>NZ_CP021780.1:0-4800000 GCF_002192415.1 Paenibacillus donghaensis | reverse complement strand
GGCAAAGGAGTGCTGGAACTGAATTCTCCGGCTCCCGATCTTCCGGAGACACGCTGGCCGCAGCTTCCGGCGCGGGATGATTTCGATGATAAGATATTGTCCCTTGTCTGGAACTTTCTGCGCACGCCGCGCGGAGAATTCTGGAGCTTGGAGGAGCGGCCTGGAGCGCTGCGGCTGCACTTGAAGCCTGAGCAGCTCTCCCGGGTCAGCAACCCTTCCTTCGTCGGAAGACGCCAGCAGCATCTGAGCTTCAGGGCGGCTGCGGATATGGCGTTCAAGCCCGCCGCAGAAGGGGAAGCTGCCGGTATTGTGCTGATGCAGAATGCCGATAACCACTTCCGGTTCGAGCTTGTGCTGCAGGAAGGAGAAGCGGTACTCCAGTTGACAGAGCGCCGTGGCGGCAGCGAGCAGGTGCTTGCTTCTGTGGCATATTTACTGGGCAAGGTACAATTTAAGGTAGAGGCCAGAGGGCAGGATTACAGCTTCTATTACAGATCCGGTGAGGCCGAGAAATGGATCGCGCTCTACGAACAGGCCGATGGAAGAGTGCTCAGCACGGATCTGGCCGGTGGCTTCACAGGTGCATATATCGGGATGTACGGCAGCTCCCAAGGCGCAGAGAGTGCCAATTATGCCGATTTCGACTGGTTCAGCTATGAAGAAATAGATTAAAGGAGCGAAGGATGAACTTATCCCCCTATCGCGATGAAGGACGCGATTTGGCATCCTTGCGGTATTGAAGAGGGGTTAGGCCGGTTGCCTTCTTGAAGGTTTTGTTGAAATGGGAGAGATGTTCAAAGCCGACGGAAGAGGCGATTTGCTGAATCTTGTCTGCTGTCTCACTGAGCTGGCGTTCGGCTTCCTTGACCCGCATGTGTACAATGTATTCGCGGAAATGAAAACCTGTCAATCGGTGGAATACCCGGCTCAGATAGGAAGGACTAATGAAAAAGTGCTCGGCGGTTGCCTCAAGTGAAAGCGGCTGGCGGTAATGTGCACGTATATAGGTGGCTACATCTGTCACCAGGCCATGAAGGGGATGTTTGGTTGTGGCGGAGCCGGAGGCGGATACGCTCTCCGACCGCTGCAGCAAGATCATCAATTCCGCCAACAGGGTGGCTACACACGTCTCGTAATACGGCCGGCGCATCCGGCATTCGTCCAGCATCCGTGCCATCAGATCTTCCGCTTCCTTCTGCTCACGCAAGGTTAGACGAAACAGGCGGAATCTGAGGCCCTGCAACCAAAGGGCTTCCTTCTGCAGTGAACGAGGGAGCAGTTCCGGGTTATAATTGATCAAAATCCGTTCAAACTCAGCGATCTCGGAGCTTGCTGTCGCATGGAGTTCCCCGGAGGGGATGAGGATTAATTCTCCTTTGTGCACGGTAACCACCCGGTTGTCTACAAAATATACCCGTTCTCCTTCAATCAAATAATAAAGTTCAATCAAATCATGGTTATGAGGACGCGGCATGGCTGTAATGCCTTTGCGCTTCATCTGCTGAATGCTGAATTTGCCTTCTTCAATTATGTATTTGGGATTGGGACCAGTAACAGGGTTCATACATTCCCTCTTTTCTCCAGAGCGTTACCGTTTATTATAGAGTAAACAATGAGGATTGTGAAAGGAGCAGCCTATGCTTATTACAGTTTCTGCAAGTGGCGGCGAAGGATTCAGCAGCTTACAAGAAGCGTTGGATTCTATTCCCCGGGGGTATCAGTCAGCAGTGACCATTCGCATTAAACCCGGCATCTATGAGGAGAAAGTTACGGTGGCCTCCGAAGCTCCGCCCATTCTGCTGCTTGGCGAGGACCCGCATTCCACGATCATTACCTGGAATGACAACGCCCATACGCCTGGGCCCGGCGGAGAAGCGATGGGAACGTTCCGAACAGGGACACTAAGTATATTTGCGGAGAACTTTACTGCGGAGAATCTCACTATCTCGAATGCTTCAGGTCCCGGAACAGGACAGGCAGTGGCGGCATTCGTGGATGCCGGACACGCGGTATTCCGGCGCGTCAGACTGCTCGGCGATCAGGATACGCTGTATGCCGGACAAGGCAAGCAGTATTACGATGAATGTTATATTGAAGGGGATGTGGACTACATCTTTGGCGGAGCGACAGCGTTATTCGAACGCTGTCATCTGCACAATAAGCGGTCCAGAGGTTATATCACGGCCGCGTCCACCCCGGAGGATGCGGCCTACGGTTATGTGTTCCTCGATTGCCGAATTACCGGAGGTGAAGGAGTCGGCGAGGTGTATCTTGGACGCCCTTGGCGTCCCTTTGCCCATGTAGCCTTCATCCGCACGGTTATGGATGCATCGGTTATTGGAGAAGGCTGGCATAACTGGGGGCAGCCCGACAGGGAGCAGAGCAGCCGGTATGAAGAATATGAGAGCAGCGGTCCCGGTGCCGATCCGCAAGCGAGGGTGAAATGGTCCAGGCAGCTGACTTCAGAGGAGGCGGCGGCATTCCGGGTGTTGTCCATACTGGATGGCTGGCATCCTGAAGGCTACTAAGCCATGTGTGCTGATAGTGAATTCAAGGGGGAATGCAGAATGGAATCCTTGGAGCAATATATGAAGCAGCTGACCGGATCGGCGCCTCAGGCCTTGTCTTATTCCGGCAACCCTCCATTTCCTGCTTGGCGGACGAGGTTGGCGGCAAGCTTCGTAGAGCGTCTCGGCGGCTTCCCGGAGCATAAGGAGGAGCTTGACCCGGTACTGCTGGAGCATGTGGATTGTGCCGGTTATATCCGGCAACGGATAGAAATTACCACCTATGAAGGAATGCGGATGCCGCTGTACGTGCTGATTCCTGAAACTCCGCTCTCCCGGCCTGCACCTGCCGTGCTGGCTATTCATGGACATGGCTACGGCAGCCGGGAGATTGTCGGCCTGAACCCGGATGGCTCTGCGCGTCAGGATGATCCTGGTCTGCATAAGGATTTTGCCGTTTCGCTGGTCAAGCAGGGCTTTGTCGTCGTGGCCCCGGAGCTGTTCGGCTTTGGGGACAGGCGGCTTGAAGACGACAGGAGGAGCGCCGATCCAGCTAAGAATTCCTGCTTCGTCCTGTCATCTGCGCTGCTGATGAGAGGGCAGACCATGGCAGGCTACCGCATCTATGAGACTATCCGTGCGCTGGATTATACGATCACACGCACAGAGGTGCTGAGCAGCGCGATAGGGATGATGGGAATCTCGGGGGGCGGGCTGGTAGCGGGGTTCACCGCCGCACTTGATGAACGGATTGGCTGTGCGGTTGTCAGCGGGTACGCGAACACCTTTACAGCAAGTATTCTCGCGCGCAGTCATTGTCTCGACAATTACATTCCTGGTATTCTGCTGGATGCTGAAATGCCTGACCTATTGGGGATGATTGCCCCGCGCGGCTTGTTTCTGGAATCCGGAGTCAAGGACCATCTGTTTGGTCCCGCCGCTGCAAGGCAAGCCTTCGAGCGATTGAAGCTTATCTATGAAGCGGCGGGCTGCGGAGGGCAAGTGGAGGCAGATGTGTTTGAAGGCGGGCATGAAATCCACGGAGAGCCGGCATTTACCTGGCTGCGCAGGCAGCTTGCTGACCGTTGAGCAGCCGAATGGATGTAGCTGGAATACAAGCGACAGGAGGAACAGAGATGTCAACAACAGAAACCCGAAGCGTGAGCTGGTCCCGCAAAATCGCGGACACGATTCTGAAAGAATGCAATCAACAAGGTGAACATGAATTCGTATTGGAACGGTGGGCATACGTGCCAGGGATGCTGCAAATGGCGATGGCCAGGGCGGGTGTAAAGCTTGCGGAACCCCGGTTCTTATCCTATATGCAGCGGCACATGGACAGCTTCATTGGAGAGGACGGTTCTATCCGTACGTACTCGCTGGAGGAATATAATCTAGACCAGATCAATCAGGGCAAAAACCTGTTTCTATTATATGAAGAATCCCGTGAAGCCCGTTACGCGGAGGCGGCACATTTACTAGCGGCACAATTAATCGGGCAGCCCCGAACCTCCGAGGGAGGCTTCTGGCACAAGAAGGTGTACCCTTTCCAGATGTGGCTGGACGGCTTGTATATGGCATCGCCATTCCTTGCGGAATATGGCAGAGTATTCGAGCGTCCTGAACTGCTCGACGAAGCGGCACATCAGCTGCTGCTGATTGAACGCAGAACACGTGATCCGCGCACCGGCCTGCTGTATCATGGGTGGGACGAATCGAAGGAGCAGGAATGGGCGGATGCAACGACTGGGTTGTCTGCTCATTTCTGGAGCCGGGCTGTGGGTTGGTATGTTATGGCCGTTGTCGACTGTCTGGAGCATTTCCCGGTAACGCATCCGAAACGGGGAACGATCATCGGCATCTTCCAGCGCTTGTGCGGCGCGCTTCTGAAGGTCCAGGATCAGGAAACGGGGCTATGGTATCAAGTGCTGGACCAGGCGGGACGCAAGGGCAACTATCTGGAGGCTTCCGGCTCTTGTATGTTTGTCTACGCCATGGCCAAAGCGCTCAGACTGCGGTATCTTGAGCCTTCTTTCAGAGAAGGCATGTTCAAAGGCTATGAGGGAATACTCGCTCACCTGGCGGAAGAGGATGAGCAAGGGGTGCATCTGCATCGAATCTGCCATGGCGCCGGACTAAGCATAGACCGCAACGGTTCCTACGACTATTATATTTCAGAGGCTGTACTTTCCGATGTACCGATGGGCATGGCGCCATTTTTGCTGGCTGCCCTTGAGGTGGAACGCTATCAGGAAATGCTGAAAGACCCTCATCCATCCTTTTAATTGCTTCCCCAACAAGCAGTGTTTCCCGAGTGATCGGAGAAGCACTGCTTTTTTTGAAATATAAGAATTTATAGGTTCCACGCTTCGGAAGCATAAGCTTTGCAGAGGACGGCAAAGCCGTTTCTACTTGCGTGGACAGAATACTCTCGACGGAGACTTCTAAATTAAATATTATATTTTAGCTTTGACTTTCAGTGCAATCGCATATAAGATAACTAATAGGTCTATGAATGATAATCATTATCAGTTAATCGATAATGATTATCACGGGATGACAACTTTGATTGTTGGATAACAGGGGGATATATGAAATGAACAAAAGATTAATGAGTTTACTGATGGTTATGGTTGTTGTACTGATTGCAGCGGGCTGTGGATCTAACACAAACAAAACGAATAGTCCAGCAACTGACGGAGCAGCAACCGGCAATACAGCCGCTACTAATGCGGGCAGTGAAGCTGCGGGCGGTCCTATTGTACTGAAGGATGCTAAAGGCGAGGTTAAGCTGGATAAGCCTGCGCAAAAGGTTGTCGTACTGGAGTGGACATTTACGGAAGACGTGATTGCGCTTGGCGTACAGCCGGTGGGAAATGCCGATAACGAGAACTATAAGCTGTATGTAACTTCTCAAGCGTCACTTGATGCAGGCGTGACGGATGTCGGTTCCCGTGACGAGCCGAATCTGGAAACTATTGCTTCCTTAAAGCCCGATCTGATTATTGCCAATACCGACGGGCACGATGCGATCTATGAGCAGTTGAAAGGGATCGCGCCAACGCTGATCTTCGGTCTGTATCCGACGGAAGGCGAAGGAGATCAATACACTTCGATGGAAGAGACCTTCAAGACGATTGCTGCTGCTGTCGGCAAATCAGCGGAAGGGGATAAGGTCCTTGCTGATTTGGACGCGCACTATACGGAGGCCAAAGAGAAATTGGCCGCAGCAGGCAAAGAAGGCTTGAATTATGTGCTGACCCAAGCATACAGCTATCAGAATGCAGCGACGATGCGTCTTTTTACCAATAACTCACTTGCTGTACAGACATTGGACCGGATTGGCCTGAAAAATGACTGGACTCCTGAAACATTCGAAGTGTACGGATTTAGCACCTCGACGGTTGAAGCCTTGCCTGCGGTTCAGGATACTAATCTGATCTATATCGTGCAAAAGGATGATGATATCTTCTCGAAAGAACTGAAGGATAATTCCGTATGGAATGGCCTTACCTTCGTGAAGGAGAAACGTACCTTCGGACTCGACAGTGCGACCTGGGTGTTCGGCGGTCCGGTCTCCTCCAAAGTTATCGTTGATGAAGTTGTAGCTACATTAACGAAATGAATACCTTGACGAACGACAACAGCAACACAGCAGCTCCAATCGGAATGACCTGGCGGGTAATTGGAATATTTGGGGGCGGCCTTGCCGTCCTCTTCGTTCTATTCGTTCTAAGTCTCTGCTTCGGAGAAGCCAATATCCCGGCAGCCACAGTATTCGAGGGTTTGCTGAACCGCAAAGATGTGATGGAGCATAATCTGCTCTGGGATATCCGTATGCCGCGTACGGTGATTGGCATCCTGGCCGGAGCCGGCCTGGCTGTGGCTGGAACTCTACTGCAGACGATAACGAAGAATCCGCTGGCGTCCTCAGATACACTGGGGATCAATGCCGGAGCTTACTTTATGGTTGTCCTTGGCTTGGTTGCTTTCCCGGCAATGCAGCAGCAGTTTCCGTTTTTGCTGGCGGTAGCAGGGGGGCTGTTGGCGGCGCTGGCTGCCTATTTGCTGAGCGGGGGCAAGACAGCCACGCCTGTGAGGCTGGCTTTATCGGGTATGATCGTGTCCATGGTACTTGGTGCGTTTACGTCGGCCATACATATATTCAATAAAACGGAAACGCAAAATTTATTCTTATGGGGCTCCGGTTCCTTGATTCAGCTCGACTGGGACGGTGTTCAGTATGCCTGGCCTTTCGTCCTGGTTCTGCTTGCGGCAGCGGTGTTTGCAGGCAGGCAATTCGATGCGCTTGAGTTGGATGAGTCTACTGCCCGCTCACTCGGCCAGCGTGTAGGATTAACTCGGGCTGTGGGTCTCGGCCTATCGGTATTGATGGCTGCTATTGTGGTCAGCGTGGTTGGCCCCATCGGCTTCGTGGGTCTGGTCGCGCCCCATCTTGTCCGGCTCAGCGGTATCCGCAAGCATCACCTGCTGATCCCGGCGAGCGCGTTGTGGGGAGCGCTGCTCATTACGGCAGCGGATATGCTTGCGCGTATGGTACGGAGCAATGTGGGGGAAATACCGGTTGGTGCGGTTATGGCGATTATTGGAGCGCCTTGGCTCATCTGGCTGGTGCTTACCAAGATGAAGAATATATCCGGGGCAGGCACGGGACAGTCCTCGATGAATATTGGAGGCGCTGCGCTGCGTATGCGATTTGCTCCGACTGCGATATTTATGGCAGTGCTGCTCATCGTGATTATTCTGGTGAGTTTGTCACTTGGGGGAACCCGAGTGCCCATTACCGAATTGCTGGGCAGTCTGGTCGGTAAGGGAGATCAAGCCTATTCCGTCCTGCTGAATTTACGGCTTCCACGTACACTCGTTGCGGCTTGCGGCGGTATAGCACTTGCCATTAGCGGTGTCTTGATTCAGAGTGCTGTCCGTAATCCGCTGGCAGATGCCTCGATTATTGGCGTAACCTCGGGTGCCGGGTTTGGCGCGATGGTGGTGATGTTTGCCTGGCCGGCGTTGACGGTATTTGCGGTGCCGATTGCCGCCATTGTGGGTGGGGTTACTGCAGCAGCCTTTGTGTTTTCTCTGGCTTGGCGCAGATCGCTTAATCCGTCTGTTCTCATCCTGCTCGGAATCGCAGTATCGGCAATGGGTGCTGCAGGCATACAGGTCATGATCGTCAAGGCCAGTCTGTGGAGCAGCAGCTCCTTTATTTGGCTAACAGGTTCAACCTATGGACGGGGCTGGGCACAATTTAACAGCCTGTTTATATTTCTGCTTGTGCTTGTACCAGCGGCTTACTATTTGGGGCGCAGATTCGACCTGCTGGCCTTCGGCGATGAGAGTTCAACCGGGCTTGGCCTGCCTGTTCGGGGAGCGCGGCTAGCTGCCATGATTATCGGCGTTCTGCTTGCAGCGGGAGCCGTTGCCAGCGTAGGAACGATCGGTTTCCTCGGACTTATGGCTCCGCATGTGGTGCGGATGATGATCGGACATCACACGAGACACTCCATTATCCTGTCAGGCCTGCTGGGCGGCTTGCTGCTCGTTATTGCCGACACCGTGGGAAGAACGATAATGGCACCGAAAGAGATTCCGTCAGGCCTTATTATTATGCTGATCGGAGCTCCGTATTTCCTGTTTCTAATGTACCGCTCGCTCGTTAAGACCAAGTGAAGAGGTTGTGAAGGCAAAACAAAGCCAGCGGTCTAAGACCACTGGCTTTGTTTTGAAAGATAAGAATTTATATGCTTCGCACAATGAATGATCCTTATCTTTCTCGCAGAAACGCCCCGTCCTATAAAAGGACGGGGCGTTTCCACTTGCCTGATTACATTATTGACGCAAGGTTCTTAAGGCGCCGCTCCAAGCAAGGACTTGATCCAGCATGGCAGAGACATTGGCGGTATGCAGCTCAGCCGGTTTGAAGACAGTCCCATTCTCGAAGTCTGTAAAAAGAGAGAGCAGCGGATGTACACGTACGTCTGCGACTTGCAGTTCCCCAAGAATTCCACGTAAATGCTCAGCCGCACGGACACCCCCTGCTGATCCATAACTTACGATACCAGCCGCTTTGTTGTTCCATTCATCACGGGCTGAATCCAGCGCATTCTTCAATGCTCCGCTTAGACTATGGTTATACTCTTGTACGATGAATACGAATCCATCCAGAGTGGCAAGCTTCGCTCCCCATTTCTGTGCTTGTGCTGCTCCATCTGATTCACCGAGCAGAGGCAGCTTATAATCTGCAATGTCTACAATTTCATAATTCGCATCTCCGCGCGCATCCGCAATACTCTTAACCCAGTTCCCTACTTGTGGACTCACGCGTCCTTGCCGGGTGCTTCCGAGAATAATACCAATGTTTAACTTTGTCATTTTAAATCCTCCTTGTGGTTTGGGTGTTGTATTTGCTGAAACTTTATAACTTTATTATATAACATTACTTTTATAAAGTAAATTATTATTTGAAACTTTGTTGATGAATGATTCCCGGCTTGATTTGGGTAAAATTTCGCTTGATTTGACAATGTCCCCGTTTCGCAAACCCGTGTTAGGATGAACCATAACCCTTACGTATGGGCTTAAATGATGAGAGGAGAACAGATATGAATAAATACACACAAGCCGCTCTGAGCGTAAGCGGCAAGCTTCCTTTGACTATGAGAGCCGCAGTTATGCCTAAACCGGGGAGTATCGAAATCAGGGAATTGCCGGTGCCACAGGTTGGCGATCACGAGGTGCTCGTGAAGATCATGGCTGTTGGCGTGTGCGGCTCCGATCTGCATTATTATGAGCATGGACGGGTTGGACGATTCATCGTGGAGCAGCCGATTATTCTTGGACACGAATGTGCCGGCCTCATCGTTGCCATAGGTGACAAGGTAACACAAGCCTCCATAGGTGACCGTGTTGCGGTAGAACCGGGAGTCACCTGCGGACATTGCCGGGCCTGCAAGGCCGGGAGATACAATCTGTGTCCTGACGTGCAGTTCCTCGCAACCCCGCCGGTAGACGGGGCTTTCGTTCAATACCTGGCCATTCGTGAGGATATGGTGTTCCGGATTCCCGACCATTTGTCTTATGAGGAAGCGGCTCTGAATGAACCGTTCTCAGTAGGTATCCATGCGGCCAAGCGCACCCGGCTGCAGGCAGGTGAGACAGTGGCGATTATGGGGATGGGGCCTGTCGGGCTCATGGCCGTTGCAGCTGCCAAGTCCTATGGAGCAGCCCGGATTATGGTTACCGATCTTGAAGAAGTCAGACTGCAGGCAGCTATGCGTCTCGGGGCGACCCATGCGGTTAATATCAGGAATGAAGACGCACTGGAGGCCATCAGACAATGGACTGATGGTGCTGGGGTTGACGTCGCCTGGGAGACTGCTGGCAGCCCGCAGGCGCTTCAATCCGCACTTTACTCCTTGCGCCGCGGAGGAAGACTGGCGATTATAGGCCTGCCGGCACAAGACCAGATTCCACTCGATGTGCCTTTTATTGCAGATAGTGAAATCGATATCTATGGTATATTCCGTTATGCCAATACTTATTCGAAGGGGGTTGAATTTCTGGCTTCGGAGAATGTGGATTCCAGCGTGTTGATTACAGACCGTTATCCGCTGGCAGAGACACGTGAAGCATTGGAGCGTGCGATCCATAACAAGAGCGGCAGCCTGAAGGTTATTGTATATCCCAATGAATAGAGCGGACAGGAGAGAACTATGATCATTACCCCTAAACTTATCATAGATCAATTAACAGCTGGAATCCCTATGCCCGCCCAAACCGTGGATAGGCTGAAGCCAGGAAGCCCGCAGATGGAGGTGCGGGGCATTGTCACGGCCTTCTCCGCTTCACAGCATGTGATAGAGCAGGCGCTTGCCCTGGGTGCCAATTTTATCATTACGCATGAAGGGGTATATTTCAGCCACCAGGACCATCAGGAATGGCTGGAACATGATTCTGTATACAGGCAAAAAGCCAATTTGATTGCAAATGCGGGGCTGGGGATCTACCGTTTCCATGATGGCCTGCACCGGTCCAAGCCGGACGGGATTATGGAAGGTCTCCTGCACGAGCTGGAATGGCAATCCTATGTTACCGAGCATCGGACGGAGGTATCCATTCTGACAATTCCTGTCATGGAAGCCGAAGCGGTTGCGGCCTATGTGAAACGGAAGCTTCACATTCCTTATGTACGAATAGCGGGAAAGCTGTCTGTTTCATGCGCAAGAGTGGGAATACTGGTGGGGTATAGGGGGAGCGGAGCGGCTGCGATTCCCTTGTATGAACAAGATAACCTGGATTTAATTATAGCGGGTGAAGGCCCCGAATGGGAAACTCCGGAATATGTCAGGGATGCCGCCCGCCAAGGGAACAATAAAGCGCTGATTATGTTAGGCCATGCAGAGAGTGAAACGCCCGGCATGAAGCTTCTGGCAGAGCGGCTGTCGGCAGCTTATCCTGGGCTGCCTGTGCATTTTATTAAAGACCAGCCGGTATTTCAGGTCGTATAGCACTAGTTTGCATAGGATCAATCTGGTTCATATTGTAGATTGCCCTCCAGGCCACTTCTGTCATATAGTTGAATTCTAGAAATTATAGGGGCAAGCCACTGGAGGGGAACGCACAAGATGAAGCAAACCAGATTGATGTTCAGCAGAAGCGTAGCCTATAAATGGATGGTCTCCTATGCAGTAATTATGCTTATTCCGCTAATTGTTAGCGCTATCATCTATCTGCAGACCAAACAGATTGTGGAATATGAGATTGAGCGGGCAGGGCATGCCATGCTTAAGCAGATGCAGAATATGGTAGACAGTGAAATCAATCAGGCAGAGAAGATGGCGATGCAGTTGTCCATTCATAATGATGTAAGCAAATTCCTGAATCTGACTCCCGCACAGGAGGAGGCGCAAGCTTTTCAGATCTACACAACCCGGCAGGAGTTAAGCAAATATAAATCAACCAATGATTTCGTAAGTGGAGTGTACCTGTATTCCAGCAGACTGGACAAGGTTCTCACGGATGAGACCTATACCGACAGTCGTACTTTCCATGATATCAACCGCCAGCTGATCGGAATGCCTTATGAGGATTGGATCAAGCAGTTAAAAGGTGAGGCTGCCTATGGCAAGGAGCCGCTGTCTTTTATTCAATTTAAGCGCTGGGAATCCAATGTTGTCTTAATGAAGCCGTTCTCAAGCGCAGGAGCGGAACAGGGGTGGAAAGGGTCGTTGATTCTGCCGCTGAATGGCAGCAAAATTAAAAATATGCTCCAAACTGTGGATTGGGTCAATCATGGTGATGTGTATATTGTTGACAAAAACGATCAAATCCTGTTTCAGAACAAAGCTCCGGGCAGCGTGCAAACCTTGCCTTACACGAAGGAAGACGGTCAAAGCGCAGGAACTTCTTTCCCGGATCTATCCGGGACCGAGAATATGGTTTCTTTTATCGATTCGGACACGACAGACTGGAAATATATCAGTGTGTTTCCTTCAAGCGTTTTTTGGGAAAAAGCGCGCGAATTGCGCAATCTAAATCTGCTCGGGCTGTTGATCTGCTTTTTGATCGGAGGCGGGGTCATCTGGTATTTTGCCCGCAAAAACTATAATCCGGTCCGTGAATTGGTGAATATGTTCTCCTTCGCCAAGGACGAGCAGACACAGCGGGTGCTGGATGAATTCTCCTTCATTAGAGAAAGCGCACTGGCTACCATCCGCGAAAGAGACGATAGCAACAGCCGGCAATTCAGACAGCTTCGCGTGCTGCAGACCTATTATTTATCCCGTCTGCTCAAAGGACAGGTTGAAGATGGGTTAACCGCCGGGGAAGCGGCAAGGCTGCATCATTTCGAATGGGAATCGGAAGATTTCGTGGTGCTGCTGTTCTTCATCGATTCCGGGACAGAAGGCGGACCTTCGGCGAGTCTTTCCAATTTCATCGTATCCAATATTATTATGGATTTCACCGGACCGAATCATGGGTTAAGCTTCACAGAGATTGAGGGAATGCTGGCAGCCGTGATGAATATCAGTGCCGAACGCACAGACAGCTGGAAAGAGGATATTGAAGAGGCGCTTGCCAGAACACTGGAGTTCATTGACCGGAAATACGGTCTGCAGATTGTGATGGCCGGAAGTGAACGCCATACAGGCTTGAACGGCCTTCACCAGGGATATCTCCAGGCACTGGAGGCTCAGGAATACCGGCTGGTACTCGAAGAAAATGTGTCGATCTGGTATGGAGACATTGAACCGCAGGAAAGCGATTATTATCTGTCCATCCATGATGAGGTTGTATTCATCAACCTGATTAAAAGTGGGGAGTATGAGAAAGCCTCAGTGATGGGTGATGATATTCTGGCCCAGTTATTCGGTTCCCAGGTATCCATTGAATTAGTGAGATATGCGATGATTGATCTGGCCAGCTCCATTATTAAGGCGGTGCCACAAGACACCAAATCATCTATGCTGAGGGATGAGTGGCGTCCAATGAAACGATTATTAGTCTGCTCCACACGCGGAGAATTCCGCCAGGAGCTGACCGAGCTGATCCGAATGGCCTGCAGCAAGGCCAGCGAGAAGCTGACGTTAATATCGAATACAGGGATCGGGGAGGAGGTATCAGCGTATGTGGAGCAGCAGTATGCAGATACTAATCTGAGTGTTTCGATGATTGGAGCCCACTTCGGCATCACTCCCCAATATGTATCCCGGTTATTCAAGGAACAGACCGGACAGGGTCTGCATGATTATATCAGCCGGATTCGTACTGCGGAGGCCAAGCTTCTGCTGCAGGACGGCGTTACCATTGAAGAAATCTCGTCCCGTGTGGGTTTCTCCAGCAGCAGCGCCTTTATCCGCGTGTTCAAAAAATATGAAGGCATCACTCCGGGACGTTATAAGAATCTGCAATAAATAAAGCCGGTATTTTTTTGTAAAAGAAGATTAAGCACAAATTGCTTATCTTCTTTTTGCGTTTTGATCAATGTATTTTGCATAATGAACATTGTTATGTCGGAGTGAATCCGTTTACATTGTAGAAGCACAAGTCACCACCACATTAAATATTAAACGGAGGTCGTAATTTTGATGAAATCATTCAGCAAGAGCAAGATTCACCAATCAGTTGTCGTTCTGCTCAGTCTCACACTGCTGTCAGCCGGCTGCAGCAATTCTGCCAACAGCAATAATGAGAGCGCTTCCACTGCTCCTTCCGGGGAAACCCCTGCCGCGGAATTCTCTTATCCGATAACTGGCGGACCAGAGCTGACCTTTATGAATGAACAGTTGGGAGGAACTCCGGAACATATGCCCATAGATGACGAATATGAAAAACGCACCGGAATTACAATCAAGCATTTGGGCGGAACACCGATGACTGACCAGAAATTCAGTCTACTGCTGGCTTCCGGGGAACTGCCGGATATTTTTCTGAATACCTGGCTGCAGTATCCCGGAGGTCCGGATAAAGCAGTGGAGCAAGGCTATATTTTGAAGCTGAACGACCTGATCGACCAGTACGCCCCTAATCTGAAGAAATCCCTTCAGGAGCACCCGGAAATTGATAAAATGATCAAAACGGATGACGGGACTTATTATGCATTCCCTTTCATCCGCTCCGAAGCGGGACGAGTCTACGGGGGACCCATCATCCGTAAGGACTGGCTTGACGAGCTGAAGCTGGATATTCCCGAAACGATTGACGAATGGCACACGGTGCTGACCGCTTTTAAAGAGAAGAACAATGCAGATGCTCCGGCAACGTTCCGCACGATGTTTCTTGGAGAACGCACCGGAGGCTTCGCCGGGGCCTTTGGCGTAATGGGGAACTTCTACATCAACGATGGAAAAGTAGTGTACGGCTATCTGGAGCCTGGCTATAAAGAGTACCTGAAAACAATGAACCAGTGGTATAAGGAAGGGCTGATCGACAAGGATTTCGCCTCCATTGATGCGGCAACAGTAGATAAGAAAATGACCTCGAAGGTAAGCGGGGCAACCATCGGCTGGCAGTTCTATATTGAAAAGTACAATTCAGCTGCACAGGAAACTGATCCCGACGCTAATTTCGTAGCTGCTCCGTATCCTGGGGCTGCCAAAGGCCAGCTTCCCGAGTTCGGCCAGCTGGATAATGCTTATGCAGGCACCAGTTCCGCAGCGATCTCTTCCACCACCAAAAATGTGGAAGCGGCCATGCGCTGGCTGGACTACGCCTATTCAAAAGAAGGAAGCATGCTGAATACGTTCGGCGTCGGAGGCACCACCTACACGCTGGAGAACGATAAACCCGTATATACAGACCTTGTCGTTAAAAATCCGGAGGGACTTGGCAGTGACCAGGTTATGATGAAATACTCACACGGAACCAACTTCCCGATGATTCAGCAAGATAATAATCTGCCTGCCAAATACCCGCAAACGACAAAGGCAATTGATATCTGGAAGAAGACCAACCATGAGAGCCATCTGCTTCCGCCAGTCACGCCTACAGCTGATGAAGCGGATGAAATGAGCAGTATTATGAACGATATCAACTCATTGGTTAAGGAAGCTGAGCTCAAAATTATTCTGGGTACCGAATCTGTTGATAATTATGATGAATATGTGCAGCAAATGAAAGATATGGGGATTGAACGCGTCCTGGAAATCCAGCAGGCAGCTTATGAGCGTTACATGAAGCGTTAGAACAAAGATAGCAGGGCCGCTAAATAAGCTTACAGAGAGCGGCCCTGTTATAAGTATTGCAGCAAAGGAGAGAACTACATGCTGAAAACCAGATTGGGGAAAGACTTACTGCGCAACAAATGGCTGTATGTGATGATTCTGCCCGTGGTGATTTATTATGTTTTGTTCCACTACGTTCCTTTGTATGGAACGATCATTGCTTTTAAGCAATTTGTTCCAGCCAAAGGCATCTTGGGCAGCGATTGGGTCGGATTGAAGCATTTTGAGGATTTTTTCTCCAGTATCTATTTTTTCAGGGTAATCAAAAATACGGTGCTGCTGAGTTTTTTTAACCTGCTGCTCGGTTTTCCCGCACCGATCATTCTGGCCTTATTGCTGAATGAATTGAAGAGTCCGATCTTCCGGCGGATTACGCAGACAATAACCTATATGCCTCATTTTATTACACTGGTGGTTGTAGCAGGGATCATTCGCTATTTCACTTTATCCGATGGATTGCTTAATGATGTTATAGCCTTTTTTGGCGGTGAACGGATCTCCTTCCTGCAGCAGCCCGAGTCCTTCCGTCCCATCTATATCATCAGTGAAATCTGGCAGCAGATCGGCTGGGGGACCATTATTTATCTGGCAGCCATTACCGGAATTGACCAGCAGCAATATGAGGCTGCCAAAATGGACGGGGCAAACAAGCTGCAGCAGATCCGCCACGTAACCCTTCCAGGTATTCTACCGACTATTATGATCATGCTGATCTTGTCGCTGGGCAACATTATGAATGTCGGCTTCGAGAAGATCATTCTCTTATACAGTGCCAGCATCTATGAGACGGCGGATGTCATCTCTACCTATGTTTACCGCAAGGGGATTCTGGAATTCAGCTACAGCTACAGTGCGGCTGTGGGGCTGTTGAACTCCGTCATCAACTTCACCATCCTGCTGCTGGCCAATTCCTTCAGTAAACGTGCAAGTAAAAACAGTCTGTGGTAAGGGAGAGGACATCTATGATTAAACCATCGCTCGGCGAACGGATTTTTGATTTTTTTAATGTTGTTGTTATGGTGCTTATGATTATATTAACCCTGTACCCGATGCTGTATATTCTGTTCTCTTCCTTAAGCGAGGGGAACAAGCTGATATCGTTCAACGGCATCCTGCTGTGGCCGCAGGGATTCTCCCTGGAGGGCTATAAAGCGGTGCTTAGCAATCCTACTATCCTGTCAGGCTTCAAAAATACGCTGTTTATTCTAGTAGTGGGACTTGGCTTCAATATGACGCTTACCTCTCTGGGAGCCTACTTCCTTTCCCGGGAAGGGGTCATGCTGCAGAAGCCGATTATGTTCTTTATCGTATTCACGATGTTCTTTCAGGGCGGACTGGTTCCATTCTTCCTGATCGTCAAATCCTACGGGCTGCTGGACTCCCTATGGTCGCTTATTCTGCCTACGGCGGTCAGCACCTTTAACCTGATTATCATGCGCACCTATTTCATGGCCATTCCCAAGGAGCTGGAGGAATCCGCCTTCCTGGACGGCGCAGGCCATTTCACGATTCTGTTCCGTATCTTCATCCCACTATCCATGCCCGTTGTCGCTGTGCTGATTCTCTATTATGGCGTAGGCCACTGGAACAGCTGGTTTAACGCCATGATCTTCCTGCGGGATCAGCAGCTCTTTCCGATACAGCTTGTGGTTAGAAATATTATTCTGGAGAATGACAATGCCAGCATGCTGGGAACCACAACCCTGATTCAGAGCCGGGATGTTGCCGAGACCCTGAAATATGCGGCTATCATCGTGACGACAGCGCCGATTCTGCTGCTGTATCCCTTCCTGCAGAAATACTTCGTGAAGGGTGTTATGGTAGGAGCATTGAAAGGTTAATTCATTAATTGATCGAATGCAGCAATCTATGAACAGGAGGAAGCTTATTCATGAGTACACAAAGAAAACTGGGCTCAGGCTGGCAGTTCAGCAAGCAGCCGCTTCATTCCGAACTGGCGAAGGTGGAAGCGAATACGGACTGGATGCCGGTTACCCTGCCTCACGATTGGCTGATCTATAACGCTGAAGCGCTCTATGAAACCGGTGAAGGCTGGTATCGTACAACTCTCCATTTGCAAGAGGTGCCCGCAGACAGAATACTGTTCGTCCAATAAAAGCGACATTACCCCATGGACTTCAGCTATGCTGTTATGTATCTTGCGCCGAGGTCCAGGTATAATCAGCATGAATTAACTCATTATGCACAGACGGAGATGTGGGGAAGCCGCTGAAGCAGCGGTGACCAGTTGGAGAGCACACAACACTATTGATTTAGTTGCAAAAGTGCATCTAATTGGCCTGATTTTTGCGTTTTGGAGGAAATAAGTGCAAAAAGGCATCTATTTCGGGTTTCTGAGCGATATAGGCGGGATTTACTCGGAATTAGTTGCAGTTTCGCACTTATTCGCCTCAGGTTGACGTTCCGGCTGAAATTAGTTGCACTTTCGCATCTATTTGCTCTGCAGGATGAATGTCGGGATGAACGGGAAGAGAGGCGAGTGTCACAGTGTTCTTTATGCTCAGCGGTGGACTCTATGCTCAGCTTGATTTCCAAGCTGAGCGGTAATTTCCAAGCTCAGCAGTATAACACCGAAACCACCCCCACCCCGGCTTAAGCCGAAATGGAGGCGGTTTCTATAATTTCTACCTGCTTAGCCTACCCCGTCTCAATACTGTGTATTGCCTGATTGGCTGGTTTTGCCGGAGGCAAAACCTTTGAAGAGGGTTGGTACATTATGGTAACGTGTGTTGGTGATTTTGGCGGAGCTGCTGCTGCTGTTGGTACGGAAGATGGAGTCTTTGACATTGGAGATGTCCGAGTTGTCCAGAGTGAAGTTCACGGCGTAGGAGGTTCCGCCGTTCTGGCGGGCCAGCTTGCCGATATCGTCAGCCTTGAAGTTCTTAATGTTGATTGTGCCCGCTGCATTGGCCTGGAACACTTTATCGTAAGCTTTGTACGCACCGCCGCCTGTGATATTGACCGTGCCGGAGGCTTTGAGGGTCAGTGCGTCTTCGCCGACATCCTGCCAGGTTACATTGGAAATTGTAGCGTTTCCATAACAATGCACCCCGTCTGCGCCGGGAGCGCCGATAATTACATTCTTGAGCGTGGCATTCTTCTCCAGCTGGAAGATCGGTTTCTGGTTCTCTGCCTGGCTGCCATCTCCAAGCGTACTGGCATTGGCGACATAAGTCTGGCCTTTGCCGTCGAAGGGTTTCCCAGCCTCAACAATAATCGTCTTATTGACAACAATCGGTGAAGCGGCTGATACCTCAGCAGGAGTGGCAACATAGAATATGGACAGCATAGCAACCGACAGGAGTAATCCCCAAACCTTTTTCAAAAATATTCCGCCCTTCAGCATTAGGATACGGTCCGGCGAACCGGTACCTTGAGGGTTTCTGGACAGATGTGCACCTCTGCCTTACACCCGATACTTAGGATATTCGGAACACGTGTGCATAGAACAATATTCTTTAATTGAGATAAATATCCATATCCCTGTCACATTTTAGAGTGGAACCGCTGGCTGTCCATCAACAGCAGTTTCATAAATTCAACCCATATGTGAAACTCTCACAGAAACGGATGCCGCCTTATGTAGAGGACGGCTAATCCGTTTCTTCTTGCATTCAGCCCAAATCCTCTCTCTGTTTGAACCTAACGGCTACCCAGGAGAAGAGCAGAATCGAGAACACCGCGACGCCCCCAACATGAATCAGATCACCGCTGTGATTGAGATCCTTGCTGCTCATTATCGTATTCACCAGCAGATATTGGGATAGCTGAACCTTACTCATCAGCGATTCAAGGCCAGCCAGCAGCATACCCACGACATTCAAGGCGAGGATCAATCCGGCGGTTATACTTACAATCACATGTCTGGTAATCATGGAGATGCAGAGCATTAGAATAGCGAAGGCCCAATGCAGCAGGAACTGGCCTATCAGCATTTTGAGTAAATAACCCCAATCGCCGATGCTGGCCTGATCGAAGAACATAGCTCTGCCCGCGAGGTCGGCTACAAACAGCGTGACAAACATCAGCCCGGTGAACAGCGCCAGGATGAGGATTTTGGAAACGGTGGAATGGGTCCGCGCGTTGTTCATCGAGATATAATTCTTATAGAATCCGCTCTGGTGTTCACTCAGATAGAAATAAACACTGAAGACCATAATGTACATCAGCATCCAGGAAGGCGACTGGGATAAGACGTGCTGCATAAACTGGCTTTCGTTCATGGCACGGACCGGTATCCCGATGTCTTGCAGGGTGGATTCATATTGCCGCATCATAAAGATGCCGAAGATTTGAAAGGCGCAGAAGATGAGCAGCAGCAGGGCCATAATCCGGTTCTTTTTAAAACGGTATAAATCCATTCGGAGCAGATTAATCATTGAGCTCACCTCCCGCTGCCTGTGTGCGCTCCAGGAAATATTGCTCCAGACTTTGTTTGTGTGTAGTGATCGAATGGAAGGTCAATCCGTGCTCTACCAGAAGCTTGCTGAGCTGATAATTCTCGATGGTAGAATCATAGATATACAGGGTGTGGAGATCAACCACTTTATAATCGGTAATCTGCAGGTGCTGTTCCACAAGCGGAAGGACTGTTGTCACATCATCCATTTCAAGCTCAATCCGTTCCTCGCAGCTGTGCAGCAGATCCTCTCTTGAGATCACCTCAACAATGTGACCCTTGTGAATGATCGCATATTTGGTCGCTATCTTCGACAGCTCCTCCAGAATATGACTGGAGATGATCACGGTTAATCCGGTCTGGCTCAGCTCCAGAATCAGCTTGCGGATTTCCACAATCCCCTGCGGGTCCAGGCCATTAATCGGCTCATCCAGGATCAGCACATCCGGGCTGCCGAGTAGGGCGAGGGCAATCCCGAGCCGCTGCTTCATTCCCATGGAGTAATGCCTCACCTTCGTCTTCCGCACGTGCGCAAGACCCACCCGCTGGAGCAGAGCCTCCATCTGCTGCCTGCTGTCTTTAAGCCCACGCGACAGAGCCAGTGCATATAAATGTTCATACGCGGTGTCATTCGGGTACAGTCCGGGGCGTTCAATAAGCTGTCCCATCCGTTCAAACAGCGCAGGCCGGTCACCTGCAGCCTCATTAAACAGCTGGATTTCACCCGATGTCGGATAGATCAGCCCGCATATCATCTTCAGCAGGGTTGATTTCCCCGCTCCATTCTGACCGATCAGCCCGACAATTTCACCCTTGCCTATGCTCAGATTGGCATTGCGGACCGCCGCTTTGGCTTTGTAAGTCTTGGTAAGCTGGGTAATCTCAATGATACATTCCGGCATGTTAAGCACCTCCATACGTATCATTCTGCACGATCGGGGCTAAGATATCGCCAAGCAAAGGTTAAGAAATGTCAAAGCCGCTTATTTGCTGAGCCGAAAACCAATTCCCCAGACCGTATCAATATAAGAGTCGCGGGTGTAGGCTTTGATTTTGTTGCGGATATTGCTGATGTGGACCGTTATGGTCTTGTCTTCCCCCAAATAAACCTCATCCCAGGCCAGCTCATACAGGTCTTGCTTCGTAAACACCCTCTCGGGATACTTCAGTAGCAGCTCCAGAATTCGAAACTCCTGCCGGGTGAGGGACAGCTCATTATCCTTCAGCCTGACACTGTAGGTACTGCAGTCCAGCAGCAGCTCCTTATGCTTGTATTGCTCGATAGGCATCGCCTTGGCATTCCGCTTGATATGCACATTCACCCGGGCCAGCAGCTCTTGCAGCTCGAATGGTTTCGTCACATAGTCGTCGGCACCCAGACTAAACAGGTTCAATTTATGATCCAACTGATCCTTGGCCGACAGGATGATTACCGGCACTGCCGACTTCAATTCCGTACGCAAATAGGACATGAATTCTTCTCCCGAGCCTCCGGGCAGCATCAGATCGAGCAGAATCAGCTGATATTCGCTGCGGGCTGTATTCATCTTCCCCTCACTGCCAGAATAGGCCTGGGTGCAGACGAAACCTTCGCGCACAAGCCCGTCATAGAGAATCTGATTGATATGCTCATCGTCTTCAATGATCAGGATTCTGGGATTCCTCACAGCATCACTCATATGTAATCTCCTTCAGGATTTTGTTGAACACCGCACTTATGCAGAACAGTTCGCCCGTCAGCTCTGCCTGGGTATGGCCATCCATTTTGTCCACCAGTGATTTCACAATCGACAGACCCAGGCCGGAGGAATGGACGGTACGCGAAGAATCGGCCTTATAGAAGCGGGTAAAGATCTGATCCGGGTTGACCGTGCTGCCGGGAGGAAGCAGATTGGCAAAATGAATGCACGCGCGGTTCTGCTGATCTTCATAACGGATCGACAAAGAGCCTGCCCCATGGACGAAATAGTTCCTGAGAATGTTCTCAAACACCCGTTCCAGGGCGTTGCCTTGGGCCATAACAACCACTGTTGACTCCGGTAGACTGATCTGCGGCTCCTCGCCGGCAGCGGCAAATTCATCCATGAAGGAGAACAGGCTGCGCTTCAGCAGAGCGATCACGTCGATGGGCTTCAGGTCAATTCTATATTCCGGATTCTGCAGCTTCGTATACAGAAACAGCTCATCGACCAGCTTAAGAATCAGCTGAATCCTGGAACGGGCCAATGTGACGTAACGAGTGTGCTCCTGCGGGTCCTGCGAACGTTCTGCCAATTGCAAATAGCCGTCCAGAGAAGTCAGCGGGGTTCTTATATCATGGGACAGGCTGATCACCGTGTCATTGACCTCTTCATTCCTCAACGCAGCCTGCTGATCCACCGCTCTAATGCGGGTTAACAGGCCATTGCATTCCCGGATCAGGCTGTCGATTTCTTTGGGTTTAATCTGTGTTTCGATGAATTTGAAGGAATGGTGTTTGGAAATAAAAGCAAGCTGATTGGCTATATCCTTTATTTGGTTTTTGTAATAGAACAGGTACAGACTTTGGCCGATCAACAGAACCATAAGCAGAATCGAAACCGCCAGCATGAGGACACATCCTTTGAGGGTAGGGTATGCCAATTATCGCCGATTATGGGGGGGAGCGCCATACTCGGCATCCATTTCAGCAGAAATGGTAGACTGCGGAGCAGGCACAAGACCTAGGCGATATCCTTTGACAAGAATATCGCCGTTCATAATATCAGTCTCGTAGGCACGCTGAAAGCCTAATCTCTCATAGAGTCTGACGGCGGCGGACATCATGTCCGAGGTGTGAAGATTCAAAGTGGCCGCACCAAGCTTGGCGGATCTTACGGCTGCTTCGGCGATCAGCCGTTCTGCCACTCCCTGGCCCCTGGCGCCCGGAGAAACGGCAAGCAAACGGATGATGGGGGACTGTATCCCCAGCTCCGGCTTTCCATAAGCCGCTTCCGAGGAGAGAAACAGCAGGACACTGCCCACGATTTGGTTGCCGATCTCGGCAATAATTCGTCCGGCTGGAGCTTCTCCGTTAACTGACTCAAGAATCGAATTCCGGTACTCCACCCAGGCCGCTTCAGGCATGAAGGCTGAATATTGGCCATAGGCTTCCAGTAGGACAGCGGCTATGGCCTCACGGTCGGAGTCGGCTGCTTCACGAATTATAACTTGGCTTGAATCACTCATCATATGTCCCCCTGTAGGCTAAGAAATGGATCTATATAAGATGAACTTAAGAATGGAGTAGTGGAGTTGCCAGAAAGCCTGATGCATAGGGCTTCCTGGCAACTCCGTATGTAACATTCTTAAGTTCACGTTCTATATAATTCTTAAGTTCACGTTCTATATGAGCGTTATTATAACTTATAATTCCGCCCTGCATAATATATATTTAACAAATCCGATTAATGAATAGAAAAGTTCTATTGGGTTTTGTGATTCAATGGGCAGCTTCGGCTTTAATTCATTGTTAAACAATGGGAATAGTTTAAATTAAGTGTGAAGGGGGGGATTTCCATTGAACATTGATAATATTGAGGCTTTTGTGTATATCAATCACTATGGCAGCTTCAACAAAGCCGCGGATGTTCTCTACATCTCGCAGCCGACGGTCACAGCACGCATTCAGTCACTGGAGCGGGAGCTGGATTGCAAGGTGTTTGACCGGCTGGGCAAACAGATTAGCCTTACAGATAAAGGCAGGCAGTTTCTCCCTTTTGCCCAGCAGATTCTGCAGGTCTACCAAACAGGCAAACACCAGATTCAGTCCAAGGGGCTTGTTCCGAATGAACTGAGAATCGGCAGTACAGTATCCGTATCCAATTACGTGATGCCGCAGCTTCTGCCCCAGCTGCTTAAGGAGTATCCGCATATTAACATCAAATTGATCACGGCCCCTACGGATTATTTGATTGAGAAGCTGCAGAGCAAGGAGATTGACCTGGCTTTTATCCGCAAGGTTGTGAACCCGGCGATTCAGGCCTTCCCGTTCTGCGAGGACCCGATCTCGCTATATGTGTATAAGGGCCATCCCCTGGTGCAAAAGGGCAGTGCTTTGATTCAGGACATCGTGGAGGAGACGCTTGTTTTTTTCGAATGTGGTTCGTTGGACTGGATGAGGCTGCACCGGGTCTTCGAGAGCATGGAACGCCCGCCGAATATTGTATATCAGGTGGATAACCTGGAGACAGCCAAGAAGCTGGTGCTTCAGAAAGCAGGTATTTGTTTCCTTCCGGCCTTAAGTGTGCAGGAGGAGGTAGAAGCCGGAGCATTGATTCGGGTAGATATTGCCGAGACGGCGGGGATCTCGCTGCGGACGAGTCTGATCTCCTTGAATGGTGAGAATGGCGGATTTGTGCAAACGCTGCTGGAGCTGGGGGCAGGTTATCTTAAAATATAGCAGAAACGGAGGCCGCCACTTACAGAGGACGACGAGGCCGTTTCTGCTTGAAGATCGACTTCTTGTATAAATGGATTAAAAAACTCTATTAGCGCAGCTAAGGATAGCGTGATAAAGTGAATGGCATATAATCTTGACTAAATCGATAGGAATAAGGGGATGTAAGCATGAAGAAGATGAGCTCGCTGGTATTTGTTGGATTATTAACACTGGGTATTGCCGGCTGTGGCTCTAACAATAACAGCTCAGTCAGCAGCAACAACAGCACTTCTGCTGCAGGAGCGGACCAAACTGCCGGGGCAGTTAAGGCAACCAAAATCATCGTGGGCACGGGTACTGCTTTTCCGAAGGTCTGCTTCATTGATGAGAATGGCAAGCTGACCGGATTCGATGTGGAGTTGATCAAAGAAATTGACAGCCGTCTTCCAGAATATGAGTTCGAACTGCAGACCATGGATTTCAGCAATTTGCTGCTCAGCCTGGAGACTTCAAAAATTGACCTGGTCGCTCATGTCATGGAGAAGAATCCGGAGCGGGAGCTGAAGTATTCCTTCAATAAAGAGCCTTACGCCCAATGGAGAAACCGTATTGTTGTGGCCAAAGACAATGACTCGATTCAGTCGCTTGAGGACCTGGAGGGGAAAAAGGTGCTGACAGGCGCAACCAGTGCGCAAGCGCAAATTCTGGAGAACTACAACAAGGAGCATGACAACGCGATTGAGATTGTCTACCAGAACGGTGCGGCTAATGACACGGTGAGCCAGATCATCACGGGGCGTGTCGACGCTACGCTCGCTGCCGATTTTGTATTGCCGGTCATTGATCCGCAGACCCAGCTGAAGGCTACAGGCGATGAGCTGTCCTCCGCAGATATTCTCTATGTATTCCGCAAGGATGATGCCGAGTCGCAGAAGCTGTCAGATGCCATTGACGGGGCGGTCAAGGAACTGAAGGCAGATGGCACCCTCGGCAAGTTAAGTACGGAATGGCTGGGTGCGGATGTTACCGCAGCCACGGTTCAATGACCGGCATTTCAGATAAGGTGAAGGGGGGAGCTTATGGGTGCGCCGTTTGACTTCAGCTTCATCATCACCTATTTGCCCAAACTGCTGACTACGTTGAATACAACTCTGCTGATCGTGATCTGCTCCCTTCTGGCCGGTATCGTTGTGGGCTTTGTTGTAGCCCTTCCTCGTCTGTATCAAATTCCAGTTCTGAAGACCTTCGCTGAGATCTATATCTCGTTCTTCCGGGGGACTCCGATTCTGATCCAGCTGTTCCTGTTCTATTACGGTCTGCCTGAACTGATGAAGCTGGTTCATGTGGATATGACACGCACGCCAGTGCTGGTCTTTGTCATTCTGACCTACGGGCTGCATACAGGTGCGTTTATGTCCGAAATGATCCGCGCCTCGGTAAAGGCGGTGGATAGGGGGCAGGTGGAAGCAGCTTATGCTACTGGAATGACCGCCTACCAGGCTTTTTCACGGATTGTACTTCCTCAGGCGCTTGCTGTGGCTGTTCCTGTGTTCTCCAATCTGGTAATCGCGCTGCTGAAGGATACTTCACTGGCCTTCACTCTAGGGGTTATGGAGATGACGGGCAAAGCACAGACCCTCGCCAGCCTAAGTCAGCACTTCATAGAAACCTACATTGCCCTGGCCCTAATCTATCTGGTGATCAGCTATACGATAGAACGGCTGCTGCTGGTGGCGGAGCATCGTCTCCTGCGTCATGAAGCACAGCCTAGTCCCGGAACCCAAACGTTCACATTGCTCAAAAACGGCTCCTATCGGCAAATTATTGCACACATGGGCTCTAGCAAGGGAGGTGGCGGTTTATGAAGCTGGACCCTTCATTTATCTGGACGGCATTTCTGCAAATTCTAAGCGCCATCCCGACAACACTATATATTACGATCGTTTCTGTTCTGGCCGGATTTATTATAGGGCTTGCTGTAGCCTTGATCCGGATTTACAGAATTCCTGTCTTGTATCCGTTAGCGGTGGGATATGTCACCTTTATACGCGGCACTCCGATGCTTACTCATCTGCTGCTGATCTATTTCGGACTGCCTATGCTTATCGATGGTCTTGCGGTCCAGTTCGGCTGGAGTTTCCGCTCGGTATCTATTCCGATGATCGGGTTTGCTTATATTTCGTTCTCGATTACCGCAGGAGCCTATATGTCGGAGGTGGTCCGCTCCGGTCTGCTGGCGGTGGACCGCGGTCAGATGGAGGCTGCGCACGCTGTTGGCATGACCACTCCCCAGGCCCTGCGGCGGATTGTATTCCCCCAGGCCTTGGCGGCAAGTCTGCCGAATCTGTCCAATTCGGTTATCGGCATGCTGCATGGATCAACGCTCGCTTTTACGGTGTCCGTCGTTGATATTAACGCCAAAGCGCAGATTGTGGCTTCGACGAACTGGAAGTTTTTTGAGGCTTATCTGGCGGCGGCTCTGATCTTCTGGGCACTTACGTTCCTAATCGAGCGAGCGACCTCGTTGCTTGAGAAACGGATCAATCTGTACAATCGGGGGGGAGTTCTATGATTAAGCTGGAGCGTATTTCGAAATCCTTTGGCCGCAATCAGGTGTTGAATCAGATTGATTTAACTGTTGCCAAGGGCGAGGTTGTGGTCATTCTTGGCCCCAGCGGATCAGGTAAAACCACTCTGCTCCGTTGTGTGAATTACCTGGAGAAGCCGAGCGGCGGGGCAATTTCCATCGGTGATTTCAAGCTGGACTGCAGTCATGCCCGCAAGAAGGACATTCATCAGCTGCGGCAAAAAACGGCAATGGTCTTTCAGCAGTACAATCTGTTCCGGCATAAAACAGCGCTGGAGAATGTGATGGAAGGACTGCTGATCGTTAAAAAGCTGCCGAAGGAGCAGGCAAGAGAAAAAAGCAAGGCACTCCTGGAGAAGGTCGGCCTCGGCGGAAAGCTGGATGCCTATCCAAGCCAGCTGTCTGGTGGCCAGCAGCAGCGGGTCGGCATTGCCCGCGCACTGGCGCTGGAGCCGGAGGTCATTCTGTTCGACGAGCCCACTTCTGCGCTGGACCCGGAGCTGGTGGGTGAAGTGCTGGCGGTCATCCGCAAAATTGCCAAGGAAGGTATTACTATGATTGTGGTAACCCATGAAATGGGCTTTGCCCGCGATGTGGCCAACCATGTGGTATTTATGGATGGCGGGGTGATTGTGGAAGAAGGAACACCGGCGGAGGTATTCAATCATCCACGGGAGGAAAGAACGAAGCAGTTTCTGAAGCGGATTACGCCGGAACTGAACTATTCCATCTAGGAGGCAATTTCATGGCTATAACAATCAGTGTACTGGATCAGAGTCCGATCTATCCGGGAGAAACGCCGGAGGAAGCATTCCGGCATACGGTTCAGCTGGCGCAATTATCCGAGCGCCTCGGTTTCCACCGCTTCTGGGTATCGGAGCATCACGATTCCGAGCAGGTAGCCGGCTCTTCCCCGGAGGTGTTGATCTCCCATCTGCTCGCCAAGACCGAGCGCATCCGGGTCGGCTCCGGCGGCATCATGCTGCAGCATTACAGTCCTTACAAGGTAGCAGAGAATTTCAACGTGCTGGCTTCGCTGGCTCCGGGCCGGGTGGATCTGGGAGTCGGGCGTGCTCCCGGAGGGCTGCCCCGCAGCACACAGGCGCTGCAGCAAGGAAGCCATGACTCCCCTTCCTTGACGGATAAAATTGTGGAGCTTGAGCAATATGTCCATAACCGGTTGGGGGAGGACCATCCTCTGCTGGGCCTGAAGGCCGGGCCGATCCCCGGAGAACCTCCCCGGCTGTATGTGCTGGGGGCAAGCACAGCCAGTGCCGAAATCGCAGCCGGACTGGGTCTGCCGTATGTGTTCTCTTTGTTCATTAACGGTGACCCTTCAGTGGCGCTGGAGGCGATCCGTGTCTATCGCAGCAGCTTCGACACTTCACAAGGGAAAGAGCCGCAGGCCATTATTGCCCTTGCCGTACTGGTGGCCGAAACCGAGGAGGAGGCCAGAGAACTGGCCGGAGCGCATAAGCTGATCCGGATACACCTGGCCAGCGGGAAGATACTGACGGTTGCCTCCCGCGAGCAGGCGGAAGCGTTCACCCGGCAGAGCCAGGAAGCTTATACCTTGGAAGAGCGGGAACCCGAAATTACAAAAGGAACCCAGGCGTCTGTTCGTGAGCAGCTGCTGGCCCTGGCGGCCGCATCGGGCGTGGAGGAGTTTATCGTCACGACCAATGTGCAGCCGTTTGACAAACGGGTCCGCTCCTTTGAACTGCTGAGCGAAGCGCTCACGGATGTGGTTGGGAATGACCACGAAACAACACCATTGTCCTACTCCTCTGTCGGAGCCAATACATCCGGTGGAGGTGCGGAATCATAGCGAATTCCCAGAGGTATGACGTGATTGTTGTGGGTGCCGGACATGGCTTCAAATTCTCCAGTGTTGTGGGAGAGATATTGGCTGATCTGGTGACAGACAATCGTTCCAAGCAGAATATTCAGCCGTTTGCACTATCCCGTTTCGGATCAGGCGACACTTACTTAGGAGGGAAACTGAATGAGCAATCTTCAAATTCATGATTACCTGCATACTCATCAGCAGCTATCACAAGCACTGGAGGAATTGACCCCAGAACAGCTGCACTGGAAAGCAGAGCCGGCCAACTGGAGCATCACCGAGGTGCTTGCACATTTAGCCGATCACAGCATCGTCGTGTCCTTCCGCATCCGCGACATTCTGGCCGACACGCTGGTACGGCTGCCGGTATTTAATCAGGATGCCTGGGTAAGCGGACAACATGCCAATCAAGGAGAGGCATCAGACAGCCTGGAGCTTGTGCGCAGTCTGCTTCATTATAACAGCCTGCTGTTTAGCAGACTTGATGCAGAGGAATGGAACAAAAGCGGGATTAATGCCAAGGGCCAGGCCGTCAGCATTGCAGATATTGTCCAGAGTTTTACGGGCCATGTCCAGACACATCTGGCTCAGATCGAACGGATCAAGCAAGCCGGAGCTGCTGTTTCTTGAAAGTACCGGACAGAACATTTATAGGAGGAATGAACATGACGAAGCCTAAACAACTGAAGCTGGGGGCCTTGCTGCATGGAGTCGGGGGAAGCACTTCGATGTGGCGTCATCCTGACGCTAAGCCGGATGCCAGTGTCAATTTTGAACTATACAAGCAGTGGGTGAAGAAGGCGGAGGAAGGCAAGCTGGATCTGATCTTCATCGCAGACGGCTTGTATATCAATGAGAAATCGATTCCCCATTTCCTGAACCGCTTTGAGCCGCTAACTCTGCTTAGTGCGCTTGCAGGAGTCAGCAGCAGAATCGGTCTGGTAGGCACATTGTCGACCTCCTACAGTGAGCCCTTCACCGTGGCGCGCCAATTCGGATCACTCGATGTGATCAGCGGCGGACGTGCAGGCTGGAATGTGGTGACCTCTCCGCTGGAAGGCTCCGCGCTCAATTACAGCAAGAAGGAGCATCCGGACCATGGCAAGCGCTACCGGATTGCTGCAGAATATCTGGAAGTGACGCGCGGACTGTGGGATTCGTGGGAAGACGGCGCGTTTGTGCGGGACAAGGAGACAGGCGTGTTTTTTGATCCGCAGAAGATGCATACACTGGATCATCAAGGTGAATTCTTCTCGGTCAAAGGGCCGCTGAATATCGCACGTTCGAAGCAGGGGGGACCGGTTATTTTTCAAGCAGGTTCTTCTGAGGTTGGCAAAAACTACGCTTCAAAGGAAGCGGATGCCATCTTCACCGGACACGATACACTGGAGGAAGGGCGGGAGTTCTACAGGGATGTGAAATCACGTGTGGCTTCCTCCGGCCGAAATCCCGATGAGGTATTGATCTTTCCCGGAATCGCGCCGATCCTGGGCGATACACCGGAGGAAGCGGAGCGCAAATACCAGGAGGTTGCCGGACTTGTGACGATTGAGAATGCGCTGAATTATCTGGGCAGATTCTTTGAGCATCATGATTTCTCGCAATATCCGCTGGATGAGCCTTTCCCGGAGCTGGGGGATTTGGGCAGAAACAGCTTCCAGAGCGGCACGGACAAGATTAAGAGAAATGCCAGGGAACAGGGGCTGACCCTGCGCGAGGTCGCACTTCAATCCGCCACACCGCGCAGCGGCTTCATTGGAACACCGGTACAGGTTGCGGATCAGATTCAGGAATGGTTCGAGAGCGGAGCTGCGGATGGATTTATGCTGGCGGCAGCCGTGCCGAACGGGCTGGAAGAATTCGTCGACCGTGTGGTGCCCATTCTGCAGGAGCGGGGATTGTTCCGGACTGAATACGAAAGCGATACGCTGCGTGGCAATCTCGGTCTGGCCATTCCGGCGAACCGTTATGCAGAGGTTTCGGAGACGGTGGGGAAAGCTTGAGATATATCCGGTTGTGAATTTATCTTTCTATATAGAAGGCATTTTCTTCACCCGTTAGAGGGAAGGAAATGCCTTTTTATAATGGTATGCTGTGAACATCGAAGATTCAGCTTTGTGGGGGTTGAGCGCTATTGTATAAGCTGCTGCAGCAATTCAGTCGCAATGTGGAATTCAATAGGCTATTAAGGGCGGAGGGCTGAACCTGTTCGTTAAATATTTAGTTATTCTTTAGGTTAGCTTTAAATTAGATTAAGAAAGGCAGGCTATTGTTTAAAGTAACCATTCTTGAGAAGAACGATAGAGAATCATTCACAATGAATTCCCTTCGGATTGTCGATGATGAATTGTAAATGTCGAATACGATATTAAGGAAGAGTAAGGAGGGCACTCTAATGCCCATCAAAATTATTACGGATAGCGGTTCTGATTTGCCTCTTGAGGTTGCTGAACAGTTCAATATTGACATCATTCATTTACCGGTTCATTTCGGGCATGAGCGGATGCCGGAAGATACGGATATCCAAACGTTTTATGCCAAAATGCGTAAATCGGAAGTGCTGCCGAAGACAGCCAGTCCCAGTCCGCAGGTATTCCTAGATACATTTAAAAAAGTGGAAGCGGGCACCGATATCATGGTCATATGTATGTCATCCAACATTAGCAGCACTTTTCAGACCGCGATGATAGCCAAGGAAATGTATGAAGAAGAAGGCCATCCGAATGCGATTGAAATTATGGATTCAAAGAATTTTTCCGGGGGGCAGGCCCTCATTGTGGCTACGGCGGCGAAAGGGTCGCTGACCTGCTCCAGTCTGGAAGAGCTCAAGCTGATGATCCTGGACAAAATCGAAGCTGTGAACGCGTACTTTACACTCCATACATTGGAGAATGTAATTAAGGGCGGACGGATGAACCGGTTGTCAGGCGCGGTGGCTTCCGTGCTGAACATCAAGCTGCTCCTGAAGATCAGCGAAGAGGGAACGGTTGAGGTCATGGAGAAGACAAGGGGGATTTCCAAGGCGCTCACCCATCTGCTGGACAAACTTGATGGCAAGCAGCATGATTATGATAAAGCTATGATTGCCATTGTGCACAGCAATTGTGAGCAACTGGCGCTGCAGATTAAGGAGCTTATTCTGGATAAGCATCCTTTCAAAGAGATATTGCTATCCTGTATGGGGCCGGTAATGGGTACTTATGCGGGTGAAGGCGGGATCGGCGTAGCCTTTTAGTGTAGAGGGGGATTCACAATGTATACTATTCTGATTGCTGATGATGAATCGGAGATTGTAGAGCTGCTGCAGCTATATCTGGAGAAGGAATATAACATTCTGCAGGCGCAGAACGGGAACGAGGCCTTGAAGCTGATAAAGAGCCACACCATTGATCTGGCAATTCTTGATATTATGATGCCGGGCATGGACGGGCTGCAGCTGCTCAAGCGAATCCGTGAGAATGATCATTTTCCAGTGTTGTTTCTTTCGGCCAAAAGCCAGGATCATGATAAAATCCTCGGACTGGGACTGGGCGCGGACGATTATATCTCCAAGCCGTTTAATCCGCTGGAAATCGTCGCCCGTGTAGGGTCCATGCTGCGGCGGGTGCATCAGTTCGATGCTCCGGCGGTACAAGAGAAGAAGGAGCAAATCGTGCTTGGACAGTTGACACTGGACCGGAGCAGCTGCCAGGTTCATGTGTCTGGAGAACCGGTAGCGCTAACCTCTACCGAGTACAAAATTCTCGAGCTGCTGATGGAACAGCCGGGCCGGGTTCTAACTCGCAAGAAAATTTATGAGGCGGTCTGGGAAGACTTCTATGTCTATGAGGATAACAGTATTATGGTGCATATCAGCAATATCCGCGACAAGATCGAGCGTGATTCCAAGAAACCGGAATACCTGAAGACGATCAGGGGATTGGGGTACAAAATTGAAGCACCCGTGGAAAAGTAGGGATAACCGACCGCTGCAGACGTCGCTCACACTCGATTTCCTGCTATTCAACTGTATGCTGATGCTGCTCGTGCTGGGGGTTTACCTGTTCATCCAAAAGGATATCACTCATCTGATTCTTGACCGGCTGATCCCCGATCCGAATCTGTCTGTCGAAGCTGGTGACTACCTCGAAGAGCAGGGGGAGGGCCCGCAGAGCACCCGGCTGCTGCAGAGCGGAGGCTGGCTGGAGATCCTTGATTCCGGCAAAGGGGTCATCCGTGTCATTGGAGAGAAGCAGGACCAGGTCCTTGCCTATGAGGAAAAGAGCCTCTATCTGGGACTGGAGAACCGCAGTGATCAGCCCTTCTACTACTCGATTGCCAAAGTGGAGGGAGACGCCCAGGCTGCCTGGCTACTGCTGAAGATTCCCCGTGACGTGATCAAAATATCAATTAATAATGAAATGCTGGTTTCCTATCTGAACCATTCCGTATTTTTCTATGTATTTCTAGTCAGCGGGTTGGTCCTCATACTGATCTTTGTATACAGCTATTGGGTCACGAGGCGGATCAAGAAGCCGCTGCGGGTTCTGAATCTTGGCATGAAGCAGATGATGGAAGGGCATTACAACACACGGATTACGCTCTACGCGGAGACGGAATTTCTGCGGATCGGCCAGAGCTTCAATTACATGGCAGATGTAATTGAGAAGACCACGGAAGAGAAGCGGCAGGCCGAGAAAAGCAAGCAGCGTCTGATAGTGGATCTGTCCCATGACCTGAGAACACCGATAACAAGTATTCAGGGTTATGCGCAGGCCCTTATCGAAGGCCGCGTCACCGACCCTGAACGGAAGACAAAATACTTGAATTATATACACAGCAAATCCGTTCAGGTGACGAAGCTGATTCAGCATATGCTGGAGCTGCTCAAGCTGGACTCGCCAGATTTCATCCTTCGCACAGAACGCCTGGAGCTGGGAGATCACCTGCGGGAGATTATTGCAGATACCTACGGCGAAATTGAGCAAAAAGAGTTCCAGCTTCAGCTGCAGGTTCCTGAAGAAGAGGTGTATGCCCATTATGATCCGGAGCTGTTCGCCAGCGTCATCAACAATCTGATCTCTAATGCACTGGCCTACAATCCTGAAGGGACCCGCCTGCGGGTAACGGTTATTCAGGAAGATACCAAGGTTCGTATTGAAATTGCCGATAACGGAGTGGGCATTCCCAGAGAACTCTGGTCTACGATCTTTGATCCGTTTGTGCGGGGAGATGAAGCCCGGACGGCAAGCGGTGGAACGGGGCTCGGTCTATCCATCGCGAAGAAAAACACGGAGAAGATGGGCGGCTCACTGGAGCTGGAGAGCAGGGAGGATGAGCCGACGGTGTTCACAATCCGGGTTCCGAGGTAGATAGCGGCAGCCGGATAAATTCTGAAATGGGAGAGAACCATGGCCAAATTAAATTTGTTTATCCGCATTTGTATCGCTGTACTGCTAGTGCTGGGAATTGTCTACGTCGGCGCACAGGTGAAGTTTATTTTTACACCGGTTCTATCCTTGTTTCGTGTGGCCATTGTGCCCCTTATGCTGGCGGTATTCTTCTATTATCTGCTGCGGCCGCTGATTGATCTGCTGGAATCACGCAAGTTGAACCGGACGTTGGCGATCCTGCTGCTCTATGTATTCATAGCCATTCTGCTGCTCGCATTCAGTGTAGGGGTATGGCCTTCTCTGCAAGATCAGCTGATGAATCTGGGCAATAATATGCCCAGTGTGTTCGCGGCAGTGGGTGAGCAACTGACGAAGCTGGAGGACAGCAAGCTGCTGTCTTCGTTTATTCCGCCGGACATGAATCCGACAGGCCAACTGATGGAATATTTGAACAAAGGTTTCTCGCTGATGACGAATTATGTATCGGAGCTTTTCTCTTTTGTATCGAATTTCGCGATTGTGCTGTTCACCTTTCCGATTCTGTTGTTCTATATGCTTAAGGAAGGTGGGAAGTTTGGCAAGAAAGTGGTGAGCATCTTCCCCAGACGCTACCATGAGGAGGGAACGGAAGTGGTTGCCGAAATCGACGGGGCGCTGAGCGGATTTATTGTAGGCAGGGTGCTTGTGAATCTGGCGCTTGGCGTGTTGATGTATATCGGCTTTCTCATCATCGGTCTGCCTTATGCACTGCTCTTGACACTGGTTGCCGTGCTGATGAATTTTATTCCTTTTATCGGAGCCATTCTGTCCGCCGTGCCGATCCTTATCATCGGCTTGATCGAGTCGCCTTCGACGGCGCTTTGGTCCATCGTGGTTGTGCTTGTCGCACAGCAGATTCAGGATAACCTGGTGGCACCCTATATTTTTGGAAAAAGCCTGGATATCCATCCGCTGACTACGATCATTCTGGTATTGGCCGGAGGTGACTTTGGCGGTATTATTGGCATACTCCTGATTATTCCGGTGTATATGATGCTCAAAATTATATCAGTTAAGCTATATCAGCGGTTTATCCGGCAGCGCGAGCAGCACCAGCAGCAGTCTGTGGAGCCGGGGGAATAACCTTAAGCAATCCTATCCCTTCTTAAGGAGGAATGGTGATGGATGTCCGCAGCGCGGTGGGGAACAGGATGGAAGGAGAGCTCTTGACTACTAAATGATCTGAAAAAGGGTTGATTCGCAGCCAGTTCAGGAGTGGGGAGTGGGAGTAGGGAGTGAGGAGTGAGGAGTAAGGAGTGGGGAGTAAGGAGTGAGGAGTATGGAGTGGGGAGTGGGAGTAGGGAGTAGGGAGTGGGGAGTGGGGAGTGGGGAGTAGGGAGTGGGGAGTGGGGAGTGGGGAGTGGGGAGTGGGGAGTGGGGAGTGGGAGTAGGGAGTGAGGAGTGAGGAGTGAGGAGTGAGGAGTGAGGAGTGAGGAGTGGGGAGTATGAAGTATATAGAGGGTGAGTGTGGAGCGTGGTGAGAAATACCTGCGTTTATACATCTTTTTGGAGACTATACGGGCGCTGTAGCTAAATTCCTGCAAAAATACATCTTTTTAGAGTAAATATGCCCTTGTGGCGGGAATCATCAGCAAATACCTGCACTATTGCAGGAATTACCCCCTGAATGCTCCGATTGGCTGAAAAAGCCTGCACATATGCAGGCTTTTCTTCTGAACATAACTCCAGAGAGCATACATAACTCCTCAACACTCACCCGAACATAACTCCAGAATACAACGCCAGAACACAACGCCAGAACATCCTTCTCACCATAAAGCCTAACGCGACCCCCGCTTATCTCCGTCTCGCCGTAAACAATGAGGCCTGGTAATGGGGAATCGCCTCAATGCGGTGAAACACGGCAATCTCCACACCCTCAAAACGCTCCAAATAAGCCGGGTTGACATGGCTGTGAACTGTACCTTTGCGCAGCGTCGTGATGGAGAGGTTCAGCTCATGCTCCGTAAGCGCCTCCTTAACCTGGTACAAGCGGATCTGCCAAGTATGCCCATAATGGATATAGTCGGTAAGCATCCGCCGGTCTCCGGCGGGGCGCGGCTGGCAGTGACATAGCAGAAGGCTGAAAAAGCGCTGTACAGCTTTTTATAACACGTGTTATACTCGCGGTGAGGTGTTGGAATGGGCAAAAAAAGAGTCACCAGTTTCGATGTAGCCAAACTGGCGGGGGTCTCCCGCAGCGTGGTTTCAGCTGTGATCAACGGCACGCCGGGGATTGGCGTGGGCGCAGAAACACGTGAAATTGTGCTGGCGGCGATCCGCGAGCTGAACTATCACGTGGATGCCCAGGCCCGCAGCATGAAGACAGGCCGGAGCATGAGTCTGGCCGCGTACGGGGATACGCGCCATCCGCTGTTTACCCGGCTGCTGGAGGGAATGCAGCGGGAGTGTGAGGCGAACGGGTATCATATTCTGCTCTGCTCGCCGGGCCACCGGGCCGGTGGGGAAGGAAGAGCAGAGCTGCTGAACCTGTATCACCAGAAGAAGATCGACGGCATCGTCACGCTGGATAACACCAGCTATGCTGATGGCGACTGGGCTGCGCAGGTCAGCGCAGCTGGAGTTCCATATGTCTCCGTGGAAGGCTACGCGGAGACGGAGGGCGTATACTCCGTGCTGGCCGATTATTACGGCAGCGTGGAGACGGCCTTGAATTACCTGCTGCGCGGGGGAGCGGATGGGCAGCAGGCACCGCGCTACGCCGAGGTCTACCACGGCGCCAGCCGGGACAACTGGGCGGAGCGTAACCGCCGCGGGGCCTACCGCGGCTGGTGCGAGGCGCGGGGCATGCAGCCGGTCATTCTCGCTGTCGAAGAACAGCGGGGAGAATGGCCGGAGGTGCTGGAGCGGCTCGCGGCGGCAGGCGGTGCGCTGCCGCCGCTGCTGGTCAATTGGTCCAGCGATGTGCCCGCGCTGTACCGGGCAGCCCATAAGCTGGGCCTGCGCATCGGGGAAGACCTGCGGGTCATGGCCGCGGACAACACCATCCAGGGACACCGGCTGAGCCTGCCGTCCCTGAGCTGTGTGGAAATCCCCTATGTGCGCATGGGGGAAGAAGCCGTGCGCTGCATCCGGCAGCAGTTGGAGCGCCGGGAGGGTCAGCAGCCGCACAAGATTTGGCTGCCCGCGGTACTGAGGGCGGGAGAAAGCGCGTAAGCGCAGAGGCGGAGGCCGTCCAATAGGGGACGGCGAAGCCGTTTTTTTAAAGGATAACACGTGTTATCTACGCGAGAGATCGAGTTGAGGTCGAGGTTAATAAGATGGCGTATTTCAGTGCACCCATAGTTACTGTTTAAGTTCCCAGCGAGTTAGGTTCAGCGATAATCTAGTATGTTATTTGGAGCTTTCAGGGAATTGAGATGCGAAAGTGGTTACTGCTTAGGTCCCAGTGAGAATTTAGAAGGTTGCTTGGAGCGTTCGGGGCAATTAGATGCATATTCGGTTACTACTTAGGTCCCCTAGCCCTCTTCGCTCGTAACCCTCGCTTCGATTTCAGACGGTTGCGGACTCAGGAGCCTCTATTTGCTGTACATAGGCCGTTTTGCAGGATTAACGGACCCAGGAGCCTCTATATCACAGAAAACACTCGCTTTAGAGCCTGTTTTGACGACTTAGGGGCTATACGGTCCGTAAGACTTCAAAAGATCGTAGATAGGAGGAAATAGGGGCTATACGGTCCGCTAAAATGCAGGTTACCTAGTTCAAGGGCTTGGAGTGTCGCAGGGTCCTAAGTAGTAACCATATTCGCAACTAAATCGATGTTTCGGGGTTTCAAGCAGTACGAAGATGTACGAAGTAATGTAGCAGTCGGCAACCAAAGGATAGTCTGCAACAACAGGATAGTCGGCAATAGCAAGGATAGTCTACTAAAACTCTGGGAGGCTTATAACATGTTCTGGACTGAGGAGAAGCTGGCGTTACGGTTGAAGGAGCTGGAAGGGTACCGCTACCGTGAGGCGGTAAAGCTGGATGAATGGCTGGTTGCAGCAGATAAGGAAGGGGCGAACGGTACTTATCCCGGGGCCATCACAGGGGAGCAGAAGCTGCGGATCGGGGATTACTGGACGGGGAATGACGTATACCTGTGGCTGCATCAAAAAGTAAGCGTGCCCATAGAGTGGAAAGGAAGCCGAGTGGTTGGACTGTTCGATTTCGGAAAGACGGGCGGCGGGAACAACAAGGGGTTCGAGTCACTGCTGTTCTTGAACGGCGTGCCCTATCAGGGGGTCGATTCGAACCACCAGGAGGTGTTTCTGGAGGAGGACACAGCCGGTAAGGAGCTGGATTTCACCTTCCGGCTGTGGTCGGGACTGAACGGGGACGGGCGGCCCGTCCCGCAGGAGCACCGGATCATCCGGGCTGAGCTGGCGGTGTTAGATGAAGCTGCGGATAATCTGTATTATACCGGCCGGGCGGCGCTTGATACCGTAAAGCTGCTGGCGGAGAATCAGATCGAGAAGCAGGAGCTGCTGATGGCGCTGAACCGTTCGTTCAACCAGCTGGATTGGTCCCGGCCGGGCAGTGCGTCTTTCTACAGCTCTGTACGTGAAGCGGAACAGACGCTGCTGGCCGCGCTTGCCGGACTGGAACAGAAACATCCGGTGACGGTTACTGCCATTGGGCATACCCATATCGATGTAGCTTGGCTGTGGCGGCTTGCGCATACCCGCGAGAAGGCGGCGCGCTCTTTCTCCACCGTGCTGAGGCTGATGAAACAGTTCCCGGAATATGTATTTCTGCAGACGCAGCCACAGTTGTACGCCTATATCAAGCAGGATTACCCGGAAATTTATGACCAGATCAAACAGCGGGTGGAGGAGGGCCGCTGGGAGGCCGGAGGGGCAATGTGGCTGGAGGCGGACTGCAATCTGACCAGCGGGGAATCGCTGGTTCGGCAGATCCTATACGGCACGAAGTTCTTCCGTGAGGAATTCGGGGTGGAATGCAAATATCTGTGGCTGCCTGACGTGTTCGGCTACAGCTGGGCGCTGCCGCAGATTCTGCGCAAGTCAGGCATCGACACCTTCATGACGACCAAGATCAGCTGGAGCCAATACAACCGGATGCCGCATGATACCTTCCGCTGGCGGGGCATCGACGGCAGTGAGGTGCTGACCCATTTCATTACTACCCCGGATGCCCCGGATGCCAAATCCTGGTATTACACTTACAATGGACTCATCGAGCCTTTTACGGTGCAGGGGATTTGGAATCAGTACCAGGATAAGAATCTGAACCGCGAGCTGCTGCTCTCCTACGGCTACGGTGACGGAGGCGGCGGAGTCAACCGGGAGATGCTGGAGATGCGACGGCGGCTGGATGCCATGCCGGGAATTCCCCAAGTGAAGCCGGGGCGGGCGGATGAGTATTTCGAGCGGCTGCATGAAACGGTAGGCAGCAGCGATCAATACGTCCACACCTGGGATGGCGAGCTGTATCTGGAGTTCCACCGGGGGACGTATACGAGTCAGGCCTACAATAAGCGGATGAACCGCAAGCTGGAGCTGCTCTACCGTGAAGCGGAATGGCTGCAGGTGCTGTTGGCCGCCGAGACAGGCAGCTTCGGTCGCTATCCGGCAGAGCAGCTGGCGGCGGGCTGGCAGATCATCCTGCGCAATCAGTTCCATGATATTATTCCCGGTTCCTCCATCCATGAGGTATACGAGGATTCCAGGGTGGAATATGCCGAGGCAGAGGCGATTGGTCTGGAGGCGGCAGCGGCAGCGACGACAGCATTGGTCTCCGGCGGGGAAGCAGCGGATCTTGCGGCCCCCGCCACCAATGCGGACAATGTGGCAACTCCTGTGGACTTCGCCACTAGTCAGGACAACGTGGTAACTCTTGCGGACCTCGTCACCAGTCTGGACAGTGCGGCAGTTCCTGCGGACCCCGCGACCGATGCTGACAAAGCGGCCCCCGCCACAACCCCCGCCTCCGGCACAGACACGGCGGGCCGCAAGGAATATACGCTGTTCAACAGCGCGCTATTCACTAGCGGCAGGTTGGCCGTTATCCCGCATCCCCGGCAGCATGCGCTGTGGGTGGATGCCGCCGGGGAACCGCTGGCCGCCCAGCGCTGCGGGGATTCCTGGCTGGTGGCCGTACCTGAACTGCCGCAGTTGGGCAGTGTAGTCATTTCGGCCCGGTCCGGCGAAGGTGAAGGTGGCAGGGGTGAATCGACTCTGCCGCCGGAAACTCCATTTACCTGGCAGGATTCCCGGCTGACGACTCCCTTCTACATTCTGGAGTGGAATGAAGCCGGACAATTAAGCCGGATCTATGACCGCAAGGAGGCGCGTGAAGTGCTTGCTGCCGGAGAGTACGGCAATGTGCTGCAGGTGTTCGAGGATAAGCCGAGAATGTACGACGCTTGGGACATTGACCTGTTCTACCAAGAGAAGATGCGGGTCGTTACGGATCTTCTTGCCGTGGAGCTAGTTGAGAACGGGCCATTGTCCGCGGAGCTGCAGTTCACCTGGAAGTATATAGACTCGTCCATTATCCAGCAGGTGAAGGTGTATGCAGCCAGCCGCCGGATTGATTTCGAGACGCAGATTGACTGGCAGGAGCAGCAGCAGCTGCTGAAGACGGCTTTCCCGGTAGCAGTGCGGGCTACGGAGGCCACCTATGATATCCAGTTCGGCAATGTGAAGCGCCCGACCCACTGGAATACGAGCTGGGATTACGCACGCTTCGAAAGCGTAGGCCACCAGTGGGCCGATCTCTCGGAACGCGGCTACGGGGTCAGTCTGCTGAATGACTGCAAATACGGCTATGACATCAAGGATCATGTCCTGCGGCTGTCCCTGATCAAATCAGCTACCAGCCCTGACCCGTTCGCCGATCAGGGCGAGCACCGCTTCACCTATGCGCTGCTGCCGCATGCCGGAGACTGGGCTGCTGCGGACACGGTGCAGGAGGCCTGGGCACTGAACAATCCGCTGCATGCAGCGGCAGGCGCATATGCCGCAGGAAGCGGCAAATCGCTGCTGACTTGCGGTGCAGCAGGCATTGCCGTCGATGCAGTGAAGCTGGCCGAGGATGGCAGCGGCTGGATTGTACGGCTGCATGAGTATACGGGAGCACGCTGCTCAGCCGTGCTCGGCAGCGACTACTCCATCGTCTCCTGGCAGGAATGTGATCTGCTGGAACGTCCCCTGGCACGGGAGGCGGTGAGCGGCCCGGCAATCACACTGGAATTCGGGCCTTATGAGATCCATACTTTATTGGTCAAGTTCGTGTAAGAAGAACCGGCTGCACCTTCCATAGAGGTGCAGCCGGTTTTTTGCCGTTTTAGCGGTGCATAAGATCATGAATGACGGGATTTGGTTTTTGAAAAAGCACTCTTAACCCCCAGAAATCTCATATTGAGCTCTCCACTCCCGGCAGTGTTGGCCGGTAGTCCAAGGCGGAAGGCATTCCGCTTTAGAATTGCTTTTACCTGCCGGGGGCGAAGCGACGGATTCTGCTGCAGCAATTGTGCAATGGCACCGGAGACCAGTGGTGTTGACATGCTGGTGCCGGAGAGCACGAAATAGGCTTTGCCGTAACGCAGGTAAGGAAGCTGGCGGTCAAGGGCAGAGCCTGGTGCGCGCAGCGAGATGATAGACTCCCCGGGAGCGACCAGGTCCGGCTTCCTGGAGCCTCCCGGCGCAGGCCCCCGGCTGGAGAATCCGGTGATGCGGTCATCCGCCTGCACAACTGTGCGGCGGTCGTCGACTGCACCGACAGTAATAGCCGCCGGACTGATGCCGGGAGATTCGACCGTGCCGCTCCCGGGACCGTTGTTGCCGGCGGCAGCAACGACGTTCAGTCCAGCCTTCACGGCGAGTTCCACCGCTTGGCAGAGGGGATCGTCCTTACAGGAGGTGCCTGACGGGCCGCCAAAGGACAGGGAAAGGATGCGCAGCTTTAACTTTTTCCGATTAGCGACACACCATTCAATCCCTTGGATGATCGTGGAATCATAACCGCTGCCTTCCTTATCCAATACCTTCACGGCAACGATTCCTGCTGCCGGAGCCGCACCTTGGTAGACACCTTTGCTCACCCAGCCGTTTCCAGCGGCATCTCCGGCAATATGTGTACCATGGCCGTTGTCGTCGTAGGGACGTTCTCTATGGTTGACGAAGTCCTTGAACGCCACAATCCGGTTAATTGGCCGTGTCAGGTCCGGATGCGCGAAGACGCCCGTGTCCAGAATGGCAATGTTGATTCCCTTTCCGGTAAGTCCTTTTTTCTTCTGAAGCGTTGCCGAGCCAATGGAGGGTGTCGCTATATTAAGCGATGTCTTTCTGATTCTGTCCAGATAAATGCTCCGAATCCCGCTGCAGCGGCACAGCTGCCGTAGACATTTCGGCGATACCCTCGAGGCTATTGAATTGAGCAGGCGAAGACGTCTGGTAACCGGCATTCTGTGAGCACCCAGCTGTTTACGCAGCGCATGAATCCTGCTGCGCTTAATTATGTGGTCGAATTGAATAATTACAGGAATAGCAGTCGTATTGCGGGTTGAGAGGGGCGTTTGTAGAAGCTTCTTCCGCAAAGGCTGATGAAGCTTAATCATAGGATTTTGCAGCCGGCGCTGTCCGTTCATTATTATGAGTTCACCTCGATTGTGTACCCTATGCATGAGCAATGGAGTGGGTGCATGGCTACAAATCTAGGATGATGTTCACACATTTTAGAGAGAAGAAAGGCTAATAGGATTTCCAAGAGATTTACTTCTGCATTTACTAAGGTATCCTCCAAGAAAGTGGTGAAGTTAACGATGAAAGTTCCGAATAAGAAACCCGTGTTGAAGAATAGAACGCTGCTGTCCAGTAAATTGAGATCCGCTGCAGCACCAAGAAAAAGACGCAGAATCAGACAAACTCTGGACCGCTTTATTGTTGTGGCAGTCAATGCAAATTCTACGAATTCACCTAAAGATACCTCCGGCTGGACCGCAACCTTAACCCCTGAAACCGGAGCACCCATTACCGCTGATTTTGATGATTTCGGTGTAGCCAGATTCACTACGATCAGCACCCTGACCGATGTGTCCTATACGTTAAGAATTAGAAACGCCAACAATATGGTGTTAGTTACCCGCGCCGTGCCGGCGAACCGTGAATTTTACGTAGCCCGATTCTAGTAGGTTGAAGACGAAACGGCTCTCATTCCGTAAAGGAGTGCAGGGCCGGTTTTCGGTTTTTGGCGTACAACAGGAGAGATACCTTAGAAGCCGTGTTCCATTTGGGAACACGGCTTCTAAGGATATAGCTCTGGCGGCTAACACATGGATGGGTCTAGCTTTATTGGTGCTGCCTACTTGTTAATTAGAGAATTGATCCAATAAAGCTTTCAGTTCCGGGTCTAGACAAAGGGCATTCAGAATAATGGTTAATGCTTCGGCTCTGGTTGCAGATTGATCCGGGGCGAATATGCCATTGCCTCTTCCTTTGATCAATCCAATTTGTGCGGCTTGGCTAATCTGCGACTGATTCCAGGAATTTGCGGTGTCCCTGAAGACGATGTCACCTTCAACAGATGTGGCAAGGCTGAAATTGACGATTCTAGATAGAATCATTACGATTTCGGCGCGGCTTATTTCCCGATCAGGATTAAACGTGCCATCTGGATACCCGGAGATGATTCCGTTCGAAGACAGAACGGATATCGCATCTTTAGCCCAATGTTCATCAACATCACTTAACGGATTAAGGGAGGAGTCCGATTTCATCAGTCCAAATACTTTGGTAACGACGGTGGCGAATTCAGCTCTTGAGATGCTTTTATTCGGTTTGAATGTACCGTCCTTATAACCGTTGATCAGGTTTAGTTTAAGATAAATCGAGATGGTCCTGGTGCTCCATAGATTGGAGATGTCTGTAAAATTTGCTGAAGTTGTTAGCCCCTCGGATGTCTTAGCAAGGAGTGTTTCTTTTAATCGGTTCGCATTCACTCCGTCAGCAAAAATTGTGGACTGCGGATTCTCAACGGGTACAGGAATTTGTGTTGGCGCAGCTGAAGGTGCTGCTGTCGGCACCTGACTTGGAAGCAGGTTTGGGTTCGAGCCTGGTGCAGCGCCAGGATTCTGACCCGGGCTTGTGCTCGGCACCGGGCTTGTGCTCGGCCCCGGACTTGCACTCGGCACTGGACTTGCGCTCGGCACTGGACTTGCGCTCGGCACTGGACTTGCGCTCGGCACTGGACTTGCGCTTGGCACTGGACTTGCGCTTGGCACCGGACTTGGGTCTGGTTTGGGGGTTTCAGGTTTTTTAATAATCAAAGATTGCAGCTGTTCTCCATCGGCCTTTCTGGTTTCAATCTGGATATGATCCTTGTCAATGGTTATAGCGGAATACACCGGGAAATTGTCATCATACAAATACTCCAAGTAATCGTGCTTGACCGCGTCGTAGAATTTCCAGCCGGAGGAACCTCCAGCCAGATAGACCGTGCCCTGACTGCCATCCTTCATCGGCTGACCGTTCTTCATGGGATACGTCCAAGCGAGTGCATGATCATGGCCCACCAGCACCAGATCTACTCCAAATTCCTCAAGAACGGGCGCCAGATAATGGGTAACCAGCTCCGGGCCGCGCCCATCTTCTGTATGATAGGCAGGACGGTGGAACATGGCTACATTCCATTTCTTAGAACTTGTATTTAAGTTCTCCCGCAGCCATACGGCTTGTTTCTGCATGTCCACTTCATCAGCTTCCGAGTTCAAGACCACAAAATGGGTATCCTCATAGTCGTACGAATAGGTCAGATGCTCCTGTCCTATCATTCCGTTGTTCGGCAAGCCCAAGGCGGTTGTAAATACTTGCTTCCCGCCATTCTTGACATCATGATTTCCGATGGTGTAGGCAGAGGGAACCTCGCCGCTATACAGCTGCGTCGCTTTCATGTCCTGCTCCCATTCATTCATCACACCGCCATCATCGACAATATCCCCACCATGCATAACAAACCGGATATCCGGGTATTGGGATAAAGCGCTGCTCAGTAAATTCTGATGAATATGGAAGGCCTCTTCACTATTGGTATGGGAATCTGTAACGAACAAGAAAGAAAAGGAACCGGGAGTTGCCGCTTCTGTCTTGAACGTATGCGGGTCGCTCCAATGACCGGGGGAACCTACACGGTATTGGTATTCCGTATCCGGTGACAGATTCTGCAGCAAACCTTTGTGGAACAATGTTTCTCCCACGCCGTCGGGAGCCAATAGAAGCTCTGGTTCAGCAGCTTGCTCCATGATATTCGGTTGATCAAAAGCTGTAAATTCACTGGCTTTCACATATTGAATGATCCCGTGCTCTATGCGGGGCGCGGTTCTCCAAACGATGCTTTGGGTTGTTTTTAAATCCTCTGTGACAAAGGTTCTTACATACTCCGGCTCATCTGTACCCAACTGCGGGACTACAGGAAGCGTGAACATCTTACTGACCTTATCCCCGTTCACTGCCTGCAGATCGAGGCTTGTTAAGGCCAACGTCGCCAGATTTGTCCGGATTTCCCCCTTTGCATCGGTTTGTCCCCAGCTATCCGATAAGCGCGCGATTTCAATAGCAGAACTTGAGATCCAACCCGTCACCTTGCCGTCAGGCAAAAGTACAGCAGTGAATTCTCCGCTGGTGGCCCCGCTTGAAAAAAACTGATGGCCATTGGAAACCGAAGAGAGCTCAGGCGAAGCTGAATCAGCATTGGTATAGACAACTGTCTGTGCGGCCTTCACCTCTGCATAGTACTGAGGATGTAGCGCATTAGGAAGAGTAACAGAAACACCTTCTACTGGTACCCCAGCATCATCTGTCACCCGAAGCGTACTTTGGGAATGAAGAGAGCTGCCTTTTACACTGAGCACGTAAGGGAAACCAATCTTGTATTGGTGGGGGGCCGCCAGCGCATAGACTGCTTCTCCAACCGTCATTCGGAAGCTGCCGTCGCTCATCGCAATGGATTTGAACAACTCGCCGCGTTCCATTTTGGCACTGGGTTTTACGGCTATATCCAGCAGCATAACAGTACCATCGGCTGGCAATGTATTACCGCTTATTCCTGCAAGCTTGAGTTGGTATTGTCCCTTTACAGAGTCGATTTCATTTTGGGTGACCCATGAAGCATTTACCGTGGGCTGCGCTGAGGTGATCTCCAAGGTTTGCGGATCATAATCAAGCTTTGCGTAGGCATCCTTCAATTCACCGGCATTTTTAATCTGAAGCTTTAACTGGAACGTTTTGTTGCTGATCACTTCCGAAGGTGCATCCAGATGATATTGAATCCCCTCGCGAATGTAAAAGCTGCTGCTGCTCTGGGCGGGATTGCCGTACATGTCATATACAGCCGCTTGAACAGTGTGGTAGCCTCCAGCCATGGCTGAGGAGGGCTCAAAAGAAATCATGCCGGTAGGGGCTTCATATACAGACTGTACGGAATGACCATCGATATCCAGGGTAATGGACGCCGGATCAATGCCGGATTGGGAATCTGTCGCCAGAAGTTGAATATGTGGAGAAGAGGTATCAATAATGGCTTCATGGCCTGGAGATATCATATCCAACTGAGGGACGCCCATTTCTTCATTAGGGTCCTGTTCATAAACCAGACGGACATCATCGACCCATACGGTCCCTTTATTTTTCTTGTCCAAAACCGATTGTTCGATCCGCATATAGATTTCCAGCTGGATCGGTCCAACTTTGTCCTGAGGAATATCCCCCTCGATGTATTTCCACCCGTTCCAGTTCACACCAATATTCTCATCCAGATATTCCACCTCAAAAGACTTCCCCTTGCCGTCTCTAAACTTGCTGAAGATGAGATGTCCGTCGTTATTGCCGTATATCCACATTCCGATCTTCTTGGGCATTCCGGTGATCGGAAGCGCCGTTGCCGGACCTACATAGATATAAGAAGGATTTTCTTTAATCCCAATGTAATCATAGTCCATGCGAACGGAACTCATCCCTGAACGGATATGCTTTGGGTTAGACTCCAGACTCATGGATCCTGAGAAGTTTCTTTTTTGCACCAATACATTATCGTTTAGGTTATTCTCGAAATCTTCAATGACTACGGAAGGGGGGGCAGCTGCTTCAGCGGTAATAAGACCTGCGGGGAATAGAGTGTTTACTAGAGTGGCAATAAAAAATAAGCACATGGTTGACCTGTTGATTATCTTTTTAAATCTGCGGCGGGTACTGCTGTTCAGCATGTTGTTCTCTCCTCTGTCTCTCGGTTATTCTTCGAAATTAACACTAGTAAGGATTACATAATACTGATTCTAAAGTGGAAGTGTTCCTATTGTGTTAAACGAAAGATTTGTTATGTAAATGTTTAAAATAAAACCTGAATCCTGAAAAAAGCTATTGTGCTGAAAACGTTTTTATGATAATTTAGATTTATAAAAACGTTTTTATAGCGAAGGAACAATGACTATGGCGAAGATAACCATTAAAGACGTGGCCCGCGAAGCGGGAGTCTCAATCTCAACGGTCTCCAATGCATTGAACAATGTGGATGTGCTGAATCCGGAGACCAAAGCACATGTGCTGCAGGTGGCGAAGCGGCTGAATTATGTTCCGAACCTTAACGGCAAGCAGTTGAAGTCGGGGAAGACGAAGATGCTTGGGTTTTTCACCACCAGTGTATCGGGTCCATACTTCTACAAGCTGGTTGAAGCCATGGCCAATGAATGCGACAGGCTCGGCTACGGGCTGAATGTGTTCGTCACGAAGGATAAGCAGGTGGTGATGAGCAATATTCTCGGCCGCCGTGTCGATGGGGTTATTATCTATGAAGAGTTCCGCATTGACGAGAAGGACATTATGGCGATGAAGAAAGAGAAGATCAAAGCGGTTTTCCTCGACCGGATACTGGAGAATGAAACGATGGGCAGTGTGATTTTTGATTCCCATGAATCCGCGTATGAGGCGACCAAATATCTGATCGGCCTCGGCCATAAGAAGATTGCCTATATTTCGGGCGTGGACACCATGTTTGACAGCGTGGAGCGCCAAGCGGGTTATCAGGCCGCGCTGCGGCAATACGAGCTTCCGGTGAGCGAGGATTACATCCTGCAGGGCTATTTTGAGGAAGGCAGCACCTATAATGCGGTCAAGTCCTTTCTGCATCATCAGCCGGGCAGGCTGCCCGATGCCTTTCTGGCAGGGAATGACCTCAGCGCGATGGGCTGTATCCAGGCGCTGCGCAGCCGCGGGTTCGAGGTTCCCGGGGATGTCAGCGTCATGGGCTTCGATGATATCGACATTGCCCAGTATTACACGCCTTCGCTCACAACCGTGCGCAACCAGATCGCCAGACAGGGCATTCTGGCCATCGGCCAGCTGGTGCGGATGATTCAGAAGAAGGACCAGGGGCAGGTACAGAAGCTGGCGGGCGAGCTGATCGTGCGCGGCTCCACTCATGTGAAGATCGGACGGAATGATATCTGAGTTTTCAGAGGTAATCATTCCAGGGTCCGTATAGTCTCACCTTATCCTTCTATTTTTCGCAGAACCGGTTGCCGCCTCTTGCAGAGGAGGTGAAAGCCGTTTCTATTTGAGGAAAATAAAAACGTTTTTAGTTAACGCTTACATTCGCAATATCAGCTGGAGGGGGGAAGAACGTGGCTAAAACAACCACAATGCGAACCATGAAAGAGAAACCCATGGGGCAGAGAATCAAAGAATTTGTGGCGGACTTCCGGCGGCAATGGGAGATTCAGTCGATGGTCATACCCGGCATTATTTTTATGATCGTATTCTGTTTCATCCCGATTTACGGACTAACCATTGCGTTCAAAAGCTACACCGTGATTGACACGCTGGACTCCGCACCCTGGGTGGGGCTGGACAACTTCAGAATCATCCTCTCGGACCGTTACTTCTGGGATGCAGTAGTCAATACGCTGGGGATCAGCTTCCTGAAGCTGGGGATCGGGTTCATCATTCCGATTATCCTGGCGATTATGATCTACGAATTAAATATTGGCCGCTACAAAAAATTCGTCCAGACTATCTCGTATCTGCCTCACTTTCTGTCCTGGATCGTGCTGGGCGGGATGCTGATTACCTGGTTCTCGACGTCAGGCTTGTTTAACCAGCTGCTGCTGAACCTGGGTCTGATCTCGCAGCCGCAGAACATTCTGCTTGATCCGGGCAAATACTGGTGGATTGCCACCTTGTCCGACATCTGGAAGGAAGCCGGCTGGGGAACGATCCTGTATCTGGCGATCATGTCCAAGATTGATCCCACCTATTACGAAGCGGCCAAGATTGATGGTGCCGGACGGCTCAGACAGATCTGGAATATTACGCTTCCCAATATGAAGACGATTATCAGCTTAAATCTGATCCTTACTGTAAGCGGTTTATTGGGCTCGAATCTGGATCAGACGCTGGTACTGATGAACTCGCAGAACCGGGAAAGAGCGGAAGTCATCAACTCCTATGTGTACCGGATGGGGATGACGCAAGGCGACTTCTCCTACGCAACCGCTGTAGGGCTGGGTGTCTCGATCGTTTCCGTGATCCTGCTGGTTACCGCCAACAAAGTCACCAGTAAATTAAATGATAATCAATCGGTCTTATAGAAGGGAGGCCTCCGTATGAACCGGAAGGTGGTCAAACAAGATCTCGACAGCCGGATCTTTGATGCGCTAAATGTAAGTTTGCTGTTCATCTTCACCGTCATTATTGTCGTTCCGCTCTGGAACGTTATCATCTCTTCCTTCAGCTCCGGCAGGGCGCTGGCGGAAGGCGGATTCATCTTCTGGTCGAAGGAATTCTCGCTGGAGAATTACCGCGCCGTCTTTCAGGACCAGAGTATCTGGCAGTCCTTTTTCATCTCGGTGTCCAAGACGTTTATCGGGGTAGTCACCCACGTGTTCTTTTGTGCCATGGTCGGTTACGGTCTGAGCAAAAGATACATACGGGGACGCAAGCTCTATGTCGCGCTGGGTGTGATTACGATGTTCTTCTCCGGCGGGATGATTCCGACGTACCTGCTGATCAAGTCGCTGGGGCTGCTCAACAGCTTCTGGGTGTATATTATTCCCGCTCTGTTCAGCTATTACGATGTGGTCATTCTGATGAATTTCTTCCGCAATGTGCCGGATTCGCTGGAGGAATCAGCCAAAATCGACGGAGCCGGCGACTGGCGTGTCTTCCTGAAGATTTTCATTCCGCTGTCCATGCCGGCGATGGCTACGATTGCCATGTTCAATGGGGTAGGGCAATGGAATGACTTCATGACAACCAAGCTTTATATTACCGACCAGGCCTTGTATCCTCTGCAGATGAAGCTGTATGAGATTATTGTGCAGTCCCAGACCCAGTCGATGCAGAATGTTGGTGGCTCCGCCGTGATCGAAACGACCACCAAGGGGGTCCAGCTGGCGACCATTGTGATTACCACGCTGCCGATTGTAGCGATGTATCCGGTGCTGCAGCGGTATTTTATCTCAGGCATGATGATGGGTGCAGTGAAGGAGTAGGCAGCTAGGTGGTCCGCAGGCTTCATAGGTAAGCTAGTCCATGCAATTTAATCAGATGTATACCAATTCTAGGGGTAATTAAATGTCTATCCTTAATAACGCAGTGGGCAAAAAAGGGCTTAAACTCTGTGCCGGGCTGCTTGCTTCAGCACTTTTGGTAACAGGCTGTGGCGGAGGCGGAGGGTCCAAGGGGGCCGACAAGGAGAACTGGATTTCCATTGAGGACCGCTATACGGTTGACGCCGAAACACCGGCTTGGCAGTTGGATAAGAAGGAGGAGGTCACCGATCTGACCTGGTACGTGAACGCAGACTGGTGGAACACCGATTTCGGCAAGGATATCGTCACCAAAAAAATCAAGGAAGACCTGAACATCAACATCAAGTTCATCACAGGAGACGACACGAAGCTGAACACCTTCTTCGCGGGCGGCGATATGCCGGATCTGCTGACGATTTTTGACTCCAACTCTCCAGTGGTGCAAAAGGCTTCCACATGGGCGCTGCCACTGAATGACTTGGCTGAGAAATATGATCCGTATTTCAATAAGGTGGCGGCCCAGGATACGCTGAACTGGTTCCAGCTGGCTGATGGCAAAACCTACGGTTACCCGAACTATTCCAATACACAGGCTGATTATGACAGCGGTAACATTCCAGCCAAAACGGCCTTTATTATCCGCAAGGATGTATATGAGGCGCTGGGCAAACCCAGCATGGGCACACAGGAAGAGTTCCGCAAGGTGCTGAGCCAGATCCGAACCGAGTTCCCGGCCATGATTCCGTTCGGCTTCAACTCGATCGGCGAAGGCTCAGGCTCGCTGGGCGATGTGTTCCAGGATTTCCTGGGCGTGCCGCTGGAGAATGAGGACGGCAGCTTCTACAACCGCAATCTGGATGAGGATTATCTGAGCTGGGTGAAGACGCTGAACGGCGCTTACCGTGATGGAAATATCAGCGATGACAGCTTCGCCGATGACGGTACGGCTTTTGAAGAAAAGGTGAAATCGGGCAAATATGCGACCATGCTCCTGGACGGCACACCGCAGCAGGGCGGCAATCTGCAGATCTTCCTGAGCGCCAATCCGGGTAAGGAATATATCGCCATCGACGGTCCACAGAGCACAGCCGGCCACGAGCCGCTGCTGAACCAGTCGGGCATCACGGGCTGGATGATCAGCTACATTACCCAGGATTGCAAGGACCCGGCCAAAGCGATGCAGGTCTTCACCTACCTGCTGAGTGAAGAGGGACAGAAGCTGATGAACTACGGAATCGAAGGCGAAACGTACAAGACCAATGCCGACGGTACGGTCGAATTGTTGCCGGAAGTCAAGGATCTGCAGCTGAACAATGCCGAGAAGTTCAAGAAGGAATACCGGATGGGCGAGTTTATGTTCTTCGGCCATGACCGCCATAAGGCGCTAAGCCAGGATGCCTTCCCGGAAGCGATCAAACAGATGCAGGAATGGGGCAAAGGCAAGCTGAAGCCGCATTTTATTCTGGAGAACATCAACCCGAACCAGGGGACACCGGAAGCACGCGGGCTGACTGCAATCAATACGAAATGGAACACCACCTTGGTAAGTATGGTCCGGGCCAAAGATGATACTGCGTTTGACAGCACGCTTGCTGACTACAAATCCTTCCTGGAAGACAACAGCTGGGATAAAATCACCCTGATCCGTACCGACAAAATGAAGCAGAACAAAGAAAAGCTGGGCATTGAGTAACAGTCCGGGCATTCCATAAAAATAGAGAGCTGGAGGGAAACGATCATGCCGGAATTTAAGATTTACCAGTCTACAGGTGAACAGGAGTTGTTCGTCGAACAATCCTTGCAGCAAGTAACCGCTGCTGCTTCAGAAACGGTAAGTGCGGTTGTGACCGTGGATGATCAGCAGACGTTCCAGGAGATGGACGGTTTCGGGGCTTCTTTTACCGATTCGGCAGCCTTTCTGATCCATCAGGTTCTGGACGATGAGCAACGGCAGGAGGTTATGATCAAGCTGTTTGACCCGCAGGAGGGGATCGGCTTGTCCGTGCTGCGCAATCCGATGGGTGCGTCAGACTACGCCAGAAGTGTCTACAGCTACAACGATCTGCCGGCAGGTGAAACCGACCTGGAGCTGAAGCAATTCTCGGTGGCCCATGATGAAGCGGATATCATCCCGCTGCTGCAGCAGGCGCTGAAGCTGAATCCGCAGGTGAAGCTGATGGCTTCCCCGTGGAGTGCGCCCGGCTGGATGAAGACGAGCGGCTCGATGATTGGCGGAGAGCTGAAGCCGGAGTTCTATCAGGCCCATGCCGATTATTTCGTGCGCTATATTCAGGCCTATGCGCAGCATGGCTTGCCGATCTACGCGGTCACCCCGCAGAATGAGCCGCTGTTCGAGCCACAGCATTATCCAAGCATGCTGATGCTTGCCGATGCGCAGAGCCGGTTTATCCGGGACTATCTGAAGCCGGCTTTGGTTAACCATGACATCGATGCCAAAATTCTCTGCTACGACCACAACTGGGATCGTCCCGATTATCCGCTGACGGTGCTGGAGCAGGCGGAAGCTGTGGTGGATGGCGTGGCTTGGCATTGGTATGGCGGGGAAACGTCGGCGCAGAGCGCGGTGCTGCAGGCTTTTGCCGGCACAGAAGTGCATTTCACCGAAGGCTCGGGCGGGGAGTGGATTCCCCCCTTCGAGCAGGCCTTCTCCAATGTGATGCGGACCGGAATTGAAATTCTGCGGAATCACAGCAAGTCGCTTGTGCTGTGGAACATGGCTCTGGATGAGAACAACGGCCCTACCGTTCCGGGCTTTGGCCGCAGCACCTGCCGCGGAATTGTGCAGATTAACCAGCAGACACGGGAGCTTGTGTATACGCTGGACTATTACGCGCTGGCGCATTTCAGCCAAATTATCCGTCCTAAGGCGCTGCGGCTTGCAGCCGAGGCGAGCAAGGAAACGATTCGCTGTGTGGCGTTCAGGAATACGGATCAATCGCTAGCGCTGGTACTGTTCAATGACAGTGAAGAGAATGAGCATGTAAGTGTACAACTGCCGGGCGCAGCTCCGATAACCATCACGATGGCCGCCAAAAGTGCGGTATCGGTGTTAAGTAACCCATCTGTCTAGGAGGTGTCTTCAAACCCGATGATACGGAGGGCAAGACAGGTTGAAGCGGGCATTGAGGGGGAAATCACTCTAATGCTGCCCGCTTCACCTTCCAGCTCTCCGGCCACTTGGGTGTGAAGATACGCTCTACAAAAAGGAGCGCTGAAGATGACAACAGCCAAACGAATCATGACCAGCCGGGACACCAGTGACCGTCTGACCGAACGCGGGGGATTGATTTCCGTCCCAAGGCGGGGGAAGTAGACGTGGATCTGGAGCTGTTCCCGGATCAAGCCTATCAGAGCATTATGGGCTTCGGCGGAGCGTTCACCGAAGCGGCAGCCTACACGCTGTCGCGGATGAGCGAAGACAAGCGGCAGGAGGTCATCCGGCGCTATTTCGATCCGGCGGAAGGACTCGGATATACGCTGGGCCGTGTGCATATTCACAGCTGTGATTTCGCGCTGGGCAACTACACTTATGTCGAGGACAACGATACGGAGCTGACGAGCTTCGATATCGCCCATGACCATAAGTGGGTGCTGCCACTGATTCACGATGCGGCCAAGGTGAAAGGCAGCCCGTTCACCATGCTGGCCTCGCCATGGAGTCCGCCGGCCTGGATGAAGACTAATGGCGAGATGAACAACGGCGGCAAGCTGAGGCCGGAATACCGCGAAGCCTGGGCCATGTACTACACCAAGTTCATCCGTGCCTATGAAGCGGAGGGTGTGCCGATCTGGGGCATCAGCGTGCAGAATGAGCCGGCGGCCAAGCAGACCTGGGATTCCTGCGAATACACGGCCGAGGAAGAGCGGGACTTCGTCAAAGCGTATCTGGGTCCAATCATGGAGCGGGAAGGCCTGGACAACGTGAATATCGTGATCTGGGACCATAACCGCGACATTATTGTCGAGCGCGCTTCGACGGTGCTAAATGACCCGGAGGCGGCCAAATATGTATGGGGCACCGGTGTGCACTGGTATGTCTCTGAGGATTTCGCCCAGGTGGGCCAGGTGCATGAGCTGTTCCCGGACAAACATCTGCTGTTCACCGAAGGCTGCCAGGAGGGTGGCGTGCACCTCGGCGCCTGGGAGACAGGCGAGCGTTATGCCCGCAATATGATCGGCGACTTCAGCAACTGGATGGAGGGATACCTGGACTGGAACCTTGTGCTCGATGAGACGGGCGGGCCGAACCATGTCAACAATCTGTGTGATGCGCCGGTGATTGCCGATACGCAGACTGGAGAGGTTCACTATAACAGCTCCTTCTACTACATTGGCCATTTCAGCAAATATGTGCGCCCCGGAGCCGTGCGGATCGGCCAGACTCTGCTGCGCAGCGACATCTCCTCCGTCGCCTTCCGCAACACGGACGGTAGCATTGCTGTTGTCGTGCTGAATGAAACTGATGCGAGCTGCCGCTTCAGCCTCGGCTGCGGCGATCAGATTGCCGATGCCGGGCTTCCGGCACATTCGATTGTCACTTATGTCATCGCTGTTTGATCTTATGCGTTATGTTCCCCGGGGGTGTCCCGGCGGCCTATTATGGCCTGCCGGGGCGCCTCTTTGTGGCGTGTGCACGGCAAGCGCGGCGCGGGCGAAATGAGAGGCCTTTATGCCTTTGAATTCGGCGAATGTGGCTGCGCGGTGGAAATGAGAGGCCTTTATGCCTTTGAATTCAGCGAATGTGGCTGCGCGGTGGAAATGAGAGGCCTTTATGCCTTTGAATTCGGCGAATGCGGCTGTGTGGGCGAAATGAGAGGCCTTCATGCCTTTGAAATCGCCAAATGCGGCTGTACAGGTGAGATGAGAGGCCTTCATGCCTCTAAATTAGTAGCACATAAACGCTATAGGGAAACTTTACCTCTCATCTAGCTCGTATCATCAACAGTAGCTGGATATAGGGGTAATTTACCACTAATTAGTTAGTTAAAGGCTCTGGAAAGGGGTTAGCTACAATGAACGGTACAATTTCCCTATACTCGCTCAAAACAGTATTCCGTCGCAAATAACGGTAGAAATTCCCTATAGCAGCCTGGTGGAGTCACGTATATGCTTCGATGAGTCGTCAGTCGCACGCTCCCTAGTAGGCCACGGCTGATCCGCCCAGTGGGTCTCCCGATATGTCTCCAGTCGATCCCCGACCAACCCCCGTTTATCCCCAAACTGCACCTACCTGACGCCGGATAGTTATGAAACATGATGTGGACGGTTTTATATTTTTAGTTTTCGGCTAATATAATTTATTGCCTACGCCAAACAAGCAGGAACTCCGGAGAGCACCCGCTTGCTGGCCGCGCTTCATGCGGCTATTGATCTTCTTCTTCCTCCGGCAGCGGCTCCGCCTTGCGGCCGAGTTCCTTGTCTGCTTCGGTCGGCTCATTGGCATCGCCGAGCAGGCCGTCCACCAGCTCCTCCAGCTTGGGGCTGAAGCCGCCGTTATCGTCGTTTGGGAGCGGAATGGGCTGCGCTCCGGCCCCGGCATTGTCGAGTGTCTTCTTCTCCTTGTCGGCCAAAAGACTCATTCCTTTCAGGTTGTAGTTTAGGGCTGCAGTGGATTCGCTTCTTATTAAACGAGTAAACCGATCTGGCAGAATTGAACCGTTGCAGTTTGCGGGTGGGGATGAAACCAAACAGCTGCTCCATCCTATCTTACGGACACTCCATAAGGTTAGGTTGCCCATACAGGCGGTGCTTCAAAACACACTTGGTTTACAAGTCGAAAGTGAGCTGGGAGAAGCGGGAGCACAAGGTGAGCGACAGCAGGGCGAAATAGGCGAATAGGGCGATGTAATGAGCATAGTTAGTTAAGGACTAGACGAGTGTGGATTAGAAGCTAGGAGTAGTTAGGGAGAAGCTAAGCTAGACTAGGAGGCAAAGAGTTTAGGAGAAGCTAGGTGAGTGTTGAGGGGAGGCTAGGCAAGTGTTTAGGAGAAGCTAGGCAAATTTAACCGAAGAGCTAGGCAATAGTTATTGAGATAATGAGGGCACCTGGGTGGGCGTGAATTCCTGCAAATGTGCAGGCTTTTATGTGAAAATGGACAACTATAGAGCAATGCCTGCAAAAGTGCAGGAATATTCGCTTTTTGTAGCATAGACAGTAATATTTGCTCCCAAAAGATGTACTTCTGCAGGAATTATCGCGATGAGGAGTCTAACGTTCGAAATACCTGTATTTTCGCAGGAATTTAGTCGGGAGGCGTAGAAAAGCTGCTTGATTTAAGGCGCAATTGTTTACTAACATACCCTCCACGGGTATATTAGAAGCATAGATAAAAATGATGGACAAGGAGTAGATGAACATGAAGAAACAACTGGCGGTACTCGGTATCGCTGCAATAGTAGCCCTCAGCGGCTGCGGGAATAGTGGAAATGACGGCAATAACGGCAATGGGACGACCAATATGAATACCCCAGGTGGAACGAATAATACGAATGGCACGAACACCAATAATACGCAGAACAACAATGCCCAGAGCGGCAATGCTGGAGACCATGCGGGCATGAATCATTCCGGCTCGGGCGAAATGGCCAAAGTGCTGAAGCAAGCCGCCAACCCGACCTATAAAGTGGGCAGCAAGGTAATCATCAATGCCGACCATATGCCGGGGATGAAGGATGCGGAGGCGACGGTTGCGGGCGCTTTTGACACTACGGCTTATACGGTATCCTATACCCCGACTACGGGCGGCGATCCGGTCAGCGATCATAAATGGGTGATTCACGAAGAACTGAAGGATGCTGCAAGTACACCCTACGAGCCAGGTGCGGAGGTAGTGATTGACGCCGACCATATGGAAGGCATGATGGGGGCCAAGGCCACCATTGATTCCGCCGAGCAGACTACGGTTTATATGCTGAATTATACCCCGGTTGGCGGCGGAGAGCTGGTCAAGAATCATATGTGGGTGACCGAAGACGAAATTTCCACCAAAAGCAATTAACAACTGGATCTGGAAACTATAGGAAATTCGAGTTAAGCAAGTTCGCAATATATGAACAACGGCTGTTGTCAGAAGACAAGAACATAGTCCTAGTCCTTTAAGAAACCGCGCCCAGCGCGGTTTTTGTATTTTAAGGGACTAAGTTCTTGTCCTTTGCCCGGGACAAGAACTTGGTCCTATTGCCAATTGGCTGACTGGGCGATCGGACCGCTCTCTTGAGAAATACCCGGATCGGGAGGGGATTTTTTACGTAGCGTGTACTTTATGCCAGCAATCCTGAGTGTACTGGTTGTTGGGTATACGTTTACTTTCGTATTACACCCTGATGGCATATTTAATCAGTTCTTACACACAAAGAATTAATGAAAGTGTGTTGTATTATTATTGAATGTATTCTAATATTTACTATATGGAAACGATATCAATTTATCCATATTAAGTATTTTAGTGAGAGAAGAAATGCATTATATTGGTTGCAATGAAGAAGCAAAGTCTGTAGTACAAGGAGGTGTCAAATGAGTTATTTGCGGAGAGCCCTTTGGAGTGTCTGGAACAACCAACGCAGAACACTGCTGCTGTTGTTGACCCTAACCATCATCGCTACCTTAGTTTTTACCAGCCTATCCCTATACTATGCGTCGGATCAAGCTAAGACTCACGCTCGTAACACATTGGGCAGTGAGGTAAGGCTTGAATATGATTATGAGAAATCAATGAAGAATACTCAGAGCGAGGGCAGTCGTATTTCCACGTGGCCAACGATAGCGATGGCACAGTCTTTGAGCGGATTGGATGATGTTACGGACTACAATTTTCTAAGACCGATTCCATTTGTTGCCGGAAATTTTAGTGCTGTGAATAATGAAACGATGACAGAAGATGTGGAGATTACTTTTGATGGACCTGCTTTTGAATTAGCTAATGTTTCTGTTCATCAAGTGTTAGGAACGGTAATGATGAAGGAATTTATGGATGGAACCCATACATTAATAAGCGGTAGACACATTACTAGAGATGATATTGGGAAACGGTTGGTCTTGATGGAGAGCAGACTGGCAGACAAAAATAATTTGAGCGTAGGGGATATCATTGAAGTAAAGGCTGAAGTCACAAATCGTGAAGCGCAATTTGAAATCGTTGGAATTTACAAAACGGAATGGACATTTGGGGATATCACCTCTTATATTAGCACGGACAACATTCAGTATAACATAATGTATGGTTCTTTTTTCGAGTTAAGTGCAGGTGAGATTACAGCAGATGAGCAAAAGTTGACCATTGCAAAAGCTATGTACTACATGGATGCTCCTGAGCATATTACTCCATTTGTGGAAGCAGCACATCAATTAGACACTGTAGATTATGAGACGTTTTATCTCAATACGAATGAGAGAGCCCTTCAAACGATGACCTTTGCTATCGATAAGGTAAGCTCTTTTTCACGAATTATGCTGGTATTGGTGTTTGCTGCTGGAGCGATTATCTTGAGTCTATTGCTATTCCTATTTATACGCTCTCGGAAAACGGAAATGGGGATTTTATTATCTTTAGGTGAAAGTCGCGGGAAAATTATTGCTCAGTTGCTTACAGAAACACTCATTGTGCTGTTCATTTCACTTGTTTTTTCTCTAATTGGCGGAGGGATAATTAGTGAGAAGACGAGCGAACAGTTACTCACTAGACAAGTGGAGAATTTTGAACTCAAGCAAGAGACCTATACTCAGGGAGCTAAAGTTTTTGTTGTTCCAAACAATGAGGCCGAGCCTATTAAGAAGTTGGATGTTCAACTGACGTCACCCGTGCTATTGGGATTAGGTGCAGTAGGTGTCATTTTGACCATCATTGCTACTATATTTCCTGCTCTCTTAATATTGCGTCTTCACCCCAAAAAAATATTGGCCGATTAAATTTCTGCAATCTTATTGTTGAGGAGGACCTCATGAATTTCTCTAAGAGAGCGTTGTGGAGCATTTATAGAAGGCCTGGAAGGTCTCTCGTTATTTTTCTCGTACTCATTACCATCTTTGCTTTTGTACTCTCTGCATTGGCTATTCAATCCGCCAGCCAGCGAGCAAATCAGTCGGCAAGAGAAAAGCTCGGCAGTGAGGTTGTGCTGGAATTTGACTATGACAAAACACTTCGCAATAATCAGACGGAGGCAGGAGTAAAACAGATAAATTCCTCTGAAGTAACACCTGTAACTATGGACATGGCCCACGGTCTAACCAAACTCGAACATGTCATCGGCTATAATTATATCAATTATTATCTTTTTGCTGCAGAAGATTTCGAAGCAATTCCCAGTCCCACGCAACAGAACAAGGGGGATGCCAACCCAATAGGCCACTCTTTTAAGAATAATATCTCTTTCGAAGAAATCTGGAATACGTCATTGTTAAAGGAATTCAAAGATAGCGTTCATATTTTGATAGATGGCAGGCATATTAGTCCCGATGATAAGGATCGGCAAGTTGTATTAATTGAGAGTAACTTGGCCGAACAGAATGATCTAAACGTTGGAGACCCCATAAAATTAAGGTCTAAAGAGGGAGCAGTATCTACATACAGTATTGTAGGTATATACCGTACAACAAAAACGCCTGCTGATCTGAATTCTTTTTATATCTCTGCTGTCGATATGCCTTACAACAAAATTTACGGTTCTTTATTTTCTCTGTCCGGAAAGAATGAGGATGATCCAAATGTGCTGGTAGGGCGTGCATTTTATTATCTCGATGATCCCGCTAACATTTCACAGTTTGTGAAGTCGGCTCAGGCAGGGAATACAGTGGATTTTAATATTTTTAAACTGAATGCTAATGAGGCAGCTTATAAGAAAATGACTGCAGCCATAGATAGTGTTTCCTACTCATCTCAGATGATGCTGGTTCTTATTAGCGGTTCGGGAGCACTAATTCTAACTTTAATCATTTTGCTCTCTGTCCGTGGCAGAATTTCGGAAATCGGCATTCTATTGTCACTAGGGGAGGGAAGAGCCAAGATTATAGGGCAATTCATGTTAGAAATGATATTACTGGCCTTGCTCGCTTTCTCTTTATCCCCGTTAGTCGGTGAGATGGTGTCGACAAAACTAGGTGACGAGCTATTAGCCAGTGAAGTGGCTGTTAGTCAGAGAGAGCAGGAAGCTTTTATTCAGGATGCGGTATTTATGGCATCACATGATGAAGTAGACATCGTTGATACAATTGATGTAGAGATTACTCTGGAGGCCTTGAAGGAACTGGGTCTGATAGGTTTACTAATCGTCATAGTCGCAACTACACTACCCATTGTGACTATATTAAGATTAAAGCCAAAAGCTATTCTTACCAAGACAGATTAAAGGGAGGGTTAGTTATGGGTATTCTATTAGCCTTTGATCAAATTGAATATTATTATAAGGTTAATCAACAGACGGTAAATATATTAAATGATGCAAGCTATAATTTTTACAGTGGGAAAATGTATGCCATTCTGGGACCGTCAGGTTCAGGTAAAACGACGGCTCTTGCGCTGGCCGGTGGACTGGATGTCCCTAGCGGGGGCAGAATTCTCTATGAAGGTCAAGATATTTCTCGTATTGGTTTATCTAATTACCGCAAGATGCATCGAGCTGTTGTATTCCAATCTTATAATTTAATTCCATACTTGTCGGCTCTTCAAAATGTACGGGTAGGCATGGAGATTCGAGGTAACACGGGAAAGGAAAAAAAAAGAAAAGCGCTTGAGATTCTACAAAATGTTGGACTTACACAAGTAGAGGCACAACGTAATGTGTTGAAGCTTTCGGGCGGGCAGCAGCAGCGTGTGGCGATTGCCAGGGCCTTAGCATGTGATGTTAATCTCATTCTGGCCGATGAGCCTACAGGTAATCTGGATCAAGAGACAGCCGGCAGTATTGTGAATATGTTCCGTGATCTTGCCCATCAACAAAATAAATGCGTTATTGTAGTGACACACAGCCAGCAGGTTGCGGATGCTTCAGATGAGGTAGTTACTCTACAGGAGGGGCGACTAATTCGTGACCATTCTAAAGAGTTATAATCAATGAGTATTACTAAGAAAATTAAAAATACTTTCTTAAAAGCTAAACAACCCAACGGCTGTCAGCCTTAGTGCTGGCGGCTGTTTGTGTTGTGTGCGGCTGTGTCAATATTGTTAATCAAAGGAACAAAATTCCACCTTTGAACGTCTATAGTATTGAAAACGAAAGGAGTGAACTCTTATGCGCGACTACAAAACAAGCTATTCGCTGAGAACTGCTGTGATTATACTGCTCAGTATGCTGCTCGCCCTGCCGGGCACAGCGCTGGCTGCGAACGTACAACCGGCTGCTGCGGCAGCGTCGTTTACCAGTGAAATGCAGGCCGCCCTGCAGAAAGCGGAGGCTGTGCTGCTTGCCGCCAAACCGTTTCCTGACGAAGCAGCGGCGGGTTTCGCCAGAAATGGCAGCAAGCTGACCGCAGGTTACCAGACCATACTTGCCGATCGGATTCTGGACAAGCGCGGCAAGTTCGATACAGTCACGGAATTGTCCCGGACAGGGCTGAATTACGGAGCGGCTGGGGGAAATGCCAACAACATAGCCGGGATTGATCTGTTCCCGCTGTTGATGAATCATCCCGGCATGGAGAAGGAGGGAGCGGAAGGGATAGCCTCGGCCTATATCTTGAGCAATAATATGCTCTATCAATCGGCAAATAGACCGAATTATTATCCGGATATGTTGTTCTATATGCTGCTTCAGTTGCAGAGCGCGGACGGCAGCTGGCCGGACGCCGATTCCGGGCAGGCCAGTGTAGCTGTGACCGCACAGGTGCTGACTGCAGTTGCACCCAGCCGGACTCATGAAGAAGCCGCTGTTCAAATTCCAAGAGCGCTGCAATGGCTGCGCGAGCAGCAGCAAGATGGCAGATTCGGAGGAAGCACAGCAGATACCGCCAGGGTGGTGATCGCTTTGTCTGCGCTGGAGATCGATGCTGCCAGCTTCAAGCAGCCTGACGGCTTAAGCCCGCTGGAATATTTGCTCTCACGCAGTCTGCCTGCTGGTGGATTTGCCCAAACGGCAGGTGGAGCTGCCGACACGGAAGCCACGGTACAGGCTTACCTGGCGTTGACGGCCTACAAGCTCCTGTCCCAGAAGGCCGCTCCATTGTATAGTGACTTGGGGCATTCGACATTGGGAACGGGCACAATCCAGATTGAAGGTCCTGAAGGCACGCTTGCTTTGGGCCGGATGGCCGGAGGGCCGGCAATGAAGGCGGCAACCCGCTTTATGAACGAGCAGGGCATTCCTTACAAGCTGTCCACCTCCGCAGTCCCGCAGATCAGTGCGATCAACGGTATCCGCAATGGGCAGTATAATGGACGCGGCGAATGGAGGCTTGCGCTGATGCCGGCCGGCCGCAGCAACTGGCTGTTTCCCGAGGTGATTTCAGCTGAGCTGCAACTGAACCAAGGCGACCGGCTGCTGCTCTATTACTCGGACAATACCGTTCTGTTTGACCAGTTGGACATTCAATGGAAAGACAAGGCGGGTTCGATCACTCACGGGAATCCTCCAGCGAAGACATCTTTTGACCTCTACGTCAAAAAAGCCCAGCCCCAACTGAGCTATCTGCCAGCCGCCGGGGTTACCGTGTCCGTTCAAGGCCAAACGGCAGTTACGGATGCGAAGGGCAAAGCATCCTTCTCTGGACTGCCGCCGGGAATCCATCCGGTCCAGCTCACCCGCTACGTTAAAGGGGCTGCGCCTGCCATCGCCAAACGTGTGGTACCGCTGCAGATCTCATCCCCAGAGATGAACGCGTATCCCGACGCTGCCAAGGTGGCCGGATGGGCAAGCAGTGATGTAAGCATGGCTTTGTCGCTGGGTTACCTGCAAGGCGTGAGCGACAAGGGCAAGCTCCTGCTTGCTCCGAAGAAGAGCCTCACTCGCGCGGAATTTGTTACCCTGCTGCTGCGTCAGCTTGGCGAATTTCCCGATTCCAAGACTGTATCAGGCTTCAAGGATGTACGGGCAACAGCCTGGTACAGCGGTGCGGTTGCCACAGCGGCGGAGCTGGGCATTGTCCAGCGTTCATCCGGCGTGTTTGAGCCGGGCCGTGCCATCACCCGACTGGAAGCGGCAACCATGGTCGTGAATGCAGCCGGTCTGCAGACCTTCGGCAGCGCGGGCCGCACAAGCTTCACCGATACGACGGGTCTGTCAGCAGCCAGCCTCAAAGCGATCCAGATAGTGAATGAGCATGGAATTATGACAGGCAGCGGCGGCAAATTCCAGCCGGGGCAGACGCTGGTCCGCGAACAAGCAGCGGCCATTCTGCTGAGGATGGATGTGTTAGCTCAGAAGTAAACTTCGATCTATTTGGAAAATGCTTCATGGATTGTCCCGCTGGGAGCAACCTTTTTCGAATTAGAGGGTATAATTAGCATGACAATCACTGCGGAGGGGAATTCACTTGAGAATCCTGAAGAAACTTACAATACTGACCTTTTGCTTTTTGATGATTCCAGGAGGCACATTGCTCCATGCCGCAGCACCCAAACCGGATATTAACGTGTATTTGAACAATGTGCTTCAGAAACAGTCCGGATTCATCTCCGAAGGGGAGATTTATCTGTCTGCCGGGCAGATGACCGAGCAGTTGAACGCACTGATGGCCGTAGAGGACTCAGGTGCGACGGTCCGCATCAACAAACCCAATGTCAACACGGTGCTGCTGGATGATAAGGGCAATATTTTTGGCAAGGCCAAAAGCACGGTGAGTCAGAAGTTCTCGGTGCTGGCCCAGGTGGACAACCTGAAGACCGAGATTTCGGATCTCCGAATTACGATTACAAGTCCGTCGGACGTGACTGAAACGATAGACAATCAGCCGATCAAGGACCAAAAAGACAACTTCTGGTTCAAATCGGCCGAGTATAGCTATACTTTTGAAGCCAAAGGAGCCTATCCTGTGCGAGTGTATCTGAAGGATACCCGCTCCAAGAAATGGTCTGCGGTTTCTGAAATCCAAATTTTTGCGTTTTAGCAAGGGCGGACCCTGAAGGGGACAAGAGGAGGAAGAAGCGATGGAACTGGGATTGCAGGGTAAAATAGCGCTGGTGACCGGTGGCAGCAAAGGGATCGGACTGGCTACAGCGATCGCGCTGGCAGCAGAAGGGGCCAAGGTGGCCATCGTAGCCCGGAGTGAGGATACGCTGCAGGCGGCAGCGGAGCAGATCAGGAAGCAGACTGGTGGGGACGTGCTTGTGATCGCGGCGGACGTTTCCGTGGAAGCGCAGGCGAAGCAGGCCGTAGAGCAGACAGCCGAGCATTTCGGCGGGCTTGATATTCTGGTCAACAATGCCGGTACGTCAGCGGCGGCGTCATTTGAGGAAGTCAGCGCGGAGAGCTGGGATTCCGATCTGGATCTGAAGCTGCTGGGCGCGGTGCATTTTGCCCGCGCGGCGGTGCCTCATATGCGCAAGGCCGGCGGCGGGGCGATTGTCAATGTGACCGCGGTCAAGGGCAAAGCGCCGTCCGCATCGTCGCTGCCGACCTCGGTCAGCCGGGCGGCCGGGCTGGCGCTGACCAAAGCGATGAGCAAGGATCTGGCCAGCGGCAACATCCGTGTTAACGCGGTCTGCATCGGCCTGATCCGCAGCGATCAGATTGAGCGCAAATGGAAGGCGTCCGCCCCTGAGGCGACCTGGGAACAGTTCGCCGCCGATCCGCGCCACGATATTCCGCTCGGGCGGATTGGAGAGGCCGAGGAAGCTGCGAACGTGATTACCTTCCTGGTGTCCGGCGCAGCCTCCTATGTAACCGGAACCTCGGTGAATATAGACGGGGGTTCGGCGGCGGTACTATAAGGTGCAGATTGGTTTAGTAAAGCGTTCTTTCAGGCATAATTGAACCAGCGGGAGGCATGGACCAGAAATATAGTCCATGCCTCCCGCTGCTTTATTGAACTATCGTTTCCCGTTAGAATCCCCAATACAATTGACCCCTAGATATCCCGTACATATAGAATGAAGGAATCATTTGGATTTGTTGCAAGGTGTTTAATTTGATCTAGTCCATTACATTTACGGTGAGCAGCTTTCCGTCTACCTTAGATTTCTTATAAGTGATAGGCAGCATTCCGTCCGGGAAGGGTACCTCGACCTGATAAACACTGATCTTTTCATCACTTTGGTCCAATAGTTCTTTGGCTTCATACCCATCTTGAACACCTGCCTTCGTCAGTAGCTCCAGGGTCTTCTGCATGCTGGCACCTTTATATCGGCCCTGCAAGTTGTCTGTCCATGTCAGGCTATCCCAGTCGGGAGCTTTCACGCTTATGCCGGCCTGCCGCATCATCTCCAGCAAATTCACGACCATGCGCCCATCTCCTTCCTGCATGGCGCAAGCAAGCGCAAGGTAAGCTGAGTCAATTGTCGCAATGGAATTCGTTTTGTTTTTGGCGGCCAGCAATTCGAACAGATTCTCCGTACTCTGTTCTGCGGTGAACCAATAAGCGTGGAAATCCATTGGATTGATTTGGCTTGTTCCTGGGATCAAATACCGCCCGTCATCCGAAACACGGAATACCTGTGATATATCAAAGCGCGTTGGGTATTGCATTACAAATGTATGGTTGCCATCTCCACTAACCATGATTTGAATGGACAATGGCTCACGCGGCAGCTCCCCTCCCGGCAGGATCGAAGCAGAGCCACTCATACTTGAATAATAGAAACTGCCATTGTTAGCTGTCTCCTGGACAAGTCGATACACCAACCGGCTCTTGTGCATGATCGGCTTCACGTCAATGTGGGTTGAATTCCCGTGTACAGTGCGAATTTCCTCATTCACCTGCCACGTAATGTCGGCTATACCCCGCAGTTCGTCAGGCTTCCGCTCGTTGGACAAGTCCGGAAGTCTAAGGACAATGCTGTAATCTCTAGTCTGCCACTCGTAAGCTGTATACTTCTGCTCTGACGCATAGAATACGTCTGAGAAATTCGAATTGTAGGAGATACCTTCGAGCTGCTTCTTACTACCGAATTCAAACACACTTAAGTGCCTTCCAGAAGCTGCAAAACTACCCGCCGAGACTAATACCGGCACGAGCAGCACAATAATAGCGTTAACCATTCTACGAGCGCGGACCTCCCCAAAGGGCAGGTTCAGAACCTGATCGCCGTCCAGCGTTAGCTTTATTGTTAGCTGTCTCATAAGTTCGCCGATCAGCAAGGTTCCAATGCATGCGTAAGCGAGCAACGGTACCGCGTATCCCCAAGGGGGTGTCAGTGACCGGGATAGGCTGATAACTAGTGTGCAGAGCATAGCAAGCAGCGCAAGCGGCAGCAATGTGCCAAAATAGCGCCGAAACATGCGTGGCGCCTTCGCTAATGCTTCACTAAAAGTGATCTCTTGAAGGACCATCAGATATGGCGTAAGCGAGTAGAACAGTAAAGCAATCATCAATATGAGCCCAATCGGGAAAAAGGCTGCAGCGAGGAAAAAGATCAACGAGCCTATCACGCTTTGAAAAATAGACCATGCTATCATACCGCCGAAATACCTGCGTCCACACGCGATTAGAGAGACTGTCTTACGGTTCAGAGCCCATCCTTTCAGACCGCCGAGGTACATGCCCCGGACAAAACTTTGCAATCCGATTACAGCTGCAGATGCAAGGAATGCCGGGATTCCCCATGCCTGTGCCCCGACCTGTAGATACGTGTATGGGATTCTTAGATCCGTAAGTGACGGCATATATAACGGAATGGTTGCATTAAACCCGACTGTCTGCACCGCAGCACCAGTTGTTGTTGCCGGTGACTGAGCATAAGGAAATATGGAAAATCCAAAATAAATACCAAGTCCGACTACTGCTGTGAGAAGTACTTCAAACACCATTACCAACACAATCAAACGTGTATAGGCCATCTTTACCTCCTTGCACGATCAGCTCCCATGTCTCCTAAATCCACTTATCCTAATATTTTATTCAATTGGGGAGTGGTTGTTGCTGCAAGTAACCGATCGGCTTTATAGAGGTCGAGAAGCTGGTGAAGGATACCGCAGTGATACCGACGCCATCCACGCCAAATAACAACACGCCCAAAGACCGGGATAGAGAAATTCGTCTACAGTCATCCGCGACCGTAACGCAACCCCAGTTCCCTCATGTATTTGCCGACGGTGCGTTCACTCCCCTTATGGCCTTCCTGGCGAAGCAATATTGTCACAGTAGGGCTGCCGATGCGGCCTTGGTTATCATTAAAATGATAGGTGATGCGTTGAAGCAGCAACGCCTTGCGTACAGACTGCGGGCTGGCTGTTGAATTCCTCCAGTTGTAATATCCGCTCCGGGATACTTTGAAAATGCTGCACATCTTCTCCACTCGAAACTCGGAGCGATGAGCTTCGATGAACTGAAATCTCAGTTCTTTGGTTTGCTGAAGATGTGCGCAGCCTTTTTTACGATAGCGAGTTCCTCGGTCATGTCGGCGATGATTTCCTCTTGTTCTTGTAACTGCCGTTCCAGTTCCCGAATGCGCTCTGCGCTGGCTACAGGTTCGTCGGGGAACTGCCGGTACTTCCCTAACCATTGATACAGGGTTTTCGCTGGGATCTCCAGTTCCAGGGCCAGTTCCGCCACCGTCTTCGTCTGTTCTTGGATATACTTAACCGTCTGTCTTTTGAATTCGTCATTGTAGCTTTTCCGTGTTCCACTCATGTGGACACCTCCTTGTTAAGTTTATTATTCATACTTTTTTCATTGGTGTTCACTTTCTGCTCGCTGTGAAGTCGATAGATTGTGCAGGCGAAGCAGCTGGAGAGGGAATCAGAGGCCTTTATGCCTCTGATTGAGCTCGCGGAGGCGTTAGGGAAGAAATCAGAGGCCTTTATGCCTCTGATTGGGCTAGCGGAGGCGTTAGGGAAGAAATCAGAGGCCTTTATGCCTCTGATTGGGATCGCGGAGGCGTTGGTGGAGAAATCAGAGGCCTTTATGCTTCTGATTGGGCTCGCGGAGGAGTTGGGGAAGAAATCAGAGGCCTTTATGCCTCTAATTGTGCTTGGAGAGTGTAGGTGAGCGCAAAATAGGGGATAAATCCCATAAATGCCACGCGCCCAGCCATCTGCGGCGAAAAATAAGGGATATATCCCATAAAATCAGCGCATCCAGCCAACTGCGGCGAAAAATAAGGGATAAATCCCATAAAATCGGTGCGCCCGGCCATCTGCGGCAAAAAATAAGGGATATATCCCATAAATTGAGCATGCACAGTAGGTGGAAGTAGCTGAGCAGTCTCTTGGAGCTATAAGCGTCAACTCCCGGTTACTCAAACAGCTCTTAACCACGTCTCATCCATCGCCGCAGCACCAAACCACCTATCGACGCACTAAATTCAAACCTCTGTTACTCCGTCAGCTTCCAGCCACCAGTGGCAGCACCCGCCAGCCGCTGCACAAGCGGCAACCCCTGATTACTCAAACAGCTTTTAACCACGTCTCATCCATCGCCGCAGCACCAAACCACCTATCGACGCACTAAATTCAAACCTCTGTTACTCCGTCAGCTTCCAACCACCAGTGGCAGTCACCCAGCCGCCGCCGCAATACCGCCAACCCCAGGTTACTCCAACAGCCTTCAACTACCTATCATCGCGTAGCCCTCAACCATCTGCCGCCGCAACATCAAACACCTATCGCGTCCCTTAACCAATTACAGATCCTCAACCTCCTGCAGCCAGAGCGCTGCGGATGCATCGCTAGGCATCCGCCAGTCCCCGCGCGGGGAGAGGCTGACGGTTCCGACCTTGGGACCGTCCGGCAGACAAGAGCGCTTGAACTGCTGGGTGAAGAACCGGGAGATGAACACTCGCAGCCATCCCTTCAGTTGGTCCCGGGTGTAGCCGTCACCGAAGGCGTGGAGCGCCAGGTGGAACATTTTGGCTGGAGTGGCGCCTGTCCGCAGCATGTAATACAGGAAGAAGTCATGGACGATATACGGTCCTAGGATATTCTCCGTCAACTGGACGATCTCACCCGTGGGTGATGGTGGCAGCAGCTCGGGGCTGATGCCGGTTTCGATGATGCTGTATAGCAGCTTGTTCACCGTCTCGTCCGCCTCATGGTCAGCATACCAGGCAACCACATACTGGATTAGTGTCTTCGGGATGCCCGAGTTCACACTGTACATGGACATATGGTCGCCATTGTAGGTACACCAGCCAAGCGCCAGCTCGGACAGGTCGCCGGTTCCGATCACGATGCCGCCGTTCTTGTTGGCGAGGTCCATCAGGATCTGAGTGCGTTCGCGGGCCTGCACGTTCTCATACGTCAGATCGTGGACGTCAGGGTCATGGCCGATGTCGGCGAAGTGCTGCAGGCAGGCCGCTTTGATGTCTACAACCTTCATCGTTGCGCCCAAGGCCTTAATCAACCCGACCGCGTTGTCATAGGTCCGGCTTGTGGTGCCGAAGCCCGGCATCGTGACGGCCAGCACATCGCTGGCCGGACGGCCGAGCTGCTCCATCGCCCGCACGGTGACCAGCAGCGCAAGCGTGGAATCCAGCCCGCCGGAGATGCCGATGACGGCGTGTTTGGTGCGGATATGGCGGACCCGCTTCATCAGGCCGGAGGTCTGGATGGAGAGAATCTCCCGGCAGCGTTCATCGCGCTGCAGCGGATTGCCCGGCACAAAAGGATTGACGCCCACGCTGCGGATCAACTCGCGCTCGGCCGCTTCTCCCTGTAAGGCAGGTGCCCCATACAGCACCTCGCGGTAATTCCGCCCGCCCTTGCCGGCACGGAAGGTGCCCATTACGGTGCGCGAATAATGCAGCCGCGGGATATCGATATCGGCGATGATCATCCGGCTCTCATGGGTGAAGCGTTCCGATTCGGCCAGCAGCTGCCCGTTCTCGGCGATCAGCGAATGGCCGCCGAACACGACATCGGTGGTCGATTCGCCGGTATTGGCACCGGCGTAGACATAGCCCGCCAGACAGGAGGCGGACTGGCTGCTCACCAGCTGGCGGCGGTAGTCGGCTTTGCCGACCAGCTCATTGCTGGCGGAGGGGTTGAACAGCAGCGCCGCTCCGGCCTGCGCCAGCAGACTGCTCGGCGGAACCGGCACCCAGAGGTCTTCACAGATTTCAACGCCGAAGCTCAGGTTGCTGTTCTCCCGGCTGATGAAGATCAGATCATTGCCGATTGGCACGAGAGATTCACCCAGCCGCAGCTCGAATATCTCCAGTTCTTCCGCTCCCGCGAACCAACGCGGCTCATAGAATTCGCTGTAGCCGGGAATGCAGGTCTTGGGCACCAGGCCCAGAATGCTGCCCTGCTGTAGCACGGCGGCGCAGTTGAACAGCCGGCTTTTGATCGAGAGGGGCAAGCTGACAATGACCACCAGTTGGAGTTCTGCGGTGGCGGCGGTAATCTGCAGCAGCGCTTCCCGCGCAGACTCCAGCAGCTGCTGCTGCAGGAACAAGTCTGCACAGGTATAGCCGGTGATGCACAGCTCCGGCAGCACCAGGTACTCCACCTGCTGCTTGTCCGCCTGCTGAATCACCTCGATAATCTGCTGCGCATTGAAGTCGCAGTCAGCCACCCGCAGTTCCGGGGAAGCAGCGGCTACTCTGGCAAATCCGAAATTCGGCACATGTAACATGGGTTCACCTATCCTTATTGAGATGATTTCTTTCTACTATTGTACCCAAAATTCGTCATCACCGGACGTTCAATCACATGGACCCGGCAAAAGACGCATAACGCCCCAGCCGGTGTGCGGCTTACAGAGTCATGCGCCTTAATGGTGTTCGGCAGGGCATAAACGCCCCTGGGAGGAGCCGGTTCAAGCTCTGCCTTTATTATGCTGAAACTTCGTAATTTCCCGGTCATAATGCGAGACCGTACCGTCGAATCTTTTGAGTCGCACATACTCATCGGAGTATTTCTCCACCAGTCCGACTCCAACCTGGGCATACATGCCGTCCGGGTCAAGCTGAAGGGCGGATACGAAGGTGCGGGACATAGCGGCTACGAGAAAATCTACATTCTTGACAAGGGTCTGTGGCATTGTATGGCTCCCTCCAATGGATAAGTTTCGCTTCTTTCCTGAAGCTTTCTGAATCCCAATAACTTTCTGAAAATGTTAAAAACTATTCTACCACGAACCCCCGCCGCCGAGAATAGGTAAATGTCGTCCCGCGAACAGGTATCGCCTCTTTTTCAGCTGATGGGAAAGCCGTTCCTTTTTGAAATGAAGCAAGATTGTGATTTAATTAGAGGACGGGAGTTCAGAGGAGGAAGGTTGAGATGGTTGAGATGGAACCACAGGAACTAAGGGCGAAGGAGTTGTACTGCCGTTATCTAGGCCATTTGCCGGCGATGCACCGGGGAGGGGTGCTGGCAGAATATCAGAGTTATGGGGTATCTGAAGAGCAGGAGCAGGAGTGGCTGCAAAATATAATGAACACCTGTTTCGGACAGCTGTCGATCCGTGACTGGGAGGCGGTATCGTCATTGGCTGATCTGTCCGTGAGCTGTACTAACAATCTCATCGTGGAGAAGACGGCTGCTTTTGCCGCCCGGAATATTGCCAGCGGGGACAGTGTGGTGAGGCTGATGTATGCGGAGAGGCTGGTTGAGATCATCCGTCTGCATAAGCAGCTGCTGCCCAGAGAACAACTGTTCGACGCGTGCCGCACGGCGGTGCAGGTTCTGGAAGGTGTGATCTCACAGCCGCTGATCCTTGATCCGGGGCATGAGCTGAAGCAGCTGGTGCTGCGTGACAAACGTGCGCTCAACCTGCGCGCCGCCGCAAGTCTGGAGACCATCAAGCTGCTGATCAACTGAAGGCGCTGTTTATAACATGACATGCAGTAGTCTAGTTAAGTGTGTTACGCTGGGCGTATCTGGATACAGGAGGAATAGAAGGTTATGGCTGAGCCGCTGAAGGATATGTACAACGAGGTTTTTTTGCGAGGGTTCGGTGCCAAAGTAAAAGCTGTGTCCGGTTCATTCGATCTGGAGGGTTTCATCGACTCGGCCATGGACGAGACCTGGGACGCTCTTGAGCTGAAGGGCCGGATGCGGCGGATTACAGAGTCGCTGGGCAGACATTTGCAGCTTCCCTATGAAGAGGCGGTAACGGTGCTGACGGCGATTGCCGATCAATGTGTCGGCTTTCCTTATTTGTTCTTCCCTGATTTTATTGAGGTGTATGGACAGGAGGAGGAGCACTGGGAGCTGTCGATGCGGGCGTTGGAGCTGTTTACGGGCAAATCGTCGGCAGAGTTTGCGGTAAGGCCGTTTCTGTTGCGGGAGCCTGAGCGGATGATGGCCCAGATGACTATATGGGCGCAGCATGAGAGTGAGCATGTGCGCCGGCTGGCGAGTGAGGGCTGCCGTTCGCGTCTGCCGTGGGGGCAGGCGCTTCCCATGTTCAAGCGTGATCCGTCGCCAGTGCTGCCGCTGCTGGAGCTGCTGAAGGCGGACCCGTCCCTCTATGTGCGCAAAAGTGTAGCGAATAACCTGAACGATATCGCCAAGGATCATCCGGATGTGGTGCTGCAGCTGGCCCGCCGCTGGAAAGGACATGACCCTCATACGGACTGGATTGTCCGGCATGGCTGCCGTACCCTGATCCGCAAAGCGGACCCGGGGGTTATGGCGTTGTTCGGGTATGCCGAAGAGGAGGAGGCAGCCCCGCTGATCACGGACGCATCGCTAATGTTGGACCTGGCTGTCCTGCCGATTGGCGCACAGGGCGAGCTGCATTACCGGCTGCGTGTGCGGGAGGGGGAGCCAGCCAGGCTCCGGATCGAATACGGAATTGATTTCGTCAAAGCCTCCGGGCGGGCATCGCGCAAGCTCTTCCTGCTCTCCGACAAAACCGTGCCGGGAGGCAGTCAGCTGGGCGGGAGAAGAACGCACCGCTGGGCGGACCTGACGACCCGCCGCCATTATCCGGGAACCCACCGGATTTCGCTGCTGGTGAACGGGCGTGAGGCTGCTTTTGCCGTGCTGGAGCTGGAAGCTCCGGCAGAAACAGGCGAGCCGCAACAATAAGCAAAGAAATGGCCGCAGCGGAAGAACGCTGCGGCCATCTTTTTGTCCGTGTCCGGTTTCTATAGGAGGCCGACGATTTGTTCGTAAATTTCCAACACACCGCCAATCAACGCTATCTGCTGCATATCGAGGACTCCACTTCATTAGGGGGCTGAAGAGAGAGCGCCGCCTATCGCGCTATCCGTTTCCCCAGTTCCTGAGAATTTCAAGTAAATAGTAAGGTAACGCCGCCTACCACACTATCGCCCACCCAACTCCCGAGGATTTCAAGTAATTAGTTGCGAATCAGCACTTAATTCCGCCCAATTAAGGGAATAAGAAGAAATAAGTGTCGAAAGTGCAACTAAATTCCTACGTAGGAGGGGTTTGCGATCAAATGGGCTGGATTAGATGCATTATCGCACTTAATTGGTTGAAAGTCTGGAAATCAGCCGAAATTAAGTGCAGTTTTGCACTTAAACAGGTCGGCTAGTTGAGTTTGATATTGTTTAATAGGTTGCTGGTTGAGCTCGATATTGTTTAAGAGGTCGGCTGGATGTGCTCGTTGTTATTCGATGTTCGGCTTGCTGCATATCAAGGACTCCACTTCATTAGGGGGCTGAAGAGAGAGCCACCGCCTATCGCGCTATCTATTTCCCCAACTCCTAATGGTTTCAAGTAAAAAGTAAAGTAACGCCGCCTACCACGCTATCGCCCACCCAACTCCCAAGGGTTTCAAGTAAATAGTAAGGTAACGCCGCCTACCACGCTATCGCCCGCCCAACTCCCAAGGATTTCAAGTAAAAAGTAAAGTAACGCCGCCGCTACCGTACTATCGCCCACCCAGCATCACCCCGCGCACCTCTCAAGGCAGCTGCACATGCAGCTGCTGGTTGTTCTTCTTCTCCCGCTGCGCCATGGTCAGCACATAATGCTTCAGGCCGTCCGCCGGGGCGTCCAGCCATAGCTTGTATCCGGCCGAGGAGAGTACCGCCGGCAGCTCTGTGGCTCCTGTTCCGGCGAAATAAATCTCATTCAGCCGACCTACGGTTTCCGCCATTCGCCAGCGCTCTTCTGGCGTATAGCCAGAATAGATGCTATTGGCGGAGAGGCGGGCGTAACTGCGCTTGGCGGAGCGGTTGCTGAAGGCCTCCTTGCTGTAAGTACCGAACTGCAGCAGGTTTGGGTCTTTGCTCCCGTTTGCGGCAGCCCACAGCTCCATATTCAGCCTTGTGGTGCTGTAGTCCAGAGTGCGCGCAGCGGCGCTGTATTTCAGCACTCCATATTGATGAGGATATACTGACAACGCGCTATTGGCGATATCATAAATAGGGTGCGAGCCTTGCTGATAAGTGCTGATGTCCTGAATATGAATATGCCCGCTAAGCGTTGCCGCCACCCCGTTATTTATCAAAGTATCCGTCACCTGTTGTCGGTCGTTTATAGTGAAACCCTCCTGAATCAGCTCGCTATGGTCCAGCAGGTTATGGTGCATCACTGCTACCAGCTGCGCTCCTTCCTTGGCGGCCAGTTTGCCGCAGGCATCGATCCACTGCAGGGTAGCTGCGCCCAGTCTGCCGTCAAGCTGCGGAGACCCAAGCTTGGCGTTGTTGCGCGATTGGGTGGTATCCAGCATCAGCAGCCAGAGGTCATCCGCAGGAGCCGCCAGATAGCTGAGCGACTCCTTATCCCGAGACAGCGCCTCATCATAACCGAAGTGGCTGTAGATCGAACGGAAGTTGGCTGTATCGATAGATTCCGTATCATACCGGCGGCGGCCTTTGAAGGATTGCGCCCACGGATTAAGCAGATCATGATTGCCAGGCACCACATAGACCCTGGTACCGCTGCTCTGTTCGATCTGCTGCAGATGTCTGGCAAGTTCCAGATGGCTCTCCCGCTCCCCGTTGTTCGTCAGATCCCCACTAAGAATAAGCACATCCGGGCGCTGAGTCTGTACATCATAGGCCAGCGCCTGTATCATCTCATTGCTGTACTCCAGCTGTTTGCCGTCCCCCGCAGCCAGAAAGCTGCGGAACGCCGCGCCTCCGTCGGTCAGCCCCGGAGCTAGGTAATGGGTATCCGTAGCCGTGAACAAGGTCAGGTCGCTGCCGGATTGAATCCGGTAGACAGGCGGCTCCTGGATGACTGCGTTGCCGTCGCTACACCCGGCAAGGGCGAAGAGAAGCAGCCCTATGCAAGCCCGCCGCATGCCCTGTTTTAGTGCTCGCACCAGCATTCCCCCTCCCACCAGTAGCCCTGCTCGGCTCGCATTTGCAATCTCTCTCTCATGCACCCTCGCACGGCTATTATCTCTCGCTAGCATTCCCTCTAGCCCTCGCACGGCCATTATCTCTCGCATGGCCATCATCTCTCGCACTAGCAGTCCGACTCCCCTACATTTCCTATACTCCACATTAACATCGACTCTCTCCTTTGACCATGTACTCTCTATTTGTCCCCGCAGTCTTTCATCTCTGCAACCGGCCGCCGTCACACCCAGGAAGGTGCCCCGCCATATCGGCAGCAGAACACCTTGCTGTTCGTAGCTCTATTATGAACCACCCAGACTATTTCTTCACTTCCGTTACGCCCGTTACCTTGCCCTGGTCGGAGGCATCGAAGGTGGACTGATATTGGTCATTGGCGAAATACACGTTGCCTTCCACCGTGGCATTAACCAAGCTGAAGCCGTTGGCCTCGACATAGACATCTCCGACAAAAGTTCCCCCCTGAATGCGCGCATTCTTGCTGCGGATGGTGATTTTGGGTGCGGTCAGGGTGAAGGAGGCCGTGATGTTATGCTCCGCATCCTGGGTGTAGAGGGCCATTTTACGGGCGGGTTCCTCCTTGTTGGTGAATTCACCTTCAACGACAAGCTCCTCGGTGAAGCTGAGATCATTCAGGGTAGCTGCGATCCAGGTCCCATCCTTGCTGATCGCTTTTTTGAAAGCTTCCCCGTTATCCACTACAGAAGCGGAAGTAACCGCGTCAGCGGCTCCAGTTGTCGTTCCCGGCGAAGGCGCGGGTGAATTGGCAGCATTGTCGGCGGAGCTTCCACAGCCCACAAGCAGGGTCAGGACGGTTACAGCGGCCCATACGGTGATTTTGTTCATGTGATCAACCTCCTCATAGATATGCTGCAGATGTGCTACTATCCTTTAAATTTAATATAGAACGATGAGTGCAGAATTAATGTGATCTCGTTCACACTTGGACAATGATATTTACCGGTCGTTCTACAAATGGTAATATAGGCCTTGGAAGGAGCAGGAAAGGAGCAGAAAGGATGGCCCGGAGCAAAGAATTTGAGATTGATACAGTCCTCGGCAGAGCGATGGCGGTATTCTGGCGGCAGGGGTATGAGAAGACCTCCATGCAGGATCTTGTGATTGCCATGGGTATTCATAAACGCAGCATGTACGATACTTTTGGAGATAAACACTCTTTATTTATACAAGCATTGGAACGTTACGCCGCAATGGCTGCCGGACGGATGCAAGAGCGGCTGGAGCCGCTATCTTCTTCCAGAGAGGGCATTCGGCTGCTGTTTGAACTGATGATTCATCCGGCCGAGGAGGAGCCAAGGGGCTGCCTGCTGGTGAATACAGCAACTGAGCTGGCCCTTGATGATCCACTGGCTGCCTCTCGGGTGGAGCAGAGCTTCGCCCGGACCGAGCAACTGCTGGAGCTGCTGGTGCGCCAGGGCCAGGAGAGCGGAGAGATCGCCTCCAGCCTGCCGCCCGCTGTGCTGGCAGCCTGCCTGCACAATGCACTGGTAGGGCTGAGAGTCATGGCCAGGCTCACAGCGGACCGGGACAGGCTGGAGCAAATAGCAGAAGCTACGCTTGTTCTTTTGGATAAGTGAAATCTGTGAGTATATATGATGAACTTAAGAATGAAACAATAGAGTTGCCAGAGCGCCTGATATACAGGGCTTCTTGGCAACTCCGTTTATAACATTCTTAAGTTCACGTTCAGTAGTATCACCTGAAATTGAAATATGATCCGCTTGTCAGGAGGAAGCAGCAGTATGGCGAAACAGAAATATTATGTAGTATGGGAAGGCAAGCAGCCGGGAGTATATGCTACCTGGGCGGAATGCAAGGCGCAGACCGATCATTACACCGGAGCCAAATATAAATCGTATGAGTCACGTTCCGCCGCAGACACAGCCTACAAGGCAGGGTGGAAGGGCAATTGGGGCACAGGGGCAGCAAGCGCGGCCAAGAGCACATCAGCAGGGGGCTGGAGCCGCAGCGCTTCCGTAGAAACGTCAGCAGAGATAGATTATAACAGCATATCGGTAGACGTAGGCACCCGGGGCAATCCCGGACCGGTTGAATATAAGGGCGTGGACACTCAGACGGGAGAAGTGATTTTCTCCTGCGGCCCGATCTCCAAAGGAACCAATAATCTCGGTGAATTTCTGGCGATTGTGCATGCGCTCGCTCTGCTGCAGAAGCAGGGAAGCGACAAGACGGTCTACAGCGATTCCGTTAACGCGATGAAATGGGTTAAGCAGAAGCAGGTCGCTACGACTTTGCCGCGCGATGCCTCTACAGAGGAAATCTGGCTATTGATTGATAAGGCGGTAAGCTGGCTGCAGACTCATACCTACAAGAATAAGGTGCTGAAATGGCAGACCAAGGTCTGGGGCGAAATCAAGGCCGATTATGGCCGCAAATAACATGCAGCACGCGGAGGTACACGGGCCTCCTGCTCCGCATAAACGGACAGGCCTGTTGAAAATGGTTAATAACAAATAAAGAACATACACTATGCATAGAGCCAGGAGGAGAATGGGATGTTCGGCAATGATTGGGATGAGGTTCTACAGGACGAAATAGAGCAGCCGTATTTTCAGGAGCTGCGTTATGCACTCGCGAGGGAATATAAGGAACATACAGTTTATCCGCCAAAAGAATTGCTGTTCTCGGCCTTGAAACTGACGCCATACAATAGCACCCGGGTAGTCATTCTGGGCCAGGACCCGTATCATGGGCCGGGCCAAGCCCACGGGCTAAGCTTCTCGGTGAAGCCGGGGGTACGGATTCCGCCATCCCTGCGCAATATTTATGCCGAGCTGAAGGAGGATACCGGCACACCAATTCCTAACCATGGCTCCCTCGTGCATTGGGCTGAGCAAGGGGTTATGTTGCTGAATGCGGTGCTGACGGTGCGTGATGGCCAGGCTAATTCGCATAAAGGCCTCGGCTGGGAACGGTTCACGGATGCGGTGATGAAGAAGCTGGGTCAGCGAACGGCGCCGATGGTCTTTATGCTCTGGGGCAGCCATGCCCAGCAGAAGGGCGCTTTTATCGATACAACCCGGCATCTTGTGCTCCAGTCTCCGCATCCGAGTCCGCTGTCAGCGCACCGGGGATTCCTGGGCAGCCGTCCCTTTTCGAAGGCTAATCAGTATCTGGAGTCGCATGGACTGGAAGGCATGGATTGGAGAATATCCAATTTGTAAACAGTCTAGGTCAGTACATATCAAGGGGGTGGAGCAATGAAGCATTGGGTCGGTAAGCCGGTTATGATGTTCTGCGGTGACAGACCCTACAGAATTATGAAAGGCGTACTGCGCAAGTGGGACACTGCCGCTCTGGTAGCGGTTATCGGCCATCAGGAGATCGCGGTGCCTTTTCGTGACATTGTGTTCATCAAGGCACTGGCTCCGAAGGAAAGAGCACTGCCCCCTGTTCAGCATTCGGTAGGTTATGTAATGAGAGAACGCCAGCAGTTTGATAATGCAGTCTATTTCAAATCCGCCGTAACCGTATGGAAGGAAGACAAGCTGATCGCGTTCAATACGACCATCCTGTCCCATTCCAAAGGTGCGGTTACGCTCCGGGACGGACAGAACCTGCTTAAGAGCAGCCATGTATTTGTAGTGCGCTCCTTGCGCGGTTAAATCAGAACGCCCCTATCCTGCAATGCAGGATAGGGGCGTTCTGAGGTTTATAGTCCTTCTTCCTTGACCAGGGGCAGAGGCGTTCCCAGCGGTGGAGGTGTTCCCGGCGCTGGGGGCGTTCCCTGAGGCGGAGACGGAGGCGGTGTATCCTCCTCTTCGTGTTCCGCGACGATAATCTCGTAGATGCGCAGAAATATGATTTTGGCAATCATATAAACCGGGAGTGCAATCAGCACGCCGATAATGCCGAAGAAGTCTCCGCCGACAAGCACCAGCAGCACCGTAGTGAGCGGATGCACATCCAGCGACTTGCCATATATAATCGGGGACAGCACATTGTCCTGAATCTGCTGCGCCACGAAGATAATGATCAGCGCCCACAGCGCCATGATCGGCGACTCGATGAATCCAACAATAATCACCGGTACAGCGGCAAGCAGGGAGCCGACATAAGGGATGAAGTTCAGCGGCACGGAAATCACGGCAAGCAGCATTGCATAAGGCAAGCCGATAATCAGGAAGCCGATATAGAGCATGATGCCCAGCACAACATTAAGCAGCACTCGGGTGACGATGAAGCTGCTCAGCGCGCTGTCAATATCCTTCAGCATCTCCTGGCCTTCCTTGCGGTATTTGCGCGGGACCAGTCCGAGCAGAATCGGTGAGAGCTTCCGGCTGTCTTTCAACATGTAATAGAGAATAATCGGCAGGGTGGCGATAACAATCACGATGCTTGAGATCACACCGATGAAGTTCGACATGGAGGTGGTAACCCAAGTAATTGCCGTATTCAGATATTCGGTCAGCCGGGTCGTCAGATCGGATTCCCCTTGGAAGAAGCGGGATAACGCCGGATTATCGCGCAACTTGTTGAACTGCTCCTGCAAGCCCTGAACCAGATAAGGCATATTATTGATGAAATTCTCAATCTCCGTCTGGAGCGTTGGCCAGGCCGATACCCAGAACAGGATGAACAATCCGGCAAACACCAGGTAGATCAGCAGTATGGCTAAAGCCCGGTTGAGCTTCTTGCTCTCCAGGAAATTGACCAGCGGCCTGAGGAGATAAAACATGAACCCCGACAGCATCATGGGCACCAGCAGCAGATTGATAATCGCCACCAGCGGCACGAAGAGGAACATGACCTTTGAGCCTAGATACAGAATGAGCAGAAAGCAGATGATGGCAAGACTTGTCCTGAAATATTTATGCTCTAACAATGATGCATTCCCCCTTTTTTTTGGCGCATTACACAATAATATGTATAATAACGTCCCAAGCAATGGTGCTCTACTATTATCTAGTATACTAAGCCCCGTCCTATCTTTATAACCTTTATATATTAGATTGATTCAAGGCGGAAGCCTGGGGTTTAAAAAAAATGACAGCATCCCGTTAAATACTGCTCTCGCATAGGAGGAATGGGCATGGCAAAATTGGAAATAGGCATATTCGGGCACCGCAGCGACGCAGCTCTAGCGATACAAGACCTGCAGACTCATGGCATTCGTGCCAAGCAGATTTCAATATTCACCAAACAAAAGACAATAGTTGAGCAGATCAGCAAGGATACCGGCATCGGAAAGGCGCAAACCGGCCTTGGTAATGAGGGCTTGTTCGGAACAGCCAAAGGATTGGCGGCAGGGTTGAATCTATTGCCGGATTCCGCAGTTGCTGCCGGTCCGGCGGCCCGCAAACTGGCGGGAGGAGAACTCGGCGAGGAGCCCGATGCGGATGGGCTGCAGATCAGTCTGATGGGAATTGGCATCCCTGGAGCAGATGCAGAAGCCTATGCCAGACATGCTGATCAGGAGCATATTATCGTGGTGGTTGTGCTTGAGGAGGAGGACAGCCGGCAGGTCGGGGAGATTCTGGCCCGGCATTATGTGATTGGGCTGGATACCTGACCACTCGGCTGGTCAGCGCAGCTTGCGCTTGGTTTGTGGTTTCCTGGAGCGGGACTGCACGAAGATAGCGGGAATTACGTCAACCTGGCCTCCGGTTTCCTTCGTAACCTGTCTGGATTTCAGGAGCGCCAAGAAAGCAAATACCTCACCTAAGGCAGCCAGGCCAGCTGCAATGATGGCATAATCGTCAGCAGTCAGCTCGTCAGCTTCCACTTGGCTGTTATTGTTTGTGTTCACCATCGCTTGTTCACCCGCTTTTCCCTGTATGTAATATAAATATGTCAGGAACCGTGCCGGGGAAATAGGCGATTGGGACCTAATTTATCTACAGCTCGTTAATGACCTGTTTGCCTAAGGCAAACAGGTGATTGCAATGCCGTAAAAAGCACTTTACAGCTAATGAAAACGCTGTTACAATCATAAATGAGCACAAATGGTCAATAATAGTCATTTTCGATCATTGGATGATGAATAGGTAATCATAAATACAAGTGAAGCCGGATTCGACGTAAAGCTGCGCCGCGGCCCACTGTCGAAGGGAGTGAAGCAGGATGCTCTTTGAGGAAGAACGCAAACGCAATATCGTGCTGTTCGTGGAGAAGCATGCACGCGGTTCCGTACAGGAGCTGAGTCAGGCAATGGGCGTTTCCGAATCCACGGTACGCCGCGATCTTAAGGAGCTTGAGGAGGCGAAGCTGCTGAAGCGTACGCATGGCGGGGCCGTGTCGCTGCAGAGTGTCAGCTTTGAGGCCGTATATTCAGATAAGGCGGACCGTCTGCAGGAGGAGAAGCAGCGGATCGCACAAGCTGCCGTGGACATGATCAGTGAAGGAGATGCCATTCTTCTCGATGGCGGAACGACCACGCTGCAGATAGCCCGGATGCTCCAATCCAAGACCTTCAACCACCTGAAGGTAATCACCAATTCAATCATGGCGCTGAATGAGCTGAAGGATAGTCGCAATATCGAGGTTTCGGTTACCGGAGGGCTTCTCCGGCCGGATACGATGGCTTTTGTAGGGCCCATGACAGAACGCTCTCTGGAAATGGTGCGTGTCGACATAGCATTCCTGGGCACCAATGGCTTGGATCTGCACGATGGCATCACCACACCCAACATGCTGGAGGCAGCCACCAAGCGCAAGATGATTGCCATAGCGAAGCAGAGCATTCTACTGGCGGACCATAGCAAGATCGGCCAGGTTTCATTCTGCAAGGTGGCCGATCTTGCCGAGATGGATCACTGTATTCTGGATTCCGGGGCAACGCAGGATTTCCTGCTGGGACTGGCGCAGCGAGGCATTGAATACACCTTGGCATAAGGCCGGTATTAACTATAAACCACACACAATTGAGGGATACTAATGATCTATACTGTAACGCTTAACCCTTCCATTGATTACATCGTGGAGGTTGAAGATATTGAACTGGGCGGACTGAACCGGATGCAGCGCGACTTGAAGCTGCCCGGCGGCAAAGGCATTAACGTGTCGCGTGTGCTGAACCAGCTGCAGGTTGGCAATACCGCGACCGGCTTCCTGGGCGGATTCACCGGCAGATTCATCGCCGATTGGCTGGCGGAGGAGCAGATTTCCAGCGATTTCGTCATGATTGCGAAGGATACCCGGATTAACATCAAGTTGAAGTCCGGGGAGGAGACGGAGATTAACGGAGCCGGACCTGAGATCAGCGCCGCTGAAGCGGAAGCACTGCTGCAGAAGGTGGCTGGTGTGAAACCTGGCGACATTGTCATTCTCTCCGGCAGCGTGCCGCCGTCACTCAGGGGCGATTTCTATAGCAGGCTGATTTCTGTGTGCAGACAGCGCGGAGCCGAATTTGTGATTGATACTACCGGTCACGCCTTGAACGAAGCACTTGTTCAGCGGCCGCTGCTGGTCAAACCAAATCATCATGAGCTCGCAGAGCTGTTCGGAGTAAATATCAGCACCCGCGAGGAGATTATCACCTACGGGCGCAAGCTGCTGGAGGCAGGAGCACAGCATGTGCTGGTCTCGATGGCTGGTGAAGGAGCGCTGTTCATCTCCGAACAAGGGGTATGGCATGCTAGCGCTCCTTCCGGTACAGTGAAGAACTCCGTAGGCGCAGGGGATTCTATGATCGCCGGTTTCATCGGGACATTTACACTGACCGGCGATCCATTGGAAGCCTTCCAGATGGGAGTGGCTTCGGGCAGCGCAACCGCTTTCTCTGATGATCTGGCAACCCGGGAGTATATTGAGCGGCTGCGGCCGATGATTGTGATTACACAGCTGTAAGCCATATTTTGTTAACCTAAGGAGTGACAACCATGAAAATTACCGACTTGATGATACAGAATACAATGATCATGAATCTGCAGGCAACCACTAAGGAAGCGGCGATTGATGAATTGATCGCAGGTCTTGCGGCCAGCGGCCGGATTAATGATCCTGTGCTGTTTAAAGAGATGATTCTGAAGCGGGAGGAGCAGTCCAGCACAGGCATCGGCGGCGGGATCGCCATGCCGCATGCCAAGACTAAAGCGGTCAACGAAGCTACGGTCGTATTCGCCAAGAGTAAGAGCGGCGTCGACTTTGAATCGCTGGATGATGAACCGGCCACCCTGTTCTTTATGATTGCTGCGCCTGAAGGGGCCGGCAATGTGCATCTGCGCACCCTGGCTTCCTTGTCCAGACTGCTGATCGATGCCGATTTCATCCAGGAGCTGATGAATACCCGCACGCCAGCGGAAGTAACAGCCTTGTTTGACAACAAGCAGGCTGAAGAAGAGGCGAAAGCCGAGGCCGAAGAATTGAAGAAGCAGGCGCAGGCGGTAAAGTCTGAGCCGGAACGGGTGATTGTCGGCAATCCTGCCTCCGAAGCGTTCGTGGTTGCCGTTACGGCCTGTCCTACGGGCATCGCCCATACCTACATGGCTGAGGATGCGCTGAAGAAGAAAGCGCTTGAGATGGGCGTCAACATCCGCGTGGAAACCAACGGCTCCGAAGGCGCTCAGAATGTGCTGACTGCCGATGAGATCCGCCGCGCCAGCGGTGTTATCGTCGCTGCCGACAAGAACGTGGAGATGGCCCGCTTCGACGGCAAGCCGGTCCTGCAGCGGCCCGTCAGCGACGGCATCCGCAAGCCGGAGGAGCTGATCCGCAAAGCCATGAACGGAGAAGCACCGCTGTACCGCAGCGAAGGTCGCGGTGCAGGCGAAGCTGCGCCGGAGAAATCGGGCAGCATTGGCAGCAAGATCTACAAGGACCTGATGAACGGCATCTCGCATATGCTGCCGTTCGTTGTCGGCGGCGGGATTCTGCTGGCGATCTCCTTCCTGATCGAGCAGGTGGCGGGCGAAGACAATCCGCTCTTCCAACTGCTGCAGACTATCGGCGGCGGCAACGGGGCGTTCCACTTCCTGATTCCCGTGCTGGCTGGTTTCATCGCGCTTAGCATCGGTGACCGTCCGGCGCTGATGCCGGGCATGGTCGGCGGCTTGATGGCGCTGAACTCCAATGCCGGCTTCCTGGGCGGCCTGGCCGCCGGTTTCCTCGCCGGTTATGTCGTGGTTCTGCTGCGTAAGGTCTTTGCTGGCCTGCCCAAGACCCTCGACGGCCTGAAGCCGATTCTGCTCTATCCCGTCTTCAGCCTGCTGATTACCGGTGGCATTATGTTCTACCTGTTCGATCCGTTCTTCAGCTGGATCAACCTGGGACTGATTGACGGACTTAACAGCCTGGGAACGGGGAATAAGGTTCTGCTTGGTCTGGTGCTTGGCGGCATGATGGCCATTGATATGGGTGGACCGTTTAACAAAGCGGCCTATACCTTCGCCATTGGCGTATTCACTACCAGCGGCAACACGAACGGGCTGATGATGGCTGCCGTTATGGCAGGCGGGATGGTTCCTCCGCTGGCGATCGCGCTGGCAACCACCTTCTTCAAGCAGAAATTCACCGAACCGGAACGCAAATCCGGCTTGACGAACTATGTACTGGGTCTATCATTTATTACGGAAGGTGCGATTCCGTTCGCAGCCGCCGATCCGCTGCGCGTGCTGACCTCGTGCATTCTGGGTTCAGCCGTGGCCGGAGGGCTAACCCAACTGTGGAACATCAATGTTCCCGCACCGCATGGCGGGATCTTTGTCGCCGCCCTGTCCAGCAATGCCTTGCTGTTCCTGCTGGCTGTGCTGATTGGCTCGGTTATCTCGGGGCTCGTGCTTGGCCTGTGGAAGAAGCCGCTGGCGGCCAGATAACGACTAGATTACGTTGCGATAACCCGTTAACCGGAAATACTTTCGGCTAACGGGTTATTTTTTTGTATAATTATCATAAATAAGTAATGGTCAAAAGGAGTGGAAATGATGATATTGCATAAGGGGGAGGTCTTATTCCGTCAAGGGGATGACTGCCAATACTTGTACAAGGTAACAAGCGGACTGTTTAAGGTAACCCGGCTGCATGAGAACGGGAATATGGTGTTGTTCAACATCCTATACCCCGGCGAGGTAGTTCCTCACCATTCTCTGATTTCACCCAAAGAGGCGCATGGTACAGCCGTGGCTATGATGAGAAGTGTCGTAGAGGCTATTCCGGCTGCGGAATGGTACCACCAGCTGCAGGAGAATCCGGAGAAGGCGTTGGACATCGCAGTGCTGCTGCAGGAGAAGGTGCGTTTCATGCAGATGCGTATCGACCACCTTACCGTAGGCAACCCGGGAGAGCGGCTGGAGCTGTTAACCCGCTGGATGAATGAGTACGCACATGGCACAGCTCTGACCGACCTGCTCACCCAGGAAGAGATTGGTCAATTGATCGGTGTAAGGCGTGAAACCATCAACCGTCTGGTACGTGGAATGAACTAGTTATTTCTTTTTACTGGTAAAATGTTTAGAGAAGGTGCCTCGCGTGGTATAATGTTATCAGAACTTATCAAATTAAAGAAAGGATCAGGATACCATGTGTCCCCGAAGGACGATTCCCCAAAGGACGATTTGGAAACGTTATGATCTGTCTTATACTTAGCTTCCCTGTAGAATGTGCGCCAACCGTTGTTAATTGACGAACGCCACCTCTGCGAGGGAAGGGAGCTATTGTATGCGAAGGAGCAACATCTCCTCCGGTTATACCCATCGTAGAGGCGCGCAAGACGTCTAGCCGCCATATACGATAAGGGGAGACCTGTATGAGGAAACACAAGAACGGGGTACACGCTTTACTCCGCTTGACAGTCATTTTGTTTGGAACTTTTTTGCTTGCTTTTACCTATTACCACATCAATTATCAGAATCATCTGACCGAGGGCGGATTCGTAGGCCTGTCGCTGCTCGGCAAGTATGTACTGGGGATTTCGCCTTCCATCACCATTCTTGTGCTGGATATACCCGTACTCTTAATTGCAATGTTCTACAAAGGAAAAACGTTCGTCTGTCATACCTTCATTTCAGTAGGAGCCTTTACATTGTTCTACGGTCTGATGGAGCGTTATTCCGGATTCGTCATAAATCTGCAGGATAATCTGCCGCTGGCGGCATTGTTGTCCGGTATACTTACAGGTTTAGGAGCGGGTATGGTCCTGCGTGGCGGCGGGGCGAGCGGCGGTGACGATATTCTATCGCTGCTGATCAGTGAATGGAAGGGAATCAAGGTAGGTACAGTGTTTATTATTATGGATGTTGTCGTACTGGCGTTGTCTCTGTTCTATATGCCGCTGAAGGAAACCATGTACACGGTGATGGCCGTAGTCGTAGCAGGCTATGTGATTACCTTTACAACTTCCCTCGGCAGACCCAAGCTGGTCAAGGTACCGAAGCTTCAGAAGAAGCTGGGCCAGGCACAGGATGTACATTGAAGCCTTGTCAGCTAGGGAACCCTGCTCCTTTTACGCAGTTATACTTAGATTAAAGTCAGCTCTTATTATAAGAGTTGGCTTTTTTCTTATGTCATATGAACGGTTGCCGGTTCGCTGAGATGGCCGGAATCATGCGCAACCACAGGCAGGTTAAGGGCGTATAAAGTTTGAAGTGCCAACAAGGAGGAATAGCGGGATGAGTGCTCATGAGATCGATTATGTCATTATGGGTGAGGAAATTCAGTGTGTGGAGGTACAGCTCGATCCAGGCGAAAGTGTAATTGCCGAAGCGGGCAGCTTCATGATGATGGACCCGGAGATCACGATGGAGACGATTTTTGGCGACGGCAGCGGAAGCGCCAGAGGCGGCGGGCTGGTGGGCAAGCTGATGGGGGCAGGCAAACGGCTGCTGACCGGAGAAAGCTTGTTCATGACCGTATTTACCCACAGTGGAGGTTATGGACGTAAGAGTGTGACCTTTGCAGCCCCTTATCCGGGCAAAATCATCCCCCTCGACCTCCAGCAGTACGGCGGCAAAATCATCTGCCAGAAGGATTCCTTCCTCTGCGCGGCCAAAGGCGTGTCAATCGGCATTGAGTTCCAGCGAAAGCTGGGGGCTGGTTTTTTTGGCGGGGAAGGTTTTATTATGCAAAAAATGGAGGGTGACGGCCTGGCCTTTGCCCACTCCGGCGGCTATGTGTTGGAGCGTACGCTGCAGCCCGGGGAGACGATCAAACTCGATACCGGCTGTCTGGTGGCGATGACCTCATCAGTGGATTACAATATTGAAATGGTCAAAGGGGTCAAAACCGCCTTGTTCGGCGGCGAGGGCCTGTTCTTCGCCACCCTGCGCGGACCGGGCAAGGTCTGGGTGCAGTCGCTGCCGTTCAGCCGGATGGCGGACCGCATCCTGTCCGCGGCCGGCAATGCCGGGCGCAAGGAAGAAGGCAGCATCCTCGGCGGACTGGGCAATCTGCTGGATGGCCGGTAGAACGGATGGTTGCGGGGAGAGCCGTGGGTGAACGATGTTCATCCACGGCTTTTTTGCTGCTATAAATAAATGGAGAACAGAGTGGAATAGTTGGCTAAACAACCGATAGTGCTTATTACAGGGGCCTCCGGGTCCGGTTAGACAACAGTAATTCCAGAGCTGCTGCGACTCTGTCCCGAGCATATTATTCTCGATCTGGACCAGCTGCCTGGTCTTATGGACGACTGGGATCTGATCAAAAATGTATGGTTTCACGTCGCCGATCAAATGACCGTAAGCGGCAGGCTGACCATTCTGTGCGGAACCTTCATGCTGAGGAGTTCGAGCGGATGGTACTGAAGGCGCACTTTCAGCCGATATTTGTGGGCTTGTACTGTGAAGACGAGATCAGAGCGCACAGACTGCTGGCCCGGGGCTGGAGCGCGCAAGCGGTGGAGGATCACCGGAACTTCAACCGCTGGCTGCTGCAGAACGCCGATACCGCCTTCACCCCGCCCATGCCCCTGATTGATACGAGCGTGGCTGCACCTGATGAAGTAGCAATGTAAGATTAAGGCGTATATTGATGTAGAAGTGTTGTTAAAGTAACAAGGGTTTACTGGTGTAGGGTGAGAACTGCTGAGCGGAAGCGGCGAAGTGGGTGGAATGAGAGGCAAAAAGGCCTTTGAATGGCGCGGAAGTGACTATATGAGGGGATGAGGGACGGATTTGTTATAGAAATGTGCACTGCGGCAACTGTTGTGTGTGTAATATCAGCCATCCCCATAAGTTACGTCCATCCTAGTTACCTGTTACATAAATAAGAGATAAATCCCTTAATTCAAACTCAAACAGTCATTATAAGCTTCTTCGCCACCCAGCCGCCACTCTCGCCGTTATGCTTTTTGAGCTCCCCCACCGCCTAGAGCTCACCCCGGCCACGCTTTAACTGGTGTGCGGCGAGAACTGCTGCTCGAATGCAGCGATGCGGAAGAGATAAGAGGCAAAAATGCCTCTGAAGTATGCGGAAGTGGCGATGTGGGCGGAATGAGAGGCAAAAATGCCTTTGAATGGTGCGGAAGTGGCGATGTCGGCGGAATGAGAGGCAAAAATGCCTTTGAAGTGTGCGGAAGTGGCGATGTAGGCGGAATGAAGGCAAATATGCCTTTGAATGGTGCGGAAGTGGCAGTTTGGATGAAATGAGAGGCAAAAATGCCTTTGAATGGTGCGGAGGTGGCGATGTGGGCGGAATGAGAGGCAAATATGCCTTTGAATGGTGCGATTGTGGCGATGTGGGCGGAATGAAAGGCAAATATGCCTTTGAATGGTGCGGAAGTGGCGATGTAGGCGGAATGAGAGGCAAATATGCCTTTGAAGTGTGCGGAGGTGGCAGTTTGGATGAAATGAGAGGCAAAAATGCCTTTGAATGGTGCGTACGTGGCGAAGAGGTGTGATGAGAAGCGGATTTGTTATAGTAATGTGCGTCTACGGTACTGTTGTGTGTGGAATATCAGCCAAGTCTCGTAATTAACATCCATCCTGGTTACCTGAGACATAAATAAGGGATAAATCCCATATTTTATGTCTGAATCAGCCAAATGCAAGAAAAGTAAGGGATAAATCCCTTATTTTAAGCCGGAATCGGCTAAAAGTGAAAAAAATAAAGGATAAATCCCTTAATTTACTCTCGAACGGGCATAGGCTTCATCGCCGAGCCGCCGAGCCGCCACCCTCGCCATTCCGTCTCAAGCGCCCTCCGCGCCTCGTCTCACGCCCCCACCACCTCATCCTCATCTCCCAACACCCCGCCCCCCAATTTGACTATTCTCCCAGCCTGTATATATGATGGGCTATACCCCTCAGTCCGAGTTAGGACTGTGACCGGAGGCATGCCAATGTTCAAAATATTCATTATCGAAGACGACCGTGGCCTGGTAGCGCTGCTGCAGGACTATCTACATAAATTTGGTTACGAAACCCAGGCGGTGGAGCAGTTTGAACAGGTGCGCCAGCAGTTTGAGGCATTTGCGCCACATCTGGTGCTGCTGGATGTCAATCTGCCGAAATACGACGGCTACTACTGGTGCCGCCAGATTCGCGGTATCTCCACCTGTCCGATTCTGTTCCTGTCTGCCCGCGACGGCAAGATGGATCAGGTAATGGCACTGGAGAACGGGGCGGATGATTACATCACCAAGCCGTTCGACTACGAGATTGCCATGGCCAAGATCAAAAGCCAGCTGCGCCGCGCCTACGGCACCTATGCGGGTAGCAACAATGAACGGAGCCTGAGTGTAGGCGGAATGACGCTCGACGTGGAGCGGCTCAGCCTGACGCGGGGAGAGACAAAGATCGATCTCAGCCATACCGAAGCCAAAATTCTCGATGAGCTGATGAAAAAATCCGGCATCCTGGTCACCCGAGACCGGCTGCTGGAGAAAATATGGGATGACCAGGCTTTTGTGGATGAGAATACGCTGAATGTTTACGTTACCCGTGTGCGCAAGAAGCTGGCTGCGCTTGGCATCACGGACGGCCTGCAGACCGTACGCGGACAGGGCTACCGGCTGTATCCCAATTGGGAGGATGAGGAATGAGATTATTTCTGAGAGAGCAGCTTCCGCTGCTCGCCGTGTATATTGCCCAACTGCTGATCGTCACCCTGGTATACCGGCTTGATGGCGGCAGCAGTGTGAACGTCAGTCTCTATGCGGCGGTGCTCAGCACCTGTCTGCTGATCGCCTATCTGGCGGCGCGTTACCTCAGCAACCGTTCTTTTTATGAGCGGATGGAGAGCACGCCTTCTTCCCTTGAGGATTCAGGGGGGCCGAGCCAGAGCTCGCCGCTGGCGGACAGCCTGCGCAGACTGCTTGCCCACCAGTTCCGGCTCTACAAAAACGATCTGCACAGCTACCGCCACAAGCTGGAGGAGCATGTGCATTTCATCAACCAGTGGGTGCATGGGATGAAGACCCCGCTGTCGGTCATCCACCTGATCATTCAGGACAAGGACGGACCGCCGTTTACTGCGATTGGAGACGAGCTGGACCGACTCAAAAAAGGGCTGGACACCGTGCTCTACTCCGCCCGTCTGGATACATTCGAGCATGACTTCTATGTCGAGCGGCTGGAGCTTACGAAGCTGGTGCGCAGTGTGACCTCCGAGCAGAAGCGGCTGTTTATCCGCAACCGTGTATTCCCTGTCATTGAGATGGAGAGCGCCATATCCGTGGCCTCCGATGAGAAATGGCTCTCCTTTGTGCTGACTCAGCTCATTACGAATGCCGTGCGTTACACCGTGGAGACGGGCAAAAATATAGTGTTTCGCGGCTACCTGCAGGAGGGGAACCTGCCTGTACTGGAAATTCGCGACGAGGGAGTGGGCATTCCGCAGGGGGATCTGCCGCGGGTGTTTGATCCTTATTTTACAGGAGTCAATGGGCGGAGCTTTCAAGAATCTACCGGCATGGGCCTCTATCTGGTCAAACAGATCTGCGGCAAGCTGGGCCATGAGGTCACGATCTCATCAGAGGTTGGCGTAGGCACGACGGTGCGTATCTGCTTCCGGGACACAGGGCAACTTACAATTGTGTAAGGTAACTGTAAGTTTCAGAAATAGATGCAGAGGTTTACAGTTAGTATAATAAAGGCAATCCAGCGACAGAAGGAGCATTCCCTTGCCCATATTAGAGGTTCATCATCTATCCAGAATATATGAAGGCAAGGTGTCGACGCACGCGCTGACCCATATTGATTTCGCAGTGGACAAGGGAGAATTCGTGGGCATCATGGGTCCTTCAGGCAGCGGCAAAACCACACTCCTGAACGTCATAGCCACCATCGACCAGCCCACCTCCGGCCAGATTCTGATCAGCGGCAGCGATCCGAACCGCTTGCGCCGCAAGGACAAGGCGTTGTTCCGCCGCCATGAGCTGGGATTCGTGTTCCAGCATTTCAATCTGCTCGATACGCTGAGCGTGGAGGAGAACATCGTGCTGCCGCTGACGCTGGCCGGAGCAAGGGTGCCGGAGATTGAGCAGCGGCTGCAGGAGGTGGCTGTACGGCTGGAGCTGGCGGAGCTGCTGGAGCGGCGCACTTCCGAACTGTCGGGCGGACAGATGCAGCGGGTCGCCATTGCCCGGGCAATGATCCACCGGCCTTCGCTGATTCTGGCGGATGAGCCGACGGGCAGCCTGGATTCCCGGGCCGCATCCGAGGTCATGCAGAGGCTGACGGACGTCAATGAGGCGGAAGGAACTACGGTGCTGATGGTGACCCATGATGCCGTGGCGGCAAGCTTTTGCCGCCGGGTGATTTTTATCAAAGACGGGCGGTTCTACAGTGAACTGTACCGGGGAAGCAGCCGCGCTGCTTTTTTCCAGAGCATTATTGATATGCTGTCCTTGCTGGGAGGAGCCGGTTATGAACTTTCGGCAGTTCGCCTATAGAAATGTGACCCGCAGCAAGCGCAAATATGCCGCTTATTTCGTCAGCAGCGCCTTCTCGGTGATGGTGTTCTTCCTGTGCGCTTTGTTTATCTATCACCCGGACTTGTCCGGCGATCTGGTACTGGACATGGCAGCCCGCTCCATGATGGTGGCAATATTCATTATTTATCTGTTCTGTTCCTTGTTTGTGCTGGTGTCTGTGGGTTCCTTTTTGCATTCGCGCAAGGCCGAGTTCGGACTGCTGCTGCTGCACGGGATGACGAGACATCAGCTGTATAAGATGGTTTTTCTGGAAAATATGCTGATCGGCTCCGCCGCGATCTTCACTGGTACGGTGCTTGGAATGCTGCTCGGCAAGCTGTTCCTGATGATCGGTGCCCGTTTCCTGGGGCTGGCTTCGCTGCCCTTCTATCTGCCCTGGCAGGCCCCGGTGCTCACCGTCAGCAGCTTCGCCTTGCTGTTCATGCTGATCTCGCTGTGCACCTTCGTGCTGATCGGCAACAAGCCGCTTACCCGCATGTTCCGGCCGCACCCGCAAGGGGAGGAGAAGCCGGCAACATCGCCTCTGGGACCCTTGCTGGCGGCAATCATGCTGCTGGGCGGGTATGTGATGGCCTCAACGGCGACGGCGGCTTCGGTGCAGCGGGTGATGTTTCCGGTGGTGGCTATAACCGTGCTGGGCACGTACCTTTTTTATACCCGGCTCAGCCTGTATATCGTGCAGCGGGTCATGAATGTGCGCCGCTTTCTGTGGCACCGTACGAATATGATTATGCTGACCGGCCTGGCCTACCGCTGGAGAACCAATGGACGGATGCTGTTTATGGTGACGATCGTTTCGGCGATTTCCTTCACCTCAGTGGGTGTGTTTGCTTCCATTCATACATTGTCCAGGGAGCTGAAGCTGGATTATCCGGCAGCGGTGGGCTTTGTGGCTAAAGGCGCTCACGCAGGTCCCGACTCACAGCAGCAGCTGGCCGGCATCCGGGAGGAGCTGGCGCAGCTGGGGCTTCCGTTCGAGCAGCTGACGCTGGAGGTCAAGTACGCGGCCGTAGCTTCGCAGACCGGGCCGGACCGCACCGAGCGGCTGCCGCTTATATCCGATAGTGACTACAGGCTGGCGCTGCAGAAGGCGGGGTTCACTTCGGATGAGCCTCCGCTTGCCGGAGATACAGGCCTGGTCATGATTGGCTCCCAGCGCGACCGCAGCCTGACACCCGGGCGGCAGAAGGTGGTGTACACTCTGCAGCAGGGTCTTAGCATCCGTGAGGGCGGGTACACCCGGCATGTGCCAATCGCCGAATACCTGCTGCCTGAGCTGGACGGCCGGGATGGCGGCGATTTCAGCGGGCTGGTGGTCAGCGATGAGCTGTACCGGCAGATTGAGCCGGTGCAGACAGACAGCTACAGCGGCTTCTATCTGGAGGACTTCCCACAGACGGTTGGCATTGCCGCCGAGCTGGCGAAGCGGGGCAAACTTGCTTACGAAAGTGATGCTCCCTATGCCATAGTGGTCAGCGGAACCCTGTTTGAGATTCAGCGGACGCTCTACAGTACCATGCTGTTTGCCTCTTTGCTGGTAGGTACGGTGTTTTTTATCGCTGCAGGCAGCTTCCTGTATTTCCGGCTGTACAGCGATCTGGATCATGACCGGCTGCAATATGCTACCTTGTCCAAGATGGGCTTTACGGACCAGGAGCTGGACCGGATGGCTACGCTGCAGCTGGCACTGCTCTTTTTTGTTCCGGTCCTGCTGGCAGGGCTGCACAGTTTGTTTGCTTTTATCGCCCTGCAGCGTTTGTTCTATCTGTCCATTGCCGCGGAAACAGGGGCTGTGCTTGCCGGCTACCTGGCTGCCCAAGGATTGTATTTCTTGTTTATCCGCAGCCGTTATTTGCGCAATCTGAAGAAGAATCTCATCTGAATGCGGAGGGGTAAGAAATGAAAGTTTGGATTACCGATTTTATGGAGCATTTTGGTTACCTCGGAATTTTTCTGATGCTGGCCCTGGAGAATGTTTTCCCGCCGATTCCTTCGGAGGTCATTTTGCCGTTCGGGGGGTTCATGACGACTACGTCCAGCATGACTATAACTGGCGTAGTTCTGGCAGCTACCGGCGGTTCGCTGCTGGGCGCGGTCATCCTCTACTATATCGGGCGGCTGCTTGATGTAAGCCGGATGGAGCGGCTGGTGGACCGCTGGGGCGGCATCATCCGCATCAGCAAGAAGGATATTCATAAAGCCGACGCCTGGTTTGACAAATACGGCTATTGGACGGTGTTATTCTGCCGGATGATTCCGCTGGTCCGCAGTCTGATCTCGATCCCTGCAGGCATGTCGGGAATGAAGTTCGGCGTATTCATGCTGTTCACCACCATCGGCACCTTGGGCTGGAACGTGCTGCTTGTGTTCATCGGCGCAGCATTGGGCGAATCCTGGGAGGATATCGGAGCCTACATGAATGTGTACTCCAATGTGGTCTATGTGCTGCTGGCTGTCGGCTTCGTTGTGCTCGGAGCGCTGTATCTGCGCAAACGCAGCCGGAGAATCAAGGCGCGCGAATAGCAGGAGCGGCTCAAGAACACGCATGGTCATAACTAAAATGAATAACCAATTAAAGGGGGGCATCACATGGAGCTGTTCACGATCATTAAAGCTATTATTCTAGGGATTGTAGAGGGGTTAACCGAGTTTGCTCCCGTGTCCTCCACGGGCCATATGATTATCGTCGATGATATGTGGCTCATGTCGCAGGAATTTCTCGGAAAATACACAGCAAATACGTTCAAGGTAGTCATTCAGCTTGGCTCGATCCTGGCGGTAGTCATTATTTTCCGCAACCGGTTCATTGATCTGCTGGGCCTGAAGCGGTTCAGCCGTAAGCAGCTGGAGCCGGTCTCCACGGGAGAACCCCAGCCAGAAACAGAAGGCCGGCTTAAGCTGGCTCAGGTAATTGTAGGATTAATTCCTGCCGGTGTGCTGGGCCTGCTATTCGAGGACTATATTGATGAGCATCTCTTCTCCACGTCTACCGTGCTGATCGGGCTGGTGATTGGTGCATTGTTTATGATTGCTGCGGATCTGTTCGCTCCCAAGAAGACCAAGGTAGAGAGCGTGGATCAGATTACATACAGACAGGCGCTGACGGTTGGATTCATCCAGTGCTTCTCGCTGTGGCCGGGGTTCTCCCGCTCGGGGTCGACGATTTCCGGCGGGGTGCTGCTGGGCATGAGCCACCGTGCCGCGGCTGACTTCACCTTCATTATGGCTGTGCCGATCATGGCCGGGGCAAGTCTGATCTCGCTGGTCAAGAACTGGCAGTATTTCACGCTCGACGCGCTGCCGTTCTTCATTGCCGGGTTCATCAGCGCCTTCCTGTTCGCGCTGCTGTCGATGCGTTTCTTCCTGAAGCTGATCAACCGGATCAAGCTGCTGCCGTTTGCTATATACCGGATTATCCTTGCCGGAGTAGTCTATCTCGTGTTTTTCTAAACTTGCTATAAGGAATCTGTATAGCTGAAGCCCCTGGAATCCGTTGCGGATTCCAGGGGCTTCAGCTATGATGGCATCTAATAGCAGGCACAGCCGGCGGGAAACAGCAGGGCAGGGAATCGTTGCATCCCTTAGGTGAGTATTTAAGTAGGTATAGTTAGATATATAAGAAATAGGAGCAACAATCCAGATAATGATTATTGAAGAGGGAGATGTGTACAAATGACACAGAAGTTTACACTTAGCAATCTCGGGTATCCAAGGATCGGCAAGAATAGAGAATGGAAAAAAACACTGGAAGCCTTCTGGGCTGGCAAGCTGGATGAAGCGGCGTTCCGCAGTGAGATGGAGACGATCCAGCTTCAGCATTGGAGCGCCCAGAAGGAAGCGGGGATTGAGCTAATTCCGGTGAACGACTTCACCTTCTATGATCACGTGCTGGATACAGCCGTGATGTTCGGAATTGTCCCTCCGCGTTACGGATATGGCGGTGGTGAGGTTGATCTGGACTTGTACTTCGCCATGGCGCGCGGCAATGCCGAAGCTACAGCCAGCACCATGACCAAATGGTTCAATACCAACTACCATTACATTGTCCCGGAGATTGGGGATCAGACTCCAAGACTGACCACGAACAAACCGCTGGAGGCCTACCGTTTAGCCAAGGCCAAGGCGGGGATTGAAGGCAAACCGGTGATTCTTGGCCTGTACACCTTCCTGAAGTTGTCCAAAGGCTTCCCGGCTTCCGAGCTGCCGAAGGTTGCAGCCCGTTTCCTGCCGGTATATATCCAGCTGCTGCAGGAGCTGAAGCAGGAAGGGGCAGCCTGGGTACAGGTTGACGAGCCTGCCATTGTTACGGGACTGGAGGCGGCTGAAATCAAGCTGCTGGAATCCATCTATGGTGAAATTGCCGCCGCGGTGCCTGGTTTGAAGCTGCTCCTGCAGACCTATTTCGAAGCGGCTGAACCGCTGGAGCAACTGCTTACGCTTCCGGTGCAGGGGCTGGGTCTTGATTTCGTACACGATGGTGGAGCGAATCTCGCCGCGATTGAGCGTCTGGGCTGGCCAGCCGACAAATGGCTGGGCGCAGGCGTTATTGACGGGCGTAACATCTGGCGTGCCGATCTGGATGACAAGCTTGCGCTGGTCGGCAAGCTGGCCGCGCTTGTCCCGGCGGAGCAGCTGATTCTGCAGCCTTCCTGCAGCCTGCTGCATGTGCCGGTCACGGTACAGGGAGAGGACAAGCTGAAGGACGCAGTACGCCAGGCGCTGGCGTTCGCCGATGAGAAGCTGGCCGAGCTGAGCCTGCTCGGCGCCGTGCTGAATGGCGGAAGCCGCGAAGCGCTGGCCGAGAGCCGCGCGGCGCTGGCTGCGTTCCGCGCGCTGCCGGAGCGCAGACGGCAGGATGTGGCACAGCAGGCGGAGACGCTGCAAGGCCAGCGGGACTGGCGCGGGCTGCCCTATGCGGAGCGTCTGCCGCTGCAGCGCCAGAAATGGCAGCTGCCGCTGCTGCCGACCACGACCATCGGCAGCTTCCCGCAGACGGTGGAGGTACGCCAGGCCCGGCTGAAATGGCGCAAAGGTGTCTGGAGCCAGGAGCGGTATGACGGCTTCATCCGCCAGCAGATCGAAGAAGCGATTACCATTCAGGAGGAGTTGGGCCTGGATGTGTTGGTGCACGGGGAATTCGAGCGGACAGACATGGTGGAGTTCTTCGGCGAGCAGCTGGACGGCTACCTGTTCACGCGCGGCGGCTGGGTGCAGTCCTACGGCTCGCGCTGTGTCAAACCTCCGGTCATCTATGCCGATGTGGCCTATGTGAAGCCGATGACTGTCAAGGAAAGCCTGTATGCCCAGTCGCTGACTAAGCTCCCGGTCAAAGGCATGCTGACCGGTCCGGTCACCATTCTCAACTGGTCCTTTGTACGCGACGACCTGAGCCGCGAGGAGGTTGCCCGTCAGATCGCGCTGGCGCTGCGGCATGAGATTCAGGCACTGGAAGAGGCCGGCATTGAGATGATCCAGGTAGACGAACCGGCGATCCGCGAAGGACTGCCGCTCAAAGCCAAAGACCACGAGCACTACCTGAACTGGGCGGTCAGATCCTTCCGCATTTCCACCAATCAGGTCAAGCCCACCACTCAGGTGCATACGCATATGTGCTACAGTGATTTCAATAACATGATTGATTCCATCTCTGCTATGGATGCCGATGTGATCTCCATCGAGACCTCGCGCAGCCACGGCGAGCTGATCGCCAGCTTCGAGGAGCGGGCATATGACAAAGGCATCGGCCTTGGTGTTTACGATATTCACAGTCCGCGTGTGCCAGCGGTAGCGGAGATGGCGGCTAATATCAGCCGCGCCTTGCGGGTGCTGGACCCGCAGCAATTCTGGATCAATCCCGATTGCGGGCTGAAGACAAGAGGCTGGCCGGAGACGATTGCCGCGTTGCGCAACATGGTGGCGGCTGCGGAGGAAGCCAGGGAGCAGGTCTCAGCCGGAGTTCGTTAACGGGCGGGGTGAAGTACTGATCCAACAACTCTCATAGAAAAAAGGATGCCGTTCCTTGAAGGACGGCATCCTTGTGCTCATAATAGCTAATCAGCGGTATCCCACCAGTTTGATGGGTTTATTTTTGGAGAAACACTTGATAATAATTCTCATCCTTGATAGAATAAGAAACAAGAAAAGAAGGAACCATGCCCGGTCCCTTCTCGTTACAGCTTATTTGCTTTCAAAGGTTTTGCAGTCTGTTTCTTCAGAGCGTGTAGGTTCTTTAGCACTATGGAATGCTACATAGATGGATTCAGCGTCGCATTTGTTCTCTTCTGCCCAGTGAGTGCAGGAGTTCACTTCGCAAACAACGTCTTTTGCCATTAGGGTTCACCTCCCTTGGTAGGTAATGAATACATTAGCTGTTCAGCAAGGTGGAGCTTGTCCGAGCAGCACCATGCCCTTATTCTGTTAAGAATGGAGGGTATTTGGTGTATATTAGTTCGTTAATCATTGCAATTGTACCAAATAACGTAAGCTTTCGCAATCCGAACGGTATATCCGGCGGTTTTTTTTGCGTTCTGCGTCCGGAACTGCAACCTTCCAACATTTGGAACGTCAAAGAACTATAACCGAAAGAGATTCTTGCCTAGATGAGGACATTTCGGAGGATTCATCAGCGGTAATCCGCAGGCGAGCGGAGTATCGACTATTTTACTCTGGAGGAATGTGCATGCGTAAGTGGGGTCTGCATTTCTTGTGTGTTTTGATTCTTGCTCTGGTTGTGGCGGGGTGTGGTTCAGGTTCGGACAATAATAGCTCGGCAGACAGTGGCGCTATGCAGAATGGTTTGGTAGAGAGTAGCACCGCAAGCGACCAAGCAATGGAAGCGCCTGCCGCAGAGGCAGCGGCCCAGGTCGCAGGTGGAGATGGCGGTAACAGCGGTGATCCTGTGGTAATGGGAACTACAGCCGAGAATACCGCCGACACAGCCGGAGCCGCCGGATTTACCGGCAGCGATGTAGTTGCAGGACTGAACAAGAAGCTGATCTACCGCGGCAATCTGACGATGGAAGTGGAAGACTATGGCAAGGCGCAGACAGAAGTGCGCAACATGGTAACGATGGCGAACGGCTATATTATTGAATTTAACGAGAATGTCTCCGAGTATGAGCAGGGCGGTACTTTTATCATGAAAGTGCCTGCGTCCGGGTTCTCTTCGTTCCTGAACAATCTGGAGAAGGTAGCACATCAATCGCTCCAGCGCAGCATACAGGGGCAGGATGTCTCTGAAGAGTATGTCGATCTGGAGTCCAGATTGAAGGCTAAGGTGCTGATGGAACGCCAATATACCGAGTTTATGAGCAAAGCGACCAAATCCGCCGACCTCGTCTCCTTCGCCAATGAGCTGGGCAGAATTCAGGAGGAGATTGAGCAGATTAAAGGCAGAATGCGTTATATTGATCAGAATGTCTCCTTCTCCACGGTGGAGCTGCGGTTGTATGAAACAGAAGCGAAAGACGATGTTCTCACCAAAGCGAAAGGCCCCCTGATGCAGCGGGCTGGGGATGCGCTGAACGGCAGTCTGCATGCACTCTCCGTAATGTTCCAATGGCTGGTGGTGTTCCTGGCCGGAGCCTTCCCGGTATTAATCGTGGCCGCTCTTGTCGGTGCTGTGGTCTGGGTGATCTATAGACGGCGGAGAAGCTCGGAGTCGGAGCAGGTGGAGCGGATTCGGCAGTCGAACCGCGAGCGGTTGCAGGAACAGCAACAACCGGAGCAGCCTTCAGTGGAAGCGGAAGCGGCAGGACCAGAAGCAGTAACCGAGGATGATCCGAAGAGGGATAATTAAGTCTTGGGCTGATGCTTGGGTCTCGGTTGATGAGTCAAGCGGGACCTAAGCTTCACGGTAGCTTCCTAAATCCAATCTGGTGATTTAGCTGCGTAAGTGGGTGCTGCTCAGGCCCGTTATAGGGAATTTATACCACTATTTGATCTCAGTGAGGCTATTGGATAAAGTTATAGGGAGTTTCTCCCGTTAATCACGTCCGATCCGCTTAGAAAAGCCCTCAATAGGCGTAATTAGTGGTAACTTCCCTATACACTCTGGAAATTGAACTTTATCCGAGAATTAACGGTGGTTTTTCCCCATAGCCACCTACACGCAGGGATCGAGACATTGGTTATAATGGGTACTTATGTAATAAATGTGTTTATTTCGATTTTACTACATATCGATTATTGTATCCAAGCTGTTTCGTCAAATTCCCTATAGCGGCATCGGCATGCTGATGGGCAAGGCGGGGGCCGTCCTGCTGACGGGAACGCTGTTCTTCGGCATTGCGACAATCGTTGAGGGATTCTCCTTGTGGCCGGTGCTGACCGGTAGTATGCGGTGGTTCCCGAAACATCAAAAAAACCTCCAACCACAAAATGGAGGCCGCTGAAACTCCAAATCTTACAACAGGATACCAGACCTCATTTCTGAGGGGATGGTATCCTGTTTTCCTGTAGAATAGAGTAATTAAATTCAGGTGGTGTCTCGGATGATTTCAAACCAACAATCCCTCAATTTCAGTTCGTTTGAAAGATGTGAACCTGCTCGACATGCTTATTCAAAAAACAGTGGAAGTCTAAGCTGCTACGAAAAGCAGTTTATCAAATCGATGAGAGGTTTATAAGGCTATACCATTCCTGGAAGGAAGGGCATGTGACGGCACGATCCAGATTTTATCTTTTCGATTTTTTAGGTTTGACATATGTTTAAGGCAAATGTAGAATATCGTTGTAGGCAATTGCCTTAAAGGAGTTGAATGATAGAGGTCATGAAAAAAATGCCAGATGCGGAGTTTGACATTATGAAAGTGGTGTGGGCCAATGATCCCCCTATAACGACCCATATCATTATGCAACAGCTTGGAAATGAAAGGGGATGGAAAGCGCAGACGGTCATTTCTCTTATGTTACGGCTGGTGGAACGTGGCTTTATTCGAACTGAAAAAAAGGGAAAAGAGCGCACTTATTTTCCCCTTATTAGCAAGGAGGACTACCTGAAATTTGAAACGGGCGACTTTATGGAGCGTTTTCATGCGAATTCCTTCGTCAGCTTGGTTGCTACGCTATATGCCGGTAACAAGGTAAAGGACAGTGACCTCGACCAACTGGAAAATTGGCTGAAAGAAAAGAGGGAGTGATATGCAGGGATTTTTAGCTACCCTGCTCCAATGCTCTGTTTCTATGTCGTTGCTGACGCTTGTGTACGCGGCAATACGGCCCCTTTTATCCAAACGATATGCCGCAAAGTGGAATTATAGGGTTTGGCTGCTGCTTGCGGCAGGCTGGATATTCCCCTTTCGTCCACGGATTGACCTGTTAGTTCTCCCTGTGCCCATGCCGGATCTTCCTGTAACGCTTGCGCAATCCATAATAAATACTGTCCCCTTAATGGGTGTTGGGGATAGTGGGAACACTTGGGCAATAACCCCTTTATGGCGGGTGCTTGCAGCGATTTGGGGGTGTGGTATTGTAAGCATCGTACTGTATCATGCTCTGCGGCATGGTCGCTTTATGAAGACGGTACGCCGATGGAGTGAGCCTGTAACCGATGTGAAGGTTCTGGGGATTTTGGACAGTGTAAGCTCGGAACTGGGGATTAACAAACCTATAGGGTTAAGCGTGTGTGAAAGCGTTACAAGCCCAATGCTCGTTGGCTTTTTCCGGCCTGTCATTTTACTGCCGCCTATTAAACTATCAGATGATGCATTGTCTCTGATTCTAAAGCATGAGTTGATTCATTTCAAACGGCACGACCTTTGGTACAAGGCCATGATTTTGACGGCAACTGCGTTTCATTGGTTCAATCCGGTGGTCTATCTCATGGCAAAAGCGGCAGCGGAACAATGTGAAATCTCCTGTGACGCATTGGTCTTACAAAACGCAGATCATCAACGGCGAATGCAATATGGGGAAACCATTATTGCTGTTGCCAGGAACGGGACGAAGCTCCAAATAGCATTGTCTACTAAATTTTATGGAGGGACAAAAGGTTTGAAAAATCGCATTTCTGCAATCATGGACCTCAAAGGGAAGAAGGCTGGTATTTTAATCCTCTGTGTGGCGCTGATGGGAATGATATGGATCGGGTCCGCGTTGACCGCTGCAACTAACGCAGATGACCCTCAAGCATCTATTGCTACTGAAATTGTTACTTCGACTTATGTTAGCGATAGCCATATTGACAGCGATAGCGATATGGATAATGAAGTAACCCGTCTCAAGGAGCTGTTGCGTCGCTACGCAAATAACAATGCATTCAAGTGACAATAAGGAGAAGGCAACCTTTTTAGCGCTATATTCACTGTCAACCACAAAAGAACAATGACACTATTAAGGTAGAAAACATGAAGTAATCCATAAAATAAAGGCGGATTCTCATTCAGAGTTGAATGGAAATTCGCCTTTATCTGTTTTTGGAATTTCACAAAGTCAAAAGCTAACCTTTTTCAGCGGCCTCACAAAATGGTCTGGAGGGTTGTGTAGCGGAAATGTCCCGAATTGGAGCGGAGGCCACCGCGTCCTTCGGTAAAAGGTTATGCGTGCTGGAACAGCACGTGGTATTCGCCGTAGCCTTCCTGCTCCAGCTCTTCCTTCGGCACGAACCGCAGCGCCGCGGAGTTGATGCAGTAGCGCAGACCGTTCTCGTCCGGTCCATCATTGAAGACATGACCGAGATGGGAATCTGCGGTATGGCTGCGTACCTCGGTGCGGACCATCAGATGGCTGAGATCGGTTTTCTCCTTCACGGAGTAATCCCGGATCGGACGGGTGAAGCTGGGCCAGCCGCAGTCGGAATCGAACTTGTCCTTGGAGCTGAACAGTGGTTCGCCGGACACGATGTCCACATAGATGCCGTCCCCATGGTGATCCCAGAACTCGTTGCGGAATGGGGACTCTGTGGCGCTATTCTGTGTTACCTCGTATTGCAGTGGCGTCAGGCGTTCTTTCAGGCTGGCTTTATCTTCCTTGTGGGTCCAGTTGTTCTCGATAAAAGCTTCCCGTCCCGAGCCCTTGCGATACCGCTTGTAATGGCCGGGGTTCTTGCGGTGGTAGCCCTGATGATATTCTTCCGCCGGATAGAACACGGCTGCCGGAAGAATGGGCGTTACAATCGGCTTGGAGAACCGGCCGCTGGCTTCAAGAGCGATCTTGGAAGCCTCGGCCTGCTGTTTCTGCTCCTCGGAATAGGTGAAGATTGCTGTTCCGTAAGAGGTGCCGCGGTCATGGAATTGCCCCCCGGTATCAGTAGGGTCAATCTGCTGCCAGAATAGCTCCAGCAGCTTAGTGTAAGGGAATATAGCGGAATCAAAGGTAATCTGTACCGCTTCCACATGGCCTGTGGTTTCGGAGCAGACTTCCTCATAGGTAGGATTAACTGTATGTCCGCCGGTGTATCCGGAGATAACCTCCAGAATGCCGGGCAATTCCTCGAACGGGGATACCATGCACCAGAAGCATCCGCCTGCGAAGGTGGCTTTTTGCACGGTGGAACCTTGATGTCCAGATTGAATGTCACTCATTAATATCCCTCCATTTGGATAATGCAATTAAATAGATCACAACTTAATTATATAGCATTTATCCCTCAGGTTCCAGCCGAGGCCTGTCAGCTACTCTATTGGCGGAAGTGCAGGCCGCTTGCGCAGAGCCAGCAGGGCTAGTACGATTACAGCTGCGTACAGCAGAACGGCGGCGGCTGCACTTCCCGGATGCTGCAGGAGATTGCCGCCCAGGAAGGCGAATAGGGCAATGCCGGGGATTTTGCCCAGTCCCGAGGCTGCCAGATAACTCCAGAAAGGCAGGCCTGCTGCACCCGCATAGGCATTGACTGCTGTCTGCGGAATAACGGGTGCCAGCCGGGCCAACACTATGGAAGCGAATGGCCGGCTGGCGACAGCGGAGGTGAACCTGCTGAGCGCCGGCGTGCTGGCCAGATACCGCCGGGCAGGCGCCTGGAACAAATACCTAACCCCGGCATACATGATTGCAGCGGCAATATTGGTTGCAGTCCAGCAGATCAGCGCACCCGCGACACTCCCGTAGGCATAGCCGTACAGCCCGATGACAGCCTTGTAGGGAACTACCGGAAACAAGGCCAGCACAGTGGCGGTTGCGATAGATGCCGGCAGACTGTGGTCCTGCTTCATCCAGGCCAGAATGTCCTGCCTATAGATAAAGGCGAGGATAATGCCTGTTATATAGAGAATAATTGTTAGCCATTTGTTCATGTTATTATGTCCTTCCTCCTGCTCATTCATTTCATCATACTGAAAAAAAGTGCATAATTAAAGCAAAGGTCATTGGTGTGCACGTTGGCTCCATGTATAATAGCTTGAAGAGATTCGCGGATAGGCTGTCCCCTGTCCGGAAAGGAAGCATCTATGAATCCAAAACAAACAAGAATCGCGTTGGTTGGGATCGGCGATATTGCCCGCAAGGTCTATCTGCCGTTGCTCTCCCGTCATAGCGGAGTGGAGGTGGCCGGTGTGCTCAGCCACTCATCCTCAACGGTCGAGGAGACGGTGGCTGCTTACCGCCTGCCACGTGGCACCACCAGGCTGGAGGAGCTGCTGTCTTGGAAGCCGGATGCCGTATTCGTGCACAGTCCGACTTCAACCCATTATGAGATTGTGATGCAATGCCTCCGTAGCGGGGTTGCTGTATATGTGGATAAACCGCTGTCCGGAGAATGGGAGCAGTCACAGCGGATGGCAGAGCTGGCCGAAGACAGGGGACTGCTGCTTGGTGTAGGCTTCAACCGGCGGTTCGCCCCGATGGTTACCGCCGCCAGAGACTGGCTGGCGGAGGCGGGGGACTTCAGCCAGGTCTCGGCCATCAAGCACCGGACCCGAGTGCAGCAGGGAAGCAGCAGTGAGACGGTCCATGATGATCTGATCCATATCCTTGACCTGCTTTTGTGGCTGGGCGGAGCAGACGCGGAGCTACTGCAGGATCATCTGGTGTCTGATTCTCAGGGCCGGCTGCTGCAGGCAACAGGCATGCTGGGCTGGAGCAATGGAGCTGCAGGTCTCTACAGCATGGTTCGCGATGCGGGGGCTGACCTGGAGAAGCTGGAGCTGCACGGCGGAGGCCGGTCCGCCGAAGTGACCGATCTGGAGAAGCTGGTATTGTATGAAGCAGGTTCACCCGCGTGCCTTCACTCCTTCGGAAGCTGGGATACGATCCTGGAGCGGAGGGGCTTCAGCGGAGTGGTGGATGAATTCCTAAACCATCTGGACACGCCTCAGCAATGCGGAATTTCTGCTTCACAGGTGCTTCCGGTGCATAAACTGGCCGCGAGGCTTACACATTAACATAAGGGAGCGCAGCAACGATGGAGGAAGACTACCGCAAATCGATGGAAGAACAGATTATTGAGAGCTATAAACGTGATGAGGAAATGATGATCCTGGTATTTGCCCAGTGGTGTGTGAATAACGCACTGGACCCGCATGAGCTGTATCTCGCGGCCTATCCGCACCAGGAGGGCAATGAGGCTCTGCGTAATGCGCTGGCGCTGACGGTTTCCAAGGAAGAGGCAGGGGACATATCCGATGATACAGTGCTGGGTGTACTTTCGTTGTATGGAAACGACGACCTCGCCTATGTGGTGACCGGTGCGATCTCGCAGCGGAAGTCAGGGCAGGACGCCGGAGAGTGACAGCTGCGCTATAATCAGATGGAAGATCAACTTTTTTTTGACAAATGATGTTCATCGTGCTTGAAATGTGGTAAAATTATATATACTAACTAATGGTAAGTTAAGCTGGTGAGAGGTGAGAACAATGGAACAACATCAATTGGCCATGTGCCCCCGTTTCGAGACAGCCTTCTCTTTCTTAGGCAAACGATGGAATGGACTTATTATTCAGACATTGATGAGCGGCCCGAAACGGTTCAAGGATATTTCCGGTCTGATTCCGTCCATGAGCGATAAAATGCTGTCCGAGCGGATGAAGGATCTGGAGCATGAAGGAATTCTGGTGCGGCATGTCTACCCGGAAACTCCGGTGCGGATCGAATATGAACTGACAGATAAAGGCCGTGCACTGGAGCCTGTTATGCAGCAGATTCAATCGTGGGCTGAGAGTTGGGTAGAATAGGACGCAGCAGTCAGGCGTGCGAGCCTCTTTTCCGTTAGCGGAAAAGAGGCTTTTTATAAATAGAAGAAAGTAATATTCTTATGAATATCTAAATAAAAATACACTTCACCAAGCCGTATGTAATATAATAGAAAAAACTAATGTCATCAACCATGGTTGCGATTTCATGGTGTCGGATGAGTATAGGTCACGCCGTTCAAAGTCTGAAGTGTGGTGGGAGCCAGCATTCACTAAACTTGCAGGAGGCGAGAAAGATGAAGACAACCCTGTTTGCCCGGGAGATTACGTATGCCAAAGAGGATGTCGCCGAACTGGAGACAGCTTCTCTCAAGGTCCAGCTGATCTACGATAAAGTGCTGCATATGCTCCACATCTATTTGCCCCCATCCTTGTGGGATGCCTGGATCGGTGTTCCCTACAGTGTGATTTCTTCGCTGTATAAAGGAGATCATTCGGACGGGACCGTGTTTCAGAAGTGGATTCATGGACCTTACGGCTGGAAGAATATCGGCTGTGAACGGCATTGTCTGGAGTCTGAGGAGCAAGGGGAACTTATGGCAGGCGGGCTCATCGGAGAGCGCAGGTTCAAATTCCACAATGGCATCCGCCAGAGTATGGTGCTGCAGGCTGTGATCTGGTCGTTGTATGAGAACTCCCTGCGGCTCGGGCCTCTACTGGGCGGGGAGCTGTTCTTTGAGCCAGATGAGCTGGAGGACATCTCCAACTATTTTGTACCCACCTTTCTCAATCCGTCTGCACTGCTTGAACGGTCCAGGCCCTATAAGGAATACCGGGAGCATAATCTGGTTATCTGTCAGGAATGGATTTCAGCCCCGGATGTGGTGCTGCAATGGGAAGGCGGTCTTACCGAAGGCAGGTGGATGACCGGAGTGTATATGGATGAATTCAGGTTCGGCGGTCTCAGCCCGTATCTGAAGGATTCACAGGGGAAGCGAACCTATATGCAGGCTTGCGTTCAATAAAGCGATTTAATTTCAGTGATCTTAATCACTAGGGGAGGTTCCTTTCGGCGGTAAGGTTAACAGGAAGAATAGACCTGAACAACCACCAAGGAGGAACTCCCAATGTCAACTCAACAACCCTTCAATAGAATGACCGATGAATCCCAGCCTGCTGCTGCTTTTACCGCCCAGGCCCTGGTGAAGGACATCGTGCTCCAGTTTCCCAAGGCTGCCGATTATTTCAAAGCCAAACGTATAGACTTCTGCTGCGGTGGAGCAAAGCCGCTCAGCGAAGCTGCCGAGGAGAAAGGGCTTGATACAGATTCAGTGCTTGGCGATCTGCACAAGCTGCTTGAAGAATATCCCGTGCCAGAGGAGGATCTGTTCTGGAACCAAGCTCCGTCGGCGGAGCTGGTTGAACATATCATTGGCAAACATCACCGTTATCTGCGTGAAGAACTGCCGCAGATTGCCCAGAACGTAACCAAGGTCTACCGCGTTCACGGCGAGGATTCACCTCATCTGGCGGAGATGCACAGCTTGTTCAACAGTCTGAAGGAAGAACTGCTTACCCATACGGCCAAGGAAGAAGAGAGTATCTTCCCGCAATTGCTGGCGGTTGCTGCGGAGCCGAATGAGCAGAATCTGTCTGAGCTGCGTGCTTCGCTTACTATTCTCGAAGAGGAGCACGATGCTGCTGGCGATCTGCTGAAGAAGCTGCGCGAGGTGACCAGTGACTTTACACCGCCTGGGCATGCATGCACGACCTACCGCCTGACCTACGCCCGTCTGGAGGAACTGGAGAGCATGACCTTTGAGCATGTGCATCTGGAGAATAATGTACTGTTCCCAAGGTTCAGCTAATTGCTGAAATTGAATTGAAGAAGCTTCCGGATTACGTTATTCTGAGAGAGAAAGCATCTTAGATGCCAGTACAAGCCTGTAGCGTTGTTGATCACAGGGCACAGGCTACAGAAGGCGGTGCCGGGAATGCCTGCAAGACTAAGACTACTAAGACGCCTGATGCCAGGTTTGGTCATCATCATGATGATTAGCGGATGTTCATCCAGACTTACTGCGAATGTGCCTGATAACAGCGGAGCTATGTCTGTTGAAGGGCCGAGCTTCTCCCTGCTGGTAGGGGGAAACGAGCTGGCAGCCAGCTCGGACAGGCAGCTGGCTGCCTATTACCGGGAAGGAATTACACTGAAGGAGCTGCTGAGGAGCAGCGCAATTGCCTCATTCTCCAATGACTCACGGCGGATTCTGTCCGTGAACAGTGTCTCTTTGAAATCTGAGCTGGAATGGCAGCTTGAAGTCAATGGCCATGCAGCAAATGCGGAAGACCTGGACAGCCAGGTGGACAGGCAGACGCTTATCGTCATTTCCGCCCAGCCTGCAGCGGAGGCTGATCCGCTGCAGACCTTGATTCTGGCAGTGGACGGGGGGGCCGGCCAGCCCGATCTGAGTCACAGCTATGTCATGCCTTTTCGGCAGGAATCATCGGTCAGAGCTCTGCTGAAGAGCAGCGGTATGGTTCAGCTGTCTGAAGACAAGCGTTCGGTGGTGACTGTCAAAGAATACACACCACTCACCAGCGAGACCTGGCAGCTGCAGGTGAATGGCAAGCCGCTGCTTGCCGCGGGAATGGATATGAAGCTGAGACCTCAGGATGTGCTGAAGATTTCGCTTGTGCAACGTTAACTGCAATTACAAGGAGTCAGATTATTCAAGGTAGGTATATCCGTCCCTCGAATAATCTGGCTTTTTCCTGTTTAATATTGTGAAATTATTCACATCTAATGTGATTTCAATCACAAGGGCTATTGGATTTTGAAATGTATAATTTCAGTAATTTAAGAGATCTAAGCAGAAGTAAATCAGAGTTTCAGGAGGCACCTATCAATGACAACAACTAAAGAAAAGCTGGTTCTAATCGGCAATGGCATGGCAGGCGTTGGCACAATCGAGCAGATTCTGAAGCTTGGCGGAAACTATGAGATTACGATCTTCGGAAGTGAACCTCATCCCAACTATAATCGGATTATGTTGTCTTATGTACTTGATGGCAGCAAAACAATGGAAGATATTATTCTGAATGATCTGAACTGGTATGAGGACCATAACATCACTTTGCATACCGGTACAACGGTGGTGCGTATTGACGAAGCTGCAGGGCAGGTAATTACGGATACCGGCATGGCCGTGCCTTATGACCGGATCATTATCGCAACCGGCTCCAATTCCTTTATTCTTCCGATTCCGGGCTGCGACAAGCAAGGTGTTGTCGGATTCCGCGATATTGCAGATTGTGATGCGATGCTGGCTGCAGCCAAGCAATACCGGCGTGCGGCAGTCATTGGCGGCGGGCTGCTCGGACTTGAGGCTGCCAAAGGTCTTGTCAACCTGGGCATGGATGTAACAGTTGTCCATCTAATGGAAGATTTGATGGAACGTCAGCTGGACCGCAGTGCTTCCTCGATGCTGCAGGCAGAGCTGACCCGACAGGGCGTAAAATTTGCGATGGGCAAGCAGACGGTGGAGTTGACCGGCGGAGAACGGGTAAACGGGCTGCGCTTCAGCGATGGCACTGATTTGCAGGCGGATTTTGTGGTGATGGCTGTAGGGATTAAGCCTAATACCGAGCTTGCCAGAGCCAGCGGAATAACCGTTAACCGCGGAATTGTAGTAGACGATTATCTGCAGACTTCGATCAAGAATGTGTATTCCGTCGGAGAGTGTACCGAACACCGTGGTTTATGCTATGGGCTGGTGGCTCCTTTGTTTGAGCAGGGTTTGGTGCTGGCGAAACATCTCTGCGGAGTCGCAGGCAACGCTTATGAAGGTTCGATTGTTTCCACTAAGCTGAAGATTTCCGGAGTCGATGTGTTCTCGGCAGGGGACTTCCAGGAGACTGCAGAACATACAGTAATCTCGACTAAGGATGACTGGAAGCAGACCTATAAGAAGATTCTGCTGAAGAACAATATCATTGTTGGCGCCGTGCTTTTTGGCGACGTGACCGAATCGGCCAGTCTGCAGAAGCTGGTGAAGCAAGGTGCGGAAATGACCGATGAGATCTATGCAGAGGTGATGGGGAGCGGCTGCTGCGGCAATGGCGAAGCGAAGAAGGGCATCTCTGTAGAGACCATGAAGGATGAGGAAATCGTCTGCGGCTGTAATGGTGTCACCAAAAAAGCAATCGTTGATGCCGTCACTGAAAATGGTTTCACCACACTGGACGAGATCAAAGCCTGCACCGGGGCTACCCGTTCCTGCGGCGGCTGCAAGCCGGTCGTGGAACAGATTCTGCAGTTTGTGCTTGGTGACAGCTTCCAGCAAAGTGCGAAGCAGGGGATCTGCGGCTGTACGTCGCTCAGCCGGGATGAGATTGTGGCCGAGATTCAGGCCAAGGGATTAAGAACGACCAAAGAAGTGATGAACGTGCTTGACTGGAAGCAGGAAGAGGGCTGCTCCAAATGCCGTCCGGCGGTGAATTACTATCTGGGAATGATCTACCCGGATACCCATGTAGATGAGAAGGAATCGCGTTTTGTTAATGAACGGATGAAAGCAAATATCCAGAAAGACGGAACCTTCACTGTTGTTCCCCGGATGTACGGCGGGGTAACTACACCGGAAGAGCTGAAGCGGATTGCGGATGTGTCCATCAAATATGATGTGAAGGTAGTCAAGGTAACCGGAGGCCAGCGTCTGGATCTGATTGGTGTGAAGAAGGAAGATGTACCCAAGGTCTGGGAAGAGCTGGCGATGCCATCCGGTTATGCCTATGCCAAAGCGCTGCGAACCGTGAAGACTTGCGTAGGCTCGCAGTTCTGCCGCTTCGGCACACAGGACTCCCTGGGAATGGGTGCCCTGCTGGAACGTAAATACGAGCGGCTTGATTTCCCGGCCAAGTTCAAGATCGCAGTGAATGGCTGCCCGCGCAACTGTGCGGAGTCGTGTACCAAGGATATCGGCATCGTCGGCAATGACGGCGGCTGGGAGATCTTCATTGGCGGCAACGGCGGTATTAAGCCCCGGATTGCAGACATGTTCTGCAAGGTGAAGACCGATGAGGAACTGGTAGAGATGTGTTCTGCGGTGATGCAATACTACCGTGAGACCGGCAATTATCTGGAAAGAACATCGGAATGGGTAGAGCGGATGGGGCTGGAGCAGATTCAGACGGTTATTCTGAACAATGAAACGAACCGCCGGGAATTGGCAGCACGGATTGATTTCGCCCTGTCACAGGTTAGTGACCCATGGGAGAAAATGCTGGACGATACAGAAACACGCACAGCGCTGTTCGAGAAAACAACAGTATAACAGTATACCGAAAGGAGAAATCATCATGAACGTAACACAGACAGAAGTTTATGTAGGACAGGTGCAGGACTTTCTGATGCAAATCGGACGTGTGGTGGTAGTCGGAGACACAGAATTGGCTATCTTCCGCACCTCTGACGATACCCTTTATGCTGTAGAGAATTCCAGTCCACATCCCAAAGGCGGACCTTTGGCCGAAGGAATAGTCTCCGGTTATTATCTCTACGATCCGCTGCATGATTGGAAGATTGATCTGCGCAGCGGTGAAGTGCAGGCTCCAGACCGTGGCACGGCAGTGACGTATCCGGTGATTGTGGAAGGCGACCGGGTCAAGGTTTGTCTGCGGCACCAAGCAATACCAGTTGAATTGAAATAGAAACGGCGGGGTGCTAGATGTTTACTGAGAGTGTGGAGAATATTACGGCAATAGCTGTCGGCAAACGTGACCAGATGAACAAAAGCTTGCCCAGATATGCTCTGGCAGCGCTGCTGGCAGGAGCATATGTGGGGATAGGCATTATCCTTATCTTTTCCTTGGGGGCGCCGCTGGCAGCGGTCAAATCGCCCCTGCAGCCCCTTATCATGGGGGCATCCTTCGGAATTGCGCTGACCCTGGTCGTATTTGCCGGCTCGGAGCTGTTTACGGGCAATAATATGTTTTTTACGGTTAGTACGCTGGCTGGCAGAACCAGTATGTGGGATACCATCAAGAATTGGGTGGTTGTTTTTATCGGGAATGTGGCCGGTGCAGTAGTTCTTGCGCTGTTGATCAGGGGAACGGGCTTGTTCAGCGCTGCATCCCCGGAGCATCTGATCTTTGCGGCATCCGCCAAAAAAATGTCATTGCCCTTCTCCGAGCTGTTCTTCCGCGGCATCCTCTGTAACTGGCTGGTATGTCTGGCCCTATGGATGTCTGCACGTGCCAAGAGCGAGTCCGGTAAGCTGATTCTGATCTGGTGGTGCCTGTTTGCCTTCATTGCAAGCGGTTATGAACACAGTGTTGCCAATATGACCCTGCTGAGCGTGGCTGTGCTGCTTCCCAATCACCCTGAAACCGTAAGTGTGGCCGGATGGCTGCATAATATGATCCCGGTGACACTGGGTAATATTATCGGCGGCGGTGTATTTGTGGGAATGGCCTATTGGCTGATCTCGCCCGTACGTGCCGGCCGGAGCAATCGCTAGAAGAAGCTGGATGTTATAATAAGCTGTACTGAGGTCTTTATGACCCGGTACAGCTTTTTTAAAATTTAAGAATTTATAGGGTCCACGCTATAATTTATCCTTCTATTTCTTGCAGAAACGATTGCCGCCTCTTGCATAGGACGGCGAAGCCGTTTCTTCTTGCATAGGAACGTTAGTAGATTAGTCAACCGTAGAAAAATTGGTATATTTTAAAATGATTTAAGGGGTGATAGACTAATGGAACTTGTTGAAGTAACAAAAGAAAATTGGGTGAAAGTGATATTGTTGACTACAAATGCGGATAATCAGCATACGCTAGGGGAAGAATTTGTTGCTTCCAATGCCTATTCGATTGTAGAGTCATTCTATGAAGGTAACTGGATAATCAAAGCAATTGAGCATAATGTGAATTAATTGGCTTTACCATGTATGGATTACCTGAAGATAGTGAATCTTATGAACTTTGCAGATTTATGATTGACAGAAAATTTCAGGGGAAGGGCTATGGAAAACAGGCGTTATCGTTAATTATTGAAGAAATGAAAAATCGATTTGGTTGTAAGGAGATTCATCTATCTACAGGGCCTGAGAATACAAGAGGGAAACATATTTATGAGAATCTTGGATTTGTGAGTACAGGGGAAATCGAGGATGACGAGGAAATATACGTGTTGAAATTATGAATATTCTTGATTTGGTCCCATACATCATGCATTGTCCTAAAGCTTTCTTTGTATTTTTATGACGAAGTCAAACGGGTGTATGGGAAATTCCGCACATTCCCGGGAATCAAATGATTGACCCTAGGTGAGGCTAAGCATAACCAATGAAGGTCGTCGCCAGTAACTGTTACTTAGCTTCAGACTATTGCGGACTCAGGAGCCGCTATTTGCTGTGAAAAGGCTGTTTTGCAAGTCTAACGGACTCAGGAGCCCCTATTCAGGCGAAAACCAACTATTTATAGTCTGTTTTGATGATATAGCGGCTATGCGGTCCGTTAGACTCAAAAGTATCGCAGAAATGAGGAAATAGCGGCTATACGGTCCGCTAGGACGTTGTTTACCTGAAGTTTGGGAGGAGCTTGAGTTAAGACAGCGCATCCCATAACGTTCTCAAGTCACCTTCTAAATCCTCGCTGGAACCTAAGCAGTAACGAAAAAAAGACGCCCAAAGGCGCCTTCGACCGCTCTATTATAAGGTGTGTGAAAAAATAATAATTATGTGTTTCATTGAGGTGAATAGAGGGTATTAGATTATGGCTTTAAATTCGGCAAATTTCGTTAGGACACATCTCACAGTGGCAAATATCCTGAAGCATGCCAAGATTCTTGATGACAATCATTCCGTTCTCATACTCTACAGCGTCTTTCTTGCGCAGATCGCTGAGCATCCGGTTCACGCTCTCACGGGTAGCGCCGATCATGTTGGAGAGGTCTGTGTGCGTGATCTTCTTGTTGATCAGAACGTTGTCGCCACTCTTCTCACCGTAGGTGTTGCCCAGACGGATCAAGGTGGAGCAGAGTGCTCCCGGCTTGCCATACATCATCAGATCGCGGAATTTGGTCTGGGTGAGACGGTGATGAATGCCCATCCACTTCATGAAGTCGATAGCGAAATCACAATGCTGGCAGATGAGGATTTCCAGATCCTTCTGCTCAATTACGCCAACTTCACTTTCCTCAATAACTTCCGCGGTGAAGCTATGCTTGGTGCTGAAGAAGGGATCAGCCTGGCCGACCATGTCGCCTGCCTGATACATATACAGAATTAATTCCTTGCCTTCATCAGTAGATTTGGTTAATTTCACACGTCCACGTTTGAGATAATACAATTTATCCGAGTAGTCGCCTTCCCAAAATAGATGAGAACCTTCAGGAACCATCCGTTCCTTCATGGTTACGAGAAGTCGGTTAAAGTTCTGTTCGGAGAAACAGTTTGTATTTCCGCGGGCTTCGATGACATTGTAATGTTCCTTAATCATAATCGACATCCCCTTTAATCCCTCAGTTTTTCAGTAAATTTTAAATTAATTATACCTTGAAATTCCTCTTTAATGGGTAATGAATTTCGTGAAAAAGTGTCGAATTTATAACATTGTGATAAATTTCACTTCAAAAGTGTGAGATTTAATATGATTGTTAGACTTATAAGCGTATTATAGGCCTTAATTTAAAGATTAACAGGTGCGGACCATGATTAACAGATAATGGTCCGTATTTTTTATGCGGATCCTGTGAAGAAACCATGCAGACTTGTCTACTACAGACACAGCTTGCCCTATAGGCATATTTGCGAAAACGGGCGAGCTATAGCATAAATTAGCGAAAATAAAAGAAATTGACGAAGAATGGCAGTTCTTCGCCAATCGGGGAAGGTCTTAGACATTGCATGTCTCCCGGCGTATTGATAGACTAATTAGCGGAAGAGGAAAGCGTTTCCTCCATAATCAATCTATCAATAGAAAGGCTTGAGGGATCATTATGAACATGAGACTATTGTGGCCGGATGGAGCTCCTGGGGCAAAAGGAACAACAGATGAGGATATTCCGGCAATTACCGCATATCTGGCAGATGGAGAGCGCAATGCCGCTGTCATTATTTGTCCGGGCGGCGGGTATGGCATGCGCGCATTTCATGAAGGAGAACCGATTGCGCTGTGGCTGAACAGCTTGGGCATTTCGGCTTTTGTGCTGCGCTACCGTGTCGCACCTTATCAATATCCAAGTGCACTGCTGGATGCGCAGCGAGCGCTGCGGACGGTAAGATTCCATGCAGCTGAATACAGGATAGATCCTGAGCGGCTGGGTATTCTCGGCTTCTCTGCCGGAGGGCATTTGGCATCTGCTGCAGGGGTTCTGTTCGACGAGGGGAATGCCGCTGCAGAGGAGCCGCTGGAACGTGAATCCAGCCGTCCGGATCTGCTGATCCTCTGTTATCCGGTGATATCGATGAAGGAGCCGTATGTGCATCAAGGGTCCAAGGAGAATCTGCTCGGCCAGACGCCGGATGAGCAGCTGGTGAACAGACTGAGCAGCGAGCTGCAGGTGACTGCGGCAACGCCTCCAACCTTCCTGTGGCATACGTCAGAGGATGCTTCCGTGCCGGTGGAGAACAGCCTGCAGTTTGCGGCCGCACTGCGCCGTCATGAGATTCCGTTCGACCTTCACGTCTATGCCCATGGCCGCCACGGTCTGGGGCTGGCAGAAGATCAGCTGCATACGAGCGGCTGGAGTGGCGCTTGCGCCTCCTGGCTTCAGCTTCAGGGGTATGCGAGGGCAGCAATAGCAACGTCATAATTCGTCATAATTCGGGTCCGATTCGGAGTGTTTTCGACTTCAATCGGGCCTGTTTGTCATGCCGTTAAATTGTCAATAATTATCCTCCAGAATTTACTATACAGTATATGGGACATGCACTATAATGAAGTTGTAAAAAATGAAAAAAATGTCAGGCGGTGTTGCGAGATGTCGTGGGAACCCGCAGGGTTTATGTTGTTCTCAACGATTGAGGGGGTGGGAATCTTCGCCATGATGATGTCCTTCTTCAGATTGAAGGCAACGGACTATTTGTGGCAGGCCTTGTTCATTATCTTGCTGATGAATCTACAGAGTTATGTGCTTCGCAATGAGCTGGACCTAGCATACCTGGTGCCTATCGTTAACCTGTTTTTATTTATCTTGCTGCTGACAACTGTCATTAGAATTCCAATTATTTGGTCGGCTATTATATCGATTACGGGATATATGGCGTTTACTATTATTCAAGTATCATTAGTATTGCTTGTATTTGGCTCAATTCCCCAAGCCCAGTCTTCTTTAATCTACGAATATTCAGGTCAAACAATGTCAGGGTTGATGTGCATTCTTTTGGCGTGGTTCTCGTACAAGTTTGCTATCGGGTTTACTTTCGATTTTGAGAGGTTAAGGCTGCGCTGGGAGGGCATGTTCGTCATTGGATTGATAACGTTGTTTATGCTGTTATTTTCTTTTTTACTGTATAAAGATGATATGCGCCTTTACATTGTGTTCTTCCCAATAGCGCTACTATTCCTACTTTACTATGCGGTCAGAAAGGAAAAGATGAATGATTGAGCAGCTTGCTTTTAAAATGGCAGTCTCACTGAAGCGTTCAGTGCCGGACCATCCTACATCTGTAGAGGTTTTTAAATTTGCCATCTCCATGATGCTGAATCTAATGTTTGTTGTCATTGCGACCTTTGCTTTATCCTTCATTACGGGACATACGAGTGAAGCTGCCATTGTTCTTCTTTCCTTTGCGTTGCTTCGGCAGTTGACCGGAGGTATGCATCTTAAGACCAATCTGCAATGTGTACTAGTTTCCACCGGTGTTTTTACTGTCATTACCTTACTTGATCTCAGTCAAAGAGTAACGATTACAGCGACATTAATTGCTTTTGTAATCGTCTTTTTTCTCGCTCCAGTGGGGATTGCACAGCAATCGCGAATACCGGCAAAATATTATCCTTATATGAAGTTAGCTGCGCTTGTGCTCGTGGCAAGCAATTTTTTCATTCTTTCAATAGCACTTTCAATTAGTTTTCTTGTCCAGAGCTTCACACTTGTTCTCGGAAGGGTGATGAAATCATGAATCTGGTTGCTAATTTTTTGACTGCTGTAGCCAAAACTACAGTAAGCGTTAATTGTTTCTTTATCTGGTACAAAGGCGATATTCCAGCCGAGCTTCTCAAAAAATAATGAAAGCAGGGTGATTCCATGAGTTATTTATCCGTTACGGGAAATGCCGACGGGTCTGCGGGAATCATCACTGTTGACTTCCAGGACATCTTGTTTCTTAAGAGCAATACGAACGAATCTCAGTCGATCTTAGTACACACAAGGGGCGGTATCTATTATATTATGGGTCTTCTCCGTTATTGGGTGAAGGCACTTAACAGCTCGGGATGTCATTTCAGCATCGTAGATCGGGGAACGGCGGTCAACATTGATAACGTAGCACGTCTGGACAGGGGCTTCAAGGTTGCTTATTTTAACAACCCTTCAGACCCTTCATCTCAGAACTGCACCATTGCTTACCACCGCTACCGGCTGGTGGAGAAGGAGCTAACCATGATTAACCCGGATATCGTTATAGGGTAATTACTTATTCTCAGGGAGCTGTCGGCAGACAGCTCTTTTTTTGTCTATATAGGATTTTCTTTTGTTGTGGATAAGGTCTTGCGCATTCCGAGGGAACAGCCCGTCTTTGCCCTTAAGCTCTTGCGTATTCCGAAGGAACAGCCCTCCCTTGGCTAAGGGAGGGTTTAGGAGGGATCGATCATTTCCATCTCCGTATAAATGCACATAACTCCATTACAGCCGGACATTGGCCTTGCCGGGCAGGAACGATATCCTTGGAAGGAGCGTCCGCTCTTCTCTTTTGGATGAATAAAGGGGGAGCAGGCCCAACTCAGGAGAAGGAGATAACATACATGGCTAAAGTGGCGGACAAATATCTAAAGGTAGATCCGTGGGCAATTATTGAAGAGGGCTTTGATGCGGAACGGAACCGGACCTCGGAATCGATTTTTTCATTGGGGAACGAGTATATGGGTGTGCGCGGGTACGCGGAAGAGGGCTATTCCGGTGATTCCCTGCTCGGCAGCTATTTCAACGGTTTAAACGAACAGCTAGATATCGGCAATCCTTATAAAGGCATTATCCGCTCCCTGCGTTACATGGTGAATGCGGTGGACTGGCTGTATACCCGCATTACTCTGGATGGGGAACAGCTTGACCTTGCCAAGAGTCATATATCGGATTATGTGCGCAGGCTGGACCTCCGCAGTGGAACTTACCGGCGAGAGCTGGTATGGACGTTAGGGAACGGCAAGAAACTCAAGGTAATCTTCACGCGTCTGGTCAGTATGACGATGTCCCATTTGGGCCTGCAGCAGGTCGCATTCCAGCCGCTTAATTTCTCGGGGAGCGTGGATATCTGCACCGGGCTTGATTTCGGAATCATTCATGAGGAACGTGGCGAATGTATGTGGAATAACCTCCGTAGTGAAGGGGAAGGGGCTGTCACCGCCATTATGGCAAGTACGGTGAACACCGGGAACAAGCTGTTCTCCGGCTTCACCTTGCAATCCTCGCAGCCACTTCAGACTACAAGAGTAGACCGTGAGAAATTTATCGGGCAGAACTTCACCTTGGAGCTGACCCAAGGAGAAACGGCCCACTATACAAAGCTGGCTGTAAACTGTGCAGACAGTGAGTCTTCCCGAACGCCTGACGGGCTGTGGAATGAAGGCATGGAGTTAGCGGCAACTGCCGGCAAGCTTAATGAAGCTGATGTATTCGCCGAACAGACGGCCTATTGGAACGGAATCTGGGAGACGAGCGATATTTGTATTGAGGGCGATCCGGAGAATCAGCAGGGCATCCGTTTCTGCATCTTCCAGCTCTTTCAGACCTATCATGGCGATCATCCCGGATTTAATATTGGCGCCAAAGGGCTGACGGGTGAAGTCTACCGTGGGCTGGCGTTCTGGGATACGGAGTCTTACTGCCTTCCTTTTTATTTGTTCAATAATCCCAAGGCTGCCCGCAGCCTGTTGGAGTTCCGATACAAGACACTGGGCGAGGCTATGCAGCGTGCCAAGGATGTCGATTGTGAAGGCGCCTGTTATCCGATTGCTACCATTGACGGAACAGAGAGCTGCGACCTATGGCAGCATTCCAACCTGCAGCTGCATGTAGGAACTGCCGTGTCCTATGGAATCTGGCATTATGTCAAGAACACAGGCGATCAATCTTTCCTCTATACCAAAGGTGCGGAAATGCTGATCCAGATCAGCCGCTTCTATGCCACACGCGGTCAATGGGGCCAGCGGACCGGGGAATTTGGCTATTTCGGAGTTATGGGCCCTGATGAATTCCAATTGATGGTGAACAATAACTGTTACATTAACCTCATGGCCAAGCAATCCTTCGAATATACCCTGGAGACGCTCCGCCTGATGAAAGAGCAGGCACCGGCAGAATATGCCGAGGTTGCAGCGAAGACTGCGCTACGTGACGAGGAACTCACCGACTGGTGCTCCAAGGCAGAGCATATGCGGATTCCGGTGGATGAAGAAACCGGAGTGTACGAGGAGCATGACGGATTCTTTGATATGCCGCATATTGATATTCATTCCATTCCTGTGACTGAATTTCCGCTCTACTCGAACTGGTCTTATGACCGGCTGTACCGGTATGACATGATTAAGCAGCCGGATGTGCTGATGTTCATGTTCCTGTACAGCGGGCAGTTCTCCAAAGAAGCCAAGCTTGCCAATTACGAGTATTACGAGCCGAGATGCATTCATGAGTCTTCACTCTCACCTTCGATTCACTCCATACTCGCAAGTGAAATCGGCAAGCCTGAAGAAGCCTACCAGTTCTTTGAATTTGCCACACGCCTGGATCTGGACAACTACAACCGCAATACGCGCGAAGGGCTTCACACCACTTCGATTGCCGCAGCCTGGATGAACATCGTATACGGTTTCGGTGGCATGCGTTCAGACGGCCCGCGTTTGTCCTTCCAGCCTACGCTGCCGGAGCGCTGGACCTCATACAGCTTCCAGGTGATGGTTGAAGGTGTACTGCTGCGCATTGTCGTTGACAAGAACAAGGTAACGCTAACGTCACTGAATGGCGGAAGTGCCGAAGTTATCGTGAATGGGCAGAATATTAAGGTGGATGCCTCCGGTCAGGTGCTTCCGCTGGGTGAAGGGATGATTGCAGGTTGAACTGGACAGTCCAAGAAGGGCATTTCGATTCCTCACTAGTAACGGCTAACGGGAATAAATACATGATTGGCAACGGTTATTTGGGATACCGCGGTACGCTGGAGGAGTTCGGCAAGGAACAGCTTGTCGCAGTCACACTAGCCGGGCTATACGACAAAGCGGGAGATCAATGGAGAGAGCCGGTAAATGCCCCGAACGGGCTGTTTACCCGGCTGACCTGCAACGGCCAGCCGCTTGATGTTCTGGATGCGGAGCTTTTGGCCCACATCCAGGAGCTTGATATCCGCAGCGCGATCCATAAGCGTGAGACTGTGTACAGCATCTCTGAAGGGGAGACATTAACCTTCACGGCAGAGCGTTTTGCAAGTGCGGATAACCTGCACCTTCTGGCCGGCCGCTTTACGGTCCGTTGCACACAGGACTGCCGGGTGGTTATTGATACCGGAATTGATGGAGAGGTGTGGGATATCAACGGTCCGCATCTTTTCAGCCGGCTGGAACAACTGAAGCAGAATGTGCTGGTTTCATCCGCTATTACCGGTGAATTGGGAATCACGGTAGCTGTAGCGGAGACAGCAGTATTCAGCTTTGGTGAGCAGCAAATGGATACGCCGGGCACCATGCGCCGGATTTCTTTTGACGCCCTTGCGGGTAAGACATATGAGTGGTTTAAATATGCTGCCGTATATACGGGGCATGACGTCAGCGAACCGGAGGCAGAGGCGGAAATGGCAGCCAGAGCTGCAGAACAGCTCGGCTACGCCGGACTGCTGGAGACTCACCGTCAGCTGTGGGAGGAGAGATGGTCACGCAGCGACGTGGTGATTGAAGGTGACGATGCCGCCCAATTTGCCTTGAGATACAGCATCTATCAGTTGCTGATCATCGCGCCATCCGAGTCGGAGAAGGTGTCCATCCCTGCCAGGGGATTATCAGGTCAAGTATATAAGGGTGCCGTGTTCTGGGATACAGAGATGTTCATGCTTCCTTTTTTCCTCCACAGTGATCCAAGGGTTGCCCGCAATCTGATGATGTACCGGATTCATACCCTGAACGGAGCGCGCCGCAAGGCAGCAGAATATGGCTTCCTTGGGGCATTCTATGCCTGGGAGAGCCAGGATACCGGCGATGACGCCTGTACCTTGTTCAATGTTAATGATGTGTTTACCGGACGTCCGATGCGGACGTATTTCCGCGACAAGCAGGTGCATATCAGCGCAGACGTTGTGCACGGAATCTGGCAATATGTGCAGTTTACCGGTGATGACAGTCTGCTTGCGGACGGAGGGGCCGAAGTCATCTGGGAGTGCGCCCGTTTCTTCTACTCTTACGCCTACTACAATCCGGTCAAACAACGTTATGAAATCCTGGATGTTACGGGTCCGGATGAATATCATGAGCGCGTAAATAATAATGCGTTCACCAATGCGCTAATCAAGGAGACCTTGGATATTGCCCTTCGTACAGCCGAACTGCTGCGACAGAAACACCCTTCGCTATATCAAGAACTGTCTGAACAATTCAGCGGCGGACCTTTCCTCACAGAAGTTAAGGTCATGCTGGAGCATTTATATGTTCCGCAGCCTGATCCGGATAGTCTCATTATCGAGCAGTTTGACCGTTATTTCAGCCTGGAAGAGGTTGCGCTGGCCGATTTGAAATCCCGCGTGTTAAATAAGCAAGAATATTGGGGCGGCGGCAACGGACTGGCTACAACGACAACCATTCTGAAGCAGGCGGACGTAGTGCTTATGCTGAACCTGTTCAAGCATTCCTTCACGAAGGAAGTGAAGCAGGCGAACTGGGAATTTTACGAGCCGCGCACCGAGCACGGTTCCAGTCTCAGCCCGTGCATTTACGCACTGGTTGCTGCAGATATAGGCTCGCCGGATTGGGGATATCCCTATTTCATGCGCACGGCCACTGTGGATCTGACCGGGGAGTCGAAGCAGTATGTAGGCGACTTTATATCGGCGGCACACATCCTGCGGCGAACGGCGGGGCATGGATGGCCGCGGTGCTTGGCTTCGCGGGCGTGAATGTCGACGGGGCCACCGTTCGGATCAATCCGTCGCTGCCGCAGCACTGGCAGGCGGTTGAACTTCCGATTGTCCTGCGGGGTGAAACCTTCAGGCTGCGGATTAGCCGGGATGAGGTTACTGTCAGTGCGGCTGCCGCCAACAGCAGCCCTGTGCTCTTCACTGTGCAAGACAGAGAGGAAGAAGCATGTCCTCCGGGCGGTGTGCTCCGGCTGGCCTTGACGACAGCCTTGATATGAAGCCATAAATATATAATCAGAGAGGAAATCAATCCATGCTGCAAAATATGAAAGGCGCCATCTTTGATCTGGACGGCGTCATCGTCGATACTGCCAAATACCATTATCTGGCCTGGGCGAAGCTGGCGGATGAGCTTGGCTTCAAATTTACAGAGGAGCACAACGAACGTCTCAAAGGCGTGAGCCGGATGAGATCGCTCGATATCCTGCTGGAGATTGGCGGGCTGGAATTCCCGGAAGCGGAGAAGGTGGTTATGGCAGACAACAAGAACCGTCTGTATGTGGAGTACATTTCCCGGCTTGATGAGTCGGAGCTGCTCCCGGGCGTCAAGGCCTACCTAACTGGACTCCGAGCACGTGGAGTAGGTATTGCGCTCGGTTCAGCCAGTAAGAACGCGGAATTTATTCTGAACAAACTGAACATTACCGAGCTGTTTGATGCGGTTGTTGACGGCAACAAGGTAGCGCTTGCCAAGCCCGACCCCGAGGTATTCCTGATTGCATGCCGCGAGCTGCAGCTGCTGCCGGAGGAATGCATCGTATTCGAGGATGCGGAAGCGGGAGTGCAGGCAGGCCAAGCTGCTGGAATGAAGGTAGTCGGCATAGGCAGCCGCGAGGTTCTGAAGGAAGCGGATCTCGTGATTCCGGGTTTGCATGTGCTGTAATAAATAAATGGACCTCCAGTGCGTACTTCGACTCCGTTGTACGCACTTTTTGGTGTGCAGCAACCACAAAATACATACAAATAACCATAATAAACTTTAAAATAAACATAGGTTAGCCGTTTTCCTTCTGATATATTATTGAAGCTGGAGGTGTGTATAGATGTGGTCTGCGCTTATCAAGCCGATTGTTAGGCTGAATGTCAAGCAGCAGCTTATCCTGCTGTTCCTGATAATGATTTCCCCCATTCTGATTCTGAACAGCTACGGCAATATGAAGGCCGAGGCCATCCTCAAACGCCATGTTACCAATGCCTATGTAGAACTGAATAAGCAGAATTTCACGATTATTAATCGAGATATGGATACCGTCAGCAAAATCACTACAACGATTATCCAGAACGCGCTTATTCAGCAAATTAATATGACTGGCACTGATCCTATCATGGATCGGGTGCAGAGGTACGAACAGATTGAGAAGCTGCTGGTCAGCTATTCCCAGGGTGCCGAGCATGGGGAGGGAATCTATTACTCCCTTTATATTTATGATCCGGAGGATAATTATTTTTTTGCACCTAATTTCCCGCAGGTGAAGAAGGCGAGCGTCTATTTTTTCACCACAGGGGAGGAACCGTATTGGTTCCAGGAAGCGGTAAGGCAGAAAGGCCGCGGTTACCTCATGTTTACGGACAAACTGAGTCCACAGGCCGAGGATTCGAAGACACTTACCTATGTAAGGGCGGTCAATAATATATACAGGGGAGCTAATTCCATCGGTGTGCTGGTCGTTACTAAGATGGAATCCAAAATCGGGGAGTCGCTCAAATCCATTTCGCTGCCGGACGGGGAGATTTATTTGACGGATCGCAATAACCGTGTGCTTGCCTCCACAACGGATACAATGGGTGAAGTGATTGATCTGCCTAACGATTCCGTGGCCGGAGATCCGGAGGGGATCGAGGATTTTATTACTGCAGATTTCATTTATGTGGTGAACAACAACCATTCGCTCGGTCAGAAGCTGGTCTATAAAGTCCCGGTAAGAGCGCTGCTCCAGCAGCAGAACGAAATGAAGCGGGTTATCCAATACATAACGATTGCCTATGCCCTTTTCGGGCTTATTATTATAACGTATTTCTGGCGGTCATTAATGACACCGCTACAGAAGCTGGCCTTCTTCGTCCGCAAATATGAGCCGGGCAACCGGGTGCCGGAGACGCCGCGCAGGGGCAGCAACGATGAGGTCAGTGTACTCATAGATTCCACGTATGATATGGCCCGCCGGTTGAACGGACTGATTATATATAAGTACCAGATGGAGCTGAAACAGAAGGAATCACAGCTGCAGCTGCTGTACCAGCAGATTAACCCCCATTTACTATACAACACGCTGGAGAGCATCTATTGGAAAAGCTCGCTGGAAGGCAACCTGGAATCCGCTGAAATGATCAAGGAGCTGTCCAAGCTGATGAAGATCAGCCTTAGCCGGGGGCGTGAGCTGATTACGCTGGAGGAGGAGCTGGAGCATGCAACCGCCTATATCAAGCTGCAGCAGCACCGTTATGATTATGTCTTCAGCATTGTGTGGAACATTGCGTCAGAGACCAAAAGCAATTTAATTCCCAAGATTACCCTGCAGCCTTTAATAGAGAATGCTATTATTCACGGTGTCAAAAATATGGGCGAGGACGGCGAAATCATCATCAGCGCCATAGCACTGGGGGAGTCAGTTCTCATTTCCATCGAGGATAACGGTTATAAGTCGGTGGATTATGAAGCGATAGCACATGTCCTGAACGATGATAGCCCGAATCCCGCCAGCGGCTATGGGATCCGTAATATTAACCAGCGGATTCATCTGCATTTCGGACCGGAATTCGGCATTGCTTATGCCCCCCGCAAGGAAGGCGGTACTAGGGTGACGGTTAAACTCCCGAGATCGGGAAATTCAGAGTAAAAAAGGAGAGCGCGGATATGTTCAACATTATTATTGTGGACGACGAACCTTTGATTTGCAAAGGACTCAGCAGCCTGCTATCTTCCTCCGGGCTGGACATTGATCATATCTATACAGCCCACAGCGGTTATGAAGCTCTGGACTGCATCCGGATGGAGGAAATCGATTTGCTGGTTACCGATATCCAGATGGGTGCGATGAGCGGCATCGAGCTGATGCAGCATGCCAAGCTAACCAAGCCATGGGTGCAGACCATTGTAATTCCGCCCATGAGACCTTTCAATATGCCCAAATGGCTGTCAGGCTGGGTGCCAAGGATTATTTAATCAAGCCGCTGCACAGTGAGCAGTTTCTGGATTCGGTGCGCAATGTGCTGCTCAAGATGGATAAACCCTCCCCGGAGCTGGCCACCTTTATGGCCGGCATAGGGGATAGCTTCCGCCTGGAGGAACCGCTCCCGGAATACAGCGAACTGCTCAATGAGCTGATGGTGAAACCGGGCGGGGTGCTCGCTGATGGCAGCCGTATGCAGAAACTGGATGACCTGAAGCTGCAGGGGCCTTATTTCTCCGTGATTAAGATCAAGATTACCCATTCGGATGAGGGGCAAGGCGACAAATATACAGAACAGGACCTTAGCCTGCTGCGGTATGGGGCCCTGAACATTGCCAAGGAGCTGCTGGATCAGGAGTGGAGCTCGATTGCTTTTTATTCCCCTGACGAAGAAATCACACTGATTCTTCAGTGGAATGAGAAGAACTATGAGGAAACCTCCGCAGGCCAGATCAACCGGCTGGATGTAATGGGACGTAGCCTTCACTTTAACATTCATAAATTTCTGCATTTGCATGCTGTCATCGGGATCAGCCAGATTCTCAAAGGAATTTCCTTCATGGATGTATTGAACCGTCAGGCCTCCAAGGCCATTCACTGGAACAAGGAGCATAATGACCATTATGTGTTCTACTACGGGGATTTCAATTGGAACAACTATGCCGCAGACCCGTCGCCGGAGGAACTGCATACGAGAAGCAATCTGATTGTGCAGAAAGCGAAGGATTATATAGAAGCGAATTACGCGCAGAAAGGGCTGACCATTCACGAAGTAGCCCGGAAAAATCATGTCAGCCCCAATTATTTAAGCTATCTGTTCAAGAAAAATACAGGTTACAACCTGTGGGAATACGTCATTAAGCTGCGGATGGAGGATAGCAGGGAGATGATTCTGAATACGGACCTCCGGCGTTACGAAATTGCGGAACGGGTGGGCTATGAATCCCCGGAGCATTTCAGCAAGATTTTCAAAAAGTATTATGGGATCAGCCCGAGCGAATTGAAGAAGTAAGAACACTCACTACTCTCGGTAGATTTAGACATGTTCAATGCCACCCTCATTTTCTACAATTTAAGGTAGGAAGTATATTGCCATAAATGCTGAAGACCAAAGGAATGAGGGAGCCTGATGAACCAAACTGCTAGTCTAAATGAAACCCTGCCGGTGCAGAAGGAGACTAAACCGTACAAACAAAACCGCTGGAAAAAAAACTTCTGGGGATATATGTTCCTGGTGCCTGCCATCATTATTTTTGTCATGTTTATGTGGGTTCCTATTTTTAAAGGAATGATGTACAGCTTCTATCACGTTGACTTTGTCAAAGGAAATACCTTTGTCGGTCTGGATAACTATGCCAGAGCACTCACGGATCCGGATGTATGGACAGCGGTGAAGAACACCCTGTATTACATGGTGCTGTGTCTGGTCATCGGATTCTGGGTGCCGATTGCTTTTGCCATTATGATCTCAGAGCTGCGCAGATTCGGAGGGTTTGTGCGCGTAGCGGCTTATCTGCCGTTTGTTGTGCCCGGTGTGGTTCTATATGGCTTGTGGAGATGGCTGTATGATCCGGTAGGCCCGATCAATGCAGTGATAGGTTCGCTGGGGTTGACTCAGGTGTCCTTCCTGACGGATATCAAGTGGTCGATGATCTCGCTCGTATTCATGGAGACCTGGCAGCAGTTCGGCTCGGGGATGCTGATATATCTGGCGGCTGTGCTCAGTATTCCGCGCGACTGGTATGAAGCGGCTGAAATCGACGGAGCGGGTGTTTGGGCGCGTATCCGCCACATTACACTGCCTTCGCTGCGTAATCTGATCATCCTGATGCTGATTCTCCAGGTGATAGGCACCTCACAAGGCTATCAATCACAAATGGCGCTTCTAGACGGCGGTCCTAACAATACTACGCTGACCTATGCGCTGCTTATGGTGAAATATGCATTTACAAGACTCGATTATGGAACAGCTACTGCGCTTGGCATGCTGATGTTTATCGTCCTGGGCGGTTTGGGCATTTTACAGTTCAAGCTTAACAAGGAGGACAACTAACATGAAGAGTGCAGATAGAGGAATTCTCTCCGAACATGATTTGAAGAAAACAAGCAACCGGATCGTTTACGGGCTGATGGTGCTAGTCATCCTAATCATGGTGTACACCATGCTCTATCCCATATTGATGATGATGTTCAACGGGCTGAAATCCAATCAGGAGGTCAACACGTTTCCGCCGCATTTTTTCCCGCAGGAATGGCACTTCGACAACCTTAAGGCTGCGATGAATTATATCGATCTGCCCATGTATCTCAGAAATACGCTTTATATTTTTGTGGGGAATATGCTGATAACGCTGGTCGTACTGGGAATGTCGGCCTTCAGTATTTCCCGGATGAATGTGCCTTATAGAAAAGCGTTCTATTTCTTCTTCCTGATGACGTTGTTTATTCCGGCTACCAGTTATATGGTTCCGAATTTCGTCAATCTGAAGCAGCTCGGCCTGCTTAATCAGTACGCGGCCTTCTGGCTGCCTGCGGGTGCCAACACCTTTTACTTCCTGCTGCTGAAGAATTTCTTTGACGGGCTGCACCCTGAGATTTTTGAAGCTGCACGAATTGACGGAGCCTCGGAGCCGCGTAGCTTTTTCTCGATTGCCGTCCCCTTGTCCATTCCAATCTTTGCTACACTGGCGATCTTTATCTTCTCCACGGCATGGAATGACTGGTATTGGCCATCACTGGTTATGCATAGCGACGAGAAGTATACGCTGGCGACAGCCATCTATAAGTACGTTATTAATGTGAAGGCACTCAATGCCAACGTTAAATTTGCCATTCTCTTTATTGTGTCGCTGCCGCCGATTGTAGTCTTCTTGATTTTTCAGAAATTTATCATGCGCGGTGTAGCTTTGTCGGCGGTCAAGGGATAACGGCAGCTGAGAGATTTAATCACGGATCGTAAACCTGCACATGAAAGTAATATAAATGCACCTCGTTTGTAAAGGATTACTCTTCTATGATGAAGTTGTAAGATCATTATGAATTGAAAAGGGGAGTTTCAATGCGTAAATTTTCCAGCGTATTAGCATGTCTCCTTGTGGCCGGTTCGTTGTTATCCGCTTGTGGCGGCAACAATAACAACAACGCACAAGGGAACAAGGGAGGGAATGCTTCACCGGAAGCGACGGCTGCCACTACAGATAACACAGGCAGTGCCACGAATGCGCCGGCTGATGATATCACACAGAGAAAAGTAACCATCAAAATCCACTATCCTACGCCGGACTTGACCGAAATGAGAGCGCAGGAAGATATCAAGATCAAACGATTCCAAGCAGAATATCCGAATGTGGAAATCGTAAAAGACGACTGGCAGTACAACTTGAGCGAGATAGGAGTGAAGATGGCTGCGAACGAAGCACCAACCTTCTTCAACACCTATGCTACGGAAGCCAAGTTCCTGGTGGAGAGAGGCTGGGTTGCCGACATAACCGATCTGTGGAACAAATATGAATTCAAGGATCAAATCAATCCAGTGCTGCAGAATCAGTTCATTATTGACGGCAAAGTATTTGGTGTTACACAAAAAGGTTATGTTACCGCAACCATGATCAATAAGAAAATGCTTGATGAAAAAGGGGTTGCCATTCCTCCAATGGATTGGACCTGGGAAGACATGCTGAATACCGCCAAAGGGGTAACGGATACCAAAAAAGGGATTTCCGGTATTGCTCCCATGGGTAAAGGCACAGAAGCAGGCTGGAACTGGACCAACTTCCTGTTCGAAGCAGGCGGAGATATTCAGAAGGTGGAAGGCGGCAAAGTAGTCGCAACCTTCAACTCCGATGCTGGCGTGAAGGCGCTGGACTTCTACAAGAAACTTAGATGGGAAGCCAATGCGGTTCCTCAGGACTGGGCACTAGGCTGGGGAGATGCTGTAGGGGCGTTCCAGCAAGGTCGTACAGCTATGGTTATGGCTGGCTCCGATGGTGTAATTGAACAAGCGCTGAACCAAGGCGCATTGAAACCGGAGGATGTGCTTACCTATCCAATGCCAGCTATGGAAAAAGGCGGCAAGCATACCGGCGTTCTCGGCGGCGATTACCTTGTCATCAATCCGAATGCTACAAAAGACGAGCAGGAAATGGCATTCCGCTATATTACATTCGATTATTTCTCCGATAAATACCTGGAGTCCCTGGACGCCGTGCTGAAGCAACGCAAAGCGGACGGCAAATACTTCATACCGCCGCTTCTGGACTATTACTCCGCTGATTCAGAGTATGGCAAGAAGACTACAGCTGTTTATGACAAGTACGACAACGTCTACCAATACAGCCCGGGCATTATGGCTCTGCTGGATGCCAAACCGGAAGCGCAATTCAGCACACAGGACTACTATGGAACAATGTCCAATGTCATTCAGGAACTGTTCTCCAAGAAAGGAACAGATTCCAAGACTCAATTGGATGCTGCAGCAAAAGCCGTGCAAGAGAAATTCTTTGATGCAATTAAAGTAGAATAGTTCCTTGTGAAACTTTGGGAAATTGAATTGCTTCAACCCTAAGGGGGTGTCCCGCAAGCCATAAAAGGCTGCCTGGGACACCTCCTTATTGTTTGTGAGGAAAATCAACGCCGCTTAAATTTAAATAATAAATGTAAAATAAACCGAAATTTGATCGAATGAAAGCGCTTTGAAAACAAATCAAAAAAATATTTAAAGTATGTGAAAGATTTCACTATGCATATTAGAAAAGATGTGTTAAGATAAATGTGTAGAGAAAAACAACCTAAAAATTGACAGGAGGACGAGGGAGATGGCAGTTAAGAACGAAGTCGCCGCCCAAGTTAAACAACCTACCGCTGAAGAATATATTCAAACGGTAGTTGATAAAGCCAAGAAAGCTTTGGATGAGTTTATGTTGCTGGACCAAGAACAGGTGGATAAAATCGTTCATGCTATGGCATTAGCAGGACTCGATAAACACATGTATTTGGCGAAACTGGCTGTCGAAGAAACGGGCCGCGGGGTATACGAGGATAAGATCACCAAGAACATCTTCTCCACTGAATATATCTGGCACGGAATCAAATATGACAAGACCGTAGGCGTGATTGAAGACAACGTTTATGAAAGCTTCCAGAAGATTGCCGAGCCTGTCGGTATCGTAATGGGTATCACTCCGGTAACCAACCCAACATCCACCACGATGTTTAAAGCGTTGATCTCTGCGAAGACACGTAATCCAATTATATTCGGTTTCCACCCTTCGGCGCAACACTGTAGTTCGGAAGCAGCAAGAATTCTTCGTGACGCTGCTGTGGCAGCAGGCGCTCCCGAGAACTGCATCCAATGGATCGAAATGCCGACCATGGACAAAACAAACGCATTGATGAACAACCCGGATGTGGCCTTGATCCTGGCAACCGGCGGATCGGCAATGGTTAAAGCGGCTTACAGCTGCGGCAAACCGGCACTGGGCGTAGGTCCTGGTAACGTTCCTGCCTTCATCGAGAAGAGCGCTGATATTGACCAGGCGGTTACTGACCTTATTCTTTCGAAATCGTTCGACCACGGCATGATCTGCGCATCTGAGCAGGCCGTTATTATAGAAGAAGCAATTTTTGACCAAGTGAAGAAGAAGATGATTGCCAACGGCTGTTACTTCGTTAATAAAGAAGAAGCCGCCAAATTGACTTCCGGTGCAATGAACGTTGAGAAATGTGCGGTCAACCCGGCAATTGTTGGACAATCCGCTACTAAGATCGCTGAAATGTGCGGTATTCAGGTTCCTGCAGGCACCAAGATTCTCGTGGCCGAGCTGGAAGGCGTAGGCACCAAATATCCGCTGTCGGCTGAGAAGCTGAGCCCGGTTCTGGCTTGCTACAAGGTGAAGAATGCTGACCAAGGCATCGAACGCGCTGCTCAGGTTGTTGAATTCGGAGGCATGGGCCACAGCTCGGCGATCCATTCCAACAATGAAGAAGTCATCATGAAATTCTCGAACCGTCTGCAGACTGGACGTATTCTTGTGAACTCGCCTTCTACGCACGGCGCAATCGGCGATATTTACAACACTAATATCCCTTCACTGACACTGGGCTGTGGATCTTATGGACGCAACTCGGTATCGCAGAACGTTACCGCCATTAACTTGATCAATGTGAAAAGGGTGAACCGTCGTACCGTGAATATGCAATGGTTTAAAGTGCCGGATAAGATTTACTTCGAGAAGGATTCTACCCAATACCTGACCAAAATGCCTGATATTACACGCGTTGCTATTATCACAGACCCAGTGATGGTTAAGCTCGGATATGTGGAAAGAGTAGAACATTACCTGCGTCAACGTCAAACTCCGGTAGCCATTGAGGTCTTCTCGGAAGTTGAACCGGATCCATCGACTACTACAGTCGAAAAAGGTACAGCTATGATGAACAGATTCCAGCCGGACTGCATCATCGCACTGGGTGGCGGTTCCCCTATGGACGCAGCCAAAGGAATGTGGTTGTTCTATGAACACCCGGATGCTGACTTTAACGGTCTGAAACAGAAATTTATGGATATCCGCAAACGGGTATACAAATTCCCTAAACTGGGCAACAAAGCGAAATTCGTAGCGATTCCAACAACTTCGGGTACAGGTTCGGAAGTGACCTCATTCGCGGTTATCACAGACAAAACCGGTGAGAACCACGTGAAATATCCGCTGGCTGACTATGAGCTGACACCGGATGTTGCCATTATTGACCCAGTATTTGTATACAGCCTGCCTAAGACTGCTGTAGCTGATACAGGCATGGACGTATTGACTCATGCTATCGAAGCTTATGTATCTGTAATGGCAAGTGATTACACTGATGGTCTGGCCATCAAAGCGATTCAACTGGTGTTCCAATATCTTGAGAAATCCGCATTGCAAGCCGACAAGCTTGCCCGTGAGAAAATGCATAATGCATCGACACTGGCCGGTATGGCATTTGCCAACGCCTTCTTGGGAATTAACCACAGCTTGGCGCACAAATGGGGCGGACAGTATCACACCGCACATGGCCGTACCAATGCGATCCTGTTGCCGCACGTTATCCGTTACAATGCGAAGAAACCAACGAAATTCGCTTCGTTCCCGAAATACTCGCATTTCGTAGCTGACGAGCGTTATGCCGAAATCGCCCGCATTCTGGGGTTGCCTGCCCGCACAACGGAAGAAGGCGTAACAAGCCTGATCAATGCTATCCGTGAGATGAACAAGAAGCTTGGCATCGAAGAGTCGTTCCAGGAGCTTGGCTTCGACGCTAAGGACTTCGAATCACGCGTAGACTACTTGGCTGACCGTGCGTTTGAAGACCAATGCACCACTGCCAATCCTAAGCTTCCGCTGGTTACTGAGCTGGCTGATGTATACCGCAACGCGTTCTATGGCAACTTTGAAAACTAAATATCCGTTAAGCAGAGTACAATGAGGCTTACAAGCACATCAAGAGTGACAAATATCACCGAAAAGGTGATATTTGTCACAGTCTTTTTTCAGAAAACAAACTAAAATGTATATATAGACAACGGTCCCGGTTATGGAATAGTGATTGTGAATTTTATTACAACCATTTCATTTTCAGAGGGATCACGCGAGACACGGGATTAACCTTCAAGCCCGCGATCTCTACAAAAATATAAATATAAATGGAGGGATTTAGCAATGTCGGTGATTGAAAAAGATGTACAAGAGGTTAAGTCGGGATGGCGCGGATTCAATAAAGGTAAATGGGCAAGAAAAGTAAACGTAAATGATTTTATCGAAAAGAACATTTTGCCTTACCTGGGCAAAGAGGATTTCCTGGCCGGAGCTACTGAGAATACCAAGGAACTCTGGAAAATCGTATCTGAAATGACCAAGCAAGAAATTGCCAACGGCGGTGTGCTTGATGTGGATGTTAATACTGTATCCACTATTACTTCCCACCAACCAGGTTATATTGATAAAGACAAGGAACAAATTGTAGGTGTTCAAACTGATGCGCCTTTCAAACGTTCCATTCAGCCTTTCGGCGGCATCAAAATGATGATCGATGCTTGTAAAGCTTATGGCTTCGAGCTTCCGCAGGAAATTGTTGATCTGTTCACGAACATTCGCAAAACGCATAACCAAGGCGTATTTGATGCATATACCGATGATATGAGAGCAGCCCGCAGAGCGGGTATCATCACAGGTCTTCCTGATGCTTACGGCCGTGGCCGTATTATCGGCGACTACCGTCGTGTGGCTCTGTACGGAATTGATTTCCTGATCAAAGAAAAGAAACAGGATCTGAAGAATCTTGAAGTGGATTCGATGAATGAACCGGTTATCCGTCTTCGTGAAGAAGTTTCCGAGCAGATTCGCGCACTGAGCGAACTGAAGAAAATGGCTGAAATGCATGGTTTTGATATTTCCAAACCAGCCAACACAGCTAAAGAAGCTTTCCAATGGGTATACTTCGGTTACCTTGCAGCGATCAAAGAACAGAATGGTGCGGCCATGTCCCTTGGACGCGTATCTTCCTTCCTTGATATCTATGTAGAACGTGACGTTGCAGAAGGCACATTGACTGAAGAGCAAGCTCAGGAAATGGTTGACCATTTCGTTATGAAGCTGCGTATTGTTAAATTCCTGCGCACACCTGATTACAATGATCTGTTCAGTGGAGACCCAACTTGGGTTACAGAATCCATCGGTGGGATGTCCGTTAATGGCGAAACACGTGTAACCAAGAACAGCTTCCGCTTCCTGCACACTCTGTACAACCTGGGACCTGCACCAGAACCGAACCTGACAGTTCTGTGGTCCGAGAAATTGCCAGAAGGCTTCAAGAAATTCTGTGCCAAGGTTTCGATCGAAACCAGTGCCATTCAATATGAGAACGATGATCTGATGCGTCCAATCTACGGCGACGATTACGGTATTGCTTGCTGCGTATCCGCTATGCGTATCGGTAAACAAATGCAGTTCTTCGGAGCTCGCGCCAACCTGGCCAAAGCATTGCTGTATGCAATCAATGGTGGTGTGGATGAGAAGTCCGGCGTACAGGTAGGACCTGAACTGCCACGCATTACTTCCGAATACCTGGATTACGATGAAGTTATGCAACGTTTCAATCCAATGATGGATTGGCTTGCTAAGCTGTACATGAACACCTTGAACGTGATCCACTATATGCATGACAAATATTCTTACGAACGTATCGAAATGGCTCTGCATGACCGTGATATCCTGCGCACCATGGCTTGTGGTATCGCTGGTCTGTCGGTAGCAACCGACTCCCTGAGTGCCATTAAATACGCTAAGGTTAAACCGATCCGCAACGAACAAGGTATCGCAATTGATTTCGAAATCGAAGGTGAATTCCCTTGCTACGGTAACAATGACGACGCTGTTGATGATATTGCAGTAGATCTGGTTGAATCCTTCATGACCAAGATCCGCAAGAACCATGCTTACCGTGATGCTCTGCCAACACAGTCTGTATTGACAATCACTTCTAACGTAGTATACGGTAAGAAAACAGGTACTACACCTGATGGACGCAAGAAGGGCGAACCATTCGCACCTGGTGCGAACCCAATGCATGGTCGTGACAAGAAAGGTGCTTTGGCTTCCCTGAGCTCTGTAGCCAAATTGCCGTACGAAGACAGCTTGGATGGAATCTCCAACACCTTCTCCATCGTGCCTAAAGCACTGGGCAAAGAAGAAGAAGGACGTAAATCCAACCTGGTATCGATGCTGGATGGATATTTCAACAGCAAAGGTCATCACCTGAATGTTAACGTATTTGCCCGCGAACAATTGATGGATGCTATGGAGCACCCAGAGAACTACCCACAATTGACTATCCGCGTATCCGGCTATGCTGTTAACTTCATCAAGCTGACCCGTGAACAACAAATGGACGTCATTACCCGTACCTTCCATGGTGCAATGTAATTTCATTACTTGTCACCTTGAGTTAGATATACAGTGAAATACTGCAAGGAGATACCGCCCTTGTCTCAAGGGCGGTACTATCTTGTTAAAGAATACTTTAAATTTTAAGTTTAAAGCCCCGCGATTCTGCAGAACGACTGTTCCTGATACAGGCAGCTTTTAATGAAGCGAGGGCTTTAGTCAGTCGTGGAGAGAGGATGATATCAGATGGCTAATGGACGCATACACTCCTTGGAGACCTTTGGAACCGTTGACGGGCCTGGTATTCGCTTTGTATTGTTCATGCAGGGTTGCCTGCTCAAATGTCAATATTGCCACAATCCGGATACCTGGGAGCTTAATGAAGGCAAAGAAATGAGCCTGGAGGAAGTTCTCGCAGAGATCAAACCTTATTTGCACTATTACCGCAGCTCCGGAGGCGGACTAACGGTATCAGGTGGAGAGCCGACGCTGCAGGCACATTTCGTGAAGCAGCTGTTCACAGAAGTGAAGAAACGTTGGAATCTGCATACGACCCTGGACACCAACGGTTATAATGAAGGCGATAAGATCAATGATCTGTTGGATGTAACGGACCTGGTTATGCTGGACCTGAAGCATATTGATAATGAGGCACATATCAAGCTTACTGGCAAATCCAATGACCGCACTTTGAAGCTGGCGCGCTGGTTGTCAGATCACAACCGCAAGATGTGGATCCGCCACGTGTATGTTCCCGGCATTCATAACGGTGAAGAGGATCTGCTCAATCTCGGTCGTTTCATCGGCACCTTGAACGGTGTTGAGAAATTTGAAATCCTGCCTTATCACCAGATGGGGATTTACAAATGGGAAGTAATGGGCAAACCTTATGAACTGGAAGGTGTTCCATCGCCATCCGAAGAAGAGGTTCAGCGTGCTTACCGGCTGATTGAAGAAGGCCGTCAACAGACTGCACTCGTATAATTTATCATTTATTGAAGTACAGGCCATCCGCATGCGGGTGGCTTTTTTGTTGTATTGGTGGATGGTGAATGAATGTTATAAATACTGACCTATCGAACGGATGATTAAAGTAAATGAAGAATATTTTTAGCGTATTATTAGTAATTAGAGGATGTCTATGAATAAATATGTTAGTTAATATATCTTGCTGAGGTAGATAATGCTACTGAATTCGCTTACATAAGACGATTTTATCCCTATTGTGGATGAATCTTAACCTTACGATAACAAATGTGGTTTCCTATAATAAGAAGTGTAAAGGAAATCAGAAATAGGGAGGGTCATTACCAATGAAAAAAAGTTTAACCCTGTTATTGTCCCTGATGGTTGTTAGTTCATCGCTGTTGGCGGGTTGCGGAGGAAACAACAATGCAGCAAACAATCAGGAAGCCAGTCCGCCGGCAACAGACACAGCGGCAGCCACCAATGCAGTGAGTACCGAGGACCCCGTTAGCAGCGAACCTTTCGAGATGACCATCCGTCACACGCAGGTAGGTGCTGATAAGCAGAAACGTCTGGCAATCCTCGAAGATGTGGTGGGCAAAGTGCAGACGGAAGTGCCTGGGTTAACCTTTAAGCTGGATGGGGTCGATTCTGATGTCAACCGCAAAGAGAAGCTGCGCGGGGAGATGGCTGCCGGCAACCCTCCGGAAATCTTCGACCTGTTCGGCAGTCCGGATTCCAAAATCTATGCCAAGGAGAGCAAACTGCTGGATCTGACTCCGATTCTGGAAGAACTGGGCATCAAGGATAAATTCTCGAACCTCGATCCGTTTACTTATGAAGGTAAAATCTACGGCCTGCCGATCGGCGGCTCCGGTGAAGGGTTCTTCTATAACAAGGAATATTACACCGGCAAAGGCTGGGTGGCTCCGACTACCTTCGCAGAGCTGGAACAGCAGCTGGCGGATATTAAAGCAGACGGCAAGGTGCCGCTGGCAGGTGCTTCCAAGGCCGGCTGGGTGCCGCTGATGCTGGCGAATCACCTCTGGTCCCGTTACGCTGGTCCTGAAGTCACAGCCAAGTTCGCTACCGGGGAAGCGAAATGGAATGATCCGGAGATGATTAAGGGATTCGCCAAATACAAGGAATGGATTGATAAGGGCTATTTCAAAAAAGGCGAGCTTGGTTTCGAATACGCCGAATATACTACCCAGTTTACGAGCGGCGAAGCCATCCTGATGTATGACGGCACCTGGAAGTCCTCTGTATTCAAGGCGGGGCAATCCGGTGAAGGTTTGATCGGCAAGGTAGGGTTCTTCAATATTCCGGCTGTCGAAGGCGGAGTGGGTGATCAAACGGCCTTGATGCGTGATGTGAACAATGGTTATGGCTTCTCTGCTTCGGCAGGTGAAGATCCACGTCAGCTGGCAGCCGTGACCTCTTTTATCAAAAATATGTACAACGAGGAGATGCAACTGCGCGGACTGGTTGAGGACGGTGTGCTGCCTGCGATGAAGATCGATCAGAATGTGCTGAATGAGAATATTACGGATGATCTGATGAGCGAGATTGTAGCGGTGCTGAATAGCTCCCAATCCTCTTTCCCGGCCTTCGACTCGCTGGTGCAGGCGGATGTTACGACCGAAATCAGTAATATTCAGATTCAGAAGCTGATCGGCGGCCAGACGACTCCCGAGAAGATGAGCGAAGCTCTGCAACAGGTACAAGAAGAAGCAAACGCAGCTGTGGAATAAGGATCGGTCAACGGAAATGTACCTTGGGTAGCGGTTCCAGGGTACATTTTTACCATTATCCTTCGTCTCCCTGAAGCCAAAGCCACCGGAGGTAGCTATGAATAAAGCCTTAAAAAATCCCTTTGTGTTCACCCTGTTTGTATTTCCCGGACTGGTGCTGTTCCTCATGTTCTTCATTTATCCGATCTTCAGCTCCATCTATTACAGCTTCACCAGCTGGAATGGAGTATCTGACACAGTAAAATACGCCGGAGTCCGCAATTTCAGCAAAGCGCTAACAGATGAGCGTTTCTGGGTTTCAGTGAAGAACAACGGCTGGTTTATTCTTTTTAGCGTATTTGTACAGGTGCCGTTGATTGTGCTGTTCTCCCTGCTGATCTCTAATGTCAAAAAGCTGAAGGGGCTCTACAAGACTGCGGTGTTTATGCCCTCCATTATGTCTACTGCAGTCATCGGCATCCTGTGGGGGTTCATCTATGAGCCGAATATCGGGCTGTTTAACAAGTTGATCGGACTGCTGGGCATCGAGCCGGTCTACTGGCTGTCGGATGAACGATTTGCGATGCTGTCGATTCTGATTACCAATGCCTGGCAATGGACCGGATTCTACATTGTCATGGTGCTGGCGGCGATTCTGTCGATCCCGGGAGAACTGGATGAGGCTGCAGCCATCGACGGCGCTACGGGCATCCAGCGGGCCACACGCATTACACTGCCGCTCATTGTGCCGATTATCTCTGTGGTAATCATGCTGTCGATAGCAGGGGCGATGAAGGCCGCGGATATTGTCATTGTTATGACCAAAGGCGGTCCGGCCGGTTCAACCGAGGTTATGGCTACCTATATGATTAAATATGCGATTACCAACTTCAAATACGGCTATGGCAATACGATCGCCGTGCTGATCTTTGTGTTCACCCTGGTGGTTACAGCGCTGTATCAGCTGCTGGTTGCCCGGCGTACGGAAAGGATTGAATACTGATGCCACGCACCCTGAGAAAAAGCCTGCCGCATGTCGCGCTGCTGTCCTATCTGCTGGTGATTCTGTTCCCGTTCCTGTTTGTGCTGTTCTCCTCAGTCAAAAAAGACAATAATGCCATCGCGCTGAACCCTTTTGGCATTCCGCGGGAATTCGCCTTCAACAACTATGTGGAAGCTTGGGTTAATGCGAAGATCAGCAACTACTTTTTCAACAGCTTGTATATTTCTGTGCTGGCTTCCGTAGTCTCTATTCTGCTGGCCTCCATGTTTGCTTTTGCAGTCACCCGGATGCGCCAGGGGAAGTGGAATACGATCTTGTATGGCCTGATTCTGATTGGGATGCTGATCCCCAACAATGCGCTGATGCTGCCGATATATACGATTGTCCGTAAGCTGGGCATCCTCAATACCCATCTGGCACTGATTATCCCTTACATTGCCAATGCGATTCCGTTTACGATCATTATATTGGCCGCTTTCATGCGTACGCTGCCCAGCGAGATTGAAGAGGCAGCCGTAATGGATGGCTTGAAGGCACCAGGTATCTTTGCTAAGATTATTGTACCTTTGACTGTTCCGGCGATGGTTACAGTATTCATCATAAATTTCCTGGGAAATTGGAATGAATTCCTGCTGGCCAATTATTTTCTGTCCAATGATGAGCTGCGAACCCTTCCGGTGGGGATGGTCCAATTCCGTGATCAATACCAGATGAACTATGCACAAATGTCGGCAGGGATCGTCTTCAGTGTGGTTCCCGTTATTGTCATCTATGCGATTCTGCAGGAGAAGATCATTGAAGGGGTAACCGCAGGCGGCGTGAAGGGATAATTCTATTCGTAGTCAGGAGCATGGGCCGATGAATTTGCGCTATAAATTATTTACGGCATTTCTGGGCCTGATCATCATTCCCCTGTTTATTCTTGGCATGATTATGTTCTTCGTCACGTATCATTCCATTGAGAAGAAATACAGCCAGCAGTCTGAATATTCGCTGAAAGCAATCAGCTACAGCATCTCCAATGTACTCAAGGATATGGACAATGTGACAGACAACGGGATTGCAACCTCGGTGTTTCATATGGCGCTTAGTGCGGATGATCCCTCCAAGCAGGATTTGACCGATGCCGAGCAGCTCAGCCTGAATGCCAGCCAGCGCAACTTCCGCAGTCTGCTCTATAACCACCCCTCGATCAGCTATGCGTTTCTGTATAATTTTAATGGCAAAGGCAGCTCGGAGATTGTGTCGGTGTTCAATAAAGAGAATTTCCGTACGCTGCCCTACGATAAATTTAAGCAAAGTGACCTGTACAAGCAAGTGATGGAGCTGAACGGCGTACCCAAATGGGTGGCTCCACATGAATATCCCGAGCTGACGGGAACCGAACCGGTATTTACGCAAATCCGGCTGGTGAAGGAGCTGAGCTTCTTTCAGAACATCGGCATTCTGGTCGTCCAGATCAAGAATTGGGAGTTCGAATCCATCTTCCGCAATCTGAAGATCGGTGACAGCAACCAGGATGTATCCTTCATGCTCGTCAACGATGACGGCATGATTATGTTTGACCCGGACAGCAAGCTGGATGGGCAGCACTTCAGTTCTTTTACCTCACGAGAGGTCAACTTTAAGCCGGGGTTCCAGAGCTTCCGCACAGAATTTAACGGTGACAAAAGCATTCTGTCAGTTTATCACCTGAAGAATTACCCCTGGAGCCTGATTTCTGTGACCTCATGGGGCACGTTGTCCCGGGAAGTGACTGTGTTTGCCCGCTGGTTTGTGGTGGTAATCCTGCTGTGTCTGGCTGCGGCTGTAGTCTTCAATCTGTTTTTTATGAACCGGATTGCCGGAGGGATTGCTGTCATTGTGCGGTTCATGCGCCGGGTGGAGGATGGTGATCTCACCACACGCGTGGAAGAGAAGGGCACGGACGAGCTGACGCTGCTGGCCAAGGGGTTCAATGATCTGATGGACAAAATCAACGTGCTGTTTCACCGCGTCCAGCTGGAACAACGTCGCAAGAACCAGGCGGAAATGCGGGTGCTGCAGGCCCAGATCAAACCGCATTTTCTGTTCAATACGCTCGAATCGATCAACGTGCTCGCTGTGCAGAACGAAGGCCGCAAGGTCAGCAAGATGGTCTACCGGCTGGCGGGCATTCTGCGGATCAGCATTCAGGACCGGGATGAGATCACGCTGGAAGAGGAGATTACCCACCTGAGGAATTATCTCGATATCCAGAAGTTCCGGTTCGAGGACCTGTTCGATTATGAGATTGATATCCCTGAGCAGCTGATGAGCTGCGGAGTAATGAAGCTTACGCTCCAGCCGCTGGTGGAGAACAGCATTCAGCATGGCTTCGAAGGCATAGGCTACAAGGGCCGGATTCTTATCCGTGGCTGGGAGGAGCGGGGCAACCTGATCCTGCGGATTGAGGATAACGGAATTGGAATGACGGGCGAGCAATTGGTTGTGTTCCAATACATGGTCAATGATCCGGTGGATGAGCAGAGCGGCAATGAGCGGGACAGCCGGGAGCACCCGGAACGCCGCGGACTCGGCATCCGCAGTGTGGCGGACCGGATCCGCATCGAATACGGCGAACGGTACGGCATCTTTATCTGTGCAAGCCCAGGCGAGGGAACCACGATTCAATGCGTCATGCCTAAATACGAGCAGGGGGAAGATCATTATGCTAAAGGTATTATTAGTGGACGATGAAGCCCCGATTCTGAACAATCTAAACCGGGTGCTGCCTTGGGAGGAGATGGGGATGACCGTGGCAGGCATGGCGCGCAGCGGCATGGAGGCCTTGCGTATCGCGGAGGAGCAGCGGCCTGATCTGGTGTTGTGTGATATCCGCATGCCGGTGATGGACGGATTGACTTTCATCAGCAAGCTGCGGGAGATGGGGCTAGAGAGCGAGGTGCTGCTTCTCAGCGGCTACCAGGAGTTCGACTACGCGCAGGAAGCGATCCGGCTGGGCGTGAAGGAATATATCTGCAAGCCGATCCACTACGAGGACCTGGGACGGAAAGTGCGGGAGATCGGCGTCAAGATTCTCAGCAGACAATTCAAAGACAAGTTATACAACAGCATTCCGTTGTTCCAGGAGACGCCTGCTGCCGAGACCGGTTCTGCCAAAAAAACACCGGACCAGCTGATGAGCCTGGCTGTGCAGTATATAACGGAGCGGCTGAATACGGATATTGGCATTGAAGAGGTAGCCAGCCGGATCGGTATCAGCAGCAGCTATTTCTGCCTGCTGTTCAAGAACCGCTTCGCGATGACCTTCGTGGAATATGTGACTCTGCAGCGGATCGAAGCGGCCAAGTTCATGCTGGAGAGCACAGGCAAGAGCATTGCTGTGATCGGTGCCGGGATCGGCTATCAGGAACGGCGCTATTTCACCAAGGTGTTCCAGAAGCAGACGGGAATGTCGCCGAAGGAATACCGCGACCGCCACCGGAAGGCTGAAGTGTAAAAAGTGCCTAAAAAACGGTTATCCTCATCATCTGAGGATAGCCGTTTTTATGAAGTAGCAGAGATAAGCGAGAGGGGGAAAGCGACAGTCCGTTCTCTACCGAACCTGCGAGCGGATATATAGGTGGACGCTGTAAAAGCAAATAATAAATAAAAAAGTCATTTTTATTATGAAAAAAAGGGAGAATAGATCTTTAGTGCCACCGGTTTTGTAAAATCAAGGGTTTCAAATCCTAATCTTTATTTGCTGAAAATGAAACTTTTTGTTTAACCTCGCGTCTAATACTATGTTTTGTAAAGAGAACGTGGCAAAAACCATGCTGCCGCCCTTTCAAGGGCGGCAGCATGGTTTTTGCGGGAATAGAGGAAGGATAACCTACCTAAGTATATCTTCCTGTATTTACAAATAGGAGTAGAAGGAGTCATATCATGGATTTTAAAAAGTTAACGCTAGTTGCAGTATTGGCCATTTCCCAGGCCGCATCCGCAGTACCCGCATTTGCAGAAACGGTTACCAGCACCCAGGTGCCTGCCGTGCAAAATGTGGTGCAGCCCACCCCGACCCCGGTGGCTGATCAACCGATCACAACAACGGAAGTGCTTCCTAGCGCAGTGCCTGGAGAGGTTGTGCCAACGGAAACAGCGTTGCCGGAAGCCACACCTCTTCCGACTGAACCTCCGGCCAACCTGCTTCCTGAGCAGTTGATGCCGCTTCCATCCACAACACCGGCTCCCTCTGCCCTTCCACCGATTTCGGCGGCCGGAGCAAACCAGCTGGTGCTGATGATGAACAGCAACAAGATGTTTTTCAATGGAGTACCCTATCTGGCGAACCAGCCTATGGCAGTCAAGAATGGCGTATCCTACGTCTCCATCCGTGCAATGGTCGAGCGGGTAGGTGTCAAATATACGTATGAAGCCAAAACCAAAGAGGTTGTTGTTACCAGCGGCAGCAATGTGATGCGCTTCAAGACCAACAGCAAGGTATATACGGTCAACGGCACTAAGGTAACCATGAAAGGTCCAGCTTACCAATATAAAGGCACCTTCATGATTCCTCTGACTTCCATTACTTATGCACTCAAAATTAATTATACCGTGGACAACATTCAGAAACGGGTCATCCTTGACCTGGGCATCAAAAATAAACCAACCGCTTCCTTCACGGTGCAGCCCACCGAAATCTATGCTGGTGAGCTTGTGTCCTTCATAACCTCCAGCACGACTCCTAGCGGCAGCCCAATTGTCAGGGAAAATTGGGGAGGCGACAAGCGGGAGGTGTATGACCAGCCTGGAACCTACGTTGTCACCTATTCGGTAGTGGATGCGAATGCGCAAACGAGTGATCCTTACTCCCTGACCATCAATGTGCTGAAGCCCAACACTCCTCCGGTAGCGGAATTCACTACCGATAAGGAAGAGTACAAGATGGGGGAACTGGTCACTTACACGGAGTATAGCAGTGACCCGGATGGGGATGCCATAACTTCGGCATGGACCAGCAAGGCGGATGCTTTCTTCCTGCCCGGACCGGTTACCATCCGCCTGCAGGTAACCGACTCGCATGGTGCGATAAGCAGTGTCGAGAAGACGATTAATATTACGGACGAAACCTTGTATACCGAGGGTGAATTCAACAAGCTGTTTGCAGCGCCGGGCAGTGCGTTTGCGATTGATGTAAATGAGACCGTTACAAGCTGGCCGGATGTTGCCTACAATCTCTCTTCCGAGCCGTACACACTGATTCGCGCCAACAGCCCGGAAACGGTCTATACCCAAGGGATTACCTACCGCGAAACAGCGGAAGGGCCGACCCGCTTCTTGATTCACCATCAGAATAATCTGAATATCAGAGCCAAGCTCTATCTGATTGCAACCAATAACAATCAGACGCCTGCAACCATCACAACCGAAGCCATTGGCATGGCAGGTCCATCACCTTATGCGGCTGGAACAGGCAAAGCCTCTGTACAGCGCTATTGGGAGGCATTGGCTGGTATGGGCGATCCTGACCGGACGGTCGTTGTCCAGCCTGGCGAGAGTGTCTCCATTCTTACGGAGCTGAATAAGATCCCAATGAAGCTGGGCGAGATCATCTCCCTGCAAGGCGATCTGAACAGCGATCTGCCGATTACGTATACCGTACTGATGATCGATGAGACGAAGGACCCGCTGGCTACTATGCCAACCTTACCGATCCTGGACAGTGATGGTGTGCACAACCGCGGTACCTATCCGAACTCCACGCGGATCATGGAGGTTAATGATGTTGTTGGACTCACGCCGGCAAGATTGTTGCTTGGCGACAACACTAAGGACATCAATCTGCCTGGGATGGACCCGATGTACTTAACGGAAGCTTCCAACGCAGGAAACTTCGGTGTGATTTACAAGATTATTGTGCACCGCGTTGCGCCAAATACTGTGATTACGTTCAATCCGCGCGGCGGGCAATATATGGGCTCGGTTCTGGTCAACGGTTCGGTTGTGCAGGTGCCTAACGTAGGAAGCCTGAAAACCGCCCAGGAGAACAGTGTGATCTTCCGCAACGGCGATTATGAAAGCTCTGTAGAGATTTATTTCACAGCGGCTTCAGGCAGTAATCTGCCGGTTAATTTCCTGTTCACCCCACTGCCTGCGAAGAAATAAGCAGGACAGCAGCATTGACGGCGGCTTCCATTCATGGAAGCCGCCATTTCTGTTTGCGGAAGGCGAAGAGAGCAGCTTCATTGACGGGGCATTTGTTTTGGGGCATTATAAAGAGAGTGCAACACAAATGAACTTATGTTAATGGGAGATGAGCGTATGCTGTCGACAGAACAAATACTGGAAGCCATGTCGGAGCAGGGACTGCGAATCACCGACCAGCGCAAAACGCTTGCCAGGTTGTTCGGCGAGAACACAGGATATTTGTCTGCGAAGGATGTTTACGAGCATATGGGCCAGAAGTACAGCGGGCTAAGCTTCGATACCGTATACCGCAATTTGCGGGTGATGGAGGAGCTGGGTGTGCTGGAGCAGGTTGTTTTTGAAGAAGGTGTGAAGTTCAAAGGAAGCTGCAGCCGTAACCAGCACCATCATCATATGATTTGCCTTCAATGCGAGAAGACCTATCCGATTCATTTCTGTCCGATGAACCTAACCGATACCCCGGACCAGTTCCGGGTGGTCAAGCATAAATTTGAGGTGTTCGGTTATTGCAGAGAATGCGAAGAAAGCCGTGAAGAAGAAGCTGTTGCCGTCGCCGCTGATTCCAAAGAAGGTAGATGAGCATGCCTATCGTACGCAGAACGGTACAAGCTCCAATCCGCATCTACCGCAAGTTCATTTCCCCGCTGAAGCCGCCGACCTGCCGCTTCTATCCAACCTGCTCGGCCTATGCCCTGGAGGCGATTGAGCTGCATGGCCCGCTGAAAGGCTCCTGGCTGGCGGTGAAGCGGATCGGCAAATGCCATCCCTTCCATCCTGGAGGTCTTGATCCGGTTCCGCCGCCCAAAGGCGGAGCGCCGGGAGAGGGACAGACCGGGGCGACTTGACAGGAAGGCATCTCTTTGGGTATATTTTCAATAATAGGTTGATTTCCAAGGAACGGATGAGTAGATCGGGACACCTTCACAGAGAGCCGGAAGCGCTGAGAGCCGGCAGGGAATGCCAGATTGAATATGGTCCGGGAGGAACTGTGTTCGAGCGGGAGGGGCTAATCGGCCCCACGTAAGGGCACGGCGTGATCCAGCGTTAATGGACAGTTCCCAAGTTGGGAACTGGCGAAGCCTGCGCTCTGTGAAGAGCCGGGAAATTTGGGTGGTATCGCGGGAATATTCTCCCGCCCCAGAAATGGGGCGGGAGTTTTTTGTTTTTTCACAGAAGAAAGGATGAAGGGCAATGAGCGAGAACAAAACATTTTATCTGACAACCCCTATCTATTATCCGAGTGACAAGCTGCATATCGGGCATGCCTACTCCACGGTAGCAGGTGATGCTATGGCGAGATACAAGCGCCTGCGCGGCTATGCGGTGCGCTACCTGACCGGAACGGATGAGCATGGACAGAAGATCGAGGAGAAGGCGGCCAAGGCGGGCAAGACTCCCCAGCAGTTTGTAGACGATATTGTAGTTGGCATCAAGGAGCTGTGGCGCAAGCTGGATATCTCGAACGATGATTTCATCCGCACAACCGAAGAGCGTCATAAACAGGTGGTGCAGGATATTTTTGACCGCCTGTTGAAGCAGGGCGATATTTACAAAGGGGAATACGTGGGCTGGTATTGTATCTCGGACGAAACCTTCTACACCGAGACACAGCTGGTGGACATCGAACGTGATGAGAACGGTGTGATTACCGGCGGCAAAAGCCCTGACAGCGGTCATCCCGTACAGCTGGTTAAGGAGGAGAGCTATTTCTTCCGGATGAGCAAATATGTGGACCGTCTGCTGCAGTTCTATGAAGAGAACCCGGAGTTTATCCTGCCGGAATCACGCAAGAATGAAATGATCAACAACTTCATCAAGCCGGGCCTGGAGGATCTCGCTGTGTCCCGGACAACGTTCGACTGGGGCGTTAAGGTCAAAGGCGACGAGAAGCATGTGGTGTATGTATGGATCGATGCCTTGACCAACTACATCACTGCGCTGGGTTACGGCTCGGAGGACCGCAGCCTGTATGATAAGTTCTGGCCTGCGGACGTACATATTGTCGGCAAGGAAATCGTCCGCTTCCACACGATTTATTGGCCGATCATCCTGATGGCGCTGGGTGAACCGCTGCCGAAGAAGGTATTCGCGCACGGCTGGCTGCTGATGAAGGAAGGCAAAATGTCCAAGTCCAAAGGCAATGTGGTCGACCCGGTCACGTTGATTGATCGTTATGGACTGGATGCGCTGCGTTATTATCTGCTGCGTGAAGTGCCTTTTGGTTCGGACGGTACCTTTACCCCGGAGAGCTTCGTGGATCGAATCAACTTCGATCTGGCGAATGACCTCGGGAACCTGCTCAACCGGACCGGTGCGATGGTGCAGAAATATTGCGGCGGTGAACTTCCGGCTTATGAAGGCAATGTAACAGCCTTTGACGGCGAGCTTGCAGCCATGGCTGAGAGCACTTATGCCAAGGTGGAAGAAGCGATGGAGAAGATGGAATTCTCCGTGGCGCTGGCTGCGATCGGGGCATTTATCAGCCGCACGAACAAATATATCGATGAGACCCAGCCATGGGTTCTCGCCAAGGACGAGAGCCGCGTCAGCGAGCTGAACTCGGTGATGAGACATCTGGTCGAGGGTCTGCGGACCGCTTCGATTCTGCTCCAGCCGTTCCTGACCGGCGCTCCGGCGCTGATCTGGCAGCAGCTGGGCATCCCGGCCGGCGAGCTGACTGATTGGGACAGCGGCCGCACGTTTGGCCTCATCCCGGCCGGCACGAAGCTGGTGAAGGGCGATCCGATCTTCCCGCGCCTGGACGTGGAGCAGGAGGTAGCCTTCATCGCCGCTGCAATGGGCGGCGGCAAGCCTGCTGCCGAAGAACCGGCGGCAGCAGCGGTAACGGCCCCGGCCGAAGCTGCCGCCGAGCCGGAGGAAGAGCATAAGGAAGAAATCGGCATTGACGATTTCGCCAAAGCAGAGCTGCGCGTCGCTCAGGTGATCTCGGCCGAGCCGGTCAAGAAAGCCGACAAGCTGCTGAAGCTGCAGCTGGATCTCGGGTATGAGCAGCGCCAGGTGGTGTCGGGGATTGCGAAGTTCTACACCCCGGAAGAGCTGGTTGGCCGCAAGGTGATCTGTATTGTGAACCTGAAGCCGGTGAAGCTGCGCGGCGAGCTGTCGCAAGGAATGATCCTGGCCGCCTCCAAGGGCGACCAGCTGACCATTGCCACCGTGCCGGACAGCATGCCTAACGGTGCTGTGGTGAAGTAGATCGAATGCAATTTTTGCCCCTGAAGCCGCCTGACGGCTTCGGGGGTTTTTTTGAAGTAGAACATCCCGTGCCGCTGCTTGTGAAGGAACTACCCATTCGGTAATAGCTTAGATCCCGGCTGGGGTTTAGAATGTCGTGCGGGTATGTTCCGGGGTAATAGATGCGAATCTGGCTGCTGCTTAGGTACCGTCGGCCAGATTTAGCAATATTTAGAAGCATGCCGTGGGACCTGGGGAGCAAATAGATGCGAAAGTGGTTGCTACTTAGGACCCGGGTTTTTCCCAAAAGATAAGAATTTATATGCTTCGCGCAATGAATGCCCCTTATCTTTCTCGCTGAAACGCCCCGTCCTATAAAAGGACGGCGTAGCCGTTTCCACTTGTATAGATTTGAGCGTTCTAAGTTCAAACACGTAGGTGGCTATGGGGAAAATCTACCGTTAACTCCCAGCTAGTGTTTGGTTTTCATGACATATATGGAAAAGTTACCACTAAATTGTCTTTCGAGGGCAATATGACGCTCGAATCTCCAAATTAGATGCCTTTTTGCACTTATTTCCTCCAAAACGGAAAAAATCGGAAAATTAGATGTATATTTGCAACTAAATTAATGGTTCGGGCTTAAGTAACCCCTACCGAGCTGAGACTTCGATACTCTCATCATACCGTGGCACAGGTAGTAGCCATTTTTGCAACTATTGCCTCCAAAACGGAAAAAAACCGCCAATCTGATGCATTTTTACAGTGAGTAGACGTTTTGGATTGGATCAGATGTATCATAATAGGAATGGGAGTTGACTTATCGTAACCATTACTATTATACTACTAATAGTAAAAATTACGATTTAAGGGGTCGATAGATTAATGTTGTCCAACTGGTTACATAGAGCGCTGTTCCCTGTTTCCCTGTTGCTGGTTCTGGTCATTGCAGGCTGCGGTGCGAAGAGCAGCGGAAGTATTGTAGAAGGTAAAGTGAACGCAGTCACTACCTTTTATCCTATATATGAGTTCACTAAGGAGATTGGCGGCGAGGATGCCAATGTAATTAATCTGCTGCCTGTCGGCGTGGAGCCGCATGACTGGACGCCACGCAGCCAGGACATCGTAAATACCTCCAAAGCACAGCTGTTTCTCTACAATGGTGCAGGCCTGGAGGGCTGGGTACCGGGATTCCTCAAAGGCCTGGACAGCGACAGCAAGGTGCAGTCGGTTGAGGTCAGCAAAGGCGTCAATCTAATTATGACGGATGAAGACGACGGTCATAACCACGGCTCAGCCGCTGAGGATCATGAAGGCGAAGAAGCTGGTCATGATCATGAAGGTGAAGCTGAGCATGCGCATGAAGGTGAAGAAGTCGGTCACGAGCATGAAGGCGAAGAAGCAGGTCATGATCATGAAGGTGAAGCTGAGCATGCGCATGAGGGTGAAGAGGCCGAAGCCGCTTCCGGAGACAGTCTGCATACGGACCCGCATACCTGGGTCAGTCCGAAATCGGCGCTGGTCATGGCCGGCAACATCCGGGACAGCCTGCAGGCCGCTGATCCTGAGCACAAGGATGGCTATGAAGAACGTTATAATAAGCTGGCAGAACGCCTGAAGGCGCTGGATGTTAAGTTCGAGCAGGAGCTTGCGAAGCTTCCCGGCAAAGAAATTGTAGTGTCGCATCAGGCATTCGCCTATCTGGCCCGCGATTATGGCCTGACGCAGCATGCGATTATGGGCTTGTCGCCGGATGCGGAGCCGCGCGGACAGGATATGGTGAAGCTGGCCAGCATGGTCAAAGAAGAAGGCATTAAATATATCTTTTTCGAAGAGCTGGTCTCTGACCGATTGGCCAAAACACTGGCAGCGGAAGCCGGAGTATCAACGATGGTGCTGAATCCGGTGGAGGGCCTTACCGAGGAGCAGGACAAGAACGCTGACAATTACTTCACCTTAATGGAGAAAAATTTGCAAAATCTCATTCTGGCATTACAATAATAAGAAAGTAATAGGAAAAGGCGGTGTGCAAGTAATGTCATCCGTATCCGCAAACTGCCATCAACAAATCATTGAAATCGATCATCTGTCTTTCTCCTATGGAGAACAGAAGGTCATTTCTGATCTAAACTATACCGTCATGGAACGCGACTTCCTCGGCATTATGGGTTCGAACGGCGCGGGCAAAACGACACTGCTGAAGATGATTGTCGGCCTGCTGCCTTCCGGCAGCGGCGAGATCCGCCTGTTCGGCCAGCCGGTGAAGAAATTCAAGGACTGGGAACGGATCGGTTATGTGCCGCAGAAGAATGTCTTTAACCCATTGTTCCCGGCGACGGTCCGTGAGGTTGTGCTGTCCGGACTATACAATAACAAGAATCTGATCCGCAGGGTAACCAAGCAGCAGCATGGCAAATGTCAGGATGCGCTGGAGGTGATGCGGATTCAGGATATCGCCGAGAAAAGAGTCGGCCAGCTGTCCGGCGGCCAGCAGCAGCGGGTCTTCCTGGCCCGTGCGCTGATCAATCAGCCCGATCTGCTGATTCTGGATGAACCTACCGTCGGGATCGATGCCGAGACGCAGGCCGGATTCTTCGAGCTGATCATGCATATGCATGCCCATCATCATATGACCTTCCTGATGGTGTCGCATGATATTGACATGATCAAGAACTATCTGGGTCACCAGCCCGTTCAGACGAATGGCAAAATCAATTTCTTCTCCCGTCATTCGCATGAATTGCAGAACTGCGCCGAGGAGAATCTGCAGCATACACTTTCTTAGGCAGTCGCAGAAGTGGTATCAGTTTCTCATTTGGTTATTATTAGGTGCCAATGAAGATGTAGAGGGTAGCTCTGGAGCCTTCAGAGAAATTAGATGCTAAACTGCATCTAATTTCAGGTTAAACTGCCGTTATCGGGTAAATAAGTGCGAATCTGCAACTATTTTCGAGTAAATGGCTTGTTGAACGCTCTAAATGCCGAATTAGATGCGTTTTCGCACTTATTTGTTCTAAAACAGAAAAGATATTCTAATTAGATGCAGATTCGCAACTAATTTGTGGACTGGACATGGGAGCTATCCTGGAACTGAATCTGATATGCTCTTATCCTTAGGGGTCCTAGGTAGTAACCATTTTTGCACTTAAATTGGTTGGACTAATGTGGTGATCAGACTATAAATGTTTTGTTTTTGTCTTACCCGTGCTCTAAATCACTCCAACGTAAAGCGTGTCCCGAAGGGAAGAAAAGCGAGCCTTCCGCATAGTGGCTAAACGCAGTAAATCAACACTCCTACGCTAATTGCACTTAGCGGGAGTCCAGAGGGCAGAGCCCTTTGGAGCCCTCCCTTGGAAGGGAGGGTTTGGGAGGGATCGAAGTTGGTTTGGGAGGGATCGAAGTTGGTTTGGGAGGGATCGAAGTTGGTTTGGGAGGGATCGAAGTTGGTTTGGGAGGGATCGAAGTTGGTTTGGGAGGGATCGAAGTTGGTTTGGGAGGGATCGAAGTTGGTTTGGGAGGGATCGAAGTTGGTTTGGGAGGGATCGAAGTTGGTTTGGGAGGGATCGAAGTTGGTTTGGGAGGGATCGAAGTTGGTTTGGGAAGGATCGAACTAGGGTTCGAATATGTTATAAAGGAGCAACAAAGTTGGAAATCCTATTCAGTGATTTTTTTCAGCGGGCACTCGCAGGTGGCCTGTTGATTGGTATTACCGCGCCGCTTATAGGCGTTTTTCTTGTGTTAAGACGTTTGTCCATGATTGGGGACACGCTGGCCCATGTGACGATTGCGGGGGTGGCGCTCGGGTTTCTGACGGGTTTTTATCCGCTGGGGGCTGGGCTTATTTTTGCCGTGGCTGCTTCCTTCGGCATCGAGAAGCTGCGCAAGGCTTACAAGAGTTATGCCGAGCTGTCCATTGCGATCATTATGTCGGGCGGGGTAGCGCTGGCTTCACTTTTTTTCACGCTGGGCAAAGGGTATAATGCGGATGTGATGAGTTACCTGTTCGGCAGCATCTATACGCTCGACAATATGGATTTGCTGGTGGTAGGCATCGTGACGGTGACGGTGGTGGTAGTGGTAACGCTGTTCTTCAAGGAGTTCTTCCTGCTTAGCTTTGAAGAGGATGCGGCGAGTGTCAGTGGACTTCCGGTGAAGCTGCTGAACATGCTGATTACAGTTCTCACGGCCCTCGTGATCAGTACCGCGATCAAAATCGTCGGCTCCCTGCTCGTATCAGCGCTCCTGACCATTCCGGTAGCGATCAGTCTGCTGCTCTCGCGCAGCTTCAAGTCCTCGGTTATTCTCTCGGTCATTATCGCCGAAATTGCCGTCGTAGGCGGGCTGGTGGTGGCCGGGATCTGGAACCTGGCTCCGGGGGCGACGATTGTGCTGCTGTTGATCAGCCTGTTGGCTTTAACTTTAATCGGTAAAAAAGGACTACCTGCCTAAGCTATTCAATATACTGCTGTATGAAGTCCACATTCCATATACAGCCGTGATTTGAGGAAGGAGTGCTGCCTTATGTCCAGCATCAATGCCGGGATTGCCTTTGCCGCCGGAGTAGCTTCGTTTATCTCACCTTGCTGCCTGCCGCTCTATCCTTCCTATCTGTCCTATATCACGGGGTTGTCTGTGCAGCAATTAAGAACGGGCGGCAGCACAAAAGAGGTCCGTTACCGGACCCTCTCACATACCTTTGCTTTTATATTGGGCTTCTCCGCCGTATTCTATACGCTTGGTTTCGGAGCCGGGCTGTTCGGTGAACTGTTTCACGATCAAAGGGACCTGATCCGCCGGCTGTCAGCGATCCTGATTATCGTGATGGGGCTGTTTCTGCTCGGTGTCTTCCAGCCGCAGTTTCTGCTGCGTGAACGCAAGCTGGACCTGAAATGGAAGCCTGCCGGGTACGTCGGCTCGTTTATCTTCGGCATCGGCTTCTCGGCAGGCTGGTCGCCTTGCATCGGCCCCATTCTGACGGCGATCATCGCCTTGTCAGCCAGTGATCCGGGTACATGGTTTACCTTGATTACCGCTTATAGCATCGGCTTTGCGCTGCCTTTTTTCCTGCTGGCTTTTTTCCTGGGCGGGGCCAGACGTCTGCTGAAATACTCGGGAGTCCTGATGAAGGTTGGCGGAGTATTGATGGTGCTGATGGGCCTCTTGCTCTTTAGTGACCAAATGTTCCGAATTACGATTTGGCTGCAGGGAATTACGCCGGAATGGTTGAAATTCTAAGCCGCACAGGAAACCAATTAGGTGAAATAATCAATGTCCGACTCGGGAAAATGCTCAAAGATCCGCACTGTGATGAATTCGAGCAGGGACGAATATAAGGTTTCGCTCCAAGTGTAGTCTGTAAATAACAATAATGGCAATGGCCCATGCAGCCTGTAGCAATCGGAATCGCATAATCGGCTCGAAGAACACCAGCTCCAGGATAAACAGCCCGGTGGCTTTTTTCGCTTTCCTTGCAGGCGGGCGTTCAGGTGTTGCTAGAGCCATACGATCACGCTCCTTCTGAATGGAATGCCCAGTATCCCGCTTCCCGCCAGGGTTAAGCCATGGCAAACATGGGCAGAGTCCTGTTGCTTGACGGTGCGGGACTTGCCAAGGTGCGGCAGAAACATGTATCATTGTTTAAGCAAAGAGTTGGCCCCGCGCCATGCTCATTATAGAAAAGAGGTAAACTTTGATGCCAACACCCAGCATGGAGGATTATTTGGAGCGCATATACAAGCTTATCGACGAGAAGGGATATGCGCGGGTCTCGGATATTGCCGAGGGACTGGAAGTACATCCCTCCTCTGTGACCAAGATGATCCAAAAACTGGATAAGGACGAATATCTCATCTATGAGAAATATCGTGGGCTTGTCCTGACCACCAAAGGGAAAAAAGTGGGAAAACGTCTGGTAGACCGTCATGAGCTGCTGGAGGAGTTTCTGGGTCTGATCGGAGTTCAGCAGGAGCATATCTACAAGGATGTCGAGGGTATCGAACATCATCTCAGCTGGGATTCAATCACACGCATCGAAACGCTGGTGGAATATTTCCGCCGGGATGAGAAGCGGCTGCAGACGTTATACGATATTCATCATGAAATCGTCAGCGACTCCTGATAGCTGGATGGATTACGCCGGACGGCAAGCTTCCCGGAGATTTTTTTTGCGAAACGGATACTGTCCTCAAAGCTGCGGTGGGCAAGGCCTGGCCTAAGCTGCGACCGGGACGGTATGGCCGTTTCTATTTGGTTTAGCGCAACCTTTTCCAGTTTTTAACGTCAAAACGGTTATCGTCCTTTACGAACTGAACCAGCAATGGTTCGGATCGCTAAGGGGTCGAGTGCCGTTTTTTGGTGTGTCATCATAAAAGTTACTTGGGAGGAATTATGAATTACCGTAAATGGATGCTTGGAATGCTGGTCGTGCTGCTGTGCCTGCCGCTGGGATTCTCCGGAGCAAAGGCAGCTGCAGTTCAGATCACGCTTGAACTGGATGGGACGACATTAACCGGTGATGTGCCGCCTTATATTACGTCCTCGAATGTAACCATGGTTCCGATCAGTCTGATCAGCCAAGGTCTGAAGGCCGGGGTCAGCTGGAATCAGAGCAGCAAGACCGTTACCATTACCCGGGGAGAACAGATCCTGAAGCTGACCAGCGGCACCAAAACAGCGCTGGTGAACGAGGCTTCCGTTGCACTCGACACTTCGGTGCAGATTAAGCAGGGGAGAGTAATGGTGCCGATCCGTTTTGTCAGCGAGCAGCTAGGGCTTCAGGTACTATGGAATCAAGCCACTCGCCATATTACTTTGATCTCAGGTAGCTCAGAGCCGCAGCCGCAACAGCCAAGCGGTCCGGATACGCCGACGCTGCCAGAAGAGCCGAGTGTACCCGAGCCGTCTTCGCAGCCAGTCCCGACCTTGCCCGGAAACGGAACGGCCAAAGCGATGAAGGGGGCCTGGATCTCGACGGTCTTCAACCTGGATTGGCCATCCACCTCCTCCGCAGGCAAAGCGGATAAGCAGAAGCAGGAATTCGCAGTTCTGCTGGACAAGCTGAAGGCCGTTGGCTTCAATGCGGTTTATGTGCAGGTCAGACCGTCGGCGGACAGTCTGTATCCATCGGAACTCATGCCATGGTCGAAGTTCCTGACTGGAACCCAGGGCAAGAATCCCGGATATGATCCACTCGCTTATATGGTGGCCGCGGCTCATGAGCGGGGGATGGAATTCCATGCCTGGTTCAATCCGTTCCGCGCAGCTACGGATGCTTCCACTTCCGGCCTGGCCAGCAACAGTGTGGCCAAAGCACATCCAAGCTGGATCGTAAATGCCGGAAGCAAGCTGTATATCAATCCGGGGATTCCGGAGGCAAGGCAGGAAATCATGGATACGGTGATGGAAGTGGTCAAAGGCTACGATGTGGACGGCGTGCATCTGGATGATTATTTCTACCCCTCCAATGTAGCTTTTGCCGATGACGCTGCTTATAAAGCCTACAATCCCAAAGGAATTGTGTCCAAAGGCGATTGGCGGCGTGACAACATCAATGAATTCGTCCGCCAGCTGGGCGAGCAGATTCATAATGTGAAACCGTCGGTCTCCTACGGCATCAGCCCATTCGGAGTCTGGCGCAACAGCAAGGTGGACAGCACTGGTTCAGATACCAAAGCTGGCGTCTCTGCTTATGATGATATGTATGCCGATGTGCGCACCTGGATCAAGCAGGACTGGATCGACTATGTTGCGCCGCAGATATACTGGAGCCTGTCCTTCGAGACGGCCCGCTATGACAAGCTGGTGGATTGGTGGGTCAAAGAGGTGGAAGGCACCGACGTGAAATTGTACATCGGGCAAGCAGCCTACAAGGTGGGTGCCAGCGATCAGAAGGCCGAATGGCAGAGCGGTCAACAGATTATCAATCAGCTGAAATATAATGAGAAATATAAGGAAGTGGCTGGCAGCATTATGTTCCGGGCCAATGATATCGTTGTCCGTGATCCGTTTGGGTTGTCCAGTCTGCTGACCTTTTACTTTCAGTCATGAATTCTCCCCCGTGCTCATAGATAAGCAATAGAATCTATGGAACGGGGGAGTCTGTGCATGGAGATCAATGCTGTATTTGAGGGCGGGGGAGTCAGGGGAATCGGACTTGCGGGAGCGGTAGAGGCTACGGAGAAAGCAGGCCGGACCTTCAAAAGGGTCGCAGGCGCCTCCTCCGGCTCGATAGTGGCCGCTCTATTGGCTGCGGGGTATAACGGGAAGGAAATGAGCAGAATCATCCAGGACACTGCTTTCTCTTCGTTTCTGACTAGGTCGCCTATTTATAATACAGCCTATATCGGACCGGCGCTGCGGGTGATGATCAAGAAAGGCTTATATTCCGGTGAAGCGTTGGAAGCCTGGATTAGAGACATTCTGCTGCAAAAAGGGATTGTGACCTTCCGCGATCTCCCGCAAGGCAAGTTGTCCATTGTCGCTTCCGATATTACGAATGGGCGGATTGTTGTGCTGCCGCAAGGACTGGAGCAATACGGCATCTCTCCCGAGCGTTTCGAAGTGGCCAAAGCCGTGCGAATGAGCTGCAGCATCCCCTATTTCTTCGACCCGGTAAGGCTGCGGCTGCGCGGGGAATCAGCCCGGGGTAAATCCTTCACGGAGCAGTTTGTTTATATGGTGGACGGGGGCTTGTTGAGCAATTTCCCGTTATGGTTGTTCGAGGAGAAGCCGGGTGGCTTGAAGAGCCATGGCAGCCTCTATGCGGTACCTACGGTAGGCTACCGGCTGGTTGGCGCAACAGAGCCGCAGCCACACCGGATCCAAGGACCGTTCAGCATGCTGCAGGCGATGTTCAGCACCATGCTCTCCGCCCACGATGAGCGTTATATCGAGCAGGAGAAAATCGTCCGCACCGTCAAAGTTCCGGCGCTGGGCATCTCCACCACCCAGTTCGAGATCACACCTGCACAGAGCGACGATCTGTTCGCCTCCGGCATGAAGGCGGGCACTGATTTCTTCCGCGACTGGCGTCCGCGTTAATCTACAGCGGGCCGGTATAGACAAAAAAACAAGCATCCCGCAGAAGCTGCGAAGATGCTTGTTTTTTGTGCAAATATAAGAAATTATATGTTCTACACTATTATTTATCCTTCTATTTTTCGCAGAAACGGATGCCGCCTCTTTCAGAGGACGGCGAAGCCGTTTCTTCTTACGGGATTAATGAAATTTGGGCTGCTGGTCGTCATTTTTGCCTTTGCTGCCTTCGATCACCTGGAAGGGATAGCTCTTGCGCTTGCCTGATACTGACGGGGTCTTGCGGGTCCCGGCTACCTTGGCCAGCGTCTTCTGGGAAGGCTTCACTTTCACCTTGGAGCGGGAGACCCCGCCGCGGCCGGAAGCCGTACGTCCCGGGGCAATTTTATAAACATAAAAGAGTACTAAGATCAATAACAGCGGAAACAGCAAACCAGCGAACACGCTATAATCTCCGGATGTGAACGCATTGATTATTCCCACTAAAGCAAGCAATAACGAAATCCCGAATATTGAGGTATGTTTGATCATAGACCACTCATCCTTTCGCAGGATCTAATATGCTGCCAGACACAGTTGCCTCCGTATAATTTCCGGCTTCAATTGCAGCATCCAGCTCGCGCATCCGGTTAAATGAGGCGATGGATACTTCGACCTGTGCATCATTGGGTTCCTTGGTGGTCAGCAGCTGCAGCCACAGGCCGGGATAGCCAAGATACTTCAGACCGGGAATATCCTTAACGGCATTGGTTCCCTTCAGCACCTCGAATGAAATCCCGATCACGAACGGAATCAATACGATCCGCTGCAATACCCGCTCATACAGGTTATCCCAAGGGACCAAGGAGTAAATAATGACACCCAGCACGATGGTCAGCATCATGAAGCTGCTGCCGCAGCGGTAATGCAGACGGCTGTACTTCTGCACATTGGCTGGAGTCAACTCTTCACCGGCTTCGAAGGCACTGATGACCTTATGTTCTGCGCCATGATACTGGAACAGACGTTTGATCACCGGTGTCTGGGAAATTCCCCACAGATAGACCAAGAGCAGCAGCAGCTTGATGCCGCCCTCAACCAGGTTGTGCAGGATATAGTTATCGAATGCTCGGCCGAATAAGAAATCTTCTACAAATACGGGCACCAGCGTAAAAATGACCTTGCCAGCCAGAAACGAAAGAATCCCCATGACAGCCACGCCAAAAATCATGCCAAGGCTCCAGCCCTCGTCTTTCTTCTGTTCTTTCTCCAACTGTTTCGCGCGTTCCTCTGGCTCAGTCTCATCCTCGGTAAAGGATTCTAGAGAATAGTTCAGATGCTTGGAGCCTTTGGCGCTTGAATCTATAATACTGACAATACCGCGAAGCAGCGGAATCTTGCGCAGCTTCTTGACCAAGCTCTTGTCGCTTCTCGGCACCTCCAAAAATGTGATTTCCTGATTCTTCCGCCGTACGGCTGTTACGTTGATGTGCTTGCCGCCGAACATAACGCCTTCAATGACGGCTTGGCCGCCGTAACTTGGAGTTTCTTGGGACAACCAATTCACCTTCCTATATTTTAAAGTTATTTTCTTCTTGTATAACACATTGTAACGAATTTTTAAGCACATTACTAGTTGGATCGCCGTTTCTTGCACATACTAGTCACAAAGTGAGAGCAAGCACTTCAAGAGAGTCTGACGAAAGCGAGGGAGTTCAATGAGCAAGTCGCATAAGCAGAAACAAGATTCAACCAATCCCTGGTTATTTGCTTTGGAGCTGGGTTATTTTGCAGGTCTGATCTGGGGAGGGGCACGCTGGCTGATGTATGCCCTGCACTTTACCAAGGTGGTTCCCGGCATGCTGCTCGAGCCCTTTTTCAAACATGATTTCCTGTTGGGCGCTGCGGGACAGATCGCCGGCTATTTAAGCTTTATTGTTTTTTCGGTGGTGCTTTCCCTGCTCTATGTGCTCACTATGCGCAAGCTGAGGGGACCTTGGCCCGGCATGATCTACGGCATCCTCTGGTGGTTGGTGATTTTCCTGGCCTTTCCGCAGTGGTTCCTGCTGCAGCGCATGTTCAAGCTGTCCTGGGACTCGCTGATCAGCGAATTCTGTGTCTTTCTGCTCTGGGGGTTGTTCATCGGCTATACGGCTGCGATTGAGTACACGGATGAGCGCAAACGCGAGCAGAGCACGAAACTGGTCTGACAGGCCGAAAAAACTTCTCAGGTGGCACATCACTATGTTAAAATACAATGTGGCTATTTCGAGAGGAGAATGAAGATGGGCAACAAGCGTATCTCCAAGCTGCGCAAGGTTCTGCAGGAACAACAACTGGAAGCCATGCTGGTCACCAGCGAGATCAACCGCCGCTATTTGAGCGGCTTCACCGGCTCGTCCGGTGTTGTGCTGGTTACGGCTGCGGAGTGTTATTTACTGACTGATTTCCGCTATATGACACAAGCTGCGGAGCAGGCAACAGGAATTAAGGTTGTAGAGCATGGCGCGAAATTTATTGATACGGTGCGTGAACTGCTGCCGTCAAGCGGCGAAGTGCGTATTGGTTTTGAACAGGATCATGTCAGCTTCAGTGCATATACTGCCTATGCTGACGCTCTGAAGCCGGCTGTGCTGGTTCCGGTCTCCAAGGCTGTGGAGAACCTGCGCACTTACAAGGATGAAGAGGAATTGGCCGTAATGGGACGGGCCGCCGATCTGGCGGACGCCACCTTCAGCCATATCCTGAATGTAATCAAGCCGGGCATGACCGAACGTGATATGGATCTGGAAATGGAATTCTATATGCGCAGTCATGGAGCAACCTCCTCTTCATTTGACACCATTGTGGCGTCGGGTGAACGGTCTTCTATGCCGCATGGACGGGCAAGCGGCAAGGTAATCGGGAACAATGAGTTCATTACGTTTGACTTCGGCGCGCTTGTGGACGGGTACTGCTCGGACCTCACCCGCACCATCGCCATCGGCAGCCCTGATCCCAAGCTGAAGGAGATCTATGATATCGTGCTGGAGGCGCAGCTGCATGCGCTGGCGCATATCAAGCCGGGCATGACCGGTCGGGAATGCGATGCTCTGACCCGTGACATTATCACGCGTTATGGCTATGGCGAGCAGTTCGGGCACAGCACAGGCCACGGGCTTGGCATGGAAGTGCATGAATGGCCGCGCCTGTCCAAGCTGAGCGACGAGATTATGGAGCCTGGCATGGTGGTAACCGTAGAGCCGGGCATCTATCTGCCGGGCATCGGTGGCGTGCGGATTGAAGATGACATCGTTATTACGAACAGCGGAATTGCGCTGCTGACCCATTCGTCCAAAGAGTACACCGCATTGTAATGCATGTTTATAAGGGAATAATGATTTATTATTGATTTTCAGGAGGGATTCTTAGTGATTTCAGTTAACGATTTCAAAACAGGATTAACGGTAGAGGTAGACGGCGATATTTACACCGTAATTGATTTCCAGCACGTAAAGCCGGGTAAAGGCGCAGCATTTGTTCGCTCCAAGCTGAAGAATCTGCGCAACGGCAATACGGTGGAAAAAACCTTCCGTGCCGGCGAAACCATCGGCCGCGCGATCATCGAGAACCGCGCAGTTCAGTACCTGTATGCCAGCGGACAGGACCATGTATTCATGGACAACGAAACCTATGACCAGTTCACCCTGGATGCCAAGCAACTGGAATGGGAGCTGAACTTCATCAGAGAGAACATGACCGTGAACATCGTCAGCTATAAAGGCGAGATTCTTGGTATTAACCTGCCTACCAGCGTAGAGCTGAAGGTAGTAGAAACCGAGCCGGGCATCAAAGGCAACACCGCACAGGGCGCAACGAAGTTCGCCAAGGTCGAAACCGGCCTGAATGTGCAGGTTCCATTGTTCATCAATGAGGATGATGTGCTGCTGATCGATACGCGTGAAGGCAAATATATCTCCCGCGCTTAAGGTGCGTGGCAATCTTTGAATGCAATACAACAGCCGACCTCCTCTGCGCTTGCCGCCGAGGGGGTTTCTTCAATATATAAGAAAGTTTAAGTTTCACCTGATCCTTTATCCTTCTATTTCTCGCAGAAACGGTGCCGTCCCTAAAAAGGACGGCGAAGCCGTTTTTTCTTGTAAAAAAATAAGAATTTATGCACATGAGTGTTTTTTCGTATTATACTGATTTAAAGCGTGAAACTTTAGCCGCATAAATACTATACAGATTGAAATGGGAGTGAATAGAACTTTGTCACTTTATGTCATGAAATTCGGAGGCAGCTCCGTAGGCGATATTGAGCGTATGAAGCGTGTCGCCGGACGTATTGCCGCGAAGCAGGATGAAGGCCACCGCTGCGTGGTTGTTGTATCCGCAATGGGAGACACCACCGATGAACTGATTGACCAGGCCAAGCAGCTCAATGAACAGCTGCCTGCGCGCGAGATGGATATGCTGCTCAGCACCGGAGAGCAGATCTCTGTGTCGCTGTTATCGATTGCCCTGCAGGGGATAGGCCGCAATGCGGTATCCTATACCGGCTGGCAGGCGGGCTTCCGCACCGATGATACGCACGGCAGAGCGCGTATCAATGAAATCGTGCCCCGCCGAGTACTGGAAGCACTGGAACGCGAGCAGATCGTCATTGTCGCGGGATTCCAGGGGATGACCCTGGATGGCGAGATCACGACGCTGGGACGCGGAGGCTCCGATACCACGGCCGTAGCGCTGGCAGCTGCCATCAAAGCGGACGCCTGTGAGATCTATACGGATGTGGACGGCATCTATTCCACTGATCCGCGCATCGTCAAGACCGCCCGCAAGCTAAGCAGCATTTCATATGATGAGATGCTGGAGCTGGCCCATCTGGGCGCAGCGGTGCTGCATCCGCGCGCGGTTGAATATGCGAAGCGCCATCAAGTCAAGCTGGTCGTCAGATCCAGCTTCAACCATAATGAAGGTACTGTTGTGAAGGAGGAAGCAAGCATGGAGCAGGGAGTTGTAGTAAGCGGAATCGCGTATGACAAGAATGTGGCGCGGATCAGTATTCTGGGTGTGCCGGATGTTCCCGGCGTTCTTGCCCAGGTCTTCGGCAGACTGGCCGCAGAGAGCATTGACGTGGACATCATCGTCCAGAGTGGAGTACAGGACCAGCAGGCTGATTTCTCCTTTACGGTAGCGCTGGATGAGCTGCAGCGGGCCAAGGATGTAATTGAGCAGCTGCATGCGGAGCTGCCTTACCGCGAGGTGACCTCCGAGGATAATCTAGTCAAGATTTCAATCGTAGGCGCAGGCATGATCAGCCATCCAGGGGTAGCTGCACAGATGTTCGAGGTGATCTCCGGCCAGGGTGTCAGCATCAAGATGGTCAGCACCTCCGAGATCAAGGTTTCCTGTGTGGTCGATTCGGGCAATCTGCAGAACCTGATCCAGGTGCTGCATACCGCCTACAATCTGGACACGGCAGAGCAGGTTTTTGTCGGTGGGCCGCAGGACCGCCGGTAATTGCCGAAGAGGATACTCTATACGGTCAGATCCACCCGTATCAACATGCATCAAGAAGAAACGGCTGCACCATCCTCTGAAAAGCGTATGCTTCCGAAGCAGCGATACTACGTATCGCTTTCAGGTATCCGTTTCTGCGAGAAATAGAAGGATAAGTTATAGCGTCAACATATAATTTCTTATTTTTAAACAAAGGCAGCTCGGACATTTGTCCGGGCTGCTTTTTTACAAATTTTGAAGAGCACGGAGCTCCTTCTTCCTGCACCATGAGGCATACCAAGTGGAAATAAATTCGCTGACAGGCACTTCAAGATCACGGCAAAGAGATGACATCAGCAATTCATACTGCTCCTGAACCCCGGAATCGTCGCCCAACTCGCTGTACAATTTCATGAGGCTAAAATATGTGTCCTCTTCGTAGGGCTGAAGTTTCTGAATACGCAGAAGAAGCTTGATGACTTCAGAGGCCAATCCCCGCTCCTGATATAATTGTCCCAGCCGATAAGCTTGCTTCAGACAGCTTCTCTCCGGCAGTGCTTCCGCCCTCAATGCTGAATTCAATATGGCCATCGGCGTAGGGCGCACCTCCGGTTACCTGGGTTCCGGGGGCAGGAACAATAACACCATCACCCTGGTGATATTCAATCGCAGCCGCAGGCAATCTGCTTATGAGCAGAGCCGAGGCGTGCAGTTGTTTCAGATATTTCCAAGCTGCTCAGTTATGAGAATGCGCCGTTCCCTCGCCAGCTGTCAAAGCCTGAGCGCAAGGTTCAGGTTAGCGTGCAGAATACGGCCAAAGAAAAAATTTCAGGCGATTTTATTATTAAATTCTCAACTTTCGCAGAGCCATAATTGACTTGGTCTCAAGCCAGGCTTGAGTTGAGGCAGGATGAAGTACATGTCTTGTCAAAATAGAAAAACACCGCTTCGTTTGGTAAAGTGAGAGTATCGAGCAATCACAAAACCATAGAAGAGGTGTCCTTTCCATGATAAAGCAAAAGCTATCTCTAGATCAACTCCCACCTGAAATGAGACCTGCCTTTCAGGAACTTGGTGTACTAAAACACTTAAGGAATTCTGGTTTTAAAAAGACGTTCGGCTATACCTGCTCCCATCTCTTCATGCTTGTCTTTGTTCTGCTCTTCCATCAGAAAAATTGGTTTCGCCTTCTGGAAAGTGCCAAAAGTGAAGCTTTTCCGGGCAAAGATGCGGTGTATCGGTTTCTTAATCATAGCGGATTTGCTTGGCGTCGCTTTTTGTCTTCCCTCAGTAGCGACACCGTGCAGCGGGTGGAAACCCTGACTTCCACCACGCGAACCTCCGTGTTCATCGTGGACGATTCCATGTTTGAACGAAATCGGAGCAAAGCCGTGGAACTGTTGGCTCGCTTCAAGGATCACGCGAGCGGTGCGTATTATAAAGGCTTCCGCATGCTGACCTTGGGATGGTCAGACGGTCATACGTTTCTCCCCTTGGACTTCGCGCTCCTCAGTTCCGTGAAGGCAGGTCTAACCGGGATGAATCCAGAAATCGATAAGCGTTCTTACGGCTACAAACGTCGGAAAGAAGCCTTGCTGACCGCCCCGCATCTGGTTTCTGAACTGCTAGACCGGGCCATCGCTTCAGGCGTTTCTGCGGCTTACGTACTCATGGACAGCTGGTTTACGCATGCGCCCCTGATTGGGCGGATTGTAGACCGAGGGCTTCATGTCATTGGCAGGGTGAAAAACGACAATAAGCGGTATCTTGTCCACGGTCAGCGGGTGGATCTCAAAGGTCTTTACCGAGCCGCCTTGCGCGTCGAAGGGAAACACCGGAATATTTTGCGTCAGATTCATACGGAACTCGTTCCCGGTATTCCCGTCCGGGTTGTATTCGTTCGCCATCGGTCCAAGAAAAACGAGTGGCTCGCCATTCTATCGACAGATCTTACACTGACGGCACCGGAAATCATTCAAACGTACGGACTTCGCTGGGACATCGAAGTCTTTTTCAAATGTGCCAAGTCCTTATTGCGTCTGCAAAAAGAGTTTCAAGGCCGCTCCTACGATCTGCTCATTAGCCATACCACGATTGTCTTTTCCCGTTATATTCTGCTAGCTTGGCAGCATCGGCAAAGTACAGATCAGCGAACGCTCGGTGGACTCTTTTATTTGCTTTGTGATGAAGTTGGCACCTTAGATTGGGCGGGGGCCTTACAACAACTGGTAGAATTGATGAACGAAATTGCTTCACAAGTGGGTAAAAAGTTGTCGGCTATGATTAAAAGTCAACTCCAGCACTGGATTGCAGCTTTGCCCAGTTACATCAAGGCTTACCTACCGATTTCTTGCTGCGAAAGTTGAGTTAAATTGAATGCCGACACGGCTATAGTCAATCCCGGCGGAGTTGCCGGAGCCTCGCTCTGGCTGAGAGGGGATGAGGGAGCTTCGGCTTCGCCTGAGGGCTTATTGAGATTGGGCAGCACCTACCTGCCGAGTTCTTGCTGCGAAAGTTGTTACTGCTTAGGCACCCGGCCGAAGCCATTGAATTAGTTGCAAAAGCGCATCTATTATCCGGTTTTTTCCGTTGTGGAGGAAATAGTTTCAATATCGGTTATTACTTAGGACCCCCTTTTTTTTCATGTGTTACTCGTCCGAGCCTGTCATACAACACGACAAGGAGACTAAGAATAACAAATGAAGGCCGTCGCCAGTAACCAGCGCTTAACTTTCAGACTACTAACGGACTCAGGAGCCTCTATTTGCTGAAAAAAGGCTGTTTTGCAGGTCTAACGGACTCAGGAGCCTCTATTCAGGCAAAAACCCACTAGTTAGGGCCTGTTTTTCCAATATAGAGGCTATGCGGTCCGCTAGACTCCAAACCATCGCAGGAATGAGGAAATAGGAGCTATACGGTCCGCTAGGACGTGGGTTACCAGAAGGGGGAGTGTTTGGGTTAAGGTAGCGCGATCCCAAACCTTCTCGAGTAACCTTCTATACCCTCGCAGGGTCCTAAGTAGTAACCAATATCGCACTTAATCGCTTCCAGACAGAGGTTTCAGCTGAAATTAGTTGCACTTTCGCATCTATTTGCGTTGAACGTTCTGAAGTAACACATTCTAAATCCTCGCTGAGGCCTAAGTAGTAACCGAAAGTTGAGTTATCTAGCTTAACCGTCTGAACCTGCCGAGGATCTCCACCGTCTCCAGCACATTGACGAAGGAATGCGGGTCAGTCTCTAGAATTGTCTTGCGCAGCTGTGCCAGCTCATAGCGGGTGGTGACCGTCATCAGCATCGTGTTGCCCTCATGGCTGTAGCCGCCTTCCGCATTCACGACAGTGATGCCGTGGGGCAGCTCCTTCAGGCGCTCCAGCATCTGCTCGCGTTCCTTGGTGACAATGAAGCAGGTCAGCTTCACATGGCGAATGTGGATCATGTCAACGACCCGGCTTTTGACAAATATACATAACATGGCGTAGAGCGCCGAATCCCAGCTTTTGAAGAACCCGAGGCTCAGAATTACGATCCCGTCCATTACAAACATTACGCTCCCCATCGGAATATCACGCTTGCGCGTAATGATGGAGCCCAGAATATCGAAGCCGCCCGAGGAGCCTCCGGCGCGCAGCGAGAACCCTACCCCCGCCGCAATAATAACCCCGCCGAAGATACTGGCAAGGATCGGATCATGTGTCAGCTGCACCGCAGGAATCAAGCTCAGAAACCAGGTGGTGGACAGGACGGAGAGCATGCTAAGACAGATGTATTTTTTGCCGACTGCTATGTACCCCCAGATCAGAATCGGCAGATTAATGGAGAAATAGATCAGCGAAATATACTTCGGATTGCTCAGATAACCAATGATCGAGGCTACCCCGGCCACTCCGCCGCTTAACAGCTGATGCGGAATCAGAAACAGCTTCAGCCCGCAGGCGAGCAGAAAAGCAGAAAAGATAATGATGGTAATCTCTCTAACGCGTTTGCCCACAGTCCCCGTAGTAAGCGGAACCGCGTAATTACGAACGTGCATGACCCAAAACCCCTCTTTGTCTAATGTCTTAGTAGTTCCCGAAGAAGCGGAAAACAGCCTGTGTAAACACCATAAAATATATTTTATCATACTGATGATATTTTTTTATATAGGCAATCACTATGACTTCTTTCACAACGCGGAAGTCTGCCCATTTCTTGTTGTCTAAAGCTGGCTTCTTCTGCATATCCATGGATAACAGCGGGACAGGCCGATTTCTTATATCCAAATGTGCTGGCTGATGAACGGAGTTCCGTAAAGGAGTGGATTGAAATGGACAAGTATGTTAGCTGGATGGCGGTGCTTCGGCTGTTCTCGGGAAGTGCCGAAATTACGGCGGCGTTAATTATGCTGAAGCTGAATCAGGTGGACAAGGCGCTCGCGGTGAATTCCGGGCTGGCGCTGGTAGGACCCACTGTGCTGGTTGTAACTACGGCCATTGGCCTCACCGGGATGGCGCAGCAGCTGTCCTGGGGCAAGCTGGGCTGGATCGGCTGCGGGGTGGCCTTTCTCCTAATTGGGATTCTGAAAAAATGATAGATGATAGGCATAAACGACGCGTACAAGCATAAATATGGAATAAAGCAAGTTCAATAGAGGACAACTTGGGGGTACCCATTATGGCAAATGAATGGCTTCAGCTGTTTCCCGAGAAGGTCAGGTCACTGCTGGTGGCGCTGCCGCTGTCACTGCTGAGTAAGGTAGAAGAGATCCGTGTCCGTGAAGGACGTCCGCTGGAGATTAATTATTCCGGCAAATATCATTTTCTCGGCGCAAACGGCGCTCTGACTCACACACCCGAAGAAGCGTACAAGCCGGACCGTGAAGACAGCCACCGCCTACTAGACCTGATCAGCAACCACTCGCTGTATACGATGGAAGAAGAGCTCCGCAAGGGTTTCATTACCATCCCCGGCGGACACCGGATCGGACTGGCCGGCCGCACCGTATTAAGCGGCGGCGGGGTGGAGCATCTGCGTGACATTACCGGCTTCAATGTACGGATTGCCCGCGAGGTGCCGGGCGTGGCCGATGGGGTGCTGCCCTATCTGCTGGACCGGGGACGGCAGCGGATCATGCATACGCTGATTCTCTCGCCGCCCCAGCACGGCAAAACCACACTGCTGCGCGACCTGGCCCGGCAAATCTCCAGCGGTGATCCCTCGCCAAGAGAGCAGGGCAGGCCGGGCCTGAAGGTGGGCATAGTCGATGAGCGCTCGGAGATCGCCGGCAGCCGGCGCGGGATTCCTGCCTTTGACGTCGGGCCGCGCACCGATGTGCTGGATGGCTGCCCGAAGGCGGAAGGCATGATGATGATGATCCGCTCCCTGTCGCCGGACGTAATTATTGCCGATGAGCTGGGCCGGCGCGAGGATGCCGATGCGGTGACCGAAGCGCTGAATGCCGGCATCTCGGTGGTGGCTTCCGCCCACGGCAAGGAAGTGACCGAGCTTCTCCGCAGGCCGGGCCTGGGAGGCCTGCTGGAGCAGAAGATGTTCGAGCGGTATGTGATCCTTCACCGCTCGGAGGCCGGGCTGTCCTTCCGGATTCTGGACAGCCAGAAGCGCGGGCTGCTGCTGATCTCCCCGCAGCAGCAGCCCGGAGGAGGTCTTCGTGCTTAAGCTGTTCGGGGCGGTGCTGATTGTGCTGGCAGGCACGCTGGCCGGATTCCAGCGCGCCCGCCAGTACGCCGACAGACCCCGTCACATCCGGGCGCTGATCGCCTCGCTGCAGCGGCTGGAGACGGAGATTATGTACGGTTTCACCCCGCTGCCCGAAGCGCTGAGGCGGATCGGGCAGCAGTCCAAGGAGCCGCTGAAGGGCTTCTGGGCCTGCACTGCGGCGGAGATGAGTCCGCCGCATGACCACAGTGCCCAGGAGGCGATAGCGCTGTCTATGGAGGAACACTGGAGGGGTACCGCCCTGAAGGGGGCGGAGAAAGAGATTCTCCGCCAGCTGAGCCTTACCCTCGGCACCAGCGACCGCACGAACCAGAGCAATCATATCGCACTGGCATTGCAGCAATTGAAGCAGGAGGAGACAGCGGCCAGAGAGGATCAGGGCAAATATGAGAAGCTCAGCAAAAGCCTGGGTCTGCTGCTTGGAGCATTGATCGTCATTTTGATCTTTTAGCGAGGTGCCAGGAATGAATATTGAAGTCAACGCGATTTTTCAGATTGCCGGCATCGGCATTATCATTGCCATGATCCATACGGTGCTGAAGCAAATGGGCAAAGAGGATTTCGCCCACTGGGTAACCATTGTCGGCTTTATCGTTGTCCTGTTCATGGTCATCCGCATGCTGGATGGGCTGCTGCAGGAAATCAAAACCATTTTCCTGTTCCAGTAGGCCCGCTATGGAAATGATCCAGATTGTGGGCATAGGACTCTTGGCATCCATTCTGATTCTGGTTCTGAAGGAACAAAAGCCGGTTTTCGCCTTTCTTCTTGCCACTGCAACGGGCATTCTGATCTTTCTGTTCCTGATCGGCAAGATTGGTGTGATCCTGTCCACGCTGGAGAAGGTGGCGGCGTCCTCGGGAATGGAATCTATCTATCTCAAAACGGTGTTCAAAATTATCGGAATCTCCTATATCGCCGAGTTCGGGGCGCAGATCGTGCGCGACGCAGGCCAGGAATCGATAGCCTCCAAGATTGAGCTGGCCGGCAAGGTGCTGATTATGGTGCTGGCCGTTCCGATTATCAGCATCATTATTGAAACGGTTATGAAGCTGCTGCCAGCTTAAGCTGAGCTAACGCCAAGTAGCCACGAAGCCAGGGCAGGAGGGGAAGTTATGCAAAAGCGCAGCGTATTCCGGCCGCCCAAGCTGCAGGCGTGGTTGCTGCTGATTCCCTGCCTGCTGCTGCTGCTGCTGCTGTCCGGCGGAACCGTGAATGCGGCCCCGTCAGCGACGCCCGCCCCGAGTTCACCTTCGGCGGTCGACCAGTGGGTTAAGGGGCAGATGGAGCATCTGCCCACGGATGGCGTGGAGACGTACTGGGATCAATTGATGAAGGACTACGGCGGATTCTTCCCGGACGGGCAGACGCCTTCCCTGATGGACATGCTGCTGCCGGGAGAGAAAGGTCTAAGCCTCTCCAGCATTCTTGCCGGGCTGCTGCGGTTCATGTGGCATGAGGTGCTGTTTAACGGCAAGCTGCTAGTCACGATTGTGATGATCAGTGTGCTGAGTATGATTCTGGAGACGCTGCAGACGGCGTTTGAACGTAAAACCGTCAGCAAGGTTGCCTACACGCTCTGCTATATGGTGGTGCTGGTGATTGCGGTGAACAGCTTCAATGTGGCCATTGGTTATGCCAAGGACGCGATTGACCGGATGATCGACTTCATGATGGCGATGATTCCACTGCTGTTCGCGCTGCTGGCTTCGATGGGGAATATCGTGACAGTCTCTGTAACGCATCCGTTGATTGTCTTTATGATCCACACCGTCGGCACCCTGATCCACACGATTGTGTTTCCGCTCTTCTTCTTCTCGGCGGTGCTGCATCTGGTCAGCGCCCTGTCAGATAAATACAAGCTGACCCAGCTGGCCAACCTGCTGCGCAATATCGGGGCAGGGCTGCTGGGAGTGCTGCTGACCGTGTTTCTCGGGGTCATTTCCGTACGGGGCATAACCAGCTCTGTAACGGACGGAGTCACGATCCGGGCGGCGAAATACATCACAGGCAATTTCGTTCCGGTCATCGGCAAAATGTTCGCGGATGCCACTGACACGGTCATCTCGGCTTCACTGCTGGTGAAGAATGCGATCGGGCTGTCCGGGGTCATCATCATCCTGTTCCTCTGTGCTTTCCCGGCGATCAAGATTCTGGTGCTGGCGCTGATCTATAATATTGCGGCAGCGGTGATGCAGCCGCTTGGAGAGACGCCGATTGTAACCTGTCTGCAGACGATCGGCAAAAGCATGATTTACGTCTTCGCCGCTCTGGCCGCCGTTTCGCTGATGTTCTTCTTGGCCGTGACCATCATGCTGATGGCAGGCAATGTAACCGTGATGATGAGGTGAGAGCAGAGAATTAAGCAGCTTCAGGAGGGAGAGAGATCATGGACTGGCTGGGAGGATGGCTGCGGGAAATTATTCTGGTTGTGCTGCTGGCCGCATTCGTGGAGCTGCTGCTGCCGAGCAAATCGATGGAGCGTTATGCCAGACTGGTGCTCAGTCTGCTGGTTCTGCTCACCATACTAAGCCCGATCATCTCGCTTCTGAAGGGAGATGCGGTGCAGGAGCTGGGCCTGGAACTCAGCCGCCAAGAGCGCAGCGGCGGTTTGTTCTCGGGAGGTAAAGGGCAAGCCGAGTCCTTGGAGCAAATCCTTGCTGATGGAATGAAGCTGGCGGCAGGCCAGCAGAGCCGGAGCCTGGAGCTGGCTGCGGCGGAGGTCGCGGGGCAGATGAAGGATCAGATCACCAGCGAGACGGGAGAACGCGGAGCCAAGGTTACCGTTACGCTGGGAATGAGCAGGAGTGCAAGCGGCGGAGAGGAGGTCCCGGTGATCTCGGAAGTGCAGGTGTACCTCCCCCCGGCTGCGGCCTCCGGTTCCGCTGTTCCGTCAGAAGCGCCTGATGCAGAGGATAGTGAGGCGATTGCCATTGTGCCTGTAGAGCCGGTTGAGGTTCATATCGGTACCGAGCCAACGAGCGGTGGGGACGCTGGTGCAGTAAGCGGACCGGCGGACGAAGCGGCCGCTGCTGAAGCGGAGGCTGTCATCCATCTGCTGGAGAACAGGTGGGGACTTGAACCTGGAGTAATCAGAGTAACAGGAAACGCGGATTCGACGTCAGACAAGCTGTGATATGGATAATAAAAAGGGGGTCAGGGGCATGGCGAATTGGTTCAAGAAGCTGGAGCAATGGGCCGGCGGCGGGACGGGAAGTCCCAAACGGAGCCATACCTTCCGCTGGCTGATCATTCTGGGCCTACTGGGAGCGGCGATTATGCTGTTCAATTCTTTTGTCAATGTGAAGAAGCTGGACAACGAGAACACAGGACGTGAGCCGCCTCAGACCGAGGCCGCGCAGACCGCACTGGTCGAAGGCGATGCAGGGGCGGCGACTCCATTCGAGAGTATCGAGCTTGCGATGGAGAACCGCACCAAGGAGATTCTGGAGAAAATCGTCGGAGTTGGCACGGTGGACATCATGGTTACTGTAGAGTCGACTGAGGAGATTGTAATGGTGCGGGATGTGAATGACTCCCAGCAGCAGAGCGAAGAGACCGACGCCAGCGGCGGCAAGCGCAATACCACCCAGTACACGCGGGATGGCCAGATTGTAACCTACACGCAGTCCGGCGATGAGAAGCCGATTATCACCAAACGGATTAAACCCCAGGTGCGCGGTGTGCTTGTGGTAGCCAAAGGGGCAGAGAACAAGGTGGTGCGCGGCCTGATCGAGCAGGCGCTGGAGAAAGGGCTGAACGTGCCCAGTTACCGGATTTCCGTCGTTCCGCGCAAACAGGAATAGAAGGTTCGGCTAGTAACCATTAACTTTAACTTTTGGGAGGAATAATCAATGAATGGCAAAAGACAAACAATTTGGTTGGTTTCCATGCTCAGTTTGATGGTGGTGCTCTCGGCTTATTATCTGTTCACCGAGGATTCGGGGGCGACGCTCCCTAAGGACACAGCAGGAACGATGCAGGTGGACCAGCTTAAGAATACAGCCGGAGCCGACCTTGTTTCCGCCGGAGACAAAGGTGTTGTGGTAAACGAAGTAGTAACTGAAGGCAAAGTTGCAGCAGATACGGCAGCCGTAGCCGATGAGAACAACACAGCGGCCGTAATTGAGGATGAGAGCAAGGTTGCCGACACCGCAACGGACCCGGCGGCAGAGGATCAAACGGCTGCAGGCAGCGACAATTCGGCTAAGGATAGCAAGGACACAGTCGCTACAGACAACACTGCTACAGACAAGGTCAGCAAGGACACCGCTGTGAAAGATACTGCCGTTCAGGAAACCAAGGATAAAGAGACCGCCCCGGTAACTGCAGACAAAACACCGGCCAAGGATGACAAGGCCATCCTGGATGAAGTAGCTTCCCAGAGTGTATCGGCCAGCAGCATGTTTAACAACTATCTGTATGAACGCCAGCAGAAGAATCTCGAAGAATACAATGATCTGATGGCCCTGATGAATGACATGGATAAATCGCCTGCAGAAAATGCAGTTGCCCAGGAAAAGCTGATGAACCTGGAAGAAAAAGAGTCCAAGATTGACGGAGTCGAAGTGCAGCTACAGAAAACCTACGGCGAAGCGATTGTCAAGGAGGAGGCTGGAGATTCCTACAAGGTAGTAGTGCTCAGCGATAAGCTGGATGTGAAACAGGCTGTAGGCATCGTCGATCTGGTGATGAAAGAACTGAGCGTCTCGCAGAACAAAGTCAGCGTGCAATATGTTTCCGAGCAATAAATCTGCTGAAAACCGAAGATCATGTCGAAAGAGCCCCGGGTTTGCCGGGGCTCTTTCCATTTCTATGGTTTGTGATATAATACATAACGTTATCTTGAAACCGTATGAATGAGAGTGGCTTTGAAAGAAAGCTGAAGGAGTGAACTGATAAATGTTCAAGTTAAGCGAGATTAAGGAATTAATACAATTGCTGGACCAGACCTCCTCCGTGCATGAACTGGAGATCGAAAGCGAAGGCATGAAGCTTGCCATCCGCAAACCCGACCGCACCGAGGCCGAGAGCGCAGCGATTCAAGCGGCTCCTTACAACGCCTATCCCTTTGCGCCTGTAGCGCATCCGCAGAACCCGCAGCAGATTACTTATCAGGCCGCCCCTGAGCAGCCCCCTGTTCCGCAGCCGCAAGCCCCTGCAGAAGGCACGTTACATAAAATTGTGTCTCCGATGGTGGGGACCTTCTATAGTGCAGCATCTCCGGAAACACCAAGCTTCGTCAATGTCGGCGACCGGGTAAGCGAGAAATCCACGGTCTGCATCATTGAAGCCATGAAGCTGATGAACGAGCTGGAAGCGGAAATCAGAGGCGAGATCGTAGCCGTACTGGCCGAGAACGGACAGCTTGTTGAATATGGACAGCCGCTCTTCCTAGTGAAGCCGGAATAGTCCGATTTGCAGTTAAGGAGCGTAAGCTCAGCATAAATTTTGGGAGGAAACGGATGAACATTCAAAAAGTGTTGATTGCTAACCGCGGCGAAATTGCTGTGCGCATTATCAGGGCCTGCCGCGAGCTGGGCATATCCACCGTCGCAGTCTATTCAGAGCCGGACCGGGATTCACTGCATGTCCGGCTGGCGGACGAGGCTTATTGCATCGGACCTACGGCGTCCAAGGACAGCTATCTGAACTTTACCAATATTATGAGCGTAGCCACCTTAACCGAATGCGATGCGATTCACCCCGGTTATGGATTCCTGGCCGAGAACGCCGATTTTGCCGAAATCTGTGAGTCATGCAACATTATCTTCATTGGGCCTTCGCCGGATGCGATCACCAGAATGGGCGACAAGGCGGTAGCCAAGGAAACGATGAAGCTGGCTGGTGTGCCGATTATTCCAGGTTCGGACGGACTGGTTGACGATATCGGGGAAGCCGTGCTGATGGCCAGAAGTATCGGCTATCCGATTATCGTCAAGGCTACTGCAGGCGGCGGCGGGAAGGGAATCCGTATTGCCGAGGATGAGGAGTCCCTGGTGAAGCAGATTACAGCGGCTCAGCAGGAAGCCCAGAAGGCTTTTGGCAATGCAGGCGTCTATTTGGAGAAGCTGCTGACCGGAATGAAGCATGTGGAAATTCAGATTATCGCCGACAACCATGGCAATGCCGTGCATCTCGGCGAGCGGGACTGCTCCGTGCAGCGGCGTCGTCAGAAGCTGGTCGAGGAGGCTCCTTGCTCCGTGCTGACCCCGGAAGTGCGGACAGCAATGGGCGATGCGGCCGTTCGTGCAGCGCTGGCCGTGAATTATTCGGGTGCGGGTACGCTGGAGTTCCTGCTTGGACCGGATGGCCAGTTCTACTTCATGGAGATGAACACGCGTATTCAGGTGGAGCATCCGGTTACCGAGATGGTAACCGGCGTCGATCTGATCAAGGAAATGATTTCGGTGGCCGAGGGCAATCCGCTGTCTTTTGCCCAGAAGGATATTGTCATTAACGGCTGGTCCATGGAATGCCGGATCAATGCAGAGGACCCGGAGCGCAATTTCATGCCTTCACCCGGCAAAATCGGCTTCTACCTTCCGCCTGGCGGTCCTGGTGTCCGTGTGGACAGCGCAGCTTATCCTGGCTATACGATTTCGCCCTTCTATGATTCGATGATTGCGAAACTGATTGTCTGGGCGCCCTCGCGCCGGGAAGCGGTGGCCAAGATGAAACGGGCCCTGGCTGAATTTGCTGTGGAAGGCATACATACAACCATTCCTTTCCACCAAAAGCTGCTGGAGCATCCTGTATTCCTGGACGGGAATTTCGATATCAAGTTTCTGGAGGAGTATGAAATTTAGGACGACTTCGGATTGTTTGTCATAAAGTTCGTCAAATGATATAGTATGTTAAATAAGAGACGTGCTTTGCGCTTGAAATATTGAACAACTTTTGGTCGAAAGGTGTGAGGTCCATAATGAGTACGTTGCCGACAGAATATGAACGGACGGAAATCGGTGAAATTCAGATTGCTCCCGAGGTGATCGAGGTAATTGCCGGTCTGGCGACTGTTGAGGTCAAGGGCGTGGCAGGTATGAGCGGCGGGTTTGCCGGCGGCATTGTTGAGCTGCTGGGCCGCAAGAACTTGTCTAAGGGCGTTAAGGTAGAGGTTGGACAACGCGAGGCTGCGGTGGATGTATCCGTAATTATTGAATACGGCAACCGTCTTCCCGAGGTAGCCGGGGAGATCCAGCGCAATGTCAAACGTTCCATCGAGACTATGACCGGTCTGACCGTTGTGGAAGTGAATGTGCATATTCATGATGTGCAGTTCAAAAACAATGGCAATGTTGATAAGAACGAGGAAACTGATCTGGTTGTCCGCGTTAAATAACAGTCATCGTTCTCCCATAAACCCCCGACAGCAAAGTCGAGGGTTTACTCTAATTTAAGGAGGTTATGAGACTCGTGGCCAAAATTTTGGACAGGCTTCTGCTGTTTGTGTACAGCTTAAGCATTGGAATATTATCTGTAATCGCCATCCTCCTCCTTAGCGGAGCACTTCCAGACGTGCCGGAGATTGATGATGGGCCTGCAGTCTACATTACCGCGATTGCGGTGGCAGTGGTTCTGTTCCTGTTGAGTATCCGTTTCTTCTACATTTCCATGCGCCGTGACCGTGCCTCGCTGCCTTCCGTGGACCAGCGGACGGAATATGGCGACATCCAGATTTCCATGGAAACGATTGAGAATCTGAGCCTCAAGGCTGCCGGCAAGGTCAAGGGCATCCGCGATCTGAAATCGCGGATTCGTGTCTCTCAGGCCGGACTTGAGATCATGATCCGGGCCGTGGTGGACGGTGAGCATTCCCTGCCGCTGCTGACGACGGATGTGCAGCGTCAGGTGCATGATTTTGTACAGGAGACTACAGGTATACCGGTCGCTGATGTGTCTGTATACATTGCCAACCTTACACAATCTCCAAGCTTCAAAAGTCGAGTGGAATAGAGGTGAATTTCCCTTATGTCCTGGAGAGAAGTATGGGAAAGTCACGGGGGTAGAATTGCCGGAGTAGCCTTCGGTTTTATTCTCGGGTTGATTTATTTAATTGTCGGGTTTTGGGATATGCTGTTCTTTGCATTGGTAGTGTTCATCGGATATAAGCTCGGCAAGCGGAAGGATTACCCGCAGCCTCCCGCTTTTCAGTGGAAGGATCTGGTAAGTAATCTTTCTGAGCGCTGGCGTCCCTTCAAATGAACCGCTATAGTTTTCTCCCGGAGCAGGAACCTGTATAAGCTTTTTATCGCCCGTTGCCCCGGGATGAAGACGCTGGCGGTTTTTTTCAATGTATAGGAAATAATGATTTACTTTTGTTGTGGACAAGGTATGTATAAAGATAAGGTGTTGCGCATTCCGCAGGAACAGCCTGCCTTTGTCATTAAGGTATTGCGAATTCCGCAGGAACAGCTTGCTTTTGTGTTACTACTTAGGACTCCTTATAAAAAGATTTACGCAGATTCTGTTCCATCTTTAGGGAGCCGAACAATTAGTTGCGAAACTGGTTACTGCTTAGGACCCTGCGAGGATATAGAAGGTTTACTTGCGAAGGTTAGGGGATCGCACTACCGTAATCCAAACGCTCCCCCACCCGAACTTCAGGTAACCTACGTCCTAACGGACCGTATAGCTCCTATTTCCTCATTTCTGCGCTGGTTTGGAATGTAACGGACCGCATAGCCTCTATATCAGATAAACAGGCCTTACCTAGTGGGTTTCGGCTTGAATAGGGGCTCCTGAGTCCGTTAGAGCTGCAAAACAGCCTTTTTACAGCAAATAGGGGCTCCTGAGTCCGTTAATAGTCTGAAAGTTAATCGCTGATTACCGGCGACAGCCTTCCTTTGTTATGCTTAGCCTCCTTGTCGCGCGGTGTGGTATGACAGGCTCGGACGAGTAACACAAGGAACACAAGGGGGCTCTAAGTAGTAACCAAAACTGCATCTATTTAACCGATTTTTTCCGTTTTGGAGGAAATAAGTGCGAATACGCATCTATTTTAGACTTTTGAGCGTTCCAGGAGTGATTTACTCGAAATTAGTTGCAGATTTGCACTTATTTGCCTGCTAATGGACGTTTCGGCTGAATTTAGTTGCAGTTTCGCATCTAATTACTCGGAAGGCTCCAGGGCAGACTCTAAATCCTGGCTGGAACCTGAGTAGTAACGTTTTTGCCTTTAAGGTCTTGCGCATTCCGAAGGAACAGCCTGCTTTTGGCCTTGAGGTGTTGCGCATTCCGAAGGAACAGCCCGCATTCGCCTTTCAGGTGTTGCGCATTCCGCAGGAACAGCCTGCCTTTGACCTTAGTCCCCGGCTCGCATCCCGTCAGGGATAGCGGGCCAAACCCTGCGGCGTCCAAGCGGTCCCGCAGGGATAAGCGTTCCCCCCTCCCAGCTGCCTAATCACAGTACCGCCAGGCTTATTCGCCAAACTTGCGGGTGTCCAGAGGGTACAACCCTTTGGGGCCCTCCCTTGGAAGGGAGGGTTTGGGAGGGATCGAATTTTTATTAGGAGGAACACATGAAAAGACGTATAGCAAGGGAAATTATTGTACAGAGCCTGTACCAGATGGAAATGAATGAGGTAGAGAGCGCGGATGCCGTGGATATGCTGCTGGAGGAAGCATCGGACGAGAATGAGACGGAGCGTGTCATCACCGATGAGATTCAACTGAAGGCGTATGTGGTGGAGCATGTGAATGGAGTCTGGGAGCATAAGGTTGCGATTGACGAGATGCTGGAGCATTATCTGAAGGGCTGGCAGATGAGTCGTCTGTCCCGGGTAGATCGCCAGATTCTGCGGTTAGCCACGTTCGAGATGGTGTTCGCCAGTGATGTGCCAGCCAAGGTTGCTGTCAACGAGGCGATTGATCTGGCCAAGCACTTTGGCACCGAAGATTCCGGCAAGTTCGTTAACGGCGTGCTGGGCAAGATGATCCAGGAACTGGATACGCTCAAAGCAGACCATTCCCCTACAGCAGAATAACAGTACACAATAGAGGAGAGACATTCATGACAGCAGCAATCATCAGCGGTAAACAGGTATCCGACGAAATTCGTATCGATATTGCCCGGGAGGTTGCCGGGCTGGCTGAACGCGGGGTGAAACCCGGTCTTGCCGTAATTCTGGTGGGCGAGGATGCAGGTTCCCAGGTTTATGTACGCAACAAGGAGAAATCCTGCATCAGTCTGGGCTTTCATTCCGAAGTCTACCGGCTGGATGCCTCTACCTCGCAGCAGGAGCTGCTGGCTCTGGTCGAGCAGTTAAATACAAACAACGATATTGACGGGATTCTCGTCCAGCTGCCGCTTCCGGCTCATATTGAAGAGAAGGCTGTCATTGATGCCATCGCAGTGGAGAAGGATGTGGACGGCTTCCATCCGGTGAACGTGGGCAACCTGGTTATTGGCGCTGACAGCCTGCTGCCTTGTACTCCGGCAGGGGTCATTGAACTGATCAAACGCACAGGTACCGGCCTGGCCGGCAAACATGCGGTAGTGATCGGACGCAGCAATATTGTGGGCAAGCCGGTATCGCTGTTGCTGCAGCGCGAGCATGCCACGGTAACGATGTGTCATTCCCGCACGGCGAACATGGCTGAGCTTAGCCGCCAGGCAGATATTCTGGTGGTAGCAATCGGCCGCGCCAATTTCATTGATGCCTCGTACGTGAAACCGGGCGCAGTGGTGATCGACGTCGGCATGAACCGGCTAGACAACGGCAAGCTGGCAGGCGACGTAGATTTCGAAAGTGCCAAGGAAGTCGCTGGCTATATCACGCCGGTCCCGGGCGGTGTAGGCCCGATGACCATCACGATGCTGATGAGCAACACGCTGGTTGCGGCCAAACGCCGCCGCGGTCTGGAGTAAGCGGGACATGGCGGCAGAGCGGCAGGTCTATTCCATTAAGGAGCTTAACCGGTATATCCGCATGAAGCTGGATTCAGACAGCCTGCTGACCGATGTCTGGGTCCGCGGGGAAATTTCGAATTTCACGCACCATGGCAGCGGACATATGTATTTCACGCTGAAGGATGAGAGTAGCCGGATCAAGACGATTATGTTCGCTTCGCATAACCAGCGGCTGCCTTTTGTGCCGAAGGAAGGTACCCGGGTGATTGCCCGGGGCAATGTGACCGTCTATGAACGCGATGGACAATACCAGTTCTATGCCACGCAGATGCAGCCGGACGGGATTGGCAGCCTGTATCTGGCTTACGAGCAATTGAAGGACAAGCTGACCCGCGAAGGCTTGTTCGCGGAATCCCGCAAGCGCCCGTTGCCGCGCTTCCCGCGCTGCATCGGAGTCATCACCTCGCCTACCGGCGCGGCGGTGCGGGATATCGTGATCACCCTGCGTCGGAGGTACCCGCAAGTGCATGTAGTGATCTATCCCGTGCTGGTGCAGGGCAAAGGGGCAGGGGCATCGATTGTGAAGGCCATCGAGCGGATGGGCGCCATGGGCGAGGCCGACGTGCTGATCGTCGGACGCGGCGGCGGCTCCCTGGAGGAGCTGTGGGCGTTCAACGAGGAAGCCGTCGCGCGGGCCATTGCCGCGTCCCCGGTGCCGGTGATCTCGGCCGTCGGTCATGAGACCGACTTCACGATCGCCGATTTCGCGGCTGACCTGCGCGCGGCCACGCCGACCGCGGCCGCCGAGCTGGCCGTGCCGCATGCCGGCGAGCTGGCGGCGCAGCTGCGCGCTCACGAGGAGCGGCTGCGCAAGGCGCTGCAGCGGCGCTCCCAGCGCGGCCGCGAGCAGCTGGCCTCGCTGCAGCGCTCGCTGGCGCTGGCAGGCCCGCGCCGAGCGCTGGCGCAGCACGCGCAGCGGCTGGACATGCTGCACGCGCGGCTGGGCCGCGCGGCGGAGAACCGGCTCGCCCGGGCGCGTGAGCGCCGGGCGGTGCAGCACGCGCGCCTGCAGCGGTTCCACCCGCAGGCAGCGGTAGAGGCGGCTCGGCAGCGCACAGAGAGCCGCCGCCGCGAGCTGGCAGCCGCGATGCAGGCACGGCTGCGGGAGAAGCGCTCGCGCTTCGCCGCAGAGCTGCGCCAGCTGGATGCGCTCAGCCCGCTGAAGGTGATGGGGCGCGGCTACAGCCTCGTCTATGACGAGGGGGCGCAGCACTTAATCAAGTCGCGGGCGGAAGTATCGCCCGGCGATACGGTGATCATCAAGTTGAACGACGGACAACTGGACTGCGAAGTAAAAGGAGTGAGAGAAGATGGCCAAACCGGCAGAATCGGCAGCTGAACTGGATTTCGAACAGGCAATGGAACAGCTCGAGGAGATTGTACGCGAACTGGAGCATGGAGATGTGCCGCTGGAGAAGGCGATCGATCTGTTCCAGCAGGGTATGAAGCTGTCCCAGCTGTGCGGAGGAAGGCTTGCGCAGGTGGAGCAGAAGATTGAGATGATTACGCTGGAGGATGGGGAACTGCGCAAGAAGCCGTTTGGTGCCCGCCTGGAAGGGGAAACTGATGACTCCTTATGAGCAGCAGGACTCTGAAGCCGGCAGCGAAGCAGAGGAGCTGCGCCAGCCGCTGAACGAATACATCACGGCGGTGAACGACTTACTCTCCGCTGAGCTGGAGACTACGCTCCCCGCAGGCTGGCAGGTGCCAGAGCGACTGCGGGAAGCGATGAAATATTCGCTGGATGCAGGCGGCAAGCGGCTGCGCCCGCTGCTGGTGCTCGCTGCCTGCGAAGCGGCAGGCGGAGAACGCGAGGCGGCGGTGCCTGTGGCTGCAGCCATTGAGATGGTCCACACCTATTCGCTGATTCATGATGACCTGCCTGCGATGGACAATGATGACTATCGGCGGGGCAAGCTGACGAATCATAAGGTATTCGGCGATGCGGCCGCCATCCTGGCCGGAGACGCCCTGCTGACCCACGCGTTCTACAGTGTGGTGCAGGCTTCCCGCAGATATGGTGTTTCTGCGGACAGCGCGCTTTCCATCGTGGAGGATCTGGCCGAGATGGCGGGTCCGCGCGGTATGGTTGGTGGCCAGATCGCCGATATGGATGGTGAGCAGGGACTGACCGATCTGGCCCAGCTGCAGTATATCCATCTGCACAAGACCGGAGATCTGATCATCTTCTCCCTGCTGGCAGGCGGAAGAATCGCCGGGGCCGGGCAGCAGCAGCTGGAAGCGCTGCGAGAATTCGGAACGGCGATTGGGCTCGCTTTTCAGATTCAGGACGATATCCTTGATCTCGTCGGAGACGAAGGCAAGCTTGGCAAAAAAACGGGCAGCGATATCAAGCAGCAGAAGGTGACCTACCCGTATTTCATCGGTCTTGAGGCTTCGCGCGAAGAAGTGCGCCGACTGACGGACAATGCCCGCACTGCCGTGCTGAAAGGCGGTTTCGCCGACAGCCGCAGACTGCTGGAAATTGCCGATTATTTAATGAAAAGAGATCATTAAGCATTATGCGTAAACGGCTGTGCTAGGGCAGCCGTTTCGTTTGTGTTATAATGGGTTTTATATATTTTACAACATCCAGGAAAGCGGGGAATACTCGTGCTGCTTCCACAAATAAATGATCCACAGCAACTGAAAACCTTGTCAGTCACAGAACTGGCTACCCTTGCGGAGGAGATCCGCCGGTTTCTGATCGATAAGCTTACCGTTACCGGCGGACATCTCGGTTCCAATCTGGGGGTAGTGGAGCTCACGCTGGCCTTGCATTATTGCTATAACAGTCCAAAGGACAAGATGATCTACGACGTAGGCCACCAGGCTTATGTGCACAAAATATTGACCGGACGCCAGAACCGCTTCGACACGCTGCGCAAGCATCAGGGGTTGTGCGGTTTCGTCAAACGCTCCGAGAGTGAGCATGATGTCTGGGAAGCCGGACACAGCAGCACCTCCTTGTCGGCAGCGATGGGCATGGCAGTTGCCCGTGATCTGAAAGGCGAGGACAATAAGGTTATTGCCGTGATCGGGGACGGTGCTTTGACGGGCGGCATGGCTTTTGAAGCGCTTAACCATATCGGCCACGAGAAGCGCAAGCTGATGGTTATTCTCAATGATAATGAAATGTCGATTGCCCCGAACGTGGGCGCGATGCACAACTATTTAAGCAAAATCCGCTCCGACCGCCATTATCTGCGGGCCAAGGATGAAGTGGAAGGACTGCTACTGAAGATTCCCGCGATCGGCGGAAGACTGGCGAAGACCGCAGAACGGCTGAAGGACAGCTTGAAATACATGATGGTTCCAGGCGTGTTGTTCGAAGAGCTTGGCTTTACCTACCTAGGACCTGTCGATGGACATGACCTGGAGAAGATGATTGACACCTTCCACCAGGCGGACAACGTGGCTGGACCGGTGCTAGTGCATGTGCTGACCACGAAGGGCAAAGGTTATAAACCGGCGGAGACCGATTTCTATAAATCGCATGCCATTTCCCCTTACAAAATCGAATCCGGCGCTGCTCTTAAGGCCGTAGGCACTCCGATGTATACCGAGGTGTTCGGCCAGACGCTGATTGAGCTGGGCCGTGAGGACAAACGGCTGATCGCCGTTACACCGGCGATGCCGGGCGGATCGGGACTGTTCCCGTTCGCCAAGGAGTTCCCCGACCGGATGATCGATGTGGGGATTGCCGAGCAGCATGCGGCTACGCTGTGCGCAGCGCTTGCCATGGAAGGTATGAAGCCGGTATACGCAGTCTATTCGACGTTCATGCAGCGCGCGTATGACCAGATTGTGCATGACATCTGCCGTCACAATGCCAATGTGATGTTCGCCATCGACCGTGCCGGCTTTGTCGGGGCGGACGGGGAGACGCATCAGGGCGTTTACGATATAGCTTTTATGCGGCATATCCCGAATATGGTGTTGATGATGCCAAAGGATGAGAACGAACTGCGCCATATGATGAAGACGGCGCTTGACTATAATGATGGACCGATTGCCTACCGCTACCCGCGGATTAACGGCACGGGTGTGACTATGGATGCCGAGCTGCACGCCTTGCCGATTGGTTCCTGGGAGCGGCTGCGCGGCGGAGACGAATACGCCATTGTGGCCTGTGGCCCGATGGTCCAGGTGGCAGAGGAAGCGGCTGAGCTGCTGAAGCGTGAAGGCAAGCAGGTCGGTGTAGTCAACGCCCGCTTCCTGAAGCCTATGGACAACGACATGCTGCTGGAGCTTAGCCGTGCTGGTACAGGCATGGTTGTGCTGGAAGAAGCCAGCCAGGCGGGAAGCCTGGGCAGTGCTGTGCTGGAATTCTATGCCGAGCATGAAATTTACGATGCGCGCGTCCATCTGATGGGTGTGCCGGATCTGTTCATAGAACACGGCTCGATCAAGGAGCAGCGCCAAGAGACAGGGCTGACCGCAGAAGCCGTCTGTGCCCGTATCAGAACGATGATGGCGGCAAGAGCTTTTCCATACAAGACGACTTCGTCTTCCTAAGCGGATACACGGAATCGGCAATTCATGAATGACCGGGAGATGACCATGGAACACCGCAAAGAACGGATTGATGTCCTGCTCGTGGAGCAGGGATTCTATGAGAGCCGCGAGAAAGCCAAGGCTGCGATTATGGCAGGCCTGGTGCTTGCGGATGAGGAACGGATAGAGAAGCCTGGGATGAAGGTATCACGCGGGTCAACGCTGAAGGTCAAAGGAGCGATCCATCCCTACGTCAGCCGGGGCGGCCTGAAGCTGGAGAAGGCGCTGCGCCAGTTCGGAATCTCCCTTGATGGGCGGATTATGCTGGATATCGGCGCTTCCACCGGCGGTTTCACCGATTGTGCGCTGCAGAATGGTGCGAGCCATGTGTATGCCGTGGACGTCGGCTACAACCAGCTGGATTGGTCGCTGCGCAACGATGAGCGGGTCAGTGTGATGGAGCGGACCAACTTCCGTTACATGACCCCGCCCGATCTGCCGGGACCAGCGCCTGATTTTGCCAGTATTGATGTCTCCTTTATCTCACTCAAAATCATCCTGCCGCCGCTGATGGCGCTGGTGCAGCGTCCGGCGGATATCGCCGCGCTGATCAAGCCCCAGTTCGAGGCAGGGCGCGAGAAGGTCGGCAAAACCGGCGTCATCCGCGATTCGGCCGTCCACAAGGAAGTGCTGCTGAATGTGCTCTCGATGGCCGAGGGCCTGGGCTATGCACTTCAGGGCTTAACCTTCTCGCCGATAACCGGCGGGGAAGGCAATATTGAGTTCCTGGCCCACTGGCGGCTGCTGCCGGAGACTGTGGATACTGAGGGTGCTGCTACAGAGGGTGCTGGTGCAGAGGGTGCTGGTGCAGAGGGTGCTGGTGCAGAGGGTGCTGGTGCAGAGAGTGCTGGTGCAGAGGGTGCTGCTACAGAGGGTGCTGCTCCTGAGGCGGATGTCTTATCCGCTGAACAAATTGCTGGCGACCTGAAGCCTGCCATCCAGGCTGCTTCCTTCGAGCAGCTGGCCGACGCGGTGATTAAGGAAGCGGCTGCTGCGTTTACGGTGAACACCGGGCACGGCAGTGCGCGGAAATAGACATCGTAGACCATGGACATTGTACTTCAGTAACTGCGCCAACTGTGAATTAATGCTCTTGAAGCTGCTGTTCCACCTGCTGGACTTAACTAATTATATTCGGAGGCTGTGCGACTACCCGGCAGCCTCTCTTTTTGTGTAAAGACACCGGCAATTGCAGAGAATAACAGGATGATAAAACTATAAGTAGGCCGGCAGCAAGTAACTTATTGGTTTAGAATGTTAGCTGGCCTACAAGGGGCATAAATGCCTCTGAACCACCCGACGTGGCCGCGTCTACCGCAATAAGAGGCATAAATGCCTCTGAATGGCCCGAAGTGGCTGCGTCCACCGGAATAAGAGGCATAAATGCCTCTGAAATGCCCGAAGTGGCTGCGTCCGGCGCAATAAGAGGCATAAATGCCTCTGAAATGTCCGAAGTAGCCGCGTCCGCCGAAATAAGAGGCATAATGCTTCTGAAATACCCGAAGTGGCCGCGTCCACGGGAATAAGAGGCATTTATGCCTCTGAATCGCGCGAAGTGGCTGCATCCGCCGCAATAAGAGGCATAAATGCCTCTGAAATACCCGAAGTAGCCGCTTCCGCCGGAATAAGAGGCATAAATGCCTCTGAATGGCCCGAAGTAGCCGCGTCCGCCGGAATAAGAGGCATAAATGCCTCTGAAATGCGCAAAGTGGCCGCGTCTACCGCAATAAGAGGCATAAATGCCTCTGAAATGTCCGAAGTAGCCGCGTCCGCCGCTTTAGCACTCCTTTTAAAATCACGCAGAAACGGATGCCTGAAAGCGATACGTAGTATCGCTGCTTCGGAAGCATACGCTTCGCTGAGGACGGCGAAGCAGTTTCTACTTGTCAAAAAAAGAACATGCGAATGAGCGAGGTTTGGCGTTGCTTTGAAATCGGAAATGCTGCTATAATACAAACGAATGTTCTGATTATTGTTGTCTAACTCAGCTGCACGCTTTCGCAGTATCGCTGTGTGAAGTAGCCATTTCTGCCAAGGCAGCAGGATTTCAGGGGTCAACGCGCGAATAAATCACCGAGGTGATTGGGATGGCCGGAAGCTCTGATACAGCTGTCATGGCGTTGATTGGCGTAGCGCTGATTGTTTTTGTCATATACCGGATATATATATGGCTGCAGAATTCCCCGCGCTCCTTCCTGAAGGACCGCATCCCGATTAACAAGGTCATCCTGCCCTCTCCCTCTCTGGTGGTGCTGGAGGAGGCCGGTTATGAGGTGATTGGCGGGAAGCTGAAGATTCCGCTGTCCTTCAATGTGGACGGGACGCAGCTGTACAGCCGGCTGTTCATCGATTATATTGCCACCAAAGAAGAAGGCTCATTATATTTGGTCCTGCTGGCCCGGCCGCGTAAGCCGCTCGACTTCACCGGGAGCGGACTCCGGGACAGCCTGCTTCCCTTTTTGCTGATTTATCCGGAATGCAGCGGGGTGCTGTATGTTCATCCTTCAACCGGCGTAATTCAGGTCATCAGGCTGGGCAGGGACGACGGAGAATCCAATTGAAATCCAGTTGGAATTCCATTAAGTAATTCATTATTCAATACAGGAGGCAACAATGAAGGGACAAAGGCATATTAAGATCCGTGAGATTATCACGCATAAAGATATTGAAACACAGGACGAGCTGGTGGAATCGCTGCGGGAATCAGGGTTCCAGGTCACACAGGCTACGGTATCACGGGATATCAAAGAGCTGCTGCTGATCAAGGTTCCAATGGACGATGGCAGATATAAATATTCGCTCCCGACCGACCAGCGCTATAACCCGACGCAGAAGCTGAAGCGTGTGCTGGTGGACAACTTTGTGCAGATCGACTTCTCCGCCAACCTGGTGGTTATGAAATGCCTGCCGGGTACGGCGAATTCCGTCGCCGCGCTGATTGACAATATTGACTGGCCGCAGATTATGGGCACGATCTCAGGGGACGACACGATCCTGGTCATTTGCCGCCAGCCGGAAGACAGCAAGCAGGTTATTGCGCAGATTATGGGTTATATTTCATAAGCAATTCTAATGGAGGTGCTTTTGTCCGTGTTAGAAACCTTATCTATCCGCAATCTGGCCGTTGTCGAAGCGGTGGATGTGCATTTTTATCCGGGATTCCATGTGCTTACAGGGGAGACCGGGGCAGGTAAATCAATTATTATAGATGCGCTTGCGCTGATTGCCGGAGGGCGCGGCTCTGCGGATTCCATCCGTTATGGCTGCGACAAAGCAGAGATGGAAGCGCTCTTCAGCTTGTCTGGCGGTCATCCAGTCTGGGAAACGCTGGAGCGTCTGGGTATTCCGGCGCGGCAGGAGGATCATCTGATTATCCGCCGTGAGATCACCAGCTTGGGCAAAAGCATCTCACGTGTAAACGGCCAAATGGTCAATCTGAGCATGCTACGCGAAATGGGCGAACAGCTGGTCAACATCCATGGCCAGCATGAGCATCAGAACCTGCTGAAGGCAGAACGTCATCTGGGTCTGCTGGACACCTACGGAGAAGCCTTGATCGGACCGCTCAAAGCAGTCTATCAGGAGAGGTATACAGCCTTCGCCAAGGCGGAGAAAGAGCTGCGCGAGCTGCAGGAATCCAGCCAGAAGGCTTATCAGATGCTGGACCTGTACCGTTTTCAGCTGGAGGAAATCTCCTCAGCTGGATTAATAAGCGGAGAGGATGAATTACTTTCCGAAGAACGGGTCAAACTATCTCACAGTGAGAAAATGATGGAATCAGTCTCCGGGGCCTATGAGATCCTGTACGATAGACAAGGTCTGGAGACGATTGGCAGCGTGATTTCCAGCCTGGAGGATGCAGTCCGTTATGATGAAAAAGGGTTAAAGGCTGTTCTGGAGCAGCTGCAGTCGTCGTATTACCAGCTGGAGGATGCCGCTTTTCAGCTGCGTGACTACCGTGAGGAGATTGAATTCAATCCCCAGCGGCTGGAGGATATTGAGAACCGGCTCGATCTGATCTCTGGCCTGCGGCGCAAATACGGCGATAGTGTGGAGCAGATTCTGGCTTATTATGAACAGATCCGTCATGAAAGTGATTTGCTGGAGAATAAGGACGAATACCTTGAGAAATTAACCGTCAAACGAAACAGTCTGCTGGCGGTGCTGATGGAAGCTGCCGAAGAGCTGAGCGCAGTGCGCCGTCAATGTGCGGACGATCTGGCTGGTCAGGTGGAAGGCGAGCTGAAGGATCTGCAGATGGACAAAACCTCGCTGCGCGTCAAGCTGGAGGAGCTGCAGGACCCGCGTGGCATCGAATATAAAGGCCGGCGCATCCGTCTGACCCGTCAAGGCATCGACAGTGCCGAATTTATGATCTCCCCGAACCCGGGTGAACCGCTGCGTCCACTGGGCAAAATCGCCTCTGGCGGTGAGCTGTCGCGGATTATGCTGGCTATGAAGAGTATTTTTGCCCGTACGGATGCCATTCCCGTTCTGATCTTCGATGAGGTGGATACCGGGGTCAGTGGCCGTGCGGCCCAGTCCATCGCCAACAAGCTGTTCAAGCTGTCGTCCACCTGCCAGGTCTTCTCCATTACCCATCTGCCGCAGGTGGCGTGTATGGCCGATCACCAGTACCTGATCCGCAAAAAAGTCGAAGACGGCCGGACCATGACCGAAGTGGAATCGCTGTCGGCCGACGGCCGGATTATGGAGCTGGCCCGAATGCTGGGCGGGGTGGAAATCACCGAAAAAACGCTGCATCATGCGCAAGAAATGCTTACCCTTGCTGAGGAAAGCAAGCTTTCTGAACCGTAAGCGGGACAATGATTGACAGTAATAAAAGCCTGGGGGCAAGGTTATCTTATAGGTACGCAATTGGCGACCACCTTTTTCGTCAAGCGAAAGAAGCAAAAGGGAGCGTGACGAGCCATTGAAGCCGAACCTCAGGAAGTTAATGCCCGGCCTTTTACTTGCCTTCTTTCTTGGTTATTCAGGCATAACGGGAACTGTCCAAAGCTATGCTGAACCGCTGGTTCCGGGTCCACAGAAGTCTGTGGTCCAGGATCATGAGCTAAGGGTCATTCCCGGAGGACAGACGATCGGCGTCAAAGTTAAATCTGCAGGAGTTCTGGTTGTGGGTCATCATCTGATTGAGGTAACCAAGCAGTCCAAGCTCTCCCCCGGTGAAATTAGCGGCCTGGTCCCCGGTGACCTGATGGTCTCCATTAATGGGGTGAAGCTGAATGAGGTCTCCAAGGTAGCCCAGCTGGTCGAACGTGCAGGCGAAGCCAATCAGTTCCTGACCATCGTCTACAAACGTGCCGGCAAGGAGCATACCGCCAAGCTGAAGCCCGCGTACGACCGCACGGACAAGGTGTGGAGGCTAGGGCTCTATATCCGTGATTCCGCAGCCGGTGTAGGTACATTGACTTTTTATGCTCCTGAGCAAGGGGTGTATGGAGCACTGGGCCATGTCATTACAGACATGAACACAGGAACACCGATTGTTGTAGGCAGCGGTCATATCGTGCAATCCAGCGTTACCTCCATTTCCAAAAGCCAGGATGGCGATCCCGGTGAGAAACGTGCTGTCTTCTACAAAGAAAGCCAAGTGCTCGGCAATGTGGAAAGTAATACGAATTTTGGAATTTTTGGTAAAATGAGTGTAAATCCCGAGCACAGCCTGTACAAAGAACCGATTCCGGTTGCCATGAGCGAGCAGGTAAAAGAAGGTCCGGCCCAGATCCTGACCGTGGTGGATGGCCAGCAGGTGGAGCGTTTCGATGTCGAGATCATCCATGTGTCCCACCAGCAGACACCCGCCACCAAGGGAATGGTGCTGCGAATCACTGACCCACGGTTAATCGACAAGACCGGCGGCATCGTACAGGGCATGAGCGGCAGCCCGATTGTGCAGGATGGCAAGCTGATTGGAGCCGTTACTCATGTGTTTGTGAATGACCCGAGATCAGGGTATGGGTGTTTCATCGAATGGATGCTGAAGGATTCCGGCGTCTCCGGACAGATCAACCTGTCCCCAATTAATCTTAAGGCGGTTTAGCCTTAAGATTTTTTTGTCGAAGGGCAGCGATTAACATCGGATTTTGAATTAAAATATTTAATTATAATCTAAGGTAGAAAAAAAATAAAGAAAAATAATTTTCGACAGAAGGATATTCGATCAGCATGTCGAAAACCTAAGGGGTGAAGAAAAATATGTTATTTTCGAATAGCAGATATATTTAAGGAGGAAGCAGCCAGTGCAGAATATTGAAGTGTTGTTGGCCGATGATAACAGGGAATTTACGAACTTGCTATCCGAGTACATTACGGAACAAGAGGACATGACTGTAACAGGAATTGCCTATAATGGTGAAGAAGTGCTGCAAATGCTCAGTGAAGCCCGCAAGGTACCTGATGTGCTGATTCTTGATATCATTATGCCTCATCTGGATGGACTCGGTGTGCTGGAGCGGCTGCGCGATCTGAACCTGAATCCTCAGCCCAAAATCATCATGCTGACCGCCTTCGGTCAGGAGAACATCACACAACGAGCTGTACAGCTGGGCGCATCTTACTATATTCTGAAGCCGTTTGACATGGAGGTCCTGGCGAACCGGGTCCGCCAGCTGGTCGGCAATCAGGGAAGTATGAGCACTTCTTCCAGCATGTCTAATTATTCTTCGTCCCGTTCCAACAACGTCGTGCCGTTGTCCAAGGGCAGAAACCTGGATGCCAACATCACCTCCATTATCCATGAGATCGGCGTTCCGGCCCATATCAAGGGCTATCAATACCTGCGTGAAGCCATTACAATGGTGTATAACAATATTGAGATCCTGGGAGCGATCACCAAAACTCTGTACCCGGCGATCGCCGAGAAATTCAAAACAACGCCATCCCGCGTGGAACGCGCCATCCGCCATGCGATCGAGGTCGCCTGGACCCGTGGCAACATTGACAGCATCAGCCACCTGTTCGGCTATACCATTAATATCTCCAAATCCAAGCCAACTAACTCGGAATTTATTGCCATGGTAGCCGACAAGCTGCGGATTGAGCATAAGGTTTCTTGAAAGGGTAAGGATCAGGATATGTGAAGGGTTTGTGGGGGATTGGGAATTGATAAGTGTACTAATACCGTTGTTTATTGGGTTTGTCAAAAACCTAATGAAGGGCGGTATTTTTTATTATGACAGGCATCCAATTTCAATTGGATAACTTTATGCTTTATTGTTCATCCAAGAATTTGTCGCGAAAAACACTTGCGAGTTACGAGCTATCGTTGAAGCTATTAGCCAAATAGTGGATTAGGAAAATTGAAGCTCAGGGATTCACAGTGAAGCTGGAATTCGCCGAAGCTTCTTAAAAGATTTGGACATTCTTGGTTTTAGGAGAGAGTGTCTTTTTGCGGTAAAAATGTGGCAATGACCTATAATCAGCAGTTGTGACTCCCACGTATTTCCCTATATTCCCTTTTTAACACAGGGTTGAAGAGCCAACTAAAAGAATTGGATTCAAAGACCCTGTTTGATTAAACTCCAGATACGTTCGAACCTGTCTTGGTAGTCTGGTAAATTCCAGGATTCTTTGAAGGACGGGAGGCTAAACACCGCAAACGCGGAAAGAATCGCCTCCGCCCGTTCTAAGTGGGGATCGTGATAGTCCATGAATCCGTCAATAATTTGGTAGGAATCCCATAGAACGTCGCGTAACACCAGTGGATTGCTATCCACGTATTGTGTATTCAAGGCAAACATCTTGGGATTCTCGTTATAGGCGCGTTTTTTGGCGTTAGCAAATGCCCAGAGCCAATCGTGGAGCAAGTCCTGTGCATTCATCAAATTAGTCATATCTAATTTAATTTGTTCTGAAATCATCCGGTTGAACCAGCTCTTAGACACGGCTGCCCAGAGCTCTTGCTTATTTTTGAAGTGTTTATAAAGCGCTGCGTGGGTGATACTTAATTCATCCGCAATTTGTGAGAGCGTCACTTCGGATTTTTCCGTGCGTTCAATTAATGCCTCGGCTGTTTCAATAATGAGCTCTTGTGTGATTTTAGCCATTTAATTTGGCCGGTGAATATGGGTATTTTGAAGCAAATCATTTGCCTTCAAGCACCCGCGTAACACCGTGCTGCCAACCCTTCTTTCTGCAAAAAATTCTTTAATAACTGTTTGTACGTTTGCCTGTATCTTAGCACAAAAAAGGATGAGTAACAATTGTTGACTTTTGTAACCTCTGGTATTATGCTTGTTGTGTAAGTTACAAAAACGAATAAATGTTACTTATTATTCAGTGCATAGGAGGTCATTAATCATGAAAGCGGCACAGATCACCAAATATTCAAAAAAGTTCATAGTAGAAGTCAACGATATTCCAGTCCCGGAAATAAGTGATAACGAAGTTTTGGTCAAGGTGAAAGCAGCGGCGGTTAATCATTTGGAATTGCTCATCGGTACCGGGAGCGTGAAGCTGATCCAGGATTATGAGTTCCCATTGGTACTCGGTAACGAGCTGACGGGTGTTATTGAAAAGGTCGGCAAGAAAGTCCAGGGTTTCAAAGTTGGCGATGCAATTTATTCACGCCTGCCACTACAAAAAATCGGTGCCTTTGCGGAATACGCGGCGATTAATGCAGATGCCATCGGGCATTTACCCGCTAATCTGGATTTTGTGACCGGTGCTGCTGCACCATTAACAGGATTGACTGCCTATCAAGGTTTGCATGAAGAATTAGCTGCTAAAGCTGGCGAAAGCGTGTTTATCCCCGGAGGCTCTGGGTCATTTGGCCAAATGGCCATTCCTATCGCCAAAAGCATGGGGCTCAAGGTCATCGTCAGTGGAAATCCGCAAGCACGTGAACGGACAATGGCGGCTGGAGCAGACCGATTGGGAACAACTTAGTAATGTTGATTATGTGATTGATACCTTGGGACCAAGCGAATTTGATCATGAACTTTCAATTATTAAAGCAGGAGGTCGCCTTCTTTCTCTGCGGACCGGTCCTAACAAACGTTTTGCCGAAGGCCTGGGCATGCCAGGTTGGAAACAAAAGCTCTTCACCATTGCTGGGGCTAAGTATGATCACAAAGCGAAGAAAAAGAAAATTCAATATCATTTCATTTTTGTTCGCAGTGATGGCGAACAATTAAAGAAAATTACGAAGATTATTGAAGATAACGGGATTGTACCAGCGGTGGACCCGACAGAATTCCACATAGAAGATATTAACGAAGCACTGAATCTTGTTGCAACAGGTCATCCTAAAGGAAAAGTCGTTATCCAATTTTAAGGAGAGCACCCAATGAAGGGTGCACAAATTTATGCCGCGATTGCTAAGATTGCGACGGGCCATAGCCAAGGGAAAGTCATATTGAAAGTAGATGATGAAGAATGAAATTGAAAAATAGAACGATATTGGTGACAGGCGGGACGTCTGGGATTGGCTTTGCTTTTGCTAAACGTTTTCTCGAGATGGGAAATACCGTGATCATCACGGGGCGCTCACAACAACGTATCGACCAGGCAGTGCAGAACAATCCCGGACTCATTGGGATGGCGGCAGATGTTAGTGATCCCAAAAGCGTTGAGCAGCTTGCTAAAGAACTAACCATACACTATCCGAAACTGGATATTGTTTTCAATAACGCTGGTATTATGCACGAGTTTGACTTATTTGATGAAAGTATCACCTATGAGCACCTTACCGCAGAAATCACCACAAACTTGAACGGCACAATCTATGTCACCAAGGCATTGTTGCCATTGTTAGCCAAACAACAGGAGGCAATGATTGTTAACGTTAGTTCACTACTTGCTAATGTTACAGTTGCCAACGCACCGACTTATTCTGCAACGAAGGCTGGCGTCCACATGTTCAGTGATGCATTACGTGAGCAAATCCGTGCCAAAGGAAAAAATATTCATGTGATGGAACTTTGTCCACCCGTTATTTCTGAAACCAATCTCACAGACACTTATGATGAAGGGTTCCTGAATAAAATGATCTCTTTGCCATTAGCAAAGCTTGTTAATGCTGGTATTAAAGGTATGGAGAAAAACAAACTACGCGTGAACGCAGGTTTTACCAAAGTTATGCGCTTTTCAATGAAGTTCGCCCCGGATTTCATCACGCATACTTGGGGTCAAATGATTCTTAAAGCAAATTAATACGAGAGTATTTAAAATGACAGATCGGGTGTTTCTCAATTGTTTTTCACCTTTCATTAAAAAATTCTTTACCGATCGTTCTAGAATTGATATACTTAGTACAAGTTAGATCTAACAGTTTAGTTTTCCTGTTCTAATTAGAATGATCATTCTTTAATTGTCCGAAATCAGAATATTTATATTGAAAGGGAGAGAATAATATGAAGTACACAGTGATTACAGGAGCAAGCTCAGGAATTGGATATGAGACGGCATTGGCGTTTGCTGCACGTGGCAATAACTTAATTCTGGTAGCTAGAAGATTAGATAAATTAGAAGAGCTTAAATCAATAATTCAGGATATGGATTCTAATGTAAATGTTATTGTTTGTTCAAGTGACCTGTCTGTTACAGAACAGGCCTATACACTGTATAACACTTTAAAGGAATACCAAATTGAGACCTGGATTAACAATGCCGGGCTTGGTGAAGCTTCTTTTGTAGCAGACCAGAATTTAGATAAAGTTGAAACTATGTTACGTGTCAACATCGAATCCTTGACGATCCTTTCTACACTATTTGTGCGAGATTATGCTGATGTAGAAGGAACTCAGTTAATTAACGTATCATCTGCACTCGGATATGCCATTGCTGTTGGGAGTGTTGCTTATTCTGCATCTAAATATTATGTTAGTGCCTTCACCGAAGGGCTTGCAAAAGAACTAGAGCTTAAAGGTGCGAAATTAAAGGCAAAAGTTTTAGCACCTGCAATAACCGAAACGGAATTTGTGAAGAAATCAATAGATGCTGAAGAATTTGATTACAAACTATAAATGAGCAAAAACGGATACAAAAAATTCCAAATCAAAGATCATGCTAATTTTAATCGTTTTTGAATCACTTGAAAAGGAATGTTCTTTCGGCCGCAGTCATAGATAAACTGGGCGATATCTTGTTTGACTTGCTTGCGAACGGTGCGTAGCCCATCGCCAAAGGAACAAGGCTGTTCAAGCCCCACGGTACAGAACAAATGTGTCCAGGCGAGTAGTGCCCATAGACGAATAAACGCAGTGGCCGAGCGAACTTGATACGTCTCGAATCCTAAATTACCTTTGGATTGTCTAAAGAAGATTTCAATCGGCCATCTTTTGCTGTAATACGTACAAATCGTCTCTGTCTCTAAAGACACATTCGTGCACAAAAAGGCGCGTAAAGCTTTCGGCTGACCAAAGGCTTGCTCAGGCCAACAGAGAAGTACGACTGCATTCGGGATGTCGTTTAAGGCTCCCTCATATCGGTACGTCCAGTACGAAGAACCATTCACGGTCACGAGGTGAACGTCTTTTTTGGACACATGCGCGGCAAAATGCTGAACCGAGATCCGGATGCCTTGCGGATAGAGAATACGATTGGTTTTTAAAGCGCCAATCAGGTGGTATCCTGCAGTCGCGTAGCTGTCAATGATCCGGGAGCAAGTAAACCAGGAATCGACAAGCGCATATCCCCCATATGGAGGCAAAGGCATCGTCGCAGCCATGTCACACACATGATCGATTTTAGTATAGACGGAGCCATCCGGATGAACTTTTTTTCTGTCGTATAGATCTATAGAATGAATCAATGCCGCTGCACCACATTGTACGATAGTGGCCTGAACCTGATGGCCCCAGACGGTTTTACCTTCGAGATGCGAATGATGATATCCAGTCTGTTCGATGGGAGACTTGGCCTGTGACGAAGGCTTGGTCTTCTTGCAAATCGAATCATCATGAATCACAAATAGAGGCTCCGCCGTTTGTGTGGACTCGCGGAGTACATGACGAATAGATTCTTGCTTCACTTTATGTTGAAGAATCCTTTCGTCCCAGTGCCCGTGAGTCAAAAAGTGCCCGAGAGCAGTGCGGTGACACGGGCTATAATCGGCTAGATCTACGACCTTACCCCGAAATCCTTTGGACGTTGCTGCTGCCATGTAAGATAGGATATGATTCATCACGGGTTTAGAGAAATATAAAGGCAACCGGTGCTGCAATAAATAGTTGCGAAGCATTTGATGATCAGGTACGATGGCGGTATGGGACATTGTGAGTTCTCCTTCGGCTAAAAAGTGTGTTGTGGTGACTACTTTTTAACACAAGGAGAGCACTTTGTCTCTATTCTTTTTGATTTTACAGTTTACTGGAAGCGAATTTGCTCATTTATAGTTACAAAGCAAACATGCCTAAGTACCACACTGCCAAACAAATGGCGGGCTTCATGGTGGAGCTTTATGATAGCAACGAAGTGGTAGGTATTGTTGACCAGAACTATGTTTTCAATCTGAGAGGCCAAATCTATCCAATAATTTCAGAATTTTAAATTGAATTAATATATCCGTGTAAATTCATTTAAAGAGGAGAATATCAGAATGGAAAAATTATGGAGTAAAACGAAAATTGGAAACCTGGAATTACCACATCGCTTAGCGATGGCACCAATGACACGCAGCAGAGCGGAAGAAGATGGTACACCGGGAGAACTAAGTTCCCTTTATTATGCTCAAAGAGCTTCTATGGGATTACTTATTAGTGAAGGTACACAACCTTCTGATGATGGTCAAGGGTACTTATGGACACCTGGCATCTATACTGAAAAGCATATTGAAGGATGGAAAAAGGTTACAGATGCGGTGCATGAAGCAGGTGGATTTATGTACATCCAATTAATGCATGCTGGTCGTATGTCGCACCCCGACAATACAGCACATCATCGTCAAGCCGTTGCACCATCTGCAATCGCACCCGGTGTAGAAATGTTTACGGCTACAGGAATGCAGGACATACCCGTTCCGCGCGAGTTAAGTAAAGAAGATATTCAAACGACCATTGCCGATTTCCGAAAAGCAGCAGCAGCAGCTATTCAAGCCGGTGCGGATGGCGTTGAAATTCATGGAGCCAATGGATATCTGATTAACCAATTTATCGGAGAAAATTCGAATACACGGACGGATGAATATGGAGGATCTATAAAAAATCGTGCTCGCTTTGCGATTGAAGTCACGAAAGCCATCGTCGAAGAAATTGGAGCAGAAAGAACAGGCTTCCGTATTTCGCCAGGGACACCTCTTGGTGGGATTCAAGATGGTGAACAAGGCCCTGAACTTTATCTCTACCTTGTAAAAGAATTAGCTCAATTGGATTTAGCTTACCTACATGTCATGCATCTTGGAAATGAAAAACTGCTCCGTGAAATTCGTTCCATTTGGACGAATCCCTTATTAGTCAATCGGGCTGGACGGGCTCTAGAAGATCTTAGTATCGATCTTGATAATGGCTTGGCTGATATGGTACCCGTCGGTGCATGGTCATTAGCTAATCCGGATTTAGTAGAACGGCTTAAAGAAGGTGCTCCATTGAATGAAGCAGATCCCGCAACATTCTTCGGGACCGGAAGCAAGGGTTATACGGATTATCCTACGTTGAAAGAAGTGGAATCGCAGAAGGGCTAAGATTAGTCCTTTGATCAGTGGGTACAGGTACATTTGGTTTGTGGGGGAACAACACGGAGAAGGACTGTGCCCCCATTCTGGATGAAGCTTTGGCTGGAGGGATTAACCTAATCGATACGGCGGATGTCTATTCAAGTGGTCAAGCAGAAGAAATTTTGAGGAGAATTACTAAAAGGACGCAGACAAAATGTCATTCTGGCCACTAAAGGCGGTATGCCCATGGGCGGTGGACAGAATCAATCTGGAAATTCAAAATACTGGATCAAACGAGCAGTAGAGGATAGTTTGAGAAGGCTGCAAACCGATTATATCGAAGAATAAAATCAAGCACCTTGCTTGATTTTATTTACGTTTGACACTTTAGTTTGCGGATCGTTTACTTAAATGTATAATGATTGCTTGAGGTGATTACATTGGCAAGAACCAAAGAATTTGAAGTTAATGAAGTATTAGATAAAGCGATACAACTGTTTTGGATGCAAGGTTACGAGAAAACTTCAATGCAAGATTTAGTAGACTTTATGGGAATTCACAGAAGAAGTATCTATGATACTTTTGGTGATAAGCACGTCTTATATATGAAGGCACTCCAACGGTACGAATCTACTCAATACAAAAAAATGAGATTCTTGGTTGAGAAGCAAGAACCGGTAAGGGAATTAATCCGGCAATTTCTAGAGTCCTCAATGAGGAAAGAAGGAGAACCTCAAGGATGTTTCATTGTTAATTCGGGTGTGGAGCTGGGAGTACTAGATCCCGAAGTTGCATCCCTTGTTGAAAATAGCTATTCAAAAACGGAGAAGTTGTTATATGACCTCGTTCAGACGGGTCAGCAAAGAGGTGAGCTTAGAGCTTCACTGGAGCCTCAGGCCATTTCTCATTATTTAATGAATGCCTGGTTAGGACTGCGTACGATGGTAAAAACAGCAACGGATCAAGGGAAATTAACAAGTATTATTCATACCATACTGAACACTCTAGATTGAAACTTCTTTATCGATATGCTTAGACGGCCGTTGATCGCAAAGGATGAGTACAACTGTCAGAGCATTGATGCGGATTTATTTATTGATGATGACGATAAGCCTTATCTATTGTGGGGACAGGGAGAGAAGAAGCTGCTATCGAATAGACGCAAACTGAGATACCCCGTCGCGGTGGTTTCGGCTATGCCACGCAAGGTTTGAGGAGCTTGATTTATCGGAGTTGATGCCCCAAGGCCGTCATGGATGGAACAGGCGGTCAGATCGACATTCTGCCGACAGTAGCCAATTTGCTCGGGATATCTGTTAACGACCAGTTGCAGTTAGGCAGTGTATACAAACTATCTGTACAACTTCTAGGCATGCGAAAGATAACTTTCGCATGTCTTTTTTATCTAAAGGGCTGCCCAAAGGGGCAAGTTCTGCCGCCCTTTTGGACGATGTGTAAAGCTCTTGGAATTTATAAGATAAAAGCATATAGAAAACTTATGTGTAAGAGGAGAGATACTGTATGGCAAAAATATTATACCGGCTGGGATTTTGGTCGGCGAAGAACCGGATTAAAGTCCTTCTGGGAAGCATTACGCTTTTGGTGGCTGCTGCTATTGTGGCGCTGTCGATGGGAATTCATTTTGGTGAGGAGACTAGCATTCCCGGACTTGCCTCGCAAAAAACACTGGAGGTTATGGAAAAGGAATTTCCAAACCCGCAGGGTGATCAAGGCAAAACCCAATTCGTACTGAAGGCTCCGGAGAACGAAACGCTATCCTCTGAAGCAGCGCAGCAGCTAATTGTTGCCAAGCTCCAAGAAGTTGCAGCAGATCAGGAGGTTGCTTCGGTGGTTGGTCCGTACGATAACCATTCATTGAATGCGGACAGCACGATTGGCTATGCTACAATTACGTATAAAGTGCCAGGTGATGAAGTTACAGAGGAATCAAAAGATTCGGTCACCGAGATTGCGGAAAGTCTGCGGGATGCGGGCTGGCAGGCTGAATTAATCGGAGACGGTTACGTAAAAATGGCAACCAGCAGTCCGACCGAAGCGCTCGGGGTATTGCTGGCCCTTGTGATCCTTGCGGTAGCGCTTGGCTCTATCCTTACCGGCGTCTTGCCGATCCTAACGGCGGCTTTGGGACTTGGCTTTGGGATTATGCTGATTATTATCGGAACGAGTCTGTTTGACATTCCTTCATTCGCTTTATCACTAGCCGGTATGCTTGGTCTGGCTGTTGGCATTGATTATGCGCTATTCATTATCGCCAGATACCGCCAGCAGCTTGCTGAAGGATATGAAAGACGGGAAGCAATCGCCATTGCGAACGGAACAGCCGGGAGTGCAGTGGTGTTTGCAGGAGTAACCGTTATTATTGCTCTACTCGGCTTTTCCTTTGTAGGGGTACCGTTCCTTAGTGCAATGGGCATGGCAGGTGCGCTATGTGTATTCACCGCTATATTGATGACTATATTCGTGGTTCCGGCGATTCTGGAACTGCTGGGTAACCGGATTAAAGCACCAGTCAAACGTTCCAAGCACACTGCCAGTAATCAGAAGCCGGCAAACCGCGGCAATCTGTGGGGAAGATTTGTTACCGGACAGCCTTTAGTGGCTGTAGTGCTGGGTGTAGCGCTGCTGGCAACCATTGCTCTGCCGTTCTTCCACATGGAGACGGGTCTTGGCAATGACGGGCATAAATCGCCGGATAAAACCGAACGCCGGGCCTACGATCTTCTGTCTGAAGCTTACGGTGAAGGGTACCATGGACCGTTAGTTATTCTGGCCGAAACGGACGGCGGGGAAGAGGCTGCGGCCCATCTTCATAAAGTGATTGAAGAAGTGAAAACCTACCCGAATGTCGTTGCAGTAAACCCGGCAGTGACCGGACCCTCCGGGAAGGTGTCGCTGATTACCGTCATGCCGGCAACGGGACCCAATGATTCGGAAACGATAGATCTTGTCCACCTGATTCGTGATAAGGCGACGGAAATAGAGCAGCAGGATCATGTCAAGATTGGTGTAACCGGCAGCACTGCTGTCAATATCGATATCACCCAGAAATTGAACCAGGCCTTGCCTAAATTTTGCCTGATCATTGTAGGTTTGGCCTTTGTACTTCTAATGCTGGTGTTTCGTTCGATTCTGGTGCCGATCAAGGCAGTGCTCGGATTCATCCTGTCACTTGGTGCGACCTTGGGATTTGTCACCTATGTTGTTCAAGACGGTCATTTCCAGAAGCTGTTTGGATTCTATGCGGAAGCGCCGGTGTTTAATTTCCTGCCAATCATTGTAGTTGGTGTTCTGTTCGGTCTGGCGATGGACTATGAAGTATTCCTGGTCAGCCGGATGCGTGAGGAATTCAAGAAGAGCGGAGATGCCAAAAAGTCCGTTCTTGCCGGTATCCGCCACAGCGGCGGAGTCGTATCGGCAGCAGGACTCATTATGGTTGCCGTCTTTACCGGATTCATTCTGGCAGACGAACCTATGGTCAAGGTTATGGGATTGGCGCTTGCATTCGGTGTTCTCTTTGACGCCTTTATAGTCCGGATGCTTATTGTACCTGGTCTTATGACCTTGCTTGGGAAGTCAGCCTGGTATTTTCCGAAGTGGCTGGACCGCTTGCTGCCGAACCTCGATGTAGAGGGGGAGGAAGTAATGAAGGCAGTCGAGCTGAAACGACTGGATGCAGCGGACGAAACCAGAATCAGGCTTCTTGGCTGAAGAAATAAAGGTAGCTCGCTTTGAGAACAGGTGTTATTGGCACGTGATCTGTATGGGAAGCGCAGCATGCGAAAGAACTCTTTCGCGTGCTTTTTTTGCAATTGCAATAAACCTGGTAGCACGTGTCTGCATTGTGATCCTGTCTAAAAGGCTGCCCGAAAGGGCAATACGGTCCGCCCCTATGGACGATGCCGGAAACTCTCCCATCCTATAAGATAAATATATAGAGCAACACATGGGTGAAGAGGAGACGATATTTTTTTCATTATCTAATTCAGAAATTGAGGTGTTTCCCGATGATCCGTCTTTCAGTCGTTTTGGCTGACTCAAAAAAAGAGGGATTATGTACCGTTTGTAGAATGCGTAAAGTTTCATGATTTTTATGCCCAAAAGGGCAGATACCAATTGCCCTTTTGGACGGTGTTGAAAGTCTTACAACATTATAGAATTAAAAGGGGATTGCAGCAAAATACAGTTAGTTAATTATGTTTTGGATAGAGGGCAACAAGTAATAACTGACGCTGGCATAGCCGCGAATTACATGGAGGGAGACACTGGCTTCTATGTATCTTCAGGGTTAAGATATTAGCAGGGTAGGTAATTCCTTAAATTAAAGTTCTAATCATATTAAAGAGTTAATATCAGAAATAGCCCATATCACGCAAAGCTTAAATGCATCAAGCTATTCGCTTATGGGAGCGACCAAAAACTCATCTTCTAACCTTAATAGTATTCATACAACTTCATCCGTTCTTTCTGATGAGGCAGGGAAAATAGTAGACGAAATTGAAATTATTTCGGCTAGAGCATTTAATACAGATAAGGGGGAGGACAATTGAATGAAAAAAACGGAATACAGAATATTAGTGAATTATTCGCTTCCAGGCTGCCGACTTTAATTTGGGTGTCAATTGTATATGCAGGAACGATAATCCTGCAATTTTTAAAGGAGCCCTTAATTTTAGAGGGTGCTGCATTTACCTGTTTATTTACAATTCATGTATTATTACACTGGAATTCCTACAGAATCTCACACAAAAAATTCTGGCTTTATTTCTCAGTTCAAGCCGCTTTAATCTATTTGTGTGCGATTTTAATGCGCGAAGGCTATCAGGCGGTTTTAATTGGACTGCTGCCTATACTGATAGCTCAAAGTCTTAGTTTTTCATTTCGGATTAAGAGAGCAGTGTTCGTTTCACTTATCAGTATTATGGTTTTTTTTGATTCTGCTTTGACTGTTGGAGATACCGATGAACTTATCTTATTTCTTCCTATATTTATTCTGATGCTGATTATTGTGCTGGCTTATGCAATATTGTTCTTCAAGCAGGTTCAGGAGCGGCTCAGAATCCAAAGCTATCTGGAGGATTTGAGAGAAGCCCATGATAAGGTGGAAGAATTAACCCTTGCGAATGAACGTCAGCGTATGGCCCGGGATTTGCATGATACACTGGCACAAGGGGTTGCCGGACTCATTATGCGGCTCGAAGCCGCAGATGCCCATATGTCACAGAATCATGCGGAGCGGGCGCAGGAAATTATCAAGCAGTCGATGCAGCAGGCACGCCAGACATTGGCCGAAGCCCGAAGAGCGATTGACAATTTACGAATGAAATCAGCACCTGAGATGGATTTCAAGGAGGCAATTGGCGATGAAATTCAACATTTTAATGACGCCACAGGGATCCTTGTATCCACGGAATATCATTTGAACAAGCGGTTGTCCAGATTGCTGATGGAACACAGCTTGCATATCATTAAAGAATGTCTGACCAATATTGCCCGCCATGCAAAGGCTGATAAAGTATGGGTTGTGGTTTCTACGCAAAACGACAGGCTTATTATTGAGATTCGGGACAATGGCATTGGATTTAAAACGGATGATATTGGAAAAGATGTCGGACACTATGGATTGCTGGGAATTAAAGAGCGGGTAAGACTAATTGGAGGAGAAATTTACGTGAACAGTAACTCAGAAGGAACCCTTATTAAGCTGGAGACGCCTTTCATTGAAGGAGAACTTAGATGAATTTATATAAAATTCTGATTGTTGACGATCACTTTGTTGTCCGGGAAGGATTAAAGCTGATTCTGGAGACAAGTGAGCAGTTTCAAGTTGTTGGTGAAGCCGAGAACGGCTTACAGGCTCTGCAATTGATTAAGGAGCTGCATCCAGACGTGATTCTGATGGACTTGAATATGCCGGTCATGGGCGGTCTGGAAACGATGAAGGAGTTAAGGAACCAAGGATGCCCGATTCCAGTGATAATACTCACGACCTACAACGAGGATGAATTAATGATCAGCGGCCTGGCTATGGGGGCGAAAGGATATTTATTAAAAGATACCAGCCGTGAAAATCTATTCAGAAACATTGAGTCGGCAGTACATGGGGAGACCTTGCTTTCAGCAGATATAATGGAACGAGTGATTGCTGTCAAGGCGCAGCCGCAAGATCCAATCATTCCTCAACATGAAGCCACTCGCTTGACCGACAAAGAAATACTCATTCTGCAATCTGTCGCCCGAGGGTTGAAAAGCAAAGTAATTGCTATGGATAGGGGGATCTCCGAGCGTACCGTAAAAGCGCATTTAACGACCATTTACAATAAACTGGGAGTGGATTCACGCTCGCAAGCCGTTGCCGTTGCGCTGGAGCGGGGAATTTTGAAAATGTAGCAACGGACTCAGGGGCCCCTATTCCAGAAAGCGGTTCATCTTGAAAACAAACTGCAGTGCTGTCTCCAATAATACGCACGCTGAAATTCGTAGGGACGCATATAATAAACCCTGCCAATCCTTACGCTTTTCGGCGTACGGTATTGGTCGATAACGAATTGATTTACAGGCTTGGAGAAACACGAAGTTTGCCCATGGGCGAGGTGGTTAATCAAAGTGAATGAGAACACGTTGTTATCCCAGGGGTGGTGGTCTTTCTCACAAAGCTATTCATAGAAACGGAAAAATTATGTAAATGTCCCTAATTACAAGATGCAATATTGGAGAAACTTAAATGAAGGAAGGATTGGGTATGAAGTGGATCCGCTTTCAACGAAGCTTTTTTTTACGAATAAGAAATCACGGAAAACGGAGCCTGTTATGATGGCGAGCCATCCCAAGGAAAAGTTCAAGATGGAAAGCGTATAGAATATCTAAGTAAGCATTTGACGCAGTTAAGCCGGGCAATGGAGTCCGGTGTCCAAGTGAAGGGATATTTTGCTTGGTCTCTGCTGGATAATTTTGAGTGGGCTGACGGATACAGCAGGCGTTTCGGATTAATTCATGTGGACTTTAATTCGTTGATACGAACGCCTAAAGACAGCTTTATCTGGTATAAAAAAGTAATAGCCAATGGATGGATGGAGATTTGATACCTTAAAGTCAGCAGTTATGAATTGACAAGCTGTAATATAAAAGAGCAAAGCCTGCAGACATTGTCCGCAGGCTTTGCTCTTGAATAATTCGGGCGGACGGCGATGATGCCGTCCGTTTTGTTATTTCTTGTGTCCGCTCTCGGCATGCAGCTTGGCGATCAGCTTATCGCCTTCGACATCGAGATTCGGAAGCATGCGGTCCAGCCATTTCGGAAGCCACCAGGCCTTGTCACCGAAGACCGCCATTATAGCCGGAACGAGCGTCATACGGATGATGAAGGCATCGATCAGGATACCGAAGGCCAGAGCGAAGCCGATCTGCTTGATCATCGCGTCAGGTGCGAAGATGAAGCCGGCGAAGACAGAAACCATGATTACGCCTGCGGCAAGCACGACGCGGCTGGCGAGATCGTAGCCGTGAACGACACTTTCGTTGCCATGGCGTCCGTGGACGTAGGCCTCGCGCATGGAACTGACCAGGAAAACCTGATAATCCATCGCCAGCCCGTACAGAATGCCGGTGACCAGAATCGGCATAAAGCTAAGCAGCGGTCCTCCCGTATCAAAACCAAACAGGGAGTGCAGCCATCCCCACTGGTAGACAGCTGTAGTCAGACCGAAGGTCGCGAGAATGCTGAGAATAAAGCCGACGGTTGCTTTGATCGGAACGATGATCGAGCGGAAGACAAGCAGCAGGATGATCAGTGACAGAATTACAATAATGGCAATATACACAGGGAATGCATCGGAAAGCTTGGATGACATATCAATATTGATGGCGGTGAAGCCGGTCACACCGAGCTTGACACTATTTCCGGAGGCGAGGCTGGAAGCGGGATCGCGCAGATCCTGCACCAGATCTCTTGTTGCTGTATCCGTTGGGCCTGTTTTGGGGATCAGGCTGATAATGGCGATATCGCCGGTTGCATTGACGCCCATCGGGGACACCAATGTGACGTTATCATGCATTTGCAGCTCCTGAACCAGCTTGCCGAGCAGCTCCATTGAAATTTTATCAGACGGATTTTCCGGTTCGGCTACCAGCAGCAGCGGTCCGTTGAAGCCTTCACCGAAGCCTTTGGAGGTGATATCATAGCTTTGGCGTGCCGGAGTATCCAGGTTGGCCGAGGCGCCGGACGGAATGCCCAGCTCCATTTTTGTTACAGGAATTGCCGCTGTTCCAAGAACCAGGACAACCAGAATAATAATGGCCCAGCGGTATTTCACTGTAATGTTCGCCCAGCGGTGCGAGAACCCGTGGCGGGCTTTGTTTCCTGAAGCCGTGTTTTTCGTGCGCGCCTTGGCTGTGCAGATCCGTTCGCCGACCAGACCCAGCAATGCAGGCAGCAGGGTTAGCGCCAGCAGAACGTTGATCAGAACGCTGGCAGCGGCAACGAGCGCCATGGTCGACAAGAATCCGATGCCGATAACCAGCATGCCGCACAGGGCGATAATTACGGTTAGACCGGCGAAGAATACGGCGCTGCCGGCGGTACCCAATGCCCGGCTTGCCGCTTCGCCGGCGCTTAATTTCTCATCGAGAATGAGTCGCCGCTGCCGGTTCACGATAAACAGCGAGTAGTCGATACCGACAGCCAGACCGATCATCACGGCGAGAATCGGCGTAATGTCATTCATCTGGATAATGCTTGAGAGGGCAAACGCGCCTCCGACGCTGATTCCGACGCCCAGGAGCGCGGTGATCAGCGGCAGTCCTGCGGCAACGACCGAGCCAAGCGTAATGAACAGTACAACAGCAGCAATAACAATGCCGACGGCTTCCGTCGATCCGATGGCTGGAATGCTCTTGAGCGAAGCACTCGGAATGGCTGTGATGCCGGAGCCTGCCTGCTCGACTTCGGTCACGGTATCGATGATGTTATCCGCTACGGAAGAAGGCAGCGACGTCTGCTGGACGGTGAACTGGAACTGGAACAAGGCGATGCTGCCATCGGCGGACAGCATGACGCCGGGAACCGGAACGCCGTCAGCTATCAGCGGGCCGTAAGGGGCAGCTTGACCTGCGGCAGCAGACTGACCTGCAGCGGCCGATGGATCCGCCGTGGCAGACTGACTTGCAGCGGCCGATGGATCCGCCGTGGCAGCTTGGCCTGCCGCGGCAGACGGAGCCGCAGCCGCTGCTTGACCCGCAGCCGCTGCGGCTTGGGCAGCCAGCTCCAGAGGGTTGATGATGTAGTCCATGTTGTAGACATCATTAATGGCCTTCAGGAGCAGCGCTGCACGTTCCGGTGTGTCCAGACGTTCTCCGTCCGGTGCGGTGAAGGCAATGCTCGCCTGGCCTCCGGCAGCAGCAGGAAGCTCCTGTGTCAGCTTATCCAGCACTTTTTGTGATTCGGTGCCTTCAATTTTCATTTCGGAGCTGGACTGGATGCCATTGACACCCAGCAAAGTGCCTACAACACCGAGTACGATGATCCAGGCTGCGATGAAATACCAGGGCTTGGAATAAGCTGACTTGCCTAATCGGTATAGAAATGTTGACATGTAGTGGTTTCTCCTTTTTATCTCTGGGTTAGAAGCCGTTGCGTAAATAAGCAAACATGGAATTCAAATATTGATCAAACGAAAGCGCACCGGAGTGTTCATCCTGTGCTTCGCCCGGCAGCATAACGTTCAGCCGTCCATCCAGAATGGGCACGAATGCTCCATAGACGGCACCGGCAAGAAGATGGGTATATCCGTCGGCATAACGTCCATGGGAGAATTGTTCGAGCAACTCCTGAGCGGCGATCTGCAAGCGGCGGAATACGCTGAGGATATAAGGCTCCAGCGACGGGTACTGATTTGCGAGCGATACGGACTGCCGCAATTTGTGCAGAAACTCAGAAGTGAATTGCAGCTTGAGCAAACTGTACAAGGCATCCAGCGGTGTAGCATCCGCAGGCAAACCAGCGAGCAGCATGTTCTCATCTTCTTTCGTAGCGCTGCCAATAAAATACTCCGCTACCGCTTCCTCTTTGCATGAGAAGTAATTGGCAAAGGTCCGCCGGGAATAACCGGCCTTCTGGACAATATCATCGACGATGAAGCCCTCCATACCTTTCTCAAGCGCAAGCTCAAAGGCAGCTTCGGTTAATGCATAGGCAGTGGCCTCTTTTTTTTTATCGCGCAGCGTCAGCTTGGGGTTCAAGTTCCATGCACCCTCCTTTTCTTGGTCCAGTGAACACTCTGAACTCTATTTACCTGAGTTATTATTGCACAAAGAGCAATAATGCGCAATGAGCAATTAGTTGCGAAATTGTGAACTGCTTTACCTAAATGTGTTCGCTATTTTGCTACAATAGTTAGGTGAAGTACCTGAAATGAAGATTTGCATATCTTTTTTAGGTTTGCCGAAAACCCTTGATTCTACAAAGTTTTGTACAGATTGCAGGTTCCCTTATATTCCGGGGGTGAAGTCTGAATAACTTCTAGGACTCAAAATCCTGCGCTATCGAAACTGATGATAAATAAACCATTAAATGCATTCATAAAGATGCTTAAATCTTGATTTTGATCAAGCGTTCAAGAGCAAGATCGAGATAAATGATAAGATGAGTTGGCGTTAGGATTCAGTCCATACAACGTACCAAAAAAGCAGACACATTGTATTGTGACTGCTTTTTTGGTTAAACAAAAATAAGGATCAGGCTTAAACAACAGAGCTATAAAATCTAACACAACACCTACAAATAAAAATCCAGCTGTAAAGAAGTAAAGAATACCCATAAGTGTTTTACCTTCGTAAAATTTATGTCCATCTAGGAAACCATCAAATACACAGAGCAGCAAGGCAATCCACTTACTTTTGCGTATTCCAATGTAGCCTCCCTTAGCCTTTGACAGCGCCCGCCGTAAGTCCGCTCACAATATACTTCTGGCAGAAGAGATACAGGATGAACACCGGCAGAGAGGTCAGCACCAGATCTGCGAAGATGAGATTCCAGTCACGACTGTATTTGCCGTAGAAATTGTACACGGAGAGCGGCATGGTCCAGTCGGAGCTGTCGGTCAGGAAATAGAGCGGGATGGTGATGTCGTTCCAGACAGACATGAAGACCATGATTGCAACGGTGGCATTGACCGGAATAATCAGCGGAGTCACGATTTTGAAGAAGACATCGAACGTATTGGCGCCTTCCAGAAAAGCCACCTCATCCAGCGCTTTGGGGATGGAGCGGATGAACCCGCTGTAGAGAAATACGCTGAAGGCGGCATTCAGTGAAGCATAGATAAAGATAACGCTGGTGATGCTGCCGTAGAACCCCATCCACTGTACGACACGGATGGTTGTAATAGTAGACATGGGAGCAATCAGGCCCATGAAAAAGAACATATACAGGAAATTCGCTAATTTAGTCTCTCTGCGGACCAGGATGAAAGCCGCTGCCGAAGAGGTGAGGATGTTCAATATAGACGAAATCCCGGTAATCAGCATTCCGTTCAGAAAAGCCCGCCCCAGACCGCCTTCCCGGAACACCTCTGCATAGTTGGAGAACATCCATTTGTCCGGGAGCCGTAGAGAGAATTTGAGCACCTCGGTGCTGGTCATAAAACTTCCGAAGATCATGATGAGCAGCGGCAGAATGATCAGCAGTGAGGACAGAATCAGCAATCCTTCGACCAGGTAGTTGCGCCAAGCCAGTTTACGTGAATAACCCATTATTCCGATACCTCCTTACGGCGCATAAAGATCAGCAGTGGAATGGCGATGATGGTAACTGCGGCGAACAGAAGCGTATTAACCGCCGTCCCTAGCCCCCAGCTGCCTTCCCCGAAGGAGCGCAGGATGATGGTACCCACTACCTGTGAAGCATTGCCCGGGCCCCCGCCGGTGAGCACAAACACTTCGGAGAACACTTTAAGCCCGCCGATCAGGGTGAGCATCAGATTGATATTGATCGCAGGGAGCAGGAGTGGCAGGGTAATGCTGACGAAACTTCTCCACGAACCGGCCCCGTCGATGGTGGCGGCTTCATAATAGTCCTTGGAGATTGACTGGAGTCCGGCCAGGTAGATGGCCATCTGGAATCCGGTATGCTGCCAGATGGAGACAGCGGCAACCGTCCAGATAACGATCGAAGGATTGGTCAGCCAAGCTTGGCTTAAGGAATGCAGGCCCACAGCGTCGAATATGCGGTTAATCGTTCCTTCGGAGCGCAGCATAGGTGTAAACACAATGCTAATAACCAAAACGCTTAAGATCGAAGGGGAATAGAAAATGGCCCGCAGAAAATTTTTGGATTTTAGCTTCATGTTTAAACCGACGGCAAGTGCGATGCCGAGCAGGTTCTTGCCTAGTACGGTAACTACTGCGAAGATACAGGTGTTCTTCATGGCAAGCAGCAGCGTTTTGTCGGTAAAAATACGCTCAAAGTTGTCCCAGCCGATAAATTTGATCGTCTCGCGGTCCAGCCGCCAGTCGGTAAAGGAATAAAACAAGCCAATAAGGGCAGGAAGTACGAAAAAAATAGAATAGATCAACAGCGCGGGCCAGATCAGATAATACGAGTATAGTTTTTTTGATATTTTCATCTCTTCACACTCCATTATAGCTTGGGGCAGAAGTAGAGCCCGGAACCGGACTCTATTTCTGCCTCTGGTATCGTGAATTAGAATCCTTCGACTCCCTTGTCTTTCATCAGCTGGCTGAATTTCTCATCCCATGCTTGGAGAACGCCCTCAGGGTCCAGTCCGCCGGCGAATTGATCTTGAAGCAGACGGTACAGCTCTGCGCGGTCTACAATCATGTAAGCGTCGGTGGTCAGCGCGGTTTTCTTGGGTGTGATGTATTGATCGACAATTTCCTGTTTGTATTCCGGAAGCTCCGGTGTGGTTACATCACTGAAGTTGGATACGTAACTCTGGGTGTCTACGATCTTCTGGGCTACTTCTTTGGTAGCGATGTAATCCAGGAATTTCTTGGCTTCCTCCATATGTTTGGCTTTCTTCGGAATGAACAATTGTCCGCCCAGCGGGCTGGCGCCGAGACTTGGGTCGTCGGAAGAAGGAATAGCGAACAGACCCAGGTGCATATTCGGATCTTTTTCGGTTACATTCTCAATCAGCCAGTCTCCCATGAACATCATAGCCACTTCTTTGTCCAGAAATTTACCAACCGCCATATCATAGCTGTCGCTCAGAATATCAGCGTTGGTATAACCTTTCTTGTAGACGTCATATTGCTGCTCCAGGAAGGTCGCGAACTCCGGAACATCGGCCCATTTCTTCTTGTTGGCATTGATGTCATCAAAAAGAGCCGGTTCATTCTTCGCAGCCCAGTCGGCAAAAGCGGCAGCCGGCCAAATGTTCGCGGCCCAGTTATCCTTGAACGGCATGAAGACCGGTATAACTCCGCTTGCTTTGATCTTCTCGCATACCGCCAGGAATTCTTCGAAATTGTTTGGTATGGCGATCCCCAGCTCTTTAAACATATCCTTGTTGTAGACAACGCCCTGCATGCCTGTATCTTGGCTGACATGAAAGCTGTAGACATGCCCGTAAGCGGAGAGTACTTCTTTATTCAGCAATCTGCTCACCCAAGGCTCGTTGTCGAGAATTTCAAAGTTGCGCTCCAGGTTCAAATCTGTTGTGGCACTGGCGAGGTTGTATTGAACAATGTCCGGTGTCTCGTCAACGGCAAGTTTGGTCTGCAGAACAGTTGCCGTCTGCTCCGCCGGAAGCAGCTGAAGATTCACTTTGATCCCGGTCTCCTGTTCGAACTCATTCAGCAGTTCCTTGGCGACAAACGCCGAATCCTGCGAGCTCTTGGAGATGGCCAGCTCGATGGTAACCTTGCTGCCTTTACTGCCGCTGTTTCCGTTCCCGGTTGAAGAGGTATTCTTAGAGCCGGAGTCGCCGGAGCCGCATGCTGCCAGCGATACTGTCATTACACCGGCCAGTAGGCCTGTTGCCATTTTTTTCATTGTGTCATTCATAGGATCGCCCCCGAATTATATTTGATCTGCCTATTGAATCCGCTTACATTTTGATTATAGATGGATGTCTGTTTAAGGTACATGGCTGTGCTTGACACTTGTTGTGTAATATTCTGAACCGTATTATTCTGAACTGTATACTACTTGTTCATTCACTGGTTTGGTTGTAAAGTAGGAGCATCATACAGAATGAAGGAGGATTCAGCTTGGCGATTATCAACAGAAAATTCCGCAGCGGCCCGTATCAGGCCAGTCTGCAAACCAAGTTCTTTCTGACCTTCGTGTTCCTCCTGCTGATTGTGCTGGGCTGCTTCCTGATCTATGTCAACTTTCTGGTCATCCAGCCGCTGAAGGGGAAGACGGAGAATGAAATGCAGAGGGCAGCCGCCAAAGTCAGCGATCAGCTGAACATCTATATCAATAATCAGAATCAGCTGTCCCAGCGGATTCTTTCGAACAAAGACGTATTCACGCTGCTGTCCGGCGGCGATTACTCCAGGCTGACGATTGAAGGGCTGACGCGAAGCCGCAAGCTCAAGGATATCATGTTCCAGGCCATTGGGCCGAGCCTGAACATTGAGGATATGATTATTTATGATCTTAAAGGTGCGGAGATCGCTTCTTATATCGGCTACGCCGGAAACCCTACTTCCCTGGTGCCGTTCCTTGCGGAAAGTGGAAAGCTCGCGACTTGGAATGCAAGCGGTTACGCCTTGTATCGCCAGGCGGGTGGAATATCCTTTGTGCGGGCGATTATGAATCAGAACGGGCAGGTATTCGGCTATCTGGCGATCCAGCTGAATCAGGAATATCTGAGAAGATCTGCGGCCGGCATCGCCGACAGTGAGGTCTATATTCTGGACCAGGAGAAGCAATTAATCACAAGTTCGCCCGCGCTGCAAGAAGGACAGCAGGTTCCCGAATTTGCGGCGGCAAGAGCGGCCGGAGGGATCTATCTCGACAGCCGCCGCAATTATGTTGCCTATGATCAATCGGTTGAGACAGGCTGGACCACCTATATTATTACCCCGAAGAGTTTTGTGCTGGGACCGGTAAATTCGGTTAAAAATATCTCCATTCTGCTCATCACATCGCTGATCTTGTTCTCTTTCGTCTATATCTATTTCTCTGCCAGGAAGCTGCTGCTGCCCATCCGCAAGCTGCGCGGCCAGATTCTGCGGATCAATTACAGCAATATGAAGGTGAAGGTGGACACACGCTCCCATAACAATGAGCTGATTCAACTGAATGAAGCTTTTCAAGAGCTGCTGGAACGGCTGCAGGAGTCCATTGACCGGGAAAAGCTTGCGCTACATGAAGAGGTCAAAGCCCGGAATTCGGCGCTTCAGGCGCAGATTGCGCCCCACTTTATCCACAACGTCCTGTATCTGATCAGCATCGCTGCACAGGAGGGCAAAAACGCCGTCGTATCGGAGATGTGCAAGCATCTGTCAGACAGCCTGCGCTACATTGTTTCCTCTCCTTATCAGCATGTGAGCTTGACGGAGGAATTGAAGCATACCCAGCATTATCTGGCGCTCGTTCAGCAGAATTTCGAGGATGATCTGGAATGGGAGATTGACGAGGATAGGGCATTTGACCTGATCCATCTGCCTCGCCTTGTCATTCAGCCGTTCGTCGAGAACTGTATTGAACACGCCTTCAAAAGCACCGATCCGCCATGGAAGATCCAGGTGAAGGTGAAGGTGTACAACGGACTGTGGGCCATTGAGATCAGAGATAACGGGGATGGCTTTGAGCCGGGTAAGATTCTGGAGATTCTGGACAATATCCACGGCTCCGACTCAGGGATATACGAGCTTCAGCACAATACGTCCGGGATCGATAATATGGGCATTGTGAATACAGTGAACCGCATGAAGCTGATGTACAAGAACCGTTTGTTTTTTAACATTTACGATCATCCGGAGGAGGGTAAAGGGGCCACGGTCCAGCTGATCGCATCACTTACCAAAGATTTCTACTAGGAGGTAGCTTCAAACCCAATAAACAGGTAGGGAGATACTCTCTAAACGGGGAGGCACAGCTATGTATACCGCAATCATTGCCGAAGACAGCAAGCCGATTCTGCGCAATATTTGGACGCTGATGCAGTCCATGGAGCTGCCAGTCCGCATAACTGCCATGGTGTCGAACGGGGTCGAGGCGCTGGAATATATAAAGTCGCATCCTGTCGATATTCTGTTGACAGATATCCGTATGCCGAAGCTGGACGGGCTTGCGCTGATTGAACAGAGCAAGCTTGTGAATCCGCAGCTGAAGGCGGTGCTGATCAGCGGATACAGCGATTTCGAATATACACGTAAAGCGCTGAACCTGCAGGTGTTTGACTATTTATTGAAGCCTGTGGAGCGCCACCAGCTTGTTGACGTTATGGAACGGCTGGTCAAGCATATGCAGGAGCAGCAGGGGAGTGATAAAGATTTCTTGGAGGGCATTGTGGAACCGCAATTCCTCTCGTCCCTGGAACTTGGAGCGGACTTTCATGCCGCGGATAAAGTGATGCTGATTCTGCGCAGACAGCCGTTCACACCTGCACCCGGACCGGACCGCTGGACGCAGAAGATGCTGTTGGCTTGTCTTGACGAAGCCTGTGCACCGCATGGACGCTGGATCTTTCCTGCCTTGCTGCCGGAACAATATCTTGTCTTGGTGAACGCTTCGGTGCTGGATGTTTACCCGTCCGTTTACGGCTGTATGGAGGCGGTAAGCGGGGCGATGCTGGCTCAAGGCATCCGTGTCTCCATTGCGGCAGAGGCACAGCCTGTCAGGAGCCGGGTTCTGGCTGCATGCTATGAGAAGCTGGACAAGCTGATGAATGAACAGTTGTCCGTATCAGGCCAGCTTATGGACACCAAGTATCCCCTGCCCCAGGGCGTGCTGTCCAGCAGGGAAATGGAGAAACTGGCAGGACTTTTCGCAGATATGATCGGACAGCGGCAAAAAGAACGTTTTACGCTGCTGCTCCAGCAGCAAGTGCTGAATTTTCAGAATTCTAATATCCGGATGGCCGAGCTGGAAAGGTTCATCTGGTCCTTGGCGGAAGCTTTTGGCAGCCTAGGCTCCGATCAGCATTCACGGGATCGGCCAAGACTGGCCGGTGAAGTGCAGCAACTTCTGGCGGCAGAGAGCTATGAGGCTTTCGGGGAAGCACTGCTCTCGTGGACTGGCCAGAGCTTTGAAATGCTGCACCAGAACAAGAAAAGCAGCCAAGAGCTGTTCCAGCAGCTGGAACAATATTTGCGTCAGCAGCTCTATTCCCAGCTGTCCATTTCCGAGGTGGCGCTGGAATTTCATGTGAGTCCTTCTTACATCAGCAGAATGTTCAAGAAGTATTCGCAGAGTACCTTCGTGCATTACTATACGCAGCTTAAAATAGACGAGGCCCGCCGGTTGATTGCCGCCAAACCGGAGATGAAGGCGAGGGAAATCGCGGAGGTTCTGTCTTTCGGAGATCAGCACTATTTCTCCAAAGTATTCAAGGAATACACAGGATGCAGTCCAACTGAGTATAAGCAACAGACCAGAACGGAGGAGGAATAAGCAGAATCTTGTCCTCCGGTTAGCAAGTAAGAGCTCTTTAGCAAGCTGGTACAATGAACTGCCAAATGATAGTATTAGAAGGGCCACCGGTTGCCCCGGCGGCAGACTCTAATAATAAAGTAGGTAATCTCATGGCTGAGACTAATATTCGCGATGCCGCATTAATACATTTTGCCCGTAACGGCTATGAAGGGGCTTCACTGGCGGATATTGCCGAGGATGTAGGCATTAAGAAACCTTCCATTTATGCGCATTACAAGGGCAAAGATGATTTATTCATGTCTGTTGTCGAGTATGCCTGTATCTCCATACGCCAACGGATTATTGGCTATTTTATTCTTAATCAAGAACTGCCTCTGCGGATTAAGCTCGAAGGATTCTTTGACTGGTTGCAGACAGAATATGAGACCGATGAAACCATGAAATTTTTACTTCGTGTATTGTTTTTTCCTCCCGCCCGGCTACATCAGCAGGTGATGGGAATCTCCAACCCATTTATCGAGAGAATGGAGCGTGTTCTCATTTACATGCTCAGAAATCAGGTCAAAGACCCTAAAAACGTAGGGATCGCTTATTTAACAATTGTAGACGGCTGTTTGGTGGAACTGATCTATGCAGGAGCCGATAAATACCAGAGACGTCTGCAATCGATCCTCCCGATATTCTGGAGAGGGATTCAGGAGTAGTGTTACTTTCTTATCATATGGTTGAACTAAGGCCCCTTCGCTCTAGCGAAGGGGTTCTAATTGTTGGCTGGACAGGATTCACAAGAATATTGACTTAAACCGCAAATTGAAGTATATTTTAGCTAACGACCGTTAGTTAGGTAAAGGAAGTGAGATGTTGAGATGATAAACCGTAATTGGTTGTATGTGTTTTCTTCGGGAATTTTAGAAATTTTCTGGGTGTCAGGCTTGAAGCATTCAGAGACTATAGCCGGATGGATATTTACAGTAGCAGCTTTGGCCTGCAGTTTTTATCTGGTTGTGCTGGCGTCGCGGCAGCTTCCGGTTGGAACGGTATATGCAGTTTTTGCCGGTATTGGAACAGGTGGGACCGTTATGGTAGAGAGCCTCGTCTTCGGTGAACCTTTTAAGCTGCTCAAGATCCTACTCATCGTAGTGTTGCTTGTGGGAGTTGTGGGACTGAAGATGGTTACTGCCAATACAGAGAAAGCGACAACATAAGGAGGAATTCAGTATGGCTTGGCTGGCACTTGTTGGAGCAGGTTGCATGGAGGTGTTCGGTGTCATCAATATTAAGCGATTATCCCAGCAGAAGTGGGATGCGCTAGTTTATATGATGTTTACCTTTGGTCTTAGCTTTTATCTGCTCACGTATGCGATGAAGACGATCCCGATGGGTACGGCGTATGCGATGTGGACCGGAATCGGAACGGTAGGGGCAGCGTTTGTAGGGATGGTTTTGTATGGAGAATCCAAGAGCTGGAAGCGTTTGGTTTTTGTCGTACTGATTCTGGGAGCATCCGTTGGCTTGAAATTTGTATCATAGGCGCGCAAGTTCATTAAACCGCTATTCAATTGGGTTCCCCACAATCCAATCGAAGGCGGTTTTTTGTGACTGATATTGAAAAAGGGTATTCGAGTTCGAGTAATCCATCCATTTTATGCTAAAATTGATAGGTGCAAATTCCCAAAATACGGAGTAGATGGAGGTCTATCATGAAACGGATGCCATTTGTAAGACCAACAGAACACTATGATCCGCAGATTATCACGGTGGATAAGGAACTGTGTTCATTGATACAGCAACGCAAGCAGCTCTCAGACAACAATCCGGGGTTCCCGCCATTGGAGCTTATTTCGGAGTGGGCGTCGGAGTATGATCTCTATGATGATTTCTTGAAAGCGGTCTTTGGAACACTGCTAAGTGAAGAATACTTCAAACCTTACGTCGAGCCGATGGGATTCAGACAACACATTCCTGTTCTACAAGCTATAGAAAAAGAAGGGTTGTTCTTTACCTTAACCTCGATCCGCCAATACAGTAATGTAAGTGTGATCACGCTCAGCATGGACTGGGATATGACTGCGCTGCAGGATCAGAATTCTTATAAACACCGCCATTTTGAACTGTTCATAGGAGAGGCATAGGACTGTAAAACGAGTGATGGTGGAAGCACATCTACATCCGGGCATGCATCGTATAATTATGTGGTGACTCCTCCTTTGCCTGATGATATCTCAGGAATGGAGCTGGAGTTCAGGGAATTCAACAAACCCTTCAAGAGGGAAGAGACGGGACTCAATCTCGTTTTTAGTATCTAAAGATAAACATCATATGAAGGGACAACGATGAAACGATCGCAGGTATTCTGATAACTTTACCCTTTCATTCTTAAGTTCATCTTAGATAACTGTATTTCGTACATTTATTTGGCGTGAAAATGGGCGAGAAACGAATTTAGCTGTATTTTGTACATTTATTTCTAAGCAAAATGGGCCTAAATGGCTAAACGGAGAGATTTAGTTGTACGAAATACAGTTAAACCTCTCCCGTCGGCCAAATCAGCCAATATAGCTGTACGGAATGCAGTTAGGCCCCAGCGAGTAAGCCGCGATGAACCTTGCGCGAATCCCGCGAGGGCAAGTGGCAACCGCACAACTGAAGCGTCTTAACCACAGTAGACACAACCGCAGCGTCATAACCGGCATAATCACAGTAGACACAACTGCAGCGTCGTAACCAGCATAATCACAGTAGACACAACCGAAGTATCATAACCGGCATAACCACAGTAGACACAACCGCAGCGTCATAACCGGCATAATCACAGTAGACACAACCGTAGCGTCGTAAACGGCATAATCGCAGCAGACACACCACAGTAGACACAACCGCGTCTGCTCCTCAAGCAATGGCAAACATAATCTCGGCTGCGCAGACCAGCTCACCGTTTACGGTGGCGGTGCCGTGGCCTTTTACAATTTGGCCTTTGACACGGGTGACCTCGAATTCGAGCCGCAGCTGATCGCCCGGCGTGACCTGGCGTTTGAAGCGGCAGTTGTCGATGCCCGCGAGCAGGCCTATTTTGCTGCCGGCGTCTTCTGAGCGGAACATCGCCACTCCTCCTACCTGGGCCAGTGCTTCAACGAGTAGAATGCCGGGCATCACAGGATACTCGGGGAAATGGCCGGTGAAAAAGGGCTCGTTGATGCTCACATTTTTGCACCCCACCGCACGTTTGCCTGGTTCTAGCTCTATGATCCTATCAATCAGCAGAAAAGGATACCGGTGAGGAATAACCTCCCGGATCTGCCCAACATCTAACATGCTACTCGCTCCTCTCAGACCGCGGTGAAACCCGCATAGCTAAACTATACAATATTTCCCTGCCTATGGGCAGCGATCCAGGAGGTTCATATGAACATTTATCTAGTCAGACACGGCAAGGATGAGGAAGGCTACCGGGGGGGTGGAGTACAAGAGGGCTGGTGAGCGAAGGCATCCAGCAGTCCCATAAACTCGGACGTTATCTCAAAGAGCACAGCGATGAGTACAATATACATAGAATTCTGTCCAGCGACTTGACGCGGGCTGTGCAGACGACGCAGGCCATCGAGGATGAGCTGCAGCTGCCAGTTGAGCACAGTGCAGATTGGCGTGAAACTAACAACGGATTGCTGGCGGGGATGCCTGAGGAGCTAGCGCTTCAGAGGTATCCTGGGTTGTTTTTCTCAACGCTAAAGATGGATGAACGGTTTCCGGGTGGGGAGAGTCCAGTTGAATTCGCTGCGCGTATCCAAGATACCTTAGGCAAGATATGTGCTGCTCAGTTAGCAGGCAACCCCGATGAGAATCTGCTGATCGTTACTCATGGCGGGGTGATCAACGTAATCTATCATCTGCTGCTGGGGATTCCTTGGACAAATACTGGCCATTGGTTCCCGGCGGGAAATACGGGTGTGCATGAGCTCACCTACAGTCAGGATCAATGGAAGATTACTAGAGAGAATGGTCTGGATCATTTAAACTTGGTGGATTAAAAAAAAGCTCATTCACAAATGGCCAACCGCCTATACTCTCTTAACATTCTGCCCTATTGTTCCCGCGTTATCTTATACAGTTAACAATAACTGTTGTTTGATTTTATCGTGAGGTTACGTTTCAAAGGTAGTATTTACCCTATCATGTCGTGCTAATCTGACAAAAAGCGACATCCTTAGGGAGGGTTTCAACCAAGTGAGAAGGTATTTACGTTTGTGGAATGCTGCAATTATCGCATCTCTGTTTCTCTCGTTAGTTCAGCCGGGTCTGATCGCAGACGCTTCCAATTCTGCTCTGGCATCGGAAAGCTATGGTACCGTAATTGATTCGCGCCAGGCGGAGCTTGCTCCGGGAGCCAGCTATTCATGGACAGATCTGCAGGATGCGCGCGGCTATCAGAAGGTTCATGCTGTAGAGTTCAATCCGCAGCAGCCCAATCTGGAACTGCAGGCAGGCACCAAAGACGGCAAGGTCTACGGGATGAAAGGTGTTACCGAAATGGCCAAGCATGCCGATGCGCCGGGCAACCGTGTGGTTGCTGGGATCAATGGTGATTTCTACGAAATCTCCGGTTTTGCCACAGGCGTGCCGAATGGTCTGTTTATGGGCGATGGAGTCATCCTGAACAGCGGCTCGGGGTACACCTTCGGTCTGAAGGCGGACGGCGGTTCGATCTACGGCACGCCCAAGCTGACCCGGACGGTGACTATTAATGGACAAACAAGTGATTTGACCAGCATCAACCGTTACCGAAATACCGATCAGCTGGTGCTTTATACAGCAGATTATAATACATCGACCAAATCGACCGCCGAAGGGGACGAAGTGGTGCTGGACATCATCTCCGGCGAGGTCAAAAGCGGACAGACCCTGAGCCTGAAGGTGTCCGAGATCCGCAGCAACCTGGGAGATACTCCGCTGGTAGCCGGCAAGGTGGTGCTCTCGGCACACGGCACTTCCCGCCAGTTGCTGCAAGGCTTGGCACAAGGCGATGAAGTCTCCGCCCGTTTCCAGCTGGACGGTGAGTGGGATCAGGTGAGCGTGGCTATCGGCGGACAAGGTCCGCTGGTCAAGGATGGCGTGGTGCAGACCAACGTTGGTCCGGCAGGGGTGCATCCCCGCACAGCGATCGGGACCAAAGCGGATGGCAGCATCATCCTGTTCGAAGTGGATGGACGCTCGCCCGGCTTCAGTGAAGGTGTAGAGACGCCGGAGCTGGCCCAGATGCTGAAGGACATGGGCGCGGTGCAGGCGATGAATCTGGATGGCGGCGGCTCGTCGACTTTTGCGGCCAGAATGCCTGGCACCAGCGGAGTGAAGATGCTGAATCAAGGCTCGGACGGATTCGAGCGCAAGACAGGCAACGGGCTGCTGCTGGTCAACACAGCGCCGGAGCTGGCCACGGCTGCGAAGCTGGCGATTCAACCGAATGCCGAGCGAATTCTGCAGGGTGCAAGCTATAGCTTCACAGCGGCAGGCGTGGATGCGAACGGGCATCCAACGCCAGTTGAAGGCGCGCTGAGCTGGCAAGCAGATCCTGCGCTTGGCGTGATTGACAGCAATGGGCTGTTCACTGCAGGCAAGACGGCAGGCACAGGGAAAGTTACTGCGGCAGCGGGCGCTGCCGAGGGGAGCGGAGCCCTTGAAGTAGTGGATTCGCTGACCGAGCTGAAGTTTCCCGACGAGATCAAGACCTATACCAGCGGAGCCATCGCACAGCTGAGCGTGAAGGCGCTGCGTGGTGGCCAGGTGGTTCAGGCTGACAACCACAGCTTCGAGTGGCAGGTGGAAGGCAATATCGGTTCGGTGGATGAGAACGGCGTGCTCACGGCAACCGCTGAGAATGGGCAGAACGGCAGAATTATTGTCCGTTATGGAGAAGTTGAGACTTCTTTTGAAGTCAATGTCGGACTGCCTCCGGTAGTGATGGAGGATTTCGAGTCCGGCATCGGCAAATACAGAGCCTCCAGTTCAGCTGCCAAAAGCGTGTTGATCAGCGAGGTAACTGATCTGGATTATGTGCGCAGCGGCAGCAAATCGCTGAAGCTGGAATATGATTTTAGCGGAATGACAGGGACCTCGGGGGCGTATGTGACAGCAACCTCTACCGAGAACCGGGTGCAGATTCCCGGCTATCCCGAGAAGATCGGCATGTGGATCTATGGCGACGGCAACAAACATTGGCTGCGTGGACAGATCCGTGACGGCAACAATGCGGCAAGCCCTGTTGATTTCACCGATCAGGTGAACGGGGTGAACTGGACAGGCTGGAAGTATGTAGAGGTGAACGTGCCGAAGGGCAGAACCACACCACTATCGATGGACATGCCCGTGCGCTACATGGAAACCAGCAATCTGAAGAAAAATGCCGGAGCTATCTATGTGGATGATATCCGCGCTGTGTATGGTCCTTTGAATGAAGACAGAACCCCTCCGGTGTTCACGGAAATAGTTCCGGGTGTGAATGAAATCGTCAAAACGGCAACCCCGACCCTATCCGTTACCGGCCAGGATGACGGGTATGACCCCGTAGCTCACCCCGGTACTACGCTAATTAATCCGGACGCCACCCGCGTCTATGTGGATGGCGAGCTGGTGGAGCATGGATTCTATCCGCCAAAAGGACAGATTAGCTACAAGCCCAAGGTTCCGCTTGGGGAAGGACGGCACAAGGTGAAGGTGGCCATCCGTGATTTAAGTGGCAATCAGACGATTAAGGAATGGTTCTTCACTGTAAATCTGGGTTCTCCGTTCTACGTGTATGATACGCCGGAGGTCGTCTATGCCGGCAATGCGTATACAGTGGACATTAGCGCAGAGAAAGCGGACAAGCTGAAGGAGGGGTTCATCACCTTCCAATTTGATCCGGCGGCCGTAGAGAAGCTGGAAGTGGTCCGAGGCAGCGGATTAAACGGGCAGCAGCTGGAGCCTGTCATTGATGAGGCTACTGGCACAGTCACCCTGAAGTTTAACGGGATCAGCGAAGCCAAGCTGAAGGACAGTGATCTGCTCGGCCAGATCCGCTACACCGTGCGCAGTGATTATGCCGGTCCGTTCACGCTGGAACAGGCTGCGGGAGTGACCGATAAGCCGCTGGTGATTGAGAATACCGCCGGTTCGGTTACCTCTACGGAGGGCAGCGGACAGCCGCTCAGCTCCATTGGTGCTTCGCTGGAAACCACGGTGAAGACGCAGTTGCAGCTGAGCTGGAATCATTATGACATCGCCAAAGGCCTGAATGCAGTATTCACTGTAAAAGATAGCAGCGGCGCGGCAGCAGAAGGTGTGAAGCTGCTCATGGATGGCGTGGAGACGGCCGATGCGGCTTCAGGTGCAGACGGGCTGTTAACCAGTTCTGCCGCAACCGTTGCAGAAGGATCCTATAAGCTGCAAGCGGTGAAGGGCGAGGCCTTCAGTCCGGTGATGGTCTTCAACGTGGCTGCTTACAGCGGGACTGCGGCTCCGCGCAATATCAACGTGACGATGGGAGCCGATGCCGCGACTTCCCGCCAGTTCACCTGGCAGACCGAGCCGCTGACGGCGGATACGGTGCTGGAACTGGTGAAGCAGTCGGAATTCACTACATTTGAGGACAGCAATGTACTGAGAATTAACGGCAACAGCCGAATTTACAACACCAACAACGACGGAACCATGCGGGTGCATAAGGCGGAAGCGCTTGGGCTTGCTCCCGGAACCACTTATGTGTACCGGGTAGGGGACGGTGGCAGCCAAGTAAGCGCGTTGGGAAGCTTCACTACAGCCGATGAGGCAGGTGCGGCGGATAACTTGACCAAGTTCCTGTTCATCGGGGACTCGCAGGCAGACTCCAAGGCAGGCTTTGATCTGTGGAAGGATACGGTAGAGAAGGCTTTTGCCACTATGCCGGATGCAGAGATGCTCGTTCATGCGGGCGACATGGTCGACAAAGGATTCGAGCAGGAGCAATGGAACTGGTGGTTCGATGCCGCCCAGCCGCAGCTGCTGAACACGACGCTGGTGCCGATTATCGGGAACCATGAGGTGATGGGCACGAACGGGAACGGCGATTACCTGGCCCAGTTCCATAATCCGCAGAACGGTGCGGACGGCGTCAAAGGCAGCAACTATTCCTTTGATCTGGAGGATACGCATTTCGCAGTAATGAATACCGAAGTCTCCGCCAGTCTGATGGAGGAGCAGGCCAACTGGCTCGATCAGGACCTGGCCGCCAGCGGCAAGAAGTGGAAGGTGGTATTTTTCCATCAGGGGCCTTACGGCAGCATCTATTCGAATGAACGGGTGCAGTCCACCTGGGTGCCGGTGTTTGACAAGCATGGTGTGGATCTTGTAATGAACGGACATGACCATATCTACCTTCGGACATATCCGATGAAAGGCGGCAAGCAGGTTGCCGATGGAGAGGGCACGCGTTATGTGATCGGCGGATCGTCAGGTCCGAAGTTCTATGCGCTGACGGAGCGGGTATGGCAGGAGAAAATTTATGATGAAGATGAGCAGATTTTTACCGCCGTGGAGATTGAAGCCAATCAGATTACGGTTGTTGCCCGTACAGTGGACGGAGCAGAGATTGACCGCCTCGTAATTGGCAAGGTGCTGCCGCAGTCGGTCACGCTTGACCCAATCGCTGCTCAGCTTGAGCCGGGACAGCAATTGCAGCTGAATGCAGCCGTGTATCCGGAGCAGGCAACCCGCCAGAAGATCGAGTGGTCTGTGGTGCCGGGTGTTGAACCCGCATCAGTGACCGTAGACACCTACGGACTGGTGACTGCTCTGCAGCCGGGAACGGCCAAGGTTAGAGCCGCAGTTCAGGGTTATCCGAATGTGTACGCGGAGAGCACCATTACCGTAGATGTGTTGCAGGGGCTGTCGCTTAAGGGCGCAACTCAGCTGAAGCCGGGGGAAACGTCCCTTACGGTAACGGAGACTGTGTATGCATCTGGCAAACGGACTCTTGTAGGAGAAGGGCTTCGCTATGCCAGCTCCAATGAGCAGATCGCTACCATTAATGAACAAGGACGGGTGGAAGCCCTTCAGGAGGGTTCAACCGTGATCTCTGTCACATACAAGGAGTTCACCGCTTCTTATCAACTGCAAGTCAGCATGGCTGATCCGGTGATCCAAGGCCTGAAGCTGAAAGGGCCGGAGCAGCTGAAGGCGGGAAGCACAGGGGTTGTAGTTGCACAAGCCGTATACAGCGATGGACGCCTATGGGAGCTTCCGGCTGGTGTGGTGTTTACAAGCTCTGAACCGGCTGTTGCCGGGATCACCGCAGGTGGTCAGCTTACCGCCTTGGCAGCAGGCAAAACAACGATCAGCGCCAGTTATGAGGGATTGAACGGCAGCTATGTGCTGACGGTAACTGCGGCGGGAGACGGCGAAGAGCCAGAGCCGACGCCGACGCCAACGCCAACACCAACACCGACACCGACGGCGGAGCCAACGCCGACGCTAACACCGACACCGACGGTGAAGCCAACACTGACGCCACAGCCGACGCCGACACCGCAGCTTACACCGGACCCAGGTCCGGGATGGAATCCGGGACCCGTGGTGACGCCGTCACCAACACCATCACCGTCGCCAACGCCAGCAGCTACGCAGCAACCGGGTGTGGTGGACGTAGCGGCCGAGCAATTAAGCGGTGCCCGCAATACAGCGGGTGAGGCGGTAGTTACGGTGGAAGGCCGGCTCACGGAGCTGAATCTGCCGGGTAATGCCGCCGACCTACTGGGCAATGCTCCGCTGCGCGTGAATGCCGAAGGGATGTCGGTAGTGATTCCGGCGCAGCTGCTCGCGCAGCTTACTGCGCTGGCCCCGGCCGGGGCCGGTGCTGACAGCAAGATCACGCTGCGTGCAGACACGCTCTCTGCCAGCAGCGCGGTACAGCTGCTGGAACGTGCGGCAGCCGCTGCCGGAGCGCAGCTGAAGACGGGAACGGAGCTGCTGGACTGGTCCTTTACGCTGACAACAGCAGCGGGCCAGAGCTTCACACTGCGGGAGTTCAACTCACCGCTGACGATCTCTCTGAATGTAGATTCCACGGAAGACCGGAATCTGCTCGGCCTCTATGTCCTCACGGAGGATGGCGGGCTGGAATACATCAAGAGCCAGTGGGAGGGCAGCACACTGACAGCGTCTGTCAGCCACTTCAGCACCTATGCGGTGCTGGCCTATGACAAGAGCTTCAGTGACCTGAAAGCCAGCCACTGGGCGCTGGCTGCCGTCAAGCAGCTGGCCGCCAAGCAGCTGGTGCAGGGGGTGAGTGTGGACCGGTTCGAGCCGAACCGGAACATCACCCGGGCCGAGTTCGCCGCGCTGCTCGTGCGCGCGCTGGGCTTGGCCGGTGAAGGTGGCACAGCGTCCACCTTCACGGATGTGGCGGCTGGCAGCTGGTATGCCGATGCGGTAGGCCTGGCTGCGCAGGCCGGCATCGTGAACGGCAGCCAGCCGGGCGCGTTCCGTCCTGGCGCGGCGATCTCGCGCCAGGAGATGGCGCTGATGCTGGTCCGCGCGTACGCCTATGCAGCCGGGACCCCGGCTGCGGCGGACTTCAGCGGACCGGCATTCACGGACCTTGCCGCGGCGAAGCCGTGGGCAAGGGAAGCGATCGGGCAAGCGCAGGCCCTCGGGCTGATGCAGGGCCGCTCTGCCGAGCGGTTCGAAGCAGCCCAGAACGGTACGCGTGCCGAAAGTGCGCAGATGATCCTGAATCTGCTGCAGATCATCGAATAGACCAACTGCAAGAGACCGCGGCCGCAGGGCTCGCGGTCTCTTGCAGTTCTGGCAGACGCAGCACCCCTGTCAGAACTGCAGGGTTTAATTTCTGGTTACTACCTAGGCGTCCGTAGGATAGGAGCACCCAAGACTAAGCCGCTGCAACACCAAATAAGTCCAATCCACCGATTTAGTTGCAGAACTGGTTACTACTTAGGACCCAATATGAGAGGAGCATCAAAGTCTGATCGCCAGATAAGTCCAGTCCACACCGAATTAGTTGCGAATCTGCATCTAATTAGAAGATTTTTTCTGTTTTAGAGCAAATAAGTGCAAAAACGCATCTAATTTCGTGTTCTGAACGCTGAATGAGCGATTTGCGTGAAAATAGTTGCAGATTCGCACTTATTTACCCGATATCATCCGTTTCCAGAGAAAATAGATGCACTTTCGGTTACTACTTAGGACCCTGCGACACTCCAAGCCCTTGAACTAGGTAACCTACATTCTAGCGGACCGTATAGCCCCTATTTCCTCCTATCTGCGATCTTTTGACGTCTTACGGACCGTATAGCCCCTAAGTCGTCAAAACAGGCTCTAAAGCGAGGGTTTTCTGTGATATAGAGGCTCCTGGGTCCGTTAATCCTGCAAAACGGCCTATGTACAGCAAATAGAGGCTCCTGAGTCCGCAACCGTCTGAAATCGAAGCGAGGGTTACGAGCGAAGAGGGCTAGGGGACCTAAGTAGTAACCAGATTCGCAACTAATTCCGTGATTGGACTGATGTGGCGATCAAAATTTGATGCTCCTTTCCTATGGGGTCCTAAGTAGTAACCACTTTCGCATCTAATTTCTCTGGATGCTCTAGTGCATCACGTTACATCCTTAGTGGGATCTAAGTAGTAACTAATCCACTACTTATTTCATGACGCGAATGCCTTTTTCACCGGGCCGGTTGCAGGACCTGCATGCCTTCTCTTTCTTCGACCTCTGAGAGAGCGGCGTTTCTCTTGCTTCTGCTGCTTTCCTGCGCTGGGTTTGCTTGGTGTCTGGCTTGTGCGGTAAATGCACCCTTGATCATCGGTACATTTCACCAGGCGCAGCGGTGTGTTCATCCTGGTCTTGGGGTGGGTTTCCCCTTAAGACGATGGCATTGCGAGTCACTTGACGATAGGCAGTTTAAGCGCCCATCGCAGGCGTTCCGCTCACCCGGCTGGAAGATCCAGCTTCTAAATCCTCGCCGGACCCATTATAAATAATATATTCCATTATCCAGCCGCTCTGAAAACGCCAAAATTATCTTTCAGAACATTATTTTCAGGGAATGATTGTTATAATGAAACACAAATTGTTGCGTTGTGTTATGATAGAAGGGAGGTGACTCCTATGAACGCTTCACAGAACAGCCCTGGTGAGCTGGGAAATTTCATCCGGCACATCAGAAAGATCAGAGGACTGACCTTAAGAGGACTTGAAGACAAGAGTGGGATCAGTTACTCCCAGCTCAGCAAGATTGAACGCGGCGAGAGCATTCCGCTGAAGGACAATCTCGACAAGATCATCGAAGCGTTGGGGGCGGACCTTAAGAACCGGATGTACCATCTGGCTGATTATATGCCGGATCTGGAATATATCAAGACCTTGAAGCAAGGGTATCAGTTGCCGCTGCATAACCAGTCCCAGGACTACATCTATGAGACGGCCTTCAACAAGCTGAAGGAGTTTCGGGCTAAGGAAGGCCAGGAGACATCGTTTGTTTCCTTTGATGCCAACGAGGTGATTGTTTACGAAACCGAATATGGGGCAGGAATGGTAATTGAGAAGATTGAGAAATATAATCTTAACGATGTCCTGAATGACAAGTTTGAAGGCAGTTTGGATTCTTTGAGGAAACAGCCGCGGAAAGGGCGCCAGGCCTTTATGTTTGGGGAATGGCTGCGGGAGTACATCTATGAGCTGCAGGAAGAAGAGCAGGAGCAGGTTATAGGGGCACTCAAGGAATTTACTGAGTTCAAAATACATCAAATCAAAGGCGCATTCAAGTAACCGAGGGTGTTAGTATCAACTGCTTTCAACAATGAATAATGTTGCCCTCTCTTGCAGCCATCTATTCATCTTGATCCATAAACAACTACAAAAAATGGTTTGACAGAAAAGGGGATATCCACAAATGAGAATTAACATGAAATTTACCAGCAAGGGCAAAGCCGCTATCGAGAACTTCAACAACGAAGAGCTGCTGGAAATCTTTGCACGGTACATCAAGACTCTGACCAAGAAATATGACATCGAAGTGGACGTGCCGCTTGAAGCCAACCAGAATATTGTACAGGATGGAACGGTTATCGCCATGGCACAGAACGTCAAATGTGATGTGGATACTTTCTTCAAGGAGCTGGGCAGAGATATCAAAGTGCCTTTGAAGAAGAGACTTGGCGGTAAACTTGAGAATGTGTTCAAAACCGAATTTATCGAGTAGAGCACGCTTCAGCAGCAGCCTTGTGGACCGTGCAAATGAAATAAGCCATCCTCCGCTTGGGCAGAGGATGGCTTATTTCAAGTAGAAACGGTTACCCTCCCTAAAGGGACGGTAACCGTTTCTACTTGCCACGTTCAACGCTTATCAACATCCAGCACTTTCCGGCTGGTGAGCACATTACGTACGATTTCGATAAATTCAGGTGAAGCCTCAACCTGCACCGCCAATTCATAAATGTTCAACAGTTGTTCGTCAGACAACATCTCAAGGGATGAGGGGCGCGGAGAAGGATGAAAGTGATATTCCATGAGATTCCTCCATCGGTTATTCAGAATAATATAGCTATATAAGATGAACTTAAGAATGGAGTAGCGGAGTTGTCAGAAAGCCTGATGCATAGGGCTCCGTATGTAACATTCTATAAGTTCACGTTCTAAAGATCATTTAAATGGTACCATTTGGAATTGATCCCGTCTCCTGTCATTCATCCGCTGAATTTTTCTTTACATATGATGGGTAATATGGGATAATTGGAGCTTCTGTAGCCAAATACATATTCTTTTATCTAAGTCTAGGTTCTATTGTTAACATGAGAGGGGTTTATCTATGTTAGAGCGTCCGCAGAGCCATGAATATCCCGATTATCAGGAGCACTATGTTTCTCTGGTACCTCCGGAAGGAGAACTTCCTGCCGTATTTCAGCAGCAGACGGAGCTGTTGCTGGATACCTTTGGTGGATATAGTGAAGAGCAGGGGGACTACCGCTACGCGCCCGGCAAATGGAGTATCAAGCAATTAATTGGACATATGGCCGACACTTGCCAGATCATGTCTTACCGCTTGCTGGTCATTGCCCGCGGTGATCAGACGCCGCTGCCCGGCTTCGACGAGAATGTCTATGTGGATGCCACCCATTTCGAGCGGTTCCCGCTATCTCAGCTGATTGAGCGCTACAGACTTGTGCGGGAAGCTGCAGCAGCGCTGATGTCTGCCCTCCAGGAAGAGGAATGGACCCGGATCGGAACCGTTAACGACCGACCGTTGTCAGCGCGGGGACAGGCCTGTGTGCTGATCGGCCATGATTATCATCATCTGAAGGTGCTTGAAGAGCGGTACCGGATCAGCGTTTGAGTATAGCCCTTATTTTAGGATACAAGCATTCCCGGACCGGACGGTTTAGGAATGCTTTTTGCTGCGCTCTTCTTGTTACAATGGCGGATTCTTATGGCATTTGCGGCAGACCGGATAATAGGCCTCATTGCCGCCGATCTGAATCTGCTTGCCGCTGTAGACGGGTTTGCCGTTCTCGACCCGCAGCGCCATGGTGGCTTTCCGCTCGCAGAACCAGCAGATCGTCTTCATTTCCTCTATTTTGTCCGCATAGATCAGCATATATTTACTGCCCTCAAACAGATTATTCTGAAAATCATTCTTTAGTCCAAAGGCCATCACGGGAATGTTCAGCTCATCAACGATCCGCACCAGCTGGAGAATGCAGTCCTTGCTGAGAAATTGGCATTCGTCAATCAACACACAGTGAGGTTTAGGAAGATTTGTACTAACTATGTCATAGATATTGGTATGCTCATCAATGGCAATGGCCTGCTTGCGCAGACCGATTCGTGAGGAGATATAGCCCACCTCATCCCGGTCATCCAGCGAAGGCGTGAAGATCAGCACGGATTTGCCCTGCTCTTCATAATTGTGTGCAACCTTGAGGATTTCGATGGATTTTCCGCTGTTCATTGCCCCGTATTTGAAAAACAACTGTGCCACATTCATCGTTCCTTTCGTTACCAACTGAGTAATCAAGCCAAAAACCGACTTTACTAGAGTATCATATTCCTTGCGGGAGAAGCCAGTGAAAACATGTTCTCGGCTGCAGCGGATACACGTACCTGCTAAAGTTCATCCTATGGAATGTGTTATAATTGGCGGTAATCTGTTTATGGAAAGGAAGAGCATAGTAATGGCTGATACGATGGAGGAATGGAAGCAACGAATTACTGCATTGCAGGAAACCGGCGAAATCTCCGGCGGGGCTGTTGCCCTGCTGGAAGAAATGGTGGCGGAAATGGCTGAGCTCAGCCGCAGCAACAAGGCGCTTCGCCGGGTCATCCTGAAGTCCGGACAGGCATCAAGCATGTCTACCCGGCTGCGTGAAGCACTCTACGAATAAATAAATGGGGTAATGCCAAATGGTCCTGATCCTGTCTTATCTGAAAAAATACCGTGTTGCCGCCATCGCCGCACTGGTGATGATGTTGATTGAGCTTGCGGTGGAGCTGTCACAGCCGCTCTTGATCTCCAAAATCATTGACGAGGGCATCAGCAAGCAAGATGCTTCGGTCGTATGGTTCTGGGGAACGGTGCTGGTGGCCAGTGCCGGAGTGGCTTTTGGCGCCGGAGTGCTTAGCTCCTTCCTGGCCTCCCACGCCAGCCAAGGGTTCGCTTTCGATCTCAGAGACAAGCTGTATGCTAAAGTGCAGTCGTTCTCTTATGAAGTATTCAACCGCTTCGCGGCCTCCTCGCTGATTACCCGGCTGACGGGTGATGTGTCGCAGCTGCAGGATACCGTCTTTATGAGCCTGCGGTTTATGACCCGGGTGCCGCTGGTCGTTATGGGCAGCGTAATTATGGCTCTCGTGGTGCATGTGAAGCTGGGGCTGCTGCTGGTAGTCACCCTGCCTCTGTTGATCGGGTTCCTCTATTGGGTCATGCGCAAGGCTTCCGCCTTGTTCCGCATAGTCCAAATCCGGCTGGATACGGTGAATGGAGTCATTCAGGAGAATCTGACCGGCATCCGGCTGATCCGCGTGTTCGTGCGGATGGTACATGAGATGGGCCGGTTCGCCTCATTCAGTACAGAACTGATGAAATCCAGTATGTCCGCGCTGCGGCTAACCGAAACCACGATGCCGTTTATTATGTTGATCGTCAACGCGGCGATTCTGGCTGTGCTGTGGTTTGGACGCATTGAGATTGCCGCCGGGGAGGCTACCCTTGGGCAGACCGTGGCTGTGATTAATTATTCGACCCGGATGATCGGGGCGCTCTCTGCCTTGTCCTGGATCGTCGTCACCTTCTCCCGCGCCCGGGCGTCATCCCAGCGGATTGGCGAAGTGATGGAGCAAGGGGCGGAAGCGAGTGAAATGAGTGTGGAAGCTGGTGAGCGGAAGCAAGCCGGTGGAAGTGTGGCTGGTGAGTGGAAGCAGGCAAGTGCTACTGCAGTCGGTATGGTGTACATAGGGCAGCAGGGAACACCGGAGGCAGCAGGTCACGCTCCTATCCAAGGAGCGGTGGAGCTCAACCACGTAAGCTTCTCGTATCCCGAGAGCGACATCCGTGTGCTGGAGGACATTTCCTTCGCTGCGCGTCCAGGGGAGCGGATTGCGATTATGGGAGCCACCGGCTCCGGCAAGTCCACGCTGGTGGCGCTGATTCCACAGCTGTATAAGCAGACTGCTGGCTCTATTTTGATCGATGGGGTAGAGAGCTCGGGTATGGAAATCTCCCGGCTGCGGCGTAATATCGGTTATGTTCCCCAAGAGGTGCTGCTGTTCAGTGGTACGGTGCGCGAGAACATCAGCTGGGGCAACGAACATGCCAGTCTGGAGGAGATCCGGCAGGCAGCGAAGGCTGCGCAGATCCACAAGACGATAGAGGGATTGCCGGATGGCTATGAGACGATGCTCGGCCAGCGGGGTGTGAACCTCTCCGGCGGGCAGAAGCAGCGGCTCACGATTGCCCGGGCGCTGGTCCGGAGGCCCGCGATCCTGATTCTGGACGACAGCACCAGTGCGCTGGATGCCGTAACGGAGGGACAGCTGCTGCAAGCGCTTAAGCAGATGTCCTGCACTACGTTTCTAATTACACAGAAGATCAGTTCCACGGTGTCGGCTGACCTGATTCTGCTGCTGGATGAAGGCAGGCTGATCGGACGGGGCACCCACCGGGAGCTGATGGCAGAGTCGGATCTCTACCGCAAAATACAGGAATCCCAGACAGGAGGCGGATTGCCGCATGTTCAAAGCATTACTTGAGCCTTTCCGCCATCCCAGACCGAACTTTGAGCTGGGGGAAGCCGCAAGCTTCGGTTCTCCCCGGGGGCGCAAGGCGAAGGCCAAAGCCAAGGACTGGGCAGGCACGCTGAAGCGGCTGTGGCAGTATCTAGCCAAACGCAGAGCCAAGCTTATACTTGTGCTGCTGATGGTTGTGTTCAGCTCGGCCCTGGCCCTGCTGGGCCCATTCCTGATCGGGCAAGCGGTGGATGATTACCTGGAGGGTGCGGGAGGGCGCTCATGGAGCTTGTTTCTCCTCTCCCTGGCACTGGTCTATATCCTGTTCTCGCTGACCTCCTGGCTGCAGAATATCTGGATGATCGAGATTGCCCAGGAAACGGTGCTCAGGATGCGCACGGACCTGTTCTCCCATCTGCATACGCTGCCGATCTCCTTCTTCAACCGCAGGCAGCAGGGTGAGATAATGAGCCGCTTGACCAATGATATCGAGAGCGTCAGCTCCACGCTGAACAGCTCGGCGATTCAGATTTTCTCCAGTGTGCTGACATTGGTCGGCACGCTTGGCGTCATGCTCTGGCTCAGTCCGCTGCTGACGCTGCTGACCTTCATTGTGGTGCCGCTGATGCTGCTTGGCATGCGCTGGATTACGCGGCGCACAGGTCCCTTGTTCAAGGAGCGCCAGCGCAATATGGGCGAGATGAACGGATTCATCGAGGAGACCTTGTCCGGCCAGCGGATCATCAAGGCCTTCTCCCAGGAGGAGCGGGTGCTGACCGGCTTCCGTGAGCGCAATACGCGGATTATGCTGTCAGGCTATTGGGCGCAGGCGATCTCCGGCTTCATTCCCAAGCTGATGAATGGGCTGAACAACCTCAGCTTTGCAATTGTGGCTGGCATCGGCGGGTTGCTGGCGATCCGCGGCTCGATTACGGTTGGCGTGATTATCGTCTTCGTGGAATATACCCGCCAGTTCACCCGGCCGCTGAATGACCTGGCGAACCAATGGAATACGCTCCTGTCGGCGATTGCCGGAGCGGAGCGGGTATTCGAGGTGCTGGATGAGGAGAAGGAAGCCAAGGATGAAGGAGCGGCAGTTACACTGGACAAGGTGGAGGGTGCTGTGCGGTTCAGCGGGGTTTCTTTTGCCTATGAAGGCGCAGCGGATACGCTGCATGATATCAGCTTCGAGGCGAAGCCGGGTGAGATGATCGCCTTGGTCGGACCTACCGGAGCCGGCAAAACGACGCTGATCGGGCTGCTGTCCCGCTTCTATGATCCCCGTGCGGGTCTGATTACGCTGGATGGTCAAGATCTGACCACGATCCGCCGCGAGAGCCTGCGCAGCCAAATGGCTTTTGTGCTGCAGGATTCGTTCCTGTTCAAGGGCAGTATCCGCGATAATATCCGCTATGGCCGGCTGGATGCCACGGATGAAGAGGTGGAGGAGGCGGCTAGGCTGGCGAACGCGCACCCCTTCATTATGCGGATGACCGATGGCTATGAGAAAATGCTCTCTGCCGACGGCAGCGGCATCAGCCAGGGGCAGAAGCAATTGCTGGCGATTGCCCGGGCCATCCTGGCTAATCCGGCCATGCTGGTGCTGGATGAAGCGACGTCCAGCATCGACACGGTCACCGAGATCAAGATTCAGGAAGGGCTGCAGGCGCTGATGAAGGGACGCACCAGCTTCGTGATCGCCCACCGGCTCAATACGATCCGCGCCGCAGACCGGATATTGGTCCTGCAGGACGGCAAACTGCTGCAGCAGGGCTCGCATGAGGAGCTGCTGCGCCAGGGAGGCTTGTACAGCGAACTGGTGCACGGGCATGCCGAGGAGCAGCAGGAGGCGCTTAGCTGAGCCGGGGCTGGATTAGGGCTGATATATGAAGCGGCAGACTGACATGATGAATGTGCAGACTGACATGATGAAGCTGCACCTGACATGATGAAGCTGCAAATTGCAGACAGATCCCAACATCCCACTCCGCCGCTGCTGCCACTCAGCCTTGCGATGTAAGTGACATTTAGACTAGCTGAAGGTTCACTCGGATAAAGTGGCTGCTTGGCAGGTAACAGAATGTTTGTCCAATGAGTACCACGAACGTACAACTAATTAGCGGGATCGCAAAACAGGGGGAATGAACTGCGATTCTGCAGCTAATTTAGCGTGATCAACCACCAGTACCACCATCACTGCCAGCACCCACCAGCAGCCGAATAAAGCGATTCTGGTTACTATCTAGTTAGGCTTCGGTATCTACTCTCACTGCTATTTATGCCATATCAAATGTGAACAACGAACACTCAGCGGCATGGTTGACTCCTAAGTTCGATTGATTGATTTAGTTGCGTAAATGCATCTAATTAGCCGCTTTTTTGTGTTTTAGAGGAAATAGATGCAAAAAGGCATCTAATTTGGGATTTTGAGCATAAGAGGGGCAGTAATTTTGCAAAGAACATCACACGAGGAGGCGTGGTAGGCTTATTTACTGTAAGTTACGTTTTGGGAGGGGCGTATTTTGTACACTTTCCCTGGCCCCAGGCGAACGCGTCTGGGGTCTACTCAAAAAAAGCAAAAAAAAGCCACCTCCACTTAAGCCTACACACACCTCATTTTTTTGGATTGGTCTAGCTTCAGTTGTTCATCACTTGTAACTTACCTAAAATTGGATAGGCTTAGGCTTCAACACTTTCGGCCGAGTCGCTGGTCTGCCTCCCTTGTTCCTTCGCCCTTTGCTCGTTCGCTCTTTCGGTCGGTTTAGATGCTTCAGGAAATCCGCCAACGTTCCTTTTATATACAAGCGGAACACGGCTAGCACCCGGCCGATTCGCTGCTTCGGTGCATAACACAGACGGAGCTCTTCGCAGAGCACATACGCAATCAGGTAGAGGTAGATCAGGTTCCATACGGCTTCCGGGTTCCGGCTGCTATAGATTTTTTTCAGGTGTAAGTTGGATTTCATACATTTAAAAAAGAGTTCTACTTTCCAGCGGTAGCGGTACAGCTGTGCGACTTCGAGAGCCGTGATATCCCAGCGATTGGTGAGAACACGAACCAGGTGAGCCTTCTTTTTCTTGTCCGTATACTTGTACTCCACGAGCCGAAATACACCGGTTTTCCCCGTCTTCGGACACGTCAGCTCCACATCCGCATCCAGCACCAGTCCCGCTGCCTTCACCTTCCGCGTTTTAAGCACCTTCACTTTGCTATTTTGCTTGAGGCGAGCGACGAACAGAATACCTGCCTGGAGCCATTGTAGATATTGAGTGTAGTGAATATACCCCCGGTCGAACAAATACGTAATCCCTGTTTGCCAAACCAATGCCGCTAGCACATCAGTGTCCATATCGGCCACCGTCGCGGTAGAAAGCACCGGAGCCATGGGAATCGCCGAGTGCTCGCCCGTCAGGTGCAAGCAGGTATGCATCTTGACGGCGTTTTTTCCAGTTTGCTGGTAGGCCCATTGGCCGCGAACCCGCCCCAGCGTCAGGCTGGTGGAATCGACTGCTGCGAGGGGGCCCAACTTTTTCAGTTTTTTAGGCAGGGACGGTCCTTCCTGTTCCAACAGATGCTCCAGGCGAGAGAGGTATAGCTCACGGAGCACCTCCGGGGGCAGTTCGCCGAGCTTGCGGTTCAAGGACGACTGGTGAATGGATTGAATTCCGGTGCATTCTTGCATCCACGTAGAACTCTCTACATGATCTGCAATCTCTTGAGTCCCTTTTCGTCCTCTAAATATGGCCTCTAAAAAGAGAAACACCGTGTTGCCCCAGTGAAGTTTTTTGGCATAACGGTCGCCGAGCAGCAAGGAAGCATTGCGATCTAACCATTGGGTGACTTGACATAACAACACCTTTTCAGCTACTTTATTAACCAAGAGATCTCCTTTCGTGGGTGTGTGTATACTTCTACGATAATGGAGTCTCTTTTTTTTGTAAATATTCCCTGACTGCTTTGATGTCAGGTTCTTTGCAAAATTACTGTAAGAGGGGGTGATTTACTCGAAATTAGTTGCAGAAACGCACTTATTCGCCCTCTGATGGAGGATTTGACTGGAATTAGATGCATATTCGCAACTAATTGCTCTGAACTTTCCAGGGCAACAGGCTAAATTCTTGATGGGACCTAAGTGGTAACCCATTTGCATCTATGTGCTCCGATCATTCAAGTGGGTCATATTAAATCCTTGCTGTAACCTAGGTGGTAAGCAATTTTTGCATTTAATTGCCCAAACGTTCGAGTGGGACATATTAAATCCTTGCAGGAACCGAAGTGGTAACCACTTTTGTATCTAAATGCTCCGATCATTCAAGTGGGACATATTTAATCCAAGCTGGAACCTAAGTAGTATCTTACTTTTTCCTTTATTTACTCCGAACGTTCCAGCAGCAACAATCCCCGCTGAGATCTATCAGTAACCAGTATTACAGTTAAATTAAATGAACTCTTAAGTATGCTGTGCCGAAATCAGCGGATTGGATGGGTACGAGGAGTTGGATAGGTACGGTTGGGATAGGTAGGGTTGGAATAAAATATAGCAGAAAAAGTAGTGTGGATGATAGGTTTAAGGGGCTTTGGGGACGTCTGGAGCGGAGGCAGCCTGAGCCTGTTGTTTCTCGCGAAACCGCGGACCGGCGTAGCCTTTTTTGCGGTCACGGGTCAGTATCCAGCCGCCGAGGAAGCTCATGCCCGCCAGAAACAGCAGCAGTCCGCCGCCGAAATGGAGCCAGGCGAACACGGGAGTTGTCGTCTCATCGCCATGCATGGAGTAGTAATCGAAGATATCGTCTTTCATCATCAGAAACCCGTTCATGGCCATCAGGCCGGGAACGACCAGAATCAGGATGGCAATGAAGCGTGAAATCAGCAATTTCATCAGAACCCCCACCCCTCCAGAGCCGCTTGGGGCTCTTTGAATTCCTTTTTATGATAACGCTTCATCGTAAAAAAGTCCACGGACATATGACGTTTGTTGGTTTTGTAAAGCGTTCGAAACAGAGTACAATAGTATAGTTCATAGATTGCACGAATGACTGGAGGATACATATCATGACGATTTCATGTGACGTGGCAATACTTGGCGGAGGTACCGGAGGGTACGTGGCCGCGATTCGCGCCGCTCAGCTGGGGAAATCCGTTGTTGTGATTGAGATGGATAAATTAGGCGGCACCTGCTTGCACCGGGGCTGCATTCCGAGCAAATCGCTGCTGCGCAGCGCCGAGGTCTTTGCAGATATCAAGGACAGCGAGAGCTATGGCATCGAGACGGAAGGCGTGAAGCTGGTCTTCCCGAAGGTGCAGCGGCGCAAGGAGAGCGTAGTGGAGCAGCTGCACCAGGGAGTTCAATACCTGATGCGCAAGAATAAAATTCAAGTGCTGAAGGGGAAGGGGCGCGTGATAGGCCCCTCGATTTTCTCACCGCGCAGCGGGGCGGTGGCGGTAGAGCTTGCGGATGGAGAGATGGAGACGGTAGTCTCCGCGAACCTCATCCTCGCCACCGGCTCACGCCCGCGCGTGCTGCCCGGCCTGGAGCCGGACGGGCAGGTAATTCTCAGCAGCGAGGAAGCGCTGCTGCTGGAAGAGCTGCCCGCCTCGATCCTGATCGTCGGCGGCGGCGTGATTGGGGTGGAATGGGCCTCGATGCTGGCCGACTTCGGCGTCGAGGTGACCGTGGTGGAAGCGGCGGACCAGCTGCTGCCGCTGGAGGATGAAGAGATCGCGCGTGAGCTGCAGCGGCTGCTCAAGAAACGCGGGATCAAGGTCCTGACCGGGATGACCGTGGATGCGGCCTCCAGCCGGATCACAGCAGAGGGCATAACGCTGCAGGCCAGCAAGGGGGACCAGGCCCATAGCCTGTCCGCCGAGAAGCTGCTGGTATCGGTAGGCCGTGTAGCCAATGTGGAGAACATTGGCCTGGAGAATACCGATATCCGCACCGACAAAGGCGTGATCGCGGTGAACGCCAATATGCAGACCGGGGAGCCGCATATCTATGCGATCGGCGACTGTATCGGCGGCCTGCAGCTGGCCCATGCGGCCAGCCATGAGGGTATCCGGGCCGTCAACCATCTGGCCGGAGAGAAACTTCACGCCTATGAGACGCACAAGGTGCCGCGCTGTGTCTACACGCGTCCTGAAGTAGCCAGTGTCGGCCACACGGAGAAAGAGGCGAAGGCACTCGGCCGGGACGTCGTGACCGGCAAATTCCCGTTCTCGGCCATCGGCAAAGCCATTGTGCAGGGCCATAAGGACGGGTTCGTCAAGGTGGTCGCCGACCGCGCGAGCGGCGACATTCTGGGCGTGCAGATGCTCGGACCGCATGTGACCGAGCTGATCGGGGAAGCGGCACTGGCGCAGCTGCTGGATGCAACACCATGGGAGCTGGGCGAAGCCGTTCATGCCCATCCCACGCTTTCCGAAATCGTAGGCGAAGCGATGCTGGCGGTAGATGGACGGTCCATCGGCTTCTAAGTTTTCGCGCCGCCACTCCCGGCTGCAGGAATTACTAGAAAGGCGGCAAGCCTTTTATCCAGGCTTTTCTTTTTGGGCAGAATGGGATTATAATGGTCATAAGCCATGAATTAGTACCTGGTTATAAGATCAGGTACGTGGTGAGGGTGGAATTTAAGCCTTTATCCCAATTTTAGGAGGTACCTAACCATGAACAACCCAGGTACTGTAGGAACAGTTAACAGACATAAGCAACTTGGACTCAGTGACGGCCAGGTCATCGATATGTACAGATATATGCTGCTCGCCCGCAAATACGACGAGCGCAGTCTGTTGCTCCAGCGTGCCGGCAAGATCAACTTCCACGTCTCCGGCATCGGCCAAGAGGCGGGACAGGTGGCGGCGGCATTTGCGCTGGACCGGGAGAGTGATTACTTTCTACCGTATTACCGCGATTATGCCTTCGTACTAACCGTAGGGATGACCACGCGCGAGCTGATGTTGTCCGTATTCGCCAAGGCGGAGGACCCGAACAGCGGCGGACGGCAAATGCCGGGCCACTTCGGAAGCAAACGGCTGCGGATTGTGACCGGCTCCAGTCCAGTAACTACCCAGGTACCGCATGCAGTCGGCTTTGCGCTTGCTGCGAAGATGAAGCGCCAGAAATTTGTCTCCTTCGTGACGTTTGGAGAAGGCTCCAGCAACCAGGGGGATTTTCATGAAGCGTGCAATTTCGCCGGTGTCAACAAGCTGCCGGTAATCTTCATGTGCCAGAATAACCAATATGCGATTTCGATTCCGGCTCACAAGCAGTTGGGCGGCAAGGTCAGCGACCGTGCGCTCGGCTACGGATTCCCCGGCATCCGCGTAGATGGCAATGATCCGCTGGAGGTCTACCGTGTCGTCAAGGAAGCGCGTGAGCGTGCCATCGCCGGTGAAGGGCCAACCTTGATCGAAGCGATGATGTACCGGCTGTCGCCGCATTCCACCTCGGACAATGATCTGGCATACCGGACCCAGGAAGAGATTGATGAGAACTGGGCAAAAGACGGCGTAGCCTTTTTCCGCAACTACCTGATAGATCTGGGTTTGTGGAGCGAAGAGCAGGAGCAGGACATGATTGCCGAGTGCAATCTGGAGCTGAAGGCAGCGATTGAATATGCTGACAATGCCCCTTTTCCGAAGCCGGAAGACACACTGCTGCATGTATACGACGAGTCCGCGTCTGAAGGGGAGGCTTAAACGATGGCTATGCTTGAATATATCGAGGCAATCCGGCTGGCGATGAAGGAAGAAATGGAGCGGGATGATTCCGTATTTGTGCTGGGTGAGGATGTGGGCGTCAAAGGCGGCGTATTCACCACCACCAAAGGGCTGCAGGAGCAGTTCGGCGAGGAGCGCGTGCTGGATACGCCTCTGGCGGAGTCGGCGATTGCCGGGGTGGCGATCGGCGCGGCGATGTATGGCATGAAGCCGATTGCCGAAATGCAGTATTCCGATTTCATGCTGCCGGCCACGAACCAGATTATCAGCGAGGCGGCCAAAATCCGCTACCGCTCCAACAACGACTGGAATTGTCCGTTGGTGATCCGCGCGCCGATTGGCGGCGGTATTTTTGGCGGGCTGTATCACTCCCAGTGCCCGGAATCGATCTTCTTCGGCACGCCGGGGCTGAAGATTGTTGCGCCGTATTCGGCTTATGATGCCAAAGGGCTGCTGAAGGCGGCGGTACGCGACCCTGATCCGGTCCTGTTCTTCGAGAACAAGAAATGCTACAAGCTGATCAAGGGAGAGGTGCCGGAAGGCGACTATACGGTGCCGATCGGCGAAGCCAACCTGCTGCGGCAAGGCGACGATATCACGGTTATCGGGTATAGCATGCCGCTGCATTTTGCAATGCAGGCCGCGGAGGAGCTGGAGCGTGAGGAAGGCATCACCGCGCATATTCTCGATCTGCGTACGCTGCAGCCGCTGGACCGCGAGGCCATTATTGCGGCCGCCCGCCAGACGGGCAAGGTGCTGATCGTCCATGAGGACAACAAGACCGGCGGCATCGGCGGCGAGGTGGCTGCGATTATCGCCGAGCATTGTCTGTTCGAGCTGGATGCGCCGATCTTCCGCCTCTGCGGCCCCGACGTGCCGGCGATGCCGATCAGCCCGCCGATGGAGAAGTTTTTCTTGCTCAACAAGGACAAGGTGAAGGCCGAAATGCTGCGCCTGGCGCAATATTAAGCACGGCAGAAGCCGGGCTGATGTAGGGATTCTGCTGTTGACGTTGACGGAATTCAGCTTAAGAAGTAATTCAACTTAAGACGGAATCCAACCCAAAGACGGAATTTTAACTGACCATAGTTATCCAGTTGCTGCCCGGAATTAGAGTTGGAACGTTGGCTTGTAGAAGCTTGCAGAAGCCGGGTATTGGGAGCTATGTACGATGCGCTGTGCTAAGAGCTATGCCTTAAAGGCTATGGCTAAGCGCTAGGAGCTAGGTTCTAGGAGCCAGGAGCCAGGAGCCAGGAGCCAGGAGCCAGGAGCCAGGAGCCAGGAGCCAGGAGCGAAAGCCTGCAATAGTACAGGAATTTTAGACAATTTGAGTATAATTGGAGTAAATACCTGCGAAAGTGCAGGTATTTCCGGTTTAAGCAGGCTGGAAGGCGATATTTACTCTAAAAAGATGTATTTTTGCAGGAATTGGAGCTTAACTCCTACGGTGGCTCGAAAAAGATGTACAAATGCAGGCATTTACTATATTGCGCGCATGTGTATGTGAATACGGAAAAAGCAAATTCTATCGAAGCAAATCAAATTCTGTGAAGTGTGTAATGTGAAGTGTGTAAGAAGAAACGGCTTCGCGGTTCTCTGTAAGAGGCGGTATCCGTTTTTTTAAGAAATAGAGTTACTGCTTAGGCCTTGGTATGATGAGAACATAGAAGATTTGACTTCGTAGTGGTTTCCTAAGTCCAAGCAATTGATTTAGTTGCAAAATTGCATCTAATTAGCCGTCTTTTTCCGTTTTGGAGCAAATAGTTGCAAAAATGCACTTAATTCCGGCGTTTGAACGTAGAGAACTTGATTTACTCGAAATTAGTTGTAATATCGCACTTAATTGCCTCCTGATAGAGGTTTCAGCTGGAATTAGTTGCACTTTCGCATTTATTTACGCCATCACGTTCCGGATTAACATCTAAACCTCGTTGGAACCTAAGTAGTAACGAAATAGAAGGCTAATTTATGGTGTGGAACCTATAAACTCTTATATTTGTAGTAAAACTTTGAGGAGTGAAATCATGAACAACTCTAAGCTGATCGACGTGATCATGCCCCAGCTGGCGGAATCGCTGGTGTCGGCCACTATCGGAAAATGGCTGAAGCAGCCGGGCGATCCTGTTGAGCAATACGAGCCGCTGTGTGAGCTGATCACAGATAAAGTAAACGCGGAGCTGCCATCTACCCTGGACGGGGTGATGGGTGAGCTGCTCGCGGAGGAAGGCCAGACCATCAATGTGGGCGAGGTCATCTGCCGCATTGCCGTGGCCGTGGCTGCGCCAGCGGCCATCCAGGGTACCGCTCCTGCACCGGCGCAGGAGCCTGCCGCACCCGCCGCGCCGCCGGCAAGCCCGACGGCGCGAACCGCAGCCGGCCAAGCTCCGGCTGCGGCTACACCCGGCAGCAGCCGTGCCGCGGCTGCCTCCACAGCTGGCGCGCCGTCTGTCTCCGGCGCAGCTGCTTCCGCCGCTTCCCACGGGGACACGCCTATGCGTGCCCGTTATTCACCGGCGGTGCTGACGCTTGCAGCTGAGCACAACCTTGAGCTGAGCGCCGTGCCGGGCACCGGCCTCGGCGGGCGGATCACACGCAAGGATGTGCTAACCTACCTGGAGAGCGGTGCCGCCGCGACTCCGGCAGCCTCTGCATCGGTCTCTGCCGTCAATCCATCGGCAGGCCCAGCTTCGCCAGCGTCTGCTGTCAATCAATCATCAGTCTCTGCTAGCAATCAATCCCCAGCCTCTGCCGTCAATCCACCGGCCGGAGCCCAGATGCAGCAGCCCACTGTGGAGGAGCAGCAGCAGATATCGGAGCCGCTGCGCCAGTCCGGTCTGCATTTAAGCGAATCGCCGAAGATTCCGACGATTGAAGTGGAAGGCGGGCGCGGCAGCAGCTCGGAATTCCTGATCGATGTAACGCCGGTCCGCAATACGATTGCTACCCGGATGCGGCAGAGCGTCTCGGAAATCCCGCATGCCTGGACGATGATTGAGGTGGACGTGACCAATCTGGTCGCGCTGCGCAACAAGCTGAAGGATGAGTTCAAGCGCAAGGAAGGGATCAACCTCACCTACCTGGCTTTCTTGATGAAAGCCGTAGTCAGTGCGCTCAAGGACTACCCAATTATGAACTCCGTCTGGGCCGTCGACAAAATCATCATCAAACGCGATATCAACATCTCGCTTGCGGTAGGCACCGAGGATTCGGTGATGATGCCGGTGATCAAAAAAGCCGACCAGAAGAACATCGCAGGGCTGGCCCGCGAGATCGACGAGCTGGCGCAGAGAACACGGGAAGGCAAGCTGAAGCTGGATGATGTGCAGGGAGGAACGTTTACGGTCAATAATACCGGTTCGTTCGGCTCCATACTGTCCTATCCGATCATCAACTACCCGCAGGCGGCGATTGTAACCTTCGAGTCGATTGTCAAGAAGCCGGTAGTGATCAACGATATGATTGCCGTTCGCTCGATGGCTAATATCTGCCTGTCTCTGGATCACCGGATTCTGGACGGTGTCATCTGCGGCCGGTTCCTCCAGCGTGTCAAGGACAATGTGGAGGGGTACAACGCCGATACGAAGCTGTATTGATCGGTGGCTGCGGAAAGGGTAAACTTGGAATCAGAAGTATGGAAGAGGAGGGAGCTGCAGATATGAACAGCAAGGTTATCCGCAGATTAGAGATATTCTATGAGTCTATGATGGAATACGGCCAGGCCTGGGAGCTGCAAAAAACAGCCGTAGCACAAATTGATGCCGGTACCCGGCCGGAGCGGCTTCTGTTAATGCAGCATCCCCCTACCTATACGATAGGTTCACAGAATCATCCCGAGCATCTTCTGCTGGATAGTGCGCAGCTGAAGGAGCGGGGCATTACGCTGTTTGAAATCGACAGGGGAGGAGACATTACATATCATGGACCGGGGCAGCTGGTGGGTTATCCGCTGTTGAAGCTCGGTGAAGAGGGCAGGGTCGACCTGCATGGTTATCTGCGCAGCCTGGAGGCTGTGGTGATTGAATATTTGGCCTCCTGCGGGATCGAAGCCGACCGCAAGCCGGAGTATACAGGGGTTTGGGTAGGCGATCGCAAAATCTGCGCCATAGGCGTGAAATTCAACAAAGCCAAATCCAGCCGGGGATTCATCACCAGCCACGGGTTTGCTCTGAATGTGAAGGCAGGGATAGCCGAACACGGATTTGCAGGCATCATCCCCTGCGGAATCAGCGACTACGGCGTAACCTCGCTGGAGGAATGCAGCGGCCGCAGGGTTGAAGTAAGGGAAGTTGCCGAAGCGCTGCTGCCCTTTTTTCTGCAGGAATTTGGCTGTGAAGCCGGTCAAGCCCCCTTGCTCTCCATCAGAGAGGAATGACCGGTGCACATACCAAAATAACGGCAGGGTATCCCTGCCGCTAATGGTTAACGCTGCTGGCGGAAGATTAGCCCGCGAAGAAAGGCTCAATCACCATAAACAGCGTAGAGGCGACCATAGCAATCAACATAACGTAGATGACAACTTTAAACCATTTTTGACGTTGCATGAGTGACTCCTTTGAGATTAGTTTAAGTAATGAGCATAAGTGTTATTATGCCTAGTACAACCATTGTAACGTATCCGCGAAAGAGAGGGAAGTCCAGTGATAGCAGAACAACGATTGATTGAAGAATTCATGGAGCTTGTCCGTGTAGATAGCGAGACCGGAAACGAATCACAGATTGCAGAGGTGCTGAAGCAGAAATTCGGCGCTCTGGGACTGGCCGTAACCGAAGACGATTCCAAGGAAAGAACCGGACATGGTTCCGGGAACTTGTTCGTGACCTGGCCTGCGACTGAGGGTGTGAGCGCTCCTAAGCTGCTGTTCACCTGCCATATGGATACAGTTGTTCCCGGGCAGGGCATTAAGCCGGTGTTGAATGAGGATGGCTGGATTACAAGTGATGGAAGCACGATTCTTGGTGCGGATGACAAGGCGGGACTTGCCGCATTGTTCGAAGCCATTCGTGTCATCCAGGAGCAGGGCGTTCCGCACGGACAGATCCAGTTCGTGATTACAGCCGGTGAAGAATCCGGGCTGCTGGGTGCGCGGGCCATGGACCCGCAGCATCTGGATGCCGATTTCGGCTTCGCTCTTGACTCCAACGGCGAGGTTGGTGCCATTGCCGTTGCCGCACCTACACAGGCGAGAGTTACGATGCAGATCTTCGGCAAATCGGCGCATGCCGGTGTGAATCCCGAGGATGGCATCAGCGCCATTCAGGTGGCGAGCAAGGCGATCGCCGCGATGAAGCTGGGACGCATCGACAATGAGACAACAGCCAACATCGGCAGATTCGCCGGCGGCGGTCCAACGAATGTGGTATGCGATCATGTGCAGCTGGATGCGGAAGCACGCAGTATCGTGCAGGAGAAAGTGCAGGACCAGATCGCATCCATGCGGGAAGCGCTGGAGACGACGGTTCGTGAGTATGGGGCGGAATGCGAGTTCCGCAGCGAGATTATCTACCCGGCCTTCAGCTTCAATGAGCATGATGAAGTCGTGCAGCTGGCGCAGCGGGCGATTTCGGCGCTGGGGCTGACTCCGCGGCTGTTTGCATCCGGCGGCGGCAGCGATGCCAATGTGTTCAATGGTCTGAAGGTGCCAACTGTCAATCTGGCTGTGGGGTATGAGCATATCCACACGACCCAGGAGCGGATCCGGGCCGAGGATATTGTCAAAGTGGCTGAGCTTGTCGTCTCGATTGTGAATGAGAGCGTCAAAGGCTGATTGGCCTCAAGGCAACGAAAGGAGCTGTTCCCGGCTGCAACCCGGGAGCAGCTCCTTATCTTGTCTTGTTGATCTATGAATGCTTGGAAGGCTTGAAGGGCTTACCCGGCCTTGGACTGTGGAGATGAAGTTCTCCGTTTCTGATCCTGCAGCAGCAGAATGTAGCACAGGGGCATGTCGCGTCCATACTGCTCGATCCACCCGGCCAGGACGGCCTTGATTTGATGGGGTTTACCTGCCAAAAGTACAGCGGACGAGCTGGTGCGTTTGAAGATATCGTTCATGTGTGAATTCCTTCTTTCCCCTTAAGTTTGCTATAATACACCCTATGCAGCACCGAGACAAAGGAGACCTGAATCTATGAAAAAAGTTGAAATAAACAGCAACCCCGCATTGGATGAAGTCACACTGTCGACGCAACCGATTTTTGACGGCAAAATTATTACCCTCCAGGTGGACACGGTTAGAATGCCTGACGGCAACACGGCTACCCGCGAGGTAGTCAAACATCCGGGAGCCGTGGCGGTACTGGCGCTGAATGCCGGCAAAATGCTGGTTGTGGAGCAATACCGCCAGCCGATGCACCGCACAGAGGTCGAGATTCCGGCCGGCAAGCTGGATCCGGGAGAAGATCCGCTGGCTGCCGCCGGGCGTGAGCTTCAGGAGGAGACAGGCTTCCACAGCGGTGAGCTGAAGCTGCTGAAGTCGTTCTATACCTCTCCGGGCTTCGCCGATGAAATTATTCATCTGTATGTGACCGAGAATGCGGAACCCGGAGATATGTCGCTTGACGAGGATGAATTTCTGGAGGTTTCCGAGCTGAACCTGGAGGAAGCGTATCAATATATCGAGGACGGGCGGATCGCCGATGCGAAGACGATTATGGCCGTATATGCCTGGCACCTCTATACGCTGACCGGACAATGGCAGTAGAACCTGATCTGCAGAGTTATTACTGTGATCTGCATGTCCATATCGGCCAGACGTCTGAGGGACAAGCGGTCAAAATCAGCGGCAGCCGCGCCCTGACCTTCGCCGGAATCGCCAAAGAGGCTGCTGAGCGCAAAGGAATCGGGCTGGTCGGCATTATCGACAGCCATGCGCCCGGCGTGCTGCGTGACATCCGCAGCCTGCTGGATTCCGGCGAGATGGCCGAGGCAGAGGGTGGAGGCATCGCCTACGGCCAGACGACGATCCTGCTCGGCACGGAGATCGAGATCCGCGAGCCGGGACGCAAGGAATGCCATGTGCTGGCCTTCCTGCCGGATCTTGCGGCAATGACCGACTTCAGCGGCTGGATGAGCCGCCATATGAAGAACGTCAATCTCAGCTCGCAGCGGCTGTATGTTCCGGCCAAGGAGCTGCAGAGCGAGATCTGCGGCCGGGGAGGGCTGCTGATTCCGGCGCATATTTTTACGCCACATAAAGGTCTGTATGGCTGTGCTGCGGAACGGATGGCGGAGATTTTCGATCTGGATCAGATTGCTGCCGTGGAGCTGGGACTCAGTGCAGATTCGGAAATGGCCGGCTATTTGTCGGAGCTGGACCCCTACACATTCCTCACCAATTCGGATGCCCATTCGCTGGGCAAGCTGGGCCGGGAATACAATGTGCTGGAGCTGGCGCAGCCTTCCTTCACAGAGCTGAAGCTGGCGCTGGCGCGTCAGGAAGGGCGGCGGGTCAGCGCCAACTTCGGCCTCAACCCCCGGCTGGGCAAATACCACCGCACCTATTGCAGCAGCTGCGGCAGCATTATCGACGAGGCCTTCGCTACTTCGGAACGCTGCCCTTACTGCGGCGGTGTGAAGCTGGTGAAGGGCGTATTCGACCGGGTGCTGGACATCGCGGATCGTGAGCGGCCGCAGGTGCCGGAGCATCGCCCGCCTTATCATTATCAGGTGCCGCTGGACTTCATACCGGGCCTGGGCCCGGCGAAGATGAGGCTGCTGCTGGAGGCTTTTGGCACAGAGATGAATATTCTGCATGAAGCTGGCGAAGCAGAGCTGTCATTGGTAGCGGGTGTAGAGCTGGCGGCTGCGATTGTGCTAGCCCGTTCCGGGCAGCTTGATCTTACGGCTGGAGGCGGAGGCACGTACGGCAAGGTGGTAAGGGACCCCAAGTAACATCCCGACTTAAGGACAAGTCATAACACGGAAGTCTTTCTCATATGGTGTAACATGTAACCGGAAAGGAGAAGCTCCCTTATGCGAACCTTAAGGCTGATGGTGAAGGAACAGACGCCTCTGTATATTTTTGTGGCTGTATTATTTCTGGTGGGCGTAGTATTCGGGGCATTGATTGTCGGTGCGCTGACGATGGACCAGCAGCAGGAGCTGAGCGATTACCTGGGGAATTTCTTTGTCACCGTTGACCAGCAGGGCTTGGCGTCTGCATCGGATTCATACTGGAGTATTGCTGCGCTGAACCTGAAATGGATCGGGCTAATCTGGATTCTGGGGCTGTCGGTAATCGGGCTGCCGGGCATCCTGATCCTTGATTTTCTCAAAGGCGTGATGATCGGCTTCACCGTTGGCTGCCTGGTCAGCCAGTATTCGTGGCATGGCATGCTGTTTGCGCTGGTCTCTGTCGCTCCGCACAATCTGGTGCTGATTCCGGTGCTGCTCGTGTGCAGCGCGGCCGCGATCGCCTTCTCGCTGCTGATGATCCGCACCCGGGTGCTAGGCCAGCCGAAGCGGACGCCGATCACCCGCCCTTTTACCCGCTACACCTTGCTCTCCTTCGCCATGGCACTGCTGATCCTGGGGATCTCCTGCTTCGAGGCCTGGGTCACGCCTTCTATGATGAGATGGGTGACGCCCATGCTGGTATCGGTGGGATTGTAATCAAACAATAGGTAATCGGGTCGGTAATCGAACCGAAGTTAAATCCATACGCCGAATGGGCGGTAAGTGCGGGGTGTGGCGAAACGGATGTCTTCCTTAGATAAGGAGGGTATCCGTTTTTTGTTGGTTTGTGACCATGTTGTTCAGTCTTGCTTGATTGATACAGCCGGGTTGGACGGCAAATAAGCTGACATGAGCAGATAGCTTGAATCTGATCTAAATCTATCATAAAACCGTTTGACTTCTCAAACCGCGACCCCCTATAATGGAAGAAGTGGTTTGAAGCCCGGTGCGGTAATTTTCCAAGGGGGAGGCAGACAATGGAAGCTCGGATAGACAAAATCAAGCAACAGCTACAATCCCATGGATACAAGCTTACCCCCCAACGGGAAGCAACCCTAAGAGTGCTGCTGGAGAACGAAGAGGATCACCTCAGCGCTGAGGATGTATTTATGCTAGTGAAAGAGAAGGCACCCGAGATCGGTCTAGCCACCGTATATCGTACCTTGGAACTGCTCAGCGAGCTTCATGTCGTGGAGAAGATTAACTTCGGTGACGGTGTAGCCCGCTACGATCTACGTACGGATACCGCCAAACATCATCATCATCATTTAATCTGTGTGCAGTGCGGTACGATGGATGAGATCCGCGAGGATTGGCTGGGTCCGCTGGAGGAACGCCTGGAGAAGGAATACAATTTTACGGTCCTGGACCATCGGCTTGATTTTCATGGCATCTGCCATCGCTGTAAGGACAAGAACAATTCGGACGGGAATACTCCCGAGTAAGCTAATGATCTAATGAGAATTTACCGCACAAGCTCTCTCCGGTTCGCCGGAGGGGGCTTTTTAATGGTTACTGCGAGAATACGTATGCGAAAGACGTCAATAGACCACACTCGCAGCGACTAACTGCATTCTATACATTTAAAATGAAGCGATTCGTCTGAAAAGTAACTTTAGTTGTATTTCGTACAGTTAAATCGGGGCGAAACCTCGTATTTGGGGCTATGGAGGAAATATAGCTGCAGGAAATACAGTTAAAGTGACTTTTGCCGTCAAAAGTGGCTTTTTAGTTGTACAAAATACAGTTAGTTTAAGAGCGAGGGTAGGAGTGAGCGCACCAGCGGATCTGTCTGGTTGCTTGGATTATTGTGCTAAGCACAGTATAATAGATTTTCTGTAGCCGTGCGTGTCCGTGGCGGCACATTCATAAATCCGGCTCCCGGCGCATAAGGTGGAGGACGAGCAGAATTACGAAGCAAGTTTTACCGAAGCGATTCCATGAAGCTGATGCTTGTAAAACTAATTGAATGCTTCCGAAGTAAGTTTTACCGAAGCGGATTCCATGAAGCTGATGCTTGTAAAACTAAGCGAATGCTTACGAAGCGAGTTTTACCGAAGCGATTCCATGAAGCTGATGCTTGTAAAACTAAGCGAATGCTTACGAAGTAAGTTTTACCGAAGCGGATTCCATGAAGCTGATGCTTGTAAAACTAAGCGAATGCTTACGAAGCGAGTTTTACCGAAGCGGATTCCATGAAGCTGATGCTTGTAAAACTTTGAGGAGGCCACAATATGATCATCTCTATACCCAAAACTGTGCGGCGGATGTATTTGTTTATTTTGTTTATCGCGCTGAGCTGGCTGATCTATTCGGTGATGAGCTGGGTAGGGGAATGGATCAGTCCGGCAGATAATTACGGGATTCCGGAAGGTACGGCAGTTAAGGCTTTTCAGAATGTACATCAAGGCGGAGACGGGCTGAGCACCGGAGAACGTCTGCGTTTCTACTATTGGTACGGGGAATGAATACAGCATCCCAAGCAGGAAAAAACTCAAAGACTGTCGAATGAAGCGTAAGGTGGATGTATGCCTTGGCATGTCCCAACTTGGAGCAAAGCTGCCAAAGCTCAGGCTTGAAATGCTGCACAATATCACCGGGAGTAGCTGCGAAAGACAGGAGCGTGAATAGATGAAGTCATATTTGCAGCCGTTTATGCGGTATTTGTCCGGAGATAAGGGCTTGTCGCCGAATACGCTGGAATCGTACGGCAGGGATGTCTCGCAATTCCTGGGATTTGCCGAGGAGCGTGGCGCAGTTCTTCCGGGCGATATCAGAAAATCACATATTATGCTCTATCTCAGCTCCCTGCGCGGAGCGGGAAAGGCCGCCGCAACGGTGAACCGGAATGTGGTGTCACTGCGTGCATTCGTGCATTATTTAATGAAGGAGCAGCTGATTGTCCAGGACCCGACGCTCGGTATGGAAGCGATGAAGCCGGACAAGAAGCCGCCGATGGTGCTGACGATCAGCGAAATCGAACGGCTGCTGGCTGCCCCGAATGAAGAGACTGCACAGGGAATGCGGGATAAGGCGATGCTGGAGCTGCTGTATGCCACAGGCATCAAGGTATCCGAGCTGATCTCGCTGAATGTGGGCGATGTGCATACAGAGATGAAATACGCGCGTTGTACCGGCGGTTCCGGCAAGGAGCGGATTGTACCTATCGGCACGATTGCAGCGGAGACGGTGTCTGTCTACACGGCGGCCATGCGGGACAAGCTGCTGCGCAAGAACCAGGAGGAGCCGGCGCTGTTTCTGAACAGTCTGGGTGGACGTCTAACCCGGCAGGGCTTCTGGAAAATCATCAAAAAATATGCCCGTGAAGCTCATATCGAGCAGGATATCACACCGCATACCTTAAGGCATTCGTTCGCGGCCCATTTGCTGGAGGGCGGAGCCGATCTGCGCTCGGTGCAGCAGATGCTGGGGCATGCCGATATATCGACTACCCAGATTTATAACGGAATCGCACGCCGCAACATGAAGGAAGTCTATGAGAATCATCACCCGCGTGCGCATTAACCGGCTGTAAAAGATGCATTTTGTGAGTAAGAAAGTTATGATGTAATCATACTGTAAGGAAAGCCTGCGGAAGATCATCCCAGGCCTTCCTTAAGGCAGAAACGGATACCGCAAAGCGATCTTGTGCATCGCTAGCTTCGAAGGTTCACCCTTCAGAAGACGGTACAGCCGTTTCTTGTTGTTGGAAATAACAGAGGAAGAACTAACCATTAAAGGAGCGGGATGTAAATGTCCTCATTTAAACGGATCGGATTCATAGTGCTTGACAGTGTCGGAATTGGCGAAGCGCCTGATGCTGCAGATTTCGGCGATGCCGGCTCCCATACACTGGGCCATATCCTGGAGCGAGTTCCCGGTCTGAAGCTGCCGAACCTGCAGAAGCTGGGCTTAGCCAATATTGCCCCGCTGCCGCCGCTTGAGCCGGTAGCTGCCCCAACCGCCTATTACGGCAAAATGCAGGAGGTATCGGTCGGCAAAGACACCATGACCGGCCACTGGGAGCTGATGGGGCTGAAGATTGAGGTGCCTTTTAACACCTACCCTGACGGTCTGCCTGCGGCACTGATCGAGAAGTTCGAAGAAGCTACCGGCCGCAAGGTGATCGGCAACAAGCCGGCTTCCGGCACCGAGATCCTGGTGGAATACGGCGAGGAGCAGATGAAGACAGGCAACTGGATTGTCTACACCTCCGCCGACAGCGTATTCCAGCTGGCCGCCCATGAGGGGATTATTCCTCTAGACGAGTTGTACCGCGCCTGCGAGATTGCCCGTGAGCTGACGATGGCTCCCGAGTTCTCTGTAGGGCGGGTTATTGCCCGTCCGTATGTAGGTGAGCCGGGGAATTTCGTGCGCACCTCGAACCGCCACGATTACGCGGTGAAGCCACCGGAGCCGACCGTGATGAATGCATTGGAGGATGTCGGCAAGGATGTGATTGCTGTCGGCAAGATCAACGATATTTTTACCGGTGAAGGGGTAACGGCAACCTATCCGACGAAGAGCAATGAGCATGGCATCGAAATTACGATTGAGCAGCTGCGTCAGCCGTTCAACGGCCTGCTGTTTACGAACCTGGTCGATTTCGATTCGCTGTATGGCCACCGCCGTGATCCGGAGGGCTATGGCCGGGCGCTGGAGGTGTTTGACCAGGCGCTGCCGGAGCTGCTGTCCACGCTGGGTGAAGACGATCTGCTGATCATTTCGGCCGATCATGGCAATGATCCGATCCACAGAGGAACGGACCATACCCGTGAATATGTGCCCCTGCTTGTATACGGACCTGGGCTGAAGAACCCAGGCAACCTGGGTATCCGCGCGACCTTCTCCGATGTGGCAGCAACGATTGCCGACAACTTCGGGGCGAAGGCTCCCCAATACGGTACAAGCTTTTTGGCAGAATTGAAATAGAGGCGGGCAGGGTGCTGCGCCGCATACGAGTGAACATCCAAGGAGGAATATAAGCATGCAAGCGATAACTCAGAAGGAAATTCAAGAAGCAGCAATTTATATCAAAGACCAGAGTCCGGTCGCACCCGAGATTGGCCTGATTCTGGGCTCCGGGCTGGGCGTGCTGTCAGAACTGATTACAGACGGAATTAGCATTCCTTATCACGATATCCCCCATTTCCCGGTATCGACCGTGGAAGGGCATGAAGGAGAGCTGCTGATCGGCATGATCGAAGGCCGCCGTGTTGTGATGATGAAGGGCCGCTTCCACATGTATGAAGGTTATGGTCCTGAAGTTACGGCGTTTCCTGTCCGGGTCATGAAGGAGTTGGGCGTGGCCAGTCTGCTGGTAACGAATGCGGCAGGCGGAGTGAACACTGAGTTCACCCCCGGCGACCTGATGCTGATCACCGACCACCTCAACCTGACCGGACGCAATCCGCTGACCGGACCCAATGATCCGCAGCTGGGTGTACGTTTCCCGGATATGTCGTCGGCATACAGTCGCCGCCTGATTGAAGCGGCCAAAGAAACGGCTGCTGCCCAGAACTTCACCTTCAAGGAAGGCGTATATGCCGGTCTGCTTGGTCCTTGTTATGAAACTCCGGCTGAAATCGTCATGCTGCGTCGCCAGGGTGCGGATGCGGTAGGGATGTCCACAGTGTCGGAAACCATAGTTGCCCGTCATGCCGGCATTGAAGTGCTGGGCATTTCCTGCATCACCAACATGGCTGCCGGAATCCTGGATCAGCCGCTGAACCATGCTGAAGTCATGGAAACTGCGGAACGCGTACGCGAGTCTTTCCTGAAGCTGGTGCTGGCGCTAATTCCTAAAATGTAATCTAAGCACAGCTGTGCTGAAAGCGACATTACAATCTATTTTCCATGGAGGATCACATATGACACCAACCAATACCGCTTCAGACGCTGTGGCCTACGGCACACAGGTCAAAGAAGCTGCAGCTTATATTCAATCCAGACTGGGCGGATACACTCCGGTCATCGGGCTGATCCTCGGTTCAGGGCTTGGCGATCTGGGCGACCAGATTGAAGATGCCGTATACCTGCCTTATGAAGAGATTCCCCACTTCCCGCGCTCCACGGTGGAAGGACATGCCGGACGTTTCGTGATCGGCAAGCTGGAAGGCAAGACGTCATCATTATGCAGGGGCGTTTCCACTACTATGAAGGATACGCTATGCGCAAGGTGGTCCTGCCGGTATACGTGCTGGCGAAGCTTGGTGTGGGAACACTGGTCATTACGAATGCGGGCGGCGGCATGAACAAGACGTTCACGGCCGGTGACCTAATGCTGATCACCGACCACCTGAACATGACAGGCGACAACCCATTGATCGGACCAAACGACCCGGAGCTGGGTGTGCGTTTCCCGGATATGTCCCGTGCTTACGACCCGGAATACATCCTACTTGCCAAGAAGCTGTCTGCTGAAGTCAAGGGCAGTGACGGGGAAGCTCTTGTGCTGCAGGAAGGCGTATATGCGAGCATCAGCGGACCGACTTATGAAACTCCCGCCGAACTGAACATGCTGGCGTATCTGGGCGGGGATGCCGTAGGCATGTCCACGGTTCCCGAAGTAATTGTAGCCAGCCACAGCAAGCTGCGTGTGCTTGGCATCACCTGTATCACGGACATGGCGATTGGCGAGGAGCTGGAGCCGCTCACCCATGAGCAGGTAGTGAAGGTAGCGAATCTGACCAAGCCGAAGTTCATCGGTCTTGTCCGCGCCTTTGTTCGCGAGGTGCAGCTATAATGAGAGCCGTAGATCTGATCCAGAAAAAAAGAGATGGCGGCGAGCTGAGCCGCGAAGAAATCGCCTTCCTGATCCAAGGCTACAGCCAGGGTGAAATCCCGGATTACCAGATTTCAGCCTGGGCGATGGCCGTCTATTTCCGGGGCATGAATGCCCGCGAGACCGGCGACCTGACCCTCGAAATGGCAATGTCCGGCGACCAGATAGACCTTAGTCCGATTGCCGGCATCAAGGTGGATAAACACTCTACCGGCGGTGTGGGCGACAAAACAACCGTTGTCCTGGCGCCGCTTGTGGCGTCTGCGGGCGTACCGGTGGCCAAAATGTCCGGGCGCGGCCTGGGCCACACCGGTGGAACGCTGGACAAGCTGGAGTCGATCAGCGGGTTCTCGGTGGAGATGACGCGGGAGAAGTTTTTTGACCAGGTGGGGGAGATCGGGGCGGCCGTCATCGGCCAGTCCGGCAATATTACCCCAGCCGACAAGAAGCTCTACGCGCTCCGTGACGTGACGGCAACCGTGGAATCGATTCCGCTGATTGCCAGCTCGGTCATGAGCAAGAAGATCGCCGCCGGAGCGGATGCGATTGTGCTCGATGTGAAGACCGGCAGCGGCGCGTTCATGAAGACGCTGGATGATTCCATCGCACTGGCACAGGCCATGGTAGACATCGGCACGCATCTGGGCCGCAACACGGTTGCGATAATCAGCGATATGGATCAGCCGCTGGGCTTCGGCATCGGCAATGCTCTGGAAGTGAAGGAAGGCATTGAGACGCTTAAGGGCCAGGGGCCCAAGGATCTGCAGGAGGTCTGCCTGATTCTGGGCAGCCAGATGTTGGTGCTTGGCGGCAAAGCCAAGGATGAAGCCGAGGCACGGATCATTCTGCTGTCCCATATCGAAGATGGCAGCGCACTGGCGAAGTTCAAGCAGATGGTAGGCGCGCAGGGCGGAGACGTGTCTCAGGTTGATGCCCCGGATACCTTGCCTGCGGCAAGTCTGCTGGTGGAGGTGACCGCCGTGACCGGCGGGTACGTGGAAGGCATTCAGGCCGAGGAGATTGGCGTGGCCGCGATGTTGCTGGGCGCCGGACGTGAAACCAAGGAGTCGGTCATTGATCTGGCAGTTGGCATTCAGCTGTCCAAGAAGGTCGGCGACGTGGTAGCGGAAGGCGAGATTCTGGCGGTGCTGCATGTCAACGAAGCCAGTGAGGCGAAGGTGGAGGAAGCCAGAGCGAAGGTGCTGGAAGCCTACCGGATCAGCGCCGAGCCGGTTCCGCCGCAGCCGCTGGTGTTCGCTCTGGTGACGAAGGATGGCGTTACGCGGTATTAGGCTGCTGAAGTCTAATTTATCGTTACTACTTAGGACCAGCAAGGAATTATAGGGAAATTCTACCGCTATTTCATCTCAGTAAGGCGATTCGATAAGGTTATAGGAAGTTTTTACCGCTAATTCCGTCTGATCCACTCAATACGCTCTGGATGGACAATTTAGCGGTAACTTCTCCCTATATCCCATGGAAACCGCACATTTGTCTGGATTTAACGGCAGTTTTTCCCTGTAGCCACCTTAGCGTTACTCTTTGGTAACCTCAAACCTGCTTCGGAAGGGCAAGGCTCTAAGTAGTTACATTTTTTGTTACTACATAGGACTACGTATGATAAGAACAGCTCAGACTCAGCTCCATGATCGTTTTCATACGTCCAGACCACCGATTTAATTGCGAAAATGGTTACTACTTAGGACCCCATAGGAAAGGAACATCAAATTTTGATCGCCACATCAGTCCAATCACGGAATTAGTTGCGAATCTGCATCTAATTCACCGATTTTTCCCGTTTTGAAGCAAATAAGTGCCATAATGCACTTAATCTCCGATTCTGAGCGCTGAACAAGCAATTTACTCGAAATTAGTTGCATATTCGCACTTATTTCCCTTCTAACAGCCGTTTACGTTGAAATTAAGTGCGTTTTCGCATCTAATTTCTTTGAAAGGATCTAGTGCAGCATTCACATCCTCAGTGGACCTAAGCAGTAACCGAAAATGCATCTAATTAGCCGAATTTTTCCGTTTTGAAGCAAATAAGTGTGATAACGCACCTAATTTAGGATTTTGAGCGTCATAGGGGTAGCGTCAAGAAGTTTGTGTAATTATTTTTAAGGGTTGTAGGATATCCATTGGGACAATGGATATGAATGGTATTCAAAGGGTCAGGGGGGATCCCCCTGCGAAAATTTCCTTTCATATCCAGTTACGTCTGCCGTCGGTTTTGTTCTTAGCTGTCTTGGGCTGGGGGATACTTTTCCGCAAACTTTTTACTCAAAACGGCTTTCGTTTTGGGGTCCCCAAACCCCCGTAGGACACGTCGGCTCCATCTCTCGTTGTACCCAATCGCTTCCAAATAGACAATCTTTTCGGCGGCATCCATATTGGTCAAACTGTTCATGGGACGCAGCCGTTTGCGGATTTCTTTGTTGGTTCGCTCGATCGGGTTGGACGTGTAAATGGCGTACCAGATCTGGGGTGGGTAGTCGTAAAAGCGCAGCAACACATCCAGCTGTCCCCCCAGGACTCTAGTTCCTTGGGATAGATTTTGCCCCATTTCTTCAGCACCACATCAAAGTTGGCAAGTGCCACATCCTTATCCGGTGCGGTGTAAATGGTCTTCAAATCGCCGACCATCTCGGTCTTGTGGGTATCCCGAATTTTGGGCAGCGTGTTGCGCATCTTGTGGGTCACACAGCGCTGGACATCGGCTTTGGGGTAGGTTTCCTTGAAGGCTTCCTCCAGCCCGGCCAGCCCGTCAAAGACGCCCAGCAGCACCTCATGCACGCCTCTGCGGTGCAGGTCTTGCAGCACTTCCCGCCAGCCATACGCGCTCTCCTTGCCGCCAATAGCGAAGCTGAGAATTTCCCGGTGCCCGTCTTCGTCGATCCCCATCGCGATGTAGATGACTTCACTGGCCACGGTTTGACGCTTCAGTTTGACGTACATGCCATCCAGATAGATGACGGAGTAACGCTTAGAGAGCGGACGATTTTGCCAGGCGGCAACATCTTCCAGCACCGTGCCGGTGATGTTGCTCACGGTGGTTGGCGAGTACGAGGTCCCGAACATTTTTTCGATAAACGAGGCGATATCCCGGGTGCTCATGCCCCCTTTATACATGTGGATCACGGTGTCTTCAAGCCACGCCTCCCGGCGCTGGTAGGGCTCAAAGAGCTCCGTTTGGAATTGACCCTGCCGATCCCGTGGGACGTTCAGGTCGGGGATCAGGCCGTGGCGTGTTTCCCAGGTGCGGGTGTAATATCCGTTGCGAGTATTGGAGTCTTCCGGATGTTCGACACCGAGATAATTTTTGATTTCTTCGCGGAGCATGAGTTCAATCTTTTCTTTCAGAAAACTTTGGATGCTATTTTCGAGTAGATCATGGAACGGGTTTTGTTGTATACTGGTCATTGAGTAGGGCTCCTTTTCTTGGTGACTTTCGCAATCCCAAGGATACCCTACTTTTTTGTCGTTTACTAGACTCCCCGGTCCTTACACAAACTATTTTACGCCATCGTCATAGGCCTGTTTTACTCGAAATTAGTTGCAGATTTGCACCTATTTGGCTGATAATGGACGTTTTGGCTGAAATTAGTTGCAGTTTCGCATCTAATGACTCCAAAGTTTCCAGGGAGCACTCTACATCCTAACTGGAGCTTAAGTAGCAACCATTTTCCAAACTAAAAAAGCGCAACAGAACAGTTCGGAACTGTTCTGCTGCGCTTTTTGTGCATGGATAGGAAACTATTATTTAGTTTTGTTGTGGGTAAGGTCTTGCGCATTCCGCAGGAACAGCTCGCCTTAGACCTTAATCTCAGGCCTGCATCCCGTCAGGGATAGCGGGCCAGCCCCTGCGGCGTTCAAGCGGTCCCGCAGGGATAAGCGCTCCACCCTCCCACCCTCCAAAACACAGTGCCGCCAGACTCATTCGCCAAGCTTGCGGGTGTCCAGAGGGTGCAACCCTTTGGGGCCCTCCCTTGGAAGGGAGGGTTTGGGAGGGATCGATATTTTATTCAAGAATAAATTCTTCTACAGTCTCCAGCAGCCGGAAAGGGCCGCGGCTTGCATTGCTCAGCATAGCTGCACTGACGCCAGAAGCGGGATAGACGGCCGAGTGGAAGGAGACGCCAGGATCGTAGCCCATCACATGGTATTTGAACACTTCATCTCCGCGTTTGGTGATCCACACCCCGTAGCCATAATACTCCTCATTCTCCTCATGCATATGTGGTGTCAGCAGCAGAGAAGTCAGCTCTGGACTCAGCAAGCGGTGGTCAAGCAGCGCCTGCCAGAGCAGCAGCATGTCGGGAGCGGTCACAAAGGCCCCGCCGTCCGACCCTCCTTGGACCGGCAGGGAATACACATTGGTCCGCCAGCCGCCTTGTTCATCCTCTATGTAACCTAACGCTGTATTGCCCGGCAGTGCATCCATGGCGAAATAGCCGGAGTGCTCCATTCCACAGGCTCTAAAAATATGCTGCTCCACATAATCCGTGAACCGCATTCCGCTAAGCTCCTCCACCAGCAGCCCAAGCACAATAAAGCCCGCATTGTTGTAATGGAACCGCTCGCCAGGCGTGAACTTCATCGGTTGACTGCTGAACATCGGCACGAAGTCTGCCAGCCGCCGCAGAGTGTACATCGGCTTCGTTATCCACAGCTCCTCGAAGTCATCCATTAATTCTTCATCGAAATAATCGGCAATCCCCGAGCTGTGCGTGAGCAGCTGATGAACCGTTATGGCCGGATCAAACAGCGGAAACTGCGCTGTATCCATGCAAGCCGCTAATGGGCTGTCGAGGCTAAGCTTGCCCTGCTCCACCAGCTGGCAGACCGCAATCGCTGTAAACAGCTTGCAGCCTGAAGCAATCCCGAAGCGTGTGTCGCTGCGGTTCACAAGTAGCTCTGCCCGATTGGCATAGCCGAAGCTGCCTGCGGCAATGTCCTGTTGGTTATGCTGTACCAGATATGTCCCTGAATAAGTATTCTCTGTAGCCGTCTCAGCCAATTGTGATGCTAATCTACCAAAATTCAAATTATGACCCCCTAAAAGAATCCAATATAGTAACTATTCAACAATTTTACGCTAGTTAACGGAGGCTGTACAGTAAAGAGTTGGCGAATCTTTTACATGGGAATGCAGGGCTGAGTGAGGTTTATCTGTTCGGGACAAGAAAAGCGGGTTAGGTTTGGCAGGTGTGTACATTGTGGACGTTTCCGAATTTGCGATAGTATAAACCCTAACATTACACCAGCAGTCCTGTACTGCCAACGCTGAGGAGGAACTCTTATGGCACTTCAACAAACATTAACCGTTCTTAACGTTTTGGATAGCGCTTTTGTCACAGGGGAGCATGTCCGGCAGTTATTTAGCGAATATCCGCAGGTTACCGTTCAGGTTCAGAAAGTGGAGGGGGCCAAAGGAAGCACTGATTTCGTTAAAATCAACATTCCGGGCAGCGCCGGGAAATCCATAGGCGGAGCAGCACCTACCTTCGGCATTGTCGGCAGACTGGGTGGCATTGGCGCCCGGCCGAGCCGTGTCGGGATTGTCTCGGATGCAGACGGTGCGGTCGCTGCGATTGCGGCAGCCTTGAAGCTGGCCGACATGCAGACCAAAGGTGATGTGCTGAAGGGGGATATTCTGATTACGACCCATATCTGCCCGGATGCTCCAACGCTGGCGCATGAGCCTGTCGACTTCATGGACTCGCCGGTCGATATTATGCAGATGAATGAGCATGAGGTGCTGCCCGAGATGGAAGCGATTCTATCCATTGACACCACCAAAGGCAACCGCGTGATCAATCATAAAGGGATCGCGATTTCACCTACGGTCAAGGAAGGGTATATTCTGCGCGTGAGCGAGGATTTGCTGCGGATTATGGAGATGACGACAGGCCAGTTCGCGGTTACTTTTCCGGTGACGACCCAGGATATTACGCCTTATGGCAATGATCTGTACCATATTAACTCCATTCTGCAGCCTGCGGTGGCTACCGATGCTCCGGTTGTTGGCCTGGCGATTACCGCCCAGTCGATGGTTCCGGGCTGCGGCACCGGCGCCAGCCATGAGGTGGATATTGCTTCTGCGGTCCGGTTCGCGGTGGAGACAGCCAAGGAATATACGTCAGGCATCTGCTCCTTCTACAATAAGGCGGAATTCGCCCGCATCAATGAGCTGTACGGCCCGATGAAGGTACTGCAGTCGCTTGGCAAACCGGCGGTATCTACGCTGTAAGAGGAGATGCGGGCCATGAGGAAGATCGGACTGATTACAATCGGACAAGCGCCGAGGCATGATGTCGCTCCGTTGATTGAGAAGTACCTGGAAGGACGCGCCCGGCTGGTCCAGGCGGGAGTGCTTGACGGTCTTACGGCAGAGCAGATCCATGAACGTTACGCTCCCGGCGACGGTGAGTACGTCCTGACCTCCAAAATGACAGACGGAACTGCCGTCGTGGTCTCCAGAGAACGAATAACGGCTAGGCTGCAGGGCAAAATTGATCAGATGGAGGCTGACGGCATCGGTACGATTTTGCTGCTCTGCACAGGGGTTTTTCCCGGTCTGCACACGTCCGGGGCCCATCTGATCGAGCCTGACAAAATCATTCCGGGGGCCGTTCTCGCCATGACCGGCGGGCGGCGTCTGGGGCTGATCGGACCGCTGCCTGAGCAGGAGCAGGCGATGCATGAGAAGTTCGGCGGGGCGGGGATGGCTGGGTTTGTTTTTGCCGCGGCGTCGCCTTATACGGGCAGTGAGCAGGACTTCCGTGCGGCCGCGGAGCAGCTGAAGGGCCGCGCCGACCTGATTGTGCTTGACTGCATGGGCTATGTGGAGCAGCATAGAGAGTGGGTTGCCGCCGCAGGAATTCCTGTAGTGCTGTCCAATACCTTAATGGGCAAGCTGGTAGCCGAAATGGTGTAATCGGGAGGAAATGACACAATGAATGAACAGCGGATCAAGAATAGTATGAACGTGCTGCGGACCTGTCTTGGGCTGGCGAGCCATGAGGTGCTTGCGGTTATAGCAGATGACTCGAAGCGGGAGCTGGGGGAATCGATTTATGAGGCTGGCAAAAGACTCGGAGCCGAGTCGCTGCTCCTCATCATGCCGGACCGCAGCCGGTCCGGGGAAGAGCCGCCCGCTCCTGTCGCGGAGGCGATGGCGAAGGCAGATGTGGCCGTGTGCATCACGGTTCACTCGTTGACGCATACCGCTGCGCGCAAGCAGGCAGCAGCAGCGGGCACCCGACTGGCGACCATGCCGGGCATGACCGACGACATGTTCAGCCAGGGCGCCATCACCGCAGATTATCTGCAGGTGCAGGCCTTGACGGAGAAGGTCGCCGCCATCTTGACCGGTGGGCAGCAGGTCCGCATCGAGAAGGACGGCTTCCGCCTGTCCTTCCCGATTGCCGGGCGGGACGGTATTCTCAGCACCGGCCTGTATCTTAACCCCGGCGAGTCCGGCAATCTGCCCTCCGGCGAAGCTTATATTGCGCCGCTGGAAGGCCGCGCTGAAGGGCAGATCCTTGTGGACGGCTCTATCGCTGGCATTGGTGCCCTGACGGCACCGGTGCTGCTGACCGTGGAGCAGGGACGGCTGGTCGCAGCGGAAGGAGAATCCGGTGACCGGCTGCTGGCCATGCTGGGCGACGGTGACGGCAGGCTGCTGGGTGAGTTCGGCATCGGCACGAATGACCAGGCCAGGATCACGGGTGTGGTGCTGGAGGATGAGAAGGTCTATGGGACGATCCATGTCGCTTTTGGCAGCAACAATACATTCGGCGGCATTGTGGCTGCCGGGGTGCATATCGACGCGGTGGTGCAGAAGCCGGATGTGTATGTGGACGAGGTTCTGATTATGCGTGCGGGCGAGCTGGTTTAGGATAGAATACGGCTATATTCAGCTGTGGAGATGGAAGCTGTGGAGTCAGCAGAAAGCTTGGGCATAGCTTCTCCCGATAAATGTGGATGCTGCATCATCAAGTTCACCAAAACTCGCTGAAGGAGGTGGCTGTATGCTGGGAATGATACGTGTGATTACGCTGCAGGACGAGCTTGCCATTCACAGGCATGGCGCGCTGATTGAGGAGCGATTCGGCCTGCGGGTGCTGAGCCGCTGCATCCCGGACCAGCCTCAGGGCGTGTTCGATGCGGAGACGGAAGCCGCCTCGGTGCCCAAGATCCTGGCGCTGGCCCAGGAGCTGGAACGCAGCGGCTGCAGCGCGATCGGGATCAGCTGCGCGGCTGATCCGGCACTGGACGAAGCGCGGGCCGCCGTGCGGATACCGGTGCTGGGCGCAGGCTCGTGCGCGGCGCATCTGGCTTTGACGTCCGCGCGGCGCGTAGGCGTGCTGACCATCCTGCACGAGATCCCGCCGCGGATAACGGACATTCTGGGCAGCGCCTGCGTCGGCATGGACCGCCCGGACGGCGTAACCACGACGCTGGACCTGAACACGCCCGCAGGGCGTGCGGGTGCGCTGGCCGGCGCAGCCCGGTTGGTCGAGCGCGGCGCGGAGGCGATCGTGCTGGCCTGCACCGGCTTCGCTACGATCGGCCTTGCGGCCGAGCTGGAGAAGAAGCTGGGCGTGCGCGCTTTTGATCCGATCCTGGCGCTTGGGGCCGCAGCTGCTGCGGCGGCGGTCTGGAACGAGCCGGAATTGTAAATGTGAAGTACAAGGATAGACGCATGACTGCGCGATGGCATAACCGACAGCAGTAGCACAACGGTACAAACACACAACGGTACAACGCTCCATGAATGCCCTTCGCGAACAAATAGTTCGTGGGGGCATTTTTTGTGCCACAGGATAAGTAGGGTTCGAACACCTACTCTACGGCACCACTGCCCAGCTAATTAATTTTTCGGTTATTGCCATACCTGAGCCGAAACCTGCAAAAGTGCAGGTATTTACCTCTCGATCAGCCGAAAGGGCGCTAATTACTCTAAAGGATGTATTTTTGCAGGAATTTGGTCTACGGACTAGCCAACTATGCTAAAAAGATGTACTTTTGCAGGAATTTGCTCACCCCTCGCCCGTTGAGTCCTCTAAGCCAACAGACCTCCCCAATTTTCATCACATTATTAGTCGTTGGCCGACTTTAATGTTCCCTCGGAAAGCTCCAAACTAAAATCTAAATCCTCGCTGGACCTATACAGTAACTTTAAGAGTAGCTATTATTTTGGTAATTGTCATACCTGAACCCAAAACCTGCAAAAGTGCAGGTTTTTTAGCCGTTTAGGGGATGAATAGGGCAATGCCTGCAAAAGTGCAGGCATTTACCTCGCGATCAGCTGGAAGGGCGCTATTTACTCTAAAAGGATGTATTTTTGCAGGAATTTGGTCTGCGGACTAGCCAACTCTGCTGAAAAGATGTACTTTTGCAGGAATTTGCTCAAACCCTCGCTCGTTGAGTCCTCTAAGCCAACAATCCTCCCCAATTTTTATCACACTATTAGCCGGTGGCCGACTTTAATGTTCAGTCAGAAAGCTCCAAACTAAAATCTAATCCTCGCTGGACCTATACAGTAACTTTAAGAGTAGCTAATTTTTTTGGTTAATGCTATGCCTGAGCCATACCTGAATCAAAACTGCAAAAGTGCAGGTTTTTTAAAATATAATTTATATGTTTCACACCATCAATTATCCTTCTATTTCTCGCAGAAATGGATGCCGCCTCTTGCAGAGGACGGCGAAGCCATTTCTACTTGGCCGTTTGGCGGATAAGCACGGAAATGCCTGCAAAAGTGCAGGTATTTACCTCTCGATCAGCCAAAAGGGCGCTATTTACTCTAAAAGGATGTATTTTTGCAGGAATTTGCTCTGCGGACTAGCCAACTATGCTAAAAAGATGTACTTTTGCAGGAATTTGTTCAAACCCTCGCTCGTTGAGTCCTCTAAGCCAACAGACCTCCCCAATTTCATCACACTATTAGCCGTTCGCCGACTTTAATGGCCCCCTCGTTCCTCGCCACGCCCACGCCAATTGAGTCCTTTTCGGCCCAAACCCCCCATATTTCTGCCACACTACCAAGCCATGAATCTCGCTTTAATATCCAGCAGTATCACATTTGTTAAATATTTACCTTACAGTGTGAGGGCAATGTCTGCTAAACTATCGGGAAGTCGAATTTTGGCATATTTCAGAAAAATTCATCAAATACTGAAGACAGCAGAAGGAGGGAGAAGGGTATGGATACACGTGGAATTACATTAAGAGAGCTAATGCAGCTCCCCATTCTGGGCAAGGCGCGCGTGGTCAGCGGACAACAGGGGCTGGACCGCGTGGTGCGCTTCGTAGATATCATGGAGGTGCCGGACCTCCAAGGCTGGATCAGTGAAGGTGTGATGCTGCTGACCACCGCTTACTCCATCCGCCATGACCCTTCGCTGCTGACCGAGCTGGTCTATACGCTGGACCAGTTAGGCGCGGCCGCGCTGGCAATCAAGCCAGCCCGCTTCCTGAAGGAGATCCCCGAAGCCGCGCTTGAAGCCAGCAATATCTGCGGGCTGCCGATTGTGGAGATTCCGCCGGATATTCCCTATACCGATATTACCCAGCCGGTAATGGAGCTGCTGCTCGGCCGGCAGGCGATGCTGCTGCGCCGTGCAGAGGAGGTCTACCGCACCCTGACCACGATGGTGCTGGAGAACAGCGGCATCCAGGCGGTCAGCGACAATGTGTCCGAGTTCCTGAAGGCCCCGGTTGCCCTGGTGGATAATGACCGCCGAATTATCGTCTCCTCCCCCTCCGATTATGAGTGGGGCGCAGCGGACGCGCCGCTCAGCTGGAGCATCAACGTAGATCGGCGGCTGGTTGCGAAGCTGCTGGTGGACAAGCAGCAGCTGGATGACATGGAGGAGGTCGGCATTGAGCAGGCCCGGCTTGTATTCGCGCTGGAGCTGATGCGCAACAAGGTGGCTGAGGATACCGAATTCCGGCTGCGCGGCAACTTCATCGACGAGCTGCTGACCCCGCCGCTGCCCTCGCGCCATGAGGTGGAGCGCCGCGCCCGCCAGCTCGGCATGAATCCCGAGCACAGCTGGGAGGTAGCGGTTATCGAAGGCGAGACCGCGCCGAAGGAGGAGACACTGATCAGGCTGCTGGACCGCGAAGCCCGGCGGCGGGGCGTGCTGCCGCATATGGAGTTCCGCTCCAACCGGGCGGTGCTGTTCCTGCCGACCCCGGAAGCCCGCAGGTTCGCCGGGGCAGGCCTTGCCGAAGAGAGCTGGGGAGACACGCTGAAGAGCTGGCTGCTGGACAAGAACGAGGGACTTGGCGGCTACCGCAGCGGAATCGGGACAGCTGAGCCGCTGTGGAATATCCATGCCAGCTACAATGAAGCCCGCAAGGCGTTGTCCGTCTCCAGGCGTCTGGGCGCGGCAGCGGGCGGTGTAACGAATTATGAGGAGATCGAGGTCTATCATCTGCTGGAGGGCACGAGCGGCCCCGGCTTCGCCGCCTTATTCGAGCGCAAGCTGGGCAAGCTGCTGCGCTATGATGAGGAGCATGACAGCAATATGCTGCTGACCTTCTATCATTATCTGGAGTGCCGTGGCAGTCTGGTCGAAACGTCCAATAGTCTGTTCATCCACCGCAATTCCGTCAAATACCGCCTGGAGCGGATCCGCGACATTACCGGGTTCGACCTGAGCGATCCCCGCGAGCAATTTGTTTGCCATTTGTGCCTGATCTACCATTATTTGCAGGAGAAATAGCGAAATCACGAAAATTATGGCAGATAGTGTTAGGTAATATGACACTATGGCCGGTCTGTAGTGCACAATCGACAAACGGTTGTGCTTTTTTTTAGCTGAACGGGACGTAGAGCGGCTGCAGAAATCTATGTAGAATTAGCACAAATACAAATGAGCTGCAGCACGCAGCAAGGTACCTGACATCAAAGGTCTGATCCGGCCAAGTATTGCTGTGGATGACATCAGAAGCTGTAAGGGGGTGGATTCATTGTTTGCTTATACGATAAAAAGATTGCTCCAGATGATTCCGGCTCTGCTGGGCATCATCCTGATCACCTTCATTCTGTCGAGAGTGCTGCCGGGTGATCCCGCCATCATGATGGCAGGCGAGCAGGCACCGGAGGAGATTGTTAACAAAATCCGCGTGGACATGGGGCTGGACAAACCACTGTACACTCAATTCTTCAGTTATGTAGGCCAGCTGTTCCAGGGTGACATCGGCTATGCCTATCATACCGGACACTCCGTAGCCAGTGATCTGTCCACCCGGTTCCCGGCAACGATTGAGCTGACCTTGTTCAGTATCCTGATCGCCATCCTGATTGCGATTCCGGTAGGCATCGTAGCCGCCACCCGCAAGGAATCGATCGTGGACCACATTTCCAGGGTGTTCTCGCTGATTGGTGCGTGTGTGCCGATCTTCTGGCTGGGGCTGATGTTTATCTACATCTTCTATTCGATTCTCGGCTGGGCGCCGGCACCGATGGGACGGATCAGCGGTGATCTCAATCCGCCGGTACACATTACCGGGCTGTACGTACTGGACAGTCTCCTGTCGGGAGACATGATTGCACTGCGAAGCAGTCTGACCCACCTGCTGCTCCCGGCGATCTGTCTAAGCACCGGCACGATGGCGATTGTCGCCCGGATGACCCGCTCCAGCATGCTGGAGATTATCGACCAGGACTTCGTGCGCACCGCCAGAGCCAAAGGGCTGCGCGAATCAGCTGTCATTTACAAGCATGCACTGGCGAACGCCCTGATTCCTACGCTGACCGTACTGGGTCTGCAATTCGGTTACCTGATGGGCGGCGCCGTGATTACGGAGACCATCTTCTCCTGGCCGGGCATCGGCAGCTATGTGACGGACTCCATTCTGGCTGCGGATTATGCGCCGATACAGGCTTTTACCCTGGTCAGTGCGATATTATACTGCGGGATCAACCTCGCCGTTGATCTGATCTACGGCTTGATCGATCCGCGCATCCGCTATGAATAAACCGCGACAAGAGAGGAGGAGATTCCCCGTGAGCACCGCAGCACATTCAGCCGGGGGCCAGGCAGGCAAGTCCGCCGCGCCCCCCAAGCCCAAAACCTTTCTGACCCTGCTTCTGCGCAACCGCCTGGCGACGGTAGGACTTATCTTCATCCTGATCTGGACCGTGACGGCGATTATCGCTCCTTGGATTGCACCTTATAATCCCTATCTGACGGATATGGCGAACAAGCTGCAAGGCCCCTCAGCCCTTCACTGGTTCGGTACGGACAATTTCGGGCGGGATATTCTCAGCCGCATCCTGTACGGGGCACGCATCAGTATCTGGACCGGCCTGATTGCCGTAGCTATTTCCTTCGTCATTGGTGTTCCGCTCGGCGGAATCGCGGCCTACTATGGCGGCAAGACAGGCACGATCATTATGCGTGTGATGGATGTGCTGCTGTCGTTCCCGTCACTTGTACTGTCGATGGCGATTGCCGCCTCCATTGGCGCTGGACTCACCAGCGCGATGATCGCGGTTGGAATCGTCGGCATCCCCGAGTTCGCCCGCCTGATGTTCGGCCAGACCGTCTCGCTGCGGGAGAAGGAATATATTGAAGCCAGCCGCGCGATCGGGGTGAAGGATAAGGTGATTCTGTTCCAGCATATTCTGCCGAATGCGCTCGCTCCTCTGATGGTACAAGCGACACTGGGCATGGGCTTCGCCCTGCTGACGGCATCCAGCCTCAGCTTCCTGGGTCTCGGGGTCAAACCTCCGATTGCCGAATGGGGCGCGATGATCTCCGAAGGCCGGGAATATATTATTTCCGGGCAGTGGTGGCTGGTTACTTTTCCCGGATTATCGATTGCGACTTCCATTCTTGGTTTCAACCTGCTCGGCGACGGGCTGCGCGATGTACTGGATCCACGGTTGCGTTCGGGCAAATAGCAGTGCCTCTGGGTGGGAAACTCCCGGACTCTGGCACGGCATGATTTCCCGGTAAATATATAGCAGCAAGCTTACAACACAGGCAGGTATAGAAAAGGGAGGAATCACAGATGAAAAAAGTTAAGTTGTTGTCCACCTTCATCGCGTTTTCAGTATTGCTGGCCGGCTGTGCAAGCAGCGCCAATCCTCAGACCCCCGCAGCCACTTCCGGCACAGACGGAGCAGGTACAGGGACTGCAGCCAAGCCTTTTCTGACCGTAGCTTATTCCGAGGGCGGAACCACGATGGACCCGGCGGAAGCCAATGACCTCACTTCGGACACCCTGGTGCTTGCCGCCTACGACCAATTGGTTACCTATGGCATTAAGAGCGAGAACGGCTCCGATATCGCCAACACCGAGGATATCAAGCCGATGCTCGCCGAGAACTGGGAAGTGTCTGACGACAATACCGTATATACGTTCAAAGTTCGTGACGGAGTGAAATTCCAGAGCGGGAATCCGGTGGATGCTGCTTCTGTAGCGTACTCTTTTGACCGGGTGGGCAAGTCCAGCTCCGGCAGCTTCCTCTATGGGATGGCTTCGATCAAGTCGGTAACCGCCAAGGATAACTCCACTGTAGAAATTACCCTGACCGCTCCCAACCATATGTTCCTGCAAATTATCTCCATGTACACCTTCTCCATCGTCGATCAGAAGACTGTGGAAGCCGAAGGCGCGGACTATCTGAAGACCCATGCGGCAGGCTCCGGCCCGTTCGTTCTGGACAAATGGGACCCGGCAAGCGAAGCGGTGTTCACGCCGAATGCAGAATATTGGCAGGGTCCTGCCCAACTGGGCAAGGTGACGATGAAGTTCACTAAGGAAGCCTCCAACCGTGTGCTGCTGCTCGGCAAAGGCGATGTGGACATGGCGATCGAGATTCCTCCGAAGGATGTAACTTCACTTGAGAGCAACGATGCGCTGACGATCAAATCGAATGCCAGCAACCGCATCCTGTACTTCGCCATGAACAACAAGATCAAGCCTTTTGACAATGAAAAAGTGCGCCAGGCAATCAACTACGCCATCCCGTATGACGAGTTGCTGAGCGGTGTAATGTACGGACAGGCCAAGCAGATGAAGAGTTCCGTAGCGAGCAACACGCCGGGCTTCACCGATGCCGGATATGTATATGAATACAATCTCGACAAAGCCAAAGAGCTGCTGAAGGAAGCTGGTTATGAGCAAGGGTTTACTTTTGACTTCACCCTGGGCTCTGGTTTCGACGACTGGGAAGATGATGCTGTCCTGATCCAAGCCGAATTGGCCAAAATCGGGGTAACGATGAACATCAACAAGCTGGCCCGTGCGCAGTTCCTGGAGCAGCAGAAAGAGAAGAATCTGACCTCTTATATTTCGAAATGGACTTCTTTTGTCAATGATCCCGGCTACCACCTTGGATTCCTGATGTACGGCAAAGGTTCTTCTAACTACAACAACTACCAGAACGCCGAAGTAGACAAGCTGTGGGAACAAGCCAACACAGAGACCGATGCGGCCAAACGCGGTGAGCTGTACATGAAGGCCCAGGAAATTATCAACACCGAAGCACCATGGGCTTACCTGTACGAATACAACCGGATCGTGGGCATGAGCAACAAGATTAGCGGCTACGCGTTCTACCCGGATGAGGTTATCCGTTTCTACCCGTTGTCCAAGGCAGAGTAACATAGCGGTATTGTGCAAAAAGAGCGGACAGGGCGGAGAGGCCCTTGTCCCTCTTTTTAAAATTAGAAATAGGCTATTCGCAATAAATTATCCTTCTATTTCCCGCAGAAGCGGATGCCTGAAAGCGATACGTAGTATCGCTGCTTCGGGAGCATACGCTTTGCGAGGACGGCTAAGCCGTTTATACTTGCAAATTCAGAGCATGGCGGTTGGAAATATTCACCGTCCAAAGGAGCCGATACTAATGATAGACTGGAAAGCCAAGGTACTGGAAGCTATTGATGAGCAGCAGGACGAGCTGCTGGAGCTGTGCAGCCGACTGATTCAATTCCCGTCGGAGAACCCGGAAGGAGATTCCCGCGAGATTAGCGCATTTATTATCAATTATCTGAAAGAAGCGGGTATTGGCACTGAGGTGCATCTAGCAACGGATACGATGCTGAATCTGGTCTCCACGCTGGAAGGTAAAGGCGGGACTGGCGCTGGCGCGGACCGCAAGCTGATCTTCTGCGGCCATACGGATGTGGTGCCTGCCGGTGACCGATCGCGCTGGGATTTCGATCCGTTCTGCGGCGAGATCAAGGATGGATATATGCTGGGACGGGGCGCTTCGGACATGAAAGCCGGACTGGCCGGGCTGATCTTCGCAACAGCGCTGCTGGCGAAGCTGGGTGTTCCACTGAGCGGCGAGCTCGCTCTGCTGATTGTGCCGGACGAAGAGACCGGCGGCCACCTGGGTGTGCCGTGGGTGCTGGAGCGTGGTCTGATTACAGGCACCGCCGCTGTGATCGCCGAGCCCTCCGGCCCGCAGAACCCGACCATTGGCCAGAAGGGCAGCTGCTGGTTCGAGTTCACCGTCGAAGGCACGCCGGGCCACGGCAGCCTGCAGCCTATAGTGGGCGACAGTGCGATTGTCAAGGCAGCCAAAGGGATTGAAGCACTCCAGCGGCTATGGGATATCAAGGCCGACCTCCCGGAAGAGGTGAAGGAGATTATCCGCATCTCGCAGGAATATGTGAAAGAGCGCGAGGAGTACGGCGATACCGCCTATCAGGTGTTCGATCATGTCACCGTCAACATCGGGACGATCCAGGGTGGAACCAAGGTGAATGTGGTCGCTGACCGCTGTACGATCCAGGTCGATTCACGTGTGCCGTTTGGCGTGGATTACCGCACCGTGCTGGAGCGGGCCAGCTCTCTGCTGCTGGAAGCGGGCATCGAATCGGAGGTCAAAGGGTTCGGCTTCCAGGGCAACGCCAACTGGACCTCCACCGAGGAGCCGATTGTCAGCGATCTGGTGGAGAGCATTAGCGAAGTGAGCGGCGAGGACGCTTACGGCGTGCTGCAATGGGCGTCCAGCGACGCGCGTCATTTCCGTACACACCAGATTCCGGTGCTGCAATATGGCCCGGCTGAGCTGTCTACGATCCATAATTTTAATGAAAAAGCGCCGGTATGGCAGATTATCCAATCGGCTAAAGTATATGCCTTGACCGCACTGAAGTATCTGGGCGTTGAAGGCGGGCAACACAACTAATCGTTATATAAGATGAACTGTAACATTCTTAAGTTCACGTTCTAGAGGAGGGATCAGGATGGAAGAATTGCTCGAAGTTTCCGGGCTGCGCACGGAATTCGTGACGGATGCGGGCACCATCCGGGCGGTGGACGGCATCAGCCTGTCTGTACGCAAGGGCGAAACGCTTGGTATTGTAGGCGAATCCGGCTGCGGCAAAAGCATCACCTCACTGTCGATTATGCAGCTGCTGCCTAAACGGATCAGCCGGATTGCGGAGGGAAAGATCAGTTTTGAAGGCCGGAATATGCTGGATATGTCAGCCGATGAGGTGCGGGATATTCGCGGCAACCGGATCGCGATGATTTTTCAGGAACCGATGACATCGCTCAACCCCGTGTTCAAAATCGGGCGGCAGATCTCGGAATCGGCCCGCTTCCATCTGAAGCTGGGCAAGAAGGAAGCCGCCGAGCGTGCGGTAGAGATGCTGCGCAAGGTAGGCATTCCCCGTCCGGAGAAAATCGCTCAGCAATACGCCCACCAGCTGTCCGGCGGGATGCGCCAGCGCGTGATGATTGCGATGGCGATGGTCTGCAATCCGCAGCTGCTGATTGCCGATGAGCCAACCACGGCGCTGGACGTTACCATCCAGGCGCAGATTCTGGATCTGATGCGTGATTTGCAGCAGAAGGAGGGCATGTCGATCCTGATGATCACTCATGATCTGGGTGTAGTCGCGGAAATGTGCGACCGGGTAGTGATCATGTATGCCGGTCAGATCGTGGAGGAGACGGATGTTAAGACGTTGTACAAAAAGCCGCTGCATCCCTATACTCGGGGGCTGCTGGCTTCCTTGCCCCAGCTTGCCGGAGAGAACGAACGGCTGACCTCGATCCCAGGCCAGGTGCCGAATCCGGCTCAGCTGCCTCCGGGCTGCCGGTTCGCCCCGCGCTGTCCGGTGAAGATTGACCGCTGCGAGACCGTGCAGCCGGAGCTGCTGGAGGTTGAACCAGGCCACAGCTGCCGCTGTCTGCTGCAACAGGAGGGAATCATATGAGTGCTATCCTAGAGGTCACCAACCTGAAGAAACATTATCCGATCCGCAAAGGCTTATTCTCGAAGCAGGTCGGCGCAGTCAAAGCCGTTGACGGAATTACCTTAAGTGTGGAACAGGGGGAGACGCTTGCAGTAGTGGGCGAATCCGGCTGTGGCAAGTCAACCACGGGGCGGGCCATTCTACGGCTGATTGAGCCGACGGAAGGCGAGATCCGCTTCAATGGGACGGATGTGCGCAGCCTGAATCCCGAACAGCTGCGGCGGTTCCGCACCGATATGCAGATGGTGTTCCAGGACCCGTATGCTTCGCTGGACCCGCGCTGGACTGTGCAGCGCATCCTCGAGGAGCCGATGCGCACCCATGAATCGGCTGCGAACAGCGAGCTGAAGAACCGGGTCGCCCAGCTGATGGAGGTTGTGGGCTTGTCGCCTTACCAGGCGGGACGTTTCCCGCATGAATTCTCCGGCGGTCAGCGCCAGCGGATCGGGATTGCCCGCGCGCTCGCGCTCAATCCGAAGTTCATCGTCTGCGATGAGCCGGTATCGGCGCTGGACGTGTCGATTCAGGCCCAGGTGCTGAACCTGATGCAGGATCTGCAGCAGCAATACGGCCTGACGTATATGTTCATCTCGCACGACCTGTCCGTGGTCAAGTTCATCAGTGACCGGGTTGCTGTGATGTATCTGGGGCGGATTGTGGAGTTGGCTCCGACTAAGGAGCTGTTCGCCAATCCGCAGCATCCCTACACGAAGGCGCTGATGTCTGCGGTGCCGGTGCCGAATCCGGAGCTGAAGAAGACCCGGATTGTGCTGACCGGCGATGTGCCGAACCCGGAGACGCCGCCGTCCGGCTGTGCATTCCATCCGCGCTGCCCGTTTGCGATGGACCGTTGCCGCAGCGAGGAGCCGGTGCTTCGCGAGCTGGAGTCGGGACACCAGGTCTCGTGCCACTTGTATTAAGTGGCAGTGGGGCTTGAAGTAAGAATGCAATGAATAGGATGAATAGGCATTGGTGGGATTGAAGGTGCGTTGACCTGTGAATAGGCCAGAACACCACGGAAATCAGCCTGGATACTTGGGAGAATTGGCCAATACCCGGAGAATAGTTACTCTAAGTGCTTATATGCGTTTGGTGTAATGTGCGTACGAAGTGGATGGGTGGAAACGTGTAGGTAACACTTGCTGTCTATTGTCACACAATGCAGCCTATACCGACTCTTGCGCCTGCACTTGAGTAACATGGGCTTAATTACTCCATGAGCACCGAAAGGTGAAATGGCCGCTCATTGTATCGCTTGAATGTCTACGCAACACTTACTGTTTATAGTCACACAATGCAGCCTATACCGACTCTTGCGCCTGCATTTGAGTAACATGGGCTTAATTACTCCGTCGAGCACCGAATAGCGATTTGAGAGGCCAAAAGGCCTTTGAATTACTCCATGGGTGCTGTTGCGAGCGAAAAATAAGGGATAAATCCCCTAAATTCGCTCCGGCAGCCCTGTGCGAGTGAAAAATAAGGGATAAATCCCCTAAATTCGTTCCCGCAGCCCTGTACGAGTAAAAAATAAGGGATAAATCCCCTAAAATTGCTCCGACAGCCCTGTGCGAGCGAAAAATAAGGGATAAATCCCCTAAATTTGATCCCGCAGCCCTGTGCGAGTAAAAAGTAAGGGATAAATCCCCTAAAATTGCTCTGACAGCCCTGTTCGAGCAAAAAATAAGGGATAAATCCCCTAAAATTGCTCTGACAGCCCTGTTCGAGCAAAAAATAAGGGATAAATCCCCTAAAATTGCTCCGGCAGCCCTGTACGAGTAAAAAATAAGGGATAAATCCCCTAAAATTGCTCCGACAGCCCTGTTCGAGCAAAAAATAAGGGATAAATCCCCTAAAATTGTTCCCGCACCCCCGGGCGGGCTAAATCTAAAAATCAGTGGTTGACTAGAAGTGTGAACAGAGCGGAGGGCCCTGCGGGAATCTGAAGAAACGGCAGTGTTCGCCTTTAAACTGATTTTGGTTTTGAACCTCCCCGCCGCCCTTCCCATAGGGCGGCGGGGCTGTTTTTCTAGGTACCATAAGGGGAATGGACAGGCCTAGGGCCGAGGTAGGATTATTCCGGGCAGAACCAGTTTGAGTTTGAAATACTGTCCAAGCTCTCCTATAATGAAGGACAAAAAGAGACAGGAACCTGGAGGAGTTGGAGAATGAATGGAGAAACCGCGTGAACTGTGGATGGATGCCGCCAAAGGCCTAAGCATTATTTTTGTCGTGATGGGACATTCCGGTGACGGTGCAGCTAATCTGTATCTGTCATGGTTCCGAATGCCGCTCTTTTTCCTGCTTAGCGGGATGGTCTTCAAACCGGTGGACCCGGGGCGATACCTCGGATGGGCTGCGAAACGGACGCGGGGGCTGATGACGCCTTATTTTGCCTACGGATTGCTGCTGACTGTGATCTTGCTTGTGACGAACCTGAATCTGAAGCTGTTTGCCGAGAATATCGCCAGGCTCCTGTATGGAGGATTGTCGCTGACCGGTCCGTATGGCGTATTCTGGTTCATTACCTGCCTGCTGGTTACTCAATTGCTGTTCGGTTATATCCTGCGATTCTCGCTGCGTACCCAAATCACCATCATCACCGCCTGCTACCTGCTGGCCCACCTGATCTCCCTTACCTTCTTACGCACCTACAATCTCCCCTGGAATATGGATGTGTCTCTCCTGGCCCTAACCTACTACGCTATAGGCTACTATGGCAAAAAAACGATCCCACGCCTAATTGCCAGCTCTGCCGCATTGCCACTCCTGCTTGTGCTAAGTAGCGGACTGTTCTGGCTGCAGGGTGCTGGAGTGATCAGCTACAGCCTCAATCTGAAATATAAAGAGTATGACGCGCTGGTGCTGGACCTGCTGATCCCTGTTGTGATCTCGCTGACGATCTGCGCCGCCGTCTACCTGCTGTCGAAGCGGCTGCCGCGGCCGATGTCCAGTCTGGGCAACCTGGGACGCAATACGATCACGATTATGTATCTGCATCTGCCGGTCAATTATGCGCTGAAGCATCTCTTCGGGGTCGACTATGGACTGGTTCCATTTACCTTGCTGGGCGTAGGTCTGCCGCTGCTTGTCGCTGCGGGAGTGGGGCGATTCCCGCTGCTGTCGAAGTTGTATCTGGGCCATAACGGCGGCCGCCGCCCTGCCGTGAGCTATGGGAAGCCGGCGTCTGCGCGTCCGGGACTGACGGGGCGGGAGTAGGCGCTATTTTTTTACCGTGATATGGAATATTTTCCACCCTTTCTGACGAAACTGGAAACAGTACCTGTGATATAAGGTTAACGTTCAGGAGGGGAACCATTGTGAGGAAAATGCGTTATGCTATGCTTGTATTGTGTATGGTTATCGCTGTAATTGGTCCACTGTCCGGCGTTCACGCCGAAGAGAAGGGCAAAACCCCGGCTAAGGCTGCTGCCGCAGACCTCGCTCCGGGCGCACGCTCCGCCATCCTGATGGATGCCGGTACCGGCACCGTGATTTATGAGAAGAACAGCCATGACAAGCTGCCTCCCGCCAGTATCACCAAGGTCATGACTATGCTGCTGATTGTAGAGGCGCTGGATGAAGGACGACTGCAGCTGACCGACAAGGTGCGCACGAGTGAATATGCCGCCTCGATGGGCGGTTCACAGATTTTCCTCGAGCCGGGCGAAGAAATGACGGTCGATGAGATGCTGAAGGGGATCGCGATGGCTTCGGGTAATGACGCTTCCGTAGCGATCGCGGAGAAAATTGCAGGGTCGGAGAGCGCTTTTGTCGATCAGATGAATGCAAAGGTGGGGGAGCTGGGACTGAAGGACACCCATTTCGCCAATTGCAACGGCTTGCCTGCGGACAACCATTATTCCTCTGCCTACGATATCGCGGTGATGAGCCGGGAGCTGTTGAAGCATGAGCGCATTATTAAATACACCGGTTCCTATCAGGATTATCTGCGCAAAGATTCGCCGAAGCCGTTCTGGCTGGTCAACACGAACAAGCTGGTGCGTTTCTACACCGGAGCGGACGGACTGAAGACGGGTTATACGGCTGAAGCCAAGTTCTGCTTGTCCGCCACAGCGGCCAGAGATGGTATGCGTGCGGTAGCTGTTGTGCTCGGTGAGCCAAATACGAAGACCCGCAACAGCGAGGTGTCGGGTATGTTCGACTATCTCTTTTCCCAATACAAGGTGCATACGATCCACAAGACGGGGGATACCCTCGGCACCGTGAAGATTGAGAAGGGTGTGAAATCGGCGCTGCCGCTGGTGGCTAAGGAAACCTACAGTGTTCTGCTCAAAAAAGGAATTACCCAGGAGGGCGTCCGTCATGAGCTGGTGCTGCCGCCAAATGTGAAGGCTCCGGTCACTGCAGACCAGACGGTCGGCAAATTGGTCGTCTACCAGGGGAATACTATAATGAAGGAATACGAGCTGAAAGCTGGGGAAGACGTGGCGAAGGCAGGCTGGTGGAAGCTGTTCAAGCGAACCGCAGGCTCTTTGTTCGGTGTTGATTAATTCGTAGGTTTTTGTTGGCTGCCCCTGTGTAATCTGTAGATTCATAGGGGTTTTCTTCTAGTTTTGTCGGGAAGCAGGATTCCTGATTTGCCGCGTAGAAAGCTTGTCCTTGAAGGGAATCGATATTGCATGTAAGGGCGGTTTTCAAAGCAACGAAGAGGAGAGTGGCAAGCATGAATTCTCATGTGGAAATGGAGCATCACCGGGGTGTGCTGATTGTCCGGTTATCCGGGGAGTTGGACCATCACGCAGCCGATTATGTACGGATGGATATGGATGAAGCGATTATGCGGGGCCAGGTGGAGCATCTGGTGCTCAGTCTGAAGCATCTGCAGTTTATGGACAGCTCGGGATTGGGTGTCATTCTGGGAAGGTACAAGCTGATCCGCAGCAAAGGCGGCAAAATGGCAGTCTGTGATGCCACCGCACCTGTGAAGCGTCTGCTAGAAATGTCGGGCCTGTTCAAAATCATGCCCCTATATGATGACGAGAGCGCTGCACTCTCGGATTTGGAGGTTGCGTTATGACAAACCCTAGTGCCGGAAATTTCATGCAGGTCCAGTTTGCCGCACTGTCGGAGAATGAGTCGTTTGCACGAGTTGTGGTGGCCGCTTTTGTATCCCGGCTGGACCCTACCATGGAAGAACTGAATGATCTGAAGACGGTAGTGTCCGAAGCGGTTACCAACTGCATTATTCACGGATATGACAGTGATCCGGCAGGAGTTGTCCGCATCTCGGCATCCATTGACAACGAGACCGTCCATCTTAGCATCGAGGATCAGGGACGTGGCATTGAGGATCTGGAGCTGGCCCAGCAGCCGTTGTATACCTCCAAGCCGGAGCTGGAGCGGTCGGGCATGGGTTTTACGATTATGGAGAATTTCATGGATGAATTCGAAGTCACCAGTGAACCAGGACGAGGCACCTCCATTTCAATGAAGAAAACTATCGTGTCGAAAAAAGCTTTATACAATTAGGGGTTGGAGCCATGGATGCCGAATCAAAAAAAGCTCCGCCGACCTATTTGGACGATGCGGAGGTCAAACGTCTTATCGCGCTGAGTCAGGCCGGAGATAATCTGGCCCGCGACACGCTGGTCAACTGCAACATCCGGCTGGTCTGGTCGGTGGTGCAGCGCTTCATGAACCGCGGATATGAGCCCGACGATCTGTTCCAGATCGGCTGTATCGGACTGCTGAAGTCCGTTGATAAATTCGACCTCAGCTATGAGGTCAAGTTCTCCACCTATGCGGTGCCGATGATTATCGGCGAGATTCAACGTTTCCTGCGCGACGACGGAACCCTCAAGGTCAGCCGCTCGCTGAAGGAGATGGCGAACAAGGTCCGCAAGATGAAGGATGAGATGTCCAAAACGCTTGACCGCCTCCCGACCATCGGCGAGGTTGCGGCGGCACTGGGCGTAACACCGGAAGAAATCGTGTTTGCCCAGGAAGCGAACAAGCCGCCGACCTCGATCCACGAGACCGTATTCGAGAATGACGGCGACCCGATCACGCTGATTGACCAGATCGCGGATGAGTCGCAGGAGCGCTGGTTCGACAAGCTGGCGCTGAATGAGGCCATCGGGGGGCTCAGCGAACGCGAGCGCCTGATTGTCTACCTGCGTTACTACCGCGACCAGACCCAGTCCGAGGTCGCCAGCCGCCTGGGCATCTCCCAGGTCCAGGTCTCCCGGCTGGAGAAAAAAATCCTGGCCAATATCCGCGAGCAGATTGCGCAATAAATGAGCCCAGCCGCTGTCCCATTGTGTGATGTGACGGGTATCTGCTCGTGGGAAAGCGGAGTTCATAGCGTTGCCTGGTCTTGCGGGCTGTAAGCCTGCAGCAAGAGAGCCGTCCCGGTGGGGACGGCTTTCTTGCTGTGCAAATGCATTTATTCTCTTATAGTTGAACAAATCGCCACTTCTTAGGTCCCGCTGGCGGAGTAGACTGCTGCACTAGAGTTTTCCGGGAAATTAGATGCAGATTCGCACTTAAATCGGTGGATCTTTAGCCTGCTTTGCTGCGTTCTAGAAATGCACTACCGCAGGTTCATCAAAGCCAGTTACAACGGTGGCTTCTTTCATCTGTATCTCAAACACCTCCAGCATTTCTCCAATAGCCTTGAGCGTTTCATCATATCCGGGAACCTTGGCAATGAACAATTCCTTAATCTCACCAAGTGTGAGGTCGCTTTTGCGGACGACCGCCTGAGAAGAACGGATGTGTGCAATCCCTTGTTCCGGAATCACTGTAAAGGCCACCTGATTATTAAGGGTAAACTCGGTTACCTTACGATTGTCGCGGTCCGAAGTGAAGTACAGAATACCCGGGCGGCTTGCATCATAAACAAAGTTGACAATTCGGACATTCGGGACCTGATCTATAGCTGTCGCCAGGGCCAGTCTGTTGGTGTGCTCCAGAATCTGCGTATATTCCTGTATGGTATTTCTGCTCATTTCTTTATGCCTCCTAAAGGTTTACTAGCGGCACAAGCTGACTTAACAAACCTGTGCTTGTTTACCTTTAGATCTTATCACGCGTGATTGACATCTATATGGCAACAATTCATTATTGATTATAGTAAAGGGGGGGGATAAGATGAAGATTGACCGACTTCTCTCGATTGTTATGGTACTGCTGGAACGTAAAACGATGAGCGCCAAAGCGTTGGCTGAGATGTTTGAGGTTTCACTGCGTACCATTTACCGGGATATGGATTCGATTAGTCAGGCAGGAATCCCATTGGTATCTTCTCCGGGCATAAATGGCGGATTCCAGATCATGCAGGAATATAAGCTGGACAAAAAACTGTTTACCACGGATGACATGACTGCCATTCTGATGGGACTGGGAAGCCTGACTTCAATGCTGGGCAAGGAGGAGTGGGTACACACCCGGGCAAAAGTGACCAGTCTTCTTCCCAACGAGCAAGTACGTGAAATTGAATTGAGATCCAGTCAGATCACCATTGATTTAAAGCCTTGGATGGGCAATCACAAGGTGACAACTGCACTCCCTCTGCTGAAGAAGGCCTTGCAGGAACGGGTGTTGCTCTCTTTCATGTAATCTGACCGAAAAGGCCGGCTAACGGAGCGAAAGATCGAGCCCTATAGGTTGGTGTTGAAGGATAATTACTGGTACCTTCACGCCTTCTGCCTGGAGCGCTGCGATTTCCGTCTGTTTAAGCTGGCCCGCATATCTGAACTGGAGATTCTGGAGGAGCATTTTGTGCAAAGGGAGCTGCCCGTAGCGCTATCCGATTTCACAGACCGCATGGCAGCCAAGCAAAAAGAGATTACATTGCTCATGGACGAATCCATTCTTGATAGGGTGCAGGATCATTGTGGAACCCAGAACATCCAGCCTTACGGAGATCAGCAGTTTATCGCCCAGTTCCCCTTTATTGCCGATGACTTCGGCTACAATCTGCTGCTCGGCTTCGGTGACAAGTGCGAATGTCTCGCCCCGCAAGAGGTGAGACATGAACTAATACACAGAATTCAAAGTCTGATGAAGGTGTACCAACCAACGATTACATAGATTACTACTGCTGAATCTGTTACGGACTCATGGCCGGGCAGTAAGAACGAGAAGCTGTTGGTGTTATCAGCTTGGAGCCCCAGCAGCCCTGAAATGCCGGACTTCTTCGACCGAGTTAGTCGGTGTGTGCGACCGCGCTAATTTCAACCAGTTGCTCAGGGGACGCCAGGTATGTTACGCCGATGAGACTTCCGGCCGGCCGGTGTTGTCCCATGTATTCCTTGAACAGCCGAATGCATGGCTCGGAATGCTCTTGCGCATGTGTCAGATAGATCTCCACATAAGCGAGGTTCGACCTCGCAACACCAAATCCCGCCAGCACGCGATCAAGATTCTCAAGTGTCTGCCGGGTCTGTGCCTCGATATCGCCCTCTCCAACGAACGCGCCCTCCATATCGTGGGAGAATTGTCCTGAAATGTAGATGGTGCCGTTGACGCTGTAACCTTGGGTGACGCCGTTACCTTCTTCCCATGCCACACCGTGATTATAGGTTTTGATATTCGTCATTTTTTTTCTCTCCTTTACTTCAAAGTAAGGCTAGTATAGAATGAACGCAAACAAAAATATAGTACGCACTTTTTTGATAGGTACTATCAGAAAGGATAGTATAAATATGAGTATGGCTGAATACAAAGGTAAAGTTAAAAATATTCAAGACACACCTTTTGGTTATACATTGTCAGTCATCGGTGGTAAATGGAAGATGGTTATTATTTACCTCCTAGCAGAAAATCAACCGGTTCGCTTCAATGATCTGAAAAGACAGATAGGAGCTATTACTTATAAAACCTTGAGTTCACAACTTAAAGAATTGGAAGCGGATGGTATGGTGATGCGCAAAGAGTATCCTCAGGTTCCCCCTAAAGTCGAGTATAGTCTCACAGATAAAGCGGAAACACTATTACCCGTTCTGGAAGAGTTATGTGAGTGGGGAGCAAAAAACCAAAATAATTAAATCCCGTTGATGATAGGGTTTGAATTCTTAAAAACTTTGATAGTGGATACCCAATGTTATAATGTTACGTCGAACAGGTTGATTATGGTCAGAACCCACCATGATTGGCCTGTTTTTTTGTTATCTTCTGATAGAGGTAATTCTCCCGACAAAAGCGAGTATTCGATAGTTGGATACACGCTTTTTTTTATTTGGATAGTTAGTCTCATTTCAGATTCAGCACTAGTCTTCAGAACTTGTAATATACTATTATTATGAAGTCGAGCTTACATCATAGATTAGTTAAATGCCTTCACACAGGTGCATAGGTACCAGAGCGTATATATAAAGGAACTGCTAAATTCAGGAGGAATAATCTATGAAGAAGATGGTTATTTTGTGATGCGGGATATCGAGGTAATCGCCAATCAGCCATTATGGGATCATTTTATTGAAACCGCAGCACAAGGCAATAACGCAGGGGTTCGAATAGCCAGGTTTGATACGGATGAGGCCAAGAGTCCTTTTTTTAGTGATTTGTTTTTCAATGACGGACATTACTATCTATTTGATAACAGTGCCGACAACCAAAGAGAAGAAGCATTTTCGTATCTGTTAACATTAAAAGGGAAATCCAACAAATCTTAGTCCGCCGGACGCCCCGATTATCAGACAGTATATAGGAAAAGAATGATTGTGGAGGAGTGGAGAATTTTGATCTATTTATTGGATCAGAACAATGGGCAAGCGTGGTATTTTGAAGTGGATGAAGAGGGGACGGCCTTTAGACAGATGCTGCTGGAGGATGGCAAGGAGAGCAAGATATCTAATCAAAAGAAGTTTGAGTTCTTTCTGTCAGATCAGGACCTGGATATCAATGATCCGAACTTCATAAGAATCTTGCGAGAAGAATTTGAGCAACTCTGGCAGACCCTTAATCAAGATCAGCAGCCGCTGTGGCAAAAGATCAAACAAACCCTGCCGACTGGAACGATAGTTAATGGGTACATCGAAGTTTTTTATCCACAAGGTGTGATCGTAAATATCCCTGCATACAGTGCCTTGGGTTTGGCTGATTATGAAGAATGTGCCGCTAACTCCAAACAGAAAAATATGCATAAGGACTTGCAAGTTCAAGCAGAAATCATAGGCTATGATGATGTGAATTTGTGGGTATTATTAGGTCACCCGAAGGTTTCGGATGAGAGGTGGAATTGAAATTATATTTTCTCAGTCGAGTATTTTTCATAATTAATTTTTTGAGAGAACAAGGCGTAAATGGAATTTACGGAAGGTTAAAATTTTAAGCGGCGGTTGCGACTCGTTGTCTCGATACGGCTATCGCAGAAGCAAGCAGCGCAAATCGCATTAAAATAATGGTAAGTCTGAATTTGAATGCCCCAAACATGCAGTTGGTCTGCGGTTAAATAGTTCTTCATTCAAGAGTTGCAGCGTTCTACACTGGTTCGCTTGTTGTAGAGTTCCTTCCAGCCTCGACTTTCTCGGTGCGGCATCGCATAACGGCGGAGGTCTTGCTGAGTGTTGACCTTGACCACCATTCCATAAATGGAGTAGAACAAGCCGCCATACCCAAGGGCAATCGACAGGGGAATCTAATAAGAGAGAAACTATGTTAATAAGTAATGGCCAAGAAGGAATACCCTTTTGGCCTCTTTCTTATTGAATTTGGAAATTTCAATTTCTATTTATTGAGAAATCATCTAGATATACTTTGCCTGATGCTTTATCTGCTGAGGCATGAAGATGAAGATGGATGCGAACTGTAGCCGCGTTACTGGGTGGAGCAAAGTTTCCATTAAAAGTTACCCAATCCGCAGTATTTTGAGTGAATTCATTAGGAGTAATACCGCCAATCATTTGTCCATTAGAATCATAGTAGAAGAGAATCACCGAAAACTTTGATCGACTCATGCCTTCTAGCTTTACTTTACCTTTCAAATTGTAAGGATTGCCTCCAGAAACCAAAAACTCCTGCCAAATATTCATCGCATTTCCCGATTTAGGAATGGAGGATGCTGAGATCATTTGCGCCTGTTTCCCCTCCGATACTACCGCTGTGGTTAGATCGTATTTTCCAATGATGCCTTGATCAATATGTACTGACCATCCATCTGCCGTACCAGCGTTGCTAAACCCATCTTCAAATTGGGAGTTAAACAGCAGGTTAGTCACTTCTCCCTTGCGTGCTGATAGGCCGTCGATATAGACCGTGCCAGTTCCATTAGCAGCTATGGCATGAAGATGAAGATGGAGTCGAACTGTAGCCGCGTTACTGGGTGGAGCAAAGTTTCCATTAATGGTTACCCAATCCGCAGTATTTTGAGTGAATTCATTAGGAGTAATACCGCCAATCATTTGTCCATTAGAATCATAGTAGAAGAGAATCACCGAAAACTTTGATCGACTCATGCCTTCTAGCTTTACTTTACCTTTCAAATTGTAAGGATTGCCTCCGGAAACTGAAAACTCCTGCCAAATATTCATCGCATTTCCCAATTTAGGAATGGAGGATGCTGAGATCATTTGCGCCTGTTTCCCCTCCGATACTACCGCTGTGGTTAGATCGTATTTTCCAATGATGCCTTGATCAATATGTACTGACCATCCATCTGCTACGCCTTCTATGTTTTGATCGATTTCAAAACTGGAATTGCTGATTAGATTGTTATTTAATTTGGTTTTTATCCTATTTCCATTCAAATCGTAACTATATTTCACAGTTCCGTATGTTGTTGTTAACTCAATTAATTGATTTTTACTGTCATACAGATATTTTTCTGCACTTGCTTCAGAGATAACAAAGATAATGCTTAAGAATGCAAATAGACTCATACATAATGCTCTTTTATTCATATTAGTCTCCTTTAGACGTGGATTTTCTTTTCAATAGTCTATCTATTGTAAAACTATAAAACAATCCATTCTTGTAATCATCCTATAAAATTAAAAAAGAAAAGATATAAAATACTTAATATTGACATATATCATATGTTTCGCTTCTGAAGGCCATATCGTATGATTGTAAAAGTTGGGAATTCACTAGGAGGAATTATGAACAGAAATAGCTCGAATAAAATAAGTTACCTTTTTTTCTTTACGTTAGTTGTTTCATGGCATTCTTGAGTAATTCAGCTTTTGCAGCTGGAAAAGAAGCAAGCATTATTACTCATACGATCCCTTCAACAATGAAAACCGGAGTAACATATCCAGTTTCTGTATTTCAACATGACTGCTCCATCCGTAGCTGGATCTTATGTTTCGGAGTGGAGATGCTTCAAGAGAATGTCGTATGGTTTGGAGAAGCAGTGAATATGGAAATCAAAGTTCTGAATACCCTCCCCGCCCATCAAGCGACCGTAATCTCAGAGAACATTCCAGAGACAATGGCAAAGGGGCACTTTTATCCAGTGACTATAAATGTACGAAACGATGGGGGCGACACATGGTCAGCAGCCAATGGTCATATGAGGTAAGTGCTTTTATGAAATATACATTACCAGTCGGACATGCAGAAATGATAATCATTGAAGCCGATGACAAAGGTAATATCATTAATCAGAGCAGCAGAAGTGTCAATAACGGTGCATGGAAATGGCACTTCCATTCTATTTTGATAGAACCTAATTGGAAGACCAAGTTTATACAGATTAGATTTGCTGTTGGAGGTGAAGAAAAAGCTTATCTGGATATAGACCGTGTGGAAGTTCAATATGTGAAGAATAAGGATAACTGGAAAGAAGACATTCAAGGTAATTCTCGTTATTATTATGGTCCTAATAATGAGCTGAAATATATACTATTAACCGATGGGAAGATTGTTTCGCTAGAGTACAACAACAATGGTGCTTTGGTAAAAAAGAGATTAATTTGAACCATAATAACTAATTCTGTGAAAAGGAGTCATATTTAGTGCGAAAAATAAGAGTAACTGTTGTAACACTATTTTCACTGTTCTTGTATATCGCAATCGGTCATAGTACACATGCGCTGGCGGAAGGAAGCACAGACTCAAGATATATCTTAAAGGATGTAGGGGATCATTCCCAACGGCAGAACATTTACATTTATAACCGGGGGAGATTAGAGACTGAAATTCTAAAAGATAACTCGATGGTGAACTATAGCTATGACAGGAATGGAAACCTGCTCAAACGAGTCAAGTCTACCTCTTCAGAACCCTACGTTTTTAGTAGTTCCGCACAGTCGTATGATATCTATCTTAAAGGAGTCTCCAAGGGGATACAGCAGGTACATTTCCCTACATGGACTCAACAGGGTGATCAAGATGATGTGGAATGGATCTTAGGAGAAAAGATTTCCGAAGGGGTGTGGAAAGCAACCGTCGTCCTATCGAAGCATGGCTATGAAAAGGGAGTATATATCACTCATATGTATGCCGACGGAAAAATGATAGCTAACGCCAATGCGGAAGTAAAAGATACGATGAAAATTACGTCTCCAAGAGAAGTGTCCATGGCAGATGGACCCTATGAAGTGAAGATAGAAGGAGTAGGCAGCACAGTCAGTGAAGTTAGCTTTCCAACCTGGTCTTTGAAGAATGGCCAAGATGATCTGGAGAATCCATGGATCCAAGGTGAGAGGATAACGGACAACACCTGGAGAATTCTAATCCCGTTCAATAAACATAACTACGATACGGGAGTATATGCGACACATATCTATGCAACAGACAAGTATGGGAACTCCTCAGTACTTGGGGGAACAAACGTCAATGTAAAAGGCGAAGCAGGAGGATCGAAAGAAATAGATCTCGCTGGAGTATCCTACGATGTTTTTATTTATGGGATAGATCCTAAAATTCAGAGTGTACATTTCCCTACGTGGACAGCTAACAAGGGACAGGATGATCTGGAATGGATACAGGGTGTCAAAATTGGAGAAGGTGCCTGGAAAGGTACCGTAGTGTACTCCAAGCATAATTCAGAGACTGGCAGATATATCACTCATATCTACTCTAATAACACCAATTTTCTTGGAGCTTGGGAGTACGATGTTACCCATTCAACTCTTGTAAAGGCGCCTACCACTGCAAAGGTCAGCAGCGGATATTATGACATATCTATTGAAGGAGTACCTTCGAATGTAACGTTAGTGGAGTTCCCGGCGTGGACATTAAATAATGGACAAGATGACATAGAGTGGATTCGAGGAGAACGTGTAAGCTCTAACAAATGGCAAGCGAGGATTTCGTTCAACAAGCACAACAATGAATCTGGGGTTTATGCCACTCATATCTATGCTCATGATGCATATGGGAACAGTCTTGGTATCGGTGGCGCTAATGTGAATGTTGGGAATTAGGACCCGTGCGTCCTTCTACTTATGGAGTGTATAACCAGTCAACCAGCTAATAATTAATAGGAGAGATGAATTTGAAATCCAATACATTAAGATTCAAGTTACTTATTATTTTCTTGTGCCTTGCCATTGTCCTACCCAATCTATCAACAGATTACTCACTTCCAACCGTACAAGCACAAGAGAGTGGACAGCCATCGAATTCATTAACATCACTTTTTGAGGAACCTAAAGAACCTTCAGCTTCCTCTTCTTACCCTGCACCGGATGTGAATTACGAGCCCCAGATTACTCATGAATATTTATTTGATGAAGATTTGAACCGAAATAATCTCAGCAGAGCATTAAATCAAAAGATATTGGAAGTGCCGGAAGTCACATGGGAAACCAAGGTTGAAGTTATCAAACAAAAATATGCAAAGTCTCAAGCAAGAGCACGAGGACTCATGTCTACATCTGCCAAGCTTGAACCTATTGCGCTATCTACAGAAGATATTAAGAAACTAATGGAGCTCGGAGCCAACATCGAAGATATATATGAATTGGCTTATTTAAGCAGCGAACAACAGATGGAACCCTTCGAGCTATACCAGAAAAAAGTAGAATACAAGAGTTCATGGGATTTGTTTAGACAATCTTTACCTACTTCGGATCTTGCTAGGGTAACGGAATCCGTTTATAGCACAGATCTGGCCCCTCTGTCTATCCAAGAACTAAGTGTAGCCGACAGCGTGTATTCCGTAACTCAAACAGTCTATGATCAACTTCTGGGAAAAAGATTTAAAGGTACGATCCTCACTTCACTAGACTATAATATCAGTAGTGTGTTTAACGATTTTCAGATGGAAGTGATTAATCAGACCGCTAAGCCACAGTTCTCAGATCGGTCATTATCCAGCGAGACGGTAGATCCCTCTTCAGGATCGCTTACTTGGAAAGATACCCAGATCAGTCTGCCGGGCAGAGATGGACTGGATCTCAACATCGGAGTGATGTTTAATGGAAACCAGGCCCAGCTCATCGACCCGCAGGTTGGGGCGTATAATTTCAACAATAGAAGATATGATCTGGGTACAGGGTGGAGTTTCCGCTTCCCATCGGTAGAGAGAGATAATTACGGAAATATCTCGTATCATGATGGTCAAGGTGCAATCTATAATGTTACGACTTCTTCAGAGAATGAATTGGAGAACTATACCCATCTTAAAGGCTATAAAGGCAAAGATATGCGTTTTGTCTTCGATGCTGCCCAAACCTTTAACAGCGGCCAGTACGGGTCCGATTATTATCTGGAATATGCAGATGGGAAAAGAGAATATTTTGGCGGATATGACAATGTCCTGCTGGGCATCAAAGACCGTTTTGGTAACGTAATCACCTTCAAATACGAAGGTAAACCTTCAGATCATGGAGCTCAGCTCTTGTTGTCCGAAATTAATGACAGTTTGGGACGAAAGGTACTTTTCCAATATGATTACATCAAGAACGCCAGATTGGAGCCGAATCAGGAAACGCCCGAAGAACGGATTACGGTGTCCGTTCTGAAAGCTTCGGGTGAACAAAGCGAGCAGGTCACCTATACCCGAAAGCGAGTGACCTACGAACTGCATAGAGTCTATCCCGGAGGCTACTATGACCGCGCGTGCCCGGGAATCGCAGTCCCTGTATTAACGTCGATTACCCGCCAAAACGGAGAAAAGACGCAATTTTCACACATTGTGGGTAATTTCTTTTATAACACGCAACTGAAGGATTTTAAACCTTGGGATTCCTATACGGAGAACACCGCGTACATTAAATTATGGGAGGTGAAGTACCCTCACTCTCTGACCAAATATAACTATGAATATGGAAAGCGGAATTATGGTTATTACGGGGCCATGGTCACTGAATATGTAAGCTCACGCTATGACCAAATGATAAAATCAGGTGCGTTTACCGGTGAATACAATAAGGTGGAGTATAGCAGAAATGGAAGTTATGATGCTTACCCTACATATTATGAACAAGATAAGTATCCGGCTGAATTCACGTATTCCACGGCTGCCAGTCAAAAGGCGTCAAGTGGAAATATAGATACCAAGTACACCTTTAATGGGAAGGGACAACTGCTCTCTACAGAGCAAATGGCCCAAAATGGCGAGAAGACAGTGATACGAAATTCGGCGTTTCACCCTCTGTTCTCCCAATCGCCAACCCTAAGTGAAAGTCTGGACTTTGGAGCTGGAGATAATGACAGCACAGCCAATAAGCTCTACTCTGACTTTACCTACGATGAGTGGGGGAACATCGCCAGCGCTACCCAGCCGCTAACCGAGAGTCAGCGAAACAACCCGGGACTCAAACAGAAATATACGACAAGCTATAGTTATGAGCCCAACTTCAGGTTTATATCCGGTAAATCGTGGTATCAGAATGAGAACGATGCAGCACCAAGCTCAGAAAGCTATACGTATACTGCTCAAGGCCGGGTTAATAGCTTTACTAACCCGCTGGGTGAGGTCAGCAGCTACACTTATGAGAATGCCCCAGATGGTTCAGGTAAACTCCACCGAATCACCGAAACCAAAACGTCTGCAGGACAGTTGGTTGCTAAAACGGTTACTGTTCTTGGTGCTGAAACAGGATATGCGTATCCTACGGAGCAGCAGCAATACTTCAATGTGAATCAACCGAACGAGCAAGCTGTAAGAAAGACTATCCGTTATGACATGGCCAGTGGACGGGTGTTGGAAGAAAGAGATGGAAATGATCGCGTCACCTCTTACCAATACGATGCGTTAGGGAGAACCCAGAAAGTTACGTATCCAAACACAACAAATGATCTCGGTGTCATCTATAGCGAAGTCGACGAAATTAATTATTATAATAATACTGGACATCATGAATTCGATGCCGAGAATGCAGGCACATCAACTCTCAAAGTAGATACTGTAAAGACTATTACCCAAGTATCTACAGGGGCAAATATTAAAACCTATCGCAATACACTATATAATGGTTTCGGTTTAGCTTTAATGGAAGAACAGTGGGACGAGTATTCGGGAAAATGGACGCACAGTGAATATCATTATGACAACTATGGCCGGCCGATCTATGCAGCAGATCCGGCTGGAAATATTACTACGGTCGGTTATGATGCTTGGGGCAGACAGAATCGGGCGGTTGACCCCTTTGGAAATATCTATGTCTCAGACAGCAATCTGAAACAACGCCATAGTATTAGTTATCTGATCGATGTTCGAACGAACGAGAAGCTGAATTATGTGGAAGAATATAACGATCAATGGGGAAATCAAACCTCTAAACGAACCTTTAAGACCTGGCCCCAGACTTCAGCGCCGATCGGCGAATCGTATCGGTACGATCTGTTAGGGAATGTCACGGCCTATACGGATCCGAATCAGAACCTGAATAATGAAGGGGTGACGACCAGTTACCGGTATGACCGATTAAACCGTCTGATTTCACTCAAGGATGCGTTAAACCAAACAAGCGCCTATGGGTATGATGGCAACGGTCAAATCATCAGCTCGACTATTCAGGCAGCAGGTGGCAGTCCGCAAACAATAAATACCAAAACCTATAATGAATTAGGATTACAGACCATTAAAAGAGATGCGGCATCTCTAAATGAAACCCAGCACTACAACAACCTGGGATTAGTGCAACAAAAGACGGATCGAATGGGGACGGTTTCGGACTATCGTTATGATGAGCGGAGTCAGCTGAAGAGCGCCAGCTATAAGGGAACTGTTAATGGAGTCGCGCAAACGCAAGAGAAGCGCCTTATCTTTGGTGATGGCGGTCCGCGTTATCAGACTTCGCAGACCTACATGAACGGGGGACAATCGGCAAGTCGTACCTTGTATATCGATAGTTTCGGACGTGCTCGCCAAAAGACGGAGAGAGTAGGGAGTCATAGTTCCATCATTCGGACCGGATATAATATTCTGGGGCAGGTTACCGAAGTAAATGATGACTATCTGGCGTTTAATACACAGTATAAGTACAATAAGCTGCGTCTCGACCAAGTTCAAACCAATGGCAATGGCGTAGTTAATAACAGCGCAGCCGTAAATGTTCAGTATCAGTATACCGGTTCTGGACAAGTGGCAAGCCTCACCTATCCGACTTTGACAGATAGCAGTCTCTTAAAGACCGAATACCAATACAAGAAGGCACTGGGCTGGGTCGAAAGTGTGACCAACTGGAAGGGCAGCACCGTGTTATCCAAGTCGGAATATGAGTATGACAATAACGGGAATATCACCAAATCGATCGAGACGAGAAAGGATCAAGCGACGGAAACGAGCAGTTATACGTATGATGCGTTAAACCGGCTACTCACCGTCACCCGAGCGGATGGCAGCCGAGAAGCGTATACCTATGATTTAAGAGGGAATCGATTAACGCTGGAGAGTAAAACCTCTATAGAGGCAGCTTTTGCAGAAACCACGTATGGGTATGATCTGCTTAATACATTAACGACACTCAGCCAAGGCGGCAAGACGACCCACTTCACGTATTATGCAGATGGGCTGCGGTTCAAAAAAGTGACAGGGAACAGTCAAACCCAATACAACTACAACTTGAACGGAGAAGTCATTACCGAAGAGAAAAATAGCGGGCAGAAAGCCAATTATGTACGAGGCGACCGGGTACTGGTGAAAAAAGACAAAACGGCGGGAAAGGATTATTATTATCTGTACAATGGTCACGGAGATGTGGTACAGATTGTAGATACGAGCGGTAAGCCGGTGAATACGTATTCGTATGATGTATGGGGTAACATTACCAACCAAACCGAAGGGATTTCGAATCCGTTTAAGTATACGGGCGAAATCTATGATGAAGAGACTGGGCTTTACTATCTACGGGCACGGTATTATGATCCGAGTATGGGACGGTTTTTGAATGAGGATACGGTTGAAGGGCAGATTACGAACCCCTTATCGTTAAACCTGTATACTTATGTAGGTAATAATCCGCTCATCTATGTAGACCCAAGTGGGAATGTGTGGAAATGGGTTGGAGACGGTTGGAAGATGGTGAAGTCAGCGGCTGTCGCTGTGGCAAATTTTATGGTCGTTGACGATATTCGGACGATTATCGATCCGAATGCCTCAACGTTCGATAAATCGCTCGCTATTGCAGGTTTCATCCCCGTAGGTAAATTTATTAAGGGCGGTAAAATAGTTGTAAAGCTGATTAGCAAGGAAGGTAAAGTAATTGAGAGAGCAGTTGAAAAAACGGTAAAAAATGAAAAGGCGATCGCTAAAGCGTTAGGGTGTAATTGTTTTACAGCAGGGACGAAGGTGCAAACAGAGGATGGGGAGAAACCTATCGAGGAAATCGAGGTAGGGGACAAGGTTCTCGCAAAGTCTGATGAGACTGGAGATGTGGCATATAAAGAGGTCGTAGGGCTGTTCCAAAAGCAGGCTGATGAAATTTACAATGTCCACATTGGTGATGAAATCATCGAGGCTACGGGTGAGCATCCGTTCTGGTTGGATGGCAAGGGATGGACGTTTGTCAGAGACCTAAAAGGTGGCGACTTGCTTGTTTCGAGTGACGGTTCTAAACTGGCAATAGATAAAATTGAAAAAGAGCCACGCGAAGCAACGGTTTATAACTTTGAAGTTGCGGACTTTAATTCATACTTTGTTTCGAACCTTGGGATTTGGGTGCATAACTGCTTTACAAAAATTAGCTTCCAGACAGATTTATTTAAGCGATATGAGGGTCACGTATTCTCAGCCGACCATATTAAAGACGGTATAATGAAGTTAGGGAGTGACAAAAAATCTATATTCAGTAGTATAACTGGAAAAATCGGATCTGTAGACTCCTCCAAGTTAAAACAAGGTTCAAACCAAATGCACACCAAAATTAATGGATATGATGTAACGTTAAGATTTTACGTTAATGATAATGGTACAATTATTAACGTGAATGCCTTTATGGGAACTGCTGACAGGGTAATTGGAAACCTCGTTAAATAAAATGGAGTGGTTAAATGAAAGATCTAATATTGCAAGCGACTGTATCAAAATTAGTTATGAATAGAGACTCTCTTGAGGAAGCGGAAAACCTAATGTTAGACTATTTGAAAATTAATCCGTACGATGCTGATGGTTGGTCTAGATTAGTGATTTTGGAGACAATGTCTCCGATTGAAGATTACGAACGAGCTACTGAGTATCTCAACACTGCACTAACCTATCACAAGGACAATTCACTATTTTTTGTATTAAAGTTATTCTTTATAGATTGGTATTTAGGTGGCTTAGATGAAATACTTGTAAACAAAGCACTCGATCTAAAAAGTGTGGTAAATTGTGAAACATCCTCTATGTTATCTTACATTCTTGCTTGGCATTACAAGTGTAAAGATATTTCAAAATTTGAATCATTATTAAATGAGTCAATACAAGAGTGTTCAAAACATGTTTCCAACTATTCTGATTTGGGAAAGCACTATTTAAGTAAGGGAGATAAAGAACTAGGCAAGAAAATGATTCGGGAAGGGGTATCAAACGTTAAACTCATTTATGGAGAGTCCAATATTGATTATGACCCACTCGATATAGTACGTTTTATAAATGAGAGAATAACTGGAGTATTTATAACAGAAGTGATGTATGACTCTCTTAAAAAATTAATACAAACGTAAAAATGTATGACCTTGGGGCTTGAATCCTCAAGGTCTTTTTTCCCCTCCCAGTGCCGAATGAATCCTAAGAAGCCGGGGGAATGTTAGTTGATCAAAATTATCATATTTTTTTGGAGGATTGAAATGAAAATTAATATTAATATGCCTGCTTATTCATCTGAAATGGGATTTAAATTAGAATGGGAAGATAACTTTTATATTGATTGTTCTGTAGATAAAGAGACTGTTAAAATTTCTGCTAATCAAGAAGGTCTTATTTCATTAGCAAATCATTTGTTGAATTTAGCTCAAGGTGAGGTGCCATTAAATACACATTTGCATTTTGATGATCATAATTCACTTGAAGAAGGATCATCGCAAATAATAATTGAAAAGGTTAAATGAAAAAAACTCGCTTTTTTTATTGTTAAATATTTAAAATAATACTGGACATCATGATTTCGATGCCGAGAATGCAGGCACATCAACTCTCAAAGTAGATACTGTAAAGACCCTTACCCAAGTATCTACAGGGGCAAATATTAAAACTTATCGCAATACACTATATAATGGTTTCGGTTTATCTTTAATGGAAGAGCAATGGGACGAGTATGCGGGAAAATGGACGCACAGTGAATATCATTATGACAACTATGGCCGGCCGATCTATGCAGCAGATCCGGCTGGAAATATTACTACGATTGGTTATGATACTTGGGGCACGCAGAATCGGGCAGTGGATCCCTTTGGAAATATCTATGTCTCAGACAACAGTCTGAAACAACGCCATAGTATTAGTTATCTGATCGATGTTCGAACGAACGAGAAGCTGAACTACGTAGAAGAATATTACGACCAATGGGGAAATAAACGAACCTTTAAGACCTGGCCGCAGACCTCGGAGCCGATTAGCGAATCGTACCGCTACGACCTCTTGGGGAATGTGACGGCCTATACGGATCCGAAGAACAATCAGAATAATGAGGGCGTAACGACAGCCTACCGTTATGATGCGCTTGGCCGTCTTAGTGCCGTCAAAGATGCGCTGAGCCAGACGACGAACTACAGCTACGATGGCAATGGACAACTGACCAATGTGAGTGTGGAGAGCAGTGGTGGAACGCCGCAACAGATTAACAGCAAAACCTATAATGAACTGGGTCTGCTCACCGAGAAGAGGGACCCCGCATCGCAAAGTGAAGCGATGCAGTACAATACGCTGGGTCAGCTGCTCAGTAAAAAAGACAGGAACGGTACGCTATATGGCTACCAGTATGATGAGCGTCAGCAACTCACGAGTGTTACGCTAAACGGTTTGGTCAACAACACCGCACAGACACAACAAATCCGCTCGATCTTTGGTGGCGACGGCATTCGCACCCGGGTGATGAAGACCTACCTGAACGGATCTCAAACGGCAGCGCAAAGCCTCACCGTAGACAGTTTGGGACGGACCCGGGCCAATCAAGCCAGTGTAGGCAGTCATAGTGCAACCATTCGCAACACGTTAGATACCATAGACCGAATGACACAAATTCAAGATGTGAATCTAGGCTTTTATACCAATTACCAATATAACAAAACGAGGCTGGACAAAGTTCAAACGAATGGCAGTGCGGCACTAACCAGCGCAGCGTCGGCGAATGTGCAATACAGCTACACGGGTAATGGGCTGGTGCAGTCGATCACGTATCCGGCACTAACGGACGGCAGTGTGCTGAAGACCGAATATACCTACAACAAAGCGCTGAACTGGGTCGAGAGTGTGACGAACAAAAAAGGCAGCATGATACTCTCCAAATATGTGTATGGGTACGACAACAATGGAAATATTACCTCGTCCACGGAAACGAAAAGCGATGGAACGACCCAAACGACAAGCTACGCGTACGATGCGCTGAACCGCTTAACAACGACCGTGCACCCAGGCGGGGGGCGAGACAGCTATACGTACGATGTGCGGGGAAACCGTTTGACCCAGGAGCAAAGTGTAAGCAGCCCGGCGGTGTTTGAAGACACGAACTATACGTACGATTTGCAAAATACCCTGACCGCGCTGACCAAAGGCAGCAGTACAACCAGCTTCATGTACTACGCCGACGGACTGCGGTTTAAAAAATCGACGAGTGGGGTGCAAACTCAGTATAACTACAACTTTAACGGGGAAGTCATTACGGAGGAGAAGAGCAACGGCCAGAAGGCGAACTATGTGCGCGGAGACCGGGTGCTGGTGAAGAAGGATAAGATCGCGAGCAAAGATTACTATTACCTGTATAACGGTCACGGTGATGTGGTGCAAATTGTAGATACGAGCGGTAAGCCGGTGAATTCGTATGCATATGACGTATGGGGGAATATCACCAGTCAGACCGAAGGGATTTCGAATCCGTTTAAGTATACGGGCGAGATTTATGATGAAGAGACCGGGCTGTATTATCTGCGGGCACGGTATTATGATCCGAGTATGGGACGGTTTTTGAATGAGGATACGTACGAGGGGCAGATTGATAATCCGCTGACGCAGAATTTGTATACGTATGTGGAGAATAATCCATTGACTCATATTGACCCAACAGGGCATTATACCGAGAGCCAAGTAGATTTATTGATTACAACTGCCCGTATTGCAGGGAGCAAATCACAACTTTATTGGGATATAAGAAGTGATCTTGGGGAACAAAAACCACTCCTATATTTAGGGGAGAAACAAAGAAATCAATGGCTTTATCTTTTCAATATGGCTACATCTTCTAAAAGCACAGATGGACAGTCATCATGGGCAAAGAGTCAATTAATGATAACTTACGGCGAAGATCAAGCTATTAAGGATACAGTTTACGGTATGGTATTAAGTATGTATGGAGGTGGAGGGAACTCCCTAAAACCAGCTGAAGCAGCAGCAAAAATAATTAAGGCAGAGCGAGTAGGGAGTGCATTAAATAAATCAGATCCAGGACATCGGGCGGCTAGCTATTTATCTGAAAAAGTATTAGCAATGGGTCAAACTTTCGTAATTAAAGGAGGAGATGAGATTGAGCGGACATTGCTCCAAGTTAAGGGGGAATTGAATGGGAAATCGGGTATATATGAATATATATTAACTCAAGAAGGAAAGGTTACACATCAAAGATTTATTGTTAAAGGTAAAATTACTGGACAATCAAATCAAAAACCATGAAAGGTGATACTAGTGAATAGTTTAAAAATCATAATTCCATATGAATATATTACGAATTTTGTTAATCTAACGTGGAGCGATCTATTCTTTGCTATTAAACAAGGATATTTGACCTCGGAGGCAGCAACTGAACATGCTATGTACGTCATTAGCGAGGAGCAAAATCTATCCCAAGATGTAATTGATTTAGCATGGGTGAAAAAGGGCGAAGACATCCATCCATATATTAATAAACTTTCAGGATTTATCACTGTAGAAGATAATAATATTGCTCAAGAAAAAATTTTATATGTAGTACTGCAGTGGGTCTATGAAAACAAGGAGCACTATACAGATCCTTTGGAAGTGGTTGAAACTATTTATGCTGACTTTGATTATCCGGAGGAGATTTCTCAATTTGTACGGTATATGCCGCCAAACCAACCTCTACTCGATTCGTTAGAACTAAGCAATGAAAGATTATATAGGAATTGGAGTGAATATTTGGAGATACAAAAAAAGAGATTCTCCGATTCAAATGAAGGGTAATACAACAATTAAATTGAGAAACAGAGACGGTAAAGTAGTGGAATCTCCTGAAATCGGTAATTTGAATATTTTTTAGGTTCGACATAAGTCTCTAAATTAATTGATAAAACATTTAACCACGTGGAGAGTATTACCCCAGGTGATTTAAACGTAAGCGTCAAATAGCCCTCATCTTGGTGTCAAGGTTTGGGCTATTTGACAGGGTAATCGCTTACGAAATTTTAACTACGAACAGGTAATTTCTTTCCAATTGCCGAATTCACAAGTAAAGACTCTAGAACTTTAAAGGGAGCTGAACTTGTGATATCAAAAAGCTTACTGGAACTGTTTGAAGACATTCCCGAACCGCGAAAAGGGAACGGAATTCGCCATAAATTAGAAGAAGTGTTGGTTATCGCGGTACTTGCTCTACTTAGCGGATATGGAGATTTTTGCCAAGGTGCGGGAAGAATGGTTGCGTACGTTTTTAGAGTTGGCCGGCGGATGCCCTTCCCACGACACGTTTGGTGACATTCTCTCTCTGCTGAACCCCGCAGCGCTGCATCAGGCCTTCCCATTCGCACCCGGGTGATGAAGACCTACCTGAACGGATCTCAAACGGCAGCGCAAAGCCTCACCGTAGACAGTTTGGGACGGACCCGGGCCAATCAAGCCAGTGTAGGCAGTCACAGTACGATTACACGGAATAATATAGATATCATAGATCGGACGACACAAATTCAAGATGTGTACCTGAGCTTTTATACGAATTACCAATATAACAAAACGAGGCTGGACAAAGTTCAAACGAATGGCAGTGCGGCACTAACCAGCGCAGCGTCGGCGAATGTGCAATACAGCTACACGGGTAATGGGCTGGTGCAGTCGCTCTCGTATCCGGCACTGACGGACGGCAGTGTGCTGAAGACCGAATATACCTACAACAAAGCGCTGAACTGGGTCGAGAGTGTGACGAACAAAAAAGGCAGCACGTTACTCTCCAAATATGTGTATGGGTACGACAACAATGGAAATATTACCTCGTCCACGGAAACGAAAAGCGATGGAACGACCCAAACGACAACGTACGCATATGATGCGCTGAACCGCTTAACAACGTCGGTGCACCCAGGCGGGGGGCGAGACAGCTACACGTATGATGTACGGGGAAACCGCTTGACCCAGGAGCAAAGTGTAAGCAGCCCGGCGGTGTTTGAAGACACGAGCTATACGTACGATTTGCAAAATACCCTGACCGCGCTGACCAAAGGCAGCAGTACAACCAGCTTCACGTACTACGCGGACGGACTGCGGTTTAAAAAATCGACGAGCGGGGTGCAAACTCAGTATAACTACAACTTTAATGGGGAAGTCATTACCGAGGAGAAGAGCAACGGCCAGAAGGCGAACTATGTGCGCGGAGACCGGGTGCTGGTGAAGAAGGATAAGACCGCGAGCAAAGATTACTATTACCTGTATAACGGTCACGGCGACGTGGTGCAGATTGTAGATACGAGCGGTAAGCCGGTGAATTCGTATTCATATGACGTATGGGGTAACATTACCAACCAAACCGAAGGGATTTCGAATCCGTTTAAGTACACGGGGGAGATTTATGATGAAGAGACCGGGCTGTATTATCTGCGGGCGCGGTATTATGATCCGAGTATGGGTCGGTTTTTAAATGAGGATACGTATGAGGGGCAAATTGATAATCCGCTGACGCAGAATTTGTATACGTATGTGATTAATAACCCGTTGATTTATAGTGACCCATCTGGACATTCACATGAAATGGGAGGATCTGGATTTGAAACTAGAGTTTTAGGTTCAAATGGTGTGTTATACAACAAGGATGGTAGTGTAGCATGGGATTATTATCTTGCGTGGCGTGATAGGGATCGTCTAGGTTTCGACAAACTTGCAAACTCAGGAAAAGGTCTCACTAAAGATCAAGTCCTTACCATGCGGCTTACACTTTCATTTGTTACTTATGTTGATGATGGAAGTTTACTATTATTTATGGAAAGTAGCGGCCAAGGCGGTTTGTCTAAAGGCATTATGGAGAAGTATGGGATTAAAGAAGGTAGTAAAGTTGTAACCAAAGGCATCGCTAATACGGTATCAACTCAACGGGTTGGTCAATGGATGTCAAAAGCCGAGTATGACGTCTTTGCCAAAAATGGAATAATTCCGAGAACAAATGTACTTACGAATGGAAAAAGTGGATACGAAAGACAAGCTAATAAAGGTGATTTATATGTTGAATTCGATATTGATTCTTCTTTGCTCATGACAAAAGATGCAGAACTTGGATGGTCATTGGTCAAATCAAAGAATCAGATGCAAATTAAATTGGCGGAAAAGAAAGGTCAAATTCTTCCGGCTCCATTTGGAAGTAACATTAATATTATTGATATTAAAAAATAACCAGAGGAGTGAGAGAATGTTTGATTTAATAAAACACTTTATTGAAAATCTAATTATCGATATGAAGAATAAAATAATTGTCGAAAGTGAGGTTATATATGGATATTCAAAATTAGAGTATGCATTATCCCATGAGGATTATATGGCTTCTGTTTCCATATTGTCAGATTTTACTTATGATTTTTTTATTGTTGACATTGAAAGTGAAAATACACTTCTTGTAAAGACTAAACAATTTAAAAATATTGATGATTTATTAAAAGAATTGGAACATGATTTATCTAAGTTCTCTACATTGGCGAAGTAATTGGTAAGTATGTTTGAGAATATCACGTATCCGGCACTAACGGACGGCAGTGTGCTGAAGACCGAATATACCAACAACAAAGCGCTGAACTGGATCGAGAGTGTGACGAACAAAAAAGGCAGCACGATACTCTCCAAATATGTGTATGGGTACGACAACAATGGAAATATTACCTCGTCCACGGAAACGAAAATCGATGGAACGACTCAAACGACAACGTACGCATATGATGCGCTGAACCGCTTAATAACGACCGTGCACCCAGGCGGGGGCGAGACAGCTATACGTACGATGTGAGGGGAAACCGTTTGACCCAAGAGCAAAGCGTCAGCAGCCCGGCGGTGTTTGAAGACACGAGCTATACGTACGATTTGCAAAATACCCTGACCGCGCTGACTAAAGGCAGCAGTACAACCAGCTTCACGTACTACGCCGACGGACTGCGGTTCAAAAAATCGACGAGTGGAGTGCACACTCAGTATAACTACAACTTTAATGGGGAAGTCATTACCGAGGAGAAGAGCAACGGCCAGAAGGCGAACTATGTGCGCGGAGACCGGGTGCTGGTGAAGAAGGATAAGACTGCGAGCAAAGATTACTATTACCTGTATAACGGTCACGGCGACGTGGTGCAGATTGTAGATACGAGCGGTAAGCCGGTGAATTCGTATTCATATGACGTATGGGGTAACATTACCAACCAAACCGAAGGGATTTCGAATCCGTTTAAGTACACGGGGGAGATTTATGATGAAGAGACCGGGCTGTATTATCTGCGGGCACGGTATTATGATCCGAGTATGGGACGGTTTTTGAATGAGGATACGGTTGAAGGGCAGATTAATAATCCGCTGACGCAGAATTTGTATACATATGTATACAATAATCCTTTAATATTTAGTGATCCAACAGGGCATTGGGGACAACAATGTTCATTAGGCGACTCAGCTTGTAGTGCAAGGGTTCGGGCTGAACAAGCAGCTAATGTCGATGCATTATATAAAAATATGGCGAATTATCTGAATACTGGATTAGACAATCTTAATGCATTTGGACCAGCAGGCATGGAAATATCAATGGGGCTAAAAGGGGCAGGCTATGGGTTAAAGTATATAGGAGGGGTAATAGAAGCGGCATTTGCAGCAAAATCAATAAAGACTACTATCAGTGTTGTAAACGCTGGGGAGGATGTATGGAAAATGGGGTGGTCTACTCGTGGATTAAAAATAGATGCACTTCTTGGAAACAATCTAGGTGCCGCTTTTCCAACTGTGGATAAACTTAGTAATCGAGTTGTCACAAGTATTAAGAGTTATGATATAGGCAGCAGCTATCAAAAGGCAGGGGCGTGGTTAAGTCAGTTGAAAAAAGATATACGTACCTTGAACGGTCTAACCACAGTTGAAGGTATAGGAACAAATGGTAAGAAAATGATCTTGGATCAATCAATGTACGATAGCAAGATGTTTCAGATAGCTATACCTAATGTAAAAATGAACTCATCGCAAGTTCAAGCTTTGATCGACGCTACTGAATATGCTAAGAACTTCGGTATATCTATTATTACTACAATTGTAAAATAAGGAGAAGATTTATTTGGTCTATTACATTGTTTCGAGTTATCAGAATAAACAAGGGGATATATTTTTAAATGCAACTGCTACAAATGATTTAGGTCTTAATTCCTCAACAAACCGTGTTGAAATACTTTCTGCACCAATAAATTACGGCAATTTAGGAGAGGCCTTGGCAAAAATGTTTCAAGATTGTATCAGACATCCCCATTGGACGGAAGAAGTTGATGGAAGTGTAGAGGAAGTACTTGGAATAAAACCGTATAGTAAATTTAGAAAACTACATCTCAATGTGATTATTATCATGGATCAAGAAAAGAACATATATACACTAAAACCGACAATCCGTAAGAATAACGGTTACGTTAGCGAAGGTAAGGATTACATAATCCTATCGACTGACTCTAATTATGATTCTCTTGGAGAGGCGGTAATAAAAGCTTTTCAATCGGCTAGGTAAGTACATTGCCACATGTGAGTTTTTACTCCATGTGGTTTTTTGACTAAAGAAAGCCATGTAGTTTTTTATCCTGCCTAGCCTGTTTGAAATGCGGGGACGCTTCTTGTATGAATGATGGGATAAACTACTTATATAATGGAAAATTTGGTAAGGAAATGTGGATAGGTTGTAATAGATTTTTGAGAAAAGTAATTGTTTAGAAATAGATATATTTAAAAAGCCTGCGGTTGCGCAGGCTTTTTTATAACAGAAGTTTTGTATGTGCCTGTACGAAATCAGAATGTTTCCTGTGTTGAAATATACTCTATATATCGTATGATTGTAAAAGCTGGTAATTTACTAGAAGTATCCATGTACGGAAAACTGAAGATAATGTATTCATTGCTCATGGCTCTAATGGTAATTTGCTTGGTAAGGCTGCTGAGAAGAAATAATAACCAAAGGAGAAATTTGATGTGAAAACAATAAGAAAAATCCTAATATCCTTACTATCCATTGTAATCGTGTTCACTTGTTTAGGAGGGCGGGTACAACTCGTAACCGGCTTAGTAGTAGCGAAACAACTTACATCATTATCTGCTGCGAGCACAGGTCTCAAGGGTGAGTATTACAATGATATGGCACTTACTGATTTGAAAATGACAAGAACAGATGCCAATATAAACTTCCATTGGGGAGAGGGTTCTCCGGTAGCATCCATCCAACTTGATCACTTTTCTGTACGATGGACAGGTACTATTAAACCTAGATTTACGGAAACATACACCTATGATATGGCTTCAGATGATGGTGTACGGCTCTGGATTAATGGTCAGTTAATTATCGATAAGTGGGTGACGCAAGCTAGTGTACTATCCAGCTCACCTATTAAAATGACTGCCGGACAGAGTTATAGCATTCATGTTGAATATTTTGAAAATGGAGGAGGAGCAACAGCTGAACTGCAATGGTCAAGTCCCAGTCAAAAAAAAGAGGTTGTACCACAAAGTCAATTGTCTCCTCCTATAGAGACAGTTGGCACGGGGCTAAAAGGTGAATATTACGAAAATATGGACTTAACCGGTCTGAAATTAACACGAGTCGATTCTACAGTGAATCATAATTGGGGATCGGGTTCTCCTCACCCTTTTATAGGAGCGGATACATTCTCGGTAAGATGGAGTGGAACGATTAAACCTAAATACAGTGAAAATTATACTTTTTACATCAACTCAGATGATGGTCTAAGGCTGTGGATTAACGGAAAGTTATTGATTGATAAATGGTTAACACGAGCCGGGGAACTAACAAGCTTGCCTATTTCATTAGTCTCAGGACAAAATTATGATATTCGAATTGAATATTTCGAGAATACGGGTGGTGCAGCTTCTATACTTCAATGGGCTAGCGCAAGCCAGACGAAACAGATTGTGCCACAAATCCAGTTATATCCATCTATAGCATTGCCGGGAGTGGGGCTTCGAGGGGAGTATTACAACAACAAAGATCTAAAAGTATTAAGTTTAACCCGTACAGATCCCCTTATCGAGTTTAATTGGTCAGAAGGTTCACCCGATGCCTCGGTGGAAGCGGATACCTTTTCTGCAAGATGGAGTGGAACAATTAAACCTAAATATAGCGAAAGTTATACCTTCTCTTTCTATTCGGATGACGGATTACGCTTTTGGGTAGATGGGAAACTACTGGTTAATCAATGGGTGTCTCAGGCGGGTCAATTTGTGAGTAAACCAATCTCCTTACAAGCTGGACAAAAATATGACATACAAATCGAGTATTTTGAGAATCTGGGTGGAGCTTCAATAGGGTTGTTGTGGGAAAGTCCAAGCCAAATGAAAGAAATTGTGCCACAAAGTCAATTGTATCCACTTGACGAAAGGTCTGGGGTAGGTCTTCAGGCAGAATATTATAACAATATGGATTTAACGGATCTTAAATTCAAGCGTACAGATGCAACGCTGGATTACAACTGGGGGGACAGTTCGCCAGACCCATCTATGGAAGCAGACACATTCTCTGTGCGATGGAGCGGTACAGTTAGTCCTGCCTACAGTGAGTCGTACACCTTCTATTTATCTTCAGATGATGGTGCCCGTCTTTGGGTAAATGGGCAATTGCTGATCGATAAGTGGGAGACACAGGCCAGTGAATTAATTAGTGTTCCTATCACCTTAAATGCTGATCAAAGATATGACATCAAAGTTGAATATTTCGAGAACGGTGTAGGAGCTGTAGCTATGCTGTCCTGGTCCAGTCTCACACAGAGAAGGCAGGTTGTTCCCCAGAACCGGCTGTATCTACCTTACAAGACATATACGCCAACAGAATATAAGTATGATGCAAACGGTAGATTAGAGGAGATGAGAATGTCCGATGGCACAGTTACACGTTATAAATATGATACCAATGGGAATTTGATTAAAAGAATGAATTAAGGTGGAACGAGATTGACTACATAATAAGATGTATTTACAGCAACTGCGCTGATTATCCGATATATTAAAAGAGCAGGCCATTACAGGCGCGATGTACCTGCGAGGCTATACACTACCCGCCTAAGTTTAATCCCGGATAATAGAAAGGGAGTATCGGATGAAACGGATAGGAACCTGCCTGCTGTTGGCGGCCGTACTCGTCTTGGGCACCGGGGCGACTGCTGCAGTCAAGCCCACATCGTCTTTGGGCTACTACCACACGTCAGGCAACCGCATCGTCGATGCGCAGGGCAAACCGGCTAGTTTCAACGGGGTGAACTGGTTCGGATTTGAGACGGACAATTTTTCTCCCCACGGCTTGTGGATGCGGTCGATGGACAGCATGTTGGACCAGCTTGCAAAAGAAGGGTACAACTTGCTGCGTATTCCGTATACAAACGAAATGCTGCTGCCTGGTAAAAAGCCAAGCGGGATCGACTATGTGAAAAATCCCGACCTGAAGGGGCTGACGCCGCTCCAACTGCTGGACAAGCTCGTTCAGAAGGCGGGAAAGCGCGGTATGAAAATCATTCTTGACCGTCACCGCCCAACCGCCTCGGGGCAAGCGGAGCGATGGTATACGCAATTGGTTCCAGAAAAGACATGGATTAAAGATTGGACGATGCTGGCAAAGCGCTACCTGGCTAACGACACGGTGATCGGCGCCGATTTGCATAACGAGCCGCACGGTTCCGTATGCTGGGGCTGCGGTGATTCAGCCAGTGACTGGCGGTTGGCTGCGGAACGGGCGGGCAATGCGATTCTCGCTGTCAATCCGAACTGGCTGATTGTTGTGGAAGGAGTGGACGCGAATGTAAATGGACAGAGCGGCTCCTATTGGTGGGGCGGCAATCTGAAGGGTGTCCGCAAATATCCGGTCCGGCTGAAAGTGCCAAACCGGCTCGTTTACTCACCGCACGATTACGGCCCGGGTGTTTCGTCGCAGCCGTGGTTCGCCGATCGGAAATTTCCCGCCAATCTGTCCGGTGTATGGGATGCTAATTGGGGCTACATCCACAAGGAAAAAATCGCGCCGATACTGCTTGGGGAGTTCGGCGGCCGCAGCGTCGATTCGGCTTCGAAGGAGGGCAAGTGGCAAAACGCGCTTGTCGACTACATCGGCCGGAATGATCTGTATTGGACATACTGGAGCCTGAATCCGAACAGCGGAGATACCGGTGGGTTGCTGTTAGACGATTGGCAGACATGGAACAAGCCGAAGCAAAAAATGCTTGCCAGGGTCATGAAGCCCGTGAACGGCGGAGGCAAGTCGGCCGCTCCGAAGCAGGCAGCAGGCTCGACGGCGCCTGCGAGCGGCGGAACGGACTTGGTCGAGGGACTCGTCGTCCAATACAAAACGAGCAACAGCGGCGCGGCAGAGGACAATATGATTTATGCGACGTTCAACATCACCAATACCGGAAAGACGGACGTTCCGCTGAGTGACGTGAAGCTCCGCTACTACTTCACGAAAGACGGTATCGAGGAGCTCGAATTCTGGTGTGATTGGGCCCAGGTCGGCACAAACGCAGTAGGCGGAACGTTCGCATCGATCGAACCGGCGCGAACAGGCACAGATGGGTATCTGGAAATCCGGTTCGCTGTGTCGGCCGGATCGATTTCGGCGGGTGGCCAATCCGGCGACATCCAGGTGCGTATCGCCAAAAGCGACTGGTCGGATTTTAACAAGACGGACGACTACTCGTTCGACGGGAAGAAGACGTCGTTCAACGACTGGAACAAAGTTACGCTGTATCAGAAAGGTAAGCTCGTATGGGGAATCGAGCCGTAGCTGCTGCAAGATTTTCCCTTGTTGGAGGTGCAGCAAAGAGGCCGAACGGTGGAAAAACCGATTGGGCTTTTTGTAAGCGTCAAATAGCCCCCACCTTGACATCAAGATGAGGGCTGAAAATAAAATGAGGTCAGGACGTTAATACCCGACAGATCGGCGGCAATGCGGGCGACAAAGGCAACAACAGGTCCAGTGCTTCTGTAACCTTCAGATCAGGGAGCTTTGGAAGCTGCTCAAACAGAAACTTTAAATATTGGAACGGATTCAGCCCCAGAACAAGAATTAAAACAACTATATTAGTAGGACAAATTTAAAGGCGTAAAGACCATGAGGGTGGAGAAACCTCAGGGTCTTTTCATTGTTGAACTGCAATTATTATATAAATTAATTCTAAGAGATAACCTGAATTCCCGCCCAAATTATAACGAGGTAAGCCCTACTAATGCAGGCACGGTATTTTCGATGCTTTTAGTTACTTAAATTGTTACTACTTAGGCCGCGGTATGCTGAGAGCAGGATAGACTTAGCTCTGGGGTGGTTTCAAAAGTTCGATCATTGATTTAGTTGCGAAAACGCACTTAATTAGCATGATTTTTCCGTTTTTCGTGAAATAGATGCAAAAAGGCATCTAATTTGGCCTTCTGAGCGAAATAAGCTGGATTTACTCAAAATTAGTTGCACAATCGCACTTATTCATCCGTTGAAGGTGATCCGGCTAAATTTAGTTGCAGTTTTGCATCTATTTGCTCCGAACATTCCAGGTAACATTCTGAATTCACGCTGGACCTAAGTAGTAACCTTAAATTTGTTGGAAATATCAAGTCTATCATTCCTAACAGGAAAAACCACGGTGTTACAAGGTTTTTACATCACCCTCATTATAATTTCTAGGGAATGCAGGAGATAAGTTTGGTGTAAGCTGCAGAGTGGGGATATGTTTGTTCATGACGATTTGTTTGATTTTCTCCGAGCTTATGGACAAGGTGCTGAGGGTGTCCAGCCAATGGTCGCCTGCACTTACGTATTCGATTTCGTTATCGATTGCCGGTTGGTTGAGCCGAAGGATGGCGCCGCTGTGGTTTCCGCTGTCGTATAGGGCTAGACTGCGCTGGATCGCCGCTATACTGTAATGATTCTGCCTTAACATTTAAATAATGCGGAGCCTTGTGATCTCCTCATCCCCATAGATGCGGGATTGGTTATGTCCTCTGGGGATGCCGATCAGCCCGTTGCGTTCCCAATTGCGCAGGACCTCAGGCGTGACTCCTAACAGGCGGGCTGCTTCCTTGTGAGTATAACTGGCTCCTGTGGCCGGCAGTGGCGTTCTCTCCGTCCAGTTTTTGAGTTGAACGGCGGTTTCAAGTACAGCAGCATATTCCTTCTCCACCAGATGCTGATGCGCCTTGGCATAAGCAAGTGCGAATTCCAAGTATTCCGTTGCATCCAGCTGAAATCTGTAACCTTCTCATCCCCAAACGGCACCTATACATAAGAACATGAAGAAAAGAGGTCCGGCAGCTATGCAGCAGTGGATTGAACAGGCACAACAGGGAGATGATGAGGCGTTTGGGCAGTTGATGCAGCATATGCGCGGGATGGCTTACGCAGTATCTTATGACATGCTGAAAGATGTTCAGCTGGCGGAGGATGTGGTCCAGGAGGCGTCCATTGAGGCTTATCTCAATCTGAAAAACCTGCGGGAGCCTGCGGCTTTTCCGGGATGGTTCAAGACCATTGTGGTCCGGCAATGCCACAGGCAGCTGCGGCGCAGCACACACAAGCTGCAACCCTTGGATGAATCGGTGCAAAGGCCAACAGACGCCCCGGGCGTTGCAGAACTGGCTGAACGGAGAGAAGGCGAGCGGGCCTTGCGTGAATCGGTGGGGCATTTGTCTGCGAAGCTGCGGGTGCCGGTAGAGCTTTTTTATTACTACGGGTATTCGCTACAAGAAATTTCTGCTTATCTGGACCTTCCGGTGGCGACGCTGAAGAAACGTCTGTTTGATGCCCGCCGCAAGCTGAGGGGAGCGCTGCCTGTAGCCGATCTTGCTTCCATGTTCAACCTATTCTATGAAGGAGGCAGAAAAATGCTGCATATTGTCAATGGAGACCATGTGGGTGACATGCTGAAGCAAGGGATTGTTCAGGGAGAGGTGCTGGTCTGGAGAGAGGTGTACCCGGCAGGGCCGATATTCGTGAATCCGGCAGGAGAACAGGAACGGGCCTTGCGGGCTGAGGTGCTGGAGCATAGTCTGGGCATTCCTGCGGCTGAGTATAAGGCGGCTTGTGAGCAGCAGGAGAGCAGCATTAGCGGGTTCCAGAAATACGATGAGGTGGTGCTGTGGTTTGAACATGACCTGTTTGACCAGAGCATGCTGGCTTATCTGCTGCACTGGTTCAAGGGGCAAAAGCACGGCAATACCCGGTTCAGCCTGCTCTGCATTGGGGAGTTTCCGGGGATTGAGTTGTTTCATGGGCTTGGCCAGCTCACCAAAGCACAGCTGAAGACCCTGAACGGAACGTGGCGCAGCATCGGGCGGCGGGAAATGGAGCTGGGCAGTGAGTTCTGGCAGGCGTATGCCTCGCCGGACCCGAGCCTCATGGCTGGACTGCTGGAGCAACGAAGAGAGGAGCTGACAGCAGCCGGCCTGCTTTTTATGCATGATGCGTTCCAAGCCCATCTCACCCGTCTTCCTTCGGTGCGTAATGGCTTGGGTAGATGTGAGCAGACAACGCTGAAGATTTTGCAAAAAGGAAGCTGCGCCCTAGTGGAGTTATTCCGGCGCGTCACCGATCTTCTGCATCTGCTGGGGATGGGTGATCTGGAGTTCTTCCGTTATCTGCAGGTGCTGGGGGAGGGGGATCATCCTCTGGTGCGCATGGAAGGGGAAACAAGCAGTTTAGCGTGGAGGCAGGTGCCGGATGTACTGAATCGCCGCGTTCAACTGACCTCGCAGGGCGAGCAGGTTCTGGCCGGATTGGCGGACCGCATAGCGGTTCAAGGCATGGATCAATGGTTTGGCGGCCTGCATCTGCAGGGTCATTCAGTAGCTTGGCGGTGGGATGATTGCGGGGGAGGGCTGGTTGACTATTCCACAATTTGACATCTGATCTAAGTATAGAATAATCTGGAGATGCACTCAATCTCTTCATTTTGTTCTGCAAAGGGGATGGTCAAATGCTAGAAATGCTAGAAACAGAGATGAACGGGAGCAAACGTAAGATGATCGTGGAGGTAAGCAATTTAACCAAAACGTACAGTGGGGCAGGGACGGGGACAGGGGTGAAGGCGCTCAGGGGGATCAGCTTCGAGCTGGCGGAAGGCGAAATGCTGGCTGTTATGGGCACAAGCGGTTCAGGCAAAAGCACCCTGCTGAGTATCCTGGGCGCGCTTGATGCGCCGGACAGCGGGACGATCTCGCTGCATGGAGTGCGGCAAGACGAGATGTTCACCGAACCGATGGCAACGGAATATAGAAGCAAAAATATCGGCTTCATCTTTCAGTCGTTTCAGTTGCTGAAGGATCTGACAGTGGAGGAGAATATCGCGCTGCCGCTGATTCTGTCCGGATTACCCCATCCTGAAGTGGAGCAGCGAACCAGCCGGATGCTGGAGCTGGTGGGGCTGACCTCCTGGCGCAAGCACCGGCCAGTTCAGCTGTCGGGAGGACAGCAGCAGCGGGTGGCCATCGGGCGTGCGCTGATTATGTCTCCTCCGATCATTCTGGCGGATGAGCCCACCGGGAACCTCGACCACAATACCTCAAATGAGATTCTGAACGTGATGGTGGACATGAAGAACAGGCTGAACCAGAGCATTCTCCTGGTCACCCATGATGTCAATATCGCGGCCTATGCGGACCGGATATTGTTCTTTCATGACGGCTATATTGTGGATGAATATACGACGACAGACAGAGAACAGGATCTGCCAGTGATTCTGAAGAAGTTCGAGCAGATCCTGCGGGGGACGCGATGATCCGCTCGATCCGGGGGCTGGCCTTGCGGTTCTTCTGGCGCAACCCGTCCATTGCGGCGGCTTCGGTTTTCAGTATTGCCCTGTCGGTGTTTGTCATTATCACCATGTTCATGTATTTGTTTGGCCTTGATACCGCTTCAGCTTTGGAACAGAACCAGCTGATCATCCAGACCCGGTTCGTCGGAGTTCTGGCCGTTATCCTGCTGCTTTGCACTGCTCTCTTGATCGCCTCGAACTTCCAGTTGTTTATGTATGCCTACAAGCAGCAGTTTGCCGTTATGCGGGCGATGGGTGCAAAGACCGGTGATCTGTTCATGATCCTTCTGATTCAGACGACCCTCATGAACGTGGTCGGCGCCTTGATCGGATATCTTCTGTCCATGGTGGCGGGTGCAGGTGTGCACCGCCTGATGAACCGAATCTATGATGTGCCGCTGCCGTCCGCTGCATTCGATCACCTCTCCGCACTGCTGATCATGGGCGGCGCTATGCTGCTGATCGAGCTGTTTATTCTGGTTCCTGTCTTGCGGAACTCCAGAATTCTGCCGCTGCAAGTTATCCAGCTTAATGAGGACGGCGATTTCCGGTCTGTCGGACCCCGTGGTAAAGGAGGCAAAGTGGTGCTGGCACTGGCACTGCTCTTCTTCGTGTATGCCAAGGTAATGGCCCCCAGTGAAGGAGCAGGTGCGCTGGCGCTGCTGCTGTCAGTGTTAGCTGTAGTGCTAGGTCTTGCGCTGCTCTTCCCGCTATACATAGCAGGGATGTTTAGACGTATCCTTCCTGCGGTGGAACGGCTGGGAGGCCGGACCTCCCTGGTCGCGGTGAAGAATATGATTCCGCAGATCCGGCGCAACAGCTTCGCGATCCTCACTGTATCCTCCATGATGCTGATTATGGTGTTTGGGTCATCTATTCTTCATACGTTCCAAGTTAATGAAGAGAGCTTTTTGGCAGAATCATTTCCTGCACCCATTGTTATGGAATACAGTGGCAACCGGGAGCAAGCACCCAGCCCGGAGCAGTTGAAGCCGCTGATTCTGGAGCAGGCTGGCGTCGCTGAAGCCAGCTTCGTCAGCATAAGTGGAAGCCTGGCAGACCTGTATGTCGATGGACGATATCATTGGACGAACACTGCACGCGCGGACATGTCTGCTCTGATGAAGCAGGGGCTGCTGCCAGAGCTGGAGCTGGACAAGGAGATATCGCAGATCATAATCTCCCAGTCGTTTGCAGACCAATATCAATTAATCGAAGGCTCGGTTATTGAGCTCGGACGATATTCTGTTCCGGATCAGCACAGGCTGCCCGTTGGTCAAGCCCAGGTAGCCTACATCGCTCCTGAATTCTCCTTTACGCCAGCGGATGTATTAATTGATTGGCAGGATGCCCGCTTCTTTAATAACACTACCTATAGATTTCTGGTTACACCTGAATCTAACGGGCAGATCGATCAGGTTAGGACAGCTCTGCAGCAGGAGTTCAGCAGCTTCCAGACCTCCTCTTACGAAGATACGCTGCAGCAGAGCCGGCAGATGTTCTACCAGAACTGGTCCTTTTTTATCCTCGTGATTGTGACCGTAATTATCGGGGTGATCATTGGAGTGTTCAGTACGTTAATCAGCAACATCTACGCTAAACGTAAGGAATACGCCATCCTCCGAACCTTGTCAGTGAACGGAAAAGGGGTGGTGCAGATCATATTGACCCAGATTCTGCTCTATCTCAGTATGGGGCTTGGCTTCGGCGCACTGCTGGGTTTATTGATGACGTATTCTATGTGGCTGCTGGACGGTAATACGAAGTTATATGTCGATTATCCTTCGCTGCTGATGTTGTCCGCCGGCATCATCGGGCTGGCTGTTGTGGTGTTTATTCTGTACGGCAGACATATCGCCCGCCAGAATCTGGCCCGGGAGCTGCTGCAGCAAGCTTGATTGCCTCTTAATTTGTTCCTGCTTAGGCCTCCATAAGATAGGGGCATCCAAGACCTGGTGTCTTGATCGCCACAATAGTCCACCACCGATTTAAGTGCGATAACGCATCTAATTCACCGATTTTTTCCGTTTTGGAGCAAATAAGTGCGATAACACATCTAATTTCGAGGTTTGAGCGTTACAGCATGAATTTTCCCCGAAATAGTTGCAGATTCGCACTTATTTGCCTGATCATGGGTGCTTCGGCTGAAATTAGTTGCAGTTTCGCATCTATTTTCTCTGAAGGTTCCAGAGTAGCAGTCTACATCCTAAGAAAGAATCGATTTACTCAGAAATAGTTGCAGTTTCGCGCTACCTGACAGGAGTTCCGGAGTAATATACTAAATCCTCACGGGGACCTAAGTAGGAACCTTAATTTTAACTGGCAGCCCTAGCGATATTAAAAAGCACCACTTCAACCGTAAACAGCTGCTGCTCTACCGAGATATCCAGCAATCCGTTAGCATCGGCGATGATTTTGCGCATGTTGCTGAGGCCGAGGCCATGGGCCTGCTTGTCTGCTTTGGTTGTGGCTATGTCCCCGTTAGCAAGTCTGGTGATAGGTTGGCTGTACGGATTCTGGACACGGATAAACAGGCTCTCATTGAGGTACTGCATCTGAATGTTGATGTAGCGTTCCCCGGCAGGATTGGCGGTGCAGGCCTCCACTGCATTATCCAGCGTGTTGCCGAGAATCACGCTGATTGCTACCGTGTCCAGCTCCATTCCGGGAGGGACCTTCAGGTCGTGGGAGAAGGTAATCCCGGCGGCCTTCGCAGCCTGCTGCTTGTAATTCAGAATGGAGTCGATCATCAGGTTGCCGCTGCTGCAGATGCCCGAATGCTGCTCGAAGCGGCCCAGCAGCGCATCCAGCTCCTGCAGTGTCTCCTGTTCCGCGCCAGATAACCACTTGGCCCGCAGGCCAAGCAGGATATGTTTGAAATCATGCTGGAACTGATTCGTCTCCTGCTGCCGGTCACGGGTCATCAGATACTGGTTGACGTAATAGGCATTCTGCTGCTCCAGCAGCCGGTTCCTATGCTGGGCCGCTTGAGCCGACAAGGCCCGGTCGCAGAGCGCGAATAAGAGGAAATTGATCAGCAGCAGTCCGATTGAAGTGAAGGTGAACAGGGAAGGATTGTCAAGGAACATGGAATGATGGGCTAATAGAGGTACGCCTACAAGAATAAGCAGCGGACAACAGATCATCGGGACCGAATACCAGCCGGAGAGATGGCCTTCTCCGTAGGCTTTGGCTATTCGAACCCAGATATAGACAAGGAACAAGAGCATCAGCTTGGATACAAACAGCACCAGGATATATCCAATAGTGGTATAGACCGGGATCATCATCTCGCATAACATCATAAGGGCAAACAGAAACAGACCCCCGCAGACTCTCCAGAACAGGCTCCCCCGATAAAGGGCCGCCAGCAGCGCAATGGAGCCAATATTCAGGCCAAGCGTAACTCCGGCTGGCAAGCTGCTGTGGTGAAGCAGGAGGTGGCAGACCCCATACATCGTGTAGCAGAATACAAGCAGCGGCTTCCGCTCTATACGGCAGACAAAGCAGCGGCTGTAGAAGTAATGAATGGCCAGCAGCAGCAGAGGCAGAGAAAGCGCATAGAAGATCTCTTCGAGCAAGGGATTATTATTCAACCAGATCGCTCCTAAATTTCAGATAACCTGTACGGACAGGGGTTTGGTATTTACCGCTGATCGGTAGCTCCTGGCCGGTAAGTAGCAAGAGAGTATTGGCGCGGATTTCCCTGACCTGAGCAAAGTTAACGATATACGATTGATGAATGCGTACGAATTCAACCCCCCGCAGCTTCTGCTCTTCCTGTTTCAGGGTGCTGTAATATTCAAGGCACCCTGTCTTAGCATGCAGCAGCACCTTGCGGAGCTTGCTCTCCAGATACAGAATATCACGGTAAGGCACCAAGGCTTCTTTCCCTTTCAACTGGATGGGGAGGAAGCTTGTTTGACCTTGCTCTCTTCGGCGGATCGCTTTGCGGGCAGCCTGAATCAGCTTGTCGCGGAACAGCTCCGGCTGGACCGGCTTGCGGATGAAGCCTGAGGGCATCACGTCGAACAGCTGCAGATGGTACTCTTCATGGCTGGACATATAGATCAGCTGCACGTGATCATTGCCGTCATCCTTCCGCAGCAGCTCTCCCGCCGTAATACCGTTCATCCCGCCCAGCTCAATATCCATCACAATAATATCAAAAGGGCAGCCGTCCCGGACCGCACGGACGAAGCTTTCACCCGAATAATAGATCGATACCGCAAGCGGTTCACTCACTTGTGTCTGCAGCTCCAGAATCCATTGCTCCGCCTGCTCGGCGGCAGACAGATCATCCTCGCACACTGCGATGTGAATCAAGTTCATTCTCCTTTCGGTCAGCCGTGTCACGGATGGGGAATTTTGTCTTAAATATTACATCATCCCTCCTGATTCTGACAATCGGTCTGCGCACTGGCCGCAGCTATGATATTACTAATGGGTCAGCAGAAGATATCTAAGGAGGAAGCCTACGTTGAGTACAACCATCTTTGAAGCCAACGGATTATGTAAAAAGTACGGCAGCGCACATGCGCTTCAGGACATTCATATGACCATCAGGCAAGGCGAGATTTACGGGTTCATCGGCGAGAACGGAGCCGGCAAAACCACGCTGATGCGAATCATCGGCGGGCTGGTGCATCCTTCGTCAGGACAATTTTCACTTTTTGGCCAATCCGGCGCGAGGCAAGTGAATCAGGCCCGCAGGCGCGTCGGGTTCTTGATAGAAATGCCCTCCCTGTATTCGCATCTGGATGCGGAGGAGAACCTGGGCTTCTATTGCCGAATGTACGGCATTAAGCAGCGGAGCAGAATTGGCGAGGTACTGCAGGCAGTCTCTTTGAGCGACACCGGGCGCAAGCGAGTCTCCGGCTATTCGCTGGGGATGCGCCAGCGGCTGGGGCTGGCGATTGCCCTGCTGAACCGTCCGGAATTTCTGGTGCTGGATGAGCCGATCAACGGTCTTGATCCCACAGGCATTATGGAGGTGCGGCAGATTCTGGAGCAGCTTGCGCAGGAGCAAGGGGTAGCCATCCTGATCTCCAGTCATATTCTCAGTGAGCTGCAGCTGCTGGCCTCCCGGTTCGGCTTCATTCACCGCGGACGGTTCATTCAGGAGATCTCAGCCAGCGAGTTAATGGCTTCCGCCAAGAGCAAGATATGCATCCAGACCGGAAGCAAGGACACCGTGCTGCAGATTCTGCGAGAGCAGCTGTCGCTGGCAGATATTGCGGTGACGGAGAGCGGAGAGATTACCCTTCCCAGCGACAGCATCGATATGGAGCAGCTGATGTCTGTTCTGCTGGAGCACAGGGTCCGGCTGGAGGGGGTTCATCTGTCGGCGCCGAATCTGGAGCACTACTATATGAAGCTGATTGGGGGCGGGAAGTGATGCAGCAGTTCATGAGAGCGGAAGCTTATTATTTGCGCAAAGACCCCATTATCCACGGCATTTCCTTGCTGCTGCTGCTCGCAGGCACGGCGCTGCCGATCTGGCTGGGCATCCGCTTCGGCTTCGAAATGGCCAATCCGTGGGAAGCGGTGAACTCGATTACCAAGCTGTCGCTGTTTCTGTATCTGGTCATTCCCACACAGGCGGCGTATTTTTTCACCGAGGGGTTCGAATCGGGCTCGGTCATTCCAATTGTGGCTTCCGGTCAGAGCAGAAGCACTTATTGCCTCGGCAAATACATCATTCAGCTGGTGGTGCTGCTTGGCTGGCTGCTGTTGTTTTTTGGACTGTATCTGGGGGCTAGCCTGGCCGGAGCTTATTTCTCCGGTTCATCCATAGGACAAGAGGGAGCGGGGGCAACGCTCCACCAGTTCCTGATTACACTCGCTTGCAACTTTCTGTACCTGGCCGCATTTGCGGCGCTGGTCCTGCTCGCAGCCATGATCGTACGCAGAACGGCATCCGTGCTTGTCTTCACCCTGCTGTTTGTGTTCGGTAATATGCTGCTTACCGGGTATATTGATGAGACTTCGGCCGCTTGGCTGCAGGTGATTTCCGATCATACCCTGATCACCATGATTATGAAATTCTCCGGCATGTATTATAAGAACTCTGAGCTTATAGGGCTGTCAGGGCTCGAGGCTTATATTCCGGTGGTGCTTGTTCCTGTGGTGATCATTGCAGTCTGTCTGGCGGCGGCGGTGCTGATTTTTGGACGAAGAGATATTGCTGCCATCTAGTAAGATATTCCATTTGTCACATGTGAAAGTAGATAGTATAGGCTATTATGGCTATAGGTTTGCACTTTCATAGAGACGGGAAGGGATGAAGCATGTCCATTCTGGAAGTAGAAGAGTTGTGCAAGGAATACAAGGGGAAAGGGAGGGGCAGCAGCTTCCAGGCCCTGAAAGGGCTTAGTCTGAACGTGGAGAGCGGCGAGTTCGTCGCTATCATGGGACCCTCCGGAAGCGGCAAAACCACCCTGCTCAACATCCTTAGCGGCATCGACAGAAAATATCAAGGCGATGTGAGGATATCAGAGGTCAGCCTGCGAAAGATGTCGGGTAATGAGCTGGCCTTGTTCCGGCGGCAGCGGATGGGATTCGTGTTCCAGGACTACAATCTGCTGGACAGTCTGACCCTGCGGGAGAATGTGATGCTGCCGATGGTGCTGGACCAACGGGAGGCGGAGGAGATCAATACTCGCACCGATGCCGCCTTGAAGCTGCTTGAGATCGGGGAAGTGGGGGACAAGTATCCTTACACGGTATCGGGCGGGCAGCAGCAGCGGGCAGCGATCAGCCGGGCGGTGATTCATGAGCCGGATGTGCTGTTTGCGGACGAGCCTACAGGCAATCTTGATTCGAAGGCATCCAGCACGGTGATGAAATGTTTCGCCAGACTGAACGAGGCGCAGGGAGCCACAATCGTGATGGTGACACATGACCCCTTTGCTGCCAGCTATTGCAGCCGGGTGATTTTTATCAAGGATGGAGAGGTGAATCTGGAGATTAAACGGGATGGGAAGCGAACCGCCTTTCTGGATACTATCCTGGAGAATCTGGCTGTTATGGGAGGCGAGGCGGATGACCTTTAGCAGCATGTTCTGGCGCATCTTTAAGGCGAATCTGAGAAGATATTTGCTCTATTTCCTGTGCAGCAGCTTCACGATCATGTTCTTCTTCACCTTCACCAGCTTGAACGACAATCCTGACTTCCAAGACTTCTATAAGGTGAACGGGATGATATCGGGCAACCTGTATGCCCCTCTGTTAATTCTTAAAGTGTTCTCGGTATTCTTCATTCTATATGCCCAAAGCGCCTTCGCGAAGCAGCGTAAACGTGATTACGGCCTCTTCATGGTCCTCGGTATGACCCCCGGCAATATCCGTCTGCTAATTCTGTTCGAGAACAGTCTGATTGCACTGGGTTCGATTGCTGCCGGACTGGGTGCGGGAACGTTATTTGCCGGACTCTTCTATCTGATAGTTTCTCAACTGGTGGATCTGGGCCAGGTCTCCTTCAGTTTGAGAGGAGAGAGTTACCTGAACACGGCGCTATATTTCCTGATCATATATGCCATTGTCATTGCTGGCAGCCTGCTGGTCTCGCTGAGATACAATATTGTGACGTTGCTGAAAGAAGCCCGGAGCGCAGACCGTATGCTGCTCAGAGGCAAGCTGCCCGGCTTCTTCGGCCTGGCGCTGATTGCCTACGCCGTAGTGGATGTGAACATTCACAATCCCTATGAAAACACGGTTTTCTTCAGAACCCTGGGCTGCTGCGTTGCCGGAGTATATCTGCTGCTCTGCAGTCTGGGGGATTGGATGGAATACAGCCTGTCCCGCTTCGCTTCGCGGCGTCAGCGGCATCTACTATTCAGCTCCGATGTGAAGCATACGCTGGGCCAGTCGCGGCTGGTGCTGTTTATGATCACGACTCTGGCGATGGTGAGCCTGCTGCTCAGCAGTATGACGTTCTTCATAGATGCCAGCTCCGGGGACGTAGCGCGGATGCATAATCCGTATGATATTGCCTATACGAAGGTTATGGACAAGAACGAGCTTCCGGCAGACGCGGTTCAGGCGATTGTAGAGAGTGGTCCCACTCCGCTACAAGTGCACAAGGAGTTGGAATATGTCGATGACTTCACAATGAAATTCTTCCTGGACCACGAAATTAACAAGTTGACTGGAAGCAGCTATCAGGTCAAGCCGGGGCATTTTCTCAATCTATCCTTATATGACATGAACGATGGTTACGATTATGCTATTCCTGAAATGGCTGACTATACGCTGAAGCTTGCTGCCGGGAACCGCAGTCTTCAGTCCCAGGGCACTGTAGTCGAGATGCTGTTCAACCGTCTACCACCGGTAATCAACGGGCTTCAGGTGATCCTTGACGAAGCAGATTATAACGCGATCAAGGCGGAAATGCCCCGTAGAATTGGGCACATCCAGCTGTTCAGCTTCGAAGACTGGAAGCAGACAGGTACGATCAATGACAAGCTGAATGATGCGCTGGATCAATACAATCAGGAGCACAGCAAGCAATGGTATGACGATCAGCGGCAGGATCGGTTTGTGTTCGGCACGCAGTCCCGAATTGTTGAACACCAGGATCTGGAAGACGGCGGACAGTTTGCGGTGCTGGTGATGCTGACAGTAAGCCTGCTGTTCCTCGGGGCATCCTCGGCGGTGCTGCACTTCAGCATCCTGACCCGAAGGGAGCAGGAGCGGCTCAAATTCCGCAAGCTGCACCGGCTCGGCATTACCTCGGCAGAAGCGGAGGGAGTGGTGCGGGGGCCGCTGATTCTGCTGTTCTTTGTTCCTGCGGCGGCGGGGATAGCGCTGGCGGTGTTCTTTGGTGAGCGTCTCGGCGTTCCGATGTCTACGGGCGGCGGCTTGCAGCCGATTGCTATCCCGGTGGCGGTGAGCTTCGTGTATCTGTGTCTGCAGTTTCTGTTCTACAGACTGTATGCCGGAAGGTATGCCCGCAGCCTGCTGGCTGAGGTGGGGATTGGCTCCTGAGCCTCGGTCAGCGGGCAGGCTTAATACGGTTATCGTCTTTGAATTCGGCACGATACAGCGCCTGCATCCGTTCCAGTACCTGATTGGCGTGAGCAATGAATTTCAGCTCGCGTTCCTTGCCCTTGACCAGGAAGGAACCGGGAGCGGCCTGGCTTGCTGCGGCATGATAGAGCAGGGAAGCTCCCTTGCTTGGCGGCGGGAACAGCAGCTTCATCATGGGCTTCACATAGAACGGCAGTCCTGAATCTTTGCCTTTGCGCAGCGTGTTGTTTCCTCCCGGATCGGCACTTAGAATACGAATGCCTTCGGCAGCGGCTTGGGGTGCGATGGCCCGGGTCCACAACGATAGAGCCAGCTTGGTTGCTGCATAGGAGCCAAATAGCCTGCGGAAGCTGGCGGGACGCTCCAGTAATACGGGATCGAACTCCTTGACGTATTTAAAAGCGCTGGTTGAGGTGTTCACGACTGTCTTACTTGTTCCGCGCTGCAGCAGCTCCTTAAGCTCCATATACATCACATAGGGCACAAGGGTGTGCAGTTCAAATTGTATTTCGCGCCCCTGCGGTGAATAGGCCAATGCCGGAGCGCTGCCGCCGGCGTTGTTGAACAACACGTCAATGTATTCTTCGGCGCCCTTGATCTGTTCAATGGCCGGTTTCAGACTTGTGAAGTCGGTCAGATCAGCCCGATATACCCGCAGCTGGCGGCGCGTTCTGGCTTCCTGAATCGACTGGTCATCCGCTGTGAAGTCGGAACGGACCAGAGCAATCACCTGCCAGCCTTCAGACAATAGCTTGCGTGTAAGCTCTAGCCCGATTCCGTTGTTTGCGCCTGTAATCAGCGCGGTTAGTTGTTTGGTATTCGTTGGCATAGTGGTTTCCTCCATTGTAACTATAATTAATAAACCATCATAAGCTGATAAAACAACGCGTGTTGCTTAGTCAGCGCTTGTTTAGTATACTAAGGTTCACAGGCTCAGCGGTCAACCAGCAATATAGCTCTTCTGTATGGTTACACAACACCTCCAGAAATCTGTTGCCGAACCGGTTAAGCTGCAGCTTGGTTTATATTATATATAGAGGAAAGAGGTGCGTTAGTTGATTGCCAATACGGAAGACCCGCGCGTGAAACGCTCCAGACAGCTGATTAAGGATGCCTTCATGGCGCTGATCATGGAACGCGATTTCGAGTCGATTACCGTCAAGGACATTGCGGAGCGGGCGACGATGAACCGGGCGACCTTTTACGCACATTATGTGGACAAATATATGCTGCTTGAGGTGATGTTTCTGGAATTGTTCGAGCAGCAGCTCGCTGTACAGAAGATGGATCACAGCACCTTCAATACCGATACGCTGGAGCGGCTAATTATGGCTGTATGCAATTTTTTCACATCGGTCAAAATAGGCTGCCACAAAATCTCCTCCTCGGTCATGTCCCTGATGGAAGAGAAAATTATCTCCCGGCTCGCACAGGTTATTGAAGGCATTATGGAGCAGAACACCGGAGCAGGCGGAGCGGCCAGCGAGGAGAATAAACTTACTGTGATTATGCTCAGCTGGTCGATCTATGGAGCGGCCTTGCAATGGAGCCGGAGCTCTAGCCTGTCGATGGAAGCATTGGCAGCCCAGGCAACCGCCGGCATTCTTAACGGCGCTGGACATCTATGCGGGAACACAGAGAATAAGAAGTAGCTGTCGGCAAGCTAACTCCTGTGAACCAGCTACCCGGTTGGGCGTGTTGCATCCGTTCCAGCCTGAGATGAAGGCAATCAATAAACAGCAAGTTCCGCCACAGGGGACTTGCTGTTTGGCGTTTCTTGAAGGCTGCTCAGGAGGTAGAGGATGTTTAATTGTCGGGGGGATCACATTTGTCCATTGCCAAAGTAAGACAATTTCAGCTACAATATGAGAAAGTGATGATAATGAGAATCAATTTCATAGTAAATAGGAATAGGTGACATTCATGAATCAACAGGTTACACCAGGGATAGGATTGCACAAAAAAAAGGGGAAGGCTCAATTAAGCTCCAGACCTTGGGCGGCTACGCTCGTTCTTGTCGGTGGACTGGCCCTCCTGGTCTTGGGACTGGCGATCTCTGTCTCGTTCGGGGCCGCTGACATTAAGCTGTCGGTGGTATGGGCAGCTGTATTCCACTTCAATCCTGATCTAACTGACCACCAGATCATCCGCGAGCTGCGGCTTCCGCGCGTGCTTGGCGGTGCCATGATCGGTGCGAGCTTCGCCGTAGCCGGGGCGATTATGCAGGGAATGACCCGCAACCCGCTGGCCGATTCCGGTCTGATGGGCATTAACTCAGGCGCAGGGTTTGCGCTTGCAGTATGTTTTGCTTTTTTCCCCAATCTGTCGTTTATGTATCTGATCATGTACTCATTCTTGGGTGCGGGACTCGGTGCTGGGATTGTATACGGGGTAGGCTCTATGGCGCAGGGAGGCCTTACTCCTGCCCGTCTTGTGCTTGCCGGTGCGGCCTTCAGCGCGCTGCTCTCAGCCCTTAGTGAAGGCATTGCGCTGTATTTCAAGATCGGCCAGGACCTCGCCTTCTGGTATGCGGGTGGTGTGGCCGGGATCAAATGGTTCCAGCTGAAGATTATGTTCCCGTGGGTCGCAGTGGCTATTCTCGGGGCGATTGCCTTGTCCCGCTCCATTACGATGCTCAGTCTGGGCGATGATATTGCCAAAGGGCTGGGGCAGCGGACCGGTCTGGTTAAACTGGCTGGGGCACTGATTGTGCTGGTTCTCGCCGGGGCATCAGTGGCAGTTGTGGGTGCAGTAGGGTTTATTGGTCTGATTATCCCTCACCTTACCCGCTATATTGTCGGAGTGGATTATAGGTGGATTATCCCCTGCTCAGCCATCCTTGGCAGCTTGCTTGCCGTATTTGCCGATCTGGCCGCGCGAATGGTCAATCCTCCGGCAGAGACTCCGCTGGGTGCAATTATTGCACTGATCGGCGTACCTTTCTTCCTCTATCTTGCTCGTAAAGAAAGGAGGGAGCTGTAATGAAGAAGAACATCGGTTCAGCTTCCTTGAACCCTGCCAGAACCAGACATGGCCTGACGGTTATCGCCGTATTGATCGTTCTGATCCTGATTGTATTCATGATCAGTGTGAACACAGGACACATACGTTTGACTCCGCTGGAGCTGCTGCGCACCTTGTTCGGGCAGGGAACGGACAAGCAGGAGCTGATCCTGTTTGATTTCCGGTTGCCGCGCATCGTGATCGCGGTTCTAATCGGCGCGGGTCTGGCCGTATCCGGGGCGGTTATGCAGGGGGTATTCCGTAATGCGCTTGCAGACCCCGGCATTCTCGGCATTAATGCTGGCGCAGGGCTGATGGTCATGCTGCTGGTTTCCTTCTATCCGACGACGTCGGCGGCTCCGGTCTATGTGCTGCCGCTTGTCGCCTTTGTCGGGGCAGGATGTACCGCCGCCCTGATCTATGCCCTGGCTTATAAGCGCCACCAGGGGATTTCCCCGATCCGGCTGCTGCTCACCGGAGTTGCGGTCGCGGCTGGAATGAGTGCGGCCATGATTGTGCTCACCCTGCGGCTGGACCCGGATAAATATCAGTTCGTGGCCACCTGGCTGGCCGGCAGCATCTGGGGAACCAGCTGGAAATTCGTGCTGTCTCTGTTGCCCTGGATTGTGATTCTGCTGCCTTATATTATCTATAAGGCACGGGTGATGAACGTGCTGCATCTGGGCGAGCATACGGCAACCGGGCTGGGTGCGGCGGTCACACGGGAGCAGTTCCGCCTGCTCGCCGCCGCCGTAGGCCTTGCGGCTGCAAGTGTGGCTGTCAGCGGCGGCATCGGGTTCGTGGGCCTGGTCGGGCCCCATCTGGCCCGGCGGCTGGTCGGTCCGCAGCATCAGCTGATGCTGCCGGCATCCGCGCTGCTTGGTTCGCTGCTGGTAATCACGGCCGATATGATCGGCCGCTGGATTCTGCAGCCTTCAGAGATTCCAACAGGTATCGTTGTTGCTGTCATTGGCGCTCCTTATTTTCTGTATTTGCTAGCCCGCACGAAATCCTAGAATCAACGCAGGCCTGGCTCGATCCACAAATCCATTAACGATACAACAGGAGGGTATATCATGAGCAATGAGCTGGAGTTATATGATGTGACAATTATCGGCGGTGGCCCTGCGGGGATGTATACCGCCTTCTATAGCGGCATGCGTGATTTGAAGACGAAGCTGATTGAGGCGAAGGAAGAGCTGGGCGGCAGAATGCTGATTTATCCCGAGAAAATGATCTGGGACGTCGGCGGAGTCACTCCGGTGCTGTGCCGTCAACTGATCGACCAGCTGGCGCAGCAGGCAATGACCTTTGATCCGACACTGGTGCTGGGGCAGCAGATTGTGGCCCAGGAGCGGCAGGAGGATGGCACCTATATCCTGACCTCCTCCACAGGCGAGCAGCACTGGACCCGCACGGTGATCTTGACCATCGGATACGGCATTCTGCAGATGGCCAAGCTGGAAATTGAAGGCGCGGACCGCTATGAAGTGACGAATCTGCATTATACTGTTCAGGAGCTGGAGCCATTCCGCGGCAAAAGAGTGCTGATCTCCGGCGGCGGCGACTCCGCCGTGGACTGGGCCAACGAGCTGGAATCGGTTGCCGCCAGCGTAACGGTGGTACACCGCCGCGAACAGTTCGGCGGTCATGAGAAGAACATCGCACGGATGAAGGCTTCCTCCGTGCAGATCCTGGTCCCTCACGCCGTCAGCCAGCTGCACAGCAGCGATGGCGAGAAGATCGATGAGGTGACGATTGCCCACACCGAATCAGGCGAGGTGACCCGCGTCGCAGTCGACGCGGTAATCGTCAACCACGGGCTGAAGAGCGACTTCGGCCCGCTGAAGCAGTGGGGGCTGGATATGGGCGACTGGTGCGCGAATGTCAGCGGGCGGCTGGAGACGAATCTGCCAGGCATCTTTGCGGCAGGGGATTTCGTTGACTATACCAGCAAGGTGCGGCTGATCGCCGGAACCTTCACCGATGCTGTGCTTGCGCTGAACAGTGCCAAGCTGTACATGGACCCGTCGGCGCCCAAAGCCGCCTATGTCTCGTCCCACAATGAGCGGTTCAAGGAGAAGAACAAGGCGCTGGGCGTGGCTGAGTAGGTTCACGGCTGCTTGAATCTGCTCAAATGACCAAAATAGATGCCTTTTCGCATCTATTTGCTCCAAAACGGAGAAAAACCGCCAAATAGATGCACTTTTGGTTACTACTTAGGACCCTGCGAGGATATAGAAGGTTTACTTGCGAAGGTTAGGGGATCGCACTACCGTAATCCAAACCCTCCCCCACCCGGAACTTCAAGTAACCTACGTCCTAACGGACCGTATAGCCCTCCTCATTTCTACGCTGGTTTGGAATGTAACGGACCGCATAGCCTCTATATCGGAAAAACAGGCCTTACCTAGTGGGTTTCGGCTTGAATAGGGGCTCCTGAGTCCGTTAATAGTCTGAAAGGTAATCGCTGGTTACCGGCGACAGCCTTCCTTTGTTATGCTTAGCCTCCTTGTCGTGCGGTGTGGTATGACAGGCTCGGACGAGTAACACAAGGAACACAAGGGGGCTCTAAGTAGTAACCACTTTTGCAACTGAATTATGGGTTCAAACCGATGGAGCTACCACTGGACGGAATCCCGGATGTTCTCAACACAATTCGAAGATAGATTTTCTCTGTCTGGTTAGTCAACAGCTTAGATACTCTGCACTTTGGCAGGATTTAAGCTTTGATTACCCCATCGTCATACCTCTGCATATAGATTCCTTGTTTATACACGGACTTAATGGTGAAGTAACCATTTAGCTTGCGGTTGGTCCGGTAAATTAATGAATTGACTTCATCGATACCAATCAGCCCGGAATCCACATCGAACCTCTCCTGCCACACCTCCTGCACAATCTGCTCCCGCGTGACAAAATGATCCAGACAGCCGTAGAGCAGCCTGAACAGCTGGTATTCTTTTTTGGACAACGAGATATGGTTGCCGTCCAGCTCAACCCTCTGCAAGTGATCATTCAGCCTAAGCTCCTCACCACGACAAGATTTCTGCAAATCCAGCTCCCGCATATTCAATTGTTGCCTCTCCAGCTCTCGCATATCCCAATCGCGCACATTCAGCTCCCGCGTGTCTTCCAACTGCAGCCCCTGCTGCACCTGCAGCTCAATACGCCCGTCCACCAGTGTCAGAATATCTCCCACATTCAGCAGGTGAGGGATGTGCGGCGTGAGGTGCAGGCCGTTTAGCTCGGTGCCGTTTTTGCTGCCTAGATCCTCAACATACAGCTTGTCCTGTACCCGCTGGATGGAGCAATGCTGCTTGGAGACAAGCAGATTATTAATGGCCAGATCGACCTGGCTGGCTCCGGTATATCTGCCGATAATCAGGCGCTCGGCTCCCTGCACATAAGCGAATGACCCATCGGTGGGCTGGCCCGCTGTATTTACAATGATTCGGATAAGAGGCATCATCTTAAGATTCTCCTTTTGCGCTCATAAGTAATGATAATTTCATCAGTTTTCTACTATTGTAAACCAACCACAGGGCTTGTATTTTAAAATATAAGAATATATATGTTGCACGCTATAATTTATCCTTCTATTTCTCGCAGAAACGGATGCCTGAAAGCGATACGTAGTATCGCTGCTTCGGAAGCATACGCCTTGCAGAGGACGGCGAAACCGTTTCTTCTTATAAAAAGAGCATATTGCCATACTATTCTAGTATACTAGAGCTGATCCAATAAAACCCATATGTGAGGCGGTAACCTATGAGAAGAAGGTCTATCATCATCGGCACTCTGCTGGTGCTAGTGCTTGCAGGCGGACTCGGGCTCTATTTATATATGAACCAGGAGGAAGAAGAGAAGCCGGAGGTCACGTTGCAAAAATACGTCAGCAGCCTGCAGCAGCAGGATTTCGCAAGCCTGTACAGCCTGATGTCGCAACAGTCGCTGGAGCAGTCCGGATTGACCCCGGAGCAATTTAAAGAGAAATACAAAGTTATCTTTGAGGGCATGAAGGCAGGCGGAATCGAAGTGAAAATGGGCGAGCTGGTGAAGCTCGAAGATCAGCCGATATATACAGTGGATTATTCTGTGCGTATGAATACTTTTGTTGGTGAACTTAGCAAGTCTTACACGCTGAACATGGTCCAGCAGCAAGAGGAAGCGGGAACAAGCTGGAGAATTGACTGGCTGCCCTCGCTGATTCTGCCTGAGATGGTCAAAGGCGATAAGGTGCGGGTCAAGGTGCTGCAGCCGGAACGTGGTAACATTGTCGACAAGGATGATTACTCACTTGCAGGTAAAGGTTCGGTTATGGAATGGGGGATTGTGCCCGGCAAGCTGGTTCCGCGTGATTCCACCCTGCCTGAAGCCGAAGCCAAGGCCGCTTCGATTGCCGCCATTAGCGAGCACTATAAGGTCAGTGTAGAGGTTATTGAGAAGGCGCTGGCGCAGAAATGGGTCAAACCTGAGTATTTTGTACCGATTGCGGTTACGGATGATTCTTTGATCCCTGTAGAGCTGAATGGAGTTTCCATCCAATCCAAGCAGGTTCGTGCTTACCCCTTAGGTGAAGCAGGGGCGCAGCTGATCGGCTATATCCGTCAGGTGACGGCGGAGGACTTGGAGAAGGACAAGGAAGGCTATTATACAGCACAGGACTGGATCGGCCGGGCGGGTCTGGAGCAGTCGCTGGAGAAGCAGCTGCGCGGCGAGAAGGGCGGCCTAATTGAGATTGTGGACGAAGCGGGCACAAGCAAATCTGTTGTACTGCGCAAGGATGCGGTGGATGGGCAGAACATCCGGCTCAGCATCAGCTCGCGCGTACAGCGGGAGCTGTACCAGACCCTCGCAAGCAGCGGAGACGCCGGTGCGGCGGTGCTGATGGATTCCGTCAGCGGCGGACTGCTGGCGCTGGTCAGCGCTCCGGCGTATGATCCGAACCTGATGGTGAACGGCCTGTCGCAGGCCCAGTGGGACAGCTACTCCAAGAATCCCAATCTGCCGTTCACCAACCGGTTCACGAACCGGTATGCGCCAGGCTCTGTATTCAAGGCAATTACAGCCGCAGCCGGACTTACCGAGAACGTGACAACTGTGGACAAGGTGCATCAGATTCAAGGCAAGCAGTGGCGCAAGGACGCAAGCTGGGGCGGTTACTATGTGACCCGGGTCAAGGACTTGGCTAATGTGACCATGAACGATGCGCTGGTCTATTCGGACAATATTTATTTTGCCCAGGAAGCGCTGGAGATGGGCAATGACAGATTCATCGCAGGCATTGAGAAGTTTGGCTTCGGCAGCAACTTTGGTCTGGATGCGCTCTATCTGAAAGCCAGCCAGATCGCCAACAAGGACCATCTCAAGCTGGATTCAGAAGTGCTATTGGCGGATACCGCCTATGGACAGGGAGAGATGCTGATGTCCCCGATTCACATTGCCGCTGCCTTCACTCCGTTCAGCAATCAGGGCAAGCTGGTCAATCCGGTATTGCTGCTTGCAGGCGGACAGGGAACAGCCGCTGCCGGACAGCCCATCCTAACGCCTGAAGTCTCGCAGACGGTAAGAGACTCGCTGATCCAGGTGGTTGAGAATCCCGGCGGAACCGCCCATGCGCTGTCCGAAGTTCCTTACAAGCTGGCCGCCAAGACGGGAACGGCGGAGCTGAAGCAGGCCAAGGGGGAGCAGGGGCAGGAGAACGGGTTTGTTGCCGTTTTTGACACTGAATCTCCCTCGTTTATACTTTCGATGGTGATAGAGAAGGTCAACGGCAGAGGCGGCAGCCACTATGTGGTCGATAAGCTGAAACCGTTCCTGACCGAACTTCCGGGTTATCTCGCCCGTCCATAGATCTGGAGAAGGCAGGCCGTATAGGCTTATGATCAACTATCAGAGAGTATAAGTTTCACCTGATCCTTTCTTCTTCCCTTGACGCAGCTGGTCCTTGTCCTTATTGTTGAGGGTACTCCACAACTCGGGGATAACAGCAGGCAAGAAAGGATGGCATACCAGTTGACGACCTATAACCTGCAAGGGACGGTAAGTCATATATTGATCTGCAACGGCAGCAGCTGCAAGAAGAACAGAGGCGAAGAGGTTGCGGAAGCGATCGAGGCCGAAATTGAGAAGCAAGGCGCACAGAGCCTAATTCATACCACGACTACACGCTGCAACGGAAGATGCGGGGATGCCTGCGTGGTGATTGCCTACCCGGAAGGCGTATGGTACAAGGAGATTACGCCGAAGCTGGGCAAAGCGCTGGTGCGCAAGCATCTGGAGGGCGGACGCTTGGAAGAGAATGTGCTGTACAGCTATGAGAACGGGCTGGTGGCTGTCGACCCGAAGGGTGCCAAAGGCAAGAAAAAGAAATAGAAATGCAAAAAACCGTAGCGGCTTCATTCACAGATGGCAACCGCTGATTTAAGATTGAGCCATAAATACAAATACAAATACAAATAGCTGCTGTACACGTTACTGCTTAGGCCTCCATATGATGAGAACATCGAAATCTCAGCTCCGCGAGGGTTTCTTAAGTCCAATCCGCCGAATTAGTTGCGAAAGTGCATCTAATTGGCGGATTTTTTCCGTTTTGGAGGAAATAGATGCAAAAAGGCATCTATATTAGCCTTCTGAGCGAAATATATCTGATTTACTCGAGATTAGTTGCATTTTTGCACTTATTCGCCTGCTGACAGGAGTTTGAGTTGAAATTAGTTGCACTTTTGGTTACTACTTAGGGACGAGGGTATAGAAGGTTTACTTGCGAAGGTTAGGGGATCGCACTACCGTAATCCAAACCCTCTCCCACCCGAACTTCAGGTAACCTACGTCCTAACGGACCGTATAGCTCCTGTTTCCTCATTTCTGCGCTGGTTTGGAATGTAACGGACCGCATAGCCTCTATATCGGAAAAACAGGCCTTAACTAGTGGGTTTTGGCTTGAATAGGGGCTCCTGAGTCCGTTAGAGCTGCAAAACAGCCTTTGTACAGCAAATAGGGGCTCCTGAGTCCGTTAATAGTCTGAAAGGTAATCGCTGGTTACCGGCGACAGGCTCGGACGAGTAACACAAGGAACACAAGGGGGCTCTAAGTAGTAACCACTTTTGCATCTAATTGCTCCCAACGTTTCAGCGCAACCTTCTACATCCCCGCTGGGACCTAAGTAGGAACCGGTACACGTTCTATCTCATCCCGGATTCCCGGAACATGTCAAAATTATCGTGAATATGATCAAAATACCGTCAAAGTGCTGGCGGTATTTTTTTTATAATCAAACCATAGTAGACGCGTGGCCACTAACCAATAATTGAGGTGTAACTATGGGGCAAAATCTTGAAACCTTATCGCAAAAGCCGCCAGCCAAGGCCAGCCGCAAAACCTGGTCCCTGCAAAAGGGGGAAACCCTGTCCGGTTTCTTGTTCGTCAGCCCGATGCTGATCGGCGTATCAATCCTGGTGCTGATACCGATTATCGCCACCCTGGTGCTCGGCTTTGCCGACTGGAACTTTGTGCAGGGCTTTGACGGCATCAAATGGGTAGGCATCCAGAACTTTGTCAACCTGTTCCAGGATGAGATGTTCCTGCGCTCGGTGCGCAATACGTTTATTTTTCTGCTGACGGTTCCGATCTATATGCTGGTCTCGATGGTGCTGGCGATCCTGATCGACCGTTATGTGTATCTGAAGGGGTATTTCAAAATCGCCTACTTCGTGCCTTATGTATCCATGACTGTAGCCGTTGCTGTGGTATGGCAGGTGCTGTTCCAGCCTTCTTACGGGCCGATTAACGAAATGCTGAAGGCGATCGGAATCTCTGATCCTCCGAAATGGATTGCCGATCCAAACTTCGCCCTGATCTCGATCATGATGATCTCCATCTGGATCTCCATCGGCTTCAATATGATCATCTACATTGCCGGACTGCAGTCGATTCCGAAAGATCTCTATGAAGCTGCCGATATTGACGGAGCCAACGGCTGGACGAAATTCAGACGGATTACCTTTCCGCTGCTGTCGCCGACTTCCTTTTTCCTGCTTGTAACCGGTATTATTGCTACCTTTAAAGTGTTCGACGTGGTAGCGGTCATGACCCAGGGCGGTCCGATTGGCTCTACCTCGATGATGGTCTGGTATCTGTATGAGACAGCCTTCATCAACCTCAAGGTCGGATATGCTTCCTCCATAGCGGTTGTGCTGTTCGCCTTCGTGCTGCTGATTACGTTCGGGCAGTGGATCGCGCAGAAGAAATGGGTCAATTACTAAACAAGAGAGTGAAAGGAGAACGGATGATGCAAACGCGCGAAGGGCTGGACTTACGTAAGATTGTCGTAACGATTGTAATGTTTGTGGGAAGTATCTTGTTCCTGCTGCCTTTTATATGGATGCTGGTAACCTCGTTTAAAGTAGAGTCGGAAGTATTCACTTACCCGATCCAGTGGCTGCCGAAGGAATGGAATGCGATTGAGAACTACAAGGAAGTCTGGTTTGGGCAATATCCGTTTACGATGTATTACTGGAACTCTATTAAAGTGGCTGTCATCACCACCACCTTGTCTTGTCTCGTATCGGCCATGGCCGCGTACGGCTTCTCCAAAATCAAATTCAAGGCCAGCAATTTCCTGTTCATGATCGTGCTGGTGACCTACATGATTCCCGGACAGGCGATCCTGATCCCGCAGTTTATTCTGTACCGCAACATCGGGCTGTTCGACAGCCACCTGGGGCTGATTATGCTGGGCAGCTTCAGTGTATTGGGTACGTTTATGCTGAGACAATTTTTTATGGGACTGCATCAGGAGTTTATCGAATCTGCCAAAATCGACGGCGCCGGCCACGGCCGCATCTTCTGGTCGATTGCCATGCCACTGGTCAAGCCAGCCGTAGCCACCTATGCGATTCTGCGGTTCATCTGGACCTGGAATGACTACCAGAACCCGCTGATCTTCATCCGTAGCGACAGACTGCTGACCCTGCCGATTGCGGTGCAGAAATTCACTTCCATGAGCGGAGAATTTTACTCTCTCATTATGGCGGCGGCGGTATCGGCGATTCTGCCGTTGATCCTAATTTTTATTATCGGGCAGAAAAGTGTTATCGAAGGGATTGCTCTCGGCGGCGTCAAAGGCTGATAATCGGATGTGGACCGCGGCATAATCACTAATATTAAATTAGAAGTAAAAATAATTCAGAAAAAGTAAATATTGTTTCATGTCGACAATGAAAGCGCATTCTATAATGAGTGGGAAGACAAGATGATGAGGGAGGGTTATACATGAGAAAAAGAAAAGTGTGGGCAAGTGCAATGTCGGGTGTCTTGATGTTAAGTCTGCTGGCGGGCTGCGGGGGCAACAACGGCAATAATGCCGCAGGCGGCAAGGCAACTGCAGCTCCGGATGCTACGAATAGTGCCGCAGGCACGGATAGCGGCAGCGGGGAGAATGTGAATCTGCGGTTATACACCTATGGTACAGAAGAAGCCTACAACTGGAAGCATACGCTGGAGGCTTATAAAGAGGTAGAACCCGGCGTAACGGTAGAACTGGTGCAGCTGAGTGAGAAGGGCGATACCCAGGAAGCGTTCAAGAAGCTGGATCTGGAAGCCGCCTCCTCTGCGCAAATGGACATTCTGATGTTCAGTGATGCTGCCGGTTACGCTCAGCGCGTAGCGCTTGGCATGGCTGAGCCGCTGGATGAATTCATCGCCAAAGACGGCTATAAAGTGGAAGAAGACTATAAAGTGGATACGCATCTGGACGGCAAGGTGTATGCGCTGCCCGGGAAATTCAACCCATGGTATGTACTGCTGAACAAAAACCATCTGGATGAAGCCGGACTTGCGGTTCCTGCAGACTGGACCTGGGATGAGTTCGCCGATTATGCCAAGAAGCTGACGCAGGGTGAAGGCGCGCAGAAACGTTACGGCACTTATTTCCACGGCCCGCAGGGCGGAGGCTGGATGGAGTTCCTGAAGCTGAAGCTGGAGAACCAGCCACAGAATGCCGAATTCCTTAAGGCGGATGGTACGTCCAATCTCGACGATCCCAACTTCAAGTCAACGCTGGAGCTGAGATTGAGAATGGAAAAAGAAGATCAATCCTCGGTGCCTTACTCCGATATGATCTCGCAGAAGCTGGCTTACCGCACCCAATTCTTCAATGAATCGGCAAGCATGCTGCTGATCGGCAGCTGGATGAATACCGAAATCGGCGGAACGGACAAGGTGCCGCTTAACTTCAATATGGCCGTTGCTCCATTTCCAAAGAACAATGCAGGCGATGAGAAAGGGCTGACTCCGGTTACGACCGACTACGTGGCTGTGGCCGCCAAATCGAAGAACAAGGAAGCCGCCTATAAATTTGTCCGCTGGTACACTACCGAAGGACAGCTGGTGCAAGGCAAGAACATTCCAGCCTGGAGCAAGGTAACCAGTGACCAGGTCGAAGGCATCATCGATACCATTCTGTCCGGCACCAAGAACCCGGAGAAAGTAGACAAAAAGACCCTGGTAGATACGCTGGTGGCTTCTAAAGCCTCGGCGATCATTCCACCGGCAACCTACCAATCCGAAGTATACAAAGCGATTAACGAAGAGTATGAAAAAATGATTCTCGGCAACCAGGATGTCGACACGACCGTTAAAAACTCCCAGGACCGGGTGAATAAAATTATCGACGCCAACAAAAAATAAAAATTTGCTATAATAGACACAGCTTTCGACAAAAAATGCCAGTCCACTGCATTATGTCGCAGACCCATTTTGGGGGCGGATTCCTCGTCCCCCTTTTTTTAAAAAAATAAGGATAAAGTATAAATTTCACCTTATCCTTTATCCTTCTATTTCTCGCAGAAACGGATGCCGCCTCTTACAGAGGACGGCGAAGCCGTTTCTACTTGTTTAGGGGGGATCACATCATGTTGAAGAAAATCCGGGAGCTGGCCCCCAAATCGATCCGCCACAAGCTGATTATTGCTTCCATCACCTGTATTCTGGTGCCTGCGGTGCTGACCCTGTTCATCTATAATTCGCTTACCCAGGAGGCTGTGAAGCAGCAGGCGGTTGCCAACGCCGAAGATTCGCTGACACTCGTGGGCGGCTCCGTGGCCAACCGGCTGAAAGGCATGCTGACGATTGCCAATTTCGTACAGGTCAACCCCAGCCTGAAGGCATACTTCAAGCTGGTGGCTTCCGGCAATGAGGTCGGGGACAAGTACCAGCGGTTTATGGATTCCAGCCGGGTGCTGGATCAGCTTGACAGTCTGACAGTAGTGGGCGAGACCAGCTATGTGACCATTCTGCTGACCAATGACACCTATTTCATGAACTATTCAGTCAGCGACTACAATCCGCTCGATCTGAAGAAGAAACCGTGGTTCGGGAAGCTGACAGAGTTGACTGGCCTGGAATCCTACTGGATCGGCGTGGAAGAAACGGATTTCGCCTATGACAAGTTCGATCATCCCTATCAAGTGACGATTGCCCGCACGCTGCGCCGGGATGATGCGGAGATCTACGGGTATGTAGTGATGACGATTATGGAGGACCAGCTGCATAATATCTTCAGCAATCTGTCGGCTGGGCAAAAGGTAGTTCTGCTGGACCAGTTCGATACGATCGTCTCCGGGGGCGATCCGGCCAGCGTCGGGAAACCTTTTCCTTACGCAGATGTTACGAACAAGCTGAAGAGCACAACGACGGTCTCGATAGACGGAGACAAGTATCTGGTGGCCCAGCAGCAGATCGGGTTCAGCGGCTGGCGGCTCGTGCTGATGCAGCCCTATAAGCAGAGCATTGTGAACATCAGCTCGATTTTCAACCGTGTGTTTACAATCCAGCTGATCTCTTTTGTAGTGTTCCTGGCGCTGTTGATCACGCTTGTCCGTACGTTTACGAAACCGCTGGTGCGTCTGGGCAAGGTTACGAGCGCTGTCCAGCGGGGCAATCTGCATGTGCGGTCAGGGGTGCGGGGCAATGATGAGATCGGGCGGCTCGGCTTCCTGTTCGACCAGATGCTGGACCGGGTGAAGGAGATGCTGGCCGAGGTGTCGGACACGCAGGCCCGCAAACGCAAAGCCGAGCTGAAGATGCTGCAGGCCCAGATCAATCCGCATTTTCTGTTCAATGTGCTTAATTCGATCCGCATGAAGGTGATGAAACGCGGCGACCCGGAGAGTGCGAAGATGATTGGGTCGTTGTCGATGCTGCTGCGCATGACAATCAGCCGTGAGGAGGATGAGATCTTCCTGCATGAGGAGATCGATCTGGTCTCGCATTATGTTGGGCTGATGAATCTGCGGCAGAAGGAAGAAGCCAGGCTGCTGCTGGACATCGAACCGGATGCTTTTCTGATCAGAGTCCCGCGTTTTTTCCTCCAGCCGCTGGTGGAGAACGCGCTGATCCACGGCCTCAGCCAGCATCAGGGGCAGATCAGCATTACTGCGGTGCTGCAGGAGCATTATCTGCTGCTGACCGTTGAAGACAATGGGCAAGGCATGGATGAGGAGGGGCTGAAGCGGATTGGCCGCAAGATCGAATCCACGGAGAGCCTGGCTTCGGCGCCGGAGGAGGGCAGAAGCTCTTTCTCGGGCATGGGGCTGCATAATACGGTGGAACGGATGAGAATGACGTTTGGGGAGTTTTTTGAGATCAAGGTGAACAGTCAGCCCGGCTCAGGTACCGTCATCGAGATGCACATACCGCTTAAGGAGGAGAACCGCGATGTATAATGTGATGCTGGTGGACGATGATTATCCCGTTATCGAGCTGTTGTCCGAGACCATCTGCTGGGAGGAGCTGGGCTTCCGCCTGATGGGTGCCCATGAGAATGGCCAGATCGCCTGGGAGCATGCGCAGCGTGAAATGCCGGATATTCTGATTACGGATATCGGCATGCCGCAGATGAACGGGCTGGAGCTGTCCGCAAGGATCAAGGAGCTGAAGCCGGAGGTGCGCATCGCCATCCTCTCCTGCCATAATGAATTCCAGTATGCCCAGGCGGCGATGCGGCTCCATGTGCAGGATTATCTGCTGAAGGATGCGCTCGACCCGGAGGATCTGGTACAGCTGCTGCGCCGCTTCAAGCTCTCTATGGATGAGGAGAATAAGGCGGGTTGGGAGAATTCCCGCCTGAAGCATCTCTTCAGCGGGACCCGGGAGCTGCGCATAGAGCAGAGCATCAAGAACTTTATCCAGCAGCCGCTGCTGTCCCCCGAGAAGTGGCGGGCAGAGGCGGCAGAATTCGGTCTGTTCGCCCATGGGGAGTCCTGCTTCCCCGTCATCGCTTATCTGGAGGATTACCGTCATGTGAAATACCGCTTCACCTCCGAGCAGACGCTGCATTTCGCGCTCAGCAATGTAATGAATGAGGTGCTGGAGGGGATGAAGCCAAGTGGCCTCTACGTGGGATATAATGTAAAGTCCTCGTTCCTGCTGTTCTCCTACAAACCGGGGCTGCAGGGCAATATCCATGCCGAGGCGGCGGCTCTGCTGAAGACGATCCAGTCCACCGTGTTCAGGGTGCTGAAGATCCATCTGTCCTTCATCACGGGCGAGGGCTGCGAGACGCCTGAAGGTCTGAAGCAGCGCTTGAACCAGCTGCTTACCGGGGAGGAGCAGCGCTTCTATCTGGAGCATGGAGCCATCGCGAAGTGCAAACCGCCCGCTCCCGAAGGCATCCGCCAGAATCTGTTCAGCTATTATGACCAGGCGAGCATTGAACTGCGGGAAGTGCTGCTCGGACGGCAGCCGGAGCTGGCTGGTGCGGTGTCAGCGAAATGGATCTCCTTGATCCGCGAGCAGCAATATCTGTCCGAGACGGTCAAGGACTGGATGCTGAAGCTGCTGCTGGATCTGAAGCTGAAGCTGCATTCGCTACAGTCGGCCCGGCCGGCCTACTCGGCCGACACCTTGCATAAGGAGATCGTTGATATCGATTCCCTGCCTGCGCTGCAAGAGTGGATGAACAACCATCTGGAATCAATTGTGGCCGCCAAAGGAGCCGGGGCGGGGGCCTGCAAACGGGTGGAGGTCACGGAAGCCTGCCAATATGTGTCGCTGCGTCTGGGGTCCAGAATTACGCTGGATGAGGTCGCAGACCATCTGCATCTGAATGCAAGCTATTTTAGCAGACTGTTCAAGAAGGAGATGGGTGTGACCTTTATCGAATATATTACAAGACTGAAAATGGAAAGAGCCAAGGAGCTGCTCGATGCGACCCATTCCACCGTGGGCGAAATTTGCGAGCAGCTAGGCTATGACAACCAGAGCTATTTTATCAAAACCTTCAAACTGCATACTGGAGCGACTCCGGTTGAATACCGCGGTTAACGAAGGTGATTGTGAAAAGAGGCGGATGGATATGAAAAAAGAAGAGCAGACAGGTTTGAAAAATGCAGGCAAGCGTGAGTTGAGTGCTGGGGCGGTAGCGGGGAAGCAGGGACGTAATGCTGGAGAGCAGGCCGAGAAGCGTGAGTTGAGTAGTGGGGATGCGGGGAAGCGTGAACTGAGTGTTGAGGTAGAGGCGGAGAAGCATCTGCTGAGTGCTGAGAACATGGGGAAGCAGGAACTCGCAGGTGCGGTCAGTTGGTCGAGCCGGCGTCTGCAACCAGCGGGTCTGCAGCTCTATTACCCGGACGGCGACCCGGGCTGTTTCTGGCAGGAGGTGAGGGAGTCACCGGCATATCAAGCTGACGTTGCCGAGATTGTCGCTGAAGGGCAACGTCTGAAAACGCTACCTATTCCACAGCTGACCTATTCGTTATTTGCGCTCTATGCTACAACCGGCTCCCGGCTGGAATATGAGCGGGTATATTTCGAGCGGCGGCGGCGGTTGAATACGTTCGCATTGCTGGCGCTGCTGGAACCGGAGAATTCGGAGCATCTCTCGCAGCTGACAGAGATCATCTGGTCGGTATGCGATGAATATACGTGGTGCCTGCCCGCCCATGTGGGCGGTGAGGATGCCGGGATCTCCAAGGTGATCGACTTGTTCTCGGCGGAAACGGGGTTCACCTTAAGCGAGATAACGCTTCTGCTGGGAGAACGGCTACCGCGGCGGCTGCAATCGCGGGTCAGAGCGGAAGTGAACAACCGGCTGTTTGCTCCCTACTTACATAACGGACCGCATTTCTGGGAGACTGTTACCCATAACTGGGCGGCTGTCTGTGCCGGTTCTATCGGCTCGGCAGCAATGCTGCTGATGGAGGATGCGGAGAGGCTGGAACAGATTATTCATAAAGTGCAGGGGACCATGGAATTTTTTCTGCAGGGTTATGGGGAGGACGGAGCCTGTCTGGAGGGGCTGGGCTACTGGAATTATGGTTTTGGTTATTTCGTCTATTACGCCGATCTGCTCCGCAAGCTGAGCGGCGGGGAGCTGGACTGGTTCAAGCATGAGAAGGTTAGAAGCATCGCTCAGTTTCAGCAGAAATGTTTCCTCGGCGGGGATCTGGTGGCCAATTTCTCCGACTCTCAGCCTCAGGGCAGTGTACATCTAGGGCTGAGCCATTATCTCGCGGCAGAATTCCCGCAAGTGGAAGCGCCGCCATCCGGCTTGGGCGCCGCCTACCGCGAGGATCACTGCAGCCGCTGGGCACCTGCCCTGCGCAGCCTGCTGTGGCGGAATCCGCAGCTGAACCCTGCGGAGTGGGGCAGTTCCAGCAGCTATCTACCGGATGCGCAGTGGCTGCTGTCCCGTCATATTGCCGAGGACGGCGGAGTTTGCGGCTTCGCGGCCAAGGGCGGCAGCAACGGCGAGCCGCATAACCATAACGATCTGGGCCAGTTCATTCTGGCGAGGGATGGAGTGGTCTACATCGCTGATCTGGGCAGCGGGGAATATACGGCAGGTTACTTCGGGGCAGAACGCTATACGTATGATTGCAACGGCTCCCAGGGACATGCTGTGCCGATCATTGACGGCCGCCATCAGTCGGCAGGGCCGCAGGCTGAGGCTGAGGTGCTTGAAGCTGCTGCCGGCGGGCCCGAAGCTGTGCTGGCAGTAGAGTTGAGCCGGGCGTATCAGGTAGAGGGGCTGCACAGCCTGAAACGTTCTTTCCGGTGGCAGCCCGAATCTGCCATTGCGCTGAAGGTCACTGACGATTATGAATTCCATGCTGCGCCCGGCAAGCTGGTCGAACGGTTCGTCAGCTTTTGTCCTCCGGTTTGGCAGGAGGGCAGCGTGCTGCTTGCTGCGCCGGGCTCGCAGGAGCAGGGAGTAAGGATCACTTGCGAGGGGAACCTGCGGCCGCCTGTGTTTACGGCGCACACTTACCGTGACCATTTTGGCGTGGAGCAGATCTGGTACAGCATTGATTATGAGGCGGATCAGCCGGGGACGCAGGAGCAGTATGTATTTGCGTTTCAGTTTGTCTAAGCAGCTTTAGCCGGGAGATTTATAGACAGGAGATTACTGCGGATTAGGCGCAGTGGGAGTTTGGAGAATTTATCTGAGCCTTCAATAGACTTAGAGCGATGTAGCTTACTGCTTAGTCCATGAGGCCAGCAGGGAGTTAGAAGGTTGTCCGGACCTTTCGGAGCAAATAGATGTGAAAATGGTTACTACTTAGGTCCAACGAAGAATTATAGGGAAAATCTACCGCTAATTGGTCTCAGAATGGGGATTCGATGGGGTTATACAGTAATTTTGCAAAGAACATCACACGAGGAGGCGTGGTAGGCTTATTTACTGTAAGTTACGTTTTGGGAGGGGCGTATTTTGTACACTTTCCCTGGCCCCAGGCGAACGCGTCTGGGGTCTACTCAAAAAAAGCAAAAAAAAGCCACCTCCACTTAAGCCTACACACACCTCATTTTTTTGGATTGGTCTAGCTTCAGTTGTTCATCACTTGTAACTTACCTAAAATTGGATAGGCTTAGGCTTCAACACTTTCGGCCGAGTCGCTGGTCTGCCTCCCTTGTTCCTTCGCCCTTTGCTCGTTCGCTCTTTCGGTCGGTTTAGATGCTTCAGGAAATCCGCCAACGTTCCTTTTATATACAAGCGGAACACGGCTAGCACCCGGCCGATTCGCTGCTTCGGTGCATAACACAGACGGAGCTCTTCGCAGAGCACATACGCAATCAGGTAGAGGTAGATCAGGTTCCATACGGCTTCCGGGTTCCGGCTGCTATAGATTTTTTTCAGGTGTAAGTTGGATTTCATACATTTAAAAAAGAGTTCTACTTTCCAGCGGTAGCGGTACAGCTGTGCGACTTCGAGAGCCGTGATATCCCAGCGATTGGTGAGAACACGAACCAGGTGAGCCTTCTTTTTCTTGTCCGTATACTTGTACTCCACGAGCCGAAATACACCGGTTTTCCCCGTCTTCGGACACGTCAGCTCCACATCCGCATCCAGCACCAGTCCCGCTGCCTTCACCTTCCGCGTTTTAAGCACCTTCACTTTGCTATTTTGCTTGAGGCGAGCGACGAACAGAATACCTGCCTGGAGCCATTGTAGATATTGAGTGTAGTGAATATACCCCCGGTCGAACAAATACGTAATCCCTGTTTGCCAAACCAATGCCGCTAGCACATCAGTGTCCATATCGGCCACCGTCGCGGTAGAAAGCACCGGAGCCATGGGAATCGCCGAGTGCTCGCCCGTCAGGTGCAAGCAGGTATGCATCTTGACGGCGTTTTTTCCAGTTTGCTGGTAGGCCCATTGGCCGCGAACCCGCCCCAGCGTCAGGCTGGTGGAATCGACTGCTGCGAGGGGGCCCAACTTTTTCAGTTTTTTAGGCAGGGACGGTCCTTCCTGTTCCAACAGATGCTCCAGGCGAGAGAGGTATAGCTCACGGAGCACCTCCGGGGGCAGTTCGCCGAGCTTGCGGTTCAAGGACGACTGGTGAATGGATTGAATTCCGGTGCATTCTTGCATCCACGTAGAACTCTCTACATGATCTGCAATCTCTTGAGTCCCTTTTCGTCCTCTAAATATGGCCTCTAAAAAGAGAAACACCGTGTTGCCCCAGTGAAGTTTTTTGGCATAACGGTCGCCGAGCAGCAAGGAAGCATTGCGATCTAACCATTGGGTGACTTGACATAACAACACCTTTTCAGCTACTTTATTAACCAAGAGATCTCCTTTCGTGGGTGTGTGTATACTTCTACGATAATGGAGTCTCTTTTTTTTGTAAATATTCCCTGACTGCTTTGATGTCAGGTTCTTTGCAAAATTACTGGGGGTTATAGGGAGTTTCTACCGCTAATTACGTGCTATCCGCTCATAATGCCCTTGAAAGACAATTTAGTGGTAACTTTTCCCTATATGTCATGGAAATCAAACACTAGCTGGGAGTTAACGGTAGATTTTCCCCATAGCCTCCTTTGTGTTTGGACTTAGAACGCTCAAATCTATATGGGAAAAACCCGGGTCCTAAGTAGTAACCGTAAATGCAAACTAAATTCAGCTGAAACTCCCGTAAGCGGGTGAATAAGTACAATTGTGCAACTAATTTCGAGTAAATCAAACCTATTTCGCTCAGAAGGCTAAATTAGATGCCTTTTTGCAGTTATTCGCTCCAAAATGGAAAAAATCCGAAATTTAGATGCATTTTCGCAACTAAATAAGATGCAGATTCGAGAATGATGATGCGAAATGGCAGAGAAGTCCGGCATATCAGCTCTCTCAGTTAGTAAAGTAACATTCTTTAGTTCACGTTCTTTAAGTGTTTTGTTCGATTATCTGAAAATGTGCCGCAAGTTGAGTTCTAGATATCATAAGATCAGGTATCTTATTGTTCGAGACTACGTATCAACGGGAGCTTTAACAACTAACCGGATTGGGGTGGCTACAGATGAGTATAGAGACAAAGCTGGAGTGGGTAGAGGAAGCATGGGTCAAGGCACTGGACAAAACGTTACAGAACAGCCTGAGGGTTGGAGCGGGGTTCCCGCATGCCAGTCAAGGCGGCAGGTATGTACTGGAGCAGCCGTTCTGGTGGACGGCAGGGTTCTGGCCGGGACAGCTCTGGCTGCTGTATAACGGCAGCGGAGAGGAAACTCTCAAGACGCTCGCTGAGCAATGTGAGGAACAGCTGGACGCGGTGCTGAACGAGTATGTGCGGCTGGATCATGATCTCGGCTTCATGTGGACCTTGACCAGTGTCGCCTCCTACAAGCTGCAGGGTAATGAAGCTTCCAAGATTCGGGCGCTGAAGGCGGCAAACTTCCTTGCTGCCCGTTTTAATCTGAAGGGCAGCTTCATTCGCGCCTGGAATCCCTGGTATGAAGGGGAGGATAACCGCGGGTATGCGATTATCGACTGCGCGATGAATACGCCGCTGCTGTTCTGGGCTTCAGAGGTCACCGGCGATCCGCGCTACCGCCATATCGCGGAAGCACATATGGACACGGTGGTGAAGCATTTTATCCGTCCGGACGGCTCGGTCTACCATATTGTCCGCTTCGACCCGGACACTGGTGCATTTGTCGAAGGGATCGGCGGCCAAGGGTTCGCCGCAGAATCGGCCTGGTCGCGCGGAACAGCGTGGGCGATCTACGGGCTTACCTTGGCTTATCATCATACCGGCAAAACCGAATACCTGCATGCGGCCCAGAAGGTAGCTCATTTCTTCCTCGCGCGTCTGCCTGAGGATCATGTGCCGCACTGGGATTTCCGCGCTACCGGTGAGTCGCGGGAGCTGCGCGACTCTTCGGCTGGCGCGTGCGCGGCCAGCGGCTTGCTGCTGCTGGCGGATCAGGTCGCGGAGGTGGAGGCCTCTGTCTATCGCGAGCCGGCAGAGCGGATGCTGGAATCGCTGTACCGCAATTACGGCAGCTGGGACAACCCGGCCGAGGAAGGCCTGATTCTTCACGGCACCAGCAACTACCCGGCGGGCACGAATATCGACGTGCCGTTGATTTATGGCGACTTCTTTTATGTGGAAGGGTTGGCCCGGCTTAAAGGGCAGGGTCCGTTCTACTGGGAGTAAGGGTCGGGGCTTGATCCGGCGGCCGAAAATAAAGGAAATATCCGCTAATTTCGCGCGGCAAAGCTGGGAAAGTCGAGAAATAAAGGGAAATATCCCCTAAATTCGCCTGGCGAGTTTGGAAACGCTGAAAAATAAGGGATATATCCCATAAAATCGTCCGCAGAAGCTACGATCGCTGAAAAATGAGGGATATATCCCATAAAATCGTCTGCAGAAGCTATGATCGCTGAAAAATAAGGGATAAATCCCATAAAATCGTCCGTAGAAGCTACGATCGCTGAAAAATAAGGGAAATATCCCATAAAATCGTCCGTAGAAGCTATGATTGCTGAAAAATGAGGGATATATCCCATAAAATCGTCTGCAGAAGCTGCGATCGCTGAAAAATAAGGGATAAATCCCATAAATCGTCCGCAGAAGCTACGATCGCTGAAAAATGAGGGATATATCCCATAAAATCGTCCGTAGAAGCTATGATCGCTGAAAAATAAGGGGAATATCCCATACATTAGTCCGGCGCAGCTGGAAACGGATATATCCGCTAAATTCGCTCAGGGAAGCTGGAGCATCTGAGAAATACAGCAATTATCCCCTATTTCCTAAACACGTCCTGTCCGTCGGATGTTGAAACAGTGCAGGTAATCGCACAACACGCAGGGCGCAGATGAGTATGTGACTTATTACAGGATGAGTATGTAACTTTTTTCTGGATGCATATGTAACCTATTCTATGTAAGTGGGAGTGGTACAGATGAGTGATACTAGAGTAGTGCAGGCGGGTTCATCGCTTGCAACCAATCCGCTGCAGACCAGAGCGGATCTGCAGCAAGCGTTTCGGCAGCTGAGTGGTCCGCTGAAACGGCATTACAGCCCCGGAGGCGCCCGGCTCAAGCTGGGTATCACCGGGGTGCATTACGGTTCCGAAACCGCCGAGATGGAGGGATTCTCCCGGGTACTGTGGGGAATGGTGCCTCTGCTCGCGGGAGGCGGAGCGGATGATGAGCTGTGGGAAATATGCCTCAGCGGCATCCGCAACGGGACTGATCCGCAGCATCCCGAATATTGGGGCAAGGTTGCCGATTACGACCAGCGGCTGGTAGAGATGGCTGCTTTTGGCTTCGCCCTGTCGTTGATCCCGGAGCGGATCTGGGGACCGCTATCGACGCGGGAACAGGACAACCTGTACCAATGGTTAAACCAGATGAATAGCCACCCTTGCTACGACTGCAACTGGCTGTTTTTTAATGTGCTGGTTAATATGGGGTTTCGCAAGTCGGGGCTTGACTATGACGCGGGGCAGTTGGAGCGCAATCTGCAGCGATTGGATGATTTCTACGTGTCGGACGGCTGGTACAGCGATGGTGTGGGCGGACATATGGACTATTACGTGCCTTTTGCCTTCCATTATTATGGTCTGCTCTATGCCAAGCTGATGGGGGGAGAGGACCCGGACCGCGCCAAGCTCTACAGGGAACGAGCGGTTACATTCGCCAGCAGCTTCATCCATTGGTTCGCGCCGGATGGCTCTGCGCTGCCTTATGGCCGAAGTCTGGCCTACCGGTTCGCCCAATGCGCCTTCTGGGGTGCACTTGCCTATGCGGAAGTTGAGGCACTGCCTGCCGGTGTGCTTAAAGGGCTGGTGCTCCGCAATCTGCGATGGTGGTTCCGCCAAGGTATCCTGGATGGGGAAGGTTTGCTGACTATTGGTTATGCCTATCCCAATCTGGTGATGGCGGAGAATTACAATTCTCCGGGTTCACCCTACTGGTCCTTTAAGGCATTTCTGCCGCTGGCACTGCCGGAGACCCATCCGTTCTGGCAGGCGGAGGAGCTTCCGCTGCCTGATCTTCCGGCATGTTTCGAGCAGAAGCCTGCACATCTGGTCATCTGCCGCCAGCCTGAGACCGGCCATGTAGCGGCGTTCAACAGCGGCCATCCGCAGACGAATGAGCACACCCATACTTCAGCTAAATATGAGAAGTTTGTATATTCCACCGCTTTTGGTTTCAGTGTGCCCCGCTCAGAATGGGGCCTGGGCCAGGGCGCGTTTGATTCCATGCTGGCGCTCAGCGAAGCCGGAGACAATCTGTACCGTGTCAAAAGAACAAGCGAAGACAGCTGGACCCGGGAAAATGTTCTCTTCGCCAGATGGAAGCCCTGGTCTGATGTTGAGGTGCAGACCTGGATCGCAGCTGGTCTGCCCTGGCATATCCGCATCCACCGGGTGGAGACGGCAAGAGCTCTTGAAGCCGCCGAAGGAGGCTTCGCACTGTCGCTGGCTGCGGACACGCTGGAGCTTGCTCCGGCAGGGCAGCTCACAGCAGCAGCCAGCTGTCCGCAGGGCCGCAGCGAAGTGCGCGGCCTGCACGGCTACGGGCAAGCAGTGCTGGTGCGCCCGCATACCAACACCAATGTGCTGCAGCCGCGCACGGTGATTCCGACCTTGCTTGCCACGCTGCTGCCGGGAACACATTGGCTGATCTCTGCGGTCTGCGGACAGCCCGGGACAGCTGAAGACGCTGCTGCAGGCGACCCGCAGGTGAATCCGGCCGAGCAGCTCGGTGTGATAATTACGGAGCATCAGATCACCGTAAGCACTTCCGGGGGACAAGAGATCGTTATCCCAATCGACTAGATCACCAAGAAGCAGACATCAACCAGTTACGCTGGCCCTCCAGCCGCGCCCAATGATTAGGGCGCGGCTATTTTCTTTCTGCACTAGGAGGATTACAATGAACAGATATAGAACGTGAACTTAAGAATGTTACATACGGAGCTGCCAGGAAGCCCTATGCATCAGGCTTTCTGGCAACTCCACTACTCCATTCTTAAGTTCATCTTATACAGCTCAAGCTTTTGCCATATTTAGGGGGGAGTCGGATGTTTAAAGAGTTCGAAACAGGCGATACCGTGCTTGAGGGGATAGAATTCAGGAAGGATGAGGTGCAGTATAACCTGATTCATCAAATCAATGGGTCTGCAGGTGCTATGAAGCTTAAGACGGCAGCAGACAACCTGATCTATGCCCATACCAAAGGCTATAATCCCTGGCTGTGGATCGCGCCTTCCCTTGGCGCGGCACAGCGGGTGCAACTGGTGCAGCAGCTGGCAAGCCAGCTTCAGGAAACCTTTCTTCCCGGCATAACTGCCGAACCTGAAGCGGCCAGACTGTTCGCGGAGACTTGGGGCGGGATCAGAAACATCAGCTATCATACCCACATGACCATGCACGCCTACCAATGTCCCGTGCTCCGGCAGCCGGTACATGTTGAGGGGAATCTGAGGCTTGCGGGTGCAGAAGACGCGGATACTATTGCCGGGTTTATGGCCCATTTTATTCAAGATGCATTTGGACAGTCTTGTGAGCCGGAGAGCATGCTGTCCTTGGCCAAGGCAACTGCCAGTGCCGGGCGGATGTACCTATGGCTGGTGCATGAGACCCCAGTCGCCATGGCCCAGATCGGCCACCGTTCCGCCAGATATGGGCGCATCAATGAAGTTTTTACCTCGCGGGATTGCCGCAAGCAGGGTTATGCCAGCGCAGTTGTGGCTGGAGTATGTGCCAAGCTGCACCGCGAGGGGCTCATTCCTATGCTGTATGCGGATGCCAAGAATCCCGATTCCAACCAAGTGTATCAGTCGCTGGGCTTCCTGGAGGCCGGAACAATTGCGGATATCAAATTTAACTAATTAAGATGGCAGTGGCACCCACGATGGCAAGCACACCCATGATGAGCCATATTCCGCAGTGGAGGCAGCAGGAATATCAACAGCATCAGCTGATTAAGGAGCCTCTTTTGCCGGAGGATATTGCCGATACGGTGATATTTCTGCTAAGCGCCAAATCCAAGGCGTATACAGGTGCTACTTTTGACATCAATAACGGCTGTTATTTGCGCTAGAAACGGTATATAACTGCATGCTACACACAGCCTCTGGGCGGTGGTGGCGTCGAATTTGACTTGCTGCCCTCGGGTTGACTATGCTATTACAAAAGGGAAGTGAGCATTACCTTCCAAAATATGCTATACAGGCAAGGGGTTGGTTGAATGGAGAGGCTGCAGGTATGGCCGGAGAAATTCAGGAAATTTTTTCTGAATAATAAGTTTGTGGTAAGTTTGCTGATTCTATTATTGATTGGTATCAATGTGCTGGTGTTCTCCAGATTGCCGTTTTTGTTCAAGCCGCTCTCAGTGCTGCTGCATACGGTGGCGGCACCGCTGCTGTTATCGGGGATTGCTTATTATCTGCTGAATCCGCTGGTAGACCGGCTGGAACGGCGCAGCAAGGTGAAGCGTGCTTATGGCATCGTTATTCTATATTTGCTGATCGCGGGCATCATCACGCTGATTCTGCTGACGGTCATTCCGATTATCCGCACCCAGCTGTCGGAGTTGATCGGAAATTTCCCGAAATACAGTGAACAGATCCAAGAAGAGTTCATGAATCTGACTGGAAGCGAACTGTTTGGTCAATTTCAGCAGAGTATTGGTAGTGATTTCAGCGAGATTACCAGCAAGGTGACAACCTGGGGAACCTCATTTCTGAACAATGCCTTGAATGGAGTCGGAAGCTTAGTCGGAGCGCTGACAGAGATTGTACTGGCCGTCGTGACTACGCCGTTCATTCTATTCTATCTGCTGCGTGACGGCAAAAGACTGCCTGATTTCATTATGAGATTCATCCCTACCGCGCTGCAGCCGCAGACCCGGATGGTCATGTCGGAGATGAACAGCCAGGTGGCTTCCTACATCCGTGGCCAGATCATTGTCAGCTGCTGTATTGGTGCGCTGCTCTACATAGGTTATCTGATTATCGGCCTGGAATATTCGCTTATTCTGGCGATTGCGGCAGCATGTACCGCGGTGGTTCCTTATCTCGGACCGGCGATAGCTATCACACCTGCGCTGATTGTGGCCATGGTGACCTCACCGTTTATGCTGCTCAAGATGATTATTGTCTGGACCGCCGTCCAGTTGGTGGAAGGGAAGTTTATCTCCCCGCAGATCATGGGCAAGTCGCTCAAGATTCATCCGATAACGATTATTTTTGTGATTATATTTGCCGGCAAAATGTTCGGTTTGCTCGGAATCATTCTCGCTGTGCCTGGATACGCGGTATTCAAAGTGGTCTGTACACATGTGTTCCAGTGGTTCCGGTTCCGCTCGGGATTGTATAAAGAGCTGGAAGTGAGCAAGGACATTCAGGATTAGGAATAGGACGGAGGAATTAGCAAATGCCAGGAATAATAGCAGCAACCGCTTATGGCAAGCTTCAAGGCCGGCAGGAGAGTGGGGTGAATGTGTGGCGCGGCATCCCTTTTGCCGCAGCACCTGTAGGTAGTTTGCGGTTCCATGCGCCCAGACCGCCTGAATCATGGAGCGGTGTCCGCGATGCCTATGACTTCGGCCCGGTCAGCCATCAGCCTGCCGACAGCAGAGGTACCCGGTTTGGAGGGGCGAAACCGCTGCATTCCGAAGACTGTCTGTATCTGAATGTGTGGGCGGCAGCGGAAGGTGCAGCGGATCGGCCGGTCATGGTGTGGATTCACGGAGGAACCTTCGTAACCGGTGCAGGCAGCCAGCCGATGTTTGACGGCTCAAGCCTCGCTGTTCGCGGAGATGTCATTGTAGTTACGATTAATTACCGGCTGGGACCGTTTGGATTCCTGCATTTGTCGCCGCTGGGCGAAGGGTTGTGCTCCAACCAGGGCTTGCTGGACCAGATCGCTGCCCTCGAATGGGTGCAGGGCAATATTGCCGCCTTCGGCGGTGATCCGCAGCGTGTGACGGTGTTCGGCGAATCGGCAGGCAGCATGAGCATCGCTGCCCTGCTGGCCATGCCTGCGGCCAAAGGCTTGTTCTCGGGAGCAATCATGCAGAGCGGAGCGGCGCAGACCCTGCCCGCCAAGCAAGGGGCGGAGGTAGCAGGAGCCTTGCTGGAGGAGCTGGGTTTACAAGCGGATACAGCAGCCGCCGAATTGCCGAAGCTGACAGCGGAGCAGATTATTGACGCTGCCGAGCGGATGGTCTATAAGCTCTCGGGAGATTCGCTCAGCATGTTCTTCCAGCCGGTGATTGATCCGGACACGCTGCCGGTGGAACCGGCAGAGGCGGTAAGAAACGGGGCTGCGCGCGGTATTCCGCTGCTGATCGGAACAAACCGCCATGAGGGCAATCTGTTCTTCCGCGAGGGCACCACGGCTGCAGATTTCGAGCAGTCGCTGAAGGCGCTGGAAATGCTGATGGGCACCGGCAGCCTGGCGGAGATTGCCCGCCATTACCCGGCCTCATGGGAAGGGCAGGCGGAGATCCTGACCGATCTGTACTTCTGGAACAGCTCGGTAGCTCTGGCCGAGAGCCAGCAGGCGTATGCTCCGGTCTGGATGTACCGTTTCGATATGGCGGTGCCCGGGCATCCGCTGCTTAGCAAGGCGGTGCATGGTGCCGAAATCGTCTATGTCTTTAACAATCTGGCGCTGCTCCCGCTGCTGGGAATAACCGTTACTCCGGCCATGACTCGGGTAGCGGAAGCGATGCAGGCGGCCTGGATCAGCTTCGCCCGGCGCAGTGATCCGGCCACGGCAGGCCAGCCCTGGCCGGCATACGACCATCGGCATCGGGCTACGCTGGTCTTCGATGAGCAGTTGCGCGTGGTGTTTGATCCGGATACGGAGAAACGCAAACGGCTGAGCGGCTGGTCGGACGGTCCTGCTGACGAAGCGGGTCAGCCGCAGCAGCCGCTGTGTGACTATCAGCTGCGGCTTGCCGCTCATGCGCACTGGGCAAATACGGAGATTCTAAGGGCGCTGCAGGGTACTGGAGGGACTTCTGCCAAGCTGACCACCTTGTTTGGCCATCTGCTGAGCGCGGAACGCGTCTGGCTGGAGCGCCTTAACCACAGGGACAGCTCTGCGATTGCTATCTGGCCGGTCTCTTCACTGGCAGAGTGCGAAGCGCTGCTGAAGGCGAATTACGCCGGGTATCAGCAGTATTTAAGTGCTCTCAGCGATTCCCGGCTGCCGGATATCGTGAGCTACCAGAACAGCAAAGGGATAGCCTATAGCAGCTCCGTAGCGGATATTCTTAGCCATGTTGCTCTTCACGGCAGTTACCACCGCGGCCAGATTTCGACTTATTTGCGCCTGGAGGGCCAAGAGCCGGTGAACACGGATTTTATTAACTATGCAAGGCTGGAAGATTAGCAGGAGTATAAGTTAGAAGGAGTGTACACACCCGTTTACGCAGCGCCTGCTGTGCAGACGGGCGTTTTTTTGTATATATAGGCTATCAACGGACCGTATAGCCTCTATTTTGCGTATTTTCCACCTGTGACGAGTGTTGCGGACCCTATGGCCCTTATGTAGCATTATTCTGCTACAAAGAGAGCCGTTTGCAGCAAATAGAGGCAACTGAGTCCGTTAGCCAGGCGAATCGGCCGATATAGCCCAGAGGGAGGGCTATGCAGTCCGCATTTTCTGACGCTTACCGAGTCCGTCACCCACCATCCAAGAAGCCAACGTCACTCACCGAGCCTGCCGCCAGCCATTCAAGTACCAATGTTACTCACCGAGTCCGCCGCCCAGCCACCAAGAATCTCCGACGTAACTCACCACGTAACCGCTAACCAAGTCGCCTCTCCCGTAACTCATCCCGCCAACGCCCAATCCACCCAGTCGCCCCCGTAACTCACCCCGCCACCGTCCACTGACAACCATTACTCAGCGCCCAATATCACTTTCTCCATCCTTCTCCCAAAGGGTGTTCTCACCATCCCCGCCCGCCATTTACTCAGATTCTAAAAAACTCGAATAGAGAGTCTGCACCGGAAGTAGGGACGCTTTTGCAACCGGATAACGAACGATTTCCGTCCCAATATTGAACATTTGATTAAGGTTTTTCTTGACATCTTAGGCGGAAGCACTTATTTTGTTTATAGGAATAAGTTTTGCCTTAGGGAAACAAATTTAAGCCAAGCCATTATTGTGTCGTAGTAGAAAGAAATAATCAACGTGGATATCAGAGGCTGAGGGAGGAACAAACATGAAATGGAATAGTAATCAAATGTTATCGAGGCGTGTGACAAAATTAGGGATGCTGCTGATGATGGTATTCATACTGCTGCTGTCGGCATGCTCGTCTGGTTCAGGAGATGTGGCGAGTGGCGCCAAGGACGGGAAAATCTCCATTGTAACCACCATCGCTCAAATTGCTGAGCCGCTTGCGGTTATAGGTGGTGACCGGGTCAGCGTTACCAGCTTGATGGGACCAGGGGTTGATCCGCATCTGTACAATGCCACCCAAGGCGATATCGCCAAGATGAGCTCAGCGGACATCGTATTCTACAGTGGTCTGCACCTGGAGGGTAACCTGACTGAGGTGTTTGAACAGATCGGCAAAAGCAAGCCGGTACTTGCTGTGGCAGAGGCCATCCCGCCAGAGAAACGGCTGAAGGATGAGAAGGGGGACATCGATCCGCATGTCTGGTTTGACATTGAGATCTGGAAGCTGGCGCTGGATTCAGCCGCCGAGGAGCTGAAGACTGAATACCCGGACGATGCCGCGCTGTTTGAAGAGAACAAAACCGCTTATTTCGCCAAGCTGGATGAGCTGAAGGCGGAAGCGGATTCGCTGATGAGCTCCATCCCGGAGAACCAGCGGGTGCTGGTAACGGCACATGATGCTTTTGGTTACTTCGGACGGATGTTCGACCTGGATGTGGTTGGCCTGCAGGGACTGAGCACAGAGGATGAGATCGGTATCACGGATGTGGATGATACGATCAGTCTGCTGCTGGAGCATCAGGTGCCGGCCGTATTCGTGGAGAGCAGTGTGAACCAGAATTCGATCAACGCAGTGATTGAAGGCGCGGCCAGCCGGGGGCTGGAGGTTAAGCTGGGCGGAGAGCTGTTCTCGGATGCAATGGGGAATGAAGGAACCGAAGAAGGGACCTATATCGGGATGTACCGCCATAATGTAAACACCATAGCCAAGGCTTTGGGCGGAGGAGGGAACTAGCATGTCAGAATTGGCAACTGGACTACAAGTGAAAGGGCTGTCTGCAGCCTACCGCAAAAGCACCGTGCTGGAGCAAGTGAACTTCGAGCTGCCGAAAGGTTCGCTGACCGGGATTGTCGGACCAAATGGTGCCGGCAAATCAACCCTGCTTAAGACAATGCTGGAGCTTCATCCGAAGCTGAGCGGCACGGTGACGTTCGCTGGTGAGCCCCTTTCCAATATGCGCAGAAAAATCGGGTATGTTCCACAGCGCGGATCAGTAGACTGGGATTTTCCCACCGATGCGCTGGATGTGGTGATGATGGGCTTGTACGGAGCCGTCGGCTGGCTGAAGCGTCCGAAGGCCAGCCATCGCGAACTGGCGCTTAAGGCATTGATGCAGATGGGAATGACAGACTTCGCAGACCGCCAGATCAGCCAACTGTCCGGCGGCCAGCAGCAGCGTGTGTTCCTGGCCCGCGCCCTGGTGCAGGACGCGGAGATTTATTTCATGGATGAACCGCTGGCCGGAGTGGACGCCGCTACAGAGCAGGCAATCATGTCCACGCTCCGCGAGCTGAAGGGAAGAGGCAAGACGGTGCTGGTCGTCCACCACGATCTGCAGACGGTAGAGGATTATTTTGACCATGTGCTGCTGCTGAACCGCACGGTAACGAATTACGGGCCTACCGCCGATATTTTTACGAAGGACAATGTATACCGGACTTATGGCGGCGGATTGCGCTGGCGGAATGAGGTGCCCTCATGAGCCTGCTGGTGTCTCCGAATACCTGGTGGGTGCTGCTCAGCATGCTGATTCTCGGCATTGCCTCAGGCATGATCGGCTGCCTGGCCTATTGGAAACGGCAGAGCCTGATGAGCGACGCCCTGTCGCATGCCGCATTGCCGGGGGTGGTGATCGCTTTTGCTCTGACCGGAGTCAAAAGCCTGCCCGTGCTGATCTTCGGAGCTGCGGTCAGCGCCCTGCTTGGCGCACTTCTGGTACAGTGGGTCGTGGCCTACAGCCGGATCAAGGAGGACTCGGCGATGGGCATTGTGCTGTCTGTGTTTTTTGGACTGGGGATCATGCTGCTTACTATGGTCAACCGCACGGGCGGCGGCAATGTCAGCGGACTGGACGGCTTCATCTTCGGACAGGCGGCCTCCATGGTGCGCAGCGATGTCTATACGATGAGCGGGCTGGGGCTGCTGGTTATAGCTCTGGTCGGGATTGCCTTCAAGGAATGGAAGCTGTTCCTGTTCGACCCACAGTTTGCCAAGGGCCTTGGGCTGTGGAACCGGACGATGAATGTTCTCTATACGGCCGTTCTGGTGCTCGTTATTGTAATCGGCATTCAGGCGGTTGGAGTCATCCTGATGTCGGCGCTGCTGATTATTCCGTCGGTCAGTGCGCGTTACTGGACACATTCCTTCGGCTGGATGCTGATCTGGGCGGCGGTAGTTGGAGGAGGCTCCGGCGTTGCCGGGACACTCATCAGCACGATGGGCAAAGGCTGGCCTACCGGACCGTTTATCGTAGTGTGCTCGGCAGCCGTGTTTACGGTTTCATTATTGTTCGGTGCTCGCAAGGGGCTGGTTATTACCGCGATCCAACAGCGTAGTGAGAAGAGCAGCAGCCTGCGGAGAGCAGCACTCGAGAGAGAGAAACCACTAAGAGAGGGGGAATGGGGATGAGTTATACAGGCTGGGTATTAATCACGGCAGGTCTGGTTGGACTCTCCTGCGGCATTGTCGGCGTACTGCTGATTCTGCGCAGAATGGCGATGATGGCCGATGCGATCAGCCATACGGTGCTGCTCGGCATCGTGGTTGCTTTTCTGCTGACGCGACAGCTGAGTGGCTATCATATGCTTGTGGGAGCGGTAATTGCCGGACTGCTGACCTCGATCATGATTCAGTGGCTGCAGTCGCGCGGTGTTCAGGGAGAAGCTTCGATCGGAGTGGTGTTTACCACACTGTTTGCCGTGGGCGTGATTCTGATTGCTACCAAGGTAGGCAACGCCCATCTTGATGTGAAGCATGCGCTGATGGGCGAGATTACCTTCATTCCGTGGACTACAGTTTCCCTGCCCTGGATTGGGGAGATTCCCGAGGCGACGCTGATTCTGTCGATTGTGCTGCTGGTGGTGCTGACTGTGATCATTGCCTTCTACAAGGAGTGGAAAATCACTTCGTTCGACCCCGCTCTTGCTGCCAGCCTGGGCATTCCGGTTATCATCATGCATTACGCCTTCATGTCGCTGCTGTCGGTGACTACGGTGGCTGCCTTCGATGCTGTCGGCGCGATCATGGTGGTGGCGATGCTGATTACACCGGCTGCCTCGGCGTATCTCTGGACGGACCGGCTGTCCGTGATGTTCGTGCTGAGCGGACTGTTCGGCATTGTCTCGGCCGTGTCGGGTTATTATATTGCCGCCTGGCTCGATACCTCGATCTCAGGCTCAATGGCTTTTGCCACAGGTCTGCTGTTTATGGCCAGCTTCCTGGGTTCACCGAAGCATGGTCTGGCATCCCGTCTGATGTCACGCAGAACGGTGCAGGAGCAATAATTATTTGAGAGCGGTATAGCCTGTTTTCTCGATCAGCTCCTGGCCCTGCGGCGACAGAATGAAGTCCAGGAAGTGCTGGACGTTCGGATTGCTGCTGCCTGCCGTCACCGCATAGAATTCGGAGGTGAGCGGATAGCTGCCGTTGCGGATATTCTCCTTGTTCGGAGCCGCTCCGTCGATGGCGAGCAGCTTGATGTCGCCACTGGCATTCATCTCGGAGGCATAGAACAGGAAGCTGTAGCCAAGCGCATTTTTGTAGTTGCGGTAGCTGGCCGTCTGCTTAATGATTCCGCTCATCGCATCGGCAATATTATCCTTCAGCGGCTCCATAATCGGAGTGTCTCCCATATATTTCTCCAGCATGGTCTGGCTGCCGCTGTCTGCGGGGCGCTGGAAGGCACGGATCTTATCGTCTCTACCGCCCACGTCCTGCCAGTTCGTCAGCTTGCCGGAGTAGATATCCTTGATCTGGGCTGTGGTCAGTGCGCGGACTGCATTGTTCCGGTTTACAAAAAAGACAAAGGCTTCGCGTCCAATCGGTGTCAGCTTCAGCTCGACGCCCTGGCGCTTGGCCTCTTTCTGTTGGGCAAGCGAGGGGGAGGCTACAAAAATAATATCGGTCTCGCCGTTGATCAACCGCTTGTAGGCTTCTGGAGTGGTAGAGGAAACTACAGGACTCTCTTCAAGAGCATACGGTTCATAGGTGCCGGAAGGATAAACCGCCTGCACAAAAGCCGAATAAAGCGGGTATAGCGCAGTAGCTCCGTCAAGTCTGGGGATGTCCCCGCTAAGCTTATATTCGGCGTCTTCGCTCAGCACGGCGACTTTGGAGCCAGTCTGAAACGGCTCATACTGCCGCAGGTTAACCTCCTGATCGCTGACTGTTGCGAAGCTGTTGTGATACGCTTTATTAATCTCATAGCCTGCAGTAGCCAGCAGGCAGACACCGAGGAAAGAGATCAGACTGATACGCCGGATGCGCAAGCTGAAGAACCTGAAGATGCTGATGACACTGTAAATGGCAAATCCAACAGTCAGCGTTGCTAACAAAGGAACATAAAAGATTAGCCCTCCAAAAAGTCCAGTCAAAAGGCTTGCTACAAAACCGATTGCAATTACGCCAAGCACAGCTACGATGGATGAGAGTAGTTTGGTCCCGAATGAATTATTCACAATTGAACCTCCATTGCTTCATACGTTTACTTAATAAGACAGCCTAACATTTGCCATTATACCTTATTCTGGTTAGCCATGGCTGTGCGGTGCCCAAAGTGGAGCCATAGAGCAAACTATGCTTGCAGTGTTTTATGAAGGTAATATGTCTTTTTTCATAAAAGGCTGGACGAAAGCGTCATAGAGGAGTATTCTAAGATTGTGAAAAATATAACGGAATACAAGATTCTCGGGGTAAGGTGAAATTCCTGACCGGCGGTGATGTTCAAAGCGAACTAAGCCCGCGACTCTCTGCCTCCGCATTCTGCGGGGGAGAGACTGATCTGGTGACAATCCAGAGCCGACGGTAAAGTCCGGATGGGAGAGGATCATAAGGTAAAGGCGCTGCAGTGCATACTGTACGTCTTTATTGAGAATGCCCCGAGTGCTGCCTTTTTCAGGCAATTCGGGGCTTTTGGTCTCTTATCGAGGGTTTGTATCGACAAGGAGAATGGTTGATGAGTAATGTAACAGCTTCACCGACAGGGGTACGCACCGCCCCGCTGCGCAGCGGGTTCTGGCTGGTAGTTATGGGCGCAGCCCTGTGGGGAGCGGACCCGCTGTTCCGCATCCTGCTGCTGAAATCACTGACTTCTTCACAGATTGTCCTGCTGGAGCATGTCATTTTGTTCCTGGCCGCTGCACCAGTGCTGTGGCGTCACCGCGCCGAGCTGAAGGGCATCGGCCTCCGCCAGGGCGGCGCGCTTTTGATTGTATCCTGGGGAGGATCGGCGCTGGCAACCATTTTGTTCACGATGGCGTTGACCCGCGGAGATCTGAACGCTGTGCTGCTCCTGCAGAAGCTGCAGCCGCTGTTCGCCATTGGCCTTGCAGCAGTGATGCTTAAGGAGCGCCTGCCGAGAAATTTCGGACCACTGATTATTGTAGCCCTGGTCGGCACGTATCTGCTAACCTTCGGCTGGACGGTTCCTTTCGGACACGTCAACAGCTTCATGGACACCGGCAGCCTGATGGCGCTGGGAGCCGCTGCGCTGTGGGGTGCATCCACGGTCATGGGCAGATTTTTGCTGGGTTCGATGAAATATGAGACAGTAACCTCCCTGCGCTTTATGCTTGCGCTGCCGTTGTTGTTCGTCATTACGACGGTGCAGGCTGATCCATGGCAATTCAGCGGCGGTATGGGCGCCTCCGCAGCCATTGCCATCAATCTGCTGCTGCAGGCGCTGTTGCCCGGACTGCTCAGCATGCTGCTCTATTACAAGGGGCTTAGTACAACCAAGGCTTCCGTAGCCACACTGGCTGAGCTTAGCTTCCCGATGACCGCCCTGATCATTAACTGGCTGGTGTTCGGACAGCTGGTTACCCTGCCGCAGATTATTGGGTTTGCCCTGATCTGGACGGCGCTGTTTTTCATCTCCAGCCGGCAGTCGCAGCCTGAGCCTGCGGGCGCTGAGCCGGTCAACCTGAAGGCCAGCTGACCCAAGCTGAATTTCCGGCCGCCTGAGGGGACAGCCCCTGGGCATAAGGCTTAATAGAAAGTCCGCTTGCGCAGAGTGATCTGTAGTGGCGGGCTTTTTTTATTATAGGAATATTAGAACACAACGTCGAATAAGAAATAGATGCAAAAAGTGCATCAATTTTACTGATTTTCTCCGTTTTGGAGCAAATAGATGCAAAAAGGGTTACTACTTAGGCCCCCGCGAGACTCCAAGCCCTTGAACTAGGTAACCTGCATTCTAGCGGACCGTATAGCCCCTATTTCCTCCTATCAGCGATCTTTTGACGTCTTACGGACCGTATAGCCCCTAAGTCGTCAAAACAGGCTCAAAAGCGAGGGTTTTCTGTGATATAGAGGCTCCTGGGTCCGTTAATCCTGCAAAACGGCCTATGTACAGCAAATAGAGGCTCCTGAGTCCGCAACCGTCTGAAATCGAAGCGAGGGTTACGAGCGAAGAGGGCTAGGGGACCTAAGTAGTAACCGTATTCGCACTTAAATCGGTGGCTGGACTAAGGTGGTGTTCAAGAAATCACATCTTGGATGCTCCTATCTTATGGAGCCCTAAGCAGCAACCCGTTTCGTAACTAAATGTTCGTCTCCTTAAAGGAGTCCTAAGTAGTAACCACTTTCGCATCTATTTACTCTGAACGTTCGCAGCCGGTTCATTCACAAGTGTCCAACGTTTTGAGCTGGAAAAGAGGAGGGAATATGATTACTTATTTGAATTTACTTGGTCTCTTGATTTCTCTCATCACCGTACTGATATTTTTGTTTTTTTGTTTCAAATTATTTGCTTTCTTCATAAAAAAGAAGCCATTCCCTAAAAAACTGTTACTCGCGACTCTGATAGGATGTGGGGTTGTTTCTGCACAGCTGGCGTATAATAAATACTTCTTTACATTCGATAACCTTGAAGGTGAATTTTATAAAGGACCTGTGAACTCGCCAACAAATAAATATATTGCTAATGCTTACTATATGGCTTATGGCGGTGCCGCTGGCGGAGTTAATTTATGGGTAGATATTACTTATCATGATGATGATAACAATATTAAGACAGTGTATTACAGTGATGCGAAAAGTAACTTTTCTATGGAATGGAAAGATGAAGATACCCTATACATTGTAAATGAAGAACCGAATTTCCCAAGTTCAAACAGAAGTATTACATTGGACATTGAAAAAGAGATTTATCACGATAGAGGACTAGCTTGTCAAAGCTGGATAATGAAAGATAAATTTGAAACTTGTTATCAAAACTAATAATACTTCGTTTGTAGTAGAGGAACCAGATAAACCTTGATGACCCATGGCGGGCATCGAGGTTTTTTTGTGAGGATGGTGAACGCCCCCAATAAAGATTCCATGAAGCAGAGTAAAAATAAACCTTTTCTCCCATACTACCGTTAATCAATTCTGCTCTTAATTTGTTATAAGGCATGCTTTAGGAGGACTGCGGATGAATCGCCATGCTGCTCCTGTCATCTATATCCAACTGAAAAACCGGGTGACGGTGCCCAAGGGCAAACCGATTATCCTACGTGACGTCGCTTCGCTGATTACCGATTCGCAGTGGGAGGAGCCGCTGTATTCGCTCTTGTTAATGGACCCGCGGCAGAGTGACGGCAATCTGATCCTAGTTGATCTGCTGACCGTGATCCCGCTGATTCGCGGATTAATTCCCCAGGCACAGGTTGAGCCAATCGGGGATCACCGCACCATTGTGCAGATTGAAGGCCCGGTAACGGGACGCAAGCCGTCGACGCCTCTGTTTGTTCTGGTCTGGCTGCTGCTATTCTTCGGTTCTGCGCTGACGATTATGAATTTCCATGCAGATGTCAGCATGCAGGAGGTGCAGATCCGGATTGTGGAGATGCTGACGGGACGCCGGGACGAGCATCCGTATGTGTTTCAGATTGCCTATTCGCTGGGGATCGGTCTGGGGATGGTCATTTTTTTCAATCATCTGTTCAAAAAGAAATGGAACGAAGAGCCTACTCCGCTGGAAGTGGAAATGTTTCTGTATCAGAAAAATATCGACCAGTATGTGGTCAATGAGGAGTACAGAAAACGCAAGCGGCACCGGACCGGCGAATCGGGGGACGAGGGGGAGCAAGGATGACTGCACCGATATCTCTTGGATTGAATCTGCTGCTTGGCATTGCCGGGGGGATCGCTGTGGGCGGCGGGGTCATTGCCTTGTTTGTAGTGCTGGATATCGTACCTCGGCTGGCGCAGCTCACTTCTTCTTACCATAGAGTTCACTGGTATGAAGGCGCTATGGTTGGCGGTTCCCTGATCGGCACGGTCAGCGATTTCTGGAACTGGCAGCTGGAGGCGGGGCCGTTGGTTGAGCTGGGTGTGGGCCTGCTGGACGGGATTTTTATTGGCATGCTGGCGGCTGCCTTGACGGAGGTGCTGAACGTGCTGCCCATTCTGGCGAAACGGCTGCATATGACACATTATCTGTTTGGGCTGTTGATGGCTATGGTCTGCGGCAAGGTGGCAGGCTCGTTATTTGACTGGTTTGTGTACCGATATTAGGCGGGGGGTTATAGAGTGAGAAAATATATTCATAGCGGCGATGTGGTCGAAGCTGCCAATAAACAGAGCGAGACACCGTCAGCGCAGAGTGACAGCACGGGTCAGCAGAATACAGAAATGTCCGCCGTACCTGGCATGTTGGCCGAGCAGCAGGTGCAGCCGGAGAGTGGGGTGGACAGTGCCGCGGTGATGGAGAATAACGCGGCAACCGGTCCTGACGCTGAGACAGCAAGCGGGAACGCAGCAGAAGCTCAGCCCCAGGTTGCGGATAACGCAGGTGCTGCGGCGGCTGGAGCGGGCGCTGAGGTGCAGACAGCGGGCGCAGGTGAAGGAGCCGCAGCTGCTGGTGTGCAGACGTCTGGCGGAAATGCTGGAGCCGATGGAGTAGTGGTAGGGGAAACAGCCGGAGTAGAGGCTGGAGGTCAGACGAGTGGCGCGGCTGCTGATGTACAGACAGCTGGCGTAGAGGCTGGCGGTGCGGCGGCTACAGCCGGAGCAGGTGACGACAAGGACGGCCCAACTGCTGGCGGTGCCGCAGTCGGAGCGGACATTGCCGGCGAGGTGGCCGCGCCGGAAGACGTGGCGCCCGGCACCGTAGCGCAGGCGTCCGCAGACCCCGCTGCCGCAGACCCCGCTGCCGCAGCAGGCGGCAATGGCGGCCAGCAGGATGCCGAAGCCGCCGATGAGCTGGGCAGCGAGCAGCCGGAGCCGTCCGGCAAGGGATTTTTTGCCCGGCTGTTCGGCTTCGATGACGAGACGGATGACACGAACGACGAGGACGGCGACGGAACAGGCGGCGAACAACAGACCCAGGCCCAGCAAGCTGTGGGGGCTGCGCCGGAGGAGCAAGGGCAGGCTCAGCAGGCTGGGCCGCAGGCGCTGAAACCAGATGAGCAGAAGCAAGACCCGCTGCAGCTCAAACGCGACATGGAGATGTCCGATTCCCTGGAGGAGTCTGTTGTTTATTGGCAGGGGCATGACAACATTCCACTGACTCTGAAGCAGACGAAGGATACACTGACCGAAGTGATGGGGCTAGGCTCCTCCTTCGATGTGGTGTTCCGCGAGATGTCGTTTGGAGGCCAGAAGGCCGCCTTGTTATGCATTAGCGGTTTCGCTAAGGATACGATTATCGATGAAATCCTGAAGCGCCTGACTTATCTGACCCCCGAGAATCTGTCTACGGATGTACTGTCCCAGTTTATGAGCGAATACATTCCCCACATCCAGGTGGAGCAAGGCCAACTGCTCAGCGAGACCGTCAACAAGGTATTGACTGGCATGAGTGTCTTCTTCATTGAAGGTGAGGAGCAGGCGATCATCATGGATACCCGCTCCTATCCGAGTCGCAACCCGGATGAACCATCGATCGAACGGGTGGTGCGCGGCGCGCGCGACGGGTTCACCGAAACGCTGCTGAGCAATGTGGCATTGGTGAGAAGACGGATACGCGACCCGGGGCTGAAATTCGAGATGCATCAGGTGGGCCGGCGGACAAGAACCGATGTCTGCGTAGCTTACATTGATGACATTGTGGACAAGACGCAGGTGAAGGCGGTCACGGACAAAATCAAAAGTGTCGACCTCGACGGCATTCCCCTGGCGGACAAGCAGTTGGAGGAGGCGATCGTAAGCGGTGGCTGGAATCCCTACCCGCTGGTACGTTATTCGGAACGTCCCGATGTGGTTGCTTCCCATTTGCTGGAGGGCAGGGTCGTTGTGTTTGTCGATACGTCCCCCAGTGTGATGGTGCTGCCTACAACCTTTTTTGATCTCTGCCAGCATGCCGAGGAGAATCGGCAGACGCCGTTTATGGGCACATATCTGCGCTGGGTGCGGTTCATCGGGATTTTTTCCTCGATGTTTCTGCTGCCGCTGTGGATGCTGCTGGTTATTCATCCCGAGCTGAAGCCACCGATGCTGGACTTTATCGGTCCCGAGAAGACGGCCAAAATTCCGCTGCTCGCCCAATTCCTGATCGTTGAGCTGGGGGTCGATCTGCTGCGGATGGCTGCCGTGCACACCCCGACACCGCTTGGCTCGGCGATGGGTCTGATCGCGGCTATTCTGGTAGGCGATATTGCTGTGCAGACCGGCCTGTTCGTCAATGAAGTGGTGCTGTATATGTCGGTAGCCTCCATCGGCATGTTTGCTACTCCCAGCTATGAGTTGGGGCTGGCGAACCGGATTGTCAGGCTGGGGCTGCTGGTGGCGGTGGCGGTCTTCCAGGTTCCGGGATTTATGATCGGGTCGACGCTGCTGATCGTGCTGCTGACGACACACCGGTCATATAACTCCTCATACATGTGGCCGTTTATACCCTTTAATGCAAAAGCGATGGGAGAAATAATCCTGCGTCAGCCGGTACTATTCTCCAAAACAAGGCCATCCTTCAACAAAACCAGAGACAATACGAAGATGAAGCCGGTCCAGGATCAAGAGAACCAGTCGTAGGATAATACAAATCTCCTGCAAAATAGTCCATTCAAGGGGTTCCCTCTCTCTGTTATACTGAATACACTAACCAGCCCCGCAAAACCGGAGATTCTGCTTCCGGAGCGTGATGTGGCACCTTGCGGCGGGCCTGAACATATCATAGAGGGATGGAAATGCTAATTCCCTATTAATTGGAGGACTGCACAATGTTTTTACACGGGACGAGCCAAATTAACAATGCAGGGCATTTGGAAATTGGCGGATGTGATGTGACTGAACTGAAAGCGGAATATGGAACTCCGCTGTATATATTGGACGAGCAATTGGTTCGCCAGCGTTGCCGTGAATATATGGAAGCCTTCAAGGCTTCAGGACTTGGTTTCCAGGTCGCTTATGCGAGCAAGGCCTTTTCGGTTATGGCGATGTGCCGTTTGGCTGATGAAGAGGGACTGTCGCTGGACGTGGTTTCCGATGGAGAGCTGTTTACTGCACTGAAGGCGGGATTCCCGGCCGAGCGGATTCATTTCCATGGCAACAACAAGACAGCCGACGAGATTGAGATGGCGATTGATTCCGGGATCGGCTGCTTCGTGGTCGACAACCTGGTGGAGCTTAGCCTCCTGCAGTCGATTGCCAGCCGCAAGGAAGCGAAGGTGAATGTACTGCTGCGTGTGACCCCAGGGGTTGAAGCGCATACGCATGAATATACCTCGACCGGCCAGACCGACTCCAAGTTTGGTTTCGATATCGGGAACGGATCAGCTTATGAAGCGGTTAGAGCAGCTGCCTCCAAAAGCAATCTAGTTCTGCTCGGCGTTCATTCGCACATTGGCTCCCAAATCTTCGAAACCGACGGCTTCGAGCTTGCGGTGGAGCGGGTAGCCGGCTTTGCGCGCAGCGTGCGCGAAGGCTTGGCAGTTGACTTCCGTGTCGTCAATCTGGGCGGCGGCTTCGGCATCCGTTATGTGGACGGCGATACGCCGCTGCATGTCTCGGAATATGTGGCCGCGATTACAGGTGCGGTGAAGACTTATTTTGCCGGAATTTATGATGCCCTGCCGCAGATCTGGGTAGAGCCGGGCCGCAGTATTGTCGGCGATGCGGGAACTACACTCTATACTGTGGGAACCCAGAAGGATATCCCTGGCGTACGCAAATACATTGCGGTGGATGGCGGAATGACTGACAACCCGCGTCCAGCGCTGTATCAATCCAAATATGAAGCGCTGCTCGCCAACCGGGCGACAGAAGCCGCTTCCGAAACGGTTTCGATTGCCGGCAAATGCTGCGAGAGCGGCGACATGCTGATCTGGGACGTAGAGCTTCCGGAAGCGCAGAGCGGTGATCTGCTGGCGGTAGCCTGCACAGGCGCATACAACTATTCGATGGCGAGCAACTATAACCGGATTCGCCGTCCGGCGGTAGTCTTCGTGCAGAACGGGCAGAGCGATCTGGTCGTGCGCCGCGAAAGCCATGATGATCTGATTGCCAACGATATCGTACCCCAGCGGATTGCCAAGCAAGCAGTATTGAAATAACTGTCCGCATATTTATAGGATGCAGAGCTAAGACCGGAGGGATGGCCTTCCGGTTTTGCTTTGTGCGTGGTTTCATAGTAGAATAAAAAAAGTGTTCAACATTTGGTAAATTCGAAAGGGGTATTTACATATGGCAAAGCAAGCAAAAGTTACACTTGAAAACGGCGGCGAAGTGCTGATCGACTTGTTCGAACAGGATGCGCCTAACACAGTAGCCAACTTTGAGAAGCTGGCAACAGAAGGTTTCTACAATGGTTTGGTATTCCACCGTGTCATTCCAGGTTTCGTAGCACAAGGCGGATGTCCTAGTGGAACAGGCTCCGGCGGGCCAGGTTACACCATCAACTGCGAGATTAACCCTAACAAACACGAGCGCGGTTCCCTGGCTATGGCACATGCCGGCAAGAACACAGGCGGAAGCCAGTTCTACATCGCCTACGCTCCACAGCCTCACCTGGACGGAGTACACACCGTATTCGGTAAAGTAGCCAAAGGCATGGAATATGTCGATGCTTTCCAAGGCCGCGACAAGATGAAATCCGTAGAAATTATCGAAGCTTAAGATCATATATGGCGTAGCAATAAGGCTGTCCCACAAGCAGAAGTTCTGCGAGTGAGGACAGCCTTTTGTTTAAAATATAAGAATTTATATGTTTCACGCTCTCAATTATCCTTCTATTTCTCGCAGAAAACGGATGCCTGAAAGCGATACGTAGTATCGCTGCTTCGGAAGCATACGCTTTGCAGAGGACGACGAAGCCGTTTCACTTAATATCGAAGACTCGGCACAGTAGTGGCTTGTTAAGTTGGCGAACCCATGATTTAGTTAGGAAAGTGGTTACTGCTTATGCCTCAGTATGTTGAGAACATCGAAGTTTTCGCTCCGGTAGTGGTGTCATGAATTTGGCCGATTGATTTAGATGCGCAAGTGCATCTAATTTTCGGTTTTTTGGTGTTTTGGATCAAATAGTTGCAAAAAGGCACTTAATTCCGGCGTCTGAGCGCTGAAGGATTGATTTACTCGAAATTAGTTGCAATATCGAACTTAATCACCTCCTGACAGAGGTTTCAGCTGAAATTAGTTGCACTTTCGCATCTATTTGCTCCGAACGATCCAGGCTCCCTTTTAATTCCCCACTGGGAGCTACCGCAGGGCCAGCTCGGCCTGCTTCTTGAACTGCAGCGGGGTCTGCTGTTCATATTTGAAGAAGACACGCGAGAAATAGGCTGCGTCCGAGAACCCCAGATCAATTGCCACCCGGTAGACCGGCAGGCTGCTGTGCAGCAGCATATCCTTGGCCCGGCTGATCTTCTGCACGGTGACGTATTCGGTAAAGGTGACCCCGGTGCGGCTTTTGAACAGGCGGCTGAAATATTGCGGATTCAGGTGAATGGACGCGGCAACCTCAGACAGAGTCAGCTCGCTTGTAATGCGCCGTTCAATATATCGCAGTGCTGTCTCAATCAGATCTTTGTCTGGCTTGGGAGCGGCAGGGATTGCCTCTACGTCCATAGCTTCGCCTTGATTCAAGGACTGGATCGCCTTGTCGAGCGCAGATTTGAGCTGGTGGGGCGGCACAGGCTTCAGCAGATAGTCAATGACCCCACACTGCAGGGCTTCGCGGGCATATTGGAAATCACTGTAGGCAGTCAGAATAATCGTCTTCGTCTGCGGGAAGCTGTGAATAATCTGCTGCTGGGCCTCCAGTCCGTTCTTCTCGGGCATGCGGATATCCATCAGCAGAATTTGCGGCCGCAGCAACTGCACCTTGCGGATCGCCTCCTCGCCGTTGCGGGCATCCTCCACCACTTCTATATCCAGCGGCAGCCGCTGAATCATTGTGCGCAGCGCCAGCCGCTCCAGCGGCTCATCCTCAACTATCATCAGTTTAATCACAAATGTTCATCCTCCATTCGGGGCTTGCAGCTGTTCCTTCAAGCAGGGCAGGGTGATATGGACCAGCGTGCTGACATCCGGCTGGCTGCGGATACTGAGGCCGTATGATTTGCCGAAATAGCCGCGCAGCCGTTCATGTGTGTTGAATAGTCCGATTCCCGTATGTGTGCCGTTGTCCTCATCCCAGCTGGCGAACGCGCGCAGAATATCCGGCTTAAAACCTCTGCCGTTATCCGCAACGGTGATGACAATCCGGTTATCCGGCGTTCGGCAGCCGCTGATCCGCACGGTGCCGCCGTCGCGCTTCTGCTCCAGTCCGTGCATGAAGGCATTCTCCACCAAGGGCTGCAGCACCATCGACGGGATGCGGTAATCCATAATCTCAGGGTCGACTTCAATTTCATATTGAATCCGGTCGCTGTAGCGCAGAGTCTGGATGTAGAGATATTTCTTAATCGACTCGATTTCCGAGCGGATCTTGGGGAATTCCTCGACATTCTTCAGATTATAGCGCAGCAGGTCGCAGAGGTTATAGATCAGCTCCTCCGTTTCCGGGGCATTTTCGATCAGGGCCATACGGGCGATGGTGTTCAGTGTGTTGAACAGAAAATGGGGATTAATCTGTGCCTGAAGTTTCTTCAGCTCCATCGTTTTGGCTTTCTGCTCCAGCAGCAGATTCTCGCGGCTTTCCTTGAGAAATTGTTCCTGCACCATTTTTTTCATACTGATCTCGGCAATATAGTTCGCAACAAAGGTATCGAAATTGACCGAATCCTCCAGGTATTGCCGGCTGACGAGCGGAATCTGCCCAATCGCCTCCAGCACCTTCTGCAGCGGCAGTCCGAATTCAGCTGAGATACGCTCGGCGTCAATCTTCGCACGGTCCGCTTCATCCGTCAGGACCTGCCCTCCCAGCACCGCCCCCAGAAAATAACCTTCGGCAATGATTGGCGCCACACAGTCCTGCAGACCCAGATGACAGCGGTAGATTTGTGGTTTGCGGTGTTTCATCGCCAGCTTCCCGGCCTCATAATCACAGCCGATGCATTTCCGCTCCCCTTCGGGGGAAGAACGCACCAGCTTGCAGAATGGGGAGAAATTGCTCCACGTGCCCATTGGATTGCCTTCCGCATCAATCGTTATAACGGGAAACACCACGATTTTGGCCAGCTTCTCTTGTATGCTCTTAAATGCTTCCACTTCAATAATGTCGGCAAGTTGAATCACTTCGGACATGGTTATCGCCATTCCTTTCAGAAACCCTGCTCCTCCGGCAAGGAGGCAGCTGTCAAGATAGTGGCATTATGCCACAGCTTATTTGTAAGCGCAATCAACTATAGCATATTAACTACATGTAATTTTATGACATGTCATTAAAGTACAAGGCAGCTAGTCATTATAATCCTGTTTCGAGTGGTTAAAGTCAAATATTTGCGGCCCGGTTCTTCGTACAATGGACATGAAAACGCAAGTTCAAATCTATGGAGGTGCGCAAAATTATGCGGCAGGAAGCACTCGGACTTATTGAAACAAAAGGGCTGGTCAGCGCAATCGAAGCAGCGGATTCAATGGTAAAGGCTGCGAATGTGACCTTGATCGGCTATGAAAAAATCGGCTCCGGTCTGGTAACCGTTATGGTCAGAGGAGATGTAGGTGCTGTCAAGGCGGCAACGGATGCGGGAGTAGCTTCCGCGAAACGGGTAGGCGAGGTCATTTCGGTACATGTGATTCCAAGACCGCATATGGACGTTGAGAAGATTCTGCCGAAGCTGCCTGAACAATAAAACCGGGGTGAGAGTATGGATGAAGCAATTCTGAAGCAGGTGATTGAAGCGGCCGTCCGGGCAATTCCCGGCGGCGTGCCTTCTTCCCCGGCAGCCGATGCTGCCGCAGGCCTTCCGCTGAACAACCAACAGTATACGGAAAAGAGGGAACAAGACGTGACAACCGATTACAAAGCGATAACGGAATATGTCGGCTCAGCCATGGGGGATACCGTGGGCCTGGTGATCGCCAATCTGGACCGCCATCTGCATGAGAGCATGGGCCTGGATCCGAGATACCGTTCAATCGGCATCATCAGCTCGCGTACCGGCGCAGGTCCGCATATTATGGCCGCTGACGAGGCGGTGAAGGCGACCAACACGGAAGTGGTTTCGATTGAGATGGCACGGGACACCAAGGGCGGGGCTGGACACGGCTGTATCATTATTTTTGCCTCCGAGGATGTCTCCGACTCCCGCCGGGCGGTGGAAGTGGTGCTCAAGGAGCTGCCGCGTACCTTCGGGGATGTCTACCCTTGCGATGCCGGACATGTAGAACTGCATTATACGGCACGTGCGAGTCTGGCGCTGGAGAAAGCTTTTGGCGCACCGGCGGGCAAATCCTTCGGTATTCTGGTTGGTGCTCCGGCTGCGATTGGCCTGCTGATGGCAGACACCGCGCTCAAAACAGCCAATGTGGAGATTGTAACCTACGCCAGTCCGGATAAAGGCACAGCCCGTTCGAATGAAATTATCGTGACGATTACAGGCGATTCCGGCGCGGTCCGCCAATCGGTGATCTCCGCCCGCGATGTAGGCGTAAGCGTACTGAGATCGATGGGCCACAACCCGGTATCGATGACACAGTCCAATCTGTAGAGCAGCACAAGCATACATGTAAAACGTTGAAGGAGTGGCTACTGTGAATGGGAATGCCCTTGGTCTGATTGAGGTGGTCGGTTATCCGGCGGCGCTGGAGGCTGCCGATACCTGTGTGAAATCGTCCCATGTCAAGCTGCTGGGCTACGAGAAAGCGCTGGACGGGCGGATCGTGGTCAAAATTACCGGAGATGTGGGTGCGGTCAAAGCTGCGGTAGAGGGAGCGAAGAGCAGCGCCAGCAAGCTGGGAGCGGTTATAGCGGCGATCGTCATTGCCCGCCCGGCGGAAGGCATCAGCCGGCTGGTCCATTCCCCCGAAACCGTATTCACCGAGCCGGGGGCGGAACAGATGCCGGCAGAGCCGCTGGAGGAAACTGCGGGCGGGAAGACGAAGGCGGCAGAGTCTGCTGCCGGTCAGCGTGCTGCTGACAGCCCTGTTGCAGAGGAAGAGGCAGCTGAAGCTGAGCTGTCGGCAGCTAATGAGTCTGATGTGGAAGAGCTCGATGCAGAAGAGTCTGCAGGCGGGGAACCTGCAGCGGATACGGAAGCGGAACAGGCGCCAGTGGTCGAAGCTATGGATCAGGAGTTGCAGCAGGAGCTGCAGCCAGAGCCGGAAGAGCCACAGCATGAACCGCGGCAGGAGCTTCAAGAGCTACAGCAAGTGCTGCAGCAAGAGCAGCAAGGGGAGCAAGTGCAGCAAGTGCAGCAAGTGCAGCGGACCGAGATCAGCTGCAATCTGTGCGGCGATCCGCTGTGCGGGCGGATCAAAGGCCAGCCGGCCAGTCTCTGCCTGCACTACCGGCCGCGCCGCGCCAAAACAAATAAGGATGGTCAACCGTGATGGACATAAATAATCAACTGGTTCACAGCCTTGCGGCGGAAATCGCAAGCACGCTTAGAGTAAAGGACCGCAGCTATAGCATTCCGGTTGGAATCTCCGCCCGCCATATCCATCTGAACCGCCAGGATATGGAGGTGCTGTTCGGAGCTGGCCATGAGCTGACGGTCCGAAGCAATCTGAAGCAGCCCGGTCAATTTGCCGCTGCGGAAACTGTTTGTATCGCCGGACCCAAAGGCTGTTTTCCGAGTGTCCGCGTACTGGGGCCGCTGCGGCCTGACAGCCAGATCGAAATTTCGCGCAGTGATGCTTTTGCGCTCGGGATTAACCCCCCCGTCCGCGATTCAGGGGATACGGCAGGCTCCGCGAGCCTGTGTGTGATCGGACCCAAAGGCATGCTGGTGATGAACAATAAGACGATCTGCGCCAAACGCCATATTCATATGAGCGAAGAGGATGCAGCTCGGTATGGGGTGAAGAATGGGGATTCGGTTGCTGTAGAGTCGGCGGATTCCGGCAAGAAAATTACGCTTCATGATGTGCGTATTCGTGCCAGCCGTGATTTCGTGCTGGAGATGCATATCGATACCGATGAGGCAAATGCGGCAGAGGTGAAGAACGGAGACACCGTTCGGATCACTGCAGTGCAGCAAGAGTGAAGCCTATGGGCGCTGAGCACAGCATGGAGCGGGTCAATCTGCTGGTCCGTGAAATGGAGCTGGCGATGGATGATTCACAGCCTTTTGAGGATAAAGACTTTAAGCTGCCCTACAAGGTCGGCGTGGATCTGGGTACCTCGAATATCGTGATTACGGTGCTTGACCAGGATGATAGGCCGGTAGGCGGCGCTCTGGAGAAAGCCCATGTGGTCAGAGATGGCATTGTGGTTGAATACGTCCGTGCGGTTACGCTGCTGCAAGAGATGAAGGAACGTCTGGAGCAGCGCCTCGGCACGGTGCTATACGAAGCGGCTACGGCCATTCCGCCTGGGATTTCGCCCGGCAACGTGAAGGTGATCACCCATGTGGTTGAAGCTGCGGGCTTCCGGGTGATCCATGTGATTGATGAGCCTGAAGCGGCAGCGAAGGTGCTGCAGGTAAGTAGCGGCGCGGTGGTGGACATCGGCGGCGGCACAACCGGCATCTCCATTATCAGGGACGGCACGGTGGCGGCTTCCGCCGATGAACCGACAGGCGGCGTGCATATGACGCTGGTAATCTCCGGGAACCTCGATGTGGATTTCGCTGCGGCGGAGCAGCTGAAGCATGACCCGGAGCAGCACCGCATGCTGTCCCCCGTCGTGCAGCCGGTGATTGAGAAAATGGCCCATATTGCGATGAGCTACATTCCGCAGGATATCGAAACGGTGTATCTGGCAGGAGGCAGCTGCTGCCTGCAGGGGATCGAGGAGGTCTTCGCCAAATACACTTCGCTCAGCGTACGGAAGCCGGATAATCCGCTGCTGGTTACTCCGATCGGGATCGCAATGAGTGCGGGAAGAGGTGGCCTGTGATGAACGCCGAGGCCTTAATCCGCCAGATGCTGGAGTCGCTGCTGCCTGCGCTGAGCAGGAGAGTCGTTGTGTTTCTCAGCGGCGGTACAGTGAACGAAGGTTGTGTAGCCAGGGTGCTGGCGGATTACCCGCTGTACCGCTACAGCCTTGTCATCGATGACAGTCCCGGCTTGCCTATGCTGGATGAGAAGCTGCTGTCACAGCTGTCCGCGTCTAGATTAACGGAGCTGGCCGAAATCGAGCAAGCCTTGCGGGAGGCGGAGCTGGTGCTGATTCCGCTCGCCACCCGCGGCGCATTAAGCAAGATCGCGCTTGGCATAACCGACAGCCCGTTAACTGCTGGCATCGCCGCAGCGATTATGCTGCGCAAGGAGATCGTCGCGGTCCGTGATGGCTATGATCCGCTGCATGCCGTGCAGGCCGCAGCCGGGATGGGCGGCAACGCGGCGTACAACGGGATGCTGCTGGGCTATGAGCGCACGCTGCAGGATTTCGGCGTCAAGGTGGTCACACTGGCGGAGTTCCGTGAAACGCTGAGCCCGCCTGGACTGCTGCCGGAGGGATACGCTGCAGCAGGCATTTCGCCAGGCAGCGAAAGGGCAGCCGCCCTGAACCCGCCGGACGCCATCCATCTGCCGGATTCGGTCATTACCCTGGCCGATGTGCAGCATATTCCAGGGGGTACGCTGAGCACACGGGAGGATGCCATCATCACACCGCTGGCCCGCGAGCTGCTGGAAGCGCGCAGGATAGAGCTCCGTTTTCTGAAGAAATAAGTCAGCAACAAGCATTAAGAAGCAGGAGGAAACAGCAATGAAGATTCTGGATCATGATCTGCAATCCATACAGGAGGTTCGCGTCATTCTCGCAGCCGCCAAAGAAGCACAGAAGATTCTGCAAAGCTACAGCCAGCAGCAAATTGACCACATTGTAGCGCAGGTGGCCGCAGCTGCGGAGCAGTCCGCCGTCAAGCTGGCCCAAATGGCCCATGAGGAGACCGGCTTCGGCCGCTGGGAAGACAAGGTGATTAAGAATACATTCGCCAGCAGGCATCTGCACCGGCATATTAAGGACATGAAGACCGTTGGTGTAATCGCCAGCCATGAAGCCGATCAGATCGTGGATATCGCCGTACCGGTCGGTGTAATCGCCGGGCTGATTCCTTCAACCAATCCAACCTCGACGGTGATTTACAAAAGCTTGCTAGCGCTGAAGACAGGCAACGCTATCGTCTTTTCGCCTCATCCGTCCGCACGCCGCTGCATCAGCGAGACGGTAGCCATTCTCTCCGCTGCGGCGGTGCAGGCGGGAGCGCCTGAAGGCATTCTGGGCTGCCTGTCTATTCTCAGCATGCCGGGCACCAGCGAGCTGATGAAGCACCGCGACACCTCGCTTATCCTGGCCACCGGCGGAGAAGCAATGGTGAAGGCGGCTTACAGCTCCGGCACACCTGCCATCGGCGTCGGCCCAGGCAATGGCCCGGCCTTCATAGAGCGGTCGGCGGATATCCCGCGCGCGGTCAAGCAGATTATCGACAGCAAAACGTTTGATTACGGCGTGATCTGCGCTTCCGAGCAATCGATTGTGGTGGAGAAGGAGAGCAGACAGCAGGTTGTACAGGAGCTGCTGCGGCAAGGCGCCTATTTCCTCAGCGGCGTGCAATCGGCCCAGCTCGGCTCCTTCCTGCTGCGGGGCAATGGAACGATTAATCCGCAGGCGGTTGGCAAGGCGCCGGAGAAACTGGCGGCAATGGCCGGCTTCAGCATTCCGGCCGGAAGCCGGGTGCTGATCTCGGAGCAGACGACCGTTTCGCACAGCAATCCTTATTCCCGGGAGAAGCTGACGCCTGTGCTGGCTTTTTATGAGGCGGAGGATTGGAAATCGGCCTGCGAGCGCTGTATGGAGCTGCTGGAAGGGGAAGGTAAAGGGCATACCATGACGATCCATTCACGCAATGAAGCCGTGATCCGGGAGTTTGCGCTCCACAAGAAGGTGTCACGCCTGCTTGTTAATACTCCGGCAGCGCTGGGCGGCATTGGAGCCACCACGAATCTTCCTCCGGCCATGACGCTGGGCTGCGGTGCGGTTGGCGGCAGCTCCACATCGGATAACATCGGGCCAATGAACCTGCTGAATATCAGGCGGCTGGCTTATGGTGTGCGCGAGATGGAGGATTTGCGGGAGCCTGCGCCGGTGTGTGCGGCGAAGCAGGGGACGCCTGAAGTAGCGGCAGCAGCGGCGGCACCGGCAGCAATGAATGAGGCTGAACTGGAAGCGATGGTACAGCAGCTGCTCCGGCAGTTGATGGGATAAGGGAGGAATCACAGCATGCATCTGGCTACAGTAATCGGCAAGGTCGTCTCTACCCAGAAATGTGAGAAGCTGATCGGCGCCAAGCTGCTTATGATCAAATCAGTGGACGAGAAGCGCAGAATTACCGGTGATGAAGTGTTCGTTGCCATTGATATGGTTGGCGCGGGAATGGGGGACCTGGTGCTGATTGACTGGGGCAGCTCCATGTATGAGGACATCCGCTTATCCGCAGATATGTCGATTGTCGGGATTGTGGACGATTTGCAGACCGACGAAGGGCGTGGAACGGAGGCAGAGGAATGAACCGCTTTTGTGTAAAGACGGAGATTTATTTTGATTCAGGTGCGCTTGAATATTTAACGCTGCTCGATAACCGCCGGGCGCTGATCATTACCGATCCATTTATGGTGCAGGCCGGGTTCGCGGATACCTTAATTCATATTCTGAAGACCAGTGTGGAGGATTACCAGCTCTTCACCGGCATCCGGCCTGATCCGCCTGTTGAGGTGGTGGCCGCCGGAGTGAAGGAATACCTGGCCTTCCGTCCCGATCTGATTATTGCTCTGGGCGGAGGGTCCACCATTGACGCGGCCAAAAGCATTCTGCTCTTCGCCCGCCAGCTTGCCGGGAATGCGGATGACGGCGGCAAGCCGCTGTTCATTGCCATCCCGACGACAAGCGGCACCGGATCGGAAGTGACCTCTTATTCGGTCATGACAATGGGCGACACGAAGATTCCGCTCGTCTCCCAGGATATGATCCCGGATGTGGCAATTATGGATGCCACCTTTCTGAGAACCGTGCCGCCGCAGATTACAGCCGATACCGCCATCGATGCGCTGACGCATGCCATCGAAGCCTATGTGTCGACGGAGCATTCCGATTATACGGATGCGCTCAGCGAGAAGACCATCGAGCTGATCTTTGATTATCTGCTGCGTGCTTACCACAGCGGCGACGATCTGGAGGCGCGGGAGCGCCTGCACAATGCTTCCTGTCTGGCAGGCATGGCGTTTACGAACGCGGCGTTGGGCATCACCCACAGCATGGCACATACGCTGGGCGGGCATTTCCATCTGCCGCACGGACGGGCGAACGCCGTGCTGCTGCCCTACATTATCGAATACAACGCTGACCTGGAGAGCGGCGGTGAGAGCCAGGCAGCGATGCGCTACCGCAAGCTGGCTTATCACCTGCATCTCCCGGCGGCAACGGTGTCGGAGGGAGTGGGCAGTCTGGTTTCGGCGGTGCAGGCACTGCAGAAGCTGACCGGCACGCCGGCGTCGCTGGAAGCTGCCGGCATCGACCGGGAGGCTTATGAAGCGGCGCTGCCCGCGATGAGCCTGGCAGCGCTGAAGGACAAATGCACCGCGACCAATCCGCGCGGGGTCAATGTTCAGCAGCTGGAACAGCTGTTTCGTAGAGTGTATTAGCGCTTACGAAGAGAGTTTTGCCGAAGCATATTCAAAGAAGTAACGCTAACAAAACTAGGTAACGCTTACGAAGAGAGTTTTGCCGAAGCATATTCAAAGAAGTAACGCTAACAAAACTTGTGGGAGAGTGAATCATGAAAAAGACGCTGCTCGGCGAATGCCTCGCGGAGTTCATTGGAACCTTCATCTTTCTGTTTATCGGGCTCGCGGCTGTAGTCTCGCTGGTTGCCGGAGGTTCAGACATTACCTGGGCGGAGCTGACGCTGACCTGGGGGTCCGCAGTCATGCTAGGGGTCTTTATTGCCGGTCATGTCTCGGGCGCACATCTTAATCCGGCGGTGACGATCAGCCTGGCCGTCTGGAGCGGATTCCAGCGCAGCAAAGTGATCCCTTATATTGCGGCGCAGATCCTCGGCGCATTTGCCGGAGCAGCGACTGTGTACGCGATCTACCGCAATACCATCCTTGCTCATGAGCAGGGAGCAGGCATTGTCCGCAGTACGGACGGCGGCTGGGCCACGGCCGGAATGTTCAGTACGTTCCCGCAGAGCGGGCTGTCCCTGCTGCAAGCCGGACTGATCGAACTCATCATCACCGCCGTTCTTATGCTGGTGATCCTGGCCGTAACCGACGGCCGCAATGGCGCCGCCCCCAAGGTGGGTCTGGCCGCCGTATCCATCGGGCTGACCGTGGCCGTGCTGGGGATCAGCTTCGGCCACCTCACCGGCTTCGCGATGAACCCGGCGCGTGACCTGGGTCCGCGCTTGCTGCTGCTGCTCTCCGGCTGGGGAACGAACGCCCTCGGGCCGAATCTTTACGGGCTAATCGTGCCGGTATTTGGCCCGATTGCGGGTGCACTGGTCGGCGGCGCGGTGTATCACAAGCTGATCGTACCCTTTTATCCGGCGATGCCGGCAGTGGTGCTGTCAGACAAGGATCAGGACCAGCTGGCATCCTAACCGGGTGTTTCATGAACAGCTAAGCAACCATTATGAACGCAAACTGAAGGGGGAAGCTTTACGATGACAAAAGTGTATGATATGCCCAAATCAGCAGCAGTAACCGGCCGGATCGGCAACCTGATCGACAACCTGATGTCCGGCACACCGGAGATCGAAGCCGAAAGAGCGGTCCTGATTACGGAATCTTTTAAGCAAACCGAGCACCTGCCGATGATTATCCGCCGCGCCAAAGCGCTGGAGCATATTCTGCAGAACATGACGCTGGTGATCCGGGACAAAGAGCTGGTCGTGGGCAATCTGACGGCTAAGCCAAGAGGCTGCCAGATCTTTCCCGAGTTCTCGAACCGCTGGCTGTTGAGCGAATTCGATACGGTGGCCCGCAGAACGGGTGACGTGTTTACGATCTCGGACGATGCTGTCAGCAAGCTGAAGTTTTCTTTTGAATACTGGAACGGTCGCACGGTGCAGGAGCTGGCAACCTCCTTCATGTCTCCCGAGGCGCTGACAGCGATGGACGCAGACGTGTTTACGGTAGGTAATTATTATAATAACGGCGTTGGCCATATTTCAGTGGATTATGGAAAGGTGCTGTCCAAGGGCTTCAAGGGCATCATCGAGGAGGCGCAGCAGGCCAAAGCGGACTCAGACCGTTCGTTGCCGGGTTATATCAAAAAAGAACAGTTTCTGAACGCGGTGATCATCTCTGCTGAAGCAGCTATCCAGTTCGGCAAACGGTTCGCGGAGCTGGCCAAAAGCCAGGCTGCAGCCTGCAGCGACGGTGTCCGCCAGCGTGAGCTGCTGCAGATTGCCCGCAATTGTGAGCAGGTTCCGGCGAATCCGGCATCCAGCTTCAGCGAGGCGGTGCAGTGCTTCTGGTTCGTGCACATGCTGATCCAGGTGGAATCGAATGGGCACTCCGTGTCTCCGATGCGTTTTGACCAATACATGTACCCGTATTACAAACAGGATATCGAGCGCGGTGCCATCCGCCATGAAGAAGCCCAGGAGCTGCTGGACTGCCTGTGGGTGAAGCTAAACGAAGTTAACAAAATCCGCGACGAAGGCTCCAGCAAAGCTTTTGGCGGATATCCGATGTTCCAGAATCTGGTGGTCGGCGGCCAGAATGAGGAAGGGCTGGACGCCACCAACGAGTTGTCGTTCGCCTGCCTGGAGGCGACTGCCCATGTGAAGCTGCCGCAGCCTTCCGTCTCGATCCGCGTCTGGAACCGTACACCGGATGATCTGCTGCTGAAGGCAGCGGAGGTCAGCCGTCTGGGTCTTGGACTCCCGGCTTATTATAACGATGAGGTCATCATTCCCTCGCTGGTCAGCCGCTCCGTAAGTCTGGCGGATGCGCGTGACTACGGCCTTATCGGCTGCGTGGAGCCGCAGAAAGGCGGCAAAACCGAAGGTTGGCATGACGCCGCATTCTTCAACCTGCCGAAGGTGATGGAGTATGTCATCGGCAACGGTACCGTCAATGGCAAAAAAGCCGGGATCACCACTGGAGACTTCGCCTCCTTCACCTCTGTAGATCAGATTATGGATGCCTACCGCAAGCAGATGGAATATTTCGTCAGCCTGCTGGCCCAAGCGGATAACTCGGTGGATTATGCCCATGCGGAAAGAGCACCGCTGCCGTTCCTGTCCTCCATGGTGTATGACTGTATCGGCAAAGGCAAATCGCTGCAGGAAGGCGGCGCCTTCTATAACTTCACCGGACCGCAGGGGGTAGGTATTGCCAATGTGGCAGATGCCATGTACGCCATCCAGAAGGTGATTTTCGAAGAGCGGAAAACAACGTTGTCGGAGCTGAAGGCAGCGCTTGAACGCAACTTTGGCCTGGCTCAGCCGGCAGCTGTTGCAGCCTCCGCCCCTGTCTCGCTGGATACGCTGACCCAGGAGCATATTGTGGAGCTGATCAAAAAGTTCATCCTGGAAGGCAACCAGATTTCGTTAGCCCAGCTGGGCGCTCCAGCGAATGTGAAGGTGGATCTGGGCAACGGCCAGAGCCAGGGCCAGGGCCAAGGCAATGATACCCGCCTGCGCGAGTGGCTGATTGCCGCGCCGAAATTCGGCAACGACATCGAAGAGGTCGACGAATTGGCCCGCCAGGTAGGGCTTGTCTACTGCCGCGAGGTGCAGAAGCATGTCAATCCGCGCGGCGGAACCTTCCAGCCGGGACTGTATCCGGCTTCGGCCAATGTGCCGATGGGAGCCGCTACCGGCGCAACGGCAGACGGACGGCAGGCAGGCGAACCGCTGGCCGATGGTGTGTCGCCGGTGTCCGGCCGCGATACCAGTGGACCTACGGCTTCGGCCAACTCCGTCTCGAAGCTGGATCATCATATCGCCTCCAACGGCACGCTGTTCAACCAGAAGTTCCATCCGTCCGCGCTCAGTGGACCGGCGGGACTGGCGAAGCTGGCGGCGTTGGTCAGAGGGTATTTTGACCAGAAGGGGATGCACGTGCAGTTTAATGTGATCAGCCGCGATACGCTGCTGGAGGCTCAGCGCAATCCTGAGAAATACAAGAACCTCGTCGTCCGTGTGGCGGGCTACAGCGCCCATTTCACCACACTCGACAAGAAACTGCAGGATGACATTATTAACCGGACGGAGCAGACGATGTAACTATAGAAGGAAGGGGAGGAGAGGAGCAGTATTGGCTCCTCCTTCTCCGCATAAGGACAGGACATCACATTGATCAGGAGGCACACCATGAATGAAGTCATTTGGGAAGCCAAGGGGATGGTCAGCGATATCCAGCGCTTCTCGCTCCATGACGGTCCAGGTATCCGCACGATCGTATTTCTGAAGGGCTGTCCGCTGCGCTGCACCTGGTGCAGCAACCCCGAAACCCAGGCTCCCGGCACCCAGCTGATGGTGCAGGAGGACAACTGCGTCAGCTGTGGACGCTGCGCCAAGGTCTGTCCGGTGGGGGCCATCAGCTATCAGCCGAAGGTGACGGTTAACCGGTTAAGCTGCGTATCTTGTGGACTGTGCAGTGCCGAATGCGGCAGCGGGGCGCTGACCATGAACGGCAAAGAGATGAGCACCTCGGAGATTGTGTCCATACTGCGCAAGGATGAGGCTTATTACCGACGTTCCGGCGGCGGTATTACCCTCTCCGGCGGTGAACCGCTCTATCAGAGCGACTTCGCTCTGAACCTGCTGCGTGCCTGCAAGGATAAAGGCTGGAACACGGCGATTGAAACCACGGCCTTCTGCAATCCGGCTGTGCTGGATAACGTGCTGCCGCTGCTCGATACGGTCCTGCTGGACATCAAGCATATGGAGGACAGCAAACACTATGCTTACGTGAAGCAGTCCAACTCACTGATTCTGGAGAACGCCCAGCGGATTGCCAGGCAGGGGGCGAAGGTGATTATCCGCGTGCCTGTCGTTCCAGGCTTCAACGACTCCATCCGTGAGATTGCTGCCATCGCCTCGTTTGCTGCGGAATTGCCAGGTGTGGGGGAGCTGCATCTGCTGCCTTTTCACCGGCTGGGTGAGAATAAATACACTTATTTGGACACCGAATACAGCATGAAGCATCAGACTCCGCCGCCAAATCAGGAGATGGAGAGTCTGCGCCATGTCGTGGAAGGTTATGGTCTGTACTGCCAAATCGGCGGTTGAATGTAAAAAAGTAGTACGCATGGAAGAGGAGGAGCCGTTTATGAAGGTGCTGGTCATTAACAGCGGCAGCTCATCCTTGAAATATCAGCTGTTTGATATGAAGGATGAATCGGTGATCGCGAAGGGGATTATTGAGGAGATTGGAACGGAGCAGGCGATTCTTCGCCAGGATTGTACGCCTCCGCTGCCTGTGCAGACCGGTCTGCGCATTCTGGAGCATAAGGAGGCTATCACCCATATGCTTGCGGCACTGACTGATCCGGGCAGCGGGTCTATCGCGTCGGTGCAGGAAATTGCTGCGGTGGGGCACCGGATTGCCCATGGCGGCGAATTTTTCTCGGATTCAGCACTGGTGGATGCTGAGGTACTGCAGGCGGTAAGACGCAATATCGAGCTGGCGCCGCTGCACAATCCGGCCAATCTGAAGGGGATCGAATCGTTCCGTCAGCTGCTGGGCGAGGAGACGCCGATGGTGTGTGTGTTTGATACCGCTTTTCACCAGACGATGCCGCAGGAGAGCTACATGTATCCCCTGCCCAGAGTCTTGTATGACCGCCACAAAATCAGAAGATACGGGTTCCATGGAACCTCGCATAAATATGTCAGCGCACGCCTGGGCGAACTTAACGGCCAACCTCTCCAGGGAACCCGTGTAATCTCCTGCCATATCGGCAACGGGGCCAGCATTGCCGCCATCCGGGACGGGGAGTCTGTGGATACCAGCATGGGCATGACCCCGCTGGAAGGCCTGATGATGGGAACCCGCTGCGGCGATATCGACCCGGCGATCATTCCTTTTGTGATGGCCAAGGAGAATCTGAGTCTTGGTGAGATCAATTCGCTGCTGAACAAGCACAGCGGGCTGGCCGGCATCTCCGGCCAGGGCTCCGATCTGCGCGAGATCATCCGCTGCGCCGATGAAGGCCATGAGGGCGCAAGGCTGGCGCTGAACATGTATGTGCAGCGCATCCGCAAATACATCGGCTCCTATTGCGCCGTGCTGAATGGCCTGGATACACTGATCTTTACCGGTGGGGTCGGAGAGAATTCCGACTATATCCGCGCCAAGGTCTGCGAGAGCCTGTCCTATCTGGGGCTGGAGCTGGACACGGAGCTGAACCGGACCCGCTCGCCCGGCGAGCGCAAGATCAGTGCCCCCGGCTCCCGCGTGGCCGTGCATATCATTCCCACCAACGAGGAGCTGATGATTGCCCGTGACACGCAGCGGCTGGTCCAGCAGCAGACTGCTTCTGTGCCCCTCCAGTCTGTGCCGCTGTGAAGCAACCAGTGTTAGTGTCAAAAACCCTTGTCATACCGGTAATCTACCGGTATGACAAGGGTTTTTGTTTGTTGGTGGCTCTAGAAGCAAACCGGGAACCTCACACTCCGCAGAGTATTCTGTCAAACGCAGGGCGCAGCTACTGCTTCTTATTTACTCCAAACTGCCTGCTTCTGAGCGAAATTATAGACCAGAGGGAGTGCCATACGGTCTGTTAACCAGCCGCCAGCAGCATAAAAACACGAATAGAGGCAATACGGTCCGCTATATCATATTCCGCAATAAAAGCAACTGGATTTATGCTTGGAGCAGGGCGGATGATGCAGTCGGCAACAGAAGCAGCTCAGAAGGATCGACGCCCCTGCCGCCGGCGCCCTGGCTTCATGCGGCCCGGCAACCAGAAAAATATCATATACATCAGCAGGAAGATCAGGAACGCGAACGCCTCCTCCACCAGCAGGTAATATGGATAAGGTCCGAAATAATCCAGCACCGAATAGGTGCTTGGCTTATGGGCCAGGAACATGTAGTTGGAGTCCAGCAGGCGGTTGGCGGCGAACACCAGGGCAGCGACCATATTCAGGCCGAGCATGGTGAAGAATAGCGATTTCCATGTAGGCCGATATCCCTCCACCCAGGTCATGTATAGGGAAGCCAGAATAATGGAGCCATGAGCCACAAAAAACAGCAGAAAACGGAAATGTGGAAACGGATACACCAGATTCGGTGTCAGCAGGGCGATAAAAGCTCCGCCAATCCCCGCGAAAAAGAGAAAGGAATAGAGCAGCCGGCTGCGGGTAAGCAGCATGATGACCGATAGCAGCAGTGTAATCCCGCATAGTTCCAGCGGCAGCGAGGACCGGGTTCGCCAGAGCTCCTGTGACAGATACCACAGATGAAGTCCGGCTTCGGAGCATAGCAGGATAGCGGCGAGCAGCAGGCGTACCGTTTGGCGCAGACCGGAATGGGTGCGCAGGGCAAACCGCGAATAATAAAGGATAAGGCAGACTATGCCGACCAGACCAATGGCGATCCAGTGGGAAGCTGAGAACATGACGAAATCCTCGGTACGCCTGCTGCTGAATAAACCTGAAATTTCCATAGTTATTCCCCTTTTCCCACCAAGAATGAATAAAGAATTTTTAATGTCCAAATTTTAGTCTCTTCCTGATTCTAAAGATCTATGAGAAGGTGATATACATATATATTGTCTTAACCGGGCGATAAATGAAAGGGAAATCAGCAATGGGCTCATTCTGATTCCCTAATTCAACCTAAAGGAGGCATTAAAAAGAATGCTGAAGAAAAAAGCGAGCCTGATTATTCTGGCCCTTATGCTGATAGTACAATATTCCTATGGCATAAGCTTCACCATGCCGGCAAAAGCGGCAAGTATTGAGAATGAAACAGACCTGATTACCAGTGTTTCCATGACGGTTTATGGTGCAGGCGGACAGGTGGTTACGGATTCTGTGTACGGACAGGATTCCAGAGTTGTGCTTGATTACACCTGGTCGCTGCCCCCGGAGCACGGGTACAAGCAGGGAGATACCTTCAGCTTTCAGCTTCCCGAGCAGTTCAAGTTGTATAACGACATCAACGGATCTTTGGTATCAGGGGAAGGAGATGTAGGGAGCTTCACAGTAAGCCAAGCTACAGGCCGCGTGGTTATGACCTTCAATAACTACATAGAAACGCACGACCAGGTGCGCGGAACCCTGCAGATCCAGACTCATTTTGACCGGCAAAAAATAGCGGGCAGCACCGTTCAGGAAATTGTATTTCCGGTAAACGGAGGGACACAGACGGTAACGGTAAGGTTTAAACCGGATGTAGGCTCCACCATTTCCAAGTCGGGTGTGGCTGAGGGCTTCAATGCCCGCTCCATCCGCTGGACAGTCGATGTCAATAAAGCGCTGGACAATGTAAGCAATGCTGTAGTTACCGACCCGATTCCTGCAGGTCTTTCCCTAGAAGCGCCAGAAGCCATAGAGGTTTATGCGCTTGAGGTGAAGCTGGACGGTTCGCTAACTCAGGGCGCGCAGATTGACGGCAGCCGTTATACGGCCAACGTGACGGACGGGACGCTTACTGTACGTTTCACCGATCCGCTGATTTCGCAGGCTTACCGGCTGCAATATTCCACCGCTATCGTTAACGACAGCGTGGACAGCTTTACGAATACGGCGACTTTTGCCGGTGAGGGGATCTCTCCCGCCTTGGCTTCAGCAACGGTCGACATTGAGCGGGGCGGCAGTCTGAAGAAATACGCAACCGGTTATGAATGGGGCGCCCAGACCATTTCCTGGGCTATTGAATACAACTACAACAACCGAACGATTCCTAAAGAGCAGGCCGTGCTGACGGATTTGTTCAACGACTCGCAGAGCCTCGTGGGGAATTCACTGAAGGTCTTTCCGGTTACACTGGATACTTCAGGGAATGCAGTGAAAGGTTCGCCGTTGACTGAAGGGGTAGAGTACACGTTGGCACCTGCGGCGGATACCGGCACCGGCACCACCGGATTCAAGCTGCAGTTCAACGATAACATCAACTCTCCTTACCGCCTGGAGTACAAAACGGTAGCCAACGGACGTGTACTCAGCGACACTACGATCACCAATACCGTTACCGGCAGCACATACAGTGACCAGGCCACACAGCTGATTCGGCCGGTGGTTATCTACAAAACCCTGTCGGGCGTAGATTACCGGACGCATACAGCAGAATGGAAGGTTACTTTCAACGGAGACCGTTATCCGATGAAGGATGTGCGGCTGACGGATACTTTTCCACAGGGTGGACTCGCCTTCATCCCGGAAACAGTAGTAATCCGCAGCGAGAGCGGAGCTATTGTCAACTCGAATCAGTATGAGCTGGTCTACGAAACGCCGGTTCAGCCCAACAAAGGCTTCAAGGTGAATTTCAAGTCACCGGTTACAGGTACTTATACGATTAGTTATTCCACCTTGTTTGACAACAGCTGGATTTGGGGAACGACGGATAATTTTATCAATAATGCCCGGATCGACTGGAAGGACACTACCGATACGGCCCGATGGAGCGAGGCCAAGGGGCTTTTTATTCCCCGCATAGAGTATAAGAACAACGGGTTCAAGTCCGGGTCGTACAATGCCTCCACCAAGGAAATTGCCTGGACGGTAGGGTTCAATTACAACAGCAAAAGTATTAATAATCCGGAATTGATTGATCTGCTGCAAGCGGGACAGAGCCTGATTCCGGGATCGCTGAAGGTATATGCCATGACTCTTGCCAAAGACGGCACGCCTTCCCGAGGCGCTGAAATAGCAAACAGTGAGTACACCTATAGTGTAAATGACAAGCAGGAGCTGAAGCTGGCGTTCGCCGCTCCGGTCAACAGCCCTTATGTTCTGGTGTTCAACACCAGCCTTGAGGGTCAGGTGATTAACAGCACCATTCCGAATACCGCCAATCTGTGGGATGGCAGCCGCAAAGTCTCCAAGGATCTGACCGCTTCGGTCAAGATTCCACACGGCGGAGAGTTTGTATCCAAAAGCGGGCTGCAGCGCGGCGACAAGATCGATTGGAGCATCCAGATCAACCGCAGTCAGTCCACGGTGAAGGATGCCGTGGTTACCGACACGCCAAGCTTGAATCAAATGCTGCTGCCTGACACGTTTCATCTCTACCCTGGTGTAACCGCCGCGAACGGCAAGGTTGCCAAGGGTGGACCTGAGCTGGTGAAGGGCAGTGATTATACGGTGGTTTTTGCGGAGAACAGTGAAGGCAAACCAACCTTTGTACTGAGCTTCAGCAGTGATATCAGCAGACCGTATGTACTGGAGTACCAGTCACTGATCATGGCGAATACGGGAGACAAGGTGACCAACAGAGTTAATCTCAGCGGTCACAACAACCAGCTGATCTCCCAGGACTACACCAAAGAAACCATTGTGGGCGTCTCCAGCGGCTCTGGAACGGGCAGCGGGGAAAGAGGGGCGCTGCGCATCAAGAAGGTTGATGCCGACGACAACCTCAAGACCCTTGCTGGGGCCACCTTTAACCTGTATCGCCTGACCGGAACGGAACAGGTGCTGATGGCAACGAAAACGACCGACGAGCAGGGCTCAGCAGTCTTTACGAACCTGTGGCTCGGCAATTACGTGCTGACCGAAACCACTGCCCCTGCCGGGTATATGCTGGATTCCACGGAATATCCCGTGACCATCCAATCGGCGGCAGGAGCACAGCTTAGCATCACCAACAAACAGGTGATGCCAACAGCTACCCCGTCTCCGTCCGCCACGCCGGATACGGGAGCTACGCCGTCTCCGTCGGCAACGCCGGATACGGTAGCCACCCCGTCTCCGTCGGCAACGCCGGATACGGTAGCCACCCCGTCTCCGTCGGCAACGCCGGATTCGGTAGCTACGCCGTCTCCGTCGGCAACGCCGGATACGGTAGCTACGCCGTCTCCGTCGGCAACGCCGGACACGGTAGCCACCCCGTCTCCGTCGGCCACGCCGGACACGGGAGCTACGCCGTCTCCGTCGGCAACGCCGGATACGGTAGCCACCCCGTCTCCGTCGGCAACGCCGGATACGGTAGCTACGCCGTCTCCGTCGGCAACGCCGGAGACTCCCGACATTGACATCGGTGAGCCTGAAATCCCGGTAGGACCGGGAAATCCGGCTGAACCTCAGCCGACATCTCCAGCCGCCGGTGAAACTCCGGCTCCTGGAACAACACCGGCTCCCGGAACTGTGAATCCGGGAGCGCCGGGCGATGGCGGGACCCCGCCGGGAGATATCGAGCTGGACAATGACGATATCCCGCTCGGCTCTGGAACGGATGGCGGCACACTGCCGCAGACCGGAGAGAGCAGCCCATGGCCGCTATACGTGGCCGGCTTTGGCTTAATCCTCACCGGCTTCACGTTGAACCGGATTTACAGACGCAAGAAGACGGAGTAATCCGTAATCAAAGTTTGCAGCCTAAGTCCTCTGCAGCAACGAGTATAGGCTTATGATTCAGTGCACCCGGCGGGAATTCCCACCGGGTGTTTGCCGTGTGACGAAATGCTGTTTATTAGGCAGCATGTAAGGTTGGGAAGGGAGCGGCTCTGCCACTTTTATGGGGAATTGTAACCGTTAAAAGGGCACAATCTTCAAGTCAGCGGTTGACAATAAGTGGGAAGAGAGCGTAAGGTCGGAAGGATTCCGGGGAAACATTTAATGAGAATATGGAAGATTTAACTTCGCAGTGGTTTCCTAAGTCGAGCCATTGAATTAGTTGCATAAGTGCATCTAATTAACCGGATTTTTACGTTTTGGAGCAAATAGTTGCAAAAAGGGTTCTACTTAGGACCCTGCGACACTCCAAGCACTTGAACTAGGTAACCTGCATTCTAGCGGACCGTATAGCCCCTATTTCCTCCTATCAGCGATCTTTTGAAGTCTTACGGACCGTATAGCCCCTAAGTCGTCAAAACAGGCTCAAAAGCGAGGGTTTTCTGTGATATAGAGGCTCCTGGGTCCGTTAATCCTGCAAAACGGCCTATGTACAGCAAATAGAGGCTCCTGAGTCCGCAACCGTCTGAAATCGAAGCGAGGGTTACGAGCGAAGAGGGCTAGGGGACCTAAGTAGTAACCAAAAAGGCACTTAATTCGGGCGTTTGATCGAAAAATATTTGATTTACTCGAAATTAGTTGCAGTATTGCACTTAATCGCCTCCGGACAAAGGTTTCAGCTGAAAATAGTTGCACTTTCGCATCTATTTAGGTTGAGCGTTCCGGAGTAACATTCTAAATCCTCGCTAAGACCTAAGTAGTAACCCGAACTCATTCATCCTTTAATTAGATTGCCATCAGAAAATCGGGCTTTAACAGCGATCGTAAGAACTCGCTAGTAAGAGGTACATGGGTCTGACTTAGATTGACTCAGGTGGCTTAGGCGACATTAGCGAATTTGGTATCTTAGCAGGCCAATTTGGGTTGAATACGGTAGACTCCGGCTAACATTTACTATATAAGTTGAACTTTAGATTTCATATTGGGTCTGGTCGCAACTGCGAGGAATGTTTGGACTTGTGGCCGCTGTTGTCTGCAGATTTCTTGATGGGTACCGCTCCTACAGTTCCATACTTCCCCTCCGCACTTCTACCCTTTTTATTATTTTTTTAAGTTCATCTTATATAATTTCATTAACTATACCGCCTTTAGCTATACGATTCTTTTTGGCGAACAACGTTTGTGATGCTATAATAATTTAAAATTCAAAGGTTCGGGGGAGAAGTGGTCATGTGGAATGAATTCAAGAAGTTTGCACTTAAAGGAAATGTGCTGGATTTAGCGGTGGCGGTAGTGATTGGCGCGGCTTTTGGCAAAATTGTGTCCTCGCTGGTCAATGACATCATTATGCCGCTGGTCGGTCTGCTGGTGGGTGGCATTAATCTGCAGGATTTGAACTTTACCCGTGAAAACATGCTGGGCAAGGATGTAGTGGTGAATTACGGCATGTTCCTGCAGTCGGTGGTGGACTTCTTCATTATTGCCTTCTCGATCTTCCTGGTCGTTAAGCTGGCGAGCCGCTTCAAAAAGAAGGAGACCGTCAAGGTTGAGGTAGTGGAGCCTGCCGCACCCGCGCCGGAGGTTGTGCTGCTGACCGAGATTCGTGATCTGTTGCGCAGCGGCAAGCAAGGCCAGTCAGAGTAGTTACATAAATATAGTTAATTCACTTTCCGTACTTGCAATTTAGCCACGTAAGTGATAATTTTGTTGTAAGCAATAAATGCTGATCTGAATTGAATATAGTATCAATCCTTCAGGGCAGGGTGTAATTCCCTACCGGCGGTGATGCTGCTGCATATCGGCTTATTCCGAATGCATAAGCTTAGTCCGCTACCCGCTGCACATAGTAGTTGTGTGCACGGTGGACCCGGTGCAATTCCGGGACCGACAGTATAGTCTGGATGGAAGAAGGAGAGATTGACGTTCTGCAGAGCTTACAGCCTTGCAGGCGTACTGCAGTGTTTTCAAATATCATGTGCGAAATTTCACAATACCGTGAGCCTCACGGTTATTTCGGCACAGTTTTATTAGAACTGCATGAAGCTCTCATTTAACCCATCCATACTCCTCCCGGAGATCATGCGATGGGTTTGTTTGTGTTGGTTGTTGGATTTGGATCTTACTTACGAGGCTTACAGCTTGTAGTGCAGCTGGCCGATAGGAGGGGTGCCTGTGGATACGATGAATGATGAGTTCTATATGTCGCTTGCGCTGGACATGGCGCAGCGGGCACAAGGACAGACCGGGATCAATCCGGTTGTAGGTTGTGTGGTGGTGAAGGATGGCGTAATGATTGGCCTTGGCACGCATCTGCAGCGCGGCGGCGGCCACGCCGAGGTCCATGCGCTGAATATGGCGGCAGGACAGGCACAGGGCAGCACAGCTTATGTAACACTGGAGCCGTGCAGCCATTATGGCAAGACGCCGCCGTGCAGCCAGCGGCTGATCGACGAAGGCGTTACCCGGGTGGTAGTTGCCTGTGAAGACCCCAATCCGCAGGTGGCCGGACGGGGCGTAGCGATGTTGCGTGAGCAGGGCATTGAGGTGGAAGTGGGGCTGCTGCGCAGCCGTGCCCTGCGGCTGAATGAGCGGTTCATCAAGTATATTTTGACCAAGCAGCCTTTTGTTACCCTGAAGACTGCCAGCACACTGGATGGCAAGATTGCGACCCGTACCGGCGACAGCAAGTGGATCTCCAACGCAGAGGCGCGGAAGATTGTACATACCCTGCGGCACCGCCATCAGGGCATTATGGTCGGGGTGAATACGGTGCTTGCCGACAATCCGACGCTTACCACAAGAATGGATGTGCCCGGCTTGAATCCGCTGCGTATTGTAGTCGATTCTACTCTGCGTATCCCGCTGGACGCCAAGGTGGTCAGCGATGGGGGAGCGCCTACGGTTGTGCTGACTACGGAGGCAGCCGACAAGGTCAAAGCGTCCGCCTTGGCCGCTGCCGGAGTCCAGGTCATCGCATGCGGGCCAGGCCCGCGCGTTGACCTGCACAAGGCGATGACAGCGCTTGGCGAGCAGGAGATCAGCTCGATTCTGCTGGAAGGCGGAGGCACGCTCAATGGCGCGATGCTGGAGAGCGGCCTCGTGGACCGCGTGATCCTGTTCTATGCCCCGAAGATTGTAGGTGGAACTGCCGGGACAATTACGTTCCCGGGTGTAGAACGGATGAGGGATGCCATTACGCTGGAGGGATTGGAAGTGGAGGTGCTCGGGGATAATGTCTGTATCAGCGGGACCCCGGCCCGGAAATATCCCGAAGATGATGTGAATTAGCGGCAGGCAGTAGAAGTGATTAGAAGATTCAGGAGGGATCACATGTTCACTGGTTTGATTGAAGAAGTGGGCGTCTTGCGCGGCGTGACCAGCGGCTCTGAGATGATGGTGCTGAATATCTCGGCCTCTGTAATCATGGACGACCTGAAGATTGGCGACAGCGTCTCGGTGAATGGGGTATGCCTCACGGCTACCACACTTGGCGAGCATTCGTTCACCGTTGATGTGATGCCGCAGACCTACCGCAACAGCAATCTGAAGGAGCTGCGCCCCGGCAGCAAGATGAACCTGGAGCGTGCGATGGCAGCCGGAGGCCGGTTCGGCGGACATATTGTTCAGGGGCATGTCGACGGGACGGCAACCATTCAAGGTGTGAAGCGGGACCGGAATGCGATGGTGTTCACGCTTGCGCCGCAGCACCCGTCCCTGTTCAAGTTCATTATTCCGCAAGGCTCGATTACCATTGACGGCATCAGCCTGACGGTGGTGGAGGTGGACGGCTCAACCTTCAGCGTGTCCATTATCCCGCATACGCTGGGAGAGACGGTGCTGGCTCACAAAAAAGCCGGCGACACCGTCAACATCGAATGTGATGTGCTGGGCAAATACGTTGACCATCTGCTGCATTACGGTTCGGCGTCAGCGAACAAAGCCGAGGCGGGAAGCTCCCGGCTCAGCCATGATTTTCTGGCAGCCAACGGTTTTCTATAAAATATAAGAGTTTATATGTTTCACGTTATCAATTATCCTTCTGTTTCTCGCTGAAACGGATACCTGAAAGCGGTCCGTAGTAGCGCTGCTTCGGAAGCATACGCTTCTTTAAGGACGGTGTAGCCGTTTCCACTTGGCATTGAAGTTAAGCTCAGCTTACAGAGTAAGCGGTAATGAAGCTCTGTAAAGCAAACTGGAGGTCACACATATGAACCAACCCAATACTAAAGAATTTGTGCTTGATCCGATTGAAGATGCCATCTATGATCTTATGCGCGGCAAAGTGATTATTGTCGTCGACGATGAGGACCGCGAGAATGAAGGGGACTTCATAGCCCTTGCCGAGAAAGCTACGCCTGAAGTGATCAACTTTATGATTACCGAGGGACGCGGGCTCGTCTGCCTTCCGATTACGGCCGAACGGGCCGAGGAGCTGGATCTGAAGCCGATGGTAGCCCAGAATACGGATTTCCACGGCACGGCGTTTACCGTCTCAGTCGATTATAAGGATACGACTACCGGCATTTCCGCTTCCGAGCGTTCGATGACTGCCAAAGCCATCATGGACCCTAATGCCAAGCCGTCCGACTTCCGCAGACCGGGCCATATGTTCCCGCTGATCGCCAAAAAAGGCGGCGTCCTGCGCCGCTCCGGCCACACCGAAGCCGCAGTCGATCTGGCCCGCATGTGCGGTGCTTATCCGGCCAGTGTGATCTGCGAGATCATCAAGGAAGACGGAACCATGGCCCGCATGCCGGACCTGGTGGAGATTGCCCGTAAGCATGATCTGAAGCTAATCAGCATCAAGGATCTGATCCACTACCGCAATGAGAAGGAGCAGCTGGTTAGCCGTGAGGTGTCCGTGACGCTGCCAACCGATTTCGGCGATTTCCAGACGATTGCCTATACCAATGAAGTGGACGACAAAGAGCATGTTGCCTTGGTTAAAGGCGATATCTCCGGCGAGGAGCCGGTGCTGGTACGGGTGCACTCCGAATGCCTGACCGGCGATGTCTTCCACTCCCACCGCTGCGACTGCGGACCACAATTCGAGGCGGCGCTGCGCCAGATCGAGCAAGCCGGACGCGGCGTGCTGCTCTATATGCGGCAGGAAGGCAGAGGCATCGGGCTGATCAACAAGCTGCGCGCCTACAAGCTGCAGGAAGAAGGGCTGGATACGGTGGATGCCAACCTGAAGCTGGGCTTCGCCGCCGATCTGCGTGATTATGGCATTGGAGCACAGATTCTGAAGGACCTCGGTATACGCAAGATTAAGCTACTGACGAATAATCCGCGCAAGATCAAAGGGCTGGAAGGTTATGGCCTGGAGGTTGTGGAGCGGATGCCGATCCAGATGCCTGAGAATAAGGACAATACCAACTATCTGCATACCAAGCAGGCCAAGCTGGGACATATGTTGAAGTTTGACACGATTGAACAGAACGAAGACGCCAAAGGTTGACGGCCGGCTTGCCCGTTGCGGGCAACGGAACCGATTCCCATATAATCCAACCATGAAGGGTAGATGAACCATATGCCAAATTATTTTGAAGGACATTTAGTTTCCGAGGGTCTGAAATACGGTGTGGTCGTAGGACGTTTCAATGAATTTATTACCAGCAAGCTGCTGTCCGGCGCATTGGATGCCTTCAAGCGCCACGGCGTGGGCGACGATGAGGTGGATGTGGCCTGGGTGCCGGGTGTGTTCGAGATTCCGCTGATTGCCCAAAAAATGGCGGAAAGCGGCAAATACGACGCCGTAGTCACGCTCGGAACCGTCATTCGCGGCTCAACCACCCATTATGATTATGTCTGCAATGAAGTGGCCAAGGGTGTGGCTGCGATCAACCTGAAGACTGGTGTGCCAACGATTTTTGGTGTGGTAACCACCGAGAACATTGAGCAGGCGATTGAGCGCTCGGGAACCAAAGCAGGCAACAAAGGCTGGGATGCGGCTACCTCCGCGATTGAAATGGCCAACCTGAACAAGCTGTTCAAATAAGACAGCTATTGACGAATCCGCCTAAATCGTGCTTATTTATAGTATAAGAAGAAAGCATGAACTATAGAAATCTTTCTACTTGTGTAGCGTCCTTTGCGGCGCTGCACTTTACTTTTGTAGGGCGGAGGAAACCTCGTGACTGTATTGTATAAGCTGGAGACGTTTGAAGGTCCGCTGGATCTGCTCTTGCATCTCATTGATAAGGCGGAAATCGATATCCAGGACATTCCGGTCGCCGAGATTACCGAACAGTATATGGAATATTTGCGCAGCATGCAGGAGCTGGAGCTGGACATAACCAGTGAATTTCTGGTGATGGCCGCCAGCCTGCTGTCGATCAAGAGCAAGATGCTGCTGCCGAAACCGCCGGTGATCGAAATCGAAGACTTCGATTATTATGAGGATGACGGCCTTGACCCGCGGGAGGAGCTGATTCAGCGCCTGATCGAATACCGCAAATACAAGAGCATCGCTGTGCACTTGATGGATATGGAGAGTGAGCGCAGCTTGATTTTTACGAAGGAGCCTGAGGATCTGGGGCCGTTTGTGCCGCTCCAGCTGGACAACCCGCTGAAGGGGCTGCACACTGCCGATCTGATTGCCGCCTTCCGCAAGGCGCTGGGCAAGGCAGCCAGACGGACCTCCTATCAGCGGATTACCAGGGACGAGATCTCGGTCAAGGACCGGATACGCGACGTCTCGGCAGCGCTGGAGCGCAAGGGCAAGGGCGGCAAGCTGCTGTTCTCTGCCCTGCTGGACGACGAGATGGCCCGTCATGAGATCGTGGTCACTTTCCTGGCCATTCTGGAGCTGATGAAGATGCGAGCCATCTATTGCTATCAGGAGAAGATGTTTGAAGACATTGTGATGGAGTGGAGAGGAGGAGAACACTCCCATGGAGTACAAAGCGCTGAAATCGATTATTGAAGGGCTGCTGTTTCTCTCGGGCGACGAAGGCATTTCCATCCGCCAGATCGCCGAGATTACCGAGCAGCGGGCCGAGCTGGCATCCGGAGCGCTGGAGGAATTGAAAGAGGAATACGTCTCGCTGGGACGTGGTCTTCAGGTTGTGCAGATTGCCGGAAATTACCGGCTGGCTACGCTTCCTGAGCATGCGCAGTATTTCGAACGGCTGGCCTATTCGCCATCGCGTTCAACCCTGTCCCAGGCGGCACTGGAGACGTTGGCGATTGTCGCTTACCGCCAGCCGATTACCCGTGTCGAGATTGAAGAGATCCGCGGGGTGAAGTCGGAGCGCGCGATTCATACGCTGGGCAACAAGGATCTGATCCATGAGGTAGGCCGGGCTGAAGCGGTGGGACGTCCGATTCTTTATGGGACGACGAAGTCTTTCCTGGAGAGCTTCGGTCTGGCCAGCCTGAAGGAGCTGCCGGAGCCGACCAGCTTTGAGAGCACCGACAGTCTGGAAGAAGAGACCCAGCTGCTGTTCAGTAAACTGGACAGCCAGATGACGTTTGGGGACGAGGAACCGCAATCTTAATTATTAGATCTTACACTACTGTTTCGGCCTGCAGTCCAGTCCACCGATTTAGTTGCGAATCTGCATCTAATTTCCCGGTTTTCCCCTTTTTAGAACAAATAAGTGCGAAAACGCATCTAATTTCGGATTTGGACCTTTAAACAAACGTTTTTCTCGAAAATAGTTGCAGATTCGCACTTATTTGCCCGATAATATCAGTTTCAGCCGGAATTAGATGCAGTTTCGCATCTAAATGTGTTGAACGTTCCGGAATAGCCGTTGTCCCCTGGGGACAGCGGTTTTTTTGAAATATAGCGTGCCCAGAGGCACGCGTTATCTAGTTGGTGAAAGTCCAACCCAAGGAGGGGCCAAGCCACCTTTGTAGCTAGGATGCTTGCGCATGGCGAAATCTGTGTGTAAAAGCGCATCGACAAAAGTACCTGTCAGAGATAGGGCGAGCAACGACCCAGGCCGCAACACCAAGTGAATCCTGCCGCGTCGTCAAAAAGGCCCTGCAAAGGGGAAAAGAAGGAGCCGAGTCTCGTGTATTTAGACGAAGGCCAAGGAAACTGTATAGAACTTGGAACCACAGTGAAGAACCTTCCGGCGTATAGGGAACGGCATGGGTTGAAAGATAGCGCAGTGAACTGGGGAGACCCTCCCCTGCACGGGATTATTTTTTTTTTTTTTTAGAAACCGTAAATAGACGCTCTATAAGCCCAAAAGGCGAAGTGAACCGTCTGCAGGAAGGGAGTCCGAGGGGCTCATAGTACCGAAGAACCTAAGGACAACATAACCTTAGGGAGGGAAGGGGCCCTGCTTTGTTCATGTTTGACCAAGAGGTACGAGTTCGTGAATGCCAAAAGGCTAACGACACGCAAGAAAATGCTCAATAACTCTAAGGGGAAACTAGGTCATGAGGCCAAAGTCAATAGGCTGCATGCCCATGAATGACGAACATCGGAAAGCCGTATGAGGGAAAACCTCACGTACGGTTTGATGAGGAGGGGCTGGTCAGGCCAGTCCTTTACTCTAGAGAATTTATATGTTTTACGCTATAGATTATCCTTCTATTTCTCGCTGAAACACCCTGTCCTTCAAAAGGACGGCGTAGCCGTTTCCACTTGATTACTTAACATCGAAGAAGAGATCGAGTATGCAGTGGTATTTATTATATCATTTAATCTCACCCTGTTCATATCAGAGCGTTCCTGGCTTACCGGAAGCGCTTTTTTTTACATTGCCGAATTTTTTCCAGTGATCATTGCCATACTATTCTTACAAGCTGTTTATTTATGGTGTCCTGGAGGTTAGTGCGTGAGTGTATGGCTGGCAATACCGCTTGCTCTGCTGCTGTTGGTGCTGATTCTGGTCCTGGCTTCCTCAATTCATTTTCACTTTCGAGTCTTCCGGCTTGGCAAGGACGACCGGGTGGAGTTTGATCTTAAAGCGCTGTATGGTTTGGTCAAGGTTCATTATGAGCTCCCCAAAGTCATCTATGAAAGTCTACTGCAGGGAGTGAAGGTTAAGGTAGAGGCCAGCGGGATCGCTCCGGTGCAGAAAGACACGGATAAGGAAGGCCAAGTGGATAAGAAGACGCTGAGCGATTGGCTGGACGATGCCAAGAAGGCGCTCAAAGCTACAAGAGATTTAAAGGGCTGGCTGTTCGATACACTGGCCCATGTCAGAATCAGCAAGCTGGATTGGTCAACTGATTTCTCACTGGGGGATGCTGCCGCTACAGCTACGGCTGCCGGAGCCTTGTGGGGCTTGAAGTGGATGCTGACCGGCTGGTTCTCACGGGTGGTCCGGCTGGAGCATGCTCCGCGTCTGTACGTGAAGCCGGTATTTGTGGATCAAGCCGGATTCAGCACCGAGTTGGTCTGTGCAGGCAAGCTGTCGCTTGCTTATGTACTATATGCCGGACTGAAGCTGTTGCGGAAGGTGTCCAAGGCGGCGAGTGGTTTCAGGCAGTGGAAGGAGTTGATCGCTGCTGCGCGTCATCGCTCTTTCGGGAAAACGACCGATTGAAGCAGGCTTTACATACAAATTGCGTAATGTGGCAATGATATAGCTGTGATGCAAGAGTATAAACAGAAATTAAAAGGAGGACAACAATATGTCTGACCATCCTATTCAAGGTTTAATGCAGACGGCGATGGAGAATATCAAGGGCATGGTAGATGTGAATACGATTGTCGGTGATCCGGTGGAAACGCCGGACGGTACGGTGATTCTGCCGATCAGTAAGGTGGCTTTTGGCTTCGCTGCCGGCGGCAGCGATTTCCGGGTGGAGGATGATACGCCAACCGCAGCCGGAGGCGTCAAAATGCTTCCCTTCGGGGGCGGCAGCGGGGGCGGGGTCTCCATCCGCCCGATTGCTTTTCTAGTGGTAGGCCGTGACGGTGTGCATATTGTGCCGCTCGACAACCAGACGCATCTGTTTGAGAAGATTATCGACGCCACGCCGGGAATCATCGACAAGATCCAGAATATGTTCCAGACCCAGACCCAGACTCCGGACCCTCAAAAAAAGGATGCAGCACCGGTTGTGGTTGTCACAAGCGATCATTAGCCTTCCGCGCATTAAATGGCTCGGCAAAGCTCAAATGCAGTTCAACCAGAAGGACATTGCCCGGACAACCGGCAGTGTCCTTCTTGGTGTGCTTACGTATGGTGAATAAGGACATACCCACCGTGCTCACCGCATACACTTGTACAACAGAGGGAGCTATGACAAGCCCATGGTGAAGAACGTCCTGAGAATGATAGAAGCCGGAGGATGAAGATGAAGACAATAACCTGTAAGAGCATATGTACCTTAATCTTGTGCACCTTGCTGCTGCTGACCCTTGCGCCACAGCCTTCTCTCCGTGCGGAGAACAGCTCCATATCCACACATGCAAAGGCGGCGGCGCTGATCGACGTGGAATCGGGGCGGATCCTCTACAGCAGCCGGGGAGACGAGCCGATGCTGATTGCCAGTCTCACCAAGATTATGACCGCACTGGTTGCCATAGAGAACGGTGATCTCGAGTCCAAGGTCAAGGTGGGTAAAAATGCCTTTGCCAAGGAGGGCTCCTCACTGTATCTTCAGCTGGGGGAGGAGATGACACTGGAGAACATGCTGTACGGGCTGATGCTTCGTTCAGGCAATGATGCGGCTACGGCCATTGCGGAGCATGTGGGAGGGTCGGAGGAGGGTTTTGTGTATCTGATGAATGCCAAGGCCGAGGAGCTGGGTCTTATCCATACCCATTTTGCCAATCCGCACGGTCTGGATGCCGAAGGCCACTATTCCAGTGCCAATGATCTTGCCCGACTGACGGCGTACGCGATGCATAATCCAGTCTTTAAGGAGATCGTGAAGACACCGGAGAAGACGGCTGACAATCCCAATGACAAATGGGACTATAAATGGAGCAATAAGAACAAGATGCTGCGCCTCTACGAAGGCGCAAACGGAGTCAAGACAGGATATACCAAAAAAGCGCTGCGCTGCCTGGTTAGCTCGGCTACCCGCCAGGGGCAGCAACTGGTTGCTGTAACGATTAATGATGGGAATGACTGGAATGATCATGCTGCGCTGCTGGACTACGGCTTCAACCATTATCCGCTGACAAGCCTGATCGAACGGGGGGAGCCGGTAAAAGGCTATAATCTGGTGACCTCCAAGGCATTCCGGTATCCATTTGGCGAAGGAGAGCAGGCACGGCTGGTTACCAAGCTGGTACTGACAGCGCCGCAGAGCCGGCGGCAAGCTCAGAGCTCAGCAAGAGATCGAGCCCGAAATGACAGCAGCTTTGGTCTACAAGGAGCACTCGTACTGCAGCTTGGCGGCCGCGAGATCGGCCGGATTCCGGTGTATTTCCCGGATAAGCTGCCGCCGGAGCCTTCTGTCCGTCAAATAAGCAGCGCCCAGGCTGCCGCGTATTCGGGACGGCATTTCCTGGATTCGCTGGGAAGTGTGCTCCGGGCCTTATTCGGGCAGGCAACGGGCGGAAACTGATCCAGGCAGATGGAATAGAGGAGGGGCAAGGATGATCAATGCCATATGGCTAGGAATGATTGTGATCGGTTTTGGATTCGCGGCCGTCAATGGCCGGATGGATGAATTTACGGCTGCTGTATTTGACGGCGCGAAGAACGGGGTCACTGTAAGCTTTGGCCTGATCAGCGTGCTCGTCTTCTGGCTGGGTATTATGCGGATTGCCGAGGATGCCGGCCTGCTGCGCCGAATTGCCCGTCTGCTGGGTCCTTTGGTAGGTTTTCTGTTCCCTGATGTGCCGAAAGGGCATCCGGCGATCGGCTATATACTTTCCAATATGAGTGCCAATCTGCTGGGCCTTGGTAATGCGGCTACCCCGATGGGCATCAAGGCGATGCAGGAGCTGCAGACGCTGAATCCGGACAAGTACACAGCAACCCCGGCAATGTGCACGCTGCTGGCGCTGAATACGGCAAGCATCACCTTGATCCCGACCACATTGATTGCGATCCGGCTCAACTACGGCTCGACCGATCCGGCAGCCATTGTCGGGACAACCCTGGCGGCTACCGCTGTGGCTACCGTGGCGGCGATTGCCGCCGACAGGGTATGCAGGCGGCTGACCCTGCTGCGCAAGCCGCCGAAGCCGCCGGTTATCCGCGGCGGCCCGGCCGCTGCAGGGAACGCGCCGCTTCCCCCAACCTCAGTGAAAGGGTGAATCTCATTTGTACCAGCTAATCAGCCTCCTGTCGGCCTGGGCGATCCCGCTCATGATAACCTTTATCCCGCTTTATGCCTTTGCACGCAAGGTGCCGGTCTATGAATCTTTTGTGGAAGGCGCCAAGGATGGCTTTGGTACAGCGGTTGCGATCATCCCTCATCTTGTAGGCATGCTGGTGGCCATCAGCGTGTTTCGCGCTTCCGGCGCACTGGACTTCCTGATGGGCTTTATCGCTCCAGCCCTGCAGGGCTTCGGGGTTCCGGCAGAGGTGCTGCCCCTCGGTCTCTTGCGTCCGCTTACCGGCACCGGGTCGCTGGCCTACACCACCGATCTGATCCGCGTCCACGGTCCCGATTCGCTGATCGGGATGATTGCTTCCACCATTCAGGGCAGCACGGATACCACACTGTATGTCCTGACGGTGTATTTCGGGGCTATTGGTATTCGCAATGGGCGTTATGCGCTTAAGGTTGGCCTGTTCTCCGATATTGTAGGTTTTATCGCAGCGATCGTCGTTTGTCTGCTAGTATTCGGCTAGCGTCTGACCTGTTCTCCCGGCTGTCACCCCGCCCCTTCCTGCCACATATGCTATTGCAGACATATGTAGGTAGGAGGTTATACTGCTATGCCATACGAAGGATTTATTGTGCATCATTCCCGCTGCCCGTCGATTAACGGCAAGGGGTTCGATTTCTGGGTGGGAACAACAGGGCTGGTATATGCCGCACCGCTGCTGACGGACGCGCAGCGGATTCATATTTGTCTGGAGGGAGATTTTGACAGCCGAGGCGAAACTTCTGTGCAGAGCAGCAGCGAAGAGCAGTTGTTTGCTGCAGGGAAATTGATTCTGGAGCTGGCCGAGCGCTATCAAATTGCTCCTTTAAATATCGAATCTCACAATAATTACTGTCCAGGAGCATTTTTTCCTTGGAATGAACTTGTGGTTTATCCCTCTGATGGTTATCATTAATCTGAGGTGACTAGTCGAATATGGAAAGATTACAGAAAATTCTGGCGCAGGCAGGTGTCGCGTCCAGACGCAAGTGTGAAGAAATGATTTTGGCCGGCAAAGTGGAAGTTAACGGGGAGCTGGTAACTACGCTGGGTACGAAGGTGGACCCCGGGCAAGATATTATTAAAGTCTCCGGGAGATTGATCCGGGGCGAGAACAAAATCTATATCATGTTCAACAAACCTAAAGGTGTGATTACCAGTGCCTCCGATGATAAAGGCCGCAAGGTGGTAACTGATTACCTGAAGGGAATCAATGAACGTGTGTACCCTGTAGGACGGCTGGATTATGATACGGAAGGGCTGCTGCTGCTGACCAATGACGGGGAGTTCGCCAACCTGCTCACACATCCGAAGCATCATGTACCGAAGACCTATCATGCCACTGTCAAAGGGGTGCCCCACGGCACCGCGCTGGACAAGCTGAAGAGCGGAATCAAGCTGGAGGACGGAATGACGGCTCCGGCGGAAGTGGAATACAAGGATATTGATGAAGCGAATAAGGAAGCGGTCATCAGCATCACGATTCACGAAGGCCGTAACCGCCAGGTGCGGCGGATGTTTGAGGCGATTTCCCACCCGGTTATCCGCTTGAAGCGGATCTCCTTCGGGGACATTATGCTGCAGAACCTGAAACGCGGCTCCTACCGCCATCTGACCAAGGATGAGATCAATCATCTGCAGCAGATGGCCAAGGCCGGTTTGCTTAGAGAAAGAACACCACGCAAAGACACATAATGTTCACAAAATAAATCCCGAAAACTGTGGCGAAATTCGTTATAATGTTCATAGGATGTTCACACCTTATAACAATAGTATGAATTGCGTCACAGAAGGGGGCTTTACGTGTGGGCAAAGCGAGAAAGCCGATTCAAATCGTAATTCTGTTTCTGATTGTACTGGTGGGGGGCTATGCCATTGGCTCCTCCGTGTTTGGCGGCGGGGGCGTACCCGAGGAGGGCAGCAATGCGCCCTCCTTTGAACTGCTTGGATTGGACGGTAAGACCCATACGCTGGAGGAATACGAAGGCAAGGCGGTTGTGCTCAATTTCTGGGGCTCCTGGTGTGCGCCCTGCGTGAAGGAAATGCCGGCGCTTCAGACTCAGTGGGAGAAATGGAAGGATCAAGACGTAGTGATAGTGGGAGTGAATGTAGGCGAGGACCAGATGACCGTGGAGAATTTCGTCAAGCAAGTGGCGATTGATTTCCCCATCGTCATGGACCCCGGACGTGATGCTGTGCGCAGCTACGGCATTTCCCCGCTGCCCACTACGTTTTTTATTAATGCGAAGGGAAAAGTCGACAGCATCCATATCGGCCAGCTCGATTTGAATTCGCTGGACAGTGAAATCGGGAAGCTGGTGAGCCGATGACCAGCAGCGGACCTTGGCTGGCAGAAGCCAAATGTGAATGCGGGCATATCAATCCGGTGGGAACCGTGCTCTGCGAAGCCTGCGGCAAGCCTCTGCACGAGGAGAAACCGTCCGCAGAGAATCTGGAGATGCGATATGACGGGGTTGCCAGGCGCTCACAGCGCGTGAATCCGGGGATCATTGACCGGGTGTGGAATTTCTTCTCATCGGTCAGAATTGCGATTTATCTAATCGTGCTTACGCTGCTGGGTGCGATGCTGGGGACGATTTTTCCGCAAGAAAGCACTTTTCTGAATATCAATGCCGCCACCTATTATAAGGAAGAGTATGGAACCGCAGGCGCGATTTATTACAAGCTTGGCCTGACGCATACCTACGAATCCTGGTGGTTTGTGACACTGCTGGTGATGATTGGCGCTTCACTTGTCATCTGCAGTCTGGACCGTGTGCTGCCGCTGTACAAGGCGCTGACCCGCCAGAAGGTGCGCAAGCACCGCCAGTTCCTTATCCGGCAAAAAGCTGTACTGGTGACTCCCGTGGAAGCAGAACCGGAAGCTTGGGTGAATTCGCTGGTCGAGCCGCTGCGCAGCAGAGGCTACCGAGTCAAGACCGACGCTGGCGCGCTGCTCGCGGAGAAGCACCGTTTCAGCCGCTGGGGTCCCTATGTGATACATATTGGCCTGATTATCTTTCTGCTCGCTGTGCTGGCGAGAGGGCTGCCGGGCCTGAGCATGGACCAGCATCTTGCTTTTCCGCAAGGCGAGGTAACGCCCATACCCGGCACCACCTTCTATCTGCAGAATGAGAAGTTTACCGTAGAATTCTATAAGGATGAAGAGATGCCGGAGGAATTCCGCGGCACCAAGGTTCTTCCGAAGCTGTACGAGACACAGGCCGTGCTCTATGAATGTACAGCAGATTGCACCGATCCGGCGAAGGAGCCGAAGCTGAAGCAGGTTGCCGCCCATGACATTCAGGTCAACTCGCCTTTGAATTACCAAGGTTTGAAAGCGTATCAGTTTGACTATGACCTGACGCCCGTGCTGCGCTCGGTCCAGCCGCAGCTGAAGAATACCGCCAGCGGCAAGAGCTATGGCAAGTTTAAACTGGATATGAAGAACCCGCAGCGGGAATTCCAGTCCGGGCCTTACAGTCTCAGTCTGAAGGAGAAATACATGGATTTCGGCCTGAATGAGCAGGGGCAGCCGATCTCCTTATCGCCTTATCCGAACGCGCCGGCATTTCTGTTTCTGCTGAAAGGCCCGCAGCTTCCAGCGGAGGGGCAGCAATATTTCTATTTTCCGAAGCAAAATGACAAATCACGCTTTCAGCAGGGCAGCATCAACGACAAGCTTGGCGGGGAAGACCGCTTCCTGGAGCTTGAGGTCGAAGGGATGGAAGATGTTGATTTCTCCGAATCCACAACCTATCTGAATGTGCGGATAGACCGTGCGATGCCTTATGTCTGGGTGGGGGCGGGTATAGTGATGCTGGGGCTGGTGTTGGGCTTCTACTGGCAGCATCGCCGCATCTGGCTGATTGTGGAGAATGGAGAGCTGGTGCTTGGGGGACATACGAACAAGAACTGGTTCGGCTTCCGCCGTGAGATCGTTTCTATTTTGCACAGAATAGAGCTGTCAGTCGATGAACAATCATTGGACAACGGAGGTGGCCTGTCATGACCCTGCTTGATTTCAGCAGTGATGTTTTTATTGGCGCTTTTTTATTCTACAGTGTGGCTTTTATGCTGTTCACGATTGCGGTGATGGGCCGCAAATGGTCCGGCCGCAAGCCGGAGCAGCACACTGCCCGCTGGGGCACCATCGCATTTGTTGCTTCCTCAGTAGCTCTGCTGGGCCATCTGCTGTATTTCATCACCCGCTGGATCGGCTCGGGCCATATTCCGGTCAGCAATATGTATGAGTTCATGACTTTTTTATCGATGATGGTTATAGTAGCCTTTACAGTCATTTATGCGATCTACCGCACTACGGTGCTGGGCGTGTTCGCGATTCCGATTGCGCTGATCCTGATGGCTTATGCAGCCGTATTTCCCCAGGAGGTTCAGCCGCTGATTCCTCCGCTGAAATCGATCTATCTTAATATTCATGTGACGCTGGCGGCGCTGGGTGAATCGTTTTTTGCGGTTGGATTTGCTTCGGGGCTGATGTATCTGCTGCGTACGGTGAATTTTGCAAGCCGGGAGCGCAGTGACCGCAAACAGCAGCGGCTGGTCGAATTCACCCTGTTTTCCATCCTGGTTATCATTGCGTTTCTGGGCACCGTGTTCGCTTTTCGGGGGGCAGGATACGAAACCATTTTCGTAAGGACAAACGTAACGATTGACAGCCCTGGGCAGGAAAATAGTACAATAGAGAAAGTGAGTTATAAAATGCCGCCTATTGTGGCACCTTATCAGGGCGAAATTGAGAGTTTCCAGCCATTTCTTGGCCTTCGCCAGCCTCTCTTTGAAGCACCGTCCTGGATGAACGGGGTGAATGCGGGGCGGAAATTCAACACTGTGCTCTGGTCCCTGCTCTCAGGGCTTGTTCTTTATATCTTCATCCGTCTTCTTGTCCGCAAACCTCTCGGCAGAGCGCTTCATCCCGTAATGGATGGCATTGATGAGCGGGATCTCGATGAGATTACGTACAGGGCCATAGCTATAGGGTTCCCGATCTTTACTCTGGGAGCGTTGATCTTTGCAATGATCTGGGCTGAGGTGGCCTGGGGCCGATTCTGGGGATGGGACCCCAAGGAAGTCTGGGCGCTGGTTACCTGGCTGTTCTACAGCGCGTATCTCCATCTGCGGCTGGCCCGCGGGTGGCAGGGGCGCAAATCTGCGTGGCTTGCCGTACTTGGCTTTCTAGTTGTAATGTTTACCCTGGTGGGTGTCAATCTGGTCATCGCCGGGCTTCATTCATATGCGGGGACGGACTGAGCACAAGTTTACCTGCTGAAGCAGCACAATGAATTTAGGTAGTATCGTTCTAGTGTATTTGATGAAGGGGTTGTTGTGAAATGGCAGAGCATTATAATAGAATTCTGGTGGTGGATGACGAGGAACGCATCCGCCGTCTGCTGAAAATGTATCTGGAGAAGGAAGGCTATGAGATCGATGAAGCGGAGGATGGCGAAATTGCGCTGCGCAAAGCGACAGCCAATGACTATGGCCTGATTCTGCTGGATGTGATGCTGCCGGGCATCGACGGTATTGAAGTGCTGACAAGGCTGCGTGGAGTCAAGTCAACACCGGTGCTGATGCTTACGGCAAAAGGCGAGGAGATCAACCGGGTGCAGGGTTTTGAAATGGGAGCCGATGATTATGTGGTGAAGCCCTTCAGCCCGCGCGAGGTCATCTACCGGGTGAAGGCGATTATGCGCCGTTCTTCCGCTACGGCGTTTTTATCCAAAGAGAGCAACTCGAGCAACAATATTGTATTTCCGCATCTCATTATTGAACACGATGCCCACCGCGTAACCGCAGGCGGACAGGAAGTGAGCCTGACGCCCAAGGAATATGAGCTGCTGCATTATTTGGCGATTTCCCCGGACAAGGTATTCTCGCGTGAGGAATTGCTGAAGGATGTATGGAACTATGAATTTTTCGGAGATCTGCGCACCGTGGACACTCATGTGAAGCGGCTGCGCGAGAAGCTGAACAAGGTATCTCCGGAGTCGGCAGCGATGATCACAACGGTATGGGGCGTCGGCTATAAACTAGAGGTGCCCAAATAAGTGAACTTCTGGAGAAGCCTTGTAGGCAAGCTGTGGGCGACGATCATCTGTCTGGTTGCTGTCGTGCTGGTTACACTGGGGCTGTTTCTGTTGCCTTATATTGACAGTAATTTTGCTAATTCCGGGGCTATCAAACGATTATTCACCTATACCTGTATGATTGGTTTTGCTTTAACGACTATATTCGCCTTATTTCTATTCACCAAAATCACCCAGCCGCTGCAGAGTGTCATTGCAGCGGCGAACAATATCCGGCGCGGTGAATACGGCACCCGGCTGAAGCTGGTGACCAGCGATGAGATCGGCCAGCTGGCAACCACCTTCAATCACATGGCCGAGGAGCTGGAAGAGAATATCCGCAGCCTGAATCATGAGAAGGGGCATCTGTCCAGTGTGCTGCGCAGCATGAGTGATGCGGTCGTAACCTTCGATACGGATGGGCGGATTATTCTCACCAACCCGCACGGGCAGACACTGCTGGAAACCTGGAGTGGCCTAGACTGGGGGCAGGAGAGTCAGTCGGAGCTTAATCTGGCTTCCGCTGCGTCTGTCCTCAAAGAAGTGCCGCCGCCGCTGCAGCCGTTGTTCATCAGTACGCTGAAGCAAGGCGGTGATCAGCGCGCCAATGTGCATGTACGGCAGGGTGTATGGTCTGTGCACATGGCTCCGCTCCATTCCGACAATACGATCCGCGGTGCGGTAGCTGTGCTGCGGGACGTAACAGAAGAGGTGCGGCTGGAGAAGATGCGCCGCGACTTCGTGGCGAATGTCTCCCATGAGATCCGCACGCCGCTCTCGATGATGCAAGGTTACAGCGAGGCGCTGCTGGACGGAATGGCCTCTTCGCCGGAAGAGAGCAGCGAGCTGATCCAGGTGATCCATGACGAATCCCTGCGGATGGGCCGGCTGGTGAAGGACCTGCTGGACCTGGCCCGTATGGAGGCTGGCCACACGGATATCATGAAGGCCGAGGTGGACATGAACGAGCTGTTGGAGCGGGTCTACCGCAAATTTGCCGTTCGGGCGAAGGATCGGGAGATTCAGCTGGAATTCAGTCCTCCGGAGCAGCCGCTCCTGTTGAAGGCAGCAGATGAAGACAAGCTGGAGCAGGTGCTGACGAATCTGCTCGACAATGCATTCCGCCACACACCGGGCGGAAATCATATCCGCATCGCCGCTGAGAGCAGGCTTCTCGAAGGTAAACGATATGCCGAGATTGAGATCCGTGATCAGGGTGTGGGCATTCCACCGGAGGATCTGACTTATATCTTTGACCGCTTCTACAAAGCGGACAAAGCGCGGGTGCGCGGCGAATCGGGCGGCACGGGACTTGGGCTGGCGATCGTCAAGAACATCGTCGAGTCACATCACGGCAATATCTCCGCCGCCAGCAAGCTGGGCGAAGGCACCACCTTCACCCTTCGACTGCCTGTCGAAAAATAGATAATACAAACAAAGCATGACAGCGCCTCTGACAGCAGAGGTGCTTTTTGTTGAAACGAACACATTAATCTTGTTCAACGTGGAACAAAGGCAATCAATCGGCTCATGGAGTCAGACTTATGCGGGATATGGTTAAGTTTTGCACGAAGAAAACTCAGAAAGTTTATGCTGACAAAACTAAGATAATGCTTACGAAGTAAGTTTTGCCGAAGAAAATTCAAGGAGTCAATGCTGACAAAACTTTTAGGAGGACAAGAGATGATTTTGTCATTGGACCAAGGGACAACCAGCTCCAGAGCCATCTTATTCGACGCGCAAGCGAATATGCTCTCGCAGGGGCAATACGAGATTACACAGTCCTTCCCCCGGCCCGGCTGGGTGGAGCATGATCCGCTGCAGATCTGGGAGACACAGCTTGCAGCTGCCAGGGATGCGATTGCTCGCAGCGGGCTGGGCGCAGAGGAGATCTCCGCGATTGGAATTACCAATCAGCGCGAAACGGCACTGGTCTGGGATAAAGCAACCGGCGAACCGATATACCCGGCCATTGTATGGCAGGACAGACGTACGGCGGAGCATTGTGAGCAGCTGAAGCTGCGCGGACTGGAGCAGGAAATTGCCGCCAAGACCGGACTGGTGGTCGATGCCTATTTTGCCGCCACCAAAATCTGCTGGATTCTCGATCACGTGGAGAACGCCCGGGTACGCGCGGAACAGGGGGAACTGCTTGCCGGAACGGTGGACAGCTGGCTGATCTGGAAGCTTACAGGCGGAGAGGTACACGCCACAGACGTTACCAATGCTTCGCGCACCATGTTATATAATCTGCACGAACGGCAGTGGGATGAGCAATTGCTGAAGGAACTGCGGATTCCGCGCGTGATTCTTCCTGAGGTGCGAATGTCCGGCGGTGAGTTCGGGATCGCGGCCGCAAAGTGGTTTGGTGCAGATATCCCGATCCGGGCGGTGCTCGGAGACCAGCAGGCGGCTCTGTTCGGGCATACCTGCCTCGAAGCAGGCAGCGCCAAGAATACATATGGCACAGGCTGTTTCATCCTGATGAATACCGGCACCGAAGCCGTCGCCTCGAAGCATGGGCTGTTGACTACCGTAGCTTGGGGAATGGGCGATGAGCTGTATTATGCGCTGGAGGGCAGTGTGTTTGTGGCGGGAGCGGCGGTGCAGTGGCTGCAGGAGGGCCTTGGCTTGATCACCGAACCGGCAGGCTCGGAGCACAAAGCACGTGAGGTGGAGGATAGCGAGGGTGTCGTAGTTGTCCCGGCCTTCACCGGTCTGGGCGCTCCCTACTGGGATATGTATGCGCGCGGGGCTGTGTTCGGCCTGACCCGGGGCACAACAGCGGCGCATCTGGTCCGTGCAACGCTGGAATCACTGGCCTTTCAGTCGAGAGACGTAATCGGTGCGATGGAAAAAGACGCCGGCATGCCGCTCACCGGCCTGCGGGTCGACGGAGGTGCCGTGCGCAACGATCTGCTCATGCAGTTCCAGTCTGATATTCTCGGCAGTGAAGTGACGCGGACCACGTATGCGGAGACGACTGCGCTGGGTGCGGCGCTGCTGGCGGGGCTAACCTCCGGGTTATGGACCCGTGAGCAGCTGGAGAGCTTCAACAGCGCGGAGAAGGTCTTCTCCCCGGTGATGGAGGCGGAGGAACGGGAGCGGCGCTACAACGCCTGGAAGGACGCGGTATCGCGTACGATGGGCTGGGAGAAGCATGAGGGTTACCGGTAAACGGACTTTTATATAGTTTATAAAGCAAGAGGCAAGTCTCCTGAGGGACTTGCCTCTTTATCGTTACTACTTAAGCCACAGCGAGAATTTAGAATGTTAGACCAGAATGTTCAACGCAATTAGATGCGAATGTGGTTACTACTTAGGTCCAGCGACGAATTAGCGGCAACTTTTCCCCATGTGCAAAAGCAACTGAACCTTAGCCGTGGGATTAACAGTAGTTTTTCCCCATAGCCACCCACCCTACGCGTTACTCCTTAGAAAGCTAAAACCTCTATCAGAAGGCAAGGGGCCTTACGTAGTAACCTATACCTCATCAAATAAGCCTCTCTTCCGCTATAGGAAGAGAGGCTTATTCTCACATTTCGTTACTGCTTAGGAATCAGCCAGGATTTAGAGTGTTGCCCTGGAACCTTCGGTGGAATTAGATGCGAAACTGCAACTAATTTCAGCCGAAACGCCCATATCAGGATAATAAGTGCATATCTGCAACTAAATTCGAGTAAAGCAAGCTTAGTACGCTCAAAATCCGAAATTAGGTGCGTTTTCGCACTTATTTCCTCCAAAACAGAAAAAAATGGCTAAATAGATGCAGTCTCGCAACTAATTCTGTGGACTGGACACATATGAGACTATATAAGATGAACTTAAGAATGAAACGGTGGAGTTGTCAGAATGCCTGGTGCATAGGGGGCTACCCGAACAATTCGAATATAACATTCTTACGTTCACGTTCTATATCATGGAACTGAATCTGAAGTGTTCTTATCCTACGGAGGCCTAAGCAGTAACCTTTTATCGACCTAATGTATGGGGGTTATCCTAGTCGCTGAAGTGATCTCCAGTGTGTCCAAGCCGGCTTTTCGGCCCAGCCGGGCCAGCTGCATTTTTAGTATGGGGTTATTCTCCAGGATAAGATTTACATTGGAGAACTTATCTCTTTTAAACATCACAAAGCAGGTCTCAAGCAGCGGCACCGTTTCCGGCGCAGTCACATGCAACTGGCGGCAATCGATCTCCAGACGGTAATCTTCGGAGTTGATCGGATTCACTCTTTGCTGGTAAGCCAGTATGGAATTAAGGCCGTCCTCCTGAGAGAAGCTGCCTTCCAGTTCAACCTTAACAATCTTATGGACACAATCCGTGTCCAGACTAAATGTTCCCATGTGTGCACACTCCCGGATGTGAAATAATACAGGCTCCTTCGGAGACTGGACTCAGAAAGAGCAAGCAGAGTAATCTTCAATATAGTAAGCGGTTGTCGTTTTGTCAATTATTTCTGCAGAATAAACTCGTAAAATGACGAATAAAGTAGAATTATATCTTTTTAAGGCTTATTTTGACAAATAAAAAGGGCTGCCGCCTAAGCCAGAAGCTTAAGCGGCAGCCTTGTCTGTAATGCCGATCTACCCTTTAGAATTTGAAGACATGAATCGTTTTCTGCAGATTGAACACGGCTTGGGTCATCTTCTCCGTCTCATCGGCTACGGATTGCAGGGCATGGATCTGCTCATTCATGGCAGCCGATACCTCCTCGGTACCAGCCGCAGTCTGCTCGGTAATCGCCGAGATATTCTCGATGGCGCTGGAGATCTTCAGCGCACTCTCCAGCATAACATCACTCTCCGCAGAGAAGGAAGCAATCTGCTCGCTTATGTACTGTACACTCTGCACAATTTGGGCGAAGATATGGGCCGTTTCGGTAATCATTTCATTCTGAACCTGTACGACCTCTTCGTTAATTGCGATATGGTCAATGGCCTGCTTGATATCCGTTTCAATGCTGCGCACCAGTCCGAATACTTCCTTGGTGGAAGCGGTCGACTCTTCGGCTAGCTTGCGGACCTCCTGGGCTACGACGGCGAAACCGCGTCCATGCTCTCCGGCCCGTGCGGCCTCAATCGAAGCATTCAATGACAGCAGGTTGGTCTGCTCGGCAATTTCAGTGATTGTCTTGGTGATCATTGTAATCCCGCGTGCATTCTGGGAGAGAGCCTCAATCGTATCTGCGACCTTCTGGGTAGCCTGGATGTTCTTGCGCATCCCCTCGGCTTGGGTATCCATAGACTGGCGGCCTTTTTCGACAAGTTCCAGCGTATGTACCGAGCGTTTGTTCATTTCTTTGGTGGAGCTTGTATAATTGGAAACCTTGGTTTCAATATCCTTGATCGATTCCGTCATATCGGCGATATCTGTGGAGATTTCATTGGCTCCAAGCGCCAGCTCATTGGAAGAAGAGGCCACCTGCGCCATAACCACCTTCAGACTATGATTCTTGTCCTCGATGCCCTGGCTGGCATCCATAACCTGGCGGGTGATCTGTGAAGCCTCGGTCAGGATTTTCTTCAGCTTGTCAATCATCATATTGAAGGAGCGACTGATGTCGCCCATTGAACCGGACTCGTCGGCTCTGCTGGTGAAATCTCCTTTGGAGATGCTGTGCGTCACGTTGGAGATGTCATCAAAGGAAGATGTAAGCGTTCTCTCAATAAAGCGCGAAAGAGGGTAAGTTAACACGGCCAACAGTGCAACCAGAATGATACCAATGACAATTTTGCCCATAAGAATAAACGTAATCAGAACAGGTATAGCAAATAACGCGGCGACCAGGTAACATCCGGCAACAATCCTTTGTTTCAGCGGAAGGTTGTTCATCCAGCTCATAGGAAAATATCCCCCTCATTAGTTATATGTGTATTGTAATATTATAGGGGATTCATGGGTCTTTGGTCTATTGTAAGAACTGACATAAATCCTGTTTTGGCGAGGAAAGGCACTTAATTAGAACATTGTATGTCTAAATATCCACAGATCGACTCTTGCAAGATAACAAGAATCTGTTCACGCAGCTCTGCTGGAGCACACACCCGGATATTCGCGCCAAAAGAAAGCAGAATCCGGCAAGCCGACTCGGGGGTGTTGAATTCGGTCTCAACCTTCAGCCAGCCAGGCTGAGAGGAAGGCTCACTGGCGAATACCGAAACATAACGTTCCCGCTGCAGCTCCTTCAGTACCGTTTCTTTCACCAGCAGGCTGGCGGGATAACGGGGTAAGGCTTGTTTGAAGGCGAGTGTAGATTGGGCCCAATAGGCCATAAGATCGAAGTCTTCCGGTCGGATGAAGGGTTGGCCTGTCAGCTCAGCATGGCTGATTCTGGAGACACGGAAGGTCCGCAGCTCGCCTTCATATTCGGCCACGACGTACCAGACCCCGCGTTTCGACACCAGTCCGAGCGGGTTGACGAGTCGTTCCCGGGTCTCGCCGCTGCGTGTATAGTCCATTTGTACTGTGCGGTTCTCCCCTAGCGCCTGCTGCAGGATGGAAAGGTATGGATAGGCCTCATCCGATGGATGCCAGCCGTCCGTATCAATATAGATCCGCTGGGTCATATCACTTCCCTGGCCGTCAGGCTGCTTCGGAGCGGCTGCCTCCAGCTTGCGGATTGCGGAGGTATAATCCTCTGCAATACCCAGGTCGCTTAAGACAGCGGAATTGGAGGCCAGCAGCAGCGATGCGGCCTCGCGAGGCTTCATGCCGGTCAGGGAGGTGCGGTAGCCTTCAGTGAGCTTCCAGCCCCCTTCGCGGCCCCGCTCCGCCAGCACAGGGATTCCGGCTGCGCTTAAGGCCTCCATATCGCGGAAGATGGTCCGTTCCGAGACCTCCAACGTTTGGGCCAGCTCCCGCGAAGTCATTTTGCCGCGGTTCTGCAGCTGGAGCAGGATGGACAACAGACGGTCGGCTCTCATGTTTCCAAGCCCTCCTTCATAAGAATTGATTTATTTAAGCCTATCTTATTAATATGTCAATGGATGACATATATAAAGGATAAACTTTAGGAGCAGGTAGTTCAACTGCGTTCTTAGTATGATAATCAGTGAGGAGTGGAGTGACGATGGAGATGCAGTCCAAGCCCTTGCAGGGCAGAGTAGCGCTTGTCACAGGCGGCAGCAGAGGAGCGGGCCGGGGAATTGCCCTGGAGCTGGCCCAGGCGGGGGCTTATGTCTACATTACAGGCAGAAGCAGTACGGCAAGCATGGATGAACCATCAGCAGGCCCGGGTACTCTGGAAGAGGTGCTGGAGGAAATTGAACGGTATGGAGGAGCGGGAGCGTCGATTCGTTGTGATCACACCCGTGACAAGGAGACGGAAGCGGCGCTTGCCCGGATCGATGCAGAGCAAGGCAGGCTCGATATTCTGGTTAATAATGTATGGGGAGGCAACGCGCTGCCGATTGAGAACAAGCCGTTCTGGGAGCAGCCTGTCAGGCATTGGGACAACATGTTTGACTCCGGAGTCCGGGCGCAAGTGATGACCAATTATTATGCGATTCCGCTCATGCGGCGTACTGAAGGCGGGGGGCTGATTATCCATACGACCTTCTGGGACCGTGATAGATATGTAGGCAATTTCTACTATGATCTTGCCAAAAACGCGCTGGTGCGCATGGCGTACGGCCTGTCCCGTGAGCTGAGAGCCGATGGAATTGCCGTCATTCCGCTTTCGCCTGGCTGGATGCGCACAGAGCTGGTGCTGGACAGCATGCAGAGTGATGAGCGTCACTGGCAGGAGGTAGAGGCGCTGAAGGACAGTGAATCGACTGCTTATATCGGACGGGCCGTAGCCGCACTTGCCGCTGATCCTGGTGTTATTGACAAAAGCGGCTTGCCTCAGCAGGTTGGCAAGCTGGCAGCGGAATATGGCTTCACAGATACCGATGGCCGCCTGGTGCCTGTGTTTGAGCTGCCTGAGTAGCAGCTGCCTTCGGTGTAACTGCCAGTATAGAGAACAGGCCCTCCCCAAGAAGTGAAATGGGGAGGGCCTGTTCTATTTGAAAATATAAGAATTTATATGTCTTCTTGAGCAACCTTACAGCAGAATGATCTCTTCCGCAGTGTTGATCTGCGGCAAGCCGGCCAGCTTGACCAGTACGGCCTGTGGCACAGCCTTGTCAACCGTCAGCAGCATGATTGCCGCACCGCCGACAATTTTGCGTCCTACCTGCATCGATGCGATGTTGACATCGTTCTCTCCAAGCAGCGTACCCACCAGTCCGATGATACCCGGCTTATCATTGTGTGATACCACGATCTGATGGCCTTCCGGTGCGATATCGACCGGGAACTTGTTGACCTGTACAATACGCTCGCCGTAGCCCTGCAGCAGGGTTCCGGCAACCAGACGCTCTTCATCCAGATCAGCCTTCAGAGTAACGGTAATCAGGTTGGTGAAGCCTTTGGTTTTGGAGGCTTTGGTCACAACTACGTTGACGTCACGGGTTTTGGCCAAGTGCATCGAGTTGACGATATTGACATCATCTGCAAAATAGCGCGAAAGCACGCCCTTAACGATATAGCGGGTAAGCGGCTGAGTGTCCACGTCAGACAGGTCACCTGCGTATTCTACATGAATCTCACGGATCGCTCCGTCTGTAAGCTGGGTGGCGAAGCTGCCCAGCTTCTGGCCCAGATTGAAGTAAGGCTGCAGCTTGTTCATTACGCTTGGGGCTACCGGCGGAATGTTGACCGCGTTGATGAATGGTTCGTTGCGCAGAATATGCAGCACCTGCTCAGATACGTCGATCGCTACATTCTCCTGCGCTTCCACGGTCGATGCGCCCAGATGCGGGGTCACGATGATTTTGGGATGGGACAGGAACGGGTGGTCGGCCGCTGGCGGTTCCTTCTCGAATACGTCAAAGGCAGCTCCGGCCACGATGCCGCTGTCAATGGCTTCCACAAGGGCCATTTCGTCAATTACGCCGCCACGGGCACAGTTGATGATGCGCATGCCTTTTTTCATCACTTCGAATTGCGGGCGGGAGATCATATGGCGTGTTTCCGGAGTAAGCGGTGTATGCACAGTGATGAAATCCGCACCACGGACGATATCGTCAACTGAGGCCAGCTTCACCTCCAGCTTCTCAGCGCGGTCAACGGTCAGGAAGGGGTCGTAGGCGAGAATATCCATCCCAAAAGCCTTAGCCCGCTTCGCAACTTCGCTGCCGATCCGTCCCATGCCAAGCACGCCCAGGGTCTTGCCGCGCAGCTCGACGCCGAGGAAGGACTTCTTATCCCATACACCACCAATGGTCTTGGCATAAGCCTGCGGTATATGGCGTGCCAGAGCCATCATCATGGCAAAAGCATGCTCACAGGTTGTAATGGTGTTACCGTCCGGAGCGTTAATGACAACAACGCCGCGCTGGGTTGCCGCCTCCAGCTTGATATTGTCGACGCCAACACCTGCGCGTCCGATAACCTTCAGGTTTTTGCCGGCTGCAATAATCTTCTCGGTAACCGTGGTCTGGCTGCGTACGAGCAGGCCGTCATATTCGCCGATGATTGCAATAAGCTCGTCTTCGCTGAGACCTGTTTTTTTGTCAACAGTCACATCGCTTGCGTCCATCAATTTCTGAATGCCCAAATCGCTGATTGGATCCGATACTAATACTTTAAACATGGTTTCTTGTCCCCCTTAAAGTTAGAAAGCATAATATATCGAGGATGCCCCGAAGGGGCGGTCCACAGTACCGAATGTACACAACAACAGACTCGAATAACGGGGCAACGCGGTGTCGTATAAAAGAATCGGGCTGCAGGAATACTGCAAACCGGCCGGCAGGCGGGTCCTGAGACAGGCAGTGACGCCATTTCCGGACACAAAAAAACTTCCGACCCCATACTACTGCCGTAGTAAGGGACGAAAGTTGTCGTGGTACCACCCTAATTCGCTGCTACTTCAATAACAGCCTCATTGGCCTGCAAAGGCCACACTGGTAACGGAGTGATCCGATTGTACCTACTCATGAGTTCGATACAATATCTCGGGAGCGCTAAAGAAGGCTGAAAGGCCACCGGTTTGCACCAACCACCGGCTCTCTGAAGGCTTGCAGGTTCTTTGTTCCTTCATCGGTTTTGCTTGATTAATTTTTCATAATGTAACATGCGATGCTAGAGTGTGTCAATAGCCTTTTGGAATGGTTCGCCTTGAAGTGGCCGGTAATTTTGGTTATGATGCAATAACTGATTCTACTCATAGAAGAACGGCAGCTGGGGCATCGTTTCCTTGCCATAATATTGCTCACGCCATTTAATGAAATCCTGCTCCTGAACCGCTCCTGTGGAAGTAATCAGGGTCACGGAGGCCTGGACGTTCGTCAGCTTCAGGGAGCTGGCCGTGCCGGAATAGATCATATCGTCAATCTTGGCGGTCACATCCTGAGGGTCATACCCTTCATAGATGCCACGGTTCAGCATCATGTCGGCAATGGTCGCATTCTTGAGCAGCAGAGGCATCTTCTTCCACTGGACAAAAGACAGCGTAGTGGTGACCGAGGCTTCAGCCGGAATATTCTTGCCCGCCTTGGCGCCCCATTTCAGCATGGAATCATAATAATCCTTCTGGGCCAGCAAGCCGAACTTGACGGCACCGGCGGTAAATGGATCGTTCTTAAGCAGCTTGGCCGTTTCTGCACCTGCAGCACCCGCTGATACCTTTGCCGTGGCCTGGGAAAACAGGGTCAGGCTCTTCAGAATATTAATCTGGGATTGATGCAGCAGCGGTGAATTGGTGAAGATGGAGTCTTGATTGACCTTGGCATGCTGTTTGTCAGCCAGGATGCCGAGGTTCTTAAGGGTTGCTCCATTCTCGCGGGCGTCTGTGCTGCGGGAGAGCTTGTCTACCTCCAGGTTCCAGTTGCGCTTGAATTCCCGGTAAGGCAAAAATACGTTATGATAGAACGTAACAAGATCCTGCTGCTGATAGGAACCCGAGAATTCCACGGGCCCGCCTGTGGTGTCCAGCAATTCATATTTGGCTTCAGTTTTATCCGCACCCACTTTGACCCCCGTAAAAAAAGCGGCAAATGCGGAAATCAGAAAGAAAATAAAACCAAGCGAGTATAACATTTGAGTGCGGGAGGTACGGCTGTTCATAATAAGTGCTCCTTTGTCTGGGGAAATGATCGTTATGTATAATGCGGCAACTCAGGGCAAGACACAAAGGCCGCCCGGAAAACAATCCAAGAACAGGCAGGTTAAGATGAAAAAATTCAAATTTGGCGAGATAAAAATAAAAAAGGTAGACCCTGCGCAGCTTACAGACCGTCTGCTACTTCTGAATCTTTATATTACACAAGGGCTTACCTTAATTATCGGCTTGATATGGATTTTATTTCAGAAAAGAAATCCGTTTCACGTATTAAATTTCCCTGAAAACGTACAATTTGTGGCGTGGGGGCTTGGTTTGGCAGGCGTTATGCTGATTGTGGACTTTTTATTAACCTATGTAATACCGGAAGACAGCATGGATGACGGCGGCATCAACGAGCTGTTATTCGGCAATCGGCCGGTCTGGCATATAGTGTTTATTGCCGCACTGGTGGCGGTATGTGAGGAGCTGCTCTTCCGCGGAGCTATACAATATGCGTTTGGACCTTATTGGACCAGCATTTTATTTGCCGTAATTCACGTCCGCTACCTGCGTCATTTCGTCCCGACAGGCTGGGTGTTCCTGAGCAGCTATGGCCTGGGTTATATTTACATTATATCCGGTACTCTCTGGGCCCCGATTCTGTGCCATTTCTTCATCGATCTATTCTCGGGCCTTGTGATCCGTTACCGGAGGCAGTCATGAGTGAGCAGCTAAGCCGGGTCAAATCCCGCCAGAAACAGTATAATCGCCAAACGCCACCAGCTGTCAAAGAAAAAAAAGTAGCCGCGCAGACTGCCGTGACGAAGCAGCAGGCTCCGGCCCAGCCGTCGCGGCGGGCAACCGCTTCTGCGGGCTTATCACGCAAAGTCCGTCTTGACGCCGCACAAAAACAGGCGGGCAGCACAGTAAGCGAAGGGGAGAATGTGCCGTCCCGCACCAAAACCTATAATACAGACCGTTTCCGTTTTAGCAAAATATTTGTAAATTCCCTGATTGCCCTGTTTGTGGTGCTGCTGCTCTTTTTACTCTACTGGGGGCTGATCGGGGCGCCGGATCTGAAGGATTTATGGTGACGGGCCTGCTGCTCATGGCCGGATTCGTTCTGCTGCTTGCCGCAGTTGTAATCGGTGCAGTAATGGTGGCGGAAGCCTTCGGCAAACAGATTATTGCCGAGGAAATAGTTCTGTATTCGCTGCCTGAAGCCTTGGACGGATTTCGCATCCTGTTTATATCCGATATTCACCGCCGTACTCTTCCGGCCGCCATGCTGTCTTCCCTTGGACATGTGGATGCCGTATTTCTCGGCGGCGATCTCACGGAGAGGAACAGTCCACTTGAACGTCTAAGAATGAATATGAAACTGGTTACCTCCATTGCTCCTACTTATGCAGTCCACGGCAATCATGATTACCGCGCCGATATTGGCAAGGTCGATGATATAATCCACAGCAGCGGAGCAGTGCTGCTGCGGGACCGGAACACAGTAATTGAGCACGGCGGTGGGCAGCTGTGGCTGACCGGGGTAGACTTCCCCGCCACAGGGGGGAAGAAGGGCTACGCTCCATTGCCGCCGCTTCCGCCAGGCAGTGAAGGCAGCTGCCGGATTATTCTGGTCCATGATCCGTTGTGGCTGTCAGAGCGCGGGCCACAGCCTGCCAATCTGATCCTGGCCGGGCATACGCACGGAGGGCAGGTGGTCCTGCCCTTTATCGGCCACGGTCATGTGGACAACTTCTACCGTACCTATAATGCAGGCTGGTATGAATGGCCACAGGTCGGTGCTGCCGGTGCCAGAGCGCAGCTGCTGATCAGCCGCGGCTTCGGTACCGCGCATCTCCCGCTGCGCTGGGGCAGTCCGGCCGAAATGCATGTCCTTACGCTACGTTGTCCACAGGACTGAATAGGGCACCGGGTGTGTGCGTAAGGCAGTTTATGATAATGAATGCCAAAAAGAGGTATCCGGCCGCAGATGCGGAGGATACCTCTTTGACATGAACTTCACTTTATTATGAACTTCACTGCAATGTTTAACGCATCTTCAACTCAATGCTGCGCGGATCTACGAAGCTGTAGCCTTTGCCTTCGAGCGTGGTCAGCAGTTGGTCCAGCCCGTCCACTGTCCACTGCAGCTCATGCATCAGGATGTTACTGCCGGAATGCAGCTGGTCGGTCACATTGCTGATCAGCTTCTCCGTTTTGTTGCTGTCCGTTTCTTTCATTTCCCAGTCCAGGGATCCAACAGACCAATTCATATAGAGCATATTGTTCTCGGCTGCCACTTTCTTGCCGACATCTCCGCCAGCGCCGTGCGGCGGCCGGAAGAAGTTGGGGGCTTCACCTGTGACTTCCTTAACGATCGTCTGCACATCCTCGATCTGCTTCTTCACTTCGGCGTAGGATTTATCCTTCAGCACAATATGATCCCAGCTGTGATTGCCAAGAATGCCGCCGCGCTCATGGATCAGTTTCAACAGCTCAGGATGCTCCTTGACCCGGTAGCCGTTGACAAAAAAAATCGCTTTCGCCTTGTGCTTGTCCAGAATATCCATCAGCGGATTGATCATGGCCGCATCCTTGGGACCGTCATCAAAGGTCAGCAGAACGACCTTCTTATTGGTGCCTTCTTCATTGGGGACAATATCATAATTCTTGTTCATATGGTACAGCAGCGGAACTTCCTCATTGGCAGCCGCTACGGCTTCCTGTGCCTGCGCTGTTGCCTGCGCTGTTGCCTGTGGCGCAAGCGATGCGGCAGGGGCTTGTGTAGCTGCAGGAGCAGCGCTCTGCGGAGCCGCTGTAGCCTCAATCATTGGTGTGGCAGTCGCAGTGGACTGGTTATCCGCTTCCTGCGCCTGACTGTTGTTCGCATCTCCACTGTTGCTGCAAGCAGACAGCAAGAGGGTAGCGAGCAGCAGCACAGATGTCATTTTACCCACTTTTTTCATCTCTCTTTCCTGTGATTAGATTGTATGAGCCGGAATCTTTCAGAGAACACTAGACATGATTTTACCATACAAGGAGGTTAGAAATATGAATACTTCGTCATTTCTATGCGGAGTGGTATTAGGTGCCGCAGCCAGCATGATGATGTCCAAGAAACGCGGCAACATGATGTCCTCGCTGGGACAATCCGGAGGCTCGATGGGCTCCGCAGCAGATAAAGCCAAGGACAAGATTATGGGCATGGCCATGACCGGATTCGGCAGCACAGCATCTTCGGGAGAGGATACCCACAGCAAAAAGTCTCATGCCGTGGATAACGGGCACAAAGATGAAACACTGCTGAAATCGAAGGAGTCCAACCTCAGTATGCTGAAGGATTTCATCCGCAGCAACCCTGATGTGAAAAACGAAGTGGAGCAGATTCTCAAGGAAACACATACGTCCATACCTGGATTGTAAACGCAAAGGGTTGCAGCAGAATCATTTTGGGGGTGTAACTGTCCGCAAAATGATTCTTTTTATTGAAATTCATGTGGTTTCCAATTGGATATTTATTTGCGTGCATTTACGGCGGCAAAATGATAACATACATACATAGTAACCATTTTTGGCTCATTACTCAGGACTCATCATACATTATAATAAATGAGCTTGCAAAAGGAGGATCCTGTCATGAGAATAGAGCGATTAAGTCAAGATAAGATACGGATTTTCCTCACTTTTGACGACCTGAGCGAGCGGGGCATCCAGAAGGAAGATATGTGGCAGGAGGTTCCCAAGGTGCACGACCTCTTCACAGAAATGATGGACCAGGCTTACAGTGAGCTTGGCTTTGATGCTACAGGTCCATTGGCTGTGGAAGTGTTCGCATTGCCCGCGCAAGGCATGGTCGTTATTGTGACCCGAGGGAAATATGATCACCATCAATACGGCGCTTCAGGAGAAGAAGAATTGCCAGAAGAGATTTATGAAATGGAAGTTACTCTTGAACAAAGCGACTCCATTGTATATGCATTCCGCGATTTTGAGGTTTTGATTGAAGCGGCCCATGTGCTCATCGGCAATATTACTTCCTTGGGGAAACTGTATTCTTATAATGATAAGTGGTATCTATACTTCGATCCGAAGGAGTTTGAAGAGGGCGCATTGTCCGGACTAGTCGGTGTGCTTGCGGAATTCGGGGATTCCTCGCCAGTTACGGAAGCTGTGCTGGAAGAGTACGGTAAGACAGTCATGGCGGAGAACGCCATAGAACTGCTGTGCACGCACTTTAAACGTCAGGAATAAGGAATGGCAGGGCTGGCAGGCTTGAACCGCTGTTCGGCCCTGCTGTTTGCATTACAGATTGAGATGAAAGTGTCTTAGCGGCATAGGGAGGTTTTTCGGTGCTTTTGTTATCGGTTATTTCGTCGGCAGTGGCGCCGGGACTTGCTCTGCTGACCTTCTTTTATCTGAAAGACAAGTATGACCAGGAGCCGCTTCATATGGTTATGAAGGTGTTCCTGCTGGGCCTGCTGATTGTTTTTCCTGTAATGATTATTCAGAGAGGTCTGATGCTTGGCCTGGAAGGCGGTCCTTATGTAGAATCGTTTCTGATTTCGGCTGGTGTCGAGGAGTGTCTGAAGTGGTTTGTGCTGTACCATATGGTTTACAACCATACTGAATTTGACGAGCCTTATGATGGAATACTATATGCCGTAGCGATTTCGCTCGGCTTCGCAACCATAGAGAATGTAATGTATGCCTGGTACAGTCAAGCTTCTATCGGCACGATGTTTGTCAGAGCACTGCTTCCCGTTTCGGGACACGCCATGTTTGGAGTCATCATGGGTTACCATATGGGCCGAGCTAAGTTCTCCAAGGGTGCCAAGACCAGGAGAACGCTTGCTCTTTCCCTGCTGCTGCCGCTGCTGTGGCACGGAATCTATGATTTCATCCTCTCGACCATGACGATTTACTGGATTTGGTTCATCGTTCCGTTGATGGCGCTGCTGTGGTACGGGGGCATGGGCAAGGTGGCCAGGGCCAACAGCCGCTCGCCGTTCCGTTTCTTGAAACGTGAGGAAGAGGTTAACCTCTAATCCAAATGGACACACTTATATCCGAAGGGTAGTTCCGCATGCAGGAATTCCAGAGAGGAGAGAGGGTGTCTTTTTTGCGTGTTAAGATTCGAATTATTTGCAAGCAGTGCGGTGAAACCTACATATTGAGAGGCAGCAAGGAGCAGGGTGTAATCCAGACCGGATTCAAGCAATGCCTGTGCAATAGCAGCAGCGGATTTGAGATCGAAGAACGCTACTGACGACCTGCGAGCAAGATTTACAGGGCAACCCAGTGCATAAGTCTTCCTGGTTATTGTCAAACTAACGGCAATTAGCTACCGAAAGGAGATTTGTTGCCCTATGTACAAAAGATTAAGTGCGATCATGTTCCCGCTTGCCACCTTGCTGCTGATTGGAGCGCTGGTTTGGGGTTATCAGGAGAATCAGGAGAAAAATTCGATTCTGATCAAGGCCGAGAACCAGTACCAGCGGGCCTTCCACGACTTGTCGTACCATGTGGAGCGGCTGCACGGGGAACTGGGAAATACGCTTGCGGTGCATACCGCAGCCAGCGGAATGCACCGCAAGGGGCTGGTGAATGTGTGGCGCCTGACCAGTGAAGCGCAGAATGAGATTAACCAGCTGCCGCTGACCCTGCTGCCATTTAGTGAGACGGAAGAATTCCTCTCCAAGATCGCGAATTTCTCTTATAAGGCTGCTGTCCGCGATTTCAACAAGCAGCCGCTGTCCGAGGCCGAAATGGCCAATCTGATGACCCTTTATAAGGACTCGGGTGAAATCTCGAAGGATCTGCAGGATGTTCAGAACAAGGTAATCAGCAATCGGCTGCGTTGGATGGATGTGGAGACAGCGCTGGCTACAGAAGAGAAGGCGGAGGACAACACTATTATCGACGGCTTTAAAACGGTGGACAAGCGTGTAGCAGCCTATCCAGAGCTGGATTGGGGCCCATCCGTCGCCAGTATTTATGACAAGCGTTCGGTCAAGAAGCTGGGGGCACTCCGGTAACTGCCGAGGATGTGAAGCGCAAAGCCCGCAAATTCGCGGAAGCCGGCCCGGAAGCCCGCATTGAGATCAAGGAAAACGGCAAAGGCACCGAATGGGCTTCGTATACGGCGACAGTCAGCGGCGCTAAGAACAAGCCGGCGCTCAGTATGGATTTCACCAGAGAAGGCGGGCTGCTGATCTCTTACAGCGACAGCCGCGAGGTGGGGCCGGCCAAAGTATCCATGGAACAGGCGGTAGCGAAGTCACAGGAATTCCTGAAGCAGAAAGGATATCCCAACATGACGGCCGTCAATGCAGACCGGTTCGATAATATGGGCAATCTCACTTTTGTGACAAGCCAGGACGGTGTGCTGATCTATCCCGAGAAAATGACGCTTCGAGTCGGTCTGGACACCGGGGAGCCTACCGGCTTTCAGGCCAGCGATTACGTCCGCCAGCATAAGGACAACCGGGAGCTGCCGAAACCGGCGCTAACCTCCGCGCAGGCAGAGAAATTCCTCAATCCGAAGCTCAAAATTCTGTATCAACGGCTTGCCTGGATTGAGAATGAGGATGCTGCAGAAGTGCTGACCTATGAATACGGCGGAACTATCAACGGGTCCCAGTACCGGATTTATCTGAATGCCGAGGATGGGCATGAGGAAGCGGTGGAGGAGATCAGGACTTCTACCGGGGGAAAGGATAAGAAATAATCGAAGTGCGAAGCAGGGAGCGCCAATTAAGGGTGTTCTCTGCTTTTTTATTGCAAGGCAAGGGAAATTTTTCTCGCCCGCTTATAAAACGCCATGCTATAATCAATGTTAGCATAATCACTATACGAGCTGGCGGTGACATCTTTGTATCCCAAAATCAATGAGTATCTATACATACAGGTTGCGTCTAGCGACGACGCTGAGGCAGAAGTGGAATATAAATCAAGAATTGCGGAGAACGAGGACGAAGCTTTTTGGATTGAAGTTCCAATACAAGAGAGCAATGGTCGACTCAAAAAGCTGTTCATAGGGGATGAGCTTTCTGTATATTTCATTACGGAAGGTGGGATCAAGAATTATTTCAACACGCATGTGCTGGGGTTCAAGGAAGATGTAATTCGCATGGTGCGTGTCAACAAGCCTGCTGCCGAATCGATCTTCAAGATCCAGAGACGAAGCTTCTTCCGTGTGAATGCTGAACTGGAGCTGGCGGTCAGAGACAAGCTAGGAAACCGTTTCCTGGTTCGTACCGACGACATCGGCGGCGGCGGAACCTCGTTTCTGACAGATGGCAAAGTAAAGCTTGAAGTTGGCTGTAAGCTGTTCTGCTGGGTGCTGCTGCCCTATCGCAACGGGAGCACGGAGCATGTCAATTTCGAAGGTGAAATCGTCCGCATCAAGACACTGGAGAACGGGCGCAATCTGGTGATGCTGAAATTTGCCGCTATTTCCGATTCGGAGCGCCAGAAAATTATCCGCTTCTGCTTCGAGCGCCAGTTTGATTTCCGCAACCGCTGATATTTTTCCTTCTATTTCTCGCAGAAATGGATGCCGCCTCTTACAGAGGACGGCGAAACCGTTTCTTCTTACCGTGTGAACAGTCTATGCTGTTTTGCACTGAAGCGTATTCTGTGGTATAATTTTATAAGTCGCAGGCAATGCCTGCTTTTTTCTTGATAATATCAGTAAGCATACACAATTTGTGTGTGCTTACTGATATTGCAGGAACCAGCCACTGTGTTTCGGTGGGCAGGCTTCCCGATTGATGAAGAGTGTTTGAGGAGGTAATGCCCCGTTGGATAGGCAGGGTACACATACTTACGAGAGATTTAACGTCGCCATCGACGGACCTGCCGGGGCAGGTAAGAGCACAGTAGCCCGCTTGGTCGCCCGGAAGCTGTCTTACATCTATGTCGATACCGGAGCCATGTACCGGGCCATAACCTGGTATATGATTCGGAAAGGAATTTCCTATCTGGATGAGGAGCAAGTGGACCAGGTTGTCCGCGACCTCATGATTGAGCTTATTCCTGAACAGGATGTGCAGAAGGTGCTGATCAATGGGGAAGATATTACTCCGCATATCCGCAGTCTACAGGTCAGCGGCCAGGTGTCGCAGTATTCGAAACTGAAGGGTGTCAGAACCAGACTGAGCGATCTGCAGCGCGAAATGGCGCTCCGCAAAGGCGTGGTGATGGATGGCCGCGATATCGGTACGACCGTGCTGCCGGATGCCGAAGTGAAGATTTTCATGACGGCAAGTGTTGAGGAACGGGCTCTCCGCCGTTACAATGAGCTGAGAGATGCGGAACAGGTTACGCTTCAGCAGCTTGAACATGATATCGCAGAGCGGGACCGTCTGGATGAAGGGCGGGAGATTTCTCCGCTGCGCCGTGCCGAAGATGCCATTCTTCTGGATACGACGTTTATGGATATCAATCAGGTTGTGGAGGCCATTGTGTCCCATTGCAGAACTCATGTGGACGAGGAGAGAAATCATTTATGATTTATGTAATTTGCCGGGGTTTGCTTCGCTTGATTTATGCCATTGTTTACCCGCTGAATATCGTGGGCAAAGAGAATGTGCCGAAGGAGGGCGGGGTGCTGCTGTGCGCCAACCATTTAAGTCTGCTGGATCCCATGACCATTGGGATTAAGCTGGACCGCCAGGTAAAGTACATGGCCAAGGCGGAGCTGTTCAAGGTTCCTGTTCTGGGCTGGCTCATCAAGAAAGTGGGCGCTTTTCCTGTGAAGCGTGGAGGCGTAAGCAAAGAATCCATTAAGACGGCTCTTAATACGCTCCGCGGCGGCAATGTCATGGGTATTTTCCCGGAAGGCACCAGGAATTCTGATGCCGGCGTTGCCAAGAAGGGTGCAGCGAGCTTCGCATTGCGCAGCGGCGCTGCCGTTATACCGGCTGCTATTATCGGTCAGTACAAGCCCTTCCGCCGAATGACTGTTGTTTACGGCGCTCCCGTCGATCTCAGCGCGTTCGAAGGCGCAGGCAGTGACTCTTTGGAGGCCGTCACCGATGTTATCATGGGACGCATCCGCGAGATGATCGCTACCGGCAAGCCAAGTGCGAGCTAGAAGTAGCGGTAGGCTGTTAGAACATACTATTATGAAATTACACATGCTTTTATTTAGAGTTATGGATTGTTTTGAACTCTGCTATGCGCGGGTTTAAATAAATGGGGTTTTGAATCGAGGAGGGTAATCACATGTCTGAGGAAACTAGAAATCAGGAAGCTGCGGATAACGTTGAGAATAACGAAACCGTAGAAGCAACGGAAACTGTGGAAGCCACTGTGCCAGCTGCAGAAGAAGCCGTTGCCGGTAACGAAGAAGAAGTGACGAACCAGGCTGATCTGGAAATCATGACTTTGAAAAAAGGCGATACCGTGAAAGGAACAATCGTCAAAATTGAAGATAACCAGGCTTATGTAAGCATTGGATATAAATACGACGGTGTGATTCCGATCCGCGAGCTGTCCTCCGTACAACTGGACAACGCGGCTTCCGCGGTGGAAGTAGGACAAGAAGTGGAATGCAAAGTGGTTAGCATCAACGACAACAAGGAAAGCCTGGTTCTTTCCAAACGTGCCGTTGACAGCGAGAAATCATGGGAAGATCTGGAGAAGTATTTTGCTTCCCAGGAAGCTTTCGAAGTTACCGTTGCCGATGTAGTCAAAGGCGGTCTGGTAGCTGATGTTGGCGCGCGCGGATTTATCCCTGCGTCCATGGTTGAGCGTCATTTCGTAGAAGACTTCAGTGATTACAAAGGCCGTACCCTGCGTGTTAAGGTGAAAGAACTTGACCGTGAGAACAGCAAAGTAATCCTGTCCGCTAAAGAAGTGCTCGAAGAAGAATTCGAAGCTAACAAGCTGAAGATTATGGCCGAGCTCTCCGAAGGACAGATTATCGAAGGTACTGTGCAACGTCTGACTCAATTCGGCGCATTCGTTGATGTTGGCGGAGTGGACGGATTGGTGCATGTCTCCGAAATCGCTTGGAACCATGTGGAGAAACCATCCGATGTGGTCTCCGAAGGTGACAAGGTTCGTGTTAAAGTATTGAAGGTTGACCCTGAGAAGGGCAAAATCAGCCTCAGCATCAAAGCGGCTGCTCCAGGTCCTTGGGATTCCGCTTCCGGCAAGATCAACATTGGCGATGTAGTAACAGGCGAAGTTAAACGTCTGGTCAACTTCGGCGCATTCGTTGAACTGCTTCCTGGTGTAGAAGGCCTCGTGCACATCTCCCAGATCTCCCACAAGCACATCGCAACTCCTCATGAAGTGCTTAAAGAAGGTCAAGAAGTGCAGGTTAAAGTCTTGGACTTCAACCCGTCCGAGAAACGTGTCAGCCTGAGCATCAAGGAAACTGAAGAAGCTCCGGCTCCTTCGGCCAGACCTGAAAGAAGCAGCAACAACAGAGACAGAGCACCTAAAGAAGTGCTGAACAACCCTAACGTATCGCTTAGCAACGAAGGCCTCAGCTTCACGCTGGCTGAACGTTTCGGCGACAAGTTGGATAAGTTCAAGGGAAACAACTAATCCCTTTCTGAAACTTTGAAGTTATACGGGTAAAGTAATCGGCGAACCCTCGTGATCGAGGGTTCGCCGATTGTGTTTTAAAAAGCTATGGATGGTTAGCTAAGTTTAATTTTTTTTGCTATGATGAGTAGCGTAAGAAAGACAGGAGGAATGGAATATGGCAAGACCCGTTGTGGCAATTGTCGGCAGGCCTAACGTCGGGAAATCGACGATCTTTAATCGGCTGATTGGCGACAGATTGGCCATTGTTGAGGATAAGCCGGGAATTACACGTGACCGGATTTACGGAATTTCGGACTGGAACGGTAAGTCCTTTAGTGTAATTGATACCGGAGGTATTGAGATTGACGGTGAGGATGCAATTCTGAAATCAATCCGTATTCAGGCGGAGCTGGCGATTGAAGAAGCGGATGTCATCATCTTTATGTGTGACGCGAAGAGCGGACTGACGAACTCGGACGAAGAAGTCGCACAACTGCTGTTCCGTTCAGGTAAGCCTATTGTACTAGCCATCAATAAGGTGGACAACATGAGACGTTCGGATGACATTTATGAATTCTACAGTCTAGGCTTCGGTGAACCGTTCGGAATTTCGGGAAGCCATGGCACAGGGCTTGGCGATATGCTTGATGCGGTCGTTGAGCGTCTGCCCGAGAAGACGGATGATGAATATGATGAAGATGTGATTCGTGTGGCTCTGATCGGCCGTCCGAATGTAGGTAAATCGTCGCTGGTAAACGCGATTCTGGGCGAAGAACGCGTAATTGTCAGCGAAGTCGCCGGAACTACGCGGGACGCGATAGATACTCCTTTTGAACGGGATGGCCAGCGGTATGTACTGATTGATACTGCAGGTATGCGCAAACGCGGCAAGGTGTACGAGAACATCGAGAAATACAGCGTCATGCGGGCCATGCGGGCAATCGAACGTGCCGATGTGGTGCTGGTTGTGATCAACGGTGAGGAAGGCATTATCGATCAGGATAAGCATATCGCCGGTTACGCCCATGAAGCGGGCAAAGCATCTATCTTTGTGGTGAACAAATGGGATGCCGTCGAGAAGGATGACAAGACGATGCAGAATTTTGAGACTAAGGTACGGGATCATTTCCTCTTTATGAGCTATGCTCCGGTGGTCTTCCTCTCGGCATTGACCAAACAGCGTCTGCAGAAGTTGCTGCCGGTTGTTCAGCATGTCTCACAGCAGCATGCGCTGCGGATTACAACCCATCTGGTCAACGATGTGGTGTCCGATGCGATTGCAATCAATCCTCCGCCGACGGATAAAGGCCGCCGTCTGCGTATTAACTACGTAACCCAGGTTGCGGTTAAACCGCCGACCATTGTCGTTTTTGTCAATGACCCGTCTCTGATGCATTTCTCCTATGAACGTTATCTGGAGAACAAGATCCGTGCGGCGTTTAATTTCGAAGGAACACCTATCCGCCTCTTTACACGGCGTAAATCCGAAAACGAAAGTTAGGGGAGAAGTAGTGTGGCGCTTGAAGTTCTGGTTATAGTTGTAAGCTATTTGCTGGGCTCGGTCAGCTTCAGTATGCTGTTTGCCAGGCTGTTTAAGGGAATTGATATCCGCCAATATGGAAGCGGCAATGCAGGCGCTACCAATACACTGCGCGTTCTGGGCAAGGGGCCAGCTGTACTGGTCCTTGTCCTGGATGTCCTGAAGGGGGTCGCGGCCGTCTGGCTGGGCACCTTGGTGGGCGGCTGGGACAGCTGGCCTGCGGCGCTCTGCGGAATTGCCGCCATTATCGGGCATAATTGGCCGCTTTATTTTCATTTCCGCGGCGGGAAGGGCATTGCCACAACCATCGGAGTGATGGCTACTCTCTGCTTATGGCCTGCACTGCTTGCTGGTGTCATCGCCATCCTGTCTATCGTATTCACCCGTTATGTGTCGCTCGGTTCCTTAATTTTTGTGGCGCTGACTCCGGTAGCACTGCTGCTTACAGGCTTTGCGGCGCCGGTGCTCTGGGCCAGCCTTATTATTGCGGTATTCGCCTTCTGGCGGCACCGCAGCAATATTGTGAAGATTGTGGAAGGCCGGGAGAACAAGCTCGGCTCCAAAGCCAAAGGGGGAGAACGTGTTGTCTGATAAGGTCACTGTACTTGTCGCAGGCAGCTGGGGAACCGCATTGGCCAGTGTGCTCGCGGCTAACCATGCAGAAGTGCAGCTATGGACGCGCAACTCTGAGCAGGCGGCTGAAATCAATGCTTTACATACCAATGAACATTATTTGCCGGGTATTAAGCTGCCTGCCAATCTATTCGCTACTACTGACATGGAAACGGCTGTAGACGGCTCCAAAGCCGTTGTAATTGTGGCCCCTTCTTCTGCCATGCGGCAGGTGGCCCGCAGCCTGAAGCCCTTCTGGAAGGATGATATGCTCTGTATTCATGCCACCAAGGGTTTCGAAACCGAAACGATGAAGCGCATGTCCACCGTGATTTCCGAGGAGCTGGGCTGTCGTGAAGGGCAGGTTGTCGTGCTCTCCGGTCCCAGCCATGCGGAGGAGGTTGTACGCCTGTGTCCAACAACCGTAGTAGTGGCTTCGCCGGAGGATAAGCTGGCGGCTGCAGCTCAGGAGCTATTTATCAACAATGATTTCCGTGTCTACACGAACCGGGATCAGGTAGGGGTGGAACTGGCCGGCGCGCTGAAGAATATTATTGCCCTTGGTGCAGGACTCTCCGATGGCCTTGGCTTCGGAGACAATGCCAAGGCGGCGCTGCTTACCCGTGGGCTGGCTGAAATCTCCAGGGTTGGCGTGGAGCTTGGCGCCAATCCTTTAACCTTCGCCGGACTGGCCGGAATCGGCGACCTTGTCGTAACCGCAACCAGCCAGCACAGCCGCAACTGGCGCGCAGGCTCCCTGCTGGGACAAGGCAAACCGCTGCCGGAGGTGCTGGAGTCGATGGGCATGGTAGTAGAGGGTATCCGCACGACGGAAGCGGCATATGCCATCTCGCTGAAGCTTGGTGTGCAGATGCCAATAACCGACCAGATCTACCATGTGCTCTTCAAGGGCCGAACCCCGCGCAGCGCGGTGGAAGCCTTGATGGGCCGGGACCGCAAGACGGAGATGGAGAATATCTCTCAGGAAACCTGGGAGCAGTGGCATTCCTGATCCCGGTCACCTTTTTCCGTAAATCCTCATATGCTGAGTTTGGGGACTTACGGAGGAGGGATGAGAATGAGCAGAGATTTTTCCAAGGACGCACTGAATGCAATCAACAAAAAAACAGGGAAGAACATTTCCGAAGGCGCCATCAAAAAGCTGGCCGGAACGGTCAAGCCGGGAACCACACAGAACGAGGCCCAGCTCCGCCAGTTGATTAAACAGGTGTCATCAATGGCTAAAGTACCGGTCAGCGAAGCTACCGTGCAGGAGATCGTCAATGCCGTCAAAAAAGGCGGCGCAGGCGCAGGCACGATAGAGTCATTAATGAAAATGATGCTGAAAAAATAGTTCTGCCACGCGCAGGTGGCATGTGAAGGGCATGGCCCATGGAATCCGGCGGATTCCATGGGTTTTTGCTCTTTTTGTGCGTGATCTGCCCATAATTCATGGTATAATAAGCCCTATAAATTACAGCTCTCTAGGAGGTTTGACCATGGATCCGATGGCTAAGATGTGGCTGTCCCTGATTGCAATTCTTGTGATGGGGTTGTCGGTGTTCCTGATTACCTTTGCCCGCAGCAGAACGAAGGGTCTGCTCAGAGGGGTGCTGTCTGTCGTAGCTTTTATTATCATGCTGATCGGTTTGCTGGGCGGGGCGGCCTCTATTATGTAAGCAGTTACAGAGCATATAGTTCAGCCTAATCCAGATACAAATTGCTGAAATGAGGCGCAGATCCAATGGCCAGAGCCGGGATATCAAGTGAACTGGGAAAAGCGTTAGGCCGGGTTACAGAGTTGTTAAGCTTAAACGGACGGGAGGAGCGGCCGGTATGGCTGCTTGGGGGCAGCTGCAGCCTGGCGCTGCAGCAGGTACCGCTGCAGGCAGCACCTAGGGATGTTGATCTGTATGCAGAGCTTGCCGCTGCGAAACCTCTTCATGAGGCGCTTAGCGACTTCGCCTTGGGCGAGCCAGAGGAGGACTTCAGCAGAGGCTGCTATTCGCTGATCAGCCGGTACCGGATAGAAGAAACGGCCGTCGAACTAATCTGCGGCTTCCGCATGAACTATGGCGGAAGTCAATACATTGTGGATACCGGCAGCCTGCTGCCGCATGCTCCGCTCCTGCAGCTCACGGAAGGCGGCCAGGTCCGCCTGATGCCGTTGGCACACGAATTTCTATTCAACGCCATCCGCGGCAGAGCAGACCGCTACGAGCGGATTGCCGCAGTTATGCGCAAGGATGCAGGCCGGCATCTTCCGCTGCTGCAGAGTCTAGTGCAGCGCAATGGGCTGGAAGCGGCCTTTGCCCTGCAGCTGGATGAGTGGCTGCAGGCTCCCTTGTCGCAAGCCAAATCAGGTTGAGGAGAGGAATAACACCATGAAACCGCATAAAGGATGTACTGTAATCTTCCAGCCCTCCGGCCGTCAGGCAACGGTGTCCCGGGGCGTATCCGTACTGGAGGCTGCGCGCAAGGCCGGAGTGAATATAGCGACCCGCTGCGGCGGCAAAGCCGGCTGCCTGATGTGCAAGGTAACGGTTGAAGCCGGCGAGGCTTCTGCCGTACAGCCTCCAGGCGATGTGGAGCGCCGCAAGCTGGGAAGCACACTGAACACAGGCATTCGCCTAGCCTGCCAGGCTGCCGTCTGGAGCGATGTGACTGTCCAGGTTCCCGAAGACCCTTTGAAGGCGGCTGTGCGCCGTAAGCTGGAAGCAGCACGCCGTGGAGAAGAAGATGAGCTGTGGTAAGCCATCGATGCTGTAAGGAGGCCTGACAGAATGAAGACACCCGTGAGTCTACGCACGTTTCCCGGCAGTAGAGTGCTGCTGGTGTTGTTTCTGGCCGCTATGCTTTCCGGTTGCATGTATCCAGGACCGGAGAGCCGGAAGACACCGGGAAAGGCTTACCGAGAGAGCATAAACCGTGTACAGGCCGCAGTGGAGGCCTATCAGGAGGAGGAGGGCGTGCTGCCGATTCTTAATGCCAGCCAGGATACGCCTAGATACGAGAAGTTCCTTGTTGATGTAGTGAAGCTTCAGCAGCAGGGTTATCTGGAGAGCATTCCGGCAGTGGCCTTTGAGCAGGGAGGCAGTGCCTATTTTCTGTTGCTCGATGAAGAAACCTCGCCTGTGGTGAAGCTTATGGATCTGGTCACCGTGCAGACCGTCAATGATGTCCAGCGGCAGGTCGACCGGTACACGAATGCCCATGGAGGAACGCCTCCAACTGCAGAACCGCTGTATCCCGGGCTGTTCAGCATTGACACAGCCAAGCTATCCGGCGGCAGTGTGAAGCTCATCAGCGTATACTCCGGCGAGCCCTTGGAGCTGATGATGGACAGCGAGGGCAAGGTGTTCGCCGACTACGCGCCGGACCTTATGCAACTGCTCGAACAGCAGGAGCCTGCTGCTTCTGCAGACCAGGACCTGCGGCCCCTGCTGGAGCAGGCCTCTTATTTCGTGCCTGTCAAATCACTGCCGTATCTCTGGATGGATGGTCAGCCGGTTCCCCAGCCCTGAATTTTTCTTCACCAATCTTCACCAAATGGTTGTTCTACTCCCGATCCCCGCTTCATATGCTTGATGAGAAAGCTTCCGGGCCTTTTGACCCGCTTCGCTGCCTACGAGCCCGCCGATTAGAAATTACAAATCAGTTTCGCGCGAAAACAGGTCATAAATTCATCCCGGATACATATGATGATACTAGTCCAAATGCATGTCCGAGCATTCGGAGTTTAGCGCGGGGCAAGCACTTCTCTAAGCGTGTCTAGACTCAGTAATGGCGGACATACGATAAGTCCGGTGGATGTCCTGCAAGGGTCAGTTGCCGGCGGAACGCGAAGTCGATGCTCTTCAGGCATTTTTTCTTCGGAGTAATATGAGGAGGGGATCTCTTTTGGAAAAAGTGGATATTTTCAAGGACATTGCCGAGCGTACCGGCGGAGACATTTATCTTGGCGTCGTCGGCGCGGTTCGCACGGGAAAATCGACATTTATCAAACGCTTCATGGAAACAATTGTGCTGCCGAACATCACGAATGAGTCAGACCGTGTAAGGGCAGTGGATGAGCTTCCGCAAAGTGCCGCAGGCAAGACGATTATGACAACCGAACCGAAATTTGTGCCCAACAATGCGGTTCAGATCAAGGTGGCTGAAGGGCTGGAGGTCAACGTAAGACTGGTGGATTGTGTCGGTTATGCCGTTGAAGGCGCCAAGGGCTATGAGGATGAGAATGGTCCGCGCATGATTTCCACGCCATGGTTCGAAGACCCGATCCCGTTCCAGGAAGCGGCCGAGATCGGCACGCGCAAGGTTATTCAGGAGCATTCCACGCTGGGCGTGGTTGTCACTACAGACGGGACGATTGCGGAGATTCCGCGCAGCTCCTATGTAGATTCCGAAGAACGGGTTATTGCCGAGCTGAAGGAGGTTGGCAAGCCGTTTGTGCTGGTCATCAATTCCACACGGCCGCGCGGCGAAGAAGCCCAGCAACTGCGGGGCGAGCTTGCGCTCAAATACGATATTCCGGTAATGACACTAAGCGCAGCCAACATGACAGAGGAAGATGTGACGGGCGTCCTGCGCGAAGTGTTATATGAATTCCCGGTACACGAAGTAAATGTCAATCTGCCCAGCTGGGTCATGGTGCTTGGAGAGAACCACTGGCTGCGCAGCAGCTACGAGAACTCGGTGCGCGACACGGTTAAGGATATCCGTCGTCTGCGGGATGTCGACCGTCTGGTGGCCCAGTTCACGGAATATGACTTCATCGACAGAGCCGGTCTCAGCGGTATGAACATGGGGCAAGGCGTCGCCGAGATTGACCTGTATGCCCCTGAAGAGCTGTACGATCAGGTGCTGATGGAAGTGGTAGGTGTTGAAATTCGCGGCAAGGACCATCTGCTGCAGCTGATGCAGGAGTTCTCCCATGCCAAACGGGAATATGACCGCTTCTCGGAAGCGCTTGAAATGGTCAAAACCACAGGGTATGGCATCGCGGCGCCTTCGCTGGCCGAAATGGCGCTGGATGAGCCGGAGCTGATCCGCCAGGGCTCCCGTTTCGGGGTCCGCCTCAAAGCCACCGCGCCTTCGATCCATATGATCCGCGTAGATGTGGAGTCCGAATTCTCGCCGATTATCGGCACGGAGAAGCAGAGCGAAGAACTGATGCGCTACCTGATGCAGGACTTCGAGAAGGACCCGATCAAGATCTGGGAGTCGGATATCTTCGGACGTTCCCTGCACTCCATAGTGAGAGAGGGTATCCAGGGTAAAGTTGCCATGATGCCTGACAATGCCCGCTACAAACTTCAGGAAACACTGGGGCGGATCATCAATGAAGGGTCCGGCGGACTGATTGCGATTATTCTCTAAATTGGATAAATCCAGCTAAGAAGGAAGGCTGCCCCACTTGCCATTACAATGGCCCGGGGCAGTTTTTTGGTTTGTTTGAGCGCCATTTTGGAGTAACGCTTGAAATTATGAGTGGGCTGTATTACTATAAGTTTGTTGCGCTTTAAGGTCTATGGGCGCTAGTGTGCAGTAATAAACGGGATTATCACGTATATTTTACGTTGAAACGGAAACAGTGTATGATACCGGAAATTTGCCCAGGGAGGTGAGAAGACATGAATAAATCAGATTTGATCAACGTAGTTACAGAGGCTACTGAACTTCCCAAGAAAGATGCAACTAAAGCTGTAGATGCAGTTTTTGAAGCGATCGCAGAAGCTCTGCAAGGCGGAGACAAGGTTCAGCTGGTTGGATTCGGAAACTTTGAAGTGCGCGAACGTTCCGCACGCAAAGGCCGCAACCCGCAGACTGGTGAAGAAATCGAAATTCCTTCGAGCAAGGTACCGGCATTCAAACCCGGCAAAGCGCTTAAAGACGGAATCAAATAAAGATTTCTACATATCTATCCCATAGTCTTTAGTAAACCACAAATGCCGCCCTCCCAGGCGGCATTTGTTTTTGCAGGATGGTGGACAGTCCCAAACAGATTCCAGAGGAGGTTCCTGAGATGACGGAGAACAATAACGGCGGCAACCCATTGCCTACAGGCAGTGATTATATTGTAGTTAAGGCCAAGGAGAACGGCGTGCAGGTTATTGGCCTGACCAGAGGCCTGGATACACGGTTTCATCATACCGAGAAGCTGGATAAGGGCGAGGTGCTGATTGCCCAGTTTACCGATCATACCTCAGCCATGAAAATCCGCGGCAAGGCCGAAATATGGAGCAAGCACGGACAACTGGAAAGTGAAAGCTGAAAAGCAGGCTGAGCCTGCTTTTTTCAAAATAAATGAGGCTTGAACATCGCACTGGCCGTTCGTGCGTGACCAAAAAACATGTGATATAATAGACAAGATTGTGAACAAAGTGATTTTTCTCAATGTCAATGGCTTCGGAGGCTGAAATGAAACCGTACCGCATACCGCAACTCGCTAAACCTTATACCGACTACGACATGATTCAGCGGCATACGGAATTGCCGCCGATTTCAGATGGTCGCGGTCATTTGTTATATATTTTCCTTGCCGGCGGATCAGCTGCCGGCCTCCAGAGCGGAGAACTGTTCACCCTTGTCACCTCACTTGTGCAGCTGGGGCTGGACACGCACGAGGTGATTGACCGTCCGGACCATGAGCCGGGCAAGGACCCGATGCGCTCGCGCCAGCTGAAGGTGCTAGCCGGCGACTATTTCAGCAGCTGGTTCTACCATCTGCTGGCGAAGAGCGGCCAGATCGAGATGGTAGGCATTCTCAGCACAGCCATTGCTGATTTCAACGTGCTGAAGGCCAATCTGTATGTCAAGCTGAAGGACATGCTGCTCTCGGCGGATCAATATTTGCGGCATATGGTACAGCTCAATATGAAGCTGTTCCTTTCTTTTACTCCGCTGATTGAAGCTCGGCTGCTGGAGCAGTGGGAGCGGCTGCTGGCTGAGGTCAGCCAGTATGAGACCCTGCTGCTGGAACAGCGGCGCAGCTGCGGCCTGCCGGATGCGGTAGACGGCTTCATCTACCTGTGGCTGCTGGAGACAGCAGCACCGGAGGAGCGGGAGCTATTGCGCAGCCGGAGCTTTGATCTGAAGGAATGGAACAAGCTGAAGCTGAAATATAAATGTGACTCCCTGCTGAAAGACAAGCTTCACCGCTCCGTCCAGTCCATACAGGGACTGCTGCAGGGAATGAACGACGAGAATCTGGCCAGTGAGCTTAGCGTTTTGCTTGACCGCTTCCTCCTGCAGAATAGATCCGCAAACGCAGCACTGGAGGGGTAATTAATGACTATGGACCAAGGCAGCAGACCTGTCCCTGAACATTCCGGCAAGCCCAAAGAACAGTTTGTGCATTCAGTGTTCGAGAGCATTGCCGGCAAATATGATCTGATGAATGATATTCTGAGCTTCCGCCGACATAAGTCCTGGCGCAAGTTCGCTATGCGCAAAATGGCCATAAAACAAGGCGATTCCGCTGTTGATTTATGCTGTGGCACCTGCGATTGGAGCATTGCCCTTGCAGAAGCCAGCAAGTCTGGCGAAGTAATGGGGATTGATTTCAGCGCAGGGATGCTGGAGGTAGGCCGCCGCAAAGTGGAGGAGCGCCAGCTGCAGGACCGGATTTCGCTGGTGCAGGGCAACGCGATGGCGCTGCCGTTCGGAGATCACTCCTTCGACTATGCCACGATCGGATTCGGTCTGCGCAATGTGCCTGACCTGGAGCAGGTGCTCCGCGAAATGAAACGGGTGGTTAAGCCGGGTGGAATGGTGGTTTGCCTGGAGCTGTCTAAACCCATGAAACAACCCTTCAAGGGGATCTATTATTTCTATTTCCAGCGGGTGCTGCCGCTAATGGGCAAATTGTTCGCGAAGCGTTACGAGCAGTACAAATGGCTGCCGGAATCGCTGGCGGTATTTCCCGACCGCGAGCAGCTCGCTGCTATATTCCGTGAAACCGGACTAAAGAGCGTGGAGTCCTATCCCTTGACCGGAGGCATCGCGGCATTACATATTGGGCTCAAGGAGAACTCTGATGTTTAAGAAAATCGGCATTTTTTTGCAAATGATCAAGTTTGAGCATACCGTATTTGCTTTACCGTTCGCGTTCATGGGCGCCCTGCTGGGTTCGGTGGTCATGTTCGGCTCCCTGCCCTCCTGGGGCAAGATCGGCTGGATCGTCATCGCCATGTTTGGCGCAAGAAGCGCAGCGATGGGCTTGAACCGGCTGATTGACCGGATCAGCGACGCCAAGAACCCGCGCACCTCGGGAAGAGCGATTCCCGCCGGGCTGCTGAAGGTCGGAGAGGTAGTTATTTTTATCGGCATATCCTTCTTCCTGCTGTTCTGGGCCGCGTTCAAGCTGAACCCCTTATCGGCTAAGCTGCTGCCTATAGCGGTATTCCTGCTGGTCTTCTATTCCTTCACCAAACGCTTCACCTGGGCCTGTCATATTATTCTCGGGCTGACGATTGCGCTCGCCCCGCTGGGCGGCTGGGTCGCGGTAACCGGAACGATTGACTGGACGGCGATGATCTTCTATTTCACCATTGTGTTCTGGACCGCCGGCTTCGATATTATTTATTCCTGCCAGGATGTTGAGTTCGACAAGAGGGAAAGACTGCATTCTATCCCGGTACGTTTCGGTGTGGCTCGCGCACTGGGAATTGCCCGTGTATGTCATGTGTTGACGGGGATTGGTTTCATATCCCTGCTCTTTATTACAGATTTAAGCTGGCTTTATGTGATCGGAATGGTAATTGCTTACATTATACTGTTCTATGAGCACCATATTGTATCACCCAATGATTTGAGTCGCCTGCAGACTGCCTTCTTCACCATGAACGGTGTACTCAGCATTGTGGTCTTCTCATTTACTCTGCTTGATCTGGTGGTGCAGTTCTATAAATGACTCCTAATCCAAAAAGCTATGTGGTGGGAATCACTGGGGCGAGCGGAGCAGTCTATGGCTTCCGCCTGATAGAAAGTCTGCTCTCACTGGGATACACCGTTCATCTGGTGGTCAGCAACGCAGGCTGGCGTGTCTGCAAGGAAGAAATGGGCCTGAATGTGACATCCAGGGAAGAGTTTCTGCAGGAGCGTTTTGGCGGTTACCCCGGCAAGCTGCTCTATCACCCTGTAGCCGATATAGGCGCTTCGATCGCCAGCGGATCTTTCCGGGTGGAGGGTATGATCATCATGCCTTGTTCAATGGGAACCTTGTCAGCTATCGCCAGCGGCAGCTCGGACAACCTGATGACCCGGGCGGCGGATGTGATGCTGAAGGAAGGCCGCCCGCTGGTGCTGGTTCCCCGTGAGACTCCGCTGCATGCGATCCACCTGGAGAATATGCTGAAGCTGTCCCGCCTTGGCGTAAGGATGATTCCGGCCATGCCAGCCTTTTATTTCGGCCCGCAGAGCATGGAGGATCTGATCGATTTCATGGTGGGCAAGGTGCTGGACAGCTTCAATATCGAACATACTTTATTTCGCAGATGGGGGGAATAAGGAATGGGCGTAAGTGACCATACCATCATCGGCAAGATCAGCTACACCAATTCATGGCCGGTATTTCACAATTTTCATCCTTCTGCCTTAGGCTCTCCGGCGGAAATGGTGAGTGAAGTGCCTGCCATTCTTAATCGGGGGATGAGCGAGGGGACGATCCATGTGGGCGCATTGTCCTCCTTTGCTTATGCCGAAGCCAGTGACCGCTTGCTGCTGCTGCCCGATCTGTCGGTCAGTGCGGACGGTCCGGTCGGATCGATTCTACTGTTCTCGCGTGTACCTGCGGAGCAACTGAACCAGGCTGAGATTGCCGTTACTAATACATCTGCTACCTCAGTGAACCTGTTGAAGATACTTATGGAGAGGGCTTTGGGCGTAATGCCTGAGTATCAGGTGGCCGCGCCTGATCTGGAACAGATGATGAGCGGCAGCGATGCCTGCCTGCTGATTGGGGACCAGGCGATCCGGGCTTCCTGGGACCCTCAGGGGTATATTGTCACGGATCTGGGAGCATTATGGAAATCATGGACAGGTCTTTCGATGACCTTCGCAGTCTGGGCGGTGAACCGGGATGCGGCCAGGGAGAAGCCTGAGGCGATTGCCGAAATTGCCGGAGCTTTTCTTAAGAGCAAGCGGAGCGGGCTTAACCATCTGCAGCCTATTGTCCGTGAAGCCTGCAGCGAAATTGGTGGAACCGCGGCTTACTGGGACGGGTATTTTCATAATTTATGTTATGATTTTGGAGAAAGGCAGCAGGAAGGTCTGAACCTCTATTTCCGCCATGCTTATGAGATGGGCCTGCTGCAGCAGGAAGTGAAGATGGAGCTTTGGAGCGACAGCCTGCTGACACGGGTGAAGGAATGAAACGACTGCAACTATTCGGATTGCTGAATAAAGATATGGATCAGATTGAGAAGGAGCTGTACCGAAGCGTACAGGGCGACGACGAACTGCTGACCGAAACCTCCATGCATCTGCTGAAGGCCGGGGGCAAACGCCTGCGTCCGGTATTTGTGCTGATGGGCGGCAAGTTCGGCCACTACGATCTGGAGAAGTTGAAGCGGGTAGCCGTGCCGCTGGAGCTGATTCACAGCGCTTCCCTGGTCCATGACGATGTGATCGACGATGCTGAGCTGCGGCGCGGTGAACTGACTGTCAAGGCCAAATGGGGCAACAGAATTGCGATGTATACCGGGGACTACATCTATGCCAAAGCGCTGGTGATGACTACAGAGTTGAAGAATCCGCGCATTCACCAGATTCTGTCCAAGGCGATGGTGGAGATGTCCATCGGCGAAATGGAGCAGATTCGTGATTTCTTCAACAGCGAGCAGAGTGTGCGCCATTATCTGCGGCGGATTCGCCGCAAGACGGCGCTGCTGATTGCCGTCAGCTGCCAGCTGGGCGCGCTCGCCGCCGATGCGGACGCTGAGTCGGCAAGGCTGCTCTATAACTATGGCTATAACGTGGGCATGGCTTTTCAGATCCGCGACGATCTGCTGGATCTGTCCGGAACGGAGAAGCAGATCGGCAAGCCGCCGGGCAGCGATATGCGTCAGGGCAACATCACGTTGCCCGTGATCTACAGCCTGCAGGACGCAAGACTCCGCGCACCGCTGCTGGAGGAGATTGAGGGCATCCGCGAGGAGCGTCTCGGCGTAGGAAGAGCTATTGACTTGATTCTCAGCGGAGACGGCATCCGGCGTTCCGAGGAGCTGGCTGCGCGCTATATCGCCAAAGCCCTTGCTTCTCTCGACCAGTTGCCAAGCAACAAGACGAAACGCAGCCTGCGCGATATCGCTTTTTTCGTAACAGGACGGGCTTATTAAGATTTCTCCCGGCAGACCCGCAATATTAAAATTCACAGATGGCGATGTTTCTGTTAAGATACCTACAAAAACTATCATTCTTAAGAGAAAATGGAGAGTGGTTCTATGGAACAGACTTATCTGATGGTCAAACCGGACGGAGTGCAGCGCGGATTAATCGGGCGGATTATCACCCGTTTCGAGGAGAAGGGCTTCAAGCTGGTTGCCGGCAAGCTGATCACCGTGACGCAGGAGCAGGCCAAGCGGCATTATGCCGAGCATGAAGGCAAGGATTTCTTCCCGGAGCTGGTAGCCTTCATTACCTCAGGACCGGTGTTTGCGATGGTATGGGAAGGCGACAATGTGGTAGCCTTATCCCGCATGGCGATCGGCAAGACCCAAGTAAGTGAAGCTCTGCCGGGTACCATCCGCGGCGATTTCGCCAGTCATACGCCGCTTAATCTGATCCACGGTTCAGACTCTCCGCAAAGTGCGGAAAGAGAAATCGCCAATTTCTTTGCGCCGGATGAACTGGCTGTATATAACAAAGACATCGCAGCCTGGACATAAAGAGCCGGGCGGGAGGCAGGGGGCAAACAATGTCTGAACGTGAAGAAGCAATAGGGGTTGCTGACCCGGATTACATCGGTTTTATTCAGAATGTCAAGCAAAGCACAGGAATTGATCTGGCCCAGTATAAGGAAGCGCAGATGAAGCGTCGCCTGACTACCTTGAGAATGAAGAACGGCTATCAGACCTTTCGTGAGTTTTTTGCGGCCATGATGAAGGACAAGGCGCTGTTCTATGAATTTCTGGACCGGATGACGATTAATGTGTCGGAGTTCTGGCGGAATCCGAACCGCTGGGAGGTGCTGCGCGATGTGATTCTGCCTGAGCTGCAGCACGGCAACCGCAGATTGAAGTTGTGGAGCGCCGCTTGCTCCACCGGTGAGGAGCCTTATACACTGGCAATGATCATGGCAGACAAGGATTCTTTGGCCCAGACCGGAATCCTGGCTACAGATATCGATGACGGAGCGTTGTCCAAGGCTAAGCAAGCCCTATATCTGGAGCGTTCCCTTAAGGATGTGCCGAAAGATGTAGCGGCTCGGTATTTCAAGCCGGAAGGACCTGTATTCAAGGTCAGCGATACACTTAAGAAAAATATCGATTTCCGTAAGCAGAACCTGCTGCTCGATAAATTCGATACGGGCTTCGATCTCATTATCTGCCGCAATGTGATGATCTATTTCACGGAAGAGGCCAAGAATCTGCTCTACCACAAGTTCTCTGCCAGTCTGCGGCCGGGGGGATATCTGTTCGTGGGCAGCACGGAGCAGATCTTCACACCGGCCCAATACGGGCTGGAATCGACGGAAACCTTCTTCTACCGCAAGAAGTAACCGGAGTTTTGCGTGTGGTAACCTGTGGAAATACATCAGCCTGTTTAGGATTGGTCTTGGTCTTATAGGTTTCATTCAACAGCGCCGCCGATGCTCTATGGAGTAACGGCGGCGCTGTTTCCTTAGGCGGGATTACATCACATCTCTGAAGCAGTCGTTTCTTGTCAAAGCGGATGGCCTATACTATAATGAGCAAAGATCATTAGGATTTTAGCGGTTTACAGTTTAAAAGTGTGAAGGGGGAACGCAGCATGAGTTTACGCTATTTAACAGCGGGGGAAACGCACGGGCCCCAGCTTACAGCCATTATTGAGGGATTGCCCAGCAATCTGACCTTGGATTTCGAGGAACTTAATTTCCAGCTGCACCGTCGCCAGAAGGGCTACGGCCGCGGACGCCGAATGCAGATCGAGAAGGATACCGCACAAATCGTCGGGGGGGTACGCCATGGCTATACCACAGGTGCCCCGGTGGCGCTGATTGTGGAGAACAAGGACTGGACCCACTGGAAGAACATTATGAATGTTGAACCGGTACCGGGCAGTGATGAAGAGAAGCGCCGTGTCAACCGCCCACGTCCGGGCCATGCCGATCTGAACGGTGGATTGAAATACAACCATACGGATCTGCGCAATGTGCTGGAACGCTCAAGTGCGCGGGAGACGGCAGCCCGAGTCGCCTGCGGAGCCGTAGCGAGACAGCTGCTGGCCGCATTTGGCGTCAAGGTAGCCGGTCAGGTGATCCGCATCGGTGAAGTTGAGGCTCCGGCCAACAACCTGCCGATAGATGAATTGATTGAACAGACCGAGCAGTCCTCTGTCCGGGTGGTAGATAAAGAGACCGAGCTTAGAATGGAAGCCTACATTGACAAGATCAAGGAAGAGGGCGACTCCATCGGCGGTATCGTGGAATGTATCGTGGAAGGCCTGCCGATTGGCCTCGGCAGCCATGTGCAGGCTGACCGCAAGCTGGACGCAGCAATCGCAGGTGCCGTAGTGTCGATCAATGCCTTCAAGGGTGTGGAAATCGGCATCGGGTTCGAAGCCGGCAAGCTGCGCGGCTCGCAGGTGCATGATGAGATCATGTACGATGCGGCCAAGGGCTACTACCGGTCTAGCAACCGGCTGGGCGGCTTCGAGGGTGGGATGACCAACGGAATGCCGGTGGTGGTGCGTGCGGTCATGAAGCCGATTCCGACCTTGTACAAGCCGCTGCAGAGTGTGGATATTGACACGAAGGAGCCGTTCACTGCCCAGGTGGAGCGTTCGGATGCCTGTGCAGTCCCTGCAGCTTGTGTAGTGCTGGAGAGTGTTGTGGCCTGGGAACTGGCCAAGGCGTTCCTGGACAAATTCGGCGGCGATTCGCTGGAGGAAATCCGGGCCAATTACAACAATTATCTGGCACAGCTGGAGAGCTACTAGGATGCGCACCATCAGGGTTGAACTGGGCGAGCGCTCCTATCCTATTCATATCGGCAGTGGACTACTGAAGAATATCGGAGCCTACTGCCAGGAAGCGGGGTTTGCGCTGCGGAGTCCGCTGCTGGTGGTCAGCGACAGCACGGTAGCCCCGCTGTATCTGCCGCAGGTTGAAGAAGCGCTGCGCTCGCAAGGGTACCAGGTGGTCACCCACATCTTCCCGGCAGGAGAAGCCTCCAAATCCCTTGCCGTTTACGAGGATGTCATGACAACAGCCATCCAGGGCGGCCTTGACCGCCATTCTGCCATACTGGCGCTGGGCGGCGGAGTCGTGGGCGATCTGGCCGGTTATGTCGCGGCAACCTATATGCGGGGAATCGGCTTCATGCAGATTCCCACGACCATTCTGGCGCATGACAGCAGTGTAGGCGGCAAGGTGGCGGTCAATCATCCGCTGGCCAAGAATATGATCGGCGCGTTCTACCAGCCGGCTATGGTCGTCTATGATCTGGATACGCTGCTGACCCTGCCGCCCCGCCAGGTATCCTCAGGTCTGGCAGAAGCCATCAAGCATGGCTTGATTACGGATGAGGTCTTCGCCTACTGGTGCCGTGAGCATGCAGAGGAGCTGCTGGCTCTGGATCTGGAGGCGCTTGGGTATGCGCTGGAGCTTGGCTGCTCCATCAAGGCCAAGGTCGTGGGCAACGATGAACGCGAGAATGGCCTCCGCGCCGTGCTGAATCTCGGCCATACCATCGGTCACGCGATTGAGGCTGTCGGCGGTTACGGCGTGTTTCTGCACGGTGAAGCCATTGCGATCGGCATGGCCGGCTCAGCTCTTCTGGCTGCGAAGCTGGGGCGGGACCGCGCCATCTATGAAGAGACGGTCTCCATGCTTACTGCGCTGTCATTGCCGATAAGATTGCCGGAGCAATATAGCGAAGATGACCTGATGGAAGCGATGAAGCATGATAAGAAATTCAAAGAAGGCAAGATGACCTTCATTATTCCGGAGGCTATTGGCTCCGTAAGCATAGTTAATGATATCGACGAGCAGCTGGTGCGAGAGGTGCTGGCCCAGCTCAAGAAGGAGGACAACCCGTGGTAAACCGTGGCATTCGCGGAGCAACAACCGTTACCCGAAATGACGAAGCTGAAATCCTGCGTGAGACGGTTGTGCTGCTGCGTGAGATTGTGGAGCGCAATCACGTGATCGCCGAGGATATCTGCAGCGTGTGGATTACGATGACGGAGGATCTGGACGCGACCTTCCCGGCGCGGGCGATCCGTGAGATTGAAGGCTGGGAAATGGTGCCATTGATGTGTTCAGTGGAGATCCCCGTCAAGGGCAGCCTGCCGCAGTGCATCCGCCTGATGGTACAGGTCAATACGATCAAAACACAGCGCGAAATCCGCCATGTGTATCTAAACGAAGCCCAGAAGCTGCGTCCCGATTTATCCCAGGACAAATCTTGAAATTAGGCAGCGGGGTTGTCAATGACCCTTGTCATCATGTATAGTGGTATTTAGCCGAGAGAAGAAGAGTTTAGTTTAGCCGAGATGAGTATAGTTGAGCAGAGTGCAAGAGATTGATCAGATTCAGCCAGGGATGTTAATAGCGGAGACTTTGCAAGAGGCTGTCGCAGGTTTATTTATTGAACCCGTGCAATGCCGATGAAGGGGTTAGTCTGCCAACACAGCCTTGTATCAGCCGGATCTTTGCTCATTTCATATACTTACTTACATAAACCTCTACTTCGGTGGGGGTTTTTTCTGTATTTCAAATTCAGTCAAGGAGGCAACTTATATGACGAAACCGAATGTTGATGAAGTGGTGAAGCTGTCAGGAGAGTACAACCTGATTCCTGTAGTAAAGACGCTGCTTGCCGATATGGAGACGCCGATCCGTATCTTCCAGCGTTTTGCAGAGCGCGACCGCGCTTTTCTGCTAGAAAGTGTAGAGGGAGGCATCCAGTGGGCCCGGTATTCGTTCATTGGCTGTGATCCTTTCCTGATGATCTCCGGCAAGCAGGGGAATATCAACGTCGAAATCGGCGGTGAGGTCAAACAGTTGAGCGGCAAGCCTATTGAGGAGCTGAAAGCATTGCTGCGCTCCTACCGCAGCCCAAAGCTCGCGGATATGCCGCCGTTTACGGGCGGTGCGATTGGATTCTTCGGTTATGACCTGCTGCAGTATTACGAGAAGCTGTCAGCTCATGCCCATGATGATCTGTTGATGGATGATATCCGCTTCATGTTCTGCGACCGCATCATTGTGTTTGATCATGTGAAGCAGCAGATCCTGCTGATCGGCAACCTTCATGTGCAGGCCGGGGCTACGGATGAAGAGATCCGGTTGAGCTATGAGGAGCTGAGCGCGAGGCTTGAGGTTATGGCTGAAGAGCTGCAGAAGGAAGGGCCGAAGGAGAATGTCAACCGGCGGAGCATTCCGCAGGATGTGGAGCTTGGCGAGATCCACTCCAATCTGACGAAGGAGCAGTATATCCGCAATGTGGAGCAGGCGAAGGAATATATCCGTGCCGGCGATATTTTTCAAGTGGTGCTGTCCCAGCGGCTGCATATTGATACGGAGGTATCTCCACTGCATGTCTACCGGATGCTGCGTACCATAAACCCTTCCCCATATATGTATTATCTAAAAATGGATGAGGAGATCATCGTCGGCACCTCGCCGGAGGCGCTGGTGAAGGTTGACGGCAGCCGGGTGGAGACCCGTCCTATCGCCGGAACACGTCCAAGAGGCGATAACGAAGCGATGGACCGTGCGCTCGCTGCCGAGCTGCTGGAGGATGAGAAGGAGCGGGCAGAGCATCTGATGCTGGTCGATCTGGGCCGCAACGATCTGGGCCGGGTATCGAAATTCGGAACCGTTACCTGCGACTCCTTCATGGAGATTGAGAAATATTCACATGTCATGCACATGGTCTCGAATGTTTCTGGGGAGCTGGATGAGAATAAGGATTTCTTCGATGCTTTTCTCTCCTGCATGCCTGCCGGAACCGTGTCGGGAGCACCGAAGCTGCGGGCGATGGAGATTATCGCCGAGCTGGAGCACGAAGCAAGGGGCGCTTACGCCGGAGCGATCGGTTATTTGGGCTTCTCCGGCAATATGGACTCCTGCATCACGATCCGGACGATTATTTTCCGCAAGGGCCGGGCTTATGTGCAGGCGGGTGCCGGGATTGTCTGGGACTCGGTGCCTGAGAAGGAATACGAAGAAACGGTTAATAAGGCTAAGGCGATGCTGAAGGCGATCCGGATGGCAGAAGCGATGTTTCCAACACAGGTGAAAGAACCGCAGGTAATCAACCAGGACTATATGTTCGAATATACCCCGTGAGCAGGAGGACGACTATAATGGAGACCACAACAATTATGCAGACAGCCATATCTGGACTGATCGAAGGCCATCATCTGACACGCTCCGAGGCGCGGGAGATTATGGGAACAATTATGGAAGGGGCCGCTACACCGGCGCAAATCGGTTCACTGTTGACCGCCTTGCGGATCAAAGGAGAAACGGTGGATGAGATTACCGGCTTCGCGGAGGCGATGCGGGGTTTCGGCACCCATGTGACGACGGAAACGGCACGTCTGCTGGACACCTGCGGTACAGGAGGCTCAGGCATTCATAAGTTCAATATCTCGACGGCTTCGGCTATTATTTCTTCGGCTGCATCCGTACGCGTAGCCAAACACGGCAACCGCTCGGCTTCCGGCCGCGCCGGAAGTGCCGATGTGCTGGAAGCACTGGGAGTCAACATTCATCTGAATGCGGAGCAGGCACGCAAATGTCTGGACAGCATCGGAATCTGCTTCCTGTTCGCACAGATCTATCATCCGTCGATGAAGCATGCCGCAGCTCCCCGCAAGGAGCTTGGAGTGCGTACCGTGTTCAATATGCTTGGGCCGCTGACTAATCCGGCCGGTGCAGACCGGCAACTGCTGGGGATCTATGACCGCAGCAAAACCGAAATTGTCGCCAAGGTCCTGAAGGAGCTTGGCTCCAAACGGGCGATGGTAGTCAGCAGCTTCGACGGTCTGGACGAGATCAGCATTTCCGCACCAACGCTGGTTTCGGAGCTTAAAGACGGAGAAGTAACGACTTATGAGATCAATCCTTACGATCTGGGACTGAGCATGCATTCCCTGGCGTCTGTCATGGGCGGAGGCGCAGCAGAGAATGCAGCGATTATTACTACCGTACTGGAGGGCGCCATTAACCCTTACCGGGATATTGTTCTGGCCAATGCCGGAGCCTGCATTTATGTTGCCGGGCTGGCGGAAACACTGGGTGCAGGAGTAGAATTGGCCCGCACTACAGTTGATTCCGGCCAGGCGCTGGACAAATTGAAGCAGCTAAAAGCCGTAACGGAGGAGCTTAATTATGTATCTTGATCAGATTGTAGCCACCAAACATAAAGAGGTCGAGGCGCTGAGCCAGACCTTCTCATTGACACAGGCAGAGCGTGAAATTGCAAGTCTGCCGGTCACCCGTGATTTCCGTAATGCGCTGGTCAAGGGGCGCAACCGCTCCATGGGTCTGATTGCCGAGGTGAAGAAGGCTTCTCCCTCCAAGGGGCTGATCCGAGCCGATTTCGACCCGGTCTCCATAGCTCAAGCTTACGAGCGGGGCGGGGCTGACTGTCTGTCCGTGCTAACGGACAAAGATTATTTCCAAGGCAGCGGGTCCTATCTGCAGCAGGTAAGAGCAGCCGTGGAGCTTCCGCTGCTGCGCAAGGATTTCATCATCGACGAAAGACAGATTTATGAAGCTCGGCTGCTTGGTGCCGATGCGGTGCTGCTGATCGCGGCGATTCTCACCCCGGAGGAGTTGGTATCCTTTGCGTATACTGCGGCCAGTCTGGGTCTGGATATTCTGGTGGAGGTTCATGACATCAGTGAGCTGACAACCGTGCTGGATGCCGGGCTTGCTGCCCATCCGGGAGTGCTGCTGGGGATTAACAACCGCAACTTGCGCACGTTCGAGACACGCCTTACGACAACGGCAGAGCTGGCAGCACTGATCCCAACTGCAGTTCCTGTGGTCAGCGAGAGCGGAATTACAGGACCAACAGATATCGATTATCTGCGAACAACCGGCGCTGCAGCCGTGCTGGTGGGCGAGTATCTGATGCGGAAGGCCGATGTGGAGCAGGCGGTTCATGAACTGCTTGGCCCACTTCCTGCAAATGGGAGAAGTGCTTCTGATGTCTGAGGTGAAGCTAAAAATCTGTGGACTTCAGGACGTTGAAGTGCTAAAATCTATGATACACTTACCGCTGGATTATATCGGACTCGTGTTCGCCAAGAGCCGCCGCCAAGTGACCGCAGAGCGGGCAGCCGAGCTGGTAGCACAGCTGCCCGGCTGGCAGGCGGGCAGACCGCCGCAGGCTGCCGGTGTGTTCGTCAACCCGCAGCTGCCATGGCTGAAGGAGCTGCTTGCCGTTGTTCCGCTTGACGTTATTCAGCTGCACGGGGCAGAGAGCCCGGACTTCTGCCGGGAGATCAAGCAGGCCTTCCCGCAGGCTGAGGTCTGGAAAGCGCTGAGCGTGACAGAAGGCAGCGGGGATGATCCCGCTGAAGGCAGCCGCCAGCTGGCGAGGTATGCCGGCACTGTCGACGCGGTGCTGCTGGATACCTACGATGCGCAGCAGAGCGGCGGCTCGGGAAGAGCTTTTGCCTGGGACAAGATCCCGTATTTGCAGGAGACGGCAGCAAGCTATGGGCTGCCTTTATTTATAGCCGGAGGACTGAATCCTATCAATATCGGACAGCTGCTGGACCATTATGCTCCCTATGGTGTGGATGTATCCAGCGGAGTAGAAAGTGACGGCGTTAAAGATTTGCTCAAAATGACAGCTTTTGTGGAAAGGGTGAAGCAATCATGATACAGGTACCGGACCAGCATGGACGTTTCGGAGCTTTCGGAGGACGCTTCGTGCCTGAGACTTTAATGAACGCGTTGATTGAGCTGGAGGAGGCGTACCGCAAGCATTCGGCCGACCCTGCTTTCCAGGCGGAAATCGATTATCTACTGAAGCAATATTCTGGACGCGAAACCCCGCTGTATTATGCGGAGCGGCTGAGCAAGCATCTGGGCAAGGCGAAGATTTATCTGAAGCGCGAGGACTTGAACCACACGGGTGCGCACAAGATCAACAATGCGATCGGACAGGGAATATTGGCGAAAGCCATGGGCAAAAAGAAAGTGATCGCCGAAACGGGAGCCGGTCAGCATGGTGTGGCTACAGCGACAGTGGCGGCCCTGCTGGGCATGGAGTGCAAGGTGTTTATGGGCGAAGAGGACACGCGCCGCCAGGCGCTTAACGTCTTCCGCATGAAGCTGCTCGGAGCCGAGGTCATTCCGGTGACCTCAGGTTCACGTACCTTGAAGGATGCCGGCAATGAGGCCTTGCGCTACTGGGTCAGCCATGTGGACGATACGTTCTATGTGCTGGGTTCTGCTGTAGGCCCGCATCCTTATCCGATGATGGTCCGCAATTTCCAGCGAATCATTGGCGATGAGACCCGCCGCCAGATTCTGGAGGCTGAAGGCAGACTTCCGGATATGCTGGTGGCGGCTGTCGGTGGCGGCAGCAATGCGATCGGGATGTTCTATCCCTTCGTTGAGGATAAGGATGTGGCTATGATTGGGGTAGAAGCAGCCGGCAAAGGAACGGACACTCCGTTTCATGCGGCTACGATGAGCAAGGGCACCCACGGGGTATTCCAGGGCTCGATGAGCTATCTGCTGCAGGATGAGCATGGCCAGGTAATTGAGGCCCATTCCATCTCCGCTGGACTGGATTATCCGGGAGTTGGCCCTGAGCATTCCTATCTGAAGGATATCGAGCGGGCACAGTATGTGCCGGTGACGGATGCCGAGGCGCTGGAAGCACTGGAGCTATTGTGCGTGACTGAGGGGATTATTCCGGCGCTGGAATCAGCGCATGCGATTGCCCATGTCGCCAAGATTGGCGCATCGCTCAGCGAAGACGATATTGTGGTCATCTGCCTGTCCGGCCGCGGAGACAAAGACGTGGAGTCCATTATGGCTTACAAGCAAGGAGAGGGTAAACAATGACAACCGAAACCACCAACCGCATGGATCTGGTGTTCCGCAAGCTGAAGTCGGAGGGCAAGGCGGCATTGATTCCTTTTCTGACTGTAGGTGATCCCGATCTGGAGACAACGCTGGATATTATCAAGGAGATTGAAGCCGCAGGAGCCGATATGCTGGAGCTAGGCGTTCCCTACTCGGACCCGCTGGCTGACGGTCCCGTGATTCAGCGGGCGTCCTCGCGGGCGCTGCGCGGCAAGGTGCATCTCCGTACCTGTATGGAGACAGCGCTGAAGGCGCGCGAAGCCGGCAGCAACATGCCGTTTATCCTGTTCACTTATTACAACCCGGTGCTGCAGCTGGGACTAGATAAGTTTTTCTCGGAGCTGCTGGCCCATGAGATCAGCGGATTGATTATTCCCGACCTTCCGGTCGAGGAATCGGAGGAGATGCGCCGCCGCAGCAAGGAAGCCGGAGTGAACTTCATCCCGCTGGTAGCCCCTACCTCCAGTGAGCGGATTGCCCGCATTGTGTCGGGTGCCAGCGGCTTCGTCTACTGTGTATCTTCTTTGGGCGTTACTGGAGAAAGAGCCTCTTTTCATGCCGGAATTGACGAATTTATTGCTTCCGTACGCCGTGCCACCGATTTGCCGATTGCGGTCGGCTTCGGGATTTCGACTGCTGAGCAAGTGCAGCGATTCTCCCAGGTCTGTGACGGTGTAGTCGTGGGCAGCGCGATTGTCCGCACGATTGAAGAGGTGATCCCACTGCTGGAGAACTCGGCGACCCGGAATGAGGGACTGTTGCAAATCCGCGAATTTGTGGCACAATTAAGACCATAATCAATGGAAAGTGAGGATCATCCATGAATCCCAAACCTAATATAGTGGATTTGCCTGTCTACAAGCCGGGCAAGCCGATTGAAGAAGTGAAGAAAGAGCTGGGACTGAGCGAGGTGATCAAGCTTGCCTCCAACGAGAATCCATACGGGTCCTCCCCCAGCGCCAAAGCGGCTATCCTGGCCGAGCTTGACAACCTATTCCTGTATCCTGACGGCTCTGCCGCAGAACTGACAGCCGCACTTGCCGCTCACTTGAACGTGAAGCCGGATCAGATCATCTTCGGCTGCGGATCGGATGAGATCATTGCGCTGATCGCGCGTGCTTTTTTCCTGCCGGGTGATGAGACGATTATGGCTGACCAGACCTTCTCCGTATACAAAAGCAATGCCGATATCGAAGGCGCGGTTACGATTGAAGTCCCGCTTGCCGAGGGCACCCATGATCTGAAGGCGATGCTGGCCCGTGTAACGGATCGTACCAAGATAATCTGGATCTGCAATCCCAATAATCCTACCGGAACGATTGTCCCTGAAGATGCGCTGGTCACCTTCCTGGATTCCGTGCCTTCGCAGGTGATGGTCGTGCTGGATGAGGCCTATTGCGAATATGTAACTGATCTGTCCTACTCCGACGGCGTTAAGCTGCTGGAGCGTTATCCGAATCTGGTCATTCTGCGCACGTTCTCCAAAATCTACGGTCTCGCCGCCCTGCGCATTGGTTATGGTGTAGCCAGTCCGCAGATCATTACCCTGATTAATCAGGTTAGAGAGCCTTTTAACACAACCCGGATCTCACAGGCGGCCGCACTGGCTGCACTCCAGGATCAGGAGTATGTGCAGGAATGCCGCCGTCTGAACAGCGCGGGTATTGTCCAGCTGCAGGCGGAATTCAAGCGTCTGGGTCTGGAAGCTTTCCCGGCACACGGGAATTTCATTATGGTTGATGTGCGCAAATCCGCGTTTGAGGTGTTCGATTCTCTGCTGAAGCAAGGTATTATAGTACGCGCCGGGCACCGCCTGTACCCTACATATATTCGTGTTACTGTAGGCTCTACTGAGCAGAATAAGGCTTTTGTCGCTGCCCTGGAGCTGGCCCTGGCGGGTCAAGGCGTTCAGGCATAGCCTGCAGCAGATCAGACAAACTATAGAAGGCAGGTAGTTCGAAGAACATGACGACAAAAATAGCGATCTTTGGTGTTGGCCTGATCGGAGGCTCTTTGGCCCTGTGCTTCAAGGGCAAGGAAGGGTTAACCGTGGTTGGCCATGCCCACCGTCCTGAATCCGCAATGAAATATGTCAGCAGAGGCGTGGTCGACAGTGCTACGCTTTCTGTGGAGGAAGCGGCACTGGATGCCGATTATATCTTTTTGTGCGTGCCTGTCGGCATGCTGGAGGGTTATCTGCAGCAGCTCAGCCAGCTGCCGCTGAAGCCCGGCTGCATCATCACGGATGTTGGCAGCACCAAAGCCAGCATCGCTGCTTGTGCGGTTTCGCTTGAGCTGCCGGGCGTACATTTTATCGGCGGTCATCCGATGGCCGGCTCTGAGCGCTCAGGCGTGGAGGCCGCGTCCTCGCTGCTGTTCGAGAATGCGTATTACGTGCTGACCCCTCCGCCAGGAGTGCCGGAGGAAGCCTACCATGCGCTGGAGACTCTGCTTCTACATACCCGGGCGCAGATTGTGCGCCTGGACCCTGAGCGTCATGACGAGATTGTTGGGGCAATCAGCCATCTGCCGCATATTATCGCGGTGGCCTTGGTCAACCAAATCTCTGCTTATGATGATACCGATTCATTGTACAGCACGCTGGCTGCCGGGGGCTTCCGCGACATTACGCGGATTGCTTCCAGTGACCCGGTGATCTGGCGCGATATTCTGCTGGGTAACCGTTCCGTGATGCTGCGTCTGCTGAAGGATTGGAATGAAGAGGTAGCATCCTTCATCGACATGCTGGAGCAGGAGGATGGCAAGGGCATCCAGCAAGCATTCGGCGATGCGAATGACTTCCGCAGCCAGCTGCCGGAGCGGCGCAAGGGCATGATCATGCCGCTGTTCGACCTTCATATCGATGTGCCGGATCATCCGGGTATCATCGGGCGCATTACGACCCAGTTGGGCGATCAGGGCATCAACCTCAGCAACGTGCAGATCATCGAGAGTCGTGAGGATGTGCCTGGCATTATGCGGCTGTCCTTCCGTCAGGAGCATGATATGGAGCAGGCCAAGCTGCTGCTGCAGCATAATGATTACACGGTATATGTATAAAAGCAAAACAGGACCCGGGCGGCTGCCCGGGTCCTGTTTTGCTGCTGATCCGTACGCCTTGTGCTTCACCTTGCTCCGTAACGAACTAGGCTCCTGAGTCCGTAAGTTAGTCAAATCATGCGAAAACGGACAAATAGAGGCTCCTCGGTCCGTTAGCCGGGAACTCCGTTTATTGCCCCCAGTACGTAACCGCCCTCCTGGCAGTCGTCCTTCAACGTTAAGCACGAACTCCATTGGCATCACGACGCTCCACAAACCGAAAAAAGACAAAAAAAGACCGCTTACAAAGTAAGCGGCTACAGTTCACAATAAATTGGAACCGTACAGTGTTTGGATAGGAGTGGAGAGAAACCATACTGTACTTTTATTATATGTATACGTTTTCATTCTGTCAACTGTTTATTTAAATTAAATTCGGAGCAAGGGATGCTTTTTAATTTTTTGTGATCCGCTGCGAGGTTCTGTTAACGCATACCGCCTCTAACAGAGGACGATCAAGTTGTGTCTTCTTGTTGTTTTCCTGCTTTTTTCGACCTCATATTAACTCTCTTGGCGATTTTCTCTAGCAGGCCTGTCTATGAATGTCATCCTGTAAGAATCTGTGATACAATAGATTAGCTATGTTTATAGATTCGACTAACATTTGACATTTCTTTTTATTTTCCAAAGATTAGATTGCAATAATTATTGGGTATTTGAATATACATAGATGTATTTCGAAAAAAGCTACAAATTTGCAGTAACACCGCAACTTTTCAAGCCCTAACCGGTATTAAGAAGTACGGACCGGACGGGAGTAGACGTGCAAGGGCGAGGAGGGCCAATCTCACCATGACGGATTCCCAGTTGATCCAACTAATTAAGCAAGGCGATACAGAGTTATACTCGGAGTTAATGCGCAGGTACCAAAGAAAGATTCTGGCATTTGTTTATCACATGCTGAAGAACTCTCACATGGAGCTGATCGCTGAAGACCTATGCTCGGAAACCTTCTATAAGGCATTCCGCAGCCTTCATTCCTTCCGGGAAGTGGATGCTTCTTTCTCTACTTGGCTGTACACCATAGCTCGCAATACCGTGCTGAGCGAACTGCGCAAGAACCGTGCTGGCAATGTGTCGCTCGAAGAGAGCGGCTATACCCCGGTTGCTCCGCTGGATGTTGCCCCTGAACAGGCTGCGCTGCGCAAGGAACGGATGAATCTGGTCCGTGAGGCGATCAACAGCCTTCCCGAGAAGCAACGTTCGGCGCTGATTCTCCGCGAGTATGACCAGATGGATTATCAGGAAATTGCCGTAATTTTGGATCAGAGTGTAAGCTCCGTGAAATCGCTATTGTTCCGTGCCCGGAGCAGTGTGAAGCTTCAGCTCGAATCCTATTTCTATGAGCCTGAATTTGATGAGCAGGCTGAGAGGGTGTAAGGCCTATGAACTGCAGGGAAGCACAGGATAGTTTTCCGCTCTTGTGGGACGCTCCCCCCACACATCCCAGAAGGATATTGCTGGAAAGACATGCAGCGAACTGTCCATATTGCGCCGCCGAATGGGCGCTGTGGCAGGAGAGCACCCAGCTTATTCATGATATGAAGGTAGAGATTAGCGATGAGCGGGCTGAAGCCATCAACCTGAAGGTTATGGAACGAATCTACCTTGAAAGCCCATGGCTGATGCCGGGAGACGGAAAGTCTCCGGGGACTTCTGCCATCGTGCGCCGCCGGATAAGTATGTGGATTGCTTGTTTTCTTGCCGTATTTTTATCCAGCTTCTTATATTTTACAATGTTTAGACCATCAACCGAGCCTGTTGCAGTTCTAACCGGTATAGTTGAAACTGGCGTTGCCGGCACTTCGCTGGAATGGCAGTCTTCCTTCCCTGAGATGGCTTCCGAGGGCGGCATTATTGAACCCCTGGTTGTAAGCATGGGTCCGACCCATCCCCAGTATTGGATGATGTTATCCATGCTGGGCGTAGGCTTGTCCGTGTTCACCCTAACCCGGCTGAACCGTTACCGTAGACAATAATTGAGGATTGATATGGGAGTCCCTTCTGTGTATGACAGAGAGGACTTTTTTTGATTACCCGCTTAACCGCTAGAATCAGCACCCGGAATGGGGCAAAAGAAGACTTTTGCTTACATCCGTGGTACATTAAGAAGCAAATACTTGCGAGGAAGGATGATGAGGTGTGTTGATTGGCTTGATACGCCATGGTTTGACGGACTGGAATGCCGCCGGAAGAATACAGGGTCAGAGCGATATTCCGTTGAACAATGAAGGGCGCAAGCAGGCTGAGCTGTTGGGAGAGCGGCTGCTTCAGGAGCCTTACCACTGGGACTATTGCGTGACGAGCAGCTTGTCGCGTGCTGCGGAGACCGGGCAGATTATTGCGGCCAAGCTGGGTATTCCGCTGCTGGAGCCTGATCACCGGATTCGTGAACGCGCTTATGGACAGGTGGAGGGACTAACCGCCGCCGAACGTGAACTAAAGTGGGGCAAGGAATGGAATCAGCTGTCCCTGGGACAGGAGACTGATGAACAGCTGCAGGTGCGCGCGCTTGCTTTTATGGAGGATATTGCCGCGCAGCATCCGGATCGGAATGTGCTGGTCATCTCCCATGGGGGCTTTTTGGCACAGCTCTACATTGCTTTGTACAAGGACAAGTATTCCGAGCGGCTGGGTAATTTGTCGCTGACTATATTGGAGAAGCAGGAGCAAGACTGGAACCCGCTGCTCTACAACTGTACGAGTCATATCCTCCAGAATCAGCTGTAACCCGTGCTACGGGTTATTTTTTTTGCGCGTAAGGGAATAAAATAGGCTGTAAATCCCATAATGGTAGTAAAACGGCGAGGCGATGAAAGATGAACTTGGCGGATATGCTCACTTATGCGGATATTGGTCAGCTGACTGCCATAGCGGGTCGCTACCAGTGCGATTGCAAGCGAAACTCCAAACATGATCTGATTCAAAGCATTCTGATTAGGCTCGGCAGCAGGGATTTCATGGAAAGCCACATCCGCGACAATTCTCCGGCAGATTTGCGCTTCCTGAACACCTTGTTGTTTGATGAACGCAGTTACTTCAGTCTTGAAGATCTGCTGGCAGCAGCGAGGCAGGCCTCCTTCGATACTCCTGACGGCAAGTCTGGGGGAGTCCGAGAGATGGTCGCACGGTTCAAAAGCGCGGGCTGGCTCTTCAGCGGCAACACCCAGCAGACGAGGTATCTGTTCCAGGTCCCCAGTGATCTGAAGGAACGTTTCCGCCAAATGATGGGCGAACATATTAAGGGCCGGGTAACGGTAAGCGGAGAACCTGCAGTTTACCGCAGTGAAGGGGATCTGTTGGCAGGGGATCTGCTGCTGCTGCTGCGTTATATCAAGGACAATGAGCCGGAGCTTAATCAAGAAGGCGCATTGTACAAACGTTATCAGCAGGCGCTGATGAATGCTGTGCATATCCCGGAGGAACTGCTGGGTAAAGGCGGCTGGAGATTCGGATACGGGAGGGCCGGAGAGCATTACCCGCCACGTCTGTCCCTGCTGTTCGATTATGCCCGCCACCGGCGCTGGCTCACAGAAGAAAGCTTCCGGCTGCGTCTGTCTGCGGCAGGAGAAGGGCTGCTTAATGCGGGTAAAACAGAAACGATGGTACAGTTGTTCTTATTTTGGTTAAGACTGTATAAAGGTGCTATTCCCAATCTGCCATCGCTTGTCTATTGGATAAGCCTCAGTGCAGGCGATTGGGTGAGCGTATCCTCCATTGTGGAGGGAATCAGCTGGCTGATTAAACCTTTTTATTACGATGATGCAGCTGCAATTCTGGAAGGTCGTATTCTGCGGATGATGCTGCACCTGGGAATGATCCGCTGGGGTGAAAGCCCGGAAGGGCCGGTCATCCAAATGACACCTTGGGGAATGGGTGCAGCTGTGCCGAAGCAGCTTCAGCAGTAAGGGAGGGGAAGCATGCAGATCGCTTATGGGGATTACATACCGCAGATTGCCGATGGCGTCTACGTGGCGCAAGGAGCGAAGCTGGTGGGTGATGTCAGAATGGGCCGGCACTCGAGTATCTGGTTTAATGCCGTACTCCGGGGAGACCTGGCACCTGTAATCATTGGGGAACGCTGCAATATTCAGGATGTCGCAGTGGGCCATGTGGCAGAAGGACTGCCGCTTGTGCTGGAGGATGATATTACCATCGGCCATTCCGCCATTATCCATGGCTGCAGGATAGGCAAAGGCACATTAGTTGGAATGGGGGCCATTGTTCTGAACGGTGCAGAGATTGGTGAATATGCTTTAATAGGAGCCGGAGCGCTTATAACCGAGAACGCCATCATCCCCCCGTATACACTTTCTCTGGGTTCACCGGCTAAAGTGGTCCGGGAATTGACCGACAAGGACCTGTTGCGGATGGCACGTACTACTGAAAGTTATGTTATCAAGGCCCAAGAGTTCGGAATCTCTTAAACAGTAATCAGCGGAGGTGTATCGAATGGACAAAATGAAAGCTACCTATGAAGTGATGCTAGGACTTGCGGCAGAAATGGTGTGGGATGAGGCGCTACGGAAGCGCCGCACTGACATCTTGTACCGGGAGATCGACACGGCGCTGGCTGCCGGAGATGAGTCGGCTTTCCGGAAATATACAGAAGAACTGAAGAGTTTAGCCTAAAGAATGCGGTTTGTAGTGGTTGAACAAGGCAGGAGGACCTATAGGGGCTTCCTGTTTTCTTTGCGTGTGGGGACCCGCGAGCTGTAAGGCTTACGGGGGAGCTTCTTTGCGTTATAATTGGAGTTATCATAACTGCAAGCTAGTAAAAAGGGGGAGGTCTCAAATGAAATTTAGTGATTTTGACAGGCAGAGCTGGGAAGAGAATGGCAGGTATTACGATACCTGTCTTATTCCGGTAACCGGACTTAGTGGAGCAGAAGATCCTGTAGACACCATTGAAGCGCTGGAGCGACTGCGAGATTTCCTGGATCGAATTGAACGGCCATACAGAGGACGAATCGTTGTGTATCCGGCAGTGCAATACCGAGCAGGGACCGCGGGAAGCGAATATATTAATGATATTTGCCGGAAAGTCAAATCCAGTTACTTCCAGTACGCTGTGATGGCCAGTGCGGATATTCCCCTCTCTACAACAGATATTTATGAAAGCGATTTAGTCCTTAGCCTGACTGCATTTGATCATGTTACAAAAAGTGAATTGAATCTGGAAATCGGCCGCCGGATCCAAGAGATGTGGCAGAGCTGAAACGGTGGTGAATGTGACGAAAAAGCAACAATTTATTGATTGTCGCTCATTTTAGTCTGTCACAATTTAGACAATATTCTTGACGGTTTTGTGACAGCTAAGCTATGATTAGATTAATTGAAGTGTCGTGTGGGTTGACTCACACTTGGATGTTATGGAAATGCCGCTTCATCTCTGACTGGTCATTATTAAGATTGTTTCCTTTATCTTGTATCTGATCTTGTATCTTGATTGAGGGGGTTATTTGCAGTATGAGCAGCCAAAATGAGCCACATGAGCTTGGGTCTGAAGCCCAGCCGCCCAGCCGTAATGAGATGTCGCGCCGCCAATTCCTAACGTACACACTCGGGGGAGCTTCAGCCTTCATGGGTATGGGTGCTCTTCTACCGATGATCCATTTCGCCGTGGACCCGATTCTACATAAAAAAGGCGCCGGTGAATTTATCAAGGTAGCGGAGGCCGGCCAAATTACCGAAGAGCCGCAGGAGTTTACCTTTGAGCTGCACCAGCAAGACGGATGGTATGCCAGTACAGCAACGCTGACCGCATGGATCCGCAAAGAGGCGAATGGAGATATTTATGCGCTTTCACCGATCTGCAAACACCTCGGATGCACCGTTGGCTGGAATAATAATAAGGCTTATCCTGATGAATACCATTGTCCCTGCCACGGAGCCAGGTATACCAAGCTGGGCAAGAATCTGATTGTGTCGCCGAAGCCGCTTGACCAGTACAAAACGAAAATTGAAAATGGCTGGGTACTGCTGGGCGATATTATTCCCAACACAGTAGCCAGGAAGGAGGCGTAGATTCCGATGTTTAAGAATGTCTACAACTGGATTGATGAACGTCTGGACATTACGCCGATCTGGAGAGATGTTGCCGACCATGAGGTCCCGGAGCATGTCAACCCTGCCCATCACTTCTCAGCTTTTGTGTATTGCTTTGGCGGCCTCACCTTCTTCATCACCGTTATTCAGATTCTGTCGGGCATGTTCCTGACCATGTATTATGTGCCGGATATTATCAATGCGTATGCCAGCGTGGAATATCTGCAGACCAAGGTAGCCTCCGGCAAAATAGTGCGCGGTATGCATCACTGGGGCGCCAGCCTGGTCATTGTGATGATGTTCCTGCATACGATGCGGGTGTTCTTCACCGGCTCCTACAAGGCGCCGCGCGAGATGAACTGGGTAGTGGGTATGCTGATCTTTTTCGTTATGCTGGGTCTTGGCCTGACCGGATATCTGCTGCCGTGGGACAACAAGGCCTATTTCGCCACCAAGGTTACGCTGGAAATTGCCAACTCCGTGCCGGTGATGGGACCGGTGCTGAAGGAGCTGATGCAGGGCGGCGGTATCGTGGGTGCGCAGACGTTGACCCGGTTTTTTGCGCTGCATGTGTTTTTCCTGCCTGCGGTGCTGCTGATTCTGCTGGTTGGACACTTTGTGATGATCCGCAAGCAGGGAATATCGGGGCCGCTCTAAACAGGGCTCAGGCGAAGGAGGAGGAAATCGGATGGCGCATGGAAAGGGAGATAACTCCAAGGAAAAAATCGTCTATGTCGGGGACTCCAGGGTCCGCCGGGGCAGCGGCTTTATCTCACCGCCCGATTATTCGGCGTATCCCGGCAAATCGGAGGCTTTTATCCCCAACTTTCTATTAAAAGAGTGGATGGTCGGTGTAGTTGTGCTGGTTGGAATCCTGGTGCTGACGATTTCCGAAGCGGCTCCGCTCGGATTCCCGGCTAATCCCAGTGCCACGGTCATTCCTATTCCGGACTGGTATTTTCTGTTTCTCTACCAATACCTGAAGCTCCCGTATGCTTCTGGTGATTATATCGTGCTCGGCACACTTGGCGTAACCGGTGTCGCTTTCGGAGCGCTGCTGCTTGCCCCCTTCCTCGATACGGGCAAAGAACGCCGCTTCTACCGCAGGCCCATTGCCTCCTCGCTGATGTTCCTGTCACTGGCGGCCATTGTGTATCTGACCAACACTGCCTGGACGGAATACAAGCATGAAATGGCCGAGACCAACCAGATTCCGGAGGATGTGCAGCGTGAGGAGCAGGCGGCGGAGAAACGTGCCAAGGGTTTGCCCACTACCAGTGCTATACAGACCAAAGAAATTGCCATTGTTGATAAGGATGATCCGGCGATGGCACTGTTCAAGCAGGCGACCTGCATCGCCTGCCATGCTGCCGATATGAAAGGAGCCGGAGGTGCTCCTTCGCTGCGCGGTGTGGGTGATACCCATGACAAGGCGGCCATTCTTACTATAATTAAAGAGGGGCAGGGACAGATGCCCCCTATGCAGGAGACGGCCCTGGGCGCGGGTCTCACAGAGCAGGACATCGACAGTCTTGCAGGCTGGCTTGCCAAACAAAAAAGTCAACAGTAAAATGATGTTAACGCAAACCTGATCGTGCCTGCGGTCAGGTTTTTGCCTGTGCGCAGGACAAGCCTGCAAATTCGGGAGGTCAAAATTAAGAAATGGCAGTTCATTGGTTTGAGAAACTGTTTAAAAACCGGGGAATCATTTGGCTGTTGTTTATCGTCAATCTCCTCGGCACCATCTATGGCTATATATGGTACGGCGATCAGATGGAGGCAACGGCGGCCAGCTCTCCGCTCTGGCTGCTGCCTTTTGTTCCGGATAGTCCAACGGCAAGCCTGTTCTTTACTCTGGCGCTGCTGCTGCTGCTCTATCCGCCGAAGAGTATTGCAGGAACGGTGATCCGTGAGCTGGTCGAAGCGCTGGCTGTGCTCACCTCTGTCAAATACGGGATCTGGGCGGTGGGTATTATTTTTGCCGGCGCTGCCCAGGGAGATGTGCTGAACTGGAAGGATTGGATGCTGGTCGTCTCCCATACGGGGATGGCGGTCGAGGCGTTGCTGTACGCACGTTTCTTCGCTTACCGCAGAATGCTGCCGCTGGCCCTGTTCTGGACCTTAGCCAATGATTTTATCGATTACTCCTTCGGCGTCTATCCTTGGCTGCCCGGTGTGCTGGATGACGACGTGGTACAGGTGCAATATTTGACTCTTCTACTTACAGCCTTCAGCACCGGGCTGGCCTGGGTGTTCAGCGGCAGATACAAGCCGGTTCATTCGCGGCTGCCTTACCGGAGCAGCAGGCCTTAGGCAGGTTCTATCCCTTGTCCCCCCGCCATAGATTTAAGGTAGGAGGGGATGTCTCATGCCGGGCAGGAGAACTTATTGGTGGATGGGGCTGCTGCTTCTCTGGCTGCTGGCCGGTACGGGCCATGCTGCGGCCTCTGTTTCGCAAGATGCAGAAGCCGCAGCTTCCGGAAGTGAACCGGCGGTGATCGGAGGCAGCAGCGGGGCTCAGCGCTTGGAGCAGGCGGCTGAAGCACTGTATGATTATGTGCTGGCAGGCGACCTGGCCAAGATCAGGCAGGAGAGCGACAAGATCTCACAGATTGTCGTCTCTTCCTCGTTCGAGGGAATGACGTCTGTGGAGGGCATTCATGCGTTGTCAGCCGTAATTATGGATCTGAAGGCTGAGGTGGCCAGCGTCCAGTTCTCCAAGGAGCGCTCGGAGGCGGCTGCAGCTAAGCTGCGGCTGGCGGCCAACAGCCTGAATCATCCGGGGCAGCCGATGTGGCAGCAATATTACAAGCTGGTGCGTGAGGATCTGGGCAAGATGGAGCAGAGCGCGGCAGCGGGTGATCAGGAGGGCTGGAAGGCGGCGCTGGAACGGCTGCAGAGCCGATATGACAATATCCGGCCTGCAGTGATTATTTCGAGCAAACCCGAGGTGGTAAGCGCCTTCGATACCTGGCTCTCCTATGCTGCCGGAGTTCCGGCTGCCGCCCATAAGCCGGACCGGACCCGGCTGCTGGAGATTGTCTCGTACGGCCAGGAGGCGGCGAGGGTCATGTTCGGCAAGGAAAAGGATGAGCCGGCCCTGTCGCTGCCGCTCTCTCCGCAGTCCTATGGAATCTGGGGGCTGCTGGCGGCAGGCTTCATTATAAGCGCGCTGGTGTACACGGGCTTCCGCAAATACCGTGGTGAGAACTCAGAATGGAAGACGGTATAGACAGGCGGCATAACCGCTGCTTCGCTAGGGGCGAATGCAGAAAAGGGTGCAGGCTGATGATCAGTCGCACTCTTTTTGCGTTATCGGGAGTTATGTAGTTTACTAATGCGAAAGGCAGCCCTCAGGTCTGCCGGAAGCCTTCACCATGCACGTCATGTACGTCACTGATAATGACGAAGGCCTGGGGATCGATCGATTTGACCAGCAGGCTGAGCCGGCGGATCTCCGAACGGGATACGACACAATAGACCATATGCTTGGCTTGTTTGGAATAAGCGCCGATGGCTGGGATAAGCGTCACGCCCCGGTCCATCTCGGCCGTGATCAGGTCGGCAATCTGCGGAGAGGCGTCGCTGATAATCGTAAAGGCTTTGGCGGCATAAGCCCCCTCCTGGATAAAGTCGATTACCCGTGAGGCAATAAATACGGCAACGAGTGTATACAATATTTTCTCCCTGGGGATATAAAACAGCGATGCACCGATAATAATGACGTCGACAGCCAGAATAATCTGGCCCATGCTCCAGCCAAATTTCCGGCCCAGGATGCGGGCGACAATATCGACCCCTCCGGTGGTTCCCCCGAAGCGGAAGACGATACCCAACCCCAGTCCCAGCGTGACTCCGGCATAAAGAGCAGCCAGGATGAAATCATGCTCCGTGGTAAAAGGCACGATCCAGCCGGCAGCGATCATCCGCTCGAACAGCCAGAGAAAAAAGGTCAGACTGCCGATCCCTATGCCAGTATAAGCAATCTGCCCAGCGCCAAGCACCTTCCAGCCCAGCCAGAAGAGCGGCAGATTCAGCAGCAGGGTGGTCAGGAAGACAGGAATGTTAAGCGCATAATTAAGCAGCAGCGTAATCCCGGTTACTCCGCCTTCCATTAGTTGGTTGGGAATAATGAAATACAGCAACCCAAACGCGTATACTGCGGTGCCGAGCATAATGGGGGCAGCGCTTTTGCCAATGGATATCATTTTGGATGAATTCATAGAAATCCCTCAAATTCAAAAAAGATTTGTCTTCAAAACGTCTTTACGATAACATAGGGGCAAACAGAAGGCAAGAACTTGCAGGGGGCGAACAAACATTTTATGGATAAAAGCCTTAGTGACATTCAGCGCGAAGTAGATGCTTATATATCGCAGTTCAAGGAAGGATATTTCAGTCCGCTGTCCATGATGGCCCGCATGTCCGAGGAAGTCGGGGAGCTGGCGCGTGAAGTCAACCACCAGTTCGGCGAGAAGCCGAAGAAAGCGGATGAAGCCGACAATTCCATTGAGCTTGAACTGGGCGATATTCTGTTTATCACCATTTGTTTTGCCAATTCGCTTGGCATTGACCTGACGGAAGCGCATAACAAGGTGATGCATAAGTTTGGCACCAGGGACGCCGAGCGTTGGACGAAGAAAGACACAGATTAGGCTTCTATATCATATGCTGTACCAAACGAACGGGTTTTAGCCGTGAGGATGGTGTGTATATGAATGAGAAGGATTATGTAAAAGAAGCTTACCGGTCAATCCTGCGCAGTGACTTCGCCGAGGCCATTGTCTGCTTCGAGGCAGCCATTGCCGCCAGTCCGGGCGACGCCGAGGTCAGATACCGCTGCTCCATTACCTATGCCCGTAGCGGCATGCTGGATAAAGCGGCACTTCATGCCCGCGCGGCAGTGAAGCTGGATGGAACCAAACCTGAATATAAGCTGCATCTGCAGCATCTTCAGGCGCTAATGCTGGTGCAGGCGGCGAAGCGGCTGCTGGAGGACGAAGCGGAAGGCGGGCGCAATCCGTATCATCCGGTTACTCTATTGAAAGAAGCGATATCGCTTGACCCTTTATATGGAGATGCCTATGTCTGGCTGGCAATCGCGCATAGCCGCCTGAATGAGCATCTGGAAGCCATCTCTGTGCTTAAAGAGGTGATGTCCCTGCATCCGGACGATTCTGGACTGCACCAGTTAATGAAGGAACTCCAGAAATCATTGCAAAACTACATGCAGTAACTACACAACCAGTGAAAGCGAGGCTGAATTCAAATGAGTAAAAGAATCAGGGTTATTGTGTCCGGTGCAGGCGGAAGAATGGGCAAAGAAGTTGTGAAGCTGGTTCTTGAAGATCAAGAGCTGGAGCTGGTGGCAGCCATAGACCGTTCTGCCAAGGATATGGATGCCGGCCGGCTTGTTGGCCTCGAAGAAGCCGGGATTGCGGTTACCGCAGATCTGGAGGCTGCCCTCGCTTCAGGCGATGGCGATGTCCTGGTTGATTTCACCACTCCGCAATCGGTTTACGATAATACGGTACTGGCTATCAAATACGGGGTGCGCCCTGTCATCGGGACTACTGGTTTTACGCCGGAGCAGATCAGCGAGTTGGACAAGCAATGCCAGGAACGGGGAATCGGCGGGCTAATCGCGCCTAACTTCTCGATTGGGGCTATTCTAATGATGAAATTTGCAGCTCAGGCTTCGAAGTATTTCCCTCATCTGGAGATTATCGAATATCATGGCGACCAGAAGCTGGATGCCCCTTCGGGAACCGCAATCAAGACCGCGGAGATGATTTCGGAGATGCGCAGCGAGCTGCGCCAAGGCAACCCGAAGGAAGAAGAAACCATTGAAGGCGCGCGGGGCGGTTATTACAATGGCTTCCGCATTCACAGTGTGCGTCTGCCTGGTATCTTTGCCCAGGAGGAAGTTATTTTTGGCGGCTACGGCCAGAGCTTGAAGATCCGCCATGATTCCTATGAGCGTGCAGGATATATGCCTGGGGTCAAAATTGGGATTCAGAAGGTTATGCAATACACCGGCCTGGTGTATGGTTTTGAGCATTTTATAGAGTAGACGGGAGAGCGAAGAACATGATGAAGATTGCTTTTATTGCACATGACCGCAAAAAAGAAGAAATGGTTAATTTTGTTACAGCCTATGAGCATGTATTCCATGGGCACCAGCTGTATTCCACCGGCACGACCGGACTTCGGATTATGGAGGCAACCAAGCTGTCGATTCACCGTTATATGTCTGGACCGTTGGGCGGGGATCAGCAGATCGGCTCCATGGTGGCGACCGACGAGTTGGACTTGATTGTGTTCCTGCGTGATCCGCTCATGGCTCAGCCGCATGAACCGGATATTACGGCACTGCTACGCTTGTGCGATGTATATGGCATTCCGGTAGCCACCAATATTGCCACCGCCGAAATTCTCGTCAAGGCGATTGACCGCGGCGATTTCGCCTGGCGCGACCTGGTACATAAGTACAAGCCGGGTGTGGACGAATGAAGCTGGATATTCTGGTCTTCGGCGCCCATGCGGACGATGCCGAGATCGGCATGGCCGGGACGATTGCCAAACATACCGCAGCAGGACTTAAAGTGGGTTTATGCGATCTGACCGCTGCAGAGATGTCCTCCAACGGCACAGTGGAACGGCGCAAAGAGGAAGCGCAACAGGCTGCGGATATTCTCGGAGCGGCGGTTCGTACCAATCTGGGACTGCCTGATCGCGGACTTAATGGAAGTCCTGAACAGATAGCTGCCGTGACGGCAGAGATCCGCCGCTTCGCGCCGGATATTGTGTTCGCGCCCTACTGGGAGGACCGTCACCCGGATCATATGGCCTGCAGCAAGCTGGTGGAGGAAGCGGTTTTTAATGCCAAGCTGCGCAAATATATGCCGGACAAGCTAGCGGTACCGGCTCCGCAGCTGTATTTTTATTTCATTAATGATACGGGCCGGACCGATTTGCTTGTCGATGTGACAGGGGAGTACGCGCTTAAGGAGCAGGCTTTGTCCTGCTATATTTCACAGTTTCAGAAGATTGACGGCGAGGATACAGTGTCTACGCCCTTGAACGAAGGGTATATAGAACGGGTCCGTGCCAGGGACATGCTGCTGGGGCAACGGAGGCTCATTCCGTATGCAGAGGCGTTTGCAACCAAGATCCCGCACACTGTGGATCTGTTTGTAACCGGTACTGCCAGGAAGAAGTGAGCTGAATGTCATCTTCCTCTTCTCGGCGCTCCAAGTTATCGTATAATGAGTCTGTACTCTATTGGCAGAAGGTTCAGAGATTTTTCCCCGAAGAGATTCGGCTGACCGCAGACCGTCTGCCCTCGGAAGAATGGTGGGCATGGGAGCGCGGGGACATTCATATTGACAGGCTGCCTGTGGCAGGAGCAACACTCCAAAATTATTCTGTTGCATGGTGCCGGAGGCAGCCTCTGGATTATACGATTTGGCTGGAAGACGGCGGTAATTACCTTCTTAAAGGCGATCCTGCAGGAACAGCGCGGTTAATATAAGTTATATACTATTCAGTCAAAGAAGGAGACAGGGCGATGGATCGGTTGTTAAAAATAGGCATTACCTGTTATCCGTCTCTTGGCGGTTCGGGTGTAGTGGCGACTGAATTGGGCAAGCTGCTGGCCGAAAAGGGCCATGAGGTCCATTTTATAACACACAGTGTCCCATTCCGGCTGGGGACGTTTCAGAAGAACATTTTCTACCATGAGGTTGAGGTCAACGATTATTATGTGTTTCGCTATCCCCCTTATGATCTGGCACTGGCAACAAAGATGGCCCAGGTGGCCAAAATGCAGGACCTGGATCTGCTTCATGTGCATTATGCGGTTCCTCACGCGGTGTGTGCATTCCTTGCTAAGCAAATGCTAGGCAACGATATGAAGGTCGTCACCACACTTCATGGTACTGATATTACGGTGCTGGGCCAGGATGAATCGCTCAAAGACCTGATTCGGCTTGGCATAAATGAGAGTGATGCGGTGACTGCAGTCTCCCAGGATCTCATCAACGAGACGCGGAGAGCGCTTGATATTACAAGGGATATTGATCTGACATACAATTTTGTGGACAAACGCGTCTATTACCCCCGGGATGTATCGAATCTGCGCGGGGACTTCGCTACCCGGATGAGAAGATCCTGATGCATATTTCCAACTTCCGACCGGTGAAGCGGGTGCAGGATGTGGTGGATATTTTTGCGAAGGTCAGCAAGGAGCTGCCTTCCCGGCTTCTGCTGGTGGGTGAAGGTCCCGAGCTGCCCAAGATCCAGGCCAAAATCAATGAGATGGGCCTGGAGGACAAGGTGCGCTTCCTCGGCAAGCAGGACGAGATTGCCCAGGTGATCTCGATGGCCGATCTGCTGCTGCTGCCTTCGGAGAAGGAGAGCTTCGGTCTGGTAGCCCTGGAAGCGATGGCTTGCGGTGTGCCAACGGTTGGCTCTCAGACCGGAGGGATTCCCGAGCTGATCCAGCATGGCAAGACCGGATTCCTGGCTCCGATCGGCGATACGGCTGCGATGGCGGACTATGCGATCCGCATCCTCTCGGACGATCAGCTGGCGGAACGGTTCCGCATAGCCTGTCTGGAGCGTTCCTGCAATGATTTCAGCAGGGACGTTATTACCAATCAATATGAAGATATCTATTACCGTGTGCTGGGTCGCAAGGTAACCCGGATGGATGCCGTCCGGGGGTAAGGAGTACAGGATGGAATGGACAATGGCCCCTGCCGCCATGGCGGCGGCAGCAGAGAAGGTGATCACCGGACTGATTCGCAGCGGTCATGAAGCCTATTGGGTAGGCGGATGCATTCGCGATGAGCTGCTGGGCAGGCCGGTGCATGATATGGATATTACAACCTCCGCCCACCCGGATGAAGTGACTGCGCTGTTCCCCCGCGTAATTCCCACCGGGATTGCGCATGGTACGGTCACGGTGCTGGAGGACGGCCAAGGGTTTGAGGTGACCACCTACCGCACCGAGAGTGGGTATGCCGATCATCGCCGTCCGGAGCAGGTGAGCTTTGTTACTGATGTGACGGAGGATCTGCGCCGCCGCGATTTCACGATCAATGCGATCTGCTGCGGGCCGGATGGCCTGCTGGTAGACCCGTTCGGCGGCGAGCGGGATTTGGAGCTCGGCCGCATCCGCTGCGTAGGCGACGCGCGCGAGCGCTTCGAGGAGGATGCGCTGAGGATGCTGCGCTGCCTGCGCTTCGCGGCAGTGCTGGATTTCGCCATCGCCAAGAACACGTGGCGGGGGCTGCTGCGCCAGCGTGACCTGCTGGCGCATATTGCCGCAGAGCGCGTGCGCGCGGAGCTGGAGCGCATCGTGGAGGGGCCGCATCCTGTGCGCGGCCTGGGTCTGCTGTCGCGCAGCGGGCTGCTGCCGCGCGGCAAAGCCCCGTTCCCCTGGACCGGAAGCACCCTGGCGGCAGCCGCCGCCGGGGTGTCCGGGATCGGGGAACTGCAGAGCGCCCATCTGCGGTGGGCGCTGCTGCTCCATGCCCTGGGCACCCCGGCCGAGGAGGCCGACGGATTGCTGCGGGCATGGACGTTCCCGGGGGCGACGCGTAGCGCCGTCGCCGGAGTGCTGCGCGTCCGCGAAGCGTGGACCGCGCTGCTGGAGGTGCCGCCCGGGGAACCCGGCGGCACAGAGGCCCTGCGGCGGCGCTGGATCGCCGCCGTGCTGCGCCATGGCACGGAAGCCGCCGCAGGCTGGCTGACCGTGCTGGCGGCGCTGCCTGCGGCGGAGCGGGACGCCGCTGCCCCGGATGCGCCGCCGCTGCGCGTGGCGGCGCAGAGCTGGACAGCGGAGATGCCGCTGTCCACGCTGGCGCAGCTCGCCGTGAGCGGTGGCGAGCTGGCGCAGGCATTGCAGAGACGCCCCGGCCCGTGGGTCGGGGCGATCTTAAGCGGCCTGCTTCATGCGGCCGCCTGCGGCGACATCCGAAACGACAACCAATCCCTGCTGCAGGAAGCGAAAAGGATGATTGAACATGAACAGCTATGAAGCCTTGTCTCCGGCGACAATCGACAGAGAGACCGCTGCGTCCTGCTGGAGCGGCAAGGTGCATCTGCTGGAGAGCGTGCTCTCCACCCAGGAGGAAGCGAAGCAGCTGGCGGAGAGCGGCGCACCGGAAGGAACGGCGGTTATAGCGGAGGAACAGACCGGCGGCAGGGGCCGGATGGGCCGCAAATGGCATTCTCCGAAGGGCAAAGGCATCTGGATGAGTGTTGTGCTCCGGCCGCAGCTGCCGCTGCTGCTGACCCCCCAGCTGACACTGCTGGCCGGGGTAGCCGTATGCACTGCAATCCGCAAGGTCAGCGGGGTGGAGGCCGGGATTAAATGGCCCAACGACCTGCTGGCTGGCGGCCGCAAAATCTGCGGCATCCTGCTTGAATCCTCTCTCCATGAGGGCGAGCTGCACTACTGTATCGCGGGCATTGGCATTGCGGTGAATCTGGACGCAGACGATTATCCCGAGGAGCTTCGTGGTGTCGGCACCTCGCTGCTGCTGGAACGCGGAGGCCGACCCGTGGACCGTTCCGTGCTGGCTGGTGTGGTGCTTGCCGAGCTGGAGGCTCTATACACGCTGTATCTGGAGCGTGGCTTCGCTCCGGTCCAGCTCCGCTGGGAAGCGATGTCGGTTACGCTGGGCCGTCAGATTGCGACAAACAGCCCTGAGGGCAGACGAAAAGGAATCGCTGTAGGCATGGATGAGCAGGGGTTTCTGCTGCTTCAGGGGCCGGATGGAACGGTGAGCAGTGTGTGTTCAGGTGAGATTGAACTAATATGACAGCGGGGTGCTACAACCCCTGTATGCGATATGTCCTTGCAGTTTCGGTTACTACTTAGGACTCCTTTAAGGAGCCGAACATTTAGTTGCGAAACGGGTTGCTGCTTAGGTCTCCATAAGATAGGAGCATCCAAGATGTGATTTCTTGAACACCACCTTAGTCCAGCCAGCGATTTAAGTGCGAAAACGCACCTAATTCACCGATTTTTTCTGTTTTGGAGCAAATAAGTGCGAATACGCATCTAATTTCGAGTTTTGAGCGTTAAACAAACGTTTTCCTTGAAAATAGTTGCAGATTCGCACTTATTTCTCCGCTAACAGGAATTTCAGCTGAAATTAAATGCAGATTCGCATCTAATTCTCTGAAAGCTCTTATGCAACACTCTACATTGATGTTTCAGCTGAATTTAGTTGCAGTTTCGATTACTGCTTAGGACTCGGGCCTTCCCCAAGCAGATTGGCGCCATCGAAAGAGAAAAATATAGGTGGCTATGGGGAAAAACTACCGTTAATTAAGGGCTAATGATCGATAATCTATGGCATATAGGGAAAAGTTACCACTAAATCGTCTATCGAGGGCATTTTGGAGCCCATAGGGTGTCATTAGTGGTAGAAACTCCCTATCCTCTCATGAGATTCCCCAACTTTCGTACAATTAGCGGTAGAATTTCCCTACACATCCTGACTGGCCCTAAGGAGTAACCAGTTTCCCATCAAATTACTCGAAAAGTTCCAGGGCAGACTCTAAATTCCTGGCAAGAACCTAAGTAGTAACCAGTTTCGCACTTATTTGCTCCCTGACAGGGTTTGCAGCAAAAATTAGTTGCAGTTTCGCATCTAATTTACTCTGAAGCTTCTTGACGGTGTCGCTGCCCTACATCCTCGCCAGGGCCTAAGCAGTAACCAGATTTGCACGTATTCGTCTGCTGATGGACGTTTCGGCTGAAATCGCACTTAATTGCCTCCTATCACAGGTTTCAGTTGAAATATACTAATTCCTCGAAAAAACGGATGCCACCTCTTGCAGAGGATGGCGAAACCGTTTTTTCTTGTTGTATAGCAAATAATGATTTTCTTTTGTTGTGGATTAGATCTTGCGCATTCCGGAGGAACAGCCCGCTTTCGCCCTTAAGGTCTTGCGCATTCCGAAGGAACAGCCCGCTTTCGGCCTTAAGGTCTTGCGCATTCCGAAGGAACAGCCCGCTTTCGCCCTTAAGGTCTTGCGCATTCCGAAGGAACAGCCTGCTTTCGCCCTTAAGGTCTTGCGCATTCCGAAGGAGCAGCCCGCTTTCGCCCTTAAGGTCTTGCGCATTCCGAAGGAACAGCCCGCTTTCGCTCTTAGAGTCTTGCGCATTCCGAAGGAACAGCCTGCCTTTGAACTTCCCCCCCGGCCGTGCATCCCGTCAGGGAGAGCAGGCCAGCCCCGCGGCGTTCAAGCGGTCCCGTAGGGATAAGCGATCTTTCCACCCCACCCACCTAATCACAGTACCGCCAGGCTCATTCGCCAAGCTTGCGGGTGTCCAGAGGGTGCAGCCCTCCCAAACCCTCCCTTGGAAGGGAGGGTTTGGGAGGGATCGATTTTTTAGTGTATTTCTCCATTTTTTTTGGTATACTAGCGGCAGAGGCGGTATCGAATGTCGAGCTGTACTCTTGCTGTAAATGGAATAATCAAGAATTTGTTATTGGGATGCACCATCATAACTGCGTTTGACGGTTACGTTGGATTCTGCTCTGAGCCGTAAGGACCGAGACAGAAGGGACGATCGCGAGTGACTCTTTTTTGCCCTTCGGACCTTTTTAGCGGAACATGCTAAGAGGTTTTTTTGTTTGCGCGTTTACGCGTATTTAACTGGGAAAAGGGGAATGGAGAGCAATGGCAAACAAGCAGGCGTTAAATATTGTCAAAATGAAAAAAATGAAAACGGAAGGTGTGCCGCTGAGCATGCTGACCGCTTATGATTATCCTTCGGCCCGGTTGGCCGAAGAAGCAGGAATCGACCTGATTCTGGTCGGCGATTCGCTGGGAAATGTAGTGCTGGGCTATGACAGCACCCTGCCGGTAACCATAGATGACATGGTGTATCATACCCGCTCCGTCACCCGGGCAGCACAGCATACGTTTATTTTGGCGGACATGCCGTTTATGACCTATCACGGAAGTATTGACGAGACCCTGCGCGGCGTCCGCCGCCTGATGCAGGAAGGGGGGGCCCACGCCGTCAAGATGGAAGGCGGCCTGGAAATCTGCTCCACCGTATCTGCACTGGCTGCGGCCGGAGTTCCCGTTATGGGCCATATCGGGCTTACCCCGCAGTCGGTCAACATGATCGGCGGCTACCGCATCCAGGGCAAGGATGCCAAGGATGCCCAGCGGCTGATGGATGAGGCGCTGGCGCTGGAAGCGGCCGGGGCTTTTGCCATTTTGCTGGAGCTGGTGACCGAAGAGGTGGCAGCGGCCATCTCCAAAGCGCTTTCGATCCCAACCATTGGCATTGGTGCAGGCCGTTATTGCGACGGTCAGGTGCTGGTCTATCATGACCTGCTGCGCTACACGGCGGATTACCGGGAGAAACGTTTTGTCAAAACCTATGCCGATATAGGCAGCCTGATCCGTGAGGGGATCAGCCAGTATGTGCAGGAGGTCAAGCAGCGTACTTTTCCGGAGGAGAGCCATGTATTCGGCGCCGATGAAAGTGTGCTGGAATCCCTATACGGCGCTGCCGTAACCAAAGGAGCGAAATCATAATGAGAGTGGTCAGAACTGTAGAGCAGCTGCGCGAAGCGCTGGAATATATGCGGAGCGGGGGCCACAGCCCCATTGGATTTGTGCCAACGATGGGTTATTTGCATGAAGGACATGCCAGCCTGCTGCGGCGGGCCGGAGAGCTGAGCAACACGGTAGTGATGAGCATTTTCGTCAATCCGCTGCAGTTTGGTCCCAATGAAGACTTCGCCTCCTATCCGCGCGATGAGCAGCGGGATCTGGAGCTTGCCGAGCGCGAAGGCGCAGATATCGTGTTTATTCCCACTGTAGAGGAAATGTATCCGCAGGCGATCCGTACTACAGTTTCAGTGGCTTCATTAACTACGCAGCTGTGCGGGGCTTCGCGTCCCGGACATTTTGACGGCGTGACTACCGTAGTCAGCAAGCTGCTGCATATGGTGCAGCCGGATTATGCGTTCTTCGGACTGAAGGATGCCCAGCAGGTGGCTGTGCTGCGCCGGATGGTATCCGACCTGAACATGCCGGTAGAAATTGTCGCTTGTCCGATTGTCCGTGAGGCCGATGGCCTTGCGCTTAGCTCGCGCAATGTGTATCTGTCTGGAGAACAGCGGGAAGAGGCGCTGGTATTGTCCCGTTCGCTCCGTGCTGCGCGCGAGGCCATTCTGGATGGCCGGGCGAGAACCGCATCCGAAGTGCGCCAGGTGCTGGTATCTGAGATTTCAACCTCTCGTCTTGCCGAGATTGATTATGCCGAAGTATTAACTTTTCCCGATCTGGAGAACCTGGGAGACAACGAAACTCTGGCTTCAGTGCCCGGAGAGATTATTATGGCGCTTGCCGTTAAGTTCGGCAGAACCCGCCTGATCGACAACAATGTATTTATTCCGAAGGAGGCTGCTGCACTTGTTTAGACATATGATGAAATCCAAGATCCACCGTGCGACGGTGACCGAAGCGAATCTGAATTATGTGGGCAGCATTACCATAGATGAGAATCTGATGGAAGCAGCTGATCTGCTGGAGAATGAGAAGGTCCAGATTGTCGACAATAACAACGGCTCCCGTCTGGAAACTTATGTGATTCCTGGCCCGCGCGGAAGCGGTGTGATCTGCCTGAACGGTGCTGCAGCGAGGCTCGTACATCCGGGCGACACCGTAATTATTATTTCTTATGCCATGCTGTCCTCGGAGGAGCTGGCTGCTCATAAGCCAACCGTTGTGTTCGTCGATGAGCATAACCACGCAGTGAAGCTGGCCGATCATGAGCTCCATGCTACGATTGTCTAATTCGTGCGCTTCAGTCATGTATTGATTGGCAGGGATGAAAGTACCCGTTCTCGCAGAAAATGAAGTCAGGCAAGCTTAAGCTGATTTCATCTTCAGTGAGGTGGGGTGGTCCCGTGTTTCAACATTTGTTTGCTGAAATGAATAAGGTGCTTCGTGAGATCGTAACTGATTACCCTACTGCGGAGGGTGCCCGCCGAAACGAGCTTTTATGCAAATACAATATGCTGCACCGGCTAAGTGATAACGTGATGGACGAATGGCTGCTCTTCGCCGAGAAGCTCAGCCAGTTCCGGGAGCAGGCCGATTTCACGCTGGAGCCTGAAGACAGCCCGGAGCCGCCATTGGAGGCTGCAGAGCTGTCAATGGATGCCTTTGTCCGTGGACAGGGCTACTACAAGCTGCTAATGTACCGTAAATGTATTGACCAGTTTAAGGAAGTGATTGCACGGCACCCGGATAGTCTGGCTGCCCGTCTGTATCTGGCGATGGCTTATCTGCAGGAAGGTGAAGGGGAGAGCGCTTGGAGGCATCTGGACCATATGCTGGCCCTGATCCGGGAAGCCAAGCTGAAGGCGATGATCTATAACGCCATGGGGTGCATCAGAGCCACTCAGGAGCGCTTTGGCGAAGCAAGGGAACTATTTGATCTCTCCCTGCAGCATGACCCCGCTCTGCCGGAGCCACCAGTCAATCTGGAGGTGTGCCGCAGGCGGGGAGGCAAGCTGCAATTTGGAAATCAGTTGGTTGAGCTTTTGTAATCATAGGTTTCTCCTCTTAAGCGATGCATCCGCGAAGACCGGGGTGCATCGCCTTTTTTCGCAACTTCTGTTATGCTGATAAAGAGCCTCAAGTGAAAGGGAATAGAACTTATAATGAAATTTGCCGTGCTTGATTTCGAAACAACGGGCACCCAATCCGTGGGTGAGATCATCCAGGTTGGCCTGGCCATAATTGAAGAAGACCGGACCATCTCCCGGGTGTATGGTTCCTTTGTCAAGCCCGGAACACCGATTCCTTCTTTTATTACGGGTCTGACAGGTATAACCGATAACGATGTGCAGGATGCGCCAGAGCTGGACGAGATGATGATGGAGCTCGTGCCGCTGCTGGATGACGTAGTGCTTGTAGGGCACAACGTGGCCTTTGATTTTCATTTTTTACAGAATGCGCTTGACCGCTGCGGGTATTTGCCGTTTCAGGGGCGGATTTTAGATACGATAGATTTCCTGAAGATTTGCTTCCCTTCCCTGACCTCCTATCAGCTTGGCGCGGTCAGCGCGAACTTCGGCGTGGAGCATGAGCGTCCGCACCAGGCGGACAGTGACGCGCTGGCTACTGCGCTGATCCTGCTGAAATGCATTGAGGAGCTGTATGAGCTTCCCCTACTGACGATTCAGAGAATCAGCGAGCTGCTTAGCGGGCAGGACAGTGATCTGGGCTGGTATTTCGACGGACTGCTGCATGAGCGGGAGATGGAGACCTTCCAGCCCGAGAATGGACTGACCTTCTACCGTCAGTTGGCGCTGGCTGTTGGCGACTGGGCGGAGCTTGCACCACCGAGAGCCGAGAGCGACCCCAATCCGCTGCTGAAGCTCTCCTTCACAGAATATATGGAAGAGGTGACCCGGCTTCTTAAGGAAACCCTGCCGCATTATGAGAGCCGCGAAGCCCAGGATATCATGATTGCCGAGGTGATGGCGGCCCTGGCGGAAGACAAGCATATGCTGATCGAGGCAGGAACCGGAACCGGCAAGTCGCTGGGCTATCTGCTGCCTGCCATCTATCAGAGCGTGCGCAGCGGGGAGAAGGTGATGGTCAGCACCCATACCATCAATCTGCAGGATCAATTGCGCGAACGGGATATCCCCCTGTTGACGCAGGTGGTCCCGTTTCCGTTCAAGGCTGCGGTGTTTAAGGGAAGAGGCCATTATTTGTGTCTTCGCAAGTTTGAACATAGAATAAACAAAAGAGATTTCGTCAGTCCAAGAGAAGATGCGCTGATCGCGGCTCAGATGATGGTCTGGTTGACCCAGACCGAGTCGGGTGACGACGAGGAGCTTAACCTCAGCGGCCGGGGCGGGGATTTCTGGGAGACGGTTGCCAGCGATACGGATTCCTGCCAGGGCCGTTCCTGCCCATGGTTCCGCAAATGTTATTATCACCGGGCCAAACACGAGGCCGGCATTGCCGATGTGGTGGTCACTAATCACTCCAAGCTGTTTGCCGATGTGAAAGCAGGGCACCAGCTTCTTCCCGCCTATGAGCATCTGGTTATAGACGAGGCACATCATCTGGAGGACGTGGCAGGTAAACATCTCGGCATGCATATGAAGCATTTCACCGTGCAGCACACCCTCTTGCGGCTCTACAAAGATAGCAAGAACGGCCAGCTTCCGGCGCTGCGCCAAATTCTGCAGTCCTCCGGCTCAGAACAGGCTTCGGAATGGAGCCTGACGATAGACACACTGTATCCTGATCTGCTTACCGTTAAGGAGAGCTGGGATACACTGAGCGAGAAGCTGTTTGCGCTGCTGCCTGAACGCAGCGATGCGGGAGCAGGGGAAGCCGGTCAGCTGGTGCTTCGCCTGGTGCCTGGCAGCAAACCGAATGACTGGGATGAGCTGACGAAGCTGGAGAACGGCATGTACCTTGCCCTCAGTGACATCATCCGCAAGGGTGACAAGATGCTCAGCGACATGCGCGAGCAGGAGGGGCAGTCCTCTGCCGACGGGCTGGTCACGGATATCAGCGGGTTGTTCAAGGATCTGGCTGGAATCCGGGAGCAGGTGCGTTTCTTCATGGGGCTGAACGATGACAACATCGTCTACTGGCTGGAAGCGAACGGAAACTACCGCAGCAAATCCTTGCAGATGTACGCTGTGCCTGTAGACGTCAGCTCCCAGCTGAAGGAGCTGTTCTTCGATAAGAAGAAGAGCATCGTGCTGACTTCTGCCACCTTGTCGGTGGACAAATCGTTCCAGTTCATGATCGATAATCTGGGTCTGAACGAGACGGCAGAGGAAGGACGCCTGAAGACCGTGCTGCTGCCTTCGCCGTTTAAGTACCGCGAGCAGGCCTTGCTGGTTATTCCGCGTGACTTCCCAAGCGTCAAGGGCAGCGTGGGAGACGCGCGCTTCGTGAATACCCTGGTACAGTCGCTGGCTGAAGCGGCAGAAGCTACCAGAGGGCGGATGATGGTCTTGTTCACCTCCTACCGGATGCTGCGTCAGGTGTATGATCCGCTGAAGGAGGCGCTGGCCTCCAAGGAGATCAGTGTACTGGGGCAAGGCGTGGAGGGTGGCAGCCGCAGCAAGCTGATCCGCCGTTTCCAGGACAGCTCGGCTTCGGTGCTGCTGGGCACCAGCAGCTTCTGGGAAGGCGTGGATATTCCCGGAGAGGCGCTGACTTGTCTGGCCATCGTAAGGTTGCCCTTCCAGCCGCCCAATCATCCGCTTGCTGAAGCCAAAGCGGAGCTGCTGCAGGCCCAGAAGAAGAACCCGTTTATGAAGCTGTCCGTTCCCCAGGCGGTTATCCGCTTCAAGCAGGGTTTCGGCAGACTTGTGCGGACCGCACAGGACCGCGGCATTGTCATTGTTTATGATACGAGAGTCATTGAGTCCTATTATGGCAAGTATTTCTTATATTCACTGCCCGGCCCGAAGATGGAGCATATGCGGACAGATCAGATGGTTCCCCGCATCGCCGAGTGGCTGGAGGAAGGCGGCGTCAGCTGACGCCGCACTACTCCTAACGTTTAACTGTTGTACCCAATATAATTTAGGAGGAGAACACATGAAATCGGATAAAATATCAGAGGCGGTGGTCCGCAGACTGCCTGTATACTTGCGTTTCCTGAACGATCTCCTGAAACGCGAGATCGCTACCGTTTCGTCCCAGGAGCTGGGACAGAAGCTGGATCTCAACCCGGCCCAGATCCGCAAGGATCTGGCTTATTTTGGCGATTTTGGCCGCAAAGGCATTGGCTATGATGTCTCTTACCTGATTGAGAAGATCCGTCATATCCTCAAGCTGGACCAGCAGATCAATGTGGCGCTGGTGGGGGCCGGTAATCTGGGCCACGCCTTGTCCAACTACAATGCATATTTGAAGGATACCATGAAGATTACGGCGGTGTTCGATTCCTATACGCCCAAGATCGGGCAGAACATCAACTCCCTGACCGTGCAGCCGATGGAAGAGCTGGATAGTACCATCCGCGCCCAGGGTATCCGCATCGGAATTATTACAGTACCGGATACGGAAGCACAGAATGTGGCGGATATCCTGGTCGGAGCCGGAATTGAAGCGATTCTTAACTTCGCTCCGGTAATCCTCAGAACCCCGGCCAACGTGCGGATTCATGCCGCGGATTTCACAACGGACCTGCAGAGTCTGGCTTATTATCTGCATGACGGAAAGGAAGATGCGGAAGAGGTGCCGGTCAATGAGCAGCAATAGGACGCTCATCCGAAACGGACGATTTCTGATTCCGGGAGCGGAGAAACCGGTTCTGCAAGGATATATGAGTATAGAAGACGGCACCATCACTTACATAGGTACAGATGAGCCTTGGTCTGAAGCCGGAGCCGGTACAACAACTATTGTGGATGGCAGCCGGCTGTTGTTTCTGCCAGGCCTGGTCAATACGCATGGTCATGCGGCGATGTCGCTGCTGCGCGGATATGGCGACGATCTTGCCCTGCAGGTATGGCTGAGGGACAAAATGTGGCCGATGGAAGCAAAATTTACTGCCGAGGATATATACTGGGGCACTTCTCTGTCCGTTCTGGAGATGCTCAAAGGCGGGACTACAACCTTCCTTGATATGTATATCCATATGGACCGCGTAGCTGAAGTGGCGGAGCTGTCGGGTATCCGCGCGGTTCTGACGCGTGGTGTCCTGGGCCATTGCCCTCCGCAAGAGCAGAGCAGCAAGCTGGCTGGAGCGGTGCAGTTTGCCCGTGACTGGAACGGTGCGGCGGGCGGACGGATTACGACGATGCTCTCTCCGCATGCGCCGTATACCTGTCCGCCGGATTATATCATGAAGTTTGTGCAGGCGGCGCATGATTATGATCTGCCGATGCATACGCATATGTCGGAGACGAAACGTGAGGTCGAGCAGAATGTCGCGGAATACGGTCTGCGTCCTGTGCAGCATCTGGAGAAGCTGGGCCTCTTCACCCGCCCTTCACTAGTGGCGCACGGCGTTCATCTGAATGACGAGGAGATCGCCATTCTGGCCCGCCATGAAGTCGGCGTGTCCCATAATCCTGGCAGCAACCTGAAGCTGGCGAGCGGAATCGCCCGGGTGGTCGACCTGCAGCAGGCAGGCGTCAAGGTGTCGTTGGGCACAGACAGTGCGGCAAGCAACAACAACCTCGATCTGTTCGAGGAGATGCGCCTGGCGGCGCTGCTTCATAAAGGCATCAGCGGCGATCCGACGGCGGTTCCGGCCCCGGAGGCGCTGCGTATGGCGACGGAATATGGTGCAGCCTCTTTGTTCCTGAAGGATGTGGGCCGGCTTGCGGTGGGAATGAAGGCCGACTTCATTGCGCTGGATATCGATCAGCCGCATCTGCTGCCTCACAGTGACCTGCTCTCGCATGCAGTGTACTCCGCGAGTGCCAGGGACGTGGAGCATGTCTGGGTGGACGGCAAGCAGGTCGTGAAGCATGGCGCCTGCCTGACATTAGATGAGGAAGCCATCCGCCGCAAGGCACAGGAGACCTTCGAGAGTCTGCTGAAACGATAACTAAGAGGCCGTATAAGGCTGTAAGAAAGGGAGCTGTACCTTGAAGAAAAGGAGAAAATGGATCCTGCTGGGATCGGTACTGATTGTGCTCCTGGTAGTGGGATTAATCCAGTTCTATGCCTATATCATGAAATCTCAATGGGGCGAGCAGCAAATTGCCGAGGATATTGCCCGAACCCAGGCCGGACTAACCGAAATATCCAAAGCGCAGAAATCCGTCTGGGGTGAAGAAGCAATCTATTGGGTGCTGACCGGGAACAATGCTGCCGGACAAGAGCTGATGGTGTGGGTCCGCTTCCTGCCCGGAGGCACAGCTGCGGAAGGCGAGAACGCCGTGTACGGCGAAGAGATCAGCAAGGGAACCTCGGAGGAGCAGGTCCGCGCTATCATCAAGTCGCAGCTTCCCGGCATCAAGGTGGAGCGGCTGCTGCCGGGCGTGTTTAACGGAGAATATGTGTGGCAGCTGTTCTACCAGCAGGAAGGAATCTATCATTACAAGTTCTTCCGCTTCGCCGACGGAACCGAAATCGGTGAGGGGTATAATCTGCCACAGCAATAGTAATTTTTATTATTGGAGGAGATTTGTATAATGAAGAGCAGAACCAGAGCCTCTGCAGCGGGAATCGTGATATCCGCATTGCTGCTTTTGGAGCCGATAACTGAGTTTGTCAGTGGACTTATCGCTGGCTGGCAGTCCTATTGAGCAGTTTTGGAGATTTAGTTGCGAATATGCATCTAATGGGCGGATTTTTTCCGTTTTGGAGGAAATAGATGCAATAATAGTAACTACTTAGGACCCTGCGAGGATATAGAAGGTTTACTTGCGAAGGTAAGGGGATCGCACTACCGTAATCCAAACCCTCCCCCACCCGAACTTCAGGTAACCTACGTCCTAACGGACCGTATAGCTCCAATTTCCTCATTTCTGCGCTGGTTTGGAATGTAACGGACCGCATAGCCTCTATATCGGAAAAACAGGCCTTAACTAGTGAGTTTCGGCTTGAATAGGGGCTCCTGAGTCCGTTAGACCTGCAAAACAGCCTTTTTACAGCAAATAGAGGCTCCTGAGTCCGTTAGTAGTCTGAAAGTTAAGCGCTGGTTACCGGCGACAGCCTTCCTTTGTTATGCTTAGCCTCCTTGTCGCGCGGTGTGGTAGGACAGGCTCGGACGAGTAACACAAGGAACACCAGGGGGGCCTAAGTAGTAACCAATAATACATCTAATTTGGGCATTTGAGCGTAAGACGCTTGATTTACTCGAATTTAGTTGCACTTTCGGTTACTACTTAGGTCCAGTGAGGAATGATAGGGAAATTCTACCGCTAGTTGGACGAAGGTTGGGCGTTCTGGCGAGCTTATAGGGAATTTTTACCACTAATGAGATCCTATCCGCTCCGAAAAGCCCTAAATGGACGATGTAGTGGTCACTTTTCCCTATAAGCCACGACAATCGAGCATGAGCCAGGTATTAACGGTAGTTTTTCCCCATAGCCACCTCTGTTGTACTACTCCGAAGGCACAAACCTACTTGGGAATGGCTGGGGTCCTAAGTAGTAACCACTTTCGCATCTATTTGCTCCGAACCTTCCAAGGCTACCTTATAAACACTCGCTGGGTCCTAAGTAGTAACCCATATTGCACGCAAGTGACAGTCTGATCAACCAGCCCTAAAAGACAAGCAGCGGGTTCCCTTTGAGGAATGTAATACTCAATATACAATAAAAGAGACATACAAACTAACAGTAGTTTGTATGTCTCTTTTTGTTTGCCGGGTTAGCGAAAGTCCTGCGGTATCAGTCGTTAACGCAGCTATGGGCGGAACGTCTGACGGACCGTGCCGCTGCCGTTCGCGACTTCAATCTCGGCATAAGCACCGTTGATCAGAGTAAGCTGTGGTGGCACATGCCCGCAATCGATATCATAGATGACCGGAAGCTGAAGCTCGGCAGCGACATCTGCATACACATCCTCTGCAGTATAGCCGTCGACAGGCCGGTTGGCAGGGCTTCTGCCGAACATAATACCCGCGCAATGCTTAAACCATCCTGCCAATTTCATCTGCACCAGTGATCTGCGTAGGTCGACGGTATTCAGCTCGCAATTCTCCAGAAACCATACAATGGGTTCATTACTGATGAATTGTTCGCGGAAACGCCGGACATCCCCGAAAGGGGTGCCAATCAAATGCCGGATCACATCGATGCAGCCGCCCAGCAGCCGTCCCTGCATGCGGACAGGGGCGCCTGACATACTTCTCCAGGCGGTAGGCTCTGTCAGCTTAAAAACCGTAGGAGAGGGCGTCTCCGGCCATTCCTTCTGATACGCTGCAGAGGAGTGCTGGACAATCGACTCTCCAGTCTTGGTAGTTAAGATGGACTGCCACATCGCGGTAGTCTCATCATCAGTCTCACCTCTTAAATCGACGAGATTGGTGCCGTGCGCCGTGGCTATGCCCGTCCGCAGGGTGATCGCCAGCAGCAGTACGCTGATATCTGAGTATCCCAGCACCCACTTCGGCTTGATGGCTTCCAGATTCAGATGCTCCAGTGTCTCAATCAGCAGCTCCCCGCCCCAGGGAGGGAAGATCAGTCCGGTGCTGTCATCGGTCAGCATGGCGTTTAGTTCCGTTGCGCGTATATGCGCAGGCGCCGATTTGGCCTTCTGTTCGGTCCATACGGTCTCACCGCAGTTCACTACGTAGCCTTGTGCCTTCAGACGGCTGGTTGCAGCATGCATCCAGGGATGAAGCTCTGTCTTCAATCCGGAGGAAGGGGCGGTTACGCCGATGGTTGTGTTTGGTTCCAAATACGGATATTTAATCATAATTGCCTCCGGTTCAGCCGATAAAATAGTACAGCATTCCTTAGTATAACAAGATTGCCGGCTAAGGTACAAAAAGGAGAGATAAGGAAAAAATTAGAACTGAAAATTTTAAATATATTCACATCTTTTTTCGATTTCGTATATACGCATATGATATACTACTATTTGTACTTAGACATGCTTAAGAGCATGTCAGTCTCGGAAAAGCACTGGACATGCTGATATAATTTTAGAAGTATAATAGATTTCCCATTTTTGAGAGGAGGACGTTTCTTGAAACTGCGTCTTGTACCTATACTGCTAACGTCTGTACTGTCAGCTGCTCTGTTGTTCGGCGGATGGTTCTTGTACCGGCAATTTGCCCTGCAGGAGCCGCTTCAGAAGATTGTGTCACAATATCAGGGAGTAAAGAATTCTCAAATATCTATTAACCGCAGTGAGGTCACTTTGAAACTGGATTTGCAGCCTGGCACTAAATTACGTGAGCTGATGCAGTATGTATCCGCTGAAGGCAAGTCGGTCATCGAAGGCCGGACGTTGAAGCTGGATGTGGAGCAGCACTCCAATGCTCTGCTGGATGAATACTGGGACAAAGCGATGTTCTCGGTGGCCGAAGCGATGGAGAGCCGCAAGTATACACTGATCCCCAGCAAGCTGGATATGCTTAAACAGCAATACTCTGAGTATAGCGATATAGTTGCGACCACTGAAATTGATGAAAAAAATGTATACGTAAGCCTTAGCAGCGGCGAAGAGAGCAAGGTTATTATTTTGCCGCGGCAGCCGGCTACGATGGGGGTATGGAATAATGCCTAAGTGGAGTAAAGAAATCATTGCCGGGTTTGTGCCCGTACTGCTGATTTTTATGGCTTTTGTCGGAATCAATATCTTTCCTATCATTATCGCTGGAGGAATGATCGGTGCGCTGTTGATCATCGCCCACTTGCGCGGCGGAATGACCGTCAACGCCGGAGCGGACAAGAAACGCAAGAAGAGCGGTCCCTCCAAGCTGACCTTTGAAGAAATCGGCGGCCAGGATCATGCCAAGCAGGAGCTGCGTGAAGCGCTGGATTTCCTGATCCGGCATGAGGAGATCAGCAAGTTCGGTATCCGGCCCTTGAAGGGAATTCTGCTTACAGGCCCTCCGGGAACCGGGAAGACGCTGATGGCCAAGGCTGCTGCCCACTACACCGATTCTGTTTTTGTAGCGGCTTCCGGCAGTGAGTTCGTGGAGATGTATGTCGGTGTCGGCGCCGGACGGGTGCGTGACCTGTTCCGGGATGCGCGTACACGTGCGTTGAAGGAGAACAAGGAGAGCGCGATTATCTTCATCGATGAGATCGATGTGATTGGCGGCAAACGGGAAGGCGGGCAGCAGCGGGAATACGACCAGACACTTAATCAGCTGCTGACCGAGATGGACGGAATTTACAATAATGAAGCCCCGCGGATTCTGCTGGTGGCCGCCACTAACCGCAAGGAGATGCTGGATTCGGCTTTAACGCGACCGGGCCGCTTCGACCGTCATATTCAAGTGGATATGCCGGACAAGAAAGGCCGTAAGTCGATTCTGGACCTGCATGCCAAGAACAAGCCGCTGCATGCTGAGGTAAGTCTGGACAGAATCGCTGAGGAAGCCTACGGCTTCTCGGGAGCGCAGCTGGAGAGCGTCATGAACGAAGCGGCAATTTACATGATGCGCGAGAACCTGAGCGAAGTGGAGCAGCGCCATCTGTCGATGGCGATCGACAAGGTGATGATGGGTGAGAAGACAGACCGCGAGACCAACCAGGAAGAGAAGAAGCGGGTCGCCATCCATGAGTTGGGGCATGCAATTATGGCCGAAATGCTGCGTCCCGGCAGCGTCAGCCAGGTTACACTGACACCGCGCGGCCAGGCACTTGGTTATGTGCGTCACAATCCACAGGTCGAGCAATATCTCTACACGAAGGATTACCTGGAGGATCAGATCATGATCGCACTTGGCGGAGCGTCCGCAGAGGAGCTCTATTACGGCGGGCGCAGTACAGGCTCGCGTGGGGATTTCGACCAGGCGCTCAGCATTGTGGAGACGATGATGAAGTCAGGCCTGACCTCGCTGGGGATCGCCAAGCTGGAAATGGTCACCACCGAAGAGCTAATGAAGGAGAACAGCAAGATTCTGGATGAGCTGATGGTCCGCACCAATGAACTGCTGGAGAAGCAGCGAAACGTGTTTGATTACTGCCTTGACATTTTAATGAAGGAAGAAGTCCTCTCCGGAGAGCAATTTCGTTGTCAATTTAGTGACAGTATCCTTTTACCGGCATAATTCTTTATGCCGGTTATTTTTTTTTACTTTTCAGGCATGCTAAGATATCATTATATGTCGGGCTATATCAATCTTTACGACAGACAAGGTACAATACTCAAGTATAGATACCTGAAAGGATGGAGACTTTTTTATGAATTTTAAGAAAATAGGTGTCATCGGCGGTGGCACAATGGGTCAGGGGATTGCCGAAATGCTGGCAGCCAAAGGCCTGGATGTAATGCTGGTGGAGAAAACTGCAGAAAGACTTAACTACTCCTACGATATGATCGAGACCAGTCTCGACAAACAGCTGGAGAAATGGGCGATTACCCAGGCCGAGAAGAAACTGATTCTCAGCCGTATCCAGAAGGTGACACATTTCGCTGAGCTCAGCTCTTGTGACATGGTTATTGAGACCATCACCGAAGATCTGGAAGCGAAACAGAAGGTATTCAATCAGCTTGACCAAGTGTGTCCAAGCCATATCATTCTTGCCAGCAACACCTCAACGCTCAGCTTGACAGAGCTTGCCAGCTCGACCATGTACCCGGAGCGTGTAATTGGCATGCATTTCATATATCCCGTTGCCAAGGTGGATCTGGTCGAAATCGTCCGCGGACTGAAGACTTCAGATGCCACTTTTGAAGATACCAAGGCTTTTGTAGATGAGATTGTGGAGAAAAAAGGCGTTATGATCTACGAATCCCCCGGATTTGTAACTTCACGTCTCATTTGCCTGTTCATCAATGAAGCCCTGCATGTGCTGCAGGAAGGTGTCGCTACTCCTGAGGATATCGACGATGCAATGCGTATCGGCTATCAGTTCCAATATGGCCCGTTCGAAATGGCAGACCGCTTCGGTCTGGATTCGGTGCTGGCTGCACTGGAGCAGATGTTCCGCGAATACGGCGAACTGAAATACCGCCCTTCTACAATTCTGAAGAAGATGGTGCGGGCAGGACAGCTGGGCATGAAATCGGGCGAAGGATTCTTCAAGTACGACAAGGATGGTGACCGTGTATGAATATTCTAGTAATTAACTCAGGAAGTTCCTCATTGAAATACCAGCTGTATAACATGACTGACGAATCTGTGCTGGCCAAAGGTCTGGTAGAACGAATTGGGATGGATTCCTCCATCCTGAACCACAAGCCAACGGGCAAACAGGAAGTTACAGAAGTCAGCGAAATTCTTGAGCACAATACAGCGATCCGCAAGGTGCTTGCTTGTCTGACCGACAAGGAACATGGCGTGCTGGAATCGATTGATGAGATCAATGCGGTAGGACACCGTGTCGTACATGGCGGTGAATTCTTCAAAGACTCCGCTTATGTGGACGCCGAAGCCAAGACCAAGATTCGTCAACTGTTTGATCTGGCTCCGCTGCATAACCCGGCTGCCATGATGGGGATCACAGCTACCGAGATTAACATGCCTGGCGTTCCCCAGGTGGTTGTATTCGATACAGCGTTCCACCAGACCATGCCTGAGAAGGCGTATATGTACGCGATTCCGAGAGTGCTGTACAACAAATATAAGGTTCGCCGCTATGGCGCGCATGGCACTTCCCATGAGTTCGTAAGCTCGTTGGCTGCGGATTATCTGGAACGCCCGCTTGAAGACCTCAAGATCATTACCTGCCACATCGGTAACGGTGCCAGCGTAACGGCTGTACAGGGCGGTGTATCAGTGGATACTTCCATGGGTATGACTCCGCTGGAAGGCCTGATGATGGGTACACGCAGCGGTGACCTTGATCCGGCTATCGTACCATATGTTATGAACAAGGAAGAGCTGTCGGTGGGCGAAGTCAACTCCATGCTGAACAAGCACAGCGGACTGCTGGCGATTTCCGGCGTGAGCAGCGACATGCGCGATATTATCGATGGTGCAGAGAAGGGCGAGCCTAACTCTACGCTGGCTTTTGACATGTATGAGTACCGTCTGCGCAAGTACATCGGCTCTTATACAGCGGCAATGAACGGTGTCGACGTGATCGTCTTCACAGCGGGCGTCGGCGAGAATGCTTCGCTGCTGCGCGAGAAGGTGCTGAATAATCTGACATTCCTTGGCATCGAATTGGATGCGGAAGCCAACAAGATCCGCTCCGGCGATCCGCGCCGCATCTCTACAGCCGACTCCAAGGTGCAGGTGCTTATCGTACCTACCAATGAAGAACTTGTCATTGCACGGGATACACACCGTATTGTGCAAGGAATTCAAGGCTAAACTAGAGGAGAGATTTCAGGCATGGCTAACAAGAGTGTAATCAAAAACGTAAATGAACATGTTGGAGAAACGGTTGTTATCGGCTGTTGGGTCAATAACAAGCGCTCCAGCGGCAAAATCCAGTTCCTGCAGCTCCGCGATGGCACAGGTTATATCCAGGGTGTGGTGGTGAAATCCGAGGTGCCTGAGCAGGTATGGGATGATGCCAAGAGTCTTACCCAGGAGAGCTCGCTGTATGTAACCGGCGTGATCCGTGAAGAACCGCGTAGCCAATCCGGCTTCGAAATGACGGTAACCGGCATTGAAGTGCTGCATCTGACCGAGAATTATCCAATTACGAACAAGGAGCATGGTGTAGATTTCCTGATGGATCACCGTCACTTGTGGCTCCGCTCTGCGAAGCAGCGGGCAGTGTTGGTAATCCGTGCGGAGATTATCCGTGCGGTGCAGCAGTTTTTCGATCAGAACGGATTTACGATGGTAGATCCGCCGATCCTGACGCCTACTTCGGCAGAAGGAACGACCAACCTGTTCCACACGAAGTATTTTGAAGAGGATGCCTACCTGACGCAGAGCGGCCAGCTCTATATGGAAGCTGCTGCAATGGCGCTGGGCAAGGTGTACTCCTTCGGTCCAACTTTCCGGGCGGAGAAATCCAAGACCCGCCGCCACCTGATCGAGTTCTGGATGATCGAGCCGGAAATGGCCTTTACCGATCATGAAGAGAGTCTGAAGGTGCAGGAAGAGTTCATCAGCCACGTAGTGCAGTCTGTATTGACCAACTGCCGCGCTGAGCTGGAAGCGGTTGGCCGCGATATCTCCAAGCTGGAGAATATCAAGGCGCCATTCCCGCGCATCACGTACGATGAAGCGATTAAATTCCTGAACGATAAGGAATTCGAAATCGCCTGGGGCGAGGACTTCGGTGCTCCGCATGAGACGGCGATTGCCCAGGAATATGACAAGCCAGTCTTCATTACGCATTACCCGGCCTCCTTCAAGGCCTTCTATATGAAGCCAGATCCGAACCGTCCTGAAGTGGTGCTGTGCGCCGATATGATCGCACCTGAAGGATATGGTGAGATTATTGGCGGCTCCCAGCGGATCGACGATCCGGCTTTGCTGGAAGAACGTTTCAAGGAACATAACCTTTCGCTGGACACGTACAAATGGTACATGGACCTGCGGACCTACGGTTCAGTGCCCCATTCCGGCTTCGGTCTTGGATTGGAACGCACGGTAGCTTGGATCTGCGGCCTTGACCATGTACGCGAGACTATTCCATTCCCTCGTACACTGTACCGTCTCTACCCGTAAGGGATAAGGGGGTCTTCTATGGACGGCAAAGAATGGAGTACCTGGAGCGAAGGCGCTGCCTTCGGTCTGGAGAACGGAATGGCCGTCATTCCATATGCGCTGCTGAAGCATTACCGCAAGCTGGGCCTCAGCGGCAGTGAAGCCATGCTGCTGATCCACCTGCTCTCCTTCCGTCAGGTGGAGGGGATTGAATTCCCTTCGCTGGAGGAATTGCAGACTGTAACCGGACGCAGCATCTCCGTGATTGCCGGTGAACTGCAGAAGCTGATGAAGGAAGGTTTCATCAGCATCGATGGGGATAACGACGAGCTGCGCGATATCCACTATGAGCGCTACAATTTCACGGGCTTGTACGGCAAGTTAGGCACTTATCTGGCTGTGCTGCGCCAGGAATCTGCGGGTGATCAGACTAGCAGATCCGGCGGTACGCCGGACCTGCGGGCTGCGGCGCATCATTCCGGTGCTGCCGCGCCTGCAGGCGGATACGGCACATCTGCTCCGCCTGTGCAAGCCAGGGAGGCTGAGCAAGGCCGCAGCCTGTTCAGCATCTTCGAGAAGGAGTTCGGCCGGCCGTTGTCTCCAATGGAATGCGAGACGATCTCTGGCTGGGTGGATCAGGACCGGTACCCGGAGGAGCTGATCTTGCTGGCACTGAAGGAATCCGTATTTGCAGGCAAGCTGCACTTCCGCTACATTGACCGGATTCTGCTGGAATGGGCCCGCAACCGGGTGAAGAATGCCCAGGATGTGAAGACTTATTCGCAGAAATTCCGCAGCGGCGGAAGATAAATAGGTTAGGAATAACCGTGCACCCTTAGTTTTACCGGGGGAGCACGGTTTTTTTGTAAATATAAGCGCCATAAATTATCCTTCTATTTCTCGCAGAAACGGATGCCGCCTCTTTCAGAGGACGGTGAAGCCGTTTCTTCTTGCGGTATGGTGGTGTTATGATGAATAAAAAGGATTTCTTCCAGATATTCTCTGGGAGTCTAGTGAAGTTGGTGAATTGGAGGAGTGTGCAGCGTGATAACTATTCTTTTGGTCGAGGACGATCTCAGCTTAATAGACGGATTGGAATATGCAATGAAGAAAAATGGTTATGCAGTGGATACAGCCCGTACCGTAGCAGATGCGATGACCTTATATTCACAACATACATATGATCTACTGGTTCTGGACCTGGTCTTGCCCGATGGAACGGGGTTTGAGCTGTGCCGGAAAGTGCGGAGCAATTCAGCGGTGCCGATCATCTTTCTTACTGCATCCGACGAAGAGGTGAATATAGTAATGGGGCTTGATATTGGGGGCGATGATTATATCACTAAACCGTTTAAACTGAATGAGCTGTTCTCCCGCATGAAGGCGCTGCTTCGCAGGACGCTTGCTTATCAGGAAGCAGGGACTGTGCTGAGTTCCAATGGTATCCTGATCGAGCTGCTGACCCACCGTGTGATCCAGGATGGACAGCCGCTGGAATTGACTGCTGCGGAATACAAGCTGCTCTGTTACCTGATGAAACACCCGGATATCATCCTTGAACGTGCGGCCATTCTGCAGAAATTGTGGGATGGACATGGCGAATTTGTAGATGACAACACACTGTCCGTTTATATACGCAGGCTCAGAACCAAGATAGAGCGCACCCCCAATGAGCCGCAATTCCTGCTTACCGTTCGCGGAGTAGGCTACAAATGGAAACAGGGGAGCAGCCGATGAACAGATTTTCAATTTTTACCAATATGGATGTGCGCCGCTTGTTTGGGGTGCTGGCTGCAGTTCCGCTTGTTCTGCTGCTGGCGGGTCTGCTGAATTCACAGATTGCCCTTCATGGGCTGGAGACCAAGCTGATCGAACGTGATTACCGGATAGCTGGCTATCTGCTGGAGCATGGAATCAGAGAGACTGAGGTTGCGGCCGCCTATTCGGGGGAAGCTTCTGCAGCGCAATCGTTCACCGGACGCAAGTTCTTGTCGGGGCAGGGGTATACGTCTGAAACAGGGCGGGAGGTGCTGCCGGAAGCGGATCAACTGCGGACCCGGCTCTTGCTTGGCAATATCCTGTGGGCAGTATTGGGTGCCTGCTTGATCCTGCTACCGTTTCTGTTCTACTTCAAGCGGCAGCAAAACACGCTGGAGGATGCTCAGACGGTGGTTGTAGCTTTTATGCGGGGGAATACGGCCTCAAGGCTGGACTGTGAGAAGGAAGGCAGTCTGTACCAGTTCTTCACGGCAGTCAATGAACTGGCTACCTCGCTGCATGCCCATGTTCAAGCAGAGCAGGAGCGCAAGGCTTTCCTGAAGAATACGTTGGAAGATATCTCTCATCAGCTAAAAACCCCGTTGGCCGCGCTGAGTATGTACAACGAAATCATCCTTGAGGATGCTAACAACCCTGATGTTGTACGCAAATTTTCACTGCAGACCACAGCCTCGCTGCAACGAATGGAGAGGCTGATTGACAATCTGCTCAGGATTACCAAGCTGGATGCCGGAACGGTAAAGATGGACAAGCAACCTTATCAGCTTCAGCAGCTGCTGCAGGAGACTATGCTTCAATATGAAGCCTCTGCACAGCAGGAGCGCAAAACAATCACTTTGCAGGGGCCGGAGGCTACGATCCTGTATTGCGATGCGGCATGGATGGCGGAAGCAGCAGGGAATCTGCTGAAAAATGCTCTGGAGCATACCGCAGCCGGTGGCCGGATCCATGTCTGCTGGAGAGAGACGCCTGCTCTGGTCACTATCCGGTTTCAGGATGACGGGAAAGGGATTCACCCTCAAGATCTGCATCACATCTTCAAGCGGTTTTACAGAAGCCGCTTCGCACAGGAGATCGATGGAACTGGTTTGGGTCTGCCAGTGACGAAATCCATAGTGGAGGCTTTTGGCGGGAGTCTCTCTGTGGAGAGTGAGCCAGGCAGCGGGTGTGTATTCACGATGAACTTTGTGAAGCTTACTAGATTGTAAGAATGAATACATCTCGCAGTAAGATAGGCAGGTTATGCTAACCGTAACGAAAGGTGGCATAGGATATGGAGCTATTAGAAGTTAATAAGGTTAGCAAAATCTACGGAAGCGGAGATACCAGCATTGAAGCGCTCAAGGAGGTTTCTTTCTCTGTAACCAAAGGAGAGTTTGTGGCTGTCGTCGGTGAATCTGGTTCCGGCAAAAGCACCCTACTGAACACATTAGGCGCGCTGGACACGCCTACCTCGGGTAAAGTGCTGATCGACGGCAAAGATATCTTTGCGATGAAGGAAGAGAAGCTGACGATATTCCGTCGCCGCAATATTGGATTTATCTTTCAGGCTTACAATTTGATCCCGGAGCTGACGGTAGAACAGAATATCACTTTCCCTCTCCTGCTGGATTATCAGAAGCCGGAGCCGGAGGTGGTTGAGGAAATTCTCAGCGTTCTGGGTTTGCTGGAGCGGCGCAGCCACCTCCCTCGCCAGCTGTCGGGAGGTCAGCAGCAGCGGGTGGCGATTGGCCGGGCACTGATCACTCGCCCCATGCTCATCTTGGCGGATGAACCGACCGGGAATCTGGACAGCAGAAACAGCGATGAGGTGGTTGCTCTGTTGAAGGCAGCTTCCAGGCGTTATCAACAGACGATCCTGATGATTACGCACAATATGAATATGACCTCGTCTGCGGACCGGGTGCTGCGAGTTACCGACGGCAGACTGACCGATCTGGGAGGACGGGCGGAATGAACAGCTATCTGGGGCTGATTAAGCAGCAGGGTGTTGTGAACCGGAAGAAGAACCGGATTACCTTGCTGTGCATTGCGGTAGCTGTCTGCCTGGTGACTACTATTTTTGGAATGGCGGATATGGAGATACGCACTCAGATTGCCACTACGATCAAATCCGGCGGCAACTATCACGTCATGCTGAAGGGAATAAGCGTTGATGCCGCCAAGCTGATCGGCAGCAGGGTGGATGTGGGCGTATCAGGCTGGATCGGCAGCAGTGCTGCTAAAGGTTATACCCTGCATGGCAAACCGCTGTCTGTTATAGGGATCGAACCAGAAATGGCTGGAGCGATGGGACTTGATCCCGCAGAAGGACATTTTCCACAGAAGCGCGGAGAAGTGATGCTGGACCGTCAGGCTATGGAGCAATTCTCGTTTGCGCTGGATACGCGTATCTCCGTTAATATGTCGGAGGGAAGCAGCCAGGAATACACCGTTGTAGGGGTTTATCGTGATTTCGGCAGCCTGAAGAAGGCGGATGGTCATGGGCTTGTAGTGGCTTATGGGGAGAATCCGACTCTTGAGGGCAAGAATGAAGACTCCAGGCAATATCTGGTACAGTTTAAAAAAAGAACGGATATGCAGTCAGCCATAAAACAAATCAAACAGCAGTTAATGCTGGATGACCAGCAGGTGGTTGAGAATACCAGGCTGCTAGGGTTAATTGGACAGAGCCGGGAGAGTTATCTGCTTCAGCTCTACACAGCAGCGGGCATACTGTCCGTGCTGGTTCTGGCAGCAGGCGTGCTGATGATCGCCAGCAGCTTCAATATGAGCGTTCTGGAACGGACCCAGTTCTTCGGACTGCTGCGCTGTCTGGGGGCTTCGAAGGCCCAAGTCCGCAGATTCGTGCTGCTGGAGGGAATTCGTTTCAGCCTGCGCGGCATTCCGCTCGGAATTGTGGTCGGAACGGTGATCGTCTGGTCAGCATCCGCATACTTGAGGGCTGTAAACCCTGGCTTCTTTCAGGAGATGCCGCTGTTTGGAATCAGCTGGATCAGTTGGATGGGCGGAAGCTTGACCGGGTTCATCACAGTGATTGCGGCTTCACTTGCCCCGAGCAGAAAGGCAGCCAGAATATCACCGCTTAGCGCGGTCACCGGAAATTTGGACACACAATCTCTAGCGCAATCAGCAAGGGCTGCGCAAACGAAGCATGTCCGTGTTGAAGTAGCCATGGGACTGCGGCATGCTTTTGCCAGCCCAAAGAATATTATGCTGCTCACCGGTTCTTTTGCTGTCAGCATTGTCCTGTTTCTCGGCTTCAGCATTCTGGTGCAGTTAATGTCCCATGCGCTTATTCCGCTGAAGCCGGGTACTCCTGATGTTTCCTTGGTCAGCCCTGCCGGCAAGGCTTCATTAAGCTCTGCATTAATGGAAAGGATTAAGGTTGTTCCTGATGTAAGCAAGATCTATGGGCGCAAGAACATGAGTGAAATATCTACTCGTTCAGCTGCAGGAGAAGCCAGCATCAATCTGATCTCTTATGAGGAGCAGCAGTTCTACTGGGCCAGGAAGCAGCTGATCAAGGGAAGTGTTCGGGAAGTAGAAGAAGTGAAGAATAGTGTGCTGGTGGTAGAATCTGCTGAGCTTGCATGGAAGATAGGCGATACGATTCATTTGAAATTTCCATCCGGTGAGCATGAGGTGAGGGTCGCAGGGATATTATCATCCAGCGCTTTTCGCCGGGTGCCAGGAGTGTTTGTACTGATTGGCTCGGAGTCAACCTTCACGGCACTCGCAGGCGCTCAGGATTATGGGGCAATCGATGTGCAGCTTGACCGGGCGGGTGGTGACGACACCGTCACAGCGCTGAGGGACCTGGTTGTCGGGATCCAGCCTGCGGTACAGGTCTCAGATCAGCGGCAGAGCAATTCGGAGGTACAAGCGATGTTCTCTTCCTTTGCGATCTTCACCTATGGATTTCTGGTTATTATTGCTCTGATAACCGTGTTCAACATTGTCAACAGCATGAACACCAGTGTAACCGGCAGAATCTATCACTATGGCGTGATGCGCGCAGTCGGGATGACCGTTAAACAGCTGCGCCGCATGGTGGCCGCTGAAGCCGCGGCTTATGCATTCAGCGGGTGTCTGGCCGGTTGCTCCATTGGGATTCCATTGCATTATTATTTATATACCATCGTTATAACCGAACGATGGGGGTTTGACTGGGAGGTGCCGCTGGACATGCTGGGCATTATTCTGGGGCTGACCCTGGTAACCGCTATGGTGTCCGTAATAGGACCTGTCAAACGTATCGGCCGCCTGGAAATTGTGCAGATGGTTAACAAGTGATATCTGCCTCTTTCTACAGCAAATTAGTTGCGAATCAGCACTTAATTCCGCCCAAATGTGGGATGATGAAGAAATAAGTGTCGAAAGTACAACTAAATTCATACGTAGGAGGGGGTTTCGCTCAAATGGGCTGGATTAGATGCACATCTGCACTTAATTAGTTGAAAGTCATCGAATCGCCCGAGATTAAGTGCAGTTTTGCACTTAATCAGGTCGGATCGTTGTGCTGGATGTGCTGGATGTGCTCGATGTTGTTCAACGTTCAGAATTGCTGCATATAGAGGACTCCAGTCCATTAGGGGGCTAGAGCGCGAAAATAAGGGATAAATCCCATAAATTCAGCGCACTGAGCTATATCTGAGTGAAAATAAGGGATATATCCCATAAATTTAGCGTACAGAGGCACATTGGAGTGAAAATAAGGGATATATCCCATAAATTTAGTGTACAGAGGCACATTGGAGTAAAAATAAGGGATAAATCCCTCTAATTCCTCAATGGACCTAAGAATAACGGCTAACTCATCTAATTCGCCTAGAAAAGCACTACGTTCCCCTCAGCTTCCCCCATATCATCTCCATAAGCCGAAGTAGAAGAAACGGCTGCCATCCCCACACGGACGGCAGCCGTTCTTCATACTCACCTGCAGGCGAGTATTTGGGTATTATATTTAGGATTGCATTGCAGCGCAAATGATGTACAGCTGTTTTCTGCTCTTAAAGCTGCAGCTATGACAGCTCTTTCTCCAGTGCCGAGCCCATCTCCCGCGAGCGTTCCGCGCAGCGGTTCACAGCGGCGATTACGGTTTCGAAGAAGTCGCCGCGCTCCAGCACCTCCAGCGCCGCCTGGGTGGAGCCATTTGGCGAGGTTACTTTTTTGCGCAGGGCTGCCGGTTCTTCACCGGTCTGCTGTACCATCCGCGCGGCTCCCAGCACCGTCTGTACGGTAAGCTCGGTGCTCTGTTCCAGCGGCAGTCCGCCGCGGATACCGGCTGCGATCATCGCTTCCATCATATAGTAGATATAAGCAGGGCCGCTGCCGGAGATCCCGGTCAGTGTCTCCATCCGCTCCTCGTCAATCACGGTCGTGGTACCCACCGCTTCGAAGATATTCAGTGCCAGTCTGCGGCTTTGCTCTTCAACCTCTTTAGAGAACGCCAGCCCTGTCGCGCCCAGGCCAATGGAGCTGGAGGTATTGGGCATAGTGCGGACTACAGGCTGCTTGGTACCGAGGAGCCCCTGTATCGTACGGATGTTTAATCCGGCGATGACTGAAATCACAAGCTGGTCCGGGGACAGCAGCTGTCCCAGCTCACGCAAGGCTTCGGCGGCGTCCTTGGGTTTCATCGCCAGCACGATTACGGGGGAGGTGCGCAGATGCTCAGTTTTGTGGGCAGGGTCGTTGGTGCCAACGATGCCATAGCGGCTGCGCAGTTCGGCCAGCCGTTCGCTGCTGCTGCGGTTCAGCATCACAATTTTGCCGGAAGCAACGACGTTGCGGTTGATCATCCCGCGGACTATCGCTTCAGCCATTGAGCCTGCGCCGTAGAAAACAATATTATGGTCGAGAAGAGGTACTGTAGATTGCTGGCACATGAGTGAATCCTCCTTGGTTTTGGACGGCTGTATGAATTGTTTACCCCCGGATTTGCCCGGTGCCGTATATTTTGTATTTGGTTGAAGTCAGCGCGGGCAGACCCATTGGCCCACGGGCGTGCAGCTTCTGTGTGCTGATGCCGATCTCGGCACCGAAGCCGAATTCGAAGCCATCGGTAAAACGGGTGGAGGCGTTGTGATAGACCACGGCTGCGTCCATCTCCTGCAGGAAGCGGGCAGCATTGCCGCTGTCTTCGGTTACAATACATTCGGAATGCTGTGTGCCATATTGGGCAATGTGCTGCATGGCTTCTTCCGTGCCACTGACAACCTTAATGTTGAGGATATAATCGTTGTATTCCGTCGCGTAATCCTCCAGTGTAGCAGGCAGAGCCCAAGGGACGAGGGCTACCGTCTCCGCGCAGCCGCGCAGCTCCACGTGGACATCGCGGAATGCTTCCGCCAGTGGCAGCAGCTGCTCACGCGCATAATCGCGGTGAACGAGCAGTGTTTCCATCGCATTGCAGACCGAAGGCCGCTGTGCTTTGGCGTTCAGGCTGATCTCCTGCGCCATGCGGGGCTGGGCGCTGGCATCCAGATAGGTGTGGCAGATGCCCGCTCCGGTCTCAATGACCGGCACCGTTGCATTCATCACCACATTCTGGATCAGCGAGCTGCCGCCGCGCGGAATGATGACGTCAAGCAACCCGTTAAGCTTCAGCATTTCATCCACAGAGGAGCGGTTTGGATCTTCGATCAGCTGCAGCGCGTGGGGCGGCATGGCAGTACCGGCCAGAGCCGCGTGCAGCACCTCTACGATTCTGCGGTTGGAGGAGAGGGCAGAGGAGCCGCCGCGCAGCACAACTGCATTGCCTGTCTTCAGGCACAGTCCGGCTGCATCTACAGTTACGTTGGGCCGGGCTTCATAGATGATGCCGATGACGCCAAGCGGAACACGGATTTTCTCGATCGACAGGCCGTTCGGACGCTTCAGCGTTTCCAGCGTATCGCCTACCGGATCAGGCAGGGCGGCAATTTGCTGCAGGCCTTCCGCAATCACCTGAATGCGGGCCTCATCCAGCGCGAGCCGGTCCAGCAGGGATTCAGGTGTTCCATTCTGGCGTCCGCGCTCCAGATCCTCCCTATTAGCGGCAATAATAGAAACGGACTCGCTGCGGAGTGCCTCAGCCATGGTCAGCAGCGCATCGTTCTTCTGCTCAGTGGTCAGGCCGGCCAATATTCCTGTGGTACCTTTGGCTAATGTGGTTTTGCTCACTACTTCACTCATTACCGGTTCCTCCTTGTTTCTTCTATAATAACGAATCATTTCACTTGCTGCCAGATCTCAGAGTAGGAGAGGTCCAACAATTGCTCTGCAGCCCTGCCAACTATTCACTCCGCCCAATTAGTTGCGAAAACGCATCTAATTGGCTGGTTTTTTCGGTTTTGGAGGGAATAAGTGCGATAAGGCATCTAATTTGAGCGTTTGAGCGTAAGAGGCTTGATTTACTCGAAATTAGTTGCACTTTCGCACTTATTTGCCCGCAAGTTAGCGATCCGGGTGAAATTAGTTGCACTTTCGCATCTATTTCCCGAAAAAACGATACCTAAGGCCACCCCAATCGCACCAATTCGCTCTGAAAGTCCCTGATTACCTCAGTGTAATCCATTCATCACGGTGGATAACCTCCAGGCGGTGCACTTCGCCCAGCTTCGGCACGATCTGGCTGCTGCTGAGTCCCTGCACTTGCTGGAGCTGGGCATCATCGTAATTCACAATCCCTCGGCCAAGCAGCTGGGTGTCAGGCCCGAGTACCTCAACCACATCTCCTGCGTGGAAGCTGCCTTCGATCCGCTTGACCCCGACAGGGAGCAGGCTGTGACCGCCATGCAGCAGTGCTTCGACGGCTCCGTCGTCGATGTAAATGGAGCCGAGCGGGGTGGACATGAAGCCCAGCCATTGTTTTTTGACCGGTAAGGAGGCTGAGGTGGTGGCAAAATAAGTTCCCCGGCCTTCACCGGCCGCGGCCAGCGCCAGGTCGCCCGGCTCCGTTACCCGGCCGACAAACACAGGTACCCCGCCGCGTGTAGCGATCTTGGCGGCGTCAATCTTGGAGCGCATGCCTCCGGTCCCTACGCTGGAGCCGGCCCCGCCAGCCACCGCATAAATCTCCGGCGTAATCTCCTCGACGGATGCATACCGTACCGCCTCCGGGTGCTTGCGCGGGTCGCCGCTGTAGAGCCCGTCCATATCGGTCAGGACCAGCAGCTTGGAGGCTTTGAGCAGGTTGGCGACCAGCGCTGACAGGGTATCATTGTCCCCGAATTTCAGCTCATCGACGGAGACCGTGTCATTCTCGTTGAATATTGGAATGGCCCCCTGCCGAAGCAATTCCTCAACCGTCATCACCGCGTTGTTCATCGCCCGGCGGCTGCAAAAGTCGGTGCGGGTCAGCAGAATCTGTGCGGTGGCTATCCCATGCAGCGCGAGCGCTTCCTGATAGGCCTGCATCAGCAGCACCTGACCCACCGCGGCCGCAGCCTGTTTCTCATGCAGCAGCCGTGGGCGCTGCGCGTAGCCGATGCTGCGGAACCCGGCGGCCACAGCCCCCGAGGTAACCAGCAGCACCTCACACCCGTCTCTCCGCAGCGCGGCAAGCTCTGCGGCAAAGAAAACCACGGCTTCCCGTTTCAGTCCGCCTTCAGGACCGGAGAGCGAGCTGCTGCCGATTTTGACCACGATTCGTGTCGTCACTGTCATTCACTTCCTTAATAGAATGGATGCATACCAGATTGATCTTATCCCTGAAAATGACAAAAAGCCCCCATCCTAAGACTTAGCAAAGGACGAAAGCTGGAAGCTTCCGCGGTACCACCTTCATTGATGAGGGTTCATCCGACTTCATTGCTCATAACGGGAGAATCCGTCCTGCAGGGTACAGGCCGCTCGGGGGTAGGGTTCGGAACGAAAGCGCGGTAAATTCTCTCAGCCTGGCGGAATTCACTCTCTGTTACGCGGCATTTATTTCATTCTTACTTGGTCCCGTCTTCACGTTTCACTATTTGAACTTTAGAATACCACGCGGCCAGGCGGTTTGCAAAGGAATATTACTGCGGTGCAGCGGGATTCCGGTGCTGTGAGATTTATGTTTATTATTGCGGGTTTCGGGTAAAATACAGGTAACCGGTTACCTGGAGGTGGATAAAATTGGCTGAAAACGACCATGTTCAGCAGGAACAGAATCACAATACCACTGAATCGGCAGAGTTCCAGAATCAGGTGACCCGTGATTTTGTGGAGGACAAGACTGGCGCCCCCGTAGACCAAGGGCCAGTGAGCGAGAAAACAGCCCGTCTCTCTGACGACCAGAACCGGTTGATTACAGTGCATAATCGTCGAACATAACATATGAGCTTAGCGGCAGGCAGTTTCGGAATTTCCGGAGCTGTCTGTTTGCGTATAGCCTAGTCCTTACCAAGCCCGGCTACCGTCTGTTTGAAGGTTTCGATAAAAGCTTCTGCAGCCTTGGACAGGTAACGTCCGCGCCGGTAGGCGACAACCAGGGTTCGCCCCGGCACAGGCTCGGCCAGCGGCAGATAGACCGGAACGAACTCGCTGCGCGGCGCACGCGCGATGAAATGCGGCACCAGCGTAACGCCCATGCCTGTCGCTACCAGCGACTGCACGGTCTCCATATTGTTGCTCTCGAACACAACACGAGGCTCAAAGCCGGCTTTGCGGCACAGCTCTATCGTCATTTTGCGGAAGCCTTGGCCTTCCTTCAGCACAATAAACGGCTCCTCCTTCAGCTCCTCCAGTGAGGTGCGGATATCCCCTGCACTGCGGCTTGCCAAGCGGTGCATCGGCGGCACGGCCAGATCAATCCGTTCCTGTCCCAGCACCTCATAGGCCAGCGAAGGCACCTCCAGCGGCAGGGAGAGCAGGCTAAGATCGGTCTGTCCACTCGCGGTCAGCTTCTCCAGATTCATCGAGGAGTCCTCCAGCAACGTGATTTCCACTTCAGGATATTTCTCCTTAAAAGCAGGCAGCACATGGGGCAGCAGATGCGCCCCTGTGATCGGCATGCTCCCCACCACGACGCGGCCTGTGCGCAGCTGGGAGATATCCGACATTTCCTGGCGCAGCAGTTCCACAGCATCGATAATAATCTGTGCCTGCTCGACGAATTTCGAACCGGCATGGGTCAGCTCCACTGAGCTGGTATTGCGCTGGAACAGCATCACCCCGAGCTCCTTCTCCAGCTTGGATAGCTGTTGGCTGAGTGAAGGCTGCGCGATATGCAGCTTCTCCGCTGCCCGCGAGAAATTCCGCTCCGCCGCAATCTGCAGCGCGTATTGCAATTGTCTAAGTTCCACTTGGAATCAAACTCCTTAGTTATCACGATAAAGTCTACGTGCTTATAAGTATAACCTATTAGCTGGGGGCTTACTATTGATTGTTGAGGCTGGATATTACTCCCTGCATTTTCGTGCAAAGGTTGAAACTGGGAACTGAATTTCAAGGGTTTGTTTGGAATTTGAGCTGCGAAAGTTGAGTTAATAATTAGATGGATTTTCGGAATTCTACAGGAGTCACACCAGAGAAGTTACGGAAGAGTTTTATGAAATAACTGGCATTGTCATACCCTAACTGCTCTGCAATATCTACAATGGTGAGGTTAGTTTGATTTAATAGATCCTGAGCACGCTCCATTTTTATTCTGGTAACAAACTCAATGAAAGTGAGGCCAGTATCTAATTTAAATAACCGACTAAAATGAGTAGGGTTCAGGCCAAGACATTTCGCCATTTCTTCCATTCCTACCTTCTCACCCATATGATTCATGACATAACGCTTCGCTTCGGCAACTTCTTTTCTAATATTTTGCTTCCACATGGAACTTAACATCAATATTTTATCTTTCAAAAATCCTTCAAGCCATTCCATTAATTGATCGAGTGTTTCAAATTCTCGTATATAGCGCTGATGCATTTCACTGTTGAAATTATTAACAAAGTTTTGCATAACGATATATTTTAATTCCAATTCCATAACCATTTTGAGTAACCAGCTTTTTACGCTTTCTACCGGATATTTCTTGGCTCCGATATAATTTTTTATATCAGTGACAGTAGTGGAAATTCGGGTATTATCCTCATTTTGGATGCAGTCTCTTAGCTGCTGAAGTATTTCAGAGTAATGAATAAATAGGTCCTCGTTTGTCGTCTTAACGGGTTCTAGCTTCATAATTGCTCCCTCAGCAGCATAAAAGCGCAAAGATTGGGCATCTAGTAAGGCTTGAATCTGTTTTTTTAGTTCGATAAGGCTTTGAGTGGCATCGCCGTAAAAAAAAGAAATACCCATACGTAAGTGAAGTTTCGACATCTTTTGTACATGCTGAAATTTATTTCTAAAATCCTCATGGAGATTTCGAATAATAATACGCGGAAATGGGATGAACAGTATGAACTGCCGTTCTGTTATAGCGAATTGGACGATTCCGTCTATCTCCAGGAATTCTTGTAACACATTATCAATTACGAACTGCATGTTCACAATCCCTCCGAAACGTCTTTCCAGTTCATAGGAGCGTTCCGGGATTGCTAAAACTGGCAAGTATGGAATTCCTTTTTGAAGCTGGATCCCCATAATCTCGGCTTGCTTGAACCACACTGTTTCATCCCAAACCGGTTGCTCAACGAACATACGAATATACCTGGTCCGGATAGCAGAGTGGTTTTGAGTGACCAGCTTCTCTAATTTGAGGTAATTATTTTTGGATATCATTTTAACCTCTAAACGGGAAACCGCCTCAGTCAATACAGAAATCACATGCTCTATTTGAAGACTTTCTTTCAATATATATTCTGAAACATTTAATTTCACAGCCTTTTGGGCATATTCAAATTCCCCATGGCAGGACAATATAATAGTCTGAAGTTGGGGATTAACTTCTCGAGCCTTCTGGATTAATTCCAATCCATCCATCGCCGGCATGCCGATATCTGTCAATAGTATATCGGGTTGGTGCAGCAAGCAGGCTTCCCATGCCTGTTTGCCATCAGAGCACGAGGCGGACAATTCAAGACCCAAGGTATCCCAGGGAATACAGGTACTTAAATATTCCAATACAGGAAAGTGATCATCGGCTAATACTACTTTATATACCAATTCAATTCCCTCCTATTCGTTTTAAAGGTAGTACTAGTTCTACGGTTGTACGGTGCCCATGTATGCTTTCAATGTTCATTTTAAAACTGTCCCCGTATATTAGTTTCAATCGCTGATAGACGTTAATTAATCCGATGCCGTGAAATGGTGAGTTTATATCGGTCTCTACAATTTGCAAGGTCTCTATCTCTAGATCCTGCTGTTTAATATGATGAATTAATGCAGTCAACGTATTCTCATCCATTCCAGTTCCGTTATCTTCCACCCTTATTTTAAGCATAGATTTTATTTTCTCGATGGAAATGATAATCCTGCCTCCGCCCTGTACGAAGCCATGCTTATAAGCATTCTCTATAACAGGCTGTAGAATAAACCGTGGAAGAGTTTCTAAAAGTAAATCTATGTTCACATTCACTACAGAGTCTGTGGGATATCTCATGGTAAATCTCATTAACTCCATGTATTGCTTGGCGGACTCGAGCTCATAAGCGATTGAGACAAATTCTTCCTGGTTTGAAAAACTGGCCCTCAGCATCGATGATAAGGAGTTGATGATAAAAGCGTTTTCTTCATCATGTTTCATTAATAACTTTAGCCGGATCGAGCTTAGAACGTTAAATAGAAAATGAGGATTAATTTGGGCTTGCAGCATCGCAATCTCAGCCTGGCGTTTTAATTCCTGCTCCATTTCCACCTGCTTAAGCATGAGTTGTATACGGTCAAGCATTTTATCAAAAGAGAATCCCAGGCTGCCTATTTCGTCACTTCCCCGAATATTAGAGCGCACCATCATATCACCTGCTTCCACTCTGCGAGCTACCTTTCCTAGGACAAACACCGGCTTGGTAAATTTTCTCAAAAGATAAGTTAAAGCGAATAAAAAGCTAATGGCGAAAATGGCTTGTAATAATAAGCCTGTTCGATTGATTCCGTTCAATCTTTCAGTCAGCTGTTCATACGGAGCTACGCTGACTAACCTCCATTTTGCGTATTTAAGCGGTAGTGAGAGGAGGAGCTGATTCTCATTCTTGAATTCTACAATATCAGGGAAGACTGGCTCAGCTATAGGCAATATAGTATTGAAATTTGAACCAATCAGGGCTTGGTTTCGATTAGAAAGAATGGTTTGAGTTTCATTCAGCAAGTAGACATCTTCCTCCATAGAAGCAAAGCGCTCACGAATGGAAGCTTCACTGCGGCTGACAATAAGATAAGCATAGGGGGGCGTCTTAGTTCCCTCTCTTAAGGCTCGTGCCGTCATGAATACAAACGACTTATCAGACGCAAGTGAAGACAGATAATTTGCTTCTGCCCCTAAAAATAAAGTGTCATACGGTGAGAGCTGTTCCAATTTTGAAAACCAGTTTTTTTCAATAAATTTACGCGGGTCAAAGTCATAGAAAGAATAATCAGAAAAAGCATGTCCATTCTTGTCAAGAAGAGTGATACGCAAATCAAGGGTGTCGCCTGCCACTTGTTCCAGACGATTCGTAAGGGTTCTCGCGGCAACCGGGTTTGTTTTTGCCTCTTCCAGCAAGTTTTTAATTTCCGGATCGAAATGGACAAAATTCGAGACCGACACCATCTCTTCAAAGATGACATTAATTTGGGATTGTACAATCACTAAAGATTGCGTTGCTTTTTCTAATGAATGTTCCCGGATAATAAGTTTGGAATAAATAATAGTAATATACAGCATACCTATTGTTGGTATAACCAGGCATGCGATAGAGGTTAGTATAAGCTTTTGTCGGAAGGACAATTGACTTAACCTATGTTTATTTTTCATTAGTTTCCCCCATTAATAGACATTCACAAGATCATGGTACTTTATTTTGCTGCAAACCTCATCCAACAAATTTTTCATTTCAGAAAAAATAATAGCATACAAACTTTTTGGTATAGATAAATTCGTTGCATGCGGAACGAAAGGGAGCGCTTTTATAATGAAGATACAAAAATAAAACGAGGTGAAAAAATGGAGGTTATTCCTAAAAAAGGGGCTGTTAAGCGATTTGGAAATGTAGGAACTCGTAGAATGCGCAAGCAATCTTCTTATGACAACATTGCGGGGTATTTATTTATTTCCCCCATGCTCATTCTAACGACAACCTTAGTTATCATTCCAATTCTCTTATCCGGTGTGATTAGTTTTTCGGATTGGAATTTTGTGTCCGGAATTGAAGGATTTCATTTTGTTGGAATAGACAATTATACAAGGCTGATGCAGGATGAATCCTTTCATCGTTCGTTGATTAACAACCTTATTATGATTGCAGTAGTACCGGTAGCGATGTTTCTGGCTTTAGTTCTAGCAGCATTAATCAATAAAGCGACGTATTTCAAAACATTTTTCAAAGTGATTTATTTCATGCCCTTCATTTCGAGCTTTGTGGCCATTGCATTATTGTGGAGAGTGCTGTATCACCCCAACAATGGTCCTATCAATGGATTTCTCAGGTCTGTAGGTGTGGAGAATCCTCCCCTGTGGTTAGCGGACCCCAAGTTTGCTCTGATCTCGGTCATGATTATTATGGTGTGGACTTCGCTAGGCTTTAACATGGTTATTTATCTGGCTGGGCTGCAGAATATTTCACGGGATTTGTATGAAGCCGCTGATGTGGACGGTGCTTCACCGCTGAGACAATTCTTCAGAATCACGTTGCCTTTGCTATCTCCTACCTCTTTCTTCCTGTTAATTACAGGAATTGTTGGATCATTCAAAGTGTTTGATCTGATTATGGTGTTGACCAACGGTGGACCGGCAGGTTCAACCTCAGTGATTGTATTTTATCTATACGAGGTTGCTTTTATTAACCTGGAGTCGGGTTATGCATCTGCAATGGGAATTATTCTTCTGATTCTCATCCTGCTGGTGACCTTGATTCAATGGGTCGGACAAAAGAAATGGGTCAACTACTAGGAGGTTTATACATGCGATCGATCAAGCTTAGCCGCGTTATTGTGACACTGTGCATGGGATTTGCAGGGATACTGTTTATTATGCCTTTCTTATGGATGCTCTCCGCATCCTTTAAGCCGGAGCTTGACGTTATGAAGTATCCGATTCAGTGGATTCCAACGAAATGGAATATGGTTGAGAATTACAGGCAGGTATGGGCGGGAGCCGTGCCGTTCACCCTTTATTACTGGAATAGTACAAAGGTAACCTTGATGTCGACAGCGCTATCATTGATTATTTCCGCCATGGCAGCCTACGGATTCTCAAAAGTTATTTTTAAAGGACGGGATACTTTATTCCTGCTTGTCTTAGCTACATTTATGATTCCTACACAAGCCATTCTCGTTCCGCAATTTATTATGTATCGCTGGCTTGGACTGTTTGACAGTCATATAGGTCTTGTGCTGCTTGCCTCTTCAGGTGTGCTGGGAACCTTTTTGCTCAGACAGTTTTTCCTTGGAATCCATGATGAAATTATTGAATCGGCACGGATTGATGCAGCGGGTCATTGGACAATATTTAGCCGGATTGCCATGCCTTTGGTGCAGCCAGCCCTTGCAACTTATATGATTCTCCGCTTTATATGGACCTGGAATGATTACCAGAATCCGCTGATTTTTCTTCGTTCCGATTCTTTGTTTACCTTGCAGCTGGGTATCCGGAAATTCGCTGATTTCAGTGGTGAATTCTACTCATTAATGATGGCGGGTGCTGTTTCAGCCATTCTGCCTCTATTAATCATCTTTATGATTGGCCAGAAGCAGGTGATTGAGGGAGTTGCTATGGGAAGTGTCAAAGGCTAGACTAATTTCACTACAGGGGGTTTTATCATGTTTAAAGCGAAACAGAAATTATTCATCATTGTACCGCTGTTATCCTTGCTGGTTTCGGGGTGCGGTGCTGCCAAGTCGGATGAAGGGGCTGCTTCCAATGCCGGAGAGAAATCGAATGAAGTGGTTACCATTAAGCTGAGCAACTGGTATGCGGAAAAAATGGATAATTGGGATGTAGTCATTGCGGAATTTGAAAAACAGCATCCGAACATCAAAGTGGAGTTTGCTTCTGCTGAGGATAACAACTCCAACGAATTTTACAAGAAGCTCGATCTTGCAGTTGCCGGCGGAGATGATCTGGATATTATCATGTTCAGCAACATGACGTATCTGTCCCAACGGGCAGAGCTGGGCATGATCGAACCGCTGGATGATTTTTTGGCTAAAGACGGAATTAATTTCGCGGATGAATATACGGCCGATACCAAAATTGACGGTAAGGTATATGGATTACCCGGCAAGTCCTCCCAGGGTCTGGTTATTATCAATGAGAATCATCTGAAAGAAGCGGGACTCGAGCTGCCGAAAGACTGGACCTGGGATCAGTATATGGAGTACGCCAAAGCCATGACCAAAACAGATGGCGGAAAAACCCGGTATGGCACCTATTTTCACAGTTGGATTCAATATGGATATCTTGTTCAGAACTTCGGTCAATCTGCTAATTCTAATCTGACAACAGATGATGGGTTGAAGGCTAATATTGACAATCCATACATGCGCAAGTCGTTTGAGCTGCGTCTTCAGGGAGAGGCGGAAGGTTCCGCTACACCGTATTCGGAGGTTGTCAGCCAGAAGCTGAATTACAGACCGCAATATTTCAATCAGGATACAAGCATGCTTGTAACGGGCTCATTCCTTATTCCGGAAACAGGAGGGACTGACACCATTCCTGCCAGCTTTAAGACCGTGTTTGCTCCGCTTCCCAAGCTGAATGCTGAAGATCCGATATCTGCGAATGTCAGTGGGGATGTACTGAGTGTATACAGTAAATCCAAACATAAAGAGGAAGCGTACACCTTCATCCGCTGGTTCTCCACCGAAGGTATTGTTCTGCAAGGGAAGAATATCCCGTCCTGGAAAAAAGCCGATCTGAATGATGTGGTCGACCGGATCATCGCAGGCAGCAAAAATCCGGAAATGATTGATAAAGCATCCCTGCTCTATGTTCTGGAGAATACCAAGTCTACTACTACAGCCACGGCAGTGCCTTATCATGCTGAGCTTGAGAAAGTACTCCTGGAGGAGTTTGATAAAATGATGCTTTCAAACAAAGATATAGAATCTACCATCCAGAATACACAAAAGAAAATACAGAAAATTATTGATTCTAAATCCTGATTCTTCAACTCGCAATCAAGAGAAGGACTAAGGGAGCTTGGACAAGCCGCTTTAAGGAGAAGAGGTTATGGAAAGTCATAAGTTGTATCCACTACGGCCAAGAGTAGAATAAACACTACTCTTGACCTCTTTCTCGCTGCTGAGGTTGTGATAACAATCTTCGCAATATCGACGCGCCAGTGAAGGGCCGATCATGATTACTCCGCCAGTCCCAAGCTCTGCAGGAAGCTTAAGAATAATGAAATTTTCAAGATGGGAATAGTTAAACCGATTTCGAGGAGGCTTATTATGACAATCAACATTTCAAACCTCATTACGCAAATGACACTGGAAGAAAAGGCCGGACTATGCTCCGGGCTGGATTTCTGGCATACCAAAGGCATCGGGCGGCTGGGCATTCCATCGCTGATGCTAACCGACGGACCCCATGGACTGCGGAAGCAGCAAGGGAGCGCCGACCATCTCGGACTTCATAATAGCGTACCCGCAACCTGCTTTCCATCCGCAGCTGGTCTTGCGTCTTCCTGGGACCGTGAGCTGATTCAGCAGGTGGGCGAGGCGCTCGGCGAGGAGTGCCAGGCGGAGGATGTGGCCGTCCTTCTTGGACCGGGAACCAATATTAAGCGTTCACCGCTGAACGGGCGGAACTTCGAATATTTCTCGGAAGACCCGTATTTATCAGCGGAAATGGCTTCCAGCCATATCAATGGAGTGCAGAGCCAGGGCGTGGGCACTTCGCTGAAGCATTTTGCCGCCAACAACCAGGAGCACCGCAGAATGTCCACCAATGCCATAATTGATGAGCGTACGCTGCGGGAAATTTATCTGGCCAGCTTCGAAGGCGCAGTGACACATAGCCAGCCCTGGAGTGTAATGTGCTCTTATAATCAGCTGAATGGTGAATTCGCTTCCGAAAGTGAAACGCTGCTGACGAAGGTGCTTAGAGAGGATTGGGGCTTTGAGGGCTTCGTCGTATCCGACTGGGGAGCGGTCAATGAACGGGTGAAGGCGCTGCAGGCCGGGCTTGAGCTGGAGATGCCGTCGAGCGGAGGTATTGGCGATGCCAGAATCGTGGCTGCAGTGAACAGCGGTGAGTTGTCCATGAAGACACTGGATCAGGCTGTGGAACGGCTGCTGTCCTTTATTTTCAAAAGAGTGGAGAGCCGCAAGGAGAATGCGACCTTCGATCTGGAGCAGCATCATGCGCTGGCACGTAAGGTGGCCCGGGAAAGCATGGTGCTGCTGAGAAACGAAGACAGCATTCTGCCGCTTGCCAAGACAGGCACGCTTGCCATTATCGGCGAATTCGCCAAAAAGCCGCGTTATCAGGGTGGAGGCAGCTCGCATGTCAATCCGACGAAGCTGGATGATGCGTTTGCCGAAATGCAGGCGGTGGCAGGCGGTTCCGCAAGCTTCCTGTATGCGCAGGGCTATGACCTGGAGAGCGATGAAATCAGCGATGTGCTGCTGAAGGAAGCACAGGAAACGGCGCAAGGCGCAGATGCTGCGGTATTGTTCCTTGGGCTACCCGACAGCTATGAATCGGAGGGTTATGACCGCAGCCATCTGTCGCTGCCAGAGAGCCATAAGGCGCTGATCGAGGCTGTAGCCGAAGTGCAGGACCATATTATCGTGGTGCTGAGCAACGGCGCTCCGATTGAGATGCCTTGGCTGAGTCACACAAAGGCTGTTCTGGAAGGTTATCTCGGCGGGCAAGCTTTTGGCGGCGCGATTGCCGATCTGCTCTTCGGTGTAGTAAGCCCAAGCGGCAAGCTGGCTGAGACGTTCCCGCAGAAGCTGAGCGACAATCCGTCATTTCTGAATTTCCCCGGTGAAGGCGATATTGTGGAATACAAGGAAGGGCTGTTCGTCGGCTACCGCTATTATGATAAAAAAGAAATCGAGCCGCTATTCCCCTTCGGCTTTGGACTAAGCTATACGAAATTCGAGTACAGCGGTCTGAAACTGGACAAGAGCAGCATCAGTGACACGGATGTAGTAGAGGTAACGGTGACCGTCAAGAATACCGGCAGCCGGACAGGCAAAGAGGTGGTGCAGCTCTATGTCAGTGACGTGGAGAGCAGTGTCATCCGCCCGCTGCAGGAGCTTAAGGGCTTCCAGAAGCTGGAGCTGCAGCCGGGGGAACAGCGCGAAGTGTCCTTTACCCTGAATAAGCGCGCTTTTGCCTATTACAATGTGAAGCTGGCCGACTGGCATGTGGAAAGCGGAACGTTCAACATCGCCGTCGGCTCTTCATCACGGGATATACGGCTCTCATCTTCGCTTTCGGTAACTTCGACAACGAAGATTGCCATAAGCTTCCACCGTAACACCACGGTCGGAGACCTGCTGGATAACCCGTTGACCGCCGAGAAGGCCAAGAAATACAGCGGCATCTTTGGCATGGAGGATGCAATGGAGAATAATCCGGAAATGTTCCTCGCCATGATGAAATATATGCCGCTGCGTGCGATGATCGGCTTCGGTCAGGGCAAATATACCGAGGCGGATTTGGCCGAGGATTTGCGTGAATTGAACGCGCTGGTTGCGGAGTAGTATAGCGTGCTTTAAACGATAACAACTATTTAGATAGGGAGTGCTGCTTGTGCTGTATCCAATTATGACTGAAACCCGCAGTTTATATGATCTTAACGGAGTATGGAATTTCAAGCTGGATCAAGGTGTAGGATTTGACGAGAAATGGTTTGAATCCAAGTTAACAGATACAATCTCCATGGCGGTTCCTTCTGCCTATAATGATCTTGGCGTCAGTGCAGAGATCCGCAATCATATCGGCTGGGTGTGGTACGAGAGAGAACTGACCCTTCCACGGAATATCATGAACGAGCGCCTTGTACTTAGATTCGGTTCCGCAACACATAAAGCAAAAGTATACATTAATGGAACATTTGTTATGGAGCATTCAGGTGGTTTCCTTCCATTTGAAACCGTAATCAATGACTTTATTCACACTGGGAAGAATCGTTTGACTGTTGCAATCAACAATATTGTGGATTACACGACATTGCCTATAGGTCTTTACACTGAGACTGAAGTTCCCGGCGGGAAGAAAAAGATTAAAAATCAACCGAACTTTGATTTTTTTAACTTTGCAGGTTTGCAGCGGCCGGTCAAAATCTACTCCACGCCCCAAACCTTCGTGCAGGACGTTACAGTCGTAACCGATTACAACGGAGACACTGGCCTGGGCTTGATCCGTTATAGCATTGACATTAACGGAGAAGCCGATGTGTGTGTCACTGTGCTGGATGAAGAAGGAAATGCCCTTGTTTCCGGTACAGAAGTATCTGGCAAACTCGGTATTCCACATGTTAAACTTTGGCAGCCATTGAATGCTTATTTGTATACGTTAAAGATTGAACTTCTGCAATCTGGTCAAGCTATAGATGTATACGAGCAGCCGTTCGGCGTGCGGACGGTCGAAGTGAAGGATGGCCAGTTCCTAATCAACAACAAACCGTTTTACTTCAAGGGTTACGGCAAACATGAAGATACTCCTTTTCATGGTAGAGGCCTGGATGAAGCAGCAAACATCATGGATTTCAATCTGATGAAATGGACCGGAGCCAACTCCTTCCGTACCGCGCATTATCCTTATGCAGAAGAAGTGATGCGCCTTGCTGACCGTGAAGGCTTTGTCGTCATCGATGAAACTCCAGCTGTGGGTCTAGATCTCAATTTCCTGGTCATGTTGACCGGCATTGCCAAAAAGGATACTTGGAAAGAAGTACAAACCTTTGAGCATCACCAGCAGGTCATTAGCGAACTGATTAATCGGGATAAGAACCATCCGTGTGTAGTGATGTGGAATGTGGCCAATGAACCGGCTTCCTATGAGGATGGAGCTTATGAATACTTTAAGCCGCTGATTGAGCAAATACGCGAAGAAGATCCGCAGAATCGTCCGGTTACCCTGGTGACGCATATTGAGGCCTCGCCTGCAAACGATAAAATATCCGAACTAATCGATGTGCTTGCCTTCAACCGTTATTATGGCTGGTATGTGGACGGGGGAGATCTTGAATCGGCCAAAGGCAAGTTGCGGGTTGAACTTGAAGCTTGGAGCAAGCGTTGTCCGGGCAAACCGATGATGATGACCGAATATGGAACAGATACCGTAGCCGGACTTCATGATGTGGAGCCGACTATGTTCACGGAAGAATATCAGGTGGAGTTCTACAGAGCAAATCACGAGATTTTCGACGAGTTTACGGATTTTGTGGGCGAACAGGTTTGGAATTTCGCAGACTTTGCTACGAGCCAGGGAATTATCCGTGTACAGGGTAACAAAAAAGGGATCTTCACCCGGGAACGAAAGCCTAAAGCCGCGGCTCATGAACTGCGCAAAAGATGGACGGCTATACCGGATTTCGGGTACAAGAAGAAATAATTAAGCCTTGTATCAACATCGTTTTATGTAAAAACAGGGTGGTGAGCATGGCGCCCTTTTTAATAAGTAATTCATTTAATGCTAATGCTTCGGTGAAAGCTGTCATTGTAAGTGCAACTGTCGATAGTTCCTGACAGATGGACTTTGACGGCTTCTTTTTGCCGAGCACGTAGGATTCGCTTCTCATCGGATTTTTTTGTTCCATCCGCCTAACTTATAGCCTGAGCCTATCACCATTATAGATATCATATCTTGGAATTATAAGCAGTCCGATGTTATATTTAGACCATACAAGAGAGACTCCACGCTTTCTTCCAATGAACGATTCTACTAATGAGGTGAAACTATGGGCAACAAGACAATGTTTGAGAAGATTTGGGACAATCACGTGATTCATCAAGAGGACAATAAACCGAGTATTTTGTATATCGACCTGCACCTGGTGCATGAGGTTACTTCTCCGCAGGCCTTTGAGGGACTTCGCCTGAGCGGCCGCAAGGTACGCCGTCCGGAGCTTACTTTCGCAACCATGGATCATAACGTGCCGACTACCGACCGTTACAACATTAAGGACCCGATCTCCAAGCAGCAGATTGATACGCTGTCGCAGAACTGCCGCGATTTCGGAGTGAAGCTGTATGATCTGGACAACATTGATCAGGGGGTCGTTCACGTTATGGGTCCGGAAATCGGACTTACTCATCCAGGCAAAACAATTGTCTGCGGCGACAGCCACACCTCGACTCACGGTGCTTTTGGCGCATTGGCGTTCGGGATTGGTACCAGTGAAGTCGAGCATGTGCTCGCTACACAATGTCTGCAGCAGTCCAAGGCCAAGACGATGGAGATCCGTTTCACCGGCAAACGCAATCCCGGAGTTACCGCGAAGGACTTGATCCTGGGCGTAATCGCCAAATACGGCACGGATTTCGCAACTGGTTATGTAATTGAATACACCGGTGAAGTGATCCGCGAGCTGTCGATGGAAGAGCGCATGACGGTCTGCAACATGTCGATCGAAGGCGGGGCAAGAGCGGGACTGATTGCGCCGGACGAAACAACCTTCAACTACCTGCGTGGACGTGAATATGTGCCGCAAGGCGAAGCTTACGACGCTGCAGTCGAGAGATGGAAGCAACTGGTCAGCGACGAAGGTGCACAATATGACACTACCCTTGAATTTGATGTGCAAACCCTGATTCCGCAGGTTACCTGGGGCACAAGCCCGGGCATGGGCGCGGATATTACCTCCAGCGTGCCGAATCCGGCTGATTTCACTACCGAGAATGAACGCAAAGCTGCTGAAAAAGCGCTTGAATATATGGACCTGGCTCCAGGCACGCCGATCTCCGAAATTCCGATTGATTATGTGTTTATCGGCTCTTGCACCAACGGCCGGATTGAGGATCTGCGGGCGGCTGCTCAGGTAGCCCAAGGACACAAGGTATCTTCCCAAGTGACTGCGATTGTTGTACCAGGCTCCGGCCGGGTCAAGCTGCAGGCGGAGAAAGAAGGTCTCGACAGAATCTTTACTGAAGCTGGTTTCGAATGGCGGGAAGCGGGATGCAGCATGTGCCTGGCGATGAACCCGGATGTTCTGCAGCCTGGACAACGCTGCGCTTCGACTTCGAACCGCAACTTTGAAGGACGCCAGGGACGCGGCGGACGCACCCATCTGGTTTCTCCGGCAATGGCGGCAGCGGCTGCGATTGAAGGACATTTCACCGACATTCGCGACTGGAATTACAAGACCGAAGCTGTCAGCGTATAGACCAAGAGAAAGCGGGAGGATCATATAATGGATGCATTTACAAAGTTAACAGGAATCGTAGCCCCGGTAGACCGGGTTAATGTAGATACGGATGCGATTATACCAAAGCAGTTTCTGAAACGGATCGAACGTACCGGGTTTGGCCAATTTCTTTTTTATGAATGGCGTTTTGATGAGGCAGGTCAGGACAATCCAACTTTCGAGATGAACAAGCCGCGTTACCAGGGGGCTTCAGTGCTGATCTCACGGGCCAACTTCGGCTGCGGCTCCTCCCGGGAGCATGCACCTTGGGCCATTCTGGACTACGGCTTCAAGGTCGTCATCTCGCCTTCTTACGCAGATATCTTCTATAATAACTGCTTCAAGAATGGGATTCTGCCGATCAAGTTGTCCGAGAGCCAGGTGGATGAGCTGTTTAAACGCACCGCAGAGCATGATGGATATCAGCTGACCGTTGACCTTGAGAATAACAAGCTGAACGACAATTACGGCTTGGAGATTACCTTTGAGCTGGATGAGCACCGCCGCCAGTTTCTGCTGCAGGGGCTGGATGATATCGGCTTGACGCTTCAGCATGCGGACGAGATTACAGCTTATGAGGAACTTCATGCAGCCAAGCTGTTCTCCTAAACTGCTGGGCCGGGAAGTCTAGCAGAAGGTTTTACAAATTTTACACAAAACTTCTATTTCCGGCTGTCGGAAATAGAAGTTTTTTTGCTATAATCAGTATATTCATATTCGGAGAGGAAAAGTTTGGAGAATGGTGTCGTGTCCGGCAACTCTATGTGTCCACAATTAGCAGAAGGAGAGAAAAGAATGAGAAGAACCAGCTACAGGGTATTGCTGCTATTATTACTACCGCTGTTATTGCTTTCCTTCACTGGCCGTGAAGCTGCTGCCGCAGCAGGACCGGGCAAGATCATTATGGACAACCGGGAGCTGCCGCTGCCCAGTGGAATTGTTCTGGAGAATGTGGACGGGAGCGTAATGATTCCAATCCGCGTTGTGGTGGAGAATCTGGGCTTTGAGGTGCTGTGGGAGCAGAAGTCGCGTGTTGTTACCGTACAGCAGGCAGGCAAAAGTGTAGCGCTGGCTGTAGGCAGCAAGCAGGCCACGTCAGGCGGTGTGAGTCTGGACCTTAACGCCGCCCCGAAACAGTCAGGAGGCACGGTACTTGTGCCGATCCGCTTCATCGGGGAGCAATTTGGGCTGAAGGTGGGCTGGGACAACAAGGACAAAACCGTGTATCTGACGGGCAGTGGCGCAGCGGTGAATGAGAGCGTTACCGAAGCGGGCAGCCTTGGCACTACGGCAGGAACCAGCGCGCCGGAGCTGGCTGTGAATACGCCGCAGCCAAGCGCTGTCCCGTCGCCTACTCCGGGCGCAACTGCCAGTCAGGTGCCGGTCAACGGAACGGCAACACAGACGCCGGCTCCAATCGAATACCTGCCGGGATCTTCAGCCAGCCCGCTGCCGCAGGACGGCAACACCGCTGTGGAAGCGCCGCTGGTCAAAGGTGCCATCTTCGCGGAGAACCAGCTGATCATTGCCGCTTCGGGCGGTGTGACACCAGTCGTCACGAAGATCACGGGTCCTGACCGGATTGTTGTGGATTTCCCTGGAGCGAACTTCGCTGCGGACTTCACGGGCAGTGGCCTGCTGCCGCAGGCAGGCAGCAACGGAGGTTACCAGGGCAAGCTGGATATCAGCGGATACCCCGGCATCACTGATATACGTTATGCTCTGTTCACTGTCAGTCCGCCAACTGTACGCTTTGTAATCGAGACCCTGGCGGACCAGCCTTATATGCTGAGCACGGATGCAGCCACAGGGCTGGTAACCATTGATTTGAACGTAGACGCGGTAAGCTCAGCCCCGGCAGACTTGGCTCTGAATGGCAAGCCGGTTGTTGTGCTGGATGCCGGTCATGGCGGGTCACAGCCCGGAGCGATCAGTGTCTCCAAGAAGCAGGAAAAGGACTTTAATTTCGCGGTCATCCGCAAGGCGGGAGCTGTGCTGGAAGCTGAAGGGCTGGTACAGGTGGTGTATACCCGTTCAGAGGATATTACACTCAGCCTGGCAGACCGTGTGAAGATCGCCGAGACGGCCAAGGCAAGTCTGTTTGTCTCCGTGCATGCCAATGCCATGCCTTCTACGATCAAGAATTGGAGCAAGGTTACCGGAAGCGAGACCTACTATTCCCGCAGTGACAGTCTGCCGCTGGCACGGATTATGCATAAGCATCTGGTGGCGGGAACCGGACTTAAGGATAACGGAATACGCAGCAAAAGCCTGCATGTGACAAGGGAAACGAGTATGCCTGCGGTGCTGCTGGAGGCAGGATATTTGACCAATACCAGCGATGACGTCTTGTTGTACAGCGAAGCTCTGCAGGACAGGCTGGCTGGAGAAATCGCAGCAGGAATCAAGGAGTATCTCGGTTTATAGCAGGCAGGAAGAATAATTCGGTAACTCTTTCGGGTTAATCTATGGAATATATTCGCAACTTTTAAGGATTACAGGCGTCTAATAGAGGTCGAAGGTTGTCAGGCTACGCATCATGAACGCCGTTCTCGGGCGGAATACTAGATTCTTAGAGGTGAAGGATGAAGAAATTAGGTTGTATGCTGTTGGTGCTGCTGTTTGTATGGTTTATTCCGCAAACAGGACATGCCGCTGCCGTGAACAGCAAGATTGTTCTGGACGGCAAGGAACTAAAGGCAGGGCAGAACACCCAGGTAGAGAATGTAAATGGCACTGTTATGGTCCCTCTCAGGATGATAGCCGAGAATCTGGGTTATAAGGTGGGCTGGAACCAGCAGAGCAAGACCATTACTATTGAGCAAGAGGGCAAAATTGTCAGACTCGCAGTCAATCAGACGGCAGCATCGGTAGACGACAAGACTTTAATTCTGACCGAAGCTCCAGTGCTTCGCACGGATACGACACTGGTGCCGATCCGCTTCATCGGTGAGCAGTTTGGCCTTACGGTCAATTGGGACAATACGGCTAAGATCGTAGACCTTATTACCCCGGAAATACCCGCAGATAACGGCGGAGCAGGTACAGGAGAAGCTACACCTTCGGAGGAGACCACCAGCAATCTGGCGTTGGTCAACGGCCTCAGCTTTAATGAGAACCGCTTGAGCATTGCCATCAGCGGCAACACAGATCCCGCAGTATCGAAGATTACGGGTCCGAACCGGATCGTAATCGATCTGCCCAATACCACCTTCTCGGACCTGTTCGGCACAGGACAGCTATTGAGTCCTGATCTGAACGGCAGTCTGGCGGTGACAGGTCATCCGGATGTATCGGGAGTGAGGTATTCCCTTTACAATACCAGCCCGTATACTGTTCGTTTTGTGATCGACCTAAATTCAGCGAAGAATTATAATGTGAATATTTCCGGTGATGACAGCTCCAGGCTGATCGTCATTGACCTAAATGCTGCGAATCCTGCGGATACAACTACCCAACCTGGAAACAGCGGACGCAAGCAGGTAGTGCTGGATGCCGGGCACGGAGCCAAGGATTCAGGCGCAGTGGGTGTAACGGGCAAATACGAGAAGAATGTAAATCTGGCCATCGTCCTTAAAGCGGCAGCGCTGCTGAAGCAAGAGAACAATATTGATGTGGTGCTGACCCGCAGTGATGATACCTTCCTGGAGCTGAAGGAGCGGGCAGCAATTGCGAATAATCTCCAAGCAGACCTGTTCATTTCTGTTCACTCCAACAGCGGGTCCACAGCGGCCAGCGGCACGGAAACCTATTACCAGAGGGAGTCGAGCAAGGCATTTGCTGCTGTGATGCACAAATATCTCGTTCAGGCAACCGGACTCAGCGACCGTGGAGTGCGCTACGGCAATTTCCATGTGATCCGGGAGACCAAAATGCCTGCGGTGCTGCTTGAGATCGGCTACCTCAGCAACAAGAAGGATGAGGCGCTGCTGTTTACAGAAGAGCTGCAGAACAAGGTTGCGGCCTCCATGGTCAAAGGAATCAAAGAATATCTCGGACTGAAATAAATGTTGTACGCGGCAGACATATGCTGCAAAGTCAGCTTGCGCCCTTCAACCAGGGCTAAGCCGCTTTGCAGTAGCTGTCTGCCTGTATTCATCTAAAGGAGGCGGAATGATGATCAGACCTAAACTAAGTACAGCAGGTATAGCGATTCTATTGATGGCGGTAATCGCCGGCTGTGGGGATAAACCGGCAGCGGCTCCGAATAACGGAGCGAACCTGGCTACACCGGCTGTAGCCAGCGGTGCCGACGAGAACAACAGCAATACTGCCCCGGAAGCTTCAAACGATGCAGAAAGCACCCCGGCACCGACACAGACACCGGCACCAGCGGAAACCGCCAGTCCGGCTCCGGAAACGTCACCTGCAGCGGCCGAGAAGCAGAGCCAGAGCATTGATGTGTATTACACAGATTCACAGATTATGGAGCTTGTGCCTGCCAAGGCTGAAATCAGCTTCGCGGACGACACAGAGAAATATACCGAAGCCTTCAAGGCGCTGCAGACCAGCGAGAACAAGGATTTGGTACCGCTGTGGGAAAAAATTGAGCTGTTGTCGCTGAAATTTGCCGACGGTCAGGTATTGATTGATATCCACAAACCGGTGGAAGCTCAACTCGGAGCGGGCGGGGAAGCTTATGCAATCAGCGCATTGACCCAGACCTATTTCCAGTTTCCGGAGGTCAAGAGCCTCGAAGTGCTGGTAGATGGCGAGCAGATTGAGAGTCTGATGGGCCATGTCGATCTGGAGCATCCATTTACAAAGGGCAGCAACCAATAACTTTTTTTGGGATATAGAAAGGGGAACAACCTATTGTCCGCGCAAAAAAGATCACAACGTACGCTGAGTGCCTATTCTTCCAAGGTAGCATCTGCTGTCCTTACAGGAACACTGGTGTTCGGCGGAGCCGGCGCGGCGTTCGCCGCACCAACAGCGACAGCTAAACCAACAGCGACAGCTAAACCAACAGCGACAGCTAAACCAACAGCGACAGCTAAACCAACAGCGACAGCTAAACCAACAGCGACAGCCAAACCAACAGCGACAGCTGAACCAACGGCGACAGCCAAACCAACAGCGACAGCCAAACCAACAGCAACAGCAACAGCAACAGCAACAGCAACACCAGCACCAACAATATCGCCAGCAGCAGCCACGGTCACCGGAGCATTCAAAGATGTAAAAACCGGTTTTTGGGCCGAAAAACATATTTATAAATTGGCTTCCCAGAGCATTGTGGTCGGGAACAACGGACAATTCCGTCCCGGAGATTCTGTGACCCAGCAGGAAGCTGTACTTATGGCTCTGCGTTTCATGAAGCTGCAGGGCAATGTGGATGCCAATACGTCTGTAGTGTTGCCGGATAATTTCAAGGTGTCCAATTATTATAAATCTTATGTAGTGTATGCCTTGCAGCAAGGGCTGCTGAACAAGACGGCAGAGATGGCAGAGAGCAATCTCAAGACTTCATGGGGCGAACGTGCGGCTTCCCGCGAATGGGTGGCAGAACTGTTGATCCGTGCATTGGGCAAAGACGGAGACGCCGCTGCAGTCGGCAATCAGCCTACGGGCTTCGCTGATGACGCTAAGGTATCTCCCAGCAAACGCGGGTACATTAACGCAGCGGTAAGTCTTGGCCTGGCCAACGGCGTGGACGGCAAACGTTTTGATCCCCAAGGAGCGGTAACCCGTGCGCAGTTGACTACGTTCTTCAGCCGGGCAGAGGCCCATAATACCCTGGAGTATGACAACACCGCCAAGGGTACGATCAGCCAGCTGAAGGATGGCAAGCTGTCTCTGTTCGGCGACGGGAGCGGCCTCAACACGACCTTTAATCTGAATGCGAATACCGCTTATTTCACCAGCACCTCCGAGGCCAGAATCAGCTTGAACGACTTGCAGCCCTACACCAAAGTAACGGTTATCGGCTCAACCTACAATGCTGCTTATATTGAAGTAACTGATCCTACACCACAGGTGGAGACCCTGTCCGGCAGTCTCGCCAAAATTGTGCCGGGAAACAAGCTCTGGCTGGAGTCGGCAACAACATATGATGAATATTTCTATGATGCCGATACTCCGTTTGTGGATGGGAACGGCAACAAGATAGATGCTGCGGCGATTTCCACAGGCAGTGTAGTCACATTGCACCGTGAAACCTACAGCGGCTCCCATAAAGTGGTTAAGGTCCAGGTAACTTCCGGAGTGGTGAATAAGACCAATACCGGCACGATCCAGAGCATTGACCTCACAGGCAAAAAAATCAGCTTCAAAAATGCCGAGGGTGCTGCGGAGACCTTTGCTTGGGAGGATGGTACAACGATTTTCAGATCAGCAAATGCGGTACTGACCGCGGCTGAGTTGAAGCCGAATTCAGCTGTGAAATACACGATCAAGGATAATCTGATCCGTTCGGTAGAGGTAACCCAAGGAGTTGAACGCACGGTGGACGGCGTGTTGTTCGAATTGACGGATTCTTCCGTCGTTTACAAAAAAGCCGATGGCACCCGAGAAGTTAAACTGCTGGCACCCACCCCGGCCGTAAGCATTCCCAACACGGTAAACCCGGTTACTGCCGATCTGATCGCTGACCAGACAGGCGGGGACAATATCCGGCTGACGTTGAATGCAAGTGAACAGGTTACCCGGATCGAAGTGTTAAGCCGCCAGATTGAACAATACAACGCAGCGGTGGTAGTGGACTATAATACCAAAACTCAGCTGCTTACCATTACAGACAGCAATAAGAAACCACATGTCGTTCAGCTAGACCTCAATACCAAGCTGGCTTATGATGGCGTGGCAACACCAACCATAAGCGGCATGGCACTACGGCTCGCCGAGAACCGTAAGGTGGATGTGGTCTCCATCGGACAGCGGGCGCTGTCGGTGAAGATCAGCACAGGTTATGAGGGAGTGGTAACTGCCATAAATACTTCAAGCAGAACCTTCGCCATGAAGACGACCAATGGGGAGAGCCTCACTTTGCCGTATCCGGCAGGTATTGATTATTTTGGCCGCAAAAATGCTGTTATTACTGATATTCCTGTTAATAGTGCAGTTACAGCCGTTCTGTCGGAGAACCAGGATATCATCGCCGTGCTGCGCGTCAAATCCGCTATGCAGGTGGAAGTGGCTTCCGTGAATACTACAGCCGGCAAGTTGGGTGTGAAGTGGTCCGGGGGCACTTCAGAAATGTATACCTCCGTTAGTCCGATTACAAATGAGAGTGGACAAGCGCTTAATCTGGCTGACCTGAAGGCTGGAGATTTCCTGAATATTACCTTTGATGGCAGCTCACCGATTGCAATCCAACTGGTGAAGGTAATTGCGGGACAGGTTACAGCAGTGGATGCAACTACCGGAGCCATGGCGATTCGTGATTTCACGGGTACTGTGCAGAATATTTCGGTAGCGGGTGCGGTCAGAATTACCCGTGACTCGGCTACCAGCACTGCCCTCAGCACTATCACTGCAGCTGACCGGATTGAAGTCAGAAAAGATGCCGACGGTGCAACCCTGATCCGGGTGCTGCCGCAGCAGAGCCGGATGTTCTCCCGCTTCGATGCGGCAAATAATAAGATTACAGTGAAACGCACCAATCTGGATGACAACAATTACAACTTCTATTTGGCTCCAAATGTATATATTCATCAAGGTGACACTACATTATCCGTGCAATCTCTCAAAGAAAATGATAATATTATAGTATATTTCAATAACGATATTGTAGTTGAGATTGCGAAACAATAAGCTTAATGGTGGAATTCCGTGAGAATCACCGTCTTGAATCAGGGTTTCCTGCTTCAAGACGTTTTTTTTGAAATATACAGCCAGTCATGTATCTGCTTGAAATGTATGAAACTATACGTTACAATACATACTTTGCTTATATTTCCTTACATCAGAGAAGACGCCTCGCGATTGTACCGGAGGTTATTGCTCCGTAGAGGGGGAACCTTATGAATGCATCACAAGTCCGCCACATTCTGGATACCATCGGTGACTTGTTCCCGGACGCACATTGCGAGCTGAATCACAGCAACGCTTTTGAACTGACTATCGCGGTGTTGCTGTCTGCCCAATGCACAGATGCGACCGTCAATAAGGTTACTGTAGACCTGTTCCAGAAGTACAAAACGCCGCTTGATTATGTGTCAGTTCCGGCAGAGGAGCTGGAGGGAGATATCCGCCGAATCGGCTTGTACCGCAACAAGGCCAAGCATATTCAGAGCCTCTGCGCCATTCTGATTGAACAGTACGGCGGCGAAATTCCACAGGCTCATGATCATCTGGTAACCTTGCCGGGTGTTGGGCGCAAGACGGCCAATGTCGTGGTTTCGAATGCTTTTGGCGTGCCGGCCATCGCTGTGGATACCCATGTGGAAAGGGTATCCAAACGTTTGGCCCTGGCTGGCTGGAAGGATTCGGTGCTGGAGGTGGAGAAGAAGCTGATGAAGGCGGTCCCGCGAGACGAATGGACGCTGACGCATCACCGGCTGATTTTCTTTGGAAGGTACCACTGCAAGGCGCAGAACCCGCAATGTCAGGTCTGTCCGCTGCTCGATGTGTGCCGGGAAGGCAAGAAACGTATGAAAACGGCTGTAGTCAGCAAAACTAAGAACAAGCAGCCGGCAGTTAAAGACTTAGAGATGAAGAAGAGGATGGGATAGAGATGAAATGCATTTCTGTATACACCAATAATTTTGAAGTATTTTCCGATATTTTTGACCGCGTAGTGGACAGCCCGCTGGAAGAGAATGAAGAGCAGGAAGTTGAAGGCATCACGATCAGCCATTCCGGCGACGTACCTGAGCATTACCTGGAGCGGATGTCCGTAAAGCCTGAGGTTGTTGTGATGAGAGACAAAGCCCGCGGCCTGACCATTCTTCAGCACGGCAAGGTATTTGAAATCCTGTTGCCTGTACTGGAAACAGCTTAAGCTACCCATAGATATGGCTAAGTGATCCGCATGGATCATGTAGTCCGTGTGATTACAAGAAGTCCCGGCAGCCGTTTGATGGCTGCCGGGACTTCTTTTTTGGAATTACAGAAGCGTGCAATTTCACTGTGGACATACAATTAAGACTGAACCCTGGCCTATTATACTTACTTCTATAACATAACTGGAGGTGTTTACTGACCCTTACTCAGGCTAATATATTTGGGGATTTCTTCAAAGTTGGATGCTGCAGTTATCCCTGTAGGCACAGGTTTGTTGTACCGATTTAACCAAATTGCTTCTATTCCTGCTGCGTTCGCGCACTCAATATCACTGCTCAATGAATCTCCAATATGTACTACTTCATGAGCCTTCAAACCCGATTTTTCGAGAGCATACAAGAAAATTTCTTTCATAGGTTTTGAATATTTGGCCTGCTCGCTAGTAATAATTCCATTCGCTTTTAATCCGTGGTTATTTATAGCTTGATTTATGAATGAATCATCACTATTTGTCACGAAATAAATGGGGAGATTTGAGTATCTCAAGAACTTTTTTGCGTCGTCATAGATTGGTGGGTTGCACCAGTGGTCAACCATCAGATCACATAGTTCTTTGGCATTCTCCTTAGAATTAAAATGGTCCAGGACTTCTTCAAAGCTCTCGAGAGCGAGGTCATACTGTAAGCGATGATTATCCCCCTGTGCGCCCTCTAATCTTTTCTGAAACGTATGACTCCAATGTAGCACGGCTTCTTCCGGAGAACTTGCATTTCCACTATTGAATACTCTCTCAATCACTTTATAGGACTGTGGTCCATTTTCATGTACAACTGTTCCGTAAAAATCTAGGAAAATGGCTTTTTTCATAATGATTCCCCCCGAATATTAAATTCTTCATCTGGCTGAATTGGAATGTAAAACATTCATAGCATGTGTTCTCCCTGCAGCAAGAATGTTATCGCTCGATACGGGATCTTGTACACCTCTTGCCAATATAAGCGATCCAATCATAATGCTCAGCACTACCCCGCCGGTAGACTTATCACATCCTGCAATATCTGAGATAAATTCGATAAATCGATCCAACTCTTGACTAAATATTTCTCTTATCTCTTCTGAAGACTGAGATATTTCGCCGGAAAGTGTCGGTATAATACAGCCCCCCTCGATATGGTCTCGATGGTACGGACTTAAATAATAATTAATAACGGCATCGAATTTCGATTCGGTATTCTCCTCTAGCGCAACTGTCTGCAAAATATCAATAGTATGATTTACAATATTGCTACACGTTTCAGCAATCAGTTGTTCTTTACTTTCAAAATGCGAATAAAATCCCCCATGTGTTAAGCCAGCCCCCTTCATGATAGAAGGGACACTTGACTCTCGAATCCCATTCTTTCTAAAGGCTTGAGCAGCACTGTCAAGAATATGATTGCGAACCTTTACTTTATGACCTTTAGGATATGGCATTTAAACACCCTCTACAAAAAATGTTACAAAATATTATATTCATCATATTATCATAATGTCAATTTGCAAGATACTAATTGAAGTGTAGAAGCAACTGATTATCAGTATTTGACCTTTTAAAATATGATAAACTTCACGGACCCAAGTCTAATCCAAAAGAGATTGCAAAAGTAGCAATAGATGGCATTGAATCGGATCTTTATGAATACTCGAATCCAAATTAGGGGGTTAGAGGATATAGCGATAATAGTAGCGCTTTTTATGGGGGATTATAGGTTATTTTGTAAGTAGTGTGTATTTGATTTGTGGCGAACTGGTGATAAAATGTAATTATTCTATTCTTGTGTCAAGACAGTGTAAACATCCCAAGCGGGCTGAACGATACGAAAATGAGGTTGAGTATAAAGCGGAGGCGGGGTCGTGATGGGAACAGAACAGGTAAAACGGAGCAGTGAAGCTGTGGGTGAACTGTCCACCTTGCTGCACCGGCTAAAAAAGCAGATGGAGTTGTGGGGGGATGAGGGGTCGGCAGAAATTATTGCCGATCTGGAACGCAAGGCGGGCGCCGCCGAGCTGACGCTGGGCTTCTGCGGGCATTTCTCGGCAGGCAAGTCAAGCATGATCAACCGGCTGTGCGGCAGTCCGGTGCTGCCTTCCGGTCCTGTACCTACCAGTGCGAACATTGTATCGATTCGCCATGGCAAGCCTCGCGTGCGGGTCCATTCCCGGAACGGAGAGGACCTGGCGGTCCAGTTGCCAAGCGAAGGCATTCCCGCCCAGCTGGCGGAGATGTGCCGGAGCGGCGCCGAATATTCGGCCATCGAGGTATGGACAAAGGCTCCGCTGCTTGGCAGCTATGGCGTGCTGCTCGATACGCCAGGCGTGGATTCTACGGATGAGGGACATCAAGCTGCAACGCAGTCCGCTCTCCACCTTGCCGATATCGTGTTCTATGTCATGGACTACAACCATGTGCAATCTGAGAATAATCTCGCTTTTGCCAAGAATCTAAGCGACTCGGGCAAGCCGCTGTATCTGATCGTCAACCAGATTGACAAGCACCGCGAGGATGAGATTTCGATCAAGCTCTATCAGCGGCAGCTGGAAAGCGCTTTCCAGGGCTGGGGTGTCCAGTATGAAGGACTGCTCTTCACCTCGCTTAAGGTTCAGGATCATGGACTGAACCAGTGGGACAGCTTGATTGGCCTGATTGGCCGCTTGCTGGAACAGCGGCAGCCGCTGCTGCAATTCAGTCTGCAGCGTTCGCTTCAGCATACCGCGGAATTATCTGTGCAGGCGTTCCGCGAGCAGCAGGAGGAGGAGCGCGAACGTCTGCTGGGTCTACTGGCTGACGCACCGGAAGCTGTGGAGCAGGAGCTTCAGTCGCTGAGTGAAGCGAATGCGCGGCTGGAGCTCCTGCCCGAGCAGGCCCGGACCGGGCTGCGCAGCCGTGTTGATGCGCTGCTCGGCAATACGAACCTGATGCCGGCGAACGTAAGGGAAGCGGCGGGGAGCTATGTCGAGAGCGTAAGCCCGGGCTTCCGTACCGGGCTGTTGTCCACGGCGGCCAGGCGGGAGAAGGAGCGGTGGAGCCGCCTTGAGGCTTGGCATGCCGGTCTGTCCCAAGAGCTGTCCGCGCAGCTGGAGTGGCATCTGATTCAGGAGGTGCGCAGCTGGGGAGAGCAGCTTGGGCTGTGGTCAGAGGAGGCGGAGGCAACTCTGAAGCAGGAGTTCCCGGTGGTAAGCCAGGACTGGCTGGCTGCTGCAGTGAAGCCGGGAAGCGGGTCTGCGGGCGAGGCGCTGCTGAATCTCTGCCGCTCGGTGGCGGCAGAGATCAAGAGCGGCTACCGCCGCGCCGCCCTTGACCTGGGCGAGCGGCTGCTGAGCAAGCTGCCGCCGCTGCTGGAGGCGCAGCGCGCGGAGCTAACGCGCCGCGAGCAGGCGCTCAGCGGCCAGGCGCAGGCCGCCGCCGCGCTCGCTGCCCTTGACCGCGCGGCTGCCGCCCGCGCGCAGGCCCTTGCGGCGCTGCTGCCGCCGCGCCGCCCCCTCACCCCCGGCTTGCTGCCGGCGGTGAGGGCAACCCCGCGCGCCCCCGCTCTTGCGGGCGGCGTTGCGCGTGAAGCCCGGCCGCAACGCGCGGCCGGGCAGGCCCCCGCCGCCGCAGGCATAGCGGCGGGCACGGCTCTGCCGGCGGGCGGGCGCCGCCGGCTGAACAAGGCCGCGGCGGCGCTGGATGCCGCGGCAGGGCTGCTGCGCAGCGAGCCGGCGATGGCTTCGGCCGCGCGCAGCCTGGCGGCACGGGCGGAGGACCTCCGCCGCGGCCGCTTCACCCTGGCGCTGTTCGGAGCGTTCAGCGCCGGCAAATCCTCCTTCGCCAATGCGCTATTGGGCGAAGAGGTGCTGCCTGTGTCTCCGCATCCCGCCACAGCCGCCGTCGGCCGTATTCTGGCGCCGGAAGGGGACTTCCGGCACGGCAGCGCCGCCGTGACAATGAAGAGCCCCGAAGAAGTGTGGGAGGATATCACCCACTCCTTCGATGTGCTGCAGCTGGGCACGCCGCAGCGCCACTCATGGGTTGCCGCGCTCGAAGCACTCCCGCTGCGGGGAATCCACCCTTCGGCGTTGCCTCATGCCGGATTCCTGCGGGCTGCGGCCGCAGGCTGGGCGGAAGCCGAGCCGCGGCTGGGCACGGTAAGAACCGTAGACCTGGAGGAATATCGCGGTCTGGTGGCCGAGGAGTCGCGCGCCTGCTTCATCAAGGGAATTGACCTGTACTATGGCTGTCCCCTGACGGAGAGCGGAATTGTACTGGTCGATACACCGGGAGCCGATTCACTGCATGCCCGGCATACCGGAGTAACCTTCGGGTATATGAAGGACGCGGATGCCATTTGCTTCGTAACTTATTACAACCATGCCTTTTCCAAGGCTGATCGCGGGCTGCTTGCCCAGCTGGGGCGGATCAAGGACAGTTTCGCACTCGACAAAATGTTCTTTATTCTCAACGCCTCTGATCTGGCCTCCGGGGAAGATGAACTGCAGCAGGTAAAGGACCATGTGCTGCAGAACCTGCGGGCAGCAGGGCTTCGGGCGCCGCGGATTTATGCGTTGTCCAGCTTGCTGGCGCTGGAGGGCAAAACGCAGCAGAAGCAGGACAGCTTCGCAAGCTCAGGCTTTCTCCAGTTCGAGCAGACGTTATGGGCGTTTGCCGGGGAGGAATTGCCCCGGCTGTCACTTAACGCAGCGAAGGAGAGTCTGGCTGCCGTCCGCCGCCGGGCCGAGGAATGGCAGCAGCTGGCCTCCCGGCAAGCGGGTGAACGCGAGGCGGGAATGCGCCAGCTTCAGGAGCGGCGCAGTTTGGCGGAGCAGCGGCTTGCACTGCTGGCTAGTGAGGAGCGTCCGGCCCGCGATCTGCGGCAGGAAGGGAAGGAACTTGTCTACCATGTGCGCCAGCGGCTGGGCTTCGCCTTCGGCCGCTGGTTCCAGGAATCCTTCCATCCTTCAGTGCTGCGTGAGCAGGGCGGTAGTCTGAAGGATGTGTTCTCCGCCTGCGGAGCAGAGCTATGGCGGACGGCACAGCGGGAGCTGGAACAGGAGTTGTGGGCTACCACCCTGCGCCTGGAGGCGGCCGGCCGCAAGCTGGTTCAGGAGGCGACCTCAGCGGCAGCGGTAGAACTGTCCATACCGGCGGAGGAACTGGAGCTTCTGGAGAAGTCCGGCACAGACTGGTCTTCCCCGGTAAGTCTGGAGTGTGTGCTTCCTCCGCCGGACATGTCTGCCTTATGGAATATGTTCAAGAACCCGCGCCATTTCTTCGAAGGGCCGGGCCGGGACCAGCTCAGAACGGCTTTGGAGCCGCTTCTGAAAGAGGCGGCCGCGCAGGCGGCAGCACTTCAGGAGGAGCCGCTGCTTGACTTCTATGCCGCGCAGGCGGCCAGCGCACAGGCACAGGCAGCTGAGCAGCTGCAGGAGCTGCTCTCTGAACAGGAGCAGGCACTGTCGGGTCTGCTGAAAGGGGGTGATTCAGCGGAGCATTGGGCCGATCTGGGAGGCCAGCTTCAGCAATTGGAGAAATCTTTCGACGATATCGTGGACAAATAACTGTGAAATTTGTAGGAAAATGTCGAAGAAGGCTTGCAATCTTACCGATGATGAAAGAAAATAAAGAAGTATGTAAATTTACAATGAAACTGTTGTGTTTCTGAAACGAAACATAAACAGTCCCATTGCCGAAAGAGGTTGGAATTGACCATGTGGGGAGCTCCTTTTTCAGCTCACAGCCGCAAGCTGCTGCTGCTGGGCAGCGGCGAACTGGGCAAGGAAGTGATCATTGAAGCTCAGCGCCTTGGCGTGGAGACGATAGCCGTAGATCATTATGAGCATGCGCCTGCGATGGGTGTGGCCCACAGATCGTATGTTGTGGATATGCTGGATGCAGCGGCGCTTAAGGCGCTGATCCGCCAGGAGAAGCCCGATGTGATCGTACCCGAGATTGAAGCGATTGCCACCACGGCTCTGCAGGAGCTGGAGGCGGAAGGATTCTTCGTAGTGCCGACGGCGCTTGCAGCCCGGCTGACGATGGACCGGGAGGGCATCCGCCGACTGGCCGCTGAAGAGCTGGGGTTGCCGACGGCGGCCTACCGTTTCGCGGACAGCCTGGACGAGCTGCGCCGGGCGGTGGACGAGCTGGGCACACCTTGTGTAATTAAGCCGATTATGAGCTCATCCGGCAAGGGCCAGAGCGTCTGCCGCAAGCCTGAGGATGCGGCTGCATGCTGGAATACCGCTTTGCAGGGAGCCAGAGCCAAGGGTACACGTGTCATTGTTGAAGCTTTTGTCACCTTTGATAGCGAAATTACCTTGTTGACTGCACGAACCGTCTCGGGAACCGTATTTTGTCCCCCTATCGGACATATTCAGCAGGACGGGGATTATGTTGAATCCTGGCAGCCGCATGGCATGGGAGCCGAGCTTCTGGCAGAAGCCCAGGTTATGGCCAAGGCGGTAACCGATCGGTTGGGCGGTCTGGGATTGTTCGGAGTTGAGCTGTTTCTTACCCCGGAGGGGGTACTGTTCAGCGAAGTGTCGCCAAGGCCGCATGATACGGGCATGGTCACCATGGTTACGCAGGATCTATCTGAATTTGCCGTGCATGTGAGGGCAATTCTTGGTTTTCCGCTGGAGGAGGTCAGATTGCTGGCTCCCGGCGCGTCGGCTACATTAAAGGCAGAGAAGGAAAGCCGGAATTTTGCGGTAAGCGGAGTGGACAAGGCGTTGGCGTTTCCCCGTACCCAGGTCCGTGTGTTCGGCAAGCCCGTAACCCGCCCGGGACGGCGGATGGCCGTAGCTCTAAGTACGGCGGACGATGTGGAAACCGCGCGGACGATAGCCAAGAAGGCAGCATCTATGCTAAAAGTGGAGGTATATGAGGATGAACAGTAGCACCCTGGCACCCGTACTGCAAATTCGCAAATGTGGCATGAATGATCTGGAGAAGGTAACGGCCCTCCTGAGGGAATTCGGCTACCCGACTACGCTTAGCGTAATGAAAGAGAGATTGGAAAGCATGGAGAATGATCCTTTCAACTGCACCCTTGTAGCTGAACTGGATCACGAGGTTGTGGGTATGATCGGCCTCAGACAGGTGATTTCTTACTACAAACAGAAGGATTGCATCACTGAAATTACCGCACTGATTGTTTCAGAGGAGCTTAGAGGCCAAGGCCTTGGCAAAAGATTGGTGGCTGCCGCAGAAGATTGGGCCCGCCAGCAAGGCTGCTGCCAGCTGTTTTTGCGAAGCGGCAACCGTGTAGAGCGTGCGCCTGCCCACGCCTTCTACCGTCATATTGGATTCGAGGGCACATCCGGCTACCGTTTCAACAAGGCACTGCTATAGAAGCTGCAATAGTCCGATCATCCCCATCCCGGCATCAACGGGATGGTTTTTTTTATGAATTAGCCGAGAACACTCGTGACTTTAGTCGTGAGATGAATGGGCTTCGGACAAGGCGTATCTTTAGATACGCCTTGTCCGACAGGTGTTTCTTGAAAACAATCAAAACACTGTTATTTAGGGATAATCACTCGAATGATTCAACCTATGATATCCTGTATTTGAGGTCACAACTTCAGAATTGAAAGTGATTGTGATTATGTTCATCTAACCATTCAACACCAGAAAGTGAGGTGAAACCATGTTGGTAAATAAAGCCTACCAATTCCGTCTCTATCCCAGCCCAGCACAAGAAGTCCTCATCGCTAAAACCATGGGATGCTGTCGGTTTGTGTTTAATCACTTCTTAGCCAAGTGGAACGATAGCTTCCAAGCAACCGGTAAAGGATTATCGTATGATTCCTGTTCTTCGGAACTGCCGAATTTGAAGAAGGAACTCCCTTGGTTAAAAGAAGTCGATAGCATTGCGATCCAATCGTCTGTGAAGAACCTTGCGGATGCCTTCACTCGATTTTTCAAGAGACAAAACGATGCCCCCTGTTTCAAGTCCAAAAGAAACAAGGTTCAGGCGTATACAACGAAACACACGAGCGGAAACATTGCGGTGGACGGCAACCAAATCAAGTTACCGAAACTTGGAGTTATTCGTTTCGCAAAGTCCAGAGAAGTCGAAGGTCGCATCCAATCCGCTACCATCCGGCGCAATCCTTCCGGTACATACTTTGTCTCGTTGGTAGTGGAAACCGAAGTGCATGCCTTGCCCAAAACCAACCAAGAAGTCGGAATTGACCTTGGGTTAAAGGATTTCGCGATTCTATCGAATGGTGAAGTGTTTGCGAATCCCAAATTTCTACGGAAGATAGAGCAAAAACTCATTCGGGAGCAGCGGATCTTATCGAGACGGGTGAAGGGGTCATCGAACTGGAATCAGCAGCGAATCCAAGTGGCTCGAATCCACGAACGTATAGTCAATGCCAGAACCGATTACTTGCACAAGATTTCAACGCACATTGTCAAAAACCACGACCTGATTGCGATTGAAGATTTGCAAGTCTCGAATCTGATGAAAAATCATAAACTGGCGAAAGCGATTAGCGAAGTTTCTTGGTATCACTTCCGAACCCTGCTTGAATATAAAGCGAAGTGGTATGGACGCAGGGTGGTTACTGTAGGCAAAACCTTTGCCTCTTCACAGTTGTGTTCGTGTTGTGGAACCAAAAACAAAGACGTAAAGGATCTGAAGCTACGACAATGGACGTGTACGAACTGTGGAACTCATCATGATCGAGATTTCAATGCCAGCCTGAATATTCTATCTGAAGGAAAAAGACTGCTTACCGTGTAGCGATTACACGAACTGTCGGAACGACAGGGATAGCTTGGTGGTATATATTACTAATTCTGTTCGGTAGAACGGACTACCCAAGAATCTCGTGGCTTTAGCCATGAGAGGTTCAAGTATATCGAATACTCAACTCCTTACTTGAAAGAATAACAGAGAGTCAGCTCCATAATTAGGGGGCCGAACAGATATAGTTGCGAAAATGGTTACTACTTAGGACCCAATAGGATAGGAGCAGCAAAGTCTGATCGCCACATAAGTACAATCCACCGAATTAGTTGCGAATCTGCATCTAATTAGAAGATTTTTTCTGTTTTAGAGCAAATAAGTGCGAAAACGCATCTAATTTCGGATTCTGAGCCTTAAACAATCGTTTTACTCGAAAATAGTTGCAGATTCGCACTTATTTGCCCAATAACAGGAATTCCAGCTGAAATTAAATGCACTTTTGCATCTAATTTCTCTGAAATCTCTAGTGTAGCATCTTATCTTCTACATCCTTAGAGGGACCTAAGTAGTATCCGAAAATGCATCTAATTAGCCGATTTTTTCCGTTTTGGAGGAAATAGATGCAATAAGGCATCTAATTTGGACTTCTGAACGTTATAGGAGTGATTTACTTGAATTTAGTTGCAGATATGGTTACTACTTAGGACCCTGCGAGGATATAGAAGGTATACTTGCGAAGGTTAGGGGATCGCACTACCGTAATCCAAACCCTCCCCACCCGAACTTCAGGTAACCTACGTCCTAACGGACCGTATAGCTTCTATTTCCTTATTTCTGCGCTGGTTTGGAATGTAACGGACCGCATAGCCTCTATATCGGAAAAACAGGCCTTACCTAGTGGGTTTCGGCTTGAATAGGGGCTCCTGAGTCTGCAATCGTCTGAAAGTTAATCGCTGGTTACCGGCGACAGCCTTCCTTTGTTATGATTAGCCTCCTTGTCGCGCGGTGTGGTAGACAGGCTCGGACGAGTAACACAAGGAACACAAGGGGGCTCTAAGTAGTAACCAGATATGCACTTATTCGCCCGCTAGCTCATGATCTGGCTGAAATTAGTTGCTGTTACGCATCTATTTACTCCAAACGCTCAAGCGGGAACCTAAACAGTAAACACTGTGCCAGATGAAGTTCCTTATGTTTACTGGCTCAATCTATAAATCAGCGGTTGACTATACGAGTGAACAGAGCGGAAGGTCGGAGGGAGTCTGGAGAAACGGTAGGGTTTGCCTTTATAGTCCGATCGTAAGAACCCTCCGAACTCGCAGCGGACTTTATTCACAAGGGATCATCCACGCCCACCTATTTTAACCATAGCGAGAAGAGTTTGAATCGGCTAAAATGAACTTGAACTTGACTGAACTGCAATACATAAATCCTAATAAAGGAATGGGCTCATGTATAAATTGATCATTGTGGAAGATGAAGCGGACGTTCGCGAAGGGATTATTGAGAAGATTGACTGGGCGAGCTACGGCTTTGAGGTCGTGGATCAGGCGGAGAACGGGCAGGAAGCTACGGAATCGATTGACCGGCTGCTGCCGGATGTGGTCGTGACCGATATCCAGATGCCTTTCATGAATGGGCTGCAGCTGGCGGAATGGATTCGCAGCCGTCATCCGGCGACCAAGGTGATTATCCTCACTGGCTATGATGAATTTGAATACGCCCAGAAGGCGATCAAGCTGCAGATTGATGAGTATCTGCTCAAGCCGTTCTCATCCCAGGAGCTGATTGACGTGCTCATGAAGGTGAGAAGCGAGATTGAAGCCGAAATTGCCGAGAAAGAGAATGTGTATGTACTCAGTGAGCATTACCGCAAGAGCCTGCCGCTGCTGCGCGAGCAGTTCCTCTCCGCTCTCGTATCACGGCGGCTGCGCAGTGATGAAATTGCCGAGAAAAGTGCCGAATATGGCATTAGCCTATCGGCAGACTGGTTTCAGGCCTCCGTGATCAGCGTCGATTATATCCATGAGGAACAGGCTGCTTGCTCCGAAGTTATGAAAGCGGTATCACTGCGCGACAGCAGCGAGCGCAACCTGCAGCTCTTTGCCGTGCTGAATATTGCGGAGGAAATTTGCGGCAAGCAGGGTACAGGGCGGGTGTTCATCCACCGGGATGATGTCGTGCTGCTGTCGATGGGCGACGGTGCCGGGGAAGCGGATATGATGGCACAGACCTTCGCCATCCTGGAGGAGGTTCGCCAGAAGGTGCAGCGGTTTCTGAAACTAACGGTAACGGCCGGGGCCGGGACGATCTGCGCGTTGCCGGATCTGTTGTTCCATTCCTTTGGGGATGCACTGCAGGCGCTGGACTACCGGCTCATTCTGGGCAACAACCGGGTGATCTGGATTGAGGATGTGGAATCCAGGTCCAGCCGGATGTTGTCTTATGACGAACTAACCCAGCAGTCTCTGATCCGCACGATCAAGCTGGGAACGGTGCAGGAGCTCAGGGTGGTGATCGATGAGCTGTTTGGCGGACTAGATGCTGACCGGGTATCAGCCCAGGACTTTCAGATCTTCCTGTTGGAGCTGATCACCTCCATTCTGAGAGTAGCCAAGGAATCGGGCAGCCCCGACGGTTTCATCAGCTCTGGTTTCTCCTCTCTGTCGGCGCTGCATAAATTCAACAATATGGGTGAAGCCAAGCAGTGGATTATCTCGGTGTGCACTCAGTTGATGGATTCGATCGCTACTGAGCGCCAGTCCAGCTACAAGCAGCTGATCGACCAGGCCAAAGACTATATTCGCAGCCACTATGAGGAAACGGACATCTCCATCGGTAAGGTCTGCCGTCATCTGCACATCAGCACAGGGTATTTCAGCAGTATTTTCAAAAAAGAGCTGAAGATGACCTTTGTCAGCTACCTGCTGCAGATCAGACTTGAAGCGGCCAAGGAGCTGCTGCGCTCCACAGAGCTGAAGGCCTTTGAAATTGCCGAAAGAATTGGCTTCGCCGACCCGAACTATTTCAGCTTCTGCTTCCGCAAGAAATACGGACAATCTCCCAAAGAGTACAAGAACAGCGCCAGAGGAGGATAGGCCATGCGCAAGGAAAAGTCCTCCTTTTTTCCGCTGCGCCCGCAGCGGCGTCTAGCGGGCAAGCAGCGGATCATCTCCAGGCTGCGCAGCATCCAAATGATTATTACATTAACTTTTACGACGGTAACTGTACTTGTGGCCGTTATTGTCAGCTTGATGCTGTACAATAAATTCGCCGCAACCGCAGAGGAGAACGCCAATCTGAATATGCAGCAGATTATTGAGCAGGTCAACTATAACCTCGAGCTGTATGTGAAGGGCATGCAGCGTATTTTTGAAACGGCAGAAGAACAAATTACAGGCAGCCCTTCCATCCTGTCACCGCTGCTCTCCGAGCGGATGGAGATGCTGATGGGCAGCCGCGAGGATCTGGTTTCCATGGCAGTATTCACGCCGGAGGGCGATTACGTGGTTGGCACACCGGGCCAGGAACTGCGCCGCAACACCCAGCTGGAGAGCCAGAGCTGGTTCACTTCGGCCCAGACGGCAGAGGAGATATCCTTCTCCGCGCCGCATATCCAGAATTTATTCAAAGGGCATTATACCTGGGTTGTCTCGGTCAGCCAAACGATCCATTACCTTGACAACGGTACGCTCCGAAGCGGTGTGCTGCTGATTGATTTTAATTTCCGTACCATTGACGAACTAAGCAAGCAGGTGAAGCTGGGCAAAAGAGGATACGCTTACATCCTTGATCCTCAGGGAAATATCGTCTATCACCCCCAACAGCAGCTGATCTATGCGGGACTGAAATACGAGAATGTCGAGCCGGTTCTGGAATATGCTTACCGCAGCTATCTGGATGATTCTACTGGAGAACAGCGTTTTATCACGGTGCGCACACTGGAGCGGACCGGCTGGAAGATTGTCGGGGTCGCCTATTACGATGAGATTGTGACTACCAAACGTGATCTCAATCAGTTTCTGGCCTGGTTTCTCGGCGCAGTGATCCTGTGTGTGATCGTGGTTTCGGTGCTGATGTCTGCCCGGATCGCAAGTCCGATCCGCAAGCTGGAGCGCACGGTGAAGCTGGTAGGGGAAGGGGATCTGAATACCCCGATCAATGTCAGCGGGGCTTATGAGGTAGAGCAGCTGTCGAAGCGCTTCAACCTGATGCTGCAGCGGATTCGCCAGCTGATGGATCAGATTATCTATGAGCAGGAGGGCAAACGCAAGGGCGAGCTTGAAGTGCTGCAATCGCAGATTAACCCGCATTTTCTCTATAACACGCTGAATTCGGTAATCAGGCTGGCGGAACGCGGCAAGACGGAGGAGGTCGTCACCATGATCACGTCATTGTCCCGGTTCTTCAGAATCAGTCTCAGCAAGGGCAGCCATATCATCACAGTCCGTGAGGAGCTGGATCATATCCGTCATTATCTGGTCATTCAGAGCTTCCGCTTCAGGAATAAGTTCCGCTATGAGATCACCGCACAGCCGGAGGTACTGGATTGCCGGACCATCAAGCTTATTCTGCAACCGATTGTGGAGAATGCGCTCTATCACGGCATTGAGATGATGCCTGACGAAGGGCTGATTGCTATAACTGCAGTGCTGCGGGAAGGGAACATTATTCTGCAGGTCAGCGACAATGGACTGGGCATGTCGAGGGAAACGATGAACAAGCTGCTCTCAGGGGTCAGTCGAAGCGAACATGGCTCAGGAGTTGGCGTGAGAAACGTCAATGAGCGGATTGGCCTGTATTATGGCCGGGAGTACGGCCTTGGCTTTGAGAGTGAGCTGGAGGAAGGGACCGTTGTCACGATTACTTTTCCTGCCGGAGAGTACGAATCACCGGGCAATGGACACAAGGAGGGAGCAGAGTTATGAGAAGCCTGAGAACGCTGCTGCTGCCGGTCTGTGCCGCCGGAAGTCTCCTGCTGACCTCCTGTGTCAGCCCGCAACCCGATTATGTGAGCACCGGCAGAACCCGCAACATCGACATGATTGTCAAGATGAGCAAGGGGGATTACTGGAATACCGTCAAGCTCGGAGCGGAGGCGGCCGCGAAGGATTTCAATGTCAACCTGAACTTCAAGGCGCCGGATTCCGAAAGTGACATTAACGGACAGGTGGCCCTGGTGCAGGAGTCCATTCAGGGCAAGGCGGATGCGATTGTGCTGGCTGCAAGCAGCTATATGGGATTGGCCCAGGTGGTGGATCAGGCGGCTTACGTGAAGATTCCTGTATTGTCTGTCGATGCGGAGGTCGGATCTGCCAAGGTTACCTCCTATATCGGATCGAACGGCTATGAAGCCGGCCAGAAGGCTGCGGAAAGGCTGATTGAGCTGCTGAAGGGGTACGGGGAAATCGGCATTCTGAATTTCACCAGCTCCTCTGTCCATCAGGAAACGGAGTCCAGCAGTGTATTCGATTATGGGGCAAGAGATGCCAATGAGCGGGAAAAAGGCTTTCTGAATTATGCAGCCCGCTACCCCAATGTACATGTCGTACAGATCTCTTACACTTCTTCCAGTGAGGCTGAAGCCGAACAATTGACGAGGGATATGCTGCACAAGCATCCGGCACTGCGGGGCATTGCCACCATGAACGAGACAGCTTCGCAAGGAGCCGGCAAGGTGGTTCAGACGCTGAAGCGCGGTGCGGTGAAGATGGTTGCCTTCGACAGCTCGCCAGCGATGATGGAGCTGCTCCAGGAGGGTACAGTGCAGGCTACCGTGATACAGAATCCGTTCAGCAACGGTTATTTGGCCGTTAAGCAGGCAGTTCAAGTACTGGAAGGCAAGAAGGTGGAGGAACGGGTGGACACGGGGACCAAGCTGATTGATCTGGAGAACATGTTATGGCCGGAGAATCAGAAGCTCTTGTTCCCGTTTGTCAGGTAACGTGCCCAGGGCAGCAGAGTCAGCTCTTACTATACTGTGGTGTTCATTGCACCAGCCTCCGGTTATCCGCAGGCTGGTTTTGCCGACCCTAAGGGATATGAGAATTTTGCTACAAGTAAGTAGAATTTTGTATTCGAAACCGTTTTCACCTGCAGCATAATAGGAATGTGCCCTGGAGTCATCCATAGCACACCAATTAGAAACATAAATCAGGAGGTCAACGAATGATGAGAAAAATAACTTCTGTTCTACTTGCCAGCACACTGCTGGGTGCAGCTCTGGCGGGCTGCGGCAATAACAACAATACCGCTGAACCCGCAAATGCGAATAAGGATGCCGCCGTAAATTCGGCGAATTCCGGAACCCAGACAGATACACCAAAGGTGGGCGTGGCGATCTACAAGTTCGACGATACCTTTATGACAGGGGTCCGTAATGCGATTCAGACGGCTGCCGAAGGTATTGCTACGGTGGATATCGTGGATAGCCAGAACTCACAGCCGACGCAGAATGACAAGGTCGATCTGTTCGTCACCAAGAAATACAACGGAATGCTGATCAACCCGGTAGACCGCACAGCGGCAGGTGTTATTATCGACAAGGCCAAAGCGGCCGATATACCGGTCGTTTTCCTGAACCGTGAACCCTTGGCTGAGGATATGAAGAAATGGGATAAGGTCTACTATGTAGGCGCCAAAGCTGAGGAATCCGGAACCATGTCCGGCCAGCTGATCGTTGACTATTGGAAAGCCCACCCGGAAGCTGACAAGAACAAGGACGGTGTACTCCAGTACGTGATGCTGAAGGGCGAGCCTGGACATCAGGATGCCGAACTGCGCACCACCTTCTCCATCCAGGCGATTGAGGATGCGGGCATCAAGGTTGAGAAGCTGGCTGAAGACACCGCGATGTGGGACCGTGTCAAAGGCCAAGAGAAAATGGCGGCCTTCCTGGGATCAAACGGCGACAAGATCGAAGCCGTGCTGGCCAACAATGACGATATGGCATTGGGCGCGATTGAAGCCTTGAAAGCAGCCGGCTACTTCACCGGCGACAAATTCATGCCGGTAGTCGGTGTGGATGCCACCGCTCCTGCGGTTCAGGCCCTGGAGGATGGTACCATGCTGGGAACCGTGCTGAATGATGCCAACAACCAGGGCAAGGCTGCCATTACTGTATCCGCGCTGCTGGCCAAGGGCGAAACGCCAACCAAGGACAACGTAGGATTCGATATCACCGACAACCAATATGTATGGATCTCTTATAAGAAGATTACCAAGGACAATGCCGCTGACGCTAAATAAGCACTGTAATTATTGGCTCCGGGGGCAGGACGCTGCACCCCGGAACTCTTGCTGGACCGGAAATGGGATGGAACCGCTGTGCCTCTAATGAGAACAGAACAAAGCGTAGGAGGCGTAACCGCATGTCGAAAGCTGAGTTTTTGCTGGAAATGAAGAACATCACCAAGGAGTTCCCCGGTGTCAAAGCGCTGGATGGTGTCAGTCTGCAGGTGAAGCCGGGATCGGTGCATGCCCTGATGGGTGAGAATGGCGCCGGCAAATCTACATTGATGAAATGTTTGTTTGGAATCTATTCGCCGGATGCCGGTGAGATCTATCTGGATGGCGTGAAGGCTTCCATAGGCAGTTCGAACGACGCGCTGAAGAGCGGAATCTCAATGATCCATCAGGAGCTGCATCCGGTGCCGTTCCGCAGTGTGATGGAGAATATCTGGCTTGGACGTTTCCCGACCAGGGGAGTGGGGCCAATCCAGTTTATTGACCACAAGAAGATGTACGCAGACACGGAGAACCTGTTCAAGGACCTCGATATTGAGCTTAGCCCTGAGACACTGGTAGGCAAGCTCTCTGTATCCAAAATTCAGTCGATAGAAATCGCGAAGGCCGTCTCTTTTCATTCCCGGATCATTGTGATGGATGAACCTACCTCCTCGCTTACCAGCGTCGAAGTAGAGCATTTATTCCGGATTATCCGCGATCTGCAGACCAGAGGCGTAGCCATCATTTATATATCACACAAAATGGAGGAAATTCTGGAGATTTCAGACGAAGTGACGATCATGCGCGACGGCAAAAAAATCGGCACCTGGCCGGCGGCGGAGCTGACTACAGACCTTATCATCTCCAAGATGGTGGGGCGCGATCTGACGAGCCGCTTCCCTGAACGGCATAATGTGCCCGGTGAAGTCTACATGAAGGTGGAAGGCTTAACTTCGCCTGAGCTGCGCTCTTTTAAGGATATCAGCTTCGATCTGCACCGGGGTGAGATCCTGGGGATCGGCGGTCTGGTGGGTGCGCAGCGCACGGAGGTCATTGAAGCGTTGTTTGGCCTGCGGGCGGTAGCATCGGGAACGGTATCGATTAAGGGCACACCCGTGAAGATTCATTCCCCGAAGGATGCGATGAAGCATGGAATGGCGCTGCTGACCGAGGAACGGCGTGTTACAGGGATATTCCCTGTGCTGTCGGTGCATGAGAACGGGGCGGTTGCGAATCTGGGACGTTATCAGAAGCCGTATTTGCTGCTGGACAACCGCCGGAAGAAGCAGGAGGTGGATCAGATGATCGAGAAGCTGCGCACCAAGACGCCCACCACCCGCACCTTGATCATGAATCTCTCGGGAGGCAACCAGCAGAAGGTGCTGCTAGCCAGATGGCTATTGACCGAGCCGGACATTCTGCTGCTTGACGAACCGACGCGTGGTATTGATGTGGGTGCGAAATTCGAGATTTATTCAATCATTGCCGATCTGGCTAAGCAGGGCAAGAGCATCATTATGATCTCCTCCGAAATGCCGGAGCTGCTCGGGATGTCTGACCGCGTGATGGTGATGTCGGAGGGACGGCTCACTGGGATTTTGGAAGGAGCGTTGGCTACAGAAACCGAGGTTATGCGGCTTGCTGCCCAGCATTAGCACGGAACGATGATTATGCTCAAGGAGGAACACCGCTAATGGATATTAAAAAAACACAATCCTTCATTACCCAAAATGCGATTTATATCGTACTGGTGCTTTTGATCATGGGGATTGCTTTATATGAGCCTGCGTTTATTTCCGTCAATACGTTCCGGGATATTATGATTCAATCCTCCACGCGGATTATTATCGCCCTTGGAGTTGCCTTTATCCTGATTACAGCAGGCACGGACCTGTCCGCAGGGCGTGTGGTCGGTTTCACAGCCGTGATCTCGGCGTCGATGTTGCAGATTCCCGATTATTCACGCCGCTTCTTCCCTGATCTACCCCAAGTATGGGTTATCGTGCCAATATTGATTGCGATTATAGCCGGTCTGCTCTGCGGGCTGCTGAACGGGTTAATCGTATCCAAGCTTAATGTACCGCCCTTTATTGCAACGCTGGGTACAATGGTTATCGTCTATGGCGTGAATTCCTTGTATTTCGATATGGACCCGAACCAATCCCAACCGATCGGAGGGCTGCGCAAGGACTTCACGGACATTGGATCCGGATTTATCGGCAAGGGGCAATATTCGATTCCCTATATCGTGCTGATTGCCTTGGCGGTCGCAGCCATTGTCTGGGTGCTCTTTAACAAAACCAAGCTGGGCAAAAACATGTATGCCATCGGCGGCAACATCCAGGCAGCCAAGGTATCGGGAATCGATGTTTCCAAGAACCTGATCTACATCTATGCTATCGCCGGTGCGCTTTACGGGCTGGCAGGTGTGCTGGAGGCAGCCAGAACCGGCGGCGCTACCAATAACTACGGCAATATGTACGAGCTGGATGCGATTGCGGCCTGTGTGGTCGGCGGCGTGTCTACGACCGGTGGAATCGGGACGGTACCCGGCGTACTGGTCGGCGTCATTATTTTCACCCTGATCAATTATGGACTGACCTTTATCGGTATTAGCCCTTATTATCAGCTGATCATTAAAGGTCTGATTATTATCGCCGCTGTAGCGTTTGATATGCGCAAATATTCCGCTAAGAAGTAATTAAAGCACATAACTCATCATCCTCCCATATTCTATAGGCAAATGCCTTTGTTAAAGGGGAGCGACTGGAATGCTGAGAATACGGTTAAATGAACTGGTAAAGGCTGACGACTCGTGCCAGGTGCAGGCTGAGGTATGGAAATGGGACGGCATCGGCTGGAACGAATTCATTACGCAGCAGGAAGAGGATTTCATCCGCGCCGAAGAGGAACTGTTCGTGACGATTCCGGCTGAGCCCGGACTGTACCGTGTGGATTATTCGAGCCGTCCGCTTGAGCAGCTGTTTGGGCTGCCGGAGGCCGGGGAGCAGGGACTGCTGCGCAGCTCTATCCTGCACCCTGCTCCATTCAAGCTGAAGGACGGCACGTTATGGGGATATATCAATGATGAGGGCAAAGTAGTTCTTGAACCTCGTTATGACTACGCCGAGGATTTTCAAGAGAACGGGCAGGCCATTGTCCTGCTGGGCAATAACAACGGGCTGATTGACAGCAGCGGCCGTGAGAAGGTGAAGCCCATTTACTCCTTCATCGCGCCTTTCTCCGAAGGCCGGGCGGTGGTGTCGGATGCGAGAGGGTACACCCTGATAGATGAGCAGGGCAAGCCGGTGACCTCGGCCAGATATGATTACCTGAACTCTCTGCAGGATGGACGCGCCTTGTTCTCTAAACAGAGTACCACCTCTCCATCCCGATACGGTTATCTGAACCGACAGGGCAAGGAAGTGCTGCCGCCGGTATATGAGGATGCCGGAGACTTCAAGGACGGGGTCGCTCTGGTCAAAATAAGGTCTGGCGAGTACGCGCTGATTGATCCGGACGGCCGTAAGCTGCATACCTATAAGCATCCCTATGTAGGCAATCCCGGCGAGGGAATGCTGGCTTATCAGGCGGTGGAGAACGGCAAATCCGGTTATCTGCGCACCGACGGCAGCGTTGCCATTGAGCCGCAGTTCACCGCCGCTCTGCCATTTATGGAAGGGCGGGCGGTAATCAATACGGCAGAGGATTACGGCAATGCGTATGGACTGATTGATAAGCAGGGGGAACGGATCATTCCAGCGCAATATTATGAGGTCCAGCAGCTGGGCGAGAACCGGGTGGCGCTCGGAACCCCGCTGTATCCCGACCAGCCCTACCGCGGCTCGCGGTATGTCATTGCCGATGCACAGACCGGCGGAGTGCTGAGCAGCCATCCTTTGCTGGGCGTAAACAATTATAAGGACGGTCTGGCGTCGGTATATGATGCCAAGGAGACGTATTTCATTAATACAAGCGGAAACAGGGCTGCCCAACCGCCGGTCATCGCCGGCTCGGGAACGCTGTCACGAAGCGGAAACCTGATCCGTGCGGATGTGGACCAGCGCACCGCCTATTATGACCTCAGAGGCAGACAGGTCTGGCGGCAGAACGGCGTGATCCTGCTGCGGCCTCCTTATTCCGTAGTGGAGCACAAGTTCAAGCCGAACAATGACTACCTGGTCTATTATCCGGTAGTCGAAGGAATCGCCGACAATGAGGTTGCAAGAAAGGTGAACCACAGACTGCGCAAGGTGTCGCTTGCTGAAGGGGCAGGCAGCGGTGCGCAGGAATTCAGCTACAGCGGCGATTTCGCCGTATCCTTTTTCCGCAAGCAGCTGCTGGTGCTGGAGCTTACCGGCTACCGTTTTCCTTATGGAGCCGCACACGGCATGCCGACGCGGATCTATGAGCATATCAACCTGCGCAAAGGCCGCTTCTTCGAGCTGAAGGACCTGTTCAAGCCTGGCAGCAAATATGTGGAGAAGCTGAGCGAAATCGTCGGCAAGCAAATTGAGAAGGACCCGCAGTATTCATATGTTTTCCCGGACACGTATATGGGAATCCGTGCGGATCAGCCGTTTTTTGTCGATGAAGACGCGCTTAACCTCTATTTTGAACCCTACGAGATTGCTCCTTATGTTGCCGGGTTCCCCACCTTCCGAATTCCGTATGCGGAGATTATGGGCCTGATCTCGACCGAAGGGGAGTTCTGGCAGTCTTTTCATTAATAGGAGTGCGTGAGAAGCCAGAAGGCTACTATATAAGATGAACTTAAGAATGAAACGTTGGAGTTGTCAGAATGCCTGGTGCATAGGGGGTTCTGGCAACTCCATAGGTAACATTCTTAAGTTCACGTTCTATAACAACGAATTAAAGACAGTTTCATTGGCGCTTTATGCGTTATTGGGGCTGTTTTTCCATACTCTCAACTGTAAACATTTAGCAGCGCACAAGCCAAAAATCTATGTTACAATAACTGAGGAAGAAATTACAGATTTGTAACATTTGCAGGTTATGCTCCTGCTCCGCTTAGCAAAATACATCCAGAACAAGGAGATGGCAGAATGAAAAGCAAAACTTTAAGAGCAATGATAGGTGGAAGTGTAGCGGCTGTTATGGCGCTTGGCATTTCTCTTCCATTAGAAGCAAAGGCACAGGCCCAGGAAACGACAACCGTGGTAAAAGCAGAGATGAGCTACGCTCAGTTCCTACAATACCTAAGCAAGTATAATATCAAGGGATTCCCTTTTGCCGGTAGCTCAGCAGCAGGGGACCAGCCTCAGAAGCCCACGGCACCTGTAGCGAAGCCAACGGCAACAGCTGCGCCTGTAGCGAAACCAACGGCAACAGCTGCGCCTGTAGCGAAACCAACGGCAACAGCTGCGCCTGTAGTGAAACCAACGGCAACGCCGGCACCTACTGCAGCGCCAGTTGCCACAGCGAAACCGGCACCGACTACAGTAGCCGCTGCAGGGAACACAGCCAGCGCTAGCTATGCCCAGCAGATCGTTTCGCTGGTGAACAAGGAACGTGCAGCAGCGGGTCTTTCGGCTGTCTCCGGATTGGACAGCCTTAACAAGGTGGCCGCAGCCAAAGCAACCGATATGCGGGCTAATAATTACTTCTCCCACACCTCCCCGACGTACGGTTCACCTTTTGACATGATGGCGTCATTTGGAGTAACTTACCGTGCGGCCGGAGAGAATATTGCTATGGGTCAACGTTCCGCAGAAGAGGTAATGACTGCCTGGATGAACAGCCCGGGTCACCGTGCCAATATCCTGAACAAGGATTTTAACTACATCGGTGTAGGGTTCGACAACAACTATTGGGTTCAGGAATTTATCGGTAAATAAAGCAGCAGCTACTATAACATTAGAAAACCAGCGCGTCTCCGGGGATCGGGGACCCGCTGGTTTTTTGTTTAAATACAAGAATTTATATTTTCACACTCAAACAGGCTTGAGCGTTCAAAGTCGAAAACCCGGTTCTCCCCCATTCCGCCATTTCAAGTAACATGGTCTGTACTGAACATCCAACCTCTGATGGCAGTCCAAATGGGCATGCATGGGTGGGGGCGACGTGTGTTTTTCTTAGGTCTTAACATGTCTTAGCGATGATTTAGAATGTTACTCCGGAACGATCAAGCGCAAATAGATGCAATAGTGCAACTAATTTCAACTGAAACCGCTACCAGAAGGCGATTAAGTGCGATAGTGCAACTAATTTCGAGTAAATAAAGTTTTGTACGCTCAAACGCCAGAATTAAGTGCCATTTTGCAACTATTCGCTCCAAAACGTAAAAAATCGGCAAATTAGATGCAGTTTTGCATTTAAATTCCATAGCTCGGACTTAGGAATCCACTGCGAAGTTAAATCTGCTATACTCTCCTCCTACGGAGACCTAAGCAGTAACCAAAAAGGCCTTTATTTGTGCTTTTCCGGCGACATATGCCGAGATCAAAGGCAAAAAGGCCATTAATCATGCCAGCCTGGCGGTAGCAAAAAAAAGATGCCCCGGCAGCCAAGGAATGGCTGTTGGGGCATCTTCATGAGATGGGTTATGCAGGGGTCGAACCTGCGACCTGCCGATTAAGAGTCGGCTGCTCTACCAGCTAAGCTAATAACCCGTATTAGAAGCAACAGAAAATATTATATAACGACAGAAAACAAAAATCCACACTTTTTTTGCAGAATAACGAAGAAGGTCGTATTTGCAAAATGTTCATAGAAGAATTATGTTATGTAGATAGCAGTAGAAGCGGCTTAACCGTCCTCTGAAAGAGGCGTCATCCGTTTCTGCGAGAAATATAAGGATAAAGGATAAGGTGAGACTTATACTTTCTTATATTTTACAAAAGCATGAAAAATGTGGAATATATAAGAGTACACGTTCTGCAATACAGAGAAGAACGGCAGATGGAGGGATGGAATTTGAAGGATTCCAAATGGCTATGGCGCTGGGTCAGCCTAATTTCAATTACTGCCACGGCAATACTGCTGGCAGGATTCGTATATGCGGTGCAGGATATCGTGAATCCGGTGGGGACGGTTACGCCTACAACCCTGCCGCAGGAGACGTCGGCGACCCAGGAAGCCGGGACCGGCAAGCTTAACCTCGTGGCGCTTGGAGATTCGTTGGCCAAGGGCACCGGAGACAACAGCGGGCAAGGCTTCGTGCGGCGCACGGTTGCCGGCTTGTCGGACGCAGGCGTAAGCTCCGAGCTGCTGATTAATATGGGCATCAATGGGCAGACGGCAGCGGGGCTGCAGAGCAGGCTCGATGATGAAGGGATGCAGTATGCGATCCGGCAGGCCGATGTGGTGCTGCTCTCCATCGGCGGCAATGATCTGTTCCGCGGCGCGCAGCAAATGCAGAGCGGCGCTGCGGCGGATACGCCTGCGCCCGGCACCCAGCCTGCAGTTGGAGCAGAACCGGCCGAAGGCGAAGGTGCCACAAAAGGGACAGGCAATGCGGCCCAGGCCCCGGCATCCGGCGGTGTGCCCGAGATCAGCCCGGAATCGGTGCTGGCCGCGCTTCCGGAAGCGTCAGCGAAGCTGGGCACCATCCTGGAACGGATCAGTGAGATCAATCCGCAGGCACAGATTTATTATATGGGACTGTACAATCCCTTTGGCGATATTTCCGAACTGCTGGAGCCGGGCAATCAAGCGGTCACAGCGTGGAACAACGCGGCGATGGACATCATTAATCGCCACGGGAACATGACGCTGGTGCCCACTTTCGACTTGTTCAACCGCCATCTGGACAAGTATCTGTCCACAGACCATTTTCACCCGAACGGGGAGGGCTACCAGCGTATGGCGGACCGGGTAGTACAGGCATTGCGCTAGCAGTGCTGCCTGCAAGTAGAAGCAGCCAGAAGACGAACAAGGAGCAGTGAGCATATGATCAATGGGGATAACGGTGGTTCCGACACGATTGTCCTGTCCGTTGACGGCGTACGCAAAAAAATCGGCCGCAAATGGATTATAGATGACGTAACGTTTGATGTGAGAGAAGGCGAAATCTTCGGATTTCTTGGACCCAACGGAGCCGGCAAAACGACGACCATCCGCATGCTGGTTGATCTGATCCGCCCGTCGGCCGGGAAAATCACGGTCTGCGGCTATAATGTGAACAAGGAGCCGGAGAAGGCGCTGCAGTATGTCGGCTCCATCGTGGAGAATCCCGAGGTCTACACTTATTTGACCGGCTGGGAGAACCTGCAGCATTTCGCCTACATGCAGCCCGGAGTGGGTACGGACCGTATAGCTGAGGTGGTGGACATTGTCCGGCTGGATCAGCGGATTCATGACAAAGTCAGCACCTACTCCCTGGGGATGCGCCAGCGGCTGGGCATTGCCCAAGCCCTGCTGGGACGCCCCCGGCTGCTGATTCTGGATGAGCCGACCAATGGCCTTGACCCGAAAGGCATCAAGGAGCTGCGCGAGTTCATCCGCAGGCTGGCAGACGAAGGGCTGGCCGTATTTGTGTCCAGCCATCTTCTGAGCGAAATTCAGCTGCTCTGCGACCGGGTGGCAATCATCAGCAAAGGACGTGTACTAGCCGTAGGCGGCGTGGAGGAACTGGTAGCCCGCAACTCGCCTTATGTGCTGTGGGAGCTGGAGCCTATAGGCAGCGCGCGTGCGCTGCTCGGCGATCGCTCCGATGTGCAACTGCTGGATCCTCAGGATGTGATTTTGGATGATTCAATCATAGCGGGGATGGGACCTTCCTCGCTGGTGAGCTTGATGGACGAAGAGCTTATTCCCGAGCTGGTCGCCACCCTTGTTGCGGCTGAGATTGAAGTGAGGGCTGTGCATAAAATCAACCCCACACTGGAACAGCTATTCTTGAAGCTAACGGAAGGTGAGACTATTGACTAACCTGCTTCCACTCATCCGCAATGAGTGTTTGAAGATCATAAAGAAGAAACGTTTTTTCGTAATCCTACTGATTCTGCTTGTTCTCGTGCCCATGTTCACTTACGCTCAGATGCGGATTGCTGAACGCAGCCGCGATAAATTTAATTCCGACTGGCGCCTTGAGGTGCAGCAGCAGATCACCGATAACCAGAATTCACTGGGCAGCGACCGGATTCCCGAGGAGTGGAAGTCTTACCGGCGGATTTTTGTGCAGCAGCTGCAGTATTATCTCGATCATAATGTCAATCCGAACGAACCCAGCGGCGTAACCTTTACCCGCGAATTTCTGGACAACTCTGTGTCGCTGTTTATTCCGCTGCTGATTATGGCGGTAGCCTCCGATTTAGTGTCGGGCGAACGCACGACAGGAACGATCAAGATGCTGCTGACCCGTCCGGTCAGACGCTGGAAAGTATTGTTCAGCAAAATGACAGCCCTGCTGATGTTCGTTTCGCTGATTGTGCTAGCCACCTACTTGGTCAGCTACCTGGTTTCCGGGCTGGCTTTTGGCTACAAGGGCTTCGACTTGCCGGTCTTCACAGGCTTTCAGCTGAACGGGGATAGCGTGGATATGTCGAGCGTTCATGCTGTGCCGCAGTGGAAGTATATGCTGATGCAAGGCGGGCTGATCTGGTTCGTCAGTGTGGTCGTTGCGCTGCTGGCCTTCATGGTTTCGGTTCTGGTGCGCAGCACCGCAGCGAGCATTGTGGTGATGATGGCGGCGCTGATTGCCGGCACGATTCTGACCAATATGGCCGCAGCCTGGACAACGGCCAAATATTTGTTTATGGTGAATCTCGGGCTTACGGGTTATCTGGCCGGAACTCCGGCCCCGATTGAAGGGATGACGCTCCCTTTTTCGCTGGCGGTATTGGCGGTATGGGGAGCTGTTTCCGTAATCATTTCATTCGCCGTCTTTACGAAACGGGATATTTTGAATTAGAATGTACAAAGTGAGGAAACATTTGTTTGCATTTCCTAAAGACAGAGGAAAGCTGATTCATCTTAGTATAGAGAAAAGAAGGAGGAGCATGAATGCTCGAACAGATCGATATGTTTGCTGAAGTCTCTAAGAACGGCGAAGCTGGCCGGACTGGATACGATGCTGACGACATTCAAGTGCTCGAAGGTCTGGTTGCGGTCCGCAAGCGGCCCGGCATGTATATCGGCAGTACAAGTTCTTCGGGTTTGCACCATCTCGTATGGGAAATCGTAGATAACGCCGTTGATGAGCACTTGGCCAAGCATTGTTCGAAAATTGACATAACGCTTCGCAAGGATGGCTCTGTGACCGTACAGGACAATGGCCGGGGCATTCCGACCGGCATGCACAAGACCGGTGTACCTACGCCTCAGGTCGTCTTCACCATTCTTCATGCCGGAGGCAAGTTTGGCGGCTCGGGCTACAAGAAATCAGGCGGATTGCACGGTGTGGGCGCGTCGGTGACGAATGCCTTGTCCGAATGGCTGGAGGTGGAGATTTACCGTGAGGGCAAGATCCACAAACAGCGCTTTGAGTACTGGGTGGACAAGAAAGGCAAAGAGCATGTCGGCGAGCCGGTTACGGGTCTTGAAGTGCTGGGCAATACGAACAAAACCGGTTCGAAGATCACCTTCAAGCCGGATATTCGTGTCTTCCCAAATGGGATTGCGCTGAGCTATGACACTTTGGCCGAGCGGGTTCAGGAAATCGCTTTTCTGAACTCGGGACTGCGGATTACGCTTGTAGATGAACGCAGCGGCCGTCAGGATGAGTTCTTCTATGAGGGCGGCGCCAGCCAATTCGTGCAGTTTCTGAATGAAGGCAAGGATGTGCTCCATGATGTGATTCATTACAGCTCAGAGAAAGATGATATTGAAGTAGAGGTGGCTCTCCAGTACAATGCCGGATATACCGAGACGATCGCTTCCTTCGTGAACTCGATTCCGACCCGTAGCGGTGGTACGCACGAGACCGGCTTCAAGACGGCCTATACCCGTGTGCTGAATGATTATGCCCGTCGTACACAGCTGCTGAAGGAGAAAGACAAGAACCTTGAAGGCAACGACCTGCGCGAGGGAATGATGGCTGTCATCAGCGTCAAGATGAGCGATGTCGAATTCGTCGGCCAGACCAAGGACCAGCTGGGAAGCTCCTCGGCGCGCAGCGCAGTGGATTATATCGTGTCCGAGAACATGGCCCGCTTCCTGGAGGAGAACCCTCAGGTGGCTCAGAGTCTGCTGAAGAAATCGATCCAGGCCTCGAAGGCCCGGGAAGCGGCGCGCAAAGCCCGCGATGAGATCCGCACAGGCAAGAAACGCAGCGAAAGCTCCAACCTGGGCGGCAAGTTATCCCCGGCGCAGTCCAAGGATGTAACCCGCACAGAGCTGTTTATCGTGGAAGGTGATTCTGCCGGAGGTTCGGCCAAGCAAGGGCGGGATTCGAAGATTCAGGCGATTCTGCCGCTGAAGGGCAAGCCGATGAACCCGGAGAAGGCCAAGCTGCTGGATGTGCTTAAGAATGATGAATACAAGGCTATTGTGTCTGCCATCGGGGCGGGAATCGGTCCGGAGTTTGCCGTGGAAGACAGCAATTATTCCAAGATTATTATAATGACCGATGCGGATACGGACGGAGCGCATATTCAGGTGCTGCTGCTTACTTTTTTCTACCGGTATATGAAGCCGCTGATCGATGCAGGCAAGGTCTTTATCGCCCAGCCGCCTCTCTATAAGCTGACTCGCAAGACGGGCAAGCTGCAGACGGTGCGTTATGCCTGGACGGATGATGAATTACAGAATTATCTGAAGGAATTCGGCAAAAACTTTGAGCTGCAGCGCTACAAGGGACTAGGTGAGATGAATCCTGATCAGCTGTGGGAAACCACGATGAACCCCGAGTCGCGTATGCTGATGCAGGTGCAGATTGAGGATATCGCCAAGGTTGAGCGCCGGATTTCCACCCTGATGGGGGATAAGGTCGATCCGCGCAAGCGCTGGATCGTGGAGAACGTGGATTTCACAGAGATTGTGGAGTAGGATACAGGGGATAATCATCCCGATTTATAGGAACGGAAGTTTGAGGAACAGAAGGTGAGAAGATGGGCAGTTTATCAGAGCAATTTTTGCCGGCTTTTCTGGAAGAGGTCGTCGGTGACCGCTTTGGCCGGTATTCCAAATATATTATTCAGGACCGTGCGATTCCCGATGTCCGGGACGGGCTGAAGCCCGTACAGCGCCGGATTCTCTATGCGATGTATGACTCGGGGAACACCCCTGACAAGCCGTACCGCAAATCCGCCAAAACCGTCGGAGACGTAATGGGGAATTACCATCCCCACGGAGACTCCTCCATCTATGACGGGATGGTGCGGATGGCGCAATACTGGAAGATGGGCCATGTGCTGGTTGACGGTCACGGCAACTGGGGTTCGATGGATGATGACCCCGCTGCGGCCATGCGCTACACAGAGGCGCGCCTGTCACCCATAGCGATGGAAATGATGCGCGATATTGAGAAGCGTACGGTGCTGTTCAAGGACAATTTCGATAACACCACCAAGGAGCCGGTCGTGGTGCCTTCCCGTTATCCTAACCTGCTGGTGAACGGCACCAGCGGAATTTCCGCCGGTTTCGCCACCGAGATTCCACCGCATAACCTGCGGGAAGTAATTGACGCCTGCATCGCGGTGATGCAGAAACCGGATATTGAGCTGGAAGATATTATGACCTTCATGAAAGGGCCGGATTTCCCTACCGGCGGTACCATCATGGGCGGCGACGGCATTATGGATGCCTACCGTACCGGCAAAGGGCGGATCTATCTTCGCTCGAAGACAGACATTGAGAACCTGCGCGGCGGCAAGCAGCAGATTGTCATCACGGAGATTCCGTTCCAGATTGTGAAGTCCAGACTGGTTACCTCGATGGAGAATATCCGGCTGGAGAAGAAGGTTGACGGCATCGCCGAGGTGCGTGATGAGAGTGGACGCGATGGTCTGCGGATCGTAGTGGAATTGAAGAAGGAAGCAGATGCTCAGGGCATTCTGGCTTATCTGCTGAAGAAAACCGATCTGCAAGTCACCTATAACTTCAACATGGTCGCGATCGTCAACAAAGCGCCGCAGCAGCTGGGGCTGAAGGCGATTCTTGAAGCCTATATTGCCCATCAGCGTGAAGTGGTCACCCACCGCACCCAGTTCGACCTGGAGCGGGCGGAAGACCGGGCACACGTGCTGGAAGGGCTGGTTAAAGCCCTTAATATTCTGGATGAGATCATCGCGGCGATCAAGGCCTCGAAGAACCGCCAGGATGCGCAGAACAATCTGGTCTGGATGTTTGGGTTCACCGAACGCCAGGCCGATTCTATTCTCACCCTGCAGCTGTACCGGCTGACCAATCTGGAGATCAATGCGCTCCAGAAGGAGCTGGACGAGACGCAGGCCAAGATCGCACAGCTGCGCGGCATTCTGGACAGCGACAAGAAGCTGGTGTCAGTTATCCGCAAGGAGCTGCTGGAGATCCGCGATAAATACGGGATTGACCGCCGATCCTTGATACAGGGCGAAGTAGAAGAGCTGAAGGTCAGTCTTGAAGTGCTGGTAAATGCAGAGGAGGTCCTGGTGGCCTTGTCAGCCGACGGTTACATCAAACGCACCGGTATGACCTCCTTCACCCGTTCGGGGGCTGACCGCCAGTCCTCCGGGGTCAAGGAAGGCGACCGGATCGTGCGGCTGATGGACCTGAACACCCGGGACAGTCTGCTGGTCTTCACGCGCAAGGGACAATATTTCCTGCTGCCGGTCCATCAGATCCCGGAATTCAAATGGAAGGAACCGGGGACTGCGGTTGTCAACGTCATTGGATTGTCCAAAGGCGACGGGATCGTCAGCATACTGCCGGTGAGCAATCTGGAGGACCCGGCGCAGAGCCTGGTATTCGTGACCCGCAAGGGTCAGGTGAAACGAACCGAGCTGAAAGAATATTCCACCAGCCGGTCCGGGGCGGTAGCCGCCTGCAAGGTAGCCGAAGGCGACGAGATTATCAGCGTGTCTCCGAGCCGCGGAGACAAGGATCTGGTACTGATCACTCGTGAGGGCATGAGCATCCGCTTCCAGGAGCAGGAGGTGAATCCGATGGGCCGGGTTGCTTCCGGCGTACGGGGAATTCAGCTCCGTGAGGGCGATGAAGTGATTTCCTGCTTCTGGGTCAGTGAAGACGAAGGCGAGATTCTGGCCATCACAGACATCGGATATGCCAAACGCTCCTTGCTGGTGGATTATCCGTCCCAGAGCCGTGGCGGTAAAGGGATGCCAACCTTTGAATTCAAGGAAGGCAAGCGGGTGAAACCGAACGGCAGCAGACTGGCCGGTGCGTTCTATTGCAGAGAGCCGCTACTGCTGACCGCTGTTACACGCGATAATGCCATTCACACCTTCTCCTCGGAATCTTCTCCAATCGGGGAACGCCGTTCCATCGGCAAGCAGATTATTCCTGTAGAGAAGAAGGATGAGATTATCCAGCTCTATCCGACGATTCAGTAACATACGAAGCAACAGATAACGGCTTCCTGAACGCCTCCGGCTTGGACGGGGGTGATCGGGAAGCCGTTTTTAAGTGAATTAGATGCTTTTGTTAGTATAACCCTACTGTTGTCTGAAAATAGAAATAAGGAGTTGTTACATTAGATGAAACAGACTACTCTTCGCCAATCCCAAAATTCCGATGTTGAGACAATTGCTGATTTGCGTGCAATTGTACTACGTGATGATTTAACTAGGTTAGGCAGGTTTGATGAAGAGAAAGTTCGTCAACGTTTCCGCAGTGCATTTGACTCCGTTCATACTTGGATCATCGAGACAGATGCTTCTTTTATTGGATGCGTAGCTTTTAAACCGACGGTAGATGGTTATTTATTAGAACATTTTTATATCCACCCTGCTTACCAAAATAAAGGAGTCGGGAGTCAAGTGTTAAAAAATTTGCTTGAACAAAATGATGTAAAAGGAAAACGTGTATCATTAAATGTCCTACAAGGAAGCACGGCCAGACGGCTTTATGAACGGTTTGGATTTAAAATTGAACGTGAGGATCTCATAGATGTTTACATGTATTTGAACTGTTGAATAATGCGGCGGCATTTTTATTTTTTTCTTTTGCAGGAAATGGAAGCTGACTCGCGAAAATGTAGGTATACCGGAAAGATCCGCGAAGGAAAGGAAGGAATACGTGTGCACTCCTCTGAATTCAGTAAAATCTGGCATAAGATAACAAAAGATTACAAGTTACATATGGACAGCAAGCTGGCTCCAACGCTGACGGATGCTCAGCTTACTGTGCTGGAATTGCTTCAGGATCGGGAAGCCATGAAGCCTTCCGATCTGGCACCGCATCTGGCCACCAGTCCTGCGGCGGTAACCATGCTGCTTGACCGCATGGAGAAACACGGACTTATTCTCCGCGAACGGGATGGAGCAGACCGCCGGATTGTCTGGATCAGCATCACGGAGACCGGCAAGCAGGAAACGGCACGCGGCCTGAAGATCCGCAGTGATTTTTTCGCCGAGGCGCTGGACCCGATCTCTTCTCACAACCAGCAGCTGCTGCTCTATCTTATGGGCAAAATGGCTGTCGCACCGGCACCGGAAGGCTCTACCCCTTAGCAGCCAGAAGAATATACAGGTTAAGCGGGCCGACAATCGTTTGGCTATCCCATCAAGAGGGTCAACCCAGCAGGAAACTGAACTCACAGCGCATGCTCTACATAAATTCTTATATTTCTAAAAAAAGCAAGCCATCCTTAACGGATGGCTTGCTTCTTTAATTCCTGCGGCCACAAGCTCCAGGGATGGAGCTCAGGCGGCAGAGAGATCAGTTCAACCTGTTCCTTGCTTACCGGATGTGGGAACCCGACCAGAGCCGACCAGAGCGCAATCTGCTGCCCGGGCCGGTTGACGGCTGCGCCGTATTTCTGGTCACCGTACAGTGGACAGCCGATAGAGCTTAGCTGGACCCGGATCTGGTGAGAACGTCCGGTCAGCAGATCAATCTTCAGCAGACTGAAGCCTTCCCTACTACCCAGCACAGTATAATCAAGGATGGCTTCCTTGCCTCCGGGGGTTCCTTTACGGACGACGGAAACCGTGTTGCTGGCAGAGTCCTTCAGCAAGGTATCCACCAGACGTCCCGAAGCGGCGGGTGGTTTGCCGTGAACGACGGTGAGGTAGACCTTGTTGAAGTTGTGGGTGCGCACGCTCTCCGACAGCCGCGAGGCTGCCTTGGAGGTCCGGGCAAACACCATCGCTCCGCCCACGGGACGGTCCAGCCGATGAACCAGTCCCATGAATACATTGCCCGGTTTGTTGAACCTGGCTTTCACATCGTCTTTGAGCAGGTTCAGCAGGTCCACATCTCCCGTGGCATCCTCCTGTACCGGTACATTCACGGGCTTCACCACACCCAGCAGATGGTTGTCCTCATACAGAATCTCGAACCGTGATGGCTGAGTCATGGCTTACGCCTCCCAGCGGCCCAGAATACCACAAGGCAGATTCATGCCGGAAGCGCTGATCGGCAGTCCAATCTCGCCGGAGGTCAGCTTGCCGCCATAACGTTTGCCCATCGTCATGGACAGCATATTGCGCAGGACGGTAGGAGAGATACCGGTGGTATAGGAGTTGATCAGCATAAACAAGGGTCTGTCGCTCATGATCTGCAGGCAGCTCTCCAGGAACGGATACAGGCTGGCTTCCAGCTTCCACATCTCACCGCCAGGGCCTCTGCCGTAGGAAGGAGGGTCCATGATGATGGCGTCGTATTTGCTGCCGCGGCGCTGCTCGCGCTGCACGAACTTGAACACATCGTCAGTGATGAAACGGACAGGCCGTTCGGCCAGACCGGATAGCTGCATATTCTCCTTCGCCCACTGGACCATTCCCTTGGCCGCATCCACATGGACTACAGAAGCCCCTGCGCTTGCTGCGGCAACGGTAGCACCGCCGGTATAGGCAAACAGGTTCAGCACCTGAATCGGACGTCCGGCTGCTTCGATCTTGTCCATCATCCAGCGCCAGTTGGCCGCCTGCTCGGGAAATAGTCCGGTATGCTTGAAGTTGGTGGGGCGCAGGTGGAATTTCAGCTTGCCGTAGCTGATATTCCAGTTCTCGGGAATGCTTTTATGCATCTCCCATTGCCCGCCGCCCGCCGAACTACGGTGATAATGGCCGTGCACATCCCGCCATTTCGCCGTCTCGTTCTCAAGGGGCCAGATGATCTGCGGGTCCGGGCGGCGGAGGATGATATCTCCCCATCGTTCCAGCTTCTCGCCGCCTCCGGTATCAAGAACTTCATAGTCTTTCCAGTCGCTTGCTATATACATTAGTTAATCCATCCTTCAAAAATTCATTTAGCCTTAATTGTACAACATTTAGCCTCTTTCCTACAAACCGAATCATGGCCTAATCCAAGAAAAACGTAAGGAAATCGACTTTAAGGCCGCTGAGAGGCAGACTGCTTGTTATTTGTGGAGCGGAAATGTCAATACTGGTGCTGCCGCCATCTCTTGTGTATGATCAAGGTACAAGCAGTAACGAACCAAGGAGAAGGAGATCCATGTACAATTTGGCGCAGCATTATCATCCAATTACAGCGAATCCGTCACAGACAAACGAAGTGGCACCTTCTGCCCTTCTGCAGCCTTATATCCGTTGTTTCTGGGGGACCGGAGATGTGCTCCGGAACGCATCCGCCAGTGAACCGTCTCGCCCGAACCCGACAGTCGGCCCGCTTGAACGGGAACTGATTATACCGGATACCTGCATGGATATCATCTGGCAGCTGGATGAGCACACCGGCAACACGACAAGCATGTTCTCCGGCGTCAATGACGCGCCGTTTGAAGTGCCCAAGGAACGTGAGCCCTCCGGCAAAACGGTGTTTGCGATCCGCTTCTACTTCTGGGCTGTGCATTTGTTCGCCGACGACCATCTCAGAGAGGTGCTGAATGCCCATGTGGATGTCAGGCAATATTTCTCCTCCTTTCACCGCGAGCTGGGAGAACAGCTGGCCCGTGCTCGGTCCACGGCGGAACGGATTGCCGCCGCAGAGACCTATCTGCTGCGCAGAATGCAGCCGTCGCGCCGTACCCAGGACAGTCTGCTGAATGCGGTCCAGCTGATCCTGAGCCGCAAAGGTCTGGTGATGGGAGAAGAGCTGAGGCAAGGTACGGGTCTGGGAAGCCGCCAGCTGGAACGTCTGTTCCGTGAATATACCGGTCTTACGCCCAAAAAAGCCGCTGACCTGGTGCGCTTTCAGCATGTCTGGCAGGAGCTGTATTACGGTTCGCCAACAGGCGGCGGGCTGCAGGATCTTGTCCACGCGTATGGATACAGCGACCAGTCTCACTTCAATCATAATTTCCGCAAATATGCCGGAACTTCGCCCCTTCAGGCGCTGCGTGATGCGGGACGGGGCATGTCGCTTTTTTACAATACAGCAGGCAGCAGGAGCAGCTACAATGAACTTGTGGCCGGGTGCGACCGGCCAAACAATACAGGCAACAGTAGAGAGGGGAACAATACATGATTACTTCATTTGATGGCATCAATCTGTACAGCAAGGACGTTGCGGCGCTGGCAGACTTCTATTCCACTGTGCTGGGGATTCCGGTACCGTTCGAAGGTTATGGTAACAGTGACGGCGCCAAAATCGCCTTCAGCAAGGACCAGCCCGGCATCATTATCTGGGACGAGCATAAATGGGGCAAACTTACAACCGGCGTAGTGAATCTGGTCTTCTCCTGCAGCAGTCTGGATGAGACTTACACGGAGCTGAAGCAGAAGGGTCTGGACTGTGAACCTCCGGTGATGATGGAATATGGCGGCAAGGAAATGAATTTCAAGGACCCGGACGGCAACGGAATCACTTTGCTCGAAGGCGGATATGTAGAATAACGGATGCATAGCATTTCCCTCAAACGCGAACCTTAACCGGATATACTCCGGCAGGTTTGCGTTTTTTGCATGCAGAAAGAGTAGTCAAAGTAATGTTTGACAATGATAATCATTATCAAATAGAATGAACATAACAGATTTGATTTAAATTTAATGTTCCATTACGGGAGGAAATGAGTTATGGCTAAGGTTCTGGTAGCTTATGCCAGTCTGACTGGCAATACGGAAGAAATGGCAGAGCTGATAGTGGAAGGTATCCGCGAAGCGGGCGGAGAGGCTGTTCTGAAGAGCGTCACCGAGTGCAATGCGGCTGAGATAAAGGCATATGAAGGCGTACTGCTGGGGGCATACACCTGGGGCGACGGCGAACTGCCGGATGAAATGCTTGATTTCTATGAGGAGCTGGATGAGTTGGATCTGGGAACCCTCCCGGCGGCGGCATTTGGCAGCGGAGATACCGGCTATGAGATCTATTGCGGGGCAGTGAATGAGCTGGAGAAAAAATTGCAGGAGCGTGGGGCGGTACTTGTTCAGGAGAGTCTGAAGATTGAGTATGGCCCGAATGCGGCTGAGAAAGAAGCCTGCCGCATGTTCGGCCGCATGTTTATTGCCGCCTGCGCAGCGGTTTCCTGAAGATGGGCGGTGCAGCCGGTAGTGTGATCGGCACAGCCCAGCGAACCGAAGCCTACCCCAGGTTATGTGATTACAGGGTAGAGCATATTTTGTTAGGCGGAGCGCTCCAGCCCGAATCCGCCGCAGCCGCCACAGGGCTGCCGCGCTGGAGGCAGCAGGTCCAGTATGCGGTGGGCCATACGCTTAACGATTTCTACAGCCTGCGCCCCGAAGTGCGGTGGGAGACGCCGGTTCAATTTCTCCTGGAACGGCGCTGGCCTCCTAAGGGGGAAGCTTTCCCGTCCTTGCTGCATTACTGGGATGTCAAAACGGCTGTGGCGGATGAGCTAATGCGGATTGTCTCCCAGAATCATCTGCAGGATACGCCGGTCAAGCTGTATGAGCAGTGGCATGTGGCGGTACCTGAGTTGAGGCTGGAACTCGCGTTGATCTTTCAGCTGGCCTGGGGTTCTGCGGCCCCGGGCCGCTGTCTCAGCATCCAGAAGTTCATGGTGAGTGCTAACAAGGAAGTGATCTGCGGCTTCAGGCATATGGTCAATGTGTTCTGCCAAATGGCCTATGGCCTGCCTGCGGATCGTATAGAGATTTATTCACTGCTGGACGGAGCAAGGTTCGTCTATGACGGTGACAGCTTTAGCTTGCAGGAATCGCTGGATTATGTGCGGCTGCTGGCTGTCTTCCTGGAGCCGGAAGTGAAGAAGTCCCTCGCCATACACAGCGAAGGCCGCCGCAATGAGCGGCGCGAGGAGAACAGCGTATGGCCACGTCTCATGTAACCGGCGGTGGAATTTCAGCGAACAATCGGAGGATAAACAAACAAGCTCCTTACTGCCTGCGGTGAAGCCGCTGGTCGATAAGGTGCTTGTTTGCTTAGGATCTTATAGCGATCGCTGAACCCGTTTCTATTTATAGGAGTAGTAATCCTGTTTGTTCACAATGACAAATCCGCAGCTCTCGTATAAACGGAGGGCATTGGGGTTATCCAGGGCAACCTCAAGATTAATTCCGTTATAATTGCGGCGTTCCCTTTCGATGGTCTGCATCAGCGCGCTGCGGCCGATGCCAAGGCCTCGCAGCTTCACCGAAACCGTGAGGCCATAAATCCATGTCTCGTTGTCCTCGGTCCACAGCCGCATTTTGCCGGCCGGCTGGCCATCCAGCTCAATCATTACATGCTCCTGCATGTTTTCCTGTTTCTGGAGCCGGTAGACCTCGGCGGCGTCTTCCTTGCTTATATCAAACCCGCTGCTGTCCAGCTCTACCAGGATGTCGAATTCATCCTCACGTGCAGGGCGCAGCACCACCGAACTGGCGGCTGAGCTGGCGTCGGATGAAGCCAGCTTAGCTGCGGCAGCATCCCATTTCATCTGATATTCGGAATGGCTGAACTTCAGCGGCAATCCCGTCAGGAATCCGGTGCCGGAAGCCGAGCCGGCTGGAGTGTTCAGCAGCACACTGCTGGTGCGGTTGCGCTCAATAATGGCTAATGCCTGATTCCAGAGCGCAGTAAAGATACCCCGCCGGCGGAAGCCCGGACGGACCATGCCGCAAATTTCCATGCTGCTGGCAAAGCCATACAGACCCATAAAGCCGACCAGTTGTCCATCTTCATAGGTCAGCAGCTGCTCGGTTCCTCCGGGAACCTGCGGCTGGCGCAGCATATCCCAGTTTAACTTCAGCGAGATACCCTCATATTGTTCACAGCGCAGCTGTAATTCTTCGATTTCTTTCCATGTATCCATTGTATTCAAACCCGTTTCCTCCTAAGTAGTGGATAGATCTTCCCGTGTGCCTGCAGTCGATTGTGCAGGCGCCGGCAGAACCAGAGGTGGCTCATCGGAAACGGGTACCCCCATTAGTTGGGCTGGCTTCCGTCTCCGCTGAGCACGTCATGATACTCCGGATGTTTTTTGAATTGATGTGCTGCATAGGAGCACTCAGGCACGATCTTCAGATTTTCTTTGCGCGCTTTCTCTACAACCGTTTGTACGAGCTTCTCGCCAGTACCCTGCCCACGTAATTCCTCGGAGACCCGGGTGTGCTCAATCACCAGTTCTCCCGCGATTTCATTACGTTTGTATGTAATTTCGGCAAGGTCCTTACCGTCTTTTGCAACATAGAATCTTCCTTCTTCATGTTCAATCCGTTCCATATTCTTCACTCCTGTTTTGTCGAATGGTTTTATTTTACTACTCTGGCTCTCAAAAAGCGAGAGACCGGGAATGGCTTGCATCCCAGCTGGTATATACAATAAGATTAAGGCACTAACGCTGCAATGAATAGAAGACGCATCAGGAGGAGTGCCCGTGACCTACGAGGTGGAGATCCAGTTTCAACCGATCTATGAATTAGTGAACAGCTTACATACTTTTATTTGCAAAAGATCCTACAAAAAAATGGATTTGGGTCCGGGGTGGGCTGCCGAAACGGCAAAGGGCTTGAGTGAGGAGCTGCTGTCCCGGCTCGAACAGACGGAGCTGGATCAAAATTGGAAATTGATGAACCTGCTCATTTATTGTTGTCCCTGTAAAGAAACGGTGGAGAGTGTGCTGGTGTGGATCGCAGGCTTGTCCATCGGGGAGCTGTATGAGACCTTGTCCGGTTTCATTACTGTTTTCCCGAGCCATATGGAAGAATTTCGCAGTGAAATGCTGTTTTTGCTAACCGAATGGAACCGCCAATATTTCAGCAAGTGTGATCCTGAACTATTGTCTGCGCTTAGGAAGCATGCTGACGAGAAGCAGCAGCTGGCGGTAAGTAGTCTGGACCCAGCTGCTTTCATCGATGCAACCACGAATGGATTTTATTTTGAGCCTATCGAGGGCTTGCAGCAGGTGGTGCTGATTCCCCAGTTCCATTTTCAGCCCGCCAACATTATCTATTGCTACGGCAGCTTGACTCTCTGTCATTATTCTGCCCGGATATCCTCGGCCCAAGAAGACATTCCTCCATTTATGCATAGGACCTTGCGCAGCTTGGGTGAGAAGAGCCGTCTCAAGATTCTCCAGTCCCTGAGCGGGGAACGCCGGACGTTTACGGAAATTGTGAAGCAGGCGGGAATCTCCAAAGGGATCGTCCATGATCATATATTCAGCCTCCGCTCGGCGGGTATGCTGTATGCCTACATCGAAGGGGAGAATGTGACCAGCTACAGTCTGCGCCTCCAAGGCATCCAGCAGATGAACGATCAGTTGTATGCTTATCTCCAATAGTATGGATTAAGAAGCCAAAGCTTCCTCTCTGCCAGAGGGAGCTTTGGCTTTTTTAGTGCAAATTGCATTATCAATTCTGTGTATAGAGAATTAACTTTAAGTTCTCTATTTACAGAACATTAAATAATTCCTATAATGGGATCTATCGGCAATATTCATACTTAGTGGATTGGGATTATGGGCATTATATTTGCAGAGAGAAAAGGGAGCTGAGTCAATGAAAAAAAGTACGTTTTTACTGGCCACATTACTGATTACAAGTTCTTTGCTGCTGTCCGCTTGCGCGGGCAACAATAGCGGCTCGAACGCTTCGTCTACCTCGAACACGGGAGCAGCAACGGCTCCGGCAGACGCAGGTACGGCAACGAATAACGCGGCGGAATCAACTATTGTACCGGCTGGAGCGCTCAGCGAACCCTTTACAGCCACCGATCTGTCGAAACTGCCCGCCGTCGCTCAGAAACGCACGGACACCATTATCGTCGGGCTTACAGACCCGAGCGGTGCGTTTACACCTTATTTTCAGCAGAGCGGGTATGACGGCAATGTCTCCTCACTGCTCTATGCTTCGCTAGTGACTGTAGATGAGAAAGGGGTTCCTGTACCGGAACTGGCGGAGAGCTGGGACGTATCGGACGATCAGCTTACCTACACCTTTCATTTGCGCAAAGCTTTGAAGTTCAGCGACGGCTCCCCGTTAACCGCGGAGGATGTGGCGTTCACCTGGACCATTCAACTCGACAAAGCTTACGACGGAGGCTCTCAACTGCCCACACTGAACGTGCAAGGGGGCACGGCTTATAAAGAAGGGACTGCACAGACAGTTGCGGGCATCAAGGTCATTGATCCGCAGACGATCTCAGCCACACTGGAGAAGCCCAATGCGACTGCGCTCGTGACGCTGGGCTCGAATGTGCTGTCCAAAGCCTACTATGGCAAGGATTACACATTCGGCCAGCTCGAATATATCAAGAAACTGCATGAACACCCGCTGGGTGATGGCCCTTACAAGCTGGAGAAATTCCTTCCCGGACAAGAGGTGCGTTTTGTAGCGAATGAGAACTATTTTAAAGGCAAGCCGAAGACCGAACATTTCATTTATAAAACAACAGAAGGCGATGTATGGCAGTTCGTGGAGACGGGGGAAGTCGACTATGTCTCCTTCAGTGCAACAGAGGAGAATGTCGAGAAGCTGAAAGCGCTGGGGTTCGTGAATATCATTCCGTACACTCCGAGTACGTATGGCTATATGCAGGTCAACCTGAAGCATGAGCAATTGGCGGATAAAAGAGTCCGTCAAGCCATCGTCTATGGACTGGACCGCCAGAGCATTTATGTGGATGCCACGCAAGGCGCCGGCTCCGTTGCGAATATTCCGGCTTCGCCCATTTCCTGGTCCTACACCGAAGAAGGAATCAACCCGTACCAATACGATCCTGAACAAGCCAAGAAACTGCTGGACGAAGCAGGCTGGACAGCTGGTGCTGGCGGAATCCGTGAGAAAGACGGCAAACCGCTAACGATTCATTACTTGGGTTCCAAGAGCAAGAATACGGATATTTTTATCGCTGTGGCCAAAGAGAACTTTGAAGCGCTTGGCATAGATTTTCAACCGGAAGTGTTTGCTGACTTCAACTCGCTGGTCTCGAAGATGGAGAGCGGGGACTATGATCTGGTGTCCTTCTCGACCAGCATGCTGACCGATCCATCGGAAGGACTCATGCAGTTCTTCAACGGGGAAATCACGGATTACGACAATCCTAAATTCTATGAACTTTATGACCAGGCGCTCGCTACCACGGACATTGAACAGCGCAAGAAGATCTATAAAGAACTGTACCAGTTGTTCAACGATGAGCTCCCGCTTATTCCGACCAATTATAAAAAGACAGTATACGCCTATAACGGCCGTATTCAGAACCTCTCGGTCAGTCCGTTCATCGGTCTGGCCGGCAGCCTGCCGAACTGGACGCTGAAGTAAAAAACTCGGCTTCCCCTGGCTATGGGGTCTGTGGACTGCATAGTCAGGGGAGCGCTTTTAAGGAGCAGGAACTTGTCATGAGCACTTACTTAACGAAAAGACTGCTGTACATGTTCATCATTCTATTTGCAGCTTCCTTGCTGATCTTCTGCCTCTATGCCTCCGCGCCCGGCGACTTCATCACCGGAAACATTAAATTAACGGCAGAACGCAAAGCGGAGCTGCGGGAGATCTATGGCTTGAATAAACCGATGCTGGAGCGTTATGGCCTCTGGATGAAGAATGCGCTTCACGGGGATTTCGGAATTTCGCTTGCCCAGCAGAAGCCGGTGCTTCAGCTGTTCAACGAGTATATCTGGAATTCCTTTTTGCTGGCTGCGGTGTCGACTTTCTTGACCTGGGTCATTGCGGTGATTGTGGGCGTAGTTTCAGCTTACCGGCAATACTCCTGGTTCGACACACTGGTGATGGTGGCGGTGTTTGCGGCCATGTCGCTTCCGTCCTTTTTTATCGGCCTGTTCCTGATCAAGATTCTGGCGGTCGATCTGAAGTGGCTCCCTCCGGGAGGGATGATCACCACGGGCAGCAATGCCACTGGAATGGCGTACTTCAAGGAAGTTGTGCAGCATATGACCCTGCCCGTTGTTGTCATGACGCTGCTGGGACTCGGCTCGCTGACCCGTTACTTCCGCAGCAATATGATCGATGTGCTGAAGCAGGATTACATCCGCACCGCAAGGGCCAAAGGCCTGAAGGAACGGAAGGTGCTGTTCACGCATGCCCTGCGCAACGCGCTGCTTCCTGCGATTACGCTCGTCGGCTTCGAGCTTCCGGCATTGTTCGGAGGATCACTGATTATTGAGAAAATCTTCAACTGGCCGGGGATTGGCCAGCTGTACATGCAGTCCTTCGGGCTGAGAGATTACCCGTTATTGATGGGCTTTACCATGTTTATTGCGATTCTGACCGTGATCGGGACGCTGCTGTCGGATATTCTTTACCGCGTAGCAGATCCCCGCGTCCGGTTACAATGAGGAGGGGACTGCATTGGCAATGAATAGTAGTGTCGCTCCGCTTCAGAAGTTGCAGTCACGGTCAGGGAAATCGTCATTGTTCAAACAGTCTGTGCGCAGACTGCTGGGGAACAAATTGGCGGTCTCCGGGTTTGTGGTGGTTATCTTTATGTTTGCACTTTGTTTTGTGGGTCCCTTATTCTCACCGTATACCGATAACAAAATTAATATGGCAATGATGAACAAGGCCCCGGGCCTGAAGCACTGGCTGGGAACCGATGCGCTGGGCAGAGACATTATGACCCGTGTGATGCAGGCGGGCCGGATCTCCCTGACCGTAGGCCTCGCCTCGATGGTACTCTCGGTCTTTATAGGTTCGCTGCTCGGCGCCATTGCCGGGTACTATCGCGGGATCGCGGATCAGATCATTATGCGCCTCGCGGATCTGCTGCTGACCGTGCCGAGCTTACCCCTGTTATTTATATTTGGAGCGTTGCTCTCGGAATGGAAGATCCCGACGGATTACCGGATGTATATCGTCATGCTCATGCTCAGCATTGTCAATTGGCCGGGTCTGGCCCGGATGGTGCGGGGGCAGATGCTCAGTCTGAGGGAGCGGGAGTTCATGCAGGCAACGGTGGTGCTGGGACTGCGCGATTGGCGCAAGTTATGGGTTCATCTGCTGCCCAATATCGTGCCACTCCTGATCGTCATGGCTACGCTGAATATCGGTGGAGCTATCCTCAGCGAGTCGGTGCTAAGCTTCTTTGGATTGGGCGTTATGCCACCCACGCCAACCTGGGGGAACATGATTGATGCCGCGAATAACATGATCGATTTCCAGCAGCGTCCCTGGCTGTGGATTCCGCCGGGACTGTCTATTTTTGCAACAGTAATTGCCATAAATATATTCGGTGACGGCCTCAGAGACGTGCTTGATCCCAAACAGAAGAGGTAGGTGGCCTTCAGCATGAATTCTTTACTGCGCGTAGACGGTCTGAGCACGCACTTCGAAATGGAAGAGGGAAAGGTCAAAGCGGTGGATGACGTGAGCTTCCGGATCAGGGAAGGGGAAACGGTCTGCATTGTCGGTGAATCGGGCTGCGGAAAAAGCGTGACCGCGATGTCCATCATGGGACTTGTTGAAGAGCCTGGCGGCAAGGTAGCTCAGGGAAGCATTGATTTTCAGGGAGAAGATTTATTGCAGCTGGATAAAAATACATTGCGGAGCATTCGCGGCCATGAGATCGCGATGATTTTTCAGGAGCCGATGTCTTCGCTTAATCCGGTTCTCCAAATCGGTGAGCAGATCATGGAGCCGCTGATTGTACATTTGAAGATGAAGAAGCAACAGGCACGGGCCAGGGCCATTGAATTAATTAAGCAGGTCGGCATCTCGCGGCCGGAGCAAATCGTAAGCAGTTATCCGCATGAACTCAGCGGGGGGATGCTGCAGCGCATTATGATTGCCATTGCGATTTCTTGTCAACCGAAGCTGTTGATTGCCGATGAGCCGACCACGGCGCTGGATGTGACCATCCAGGCCCAGATTCTCGATATGCTGCGTGAGATTAAAGAGCATTCGAATATGTCAATTTTGCTGATTACACACGATCTGGGTGTAGTAGCGGAGATGGCAGACTACGTGATTGTGATGTATTCCGGCAAAATCGTGGAGGAAGGCGAAGTGGTCCAGCTGTTCGAGAATCCCCGGCATCCCTATACACAGGGACTCTTGAAATCCAAGCCGGTGATTTATCAGCGGCGGGAGGAGCTGTATTCGATTCCCGGCCAAGTGCCGAACCCGCTTGAGCTTACGCCATCTTGTTATTTTCATGACCGGTGTGAGCATTGCAGGCCCATCTGCCAGAGCAGACAACCGCGTCTGCAAAAAGTGGGCAGTCAGCAGCAAGTGTCCTGCTGGTTGTATGAGGAGGAACCTGATCATGTATGAACCTTTGCTTGAAGTCAATCATCTGAAGAAATACTTTCCGGTTACCAAAGGACTGCTGAACCGCACGGTCGGGCAGGTCAAAGCGGTGGATGATATCAGCATCCGTATTCAGCCCGGGGAGACCTTTGGGCTTGTCGGTGAATCCGGAAGCGGCAAGAGCACGGTCGGAAGAACCATTCTGCGTCTGACCGATAAAACGGCCGGACAAATTAAATTCAAGGGGGTGGACATCCATACCCTGGCACCGGTGGAAATGCGCAAACTCAGGCCGCAAATGCAGCTGATCTTCCAGGACCCCTACAGCTCGCTTAATCCCCGGGTCCGGGTAGGGGATGCCATAGGTGAAGCGCTGCTGGATCATGGATTATGCACCAGGTCAGAGGTGCGGGGGCTGGTGCTGGAAGCGCTGGAGGCCTGCGGGTTATCCACTTATCATATTGACCGTTTCCCGCATGAGTTCTCCGGAGGACAGCGGCAGCGCATCGGCATTGCCCGGGCGCTGATCCTGAATCCCGGATTGATCATTGCCGACGAGCCGGTGTCAGCGCTGGATGTGTCGATTCAAGCCCAGATCATCAACCTGTTCAGCAAGCTCCAACAGAGCAAGGGGCTGACGTATCTGTTCATTTCTCACGACCTGAGTGTGGTGGAACATTTATGTTCAAGAATCGGCGTGATGTATCTGGGTTCGATGATGGAGACCGCTTCCCGGGACGAGCTGTTCAAGCACCCGCTTCATCCGTATACCAAAGCGCTGCTCTCGGCTGTACCCGTTCCGATTCCAAAGCTGAAAAGGGAGAGGATTGTGCTGAGGGGCGATATTCCTAGCCCGGCGAACCCGCCTTCGGGTTGTAAATTTCATACCCGCTGCCCTTTTGCCGAAGAAATCTGCAGGGCCGAAATCCCGCTCTTCCGGGATGCCGGAAGCGAGCATTTTGTTGCCTGCCACCTGGTTTGACAGCCGATTAAGGCATCCTAACAATGGCTGCTGGCATATGCGAATTTATTTTATAATTGGATTTATATTGCACTTGTGCCTATTTTGACTTGTCCTTTGGCCAGTGTTATACTGTTTCCAATGCACGCAAATATGGTTAATTAGAGACTGATTAGAGATACATATCTAATCGGTCTTATCTTTTAATCGCTACTTAGCTTGTGAATTATCACCATAACTTGCGTATGCTTACGAAGTGAGTTTTGCCCGAAGTAATGCAGGTAGTCTAAGCTAACCAAACTTTTAGGAGGAAATGTCATGAATACAACAGTACGTTTGACAGAAAGATCCGGCTCTACTTCTTCACAGCGAAGTAAAGGTTTTGTACCGGTTGTCGTCTACGGTGCAGGTTCAGATACTCAATCCTTTACAGCTGATGCGAAGACCATTAATGAAATTCTGGGCAAAAACCCGCGCGCCATCCTGAAAGTGGAGCTTCCTGGTTCCGGCGCAAAGAACGTTGTGATCCAGGAGGTGCAGCGTCAGCCTTTATCAAGGCAGCTGCTGCATATTGATTTTCAGCAGATTGACATGAAGGCAGAGCTGGATACGAAGGTCGCGTTCCACTTTACCGGCGAAGCTGCAGGCGTGAAGAACGGCGGCGTACAGCAGGTAGAGCTGTATGAGCTGGATATCCGCACGCTGCCGGACAAGCTGACAGTCAAGTTTGATGTGGACATCAGCGGGCTGGAGATCGGCGATCAATTGCTGGTATCCGACCTTCCGAAACATGAGGGCTGGGAAGTGCTTACTCCTGAAGATACTTTGATTGTAAGAATCGCGTCTCCGCTGACGCTTGAAGAGCCAACCGAGGATGCCGCTGAACAACCAGCAGCAACTGCTGCCGAAGAAGACAAGCAGAAAGAATAGAACCGGCTGGAATATGCCTGATATAAGCTTACTTGAACAGGAGCAGACCCTTCCTTGGTGAGGAGCGTCTGCTCCTGTTTTTGAAATACATGAAAGTATAAGTTTGTCGGCATCGGCAACGCGGATTATGGCATACTCCGCGAGCTGGACGATCTGCAGGGACGATACTTGGATAACGCCGCAGTAACGTGAAAGTATACTTTGTACACTATGACCGGCAGGCTCCTGTTTTCCATGGGGGCTGCCGGTTTTTTGCATAGGACCGCTAATCTCAGCAGCCTGGATTCAACGGGCGCGACAGAACAAAGGCAACCCCCTGCCGGAACCGGCCTGATGGATTGCCCTTGTTGAACACTATTGTGGTTATGCAGGGTCAGGAGACCCCGAAATATTCCTTGATTCCGGCCACAATGGCGGCCGCTACCCTATTCTGGAACTCATCTGAGAACAGGATGCCTTCCTCGGTGGCATTGGAGAGGAAGCCAATCTCCATGAGCGTGGCGGGCATGGTTGATCGGGTTAATACCCGGTAGTTGTTATGCTTAACCTTGCGGTCTGTAAAGCCCGTTGCACCCTGAATATGCTTATGCATAACATCAGCCAGCGCTTTGCTGTCCTTGCTGTAATAATAGGTTTCGGTTCCCCGTACATTGGGTTTGCCGGGAGCTTTGTTGGCATGAATGGAGAAGAAGGCATCCGCCCCCAGCTCGTTGGCGATGTCCGCACGTTTGTTTAAGGAAGGGTAAGTATCACCGCTGCGTGTCATTACAACGTTGAAGGCAGGCTCTTTCAGCAGGAGCTGCTCCACCTTCAAGGCCAGGCTAAGGTTAAAGGCCTTCTCCTGTTTCCCTGTGACGCCGATCGCGCCGGGATCACTGTCGCCATGTCCTGCATCAATGACAATGGTCTTCTTCCCGTTGCCAGGATTGACCGGCGGCACTGTGGTTGGCTCAGGGGAGGAGCTGTTCAGATCGACCACAAACAGGCTGGAGCCGCTATCTCCTTCAACGTAGCTGGTGTAGGCGGTGCTGGCAGCAAGCTCAAGTGTCATCAGCACGGTGGAAGCGTCGACATTCGAGACTCCATAATATACACTGCTGACATACGGGTTTCCGGCAACAGCCAGCTGCCCGGATTGCGTGTTGCTATCCCACAGCATCGTTGTGGTGAAGGACGCCGCAAAAGCGGTACGCGGCAGTTCAACCACAATCTGGGGCGGCTCGTTGACGGTATGTATCAGCGGTTGAACATTGCCTTCGAGGGCAATCATCAGGCGGTTATCGCTGAAGCTGAGCCCTTTGACAGCTGTAGTGCCTGCAGCCGGGGTTGGTGTTGCCGCAGCAGGGCTGGCCGTTGGTGCTGGCGTAGCTGTACCGGCAGGCTTGGCTGTAGCTGAAGGTCCCGGGCTTGCGCTTGGGACGGCACTCGGCTGCGGTGCCGGCGTAGCTGACGGCTGCGGGAGATCCGCCGAGGTCAAGCCCACGACCTTGCTGCTGTTGTCCCAGGTCACGCCGACACCCATCGCTTCGCTAATGAACCGCAGCGGCACCAGCGTGGTTCCGTTGCGGTTCAGCGGAGCCGTAGTCAGCGTCTGGCTTGCTCCATCCACCATGGCGGTTGGTTTGCCGATCGTCAGCTCCACACTGCCGATTTCCTTCGGAATGGTTATAGTGCTGTTCTTCTGGTTCCAGATCACGCCCATTCCCAGATTCTCAGCAATGATCCGCAGGGGAACCATTACACTGCCATTGATAATCTCAACCTTGTCCTTCTGCTGCAGAGGGATGGTTTGACCGTCCAGCAGGATCGACGTGCTTGTCTTGACGGCGGCCTTAGCCTGTCCACTATCCGGAAGTAATAAGAACAGAGCCACGAACAGGAGCATAAAACTGAGCCTTTTCAAAGTTTCACCTCATCCATTTCTTGTAGTTATTTGAATGTTTTCGTTCTACATTAGACGCTAATAACTGGAAAAGGTTGCGGAAAAATTTACTAGTTTCTGTCGAATATCAATAGCATCAGGGGGGACGATGGCGCTGCGGGAAGATCAGGTTAAGCTGTTCAAGGATAAGCTGGCAACGATTTCGATGGAATAAACCGGCCTGAGGCAGGCAGATTCTAATGGATGTCACAAAAAGCCGCACTCCGTTGTCTACAGTATTGTATTCAATTTTTTTAGGAGGCGGTTTAGATGAATTTGCGATTGAATTACAGAGTGGTCAATGATCCGGCTTACCAGGCGATGATGGCTATGGAGAAATTTGCAGGCAGCCGCAGCGGCGATAAGGTGCTCTATGAGCTGCTCAAAATAAGGGTGTCACAGATAAACGGCTGCTCCTTCTGTCTGGATATGCACGCAAAGGATCTGCTGAAACTCGGCGATTACAGCGATCATATCCTGCTGCTTAGTGTGTGGCGGGAGGTTCCGCTGTTTACAGAGAAGGAGCGTGCGGTGCTGGAGCTGGCCGAGGCGGTCACTCTGATCTCACAGGAGGGGGTGCCGCAGCCGCTCTATGAGAAGCTCAGAGAGCATGTCAGCGAAGAGGAATATGTGGATCTGATTATCGCCATCAACACCATCAACAGCTGGAACCGGATCGCCATTTCAACGGGGATGTATCCGGGCTGTTTCGAATGAGCAGGCTGGCCATTCAAGAGCAATGAAGGGGGAGCGCGAGGGCATGGGGCTGGAGAAAGATCAAGCCGAGGTGAAGGAGCCGGGCAAAGGACAGAGTGAGATGGAGGAGCTGTACCTGAGCTATAAGGGTTATGCGTTCTCCATAGCCTACCGCCTGCTGGGCGTGGTGGCGGATGCCGAAGATGCGGTGCAGGACAGCTTCATGGAGCTGCAGCGCAGGGGCCTCGGCGGGATTGAGAATCTCAAGGCATATTTAGCCAAAAGCATTACCAACCGCTGCCTGAATCAGCTGCAGTCTGCGCGTTCCCGGCGGGAGACATATATCGGCGAATGGCTTCCTGAGCCGCTTATAGAGGCCTATGATAGCCCGGAAGCCGCTGCGGAGCGCAACGATACGCTTTCTTATGCTTTTTTAGTGCTGCTGGAGCGCTTCACGCCGGTGGAAAGAGCGGTATTTGTCTTGCGGGAGGTGTTCGAATATGATTATGAATCGATTGCCGACATGGTGGACAAATCCGCGGCCGCCTGCCGCCAGATCTTCAGCCGTGCCTCGCGTAATTTCAAGGCGGCCTTTTCAGCGGAGCAAGGAGGGGCTGCGGCCGGACCTTCACGCACTGTGCTGCTGAAGCGGTTCACCGCCGCTTTTGAGGCTTATGATGTTGGCGCCATGCTGGAGCTGCTGGCAGAACAGCCTGTGCTGATAGCGGATGGCGGCGGGCAGGAGGTGCATACGATCCTGCGGCCGATGGCCGGACAGAGAGGCGTGCTGGCTCTGCTTACTTCGCACCGGGTGCTGCGTGAGCTGAGAAGCTGGCAGTCCGAGATTGTCCGGATCAATGGCGAACCCAATCTCCTGTTCAGGCAGGACGGCGAGGTTGCCGGGATGCTGTGCCTGGAGTTCACCGGAGACAAGATCCAGCAGCTGTATCTGATCGTTGAGCCCGATAAGCTGAGAACCTTCGGCTGAAACTCTACAAGTGGCTGCTACTCGAAAACCCGCTAAAAAGAAAATAAGCAGCGATTCTCCAGTTATTGGAGAACCGCTGCTTTATTTTTTGGAAATATAAGAAACCCCTAGTTCTTGAAGCTGTGGATCGGGGCCGGAATCCGTCCGCCGCGGTTGACGAAGCCCGCGCAGCTGAAAGGATTGACCGCCATGACGGGTGCATAACCCAGCAGTCCGCCGAATTCGACCATCTCGCCGACTTCTTTGCCGATTACCGGAATCAGGCGCACGGCGGTCGTCTTGTTGTTGACCATGCCAATGGCCGCCTCATCGGCGATGATGCCGGCAATGGTCTCCTTGGAGGTGCTGCCCGGAATCGCGATCATATCAAGGCCGACGGAGCAGACACAGGTCATCGCTTCCAGCTTCTCCAGCGTCAGCGCGCCGCGCTGAACGGCCTGGATCATACCGTGGTCTTCACTGACCGGAATGAAAGCCCCGCTAAGTCCGCCGACGTAGGAGGAAGCCATCACACCGCCTTTTTTGACGTTGTCATTGAGGATGGCGAGTGCGGCTGTCGTGCCGGGCGCTCCGGCTTCCTCCAGTCCCATCACCTGGAAGATCTCGGCGATCGAATCTCCGATCAGCGGCGTAGGCGCAAGCGAGAGGTCGATAATTCCGAAGGGCACGCCCATCCGTTTGGAGGCTTCCTGCGCAACCAGCTGTCCAACCCGGGTTACCTTGAAGGCGGTCCGCTTGATCGTCTCGCAGAGTGTTTCGAAGTCCTGGCCCCTTACCTCTTCCAGTGCCCGCTTGATTACGCCGGGTCCGCTGACACCGACATTAATGACGCATTCGCGTTCGCCGACCCCGTGAAAGGCCCCGGCCATAAACGGGTTATCCTCCACAGCATTGCAGAATACCACCAGCTTGGCGCAGCCAATGGAATCCCTGTCCTTGGTGCGTTCGGCGGTCTGAATAATGATATCGCCCATCAGCTTGACAGCATCCATATTAATCCCGTTTCGGGAAGAGCCTACATTCACAGAGGCGCAGACTCTTTCCGTAACGGCCAGTGCTTCCGGGATGCTGTCGATCAGAATCCGGTCTCCGGTAGTGCAGCCTTTCTGCACTAGGGCTGAGAAGCCGCCGATAAAGTTGACGCCGACCTCCTTCGCGGCCCGGTCCAGCGCTTCCGCCACGGGCACATAGCTGTCTGTCTTCACGGCACCCGCAGCAATTGAGATCGGAGTCACGGAGATCCGTTTGTTGACGATCGGCACGCCGAACTGGCGCTCCAGATCTTCCCCTGTTTTGACCAGCTTTTCGGCCGAACGGGTGATCTTGTCATAGACATTGCGGTTGAAGGTTGCCATATCCGGGTGGGCACAGTCCATCAGGCTGATCCCCATCGTAATGGTGCGCACATCCAGATTCATCTCGCGGATCATTTTATTCGTTTCCTGTACTTCCACCAATGAAATCATCTTTATCCCCCTAAAAATGTAGCTTAAATTGTCAGATCCGGTGCATAATATTGAAGATGTCCTCGTGCTGAAGCTTGATCTCTACACCAATCTCTTCCCCAACCTGCTTCAGATCCTCGACAATATCTTCGAAGGAGCCGGTCGGCGCGGAAATATCCACGATCATCATCATGTTAAAATAGTCCTGTACAATCGTCTGTGAAATATCAAGAATATTCAGATTGTGCTCGGCCAGGTAGGTACACACTTTGGCGATAATTCCTACTTTGTCTTTTCCCAGTACCGTAATAATCCCTTTCAATGAAACAGCCTCCCTGTGTTTGATAAGTATGGTCCAGCCAAGGTTCGACACGATTCGGAAGAACACTTTCAACCATTATGGCAAATGATCTAACAAGCTTCAATTACATTTTTGATGTAATGTCTACTTTTAAGTAGAATATAAGGAGTACATAGGTCTAGAACAGACTGTGTTGTGTAAGATTAACTTAAGAACTGTAATAAAGATTGTAAGGAGCATCTATGTCAACTCAAAAATATAAAGATCTGGTAGAACAGCGCACCAAGCAAACGTTGCAGGAATGGACCGAGCAGCCGCATATAACGGAAAAAGAAATTTATCGCTTTTTGCACAATCTGAAAGGTACCGCCGGAACCGTCGGGATGAAAGAGGTAGAGGAACTGGCGGAGACCACGCTGCCGTATTTCTCTGATGACAGCATCAGAACCTGGCGTGTGGAGGAATGGGGCGAATATTTGTATCCATTTATCCCCGTCTTCAGTGCTGCTCCGTCTGCATTGGCTGTAAAGGGGCCTGTCGCTTCATTGGAACAGGACACGCTATACGGCGAGCAGCAGCAGAATGAAATCCTGATCATCGATGATGATGTGGAACTGGTGGCCTACCTGAAGGAGTCGCTGGAACGGCAGTCCTATTATGTCAGCATTGCCTTGTCGGCGGAACGGGGCCTGCGTTTCTTCTATGAGAGCAAGCCGGATCTGATCCTGCTGGATTTAAAGCTTCCCGACCAGAGCGGGATGGAGGTGCTGAACCAGATTATCGGCAAGGCCAAAAAAGAACGGATTCCGATCATTATTATCAGTGCTGAACAATCCAAAGAGATTGTGATGGAAGCTTATGCGCTGGGTGTGATGGATTTTGTGACCAAGCCGATGGATATGGACTTGTTCATAGTGCTGATCGGCAACCGTTTCGAGATGAAACGGGAATGGCAGGAAGCGATTATTATCGATGAACTGACCGGTGCCTTCAATCGCAAGCATTTCAACCAGACCATCAAGCAGCTGATATCGGACTTCAGACGTACCTCACGGATATTCTCGCTGGCCCTGATTGATCTCGACCATTTCAAAAAAGTGAATGACACTTACGGCCATCTGTCTGGGGATGAGGTGCTGCAGGCGTTTGCGCTGCATGTCCAGGAGTCGATCCGCGTTGAGGATGTGTTCTGCCGCTTCGGCGGCGAGGAGTTTGCCCTATTCCTGCCCAACACGGATGCCGCTTCGGCGCAGGTGGTCATCCGGCGCATTCAGGAGACCTTCTCAGCCAAAGAATTTAAGGGCAAGAATGAAGCCTTTCATGTAACCTTCTCCTGCGGCATATCAGAGGTAACCAAATCAGAGAATGAAGCCGATAAACTGGTGGAGGAAGCGGATCAGGCATTGTACGCCAGCAAGCATGCCGGTAGGAACCAGACGCAGCTGTTCACCGAGCTGTTGACCGAAAGTTTGTCCGGCGCGGTGTTGAATGTGATCATTGTGGACGACGATATTCTGATCCGTACGATCGTTACGCATCATTTCTCAGGCTGGAAGCCGGCCAATATCTCGCATATCCGCATCAACAGCTTCGGGAATGCCCAGGAGTTCTTGGATTCCGGCTGGTATTCTCCTGAGGAGAAATATATTATTCTGCTGGATGGCGTCATGCCTGACTTGGACGGAGTAGAGGTACTGGAGCGCATTCGCGGCGCTTATCCGGAGGTGAATGTCCTGGTAATTATGCTGACAGGCAGAAACAACCAAGCGGATATCGTTCACGCGCTGCAGATGGGGGCGGATGATTATGTGATCAAACCGTTCCACATGCCGGAGCTGCTGTCACGGATTGAGCGGCTGGCCCACAGATTCCTGTTCTGAGCGGTTCCCTGAATTGCAACCTATGAATAAACAGCAAGGGGAGTAAACATGAAAAAAGTAATGGTAGTGGATGATGAGGAAGTGCTTAGAATGTTAATCTCCGATACGCTGGAGGATCTGGAAGGTGTGGAAATCCATACGGCCGACAACGGCGTGGAAGCGCTGGCCAAGCTGTCGGCAGCTTCTTATGATCTGGTCATTCTGGATTATATGATGCCGGAAATGACAGGCATTGAGGTGCTCAATCAGCTGGACGGGGAAGTGAAGCAGGCCACCCCTATTCTGATGCTGACGGCCAAGGCGCAGGAAGTGGACCGCAACCGGGCTAAAGAGGCGGGAGCACGTTACTTTATGCCCAAGCCGTTCAGTCCGATGGAGTTGCTGCAGATCGTGGAGGGAATACTAAGTGATATCTGAACCTTCCCGCGCGCGCGGGCGCATATTAAGTCGGCCTTCCAGCATCAGAACAAGATATTACCGCATTATTTTCAGCGTCTTTAGCTTGTTTATCCTGTCGGGGGTAACCTTCTTTATTTATATCCATATGGAGCAGGATGGCTTAAGCCGGGACCGGGAAGTGCTGCAGCATAAAGCGGATACGATCAATCAGCTGGCTACAACCTTGAAAGATGTATTCTTCCGGGCAAGGGGCTACTCGCTGCTGAAGAGCCAGAACGAGCTGAAGCTGCTTAACGAGAAGCTGCTGGAGCTGAACCGTGTGCTGGAGGTATTCTCTGCCCTGAAGCTGTCAGCGGAGGAAGTGAGATTCAGGGATGAGCTGAACAGCTTCTGTATCCGCTACAAAAATGAGGTGCTGCCCCAGGCGATTGCCTTGGCTAACGCGGATGATTATGAAGGCATAAGAGCTTTGTCCCAGGACGGCAGCACCCAGTCGGTTAATGAATTCCTGCTCTATACCAATGAATACAAGCAGCGGGCAGACAACGCCCTTAGCGAGCTGACCCTGAAGGCCCGTAAGCAGTCTAATCAGTTCAACCTCTATGCCTTCCTGTTCAGCACAGTGGTGCTGCTGCTGTTCACGCTGATGATCTGGCGGATTCTGAAGAATCTGATTGAACCGATTGTGCGGCTGGAGGGCGCGGCCCATTCGCTGGCTGCCGGCGAAGAGCTGCTGCTCGGCAAGCTGGAGAGCGGCGATGAGATCGGGCGGCTGCACGGGGCTTTTCTGAATATGGCCCACAGCATCCAGGATAAGGAAGAGGAGCTGATGATGCAGAACGAGGAGTTGTATGCCCAGCAGAATGAGCTGCAGGACCAGCAGCATAAGCTGGAGCGCTCGCTGACCGAGATCGAGAGCATGATGAAGGCACTGGACCAATCCTCGGCCGTCGGGATTCTCAACTGCAAAGGGGTGTTCACCTACGCGAACGATAATCTCGGCCGGTATACGCTTTACAGTAAAGAAGAGATTGTGGGTTCTACCTTCCGGTTGTTTGACCTGAATAACATAACTGAACCCCAACTGCAGCATATTCTGGGCAAGCTGGGCGCAGGAGGGGTATGGACGAGCGAGGTGGATGTAACAAGCAAGACTGGAACTGTGCTCTGGCTGAATATCACCGTGATGCCTTATCTGAACGATGAGGGCAGAATTTATCAATATATCCTGATTGCGAATGATATTACCTCGCTCAAAAGCGTGCAGCAGGAGCTGGCGGAAACACTCCAAAACACCGAGCAGACCAAAGTGATGCTGGAGCTTAACAACCAGCTCAACCACGACATCACATACACCCTGGACAAGCAGGAATTTGCCGACAAGTTTATATTTTTCATGAACCGGTTGTATTCCTTCGATTCCAGTTTCTTCCTGCTGGTTAAGGACCAAATCACAGCGTTTAAGGGAATAGCTCAGGAGAACATGGACCGTTACCTGGGGGAGCAGGGCGAAAGCATGCTGTATCGGCTGCAGAGTGAGAAGTCCTACCTGATCAAACGGGAGGCATCGCTGGCAGAGCGGGGAATCTCCTCGAGCGAGTTGTTTTGTTACGATTTCTATACCACGGTGGTGAATGCGGACGGCGAGATTCTGGCTGTGTTCTGCGGAAGCCGTATCGGGCACAGCTTCAGCGATGAGGAGACCAATGAAATTCAGGGTCTGATGAACCGGGTGGCGCTTGCGATTGAACGTCTGTCTATGTACGAGGAAATTGAATATGGCCGCAAGCTGAACCGTGATATTGTCGACAATATCAACGAAGGCATTCAATTTGTGCACACGGATGGTACGATGCTGCATGTGAACCGGGCGCTCAGCCAGATTTTTGATTACCATGACTCGGCGGAAGGCACCCTCATTCCTAAGGAGCTGTGGAAAGAGCATTTCGTCACCACCTCGAACGAATCGGACCAGCTGCGGGCCTTCTTCCAGCAGGCGATGTCGCCGGAGAATGTAGAATCCAGCAGCATGCAGTATTCCATAGGCAAGGAGCAGCTGAAGCATATTGATGTGTATGCGATTCCTGTCTTCCGCCAGTCCCGGATCGGCACCTTGTTCGTACACCGCGACATTACCAGGGAATATGAGCTGGACCTGATGAAATCGGAGCTGGTGAGCACGGTCAGCCACGAGCTGCGGACTCCGCTGTCCAGTGTGCTGGGATTCACGGAGCTGCTGCTATCCAAAACCATGAAACCCGAGAAGCAGCTAAAGTACCTGGAGACGATTCATAAAGAGGCCAAGCGGCTTACTGACCTGATCAATGATTTCCTCGATCTGCAGCGGATGGAATCGGGCAAGCAGCAATATATCACTGAGCGGATTAACCTTAGCGAAATTGTGCTGGGAGTCATCGATCAATATAAACTGAGCGATACCCATCATGTGCTGCTGGTGGATGAGGCCCATAACTCTGAGGTAGAGGCGGACAAGGATAAAATCATTCAGGTGCTGACCAATCTGCTCAGCAACGCGATCAAATTCTCACCTAACAGCCAGGAAATCAAGGTGCTGCTGCACAATGAGCCAGACCGGATCGTGGTGAGGATTCAGGATCAGGGGCTGGGCATTCCGAAGGATCAGATTGGCCAGCTATTCCAGAAGTTCCGGCGCGTAGACAACAGCGCCTCCAAAAAAATCGGCGGCACCGGGCTGGGGCTGGCGATCTGCAAGGAAATTATCGAGAAGCAGAAGGGTTCCATCGGCATTGAGTCGGCGGAAGGAGAAGGAACTACCGTCTGGTTCAGTCTGCCGATTCACCGCAGTGCGTCCAGCCGCCATGAAGAGGAATGGAGCAGATGGGGCGCGGATAAGGAAGCCAAGCCCAATGTGATGATTGTGGAGGATGACTACAGCCTGTCGCTGCTGCTCTCGGAGGAGTTGAAGGCCAAAGGCTTCCGGGTAACCCACCACTATCATCCGACACAGGCGTTCGATCAGGCGCTCAAAACGCCATTTGTGGCGATTGTCGTTGATCTGATGCTGGGCGAGGATCTGGATGGCTGGGATCTGATCCGGATGCTGAAAGCTGATCCGAGAACGGAGAAGCTGCCGATTGTGATCTCTTCAGCTCTGGACCAATCGCTGAAGAATCAGATGAATGATACCGTCGAGAAATATCTCACGAAGCCTTATCCGCCGGGAGAGCTGTCCAACACGCTGGAGAAAATTGTGAGAGTCAACAATGCAGCGGGAACAGTGTTGTTCCCGGAGAGCGGAGATGCCGGGGAACCGGAGCGTAATTAGAAATCCCTCCCATTTTATGAATTAGCCGAGAACACTCGTGACTTTAGTCGTGAGATGAATGGGCTTCGGACAAGGCGTATCTTTAGATACGCCTTGTCCGACAGGTGTTTCTTGAAAACAATCAAAACACTGTTATTTAGAGATAATCGCTCAAATGATTCAACCTATGATATTCTGTATTTGAGGTTACAACTTCAGAATTGAAAGTGATTGTGATTATGTTCATCTAACCATTCAACACCAGAATGTGAGGTGAAACCATGTTGGTAAATAAAGCCTACCAATTCCGTCTCTATCCCAGCCCAGCACAAGAAGTCCTCATCGCTAAAACCATGGGATGCTGTCGGTTTGTGTTTAATCACTTCTTAGCGAAGTGGAACGATAGCTTCCAAGCAACCGGTAAAGGATTATCGTATGATTCCTGTTCTTCGGAACTGCCGAATTTGAAGAAGGAACTCCCTTGGTTAAAAGAAGTCGATAGCATTGCGATCCAATCGTCTGTGAAGAACCTTGCGGATGCCTTCACTCGATTTTTCAAGAGACAAAACGATGCTCCCTGTTTCAAGTCCAAAAAGAACAAGGTTCAGGCGTATACAACGAAACACACGAGCGGAAACATTGCGGTGGACGGAAATCAGATGAAGTTACCCAAACTTGGACGTGTACGTTTCGCAAAGTCCAGAGAAGTCGAAGGTCGCATCCAATCCGCTACCATCCGGCGCAATCCTTCCGGTACATACTTTGTCTCGTTGGTAGTGGAAACCGAAGTGCATGCCTTGCCCAAAACCAACCAAGAAGTCGGAATTGATCTTGGGTTAAAGGATTTCGCGATTCTATCGAATGGTGAAGTGTTTGCGAATCCCAAGTTTCTACGGAAGATGGAGCAAAAACTCATTCGGGAAGAGCGGATCTTATCGAGACGGGTGAAGGGGTCGTCGAACTGGAATCAGCAGCGAATCCAAGTGGCTCGAATCCACGAACGTATAGTCAATGCCAGAACCGATTACTTGCACAAGATTTCAACGCACATTGTCAAAAACCACGACCTGATTGCGATTGAAGATTTGCAAGTCTCGAATCTGATGAAAAATCATAAGCTGGCGAAAGCGATTAGCGAAGTTTCTTGGTATCACTTCCGAACCCTGCTTGAATATAAAGCGAAGTGGTATGGACGCAGGGTGGTTACTGTAGGCAAAACCTTTGCCTCTTCACAGTTGTGTTCGTGTTGTGGAACCAAAAACAAAGAAGTAAAGGATCTGAAGCTACGACAATGGACGTGTACGAACTGTGGAACTCATCATGATCGAGATTTCAATGCCAGCCTGAATATTCTATCTGAAGGAAAAAGACTGCATACCGTGTAGCGATTACACGAACTGTCGGAACGACAGGGATAGCTTGGTGGTATATATTACCAATTCTGTTCGGTAGAACGGACTACCCAAGAATCTCGTGGCTTTAGCCTTGAGAGGTTCAAAGTAGACTCTAAGAAGCAGAGCCGGCAACAAGCTCCGCTTACGAGAATCAGAGGGAGGAATTGTGAATGAAGTACAGCTACTTGGGTAAATCAGGCCTCAAGGTCAGCCAGCTCTGTCTGGGAACGATGAACTTTGGCCCGGAGACGGAAGAGAAGGATGCGTTCAGAATAATGGATGCCGCGCTGGATGGCGGCATTAATTTCTTCGATACCGCGAACGTCTACGGCGGCCAGGAACGGCGCGGCTGGACCGAAGAGATCATCGGCCGCTGGTTCCGGCAGGGCGGTGGACGGCGCGAGAAGGTCGTACTGGCGACCAAGGTCTATGGTGACATGTACGATGAGCAGGATGGCCCCAATTCCGCAAGCGGCTTGTCCGGCTATAAGATCAGACGGCATTGTGAAGCTTCCTTGCGGCGGCTGCAGACCGATCATGTGGAGCTCTATCAGATGCATCATGTGGACCGCAAGGTATCCTGGAATGAACTTTGGGGTGCTTTTGAGATCCTGGTCCAGCAGGGCAAAGTGGATTATATCGGCTCCAGTAATTTCGCCGGCTGGCATATCGCGTCTGCGCAAGCGGAAGCCAAGGCGCGCCATTTCCTCGGCCTTGTCTCCGAGCAGCATCTCTACAACCTGCTGGAGCGGACGCCGGAGCTGGAGGTTCTGCCGGCTTCGCATGAGCTGGGGCTGGGTGTAATCCCGTGGAGTCCGCTGGCAGGCGGTCTGCTGGGCCGCAATGCGCTGGCCGGAACCGGCGTGCGCAGCGCCCGCAGTGCCAAGCTGGAGAAGCACCGCCCGCAGCTGGAGCAGTTCTCCGCGCTCTGCAGGGAGCTGGGCGAGCAGGAAGACCAGGTGGCATTGGCCTGGGTGCTGGCGAACCCTGCTGTAACCGCGCCGATCATCGGACCGCGGACGATCGAGCAGTTCGAGGACTCGCTGCGGGTCACCGAAATCGAGCTGGATGAGGACACCCTGAAGAAGCTGGATGAAATCTTCCCGGGACCGGGCCGTCCCGCGCCGGAAGCTTACGCTTGGTAAGCTTCTGATGCGTGAGCTGGCATGAAGGGAAGTCCGTGTGAACGGGTATCTGCATGGCAGGGGGCTTGTGTGAGGAGAAGTCCGCGTGACTGGGTATCTGCATGGCAGGGGGCTTGTGTGACGAGAAGTCCGCGTGACCGGGTATCTCATGGCAGGGGGCTTGTGTGAGGAGAAGTCCGCGTGACCGGCTGATCGCGTGGTGGGAAGTCTGTGCGTACGGGTGACCACGTGGCGGGACATTATTGTGAGCTGGAGGCTACGAGTCGCAATGCCCGCGTGACCGGTTGCCCAGCGTGGCAGGAAATCGCGTAACCATAAGACAGCCCGCAGGCAGACCTAGGGGCTGTCTTTTTGCTGCTGCTAACCTCCCAGGTTACTGATTGTCCGGGAATAGTTGCGAAACTGGTTACTACTTAGGACCCCAGCCATCCCCAAGTAGGTTTGCGCCTTCGGAGTAGTACAACAGAGGTGGCTATGGGGAAAAACTACCGAAAATACCTGGCTCATGCTCGATTGTCGTGGCTTATAGGGAAAAGTTACCACTACATCGTCCATTTAGGGCTATTCGGGGCGGATAGGACTTCATTAGTGGTAAAAATTCCCTATAAGCTCACCAGAACGTCCAACCTTCGTCCAACTAGCGGTAGAATTTCCCTATCGTTCCTCACTGGACCTAAGTAGTAACCGAAAACGCATCTAATTGGCGAGCATCAAAGTCTGATCGCCACATCAGTCCAATCCACCGAATTAGTTGCGAATCTGCATCTAATTAGAAGATTTTTTCTGTTTTAGAGCAAATAAGTGCGAAAACGCATCTAATTTCGGATTCTGAGCCTTAAACAATCGTTTTACTCGAAAATAGTTGCAGATTCGCACTTATTTACCCAATAACAGGAATTCCAGCTGAAATTAAATGCACTTTTGCATCTAATTTCTCTGAAATCTCTAGTGTAGCATTCTACATCCTCAGAGGGACCTAAGTAGTAACTAGTTTCGCATCTATTTGCTCTGAGAGTCCGACAACTAACTAAAATTGCCCTGCACTCGGTAACCCTACGATGCAATCACTAGCTATAGGACTATATGTGACACCTTGTTCTTTCGAGGAGGATGGGTAATGGAAATAAATTTGAAAAATTGGAGGGTTTAATGGACAAGTTGAACCAGAGTAGAGTTACAAACAAATCAACTACAAAACAAAAAGTTTTTTCAATAGTAAATGCAATGATTACCGGAGTAATTTTGGGTTTAGCAGCAAAACTTGTGGACAATCCGAATATCAACCCGATATTTGACAATATTGGTGGACGTCTTGGTATATGGGTATTTGTCGCAGCACTTTTATCGGTTTTCAGCTATTCGCCCAAATTAGCGGCTGTAAAAATATTCGCCTTTTTTGGGTCGATGCTTTCCGTTTACTATGCTTACACAGTGCTTTTTCTACATTTTTTCCCGGAGAGAGCCATAGTTTTTTGGAGTATATGCGCGGTGGTATCTCCTGTTTGTGCTTATATTATGTGGTATGCGCGTGGAAATGGATTATTTTCTAATATTGTTTCGGCCCTTCCAATCACAGTCTTGCTGTCAGAAGGGTTTGAATTACGTAACGCTTACTTACCCATTCACACTCATTACTATTTAGTTCCATTGCTTATGGGAATATATCTAATCATGATCGTTGTTCTGTTGCTTATCATTCCGAAAAACAAAATGCAATTTTTGTCCATTCTACCTATAGCCCTTATATTATCTTTTATCATGATCTATTTTAATGTTTTTGGTCTGATATTTGGTGGAATGAACGGTGTATTGTAGGGCGGTTCAAGCATGATTACAAACATCACGGCAGTACGCCATAAGGAGAACCTATGACCAGAACATTAGTAGTCAGTGACATTCATGGCTGTATTGAGGAATTTAACGCTTTGCTGAAGCTGATGGGCTACCATCCGCCACACGACCAGCTTGTTCTGCTCGGTGACTACGTGGACCGGGGGCCGGACAGCCGAGCGGTTGTGGAACGGGTAATGGAGCTTAGCCGGGAATGGGGAGCCGTGGTGCTGGGGGGCAATCATGACAAAATGGCTTATGATGCGCTGATGAACGAGGATGACAAGCTGGATACGCACTGGATGACTAATGGAGGTTTCCATACCCTGATGAGCTATTGCGCGCCGGAGCTTGCCGGACCCGTGTTTGGCTGGAAGGAATATATGGATGTAAAAGCAAAAATGAAACAGGAGTACGGGCACCATCTGGAGTTTCTGGGAAGTCTGCCGTTGTATCATGAGACGGAGGCGTATATTTTTGTACATGCGGGGATCGATCCATCCCTTGACGACTGGAGAAATACAGCGCCATACGATTTCATCTGGATTAGGGAGAAGTTCTTCCAGGTGCCGCTGCCTGACGCGGGCAAGTCTGTCGTCTTCGGCCATACCTCAACCGAAAGCCTGCATGGCACAGCTGAGATCTGGTTCAGCCCGGAGGGGGACAAGATCGGAATCGACGGGGGCTGCGCCTATGGCCATCAACTGAATGGGTTGGAGATTAGCGCAGAGGGCTTAAGAAGCTATTGTGTGCGGAAAGGCGAGGGTTAGTCCTTATCCGACCTTTTTCAGGGTGGAATCATCCCGGAAGGGTTTTTGCCGCGCCAACTTTCTGCAAAAGTTATATCATTTTATCTAATAGAAGTTATCATAATAAATGATGATCTTACTCATAACAGGGTGATTTACTCTGAATTAGCTCGTTTATAGTGCATATATTACATAATATAGATTATATACAAAATATTAGGATATCCCGAACTCGTTGATGGTTTCGATTAATTATGATAGCCTGAACTCATGTCGATCCGTTGCTGCTCTATCATCCTATCTTATCAGCTATGCAGTACGATCAGAATTACGGATATCAACAGAATGAAGTACTATTCAGAAGAGGTGGATATTGTTGCAATTACAAGTAACGAACAGTCCCTTTAGCGAGAGCCAGATTGAACTGCTTAACCAGCTTCTGCCCACTTTAACCCTGAACCAGCAGGTCTGGCTGAGCGGATATTTCGCCGCGGTCCAGAGTCAGTCGGCTGTAGCCGCAGCTCTTCCAGGCATAGGCGCCCCGGCAGGGACCGCAGCTCTGCCAGGCGCAGAGGACTCAGAGGCAGCAGCCGTCTCCGCTGCACCACAACCGGCAGCCCCCCAGAATCAGGCGGCGTTGCCTGCAGCCTCGCGCCAAGTGACCATATTGTTCGGCTCCCAGACCGGGAACTGCCAGCGCTTGGCCGGCAGCCTCTCCCGCCAGCTGGAGGAGCTGGGATTCGAGGTCACAACGGCTTCCATGAACGGCTTCAAGCCTAATGCGTTGAAGAAAGTCGAGCATCTGCTGCTGCTGGCAAGCACACACGGAGAAGGCGAACCGCCGGACAATGCGCGTTCGTTCCACGAGTTCCTCTACAGCAAAAGAGCGCCCAAGCTTGCGCACCTGAAATTCTCGGTGCTGGCGCTGGGCGACACCTCTTATGAATTCTTCTGCCAGACCGGCAAGGACTTCGACCAGCGGCTGGAGGAGCTGGGCGGACAGCGTCTAAGTCCGCGCGTAGACTGCGATCTGGATTATGATGAACCGGCTCAAGGCTGGTTCAGCCAGGTGCTCAGCGCCCTCAGCGGCGGCGGATTGGACGCTTCCCTACTAGCCGCCGAAACGGTACAGGCTGCGGAGCATTCGGAATCCCCGGAATCAATGTATTCCCGCAACCATCCATTCCAGGCCGAGGTGCTGGAGAATCTGAATCTGAACGGCCGGGGATCAGACCGTGAGACCCGGCATCTGGAGCTGTCGCTGGAAGGCTCGAATCTGACTTTTGAGCCGGGGGATTCCTTGGGGGTATACCCGCAGAATCATCCGCAGCTGGTCGAGGATATCATTCTCGCTATGGGCTGGGATCCGCAGGAAACCGTCCCGCTGAACAAGAAAGGCGAAGAAGGCTCCCTACGGGAAGCGCTGCTTCACCACTATGAGATTACGGTCCTGACCAAGCCGCTGCTGGAACAGGCGGCGCAGCTTCACATTGCACCTGAACTTCAGCGCCTGGTGACCCCGGAGTCGAGGGAGGAGCTTAAGGAATATATCAAAGGACGCGATCTGCTGGATCTGCTGCAGGATTTCGCTCCCTGGGACGTTCCCGCCAGCAGCCTGGTAACGATTCTGCGCAAGCTGCCGGCAAGGCTATATTCCATAGCCAGCAGTTGCAAGGCCAATCCGGAAGAGGTGCATTTCACTGTCAGAGCCGTGCGTTATGAGGCTCATGGCCGCGACCGCTACGGCGTATGCTCGGTGCACTGCGCAGAGCGGGTTCAGCCCGGAGACAGCCTGCCGATCTACATCCAGCACAATCCGAACTTCAAGCTGCCGGCAAGTCCCGAGGTGCCTGTTATTATGATTGGGCCGGGTACAGGTGTAGCCCCGTTCCGCTCTTTCCTGGAGGAACGGGAAGAGCTGGGAGTCCAGGGACCGAGCTGGCTGTTCTATGGCGACCGTCATTTCGTGACGGATTTCCTCTACCAGACCGACTGGCAGCGAATGCTGAAAGCCGGCGTACTCAGCAAGCTGGATGTGGCTTTCTCCCGCGATACGGAAGAGAAGGTGTACGTTCAGCACCGCATTCTGGAGAACAGCCGTGAGCTGTACCAATGGCTGCAGGACGGCGCCCATGTGTACATCTGCGGAGATGAGAAGCATATGGCGCATGATGTTCACAGCGCGCTGGTCACCGTGATCCAGGAGGAAGGCGGCGTGAGTGCCGAGGAAGCAGCGCAGTATTTGGAGAACATGCAACAGGCACAGCGCTACCAGCGTGATGTCTATTGAATATAGATAACAGTCAGGGAATGACTTCGGAAGGAGATTGCACAATGGCAGACAAAGAGAAGGCTAAGCCGATCGGCGGGCCTCCAAGCGATGTGGAGCATATTAAGCTGGACAGCAATTATCTGCGGGGGGCGTTGGTCGAAACGCTAAGCAATCCGATTACCGGCGGGCTGCCGGAAGACGATAACCGTCTGCTGAAGTTCCACGGAAGTTATATGCAGGATGACCGTGATCTGCGTAATGAACGCGAACGGCAGAAGCTGGAGCCGGCATTTCAGTTCATGCTGCGTATCGTGGCTCCAGGCGGCGTGGCTACTCCGGCGCAGTGGCTGGTCATGGACGACTTGGCTCAGCGATACGGCAACGGTACATTGCGGGTAACTACGCGGCAGGCTTTTCAAATGCATGGTGTGCTCAAATGGAACCTCAAAAAAACCATTAAAAGCATCAACGACACCTTGATGACAACCCTCGCAGCCTGCGGCGACGTGAATCGTAATGTGATGAGCAATCCTAACCCTTACCAGTCCGAGGTGCATGCCGAAGTCTATGAATGGGCACGCAAGGTCAGCGACCACCTCTCGCCGCGGACTCCGGCTTACCATGAAATCTGGCTGGACGGCGAGAAGGTAGTCGACAGTCTCCAGGAACAAGCAGAGGTAGAGCCGATCTACGGTCCGGTCTACCTGCCGCGCAAATTCAAGATCGGCCTGGCTGTGCCGCCCTCCAATGACGTGGATGTGTTCTCGCAGGATCTGGGCTTCATCGCCATTCTGGAAGAAGGCAAGCTGGCCGGATTCAATGTGACGGCAGGCGGCGGAATGGGCATGACCCACGGTGATACCAGCACTTATCCGCAGTTGGGCCGGATCATCGGCTTCTGCCGTCCGGAGCAGCTGATTGATCTGGCGGAGAAGACGGTCACGATCCAGCGCGATTACGGCAACCGATCGGTCCGCAAGAATGCGCGCTTCAAGTATACGATTGACCGGCATGGGCTGGAGTGGTTCAAGGAGGAACTGCAGGAGCGGCTTGGCTGGCAGCTGGAAGCCGCCCGCGACTATCATTTCGACCACAACGGCGACCGTTACGGCTGGGTGAAGGGCATCAACGGCAAATGGAATCTGACCCTGTACGTGCAGAGCGGGCGGATTCATGACCAAGGCGACTACAAGCTGATGACCGGTCTGCGTGAGATTGCCAAGATTCACAGCGGTGATTTCCGGCTGACTCCGAATCAGAATGTGATGATTGCCAATGTGAGCAACGCCAAGAAACGCAAGGTGGTTGAACTGGCGAAGGCATACGGGCTGACGGACGGCGCCCACCTCTCCGCCCTGCGGAGAAGCTCCATGTCCTGTGTAGCGCTGCCAACCTGCGGATTGGCAATGGCTGAGGCCGAACGTTATCTGCCTTCCCTGGTGGATAAGCTGGAGCTGATCATTGATGAGGCCGGGCTGCGGGACAAGGAAATTGTGATCCGCATGACGGGCTGCCCCAATGGCTGTGCCCGCCCGGCGCTGGGCGAGATTTCTTTTATCGGCAAATCTCCCGGCAAATACAATATGTATATGGGGGCCGGGTTTACGGGTGACCGGCTGAACAAACTCTACAAAGAAAGCATCGGCGAAGAGGAGATTGTGGAGACATTGACTCCGATTCTGCACCGGTATGCGAAGGAACGCCTGCTGGATGAGCATTTTGGCGACTTTGTTATCCGCAGCGGATATGTGGAGGCTGTCAGCTCCGGTCTTAATTTCCATCATTAGTACTAAGGGCCGGCCGAGCCGGAGTTGAATCACAGGGGTGTCCTTTGAGCCGATAACGGCAGAGGGGCACTCTTTTTACATGAAAAAAGGAAAGGTTTCTTTAAAAAATTTGGTTTTTTGGTGGTTTTACAACATAATATATAAAGTGTTATCAAATTATACAAAGAGCCATCTCCGGATAACAAGGTGCGCTCTGTACAGAAGAGGCGATACTTATGATCATCATGAAGACCATGGAACAAATTGAGAAGATGCGCGCAGCGGGCAAGATTCTTGCCGCCTGCCACCGGGAAATCGCTCAGCTGATTAAGCCCGGCATCACCACCTGGGAAATCGACCAGTTCGCGGAGAAATTTATATTGTCCCAGGGAGCAACCCCTGAACAGAAGGGATACCACGGGTATCCTTATGCCACCTGTGCGTCGGTGAACGATGTAATCTGTCACGGCTTCCCGAAGCATGAGCAGCTGAAGGACGGGGATATCGTGACCATTGATATGGTAGTGAACCTGAACGGCTGGCTGGCGGATTCCGCCTGGTCCTACAGTGTAGGCACCATCAGCGAGCAAGCCGACAAGCTGCTGCAGACGACCAAGGAATCGCTGTTCAAGGGCATTGAGCAGGCGGTTACCGGCAACCGGATCGGTGATGTGGCCCATGCCATCCAGGTGTATGCCGAATCGAACGGCTTCTCCGTCGTACGTGACTTCATTGGCCATGGCATTGGCTCGGAGATGCATGAAGCGCCGGAAGTCCCGCATTACGGTCCTGCAGGCAAAGGGCCGCGGCTCAAGGAAGGGATGGTATTTACCATTGAGCCGATGCTAAATACCGGCAGCCACCGGACGAAGGTAGATGCCGATGGGTGGACTGCGCGGACGATTGACGGCGGATTGTCGGCACAATATGAGCATACCCTGGCTATCACTCCGCATGGAACGGTGATTCTGACTGAGCTGTAGCCTTGCGCACAGCAACTGCCAATCTGCATGTTCATGACCTTGTCATGATGCAGATTGGTTTTTTTTGAAATATAAGAATTTATATGTGCACGCTATAATTTATCCTTCTATTTCTCGCAGAAACGGACGCCGCCTCTTTCAGAGGACGGCGTCCGTTTCTACTTGTCTGAATGTGTCGAAATTCACGGCCTTGTTTTTTTAAAACGAATATAATGGACGGAAGACGTATAGAACCAGAGAAGACAGAGAGGATCGTAGTGATGTCGAAGGATATCGTGTGCAAGAATCAGCATTCCTCCCCCAGCCCTTCGCAGTGTATGGAGCATTATGGCTGTATCTATGAGAATAACCATCTAATCACATTGGTTGTGAACCCGGAGACCGGTACCATCCGTGATGCGAACAGAGCGGCATGTCTGTTCTATGGTTATGAGCTGCGCGAATTCAGAAAGCTGCAGATTGCGGATCTGAACTGCCTGGAAACGGAGAGAGGACTGGGTCATTTCCTGAAGCAAGCCCTGGCGGCAGGCGGAGGAGGGATGCAAAAGAACCGTGTGTTTAAGGAACGGCACCAGACAGCCAGCGGCCAAATTATTGATGTGGAGATCCATACAGGCCTAATCACACTGCTTGGCAGTCTGAACATTTACACAGTAATCCATGATATCAGTGACCGGGTAAGGTCGGAGAATAGGCTGAAGGAGAGCGAGGAGAGATACCGCGACCTAGTGGAGCTGTGTCCGGAAGCTATTCTGGTATACAGCGGGGGTACGATTCTGTTCGCCAACAGGCAAAGTGAAGTGATGTTCGGCAAACCGCGCAATGAGCTGCTTGGCCAGAGCATCGGCGCTTATTTCAGTGAAGAGGATATCAGCAGCGCGGAATATAACAGTCTGCGTTCCCGGGGAATGACCGGCAAGGATTGCTTTCGGATCGAGCAGCGGTTCGTAAGATATGACGGCTGCATTTATGATCTGGAAATTTCCGGGGCTCCTATTATGTATGAAGAGACGAAGGCACTGCAGCTGGTGTTCAGGGACATTACGGAGAGCAAGAAGGAGATTGCCAGCGCGGTGAAGCTTCAGGAGCATCGTCATGCCGTCGCATTCCCGCTGGAGCAGAGAGCCGTGCTGGACAAGCTCTATATTCCGGCTGCGGCGCTGAGCGGAGATTTTTTTATTTTTCAAAAGCTGGATGAGCAGCGGGTGATCGGCATGATCGGCGATGTAACCGGCAAGGGCATAACCGCTGCGCTGAATATCTCAGCGCTGAAGGTGCTGTTCTCCGGCAGTCTGCTGCATTACACCGAACCAGTGCAGGTGCTGCAGGAACTGAACCGCAAGGCGATGCAGTTTCTGGGCGAGGATTATACAGCGGTCTGCTGCTTTCATCTGGATTTCAGCATGGGCCGGCTGCAGGCGGCGGGAGCCGGAATCAATGAATTCCTGTATGTGCCGCAAGGGCATAAGGTGCAGAAGATGACGGTCAAAGGCGCCCCGCTGGGGATGTTTGAGAACAGTGAGTTTGATCAGATTACACTCCCCTTCCAATCCGGTGATACATTTTGTTTCTACAGTGACGGGATGGATCTTTTGTTCAACAGTGATGAATTATGCCTGGACTACAATTATTTAGTCAACAGAATCTGCCTTAACGCGCTGCAGGATGATTGTACCTGGCTGAGTCTGAAGATTAAGTAGATTAGGAGGGAAATATGGAAGTAGTTCAGAATGAAGTGGTCTTGTACGGTTTGGACCAGCATCAAGGCATTATTGACCAGATTATTCAAGATATGAGAATCGAAGCGGATGCCTTTGACGTAAAGCTTATCCTGGTAGAAGCTGTAACGAATGCCTATTTGCACGGGAATTTATGTGACTGCAAGAAACCGATCAGCATTCGTTACATTCTGCAGGACGGCCAGCTCCATCTGCAGGTGCAGGATTGCGGAGACGGAACGGAGCAGATCCGTATCCCGGAAACCATCGATCCGCTCCAGCTTCTGGAAGAGGGGGGGAGGGGGCTGTATCTGATCCGCTGCTGCTCGGACCGTGCAGAGATGATCCGCAATACGATGTTTGTCAGCAAAAGGTTGAAGCAGCCGCAGCCGTTTTAATGACAGGTCATTGGCTTATGTGAAATAAAGGAGAGTTCATGGTGAAATTAAGTTTGAAAGTTAAAATTAGTATTTTTCTATTGTTAATCATAGGGATACCTCTGACGGTATCTGGCATCATTTCGCATAATCTGGCTTCCCGGGCGTTGCAGACGACCATTGAAGAGGAGCTGCGGGAAACTACCGGCTCCACAGCAAGAGCTGTCGACGATGCCCTGGAGAAGGTCAGCAACTACCTTAGAATTGCGGCCCAAAATAATACATTAGCCGGGTATACAGCCACACCTGCCGATGGTAAGGTAAAGAACAGCGCTTATCAATACATATCTGATGTTCAGAAAGACAACAAGGGTCTGCTCGAGTCCCTGATCCTTGCCGACACACAGGGGAAGGCACTGCTCACAAGCAGCAGTGAAGCACCGCAGCTTAGTGTGCAGGACCGTGATTATTTCCAGCAGGCCAAGTCCGGTACGGAGGCTGTCAGTGAAGTGATCGTGTCCAAGGACAGCGGCCATCATGTGGTAGCCATTGCCCAGCCGCTGCGGCTGAACGGGGAGGTGACCGGCGTGCTGATCGGTACGATCGTGTTCGACACTCTCTCGGAGCCCGCGGCACAGGTCAAGATTGGCGAACACGGCTATGCTTATATGGTCGACCCTAACGGCTTGATCGTCTACCACCCGGAGAAGGGCAAGATTCTGCAGGAGAATCTGGACGATGACAGCAATCAAGAGTTGAACGAATTGGTGCAGCAGATGAAGGCCGGGGAGACCTCCAGCGGATTCTATACCTATGAAGGGGTCTACAAATACGTTGCTTTTCAGCCTGCAGGCAACTGGATGGTAGCCTCCACGGCCAACTACAAGGATTATATGGCGGCGGCAACGGAAATCCGCAACCTGACACTGCTATTCACCGCCGGATGTATTGCGGCCGCACTGCTGATAGCCTACCTGCTGACCAGCCGCAGCATCATCAGACCGATCAAGAAGCTGGAGAAGGCCATGATGCTGGCCGGGGAAGGCGATCTTACCGTGCATACGTCCATCAACACCGGCGATGAGCTGCAGGAGCTGAGTGACTCGTTCAATACGATGATTGACAAGCAGGAGCTGATTATTGAGAAGGTCAGATCCGGCTCCGAAGTCCTCACCTCCATGTCGGAGGAGATAGCCGCATCCTCGGAAGAGATCAGTGCTTCCATCGAAGAGATCAGCTCCAGCACCCATGAGATTGCCAGCGGGGCAGAGAACAATAACTGTTCGGTTGTGAATGCTTCCCAGGTGCTGGTTCAGCTCTCCAGTCTGGTGCAGATGGCCCAGAGCAAGGCGGCGGCTACCTCAAGCAATGCCAACCTGACGAATCAGGCGGCCAAGGAAGGCCGGAGCATGGTAATCAACACAGTGGAAGCGATGGATACCATCAGCCGCAGTACCCGGGAGACCGAGGAGCTGCTGCAGCAGGTGAATGAGCTGTCGGACAAGGTATCCGCCATTATCGGCACCATCAATGCGATTGCCCGCCAGACGAACCTGCTGGCCTTGAATGCCGCTATTGAAGCTGCCCGGGCCGGAGAGCATGGCAAGGGCTTCAGCGTGGTTGCGGGAGAAGTACGGAAGCTGTCGGACGAAACGCATACCCGCAGTACCGAGATTTCGGTGCTGGTGCAGGATATGGTTGCCCAGACGGAGAGGGCTGTAACGGCCATGCGGGGCGCCTCCGAAGCGGTCACCGAGGGTGTGAAGATTGTCAACGAAACCGATGCGGCCTTCGTCAATATTATTGAGTCGGTGGAGTCGATTACTTTGAATGTGCGGGAGATATTGGATATTACCAAGGATGAGGTGGCAACCTCTGACCAGATCATTAAGCTGATAGATTCCATGGGCACGATATCGGAAATAGCGGCAGCCAACAGTGAAGGGGTATCCAGAGCGATTGAAGAACAGGCGGCAACGGTCGAGAATTTCGTAGCGTCAGCCCAGGAAGTCAGTGCTATGGCCAATGAACTGGAAATCCTTGTAGAGAAATTTATAATCAGGGGTGAGCAGGATGAGTGAGATCATCATCACAATGCCGGAAGTCTTTTCGGTGGAGGAAGCAGGACTTTTTAGAGAGAATATACTGGAGTATTTTAATGATGGAACCAACCGCTTTCTGCTTGACTTCAGCTATTGCAGCTTTATCGACAGCACGGGACTTGGTGTTATTGTCAGCACGTATAAGAAGTGTTTGGAGAGTGGAGGGCAAATCAAGCTGAAGGCGTTGACTCCCAATGTACTGAAGGTGTTTGAACTGACCCGTCTGGACCATATTTTTGAGATCGTAGCCTAAGTTATAGCATTAATCACCTCTGCAGGCAGCGGATGTTATCCAATTCAGGATGGCATCCGTTTTTTTAAGGACGCCGAAGCCGTTTCTACTTACATCTCTTAATTTAAAGCGTTTTCAAGTGTGTCAAGCAAAGTTTTGGATTTGTTCTCATAGATTGGTAGATTGTTAATATTTGGTGAATACAATTGACCCTAGGAAAAGGTAGTTCTATACTCCTATATGTAAGCGTTAACATTAACGCGGGATGTTATATAAAGGAGATGTAGTGATGCACAAACCGCTTTCATTTAATGCCTTCGTTTTTCTGGGTCTGGGTTTCCAGTACGCTCTGATGCACCTGTTTGCCTGGGGTGATACGATTGTCATTACTGAAATTGAGCTGGTCTGTTATATCGTCTACTCCGCAGCAGGCCTTGCCGGATTCATCTATAAGGGCAGGCGGACGGTGGCAGAGTCGGTCTCTGCGATGATTCCCTTGTTTTATTCCGTGCTGTGGACGGTGGCTCTCTGCTCCCATTTCTATAAGGAGAGTTATCCGGACACTTTTACGCTGATGATATCCATGGGGCTGTTCTCTGCACTGCTGGCGATGGTGATGGAGATCCGGGTGATTGCCAAGGCTTGAATACGCTGTACTTACTAGTTCTTTACATATTGATTTCTGTCTTCAAAAAGAACCGGCAGCTGTCCACTTGGACGGTTGCCGGTTCTTCTTGTGCAAGCGGGTAACCTCAATCGGTTATATTCCTGGTATAATATTCAATGATATCCTTGCGGCGGATAATCCCGAGGAACACACCTTCATGATCTACGACAGGGACGAAATTCTGGTCCGCAGCCAGCGTCAGCATATCCTCCATCTGGGCGTTAATCGGTACACTTTCATTATGGACATGGTTCTGGATCGCACGGACCGGCACCTCATGCAGATTGTCGAAGGCCAGCTCCGGTGTGTGCTTCAACTTCCAGAGCAAATCGCCTTCCGATAGTGTTCCAACGTACTTTCCCTCTTCGTCTATAATTGGAATGGCTGTGTAATAATGCTGTTCCAGTTGTTCAAGGGCTTCGTGCATGGAGACGGAAGAGGTGATGTAGGCCACCTGCTCCTTGGGCAGCAAGAATGAGGATATTTCCACAGACTACAACTCCTTTGCGCTGAATGTTGGTAATCGAATACTTACATTAAACCATATTCAGGCCAGAAAGCGTATTCGAAAAAAGTTGGCTTCCCAGTTTCGGATCGAGAAAGGGAGCTACAATGAATAAACAAGAAGCGCTGCAACTGCTGAAATACCATGCATTCTGCGATGAAGATGTGCGTGCTGGAGCAAGGCGGAGCGGAAGAAGCATTCTGGGGATACCGGGAGTATATGTGGGAAAGGGGGCTTGCAGGTGAGTGAATTAAACATATATACTCATGAATTGTTACTACTTAGGACCCCAGACATCCCCAAGTAGGTTTGCGCTTTCGGAGTAGTACAACAGAGGTGGCTATGGGGAAAAACTACCGTTAATACCTGGCTCATGCTCGATTGTCGTGGCTTATAGAACTAACTCTTGAGCATGTACTTGAGTAACGTTGATCTGAATTGCTCCTTGGAACGCCGATTGGTGGAATGAGAGGCAAAAAGGCCTTTGAATTGCTCTGAGGAGTGCCGGGGATATGGTGCAGCCGCAGGTTCCCCGTCCGGTCAGAGCAGGACGGGGAGCCTAAGCGGCAGCCCCTTAGTATTCGTTATACATAGCGGCAATCCGGTCGTAGTCCTTCGTCTGCGTCAAGGCAAGTGACAGCAGGATGCGGGCCTTCTGGGGAACCAGGCTGTTGCAGGGGATGGAGTTGGACGACAGATCGATATAAGCATCCTTCAGCGTAATTCCGCTGGAGATCCGCGAGCAGCGGACGACAGGGATGTTGCTCTGCTTCAGCTCGCCCACCTTGTCGATCCAGGATTTGCTGTAAATACCGCCGCCTGCGCCGGCAATGATAATGCCTTGCGAAAGAGTCGCCAGGTAATCGAGAATGCCAGGATTGGCGTCCACGTGGAAATAAGCAACGGATACCTCGGGCAGCGAGGATAAGGCGGAAACGTCGAACTGGGCGGCGGTAGTATGCTTCTTCAATGTGCGTGTATAGAAAAAAGCCTCACTGTCCCGCATATACCCCAAACAGCCGAAATCCCGCTCATCAAAAGCGTTGGCCTTGAAGGTGTTCACCTTCTGCACATCCCGGCCGCTGTAAATGCCTTCAGCAAACACGACCATAACGCCCATGCCACAGGCTTCAGGATTGGCGGCCAGGGCAACCGATTGGTAGAGGTTGAGCGGACCGTCCGCGCTAATCGCGGTGGCAGGCCGCATCGAGCCGGTGATGATCACCGGTTTATCGGTCTTGAGCACCAGGTTGAGGAAATAAGAGGTTTCATCCAGCGTGTCGGTCCCGTGAGTAATGACGAAGCCGTGGATGTCATCTCGGCCTGCCAGGCTGTTAATTATTGAAGCCAGGGTCAACCAGTGGCTTACGGTAATATCGGCACTGCACAGATTACTGACCTGAATGCCTGCACAGTTAGCCACCTCATCCAGGTGGGGAACGCTGGCCAGCAGATCGCTGATCGGCAGTGCTCCCGGTTCATAATTAAGCGTCTTATGCGCTTCGCCGCTGCCGGCAATCGTGCCGCCGGTGGCAAGAATGACCACATTCTTAAGCTCGGGATTATAGGTGGAGAGCGTCTTGAAGTCAACGGTAGTTAATAAGCTGTTCATGATCGTATTCCTTTCGGGCAAAGACTATATGTGAGAAGGTAACCCGGAACGGCCAAGAAGTCAATGCCAAATAATTACAGACATTCGGCCAGAAGGCAGGACAAGGCTGGATAGAATGGAGACAGGAAACAATGAAGCTGTTGATCGCAGAGGATGAAGCAGATATCCGGCGGCTGATGCGGGACACGCTGGAGCCTCGGGGACATGTTGTATTGGAAGCCAAGGATGGGGTGGCGGCGCTGGAGCTGGTGCTGAACCATCAGCCGGATCTGATCCTGCTGGATGTGGTGATGCCGCGACTGGATGGCTTCAATCTGCTGCGCAAGCTCCGCAAGATCAGCCATGTGCCGGTAATCATCGTCTCCGCGAGAGGCGAGGAGATGGATAAGCTGCTGGGGCTGGGGCTCGGTGCAGATGATTATCTGCCCAAGCCGTTCAGTCCGGCTGAGCTGGCAGCGAGAGTGGAGGCGCAGCTAAGACGCAGGCTTGTGTATGACTGCCCGCCTGCCGCGCAGCGCGATCGGATTCAGATCGGTGAGCTGCTGCTGGATACCAAGGCGTGCACCCTCCACATCGGAGAACATTCCGTCCCCCTCTTGGCCAAGGAGTACAAGCTGCTGGAATGGCTGATGCGTAACCCAGAGAGAGTCTTCACCAGAAAAAAGCTGTACGCTGAGGTGTGGGAGGATGAGTATTGTTATGACGACAATACGATAATGGTGACCATAAGCCGGCTGCGCAGCAAGCTGGAAGCGGACCCGCGGAACCCGCGTTATCTGGTAACCGTACGTGGTCTTGGCTATAAATTCAGCGACGGAAGTATTGCTCGATGAGAACACAGCGTATCTCATACCGGCTGCTGAAGAATTACATGTTGATATTCCTCGTTACCACGCTGGTGACGGTGCTACTGCTAATGGGTCTGGCCGCCAGCGGTATATTCCATACGGAGGACAGCATCTACCAGCGGCTGACGGCTGAGAAGCTGATACAGAGCGATTACCGCAGTATTCCAACCGCAGAACTTCTCCGGCATGGCGGCGGGATGCAGGTGGTGGATGCCGACTACAGGGTAGTTTATTCGGTCGGTCTTCATCCGCTTCCTTCAGATCGACTTAACGCCGGGGAGTTCACCGATTTCCTGACGGCCAGTTCTGCTGCCCAGGAGGTCATTACAGTATCTTATGAGCAGCAGCAGCAGTTCTGGCTGGTGGTTTCTTTGCCGATTCAGCTGAAGCTTGCCGCCAGCATGAGCCTCAATTTGAACTCTCCGCTCGGAAAAGAAGCGTAGTCCTGCGGGATGCCGCGGGCAATAATGCGCACAGGCAGTGCTCCCAACTGTTGTCCCCGAATAGCATCTTCTGTTGAAACGGCCCACTCGGCTTCCATCGCGGTATGAAGCTCCTGCACAATGTTGGCTCCGCTGCGCTCCGTATCCGCGCGTTCGCTCCAGGCATAACCTGCACGATCGTAGCTGACTACGGTCGCAGATTCGGCCAGTTGCTCTGGGATGTCTCGCCAGGACAAACTGGTTTCTCCGCTGCCTGCTTCCAGCAGAATGGTCGGCGAGCCGCTGCCCTGCTTATGGATATGCAGACGATAGCCGCCTGCTTCCACCAAGGTGCCCGGAGCGGGATAATCGGACTCTACTTGACGGGAGGCGAACCATTCATAGATGAAGCCTGCGGCGACAGCCAGGACAAGCAGGGACAGGAAGCTGAGCAGAATAGTTACCCATTTAGGTTTACGTTTCTTGCTCTTTAAGTTTGTGGTTTGATTCATGTGTAGTGTTTCCTTTCTGGTTTAATTTAATACAGTGTATTAATTAAAGTGATTATAGCACATTGTATTATAAAAAGAAAAGCAGGTATAATGGAACTATGCCAAAAATCGTAGATCATGCTAAACAGAAACATCTTGTCGCTGAAGCCGCATTAAGAATTATCCGCAGGTCCGGCCTGGAGCAGGCTACGGTCCGCAATATCAGCAAAGAAGCCGGGCTGTCTGTAGGGTCCATGCGTCATTATTTCTCCACGCAGGCAGAGCTGTTTGCGTTCTGTATGAACCTGTTTGTGCAACGGGTCCAGTCACGAGTGGAGGCGTTGCCTTCCGAGGGCCCGGTGGTACCTAATCTGAAACTGGTGTTGATGCAGTTCGTGCCGGTGGATGAGGACAGAATTATGGAAATGGAGGTATGGTTGTCTTTTAACGCCAAAGCGTTGATCTTTCCGGAGTTAAAAAGATTAAGCGAGGAAATGCAGGCGGGGTTGCAGCAGGCTTCACAGTTTGTGATCGACACCCTTCTGCAACAGCAGCTGGCGAAACCCGGTCTGGACGTGGAACTGGAGGTTGAGAAGCTGAATGCGCTGGTCGACGGGCTGGCGATCCACCAGCTGATGCACCCCGGAAGACTGGATGCTGGCCGCAACGAGTCTATTATCGAGCAGCATTTATATAGCCTATGCAAAGTGGAAGAGTAGCTGCTGCTTGGGTAATCGTGGATATTAGAAAAAATGGCTCCGCTGTCCTCTGAATGAGGGGCAGTATCCGTTTCTGCGATAAATAGAAAGGTGATTTATGGAGAGTACCCTATACATTCTTCAAATTCAATAAAGGGCTGCCCCGGAAATCGGGACAGCCCTTTGCGCACATGGAGCGATAGGGAGTTATTACCACTGAGAAATTCCGTTACTACATAGGTCTCAGCGGAGGATTTAGAAGGTTACTCCGGATCGTTAACGCAAATAGATGCGAAAGTGGTTACTACTTAGGACCCTGCGACACTCCAAGCCCTTGAACTAGGTAACCTGCATTCTAGCGGACCGTATAGCCCCTATTTCCTCCTATCAGCGATATTTTGACGTCTTACGGACCGTATAGCCCCTAAGTCGTCAAAACAGGCTCAAAAGCGAGGGTTTTCTGTGATATAGAGGCTCCTGGGTCCGTTAATCCTGCAAAACGGCCTATGTACAGCAAATAGAGGCTCCTGAGTCCGCAACCGTCTGAAATCGAAGCGAGGGTTACGAGCGAAGAGGGCTAGGGGACCTAAGTAGTAACCACTTTTTCAACTAATTCCATGGCCCGGACTTAGGAAGCCACTACGAAGTTAAACTTCGATATTCTCATCATATGGAGCCCTAAGCAGTAACGAAATTCCCATTAATCATACGGGTTGAAATCATACGGAAGTTAGCCGAGATTGCGCCGGAATCCAACTTAGCATTCATAGACCATGTTCTATAGCGTGCAAACGTAGGTCGGTTCGGCTGACCTTGTATTGCAGCAGGTCCGTCAGCCTTCGAGACGGGCAAGCTCTTTACGCACAATGGGCGCTACCCGCGTGCCCAGCAGCTCAATCGCCCGCATGACCTCCAGATGCGGCATTGTGCCGACATTGACGTGCAGGAAGAAACGCGAGACGCCCAGGTTACGGCGCAGCAGAATGATCTTCTCGGCGACATATTCGGGGTCGCCGACATACAGCGCGCCGCGCAGGCTGCGCGCGGCATCGTAGGTCGCGCGGCTATATGGCTGGCCCCAGCCGCGTTCGCGGCCGATTACGTTCATCTGCGCCTGTGTCGGCGCGAAGAACTTCTCGGCGGCTTCATCGGTGGTATCCCCGACGAACCCGTGCGAATGGGTGGCAATCTGCAGCTTGGCCGGATCATGGCCAGCCCGCACGGCCGCCTGCTTGTAGAGGTCTACCAGCGGTGCGAACTGCTCAGGCATGCCTCCGATGATCGCAAATGCGATCGGAAGGCCCAGCATGCCGGCGCGGATCGCCGATTCCGCGTTGCCTCCGCTGGCGATCCAGACCGGCAGCGGTGTCTGTACCGAACGGGGGTAGACCCCCCGGTTCACAATCGCCGCACGGTGGCCGCCCCGCCAGCTGACCTTCTCGGTATCGCGGATCGCGAGTAGAAGCTCCAGATTCTCCTCAAACAGCTCGTTGTAATCCTCCAGGCTGTATCCGAACAGCGGGAAGGATTCGGTGAAGGAACCGCGACCAGCCATAATCTCGGCCCGGCCGTTAGACAGGCCGTCCAGTGTAGAGAAGGCCTGGTATACGCGCACCGGATCATCCGAGGACAATACGGTGACGGCGCTGGTAAGCCTGATCCGCTGGGTCTGGGTAGCCGCGGCTGCCAATACAACCGCAGGTGCCGTGCCGGCGTAATCGGCCCGGTGGTGCTCACCGATCCCATAGACATCGAGGCCAACCTGATCTGCAAGCACAATCTCTTCGACTGCCTGCCGCAGCCGCAGGGCATGGCTCATGATTTGCCCGGTGTGCGGGTCGGGTGTTGTTTCCAGAAAAGTGCTGATTCCTATTTCCATTGTGCCGGGTGTTTCGGCCATTATAAACGCCTCCTTCAAGTACCTTTATCATACTATAAAAACTAATGTATCTCAACTTTAGTAAGTTAATTTCCGCTTTCTCTTGTTTAACTTGCCCGTTTTGGTGTTATACTTCCTTCCAAGGATGAGGCCACTGGATTGTGGTTAAGTGAGGCTACTCACTTCATAGAAGTATTTGACAAGCATGACGTTGTAATTGATCTGGTAAGCCCTAAAGGCGGAGATGTCCCGCTGGACCCCAAAAGCCTCGGTGCCGTCCTTGACAAAAGCACCAAAGCTTATTTCGAGAGCGCCGAATTTATGGGCACGCTGAAGAACACCATGACACCGGAGCAGGTAGACGCGGAAAGTTATGATGCCATCTATTTCACCGGAGGCCATGGCACGATGTTTGATTTCCCGGATAATGCCAGCCTGCTGCAGATTAGCCGAGCAATATATGATAAAGGCGGTATCGTATCGGCAGTATGCCATGGCGTAGGCGCTCTGCTGAACATCAAGCACTCCGACGGTACTCCATGGATATCCGGCAAGAAGCTGACCGGCTTCGCCAATATTGAAGAGAAGATGGCAAAGCAGGAGGAAGGACGCTTGATTACCGGCCAGAACCCGCAATCCGCCAAGCGGTAGGCCAGCTTGTCAGGGATTTGCTTTTTGTATAGTATAGACGTAACGTTTCAGGATATCCTTAACTTTATAAAGGAGTGATTAGAATGCCCATTCATGCGTATCTGAATTTTGCCGGGAATTGCCGGGAAGCGGTGGAGTATTATGCCAAGGTATTTAAAACGGAGAAGCCGAAAATAATGTCCTTTGGTGATATGCCAGACAATCCGCAGTACCCGCTTCCGAAGGAAGCCAAGACTATGGTTATGCATACCCGTCTTGAAATTCTTGGCAGTACTGTTATGTTCTCGGACGTGTTTCCGGGTATGCCCTTTACAGTTGGCAGCAACATCAGCTTGTCGGTTGTGACGGACAACGCAGAAGAGCTTAAGACCGCGTTTCATCAGCTGCAAGAGGGCGGTAAGGTGGAAATGGAGCTGCAGGAAACATCCTGGAGCGTATACAATTACATAAGTTCATGGTAGAATGAATTTGTGGAGCGTGAATATTAATGGCGAATGAACTAGTATGTATATTTAACAGAAAATCCAGATCAGATGGAGATACGGATTCTACACTATCGAATCACCGCACCATTACAACCGATTTATGTCGTCGTATTGGCGTTCGATATACCGAGTCTTCGACTTATGAAGAAATTCTCTCTGGCGGAACCAAATTTGAAGAGAGAACAGAACTATTGCGTATGATGCGAGACATTGAAGCCGGACTATATCACGCAGTTGTTGTAGTTGAACTTCAACGTTTGGCAAGATCGGGTCACTTATCTCAAATGATAGCTGATGTGCTCGAAAAAGCAAACTGTTTAATTATAACTCCAACCCAGACTTATGATCTACGAAATAAGGAACACAGGTTAATGTATGATATGGTTTCATCTCTCGGCGTATATGAACTAAAAACGACTGATAACCGTATGAGGGATGGCTACATTAACAAAGCTAAGGCGGGACATTACGTTTCCGCACAACCACCCTACGGATATGACGCCGTATGGGACGATTTTATTAAAAGGAAACACAGGACTCTTGTTCCGAATGACAGAGCGAAGTATTTACAACTAATGTTTCAACTGGCAGAAGAGGGATATTCACTTCGAGATATCAAAGCGGAACTAGATGGCAGAGGCATTATGTCATCATATGGAAATAAGTGGTACATAAGAACGATACAGCACATATTGAACAACAAACAGTATCTTGGAATATTGGTTGTACGTCTAACAGATAAGTATACGAAGGAAGTTTCGGAAATTATAGAAACACATAATGCCTTTCCTGCACTAGTTTCTGTTGAACGATTTATTAGAGTGCAACTTGCAATTAAGGGTCGATTGAGTGGAGATATGGAGACTCGAACACGCTCCAGGGGATTGGTCAGAACAATACTTAAAGACCTTGTGTTCTGCAATGTATGCAATAGAAAAATAGGTTACACAACAAGTGTTAAGCGGAAAGATGTACTCGTTGTTAAGAAATGCGAGTGCGGTAATAGGGGTGTAATGGAGAGTACTCTTAAAGAGAAGTTTTATCAGCAACTAGCGTTCATTGAGCAATATTGGAGGGAAGAGTGGGTCAGGGTTCTTAATGGTAATATTGGTTCCGATACAAATGATTTGGAGGAAAAATTAGCCGATCTGGAATCGAATAAAAGTAAATATACTGCTCGACTAAAGAAACTGTCAGATGGTTTCTTAGACGGATTATTTGAGAAAACTGAGTTCCTAGAGAATAAAAAAGCGATTACAGATGAAGTTGAAAATATCAACAAGTCCATTTCAGAAGTTAAAATACAATTGAATGCAACTGATATCGAATCACTAAATGTTCAAATGGAAAGTAGGTTTACAGTTCTAGATAAAATAAAGGATTCTGCGGACATTAAGGAATCAAATCGTCTATTGAAGCTCATCATTGAACGTGTTTATTATCAAAGGGAGTCCGATAAGATTACTTTAATGATTGCTCCAAAGTGAGAATAATCTGAATGAACACTGTTACTGTGTGTTGTGTAAATATAATTTTAAAACATTGAATCAAATGAAAAAAATGCCCCCAAATGGATTAATCTCCAAATGGGGGCATTTTGTATATCTAATTATTTTACTTAATGAGTGGGGTAGAGGCTACTACTTTATCCGCAATCCTAATTCCTTGTTCGATTATTATTTCAATCAAATTCATCTCTTGATTACTCGGTTTTACTCCATATTTCTCGCAAATACTAACTACTATTTTTGATGAAAGTGCAATTTTATCATCCTTTGAAAGTGTGCCATTGACGTATGTATTAACATAATCAACAACTTCATCGGCAACGTCTAGGACAAAGTTTGCTTTATTTTTATATTGATCGGCAATAGGAAGGATATCGATAACCAGACGTTCAATATTAGATAGACTAAGGATAGTCTCAATATTTTTACTTGTAAGAACACCTTTTTTCTGAAGCCAAGGAATGACAAAGAATCCTGTCATAACGAGCAGGACTGCACCACCAATAATATAGATATCATTCATATTTTTAATCCCCTTTTATTTATACGTATTTTTACTTTAATAAAATTTAGCTAATATACAATTTCTTATTCTCATTATCCCAAGTAACCCTATGACCCAATTCCTTTAGGACACTTACAGGAATATAGTTAGCATTATCCTTCATGAATCCTTCAACTACACTATTGTCCTTGGTCAGAATCATCTTTACTGTTTGCACTTCTTCATCATCCTTTATTGTTGATTGTGTTGTTTTCGTATCATCTTTTTTAACAGTATCGAAGATCCAATACTGTTTACACTCAGCACTAAATACTGATTCTTTAGATTTAACTTTTCCATCATCTTTGACTCCTTGGTCAACAAGGCCATCTGAACCATATCTTCTATTACTATGGTTGGGATCATAAACATCAATCCAGGCACCGTTGATGCCAACAAGAAGGATATAGTGTCCACCACCTGTAAAGTGACCTTTTTTCATGGAGGCGATAACCAATTTTCCTTTAGAAAGAGCAGTTTTGACCTCATTAAGCCCAGATGTTTGGGAACAGGTCAATCCGTGCTTTTCAGCGATGCTAGAGAAGAATCCCCAGGATGTTCCCTCATTACTTGTACGAAACCCATTTTCAATAGCGTATTTTGCTGCCATAGTAGGAAGAAGAACATTGTTGGTCAATGTACTAATAACCATTGCAGCGCTTGTGGGGCCACAAGCAGAAGCTCCTATAGTTTGTGTTGTGTCACCGCGACTGGAGTACATCGTATTTTTCCATTTTGGATTTTTTTGACTGTAATAAACTATTTCCTTCATTTAGACTATCTCCTTTTACAATTTATATGATATAATTTCTTTGGGACAACTTTACTGTGGATGCTCAAGCAGGGCGATACAATAATGTTGTCTTTTATTGTTCTGGTTTATCTTCATCTTTTGTTGCTGCTTCAGCCCTGTCCTTGAAAATTGTAAATATCTTTTTATAAATCGGAGGGATGTTAATTTTCATCCTTCCATAATTTTCAAATATACTGACTAATTCATTTGATATCCAAAAAACAATTGTGCCATTCATGACCAGATTCATATTTAGGGCTAAATCAATTCTATGGCCCAATAGAACCATTAACAGCATCATGCCTTTCTTTATCAATCCCCAAAATCCAATACTGCTTTTTAATCCTTTCCCAGATTTTAAACTTGCAACACAACCTGAAATATAATCAATCGCAAACATCAATAGTAATATTTCCAATAGTCCACTCCAACCTCCAAACGAATAGGACAAAATTGATCCTCCAGCACCTGATAACGCATAGAGAAAAGAGTAGTCTTTGTTCGCCAATAGTTTAAAATTAAAATCTTTCAATTTAGTTCCCCCAAAATAAAAGAGAGATGCCAAATGACACCTCTCTAGTTCCTTTAAAACATGATTACAAAATTTCTATTTCCCTTACCTCGAACACTAATATAGCTATTCAAGTCTGCAACGTTCCTTTTCTTAATCAGCATCTGTCCGACCAAATCGCTGTCTCCGGTAACTCTGGGTATCAAATACCCAAACAACTCAGGATTATTAACGGTCATTTCTCCATCAATCTGATTGACAGCTTTGATCATGAGTACACCAGACATTTCACTAATGTTCTTAACATCAATCATTGAATTTAAGTATTCTTTATCCTTAACATATATCTCACTCTCAACCTCTGAAGTATATGTAACGGTCAACATAGCATTCAAATCAGGACGAGAGTATCCAAAAGTAGAATCCATGTCCTCATAATATGGAACCTCAATAAGACCATCTAATCCACTATCACCTATGGCTCTAATTGTTAAAGTGGCATTCATATCTGGATGAGAATAGCCCAGTGTACTATCTACATCGTATCTGTCTGGAACTTGTAGAATCCCATCCATCTCTGTTTCAGCAATCCCTCTAATACTTATGAGACCAGCCAAATCTCTGACAGATACATCTATAGTTGAGTCTATAATGGACTCATATTCGGTTCTAACGGTTAGTACAGAATCCATATAACTATTTACCCTTGTATGGTCTGAGACTGTCAGCGTAGCGTTTAAGTCGGGCTGTGATACGGCTATGTATGAATCTAGATACTCATGCGCTGGAACATTAATAATACTTGCCAATGACATATTGGGATCAACAGTCAACCAAGAGTCTATATCTGGAATACTAATACCAATGCTTGAATCAATTTCAGTCATACTTCGAACGCCAACCGTTATCACTGATTCTAAATCAGTAAACTCTCGTCTCTGTACAGTCATCCTAGAGAATAAGTCTGGTTTAGAAATTGGCATATTACTTACGACATCACTATGCATAAAATCAGCAGAACGATGGACATATAAATAGGATTCCATATTATTGATCCCTACATCGCTATCTACAGTCAATCTAGCAGACAAATCACTATCGCCTTTACCATAAACAAATATTCCACACTCAAGTTCACTGCGTCCTATGCTAAATACCTGTGACGTAATGTAGTCAACAATTAATTGAGGAGGATAATCTGACTCCCGAGTAAATAATGTGTATCGAACATCATCACTAGTTGAGATAATAAACCCATAATTATCTAAAGTACCATCCTGCCATCTTTTAGCGATATCTTTAACATCAAATTCAACATATCGCTGAACAGTATTGATCGTGAATGTATCACTAAGCTTTTCAACTGATTGAGGTTTATTGGCATCGGTGATACCTAATTCTCGCCATATAGTATTGGGCTGATGTAATTCAATATTTGCTTCAGAATGTACATTTGTATAATATAATCTTAGCTTGGCTGATTCAATAAACTTTAAATCAGGAATAGATTCTACAAAATCAGCAAATTGTACAAATGCTCCAAATTCTTCATCTATGGTTTTACCAGTCAACATACTTCTAGTATCACCATAGTTTATTGTCCGTAAATCCTCACGACTTCTTGTAGTTGCATCAGCAATAGGAGGGAGAGTCACACTGACTTTGGGAGCGCCCATTAATTCAAACTTACCAAACATACGATTATGTGGTCTTACTTCAATTAACCCATCTATGTAGTTTGCAGCAATGGCTTCTATTTCTCCCTCAGCATCGCTATTGCCTCGATACATAATATCCATTGTTGCGTTAACATCGGCATATTTTTCAACTCTGACTTCGATGATACTTCTTAGGTCGTCACCAGTACTCTTTTTAACAATGAATTCAGCCTCTATATCATCTGTCATCGGACGATATAGTTTAAAACTCCCTGCCATTTGGTTAGAGAGTCTGTTTTTAATAGTGATAATACTACTTATTTCATCGATTTCATCCACTTACACACTTCCTTATCTCATTGTATTGAGATCATAAATCATACTGGATCTGCTTTAGCTCTTACTTCAAACTCACCATTGGCTGCTGGAGGAGCTTGAATGTCGGTTAAGATCCTAGTATAAAATTCAAATTCTTCATTCTCGTCAAAAAACATGTTAAACAGCAATGGGTCCTCTGGAGTGAACGGGAAGTTTGAACGAGACAATTCAATTTTAACTCCTTCAGGCAGTTTCTCCTTTTGGACTTCCAGGATTAGATTCTGAACCTGGATTCCTAGTTGGTTCTTCACAATCACCTTTTGCTCTAATGTGGTTTGACCAGCAATAACCACACCGAAATCCAGGTGTTTCAAGATTTCTCCAAATGAGTTTGATAGAAATTGACCTGTCTCATCCTTGAACATTATCCCAGAATACGTTCCAACAAAAGTTGTTTGCCAGAAATCGGTTTGACCCCAATAATCCTGGAACTCAACCTTTAATGTATTATCTTGTCCAAACACTACGTCCTTTTCAGAGATATTCAACCGAATATTTAAAGGGGAAGGCATCAACGGTGAGAAATCACCAGAGGCAGGATAGTAGGGATTACCATTTAAAATAACTCTGTATTGGACCCTACCTGTATCAGTATCATCTAAGGTTCCGACAATCTTATTACCCTGTAGAGCTATTTGAATCGTAGCCGTAGTGTTGAGCAAATAAAATGCCACATCGCTAAACTTAACATCCTGAGTAGGAGCTAACGAACTAACTTTGACATAATCCAGCTGCACATTTTCAGCACTATTATGAATGCTGTTATCCAGATAATAACCTAACCTATTTGCTCCAATTAAATCCTTTTCGGGTATCACATTTAATTCATCAACGCTCATTCCTTTTTTTCTGACAATAAGCAAATCAGCTTTATTAATTAATCTCCATTTGCCAAAACGATAAATTTTCCAAGTTGTACCTGAATCAAAACTTGTGATAAATCTCAATCTTGCATCGCCAATTTTGCTTGCCACAAATGACTTAACCGTACCATATGACGAAAAATCTGAAGGCTGAATAATAAGTTGTTCAAATGGTAATGCGCCATATTCCAAAGTTGGCTCATTACCCACAGCAATATCCTCATCATCTGTCCAGGTGACAACATCAAAATCTCCCACAATCTCATCGAGAGGGGAGTAGTTGGCTGTAACATTTAGATTAGCTGATGTTTTGGATGGATCGTCAGTGTAGTATAAAACATCTACAGTATCACCAAGTTCATCATATAGTGAGAATGGTTCGGTTTCTAAAGTTATAGTCGATTCTGATTGATTGGGATCATCGGTGTATTCAATTATTTTTATTTCTTTATCCTCCCATTCTTCTGCTAAAGTGAAGGGAGTGGTTTCAATATTAAATTGTGCTTCTGTTTTGGTTGAATCATCGGTGTAATAACACAGTTCAACGTTTCCTGTTAGTTGTGACCATGCGGATTCGGGTATAAGGCTTAATTGTTCGAGCGTATTCCCACTAATATAGTCGCTTTCTATGGGGTTAGTTGATATATTTTCCCAAGTATTTGTATACTTTTTGTATTGATTTTTATTAAAAACTAATACCTTTCTATTGTAGCTTACACCATCAAATCCAATAGAAATTAAATTCCCACCACCTTGCCTTATTGGTACAACATCAACACCACTTCCTCCATTACTCCAATATAGTCCATCTGATAAGGTCATGGATAAATCTCCACCAATGTCATAAGTGTAATTACCAACAGCAAGATTTGAATATCCAATAGGAGCGCCAATACTGAAAAAACAACCTATTAAATAATCTGTGTTTGCAATCAACTCTACAGGCGTCGTTAGAGGTAATCTATACCATCCCAATAGGAAACTTGATTCTATAGTTCCATTCCCTGTACCAATAACCTTTCCACTTAATTCGTATATTCTAGGCGTGACAATCGGGGCGTATGTGGTGTTACCCCTATACCAATATAAAGCTGAGATAGTGGTGTTTTTTGAAAAACGAAGTCTGTGTGCCACCGTTGTAGAGGAGTTCCCAGAAAACGGAGCGGAAGTATTAATAGGGAACTTAAATGTGTTAATCATATAAATCACCTTCTTTTATTTTTTCTAAATTCTAAATAGAACAATCATTCTAATGAGAAATAACTATGTGATTGTCGCTTTTTTAATTGGTATTTTTGATGTATCGATTGTTTTTCTGAATACTTTTCCTGAGCCAATTTGAGCAAAAGAAAATAAGAGAAAGGATTTCTCATAAAAAAATGAATTAAGATCAATGAAGTCGTTATTATTCATACCATTCCCCAAAAAAGTATCTTCAGTAATATCGCCTCCTATATTTATTAATTTATCACCTTGATTTGGTCGTCCCAATTTCAGTTCTTTGACCAACAATCTTTCTGCCCTATTATTACTTTCTCCTTTTAGTCTGTACATTTTAAATTTTTTTGTATTACTGAATGCGAAAACTTTAATCTGTTCAACATTCCAGTTTGTTATGTTTTCTTGTTTATCCAATACCATCCAAGTTGTCCCATCATTTGAACCTTCAAATGTCCAATTTTTCGGACAAACGTTGTAATACGCATCTGATCTACCTGTGATAGTATATTTATCGATTACAATTGGAATCAAAAAATCATAACCAATCCAGCCCTCAGATAAGGTTTCAGATACCCATGAATTCGTGGCATCTGGCGTTATTGGAGACTTGTCAAATGCATTCCAGGCTAAATATCCGGCATATTCACCACTAGAAATAGCCATACCATAAGGTGAATTGTTGCTAGTCATTGCAGGTATAACATCATTAGACTCTGAATAAGAAGTACAATGAAAATACTCATCACCTGATGAAATCAAGAATTTATTAGAATGTGAAACAAATGTCTGTTCAGTAAACTCATTTGCTATTATTTTTTTTGATAAAATTACAGTACCGCTATCTTTTGTGGATAGAACTCCATCTTGAAACAGCGTTACATACTTCGCAACACCACCAACTGTAGAATTTCTGCCAGTGAAATTCAAAATAACAATAGTAGGAGCTTCTGTACACGTTACACTAATTCTAACAAAATTCCCATCTGATGGAGTGACAGTTGGAGCGCTAGAACTATATAAAAGAACCATTGCAGTTGCAGCAGCATATGTCTTATTTCCATCGTTCAATCCTGCTTTCCCGAAGGTCGTACCTTGATTCCAATAATAAGGTACAGCGCCAACTCTAGAATCAAAGGCATCAATAATAGTGTAATTAATTTTACCAATCTTATTATAAAGCTCTAACTCATTCAGCCTTATGCAATTCCCACTATAGCAGCCTTCGAGTTGAATCGTATAAGTTACCATAAATTCATACACATCCCTTCTTTTTAAACTAAATAAAACACATCTTCAATTGGGATCAGAAGATGTGTTTTGATATTATATTATTTAACTATCCCAGCGTAATTTTATCAACTCGTCGTTTCGACATATCAATTGTATGTTCAAATGTTTTTCCTGAACCTAATAATGAAGTACCTGATTTGACATATTTTTTTGTAAAAATATTTTTTGTTAAGTTTAATCCATTTGATGAGCCATCCAGCCCGTACCTCAAGAATGTATTCTCAGTTGAACTATCAAGATTTAAAAAAGTAAATTTTGAATCTGTTTTTGTGTGCATCGTCAATTCACATATAGCTGGGGGAGCCGCAGCACCTGTTGCAGTTATATTTAATCTATAGTAGATATATGTGCTGTCATTAGTTATCGCAAACTCTTTAAACATTCCAGTTATCCAATCCAAAACATTTGTTTTAGTGTCAAGGACATTCCAATTTGATCCGTTATTACTTCCTTCAAATGTCCAATTTTTAATATTATTACCTGGGTACGACGCACCTAAAGATAATACTTTATATTTTTCGATTTTGATTGGTATATTGAATTTAAACTGTAACCACCCTCCGGTTCCAGAGTTTGTATACCAATAAGTCGAACTGCTACCATCAAATGCTTTCCATGCATCAAGTTCGACAGTTGATATTAAATTTGCACTTGAAATCCCCGCCAATGAAGTATTCGAACTCATGATTGGGATAACATTTTCAGAATATAATCCCGACCCTATTGAAACTGATTGTATTTTTTCACCACTTGAAAGTAAGATTTTATGGTTGCCATTGTAAACCTTAAACCCATTTGGAATAGCATACTTGAATAGTGTCGCACCAAAATTTGCCGTTACACTAGAAGAGGTAGTGTCGCTTCCGCTTGTGTGTGAGGGATATACTGTGCCAAGGGGTTTAATATCTGTAAATGCAACGCCTTGAGTTACGCCATTTTTCCAGAACTCTAATATTCCATTATCCATATCAAGGAGAATACTAATTGTATCTCCTAAAGTAAATGTTGAACCGTAAATACTACCAGCTGAACCAGACCATTTTTTACCATCAGGAAAATATCCTCTATGGCTTACGCTATCATATATCCGTCCTCCGCTTTGGATATTGGTTATCCCAACCATAGATCGTGTATCAGCAATTACTTCCCAATACCATTTTCCTGAACTTCTTCCATTGCTGGCAATAGTTGAATAAGATAAACTGGTTGCACTTGCAGTTAGGTTGCTATTTGAAAGAGTAACATTGGGGTAAGACCTCCAAGTTGTAGTTGCCAAAAAATCATCTCCTTTCTAATTATTAGCATTATTTAATCCAAAAAAGAGTAGAGGTAATTAATCTCTACTCTTACTCAATTTTAATATTCGTTATCTCAAACAATTTCTTCAAGTCAACTGATTTCTTAAACACTTCGCCAGCACCCAATACACCATTATCGCTCATGGTTTCCACAAAATTAGTAGGCTTACGATCTAACACCGATAGATCATCCATACCTTCACTAATAAAAGTATCTTTGGAAGGTAAAGTTGTTGAAATGGTGTTCCATGAGGAAGGTGTTGCTGGAGACGAGATATTATAAAATTCAATCTCACCAACATTCGTGAAATTGCTATTACCATTGTTTATGATTATATCAAGCTTGTAATAACGATAAGGAATAGTATTGAAAACAATAAACTCTCGTCTCTGCAAATCTATCCATGTTATACCAGTTTGACTGTCTAATTGCACCCAAGTAGCATTGTCAGTAGAAGCCAAAAGTTTAAAATCTTTCGGAGAACGAATTGCTGAATCATTATTTGATGCCGTAATTGCATACATGGTTACTAATTTTTCTACACCCATATCCAACATAATCCAACCTTTGTTATTTCCAGATGCATTAGCAGTCTGCCAACCAGCATCTTTTACTTTGTTAAACGCCCTATAGGCTTCATAACCAGCAACCTCACTGCTTGCAAACGCAGAGTACGGAGCCATGTTGTTACCTGATAAAGCAGTGGTTAAATCAACATAAGTTGCTGGCGTACCACCCTCAACCCACTTTTTATATTTATTATCATATTTGATTATTGATTTATATTGCGCTTTAGATTCAATGATAAGAACTGGACGAAAACCAACGCCTTGCCCCACACCACCTGCACCTGACTGTCCTGATGCATGTGTTGCTACGGTTGTAGTTCCTCTTCTTACTCTGTTCGTGTTTGTTCCAGATATAGTTGTACTCGTCCAACTAAATATCCCTTGCCAATTCCAAACATTATTATCTCCCGCCACTCCATTTAGAGTAAAGTTAGCAATATATTTTTCCCACTCATTGTCCTTGTCTGAGACTGAGACACCACCTGTCAACAATCGTAGTGTGGCAAATATACTATTTTGCACCCCTTCAATTTTAATTGGAAGACCACTACCCGAGGCCACTCCAACAGTATTAAGAGCATCCCAAGATATTGAGTGCTGCACATTTCTATCTGCAACTAATATTTTATTCTTATTCCAATCCTCAACCATTATCCAATAGAAATCTCCGTTTGGAGTTGCAGAACTTGCGGCAGGAATAAAATCTGATGTTTCTTTCCCTAGTCCACTAAATGTTCCTACAGAGCCTGAAGATGCTTGATAATGACATCTGATACGTTTTCCAACAGCTAAGTCTTTAATTTCTGTGACTTCGTCAGGATGATATAGGCGACCAGCAGAGTCAATATCGATTGCGTCCAAATAAATAACAATTTCTTTATTGTTAATAATTTCAACAGAATGAAAATCGTTCTGCAAACCTGCCTTTTCATACAATAAAGTCTGGTAGCCGGACGCGCCATAACTTGTTGAAAAAGTCTCTGAAACTCCATCGACTATTACATTAACAGAATCAGAATATCCGTTATTAGCTACACCTAATAGTCTTATTTTAGTGCCATTAAAACTAAATTTAAGACTATTCTTTTTATCTGTGAAAATTAGTGTTGCATTGTAGGCGAGTGAATTCGAATTTGATCCCCATACACCATTAGGTTTTAATAGGGCAAAGCTAGCATCATATCTCTTCCACCCTGCATCTGGCGAAGTTACCACAGCACCAATGGGGGCAGATAATCCCCCGATGTCATCAACGTCAATGGCATCAAGACTAAACCCCATATTATCTGTGTCATTGTATATTTCGACAGTGTGCAAACCAAGTATTAATCCTGTCTTTTCGTAGGCTAAGCCCCGATATACCACTGGTGATGCGTCCTGTGAATGGCTTTCAATAATACCGTCAATTTTCACTTTTACAGTTGTGGCAAAACCACCAATCTGTGTAATAAGTCTTATTTTTGTTCCGTAAAACTTAAAGCTAATTTTGGAAGTCCCGATAGCATCAGGATTTGTATAAGTAATGTGACTATCTGTATATACAGAGCTAGTAGATATGCCCGTTTTCCCTAAGTAGGAAATATATGGGTGGGTATCTTCTATTCTCTTCCACCCACTTTCTGGTGTTGTTAATGCTTGCCCTAGTGTTGCCATAATTTACACCTCCTTTTATTCTTTGTACTCAAATGCAGGGCGAAAACCAACGTTAGTAGGAATTCCATTTGATATATTTCGATTAATCGTATTCCTAGTTCTTATTGTCCGCAACGTCGATGCAGCAATTATCGATATAGGTGTATCTTGTGTCCAAGAGAAAGCATCATAGTGATTAAATACATCATATAGAGTTTTTCCTGTTTGAATCAAATTACTAGGAAAGCCAACAATATATCTGTCCCATTCATTATTTGCAGGCCAAGCACCAAATCCCTTATCCGTGGTGGAACTATTGCCATTTTCATCAGCCCAAGCAACTCCACCAGATAAAGAGCGAAGAGTTCCTACGGTCATATCAAAAGTCTGAGGCTTACCTTGGATTGCTTTCTCAGCATTCAGTACATCCCAACTAATGTTGGTTTGGACAACTCTATCTGAAAAAAGCAATCCCTTGTTCGTTTTCACAAAATAGAATATTCCATTAGGAATTGCTGCTCCTGTGACTGGAATTTCAGTTGCAACACTTGTTCCCAATTCGCTAAATGTACCAACTGCACCATTTGTAGCGACATACTTACAAACAATGTAGTCGCCAACTTTCATATCACTCAATCTTTCTCTCAAGACTCCAGCTGTAGCTGGAACTGTCATATAATCACCTCATCTTATTTTAATTTATCTATTTTCTTAAATTGACTCTTTTGCACCAAAGCTTTAATCAACACTCCATCTGTCCAAGCATTGTCGATTGCATAAGGAGAGGTGTATGTTTTTTTTAGCTCCAATACTCCAGAAGATGCGTTGATAAACGGATTGGTATATTTATCGGGAGTTGTGAATTGATCGATGGAAATAGAGACTAGTGTAGAAGAGGGGATGATGAAGATTTTTATTTTAGCGTAATAACCGACAGGAGTATTAATTGATCCATCCGTATTTATCTCAATCCAATCCGTCCATACAAATCCGTCATTGCTTGACTGAGTAAAAATTTTATATGTTCCAGTACCACTCATGGTTTTTGCGATGTATTTAAACAATGCAACCTTGTCAGCAATTCTAATAGATTCAGAGATCCAGTAACCTTCAGGAGCGTAAATGGATGTGCCTAGATCATCTTTACCTAGTTCACGGAGTTGCAATTTTCCATCCTGGAAGACAGTGTTATTGAAAGTCCCTTGACTCAAATCAATCGGGATTCCTATTTCTTGTGTTGCCATTTATTCCACTTCCTTATTATATCGAATCAAAAAAGGCATCAAAAAACGTGCCAGTAATGTTGTCAATTTCGGCACCATCAGTAAGTCGGAATACAATTGAATTGTATTTTACGTCCTTGTGATTACCACCCAAAAATACCTCTATAGGATAGGATTGCGCCTGAACAACAGTCTTTATAGTGTCAACCAATTCTGACATTCCGGTTGCATACATAGAGGCGTATGTGCCTGTGGGAATAGTGAAACTGTAGTCATGAGATCCCGATGAAATGGTAATTTCATTGTTCGAAGTGGTAACAACTGAGACATTGCCAATGGCTTTATTTCCCCAAACTCGACCATAATTATCTGTATAAAAATTTTCCATTATGTATCATTCCTTTCATTTATAAAAGTTCCCAATTGTATATTCCTGAACGATTTTTGAGTAACGGGGCATGTATCCTATTGGCTACAAATCCATTTACTCTAATTACCAATTCACCATCTAAATCCTTATCTGCCGATATTTTCACTTCTAGGTAAGAGGGCTGCTCATTCTGAGGGATGTAAAGAATATTTTGAAAATTGATATTAACTTCATCTAATTCCATTTTCTTTTTGTAGCCAATTAAATGTGCAATAATATGTCCTTTAATTCTTCCGCTTGCTGTTTTAGATAAAAGTTTTCCATCTCCAATAGCAACTTTTTGTTGAATGATATCATTATATAAATATGTTCTACCTGTAAGAGGGTACTCAATACCATTTGCAATGTAGGACATCTGAATTCGATTCTTATTAATATTAAAAATTCCGTTAGCAACATCAAAATAAATTTGAGATCCCATACCGATAAGCCCAAATCTGATGAGCTGATTTCTATCAATTGAGTAATAGTCATTCTTTATTCTGTTATCAAAATTATATTCTGGTAGATGAGATCCATCTGCGTATTCCGCAATCCATACCCAATCTTGAGCTTCTTTGACAGGCGAATACCTGTAATGTTGGTTTCCTAAAATCATAAAATCCCTCCACATTGTATTGTGAGTTTATAAAAACAAAAAAGAGACACAAATAAACGTGCCTCTTTAGTATGTACTTAATACTTTTATCTTTTAAACGTAACGATAACTGCTTATTATGAATACCGTCTCTTTCGAGATATTTACACTCATATTGTCTGAGTCGGAGTAGAGCGCACCATTATCCCACAGGGATATTCCTATTACGCTCGTTGAAGGTCTCTCTTAAACAAGAGATTTCCCTGCTACGATTTCCCATTAGAAGTCCTTAGCACCATCTAAGTAAGTATGGCTTTTATTTCAGCATAGACCATATTTTCATTTTTTTCCGTCTTTCGACCACGTTCACGCTCACCGTTACCAGTCACGTTGTAGTATGAAAATCTTTAGGGGGTTCCAGCAATTTAAAGAATTTACGCCACATCGTTACCGATATAGGGGGCCAGTTTTACAAAGTTAACCCGAATTTTGAACGCTTGTTGTCCACTCTTAGCTTCCAGTGGTACATCTGCCTGAAGAGTGACTGTAACGAAGTTACCAGCAGCATCAAGAGCAATACCATTATTTCTAACTCCTAAAATTTCTTTCGCTCCTGGTTTGAGTGGAGTTGGATATGATGCACCAGTATTATCCTTCTTTGTAGTGCCAGTCGTACCAAGAGGTTTGGTATAATCTTTACCAATACGTGAAGACTCTTGAGCTAGATCGGTCTCGCCCATAGAGTCTACTTGTACATGGAACCAGTTGTTCTTAACTACCTCAATCTCACTTCCCACCGTGTTACCAAGTCCACCGGACATATCACGAGTTGTGATTGTGCAATCTTCCATTTTTGATACATCGGTTGCTCCGCCTTTATTATTCCAAATATTAAAAGTATGTGGATCGGACACATCATCTGCATCGATTACCCCAAAATTGAATGGTGTTGTGACTGGTGCCGAATTTGTTGCGTTCATCCAAATTATCACAGGATTCGCCATATATGTATTTCTCCTTTTTAATTAAGTTGTTTATATTTTTATCTTTAATAAAACCGTTATGTTATAAATCCCCAACCCTTGTTGATTCAGGTTAATCCTAAAAATATCACCTTTCGAGACAATCGAACTCTTAAACGTCACTTTCTTATCATCGAAATTTTGATTGGGTTCAAATTGTAATCTACGGTCTGTTACCTCTGACCAATTCTTCAAGTCCCTTGTGCGCTCAAGAGATAAGGACGTTACCATTTCTCCTGAAGTAGCACAATAACCACTCAACTCAGTTATCTCTCCGCTAAATGGAAAGGGGATGAAGTTTTCAATTACCCCTTGAACAGCATCGGGGAGGGAGAAGGCTATTACTTGTTCTTTGAGATCAACAGGAAATGACTTTAATTTTTGATAATCTAAAACCGACATCAATCCATCCTTGAACTCATTCACAACTTGCAGATTAGAGCCGAAAACATCAATCTCAATCCATCGGCTTCCATCAAATCTGTATCGTTTACCATCTTTATATGTTTGGACTGTCCAACCAACAAGGGGAGAGGGGTACTTTGAAGGAATATTCTGAAGAGTAGCAACGGGTTCTTTGAATACGAGTCTAGTTGTGTCGTAAGCACTTCGAGCCAATTCTGCTGCGGATTGGGCATCCTGAGTTGCTTTATTCGCATTATCTGTAGCTAGAATTGCATTATTAGTGGCTTCAACAGACTGCAATATCGTTTGTTCCAGTCGAGCAATACCATCATACGTTTCATTTAATTTCACTTGAATCTCTTCTATGTAATCTTGCAATGTGACAACAACGTCTGGATTCCTATTTGTCAAAGCATAGATACGGCTCGCAGGATACATAATTAATCCCTTGCCTTTAAATCGACATAATTGCGCTGTTCCCTCTAAAGAGCTATGTACTTGTACAGCACCAATGGAGTAGTTAACGAGGAATTCAGTGGGGGAGAGGTGGGGACGATTTTCAAATACTTCTTGGTCAATTTCAGTCATTCCAGCTATCGTTACCCGATCTGCTTTTGATGGTATTTCCAAGAGTGTTATCATATTATTAATAACAGGCAATGAGTCGGCTCGATCTTTGTAGGGGTCAGTAGGACTGCCTGAGCGAACAATAATTGTGAGTGGATCATTGTATTCTAAATACTTTTGAACATCTGCCAATATATCACCTCCTTATCTAGAGTTATTGAAGTAGTCCAAACTGATATCTGAACTTGATTTTTGCTTTTCCCTCTATCCTTAAGATGTTCTTTCCAGGAGGGAAGTTAAGATAATTGTCATTAAAATCCTTATAACGATATGTAACAGCGTGGCTAGTTTGAATATCTTCACGTTCGTTATTTACATAAACAGTTTCTTGATTCACAAGAGAAACGAACTTGAATACGTCATTACTTCTTGAAGTATTGATTATGCTCAAATCTCCGTTTTCAATTTTCGTAATCCATATCTCGGGTTTACAATGGACGTTACCCTTATTATTGAAGACAATGACAGGCTCAAAATACAGGAGGATGTTATTTTGAATAGTGGGAGGAGAGAGGTGATCTTGTGCGTCAACGATTATGCGTAGGGTTAACCTAGTATTATTCATATATGTATCTTCACTTATTTCAGGAATACTTCCACCATTTACACATTCCCGCCATTCAGACCAATTGTAGCCATCTTGAGAAATTCGTGATTGAACTACGATTCGATCACCTTCACCAACAGTCTGGCTCCATGTAATACGACTCAAAGCACCATCACAGTTAAGAGGAATAGTAATAATGGGAGAGGTGTAATATCCAGTGAGATTGCAAATACTTTTCCAGTTAGTCATTACTTATCACCTCAATCAAACTTTCCAAATGCTTTAAACAAGGCTGCTGGGCCAGATTCTTTCCATTTTGCAATTCGATAACTTCTCCATGCTGCATTTTTATCATAGGTTGTATTACCATCTACTAAAGACCAAACAGGCTCAGAGGCATTAGATTCTCCTGCTTGTACGCAAAGATAGAAACGGCCATTGTCGATACTTGGCAATGCAATGTCATTGACTTTGTATTGATGTGATGCAATCCAAGTATTTGAACCCCTGATATCTTGTACTTGTCCATTTGTTGATACAGGGAAAATAGGCTCTGTGACACCAGAGTTGCCTGCTTGGATACATTCATAAAAATGTCCGTTGTCTCTTTCGGGTACAACTTTTTGTCCAACAACGTATACTTTTGAAGGCCCCCAAATAGGTGCGCTTGTCCCTGTTCGTATATTTGACCATCCAGCATGAGTTTGGGTTAACGAATAATTGTTCCAAAATCGTTCTCCCGCCTGATACAATCCTTCTGTTGGTGGCTTTGAAGCATACTCTTCAGATGAATCATCTAAAGTTTGAAAATTATTTGCTAAATCATTTATAGTAGCTTCAACTTCATCGGTGTATGAAGGAATTTTTAAACCGAGCTTATTCGATGTTGTTGCCAAAATTCATTCTCCTTTCTTAAAGATCACTCCATTTTGTTCCTTTGGGGTAGTCACTCCATTTTGGCTTGATCGGGTTCAGGGTTAGGTGTCCCGAACCATTCACGATGAGTGATTTCTTTTCTCCTTGTGAAAAATCAGTTAGTCCAACCGATTCAGAGGATTTATCCCATATGTATTCACGACTTGTTGTTATAGGTGTGTAGGAGTAAGGGGAATCACATCTAAAGGTTAGTTTTACATATCCTTGCTTTAGACAGTTATGTACAAGAGTTGCATCATCTACGACTACTGCATAAAATATTCGTTCAGGGTTGTTGCCTATTTCATTAGTGAAATACAATTCCTGATAATAGTCAGGCGATGTTAGCCACTGAGCAACTTCACTTATCTTACGAGTATCCCAAGTATCCATAAATGCAAAACTAACCGGGAACTTTAATGGACTGCGTTTTATCCCTTGGAAATATGGCTTATCTCGACCCCTTACCGTTTCCTCGATAATTTCTGCTGATGGAGCAAATATTTCTTCTTGCATGCCACTATCCATGTTCACGTTGTAAATCCCATATTTAGTTGATTTCTCACCAGCAAAAGAGAAGAAGAGGGAGTCACGTATTGTCATTTGTTCACCTTCTTTACATGTTCATTGAATTCTCACCATCAGCAATTGTAGTTGTGCTTCCCAGACAAGTTGTTACCTCAGACCCAACTGCGGCAATAAGTTGTCCATTAAGTTTTGCATTCTTGTTGTTGCCACCTGTAATTGTTCCTTGGCCGCTACCGGAGGTGGAGGAAGTTGCTGTATATCTTGTAGAACTATCGCTTGAGGGGATTGGAGGGTCGGCTTCCCATACCTCATTAGTTTGATCTCCAATGACAGCTACATTTTTACCACCTACTTTTAACTTGCTGTTTTGAGCCACGATTGTACCCGTTATTTTTGCACCTGTGCTGCCTGAGCCACCAGACTGCCAGTAACCTCCATCATAATCAATACAGGCACCGTTTTCGTCATACGCAATACAATATTCTTCTACATAATTTTCAATTGAGTATGTTACATGACCTGACTTAATTGCTTCTGTTATGTTTGATCCATTTACTGCAACTTTAGCGATTTGACTCACATCCTTAAAACGGCATAATAAAAAACCCTTTGTTTATAAGGGTTTTAGAGTTGTTGAATCACTATGAAATTGTTATTTTATCTTGTGAAGAAAGACATCAAAAAAGCCACTCATCTGAGTGACTGTTTCTTTCTTGACTCAAGTATTTTTTGGATAATTGCTTCAAAGTCATCTTCATCAGAAACACCTATGTAACTTTTTAAACGAATTCTTTCAACATTATGCGTATTTTCTGGAGCACATTTAACGTATGATTTTTCATCCAGTCCAGAGTTTTTCCATTGCTCAATGACCTGTTTAAAACCATCGTAATGAATAGGTGGTGTTTTTGGCCCTATACTAGTGATCTCTTGTATAGTGTATAATCCTGTATCTTCACTGAAATTGATTACTAGTACGGGGCGCGGTTTACTTGTTCCACTTGTACCTTTGAAATAAATTCTTGCTGTCCACATTTCGGAAATTTCTGGATCTTTACTCACAACAAACTTCACTCACCTTTATAATGATCTTTTTCAAACCATTCAACATGGTGCTTATTTGATGGATCAAGCTCAATCATTCCCCGTTTGCCTTTGAGCTTAGGTGCGTCTTTACTTATTTCATCAAGTTTGTTTTTGAGGTGGGCATATTTGTTTTTGAGGACAACTGACATATCTTTTTCCTCCTCGTTTTTACTACTCATGTTTTACACCTCCCAAGCTAAATTCGCTTGGTTATAATTATGCCCTCTAAATGATGTTTAAAACCTCTATTAAAAATAGAGTTAAAAAAGAGGGGAGAATTGGCGCTTCTTAATTGTACCATAATTTAACTGCTTTTAGTACTTGAAATTATGGTGCTTTTTGGACTAGATTTTTTCTACTTTTTTACCATCGAAAAATCACACTGAAAAATGTTCCATAAACATATACTAAATGCTACAATAATTTCACTACCAAATATAGGAGATGACTTTTTGAAATGTAAAAAATGTGGCTATGAGATGCCGCGAGATAATAGATATTGTTTTAGTTGCGGAAGTGAAATTGATAGTTCTGCACCCGTAATAGATTTCAATACAAGGCCAAACAAAAGATCAGTGTATGACTATCTTGCATATGCTGGGATCGCTTTTTTGATCCCTTACTTTCTTTTTTCATTGGGTTCATGTAATATATCAAGTCCGAAAGCAAAAGAGGTGAAAGATTGGACGCGAAAAGACTACAACAATTTTATGGAATATAAAGAGAAGGAGTATCAAAAGAGAATGAATGACACTCCGCTGCTTAAGTAAGTGAATGAGAATTAATTGATTTGCAATTGAGATTTAATGGTCCCTAACTTTGACAACTCCTCATCCAGTATTTCTTCAATACGATCAAATTCCCAGTAGGGGATGCGGATGAGGAGTGTTGTTTTTAAACTTTGATAACTTCTTTTGATGAGATAAAAAGTCTACCTAAAAGGTCTAGCCCTTTCGCTGTAACCAATGTTTGAGTAAAGTTTTTTCCATTCTTAGTAACTTCTCTAACGAAAAAATGATTGCTTTCTAAATATTTCTGGTAGGGTAGATTATTCCACATAAGAAATTTTTTATCTCGCAGTATTTTCAACATTTTATTTCTTCCAATTTTCAATGACTTTGCAACCTCGTTAAATGTTTGATTGCTTTCAGCATCAATCATTCTGTGATAGATTTGAACTTTAGGTTTTTGTTCTTGAATTTCTTCCTGAAGTTTATCATTTTCCTCTAATTGTCCTAGCAGTGCGGCTACGGCTTCTTTATAATTTTGAGGGATTGATTTAAATACTTGTATCTTATCTTTTCTTATCTTTTTAATCATTTCTGATACTTGACGCTGAAAAGATATTGCTTGAGGAAGATTTGATGCCATTAAAAATATATATAATCCATTTTCATTAATAATGTTAGTGTCATAACTCTTTCCATCAGTTGACCTCAGTTTACAGCCAACTGAAAAACCCTCAAATCTCTCAAAATTCTTTCTGATTAACTCGTTTGCATATTTTCTTGGGTTCGAAGCGCTAAGTGCTTCTGCAATTTGCTTAGGAATAAACCAAGCATCTCCGCTCCCATCCCATAGACTACCGTCTTCATTTAAAGTATCAACCTCAAAATTCTCGAATTTAATTAAGCTCATTTCCACACTCCCCTTTTATGTAAGAATTTATGAATCTCAATTAAAGTATTACAAGGTCGAAGAGAGGACTCTCTAAAGAACTGAAAAACATCTTCCCGATCCCATCCAATAACCTCCTCATATTCATATGTATCTTGGAGATTCATTTCCTCCATCATGCCTAATATAAGATTTTTGAAATCATATTCTGGAAGACTTTCGCCCATCTTGGCGGTAGTGTATAATTTATAAGTCAGAACATCTTCACCGTGTGTAATATTGTCTTTGGCTTGTTTTGCATCACTTGCTACCGTATTCCATGTGCGTCCAAACTGATCTCTTACATAATAAATGTTTAAATCTGTGTCGGAATCGAGTGGAGCTATTAACTGAACTTTAGTGTTCATTGATTACCATCTCCTAGTAATATTAAATATCTTCTAGGGATATTGTACAACGCTAATAGATATTTGTAAACAGATATTGTTAATTTATTCTTATTAGTATATAATTAAAAGTGTATATGTTTACTTTATAAATAAAGGTGGTCGTATTTTATGATAAAAATTAAGGTGGCAGAAATGCTTGGAAAACACAAGATGAGCAGAAAGGATTTGTCTGACTTAACTGGTATTAGACAAAATACAATAGGGTTATTATATGATGAAAAAATCAAAAGAATTGAAGTGGAGTGGTTAGACAGGATGTGCAAAGTATTCAATTGCTCATTATCTGAATTGATCGAATACGTTGAAGATTAATGCGGGATATCAAAAGAAGCGCCGAAATAAATGGCGCTTTTAATAATATATATTCATTATTGTATGTACATAAAAGTGAATGTTTTATTTATATGTTTACTTCATTAAACTTATCCATCGCTGGTTTGATCTCTAACTTCTCCAATATACTATGTATAAACAATCTTCCTTTTTGAGTCCACTTTGTATTCATTTTCGTTTGATCCACTCCAAGACTATCCTTGTAGTGATGGGTTTCTGATTTAGTATACCCTTGATGTAAATGCTTCTTTAGCAACAACCATTGACCATTTAGTTTATGCTGAACTTTTTCCTCATTTAATATCTTATTTAACTTCTGAGGTGTTAAATCATAATCTGAAGCAATTTGACTAATCAAAATAGCATCTTTAGCATTTAGAATGGTATCAAAGTAAGTTACTTTTGGAGTGTATTCTGCAACGACTTGTTCGAGTATGAGATTATTGGTTTGAAGCAATTCCGTCTCTTCGCGTTCTTGAATCCATCTCTTAGCACGTTCAATAGGATTATCTATCATGTAAGACGGAGCATTAGTAACGATACCATATGTTCCTGTCTTTTGGATAGAAGGCAATACCTCTTCAAACAACCAATCTTGGAATGGCTCCGCGTTTGGCATTTCGGATTTACCCAAAACACGATTTAGAGCTAGATTAGTGAAAAAAGATTCTCCGGTGTTGTTTAATTTCGTTTTCGCCGTATTAGCGAAATCGGAATTTTTAACCTTAAACACTTGATCGCTCTTACATAGCTTAATAACATTCTCAACTCGTTCATAATCTAAGGCAGCAGATACGTCTTTTGCTCTGATTAAAAAATCACCCTTAAACCCAAAGCTCACATCTTCCTTGGTCAAGATCATTACTTCGTTTCCTTCAAACATTTGCAGTTGACCATTTTTCAAATTATCATTCTCCCTGTTATTATATTTACGAATAAGTATCCGCAAATATAATATATCACAAGGAATTTATAAAGTAAACATATATATAATAAATAATGTTAAATGAGAGTTCACATAGTAAAAAGCCAACATTGGTATGCTGGCTTATTTGTGGAGCATTGAGTTAGGATATGGGATGGTGTGTTACATCATATAACCCTGCAACCCATTGTAGGTTGATGTTCCCTTTGTAGCATAATCAATAGCTTGCTTTCCAGCGTTATCTTTGATTGTAGCATCTGATTTATATTGATTTGTTAATTCACCTTGATAAAATATACTCTCGTTAATTACAGCTAACATAAGCGGTGTTTGCCCAGAACTATTTTGAACATTTACATTTAAAGCATTGACCTTAATGATAGAGTATACTGCAAAGTTATCTTCCAGAACTACAAAATGTAAAAGGCTATTACCCGTTTCTTTATCAATGGAGTTTGCTGTTATTTCTCCTGCTGCAATTCCTACTTTAATCTTATTTGCATCCAGTTTGCCCTCTGTTGAGTATTTGTCATGTAGCCCTTGCACATATTCCCCTCCTGTTTTAGTTGTTGCTGTGCTTACATTCTTGGTAGCGTCGCCCGATTTGGCAGTTGTTGTCGCCCCCTCTTTAAAAGTAACTGCCGAAGATGTTACGCCAGCAACAGAATAACCAAATGAATTACCTGCATCACGAACTGGAACGTACAACTTATTATTTACGTTCATCGCTTCCACGGATGACTGATTGTTGCCGACCACTATTTTGACTGTTTTTGGAATCGCTTTTAGGTATGTCGCAGCGCCTACGGCAGTTCCGGCTGTTAAAGTTACACCTACAATTAGACCTAGAGCAAACGTTGAAACTTTCTTCATAAAATATGTACCTCCCGGTTTTGCATATGGTATATATCTAGTTACAGTATATACCATATGTATCGGTATTTTAATACTAAAAGATTAGTATCAAATATTTTCAAAAAGGAATTCCGATCCTTTGAAAACCATTTTATTATCTGGTCTTATTTCAAATAATGCACCAGTTGTGTTCCCAATCTTGATTGTTCCATTATCGGAGGTGACTGTAAAATCTTTAGTGGTAACTTGCGTTTTACTACCATCAGAGTTAACAAAAACTCCATCATCCCTCAAGTCGACACTTCTGTCATGACCATAATTACTATTCCCGTAGTTTATCTTCAAACCACCATTATATTTGCTTATTTTGCCTCTACCACTTGTTGCTGTTGCCCCATCACCAATACCCATTGAAATAAAGGGGTTCGCACTATCGCCTGTTCCGTCAAATGCAAATTCTGCCTTGATTTTCTTATTGGCACTATCAATGGTATATTCATATACAGGCCAAGGGGTGACATCTGTTGTCATTCGTCCGGTCTGTGAAGATTCAACCCAATAAAGAGGTCTTCCATCTGAAAGGGTTTTGTGTGCTCCTTGTGCTGCAATACCAGTTATCCATTGGATAGAGTTGCCTTCGATGTTAATGAAATTAGCCCAACTACCAATTGCCGAGCGAGTCATAGTCGAGAGACGTTGCGCCGTAAGGTTGCTTATGAACCCAAATTCTGCCGACACTATAGAAGCCGCTAACATCTCTGCGTCTATGCGCGACGCACCCACGAGATCCCACCTGTCTAAATAAAGCCTTTTTGTTGAAGCATCAATCATCAATGCATCTTCTGATTCTCCGCCAAATGGATCACTCGTGATTTTTAACCGCTTAGCAACCAAATCAATTGCATGGAGTACACCATAAGTGTCTGCATAGAACACCTTTTCTCCGTTACGCTTAATTGAGATTCCATCTGTGGCATTTAGTACAGTTTCTACGATATTATCTGAGCGAGTAACTGTAATACCGTTTAATGCGTCAACAACCACTTTATTATAGCTTTCGCCAAGTTGTAAACTGCTCCATTTGACAGCATCTGTTATCTCATTAATGATTCTCTGCGCCTGATTGTAGTATGCCTGAAACTTGTTGGCGAACACATCTCTATCAATGTCAGTTGTTGCACTCATATCAGCCAGTAGGGGGATTACGTAGGCAACGAGATTATTGAAAGCAGTAGTGAATGGGGGTATGTCTATAAGCACTTTTGTGTAATTGTCACGCTGAGACGTTTTATACTGATTCGCTTGCTGTAGCAGTTTAACATATTCAGTTTGAATAGTTTGCCATTCCTGCTTCAGAGTTAATTTTTCAATGGAAGTGAGTTTATTATCTGTGATAATATTCGTAAAACGTCCGATATTGAGATAGCTTGAATCAATATCAAGGAACACATCATTAAAATCGTTAACAATCGTTAACTTTTTGGCGACCAACTCTTCAACCCAAAGCCGACTGTCTTCAACGTTAATGTAGAACTTTTTAATCCAGTTTCCGTTGACTTGTTTTTCTATGGAGATGCCATCGGTTGCGTTGAGCCTTGTTCGATACATTTCATCGGAACGTGTAACAGTTATACCATCCAAGGCATCGAGCAAAACGTTGTTATATAGCGAACCCAATTGCAAACTACTATATTTAATAGAATCATTAATCGCCTGAACAATAGCAACAACTTGATCATAGTATACTTTAAATTTCAAAATGAACTCATCACGATCAATATCAGATGTTGTAGTCATGTTGTTGTCAGCGAGAAGAGGAGAGAGGTAGGCAATCAGATTATTGTAGGCAAGAGTAAAAGGGGGGATATCAATCATAATCAGTGCATCTCTGCTTGTGATCTTATAGATATTGGCTTGATCAAACAACTTAGCGTATTCAGATATTATTCTGGTTCTTTCACCTAATACCTGAAGCTTTTCAATCCCTGTTAACTTACCATCGGTAATTATTTCAGTAAACTTTCCAATATTCATCTGCTTAGTATAGCTATCTAAAAGCAATTCATTTTGATCAGATAAAATTTTCAGGCGTTTTGTTGTCATATCTTCGCTATACAGGAAGCCATTAATATCGACATTGAATACGTCCACAAATGAATGACCATTATACCGTTGAATCTTAAATCCATCATCACTGTCAGCAATGACCTTGTTTATAAGGGTAGAGTTAATATCATTACTATTATAACGATTAATTATCATCCCAAACTTGTCAGGATTCTCTTCATACAAACCTAGTTGCATTGCAATTCGACCATAACGATCTTTAATAGTAGTTCTTGGGCCTTCCATTAGCCATATCCCTGCTGCGTCACCAACAATGACTCGCTGTGAAAGGATAATTTTTCCATATAACGTCTCTGCAATTATCCCATCTGCGGTGAGCGCAGTTTCCCATCGCTGTCCACCTGATTTTGTGAGGCCAATGGCTCCTGATGTCATCCTGATAAATCTCAATGGGTCATTTGGGTCAACAACAGTTATTCCACGATTATCAATGGTAGTTGTATTGTTAATACTCATATTAATCTGATTCGTAACTTTGTCCCAAAACTGGTCGAACAATAAACTCATATCTGAAACATCAACGACTGCTTTTAACCAATCTTTTTTATTAGCATCTATAGTAGTTGAATAGTTTGCATTCTTCTTCAAATAATCATTCATCTTTGATACAGTAGAGCCATCATTTCTAACATTGGCAATTGTTAAAGAGATGCTTTCGCCTTCAAAATCATAATTTATTTCAATTATCTTTGCTTTGACTCTGACGCCCATTCGTTCGTATCTAACAGTAATATAGTCGCCCAATACAAGTTTGTCCCACTTTGACTGTTCCTCGATTACTGACAAAAAATTAATAATATCAATATTCATGGTCAATTGAGGCACTTTAACTTCATCAAAATGCTTTTGTCCCTCTGTCAGCAAATCTTTAGGATCAATACAGCTATCGTTGCTATATGTATCTTCTTTTACAAAGGATTGTAACTCGATTAATTGATCGGGAGTAAAGTTTTTACCACTTGATAATAGACTTTGTAACTGTGTTATCTGAGTCATGATTGTAGTAAGATAACTCTTTTGTTCTCCGATCTCCGCTTTTTTCGAATCAATCTGCATTTGTTTGTTACTGGGAGAGTAGCGATTGATAATCACGTCGTCATTATTGGGTGCGTCAAACTCATTATCATTAATAGCTGTGAGTTGGATATCAATTACCGATGAACCGCTGCCTGTTATAAGAACACTTGAAGTAGTTAAGTCCTTAATTTTACCTAAGAGGGTCCACTTGTTAGATGTAGCCGTTTTTAAGTTACCATTCAATGAGACTTGTACGTTTTGAGCATTTGAAACTTTCACCATAACACCGTACTTATACATGGTTTGAAGAGATGTGAAATCAATAGTACTTGGTGTACCATTATGATTCATAGATTCAAAAAACATAGTGGGAGAATTGTTATTTCCCAGTTGATAATTATCTACAATCGTTAGTATCGCTTTAAGTTCATTCTGCCTGTCTGTTAATTCACTTTCTTTGGTTGAGATTACTACACTATAATTATCTCTTTGGGTTTTTAATAATTGGAATTGATTCTTATTCTGTTCAACTAGTTCTTGATAATCTAAAATTGCGTGACATAAAGAATCTGACATTTGATAACTATGCTCAATTACATTTTTGTTTACATCCCTGCTGAATGGATACATAAAATACGAATAATCTTCCAGATAACTTTGTCCAGTAGGGGAGATAGAGTTGATAGTCAACCCATCTTTTCCTTTGAGATAAAGTCTAGTAACAACCTCGTTAGCGTCAGACTTCTTATCAAAACTCTTAAGAAAACTTTCATATGAAAAAGTTAGCCCAGTATCCAACCCAAATACTTCGGGCTTTTTCATATTTACTGTTTTATTCTCGGTATTGAATATAGTTACCGCATTGTAGGTATTCCCAACATCATAGATTGCACCAAGAATTTTATTATCTAAGAATTCAAAACTTCTTTTAGATAGTTCAAAGTCTACATCTACATCACCAATTTCCCAAACCGTTTTATCTAGGATTTCATTTAGTACGGTTCTAGCACCTTTTGATTCTGCTTTATATCCTTTAAGAATTCGCTTTGCTAACTCAAATTCCAAACTTAGTGCTGTAATTTGTTTGTAGTCGGACGTATCAGTCATAACTTCATTAATTGCAGTTATCATGTACCAGTTAATACTTTTACCAAAGACCATCTTAATAAGATAGTTTTCTTTAACTAAATCAATATTTTTATTTTTACGTAGAGCATGATTATCATCAATGTAGTAGGGGATATTTAATGAAAGCTCATTCGTTTCATTTACTGGTGTCTTTAAATTGTCCCCGTATGCCTCACTCAATTTGCTGATAATTTCTTTATTTGGTTTAGCTAGAAAGTAATTGGGCTTATACGGCTTTTTGAAATAATCTATATCTCCTAGCATAAAACTCCTCCATATTAAAGAGGGCTGTTTTAAATAACCAGCCCCAATGTTTTACCATCCTTGTTTTGTTTTTTTATTCCACAGTTCCTCAATGCTGTCGGTGACGATCTTGGCTCCTTCCTTGTCTCCCTTAATATTGTCAATACGAATGCTTAAACTATTGTCAATTGCTTGTGGTGTTTTGACGTTATTGTTGAATATACCCTGCGGAAGAATATTGGCAATATTGTTACCCAAACTACTGAAAACATCTCTCGAAATATTAATTATCTTTAATAATTTAGAGGTATCGAATTTATCCAATACAAGCTCTTTTTCATGCGCGAGTAGGAATTGACCTTCATCTGGCATACCAGCGGGGGTCATACCGCCCATTTTTGCAGAAAACACCTTATTCTTTAATTCCTCGTATGAGCCATCAGGGAACCCATATTTAGTACGATATCCGACATTTGTGCTATTTAATGATTCAAATTGAGCCTGTTTATTTTTATAATCAGCAGAATTTTTTATTAAAGTACGCATATCAGCCTTAAGCTGTTCTGCTTTTTGTTTGTTAGAGAGATAACTATCCCAAGCGGTCTGTTTTTCTGATCTGCCGCCAGTTACAGGGTTGGTATTCCCATTGCCCGATTCAATGCCTGATCCAGTACCCGTATCATTGTTGCTTTTGTCTGCTAGGGGATAGTTTTGAGCATATTTTTCATCAACACTCATCGCATATTTAAGATTAGAAGAAATCTTATCAGCGTATAATTTAGAGTTTTTTTCTAACTCCTGATAAAAATTTGTATAAGCAGCCTGAACAATGCCTAACTCATTCTGTATTCTAACGGTGTCGCCACTCATTAGGGATTGCTTCATATTATAAAAATACTGTTCGTCATTGAGTAGGCCATTATAATAATCGTCATTAATCTTTATGAGACTATCAATATTCCTGATGAACGATTTATTCTTATCATCTTCAAGCTTTTTCTCTTTATCAACAGCATTCTTACGATCCTCAAGTTGATCTGACAAACCATCCTTGCGAATAGTTATTTCTCTATCGCGTTGGAGTTTTGTGATTTCTTCTGCTTTGGCATCAATCTCTTTTTGGATGTCGACGCGCTGTGCTTTGGCTTCAAGGGAATCATCTAATAGCTTACTACTAAACTTAGCATCAAGTTCTGCCTTTTCTTTTTGTAGTATAGCTAATTGTTTCTTATAATCATCTTCAGAAACTTCTCGATCTAAACTTTTAGACTGAGCATTAATATTATTCTCGAACGCCTGATACTCAGACTCTAGATTATTAATTCTGGTTTCGTGGCGTTCATTTTCTAATTCTTTTTCTTTTTCATATGCATCTTTCTGGATTTTTTGCTGTTCTTGAAGTAACTTTTTATAATTCTCAATTATTTTATCAGCATAATCTTCTCGAAGTGATTTAACCGCATCCGAGTATTCATAAAGACTCAGAGTATATTCTCTAAGTTTGTTTCTATGTTCTTCTCTAGCCGATGCTGTTAATTCTTCATTTCTCGACTGGGTTTCCTCATAGTCGATAAGTTTTTTGGTAACCGAAATCTTATCACTAAGAATAGAAACCTGATCTTTAATTGCTTGATTATACTCTTCCGATCCTTCTACATAACCCTTCATCTTTGCTTCTGAGAGATCCAATTGATGATTCAATTCAGACAATTCATTCTCTAGAGGATAAGACTTAGAGTTGATTAACTCTGCGTTTAAATCCTTAATCTTCGCAGTATAATCTTCTAATTTGGCTTCATCTAGTATTTTATTCAAGTCGGATTTCTGTTTAGCATTCAACTTCTGATTTGTTAGTTGTTTTTCCGTACTTACAATCAACTCATCATTAACAGTTTTTTGCTTCTTAGTAGTGGCAATTTGAATATTCAGTTCTTTGTTATAGTCAGATGATCCTTCTTCAAGCTGAGACATCTTATTCTTGGAGCTATCAATTACATTTCCAAGATCAGAAATGCGTTGCTTCGATGAGTCAATGGAAGAGGTGATGTTTGCATACACCTTAAACAGTTTTTCAGCCTGAACATCCAACCAATCTGAAGACAATTTCTTTAAATAAGCGTCATAATCAGCAAATTGAACGCCTAAAGCATCCATCATGTATTGGAGCTGATTCTTCTCATCACTTTTGATCGATTGGATTTTGCTCTGAGAATTAATTTGTTTATTGTTCTCATTGCGCCATTCAGCAGAGTTGGGATCAAGAGTATCTTGTTTTTTCTTAGATGCTTCAATTGCGCTCTCTTGGTCGGCAATTAACTGTTCAAACCCTGTTTTAGTGTTATCCAGACTCTTAATATAAGCAGTGTGGATCTGAGAATCTAGAGCAACAAGTTTGTCTTCTGCCTCTGTTTTTGCATCAGCTTTTTCCTTTGCCGTAGCGTTGTCAGTTTTAACAGTTTTTCCACCAACTTTAGACGTAGACTTACCATCGGAGGAAGAGGAGAGAGGGGTATAAGATGAATCAGAAGCAACGCGTCTAGCACCTTCGTATTTATACTTCTGTGTCCATGTCTTGCTATTTAAATCTTGCTCACTAAGCCCCTTGTTCCCCATTTGAATAAACTTGCCGTTTCCGGTATACATACCAACGTGGGAATTTGCCTTCCCGGTAGTATTAAAGAATACCAGATCCCCAGCCTTTAGATCCGCCTTAGAAACAGCAACACCCTGTTTGGCTTGTTCTGCTGCTGTGCGGGGTACTTTTACATCAAGAAATTCATCAAACATTTCTTGGATAAACTGAGAGCAATCCGATACTGCTCCATCGACAAATTGATCGTAAGTACCCTTAAACTTACCCCCGACTTGCCCGTAGGTGAAATTACCTTGGAGGCTACGTGCAGCATCAACCATATTAGCAATGGCGCTAGTGGAGGCGGTAGAGTCGGAATCAGATGCTTTAGTTTTAACCGTGGTCGTAACTTTAGTGGAAACTAACTTTGATGGATCTTTAATACCCTCTTCATAGAGTCGCTTCTGTTCCTTGAGTAAGGATATCTCTTTGCTGATGGATTCCTGACGTTCCTTAGAGCCATCCTTGAGTTTATCCTGAGAGTTCTGGAGCTTCTTTTGTGCAACATCAACAGCGAGGAGTTCTTTCTGAAGATCAGTGAGGATTTCTACGGTATTGGATACTGAGTCGTAGTTTGTGTTATTGGCTTTGGTGGAATCTTTTGTTGATTTTTCTGTTTTATTTGCTACAGTAACAAAGTCTTCTTTTACAGAGTTGAGGATGCTAAGTTTTGCAGACAATGCATCAAGACCGGACTTTTCAATAGACAGATCGAGAACGGTATCATCACCATTTCTCAAAATAGCAGCAACCTGTTTTTCAGCTAACGATTCGCTAATGGTTCCATCTGAAACTCCGGCGTTTAAAGAATCAATTCTTTCTTGAGCTAGTGCTTTTCGTTTTTTATTGATTGCAGCAACTTCAATTTCCATTGCTTCAATCCGTTTTTTAGCACCATCAATAGCCTGTTTTGTCATAGCTATTTCAGCATTAACAACAGCTATTTTCTCATCCTTCTTAGACTTAATGAACTCTAATACCTTATCTTTACTAAGTCCAGTAACCTTTATAAAGTCTCCGTATTTTTCATTCATTTTGGTAATAGTAGAAGTAGAAAGATTGTTAGATTTTTTCAATTCATTCTGAGCAGATGTTAAAAGTTCAATTTCATCAGATGAATCGGAGATAGACTTTACAAATGCAGTCATCTCATCTGACGTTCCATTCATGGTGTCATCCAGTGCCTTCATAGCATCCGTCAGAGAAATAATTTCGTCTTTTGAATCTTCGGCGGTGTCACCGACTCCTTCGACGCCATCATTTACACCTTGAAAATTGAGTTGACTAATTGCAACTTGGAGAATGTTGTATTGATCTTTTGTTAGTCCGGCAGCACCAGCCACTTTTTCAAGGGATGCAACAGCATCATCCATCGAATTTACATCTGTCTTTTGGAATGTATTGAACAATTCAGTTTTAAACTTATTTAATACTTCTAGATCGTCTGTTTTTGCTGTAGCAACGATAGACGCAAACCCATCGGCAAGAACTCTTGTAGACGCTTTAACCTCAGTACCACCAGCCTCGATGGTGTCGGCGTAGGCAGAGAATTGGGCCTTAAATGCTTGTTCTCTTTTACTTACTACTTTGTCAAGTTCGGTTCCAGCAGTTTCTAAAGTTTTTCTGGCATCGATAATTGCTTGAGCAATATCTTCACTGAGATCCGCAATGGCTCTTTTTGTGTTTTTAGCGTCATTGGGGTCGATTTCAAGGAGTGCGTTCTGAGTGTAAGGTAGTTGCCCTGCGTCGTTTTTAATTACGGTTTTATTTGCAACACTGTCTTCAATGTACTTCTGCTGTTTTATTAATTCATCAAGTTTTGCTTGAGCCGTTTTTCTTGCTGATTCTTGAGTTTGAATGTCAGAATTTATCTGTGTCTTATTGGCCTTGTACTCATCCAATGCTCTTTGTTGCTCAATCGCTGCTTCTTCTTTTAATTTGTCGATTCTATCGCCTATGGCGGCAGTGTTGGCCTGTACAGCATCAGTCTGATCCTCGACAGTTTTCATTGTTACGCCGTGTTTTGATGCTAGATCGGATTCAACGCCAGCAAGTCTAATTTTTTCTTGCGTGGTTAGATTCGTTTTATTTGCTAATTCATTGTATTCATTGGACAAATCTTGAAGCTCTTTTAGATTTCCTGTTTTCTCTTTAAGTTGATCAAGACTTGATCCTGCTTCATCAACAACTTCGGATGTTTTCGCGAAATGTCCTATAACTTTCTCAAGTATCCAACCCAGACCAACAAGAGCTGCCCCAACACCAGTACTAATCAACATACTCTTTAAACTTATTCCGGCAAGTTTTGCGGAAGCAGACAATCCCATTAGTCCCATTCTTGCGCCACTTGCAGCAGCAGTCATACCAAAAAGACTGGCAATTGTGGTTGTAATGTTAACTATAAAAATCCTAAAACCAGTGCTTAATAACATTAATCCAGCATAAGAAACACCGAATAAGACAGGGAGGAGACCAAAGTGTTCCACTGTGGATGCGAGAACATTCCCCAAGCTTGTTAATAGTGATGTTATAACCACAACCGAGTCCGAAATAATTGCATTTCCCATAGCCAGTGCAAGTGTATCCCAAGCTGTTTTCATCTTTTGAATTCTGGCTTCAAGTGATTGCATATATTTTTCGTTTTCAGATACGGCAGACCCTTGTGAATGTAAAGCTGTTTCTGTCGCATTTACCGATATCTGGTAATTCTGCATGAGCGCGAGGAACCTGGAGAGCTGAAATCGGCCAGCCAAATTTACAGCAGTATTTTGTTGTTGTTCCTTAGATAGACTTCCCCACTTAGAGGCCAATTCATCGAGAATAACCGGAGCATCTTTAACTTCTCCATTCAGTTCTCTCATTTTAATACCAACGGCTGCGAGGGTTGATTCTGATTTACTCATTGTTGTTAAGCGAGAATAGATTGTTTTCAGTGCGTTCATCCTGTTACTTTCAGATCTTTATTGACAGATCCTACTGACTATACTTACAAATAGAAGTATAGCGGAGGCGGTACTCCTTTAAAGTGTCTTTACACTTGACCGCCTCTCTGTGCTTTTTTGTATCTGGGTTATGGCACAAGATCAGACTATATCTTCATCTAGAAATACTAGATGCTCTGCGTGTAGTCGTTACGGGGATATATTGTTATTATTTTGCTTTTTAATAGACTCTCAATATTTTCATAAATTTCATGTTCCCAAAGAACTATGACCTTGAATCCATATTTATTAAATGTCTCAATTCTTATCCTATCTTTTTCTACTTGAGCAATTTGATGCTCATTTGGTTGTATTAAATTATCTCCGTATATATCTGGATTAGTATGCCAATAGTCTCCAAAAACTTCAACAATAATATTGGTATTTGGTAGATAGAAATCAGCGTAGTATTTATGGAAAAATCCCTGCTCCTGAAGAAAAGGAATATTGTTTTTTAATAGCCACTCTTTAACCATTTTTTCAGGAAGAGTTTCACCTTTTGTCATTCTGTATTTTTCATTTCCTTTATATTTGGCAATTTTAAATGATTCTTTCACTATAATGTTTTTAGCCCAATATCTTTGTTTGCAGAACTGAGAACAAAATTTGCTAGTTTTCGATGCATGACGGGTAGTGAAATACTTATCTTTGCATTCAAAACATTCCTTTTCGATTTTTCCGCCTCTAAAATTGCTTGATTTTTCACCTATCCGTTCTCTTGACTGCCATAAACCTTGACATTTTCTTGAACAAGTGATCTGATTATCATATGTACTAGCTTTTACTTTGAATTCACTATTACATATTAGACAATTTTTAGTGATGTTCTGTGTCCTCTGTCTTTTGTTATATTCTCCAACGCATTTATTTGAACAGAAATAGAGACCACTTTCGCTTTTATCACATTGAGTTTTATTTCTGTAAAACGATTTATCACAAATTCCGCACCTATGTAGTAGTGTTTTACCAAATAAATATTTACATTCTTGAGAGCATATATGATTCTCTGCTCTATTAATTTGATGAATTTGAAGTTTATAAATTTTTCTACAAACATCACATTTAACATCTGCTTTGATCTTAGAACTTTTGGGAACCTCAATAAAACTTGCCTCAAATACATCCCCATATTTAGTGAATTTATACCCAAGTTCTTCATAGTGTTGTTTAGTATTACCATGCCAATTAACCAATATTTTTTGTTCTGTGATTTTCAATTTAATCTCCTATCTAAGTAGTGTCCAATCTATAAAACGTATATTAATAACAATATATCTTCCCTCGGTATTACGTTCCCCAACGCTTCCACCGATATAGCAAAGTTTTCATTAATCAATCACTTGATTAAGCGGCAACAAGTTTACCGACCACTGCTCCTGATTCTCTAGTTGCTGTTGTAATGGCTGTTGTGTCTCCGATTAATTTATCGATAGTAACACCAAAGGTCTTTCCGGCTGAAGCAGATTTATTTATACTCAATGCAAGACCTTGCGAACTTACTGCGAAATTGTTATCTACTTCGTTAATTTTATTCGCTACTTCGATACTTTTACCAGCCTCAACACCAAATACGGTCATTGATGCCGTTAGCGTATCAACAGCCTCGGTTGGTGTTAAATCAGATATGTTTTGAAATAGAGTTGCAGTCTTAGCAAGCTCAACAGTTTGATTTTCATCAAAACCCATTCTGGCAAAGCCAATCGCATTTTCGTTTACCTCTTTAATACTTCTACCTAACTCATTAGCTAGTCCTATATTTTTTGTCAACATGCTATCGAAGTCAGTATCTTCATCCATAACACGCTTAAGTTGTGTCAATTGCGAATCGACTTCAATAATTGTTTGCGTCATCTGTTTTAAAGCATTAATAGAACCATAGAACAAACTACCCACACCAGCATACATAAGCATGCTGCTAAAGGTCGTTTTTAATATATTTCCTAGTCCTTGGACATTAGGAGACGCATTTCTAGCCTCTGCACCAATACGATTAATCTGATCGGTAATTTCTTTTGACTTAGTCTTGAAATTGGCTGTTTGAGTGTCTAAGCTTTTTAATTGCGCCAACAAACTTGTCAATTGGCTTGAATCAACCTTGTCCTTATGCCTACCCGAAAGCAGATTGTTAATCTGGGTCTCTGTACGTAATTGAGTAGAGGAGAGGGTAGCACGATCTTTTTCAACTGTTTTTTGTCTCGAAGCTAAATTATTCAAAGCTTCTATTCTTCGATTAATCCCAGTCAATTCACTATCAGTTAATTGCTTGCCACTATTCTTAGCAGCATTAAGATTGCTCAATACTTTATCGTATTGTCTATTGAGAATATCGAGAGCCTTGGCTTCAGCAACGCCACTAGAGGCGCTATTTGTATTTTGTTTACCAGAGAAAGCGGAATTGATTAATGACTGAGTTTGTTTTTGATTCTTGGCAATCATATCATTGTTCATTTTGATTGCTTGATAGTGAGCCTTATCTGTTGCTTCTGCTTGTTTATTTGATGCCTGGAGATTCTTCCAATCTAGGTCGCGATTCTTTTGAAGTGCTAGATAATGAAGTTTATCCATAGCTTCAATTCTAGATTGATTCGTTTTGAGTGCGTTGTAATGATCTCTATCCAATGCCTCAAGTGCTTTATAGTCCTTTAGTTGATTTGTGATATTATCAATATTCTTAATAGAATTATCTGGTAAATAGGTAACAGTTTGCTTAGAATTATCAACGTTATTCCCTGATGTAACGGTACGAATGCCCTTACTGTTGGTTTTTTCGCGTTCAATTTGCCACTTTTGTTCTGCCTTAATAGCTTCATTTGTGGCTTTTGTTTGATCTTGGATGCTCTGAGTAGTGTTCTTTGAGCTATTATTAACAGCATTATTGGCCGTACTTTGTTGTTGAAGCTGAGAGGTAATAGTATTAAGATTCTTTGACAATGATTGGATGTTATTTATAAATGACTTATCTATATTAAGTTTTAAATCAATTTTTTGGAGGGAAGGATGCTTGCTTAATGCCCTAATTGAAGCGTTAAGGTCTTTCAGTGCGAGACCTGAATTTAGCTTAGCCGATATGAGTATTGCCAATGGGTTTGCCATTATGTTTAAACCACTTCCTTTTGATATTTAAGTGAAATATAAAAAAGAAGAGATTTAAAATCTCTTCTTACTGGTCTTCATATGTAATTTGTTCTACAATTTCAGCCAAACAATCGTAAACGTCTGCATCTTTACCTTCTAATTCAGAAGGACCACGGTTCAATACCGATTCTTTAACTGAGAGAAGCATCTTTTTATTTTCTTCATTTTGCTCGATGTAAATTTCTTCGAAACTCAGGTCTTGAATTTCTTTAAGTCGTTCATCGTTATTTTCAAAAATCCACTTATCATTCTCAATAATGGGATCACCGGAACTATCTTTTACTGTGTAGTCAACATTGATTTCGCGTAATTCATCTGTGAACACTTGATACTTGTCGATTAGGATTTTTTTGAATCTTGAACGCATTCGACTGTCTACACGATCTAGCCTAAGAGAATGGAGGTAGCTGATAAATGGCTCAAGTTCAAATTTCTTAATTTTCATGACTTAACTCCCCGAGAAGCCCTTATAAGAAAGGGCTTGTATATGTATTTTTATGATAAAACGATAGTTTGATGCTAACCGAAAATCTTATTTCTTTCTTCTGCAAAATCCCTTAGATCGTAATGGGCGATAGTTGTAGCGATATTTTCATGATGCGCTACGTATTTTGAGACTATTTCGATAGGGATCTTTTTAACTTCCAACAAATATGTAACACACGATGCTTTAAAAAGATGGGGGTTAATCCGTCTTCCTAAAATATTTGAAAGAGTTTCTTTGCAAAACTCGTTAGCCCAAGCTTCTGACATTGAACCCGTTTCTCCGCTATATTTAGTAGTAAAGATATATTCAGCTTCATAGTCACGTTTTTCAATCCATAACTTAGCATACTGCAATGCTTCTTCGTTGACCATATAAGGTTCTTGCTTTCCATCTTCGCCACGACCCTTGAGGCGAATTATGTGAGACATTGTATAACCGCCGCCTTCAACAATAGGGTAGTTCAAAATTTCAGTTTTAAACTGTGGGATCTCTGCACGTCGAGCACCTACATTAAAAGCAAATGCTACCCACGCAGCACCAAGATAGTTTTTATCATTCACCATTGTTTTCATTATTAGATCATAGTCGTCTTTTGATATCTTTACTTTGTTGTATACGCTATTCTTGGTTATCGCTGGTAGACCGCGAGTGAAGTTTCTAAACATCTTATAGTTCTTATCATCATCTGCCACAACATTTTCAATATAATTACAAAGACTTGAAACACACGCCTTGCGTAAACCAATTGCACTGGATGACATTTTTCTCGTATCTCTCAAGAAACTAATATATCTCAAAAAATCTCGTTTACTAATATCGTATAGAAATTTATTGTTCATGCTCTTATATATGTAGTAACCGAACTGCCTTAAGCAGGATCTATATTGAATTTTAGTTTTTTGACTATGTGCTTGAACCGAGATGTACTCTTCGACCAAGTTGCGATAATCTTCATTAACCATTTGCCATTTTTGTTCATCAACAGGAGGTAGCTTTTCGGCTGTCTCTCTGAGCATATTTTTATTAAATTCTGCCATTCATCCATCGTCTCATTTCCCTTTACTTTATCAAATTACAATTTCATCATCACTTCACAAATCACTTCTGAACCTTCAGTCCCTGAACTTCCAAACCCTTCATCAGCGCATGTTCAACACTACCGTCATTTCTCAATTCATCACGAGTGACTTCTGTAAATAGCCTACTCTTATGTGTATAAGGGAATGCCCATTCCTCGTTATATCCAACGCCAGTTTCAACAACGACTCCTACATTTTTGTTGCCATCCATCCGATGACTCTCAATGGATACGGTGTTATTATCAATCATCTCTACTTTGATATTAGCGTCATCAATTAAACCACCATTTTCGCGTTGGCGTTCATAAATAACGGGGTCATATTTATCATAAACCTCTGTCTGGATGTTCTCTTTAAGTTTTTTTCTAGCAACACCATTACCCACATCATTTTTGAGTGATTGCGCAATCTGTTTGTTTAGATGTTTTTCCAAATCTTTTAGGCTTTTAAACTCCATCAGTTACAGCTTCTTCTTGAGTACTAATAGTTTGCTTAATTGCTAATTCACCTAGCAATTCGCCAGCACGTTTACTTGAAATATCTAGTTTTTCATAAACCTTCTGAACTTGTTCATGATCGAATCCTTCAATAACTGCTTCCATAATGCCAGTATCATAAAGAGCGAGGGATGTATCTACAAGTTCTTGAATATCATCGTTTGTTTTAGGAATCATCGGTACATCTGAGAATTCTCTAAGAATAAAGAGATGGAGTATTCCAGCGGTTCCACGAAGTAAGTCGTCAGAAATAGAAGATGAGGTGCTTAATTTTTCCAATACAGAAATATAATCCATGACTACCTTATCCACCAATGATTCTTTAAATTCAATGGAAACATTCACTTCATCATTGTCTTCAAGAATATAGATTTTCCGTTTCTTATCGAGTTCCTTACTAAGTTTATTGATTTTTGCTGCTGTAAGTTTAGCCATTAATTAATCTCTCCTTTTAGTTCATATATAGATTTAGCGCTTCAATAGCGGTTTCTGCTCTAACATCCCAAGAGTTTCTAATTGAAGTTTCTATTCTCTTTGCTTCTTTCTCTTTGCTGTTTTCTGCAATGACTCTATCAATTACTTCAAGACAATTATCAATATTCATAAAATCAACTACATCTGAAAAGTTAGCCACCACATCTTCAATCTCTGTTGTTACAACTGGTTTCCCACTAGCTAGATATTCTTGTAACTTTACGGGGTCGCAGCCCTTCATCATCTCCGTTAATTTAAAGGGAATTATTGCAACGTCGAAGTGTGATAAATATATAGGTAACTGTAGATAGTCCTTATGTTCAATGTTGTATACGTTTGGATGATTTACTTCAATTGGATAATATTTATTTTTACCTATCAATACTACTTTATATTTCTCTGCAATTTTCTTGATGATTTCAGTGTCCAGCCAAGTTGCAAGCGCACCATAAAACCCCACAACTTTATCGTCCTTATTTGTTTTTGGGAAATCATGAGGTTTGTCCAGTCTCTTTTTTGCTTTTTTAAAATGTGCAAAATCTCCACCATTAGGACACATGAAAATTGGCTTATTCGTTCGCTTAGAATGATACTCATATAAGATATTTGCTGTACACGAAACTATATCCGCCTTGGAAACAGCATAATCCAATTTGTCTTTCCATACGGCAAATTCATCGACCGGATTATCAATTGCATCAAATACAACAAAATCCTTCTCTACGGTCAGGTGATAGTCAATATGTTCGGGATAGGATACCCAGTATACGACTTTGCCTTGAATCAAAGATTTATAATCGGAGTTCCCTCGAACAACAAACATATTTTTACTGACTTCGTTGATTGGTTTAGGAAGGGGTTTGAATACTTCTGAACTTATAAAAATACATCTTACATTGTTGATCCTGGATAATGCTTTCAATAGTTGATGGGGGCGCTGATAGAGCATGTAATAATCTACGGTGGGCGGATAAATAATAGTAATACTTTGCTTGGATTTGATAGACATCTCTGATCTCCCTAATTTTATTTTTCCATTACATGTGTACAGAATGTCCCGACATCGCAATATATTTCAAATCCTTTACTCTGAGCCATTGCACAAAAATAGGCATCTTCCCCTTGAGGATGATACCCGAACTTTATGTTTTTATAGACTTTCTTATTGATCATCCATACTGCTCCAGTCAAATCGGCTTTTAATAGATGTTGATGTTTGTTGTAGGGGGCTTCGCGTATGTAGTGATTAGATATATGCTCATAGTTATTTTTCTCATTTAACTTCATTATATTGGGGTATTTATATGGACGTTCTGGATCGACAAGGTAGCCATTATATATTAGTCCCGAAACAATATCTTTTTCGGCGTTGAGTAGATTATTAATTACACTATCAGGGACTAAAATATCGGAATCGATAAACAGGAGTTTTTCGGTCTTAACTTTGAACATAATGTAATTTTTTAATACACTCAAATGATTATAAATATGTTTATCTCTAGTGTCAGTAGCACGAGTGTCCAAAGGGATGTTTCGATTATATATTTCTATAGTGATGCGGTTATATTTATCTAAGTGATTTTCTTTAAACGATCTAAGTATTTCTTCACTGTGATCGGAACTATCATTGAGAACAAAGAAGAGGTTGATTTTTGATTTTGGATAGTCGATATCATGTATGTGATCTAGATATTGGTTTAAAATGAAACTTCTATTTCTAACCGGAGCAGCAATCGTGAGAGTGGGTAAGTCATTTATGTTATTCATTCATTTACGAACTCCTAAATGGATTTACAGTTCATATTTTTCTATGATATCTATGTATTTTTTTGAATCTTTTCTTATTCTATTTAATTTTCCAAAATCATAAGAAACCTTTGTTTTGCTGGTAATCAAAAAATTATTATCAATATCAAAAGTAACCCAGGATCTACCGGAATTTATTATATTTTTAGCGATTAGAATCATTTCTTCTATTGCTTCAATAGAGGGGAGGCGGTCTTTTTTCGAAATAATTCTAATTTAATTCCAACCATTACGATATAAAGCATATCTTCTACGCCTTTCCTTTTCTTTAAACTTTTTTTCAGAAATAAGACCGAATTTTACTTTTCCATCGTGAAGGCCACCGTCATATTCGATATAAATATTTTCTTCTGGAAAAGCTATATCTAAAAACGATCCTTCGCATAGATAATTGATGTCGCCGCTAGTTATGCTGTGAATATATGCTTGCTGCAATGATATAGACATAGAATTGTTTATGTTAAACGTTTTGAACGTTTTTGCTCTTACCACTGAGTTTTGCATTGGATTAGCACAGCCAAAACGTTCAAAACTTGTTTGGACTTTCTTAATTTCAATACACTTAGGACAACGAACACTACCGTTCATAATGTTCCTAAGTCTTCTACTATGAGTTTCTCCGCATGAACAAATGTAGTCAACATGGTCAGATAGCGCCATATGCAAGTAGTCCCTATCTTCAATAAGTATCTTTATATTGTTATGTTTAGCATATTCCATTACTTTTCGCAGAGATCTTCTTCTAGTTGATCCAGATTTTTTTAGGCCACATTTAAAACATGAGCATCCTAATCTACTAACTACATCATAACTTGTTTCTGTCTTTTCTCCACAAGAACAAATATAGGATATTTTTTGTTTTGCGTCTTTAATATGTGTAGTTAGTAAAGAATATCCTAGTTCTTTCATTGTAATTCTAACAGTGTTGTAGATAATGATTTCTCTACACACATCACAACAGAAATTATATATATGCCCAATTGATCTTATTTTTTGATCTTTTCTTCTATTGTACTCTGTTCGTTCAAGTCTCCATTCACTTTTCATACAATAATCACATGTAACGGTTATTGGGCCTCTTTCTTTTATCAAATTCCACCATTCTCCCTCTTGGTTGCACAAATAAAAAAGCCCACCTATATTAATAGATGGGCTTATTATGTATTTGTGCTTATTAAGCCAAATCTGATTCATCAAAGATATACATCGTATATAGGTCTTTAGAACCCGGAACAGCTAGTGCTTCCATTACAATATCCTGAGTAGCAGGATCTCCATCGGGAGCCATTGCCATGCTCCAATTATCTTCAAGTTTGACAGATGGAATAGTAATCTGTGCAGCATAATCCTGTTTTGTGAGTACATCGCGAACTAGAACATCCAGAATTAGCTCAAAACTGCCAGCGAACTTATCGGTTTGCGCCTTTAGTTGTTTTGTGCCCGATCCTGCCATTGTCTTATAGTATGCAATGACTTTTTCTCCATCTATTAGAGCACCAGTTGCAAACGTTACTACCTTATCTGTCACACTATACTCACCAGCAGTAGGGGAGGCGGATTTGTAATCAAAGCTTTCTCCTACAGTTCCATCGGGAAGATACTTGCTTACGCTAACCAATGCTCCGGTTGTTATGGGGGTGTAATCTAGTGTTACAGAGTTTCCAGTAACCTTCAAGATATTATCCACCGTTACTGGTGTTGCAGCCGTAATGATTTCTGTACCCAACAGCATGGCAATCAGATCGTTTGTAAACAAAGCATCTTGCAGAGTGAATTTGGCTGCTTTATTACCAGAAAATCCCACTAGTTTAGGGTTACCACTACCACCTTGTGCATATACTGTATCTGCTGTATTTTCGAGTCCAGATTGTTTCAAACTATCCAATCGTGCTCTAAGTTTCTTTGTAACTTGGTCAAAAAATGATGCAGTAGCTACATCACGAATTGTCCATCGATTTGTTACTGTCATTATATAATTCCTCCATTATGTGATAATCTTAGTCCAAGTATTTTCTTGGATTTTTATTTTTGTAGAGTCTATGTTCCCAGAATAAATACCCATCATGATGTTATTGTAATGATCAATATTTTCTAATCTGTAATACCCATCATAAAATTGGTATATTGTTAACTTTTCTATATCTAATATGGATAAGTTATTGGATTTCCAAGCCAAACCCGATATGAGGCTATGTAGATTATTAATAGGTTTTTTTTTAGGTTTCTTCGCTCTATCACCCATTATTTTTTTAATGAACTCTTCTGCTTTAGAATTTGCAGGATTAAATTCTTCCTCTTCCGTCTTGTCTGGCACTTTATTTGCAAATCTAACTACTTTCTGAATTGAATTAATCGTGTTTTCTGAAACGAACTGTTTTCCAATTCGGAAATATCTTTCGTTTTCAACAACGTCTAATACAATATCTTTACCAAATATAATCCTTGACCCAAGTTTTAAGGACTCTCTGAAAACATCATCTTTTTGGAAAAAGTAAATCATGAGATCTGTATTAGATTGTTCTAAATCCTTTAGATCAGGAAATCTGTTTTTGTCAAAAAGCAGAGAAGAGAGGGCGTGATTGTATGATTCATACCCATGAAAAATTACAGTTTTTAAAAGAGGAGAGTGGACAAATATACCATCTACGAGGATTGGCTTTCCGAGCAGTAGCTTTAATTCGATATCTTCAGTAATTTCAATCATCTGTTAAAATCTACTGGTCTATAGCTCAGCACGTATCCTTGAAATTTCTCGTTAACCACATATTCATTTAGACCACCAAATCCCAATTCTCCTAATCCAATTCCTCTTTTACTATTCATCAGTTCTTCAATCTTTGTCATTATAAAATCCATGCGAGTATAACCGTAGTCTGTCCTAAATAAGTCTCGATGAGTGAACATATAGATGTTCAACAAACCATTCTTAAAACTATTTCCTGTTGGTCTGTAATCGGTGCAAGATATAGTAACAAATGTTTTAGCGGTTTCAGTTGTATCTGGAATAAAACGATGAGGGAATATATTCTCATAAATAAGATTATCCAGATCATCAATATCAGGTTTTTCAAGAAATCCTTCATCTGCATAATACACAGCCTTGCACAGTTCTTGGTCGCTTAACAACCTATTTATAATAGTGTCCTTATATTCACTTATCTCTTTGAGAAATGACAATTATACTCGCCTCATTTCTTCAACTTACAACGAAGTCTGGAACTACCTCGCACTTTAAATATCCGCCTGTATCAACCTGTCGAGTATCATTGAATGTAGAAATCACAGTCGTACATTGAGCCAAAGACATTGGAGTTGTTCGATGAATTTCTTCTCCAAGTGAGTTACGAAAGATAGAGATATACAATCCACCATTAGGAGTTAAATGCCCCAAATCATATGTAATACTAATACATTTTAATGCTTCAAGCGCACTGCCTTTATCGGGATGCTTTACTTTATCAAATGCAATTTTCAGCTTATTATCTGTTGCAATTGAATAAGCATATGTATAACTAGGATTGATTGTAACGTCCAAATCAGCATCAATGATCTCAACCGTTGGTGTTGCACCAATCAAAACGTCTCCATCCAATCCACTGGAATGTTGCTTAGAATAGGGGAGAGAACTATAGATAAGCCAGTTGTTTATAATGCCTTGTACAAATGATTCTACTTTTAGTTCTCCAAAACGAACAATTGCTTGACCCATGTTTCACGCTCCTTAATATAATGGCTTAACTTTGATTCTTAATTTTGACTCAGAAAGTCCGTTTTGATTTTTAACATGTAACCAGAAGTATCCGATAGTATTACCCGTAAAAATTGAACAGGTATTGGCAGAACTATCTTGAACAGAAATAGTGGCTAGGTCAGTCTCTGAAACTCCGTCATCTGAAGTCAATAAAAACTCACTATCGTCATGATATTCAACACCGTTCCGGTAAAATTTAACAGAATATGATTGAGTTCTGTTTTTTTTGATTTCACTTACTCCTATGATTTCGCATGTATACGCATATGCGGTAGATTCAGTAACACTTATTTCGATTTCTGCAAAGACATCCTTATATGAAACTTTTACAACTACGAGACCTGTTTTTTTAGGCGTGACAAGACCATCAGTTGTGATGTCAATAATTTCATTGTCACTAACAGAATATATAATGTGGGGGAGGGAAGGAAGGGGGGTATCGCGATTTTTTACTATGATATTTAGCTGAAGTGTTTGATCTTCTTTAATTGTTGCGAATTTACCGTTAATAATCTCAACTCTAAATTGAGCTACATTGTCGTAATAATCGGCAATTCCCAATTCAAGGTTATCTTTGGCTGGATTAATTTCATCTTCTTGCAAAGTGATAATAATTAATCCCTTTTTAGATATACGGTCCAGTGCTGTCACTTTCCATACTCGATCATCAAAAATAAATCGCTTGTCTCGCGTAACTTTGTATGTGTGCTCGTTGCTCTGGAGAATGATATTCCTACGCTCATTGGAAAGAGTTATTATACGATCTTCATTTACTCCAAAATTAGATGAGGACTCAGAGTTAAAAGCGAATGGCGTTTCTTGAATATCTCCAGCATTATCAATCCATTTAAGTAATGAAACACAACGCTTTATGGTTCCTCGCGTGTAAATGTCTCCTAAATAATCCGTAATAATATTAATCCATCTAGATGACTGCCAATCAACAATATCCCCGTTTTGTAAATCATAATCTAGAGATGTGATGACCTTTTGATCTTTAGTGTCACTGTCATCAACGATCCACACATCTTTGAAATCAGTTGAAGAGTTGATTGAAACGGGGTAGTAAGACGGAGAATCAGTAAATGTTGTACTTAAGCTATTTTTAGCATGAGTAATATTTTTATCGCGATTTGATATCCCATTTACAAGAAGAAATGCGTTATAGGATTCATAGGACATTTCAGCTCACATCCATATGTTTCAAATAATACTGCATCATTAAATAATCTGCGTTTTCTTGGGACTTATCCCTGAGATTACTTTTTTCTTTAAGATTCTGAGACTCGGAATATCTCTTAAAATCACCTGACGAAATTGCTAGTCTCATTTCCATGATATTATTCACTTCTTTTTCAAGCCATTCAACTAACATTAGGTTTCCTAATATCTCTTGCTCCAGTTCCGTCAAATCAACTACAAATTCTCTCGTTGAATCGTCGCGACTTAACAAGTCTTGTTTACAATGAAAAAACTTAACTAATCCAGATTTCAAGAACCCAGTCAGATAATTTTCATATGCTTCAACCGAAGACATATAGATTTGATCGATGGTATAGTCTTGTATTTTCTGTTGGAATCGTTCGAATATTTTTGAAAATGGGGTAGGCATTTTTTCACCCCTTATTTATTATTTTCTTCGATTTCTGTTACAATTTTATACAAGTCTTTTTTAATGTGGTTGCCAATTTCAAGAATCTTACCACGGTCTTGAAATTTACTGTTTCCGCTCATAATCCCTTTGATAATACGAGAGACAATTGTTTCCTTGAGAGTTGCGCTAACTGTATCTAAAGTCTTTTTAATCTCATGAATTGGCAAAGTTATAATACTTTCAACCTGATCCTTATTGAGCATATTTTCATATTCATCTTCTAGATAAAGAGCTTTTACGGCCTTCTCGTTCTGAATCAAAAACGCTCCTTCTTTTGCGGAAGTTGGATGATTATCGACGATTGCTCTAAGGTCTTCAAAAGTTACGCTCTTGGTTACACCAAAATCATTGAATCTAATAACTGTCGTATTTGTGGCTAAGTTTAATCCTCCATCAGTCAAAGAAATCAGCTTAACGTATTCTCTTGGATCAATATCTAATTTATCTTCCGCTGTTTCATAAAGAGAGTTTTCAATTTTTGTGATTGCTGATTTTTGTTCTTCTTTTTCAGCTTGTAACTTTTGATTTTGTTCTAGCAATGATTTTACCAACGCTGCCAAGTCTGAAACCTGATTCGCTAAAGACTCATTATCAACTGTAATAACGGGACTCTTATCACTTGCTGTTTCTTTTTTTACAACCATTCTTGATTCTCCCTTAGTTTATTTTGTAGTATGAAAAGGATGGACTAAAAAATCCACCCTTTATTTAAAAAGAAATTAAGTAGTCAGCTTGTAGATACCATAGTTGGCTGCTGTTACAATTTGAACATCATAGTGCTGTGCTACAGAATAACTCATAGATCTATCTGCATTATCCTCTGGTTTGGTTTGGTGTACTTCAGTGTTTCCTTCGAATCCAATTTTAACAATCTTGTCGGAACCAGCAGAAACTACAAGGATGAAGTCGGTAGCCAAAGCAAAATCATCGGAATTAGCTTTAAGTTTTTGATCCATTTCAAACAGTTGAGTGCCTTGGAAGTTACCCAAGTGTCCGTTTCTGTTGAATTCTGCACCCATACCAAATTGCATATATTGATTTTCTGGCAGGACTTTAGACAGGGCATTTTTAGTACCGAAGGCTACAGTATTTTTGTTATTGTTGGAAGCAGCTACCCGAGCTACGAGATTGTTAAAAGCAGTAGAAGTGAATGCGGCAGACTCTCTGTAACTAGTGCTCAGAGAAGAGAAAGAATCATAGATTGCGCTATAGATACGAGTAGTAATGTCTGTTTCAATAGCCTGTGCAACACGAGCAACCCAGTTGCCCCAGTTTGTTTTACCAGCAAGAACACGGTACAATTCTTCGTAGATTTCAACGGTATGACGGATAGGGGTAAGAGTAAAGTCCTTACCAAACAGACGTTGACGTTGGTTACCACGAATTCCGTTTGCTTTTGTACTTACAACAAACAGATCTGGACTTTCTACATGGAACAAAAGTTGATCGCCCCAATTCACGTTTTTCACTTCGGCAAAGTCATAGAAACTATCGAGTACAGTCTCAGGAACAATAATATCCAGAGTTTGAGCAACGATTGCGAAAGTCGCCCACTGAACTGATGGGTGAGTCTGGATCATGCTTTCACTGAATTTTGTGTCAGCAGGAATACCAGCATAGCGCAATGCCTCTTTCTGAAGACCCTTTGTAAATAGCTCTTGTTTCTGATCAAGAGTAACACCATCATTTGCATATTGCGCATATTTACTAAAACGACCATCTTTATTGCGGTTTTGGTGGCAGAAATGATACCAAGCTTCTACCCCCGCCTGAACTACATCTTGTTGCTCTTTTGGCATACTGAAAAATTTAATATTGCTATAATTTTTAAACATTATTTTTATATCCTCCTTTAAGTCCTAATTAGGCTTGTTTTACTACTTGAAGTTTTGTTGCTGCAAGACGAGTGCGACCAATAGAGATAGTTGTCTTCTCAAGTACTTGACATGCCACAACGGTAGTACCAATGGTCGCACTTGCAATACCTTTGTATAGAGTGTTCTGAGGAATTACAAATTGATCAACAACAGTAGTTCCGGTGATACCAGTATCGGTAAGCGTAAAAGTATCGCCAATATGCAGATGATACGTGCGCGCTGGCTTATTTGCGGCGTTCGTAAACAAAGTTGGATCAGAGATATCAATTCTGTATCCATTGATTTCAACCAGTTCTGGAGATGCCACCAATAATACTTCTTGAGTTGCTACGTCGGTTGGAGTAGATGCGACACGAACTTCTGGATTACCAGCAACCACACCCCCCAAAACTACAAAACTACCATTTTCTACTGCTTCTGCAAGTTGCACAGACTGAAGGTAACTATCTACTTTGTTACCTGCCATGATATTGAGATTAATTACAGCACTCATTTTATAAAAACTCCTTTGTTTATTATTATTTTTACTTAATTATTTCCTAGACGTTCCCACAGTGATTGCGTTTTTTTATCATCTGGTGCTTCATTGTCTATAGGTAACCCCATCGAAATAAAATTCATTTTGTGTTCTTTTGCTTTTTTGACAATGCGATCATAGAGAAATAGTTTCACTTCTTTTTCAAAATCATTAAAGGTTGAAAAAGTCGCTCTTTTTTCAGTCAATTCACGTTTTTCGTCTTCAGTAATCAAAGCTGAATATTCTACGAATAGACTATCCACTTTTTCAATATCTTCTTCTTCTTTATATTTAGCAATTTCGCTTGTCAAAGAACTAATAGCTTCATCTTTTTCAACTAACAGTTGTTCAGAAGTAGTAAATTTCAATTCCATTTCAGCGATAGTTTTACCCAACTCAATAATTGACTCATCTTTTTCAGTGATCTTTTCGGTAAACTCAGTAGTCATCGTTTCTTTTTCCACTTTAATCTCTTCAAGTTTACTTAAAGCCTCCGTTTCTAAAGAAGACATCATTTCTCTGGTTGCGCTCGTTTCACTATCTTCATCACTCATACCGTCTTCCCAATCAATAGGAGAGTATTTAATTCTAGAGCAATTATCAAGATCGACATTTACGTTGTCTCCATCCAATGAATATGGAGCCTTTTTATCCATGTAATTATCTTTAACATCAACATAGTAAACAAAAGATTCGTCATAATCATTCAACCAAAAACAGGTTCTTTCCACTGATTCGCCATACCAATTTTTATCGATATATGTATGTTTAGACATAGCGCGGCTTAGTTCAGAATACAATTGATTTACTGTCAACTTAAAAAGTGCAGCAATTTCTTGCTTTTTTTTCAACACTACTTTATCCTCCTCTTTACTTAATGTATATGATTCAAGATTGGACTTTTCATCGCCCGGTTCTTGCTCACTATTCTGAGAAAATCGCATTAAGAATGTGTTTAATTCTTCTATCTTATCAGAGAACTCATCGGTTTCTGAAAACCTTTCTAGTTCTGCATGGGCATTGACCATGCCAGTGCCATACTTTTTGCCAAGTAATGTAATTCCTGTGTAACGAAACTTCTTAATATCTAAAATTTTAGTTTTCTTGTCATATATAGACTCATCAATGACAAGTTCAACTGAAAGTTTGATATTTTCATCTCGATTTATGATATCAATAGCATCTTGAGAGTAAACATTCCAAATATACCCATCAACAACAGCATAAGTTCTTCCATCAACTTCTTCATAATGATAGTTGTGATTTTTAGAAGACACTAATCCAATAGGCTTTTCAATGTAGGTTATCTTTTTTTCTATTTCGTCGTATTCCATTTCATGTTCTCCGAAGTCTTCGTCTTCGGTTAATATATGAGCTAATACGGGAATATCTAAAATAGATGATTCTGTTATTTCGCTTTGAAGTACAGATAGATCAATATTCGATTTATTATTGTTAATTCCGTCATGTGTGACGTACATCTTTAAACGTGTGAATCTGCCATCTTCTAGTGGCTCCAACACATATTTCTCAACTTCAAAATACAGTCGTTTGTTTGTCGGCTCTTTCTCTATTTTTCTCACCTCCTTAGCAGAGCGGCGAAGCTATACATCACAATCATCTGGCGTTACCGTCTAAATCTCTGGTTTTTTCTCCAGCATCCCCAACATCTGCTGCTGCCGATTTAGGTGCTCCACCTTCATCGTCGCCATTCTGAACATGACTGGATTGAAGAGGCAATAGATATTTTTCTACTAAATTAATACTGTTTTCATAAGAGAGTAGGTTTTGCATATCTTCGGCATTGATTCCCATCGCAAGTGATACTAACGTTTTAGAGAATCCAAATTGGCCTGCTTTAAGATATTTTTCAAATTTTTCATCTTTATTGAATATAGTGAGATCTGGAAATACAACTTTGAATCTAAATCTTCCTGTTTTTGATTTAAGATAAGCATTTAAAAATCTTTCGAATTGTCTATACATATGCGTCACGTATGCTTCATCTACTTTAATTGATGCTTGTAATCCAGAAGCATTGACTGCACCAGCACCAAAAAGAACAGGAGTTGAACCAGCGCTGTTATAAAAGTTTTCTTGACCATATCCAATAATGTTGTTCTGTGATTGAGACTGGCTGAAGTCAACGGTGTCTAGCTCAAATGGAGTGGTAGCAACTTTGACTCCAGTAGGTACTCCTGCCTGTAAAATAGCCGTATATTGTCCTGCGACAATGGGATCGATTGCAAAGTTATTTGCAACAACTGCACCCTTATTATCTTGCTTCATTGGAATCTTACCAACAATAATCTTCCAAGTTTCCAATTCTGTTTTCGTCTTTAGTAGTTTTTTGTACTGATCAATTTCAGCACTATCCAAAAACAATCCCATGAGGGGAGGGGTTAATCCTGCTCTGGTTTCATCAAATTTAAATACTGGAGCTTTGATGGGATCAAGTGGTTGCCAGTAATGATGTATATTCTTCTTATTTTTATCATTCTTAAAGTCTTCTAAGAACCCCAAGAACTCGGGAGCAAAACTATTAATATCGACTCCAGACTGCAAGAAATAATACATATTGAAGGCATATTGGTATCCATACTCAGTTTTATCCACGATCTTACAATATTTTGATGGCATTTCCTGAAAAGCAATAGACTCTCCAAACTCACGTATATAATAAAATTTAGCATCCTCTAAAATTACGCCTCTTAATATGTTTGGAAAAGTAAGTTTGGGAACAATTTTATCAAGACATTCCACAGCTTTCTTTCGTGACTTCTTATACGCTGATGATTTTACATCTTCATCATCGGCGTTTGTATGTACAATAAAGTGGTCGAATGTAAGTAATGTTGCATAATAATTTACTAGCCGATTAAATTGCATCACAGCATTGTATAAGTACTGTCCCAAATCCTTGAGCGCATCTTCGTTTGCTCGTGGATTTTTAATTAACTCTTCAATTTTATCTCTGCTAAAAACAGTAGGAGACATATTGAGATTCTTAAGTAATTCATTCTGCCAAAGAGGAGAGAGTAGGGTAGAATTTTGATAAGCTCTTGCCATAGATTGTGCAAATTGCAACGCATACTCTTCATTTACTTGTTCGATGGGTTGAGAAGTTGAGGGTGTAATAGTTTGTTCATCGGAAGTAGTGGGTAATGATGTAGTTTTCTTTGTTGCTTTTGTCATGATTCACATCCTTTCTTATTTAGAATGGTTTTTGACTTAATATGTTTATTCTGATATATACAGATAGTCTAAAAAGTTGAATTCATCATCATTGTGGGCGTTCAATTTATTATCCATTTCCATCTCGTATACAAAGTGAAGGCCATATCCTAAACTGGTAACTCTATCTCTTTTTGTGCTATTCATTATTTGCTCATAAACGATATTTTTAGCGTTGCTTTCAATCTGTCTGATGTTGCTAAGTTCTTGTTGGAGATTGTCCGTTTCTATATATACGGCAAACTCTTCTGGAGACAGATCGTCCATTTTATATAGTGCATCTACTTGTTCTGATGGTGTAAGTAGCCTTAAACTACCATCTTCAAAACAACTCTTCATATATGTATACATGGTGTTGTTATATTGATTTGTAGCTGTTACTGCTCGTATCATTGGCAATGCGCCTCTTAAACCTCTAGCACTGTCATCATCATCTTTTATTAGTGGCGGGTATTCAGACTTTTGTTTTGTCTTTTCGTCCTCATGCTCCCATGTCTCATAGAATAGATTAGGAAGATTTTCACCATTTCCTCTGGTGTCTATAACTAGTTTTACTGTATTCGGGAATTTGATATGAACCATTTCTCTTAAATAATCCCGTTGTTTTTGAAGGGTCAAACCTTTGTGCGCTTTGAGAAAAACGATTTCTTTAGAATATGTACCATTAATTTTATATTTGATCTTTATAACAGTAGTAACTGCATTATCGGCAGTCGTAGCGTCACTCGTTGCAACGTCATGAACAACTATGTATTCTGTTTTAGATTTCTTTGGCTGCTCTAGTTCGCATTTCTCAAGCGTTCTACTATCCTGAGTTAATTCATAAGGATAGTAACTTTCACCGCTAGAACCAACAAATCTGCCCTCATACTCATAGGCGAATTTATCTCTTGTCACGGTTGGCTTATTAAGTTCATTTAATATATCGTCTTCGTCCAATATCCCAGCATCAACACCAACTTGATAGGGTAGGGTACAAACGTAGTAGTTTTTATTACCATTTATCATTTTTTGATAATGATCCATAAAACGCTTATATAGGCTTGATGTTTTTAAATAGGCAGAAGAAATAAAAATAACTTTACCCTTTTCTGCCTCACCATGATTGATTGCAATTGGTCTTTTTGTTTTAGTCATTGGTATTAGTATTGTTTCGATAATATCATCGGGAACAATTCTTGCTTCATCAACTAATAGATAGTGAAAACGCCATGAACGAGCAGAGTCACCAGAAGGTCCATTCCCTAATACAATTGCACGTATTTCGCTACCATTTTTAAAGTTAGCTACACAATCATCTGAACCAACCTTGATTGGGAACTGAATTTCTCTTGCTATATTCTCATTCTTAGCCAACTCACCTTTGATTTTCTGGATAATAACATTTCGAGCTTGTTGTCCCTTACCAGAAGCGATTCCAAGTTTAATTCCGGGATATAAAATTGCTGAACATATGAAAAAAACTGCTGCAATCCAAGACTTACCAATTCCTCTGCAACATATGAGCATAGAGTATTGATACTTTGCCATAGCCCGAAGAAGGAGTCTCTGAAATGGATAAAGTTTTAACCCTAACACATCAACTGCAAATTCATCTATATAATGTCTGTAATAAGCAATATATTCTTCCCAGTTCTCATATTCTAGAGATTCTTTATTAACGGGATCGTAACTAAAAGAACTATCAAAATTTTGTGAGTCTCCATCATTTACTTGTCTGCTTTTTTTACTGAAGTTTCTACTCGACATGGTCTACACCGAATCCTTAATTGTTGCGAATTGATTTAGCATCTTATCATATGAATCCTCATCCAAAAGAACATGTTTTGGAACCCATTTTTTCTGTTCGACTTGGTCAAAAGTTACTCCAAAGCACCCCAGACTGACATCGTTCTGTCCTCGTTGACTCTCGGAGAACTGTGCTGATTTAGAAAGAGTATCAAATGTTTCTCGTGCTGATTTATATTTAGCATCTGCACCGCCAACGCCCTTCAAAACGTCCTGAAAACATCTATCCATATGGAGGCTTGCTTTACATATCTTTCTTGCATAGTCTTTATGATTGGTTGTAACAATTTTAAAATCTCTGTCCAAACCTAAATAGTAATCTTCCATATAATCAATATCTGAGTTTGTGTATTCACCCATCCATTTTCTGTTGAAAAACTTTTCTTCGTCATCAAAATACTCCTGATTGTTTTCTTCATCATCTATATTGCTTTTCTTTATATTTGCGTTTGAACTTCCAATGGAAGACATTGAACTGTCTGAGAATTTTAGACCTCTAAACTTGGGAAATGAAGAGAGTGGTGGGATGAATTTTGACCATTCCTGATCCATTTGAGTCCAAAGATCATCAACGAATGGCTTGTCTAGCATAGCTAAAACGACTATTGCTCTATCTTTATAACCCTCAGATCCTTTTTCACCAATGAAATGTAGTATGCAGTCCTTACACACCTCTAATTTATCAGAAGAGAATAATTGGTTTGTATTGGCATAGAAGTTAGATGTATTAGGAGACTTTAATTTTCCGCATTTTAAGCATTTTACTTTTTCAATCTCATCTTTTTTTAATACAGTTTTTTTTAGAGCCATTTACTCACCCTCTTTTTTGATAAATCTTCATAAAACTCCACTTTTATAGTACGTAATAAAGAAAAACTTAAATGAGGATAGCGGGGGAGTGTCCACTGTTTAATGCAAACCACCCTTATAGCAGGGGCATCCTCATCTAAAAAATAAAAACAAGAAAAAAGGCGATTCTAGAATAGCAATCGTCTCAGGAGTTCTTTTTACTTTTATAAGCTATATTTCGTCGTCTCTGCCATCCATATATTCAATCTCAAAATCAACATCTTCAAGATCGTATCGTAACGTTTCAACATCTGTTTGAAGCTTATCCATACGTTCCATAATTGCGCCATACGATTCAGCGTGACTCCATATTTGGAATAAGGCAGACTTGAGTTGATTCTTTGTTTTTAATTTTGATAATGTATTGACGTAACTGTCAATTTGTAATTCTAAGTCAATTTTTAAACTTGGAATTATAATCATGTTAGTTTCTGCACCAATATCCTCATCAGACAAGAAGGTAGAAGGGAGTTCACAATTTTCATCTTCGTCATAATCAGGTTGGGATGCATAATATTCTTCCTCTGACATTTTAAGCGCCTCCCTTAAGGGAAAACTATGTATAAATAGTGCATAAACTATGTATATACTTATTCGCTTTCAACAGTAGTATTAAGTACATCCATTAATCCTTTATTTCTATCCCAAACAAATGACATAGATTTCTGAATTGCACCGACATACCCTGATTCAAAATGCCAATTATCTGTAGAAGTAGGGGAACTTACATATCTAACAATAATCCCATTCTCTTCGACAACCGCTTTTTCAGAGTGGAAGTGACCAGCGTGAAACTCATGATATTTCGTTCTTCCCCAAGCTTCTCGTGCTTCAATAGGCATCAATTTCCCAGCACGTTTTCCTTCGCTGTGTCCATGACTTAGACCAATCAAACATTGACCGAATTCTACATATTTGCGAGACTTTGCATCGTTATTAACAGTAATATTGGGATTGTTTCTAAACCATGCATCAAGATACTCAACTGCATAATAACTGGTGGCCTTATCATGATTTGAGCCAATATAACAAGTCTCGACTGGGGCAAATTGTGAGCACAGGTCAATTCCTTCGACCAACATTTTAACTCCAAGCTTATACATTTGTTGCCATCTAACATCAGTATCTTGTCGTGTTCCAGCCGTAGTTGTTCCGTTTATACCATCAGTATGGAAGAAATCGTTACTCCAGATAAAAAGAATCTTCTCAAATTTATATCCTTGTGTTCTCGTCAGGATATCATTGATAATATAGAAGAATCGTTCTCTGGCAATTTCGTAATTATACGTATCTCCAGAATCTCCATTCCAGCATAGTTTGCCCAAATGCAAATCTGAGATGTTAAGTTCAAGCATTTTTCCATCAACGCTATAATTAGTAGGTGAGTGGAGAGGGCTTTGATAATTTTTACTCAAGTCTTCAAAGAAAAGTTTAAGGTCTTCCTCGGACAAACTATCTGTTCTAGGCTTAACAGAGATTTTACTAGAGTATAGAGTCTGCACGCCATCAACTTTACTGTACACATTCCAGAAGTTGTTTCTAGCGGATAGTAATTCCCATGAACTATTATCATATCCGTGAGCAGAAAGAAGGTAATTAACATCTTTAGATTGTTCAGCAGACATTTGAAGGAGTTTGTCGCTGCTATGAGAACCATCCTTATGAATTTCCATCTTTTCGCCATATTGTTTAATGGGATCGATTTCTTCAACAGGATTAAGAGTTTTTTCTTTGGTATTAGATGCTCGAATGAGTGCTCCATTTTTTCGGAGTTGATTCTTCACCCAACAACGTAGATCCTCGCCATCACGAAACTTTCCGTTCCCATGAAGATCAACAATATCCTGCCAACTCATAGAGATTTCTTTATTTCTCTTCTGGATTCCGATTTTTAGGAGTTCATTTGTCATCAATAATTACTCCTCTTCAGGACTTAGGCCACCTTGTGGGATAGCATAGTCTTCGATTGGAGAGACACGAATCTTATCACCATCAATAGAAATTGTAATTTTAGTAGCATTCGGATACAGATCAAAAGCAGCCTCACGAATTTCGTTTAGACCATTCAATTTTTCTTTGCTTGCTTCCATGATTTTTGTTCTCCCTTAAAATGATTTATTTTGTATTTTTACTCAATGAAAAAACTACCAGATATACGATCTGATAGTTAAATTAATTTATTATGTATGTTTATTTATTAAATGCTATAGTAAGTCCGCATATTTAGCCATTTGAGAACGATGAACATGTTGAAGTTCAACTTCTCCATAGAAGTCAAGCCCACGATACACTTCACTAACTCGTCTCATGCCATTGTTGAATCCTGCATAGACATCCATATCAACCTGACCATAGTAATCCCCGTCTAAAATTAATTTACAATCATCTCCGACACGGGAAATACCTGTCTTCATAAGTTCAATATCTAGATTTTGAGATTCGATAATCCAGATTATTGCTTTGAGTCCAGTAGAGTCGAAACCACGGATGTCAGAGAATGGTAGGAGAACTAGTTTGCCAGTTTGAATTTGATGTTGAACTTCTTCAATTCCTCCAAATTTGGCAGATAGCATTGTGCCCGTCTGTGAAAATAAAAGTTTTTCGTCTCTCGTACCGGGATAGTAGCCAAGTTTTGCACTATTCTTAGCAGCAACTGGATTTGTGAAAATGATGAGTTTGTCATATTTATTTTTCTCAAGTTGACTCCAAGCGTAATTTAATGCAATTACACTTTTACCAGCGCCAGCCTTACCTTTAATCATAGTCATTTGGTTTGTTTCGAGAGAATCCATAGCACAAATTTGATGTTCGTCGTATGGTTTGAAATCTCCAAACATATCAGTCTTATATTTTCCCTGTCTAATAGTGATGTATTTATTTCCATTCCATTTTGCTATCTCAATTAACTTACCTGATTCGTTTCTAATAATTATGTATTGGTTCTCATTAATTTCGTATTTATTAATATCCATATTTTCATAAAATTCAGCGATTTCATTGTCATCCATAACAATTTCTTCATATCCAGAATACTCTTCTGTGTTGCCATCTGGTTCATATATTTCCACACCTAAAGCTGTTGCTTTTAACTGTGCCAGAAAATCACCACTAATAAGTTTCGCAGAATGTTTAACCGCACACTGCACAATGACATCATCATTGCTCAATAGAGCTGCTGGATGTTGTTTCCCGAATTCATGATCATAAATGATACTGTCTTTCGATTTCAGCGCTCTCACTGCTTGTCTAGCGCGATAAGAGGTGTCACTGTCTCCGATTTTTAGCCTATCCAATTCGTGTAATACGATTTCTGGGATAATAATTTCGCCATCTAAATCAATCATAGACAAATATAGAAGAAGGGCGTTCGTATCAATCACAAATTTATTGTTCATGGGCGTTACCTCGGTTGGTAGAGTAGGGGAGGTGTGCTCCCCTCAAGTTTATGTTTCGTGTGTGAGATCTTCAGTCTAACGTGTTTTATATTGCGGATTCCCTTGTTCAGGGCTTAGTTTGATTAATTGCTGGCAGGGCGGTGTATCCTGCATCTCTGTTGACTTTTCGATATAGTGCTTATTCAGCATCGGTAAGCGCGTAGAGAACCTTTTCTACCTCAGCAACTTATTTATAAAGTTCGCTCTTTATGGTGGCGAAACACCGACTTATAAAGCCCACGTTTTCGGTAGTGGAACACCTAATAATATATGTATGTTTATGATAAAATTATTGTTTTACGGAATTTTTCAGGGCTGTGGATGGTTTGAATGCAGGTGCTTTTGAAGCCTCAATTTGAATAGCAGCCTGTGCCTTAGCTGTTTCAGCGTCAACACCTTGCTCTTTTAGTTTAGTCAGCAGACTAAGATTTGTTCCAGGGCGAGCAGCACGTTCGCGTACTTCGAAATTACCGAAACCGTAAATACCAACTTTTTCTCCTGATGCAAGCGCCCCTGTGATTGTTTCAAAAACTGCTTCTACCGCTGCTGTAGCGTCTTTCTTTGCCAGTCCTGTTTTGTTAGAAACCTCTACGATCAAATCTTGTTTATTCATTTTTAATTATCTCCCTTAAATTTAGTTTTTTGATAAATATATTAATTTATATTGATTAGGGCTTATCATACCCTATCATATGGGGACCTTGGACACCCTCGAAAAAGCCAGTGTTTATAAGGGTTTTTTAAAGATAAAAATATTAAAGTGTGTCGTTTTTTACCGAAAATGCATCTAAAAACTGTCTTTTTTGAGTAGAATGGAGAACATTTAATAGCCTGGAAGCTATTTTATCCTTCTTATTTTTTGTTAATTTAATCAATAGAGAATACATAGTGTCCTCGTTTATCTGTAACTTCCTTACATAAAAACTATAATATTTAATTATGTCGTCGATTCTTCGATCTCTTTCTTCTTCAGAATAGTGTTTAGCATATGTATTATTTATTTTTGATACCATGTTTTCAACGTACCCGAATACTTTTGATTCCTGATTTCTCAAACTATCACTCATATTCCTTTTAACAAGGAAATCGTTAAATGGGATATTGGCACGTTTATCCGCATAATCCAAATCCGTCATTTCTTCAAATAATAAATCCATCGGGCAATCATACTTTACAGTTGTAATTTCTCCGCCTTGATTTACATATTGCCAGAACAGAGGCTTTTCTTTCTTCAGTTCCTTGATCTGACAGATATGTTCTATTTCTTTATTAATATTTATTTCAAACATTTTTTTTGCTAAATCAATACATATGCCCGAGAGAACAGTGACAACATCTAGTTTCTTCATTAAATCGGATAATTCCTCTTCTGATTTACCCTTGTGTAGCAAGTCCCAATAACTCGACATGCATAACTGACCCGTATTAACAGTTCTACCTATGTATTTTTGACTATTCGATAATTCATTATCTATGGTTGCCATATCCTTATTGCATACAGTATAATGTTTTTTACTGCTCTTGACTTGATTTATACATACATTATATTTACCAAATAAACTTTTTGTTATAGTAAGCAAGTTCTCATCATCAATCAATAACACTGTGTCACTATCGTAATCACACCCCGAGAGGATATCCTGTAATGGAAAACCTATTGCATTCACACATACAATATTGCTCGTTAGATTGAAATATTTATCAATATCATTCACTTTTTTATTAACAGCGAGAAGTACATTATTGGGACTGGTATGAGGGTTTCGGAATCCGGTAATTTCTTTCTCATCAAACATTGTGGTGTACACTTCATTATAATTCAGGGCTTTTACTTCTGGATCTTCCACATTTATCCCGCCAATAGCGTGATATAAAAATTCCATTGGATTACCAAGCATAACGCAATAGTCACCACTTAATCTAACCTTGCCATTCTTGATATGTGTTACATGCCCACTTATTATTTTCTTTCTAAACGTCCTAAATATCTTTGTTTTAGCTATATCATTATTTTTGTCATATAAATCAGCGAACATCTCGTTACTATTCATATCATTGTTGGTGCTTCTAATGTGTGCAACGAAAAAGTCATCATCATTCTTCAGTCTTTCGATGAAACCTTTTTCAAGTCTGGTGAACTTTTCTACATCTTCTTTTTTCATTGGAAGAGAGTTAAGCATCTGGTAGCTTGTTTGTTGAATTAATTTGCCCTCATTGTCGAATCCGAGTTTTGATTTCTTTTCGCTCTTGCAAACACCGAACACACATTCATCCAATATAACGATTCGCTTCCAATGTTGCCACATCTTCTTTTCTGACCCAAGTATCTTATGGAATTTCAATGCTTTTAGACTACTCGGAGTAGTAATTAGATGTATATCCTTTGCAAATATCTCTTCACCATCGTACATACTAGAAATTTTCCATTCATTATAGTCAATTCCTTCTGGACAGTTATCTGTTAAGAATTTTTGTATTTTACAGTTAAATGCTGCACTTTTAAACATATGATTGCGCAACAACATCATAGATTTTCCTTCTTCAAAATAGCTTGCATCAAGTAAGGATTCGCCATCGAATAGACTATTCTTAATTTTTGACTCCTCGGTGAAACTGTCTAAATATTTATTAGCTCCAGTACGTACAACATTAGAAGTCTTGGTGAATATACTTTCCACATCTTTGACCATCAATATATTGTTTGGATTAATATTGATAGTACTCTCAATTGAGGAACCGACTAAACTTTCGTAAGCGAGAAGGGAAGGGAAGTCAATCTCATCTTCTAATCTTCTATTTTTAAACTCAAAATTCATGCGACTCCACTTAATCATCGGTTTATGTAATTTTTCTCTTATAAATAAACACTGACCAATTCTCGATTTAGCACTGGAACGCTTATAGACTACATATCTAACTCCGTTGTACACGAATCCTTCTAAATATAGTTTTTCGCGAAGTTCTTTATAGGAAACTCCTTTCCATTTGTCTTCTTTAAGTTCGGATTCAATTAATGCAACAAAATCTTTGAGTTTGTCTTTATATTCAATTTTAGTTTCATCCAATTTCTCTATTTTTGCGCTTATCTTTTTAATAATATGTTGACCGGAATCTACCTTTTGTTTAAATTTTACATTGATTATATCTGTAGATAAAAACTTTTGATTCGTTTTCTTTTTAATTGTTTTTAGCCCCGTGTCTATGAGTTTATTCAATTCAAGACTGGAGGGGATCATACCTATGTATTTTACTTCGAAATCTCTACCCCTGAACATATAATTATATATGTCACTTCCTTCAACTGAAGGGATGTATACGGGCTTATGCAATTCACTCAATATTATTTTCCTCCTAATTTATATAACATATAAATATAAATATGTTTATTATATTGAAGCATATGTATTAGTAAATCCAATCTCGCTACAAAACGGTGCTCGATAAAACTCACCACTATTGGCCTCACGCTTAAGATACAATACCTCATCATCAATTTTCTGAGTATCTAGATACTCTACACAATCCTCAGTTCCTTCTTTCATTTCATCTGAAACATATCTTTCGTCTACATAATCAACCTCACCATCAAAATAGCGTTCCCCCCATGATTTAGTATTTTCCGCTAACTTCAAATTCATATCCTCCTGTTTGTTTTTCATTGACTTCATTATGTATTGATCCTCTCTGGTCTTACTCTCGTCTGTTATATTCAGTAGCGATTTGGTTAGTCGCTTTCTGTATTTAAAATATAACACGAGGAGTATAATTAGTCAATAATAATATATATGTTTACTATATAAAATAGAAGAGGCCAGATTACGAATTGTTTGCTTCATTATATATAGCGAGTAAGAATTGCGTAAATCTTAAAATAAATTTACTAAATAGCACTATTTATAAAGTAAATATATATACGCAAATAATTATATGTGTTAATATAGATTTACGGATAGGAAAACATATACCAGAACAACTTAGATTAACAGATGAACCCAACAATAAAACAAACATATATAATTGGAGGTGTTATGATGAACGCAGCATTAAATAATCTGGTTGGATTACATCAAGATACAGTAGGCGAGGATATTCAAGCTTTCTTATCTAAATACAAAAAGAAAAACGAATCAACTTCTGTGATTTATGAGAAGGCAATCAGAATGTTTTTTATGTGGTATAGAAGTAAGGAACTCAACGAACTAACTACTGATGACATCATAGTTAAGAATGCAACAATCATTCGTTATCAAACACACTTAGAAGAAAACACACCATATTCTAATACTACAATTAATAAATTTATGGCCCCGATATTTAGTTTGTATGAGTTCCTTGAAACCAACGATTACCCTGTAAAGAAAGCAAGTGTAAAAGTTGATGCATTAGATGTTGACGATAACAAGCATGGCGAAATGAATGATGCTGAAGCAAAGCTGGTTAGAGAGTTTGTTTTAACTCAAAAGAAGGGAGTTGAAAAGGCCGCACTGATTAAGTTGGCTGCTAGAACAAGTTTTCGCAAAAGCGCCATTCTCAATCTAACTTGGGGTGATATCAAGAAGCATAAACACAATGATTATTACGAAGTCACAGTAATTGATAAAGGCAAGAAGTCAAACACCAAGCCTATTTCTGAAGAGTTTTATAAAGAACTATTAGAAATTAAAGAACAACAGTATTACAACAGATATAACGATAACAAAATATTTCACCTAAGCAAGACAACTATCCAGAGTATGTTTAAAGGAATAAATGAACAATTCAACTTCAACGATGATAAGGGTGTTGTGTTTCACAGTTTGAGAAATGTTATGACAGGATGGATTGAAGAAACTGGTGGATCTATTGAAGACATGAGGGAGCAATTAAATCAAAGTGGTTATGGATCTCTCAAACATTATATTCACGGCAAGGACTTATCCAATAGTCCTAGTTTAAGAATTGAAAAAGAGGTGTCGGATAATATTTTCGAGGGATTGAGTAAAGAAGAACTTATAATGTTAATTACTTCTCAACAAGGCGGTATCGTTTCTACATTGAAATCGGGAGCACAAAAAATGATTGATCGAAAGGAGAGTAAAATTAATTGAGTGAATTCATCGAACTGAAGTTAATGCCAGAAAGGATGATGTTTAAGCGAAATAGAGTATGGGCGATGAATTGCGCGCACTAAATGTGGGGTAATTAGTATATGAAAAAATAATTATACATATAAAGGAAACATATGATGAACAAGAATAAACATAAAATTAATAAATCAGTAATACAGATGTCTAACGCAATTATAAGGGACCGTGAAATAGGTAGTGTTGAATTCTCACTTTTACTAAGGCTTAAATATCTGATTTATGAGAATAGGGGAAGTGGTGAAATTTATATCGATATCCCTAAACTTAGAATGAAAATGGAGATATCGGATAACCGGACACTAAAGAAGCATCTCGCCAATCTACATAAGTGGGGATACATAAATAACTTTGTTAAAATTGAGAGATCAACTCCAAGCTTGATATCTCTTGATCTTAAGAAATTTGCTACGCCAAAAAAAGAATATACTCAACTACCACTATCTATTTTGAGCAGAGTTGGAACGATTGGTCATACCGGAGTTAGATTGTTGTATTATTTTGAAAGTTATATTAATAGGAGCATCGTTCAAAATCAATTTTGCTACTCAGCAGTAATTACGATATGTCGTGACACAGGACTGGGCAAGACTACCGTAAAAGAATATGTAGATATACTCAAGAAAGAAAAATTACTTCATGTAGTTGCACATAAAATTGGTCATAATAACCAATACAATGACAATGATGAACTCGAATTTACAAAATACAACAACCATTATTATGTGAATTATAACAAACTTGAGGAATATGAATTATCTGTGTAGAAATTAGGCCATTTTCACCTACAACCGTTTTTTGCAGGAAGTCGGGTCGGAAATTACCAGATGCTGTTCGTAAATTACCAGACGCTTGGTTGTTTTATGCTGCATAAACGGGTACGTATAAAGATATTATATAGATAATAGATATATAGATATATAGACTCAGTATTTAGAGCCATGGTCGCGTAGCTCCCAACTCTTCGGAAATTGTCCGCTACGCAAGTTTTGAATTTTGAATTTTTGATATCTATTTTTGAATATTATCTTCGTTGTGGATGCTTGTATCTTACTTATTATTCCCATATCAATTTTAAACTCTGATTCCTTTTATTATTGTTTATGATTTTGGAGTCACTGATTGAATCCGAATAGTTGTTGGTCGGAAATGGCATGTTGAAATTTCATTATAATTTATGTGTGAATTTGAGTTTGAAATTGATGGTGTTATTTTGGTGAGTATCGTATCCGATTGTGTGGAATTAAAGAGATAAGTTCAAGTTCAAAAGCTCTTGAACGTTATATCAAGTTTTCTCTTATTGTTTATGTATAAATAAGATGTCTATAGTCTGGACATGTATTTGTTCCAACTAAGCATCTAAAGTTTGAAATTGTTATAAATGTTTAAGAAAATTTTACTTAGAATTGAAACCAGAGGAGAAGATAAATATATATGATTAAGTTTAACCCCGGACAACTTTTAGCCATAAACCACCATACCCAACCCGCAGCCGTTATTGCTGGTGCAGGATCAGGAAAATCAACTGTGTTAATTGAGCGAATTAGAAATTTGATTGAAACTCATTTTGTATCAGAACAAGATATCTTAGCAATTAGCTTTACGAGCAATACTGCTGATGAGCTGAAGAAGAAATTAAAAAAGATGGGATATGTCGATGTTAACATTGGAACATTCCATGCTGTATGTGGAAGATTATTGGCAAAGGAGAATATATTCGTTACGTTCGATAAGATGATTAAGGAATGGCAAATTGAAAAGTTATTCGTTGGTAGTGGGAATGAGAAAATTGACACTAAGGATATCATTGGATTTATTAGTTACCAGAAGAATTATCTCCGAACATATACGGACGAGTTTATGGTCAAGGAAAGTAATTATAGTGAGATTGAACTAAGACGGTATTTTAAGTTGTATGAGGAGTTTAAGAATAAGAATGGACTGCATGATTTCGATGATTACATGATTATGTGCTTAGATATGTTGAAGAAGAATCCAAATAAATATACATATGAGTTTGTTTTAGTGGATGAACACCAGGATTCAAACTTGGTGCAGAATTTATTGCTGAAGGAATTGTGTAAGTCTAATAATATGTTCTGCGTGTTTGATTACCGTCAAGCGCTATACACGTTCCGTGGGTCGAATCCCGAGTATTGTATGAATTTTGCAGATGAATGGAAAGACTCAACTGTTATTAATTTAGACATCAACTACAGATCAGCTAGGAATATTGTCGACAAAGCAAATGGATTTATTAAACGCTACTATGGAGATTATGAACATTATTCTGATGCTATTGCTCATAATCAAAAAGATGGAAGTATTAAAATATATACTTCAGCAAACAGAGAACAAGAAGGAATTAGAGTTGCTAATCAAATTGAAAAGTTAATTGCTGAACAGGGAAATCCAAAAGAAATTGCTGTATTGTATAGACTTAATGCACATTCTGTATTTGTGGAAAATGAATTAAAGAAAAAAGATATTGAATATGATATCACCAATGATGGAAGTTTCTTTAAACGCAAAGAGATTGCAGGAATACTGGCATATATGAAATTGATCATTAATCCACATGATGATGGAGCATTCTTAGAAATGTTCAAATTAAGAAATCAACCATTAGCCTATTTTCCAGAGAAATTGTTAACTGAGATGAAGAAATTTTCTGGAGTAAATGATATGTCAATGTATGAGACATTGATTAATATGAAATATTCTGATTATAGACAAGCAAAGAGCGCTGAACAATTTGAAGGATATATTAACCGTTTGAGATTACAGAAAGATAAAAACATTAGTGCCGAACATTTGGTTGAGAATATAATTAAAGTGTTTCAAATGGAAGAATACATAGTAGATAAATATAAAAATAAAGAAGATAGAGAAGAGCGATTAGAGTCATTAGAAGTGTTAAAGACATTCGTGAAATCAAATAGTCCAGAGAAGTTCATTGCTTATGTGAGTAACACGAAGAGAAAGAATAAAGAAAACTGTGTAAAGTTAATGAGTATTCATGCGAGTAAAGGATTGGAGTTTGATAATATATTTGTGGTTGGAGTAGAGGATAAAAAGTTTCCACACGAGAAAAGTGATCTGATTGATGAAGCAAGATTGTTTTATGTGGGAGTGACAAGAGCTAGAGAGAATTTAGTTGTGAGTGAGATTGGAGAAAGGAATAGATTTGTTGAAGAATATATAAAGTAAAGATAGGTATTTTAATTATATTAAAAATGTATTACAGGGAGGAAGAAGTTGAGGTGAGACGCTTAACAAAATTGAGAGTGGATGATTTGATTTTGGAGAATGGACAATTAGTATTTGAACAAGATGGAAGATTAGTAACCGATAGTTTAGTTTTGACACAAGAATTTGAAAAGGAACATAAGAATGTTGTGCGAGATATTCAAGTGCAAATTGAGAAATTAATTGAAGCAGGTGAAGAGGGTTTTGCTCGGCTCAACTTTGAGCACACCCTCTATAAACATGAACAGAATGGGCAAATGTATACTAAGGTTAACATGACGGAAGAAGGATTTGTTATTGTTGCAATGTCCTATATTACACCAAAAGCAATGAAAGCAAAGGTTAAGTTTATCAACGAGTTTAAAAGAATGAAAACTCAATTAAATAATCCGGCACAACAATATTTAGCTTTATCTGAAGAAGACAGAGCGATTGCCTATTTCTCGGAGTTAAAAGAGAAGAAACAGTTGCAATTACAAGTTGAAGAAAATAAACCGCTTGTAACGTTTGCCGAAACTGTATTGAAAAGTAAAGATAATATATTGGTCAGAGAATTGAGCAAGATTATTCAGGATGAAGGAATTAATATTGGTGAGAAGAAATTATATAATAAACTGCGTGAATGGAAACTGATCCTAAAGAATAGTGTTAATAATGAACCAAGTCAATATGCGATGAATCAAAAATTGTTTGTAGTAGAAGAAAGGACTATTGATACTTCATATGGAGAGAAGATCACTAAGACTACAAAGGTAACTCCTAAAGGCCAAGTATACATAATTGAGAAGCTGAAAAGCGAATTAAATAATTAGATAGAGTTAGTAACACATAAGAGTCAGAATTAAAATTACATATTATATATGGGGTAGTGTCTAGTTAAATGGATGCTGCCTTTTTATCTGTTAAAGTACCCCCTCCCCTATGGGGATAATAGAGGAATAAAATTGTAATCGTGATGTGAAATTAGTGTAATCGTAGAGAGGGAATTAGAGAGTGTGAATTGGGATAAAACGTATATGGAACAAGGGTTTGAGGTGATTGGGGATGAGAGATGAAATGAGATGGATTTAGTGGGAAGTAGTGTAATCGTAAAAGTGCAGGAAACATAAAGGTTATTTGAAGAAAATGGAGAAAAAAGAGGTGAAATAGGATAGAAATGAGGGAAAATTAGATGAAAATATGCAGGAGATACAAGGGGTTTGCGATTACAATTACGATTACAATTGTGAGAGATTTATAAGAAAATGGAAAATTTCTGGATATTGGAGAAAATCAGAGGAGGGAATAAATTTCTGGAGATGAAAATGAAAAAATAACCTGAGTGTGGGAGTGGAACAGATGCAGGGATATTTACCATAATTACCAGTATTTAGAATGTAAACTACCCCCGGTATACCCTTCTAAATGGTATAGAATATATGTTCCATGCCATTTAGCAATAACATAACACTTGACAAACAACTACTATTATGCTGCATGATCCATCATATATTTATTTAAAATTTTGCACATTCTCACACATTTTTTAATTTTAAATTTCCATAGCCTCATCCATTGGGTGGGACTTATATCGTCCCGAATCGAATGATAACGCGAATTTGCAAAATTAAGGCTTCATCTATTTGTTATTATTGTTAGTATAATATTATCTTTGTTAGTATGTATTGTTATTATTGTTATTAATACAATACGTTCATCACAGAGCACTATTATTTGTTATCTATTATGTTAGTATTATTGTTAATTGTTATCATAACTAAATAGTCAAATGTTAGTTATCTAAGATCACTCTATATCATTCGTCTGCTCTCTGTCCGCTCTGTACTATCAATGTTATCATCTGTTATACAATACAGTCTGACATTATAGGTCATATGTATTATCACTTACCATTCTACGCCTTACTCAATCCATTCCAATTCCTCATCTCATCTAATAAAGTAAATATATATAATATACACAATATATACACATCTATTCTCTCATTCTCACTCTATTCCCATAGAATATATGGTATAATTATCTTGTAAGGGAGGAGGTGATTCCCTTGGATGATTACCAGAAATGGTTAGGCACTCTTGCAACTTTGACTCTGATTAGATTGTTTGTTAAAGACATCATAGATATTATTACTCACATTCACAACAAACCTAAGAAGAAGATAAGCAAAAAGAAAGCGTCTAAAACCTCTCGTAAAGGTTCTACACGCAAGCGCTAGGCATCCAATAAGCCTCATGACTATGAATGGAACGGACACAACACCGTTCCCTCTTTTCCCTTACAGTTTACACAATCCATCGACTATAGTCAACACTATCCAATAAAAAGGGAGGCATCTAATTATGTCCAATACCAAACGAGAAGGTACATTACGCTTATCATTATTTATCATCTTTACGGTTTTAGCCATTTCTTTTCAGTCTCCAATATGGCTAACTATCATTCTCTCATTGACAGCTCTTTATTCCCTTGTTACAGGTGTATACAGACTCACACGAAAGTAATACACCTGTTTGTACCTTATCACTCACATAATGCCTTACAACTCACTATAGCAACTCTTATACGACACAAGCATCAAGCAGCACAATGTACCCAACACTATAATATTTATAAGATAAACATATATACAAATACTAATATCCATGATATACTTATCTCAAGTTAATAAACAGATCAAACTCACCAAACGGAGGTTTCACAAATGTCACAAGCACAATTAGCAGTATTGAAATCCAAATGGGATCGCAAACAATCCTTAAAGGATAAATATATCATCGGTGTTCTAATCTTAAGATAGTTCCACCTATTCAAATCACTAATAAAGGAGACTACTAAAATGTCAATCCGATATATCCGTCTCATCCGTAAATCTGGCCTTGTAATCTTCCGCATATCAGGAACGAATCAGGATATCACCGAATTAACCACATGTTGCACAATTGACCGTATTGTCCATGATGGCGATAATGTTGATATCCATACGGTTGCTTGATTAGTTGGAAATATATAATTATATAATAAACATATAAATTACTGTTGTAATGAATAACCGTATCGCTTATAATTGATTTAAGAAGTTAAATACATATTCCAGGAGGAATTATCATGGAAGGTTTGAATGTTATTCACAATGGAGAATTTGGGGTTTTTGGCATATCTCAGACTTTGTATTCTGCAAATGATGGGTCTCCAGTTATCACCTCTTATGATTTAATTGCTCCAACTGTCCGTGTTTTCTTTTATGAAGGAAGCAAACAAGAATACACTCTTATTGCTCAAAATGTTTGTGGTAAAACAAATTACTTGGAATCCTGAAGCTGATTGGTTCAATGAATATGCATCAGTTAAGGCAGCATTTGAAGGACAGATGGAAGAATACATTAAATTTTGGGAAATGGGTGTTCAATTTACTGATGAATTCAAATATCTGGTGTCCTGAATTATGTTTTCATGAAAGAGTAGTTTATCGGCTTATTGATGCATAAGTATTCATGATAAAATATATAAACCCGTATTTCTGATGAATAATATACATAGTGATGAATAAAATGTAATGAGAAGATTAGTAGAGAAAAAAACTCCTTCTCATTTAATTTATAAAGTAAACATATATATTTATATTGACTAAATGTGTTAACAGGCGTATTATTATGAATAAGAAGTAGCGAAATAACAACTACATATTGATGGAGGTTTTACAAATGGATTACTACTCAAAACGCGAAGCGAAAGTCATGATCATGTCTGCACTGGTTGAAAAAGGCTGGAAGATCTATGGTTATAAGGCCGATGAATCAGATTCTATGACTGATTATTTCAGCCCTTCGGATTGGGATGGAATCGCTACTAAAAACGGATATACTCTCTTGGTGGATATTTGCAAGTATCATCTTTCTTATTCCGGTAAAGAAGTACGTGAGTATAATTACAACAACAAAAGATCCGTTTCTAACGAAAGAATTGTAAAGTTAACTGCAATGATGAACGATGCAGCAAGCACTGATAACGAAAAAGAATCATGTGCTGTATTAATTCAAAAAGAACAAGATAAATTAGGAGTTGAACCAGAATATACAGTAATTGATACTTTTCCAACTTTTAGTTTTGCTAATCCAAAAGGCACAAGCTGGCATATTGAAAAAGATGGCCAAATCATTGCGAAAGGAAACGGGGCATTTGCAGTTAATGATTATGATTGGGAAAATAAAGAAAAGACAGAAAAACAACAAAAAGCTGAAAAATTGGCTGCATTGATTAACCGTATTGAAAAAGCTTTGACTGATGCCGATGCCCTGAAGCCTGAAATTATCAAAGTCCCAGTTACTACTGTTCAAATTGTAGAAAAAGAAGTATCAGAAATCACAGAATCAGATATCAAAGAAGGATTTACTTTTGTAATGAAGGTTGGTTATACCTACGGAAAAAGAAAAGGGAATAAATATACTTGTATGGAGAATGGTTTGTTTTCTAAATTGGGTAAAAATAATAAACCATCTAAAAGCTATGATAAAATGTGGAGTACTTCATTTTCAAAGTTGAACGAAATGCTAAGTAAAGGTCACATTGCCGTAATTGAATTTGTTGAAGTTACTGAATATATAGAAAAAACTGTATTCAGGAAAACAGCACGCAAACAAACCGTTTCTAATGCTCCAGCAATTGAAACACCTGAAGTTGTAACTGTAAATGAAGAAACAGTAACAGGCGAAACCGTAGAGGCTTCAAATGAAGTAACTATGGCTATCAATGAGGAGAAAAACGGAATTGAATTAACCTTTGCAAAGAAACCTTCTCTGGTATTTATTGAGTCATTAAAAGAAAATGGTTTTCGTTGGTCTTCTTATAGTGGTAAGTGGTGGGCCAAACAGACAGCAGAACGCCTTGCATTTGCTCAGTCACTTGTAACACCTTCTCACGGTGTTATTGATGAAGAAGATACAAATACTAATACTATGGTCGAAGAAGTCACAGAGGCAAGCACAGGCGGCCAGAACGATAATGTAATCTATTATGAATTTAGTCAAACTGAGGGAGTAACAGAAGAACAAAAACAGGAAGGTGATACAATGGAAAATAATAATACGGTTAATGAACATACTGATTTTAATTCATTTGATGATATCTTTACTAAATTTGATAACATTGAAATCTCAGCAGATCAAAAAATATCTGACGAGGATCTGGAATTCTGTAAAGATCAAGAAGCAATCTATAAACAAACAATAGCAGCATATGATAATCTTACCGAGCAGCTACAAGCGATTAAACTGCAAATTATTGCACATGGAGAAAAATATTCAGAAGAAGTGGGAACAAATAGCACAAAATATCCTAGAAGAACAAGTTTTGACGCTGGATTTAGTTCATATGATTTAGATGGAAATATCACTAAAATTAAAGATAGATTCATTTCAATTATCTGTCACTATTTTATGAATAAATATAATATTACAATTAGTAATGTTGAGAAAATTGAAAGAAAATATGATATAAAAGTCACTTATGAAAACATTATCGATGAAATAACAATACAATTAGATGGGTATAATTTTGTAGAGAAGGCCGAAAAAGAAATAAAAACAAAGGTTATAGATATTTTCAAATATAACGACAAAAAAATAATTATCCGTAACAATAAACTAATTTTAGATGGCTACTTTGTTCGCCATGATTCAATTTGGAAAGAATATAGACTTACAAATAACAAAGAGTTCATTTTTAATGCTCTATCTCATTTTGATAATGGGTCTGTGAAAATGAATAAAGAACTATTAGCCAAATATTGTGGTTATGACAATGAGAAAAAAGTTTCAAATTTTGAAAAGTATGAGACGCAATCACTTAATAAAGTTACATCAATTAAATTCTTAAAAAACGGAAAAATGGAAATTGAATTTACTTCAAATCAAGTTGCAGCTAAATTTGCAAATGAGTATTGCGGATATAATCAAAAGTCAGCATAAAGTAAATATATAAATACATATTGGAATCAGTTATTTGTTACACTGGTTCCTTTTTATTGGAGGGCAAGGGAATGTATGAAATTTCAGATAAAGTAGTACCACAAAACAAGCGCAAAGAAATAAACGAAAAGATTCAGTTTATGATACAGAATGATAGTTGTTCAAAATATGGAATATCTAAGCAAAATATATACGACTTGCATTCAGGTTCGGGCGGTTTGCATGGTTTAGAATTTAAAGACTTTGATTCCTTTTACTCATTCACTGAAGCCAAGAAGTTAAGAGAAGTCGGAGAATTCTTTACGCCTCACCAATTATCTAAATTTCTCGTTAACTGCTTAAAGATTGATCAACATCAATTAGTTGCAGATTTAACGGCAGGAAGCGGTAACTTTATTAACTGGTTACCTAATCAGCAAAATGTATATGCTAATGAATTGAATATAAATAACTATAGAATTATGAAATATCTATACCCTGAAATTAACGCAACATGTAGTGATATCCGAGAATATAACCCAGGAATAACCTTCGATTGTATTATAGGTAATCCGCCCTATAACCTTAAATTACACATCAATAGGACTGAATATCTAAGCCAGTTATATTATTGCATGAAGGCCCATGAACTTCTGAAGCCATGCGGGATACTGGCATTAATTGTTCCAGTTTCTTTTCTAGCAGATGATTTTTCAGATAGTGGGATGATAAGGCAAATGAATGATATGTATGACTTCATTTATCAAGTCGAGTTACCTTCTGATTCTTTTAAGTCTACAGGAGTTGATAAATTCCGCACAAAAATTATGTTCTTTTCTAAAAAGAGTGAACATGTAACAAGTGATAAACCATACAACAATAGTATCTCAATGTTAGGTAGTATTTCGGATGCAAACAGAGAATCAATTTACAACAAATACATAGCTCCAGTAATAGAAAATAAAGAAAGACTAAAACATAAATTATTCTTTGAACAGATGCAGATTAACCAAAAAGATAATAAGAATGATATAGAATTTCAATCAAAAGTTACAAAATACCTATTCGATATTAAGCGAACAAAAAGTATTAATAAGAATTACACAAAGTGTGTTGAGTATGTAAATAAATTTCATAATCAAAAGAAACCCGAAGGAATTAAATTCGAAGAATGGGAAAAAGTACGGCTAACACCAAACAAAGTATTGTCATATCTGAAACGAGTGTTAAAGAATCAACATAAAGTGGAACAAGACTGTATTAAATTAGTTAAAACCAATAGCGGCCTAAAGCTAAAGGGATATTCACACAAAAATAAAATCTACTTGTCGAGGTTTACAGGGACAAAAGAAGTTAGTTTTAACAATATGATTTTAAAGGGTGAATACCCGTTTGAGGATCAAAAATATAGAAAATTATTGAATAAGAAAATTAAAGCATATAAGCAACAAAGTAAGCCATTCAAAGATATGGAGCAAGTTGATTATATTTCTGAATGGTTGAATAAATATAGGCTTAATGACTCTCTGAATGACCGCATAATTGAGTTAAACGATATTCAAAAGAAAGACATAGGCAAGATACTTCAGAAGCGTTACGGCCTGTTACAGTGGGACTGTGGAGGTGGTAAGTCTTTGGCAGCTATTGCCTATGCCCAATATCATTTACAACACAAGCATGTTAAAAATATGTTTATTGTTGCTCCTGCAATTGCAATAACTGGCACGTTCGAATCTGTTTTAACTAGTTATGGAATTCCATTCGTTAAGGTTGATTCATTAAAATCCATAGCAAGCATAAAGCCTTCTGATATCGTTTTAGTGACGTTTAATATGCTAGTTAAATACCAAGTACAAATAAAGAAATTGATTCGATTAAATGGGCGAAAAATTGGCCTAGTGTTGGATGAATCTGACAGCATAGCGACAATGACAAGCAAAAGAACTAAAGCAACCTTAAATGTATTTAAGAATGCAAAATATAAACTTTTGACAACTGGAACCAGTGTTCGAAATTCAATAGGAGAGGCATTTCCACAATTCAATTTATTGTTTAATTCATCGGTGAATTTTATAAATCACTGTGAAGATATCTACGTACAGGATAAAAAAACTAAAGAATTAAAAACAGAACGAAATGTACACTATTTAAAACCATACCCACAATATCGCAAGGGGCAAAACCTATTCCAGGAAAGCCATATACCAGAGAAAATAACTGTCTTTGGTGTATCTCAGGCAACACAACATATTTATAACTCTGATATATTAAAAAACCTTATTGACTCAACCATTATTACTAGAACATTTGAAGAGATAACAGGTAGATCTATAGCCAATATTTATCAGGATACATGTACATTTAATAATCATGAGTATGTATTATACAAAAAGATAATTGAAGAATTTTACGAAATGGCTAGAAAAGTAAATAAGACAGTGAATTCAAGGAAAGATAGAATGTTAGAAATTTTACAACAACTTAATATGCTTATTAGAAGTTGCAGCGCTTCGCACTTATTCGATGAATATGAAGGAAAGGGTTATTCGTCTAAGTTTAAAAAAGTTTTCTCTATGATTAAAAAGTGGGATAGTGAACCCGTTGTAATCGGTTGTAGATTCAAGAAGACTGTCTATAGTTACGCTAGATGCATTAAAGAACTATTTCCAGATCGCACATTATTCATTGTTACAGGGGAGGATATGAGTCTTAAGCAGCGCAAAGAAATGATAATTGAAATGAAAAAGGAAATTAACCCTATCATGGTTTGCACTCAGCAATCACTTTCAAGCAGTGTTAGTATAAATTATGTAAACAAAATCATAGTCACGGAATTAGCATGGAATGGCGCCAGTTTACACCAATTTACAGCGAGGTTTATTCGTTTTGACTCGGAGTCAGATAATAAAGAAATACATTATGTAACTTACGATAATAGCATAGAAAATAATTTGCTTAAATTGATTCTCAGCAAAGAAAAATTGAATTTATTCATGAAAGATGATGACATAAGCGATGATGAATTGTTTGATCGTTTTGGGGTTGATTCTGGAATACTTAACATGCTAATGACTAAAGAGAAAGATAACAACGGATATACGAGGTTGAATTGGGGAGAACAAAATATAGTATAGAGATAATTAATTCTCTTTCTTCATTACTTATAAAGTAAACATATATAATTGTATTGTAATTACGATTAACTCATGATATACTTTAGTTATTCCAAATAAGAGGTGAATACATATGACAATCCAGAAATTAGTTAACTCTGTAACTCGTACACTTAGCTCAAACAACATTAAACATGAAGTATCTGGAGATGAACAAACATTTACAATTTCTCCAACCTGCTCGATCTACACTAATAATTGCACAATTGAAATATATAAGGATGAAATTAAAGTGAATGAGAAACTGGTTGATGATCTGGACGAGATGATTGATATTGTTATTAAAGTAGAAGGCTAATCTAAATTAGGGAGGTAATACATATGATCTACGAAGAAGCAAAAGCAAATGGACAAAAACTTCAAAAACAAACAAACGCCTGTTCCGATGTATTGAAAGGATTTAATAAATATGGCAAGAACGCTTTGGGAATGACTCCAGACCATGTAAGAGCTATGCCTGAATGGAAAGAAGCAAAGAAAGCATATGATGAATCATTTGCAAATCTAAGAGGTTTTAACACATGGTTTATGAAGACTTTCAAAAAAGAATATGCAGCAGACAGACGCAGTAAATTTAAGTCTAATCAAGACAACGTGAAATGATAATTTCATCAAGAAAGTAATAGGAGGAATAAATATGGAATTTTATATTGCAACTAAGAAACATGGATTTTTAAAAGTGGATGGAGAAGGGTTTCAATATAACGGAATTGAATGTTTTACTCACCAAAATGAAGATGGAACGTTTAATACATCATTAGTTAAAACTGGTCTTGCTTTTATTCATAACAGTGTAGATAAACATTCTGCAATAAAGAATACAGAAATCCTGATAGATAAAAATATTGATATGATAAAACAACATATTGAATATTCGCTTCTTAACGGGTGTTTGACACCGAATGAAGCCACAAAAACCGAAACAGAACAAAAACAAAAATACTTTCATGTAGATGTTACAAATAGTGGAACAGCAAAAAGGCATGGGATCTGGGCAGGGGACATTGAAGAAGCAAGAGATAAAGCATATTTTAAATGGGCCATGGCAGATGAAAGAAATGTAATCGAAGCATAAATAAATAAAATAAAAACCGGATTTCAGAAAGAAAATATTAAGGAGGGTAAAAATAATGAATAAACATAAGGTTATGAACTTTCTGATTAGCACTGGATATTGGACAGGAATCGAAGCAGCAGAGGCCGATGAGGATAGAGCTTACTTTTCAGCCTATGACGAAGATGGGACTGGAGTTGACCTAATGGTAACAGAAGAGAATGAAGAATATGTTGTTTATCAAGGATATGATAATGAAGGTTGGGTAATGGTTGACTTGCCATAATGGAATGAACTACATTGGAGGATCGGTTAATGTCTGAAAAAATACATATACCTGAACTTAATCGTTATTCTGGTTCCTGGGTTGTAAGTCGCAAAGATGGTTTTGTAATCGGGGAATTTTACGAACGGTCTAATGTTGAACGATTCAATTCTGAAAAATGTTTTGTTGAAACGGTATTTCAGTATTTAACACGTATCAACAAAACAATAAATGAAAAGGGGAAATTATAATGACAATTAAAAATATGTCTCAATTCAAAAAGTGGCTGGAGAAAGGCAAGGAAATTCAGTTCATTGAAAATACAATGAAGCCCGAAATGGCAGGAGGCCAAATAAGAGAAATCAACAAGGTTCAAACCAATGCGATAACAACACTTGTTAACGGAAGAGATTCGTGGCTTGATATTCCTAAAGCCAAAGATACTAAGTTCAACGAAGATGGAACAATAGATATTTATTTAAACGGAAACTACTGGCTGAAGATTAAACCGATTATTTAACCCGATAAAAACCATATTTTATAACGTAAACATATATAAAACTATTTAATATATATTGTGAGTAGTGTAAAATGTATTTATAGGATAATACATAGGAGGCAAATAGAATGGAAAATGGAAACATTTATCTGATCAACTACGGTTCATTTTCTAAAGTGGCGACATTTCTCAGATCGGAAGATGGAAACAATGAATTTTTTGATATGAATGGTAAGTTCATCTTAACAGATTCGTTTTTATCTAAGGGTACGGTAAAAATAGAAACAATTGAAAACTAGGATAAAATGGAGGAATGAAAAATGATGAGTCAAATAGAAATGTACAGACATTTTTTAGATAGCCTAAATTCTCATACTGTAGATATCGTCAGTAATAAAATTAAAGGAAAGAAAAAATATACTACTGGACGATTTTCTAGTTTTGTAATTACTTTTCTTAAAAATGGAAAAGTGTCAATTAATGCAGGTGGATGTACTTTGAGATATGATAATCATGACGATCTGTTTAGTCTAATGGGAGCTTTTGCACGTTTCAAATAACCGTAACGTACAACATAGATAAATTAGATTAAACGAGTGATTTCACTAGAACACGGAGGAATATGAAATGAAAAATAAAAAGATTATTGTGAATTTTGAAAATGTATTATCAGAACTAGAGCAGAAAAAAATCAAACTCTGCTTTTTAGGGAAAAAAGGTCTATTTATCGAAGATGAGCATAAAGAATTTTATCAAATGGAGATATATAGACATTCTTCATGCCTTGATAAACTCATTGAAGAAGGAATTTCAGTTGAGTTTAATAGGGTAGAGAATATTGTAAGTGGAATAAAAGATTGGACAAAAGAAGTTTGGGGTGTTTCAGAAGTTAAAGCTTTTATTACTAGCAATAGTCTGCAAATGATCAACAATTGATAAAATTCTTGTTTTACGGCCCAGCGTATAAAAGTGTAGTACAATTAATTCATACATATAACGGGAGGAATAAAAATGAACATCCAATTTATTCAGGATAAAATGAACCTTATCAACACCGAGGGTAAAAAACTACTACCCAAGCAAATAGGGTATGTCGATTCTCATTATGATATCACCGCTGACGAACTGGAGCTTCTCACATATTGTTGGTCAGAGAATGAATTGATTCTGTTTGCTCATCCTGGTACTTTGGATAGTTTAGAGGGCATCGCGGGATATGATTTTAATAAAGATGAAGAAAGAGTTTATGTTAAAGTGGAAGATGAGGCATTAATGATTGTTCTGAATAAAGATGATATTAAGTTCTTTAAAGACGTTTTTATTGATAGTATCGATGTTGAAGAATATGATAACGAAGGGAATTTTATTGAAGAAGAGTAAGTGAGGTTATCACATTATCAAAAAAAATCTAGTTTGGAGGTGTAGGCTTTGAGCAAGAAAGAATTTGATTTTGAAAATGAGAATTTGAAATTAAAAGAAAAGGCATATTTCTACACCTCTAAAATATGGAATGAGAAATTTACTGGCAAGATTGAATATGCGAATAATTTTCGAGGAACACATGGGGCACTGAATTTTTGGACTAATGAAGATTCAACCATACAAATAAACAAGAAACTTTCAAGCCCCCGACTTGAATTTAATTTAGATGATACATTAATTTATTTGCTTACACAGTGGTATTGTCGCTGTAACAACTTGAATCGAAAAAATGAATTTTTACTTGAATTAGAAAGTCACGGCATTTGTTCAAAAGATAAATTCTCAATACATAATAATGTTGCATATACCGGAAGTATTAATAAAAGAGAATGGGAACCAACGATAAAACTTATAGAACTTAATATTGAGTTTTCAACACAATAAAATGCTTATTTATTTAGAAACCATTTTATGGATTTTGCGTATTAACTATATCTAAAGAGAGGAGACGATAGTATGAAAAATTATGAATACGGGAAATTGTTGAAAAGTATTGATCGTGATGGGTTTTCTTGGATTTTCTCATATGTGTATACCAATCCTGAGAATGAGGAAAATGAAATTCACCAAGAGTTTAATGATACTCATAGCTTTATAGGTGTTTTAAACTCTTTGGGTTCTGATGGGTGGATTCTCGCTTTGGAAGAAGAGCGTCATGCAAACTTGAAAGAGGCGACCTACATATTATATAGGGAAAGAGTTATTGAGGAAGAAGAGAGTCCTTATGAATACGATTATTCCCAAGATGATGATATATAAGTGATCTGATAAAACCCGTCTTTTACAACAATTTAAATACTAAAGAAGTGGCGCTTAGTGAATTAATCACTTTGCGCCTTTTCTTTGTCTTCGATTGATGCGGCGACTTCTAAGGTCTCATTTAGATCAATTGACATTCGATTAACTGTATGTTTCAATTCGTGAAGTTGTTTAATTATATTATTGGCTATATCTTGCTTTTCGTTGAGTAATTTGTTTTCATTTGTTAGTTTGGTTTTATCATGTTCAAATTCCTTTCCTCTCAATATCCAATCACAAGAAACTTTATAGTATTCTGATATAGCAATGATAAAATCTGAATCTGGTTTTAATTCGTCATCTTCAATTCGTAAAATTTCCTCTTCTTCGAAAAATCTAAAAGTAAAAAATCCATCTTTATTTGAGGTTTGAGTTAATTCGCTTGATAAATCTTTCGCCGATATTTTCTTTTCATCACGTAATTTTCTGATTCTTTCTCCTATTGTTTCCTCAAAAAAACTAAAAGGAGGATTATTGACTGGAGGATTAATAATATTTTGTAATGATTCAAGATAAGCATCATAGTTTGCTTCGCTTTCATGGATAGTGATTTCTTTAGGTGTGGTTTCCTTATAAAAAAAATCTTTCTTTTCATCAGTCTCTCTGTAACCCGCACGAATCATCAGAATATTATAAGGATATTCATAAGCCGCCGCTAATTTCGATATTGTCTCGGGTGTTACCTTTATCTCCTTGCCACTAGTCGAATGTTGCCCACGCTCTAACATAGATATATATGCAGCACTCAATCCCGATTTACTTCCAGCCTGTCGTAGAGACCACTTTCTTTTATTTCTCAATTCTTTTATAAGATATCCGAATTGGTTATTTAAACTGAATGTTTGCAATATAAATCGCTCCTAGTTAACGGATGTTAAATGTAGTTGACAGGAAGAAGGACATCCCTTATATTGGTATTATATCAAATGTTAACTCTATTGAACATAGGTAATATTTTGTTAACTTGCGTCCAAAATCAACCCATAATTAGTCTTTATAACATCTCTGATGGACGACAAACCTATTATACTTATTTTATGATTTATAAAAAGGGGAAATGAAGAAATGAACATTGCCGAGGATTATAGTAGAAGAAACGAAATCACGTTGTATTACGCCGCTGTCGCTACGGACAGACTCTCTGACAAAGGTAACGTTATTTACTCCGAATACATATTCCAGACTGAGCAAGAGGCGATAGAGTCAGGTTTAGAGTACAGTATTGCTACTTGGGAAGATATCAACATGTTTGCCGATTGTGGTTACACTTATTCAGGTGTAATTATCTGTACTCCTCAAGGTAGATTTGTGTTTCATGAAATTTATATGAATGAAGAGGAAATTGAATGGAATATTCCATCTAAGTGCGTATATCGTGCTTATGGATCGTCTGAGCGCTTTAGTGAGAACGTGGAGGATCATTTGTTCTGGAACAAGGGATGCGCATTGATTGGGATTATAGAGGAGTCTGGAGGGTTTAGAGCTGAGATCATGAATGTTGGCGGCGAGGTGATAATTATAGATGGGTGATAAAAGTTGTCATGTAGTTTTCTTTTTATATAGTAAACATATATTATAATTGACTTGTTGTTGCGGATAGTGTATTATAGTAAATAATAAGAGGAACACAATACATAGTGTGGAGGCGGTAAGAGTGGAAAATTTAAATTTATTTGAAGTTCTCCAAATACTAGCGAAGAATTATAAAATGAAAGCAGTAAAATCAAATGGCTGTGAAATTGCTTGGAAAGATCAAGTTATAGACAACTCGGCCTATAAAGCACCGAATACGGAATATAAACAGTTGGTATTTGTTAGTCTGACCGGACACGAAAGCACAAATATCCTAACAGACAATATGATAGAGCAACAGAACATCAACGTTTGGAAAATAGTCGAAGATAAATAATGGTTTAGTAGGATTTTAATTTAATGAACCAAGAGAGGGGATGAAAGTAGAATATGAACTTATTTTCTCTTACTACCGTTGGAATACTGGATAATGTAGCAAGAAAAAGGATAGCCGACATCTTTCCATCATTATTAGACAATGTACGATATGTTGTCAAAGATCATTTACCATATTCAATAAATGAAATAGCTGATGGGGCATATGATAATGGTATTGTCTATCTTCATTCCCGATCAATACTTGAAACAGCAATTCATAAAATTGGTCATGCTATTCATTATCAATTATTCAATGGTGAGGCTTTAGGTTTCCATGCCTATGAGATTAGAGAATTTATAAACCATAAAGAACAATTTGCGGAAATATTCACTGAAATGATAATGAAAAAATCCCAAAATAAACAATTAGATATACAAGAAGAACAATGCTTTAAGATGATTCTAGATTATTTATCATCGTAAAATGTCAATTTTATAACAACACCAAACCGAAGCAATTATTCAAATGATCGCTCTTATTTTTACCTATTTGATGAATATACATATTAATTGAAATATCAAGTAGGGAGAGTGCATATGGAAAATCATTCATGTTCCTTTTGCGATAAACCCGTAACTGAAGCAGCTTACAACTATTGTGTCTCTCATGGGCTTCCTGTCGCTTGCTACAAGTGTCAGTATGATAAAGATATAAATATATACTCTATTCATCAGAGAATGCGACATAAAGGAACTGAGGCGGCAACAAATATGATTGATGGTGGCGCAAGTAAAGATGAAGGGGAGGAATAGACATGTCAAATGTAATCAGTGTTGTAAAACGGGACTGGCCTATTATTGCAGTGGTTGTAATTCTTTGGGGATATGTGGTTGTCAAAGGAGTCAATAGTTTATTTTAGATTTATATACTAAACATATGCACACTAATTGTATCTTGTGATAGGATTAACTCAGGATAGAAATGATAAATCAAATATATATCTAGGAGGCATCAGAACAATGACTAAGGCAAGAAAATTGATCGTTGAAGAACAAATTTACAACACGCTTGAACATGATGGAGAAATGCTAAAGCGATGATGAAGGAATATACACTTGATGAATTGATGGAGGCTTACCAGATATTTGAATAAAGACAAACTAAAATATAAGGAGTGATTCGTTATGAGTGCTACAAAGGAATGTCCTGTTCTTAATATTAAAAAAATAGGCATAGAGGATCATGCTGTTAAAAGAGTCATACAAAGATATCATAGAGAAAACAAGCAGGATGCTTTAAATTTTTGTAAATCTTTACTTGGAAATGCTAAATACATAGGCGAGACTACTTGTGATAAGGGGAATAAAGCTCAAATGTTTGTTGCACCTAATAAAATTCAAATCTATCTAAGTATTGATTTTTCAACTATTAGAACAATCATGGATTCAAAAGAGAAATCATTTATTGTTTATGACAAAAACGACGTTGTTTCAGATAGTGATAGTCATATATTTAGTAAAGTAAAAGACATACCTCTACAAGATAAATTGATAAAGCTCTATCAAACAGAATTCAAAAAACATGATCGACTTGAAAAAAGAATGTCTAAGGAGTTTCTAGATTTTAAGTTTATGAAGCAACTAGAGATAGCAGAATTGAACCTTTTGGCACATAAAACAAAATCTAAACAACTGAGAGACGAATCAATTGATAAGGTTAAACATTTAGAGGCAGATATAAGTTCAAACTTTAATGAATTGAAAAGAGTTCAAGATAGCAAGCGTCAAATATCAAAGGCACTGGCCTCATTGTTAACAGTTTAATTATCACGAATGCAGGATTTTATAAGGAGGTACGATATGTTTGAAGTTATCTGCACCAAATGTGGAGCAAAGAGCAAAGTGATTACGGACAGTAAATACAATTACTTGCACACTGAAGGCGATGTTGATCTTGATTGTGGAGATTATGTAATTAGCAGCGTTGAGTGTTTAAAGTGCGACAATAAAATTGTTACAACCAGATGAAACAGTTATTTGACTGAGAGCGGTGAAAGATAAAATAAAAAAGGCCATCATTTGATGACCTGAAGTAATTTAAAAGAAAATAATTATATCTTTGGAAATTTGATTTATCGTCTGATCGGTACTTAAACCAGCCTTATTATACAATATGTTACCATTTTTAACCAAATAACTATTAAGAGATTTATTATAGGACAAAATGCGAAGCGACGCTTCATATTGTGAATATTCTGTTTTTGTCATCTTAGTTTTAGAATTGTTTGTAAGTACTTGGTCTAGATAATAGTTAACATCAGTAGGAGGGTTTTCAGAATATTTATGCAAATAATTCTGATTTAGATCCTCAACAATATCTTGAAACTCTTCACCACTATACTCAAAATTTTGCATTAAATCCATTTCGATCTGTAATGTTGGATCACTCAATCCAACTCTTTGATAAAGATATTTTCCTATCTCCTTTGCACGATCTGAATAGTATTTTCCATAAAGGATGTCTTTGCTGCCAGCCAATGAAAATGCATATGCCTTAAAAAAGTAAAAATCCTCTTCACCAAAGGAATAAATATTGTTCTGATAAAGAATTTGGCTTAAATAAGCGGAAGGTGTTAACTTACCATTAATATCAAATTTTGATAATTCTAAACCTATTTCATTAGAAATTCCTAATGACGAGTAATATTTCATACCACAGTCTAGAGTGTTTAGAATATTTGAATTTCCAGAATTCTCATTATAAATTAAATTAGCATAATTCTTTAAATCATTAAGCTGCTCAATACTAAGACTTTTTTCGTAGACTTCATATGCTAAATAATTTTCAATCACTGCGATTTTCGGATTGTCACTATATTGAAAGTTTGAATAACTTTGAAGTGGCTTTAGAGTTGATAATCCCAAATAGCTGAAATTATCTGTTAAAAAGTCATTTGGATGAGTCCTAAAATGTGGTCGCACAAATGTACCATCTGTTCGATAATATCCCTTTATATAGACCAAATTACTTGATGGAACAGTTTTATAATAAGAATTTCCCTTATAAAGATTAACTGTATAGTTTGAAGTAGATCTTTGTGTGGATTGTTCATAAGAAGGCGTATAGCTGCTGTTGGTGTCACTTCGATAATAGTTATTTGAAGGCGTGTAGCTACTGTTAGTGTCACTTCGATAATAACCATTTACATAAGTTCCATTGCTCCGATAATATCCTTTTACGTATTTAGCTTGTGCATTGTTTGGAGAGATGAGCAACATAGGAAATAGAATAGACAAAAAGATGGTTAAACATATAAATAGCTTGAATTTCTTAAACATAGTCTTCCTCCTAGTTTTTATATGAAAACAGGATAATATTAACATGTGAATAGACAAAAGTATATGAATCTAGACTTAAGAATAAAAGAATGATTTTAAGTGGAGGAATTTATGAACATAAATGAAATAAGCGAGTACAGTGAGTTTTTTAATACATGGACACCACTAGAGGGCTATAAATATATTGGAGTAAAAGATGGAGTATGTTGGGGATTACCAACCATTATAGGTACTAGAATTATGCCGAGAAACATCGTGTGTTATGGAACTGTTGCTGAGATTGTAAGTGACTTTGATCTAACTGAAGAGGAAGTAAGAGAGGCGTTAGCATATGTAGCAGCTAACGAAGTACCCAGACGAAAGTCTGATTTGATTAGAAGGGGAGTCCAACAATGAAAACCTATATAACAATCGGATACTTTAGCAACGGAGCAGATATTGTGTATGCTGGTAAAGATAGAGACAAGGCGATGAAAATCGAACCACATCAAAATTTTGATTCTTTTAATGTTGATGTTTGGGTTGACGGAGAAAAAACAGAAACATATTTTAGAGGTCTAGATGAAGATTTAGGATGGGAACATTTTTCCCTGAAAGATTAATTCCAAGAGGTGAGACACTGATGCTTAAACTACGCATTGAGGGATTTCCAGAGGAAATTGATGAATTTCTAAAAAGTATTCCACATTTGATCTTGAGTAAGTCCAAACAGTACCCAAGTAATAACAAGAAATATGTGAGTGTATATTTGAGCATAGATAGCATTCAAAACAACTTAAAGGAATCGATAATATGATTGAGTTAAATTACGGCGAGAAAAAACTTATTTTATATACGAAGGGACATTATAGAAATAAAAATTTAATGGAAGCATTAAGAATTATTACAGCCTGGAATTTCCAAATTCCTTTAGAATCTACAGAGTCTTATCATATATATGATTTTGTTCTGAAGGTGTTTATTCAATTGCAAGAAAAGGGTTACGTTGAAAGTCCGTATGACCTCATGAAAAGTTTCTTTACGTTGAGAAGACCCACAATAACATTTGATTCAATTATTGATATGATGATTTCTGATTTATCTCTTTCGAAAGCAGAGGGATAAAATCTGGGAGAAATAGATGTAGGACTTGCATGTCTCTTTGTTGAATATAACAGTTGATACTTGCATTTGGTATAATATAGTTAGCATAGAGGTGACGAAAGGTTTATTTCATGAGGTTGGCGAAATACATAATATAAAAAATCGGAGGATTATAAAATGAAAAGTATGAGCCAAATTGAATATCATATTGACGAATTGTTGCGCGAGAAGGAAATACTCAAAAAAGTAGAAATAGAGGTTAAGGTTGCTGAATTCACAAGAATTCTAACAGAGCAGTCAACAAAAGACGAGGAAGAATTAAAGCGAATATTGATGATGATGGCAAGAGACCTGAGAAACATCGTCGAGCAATAATTAAGGCTGGTTTCTCAGTCAAATGACTGTTTGATCATCAACAACTTTAAATGAGGTGGCTGTCCTTGTCTATAGAAAAAGAAATGAATGATATGACTTTATTAGAACTCTTAAATAAATATCAAAACGATAAATTGGTATTTAGAGATTACGGTGCTAACGAATACATGAAAAATTGCGATTTTGATGATGAAGTTGCGCTAAAGCGTCATGCGAGGATATATGAAGAACTGAGACAAGAGATTTTGATTACTGCAAGTTTCATTGCCGAGAAATTACTCAAATAAACTTTAAGTTAACTATGAAATGGCTATTTGATTATGTGGGGTGATTAATATAGAGCAAACAGATATTAAAGTGGGATACACCTATGTAATAGACAGTCCCAATAACACGAGAAATAATGGGAGAAGATGTATCTTATTAGAACTCATCTCTCCACTCGAAGGCAGGGGTTCTATTCGTAGACACTAGGCGTAATGGAAAGGTCAATATAAATGATTTAAAACCAATTGAAGATGAAGTGAAGAATATATTCAAATTACCAGATCTTCAAAGGGCTAAGATCGATGAAATTATGGAATTAAGAAATCGAGCCAATCGAATTGAACAAGAAGTTATTAAATGGTTTGAAGACAACGGCTTTAATATACAAGAGGAACACTTTCTTCTTGTCGCTGATAAACTGTCTAATAGTGAAGGCACTTCAGATGATATAGAGCAAATAATTCAAGATGCTATTAGGCAAAATTATACCGAATCAAGAAGAGAGGGATGAGTGGAAATGGTCAAACACACGTTAGAATATCGTACCACAAGCGGAGAAAGCGGAACCATAGAGGAAGAGGCGGTGACACGTTGGGGAGCCATGTGCGCAGCTCTGGAGCAGTTAAAAGTGATTGCTGAAGATGTTCAGGGATTATGGATTGTGAATCAGAATGTGGAAGGTGATTAATAATGAAAAAAGTAAACGGATGGTTGCATACAGGAGAAACAGAAAATGGGCTTGAAATTTGGGCAAAGGAGGATACTGTTGAAGATACGAGGTATCTAAAAATGGAATATAGGGATTCAGAAGGTAAAAGAGTAGGTCAAACATGGGATCACCCAGTGAGTCAAGTTAGATTGATGAATGCTATTTTGGATTCTTTAGAATTGGAAAACGGCATCAAATAACACTGTAAAAGGAATGGTTTTATTAAAAACGCAGTAGACGCATACGGCGCACCAAAATGTTAGACGTTACTTATTTAATTTGGAGGGATAATTCATGAAAAGGTATAGATTTACACATTTTGAGAACAGCTTATTTGCTGGTACGGCCTTCGCTGAATCTATGGAGGAAGCAATAGAGAAGTTCGCCGCAGCAAACTGCTTAACTGATGCTTTTTGGAATGGCGGGGAATCTGTTGACGCTGATTCGGCTAAGGTGGAGTTTGTTGATAGTGACGGAGATGCAGTTGCTTACTATGTTAACCTCACCAATTGATTAGTAGTAGGCTAATACACAGTACGAAGTGGAAAGCGAAGCAGACGGATATGGCATATGAAAGAGGGTTTGCAAAGTGAAGAAAACCAAGAAACAAAAGTTACAGGATCATTGTGTTATGCGACTAAATCGCAGCTATTCAGAGGGCGGTATTGCGGGATATAACGAATGCAATCAATTCTTATGTGACTTAACGCCTCAGTTGGTTGGATATTTGACAACGGAGGGTTTGGAGTTTTTGAAAAAAGAGTTAGACAGGACGTATGACAATATGCCTGATTTCGATAAAGGCTATTGAATAGTGTATGAGAGGCTGGAGTTGAAAAATGCATAGTAATGTGAGTATTGTCAATGGATATCAAATTCTACATTGGACACTTGGCGATGTTTATTACATAACAGATAAAAAAGATAGCGGTATTTGGCTCTGCGAGAATAGGGATAGAAATGTTGTGGAGGAATATGCAAAAACGTTGACATAATGAGATAGTATAGAAAATAAATGGCATCTTTTATCTAAATAGCGTGAGGGAGATGAAAAGTGGAGCATAATACAGGTGTTGTACTTAATAGCGACTATATTAGGCTAGGAGACGTTCTAAGGGGCGATAGCAGGGTAGAAGCGGTTGTTCTGTGGGATGAGGTTAATAACACATATGGAGTTGAGGTTGGTGAACGGAGAGATGTTTGGTGCGAATTAGTGACCTATCTTGTGCAAGATGAAAACTTAAAAGTTGTTGGGAATATTCTTAAAAGAAGTTAAATTCTGGATACATATAAGAAGAGGAAATGCAAGTTTTAAATGCAAGTTTTATAGGGAGAATGGAGGGACGAATGTGGGGATTTATCACAAGAATGATTTAAGAAAAATCTCGCAGCATGGGCTGAATAAGATGGTAAACATTCACACAAAAGATCTTGGGGCTTACTACATATCTGAAAGTTATCCCTCTAAACAAAGCGACATTGACGAAACGATTGAGAATATTCACATATTGAAATCAGTAATTGAGGAAAAGGAGATTAATCGGTGAAAAAGATAGAGAATGATTGGCAGTATCTAAGTGATCCAGTTAAGACTATCTTAGAGCGCGTTGATATCAATTGTAAAAGCTGCGAGATCCCGATTAGATCAATTGTAGACATTCCATATTTATAAAGGCGAGATGACAACGGAGATGGCCCAGGAGATAGTGAAGTACCAAGACTCTAAGGATAATAAAGGGTATACTTCTGCCATAATTAAAGATAATATTTTGTACATAAAGTTTCATAAACAAGCATTTTGATTTTTTGGGGAGATCTACAGAGTGAATATGATCGAAAACAAAGATAAATGATATTTATGAAATAAAATAATGAGAAAAGACGTGATGTTGTATGAACGGTGAAAAGGATTGGTTTGAAGAGATGGTAGAACACCAAGAGCAAGAAGATGAAGAAAAGAGACAGTGGGAGGAAGACGCGCGCGAAGAGGAAGAAAGAAAAAGAGAAGAAGATGAGGAGGAAGACGAGAGAATAAGACAGGAGATAGATGACGAGGACAGGAAAAGAGAACAGGAACAAGAGCACGAAGAATACTTGAGACAAAGAGAAGAAAGATATTATTCGGAATAATTCCTTAAATTTTATTGAAATGTAGATTTCATAAACCAATCAAATATTTAGGTTGGTTTTTTTCATATGATTTGTGTTACATTTAATTAATCAAATTATATAAATCTATATATAAGGAGTGGCTTTGATGCGTCCAGTATTCTCAGGGAATTTTATAGTGCATAAGGGGCCAACTGGCTATAAGTCACGCGAATTGTCGTCTTACATGACGCAACTATCTAAAGAAATTTTAGCTTATCTTCATTTTCTATTTATAACGGAAGATTCAATAAATTCAATACTAGATGATTATGAACTTAATCGAATTATAGATTCTGTAGTGAGCAAAAATATACCCAGAGGATTATTTGAAAGCAGCCTGATTTCTGAAATGGTTGGTTTTCCAGAATTCAATTCTGAAGGACTAATAAACAATTCGAACGAAACAAATAATGAAACTTTGACAGCAGATTTCATCAAAAAGATTTTAGCTAACTTAATTAATGATAAAACAACATAAAAGACGAACTTCATCATAAAAAGAACCCTCCACATTAACTGGCAGGGTCTTTTTGGTTTACATTTGTTAAATTATCTAAAATACTTGATCTTTTAAGGATTTGAAGAAAGTGTCTCATATCGTCGTTCAAATCAGGTGCGAGTAGCTTCTTTTCTGATTCGAATTCGTAAATAATTTTATCCTTCTCTGCGAGATTCTGCTTCATCACTTCATATTCTTGTTTAATACGAAGTAAAGATAATATAACCTTATCCAATGAAATTCGATCATCAAATTTTACATTGTTTCTTGTGGGCGTACTCTTAATACTTTGTCTAATTACCTTCGCTTCCTTGATTTCGATCGCAAATCTTTTACGTACTTCGCTGTTCCAACGAAAGCCGCAAGCCGCAGAAGTCTTACCCAGAGTCTCTGAGACTGTGTCAAAAGCTTGAAGCTGTGTTTTTCCGTTGCTTATATTTTCTAGAACAGTTTTTGAGAGTATGGTATCATCGCTATGGCTCCATTGATCTTTTCTCTTCACATAAAACAACCCTTCCTTTTTGGTTTAATACCATTTATATCCTTTTTGTCAATAGGTTATTCCTAATAACCACGAGAAAGTTTTGTACCTTAGAAATACTATTGACAAATCAGTGTATATAGTAAATATAAGTGTTGCAATAATCTAATTGCACATGTATAATAAACATATAAATAAGTAATACTAAAACATAGAATATTAAAGAAGAAGTACATAGAATTGAAGGTACATAACGAATAGAGAGAATATAAATAAATTAAATCAATGAATCGGAGAGTGGATATTATGAGTATGGTGATGGAAAGAGCAGAAAGTATTGTAACTAAACAATTTGACATTTTTTTGGCAGACTTAGGCGAATCAAAAGGATCAGTACAAAGAGGAGTTAGACCGTCAATAGTTATATCAAACGATAGAAGCAATTTACACTCAAATTTCGTGGTGGTTTGCCCAATCACCAGCAGCATGACAAAAGCAAAATTGCCCACTCACGTTTATATGAAGGCAAATGAAATTGGTTTTCACAAAGACAGTGTGGTGTTGTTTGAACAACACTTTACTATCGACAAGAGTTTGTTAATACACAAAATAACGGACATGCCAAAAAGATATGAACGAGAGTTGGAAAGGGCATTAATAATTAGCACCACCAGAACATTTTCGAGAACATAAAATTAAAAAGACGTTCCTCCGGGTTAGAAAAATGGAGAAGCGTTCTTTTTTAATTTCTATCCTTTATGAAATTTAAATAATTCCCCGACCTCAATTTCTAATTCATCACATATTAAAGTAATATTCTTCAATGGTATTTGTTTTGCGGTATTATTGCATAACTCATTAATTGTCGAGTGTCTGATTTTTGTTCTTCTAGACAACTCTCTCCTGGTCATATTCTTTGTGATTAGTATTTTATCTAGTGTGATTTCAACCCAAGGCATATTATTGCTCCCTTTATTGTAAACAATTCTCTATTGACTATTGACTTGAAGTTCTTGTAATAGTATATTGATAATATGTTTAACTGGAACGATAATCGTTCCATTCTATAGACATAAAAAATTCTCTCTAACTGAGTGTCAGAGAGTTAATCAACTATGTCTTTATAATATATCAGACCGATAATGAAAATCATAGGGAAATAATTACAACGGGAGATCGCAGAAATGACAACTAAGAGGTACGTCATACAGAAACTTGTTTTCAAAGACAATGTTACAAAAGTTGAGACTTGGATTAACACCAGTATACGGAGCAATAATCCAGATGACTTGATTGACTTTATAACTAAATTATATAGAATTTTTGATACCATAGACAATTTTGTTGTAAGGAAAAGAAGAAAATAAATTATTTATAATATAAACATATACATATTAAATGATATATAGTACAATGAATTTAATCAAAGTTTATTAAACATTTTAAAAGGATGGATGGTGGTCGATATGGATAACAACAAGACTGACATCATCGGGAAATTAATCGAAGTAAGTTACGGTGTGGATTATACGGACAGATACTTTCGCCCAGCGAATCTACATACCTATGTTTTTGAGCAAGATAAACAACGCTATGTGTGGCAGTCTAAGTATCGTTGCCAACAGGAACTTACAGAAGACAGCACATATCATTTAAAGGTCGCAGTAGGCGAAAGACTACTTGGAGGAAGAGGTCTGAGTATAAGCGATGTCGAATTTGTTAGTGAGATGACCATTAAAGATAATGTTATTCATCTAACAACTGAATAAGAGTGTAAAAGGTGAGGGGATAATGCTTTGACAGTTGTAATTGGATGTGTGTCTGAAGCATATTTTAAAACTACATAAAAACAACATGTAATAAAAAAACTACATAAATCGACAAATAAATATATAAAAGGCTCAATACATATGATATTATTTATATGTAAGAGTCTTTTTTGTTTTATTTATCACTTGACTTTTAGATCTAATGAAGTAAATTATCTATTGGAGGTGATAATTGATTGATGAATAACGAAGATAGTAACACTCTCTATATAATGACTTACACGTTAAACAGTGGAATTAAGAATACAGTTCCGCTCTCGAATAGTCAGATAGATGAATGGATGCAATGTTATAAAAATGATGAGAAATTTGTAACCACAATAGGTGCCGAATACTTTGGATTGAATTCAAATTTAGTTGCCGATTTTAAAGTACATAATAAATTTTCAGTTCATCGTAATCAAATTGTATCTATTCAAAAAACTGAAGAAGAAATTTTAAATAAAGCATACAGTAATCAAACAATAGTGATTAAGGTTGATTGTAAGTGTGGAACAACTTATACAGCAGAATCACAATATAAAAGAAAAACATGGAATTGCAGTAAGTGTAAAGAGATAGTTTATTTGGTAGAAGATGTTTTAGTGGATACAAATAAAGGAAAGGGCCATCTTATGTCGAATAAGATGAGAATAGAATATTGATAGTAAGGAGATACTAAAGGTATGACTATTGATAAAGAGTTGGTAAAAAGAGTAAAAGAAGTCTCGTCTAAAGTTGGAGGATATTTAACAACTGAGCTGTATGATAAAAATAGAGGAGATATTCCTGCATGGAAAACCCTGAAAAACAAGTTAAATATAACTTTCCCTGAGTTTTTAAAATTGTGTGGGGTACTTAATAAAGAAGAGTATTTAATAAACGTAAACAAAATTAAGGCAGTCAGTAATTTAAAGATATTAGCCCTAGAATATGGAGAAGTGTCTAAAGTATTATATGAGTCGTCTACACCAAGCTTGCTACCTAGTTATGACTATATATGCAAACACTACGGATGGTCAGAAATAGTTTGTGTGGCAGATGTTAAAATGGCAAATGCTCAATACGCGACAAACGATAACGCAATTTTAGAACTAAAACAAACAATTAAAAAATTAGGGTATATACCAACAAGTAAAGAATACGACATCATGAACTTGAAGCCATCTCAGAAGGTTCTCCGGGGGATGGGGTTAAGTTGGGTAGATTCTATGCGTAAGGCCGGATATAGGCCATACGGTAAGGCGGTAGCAGTTAAAGATAAGATATGTGTCGAGAAAAACTGCTTTAGGCAATTTACGCCAGAAGAAGGAACTGATATCTTTTGTTTATCTTGTTTTAAGGCGGCAAGACAGAAAATTATCAATGATAATAAAATAACAGACAAAGATGTATTGGCCGATATTTACACAAGCACTTCTCAAAATTATATTCTAAAATATTTTTGCTAAAAATAGATTTTTATAACTATGTTACAATAACTCAATAATCAGAGGGGTGTATGTAAACGATGAAAAAAGACAGAGAAGAACTAGAGGGACATATTCAAGAACGTTTTAGGGAAATAAAAGGAACAAGAAAAAAGGTCCATCAAACAAATAGTATATTGAAGGATAAAGGTGTTCCATTGGGAACCTTTGAAGATATATCGAAAGGAGATCAAGCATTATCGGCAGCCAGTGAATCATTACTGTGCGTCATCACGGAAGTAATACATGAAGTAACTGGTTACGATGACATGTCTCCAGAACGCTGGTTTTCTGAAAATGAGATTGAAATGGCACACCAAAATATTAAAGAGGTCTATGGTTTTGAAAATAGATTGATGCTCCCTATAGTTATTGAAGATGTGAAAAAAATAAGAGAAGATAGTTTTTTAACATCTGTTAAAATGTCATTTTTGGTACAGATGTCTAATTCTCAGTTAATCTTTTATGATTATAAAACTCAAAGAAGCGCCGTATACGTAATGAAAAGAGATGGAGTCGTTCCAACTCCGTATCTAAACAAAAATAGTGTTAAAAGTATTGCTTCTGAAATGGCTAACGATGATTACCTTGAAGATATGATTACTTTAAATGTTTATTCGAACGAGGTAAAACCATTTACTTACAATGAAAATACAAGATTGTTTACAATTAACGATGGAGCTGTGGTCTCAATATTAGATGGATTTCACCGTTTAGAGGGTGGTTCGAGAGCCATGACAATGAATGAATATTTAAATCAAGATATGATACTGTCTATTAGATCTTACGACACTCCGAAAGCACAAAAGTATTTTGGACAAATAAATACAATAAATCCGGTTAAAATAGAGAGAAGAAAAGAGTTATTATCTGTGAAAAATTCAGATCTAGTTGTTAAAGAACTACAACAGCATCCGAAGTCTGAGTTTAAAAAGGGTAAGATCGCCTCCGCACCCAAAATAAGCGAAATAACAGGACAATTAACAACATTCGATATAATGTCATATGGGATAGAGCATTCTTTTAATCTAAAAAGTGGATTAGACGTTGATGAAGTATCTGAATATTTAATAAACTTTTATAAGTACTTGTTTGGATACTATGTAGATGAGTTCATATTAGACCCACGCAAATATTCAAATACCTTGATAAACCATCCATTAATGTTCTTGGGATATACTGTAATAGCAAAACATTTTCAGGATACCAACAAACCATTAAAAGAACTTAAGGAGTATATCGGAAACATTAATTTTAAAGATGAAAAACTGGTTGAAATATTTAATGATAAGAGCAAAAGAGGAATAAATTCTAATCCTCTCAGAAAAATGGTTATAGAATATTTTGAAAAATATGTTCAAGGGAGTGTTACAGTTGGCTAACAATATATACGGGAATGAATTCTTCAACGCTGAACAAAAAGAACGGTATTTAAAGGGATTGTCGGAATCAACTAAAATTGTGTACTCAAGAATTTTACTAAGAGCGGCTTATGTAGAGGAAGAATTGGGGAGAGACTTATATAATTTCAACGTAAATGAGATTGGGCAAGTGATGAAGTTGCTTTCTCCCACCACTTACAACTCAAGTCGTGATGCCTTGTCTCAAATGAAAAAATATATAACATGGGCAATAAAAAATGATCTTAGGGATAATAATATAAATCCATTAGGGGCGGGTTTATCTGAAGAATTTATAAGCAGTTTTATAGATTCTAGTTTAGAATTTTTATATACCGAAAAACAAATAAATGACATAATCGGGAGATTGTCAAACGAACAAGATAGAGCGTTAGTTCTAGCATTATTCGAGGGTTTGATGGGAAGGGAGTACTCAGAGATACTTCGATTGCAATTAGCGGACATTGATCAAGAAAATAATATCCTCACTTTAAAAAATTTAGATGCAGATGGAGAAACAACGATCAGAAAATTGAAAGTATCGGAAAAATTAGTGACATTATTGATAAGAGCAGCCAATCAAACAATCTACGTAAAAAGTAATGCAAATCTACAGGTGAAGATGAAATCATCAAGAGACATAACTTTGGTGAGTAATGGGTATATATTTAGGTCAGCAGATATGAATACAACCTATTTTGGAGTGGCTCCTAGAAATTTTGTGAGTCGAAAAATTAAAAACATATCTAGGTGGCTTGATTATAAGGAATTAGTACCTCTAAACATTAGGAAGTCTGGAATGGTTAAATATGCAAAAGACTTATATGAAGAGAGAGGAGTTTTTGAAAGACAAGAAATATTAGAGGTGTGCCGGAGGTTTGATTACGGTGAACTTTCAGTACACAGGTTATCTAAAGACTGTCTAAACCTAAAAACTATAAACAGACTATACCCTGCGGGAACAAGTTGAAAAACTTGTTCTTTTTTATTTGTAATTAATAGTTGACATAGAAAAATATCATGGTAATATTGACTTATAAGTAATATATATATGTTTACTTAATTAACTAACAAGAGGGAGTATAAGTTAAATGGAAAGTGCCTTGTTATACATACTATTTTCGATGATTGATGGCTTATCAATTTTTATATTTGCCTTCGGATCATTCAAAGTCAGATTAAGAAATTATTGGAGAGAGATATTACTAACCGTTTTAGTTATATCGATTGGAAATTACTATATATCTACTCACGACTCATTAAAAGATTATGAGCCATTGATTAGTATAACGATATTATTTTTATCATTGATACTGTATTTTAGAATATCGGTTTTTTCGTCTTTAAGATTAACATTGATGGGGTTTGTTGGGCAGGCAGTAATTCAGGGATTTTTGATAATGGTGACATCGTATGTGACCGATATTAGATTTAATGAAATTAAAAATAATGATTTCTTGAGACCTTCCTTACAAATAATTAGTGCAATAATATTGATATCTGTAACTTTGTTGCTAAGAAAACTCAAAAAACACTTCACAACCTTGCCTAACGATTACACCTACCGAATTAAATTTACCAAAATAAACAATGTGATCTTACTTACGTCTGCTTGCGTTATGTTGATGTTCATCAATATATATAACTTTAATAATGTAATCCTAGAAATAATCTTCTGGATTTTGTGCTTAATAAATATTTTTATACTAGAGACCAAGAAAGAAAAGAGAGATGAGATTGATTGATACATTTTCTATAAAAATGGCCCAATGGCTTGTTGGAGATTATCCAGATGAAATGCCATCGTTTGTTCAGACTAAGTATTCAGTAAAATTTATTATCACAAATATAATTCCTATTGTTTCACTAATTATAATCGCTTTGATTACTGGAGATTATTTAGAATATGCAAAAGCAGCAATACCATTTGTAATATTGAGACAATTCTCGGGTGGATATCATATTAAAAATGCAGATATATGTGTGATAGTATCAATATCTTTAATTTATCTTATAGTTAATTATAGTTACTTGCTATACGACCATCACAAAGTGATATTATTGGTTAGTATCATGATGTGTCTAATATATTCTCCATCAAAAATAGCAAGTAAAACAATAGTTAAAAAAGAAAATCACTTTATTTTTAAGGTGATATCAGTAGCAATCATAATTATATGCATCCTGATATTCGACATTATCATATCAACTTCAATTTTTATACAATCACTCCTCCTGTTTCATATTCCATTAAGGGAGGTGAAAAGAGATGAAGATTAATCACAAGTATATGAAGTTCGTAGGAATGGGATTATCAATGATTGTATTGCTGACTGTTTCTGTTGCAAGCTGGACATTCCTGCATGGGGAAGATGTGCCAGCGGATATGATGTAAGTTTTAGGCCGTGGATGCCATTTGTTTTAGTATCCACGGCACTCTCATAATAAAGAAGGGAGATTTTATGAGATCTATAATGGTTTTAAAGTGGGACGGAAAAGACTTCGCAGAAGAAGCCGAATGGATAGAAATTAAAGATTTGAGGCATGTTCGTACTGAATACACAAAAAGAGAGGGATCTTATAGGATATATAAAACAGATAATGGAGAATATAGGGATTGTAATTCTGTCGACAAGTCTTATGGATTGCTAGAAAAAAACGAGGGGTTTATAAGAACAGATAGAGGCATTATAGCAAATTTAAATAAGAATCCAGAAATAGATTGTAAATTAAACGTACTTATTTATGGGCAAGACAAGGAAAATGACAGGATAACGATTGCTGATAAAAGGATGAAAGTAATAAAGACTTGCCTAGGATTATTTAGAAGGCTGTAATTTTAAATCCAACATATATGATAATTGTCTTGCATAAATGAAATGTTTACATTACTATAAAAATAGGAACAAACGTTCTTACTATATATATCGACATTATACGACACAATTATTGCAATAAGTACTAAATAAAGGAATGGTCAACATACTTTCGCTGCAACATGTCTATGGTTGATTACGTATAAGACAAGGTATAAACTTATATGTAAGGGTTTAGACAGATAAATTATTATATTTTGCAAGCCGACAGAGAAAAATACAAAAAGGGGATATGTAATGAAAAATCAGTTAAGTCCAATCTTAAAGGTTGAGAAATCTGCATTTGAGTTTTGGAATTTTGTTACTTTTGTTTTGAAAAATCAAGACGATATAAGCAATATTATTAATTGGTGCGGTGAATCCAAGACAAGACGGGAAATAGATGAATATTTATCTAAAAAAAGAGATAAGGATATATTAAATAGAATTTACACTGTAAGTGATTTTTGTTCTCACTTTAATAAAGATAGTAAATCGGCATTAGAAGATTTGTTTCAAGAGCCACTAAATGACTATAAAGTGTCGCAACTTAATCAGACGAACGCAATAAAGATTTTTGAGATACATAGTGATCTACCGCCTAGTACTTGGTTTATGGATTTCCTGTTATACACGTAATTTATAAAAAAACATATGAACCGGACTACAAACTGTTCGGTTCAATGGATTTATAAAGTAAATATATGAAATGTGTTGACATGATGGAAGGGCTAGAGTAATATAAGGGTATGGAGGTTCAGAGGAACATGCTAAGGGTTGAGGAAATAATAATTTCATCAAGATTAATAAGAAACTTGCGGGTGTGGCGGAATTGGCATATGTGATGGACTTAAAATCCATTGTCATTGAGACATGAGGGTTCAAATCCCTCCATCCGCATCATGGGTCTTTCGTCTAATGGTTAAGGCTCTGATCTCATAAATCAGATAATATCGGTTCAAGTCCGATGAGACCCATTGATTTTAAAAACGCCATGCGAAAGCATGTTGAATATATATCTTTACGTAAGTGAGGTTATAGATATTCCAATAGAAGGTGGTGATTAAGAAGTTTTTGTTTTTAAAAGTTAATACATATAAAGTAGGTTAGTGAATGAGTTTGCAACCAACATACGGTAAGTTTGAAATCAAAGGAATCATTACTGGTCTATCTAATACTAAGGCTTACACTGATGGACAGACAGAAAATGGACAATGGAACAGGCTACAATTTGGCGTGAGAGTGAGCAGTAATGCATTTGTATATGTTGAAATGATGGGGAATAAGTCGGACAAGATAAAAATGTTTAAAGTTGATCCAATGACAAAGAGATATGACAAGAATAATCATATCATGGTTAACTGGAATGAAAAATATAGTCACAAGTACAAGAGCTATAAGTACTTCCAACCAGTCAAAATTAACCTCAATGGCCTAGACAGAGAAGATATTAAGTTAATAGCCTATGATGCAACAGAGCACCTGAGAGACAACTTAAAAGATGGATCAAGCGTGTTAATCAAGGGTTCATTAAGATTCAATGAATATAAAGGCGAGACACAAGAAAGCTTCATCATCACTGAGATATATTCTATAGATGAAGCAAGTCTACTGAACGAATCTTATTTCACTCAAGAGATAGTATTTATGGATATCAAAAAAGTTATTTCTAGTAAATATAATGTAAATACCAAATTGATTATTCGTAATTCTGATGGATTTGACATCATCCCGTACAAGTTTGTGATTAACATTAAAGACAAAAGTTCCGTTGCGCTTGTTGAATATTTTCAAAGTAATATTCAGGTTGGTTCCACATTGAAGATCCATGGAAACATAAGAAATTATGTTCCAATGACTTTATCTGATGATGGATACGAAGTTATTGCTGGATCATCAATTAAAGAATTGGAGATTGTTGGAGGTAATCTTTCCTCGCTAGTTCAGGGAAGATATAAGCCAGAAGAATTGGAATCGGATGTGATTCATGGATCACCATTTGATGATATAAAAGAAACTAAAGTCGATAAGGTTAATAAATTCGGATTCTGAGAGGATGTGAGAGTATTTCTTTAATGCGAAGTCCACCGAAATGAGTCGCAGTGTCCAATAAACTAAACATATTAACTTATTTAAAAAAACTAAACTAATACATAATTGGAGAGATAAATTAAAATGGCTAACGAAAAAACACTACAAGAGGGCATTAACACAATTCACATCGAAGGCATTGTAAAAGATATTCGGATTGAAGAAAAACCGATCAATGGGCAGGACGCCATTTCGGGAGAAATTGATATTCAAGTGTCTCCTGAGTCTATTCACACTGTAAATGTATTCTCATTTAAGATGAACCAAAAGAAAGAAGTAAGTGGTCTTTTTAAAACACTAGTAACTATTCGTGACGAATACAAGACAATTGATGTACATGGTATTGAGAATGCTGATAAAGTTCGCATTGAAACTTCTGGCAAATTCGATAATGGTAAAGTTGGAAAGAATGAATATGTCGGTCAGGACGGCGAATGGAGATCGTATCCCAAACTTTCTGCAAAGTTTGTAAATCGCATTAAGTCGGATGAAGTTTTTGAGCCACAAGCTAAGTTTAATCTTGAATTGGCAATTGCTGGATCTAAAGCGGAGACGCGGAATGGTGAAGAAACTGGAAGACTGATTCTAAAAGGATTTATTGTTAACTACCAAGAACAAAAGGATGACGCAAAGAAAATCTTCCCCTTTGATTTTGTAGTGCAAAATCCAACGTCTGTTAATTATGTTCAAGATACTTATGAAAAGGGTCAGACAGTTAAAGTTTATGGTGATATCGTAAATACAAAAATTGTCACGAAAAGACTGGTTGAAGTTGGATTTGGAGATCCACAAGAAGAAATTGACCGCAAAGAGGTTCGTGAGTATATTATCGTAGGCGGAACACCACCGTATGATGAAGATGATAAAAACGCCTACGACATTGTACTTATTCGTGAAGCTCTTAAAAAGCGTGACGTAGCAATTGAAAAGAAAAAAGAGGAAAAGAAAAATGGAAACGCTGGATCCTCGAATAATGCTGGATTTGGGTCAAATTCTCATGTTGTTAATCCAAAAGAAGATCCTTTTGCGCCAGATGCACACAAAAAAGAAAATCCATTTAATAACGGGAAGCCTCTAGATATTTCGGATGAAGATTTGCCATTCTGAGTAATACATAGTAAAAATATATAAAATAATATTAAATCGAGTGGTGGTCGGTTAATAAAAACTACCACTCACCATTAAAAAATAAATCAATTATAGGGAGAGATTTTATACATATGTCATCATTAGATATTTTTAACCCACAGGTTTCCGTAGTAGCAAAAGGCACAGAAGGAAAGGTTATTCTCGTTTATGGAGGAAACGCACTCGGGAAGACAAAGCAATCGACTCGGTTTCCAAAGCCATTCTATCTAGCATTTGAAAAAGGATTAAACGCTATCGCTGGTGTTCCTTTTGCTCCAATCAATAGTTGGTCGGATTTCATTAAAGTCAATAAACAAATTACAGGCAAGGCGACAATTGGCAAGGCGAAAGAAATGTACAAGACAATCATCCTAGACGAAGTAGAAACCGCAGCTCGTTACTGCACTAAGTATGTGTGTGACAAGTATGAAGCTGATTCTATCGCTTCAGGTAATAAAGGCTATGGGTTATGGAGCGAGTATAGTACGGCATTTTGGGAAGAAATCGATAAAATGGTTAGCTCTGGCTTCACCGTTATCTTTATCGCTCATCAAGTGGTTGATGATACAGGTAGAGCGTACCCAAAAGGAGATAAGAGAGCCATTGCTCCTGTGGTTGACAATTCAGATATTATTGTCCACCTTCGTTCTAATGGTGTTGATGAAAAAGGTAGCGTAATTAAGTCATCGGCATATATGGCTGAAACGCCTGAATTCTTTGCAAGAAGTCGTTTCGATTATCTTGTCACTTCGCTTCCTGAATTCACAGCAGAAGCATTAGAGGCAGCGATTTCTAAAGCTGTAGAGGATCAAGAAAAAGCTGAAGGAATCAAGGCTGTGTCATATAAGGAGCAACAGAAAACATTAGAATCCGAAGATCTTGACTATGACAAACTGAGAGCAGAAATTATTAAGCTTGGTAAAAAACTTCACAGTGAAGACAAGGGTACAATTGTAAACGAAATTATTGAGGGGAAATTAGGAAAAGGTAAAAAAGTAACTGATTTTGCAAAGGGACAAGTTGAGGTTATGGCTGTAGTTCTTGATGCTCTGAAAGATGAAGTCAATAAGTCAGAAGAAATCAAAGAATAATTAAGACCTCATAAAAGACAGATTTGATCATGATTTATTGTCTATATGTAGTGTTAAAATAATTATTAAATACTACATATAGATATGATTTTAAAGACTAAAGGGGTGATTGAGTTGTATAAAGTAAAAGTGTATGGTGGAGAAAAATTTGCGGGATATGCTTGTAGCCACGAGAAGACTTTGGAGTTTGATACATATGATGCGGCGTACATTCACGCAGAGTCAATGCGTAAAGGTAGTTCTATTGGAGTTTGGTTTAAAGTAGAACAACAATAGTTAGTTTTTTAATAATAAAAATACATAGCCTCACAAAAAAATGTGGGGCTATATCTAAAATGTGGAGGTTCTGATGCTAGAGATCATTCTGTCTCTGATGTTCGCTTTTGCATTGAGTCATTCAAACATTCAAAATGCAAATGAAATTAGAGAATCAAATAACACTATTCCAATTGAGAGGAAAATTGTTCAAACTGTTGAGACTGAAAATGAGAAGGAAGCTGCGAAGGTTCAACCAAAATCCATCGTAAAGACAGAAGGAAAATGGGAAATCTACAGCGTGAGTGCCTATACCAATGGTTACGAATCTACGCAAAAACACAAAGGCGAAAAAGGATATGGGATTCAGGCTAACGGCAAGCGTACCGTTGAAGGTAGTTCTATCGCTTGCCCCAAATCAATGGAATTTGGAACAGGGGTGAAAATAAAAGAACTTGATAATACATATGTTTGTAGCGATAGAGGCTCTGCGATTACTGAAGGTAAGTTAGATATCTATATTGAGGATTTAGATCGTGCTTTAGATTTTGGCAGACAAAATCTGCATGTTCAAATAATTAAAAAGGAAGTGGACTAATGAAGAAGGTGGATGGAGTAGGAAAGGATGCGCCAACCGTAACAAATGAATTCGGAGGTAAGCAGTCAGAAGTATTGTACAGATTTGATTTGTTAGATCCTCTAGCTATGTTCGAAATGACGAAAGTTCTAAAGTATGGGGCAGATAAATATGGAGCAGACAATTGGCGAGACATCCCTATCGAAGAACATCTCAATCATCTTATTATTCACGCCTATGCCTATCTAGCTGGCGATAAGAGCGACGAACATCTCTCTCACATTATGTGTAGATCTATGTTTGCTCAAGCCGTTGAGATCGACTCAGAGAAGGTGAAGGATTTTGGCTAAAAAACGAATTGCAGTAGACCAGGATAATGTAATTGCTGATTTGGTGGTTGAGTGGGTAAGAAGATATAACAATGATTACAATGACACATTAACTCCCGAAGAAATCAACGCTTGGAATTGGTGCCATATCACAAAGCCCGAATGTAACAAGAAGATATATGATTATATGGACGACCCAGAACTGTTTGCCAATCTTCCTGTAATCAAAGATAGTCAAGATGTTTTACAAGAACTAAATAATACATATGACATCTATGTTGTTACATCGCCATTTAACATTAATAATGTGGTTCCAAAGCATAATTGGTTGCTTAAACACTTCCCATTTCTAGCACCCGACAAATTCGTATTCACAAGAGATAAGTCAATTATTGCAGCAGAATACTTAATAGACGACAAGCCAGCAAATTTAGAGTCGTTTAGTGGGAATAAAATATTGTTTGATGCTCCACACAACAGAGATGAAGACAGATTTTATCGTGTAAACAATTGGTTAGAGGTGAAAGATATCCTATTAGATTGGAAGTGATATTTTATGACATTCAATTTCGAAAGATTTCAAGAACTATGTATTTTCTTTCAAGACAATGATTGCAGTTATCATGAGCTAATGGAATTAAGAGATAAGGCAAAAGATTTCAAGGAGACTGTTGAAGTTGCTCTAAATAGATACGAAATAGAAGAGTTTTGATCAAACTATGGTTGGACATTGATTAAAGAAGTGAAGAAAAAGAGGAGAGATGAGCAATAAATGAAATCAGAAGTATTCTGGAGAGGCTATAATGGCCTTGAATTTATTTCATGGAGGGGATCAACAGAGGTGTTTGTTTATTCACCATATGAATTTCCATATCCTCCAAGCGAAATCATCCGTCATACAAAAAGAATTGAAACAGAAGATGAATTTGATAATGTAATTCAGCATGGTAAGAGATTTAGAGCGGTTTATAAAGAGATTTAATTTGATAAATTCCGCATTTCCTTCAAAGAGGTGAAAGATTGAATATTGATAATGAAATTGGTTTTGACTCAGACAAATGCGTGAGCTGCGGTGAAGAGGTTTTTGAGTCAGAAACACTTAGCAGATGTTTGAAATGTGGCAAGGCAACATACAGAGAAGTTTCAGGTAAGGAGTATTATAAAAATAAATATTATTAAAGGAGATGATTGTAATGAAGTTTAACATTTTTAATCTATTTAGTAAGAAAGAAATTAGCACTATCCCTGTGACAAATAAAAATATGAATGAATTATTTGATAATTTTAATAATATGGCATACAGATTTGAGTCTGGAGGAAAAGCTATTGCGCGCGCACTAAAAGGTGTGGGAGAAACGGTAGATATACAACATGAGATTCATCGTTTGCAAAAAATTCAGAATCGGACTAAGAAACAGCGTAGTAAAAATAAACTACAGAAACGGATCGATGTTTATGAAAAATAAATTTATCATTGTAAGTTTGGATGATTGGGAAGGATTGTATTACAAAGATAAACTGATTAAAGAAGGCCATGAGATTAAAAGACCGGAATTGGTTGACTTAATGAAAAAACATCAAGTTTGGGATGTGGATTTCGATTATTTGGATGCAGAAGGCGAAGAAATTGTACAGGATTCGGGATGTATGTTCCATACATATGAGGAAGTCAAGAAATATATTGAGAGTAATTAAGAAAGGATAATTGATTTTGATTGAAGAATTAAGAAAATGCACGAAATGCAAGAATTCATACCCAGCATCAATTGATTATTTCTATAAGTTAATCAATAGAAACAAAAAGAAAAACATCAATGAATTGAAGTTAACTTCATGGTGTAAGACTTGTTTTATTGAAAGCAGAAAGGAATTTCAAAAGAAAAATTATAACGAGGGAGATCAAAAACTGAAGAAGTATCATCAAGACAGAAGAATAGAAAAAGGGGAACAAATTAGAAAAAGAGAAAGAGATTATTCAAGGCAACATAAAGAAATGAGGGCTGAATATCAAAAACTCTGGCAAAATTCTCAAAATGGAAAAATGAAGGCTAGATTATATATGTTAAATAGAGAAAATAAAAAGCACGATATTAAAAATGAAGAATGGAATAAATGCAAAGAATATTTTGATTATTGTTGCGCTTACTGTGGCATGCCTATTGAAATACATAGAAAAAGGATAAAGAAGGATTTTGCCAGAGAGCATGCAATTAATCTTGGAGCAAATGATCTGAGTAACTGTATTCCGTCATGTTTTTATTGTAATAGTGAGAAAAATATCAGCGACTATACTGAATGGTACAACGAAAATAATTGCTATTATGATGTAAATAGATATCAGCGGATAACAAAGTGGCTAGAGACAGATTTCAAAAAATACATCAGCGAGAAGAGAAAGGATTTATAAATGAAATATTTTAAATGTGAAGTAGTGACAACCAATACATATATAGTTGAAATAGACGAAGATATTATTAATGAAGAGTGGATGGATAATTTCAGTGACTGCTTTTTTGACTGTAAAACAATTGAGGGCCACGCAGAAAATCTAGCCATTCAACGAGCAGGGCTTGTAAGTAGAAATGATACATTTATTGAAGGCTATGGAAAGGTACGAGTTAAATCTAGAGGATTCGACTCTAAGGAGTGGGAGAAGGTTACGAACGGTATAACAATTAAAGTTGTGAATGAAGATGAAGAAATTGAAGCTGAAGTAAAGGAGATTAAATAGTTGATAAAACATATTCTAAATCATTTGTTCGTTTATTTGTTAGCTGTTCCGTTCCTGGTGTTTGCTATTTTCTTTCCAGATACGTCAATTGAAATGACTGGAGGATTTGCTTATGCATATATGTACTGCACCTCTTGTGTTGGTTTCGCATTAGTATGGATTGGATTATTCGGGGGTGAGATTTCTTATTCCTCAAAAGGACTAAAAGGATGGATTAAGGAATGGAGAAAAAATGAATAGGCAGAATAGAATTGATAATTCATCAGGGAAGGAGACAATATGCAATATGTTACTTTAGTATATTACCAAACAGACACAACTCACAGCGAAGTTAAAGGTGTCTTCACCCTAGAAAAACTCGCACAACAATATATTGAAAAGGAATTGGAAAAGTTTGGTGAGGACAAAGAAATGATGAGAGAGTATTTTTTTAGTGAGCTTAGACAAGTTGATTATTATATTTGAGTGTATGAAATCATCATTTTACAAGAAGAAGGTGAAGCATTGCTTGGATTTAAATTTGTTGAAAATATACATATGGTTGATAAGAAACAGGCAAAAACGCATAAATCGAAACGCATAAACAAAAAATGGATGAAACGGTATGGATATATTCATATTCCTAAAAAGGACGTTTTTATAATGGGTGACATGGTAGTTGGACATCCACAAACTATAAGAATGCTAAAAGATTTGAATTAAAACTATTACGAAAAAAATATATATGAAAGTGGGAAATAACAATGGCATTAGCAGAAGAGCGTGAAACGGTGATTAGAATTTCGGATGCAGATGATCAGTGGGATATCTACTCTGCCTCAAGCAAGGTTATGAATAAGATGTCTAAGGCTGGCTTCGAGCCTTATAAGACAGATTCTGAAGGGAATTCATACTATAAAGTTGGATATGAACAAGTGTCCTTCCGTAAGAAAAGTGACAGTAAACGTGTTATGAGCGATGAACGCAGAGCTGCATTGGCTGCCAACTTAGCTAAAGGTCGAGCAAATAAGAAAAAGAAAAATCAAGAGGAGGTATAATATGAAATCTGAAACTAAAGTTAGAACTGAATCACAACGACTAAAGATTCTCAATCTGCTTCGGTCTGCCGGGAATAGTGGTGTAACCAATGTGGATTTGGTCAAGGTTGCTCTGCGATACAGTGCCAGAATCCAGGAGATGTATGTTGCTGGTTACGAAATCAATGTTGAAGAATTGGCTGGCGGTTTGACGAAGTATATATTGGTAAGTGAGCCTGAAACAAAGAAAAGCAAGCCCGATAAGGCATTGAATGTTTTGATTGATGAGATAAAAAATAAATATAATGGAATTGTGAGTGTTGAACAGTTGATTGAAGAATTGGATAATAACAATTTTACGGTGAGACGGAATATTGGGACATTCTGCTAGACAAAGGGGAGGAGATTAATTGAAGAAAATAACTTCGGTTGAGTTTGGATTAGAAAATTGTGAAGTATTGATCATTGAGGGCAAACACATAGGCAATTTTCAAGTAAGAGATTTGAAAAATCATATTACAAAACATTATCAAAGTATTACGCATATGACTACTTGTGATCTATTTTCAATTGCGATTAGCAAACACGCTAATAAAGATTATTTTGCGTTTGATATCGAAGAATATAAACACAACGCCTTCGAACGACTATCGAACGGAGATATTTGTTCAGTGAATTTGATTTATGACGATGAAACAAAAGATGAATTCTATGTAGACTGGGTAGGGGATTCTGAATATGTTAATGAAGCACAAGACTCTTATCTCAGTAAGTTGGGCGATTTATACATAGTTGTTTCAAAAGATCAAACAGTTAAATCTCAATTTGAACATTGGGGAATTAATGAAGAAAAAGGTTTTAGTCATATGATGTTTGAATGAAAGGAGAATTTGATTAAGAAATTGAGAGGAGAACAGAGTGAAACTAATTAAACAACTGCTGTTGAAGATAGGAATTTTAAAAAATACATATAAGACATCAGAGCAAATACATAATGAAAAGATCAATAAGATCAACAATGAACTTCTGTATGTTAAAGATAATCTCATTAAACTATTACCTGAAGAATTGCAAAAAGAATTCTTTGATAAATCGTACATATCTGGAGGCTGCATTTACAGTCTCTATCATGGCAAGGAACCAAAGGATTATGATTTTTTTGTGGAGTCAAACTATTTAGTTGAAAGACTTAGAGATTATTTTCTTAAACAGGCAACTTATACAGGTGAAGTGCGAAGCGGTGGATTGTACAATGGCATCAATATGACTATTACTCAAAATGCAATTACTTTGGGCAAATACCAGATCATTACTCAATGGGTTGGCAAGCCTGAGGAAGTGATTAATCAATTTGATTTTTTACACAATATGACCTATTGGAGAGATGGCAAAGTCGTCTGTCTGAGTGATTGGAAGTTTGTTAGTGGAAGTAAGATTTACTACAACAAAGGCAGAGCCAGAGATATTGTAGGAACCATTGTAAGACTTCCTCGATTCGTGGAGAGAGGAATGACAGTGAGCAATAAAGAGATCAGTAAGATGCTTCTGAGGCTTAATGATGTTGGATTTAGTGAGCGAGAGATTGAGATTCTGGAGAATAATCAATTAGAACATTTTGGATCATAGGAAGGAGATATAAACATGCAAGAATTTATCAATAGTATTGATTGGAACAGTTTCTTTGTAGGTGTTGCTGCCACTCTTTTGCTTGGTGGCGGTGGAGCTTTCTTATTTGCTTTGATCTTTGGCGATGGTGACATAATCTAATCAAAACGTGATTTCATAAAAAGGAGAGTATTATGAAAGTGTTTTTTGACACTGAGTTCACCGGATTACACCAGAATACTACACTAATCAGCATCGGATTGATTACAGAGGATGGAAAAACGTTTTATGCGGAATTTACAGATTATGATCAAAATCAAGCGAAGGGTGACACATGGCTATTAGAAAACGTCATTGATAATCTTCTGATGAATGATAAAGCATATGCTATTGAAGTCCATGACCGTGAACACTTGCAATACAAAGGAGACACATTCTTCATACAGACAAAGCTTCATCACTGGTTAGACTCACTTGTTGGTTCTACTCAGAAGGTGGAAATGTGGTCCGATTGTTTATCCTATGATTGGGTTCTGTTTAACCAATTATGGGGACATGCATTTAGAATACCATCAAAGGTGTATTACATTCCCTTTGACATCTGTACATTGATGAAGATTAAAGGTATTGATCCAGATATAAATCGTGAAATGTTTGCAGGAATGAATGGTGTAAAACATAATGCATTACATGACGCAAAAGTAATCAAAGCTTGTTATGAAAGGTTAATCAAATTGTAATTTGATAAAAAAGAGGTGAAAGTTCTGAGTTGTGAACATAAATTTATTCATTTAGATACTAAAAAAACAAGACAATCAAACGGCTGGACTGATTACTTTAAAAGAGTCGATACATATTTCTGTGAAAAATGTTTAGAAGAAAAAGTAAAGATAAAAGAGGCAAGTGAACGATATGCTCCAGATTGGTACTAATAGTATGGTGAAATATAACTTTTAAAAGGATATGAGAGGTGTAGTTAATGGTATCAGGAGAACTATTTAAGAAATATCACAACCAGCCAGAACCAATTAGATTGATGTGTAATTGTGGATGGAAGGGAAACAAACCAAGGGTTGTGAAGTTTAAAAAGACTAATCCAAAGAGATGTTGCCCTAATTGTGGCAACGGTGTTTATCCAACTGCCGATATAATTTTCTGGAGAACTGCTAATGGATATGCTTCCAGTGCAATGCTAGACGATTTGGCGGCAGGAAGGCACGGACGTAGAAAGGTGGAGAATGATGAAGTGTAACAATACACACTGTCTGTGGAATGCGTTTGAGTCGTGTTGCCATGAAAGCCAAGAAGGTCATGAGGCAGCAGCTCCAAATGAATTGGATTGTCCGTCATCTCTACGGAAAGACTTCCAGGAGTCCATGTATCAGATGATGGATGAGATTGATGAAATGATGAACAAGAGGAAATTTAGGGAGTTGGTTGATATACATAAATATGTGAGAGATCAAAGGAATTAGATAAATGATAGGTTTCACGGTAATAACAATACATATTAAGGGAGAAAAACGATGGAAAAGTACTTACAAGAAGATTATGACGTATACGAGTCGAAATATCTAACTGATAAAAGTGAAATTGTAGAATATTTCGAAGATTGCGGGCGCGAATTCTTCAATTGTGGTCAAGGATACTACGAGGACGAAGTGAGTTTGATTTGTAAGATCGGAGACAAGTTCTATGATGTTGAAATTCAAGCAGAAATAGGAAGTGCCAAACAAGATATCGGAGACAGACTATATTGGGTCGATGGGATTAATACTGTTGAATACAATGAAATCAACAAACCATTGCCAAAAGATAGAACGATTTATACATATGAATTGGAATTAACAAATGATCAAAGAACAATTCTAGAGGACTTCATGCAAGAAAATAATATTAAGTTTAATAAGTAAAAATACATATATTAAGGGAGAAATTTAATAATGACAGCATACAATTATCAGAATGAAGCAGAAGAGTTAATTGAGGATCAGGACGAAACGGTACATTACATGCAAGATGAATCATGGAGTGTGAAAGATTTATCTGGAGCTGTATGGGCCGATGGAATGATTCACGAAAAAGAAGTTAAAATTTCCAGTATTGAGGCCATTGCAGATAATAATATTGCTGCTTTGGAAGCTAAGATTGAAAAGTTGAAAGTGTGGAAAGAAAACTCAACAAGAAATGATGTTAATGGAATTACATTTTTTAAAACACATCTTCATTTGTGGCATGAAAAATTGGTTCGATCTGAAAAAGAAGAAAATAAAGAATTGGTTGCAAAAGGTAAGAAAGAAAAGAAACTTAGCCAGACCATTAAATTACCATACCGAAATCTTACTTGTCGTACTCAGCAGCCCGAGATTACCAAAGATGAGGAACAATTAGTTCAATGGGTGAATACTAACTACTCTGAAGACATTCCTGTTTCAGATCTTGAAGACCTTATAGATAATATTAAAGCGAGTGATAAGTCTGGAATCAAACTATCTGATTTATTTACTTTATACGGTGAATACGAGTCAAAATTCATCAAGCGAGACATTAAGGTTGCCTGGGGAGAACTTAAAAAGAATCTGTTCATTTCGGAAGATAAAAATGGTAAAGTGGTTTATAAAGATGATCAAGAAAGAGAAGTTACTGCAATTCAATTGAGCAAACAGGGAGAGAAATACGATTGGAAAATCACAGAGTAATCTTATAAAGTAAACATATACATATTAATTTATGGGTGGTATAATGACTGTAGTGGTTATATACCACCTATGAGTTTATAGAGGGGGATAATACGCATGGATAAAGCAGAAAAAGAAATGAGTAGAGAATATTGGAGTAAGCGAATTTATGATGAAATACTAGCAGAGAATAATACACATGAGACGTTTGGCTTTGATTATAAAAAGATTGACATTGGAAACGACAAAATGGTAATTGATGTTCAGTTATCGATTACATTTAATGAAGAAAACAGAAAAGACAATATTAAAAACACTTTACAAAAAATTCAGAAGACATTGGAGATTCTACTTAGAACGGATAAAGATAATCATTGTGATAACTTGAAATAGTTCTTTCATTTAGAAGGGAGATATGCAATGGAGATTTGGCACGTTCATGAATATGATGAGTGGAGTAAAGCAGAAAAAAGTCATGGACATTACATGGAAGAAAGAACTGCGAAAACGGTGTTCGATAAAGCAATGGCAGATTTAAAAAAAGATGAAGTGTTTTTAGACTCAGAATCTGAACAAAACTTTGAATTACTCTGTGGACTGTATATGAGCAGAATTGAAGTGCATGAAGGCTAGAACATAAAAGGTCTATTTTATGATGCGAAAGGAGAATTTATATGGCAGACTGTTCATGTGAATGGTGCGACAAATCAGAAGTATGCAAGTACAGTTACCAAGAACTTGATTGTATACCAACAAAGCAGATTGAATTATCAACCAAAATTACTCGCTGTGAAGTGGATGGATATTTGAAATTAGTTGAAGAACTGAAGAAGAAAGATGAAGATATATTTCATGAGTTGATTTGGGGATATCAAAATATAATAAATGATTATCCAACAGAAGATGAACTTATCTATGCAAGAGAAATAACAATCTAAGAGGAGTGATGATAAGTTGAGAAAGATATCTGAGACACAATACAAGAAAATCATTGACATGTTTGATAAGCAGGTAGATAAAGAGATAAGTGCTATGACAACCGTATTATCATCATGGGGAAGGAATTCTGAAATTGCAAAGTTGACCATTGATGCAACGTCAAAGAAAGACGAGTTTATGAAGTTATTCGACAAAGTTTAATGGTGAAGGGGAGACCTAAAGTATGATCTACATAACAGGAGACATTCACGGTTCAGTAAGTGTAGGTAGTCGATTTAACACAAAGAACTTCCCTCAAGGCAAGACTCTAACCAAACAGGATTATATCATTATTGTTGGTGACTTTGGCTTGCTATGGGCTGATGACGCTGAAGATCGTTTCTGGCTGAAGTGGCTCACAAATAAACCTTGGACTACGCTTTTTATTGATGGGAATCATGAGAATTTTAATCTCCTGGAATCTTATCCTGTATCAGAATGGAATGGTGGTAACGTCCATCATATTACGCCGAGTATAATCCATTTAATGCGAGGTCAAGTATTCGAAATCGAAGGAAAGAAATTCTTCACATTTGGTGGGTCTGCTTCACATGACAAAGAGTATCGCAAGGTTGATGTATCTTGGTGGGAACGTGAAATGCCTAGCTCTGAGGAATATCAAGAAGGTATTAGAAACTTGGATAAGAATCATTGGGTTGTCGATTATGTCTTGACTCACACATGTTCTCATGATGCTCTGACGTGGATTATACAGCGATACAACACCAACGTTGAACTTGACCAGATGCATAAATACTTTAACGTGATTAAGTCCAAATTGGAATATGAAAAATGGTTCTTTGGACATTTTCATCATGATGATGAACTGCCAGATAATCAAAGGTTGTTGTACAACGATAAGATCAAAATTCTGTAAAAGGCACGTTTCATGAGGAGGGATAATTGTGATAAGTAGCAAAGCAGTAAGAAGATTAGATGATTTAGGTAGAGTCGTGATACCAAAAGAATTAAGAAAACTTCTGGATGTTGGTGGGGGAGACGTACTTGATATTTGGTATGACTATGAAGAAGATGTGGTGAAAATAAGAAAACATAGGGTGGATGAATTGGATGATTAAGATTATAGAAGGCAATCTGCTTGATGCAACTGAAGACATTATAGGCCACCAAGTAAATTGTAAGGGCATGATGGGATCAGGTTTGGCTCTCCAAATCAAGAATAGATATCCTCATGTATTTGCTGGATATGGTCTTAGGTGTCTAGAAGGTAAATATGCTACAGGCTTACTTGGTGAGTGTCAAATCATATCCTGTGACATGAAGAGTGTTGCTAATCTTTTTGGACAACATGGATTCGGAAGAGATAAACAACATACGAATTTATTAGCATTAGAGGTTGCACTATACAAGTTAAGGGATTATTCAAAATCGAAAAAACTTACAGTAGCGCTACCTTTTAAAATGGGTTCAGATCGTGGTGGGGCTGATTGGAACGAAGTTTATAAGATGATTGATGAAGTATTTGAGGATTATGAAGTCACATTGTATAAATTTAATTAGAGGTGATCAGAATACAGTTAACAAATCAACAGTGTCAAAAGTTGCCTAAAAGATTGAGAAAGTGCTGCAAGTTAAGTTATAAAAAAGAGCAGCAGCTAATTTACTTGATGTTTAAGACTAAAAATAATCGTATGAGAAATAAGATAGATCGAAGACTTTGTGAGCATTGGGCCATTAATTACGATAATGTAAGAACAGACAAGAGGGGGAAGTGGGATTGAATTATGATTATGGAAAAATTCAGGTGAGTTATCCTGAAGTTTTACATCCATCACACTTAAAGTATCCGAATGACTATAAATATAGGGTTCATTTCACAGAAAAAGATTTTGGTGCAAAATACATAAATGTATTAATTGAGGCCGGAGATTTTGTGTGTATGAGTGAAGGATCATATGGGGAGCCTCCCGTGTATGATGTTGATATCAAAGAGATGATCATTGTGAATCCAGTAATGAGGTGTTGGGGAAGAGGGTTGAAATGGGCTACATAGTGACTTGTAATTGTTATGATTTAGAAACGGATATTTAAGATTGGCGACATGTTCGTTTATACAAAAGAGTTACACATTTGAGTTGCCCAAAATGCAATGTTACACATGGTGCAATTATAATGCACGGTGACAGTTCTATGTTTTATCGAGTAGGGTTGTTCAGGAAGGATGGGTTAAACAAATGATTACATATCGGGAAATGAAAGAAGACAAACGCTATTTCGCACAAGAGAAGTATGGTCGCTATTGCAATCATGCACGATCACAAGGATTTGATCCAGTTACATACACAGAGTTTAAAAGTGCTGGAGAGTATTTTGGTACTGGAACTAAGAAGCTGACTAACGTTATTCATGGAGGTGTGAAATAATGAAACAACCTAATCCATATGAATTAGAGAAGATCATTTTAATGATGAAGATGAGAACTCTCAATGGAGATGGGTCCTATCTTAACAAATTTACTATCCGAAGCAGGACTACTATCGAGGATGTTGAGAATGCTGCAAATAGACTGAGTAATATTAATAAAGATATTCAAAAATGGGACGCGATACATAAGGTTAAGGAATTAAAGGAATACTATAACATTGCGGATGATGAAACTAAAAATATAATCAAGTTAGAGTTGATTGGATTACTTTAATGAATTTAGAAAAGAAAGGAGAGGAATGAAGAGTGAAGATTATTAATGTAGGTAATTATGATAGAGAGTCTGTTGACGACAAGTTGGTTTGTGAGAACGTGAACGAATATTATGGAGAGGCTATCGTTGATTTTTTGAATGAACGATTCTCAGGAGATCACAGTTCGGATTTATATAAAATGGTGGGTGACGGTCATGGGTTGTATGTGTGGGAACCATGGCAGGAGGATACTATGAATTCACCATATGAAAGAGCTGAAAAAATTTTAAATAATATAACTGAAGATGAATTAACAGAATTATTTGAAGAGGCAGGTTTTAAAATCACTGACGGGGAAGGACGAATTATTGATGGTAATGGAATGGATGTTAAAGATGGCCTATTGGTACGATGAAATGCGTGTTTCATCGGGTTCCCTGGTAAGTAAAACCGACAATATGGTAGAAAACAGGAGAATGAGAGAGGTGTTTAAATGACAAAAATGAAGTTTGAAATTAGAGTGTTTGAATATGAGTCATTCGAAGATTATTTAGTCCATGCTGCAACGATGAATGAACTGGGATGGAAGTTCCAAAATCAAAGCAATAGCCATAAAGAAGTTACTTGGACAAGAGATGGAGATTATAAAGAAAAACAGGATGAGAATTTATGCAATGTTTACACCTGATCAGGTTCATGTGGTTAACGAATGAGTAAGATGAGTTAAAAGGAAGAATAATAAAGAATGAGAGAGGTGCCGAGAATGGAAATAGAAGTGCTGAAAAATCAGGAGTGGTATAAGATAGAACCTGAAAATATTAAGAAAGACGATGTTTTTAGATATGGAGGACAAGATTACATTTATAAAGCCGATGAAGATGCTTATGTTAATAGAATGGGTACTGTCAACTTTGGGTTTAGTGTTGTTTCGGAAGAAGAGGTTGAAAAATGGTAAATGGTAAAATAATTATAAGTGGAATCATTGAGAAAGACCACCATGGTATTAGCATCAATGGAACAAATTTGGGTGAATACATAGCAAACCAACTAACTGATATTGAATTCCCAGACTATGAAGGTGATTATCACCGAAAAGAAATTGGTGGTGATGGGATTTTCAAACACTTTTCATCACCTCTAGTCTTTATTCAAATTTACCTAAATGAAAAAGAATTTACGCTTAATGAGGCAATTAACTTTCAGATTTTAAGTTCAATGGGAGAGTTAGATGTTCAGGTAGATTGGATTGGATATTCAGAATTGACGATATCCTATCTTAGTACAGAGAACCTGACTATTGGAGGACATAATATTGAAAACATGTTAGCTCAGTACATCGGGAAATTTGTACTCATTTCTGTAGAAGTTAAAGAGTGCTAATGCAACAGCAAATTCATGAGAGAGAGGATGAAAGGTTAATGATAACTGTAGAGAAGTATAAATTATTTTTAGATAAACTAAATCAATTGTCAGAGGAAACTGGTGTTTATATTGAAGTATACGATGACTGTTATTATAATCCAAAGCTAACGATTGAACCGGAAATTTATCAGACTGACAAAAAGCATCCATTTGCTTATATGGAGTATGATCTAGAAAAGAAAGTCTACATTGCCAAAATGGATAATCCATATGACGGAGAAGTAATCTAAGGAGAGATGAATTTGTTTAGCAATGAGATTATCGTAAAAGGAAACTTTGTATCTGGAACAATTAAGAAAAACGAAGGTAACAAAGATTCGTCAAATCATTCATACATATTACATAGTGGATTGAATTTTGGTGGTCGTGGAGGAACAGCTAGGACTGCCGACAAATTGAGAGAGATTTCTAAAGAGATGTTGGACGTGGCTGCTGAAATTGATAAACATAATGGAGGAGAGCAATGATAGAATTAGGAAAATGGGGAATTAAAAATGTAAGAATTATCGATAAGTGCAATTCCGTCATTGAATTATACATACCAGGAGTAAACCAACAGGACAGAGTAGATATTAAATTGACCCTTATTGATGCGATGCGTGGAATAAGTATCGAAGACAAGACGAAGAAAGAGTTACAGAAATGGAGAGCAAAGTGCCAGAAAGAAAACGAAAGATTAGATTGGGGTATTCAAGCAACTAAAAAATTGATCAAATCATATGGAGAGGAGTGAGAATGATTGAAGAATTAATAGCCTGGGCGAACGATTATAAGAAACGTGCAAGAGAGGTGGTCGATATTTTAAACTATCATCAAATCATGTCTGAAGATGCATTTAGGAGCGAAGGAAGAATCCAAGCAATGGACGATATGTTAAGCTTTATTGAAGAAGGTAAAACCAAGGAAATATGTTATTATTGCACTGAAAAACCCCTGATAGATAGAAAGTGCCTAATGAGTAGCGGTAAGGGAGACTATTCAGTATTTATAAATAGTTGCAATTACCTGGAGGACAGTGAAATTGGAGATTGGAATGCTAAGTTCTCATTACATGGTGTTAAGATAAATTACTGTCCTATGTGCGGAAGAGTGCTAAATGAATAAGTTTGAATGAAGTACATACTTTACGGAGAAATGAGGAAGATTTTATGGGAGATACATATTCATTGGCGGTTCCATCAGATAAAAAAACGTATTATTTGGGCACTATATCATCTGCAATACGTTGTTTGCCGTTGCTGTTGGAAGATAAATGTATAGACAAAGAAGTGATACTCTTTTATGATGGTGGATTTAGGTCGGACAAATATGATGGAGCAGATGAGTTTGGTCCCGCAGGAACCGCAGGATTTTTCGGAGAGATGTATGATTCCTATCCAATCTCAAAAGGTGAGTGGGTTGAAAAAAATATGTTAGACGGGGATGAATTCTTCAATTTAATGCATCAATGCACTTCTGTTACTTCCCTTATTTATTTGGGTGAAAAGAAATTTGAAATGAACGTATAAATTACATTTTTTAAAGAGAAAGGATGAGTTAAAAGTGGAAACAGTCTGGAGATTTATAGGTGAAAACGCAAAGGCAAAACTTGAGCCATTTGAAGAAGTTTATCGCTTAATACATACAGGGACAGGGAGAAAAGGTGAACCAGTTTATGATATGTATCTTGAAGAATATGAGCAATATGAAGACCTTGAAAAATTGGCAAATTCACTAAACTTGGACTTGAGAATACGAATTGGTGCAGAGTGGTTAGCGTGTCTTTATACTGACAAATTTGGCTTTTCTATTTCTTAATAAAATGAACATTTGATCGAGAAAAGGAGATTTGAAATTGAATAGATATATACTTTTTGGTTTTGACGCATATTATCCATCGGGCGGATTAAATGATATCGTCACTGCGTTTAATACAATTGAAGACGTAAAGAGAGTTGTGAATGATTGTGATTATCAATATTATCAAATTTTAGACATGAAAAATGGAGCACAATATAGTTCTTATAATGATGATGAAAATGAAGAATGTGATGAAATAAAGAATCAGACCTTGAATGAATTGAACCGTTGGATTGAAAAAGTAATATATAATTTTGAGTAGAGAGAAAGGAAGGAAGTTATTTGCTGCACAACTATTTACAAATAGCCATGGGCTTGCTATTTTCAATGTTAATTCTGTTCTACCATATCAAGTGGCTATATAAATTAAATAAGATGACTATCTCTCTGAAGCAATACTATTTGGGTTCATTGGTCATCTTCTTAATAATCGCGGTAATGAATAGACACTCTTTAATTTAAATGCTAATAGAATTAATGGATAAGGAGAATTAAGATGAAGGTTTACACTGATAGTATTTGTTTAAATTGCAAACATTTCGAACATGAGTGCAATGTGGATATTGGAGATGGCGATTATATCTGTATAGAATTTTGCAATTCAAGCAATATCGAAGTTAGAAGAGATTTTGATAATACAAATGAAATTAAAGAGTGTAAAGATTTTATAACAGAAGACTAAAAGTAATCGGATGAAATTGGGCTTTTAATAATCCATAAGAAAGAAAAGAGGCGAGTAATTCCTATTCTTTCATATGGATTTGGTTTAATTACCCAAAGATCCGCCCAACATTTCTTCTAATTCTGCCTGAATTTCTTCTTGTGTCATTTCATCAACAGGTTTATACTCGCCATCAAAATTATAATCTTCCGGTTCATCACTAATCCCATTCTCAGGAACAAATTGTCCATCGCTATCATAATCTTCTGGATTTGTTGAAGGGGCCTTTGAATCACTTTGAAGTTCTTCTTTTGTATACACAGAACTTGTTGAGCCAACAGTAATATTTTTAGTGACTGATACAGTATTTCCCCATACAGCATCTGACTTAACAGTGGCCCCTTTGAGGTTTGAACCGTTATCACCAATTAATTCTTTAACATTGGGTGGTTGAACATTTGCTGTTGGAGAGGTTGCTTCCAAAGTGTATTCTCCAGACTCTAGACCATTACCATTGTTAGAAAATGAACCGCTTATAAATGATCCATCTTTAACACTAACGTTATCTTGCGCAGAATAAAAACTCGAATCACTCTTTAGACTGAGCATTAATTCCATTCCATCTGGAAGATTGGTCGCACCATTAAACGTTACAGTGTTGTCTGCTCCAACATCTTCACTAATACTTAATTCAACATCAATTGAAGAGTTTTTTGAAGCGCGCACAGAATTTTCGTTTGAGAAAGATTCACTACTACTATCGTTGTCCATTATCACTTCATTTGTTGCTTGTTTTGTGTTGGAGCATCCTATCAATAAAGCAAACATTAAAAAAGATGTCGCAATTAGTTTATTTTTTCCCATTACCAAATTCCCCCATATATTTAATGTAGTTATTTTATCACTTATTAAAAAAATAGTATATAAAATGAATAATAATTGAAATATGCCCAACTCTAGAAACTGATTCTCAAACGACATAAAAGTATCGCTTTACGATCAATATAAAGGAGAATGTAGATGAAAAAGATCAGCAAAAGCAAGAGACAAAGTAAAGATAATAAGTATGAGTTTCCAGTGAAGACTGATTTTGTTTTTCGCATACATATGAAGACAACGGAACGCGAGACAAAAATTATCACATGTTTTGAATTGCCCAGCGGAGAGCAGCACGTTAGAAACTATGGCAACATTCCCGCCCACATCCTCTTGGTGCCATATTTAGGGCAAGAGTTTGAAATGTATCTAGACGGAGAGCTAGAGGGGATAATGCTGCTCACAAAGGCAACTAGAAGCATGTTTGAATACGAAAAAAGTGGATAACATTTCTAATGAACTAAGAGTCGATTTCTGATAAATAAGGATCGATTCTTTTCGCCTTTACCTGTGGGGTTGAATGTTATATAATGTGAGAACGAATGTTCTTATGAGGTGAAGTTAATGCAACAACATCCGACCGGAGATGAGCTTGAATTTATTAAACAGTATTTAGAGATACCATTCTTGCTGGATATATTGGAGGACAATATAACCAAGATGAAAGGTGCAGAGTTTAGATTGGGTGACATCTTTTTGTTTCACTTGGTTAAATTGCAGGATAAATTAACGTTGGAACTAGCAGAAATTAGAAAACAAATGAGAAATAAGGGAATGAAGGTAATTGATACGAAAAGAACGAAAGTAGAGATCAGAACTAAATATTTGTGCAGAGGATATACAGGAAGCATGGTGCTACTGCTGGATAGGGTGAAAGCAGATTTGAGTATGAAGCTATGCGAGTTGTTGAGTATAGATATTAATGAGATGAGAAGTCTATGAGGCAAAGATAATGATTGCTTTTATAAAGTAAATATAGTAATATAATAAGTGAAGAGAAGATGATTCGGCAGCAGGAAAATACATAGTAATTGTGGAATAGTTATGATAAAAAGAATAGATTCTATTGAAGAAATTGGAGGGGCAAAACAACCAATGAAACTAATTGAAAACTGGGAACAAATTAATAAAAATATCTATTCATTAGAGGTGTATAAAAGATTAGACACTCACAGAAAAGAATACAATGATTATATTGTACAGGGGATTTGTTTTGTAGTAACTCTCGATAATAATGGTGATCATATTTTTTCTCCAAGTCGATTTATTGGATATGAGAAAAATTCTTTTGTCAGACATAAAGACAATGAGAATAAACATGGACGCGAAACAAACGATATAATCAATAAGACATTAGGAAAAGAACCAGTGGAAAACGAACGACTATTACAGATATACAAAGAATTTTGCGAGCGAAATGAAATTGAATACAGAGAAAAAGGTGCATTTGGATCTACTCGTAAGTTTTGGGTTTATAACTGAATGAATTAAATAAAATAAAACAACAATTTTCATAGGGAAAGAAGTTGAATATATGACAGTTGTGATTGGTTACATTGGTAGGGACTTTTCTATTCTAGTTACCGACACCAGAATGTTTGTGAATGGACGGAAAGAAAATGGAGTAATGGATGATTATCAAAAATTAAGGAATCTACCGTACCCCTTGGGATGGTTAACTGGAGCAGGATTTACACGTATTCTGAATAACTTCGAAGTTATTATTAACAATAATCCTGCAATAATCGGAATCAGTAATTTTGAAGACATTGCCAAGGATCTATACTCTGAAACTTCAGTTCAAAATCCGGAATTCTTAGAGTTTATTAATTCAAGTAATATATATACGTCCTTTTTTTATAGAGATCTAGGCTCTGGAAAACTCAAACCTACTGTTTTGTACATAACAAAAGACAGAACTATTAACGTTAAAGAATTTATGTATTTCATAGATTATCCCTATGATTTCAGAGACGAAATGATCACAGAGTTAGTAGAAAAATACAAACTTAACGATATTCATACAGACACCGTAGAAACAGCATTGAATAATATATTTCATATTTTTGATGAGATATCAGGGAATTCAGATGGTGTGAGTAAAATTTGTGATGTGGGGATACACATTGATACATCTACAGAATTAGTAAAAAAACAAATTAGAAGCAATATAAATGAGCTGTTGAAATAATACTTTCATAAGGAGATGTTTGTGTGGAATGGAAGGATTTAAGCATTGAGGCAAAATCGGTTGTAGAACGTTGTTGGTCAATTCATCATAATCGTCCACTGACTTTTGATTTTGTTATTGGTACTGAGTTTAAAGCCGGTGGTGTTTCGATTATTCCAACTGAGGATACTTATAACGAGGTTCTTAAATACCAGAAAGAGAATCCCCAATTTGATGTCCATCGTATTGACGAAAGGGTAGTTGTAAAAGGAAATTGTGAGTATGGAAGCTGGCTAAAATAAAACAATTCTTTTATGAAAAGAGGAAAGATCGTGAGTAGTTCCTTTGACTGGTATGGAACAGGAATAAGTGCATTAATCAGTTTGGGATTGAGTTTAGTGACTTTTTCTCTAGGGGTTCGATCCGGGAAAGAAAGAACTGAGAGACTAAAGTTGAGAGAGAAATATAGAGAGTTATTTGCTCATTTCAATAAGTTCAAAGAAGGAATTGAAAATTATAAACCGATTAACTGGGATAAGTTCTATGATTCGAAGACTCGGGAGTCAAAGCCGTACTGTCGAGAACTCGTAAAGAACGGTGAAAGTTTAGAGTTATCAAGATCTCTATTTTCAAAAGTCGTAGACTTGGAAGAAAGAACATTAAGATTCGGATGGAAGTTTACTAAATTGTCAGAAAGCGCTGGCGATATTGTAATTGATGTATTGGAGAGGAGGGGAGTTGCTCTTAAAAAAGAACAATACAGAACCATAGTAGATTTTGAAGAGAACAATAATGAAAGAGCCTCATACTATGAATTAAATCCAGTATTGTTAATGTCGGAAGAAAAACGTAACGAATGGAACCAAACGCTAGAAACGAGTGAAGCGGGTATCAACTTTACGTATTTGTATGAATCTAAAATCAAGTATTCAATTTATTTAAAAAAGAGCGACTTAATTAGGATTGGCTTACCTGATCTAATAAATCAAATCGGAGAACGAATTTATAATGAAAATTTAGAACTAATTGAAGAGCAGAAGACACTAATTGCAGAATTGAAGTCCGTGCTTAAGAAAGTATCTAAATTAGCAAAGGAGCCGCACTCTTTTTGGGGAACGATAGGAAACACATTTAGAGATTTTTTTAGATGAAGTGAGTCTTTTACACAGAAAGGAGTGAAATTGTTTGCTGAGTGGATGGCTAGTTGTTGAAGAAAAACGTCCGAAAAATTCAGAAAGACAGTTACTTGTTGTAGCTAATAATGAAGATGAGGCGCGCGCTGTTTCGGAATTTGATCTGGATAAAATAGCCCATGTTATAAAATGGGATGGCAGAAGAAAGTTTTGGTATGGCGAAGGAGATTTTTCAATTGGGGAGTATCTTTCAAGATTCAATAATAAGCCACATATTATAGATTCTGATATGTATTGCGATGTTGATCACTTATTGAGATCAAAGAAGAACAAGAAAACAAGTATTACTCTTGATGAAGCAATCAAGGAAATAAAAGGAATCATATATGATACAGACGAAGGCGCCAAGGTTCCTAACGAAATTAAAGATGCAATTAGAAAAGCAGCAGAATATCGAGCAAAAGCCTCAGCATATGAGGTCATAATTGAAAGATGGTTTGATGCTATAGGCGTTAGTGAGAACGAAGGATTTAGAGATACTTACATAGATTGCATTCAACAAAGTTATAATCCGGAAGAAGCAATTAGACATTTCGAAAATATGATCGATTAAGGAGAGACAACGAACATTATGTTGGATACTAAACATCTGGAGTATCAAAATTGCACAATTAAAAGTGTAACGCAAGATAAATTCCCCGATGATATTATAATTATGGTTGGCCTTGAAGATGGTAACAAAGAAAAGGTTAAGATTATGAGCAAGGGCATGTATATCGATCAGTTGAAAGAAATGAAGGCCGGAGAAAGAGAAAGATGTGTTTGGGCCTATGGCAATTCTGATATAGATTTATATAAAAGAGACGATGGTTATCTATTATATCACAGTCCACACGAAGGACTGTATATTAAATATTGGCTTGCAGAAGGTGAATTTGAAAATATGTTCGTTTAATTCTAAGATGAAATTAGCCTTTCATAGGGTGGTGGAAAGATGGCTGGTAAACAAATTTATTTTACTGAGAAAGAGTTGGAAATGATTAGACACGCTTTTGCAAGTGAGAACTACAGTTTTGAGGGTGACTACTCGGACGAAGAAATAGAAGAAAACTATCTTTTAGCTGTGAGCATACGCAATAAGGCAAGGAGATATTAATAAAACCAATCTTTCACTTAGAAAGGATGACGAGAAATGAAAGTGATTTTAGAGATTCCAAAGTACGGAGATGGAGATTTGGTAGCGTTTGAGAATAAACCTTTTGTACACAAAGAACAAGCAATTGGTGTTGTGAAAGAGGTTAGAGAGGTTGGCGATAAATTAGAGCTGACAATACTGGTGTGGGATAAGTTCTTGAGTGTTATACCAAGTTTTATTGATAACAAGTTTGACTCGGTATCACTGGATTTTAAGTAAAAACGAATCTTTGATCAAAAAATCAGGAGGTGAAATTGATGGGCAAGATAACTTGGAAGAAGGGTATTGATCAGATAATCAATCAAGGTGCTACAAGGGTTTATAAAGAAGAATTGCTTAATTCTATTAGCAAAGAACTAAATAATAGGAAAGTAATTCACAAAGTCTTTAGAGCTTCTACAGAAGAATGGATAGTTACAATCGGATGAAATGTGAAGTTTATCAAAAAAATGGAGATGAATGGGAAATGGACAAAATTACTGGAGAGGTTATTTACATAGAAGAAACTGATGAGTGGGAGTTCCAAATTAACGATGGATCATATAGTCAAGAAATGTTTCTTGAAGAAGTAGACAGAATATTAACATCTAAGGGATTTGGACATTTGAAAGATGGGGATAAAATCACCTTGTCGGTTGAGAGAATGACTAAATAAAAGTGGCATTTCATAAGGGGAGAAAATTAGAGATGAGCATTGAAGAGAAGCTTAAAGAACTATTAAAAGAATCTGGGGATATTGAAATTACTGAAATCAACCTACAAGAAGAGTGTGTATATGTACTTTTGCCTTATGAAACGAGCGCAATACTAATTGATCTTGAAGGAGACACAGATGAAGTTATCATTGAATCATTCAAAGAAAATGTTAATCATCGGTTGGATGACATGGTGAATCATTTGAATGATTGCAAATTTTAATAAAAGATGAGGTGACAGAATGAACGAACAAGAGTTGACCGAATATTTAAAGAACAATCTCTCAATTGAAATAGAAGAAGATTACATATCTTATAGCGGGTCTGGTATTAGAGTGAATTTGCTCTTGAATGGCGAAAGGATTTCTACGGACTATGTCGTTACCAAACAAGATTAGATTAATCTTGGTAAAACAAATATTTCATAATGAAATGGAGAGAGAGTAGAAAATGAATATCGAAAAGCAACTAAAGGAACTGTGCAAGGAAGTTGGAGATTTACAAATTACTGAAGTGAGTTTAGAAGAAAAGGCCGTATCTATGCTTTTCCCATATGAAACCTCTGAAATTACAATCGATCTTGAGGGTGATACCGATGAAGAAATTATTGAATCGTTCAAAGAGAATGTAAATCATCGTTTAGACGATATGGTAAATCATTTGAATGATTGTAAGTTTTGATGAGTGTTTCAATGAAAGGAGAGTAGGTATATTGAACTTTAAAAATATGATAGCAGACATTGGCAATGATGAAATTGAAACGGCAGCGGAGCTTGATTTTATAATGTGGAATGATCAATTGCAGGAGTATCCACAGGCTCTGTACGATATGTTAATCCTAGATGCAGTAGACTTACCCAATGAAGAGAAACTGAAGAGAAAAGCAATTTTAGACGCAGCATATGTCGCTCTTCAATCAACCATGGAAGAGATTACAAGGGAATTGCAAAGCAAGTATCCGAATGAGTCAAAGCGACGATTGGGGCATGGTTAACAGTTATTAAAAATGATGAATCAATACATTTTATAGCGAATAGGAGATAGAAAACATGGATATCAAAAACACTTTTAAGGTTGCTCAAGAAATTGCCGCACTCTCTACTAAATACGAAAATGAAGACATCGGTAACAATGAACAGGCAGAGATTCAGAATAAGAAATTTATAGACGATTTAGATATGCTGCACAGTAAACTCTTGCAATTAAGTATGTATGCCACAGATAAACTACTCAATCAAACAGCGGTTAACACTAATGCCTATGAGCAACTGTCCTCATATTCTAACTTGAGTGTTTATTACATCTATGAAAACGAAGGACTTGCTCTTGTTGAAGATACGGGGATGGGCTTACATCTTGTTCCTTTGGACATTTTAAGGTTTGAAGAATAGTTTCTTGATCAATTTTTCCTTTTACGTAGAAATGGAGCGATGTGAAATGATTGACAAAGATTATTTTGCAGTTTACAAAAATAAAGTGAGAGACCGATATCGGTTTCTTAAATGCAATAGATCAATTTTAACAGCAGAACAGATTCGAAAAAGTATGGATAAGTTAGGTGAGTCTGTTTTATTGTCTGAAGAAATTATCAAAGAGAGAGAGGAGAGAAGATTTTAATTGAAGATACACAATAGAGAAGCAGTTTTTAAGGCTGTATCGGGCAGCAGAAATAGAAACTTAGATGATGAAAATTCAGACAGAGATGTAAAGTTCTTTGTGTTACCAACGTTTGATGATTTGTATTCAGGATCTCTTTATAAGAACTTTCAAACTTCAGATGCAGAAGATATTGAAATTCATGATGTGAGAAAATTAGAAAAATTGCTTACCAATTCAAATCTAACTTTTTTAGAATTGCTTTACTCAGTAGAGGTTGATACATTTGGCTATCTTGAGACTAAACAACTACTCGAAATCAGAGATAGAATTGCTACTATCAATCTCAGAAGCCTGTTCAATAGTTGTTATGGTATGTATAGAGGTCAAATGAAAGACCTTACGAATCCAAACTCTGAATTGCAGAGGAATTTGATTGCTAAATATGGATATAACACAAAGAAGGCTATGATGTCGCTTCACTTCTTATCATTCTTAATCAAATTTTATGTATCGGAATTTAAGGATTTTAAGGGTGCAATTACATATGAAGGGGCCAGCAGAGATCACATGTTTCGTATAAAACGTGGCGAGTGTTCTCTAGAGGAGTTTAGAGAAATTGCCGACTTTAATGAGAAGATCGCTTTAGACTTGGAGGGGAAGTATTATGAAGTTCCCTTTAATGAGGAAACAAACTATCAACTAAAAACAATCTTACATAAACTTGTTAAGAATCATTTGAAAACATTTTAGATCAAAGTTTACTTTCACAAAGAAATGGAAGTGTGAAATTTGAGAAAATCTAAAGCACCTATAACTCAATGTCCTCATTGCAATTCTAGCGAGGGATATTATATTAAAGAACAGGTGTCTGGAACAGTACACTACAGAACTAATTTTGATGGAAGCGAGGCTGATAACACCGAGGTGTATGATTATTTAAAGCATAGATCAGGGAAATTGGCATTTTGCATAAACTGCAACAAGAAGATATTTAAAGTTGAGGAATTAACATAGAGTTTTTATGTGAAAGGACAATGACTGATGAAAGCTTGATTTGATCAAGTGTAGTAAACACAAATTGAGAAAAGAAAGGTGGATAGGATATGCTTAATGGTAAAGTAACAGATTCAAAATATGCTTACCAAAGAATCGCATACGTAAAACCGGTTGAAAATCATTATGAAAACAAAGGTGAGCAACCATACATTAAATACGAATGTCCTGTATGCGAGCTGCTTAATAATAAACATCAGGTAGCTTTTGGGACTGATAATTGCCCTTTGTGTAATGTTAATTTGTTGTGGGAAGAGCCGATTAATGATACTGAGCAGTAGACGCATATAGCGCATTAGAAGGAAATGGCTGACACAAAAAAAACAGTACAACAACTATATAGCCCTACTTAAGCATCAGGTTCAATTGATGTTTATAAATTAATAATGCTTATAAAGGAGAAGTATAATTGTATTTTATGGAGCACGAATAATCCACATGATGAATAAAGGAAACAAAAAGTCTGCTAAACTGATTCCTATCCCCAAAAGAGCGACATATCTATTTTTTTTATTCATAAGACCCATTAATCCAAAAACAAATCCTATAGGACTAATATAAAAGAGAGAAACAATGCCGATACCTTCTCCAAACTGATCAGCTTTTATAGCATAGTAATCCAAAAGAAAAATTAAGGCTACAGAAACGCCAATTATAACAGAATAAATTGAATATGGTCGATTTACTCTTCTTTTTTTACTCATTTCATTATCGCCCTCCACACATTTATAAATAATACATATAATACATATAACACATTTATGTACTATATGTAAAATTGGACCAGATAAAGCGAATTTCCTTTTTGGCGTTCCATTAACGTCTACAATTTTTCCATCTAATGTTTTTTTCTTGATAGAAATGTTTCCGATAAGTAATGCACAGTGCGAAGATACTGAACAATAGACACAAATTACAAAGTAAGAGGAGGGTGTTAAATGAAAAGAGTAGCTATAAAAGTAACTTTAGAAAGAGAAATTTGGATTAGCAAAGAGGTTTGGGAAGAAAGTTTTGGAGAGCAATTGCCTTGTGATATTGAAGACTTGGAGATGTTAGAAGACGAATCTCTTAGGTCAAACACAGAATTGAAAGATGTGAAAGTTGTTGGCGAATTTGAATTAACCGATTGATGCACAGACCAAGATTCGATGAAAAATAAAGCACATGAAAGCCCGATTTCACGAAGAGAGGAGAATATTAACTGTGAAAAGAACCATACTTGTCCCAGTACAAAGTGACGGATCAATAGAACTTTTAGATATACTTCGCGCATTTACGTTTTATCAACTTGAAATATTTAATTACTCTATTAGAAAAAGATCCTCTGTTTGATAAGAAAGACGAAAATTCACAATTAATAGAGGATATTAGAGACATTATTGCTGATAAGAAGCTTGAAAGTCAAATTGATAAAGTGAAAACAATGACTCCAGAGTTTAAGGCTATGATTGTTGGAGTGTTGGAACAGATATTGGGGTACAGTTCTAACAGTAAAATGAAAAAGTAAGAGGTGAATAATGGGTGTCTGGGGAGAAATGTTATACCTTGTTAGCACAAAAACACTAAAGACAAAAGCGCTTGAACTCCGAGATGAGATTGCAATTAAGTCAAAACGGAAACTTGAAAAAGAACTAAAGGAAATTCTTGAAGAAATAGAATATCAAGAAGGAAGATTACAATATGCGAATAGGCCATATAGTTTTCCTTCAGCTAGATTGCCAGTACCAAACATGAAAAAGATTGAACATAATCTAAACTGTGATTGTGGATGCTGGTTAAAAATATTTATATAGTAAACATATATACTATAATTAAATAATGTGATATGATTGATTTGTAGGACAAATACATATTAGTGGAGGTTCATATTGAATATTAAAAGCATTAAAAGACGATTACAAGAAGCGCATCGAAACTTCATTGCATCCATTGATAATGAAGAAATATCTAAAATCATTAATACTAAAACATTTATTACTGGTGGAGCAATAGTATCATTGCTACAGGATGAAGAACCTAATGATTATGATTATTATTTTACAGATAAAGAATCGTGTTTGAAGGTAGCTGAATATTATGTTGGGCAATTTAACAAGGCAAACCGAAACGCTTTTGAAGTTGAAGTAAAAGAATCTGAAAACGGTAGGATTAGTATCTATGTCCCAAGCAGCGGTATGGCTAAGAATAAATACATAAAAGGGTTTAAGCCAGTGTTCTTATCTAGCAATGCAATCACATTATCAGATAATGTTCAATTAATTACAAGATTCTACGGTGAACCCGATAAGATTCATGAGAACTATGATTTTGTACATTGCACTTGTTATTACCAACCAAAAGAAAATGAGCTTGTTTTGCCACAGAAAGCGTTAGAGTCGCTAATCACAAAGGAATTGAAATATGTTGGTTCTAAATATCCTCTAGCTTCTATTATTCGTGCGAGAAAGTTTATCGAACGTGGATGGAAGATTAACGCTGGACAGTATCTCAAAATGATTCTACAGTGTGGAAAACTCGACCTGAGTGATGCTTCAGTATTAGAAGATCAGTTAACCGGAGTGGACTTAACTCTATTCAGAATGGTGATTGAAGCAATTAATCAGAAGAAAGAATCTGAGCCTAGCTTTGATTTTCCGATGGATTGGATTACCGATGTTATTGACAAAGTTTTTGATGAAGAAGATATGAGTGAATATATACATAGCGAAGAAGAAGAATGAAGTGAGTTTGTAAAAGTTCTGTTTTATCAAGAAAGGAGAAAATATGAAAAATATTGAAATTGAGCTAACAGATCCCCAAGAACAGTTTTTAAAACTGTTTGCTGAAAAGCAATATCCAGGGGCAAAGGATAATGTATGCACCAGTAATGCTATTCACGCAGTACAAACATATCGACCAGAATATATTCCATATCATCAAGATCAAGTTGAATATTATGATGGGTTACCTCTGAAATTTACAACGGATTATGACTATGAGCATTGGTATGATTCTGAAGAAGAATTGGTTCAAGAATGGTTTGAACGAAGAGAAGAGAATCCACCATTTGAAATCAAGCCCTATAGAGAGATGGAGTATGAGACATTTGAAGCAAATGATGATGAAATATTTGTTATGAACTATGATGATTATTTTAAAGTGTATGGTATTGAGTGGTATGCTGCTACATGGATTAAGGATGATTATGAACCAGTTGCATTCTTCTTTATTCTAGATGAAGCTAAGAGATACATAGAATATCAAAGACATAATCTAACTAAGCCAAGAACTTATACATATTCAAGTGGATATTCAAACTATGGAGATTTTAATCATTTTAGAGACTTGCTGTTGAGCATGGGGCAGAAATTGAATAAGGAGGAGAGTATCGTTGTACAAAGTAAAAGTGTCTAAGGAAATTGCAGATGCACTAGATAAAATGCCAATAGACAATTGGAATAAGCAATTCAACTTAATATCTCATTGCAAAGGATTTTCTGGTAATGGTATTTGCATGAGTACAAATTACAAAGACGAATTTAAGATCCTTAATGAATTGCAGCCATTGGACTTTGCTAGATGTCTGATTGTTGGTTATGAAGTTACGTAAAGGAGGGATTTAATGGACGTAGGTCATGGATGTTACATATCTGATAAGTGGATACCAATAGGATTACCAACAGGTATTTATGATGTTGAAGGGAATCACCTGGAGACATCTAATAAGGTGAGATTGAACGGTTGTGGATCTAAATACGCTTTTGTTGGCAAAAGTATGCAAGATAAATTTGGACTGTATTTTGGAAGTGAACACGGTTCAGTTCTATGGTATTTGGACGAAGAGACGATTCAGAAACATAAGGTAAGATTGTGTGAAGAATGAAACCGTTTAAAACCCTCATTTTATTTAGAAATATAAAATAAAAATACATATTATTGAAGGGGATTTATATGAAGATTGTTGGATTGAGAATTGAAAAGTATATTGGAGAGTCCGTATCGGGACATAATTGTGATTTTGAATATGTTGATACAGAATTTGAAAGACATGTATTATTTGGAATCCTAGAAGATAAAAGAAAAGTTAAAATCACTTTATGGGAAGAGCAAGGGGAATGTGGTTCTGGATGGTGCTCCGCTTCGTGGGGAAAGGTTGAAGTAGAAGAAATTGAAAAATTTGAAGGCTATACATACACAACTAAAGAGCAAATATACATCGATGACATTTTACCAGAGTCTTACAACAGTGAATATATCAATAATAAAGTTTTCGAGGTTTCGTATGATGGTGGAGATAGTTACTATCCGTGTGGCGACTATACCGTTAATATGGATTTATTTACTCAGACAATCAGACATAAAGAAAAGAGACCAGTTTGGGTGTTCAAGGGTAGTTCAAACAGAGGAAAAAGCTTCATTGCTTCGCATCTTGTGGGGTTGACAGTATATGAAACGGATAGCAACGCGAACATTCCTTTTATTACAGAAGATATTGTTGTCTTGGGAAATAAATACACTCACCAATTACAAGATATCGAGGCTAACATATTCGGAGATTATGAATTGCATGTTGTTGATTTTTATTAATACATAGGAATATAAAACGATACTAAAGGAGATGGGCGAAAATGGAAAAGATCGAAAAGGGATATCTCGGGTTTTCAGAAGGTATGTTTCAAGGTATGGGCAGAGACCATTCAAATATCGAGAAGTATAAAGAGGTTGACTGGGAAACAGTTAAAGATTATATCGAAAAAAATAAAGAAAATATTAAATCTGTCGTAGTTGGCCTTTGCAGAAGACTGGGCGTATACATCCGGTGAAGTATGGAACATGAAGAATGGATACATTAAACAGGATAATGTAGACGTTTGTTCTAGCAGCAGTTGGGCAACACCATCGATGGAAATTACATATTTAAATGATGAAGACGAGATGTTTGAATCTTGGAAATACGGAAGCAATTCTAGTAGTTATTTTGAGTTTTAACAATAGGTTCAATGTAAAAGTAAAAATACATAATAAGAGGAGAAATCAAATGAAAACATTCGAAGAAATTATCAATCAACAACCAATATTCCTACATGATTGGAGCAATATGGAAGAAGTGTTTGGTAGTTTTGAGTCATGGGAAACACAAGATCATGCACTAAGCAATCACAAAGAGGAAGCCGTACTATTTGCCTCGTATGGAAACGACAATTATTCTGGTGCTGCTTGGGTTCTATTCTTAAAAGATGGGAAACTATATGAAGTAAATGGGTCACATTGCTCTTGCTACGGATTAGAAGACCAATGGAGTCCAGAAGAGGTCATGTTGGAAGAACTGGAACATCGACTCGTAAATGGTGAATTTGGCGAAGATGATTATTCTGATAATAATTTTAAGAAGGAAGTATGCGAATTTCTAGGAGTTGAGTTCAAAAAGAACAAAGAAGAGTATTATTGAGGATTTTAAAAATACATAGTTAAAAACCCTTATAGAATAAGGCTTTTTTAGACCATATTTCCTCACGAAAGAGGTATTTCATCGTGTCGTCAAAATTGAAGTATAAATATAAAATTGGAGGAATTTTAATGGATTTAAATAGGATTTCAAAATTTATAAAAGAATTAGACAAACTGTCAGACGAACACGGTATCTATATTGATCTTAATTATGACAGCGTTGTTGGTCTCAGAGACGAGGATGGAAAAGTTGTTGCCGAACAATTTCAATATTTAAACGGCTTGGGTTATGAGTGCTTTGAAGTGTGATACATAATATCAAATCTTAAGGAGGTGAGAATTTGGCACTAGTAAAATGTCCTATTTGTAGTCAGCGTGAACACAAAGAAAATATGATCCAAGAAGACAAACGATATTACCATGTTGAATATTGTCACGAACGATGGAAACGTGACAAGGAAGCGACTCGAATCGAGAATCAACAATGGGATGATCTATACCAATACATAATCAAACTACACGATATCATAGTTTTACCAACGGGAAATATTACACGGTTGAAGGATTTAAGAGCTGGGTTCGAATTTAAGGATGGGCAGAGAGTTAGAAAGTGGAATACGGGGCCAACGTTTGAACTGATGTTGGAGGCTTATTTGCTGGCAGAAGATAGTATTCGATGGTGCATTGCCAACAAACTGGATGGTTCTAGAGATACGAGAGCAATCAATTATGGAGTTTCTATCATGATCGATAAGTTGAATGAGGCTTTTGCGAGAAAGAAGAGACGTGAGCAGCATACTGAACAGTTTGAGAGAACTAAAATTAGTAGTGAAGATAAGAATATATCCAATGAAATTTTAAAGAATAAACATAATAAGATAGATGAGATGGATATATCAAGTTTTCTATAGGGGGCATTAAATTATTAATTACATAGATGAATTTGTAGCACCATCAAAAATACACGAGTCTCTATTTATTGGCTATCTCTGGAGTACGCCGTCACTATATGAAAAATATAGGAATCATGAGATATCAGAGGATACATTCACTGAACCTATTTGGTGGTATTTCTACTTCATAGGGAATGAGATGTATGCGAATAGTATTAGAAAGTTTGATGATAAGACAGTATATTCGTTTTTAACTTCACGACCCAAAGAAGTAAATCGAAAGTCATATTTCGATTGTTACAATGAATATGGTGGTTATAATTTGATAGATGAGTTATTAGAAGAGTGCGAGAAAGACAAAGGTAATGATGATTACCATTTTTCAGAAATACAAAAGTATGAAAGTTTGAGAAAATTTCAAAGCGAAAGCTTAATTGATACAACAAACAAAGACTTAATTGGAAAATTAACAAGAATGACTCTGAAACAAATGCAATCATTTTTTCAGTTTAAGACTAGTTCAATATTTTCTCACATTAACTGCGGAGAAGTTGTTGAATATGACCTTGGAGATGACCTTGATATTGCAATAGACAAAATGAATCAAGGTGAAGCAATGGGGATTCCATTGCACGATTCGCCAAGACTGAGTAAGAAGATTAAGGGATGGCGCAAAGGCGAACTTATGTATCTTATTTTGAGTTCTGGAGTTGGAAAGTCATCTATAAGTATGGAAAAATTCGTGCTATCGCTCTACGAAAACGAACAAAAAGGAATGATGTTCGTAAATGAAGAGAATATCTGGAAAACAAGAAACCTTGTTTTGGCAACAGTTTCATCTAAAATTTTACATAAGCCGATTAATCGTGAGAAGTTGATTGAGGGAAGTTTTGAACAAAAAACACTTGATAAATTAGATGCAGCGAAAAAATGGATTCAAAAATTTCCGAAAAATCATATCAAGTTTTATGATTTAAAGAAGTATAGAGTCGAGGATGTTATTAGCCGCATTACAATGATGAAACCATTAAATTACAATTATGCCTTGCTTGATACTTTTAAACCTAGCGCCTCTGCTCAAGAATCCGCTAGGTGGGAATCATTTAGCAATGCGGCTCAAAATATTTTTGACTGCATTAAACCCGAAGCAAACAACGTGGGACTGCTTGCAACGGTTCAGTTGAAGATTGGTAAAGAGTATCGCTATCTTGATCTGAGTGCCATAGGGAAGTCCCTAGAGATTGCTGAGGTTGCATCCGTGATACTTATGGGAAGATTACTTTTTGCAGATGAGATGCCAGGGAAAAAAGAAGCTCTCGCTGCATATAACTGGGTCAAGAATGCTCTCAATGGGGTGTGGGAGAAAGAAAAATACGAATTAGATCCAGAAAAAACTTATATGATAATCTTCATCTCTAAGAATCGTTCTGGAGATCTATCAGAGCAAATTATTTATGAAGTGGACTACAGTATCAACAGTTTCAAAGAAGTCGCATACGCACAAATGGGCAAGAAATCTAATTCGATGTTTTAATACATAGCAGTAAATACTCCTATGGGGGAGCTTAAATGAGCAATAATGATTTAAAGTTGATCAAAGAGAAAATATTAACAGATGAAAAAGTTGGAGAATTACTTGAACTGATGGATTGTGAACATGTAGAGAAGAAAAATAATCGCTACGAGGCACAACTTCCCAATAAGTTTGAGTCTCCAAATAAAAGGTCTGTTCAGGTCTACCTAAATGAGAGCATGTCTAGCAGAATCAGAACGCTTGGAGAATCAGATATTGATATATATGGATTGGTCTCATACATAGTATTTGATAAATTTCTTGAAGAAGAAAGACGAAGCAATTTACCTAAGTCTAAGCGGTGGATATGTGAAAAACTGGGGTATACAGAGTTCTTAAATGAATCGTATACCCCATTGCCCACATCAGATCATCTTAAATGGCTTAGAGAGGTCAAAAAACAGAGAAAAAAGAAACGGAATCTTGACCACATAGAGAATCAAATATATGGCGATGATATTTTGAGTCAATTCATCATGGTTCCACATTTACTATACATTAACGAAGGTATTAATTATTTGACACAAATAGAATTCCAAGTTGGATACGATATTAAAAGTCAAAGAATCATTTATCCTATTCACAATAGTTACGGGGATATTGTGTCTATCAAAGGTAGAACAATTTTTGATGATTACGAGGAACGAGATATTTATAAGTTCCTCTATCTTATTAACTTTAACAAGATGGTTGAATTGTATAATTGGCATCGTGCTTTATTTTATATTATTGAGAATAAGGAGGTGCTGATATACGAAGGTGAAAAGAGTACATGGCTGAGTAGTCAATATGGTTTTCGGAATTGTGTAGCTATAAGTGGGGATGATTTAAGTGACTGGCAAGTTAGTATGATTAAAGGTCTTGGAATTGAGATCGATATAATTATAGCTTTAGATAAAGATAAATCAATTGAAGCTGTAAAAAAGCAGGGGGCTAAGTTTGGTAAGACCAGAAATGTATATGCTCTTTGGGATAGGGATGGAATGTTTAGCAATAAAGATAGTCCTACTGATTTAGGGGAAGTGGTGTTTAAGAGGCTATATAGCGAGTACAAATTCAAAATACATAATTAGTGAGGGTATGTAATGGAAAATAAGAGATATACCGAGGAGCAACTTGATGCATTTAACAATCTTTCATGGTGGGACTTATCACATCCCACTCTTAAGTTATTTTTTGACGACTGGAAATCCAGGAATGGACTCACAGATGAGATCTTGGACGAAATGATGGATGAATTATCAAAACGAGATCGAGAAAACGTTGATTTATAAGGGTTTTTTAGAACTAAAAACATTGTAAAATATAGGTTTTATCAAAACATTAAAAGGGAGTGAAATAATGATAATCATTAATGCTTATGGAGAACATGCATTTGGTGGCAGGACACAAGATACATATGTCATTTATCAAGTTGACAGCATTGAAGAATTACAAAAACACATTGATAATAAAGAAATTATTGTCTGTCATGAACCAACAAGATACCACAGATTCAATATTATCGAAGGGGAAAGTTTACAGAAGCGCCTTGTCAACTTAAGTGAATATATGAAGATAAAAGAAGTCGGACTAGATTTATTGAATCTGGCTGAAATAAAAATACTGGAATCTTTCGCCTGTAAGGGTTGCAGAAACAACAATGGAACATTGACTGCTACATTGCGTTGTAGATATGATCCAGGAAGCGATGACAGATGTCTAAATTATGATGAAGAGTTTTCTTTTAAGACGTTGTTCTCAAGAAAAAAGGAGGCATAGATTATGGAACCAGGAAAAGAGTTAGACGGAAAATTTGCCAATTTAATTAACTACATATCGCTCACAACTTGTCTTAATATAGATGGTTCATTTGGTCACATTCCACAATATTCATCAACTTGGGAAGGAATGAGACTTGTTGTGGATGAGATGATTAGTCGTGATTGGTGGCCTCGAATTGAGATGTCGGGTAGAGTCTGGTATTTGGCAAACTTCTGGAATTGTAAAAACAATAAGGAATCAAAAGTTGAAGTACAAGAGACAATGCCATTTGCTATAATTATGGCCGCAATTGATATTTTAGAGAAAGAAAAAACCTTGAATAAATAAGGGTTTTTTGACCAAGATATTATCATTAATAAATATCTCACAAACTAAATTTATAAAGTAAACATATAAATATTAGTTGCAAATTAATAACTAAGAGAATATAATAAGAACAGGACATGAGAAGGGAATGATCGTATTGTCTAAAGCATGTGCAATATCGAAAGAAGGAAAGAAACTTTCTGAAACGGAGGATATGGATGGTGCCACTCACATATTGATAGTGTCTAATCAATATAAGAAGCTAAGAGGATGTAATTTCAACGAAGGTGAACTATATGAGATTGGTCGAAGGTATGGAAACGATATTTTTTCGAACGGTGACATATACATTATGGATGAAGACGGTATTGAGTTTAGTGGATGGGGAGTTATCGACACAGCCTTTTACAAGTAAACATATAAATACATAAACAAAATTATAATAAGGACTGATAACGCGGAGTCAGTGAGAGTTGGCTCCGAAATACACATTAAGGGAGAATGGAAGAGGTGGCTGAATATGCAAATACCAATGGGAGACAATCGCAGAGTTGATTTTTATGGAAATGCAAAAGATGGTGTTTACGTTGAACTGGTAGACGATAATGGGATTACTTTTGTATCAAGAGAAATTGATGAAGACGAGCGTTTGCTTTTGATTGAAACTTTAACACGAGTAGACAATGGAAGGTCAGTTTAAATCTATAAGACTTAGTCAAATTAGAATTTCATAAGGAAGGGGGGGATTATTGTGAGTAAAGAAAAATTCATTGAAGAGCTTGATGAAGCGATTTGGAAAGAGATTATAAAACACACACAAACGAATGAAAAGTATAAGGTTCATACTGACTCAGATTACGAAAAAGGAACAATTAGAATTAAAGTCAGTTCAAAGTGAAATAAAAGTTTTATGGGGTTACAAGTAGACGTGTACTGCACATAGGAGTGAGGGTTGCTATTATGTTGAGACTTTACTACGAAAAACTAAAAACACAATGCTTGAAAATCAGACTTCTATATGAAAAAATCAAAACGTTTGTCAAAGAGTTTCAACTAAAAAGGCTTGTAAAAAAGTTAGAAAAATAAAAAAATGCGTAATGTAGAGATTCTAAATAACGTGAAAGGAGTTGATGAGCTTGATACATGAGAACATAACAAAAGAAATTCTGGATACTGTAAGTATCGGTAATCTCATTAGGGTTAACGATTGGAAGAAGCCGATGCGAGTAATGGGTGTATCGGATAACTACTTCGTGATGATCCGCAACAATTTTGGTAAACTGCGGTACTCAGTGTGTGAAAAGAAGCCTTGGGGTGGCATACGGTACAATCAAATGGTTGGAGGAAAGTTTCATTGCGGTGTAGACAACATGATTTTTGGATGGATTGGGTTTGACTACAAATTTGATGATCAAGAGCAGATTGATAAGTATCTCCAGGCATTTGAAACGGGAGAAATTGAGCTGTCTGTTAGGGGAACCATTCCTGTTTTAAGTTTGCAGATTAAATAGCAATTCGATCCATAACTAACTACTTGAGGAGGACAATATTTTGGAAAATCAATATTTGAAGATCGAATTTTCTTGGGAAAACACAATTGAGAGTGCTGTTCACAAATTATTAGAATATAAGGATAAAGGCATCTTAGCATGTGGTGAATTTAATGGAACCACCCTATATTCAGACACTGTTACGATGGACGGAGCATATAAAGAAATCATCGGTAAGACGAAAGATGAATTTGACGAATCGCAACGAAAATGGAGAGAGGATTCTGAGAAGAGAGAAGCTGAATTCAAAGAAAGTATCCCTTCTCTTATTGGAGAGTGGAAAGTAAGAGGTAGACAAGTGCTAGACCAAGATAAATGGGATTATTGGGATAAGATTGTCCCTGTTAGACTTAACGATCTATACCATGGCATGGAATTGGGATGCTGCTTGGACATTGTCAGAATTTTAAATGAAGATGGTAGCCTCGAAGATGCAAAAAAAGAAATTGAGCGCCAAGGTCACTCAGGTATGTCATTTGGATTGGTGAGGGTGATGGTTAAAGAGTTTTGCGATAGAGGCAATGAGTTTGCTAATTATGTTGGTTAGTAGAGAGTGTTGATGAAAGAATAGTTTCATGAGTTGAAAATACATATGAAAGAGTTGATGGAATGAATATTAATAATTTGGTGAGTGATGCTCATCAGAATGCTATTGATCATGGCTGGTGGGAAAATCCTAAGAGTTTTGGTGAACTAATTTCACTTATGCACAGTGAGCTTTCTGAAGCAATTGAGGATCATCGAAATGGTAAAGAATACGATAATGTATTTTATGTAGATGAAAAACCTTGTGGCATTCCCATCGAGTTTGCTGATGTAATTATTAGGATTTTTGATGCTTGTGGCTATTATAAGATTGATTTAGAATCAGCAATCGAGGAAAAAATGAAGTACAACCTAAGCAGACCGTATAAACATGGAAACAAAAAAATGTAAATATATATCCCAGAAGAAGGGTGAGTTCATTAATGAAAATTGAAGATAAGAACATTACAGGTTTTACAGTAAGATCAACAAATGAAAAAGTAATTATTGAGATGCCTATCAGCAATCTTGTAAGAGGTTTTAATGCAAGCCCAAATAATTGGAACGAAGCAAAAATTCGACGTGGTAAACGGAAAGAGTTTGCTAAGTGGTTAATTGAAAATCTGCTCGATGAGGCAGACACTGAATCAGGTGACAATTTTATCGTGACAATGCTTGACAGTGTATACGAGAGAGCATTTGAAGGTGCTGAAGATGAATTTGTTAAATACAATGACGAATACTAAAGCTCTAAACAAATGATGAGGTGAAATAATGAAGAAAGAAATTTTCTCAAGCTGCTGTGCAATTGGTGGTGGAACTGAAGAGGTTCATGTATTGAAATCAGAGTGTCCAGTTCAAAGAGAATATGGTAGCAGAGAAGTGGAATCGTTGTTTGGTAAAAACAAAGGAGAAAAGAGAGAGGAATGTACTTGTATCTATTCTAGTGAATTCCCTGGAGGAGTAAGAGCTTGCCAAAATTACAAGGGGATCAAAAAGGTTCAAAGAAATAAGAAGACAGAATGGAAAGTGTTCTGCGATGCCATCCAAGAATAGGCGATGAAAACATACTTTGATCAAATTTTAAGGGGGAAAAATGAAATGGCAAAAATCAATACAGATCAGAATTTCTTCAACAGGTTTAGAGCGTTTCAAATTGATATCCAACATCTATCATCCACCTTTCAGAATAGCGATATTGAAATTACTCCAGAAGGTATTCGTTCATGGAATCAGCAAGCCAAAAATCTTCAGAGCATTTTTGACGAAATAATCGATGAAGCCAATGAAAGAATGGGAAGCTAATGGATGAGTTAATGAAAAACTTCATCGACAATGATCTAAGTGGTAGTGCTAGAGAAGCACTAAATGCTGCAATAAGCGCAATTTATTTTGCTGATAATTCAGATTACAAAACCGCACTATATGAAGTCGTAGTAAGTTTGATGGAAGGATTGACACCGGAATACATAAACGATAAATATGTGAGTGAACTGGCTCATTATTTAAATCCTGATTGGACGTAGAGAGGAGATAAACATAAGATGTTTGAAAAATTATATTGTGCTAAGTGCGGAGATGATTTCCTTGTTAGACCGGGAGATGAAGAATGGTTTAAACACGCTTGTTCTCAATGTCTGGACGAAGAATCGCTTAGTCAATGCGAAGAGTGCGGAAGATGTGGAAGGTCGTCCAATATAGATAATTAAGTAAAACTTATCTTTGATCAAATCATGGAGGTGGTAAACAATGAGTGAAATTGATATTTGGTCTTCTGAGTCATTATTACAAAAGAGGATTAGAAAATATAAATTAATCTATTTTTTTAGTAGATCAAAAAAGATAAAAGAAAAAATTACTGACGCCATTAGTCAGATTGAGCGAATGAAAAACGCTGAATTTACAATAAGAGTGAAGTATAGGTACTAAGTAATTAAATATTTGATCTGGAGAGTGATAGATATGAACAGAAAGGTAAATATCAGAATCATCGACAAATTCACTGGACGCGAAAGCAAGAAGCTTACGTATAAATTCATGGCTGCAATGAACAACTACCACAATATTACAATGCCTGAAAAATTCAAAATAACAATTAGATAAAATTTGTATTAAGGAGTGATCGAACCATTGAAATGGAAGCAACGCAAACCTGTTACACCGTTTGATTCATATGATAATACATATTCTAAACTTGCAAAACTAAATGGAATCACTAATATTGATCAATTTCTGAATCCACTCTCTAATGTGATTTGTGATTCATATTTACTTAAAAATATTGATGCATTGGCAAGCCGAATCATTCTGGCTATTCGCAACCGTGAGCCTATTACGATTACTGGCGACCCCGATTAGTTAGGATTACGATGGAGTAACTTCGTTAGTGACTATGTATAAGTATTTATTGAATTTCACTGACGAAGTATATTATGTCTGTAATGAAAGATCTGAAGGTCATTCAATTGAGGGATTGATTGAGCAGATACCCAAACAAACTAAACTTTTGATTGCAGTAGACAGCTCATCAAATGATGTAGAGACTATGAAATTGCTAACATCTAAAGGGATTGACTGTTTAATTATTGATCACCACAGTGTCACTGTTGAAAATCCATATGCGATTTTGGTGAATCCGCAGCAAAATGGTTGCGAGTATCCCAATAAAAATGCTTGTGGTGGACTCTTGGTTTTTAAAGTTTGCCAAGTAATAGACGATTACATGGATACATACTATGCAAATAAACTCGATGACTTGCCAGGATTCTCACTAATGGCTGATATGATGTCGATGATGGAACTAGAAAACAGATATTATGCCAAGCTGTCTCTTAAAAGCCTACGTCATGCAGGACTTAGAACGTTATTTGAGGCTATGAATTTTGACCTCAATAATCTATCTGCAACTGATTTTCTGTACGGTGTAAGCCCTGCTGTAACGGCTGCTACAAGATTTGATAATATTAAGTTAGCAATTGACTTTTTGATGTGCGATACGGATAGTCCTGAGATTAAAGGACTAGCAAAAGAACTTGTCAAGGCAAATGAAAGACGCAAGGAAGTCCAGACAGAAGCGTTAAGAGCGTTGAAGCCATTTGTCGACGAGAATGATAAAGTCGTAATTGTATTTGATCCAACGCTTGGTAAAGGGATGAATGGATTAGTGGGACAGAAATTGTCCAAATCATTTAATAGGCCAGCAATCGTACTTGGCGAAGGTGACAATGAAGATACATACGCAGGAAGTTTTCGGGGACTAGAAGATTTCTCAATGTTAGATTTACTTGATAGCTGTGACAATGTATTTTACACTGGAGGCCATCCCGCAGCAGGAGGACTACAGATCTACAAAACAAATCTCGAATTATTGCGTCAAGAGCTGAATGAGAAGTTAGATAATTTTGAAGCAGACAATTCCATGTATTATGATTTAGAATTTGATGTTGACCAGATTGATGAAAAACTAATTAATTACCTGTCTGAGTTCTATCGTGTCACAGGAAATCATTTTAAAGAGGGCAAATTTCTCATTAAGGGATTATTCATCTCAGACAAGAAACTAATGGGCAAGTCCCTCAACACCGTTAAAATTGACTGTGATACTCTGCAACTTATGAAGTTTAAGACTGATTCAGAGTACTTCGACAGCGTTCCAGTATTCACTGAGATTGAAGCGATTGGAACACTGAATATGAATTATTGGAAGCAATATAAGCCAAAGTTTAAAATCACAAAGACAATGCAGTTATTTATTGAGGATTACAGAGAAAAGATTTAATATTTATAAAATAAACATATATACAAAATAAATAATATAAACTATAATAAAGAGACCAAGGGAGATCAAATACATATGACTAAATTCTACGGAATCGCAACAACTCAAAGTGGAACTAGTAAGGTAATCAAGGACTTTGTATCTACAGATCGACTCGGAGCCGAGAATGAAGCCAAAGTACATTGTAAAAAAGAAGGATTGATTTTCGGTTATATTCTACCTGACAAATCTATGGCAAAGGGAGGCAGCCCTCTCACCAAAAATAAAAAGCAACGAGATTTGAAAGCTGCTAAGAAACGGTGAAACTTATGAATACCTCACAAATTAAGTTTAGTAAGCACTCTTTACAACGCTGCATCGAAAGTGGAGTTAATTGGAGATCTCTCGCAAGAGAGGTTTCCGGTTTAAACTTTACGGGCAAGATTCGTTGGATGACAAAGTATGGAACATTGGTTTTAGAAAAGATTGCCAACGGAACAGTACTCGTAAAAACTTTTATTGCTAAATATAAGTACAAAGGAAAACAGTATCGCAAGGGCTGTTATACATATTAGGTTGAGTGGGTGGAAATATGAAAGACAAAACAATTTACGTTGGTCCAGAAGTTGGATCAGACAGAGATGTAGAATACATTAAAAGGTTGAGTGGTAAGGTTAATCACAAAAAGCCGAGTTTTGCTTCAAGTGATGAGATTGCCGATACTTTGAGGGAATTTGATTTGAGAAAGCATTGATTCTATTGGGCTTTAAGAGGTACATTCCATCGTAAAAGAACTGTTTCATCAGTAACTAAAAATACATATAAAAAAGGATGATTTATTTGAAAGATGGAAAGTATGGTGCTTGGCCTACAACGGAAGAAGAATTAATTAGTTATTTACATGAGCAAGAAAATCAAAGTCATGACTACAATACAATTGCTGAATCACTTGCCAATGTAACGGTTGCAATGTTCAATTATTTTGCTTCAAAGCAAGGTATGACTGGATTTCAATGCGGTTGGTCTGGGATGGAATTTATAAGAAAAACAAAAGGAATTGAAGGACCTTTTGGAATCGTTGATGGCAGCAAACTTCTTTATCCCCAGTATGATTTAATTAATCAGGTGCGTGAATGGATAGAAGATTGGAAACCTGAGGTGGGGAAAGTAGCGAAAGAGAAACTAGAAAATGATGATGGAATGACTAGTCCAAATGTGAGAAAACGATGGGAAGAACTTGCTGCATTAGCAAAATAAAAACCTGATAGAATACAAGTTTGATTTAGAAAGGAGGAATTGAATATTTACGATACAGTGGATTGCCCCTATTGTGGATACGAAAATGACATGTCTCATGCCTTAACTGATGGTTTATCAGACGACAATAAGTTGGATTGGGAATGTCAGAAATGTGACGAAGAGTTTGAAGTGACTGTTGAATTTGAACCTAGTTACAGTGCAGATAAGATTGTTTATCATGAATGCGATAAATGTGGAACAAAAACAAGAAATATATATAAAAGAGGCATGGTGTTTCCTTTTCCAGAATCACTAGAAGGAAAATCATTCTGTAAAAGTTGTTGGGCTGAAGCATATCTTAAAGAATGTGAGAAAGGGTCAAATATAAAGTTATAATCAGATTAATAATGTATAAGAAAGGAAAATATAAAATGAAAAATATTAGAGTGATTAAAAGAGAAGATTACAATTGGTACGAAGTTGGGGAACAATTCCTCGTAAGAGATGAAAATATATACTCATTTATAGGTATCCAAGTTTGGGCTGATGGTCCTGATGTCGTCCAGCATGGGCATTATGAATTTATAGATTAGTCGTGTGACTAATGAAATAATGCTTTTATCTCAAATAAAAGGAGGAATGAACAGTGATCAAAACCAAGAACATTAACAAGGAGCAAAAAGATATTTTGTATCGAGCTTATAATCAGATTGAAGGTGTGTATCAACAACTAAGCGTTGAATATAAAGAGGATGGATATATTGCTGAAGCGCTTGATTGTTTGCTAGAAGCAATCAAACAATAATATATAAAGGGTGTATGAAATGATCAACCTAAATCCAACATTGGAACAGATATATGAACAACTAGATAAGCTATATAAACAACGCAGAGACATTTCAGAAAAAATTGACATGCTTGAAGCCCAGAAAAATCTTAAGTTGTCTGACAAGTATAGAGGTAAATATGTTCTTGATAGGAAAAGAGATTGGAAAGATAGACCTGTGATAAGGTATTAATACTGATGAAAGATATATTTGATACTGAAAGGAATGGGCGGCATGAATGATTATGACTTATTGATTGATGAATTAGGCTCCAAAATCGAAACGAGAACAAGGTTACAACTTCAAATAAATCTATTGATGGCAAATGTTGCGGAATTAGATGATGACATTGAATTGTTGAGAACAAAAATTGATGAAATCGAAGAGTCGGGAGATGATGAGTATTAATGGCTGAAAGAATTGAAGGATACAATGATACAAAAGATTACACTGGATTTGTTTGTAGGCTTGCCTCAACGGAAAATGAGGTATTTCAGAAACTCAATAGGTGGGAGCACCCTTTCCTAACGGCTGGAAATTGCACCCTGAAGGCTTTGTCGTTAAAGAAGATCATCGGAATGAAATGTTGATTCAATTTTATGATGTTGAGACTGATACGGAGATGAATGAAACATTCTGGATTGATTTTGAAGATGCAGTTGAATATTGGGCTTAGGAGAATGATTGATGGGTATAGTTGATCAGATGAAAGAAATACTAAATCTGCTTGAAAAAGCAAGGTTTGATTTGAGCGAATGGATTGCTGTAGATTATCTTAAAAATGAGTATCCAGAATATATCGAAGAAACAACGAAACTGATTTCAGATATTGAGTCGATTCAACATGAGGTTGGTGCTTAGATGAACATAGATGTTATTGAGGCAATAAATTATTTAGAGTTTGCGTAAAAGAGAGATTTCATAGAGAAGGAAAGGAGTGGGGTAGTGTGCTATCAGGACAAAGAGGGACGACGATTCTTAAAGTAAATAATGGATCGGTAAGAATTTGTACAGATACAGTAACAGACTCGTTTAGCATTGGCATTAGAACAGATAAAGACATGGAATGGAAGAGTATTAGTAGAGAGTTGCATGATTTGCTAATTAAAGAGCTTGTAGATCAACGAGGAAGTCGGTAAAAGGCGTATTTTATAATAAGGAGGATCAAAGTTATGTACTCAAAACTAAGATTGAACTATATTGACACCGCACAAGAGTTATATGATCAATGGACTAAGCTGTCGCATAAAGAGAAAAACATTGAATATGCAAAATGGGTGGAGGGGGAGATAACAAATGGACATTATATTATTGAACTTGGTCAATATGGGGTACAAGATACGTACAAAATTCCAGACTATCTATTATTAAAGGGATCAGATGAATGTTGGAATGCCATTTTAAAAGATTGGGACAAGAGGAACAGAAAGCAAGACATAAATGGAGGTACTAAGTGTCTAACTATAAATATAAATGTCCAACCGAATATGGGTACATAAAATTCCAATTAACAAAGGAGCAGCATAATTCATTATTCAAATATCGTCAAATCAAGTGGAATGATAAATATGAATATTATTATAGTGATCAAGGGGTTATTCTTCACAGCTTCACAAATAATATTGCCATTGCTCTAACAACTATTCTTTTCCCAGTTCTAGTGTTGTTTGCAGGGCTTTCAAACTTTAAAAAGTGTACTAAAGAACTTAAGGAATTATATAACCAAAAAGAATATGGCTCATTTATTAGGAACAGTATTCATTTTGATAGCAATAAATATAATGAAATAATTAAGATCGTTAATATGAAGGAAGGGCGTATTAAAAATGAATCTATATAAAATTATGTTTGAGCATTTTGCTCCAAAAGACAGTAAAGCCGGAATAGTAACCTATCTGCAAGCTAAATCAGATGAAGAAGTGTATGAATGGCTAAAATCTGATCCAGTAGCTGGAAATGAAGGTAAGATAATTACATCATATAAATACAAAGAAGAAGACGATGAAATATATGATGTTTACGATAAAGAATACAATTGCATTGGACAAGAAAATTTTAAAGAAAGAATGATTCGACTTCGAGGAGATATGTTTGATGAAGATGCTGAAGTAGAAGGTGCATATTATGGTGTTACTCTGTATGGATGGGAATGTGTAAGAGAAAACATACCAAATATGTTGTTGGATATTATGAGGCTAAGTGGTGTGGCTATTGAAGAAATCAATAGAAGTTAGGAATAAATAATTGGGAGGGCTTATAATTGAATCACACTGAGTATAACAAAGTAGTCAAGATTGGAGAAGAAGTCTGGATATGCGATTATCGATTTAACGATATTGATAATCAACCAATCCGTCATGTTAAGCCCACCAAAGTTATGGTCGTAAGCAATGAAGAATTGCCAAGTAATAAAACTGTATATTATTCGGAATTTCACTTTAGGCCATTTGGGAAGAATGGCAAACCGTTAGCACAAGTGATTGCTCCATATGATAACACTGGATATCGATCACTAACTGGAACATCACTCAATATCTTCTACGATGAAAAAGAATGTGTAAAGCATTATAAGAAACAATGTAAAACAATAATTATAGATTTTGAATCTGCCAAAGAATCCAAAATGAAATATTATGACAAGAAGATTGCTGAGATTCAAAATGAAATGGAATCCTTAAAAGGAGTGCTAAATTGAAAACAAATATATTCATTCCAACTAAAATTAAAGTTGGATTTCAGAATCGCGATAATACATATACCAAGAAATTGGCTTACGTAATTTATGAAGATCACAAAGGAGTATTGAGAAAGAAAGCTTCCTGGGAAAGCTGGAGAGACAATAATATCGATCCGGTAGACTATGAGAATGAACCAACATCAGGCTTTGTGTTGAATAAGAAGGTTGGAGACTATGTGTCTGACTGGAATCATCGACAGGCATACGTGAGAGTATATGACCCAAGAGGATTTGAGTTTGAAATTACTATTGAGAATTTACTTTACATCCTAGAAAATGCTAACTCAATCAAAGGGAAGGGACTAGAAGGAGAATTTGTATATGCTTGGGAAGGGAAGGAGTTAGTGCTGATACCTGTAGAATCTCCAGACTATCAAGAAATAAGTTCATTCAATAAGATTCTGCACAACAAAGAGTATATTAAGTCAAAAGAATTGATTATTGGAGCTACATATAAAACAAAAGATAATCAAGAACTGGTGTACATGGGGAGGTTTGATTATTGGGATAGAAAGTGGATTCGAGGGGAACAGGGAGAAGAAAGTAGATACAAAGTGGTTAACAAAGGCAAACATTATATCTTTGCTAGTGAGACCACAAATTATCGTAAAAAACCGGACTTGTATGCTATTCAACTTAAATCATTAGGCGATAGAGTTATAGGCTGTTTGTCTGAGGAATGTACTGAACGATATGCTTATATGTTCGACTTACTTGAGCACAAATCATATTATTCTCCACAAGATGAGTCAAAAGATGAATTCGTCTATTACACGAAAGATAGATTCTGTGAAAAGATCAGGACTAAAATTGGAAATTATGCATGGCATTACAGCACAAGTATTTATATCGGAAATGATATAGATAGTGCTGCTGAAGTGATTGGTGATGCAAAAGATAATAATTCTTTTAACTTAAGAATTAGAAAAAAAGTAACTTCAAAATGGAATTACGGTGGATATTCTATGGAAAATGTGACTATATTCAGCGGATCGCTTGAAGATTTGTGGGAGCAATACAAACCTAGATACAGAGATCAATATCTTGTAAATGGAAAACTATTTCAGAGTGGAGATGAAGAATAATGGCAAACCCAAATGATCAAAAGATTCTTGAACTGAAGAAACAAATTGAAGTTAAGAAAGAGAAACTAAGTAAGTCTCAAAAGTTTACACCAATTACTAACTGCTCAATTGAAATTGATGGAGTACGACATAATATTCAAGTACTACAGAAAGAACAAATTCTTAACCTTCTTATTAAGTTAAACGCTTATGTACTGTCTGCTAAAGATTTAGGAGTGCTGGAATCATATAATGTTAGCGGCTATCATGTCCAGGATTGGATTACAGACTTGAAATTGAAATTTGAAATTCTGAATAGAAAAGACGAAGAACAGAAGCTAAAGGCAATGGAATCAAAACTTGATAAGTTACTCTCCGATGATAAAAAAGTTGAACTTGAACTCGATGAGATTGCGAACCTATTGAAATAAAAAACCTTGTTTTATAAGGGATTTCTAACACTGAAAAGCACACGAAAGTCAAATTTTATTAAGAGTATGAAGGAGACAATAATGAAAAAAAGCGAATTACGAACAAAGGCTGGCAAGATTTTTAAGGGAGTAGAATTAGAATTCTTTAATGACCTAATTGATACTATGTCGACAAATGAAGAAGTGAAGAAAACACTAGAAGATAGTGATGGAATCAAAAAAATGATGGAAAGACGTTTTAGAACTGGGAAAATGTGAAGTAAATAAAATGTATCTTTGATCAGAACATAAATAAAATAAAAAGGATGATTAATAATGGAAAATAAAAACCTGTCAGTTGATAGTATTGAAGATGCAAAAAAGAAAGTTTCAGATATCAAAGTTGTTGGAGATGGAGATACTTTCGCTCTACTTTGTAAGGCAAGTTCTGAATCTCAAGGCTGGATGAAATCAACAAAAGTGTGCAATTTGCCCAATGGTTGCTTGGTTCAAGTATCAACACAACAAGCAAACAGAGATGGTAGTTATTCTGTAGCTGAAGCATTAACTTTCGTTCCTGATGTGAATATGACCTCGGATAAAATTATGATGAATATTAAAGAAATTGTAACTGAAGAAAACGATTTTTTATTTCAGAATTAATGAGAACATTCCAGAAACTAGTTAATGATGAGTGGGTTCCAACTATGCTCTACAAGCTTCAGTACAATGATTACTTCAGAATGTTTGACAACATTACTCCGGTCTCAGACAATGGTAAATACATATTCCGTGCTACGAGTTGCCCATATTTTACTGATGATTATGAGCAGCAAAGAATCGATTGTGAAACTTGTTGACAGACTTATAAAGTAAACATATAATTAAAATATGAGTATAAAAGGTGGTGATTAATTGGAAATCCTGAAACATAAGAAAGATGGAAGATTTGGAACACTAGAATATTCAATGTTTGGTGGATCAGTACATTGGTATGACGAGAATAATGTTTTCTGTAAAAGTTTAGGGGATAGGAAAGAGAATATATTAAGTCGATGGGATATTATCGATGAGCTTCCCGAAGGATATGAAATTGGAGAATGGGGAGGTGTTAAAAAGATTAAACAATGACAAATAAAACATACATAAGTTTGGGAGATGCGCTGTATGATTGTTTCAAGAATGATATGGGAAGCGAGAATGAGGTGAATTTGCATGAGGATGCTTATGTGAAGAAGAAGTTAAAGGAATTCATCGGAGTGAAGGAATTTAAGAAAATGGATACTCTGGATGAGAAGTTTTGGAAGGAAGCTTGGAGAGAGTTTGATCAGAGAGTTTGGTATGATCGGCTTAAGTAAGAAATAAGTTTTATAAAGTGAAAATACATATTAAAAGGAGAAATAAAATGAATTATGGAACACGCGAAGTAATTGAACTGCTGGTATTTGACGAAAATGGAAATAAAGTTGCTCACTTAGATAGTCTTAAACAAAGTTATCTCAAGACATCTCAAGGATACTCTCCATATCTGTACATTAAAGATGCCTTATTGAATTATGATCTTCTCGAATTTTCTCATGCTGAAGTTAAAAATAATAGAAGCGACTATGAAAAAGAATTAAATAATGAGAAGGATTTTAAAGAAATATCCTATAATCCAAAACTAGTAAAGAAATGCAAACTCATTGCTAAAACACTTTATCGTACTGATGATACAAAGGAAGATAAGGAAGTGTACTTTAATATTCCAAATGCCAAAACAAACGGAGCGATTGACTTTACATCTTGTAATGAAGGCGAACCAAGTACATTTGATTCAGTATTCAGTATTCATTCCTATAATGAGAATGGCGATATTTTTAAGATTCGGATTGAGCAATAATATCGTAAAAATAATAATTTATCAACTAAAGGGAGAGATCAAATGATTAGGTGTGTTGAATTATATACAGGAAAGTATATCGGAGAAGTAGAAAAGTCTGAAATTAGCGGGAATATGGAATACATTTATGATGATTATACCTATATTTTTAAGCACATGATCATCGACGAGGTAGCATTTTTTGTGAAGAATCGTTTCAGACCGACAATTGAAAATAACTTTTCTTACCACTCTCCAAAAGAGGGTCAGCCAGAAAAATATCAGTCTATTAGAGATATGGCAAAAGAACTCGCCTATCTAATCGAAGAAATGGTTCCAAATGGTCGTGAAAAATCATTGGCTATGACGAACCTTGAGCAGAGCGTGTTCTGGGCTAATGCAGGAATTAGTAGAAGCGAATAGAGATTGAATAATAGACAGGGGATGGCAGATACGCAGGTTACTAAAAGAGATGGAATCCTTAGTGAATATAATCCAAATAAAATCACAGAAGCAATTGTTAAGGCAATGAGAATGACTGAGGTAGGAATTGATAAAGAACTAGCAGAGAAAATCACTTTGAAAGTTACCCAACAAGTAGAAAAGAGTAAAAATACATATTCAGTGGAACAGATTCAAGACCTAATCGAGAAAGACTTAATGATGAGTAGCAGAAAAGATGTTGCAAAAGAATACATAACATACCGCCAAAAAAGAACAGAAGAGCGCTTAAAACAAAGTGAATTGTTTAAGATCGGGGAAGGGATTATTTCTGGAGATAATGAGGAAGTCACTAAAGAAAACGCTAATCTAAATGGCGAATCATACAGTGGAAAAATGAATCGTTTTGGATCAGAGTATAGTAAGATGTATGCGAGAAACGTAATGCTTCCAAAACGATTAGTTAAGGCTATAGATGAAGGATATATTCATGTTCATGACCTAGATCATTATGCAGTTGGAACACATAACTGCATCTTCATTCCATTTGATAAATTATTGGCAGATGGATTCCAGGTTAGTGATAAAGGTTCTGTACGCACTCCAAACTCTATCATGACAGCTATGGCTCAGGTAGCTATTATCTTCCAGTGCCAACAAAACAGTCAGTATGGAGGCTGTGGAGCATCTAAATTCGATTGGGATTTGGCCCCATATGTAACAAAGTCATTCGTGAAGCACTTCAAGAAAGGTCAAATGTATTTCGGTGAAACATTTGTAACAGTGGACATTGAAGAGTTGAACGTTGATAATACTGATCTTCTGAAAGTTTTTCCTAAGTCTTATACATATGCATTAGAAGAAACAAGACTGGAAACGAAACAAGCAGCAGAGAGTATGATTCATAATCTAAATACAATGGCCTCACGTGCTGGCGGTCAAGTTCCTTTCACAAGTATTACATTTGGATTGTGTACTAGTACAGAAGGAAGAATGATATCTGAAGCTATTCTAAATGCATCTATGAATGGACTTGGGCATTCAGAAACAGCAATCTTCCCTCAGCTAATCTTTCAATGTAAACAAGGAGTAAATCAAAATTTAGGCGAACCAAACTATGATATTTTTATAAAGGCAATTGAATGCTCCAGTAAAAGACTTTTTCCAAACTTCGTAAATGTCGATGCGGACTTTAACCTTCAATATTATGATCCTACTAAACCAGATACTTCAATAGCAACGATGGGGTGCAGAACCCGAGTTATTTCAAATCGATTCGGTGAAGTATATCAATCTGGTCGTGGAAATATTTCGTTTAATTCAATTAATCTAACTAAACTTGGCATTGAAAACGGAGTAGTAAATGGAAGAACTGAAGTTGACGTTAATGGTTTCTGGAGCAAACTAGATGAGATTCTTGATATTACACTTGATGGATTACTTCATCGTTTTGATATTCAAGGTAATCAACCAGCAAAAGCAAGTGATTTTATGATGCAAAATGGATCATGGATTGACGGAGAAAAACTCCATCCAAATCAGAAAATTAAAGATTTGCTTCGCATGGGTTCGGTCAGCATTGGATTCGTTGGATTAGCAGAATGCTTGAAAGCGTTGTTTGGAAAACATCACGGAGAAGATCAAAATGTTTGGTATTTTGGTCAAGAACTAATCGGATATATTCGTGATTATTGTGATAAGAAGTCAGATGAATATGATATGAATGTAACTTGTTTTGCATCTCCAGCGGAATCATTAGCAGGAAAGTTTGTTAGAATGCTTCAGAAACAGTATGGAAAAATTGAAGGGGTAACAGATAGAGAATATCTTACCAACTCTTTTCATATTCCTGTATACTATGAAATTGCTGCTCATAAGAAGATTGATCTAGAGGCACCATTTCATAAACTAACAAATGCTGGTCACATTTCCTATGTAGAACTTGATGGTAATGCTAGAAATAATCTAGAAGCATTTAAAAATATTGTGCAATATGCTCTGAGTAAAAATATTGGATATTTTAGCATTAATCATCCAGTTGACAAGTGTATGTCTTGTTATTATGACGGAGTGATTAATAAAGAATGTCCTGCCTGTGGTGAAAACAGTGAAGAAAAAATATCTAAAATTCGTAGGGTGACAGGGTATTTGACAGGAAATGTAAATAATTTCAACTCAGCAAAACGGGCTGAGGAACGTGATAGGGTTCGTCACACTTGAATATCTCTGGATACATAAAGGAAAGTATTGTTGATGGTCAGGGGTTGAGAGCAGTCGTGTTTTTTAGCGGCTGCTATCACAACTGTTTTGGATGCCATTCACCTCAAACGCATGATAAGAATTATGGAGAAGAATTTACAGAAAGTAAGCAACAAGAAATTATCGAGGACATTAAGTCAAATCCACTACTATCTGGATTAACTCTTTCTGGAGGTGATTGTTTTTTCTCAGCAAAAGAAGTGATTAAATTTGTAATAAAGTTAAAAAATGAAATACCAGATATTAATATATGGGTATATACGGGGTTCACGATTGAACAATTGATGGGCAAGAAAGATAACAAATATAAATTATTGGAAATGTGCGATGTTTTGGTTGATGGGAAGTTTGAAATTGGACTGAGGGACACTACAATTAAATTTGCTGGAAGTCGGAATCAGAGAATATTGGACGTTAAAGAAAGTTTAGAATGTGGAAAGGCAATTCTTCTATCTTTAGATAAATAGAGGAGGTGGTTAAATTACTCACTGTTTATGATTCGTTGACAGGAAATGTCCAAAGGTTTGTTGACAAGTTAGACATGAAAAGTATCAAAATTACTCCTGATTTAATAGTCCACGAACCATTTGTATTAATTACATACACAACTGGATTTGGAGAAGTTCCAAAATCTGTTGATCGTTTTCTATCTCTAAATAACAAAAACATTAAAGGTGTAATCGGAAGTGGCAACATGAATTGGGGAAAATTCTTCTGCGGTGCAGCAGAAACAATTTCAAAACAATACGAAGTACCTCTGTTACATAAGTTTGAACTATCGGGAAATAAAAAAGACGTAGAAAAGATAAAACAGGAGGCATTAAATATTGTCTAACACAAATAAATATATCAATCTTAACAATGAGATTATGATTCAGCAAAATGGTCAGTATCAATTTAATAAAGACAAAGAAGCAGTAAAGAGTTATTTTATTGATTACATTAATCAAAACACAGTTTTCTTCCATAACCTCAAGGAGAAACTTAATTATCTGATTGAAAGCGAATATTACGAAGAAGAATTTTTGAGCAAGTATACATATGAACAGATTAAAAATATCTTTGAGATCGCATATTCTAAGAAATTTAGATTCTCATCTTTCATGAGTGCATTTAAATTCTACAATGACTATGCATTAAAGACTAATGACAAGAAGAAAATTCTTGAACGATATGAAGATAGGGTTTCAATTGTTGCACTTTATTTAGCAGATGGAGACTACATTAAAGCACAGAAATTAGTCAAAGCACTGATCAATCAAGAGATACAGCCGAGCACACCTTCATTTCTTAATGCTGGTCGTAAGCGTAGAGGAGAGTTGGTTAGTTGCTTCTTGATGGAGGTAAATGATTCACTCAATGACATCTCAAAAGCAGTTGATATGTCGATGCAACTTAGTAAGGTGGGTGGTGGTGTTTCGATCAATCTTTCTAAAATTAGAGCAAAAGGAGAGGCCATTAAAGGGATTGAGAATGCCACTAAGGGTGTAGTAGGGGTAATGAAACTACTGGATAACGCATTTCGCTATGCAGATCAGATGGGACAGAGACAAGGAAGTGGAGCGACATATTTAAATGTATTTCATGCTGATATTAACGACTTTCTTGACACCAAAAAAATAAGCGCCGATGAAGATGTTCGTGTGAAAACTTTATCCATTGGAGTAGTCATTCCAGACAAATTTATCGAACTAGCCAGAGAAGATAAGGATGCGTATATATTCTATCCATATACAGTTTATAAAGAATATGGTCAACATCTTGATGATATGGATCTGAACAAAATGTATGATAAATTAGCCGAAAATCCCAATGTAAGAAAAGATAAAGTTAATCCACGTAAACTGTTGGAGAAGATGGCTGCATTGAGATTTGAATCTGGATATCCATACATCATGTTTGAGGATAATGTAAATGCTGTTCATGCACTTAAAGAGATCGGCAAAGTTAAGTTTTCTAATTTATGCGTGGAAATTCTCCAACTGACAGATGTGTCTAGTTATCATGACTACAAAGAAGAGGATGAGCTTGGTCTTGATGTGTCTTGTAATCTGAGTTCAATCAATATTGTTAATGTAATGGAAAATAAGTCAATAGCAGAGACAGTTGGAATTGGTGTTGATGCATTAACTGTTGTTTCTGAGAAGACAGATATTAAGAATGCTCCAGCAGTTAGTAAAGCCAACAAATTAATGACTTCAATTGGTCTAGGCGCGATGAATCTTCATGGTTATTTGGCAAAAAATAAAGTCTCTTATGAAAGTGAACAGGGAAGAGATTTTGCAAATACATTCTTTATGATGGTCAATTACTACTCCATTAAGCGTTCGATGGAGATTGCTAAGGGGACGGGTAAGAAGTTTTATAGATTCGAAGACAGTGAGTATGCTTCGGGAAATTATTTTAATAAGTATTTGGAAAATGATTATTCTCCGAAGTTTGATAAGATCAAATCTCTATTTGAAGGCATGACTATTCCATCAGTTACAGACTGGGAACAACTTAAGATCCAAGTAATGAAGCACGGCCTACGTCATTCTTATCGTCTAGCTATTGCACCCACAGGAAGCATCTCATATGTTCAATCATCTACAGCCTCCGTAATGCCTATTATGGAACGTATTGAGGAACGTACTTATGGAAACTCCAAGACATACTATCCAATGCCTTATCTGTCTCCTGAGACTTGGTTTTTCTATAAAGAAGCTTATGATATGGATATGTTTAAAGTTGTAGATATGATTGCTACGATTCAGCAGCACGTTGACCAGGGCATTAGTTTCACACTATTTCTAAAAGATACTCATACAACTAGAGATTTAAATCGAATCGACCTATACGCCCACCACAAAGGAATTAAAACACTTTATTACATGCGAACAAAAGATACTACTAGAGATGATTGTTTATCTTGCTCAGTCTAATATAAAGGAGATTAATCTATTGAATAAGAAAATATATGATGCTGCTGATTGGTCTTCAGAAGAAGACTCATTTACACAGATGTTTTACAATCAAAATGTAAGACAGTTTTGGCTACCGGAAGAAATCAGCCTCAACTCTGACTTGTTGATTTGGAAGTCTTTGAACCTACAAGAAAAAGAAACATATAAAAAAGCCTTAGCAGGGCTAACATTACTTGATACTGAACAAGGGAACACTGGTATGCCATTAATCGCAGGACAAGTAGAAGGACATCAACGAAAAGCAGTTCTAAACTTTATGGCAATGATGGAGAATGCTGTTCATGCTAAATCATATTCAAATATCTTTATGACTCTTTCCCCAAGTGAAGAAATTAAAGATTTGTTCCAGTGGGTTAAGGATAACAAATACCTTCAGAGGAAGGCCAACATCATTGTAGATATTTATAACGATGTTAAATCTGAAGATGAAATTTCTCTCTACAAGGCAATGGTGGCATCTGTTTATCTCGAAAGTTTTTTATTTTACAGCGGGTTCTACTATCCATTACTCTGTTATGGTCAAGGAAGAATGATGCAAAGTGGAGAAATTATTAATCTGATAATTCGAGACGAGGCAATCCACGGAGTGTACATCGGATTACTCGCACAGGAAATCTACAATAAACAATCAGATGTAGTTAAGATTGAGTTGAATGATTTTTCTATCGAATTGCTAAAACAACTTTATAATAATGAGTTGGGATATACCGAGGATTTATATGATGGACTTGGATTGACCCACGATGTTAAAAAGTTCTTGAGATACAATGCGAATAAGGCATTACAAAACCTTGGCTTCGATAATTACTTTGATGAAGAAGAAGTTAATCAGATTGTAATTAATGGACTAGATACAAAAACAAAGTCTATGGACTTCTTCTCGTTAAAAGGAAATTCATATCAAAAAGCGGTTACAGAAGCACTGAAGGATGAGGATTTTTACTTCTCGAATTAATTAAAATAAACATAAAAAAGGGAGAAAAATAACAAATATGACAGACATGATAAAACAACCATTTCAAGCAGAAAAAACTCAATTCGAACAAGTCCGTGAGTTTCACCAAGCATTCAATTGTCCTGCCCCAGAAGTCCCAACTGAACTTTCTGATAAGCTTTCAATGAATCGAGCTTCATTTATTCTTGAGGAAGTAATCGAGCTGCTATACGCAACAGCGGGAGACAAGGAGCGTTTCGATAGATTCTTTGCAGAACTAATCCTCAATGCAGAGAAAACATATGATAAGCAACTCAAGAAACCATTCCCTGACAACAAACTAATTGGTCAAATTGATGCATTTACTGATATTTTATATTTCGCAAATGGCGGTTTTGTTGAGACAGGCATCATCCCGGATAAGATTTTTAATCTGGTGCATAAGGCCAATATGGGAAAAATATTTCCCGATGGGGAGCCACATTATAATGAAGTTGGTAAAGTTGTTAAGCCCGATAACTGGGAAAATGATCATGCTCCAGAACCAAAGATTCTAATTGAGGCAAACAATCAAATTGAGCTTGGAGCAAAGAGATTCGAGTAAGCATTATATCTGGCGGTGGATAATCCATCGCCTTTTTATCTAAACTAAATTTAAGGGAGTTAATAAATGATTATTAAACTTATCGCACATACTCAACTTTCAGAGTCATTTAAAGAGGAAATTAAATATAATATTGACTTTGAATATAATGAACGAGCGGCAATTGCTCTTAGCGCTATTCGATGTTGCTATAGCCCTAATAAACCGTCTGAAATTATTTCTCTAGAAGGTAAAAAATACTTTGGGAACAAAGCTACTGACGGTCAAGGTGGAACTGAAGCAGACCGTCTATTTCGCCATATAACTGGTTCAGGGCACACCAGTACGCTTGAGCATTTAACATATACATTTGCGTTAGAAGGAGTTAGCCGTGCTCTACTTGCTCAATTGACTCGTCATAGACATTTATCGTTTAGTGTCCAAAGTCAACGTTATGTTAGATTGGGCAGTAATGATAAAAGTGGAGGTTTTGAACACGTAGTACCACGATCTATTGATGACAATGCGGATGCATACAGAATCTACGAAGTGGCTCTGAATGATTTGCAGGGTGTTTACGATGAGTTGCGTGAATGTGGAGTGCCAGCAGAAGATGCTCGAATGGTTCTCCCTAACGCAGCCACAACAAACATCGTAATGACGGGTAATCTACGCACTCTTCTAGACTTTTATTCTAAACGTAAGCCGGGAAAAGGTGCTCAATATGAAATTACTCAACTAGCAGAAGGAATCAAATCAGCAATCCTTGAAGTTGATCCTTGGATAGAAAAATATTTCTCATAATTAATAAAGTAAACATATATACAAATAACATAATAAGTGTTACACTAAGTACAGGTTAAAGAAACAAAAAGCCTGTACTTTTATTTTATAGGAGGAGATAAATATTAAAAGTAAAAATAGTAAAGAAGAATCAATTGTTTCGACAAACAGCACCAATTCAGAACTAAGCCATGAAGCCAGAACAATACTATCTCAATGTTGGGTTGAAGATGAGCGAAGAGCAATCAGTTTCATAATTGATAGCAAACATGATTATATCACCAAGAATGGCGATAAATTTAAACCAACCGAAGATACATATGAAGAGCTGCTGAAGTATGAAGCAACAACGGACAGACCTTTTAAAATGTCTAGAGTGAATAATGATGTTTGTATAACAGGAGGGAAAATTAAATGAAGAAGAACAGAACCAGACTCAGAAGAGTGGAGTTAGGTAAAACAGGATTGTTTGAAGCGATTAGACACGTTATTGATAAAGATATTTATAATGAAGACATCGTGTTTGTCTGCATTGGAACGGACAGATCAACAGGAGATTCACTTGGACCAATGGTTGGAACAATGCTGGAGCAGTTAGGATTCGACAACGTGCTTGGTACAATACATAATCCAGTTCATGCAGTTAATCTGAAAGAAAAAGTTGATTCTATCCCTTTAGATAAAACCATAATCGCAATTGATGCTTGCCTGGGAAACTCATCCTCTGTTGGAGTAATCGAAGTATTTAAGGGCGGTATATCTCCTGGTGCTGGAGTCGGAAAGGATCTAGGCAGGGTGGGTGATTATAGTATTAGCGGAATTGTAAATGTTGGAGGATATATGGAATACTTTGTTCTACAAAATACAAGACTTAGTTTGGTCATGGATATGGCAAATCAAATTGCAAATGCGTTAGCTCAAATGTTTGGAGAAACAAATCTGATGGAGGTGGCTATTGCGCAATGAAAAAGATTATCGATAATTTAGTTGTTCGTATATTTGGTCCAGTCGATTTGATGTAATCAGAAGACACCATTATCAAATGGCATATAATCAAGGGAAGTTTGACCAAAATATAGAGTCTACCTTCAGTGAATACGACAAAGAAAAATTCATTCGAATGGAGGAATTGATCAATGAAGATTAAACAATTGGTTCGAGAACAATATCAGGAACTTTGTCCATATAGTGCTCATAAATGTGATACATATGATCAAATTGATTTCAAAATTAAACGTGCAGTTGAAACTGGAAGAGTAACTAATACATATCCTTACAGAATCGTTCAATATCATAATTTACAGTTTGTTGTTTCAGGAGATACGGTTGTCAATATGAGTAAAAATAGTGATTACGCTTATGTTTCTGAGGATCGCAAACAGTCATATGAACGGAAGTTTTATAAAATTGTAGTCTGAAAATACATAAAAACATAATTTGATGAACAAAAAGGAGAAAACTAAATGATACCGGAAGAATTCAAAAAGTACAAAGAATACACATTGGAAAGAAAATGGGATTTTAGCGACGTTGAACACTATGAATTAACAGTAAAACTGCTGGCTGCTTTAGAAGAGGCGGAGCAACAACTAACGAAACGCGAATGGATGCTTAAAGAGTCTCTAGACATTGGAACAAGGCTTGAAGGTAGATTGACAGAGGCAAAACAAGCCCTTGACCAGCCTAAACGCAGATTGCTTGATGCCTACCACAATGAGCGTGCCCATAATCAACATCTCCGTGAGATAAACGCACGGCTGAAACGAGAGGTGGAAGAGGCACAACAACAGCGAAACATTGCTGCGATCAATTATAAAAACTACTACAACGAGACGTTAGAACTAGCTCAACGATTGGCAGAGGCACAGCAGACCATAGCCCATTTACAGGACGAGGGATGTGAGTTTGAAAAAATGCACTTCGATCAGTACGAAAGGGCTATGAGGTTAGAAGAGTCTTTAATGTGGTATGCGAATTCTCTCAACTGGGAACAGGGCGAATATGAAGGTGGAATATTCTTCTCTCTGATGGATCGTGATATAGGAAAACGAGCTAGAGTAGCATTAGGAAATAAGGAAGGGAGCGACATGAGTCAGGTGGAAAACTTCGATATCACAGATATTGATGGATGTGAGTTTGTTTATAGTCGTATTGTTGGTAAGATGCTGATTTCGTGGGATCGTGATTTCGATGGATATGAGACAGGAAAGGTTCGTTGTATCTATGCGGATGGATCGGGTAGACCAGTAGCAGAAGAAGAAGCACAACAGAAGATTGATTGTGGCGAATGGATTGTGTATCGAAAGTAGAGTTAATCAAAGACAAGTTTTATTAAAACACTAAAGGAGAAAATGATGAGCAGATTTAAAGAAACTTTTGAGTATGAGACCATCGCAAACAATGGTAGTACTTATAAATATGTTGATGATGGAAATTGGGTAACGCTATTGGTGAATGGCAAGGAATGGGGAGCATCTGACGGAGATAGATTTATCAGAGTGTTACTTAGGGACATTAAGAAGCTGAAGGAGGAGAAAGAATCTTGAATTGTTCAACTTGCATTTACGCTAACAAAAGTGGTAATGACGATTATGTATTTTGCACATATTGGCAAAATAAGTGTAATGAGTCTAAACAAGACGCAGACGTGTTTGTGAAAAAAGAAATTTTCAAAAAGACGCTGGTATGTGATGTAGGTATTGGATGGGGCTATCCAAGCAAACATTATTCAGCAGAATCACATTGGAGTCATAAAGGAACTGCATCAGAAGGATTAATGTGGAACAATCAGATATGCATACATAAAGATGAGTCCTGTCAGTATCATCGAGAATTGGGAAGTAATGTAGCAGAGAGAAAGGTTAGTGATTATACGAAAATAAACGTTAATTACAATGCTTTTTCAGAAGAAGAGGAATGGTATTAATATTCTAATGAAAGTCTAGATTTATCAAAAGATGGGGGAGCGCATAATGACTAAGCGAAATAATAAAACGAGTGCAGATATCACTGATTGGAGCAATGCAATCAATAAAATTGCGGAAGAGCAACAAATAGAAAATGTTATGTTGTCACCATCAAAATCAGAGATGAAGTACCTTACTGGCTGTGCAAAGAACATTTATGACTATGCTCACCTAATGAACAACGTTTCAGAAATGGCTCATCAAAAATTAATCAGTTTTGAATTGGCACAGCAGATCATGAATGTTCAGAGTAAGAATATTAAAAAGGATGTAAAGTATCTACTAACTTATATTGAAGAAGAGTAAAATTCTTGATCAAATACCTGATTCATAAGGAGGAGAACATATGTCAAAAGTATGCAAGACACATCAAGATAACCCAGCATACATTTATGGACAATGTATTGGATGTGAAATTGAGTATTATCAGAAGAAACTAAAGGAGAAGGATGAAGAGATTGTTCGGTTAAATAATAACTTAAAGGAGATAAAACAAAACTATGAGAATAGCAAAATGAAAATGACTCGTTGGTAGAGGATGTTGATCTTCATGAAATAAGAATGAATGAGATCATTCTTAAAAAAAGCAATGAAGATTTAATAAGTATGTTGTCATATATGAGTGGATATGCAGGAAACAATGAGTTTTTTGATGAGATTTTCCGGTCGGCGGTAGATTATATAGACTAAAAATATTAATAAGAGGAGAACTAAATGACAAATCCAGTAGAAGTTAAGGTAAATGTAATCAATCAGTTAAAACTCTTGCGCCAAAGTACGTTCAAAGACAAACTTTCATTTCTAGATGAAGATATTCAAAATGCTCAACGTGCAAAAGCCACCGAGGTAAAGGTTAGTGTCGATTATTACAACGACAAAGTTACCATTGAAAATAACGGCAAGATTCTTCTTAATCCACAAGCACTATTCTCAATCGCTGAATCGGAATGGGATGAAGACATTCAAAAATCAGAATCACCTTTCGGAATGGGATTCTTTAGCAATATTACGGTGAGCGACTATATTGAAGTGTTTACAGGTAACAAGCATATCATCTTTAACGTTTCCGATATGATCCAGAATAATAAGACTGAGATTGAAGTAAATGATATTGGTGATACATACGATGGTTTTAAACTAATCTTAAATAACTTTGATTTTAGTCAAGTAAGTTCATCAAGCATTCGAGAACGAGTGGAGATGCTTGGTAAATATATTCATGAGTTGGATATTTATTGCGATGGTAAACTCCAAGAAAAGAAGGATTTAACCGAAGGTGATGGAAGTGTGTTTAATAGTAAAATAAACGATGAAACGCTTAAAGGTTGGATTGCTCTACATACCGGATTTTGTCAAGATTTGAATGTATTTTATAAGGGGCGTTTCGTAACTAAACTTGAAAATCTCTACTATGTAAAAGGCGACTTACACATCACAGATAAAACGCTTAATCTAACCTCTCCTGATCGCAAAGATATTATCAGAGATAATAAATATTATGATTTCTTGAAAAGTGTTAAAACATATATTCAAGAACTAGCAAATAACAGTTTCCTAACCGGAGAACAAAAATACATAGATAATCATATTGACTCAATTTCTTACTATGCAGACAAAGAAAAATTGAAGAATGAAATGACATTCTTGATTTTTAACACCGAAGATGAAAAGGACTCAAAATACCTGAGTGGTATTGCACTGGCTAAACGCGACAATGTAGAAATGAAAACAATCAACCAGTATGAAGTATTTCTTAACTCTAAGGCAGCAAAACAATCAGAGTCTAATTACGACGAAATTGAGATAGAATCAGATGTAAAAAGTAAAGCCCCACAAGCAGAAGGCGTTCGGTCTTGGAGAGGGGACGAAGGTAGCTCTGGTGGACGAAGCGAACCTGAAATTGATGGAGATAAACTAGAAGAGAAGAAGGGTAAACAAATTGATTTTGACTCCGAGCCAGTGTTTTGGTTAGGGTTTGATCAAGTAATTGAACAAGAGGACAAATTTAAGATTGCTGAATATTATAAACTAAAAATCATCGTATCGAGAAATAAGTTTGAAAGCAGTGTTCTTGAACTTTTAGGAAAAGAACAAAGCATTGTCCATATCTCACAACTTACTGAAAAAACTAAAATTAGAGCATCTTTATCAAACACAGAATTACAAAGCACCGAAGGAAGAGCCATGATGCTACTTGATATGATTAGTCGTATGGTTGGATTCAATAGAAATGTTTTTGCCATTGGTGATTTGATGGTTCTCAAAGAAACATCTGTAGAGGTATTAAACCATACTATTGAAGCAATTGAAGATAAATTCACTGCCATTCATGATGCTAAAAATAATAAGATTTATATCGATAGAACGGTTATTGACAAGACTAACTTGAGAAATGACTTGGATGATAATTTAGATATCGAGGATTACAAGTTCATTTTGTTTAATTTGAAAGAAATTGTTCGAGAACTGCACTTGATTAACTTTGAGAACAATAAAAAACCAGATGATCTATACGAACGGATTATTAATACACTGGCTATTGCTTGACCTCACCAAATCTATGTTTCGTAAACCAGTAGGGAAAGGAGATAAAAAAGAGTGTGAGAAGAACTAAATTTGATAAATTTTTTGATATTGGAGACTTGGTATTAATTTTATTGGTTACTGTAATAAGTGTTTCATGTTTTGTTCTGAGTGTAGTGAAACCCAATACCACAACTCCTTGGTTTTGGGGCGTTATGAGTGTAATCATGATAATTATCAGTGTTAAAAATATAAATAAGTACAAAAGAATGTAATATGTATGAGTGATGAAAGATGATTTCATACGAAAGAAGAGGAGAAGAGTAAAATGGAATATTGGAACACAATTAAGATTGTAGATATAGCGTCAGTAAGGGGAGTGGGAGGAAGGTTTAGCGATCAAGGCGATCACACCTATTTTACCGTTGCGATGAAAGATGGACAGCTACACACTTTTCACTATGCTAATAGAGACGCTTATGCATTTAGAAGAGAGCTTAAAGGCTTATATAATGAAGTTAATAAAATTGGTGAGTATTACTTGCTGGAGAATAATACATATATAGAAGTCAATGGAGAGTCAATTTTATATGGTTGTCGTGTTGAAAACAACTTGAATGATTACGAATACAAAACTTTACTGGAAATAGAGACGCTAAGAAGAGAAGGAAAGATAGTAGATGAAGGATGGAGACATCTATGTTACATCAGTCTGATTAAAATACAACACGGAAAAGTTGTAAGAGGGGTAATTGATGATGCTGCAATAGCACAGATAAAGTCTCTTGGATTAGATCTGAAGATTGAAAAAGGCAAATATATTAATGGAGAATTAAAGGTATAACTTTCGTTTTAAAAGGCTGCTTTTATAAAGAAAAATAGGAGGATTAATGATTGGATTTGAATTTCGATGTACCTAAATTCACTATGCTGAATAATTCAGCGATTTTCAGACATACTCTCCCTAAGAAAAGAGGGCTTTATTTCTTCTTTGATGACGAAATTAATTTAATATATATAGGCAAAACAAAAAACCTTTTCAAAAGAATTAATGATCACATTAATGGAAAGACACATACACATTTATTTAGTGGAGAGATAAAATACTACAGAACCTGCAATGTTGAATCTGATTTCTCGCTTGATTTATATGAATCACATTACATTAATAGTATGAAACCTAAATACAACAAACTAAAAGTGGATAAGATTTATCAAGAAAAATTAAATTATATCGAGTCTTTTGATATTAGCACTAAGGAGCAAAAACTTATAGAATATCAAAAGGATATTATCATTAAAACCGAATCATTTTGCGAAAAAGTTTTACGGTTATTGAATAATGAGAGAGAGCGGTTAATTACATTTACCTTTATTTTCACTGCTTTTACAGAAGCGAAATTAGATTGGTTCAATCCTAGTGAGGCATATATAAAATATGAATTAAACAAAAGAGGTATTGCTGTTACTAAAATCGGTTTGAAATTAAAGTAAATATAAAATTAAGAGAGGTGTGCTAGTGGATGTAGCTCATTCATTTATCGAATACGAAATATCCGAAGAATATTTAAGCCATGTCTTAAAAATAATTAACAAAAAAAGGAGTTTAGCAAATGAGACTTATTGACCAAATCGAAGATGTTGTTAGATTGTTGAATAATGCAAAAAATGACTTGGAGGAGTGGATTGATGTAATGGAAGAAGATGGATGGACTAGGTATGATAATTCAATGAAAGAAACCAGAGATTTGATTGGCGAAATTGAATCTGTGCTACACAATATTGGAGCATAAAGTAATAAATAAGAGGAGAATGCAGATTATGTTTAAAGAAGGACAGTGGATGTATAACAAATGTGAAGATGGTGCTTGGGGGACATCTGATTATTTAGATACTAAAGAAAAGGCAATCAAACTCGGCGTTGATTATTATGAAGGAGAATCATTTTGGGTAGGACAGATTGAACCTAATAATTGCGGAGTCGGAGTCAATGTTGATAATATCTTAGAGGACATCCATGAAAATGTAAGTTCTGAAATTGGTTCTGAAATTGCTGAAGATTATTTATGCGATGTGAAATCCGAACATTCAGAAATCTTGGAAGAGAGATTGAATGAGGTTTTAGTAAAATGGATGGAAGAATTCAGTTACACTCCTTCATTTTTCAAAATGACTAATGTTGAGAAGATAGAAACCATTGATTTATAAGGGTTTTATGACCACTAAAATGTCGTAAAATACAGATTTTATCAAGAGTGAATAATCAATAAAGTAAACATATACATATTAAATAATGCGTGGTATAATTCTCTTATGGGCTTAAGGCTACATGTATACCCATCTATACAAGATGAGCCAAATCTATACACATGGGAGGATTATACCTTGATCGATAATTGTGAAATTGATTTAGGATTTAGTTGGACTAAGGGTAGAAACGGTAAGAGATCGTATTTGCAGCCATCAATTATTGGAGAATCAAAACCGATGTTCGACATGAACATTAAAGCAGATGATTATGTCTTTGATGATGAGATGTTCGTAGGGAAATTGGCATTACGTCATAGCGACATCAAGTATTTTTCAATGAACAATAATAAGGCTGAAGCTAAAACAAGCGATATCATTCTTAAGACAGCAATTGGAGCTATCAGCAGATCGAATCCTATTAATTTATTAACCGGATTACCATTAAATTTTTATTTTAAACAGAAGAGCGAATTTGAAAATAAGATAATTAGTTTGAATGAAGTCGGTACATATAATATTCGTAAAGGTAAAAATAGTAACAATCAAATCAAACTTATCATAAACAGATGTAAAGTTGTTCCTCAAGGATATGGTATTGCTATGGATTATATATTAAATCAAGATGGAAGCATAGAAAAACATAGGGTAGCCAAATCAAAAATATTGGCTGTGGATTTGGGGTTTTATACTCTTGGATTACTTGGCTTAGACAAGATGGAGATTATGAAAGAATCGGCTGGCTTGCTATTGGGTGTAGAAAATGCATACAAGTTATTGCAGAGTTATTTACATGCTTCTATAGGAAAGTCTCCGGCAAAGTATGAAATGGATCAACACGTTGTATCCGGTGTATATGAAGGAATGGATATTAAACCACTGATAAACAAAGCATTCAAAGCGTTGGCACAGCAAATACAAAATGAAATTGAGAGTTTGAATATTCGATTTGATCATTATTTAATTGGCGGAGGTGCTGCACGGTTCATATACAACTATTTAAACCTACCCAATAAAATCCTTTTTGATCAATTGTCCCAGATTAGAGGATACGGAAAGATAGGTGCTCGTATATGGAAATAGTAGCGAGAGCAAGGTTGAGACCGGATAAAGATGAAGATTTAATAAAGGCGTTTGAACAATTACCCAAGCACAAGGATAGAAGTGATGTAGTTAGAGAGGCATTGAGATTGATGTTTTCTGGTGGAGACAGGATTAGGAGTAAAGGTGTAGTTGTTGATAGTGAAGTGTTTGAATTAAATACAGCCACTGAATCAATACCAGATGAAGTTTTAGACAACAGTATAGATGAGTTTTTATTGGGAATATGAGAACGGGGTAACGCCTGTTCTATACATAGATTAATAAATATAATGATGAATAGAGAGGGTGAATTTAATCAAAAATTTATACTTCTGGATTGTTGCTTCATTTTCAATTTTATTAGTTCTTCTCAGTCGTTCCGATTTGAGTATTGTGTTGATTTTATTAGCTATTTTGCAAATGCAATTAGCAAAGATCAATAACTAAAGATTTGATCAAATCAATATTTCGTAAAGATATATAAGAAAGGAGTCGTTAACTAACTTGTGCATCTACTGTAATTATCATAATCATCGAGACTACTCAAACATCTTCGTACCAGACAGTTCAGTTAAAATTGATGATTATGTAAAACGATCTAAAGAACTTGATCATAAGATATTATGTAGCATGGAACATGGATTTCAAGGTAGATATTTTGATACATATGATGTAGCCAAGAGAGAAAATCTTAAATTCATATTTGGAACTGAGGCATATTGGGTTAAGGATAGACTTGAGAAAGATAAAACGAACGGCCATATCTGTATATTTGCAAAATCGGAAAAGGGAAGACGTGACATTAACCGTATTCTCTCAGAGGCAAATGAGACAGGATACTATTACAGACCACGGATTGATTTAAACTTATTATCTACCGTTGACCCAAATGAAGTTTTCGTAACGTCTGCATGCATCGCTTTTTGGCAATATGAGGACATTGATAAAATTGTAAGTGACCTTCATTCATATTTTGGCAAAAACTTTATGATGGAAGTTCAAGCCCATCATACAGAACCTCAGAAGGAACTACATGGACGGATATTAGACTTGGCTGCTAAACACAATATTGAATTGATTGCTGGATGCGATAGTCATTTTATCTATCCAGAACAGGCAATAGATAGAGATAATGTGCTTGAGTCAAAGGGTATTATTTATGAAAATGAAGAAGGATGGTTCATGGACTATCCAGATGGAGAAACATTAAAAAGAAGATTTATGGAACAAGGTATCTTATCTGAAGAACAGATTGATAGGGCTATTAATAACACTTTATTGTTTATGGATTTTGATGATTATGACTCAAACATAATTAAAGTTTTTAGTAAAGATATTAAACTTCCCACACTTTATCCTGAACTAACTCAAGATGAGCGAGATTATAAGTACAAGATGCTTATTAATGACAGTTGGAGAGAGGCAAAGAAGCTAATCCTGCCAGAGAAACATGCATATTATGTAGACGAGATTAGAAAAGAAGGAACGGTAGTTGTTAACACTGGAATGTCCGATTATTTTCTAATTGATCATGAGATCATAAAGGAAGCAGTTAATATGGGTGGGATCATTACATCTACTGGTCGTGGATCTGGAGTATCCTTCTATACTAATACGCTTCTGGGCTTCTCTAAGGTGGATAGAATATCTGCTCCAGTACACTTATACCCTGAAAGATTTATGAGTGAGAGTCGTATTTTAGAGACGAAATCGCTACCCGATTGACGCGAATCAATTATGATCTTTGATAACCTAATATTCTTCGCCAAAAGATAGGAGTATCGATAAGCGTAATTGATAGTTGAAAATAATTATTTTGTTTATGAGTATTATATAGAAAATACTCAAGAAGTGTTTTATGTTGGTAAAGGAAAGGGAAATCGGGCAGTCACAGGTAAAAGGAATCAATTTTGTGAAGATATGAAGACTACCCATGATTGGAGTCATCGAATAATTTATGATAGTCTTTCTGAAAAAGATGCCTTCAGCAAAGAAAAAGAACTTATAAAATTTTATCGAGATAATTCGGATTTTAGAATTACGAATCAAACAGATGGAGGAGACGGTGTATCTGGATTACATCATTCCGAAGCAAGTAAAAATAATATAAGCGAAAAGTCAATAAATAGATGGAACGATGAATCATATCGTAGTCGTCAAACACAATACAGAAATGATCCTAATGGTGCTTATCAAAGCAAAGAGTTTCGGTTGAAATTATCAGAGAAGACCAGCGGTAAGAATAACGGAAATTTTAATAATAGATGGACAAAAGAACAAAAAAATCATCTGAGCATGTTAAGAAAACAAAATGAACTATCAAAGGGTAAGAACAATCCTAAAGCAAAAAAAGTCATGTGCATTGAAACTGGAGAAATATTTGATTACATAGGATTAGCCAAAGAAAAATATAGCGTAAAGCATGAGGCCAGTTTTACCGTAGCCATCGACTGCAAAACTAGAACATGTGCAGGTCTTCATTGGGTATCAATAAAATACGAAAATCTTGAATTTTTTAGTAATGAATCGAATAGAGAAAAATATTATATAGAATGCTTGATAGAAACACCAAATATGATTCCAATTATTAGATTAGAAGATGGCATTATTTATGAAACTAAAAAACAATTAAGAGATATCCTTTCTATTGGACAAAAAATGTTAAATAAGATACTAAAAACTGGCGAAGAATATATGGGTTATCATTATTCTATAATTGATAAAAATAGTCGCACATAGCAGTGATGTTATGTGAAAATCCTGAATATGCGGGAAGTTCCTGAGAGCCTTAATTACTAAATCATAAGAGAAATTTTATGATGGCAAGGGGTAATGCCCAAGGTATAGTAATAAGATTAAGGATTGGATAATCCGCAGACATAGCCCTTAAAAGGGAAGGTCTCAACGACTACCAAGGGACATCTCATATTTAAAGAGATGATGGTATAGTCTACTCCGTGAACATTTTTATATGTTCAAATAAAAATATCCCGAAAGGGACGGTATAAAGGTTGGATTTGAATCTAGGAAACCCAGAAGTATTCATTGCAGCTCAAGATAAAGTATTGGGTGAAGGTCATGCATTTCCCATGATTGCGTACGGAACATTTAAAATTAAGTCTGGATTTAAAATGTATGCAAAGTCTCAAAATCTACCGTTTGAAATTGCCAATGAAATATCAAAGCAACTCGATAAGTATGAGGGCGAATTGAAGTATGCAGAAGATGATGAAAAAGATTTAATTGATGTTTATGATTTTGTTGAAGAAAAATATCATCCACTCATCAAGGAGAGTGAAAAATACACTGGTATTATATCCGACAAAAAGCCTCATCCTTGTGCGCATTTATTATATCAAGGAAATATCAGAGAAGAGATAGGTCTTATTCGTATAAAGAGTGAATCAACTAAGAAAGAAGTCATTGCTGTTCTCATTGATGGAGAAATTGCAGAAAGAAATAAATTCCTAAAAAACGACTTGCTTAAAGTGGACGTTGTAAAGACGACTCATGATACATATAAAAGAATCGGGATTCCAATCCATACAGAAACAGAATTGCTTAATGTTATCAGAGACAATAATAAAGTATGGGATATTTATGCAAATGGCTTAACCGTAGGAGTTAATCAGGTTGAGAAATATTCTACTACTCAAAAAGTAAAGAAGTATCATCCTGTTAACATATCAGAATTAACAGCATTTATTGCGGCGATTCGTCCTTCATTTAAATCAATGTATCACACTTTTGAATCTAGAAAACCATTCTCATATGGAATCAGTAGTTTTGATGATCTTATACAAACAGAAGAAATGAAAAACTCTTTTGTACTATACCAAGAACAAACGATGGCTACTCTTGCCTATGCAGGATTCCCGTCAGATGAAACATATGGAATTATAAAAGCGATTAGTAAAAAGAAGCCAGCAGTTGTTAGACCTCTCAAGGATAGATTCATTAAAGGGTTTAGTGACAAAATTATGGAAAGAGAATCTGTGACGATAGAAGAAGCCTTAGAGATGAGTAGTAAAGTATGGAAAATTATAGAAGATTCGTCAGGATATGGATTTAATGCGTCGCATGCCTATAGCTATGCATTAGATTCAGTCTATTGTGCATATCTCAAAAGTCATTATCCGGTTTATTTTTATGAATCTTCTCTACGTCATTTTGCTGAAAAGAAGAATAAAGAAAAAGTTGGATTATTGAAAGATGAGATGCAAAAAGGATTTGGCATTATTGATGGTGGTGTAAAATTTGGAACCGATAATAGAAGTTTTGTTGCCGATGAGAAGAAGAATACAATTTATGCTGATTTATCAGGAATAAAATTCATGAGTACAAAAATAGCAAATGAACTATTTGAATCTAGTGAAAATACATATGACACATTTATCGAACTACTAATTCATCTTACAAAAAATACGTCTGTAAACACAAGACAAATAAAGATATTAATAAAATTAAATTATTTTGATATGTTCGGACATAGTGGACTACTGTTGAAGATTTATGATGAATTTATAAATGGCGAGTTTAAATATAAAACAACTTATGTAGAAAAAACACTAGCCATAAGAATTGAGAAGTTATTGGAAATTGAGCTTAAGTTAAGAAAGAATGATATTCCCGAACTCCTTCCACACGATGTCGTTATGACCCAAATAGAGCATATGGGATATGCAGATGTAAAATATCCAAAAATCGAATCTTCATGGTGTGTTGTTACAGATATTGATATCAAGTATAGTCCAAAACTTTCACTGTATAATGTTCAAAAAGGTAATACATATATTTTCAAAATGGATAAGAAAACGTTTAATTGCAAAGATAAGAAACTGAAAATAGAAAAGGGTAATTTAATAGAAATCACTGAACATAAGAAGAAGTTAAAATCTGTTCCTGATGGAAATGGACAGTTTATTGAAACAGATCAGATGGAGGTATGGATTACTGGTTACACAAAATATATTGATAGTAATAAAAATATAAAAGAAGAGGAGACCAACAACAATGACTCAAAATCAATCACTCAATAACATCAACAAAATGTCTAAGCCCAACATTGAAAAACTGCTAAAACGTCCGCTCACAGACGATTACTACGCCCAAGTGGTCACTGAAGTTTTATCTGATCTCTTAGAAACGAACAAATATGAATAAATATAATGATAATTCAAACAACTTAGACAGGTTTGAGTCAGATTTACACAAACACGCGTTCCCTGATCCACAAGAAAAGGAGGTGACTAATTATTCAACTTGTGCGGGATGTGGTGTGGACATAACACCCAATGAAGTGTCCGAAGGAGAAATCTTAGACATCTATGGAATGTGCGTACACGATGAAATATTTTGCATTAAAAAAGCTGTTCAAGCGAGAACAGTTACTTTGGATGACATTGTTAATGAGGAATAGGAGAGTGATTTAATGAATTTAGTGGGACACAATATGGCCCTAGTTGAAGAATTGAAAATATATATGATTAAAAAATTGAACGAATATAATAGTGGTGGATTTATTGTTGAGGGTAGATTTGATGAATTGCTACGGTTGAAGGTAATGTCTGAATGGTTGTGAAGAAAAAGGAAGGAAAGGTATTTGAAGATAACTTGCAAGAGTCAGTGAAGCAATGTGAGGAAAAGATATTTTTTAGTAGAATCAAGGACACCTTTATACCACCCGATTTAAGGCAACGCGTGAAGGTTACGAAGAACGATTACGACTGTATGATGTTTGCTAGATCTCACTTGTTTACGTTAGAACTTAAATCAACTAAAGAGAATAGATTTAGTTTCGATGAAAGTATCATTAAACAACATCAGATTGATAAATTGCTAGAAGCAAGTACATATGAAAATGTTATATCTGGATTTCTAATGAATTTTAGAGAGCCGATTAATCGAGTGTTTTTTATACATATTAATGATTTCGTTGATTATCAAAAGGTTGCTCAAAATCAAATTAAAGAACATAAATACAAAAGCAAAATCAACAGGAGTAGTATTCCCATCAGAATTTGTGAAGAGGTTGGAATTGAAATCAAAGGAATTATAAAGAAAGTTAATTACCACTATCATATGAAAGAATTTATAACGGAGGCTATTAATACATATACTAACAGAGGTGTAAGATGAATCAGACTATTAAAGAGTTATGGGAAGATTATAAGAGGGCAGTCAGAGATCATGGATACGGAACAGAGTCGAAAAAAATATTGATTAAAGTTTATAGTCTTGCTCCTAGAGAGTGAGACTTTTTTCTTATAAATTGGACTTATATAATATTGTTTGCTGGAGCAAGATGTACGGCAGTCTGGTCGACAAATTCGGTATCCACTGGCAATTTAATCTCGGAATGAACGAAATGTAGCAGGCTGCTCATTCCTTCGTAAAGAACTGGCGGTCCCGGTAATCCGGGGCCGCTTTTTGCTGGTGATGTATCTGTTTGACACAAAAGTTTAAATGGAATAAAGTATCAACAATACAGGGGGACTTTGTTAAGGAGTGAACAGAATGATGTCTACTGAGGGCAAACGTAACAGTGGATTAAGGGAACGCAAAAAAGCTAAAACGATGGCTAGTGTGCAGATGCATGCGCTGCGCCTATTTCGAGAGCAGGGCTACAGCGCAACAACTGTGGAGCAAATTGCCGAGGCGGCAGAAATATCACCCAGCACTTTCTTTCGCTATTTCTCCACCAAAGAGGATGTGATGATCAACGATAACTATGATCCGCTGCTGATCGCCGCTTTTGAGGACCAGCCTGCAGGGCTCAGCCCGATTCAAGCCGTGCGGGCAGCGATCAACGCAGGAATCTCGGAGATGTCAACCGATGAGCTGGATGTGATGCGGCAGCGGGATGAGCTGATTGGCCGGGTCCCGGAGCTGCGGGCGGCTAATCTGAAGAATATGATCCAGACGATTGAGCTAATGGCGGGCATGCTCGCCAAGCGGACCGGACGGAGCTCGGATGATTTGGAGATCCGCACTCTGGCAGGGGCGATTGTGGGGGTGAATACTTCGATTATGCTGTATTGTGCAGAGCATCGGGAGTTTGATTTTGCCGAAAGGATGGACAAGGCATTAAGCTTTCTGGAGGCAGGCTTGCCGCTTCAGAACATAGAATAACAGCTTCTGAAGCGTAACCTTTGCATAGGAACCTGCGTCTAAACTGGATTGGGTTTCAACTTCTAATCGCGGCTTGTGATAGAAAGAATGTGTGTACTAAGGCGGCAGTATTGAAAGTTCAAACTGCAGTCTATATTATTGGTTGGAATTCAAACTAAATTTATCTGAAGGGAGAGAAGCACCGGATGGAAGATCAGGATAAGGTTATCTATCTGCCTTGGGAACAGGAGGAGAGCATCCCTGTACTGATTAACCGTACTTCTGCCGCCATACGCAGAGATATAGAATATGTCCTCCGGCCTTACGGAGTGACCTCCCAGCAGTCCAAGACGCTGCATGTCCTGAAGGCCTCTCCTGGACTCACCAATATGGAGCTGGAGCGTCTGTTACATATTGATAAATCCAGCGTCACCAGCCTGATTAACGGGATGGTAAAGAGAGGATGGGTAGAGCGCCGGGAGCATCCGCAGGATGCCCGGATGAAGACCATTTCACTGACCGCTGCCGGTGAAGAGATGCAGCAGATTACCCACGTGAAGGTCCATGAAGCCAAACACCACTCGAAGCAGCTGCTTACACCGGAGGAGCAAGGCCAGCTGCTGGTGCTGCTGCGCAAGATACTGGACGCATATGAATAGTTCAACATTAATAACCGGAGAAAGGATGGATGTCACCCATGGACAACGGAACTGCTCGGCCTAGTGCCGAGAATGTAAACAAATTAATGATTGTATTGGCATTCACTCTTGTATTCTCTGTCATGAACGCTTCGGTCTTCAATGTCGTCATGCCGATTATCAGGAAGGAATTCGCCATTACTTCCTCACAGGTCAGCTGGCTGCTCAGCGGGTATATGATTGTGTATGCAGTGGGGTCTGTTACTTACGGCAAGCTGGCCGATAAATACCGCCTGAAGGACCTGCTGACATTCGGCATTATATTCTTCTCCATGGGGTCGGTTGTCGGATTTGTCGCCAGCGAATATTGGGGCATTATTCTTGGCCGGATTCTGCAGGCCAGTGGGGCGGCCGTCATCCCGGCCACGGCGATGATCGTGCCGGTCCGTTATTTCTCGCCGGAACGCAGAGGCCGTGCGCTCGGCATCACCGCTACCGGCATTTCGCTGGGAACTGCGCTGGCTCCGATTGTATCGGGCCTGATTACCGGCTTCGCTAGCTGGAGGTTCCTGTTCGTGCTGTCACTGGTTCCGCTGCTGGCGCTGCCGTTCTTCCGCAGATACCTTAACGATGACCGGGGTAGCGCCAAGCGGATTGACTTCCTGGGCGCGGCCTTGCTGGGCGGAACGGTGGCGCTGCTGCTGCTCTCCATCTCCCAGGGCAGGCTGCTGCTTGCCTTGGCAGGAGTAGTGCTGCTGGCGTTGTTTATCGTGCGGATTCTGACTGCCGCCGAGCCGTTTGTGCAGCCGCAACTGTTCAAGAACCGCAAATATTCGGCTGGGCTGGCGATTGCCTTCATGGCCTCGGCGCTCAGCTTCAGCCTGCCCTTTCTGACGCCGCAATATCTGACCGCGCTGAATGGACTTAAGCCGGCTGTAATCGGGCTGATCATGTTCCCGGCTGCCATCCTGTCCGCATTCCTGGGCCGCAAGGGCGGCTTGATTGCCGACCGCAAAGGGAACAGCTATCTTGTATTTACTGCAGCCTTGCTCAGCTTCATTTGTTTCGTAACGCTGTCGGTATTCGTCGGCGGTTCACCGTACCTGATCATGTTCCTGCTGATCTTTGGCAACGTGGGGGTGACCTTTATGGGCATCGCCATGTCCAATACAGTTTCGCGTACGATGGCTGTGGATCAGATCGGCGTGGGCATGGGTATGCTGTCACTGTTGAACTTCATCTCTGGGGCGATGGCCACCAGCCTGATCGGCAAGCAGCTGGATCGGGCTGGAGGGGCGTTTCACCTCAATCCGCTTGCCTGGTACAAGGAAGGGTATGTGTATAGCAATATTTTTGTGACGCTGACGGTGTTTACGGTTCTGCTTGCCGGAGTTTATTATCTTGCATTTGGGATGGAACCTTCCCGCCGTATCAAGGGTTAACGGGGAGAGTGTGTGACGGAGGCACTTTGTGCCTCCGCATTTTGATTGAGAATAGCGGTTTGTTCTCGAATTAGTCACAGCAGCTTCATTTACAATTAGTGGGAGGCGGCCTATAATTGAATTATATTTAGTCATTTAACTAAATAACTAAATTATATCGACCCACTCATACATATAGGAGCGTGACAACGTTGAAGGACAAACCGTTTTCGCTGATCTTAATTACACTTTCATTGCTGGCCGGTATCATTGCTTATCCTTTTCTGCCTGACATTCTGGCTATTCAGTGGCAGTCCGGCAACATCGTCTCCAATCAGGCGCCGAAATATATCGCGCTGGCGTTTAGCCCGCTGGCGATGGTTGTTCTCCATGTCACACGCAGCAGTGCCTGGAAGTTTGTTCAAGATGCCAACCGGATGGAGTCGAAACTGATTTTCTACATCGTTCAGGTGATTCTGCTCGGAGGACAGCTGGTAATTATCGGCTTCGGATTGGATTATGAGTTCAACCTGGTTGCCACAACGTCGGTAGTATTGGGTGTGCTGCTGATCGTTGCCGGAAATTTCCTGCACCGAGCTAAGAGAAGTTATGCTTACGGCATCAAGAACCGCTGGACCTTGTCCAGCAAACGGGTGTGGAACAAGACCCATCAGTTCAGCGCCTACATCTTTATTCTGGCCGGACTGCTGCTCATCATTATTCCGCTGCTGGGTCATATCAACAATTCAATGTACACCGGTGCCATTCCGGTGGTTGGTCTCGCGCTCTGTTATGGTGCTTCCTGCTACTACTATCACAAGTACAAGGAGCAGGGAATGAAGGAATAAATCTACCGCTACGGGGCAACTTAAGCTAAACTGCTGCGGATGGTGATGTGAATGAGAAAAATACTGCTTTCCATACTGATCCTGTTCTTCGCCGCCGGCGCTACCGTCCAGGCGGAGGTTCCCGATTATGCCAAATGGGGCCTGATCGCCGTAAAAGAAACGCAGAAGAAATACCAAGCAGAGATTACCGACTATAAGCATATCGGCAGGAAGAATCTCAGCCCGCACCGGGCCGAGGAGAAGTTCAAGCTGATCGTCAAGCCCAAGAACGGCAGGCTGTTTGGGGTCTATGTGGTGATCCGCTTTGATCCCACCACAGACAAGCTGCAGAGCATCCGTTTTTTGGAGACATCAAGATAGCATCAATGCTCATAAGACACAGGAAGCGATATCGCTTTCTGTGTTTTTTTTGAAGTGTGCCCACCAGCACGCAGATTCGAATGAATACTGGGACAAGAGAGTTGAAGCCGGAGTGGAATTCCTGCAAAAGTACATGTTTTCTCAGAGGGACCCAAGTAGATTGGCGCCATGGAAGTAGAAAAACATAGGTGGCTATGGTTGCCTAAGGGGAAAAAAACTACCGTTAAATCCGGGCTAATGATCGATAATTATGGCATATAGGGAAAAGTTACTACTAAATCGTATTATCGAGGGCATTTCGGAGCAGATAGGATGTCATTAGTGGTAGAAACCCCCTATCCTCTCACCAGATTGGCCAACATTTGTCCAATTAGCGGTAGAATTCCCTATAGATCCTCACTAGCCTTAAGCTGTATCCAGTTTCCTGGGCCATGGCGACCAGCCTGATCGGCAAGCAGCTGGACCGGACAGGAGGGAACATTTCATCTGAATCCGCTAGCTTGGTATAAGGAAGGGGATGTTAACAGCTGGGGACATCCACATCAGCCTACGGAATCTTTATGCTCGAAGCTCCGTACCCCTATAAGAACTGAAATCAGCAGAACGCCAATAACTATAGCATAGAACAGCGGGTAGGATTGAATCGGCGATTCATCCTCAGGGGACATGGCGAGTGCAGGAAGTGCCCATGGATAGTATTGGCCAGCCGTTGAATTGACAACAATGACTACCGGCAAGGTACAAGCGATATTGATAGCCAAGGGTAATCCAAAGCTTATAAACCGGACGGAAACGATCATCTGCATCGCACTAAGCGGCAGTGCTGCCAGCCAGCCCAGTATGATGAACCGTAACATTTGCTGTATCGGCAGGGTAGAGTGGAAGAGCATCGAGCCCACAGCAATATAAGCTGACAGGAGCATGACCTGCATCAGAGCGATCAGAACGGCAACGACCATCAGCTTGGTCAAATATACAGAGGACCGTGAAACCGGCAGTGCCAGCAATTGCTTCCATCCCCCGCTGATATGCTCACTCCGGCATACGATGGCACTCATTATACTCACCAGCACCGGAAAGATAATCGAGGCATAGAACAGTTGAACTTGAGTCCAGGCCTCCAGCCACTCGTTGCTATCCGGGCCTTTGATAAAAACCTCCTGATTTGCCAGGAAATTAGAAATTCCTATGAGTATTCCGGCCACCGGCCCGATGATTAGCAGAAAAGGCAGCCAGGAACGCCGTATCTTCATCCATTCCGTAATCCACAATTGCATGAACATCATTCATCTCCCTAATGATAACCTTCTTATTTGAATTCTTTATGGGAAAAATGTGTAACTGCTAAAATGAGGCCAGCCAGTCCTGCTAATACAGAACGGACGAGCAGGTCTCTGAAGTCTCTGTTAGGAAGGGGTCCATTGGAAACAGCATCCCAAATCACCGGAGAAGCATTGACTACATACGTCCAAGGCAGCCAACCTCCTGAACCGCCCATGCCAAGAAATAATCCTGCCATTGCTCCGACCGTACCTACTGAAAGGGCAACGGCCTGGTTGCTTACCGTCACGGATATCCATAATTGCAGAACCAGTATCGGAAATACAGCTAGATAAGGACCAAAGCTCTCCGCAGCAAGGAGACGCCAAGGAACAGCTTCCTCTATTCCAAGCAGCAAGCCTGATGCCAGCAACGCTCCGCCAAGGACAACGCCTGCCAGCACATGAGTTACAGCCAGCAGCGCGAACTTGACAAGCCACACGCTTGCTTTTGAGTATGGCATAGCCAGCGTCTGCTTCCAGGAGTGCTCACGATGCTCTAACCCGGCCATGATGGACGCGCTGACGGTTGCCCCCAGTGGAATGGCAAAGATCAGAATCCAATGGATACTGAATACATATTTAGCCCACAGACCTGGCACGGATTCAGAAATGGGGCTAACCCGAAATCCATTGCTCAGCAGACCGAAAGCGACAATGAAGAGAACAGCCAGCACCGGAACTGTCAGGACAACAGCTTGAGTGGCTGTCCGTTTTAGCTTTAAATATTCTGCTGACCATAAGCCGGAATTCATAAACTGCTCCCCTTTCCAGTAATTTCAAGAAAGATGTCCTCCAGTGATCGTTTCACCTCCTCCAGACGAAACACATGATGCCCTGCCTCGTGTAGGAGCCGATTAATTCCTGCTGCTGCCTCGTGATTCGTTTCCTCTGAATACAGGAACTCACCATCTACCCGGATATTACACCCCGACTGACGGAGGATAGCGGCGGCATAATCGGGTCGCTCTACTCCGATTCTCAAGTAGGGGCTGCTTCGCTTGCGTAAGGATTCAATAGCCCCTTGAAAAATGAGCTGTCCTTCCACAAGAATCCCTACTTCAGATGCCATCTGGTCGATCTCGTTCAGAAGATGGCTGGAGACGAGCACACTCATGCCATAACGCCGGGGAAGCTCTTTGATCAGCTCGCGGATCTCCTGTATTCCTGCCGGATCAAGACCATTGGTCGGTTCATCAAGAATCAGTAGTTTCGGTAGTCCAAGCAATGCTGTGGCGATCCCGAGACGTTGCTTCATGCCGAGTGAATATTCCCGTACAAAACGGTTCGATGCCTTGTCCAGGCGGACCGTACGCAAGGCATCCTCCACTGCGGAAGCAGGGACAGCTGTGATCCGGCGGACAATTTCCAGATTCTCACGTGCAGTTAAATGGCCGTAGAAAGAGGGCGATTCCACAAGGGAACCGATATTCTTCAAGATGGAGATACGGTGGCTTGCGAGCAATTTGCCGAAGATATAAATGTCACCGGATGTAGGACGGGTAAGCCCTAGCAGCATGCGGATGGTGGTCGTTTTTCCGGCTCCATTCGGTCCCAGGAAACCATAGATGCCTCCTTCCTTGACGAACAGATTTACTTGATCGACGGTTGTTTTGCCGCTGATGCGGCGCGTTAAATCTTGGGTCTGAATAACAGATTTTGTCATTTATCTGATCACCTCAACCCTATTGTACAGAGCGGTGTATAACTTGGCCTAAACCCAAGTTCAACGGCAGTTAAACTTTTTTGGCAGAACAGCAGCTATGGTATACTGGTCATAAATATTTCCAGACAGGAGGAACACGATGAATAATGCCCGGCTGCTTCTAATTGATGATGAAGAAGCGATTCTGAAGCTCCTGGAAGCAGCGCTGAACAAAGAAGGGCTTCATAATATTCACACAGCGACCACTGCAGCGGAAGGGCGCCGGTTGTGCCGGCAAGTGTCCCCCGATCTGATCGTAATTGATGTTATGCTGCCTGATGGAGACGGACTAGAGCTATGCCGCGATATTCGGCAACTTACAGCGGCCCCCATCTTCTTCTTGACCGCGCGTTCGGGAGATTTGGACAAGCTCTCAGGCTTCACGCTTGGTGCGGATGATTATATTACCAAACCGTTTATGACCCTGGAAGTGGTGGCACGGATTAAAGCGCATTTGCGCAGGCATTTCCGGGTAATGGAGGAGATCCAGGAAGAGCCGGTATATGATTTTGGCCATTTTCAGGTACAGAGTGATTCCGGCACACTTATCGTTGCGGGGATTCCGGTTGTCTGCCCGGCAAAAGAGTTCCATCTGCTGCTGTTTCTGTGCAGGAACACCAATCATATATTCAGCAAGAATCAATTATATGAACATGTCTGGGGAGAAGAAAGTATGGGAGACGACCATACAGTGATGGTACATATCCGGCGTTTACGAGAGAAAATTGAACCTGAGCCTGGCAGTCCACGTTATCTGGTGACCCATCGCGGGCTCGGATATAAACTAATACAGCCAGTCGGTCTTATTAATCAAGCAGGACGGACGCACGGTTTATGAAGCTCAAACAACGGTTGACATGGCAATTCCTGCTATGGCTGCTGCTGTTGATAGTCATGTGTCTGGCTCTGCTGCTGGGGGTGCAGCGCTTTCTGATCCTTAAGCTGGAACGTGGGGATTCATATGATGTGGTGCAAGCTATGAGTTCTATTGCCAAGAGAATTACGGCTGAAGGAGACGGGACGCTCAGGATCGACGGGGCAGACCTTAAGGAGCTCAATCAGCATGGCTATTGGCTGCAAGTCCTCAATGATAATGGGATGGAAGCCTTCTCTTATCAGCGGCCAGCCGATATGCCAGAACATTATGCCCCCGGAGAGCTTGTTCACTATCTATCCCCCGGCGCTCCGAGCGGCTATCTGCTGCAGACCTGGTTCAACCCACACTCTGAAGGCAGCAAATGGACCTGGATCGCTGGCAAAAAAGCCGGAGCCGGTGTGTACTTCTCTCTGATGGACGGGCGGCAGCTTGCATTATTTGGCTTCATTGTTGCTGGCGGGTTCGCAGCAATGCTGCTTAGTGCTTATTGGTTTGGCCGCAGGCTGGGCAGCCCGCTGCTGCATATGATGAACTGGATTCAGGCCTTGGCCGGAGGTGTGTATGCTGAACCCGCCGGACGTTCCGGCAGACCGGCCAGTTTGCGAGCGGACGGGAGTATTCATTCTTCCTTCCGTCTGTACCATGAGGTTACAGCTGCACTAAGCGTGTTAACGAGGACGCTTGACCGGAACCAAGCGGAGCTTATCCAGCTCCAGCGCAATCAGGAAGAGTGGATGGCTGCAGTCTCACATGATTTAATGACCCCTCTGGCGTCTATTCAAGGTTATTCGGAGTTGCTCGCTTCCAGTCGTTATGAATGGGAGCTGGGGGAGGTTCGTACATATGCACAGACCATTTTTGATAAATCAGAGTATCTGAAAGAGTTAATCGAGGACTTCAATCTGACGTTCCGGCTGAAGAGCGATGGATTGCCATTGAAGCGGCGAAGCTGTGATCTGGTGGAACTGGTAAGGCGGGCAGCGATTGATGCCGCCAATGATCCGCGTAATGAAGCCTACCTCATTTCTTTTGACACGGACCGTGGTTCGTATTACTGTGAATTGGACACTCGCTGGTTCAGACGGGCACTGGATAATCTGTTGGCGAATGCGCTCAAGCACAACCCTAAGGGGACTCATATTCATGTTGAAGTGCTGGGCCCGGTAATTATGATAAGAGATGATGGTGACGGGATGGACCCGGAGACCTTGTCCAGATTGTTTCAACGGTATTATCGCGGGACAGGCACGCAGGAGAAGACGGAAGGGACCGGTCTGGGCATGGTCATTGCCCATCAGCTGATTGTGGCGCACGGGGGCAGCATTGCAGTCTCCAGTGCGCTTGGAGAAGGTACGACCATTACAGTAGCACTGCATAAGCAGCTCTTCGATGAGACATAAGCGTCGATGGCCAGCCAGGCAGAATGAAGGAATAAATCTACCGCTACGGGGCAACTTAAGCTAAACTGCTGCGGATGGTGATGTGAATGAGAAAAATACTGCTTTCCATACTGATCCTGTTCTTCGCCGCCGGCGCTACCATCCAGGCGGAGGTTCCCGATTATGCCAAATGGGGCCTGATCGCCGTAAAAGAAACGCAGAAGAAATACCAAGCGGAGATTACCGACTATAAGCCATATCGGCAGGAAGAATCTCAGCCCGCCCCGGGCCGAGGAGAAGTTCAAGCTGATCGTCAAGCCCAAGAACGGCAGCTGTTTGGGGTCTATGTGGTGATCCGCTTTGATCCCACCACAGACAAGCAGCAGAGCATCCGTTTTTTGGAGACATCAAGATAGCATCAATGCTCATAAGACACAGGAAGCGATATCGCTTTCTGTGTTTTTTTTGAAGTGTGCCCACCAGCACGCAGATTCGAATGAATACTGGGACAAGAGAGTTGAAGCCGGAGTGGAATTCCTGCAAAAGTACATGTTTTTAGTGAGCAATTGTTCATGATAAGTGAATGCCTGTAAAAATACATCTTTTAGCGTAGATAATCTCCGTTTAGGTTGGCTAACGCTGAAATACCTGTATTTTTGCAGGCATTTCTTGTTATAGGTCTGAATTCTCGAAAATACCTGCACATTTGCAGGTTTACAGGCTTGCTTCCTAAAAAGGCGGCGAAATGTTTCATTTTGTCATTATTTCACTCTTTTTGTTCAAGGAATTATATGTAATAATTTCCTAGAGAGATAGAATTAATATATTCATACAAAAGGAGAGAAAGACAGTATGCTACTATTGGAACCACAGGATTATTACAAGGTGCTCCTGCCGTTAAGTCAGGTGAAGATCAACACCTTATTTGCCGAAGCCGTGCTGCGCCGTCCAATTTCCGGTAAAGTTTATGTAGACAGCCTGGAAGATCCCCGGACGTTTTATATTGCGCATCCATACGGAATGTCCCTGCTGTTCGGCCGCAGTGACAATGAAGCCTTCAACCGGCAGCTCCATTCCTATATTGCCAATCATACCGGAACCCGGCAAGCTCATGAGTGGCTGCAGGCTGACCCTGAGAGACAATGGACGGACCGGATTGAGATTATGATAACCGAGCATAACGGTACAGCTGCCGGTCAGCTCAAACCTGTGATCCGGCATGAACGAGTGAATTTCGACTTCAAGCCTGCAGCGTATCAAGCTGCCAGAGACAAGCATGCGGCAAGGTTCGGAGCGCGGAAGGATGAAATCGTACGAACGACGGAAGAACTGTATGCTGCTCAGCGCGGAAGTGTCACCCCGCAATTCTTCTGGAACAGTGGAGGTGAATTCGTGGCTGAAGGTATTGGGTATACGCTGCTCAGCGGCGCAGAGCCTGCTGCCACGGCTTTCTCGGCTTTTATCAATGAGCACCAGCTGGAGCTGGGAATCGAGACAGCCGAGGAACACCGCGGCCAAGGGTATGCCTTTGCAGTAAGCTCCGCACTGATCGATTATTGCCTGCAGCAGCAGCTGAAGCCGGTCTGGGCTTGCCGCCGCAGCAATGAAGGCTCCTACAATCTGGCCACCCGGCTTGGCTTCGAGCCTTCATTAATTATTCCTTATTATCAGCTTACTTAGTCCTAGGTCGATACATACGTTATATATCTAAGAGGAGACCCATAACCCATGTTAATCGAACTGATGCGATATGATTTCTATAAGGTGCAGCTCCTGGCAGACCTATGTCCGAATCTCGAAGTGAAAGCTATCGTGAGCGGCAATAACCCAGGGGCGGTCTACGTAGATGACGCAGCTGAACCAATGGCCGCATTGATCTGGGTAACTGTTTGATTATCGGATCGCCTGCTTTGAGATTTAGCTTATAGGGCGATGAAACGAAGAGGAGAACACTGATGAGCAAGAAACTGAGATTTTTGCTTTTGTTGACGGATATATCCTTTATAGTCTATTGGCTGGTTACCTATTTCCATCTGATTCCGCCTGAATATGCTTATCAGGATTATACGAACGAACTGCTCGTAGCATGGAACTGGTCGTTTTTTCCCCTGGATCTGCTGATTTCTCTGACTGGGCTATTAAGCTTGTACCACTACCGCAAGTCAAGTGCCCTATGGCGGCCGCTGGTGCTGATCTCCCTGGTGCTGACTTCGGTCTCGGGACTGCAAGCGATCTCTTTCTGGGTCTACAAGGGAGACTATGATCTTACCTGGTGGATTCCGAATCTATTCCTGCTAATCTACCCGATGTTCTTTATCCCTAGACTGGTGAGTAGATTGTCCAGCTACGGCAACAATGGCAGATAGGTCTGATGAAATTTAATAACATGCAGAATAAACCATAACTCCGGTTTGCCGCTTACGGTGAGCCGTTTTTTTGCATTTATAACAGCAGATTCTTACGTGTTTACGCATTATCAGTTCTTAAGACCTAATATTTTTTTAGTAAATACCATAATTTATTGAATTTTTAAAAATACCTATTCAGATTTTAAGGAATGATGTCGAAATAGATCGTATGATGTCCGGTGGCATGTGGGGGAGAGCTTTACAAAACATCGTCAACCGGATATTAAGAACGCATCCTCAGGGGGAGTTTCCATGAAATGGTACGCTAATATGAAAACAGCAACAAAGATTATCTCCGCATTTCTGCTAGTCTCTTTGATTCTGGTTGTCCTCGGGTTCTATTCGATCTCAACGCTGCGGAGCGCAAACGTCAATATGAAATCAATGTACAGCAACAACCTGATTTCTGTAAGAGAGCTTTCGGCCGTGCAGATTGGATATCAGAAGGTTAGAGTGCTTCTGCGCGATATGAGCAGCTCGACTGTGGATGCGGATATGGCACAGCTTAAAGAAGATATCCTGACTACTCGTCAGGCCATTGACGAGAATATTAATACCTACAGACCCCTGGCTGCAACGGCGGAGGAGCAGGAACTGCTGCGGACCTTTGATACCGAATATGCCAAATATTCCAATATGTTTGAGCAGGCCCTGATTCTGGCCCAGGATGACAATACCCAGGCGTTCTACAAGTTTCTGAACGAGCAAATGAACATTCAGGGCAATGAAGTCATCAAAAATATGAATGACCTTATCTCGGTAAATGTCCGGCTGGCCGAAGAAGCCAATACTCACTCGCAGGAAACCTACTCCAGCTCGCTGGCGATTACGATCGCCGTAATAGCAGGAGCCGTTCTGCTCAGCATTCTAATCGGGTATTTGATTGCCCGCTCGATCTCCAGACCGCTGCTGCAGATGCTGGGATTGGCTTCCGAAGTGGCCAATGGCAATCTGACACAACAAGCGAATATTTCGACTAAAGATGAAATCGGCCAGCTGGCCCAGGCGCTGAACCTGATGGTAGACAACCTGAAGGAGCTGATCAACGGCATTGTCAGCAGCTCTCAGAATGTTGCCGCCTCTTCGCAGCAGATCTCGGCCAGCACCCAGGAGATTGCCAGCACCAGCAGTAGCCAATCCTCGGCTGCTGCCAATATTTCCGAGCTGTTCAAGGAACTGTCACTGGCGATTAACTCTGTCGCCGAGAGTGCAGAAGAAGCCGCCGAGCTGTCCAATGACACGGTCAAAACCGCGCGTGAAGGCGGCCACGTGGTCGAAACCTCACTGCAGGGCATGCAGGCGGTCAATCAGAAGATGTCGCAGCTGGAAGATGATTCGCGCAAGATTGGCGACATCATCGAGGTTATTGACGACATCGCCGAGCAGACCAATCTGCTGGCGCTGAACGCGGCCATCGAAGCAGCCCGTGCCGGCGAGCAAGGCCGCGGCTTCGCGGTAGTGGCCGATGAGGTCCGCAAGCTGGCGGAGCGCAGCAGTGAGGCGACCAAGGAGATCACGGTGATTATCAAGGCGATGCAGGAAAATACGAAGCAAAGCGTGCGTGCGGTAGCTGAAAGTGTGGAGCAGTCAACAATGACAGGGCAAGCCTTCGACCAGATCATAGAGATGGTGAACAACTCCTCGCTGAAGGTGAACGAGATTGCCGCAGCCTGTGAAGAAGAAGCGGCTCAGGCAGCAGAGGTAATGTCTTCGGTAGAATCCATTTCGGCTTCTAGCGAAGAATCCGCCTCCGCTTCCGAAGAGACGGCAACGACCTGCCAGGCTCTGGCCCAGCTGTCTGAAGAGCTGGCCCAGTCCGCTTCTGCATTTAGAACCCATTAATCATAAGAGACTGAAGGTGAAGGTATGTCCTCCTTGCAGAAAGATCAATATATTGAACTTGCCGTAGGTGCCGAGACCTGCGCCATCCGGATTGAAGAAATTCATGAGATTATCAAAATGCTCAGCATTACCGACATCCCCTTCAGCAGAAATGAAGTGAAGGGTGTAATCAATCTGCGCGGCAAGGTAGTCAGCGTGGTGAGCCTGCGTAATCTGTTAGGCATGGCGGATGAGCCCTACACGAAGGCTACCCGGATTATTGTGGTCCGTTACCGCGAAGAATTCGTGGGGCTGATTGTAGACAAGGTGAATAAAGTGACAACGTATGAGGAGATCCACCCCCCGTCAGGCGGACAAGGCCGTGGCCGTGAAGGCGTGTTCCTCGGAATTGGGCAACGCGGAGACCAACTGGTCGGTATTCTGAAGCTAGAGGAAATTCTCGGCGGGTAGGAGGGGGACAATAACGTATGATGGACTTATCGGCCTACCGTGATATTTTTATCGAGGAGCTTAACGACCAGCTGGAGCGGATGGACCAGTCGCTGCTCAGCTTGGAACGCGCGCCTTCTCCTGAACTGATTCAGATTCTGTTCCGTGCGGCCCATACCATTAAAGGCTCGTCCTCGACAATGGCTTTCCGGGAGATGAGCGATCTCACCCATGAGCTGGAATACGCGCTGGAATGGGTGCGGGAGAAGAAACCGGAGATTACTTCGTCCCTGATCGATACCCTGTTTGGAGCGCTGGATGACATGAAGCTGTTGCGGGACCAGTATATCAGCGGGGAAGCTTACGCAGACTGCAGTGCTTCCGTAGCACAGATCAAGGCGACGATCGGCAAGCCATCCGGCAACGCTGAAGAGCCGCCGCCCGTGCCTGTGCTGGATACGCTGCAGGCGCTCCAGGCGGAGGAGGCTGCCGAGGCAGGCTATCAATTGATGACTATCCTTGTAGGCTTAAAGGATGACTGCCAGATGAAGGCGGCCAGGTACCACATTCTGCTGCAGCGGATAGAGGATCTCTGTGGAACAGTCATCTCAGCTTCATTAAGCGGAGCACTGACAGCGGGCGATGAAGATGAGCTGTACCAGAGCTTTACAGTGGTGGCCGCAACCCTGAAGGAGCTGCAGTGGATACAGGATCAGCTGGAAGGGGATTCGGATGTACAGACCTTGCAGATTCATCCGTTTGTGCCGGCGATGTCCAGGGGTTCTCAGCAGTCCGCTGCTGCGCTGGAGCTTTCACCAGGAGCTTCTACAGAAGCTGTGCCCCCAGCCCCGCCTTCTGAAGAACGGGCCAAAGGCAGCCAACCTACGGTGCGGGTCAGTGTGGAGCGCCTTGACCACCTGATGAATCTGGTGGGGGAGCTGCTGATTGACCAGACCTCACTGGCAGATCTGAATGCTTCCGGCTTGCGGAAGGACCCGATCAAGGCGATGCAGAGCATCAGCGGGGTATCCGACCATATGGGCCGGGTGATCAAGGAGCTGCAGGAAGGGGTCATGAAGACACGGATGCTGCCGATCGACCAGTTGTTCAGCCGTTTCCCGCGCCTGGTCCGAGACCTGTCGCAGAAGCTTGGCAAGGATCTTGAGCTGGTGGTACAAGGCGGGGAAACCGAGCTGGACCGGATGATTATCGAGGAACTGAGTGATCCGCTGATTCATCTGATCCGCAACAGTGCCGATCACGGGATCGAGAACCCGGAGGAGCGGGCCGCTTGCGGCAAGCCGGAGAAAGGGCGGATAACCCTAACCTCGTACCATGAGGAGAACCACGTGGTGATCCGTTTCGAGGATGACGGCCAAGGCATTCATGCCGACCGGATCCTGGCTTCAGCTCTGGGCAAAGGCATCATCACAGAGGAGCAGGCGCAGCGCATGACGCCGCAGGAAGCCGTACATTTGATCTTTGAGCCGGGGTTTTCGACCGCTTCTAGTGTAAGTGACGTCTCCGGACGCGGCGTGGGGATGGATATCGTCCGCAGCCAGATCGGGCGGCTGAACGGGATTATCGATATCGACACTGAACCCGGCGTTGGCACACGATTCACCATCCGCTTGCCGCTGACCCTGGCGATTATTAAGGGTCTGCTGGTTCGCGTGTCAGGCCGGGTACTGATTATTCCGATGTACAACGTGGCCGAGATTGTACGGATCGCTCCCGAGGATGTGCAGAATATCCAGGGAGAGCAGGCCATCTTCAACCATGGCAGAATTGTGCCGTTCACCTGGCTGCGCGACAAGCTGCATTACCCGCGGGTTGAGCGCAGCAGCAGAACCATTCCGCTGGTGATTGTCCGCTCCGTGGATCGGACGGCCGCTTTTGCGGTAGATGAAATCATCGGCAATCAGGAGGTAGTGATCAAGACACTTGGCAGTTACCTGGGCGCGATGAACCAGCTATCAGGGGCAACCATTCTCGGAAATGGGCGGGTCGCAGTCATTCTGGATGCGTCTTATCTGGTCGGACATTAAGCAAAAAGGCCTCTGAAAGCTGCCGGATGCTGGCGCAATTCCCGCCCAATCCTTCTCCTCACTAGCAACACCTCACAAGTTAAGCTCGATAAGGCCAAGTTTGGGCCGGAGCTTGGTGTGGGGTGTTTTTCGCGCGCAAAGACGGTTTGCTTATTACAACTCTGATGCTTGCAGACTGGTCCCTCAGCTGGAATCAGGGTCTGCCAGTATAGTATGATATTTACAAAGGGAGTGGAAGAGGATGGAATTCAAGAAGCTGAACTCATTGACGAAATATCCCAGTATTCTAACCTACCATCGGCTGGGGGAACGGGGCCGTTTAATGGAAGAGTTGGCGGAGTCGCAAGGATTCGCTGATGCTGCAGCGGTGTATCTATATGAGAAGGTGGATGGTGAGAACGCGCGGATGGTATTTTTTCGGAATGATGCCGGCGAAGTGGATTATGTGATCGGTTCCCGTGAGGAGCTGCTGTACGCCAAAGGCGACCGGATCGGCAACCCGTATGGATTCATCGCTGAATTTCTGAAGCCACTCGCCGAGCGGCTCTGCGATACGATTGCCACTGAGGGAGACTGGGCGTTAACCGTAATCTACCAGGAATCCTATGGCGGCAAAACCAAAGCGGCCAAGAACTATACCGCCACTAAAACTCAAGGATACGCTGTATTTGATATGTTCTCTCTGAATAAGCTTGAGTGGGAACAACTCATGGCCATGCCGCAGGAGCAAATCGCGGAGTGGCGCGAACAAGGCAATCAGCCTTTTGAGGCAGAGGAAGAGAAGCAGGCCACGCTCAAACGGCTTGAGCTGGAAGCCGCACCTTTGCTGGGTCAGCTTCCGGGCAATGAATTTCCGCTGACCCTGCATGAGGCATATGCTCTGCTGGAGTCTTATACCCAGACCCGTGCAGGCCTCGACGCTTCCGGCAGAGCAGAAGGTATAATTGCCCGCACCGCTGACCGTAAGCTCATCCGCAAGCTGCGGATTGAGGATTATGAGCGGACATTTAGAAAGTGAGAGGGGCTATGGAGAGCCAAGGTTTCGAACATGTTTAGGCTGATTCTGTGCGATATCCTGTCCTAGCCTGCAGACCGGTTTTGCTGAGTTCATTAGCCAGCACTGCCGTGACCTTGGATGGAAGCTGGTGAGAGCAGACGGATCACAGTCGTTGGAAGAGAACATTGAGCTAACTGTAGTAAATTTCAGATGATATCAGGAGAGAGGATAGTGGGAATGGACAAAAAAGCCCAAACCATACTGCAAAAAGCCTTCTGGACCGCAAGCGGATGGAAGGGGACTTTCGGACCTTTTTCCGGTGACGAATTCGACTATGCCAAGAGCAAAGGTCTGATGTTCGATCCCTTAACCATTACGCACGACGAGATTGTGGACAAGCTGCAGGTGCTGCACAGCCGCAGCATCACCAAGGAAAAAGTGGTGACGGCCTTTCTGCACAGTCTTTCGACCAGAAAGGTTCATCTGCGGAGCGCCTTGTCCAGCTGGGCCTTGACCTCGCAGCTGCCTGCGCATGCCTACGCGCAGCCTGCGGCAGAACAGCCGATGTACAGCAGCTGCGCCCCCTGTGATGGCAGACGGCTGATGTCCGATCAACAGTACATAAACGAGGACCTTAATGTGTTGAATTTCGAGCGGATCAGATGGGGCGGGATACGCCTGAACAACCTGCTCTATTGCTGGCTCGACCTGGAGCTGCTCAGCCGGGAAGGGGAGCTGGAGGTTACCCCGCAGGATCTGGAGATTCTGGAGCATATGGTTGAAGCCATCAAGCTATGCGGCAGCAAGGATGGGGCGCGGCAGCTGGAGAAACGCTGGAAAGATATATTCCCTTCCAATAAATACGAACGTGATGTGGTCATGGAAATTTGGGGATATGCCGGTCTGCTGGTACCGCAGGACGAGCCCCGTCAGGGACGCGGTGGTAATAGTGATTTCAACTCCGTAGCCAATTGGCGGGGGGAAGACGGTTATTCAGAGGAACGGCTGCAGTTTTTGTTCAAGTCTAATCAATAGAGTTGCTGGTCATTCCATAGTTTTCATGTTGCTCTGTACAGCTAGTGTACAGAGCAACATGAAAACTTTTTTTGTTAGAAACTATGATTTCTTGTTGTTGTGGAAAAGGTGGTCTTGCGCATTCCGCAGGAACAGCCGGCCCTTTGCCCTTAGGCTCTTGCGCATTCCGCAGGAACAGCCCGCCCTTGCCGTCGAGGTCTTGCGCATTCCGCAGGAACAGCCGGCCCTTTGCTCTTAGGCTCTTGCGCATTCCGTAGGAACAGCCGGCCCTTTGCCCTTAGGCTCTTGCGCATTCCGCAGGAACAGCCGTCTTTGCCGTTAAGGTCTTGCGCATTCCGCAGGAACAGCCCGCCCTTGCCGTCGAGGTCTTGCGCATTCCGTAGGAACAGCCCGCCTTTGACCTTAGCCCCGGCGCGCGCATCCCGGCAGGGATAGCGGGCCAGCCCGGCGACGTCCAAGCGGTCCCGTAGGGATAAGCGGTCCACCCGCCCAGCCTCCTAATCACCGTACCGCCAGACTCATTCGCCAAACTTGCCGGTGTCCAGAGGGTGCAACCCTTTGGGGCCCTCCCTTGGAAGGGAGGGTTTGGGAGGGATCGAACAGTTTTTGGTTTACTTTTATTGGAATTATTGTTATTCTGTAATAGGGATATATTTCCATAGTTTCATATTTTACCGGTTTACTGTAAGCGTATTCAAGGGGCTGAAGCATCCTGAGACTCCTTATGCTTTTTTATAGACGGCCTCACGAGTGCCAGTATTGCACCACATGGAGAAGAGGTGAGTTATGTAGTTTACTCATTACCTGAGCTGAGGTGAAGCCGCTAGAGGCCGGACTGGAAGTACACGAGAACCCAAATTGAAGGAGGTTTTCTAATGTTCAGGAAAGCGAAGAGTAAATGGTGTTTTATGCTGCTGGCAGCAGCCCTTATTGTGCCCTCATCGATGATCACTGCGCCCCATACCGCTGACGCGGCAGCCAGTGAAGCTTATCAGTGGAAAAGTGTGGTTACCGGCGGTGGGGGCGGCTTTGTGCCGGGGATTATTTTTAATGAGACGGAACCGGATCTGATCTATGCCCGTACGGATATCGGCGGTGCTTACCGCTGGAATCCCGCTGACAGCAGCTGGATTCCGCTGACAGATTCGGTCGGCTACGAGGACTGGAACAAGAACGGGGTGGATGCGCTCGCCACTGATCCCGTAGATCCGAACCGTGTATATATGGCTACCGGAACGTACACCAATGACTGGGACCCCCACAACGGACAGATTATGCGTTCTGCCGATAGAGGAGATACGTGGCAGGTGACTCCGCTTCCGTTCAAGGTGGGCGGAAATATGCCCGGCCGCTCCATGGGCGAACGTCTGGCGATTGATCCGAACCGCAATAATATTCTCTATTTTGGTGCCCGCAGCGGCAATGGGTTATGGAAGAGCAGTGACTATGGTGCCACGTGGGCCAAGGTAACCAGCTTTCCGAATCCCGGAACCTATGCTGAAGTACCTGGAGATTCATATCAGGGTGATATCCTGGGCTTATCCTGGATTACCTTCGATAAGTCAACCGGTACAGCGGGTCAGGCAACGCAGACGATTTATGCCGGTGTAGGAGACAAGAGTAATAATCTGTTCAAAAGCACCAACGGCGGGGCGACCTGGACGGCCATTCCCGGACAGCCAAGCGGGTACATCCCGCATCACGGGGTATTATCCGCGAACGGCAATCTGTACATCAGCTATATTGACGGCTCCGGTCCCTATAGAGGGGAGGAGGGTGAGGTCTGGAAGCTGAATACTTCTACCGGAGTATGGACGAATGTCAGTCCGATTCCGGTCTCCAGTCCGGACAACCATTTCGGCTACGGCGGTCTGGCCGTCGATGCGCAGCATCCCGATACGCTTGTAGTGGCCACGCTCAATGCCTGGTGGCCGGACGAGCAGCTCTTCCGCAGCACTGATGGCGGGGCGACCTGGAGCCGGATATGGGATTTCGATGGTTACCCTACACGCAAGCTGCGTTATACGCTGGATATCAGCGCTGCACCTTGGCTGGATTTTGAAGCCCAGCCTGTAGCTCCGGAGATGACACCGAAGCTCGGCTGGATGATCGGCGATTTGGAGATCGATCCCTTCAACTCTGACCGGATGATGTACGGCACAGGCGCCACGATCTATGGAACCAACAATCTTACAGACTGGGATACGGCCAGCGGCAAGGTGAATCTGTCGGTTATGGCCAAAGGGCTGGAAGAGACGGCTGTGCTCGATCTCATCAGTCCGCCTGCCGGTCCTCCGCTGATCAGTGCGCTCGCCGATGTCAGCGGCTTCCGGCATACCAATCTCGACGTACCTCCGGCCAAAATGCATAATAATCCGATCAGCTCTGCCAGCATGGACTATGCGGAGCTGGACCCAGGCTTTATTGTACGGGCGGGGTTTGTGGATAAAAACAACCCTACTGCCAAGTTCTTCAGCCTGTCGCATGACAGTGCGGCCAACTGGTATACCGCTAACGGCAGCCCGTCTACGGTTAATGGCGGCGGAACGGTAGCACTCGCAGCCGATGGCAGCTCGATAGTGTGGAGTCTGCCGGACTCGGGTGTCTATTATTCGAAGACAGGCGGCAATTCCTGGACGGCCAGCACGGGTCTGCCGCTGCAAGCGGAGGTGGCTTCCGACCGGGCGAACAAGAACAAATTCTATGGGTTCTCCGCAGGAACGTTCTATTTAAGTACCGATGGAGGCGCGACCTTTGCGGCTACCGCTGCGACAGGACTTCCGCTTAAGGGCTCGGTAAACTTCAAAGCGATGCCTGGCCGGGAAGGGGATATCTGGCTTGCCGGCGGCTCCGATGAGGCGGGTCAGCTGTACGGCATGTGGCATTCCACGGATTCTGGTGCCAGCTTCACCAAGCTGTCCAATGTGGAGCAGGCCAATGTTGTCGGCTTCGGCAAGGCGGCGCCCGGCAAGAGCTACATGGCTATCTATACTACGGCACGCATCGACGGTGTGCGCGGGGTGTTCCGCTCGAATGATGCCGGCGCAAGCTGGCTGCGGATCAACGATGACCAGCATCAATATGCGTCGATTAATTCAGCGATTACCGGTGATCCCAAGGTGTATGGGCGTGTCTATCTGGGCACCAACGGGCGCGGCATTATGTATGGTGACTCCCTGGGCACACCGCCAGAATCCAACGACTCCACGATCATCCCATCAAGTGCCAGCTTCGACAAAAAAACAGCCAACCAGGCAGATATAGCAGTGACGCTCACCTTAAACGGCAATACGCTGGCCGGGATCAAGAATGGTGCCGATACCCTGGTTGAAGGTACGGATTATACCGTATCCGGCTCCACCGTGACGCTGCTAAGCAGTTATCTGGCAGCAAGACCGGTAGGCACCACGAATCTGAGCTTCACCTTCAGTGCCGGTGCGGCGGCAAGCCTGGTGATTGGAATTGTCGACACGACCTCATCCGCCAACGACTCCACGATCACCCCATCAAGCGCCAGCTTCGACAAAAAAACAGTCAACCAGGCGGATATAGCAGTGACGCTCACCTTAAACGGCAATACGCTGGCCGGCATCAAGAATGGTGCCGATACCCTGGTTGAAGGTACGGATTATACCGTATCCGGCTCCACCGTGACGCTGCTAAGCAGTTATCTGGCAGCAAGACCGGTAGGTACCACGAATCTGAGCTTCACCTTCAGTGCCGGTGCGGCGGCAAGCCTGGTGATTGGGATTGTGGATACAACTGCCGCTGTGCCGGGAAGCATCAAGGTTCAGATGTACAATGGAGCGATAGCAGCGACAGCCAATACATTGAACCCGCGCATCAAGCTGACGAACACCGGCAGCACAGCAGTGAACCTGGCCGATGTCACCATTCGCTACTATTACACCATCAACGGCGAGAAGGCTCAAACCGTCTTTTTTGACTGGTCCACGGTGGGTAGTGCGAATGTTACGGGCACCTTCGTGAAGCTGGATACGCCCACATCAACGGCAGATACGTACGCCAGCATTGGCTTCACAAGTGCGGCAGGTAGCCTTGCGGCCGGTCAAAGTATTGAGATCCAGACCCGCATCGCCAAAACGGATTGGAGCAATTACACGCAAACGGATGATTATTCCTTCAACTCCACGGCCACCCAGTATACAGACCGTCCCGAAGCCCCTGCTTATGTATCTGGCAGTCTGCAATGGGGAGTGGAGCCTCAATAACGGTAGCGAGTGATTTCGTTATAAAATGCTTGTGTAAATCCCTGTAGCCTTGTTCATCAAGGCTGCGGGGATTTATTTGATATTTAGAAAATTATGGATAAGGTATGTATAAAGATAGGGTCTCGCGCATTCCGCAGGAACAGCCCGCTATTGACCTTAAGGTCTCGCGCATTCCGCAGGAACAGCCTGCTTTTGACCTTAAGGTCTCGCGCATTCCGCAGGAACAGCCTGCTTTTGACCTTAAGGTCTTGCGCATTCCGCAGGAACAGCCTGCCCTTGCGGTTAAGCACTTGCGCATTCCGCAGGAACAGCCCGCCCTTGACCTTACTCTCCGGCCTGCATCCCGTCAGGGATAGCAGGCCGTCCACTGCAGCGTTCAAGCGGTCCCGCAGGGATAAGCGGTCCACCCTCCCAGCCGCCTAAACACAGTACCGCCTTACTCATTCGCCAAATTTGCGGGAGTCCAGAGGGCAGAGCCCTCTGGGGCCCTCCCTTGGAAGGGAGGGTTTGGGAGGGATCGAATTTGCAACTTTTGGCAATAGTCTGCGTCATTATCTAAGCAAGCCATCATATTACCGCATAGAGGAGAGCTGTTTATTATGAATGCTAAACATCACATGATCGCTGGATTTACCGCCGCTGCTATCTTATCCTTCGGCTTCATCGGTGCCGGTAGCACCTCGGCTGCCCCGGCGGACATCCGGATCTCAATCAACAATCAGATGATCCAACCATCAGCCACCCCTTATATTAAGGGAGGAACAACGCTTGTTCCTCTGAATATGGTCACCAGTCTGCCGGGTACGGCTGTGGAATGGAACAATAAGACCAAGACTGTTACAGTGAAGAAAGGAACGATTACTGTGTTATTGCGTGCCGGCAGCAGCACGGCTTCGGTGCAGGCCACCGCTTCAAGTGCGGTCGTCTCTCTGACGCTGCCGGTCCAGGCTGAGCTGAAGCAGGGGCGGATCATGGTGCCGCTCCGTTTCATCGCCGCCGCTGCCGGTGCGGAGGTCCGCTGGAATGCTGCGGCGCGTACAGTTGAGGTAACATCTTCTGCCTTCCCGGCTTCCACGCCCACTCCTTCTAGTGGAGCGGGGAACGGCACAGCCGCGAGTCCTGCCGCCGGGTCTGCGCTGACCCAGGCGCGCAATGCAGCGCTCGCCTTGAAGACGAGCAGCCAACTGCCGGAGATTGCTTCCAAGGTGCCGAATGAAGGGATGAATGTTACCTACTATTTTCCGCAGAACCGATCAGATGCCTTCTTCATCAGTGCTTCCGACAAGCTGGAATATTATGTAGTCGAGAACCAGACAGCCAAGCTGACTTGGCAAGCCCGGCTGAAGCTGGGCGGCACCGCTGCTTCCACGGACAAGACGCTGCCTATGCTGCAGTATCCTGTGGATAAGCAGAATGGAAGCAAGCCTTCGCTGTCAGGCCCATTAGTCTATTTCAAACTGATGCCGCATATCGGGGAAGCCGCCTTCGGGCTGCTGCATCCGGATGGTACGACGGAGCAACTTGGACAGCAGGAAGTGAAGTTTGACGCAGTGGTTGTAGATGTGCCGGGCGAGGGGACACAGCGCTAATTATCGTTTCATCTATAGAATAGTTTCATAACGCTTCGATCAACCAGCAGCCCTTTGTGGGATGCTGGTTGTTGCATCGGTTGCTTAGGATGTAATGCTGCTTGTGGATGTAATGCTGCTTGTGGATGTAATGCTGCTTGTGGATGTAATGCTGCTTGTGGATGTAATGCTGCTTGTGGATGTAATGTTGCTTGTGGATGTAATGTTGCTTGTGGATGTAATGTTGCTTGTGGATGTAATGTTGCTTGTGGATGTAATGTTGCTTGATGGATGTAATGTTGCTTGATGGATGTAATATTACTTGTGGATATAATGCTGCTAATGGATGTACTGCTGCTTGTCCGGAAGTAACGGCTGTTTCTGAGCACAGTCTGTTCGTTAAAGTAACTGAGCTCTTCAGCTAACTGTATTTCGTACACTTATTTCAAGCAAAAGTGCGGGAAAAATGACTTTAGTTGTATTTGATACAGTTATTTTTGCTAAAAAGGCTGCTGAATGGGTAAATGGGAATTTTTAGTTGTATGAAATGCAGTTATATCCCATTTACCCGCCAAATTGGCAATTATAAATGTAAGAAATACAGTTAAACTTCTGCGACCGCCCGCCTATTAATCTGCGTTCAACCGCGTCAATACGAATAAACATCTCAGCTTCATTAACTTGTTACTTACACCAACCCATATCATCTACTTTCGAACGCTAAGCTCAGTTAAACCAAAAGAACGGATGTCTTCCTCATGCATTTATGTCAGAATGTTGAGTTCCTTGCCAAGAAGCAGCCCTGTAATCCGGGGCTGCTTCTATTTGTGCAGATGCACACGACGTCCAACATAGGGCAGCGAAGCCGTGTGCTCTTATTTCTGTTCCTTTAGTTCCGTTTTATTACCATCTTCCGAAATGAGGTAGCCGCTGCTGGCAGAGACGGCCAGGATCTGACATACATTATGATCGATATAGATCATTACAAGAAATACAATGATACGTATGGCCATTATGAAGGCGACCGCGTGCTGCAGCAGATTGGAGCATCAATCAAGTGGTTTGCCGCTGACAGCGGGGGTATGGTGTTTCGTTTGGGCGGAGAAGAATTCGGTATTATTCTGTCCGGTGTGGATGCGGAGGAAGCCTGCGCCTATGCCGAGCATATCCGCAGCAGTGTGGAGAAGCTGGGCATTGAGCATGCGGCCAGCCCGCCTTATGGCGTGGTGACCGTCTCGGTGGGCGTTGCTGCCGTCAAAGTAGAGGGGCTGCGCGAGGAGGATATATATAAGCTGGCCGACAATGCCCTTTACCAGTCCAAGGCTGCCGGCAGAAATCGGGTAACGTTACTGGAGAACCGGACAGGAGTGCTCGAACAGGAGCCGGGAAGTACAGAGTCCTAACCTCATATTGGATACCCCCCGTCCCCGTTAGCCTTAGCGATTAAGGCTAACGGGGGTTTTGGTGTATACAGAACTTTCGTCAGACCAATGAACGATTCGCCATGGCTAAGCGTATTACAGCTGTGAAGGATTCGGCCGTATCCTTAAGGACAGGATTCAGGAATGGGAGGGCTGCAACATGATTAAGGTAGAGCAGGTTAGCAAAAGCCTGGGCGGCAGGCGGATTGTAGAAGATGTCTCCTTGTGGATCAAGGACGGTGAGGTGGCCGGGCTGCTGGGTCCGAACGGAGCAGGCAAAACAACCATGATCCGGCTGATGAACGGCGTGATTACGCCCGACCACGGGAGTATTCATATCAACGGATATTCTGCCTCGAAGCACGGGAAGCAGATCCGCCAGCTTGCCGGTGTAATGACCGAAAGCGCGGGATTGTATCCCGATATGACGGCACGCGAGAATCTTGATTTTTTTGCTAGGCTGTATGGGGTGGAGATTCCGCGAGTGCGGATAGGGCAGCTGCTGGAGCAATTCCGGCTGGAGAGCTATGGGAATAAGCTGGTCGGTGAGTACAGTACAGGTATGAAGAAACGGCTGGCTATCGCCAAGGCGCTGCTGCATCAACCCAAGCTGCTCTATCTGGATGAGCCGACGAACGGACTGGACCCGGACGGCATCCGCGAGATGATGCTTTATTTACGGCAGCTCAACCGGCAGGAAGGTACGACGATTATCATCTGCTCCCATGTGCTGTATCAGCTGGAGGAAGTTTGCGGTTCTTTTCTGTTCCTGGACCAGGGGCGGATTGTGGAGAGCGGTACGCTTGGCGAACTGGAGCAGAGGTATGCGGGTGAAGTGGTACTGCGGGTTGAAACCGGCCTTGCTGCGTCCTCTTCCTTGCTTCCGGCCATGTATCAGCCAAGAGAGACGCGAGTTGGAGAGATCGAGTTCACCTTGCCCGGCAAAGAGGAGATTTCAGATCTGCTGCGGCTGCTGCTGCTGCATTCTTGGGTGCACCATGTTCAGATCGCCAACCGGAGCCTGGAATCGATCTATTTTGAAGTGAGGAGGCGGGTTCATGAACAATAAGCTGGTCTGGGCCATTGCCCTGAAGGACATGCGTTCCATTCGGAGAACAAGCAAGGTGTGGATCGGGCTGGTGGTGCTGCCGCTGATCCTGGGTGTGATTATTCCGGCGGCAGTGGTCAGCTTGGGCCGCTGGGGAGATATCTCTGCGCTGGGCGGCGATCAAATGACCATCCTGCTGGAACGGCTGCCGGCAGCAGATGCGACGGATTTACCCGATATTCAGCACCGTTTCGTGCATTACATGATCAACTTTATGTTTGTGCCGCTGTTTATCCTGATCCCTGTTACTAACGCGGTTATGATTGCCGTGAACAGCTTTGTTGGTGAAAAAGAACGCCGGACGCTAGAAAGCCTACTGTTCGCACCCGTAGAGATCAGGGAATTATTCGCCGGCAAGCTGCTGGCTTCCTTCATTCCGGCGTACGCCTCTGCCTTAGCCAGCTTCCTGCTGAGCGGTGTCATCATCAATGTGCTGGCTTATCCGATGTTCGGCGGGCTGATTTTTCCCAGCATGCGCTGGCTGATCATTATGCTGTGGGTCATTCCAATGTTTACGGTCAGTGCGATCCTGTTCAGTGTGCTCGTATCGGCCCGGTCCTCCAGTTTTCAGGAAGCGCAGCAGGTGGCGGGCATCATTGTGCTGCCGATTGTCGGATTGTTGATTGGCCAGTCTACCGGAGCGGTGATGCTGAATCCGCTGCTGCTGCTATTGATCGGTAGCGTGCTGCTCCTGCTTAATGGCCTTCTATTGATGTGGGTAGCCCGTCTCAATGAGCGGGACCTGCTGTTTGAGCGTCAGGTCCATTAGATTGTCAAATCCTGTGAGGCCTGCTATACTGGCAATAATTACGAAGAAAAGGTGGTGTCTGTTTGTCGATTGTTCTGTAAGGAGTGTATACAAGGAGCCGCAAAAAATCAGATAGCGAAGCTGTTCGTTATTTGTTATGGACTCGTTGTGCCTTATGGAAATCTTCAAGCAGAGCATTTTCTTCGGGTCAGCTCCAGGAGACCACTCAGAAGAGGCTTACGTTTACTGCATTCCTGAAGGCATAGTTGTCATACTATGTCTTTTTGGCGTTCCTGTGCAGCATGACTGCTTCCGTCAAGGCACACGGATAAATCAGCCCGGTACAGGGCGGGAAGAAGTGTGAACTTATGGATTATAACAAAAGCGCTCAATATGACTTTAACTATGTGCAGGAGCATATGATGGGGCCGAACTCGCAGGTGGTGCTTGAGGAGCTGACTGCAGGCCTCAGCTCCAGCTTGTGACAATGATTCTGCACGCGGGGACCGTCAGATGCTGCAGGCGGATGATGGAAGATATCTGAATCTGATCTCGATTATTGCCGAGAAGAAAGTTTAAGGGAGGATATTCAATGAAAATAGCAGATGAAATTCAATATAGATGGCTGGCGCTCAGCGATCTGGAGCCCGGTTTGCTGCGCGGCTTCACGCGTACCCAGCAGGTTAACGAGGTCTGGCGTACCCTTGACGGGGAACGGAAACTAGTGCTGCAGCCGTTCATTGACGATTGGGAAAGGCGGTCAAGGAAGAGATTGTAGCAGAGGACTTCCATAACTGTATCCGCAGTGGCGGCTGTGTTATTGCAGCTGAGCTGAACGGCAAGATTATCGCTTTTGCCGCGCTTCCGCGGGAGCTGTTCGGCAGTAAGAGTCTATATGCTGATCTGATGCAGCTTCATGTCTCCTCTGAGCACCGCAAGTACGGGCTGGGCAGGAAGCTGTTCGCCATGAGTGCTGCACAAGCTGCACGCTGGGGCGCAGATAAGCTATATATTTCCGCGCATTCCGCCAAAGAAACGCAGGCATTCTACCGTTCCGTGGGCTGCGTAGATGCCGTGGAGATCAACAAACATCATGTGGAGCTGGAGCCGTATGATGTTCAGCTGGAGTATGTCATCGCCAATAGTAAGATGAACAAAAGAAACTAACAAAAGTTGAATAGAAACGGAGGGGAATCTTGGAATTGTTGGAGCGATAGTGACCGCCTTCGTCTACGGATTTCAATCGCAAACAGCGGCCGGAAGTCCAACGATTCGTCTCAGTGACGACTACAACCTTTAGTGTGAATTTTAAGTTCATTTGTTACTACTTAGGTCTCAGCGAGGATTTAGAAAGTTACTTCGGAACGTTCAACGCAAATAGATGCGCAAGTGCAACTAATTTCAGCTGAAACCTCTATCAGGAGGCGTTTAAGTGCGATATTGCAACTAATCTTGAGCAGATCAAGTCTTCTACGCTCAAACGCTCGAATTAAGTGCCTTTTTGGTTACTACTTAGGACCCCTAGCCCTCTTCGCTCGTAACCCTCGCTTCGATTTCAGACGGTTGCGGACTCAGGAGCCTCTATTTGCTGTACATAGGCCGTTTTGCAGGATTAACGGACCCAGGAGCCTCTATATCACAGAAAACCCTCGCTTTTGAGCCTGTTTTGACGACTTAGGGGCTATACGGTCCGTAAGACGTCAAAAGATCGCAGATAGGAGGAAATAGGGGCTATACGGTCCGCTAGAATGCAGGTTACCTAGTTCAAGTGCTTGGAGTCTCGCGGGGGCCTAAGTAGCTGCCTTTTTGCAAGTAATTCAGTGGCTTCTATCTTCTCATCATACGGTGGTCTAAGCAGTAACGTTCATTGTAACTATGGCTGGTTAATGTGATTGTAGGGGGATGGTCATGATCAGGATGATCGAAGAAATCAGGGCTGGGGCGGTTGTTGAGGCCGAGGAACAGGAGGTAAGCACATTGGACGCTTGTCTTGAGGCGGTAGGCAGCCTGGATGGCAGCGCGCGGAGTCTCATCAGCTTCAGCCGAGACGGTCTGACCCTGTTGGTTGGCGGTGGCGGGGGAGGTTATGTGATTACTGTGGAAACAAGCCGTGAGATCAGGAATCTGCTGAATGGCGGAGAGTCCGGACAGGATGAGAGTGAGCTTACAGTAGGCGGGCAAGCATGCGAATATCCCTGAGAGTATGTTGTAGATCGGGAAACCGTTATAGCTGCTGTGGGTGAGCTGTATTTTCAGGCGTCGGCCGACCTGAGCTGGGAGATCATTTCCAAGTAACTAATAGTATAGTAGCAACCAGCAGTTGGATCAGTCCAGGTGGCAGCAGCAATTTCGGAGGTTACCCAGTAATAGAACGCATTTAAAAAATGTAACTTTAGGATTTAGCAGAAACCCTAAACACTAGGATTTTTGCCGACTTCAGCTCTTCATTCTTAAGTTCATCATCTAGGGGGTTATGCAGGATGATTGAGATCAGCCAGGTTCCGGTAATCATGGGACCGCCAGGCCGGAATTATCTGTATATAGAGGATCGGGCCGGGGTATTGTTTCAGGATATGTTCTACCGCCTCAGTAATGCGGTTGTAGCACCGACTGCCCAGAGTGGAAGGGGGGTGACGAGCGGTTCCAGATTGTCACTCTTGGGTCAGGCAGCTTCAATGGGATCTCCTATAAAGGTGATCTGGACGGCTGAAGGCAGGATCTGATGGCTAGGGCGGTGTTGCTCTCGCTGGCCACCGCAACGGTGGATCGGCAGACCGGGAGTCTGCAGATTGTGGGCGGAGCAGTGATTCTGCTACAGGATTGTGAGTTCAGACAGACTTGACCGGCTTTAACGTATCGCTAATGCAGGCAAAGTAACTTTACAAAAATGGCTGAGACTCCTGATTTACAGGGGCTTCAGCCTTTTTGCTATAGGATTCTCTAGTTTATCTTAGAGGAGTATCGATCCAGCAGTGCCGGAGCAACGCAGTCACGGAAGACATCCAGCGGGGGCTGCTGTTTCTGCTTCTGATCCTTGGTCAGCACCACAACGGTCTCTTGCGCAGGAAGCACATACACAAATTGCTCTCCATATCCACGGGCATAATAATATTCCAGTATCGGAGCAGATTCTGTGCTGCTGGAGTCAGGGTCCGGGAAGACATCGGTCCACCAATGCCAGGCATACCCGCCGCGGCGGGGAGGGTCGGCGTCAATCGCAGGCTGAACGGAACGGATTACCCGTTCCGGGGTGATTAACTGGCGGTCTCCCCATTTCCCCTGCTGCAGATAGAGCTGTCCGAACTTCAGCAGATCAGCCGGACGTAGGGACATGCCGAATCCCCCGGTAGCGATGCCCTGAGGGTCACTCTCCCAGCTGTAGGCTGTGATGCCAAGCGGACCGAATAAATATTGTTCGGCAAACGCCGTTACCGGCCTCTCTACCGCCTGCATTAGAATGGCGGATAATAGCTGCGAGACGCCGGAGTTATACTCCATCACCTGTCCCGGGGGATGAGCTAAGGGTTGTCCCAGCACAAACTCCACCCAGTTCGGCGATCTTGTCATCTTCGGGAAGGAGTTCTGCCCGCCGAACTCGGTCCAATTGAACCCGGCAGACATCGTAAGCAGATGCGACAGTGTCAGCTGCGCTTTGCGTGTATCCTTGTCTGCGGCAAGCTGTGGATAGAACCTGGACACAGCAGTCTCAGGCGGCGGCAGCAGGCCTTGGTCCATCGCGATGCAGATCAGGGCGGAGAGGATGCTTTTGGTGCAGGAGTTGATTCGGGCGATTTCGGTTTCGGCAGCTGGCTTCTGGTAATATTGGAGCAGTGGCTCTCCCCGGCGGTTGATCAGGCAGCTGCGCAGCTGGAGCGAGGGGAGGTCTGCTGCTAAAAGAGACAGATTCATTAAAGGTTCCTTTCTGGTGCTGTGATTCCACTAGTATAACCTTACCCAATCTGCTGATTCGGTGCACCTCTGGTTATGTACGTGCGAGTGTAACTCTAAGCTATATAAGATGAACTTGAGAATGGAGTAGTGGAGTTGCCAGAAAGCCTGATGCATAGGGCTTCCCGGCAACTCCGTATGTAACAATCTTAAGTTCACATTCTATAGTCTTCGATTAAAAAACCATACTGAAGGCTTGGGCAGCAGTAACTGCGGTTGGATTATGCGGTTGGATTAAGAATACCTGCAATACCTGCAACACCTGCAAAAGTGCAGGTATTCTTGATATTATGAGCGTCTGAGAGGAAATACCTGCAAAAGTGCAGGTATTAACGGATTTAACAGGATGGAAAGCGAGTTTTACCCTGAAAAGATGTATTATCGCAGGAATTTGTCGGGGAGTCCTTCAATTGGGGACAAAAAGATGTATAAACGCAGGAATATATTAAGTGTTCGGATGATGTCCGCGTGCAGACTGTGAAGCTGGATGTGACTGTGGGGATACTCGCAGCCTGTTGAGGATAGTGTAATGAGCGCACCAAAAGGCTGCTTCAACGTCGGGGATGACTGGAGCAGCCTTTTAATCTATTGGATGGTACTCGTGCTTTCGGCGGACGTGCGGTCCCAGCATGCGGCCAAGCTCTGCCGCTCAGGCCGAGCCGCCCAAGCCAAGCCGCCGGAGCCGCCCGAGTCAAGCCGTGCGGCCGAAGCAGCCGCCCAGGCCGAGCCGCCCAAGCTGCGCGGCCAAGCCTGCGGTGCAGGTCGCCGCCGCCGCCGCTAGAAGCGCTGCGCAGCTTCATCGGACAACGCTGCGGCGCATCTCCTGCACGAACTGCTCTGTGATCGTATGCGGCCTCGTAATGGTGGTGCCCACCACTACCGCATACGCCCCGGCCGCAAGCGCCGCTGCGGCCAGCTGCGGGGAGTGAATCCGGCCTTCGGCGATCACCGGAATCGAGACGGCAGCCGACAGCCTCGCCAGCAGGTCAAGGTCCGGCTCCTCACTCTGCCTGCTGTAGGGCGTATAGCCCGAGAGAGTAGTAGACAGCAGATCGAAGCCAAGCGCTTGCGCGGCCAGCCCCTCCTCCAGCGTGGAGATATCAGCCATCAGCAGGCGGCCCGGTCTGCTATGGATGGCTTGTACCACACCGGCCAGCGTTTCAGCCCGCGGCCGCGGCCGGGAGGTGGCATCGACGGCGACAATATCGGCGCCGGCAGCGAATAGCAGCTCGGCGTCCGCCAGACAGGGTGTGATGTATACGTCTGAATCCGGATAGTTTTTTTTCCAGATGCCGATGACGGGCAGCCCGCAGCCTTCCTTGATTGCTGCCACATCCTGGGGTGAATTGGCCCGAATGGCCGCAGCGCCGCCGTCTCTGGCCGCATTGGCCATAGCCGTCATCAGGTGGCTTCCGTAGAGCGCCTCCCCCGGGTACGCCTGGCAGGATACAATGAGTTGCCCTCTTAATTGTTCTATTACATGGGTCATCAAGACTGACTCCTCCTAAACAACATGAATTATGAAGCGTATACATAGCTATATTTAAAAGTATAGAATCGCAAACCTCACATGTAAAGAAAATTATTTTCTAAAAAACCGGATTTATTGAAAAAAATAAACATAATCATTTACAAGATGCCGGAATTCTGCTAGTTTAATACACAAGATACACCCAGATTGTCAGGACAAGGAGGAATAAGCAGGTGAAATCATTTGATGTAATTGTAATGGGCGGCGGTGTTTCCGGGACGATGGCAGCGGTAGCGGCCGCCAAATCGGGAGCGAAGACGCTGATTGTGGAGTCGCAAGGGTACCTGGGCGGTACGCTCACAGCCAACGGCGTGGGGCCGATGATGACCTTTCATGCCGGCGAGAAGCAGGCGGTTCAGGGACTGACCGACGAGCTGATTGAGCGGCTGAAGCGGATTGGCAAGTCGCCGGGGCATATTTTTGATACCGTCGGCTTCACGTATTCGGTCACTCCGTTTGATGCGGAAGCAATGAAGGTCGAGCTGGAATCGATGGTGCTGGAGAATGGCGGAGACATCCTATACCATACTATGCTGGCCGAAGTGAAGACTGAAGAAGATCGAATCACAGAAATTACGGTCTGTAACAAATCGGGATTAAGCAGTCTGTCCGCCAAGGTGTTTATCGATGCCACCGGCGATGCGGATCTGTCCGTTCGGGCAGGTGCTGCGTATACCAAAGGACGCGAGAGTGACGGAGCAGCGCAGCCCATGACGCTGAAGATGAAGATGATCAATGTGGACATTCCACGGGTAAAAGAGTACATCCACGCCCACCCTGAGGATTTCCCGCTGTATAATGGCGACACCTCGATCATTGAGCAGGCGCCCCGGCTGTCCACCGCCGGTTTTGTAAGCCTATTCAAAGAGGCGAAGGCCAAGGGGGAAATCTCCATCCCCCGTGAGGATATTCTGTTCTTTGAGACCAATACGCCCGGGGAAGTGATTATGAATACCACCCGGATTCTGGGCCATGACGGAACCGATGCGTGGAGCCTCAGCCGAGCCGAGACGATAGGACGCAAGCAATGCCGCGAACTGGAGCTGTTCGTGAAGAAATACATTCCCGGCTTCGAGGAAGCCCATGTGGAATTTACGGGCCCATCCATCGGGGTGCGCGGCTCCCGGCAGATCGTGGGTGTGTATACGCTTACGGCAGAGGATATTCTGGCCCAGAAGCCTTTTGACGATGTGATTGCCCATTCCGGTTATCCGATTGATATCCATAGTCCGGACGGAGAGGGGACGAAACATGAGAAGCTGGTATGGGGTGGAATGTACAGCATCCCATATCGCACGCTGATTACGCCGAATCTGAAGAATGTGATTGTGATCGGACGATGTCTGTCGGCCACCTTTGAAGCGCAGGCTGCGGTAAGAACGACACCAACTACGGGTGCGATCGGCCATGCCGGAGGTGTCGCTGCCGCCGAGGCGGCGCAGCAGGGCATCGATGTGCAGCATGTCGATATCACCAAGGTCCAGGCCATTCTGAAGCAGCAAGGCGCCTACCTGGAAGTTTAGCTGTTCAATTTAAATGACAAAGGGGACTTATACGTGAGTTCATTAATGTGGGTGCAGGCTATTGGGGTTTTGCTCGTTTTTCTGATTTTTGCGGCACTGATGATGACCCGGAAGCTGCCGACGATTCTGGCGCTGCCCAGCATGGCTATTCTGTTCGCACTGATTGCGGGGGTGCCATGGATCTCCTCCTCGCCGGACACCGCTACCTTAAGCGGCACGATCCTCGCCCAAGGTTCTATGCGGCTGTCAACGGCGATTGCCGGATTGATCTTCGGGGCCTGGTTCGGCCAGATTCTCAATAAAGTCGGGATCACCAAATCGATCATCCGCAAGGCCGCCGAGTTGGCCGGAGACAAGCCGGTGCTGATCGCCATTCTCTTTTTCATTACGGCTTCCATTATCTTCTCCGCAGCAAGCGGACTCGGGATGGTCATTCTCGTAGGTACGATTGTCATTCCAATTATGCTAACTGCCGGAATATCACAGTTTGTAGCATCGCTGGTGCTGCTCTGTTCAGTCGGCGTAGGTGTGTTGTTTAATGTCTCGAACTGGGCCGTCTATGTGGATGTGATGGGTCTGCCGGTATCGACAGTGGCCGATTACACGCTGATCGCAGCCGTTCCGCTGTTTATTATCAGCCTGCTGATGATTGTGTTCTACATCAAGCGTGACGGACGCGGGCGCAAGGCCTGGGCCATGCCTGCGGCAGCAAGCAGCGGCGGAGAAGGCAGGAAAGTGCCGGCCATCGCGCTGATCAGCCCGCTCGTTCCCGTCATTATGGTGTTTGCGTTCAAAATGGACATCGTGCCCGCCGTGATCATCGGTGCGCTTGCCACCCTGCTGCTGTCCTGGCCGAAACGGCCCATTCATATCCTCTCCAGCTCGCTGGTGGAAGGGATTCAGGATGTGGCTGGCGCATTGGCGCTGATGATCGGCATCGGGATGCTGGTCAATTCAGTTATGGCACCGCAGGTGACTGCCATTATCTCACCGCTGATTGAATCGGTGCTGCCAAACAGTCCGCTGATGTATATTCTCTTCTTCACCTTGCTGTCGCCGCTGGCCATTTACCGGGGACCGCTGAATGTATGGGGCCTTGGCAGCGGGATTGCCGCGTTGTTCGTCGGGGCGGGTATGACACCGGTCGCCGCCATGCTGGCGCTTCGTGTGGTCAGCAATGTGCAGTCGATCGCCGATCCGACCAATTCGCACAATGTCTGGGTAGCCGATTTCACCAAAAGTGATATCAACGAAATTCTGAAGAAAACCCTGCCTTGGCTGGTGGCGGCTGTGCTGATCTCGATGGTATGGGGAGCGTTTGTCGTCTTTTAACAGCAGCTGCAGTGTGAGCTTAAATAGAGAGACAGGAGGGAAACCATTATGGGTCAGAAGGTAAGAGTCGGCATCGATGTCGGCGGGACCTTTACAGATGCTGTTGTGCTGGACAATGAAACGTTTGAGATTATTGAGAAAATGAAAATACCAACCACCCATCATGATGAGGACGGTGTAGCCAAAGGGATTGTGCAGATTCTGCAGACGATCCTGGAGAGCAAGGGCATAGATCCTGAGGATGTGGCCTTCATCGCACATGGAACCACACAAGCCACGAATGCGCTTTTGGAGGGAGACGTCGCCCGGGTCGGCATTATCGGGATGGGGTCTGGAATGGATGGATTAGGTGCCCGCAGTGAATCGAATCCCGGCCATATTGAACTGGCTCCGGGCAAGCGGCTGCAGACGTATCATACGTATCTGGACTCCAAGAACCTTAAGGAAGAGCAGATTGAAGAAGCGCTCGATCTGCTGATCGGCCAAGGCGCAGAGGTTATTGTAGCTTCCGAGGCCTACAGTGTGGATGATCCGGCCAATGAACTGCGTGTGGTGGAAGCGGCGAACCGCCGCGGTGTGTTCGCTACAGGCGGACATGAAATTTCGCAGCTGTACGGCTTGCGGACCCGCACGCGGACCGCTGTTATTAACGCCAGCTTAATTCCTAAAATGATGGAAACGGCCAACATGACCGAGAAATCGGTCAAGAATGCCAACATTACCTCCCAACTGATGATTATGCGCTGCGACGGCGGGGTGATGAGCATTGACGAGGTGCGCAAGCGCCCGATTCTGACGATGCTGTCAGGGCTTGCCGCCGGGGTGGCCGGTGCGCTGATGTATGAGAAGATTTCGGACGGGATCTTTTTTGAAGTCGGCGGAACGAGTGTCGATATCTCCGTAATCAAAAACGGCAAGGTTATGATCCAGAACGCACAGGTCGGCGGGCACCGCACGTATCTACAATCGCTGGATGTACGGACGCTCGGCATAGCCGGCGGCAGTATGATCCGGGTACAGGGCAGTAAGATCGTGGATGTCGGCCCCCGCAGCGCCCATATTGCGGGCAAGGCCTATGAATGTTTCGCGGCGCCTGCGGACCTGGCAGGCCTGCAGTTGATATTCATCAGCCCAAGGGAAGGTGATTCGCCGGAATATGCAATTGCCCGGGCGGCGAACGGGGAGGAATATTCCTATACGCTGGCAGGCGCAGCCAATCTGCTGGGGTATGTGCCGGAGGGAGATTATGCCTTCGCCGGAGTAGAGAGCGCCCGGCTGGCCTGGGAGGCACTGGGCGCACATCTGGGCCTCTCGGCAGAAGCGGCTGCCCGCCAGGTGTTGGATTTGGCCATCGACAAAACGATGAAGACGGTTAACGAAATGATTGCCGATTATGAGCTTGACCGATCCTTCGTGACGCTGGTGGGCGGCGGGGGCAGCGGCGCGGTGCTGGTGCCAGCGATGGCGGAGAAGGAACAGATGAAATACCAGATTGCCCATAATGCGCCTTATGTCTCCACGATCGGGGTTGCCTTGGCGATGGTGAAGGAACAGCTGGAGCGGACGGTAATCAGCCCGACAGAGGCTGATATCAAGAAGATTCGCAGCGATATCCTGGATAAGATTGTACAGTCGGGGGCCAGTGAAGAGACGGTTGAAATTACGATTGAAATCGACAACCAGAAGAATATTCTGCGTGCGATTGCCACCGGCTCGACAGAGCTGCGCTCCAAGGACCTGGCGCAGGCGGCCTTGTCGGAAGAGGAGATGCGCAGTGTAGCCGCCCGTTCGGTTGACGTGTCTCCCGATTCGATGCAGCTTGCGGCGCAGACCGGCAGGTGGCAGCTGTTCGCCAGCGAGGAGATCCGCAAGTCCTTCTTCGGCCTGTTCAAGAAGAAACGGACCACCGTCAGCGTGGTTGACCGGGAAGGTGTGGTCAGATTCAAGCAAGCCAATGTCCATTACAGTTCGTTTGCCAGAAAGCAGCGGCATGACGCTTTTACTGCTTTTCTTGACGAGAATACGATCTACTCGGATGCCAACGCCACGATTCCGAAGGTATTTCTGTTCTTCCGTGAGAAGATGCTCGATTTGACCGGCATGCAGACCAAGGAACAGCTGATGTCGATTGTGGAGCTGGAGACCGAAATGCTGGACGAGGATGAAATGTGGCTGGCCGTGGCTTATCAGTAACTGTAGCACAGCAGAGGAAGGGGGAGTGGCAGGTGGCAGGGACAACGGTTAACAGCTTCAGAATCAGCGAGCTGGGACTCAGCGACGAGGTGCTGGCATTCGCCGAGCTGGAGAAGGACCCGCTATTTCACAAGATAGCACCCGGCAAATACAGCTATTATATTGCCCGGTCGCTGGAGATGGGCAGAGCAGCCGCTGTGCCTCTGCAAGGCCAGCCGGTTCGTTGTCTGCTGGAGCAGGCGGGCGTGGCCTTCGAGATTAAGCCAGCTTCAGGCTCAAGTGCGCTGCGTCTCGCCCTGCGCGCCCAGCTGGACTTCAGCGGACGCACGCCTTGGATCAACGTATACCAGGATTCCATGGAACAGCTGAGGGAGGCGGCTCTGGCTGGCGGCGGAGCTTACGGAGCCTTGTCGCTGGATGAAGTGATGGACATCCACCTGGCTCATGAATATTATCATCTGCTGGAGTACCGGGCGGATCAATTTACCAGTGATGTGCTGGAGCCAGTAGAGTGCATGCGGATCGGGCCCTTCCGCAGACAGGCGGCGATTCTGCAGGCGAGTGAAATTGCCGCTCATGCCTTCTGCAAAGAGCTGCTGAACCTGCCGTACTTGCCCAGCCTGCTGGACAACATCTATGTGTGGCAGACCAGCAAGCTGGAAAGGGTACAAATTCAGGAGATTGTGGGGCGCTGGAAAGCGATTGTAGGTGAGAGGTGACTGCATATGTTATAATGAGTAAATCGTTTACAGCGGCAGAACGTTTCCACCGGAAACGGTTCTGCCGCATATGCAGGAGGATAAATCATGGCTTCACAAGTACCCGCAGTTATCGCCAAAATCGTTTCCCTGAAACAGAAATTTACTTATGGCGAGAATCAAATCGCCAATTTCGTGATTCATAACGCTGAATTTATTACCCAGCATACCATTACAGGCATTGCCAACGAAATCGGTGTCTCGGAGACCAGCATCAACCGCTTCTGCAAAAAAATAGGCTTCAAGGGCTTCAATGATTTCAAAATTGCCGTTGCCCAGGACAGCTTCTACCGTGAAATGCAGACCCGCAAAAAAGAACGCCGCGAGATCAATACGATTGACGGGCTGGCCCTGGATTACAATGAGCTGGTAGTAAGCACTTCGGCTATGGTGGCAGAGGACGATCTGCGCAAGGTGACTGACATGCTCAAGGATGCGCGCCGGATCCATATCTTCGGCATCTTTGATTCCTTCCTGCCTGCAATGGCGCTGAAGAACCGTCTGTCGCTGATCGGGATCTATGCGGAAGCCATCAGTGACAGCCGGGCCATGCGGATTGCCGCTTCCCAGTGTACGGCGGAGGATACGGTCATAGTCTTCACCCGTTCCGGTTCGACGCCGGAGATTATCGATGCGGTATCTACCGCCCAGACGAACCAGGCCCGGACAGCGGCCATTACCTGCTATGATTCATCTCCGGTCACGGAGGCGGCAGGAATCAATATCATTGTGCCGGACAAGATGTCGGTCAGCAACAGTGCGATGATGTCCAATCATATTACATTCCTGTTCGTGGTGGATGCGGTGATGAGCCTGCTGATCTCTTCGGATAAGGCCTATCTTAAGAAGAAGCTGGACAGCGAAGGCATTATCTCCAGCCGCCCGCCCGTTAACGACTACTATTAATAAGGATGCAGGGCAGCCGGGGAACCGGCTGTTTTTTATTTCAATATAGGGTTACCACTGAAGGCCACACCCAGTAACCATCATTTACCTTTCAGACCTATTGCGGACTCAGACGTCCCTGAGTGATTACCTGAAGTTCGGGAGAGTGTGGGAAGAATTTTCTGGTTGTCAGAGATGTTTAATGATGGAAAATATTAAAATCAAAATATTAATATCGTAAATAGACACAAATTTGTGAAAGATATCACTTACTTTTAATTAATTTTTAATATATAATAAATTTATGTATAGATGGACTTAAGAATAAATGAAAATTACATTCTTAAGTTCACATTCTATAAAAAGTAATTAGGGGGATTCATTGTGAAACTATTTAGAAGTTTGCTAGTTGCAGGTGTGTCAGTTGCTTTACTATCAGGTTGCGGTGCGAATAACGAGAATAATGCGGCTCCAACAACAGCTCCTGCTGCAGAATCAGCTGCTACGGCTACACCGGCACCAGACGCGCTTAGTGCGGCTTCCATTGTAGACAAAGCAGAAGGATTCACAACAGCTGTCAGCGAAAAAGGAACCTGGATTGTTGCTATTCTTAATGATCTTACTGTAGATACTGATGTTGTAGTAGCTGGCGAGTTCCATGATAAAGGCGCGGCAGACGGCGACATTTACCGCAAGCTGGCTCTTTATACCCAGGATGCTGACCACAAGATTACAGCTTCGTTCACACTTACTGCACCTAAGGTAACTGTACAGAGCGAGAACTTCAAGGTTCAGGGCGGAACAATCAAAGGTGACGTATATGTAGAAGCAAACGGCTTCTCCTTGGACAAAACAGCAACTATTGATGGCAACCTGTACTTCAAATCCGAAGATCTGAAAGCTACAGCTGTGCTGGACGGTAAAGTTACCGGAGCAACAGAAATTAAATAATCAACTTTTACTAAGTTGTACCCAAAGGCAGCCCTTTTCTAAAGGGTTGCCTTTTTGCTGCATCTGGAGCAGAAGTGACAGCAGGACGCCGGCAGGGATGGCATCTCTTGTCCGGGAATGGTATGATTAGGGGGTGGAAAGAGAAGCTGAGAAGTATGAATGATTCCCCCCTGAAAGGTGAGACCGATATGAATATTCCGTTTGCGATTGCTCCGCTCCAGCAGCAGGAGTTCAGCAGTGAAGATGAGCTGATTGAGAAATGTAAGGTGTGGAACCTGTTGTCCAGCACAGCGACCAGACCCAAAACCTATACCTATAAAGGACATGGGGTGACCCTGCCTTGTGAGATTGTTGGCTACGTCGATGAGATGACCGTGGTGGTGCAGTTTGAGAACAAGCAGCAGCACTGCATTCATCCTTCTTATCTGAAGGAAATGCAGACGGCTAGCTTTGGGCAAAGAGGCAGCTTCGCAGCTGAAGCAGAGGAGAGCGGTTCAGCTGAATCGCAGGAAGCTACGGATGCGGCGGAGGTGCAGGCTTCCGAACAACCGGCTGCAGTCGTCGTAAAGCCGATCCCGAAGAAAGCGGCCAGAGCGCCTAAGAAGCCCGCCGTGGAGCTACCCGAAGAGAAGCTGCAGATGATAGCTAGAGTCAAAGAGCTGACGACAGTCCCGAATCATTTCTCCGATAACGACGATGAGGTGATTATTTATGAGGTGCTGTCGATAGAGGGCCATGAGCTGGCGATTGAAGAGGTATGGTCCAGCCACAGCGCCACGCTGAAGAAGCTGGAGCTGGGTGTGGGCGACAGTGTATCTTTTGAAGCCAAGGTTGTAGCCAAGAAGCTTAGCCAGCATTCAGCGAAATACAAGATCAACAACCCCTCCAAGATGAAGAAAATTAACTAGATAGGCTGTTTTTTTGCCTAAAAATGCCACTCCCAAAAATAATTTTAAAAAAGTTTTTAAGTAGCCATTTGCCGTTTCTGCTGACAGGCTGGCTGGTTTTCTTGTAATAAGGCTGTAATCCCTTGCGAGCCAAGGGGTTGCAGCTTGTTTGCTTTCGGGCTGAAAACGGTTCATTGCTGCTGCATGCAGCAGTTGATCGGGAGTATTTGTAACCGCAAACATTGGATGGAATATAATCTGCCACGCTTGACGGGGTTGAAGGCCATTTGTTATGGTTTTTATAGACAGATGCAAACAACGTTAGAAAAAGACGAATATTTTACTGGTTTTATGTCACATATTCTAACTAAAAACCAAACACGTAGGGGATGATTGATTGTGATCAAAGGAATCATTTTTGATTTTGACGGAACGATTATTGATACTGAAACGGCTTGGTACACTGCATTTAATGAAGCTTACGGAGCACATGGCGTAGATCTGACCTTGGAGCAATATTCGACCTGTATCGGCACGAGTCTGCACAGCTTCAATCCTTATGAATATCTAATGACTGACCTTAACCTGCCCATCGACAAACAGGAATTTAGAACAGCCGTGCAGTTGAGACACAGCAAGCTGATGGAGCTGGAGACGATGCGGTCTGGCATTCAGTATTATCTGGATTCGGCCCGGACGGCAGGACTAAAGATAGGTTTGGCTACAAGCTCATCGACGGAGTGGGTGGAGAAATACCTCGACCAGCTGGGCATTCGTGAATATTTTGATTGTATCCGCACCTCGGACCATGTGGTGAACGTTAAGCCGGACCCTGAATTATACATCCAAGCTTTGTCTTGTCTGGGCCTTAAGCCGGAAGAGGCAGTAGCTATAGAGGATTCACCCAACGGTTCCAAAGCGGCAGCAGCCGCAGGAATGCACTGTGTTGTAATTCCGAATGAAATCACCAGCTTCCTCGAATTCGATGCCCCGCATCTGAAGACGGATGATCTCAGCCACCTGGATTTCGAGCAGGTCCTTTCGCGTCGCTGCTTCGAGGAGGCCGTGGTTTAATTTCTATACTTAAATTCAAATATAAATACAAAATATTAGACCAAATATAAGGGGGAAACCACATTGAGAGCCGTACATTTTGGTGCTGGCAATATTGGCCGTGGATTCATTGGCCCGATGTTGTCACGCTCCGGTTATGAGGTATGTTTTGTAGGCAGAAATAAGAATAAAATGGCCCGTCTACAGGAACGGGGGCAATATAAGGTGACACTGGCCAATGAGAACCGAGACAGCTACATGGTCAAGAATATCACCGCCATCGATTTGAATAATGCAGAGCAGGTGGCCGAGGCCATTGCGGATGCGCAAATCGTAACGACAGCGGTGGGAATATCGGCCTTGAAGGACATTGCAGGTGCGATTGCCCAAGGGATTGAGCTGCGGCTCAGCCGGAATGCCGAGTCAGCCCCACTGCACATTATTGCCTGTGAGAATGGAATAGCGAGCGGCCAACAGTTAAAAAGATCAGTCTACCGCCACATGAGCGCCTCGCTGGTGGAAGAAGCGAACCGGAAGATCGCTTTTCCGAATGTGATGGTCGACCGGATCGTACCTGTGCAGAAGAACAAAGAGTCGTTCGAAATCCTCGTTGAACCCTTCAGTGAGTGGGTGATTCCCCGCGGGGGCATGATTGGCGAGTACCCGGAAATCAAGGGGGTGCATTACGTGGAGGCTCTGGAACCTTATCTGGAGCGTAAGCTGTTCACCTTAAATACCGGACATTGCAGCGCAGCCTATTTCGGCTACCTGGAAGGATACACTACGATTCAGGAGGCGATGTCAGACCCCGTCATAGAGTCGCATGTCCGCGGTGTTCTGGAAGAGACCGGAGCGCTGCTGGCTCACCGCCACGGCTTCGATTCCGAGGTTCACTCCCGCTATATCGAGAAAACCATCCAACGCTTCAACAACTCTAACTTTAGCGATAAAATCACACGCGTAGCCCGTTCCCCGCTTCGCAAGCTCGCTCCCAAAGACCGGCTTGTACAGCCTGCCCTGCAGGCCTGTGAGCTTGGCTTGGAGACGAATCATCTTGTCTCGGCGATAACATCCGCGCTGTTCTTCGATCACCCTGGTGATCCGGAAGCGTTAGACCTGCAGCGCGCGATTCGTGATACCGGACTGTCCGGCATAATAACCGCCATAATGGGTATCCCCATCGAACATCCGCTGCACCGCCGCATTATCATCGAGTACAACAACATTTGCATGAAATACCCTCCTATGGCAAGCACCGGTTTCGAAGCCATGGTTCGCACGATCGGTTAATTCAACTGAATATGGAGATTATGATCTTCCCAAACCAAACGGATGCTGACCTTAGAGGGCGGCATCCGTTTGTGCGTGGATAAGTGTTGAACGGACAACTATGCAATGGAGCTTCGACCTAAACATAAGGATGTCTTAGCTGGCTATGATTATAAATGCTAGAGGTAGGCTGATGCTGATCATGGTGGTGCTCCCTATCTTTTACAAGTAACTAGCGCTCTTACGCTAACTGTATTCTGTGCAGCTATTCCAGCTGAATTCAGGATAAAAACGACTTTAGCTGCATTCTGTACAGTTAATTTAGGCCCAAATGGCTCTACAGAGCCAAATGGGGAATTATAGCTGCACGAAATGCAGTTATTCGTCTTTTTACCGGATCAGCGGCTGATATAGTTGTACGAAATACACTTATCCTTCCGCGTGGGAGGGTTTACTAGCTATAATTTCACATCCGAGGGTTGACATCATCCAGGATTTCCCTATAATCATTAATAGACCGACGGTCAGTCTATAAAACGGAGGCACCAGATGATGATGAGGAGAATTTCCAAAGACCCGGAAGAACGCAGGAATGAAATTTTGGATGTGGCGGAGCGGCTTTTTTTCAGCAAGGGGTATGCCAAAACAACAGTCAATGATGTGCTGCAGGCCATTGGCATAGCCAAAGGTACGTTCTACTACTATTTCAAATCGAAGGAAGAAGTGATGGAGGCCGTAGTGATGCGCTACATTGGCGCAGGAGTGGCCGCGGCACGGGCGATTGCTGCAAGCCCAGAGCTTACGGTCCATCAGAAGCTGCTGCAGATCATTATGGCACAGAAGCCGGATACGGAAGGCAAACAGCAGTTGATTGAACAGTTCCACCAGCCGGACAACGCGCAGATTCATCAGAAAAGTCTATCGGAATCCATCCTGCAGCTGACCCCTGTCTTGACGGATGTGATCCGGCAGGGGATTGACGAAGGGCTGTTCCGCACGCCTTTTCCGCAAGAAACGGTTGAATTTCTGCTGATCGGCTCGCAATTTCTGCTGGACGAAGGGCTGTTCCAATGGACGCCGGAGGAGGTCGCGCGCAAGATTCAGGCTTTCATCCATATCATGGAGACGATGCTGGGGGCTGAGGCGGGTAGCTTCGCTTATGTGCTGCAGATGTTTGAGCCATGAGCTCTGCAGGCTTCGGAAGGTTCCTCTGCATCTGGGCCGGAGAATGGATATCCAGCATTGGCAGCGGACTGACAGCTTTTGCCCTGGGGGTATATGTGTTCCAACTGACGCAGACGGCTACAAGTGTCGCGCTGGTCACCTTGTGCGCCTTCGTGCCTTCCATCCTGTTAAGTCCGCTGGGCGGCGTATTCGCAGACCGCTACGACCGGCGGCTGATGATGATCGCGGGCGACCTGCTGTCGGTGCTGGGGTTGATGTTTATTCTCGTGCTGATGCTGCAGGGTGATCCGTCACTCTGGCAGATCTGTCTGGGAGTTACGGCTAGCTCGGTGTTTGTTTCTCTGCTGGAACCTGCGTACAAGGCCACGATTACCGATCTGCTGAGTCCCGAGCAATATGCCAGAGCCAGCGGACTGGTGCAGCTTGCAGGGGCTTCGAAATATCTGCTCTCGCCGGTGCTGGCCGGACTCTTGCTTCGTTTCATGGATATCAAAAGCATTCTGCTGATTGATATCTCCACCTTTCTGGTCACGGTGCTGACGGTGATGGCGGTCCGTAAACAGCTGCCTGCTGAGCGAAGCGCCATCACGAATCAGTCGTGGATCAAGGAGCTAATACAGGGCTGGGAGACGCTGGTATCGGCGCGCGGCGTACTGCTGCTGACAGTGCTGCTCTCGTTGGTTACTTTTTACATCGGATTTATTCAAACCCTATTTACCCCGCTGTTGCTGTCGTTCACAGATTCGCAAACGCTGGGCAACGTGATCTCTGTCAGCGCTTGCGGGATGCTGGCCGGGAGCCTGCTGATCGGGCTGTTCAGCTTGACCCGCCACTACGTTCGGTGGCTGGCCTTGGGGCTTGCGGCAGCCGGAATATTCATGACGCTCGTGGGAGTGACCCCTAATCTGTATGTGATCGCCGGCAGCGGATTTATGTTTTTTGCCGCACTGCCCTGGATCAATACCAGTGCCGACGTGCTGATCCGCAGCCATATCGCAAGCAGCTATCAGGGGCGTGTCTGGGGGCTGATCGGCATTATCTCGCAGCTGGGTTATGTGGCCGCTTATGGCTGCGCCGGAGTCTTGGCAGATCACGTGTTCAACCCGCTGCTCATCGAGGGCGGAAGGCTGGCTTCTACCGTAGGGCAGGTGATCGGTACAGGTGAAGGCAGGGGAATTGGACTGATGCTGGTTATCTCTGGTGTTCTGCTTGTACTGGCAGCCTGCATTCTCCCGGCGCTGAAATCGGTCCGCAGCCTGGAGCAGCATTAGACATTTGCAGTTGAGAACAGGAGGCTGGCCGTGTGCGCTGGAGAATAACGAGGCAAGAGTTCAGGCGAAACAGAACCATTCATTTCAGTTTATTTGTATTTATTATGCTGGCGGCCTTGCTGGCAGCCGGTGCTTCGAACATTATGATGGAGTTGTCCGGGGCTCTGAACAACCTGCTGGTGCAGTCGCGTGCGCCGCATTTCGTACAGATGCACGCCGGTCCGGTAGACGAAGCGGCCATAAAGAACTTCGCTGCGGGAAGCGGACTTGTTGATGAACAGCAGACAGTGGAGATGCTTACCGTAGACGGCTCAAATGTGGTGCTGGGCCAAGCGCAGGAGACAGAAGCGGGCAGTGTGATGGATATGGGCTTCGTCACCCAGAATCCACAATTCGATTATCTGCTGGGTCTGGACAATCGGATCATTCAGGTGGCGGAAGGAGAGGTGGCTGTTCCCCTCTATTATAAGCAGTGGAAGCAGCTGGAGATTGGCGATCAGGTGAATCTGAGCAGCGGGGATTTCAGCAAGACCTTGACTATCGCCGGTTACGTACGTGATGTGCAGATGAATCCCGCCATTGTCAGCTCCAAAAGGTTCGTGGTGCATCCCGCAGACTTCACAGCTCTGAAAGCGCATCTGGGCGAAATCGAATCGCTGATCGAATTCCGGCTGAAGGACCTCGGCAAGCTGAATGAATTCCGTAATAGCTATGAGTCCTCCGGCCTTCCGAATCAAGGGCCTTCGATTGACTACTCTTTATTTAAGACACTGAACGCTCTGACGGACGGACTGGTTGCCATGGTTATTATTCTGGTCAGTCTGCTGCTGGTGCTGATCTCACTCCTCTGTCTGAGGTTTACGATCCTGGCTACCCTGGAGGAGGATTACCGGGAGATTGGGGTAATGAAAGCAATCGGCCTCCCGGAGCGGGAGATCAGAGGGTTATACTTGTCCAAATACGGGCTGCTTGCAGGGTGTGCATCAGTCGCCGGGTTTACAGTATCCCTCGGACTAAACCGGCTGTTCACGGCCAACATCAGCCTCTACCTGGGGGCTGCGCCTGGCGGCTTGCTCCGGCAGCTGGTTCCGCTGCTGGCAGCGGGCGTGATTGGCGGAATGGTGGTGTTCTTTTGCCGGTTAATGCTCAGGAAATTTAAACGGATCAGTGCGGTGGAGGCGCTGCGAACCGGTGTGGCTCCAAGTGCGGGCGGCCGCAGGCACGGGTTTACGCTGAAGGAACGCGGGTATGGGAATGCGAATGTTTTTCTCGGAATAAAAGATATCTATAAACGTCTGCCCCAGTTCGGACTGTTGTTCTCTGTGGTCGTCATCTGTGTATTTATCGTGATCGTGCCGCTGAAATTGCTGTATACGCTTCAGGCCCCCGGCTTCATCTCCTACATGGGCGTCGGACCAAGCGATATCCGCATAGACCTGCAGCAGAGCAGTGATACGGCCGGACGATTCGAGCAGCTGCTTACCCGGCTCAAACAGGATCAGGAGGTGCAGCAATTCTCGCCGCTGGTCACGTCGAGGTTCAAAGTGCTTGGAAGTGACGGGGTATGGGAGAATATCAATGTGGAGACTGGGGATTTCTCGATTTTTCCGCTGTCCTATCTGGAGGGAGGGGCGCCGGGGAACCCGAATGAACTGGCTCTATCTGACCTGAATGCCAAGGAGCTGAGGGCGGGGATTGGGGAGTCGCTGCGCCTTGTCGTTGACGGCAAGGAAAGGGAACTGACAGTCAGCGGAATCTATCAGGATATAACGAACGGTGGCCGGACCGCTAAAGCCTGGCTCCCTTACAATGCCGACGCCGTGCTGTGGTATGTGGTTGCGCTGGATGTGAAGCCGGGAATCTCTGTGGAGGAGAAGGTAGAAGAGTATGGCAAACTATTTTATCCCGCCAAAATCACATCTCTAAACAGCTATCTTGCCCAGACTCTGGGTCAGACCATTGCTCAGCTGAAGCTGGTCACGTTCTTGGCAGTGGGGATCTCGCTTTCGATTCTGGCGCTCATGACCTCATTGTTCCTCCGCATGCTGCTGGCCAAGGATGCCTCACAGGTGACGGTGCTGAGAAGTATCGGCTTCGCGCTGAAGGATATCAGGCAGCAGTATCTGGTGAGAACGCTGCTTGTATCGGGGCTTGGCATGCTCATGGGAACGGTGATATCCGGACTACTCGGCCAGAGTCTTATGGAGCTGGCAGGCTCCATGCTGGGAGCATCACGGATTGAGCTGCTCACCGATCCGCTGATGGCATACCTGCTGCTGCCGCTGCTTTTCCTGCTGGTAGTCGCCATAGCTACATGGATAAGCTTGAGAGCGCTGAGTCAATCGGCAATTACGCAGCGGCTGGCCGCTTAAGGAGGATGACAGAATGTTTATCTTGGAGACCAAAAGGCTGGGCCAAGCCTATCAGGCAGGGACGGAACAGCGGCAATACGTTCTGAAGGATATCGACTTGCAGATTAGGAAGGGAGAATTCGTAGCGGTGATGGGGCCATCCGGCTCGGGCAAATCCACCCTGCTCTATGCCCTTAGCGGTATGGAGCAGGCGACGGAGGGGCAAGTGTGGTTTGGCGGCCGCGAGCTGAGCGGGTTGTCCGAGCAGGAGCTGGCGGGTCTGCGGCTGAGGCAGATGGGCTTTATTTTTCAGCAGATGTTTCTGCTGAAGAATCTGAATATCGAGGATAATATCCTGCTCCCCGCCTATTATGCGAAGCAGAGCAGCCGCAGGAAGATCCATAAACAAGCGGAGGAGTTAATGAAGCGCACCGGGATCGCCGCGCTTGCAGAGCGAGAGATTACCGAGGTATCGGGCGGACAGCTGCAGCGGGCGGCGATCTGCCGAGCGCTGATCAATCAGCCGGAGCTGCTGTTCGGCGACGAGCCGACAGGTGCGCTGAACTCCAGCTCAGCCGCTGAGATCATGGAGATCCTTGCGGATATCCATGCCTCAGGGACTACGCTGCTGCTGGTTACCCACGATGCGAAGGTGGCGGCCAGGGCAGAGCGTGTGCTTTATATGCTGGACGGCAGTATCGCTGCCGAGCATAGGCTGGGCCGCTGCGGCGAAAGTAGCGGTGAACGGAAAGCGCGTGAGGAGCAGCTGTCATTGTGGCTGAAGGAGCTGGGCTTCTAATTCTGATTCTGCTGGGCTGCTGCATGTGGACTTACGAATAGACGCAAGTCTGTATGCGGGCTGGTGAGCAGAGTAAGGGTATACGAGAGCCAGTGAGCTTCATGAAAGTGAGCATCCTAGGAATGACGATCCGTCAAGCACGGATTGCCGCATGTCCTGCAGATAGCTGAGCTGTCCGCTGCTTAATTGACTCGGGTCCGAGAACACACTGTGGTAAGCGTAGGAGAATAGATGCCTGTAATTAATGAAATCATCGATTTGAGCTATAAAAGTAATCTCGGGGTTGCCTCTGGCATACCCGTCTATGAAACTGCTGAAGAATTGCTGTATACCTGTTATCCTTTCCGGGCCTGGCTTCATCGTTTGGGCAGTATGGTAGATAGCGATCGCCAGATCGTAAGCAAACCAATGATATTCACAGTCCCCGAAATCCAGCACGGTCAACTGCCGGTTGCCGTATAGCAGGTTCCCTCCACTTTCTCAAAAGCAACTGCCAAATAGTCTCCATTCAGCTCCAGCCAATCGCTTGTCTCGGATAAACGCAACGGCTTCACTACGGAAACCTGGTACCCATGGAGGTAGCGCAGCCATTCAAATTCGGAAAGGATGGAATCTGTGGTGTCCCCAGACTGCTCGAGAAGCTTGACGATCATCACATGTTGTCCCTGCTGGATCTCAAAAACATTGCTGCTGTAGCCGCCAAGCAGCTCGACCGATTCCGGCGGGCAGCCGACTTCAGCGCATACCTGGTGAATCAGATCCGATGTGTTCAGTAGAATCCCGCCTGTCGTATAATTAGTATATTATATATAAGAATGAAGAGGTGGAGTTGCCAGATAGGCTAGTGAATAGGGCTACCCGGACAACTCCGAATATAACATTCTTAAGTTCACGTTCTATAAAGGATTTATTTCTATTAATAAAATAGAAACGGCTTCGCCGCCCTCTAAAAAGCGTATGCTTCCGAAGCAGCGATACTACGTATCGCTTTCAGGCATCTGTTTCTGCGAGAAATAGAAGGATAAATTAGGGTGTGAATTCTTATATTCTAAAATAAACAACCCTGGAGGAACACTGGCATGACTGCTGTACATGATATCCCAGCTACTATAAATGCTCTCTGTACGATGGGCATAATCGAAACCAATACTGATGCAGGCGACGAGCTGAGCGGAACTACAGATGGGGTGGTGTGCCTGCTCAAAGTAGAAGATGAACCCAAATATGTGTTGAAGTACGATGATCCCCGGAGTATTGCTGCTGTCCAATCCTTGCACAAGGCCTATCAGAACAGCCAACTACTGCCCAAGCTGTATTATACGGCGCCTGATCAGAGCTTCATGTTGTACGCTTACGTTCCGGGAACCACCCATACTAACCGTGGGCCCAAAAAAGACTGGCTGGCGCTGCTGGTAAAGGAGCTTCTGAATCATTATGCGATCGATCCGCATGCGGAGCATTGGGGTAGGGTGGAATTGCCGGCGCGCCATTGGCGTGATTTCAATGAAGAAAGTCTGCGTTATGCGCGGATGGATGTGAAAGGCATTCTGCCTGATGAGGATTATGAGGTAGTCCGGGCCATTATGGATCCTATTTCGCAAGCGGATGGGCGTTATTTATTACATGGGGATGCCGGCGTACATAACTTTGTTTATCGGGAGTCCACGCTTGCCGGGGTCATTGACCCATCGCCCATGTTCGGACCGGTGACCTATGATTTCACGTATGCGTTCTGTTCGTCCCCGGATGATCTGAATGTAGAGACCCTATTCGCTGCCTACGAGCTGCTGAGTTTCCAACCAATCACCAGAACACAGCTAATCTATGAGGTTCTGCTTCAGCTGTATTGCCGGATCGGGATCTGTTCGAGATTCCATCCGCATGAGTTAGAGGAGTATCTGCAGGCTTGGGCGTATTGGAAGGCGCAGGTAAGCCTCTGAATGTGGCGAACGCGGCCGCACGCGGGGAATCAGAGGCAAAAAGGCCTCTGAATGTGGCGAACGCGGCCGCGCGCGGTGAATCAGAGGCAAAAAGGCCTCTGAATGCGGCGAACGCGGCCGCACGCGGGGAATCAGAGGCAAAAAGGCCTCTGAATGTGGCGAACGCGGCCGCGCGCGGGGAATCAGAGGCAAAAAGGCCTCTGAATGTGGCGAACGCGGCCACGCGCGGTGAATCAGAGGCAAAAAGGCCTCTGAATGTGGCGAAAGCGGCCGCGCGCGGGGAATCAGAGGCAAAAAGGCCTCTGATCTACCCGGCCCAAGCCGGAATGTCCAGAAATAAGGGATAAATCCCTTATTTTTTAGGACATCAGCTGGTTTTAGCTGAAAATAGGGGATAAATCCCCTATTTTTAGTGAACCAGCCACATTCAGGAAAAAAGTAAGGGATATATCCCTTACTTTCTTTTTAGCAGCCGCATCAGGCTGAAAATAAGGGAATAATCCCTTATTTTATCCAATCAGCTTCTTTCCACCAACTGTCCTCCACCACCAACCGTCCTCCCCCCTCACAACGCCCCTATCCACGCCCCTCACCACCACAACAAATATCGGGGTGTACGCTCGCTGTACCTGATGTACTCTGCTCCGAACGCATTCCGCAGATGAACCTCCTCCTGCAGAATCAACAGATGGATGGCCGCCATATTCACAACACAGATTCCCAGGGTGAGCAGGTTCGGATAGGTTAGCAGCAGACCAAGAAACATTAGATCGAAGCCGACAAAAGCGGCGTTTCTGCTATACTTGTACACTCCCCGGGTGACTAGTGTGGTGGAGGAGGATTTGTCGATGCCGACCCGCCAGGAGGTGCGCATGGCAACCATCGCCTGGATAAATAGCAGACAGCCCACGAAGTTGACGCCAATTCCGGCTACATACAGAGGAGGGTAATCCAGGCTTGGAGCCAGATAAGGTGTGATCCAGGACTCGGCCACTGCGTATCCAAACCATGTGGCTCCCCATACCAACGTTGTGAATTGAACAAACCTCTCAGTGTGTTGTGTCTTCTGCAACTTCTGCCCGTTAGCCAGCACGTTGGCGTTAATATGATTTTTTGTATACATCATTACGAGTTTGGAGAGATACGCAATCAGAAAAATACAGAACAGTATTAGCGACAACACATTCTTCAGACTCATTTAACACCCACTCCTTCAAAAAACATATGAATAATAACTCATGTATTCATATGTATTGTAGTTTGGCAATCATCCCCATGTCAATTCATTTATATAGAACGTGAACTTAAGAATGAAGCAACGAGTTGGCAGAAAGCCAGGGGTATAAGACTTTCTGCCAACTCCTGATGAAACATTCTTAAGTTCATCTTATATAGTATGATTAAAGTGCATGCCAGTATCATCTTACATATGGGAGAAAAGCGAAACGCTCAGCGGCGCCAGAGCCAACGGCCTTTACCTGTATCAGGACAACACTCTGATCGTCACAGACACGAAGGATACTTTGGATACAGCCCCCTACAAGGACAGCGCAGTGGTGTCCAAATATACAACCAGCGGAGAGCTGCTGTGGGAGAATGACTATCCGGCTATAGAGCTGCAGCTCATGTTAGGCAATATGGTGGTGGATGCCGATGGTTTCATCGCGTTTACAGCTATCACTACTTCGCAGATAAGCGGTACTGCCAACTATCAGGAGAATGTCAAGCTAATCGGAGTGAATGCGGACAGTGAGACCAAGATCAACAAGAAGCTCGTTTCCTCTACGGATACCGTTCCGGTTAGTTATTCCACACCGATTTTGACTAAAGGTCATATTTACTAGTCCACCTCCAAAGGCTTCTACAGGAAGTACAGCGCAAGAGCGCAGAAAGCCGAAGTTCAATGATGCCGTATTTCTTAAATTTGACAAGCAGGGCAAGCAACTGTTCAGTACGAAATATCAGGGGGTTACACACTCAGCACCGGTATATGTGAACAATCACTTTTATGTAAACGGCGAGCCTTATGATCAGGACAACAACTTGTATATCTTCGATGCGAATGGTAAACTATCCACAAAAATCAGTTTGAACCGCGGTTATATCGGCAGTGATCTTCCGGCATTCATCAGCAAAGAGGGCTATATTGTGTTTGGGCAGCGGGTCTACAGGCCCAGCGGCAAGCTGATCTGGAGCTTCCTGCCACCCTCTTTGCCTGTCAGCTTGAAGCTCAGCAGCCAAGTGATCATCGGCAAGGATGGAACTCTGTATGTCTGGGGACAGAAGCTGTTCGCTTTTGGATCGCAAGGGTAAGAGAGGAGAATACAATGGAATCGAACAAAAAGGGTTACTCCAGCGTAGATGAATATATCTCAGCCTGTGCGCCCGAGGTACAGGAGGAGCTGCAAAGAATGCGGGCATGGATCAGAGCAGCCGCTCCCGAAGCAGAGGAGAAGATTAGCTACCAAATGCCTACTTTTGCGCAGAACGGCAATCTGGTGCATTTCGCCGCTTTTGCCAAGCATATCGGATTCTATCCGGCAGCAAGCGGGATTGAGAATTTCCAGGCAGAACTTGCTGGTTACAAAAGCTCCAAAGGAGCTGTGCAGTTCCCGCTGGGCCAGCCGTTGCCGGAAGCCCTGATCCGCCGGATCGTTGAGTTTCGGGTAGCCGAGAATAAGGAGCTGGGTGAGAAGAAGTTACAGTCGAAGAAATAATAAACGGAAGGAGTGAACCACCATGCAGCGTTTCGTGGATGAATATGCGTTTCGCTATTCTTTTCTATCACCAGAGTGAGCTTCCAACGTACAGATACTCTTCCCAAGGGGTATGCAAAGACTGTCAGCGCTGGTTCAATGTCAAGCTTACCGATCCCAAGGTGGTTACTCATAGCCATATTCATATGGCTTGTCCCCATTGCTCCGTCTCCAATCAGGTAAAGGTGGATCGTACGCCTGAATGTGTCTTCACTTGGGAGGAAATTCGGAACGGCCGAGATCCGGTATTTGGCCTGGAGCTATATTATCTGGAAACGGTCAGTGGTAAGCCGGTGTGGGCACTGAATCGGGAGCATCTGGATTACCTGATTTCCTATATAGCTGCCGATTTGCGGGAAGGGCCCCTATATGCCGAGAAGACGGCTTCTTATTCGGTGCCGAAAAATAAAGGGATATAGTGGAGAGGACGCCGTGTTCCTTGTAATGAGGTTACATTCTTCTCGTTTTGCCCCCAAAATCGAGCGCAGCACTTAATGACTTTGCAATTTCCTTATAGGATGCCTCCCCATTTTCAGCCAAAAAATAAGAAGCGGACGGAGGCATTTCAAGATAGGGTGAACTACTGAAATAAGAAATAGTAAGTTATACTATAGAACGTGAACTTAAGAATGTTACATACGGAGTTGCCAAGATGCCTTATGAATCAGGCTTTCTGACAACTCCACTACTCCATTCTTAAGTTCATCTTATCCTTAGAAAAGTCTCATTTTAACATTGTAAGTTGGTCGAAGTATCACGCAGCTCATTCAAATTCTGGACTAGGATCATCCTTGCAGTGAAATAGATCTGTAAATGTTTTTTTAATTATATCTTGATACGTTGTATTACGGAATATAATTGTGTATACTTTTTTATGAATTATAAAAATAAGCCATTAGAATTTACTCTTCATGCTCCAAATTAATTAGCATAAAAGAGAATAGTGCGTGATCTTTTTGCTTAAACATCAACTTTTTTTTCTTGTCGGGTTTGTATTTTTGAATCGCTTTGATGAAAGGCCTTTACCAAAACATTCATGGTTTTATCAAGCTGAGCCAGCCTCTTTTCCAATCCATCCATTTGTTTATTGAATTTGATAAGGATAGTTTGAAGAAGTATAAGTGACATGGCAATTGGAAAGCCAACATTGCCAATCAACTGAACAATGACTTGTAAGTCCATAGAAATAACCTCCTTTCATGTAGTAGAATATCTATATTTTACAATAATACGTAACGCAACGCTATATATTTTTTGTGACATAAAATATATGTTATCTAAACTTATTTGTTATGTTATAATAAATAAAAAAGGAAATAGAGGATTGGGATATGCCATTAAAAGAGAAGCCACCTAGACTTACCGTATACCTTCCAGATACCGAAAAAAAAGAACTGGAGAAAATGTCCAAAAATACAGGTTTCTCACAAACACAGCTTGTAGTCATGGCTACCCACAGTTTGTTAGCCAACTATAAAGCTAAGGGGAATATCATTTTTACAGAATTGATAGGTCTAAATTTAAATGAGAAATCGAGTCAAAACGAGTCATGAATATTGCGTAACGTAACAAATCACTATATAATACCAAAGATGATAAGGAGGATTTGTATGAAATATCCGATTAATTTGTTTGGCTATACAGTGGAATGTGAGATTAACATCGAAGGTGAAAAGTTCGAGGTTGATATTCCAGAAGAAGGTCAACGAGCTTTGAAGCAATATCTTGTTCGAGTGTTACCTAAGTATGGAAGAGAGTCATCTAGTGGATCTTCGTTACAATCTTTAGTGGAACTTGCCATAGATGCTGAAAAAACACTAGATGGTAAGATGGTAGAACCTAAGCTTAAATTGCCTTATGAATTTCAACCGGAAATTAAAGAAAAGCTGATTGAAGCTGCATCATTACAAGATATATCCGCTACACAGCTGCTGATACGAATCATAGAAAACAAATACCAAGAAGTTATTGGATAGGGGGATCTACATTGGCATACGGTAATAAGGTGAAATTTCATTATGATGTGCCGGCTTATATTAAAAAACAACTGGCAGAAGCAGCAAAAAAGCTTAATATAACAGCAACTGAATTGCTATCCCGAACGATAGAGGAAGAATATGAACGGGTTAAAAACAATAAGGATACACCTAAAAAATAATAGAAGACTTAGAAGCAAAATCTTCAAAAGCTTTTATTTGTTTTAAAGGGTATTCCGAACATACGTTCTATAAGGGTTTAAATTCCATAGTTGTATATATTTTAAGCGATAACTGACGAGAATGTTGCGGCTTTTTACTAGTATCAGAGGTTACAATTGTGAAACTTATTACATACTAATTTCACCAAGTTCATATACAATATATAACAATACGCAACGACACGCAATATAAAAAGACAACATGCTTTGTCACAGCATGTTGTCTTTTATTTGTTTTATGAGAATAGCTTAAGCCCAACAAGATGGATTTGCTGAAACCATGTTGTATACAGGTTCACTAGCTCCTCTGTTAATAGGTTGGTTGCTGCCTGCCTGCATGCTTACCCTTAATCTGTGAAGATGATCCAGAATCAAGCATAACCCCGGCACTCAAAAGATTTGGGTAAAGGATGATGCCGGGTTTGAACGATTAAAGAACGACGGGAACACCATTTCAGTGAAAAAACTATAAACTGGGAGCTACGACCCCTCTAAGGAAGAACGAATCATACTGAACGTAATCACTTGGATTGTAATCGGGGCTGAGCTGATCGTATCGGTGGCCGGGCTTATCAAAGACCGGGGACGAGGGGGTGAGTGACCAGTTAGAGGATTATCCAGGTGGCACCCAAATACAAATTTGTGTTCAAGTAAGAGAAGCCCGGGCAGCAATTGAGATCTTTACGGCGACTCGCTCATAACGCCCTTCAAGGTTAAAGCCCTTCGGCTGTAATTTGGTGGGGTCGTAGCCCCGTGTTATTTGCGTAGACCTTCCAGTTTATGAAGTGTGATTTGGCTTTGAGTTTGGTATACACATTGTGTAATGAGTTCACTTTGTGTAGAATGAATTCGAGGTGAGCGGTATGAAAAAAATAAGCAAATGGATTAAAGTGACCCTGCTTGGAACAGCGGTTGTCGTTATCTTAGGTTCGCTCGCGGTTTATGGACTGGTAAACAAACGGCCGACTCCGCCTTCGGTTGCAGCGGATAGCAGACCCTACCAATGGAATAAGGTAGAGCTTGGAGAGCAGGTCCGTTCCAGTGACGGGTCTAAGTATCATCTCCTAACCCGGACAGGAGAGAACCGCAACTGGATCATTTTCTTCTCCGGGGGCGGAGTCAGCTGGGATGCGCAGAGTGCCGCCCACCCGATCAAGATCATGAACTTCCTGACAGGTAAGGATGCAGGCAATTATTTCGCCAATATTCCCTTTTACTTACTGAATTTGCTAGGTGGAATGACCGATACGGAACACGCAGATAATCCGTTTAAAGAATGGAATGTGGTCTATATTCCGTATTCAACCGGAGATTTCCATATCGGCAGCCGCAAGGCTGAGTATACGAAGGAGGACGGCAGCCCTTTTACGATGAACTACAACGGCAGGAGTAATGTGGAGAGCAGCCTGGAGTGGATCTATGCTCATGTGGACAACCCGGAGAAGCTGCTGATTGCCGGTGAAAGTGCGGGTGGCTTCGGCTCATCCTTCTGGGCGGGAGCGATTGCCGAACATTATAAGGAGGCGCAGATTTATCAATATTCGGACAGCTCTTTTCTATACAGCGATAAGTGGCCGGATATTATAGACAAGGAATGGCAGGCGGATTTCGCTGAGAATTTCGGTTATCCGGCACAAGCCGATTTAATTGGAGCGGCCTTTCAGGGCAACCGCCGCAAGCTACCTGAGAATGCAGTCTTGCTTCAATCTTATTCCTTGTATGATGAAGTGCTGATCAGCTTCCAGAACCGGATTAACGGAGAGGATGGGCCGCTTGATCTACAGATGATCAACACATGGTCGCAGCAAATGCGGGAATCCGTAAGACAGCTGGACAGCTCGCTGCCTAATTATTATTACTATCTGACGGACGATGGCCGGAATCCGCAGACAGGCACGACCTCACATACATTTGCTACGCGGGATGTCTTCTATACAACCAAGCAGGATGGTATTCGATTGGTCGACTGGCTGGATGATATCGTGAACAAACAGAGCATGTATTCGGTAGGCCATGAATTTATAGAACAGACAGGAGAGGAGTAGTCTTGAAATTACGCGAGAAGCAGACCCTGATGACCAGGGGGATAATCAAACAAACGGCGCTCGGCTTATTCTGCGCTGGTGGGATTGAGCTTACCGATATGTCGCAAATAGCCGAGCAGGCGGGGGTGTCCCGCCGGACCTTGTATCATCACTTCAAAGATAAGGAAGAGCTGGCCGCAGAGATCTACCTGGAGAATCTGCAGAAAATGTTTGGGCAGCTGGTGCCGGACTTTGATTACCGCCAGCCGGTGTCCTCCATCCTCTCCATTCTGGACAAGTATTTGCTGCTGAAGCAGCAGTCGGAAGCGCTGTTGTATTACGACGCCATTTTTAACGTCTATTACAGCACACTTGCGAAGAATCCGGCTGACCTACCCGATTACGGGAGCATGATGGCGCAAGGCTACGAACGGCTGATGCGGCTTGAAGCAGATGGCATGTCTGCCGAAGAGCAGGCACAGTGGCGTGAGAAGCTGTTCATGTCAACGCATCTGTGGTTCAGCTACCTGCAGAAGTCCGTTGTTGCGGCGCATCAGCGGGGCGGGGAGGTCACCGAAGCGGATGTGGCTGAGGATCTGAGGTACAAGGAGTTTATCATAAAGGCTGTAGGGAAGGGAAGATGTTGAAAAAGAACATAATTGATCCTGTCTGGGCGCGGGTAGGCTTCACCTCTCCGCCTGCTGTGAATGCAGGCAGCAATATCGGGATAGTGATCATTGACACGATACGATCCCATCCTGCGATTAGACATTTAGGCTCAAGACTTAAATATATAGAGGTGGATTTTGATTTATCCGTCACCTGCCGTGATATTGCCTTGGAACAACCGGATGATACCCTAGGTGACTACGGTGAGCATGGGCTGATGGCAGTTCTGACCCTGAGCCATCAGCCTTTTGAAGCATATGGAGTCCAATATAACAGTTTAATTCCTGCAGCACAGTTTATTGTGCTTAACCATCAAGCCTTTCAGGAAGGAGAGGGTGAACGACTTCAGGTTGGAATGGATTATATACTGGAACGACATCCAGTGAACCCAGATTCTACTCCAGCTGCCGGGAAGTACTTGCTGCCACTAGCGGAACGATTGCCGGAGTGCTCTGGAGCATCCAGGCCAGCACGACCTGATTCAAGTAGCTTCGGTCTCGGCAGCAATTAAGTTCCGGCGAGGAATTGGAAATTGCCCTGGAACCTCCGGTGTAAATAGATGTGAAACTGGTTACTACTTAGGACTCCGTATGATAAGAACACTTCCGAATTAGTTGCGAAACTGCATCTATTTAGCCGTTTTTTTCTGTTTTGGAGGAAATAAATGCGAAAACGCACCTAATTTAGGATTTTGAGCGTAATAAGCTTGCTCTACTCGAATTTAGTTGCAGATATGCACTTATTATCCTAATAATGGGCGTTTCGGCTGAAATTAGTTGCAGTTTCGCATCTAATTACTCTGAAGGTTCCAGGGCAACACTCTAAATCCTGGCTGGAGCCTAAGCAGTAAGAAATGTGAGAACAAGGCTCTCTTCCTATAGCGGAAAAGAGGCTTGTTTGGTGAGGTATATGTTACTTGTCGCTGGACCTAAGTAGTAACATAGAATCCATTTAACGATACTCCCGGATCACCTTTAATTTAAAAGTGGCTATTAGTCCAAACAGCAGTAGCAACCCGCCTATGCAGCCCATCACGGGTCCGGGACTGATCAGGTCGGACAGGTAAGAGACAGCAGTAAGGCCAATGGGCGGCGCAACGCTCATGATGGACGCAAGCACACCGAAGACTCTGCCCTGCAAGGCTTCGGACACCTCCAGCCGCAGGATGATATGGATCAGCAGTGTGCTGAAGGAGAACATGAAGCCGATCAGCAGAATAAGCGGGATGGCGGCGGCTGCCGAGGTTACCCCTGACAAGAGAATGTAGAGCGGACCAAGAGCAAGCAGCCCTGCTGTAATCAGACGGCCCCGCTTCTTAAGTCTGGCCCCCCAGAGCATAATCGACCCCGAACCCAGCATGTAGCCGAGCGGAATGCAGGCCTCCATCAGACCGAACTGGAATGGACTTGCGTTCCAGACCTTGACGGCCATCACTTGGGTCAGCAGCAGGGAAGGCATAAAGAACAGCGTAAGGGAAGGAAGCATGACAATGACGGCGCGGGCAAACGGAAATTCCCAAATATAACGCACGCCCTCGGCCAGCTCACGGGTGAAGTTTCGTTCCTCCCTTGGTGCATCATCCAGACGGACCGGCAGCGGAAGGGTGCGAACGGCAAGCACAAGCAGAAAGGAGAGGATAAACGTCACGCCATCGAACAGAATGGCATCAGCTGCCCCGAACGCGGCCACGAAGATTCCGCCAGCCGAGAATCCGAGTGTACGGCAGAGGTTCTCGGACAGATTGAGCAGTCCGACGGCCTGCTGAACATGTTCTTTGCCGACCACGGTGACAATGGAAGCCTGGTAAGCCGGAGATTGGAACAGGGACGAAGCCGTCGTCAGACCTGTCAGCACCGCCACCAGTGCGAAGGGGGCAGAAGGCAGGCCTACCGTCAGAGCCAGCGCCAGCACCAGCCCGCAGCTGATCAGATCCGTGACCAGCATTATGCTTCTGCGGTTGAACCGGTCGGCTACCGTGCCTCCGACAGCGCCCAGCAGCGTGCTGAGCACCAAGTTGATGATCGTAAGCAGCGCAACCTTCGTGGCGCTTCCTGTCGTCTGCAGCACCCACAGATTCAGCGCGATGCTGTGAAAGGTATTGCCGAACAGCGAAATGGAGAAGGAGCCAAGCAGCAGCAGGAACCTGCGGTTTCTCCAGATGGAGGGGGGAAGCGGAAGGGGGGCAGGGTTTTTTGGGGCCGGAATCGGTTCAGACATTCTTACAAGCTCCTTTCGACTTAAGCGCTTAAGTTATACTACAAAAAAAATTAATTGATGAATATGCGATTATTCTCTTGGGTGCTGTAGTCAGGCTGGTGCAATAGCTTCTTCATGAGTTCAAAAGCGGCGGCAGCTTTATCACCTGCAAATACAAATCGTCTGGTTTGTTTGCGCAGAATCTCCGGACAATTGCAGGTGCAGAGGACGTTTAGCTGTTCGAATACTCCTGCCTTCTCAACAGAATTGCCGATCCATTCGTTGATCACGATGGCCTGTGTGAAGCGTTGACTCCTCTGCAGCACACTGTCCAGCTCGGCCTGGTCAGAGACCTGAAATACCGCCTCATCAGCCAGCGGCAGACTGTCGCGGATATAGCGGGTCAGGAGGATGTTATTGAAGTTCTCCATGATTAAACATACCTGCGAATACTCCTCAGGCAACAACTGCTGCAGCGCTGTACGGTAGTTATACAGCACCTGCTTGAACAGCAGATCTTCAATCATACTGTCGATCAGAATCAGCGGCGTGCCCTCTCCGAAGTTTCTGGAGATCGAATAGAAGGTCTCTTCGCGGGCATCGATCAGGAACACAGCCTCCAGCTTACGTTCCACAATAATATCAAGCGAAGGGTGCCCCGCATCCAGGGTATGCAGCACGGTATGGTAACCCGCCTGTGTAAGCCGCAGCTCCAAATCACGGATGAAGGAGAACTGTGCCTGTTGCTTCCAGTAGGGTAGAACTGCTGAAGCATGGAGCAGTATGCCAACCAGACCTGTCTTCTGTTTGGCGAGCGAACGGGCTGCCAGATTAGGAATGTATTGCAGTTCTTCGGCAATCTGCAGAATCTGCTGCCGCGTCTTCACCGGTATGGTTTGGTTGCCGACACGGTTCAGCACATAACTGACGGTTGCAACGGAGACTTGGGCGCGCTGGGCGATGTCCTTCATGGTTGTCTTTTTCAAGCGGCGGCCTCCTCCCTTGCCATGGGTATATTCCAAAGATTAACATTGATGACTCCAGCTAGTCAACGGTAAGATTGCCTGACAGAAAATGTTTCAAATAAGGGAGGAGTGCCGTATATTCTTTAATCAACGCTCAGGAGGCCATGACAATCTCTGATCATATATAATAATGACAGCATACCTTCCCGAAAGTTCCCCCGGACATTTATCGGAAAAGGAGAAGATAATGAACAAGAAACGCTATCTTAGAGTTAATCTGGTATTTGGGGGCAACAGACTGCTTAGTGTAGTGGCTGGCCCATATGGTCTGCAAGGCCAGAGGTATGGCACCTCAACCCGCCAGCTGATTGAGCAAGTCCTTTACGTTCCGATATACATAAGTAACTCGTCGCCGCTTATCAGCAGGATAAGCTGGTGGCGGCAACTAACTATATGCTGAGGAGGATGACGTATGTATCGTTCATTGCAAGAGAAATTGGAGCACACAGCAGTCCTGAAATGGCATCGTGGACACGGAGTGAAGGAAGAATGGATTACAGCAGCTGAACAAGAGCTGGGTTACTCGCTGCCGGAATCATACAAATGGTGGCTGCGGGAATATGGCAATGCGAGGCTCGACGGAGCGGAGATTCTTACCTTGGCTCCGCCCGAATTTCGTGAATATGCGGACAGCGATCTGCTCTATAACGATCGGCTGGACAGACAGAACAGCTGGTTCCCTGAAGGACGCTTGTCCCTATTAATGAATGGAATCACGGAAATATATGCGGATACATTTGCCGGATTTCTCGAGAAACTTATAGATGAGCGTGAACTGTGAGGATCGACCGGCTGCTGGGCATCACAGTGTATTTGTTGAACCGGGGCAGAGTCAGCGCAAGTGCGCTGGCTGAACGGTTTGAGGTATCGCGCCGGACGATCCAGCGCGACATGGAGACGCTGGATCAGGCAGGAATCCCCATTGTGGCTACGTTTGGCTCAAGCGGAGGATATGAGATTCTAGACAGCTTCCGCATGGAGAAGCAGCCCGCCAGCAGCAGTGATTATTCACTGATTGTGGCGGCTCTTCAGGGCTTGTTCACGGCCTATCCCCATCCAAGGCTGGATACTGTGTTGGACAAAATGATTGCTGCGGCAGGTATTCACGCCGCTAAGCCGCAGCTGGTGCTGGACTTCGGTGTGCTGCGGGAGGGAATCGATGTGCCGCAGCGGCTGTCTCTTCTGGAGCGGGCCGTAACCGAGCGGGAGCAGGTCGATTTCACATACTGCAATTCCGAAGGAAGAATAAGCCAGCGTACAGTAGAGCCAGTAACTCTGCTCTATAAATGGTATGCCTGGTATATATACGGATTCTGTCTGGAGAAGCAGGCTTACCGTTATTTCAAGCTGCTGCGGATGAGTGGACTACGGGCCACAGGAAGGACATTCACACACACACATGAGGAGGCGGGACTGCTGCTGGATCAGCAGGAGGCTAATGATTCCCGTACCTACATCGATTTCAGACTGTTCTGTAAAGCTGAGGTTAAGACGAAAGCCATGGAATATCTGAACGGAGTGATTGAGCAGGAAGATGAGAATGGCGATTTCATACTGGCAGTACATGTGCCTGAGTCAGAGCATCTCTGGTTCGGCACGCTGCTGGCGCTTGGCAACCGGATCAAGGTGCTGGAGCCGCCAAGTCTGAAGCGACGGTTATGTGAACAAGCCAGGGAAATTATGCAGGCCTATTGTAATGGCGACATATAGCTGTCACTATTCCCTCCGTACAATACAAGGGTAAGAGCTAAACATCCTGTACTGGAGGAATTAGAATGATCAAGTTAACGAGTCCTTACGAGCAATGTCCAAGTTATGAGACGGAGCGTCTGCTGCTCCGATTGGTAAAGGAAAGTGACGCGAAGGAACTGCTCGAGTGTTATGCAGATCCTGACGCTGCAGCGCTGTTCAACGCAGACAACTGTCCGCATAATTTCATCTGCCACACGGTAGAAGAGATGACGAACTACATTACCTATTGGCTGGAGGAATACGCGGGCCGGGGGTTTGTGCGCTTTAGTGTGATTGACAAGCAGACGCAGACTGCCGTTGGAACGGTAGAGATGTTCTCCCACGCGCAGCTGCAGAAGACAGGGGTCATGCGGATCGATCTGAAATCGGAGGCGGAGAAGGCAGAGCTGCTGACAGAACTGCTCAAACTGGCGAGCAGCCATTTCTTTACTGCCTTTGATGTGAAACATATCCTGACCAAGGCTGTGCCCAAGGCCACGGTAAGGATAGATGCGCTGCTACGTAGCGGCTATACCGCTGTTCAGGATAACGCTGTTCTTCCGTTTGCCGATTATTACATGAAATAGCGACATCCTGTTCAAGTGGTGGAATAGTAAATAAGCAAGGAGGAACTTATGAAATACGCTTATGTTTATGTACTGGATACGATGGCGGACTGGGAGCTAGGCTTTGTCATTGCGGAGCTCAACTCGGGTCAATATTTCAAAAGACGAGGGAGTCGACTTCCCGTCCGAACGGTCGGGGCTTCCACCCGTCCTATCATAACAAAGGGTGGAATGACGATCGTGCCGGACCTGACGGTAGACGAGATCGCGCTCGAAGCATCTGCGGTATTGCTCCTGCCGGGCGCAGACACCTGGAAAGACCCTGCGCATGGGCCAATCGTCGAAAAAACAAAACAATTGCTGGACGTTGGCGGCAATGTTGCGGCCATATGCGGAGCGACTATGGCGCTTGCGGATGCCGGGTTGTTGGATTATCGTCAGCATACGAGCAACAGTTTGGAGTATTTGACCTTATTTAGCCCCGCATACAAAGGCGCTGCCCGATATAAAGACGAGAAGATCGTGACCGAAGACAACCTGATCACAACCGGTTCGGCCGGCGCACTACTATTAGCGCGCGAGGTTATTGCGCTGCTGGACCTGTTTGCGGAAGAAACGTTAGAAGCGTGGTATAACTACTTCACTACAGGAAACCCCAAATATTTCCAAGTGATGATGGAGACGCTGCAAGATAGTAATTCAGTGTAACTAATAACCTTCAAGGGTGACTATGACGTTGGTCTGTAGTCACCCTGTTTCAAATTATAACGTTCGGTATTCTCCTAAGAAGAGCGGAACCAGCGTAGTGCGGGTCGTAACGGTATGTTGTCGTTAAATTTCTCGGTTGACATTCATACCCACTCTATACATTTTTTCTGCTTCAATAGGACTTTCTTTTGCCGTTATGTGGTTCGGAATTACCCGATAAACTTGAACCGGCCCACCGAATACAGCCGACCTATACTTTTCCACATGCTGCTTGGGCAAGGGGCGGTTATAATAGCCAGGTACATATTTATTGATCATTTCCTGAAGTACATGGGTGGCTTCATCCAAATCTGTGATCGGCTCCGCTTGTCCAAATATCATTACGCTCATATAAGCCGTATCCGTTTTGGCAGGTACCGGATCCGCAATGGTTCCGTATTCCTCACATACCGTAAAACATACCTCTGGATTTTCACTCATGACCTGATTACGTCTTCCATCTCCAGCCCCGTGAAAATAGAGCTTCCCCTTAGTCCATACATAATTAAGCGGTACAACATAAGGCAGGTTCCCATCAACCAACCCAAGATACCCAATTCTCGCTTGGTGAAGGAAACTTTCAATTTTCTCTTGATTCTGGCATTCCCTGATCTTGTAACGAACTGAATCCATTTCCTAATCTCTCCTTTCACTCATAAGATATTCATCCCACTCCAACTGTCTTAACTTCGCTACTCTTCTAGAGTGCAGCAACGACCAGCTTGCAAATACCAGCGTTATTCCGGTAGTATATCAGTGAATGGAGTGTGTTGAAATATCCAAACATCACAGTTATGAGCAATCCATAATTAATATGATAGGGTAGAGCTTCTATTTGGAGGTGTGCACGATGATGAAAGTAATTCGTAATGATAACAGACCAATCTGGCAGCAATTGCTTGATCAAGCGATTCATAATATTACAAGCGGAATCTGGCCCCCAGGAGAATTGCTGATTCCTTCCCGCGAACTTGCTCATCAGGTAGGTGTCTCTCGCTCAACTATACAGATCGTCTATGAGGAATTGCTAAGTCGAGGCTACACCGTTACATCTGGCCGAGGAGGAACGCGAGTTAGTAAATGGAATCAAGTCACTGAGTCAACGAAGGAAATCATAACAGATGGTCCCATCCCGCCCTCACTTCCCTTGTTGAACTCGGCGGTCGATCAATTACATGACTGGTTCAGAGGCAAAGAACATCGAGAAGTGGATATTGATTTTAGTCCCCATGAACCTTATTTAGATGGACAATTTCAAAAAAACTGGCGACAATCGCTTCTCCACGCATCCGCTGCAATGGATTTATCAAGCTGGGCTTACGGTAATCCCTATGGATTCACACCATTACGTGAACAAATTCAGCGTTATTTATCACTTGAACGAGGCATCCATATCCAAACCAATCAGATTCTGTTGACCTCAGGAGCTCAGCATAGCATTGACTTAATCGCACAATCGCTTTTATCTGATGGGGACACTGTCTCTGTAGAAGATCCCGGTTTTCCAGCTGCCTGGATGGCGATGAACTATCGGCGTATGAATGTGGCGCCCGTTCCCGTCGATGAGTATGGTCTTGTGGTTGAGCGTATTCACCCCCAATCCAAACTGATCTTTGTGACCCCTTCGCACCAGTGCGCGGTTGGGGTCGTTATGTCGGAGCCGCGTAGGCAACAATTGCTACATAAGGCCGCTCAAGAACAATTTTGGATCATTGAGGACGATTATGATAGTGAATTTCGATATCGTGGGGAGCCGCTGCCAACGCTGATTAGCCAGGAACCTAATAATACCTTGTACCTCATGAGTTTTTCTAAAATGATTGCTCCAGGCATTCGTATTTCGGCTATCGTTGGATCTGTAGAGGCAATTGCTCAACTAGCCAGGTTACAGGAGTTGACTTACCGTCATCTTCCGATTATGGATCAGCTAACCCTGACTCACTTCATCAAGAATGGACATTTTATGCGCCATATGAGAAGAGTCAGAAATGTGTACCGACGAAGACACGAAGTCATGAGAAAGGCTATTATGGCTAGTGGCTTAGGGGAGCGATTCACACTAAGTGGAGTAGAAACGGGATTACATATGTTACTTGAAGCTGAAGAGTCATACGACGAAGAAACCGTGACTAAGTTAGCTCTCCAACAGGGAATACGGGTGTACCCTCTTGGACCCTATTGTCTGGAAAGCAAACGCAAGGGATGGGTGTTGGGGTTTGCAAAAGTAGATGAAGCATCGATTGAGCAGGGGATTCATCGTCTTGCAGAGTTGATCTTATAGGATCATCTCTGCGAGCAATTTTCGCTGGAAATAAGGCACCAATCCCCTTCCTGCCGGCATATCTTAATTAAAGTTTCAAGCAGGAAAAGGAGTGATTAGCCGATGACCTCCTCCTATCGGGTCGTATGGAAAGGGCCTGTCCACAGGTCCTCGGGTCTTGGAATTGCCAGCAGAGAATATGTGAAGGCGTTAAGACGCCAGGGAGTTCCCACCTCTACAACCCCCGCAGCCTCCGGTGGGTCTGGTTCACGCAAGGTGCTGGTCTACCATCACGCGCCTCATACGCTTAACGTGAAGAAGGAACGTAAGCTGTACAACAGGATTGTGATTAATACGGTCTGGGAGACGACAAGAATTCCGCGGCGGTGGATCGCAAAGATCAACCAGGCGGATGCCGTCTGTGTGCCTTCTCGGCAGAACAAGCAGGCGTTGCGCAACAGCGGCATCCGCATTCCCATCTTCATTGTTCCGCATGGTGTCAATATTCGGGAGTACAGAGCCAAGAAGAAACGTGCTGCCAGCAGGCCAAAGGGGAAATTCACGTTCATCTCGGTATTCGGATTTCAGCACCGCAAGAATCCTGAAGCACTGCTAAGAGCGTATTGGGAGGAATTCTCCGCCAGTGATCATGTGGAGCTAATCATCAAAACCAATGGCTATGCAGCCTATGAGAATCAGCAGTGGATACACAATCGGATCAAAGCTTATAAAGCCAGACTCCATGTCCGCAAATCCACAGCACCCATTCGGCTCGTCTCAACCCATCTGAGCAAGGCTGCCCTCAAAGCCGTTTATGCGAAGGGGGACGCCTTTGTACTTCCTACCCGGGGGGAAGGGGTAGGCTTGCCCTTCATGGAGTCGATGGCCAGCGGCGTTCCTGTAATTACCACCGGCTGGGGTGGGCAGTTGGATTTTGTGACCGCCCATAATTCCTTCCTTGTCCGATACCGGCTGCAGCCGCCCGTGGCGAGCATGAATCGTCACTCTTCAATCGCGCGCCAATTCTGCCAGCTGTTCGCAGAGCCGGGCCAGCTGTGGGCAGAGCCGGACATCACCAGCTTGCGGAAGCAGATGAGATTAGCCTATGAGCATCCACAGCTCTGTGCAGCCAAAGGCGCTCAGGCCAGGAAGGATATACAGAAGCAGTCCTGGGGCCGCTCGGGTGCGCTTTTGAAGCAGGCGATTGAGAGAATATTATAGATGCCGGAAGCAGATTTCATTCTTGGATCAGACGTTAGAAAAGGCCGGAAAAGCTGCTGTATAAGCAGTCTTCACGGCCTTTTCTCTGTTCATTCTATGGTTGCGGTGTAATCAGATCGTCTTTTACAGGCATGGGGTCCCCATTCGTACCCTCGAAGTAGAGCGGCAGCCCCTCAGCTAGGATAGGCATCCGGGTCTGGGTGGGATCCTGGCGCTGATGGTGGATATGCAGATGAGGCTCGGAGGTTGAGCCGCTGTTGCCCACAAGCCCCAGCAAATCGCCTGCTTGTACCTTGTCTCCAACGGCTACGGTAACACTGTGCTGCTTCAGGTGGTTCAGCAGCAGGAAGGTTCCCATCTCGGCAACCTTCAGGTAGACATGATTGCCTTCCATAGACAGAACGTCCTCCGAGCCGGGCGTGATGTCAGCCTCTTCGTCATAGGCGGCAATGACCACGGCATCCAGCGGTGCGTATACCTCCTGATTCCAGATCCCATAATCCTTCGCACGGCTGCTCCCGGTGTTATAGGGTTCCATCACCAAATCGTAAGCCCAGCGTTCGGAGGACCACACCGCATGCGGTGCATTGTCTTCGACGGAATCTCCACCCCAGCCGACGACCGCAGCTGTATGCAGCGGCCACTTCACGGTAAGCCCTGGTTTGGTATTGGCAATGGCAGCAGGGTATGCCAGTGGAATAACATTGATCGTCAGCAGAAAATGGCAGATCAGCACGGCAGACAAGCCCAGATTCAGCAGTAGCCTGTTCAGGCGTGCTCGCTTCACCAGCTTCACGGTCAGCCAGATCAGATTCACCACAGCCCACACGGCTCCGGCAGCCGGCAGAATGAATTTCAGTGCCAGCCAGGCATACACGCCGGTCATACCATGAACCCACAGCGTGCCGGCCCAGCAGACTAACGTCAGCAGCAATAACAACATCGACAAATAATTAGACTTTTTCATGATAGGTGCAGCTTCAGCTCCTAGGAAATAATGGATGTTACTAGTGAGGTTTAATCCATTAGACGACACCCATAGGAGAATCACTGCAATCTGAGGCTTGTGCATGCAGCGCTCGCTTCAGCCGCAAGTTTAAAGGCTCATACAGGGGACTTTAATATAAGTACGGGTATGAAAGAGGAGGCTATCGGACTCGGCGCTTAATGCTAACTAGTGATACACATTCCCGCTTTTCTCCAATTCCTCAAGGAAGTCCTTGAACGAATCATCGGAAGGGGCAGAAACGTCTGAACTTGCAGCAGGTGCACTGACAATTTCGACTTGTTTCAGTCCGGCATTCCATTTGTAATTCACTCCGGTTAATTCGCCTATCTTAGCCAACGGGATATAAGTGCTGCCTTCATAATTAAGGATGGGGTTCTTGGCATCGGTATATTTCTTGCCGTTGACAACTACAGGATAAGCCACCTCGGTTAGCAGATAATGATCAGGCCCTTGCTGCAATTTTTTAATGGCATCTATTTCGGCATTTTCGGTTAACATTTTGTTGTTTTCCTCTGCTTCAAGCTCATCAATCAGGGATTGAATGGCATCCGAGGTCAAAGATATTCCAAAACAAGAGGTAATACTAAAGATAATCGGTTTAGTTTCATCTATTATGAATATGGAACGTGAACTGAAGAATGTTACACACGAAGTGGACAGAAAGCTCTATGCATCAGGATTTCTGGCCACTACACTATTCCATTCTTAAGTTCATCTTATATAGCGAGATAAATGTGTGTGCAATCACACCTCGAAGAGCATTGCTCTGTTAGGCTGAGAATAATTTTAGTTATTTAAGGTCTGGAGGAGAAAATATGTTTTGTTACCAATGTGAGCAGACGCCGAGCGGCGGATGTACGGTGGTTGGGGTATGCGGCAAGGATGAGACAGTGGCCAGCCTGCAGGATACGATGATTTTTGCGCTTAAAGGCATTGCTGCTTATGCAACCCACGCCCGTCAGCTGGGGTATACCGACCCCGAAGTGGACCGGATTACCCACGAAGCCTTGTATATGACCCTGACCAATTCCAATTTCAATGTGCAAGAGCATCTGGACATGGCGATGCAGGTGGGAAATGCGGCAGTGCGGATCATGGATCTGCTGGACCGTGCGCATACTGACCGTTTCGGAATTCCGCAGCCGGTTACGGTCAGCCAGAATGCGATTGAAGGCCAATGTATCGTAGTCACCGGACATAATCTGTATGCGCTGGAGGAGTTGCTGCGGCAGACGGAAGGCAAAGGCATTAACATCTACACCCATTCGGAGATGCTGCCAGCCCACGGGTATCCGGCACTGAAGAAGTATCCGCATCTGAAGGGCAATATCGGCAAGGCCTGGTATGATCAGCGCAGGCTGTTTGAACAGTTCCCTGGAGCGATCCTCGCGACTACGAACTGTGTGATGCCGATCAAGGGAACGTATGCCGACCGCTTTTTCTCTTATGAAGTAGCAGGGCTTGAAGGTGTCCGCAAAATCACCCATGACGATTTCTCCCCATTGATCGAGCGCGCGCTTTCACTGCCGGCGGCCGATGTCACCTCTGAGCAGGTGCTGACCACCGGTTACCATCATGAGACTGTGATCGGCCTGGCCCCGGAGATTATTCAGGCCATTAAGGATGGACATATCCGCAGGTTCTTCGTGATTGCAGGCTGTGACGCCCCTGGCAAAGCGGGCGAATATTACCGCGAGCTGGCCACGTCGCTGCCTAATGATACGGTCATTCTGACCACCTCCTGCGGGAAATTCCGCTTCAATGATGTAGACTATGGTACGGTTGGAGATACGGGAATTCCGCGTTATATTGACCTGGGCCAATGTAATAATTCCGGTTCTACGGTCAAAATTGCGCTTGCGCTCGCCGAAGCCTTCGACTGCAGCGTCAATGAACTGCCGATCAGTATCGTATTGTCATGGTTTGAGCAAAAAGCGGTCGCTATTCTGCTGGGCTTGTTCAGCCTGGGTATTCAGGATATCCGCATTGGTCCGAAGCCGCCGGAATTTATCTCAACCGGAGTGCTCGATGTGCTTGTCGAGCTATTCGGGCTGAAGCTGATTACCACCGCCGAAGCGGATATGAACGCTATGCTGGCGCTTTCCTAAAAGAAGACAGCTTAACTAAGAGACACTGGCCCCCGGCTAGTGTCTTTTTGCTGCGTAACACAGGATATGGCAGGAAAGGAAGAAGAATTAAATCCCCCAACCATAATAGGGTACAATCAACTTACTTTGGCTTTTACGAATGGAGGTTATTTTTAATTAATCTAGCCAACATCCGTTCAGCTGGTTTACGAGTATGCCGATGGACCTGATCCTGATGTATATGGCATTAACATTATCTGTGTATTCGGGGTGATTCCTGCGGGTGCATCTGGAGGATGGAAGTTCGTTCCAAATGGTCTATTATCCGAAAGGCAATGCTTTTACTGCAGGAGCATTCGGGACCGAAACCTTGAAAGAGCTTATCGTGACACAGAGACAGCAGATTAAAGCGGTAGCTGGATTATAGGCGTCTGGAGGGACCCGTTAAACTGGGGCATCAACTGTCGGATCACGGTGAAGGCGGTCTGTTAACAGATATCAGGCGGTCTGTTAACAGATATCCGGTTGTTATTTATCTTATCTATGCTACAATATGAATGAACGAAATATTATTCATTCATATTTGATTGATGACTGAACAATGAATCGTCAATCCAAGCTGAGTATGGAGGTTTCACTAATGACCAAAGTCACCGCGTTTATCGGAACACAGCAAAAGCAGGCCACCTACCGGGCCGTACGCGAAATGGAGCAGCAGCTGAAGACCTATGCTGATATCGAGTTCGAATATGTTTTCCTGAAGGATTACGAGCTGAAGCATTGCCGGGGCTGCAAACTGTGCTTTAATAAAGGGGAGCAATATTGCCCCTTGAAGGATGATCGTGATCTGCTACTGGAGAAGCTGAACGAAGCAGACGGGGTTATTTGGGCGACGCCTAATTATGCCTTTCATGTATCGGCTTCGATGAAGAACTTGCTGGATCGGCTGGCTTATATGTTCCACAGACCGCAGTTCTTCGACAAAGCCTTCACCTCTGTAGTGACCCAAGGCATCTATGGAGGAAACGCCATTGTGAAATATCTCGATAACATGGGCGTAAACTTCGGTTTCCAGGTCTCGAAAGGCTGTGTGCTGCAAACGCTGGAACCGGCAACCGCGGCGGCGAAGGCTAAGAACTCACGGGAAATCGAGCAATGCTCGAAGCGATTCTACAAGCAGCTGATGCGCTCTGCACCGAAGACGCCTTCCTTGTTCAGACTGATGATGTTCCGTATGTCACGCACCCACATCAAGTCTATGCTCAATGACAAATATCGGGATTACCCGTACTACCGGGAGCAAGGCTGGTTTGAGTCTGACTACTATTATCCCGTTCGTTTAGGAGTCGTTAAGAGAATGGCAGGCCGAATGTTTGATGGTATGGCAGCGCGGAGGGTGAAGCGGCGTTAATGAGCTGTTGAACTGCAAGTAAGCCTCTCTGCAGCGATCTGTGCTTAAGATTAGGAGAGTTGTCCTCGGGGGTGTCTCTACAGTCCATGAACAACGGCTGGAGGGGCACTTTTTTCGTGCTGTCTACAATACCCGTTGACAATCTAACAACTGTTAGATAGTATTGATCTAACGACTGTTAGACAAATGCTGAAAGGTGATTACATACGATGAACAACAACAAACAAGACACCAAAAACCGGATACTGGAGGTTTCGTTAGACCTCTTTTCCAGAAGAGGGTACAGCTCTGTATCGATCCGCGATATCTGCGGTGAAGTGGGAATCAAGGAAAGCACGGTGTATTACCACTTTAAGAACAAGCAGGATATCTTCGATGTGCTGTGCGAATCGTTTACAGCGGTAACTTATGCCATGCCGGAGGAATTTGCTGTTCAGATGGCCCAGGTGACAAGCGTGCAGGCTGAGGAATTCATCTTTGTCTGTCAATCCTTTCTGAACGATTATCTGATGGACCCCAAGGTGAACCGCTTTATCCGGATGTTAATTCTGGAGCAGGGCACCAATCCTGAAGCGGCGGCGCTGTACCACAGGGTATTATTCGATGAGGCGCTTGCGGGTCAGAAGCTGATTTTCGAGTGGCTGGTGGGGATTGGATTTCTGAAGGCGGGAGACCTTACGGGAATGGTAATGGATTATTATGCGCCGGTCGTGTATTTATTTCACCGTTACCTGGTGGCAGATGAACTGACTGAAGTCATTCGGGCGGAGGCCAATCAGAAGTTAATCGAGCATGTGCAGCACTTTCTGGCCCAGTATCGAGCGGTGGAGTAACTAAAGGGGGAGAACAGATGACGTATATTGTGCAGACCTCAGATTTATCCAAAAGCTTCAAAAAAGTGCCGGTAGTAGATAAAGTAAATCTGCAGGTGAAGCCAGGCGAAATTTACGGTTTCATCGGACCCAACGGGGCCGGCAAAACAACCACCATCCGCATGATCCTGAATCTAATTCAACCGCTCAGCGGTAGTGTGGAGCTGTTCGGTGAGAAAGTAACGGACCAGAGTATGGCCCGCCATCTGCGCAGAATTGGTGCGATTATTGAAACGCCGGGGTTCTATCTTAATCTTACCGGACAAGAGAACCTGGACATTCACCGGCTAATGATGGGTGTGGAGCATAAATCCAGCATAGACCGGGCGCTGAGCCTGGTGGGTTTATCTGATCACAGGCATAAAAAAACGCGCCAGTATTCACTCGGCATGAAGCAGCGGCTGGGTCTGGCCAGAGCCTTGCTGCATGACCCGCAGCTGCTGATCCTGGATGAGCCGACCAATGGACTTGATCCACATGGGGTGGTGGAGATCCGTGATCTATTAATCCGGCTGGCAGCGCAGGGCAAAACGGTGTTCGTATCATCGCATAATCTGGCTGAGGTCGAGAAGATGGTCAGCCGAATTGGCATTCTGCATCAAGGCAAGCTGCTGGAGGAGATCACCCGGGATGAATTGAAGCAGAAGAGTGCTTCGCTTGAGGATTATTTCATGCAACTGACAGGAGGTGCCGCTCATGTCTAGCTTGCTGCAGCTGGAGTTTATGAAGCTGAGAAGGACCTTTCTGGTTCTGCTGCTTCCCTTAGCGCTGTTCGTGCCCCTTGCGCTGGTACTGATTCAATACGGATTTCATCCGCAGCAGTCCTTCTCCGCAGTCATAACGAAGAATAGTGTGTTTATGCAGATGATTTCTTTTGCCAGTGTGGTCATCACGGGTTGTTACATCGTGGCCAGAGAATATCGGCAGCAGCTGATTTCCTATTTAGCGATCACCCCGAAGTCACTCACACGTATTCTGCTCAGCAAATACATTCTATTGTTTCTGGAAATCGCTGTTTTGCAAGGGCTTACTTTTGGCCTGCTGATTGTTATCCATTCGCTAGTTTCCGGGTTTGACCCGCAGCTGGCTGCTGATTATGTGACTGCTGGTGTGCTAAGTACTCTCTGCCTGATGGCGCTGACCCCAGCGGTTGTATGTGTTGCCTTGTGGAAGCGGAATGCTTCAGCTGCGGCGTTGCTGTTTCTTGTGGTGTTTATGCTGACGTACCCGTTTGCCTTCAAGGACTTTGGCGCTTTCCTGCCTCATCTGCTGCCGATTATCCTGGTCTCCAAACTCCTTGGGTATGAGCAATATGCACATCTCAGCTATGCGCGGGGAGGCCTGATTCTGCTGGCTGTCTTCGCTGGCTTCCTGTACCTGTCGATACATTTAATCAACTCGAAGGAGTGAGCGTATGCGGACGTTGCTTAAGGTTGAAATGCTGAAGCTCCGCTCGGCCAGGATATGGTGGATCATCGCCGCGGGCGCTGTACTGCCGGGAGTGATTACCTGCTTGTCATTCTGGGAAGAGAGCACTTTGGTCTGGCGGGAGTACCTCCATGTGGCGATGCTGATCTTCAATGTGCAGTCCTTGCTGACCTTCTCCGCCTTCGCGGCAGTGATGAGCGCCAGGGAATATGAGGAGAATACGATGGAAATGACGCTCTGTTATCCGTATCCGCGACATCATTTCCTGATTGCCAAGCTAATGATTATGGTTGTCGTAATCGCCGTTACCGTAGCTATATTCGCGTTGTTTACGATTGGCTTCGGACTGGGACTGGTCGCAGAGCCGCTGCCTTCCGCTATACTGTGGCTGTTTATCCGTGTGTTGCTTCAGCTCATCTTCATGCATGTACTGATTATTCCCGCGGCCTTCCTGGCAGCGATGTTGTCGCGAATGGCTCTGCCCAGTGTCATGCTTGGCATTGTGAGTATGTGCATCTGCATGATGCTGTACAACACCACATTTATTCAATTCATCCCGCCAGCTATCCCCTTCGTATTGTCGGACCATTTGCTGGGTATGGATGTGATGAGTCTCTTGCCTAATTACACGATTCATTGGAGCATCCTGGCGGCTTATTTCGTGCTGTTGTTATTTGCTGGTGTGCGGATGCCGCTGGCTTTGCAGGGAAAAGAGTAGGTACGGTGGGTGCGGAAGGTAATTGTGGATGTGCTGCACGAAAAGCCTATAAATAAGCCGAATAGAGGCTCCTGAGTCCGCAAGGTTCGCTAGATCGTCTACTAACTCTATCCTTGGATTTCCATAAATCGTATAATGAGTAACGATAGAGACTTTTTCATATAACCACAAATTCCAATCAATCAAGCAAGGAGGCACTTTAAAATGATAGACTTGAACCGCATTTATCTCATTTCTGATATGCCGGGGTATCCTGCACAAATCAGCCGTTTGTTGTCGATGATGAATTATGTGAGATGTACCACTATTGAAACCGTCCAGGATCTGACGATCGAGCAGCTCGATTACCTGATGGACCCGCAGTGCAATTCAATTGGAGCGCTTTTATCCCATTTTGCAGCTGTAGAGTATCTGTATCAGGCGTTTACCTTCGAGGGCAGGGACTTGACGGAGAAAGAGGATGAGCGCTGGGGACCTGCTCTGAATTTAGGCGATGAAGGGCGGATGCATATCAAGGGCAAGGATCTGAATTATTACATAGACCAAATGAACGAGGTAAGAGCTGTAACCCTGGAGCTGTTCAAAACGGTGGGTGATGACTGGCTGTCTATTGAAGAGCCGTTCTGGCATGACAAGCCGGCCAATCATTATTTCAAGTGGTTCCATGTCTTTGAGGATGAAATCAACCACAGAGGCCAGATTAGAATGATCGGCAAAAGAGCAAGAGCAAGCGTATAGCAGCAGAACAATCAACAGCAGAGTAATCAACAGTAAAGGACTGGGTCATAAGTGAACAGCATACTGATTATTGAAGATCATGAGGATGTCAACCTGATGCTGGCAGAAGCCTTGAGTGATGCCGGTTATGAAGTGAAATCGCTCTATAACGGCGCAGAGGGTGTAGAGGAGATCCGCGAAGGTACATATGATTTGGTGATTCTGGACATCATGCTTCCCTTTAAAAATGGTGATGAACTGCTCAAAGAGCTGCGGGAGTTCTCCAACGTCCCGGTGATTGTCATTTCCGCCAAAGGCCTGATCGGCACCAAAATTGAGCTGCTGAAGCTCGGTGCGGATGATTATATGACCAAGCCGTTTGACCTGGGTGAGGTGGCGGCGCGGGTAGAATCCAATCTGCGGCGCTTTGCTATCCAGCACAAGGAACAACACAACATCCGCTATAAAGATCTGCTGCTGAACGACAGCACCCAGAGCGTGACGGTGAACCAGGCCAGCCTGGAGCTGACGGCCAAGGAATACCGGATTCTGGAGCTGCTTATGAAGCATGACGGCAAAGTATTTACGAAATCCAACCTCTACGAATCCGTCTGGCAGGATGAATATGTAGGGGATGATAATGCGGTCAAGACCCATATCAGCAACCTGCGCAATAAGCTGAGACAAGCCAATCCGCAGGAGGATTATATCGAGACAGTATGGGGGCTGGGCTACAGGCTATCTTCCAAGTGATGCATGCGTTGCTGTGCGGATTTTCTTTTGTGCTGCGCTTAACCTTTTCTAAACCTTTCGCTTCTAAACTTCTACTTAGAGAGGATAGGTGGAATCATGAAAGAATATGTGCTGAGAACAGACCGGTTGAGCAAGAGCTACCGGGGCAGCTATGCGCTGCAGGAGGTATCTGTGGGGCTTGCGCCCGGCAGAATCTATGGATTAATCGGACAGAACGGTGCCGGCAAAACAACGCTGATGCGGCTGGCTGCAGGCCTGAGCTTCCCGACAAGCGGAAGCTTGGAGCTGTTCGGACACTCCGGCGAGAAAGCTCTGCAGGCTGAACGTAAAAGGTTGGGCTGTATGATCGAGAGTCCCAGTATTACACCGAGCATGACGGCAAGGGATAATCTGCGTCACCACCGGATTCTGCGGGGAATTCCCAATGTGGAGGTCGAAGAGGAACTGCTGGCATTTGTAGGTCTTTCGAATACAGGCCGCAAAAAAGCGCAGAATTTCTCGCAGGGCATGAAGCAGCGTCTGGGGATTGCCATTGCACTGCTTGGTCATCCTGAACTGCTCATTCTGGATGAGCCGATTAACGGTCTGGATCCCATCGGCGTGGTGGAGATCCGCAATCTGCTCAAGAGGTTGTGCGAGGAGCGGCAGATGACGATTCTGATCTCCAGCCACAATCTGCCAGAGCTGTATCAGACGGCGACGGATTATATCATCATTCACCAAGGCAAGGTCAAGCAGACACTTACGCTGGCAGAGCTGGAAGAACGCTGCAAGCACCATATTCTAATCAGCTGTGCTCATCCTGAACAATTGGTGACTGTCCTGGAGACGAAGCTGCAGACCACGAATTACAAGGTGATGCCGGATCAGACAGTCAGGCTCTATGATTATCTGAATGAGAAGGAGCGCGTAGCCGAAGTTCTATATGAGAATGGGATTGTCGTGACCCAGCTGGCAAGTGGGGGAGATACGCTTGAGGATTATTTCCTTGCAGTCATTGGAGGTGGCAGCCATGATTAATCTGATTCGCGCGGACTTGTTCAAATTACGCCGTACGCTGACCGTGAAGATTCTGCTCGGCATTGGGACTGCAAGTGCACTGACCATGGCCATAATTGCGTACTTGATCCCTCAGGGCAAACTGAGTGAGAGCATGACCGGTATCGGGTTTATGTTCTCGGATATCAACGTGATCAGTATTCTCGGCGCGGTGCTGGCAAGTGTGCTGATCTGCGGCGATCTGGAGCATAAAACGATTCATGATGCCATTGCCAGCGGACGAAACCGAAGCGGAATCATTATTGGCAAGGCTATCGTGCTGAGTGGTGTTCTGGCATTAATCCTGCTTCCGTATGCTCTTCTGACCGCCATTGCCCTGGTTGCTGGGTTAGAATTCAGTATGGGTTCAGTAGCTTTGGGTTTCCTGCATGTGTTGACTACAGAAACGGCTGCCGGATTTGCTGCAGCGGATACAGGGAAACTGCTTGCAGTTATGCTTACCTTGATGATTGTGTATATTGCCCAGCTTAGCATCACCATCCCTTTGGCTTTTATGCTGAAGAAGCCCGTGCTTATCATCGCCATTTATTACGGCTTCTCGATTCTCAGCGGGCAGCTATCGGGGATGGGAGACAGCTCGCAGCTGATGTATCGGATATATACTTGTACTCCGTTTGCGGCCAGCTATACCTTGGTTAACCTGGACACTGCTCCGGGATATCTTTTTCAGTCGATCCTGGTCAGTCTGGGATTTATGATTCTTATGATTGCCGCTGCTTATGGGGCGTTTAGAAGATCAGAATTGAAGTGAGGGGCTAAAGAAACCTGTTCCTCTCCGATTATGTGAAAAAAGTATTCGACCTGTACCCGAAGGTGATGGGGACCTATTCCAGTGTGCAGGGGGACGAGGAATTACGGGAAACGCTGAGCCAGCACCTCCGGGTGCAGCAGCCCTGAAAAATCAGTTGACACCAAACAAGTTACGATTCAAAATATATGTAAGTTGTCTAGAGGAGTATGCTGTGAGGAGTATGAAGAACAGATGAATATGATGTCAAAAACGGCAATCATTAAACTGCAGTTGAAGAAGTTGATCAGCGAAGGGACCTACAAGGTCGGAGAACGGCTGCCGTCGGAGCTGGAAATGTCCAAAAGCCTGGGCGTCAGCCGGGAAACGTTCCGTGATGCCGTCAAGCAAATGGAAACGGAGGGGCGTCTGCTGGTGAAGCACGGGGTAGGCACCTTTGTCATTCATCCGCTGCCTGCCATCCCCAGCAGCCTGGACCGATTGTCCAGCACCGGTGAGATGATTCGTTCGGCGGGGCTGGAGGAAGGCGAAAGCCGGATCTCACTGCGCAAGCTGGATGGTTCCCAAGAGATTGCGGCGCAGCTGGGAATTAAGGCAGGGGAGCAGGTTATGGTTTTGGAACGAATCCGTACAGCCAATGGCGAGCCGGTCGCGGTGACCGTGAACTATTTCCACCCGCAGCGGGTGGGAGACCTGTTTGAGCGGTATGATTTCTCCGGCTCGCTGCTCGAATTTCTGGAGCTGCATCTGTCGATCAGAATTGTGAAGGCGGACACCGGGATCTCAGTTCCGCTTCATAATGACCGTAATTGCCAGAAGCTGTTGGTGCATCCGACTACAACGGTGCTATTATTCAAGCAGCTGCATTATGACGAGGAGCATCGTGCCATTTTTTATTCGTTGGACTACATGCGCGACGATGTCTTCTCCTTCCAAATCCGTCGGACCCGCGATTGATTTGACGAAACGAATACGCCTTGAAGAACAAGCCTCACCCTTGTGGGGCTTTTTTTGTTGCAGCTTTTACAAACTTCTTGATCGCTTTTTAAAGAACTGCATTATTCTATTCCTAGGAGATGTCTATACATCTATAGTGAATAAGGAGGAAGAAGAACATTCATGGGGTGGTATGTAAGATCGCTTGGCAAACGGAAAATTATCGAGTTTGTTGTGCTGTTGGTATTCGTATTCTTTTTTCTGGGCCCGCTGCTTAATCTGGTACTGTTGGCTTTCTCGGGCAAATGGCAATATCCGGCCATGCTTCCTCAGGTATGGTCACTTGAATGGTGGTCCTTCGTAATGACCAAGGAGGAGGTGCTGTCCTCGATCTCACTTTCATTTGGAATTGCAACCATCGTTACAATGGCTTCCATTCTAATTTGTATTCCGGCGGCTTATGCCTTTGCCCGTATCCGCTTTCCGCTCAGCCGCTGGTTTTTGTTTTCTTTTCTGCTGACGAATGCTTTTCCGAAAATGGGCTTGTATGTCTCTATTGCGGTGCTGTTCTACCAGGTTGGGCTGATGAACACCTTACTTGGTATTGTACTTATTCACATCGTCAACACGCTGATGTTCATGACCTGGATTCCGGCAGCAGCTTTCAAAAGTGTGCATCAGGCTCAAGAGGAATCGGCACGGGATGCCGGAGCCGGACCGTTTCGCGTCTTCTGGCATATCACGCTGCCGATGGCATTGCCGGGAATTCTGGTCGCTTCCATCTTCACATTCCTGTCTTCACTGGATGAGGCGCAAGGAACATTTATGGTTGGAATTCCCGATTTCAAGACGATGCCGCTGGTGATGTATTCCATCGTAGAAGATTATCCCAGCACGGCTGGCGCTGTATTTTCGATTATTATGACGCTCCCGACGATTATTCTGCTGCTGGCCGCGAGAAGGTTCGTCAATGCCGATGTGATGTCGAGCGGATTTCAGATGAAGTGAGGAGTGAAGGCGATGGAACAAGACATTCAATTATCGATCAGCGGTTTGCAAAAAACGTACAAGACCGGCGACGGTGTGCGTGACATTAATCTGGATATCCGCAAAGGGGAGCTTATTACCCTGCTCGGCCCGTCCGGCTGCGGGAAAACCACGGTACTGCGCACGATCGGCGGCTTCCTGTCCCCGGATGCAGGTGAGGTGAAGATTGAGAATCAGAGCATCCTCCACCTGCCGCCGGAAAAGCGGCCGACCGCCATGGTGTTCCAGAGCTATAACCTGTGGCCGCATATGACAGTATATGACAACCTCGCCTTTGGGCTGAAGCTGAGGAAGACGGGCAAACAGCAGATTCGCGAAAAGGTGGAGTCGGCGCTGAAGCTGGTTCGGCTGCCGGGTATGGAGAATAAATATCCCTCCCAGCTGTCCGGGGGCCAGCAGCAGCGTGTCGCGGTTGCCCGGGCGTTGTTGCTGGAGCCGAAGGTGCTGCTGCTGGACGAGCCCTTCTCCGCGCTGGATGCCAAGCTGAGAATGGAGATGCGTGAGGAGCTGCGTGAAATTCAGGCGGCGGGTAATCTGACGATGGTTTTCGTCACGCATGATCAGGAGGAGGCGTTGTCTATCTCCGACCGTATCGTCGTAATGAACAGCGGCAGAATTGAACAGGTGGCTTCTCCGCAGGATATTTATGATCAGCCGAGTACCTTGTTCGTGGCCCAGTTTATCGGACGTATGAACTTTCTGAAGGGACAGGCTGCCGGAGACGGGATCCGGGTACATTCCTTCCGGTTCGGCAATGAGAAGGGGCTTGCTGGTGAAGTGACGGTTGCGGTCAGGCCGGAAGATATCGTCATGCATGACGGATTGGCAGAAGGAATGTCCGGAACAATCAAACAGGTCATGGTGCTGGGGCATTACGCCGAGGTATCCATCGAAACTCCGGCCGGAATGACCAAGGTGTTCCTGCCGCGTGAAGAAGCGCGCGGATTAACTTCCGGAGGAGCCGTCACCATCGGTATTACGCGGGCAACCGCTTATCCACAATCATCTTAATCCAAGGGGGATTTATGAAATGGCCAGAAAAAATTTAGGTTTGCTCCTGTTAATGCTTATGCTGGTGTTGTCTGCTTGTGGAAATAAGGCAGGAAACGGCAGCGCGGGCAGCAGCAATGCGGCGGCAGCGGGCGATAACTCGGGATCGACGAAGACGGCGGAGAAAACAGAGCTGAATTTTTATTTTACAGGTTCATTGAATGTGAAGGATATGTGGGAAAAGATTGTGCCGATGTTCGAAGCGCAGAACGATAACATTACCGTTAAGCTTACACATATTCCGTCGGGACAAGGTGGACAATCCACGATGGATCGGTTGCTCGCAGCCAAAAAAGCGGGTGAGTCCAAAGTAGATATCGACTTATTTGAAGCCTCCGGCAGCGATGTGCTGCTCGGCGAGAAAGAGGGTATCTTCGAAACTGTAGGAACTGACACGATCCCTAATATCAGCAAAATCGAACCAAGCTATATAACTGATCTGAACAATCTGGCCGTACCTTATCGTGCCTCCTCTGTCGTATTGGCCTACAACAGTGACACTGTGGCTAACCCTCCGCAGACCGCTGATGAATTGTACGAATGGATTCGCAGCAACCCCGGCCGCTTTGCCTATAACGACCCGGCGACTGGCGGCGCGGGCAATTCTTTTGTGGTAACCGCGCTGTACAATTTCCTGCCGGACGAAGCCATGCACAGCCAGGACCCGGCGATCATGGAGCAGTGGAAGCCAGGCTTTGACCTGTTGAAGGAGCTGCATCCATTCATGTACCAAAAGGGTGTGTATCCGAAGAAAAACCAGGGAACGCTCGATATCCTCGCTACTGGCGAAGTGGACATGGTTCCGGCTTGGTCGGATATGGCGCTGGAGCAGCTGAACAAAGGTCTGCTGCCAGAGAATATCAAATTGACACAAATTGAACCGGCTTTTACGGGAGGACCTGCAATGGTGGCCATCCCCGCAATGTCAGTGAAAAAGGAAGCAGCGCAGAAGTTCATTGATTATGTGTTATCCCAGGAGGCACAGGAAACGATAGTCAACGTGATGTTCGGATACCCGGGAATCAAATGGTCGGAAATGCCGGCTGAACTGCAAACGAAGTTCGAGAGCGTCGCGAAGGGATACCGTCAGTTCCAGGGTGGCGAGCTGGGCAATGAAATTACGCAACGCTGGCAAGCAGAAGTGGCCACGCAATGAATATGGACAAAGCCAGCTTGTTACAAATGAAGAGCCGTACGGGGCGACCCGGCATCAGCAGCCAAACGAAGGCTTCCATTACAGGCTTGATTATGGTCATTCCTTCATTTTTACTGCTGGTCTTTACCGTCATTATCCCGATTACGCTGGCGGTTAAGGAAAGCTTTCTTAATCCTGACGGAGCTTTCTCGCTGGCGAACTATACGTACCTCTTTACGGATAAAGCTATGAGAAGCAACATACTCTTCACCTTGAATCTGACGATTGTCAGCACGGTCCTTACGCTCATTGTCGGGTATTTGCTGGCCATCTATCTAAGGTTCAATCAGGGCTGGATTACGGACTGGATACGGAAATTGTATTATATCCCGATGTTTATCCCTGGGGTTATCGCGACTTACGGCATAATTAATATGTACGGAAACCATGGTTGGCTGGCGAGAATAGGGCTGGCGCTCGGCTCGGAGAGCTTCCCGCGTTTTATTTATGATTATAACGGACTTCTGTTAGCCAATCTGTGGTTTAATATTCCGTTTACGGCCATGCTGCTCAGCTCTGCGCTGGCGGGCATACCGAATTCTATCATTGAGAGTGCGCGTGATGTTGGCGCGGGGAAATTAAGCATTTTTGCCAGATTTATTGTTCCGATGACGTACAAGACGGTTCTGGTCGCAGCTACCTTCACTTTTATGGGGATTATCGGCGCCTTCACGGCCCCGTTCCTGATCGGACCCAATGCTCCGCAGGTGCTCGGCATCGCGATGCAGCAGTCCTTCTCCATCTATCATGATGTTGGAGTCGCGAGCGCCATGGCCGTGTTCATGTTCCTGCTCTGTTCAGGGATGGGCTACTTCTACATTCGCAGTATGGTTAAGGAAGAACCGGCCGGAAGGTGACCGGCTGGTTGAACAGTATGCTTGTGAGGGAGGCTTACAGTGGAGAAGACGCTAGGGAATACGATGGGACAGAGGATGGAAAAAACGATAATTGTAGACAGGCAGCTTGCCCATTCTGAACAGCTTGCTGGAGACAGCGATTGGTTCGATACGTTCCTTATGGGGGAGCCGGGTTATGTGGAGATCACGCTGCTGGCGTACTCCGAGAGTCATTGGAGACTGCCGGATAAGGAGTCGTCATTAATTACGCTTGAAGTAGATGGAACATATAATCAGACACTTGTGCTTTTTTATGGAGAGGAGCCGTTTCCTTATACACGGCTGCTTGGCTGGCTGGAGGCCGGGGAGCATCAGCTCAAGCTGGACTTCAGCAGCGATTCCTCACCGCTGGTCCGGCGTGCCTGGCTGAAGGAAGTGCAGATCACCGTAATTCCCAGGGAATCTCCGCTCGCTCTGATTTACCTTCACACACCGGTGCTGTATGGGCGCCATTTGCAGCATCCGTTCGAGAGCCGTTATACGGATACGCCGCTGCTGATGCTGTATCGGGTAGAGAACTCTCCAGCCGGAACGGTGCTGGAATATCATATGCTGTACAGCCATGAGGATGCCGGAACTCCGGCGCCGCTGCTGATGAGCAAGTGGGGACGGCTGACCGATATCGAGTGGACCTACCGCGTGACGCTTGATCAGGCTGGAGAGGTATTGAAGGCGGAATATCAGGCTCCGCATCATGAAACAAAGTCTTTTGCGGGTCGATATGCGCTCGGTGGGCATCCGGTACTGCAGGCGGCCACGGACAACGGAAATGTGACAGATGCTGCTACTTCGTCCTACCGTTTTCTGCTTCCCCCAGCCTATCACTGGCAGCCGGATCGTGAACCGCGCGAGCGTGCCATGGACGAACACCCCTTTACTTACCAGATGATGGCCTGGGAGCTGCAGAGACAGGAGCCGTGGGAGAATCCTTGTAATCCGGATACCATGAAGTTTACCGATCCGCGGCATTACCTGTACATCCAGACCTCAAGTCATGAGGCAGAGCATGGAGCGGACAGCCGGACCTCCATCGATCTCCGGGTCAAACGGTTTGGGGAGGAACGCTGGTATTCCAGTTGTTTCGATGATTTTCGTGTAGCGGGACACCGGGCTGCTTATGACGGTCCCTATAATTATTTTGCTACCAGCGTCAAAATGCCGGAAGGGTGCACTGTAGAGCAGCTGGAGGAGATCCGCGCAGTTCTTCTTCCCGGCGGAGCGGACAACGTTGCGGTCAAGGGGCTGAAGTTTTTTTACCTGGATGAGCAATATAGGCCCGGAGCTGCTGTCGAGACTGAGCCTACCCTCATACTGACGGGTCAAGAGCCTGCTGCAGTCCTCTGGAAAGCCGCTGGACCCTATGAATAAAACGCTGCTGGATATTAGCTCGCGGGTGACGCCTGCGAATAGGCATGTTCATCTCGTGCACCGGTTTGTGGTCCCGCAGAAGGTCGGGCAGCTGCTGATCACCTTTAACTATGCCCCAAAAACATTGGAAGACGAGACGAGAATCGATGAGCTGATCTTAAGCGCTGTGGACCGGTATTTGGAGCCGGAAGACCGCACAGCGGGGTATGCCGATCCGAATTACCGTGTGCTGCACAATCTGCTCACAGTCTCGCTGGATGATCCGGCAGGCTTTCGCGGGGCGGCCCATCGGGGGAATCCGGAGCAGACGATTCTCTTGTCGGAGACGGAAGCCACACCGGGATTTCTGGCCGGTCCGCTGGCTTCCGGACTCTGGGAGCTGACGATCAGTCTGCATGAGATTGTCACGGATATCTGCCAATTCAGCCTGCGGATTCAGGCAACTGCAGAAGGAGGGGACGGCTCATGACGCTCCGTTGGCTGGCCTGCGAGCTGCATACGCACACCATACACAGCGACGCAGCGCATACACTTGAGGAAATGGCAGGAGTGGCCCGTGAGCTGGAGCTTGACTGGATTGCCCTGACCGATCACAATACCGTCAGCGGCTGGGCCGGGAAGGAGAGGGTGGAGCGGGAGCAGGGCATCCGCATTCTCCCAGGCCTGGAATGGACCACCTTCTATGGACATATGCTGACTCTGGGCGCGAATGTGCTTCACAAGGCTGATTGGCGCTTGACCGGCCCGGACGATATCGATGAAGGGATATCTGGGATTCATCAATCCGGCGGTCTGGCAGGTATAGCCCACCCGTTCCGGATGGGCAGTCCGATCTGCACCGGCTGCTTCTGGGAGTTCGCGATCGGAAAGTGGAGAGCGCTCGACTACATCGAGGTGTGGAACGGGACCTCGCCCAACACGAAAGCTTTTAATGAGCGGGCTTACCGGTTCTGGACGGAGCTGCTTAATCTGGGTATCCGCCTTCCGGCGGTGAGCGGAAGAGACTGGCATCACTCGCAGGTGTCCAAGGAGACGACGATTGCGGTTACCTATCTGGGCATCGGCGGAGAGGGGGCGCTTGCTGGACAGAGCCAACATGCCGAGCATGCCGAGCTGTCCCCACATGTCCCGGCAGCAGATTGGGGTGAACAGCAGCTGCTGGAGGCGATCCGGCAGGGTTCGGCTTCGGTTACGCTGGGACCGCTTCTAACCCTGCAAGTCCGGGATAGCGGCTCGGCTGAAAGCAGCACAGCAGAAATCGGCCGGATCTATCAGACCGGCGAAGTTGTGGGCATGCAGTCCAACGGGAGCAGCCGATGGTCCGTCACTATCGAAGCCGACTTCGAGGTGCGGAAGCGGCAGTGGATGATAGCGGAGCAGGAGCTGCGGTTGCGTCTGGTCGGCAGCAAGGGAACCGTGGCTGAGTGGGGGATACCGGCGGCATCGGTTACCGTTGAAGCTTGTCCCGATCTGAGCGGGGAGCTCTGGCTGCGTGCGGAGCTGTACGGCTCGATGAACGGACAGACAGGCTTGCTCGCCTTCACGAATTGCATCTATGTGGAAGAGCAGGCCTGAACCATTTGAAGAATAATGCTGTCCAATAACAATAAGAGCAGCCCGCTATTATTATGAATAGGGGCTTGTTCTTTGTATATATGAAGAAAGTGTTGTTTACAGAGCGTTATTTGTTAGTTCCATGCTGCTTGGTGGGTAGCTTCTCATTGGGAGTTCCTTTGCCCTGATGTTGTTGGTTCTTCTTCGCTTTCTTTTGGGTTTCATGCAATTTTTCTACAAACTCATGGGTGTCCATTTGTGTACCCTCCTAAGGTTTATAATCTGTGTAGTTACTTTAACCATTTCTTTGTAAAATCATGTGTGTTATCCTTTACCGAATCATCACACATCTTTTGGGAATAAGAATGGATACTCTTTTTTTATGTGAACATCCTGCAGCTCCGCGAGCTTTCGGGGATCGGCAAGGGTGGCCTTATCTGGAAAGTAATGCTCGGCGGGGTCCTAAGTAGTAACGATATTATCCAAAAGGCTGGTGAGCGAAGTTGAACATTACGGTTGGCGTATTGGTAATTCTGGTTCTAATGCTGACAACGTACATTGCCTTGCTTCAGCAGCAGTTACGCCATATGAACCGGCAGATGGATAAGCGGCTGCAAGAACGGACACGGCAGCCCCTGACTCTGGAGTTAATCAATTCCGAGCTGAGCCGGCTGACCGCCAATATCAACAGATGTTTCCAGGCGGAGGAGAACCTCCGTCTGGAGGTCCTTAGGGAAGAGAAACGCTTCAAGGAGCTGATCGCCAACATCTCCCATGACCTGCGCACACCCTTGACGGCAATTAAGGGTTACCAGCAGCTAATGGAGCGCAGAGAGCTGACGGATGAGCAGCGGCAGAAGCTGCAGACAGCACAGAAGCATGCCGATACTCTGGGGACTCTGATTGATCATTTCTTCGAATATTCGTATCGTGTAAACGCGGAGCCGAAGCTGCGGCTGCAGCGGATCAATCTGACGAACCTTGTTATGGAGTGTCTTGCAGAAGACGTTGCGCTCTTGGAAGCCAACAAGCTGGCAGTACATATGGAAGATACATCCCCGGTATATGCTATGGTAGATCATGCACTGACGGTTCGTATCATTCAGAACCTGATCCGCAACGGTGCTACGCATGCTGCCGGAGATATTGAGGTGGAGGTAAGGGGAGCGGCAGAGCATGCCGTGATTCTCTTTAGCAATCCAGTGGCGAATGTCGCTGAACTTGAAACCGGGCGGCTGTTTGAGCGGTTCTATACAGGGAATCAGGCCCGGAACGGGAGTACCGGTCTGGGTCTCTCGATTGTTAAGCTGCTGGCTGAACAGCTGGACGGCAGCGCCAGCGCATCTTTACAGGACGGGAGACTGGAGATCAGGGTGGAACTTCCTGTAGCGTCACCTAGTTCAAACAAGGAGGTGGTCTTCTGAAAACTATGAAGATCAGACAACTTCAAGCCAATGAGCCATATCCGATGAAGCTCCTGCTGCTGGCAGATCCATCGCAAGAACTCGTGGAGAACTATGTCCGTCAAGGAGATTGTTATGTTGCAGAAGAGCATCATGAGATCATTGGTGTATATGTGCTGTTATGCCTGAAGCCTGAAACGGTTGAATTGGTTAATGTGGCAGTAGCGGAAGAGAAGCAGGGGAGAGGGCTGGGAAAGCGGCTAGTCCAGCACGCCCTGGAAGCCGCCAAGGCACTCGGTTATAGAACTATAGAAGTAGGCACAGGGAACTCAAGCATCGGACAATTGGCTCTGTACCAGAAATGCGGCTTTCGAATCACTGGGTTTGAGCCGGATTTCTTCGTCAGGAATTACGCCGAAGAAATTTATGAGAATGGAATCCGCTGCCGGGATATGATTCGATTGACACAAGAAATTTTAGGGAGTGAAGGGCTTAATTCTGCTCTGTATTGAGCAGTCCAGGGTGAACTCCGAGGTCAGATGGGAAGATTTATATCATGAAGGCAAAGCGTACCCTCCTATTTACGGTGTGTTAAATCTGGGCGCGGTGGTTGGAATTGTTGAGTTTGAGCCAAATGCGGACGGTTTATTTTCGTTGCCAGCTGCTCTGCAAGCGATGAACTGACATCAAATATATAGGTAAGTGTAAGATGTATGTAATTTTATATGACGTTCCCAGAGTATATTTTCATGATATACTCTTTTTTTTCTGAAAAATGTGTCATAATGTGATTGAAAATGACATTTTAGTATTTACAAGCTCGAAATATGTATGTAAAATAGGTCTAAATCAAAGAAAAGAAAGCTATGTTGTCGGATTTAAATAATTGTATACAATTATACAGTTAGGGTATGAGAGGCAGAATCCCGTTGGATTATCGATTAGGAGCTGATACAGTATGAACACTTCTATGATGCGCACCCGAAGGTTGTCCAAGGATAACACTTATTACGCCCTGAAACAGAAAATCATCGACAGTGAGCTGGAGCCGGATCAAGTGGTACATGAAGAGAATCTGGCAGCCTTGCTAGGAGTCAGCCGGACGCCATTAAGAGAGGCGATTCAGCGGCTGGAGAATGAGGAATTTCTTGTCCGTCAACCGAATGGCAGATTGAAGGTAGCTTCCGTAACCCTTAAAGAGGTCGAAGAAATCTTCCTGATCCGCAGTATGCTGGAAGGTTATATCGCCAAGAATGCGGCCAGACATGCCACCGAGCAGGATATTCATCAGCTGAAAGCGATGATTGAGAAGATCAAATATTCTTTTCAGCTGGGTGCCAGTCAGGATTTCGTATCGTATGGCTTCGAATTCCATGATTATTTGTCCCAGATCAGTCAACTGAAGACGTTCGAGAAGATCCTTAATCAGCTAAGAGATCATGCGCTTCGTTATTGCCGGTATGTCACGATGCACGGGAACTGGAACACACAGGCAGATGAGGAGCATAACTATATTCTGCAAATGATTGCCGACCGTAATGAAGAAGGCGCAGAGAGAGCGATGCAGGATCATATTCTAAGCAGCCTGACTACCGCAGTGGAGAGAATCAGAGGCATTCAAACAGCCAGAGAGGATTGAGGTTCAGATGAACACAGAGTGGAGAATCGATACCCGCATTATTCATGGGAATCAAGGTCCGGACCCGCAGACAGGAGCCATTTCACAGAGTATAATTCCCGCTGTCGCTTATGCCTTCCCGGATACTGAAACGGCAGCAGCTGTGGTATGCGGTGAAGCGGAAGGGGTGTATTACGGAAGATACGGCAACCCTACCTCCCGTACACTGGAACTGAAGATTGCCGCTCTGGAAGGCGGAGAGGATGCACTTGGTGTTTCCAGCGGGATGGCGGCGATTTCGATTGCTCTGCTAGGATTTCTCCAGCAGGGTGACCATGTACTGGTGACCAAGGATGTCTATGGTGGAACCTACAGCTTCCTGACTTCATTGGCGCCGCGGTTCGGGATTACGTTTGATTTTGTCGATTGTACGGATGTTCAGTGTCTCATTGAAGCCATCAAGCCCAATACCAAAGCTGTATATATAGAAACACCTTCGAATCCCAAATTAACCATTCTTGATATTGAAGCGATAACAGAAGCCTGCCAAGCCCGCCAGCTACCAGTGATCGTCGACAATACCTTTATGAGTCCTTGCCTGCAGAATCCGCTGGCGCTTGGGGCGGATGTGGTGGTGCATAGCGCAACCAAATACATTAATGGACATGGCGATGTGCTGGCCGGCTTCATCATCGGGAAGAAAGACATGATCCAGTTCATGCGCAAGAAACTGATGGGTGATCTCGGTCAGCAGCTGAATGCCTGGGATGCCTTCCTCATCCTGAGAGGCATGAAGACGATGGGTCTGCGGGTGGAACGACATTGCGCCAACGCGCAGAAAGTTGCTGAATTTCTGGAGTCTCATCCCAGTATCGAACAAGTCTTCTATCCGGGACTGGAGTCCCACCCGCAGTACCAGCTGGCGCAGCGGCAGATGAAGGGAATGGGCGGAATTGTTTCTTTTGAAGTGAAGGGTGGCCTGCAGCAGGGGAAGAAATTAATCAATTCCTTGCAGCTGGCGATGATCTCCTTCAGTCTGGGCGATCCGGAAACACTGGTCCAGCACCCCGCCTCCATGACTCATGCTTCGATTCCCCAGGAAGAGCGATTGAAGTTTGGCATTACGGACGGTTTGATTCGAATCTCGGTCGGGCTGGAGGATGCGGAGGATATTATCGCGGATTTCGCTCAGGCACTGTTGAATATAAGGGAGGATGCACATGTTGAATCAAACATCGGATGAACAGGAAGAGACGCTCAGCAGTCAATTAATCGCAGTCCGCAGAAATCTGCACCGGGAACCGGAATTGTCCTATGAAGAGTTCAAGACGACAGCGAAGCTGCGGAAGTGGCTGACAGATGCCAATATTTCCATCCTGGATATCCCTTTGGAAACCGGGCTGATTGCGGAAATCGGACAGGGCAGCGGCCCGGTCGTTGCGATCCGCTGTGATATCGATGCACTTCCGATTGAAGAACAGACTGGGCTGCCTTTCGCTTCAGAGATACCTGGCAAGATGCATGCCTGCGGACATGATTTCCACACCGCTGTCATTCTTGGTGCGGCTTATATATTGAAGGAACGTGAGCAAGAGCTGCCAGGCAAGGTGCGGGTATTGTTCCAGCCGGCAGAAGAGACTGGCCACGGTGCCGCAAGTGTAATCGCTTCGGGCGGGCTGGCAGGAGTGGAAGCCATCTTCGGCTTGCACAATTCGCCGGAATTGCCTACCGGAACCTTTGGCACCCGCAGCGGCGCGTTGACCGCAGGCGTAGACCGGTTTGAGATTACCGTCAAAGGGGTTGGTGCTCATGCCGCAATGCCGGAGAATGGGGTGGATACGATTGTTACAGCCTCCCAGATTGTAACTGCACTACAGACCGTGGTCAGCCGCCAGACCGGAGCTCAAGAGCCGGTTGTACTGAGTGTGACCCGCATTAATGGAGGTTTCACCTGGAATGTACTGCCGGAGCTAGTCGAGCTGGAAGGGACGGTACGTACTTATAATGAAGAGATCCGCAGCCGGATACCGCAGCAGATGACACAGATCATCAATGGCATTTCGGCCGCCGCCGGAGCGGAAGCCGAGCTTCACTGGTATCCTGGTCCCTCGGCAACGATCAACGATGCGAAGTGGGCCGACTTCACCAAGGAGGTTGCCGCGCAGACCGGATACGTGGTGCATGATATTCCGCCGCAGATGGGCGGGGAGGATTTCTCGTTGTATTTGCAGAGCATCCCCGGCGCTTTTGTGAACATTGGCTCAGGTCCGGCTTATGCCCTGCATCATCCGAAATTCGACGTTGATGAAGCCGCAATCCTGCCCGCGGCCCGCTATTTCGCCGTACTGGCAGAGCAGGCTCTGCAGAAACTGAGTAAAGAGGGATGTATATGATTGAACTAAAGAATATCTACAAAACATACACCCGCAAAGGCATCTCCATAGAGGCACTGAAGGGTATCAGCCTAAAGGTGGAGAAGGGCGATATCTTCGGGGTTATCGGATACAGCGGTGCGGGCAAGAGTACATTGATCCGGCTGGTTAACTATCTGGAGCGCCCTACGGAGGGTCAAGTCCTGGTAGAGGGCAAGGATCTGGGTGAGTACAACGTCAAGGAGCTGCGGGCTGCCAAGAAAAACATCGGCATGATCTTTCAGCATTTCAATCTGCTGGAATCCAAAAAGGTGTTCGACAATGTGGCGATTCCGCTTGTGCTGCTGAAGAAGGACAAGAACGAAATCCGTAAGCGTGTGCTGGAGCTGCTGGATTTCGTTGGTCTTAGCGACAAAGCGAACAGCTATCCGAGTGAATTGTCCGGTGGACAGAAGCAGCGGGTCGGAATTGCCAGAGCGCTGGCCTCGAACCCCTCCATTCTGCTCTGTGATGAAGCGACTTCGGCGCTGGACCCGCAGACGACCCGTTCCATTCTGCAGCTGCTGAAGAAGATCAACGCGGAATACAACATTACCGTGATGATCATCACCCATGAAATGTCGGTTATTCAGGAGATCTGCAACAAGGTGGCGGTGATGGAGGAAGGCAGAATCATCGAGCAGGGCAGTGTGCTGGAAGTCTTTGGGCATCCGCAGCATCTGACAACGCAGAATTTCGTGAAGACGGTGATTCAGAACAGCATTACAGACAGCGTGTATAAGTCACTGAAGCCAGAGCCGGGAAGCCGGGTGTACAAGCTTGAATATATGGGATCAAGTGCCTCGGAGCCGACACTGTATGAGATGATTCGCGCTTACGATGTGAAGGTGAATATTCTGTTTGCCAATACTACGGAAATTCAGGAGACAACCTTGGCGACAATCATTATTCAGCTAAAAGGTGAGTCGTCAGTAGTGGATCAGGCTTTGTCTTTCCTGAGAAACAATGGAGTTGGTGTGGAGGAGGTGGAGTCAAATGTTGTCAACTACAGTTACAACTGAGCAGTTTCTGAAGGCTATCATCGAAACGATCCAGATGGTCGGGATTTCCTTGTTTATGGGTTCCCTGATTGGGATTCCCTTCGGCATCCTGCTGGTAGTCACCCGTCCAGGCGGGGTATTGGAGAGCAAAACGCTGTACGCGGTCTTGAACCCGATTATCAACATTGTCCGTTCTCTGCCCTTCATTATTCTGCTTGTTGCAATTATTCCGTTCACTCGACTGATCGTGCATACTTCGATCGGGACAAGCGCAGCGATTGTGCCGCTGATCATCTATATTGCTCCTTATATCGGACGTCTGGTAGAGAACTCTCTGCTGGAGGTGAACCCGGGTATTCTGGAGGCAGCTGAAGCCATGGGGGCTACTCCGTTTCAGGTGATCTGGTATTTCCTGTTGCCAGAGGCAGTTGGATCGCTAATTCTGTCACTGACCACCGCGACCATTGGTTTGATCGGGGCGACGGCGATGGCGGGAACCGTTGGCGGCGGCGGCGTAGGGGATTTGGCCATTGTTTATGGCTACCAGCGGTTTGACACCGTTGTAGTGGTTGCAACTGTAGTTATCCTGGTTATTCTGGTGCAGGGAATTCAGTCTTTGGGAAATACACTGGCGAGAAGAATCCGCCGCTACTAGTTATTCATATACAGGAGGGATCGGCAAGTGAGTGAATGGACGAAGCAAGACCGGTTTAACGCCATTCTGTCCGGTGAGCGGGCAGACCGTGCCATTATCAGCGGCTGGCGTCATTTCATCGACAAGGAACAGAATGCAGAGGATTTAGCGAACACCACCATTGAGTTTACCCGCAAATATGATTGGGACTGGGTCAAAATCAACCCGAGAGCCACCTACCTGGCTGAAGCGTGGGGCAACGAATATGATTTCTCCGACTATAGGGCGGTTTTCCCGAGACAGCAGACGACGGCCATCCCGACGGCTGCAAGCCTGTGGGATCTGGAAGTGAAGAAGGCGGCTGAGTCCGCTCCATTGCTGGAGCATCTGGACGCGGTGCGCCGGATTCGCCAGGGTCTGCCGGATACTCCGTTGATCCAGACGGTCTTCTCTCCGTTAACCGTGCTGCTGTTTATTGTGGGACGTTCCGCTTATGTCACCCAAACCGTATTTGGCATCGAACATCCGGTTACCCTGGAGTCGCTGTTCCGGGAACACAGAGCTGCAGCCCATCATGCGCTGCATGCCATTTCCATGACTTTGGCCGATTATGTACAGGAGCTGGAGCAGGCGGGTTCGAATGGACTCTTTTACGCAGTGACAGGCACGGCTAATCCGGGCTTGTTTAATGAAGCGATGTTCGATGAGTTCTCCAGACCCTATGATTCCATTGTGCTGGAGGCTGCAAGTTATGGCAAAAACGTACTGCACACCTGCGGTACCTATGCCCAACCCGAGAAATTCAATGACTACCGGATCGACGGCATTAGCTGGGATACCCAGGCTGAAGGCAATCCAGGTCTGGCGGCGGCACTCTCAGCCACCAAGGTAGGCGGCGTGGATCACGCTTTGTTCGCCACCAATGACATCACGCAAATCAAGCAGCAGGCTGAAGAAGCTCTGAGCTTAATGAAGGATCAGCCGTTTATCCTCTCACCCAATTGTGCGATTCCGCTTAGTGTAACCGATGAGGCCTTGGCTGAGTTCAAACAAACTATTCATGAAAAGAGGTCGTAATCAATGAAGAAACTATGGCTGGTTCTTGTAGTAGCAAGTGTAGTGCTGCTGGCAGCGTGTGGTCAGAACAATAATTCAGGAGCATCCGGAGATAAGAAAGAGCTTGTGGTCGGCTTCGGGGTAGGCACCTATGAAGAGCAGTTCCGCCAGTCGATTATGCCGATTCTGGAGAAAGAAGGCTACAAGATCGAGATCAAAACCTTCTCGCAGAACATGCAGGTTAATCCGGCCATGAAGGAAGGCTCGATCGATGCAAGCATCTTCCAGAGTACAGCTTACATGAACGCAATCAACGATGAAATCGATGCAGATATGACGGGAATTGCTTACGTGCCGGGTGCGCCGCAGGGTCTGTACTCTGTGAATCACACCACGCTGGATGATGTGAAAGACGGCACCACCGTGGCGGTTCCGAATGATCCGGTCAACCAGGAGCGCGCACTGCGTATTCTAGAAGATCTGGGCTGGATTAAGATCAAGGATGGAGCGGGCGTAGCCGATTTCAACATCAACAGCATGGAGCCGGATAAGTATAATATTGATATCAAAATTCTGGACCCTGCACAGATTCTGGTTTCGCTGCAGGATGTGGATTATGGTGTGGTCAACGGCAATTACATTGCGAACTCGGACCGGAAGATTACCGACGCGCTCAAAATCGAAAATACGCCGATGGAGCACAGAATCATTGTGTCGGTGAACAAAAAAGATGAGAACACCCAGTGGGCCAAGGACCTGAAGGCAGCTTACGAGTCGCCGGAGTTCGAAGAATACATTAAGGGTATCGAGAAATACGACGGGTTCATTCTGCCTGAGGCTTGGGACAATAACTAACTGAGGATGTGGAGAGATTGACGAAGAAGCGGATTCACTTCATCGGCGGCGGACAAATGGCCGAGGCCATGATTCGTGCCTGCATCGCGAATAAGAGCGTTGCTGCAGAGCAGTTTACTGTGACGGATATCCACGAAGCGCGGCTCCAGTATCTTAACGAGACTTATGGCGTAATCACGGACAGCTCGCAAGGCAAGCTGCTTGCAGCAGCCGATTTGATTGTGATCGCCGTGCGGCCCCAGGATAATCTGGCTGCACTCGGTGAAGCGGTAAAGCAGTCCGCGCAGCCGGCAGCCGCCATTGTTTCTATTGTGGCCGGAGTAACGATTGAGAAGCTGGCCGGATTCTTCGGTGCCGAGCGCCCGATTATTAGGGTGATCCCTAATACACTTACCGATACGGGTTATGGTTATAGCGGCGTAGCCTTAAATGACCATGCGGCTGTGGATCAGGTGGATGACTTCCTGCATGGCTTCGGTAAGGTGCAGGTTCTGGAGGAGCGCTTGATCGATATTTTCACCGGATATGGCGTATGCGGCCCCAATTATATCTATTATTTCATTGAATCCCTTGCAGACGCTGGTGTACTGGCCGGACTCCCGCGGGAGCAAGCCTGGAATGTGGCGTTGGAGAACCTGGTTGGCTCAGTAGCGATGCTTCGCCAGACCGGATTGCATCCAAGACAGCTGCTGGACATCAACAATTCCCCCGGCGGCGTAGGCATTCATGGCTTATATGAGCTGAACAACAGCGATTTCGCGGCAGGCCTGCAGAGAAGTGTGCTGGCAGCCGTGAAGCGGACCACCGAGTTAGGAGCGAAATAACGATGGCAACCAAACAATGGGACCACCTCGTGCATTATGTGAATGACTTGGATCAAGCCGTGCAAGTGTTTGGAGAGCACGGCCTGGTAGCTTTTCGCGGAGGTTCTCATAAGGCCTGGGGTACCTTCAATACATTAAGTTATTTCGGCTTGACCTACATCGAGTTTCTGGGCATAGAGAATCTGGAGCTCGCAACGTCAACGGAGCATAACCGGGTAGTGAAGGATGCCGTAGACCTGCTGCCGGAGCGTGAGATCCTGAGCCGAGTGGTGATCCGCACGGACGATATCGAAGAGATGGCCGCTTCGCTGGGCGCGGCAGGTTTAAGCCTGTCCCCGATCATTGACGGCAACCGTCTGGATAACACCGGCAGGTTAATCGAGTGGCGCATGATGACCATCGATGGTGATTTCGAAGGTCTGGTCTACCCGTTCGTTATTCAATGGAAAGGCAGCGATGAAGAGCGGCTGGAGAGCATGACAAATAGTGGCATCATCCAGCCTCATCCTGCCGGATATGTCGAAATGACCAGAGCTGTCTTCCGTGTCTCCCACCCCGCTGCGGCTGCAGCCCATTGGGCAGAGCTGTTTGGACTCGAAGTGGTTTCCGCTGACGCTTCCAAGGTCACGCTTGAGATTGGCGGCAAGTTCTATGATTTCGTCCACGGGGACGAGAACCTCTTTAAGCAGGTCATTCTGCAGACTGATTCTGTCCAGCTGAAAGGTTCGACGATTGCGATCGGCGAAGGCGAGTATGTGTTTGTGTAAATAGCAGGAGTAAGAATAAGCCGGAGCATGTGAGGATCACGCGCTCCGGCTTGTTTATGTGTGCTTAGCCAAAATATAGTACCAGGATTGCTCAATGAGGATCGAAAATAGGAAATAAAAACAGAATAAGTTCTCTTTTTCAAAAGGGTTTTTACCTTTATCATTTTATTAGAGAGAAAAGTAAGAGGGGTGACAAGTGAGATCAAACTACATGTTACTGAGAAGATTCTTCGATAAGTAATTTGATGTCTTTTTTCCATGTGTTACTCGTCCGAGCCAGTCATACCACACCGCGCAACAAGGAGACTAAAAATAACAAATGAAGGCCGTCGCCAGTAACTAGCGCTTAACTTTCAGACGATTGCGGACTCAGGAGCCCCTATTTGCTGTAAACAGGCTATTTTGCAGGTCTAACGGACTCAGGAGCTCTTAATGAGGCGAAAACCTACTATTTAGGGTCTGTTTTTCCGATATAGCGGCTATGCGGTCCGTTACATTCCAAACCATCGCAGGAATGAGGAGATAGGAGCTATACGGTCCGCTAGGACGTGGGTTACCTGAAGTTCGGGTGGGGGGAGTGTTTGGGTTAAGGTAGGGCGATCCCATAAGATTCTCGAGTAACCTGCTTTATCCTCGCAGGGTTCTAAGTAGTAACTTGACGTTTATCTAAAATATTTTATCAGAAAATGCGGTACAGTAACTCTTACATATTCTCTTCGTTTAACAGGTGTGCGTTTAGGGAAATTGACGGTTGCCATGTCCTTATCGGGGATTATACTGTTCATTTCTAGATAATCTAATTGATCAGTTTGGGATTATTATTGGTGCTGTCGCAAATGATTGGAGGCATACCAAAAAAAGAGAGGAGTTCGTCATATGTACGGAATTATGGCTATTTCCGGCCTGTCTTTCCTTCTGGTGGCGGTATTTACGCCGCTGTTGATCTGGACGCTGCGCAGGCTGAGGCTAACGCAGCCGATTCGCGCCGAGCTTCCAGCGGATCATCAGGCCAAACAAGGTACACCGCTTATGGCAGGGCTGACCCTGCTTATCGGGATAGCGATTTCGCTGCAGTTTCATCTCGTGCCTCTAATGTTGCTCTTATGCGCTACGTTTCTGTTGTTCAGCTTGGTCGGATTTCTGGATGATTTCAAAAAGGCTTTCTGGCAAAACCCGTCCGGGATCTCCGGCCGCACGAAGCTGGTGCTTCAATTTATTTTTACTGGAACCATCTTGTATGTGTTGCTCCATTCGTTCGGCCTGACGAGCGATATTGCGTTATTTCAGGGGTACCACCTGCACTTGCCTGTATACGTGTATGTGGCAGTCATGCTGCTGTTTGTGGTCGGCTCCGCGAATGCCATCAATTTTACGGACGGTCTTGATGGGTTGCTGATCAATGTGGCCATTCCGACGTATTTTTTCTTTTTTTTGATTTCGGACAAACCTGAAGTGCAGACATTTTCACTCGTCATGATCGGCTGTCTGCTTGGGCTTTTCCTTTACAACATCTATCCGGCAAGAGCGTTTATGGGCGATACGGGGTCACTGGCAATTGGAGGCTCCCTATCCGTTTTGGCCGTCATTGAGAAGGTCGAGGTTTTGATTCCGATTCTGTTTTTCGTCTATTTGGCGGAGCAGCTGTCGGTCATTTTGCAGGTGTGGTACTACAAACGGACGAAGCTGCGGCTGTTCCGGATGGCCCCGATCCATTACCATTTCAGCCTGAAATACGGATGGAGCGAAAACAAAATCGTGATGATTTTCGGTTTCATTTCGTGGGCATCCGTACTGATCTGCTGGTTGATCTGGAAATATCTCATGCACTAAGCGCATAATTCTGCGGTGAAGCTCGCGAAGATCATGAGGAGTGCATTATTTCTATTTTGACTTGAACGGGCCTGTCTTTTTTCTTCCTGTTTTATCTTTCTGACTTTTTAGCGTTGACGAGAGAATCAGAAAGAACCTATAGCGGGCTAAGGCTCGCCATAGGTTCTTTCTGATGGTGCCGCTATTCGCTCAACCGACTGACAGCTCCAACGAAGTTGCGGAATTCTCCTGACGGGAAAGGAAAGAGTTCCAGTTAGTGATGGATCGGCACAATTACGCCGCCATGTGCCTGCCAGCATCAATGCGCTTGTTCGCCTTCCCTAACCCTATATACACAGTTTCTTCCCCCCGCCAAAATATACTCTACCCGTTCGATATGAACATTATCTCCCAGAATGGTTGCAAATAAATGTAACTCATTCTTACATAATCCGGTACAAGTAGCAGCAGCTTCACAGATCGGACAATGCTTCTCAATAAACAAGAGACTGCCATCGTCTTGATCCTTGATCTCAGCCATATAGCCTTCGTTTGTTCGAATATCGGCTAGTTTCTCCAGCTTCTCTCTTACGCCAGATGCGTCACCAAGGTGTTGGAGATATTGCTCTTGCATATTCTTATTCCGGACAGCCAGCAGCTTGTCCAGCCCCTCGTTTCCGAAAGCCTCTTTCATCGAATGGATCAGACTGACTGATAACTCAGAATATCCGCTTGGAAAAAACCGATTAGCCTCGGGAGTTAATCTCCATAGCTTTGTTGGTCGACCCATGGGACGGGCCTCTTCTTCGTAAGTAACTAACCCTTCTTCTTTCAGAGCATTTAAATGTTGACGAATAGCCATTCCAGATAGCGAAAATTTGGAGGATAGTGCCACAACATCCATTCCCCCTTGCTGCTTTAGCAGGTCAATGATCGCTCTCCGGGTACTAGTTGAGGCATCCTTATTCGTTTGATTTCGGCTCATGGTGAACCTCCTTTTTAAGCAACTGGCTCTACATCATTGTCTACATTTTAAACAAAAATGTTGACAAAGTCAAAGTTGAACTGTAGCTTAGACTTTATAAACAATAATGTTTACTAAGTATCCGGATATGGTGTATACATAAAAAAATTTCTTGGAGGTCACATTTCATGTCGTCTAATTCTCAAAGCATTTTCAGCCCACATTATTTTGCATTGTCCATAGGAATTATACTGTCGGTGATGGCAGTTGGATTCGAAGGCCTATCGGTAACGACTATTGCCCCTTCCATTGCTGGCGACTTGAACGGCCTTGACCTATTTGGTTGGATATTCAGTACTTATCTGCTTGCGCAGATTATCGGTACCTTGGTCGTCGGTCGAATCATTGATAGACAAGGACTTGCAGCACCATTCACTATCGCACTTCTTTTGTTTATCGTCGGGCTGATTGCTGCCGCAACAGCAGGGGATATGTATACCATGATAGGGTCACGGGCCATGCAGGGTTTAGGTGCCGGCGCTATAATGACTTGCGTGTACACTGCAATATCCTTAAGTTATCCCGATGAATTACGTGCCAAAATACTCGGAGCATTCGGTACTGCCTACGTTCTTCCGTCTATGCTCGGTCCATACGTTGCAGGTCTGATCGCAGATCAGTGGTCCTGGCGGTTTGTTTTCTGGGGAATCTTACCGGTCCTGATTGTTTCAGCACTGCTTAGTTTACCTGCGTTTAGGAAATTAAAAACAGAGGAGATACAAGAGGACAACGGGGCTGCATCTATATGGATGGCGTTACTATTAACGATAGGTACGGGGATTTTCTTAGTTGGTCTTAGCATGCTGCCGATAATTACAGGGTTTGTTTTAGTCATTATTGGTTTAGTGCTAATGGTGTATCCGCTGCGCAAACTGCTACCCAAGGGAACTCTTGCTTTCCGAAAAGGTATGCCAGCAATTCTGGCAACACGTGGGCTGTTCTTCGCTGCCTATACCAGCACACAGAATTTCTTGGTATTGGCTTTAATAGATGTGAAAGGTATTACTCCTTCACAGGCTGGATTAATTGTAGCGAGTGCTGCACTGAGTTGGTGCATCATTGCTTATCTGCAAGGACGTTGGGACTCAGCAGACCAGGGGCGTGGACGTCATACAAGAATTATCCTGGGTGTGCTACTGCTTGCCATTGGGATTGCCTTCGTATTTTGGATACCCGTTGTAACAGTTACCGTTGCGGTTATTGGTCAAATCATAGCTGGAATCGGAATCGGATTGGCGCATCCTATTAGCGGCGTTGTGGCATTTTCTCAAACAGGGGAAGGAGGGGTTGGCAAAACTTCGGCAAATCTACAATTTGCGGATTCTTTTACACCGGGTGTAGTTATCGGAATAGGCGGTTCGATTCTTGTTGTTTGTCAAGCTGCAGGGATGTCACTGCAATCAGGATTAATTGTAACGATGGGTTTTCATCTCTTGTTAATCGTAATGAGTTTATTGGCTAGCACTCGGATTACACCAGCTCCAAAATGATAATTTGGTTAAAAGAACTGTAAGTTTGACACGCCCCATACAAACCATTTATGAATTAACACCAAAAGGATCTGCTCTTGTTACATTCATACCCTGTTTAATGGACTGGGTTAGAATGCTGCAATTCAGCATATAAGGTTATGGCTAACTAAAAATGACGTTCCAAGGAGGAATTACTACGATGATACAGGTCAGTGAAGCAGCATCAGAAAAAATCGTCGAAATCTTATCAAGTGCTAATGCCCGGAATTCTTTCCTTAGAGTAGGCGTTGATGAGGGGGCTGCAGTGGTTTATCCTATACTCTTATAGTGGATGAGCAGAACACAGAAGGTGATATCTTATTAAATAAAGGTGAATTTAGTATATTAGTTGATACTAAAAAAATAAAAAAGGCCCTTTTTTTCTTGTAGGTGACCTGCTATCATACCCGATCCTCCTCATAGTTAGCAGCCCACATCTCTACCATTGACACTATAATTATATCATAGTAAAAATATTGGTTCAATGCGTTAAAGTGTTAAAGTTATCTGTTGGATGTAATTATTGTGACTGCATCAATGATTGGAGGTAGGTAATAACTTGAATTTTGGGTATCTTGTATGCTCGTCCGATTTTAAAATGAGGAACTCTATTTGCTTGTAAAAGTTTATAGACACTTTTGGGACTAATTCCGCCAAGCATTTCGCATAGTTGGGGAACATTCACAACATCAGGATATTGTTCAAACATGGATGCAAGAAGATACTTTGTGTCCGAAGGTAATGGCACAGATTGTTCTGGCATATAACAAAGTCTCCTTTTCAAAAGGATATGTAGTTGTGCAGTCGTGGGCTACGCACATAATAAGAAGACATCACAATGCACTCATCTCCATAGGGTAAAGGATAAATTATTTCAAGCTGCTGCTGGTAAGTCAGCATCATAGCTCCAACGTTATGATGAAGCTCCCCCTCATCCGAGCGAGCTGCCCCCAATACCGTGACGTTGGCCGGGCAGAAGTATCATAATCCCTTACTCTGGTTATGGCGATTCATCCCACCACAGGATGATTACAGCCGGAGAGGTGGTCGCTCAAGCCCTAATAGAGAGCTATCATGGCGCTTCCACTTCGTCGCTTCTGTTTTCACAGCAGAGAAAGGAACGTACTTGAAACAAGCAATATGAAGTTTTCAAGGAGCAAGAATCAATCAAGGTAGATATGATTATCTACTTGATCGCTTCCTGTAATATAAATGGGGACTTGAAACGAAAAAAGCAACTTGCTCCATGAAAATGTTCTCAATACACTAATACAAAATTAGCTAAAAACACGGGCAAGGCCATGTGAAGAAAATCCACATGGCCTTGCCCGTGATTATTTATAACGATTGAGATCAAAGCGACGAACTGCCAGGATAAAGGCAATTGTCAAATGTTGTTTGCAATCTGCATCAATGGTTCCATTTCGTTTAGCGTATTTATTTATAACAGGCTCATAACGGATAATCAATTTGGCTTCAGCTTCTTTGTCACCTTGTTGTGCTAAATGAAGCAGATTAGATACGCTATTCATATTTATCCTTAATACGAAATGAAAAATAGCTTTAATACGAAAGAAAAAAAGCAGCGATGCCGCCAATAGCCAGAAAAGGAGCCAGTGGCAATGCTGTTTGTTTAGCAACTTGAAAGCCGAAACGGAAACTGCTGGCAACAGCAATCAGCAGCACCAGCGTCAACCCGCCGATAATGCTTTGCAGTGTGCCATAGAGTGGACCTAGTATAACGCCGCAAGCAGCCATCAGCTTGTTGTGTGTGTTTTCAAACTGCACTTTTGTTGACAACTCCAGAGCATGATCCGGAAAATAAACCTGTAATGAAAAGGGATGAACAAGGAGTAGAGTGTAAAGGCTCAGTAGAGCGCAAGCCCATGCATGGGCTGTAGATAGAATAGAATAAGCGGGGACTGTTGTCCCCGCCCCCTATATTGAAAGTAAATTATCCGAGCAAAATGGCTTCGATCCGTTCCAGTTCTTCCGGCTAAGCTCCGGTACATTTAACGATACCGCATCCTCAACTTGACTAACTTAGCTAGCGCCGATCAATGCTGAGGTCACTCTACTGCCACGAAGCACCCCGGAGAGGGCCAATTAGGACATCTTCTGCTCGCGAGACCATGGAGCTGCCTTTCAAAGTTATGCTGCAGACCTAGCGATATGGCTGGCAGAGGCAGAGTGCTGCGGCCAATTTGAAGCGCGATCACTTCATGCACTTGGAAAAGCCAATCTTTTCAGAAGCACATACTTTCGTTGGATATAGAGCAATCTTCGTCATGAAGCAGTATGTTTTTCAAGTTAGTTTACGCTCTTATTGTAGCGAAAAGGCATCCAAACATATATCAGCAAGGAAGTAGTTTGTGTGGTCACCCTTTCTCTAGAAGACTTGAACGACTTCATGAATGCCATCCACTTCTTCAAAAATGGCACGTTCAATTCCAGCCTTCAATGTGATCGTTGCACTAGGACAGCCGTTGCACGCTCCCAAGAATTTTAGTTTAACCACTCCGTCCTTAACTTGAACCAATTCGGCATCTCCGCCATCGCGGTTTAAAAAGGACGCAGTCTTCTCAATACATCATCTACTTCTTCGAACAATTCCTCAGAATCTCCCACTTCATGACCCCTTTCATAAAGGCTGTGCTATCAGCTTCATCGTTCGCATTTTCTTTATTTCATCAATCATGTCTTGATAAAACTTAACTCTTCACCTGGCGTAACTTTCTAGAAATCGGAAGTGCCGATCTTGCTCCTGCTTATGCAGCTTTCCGTACAGTACATATAAACCCTGCTCTTTTGATGCTTGCAGCTAGGGTGAAGAAGAATTGCAATGATGTTACTTGGCGATTTTTGCGAAGTATTCTAATGTTCTAACCAGTTGCGCGGTGTAAGACATTTCATTATCGTACCAGGCTACAGTTTTCACCAGTTGCTGGTCGCCAACTGTTAGAACTTTTGTTTGAGTTGCATCAAAAAGAGACCCCAATGTCATTCCTCTAACATCGGAAGATACGATCTCGTCCTCAGTATATCCGTATGTTTCTGGATCTGATGCTTTTCTCATAACGGCATTAACTTCTTCAACCGTAACCTTCGTGTTCAAAACAGCTACGAGTTCTGTTACGGAGCCTGTTGCTACAGGTACACGCTGAGATGCACCATCAAGTTTACCCTTCAATTCAGGAAGAACGAGGCCAATGGCTTTAGCAGCACCAGTGGAGTAAGGAACAATGTTCTCTGCTGCAGCCCGTGCTGCGCGGAAGTTTCCTTTTGAATCTGGCGCATCAAGAGTATTCTGGTTGCCTGTATAGGCGTGAACGGTGGTCATCAACCCGGACTGAATTCCAAATTTATCGTTCAAAGCTTTAGCCATGGGAGCGAGACAGTTCGTTGTGCAAGAAGCACCGGAAATGACGGTTTCCGTTCCGTCCAGTGTTTCATGGTTTACGTTATATACGATGGTCTTCATGTCGCCTGTTGCCGGAGCGGAAATAACGACCTTCTTTGCTCCGCCTTTCAGGTGAAGCTCTGCCTTCTCTTTGGTGGTGAAGAAACCAGTACATTCGAGTACGATAGCTACGCCAAGCTCGCCCCAAGGGATTTCTTCAGGGTTGCGGTTAGCCAGCACTTTAATTTCTTGGCCGTTAACAGTAAGAGCTCCATCATGAACTTCAATGTCACCATGGAAAGTGCCTTGTGTAGTATCATATTTGAGCAGATGCGCCAGCATTTTTGCGTCAGTTAAATCGTTTATCGCTACAACTTCGATATTTTCCATTTCCTGAATACGACGGAAAGCGAGTCTTCCAATTCGCCCAAAACCATTAATGCCTACTTTTATTCTCATTGAATAGTCCTCCTGTTTCGTTCTAAATCCATTCCACATAAGTTTGTCCATAGAACTTAAAGGTAAACAATGGGCCGAAGCCAAACAAGTTTGCCTTTGGAATGGGTTTGTTTTATAATAAAAAATACCGATCGGTATCTTTTATTATATCAGAATTTAAAACTTTGGCAAGGTTTCGGCCGTAAATTTGATATAATGTTAGTTTAGAATAAGATCATTTGGAGGAAACTATGAAAAAAGGAGATCGAACAAGAGAGCACATTATTATGAAATCGGCAGCAATCTTTAATCAAAGAGGTTATGCTGGTACATCGTTAAACGATATTATTGCCGACACCGGGATTAAGAAGGGGGGCATCTACCGACATTTTACAAATAAAGATGAGATTGCGCTTGAAGCCTACAACTACGCTGCCAGTATAGTTATCAGCAAATTTGCTGAGGCGGTCGATCGGGAGCAGTCTGCGTCAGGGAGGTTACTTGCTTTTTTTCGTGTTTATGAAGATGTTGTTGGTAATCCACCATTTGTTGGCGGATGTCCTATGCAGAATACAGCAGTAGAAAGTGACGATACTCATACGGAGCTTCGAGATCGGGCAAGACAAGGGCTGCATAACCATTTGGATATGATAAAGAGTATAATTCTTAACGGGATAAATAGTGGGGAGTTTAAGGAGGATTTGAATGCGGATGCACTTGCTTCATTTGCCTTTTCCTTGCTCGAAGGAGGCATTTTACTCAGCAAGTTAGATGGGGATAATAAGCATATGCAAATGAATACAGCATGCTTTGCATTCTATTTACAGAATTGTTGTTTGAAAAATAGTTAATCAGTTGTGCTTGGAAGCGTAGAGAGAATAAGATGCTTATATAATCTCTCTCATCATTTTGGAGGTATATTATCGACATAAAAGTATTTGTTGCGACCAGGATGTTACCCCAGGTCCAGCAAATGAGGGTAGCGTTTTAAATCGGGCTTATATCCTGTTGTTTCGGAACGTTGTAGAGTTCTCCACGGTCGCCAAGAAGTCCGACATGTAGCTATACCCCTGTTTTTGCCCCTTATGGGGAGCCCAAGGTAGGAGGCCGTTTTTTTGATTGTAGAGTCTGATCATGAGAGTAGGCAAACGCTTGAAGAAATGGTGGAGTGGTCAACCTTGCATGCCCGCTACGCGTCATCCGCTGCTCCCCATCCTCGAAATCCCTTCCATTGCTGGAAGGAAGCTTCCGCCAAAAACAAATAACTTATATACGGTGAATTTCCGCGCAACATCGACGTAGTGCATCTCGCTTAGTAGGGAAGGATGGTTTCTTCCGAAATCAGTATATTGAAGAATGCTGGATATTGAAGTAGGTTTTTTCATGAGGCCGCCTCGTTTCGGGAGATTGCAGGGGTACAAACACTTTACCGAATGAGGCGGCTTTTTTACCTTTTTTGGTTAACTAACAGGCTTGGCCCAAAACATCCATCTTTCCGCGGCCCAGACATAGATGATATCGCTGCCCCATTTCTCCTCGAGCTTCGTCGCTTGGAACCCGCGGTTTAACACATTGTCTTGAACGGGCAGCTTATTATTAGAGAACCATACACTGTGTCATGGTTAATCTTCAGTTCTCGGGTGACATCTGTCATCGTTTGAACGCTTTCATTAATATGTTGTACTGTCTGACACCTGAAGGCCTCGTCATACATAGGTTTTATCATGGTGCACATTCACCTTCGTGACTTTTGTGCCACGAACTGATGCCACAGCGTATATAACAAGCGCTGTCCAAATGAGTGCAAAACCGACGAGAAGAGTAGAAGAAACCGATTCCTTGAACACAAATACGCTCAATAACAGCATGATTGTCGGCCCGATGTATTGTACGAATCCGAGTGTGGAAAACGCCATGCGGGCGGCTGCTCGTGCAAAGAAGAACAGCGGCAGTGCCGTTACTACGCCCGAAAGGAGTAGTTCGATGAACATGGACGGAGGCAGTGTCCATGCCATCGCCTTGCCCACGGAGGCCAAATAGACCCAGTAGCCGAGCGCAATGGGTAGAACTACAACTGTCTCCGACAACAAGCCTACAGAAGCGTTTAGCACAATCTTCTTTTTCGCAAGGCCGTATAAGCCAAACGACGCAGCCAGCGAGATTGCGACCCACGGAAATCTCCCATAGTCGATTGCGATGATGAGCACCGCCGCGCCAGCGACGGCAATCGCGAGCCACTGGCCACGATTCGGCTTCTCACGAAGGAAGACGATCGCTAGTAACACGTTCAGCAGCGGGTTTAAATAATAGCCGAGGCTTGTCTCAACGACATGGTTGTTGTTGACAGCCCAGATGAAGATGAGCCAATTAGCAGCGATCAATAGTCCGCTGGCGGTGAGCGATAGCAGGAGCGAACGGCTAGTCACAATCCGCTTCATATCACCCCAGCGGCGCTGGACGGTGACGAGAATACCCATGAAGACAAACGACCAGACAACCCGATGTGATAAAATCTCGCCTGCAGGCACATCATTAAACAACTTCCAATAAAGCGGGAGAACTCCCCACATGATATAGGCGATAATAGCGTTGATCAACCCATTATTCATAATCAATTTCCTTCTTCCTGCTCCGGTGTCTGTTTCTGCTGCTTCACTCATCTTACTTCAGCTCCCCTGGTTGTTGTGGATTATCCAATAGCTTTCTTTTTTGAATTTCATTTCTTGATCTTAGAACAAAGAGTAATTTCATCCTGATAAGGAGTTGCTGCATCCAATGTAACGGGACTATAGTCGAACTGTCGTATTTTAAGAAATGATGATTTATCATCATGCGCTTGATCGACCATGCAGTCTTGCTTCTCAAGATTTGATTTGAGAAGCATTTGAATGCGTCTATCCCGAGCAACAATGAGAATTTCAGTTCCGTATTTAAGAAATATATAATCACTTCCTTGTCCTTGCATGCACTACATATTCATTATGTGACAACTCTTTAATTCGGCGAAAAATAAGGTCAGATCAGCCCAAGGCCTTTAAAATCTACTTTTCAGTCATTCTCAAGTCCTCCTATAAGTTTTAGTTATTCCAAAAAGAATACCTCTCATGAAATCAAAATGGCTCGGCGCTATTTTATTCTAGAACAGCTTGTTGTACAATAAAAGATACCGATCGGTAGCTTTTATTGTATCATGATTCTAGTGAAAGGCAAGACCGGAATCGTATATTCGATTATTTCGTGACGGGATTAAGGTTGGGGAGTTTGGTGACCTATATCGAAGGAGTAGCAAAAAGAGCTTGTCGAATGGGGCTTATGAATAATGCAGGAATCACCCGAGTCTGGTGCTAAAGCTACTGGCTTTCGAGTGCTTTCTTTTTGAAAAAACGGATAGGTGGTTATTTATTTGGTTGCAGTGAATATAGAAAATAAACCAGAAAGTAAAAGCCCGACTTTGGCGCTATTAGCGCTGACAATAGGGGCATTTGCGATTGGAATGACTGAATTTATTATTATGGGGTTACTTCCTGAAGTGGCCAAAAGCTTGCAGGTGTCCATCCCCTCAGCAGGGTTACTCATTACCGGATATGCACTGGGTGTGGCTATAGGAGCTCCTATCATCACAGTCGCCACTCATCGAATGAAGCGAAAGCAGTTGCTTCTTTTTCTTATGATTCTGTTCATATCAGGTAATGCATTGGCTGCTCTTGCACCGAACTATGGAGTATTAATGGTAGCTCGATGATACGCATGATCGGGCGTGAGTTCACAGTCAACGATGCCGCTGCACGTCGAGAGTTGGGCTATGTCGGAAGAACTTTGCGCGACGCGGACTTGCAAAGCTATGAGGAACCATCTGCTCGACGATAGTGCTTTGGAGGGCGAACGCCGGCAATCGCCGGTTAGTCGTTCTCTGGACTTGTCCCCTTTTGGCGATATGGCAGACAGCAGAGAAAAGAACGTACTTGAAACAATTAATATGAAGTTCCTAAAGATCGAGGGGCAATCAAGGTAACATTAAGATCTGATGATTGCTTCCTGTTATATAAATGGGGAGGAAGAGAGAAAAGAGCAACTGCTTCCTCGAATATTTCTCTATAAATAATTTAGAATACAGTATGTGAATACAAGGACAAGCCATGTGAAGCAAACTCCACATGGCTTGTCCTTGTATTATTTGTAACGACTAAGATCAAAGCGACGAACTGCCAGGATAAAGGCAATTGTCAACTGTTGTTTGCAATCTTCATCCACTAATAGTATTAAATATATTGAAGGTCTTCAAATTGACTATGAAGAAGGCGGTATGATAGGCGGGTTCACCTTGAATAACCCTAATGCAAAAGCTTCATGTGGATGTGGAGCTAGTTTCAGAATGGCAAATTATCGTGGCGAAGTTAAAAAATGTGATTAAAATTTGGGAAGGGGAGTAGAAGAATTTGTCATTTGTGGTATCACTTTTGATACTATTGATAATTTCAAGTAACTGGTTACGTGTATGTATAAACTAATCAATTAAGGCAACGACATTCTCAATGCTACTGATATGCTGAATCGCTTCATTATTGTGGAAGTCGTGGTCTGGAAATGCAATTAGATTTGCCCCTTGAGCTATTGAAGGGACATGCTGTTCTAAGATGAATTTATCCCAATAGTATAGGTGTCCAACTATCTCCCTAATTGACCATTTCCCTTCCTTAATGGGGTCGAGTAATTTATGTTCATCAATCTCTTTTAACATCGATATTTCTTCAATTGTATTCCTAAAGTCTATAATTGCTTGTATGCCCATCTGAGTCTCCACCTGCCATATTAAATTTAGATTCTGAAGTTATTATACTAAAATTGATTGAATTTCCCAAGAACATACTCATAGAGTAGATAGGAAGATTGCCTATGGGACAACAAACCCTGTACATAATTTGATTCGTTCGTCCCTTAAACTACCTGATGATGTTTAAAGCTGTGATAGGTAAATGGAAGGAAAGCCAATGTGAAGGTGAGGGCTACTGCTCCTATAACCCAAGGTTCTGCGATTATACGATTAAATACATGGTAACTTTCATAGCGCGCGAAAACTGAATATCCATCTAACATTTTGCTAGGTAGCAAATTTAGAAGATTATTAAACAATCGACTGCTTTTACTATCCGGAATAAACAAAGGAGCCAGGAGGAGAACTACAGAGCAAAGGATCACTGAGAATGGTGACTTCATTCTGGCAGAAAAAAGGAGAGTAATAGACATGATCAGTAAACATGCAATATATCCAATTAGGACAGATGCGAGATAAGTCTGGAATATAGTTAATGGGTAGGGGGACTGAAATAAAATGATTTGTATGTTGGAACCCGACCCATATTGTCCATACACACTCAACATGATTACGGTGAGAAATAGGATGCTTCCGAAATACAAACCCGTCGAAAATAGAAAACTGGCTCTTAGCTTTGCACTGATCAGTTTGCTACGCCCGTACCGTGAAGAGAGGATAATTGAATCTGCCCCAGACTGGTACTCACCGGCAAAAACCCTGGATACGCTTAGACTAATGACAAAGGCGGTAACTAAAATAACGAGGTCAAGATCGCGCATTAAGTTCATCCAGCCGCTGGAATAATCAAATTTGAAAGGAACGTTAATTTTACCATTCATTGCTTTGAAGTAATCCTTCTCATCAGTAGAATAATTGCCGTATGAAAACTCCATGTTGAGATACTTATTGATCTTATCCATTCTTTTTTGGTAGAAAGCAGAAGCATCATGAGTAGAAAGTTTGTCCATAATATAGTAATCATATTTATCTGAAGAGGAGTAGGCTATACGAATTAAATTATTGATCTCAACGTCTTTCTGTTCATATTTCCCATAAGCCTTATTTGAAAGGGATATTCCCTCTTCTGTGGTCTTATTTAAATTTTCCGTTTTTTTTGTCGCTAAAAGGTGCCGATCTATAGCTGCTGCAATACTCTCAGTGTTTAATTCACCTGCAAGTCTATGTGCATTCTGTCTGGATAAGCTGATCGCAGACAGGCCGGAGATATCATTACCATCTTCGCCTACAACATTTTCTCCCGAAACGGACATGAATTCTAGAAAGACAGCGACAGCCAATATAATAATAATTCCCACTAAAGTGGATTTTCTTCTCAGTATTTTACGCAGTTCAAATCGAGTTAAAAGATTCAATAATCTCATTCCTTTCCTGTGGATAACTGACAGTCCTCCGTTCTCAATTTGTTTAACATGTTTTCATTGGAATTTAGGAAGAATGGATGTGGATATTTTGCGAACAAACTTTAAATGATTGGATATTTAATAAGCTCCGTTAACGACAAGTTCCTTTCTATCATAAGAGTCGGCTTGTATACGATAAAGCTCTGCCTAAACTCTACCTAGACCTATCAATTTAGCGTGAGTACCTTGTTCAACTAACTGTCCAGACTGCAGTACGAGGATATCATCCGCTACACGGGTATTAACGAATCGGTGAGTGACCATAAGCGAGAGTTTATTAAGTATTATTTATTCATGTGCGGATTCAGGCGGATATTATGCGAGAAGAGTCGCTGCTTTTGAGAAAAAAATCGACGCATGCATCCTGTTTGACGTCTTCACCGATGTATGGGAGGAGGGAATCCATTTGTTGGATTCCTTTTTGGGTTGTCAGGTAACTAAATATAAATGCACGAATTGCAGTTGCGTCCTGTGAGTTAATTCAAATATTCCCCAAAAAGCTGCTGAGCCTTGTCGCGGTCGACACCCAGGCTGCCGATCCAGCCGGCCCAAGGCATCTGCATATCGGAGCGGCCTTTGGTATTGTTCAGCTGCGGCTCGCCTTCCAATATATCCTCCATATAAGTCCAGTGGCCGGGATCAAGCGCCAGCACCCGGTTCGGCAGTACACCGACCATGGCAAGGGATTGTAGAATACCCCGGCGGATGCCGGCACCACTCTTAAGCAGCTTCTCTGTGGTGAGGCGTTTCTCGAATTGCCCCGGCGACTCGTCCTCGGCAGCCTCTTCAAGAAGCCGCAGCAGGCTCTTGAACTGCTGGATGTCCTCCGCTGTAGGGAGGATTCTCTGTTCCCCGGCCAGCTTGGCGAATTCACTCAGGTCAGCATAAGCGCCCACACTGCTGCTGCCATAAATATGGCCTTGATGAAGAGCGTATTGTATATAGGAGAGGTGCTCCCAGCCGTCTCTATGATGGGCACAATAGCGGCAGCAGATGAAATGTTTGGCCTGGTCATAGGGATGCTCCTGCATATGAATCATCATATGATAGCTCATAAGTGCAGAGATTCCCCGGGGGAAGCTGCCACCGACACCGGCGATGAAGGCTCCGGCAATGACAGGCCAGGACAGACGTTCATCTGCTTGCAAGTCTACCAGCTTCCGGTTCACTCCATCATGTGTCAGGTGTTCCATGGCATTCAGCTCCCAGCCATGCTGCTGCAGTAGTTCAGTTTCCTGAGGACTTAACGTGTCGGTGCGGTAGGTGCTGACCGCGCGCTCGGCATCATAGACGGAATTCGCATGAAGATACAGCTTTTTTAGAAGCTTCATCAGTTTTTTATCCATAGGGGGATTCCTCCTGGCTGCAATTTACGATACAATTTAGGTCTGAATGTTTAGAACAGGTTCTTTTTATAAATGTAGCTTGCAGATAGTGCTGTGTCAAAAAAAGCCTTATATTTGCCCATAGAAACGACGGAATCCAATAGAATCAGGAAAGAGGGTGTTCCTGTGGCTTGTGTTGCCCAGTTCGGCATAGTAGAGATATTCGAAGAGGATAAGGATTACTCTGACTATGAACCTGAGAAATATAACTGTGTTGCGATAGATGATGATTATCTGAACGAGTGGTGGGAGGAGCTGACGTTACTCCAAACGTATTCCCATAGTTACAGCAGACCCGAGTTTGCGCTGGCTAGATGGGGAGTTACCCTGATTCCGCCCGCTTCTCTAGCAGCTTTTTATGATATTGTAGCGAAGGATCATAGAGCAAGAACCTCACAGGAACTGCTTGATCTAATGACACTGTTAAGACAAGCTATTTCTGAAAATAAATACGTTATTCATTATGGAGTCTAGGCAGTTATGAAATAGGAGGAAATATGAAGCGAATACTGGTTATTGGATCAGGCGGAACAGGCAAATCCACGCTGTCCGGCAAGCTTGGTACTATAGTTGAGCTTCCGGTGGTCCATTTGGATAGCTATTTCTGGAAGGCTAATTGGGTCCCTACCCCCAATGAAGAGTGGGATCAGAGGATTGAACAATGGACTAACGAAGACCGCTGGATCATAGATGGTAACTATTCAAGGACGATGGATGCGCGAATCAAAAGGGCGGATGTTATTATATTCCTGGACCTGCCACGACTGCTATGTATGTACCGGATTATCAAACGGCGGGTGATATATCATAAGAAGAGCAGACCGGATATGAATGGTGAATGTGCAGAGAAATTAGATTGGGAATTTATAAAATGGGTCTGGAATTATAGAAAAAGAAGCAGAATGAACACCTTAAGGAAACTTGATCAGGCTAAAGATCATCAGCAAGTCATTATTTTAAGAACAAGAAAACAGGTCGCCGAATTCGTGCAAAGCCTTGTCAGCAGCCAGAGAATGGAGGAGTATGATCGTGCAAGAAACGGTGGGAACCATCCGTGAAATAAATCGCTATCCGGTCAAGTCATTTGCGGGTGAAGGATTGGAAGTCTGTGAGGTAGAAGCTTATGGAATGCTGGGTGACCGCTTCTGCGCTTTCTATGATGAGAGCAAAACAGGCTGGAAGCGTTATGTTACAGCCAGAAACATTCCCAATATGCTCTCTTATCAGGCGCAATTTAGAGATGGAGAGATCCGGGTCACCTCAGCAGACGGGCGGACATTCGGCTGGGACAAGGAGCTGCTGGCAGAAATTCAGAGTCAGACCTCAACGGATGTGTCCATGTCTGGAATCAAAGCAACCCACCCCGAGCATCCGCAGCTGTTATCCGTAGATGGAGCCAGTATTCTGTTGATTACCGATGCTAGCTTAGCCAAGCTGCAAGACATGTGGGGCAAATCTTTGGATCAGCGCCGGTTCCGCGGCAACTTTGTGGTGGCTCTGAACGACGAATCCCTGGATGAGGGGAATTGGATCGGGAAGCAGCTCTGTATCGGAGATGTGCAGCTCCGGGTGGACAGCTATTGTAACCGGTGCACTGTGATTACGATGGACCCTGACACACTTGAACGAGACCCTTCCTTGTTGAAAAAAGTAAATACCGAGTTTGGCCTGCACTTCGGTGTGTATGCTTCAGTTGTCACAACAGGGAAGATAAGCGTTGGGGACAAGGTGGAATTAGTGGAATCGGAATGAAAATTCCGCTTATTTGGAAGAATATGTGTACAATCAAAAGATGTATTAAAAAATTCAGCTTAGGAGGACATCCGGCATGTCAACGAAAGAGGAGAGCAATGAATTGGTAATTACCAGAGAGCTCGCGGCACCGCGCGATCTGGTGTTCAAGGTATGGTCTGAGGCTGAGCATCTGAAGAACTGGTGGGGGCCTACAGGCTTCAAGTTTAGCGTTGTGAAGCTGGATTTCCGTCCAAGGGGTGTATTCCACTACAGAATGCAAACCCCAGACGGTGACGAGACGATGTGGGGCAAGTTCGTCTATGTTGAGATGGAGCAGCCGGAGAAGATCGTATTCGTCAACTCCTTTGCCGATGCGGAGGGCAACACGATCCGCGCGCCGTTTAGCGCCGTTTTTCCGCTCGAAATACGCAACGAGGTTACGTTTACAGAAGCAAACGGTACAACAACGATGACTCTGCGCGGCGGGCCGATTCATGCTACAGATGAAGAGCAGCAATTCTACGTGGGCATGTTTGAATCCATGAAGCAAGGCTTCGGAGGAACGTTCGACCAGCTAGAAGCCTATTTGGCCAAAATATAACCGCTGCAGCGTCATCTTCCGCTGACGGTTCCCACATAACGAAATGTAGAAGGCAGCCCTGGGACCTATAAAGTCCTAGACTGCCTTTTTTGGTGCACATTTGTGCTGCGGATGATGGACGGCCACGGCATGTATGATATGCCAGGATAAAGTTGACATCAGGTTAATATTTCCATACGCTTGGTGAATGGAGCTCAGCACAACATCGCTGATATTTACAATCAGGTTGGAGGCCAAGAAATGGTACCAAAGAAAAATATATGGAAGAACAACGGATTAGCTTGACGGAGGAAGGTCTATGGAATGAACACTTCTCGGCGTTCTATGAGAATAGCCTGCAGCAGCTGGATAACGGAAATATCAGTAAGTATGATGTGTGAGGATGTGAGTTGAACAAGTGAATTACGACTGTGGTTATCCTGAGCATAAGGGGATTCCTTCCCGGGCATTACTCGAGTTTTTTCAGGGATTGGAGAAATCGAGCGTGGAACTTAACAGCTTCATTCTAATGCGGAACAACCAAAGGGTGGTTGAGTTCTATAGAGAACCTTTTGAGAAAGACGGGATACAAGCATTATACTCTTTAAGTAAGACGTTTACAGCTATCGCAACAGGTATTGCCATCGATGAGGGGGTGCTGGAACTGAGTGATCCGGTGGTTTCTTTGTTCCCAGAGCAATTACCTGAGGTCGTTTCCGAGCATCTATCCAAGATGACTGTCCATCACTTATTGTCAATGAATACAGGCCATCATATGAACACTTACCCTGATATTGTCAGCCAGCAGGATTGGGTTCGGGCCTTCTTATCCTTAGAGGTAGCGCATGAGCCAGGAACCTATTATCTGTATAACACTCACGCGACATATATGCTCTCGGCCATTATAGAGAAGGTTACAGGTCAGAATTTGGTTGATTATTTAATGCCGAGGTTATTCGAACCGCTTGACATAGAAAGACCTGTCTGGGAAAAATGTCCGTTGGGCATTACAGCCGGGGGAATGGGCCTCAATATATCCACAAGCTCGGTAGCCAAATTCGGCCAAATGCTGCTTCAGCAAGGAATGTACAATGGGAAACGAATCGTGTCTGCGACATTTATTCAGCAGGCGATCTCCAAACAAAGCGATAACAGCAGGGATGAAGGCCGGATTGACTTCGCCCAGGGGTATGGCTATCAGATCTTCCGTTGCCGGGAAGGGTGTTATATGGGGAATGGGGCATTTGGGCAACTGTGCCTGGTAGCGCCCCGCCAGAACCTCGTTATTGCTGCAACCGCAAGCTTCGCAAGTATGAAGAGGTTACAAGTGTTGCTGGATCATTTCTATGAAACGATATTCTACTCCGTGTCAAAAGAATGTAGTGATTTCGATTTAACAGATTACCATGAACTTGAGTCCAAGCTGTCTACCCTGAGCAGCCCGTTTGTAGAGATGAAATCAACGGCTAGACCTTTCTATGATAGGTTTGAGAAATCTTACCACATGGAGCCAAATAACATAGAGATAGAGCGAGTACAGTTAACCATAGATCCGGAAATCCTTCTGGAGATTCAGCAAGCAGGAACCCTTAGATCTATAACAGCACAGGTGGAAAGGGTGACAAGGTATAACACTTTTTTCAAAAAAGATTTGGAGCTGCATCTCCAGCCCGTATTCACTAATGCAAGTTGGATGGGTCCACAGACTCTAAAGATCATGTTGAAGTACATAGAAACTCCTTACGAAGAAGTCTATATCATCAACTTGGAGGAAGAATCGATAAGGTTAGAGTATTCGATTAATGTTTCGTTTACTGCGGATCATTATCTGGTTGAAGGCAGAGCGTTGATTTGAAACAGCTGGAAGGTGGCGAACCCAATGAATATTAAGGATACGATAGTTTTAGATTTGCGCAGCTGCAAATAAGTTAACCACTACACCCATTCCTCGCCATCCAATCTCCGGTTGAAATATGAGATGATCTGCTCCGCAATAACTGCGGGGTATTCGATGCCTTGTGTGGCACAAATCTCTGCTGTATCCTGCTGGAATAGAAGCATGCTTTGTTACTACTTAGGTTCCCTAGCCCTCTTCGCTCGTAACCCTCGCTTCGATTTCAGACGGTTGCGGACTCAGGAGCCTCTATTTGCTGTACATAGGCCGTTTTGCAGGATTAACGGACCCATGAGCCTCTATATCACAGAAAACCCTCGCTTTAGAGCCTGTTTTGACGACTTAGGGGCTATACGGTCCGTAAGACGTCAAAAGATCGCAGATAGGAGGAAATAGGGGCTATACGGTCCGCTAGAAGCAGGTTACCTAGTTCAAGGGCTTGGAGTCTCGCGGGGGCCTGAGTAGTAACCATGCTTTGCTTCATTGCCGTCTCCATCTCGTTGAGGTCAGCCCTTGTGAAATAGGTTAACAGATGCTGCTGTTTGTCGGCAGGCACACAATGTTTCACTTTGCTCTCCCACGCTCCCCAGTCCAGGGTATCATAGTGGCTTAACAATACGACAATGAATTAAGCTGGAATTAAGATACTGTTGTCGCTTAGTTAAGATTGATTATGTACAATATGAGGCATAGAAGGAGTGAGTGGAATGAAAAAATGGCGTAAAAGATTAAAAAGGACCCTTCTATTCGGGGGTCTGGCGATTGTACTTCTACTGGTTTCAAGCTTGGTAGTTGAACAGGTGAATACCCGTAAGGATCTGAAATCGTATACTCCCAGCGGCAAGCTGTACAATGTGAATGGGAAAAACATGCACCTATATACCGGCGGTCAAGGTGATGTGACGGTTGTGCTCGCTTCCGGGTGGGGCACGGCCAATCCGTATATTGATTTCTATCCGCTGTATGACAAGCTTGCTCCACATGTTAAATTCGCCGTGTACGACCGATTCGGCTATGGGTATAGCGATACGACAGACAAGAAGCGTGATGTCGACACCATATCCAGTGAAATACATCAATTGCTGCAGGAATCTGGCCAAAAGCCGCCTTACGTGTTAGTATCACATTCACTGGGTTCTTTGGAAACGATCCGGTTCGCACAGAAATACCCTGATGAGGTACAAGCCATGGTGATGCTGGATAGCGGAAGCCCGGAATTTTATTATGATGGGGTGGATGTTCCAGCCAGTGGAGGGTTTGGCAAACAGCTGCTGATACATACTGGAGTGCTGCGGATGCTACTCACCTCTGATAGTATTCTAGAGAACTCACGTGCAACTCGCAACGGCTTAAAGTTTGTTCCAGATGAGCTGAAGGCGATGGACATTAAGGCCACATTGCTTAAGCTCTCTAATGCTAATATCGATGACGAACTGGCTCAACACCAAGCTAATGCGAAGATTGTATTGGATCATAAACAGACTTTCACTTTCCCATTCACCGTGCTGACCTCCGATTACTTCGGAAAGAGTGAAGAGGACTGGACTCAATCCCAAGCAAAATTTCCATCCTGGTCCGTACAAGGCAAGCAGGTGATGATTAAGGACAGCGAGCATTATATTCATCAATTTCACCCTGATCTGGTGGCAGATGAGATTTTGGCTGCGGCGAAGCGTTAGGTTATGAGTGAACTGACAAAAAGGCCCGTGTGATTAGTCACACGGGCTTATTTTCCGTTTTATTTTGAGTTTATTTGATTTCTTCCATAAATCCCCTGAAGCCCTGAGCGATTTCTTTTGATAGAGTATGGTGTAAATAATGTTCTCCATCCATGGTTACCACTTTTCCGTGTACAGAATCTTTGACCTGCTCTTCATGCAGGGGTATCCATCCTTTAACGCCTGTGTTATTCGCTTGTATAAAGAAAATAACAGGAAGATTTTGAGGGAATGTTAAATGTTGAGCCCCTTTAAAATTAGAAGAAATATGTTTCATTTCATTTAAGGTAGTGGCATTATTCCCGTTTTTATTCGATATCATTCTCATTTGTTCTTTGGTTTGATCATCAAATGATAAGGAAGCATAGGGGTCTCCGCTTACTTTCTTGATCATTCTTAAGAGACCTGATTTTTTGAGGAAATCAAACGTTTTTAATGGGAATTTAACATCCATACCCGGTTGTGTTGGAACACTGCTATCGATTCCGACAAATGCACTCACTTCGTTAGGATATTTGTTCACATAATCCAGTCCATAAATGCCCGCAATGGAATGACCCATGAGCGTGTAACGATCAATATTAAGCTGCTGCAGAGCTTCATGAACTTCACTTACAATATTCTCCGTGCTTCGCTCCTTGTCGGTTTCATCACTTAATCCATAACCGAAAGGCTCAACCACGACAACTTTGTAAAATGGCGATAGCTCGTCCACTAGCAGCTTGAAATCAAGAGCTGGTGCCGCTGTGCCATAACCAGGTAAGAGCACGACGGTTTCTTCGCCTTTTCCTTGAATCATCACATTCATATTTTTCCCATCTACAGGGACTAACTGACCATAGGATTGAATTTTACCTTGCTCTGATTTGTTGCTGATCATATTAACGATAAAAACAATGGCTAGAAAAAGTACCATTAGTGCAGCTATAGCTCCTATGGATTTCAGTATAATGCGAAGCGGTTTACCCATTCTCTTTTTCATTACTTCTTCTTGTAGTTCCACATTCATCTTCTCCTGTCTCCATCTCTTTATTGGGCTACCTTAGGCGGGCCGTTACAGCAAAGCTTACACGACAAAGATGTACTCCCTGTGACGACAATATGAACGGAGTATGAACAAGCAAAAAAATGCTACGGAGTCATTAGGCGAGATAGCTTGCACATGAATCGTAGCATGAGGAATGAATCTAACTAATCTGTTGGCGTTGTGGTGGGCAAGGTGACAATAACGCTCGTTCCTCGACCCGGTTCGCTTTCCACTCGGATTTCACCTTGATGAAGCAATACGATCTGTTTAACAATGGCAAGTCCCATACCGCTGCCTTCAAATTTACGACTGTGGGAACGATCAGCCTTAAAGAACCGTTCGAATATACGCTTCTGATCCTCTAGGGAAATCCCAATGCCAGTGTCGGATATACGGACGGTCACGTTTCTGATGTCTTGTGTGATGCTGACATCAATAACGCCTCCATCCTTGGAGAATTTGATGCTATTGCCGAGTATATTGGTCCATACCTGATTTAACAGGTCATGGTCAGCCGTTAGGCTAACTGCTTTCAAATTGAGCTCGAAACGGATGTTGCGAGCTGACCATTGTGGCTGGATTGCCACGATGACCCGTCTGATCTGTTCATCAAGGCCGAACTTGACCAGCCGTAGCTGCTGTGACTGAGATTCAAGCAAACTTAGCTTGAGCAGGCTATCGCTCATCTTGGACATCCGAGCCGCTTCAGCGATGATAATATCGAGATAACGGTTTCGTTCGTTCTCTGCGATGTCTACTTGTTTGAGCGCTATAGCATAACCGGATATCGAGGTGAGCGGCGACTGGACTTCATGCGACACATTGGTTACGAATTCCCTGCGCATCTGCTCAAGCTGCTGTAGATCATACATCATCTGTTCGAAACTGCGGGCCAACGTACCCAGCTCACCCTTTTGTTTAATATTCAGCTTGACGTTGAAATCTCCGGCTGCAATACGTCGGGTCGCTTGTGTCAGCTGTTTAATCGGTCTGATCAGGAACATGGCGGCAACCAGAATCAATAAGCATCCTGCTATCAACGAATAGGCCAAGAAAGTATAAATCCACTTGACCAGAAAAGATGCGGAAGAGGGGGTGCTCTGTTCTACAAACATCGCTTTCATCCCCATTTCCGTCTTCATCGGCAGCCCTAAGAGGATAGGATTAAGACCATTCGTCCTGACTTGAAAAATTTGTCCATCCAGGACTTGCTTTACTTGTTCCTTCGTTATAGTGGAAGCAGGGTGTTCCCTAGGCTCTCCGTAAGGTTGAAACTGACCCGTTTGTTCGTAAATTCGAATGTAATAGGAATTGAGCTGCTTCATTTCACTGATGAACGAGTCCGCTTCACGTAACGGTAATGTCTCGTAGATCCGGACGATGTCCTGGCCGAAGTCAAGTAAGGTGATTTGCAAGTTTTCGTTCAATTTATCTTCATATCCCCAAGTGGCCACCAATAAAGCAATGAGTGTGCCCCCGATCACGGACACCAGATATGTCAGCACAACACGTATATATAAGGATCTGATCATTCGTACACCTCAAGCCGGTAGCCAAGCCCACGCACCGTCTCGATACGAAAATCGGGTGTAGCCGCGAACCGTTCGCGCAGGCGTTTAATATGTACGTCTATCGTTCGATCATCTCCAGCGTAATCAATCCCCCAAATTTGATCGATCAACTGCTCGCGCGTATAGACTTGTCCGGGTGTTCCAGCGAGCTTATACAGCAATTCGAACTCTTTGAGCGGCAACGTGAGCGACTCCGACCCTTTCATCACCTTATAGGTCTGCCGATCCAGGATGATGTTGCCGAACTGGATCGTCTGCGTGGAGCCAACCCGGTATCGCTTCAGTAGTGCTTTCACACGAGCTGTCAACTCCAACGGATCAAATGGTTTCGTCAAATAATCATCTGTCCCAAGCTCGAAACCCTTCACTTTCTCCCATGTTTCGCCTCTTGCAGTCAGCATAAGTAAAGGAAGATCAGGATTGGCTCTTCGCAGCTCCTTGCATAACGTCCAACCATCCATAATCGGCATCATAATATCGAGTACGACAAGATCGACACGCGTCGAGGCGTAGACGCTCAATGCTTCCTTGCCGTCGGCCGCTTCGGCTGTTTGAAATCCGTCATTGCGTAGAAACAAACAAACAAGTTCGCGAATGTTCGCATCGTCGTCAGCAACCAATATAGTAGGCATTCGTTTCCTCTTTTCCTGTTGTCCATCCTAACCATTATACTAAAAAGGTGCAACAAGGTGAAAGAGGGAGACATATTCAATGTGTTTAAGATTGTAAATGTATGGACCGGTCACTGATTGCTTCGACATCCTCCCAGTCATGCGTAACGAACAAGCAGGTCATTTCCGCTTTCTTTAGTATCGTCAGCAGCTCGGAACGGATCGAGTCTTTCAGCCCCGCATCAAGGTTGCTGAATGGTTCGTCCATCAGTAGAATTGCCGGCTTCTGCGCCAGTGCCCGGGCAAGGGCCACCCTCTGCTGCTGGCCGCCGCTGAGCTCATGGGGATAGCGTTCTTTATAATCGGTGAGATGCACAAGCTCCAGCATTTCCTCCAGATGTTTGGCTCGCTCTTTTCGCGGAAGCTGGTGAAGGGCAAACTCAATATTTTTACGGACACACATATGAGGAAACAGCGCGTAATCCTGGAACACCATACCTACTCCGCGGCGCTCCGGCTGGACAAAGGTGCTTTCATTGACTACAGGCAGTCCGTTAATCCGGATTTCTCCTCCTGCTGGAATTTCCAGGCCCGCGATCAGCCTCAACAGCGTGCTTTTTCCGTTACCACTGGCCCCGACGATGCCGACCGTTTCCCCTTTTTCAATGGAGCAGGAGAACTGATCAATAACCGGGGCGTTTCCCCGTCCGTAAGAAAACGAAAGATTGCTGATTTCTACTAGACTCATTTGTCCCACTTCCTGTCCAAGTGATGCATAATATAAACCGAGATGAAGCTGATGCAGATAATCAGCAGCGATGGGATGGATGCTTTGAAAATCTGTTCGTCGTTAGCATATCGGTAAGCTTTTGTAGCCAGAGTCTCGAAATTGAAAGGTCTTAATATTAAAGCAAGCGGCAGTTCCTTGCAGATTTCCACAAAGGTTAAGATGCAGCCGCTCATTACAGCCCCCTTGATTAACGGCAAATCAACGCTGAAAAATGTTCGCGTCAGGCCATGGCCCAGCATCCTCGATGCTTCCGTGAACTTCCGCCCTGTTTTCTCAAAGCCTACTTCCACGGCATTGTAACCAGTAGCCATAAAGCGGATCACATAACCCATCACCAGCATGGCCAGGGTCAAGCTGAGCACCAGTGGGGTTCCGTTTAAAGCAAACCGGTGATGAATGACAGCCCAGCCTTTATCCATCTGAAGGAACACGACCAACACACCGATGGCGATAATGGCTCCGGGCATGGAGTATCCGGCTGTTACAGCTCTGGAGAGAAACAATGAAGCAGCAGAACGCGAACGGTTCGCCGCCGCGACAATGAGTGCGAACACCATGATGATGAGGGTGGAAACCGCAGCTACGGATAAGGTCTGGTAGAAGAGGTAGATAAAGTCTGCGTTCCACACGGCATCGAAGGTCCAGACGGCCCATACAATCAGCTGCAGAAGAGGAAAGAGGAATGATGCACAAAAGACCAGCATACAGAAACCGGCTGCAGTCATTCCTTGCATTCCTGTAAGGCGTCTTGGCGTCAACGGCTTGGTTGTGCTCGTCGTTGAGCTGTAGGCCCGCCGTTTGCGAAGCAGCATTTCCACAAAGAACAGGCCTATCACAATAACCATCAGCCAGGCAGCAAGGCGCATGGCCGAATCGACATCATACATTCCGAACCAGGTCTGAAAAATCGCCGTAGACACCGTCTGGATTCCAAAGTAACTCGTAACCCCGTAATCGCTCAGCACCTCGAATATGACCAGGCTGACGCCGCCTACAATGGCCGGACGGGACAGCGGAATCGCGATCCGGATAAAGATGGACCAACCGTTTCTCCCAAGCAGCCGGGCATTTTCAATATAGGAAGCGCTCTGTCTTTCCAGGAAAGATTTAGTGATCAGATAGACATAGGGAAACAGAAACAAGGTGAACACAATGACCGCACCCCGCATGAAGGAGAACGTGATCAGTTCCTGATTGGGTACGATCCCCAATTGATTCCGCAGGGTGGTCTGAACCACACCGGTGTAGCTGAACATTGTGCTGTACGTAAAGGCCGCTATATAAGGAGGAACCGCCAAAGGCAGCACAAGTGCCCATCTGAAGAATCGTTTACCCGGAAAATCAAACACGGCTACCAACCAGGCTAGCGTCACCCCAAGTATTGCCGTCAGCACGGCAACAGTCAGTGTCAGTTGAATCGTTTGGCTGAAATAATCCTTGATCAGATACTTTCTGATTTGTACCCAGTTTTGGTTCGGCGCATCAAAAATCGAAAGGAATACGAAAAAAATAGGCAGCAAAATGACTGCTGCCCCCGCCAAGCTCACGATCCGCCACACGCTAAAACGTCTTTTCATTTGTAGCTTGACAGTGTTTAAGTTCATATATTATTTCCAGCCTGTTTTGTTCATGATTTCAATAGCTTTGGCATTGTAAACGCCCAGTTTGTTAAAGTCGATTTGCTGCGCTTTGAAGGTTCCCCACGATTTGAGCAGTTCAGGCAGTTCTGCCTCAGCATTTACCGGGAACTCGTAGTTCTCATTGGTAATCATGGTCTGAGCTTCGGCACCGGTCAGGAATTCGATCAGCTTCACAGCATTTTTCGTATTTTTGCTGTTCTTAATTAAGCCAACGCCGCTGATGTTTACATGAGTTCCTGTTGTGTCCTGGTTTGGGAAAAATATACCGATGCTTTGACCGACTTTCACTTCTTCGGGATCATCCGAATTCAGCATCAGGCCTACATAGTAAGTGTTCATAATTGCAAGATCACCTACGCCGGCGGCGATAGCCTTGGCCTGGTCACGATCGTTTCCTTCTGGAGTGCGAGCCAGGTTGGCGACCAGACCTTTAGACCATTCCTCAGCCTTCGCTTCACCGTTCAGTTCAATGAAGGAAGACAGCAAAGACTGGTTGTACAAGCTTGAAGAGGGTCTGACCAGCACTTTGCCTTTCCAAGCCGGGCTAGTCAGGTCCTCATAGGTGGACAACTGCTCCGGTTTTACGCGATCCTTGGAATAGACGATGACACGGGCGCGTGTGGAAAGACCTATCCATTGATTGTCAGGATCGCGGAGTTCCTTCGGCACGTTGTGGTCAATGATTTCGGAAGCTGCAGGCTGGAGTAAACCAGCCTGCTTGGCGTTGTTCAATACGCCTCCGTCAACGGTAAGGAACAAATCTGCCGGTGTGCTTTCTCCTTCACGCTTCAGACGTTCAATCAATTCCTCGGCCTTGCCGTCAATTACGTTTACTTTAATTCCGGTTTCCGTAGTGAATTTCTCATACAGAAGAGCGTCTACGTCATAACTGCGGGCGGAATATACATTCACTTCCTGCTCAGCAGCCTGTGCAGTCGCGGTCGGCTGGCTCTCTCCCGAATTCGTAGAGCTGGCATCTTTTGCATTGTTTGCGCCGCAGCCTGCCAGCAGGCCGACAGCCATGATCCCTGTAAGTAATGGAGCCAGAAACTTCCGATTCATCATCTCAAAATATCCCCCAAATAATTAATGATTATCATTCTCATTGAAGGCTATCATAACTTTAAATATTTTATCGTGTCAATACAATAATTTTGACATATTAAATTAAAGGTATTGCAAGCACCACCTTGGTTAAGGATAAAAAAAGTGCCTGATTCGTAGATTACTGAAACACATCCATAGTATAGTATGATAAGACTATGACTCTAGGCAATATTTGTAAGAGCTGCACTAATAGATGAAGATAAGGGGATAAGAGTATGACAACAAATACCTCAACTGAACAAATCCGTATTATTGAATATGATCCTTCTTATGCTGGAGCGCTCGCTGACATGTGGAATCGCAGCAACGAAAGTTGGGGTGGCGGCACCAACCAGAGAACAGAGGACAGCGTGCGCCGACAAATGGAGATCTCGTCTAGTCTTCATGCGTTTCTTGCTGTCGATGGCAAGGAGGTTGTCGGCTTCTGCAGCTTCGCCCACTACCAACATGACGAAGGGGCCTTGTATGTACCGCTGCTGAATGTGCGACCCGATTATCATGGCTGTAAGGTCGGCCGCAATCTGATATTGAACGCCGTCCGCAAGACAGTTGAAGCGGGTTGGCCGCGACTTGATCTGTTCACCTGGGCGGGCAACACCAAGGCTGTACCGATGTACAAGAAATGTGGGTTCTTCTGGGAGAGAAATGATGATTCTGTCCACCTGATGAACTTCATTCCAACGATATTACAAACCGAAGCGCTAGCCCCTTATTTCGAGGAGCTCGATTGGTATGCAGACAGCACTCGTGAACTCGTCATTGAGCCGGATGGCCGCCATGAGCGCGGCTTCGATTTCCTGGATTACACCTGGCATAAGGGAGAGCTTGCCTTGCGGGCGGAATTTGAGAAGACTGGTCGCGGGCTGACTGCTCTCGACACGCCGGAATATGCGATCTCCACAGAGATCGAGAACCATGATCTTGTGTTCGGTTCCGCCTATAGGGTTCGCTACCGTATTGAGAACCGCTCGGCAACCGAACTTTCGATAGAGATCAAGGGTCAGAACGATAAGAGTATCCGGTTTGCTCTGGATGCCGCGCGAACGATCGCTCCGGGAGAAACTGTAATTGTGGAGGGTGAATTCGAGTTAGACCCGATCCTGGAGGAGCAGAACAACAAGAAGACCCATCCCGTTGTCATGAGTACATGGGTCATCGGTGGCAAGAGGGCCGAGTTCCGTATGGGCATCGCTCCGAAATTCCCGGTTCAGATGAAGATGGTGCTGCCAACCAGAGAACTGCATCCGGGCATTCCGTCCGAGCTGTATCTGAATGTGGAGAACAATTTCGACTCGGAGGCGGAGTTCTCTTTGGACCTGCCGGAAGATGAATTTGTGGAATGGGCCGAACGTTCGGTACGCTTCACGGTTTCGGCTAAGGGCAAAGCATCAGTACCGATACCCTTCACCTTGCGGTCCTACGGACTCTACTCGCGCGAGATTGTAGTTACGGCTGTTTCGGCTGACAAGAAGGCAGTTTCCTTCACAAGCAAGCTGTCCGTTCTGATGAAGGGAACGCAAGGCCGTTATGGAGGGGAGAACGGGGATCAATGGGTCGCCGTGAATGGTGCAGTTTCCCTTCACCTTAACAGGCTGGATAATAACCTCTGGATCGAGTATCCAGGCTCCCACCACAGCTTCTGGTGGAACTATCCCAAGCTGGGTAAGCCGTTCGCAGAAGAATTCTCCAAGAAGCAGGCCACAGAAGTGAAGATCTATCCGGAAGGGGAGAGTCAGATTCTGGAAGCTCTCTACGAATCGGAGAACTACCCCGGCCTGCAGCTGAAGCTGGTGACCAAGCTGTTCGCAAGCGGTATCGCCGAATTTCATTACGAAATCTGCAACCTCAGCAGCAAAGAGCTGGAAGAGAACGTGTATCTGCTGACGAACTTCGGTTTCTTCGGCAACCGGCTCATCCTGCCGTACCAGGGCCGTTATGTCGATATGGGCGAGGCTTACTCCGGCGATCCGGATCATTGGGACAGCGCCCAGATCACTGAGAACTGGCTGTTCTGCAAGGAAGAGAACTTCGCTTGCGGGATCTGCTGGGACCCTTCCTTGAAGCTGCTTCGCTCGGAATATCCGCTCGGACTGGAGCATGATCTTGGCCGAATCGCTCCCGGAGCCGTAGTGAAGACGATGCCAACCGTATTTGCTCTGAACACCTTCGCCAAGTGGTCGGATTTCCGCTCCTTCGCCCGGAAATTGCCGACTCCGGTTGTTCCGGTGCTGGACAATCATCTCGAACTGGCGCTTGGCGGCGGCAATCCGTTCGTGGCGGGGTCGCTGAGCGCGGAGCTAATCGAACGAAAGATGGTTCCGCTCGCCGGGAGCCTCGAACTGTATGTGCAACATGGCGGGGAGCCGGAGCGGAAGGTCGCCGACATGGAGTTAGACCGAGAGCAGGACCTGCATTCCGCTCAGGTGGAGTTCTCTCCTGAGGAAGAGAATAGCCAGGGGGACGTCGAATCCGGTTGGAAGGTCCGTGCCGTCTATCGCGGTGAGGATCGGATTCAGGAGCGGTCGGCTCTGTGGTTCCCCAAGGCCGAAGCAAGCGTCACTTGTGAGATACAGGAAGGTGGGGCTGGTCCCGTGTATACGGTGAACAACGGAGTTCTCTCCATAGCCGCTGCCCCCGGATTCGGCAGTGTAGTGCATTCCCTGAAGTACCAGGGCGAAGAATGGCTGGACAGCTCGTATCCGGAACCGGTCCCCCGTTCCTGGTGGAATCCCTGGTATGGCGGACTCGGCGTAAGTATCCCTGGTATAAGTGGCTTCAGTCGGCAGCAGGAGCCGAGAGAAGCGGTTTGGGCGGAACGGAAGGATGAGCACGGCAACGTCTGGAAGGGAATCTGCATGACCACTCACATCAAGAAGCACGAAGCGAATCGAGGAATCACGATCAACCAGCATTACCTTATGCTGCCTGGTGTCCCTGTTCTCTGTGTACTGCATTCGGTGACCAACGGGAGTGGCGTGATGCTGTCGCATTTTTCACTAAACGATGACAATTTCTTTCGACCTTCGCCTGTCTTCTCTGAAGGAGTGGTGGAAATCCCAGGGGAAGGACAATTCCTTCTTGGGAAGCTGGAAGCCCAGCTTGACTCCAAGGGACTGTTACGAATCGGCGCGCTTTCCCGTAAGGACATGCTGCATGTGGTGAATAGTTATCCTAATCAGAGCTCATCGGCCTATGTAAACAACAAGGTATTTAGTCACGGTGTAGGGCACCAGCTCTCACTTCGGAATGGGGAAACCGTCTGGACACAGCCGACATTTCTGATCTTGGGACGAATCGCTGTGAACTCAGAGGATGTCCGAAGTTTTCTTAAGCTGACTTTTGCCAGTCCTGCTGAAGAGAAGGAGACCTTACATGCCGATCATTGATATTCATATCCATCTGTCAGATATCGAGAGCTTCCATCAAACAGCGACGGATCTGTCCAAAGTTGATTACACTGCCGCAGGCCTTAAGGCGGAGTTTGACAAGAACGACGTTATTCTTGGCATTGGAATGGGCGTCACGGAGCAGACCAAGGGTGCTTTTCCCGATTCCCATTCCCCCAATCCGATGGGCCTTGACCTGGAAGACAGTGTTCCGTCGTTCCTGATGGAATGCGTGGGCATCAATCCCAATCTGCTCACCGGGAAGCAAGCCCAGAAGGAGCTTGACCGGATCGAAGCGCGCTTGCAGGCTCCCGAGGTGGCGGGAATCAAACTGTATGCCGGGTACTACCATCATTACGTCCATGACACAATCTACACACCGGTCTATGAGCTGGCTGCCAAGTACAGCATGCCTGTGGTGATTCATACCGGCGATACCTACTCGATGAACGGCTTGCTCAAGTATTCGCATCCGCTCACCGTAGATGAATTGGCCTACCAGCAGCGCGGAGTGAACTTCATGATCTGTCATCTGGGTGATCCCTGGGTGATGGACGCAGCCGAAGTGGTGGCCAAGAACCCGAATGTATATGCCGACTTGTCCGGTCTCGTTGTTGGTGACCGGCCTCATTTTGAACGGTTCATGAATGAACCGCTGTTCATGGACCATTTCCGCCGGGCACTGGTGTATTCCGATCATTACGAGAAAATGCTGTTCGGAACCGACTGGCCGCTTGCGCCAATCGACCTGTATGCAGAATTCGTTCGCCGGCTGGTACCGGAGCAGCATCACGAGAAGGTGTTTTACCAGAATGCCATGGGGCTGTTTCCGCGCATCCAGCAGCGGATCGCGGAGCTTGGAGAGGAATAGTGAAATTCTTGGTTGCTACTTAGGTGCAGTGAGGAATGATAGGGAAATTCTACCGCTAGTTGGACGAAGGTTGGGTGTTCTGGTGAGCGCCACCTCTGTTGTACTACTCCGAAGGCGCAAACCCACTTGGGGATATGGCTGGGGTCCTAAGTAGTAACAATTCTTTCAGCTAAATTGGAATAATCATTAACAATCGCCCACAGGATGCTTGAGCTCCTGTGGGCGATTGTTGGTAATGCAAACAATGTTACTGCGGACTTAGCTGTGCAATCTGATTCAATAGTTCGTTCAGTTTGTTCAACGTATCCGGAATTCCGGTCGATTCAAAAGCCGCTTTACCTTGCTCCACATTAGTAAGGGCCTGATCGATGCCCTGCTGGAGTGTCTCGTTATATCCGACGATGGACTGGTGCAGATTCGCGGCATATTCCGGCACTTCCAAATTGGCGTAAGAAACGATTTGCTCCTTAAGTGCAGTTAACTTGGCCGTCAATTCTTCTCTGGTCTGCACGTCAGTCAACGCATTGCTGGCCAGGGTGTCCATCTCTTGCCCGAAATCCGTCAACGCCTGCATATACGACGCCGTATCGGTAGCAAAGCTGACGCTGTCTCCCACCTTCTCAGCAATCCCGCAGCCCGGTACGATCAGCAACACAAGCAGCAGCAGACTTAATCCATATCTCTTCATAGGCTTCACTCCTCTGGGATAGCGTAGTTGTTCCAAGTGTTGTAGTTCATACGTCTTAGAAAGAGAAAGGTTACGTATCATGCTATAATCGTTAAAAAAGAGAGGGGGGCGGCGATGAATTCCAAATTCGGTACATTTGGGTTCCGGTTCTCCGAAGATCAGGAACTTCCATTGTGCGGTTTATTCGCAGTCGGGCATGAGATGGTGGACACCCCTTCCTATATCTGGGACGGAAATTTGCGGAATGACGGGCCTTTGCTGTTGTTCCAATATACGGTGGCGGGTGAAGGAACTTTTGAACTCGGGAACCACAGGCATCAAATCGGACCGGAGCAGGCTTTTTTGGCTGAAATTCCTGGAAACCATAGATACTATTATTCCGCGGCTGCCAGTCAGCCCTGGGAGTTCTATTTCCTGTTATTCCGGCCCGCGTTAGTGCTCCAGCACTGGAAGCTCTTCATTAAAGAATGTGGCGAAACCCCGCAATTGTCCAGTAGAAGTCTGCCTATCCGTCTGCTGTATTTCATATTTGCCGAAGCCTTTGCTGGTCGGATCACCGACCCCTTGTTGTCCTCATCCTATGTCTATCAGTTTGTCACCGAGTTGTGCCGGTTCCCTACTTCCAATCTTCGCAACAGAGCGGAATGGCCAACAAACGTGAGGCAGGCTTCCGAATATATTGAGCAATATTATGCCAGCATGATCAGTATGGAGCAGCTGTCAGAGCAGGTGTCATTATCCAAATATCATCTGATTCGGCGATTTGCCGAGATTACGGGAATGACACCCAACAGCTATTTGAACCGTGTCAGAACAGAAAAAGCAATGGAGCTACTCCGCCATACCGACTCCAGCATACAGGCGATTGCCGGTCAGGTTGGTTATTCGAGCGGCAGCTACTTTATAAAAGCTTTTCGCAACCTTACCGGACTCACTCCCGGAGAATTCCGCAGTGGTCAGGATAACCTGCTGTACCAGCGTCTATTTTTCGACTAAGGAGCCAGTCCATCCCATAAATAAAACCCTAGGCGCAATTTTGTGCTATCCGTCGCTTTAAATCACTATAGATTCAAGTCATTATTCGGATTATCATTAAGTGAAGGTAAGCAACTTATTACTACTTAATGATAAGGAGAATGACAATGAGCCATAGAAATGTTGCGCCCTATCCACCACTCGGCTGGAACAGCTGGGATTGTTATGGAGCGGCGGTTACAGAAACGGAAATTCGGGGCAATGCCGATTATATGGCAGAGCACCTTAAAGCTTACGGGTGGGAATATGTAGTTGTCGATATTCAGTGGTACGAGCCTCAGGCCTACTCCTCCCAATACCGGCCGTTTGTGCCCTTGGAAATGGATGTCTTCTCCCGCTTGATCCCTGCGGTTAACAGATTCCCTTCAGCCGCTGGCGGCCAAGGTTTCGCACCGCTTGCCGAATACGTTCACAGTCTCGGCTTGAAGTTCGGTATCCATATCATGCGCGGCATTCCGCGTCAGGTTGTGCATAATAATACGCCGATCAAGGGCAGCGATAGCACAGCCCGGGATATCGCCCATACCAATTCCATTTGTCCGTGGAATACGGACATGTATGGGGTAGATGCCTCCAAGGATGGAGCGCAGGCCTATTACGATTCATTATTCGAGCTGTACGCAGAATGGGGTGTTGATTTCATCAAAGTTGATGATATCGCAGCCTCCAGGCTGTATGATACCCACCGGGACGAAATCCGCATGATCCGGGAAGCCATCGACCGCTGCGGGCGGCCTATGATATTAAGCCTTTCTCCGGGGCCTGCTCCGGTGGAATATGCTGATTTTTTCGAAGAGAATGCTAATATGTGGCGTGTTACTGATGATTTCTGGGATCTGTGGCCGCTGCTTCTGGATATGTTCGACCGCTGCTCCAAATGGGAGGGAAGACCGGGGCCAGGCTGCTGGCCGGATTGTGATATGCTCCCGCTTGGGCATATTGGTATCCATTCTGTAGACGGCGGAGGGACCGACCGGTATACCCGGTTTACACCCGATGAGCAACTCACCATGATGACATTGTGGTCTATTTTCCGCTCACCACTTATGTTTGGCGGAGAACTGAGGGATAACGATGAATGGACCTTATCGCTGCTGACCAACCGTGAAGTGCTACATATGCACCGCAACAGCTCCGGGGCGAGACAGATTAGCCGGGAGGACCAAAGCATCGTATGGAGCGCAGTGGGGGAAGAGGGCGTCCAGTATGCGGCCTTATTTAATGTTGGCGATGTTCCTTGTGAGTTATCTCTAGATTTAGAAGAGCTTGGAGTGGGTGAAGCGGCAGAAGCTTTGGAATTGTGGAGCCACCAGTCGGCAACGATACAGCATCGGAAGATCACGGCTCTGGTACCTGCACATGGAGTACAGCTCTACCGTCTGAAATAATCTACAACTTATGCTCACTTAAATTCATTCATTAACAGCAGAAACAGCAGAAGGATAGGCCAAGGATTGAGGCCTGTTCCTCTGCTGTTTCTTTGTTCTGCTGACGATTGCGGTATGTCTAGCGTTCCCGGATGAATTTGCTGCGGAAGCCTGATGGTGAGAGACCCTCCTTCTTGGAGAAACGGGAGGAATAATGGGAGACGTGATGAAATCCGACCTCCTCGGCGATGCGGGCCACAGACCAGGCAGTCTGCAGCAGCAGGCGTTTGGACTGCTCCAGACGGTAGTTCTGCAAATAAGCCATCGGCGTCATTCCATAGACCTTAAGCATGCTTTTGGCCAGATAATTCGGATGATAATTCAGCTCCTTTTGCAGGATGGAGTTGGTAATATCACGGGTATAATTGCAGCGGATAAACAACTCTACCCTCTCTGCAAGCTGAATGGCGGTTGCATCGGAAGGGAAGGCCAGATCGCGGTCGAGATGCTGCAGTAAGAGCTGAAAGGAGGCTTGGCGTTTCCAGTTGCGCAGGGACTGGGGTTCATGCTCCTGTTCAAAAAACAGCTCCAGCACTTCCTTTGCCTTGGCGGTAATCTTCATATGCTTAGGGATAAAAATGGAGCAAACATCGGCATGGTTCAGATAGGCCTTCTGCTTATGGCTTTCGATCAGCTGGGTCTGATTGTCCAGGCATTCATCCATATCCGTACATTCCTTCCAACTGCCAAACGTCTGGAAATGAATCCAGATGATCTTGGTATCCTCGGTGCAGGGAGCAGAGCCGTAATGATGCCCGTCGGGATGGAGAATCAGGATCTCTCCTTCCTGCAGATTCCAGTTTCTGCCGTCTTCACCGATAGGAAGGGTTCCTTTCAGCACGACGATCAGATCAAACACACCGATGCAGTTGCGGTTGATGTGGTAATCGCCGGCAGCATAGGTGGCGTGCCCACAGTCTACAAAATAGGGAATGGGCGGCGAAATGAAATGGAGAATGGGTGAGTTCATTTTAATTCCTCCAAGTAGGTTGAACTGATTAAAAATAAGGTTGGAATTCCGCGTTTTTTTCCATGATACAACATGTATTATTATAAATAAAGCGCTTACTAAAATGTTGATCAGGTGAAAAGCTTAAGACCGGCTTATCCCCTTAACAGGGCTGAGTATATATATCATTCAAGGAGGTAACTGAATGAAAAAAGCATTTTTGTGCACGACGGCTTTATTGTTGATTCTGGTCATGGGGCTCAGCGGGTGCGGTGGGAACGGGAATACAGAGACATCCCCGTCCAATCCGCCGGCATCAAACGGCGGTACTAAGGCTGAGGGTGGAGAAACAGAACCTGCCGGAGGCGAAGCACAAAAGGTGGTGTTCTGGACCTTCGTCGATGCCCATCAAAAGTTCTATGAGAGCATGGCGGCCAGCTGGAACGAAAGCCATCCGGACAAGGCGATTGAGCTTGAAGCGACTACCATTCCTTATGATGACATGCACACCAAGCTGCTGGTTGCCTTGCAGTCAGGCGTGGGAGCGCCGGATCTGGTCGATATTGAACAGAGCAAATTCCCGAATTTCATGAAGGGAACACCGCAGCTAGTATCGCTGAACGATATGCTGGAGCCGGAACTAGGCAATATCGTGAAGTCCAGAGTGGAGATCTACAGCAAGGACAACACGTATTACGGCATTGACTACCATGTAGGCGCAACCGTCATGTACTACAACAAGGAGATGCTTGATCAGGCGGGCATTAATCCGGATGACATCAAGACATGGGCTGACTTCGAAACGGCAGGCAAGCAGATGCTTGAGAAAACCGGCAAGCCGATGATTACATTTGAAGGCAACGGCAACTGGTCCTGGTGGCCGGCGATCAGCCAGCAGGGGTCCGACCAGGTGGATACTGATGGCAAGGTTACTGTAGATACGCCAGTCAACGTGAAGACGATGGAGTTCTTCCAGAAGCTGGTCAAAGAAGGTGTGGCGGCTGTCGCCCCTGGCGCAGGCCATGATACGGAGGAATACTTCGGGTATATGGATTCAGGAAGTGCGGCCTCCGTCTTTATGCCATTCTGGTTTATGAATCGCTTCACGGATCATATCCCCGATCTTAAGGGAAAGGTGATTATCCGGCCGATGCCAGCCTGGGAAGAAGGCGGCAACCGTTCAGCAGGTATGGGTGGAACCGCCACCTCCATAACGAACCAGGCAAAGAATCCGGAAGATATTAAGGAATTCCTGGCTTATGCCAAGTTATCCAAGGAAGGCAATCTGCAGATCTGGAAGCAGCTTGGGTTTGACCCGATCCGTACGGATGTGTGGAGTGATCCGGCGATGAAGGAATCCAATAAATTCACCGACTATTTCGGCACGGATATTTTTGACACCCTCATTAGCATTAAAGATGAAATTGCTCCGGTCCATATCCGAGAGAAATCGCCGGAAGTGTTCGATGCCATCCGGAACAAAGCGATACCGGAAATCTTCATTGACATGAAGGAACCGGCAAAGGTACTGAAAGATGTGCAAGCCAGCCTGAAATAATCAGGCGGCAGATTCAGAAAGGACGGCCGTGAAGGAGAGAGATTCTCCCTCACGGTCTCCGGTCTGCCAGGAATTTCGGCTGATTGTGGAGACGCAGCAATGCTGTTTCATATGAACTTAAGTGGAGGCATGGATTATGCAGATAGAAAGAGAGCTTAGGCATAACGCCAAAAGAGGGTACCGGCTGGGAAATTCGCAAAAAATAGCACCTTATGTATTTGTCCTGCCATTTCTCCTGTCCTTTGCCGTTTTCTTTGCCTATCCCCTGGTCAATGCCGGAGTGATGAGCTTTCAGGAAGTGCTGCCGGGGGAGGTTTCGTTTGTTGGACTAGATCATTACCGTGGCCTGTGGAATGAGGATTTTGGGGCGGCACTCTACAACAGCAGCCGTTATACCCTCTTGACGCTGTTCCTTCTGATTCCCGTCCCCATGGTGCTGGCCGTATTCCTGAATGCCAAGACAATGATGTTCAGCAATTTTTTCAGATCGGCTTTGTTCATCCCTGCGCTGACTTCGGTGGTGGTGGCAGGTGTGGTTTTTCGGCTGATCTTCGGCGAGTTGGACGGGGCATTAATGAATACCATCCTGCATCTGTTCGGCATTCCCAGCCAGCGCTGGCTGTACAGCTCAAGTCTTGGGATGTTCGCACTTCTGGTGCTGGCCGGCTGGCGCTGGATTGGGATCAATATTTTGTATTTCCTGTCCGCACTGCAGAGCATTCCCAGGGAGCTGTATGAGGCTGCCGAGATGGACGGGGCAGGCACGATGCGGAGATTTATGAGAATCACGGTTCCGCTGCTGAAGCCGATCACGATCTATGTCGTGACGATCACGATCTATGGCGGTTACGCCATGTTTACGGAGAGTTATATGTTGTGGGCAGGGAAACCTTCCCCGCAAAATATCGGGCTGACCATCGTTGGATACATCTACCAGCAGGGCTTCCAATATTTCAATCTCGGCTTCGGCTCAGCCATCGGCATTACTTTGCTCGGGATCACTCTGCTCGTAAGTGTGCTGCAATTGACGCTGAGCGGCATGTTCAAAAGGGAGGACTAAACGGATGCAGCCTAAACCGAAATTCAAGTTCACCCCTTCTTCCCTGTTGTTGCTGGTGATGTTTGTGATCCTTGCCGCGCTGATGCTCTTTCCATTGTATGCGCTGTTCATGGCTTCGCTTAAACCGGCCACCGAATTGTTCCGGTACGGCCTGAATGTGCGGGTGGATTTCGATATGATGAGCCTGAACAATTACAAGAGCATTTTCTCAGGAGAAGGGGCGGCCGGAAACTATTTTGGCTGGTACAAGAACAGTCTCGTCATTTCGGCGCTGTTCACGCTGCTGAGTCTGCTCTTCTCGTCTATGGTGGGATACGGTCTTGGGATGTACCGCTTCAAGGGGCGAAATCTGATCTTTACTCTGGTGCTTGTGGTGATGATGATTCCAGTAGAAATTATTCTGCTGCCACTCTATAAATTAATGATTTCTCTGAAGCTGATCAATACGATCTGGGGCGTGATTCTCCCGTTTATCGTCGCGCCGCTGCCCATCTTCTTCTTTCGTCAGTTTGCACTCGGCCTGCCGAGAGACTTCATGGATGCAGGCAGAATGGACGGGTGCTCGGAATACGGAATATTCTTCAAGATCATGGTGCCGCTAATGGCTCCTGCCTTCGGAGCGATTACCATTCTGCAAGCCATGAACAGCTGGAATAATTTCTTGTGGCCGCTGATTGTGCTCCGCACGACAGAGCAGTTTACCTTGCCCATTGGGCTGGCTTCGTTTGTCTCGCCGCTGGGGAACAATTATGAAGCGCTGATCGCCGGAGCTGTATTGGCTATTCTGCCGATTCTGCTCGTGTTTTTGTTCTTCCAGCGCTACTTTATGGAGGGCTTAACTGTTGGCGGAGTCAAAGGATAAGCTGTACCGGCAGGATGAGATCCTGCCATAGAGAAGAGAGGAGAGTTTCCTATGACAAAAACAGACAGTACAAGAGCTGGCCATATTCAAATCCGCGATCCTTTCTGGTCTGAATATATCCGTCTGGTGCGCGAGGTGATGGTTCCGTACCAGTGGAAAGCGATCAATGACCTCGTGGAAGGGGCAGAGCCGAGTCATGCGATCCGAAATTTCAAGATTGCCGCCGGACGGGAGGAAGGCGAGTTCTATGGGATGGTCTTTCAAGACAGCGATGTGGCCAAATGGCTGGAAGCGGTAGCTTATCTGCTCGAAACAAAAGGGGATCCAGAGCTGGAGGGCATCGCTGATGATGTGATTGATCTTGTCGTCCAGGCACAGCGGGAAGACGGCTACATGAACACCTATTTCATGCTTAAGGAGCCGGGCAAGGAATGGAGTGATCTTGCAGAATGCCATGAGCTATACTGCGCAGGTCATATGATTGAAGCGGCAACAGCCTATTACCGGGCTACGGGCAAAAGAAAGCTGCTGGATGCGGTCTGCCGGTTTGCGGATTATATAGACCTTGTATTCGGAACTGAACCCGGCAAATTACATGGATATGATGGGCATCAGGAAATCGAATTGGCACTGGTCAAGCTGTATCACGCGACTGGTAATGAGAAGTATCTAGAGCTGAGCAGATACTTCTTGGAGCAACGGGGCCAACAGCCGCATTTTTTTGAGCAGGAATGGGAGAAACGTGGACGTACACTGCATTTTCCACAGCTGTCTATGGTTCACGATCATGAATATAGTCAATCACATCTGCCGGTAAGAGAGCAGACTTCAGCGGAAGGGCATGCGGTCCGTCTGGTCTACATGTGCACAGCTATGGCTGATATCGCCGCCGAAACGAAGGATGCCGGAATGCTGGCCGCGTGCCGGAAGCTATGGGATAACATCGTAAACAAACGGATGTATATTACAGGCGGGATTGGGTCCATGGAGCAGGGAGAATCTTTCACGGCAGATTATGATTTGCCGGCAGATTTGGCCTATGCCGAGACCTGCGCCTCTGTCGGGCTGATCTTTTTTGCCCGCCGGATGCTGCAGCTTCACCGGAATAGCGAATACGCCGACGTGATGGAGCGGGCGCTCTACAACACCGTAATCAGCGGTATGTCCTTAGATGGAACTCGTTTCTTCTATGTCAATCCGCTGGAGGTCTATCCTGAGGTGCTCGGCAAGAACAAAAATTATAATCATGTCAAAGCGGAACGGCAAGGATGGTTCAGCTGTGCCTGCTGCCCGCCGAATGTCGCCCGTCTACTGGCCTCGCTTGGTGATTATATGTATTCGGCAGAGGCAGACACCCTCTACGCCGAGCTCTACATCGGTGGGCGTGTGGAAACTGTGGTGGCCGGCATGGGGGTAGTGATTGAGCAGCATTCCGATTATGTCTCGGAAGGCCGGGTGCGCTTTGAAGTTACACCGGAGCAATCTGCAGAATTCACGTTGGCGCTGCGTATGCCGGGATGGTGCGACACCGCCCGGCTTACCGTAGACGGCAAACACCGTCAGCTCTCTTCTGGGGATAGTGACGGTTATATCCGGCTGACGCGCATGTGGCAGCCGGGTGATACGGTGGAGTTGTGCTTTGACATGCCGGTCAAACGAATGAAGGGGCATCCGCTGATCCGCCAAACCTTCTCCAAGGTTGCGCTGCAGCGGGGACCCTTCGTGTACTGCCTGGAGGAGGCGGATAATAGTGCAAGACTGTATCAGCTGCGCTTGCCTGAGGAGAGCGAATTTATCCTGACAGAGGCGGAAGGTGTTCTTCATGGAATCCCAATGATTACAGTTTCCGGCAAACGGCTGAAGTCCGCTGCTGCTTGGGTCGAAGGATTGTACAGCAGTGATGCCGCACTTGCCAGTGAGCAAGCTGAACTTAAATTCATTCCTTACTTCGCTTGGGCCAACCGCGGGGTGGGAGAAATGTCGGTCTGGATTGAAGAAGAAGCTAAGAGATAAGTGCATATAACAACGAATATTCGAACTGCGGCTAAGGCGGAATGCTCCGAACCAAAAGACAAGTCTCCTGTGTGGATACTTGTCTTTTGGCAAATATAAGAAAGTAAAAGTCCCTTCCCCGTTCCCCCGATTCCCAGACCAACGCTTATAAACGAAGAGTCAGTATGCTCACCCGGAGAGGGAATTCCTGCAAATGTACAGGAATTTCCTCTCTAGTTCTCCTTGTTTGCTGAATTCCTGCAATAGTGCAGGTTTTCCGGCAGTTGAGTCTGTGAACCAGCGCTGGAGGGTCGAATTCCTGTACTTTTGCAGGCATTGGGTCCCCGAAGGCCGATTTACACGAAAATAACTGTAGAATTGCAGGCATTTTGGCAGTAGGTGATTAGATATGCCCGCTGAGCTTGAAGCTGGCGGTGCTGAGCTGCCCTGCGTTGCTCTGCCCTGCGTTGCCCTGCCCTGCCCCAGTGTCGTCCTTCCTTATTGAAGCTTCCAACGTTACACTATACCCGGCTTTACAGATCAGGAGTATGCCGGGTAAGAACTTCTGAAACGCTATATTAGATATAAAAATAATCCACCATTACAAAAATATTGTAATTTCAAATTGAAAGCGCATTCTCTATGATGAGAACAGAACCAAATCACACTATAGCAATGGGAGGGTTAATATGAACCGTAAAACAAAAGAACGGGGCAAGACGTTAAGGCTGCTGCTCGCAGCGGTGCTGCTGGTTGGTGTACTATCGGGCTGTTCTAACAATGGCGGCAGCACAGAGGGCAACACAGGGGGAAAAGTGGCTGACCAGGGAAGTGGCGGCAAATCGGCAGAGTCCGTTAAGCTGAAATTCACATTCTGGGGCAGCCCGCAGGAGAAAGCGGCGATTGAGAAGGCCACCCAGGCTTTTACGGTTAAATACCCTGATATTAAAGTGGAGGCTATTCATATTCCAGAAGCGGATTATGATGCCAAAATCACGGCAATGGTAGCCGGCAACGAAGCACCGGATCTTGGGTATATGCATGGTGAGCTGGCCGACCCGTGGCAAAAAGACGGCAAATTTGTAAATATGTTCGAGCTGCTGGATAAAGACGATGAACTGAAACGCAGCGATTTCCTGGACTATATCTGGTTCAAGTCCTCAGAGGATTTTGCTTACGGCATCAGCACGGCTGGTGAAACGTTTGGTTTGTTCTACAACAAGGATTTGTTTGATGCAGCAAGCGTGGATTATCCTCCGGCCAAGCCGGAATCCGCCTGGAGCTGGGATGAATTCATTAAGGTGGCCCAGAAGCTGACTCTTGACAAAAATGGAAAAAATGCCGCTGATCCCGGATTTGACCCGCAAAATATCAAACAGTTCGGTGTCTCCTTTGAGACCTGGCATGGACCCATACATGCGACAGTGATCAATAACGAAGGCGAATGGGTGACGAAAGACGGCAAGTTCGGATTCAGCCAACCGGAAGCGGCGGAAGCCATCCAGCGGCTGGCGGATTTGATTAATGTGTATCATGTGGCACCTTCACCGGTGCAAATGAAATCCATCCCCTCCCAAGCGGTTGCGTTGCAGTCGAAGCTGGCCGCCATGTCGATGCATGGCCAGTGGATTAATCTGGATCTCGGTGCAGCCAAGGTCAATTATGACATCGGTGTGCTGCCCAAAATGAAACGCAGCGTTCCCATGGGCATCAGCGGAGCCTCTGTCATCTATAAATCAAGCAAACATCAGGAAGAAGCCTGGCTGCTGACGAAATTCCTGGAGAATCCGGAAGGTGCCATTGATCTGTACAAAGGCGGATTGTGGATGCCTACGATGACCAAGTGGTATACCGATCCCGAACTTGTCGCACGTTGGGCCGAGAATAATCCGGCACACCCCTCCGGGTTCAAGGATGCGATGATGAACAATCTGCTGAACAACGGGGTCCCCAATGGCTCCTATTACATTAAGAACTTCTCCAAAGTCAATGCCATTACGTTCTCTGGCATGGATGAGGTGTGGCTCGGCCGCAAAACCGCGCTGGAGGCGATGAAGGAAATTGAAGCCAAGGTTCAACCGGAAATCAAAGGACGATACGATGTAACGCCTTGATAACGGCCAACTCTATTCGATTGGGAGACGACTGCCATGAATGTAACAACGGATCTGGCCAATAGCCGTGAAACCGTCAGGCGATCCGGCAGCAGACAACGTGCTGCCAAGGAACTGTGCTACGGGCTGCTGTTTGCTTCACCTGTGCTGGCGGGATATCTGCTGCTCGTGCTTGTTCCGATTGCGGCCAGCATTTATCTCAGCTTCACCAGCTATAGCGTGGGTACGGTGCCGGAATGGCTTGGCATCGCTAATTACAAGAATCTTTTTTCAGGCGCGGATCCGTTTTTCTATCCGGCTGTCCGAGCAACGTTTTATTATGTTTTTGTCAGCGTGCCGCTGGGGATCATCCTGTCTTTTTTTGCGGCATTACTGCTTAACCAGAAGATTGTCGGCAGATCTTTTTTCCGCGGAATATTCTATCTGCCTGTTATTATTCCGCTGGCGGCCTCTTCCATGGTCTGGATGTGGCTGCTGCAGCCGGACTTCGGGATTGTCAACTATCTGCTGGAGCTGCTTCATTTGCCCACTTCACAGTGGCTGGGAGATACAACCTCAGTAGTACCGACTTTGATTCTGTTCAGCTTCTGGACGCTCGGCAACACGATTGTTATCTTTCTGGCCGGGCTTCAGGGAATCCCGCGTCACTTATATGAAGCCATCGAGATAGACGGTGGGAGCGGGTTCCATAAGCTGATTTATATCACGATTCCTATGAGTTCCTCCATCATCTTTTTCAATACGGTGATTGCGTTTATCAACGGATTTCAGGTCTTTGTCCAGCCTTCGGTGATGACTCAGGGCGGGCCAAACAATCGAAGCCTGTTCTACGTGCTTTATCTCTTTAATGAAGGCTTCAAGTCCTCCCGAATGGGCAGCGCCAGTGCGATCGCCGTGCTGCTGTTCCTGGTGATCGCCCTGTTTACGGCCATGATCTTCTTTTTCTCCAAATCGCTGGTTTATTACGAAGGCAAGGGGGAGCAGAGGTGAGACGAAACTTATGGATAACCAAATCACTGGTTTACCTGCTGCTTGTGCTGGGCAGCCTGTTCTGCCTGTTTCCAATTGTATGGATGGTCCGCACTTCGCTGATTGATATCGGAGCACTGTATCAGATTCCGCCCAGGATTATTCCCGAAATTCTCCATTGGGATAATTTCCGAATGGCCTTGGATGCTTACCCGTTTGGGCGTTTCTTTGCGAACAGTCTGCTTATCACGACGTTGTCGATCCTAGGGGTGCTGCTCTCCAGCTCCCTGTGCGCTTACAGCTTCTCACGTATGGAGTGGAAGGGCCGGGACAAGATCTTCGGAATTATTCTGACCGGACTGATGATTCCCTTCTTTGTCGTGATGATTCCGCAATATGTATTCTGGAACGCGCTGGGTTTGACGGATACCTTCGTTCCGCTGGTAGCCCCTGCCTGGTTTGGCGGAGGCGTGTTCAATATCTTTCTGCTGCGGCAATTCTTCCTTGGCATCCCGCGTGAGCTGGATGAAGCGGCCAAGGTGGATGGAGCCGGACATCTTCGGATTTACGGGCAGATTATTGTGCCGCTTGCCAAACAGGCGATGATTGTAATTGGTTTGCTGACCTTTCTGGCGAGCTGGAATGATTATCTGGGTCCGCTTGCTTTTATTACTTCCGAGAGAAACTATACGTTAATGCAGGGGCTGACCCTGTTTCAAGGCTCTTATTCGGCCCAGTGGAATCTGATGATGGCTGCGACGGCGGTTATTGTGATTCCGTCCCTGCTGGTTTTTCTGATTGCCCAGCGCCATTTTATTGAAGGGATTGCGATGACGGGTATCAAAGGCTGAAGGTAAAGGGGGAGCATCATGTACGATATTTTGCTGGTGGATGATGAGCCGGGGCATCTGACCGGACTGTCCAATATGCTGCACCGGCTGCGTCCGGAATATGGAATCTGCACAGCGAGAAATGGCCGGGAGGCGCTTGATCAATGCAGCATTCACAGCTTCCAGATTATCATTTCTGATATTAGGATGCCATTGATGGATGGCCTGCACTTTCTGGAGCAGCTTCCCCCTTCGCAAACTCCGCGCCGGGTAATTTATCTGAGCGGATACAATCATTTCGAGTATGCGCAGCAAGCGATGAGTCTGGGATCGTTTGAATATATGCTGAAGCCGCTGGATACAGGCAAATTCATCTCGGTGCTGGAGAGAATGGAGAAAAGCCTGGAACAGGAGTTCAACGCGCTGCAGGAATATGAGCGGCTTGCAGTCAGGCTGGATGCCGCAGAGCCGGCATTTCAACACCGGCTCCTGAATGAGTGGATTGAAGGTACGCTTGCTGCAGCGGAAGATCACGAAGAATTAATCCGGATTCTCGGCTTCCGCGGCAGTGGCTGCCTGCTGGTTATCTGCACGAAAGAGGTCAGGACACCGGAATCTGTGATGGCGCTGCTGCAGCCTTATGGCCTGCGCACCGGATTTGCTTGCCGCCGGGAGCCGCACCTGCTGATTGTGGCAAGCCAATTGCCGCTGGATTCGGATTTGACTCAGGCGCTTGTTCGGCTGGAGATGAACGTGGGCATCAGCGATTATACAGACCCTTTAAATGGCAATGTAACTGAAGCTTACGACGAAGCCCGGATTGCTGCGATGTGCGGCTTCTATGCACAGGCAGGTGAATCCACAGTCTATTTGGCCAAGGAATGCCGGCTGGATATCAGCCGGGTGCTCATTTCCGACTCCAGGCTGGCGGGACTGCTGGGGGAGGCAGTCGCTGGCTGGGACGGCCACCATAGCTTGGAAGTCACTGTAGAGAAGGTGATCTGCCGCATGCTTGGAGAAGAGGCGCCGCCGCTGCCCGAAGTGCTGATAAGGGAAGTAACGCAGCTTCTGTTTCAAGTGATTTATGATCTGGAGATCTTGCGGGCGAATACGCAAGCAGCGCTGCTCCGGCGCGCTTCCGGTCTTAAGGACGGGATTGGCGGGTATCAGGAATTGATAGCCTCTTCCACAGATCTTCTGGAGGATATTGCCCGAACTGTGGCGGAAGCGAAGCGGGACCCCAAGGACAAGGTGATGACACAGTGCCTCACTTATATAGACAATCATTACATGGAAGACTTGTCGCAGGAAACAGTCGCCGCCAGGTTTCATTTCAACCCCAGTTATTTCTGCCAGTTATTTAAGAGCCGGGTGAACGTGACGTTCAATCAATATGTAACCGGACTCCGGCTGAACAAGGCCAAAGAACTGCTGACGCATTCGAATGCGAAGGTGTACCGGATCGCTGAACAGCTAGGGTATCATGATGTGAAGTATTTCAATCGGGTGTTCAAAAAAGAAACAGCGCTCACACCGGAGGAATATCGTTCCCTGATACGCAGCCTGACTGAAATTTAAACTAAATGACCGGCAGCCCGGGCTCGGGAACCGTTTGGAGGAAGCATGCTCAGAACCCGATTAAGACATGGAATGTTCGAGAATATGTGGAAAACCATGAAGTTAAGAACCAAGCTGATCCTCTGCTTTGTGCTGCTGATTTCCATCCCTTCCATCACTAACGCCATCATTCATTATAAGACCAGCTCAGACATTATTGTCAGCAACGCCGAAGACAGCATACTGGAGATCGTGAAAAAGAAAACCGAGATCAGCGATTTGCTGTTGAATACGATCGAGTCCAGAACCATCGACCTCATTTCAGATCCGGATTTGTTCCGTCTGTTTGATCGGGAGAAACCGCAGACTGACATGGAGCTGCTGCAAATGGACCGGCAGGCTTCCGCTATTCTGGACAAATATTTCAGAAACGAGCAGGATTTCTATACAGTCCAGCTTGTTACCAGTTACTACAGCTTCAGCGGGGGAGGCACAACTTACACCAGCACATCCCCGTTTGTTTCTGTAGCGCCGCGTGGTTTCGTGAATTCTTATATTTACGACAAGATTGCCGTGGCGGATGGTAGTCTGCAATGGTTCCCGACTTACGATTTGACCCGAATATTCGGACAGCCGGAATTGAGCGGAATGGACGCCAAATTCAGGATGGTATTCTCCACTGGACGTCTGCTCAACATTTCTCCCATTATTGACGGAGTGAGCCGCAGCTGGCCTGCGGAAGTGGAGCGGCCTGTCCTGCTGATTAATTTCAATGAAGAGTATTACCGGCAGAATATGGTGCAGACACCCACTATTCAAGGGTCATATTTCTACGTGGTGTCAAGCGAGGGGCAGATTGTAACTCATCCGGACAGTTCACGTCTTGGCATGACCGATGAGAACGGGTGGTACAAACAATTCAAGACTGTCTCCGGCACCTCACTGGTCCGGGAGGGAGAAGAAGATGTGCTGATTGGTTATGCTGCTTCCGGCATCACAGGGTGGGTAACTGTATACGTCGTGCCCTATCGTCAGCTGCTGCGTAATTTGCCCACGGTAAGCTATACCGACTTGTTCGTTACCCTGGTACTGATCATTCTTTCGATCGCCATCTCCTATTTTATTTCAGATCGACTGACCCAACCTATCAAAAAGATGATGGCGGCCATTCAGCAAACGGGAGCCGGGGATTTCACCACCCAAATTCAGGACCCGTCACAGTTGGAGTTTCGCATTCTGATCAAGAAATACAACCAGATGAACGAGAAGATAGCGGAATTAATTGAAGAGAACTATAAGAGCACACGGCGTGAGAAAGAAGCGGAGATGCTGGCGCTTAATCTTCAACTAAATCCCCATTTTCTCTATAACACACTGAATATCATCAATTGGATGGCTCTGGACCGGGAGGAAGCGGAGATCAGCCAGATGATTGTAAGCTTGTCTACCATGCTGCAGTATACGGTGAACAATGGGCAGGAGGATGTTCTGCTGGAGAAGGACCTGAACTGGTTGAAGAGTTACACACATATTATGGAGAAACGTTATGCCGGGATTTTTGAGGTGGAATACCAGTTGGGAGATTTGCCTTCATCGGCGGTTGTGCCCAAGCTTTTTCTTCAGCCTATTGTTGAGAACGCAATCATTCATAATATGCAGACGCTCGAAAAGGACGGTCGGATCATCATATCCGGCCAAAGATGCGGAGAAGAGCTGCATTTTGCCGTCTGTGACAATGGAAAAGGAATGACCAAGGAGCAGATCAATGACCTGATCATCCGGGATAGCGGGGGGATTGGGATCAGGAATGTCAAGAAGCGGCTGAATCTGATGTATGGAGAACAAGCAAAAATTCAGATTCAATCAGAAGTGGGTCGGGGAACGGTGGTAACTATAATGATTCCTTTAATAAGCAGGTTGAAATAATTAAAAATATAGTTGAAATTGTTTGTTTTTTTTCATAATTAAAGCTGTATGATTAGAAATAAAGAGACTATCAAAAAATGGTATTAAAGAAATAAAAAGTAAAACTATCACTGTGTACTATATTTAGCAATCCCTATCCGGTTGTCTCTTTTCAGGCGGCAGCAGGATATATAAATAGGGACAAGTCAAAGGAAAGGGGCGAGAATACACACATTGGCCAAAGAGTTTAAGAGAGTTAGAGAGAAGAAATCATACTGAATAATCGTTTCACAAGGAGGCTAATCCATGTCGCGAAATATTCAAGTTTTCTTCAAAAAAAGAACCCTATTAAGCACGGCGTTTATAGCCACTGCCTTAAGCTTCTTATGGTTTGCTCAGCCAGTGTCCGCCTACACCTTGTCAAACAGCACATTTAATATCAGTACCGGAACCCATGGTGATATTTCCAGTCTGAAACTGACCGGCGACAATTTCCCCACGAATTATGTCATGAACAGCAGCAATGCCCCTAACCAGAATACGAGCGATCATCAATGGCTGGGTGAATTAATGTTTACGTACCGCCTGAACAATGGGGCCTGGACTAAAGCCTGGACAAGCAAATCCGCCGATGCCCGCACCCAAAGCCAGTCCGGCAATACCGTCAATATAACCTACCAGAATTCCGCCAACAGTGAGGGCATCCGCAATTTCCGGGTAAATGAATCGTATTCTCTTGTAAGCGATTACTTGCATTGGAATATCCAGCTGACGAACACAAGCAATCAGACGCTGGAGATTGGCGACCTCGGGCTTCCGCTTCCGTTCAATGAATTCTGGACTGGCGGAAGTGATGAACAGATTTACGAAACGCGTGTGGTTACCCAATCCTTCATTGGGAATAACAGCTCTTATGTAACCGCCCAGAGGCCAAGCGGGATTGGGCCTTCCCTGCTGCTGATGCCGGATGCTTCGACTGGAGCCGGGTTCGAATATATGGACAACTGGCGTATTCAAGATCATCCCGGAAGCAAATGGGCGGGGGATCAGGGCGGTTGGGTGGAAGGACTGTCCGTCTATTACATTCACTCTAACGTAATCAAAAGCACGGGCAGAGGTTATCTCCCCAGCACCAGCCTGACGCTGGCACCGGGAGCAAGCAAGACGTATGCGTTCAAGTTCTTCAAGGCACCCACTGAACAATCCATTCAGGACAAGCTGTACGCTGAAGGATTGGTAGATGTGGCTGTCGTGCCGGGCATGATTGTTCCCACGGACCAGACGGCCAAATTCGACCTGCGCACCACCAAAACGATCACTTCTGTAACCGCGCAATATCCTGGTGAAACGACGCTTACCTCGCTTGGAAGCTCAGCCGGGAATCACAACCTCTATTCTCTAAGAATGAACCGCATGGGTCCGAATAACATCACCGTAAATTATGGCAACAACGAGAAGACCGTACTCCAGTTCTATGCGATTGAACCCGTAGCTGCCTCACTTCAGCGTCATGCCACATTTATGGTAGATAAACAGCAATGGAATGTACCCGGGGATATCCGTGACAAGGTGTTCGATGACTGGATGATGCAGAGCAACTCCAAACGCAATAATTTCGCCGGCTATTGGGGCTGGGGGGATGACTGGGGCTATACACATGGTCAGTTCCTGGCCGAAAAAAATGTGCAGAATCCGGTAGCTACAGAAGTCACGGCTGTTGACAAGTATCTGGAAACCGCGATTTGGGGCAATTTGATGGCTGACCATCATACCGATTATCTGGTCCCCGATTTCCTTATGGCCCCACCCAATACAACTCCGACCTACCGGGGCTATGCCTACCCGCATATTTACAACACGTATTTCAGCATGTACAAGATTTCCAAGCTCTATCCCGGTCTGGTAACCTACAGCCAGCCTAGCTCAACCTATCTGCTGCGGGCCTACAATATCATGAAGGCACTGTACGACGGACCGGTGGCTTATAACTGGAACACAGGCCTGATGGGCGAAGTGACCACGCCAGAGATTATCAAAGCCCTGCAAGATGAAGGCTTCACCACTCAGGCGAATGACATTATTGCCAAGATGAACACCAAATACAATAATTTCGCCAACACAACCTATCCTTACGGCTCGGAATACAACTATGACAACACCGGTGAGGAAGCCGTATACATGCTCGCCAAGATGAAAAACAATACAACCATCAAGAACAAAATCAACACCAAGACCCGGGCCGTCCGGGGAAAAATGCCAGTCTGGTATTATCACTCCGACCCGGTTACCATCAACGGGGAGCCTTGGTGGCAGTTCCAGTACACGGCTTCACTGGCCGGAACGGCAATGGATGATTGGGTGCGCAACCACTCCACGTCACCGGAATACGAGCAGCGTCTGACTTATGCTGCGAAGCTTGCGAACCTGAGCGCCATCAATTCGGGACAGATCAGCTCGGACCCTGCTGATATCGGCGCGGTGTCCTGGACCTACCAGGCTATGAAGGGCAATAATGGAGCTCTGGGTCTGGATAACGGTCCCCTGTTCAATGGCTGGAGAGGCATGTCTGGAGAAGCGGATTTAGGGTTGTTCGGAGCCATTAAACTGCTTAGCTCAGATGTGGCTGTAGACCCTATCTTCGGCGTATATGGATATGGCTGTGAAGTTACGGACAATGGCACCAGCTATGTGGTCACTCCTAAGGACGGTGTATTCCAGCGCCTGAACCTGATTACGGAGAAATGGGGCATGGAGCTGGGGCGTGACAGATACACCTCGGCAACGGTAGCCAAAGCGAAGAACAGTGCCAGCTTCACACTCACCAATGCTACACCGGGTACAGCTCATTCGACGAAGGTGACCTTCAGCGGAATGGCTCCCGGCACGTATAACGTAACTGTCAACAATGCGGCTTCTGGAAGCTTCACAGCGGTCAGTGGACAACCTGCAACGGCCAGTCTGAACATTGGCACAGCCGCGAGCTATGAAATCAAAGTACAGCAAGGCACGGTTATTCCCTCGCCCAGCATCATTGTGAAATATAACATGAATCAGTCTTCCGGAGTCACAGTGTCTGACTCTTCCGGCAGCAACAACCATGCAACGCTGACAGGGACCACTTCCTGGGGGAGCGGACGCTCCGGAGCCAACAATGCGCTGAATCTGAGCGGTACCAGTGCTTATGCTTCTCTTCCGTCCGGTGTAGTCAGCCAGCTTAACGATTTTACGGTTTCCGCCTGGGTGAAGATTACCGCCAACAGCGACTGGTCCCGGATCTTTGATTTTGGAACGGGAACGGACAGCTATATGTTCCTGGCCCCACAGAGCGGCGAAGGCGGGGGAATGAGGTTTGCCATTACGAGTGAGGGTAATGGCAGTGAACAGCAGCTTACATCATCCTCACCGCTGGCAACAGGACAATGGAAGCATGTGGCTGTGACACTTTCCGGCACGACTGGACGGCTCTATGTTGACGGGGTGCAAGTAGCGGTCAATACAGGGATGACCCTGAAGCCCTCCAGCCTGGGGTCTACCAGCCAGAATTATATCGGCAAATCCCAGTTCGATGATCCGAATCTGAATGGAGCCGTGGATGATTTCAACATCTACAGCCGTGCGCTCAGCGCTTCCGAGATTACCGCTCTGTTCGGAGGGACACAGCCGTCGGGTATTTCTTCAGAGGAAGACTCGTTGATTCAGCCTGAAGCCTCCGAGAAGCCGCTTGAAGAGCTGGAGGGTCAGCAGCCAACTGATAAGGATGAGCCGGTTGTTCCTGAAGATGAATCTGCTTCCGGCAGCGAAACTCCCGAGTCTGCTGAAACTCCAGAAGCTCCAGAAGCTCCAGAAGTACCTGTTGCCAATCCATAACTAGGGGAAGCTGCAGGAAATCAGTGCAAGTCAGTGCAAGTTCAGATCTGTTCAAGAAATGGAGGCAATCTGTATGCGAAGAGGAATCAGCTTGCTGTTGTGCTCCACCATGGTATTGGGTTTGACATTTGTGAATGGAGCGGCAGGAAGCAAGGTCAGCGCCGCTGCTGCCAACGAGCTGTCAGTGATAGATATATTCGAACGAGAGGTGAACGGATATGGGATTGATCTGGTAGACTGGCAGGGTTATCTGGCGAATCCCTATATCAAACTCACGGTTAAGCCCCCGGCGAACGCTGTATATCCCGTTACGGTAACCCTGCAGGCCGAAGGCTCTTCCCGGCTGATGATGGATTTGCCCAGTACCCTGTCCGCGGGTGGGGCGACCAAGACGCTGAAGTTCACCAACGCAGCCGAGTCCAAGAACTTTCTGCTCGAAATTGCTCCTGACCGGGTGGGAGCTGCAGGAAGTATAGAGAACTATACGCTTTCTATGCAAATCCGTGATAACAATGGCAGTACGAGAACCCAGACGATGCCGATCCGGGTCCTTGATCAGGACGATAATACAGACAGCTCGTTTCCGCTCGTGTTTGATTACCGTTATGACACCGTCAATCATTATTTTGACGATCCCGGAACCCGGGCTGCCGCAGAGCGGGCGATCAAGGATTATTTCTACTTTTTGGATATTTCGCCCTTTGATACGGTTCCCGCCGGAGACGAGGTCAATATTGTGCCAAACGATAATTTTAACGGCAACACAACGGTAAGTAACAATGCTCCTTTTAAGGGCGAGTGGATCTTCCTGCGGGGCATCAATGATCCTTACTCCACGGGCTGGTCCTCCAACAACGGCAAATATCACAAAATCAATGGAGTCAATGCGCCTGGGAATCTGCACCGTTCCTTGGGGACAGCCCTTGATTTCTACGCGAATGCGAACGTCTTTACTTCGATCAACGACGACGATTGGTATAAGACAGACCTCAGCCAGGTGACCGATGTCTACGGCCTGATCATGCATGAATTTGGCCACGGTTTCGCTTACAGCGACAGTTGGCCCGGAATGGTTGCATATTACAACAGCAACGGGACCAATGATCCGGAAGTGATAGCTTACCAGGGCCATGCCGTGAAACTGGATAACAGCTATCACATTCCCGGCGATCAGGCCAGCTGGGATCGGATCAGCGGGCAGAGCGGGGGCTGGAACCATCTTTTTCCTACCCGAAGATGGCTGCCGACCAAGCTCTCCCTGCTGATCGCGGAGAATGCAGGCTGGAAGCTGAATAAGAATCTGACTCCGTTCCTGGCGCCTTCGATTACGACGAGTACGATCCCGAACGGAACTCTAGGGCAGAGTTATACTGCACAGCTTGCGGCCAAGGGTGGGGTGCCGTTCTATGATTGGACGCTGGAGAGCGGAAGCCTGCCGCCCGGTCTTTCATTAAACCGCTTTACCGGGGTGATCAGCGGGACTGTGGCATCTGGGTTGCCACAGTCCACCTATAACTTTACGGTCAAGCTGAGAGACTATGATGAGGCGAGTGCGCCTGTTCTGAAGTCCTTCGTGCTCAATCTCGGAGGAGGTACGACTCCAGCTGCCTTATACGAAGCAGAAAGCGCGACAGTGAATAATGCCAACGTTAATGAAGCGGCTGGAGCTTCGGCTGGCAAATATGTAGGGCAGATTGATTATACGGACAGCTACGTTCAATTCGCTGTTCAGGCAGCGGGCGCAGGTCCTTATAACCTGGAGATCCGTTATGCCAACGGGACGGGAACGCTGTCGACCCAGAGCTTGAACATTAATAATGGCGCGGTGCAGACCCTCAGCTATCCGGCCACTGCGGGATGGGGACAATTCGGCACGGTGACAACCACAGTCCATTTGAACAACGGTGCCAATGCCATCCGCCTGTCCAAAGGAACAACAGGTTATGCTGAACTGGATTACATCCGCCTCACTCCGGTTTCACAGTAAAAGAAAGGCGGACTTTCAGGCTGAAGGAACTGTTTGCCACTGAAAACAGGTGATAGATTAAGGAAGGAGTTATATACAAACATCTCGTCAGTATTTACTGGCGGGATATTTGTGTTTGGATGGAGCTGAAAGAATACGAAAATTTAACTTTGTAGAGGTTTCCTAAGTCAGAACGTTTATTTAGTTGTTTGAGGCATGGGATGATGCTGGTTAAATGTCGAAATAGATTGAACTGAAGTTGCGATACAACCTGCCCGATTGGCTGGTGAATTGTAGCACGCAGTAATCTGGATCTGTTACCCCAAGCGGATAATACATCGTATCTCCCTTACGCCATATCATTTCTTTGGAGTGTGAATCTTCAAGGACTTCCATCGTTCCAGTCAGCATAACGCCCAAGAAATTAGTTTGGTCACAGAAATATAAGCAGGCCTTATTATTCTCTTTGAATTGCTTCACTCTCATGGAAGATGTATTAGTCGTAAAATATAAGCGATGCAGATTCTCCCGTTGGCGGGGAGCAAGCATTGCTTTTAAGTTCGGGAACCCATCACTGCTCACAGAGCCGACAAAGACGGTACTTTGACTATCTATAAGATTATTGACCATTTCATATACATTTTCCACTATTGACCACTCCTTCGTTTAAGTTACACAGGAGCAGTATACAAATTTTTGAAGCAATATAACAGTACCCACTTTTTTGTGAGTATGGTCTGCTGCCGAATTAGTTGATGAAATCATTGGCTCTAAGAAAATCTTCCATTCCGTTCTCCTGCATCAACTGGATACCCACACTCTGCATGATCACAATCGCTTCCATCAGTTTTTTGCCGCTTTCGGTCAAATAATACTCCACCTTTAAAGGGTAACCTTCATAAGTAGTCTTACCAATGATCTTGAAATCGGCAGCTCCTTCAAATGCTCAAGCAGCATCTTCTGAGTGATGCCTTCTATTTGATGTTCCAGCTCAGCAAGAGAAGCGTTATGTTTGTCCAGCTGCCATAGAATAATCGGTTTCCATTTCCCGCGTGTAATATCATGTGTCAGTTCCAATGGGCAGGTATATGAATCTCTTATTTTCAATATGATCTTCCTTCCATACAGTAATTTTAATTGGGTAGCGATAAGGATGATATTATTGATATTTTATCGTATTAGGGCGTGTGTATAAAATATAAAAATGACTGAATACGTGTTTGAATTGCGACTTTGCCCGACTCTAAGGAAATTACCTATCAGTTAGCTGTCAAATATTTTTTGAAATTCATGAAGGTGAGTGGCGGAATCAACAGGGAATTATTGACAACACATGACTACTGCAGTAGTATTAGCTCATGACTACTTCAGTAGTCAATGCGAGGGAGGCGGGTGGATGGAGATCAAATTGTTTGACTCCGAGTTAAGAGTGATGGAAATTTTATGGAGAGAAGGGATGCTGGCAGCAGGTGATCTGGCGGCGATTTTAAACCGGGAAACGGGCTGGAACAGGAACACGACCTACACGGTAATCAAAAAGCTGATCGGCAAAGGGGCAATTCGGCGAGCCGATCCGGGCTTTATATGCACAGCTCTTATTCCCAAAGAGCAGGTGCAGACGTATGAAACCAAGGAATTGATCAACAAAATGTTTGACGGCTCAGCGGAGATGTTTTTTTCGGCGTTCCTCAATGAGAAGAACCTAAGCAAAGATGACATCGACAAACTGAAAAAAATTGTGGAAAGCTTAAGCTGAGGCGGCGAAAAGTGGATATCCTCCGGATGAGTATTTCGGCGAGTGTGCTGATCGTTGTTGTTGTCCTGCTGCGGTCTGTGGCCGTCCATAAATTACCCAGGTTGTTATTCCTCGTTCTTTGGGGGATCGTGCTTGCCAGACTGTTGGTTCCAGTTTCTTTTCCCATCCTTCCGCAGTTATCCGCGCCGGCTGAAATCGTTGATTCCGCCCACAACTTGAATGCACATCCAGCGGCAGTATACCCGCTCTCAGATAAAACCGCTGTGCACACCGGGATACTGACAAATGATATTGAAGTTCCGGCAGATTCAGGCGGGTGGCTGGAGCTGGAGCCGAAGCTTCTGATAACCCTTTGGCTGGCTGGCGCTGTGCTGCTGCTTATGGCGTTATTGGTGATTTATTATAGAAGCAAAAGAGAGCTGCGGACAGCGTTGCCTTTGCAGGGGAGCCATCCCGTTATCGAAGCCTGGTTAACAAGGCATCCATTGCGGCGGACCCTCTCGATATTGACCTATGACCGGATTGATACACCGCTCACCTGCGGAGTATTGCACCCGAAGATTATTTTGCCCAAATCACTGGATACGGACAACGAGTCTGCGATGGATTATATTCTCACCCATGAATATATGCACATCAGACACTTTGATGCGGTGTGGAAATTGGCTGCGGCGGCCGCACTTTGCCTGCACTGGTTCAATCCGCTGGTTTGGCTGATGTATGTCTATCTGAACCGGGATATGGAAATGGTGTGCGATGCAAGAGTGATCAACAAAATCGGAGCCGAGCACAAGGCTGACTACGCGTTATGCCTCTTGGCAGTAGCAGAGCAGAAAGGGAGATTCACTCTCCTGTATAATGGGTTCAGCAAAAATGCGACCCGGGAAAGGATCATGTCAATCATGAAATTGAAAAAAATGACGGTATTGACGGCAGCCATTTCGCTCATTTTGGTGTTGGGAGCAGTGTCTGCATTTGCAGAGCAATCAAACGGAGAAGAAAGCAGCGTTTCCGCAGAAAGCTCTGTTGAAATGAACGCTGTGGAAAGCGATGTCAACGCGGGGCTTCATTCTGGGGCTTCGTCGGCCTCATCGGAACAAGGCGGAGCAGTGAGCGATTTTAATTATGATGCGCTTAAGGATTACATGGCCTATGGACTGACTTATGATAAAGCCAAAGACAGATTTCTGTACAATGGCAAGCATGTCCGGCTGTTCATGGATCAGGATTTTAAAAATGAAGGGAATTTCAACAAATTTTATTATGATGGGAACGGTGCGGCCGATTACAAAGTCGTCAGGGAGAAAGACAACAAGATAAGCATAATTGCAGAAGTGAATGAAAGTGAACTACAGGCTTTGGGCAAAACGTATGGATTTGCACTTAAAGACGGCGGGCTGCAATTCGAGGATATAGAATAAAGAAGTCTCTATCAGCTTGATTATACAGCCCCCTCACCTCATAGTTACGAAGTGGGGGGGCTGTGCCTATACATTGTCTGCCTTATTCATTGACTTCTCTATCCGGTAATTGTGACACATAACTGTCGGACAGGTGGAGGAGCTTCAGCGCACGATTGAATTCATCTTCTGTGGATTGAAGCGGTTTGTTGCCGTCACCGGATATTGTATAATGCTGGCCATCCTCGAACCCGCTGCCGGATAAGAACAGCTCTTCGTTATTAACGAATGATCCAGTCGGCAAATAATAACGTTGTGGCAGCAAATTGTAGGCTGTCTGATTCAATAAATCCTGCCCAAAATGAATATGGTTATCCAGAGAAACTCCTAATAAATTCGCTACAGTAGGTAGAATATCAACCTGTCCGCCTAATTGATTCTTTATGCTTGGAGACGTAATCCCCTCAGAGGCAATGATTAATGGAATATTGATCAGTTCGCGTTCCGTATATTCATGATCCAAAATTCCCTCCATCAAGGCTTTATCCTCATCTTTCAGCGAGAAAATAGGTAGTCCGCGATGATCGCCGTACAGTACGACTAAGCTGTCATCCCATACGCCGCTCTGCTTGAGTTCTTCGATAAACTGGCCAAGCGCGTAATCAGCGTAATTCTGGGCACGGATGTAATCACCAATGAACGTTCCCTCGAATCGTTCCGGTAGTAGCATTTGGTATTTGTTTTCCGGTATCGAGAACGGATTATGCGCTGACATGGAGATGACCTGTGAATAGAAAGGCTTACGGCTGTCATTCATTCGGGCCAGTTCAGCGGCTGTCTTCGAATACAGAACTTCATCGGACGCTCCATAAAATACAGTGTCGTCTTCGCCAAAAAAGGACTTGTCATAGTATTGGTTAAATCCCAGTGCCCTGTACAGCTCGCCACGGTTCCAGAAGTCAACTTCATTTGTATGGAAAGTGGCGGTGTCGTAACCTTGCCCCTGTAGCAGTTTGGGTAAGCTTGGAAGCTCTTTGGGAGCGTACATCTCCGTAGCCGGACCATTCGGCGGAACATAAAAAGAAGTGTTCACGATAAATTCGGCATCGGAGGTGTTGCCTTGCCCGACCTGCTGGAAAAAACGGGGGAAATAGGCACTGCTGTCCGCAAGCTTATTCATATTCGGTGTAATTTCATGTCCATCAATCGACAAATGAATTAAGAAGTTCTGAAAGGACTCGATTTGAATGATGATCAGATTCTTACCTTTGGCGGCTCCAAATAAAGCCGGTTCGGGCTGAGATTGAATACCTTTGGTTTGGTCAATGACGGATTGTGTAATTTCAGAGAACTCGATTTGCTCTTCCTCTTGATCCGCAAGCAGGGCGTAAGCTTCGTAATTCAGAATGCCCATTTGCTCGGCCTGGATGGTTTCATTCATACTGGCTTGGTTCGGGAAAATATTCATCATACATATTACCAACGATATACAGAACAAGGAAGCGACCAGCTTCCGGTTGCCAGGGCGTGACATGGATTTCTTCCAGGCCTGCGCTTTCTTCCGGTTGAGCATAACCAGGCTAATGATAATAATATCCAGAAAAAAAAGTATATATTGAGGGTGTATGACTGCAAAAATACTCTTTTTGACAGCTCCCACTTGCTTTGCCTGGCCAATCACCTGAGAAGTAGCAATAATGCCAAAGTGATTATGGTAGACGATCAAGGAGAAGAACAATAGGGTAATTAGTAGATTGACAAGCATGTAGATGGCAATCTTCCGTTTCGTGGCGAACCATTCAATCAGGCAGAAGATTAATAGCACAAAAGGAAGTTCTTTGAACAAGGTACTCCAGGTTGGCCCGTTATCGAACAAGTAATACCAGGCAAAATAGCTTTTCGCAAGCATAATAATAGAGAAAAACAGTATGGATCTTTTGCTGAGTGTGCGTGGAGCGTTTAACCGCATGGCTTATGCGCATCCTTTTCTTTTAATTAATTCCTTCTACTATATAAAAGGTTTCATAATCAACTATAACAGATTAACTGAAAACACTACAAAATGTCTATGTGATGTGACTGGAAAGTCATTTGGCTTTTGCTTTTAGCAATGAAAGTATAACAGATTAACCGTAAATACTACAAAAATGTCCATTCGACTGCTATTGCGATAAACAATTGCTCACTCAATTAGAAGCCGTTCCGTTAGGAGCGGCTTTGTGTTTCTACGTCCTGGGACCGAGACATAAATGGTTTCTTTGTTGTTGTTTCCAATTATCGAAGATAGATTGATAGATACACAGGGTTGCATTAACATAGGTATAGTAAAGGTTAAGAAAAGGAACATCTCAGGAGGAATATCGATGCCAAAAGAATATTCGCGTATGTATATTGAGAATGTAAAGCATGAGTTGTTAAACAGGCTCGGACTGAAGAAGGTGTATTACAAAGGACAAGCGGGTGATGATTTACTGTATGAGGCATTAGGCTTTGACCGGGGCACGGAGCATAAATTTTGCGTCAGAACCAGAACGGGAACGATTGATGAGTGGGTTGCAGGGAAATGGATGAAAGTCCGTGGCTTCACTATTAAAAGCAAAGAGCTGTAGAATCCAATTATTAAGCGTGCTGTGTATATTTATACCGGATTCCAGATAAGTAACTATATTATACAGCCTTCATGATAAAAATAAGGAGCAGACTTTACAACGTAACCTGCTCCTTATTTTACTATTTTTGAGATATCCATTACACATTTCTGCCTTAAAGGCTTAAACCTTATTCACCAATTGCACCAACTCAAGCAGCAGTTGTTCTTCCGAATGGATGATTTCAAGCATTTTCTTATGGATTTTGCCACGTTGTGCCGGTTTGCTCCCCCGACTCATCACCTTTATCATAAATTGATTCACTATATTCCACATCTCTCCGGCAATCCGGTAGCCCTCGGCAATCCGGGTAAGCTCAGGCACTTCTTGATCAGCGGAAATGGCATGCAGGAAGAGGCTGTACCTTATCCGGGTGATCGGAAGGGTGTTAGCTGCCAGCAGGAAATAGGTACTATATTCCACGGGATTCTCTGCGACTATTCCTGTCTGGAGATAGGCATCGGCATAGGCTCTGAGATGCTCCGCAACCTGGAGCGGCTGCACTTCATGATCTTGATTCAGCAGCGTATGCTCAAGGGCAAGGCGCCATTGACCAAGGGGACGCGACGGCTCACACTGGCTGAACTCTGCGAAGAAATGGCAAGCAGACTCCCATTCATCGAAATTCACCGCTTCCAGGGGTCTGCCGTAGTAGCCATCCATTAAATAAATCTTTCGGCTTAAACGATCGACTCCTACAGCCAGACAGGCGTGTGAAGTATGCAGCTTACGGTAGGCCAGACACCAGGGACAGCTATAAGAATCGAACCCCACCAGAACAGGCATGCCGCCAGCAAGCCGTTTCTCCAGCATATCCAGCAGAAAAGACTTGTCCATGGCCGGCTCTTCCCGGTTCACATATGTGAAATTTATCCCATGATAAGCCGCAAGATACTCCTTGCTGATTCGCGGAGTAGATACCCGGTCGATGATTGGCTGGTCTGGAGGCTGTTGTTCCTTGAAGGAGAACTGCCAGGCATTGCCGTACATGCACTTGCTGTCTGTGCCGAGCCATTCGGCCACTGATTGGATACAATCATCAATACAGCTGCGGAGCGTAGGGTAAGGAGTGCTTTTAACGGGCAGGATGTTCAGCATAACTTATCATCTCCCTGACAGTTGTGGAGTGGCTGTGCCCCCAATTGCGGTAATTCCCCGGCGTCATCCCGCTGTATTCGCGGAACAATCGGTAGAAGTATTTCATATCTCCAATCCCGACCTCAAGCGCAATCTTCTGAATGCCAAGGTCCGTAAACATCAGCAGGGCACAGCTGTATTTCATACGGATTTCCTGAAACACCTGGATATAGGACTTGCCGGTCTTCAGCTTGAACAGTCTTTGAAATTGGCGCGAGCTCATGGAAATATAGCGGCTGATCTCCTTCAACGAGATTCTCCGCTTGAAATTGCTGACCATATATAGAATTACATCATGCAGCGGATCATCTGCCTGCTGTAACTGGTCTGTGAAAGGAACTCCCGCACAAGGCTCCACAATCCTTAGAAGCTCCAATAATAAGGGATACAGCCGCAGTGGGTCTGCCGATGTGTTGTTATGTAGATCCTGCATGCGGCGGAACAAGACCGCCAGTTCCATTCCCTGCTCGCGGTATCCGAACCAGGACTTCTGTTCTTCCAGCAGCCGCAACCGGCGTTGCTGTTCTTCATTGAACGGTCCCGTGAAGTGCGCCAGCAATGCGGAGGGAAGTTTGAACACCTCGGGACTCAGCATACAGTTCAGGATTCGCAGTGGCTGTGTTCCACTCAGATCCAGGGGCTGAAACACATGGGACACCCCGGGCGGGATGACAAACAGATCGCCCTTCGCAACCCGTATTTTGTCCCCGTCAATAAGCTGGATGCCTTCTCCCTTAAGCACATAAGCAATCTCCATGAAATCATGCTGGTGGAGAACAGATGTGAGCGATTCTTCGGTCAGCAGTACTTGAACCGGTGAATTTGTGTCAAATAGATATTCCCCAGCAACTACCGGAAAAACTTCCATAGACGAACCTCCGTTTCAGCCAGAAATAGAAGAATAAGTAAGATCATAGCCTGGAATCCACCCTAGTATAACTGAATATTTTGGCGTATTCAACCATATATTAACAAGTTAAAATTTGGTATATTCTATTCAATCATTCCGAGTAAGCACACAGAAAGGGGTATACACATGAAGCAAAAAGTTATTGAAATCATAGCGGAAATCAAGGAGGACCCCGCGCTGTTGCAAACGCTGGACGGCACCTCCGATTTGACGATTGACGCTGCCCTGGATTCACTCCAGATTATTAATTTTATTCTAAGGATCGAAGATGAGTTTAATGTCGAAGTTGATTTCGATACCTTTGACCTGGAACATTTGAAATCGGTGGACAGTTTCACAGGTTATGTTGCCGGACTTGCCGGATAATGAAGACTACGGTGCATTGCGGCAGCTTTGAGTCGGAACGGTACTGGCGGGAGAAAGACCTCGCCGCGCTGCCTTCCATCCCCGATCTGAGCGGGATGTCCATTGTACAGGCTATGGATGAAATGCTGTTTGTATTCTGCGGCAGCGGCGATGTTCTGCTGACCCGTTACGGCATGAACAGAGCGCAGGTCGATTATTTGCATTCTCTCGGATACGCATTCACTACCAATTTCGATCCGATGACATTGAAAGAAGAAGGCGCTGCGCAGGAGAGCCTGAATGTATTTGAGCTACTGGACAGACTGGACCCGGAAGGCCCATCAGCCCGGCTGATTCCCGGGGGAGCGTCGCTTTCCCCTTTTGCCGTACTTCCCGGAACACACGATGCGCTAAGGCGCTACCGCCTTCTGCCAGAACTGCCAGACGAGCAGACGGTACGCAAAGTGAACACCAAATCCTACTCGATTGCGATGCGGGACCGTTTATCTCTGCCGAACGTAGGGTTAGTGGTTGACAGTGTCCATGAATTGCTGCATACCGGGCTGCTGCTGCTGGAGAAGGGCCCATTCCTGATCAAGGATGAGTATGGCGTTTCCGGCAAAGGAAACCAACTGGTAGATTCCGAGCGGACCCTGCGCAGAATTGCCGGGTATCTGGAATCCGGCAGGAATAAGGAGAAGCGAATCCGCTTTGTGCTGGAGCTGCTGCTGGACCGCGAAATGGATTTCTCCTGTCAATTTCACATTGAGCAAGCCGGTGCAATCTCCATTTTGTCTGTGCAACAACTGGTAAACAATGGATTTTCCTTCGGAGAATCACAGTCTCCCGACAAAGCGCTGCTGGATAGGCTGGAGCGGGAGAATTATTGTGAAATCATGCACAGTATAGGGAGAAATCTCTACGAGGATGGCTATTATGGCGACGTTTGTGTGGATTCGATGCTGCTTCGCGACGGGTCAATCGCACCTCTGGTAGAGATTAACGCCCGGAAATCGATGAGTCTGATCAAGCACAGCGTAGACCGGTATCTGAACCGGGAAGACATCCATACCGTTCTGATCCAGGTTCCGCTGGTTTCTATGGGGGAAGCCCGTTATGAAGTGCTGCTGCGGCATTTGGAGCAGGCGGATATTCTGTTCGGCGCGGGAAATGGGGAAGGCGTGATTCCTTTAACTTCGGGTACGCTTTATCCGCCGGGCAAGGAACGCCCCTCAGGCTCCAAAGGCAAGCTGTATGCGGCACTCGCTTACCGCGATGCTGCGCATAAGCAGGAGCTGTCGGTCAAGTTGGACGAGGTGCTGCAAAGCAGCGGATATACTAGTTTACGGAAATGAAAGGAAGCAGCTAATGAGGGATACAGTGACAATTCTATGTTCTGGCTTTGGGTTGGGCTTCTATGTTCCCGGTCTGCTGGTTGAACGGGCGCTGAAGGCTTTGGGAATCAAGGCGGAGGTGGAGGTCTTCGAAAGCTTAATGTCTGAGGATAAGAAGAAGACGACAGATGACAGCCGCAAAGCCTACAGGGAGAATTTTGCCGTGGCGCTGACTTCGCAAAAAATACCGTGGGACATCCGAAACAGCCTTGATCCCACCGGAGTCAAAGTGTTATTTGAACGTTGGCGCGGGGAAGGAAGACAGCATTTCATTACACTCTCCGGACACTGGGTTCATGTGCTGGATATGTACCGGGAGAAGGCTGCTTATGAAGTCATGGCCGATTTGCTCTACATTGATGCGGACCCTTCTCCTTCCTGGAAGAACCTCTGCAAGCTGAACCCCGGATATGCGCAGGGCTACTATGAAATGAATATGTATGACCGTGTGAAGCGGGAGGTGCTGTGCAGAATTGAAACGGGTATCGAGCCGCTGCCTGTGCCAGCAAGGAATGGCCGATTGGTTGTGCATGGCGGAGGTTGGGGAATCGGAACATTCCGTGAAAAATTCGCTGAGCTGGAGGCGGCGGGCTACTTGCTTGATATAGCCGCTTACAGCAATGAGGAGATTGGCGAGGAAATTCACGGAAGACACTACTATATGAATGATCCGCAGTGGCGGACATGGCTCCGTGACAGCGGCGGACAATACACTTTCCCTCCCTTTGCCAAGGTAAGCGCCAGTGGGGAGAACCGTTTCCCACCTTGTCAGCACTATCAAGAAGGCATGTATGGTGTCATCCGCCAGGCCTCGGCAGTCATCAGTAAGCCGGGTGGAGGTGCCTTGGTTGATTCACTGTCTTCTGGGACTCCGCTCGTGCTGCTGGACCCGTTCGGTCCCCATGAGAAAATCAACAGCGATCTCTGGGTCGAGCTTGGCTTCGGTATCCGTTATGACCAGTGGAAGCAGGCCGGCTTTGACCGTGAGCTGCTGCGGAGGTTATCTGAGAACATCCTGACATCCAGAGAGCGGTATCCTGATTATGCCAAGAGCTATGCAGAACGTCTGTATGCAGCAGAAAGGAGAAGCTAATGCAACCAAGCAGCAGAGTGGCGCTGGACGCCAAGTCCTTCGAAGCGCTGAAACGCACCATCAAGAATGTAGTCGTTCCTCATAGAGAGCGGAAGCTTGATCCAGGCTTCAAGACGGTGATGCCGGAAATTATGTCGCTCAAGCTGACCAACCGTTGTAATCTTCGTTGCAAGCATTGCTATCAGTGGAATGAATCCGGCTACCACCATGATATGGACAAGGCCGAGCAGAATCTCGACATGAGGCTGGACATGATCCGCGAATTGCTAGAGGAGACCGATGAAGCACAGTCCAGGTTGTATTTGTGGGGCGGAGAGCCGCTGTTTCACCGCGATACACAGCAAATTCTGGAGCTTCTCAAGGCGCACCCTAGAGATACAACAATTTGTACCAATGCCTATCTGATCACTAAATATGAAGAGGAGCTGTGTGCGATCTCGGACAATCTGGAACTGCTGATTCCGATTGAGGGTTTCGAGGAAGAACATGATTTCCTGCGGGGTAAAGGCTCTTTTCAAAAAGTGGTCGAGAATGTGGACCGGCTGCTCGCCCTGCGGGAGCAAGGCAAGTTCAGAGGCAGAATATCGGTGCATAATGTGATCAATGACAATATGATTGGCAGGCTGTACGAACTGGTGGAATTCTTCGAGCAAAAGGGTGTCGATCTGGTGCTGCTCTGCTTCCCCTGGTATATATCCACTGAGACCAGTCTGGAAATGGACCGGTTCTATGACGAGCACTTCCAGTGGCTTGCCGAGCTAAGCCCGGACCACCGCAGCAGTTGGCATGCCTTCAAGTATCATATCAAACCCGGCAATGTGGCCAGGCTGACGGAAGACCTGAAACGGATCAATGCCCACACCTGGAATAATACCCGCATCCGTTACCAGCCGGGACTGGACTTCGATGAGATTGAGGATTTCGTGGCCGGCAAGCCGATGGCGTCCCGCAGCACCTCGAAATGTCTGGCGCTCAGCACCCGGGTCGATATTGCCCCGAATGGCAGTGTCAGCGCCTGCAAGTTTTTTTCTGAACTGTCCATCGGCAATGTGAACGAGCAATCCCTGACGGATATTTGGAACTCCGAGCGTTATGACCGGCTGCGGCGGATTCTGGATGAAGGGTTGTCCCCGGCCTGTTCCAAATGCAATGTGCTGTATCTGAATACCTATTCGGCACTGACACATGTATGAGGACTGAAGGTGGGACACACACTTACAGGCTAGGAATTCTCGGTGCTTCGAATATTGTGAGGGCTGCCCTGCTGGAACCGGCTCGATATGTTGATGTAATTACCTTGTCCGCTATTGCCAACCGCACCCCAGAGAAGGCCGCGGAACTAGCCCACGCGTACAACATACCCCAAGTTGCAGGCAGTCTTGAGGAGTTGCTGGAAATGAAGGAGCTGGATGCGGTATATATCGCCCTCAGCAACGACCTTCATGCCGAGTGGGCTCTCAAGGCACTGGCGGCCGGCAAACATGTGCTGGTTGAGAAGCCGATTGCCTTGACTCCCGCAGAGGCGGAACAGTTGAGACAGGCTTCGGCACAGCCAGCAGCCCCGAAGCTTGTCGAAGGCCTGATGGTGGCCCATCATCCTTGGCAGCAGGCGCTCAGATCCATGATTGATTCAGGTCAATACGGCCAGCTGCGCAGCCTGAAGACCCGCATAACCATTCCTGCCAAGGACAAGCATTCCGGGAATTACCGCAGCGTCAAGCAGAAAGGCGGGGGTGCCTTTGCCGACCTGGGCTGCTACTGGCTACAGTTCCTGGAGAACGCAGTAGGGCTTCAGTATGTGCTATCCTCCGGCCAGTCGCAATTTGACGGTCCGGATGGCTGCGACTGGACCTTTCAGGCTGCGCTTAAGTATGACAGCGGGCTGGACGCGGAATGTCTGATCTCCTTTGAGCTGCCTTACCGCGCCTCGCATACCCTGTATTTTGATCAGACGGTGCTGACGGTACCCGATTTCTTACGGCCGCTCAAAGGGTTCTATCCCATGAAAATACGCCATGATCTGCCGGATGACCGCAGTACAGTTCACGATTTTGAGCCGATGAATTATTACGTGAACCAGCTTCAAGCTTTTGCTAAAATCATGGACGGGACCCGTGAAGCTGGACTTGAGCGTTCCTTGGAACGGGTGACTCTTCAAGCGCGAATTGTGGCTGTGGCCGAACAGGCCTGGAGCTATAAGTAAACAAGTAGAAACGGCTTCGCCGTCCTCTGCAAAGCGTATGCTTCCGAAGCAGCGATACTACGTATCGCTTTCAGGTATCCATTTCTGCGAGAAATATAAGACTGATTTATGGCGTAAAACATATAAATTCTTATATTTTAAAAAAACAGTCTGCATCCGGTGCCAGAACTGCTGGTCTAGGGATCAGGCTGTTTTTTTGTGCGGATTAACGGTCTGACAAGGGAGGCGGCTGATCCATCCAGTTGCGCTCATTGTTCTGTACATAAATCCCCAGCGCCTGCTCAAAGGAAAGCCCGGGGTTGTGGAAAGAGAGCATCATCGCAGCAAACCGCGTGCTTTTATTGGCACTCGGATTCAGCAGAAGCTCTGTAGCACGCTGTTTGAAATCCTCCGGTTTGTGAGGCGCGGTCTCGACCGTATCGAGCAAGGCCTTGTGGCTGGGGAAGAGCATGCGGTTATAGGCCAGGATCATCCGGCCGCTGTATAATACCAGATTGCTTACCGTATGCGCCATTAGATAGGCATCGTTATTCTTGGCGGCTTCCTTGGCGAAATAAAAAGCATACAAATGAATCTGCGCGCTGAAGTCCCGCAAATTGCGCTCACGGTTCTCCTCGGGATAAATGGCGATTCGGGCTACAAGATGCTCCAGTTCAGGTATTCTAGAGAAAAGCACTTGCGAACCGGTAAACGCATACCGTGTCGCCTCGTTACCCCGCTCAGCGGCCAGTTCCAGAAAGCGGAGATTAATCACCTTCACATCCACGTAACCGCCTTCATAAGTGCTGGCCTCCCGGTCCACATAAGACAGTCTGTTGTTACTTGCATACTCTTCGTAGGATTCATCGGTTACCAGCAGATGGACATCCACATCGGAAGTTTCCTTCGCCCGGTCCTGGGCAACAGACCCAGAGGTGATAACCGCCAGACATGAAGCGTCAACTTTCAGCTTGTTCACGAAATTCTCCATTGTCTGTCTATGGTGCTCTAACATCAGGTTCATTCCTCTCTATAGTGTCCTTGCTCTATTAAGAGTAACGATTACCTCGCTCAGCGGCTATGGTCAATGTAGACATCTATTAACCCCAACATCAGTATATGAGAAGTAACACCCAACAACTCTACGTAGGGTATTCCATCGATTACATTTACTTTACATAATGCAGTAGAGAAAATATCCGGCATTTCCCCGATTTCCCGCAGTGATTTATTGAGAAATTGAGCTATAATGAGTCATTGAGCTATGTGTAGAATAATGCAAAATGTTTCCAATGGTCCGGAAGAAGCTGAATGGGAGATGTTTATTATGGACGATACTAAACTTTTGGATTTTTACTTGAATATGTATAGCTCGGAGGCTGCGCCTTGGAATTTGTCTCCTCAATCGCTTTACATTCAGATGGAGATTAGAGATTGGTTTTCGAAAGAAATTAAACTTCCTAGTAAATCGTTGGTATGCAATATTGGTATTGGTGTAGGTGATTGGGACGAGTACTTAGGGTATTATCTCAATGGCAACGGGATAATCACAAGTATTGATATCGATGAGGACATTTGTACAACATTTCTGTATAGACAAAGCAGGGAAGGGCATCCAAACCCGTCAAAGGTTGTTTGTGAAGACTTTTTAAAGACAACCTTACCGGAGCATCACTTTGATTTGGTTACAATAATTGGTAGCACTTTAGGCGAAATTGGGGATTTTGACAAAACATTTGATAATATAGTAAAGATCTTGAAACCGAATGGGAAGTTATTTCATGCTGGCTTTAAGCATCATTATCCCCAATCACAATTTGAGAATTACATTATGAGAAATGGGGCAATGGTTGTGAAAAAAAAGGAAAAATTTGATCGTTTCCCAAGTGTGGAATTTTATACATATTTGGTGGAGAAGATCTAGTCTTAAGGTGACATTTGAATAGAATATCAATCAGACGGGGTTGTGGCAAGAAGTGTGATTTTTTTAAAACCCATCTGGAGTTGTGACGCTTTAGCCTTTATAATATGACGAGTATACAGTATAAAGGAAAAGGTGTTTAATTCATGAGCATATTAAATGTAGAACGGCTGAGTCACGGGTTTGGAGACCGCGCGATCTTTACCGATGTATCCTTCCGCCTGCTAAAGGGCGAACATATCGGTCTGATCGGCGCCAACGGTGAAGGTAAATCCACCTTCATGAATATCATTACGGGCAAGCTACAGCCGGACGAAGGTAAAGTCGAATGGGCGAAACGTATGCGCGCAGGCTATCTGGACCAGCATGCGGTACTGACGAAGGGACAATCGATTCGTGATGTTCTGCGTGGGGCATTTCAATATCTGTTCGATATGGAACAAGAGATGAACGACATGTACGGCAGAATGGGCGAGGTGTCCCCGGAGGAATTGGAGCAAATGCTGGAGGATGTCGGAACCATTCAGGACACGCTGACGAGCCAGGATTTCTATATGATCGACGCCAAAATCGACGAAACCGCCCGCGGGCTGGGACTTACGGACATCGGTTTGGATAAGGACGTCAATGATCTCAGCGGTGGTCAGCGGACCAAGGTGCTGCTGGCCAAACTGCTGCTGGAGAAACCGGACATTCTGCTGCTTGACGAACCTACGAACTATCTCGACGAGCAGCACATCGTATGGCTGAAGCGATATCTGCAGGATTACAAGAATGCCTTCATTCTGATTTCGCATGACATTCCGTTCCTGAACAGCGTCATTAACCTGATCTACCATATGGAGAATCAGTCGTTGACGCGTTATGTGGGGGATTACGAATATTTCCAGCAGGTGTATGAGGCGAAGAAGTCGCAGCTTGAATCTGCGTTTAAGCGCCAGCAGCAGGAAATCGCGGATCTGAAGGATTTCGTTGCGCGGAACAAGGCCAGCGTGGCTACGCGTAATATGGCGATGTCCCGCCAGAAGAAGCTGGACAAGATGGAGGTTATCGAACTCGCCAGGGATAAACCGAAACCGCAGTTCAACTTCAAGGACGCGCGCACTTCCGGCAAGCTGATCTTCGAAACCAAGGATCTTGTGATCGGCTACGATTCGCCATTATCCAGACCGCTGGACCTCCGCATGGAGCGGGGGCAAAAAATTGCACTCGTCGGTGCGAACGGGATCGGTAAGACGACGCTGCTGCGCAGCATTCTCGGCCAGATCCCAGCGATTGGCGGTTCGGTCAAGCTTGGAGACCTGCTGGAAATCGGCTATTTCGAGCAGGAAATGAAGGGATCGAACTACAACACCTGTATTGAAGAGATTTGGACAGAGTTCCCGTCCTATACGCAGTTTGAAATTCGGGCTGCGCTTGCCAAATGCGGTCTAACGACCAAGCATATCGAGAGCAAGATCACGGTCTTAAGCGGCGGCGAGAAAGCCAAAGTCCGCTTGTGCAAGCTGATTAACCGCGAGACGAATCTGCTTGTACTGGACGAGCCGACCAACCATCTCGACGTGGATGCGAAGGACGAGCTGCAGCGTGCACTCAAATCCTATAAAGGCAGCATCCTGCTGATTTCCCATGAACCTGAATTTTACCGTGATATCGTGACCGAAACGTGGAACTGTGAATCGTGGACGACCAAGGTATTCTAAACGGCAGACTATAGCGACAGGTCTGGACAATGCCCGTAGGACGGAAGCTTGAATCCAAGCGGCCCTCTTGCGGGCTATTCGTTGTCCTTCGGCATTCTTGTAGCATACATAGTTCGCTGGTTGATCCCCTCTAGAATCATCAGGTGTATCTAATGCAGGGACGGGGACCCTGCCAGCTCATTTTGGTAGAGAACGACCCGTGTGAACCGGAGCAATAGTCCAGTCCGTAATCTCCGGGCTGGGTCTAAAAGAAGACACTATAGAACGTGAACTTAAGAATGTTACTCCCCCACCCGAACTTCAGGTAACCTACGTCCTAACGGACCGTATAGCTCCTATTTCCTCATTTCTGCGCTGGTTTGGAAACTAACGGACCGCATAGCCTCTATATCGGAAAAACAGGCCTTACCTAGTGGGTTTCGGCTTGAATAGGGGCTCCTGAGTCCGTTAGAGCTGCAAAACAGCCTTTGTACAGCAAATAGGGGCTCCTGAGTCCGTTAATAGTCTGAAAGTTAATCGCTGGTTACCGGCGACGGCCTTCCTTTGTTATTCTTAGCCTCCTTGTCGCACCGTGTGGTATGACAGGCTCGGACGAGTAATACATGGAACACCAGGGGGCTCTAAGTAGTAACCATGTTAGTGGGTAATATCAACAATGGAAGACTTTCTGTAACAGTAAACTCAAGCTATAATTTGACTCAATCGCGGCCCAAAGGACAGATTATCAAATGATCAGTTTTCTGTCCGGAGATACTCCAAGCAAAAGAGAAACAGGCACAAGTGAGGGGGGGGGGTGATTGGTTACCTTGATCTTTTTATACATGGTAGCGTTTACAATTCCGGAGCTCCGGGTTCCGCGGAAAGGTAGATGAGTGTGAAATGCGGATTAAAGACAGCACAATGCCCAAGAAGTTATATAAAGTCTATTGTGCGAAACTCAGTTAGGACGGATGATATAGGTTCTCTGAAGATTATCATCTGCCTCTTCCGGGAATAATTCCGTTTGCATTAATCAATGGATATACAGGAGGAATAAGGTTGAGCAAATACTTGCTAAAATTGGTTTCATACAGTCTAGTGTTGGGGATTCTGCCTACCCTATTAATCGGTTTCGCTTCTTACTCTATTGCTTCGAGGGATATGGAGAAGAAGGTCAAGGAAGTGAATATGCAGTGGCTGGCTCAGACCCAAATGCGTGTGGAACAAATGCTGAAGTCAACTGAGAAATCAGCCACACAATTTGCCAACTCATCACTTGTAAAGGCATCCATGAACACCTCTTTATCTTCGTCCGATTTTGAATCTGTCCGGGAACTCACCCAAGAACTATACAATCTGCAATCGAGTGATGCGATTATTACGCAAGCTTATCTGGTTAATCTTGAACAGAATTGGGCACTCAACCTGAATGTCATGAAGCCGTTGAATCAATTTGAGAACCGGCAGGAATTTATGGACAATGCCAAACAACCGAAAAGCATTTTTTGGTATACAGGTTTGTCTGCTTCCAACGCGGATAATTTCTATGAACCTGTGGAAACGATTACACTGGTTCACAAGATTCCCATTCTTCCACAAACCGATAAACCACAAGGACTTCTTGTCGTAAATATCATTGCATCCGAAATTCATGAAGCGCTGGAATTATCCTCTAATACGTCGGATCGGAACTATATCCTAAACCGAACCGGGGCAGATATTCTAGGGTCCGATTCGAACAAAAAATGGTACGAAGAGATTAATCTGGCTGTGGTTAACCAATTGGAATCAGATCCAGAGCAGCAGCAGGGAATATTAAATACAAGGCTGGATGGGAAAGAAGTAGCCGTATTATATAGTGCCTCCAATTATAACAGCTGGACTTATATTTCCGTGGTAGCCGTCGGGGAACTGAAAAAGGAAACAAAGAAAATTGCCGGGTTAACGATGCTTGTTTGCCTAACCATCCTGTTGATCGTCGTTGCGGTAGCCATGTACGGAAGCCGACGGATGTATCGTCCCATTGGTAATTTGCTTAATGTAGCCCGAGAGCTTGATTCTTCAAATCTGGATCAACGGCTTCCGCGGAACAGAGATGATCTGGAGTTTATCAAATGCAGTATACAATCTCTTGCAGGATCTCGAGACCGGTTGGAGCAGCAAATAATAGGCCAAACGAGTCATTTAAAGGAGTTTTTTGTATTAAAATTATTTACGGGTCAAATCAGCGAGAACGATAATTTGTTCCGCTCTGATATATACGGCTTCCCCGCAGGCTGGAGGCGCCTGGGTGTCCTCGCGCTTCAGATCGATAATCTGCAAGAAACCCGATGCAGGGAGGAAGATCGGGAACTGTTGCTCTATGCGGTCAGTAATATTGCCCAGGAGGTCTTGCCGGCTTCGCTCCGTTTTCCTCCGATTACTCTGAGTCAATCCCAGGTAACTCTGATAGCTACGGAATTAGAAGATACGGAAGCTGTCAGGAACATACTATATGAGGCTGCAGAGTGCATAAAAACGAACGCGGAGAAGTATTTGCAGATCCAGGTCAGCATTGGAATCAGCAATCCCTTTCTTCAACTCACCGATACTGTTAAAGCGCTTGGAGAAAGCTTATATGCGCTTAAGGCGCGAATCAGTCTTGGCCCGGAAATTATCGTTCATTACGGCGATATCGAGAATCATTCACACGTCGATCATTACGAATATTCCCACCTAAAGATGCTGGAAAAGAGAGTTGTATACGCCATCAAAGAAATGCAGCCGAACAGCGCAACTGAGTTGCTAGGGCAGTATTTGGATACCTTACTATACAAGGATCGTGCTATATATGAGCATCAAACACTGCTCTTGCAATTAGCCTCCAGACTTCTGCGGATCGTCCAAGAGCAGGGCGTTTCGATCAAGCGGGTGCTGAAGGATGAAGGAGCCATAGAGAAAATATTCCATCTGCAGACACGCGAGGAGATCATTCATTGGTTTGAATCCAAATGGTTTGGCCCCATAATCGAGTTGCTATCTGAAAATGCCAAGATCCAATATGTAAAAATTGCAGACAGACTGGTGAACATGATTCAGGAGCAATATGATCAGGAGATTACGTTGGAATCATTCTCGAAAATTCTAAATTATCATCCGTTCTATTTAAGCCGCATCTTTAAACGGGAAATCGGTATACCGTTTAGTGATTATTTGACAGACTATCGAATGAAAATGGCCAAGGTGATGCTTGAAACAACAGATATGAAATTATCAGAGATCAGCGAGAAATTAAGATACAAGAATATTAGTTCTTTTATCCGGAGCTATAAGAAGACCTATCAGGTTACACCAGGCCGGTACCGGGAGAACATGATGAAAGGGGCCAGGGAATGAAGACTTATTCCGTTCTTCTGCTAAGTATCCTAATTGTATTTGGTACTCTTGCGGGTTGCGCTCCATTTGGCTGGAGCGACGAGAAGTCCTCAGCCAGTGCTCCATTCTATTTGCCCATTGGGGCGGCTTTAATCGGCGAGCTTCCTCCCAAGAATAATGTAGTGGAGCAAGCCATCGAAGCCTATACCCATACAGAACTGCAGTTTGAATGGATCCCGATGTCCGCTTATGATGATAAGCTAAGATTGATGATTGCCGCGGGAGAGCTCCCTAAACTGATCAAACTGGGGTATGCGCCGGTTTATATCGCTACGATAAAGGACGGCCAATTCTGGGAGCTGGGGCCGCTTCTCAAGGATTACCCCCATTTGTCGGCCCTCGATAATCAGTATTATAAGAATATTTCTGTTGAAGGGAGAATCTACGGTGTGCCGATCATCCGTGATTTCGGCCGCGCAACGATTCAATACCGCAAGGATTGGTTCGACCGTTTGGGGCTTGAAGTGCCGATTACGCTGGAGGACTGGTATCGTGTGGTGCGGGCTCTGACTTTGGAGGACCCGGATGGCAATGGAAAGCAGGATACCTACGGAATGGTTCTGGAGAAAAAGTATAATCAGGATGTAAGTTCTATATTGACTCGAATTTCAGTCTCCCAAGGCGGTCCGAACAAGTGGTTGGTGGAGAATGGACATTTTACGCCTGAGTTCATGACGAAGCCCTTCTTCGATACCATGAAGCTATTCAGACGACTATATAAGGAGAATCTTATCAATTCGGACTTTGTGGTAGTCGATACGAATGAAACTACCAAAATTTATGACTCAGGGCGTGCCGGGATACAAATTTCTGGAGGTAATGTCCAGACCTGGCTGGATAAGCTAACCAAGACTGTACCAGACGCTATCGTCGATGTAGCTCTCCTTACCGGTCCGGGCGGGATACGCTTGCCGGGTGAAGCGGGAAACGCCGGTTTTCTTGCAATTCCCAAGGATTCTGTGAAGACATTGGAGGAGGTCGAAAAAATACTGGATTTTCTTAACAAGCTCTTTGAGCCTCCTATGCAAACGGTTATTACCAAAGGAGTTGAAGGTAGGCATTGGGCCGATAGAGGCGATTACACCGAAGTCCTGAACCGAACCTTGGATCTTAAGGAGGTTAAGCCCTACAGAGATCTGCTACCCTTTCTGGCAGATGATCAGAGTTCCATTAAGCCCAGTCTTCAGCCTGAACTCTACCTAAAGAATCAGAAGATTGGACAAGTGAACAGAGCCTATATCGTAGAAAATCCGGCATTAACTTTGGAATCGGACACCTATAGAGAAAAAGGAAAGGAATTGGAGACCATAATCCTTGACGCAGAAACCAAATTTATCATGGGAATGATTGATGAAGAGGGTTGGAATGCCGAACTGGCGAAGTGGAAGCAGGCAGGTGGTGATCAGATGAGCCTTGAATATGAACGAAGCCTATAACAGGAGGCCAAATAACAAGCGGGTGAAGATCTGAGGATCTTCACCCGCTTGTTATTTTTGTTGGTTAAACTATCTAAAGTCTACAGCTAAGATATCCCATGTTTATTGCAGGTTGAAGAATGCCCAAAACACCCTGGGCAGTGATCAGGTTAGATCAGCCTTATAGTCTGTTATGGGAAAGTGAATTACTGTAGAAGCCAGAAACCAAGTGAAAACAGAGGAGGTTACGAAGATGAAGCAAGATATGGCTACTTCTACAGGATTACCCAACATACAAGCCCGTAAGGGCAAGCTTGCTACCCTGCTGCGTGATATCATCCGGGACAAGTGGTTGTATCTGATGCTGCTACCGGGTGTTATCTATTTTATTATCTTCAAATACGTGCCCATGTACGGGGTGACAATGGCTTTCATGGATTACAAACCCTACACCGGTTTTCTAGGTAGTCCATGGGTGGGATTCAAGCATTTCGAAAGATTTTTCTCGGAGCCGCAATTTGGTATGCTGTTCCGCAATACTGTTATCTTAGCCGTATACAACCTGGCTTTCTTCTTTCCCATGCCTATCATCCTGTCCCTCATGATGAATGAGGTGCGGCGTTCCAAGTTCAAGAATTTCGTACAAACGTTGATTTACATTCCCCACTTCGTTTCCTGGGTTGTGGTTGTAGGGATCTTCTATATGCTGCTGACGACGGAGAATGGAATTCTAAACGAGCTTCTGTACCAGATCACGGGCAAAAAAATTGCCTTCCTGCTGGAAGCGGAATGGTTCCGGACTATGATCATCTCCCAATCCATCTGGAAAGAAATCGGTTGGGGAACGGTGATCTTCATGGCTGCTTTGGCAGGCGTGGATCTGCAGCAATATGAAGCGGCGAGGATTGATGGTGCCAGTCGTTGGCGCCAGCTGTGGCATATCACGCTTCCTGCCATACGCAGCACCATTGTCATCCTGTTTATTCTGCGCTTGGGCAATTTCTTGGATTCCGGCTTCGAGCACATCTTCCTCATGCTTACTCCGACAAACCGTGAAGTGGGCGAAGTGTTCGACACCTACGTGTATACCAAAGGGATGACCCAGGCCCAATACAGCTACAGTGCAGCAGTTGGTCTCTTCAAATCAACAATCGGTTTGGTGTTGGTATTGGGTTCCAACTGGCTTGCCAAGAGGTTTGGAGAGGAAGGCATCTATTGATGCCCGCAATATAAGGAAGAAGGGAGGAGGATTAACTATGCCTCAAGATAAAAGCACCGGTAACCGGATTTTCGATTGCATTAACTACACCTTGTTGATGTTGATCGCACTGATTTGCGTATTGCCCTTTGTATATGTATTGGCGGTTTCATTCACAAGCCCTGCGGAAGTCGCCAAGGGTGGATTAATTCTGTGGCCGAAGGAATGGTCGCTTGCCTCATACCGGTATATTTTCTCGACAGATACGCTGTTCAGAAGCATGCTGGTATCCATCTACATCACGGTATTGGGAACCTTCATCAATTTGTTATTCACCTCGCTGATGGCTTATCCATTGGCCAGAACCCATTTGAGAGGCCGACAGGGGATTCTACTCGCTGTATTGTTCACGATGCTCTTCGGTGGAGGAATGATTCCCACCTATTTTGTTGTCAAAGCTATGCATCTGACGAATAGCTTGTGGTCCCTAATGATTCCGAATGCCATCAGCGCATTCAATCTGATTGTGCTCAAAAACTTCTTTCAACAGATTCCTGACGGTTTGGAGGATTCAGCACGGATTGACGGCTGCAACGATGTAGGTGTGTTGTTCAGAATTGTTCTCCCTCTTTCACTGCCGGCCATGGCTACTTTTGGATTGTTCTATGCGGTCGGGCATTGGAACCAGTTCTTTAACGCCATTCTTTATATAAACGATAGCCGGTTGTATCCGATTCAGGTTCTGCTCCGTCAGATTGTCATCTTATCCCAGAGCAGCATTGGTGACACTTCCATTGACAATACGGAAATCCAGCCACTTACGATCCGAATGGCAGTGATCGTATTTGCTACTGTCCCTATTTTACTGGTTTATCCGTTTCTTCAGAAGCATTTTGCCAAAGGGGTTATGCTGGGATCGGTCAAAGGCTGACCCTGATTATAGCTCTGCTACACGCTATGAACATCCATACGGGCCTATAAACATCAGTAGAGTGTATGGATCTACCATAGACTATATTATCAAACCGGAGGGGTAGAAAAATGAAGAAAAAAACGGCATTAATTATAAGCAGCGTAATGTTGGCCACCGTACTGTCAGCATGCGGCTCCAACAGCGAGCAGACCGCAAGTACTGCTAGCCCGGGTGCCAGCACCCAGGCAACAACAGAGGATAATACGCCTCTTGATCTTTCCATCGCCATCCATCAGGCCGGCGAAGTACCTGCCAAAGGAAATCCTATGGAGCAGGCCATTACGAAGTATACCAACACCAATTTGAGCTTTCAATGGATTCCGACTTCGGGCTATGACGAGAAGATTAACGTAATGATCGCCTCTGGAGAACTACCCAAGCTCATCAAAGTCAGCTATGTACCGACCATCATCAGTGCGATGCAGTCGGATGTATTCTGGGAGATCGGACCGTATCTCAAGGAATACAAGAACCTTGTAGCCCAGTCCCAGACCTACTATGACAACATTAAGGTGGATGGCAAGCTGTATGGAATACCTGTCTACCGGAACATCGGCCGTGCGGCCCTTCATTATCGCAAGGATTGGTTTGACCAAACCCAACTGACGGTGCCGAAAACGCTGGATGAATGGTATAACGTTCTTAAAGTTGTAGCCGACGAGGACCCGGATAAAAACGGGAAGAAGGACACTTACGGACTTATGTTGGATAAGAACTACAACCAGGGAGTAGCTTCGGCTCTGACGCGTATCAGCGTGTCCCAGGGGGGGCCGAATAAATGGAAAGTGGACAATGAAGGCAACTTCACTCCGGAATTTATGACGGATGAGTTTTTTAACACCATGAAGCTGTTCAAACGGCTGTATGATGAACAGTTGATCAATCAGGATTTTGCAGTAACCGATGCGCTTACCATTGATAAAGCTTATGAAGCAGGCCGTGTCGCTATGCGGATCTCCGGAGGCAACGCCCAATCCATGCAGACAAATCTCGTGAAGGTCATACCCACGGCAGTTATAGACGTTGCTTCTTTGGAAGGGCCAGCAGGAACCCGGGTCCCTGCTGAAAGTGGCAATGCCGGAATATTGGCTATTCCGAAGTCCTCGGTCAAAACCGAAGCGGAAGTGAAAAAAATTCTAACGTTCCTTGACAAGCTGCTGGACAAAGAGATGGTCAATCTGATCAATAAGGGTGTTGAAGGCAAACATTATAAAGTCGAAGGCGACTATACCCTTCCGCTTGATAAGGACGCGGATGCCAAAGAAGTGAAGCCTTACCGCGACACGCTGCTCCAACGCGGAGAGACTTACAACATGGATAAACGGATGAAGCAAACCGATCTGTTCGTGAAGAACAATAAAGTGGTTGCGGAGAATGATAAGTACGCAGTGGCCAATCCTGCTCTTACGCTGATCTCGGTTACATTCACTGAGCGCGGCAGCGAGCTGGAGCAAATAATCACAGACGCGGAAACCAAGTTTATCATGGGCAAAATCGATGAAGCCGGTTGGAGTGCGGAAGTCGAGAGGTGGAAAAACAACGGTGGGGAACAATTGATGGAAGAGTATAAAGCAGCCTATCTTAAAAAGTAAATAGTAATACCAGAAAAGGCTCAAAACCGTCTTATACATCTGAAAAGACAAGTAAGACGGTTTTTAATTGAAAATTTAATATTAAATCATTTTAGGGGAGACTTACAGAATTTTTTTGAGCGAGAAAGCCCACTCCTTTAGGTGTGGGATGATAGCGAGATTGGAACAGGCGTGTTCTAAGACACGTTAATTCCAACATTTTTTGGTTATCATGTTTCAGTTTTAAACATAAACTGATACAATTAATGTATGGATAATTATAGAAGAACCAACACAACCGTATCGCTAATCAATTATCACTTTGTTTTTTGTCCACAATATCGAAAGAAAATCTTTCTTAAATTTGATGTTGAAAGTAGATTTAAGATGTTTGTAATGATTTGAAAATAGAGATTATCGCAATCGAAACAGATCAAGATCACGCACATCTATTTTTGAATGCTTTGCCGACATTTAGTCCTGCTGATATTATGGCAAAAATTAAAGGAGTCACATCTAAACGACTGAGAGAGGAGTTTAAACATTTAGCTCATTTGCCTTCACTTTGGACACCGCAGGGAGCCGCGGATATCCAGAAATTCAGTGACAAATCGGATATAGCGTCATATGCAGTGGAAGGCGTTGCTTTCATGGTGAAGGAAGGTATTGTCAACGGAAACGGAGATACCCTCACCCCCAGAATAAATGCTACTAGAGCGGAAGCTGCCGTTATCATGTACAGAATCCAGCATTTTGCTGATTTCCCATAAACCCGAATTTTACCGCGATATCGTGACCGAAACGTGGAACTGCGAATCGTGGACGACGAAGGTGTTCTAAACGGCCTGGAATAGGGCTGGTTTGCACGGTGACCCGTAGGAAGGAAGCTTTGAGAGAAGTAGCCTTCTTGCGGGTTGTTTTTGCGGAAGTGTAGTCAGATTTGTTTATTTTGCTGCTGCGATAAGTATCAGTTATGGACTAACTGTCTGGCCGCAGCAAATAGGATTTTCGAGGAAATGACAAAAGCTCCTACAGCATAGTGCTGAAGGAGCTTTTGCGGCTTATGATACTCTAATTTTGGGGATAAGGATTTTTAAGATTTGTTCTGTTTAACAGATAGTCAGTACTTGTCTGGTGCAAATCAGCAAGTTTGATCAAAATGACTACGGGGATATTTACTTCTCCACGCTCATAATTACTATAGATTCGCTGACTACAACCGAGATATTCTGCAACCTGAGCTTGTGACATATCCTTATCTTCACGAAGGTTTTTAATCCTCTTATACATGGTAACCACCTCAATGTTCATCATACTTTAGCGATCAGACCGCTATTGATTTTTAGCGATATAATCGCTAAAATATAATTAGTATGATGAAATAGGAGGGGACTTAACCCATGGGCAGCCTTTTGGAGAAGCTTTTTTATGGAAATATTCGTCCCGACGAACGCATTCATCCCGTCAATCCAGAATACAAGTTACTGAACGAGAAGATTTCAAAGACAATTGAATCCTATCACAAGAAGCTTTCAGCGGAAGAGTATGATCAGTTAGAAAAGTTAATTGATTTATTAGGGCAAACGACTTCTATGTATTCGGCTGCCGCTTACACTGATGGCTTTCGGATGGGGGCTTTGATGATGATTGAGGTGTTGGGAGAAAGAATATAGATGGCCAGCAGACAGAAGGCACTGCAGGAAAGTTATGTTCGGTCGTTCATTGTCTGGTCATGAAACAGTTAGAGAAGTAGGTGCAGAGGAAGAAAATAAAAATCTGAAACCTCTCCAACAAAACCATTTCTGGCGGTACTTATATGGTGAGTACTCAAAAAGGCAGGTGAGAATATGGATTTTACTGAAACGCTAATTAAAGAATACGCAAAAAGGATATTTGGATTTGCATATTTGAAAACAAATGATTATCACAACGCCGAAGATTTATCGCAGGAAATTATCGTTGCGCTCTGTGATGGGACCATTGCGGATAAGAGTATAGAAAACATGGACGCATACATTTATCGAATTTGTTGTTATTCATGGTCGAAGTATTTGCGGAAGAGTAAGCCCGGGTGGGAAGCATTGAACAACGCAAGTGCTTTTGAATACATGGAAAGCGATGATAATATTGAAGAGGGCCTCATTCAAAAAGAGCTATCTGAGAAGCTACGACAGGAGATCATGTATCTCAGTAAAACGAAAAGAGACATTACAGTCATGTATTACTATGAGAACAAAAGCGGTAAAGAAATATCCAATATTCTCAGTATTCCTGCTTCAACCGTCAGGTGGCATTTAAGTCAAGCCAAAATGGATTTGAAGGAGCGAATTAAGATGACAACGGAAAATGGAATTTACAAACCTGTACGGCTTTGTACAGGGCGAAATGGGTGGGGAGAAAATGATGATCCATGTGGATTGCATTCGGATGTACTGATGCAAAATATTTGCTGGATTTGTCATGGCAAGGCACTAAGCTTGGAAGAAATCGCAAGAACTCTCGGTGTGGCGGCAGTTTATCTTGAAGATAAAATAGATAAGCTGCTTTATCTGGATTATTTGAAAATAGTGTACAAAAGCAAGTATCAGACAAATTTTTTTATTCCTGATGCTAGATATCAAATAACCGAAAGAAGATTTCACCTTGAAAACACATTGCCAATGGCAGAACAGTTCTATCAGATTACCGCGGTAGCGTTGAAGAGAATCAAATCAACTGTTTTTAATTTTACTGATTTTGATGATGATTTCTTGATGTGGCAATTTATGCCTATTGTGATATTACGAACGATTCAGAAAATAGACAGTGATATTATACAGGCTAAAGGTCTTCAGCACGCTTCTCCGAAGCGTAAAGACGGAAGCAAGCATTGGGCATGTGCAAGTGTTCGTATGAGCGATATTCTTGAAGACGCTCCCGATATTTCAGCGGAGCTTCGTGAATTTTGTTTGCAGGGAGGGGGTAACGGAATAAAACTGCCAGTTGCCGATAAAATGCATGCACTACAGTTTGATCTGGGATTCTTGGGAGGTCATCGCCATTTTGGTCCCACTGAACTCTCTCAACTAAAGCGAGTGCATGAGATTATCGTGAATGGTGAAGTCCCGAATAGCTATGACAAAGAAATCATCTCTAATCTCATAAGAAAAGGCTATGTTTCACATTCAGACAAATATCTTAAAATATTAATCCCATATCTTACTGAAACACAGATGCAAGCCGTTAATCGCATATTGCAAGCATGTTCGGATGAAATATTAAATAAAAAAGAAATAGAAAAAACATTCAATCAATACATTAGTACAATGAGTAAAGAAACACCAACATTTGTGGATGATAACGAACGTAACCATTTATTATCAGGATTTAGTCCATTTATTACTATTCTTTGGCTCTTACATAAAAATGGCTATTTAAGAAAACCTACGGCGGATGAAATTGAACGCATCTGCACTGTGGTTTGGGAAGCATAAAGAGTCCATCGCTGAATAAATCCCTTAATGCAGAACTATGGACATATCAAGGATAAGCCTCTCGGGTTCGGGACATTAGAAAATTGAAGATAACGAAAGAGGTGTGAAATGATAACAAAATTCATTAATATCGAAGGAATACATGGTTGTGGCAAATCAACAGAATAAACAAGGCTGTCTCCTAGAGGCAGTCTTATTTATTGTTCAACATGCTATTAAGAAAGTAAAACCATTATAGGTGTACTTGTTTTCCCATATATATGTTATTCTGGGAATAGCGAACGGTTATTTCCTTCGTTGAGAGGTTATGAGATGCGGAAGGGAGGGCATTCGGGTCTTCGTGTGGTCAACAACGTCCGGTTCAATGTAACCGTTTGAATTTTGCGCAATTACTATAATAAGCGGAGGTTCTGACATGGTAGGCAAAATGAAAAAATGCGGGGTTTACAGTGTAGCTCTTGTATTGCTGGCATCTGTTGTCTTTACCGGATGGAGCGCCCGGGCATCTGCGGCAACCCCTATTACATCGGATTTCAGATCATTGCAAGCTTCACAAATTGTTGGCGAAATGGGAGCCGGATGGAATTTGGGCAATCAGCTTGAAGCAACGTCAAATGGTACGCCAAGCGAGACAGCGTGGGGCAACCCCATGGTTACTCCGGAACTAATCAAAAAGGTGAAAGCGGCGGGTTTCAAAACGATTCGTATCCCGGTATCTTATTTAAATAACATTGGAAGCGCCTCCGATTATACGGTGAATGCTGCATGGCTGAATCGAGTGAAAACGGTCGTTGACTATGCCTACAATGAAGGCTTGTATGTCGTCATTAACATTCACGGGGATGGCTACAATTCTGTCCAAGGCGGGTGGCTTCTGGTGAATAGCGGCAACCAGACTGCCATTAAACAGAAGGTTCAGCGTGTATGGCAGCAGATTTCCAACAAGTTTGTCAACTATGACGAGCGGCTTATCTTTGAGTCGATGAACGAAGTTTTTGACGGCACTTATGGTAATCCGAATGCTGCTTACTATGCGAACCTTAATGCATACAATCAAATCTTCGTGGATACGGTCAGACAGACCAGCGGCAACAATAGTGCAAGATGGCTGCTGATTCCGGGTTGGAATACAAATATCGACTACACCGCTGGCAATTACGGCTTTGTTCTTCCAACCGATACGTATAGATCCTCTACAATTCCCGGTTCGGAAAAAAGAATCATGATCTCCGCACACTACTATTCCCCCTGGGATTTTGCGGGTGAGGAATCAGGAACGATTACACAATGGGGGGCCTCTGCAACGAATCCTGCCAAGAAATCGACCTGGGGGCAAGAGGATTATCTGAATTCGCAGTTCCAATCTATGTATAATAAGTTTGTTGCCCAAGGTTACCCTGTGGTGATCGGTGAATTCGGTTCGATTGACAAGACTGCCTATGATTCAAGCAATAACGTGTATCGTGCTGCTTATGCCAAAGCGGTAACGGCAATGGCCAAAAAATACAAAGCAGTGCCGATCTATTGGGACAACGGCTATAACGGCCAGCATGGCTTCGCTTTGTTTAACCGTACAAACAACGCCATAACCCAGCAAGGCATTATTAATGCAATTATGCAAGGCATGCAATAATCCGTCGAACGGCAGTTTTGTTCAAAACGGCACGGGCCTGTTCATGGGCAAGCGCCGTTTTTTGCATTGGGAAGCTTTGAAACCGTAGACTTTCCTACACATGCCGTGTTACAGTTGGGTGGATTTTACAACAATGCCGGGATTATTGAATGGGAGGCTGGTCATGGACTATATTCGTGATTATACGATGTACGCTGCGATCTTCGGGATGATCGCGTGTATTTAAGCATTCAGAACTGGACAGAACCAAAAAGGAAAAAGCTCTTTCAGTATAATATGGAAGTGAGGAACGAGATAATGTTCTTATTCATCTCATCAATAGTATTTTCAATCTTGATGGCTATTGTAATTCTTTTTCAAGCAGGACTAGCTGTAGGCATGCCGTGGGGAAAGTATGCGATGGGTGGGAAGTTTCCCGGGAAGTATCCAGCTCCAATGCGTGTAGCTTGCTTGATTCAGATTGTTGTGTTAACTTTCTTGGCGCTAATTGTGTTGAGCAAATCGGGGAATATACTTCCTGGTTGGTTTGAATTTGTTAATGTAGCTATTTGGTTTGTTGTTGCCTTTTCAGTGATTGCTACAATCTTGAATCTCATTACAAGAAGTGTTTGGGAGAGAAGAATATGGGCACCGGTATCTTTGTTGCTGCTTCTAACTAGTCTGATAGTAGCTATTGCGTAATAAGGAGCAAAAGGGAGGAGCTTTCATCCAGGTAATAAAGAACCCTGAATTTCTAGCAGAATATTTATCTGAAGATCATTTGCAAGAAGATGTATTTGCACCCCAATTGGAAGAGATGTTATCAGTTGCTTCCGACGCGTACACATATCAAAGAACCGGAATATTCGAGTATAACGATGATATAAACACTGAATTTTATAATGAGCTAGAAGCTCGAGGCTATAAATTTGAAGCAATAGATATTGAAAGCATATCATTTTTATTCATAAGGAAGGTGAAGAAAATTTTGAATGAGTCTCCTATATTCGAGATTAAGTACGAGTTATTTGAAGATGATGTGGAGGAATTAAAAACGATCGATGTACCTACTTTCGATAAAGAATGGCATCAGATCTACGGTCTATTTACCATAGTTATTGATGGTCAAGAGCTATTCCCTTATCCAACTCAAAATATGCCGTTATCAGCTAAGAAGACATATTCTGAACTGATACTTACCCATTTCAAACTACTCGTTGATGTGTATAATACTCTGAAATCATCCGATTATGTAGCATTAAAATATGTTGAAAATCCTTGGACGTGGTTAGAAATACAAGCCGATAATGATAACCTGGTATTAAATGAATTGAAATATGAGATAGTACCCTTAGAAAGTTTGATTTGTACCGACAAGTTTCTTCTAAAAGATGCACCATACGATTCATTTTCAAATGTTAAAATACATAAAAATGATTTTTTTAGTGAGATAAGAAACAAAATAATCAATTTTGTATTGGATATACAAGCAATTAACAGTGAAATTTTAGCTTCCGCTTATTTTTCTAGTGTTTTGAACTTTTATAATATCCATAAATAAAACTGCACAATCACTCGATGTTAAATATGAGTATCAACAGATATCAAATTCTGGTATTAACAATAATGTGGCAAAGAACAACAAATCCTCAGCCATCAAGATAGGTTTGTCATTCTCGGTATGAGGATGCTGAGTAGACGGAGGAGGCAGAAGGTTAGGCTTCTTTATTATTATTTTTGGATATTACCTATCAAAGTGACAAACTTTTTGGTTAACTGACAAACAAGCTCATGTGGTTCGTCACACGAGCTTGTTGTTGCTGCGTATTATTCTTTTTTGCCCGGATAGCGCTTAGGGTTGTCTGTCTGACCTAGAATATAGTCGATGCTTACTTTATGGAAACTGGCTAGAGTAATTAAAACGGCGCTCGGGACATCCAAATTTCCATTCTCATAGCGGGAATAAGTGGCTTGTGTGATATGTAAAAGCTCAGCCATTTGTTGTTGCGTCAGGTCTTTGTCTTCGCGTAAGTCGCGGATTCTTTTATACATGCTCATCACCCAAGCCAAGTTTACTTTATGCGAAAAATGCATATTGATATTTATGCGGTTTTCGCATAAAATTTATACGTGGAAAGGTTTTAGTCTGCGAAGGGAGGCCTAATGAATCATATTGGAGGATTTTTATTATGGAAAGTTGCGCCCGAATGAGTTAGTTAAGCCAAATGATCGGAATTCCAGAAGATTAATCTGAAAATCACTGAATCCTTACAAATGCTCAAAGAGCATCTATCCGAAGAAGATTTTGAACAAGTCGAGAAGCTGTGATGAATATAGATGCATCAATGACTTTAGAATATAAGTTTGATATAAAGATTGATGAATAGATTTGAGAGTATTTCGAAGAAGGTAATTATATCGCCTAACGGACATTATGAATAACCAAACGTTATATGAAATTACTGTTAAACAAAACGGAGAGTCCTAATAATAGGACTCTCCGTTTTGTTTATTTAATTGTTCCTCAACTAATTCTACGATGTATCGGGGCGGCATGTACGGGTCTGATCGATGAACATACAGCAAAGAATCGCCGAATTCCCTTCATCTAAGTAACAGGGCACTTCCTTTAGCAGGAGTGTCTTTTTTGTTTTTCATTAGGGGTTGACACTTCCTTGGAGCAGCATTATAGTGTGTTGCAATACCAACATACCGATAGGGTGATTGAATGAAAACAAATTTTGACTCAAGTCAGCCCATATTTCAACAAATTGCCGAAATGATTGAGGATGACATTCTGAATGGAACGTACCAGGAAGATGATCAGATTATCTCAATGGCGCAATTTGCAAGCACCTTTCAAATCAATCCGGCTACCGCTGTGAAAGGAATCGGGTTGCTTGTGAGCGAGGGAATTCTATACAAGAAAAGAGGGCTGGGTATGTATGTTGCCCAAGGTGCCAAGCAAACTATAATGGGCAAAAGACGAATCCGATTTTATGATGAGATGGTTTTGAAATTGCTCGAAGAGGGGGAAAAGCTGGGAATGACCAATGAGGATGTTATTGAGATGATTAAAGAACGGAAAGGGGCTGACCGAAAGTGAGTGTGATTCTTGAATGCTCGGGCCTGACCAAAAGCTATGGTAAAAACGAGGCTGTTCGCCATTTGAATATGACACTGGAGGAAAACACGATATACGGACTGTTGGGCCGCAATGGAGCCGGAAAAACCACGCTGCTTAACATGATAACTGGAGGCATTTTCCCTACCTCCGGTCTGATTGAAGTTTCGGGTTCGCATTTGGAGCGGGGCGAGCTGCCACCGGAGACCTGTTATATTAGGGAGAATAATCTGTACTGGAGAGGGGCCAGAGTTATTGAGATTCTGCAGTTTGCTTCGGCATTTCATCCCCATTGGGATTGGCCTTTTGCAAAAGACCTGCTAAACACCTTCAAGCTTAATCCCAGTAAGAAAATCCGTCAGCTGTCCAGAGGGATGGAGTCCCTTGTCGGTAATATTATTGGTCTCGCAAGCCGGGCTCGGTTAACCATTTATGACGAACCCATGCTTGGACTTGACGTATTGATCCGGGAGAAGTTTTATAGAATTCTAGTCGAGGATTATGCGAATTATCCACGAACGATTGTACTGTCGACCCATCTAATTGACGAGATAGCTAAAGTTGTTGAAAGTGTCTACATTATGGACGCTGGCACGATCTTGCTGCATGACGACGTGGACCATATCCGCGAATATTCCCATGTACTTACGGGCAGTTCTGAAGCCGTAAAACAATTTACTAGTGACAAACTAGTAATCTATAACGAAATCTACGGGAAAGGCACTCTTTCGGCACTTTATGGCGCACTTGGGGATAAAGACCGAGTACAGGCAAATAAGCTGAGCCTCACGATCGAAGGGCTTACGCTTCAGAAGTTTTTCTCGTATCTGGTCGAAGGAGGTCGGCGGATTGAATAAGTTAACTGTCATACTGAGAGCATCCTTTCTGCAACTCAAGCTGTATCTCTACGTTATTCTAGGCGTTGTTGCTGTAAGTGTTCTGGCAAACATAATCGTAAGCCTGTCCATAGGCCCCGGCGAGAACTCGCAGGTCTCCGCCGCGAATATTCTTACCGTGTTTTTGATTTTCGTCGGCAGTATTTTGCCAGCACAGCTTTTCAGAAGGGTTGTTAATTTAGGGGCAACCCGCAAGGATTATTACTACGGAATATTGTGGGTGTATATAGTTTGTGCTGCTTTTTTTGCGGTACTCAATACGGTATGGTTTGAGTTGGAAGTTTCTTTTATCCGCAGCTACGAAACTACATATAATATTCTTGAGATTTTCGGCTGGAGTCAATTCGGCATAGCCGGCATGCTGATTTACCAATTTGGAGCATACTTGCTTCTCTTGTCACTGTTAAGTCTTTTATTCTCGGGAATGCGCCATATCATAGGGTGGATCATCTGGGTGATTATCATTGCTGCCATTCCGATCTTTACATCGATTGCGCCACTCCGGCACAAATTAGCCAACGGATTAATGGTGTTGCTCTTCAATGATTCGCTACTGGCTGGTTTGGGGCTAACCTTCTTGATTTCTTGTGTACTTCTGGCTGGCGGATGGTGGTTTACGGCAAAACGCTCTATATTTTAAGGGGCTTGCCAGCTTCTTCATGTCTTGGGCGAATTCAGCGCGCTCAGGACATTTTTTATATAACATCATCCTATGCGCTCCCCTTGGTGGAGCCTTTTTTATTTGTCGAGATGCCATGAGTATGACCACCATGCTTATTGGCTTCAGGATTTTGGCATGGTTTTATGTGTGTTGACATTTTATTGGAGTGGTATTATAGTATGCTACAAGACTAACATACCGATATGGTTCAAGCGTCGGATGTTTGTACAACGAGGGGTGGGGAATTTCATGAAGAAAATATTTTCGGTCTTATTGGCCAGCAGCATAATGCTAACCTCTTCCATTGCATTTGCGAAGGAGCCGAACCGTCCGTTGCAAAAGAAGGCAGATGAAATTGCCAATACTTTGGTCACTCAATATGGTGAGACGAGCGTACAATATGCACTTATGGATAATGGAGAAATCATTTTATCAGGAAGTAAGGGTGTTTACGCTAAAGATAGCGACCGACCGATTACCAAAGATACCATGTATGGGATCGGTTCGGTTAGCAAAATGTATGCTGCCGCAGCCGTGATGATGTGGGTTGACCGTGGTAAACTGAATTTAGATGAGCCTTTTGTAACCTATGTTGCAGATTTTAAAATGGCTGATGAACGTTACAAGCAGATTACACCTCGAATGTTGTTAAATCACTCATCAGGTATTAATGGCACCAGCTACGGGAACACCTTTTTATTCGACGATGTCAACCCGGACTTACAGGAAGATGTACTTGCCAGTCTTCGAACCCAGACCTTGAAAGCCAATCCCGGTGAATTTTCCGTTTACACCAACGATGGCTTCACGCTGCTTGAAATTTTGGTAGCGCGATTAAGCGGCATGAGCTATTCCGAATTTATCGAAAAAAACATCAGTGAGCCTTTAGGTCTTCAACATACGAAAACGCCTATGGATGAGTTTGACCGGACAGCCCTTGCCAGAACCTATCTGCCGAACTTTGAGGGGGCGTTGCCAACGGACGCTATAAGCGCGGTTGGAACGGGAGGCATTTATTCAACAGCCGAAGATATGACCAAAATGGCAGAAGTATTAATGGGTAAAACAGATTTACTGTCCGAGAAGTCGGCAAAAGCCATGTTAAATGAAGAATACAAAAATGGGCTTTGGCCATCCGACGGCGATCAGAACTTTTTTGCTTATGGACTTGGCTGGGATAGCGTAAATTTGTATCCGTTTGGGGATTACAATATCCAAGCAGCGTTTAAAGGAGGAGACTCGGTTTTATATAAAGCCGCTATGATTGTACTTCCAGAATATAATATTTCTGTAGCGGTGGCCTCTTCAGGCGGCTCGTCTGTTTTTAACAGCATGCTGGGAACCGGGATTTTGAAGGAATACCTCAAAGAAAAAGGGATTATCAAAGAAATTAAGCCGGACAAGACATTCACTCCTCCTGTAAAAGTTCAAATGCCGGAAAGCTTGAACCAATACAATGGTGTCTATGCGGCTGCAGCGGATAGTCCTAAGGAGATTGAGATCAAAGATGGAGAAATCGATATGCCTGTATTATTGGGAGGGTACATTCCAGCACAGAAGTATGTGTATGTGGGGGACGACCACTTCAAGAGTGAAGACGGTACGGTTACATTAAGTTTTGAGCAGCAGAACAACGGAATTACCTATATCAAGGCCAGCGCTTATTTAAACTTTCCAGGGCTAGATCAAAGCAGCCTTACGTTTTATGATTCTCAAAAAGTAGAGCCGGTTCAGTTGAACAAGGCGGTGTCAGATGCATGGACAGAGCGAGTCGGCAAAGACTATTTGCTGCTTACGGAAAGACCAAGCTCAGAAGCACTGTTTGTTCCTTTGGTACCGAGTAAATTATTGATTGACGTAAAAAACGGGTATGTTGCCGGAAGTAAGATTCTTGATGAAAACAATGCCGTAAACGCAGTACAAATTCCCGTAGCCTCGGGCAGGGATACGACGGATTTGAAATTTTATAAAGAAAACAATGCAGAGTATCTCAAAATGTATAATATGACTTTTATTAATAAAGCCGATCTTCCGTCCATGTATGAAGGCAAGACATCCTCAACTACCATACAGGCCAATGGATTTGCCCGTTGGTATCAGATTAACGACAAGGCAGCCAACAAAACAATAACAGTTAATTTACCTACAAACACCAGTTTTGCAGTCTATGACGAAAATAATACATGTGTAAGCTTTTCAACCGTTAGCGGGAAGAACACAGCTAAGCTTCCGGTGAACGGATATGTTGGATTTTTTGGCAAGGCATCCGACGTATTTTTGATTACACTAAAGTAAGTGGATCTTAAAACTAATTGAGGATTAGTTTAGCTGCAGGTTACTACTTAGAGCCCCCTTGTGTTCCATGTGTTACTCGTCCGAGCCTGTCCTACCACACCGCGCGACAAGGAGGCTAAGCATAACAAATGAAGGCCGTCGCCAGTAACCAGCGTTTAACTTTCAGACTATTGCGGACTCAGGAGCCTCTATTTGCTGTAAAAAGGCTGTTTTGCAGCTCTAACGGACTCAGGAGCCCCTATTCAAGCCGAAACCCACTAGGTAAGGCCTGTTTTGCCGATATAGAGGCTATGCGGTCCGTTACATTCCAAACCAGCGCAGAAATGAGGAAATAGGAGCTATGCGGTCCGTTAGGACGTAGGTTACCTGAAGTTCGGGTGGGGGAGGGTTTGGATTACGGTAGTGCGATCCCCTAACCTTCACAAGTAAACCTTCTGAATCCTCGCAGGGTCCTAAGTAGTAACAACTGCAGCTTTTTTTGATTCGGGGAACTCTATCTTATTAGCTATTCGGTATTGTATAAGTCCACAGTGTAAAAGGTTTGCCGAGATTTTTGGAGGTGAAGCACAAGTCGTAAACGGAGTATGTGTAGCCACTAAGTGCCACGCGGGAGTTCCATGGTCATTGATTTTGGAGAATTACATGGAAAAACCGAAAAACAAACTTTTACACTGCTCTATTTGCCTCTTACCGTTCTTTAAGGTTGGCATATACTATATCATACCTCAGGAAAGGAGTGATATAGTTGGCAAATCGTGATGTACGTCTTACTCTTTGGTCTGGCACCTTTTTTTCTGTTCGCCGAATCCTCTTCAGACGTGGAGGAGTTGCGGTTCGTGATCTTGGAGCGTTTCGGTTTAACAACGTTCTCTCGAGCTTCCGACTTAGAAATGTTGTGCAGAGCTCTCAAGTAACGCTTGTACTGTTTTCGCGAATTAACTTTCAGGGTTCATTCCGTGTGTTCCGTGGAAGCCAAAACGTGGCGGACTTAGGTAATTTTAATTTTAATAATGTCACGTCTTCTTTCATTTTGGTAGGGCGCAACCTTACAAACTCTGAAATTTCCCGAATTCAAAGCACTGGTAGACCGCCTCAAGACATCCTAATAATCAGACAGTAATACCGCAAAAGGGTGCCACTTCACATAACAAAGCATTCACGCAGTGGTCAAGACCCCATGTAGTGGACATTGGAACAACCCTAGGCCATATACTGACGCCGATACTCTATCGGTGTCAGTTTTTTTTTTCGGCGTGCCCAGAGGCACGCATTATCTAGTTGGTGTCTAGTATATTGACTAATTAATAAACAATCTGTATGCTGAATTAGCAACATGAAAGCAATGAAAACAACATCAAAACTAAGTTTTTATTTTGGGATGAAACGGAAAACATGCAAGTGATCGTACAATCTGAATGTAAAGGAGGGATAGGATTGGGAAAGAGTACGATCGGGAACTCTGATTTTAATCGTGAAATGAAAGGATTAGTTATTCCTTCGGTGCTACAAATGCTTGTTGCTAATTCGTTCTCACTAGTTAATATGCTAATGGTGACCAATCTGGGAGATGGGGCGGTGGCTGTTACCGCTGCAGCGGGCAGAATCAGCTTTATTCTATCGATGATCCTTACCGCAGTCTACGGGATGACCTCATACATAACTCAGTACCATGGAAAACATCAGCTAACGCTTGTGCGAGCGACATTTGGGTTCATGTTGTTAACAGGCATCGGGATTAGTCTTTTGTCATTTGTGGTAGTGTCGATTTGGAAGGAGCCGATTCTTTCTCTATTTATTAAGGATGTTGAGCTGCTGCCGCTTGGCATTCAATATGTTTCAATTATGGTTTTTGTTTTTCTAATCAGTGCTGTTAGAGATGCTTATGCTCAGGCGCTGGGATCGCTCGGGAAGGTTAAAATAACGTTATATGTCGGTCTATGTGCGATGATGATTAATATCATTCTCGACTATGGGTTGATTTACGGGAGGCTGGGTTTACCCAACCTGGGTGTTGTAGGGGCGGCATGGGGAACGTTAATAGCAACAGGTACGAGTCTTCTGTTTTTGATTGTTTTCATTTATATCAAATCGTATTATTTAAATATTCGAATCCAAGAACTGTTCAGTTTACCTATGATACTGCGCAAGCAGGTGGTGAAAACAATAACCCCACTGGTGTTTCACGAAGGAATGTGGTCGATCGGGAATATGCTGTATGCCGTAGCTTTTGGGTCCTTAAGCATCGCTGCATTGACTACATTCCAGCTTGCGAATACGCTGCAAGGATATTTCATGATGGGTATTCATGGATTTGCCTATGCGGCCAAAGTCATGATTGGGCAAAAGCTTGGACAGGACAATCAGGAACAAGCGATGGATTATGCTCGCAGATATACTCGGATTTCGGTCATTGCTGGTATAATCGTAAGTGTGGTAATGATGATGGGTTCTCCGTTTGTGGCATTCATATTTCCAAACTTAAGCACCGAAGTACATGCTTCTTTAGGAAATATCCTCCTGCTGCAGGGGATGGTAATGACCGCACTTTTCTTGAATAATGTATGGATTGTCGGTATGTTTAGAGCAGGCGGAGATAATTTGTTCACAATGATTATGATTTTAATGACAACATGGGGTATTGCATTACCTGCGGTATTTGTGGGAACTTATGTATTCCGTTTGCCAATGGAGTGGGTTTATGCATTATTTTTATGTGAAGAGATGAGCAAGGCTTTCATAGGGTATAGACGTTATCGCTCTCAGAAATGGATGCGGAATTTGGTTGGGAATCACTCTGAGACGCCCACATCCGCGTGAACTTTATAGTGGAAGAATAGGAGGATTAGTAATGTCTCTTGCAAGTGAAGAAAGAAAACTAAGTATTATGAACTTGCTTAACGAATATGGGAAGGTCATTGCGGGTGACCTGGCTCGTATGTTCGACGTTACATCAGAAACGATTCGCAGAGATTTGGATGAGCTCGAGAAAGAAAATAAGCTCAAGAAGGTGTATGGCGGTGCGATCAAGCCGAAGGTAGAGGTAGAGCCAACCTTGTTCGAAAGAGCTTGCATTAACCAAGAAGCGAAGGAGAAAATCGGATATCTTGCGTTTACCCTAATTGACGACCATGACGTTATTTTTTTAGACGAAGGTACAACACCGCTACAGATTATCCCGTTTCTATCTCAGAAGCAGGAGGTTACTGTTCTAACGAGTTCAATCTCTGCCATGATGTCCTTGATTGAACTTAAGAAACGAGAGCAATTCGATGGCAAAATCATCATGCTTGGCGGGGTAGTAAGCGTAAAGCATCTTCGTGTAGCAGGTGCTTTTACAGAAGCAAGCATGTCGGATATTTTTGTGAATAAAGCATTTGTGACCGTGGATGCCTTATCGATGAAGCATGGATTCACAAGTTATGATTATGAAAAAGCAATGTTAACTCGCAAATGGATTCAGCAGTCGGAAATGTCCATCGTTCTGGCGGATTCATCAAAATGGAACAAACGATCGATGGCTAAGATATGCGACTTCGAGAGTGTCGATGTGGTTATTTCGGAACTGGAGCCTCCAGAAGAATGGAAGACCCAGTTGGAAGATTCCAATACAAAATGGATGATGCCGAGCGAATCGTATACTTAAGCCTTGATTCAGGCGTAAATCTAGTAGAGAAGGTACTCCTTCACTACTGGATTTTTTTTGAAATATAAGAATTTATATGTTGCACGCTATAATTTATCCTTCTATTTCTCGCAGAAACGGATGCCGCCTCTTGCAGTGGACGGCGAAGCCGTTTCTTCTTGTTGTTTTTTGTTGTGTTAAAATTGTAATCCCTATGTTAAATATTCGAAATCGCATTGTATTGCTTGTTTTTTCGCAGTAGAATAATTAAAACAACATGAATAAAAATGAAAACAAACAAAAACAATTTTTTTGTTCATGATTTTGCGATTCAAAAGAGGAGTGATGACAATGAAAGATGCAGTGTATGTAGACAAAAGCAAAAGAACGTACAAAGGGAATTTGCACTTACACACAACTTGGTCAGATGGATCTCAAGAAGCATCGGATGTTGTTGCTGCTTTTAAGGATAAAGGCTACGACTTTATCAGTATAACGGATCATGATGTATTTGTTCGTACAACGGAGTATGATTCTGATTCTTTCATCGTACTGCCAGGCATGGAAAGAGGTGGATTGAATCATGTGCCAGACACAGACCCTGGTTACCACTTTGGTGTACTAGGCGATCCGACAATCGAATCTGAGAAGGAACAGTTCCAGCATTTGCAATCATTCGAGGTCCCTATTCCTTGGGAAGGATCACATTCTCCACAGAAGCTTATTGATGAAATGAGAGCGCATGGCAATCTTGTCATTTTCAATCACCCGGAATGGCATTTGACACGGTTCGAGGATATGGTGCAGTATGATGGTTTTTTTGCAATCGAAATATATAATCACGCAACGGAGTGGACACCAAGTTCTTCTTATGGGGCGGCTTATTGGGATCACGCCCTTCAAAATGGCAAGCGTGTCTTTGGTATCGCTGCGGATGACTCGCACAATCATGACCCCAACAGCAAACTCGCCGAATATGGGGGAGGCTGGGTTTCTGTCCAAGCGGAGGAGCTTTCACAGCAAGGAATGATTACGGCATTAAAGAAGGGCCAATTTTATTCCAGCTCGGGACCGGAAATCTTGGATTATCGTGTGGTGGATGGGTTCGTAAACGTAGAGTGCTCGCCTTGCCAACATATTATGTTTAAAGCATTTCCACAACGCGGACCCTTCCTTGGGAAGTTCGAAACCGGTGAGCTGATGACCTCGGGAAGCATGATGATTCAGAAGGATATGCAATATATTCGTGTCGAGTGTGTGGATGAGAACGGTAGAGTAGCTTGGTCTAATCCGATCTTTGTGGGTGACTTGACGGAGGAAGAATAACCATGAGAGATGTTACTCTTTTGTGCACTGGGCGTCAAAAGTATAAAGGCAACATTCATGCACATTCTGTTCGCAGTGATGGGATGTATACGGTAGAACAAATGATTGCGGCCTATCGCTCGAAGAGCTATGACTTTATGTGCTTGAGCGACCATGAAATTTATTTTCATAGCGACGAGTATGATACGGAGACTTTTATTATGCTGGACGGCTATGAAATGGCTTGTAATATGGAACGGGATACAACGGGTCAGCAGTACCATCTACATGGACTTTTAGATCGCTCACGGAAGGTAGAGAAGCCTTTTCAGCATGATGAGGAACATGAGAAGCCGGATTATGAGAACCTGGATACTATTCAGCAATTGATCGATGAGATGAGAAGCAAAGGCAACCTGGTCATTATGAATCATCCGGAATGGTCAAAGAATCGAGAAGAGGATCTGCTTCAGCTTGAGGGTTATGCAGCGATTGAAATCTATAATCACCAATCCGAAATTCAGGAGGCGGTAGGTTACGGAGTATCCTACTGGGACTACGTGTTGAAGCGAGGCAAGCAGGTGAACGCCATTGCAGCAGACGACGCTCACGGCGGTCCAACGGATATGGCAGTGTCCGAATTTTATGGTGGCTGGATTGTTGTTGAGGCCGATCAGTTAGAGCAACAGGCGATTATCGAGGCTATAAAAGCAGGTCAGTATTATAGCTCCAATGGTCCGATGATCCATGAGCTTTGTATCAAGAACGACAGGCTCCAGGTCACCTGCTCTCCTGTGCGAAGTATTCGTTTTATTACTTTTCCTAACAATGGCTTGGCTGAAATGGATCCAACTGGAGAGAACATTACCGAAGCTGAATATCCAATTCAAAATAATGAGCAATATGTGCGTGTGGAATGTGTTGATGCATCGGGCAAAGTAGCGTGGAGCAATCCAATCTACCCGAAATCTGAGCGGAACTTATTGGAGGAGCTATGAGTAATCCGTATTTATTATTAACACCGGGTCCCTTATCCACAACCTCAACGGTCAAAGAGGCGATGCTAAAGGATTGGTGCACCTGGGATCATGACTATAAGACCATTGTTCAGCAGATTCGCCTGCAACTATTAGAGGTTGGTCGTGCATCAAAGGAGCACTATACAGCCCTGTTCATGCAAGGAAGTGGTACCTTCGGGATTGAATCGACAATTGGATCGGTCATTCCGAATGACGGGAAGCTGTTAATTTTGCGAAATGGTGCATATGGGAAGCGCATCGAAGAAATCGCAAAGGTACTTCAAATTTCGTATGTATCCCTTATCTTTGACACGAATACACAGGTTGATCCACAAGCAGTGGAGAGGACTCTGGTTGAAGATACTTCTATTACGCATGTTGCTATGGTTCATTGTGAGACGACCACAGGTATTCTGAACCCGCTTGAAGCGGTGATTGATGTGATTAAGCGGAATAATCGAATAGCAATAATAGATGCCATGAGTAGCTTCGGAGGCATTCCGATTGAAGTAGAACAGCTACAAATCGACTTTATCATCAGCAGCGCGAATAAATGCATTCAGGGTGTGCCAGGTTTCAGCTTTATACTTTGCCAAAGGAATGAGCTTAAGAAATGCAAAGGAAGAGCACGTTCATTATCGCTTGATTTGTATGACCAATGGGACACGATGGAGCAGGACGAGGGCAAGTGGCGCTTTACTTCGCCAACGCATGTGGTTTACGCATTTGCCCAAGCCCTAAAGGAACTGGCAGAAGAAGGCGGTGTGGAAGCCCGTCATGCGAGATATTGCAGGAATCAGCAAATGGTTGTGGAAGGGTTGGTTCAAGCTGGCTTTACGACTTACTTGGCTAGGGAGTTTCATTCCCCCATTATTACAACCTTCTTGTACCCAGTGCATTTCCCCTTTTCATTTGACCATTTTTATCACGATTTGAAATCGGCTGGTTATGTAATTTACCCTGGTAAATTAACTGATGCGAATGTATTTCGTATCGGGAATATAGGTGACGTGCATGCCGAGGATATGAAGAAATTAAGTGAACAAATATTACGTTATGTTGGAGAGATGAAGGATGAGAATTGAGGGTGTTATTTTAGATTGGGCGGGAACCACAGTTGATTATGGTTGTTTTGCACCGGTGCAGGTGTTTATGGATATTTTTGAGGAAATAGATATTCTGTTAACGATGGAAGAGGTACGGGTTCCAATGGGGCAACTGAAGTGGGATCACATTCAATCGTTGTTGCAAATGCCTAGAATAGAAGCCGCTTTTCAGGAGAAATTCAACCGTGGTTACACGGAGGCAGACATTGATGAGTTGCATGATCGATTCGAGCCCAAACTCCTGGCTATTCTCCCGCAGTACGGAAAGCCCATACCCTATGTTGTAGAGACCATACAGCAGTTGAAGCAGCAGGGCTTAAAAATCGGAGCCACTACAGGCTATACTTCCGCGATGCTTTCTATTGTGGAGAAGACTGCCAAGAAATATGGCTACGAACCTGATCATTGGGTAACTCCTGACCTGGTTATGGATAAAGGCAGACCATATCCGTACATGATATATGAAAATATGAAGCAGCTTGGTCTGCGTCATCATGCACAAGTGGTCAAGGTCGGAGATACAATATCTGATATTCAAGAGGCAAATAGTGCAGGCGTATGGGCGATTGGTATTGTGAAAGGCAGCTCGATGCTTGGTCTTACGGAAGCTGAGGTAGAGCAGTTGTCTCCAGAGGAAGAACGTCAGATAACTGCTCGTGTGCGTAAGAACTATATGGAAGCAGGAGCGCATGGCGTTATTGAAGATATATCCCAGTTACCTCGAATGATTGAGCAAATCAATGAACGGTTGATGAAAGGAGCTGCCTTATGCCCATCCGCATCAATAGTCGTATAGAAGGAGATATCAATGGAACGGATGAACGTCAAGCTTGGCAAGATGAGCATCTAAGTGAAGAGGCGCTTGCTGTTTTGGACCAGGACAGCAAGCTTTTTCTTCATCAGTCGATGTCCACGCCGTGTTTAAATGCCATTGTTAGTGCAGAGGGGATATACATTGAGGATGTGGATGGACGCAGAATAATGGATTTTCATGGAAATAGCGTGCATCAGGTGGGTTACAAAAATGAGTATGTAATGAATGCGATCATCAAACAGATGCAGCAACTGCCATTTCTGCCCCGCCGATATACGAGCCAGGTTGCGATTGATCTGGCACAGAAGCTGACCGAGCTTGCACCGGGAGATTTGAACAAGGTGCTTTTTGCACCTGGAGGTACAACGGCTATTGGAATAGCGCTAAAGCTTGCACGCAGAGCAACCGGTAAGCACAAAACCATTTCGACGTGGGATTCCTTTCATGGTGCAAGCCTGGATGCAATATCGGTGGGTGGTGAAGCTGTATTCAGGAGTGGGATGGGACCGATGATGACTGGAACAGAGCATATGATGCCTTATAACAGCTATCGTTCAATCTTTGGTGAAGGAGACACAGCTGCTGTCAGAAATCTGGACTACCTAACCTATATGTTGGAACGAGAAGGTGATGTGTGTGCTGTCATTCTTGAGCCTATTCGAAGCACGGACGTACAGATCCCTAGTGTTGCCTATATGCAACGGCTTCGTCAAATCTGCAACGATTATGGCGTCTTGCTTATATTGGATGAAATACCGACGGCGCTAGGCCGTACGGGCACAATGTTCGTTCATGAGCATTATGATATTGTTCCGGATATCGTCGTCATCGGCAAAGGGTTTGGCGGTGGGATTTTTCCGATGGCGGGTGTCATTGCCAGAGAACATTTAGATATTGCGGGCGATATTTCACTCGGGCATTATACACATGAAAAAAGTGCTGTAGGCTGTGCGGCTGCTTTGGCTACCATTGAATACATTGAAAATGAAAATCTGCTTGAGCATGCAGGGCGTATGGAGCTATGGCTAACCTCTCATCTTGAGGATCTGCAGAAGAAGTATGAGGTAATCGGCGATGTTCGGGTGATAGGGATGCTGGCGGCAATTGAACTTGTATCGGATCGTGTGACGAAAGAAAAAGAAGTGACAGGTGCAGAAAAGCTTCTCTATGAATGTCTATCCCGGGGGCTAAGTTTCAAGGTATCCAGCGGAAATGTTATCACACTTGTTCCTCCACTAATTACCAGTATTGCACAAATGGAAGAAGCGTTTGTTATTTTGGATCAAGCGCTAGAGTATGTGTTTAAAAGCTGAAATCAGTTTTTTTCAGGATGAAAACAACATGAATGCAAATGAAAATAAAATAAAGCAAATATTTTATGTGCAATTGACATGGGTTTTACAATTCTCCGTTATAGTTTAGTTATGCCAGTGATAACTGGAAAACGAGGAGGGTTTATTAGCATGAAGAGGTTTGCACTTGGATTAGTTAGTATACTTACAAGTATTACATTGTTAGCCGGATGTAGTACAAGCTCTAATTCTGGTTCAGTTACAGATACTCCTAGCAATGAGGGGAATATGAAAGAAGTAGTGCTCTCCGTTCGTGAGAATACATGGGGAGCGCGTAAGGACAATTTCATTGAAGCAGAGAAGCGTCTGAATGAGGAGCTGAAGGCGGATAAGGTACAAGTCAGAATAGACTGGTGGCCTGGCATTGGCGATGATGAGCTTATTCTGCAGGCACAAGCGAATAAAAAAGCGGATATATTTATTAATTCCAGCGTAGATATTGGGTGGCAGTTGAATGCCGGACTAATCCGTGATGTGGATTGGGTTGGAAATTCAGATGTGTTCAATAACATGCCCGCATCCTACGAAAATATTATGAAATACCAAGATCACTACTACGGCGTTATTCAGGATATGGATGCATCTCCAGTATTCGTCAGCCGGAAGGCGCTGGAAGGGTTAGGGTGGACAACCACACAGATTGATGAGCTGAAAACTCGCGTGGATGATGGCAGTTTCACTTTCAACGAGCTGGTTGATCTGGCAGATACGGCTGTTAAGCAAAAGCTGGTTAAGTCAGGATTTGGAGTAGAGGATACCCGGTTTGAAGGGTGGAATTATACATTCGGTAACTTCAATTACAATGCTGAACAAAACAAGATGGTTCTGTCGCCAAATACGCAGAAGGTTTATGAATTCTGGTATGACGCGATGCAGCGCGGTGTAGTTACAGAAGGAATTGCAGAGATTGATACGGAGAAGGCTGCGGCGATGTTCATTAAAGGTGATCTGTTCGCTGAATTTGCCCGCACTGAATTTTACCAATTAATGCGTACGCAGCTTGGCATGGATGAAGACTTGGCTGGCTATGAAAAATGGTTTAACGAGAATGCGATCTGGATTCCGATTCCGTCGGTGGAACAGGGAGGAAAACCAGTATCCTACAGTAATCCTGCCATGATCTTTGTGGGATCAGGTGTGGATGATGAGAAGATGCCTTATGTCCAAAGACTGATTGAACATATGTTGGATCCTGATCTTCAGATCAATCATACGCTTAAGAGCGGTAAGCTGCCCGTAACGGCGGCAGCGCAGGAAGACTCGCGCTTTCAAGAAATGAACTTCTACAAAGATCATGCGTATTTGATCGAATTTACCAAGACACGGCCGGCTCAGATGGATTATGCAGTCTATATGAAATCCTTCACGCTCGGTATCGATGCCATACTTACGAAAGGCAAAACGTCAGCTGAAGCCTATGAGCTGTTCAAAAAGGATGTGCAACAAAATGTACCAGCAGATAGCCTCATTGTAGAATAACAATGATACTGAGAAGGTGCTCTGTTCTGCAAGAGCACCTTCCGTATATTTTCTTAATAGGAAGCAGGTGCAGATTTCATTATGGAGATCCCCGTGACGGTAGCTAAGAAGGCGTACAAGAAGCCTTTTACCAAGAGAGTGTATCCTTATTTATTCATCATGCCTTTCGCTCTTCTGGTGCTTGTCTTTTTTATTCTTCCGGCTATCGCGACCATTATTATGTCCTTCACGGACTTGAATGCATCAATGAAAATCAACTTTGTTGGTTTCGAAAATTTCAAACGAATCTTTTCCGATTATAGCATGCCTCAAATTTTGTGGAACACCTTCGTATTTGCAGGGATTACACTTGCTTTCTCTTTGTTCTTCGGACTATTTATCTCGATCGCGACCCAGTATTTTTTAAAGGGGAGTTTCTCGGCCGTCATTTATCGTGTCCTTTGGTTAATTCCGAGCATCATTCCTGCTGTTGTCTATGTTACGTTCTGGAAATATCTATTTGACCCCACGGGTGAAGGGTGGCTCAATAAGATTGCACTATTCTTCCAGCCAGATGGTGACCCCATTTCGTGGTTCACAAAAATTGCTATGGCTGTCGTCATCATTGCTACCATTGTATCTACGACTTCCGGGGGAATGATTCTCCTATCTGCAGCCATTAGCTCCATCCCTGAAGATCTGTATAAGGCCGCCAAAGTGGATGGAGCCAGTGAAAAATCGGTTATCACCAAAATTATCCTGCCTTCATTAAAGTGGCCGTTAATGTATATCACGATATCTGACCTTATCGGTTTTGTGTCCTCCTACTTCTTTATCTTGCTATTAACCAATGGCGGACCGATGCGGGATACGACAACGTTATCTTTATATGCTTATCAGCAGGCCTTTAATCTAAAATATTATGGCTATGGCGCTGCTTTATCGCTTGTGGTCGTTCTGATCTCGCTTATTTTGACATTATGGCTGCTGAGGCTGTTTGATTTTGATGAAATGATCAAGCCATCGCGCATTGAAGATTAGGAGGCCAAGATGTCAACTATAACTGTAAAAAAGCTGCTCGTGCACACATACATGCTGCTTTTCGCCATGCCTATCGTCGGAATGATCATATGGTACTTTCTCTCAGCGACTTTGAATAGCACGACGGGCCAATTTTCGCTGGAAAACTTCAATTTTGTGAAGGAGCCTGTCGAGTATGCGGGGGTTAATCTACCAGCGATTTGGCCCATTGTTCTAAATACATTAGTCTATTCATCTCTTATTGTAGTGATTGAGATTATCATTGCTGTACCCGCCGCGTATGCATTCTCTAGACTCGATTTCAAAGGAAAGCTGGCTGCGATGAAGTTTCTATTCCTGATGCGCTCATTTCCAGCCATTACGCTCATCATTGCTACCTTCTTCATCCTGGTTCAGATGGATCTGGTGAATACGTACTTAGGCGTTATTCTCGTTGCGATATCAGGGTCCTTGCCGGGCAGAGTGTATATAATGAAAGGGTTCTTTGATGAGGTACCCTGGGATTTGGAGTGGGCGGCGATGGTTGATGGATGCACAAGATTCAAAGCCCTCATGAGAGTGTTGGTTCCTTATGTATTTCCGGGCATTGGGGCGATTGCAGTGTTCGCCTTTCTAGGCGCTTACGGTGAGTGGTTTCTATTCAAGCTGTTCATATTCGATGACAATATGCTGACGTTAGCTGGTTACCTGTCTCGTCTGGTTACGAAGGAAAATGTCATTATGAACTACGGATTGATTACCGCCATTGGTTTGTTCTACACGATTCCGTTGGTCGTGTTCTATATCTTTACTCAAAAAATATTCCTGAAGGTTAACTTGGGAGGAGCTAAGCAGGTATGATTTCTCTTGTGAATATCGTAAAAAACTATGGTGGTAAGCAAAACGAAAGCCGCGCAGTGGACGGATTGAATCTTGAAATTGCAAAAGGTGAATTCGTGGCGCTGCTAGGCCCTTCAGGCTGCGGGAAAACAACAACTCTGATGATGCTGGCCGGATTGCTTAAGCCCACATCCGGAGAAATATATTTCAAGGATAAACTTATGAATCATGTGGAGCCGAAGGATCGAAATATCGGGATGGTATTTCAGTCCTATGCGCTGTATCCTCATTTGACAGTAAGGGATAACATTGCGTTTCCGCTCCGTGAGCGAAAGATGTCTAAGAAGGAGGCACACGAACGTGCTCTGCACACGAGTGTGATTATGCAAATCGATCATCTGCTTGATCGCAAGCCGTCACAACTGTCAGGTGGCCAGCAACAGCGGGTGGCCATGGCACGTGCCTTATCCAAGGATCCGGAAATTTTGCTGCTGGATGAACCGATGTCTAATCTGGATGCGCGATTAAAATTGGATGTTCGAGATGAGATTCGTAAGATTCAACGTAAATTGGGCGTAACGACGATCATTGTAACGCATGACCAAGAGGAAGCTTTGGCTATCTCTGATCGAGTAGCCATTCTTAACGATGGTAAAATTCAGCAATATGCGCCTCCAAATGAGCTGTTCCAACATCCTGCTAACTTATTCGTTGCGAGCTTCTTGGGTAACCCGCCTATGAATTTGATTGACGGAACCGTGGAGCAGAGAGAGGATCGGCAGTGGGTGAAGACGAAACTGTTCGAATTAGAGATTCCCCAGTCGCGAAGGTTGGAGAAGCAGCATATAGGAAAAGCCGTCAAGCTGGGCATACGGCCTCATGATTTCTTCTTACCAGAGCATCCTAATGAAGCATCCATTATGCTGAGAATTGATCTTATTGAGCATTTGGGTAATGGGCAATTAGTTAAAATGACGGATCGGGATGGAGAGTCTGATATTATGATTCGACTATTAACCGATAATGAGAAGCAGTTAAAAGAACAAGAAATAGTCTCGATCGGCATACGGCCGGATAAATTCCATCTGTTCGATATGACAGACGAAGGGCGCAATCTTTTGCAGTTTCAATAGAAAGTGAGGGGGGATTGAACAATGGCAATACCCAATCTAATAATCGATCAGCATGTGCATTCCTCCTATTCGCCTGACTCCAGCTCAACTCTGGAGGAGCTTGTGCGATATGCACTTGCGCTGGGGAAACCGGCTGTCGTTACGACAGACCATTTAGAATATGATTGCAAATATTTCAAGCAGGATGTTCATATTGATTGGAATAGTTACGATAGAGAAGTCGTGGAACTGGCGAAGCGTTACCCTTTGGAGATTCGCAAAGGTATTGAAGTCGGCTTTCGAAGCGATTATAAAGACGCCATAAACAAATATTTGGCTCAGCACGAGTTTGACGTAATTTTACTTTCTGCTCACAATGATGGCAACCTAGACTTTTCGGAGAAGGCTTATCATGATCTTCCCATGCAGCAACGGCTTAGGCATTATTTTAAGCACGTAAGAGAGGCCGTTGACCAGATGGACAATTATGATATCGTGGCCCATTTGGATTATGTGACGAGATATACTACTTACCCGGTTGTTGAACAAGATTTGGTGGCATGCAAGCCTATTTTGTATGATATTTTGAAGCTCATTATCGAGAAGGGAAAGGTGCTTGAGCTGAATACAACCGGACTATATCGGCAAGGCTGGATTCATCCACACCCGTATATTCTCAACATGTATGTGAATTTAGGCGGCAGAGCGGTATCTATTGGCTCGGATGCCCATCAAGCGGGAGATGTGCAGCAAGGATTTGCTGAAGCGATAGAATTGCTCCAGAACGTAGGTATCCATGAGGTAGTACAATATAAGAGAAGAACGCCTTATATGGTGCCGATATCTTGAGCGTAGAATGGCATTAAAGGTTTGAAAAGCCCGCACTCGGCCGATCTGGTTCGATTGAGGGCTTTTGGCTTAGATGATCACTGTTGTTGTTAAAAAGAGTTTAATGATAGACTGAAAAGTGTCCTTAATCCGATTAGTGAATGAATGGGGAATGTTTATTCTTTTCACATGAAGACCGGTGGTGCAAAAAATGATTAATTTAATTATGAGTATTCAAATACTAAGCTTCTTTTTAATTTTTCAATCCATTTCACGCTATCACTTTACAATCAAAGAAATAACGGCTTGGCTAGCGATATTTTTAATGATTGGATTTGTCTCTACATATTTTATTGGAGTATGGGGCGCGATTACGCTATTTTTCTGTTTTGTGGGCATATCCTACTTTAAAAATCATAGAACGTTTACCGCTTTAGGTTTTTATTACGGAGCCTATGCCTTGGTAATGAACTCATTTATCGGTTATCTCGCAGCAGATCCGATTACAGGTTTGGTTGAATTTATCTTCAAACAATCATCAGCGAATATTGATTATCTTCCGTATCTATTTACAGCTATGGCACCGCCCATTATCAATGAAATCGGTCTTAGGTTAGTACGGCACTATGTTCCGCAGCTCAACAAAGAAATCCTGCAGGAATCCAGCAAAGTAATTCTTTTTCCAGTGATCGTGCTTTTAATCATCATTATCATCTCGGTATATCCGATTTTAACTATTGGAAATAAATCCGGTGAATTCAGCTCTTTTCATAGAACATTACTTGTAGGAATGTGGCTGTTATTTATCATCGCTTTGCTGTATATGCAATTTCAATACAGTCATATTCAAAAAAGAGAAATTGAAAAATCTAAAAGTGAGCAATTGGTGCAACTTAAGGATTATGCAACACAGCTTGAAAAAATATACGATGAATTCAGAGGTTTTCGTCATGACTATGCCAACATCCTGTTGACTTTGGAGGAAGGGATTTATCGGGAGGATTGGGAGCAAGTCAAACAAGTATTTGAACAAACGGTTAAGCCGACCGGGCAATTAATGCGTAAGAATGAGTACAGCTTTGTCAAGCTGCGAAACCTGCATATATCAGAGGTCAAAAGTATCCTGGCTGCCAAAATTATAATGGCCCAGCAAATGAAAATTGATGTTGCATTAGAAATTGAAGAGCCCATTCATTTGATTCAGATGGAATTGATTTCTTTTACCCGGATTTTCTCCATTCTTTTGGATAATGCGATTGAAGCAGCGGCTAAGACAGATGAAGCTAAGATTTGGATTGTGCTATTAGAAGACTCTGCCGTTCAACGAATCAAAATTCAAAATAGCAGTGGAGAGAAGGTCAGTTTACGACGACTGGGGGAGCGGGGATATTCGTCAAAAGGCAAGGGGCGTGGCGTGGGGCTATTTAACGTGCAACAAATGCTAAAAGAAAATAACTTCGCGTCACTAGAAACGGAGTCCCAATCCGCCTTATTTTCCCAAACGCTTATTTTAAGAAAGACTGGAGAACGGAAATGAACATATTCATATTAGAGGATAACCTTATCCAGCAGCAACGGTTGGAACGAATCATTAAAGAATTGTCGTTAAAGCATCAGATTCGTTACCGGAGTTTATTTTCAACCGCAAAACCGGATCATTTATTATCGCATATTGAAAATGTGGCCGATCATCAATTGTATTTTCTTGATTTGGAGATCAAACATGAGGAGCATAAAGGACTGACTGTCGCTCAGGAAATAAGAAAGAAAGATCCCTATGGCACGATTGTATTTGTGACCACGCATTCCGAGCTTGCGCCGATAACGTTTGAATATCGTGTGGCTGCTTTAGATTTTATTGAAAAAGAATTACAAGAAGAAGAATTTATTCGAAAAGTTGAAGATTGTCTATTGATTGCCAATTCGCTAAGGACCATTCCGGTGAGTCCCGATAACTTTTCTTTTGAGAATAAATACACCAGCTTTCAATTACCTTTTTCTGATATTCTTTATTTTGAAACTATGGAAATCGCACATAAAATCAGATTAATTACTAAGTCTAAGGTTCTTGATTTTTATGCTGAATTAAATGAAATTGCAGATTATGATGAACGCCTGTTCCGCTGTCATCGAGCGTTTGTAGTGAACTTAGCGAATATTAGATCCATTGATAAAAAGAACAAATTAATTATGTTTGATCATAATGAAAGTTGTCCGGTTTCAAGAAGACTGCAAAAGGAAACCATTGAAAAGATGAAAGCTTTAAAATGAAAAAAATATCTTACTTAAATATGAATTCTTAATATGAAGTGCTGGAAGCTATTTCTAAAATGGCTGCTGGCACTTCTTTTTCTTTAAAAAAAGTACCGTTTATGAAGGTTAAAGGACGGTTGGCGATCTTACCATCTTGAACTGAGTAGAAATGCCTTATGCTGGGAACGTAGCAGGAAGATTGAGCACACCACATAAGGAGCGAGAAACCATGGAAACAATGATCCAAATCAATCACTTGTCAAAAGCTTATAAAGGAAACAACATTGTTTCAAATGTAACCATGCATATTGAAAAAGGTGAAATTTACGGGTTCTTAGGACCGAATGGTGCGGGGAAAACAACAATCATGAAAATGATTCTAAATTTGGTGAAGCCAACATCAGGCGAGATTGTTGTGCTGAATCAACCGGTATTACAAACCTCTTTTCAATACTTGCAGCATATAGGCAGCATCATTGAATATCCTGTTTTTTATGACCGTGTAACAGCTGCTGACAACCTAAAGTATCATTGTGATTATACCCGATATGATGGTGAGGATCGTATTCAAGAAGTTTTGGAGACGGTTGGCTTAAAAGGCGTGGGAAACAAAAAAGTACATGAGTTTTCTCTTGGAATGAAACAGCGCCTGGGAATTGCCAGAGCCATTCTTACCAAGCCGGGAATTTTGATTCTTGATGAGCCGATTAACGGATTGGACCCTGTGGGGATTAAAGATATCCGTATGCTTTTATTGGAGCTAAAGAATGACTATGGTATGACAATTCTAATCTCCAGTCATATCGTTTCAGAGATTGAATCCATTGCGGATACGATCGGAATCATTAATAATGGACAATTAATAAAGGAAGTTAAGATGAGTGAAATCAAAAGAGAAAATGTTGAATATCTAGAAATAAAAGTGACTGATAGTAAGCAGGCTTCACTTGTGCTGGAGAGAAAATTGAACATTCATGACTATGAAGTGATGGATCTGGAAACCATCCGGGTCTATCAACAAGATGTATCTCAATCGGTCATAAATAAAGAGCTGGTGCTAAATGATATCGTTGTAAATCGCATCGAAACACAACAAAGCAACTTAGAAGAATATTTCCTGAATCTTATTAATGGAGGCAAATAACATGTTCAGATTAATGAAAATCGAATGGAAGAGAAATAATCTGGCGGGATACGGCATAAGAGCTGTGGTTTGTATGGTTATTATTTTTGGAATGGTAGCAGGAATGGCTTTAATGTCCAATGCTCAGGATGAACCAATGTTTTTAGATTTCACAGCCTTTATGTCACTGGCTAACATCTTTATTCGCATTACCTTTGTTGTTTTTTCAGGCATTATTATTTCCAGACTTGTGATTGATGAATATAAGAATAAAACCATTCAATTGTTATTTACTTATCCTCTGCAACGAAAAAAAGTGATTCAAGCAAAGCTAATGATTGTGATTGGCTTCTGTTTCTTCAGTGTAGTGATTTCCACCTTCATCATTGAAGTATTGACAGTGTTATTAAATCCGACAGTCCATTTCTTCGAAACAACTGCTACAAAGGAAGATGTGTTGGCTACCTTTCCAGCAATCCTTATTGCTTCAGTAATGACAGCTGGCTTAAGTCTTATTCCATTGTCTTTCGGGATGCGTAAAAAATCTACTGCCACAACAATTACTAGTTCAGTAATCTTAGGGATTCTGCTAAATTCTATGGTTTCTGATGGGAGCAGTTCTGTATCTATGTTTCAATTTATCGGCGTACCTATTGTTTTCTGCATGTTAGGTTTGGCCGTAGCTTATCTATCCTATCGTAAAATTGACAGAACGGATGTTGCATAAACCATGAAAACAAATAAGTGGATATGGATATCGATGGCGGTTGTCCTGGTGGTTATCCTTGTCATTGGCTTGCAAGATGGATCTCAAGATTTTGAGCTAACAGAAGACATCCCGGCGAAAGAAGTCCAGAGCATTGAGATTAATAATGATTCATGGGATCTTGTAGTGAGGGAATCAGCAGACAATCAAGTCCATGTAGACATTGAGGGGAATCAGACGGACAAGAAGAAAGCTCCTGTTGTAGTGACGCGTAAATCTAATAACTTAGTTATACAACAAGATAAGCAAATTGGCGGGGCCTTCTCAGCTTTTTCTTTTCATAAAGAGGGAACGATCAAAGTCTTAATTCCCAAAAATACAGTAGAACAAGTCAGAATGGTCAACAATGAAGGAGATATCAATATTAGAACGTTGGCAACCCATAATTTAATCGTTGAAAATAAAGCAGGCAGTGTGAATTTCAATCAAGTTGAAGCAGATTCGGGGGATTTAAATCTAATAGAAGGGGACCTGCATGTAAAGGATAGCTCATTTGATAGAATAGACGTAGCCGCCAGGGGGAATGACCTTTATTTTAAAAATGTAACCAGTTCTGTTATGAATCTTTATTCTAAAAGTGGCGAAATCGTTCTGAACGGGGTGGAGGAAAAAGGTGAAATGAGAGTGGAAACAAAAACTGGGGATATCCAAGTGAATTATCAAACAGCGCCATCCAGCTTGAAAGTAGCAGTGGAAAATGCTAAAGGTGATACAACGGTTCACTTGGCAAATCTCTCAACCACGGAGAAAACAGACGAGGATGTAGATGGAATCATTGGTACCGGTAAGAATTCCTTATATGTCAAAAGTTATTCAGGAAGCATTGGTGTTAAGTAGAATTGCTTGCAGCGATGAGGTCGGGGGGCCAAAAGATTAGCAAATGAATGATCCAAGGTTAATTTCTATAAATGTCTCTTGAGTATCCCGCTCCAGATTTAGTCTGTGTTATTCTGTGTTATAATGATTCCGGGATTTGTAGGAAATTGTTTGCATATTGAGAAACGGAGATTTGTTATGCCTATAAATAAGAAGATTATGGAATGCGAAATTGAATATACCAAATGCTTCTCTGAGTTTTTTGAAAATCAGAATATCGTTAGATTTCGTGATCATCAATTGAATGACATGTACTATCACAATTACACATACATAAAAGAATCAATCGACGAGCTTGATCTAAGCCGCATGATACAAGATGAAATTACATTGCGGTTAGCTGAAGAATGCAATTATTGCAATATTATTACAAATTTTGTGATCAACAGTTCTGTGCTGTCTACTCTTCGATATAAGCCGGAAATATCAAAAAACGGATACTATTCTTTTGATATTTCTCATTTCCCAAGACTCAATGCTGTATCTGATTGCATCATGAAGAAAGTTGACAATCAAGAAATGATATATAATCTTTTATTTAGTGACTTGCAGCATGATGAGGGAACTCTTGGAAAAGATTTTTGCATAAGAAGATGTTACAGACGTGGCGAAGTATATGTTTCTGATCAAGGTGTCAACTCTTATCTTTGCTACCATAACGGTGATATCGTAGGGAATTGCGATTTGTTTATTTATAATGGCGTTGCAAAAATCGAAGATTTTTCTGTTATCCCCAAATATCAACGTAAGGGATATGGTACAACGATATTGAAATCCTTAATTGCTATTGCAATACAAGAGAATTGCGAATCGATTTATCTGGTTACCGATGAAGACGATACTGCTAAAGAAATGTATCTAAAAATCGGATTCAATAAAATTGGGGAAAGAACCGATTTATTTTTTAAGCTTTAATAATCGTCGGAACTGCGGCTTTCAGTCGAGATCCTATTTATCTCTCCCTTACTCAAGGATTGCAAAAGGAAATTATAACTCAAGTACTCTCTCATGATACAAAATAACCGTATGTTTGCACAACTCCCTATAAGCTTGGAATATACTTTCCGTGATATGAAGTTCGGCACACATCTTCGAAAGGTAGGCATTACTAAAGGAGATAGCTTTTCTTGCCTTCACGGTGTTTCGTGTACTTTTTCTGCTGGTGTTTCAGCAAAAAAACTGGGTTCGTCTTCTTCAGGGTGCAGGAGCCGATGCTCCTTTTAGCAAGGATGTCATTTACCGATTTTTGAATCATCCATGCTACGCATGGAGAGCGTTCTTGCTCTCTTTGAGTGCAGCCGTTGTGACTCGGATCGATCCGCTCACTTCAAAAGCGGGTGCGTGCGTTTATTTTGGATGACTCCACCTACAGCCGTAACCGTAGCAAAGCGGTGGAACTGCTTGCTCGGGTGAAGGACCATACCACCGGTCGCTTTGTCCGTGGCTTCCGCATGCTGATGCTCGGCTGGTCGGACGGTCATTCCTTTGTTCCCGTTGACTTTGCTTTGCTGAGCTCCGCTCATTCGAAAAGTCGATATTGCGAGATGACGGCAACCTTGGATCGGCGAACCCATGGGTATAAGCGCCGGAAGGAAGCCCTTTTGGACCATGCACTCGATGCGGAGATACAGGCCGATTACGTCCTCATGGATACATGGTTTACCCGGGCGCCATTAATCGAAGAAATCCATCGTAAGGGTTTGTTCGTCATTGGTCTCGTGAAAGATTTGAAGCAGCGTTACCGCTATGCTGACGGCCTGGCAAGCCTCAGTCAGTTGCACAGCATCTGCCGTAAGACACAAAAACGAGGGGATATTTTAGGCAGTGTCTATGCCCAACTTCCCTGTGGTATTCCACTCAAAATCGTCTTCGTTGAAAATCGAAACCACCGTAGTGAATGGCTGGCCGTGCTTAGCACCGACGGTATGCTCAGTGATGAAGAAATCGTGCGCATTTACGGGATTCGCTGGAAAATTGAACAGTTTTTCAAAGTCACCAAGTCCTATTTACAGTTGGCCAAAGAATTCCAAGGCCGCTCTTACGACATGATGATTAGCCACACCACCATTGTGTTTTCCCGTTATTTGCTGCTGGAATGGGAATCACGCCAGGCCACCGATCCACGAAGTCTGGGTGAACTGTTCTTTTGGCTTTGTGATGAAGTCAAATTGTTGGATTTCTCTTCGGCTTTGCAGTTCCTGTGGTTGCTTTTTCAAAAATTGGTTTCGCGTTCGGTTTCCGTGCGGCAAGCTCGGTGTCAAGTGCAGGACTGGATTGCTACTTTACCTTTTTATATCAAGGCGTGTAAATCAATTATTTAATGAAACTTCTGCTGGTCTTTTAGCAGGAGTTTTTTGTTTGAAGTATAAGAACAATATTCGTCATATTCTTCCAACTCATAGTATAATATGACTATATTAAAGGACCTATTGCAACCAAATGAATTATTATTCCAAATGGATTGGCAGGTGGATACGTGAGCATTTTTGACACAATTCCCGAAAATTTTTTCTCTGTGCTGGCATCGGGAAACAAAGAAATATATGTTGATGCGCTCATGCTGCTGCATCAGATGTTCAAGTATGAACTTAATATTCGGGTAGACGATTATATCTCGTCTTTGATAGCCCAAATTGAGGATAAGTCCTTTATGCTCGAAGAAGATGACGAAGTAACCGAAGTCAGCTTAACACCTAATGTTAAGGCGCGTTTGATATTGAACCGCCTGGTTAAAACGGGATGGGTAGATAAGGAGTTTCTGGATGGCTCATTTATTGAAATTATTACTCCACGTGATTATGCCATTAAAGTAATGAAGCTCTTGAGTGAACTAAGTGATCAAACCCTGCACGAGTATAACTCCCTCGTATTCGCGACTTATTCTGGTCTCAAGCAAGCTAAAAATGAACATCAAGGGCAAATGTATGAGGCAGTATTGTCGGCAAAGACAAACACGGAGCAACTTACTTACGAGCTAAAAAGGCTTTATCATGGAATTCGCAGTTATTTGCGGCGAATACAGGAGCAGAGCGAAGTGAATGTGCTGCTAAAAAATCATTTTGAAGAATATAAAAGGATGTCCGACAGTATTTATCATCCGATCAAAACAATGGATTCTATTCATCGCTATATGGTACCCATTCAGGAGATCCTGACAGATATTCTTGCGGATGAAGAGCTCATGGATGGCATGCGATCAAGAGCCATGACGATACGAAAATATGAGAATGACGATGAGGCGGGGCAGGAGATCATATCTTCAATTGATTATGTTTTGGATGTATACCAGTCAATTGGAGGAATTGTGAATGAAATTGATAGAAAGCACAGCACATACACAAAAAGCTCTATTGAAAAAATCCAATACCTGATGACTGCAGACCAAAGTATCAAGGGAAAACTGGTTGAGCTGTTGAAAGCATACTCAAATTCCTCAGATACCAAGCGCAGTGTAATCGTTGAAATGCTTGAACAGCATATTCGAGTCAATCGACAAGAATTTATTGATGGAAAATCTCTCTATCACAAAAATGTACGCAGTAGGCGTGTCTATTCTGAACCGCTGGAAATCACAGATGATAATACGTTTTCTAATGCGGCTATGACCGGAATGCTACAACAAATCAAAATTGGATATCCCGTGGCAAGAATTCGGAAATATGTGAACAGTCTTTTTAAAGAAAATGAATCTTCTATTAGTAGTGAGACAATATCGATTAATAACGATGAGGACTTTATACTTCTGATACTGGCTATGGTTCGCGCTAATGAACGAGGCATGGATTACAAGGTGCAAATAAACAATGGTCGACTTGATAGAAATGGTTACATAATTCCTAATATGACGATCAGCAAAAGAGAGGTGAGGCACTATGTGGAATGAGCAGTATATAGGACTTACTACTTATGAGAAAGGCGAGTTCAAACGTTTGGCGAATTATCTATTATCTCATACATATATGGTGCGATATGAGTATCAGCCATCACAGCAAATGACTTTGCCAAACTACGACTATCAGATAGCTTCACGTCTATTTGGCATTTTGCATGATTATTTTGCGATCACTGGCTGGCGTCTTGAAAAAGATGATAATTACGGAATTATGTCCTTAATAAATATATTTGACCATAATCGCTTGAGAATCGATCGATTCACTACATTGTTTTTATATACATGCCGTCTCATATACGAAGAAGAGCGAGAACAAGCAAATAGCTTCCATACGGTTAAAACAGATACCCAAGCAGTTGTTGAAAAAATGCGAATGCTTGGACTTCTTGATAAGGGGAAAACAACGCAAAAAGAACGTATTGAGGCTCAAAGAACGCTTGCTCATCATAATATTATTCAAAAAATGGAATCCTCTGCATGGAACAATGAAGGTAATCAAATTCTCATTCTTCCATCTATCTTATCTATTATTTCCAATCAAGGGATCAACGATATGATAACAGAATTAGATGAGCTTCGTGTAGATGACGACACTAGCACAGCTGGAGAACAGGAGGATTAGAAATGAAGCGGATGACAAGACTCTTACTGATTCACTGGCACTACTTTGTCCATGAGGTTATTGAGTTAAATAAAGTGAATTTTCTGACCGGAAAAAATGCCTCAGGGAAGTCGACAGTTATGGATGCTCTGCAATTGTTACTGCTTGCCGATACTAGCGGTAGCTTCTTCAACAAGGCTGCCAGTGGACGAGGTAATCGAACCTTAAGTGGATATTTACGCGGTGAACTAGGTGACGATGAGGATTTTGGTTTTAAATATCTGCGCAATGGACGATTTACAAGCTATATTGCTTTAGAGTTCTTTGATGAGGAGAAAGGGAAATATTTTACCGCAGGGTGTTGTTTTGATACTTATTCGGAAAACGATTTGCAAAAGTTATTTTTTCGATTTGACGGAGCCATGCCGTCAAATGAGTTTGTTATTAATAGAAAGCCGATGGATATTGCAATTTTGAGGGCATATATCAAGGAACACTATTCTATAGGAAGTAGTTATACTACCGATGTAAACCGGGATTTCAGACAGGATTTATATGGGAAACTTGGGGCTTACGTGATCGCTTCGGTCAGTTATTGAGGAAAGCTGTTTCGTTTAATCCCGATGTCGACATACAAAAGTTTATCTCGGAATTTGTCTGCGATACCCAACAAACAGTTGATGTCAGTCGTATGCAGGAAAATATTAGAAGCTATAAAAGTCTGGAGCAAGAGGCTGATGTGCTTAAGGATCGAATCGCGTTGCTTGAGCGCATTGTTACGGATCATCAAACCTTTGAAACCCACAGGCAAAATGAAATTCTATATTCCTTTTTGGTTGACCGCGCACGAGTAGATATCAAATTGACTACTAGTGCAGGCGAAAAAGATAAAGCAACCGATTACTCCGCCCAGCTAACTATTTTGAACGATACCTTAGCAAAGGAAACAGAGCGACAGAGTAAACTGCAGGATGAGCGTAATATCATGCAAGCCAACCTGCTTAGTAACAAGGAAGCACTAATTTTAGAGAATCTTCAGTCGCAAATCTCTGAGAAGAAGCAACTAATAACTACGCTTCACGGGAATTTCAGTAGGACTTCTGCATTACTTTCAAAAAGCATTGCTTCATGGAGGATAAACATTAATGGATTTATTCAGAAAATTCAAGGGACTGATACTAGCTCTCTTGATCCGATATTGACGACTCGTGTTCATGACTTGATTGCTGACGGGCAACAGCTTTATGCCAAGCTTGAAACACTCGGATATACCGATGCAGCATCCATTTTAGCAGTTGGGGAGAGCGGGCTTATTTATTATGCAACCAGTGCGGATGCTATACGAATGCAGTGCAGTGCACTTCTTTCACGATTCTCTGAAGAGCAGCAGAAGGTTGCCGATAATCGTAAAGGATTGCTGACGGAGCAGGAGTCCCTTGAAAGTGGTGTCTACCGCTTTCCACAGGATGTACTTGATCTCAAAGAAGCTGTTATGGGGCGTTTGCATACTAAAACTGGTTCATCGGTTAAGGTGGTAGTAGTGGCGGAAGCAGCTGAACTCAGGGACAAACGCTGGCGTAATGTTATTGAAGGATATCTTAATACACAAAAATTCTATTTAATCGTTCCACCTGAGCACTTTGACATTGCTCTTCGTGTTTATGATGATATCAAGAGACAACGAAGCATCTATAATACTGGTATTGTGGATATTGAAAAACTTCAGAGAATAAATCCTATAGCAGAACCCGGAAGCCTAGCGGAAGAACTTGTAACTGATAATCCCAATGTGAGATTATTTTTAGATTTTACACTTGGTCGTGTGAAGAAATGTGACCGCGTCGGTGATTTGCGCCGGCATCGAACAGCAATTACAGACGATGGAATGTTATACCAGAATTTTGTTGTAAGAGCGATGAATCCAGATAGATGGGCGAAGCCCGCCATTGGCCAAGGTGCGATACGGCAACGGTTGGAAGATGTAAAAAGAGAGATTAAAGAGTTAACCGATATAATAGCTGTTTGTGCATCTGTAAAGAATGCCTTCCAATCGGGAAATACTTTAATGATACTAAGTGAATCGGACGCTACACAGACAGTTACGGCAGCGGAAAACGTTGGACAGATTCCAGCAATAGAACAAGAAGTCATTCTGCTGAACAAAAATGTAGAGTCTGTTGATAAAAGTGCTGTTGAAGCAATACGAGAGCGCATCGAATCATTAGATCAACAACTGAGGACTCTTTATAAGCAGATTGACGAACAAAAAAACGAATGCATTACCATCAAAGAACGATTGCGAGTATGTCTTGAGGAAACAATTCCAAGGATTTCCAAAGAGCTGGAAATGATGGGATTTGAGCTTTCTGAAAAATACGAAGCTGAATGGCTCCAGAACACAGGAAATACAAGATATCAACGTGAGATTTTGAGTAGAGGTAATGCCGTTGACATTGAACGAGCATTTCCGAGAGAACTTAGCCGCTCAATAAACTCTAAAACTTCTTCGTGGGATGGGGTGCGGAATTTACGCCGCCAATATAATGATAAGTATATTATGGGATATGACATTGAAGCCGTCAGTAATGGTACCTATGATAACGCATGGATTGAGCTTAGTGATATTAAACTTCCAGAATATTTGATTAGTATCGCAGATGCTCGAAGTAAAGCTTTTGAGCAGTTTCAGGAGGATTTTTTAAGCCGTCTGCAATACAATATAAAGGATGCAAGACGACAGATCGACGGATTAAACAGCGCATTAAGCGGTAGTTCCTTTGGCGAGGATACATATCGATTTCTGATTATTCCAAAACAGGAATATAAACGATATTATGATATGATCGTAGATCCAATGCTGCTGGAAGGCGGGTATAATCTTTTGTCTGATCAGTTTAATGCAAAATACAAGGATGAGATTGCAGAACTGTTTGCAATTATTACGAATGAAGGAACCGGATCAAAAGCACAGGAACGCGATGATTATGATAAACGAGTACAAGCTTTTACGGATTATCGCACTTACCTATCCTTCGATTTAGAGGTCATTAACCGCGAGGGAGAATCACAAAGACTCTCTAAAACACTTGGAAAAAAATCTGGTGGCGAAACTCAGACGCCATTTTATATTGCAGTATTAGCATCGTTTGCACAATTGTATCGCATTGGCCGGGACAAGACAGCTAATACATCTCGTATTATCCTGTTTGATGAAGCATTTTCCAAGATGGATGGCGAGCGCATTGTGCGAAGTGTTGAACTGTTACGTGAGTTTAACTTTCAAGTGGTACTTTCTGCGCCACCCGATAAAATTGGGGATATTGCTACTCTTGTAGATAGGAATCTATGCGTGTTACGTGTAGGAAAGCGGGCATGCGTGCGTAGTTTTGACCCTAGGAAGTTGGAGGAGCTTGATTATGAGTGAAGGATTTAAGCGCCAATTAGTTTCAGCTTTACTTGATAAATATGAGCGTAGCAGCTTTTTTTACAAGGAAAAACGTCCGACTCGTCGAATTATGCTGAAATTATATGATGGAGGGCAAACAGAGTTCCCACAGTATGATATAGAGCAATATGAAAAGCGCATTGTGATAAATTTTGCAGTACAGGCCTTGTATGAGGCGCAACTGGTATCATATCGGTGGATGAAGGGTGAAGAAAATCACATCATAGCAGAGGTATGGCTGAATTTTGAGAATATCTCCTCTGCGTACTCCTTGATTGGGCGGCAACCAAAAGGTGATGTGGTGGATGAGGTTTATTTAGAACTGTTGAAATCAATAGATAAAGTTCGTAGCGGATGGGCAAAACAGTTTCTGAGAGATACATATGACATCATTTCTAGAAAACGATCTATTGGAAACAGATTACCAGTTGATAGAAACGAGCGTAGTGATCTCCTTAGTGCAATATGTTTTATTGATCAAATGGGTGAGTTAGAAATGCTTGAGCGTGTATTTTCGCTTCAATGTTTCGGAGATTCAAAGAGATTCGAGAAGGCGATAAGAGCACGGCTGCTTGGCATATTGTCCAAATATCTAGATTATGAAGATGATAATACTGATGAGGAGCTTCTTAGACAAGTAGGTATTACGAAGTATCCAGAACAATTGGAGTTTTGTGGGCAAGTTACAATGTTATTTGATAGTGGTATAGTTGACTTTTCACAATTGATTTTTGGAGGCGTTGTAAATTCGAAAGATTTTCAACGCGGGCAGCTAAAAACATCTCCAACAATAAACCGTGTAATCTCAATAGAAAATCGGGCGAATTATATAGACTATATTCATAAGCAAAAAAATGAACATGAAATGGTTGTGTTCCATGGAGGGCAATTCAGCCCCACTAAGCGGAAATTTTTGCTTGCAGTAGCGGCTTCCATGTCCAGCACTAGTAAATGGTATCACTGGGGAGATATCGATTATGGCGGATTTACTATGCTGGCAAGATTAAGAAGGGAAATCAATTGTAATGTCATTCCGTACCGTATGGATAAATCCGAATTAATAAGATATTCCTCTTTAACGGCGTCAGTGGAGTCGAATTATATTGAAAAACTGTGCAACTTGAAGAGACACAGCGAGCTTGCCGACTGTTCCCCCTGCATTGACTATATGATTGAAAATCATGTCAAACTGGAACAGGAAGCTATGTTAACAGACTCGTTAAATAATTTGATATCTTTATAACTCAACTTATGACCAGGGAGTGGGAATAATGTTAAAGGCAATTTTGCTTCATCCTTATGATGATATTATGAGGAATTTAAAGTGGGCTTCAAAAAATATTATTAAAGATGAAAGATTAGGGCGTGTCTGAAAACTGATATTGAACAAATGACGTAGATGTATCATACTCTTACAAAGAGCCAGATACAGAGCGAGGGAAGCACATCATGCTGAGACGACACGAGATTAACGATCAAAACTGGGAGCGAATCAAAGACATCCTACCCCTAGAAAACACAGGAGAGGGACGTCCATCAAAACCGAATCGATTGATGCTAAATGGCATGCTCTGGAAGGTGAAAACAGGAGCGCCCTGGCGCGATTTACCCGCACGCTTCGGCTCGTGGAAGACGGTGTATTCACGCTTTCGTCTGTGGAGCCAGAGTGATGTCTTTCAAAAAATATTTGAGTCCCTCACCCGTGATGCTGACCTACAGGAAACTTCAATTGATAGTACATCCTGTAAAGTTCACCAACATGCGGCAGGGGCAAAAAAAGGGCAGAAAACGCCGAAATAAGCCAGCATATCGGGCTTTCGCGCGGTGGTCGTAACACCAAGATCCATGCAGCAGTGGATGCGTTGGGGAATCCCGTATGTTTGTATCTCACGCCCGGAAATGTTCATGATTGCACCGTAGCGATTGAAGTACTCTCTACGATTCCGTTATCGGGAAGTGTCGTGTTGGCGGATAAAGCCTATGGCACGAATGAAATTCGGACATGCATCGAATCTCAACAAGCAACCTATTGCATACCCCCAAAGAGCAATGTGAAAGACCCTTGGGCTTGTGATTATAACCATTATAAAGAACGTCATGTGGTCGTATGTTTCTTCAACAAGCTCAAACAATTCCGTGGCATCGCAACACGCTATGATAAACTCTCGCGCAACTTTTTAAGCTTCGTATTTCTAGCTTCTTCCATGATTTTGCTGAAATAGTTCCGCCAATCTGGGTTTTCAGACACGCCCTAGATTGAATGAGAAGTTCACGAATGAAGATCGTTTAAAGCAAATCAATTTATTGAGTGACCTATGGGACAAGCTATACAAAGAAGATGGAGAAATGTCAGTGGATGGTGCAAAGAAGATTAACACCGCATTACGTAAGGTTATAGACAAAATTGTATATACTAGAGATGGGAATGACATATCCATAGAAGTGAACTTCTTATAATTGTTAGTGGATAAAAAATGAAGACGTCCCAGTAATAAACCAAAGGAATTGGTTTGTTATGGAATTTATATAACTTGGAATAAATTACTATGCAAAAAGATAAATTCAGAAAACATTTTCTGGATTTATTTTTTTGCATTTTTATAATCTAAGGAAACCTAAGATGGCTTGCAAATTTTGTGTATAAAAATACTACCGATATATTTTCTGTCGTTGTGAGAATGTAAACATTCATCTGTATTAGAATTCAGAAGTATAGTGGAGATTAGAAGACTTATTGCATATTCACAGTAATTTTGCAAAGAACATCACACGAGGAGGCGTGGTAGGCTTATTTACGGTAAGTTACGTTTTGGGAGGGGCATATTTTGTACACTTTCCCTGGCCCCAGGCGAACGCGTCTGGGGTCTACTCAAAAAAAGCAAAAAAAAGCCACCTCCACTTAAGCCTACACACACCTCATTTTTTTGGATTGGTCTAGCTTCAGTTGTTCATCACTTGTAACTTACCTAAAATTGGATAGGCTTAGGCTTCAACACTTTCGGGTGAGTCGCTGGTCTGCCTCCCTTGTTCCTTCGCCCTTTGCTCGTTCGCTCTTTCGGTCGGTTTAGATGCTTCAGGAAATCCGCCAACGTTCCTTTTATATACAAGCGGAACACAGCTAGCACCCGGCCGATTCGCTGCTTCGGTGCATAACACAGACGGAGCTCTTCGCAGAGCACATACGCAATCAGGTAGAGGTAGATCAGGTTCCATACGGCTTCCGGGTTCCGGCTGCTATAGATTTTTTTCAGGTGTAAGTTGGATTTCATACATTTAAAAAAGAGTTCTACTTTCCAGCGGTAACGGTACAGCTGTGCGACTTCGAGAGCCGTGATATCCCAGCGATTGGTGAGAACACGAACCAGGTGAACCTTCTTTTTCTTGTCCGTATACTTGTACTCCACGAGCCGAAATACACCGGTTTTCCCCGTCTTCGGACACGTCAGCTCCACATCCGCATCCAGCACCAGTCCCGCTGCCTTCACCTTCCGCGTTTTAAGCACCTTCACTTTGCTATTTTGCTTGAGGCGAGCGACGAACAGAATGCCTGCCTGGAGCCATTGTAGATATTGAGTGTAGTGAATATACCCCCGGTCGAACAAATACGTAATCCCTGTTTGCCAAACCAATGCCGCTAGCACATCGGTGTCCATATCGGCCACCGTCGCGGTAGAAAGCACCGGAGCCATGGGAATCGCCGAGTGCTCGCCCGTCAGGTGCAAGCAGGTATGCATCTTGACGGCGTTTTTTCCAGTTTGCTGGTAGGCCCATTGGCCGCGAACCCGCCCCAGCGTCAGGCTGGTGGAATCGACTGCTGCGAGGGGGCCCAACTTTTTCAGTTTTTTAGGCAGGGGCGGTCCTTCCTGTTCCAACAGATGCTCCAGGCGAGAGAGGTGTAGCTCACGGAGCACCTCCGGGGGCAGTTCGCCGAGCTTGCGGTTCAAGGACGACTGGTGAATGGATTGAATTCCGGTGCATTCTTGCATCCACGTAGAACTCTCTACATGATCTGCAATTTCTTGAGTCCCTTTTCGTCCTCTAAATATGGCCTCTAAAAAGAGAAACACCGTGTTGCCCCAGTGAAGTTTTTTGGCATAACGGTCGCCGAGCAGCAAGGAAGCATTGCGATCTAACCATTGGGTGACTTGACATAACAACACCTTTTCAGCTACTTTATTAACCAAGAGATCTCCTTTCGTGGGTGTGTGTATACTTCTACGATAATGGAGTCTCTTTTTTTTGTAAATATTCCCTGACTACTTTGATGTCAGGTTCTTTGCAAAATTACTGGCATATTCAAAAGATATTAGCTTTAAACAGCTGATAATGAACGAATTCGGTCTATTGAATGAAGATATCGAGTCTGTTACATTTCTAGCATCATAAGTGAAGGGAGGAACCTGCATTGGATGTGACCTATATTCCGTCTTTTCTAGTGACGAACATGATCAGACAAATGAGATATTTAACGATGAAATAGACAAAACGAATTTTCTATTATCGGCTGAAGGAGAACCTGAATTAGAGGTAGATCGAACAACTAAGCTTGAAAATGGAAAGAGGTATGGGAAGCAAGAAAAGGAAACCTCCGAATAAATGTGATGTTTAATAATCAGCCATCTAAACAGGCTAAGGAAGAATTTAACAAGGCCTTTAATGAAATTTTATCTGATTCTGATTGAATATTTCAGTGCTGGAGAGCTACGGTGTTAACTTTTCAGAGCCACAAGATTGATAAAATAGAGCCAAAATGTTAGAAGGGAGAACCAATAGAACTGAAGTAAGCCTGTCAAGACTGTGAAGCGTCCATTTAAACCTTGATAGGCAATATTGGCACTCCAATTTCCCCGCCCAACAAAGCCTTTTGGGCTGCCACAAAGCGAGTGACGGGGGGCGGGGGAGTAATTCCCCGCGATCCCCTCAGAAGATGGAAGGGGTAAATAATATTCTTTAAGAATTTAGTAAGTTGAACCAATAGATTTTTGTAGTGGCTCAAGCATTAGCTCTATGGCTCTATCGCACCGAAATATTCATCTGATTAAGTGAGCATGAGGGTTAAGAAAGACACTTTTTGGTGAAATTCATATTCGAAGAAATGAGTTTGTGAAAACCAAATAATACCTGTATCGCTGAGAACTTTTAAGTGATTTTAACGTAGTGATGGTTTTTGCTCAAATTGGGGAAGCTATTCAAAGAAACGCTAATTAGATATAATAAATAAATATAATAATTTTATCAATGAACAAATAAGAACGTATGTTTGTTATAATGTTAATAAATGAAAAGTCTTAAGGAAGGTAGGTTTCTATGTTAACATATGTGAAATCAAATTTATTTGAAAGTCCTGCTCAAGTTATTGTTAATACTGTTAATACTGTAGGAGTAATGGGGAAAGGGTTGGCTAAAGCTTTTAAAGATATCTATCCAGAAATGTTCACACAATATCAAGCCTTGTGTGAAGGGAATCAGTTAAGCATAGGGAAATTATGGATTTATAAAACTCCTAATAAATGGGTTCTAAACTTTCCGACAAAACAACATTGGCGTTCACCTTCAAAGATTGAATATATAGAAGCAGGCTTAAAGAAGTTTGTAGAGACATACAGTGAAAAGGGGATAACATCTATTTCATTTCCACTACTTGGTTGTGGGAATGGTGGATTAGATTGGGAGGGTGAAGTCCAACCTCTTATGGAAAAATATCTTCGTCCACTCCCAATAGACATTTTTATTCACTTGAATGATACAAAATCTAAAGCTGAACATATTAATATTAATGAAACAAAGCAATGGCTCAGATCAGATCCTTCGCAACTAAGTTTTGCAGAAGTTTGGGAAGATATTCTCGAAACAATTCAATCTCCAGTTTTAGATAAGAATTATTCAGTAGAGCTTGTTCAAGACGAATATGAAGAACAACTGATTTTTTTATCTAATGGAAGACATGTTGTCATTACTAAAGGTCAACTTGCTGATCTCTGGAGATACTTAAGGGGAGTTGGCTTCTGTACATGGCAAGGACTTCCGAGTGGATTGTTCGATTATGGAAAGTTGATTTTTGATTTCCTATCCAAATTACCCTACATTGAAATAATTTCTTTATCACACCAATTTTCAAATGAAGATGATTTGAAGGATGGAATAAGATTGAAACCAGGAATCCAATCTAAAATGTCTACCGTTGCGGAGGACAGTAATCATGAAAAATAAAAATGATAGAGAAATTATTAAAGCTGTTTTAAGCAAAGTAAAAGCAGAATTAGATCCCGCTAGAAAATGGTGGACAAACACCCTATTCCATTTTACCGATGTACATAATGCTGTTCAAATACTAGAAGATAATTGTTTGTTGAGTAGAAATGAAGCGAAAAAAAGAGAGAAAATGACATCAGACAATGCAAGTCCTACAATTATTGACCAAACAAATGAAGTATGGAAAGACTACGTAAGATTTTACTTTCGTCCTAAAACTCCAACGCAATATCATAATGAAGGGTTTCGCCCCCAACATCAAAAGACGCTTAATGGTGCTCACTGTCCAGTACCGATTTTTTTTCTATTTGATTTAGAATCAATGTTGTTTATGAAAAATAGTTTTTTCTCACATGGTAGTTTAGCATCGCCGTATTATACCATCTACAATACTGCTGACAAGTTCGAAGAAATGCCGTTTGATTATATTTACCATGAGGGACAATTTAATAGGAATACTGAATGGTTCATTACTGGACATAGACAGGCAGAATTAGTTGTACCAAATAAATGTTCTTTAGAGTATTTGAAAAGAATTGTTTGTAGAAGTCCAGCAGAGAGAGACACATTAATTGATTTGCTTTCATATGAAACTTTTCAAAAGTATGCTGATAAGATAGTGGTTGATACAAGATTGAATTTATTTTACAGCGAATGGTTCTATATTGAAAAGGTTAATTTAATGGACAAATCGATTTCTTTGACTTTTAATGAAGGATTCAAAGTAAGGGGTACATTTAAAGTTTACCTTGATATAGAGAAACTCGATTCAGGCGATAAATCCTTCTGGGAAGATAAAGAGTTTGATCAGAAAAGCTCTCTTCGAATAAACTTAAGTACATTTGATAAACCCACTGACTATAGGGTGAAATTTTATATTGATGATCAATTGGCATTTAGTAGTGGACACTATACAATCGAAGACTTACCATTCTAAATCATTTATGAAAACTCGCGGAGCCTGAGACTTATTTAGGCTCTTTTTATTTTAATTTTGTTTGTACAAATCGATATTCTATATTGAATATACTAACAATCCATGGAGTATCCCAGTTAAAATTAAACATCGGATGATCATTGAAGTTACAAAATCTTTTCAAAGTACGCATTATTTGAATTCGAGATATTGGGGTATATTGAATATGTATAGATTAACCATGAAAGGGTGTTTCTAAAATGAAGGATTCAACTGTAAAGCATACACATACAAACCTCTTGATTAACGAGAAGAGCCCTTACTTATTGCAGCATGCTCATAACCCCGTGAATTGGTTCGCATGGGGAGAGGGAGCATTCTCGAAGGCAAAGCGGGAGGGTAAGCCTGTATTCTTGTCTGTAGGCTATTCGTAGTGGAATTTATCGACCTGTCATTGGTGTCACGTAATGGAGCGCGAATCCTTCGAAGATCATGAGGTAGCGCAGCTGCTGAACGAGAGTTATGTAGCAATCAAGGTCGACCGCGAGGAGCGGCCGGATATTGATGCGCTGTATATGTCGGTGTGTCAAGCGTTGACGGGATCGGGCGGGTGGCCGCTGACGGTGCTGCTGACGCCGGAGAAGAAGCCATTCTATGCGGGCACGTATTTCCCGAAGCGGCGGATGATGGGCCGGCTGGGGCTGATGGATATTCTGGAGCAGATCCGCACCAAATGGGAGCAGGATGGATCGGCGCTGGATAAGCTGGGCGACGATCTGCTCGCCGAGCTGCAGACGGCGGAGCGCAAGAACCGTGAGGGGGATGCTGCCTCAGGTGGAGGGGAAGCGCTGCTGCATGAGGCGTTCCAGCTGTATCAGCGCCAGTTCGATGAGCAATATGGCGGATTCGGCAATGCGCCGAAGTTTCCTTCGCCGCATAATTTATCTTACCTGCTGGCGTACAGTCAGACATATGATGCACCCGAGGCGCTGCAGATGGTAGAGACGACGCTGGAAGCGATGTTCCGCGGGGGCATGTATGACCATGTGGGTTATGGTTTCTCGCGGTATTCGACTGACCGGGAATGGCTGGTACCTCATTTCGAGAAAATGCTCTATGATAATGCACTGTTGGCTCAGGTCTATCTGGAAGCCTATCAGATTACGCAGAAGCCGCTGTATGCGGAAATTGCCGAAAGTGTATTCACGTATGTGCTACGGGACATGACTTCTGCGGAAGGTGGGTTCTACTCTGCGGAGGATGCGGATTCGGAAGGTGAGGAAGGCAAATTCTATACGTTCTCCCGGGAGGAGATCGAAGAGGCGCTGGGGCTGGAGGATATGCACTCCTACTGCAAGGTGTACGGGATCACGCCGGAGGGCAATTTCGAAGGCAAGAATATATCGAATCTGCTGCTGGGATTGCCGGACGAACAGGCAGAGCGGCTGGGCATGAATCCGCTAGGGCTGAAGACCCGGATGGAGGAGTGGCGGGAGAAGCTGTTCGCCTACCGGGAGCAGCGGATTCATCCGCTCAAAGATGACAAGGTGCTGACAGCCTGGAATGGCCTAATGATCGCGGCACTGGCCAAAGGCGCGAAGGTGCTGCAGAAGCCGGAATATGCGAAGGCGGCCACTGCCGCCGCCGAGTTCATCTGGAAGCAGCTGCGGCGTGAGGATGGGCGGTTGCTGGCGCGTTACCGTGACGGCCAAGCGGCTCTGCCGGGATATGTCGATGATTATGCTTTTATGATCTTCGGACTGACCGAGCTGTATGAAGCTACGGCTCAGGCCATGCATCTGGAACGTGCGCTGATCCTGAAGGATGGCTTGCTGGAGTTGTTCAGTGATCAGGAAGCCGGAGGCTTCTTCTTCACCGGAACGGATGGCGAGCAGCTGCCGCTGCGCACGAAGGAGTTCTACGACGGCGCGATGCCATCCGGCAATGCAGTAGCGGCGAAGGTGCTCTGGAAGCTGGCTTCCATCACCCAGGATGCCGGGCTGAAGGCGGTCGCTGAGCGAACGGCAGGAGTCATAGGCGCTGCAGCTTCCAGTTACCCGCCAGGGTATGCGATGTACTTGCAGGCGCTGCTGGTAATGCTGGGCGGTGGCAAGGAATGGGTGCTGTCCGGTAAAAAAGAGGATGCCAATCTTCACCACATGCTCGCTCAGGTTCAGCAGGCTTATCTGCCGGATGCCGTACTGCTGGTGAATTGGCAGGGCGAAGGCGAGCCGCTGGTGAAGCTGCTGCCGCATCTTGCCGATAAGCCGCCCATTGGAGGTCAAGCTACGGCTTATGTCTGCCGGGACTTTGCTTGCCGTGAGCCGATCACGAATATCGAGGCGGTACGGGAGCTGCTTGCTGCAGCGAACGCACCACAGTAATACTAGGCAATCCACAGTTTGTTTCATAACTGAAGCAGCTGCACCAGCGGCTGCTTTTTTGCGTGCGCCCAGCATGGGCGTTATCTAGTTATAACGGATTAAATGTAATACAATACCTGTACAGGTTGAGTATCTTGACATTGAAAGGAGAAACAAACCCAATGAGTCGTATCCTTTTAGTAGAAGACGATCTTATATTAAATGAAGGCTTGGAATATTCCATTCAAAAAAACGGTTATATTGTTGATGGTGTGAAAACAGTTCAAGAAGCCTTAGAGGTATACGAAGATCAAAAATATGAACTTCTCCTCCTGGATTTGATCCTACCAGACGGGACAGGTTTTGAAATCTGCAAAAGAGTACGTCAAACCTCAGCAGTCCCCATTATTTTCCTTACGGCATCCGACGAAGAAGTAAATGTGGTAAAAGGGTTGGATTTGGGTGCAGATGACTATGTGACAAAACCTTTTAGACTAAATGAATTGATCTCTCGGATCAAAGCGGTGCTTCGCAGAGCGAATTCTTTTCAAACGGAAATAGTTGAACTTAGCTCTAATGAAATAAAACTTGAACTTGTACATAATAGAGCATTCAAAGCTGGAAACCTGTTGGAGCTTACTTCAACTGAATTTAAATTGCTCTCATTATTGATGAACAATCCTAATCGGCTGCTTACAAGAGGGGTGCTATTAGATAAGATATGGGATAACAAGGGAAACTTCGTTGATAATAATACCCTTTCCGTCTACATTAGTAGACTGCGCAATAAGATTGAGGATGACCCTAACTTTCCGCAAAAGCTCCTTAATGTACGCGGTATAGGATATAAATGGAACGTAACTGGGAACCAACAAACATGAACATACTTTCAAATAAACAAATTCAATGTTTCTTAAAGAGAATGCTAACCCTATTGATTATGTTACTGCTTTTAGGACTAGTATTCTCACAAATAATGATTGAGGATTTCAAAACACAGATCTTAAAACATGATCATGAACTAGCTGGCGCACTTCTCGATAATGAGGTGAATCCAGCAGATATCACCGCTGCATTTATAGCCACAAAAACACAACAGGACATTTCTGCCGGTCAGGAACTTCTTTCTGAGACAGGATATAGCACATCCCCAAATAATCGGTCTCTGGAGGAAGTTCATCATCTTCTGATCAAGTATCGACTAATAATTTTCATATCTATTGCAGTCTTTGGCGCATTGTTACTAACTGCCTTTTTTCTTTATTTTAAATATCAACAAAAAGATATAGACAGATCTGTTTCTGTAATTAGCTCCTTTATGGACGGCAACACGAGTGTTCGAATGGAGAGTGAGGAAGAAGGGGGCCTTTCCAAGTTGTATGGTGCGATCAATACGATAGCTACTTCACTAAATGCCCATATTGATGACGAAAAAAGAACAAAAGAATTTTTGAAAGCGACACTCACCGATGTTTCCCATCAGCTTAAAACGCCGCTGGCATCCATGAAAATGTGTATCGAAATTATCCAGACAGAAGCGGAAAATGAGTTGCTAATAAAAAGATTCTCTACAAAAGCAGCGCTTGCCCTTGAACATATGGAAATTTTAATTCAAAGCTTGTTAAAAATCACAAAGCTTGATGCGGGAACGATTCCGCTTCATAAGACAAAGCAAAATGTCGCCATTCTTTTACATGAAATTGTTACCGACTTTGAAATCCGCATGGAACAGGAACATAAAACGATAACTTTAAGCGGTTCAGATATCTTTCTTTTATGCGACAAGGATTGGATGATAGAAGCCATAGGGAATGTTATAAAAAACGGATTAGATCATATGGAGGAATATGGACACATTAATATTAGCTGGACAAGAACCCCTATGCTCACAAAAATAGTTATACAAGACAATGGAAATGGGATTCATCCGGCCGATATTCACCATATCTTCAAGCGTTTTTACCGAAGCAGATTTTCAAAGGATACACAAGGGATTGGCCTAGGACTATCATTGGCAAAATCGATTGTGGAAGCACACAATGGCACTATAAGCGTCAATAGTACATCTGAGAAAGGAAGTACCTTTACATTCGAGTTCATTACACTTACAGATCTGTAAGTTTTGATTCACTTAAATGTAAGTCAGTACTGATATGATCGTCCCATGGAAGGCGGGATAACAATGGAGTTATTAAAAGTAGACCAACTATGTAAAACATACGGGAGAGGAGATACCCAAGTTGACGCCCTTAAAAATGTGTCTTTTTCTGTACCCAAAGGGGAGTTTGTTGCTGTAATAGGGGAATCTGGTTCAGGTAAAAGTACACTTTTTAATGTAATTGGCGCACTCGATAGTCCGACATCCGGCAAAGTAACCATTGACAATAAAGACATTTTCTCTATGCAAGAGGGCAAGCTAACCGTCTTTCGTCGCCGAAACATTGGATTTATATTCCAGGCATTTAATCTTATTCCTGAACTTAATGTAGAGCAAAATATGATCTACCCACTGCTCTTGGATCATGAAAAGCCGGATGAGCAATACCTGGAGGAAATTCTTAGTGTGTTGGGTTTGAAGGATAGAAAAAAACATCTGCCAAGACAGCTTTCAGGCGGTCAACAGCAGCGTGTCGCCATAGGCCGTGCCCTTATTACTCGACCGATGCTGATTCTTGCTGACGAACCCACCGGTAATCTGGACACTAAAAACAGCAATGAGGTGATATCTCTACTTAAAACTGCGTCGATTCGCTATAAACAGACCGTTCTTATGATAACTCATAACAAAAATATTGCAAGCGCATCCGACCGTGTCTTACAAGTGGCCGATGGTCTGTTAACTGATTTTGGAGCGCAGGAGTCATGAACAGTTACCTGGATTTAGCAGTTGAGTATAACCGAAACCACCGTAAGAAAAATCGTGTAATCATTGCATGTATCGCAGTTGCCGTCTGTTTGGTTACGGCGATCTTTGGTATGGCAGATATCGGGATTAAATTCCAAACCGAACAACTCAAGCGGGATTATGGCAGCTACCATATTTCTGTAAAAGATATTGACGCAAATGCTGCCAGCTTGATTAAAAATCATGTGGACGTGGCCTATTCCGGCTGGATAAAGTCTCCGCCTTCTGTGGAATTTGAAGGGAAGGAGTTCCGAGTGGTGGGCGGTGATCAGGAGGCCGCAGCGCTATTGGGACTCTCCGTTGTAGAAGGAGATTATCCTAACGGGTCTGCCGAAACGTTAGTAGACCGGCAAGCCTTGAATGAGTACGGATGGTCTATTGGTGAAAAAATCAATATAAACATGGGCGACGCGGGAGATAGGGAGTACCGTATCGTCGGCGTATACAACGAATTTTCCAGCCTGAAGTCCAAGGATAAGCATGCATTATTCCTTTCCTTCGAGGGGGTACAAGCGATTGGCCTTTCAGAACCAAGTGATTATTTAGTCATGTTTAAAGATAACGTTAAGATCACTAAAGCAACTTCAGAACTGCAGAGCATTCTTGGAATTAATGAAGAGCAAATCTCCAAAAACACTTATTTACTTGCCGTTATGGGTGAAGGCGGCAGCAGCTTTGCAACTAACTTATATGTAATTACTGTAATACTATTTACACTGGTTCTTGTTGCGGGATGTATTATGATTTCTAACAGTTTCAATATAAGTATTTTAGAGCGAACTAAATTTTTTGGCCTTATGCGCTGCCTTGGAGCTTCAAAAAAACAGATTAAGAAATATGTAAGGCGTGAAGGCTATTTGTTTTGCTTAAAGGCCATTCCACTGGGCTTGATCGCAGGTTCCGTAGTCGTTGAAGCTGCCATCATTTTACTTAGAGAGTTGAACCCAACGTTGCTCGGAGAATTAAGAGTTTTTCAAATTAGCATCAACGGCCTTGTTGCTGGCATTATAGTAGGATTTCTGACTGTGATTTTATCATCTCTTTCTCCGGCAAAAAAGGCATCCTCCGTCTCCCCTTTGGCAGCCGTAACCGGGAATTTGAAAGAAATAGACAAAAGTTCAGGAAGCAAATTAGGCTACTCAAAGCATATACCAGTCGAGCTGTCATTGGGTATACACCACGCATTTTCAGACAAAAAGTCCTTCCTGCTTATGATCGGCTCCTTCACTGTCAGCATCGTTTTGTTTCTTGGATTTAGTGTCTTTATTGACTTTAGTTACCTTGCAGCCAAGCCGATGAAACCAAGCAGTGCAGATATATCCATTTATGATCCCACTTTGAATGAGCGGGTGCCGCATGAACTTCTAGATAAAGCAGAAAAAATCGAAGGAGTTAAAAATGTTTTCAGCCGAAAGATCGCTACAATTCCTGCCTATACTTCGCAACAGCATCTGAGCGGAAATACATTTGTCACTTCCTATGATGATCTCCAATTTCAATGGACACAGAGCACTTTGCTCAATGGAGATATCGACATCAGAGCTTTAAGAGCCGGTGAAGAGATTCTTGTTGAAAGCGAATCTGATTTAAAAGTCGGAGAACACATGGTTTTTCAAACGGAGCTTGGCAGCTTTGAAACAGTCATAGGCGGTGTCCTATCCTCCATCCCATTTGAAACAAAAGAACAAATATTTAGCAAAGTAATTGTGTCCGATGAATTTTTCACAAAGATGACAGGTTTGAAAGATTATTCTATTTTAGATATTCAACTCTTGAACAATACTTCTGAGCTCACAGTCGAATCTATCCGTAAAGCTGTCCCTGAGACACTATCCTTTTTTGATCTGCGCCAGAGAAATCAGGAGGGTCAAAATGCATTTTACACCATGGCTATTTTCGCCTATGGATTTGTTGCAATCGTTGCCGTTATAACAATTCTTAGCATCATAAACAGCATGAATATTAGCGTAACCAGCAGAATCGGTTATTATGGCATGATGCGGGCCGTAGGAGCATCCGCTAAACAGTTAAGGCGAATGGTATTGGCGGAAGCTCTAACATATGTAGTTTGTGGCAGCCTCATAGGCAGCGTCCTGGGAATTATACTGCATCAAATGCTGTATGAAAAGCTGGTAACAAGTTATTTCCATACTCCTTGGCAGTGGCCTGGAAATATAGTGTATATCATTATGGTCGGGATTATTGCAATCACCATTATCTCTGTCATTACTCCATTAAGGAGAATTAACAAGTTGAAAATTGTTGAAGCCATAAATTTCTCTAATTAGATAGAAAAGATGCTTAGTGTGCTGCAAACCTATTATAATGAATCTAATTAATTCGACTATAATATATGATGAACTTAAGAATGAGGACAACTACGAATGTAACATTCTTAAGTTCACGTTCTATAGCTAGCTATGCTGTACGCAGGAGGTGAGAGCATGCTGGGAACTTGGCTGGGGCGGTTGTTCTGCTATATGTTCGGAATTTACCGGCATCTCTACCCGGATGTGCTGGCCGACCATGAAGCGTATGAATGTATCCTGTATATGATGAAGGATATTTGCTGCTATGGGCTGGTAGGAGTTACGGCGTGGCTGATTCGGCCGATCCGCATCTCCAATCATGCGGTGCAGGGCTACGCCATCTTATGTAAGCTGAGCAAATCGATACTCATTCGTCTGCAGACCTTTAAGGAGCCGGGACTTCTCTTCCATCGACCACAATTCAATGTCTGATTGTGCCCTGGAAGAAGGAGGTTCGGATGAGAATGAGCAGAGGACAACGTTACTTGGCGGGCAAGCTGAATACAGCGATGAACCAATTCAGGCTGAATCCGTATGCCAAAACGATACAAGCCGTCAAGGCCCAGCATGCTGAAGCCTGGAGCGAACAGGAGCTGAAGTCGCGTTCAGCGCGGCTTCGGCAGCAGGCGCAGGGCGGAGCAGCCCTCTCCGGTCTGCTGGTGGAGGCGGCTGCACTGGCCGCTGAAGCCGTGTGGCGGGTGCAGGGCATCCGTCTGCGGGATACGCAGCTGGCGGCAGGCATGGCGATGGCGGACGGCCAGATCGCGGAGATGCAGACCGGGGAAGGCAAAACACTGGCCGCAGTCCTTCCGCTCTACCTGCGGGCGCTTGCCGGCCGGGGAGCGCAGGTGTGGACCTTTAATGATTATCTGGCCCGGCGGGATGCGGCTGTTATGGGTCCTGTTTTTGACTATTTAGGACTGGTCACAGGCTGTATTCAGGAGGAGCAGAGCTGGGCGGAGAGACGGCAGGCGTATCTTGCCGATATCACCTATCTCACGGCCCATCAGGCCGGGTTCGATTACCTGAAGGATTCGCTGGTACTGGATATGGGAGAGCTGCTGCAGCGGCCATTTCACTTCGTGCTGGTAGATGAGGCGGATTCGATCCTGATCGATGAAGCGAGAATTCCGCTGGTGCTTGCGGGTGCAGCAGAGGTATCACGGTCCGGCTGTGCGGAGATGGCGCGGTTAGCCGCGAGCTTGCGGCTGAACCAGGATTACCGTCAGGACGAGCATGGGCGCAATGTCTATCTGACCGATGCCGGAATTGAGCAGGCGGAAGCCCGGCTCGGGTGCGCCAACCTGTATGACAGCGGCAATCAGGAGCAGCTGGCCCGGCTGCATCATGCGCTGCATGCCCAAGCCCTGCTGCACCGCGACCTGGATTACATTGTACGTGAAGGCCAAGTGCTGCTAATCGACGAATTCACCGGCCGGATTGCGGATAAGCGTCAGTGGCCGGACGGTCTGCAGGCTGCGGTGGAGGCGAAGGAAGGCTTGAACATTCAGGGCGGGGGGATGGTTCGCAGCAGTATTACACTGCAGCATCTGCTCAGCCTGTATCCGCACTTCTGCGGAATGACCGCTACTGCGCGTGCTTCGGCGGAGGAACTGCTGAATACCTACGGTCTACGGGTAGCAATTATTCCTCCGTACAAGCCATGTGTGAGAATAGATGAAGCCCATCTAGTCTTCATGCATAAGGAAGCCAAGCTAAATGCGGTCGTTAAGGAAATTGCCGCCCAGCACCGTACAGGCCGCCCGGTATTGGTGGGCACGGCGAGTGTGGAGGAATCTGAGCATGTTGCTGCGCGTCTGCAGAGCATGGACATCACCTGCCAGGTGCTGAACGCGCAGCAGGATGCCCGCGAAGCGGAGCTGATCTTAGGGGCAGGCAAGCTGGACGCGGTTACCGTGTCCACGAATATGGCCGGCCGGGGTGTGGATATTCTGCTGGGCGGCGGCGATCCTGCGAAACACCAGGCAGTCTGTGCGCTCGGCGGCCTGCTTGTGATCGGCACCAGCCTGCATGAGAGCAGCCGGGTCGATCAGCAGCTGAGAGGCCGCGCGGGACGGCAGGGTGATCCCGGCGCGTCGCGGTATATGATCAGCCTGGATGATGAGACGCTGCAGCGGTACGGAATCGGGGCAGAGCTGCCGGAAGCGTATCACGGGCTGCGGCAAGTGGAGCCGCTGGAGAGTGCGGCGATCCGCAGGTTGATCACCCATATTCAGCGTGTGGCCGAAGGGCAGAATGTTGAGATCAAGAAGACACTCAACAAATACTCCGACCTCATTGAGCAGCAGCGCAGAATCATGCTCAGCAAGCGGACAAGCGTGCTGAAGGGTACCGTGAAGACGGAACTGCTGTCCAGAGTGGACCAAGAACTCTATGGCCGGTTATGTAGCGTTTATGGGGAAGCAACCGTGCTGGCGGCGGAGCGGCAGCTGCTGCTGGCGAAGACGGACCATTGCTGGTCTGCGTATATGGACCATATGTTTGCGGTCCGGGAAGCGATCCATCTGGAGAGCGTGGGTAACAAGAATCCGCTGGATGTATACAATGAACAGGCGATAGAGGCTTTTGCGAAGCTGGAGGAGCAGGTTCAGCGTGCGGTGCTGGAGGCGTTCGCCGGGGTGAGTCTGGAACAACCCCACCTAAGCTTCAGCCCCGAAGCGCTTAGTGTGCCGTCAGCAACCTGGACTTATATGATCGACGACAGCTTTCTGGCCAGCCGGGTGAATTTGTTCTAGAGTTGCTACATTAATGAGACGCTGCTAATCAAACATATACTGAAGACATTTTTTACTAAAGGAACTATTACTCATCAAAAACAGCCATTGGCCCTTTAAGGGTCAATGGCTGTTTGATTGGACAGTCTGTTCACACTGACAGCATGTTGATTGGCCAAAACCCCTAGGTGGAAGCCTTACGCCTTAACAAACTGAACAGTTTATATTCTATAATTCGTCAATATACGTGCGTCGTTTGAGCTCTGAGCGCCAACTATAGGGAATTGTGACCACTAATTAGTCGAAGAGGCGTAGCACAACAATGTTATGGGGAGTTTTGACCGCTAATTTCGAGTTTCAGGCCATTTGGAGACCTGGATCTCGGATTTAGTGGTAATTTTTCCCTATAAATAGGTTGAGCTACCTCTTTAATCAGAAATAGCGGTAGAAATTCCCTATAACCAAGGCGGAAGCTGGGTCTGCAGCTGGGCAATAGGTTCATGTACGCTGCAGCCCGCGCATATCGCGTGCCTCACTGTTACAGTCCGCGCACATCTTATACGCCACTCTACAGTGAGCGCAAACCCTACGTCCGTCGCAGTCCGCTCAGTCCGTAGTCTTCTTTGTCTTCTGGATCACGCGCGACGGACGGACAACCCAGTTCTCGCGGTTCATCGGCTTGACGGTATCGATACGCGGATTGGAAGCTTCCACCTCCGGCTGGGTCGTTCCTTCAGCTGGGGTATTTTCGACGCTGGTTGGCTGTTTGCGGGATAGTCCTGCACCATTATGTTTCCCTTTGTTCCATACTCTGTTCTTGCTCATGCTTACACTCCATTTCTGTACACTAATGCCTTAACCATATCATAAAAGGGCAGCACATCCCAATCTAACTTTGAGCAGGAAGCCGCTCCTTTTTGGAGGCAGATGAATACTGGGCAGCGGTTTTTGCCGGAACCCGGGTCAGTAGGCATATCTAGCACAAATTCAGGATTTTGACAAGTTATAAAGTGTACTGGAGATTCATTGTGGTGATAGCTATAATAGTACGTAATTGAAAGGAGACTACCCTTATGGCTATCAAGATTATTACCGACAGCGGTTCAGATGTTCCCTTGGAGTATATTGAGAAATATGATATTTCGGTGGTCCATTTGCCTGTACATTTCCAGCATCAGCTGATGCCCAAAGAGACGGACACCTCAAGCTTCTACGCCATGATGCGAGAATCGAAAGAGCTGCCGACCACGGCCAGTCCCAGTCCCGTAGAGTTTCTGGATACCTTTAAGAAGGTGGAAGCAGGGACGGATATCCTGGTAATCTGCATGTCCTCGAACATCAGCAGCACTTACCAGACGGCTATGATTGCTATGGAAATGTATAAAGATGAAGGATACACCAATAATATTGAAGTTATAGATTCCAAAAGATTCTCCGGCGGTCTGTCCCTGATCGTTGCCCTGGCAGCCCAATGGTCGCTTACCTCCACAAGTCTGCTGGAGCTGAAGGAGAAGGTTCTCCGGCAGAGCCGGGAAGTGCAGGCTTATTTCACGCTCGACACGCTGGAGAATGTAATCAAGGGCGGAAGACTGAATCGCTTGTCCGGTGCGGTAGCTTCTGTACTGAACATCAAGCTGCTGCTCAAGATCAGTGAAGAAGGTACGGTGGAGGTAGTAGAGAAGACACGTGGCCTGCCGAAAGCACTGAACCGTCTGCTTGCCCATCTGGAGGAGAAGCAGCATGATTTCGAGAGAGCGGCTGTTGCCATTGTACATAGCAACTGTGAGAAGCTGGCCCTGGAGATCAAGGCGCGGATTCTGGAGAAGTACCCCTTCAAAGAGGTAGTGTTCTCCAGTATGGGTCCGGTGATGGGTACATACGCGGGTGAGGGCGGCATTGGCGTAGCTTTTTAGGCTGGAGTAGTAATAAGGATAGATTAGCCAGCCCTATGGTATGCGATATTCAGGAGGAGAGGATATTATGGATCAGGAATCTCTGAAAGGGCAGGTCAATATCTCGGATGATGTTGTAACGAGTATTGTCAGCCATGTCGTAATGGATACGCCGGGAATCTCAGGCATGTCGGGGAGCAGCATCTCTGGCGGCTGGGTCAAACGATTGGCCGGCAAGGCAGGCGCCAAAGGGTTGTCGGTTGAGGTATCAGCAGAGCAGGTCGCTATTCATCTCGGAATCATCGTAAACTATGGCTGTGCTATTCAGGAGGTCTGCCGCAATCTGCAGCTGAATGTCCGCAATGCCGTAGAGAATATGATGGGCTTGTCGCTGGTGGCTGTTCATGTCAAGGTTGAGCGGATTGCCTTTTCCTAAAAAGCTGTTGAAACCTGTGGTGTAGGCACCTACCCGTGGGCATCCGCATAGAATGGAGCAAATCCATTTATACGGAGGTCAGGAGTCCATGTCGACATATAACACCGGCCAGCAGCAGAATGTGATCTACCAAGCTGATCCTGCAGTGATCCGGCACCTGCACGGGGTCCGCGAATCACTTCATCATTCCTGCAAGCCCTACTTGAACCACAAAGTAAGAGTACAGACGCTGGAAGGCCAGGTTCATGAGGGTATGATTGCCGGGGTGGACAACAAGCACCTGTTCTTAACGGTGACGGTCACCGAAGAGATGCAGCGGGGGTATTATAATCCGTATTATAAGCCCTACCCAACCCCTTATCCCGGCGGTCCCTATCCTGGGTATCCTTACCCGGCCAGCAACGTCATTCTGCCGCTTGTATTGTTTGAACTGCTTGCGATTTCACTGATTTGAGGCAGCAGCGTTTCAATAAGCATGTGAATACCAAAAAGGATGCCTGTCCGCTGTTAGCGGGGCATCCTTTTGTCTGTTTAATCTGCGGGTGGAACGACTCCACTCAGCTTATGCTACAGTCACCACAGCTGTAATCTCCTCGTCCACTTCAAGCAACACATCCTCGCGGAAAGCGCGGATGCCATATTCGCTCAGCATGTAGCGGATGATGGCTTCAACCAGATTGGATTCCACCAGGTACTGGCTGCGGCCCTGAATCCAGACTTCGGCAGAATAACCGGTGTCTTCGTCCCAGCTTAGCTCTACCTGCACTTCGGTGACCTTGACCGCTTTGCGCTCCGCCATATGCAGACAGACCGCATTGATAATCTCGTCCATACTCAGTACAGTTGCAGCCATTAGTATCGTCCATTCCGTTCTTCCATCCGGCGTCGCTCCTGGCGGCGGCGGAAGAAGGACATGGCCAGTACAACTACCAGATAAATAGCCAGCAGGTTAACGGCCAAGCCGAGCAGATTGCCGAACATTCCCATGCCGGCGAACATACCGCCGAACATCAGACCAGCCAGACCACCGATCATCATGCCCTTCATCAGGCTGCCGCCGCTTAAGAATCCGCGTTTGGCCGTGGTGCCTGCCGCAGTGCCTTTGGTGCTATCACTTTGTTTCACGTTATTCCCGGTTGTTGATTTCTTTGGTGTTGTGGTGAACCCGCGTGTTCCGGATTTGAAGCCGCCTCCGCGCCGCGCATCGGCAAAGTCGGGAACGGTTACAGCGAAGAACAGGGTAAAAGCCATGACAATCATCAGTACGCGTTTCATTGGTTTCATGTAGATCAAGAACCCTCCTGTAAAGTTATGTGGTGTATGGAGGGTAATACGTTAACCCTATTAATTGGTTTCATTTATAATGATTAATTTTAAAATAAAACAAGCGCAGATCCAAGGATCTGCGCAAACAGCAGGTTGAGAGATTATCAGTCTTGCTTGTACCCGTCAGCGACCAGATCAAGCGCTCCGGTAGCTGGATCGATGATCATGCCGTGAACAGGCACATTGGGGGGAAGTAAGGGGTGGCGCTTAATCAGCTCCACAGAACGAATTACCCCTTCCTCCACATTGTCAAACCCGCGCAGCCACTTGGTCAGCTTGATCCCGGAATTCTCAAGGGTATCCAGCACCTGCTCAGAAACCCCGCGCTTCTTAATCGACTGAATCATAGCATCCGAATTAAGTGAGGCCATACCGCAATCATAGTGGCCCACTACAATCACCTCATCCGCCTCTAGGGCATAGAGGGCAACCATCACGCTGCGCATGACACTGCCGAAAGGCTGGGAGATTACCGCACCGGCATTTTTGATGATTTTGACATCACCATTCTTGAAGTTCATTGCCTTGGGCAGCAGTTCGACAAGTCGTGTGTCCATGCACGTAATAATGAGGATTTTTTTGTCAGGATAACGGCTGGTGAGATAGGCCTCATAATCCTTATGCTCTACAAAGTTCTGGTTGAATTTCATGATTTCGGATACTTGACTCATACCTGTTCGTTCCTCCTCTTGATCACAGCTTGGAAGTAGCACAATATGCCATTCCGCTGCCTGGCTTCAGTGAATCGGCTCCACGCAAATCTCTCAGCTGTATATTGTTCCCGTAAATTTGCGAATCACTGGCAAGCTTAAAGGAGGGTAAATGTTCATCCGCATCCAGCCGCAGCTTCTCTTCATAAAAGATTTCCTGCTGACTGCTAATAATGAAGGGAAGCTTGCCTGCTTCTAACGGCAGATCATAGCTCTCGGCTTCATTTACAATCAGCAGCACATTTATTCCATCGCAGCCGCAGCCTTCTGTATCATAAAAGAGCTTGAATATTCCCGGCTTCTCTCCAAGTAAATGCTGCAATTTCCTTTCTGCGAGTGGTGTAACTTGAATCATCATCGCCGTTCACGCTCCTTAATAGTAGTGAAGCCATTATAATTTGTGGCAACCGTCTTATAATTACTTCAAATTAAATGTGTATGGCTCTGAAGTTGATTATACTTATTATAATGAACAGGAGTCAATAACCTGTGATATTCAAAGGTTTTTCGAATGTGCTACCCGCACTTTACCCGCACTTGATTCATTTAATTGTTTATTGCCCATTCAAAATCATCAGCCATCTGCATTTGTCTATGCTTAGTCACGTGTAAATAAATAAGTTCAGTTACTTTAGAATTGCTTTTGTGTCCAATCCGAGCTTGTATTTCTGGAAGACTTACTTTCGAATTAGAAGCAAGGAGTGAAACATGAGTATGTCTGAAACTGTGAGCTGTAAGGTTAAGTGGAAGATTTCCAGCTTCTAGTACTCTTTGCATCATCCGAGCAATACTGTTGACGGAAATAGGGTATCCGGGGTATTCGCTCCAGAAGACAAAGTTATCTTTTGGATTAATGCCTTTTGCTGACAAACGTTCATTTTGCTGCCAAGCTTGTAGTTGGCTTAATGCTTTTTGAACGGTCTCTCCGTAACTTATTACGCGTTCACTTTGGACATTTTTCGTTGGAGAAAAGTGGTATTTTCGGACACTCGTTCCCTTAACTTGTTTGTTTATGTCTATAGTTCTTCGTTGTTGGTCGATGTCTTCCCATTGGAGTCCCGCCGCTTCTCTAATACGTAAACCTGTATAGGCTAGAACGATGAAAAGCGCCCAATAGTTTACGTGCATCATGAATCGTGATAACTGAAGGAAGGTTTTTAGTTCTTCTTTCTCAAGGTATTTCGGAAGGATAGCTCTTTTTTCGCCGGTTTTTCGTGCTTGTCTTTTGTCTTTGGGTATAAAAGTACCATCTGTGGGATTTACAGTTAATATACCTTTGACTATTGCATGAGCAAACATCATCCTTGCCGAAGACTTAATTAGGGCTATACTGGATCTGGCGAATCCTTCTGCTTTTAATTTATTCAGAAATTGTTGAAACGTATTTTGAGTTACATCGCGCATTTGGAACGCACCGAATACTTCATTTAATTTTCTTAGCCCATAATCGCGAAGCCTTACGGTTTCCTCTCCGACTCCCTGCTCAAGTTCATAGTCTTTAAGCCAGATTTTCCCCCAAATGCTGACGGTTATCTTTTCGGAGTAGAATAGTTCTTTTTTTATCTTCTGGGCTTTAATAAGAATACCGAAATCTTCGGCCTCGCCAAGTGTATCGAAACGGGGAGACTCCATCTCTTTGCTGCTTTTAACCTCTACGCCATCAACAATCTTTGTCACAGGGATACGATACCGATAGGAAAACTTACCATCTCTCGCGCGGATATTTGTCGGCAGCTCCTTTTCTGTTTTCTTTTTTGGCATCCTTTTTTCTCCTTTCACGAAACATGTGTTCTGTTTTTAGACATATTTAAACAGCCTTTCGACTGGAAAGCGTAAGGATTAGTAAAACTCATGAAATTGCTCAGGAATCCCGCAGCGTAGCAAAAATTGATGACTTGTTTCGCCTAATTCTGACTGAAGATCTCCGATCAATAAATGTAGAGCAAAATGATTCGCTTCCCGTTCGATCTTGTCTATTGAAAACAGTGTATTTCTTCGCAGAAATGGTGTGTTGACACCAGGATGTAGAAAGTGGTGGCCTAACTCATGCGCCACCGCAAAGGGACGGAGGAATCCTTGCAGACGAGAATTAATGTGAATGACTGGCATCCGCCGAATACAAGTGTAATACCCCCAAGTATTTTTTCCTAAATCCTCATACAGAACCGTTATTTCTCTCTCGGTTGCAATTCTTATTGGGCAATTGGTTCCATGGGTTTGGAAGAGTTCTATGGTTATATGTTTCCCCATGAGTCGACCCCCGGAAGTTAATTTCTGAATTTTTTTGGAGTGAATTTTTTCTTCGCCATTTCCCTAGACATCCTTAGGGTATTTTCAAGTGATATTCTTAACAGTTCCCGATCTTCTTCATCCATAGGCTCGCCCATGAATGCCAGAGCTGCGTTACTGTTGAGATCATTCATCATCCGTTCTAGTTCTTCTGCGACGTCACGCTCATCTTTTTTGGTGAGAGCATAATAGGGCTTAGCTTCAACTAAATCCTCACTTTTCTCGGAAACACCCATTAAATAATCAACAGTCACTCCAAAGTAGTCAGCTATCTTTTGGAGTTTTTCACGTTTAGGATTGTATTTTCCTTGTTTCCAGCTGGTGAAGGTCGCCGTAGTAATGCCCGTTTCTTTTGCTACCCGATACGCTGTAACCTTATGTTTTTTTAAAAGATCCTCGAATATTTCGTACATAGCTTTCCTCCAGAGTTTTTTTTCTCAAAAAATAAGTCAGGAAAACTAGCTATCCCTTGTTGACTGACTCAGAAAACTATGCTAATATACAGACATAGCTTAGATAACTGAGCTAAAAAGTAATTGGTAGCTTAGATTTCTTATTTAACTTAGTTGGCACTATGATTATATAAGAAAACTTAGCTAATAGTCAATACTTTTATTGGAAGGGAGATAGAACTTGTGTACGAGAAATTTCTCAGTCTTTTAGAACAGTCTGGAAAAACTCCTTATCAGATTTCTAAAGAAACAGGCATTTCTACTGCAACGCTGACCAATTGGAAGCAAGGTAATTACAAACCCAAAGCAGACAAACTGAAAATCTTGGCTGACTATTTTGGCGTGACCGTTGATTACTTCTTGCAGGAGGATAAGAAATTTGATGGGACGGCGGTGCAAAAATGACCGAACAATTAAGGCCCACCATTGACGTGCTCGACGCTGCGGCCTACCTGAGTGTTAGCAAGTATACCGTGATCAATCGGATTAAGCAGGGGGAGCTCAAGGCATATAAACAAGGGAATATTTGGAAGATTAAACGGGAATGGCTCTTGGAATACGAAGAAAGTCTAGTGTCTCAGCCGAAAGGAGCTAACCCATGAAAGCCCCTGTTAAGAAGAAACTAACCCATCCGATATCGCGCTTGGATGCTGATGATTCTCGGCTACTTAAAAAAGAGTTTCTACGCCTGATTCGGGTGAGGCTGTCAATCGTTCGCACTCTTTGCGAATCGGATCAAATGGCACTTGAGCTGGTACAGGCAGGAGCGACTCAAAAGGAAGAGGGGTTTGAATCCGATATCGAAGCTCTTATATGGAAGTTCGTTGTAATGAGATTAGAAGCCCGCTTGAAGAAAGGGGCTACCCAATGAACATTAACATTCGGGCCGACCTGGCTGATCAGATTTGGCGCCGGCTGGAGCTTCGCCGGAGACGCTGGCAGCTACTAAATGGACGATTGATCGTTGACGAGCCAGAGGCTGCTATCTGGTGGCTCGATCGGGAGATTGCAGAAATGGAGGCAGGCCAGTGAAGACTCGGAAAGAGATTGATGCCTTGAGCCGGAAGCTGGACGGATTGCTGCCGGTAGATTTATCGAATGTAGCTTTCCTGTGCATCGGCACGGATCGTTCGACGGGTGACTCGCTAGGGCCGTTGGTCGGAAGATACTTAAAACGCCGGGGCATCCCCCGTGTGTTCGGTACGCTGCAAGATCCATGCCACGCGCAGAACCTGCAGGAACATCTTGATTCACTGCAAGGGAAATTTGTTCTTGCCATCGACTCCTGTCTCGGCAGATCAACTAGTGTAGGTAGAATTGATATCGGCGAAGGACCGTTACAACCTGGTGCGGGAGTCGGTAAGGAGCTGTCTGAAGCTGGAGACGCCCATATCAAAGGAATCGTCAACGTTGGCGGCTTCATGGAATATTTCGTCTTGCAGAATACCCGTCTTGCTCTAGTGGATGATATGGCCACGGCAATCGGTAGGGCGATCTGCGGAGTGTTCCGTCGCCAGAGTCAGTCGGCAATGGCTGAGGCGGCTGTTGGACTTGAAGGGAGGTGAGGGGAGAGAATGAGCGAATCCATGACAAAACCGTTCAGTGAAGTGGTCGATTACTGCAGCCAATGCGGTGCGGAAATCAAATTCGGACAGATTGTTATCCGGTATGGACGGGAATTGCTCTGTGACACGAATTGTCTATGTGACTGGGTTGGAGCTGATGAAGTTTCTGTTCCAGAACCAGCTAAGCATTAAAATGACCCGACGGTTTAGGCCCGTCAGGTCATCGCATTAAAAATAATAGTTGAGGTCAGTGTACCACTGGCCAGAAGGAGAATCAAGTATGGGCTGCGATATTCATTTGTTTGTTGAGAAAAAGATAAATGGTAAGTGGCTGGCTGTCAAAGGTGTGAATGAGCCGGAAATTAAAGAAGCAGAAGAGTTTATCGAAAACATTAAGGCACGCGGAGAATCAGCGGATTATTGGGAGAAACGTATCGAGGAATTGCGCCAAGGAACTCAGGGTTACATTTGGGACGGTCGCCACTACCTCCTATTTGAAGCGTTGGCTGGGGTCCGTGCCAATCATGAGATAACACCTATTTCTGAGCCGAAAGGGTTGCCAGAAGACATTTCGGCTGAGGTCAAGGATTCAGCTGAAGGTTGGGGAGGAGATGGACATAGTCATTCCTATCTAACGGCAGCGGAGCTGAATGCCTATAAATGGGATCAAACCATTGCCCGTGAAGGGTTTGTGAATGTGCATCAATTCAAGGAGTTTCAGGAAAAAGGTTCCCCTTCCGGTTGGTGCGGTAGTGTCGGCGGTGGCGGTGTGCGACATGTAACCAATCATAAAATGAAGAAACAAATTGAAGATGATTTCCCCTTTGGTGACTCTTCTTCCTATTATACGCTGGTCCGCTGGGAAAAATCGCTCCGTGAAGCGTTAGGAAGCTTCTGCAGCTGGTCGCTTCCTGAATTGAATAAATTGGTTGAAGGTAATCCGGAAAATGTGCGAATCGTATTTTGGTTTGATAACTGAGGGGGAGAGATGAAGATGAAAGCTACTGGAATTGTTCGTCAATTGGATGGGTTGGGCCGTGTCGTTATCCCCAAAGAGCTGCGTCGTACTATGAATATTGCTGAAGGCGATGGACTTGAAATCTTCGTTAATGGTGATCAAATTGTATTGAAGAAATATAATCCCGGCTGCACGCTTTGTGGAAGCCTGGAAGACATTGAATACCTCTCTGGTAAACCGATCTGCCGTGCTTGTGTGGTCCGCATCGTCAAGCTTCAGGCAAGCGTGGAGGGGTAACCCATGAAAATTTGCTATCGGGAAATCAAGTTCCGTGCTGAGAGTCTTCGGCTGATCCAGGAGGTTAATGCCATCATCATTGAATACCAGCAAATGGGCTACTCTCTTACATTGCGCCAAGTGTATTACCAGCTTGTTTCTCGGGACATTATCCCGAACAACGAGCGAAGCTACAAGAATCTTGGAAGTCTCATATCTGATGGCCGTATGTCAGGTCTCATTGATTGGGACGCCATCGAGGACCGAACCCGGAACCTTCGGAAGAATAGCCATTGGAATTCTCCGGGATCAATCATTCACTCTGCTGCTCACTCCTTCGCCTATGACAAATGGGGGGATCAGGACAACTATGTGGAGGTATGGGTGGAAAAAGACGCCTTGGTCGGCATTGTCGGTCAGGTCTGTGAAGAAATGGACATCCCGTATTTCAGTTGCCGGGGTTATGTATCTCAATCGGAAATGTGGGCAGCTGCCCAACGCCTTGAGGACTTCGCTGGGCAGAAAAATATCCACATCATCCATTTAGGCGACCACGACCCAAGCGGTAGGGATATGAGCCGCGATATCTGCGATAGGTTAGAACTGTTTGGAGTAATGGTAGAGTTTGAGCGGATTGCCTTGAATTACAACCAAATTGAAGAGTACAGCCCACCGCCTAATCCAACAAAGCTGACCGATAGCCGAGCGACTGGCTATATCAAGGACTTTGGCCATGAGTGCTGGGAGCTGGATGCCCTGCGGCCGGATGTGATCGACGGACTGATTCGGGATGCCGTGACAGACCTATGCGACTTGGATCTGCTTCAAGCGGCACGGGATCGTGAAGAATCAGCCAAGGACACACTACGAGCTGTCGCCAGGGATTGGGCTACGATTGAAAGCAATTATGCTGATTAGACTATCCGATCACACCCGTTGTGAAGTCTGTGGTCACGTTGTAAATATCCGGTTCATCCGGAACTGGAACGCCAAACAGGTCTGCACTCATTGTATCGAAACTTTACTTGCCTGTCCGTAAATAGGCGCAGCTAAACGATTCCGCTGCGGCCGATTCGGACGCGGGCCAGTCGCAGCGTTCACATATAACTTACAACTTTGAGGAGGAGCACACATGAGTAAAAGCGTGAAAATCACATTAGATTCCTTGGCCGACGGTGGCATAGTCGAACGGTTCCAGCAGGAGCTGGACAAGGTTCTGGCGAACATTGGTGACCCGAACACAAGCGCCAAAGCTGCGCGGAAGGTAAATATATCACTCACAATCAAGCCTGATGAAAAGCGGGAGATTGCTGAAGTCTCCATTCAGGCCACGTCGAATCTGGCTCCGGCGAAAGAACTGATGACCACCATCCTTATGGACCGTGATAATGACGGAAAAGTGGTCGGTGCGGAACTGAAGTCAGGTATGCAAGGTCAGTCCTATATGGATAACGAGGGTGAAGTCCGCTCTGATACAGGTGAAAAAATCAAACGCATCTATTAAGCCCAAATCAAAAAACCAATCATAGGAGGAATTCATTCATGTTTAATCGCGATTCTCTGGAATTTTTGGCTCAATCCGGTAAGACCGAAGTCGTTAATGTCAATGGTCAGCAGTATGCTACACACCAGCTCTACAAGGTAGCTGAGCCTACGCCAGCACCGCTGGTTGTCCGCAACCTGTCCGGCCTGGTGGACTACCTGAAGTCCGAGTTTGACAAGCAAGCCCATCTGCTGGTCCATGTGGTCAGTCCGACTCAGGTTTCTGTCGTCTCTTCCTATAACAACGACTTTAACCGCCGGGAGATCATCAAGGCTGAGGCGTTGCTGCCGGAATATCGGTATGGCGCGTTTTACGATTCCGAGGATTTCATTATCAAGTTGCAGTCTGGCTTTGTGTCTAATGAGGACCGCACCAAGTTGCTGAAGGTAGTCGGAAACATCAAGGAAGAGAATGTCCGTCAAGTGGGCGATGATGGTGTGTCGCAGTCCGTGGTGGCTAAGACAGGCGTGGCCACGGTGGAGGACGTAAAGGTGCCTAATCCGGTGCTGCTGGCGCCATACCGGACGTTCATTGAAGTGAAGCAACCAGAAAGTGCTTTTGTCTTCCGTATGAAGGACGGCCCGTCAGCGGCATTGTTCGAGGCAGACGGCGGGGCTTGGCGTAATGCGGCCATCGAAGCGGTGGCTGCCTATCTCTCAGATGAACTGAACGAATTGATTACCGCTGAGCACGTTGTCGTGATTGCTTAACTTCATCTAACCAAATGGGCGGCCATGTGTCGCCCTTCATACACAAAGGAGGAGCGTTCGTGATCAAAATTAGTAAACTCGAAATCGAGAACGTAAAGCGCGTCAAGGCAGTGAAGATTGAACCGACAGCAAACGGATTGACTCTGGTCGGCGGCAAGAATAATCAAGGTAAAACCAGCGTGCTGGATGCCATTGCCTGGGCGCTCGGCGGCAACAAGTACCGTCCTTCAAAGGCAGCTCGAGAGGAATCAGCCATTCCTCCATACCTTCACCTGACGCTGTCGAATGGTCTGATCGTGGAGCGCAAGGGTAAGAACAGCGACCTAAAGGTCGTAGATCCAGACGGCCAGAAGGGTGGGCAGATGCTCCTAGATAGCTTCGTGGAAGAGTTGGCTATCAACCTTCCAAAGTTCATGAGCTCCACCAATAAGGAAAAGGCCAACATCCTACTGCAGATCATCGGCGTAGGCCAACAACTACATGAATTTGAAATAAAGGAGCAGGAGGTTTACAACCGGCGCCACACCATCGGCCAGATTGCCGATCAGAAGGCCAAATTTGCCAAGGAGCAGACTTACTTCCCTGACGCTCCGAAGGAACCTGTATCCGCGTCAGAAATGATTCAGCAGCAGCAGGGGATTCTTGCGAAGAATGGTGAGAACCAACGGAAGCGGCAGCAGCTGACGCAGATTCAAGCTGCATATGACCAGCAGGCGCGGGAGCTCGAACGTTTAGAAGCATTGCTCAACGAGGCACATATCAAACGAGCTCAATTTGCGGAGGATCTGGATATTGCTAAAAAGGACGCCCTGGACCTTCAGGATGAGTCAACCGAGGAGCTGCAGGCCAACATCCGGCAGATCGACGAGATCAATCGGAAGGTTCGGGCGAATCTGGACAAAGACAAGGCGGAGACGGATGCCAGCGACTACCGCGTGCAATATGACCAATTGACCACGGAGATCAACGGTATCCGCCAGAAGAAGACGGAGCTCCTGACGAACGCGAATCTACCGCTGCCAGGACTGTCCGTTGATGATGGCGAGCTCATTTATAACGGCCAGCGTTGGGACAATATGAGCGGATCAGACCAGCTCAAGGTGTCTACGGCCATTGTCCGCAAGCTGAAGCCGGATTGCGGGTTTATCCTGCTCGACAAGCTGGAGCAGATGGACCTGGAGACTTTGCAGGAGTTTGGCCAGTGGCTGGAGCAGGAGGGCTTGCAGGCCATCGCCACCCGAGTTAGCACCGGTGAGGAGTGTAGCATCATCATTGAAGACGGCTATGTCGCCGGACAGGAAGGCGTCACACTGCAGACGCAGCCGGGCGAGATCGATCCGGGGACGACATGGGAATTGCCGAAAACGAACACTTGGAAAGCGGGTGAATTTTAACATGCAGGTCATTACCGGAAAAGTCCAGAAGGCCAAGAAGGTTGTAATCTATGGGCCGGAAGGGGTCGGCAAGTCTTCCCTGGCTGCTCAATTCCCGCGTCCAATTTTCATTGATACCGAAGGCAGCACGACGGAAATGGATGTAGCGCGGCTTCCCCGGCCGTCCAGTTGGGAAATGCTCAAACAGCAGGTTCGATGGATATGGCAAAGCGGACAATATGGGTCACTCATCCTTGATACCATTGATTGGGCAGAGATGTTATGCGTGGATAGCGTCTGTTCCACACATGCAAAGAACGGCATTGAAGATTTCGGATACGGTAAGGGATACATTTTTGTTTCCGAGGAATTGGGCCGGATGTTGAACCTTCTCAGTGATGTAGTCGAAGCTGGTATCCATGTGGTGTTGATCGCCCATGCTCAAATCGTGAAATTCGAGCAGCCGGATGAAATGGGCGCCTATGACCGGTACCAGCTCAAGCTTGGGCAAAAGACCGGTTCCCGAACGGCTGCACTGGTCAAGGAATGGGCTGACATGGTGCTGTTCATCAATTACAAAACCTTCAGCGTCTCCACAGACAAGGAAGGTAAGAAGAACAAGGCTCAGGGCGGCGTACGCACCGTCTACGCTACACATCACCCGGCATGGGACGCCAAGAACCGTCACGGCCTGCCAGATGAATTTCCGTTGGACTATGGCTATATTGCCCATATCTTCAGTGGGCCAGCTCAGGCTCCCGCCGCACCGCCGGCAGCGAGTCCGCAGCAGGCCGCTCCACCAGCCAGTCCGCCGCCACAGTCACCGCCGCCTGCTGATCCACCGTCACCGCCGAATCCACCGCAGCAACCGAGCGGCGCGCCTCAGCAAGTGCTTGATCCAAACATTCATAAACCCTTACGTGATTTAATGTTGCAGTATCAAGTGCGTGAGGACGAGATTCAGATTGTGGTCAGTGAGAAGCAAATTTACCCCGTTGATACACCGGTTTCCAGATATGATCTTGCTTACGTCAACGGCGTACTTGTGGCTGCCTGGACACAAGTGTTTGAAGCTATTAAAAACAGAAGAGAGCAATTGCCATTCTAATTTATACATCATGGGAGGAAACTTATATGAATCAGAACACGGAACGTGAACTGGGTTGGGACGACGAGATCGTAAAAGACGGAACGGATTTTATCGTCCTGCCTGCAGGAGACTATAACTTCACCGTCACAAAATTTGAACGTGGGCGCTTTAATGGCTCCGAAAAAATGCCAGCCTGCAATCAGGCCAAGATTGAGCTGACTGTGCATTCAGATCAGGGGGATGTAGTGGTGTTCCATAACTTGTTCCTTCATACAAAGACGGAGGGGCTGTTGTCGAACTTCTTCGCTGGCATTGGCCAGAAACGGAAAGGTGAGAAGCTGAAAATGAACTGGCAGGCGGTTATCGGTTCCAAAGGTCGGCTGAAACTGGAGATCAACAATTTCAGAGGCCGTGATGGTGCAGACAAGACTAACAATCAAGTTAAGACCTTCTATGCTGCTGATGAACTGCCGGCAGGACAGCCGCCTCAACAATACCAACCGCCACAGCAGTATCAGCAGCCAGCACCTCCACAGCAACCGCCATATCAGCAGGCTCCATTTCCAGGATCACCACCTCCACAAGGCGGCGGGTTCACGCCTGGCCAGTTTTAGGAGGATGCGATTATGGCTATGGAACTTAGACCCTATCAACAGGAGTCCCGCGAGTCGATTCAGACGGAGTGGGGGAAGGGCGTCCGACGGACGCTCCTGGTCCTCCCTACAGGCTGCGGCAAGACCATTGTATTTAGCAAGGTGATCGAAGACCAGGTAAGGCTGGGCAAGCGTGTGCTTGTCCTGGCTCACCGGGGGGAGCTGCTGGATCAGGCGGCCGACAAGCTGGCCAAGTCAACCGGCTTAGGGTGTGCCACCGAAAAGGCAGAGCAAACATCTATAGGCAGCTGGTTCCGGGTGGTGGTCGGCAGCGTGCAAACCATGATGAGAGACAAGCGGCTGCAGAAGTTCGCCGCAGATCATTTCGACACCATTATCATCGATGAAGCTCACCATTGCCTTTCAGATAGCTACCAGCGGGTGCTGGACTATTTCAAAGAGGCATACGTGCTGGGTGTAACCGCAACTCCAGACCGTGGCGACATGCGCAACCTGGGTAGCTATTTTGAATCTTTGGCATATGAATACACGCTGCCCAAGGCGATTAAAGAGGGCTTTCTAAGCCCGATTAAGGCCATGACGATTCCCCTGAAACTGGACCTGACTTCCGTCGGGCAGCAGGCAGGCGACTTTAAAAGCAGTGAGCTGGGCACAGCACTGGACCCGTACCTGGATTCCATTGCTGCTGAAATGTGGCGGGTTGCCAAGGACCGGAAAATCGTCGTTTTCTTGCCGCTGGTGAAGACCAGCCAAAAGTTTACTTCTATACTAAACGCCGTCGGCTTCCGTGCTGCTGAAGTCAATGGAGATTCGCAGGACCGGGCAGAGATACTGGCCGATTATGATAGCGGCAAATACAACGTTCTATGTAATTCCATGTTGCTAACAGAAGGCTGGGACTGCCCGAGCGTAGATTGCATCGTCGTCTTGCGGCCGACCAAGGTCCGCAGTCTTTACAGTCAGATGGTTGGGCGAGGTACCCGGCTGTTTCCAGGCAAGGAGGATCTGCTGCTGCTTGATTTTTTGTGGCACACCGAACGGCATGAACTTTGCCATCCTGCACACCTGATTGCCGAAAACGAAGAAGTCGCCCAGGCCATGACCCAGCAGATCGAACAGGCAGGGATTGCGCTGGATCTGGAAGTGGTAGAGAAGCAGGCGACTGAAGATGTCATTTCGCAGCGTGAAGAGGCACTGGCCAAGATGCTGAATGAAATGAAACGCCGGAAGGCTAAACTGGTTGATCCGCTTCAATTTGAAATGAGCATTCAGGCTGAAGACCTATCCAGCTATGTACCAGCCTTTGGGTGGGAAATGGCTCCACCGAGTGAAGCGCAGATCAAGACACTTGAAAAGCTGGGAATTCTACCAGATCAGATCGACAATGCCGGCAAGGCGTCGAAGCTGCTGGAGAGGCTGGATAAACGGCGAGCTGAGAACCTGACCACACCAAAACAGATTCGGCAATTGGAAAATCGGGGCTTTGAACATGTGGGGTCATGGTCCTTTGAAGCAGCTCGGAAGCTGATTGATCGCATTGCCGGTAATGGCTGGCGAACGCCTGCCGACATCAACCCTAAAGAATATCGTGGGGAGTAGTCTTATGAAGCTGAATTGCAAGGATCAACACTATAAAGGGATTGCACTGACACTCCTTAAACGTAATTATGCCGGATATGCAGCGAAACGTTATCTGCTAAATCGTACGAGTCAAAATGTGTGGATTCCGAACAAACATTTAGAGCCTGACGGAACGATTAAGCCGGGCGAGGATTTGGATTATGTGTTCCGAAAGGCTCAGCGGCAATTGGAGCTTGCCGGGTATACCGGTTCTATACCGGGGATAAAGCGGCGTTCAGCAGAAGGGGGGATATAGCAGATGGACCCGTATTTGAAAAAACAAGAACGTATCCTAATGCAGAAGAAACAATACGCACATTTAGTTGGTACTCGATATACTCACAAAAGTACTGGGGAGGCTTATTTCGTAACAGGTATTTACCATGATACTGAATACGGAATAAGCGTGACTAACGGAGCTTGGTCTATAACGATTAGAGATTTCCTTAAAGATTATGAGTAGAAAAGGGTTGTGAAATCATTGGAGCATAAATTGGATTTGGTTGCCTTGCTTGGCCATGTGGATCCGTCTTATCTGGATTACCAATCCTGGGTCAATGTCGGCATGGCGCTGAAATATGAAGGTTACACGGCCAGCGATTGGGACGAGTGGAGCCGGCGGGACAGCGGACGCTACCATCCAGGTGAATGTTTCAAAAAGTGGACGACATTCGAAGGAACCGGTAATCCGGTGACCGGTGCGACCATTACGCAGTTGGCCAAGGATAACGGTTGGCTGCCGCGGTCTGCCCATGACCGGGAGCTGGACTGGGATGACGAGATTTCCGGTAGCTCCGGCGATTATGTGGTCGTGGATCGGAACTGGATTGAAGGTAAAGAGATCCACGAACCTGCTGAATGGAACCCTGTACAGCAGATAACAACGTATTTAAGTGCATTATTTGAGGCATCCGAAAACGTTGGCTATGTCACGGAAGCGTGGCAGAGCGAGGAAGGGAAGTGGCTTCCTACAAAAGGCGCGTCGGATCGGACGGCGGGGGAACTTATTGAATTACTGCATATGTGTGACGGTGACATTGGCGATGTGTTTGGGGATTACAAGCCGGAGGCGGGGGCCTGGATACGATTTAACCCGCTGGACGGCAAGGGAGTCAAGAATGAGAACGTGACTGAATTCCGGTATGCTCTGGTGGAATCGGACACGATGGACATCGAGAAACAGAACGCTGTCATGCGGGAGCTGGAGCTGCCGATTGCCGTCATGGTATACAGCGGCGGCAAGAGCCTCCACGCCATTGTGCGGGTCGAGGCGGCCAACTATGACGAGTACCGCAAGCGGGTGGATTACCTGTACGACATCTGCAAGCGGAACGGGCTGGCTATCGACAAGCAGAACCGAAATCCGTCCCGGCTGTCCCGCATGCCGGGTGTCGAGCGGAACGGCAAGAAGCAATTCATCGTGGACACGAACCTGGGCAAGGCGAGCTGGGCGGAGTGGCATGAATGGATTGAAGGGATCAACGATGATCTGCCAGACCCGGAGAACTTGACGGATACCTGGGATAACATGCCGAAGCTAGCCCCTCCTTTAATAGAAGGGTTACTGCGGCAGGGTCATAAAATGCTCATGGCGGGGCCATCGAAGGCGGGGAAGTCCTTTGCTCTGATTGAGCTGAGCATTGCCATAGCCGAGGGCATCAAGTGGTTGGCCTGGCAATGTACGAAGGGCAAGGTACTGTATGTCAATCTGGAGCTGGACCGGGCCAGCGCCTTGCATCGCTTCAAGGATGTGTACGCGGCGCTGGGGCTGTCCGGCCATAACATTAGCAACATTGACATTTGGAACCTACGTGGTAAGACAGTGCCTATGGATAAGCTGGCCCCTAAGCTGATCCGGAGGGCTCAGAAGAAGAACTATATCGCGGTCATTATCGATCCTATTTATAAGGTGTTAACCGGTGACGAGAACAGTGCCGACCAGATGGCCCACTTCACAAACCAGTTTGACAAGATCGCTACGGAGTTGGGAGCTGGTGTCATTTACTGCCACCATCACAGTAAAGGCTCCCAGGGCGGGAAAAAGTCGATGGACCGAGCATCCGGTAGCGGCGTGTTCGCCCGGGACCCAGACGCACTGATCGACCTAGTGGAGTTGGATCTGACAGAGGCTCTGCTGATGCAAGAGGAGAATAAGGCAGTCTGCAGCATGTACCAGCACCTCTTCCAGCAATACAATCCGTCGTACCTGCAGGAACATGTCTCCCAGGACGACCTGCTCAGCGCCAAGGCCATGGAGGACCATGCCAAGCGTGCCATTCCTGGGCAGCTAGCTATCGCTCAGGAGGGCGTCAAGCAGGCGGTGAAGAGCGTCAGGATCCGCTCAGCCTGGCGCGTAGAGGGTACGCTGCGTGAGTATCCGAAGTTTGATCCGGTCAATATGTGGTTCCAGTATCCGGTACACCGCGTCGATGACACAGGCAGCCTAAAGGACATCGATCCGGAAGGGGAGTCCTCTTCTCCGCCATGGCAGAAGGCGACCGGCAAAAGGAAAGAGAAGGCCAAAGAGGAGCGCCGAAGCAAGGCGGAAGAGTTCGAAGACGCGGTAAACAACTGCAATTTTGGGGAACCGCCTACCGTGATGGATGTCATGGCATGGTATGGGTCAACCGGAAAAGAGGTTGCTGAACGTACAGTCAGAGACTGGATAAAGAAGCATGGCTATGAAATTGATCGATCAATTGGATATCGCATAGTCAAGAAAAAAGAGGAATAACTTGCGGCAAGCACCATTAAATTATGGTCGCCGCCAACTTGCAAAGTTCTCTTAAATATGATTGCCGCAAGTTGCGGCGGGGATTGATACGTCATGATTGCCGCAGTCGGCGGCGGGGACCCTATATATAAATATATAAGGATAAGGGAAGGGGGTATAAAAATCCCCCTTCCCCCTCCCCTAAATTTATTTGAAAACCCGCCGCGAAATAGAAAGTTAAAAAATGGAAGTTGGTGTCACGATGACGACCGCATTTTTTATGCCGATGAAAAAAGTCCCGACGATCACGCACCAGCAGAAACAGGTTGCAGTGGTGAACGACAAACCAGTATTCTATGAGCCCGACGAGCTGAAGGCTGCCCGGGCGAAGCTGATGGCTCACTTGGGTCAACATGTGCCAGCGCGGAAATATACAGGGGCTCTTCGGCTGACGGTGAAATGGTGCTTCCCCATCACAGGCAAACGCCAGGACGGGGAGTACAAGACGACGAGACCGGACAACTCCAATATGCAAAAGCTGCTCGAAGACTGCATGGAGGATCTGGGGTTCTACAAAGACGATGCGCAGATTGCCAGTCTGATTGTGGAGAAGTTTTGGGCCAGCCTGCCGGGGATCTATATCAAGATCGAGGAGCTGTAGCCGATGGACTACGGGGCGTTCTTCGGGGATATACAGGCGTGGATCGGTCAGGCAAATCAAGCAGCTGCTCATTACGGCATGAGTCATCCTGACTTCTGGCAATGGGTGGCTAACTCTTCCGGGGCGATGTGCCAGAAATATCAGGACCATCCGCTGGTGATCAAGCAAATGATGATGCTGACAGAGTGGCTGGAAGAGATTTACGACAACCAGCAGAAAGGAGGTTGACCCATGATTTTGGTCTGCCTGGAGTGCGCTGCTGATATGACGGAGATCAAACCAAATGTGTATCGCTGTCCCTGCTGTGGCTGGATGGCGGAGCAATTAACCATAAGCGAAACTGACCTAACGGCAAAAGCAGCAGAAAATATTCCAAAATTATTCCTGAGAGGATGGTTTGTATGGATAACGCGTTTAAAAGTGTGGTTACTGAACGGCAGCGTCAAGACATAAAGTGGGGCGAACAGAATCACCGCCCTATGGAGTGGATGGGAATTTTGGGAGAGGAGTTTGGCGAATTGTGCCAGGCTGTCAACGAGACGCATTTCAATAACGGGCCTGAAGAACGGGTGAAGGGTGGTTATGCCAACATGCGTGCAGAGGCGGTGCAGGTGGCTGCTGTGGCTATCTCCTTTATCGAAGCTTTGGATCGGCGGTACAGTGCCGGTGATCCGGATGAGACCTGACCCCTTCTTCCAGGAGATCCCCTGGGAAATTATCACGGACGACAGTGGCGCGGTGATCGGCGAGGTCTTCTTGACTCTTCCAGATCCGCCGCCAAGGAAACAGCAGCGCAAATGGGGGACGACTTCATCAGCGGAAAGGGTGGAATAAGTGGCTAATACACCGATACCCAGCAAAGTAATTGAGTACAGTTCCACCGGCACCAGTGGGGTGCGTGAATACAAGCTGACGCCGGAAGAGCTAGAAGAGGTCCGGCAGAAGTATCCAGCCACGAAGCGGGATAAGACATTCAAAGCCCCGATCCAGATCAAGACCCAAACCAAGGAGGAGAAGGAAATGGCCAAGTTTAAGATGACCGCAGAGGAATATTTCGCCCAGCGAGCTGCCGGCAAGACGATTGCCCAGATTGCCAAGGAGCAGGGCGTGAGTGAGGCGACGATTTATAATCACATGGACAAGTGGGCGAAGGAGGGTAAGGGTGTTGAGTCACCCAAGGAAACCCAACTGCTTCGCGAAAAGGCGGTTTTGCCGCCTCAGCCGCCGGTGCCGCTGCCGGAAATGTACAAGAAGGCTCAGCAGGAGATTGAGCAGCTGAAGGCGGCGCTGACCGCTACCCAGCCGGTATCACATGACATGCTCAAAGAGTATAAGGCGACCGGGGAGCGGCTGGCCGTAGAAAATGCGGAGCTGAAGGATGAGGTGGAACACTGGAAAGACCAGGCGACCGAAGCGGTGGCCCTTGCCGGCAAAGCGGCTGAGGAGTCTATGACAAAGGTTGAATTGTCAGAAGCACGTGCAGACGGAGCAGTTGCTGCACGGGAAGCTGCTGAACTCGAACTGGATCAGACGTCCACAGCGCGGGATGAATATAAGCGCTTGTACGAGGAGCAATTCGCGTTTGCACAGGCATATTACAATCAGATTGAGGCGCTGAAGGCTGCAAATGGCCGTTTTGATGAGTTGCTGAGAGAACGGGACGATTCACTTGCTGAGCTGAAAGCCTGGTCGGTTTTGAAAGAGCCCCAGCCAGCCAGCGAGGTACATCTGCTTGACCGGAGCATTGCCGAGCTGAGCCGGGCTCGCTGGATCTTGGACCGGCTGTCTGCTTCGGGTGAATAATACAACAGGGGGTCAGACATCATGACAGAACAACAAGTGATTGACCAGCTGACCGGGTACCGGCAGAAGCAGGCGCGGATTCAAGCGCTAGGAACCTATACCGTGGGTAGCGGGATTCAGATCAGCCGGCTGAACGATGAGGATCAGCTGCAGCAGTTGCACCGGCGGCTGCGCGGCTTACCCAGCTACATGTACTTGGGCAAGCGTGATCTGCAGCTGGAGGCCACGGCGCACGCTTACCTGACTTTCTACCCGGCTGGTGTTCGGTCCCAACGTAATGCGATTCCAGACATCGGTGCCTACCAGGAGGATGATGAACTGCTACAGGAGCTGAGGGCCAAGATCGCTAAGGTGATTGATGCCCGTACCGGATGCAAGTATGACCTGGATGAGGTGCTGGAGCGACTCAGCGAGCTGCAGGACCTTCAGGCTGAGGTGCAGCGGGTGGATGATCTACTGTCGCTACTGGAGGAATACAAGCCGGACTATGCCAAATTGCTGCGGTTGAAGTATATTCAGGATATGGACGTTCCAGAAACCTGCAAGCGGTTGGCGGTCGTAGAGAAGACGTATTACCGCTGGAGAAAGAGGGCGATAGATGAGTTTTCAAAGTTGTCCAGTTGAATGTCCAGTCAGATGTCCTATTTTTCTAAAGAATCCATGATAAAATGATATTGTGCCATACTTGTAAGAGAGGGCTTCCCTCCCTCTCTTGACTGCACGGATGTGGAGAAGTTTGGCCGTTCTCGCCTGTCTTGGACACAGGAGCTCGCAGGTTCAAATCCTGCCATTCGTATTGATACTGAGCCGCTACCGGATCCCGGAGCGGTATTTTTTATGTCGAAAGGATGATAATCGTGGATTTTGGAAGTGCATTTGCACAGGTGAAAACAGGCAAGGGTATGAGGTTGCCTCAATGGCAGCCGGACGTTGTAATTCGGGCGCAGTATCCAGATGAGCACAGTAAAATGACGGCGCCATATCTGTACGTGGAAAGTCGTTTCGGTCGTGTACCCTGGAAGGAAACGAATATTGAGTTGTTCGCAGAGAACTGGGAGGTAGTCGAATGAGTAATCCGCAGATTGAGAACAACTTCAAGTATCACGCACCGAAGCCAGGACAACCTGAAATCTATGAGCAGATCCGCAACAAGGCCAAGGAATTGGCTGAACTGATCGATGACCTGACACCTAAGAGCCGGGAGCAGGCGCTGGCAATGACGAACCTGGAGCAATCGGTTATGTGGGCCAATGCGGCTGTAGCACGTAACTAAACCTGAAAGGAGCTGTTTGTGATGGCATTGACGGCCAAACAGAAGCTATTTGTTAAAGAATACCTGGTCGATCTCAATGCCACAGCAGCTTATAGACGAGCAGGGTATACAGCAAAGGGTAATGCGGCAGAAGTTAACGCCCATCGCTTGCTAAGTAATGCTAAGGTGCAGGAGGCCATTCAGGAGGCCAAGGAGAAGCGAGCAGCTAAGGTGGATATCACAGCCGAAATGGTGCTTCAGCGCTGGTGGGACATTGCTACTGCGGACCCGAATCAACTGATTCATACGCGCCGATTGGCTTGCCGGCATTGTCACGGCATCGATCATCAGTATCAATGGCTAGATGAGGCCGAATATGCACAAGCAATTAAGATGGCCCTTGATCACGCTGAGGCTGAAGCCAAGAAGCAGGACAGGCCAGTGGAGGCTGTGCTGCCGTCTGAGGATGGCGGTTACGGATATGATCGGCTCGCTGATCCGCACCCCAGCTGCCCGAAGTGTCGCGGCGAGGGTCGTCTGGACCTGCATATCGAGGATACCCGCAGGTTACAAGGCGGAGCTAAGCTGCTGTACGCTGGGGTGAAGGAGACTAAGGTAGGCGTCGAAATCCAGATGCACGACCAAATGAAGGCGCTGGAGAACGTGGCCCGGCATCTTGGCATGTTCAAGGATAAGCTGGATATTCAGCATAGCGGCAACGTTGATGTGAATAACCCGTTCAAGGGACTGACTACGGAAGAACTACGAAGGATTGCCCGCGATGGTTGATCTGGACGTGATTCGTCGTGGTGCCCGCGTGGAGCTGGCCCGCCGTGAGTTCTTCAGCTTCTGCCAGGCCATGGCCCCAGACTTTTACCGGGATGATCGGCAGTATCTGATGGACTTGTGTGGCGAGATGCAGGATTTTTACCAGTCGGATGACGATATCCTGATCGTCAATGAGCCTCCCCGGCACGGCAAGAGCCGTACCGCTTCCATGCTGGCCCAATGGGTGTTTGGGCAGAATCAAAAAGAGAAGGTCATGACGGGCAGCTACAACGAAACCCTATCCACCACGTTCTCTAAAGCCGTCCGTAACGGGATCAACACGGTTAAAGCGGACGAGAAGGTTATTGTGTATAGCGACATTTTCCCCCAGGTACGCATTCAGCGTGGGGACGGAGCCATGAACCTCTGGAGCCTGGAGGGAGGCTATAACAGCTATCTAGCCACGTCTCCTACGGGTACGGCAACCGGCTTCGGAGCCACCTTGCTGATAATTGATGACCTGATCAAGAATGCAGAGGAAGCCAGCAATGAGAACGTGCTGGAGAAGCATTGGGAGTGGTTCACTAATACAATGCTGTCGCGCTTGGAGGAAGGCGGCAAGATCATCATCATCATGACCCGCTGGGCATCCGGTGACCTCGCAGGGCGGGCGCTGGAGCATTTCCAAGCCGAGAAGAAGCGTGTCCGGCACCTGACTATGAAGGCGCTCCAGGACGACGGCACGATGTTATGTCCAGATGTTCTGTCCCGTGAGAGCTACGACATGAAGGTACGGGCCATGGGCGAGGATATCGCCAGCGCTAACTATCAGCAGATCCCGATTGACATCAAGGGTAAGCTGTACAGCAGCTTCAAGACATATGAGAAGCTGCCGACGGATGCCGCAGACGAGCCGCTATTCACGGGTATTTACGCTTACTGTGACACTGCGGACGATGGAGCAGATTATTTGTGCAATATCATCTGGGGTGTGTACCAAAAAGAGGCGTATGTCCTGGATGTTATATATACCAAGCAACCGATGGAGATCACGGAGCCGGCCACAGCGCAGGCTCTTTTTACGTTCAAGGCAAATAAGGCCCGTATTGAGTCTAACAACGGTGGTAAAGCCTTTGCGCGGAACATTAAGCGCATTCTAGAGACGGAGCTGAAGAGTAACCGAACGGATGTGAGCTGGTTCCACCAAAGTAAAAATAAGACGGCCAGAATCATCAGCAACGCGACCTGGATCATGCAGCACATCTATTTCCCGGTCAACTGGCGGGACCGCTGGCCAGAGTATTACAAGGCTATGACAAGCTATCAGCGGGAAGGTAAAAACGCCCATGATGATGCGCCGGATGCTACAACGGGCGTAGCCGAAACCATGTTCCTGTTAGGGGGTTAAGAGAGTGGGGTGGTTTAAGAATATGGTTATGAAAATGTTGAGGATCACACCGGCACCTGAAAGCCAGATCATCACGATTCAGGAGCCGTTTAGCTACCGCGCGAACGTGCTGCGGAATCGGCTGTGGTTTCGCGGAGATCCGTCCGAACTGGATCAATTCTATAAGCAGTCCATAACTGACAGTGTGGGGCGCTCACGCTTCTGGGCAGCGGTGCCGAGCTACGGCTTGGGCATCCGCAAGATCCACTCTGGACTGCCGGCCATGGTGGCAGATCGGCTCTCTGATATTGTCGTTGCGGATATGGACGCCATTACACTTAAGGCCGAGACTGAGACGGCAACGTGGGATGAGATCAGCGAGGACAACGACTTCCCGGAGCTGCTGGGCGGAGCCATTACGGAGGCGCTAACAGCTGGAGACGGGGCGTTTAAGGTTACGGTAGATCCGGAAGTGAGCGGGTATCCGCTGATTGAATTCTACAGTGGCGATCAGGTCGAGTATAAGCGGACCCGTGGCCGATTGCAGGAGGTCATATTTTACACGGACTATGTGTTCAACAGCAAGGATTACCGGCTGGTAGAGACGTTTGGCCGTAAATACATCCGGTACAAGCTTCTGGATGCCTATGGAAAGCAGGTGCCGCTGTCACTGGTGCCGGAAATCGCGGATCTGAAGGATGTCGAGTACGATGGTGATTTCCTGATGGCCGTGCCGCTCCAGGTGTTCAAATCCACCAAGTGGCCAGGACGAGGGAAGTCCATATTCGACAGCAAGGCTGATTCATTTGACGCGCTGGACGAGGTGATTAGTCAGTGGATGGACGCGATCCGCTCTGGACGGGTGCAGAAGTACATCCCGGAAGACATGATTCCGAAGAATCCAGAAACCGGGGAGCTGATGCGGCCTAACCCGTTTGATAATCAGTTTATCCGGATCAATAGCGCGTTTGCCGAGGATGCCAAGGGCCAGATCAATCTAGTGCAGCCCCAAATTCTCTATGAAGCGTTCGTGGCTTCCTATGCTTCTGCGGTGGATATGTGCTTACAGGGCATTATCAGCCCGTCCACCTTGGGCATTGATCTCAAAAAGACCGATAATGCCGAGGCGCAGCGGGAAAAGGAGAAGGCCACGTTGTACACTCGCGGTAAGATCGTGGAGCGGCTGAATGAAGTCATTCCGCAGCTGGTGCAGACCGTCATGAAGGTGTATGACACGATGCAGAGCCGCACAGCAGGCGAGTATGACGCCAGCGTGACCTTCGGGGAGTATGCTTCCCCTTCCTTTGACAGCGTTGTGGAAACAGTCGGCAAGGCCCGCACCTTCCAGGTCATGTCCATTGAGCGTGCCGTTGAAGAGTTATACGGCGATACTTGGACCAAGGAGGAAAAGGCTGAAGAAGTTGCCAGACTGAAGGCAGAGCAAGCCGGACCCACCTTTGAGGAACCCGAGGTGCGGGACAACGTTACTGAAGAAGTTGATCCTGAATGAGCAAGAAAGCCTATGACCTGCGCGGCATTTACTCACAGATGGAGGTTGACCTAGTTGCCAGTATGAAGCGGAACCTGAAACGTCATGAGAATGACGAGAAGAAGGAAGGCTTTGAATGGGACCAATGGCAGGAGAAGAAGCTGCAGGACCTGAAGCAGTACCGCGTGGAGGCGTCACGAATCGTCAGGAAGGCCGCTCCAGTGATCGAATCCACTGTCGACCAAGAGGTTAAAGGAGCGTTCCGACGCGGTGCAGATAAGGTCAGCGGCTTTTTTAGACGGCTGGTAAACAAGGTCCTTCCCGGCAGGCAGGATAAGCTGGATGTGGACGGCGTATCTGATGATAACTTCTTCAAGGCTAATGAACATCGGATCAATGCGCTGGCTTCTGCTGCCCAGGGGGAGTTGAGGGCAGCGAACCAGGCAATCCTGCGGCAGACCGATGATGTGTTCCGGCAGACCATATTCAAAAGTCAGGTGTACATGAATAGTGGAGCTGCTTCTCTTAACCAGGCGATCGACATGGCCACGAAGGATTTCCTGGAAAAAGGGCTGGATTGCATCACGTACAAGGATGGCCGCCGCGTCAATGTGGCCAGTTACTCTGAAATGGTATTGCGGACATCCTCCCAACGGGCAGTATTTGCCGGAGAGGGAGCCAAGCGGCAGGAGTTGGGTATCACAACCGTCATGGTATCCGCTCACAGCAATTGCTCAGACCTGTGCTTACCGTGGCAGGGCAAGGTGTACATTGATGATGTGTATAGCGGTGGCAAGGCATCAGACGGGCCATATCCGCTCCTGAGTACGGCCATGGATAACGGATTATTTCACCCCAACTGCCGGCACAACATGACCACTTACGTTAAAGGACAAAGCAGGCTGCCGGAGCCGGTAGACGACACCAAGGCACTTGCCAGTTACAAGCAAGAGCAGCGTCAACGGTACATGGAGCGCCAGGTGCGCAAGTACAAGCGCCGGGCAGCGGGAAGTCTGGATGAAGTCAATCAAGCCAAGGCCGAGGCCAAGGTTAAACAATGGCAGGGCGCACTCCGGGGCCACATCAAGGCTAATCCGGAGCTGAGGCGAGACTACAGCCGCGAGAAGATTAGAATACCACCAAGTTAGGCCACGGATGAGACTGCCGTGGTCTATTTGCTCATGGGCCGGAGCATATCGGTCCACTCCCATAGCTGGAGAGCAGCTATAAAAATCTATGGAGGTTGATGATATGGAATGGTTAAAAGAAGCGTTGAAGAAAGCCGGTTATGATGAGTCGAAGATAGATGCACTGGTTAGCGACATTAACAAGGAGCTGCCGAAGCATTTTGTTCCGAAGTCGCAGTATAACGAGCTTTCCGAAACCAAGAAGAAGCTGGAGAAGGATATCACAGACCGTGATACACAGCTCGAAACACTCAGCAAGGATGCAGGAGCTTCTGAGACGCTGAAGGCTGAGATTGCTCGACTTCAAGGAGAGAACCAGACGGCCAAGGAGCAATATGACTCCAGCCTGAAGGATATGACGCTGACCAACGCTATCAAATCTGCGCTCAACGGCAAGGTCCACAATGAGGCTATCGTTACCGGACTGATTAAGAAAGACAAGTTAGTGATCGGGGATGATGGCAATGTGGTGGGTCTGGATGAGCAGCTTAAGGGCTTGCAGACTTCGGATGCCTATCTGTTCAAGCCTGAAGACACTGGTGGCACTGGCGGCGCAGGTGGAGGCTTCCGTGTTGGCGGTGGCGGTAACGGACAGGGCCAAGGTCAGGCTGCAAACGATCAACTTGCCGCGATTTTCGGTGTTACAACACAAAAATAGGAGTGATTAATAATGCCTTACAATTACGTAGATTCATTTCAGACCGTTTTGCAACAAAAATACGCCCTTGAACTGACTTCATCCGCCCTCACGACTCAAAATGCAATTTGGGTTGGTGCGAAAACGATCAAGCTGCCGCGTATGGATGTAGCTGGTTACAAGGATCATAACCGGAATGGTGGCTGGAATCGACAAGCGATTGCAAACGATTTTGAGCTTAAGGTACTGCAGCATGACCGAAACGTCGAGTTCTATGTTGACACAATGGACGTTGATGAAACTAACCAAATCCTGTCTGCAGCGAATGTAACAAACGTATTTGAGACAGAGCAGGCGATCCCGGAACTGGACAAATACCGCTATAGCAAAATTTATGCAGAACATACCATATTTGGCGGTGTACCAAACACTACAACGTTAACTATTGCAAATGTACTGCAAGTGTATGACAAACTGATGGAGGACATGGACGAAGCGTCCGTGCCACAAGGCGGACGTATTTTGTATGCAACGCCTCCAGTTCATACTCTTCTTAAACAAGCTGAGGACATTAGACGGATTACATCGGTGCAATCCAACAACGGTAATGTAGATCGGGTTGTGCGTAGTCTTGATGATGTGAAGTTGGAAAAAGTTCCGAGTGATCGAATGAAAACGGTCTATGATTTCAGTGATGGCGCTATTCCAGGTGTGGGTGCAAAGCAGATTAATATGATCTTAGTACACCCGTCTGCTGTCCTCGCTCCGCTCAAGCACAATGCGATTTATCTGTGGGAACCAGGCTCGCATACAGGCGGTGACGGTTGGTTGTACCAAAATCGTAGCTATTCAGACTTGTTCTTGATCGATCGTAAAGTAAAAGGCGTACAAATCAGCGTACAAGCTTAAGGGGGCTAAACTATGTTATATGCAGTAAAAGGAAACAAGCAGCTTAAGATCGATGAGGCAGATAAATCCGCCTACCTCAAGCTTGGGTATGACATTGCGCAAGAGGAGGGTGGCGCCTTGACTACCATTGAGGTATCCCCATCAAAAACCGTAACGTACGCTGAGCATAGACAAGCTCTGGACAGAATTGCCGAGCTGGAAGCTCACCTTGCCGAAGTAAAAAAACCACCCAAAGCAGACAAGTAGGTGATCCTATGGCCTATGCAACGGTAGAGGAATATGAACGATACGGTGACGGTGTGATCACACCTGACGAGCTGGAGAAGGCGCTGGAACGGGCATCTGATCAAGTGGATGCCCTGACCTATAACCGCATCGTAGGACGCGGATTAGCGGGGCTGACGATGTTCCAGCAGCTCAACGTTACAAAAGCAACGTGCCAGCAGGCGGACTTCCACTTTCAGTATGGTGACTACTTGGCGTTCCCGCTCTCTGGCTACTCCGCAGGCAGCGTGTCGCTGTCATTCAAGGCGGTTGAGGGAGCAGGAGGCATCCAGACCACGGAGGCCGTGAGCAGCCTGCTGGCCGCTACAGGGCTGACGAGCAGGAGGTTATGCTGATGCGTGGCAAACTACCATTCCCGCACTGGATACTGAATACGCCGGTGCAAGTCTATCAAACCAAAACTAGCCGATATGGTGAGCCCGTTGAAGAGTTAATCTTTGACGGGCTTTGCTGTTACGACGAGAAGATGCGCCAGAAGCTGGACAAGGAGCGCCGTCTGGTGACGCTCTCCGGCAGAGTGATCATCCAGGGAGATATTAACCCCGGGAAGCTGATCGAGGGGCTTGTGCGGATCGGAGGGGCCGAACGGACGATATTCAGCGCGAGTCGGCCGCAGAATCCAGACGGCAGCGTCTTTTCCACGGAATTGGAGTTGATGTAGATGGTCAAGGTCAAGACAACCATGAACCCCAAGGCCATGAACCGGCTGCGGGTTGGTCCTGAAAAGGCGCTAATTCAGGTGGTCAACGGGGCTAAGGACAGTATACTGGCGGATATCGTGGCCGCTGAGGTAACGCCGAAGCAGACAGGTGAGCTGGAGCGCAGCGCCCAGGTGGATACCAGCAAGGTCAAGCGCGGCAAGGTGTCCATCACCTACGATACACCTTATGCCCGTAAGCTCTACTGGCACCCGGAATATACGTTCAGGCGTGATAAGAACCGGCATGCACAAGGTGAGTGGCTGAAGGCGTGGGCTGAAGGTAAAAAGAAGAACCGGGTTACCGAGGCGTTTAAAAAGCTCCTGAAGAAGCTGTCAGGGGGTTTTATCAAATGATGAGGCTAGCAGCGGTCATGGAGTGGCTGGAGCAGCGCGTGGAGTGCCCAGCATGGTACATCGGCAAGATTGACAGCAGCAAGACGCAATGTATCGGGCTGTACAATATCAACGCCGGTACGCCGGTGCTTGCCATTGGTGGGCTGGAGAATACCAGCTACGCGGTCAAGGCCGTGTCTATCCTGGTTCACTGGAGCAAAAATGCCGATACAGCGGAGCGCAAGGCCCAGGAGGTCTACGCTGCGCTGTTTGGGCAGTCTGGAGTCATTGGAGGCAAGCGGGTGATCGCGTTTAACATGCGAACGCCTGAGCCGGTAGATGTGGGTACAGATGATGCCGGGATATATGAGCACGTGATTGAGACAACTATTTATTACGAGAGGTAGGGAATCAAATGGCCGAAACAGGCGTTTTCCCGGTTCACAAAAATAAGTTCAAGGTAGGTACAAAGGGCAGAGCTTCCACCGCTACGGAAATGGTTGTCGTCAAGGACTTGGAGACTTTTGCCCCAAGTATCGACGGCAACACAGAAGAGTGGACACCGATGGACCAGGAAGGCTGGATTCGCCGGGCCGTCACTGGTAAGGGGCTTACGTTCTCCTTCAGTGGTAAGCGGCAGTATGGCGATCCCGGTAATGATTACATTGCGGGTTTGCTGCTGGGCACGGGGCAAGAGGTAGAGACAAAATTTGAGTGGGAAATGCCAAGTGGCGCCAAGCTCACGATGAATTGTGTCATTAACCTGACCACTCCAGCGGGTGGCGACTCTACGAACATCGACGGCTTGGAATTTGAATTGTTATCAGACGGTAAGCCAACATTTACAGCAGCACCGGGAGGAGCATAAACCATGTCAAAAGTAATCAATATCTCAGATAAATTCGCAATCGAGGAAAAAGGATCTATTAAGATCGGTGGCAAGGTCTACGAGGTGGATAAATCTGTTGAGGCTGTAATGCGATTTGAAGAAATTGCAGAGAATGGCAGCGTGAAGACGCTCCTTGCAGCCATTGAAGGATCTTTAGGTACAGAATCATTTGAGGAGATCGGCGTGAAGAAGATGGGTATCGCTAATATCAAGGTGCTTGTATCCGGTCTGATGGCCGTTATGCAAGATTTGACCTATGAAGAGGCCACCACCCGATTTCAACTGTAGCCCTTCCGGGGAAAATTGGTATGACCTGCGGGAAGATTGGCCGCTGATCGAGGCAAGCCTGGCGAAGCAATACGGTATCCGAATCCGGCAGCAGGGAGATATGCCGTGGTCAGAATTTTGTATCCTTGTTGCGGGACTCATGCCAGATACGCCGCTGGGGAGCATTGTCACGATCCGGAGCGAGAAGGATCAGAAGGTTATTAAGGGATATACCTCAGACCAGCGGCGTATTTACAACGACTGGCGTAAACGTCAAGCGGAGCAGAAGCTGCTGGACGAGGTGACATTAGACAAGGAAATGAAGGTTTTAGAGGCCGCGATGGCCCGTATGTTCGGAGGAGGTGGCGCATAAATGGCAGGAAGTAGTGCAGGCCGCATAGATTTAGACCTGGAGCTTAACTCCGGACCATTCCAGCGTCAGCTTGGCGGCATTGCGGGCATGGCAAACAATTTAGTAGGTAACGCGTTTAAGGGTCTCGGCGGTATTATCGCCGGGGCTTTTGCTGTTAAGGGGCTTGTAGACTTCGGCAGGACGGCCATCGGACTTGCATCTGATCTGCAGGAAGTACAGAACGTGGTGGACGTCACATTCGGGGCCATGGCTCAGGACATTAATAACTGGTCCACCGGGCTGATTGATGATTTTGGGTTATCCGAGCTGGCAGGGAAAAAGTATTCCTCCACCATGGGTGCAATGCTTAAATCATCCGGATTGGCGGGCGCTCAGATGGAAGGTATGTCCAAAAACCTGACTGAGCTGTCCGCAGATATGTCGTCCTTTCACAACCTGAGTAATGACATGGCCTATGAGAAGGTATTTAGCGGCATGACCGGGGAGACGGAGCCGCTGAAGGCACTCGGTATCAACATGAGTGTAGCCAACATGGAGGCTTACGCCCTGTCTCAGGGAATTGATAAAGCCTGGTTATCTATGACTCAAGCGGAACAGACCATGCTCCGGTATAACTACCTGATGCAGGTCACAGCGGACGCTCAAGGAGACTTTGCCCGGACATCAAACAGCTGGGCCAATCAGGTTAAAGTCATGGGTGAGCAGTGGCGTATCTTCCAAGGCACGATGGGCGCAGGCTTCATTAACATTCTGACACCAGTTTTACGTGGGCTGAATTGGCTAATCGCCAAGCTGCAGGTAGCGGCTGCTTATTTCAAGGCTTTTACCGAGCTGATTTTCGGGGATGCTGCGGGTGGCGGATCCTCCGGCGGCGCTGTGGTGCAGCCAATTGCCGATATGGGCGCAGCAGCAGGAGATACATCCGGTGCGTTGGGTGATATGGGCAAAGCATCCGACAAAGCCGGAAAGTCGGCCAAGAAAGCGGGCAAGGACGTCAAGGGCAGCCTGGCAGGTTTTGACCAGCTCAACACACTGGCCAAGTCAACAGCCGGCGCTATGGACGATGCTGCTGCTGGAGCTGGCGGTGCAGCTGCAGGACTCGGTGCTGGTTTAGGAGCGGGATTAGGTGGTGGTTTCGGGGATCTGGACCTGGGCACGCCGGACATTAGTGTGGACCCGATCAAGCAAAAGGTTAAAGACCTGATCGACGGGATCAAGTCCAGTTTCAGCGGCGCATGGTCCTACATTGCCGCAGGCTGGGCAAAGATGCGCCCGGCGCTTCAACCGTTCGTGGATATGATGGGTCCTATCGGTAAATCGGTACAGAGCATCGGGAATACCTTTATTGATCTAAAGGATAAAGTATTGATCCCAATGGCTAGTTACGTTTTGGGTAATTTTATCCCGCAGCTGGTCACAGGTTTTGTTACCGCCTTTGCTCCGGTCATTGCCAGTGCGATTACGCAAAGCTTCGCGCTTATGGACAAAACGTTCCGTAACGTAACCACCACGCTAACAGAGCTTTGGGGTACAGTTTGGCTTCCGAATTTGGAAAAGGTGAAAAACGCTTTTCTATTAGCTTTTCCTCAGATTGCAAATTCATTGCAGAGTTTACTGGATAACACGCTAATGCCTGCGTCTGATTTCATCCTGAATGAATTTGCAATCCCGATCAGCGCGGCTATTACGGAAACATTGGTCCCGATCTTTGCGGATACTCTTGTGTGGGCCGTTGGATTATTTGCAGACACGATGGAAAACTCAGTGAACCACATTAATGATCTGTGGACCAATACGCTCCAGCCCAATCTTGAAAAGCTGAGAGACGTCTTCCTGGATGCTATTCCGCAAATAGGCGACTCCATACAGAAACTGCTTGATGGGACTATCAAGCCATTCGTGGATTACGCTCTGAATGAGTTTATCATCCCGATTAGCTCGGCTATTACTGACACCCTGGTTCCAATCTTCACCGATACGCTTGTGTGGGCTTTCGAGGAAGCGGCAGAAACTTTCGAGTGGGCTGTCGATATGATGAACGATATCTATGAAACGGTATTGGAACCCGTGTTTGATCTGATCAAAGAAATCGTTCTTGACACGCTGCAGATCGTAAAGGACGCCTGGAACAAATACGGTAAAGAACTCCTGGATAAGCTTTCGGAGGCCATGGATAAAATACGGGCAACCTTTCAAAAGCTCTGGGATGATGTTCTGAAACCGATTATTGAGCCGTTCTTGAAAACTCTTAAAGAGATTTGGGAAGACACGATAAAAGGTATCATTGCAAAAATTGTCGATCTAGTAATGAAGTTGGTTTCTGCGGGACTAGATATCTACAACAAATTCATAAACCCCTTGATCAATTACATTATTGACGAGCTTGCTCCTGGATTCACCAAGGGGTTTAAAATAGTGCTTAGTATCGTAAAAAGTGTGATTACGTCCGTCGGAGATGTCATATCTGGTCTGCTGACGACATTGGGGGGGATAATTGATTTTGTCACCGGTGTGTTTACGGGTGATTGGGGAAAAGCGTGGGAAGGTGTCAAGTCCATATTCAAGGGCGTATTTGATAGCTTATGGGGTATCGTTAAATTCCCGCTCAATCTGATCATCGACGGGATTAACGAAGTGATCGGTGCCCTAAACAGTATCAGCGTCGATATCCCGGAAATTGACGTATTCGGGAAGAAGGTTGGCGGCGGCAGTATCGGTATCAACCTGAAAACGATCCCCCGCTTGGCCAAGGGCGGTCTGGCCTACGGGCCTACGCTGGCCATGGTCGGGGATAACCGGGGAGCTGCAGCGGATCCGGAAGTCGTCAGCCCCTTGTCCAAGCTGCAGGGCATGCTGGACGGCGGCAATCAAGAAACCAACGATCTGCTTAGACAGGTAATCAAACTGCTCAGCGGCGACAGAACAACCGTGTTAAAGGTTGGGGAAACGGAGTTCGGCCGTGTGTCCATTAATGCAATTAACCGCACCCAGCGGCAGGCAGGACAGACGCTGCTTGATGTATAAGGAGGTTCATCATGATCAAAATTAACGGCATGACCATAGCGGCCTCCCCGGCAACCTTTGTGCCGACCATCATTGACCTGGACGACGGGGAATCGTCCATCCGGACAGCCGATGGTAAGCTGCACCGGGACCGTATCCGGGTCATGCGGCAGTTGGACATGACCTTCGGTATATTGACCTGGGCAGAATTGTCGGCCCTCATGAAGTCCATGGCCGATACCTTTTTCAATGTGACGTACCCGGACCCTATGACCGGCGGCTATGAAACCAAACGGTTTTACGTGGGCAACCGAAATCCAGCGTTCGCCGTGGCAAAAGGATCTGAAATCTTGTGGTCAGGGCTAAAGATTACCCTGACGGAGCAGTGACGCCATGTATCCAATATCGCCGCTATATGCGGATTACTTACGGCGGCTGGATCGGGAGTTCATTGTTAAGGCCACGGTACACGGGGAGGAATATGACTCTTCGAAAATCGTAGACTTCACAATTGAAAATAGTTTGAGCCTCTCCAGCGGGTTTGAGATCGGCAATGCGATACCGTCAAAGCTGATCATCAAGCTACGCACCAATGAGACCATACCTGCAAATGCCCGTATCGTGCCGTACCTGTCGCTGACGACAGCAGGCCTGACCTGGCTGGAGGCTACTTACCCATGGTTGGACACGCATGTGCCGTGGACGGGCACAGGGACGGACTGGATGCCTCTCGGTGAGTTCTTCGTGGACGGTCGCGAGAAGGTCAACGATGTATGGACGTTCACCTGTTACGACAAACTGGTTTTTGCAGATGAGCTGTACGTTTCATCCCTGACTTATCCGGCCACCATGCAAGCCATCTGGAATGAGATCATGCAGCGGATGGGCTGGACGTCTGACAGCAGCGTGGTCATTAACCCATCCTATGTGATCCAGGTGGGACCGGCGGGCTTTACCTGCCGGCAGATGATGGCCTATATCGCATCGGCTAATAGTGCTAGCGTGTTTATCGGCAAGGATGGGGTAACCAAGTTCAAACGTTTCTTGGCAAACGCTGCTCCTGTATTTGAAATCGGTGCAGGCGACTACAGCCGGGTCAAGCAGACCAATCCGGTCAAGACCTTTACCCGGGTAGTGATCATCTACAATACAGACGATGGCCTGAGCTATGAGGCGGGTAGCGGAGACAATAACCGCACGCTGCAGCTGACGAATCCCTTTGCCACGCAGGCCATGGCTGACGGGCTGCTGGCGGCACTGAATGGCTTTGCCTATTTACCTGTAGTAATTGAGGGGATCGGCTACCCACAGCTGGAGCACGGCGACGTCATCGGCTTTGAACGCTATGAGGGCAGTAGCTGGCTAGAGACGGTAACCACTTGGAGCGGGACCGACATCCCGTGGAACGGCATCGTGGACTATCAGACGCTGATCATGCACCAGGTGTTTACGTTTGCCGGCGGCTTGCGTATGACCATTGAGGCCCCGTCACAGTCAGAGCAGCAGAGCGAGTTCCCGGCGCGGGGCACCCTGAAGACGGCTATCGATGCGCTAAACAAGTCGGCGTTGCGGGAGGGCAAGGACTATTTTGGCATGACGGTGACGCGGGAAGCAGGGCTGTATATTGAGCGGGAGGATCACAGTAGCGATGTGGTGCTCAACTCCGATAAGTTTGCCTTCAGAGCAGGAGGGCAAGATAAGATTTACTTTGACCCAGTTGCTGGCCGTTATAAATTTAACGGGACGCTGGAAGCCACAGACGGGATGTTCTCGGGCAACCTGTCAGCCGTTGGCGGGACATTTACTGGAGCGTTGGTGGCTGCAACCGGCACGTTCAAGGGCGCGCTTCAGGCGGCGACCGGCACATTCAGCGGCGACTTGTCCGCAGCAGGCGGCACCTTCAAGGGTGCTTTGCAAGCGGCCAGCGGCTCCTTTGCTGGTGAGTTGATTGCTGCTACAGGATCATTCTCGGGGGACCTCAATGCTGCAGGAGGCACATTCCGGGGGGCGCTCCAAGCAGCATCCGGTACATTCAGCGGCGATCTATCCGCAGCAGGGGGCACCTTTACGGGTAACCTCTCGGCAGCAGGCGGGACGTTTACCGGGGCACTGGTCGCTGCAAGTGGGTCATTCTCCGGAGCGATCACCGCCAGTTCCTTCAGCGGAGGGACGATCACTGGTGCCCTGATCCGGACTAGCCCCGACGGAGAGCGTATAGAGGTCACGCCAACCGGGCTTAGATCGTATGACTCCAGCGGCGTCAAGCGCGTGTCCATAGCTAATGATGGACGGGGGCATTACGGGGGCGTTGGATTCTGGGATGAGAGTGGCCAGGAGATTGCAGGTATGTATGCTAATGTAGGCTTTTCGTTTGTCTATGCAGATGGTCCGTTGCAAATCCTCTCCTTTTCCGATAGGACTAGGCTTTCTGGCGATATCGAGTTTACCAGCCCTGAACGGGTGTATGGTCTAAGGACGACAAGTATTGAAGGGCTGCAGGCCGAACTAAACAGTAAGGCCAACGCAAGCGAATCTGGGTATAATTTAGGCTTTGACCTCACTACACGAAACTTAAAACTTTTCGGCAGAACAGGCGCCCTACTAGCTCAGGTTAACATTCCTAAATAAGGTTGAAACTTTTATCGCTTTGTGACGATAATAGGAGTAGAAATCATTTCCAGAGGAGTGTTCACTTTGAAAAAATTCGTTTCGGGCGTCATTGTAGGGGCGTTACTGTTTGCTGGTACTTCTGTATTCGCGGATTCTGTTGGATTAATAGGGCAGAAAGTCCAAGGTCTATTTACTATCGAAAAAGCAGGGGTGAAGGTGTCGGACGCAGTTATTATAAACGGATCTGCTTACGCTCCTGTAAGGGCCGTGGCCGATGCAACCGGATCAGACTTAAAGGTGGAAGGGAAGAAAATTATTATGTTGGTAGAAGGTAAGGTACCTGCTGAAGTTGAAATAAGCCGACTAAACATTAGTGTGGATTTAAAAAAGCAGCAGATTAAAACCTACCAGGAATCCATTGCTGATATTCAGAGTAAGATAGCCAAAGAAGAAAAGAACATCGAAGCTTCCACATCCGAGAGTAACAAAGAGATTTTTCAGTTCAATGTAAATGAGTATACGAAGCAAATAACGTCCATGCAGACAAAACTTGATGCAGCCAATAGCGAAATCGCAGAGCTGCAAGCCCAGATTAACCAGCTTCAAAAATAACTAAAAAGGGGGGGGTGCTATCATGGAAATTAGTTTAGATTTGAACAAGAAATACAATGGGAACTTTTTGCTCTCAGATACTTTTTTATATGAACTGCCGTCTAACCTTGAACGCGTTGATCTTTTGGCCACTGATATAATTATGCTGTACACAGATCACCCGGGCGGTTATAAGATCGAGCAGAGGCTACTTGACGAAAACAACAATCTTTTGATTAAAGCTACCAGCACTGAGCCACAAAAATAACATACCCAACTCACGGAGTCTCGCCAAAGCTGGCGGGGCTTTTTGTGTTGAGGAAATGGAGGAGTTAAGCATGCTTATTAATGATGCCGCAGAATTAAAGGTTAACGAAACGGTGATTCAACTTTGCATTTACATTCAAGAGTCTATGAGAAGCAAAGAGACAGACCGAATAGAAAGTCTGCCCTCGCTTGTATCCTCTCTAGCTTCGCTTATTCAAAGCTAAAGTTCTTGTTGTTGGCTTCATGAACCGCTTTAGTGATTACTTTGAAATAATTACCTATTTCTTTAGCTCTTTTGGCATTCAGTTCACTGAGCTGTTCATGTGTATCGCAGTCCGCCTCGGGTAACTTTATTATTCCATTCTCAAGTGCGGAGACAACAATTTCCTTTGCTACTTCTAATGGATTCATTGAATGGTCCTCCTTTCTCATGAAGTGGGTCTAACAACCTACCATTTCGACAGATTGGGAGGTTTTTCCTCTTATTAAAAAATGAAGGAGGCTATACTCTTGGCGATTATCAAGCCTAAAGTATTCATTGAGCTTGACCCTCTGCAGCCGGTTGCGGAAATATGTGCAGTCATGATGGCGCTGATCCCCTACCATCCTGGGCAGGAGACTGACATCTTGATCGGAGTCGGCAAGGCAGTAGAGGACCGGCTGCAGGCGATCAGAAAGGAAGTGAGAGATCATGGCAAACCGGTTCGCGAATCTGATCGGAAGCCGGAAGATCAGTGAGGACTTCGAGAATATCAATATCGGCTTTGACCGCGTGCAGCAGGACATCGATGCAGACATATCCGCGCTGGCTTCTCACACAGGGAACGGGAACATCCATACCACAGCTGCCGAAAAGGCCAAGCTTGCGGGACTCACAGCGGGAGCTGGCGGCGCAGGATCGGCTACAGACAGCGTAATCGGTAACCGGACAGCCATTGACACCGCAACGCCTAGCTTAACCGGCACACTGACCGCACTGCTGTCTAGCCTGTTTACCTTGAGCAAAGGCATCACCGGTAAGCCTGGTGCGCTGACAGCCCCAGCTATCAACCTGGAAGCGACCAAGGCCCACGTGGACAATGTCAGCCTGCACACCACGGCGGCTGAAAAGTCCAAGCTGGCCGGTGTTGCGACAGGGGCTGAGGTTAATCAAAACGCCTTCGCCCAGGTTAACAACATTACAGCTGCAGCAAAGTCCGATACGCTCACGGTAACAGGCGGGACGGGGATCACTGTATCGACTAACCCAACCACTAAGACCATGACCGTAACGGCTACAGGGACGGCTACACCAGGTGCACACGGTAGCAGCCACAACAGTGACGGTTCAGATCCTATACCTGACTTGGTGTCGGTCAAAGCAAAGGTGGAGGCATTAGAGGATTTTTTGGCATATATGCCGATTGATGGCGGTGGATTTGACACCCCTCCAGGTGGTCCAGTCATTGACGGTGGAACGATATAAAGGAGGAATCATAGATGGCAGTCGTACCAACAACGATTAAACTAAAACGCGGGCTTGCTGCTAATGCGGCAGCGGCAGTCCTTGAAGCTGGGGAGCCGATGGTCACGCTGGATACCGGTAAGATGTGGGTGGGAGATGGAGCAGGCGGGAAGATCCTAATTAACCCGGATCAGGCTGCGGCAGAAACGGCGGTCAAACTGGAAACGGCCCGGACCATTGCATTAGGTGGGGATGCAACAGGATCTACCACTTTTGACGGGTCCGCCAACCGCACCATCACTGTTGTGCTTGCAAACAGCGGGGCGACGGCTGGTCAATTTACTAAACTGACCATTGACGCCAAGGGTCGAGTTACAAGCGCGACAAACATCACAGCAGCGGATATCCCAACCTTGACTCTATCCAAAATATCGGATGCAGGGACCGCAGCCAGCAAGGATACGGGCACGGCAGTAGGCAACATCCCGATTTTGGGGGCTGGAGGCAAACTACCGGATAGCGTACTACCTGCACTGGCTATCTCAGATACCTTTGTCGTTGCCACCCAAACGGCCATGCTGGCGTTGACGGCTGAGGTCGGAGACATTGCAATTCGGACGGACCTAAACAAGACCTATATCCTACGAGTGGCAGGAGCCGCAACGCTGGCTAACTGGCAGGAGATCCTCGCGCCTACCGGGGCTGTATCATCGGTGGCTGGCCGGACCGGAGCCGTGACGCTGACCGCAACAGATGTGGGCTTGGCTAGCGTGGGCAACTATGGAGTAGCTACTCAGGCTGAGGCAGAGGCTGGATCGAGTGCGGTTAAGTACATGACGCCGCAGCGGACAGCTCAGGCAATAGACGCTCAGATGGCAGTTATTGACGGCGGTACATTTTAAGGAGGGCTGTACATTATGGCTAATAAGATACAAGTACGGCGCGGGACTAAGGCGCAGCTGGCGGCATTGGGCGGTCTGGCTGTCGGTGAGCCGGGCTATTGCACGGATACCAAGGATTTATATGTCGGTAATGCTTCCGGGCCAGACACACTATTTCCGGCAGCAGAGAACATCCTATATAACAAAAACCAGCAGGCGTTAATTAACGGAGGGTTTGAGATATGGCAGCGGGGAACTTCGGTGCTGCCTGGAGGGGACGGATCAAATGCATATGGATACGGTCCTGATCGGTGGTGGAGCCAGATATATGCAGGATCTGTTACGGGGAATACAAGCAGCTGGGTACGCCAGGATTTTGCCGCCGGACAGACGGTCGTACCGGGCAACCCCAAGCATTTCGCACGCTTCAATATCCTGACTTTATCTGCTCTACAGACACAATCGCTAATCCGATTCCACCAGGCAATTGAAGATGTACGTAACTTTGCCGGGCAGAAAGTCACCTTTACTATTTGGGTGAAAGCCAATGCTGCCAGAGCCGTGGGAGTTTTGGCTATTCAAAATTTCGGATCGGGGGGATCGGCAGAAGTCCATACTGCAGCGGAGGTGCCAACTGTCAATCTGACGACAGCATGGCAAAAAGTCACGGTTAGTATATCTGTGCCTAGCATTGCTGGTAAAACGGTGGGTGATGGGAGTTATTTGGCCTTGTCGCTTGTTATACACAAGGCTGGGAATACCATCATATCCGCGCCGAGTGGAGTGGTAGGCAGTTGGTCAACGGGGTATGTGGATATTGCGCAAGCACAAGTCAATATCGGCGCTGTTGCTTTGCCTTATCAGCCGCGAAGCCTGGCCGATGAGTTGGCTTTATGTCAACGATACTATGAAAAAAGTTATTATCTTGAGGATGCACCGGGTACGGCGACTGAAAATGGATCGCTATATGGTGTATCCGAAGACGGTACGGTAGGTGGCCCTCACTTTGGGTATACATCGTTTAAGACACGCAAGCGTGTAACACCGACAGTGACGGCTTATGGTAAAGGGGGCGGCGTTGGTATGGTGAGTGATGGTACTGCTGACCGTACTATATCATCTGGTGTCGCATGCATCGGAGACGAAGCGGGAATCCGGCATAATTACACTCTGAATGGATCTACAACTAATCGACGATTTTTCCACTTTGCCGCAGATGCTGAACTATAAGGGGGGACGACATGTATAAACACTATATCCGCGTAGACACTGAGGGCAACGTGATCCGCGCTTTTTCTGATGCGTTCGAGCAGCCGGAGCCAGGCGATCTGCTGGTCACCGAAGATGGAGGCAGACACTTTAACCTGGACCTCTGGTATAACGGCGTAATTCCACGCTGGCACGTTGAGGGTGACGATCTGGTCGAGCGTACAGATGTGGAGCTGGCGGCACTGTGGGAGCAGTACCAAGCGGACCACGCGCCGCAACTGACAGAGGTAGAGACTTTACAGCTTGCCCTCGCAGACACCTATGAGCAACTGCTGACAGCGCAGGGAGATGCCACAAGCGCACAGGTAGCTCTTGCTGATCTGTATGAGCTGACGCTGACTTTGCAGGCTGATATGGTCGCCTTGAAAGGAGGTGTGAGCTGATGCCAGCCATTTATGCAAGCTTGATCCGCAAGGGACTTAAGACGTTGGTGCAAGTGCCGTCCGTGATTCGCGAGGATGTGGCCGCGCTGTTAGCTGATAAATAGAGATTACTGGATGCGCCCATTGAGGCGTTTTTATTTTGCTCTTGGGGGAGATACCTGGGGCTATTTATGTTAAGGGGGGAACGGGAGTGGAGATTACAACAATCACAGCAATAGTAGCAGCAGTAAGCGGAGTTGTACTCGGGTGGATAACTCGTACATCTGCCTTCAAAAAGGATGTTGCCCAGGAGGCTGGCAGCGGCGCGGCGCTTAGGACAGACGTTGAGTACATCAAACGCGGTGTAGATGATATCCGGGCCGATGTCAGGCAGCAGGGGCAGCGGACTGACGCGCTGGCTGAGCGTGTAACGCGCGTCGAAGAGTCGGCTAAACAAGCCCACAAACGCATCGACAAAATTGAAGAATAGAAGGGAATGATTTTTGTGGAATGGAATGCAATCGCGAATTTTATCAAACCGGAATTATTGATTGTGGTGGCCGTATGCTGGGTGATCGGCTACATCCTTAAGCAGACACCACGGGTGCCAGACTGGACGATTATTTACCTTGTGACGTTGGGAGCCGTCGTCCTAGTGTCGCTCACCTTGGGCTTTAATGCAGAGAGCGTCCTACAGGGTATCCTTTGCGGCGCGGTGGCTGTGTATGGTAATCAGTTGGTTAAGCAAGCTAGAAAGAGCGGTGACGACAATGATTTATCGTAAGGATCACATACCGCGCACGACAGCCTGTAAACGCCGCCCTGGCTTTGCAATGTCTGCGACCACCATCACTATCCATAACACGGGAAACCCGTCCAGCAGCGCAGCAGGGGAACGCACATGGCTCACTAATCCATCCAACAACCGGCAGGCGTCCTATCATATCGTCGTTGACAGCAAGGAGACGGTTGAGTGTCTGCCGCTGACCGAAAACGCCTGGCACTCTGGAGACGGCAGCGGCAGCAAGTCGGGTAACCGGACAAGTATAGGCATTGAGATTTGCGAGAGCGGTAACTATTCGCAGACGCTGGATAATGCAGTGGATCTGGTTGCCTCCATGCTCAAAGAGCGAGGATGGGGCGTGGATCGTCTGCGGAGGCATTTTGATTGGTCTGGCAAGATCTGCCCACGCCTGATGTATGACGGGGGGAAGTGGACGGGCTGGACGGCGTTTAAGGCCATGGTGGCCGCCAAATTAAAGGAGGACGACGATGTGAAGGGTGAAGAGGTAACGGTAAAGGTCAACGGCAAGAAAGTAGCCGACGGCGTGATCGATGCCGGGGTTACGTACACGCCAGCCCGCGCCGTGGCGGAAGCTTTGGGTGCTACGGTGAAATATGACGCCGTGAGTAAGACGGTAAACATCACAAAGTAAATTCCCAAGCGTTTACGAATTTAAGCCCTGCCGACCATTACGGTTAGCAGGGCTTTTTTTGTTTATATCTCAAACTCTTCCCAGCCTGGGGGCAGCGGTTCTTCAGGCGCTTCTTCTAGCGCTTCCGGCTCGATTACCGTCAGCAGCGCCTCCCCGATATCCAGCAGCACCCCACACTGGTCAAGAGGTTCAAACGTACCCACGGCCAGCACGCTACCGGTGCGGCCACCGTATCCGCTGGGATGCTTCGCTGCGATCCGTACGCGCATGCCTGGCTTAATATCTGTTAGTTTCATAAGGTGGGTGCCCTCCCAGTCAGCCGTAGGGCTTCTTCGCGTATCCGCAGTTCAGTGAGCCATGCGGTGTCGTTCGTGGTCGCTGCCGTGTTGGAGAGCTGCCGTAGCTTCAAGGTGTCCCAGCAGTACCGGGCATTGATCTGCAGACATTGCAGCAGCTCGGGGCCGTGCTCCATGGTGAGTTTGCCCGCTTTGTGCAGATGGTACAGCTCAGCCAGTCGATGGTGTACGGGCAGCATTAGCGCCGCCCTCTGGCTTTAAGCATCGCGGCCACAGAGACGATCAGCGCGGCAACGATAATGATCCAGGTGATTGTGTTCAGCATGTGGATTCCTCCTCTATTTGATTTCAATCATCAGACTCAGCGTTTTTCGGCCTTCTTCTTTAGCCTCACGGATAAGACCCGAAACGATAGCTTGAACGTCCTTCATGCTATAGGCGTCATTAGTTACCCAGTGTCCTTTATGCTCCGTAACGACATATTTTGCTTTATCCATAACTCTATGCCTCCCGCGTATGCCCGCCGGCAGATTGTATCGTCCAAACCGTTTATGTTATGATTGGGTGGAGAGCAGGAGGTGCTACTCCTACTCTCCGGGAACCTATTTACGTTTGCCGTGGCGGCTTCGTTTTTTGGTTCCTTTCTTTTTGTCCTTTAGCAGCAATGTTGCTGTGATAAGCTGGATGATTGCTGTTAGGAGCGTTACCCAATCTTTCATGTGACTTGTTCACCTCCATTCTGCATCTGACACTTAATTCGTGTCATCCACATCTATAATATATCATGACTCTAATTTAGTGTCAATACCTTATTGACACATTTTTCGTGTCAATGTATGCTTGTCCTGTGAGGTGATTCTATGGGACAAGTTCATTCCCAGCTAAAACCAATGGTAGACGCCAGCGGGAAGTCAATCCGGCAAGTGGCCAAAGATATTGAGTACAGGTTTGAAACGGTGCGGCAGCTCTACAATGATGAGTCGCGACATTTCCCTCGTGATTTGATTACTAAGCTCTGCGAATATTTTCAATGCGGAGTGGGGGACTTATTGGTATACGACAAAGAGCCGTCACAGGAGTGATCCTGGACGGCTATTTTTTTTAATTTTTACGTTACCCGCACTTTACCCTCGCGAGTGGTTGTAGATTGATCTTTTTTCATGTAGGTGAAGGTAGGTAGCTATTTCGAAAAACATATATTCTATGCAGCTTTGACTCGTATTAACTATTTTCCTGTAGGTGCTGTTGATTATACTTATTTAAAAAAGTATCATCAAGAGGAGTGGGAAAATATAGAAAGCAGGTGTCTCTGGAATGGAAGAATCTATTAAGTTAGAGTGGGAGAAATTCAGCAAGTATTTATTGAAAATGAGCGGGTATCTTGAAGCGATCAGTCTGCTTCACTGGGATCTGCGTACCGGTGCTCCGCGCAAAGGTGTGGAAGTGCGTTCAGGAACACTCGGTATGCTCAGCGGAGAACTGTTCCGTCTGGAAACCTCTGAGGAAATGGGAGCGTTCACCGAGCTGTTCAGCCGTCCTGAAGTGATGGAGCAGCTAAGCAGCGTGCAGAACAAGATCGTCAAGGATTGCCGCAAGGAGTATGAGCGCAGCAAGAGTATTCCCGCTGAACGGTATGAAGAATACTCGAAGCTGTCTGCCCACGCCCAGACCATCTGGGAAGAAGCGAAGGAGAATAATGATTTCGCCAGCTTCGAGCCTTTTCTAAGCCAAATCGTTGCTTTCAAACAAGAGTTTATTGATTACTGGGGTGTCAAAAATACCCGTTATGACACATTGCTCGATATGTATGAGCCTGATTTGACTGTGACCGAGGTGGATGCCATCTTCTCCCGGCTGCGCAACCGTCTGGTGCCGCTAGTAGAGGCGATTTCGGCTTCGCCGAACAAGCCGGACACCAGCTTTTTGCAGCAGATCTTTGACAAGGAGCAGCAGCAGAAATTCAGCCTCTTCATTCTGGGGCAGATGGGTTACGACTTCGAAGCGGGCCGTCTTGATGAGAGTGTGCATCCGTTTGCCACCGGCTTAAGTCCGGGAGATGTGCGTATTACTACCCACTATCTACAGGATAATTTGCCCAGTGCGGTATTCAGCTCCCTTCATGAAGGCGGACATGCGCTATATGAGCAGAACGTCAGCCCTGACCTTGTAGGCACTGTGCTTGCCGGAGGCACATCCATGGGTATCCATGAATCCCAATCCAGACTGTGGGAGAATATGATCGGGCGCAGCCTGCCTTTCTGGGAACGTTATTATGGTGATCTGCAGCAGCATTTCCCGGAACAGCTGGCCAATGTGGAGCTGGTGGATTTCTACCGTGCCATTAACAGTGTAGGGAATTCATTCATCCGTACCGAATCCGACGAGTTGACTTATAATCTGCACATTATTGTCCGTTATGAAATCGAGAAGCTTATTTTCAATGAAGGGCTTAGCGTTCAGGAGCTGCCAGAAGTGTGGAATGCCAAATATCAGCAGTACCTTGGAATTACGCCTCCGTCAGATCAGCTGGGTGTGCTGCAGGATGTACATTGGTCGGGTGGAGACTTTGGTTATTTTGCCTCATACTCCCTGGGGAATATGTATGCCGCACAGATGATGCACACGCTGCGCAAAGAGATGCCTGAGCTGGATGAATTAATCGCTGCCGGCAATCTGCTGCCGATCAAGGAGTGGCTGACAGAGAAAATTCACCGTCATGGCCGCGCCCTTACCCCTGCGGAGATCATTCTGGAGGTAACTGGAGAGCCACTGAACCCCGATTATCTGGCCGATTACCTGGAAGCCAAATACACCGAGCTCTATAAACTGTAAGCAGGGATAAGGCGGAATATGCCTGCAGTAGTGGAATGCCTCCCGTGAAACGGATATAATAGAAGAAAACCGCAAACGGAAGGATTTGGGTATGGCTAATACACATACGTACAGCCGCAAGGAAGAGGTGGCTAACGCAATCACGCATGGCTTAGGTGCCGTTCTAAGCGTGGCTGCGCTGGTGCTGCTTATTGTTTATGCCAGTCTGAATGGGACGGCTTGGCATGTAGTCAGCTTCACCATCTATGGCACAACCATGCTGCTGCTGTATTTGAACTCGACACTTGTGCATAGTCTCAGGGAAGGCAAGGCGAAGGATTTCTTCGAATTCCTTGACCATTCCTCGATTTATTTGTTTATCGCCGGGACGTACACCCCGTTTATGCTGGTGGCGATCCGCGGTACGCTGGGCTGGACGCTGTTCGGTATAGCCTGGGGTGTGGCGGTGTTCGGGATATTCTTCAAGGCGTTCTTCGTCAAAAAATTCCTGTTCATGTCCACCATCTTCTACATCGCCATGGGCTGGATGATCGTGATTGCCTGGAATCCGCTGGCTGCAGTCATTCCGGCTACCGGGATGATGCTGCTGATGGCAGGCGGGCTGCTGTACACATTGGGAACCGTATTTTATGTGTGGCGGGGATTCCCTTTCCATCATGCCGTATGGCATATGTTCGTTCTCGGAGGAACGGTAATTCACTTCTTCGTAGTGCTGATTTATCTGCTGCCACTGTAACAGTTTACCCCAAAGCGGAGCATCTATAATGGGTGCTGCGGCAAAGAATAAGATGACAAGTAAAAAAGCTTGACATCTTTCTTTGTTTTCGGTATCATAAGGGACGTTGTGAAGGTGTAAAGTGTTTGTCCTTGACGAAGGGAGTGCCCTTAATGAGTCAGGAGAATAGGCTCGAGAAGACGAACCGAATTAACTTATTGTTTGCCTTTTATGAACGGCTGCTTACGGATAAGCAGCAAACGTTCCTTAAATATTATTTTCATGATGATTTCTCCCTGGGAGAGATTGCCGCTGAATTTGAAATCAGCCGTCAGGCCGTGTATGAGCATATTAAGCGGGCTGAGCAGGTGCTTGAGAATTATGAAGATAAACTTGGCCTGCTGGTCAAGCATGAGAGCCGCAACAAGTATCTAGAAGAACTGCGCAGACTGCCGGATGATGGGATGCTGCCTGAGCAATATAAACTGCGGTTCGCGGATATCGTGGATCGTTTGCAGAGGTTGGAGTAGCATGAAGGGAGAAAGCTGCATATGGCGTTTGAAGGTTTAACCGGAAGATTGCAGAATGTGTTCAGCAAGCTGCGCGGCAAGGGCAAGGTTTCCGAAGATGATGTAAATGAAGCAATGCGTGAAGTGCGGCTGGCGCTGCTCGAAGCGGACGTTAACTTTAAGGTCGTCAAGGATTTCGTATCCAAGGTGAAAGAGAAATCGGTCGGCAAGGAAGTAATGGACAGCTTTACTCCCGGCATGGTTATTATCGACATCGTAAACAAGGAATTAACTGATCTGATGGGCGGGAGCCAGGCGAAGCTGGCGAAGTCGAACAAGCCGCCGACAGTCATTATGATGGTAGGTCTGCAAGGGGCGGGTAAGACAACCACCTCCGGCAAGCTGGCCAAGCTGCTGCAGAAGGGCAACAGCCGTCCGCTACTGGTAGCGGCTGATATATACCGCCCGGCTGCGATCAAGCAGCTCCAGGTGCTCGGTGAGCAGATTAAGGCTCCGGTGTTCTCCTTGGGAGATCAGACGAGCCCGGTAGAGATTGCCAAGCAAGCCGTGCAGCATGCCAAGGACAACAGTCTGGATTATGTTATTATCGATACCGCAGGCCGCCTGCATATTGATGAAGAACTGATGGAAGAGCTGAAGCAGATCCACAGTTCCGTCAACCCTGACGAGGTGCTGCTGGTTGTCGATGCGATGACCGGTCAGGATGCCGTCAACGTAGCCGACAGCTTCAACAAGCAGCTGGAGCTTACCGGCGTCGTGCTGACGAAGCTGGATGGCGACAGCCGCGGTGGTGCCGCGTTGTCGGTTAAGGCGGTTACCGGCTGCCCGATCAAGTTCGCCGCTCTGGGCGAGAAGATCGATGCGCTGGAGCCGTTCCATCCGGAGCGGATGGCTTCCCGTATCCTTGGTATGGGTGATATGCTGTCGTTGATCGAGAAGGCCCAGGCCAATATTGACACCGACAAAGCCAAGGAAATGGAACGTAAGATGCGCAATGCCGAATTTACGTTCGATGATTTCCTGGAACAGATGGATCAGGTCAAGAAGCTGGGTCCGATCGATCAGATTCTGGATATGCTGCCTGGCATGAACAAAGCCAAGGGCATGAAGGACCTGAAGGTCGATGACAAGCAGATGGGCCGCGTAGAGGCGATTGTGCATTCCATGACCAAGACGGAGAAACGTCAGCCTGAGATCATGAATCATAACCGCCGCAAGCGGATTGCTGCCGGCAGCGGCACCTCGGTTGCCGAGGTCAACCGCCTGATCAAGCAATTCGACGAGATGCGCAAGATGATGAAGCAGTTCTCCGGAATGATGGGCGGAGGCGCCGGTGGTAAGGGCGCGAAGAACGCCATGAAGCAGCTCAAGGGTCTTGGCGGCAAGGGCATGAAGTTCCCCTTCCGTTAAGGTGTTTTGATCTAAAGGTTCGTTTCGATCTGACATTGTACAACATCAGAAGATCCAAGGGGTCTTGACCTTAATCTTTTGACCTTAATCTCTTAGTCTTAGTTTTCACTCTTGTGTTTGCAGGGTTTCAACCCGTATCTATATACCGCAACAGTTAAGCGTGTCCCGTCAGGGACGTAAAGCGATCATGCTCCCAACTTCCCAAGCGCCATCCACCAGAACTCCCACGCCAATTGCACTTAGCGGGAGTCCAGAGGGTGCAGCCCTTTGGGGCCCTCCCTTGGCTAAGGGAGGGTTTGGGAGGGATCGAAACTATTTTAAGGAGGTGAATTTCGTGGCAGTACGTATTCGTCTGAAAAGAATGGGTGCACATAAAGCGCCTTTCTATCGTCTAGTGGTTTCCGATTCCCGGTCCCCTCGTGACGGTCGTTTCATCGAGGAAATCGGTTATTATAATCCGATCGAACAACCGGCAGTAGTAAAGATCGATGAAGAAAAAGCTCTTAAATGGCTTCAAACAGGTGCGCAAGCATCGGATACCGTCCGCAACTTGCTTTCCAAAGCTGGCGTGATGAAGAAGTTCCATGAGTCAAAGCTTCAGAAATAATGACTGAATGCGAGGGTCCTCTATGGAAGAATTAGTTGGAGTTATTGCTAAGGCTTTAGTGGATCATCCAGAGGATGTGGCTGTGCGAATCGTGGAGAAGGAACACCTGGTAGTCTATGAACTGTCCGTACATCCTGATGATGTAGGGAAGGTTATAGGCAAACAGGGACGAATTGCCAAAGCGTTGCGTACAGTGGTCACATCGGCAGCAGTCAAGAGCGATAAACGCGTGACAGTAGATATTTTATCTTAAATGAAACGCACAAGGAGGGGCTAGGGATGTATATCCTGGCTCTTTTTTGTTCAAATATAAGAAAAGAAACCCATCCCAAAGGAGCGAAGCAGATGGCAGAAGAATTAACCGTAGGCCGCTTGGTGAATACGCATGGCATACGTGGTGAGATTAAGGTATTGTCCCATACCGATTTCCCGGACGTCCGGTTTGCTGCAGGCAAAAAGTTGATCGTAATCCCGGCAGACGGCAGCCCGAGATTTGAGGTTACCGTGGAATCGTCGCGTGAGCATAAAGGCACCTTTATCGTCAAGCTGAACGGCTATACCAACATTAACGAAGTGGAGAAATACAAAGGCAGCATGCTGAAAGTACCTGGAGATGATCTGGTCGAGCTGCCGGAGAATGAATATTATTTCCATGAGATTGTGGGCTGTGAGGTCTACACCGATGAAGCGGGAAGCGAGCCGCTCGGAACGATCACTGAAATTCTGCAGCCGGGTGCAAACGATGTGTGGGTGGTAAAGCCTTCCAAAGGCCAGGATATTCTGATCCCGGTGATCAATGACGTAGTGCTGGATGTGGATATTCCCGCGAAGCGGATTACCGTTCATATTATGGAAGGGCTGCTTCCATGATCCGGATTGATGTGCTGACCCTTTTTCCGGAAATGTGTGAAGGGGTGTTCAGCACCAGTATTCTCGGCAAAGCCCGTGAGAAGAATATCGTCTCACTGAATACCGTTAATTTCCGCGACTTCTCGGGGAACAAACATAACAGCGTGGATGACACGCCTTACGGCGGGGGAGGGGGGATGGTGCTGAAGCCTGATCCGATCTTCGCTGCAGTGGAGCATGTGCTTGCAGGAGCCTCCGGCAGCCCTGAGGTGAAGCCCAGGATTATACTGATGTGTCCGCAAGGGCAGACATATACGCAGTCGATAGCCGAGGAGCTGGCCCGGGAAGAGCATCTGATCTTTATCTGTGGCCATTATGAAGGCTACGACGAGCGGATCAGGGAACACCTGGTCACGGACGAGCTGTCGATTGGTGATTACGTGTTGACTGGCGGTGAGCTGCCGGCGCTTACGGTGATTGATTCAATCGTCCGATTGCAGCCCGGCGCGCTGGGCAACGAGACGTCCGCTGTTTCAGATTCCTTCAGTACGGGACTGCTGGAGTATCCGCATTATACCCGCCCTGCGGAGTTCCGTGGCTGGAAGGTGCCCGATATCCTGGTGAGCGGACATCATGCCAACATTGAGGTGTGGCGCAGAGAACAGGCGCTGCAGCGTACGCTGCAGCGCAGGCCGGATCTGCTCGATACGGCAGAGCTAACCCCCAAAGATAGAAAAGTGCTGGAACGTCTGAAGCGCGAGACACAACCTGAACAAAATTTAACTTAAATAGTCATATCCGGGACCTTCTTGACGTACCTTACGTTGAGGAGGTTTTTTTGTGCGGAAATACCTAAAACAAATTTCTGTAAAATAGGCATTTAGGTGCGTTGAAGTTCTGGGAAAAGGGTAATAAGAAGAGGTGCCGCACTATTAAACAGCGCAGCATAAGATGCAGCAAGCGTAACTATCGAAAGGAATGAACTTAAGGTGAACACGAAGACGCAGGAAGAATATAAGCCAAACGTGGATGTTGTCCATACAGAAGCGGAGCCGCTCCGCACGGTCAGCGATATTATCGATTTCTACACGAATCGTAAATCGTAGACCTGAATCTTATAAATAAAAGGTAACCCATATAAGTCTGAGCGATCTTGATCAACAAAGAGGATAGCCGCGGAAGTCCGCGGCTATCCTCTTTGTTGATTTCAGCTGTATTAGACGCACGATGCGTCATTGAGCTAACGGGCAGGTTTGCGTAGCGGGTACCATTTCATTTTTCCATAACTGACTAAGGTGGAACCTAAATATAGTGGACCTAAATGACAAGTGGTAATTATTCTTTCATCACTTGTTGTTCATTGATTACTTTTCTAGCCAATAGAAAAGTTTAAACTGCATGCCGACAAATCGTTTAGCGTATTGAACAATCTTGTTGGCTGAAATGGTCAACTTCAATCTAACCACTGTGTATATGTGGTAGTTATGACACAAAGGGATTTGAAACGATTGAGAAGAAAATCGCACAATAAGCACATCATTAAGACCCTCTTTCCTTCGGCACGATGCTTTTTGTTTCACTAACATTTTCAGATGTTATCCAGGTTTATGACGATCGTCACTTATCACATGACGGTCTTTTTTAATATATTTACTACGGGAAATATATTTGTCAAGAAGGAGTGGGAAGGTTGAATAACGAAACAGTAATCAAGCAGTATAGTGTTGGCAAAATATTGGGTTTATGGGCTTTAGTCACGTTGCCGATGTTCTTTATTCGATTCGGACTGATGCCGTTTCTGGTGCCAATCGTCAGTTTTCATCCGCTTATTCTCTTTTGGATGCTCATGATTGTCGGTATGATCTGGCAGTTTGTACTATCTGTCATTCTCTTGAAAAGAGAACTGGGTAATTTAAGCTGGGGGAAGCTGAAAAAAAGACTGTGGCTGAATCATCCGGTTCATCCGAAAAGGTTTAAAGTCTACAAAGTCGCTTATTCATTCACGATTCCGATCATTCTATACGCTTTTTTCTTTCAAAACTCAGGTTTGTTCCAGTTTGTAGGAGAAGCGCTCAACCGGCTTTTCCCGTTTATGGCTCCTCCGGAGTATACAAAGATACAAAATCTGATGGCTCCTGAATTTGTCGGTGCCTGGTATCTGCTCGGTATTGCGCTTGTTAGTTGTTTGTTTAATTATTTACTGGGAGAAGAGTTGTTCTTCCGTGGCGTTCTGCTGCCGCAGATGAAGGGAGCCTTTGGAAGATGGGATTGGGCCATGAACGGCGTTTTGTTCGCTTTTTACCACCTGCATAAAATAACGGATATTCCTATGATTCTCATCGGATCGATTTTTTTCGGCTTTTTAAATGTCAGATATCGCAGCTTTTGGCCATCCGTCATCATTCATGGGGTGGAAGCCATACCAGTGCTTCTAGGCGTTATTGCAGCCATTCTAGGAATCGTGCTGTGAAGTGAGCGATTTCTAAAGGATGTGTGGTTTCATGAATATTTCAACAGTTCATACACTAAGCAATACGAAAGTATCGAGATTATTTTTCTATGGACTGGCATGCTCTTACGTGGTCCTGCTATTGCTTTACTTTGTTTTATCTCAATATAAAGGCTTTATGGTTGTTACGTTCCTGATCGGGCTCTATTTCTTAAGACACTCGAAACGAGTGTTAAATCATCCCGAGTATCATCCCATTGTAGCCGTATCCCCGATTGTCGAAATCGTTCTCCTCTTTCTTCTATTCCTGGGAAGCGGAACAGAAATCGAGAGTATCGTATTTGTTCTCTTTATTGCGGATCTTCTCTTGCACTACAAGTCGTGGTATGCTTTTCCGTTTGCCTATGGTGGATATTTAGCCTACATTTTTTTGTGGTCACCAGGCGGAGAAGATTTATGGCGGAATATGTTCCATATTTTGAGCTATTCGTTTTTGGTAATACCAATTTGGAGCACCAAGCTGCTGCTCAATCAAAGGGATATGAACCTTCGATTAAACGAATCTTTGATCCAGGAAGCTAGAACGAGAGAAGAGATGGCGGCATTAAAAGAGAGAACGCGGATTGCGGAAGAAGTTCATGATACGGTGGGACACACGTTAACTACAGCGATCGTCGCCCTTGAGGGAGCCCAACTGCTCTTCGATAGAAAACCGGAGGAATCTCTTCGGAAGATCCTCATCGCACGCGAGCAGCTGAAGCAAGGACTCGGCAATATCCGTCAGGTTGTCAAAACATTAAAAGCAAAGGAAGGGACTATTGGCGACTTGGGGCTTAAGGAAGGAATACAGAAGATCATGACCGATACTGAGAAGCAGACGGGCGTTCAATTTATTTTGCATTATGAGGAAGTCACCCATCTAATCTCTCTTCAGAAGTATGTCATGATCAACTTCATAAAGGAATCGATTACCAATGCGCTAAAACATGGCAAAGCAAGTGCAATTGAGATCTCTGTCCTTGAGCAGCAAGATACGATTCATATTATGGTAAAGGACAATGGAATCGGCAGCGATTCATTCATATATGGGTTTGGTCTGAAATCGATGGAAGAAAGAATTGAGGCCATCGGAGGTCAATTGAGTGTGCAAAGTGAGCCTATGAAGGGATTTGCACTCCATGTCCGGATGCCTGTTGCAAGGGGGGACGGTTAATGGATAGCGATCGCAAAATCAGCGTCATGCTTGTGGATGATCATAAAATTATGCTTGAAGGTCTGGAAACTTTGCTTTCGATAAGATCGGAGATAGAGATCGTTGGGACGGCTCAAACCGGCGAAGAAGCGCTTGAACGGCTTCACTCGGTTGTTCCGGATGTCATCCTGATGGACATCCGCATGCCGGGTATGGGAGGCGTAAAGGCAACCGAAGCCATTAAGGAGCTCCACCCACATGTGATCATACTCATCTTAACGACCTTCGACGATGATGAGTATATCATAGAGGCTTTATGCAACGGAGCTTCCGGTTATTTGCTTAAAGACATCGATGGAGAGAAGCTTGTTCAATCCATCGATGAAGCGCTTTCCGGAAATTTGCTGCTTACTGGTAAAGTGGCAAAAAAGCTTGCTCTCAATATCCACAATAAGAACAGCGGGTTTGAAAAAGCAGGTAAGGAACTTGAGCTAACGCAAAGAGAACTTGACCTTGCAAGGCTGCTTATAGAGGGATACAACTCAAAGGAAATTGCCGAAAAATTATTTTTGACTCAGGGAACGGTAAAGAACTATTTAAGTGACATTTATACCAAGATCGGTACCAATGACCGGGCTAAAGCAGTCTTGTTATTAAAAAGATATTTATTAACATGAGAACAGTGATACACCGCATGCAATCCGGGGAACGAAGTTACCGCGCGATTTGTTCAGCTATATCTTGTAACAAATTGAACCACTTGTCAGATTTCGTCCTATTGAAAGTTGCATATTATGCGGCTTTTTTTGATTTTATGGGTTTTGTCGCCTTATCATACTCATGTTAAGAATTTTGCTACTCAAGACTCAAGACCTATTCACCAAATAATTCTAAAATTGAATAGATGTGTTTCACAATCAACATTGATATGCGGCGAAGAGGGAATTTAATCGACCAGAAGAGACCAGTTGTTCTCTCTCCTATTCAGACATCTTACAAAAGAAAAGCACGTTAAATTACTCAGTCGGAGGAATCACTATTTTGAGAAAGCTATCATTCGTTATTGCCATTATCATGTTAGGTGCAATGTTATCCGCTTGTTCTGCTATTACATCCACCGTGGATCAAGCGCCTGCAGGCGTTACGTCCGGCGAGAGCAAAGAAATCGATAAATACAATGCGTATGTGATGCTGAATAACTTGATGACAGGCAGAATCAATGAGGTTCTGGTTCATTATTTCGAGAAGTTCGGAGTTGATACACAGCCTGTAATCGAGAAGAACTTCAGCTTCATCATGCTCGGCGTTGCTGAAACTGAGCGGGAAGTTGTTGATAAAGCGAACGGCTATACCGCAAGCCAACCTGCTTTTGCGAACGCAGACCCCGTAGTGATCAAGCTGACACCGGTCATCAAAGATCTGTTGTCCGTCCTGGACGATATGAAAGCCTACTATGATACAAGAGGCTACGTGGATGATGATTTCGCAAAAGGAAAACAGCTGCATACCAAGCTGGTAAGTGCCAATCTCGCTTATGAGACTGTTGCCAAACAATACTTCACGGCTTTGCAAAAATTGGGTAACGAGCAGCGTCTGGCTGAACTGCAAAAACTCAAGGATTCAGACCAGCAGATCAGGTATAATGCCTTGAAGTTCATGATAGATGCCGAGGCTACGGCCATTGAAATGGATGAGCAGGGAATCACCGCCGACAATGTGCTGCAGCTTGATATGACGAAGTTTAAAGCCAAATACGACATCATGACCGCAGATCTGAGTGCGCTCATGACCATCTCAAAAGACAAGAAACGAATTCAAAAAGAAGGGATTAACAGCTTCAGTATCGAGAGCTATGTTGATTCAGCCACTGAGGCAAAAGCGGCCGCTTCGAAAATCATTGAACGCATCAATAAGAAGGAACCTGTATCTGATTCTGACCTGAACGTCCAGTTCCTGAACACTACGGATGGTACACCTGAGAATTTCAATTATCAGCTAAGCAAGGCAGTCGAACGATATAATGAAATGAATTAAGTGTGTCTAACGATTGGGGCTGCGAAATCAAATACGGAGTTCCGGTAACGAACAAGCCTTATCCGCGAATGGAACGCGGATAAGGCTGTAGCAACGATTCTAGGGAAAGAAAAGTAATGGTGGAGAGGCGAAGAATATTTGATTGAAGAATTACGCTAACAATAAACCAGCGGTAGTCTAGGACTAATTTTCTCAGCCATAATTAAGAACATGAAAAAGACCGTCCGAAGACGGTCTTCTCTACCCGAGGCGCAAATTAAAAACTTGATCCGTATCCCGCGCCACCAAGGCTAACAATCAGCCATTAGTTCGGGTAAAAAATTCATAGAAATAAAATGAGATAAAACATCTTAAATGATTACGTTTACAAATTGCCTTATTTTCTACTTGAACCGGAGACGATTCTGCGGTATATATAAATATAGAGTGTTACCCAGCTGATTTCCTTATGGGAGCAGCATACATATCTGTCGGGGTATAGCGCAGCCTGGTAGCGCGCACCCTTGGGGTGGGTGAGGTCGCAGGTTCAAATCCTGTTACTCCGATTTTCTTTACGTATCAAGGTTTGAGCCGCTTTTAAGGGCGGTAGGCTGCGACAGAAAAATAATGGACAAAAAGTAGACCATTTACCTTCAGGGGCGGTCTACTTTTTTTCTAATGATCAAGCATGGAGGGATGTACAGAATGAGACCTAAAGTCATACTTGTGGAAGGACTGCCCGGATTCGGCAAATCGACGACAGCTCAACTGGTCTACGAGATTCTGGTGGAACACAAAGTGGAGGCCCATCTGTTTGTGGAAGGAAATCTGGAGCATCCTGCGGATTACGATGGCGTGGCTTGCTTCGAAGAAGCTGAATACGAGCAATTTCTGCACAGCTATGCTAAATACAACGAGTTAATCAGTAATTTTACTAGGACATATGAAGGCCATTATTTGCTCGAGTACCGCAAAATGAGCAATGAACAGAATACCGAGCTCCCCTGGGAATTGCTTGACATAGCCTCCCGCAAGGATATGTATGAGCTGCCGCTGGCAGACAACAGACAATGGATTATAGCGAAATGGCGCCAGTTTGCGCAGCAGGCATCTCGTGAAAACGTGACTTATATTTTTGAATGTGCGTTTATTCAGAACCCGGTGACTGTGGGGATGATTAAATACGATGCCCCCGAGCAAGAGGTAGCAAGTTATGTTGCAGAATTGGCAATGCAGGTAGAGGAGCTGAATCCGTTATTAATTTATGTCCAGCAGCAGCATCTGGAGCAAGCGTTCCGTAAAGTTGTTCAAGAAAGGCCGAAAGAATGGTCTGAGGGGTTCATGGAGTATTACACGACTCAAGGTTTCGGAAAAAATCGCGGGTACAGCGGTTTGGAGGGGACTTTGCAGGTACTGAAGCATCGTCTGGAACTGGAGCAAAGGATCTACGAGAGCTTGGACCTGGCCAAGATTAAGGTGGACAACTCTGCTTATGACAGAAAACATTATAAGGATGTGTTGACCGGTCTGCTATCAGCATATCTTCATAAGTAATAAGTTACTCTGCCTAAGTGAACCTACAGCAAAACGCCCCCAGGTGGAATCCGGTACCGGGGAGCGGTTGGATAAGCAATTTATTTCGTTAGACACGGCTGCATTCAATGTTTGCGGGTCAGCTTAATGGCGCCGGTAACCAGCGCATAGAGCGCGGTGACAGTGAGAATGGTGACAGCCCAAGGGTAATTACGCACCGTATAAGTCAGCGAAGATAAAATAATAAACAAAGTTATGCGCAAAATGCCTTTATTAATAAATCTTTTACCCGTTGCACTCATAATCTCAGCCTCCCTGTTTAGCTTTACACTATAAATTATGACATTTTTATGAACAAAAATCTATACAATTATATATAACCGTGTTGCGAAGGAATCATGCATCCTGCAAAAAAAGTATTTAATCCTTTCATATCACAGGCGGGTGTCACTTAGCCGTTACCGGCATATCCCACTCCTCATAAAATACAGCATTACGAAGGAGGAGGAGGGTTATGGTGGAAGCTTATTACAATTGCTTGAGCTGCAAGAACAAAAAGGTACGGATACTGACCATCCATGGACAGCAATATGAAGGTGTAGTCATGGATGTGGACCGCAACAACGTCTATCTGAGAACAGAGCAGAGAGGTACAGTGAATACGTCGGGGTATTATCCTTACGGCAATCCTTATGCCAATCAGATTCTGACCTTAAGCTTGTTCACCCTGTTGGCCATTGCTTTAATTTAGACTCAGTAGAGCTGCCTCATTAGCAAAAAAAAGGGTGCTCCAACAGCCGTTAATCCGGCTCTGGAGCACCCTTTGTGCAAATATAAGACTGGAAATCACTCAACAGTGATTGAACCAATGTCTGTAGATAGATCAATCAGCGGTCCGCCTCCGTTAATCTGGCTGTTGCCTTTCTTGGCGCCAGTGATTTTTCCAATATCACTGTTGGCCGACAGGTCATATTTCAGACTGGACTCAAGCATAGCGTTAATCCGGCCAACATCACTTTCGGCCTTGAGACTGCTGCTTGCATCCATGGCTGTGATATCCAGATCAATACTGCCTGTATCGGACTTCACAGTAGATTTGCCCATAATCTGAGCGGAATTGAGAGTGATGCTACCTACGTTGCTGACGATTGTATAAGTGCCATCCAGATCGCTAAGCTCAATATTGCCCACATCATTTGTGATTTTGAACGTGTTCATGCTTTCCGGAATTTGAATGTCATAGCTGATCTTGAATTCGGAGTAGCCGTATTTTTTTTGCGCCCAGTGCCATAAATCCTGATTGGGTTTGTCTTTGGAGCGGGTGGATACCTCCAGTGTATTGCCCTCTGTTTCCAGTGAGATCACAGCATTCTCAAGAATATCCTCAATGTTCGCTTCATGTGATGAGCTGTTATGCATTAGCAGGCTGGCATTTACAGAAATGGTATCACCTTGGGTACTGCTGACCGCGATAGTTCCAACGGCATTATTCATTTCTAGCACCGAAGCGTCGCCGATCTTCTGGGAAGCCGATAGCTCTTGGCTAATACCTTCCTCTGACATGACTTTAACTACCTTATCCGTCACTTTGCCGGCAGCTGTTTCTACACCTTTATTTACAAGATCGGCTACCTCGGCAATCTCCTGATTTACCGCTTCTTTTAAGGTTTGTTTACCGTCTTCGGAAGCAGCGTATTCGCTGTTCTCCGCAGTGTTGGTTTTGCCGGGCAGCTCCGTGCAGCCGGCTAGCATGATCATGGACATGACTGTAGCAGCTGCTAGCAGTGGGGTGAGTTTTTTGTTCATATGGAATAGACCCTCCTAATTATTTCTGTATGGGTAATTCAATGTTGCTTCATGTTTGCTGTTTATGTATAAATAAATTATATACGGTGGGAAAAAATTGAAAAAGAGGCTGGGGACGGGTTCGCTACCTGGACCTAAGGCCAGTTCCTACTCCGGCGCCACTACATTTCGATTTCCGGTTGTGCTAAAATAAAGGTAGCATAAGCAGTGCTGCACACATCCAGCTGCAGGCTGCCAGTCCATGTACGGAAGAGTAAGTAGAGACACGCCTTTGAACTGAATATTGGGCGGTCTATCTATTGTAATAAGGCAATTTAGAGGAGTGGAGGAAGCCGAATGCTGTATGCAGCATTGATCGTGTTGGGGGTACTGGTTATTTTTTATGTGATGACCCGCACCCGTAGAGTGGATGAGCCCGGCAGCAGCAAAGCACGCACAAACAATGTGATCTCAATGGAGAGTCACCGCAAGGCCAAGCAAATTTCTGAGATACAGCCCTGCTCCTCCTGCAAAAAAAAGAACGGCAAACTAATTTTTTATGCCCAGGATAATGGGACGGTAGTTGGTTTATGCAAGGATTGCCAGACCAAAGCCAAGAAGCGGGATATGCTCCCGCTCTGATCCGCAAAAAAAGTTGTATAAGCCCGTTAGTTATGGTATTATTATTTCTGTTGTGTGGAATACGGTGGTCCTCTGCGGATAATGATGGAGAGCATGGTTCTCTCCGGAAGAGGCAAGAACACCTGTACGGAAGGAGGAAGTCCCTAATGAATATCCTACAAGAAATTACACAAGAGCAGCTTCGCAAAGATATCCCGAGTTTTCGCCCGGGTGACACTTTGAAAGTGCATGTAAAAGTTATCGAGGGAACTCGTGAGCGTATCCAGTTGTTCGAAGGCGTTGTAATCAAACGTCGCGGCGGTGGAATCGGTGAGACTTTTACGGTTCGTAAAATCTCTTACGGTGTTGGTGTGGAAAGAACTTTCCCAATCAACTCGCCTAAACTTGAGAAGATTGAAGTGACTCGCCGCGGTAAAGTCCGTCGTGCTAAACTTTATTACCTTCGTGAACTGCGCGGTAAAGCAGCAAGAATTAAAGAAATCCGCCGCTAGAATTGTGGCAAAGGGAAGGGGCTTGAGTTCAAGCCCCTTTCGTTTTATCATTAGACACCTTCTGGTAAGGTGTTTCCCAAAAACAGAACACAATGCAACATACATATATATAGCACTGGGGAACGGCTTCTCCGAAAAGGCCTCCTGAAGGAGTATCTGAGGAGGGTTTTTGGCAGGAGTTTTTTTGTATGTTTTGGTACAAGTACCCTAAAGATAGGACGGTGGATTATGCAGCAGGATTTGCCGCAGGGAACCGGTGAGACTGTAGAGTCAAGCGGGAAGAACCCTCGTAAGCAGAAGAATGAAGTGCTGGAATGGATCAAGGCTATAGCCATTGCATTAGTACTGGTTGTGCTGATCCGCTGGCTGTTGTTTAAACCTTTTATCGTAGATGGATCTTCCATGAAACCAAATTTTCATACAGGTGAGCGGGTCATTGTGAACGAAATCCTGTATGACATCAGATCGCCGCAGCGTGGCGAGGTCGTGGTATTCCATGTGCCATCAGAGGGCCGGGATTTCATCAAGCGGGTAATCGGCGTTGCCGGGGATACCGTGAAGGTGGAAGGTGATGTCGTAACTGTAAATGGGCAGACTGTAGACGAGACCTATATACAGGATGAACTTGATGCTGCGCGCAGCAACGGTACATTATACAACAACAAGAATTTCCCCAATGAAGATTTCACCGACGGCACAGTGCCGGAGGGTCACGTCTTTGTAATGGGAGATAACCGTTCAGACAGTACAGACAGCCGGATGATCGGCTATGTGCCGCTGGATGATATTGTCGGCCGTGCGGATCTGATCTTCTGGCCGGTGAAGGATATTTCTTTTATTAATCACTAACAATAACAAGCAGAACGAAGTCAAAGGAGGTGACGGCAATGGCCATTCAATGGTTTCCTGGTCATATGACGAAGGCAAGGCGGCAGATCGAGGCCAAGCTTAAGCTGATAGATGTTGTAATTGAATTGCTCGATGCCCGTCTTCCGCTTTCCAGCCGCAATCCGATGATTGACGATATTTTGCGGGACAAGCCAAGGCTGATATTGCTGAATAAAGCGGATCTGGCCGATCCGGAGGCTACACGGAAGTGGTTGGCTTATTTCAAGGCAGAGGGTCATCTTGCCCATCCTGCGGATGCATCGACGGGTACCGGAGTGAAGGAAATTCCCGAGCAGGTCAAGATGCTGCTGAAGGAGAAGATTGACCGCCAAATTGCCAGAGGCATGAATCCGCGTGCGATGCGCGCACTCATCGTCGGAATTCCGAACGTTGGCAAGTCTACACTGATTAACAAGATGGCCGGCAGGCATATTGCGGCTGTAGGCGACCGCCCGGGTGTAACCAAAGGCCAGCAATGGATCAAAACCGGCGGCAACCTTGAGCTTCTGGACACACCAGGGATTCTCTGGCCGAGGTTTGAGGACCAAGAGGTGGGCTACCGGCTGGCGGTAACCGGAGCCATCAAGGAAGAAATCCTGAACATTGAAGAAATTGCCTTCTATGCTGTGAAATATCTGGTCAAGGATTACGGCTCCAGATTCCAGGAGCGCTTCGGGATTGAGAAGCTGCCTGAGGATCTGGAGAATCCCGACGAGATCGTAGCGGTGATGGAAGCGGTAGGTCGTAAACGCGGCTGCCTGATCAGCGGCGGCCGGGTCGATCTGGAGAAGGCCTCCCGTGTACTGCTGCATGAGCTGCGCGCCGGCAAGCTGGGCCGTTTTACACTGGAAACGCCATAAACAGTAGCAGAGCGGAAGCCATATAGAGCTGCTGGAGCCGTCCCGAGGGTTGGGGCGGCTTTTTTTGTGCTGGCTGAATGGAACTGGTGCGGCGGCTAGCTGTATTTCGTGCAGCTATTTCGGGCAGAACACCGGCACAAATGAATTTAAGTGTATTTGGTGCAGCTATTATTAGCTGAAATGAGGCTATATGCTGAAGTGGGTGATTTTAAATGTATGAAATACAGTTATATGCCGAGGAAGCGTCAAATCTGCGAATTTAAATGTACGTAATACACTTATATCCTTAAGCCTACTTTGGTTAGCCGCTGTTCATAGCTGCCTGATGTTAACTGAGTGTCTTGCATTAAGATATAGCTAATTCTTGTTAGCTTGCGGAACTTTTTTCACAGAAATAGTATAAGTATTAAGACGGATGCCGTGGCAAGCCGAGCTATGGTGCTGGCATGTACAGGATTGTGGATAAATCATAATGGTGGTGGAAGAATTGAGTACAGTGGATATGTTGTTGTATGAAAAAGAGTGTTGGGAGCAAGCTTACTGCCGTATAGCAGGTGTAGATGAGGTCGGCAGAGGCTGCCTGTTCGGAGATGTGATTGCAGCAGCGGTAATTCTGCCCGAAGGGCTTATTATTGAAGGCGTGGATGATTCCAAGAAGCTTAGCGCCAAGAAGCGGGATGCCTTATATGAGCTCATTCTGGAGCAGGCGCTCGCTGTGGGCATCGGGCAGGTGGATTCGAATGTGATCGACGATATTAATATCAAACAGGCATCACGGCTGGCAATGAAGATTGCTATAGAAGGACTCTCTGATCAGCCGGACTATATTCTGGTGGATGCCGAGAAAGTGGATATTCCGCTGCCGCAGCGGGCGATTATTAAAGGTGATGCCAACAGCCAGTCCATTGCTGCGGCTTCTATCGTGGCTAAAGTGACGCGCGACCGCTTATGCGAAGGGGCATGGGAGGAATTATACCCGGACTACGGGATTGCCATACATAAAGGCTACGCAACCAAGCTGCACCGCGAGCAGATAACCTCTCTGGGTCCCACTCCGATGCACCGGCGCAGCTTCTTGGGAAGGATTCTGGCCGAACAGCAGACGCTCTTTTAGGGGCGGAATGCTTATAAAAGCGGTAGGAATACCGATATAGTAGGAAGAGACAACATGGAGGGAGGCGGTAGGGTTATGAATATCGGTTCAATGATTCGCGGGCTGCTTGGCGAAAGCAAGCCAGGAGAAGCTAAGTCTGTAGAGTTGAAGGAAGGCCAGATCGTGCGCGGTGTGGTACTGAGTGTTTCAGAAACCGGCAAGGAAGCGGTAGTTCAGATTCAGGGCACATCTGTACGGGCGGAATTGGAAACGCCTTTGCAGCCGGGTCAAACCCTGAATCTGCAGGTAGCACCGCCAGGAGAAAGCGGATTGCCTGTCTTGAAGCCGGTCTCCCTCGGCGAAGCGGCCATGCTCTCTCCCCAGAGTATGGGAGAGGCGCTGGAAAAGCTGGGTCTGGCGAATTCCAAGGCCGGGCGTGAGATCGTGCAAGCCATGCAGTCAGCGGGTGTGGCACTGACCCCGGAAACGGCAGCGAAGCTGGATGCGGTGATGAATGCCAAGCCGCCCGGAGTTCCGGCAGCGCAATGGCTGGAAGCAGCCGTTATCTCCGTGAAGAGAGGTCTGCCTGTAACTGCGGAAAGTGTGAAGGGGCTGCAGCAGGCGGTGTTTGGCCCACAGCTGCATCAGCTGCTGAGTACGCTGGAGGAGCAGCTGACACTGTGGACAGCACAGATGGAGGAGTCCCCTGGACCTGCTGCCAATAGTGGTGCTGGAGGCAAACCTGCAGCATCGACAGCCGTTGCAGAAGGTGTGGCAGGTGCGATCTCAACGGGTAATGTGTCCGGTGAGGAAGGCGATACTGCGGCAGTACGCAGCGGACAAGCAACGGCAGCCACACCTTCGTCTGCCGACGCAGGCGAAGATGCGGCTGCAGCGAAAGGCCTTGCTGCTGCAAGAGCCGGAGAAGCAGCTAATCCTGAGGGTGTAAGAGCGGGAAGCTTGGGAGCTCAGACAGCTGATGACACTGTGGGAGCAAAGGCAACTGGTGTGCCAGGCGAAGCTACGTTAGCTGGCAGAGATGCTGAAGCCGGGGCAAGAACTGGGGCAGGAGCAAATGCAAGTGCTGCGTTAGCCAGCGGGGATGCTGAAGCCGGATCGAGAGCAGCGCCAGCAGGTGGCAATGCTCAGGCAGGAGGAAGTGCTGAAGAAGGCGGCGAAGCTGAAGCCGGGTCGAGAGCTGCCTTGGCACGTGGAAACGCTGAGGCAGGGGCAAGAGCTGCAGTAGGCGGAGCTGCTGAAGCCGGATCGAGAGCTGCCTTGGCAGGTGGAAACGCTGAGGCAGGGGCAAGAGCAGCAGTAGGCGGAGCTGCTGAAGCCGGATCGAGAGCTGGTTTGGCAGGTAGAAACGCAGAGGCGGGAGCAAAAGTTGTGGCAGGCGGAGCTGCTGAAGCCGGATCGAGAGCTGGTTTAGCGGGTGGAAACGCTGAAGTTGCTGCAAGTACAGCGGCCGGCAGAGCTGCCGCCGCACCTGGCGGAGCTGCCCTGCTGGCGAAGCTGCAGGGCGTACTGCACGAGCTGCGCGCTACGCTGCCGCAGCTAGCCCCCACCCCTGCGGCTAGCTCGCCGCAGGAACCCGCCCCGGCTGCTGCGGTGCAGCAGCCGGCAGGCGCGCCATCACCCACGGCAGAGACGTGGGTGGGGCGCGTGCTGAAGCTGCTCGGTGCGGAGCACGAGCAGCTGGCGGTGCGCGGCGCAGGCAACGCCGCGGCGCAGGGCGTGCCTGCCGCCGGGGAGGCGGAGGGCACGCTGAAGGGCGTGCTGCTGCAGGTGATAGGCAGCAGCGAGGTGCCGCCCGCGGTGAAGGAAGCCGCGGGCCAGCTGGTGCAGCAGCTGACAGGCCAGCAGCTGCTGCTGAATACAGACCGGACGGCACCGTTTGCCCAGGTGACCCTGTTCCTGCCGCTGAATGGGCCGGACGGGCGTGAGACCGCCTCGGTGCATATCCAGTCCAGACGGGGGCGCAAAGGTGAGCTGGACGCGGCCAACTGCCGCCTGTGGTTTGATCTGGACATGAAGCAGCTTGGCCAGACACTGGTCGATGTGCAGGTGGTAGACCGGATGGTCAACCTGAAGCTGCACAACAATGAACCCTGGGTGCTGGAGCTGCTGGAGCAGCGGCGCGAGGAGATCAAGAGCGCCGTGGAGTCGATTGGCTACCAGCTGTCCGGACTGCGGACCGAACCGCTGCCTGAGCTGTCAGCTGCGGCTGGAGCAGTTCAGGCCAAGCTGGCGGATTATGTTCCTGATTCTTACCAAGGAGTGGATTTCCGCATATGAATGAATCGGAAGAGCAGATTCCGCAGAGCCTTAAAAAAGCAGTAGCGCTAAAGTACACCCCCGGCAGCGATGCGCCGGTAGTGGTAGCCAAGGGGCGAGGCGAGATTGCGGACAATATCCTCCAGAAGGCCAGGGAGAACGGAGTTGCCGTCCAGGAGGATGCTGCACTGGTTGAGGTGCTGTCCAAGCTGGACCTTGACCAGCAGATCCCCCGGAGCTGTACCAGCTGGTGGCGGAAATTCTCAGCTTTGTGTATCAGAGCGACCGCAAGGCCGGGGAGCGAAGTCTGACATGAGAGAACCTGTCCCGCCGCAGAGATATAACCGCAAGCAGAAAGGAGCGGCTGCCGAAGCGGCAGCGGTTCTTTATCTGACTTCTTTGGGTTATGTCATTCTGGATCAGAACTGGCGCTGCCGCAGCGGAGAACTGGACATCGTGGCGCAGCATGAAGACCGGCTAGTAATTATTGAGGTGCGCAGCCGGGGTGGCAGCCTGCTTCAGGGTACACCCGCCGAATCGGTAGACAGCCGCAAAATCCGGCAGGTTCGACGCACAGCGCAGCTCTATATCCTCAGTAAGGGACAGGAGGCGCGCGAGGTCGTGTTTGATGTGATCACAGTGCTGCTGAATGATGATTTAAGCATAACCTCGCTGGGCCATATCCGTGAGGCTTTTTGAAGACGGCCTTTGCACAAAAAAGAAGCTGTTTACATAAGAACATCTACTGTGGGTCATTCCTTTAAAGAAATGGGTAAACATAAGTGTGAGTTTTTGCATGTCATCTTGAGGAGGGCTGCCCGAATGAAGAAGGAACCTTTTGAGATTCAGGTAAACTTTACCTGTCAAAATTGCCAGCAGAAGATCGAAGTGGAATTCGGGGGAGAGCCCTTATCAGTCGTCTGCTGCGCCCAATGCCATACAACCTTCACTGTAATGAGGCCGGCTATCGCCGAGGAGATATTGATTGATTGGGAGAACGAAGCGTTGTACCAGAAAATCCGTGCAGAGAAGACGCTTAGCAGCAACAGCAGTCTCCTGGCGCTTGTGATTAGAGTGATTGAACTGCTGACTTGGCGGGACAAAGGCAATGGACAAGTTGAGGCGATTAAAGAAATGCGCAGCTGGCTGATTGAGAATGAAGAGACTCCGCCGATTGCGGAGCTGATCCAGAGCGACGTGAACCAGCGTTCCCCGAAGCGGGATTGGAACAGGTAATGGTTTGGAAGGCGGTTCTGAGTATCCTTGTTGTCAAAGGAAATTCAGAACCCTTTTCATAGGGAGAAGATCAAAGAACAGAAATGAGGGGGTGTTGGCAATGCCTAACGTTTTTTTTAGCTCAGATCATCATTTCGGACATAAGCATATTATTGATTTCGAATCCCGTCCGTTTGGTAGTGTGGAGCAGATGAATGAGATGATGATTGAGAGCTGGAATGCAGTGGTCCGGGCAGAGGATACACTGTTTCACCTGGGAGATTTCTCTTTTCTGGGCAAGGAAGCGACACGTAACATCCTCTCCCGGCTGAACGGTTACAAAATCTTGATTCTGGGCAATCACGACCGTGGGCGAAGCCGCAACTGGTGGCTGGATGCCGGCTTCAACGAGGTCAGTGAGCATCCGCTGATTTATAAAGAGTTCTTTTTTCTGTCACATGAGCCGATGTATATGAACAAGCATATGCCTTATGTGAATGTACACGGTCATATCCATGGTCAGAAATATGAGGGCAATCATCATTTTAATATTTGTGTGGAACACTGGAACTACACGCCTCTAACGTTTGAGCAGATCAGGGATACGGTGGTCGCCAGTGAAGAAGGCTCCGATTAAAGCAATTAGCTGTTGATTAGAGTATGACATGCTTTGTATAATAAACATAACCATTAAATAATAAATGTGGAAAATGAGGAAGCACCCTTTTTCTTGAAGAATGACACCCTGCACAGGGTGATTTCTGGAAAATGAGGTGTTTTTGTTATGTATGGAAAAATGCACAGTGCCTGCTTGTACGGGATTGAAGGTGTGATGATCGGCGTTGAAATTGATTTATCCAATGGTTTGCCCCAGTCAAATATCATTGGACTGCCTGACTCTGCGATCCGTGAGGCGGTAGAACGAGTCCGTGCGGCTATCAAAAATTGCGGCTACCGCTACCCCCAGCAGCGGATCACCATTAATCTGGCTCCTGCCGATCTGCGTAAGGAGGGTTCGGCTTTTGATCTGGCGATTGCCTTGGGTATTCTGACCACCAGCGGCCAACTGGAGATGCCTGCGGCCGGCGAGCTGCTGCTGATCGGTGAGCTTGCCTTGGACGGCAGCCTGCGGCCGGTCACCGGAGTGTTGCCGATGGTTGCGGCTGCGCGGAAGGCCGGATTGCGCGCGGTAATGCTGCCGCGTGAGAACGCTGCAGAAGCGGCACTGATCCAGGGGATGACCGTATATGTGCTGAATCATCTGCGTGAGCTGCCAGAGCCGGACAATATGGCCGGGACGGGATATAGAATCCTTGAGCTGCTGCATAGTTCACCTGGATCTACACTTGCTCCAGCTTCAACCGGCTTGCCTTTTCCGGTAACGGTCACAACCGGTGAAGCCACAAGGAAGGAGCGCCCGATAGTAAGAATTCGTTCGCTTGGGCATCTGCAGTACTGTCCTGTCTCTGGTCCTATGGATCTGCCTCCGGCTGGTGATAGCGGAATGCTCACGGAAGATTACAGTGATGTGCTGGGCCAGCAGCATGTTAAACGGGCGCTGACGATTGCCGCTGCCGGAATGCATAACATCATCCTGATCGGCCCCCCTGGCACCGGGAAGACGATGCTGATCAAGCGTCTGCCGGGCATTCTCCCCCAGCTCTCCGACAGTGAGGCGCTGGAGGTGACCCAGATCTTCAGCGCAGCCGGGAAGCTGAAGGATGCCCACAGGGGTCTGCTGCGCAACCGTCCTTTCCGTTCCCCGCACCATACCATCTCGGAGGCGGGGCTAATCGGAGGCGGCAGCATTCCGAAGCCGGGCGAGGTCAGTCTGGCCCACAAGGGTGTGCTGTTTCTGGACGAGCTTCCGGAATTCTCGCGTCATGTGCTGGAGGTGCTCCGCCAGCCGCTGGAGGACCGGTCCGTGACGATCAGCCGGGCCAGGGCGGCGTTCACCTTCCCAGCGCAATTTCTGCTTGCCGGGTCTATGAATCCGTGCAGCTGCGGATTCTTGGGGAGCGGCAATCCGCAGCAGCGTTGTAGCTGCAGCCCATCCCGAATCGCCCAGTACCGGGCGAAGATCTCGGGGCCACTGCTGGACCGGATCGACCTGCAGGTCGATGTGCCGCGTCCCCGGGAGTGGGATCAGCCGGGACGGGCGCTGTCTTCTGCAGAGATGCGTGGCGAGGTGCTGGCTGCTCAGGGGATCCAGGCCGAACGCTACCGAGCACTGCCCATCTCCTGGAACAGCGAACTTGCCGGGGCTGCGCTGCGCCGGTATGCGGCGCTGGACAGCGAAAGCACGGAGATGCTGCATTATGTCCTCGACAATCTGGGCCTGAGCATGCGCGCGCATGACCGGATCATTAAGCTGTCGCGTACGATTGCCGATCTGGACGGAGCACCAGAGATTACAGTGTCGCATCTGGCGGAAGCGGTGCAGTACCGCAACCTGGACCGACAGGTGATCAGCGAGGAGTGAACCAGCTGACTGAACATTGAAGCTTCAGCACAGCAGGCTTCCGTATGATAAGAACACCAAAAACTCAACCGCAGAAGAGATTCATACGTCCAATCTCTCCATTCGCCGAATTAGTTGCGAAACAGGTTACTACTTAGGATTCAAGCAGGATTTAGTGTTGCCCTGGAACCTTCGGAGTAATTAGATGCGAAACTGCAACTAATTTCAGCTAAAACGCCCATTATCAGGATAATAAGTGCATATCTGCAACTAAATTCGAGTAAAGCAAGCTTATTACGCTCAAAATCCTAAATTAGGTGCGTTTTCGCACTTATTTCCTCCAACACAGAAAAAAACGGCTAAATAGATGCAGTTTCGCAACTAATTCTTTGGACTGGACATATGAGACTATCATGGAACTGAATCTGAAGTGTTCTTATCATACGGAGTCTAAGTAGTAACCGAAACTGCATCTAATTTGGCCAATAAAGCCTAACAGGTTCGATTTGCTCGAGATTAGTTGCAGATATGGTTACTACTTAGGACCCGGGTTTTTCCCATATAGATTTGAGCGTTCTAAGTCCAAACATGTAGGTGGCAATGGGGAAATCTACCGTTAACTCCCAGCTATAGAACGTGAACTTAAGAATGTGACATACGGAGTTTCCAGGAAGTGCTATGCATCAGTCTTTCTGGCAACTCCACTACTCCATTCTTAAGTTCATCTTATATAGTATTTGGTTTTCATGACATATAGGGAAAAGTTACCACTAAATTGTCTTTCGAGGGCAATATGAAGCGGATAGCACGTAATTAGCGGTAGAAACTCCCTATAACTCCATCGAATCCCCATTCTGAGACCAACTAGCGGTAGATTTTCCCCTATAATTTTTCGTTAGGCCTAACTAGTAACCAGATATGCACTTATTCGCCTGCTGATGGGAGTTGTAATGAATTTAGATGCAGTTTCGCACTTAATTGCTTCAGTAGGTTCCAGGCACATTCATAATCCTCGCCGTAACTTAAGTAATAATCAGGAATGCACTCACACGGCTTGGGACCCAGATAGTAAATCGCTTTCGCATCTATTTCCTCCGATCCCAACAAGTCAAAAAGGATGCCGTCCCTGGAGGGAAGCATCCTTCTGTTTATGTTAAAAAGGGCGAGGCGCTTTATAGCACATTCAGCTCAACGGCGATGTTGCCGCGAGTTGCACGGGAGTAAGGGCAGGCGCCGTGCGCGGCTTCCACCAGCGAAGCGGCGGTTTCACGGTCAACACCTTTCACCAGTACGTCCAGCTTCACGGCGATGCCGAAGCCGCCGTCTTCAACTTTGCCGAAACTGACGGTTGCAGTAACCTCGCTGCCTTCAATTTTTACTTTACCCATCCGGGCAACCATGTTCAGCGCGCTGTCGAAGCAAGCCGAATATCCGGCTGCGAACAGCTGCTCGGGATTGGTTCCTTCACCGCCGGCGCCGCCCATTTCACGCGGAGTACTGATCGTCAGGTCCAGCTTGGGGCTGGAGGATTCGATATAGCCGTTTCTGCCGCCTACGGCCTTCACTGTAGTTTCATACATTTTATGCTGTATGGTCATCATAATAAAATCGCTCCCGTTCGCTTCATGATATATTGTACACAACTTAATATAACACAATTAAAATTATAGTCAAATTATTTTTCGCTATTAATATGAAATAAGGAGTGTATTGTGCTAAAATAAAGCTATAAAGGCAGGTGAAGATAGAATGAACAAGCAAACCACTGCACCGGAGCTGCTGATTGAGAATCAGCTCTGCTTTACGATCTACGCCTGTTCACGCGAGATTACGAAATTGTACCAGCCCAATCTGGACAAGATTGGCTTAACTTATTCACAGTATCTTGTGATGCTTGTCTTGTGGGAGCGGCAGCAATGCACCGTTAAAGAGATCGGCGAAGCCTTGTATCTGGATTCAGGAACACTGACTCCGCTGCTGAAGCGTCTGCAGGCCGCAGGTTTGATTATCAGAGAGCGTTCACTTCAGGATGAGCGGAAGGTGCTGATCTCGCTGACCGAACAGGGTTGGGCTCTACAGAGTGAAGCGCTGTGTATTCCAAGCAAAATGGTAGAGGGAACGACGATGTCAGGGGGGGAATTAACCGATCTGCTGGCACAGTTTAAGAACCTGCTTGAACGAGTCCATGAAGCGAATAAAGCGACTTCCAAAAAGTGAATTCGATAGAAGTCAATCGATCAATCGCGTTCCGGCATGAAATCAAGCGAAAATATATGTATATATTATGAAAGTTTTTAAGGAAAGCGTTTTAAAAACATGTTACACTATTCTGGGTTTCCTTTTAAAGCATATGCTAAAAATGGAAAACAGGCTGATTCAGCCTGACAAACTCGGGGTAGTGTAATTTGTGCTTCCCGTGATCCAGCCTGAAGTTGAAGTACAGAATTCCAAAGTGAAGATTGAGGCTATCGAAGCGTATGCGGTTGAAGTGAATCTGAGGAAGAACAGCTCAAGAAACTTTAGGAGGCTTCCGGTATGAATATCCACGAGTATCAGGGAAAAGAAGTACTTAAGAAGTACGGCGTAGCCGTGCCGAATGGCAAAGTTGCTTATACAGTGGAGGAAGCGGTAGAAGCTGCTGAGGCGCTGGGAACACCGGTGGTAGTGGTGAAGGCCCAGATTCATGCGGGCGGCCGCGGCAAAGCCGGAGGGGTCAAGGTGGCCAAAGGCATCGATGAGGTCAGAGCCTATGCAACAGACATTCTGGGCAAGACGCTGATTACTCATCAGACCGGACCGGAGGGCAAGGTCGTGAAACGGCTCCTCATCGAAGAGGGCTGTCAGATTGTGAAGGAGTATTACATCGGGCTGGTGGTGGACCGTAGCTCAGGCCGCGTGGTGATGATGGCTTCGGAAGAAGGCGGCACGGAGATCGAGGAAGTGGCTGCTACGAATCCGGAGAAGATTTTTAAAGAAATCGTTGATCCGGCCGTAGGTCTTCAGACCTTCCAGGCACGCAAGCTGGCTTATAGTATCGGGATTCCGAATGAGCTGGTGGGCAAAACAGTCAAGTTCATGCAAGCGCTCTATTCGGCTTTTGTCGATAAGGACTGCTCGATTGCCGAGATCAATCCGCTGGTCGTTACGGCTGACGGCAATGTGATGGCGCTGGATGCCAAGCTGAACTTTGATTCCAATGCCCTGTTCCGCCACAAGGATATCGTGGAGCTGCGCGACTTGGACGAAGAGGATGAGAAGGAGATTGAAGCCTCGAAATATGATCTCAGCTACATTGCGCTTGATGGCAATATCGGCTGTATGGTGAACGGGGCCGGTCTGGCGATGGCAACGATGGATATTATTAAATATTACGGCGGCGAACCGGCCAACTTCCTGGATGTAGGGGGCGGTGCGACTACCGAGAAGGTTACGGAAGCATTCAAAATTATTTTGTCGGATGCCAAGGTGAATGGTATCTTTGTGAATATATTCGGCGGTATTATGCGTTGTGATGTGATTGCCAGCGGAGTTGTGGAAGCGGCGGGACAACTGGGCCTGACCAAACCGCTTGTTGTACGTCTGGAGGGTACCAATGTGGAGCTGGGCAAGCAGATTCTGGCTGGTTCCGGCCTGAATATTGTGGCTGCAGACTCGATGGCGGACGGCGCGCGCAAAATAGTGGCTCTGGTAAAGTAAGAACGAACTCCGGTAGACGTTGCTGTACCAATTATGACAATTTATGTAGGGATGTGAGCTGAAGGATGAGCATTCTTGTAGATAAACATACCAAAGTTATTACGCAGGGAATTACCGGCTCGACCGGCTTGTTTCATACCAAGGGTGCGCTGGATTATGGTACGCAGATGGTCGGGGGTGTGACTCCGGGCAAAGGTGGAACCAGTGTTAACATCACGCTGGAGAATGGGAGCGAGGTCAGCCTGCCTGTATTTGATACGGTAGTTGCCGCCAAGGCGGCAACCGGCGCTACGGCCAGTGTGATTTATGTGCCACCGGCGTTTGCCGCCGACTCCATTATGGAGGCTGTGGATGCGGGACTGGACCTGGTGATCTGTATTACCGAGGGCATCCCGGTACTGGATATGGTTAAAGTCTCGCGTTATATGGAGGGGAAGTCCACGGTCCTCATTGGTCCGAACTGTCCGGGAGTCATCACACCGGGTGAATGCAAAATCGGCATTATGCCGGGTTATATTCATATGCCTGGATATGTGGGCGTAATTTCGCGCAGCGGCACCTTGACGTATGAGGCAGTACATCAGCTGAGCGCACGTGGTATTGGTCAATCCTCAGCCGTAGGCATTGGCGGAGACCCGGTCAAGGGCTCGGAATTTATTGATATTCTGAAGCTGTTTAACGATGACCCGGGCACCAAGGCCGTGATTATGATCGGTGAAATCGGGGGAACGGCGGAGGAAGAAGCCGCGGAGTGGATTCGTGAACATATGACCAAGCCGGTTGTTGGCTTTATTGGCGGCGCCACTGCGCCTCCGGGCAAACGGATGGGCCATGCGGGGGCGATTATCTCCGGCGGCAAAGGGACGGCGAGTGAGAAGATTGCCGTGCTCGAAGCCTGTGGGATCAAGGTAGCGCCAACGCCTGCCGATATGGGCTCCACCCTGGTGAGCGTGCTTGAGGAACGCGGCATTCTGAATGCCTGCACCACACATTAATTCCTGAAGGATTAGCCCCAGCCAGACCGTGTTTTTTCGTGTATAATCAGTTATAAAGGTAAGCAACCTTTTGTTCCCCTCAGCTGTGTATTCAAACCCCGGATTGGGTTTGAATACACACTACTTAGGGATAAAAGGTTGCTTTTTTGCGTTTTCGCGCAAGGTTTACACCCATAAACAGGAAGGCTGGCCCTTCCGCCGGAGGAGTGTGCAAGGTTATGGAAACTCGCGATTTGCTGTTTGGGCTGCAAGAGATTCAAGGGATTGGCTGGAAAAGTATCGACAAGATTCGCCGGGCGGGATTTTTGACAGAAAAAGCATTTTCCTGCTGCAAGCAGGACTGGGAGAAGATCGGCTTGGGCGATAAAATGTCGACGCTGCTGGCAGAGACCTTCACCAGGGACTGGATCAGTGCGCGGCACTTTCTAATGAAGGAAAGCGGTATAGCGATGATCACTGTACTGGACCCGGATTATCCTTCATTACTGCAGGAAACTGCGCAGCCGCCTTGGGTGCTCTATTATCGTGGGAGTCTGGAACTGCTCTCTAGGCCGACCATCGCTATGGTAGGAACACGTATTCCGACTGCTTACGGTCGCAAGGTAGGCGGGATGCTGGCTGAGGCGCTCTCTGCTGCAGGGCTGACGGTTGTCAGCGGACTGGCCCGGGGGATTGACAGTATCTGTCATGAAGCCGCGCTAGGCGGACGTGGGGGCACTATTGCTGTGGTGGCCACCGGCCTCGATAAGGTCTACCCGCCGGAGAACCGTGAGCTGGAGCGTCAGATCGCCGCCACCGGATTGGTGCTTAGCGAATACGCAATCGGAACGCCGAGCCATCCCGGTTTGTTCCCGCAGCGCAACCGGATTATTGCCGGTCTTGCGCTGGGTACTGTAGTGGTTGAGGCAGACAGCCGCAGCGGTTCATTGATTACAGCAGACAGCGCGATGGAGGCGGGAAGAGATGTATTTGCCGTACCCGGTCCGATTACTTCGCCCAAGAGCAGAGGTGCTCTGGAGCTGATTAAGCAAGGGGCCAAGCTCGTTACCGGCAGCGAGGATATCCTCGAGGAATATCGCTCTTTTCTGCAGCAAACCTCTGCCGGACAAGGCCTTGGGGATGCCAAACCATTGGGTTCCGAAGACATGCTTACTGAAAAGAAATTGACAAGAGAGGAGTCCCGCCTATACCATATACTGCATCAAGGCCCGTTTTCACTGGATGAGCTTCTGGAGCGGACTCGGTGGGATTTTGGACATTTGCATTCAGTTCTGTTATCTTTAATCATAAAAAAAGCGGTGTCACAATTACCAGGAGCAATTTATAAGGTAATTTAATATAGTAGTTCGAGTGTCAACGAGGAGGACGAATCTATGGCGGATGTATTAGTGATTGTCGAATCACCGGCAAAAGCGAAGACCATCGGCAAATATTTAGGCAGCAAATATATTGTGAAAGCATCAATGGGGCATATCCGGGATCTGCCCAAGAGCCAAATTGGCGTTGAAGTAGAGAACAACTTTAATCCCAAGTATATTACGATCCGGGGCAAAGGCTCCATTCTTAAGGAACTGAAGGATGCCCGCAAAAAAGTGAAAAAAGTCTATCTCGCAGCTGACCCGGACCGTGAGGGTGAAGCCATTGCCTGGCATCTGGCGCATGCGCTGGATCTGGACCACACCGAGGAGTGCCGGGTGGTTTTTAATGAGATTACCAAGCAGGCCGTGAAGGATGCGTTCAAGACGCCGCGCAAGATTAACATGGATCTGGTCAACGCGCAGCAGGCCCGGCGGATTCTCGACCGGCTTGTCGGCTACAAGATCAGCCCCCTATTATGGAAGAAAGTCAAAAAAGGCTTGTCCGCCGGTCGGGTGCAGTCGGTTGCGGTGAAGATTATTATGGACCGCGAGAACGAAATTTCCGCATTTGTACCTACCGAATACTGGAGTATTACCGCTAAGCTGGGTATTCGTGATTCGGTTTTTGAAGCTAAATTTCATAAGCTGAACGGCGAGAAGAAGGAGCTGGGACAGGAAAGTGATGTCCAGGAGGTTCTGGAAGCGATCAAGAATGCAGCTTTTACGGTCACCGAGGTAAAAGAGAAGGAGAGACAACGCCATCCTTCGGCCCCGTTTACAACAAGCTCGTTGCAGCAGGAAGCTGCCCGCAAGCTGGGTTTCCGCGCAGCCAAGACGATGTCCGTCGCTCAGCAGCTCTATGAAGGTGTGGAGCTGGGCAAAGAAGGAACGGTCGGTCTGATCACTTATATGCGTACTGACTCCACGCGTCTCTCGACTACAGCTCAGGATGAAGCCAAGGAACTGATTGCCGCCAAATACGGTGAGACCTTCATTCCCGAGTCCCCCCGCCAGTATTCCAAGAAGGCTGCAGGTGCTCAAGAGGCACATGAGGCTATCCGTCCTACCTCTGCTATGCGTGAGCCGGAGATGGTGAAGGAATACCTTAGCCGCGACCAGTTCCGCCTGTACAAGCTTGTCTGGGAACGGTTTGTTTCCAGCCAGATGGCTTCAGCGCTGCTGGATACGCTTTCGGTTGATATCGCGGCGGGGAAGGCCACCTTCAGAGCAGTGGGTTCCAAGGTATCCTTCCCCGGTTTCATGAAGGTCTATGTGGAGGGCAATGATGACGGCACAACAGATGAAGACAAATATTTGCCGCCGCTGAAGGCGGGAGATGATCTCAATAAACAGGGAATTGATCCGAAGCAGCACTTTACACAGCCGCCGCCAAGATACACGGAGGCAAGGTTGGTCAAGACGCTTGAGGAGCTGGGCATAGGACGTCCAAGTACGTATGCACCAACGCTGGAAACGATTCAGAAGCGTGGTTACGTAGCCATCGAGGAGAAGAAGTTTATGCCGACAGAGCTCGGAGAGCTGATCATCGAGCAGATGGAGGAATTTTTCCCAGAAATTCTGGACGTGGAATTTACCGCCCATATGGAAGGGGATCTCGACCATGTGGAGGAGGGCTCTGATGATTGGGTGAGAGTGCTTGCCGAATTCTACGAGTCGTTCGAGAAACGTCTGATCTTCGCTGAAGAGGAAATGAAGGAAATTGAGATTGAAGATGAGGTTTCCGACGAGAATTGTGAGAAGTGCGGCAAGCCGATGGTTTACAAGCTCGGCCGGTTCGGCAAGTTCCTGGCTTGCTCAGGGTTCCCGGATTGTCGCAATACCAAGCCGATAGTGAAGGATATCGGGGTCAGCTGCCCGAAATGTCATGAGGGCAAGGTAGTCGAGCGGCGCAGCAAGAAAGGCCGTGTCTTCTATGGCTGTGACCAGTATCCGGGCTGTGATTTCGTATCCTGGGACAGACCGTCTCTCAAGCCGTGTCCGGTCTGCGGTACCTGGATGGTGGAGAAACGCAACAAGCAGGGCGTGAAGCTGCAATGCACAGCATGTGATCATACGGAGGCTGTTCTCGACAACGATGAAGAGCTGGCAGAATAATGGTCTTACAGGAGGAACTAGAACATTGACTGAAATAGCTAAAGTTACAGTGATTGGCGCCGGTCTTGCCGGGAGCGAAGCTGCCTGGCAGCTTGCTTCCCGCGGGGTGCCGGTGAGATTATACGAGATGAGACCGGTGGTAAAGACACCCGCGCACCATACTGACCAATTCGCCGAGCTGGTGTGCAGCAATTCACTGCGCGCCAATGGACTGGGCAATGCGGTAGGGGTGCTGAAGGAAGAGATGCGGCGGCTGGATTCTCTGGTGCTGGGTGCGGCTGACCGCCATGCGGTGCCTGCGGGCGGTGCACTGGCGGTAGACCGTGACGGCTTCTCCGGCGAGATTACAGAGAAACTGCATAATCATCCGCTGGTTGAGGTTATAAATGAAGAATTGGCGCATATACCGGAGGAAGGGATTGTTGTGATTGCAACAGGACCTTTGACTTCGCCGGCGTTATCGGCCGAGATCAAGGGATTGCTGGGAGAAGAATATTTCTACTTCTATGATGCAGCTGCACCGATTGTAGAGAAGGACTCCATCGATATGAGCAGAGTCTATCTGGCTTCCCGCTATGATAAAGGAGAAGCCGCCTATCTCAACTGCCCGATGACGGAGGGAGAATTTGAACTTTTTTATGCTGCCCTGATTTCCGCCGAAACCGCAGCGCTCAAAGATTTCGAGAAAGAGATTTATTTCGAGGGTTGCATGCCGATCGAGATTATGATGAAGCGCGGCAAGCAGACGGCATTGTTCGGGCCCATGAAGCCTGTAGGGCTGGTGAACCCCCATACCGGCAAATTGCCTTACGCGGTTGTGCAGCTGCGTCAGGATAATGCTGCGGGCACGCTCTACAATCTGGTGGGCTTCCAGACTCACTTGAAGTGGGGAGAGCAGAAGCGTGTGTTCTCGCTGATTCCGGGTCTGGAGAATGCAGAATATGTGCGTTATGGCGTTATGCACCGTAATACTTTTATTAATTCTCCCAAGCTGCTGCATCCGACCTATCAGCTGAAGGATCAGAAGCGGCTTTATTTTGCCGGACAGATGACTGGGGTGGAAGGGTATGTGGAGTCGGCGGCTTCCGGCCTGATCGCCGGAATTAATGCTGCCCTGGCTGCTCTGGGACAGGAAGGTCTGGTGTTCCCCGAGGATACGGTACTGGGCAGCATGCCTGCATATATCACCTCCGCTGACCCTGAGCATTTCCAGCCGATGAACGCTAACTTCGGCCTGCTGCCGAAGCCGGAACAGAGAATGCGCAGCAAGAAGGATAAGAATGAATGGCTGGCTTACCGCGCGCTGGACAGCCTTGCGGCATTTGCAGCCGCCAAGGGGCTGGCTTATAAAGCCCCGGAACCGGTTGAAGAAGAACTTTCGTAGAAGAGGCTTACGGAGTGTATTCGTAAAGAAGTAACGCTCACAAAACTAAGCGTATGCTTACGAAGCGAGTTTTGTTCGAAGTGTATTCAAGAGAAGTAACGCTCACAAAACTAAGCGTATGCTTACGAAGCGAGTTTTGTTCGAAGTGTATTCAAGAGAAGTAACGCTCACAAAACTTGGAGTATGCTTACGAAGCGAGTTTTGTACGAAGAATATTCGAGTGGTGTCATGCTCACAAAACTAAGCGTATGCTTACGAAGCGAGTTTTGTACGAAGTGTATTCAAGAGAAGTAACGCTCACAAAACTTTGAGGAGGTCGCAAAATGTTACCCAGCTTTCATGCTACAACCATTTGTGCAGTGAGACATAACGGCCAGTCCGCCATCGCTGGAGATGGCCAGGTTACCTTCGGAGAAAGCGTGATTATGAAGACGACCGCCAAGAAGGTGCGCCGTCTGTACAGAGGGCAGGTTATTGCCGGGTTTGCCGGGTCGGTAGCCGATGCCATTACGTTATTCGAGAAATTCGAAGGCAAGCTGGAAGAACACCATGGCAATCTGCAGCGGGCAGCGGTTGAGCTGGCCAAGGACTGGCGGCAGGACCGCATCCTGCGCAAGCTGGAGGCGCTGATGATCGTGATGGACAAAGAGGGCATGCTGCTGATCTCCGGCAACGGCGAGATTATTGAGCCTGATGATGATGTGCTGGCCATTGGCTCTGGCGGCAATTTCGCGCTCGCTTCGGGGCGGGCCCTGAAACGCCATGCCCCGCAGCTTGCTGCGGCGGATATCGCCAGAGAAGCCCTGCAGATTGCTTCCGAGATTTGTGTATATACGAATTCGAATATTATTGTAGAACATCTGTAAGGCCAGAGGAGTCAGGAAAGGGAGGAATTCACGATGTTGAATCAATCGCTTACACCCCGTCAAATTGTAGCTGAGCTGGATAAATATATCGTCGGCCAGAAGCTGGCTAAGAAGTCGGTAGCCGTGGCTTTGCGCAATCGTTACCGCCGCAGTCTGCTGGCCGAGGAGCTGCGTGATGAAGTCGTTCCCAAGAATATTCTCATGATTGGACCTACCGGTGTCGGCAAGACCGAGATTGCCCGGCGGCTGGCGAAGCTAGTTAATGCACCGTTTATTAAAGTGGAAGCCACCAAGTTCACGGAGGTTGGTTATGTAGGCCGTGATGTGGAATCCATGGTGCGTGATCTGGTCGAAACCTCAATCCGGATGGTGAAGCTGGAACGGACCGAGAAGGTTAAGGACCGGGCAGAGGAGCTGGCGAACGAGCGGATCGTTTCGATTCTCGTCCCCTCCTCCTCCAAGAATAAATCGCAGCGCAATCCGTTTGAAATGATCTTTGGCGGCAACGGTGCCGGAGCCGAGGAGACCAAAGAGGAGACCGAAGACGGCAGCCTGAGTGAACGCCGCCGTGGCGTCCGATTTAAGCTGCTGGCCGGACAGCTGGAAGAGGACATCATCGAAATTGATGTGGAGGACAGCTCTCCAACCATGCTGGATATGTTTGCCGGTCAGGGCAATGACCAGATGGGCATGAATATGCAGGAGATGTTCGGTAGTCTGCTGCCGAAGCGCACCAAGAAACGCAAGCTGCCGATCCGCGAAGCGCGCAAGGTGCTAACCCAGGATGAAGCCACCAAGCTGATTGATATGGATGATGTGATCCAGGAGTCTGTTTCGCGCGCGGAACAGACTGGGATCATTTTCATTGACGAAATCGATAAAGTGGCCAGCCAGGGAAAAGGCTCCGGGCCCGATGTTTCACGTGAAGGGGTTCAGCGGGATATTCTGCCGATCGTCGAGGGCTCCACAGTGATGACCAAATACGGGCCTGTGAAGACCGATTACGTGCTATTTATGGCAGCGGGTGCCTTTCATATTGCCAAACCTTCGGACCTTATACCGGAGCTTCAAGGGCGTTTTCCAATCCGTGTAGAGCTGAGCAGTCTTACTCTGGAGGATTTCGTCTCGATTCTGACTGAACCGGAGAACGCGCTGACCAAGCAATACGTCAATCTGCTGAAGACAGAGAACATCGATGTGCAGTTCCAGAAGGAAGCCATCTACGAGATTGCCAAAATCGCCGCCTCGGTTAATCAGAATATGGAGAATATTGGCGCACGGCGTCTGCACACCATTTTGGAGAAGCTGCTCGAGGATTTGTCTTTCGAGGCTCCTGAGCTGACTTTGGATACCATGGTGATCACTCCGGAGTATGTTCGTGAGAAATTAGCCAGCATCGCACAGGATCGTGACCTCAGTCAGTATATTCTATAGTCCGACAAAACTTGAATAGTTCTAAATTAGGTATATAGAATTAGGGATTTACAAGAAGGTGTCCGATTTAAGTTGAAAAGAGTTAATATATGAGAAATAAAAGCATTATATGGCATAAAAAAGGAATATAATAGAAAAAGCATGCTTTAAGCCCTCTCTTTTCTGAAAAGATAGGGCTTATTTCTTATTGTAATAATATACAAATTCTAAGAGAATCAATGTATGCGAGAAGCAATCAAAACGACAACATTCGACTAAAATAATAAAAATTTTAGCTTTATTTGTCGAAACAAGCAGGAACTGAGAAGAAGTTGTGGAATTCTTTCCATTATGATAGTTTTTAAGGAGGGTTTAAATGGGTTTGTTAAACGGTGTCAGTTTTCAGCGATTACAGGGCGGCATTGATGCAGCCAATGATCGACATGTTGTGCTGGCCAATAATGTGGCTAACCAGGATATACCGAATTTCAAGCGCTCTGATGTTTCATTCGAGAGCATCCTGCAGCAGCAGGAGGGCGGACTGAAACCCACGCTGAATGCCAAAGTGACAGACAACCGCCATTTTCAGTTCGGAACCAATACTTTAGTACCAGCCGCAGTTGTCAGCACAGATGAAACTACCTCTATGAACAACAATGGCAATAATGTGGATATAGAGCGGGAAATGTCGCTTGCGGCAGAGAATCAGCTTCGGTACAATTCTTATGTAGGGCAGCTGAACAATCAGATTAGCATGCTGCGCACTGTAATTGAGGGGAGATAGAGAAGATGAACTTTGGCAGTAGTTTAGGAATTAGCGCTTCAGCCTTAACCGCCCAGCGGCTGCGCATGGATGTGATTTCATCCAATATTGCGAATGCGGAGACAACACGTGCATCTGTGGTGGATGGCAAGGCCGTTCCTTACAAGCGTAAGCTTGTGGTTATGGAAACGGCAGACCAGAGCAGCTTCTCCAATATCTTGAACTCCCAAATGAACGGAACCCAGGCTGGAGTCAAGGTGAGCTCCATTATAAATGATACCTCGCCGCTTAAACCGGTATACAACCCGGGACATCCTGACGCGGATGAGAGTGGATATGTATATATGCCCAATGTTGATATGGTCAAAGAGATGGTGGACATGATGTCGGCTTCACGTTCATATGACGCCAACGTCACGATGCTTAATGCTTCTAAGGCCATGGTAATGAAGGCGCTTGAGATTGGCCGTTAATGGAAACTACGCTTAAGGGGGGAAAAGAATGATACAGAATATATCTATAGGCACCGGTGCGATTCAACAGCTTACCATGAAGACGGCGGCGGCCGAAGCTTCACCCACTCCGGCCGGCTCCATGCAGAGCTTCGGCTCATATCTGGAGAATGCGCTAAATCAGGTGGCTGACCAGGAAACGCAAGCCAAAGAGATGAACAACAGATTTGTGCTTGGAGAAGTGAATGTGGATGAAGCGCTGATTTCTTCCCAGCAAGCCTTGCTCAGCCTGCAGCTGACCACACAGGTCCGCAACAAAATGATTGAAGCCTATCAGGAAATTATGAGAACGCAGATTTAAATAATCCTAGCTTAGTTTCGGATGGGGTGACACTGTGAATGAAAGATTGGCCCAGTACAGAGAGAAAATAACACTGTATTGGAACAGATTCAGCGGTAAACAGAAGATTTTATTCTTCTCCACACTGTTTATCATCATTTTAATAATCGTAGTTTTGACCATGCAATTATCCAAGACAGAATATGAAGTGGCTTTTAAGGACCTGGACAGTACGGATTCAGCAGGGGTTATGACCTTTCTGGATTCAGCCGGCATCCCTTATCGTCTAAGCCCTGACGGGCAGAGCATTTCGGTGCCGAGTACAGACGCTGCACGGATTAAAGTGAATATCGGTTCGCAAGGAATTGTGCAGGGTGGATCTATCGGTTTTAAGGTCTTTGATGAAAGCTCGTCCATGATAGGGACGACTGACAGTGAATTTAATGTGAAGTACAACAACGCCATCAACGGTGAAGTTGAGCAGCTGATGCGGCGCATGCAAGGAATTAAGGACGCCAAGGTGCTCGTCAATCTGCCCAAAGAAACAGTATTTGCTTCCCAGGCGGATCAGGAGCAGGCTTCTGCTTCCGTAGTGTTATCCTTTGATCCGGGGTTCAGACCAAGCCAGGACAATATCGATGGCTACTTCAACCTTGTTAAGACTGCGGTACCCAACCTGCCGGTTGAGAATATTACCATAGCGAACAACGAGGTCGAACTGATGCCAACCGCCAAAGGCGGGCAAGCCGGCGTATCCAGCCAGGTTGAAGAGAACTTCGCCCTTCAGAAGAAATTTGAAGAAGAAGTGAAGAAGAATGTGAAACAATTTCTCAGCACGCTTACAGGTCCCGATAAAGTTGATGTTCTGGTGTTCTCCAAGCTGAACTTTGACAAGGAGAATCGCCAAGAGAATATTGTTGCGCCGGTGGATGCTGAGAATATGAAGGGTATTGAAATCAGTTCGCAAATTATCAGCAAAACGTATTCAGGCCAGGCTAACACGGACGGTGGGGTTGCGGGTACAGGCTCTGAGGATGTCGCGGGCTATCCGGCAGGAACGGATTCTGGTACATCTACCTCTGAAGAATCATCGGAGACGAGGAACTTTGAGGTTAGTAGAATCACTAAGGATATTATTGCAAGCCCTTATTCTGTTAAAGATTTAACCATAAATGTTGCAGTTGAACCACCTAACGGAGCAACAACTTTGGATGATACAACAAATGATGCTATAGAGGACATCCTGGTTAATATTGTCCGCGCCTCATTAGCTGATTCTGGAACTGATTATACAGACGCTGATTTATTGAAAAAAGTTTCGGTGTACTCACAACAATTTGGCGGCGGAGCTGCCGAAGACGCGGCTGGCGGACTGGCAACCTGGATGATCTGGGCGATTGGAGCAGTTGCCCTCCTGCTGGGCGCAGGCGGCGGATACTTATTCTACCGCAGCCGTAAACAGCCGGTGGAAGAGGAAGAAGAGGACATTCCGCTTCAGGTTCCTACAGAGTTCCCTTCTATAAATATGGAGAGCGTGACGAACGAAAGCCAGGTTCGCAAGCAGCTTGAGAGCCTGGCTAAGAAGAAACCGGACGAATTCGTAAATCTGCTGCGCACCTGGCTTGCAGATGAACAGAGGTGAAATAATTAATGGCAAAAGCTAGCCAGCAGATGCTCAGCGGCCGCCAAAAGGCTGCGATTCTGCTAATTACACTCGGGCCGGAGGTTTCGGCACAAATCTTTAAACATCTAAGGGATGAGGAAATCGAACAGCTGACTCTGGAAATCGCCAACGTCCGCAAGGTGGACAGCGGTGAGAAAGAGTCGATCATGGCTGAGTTTCATCAGATTTGCCTCGCCCAAGAATATATTTCACAAGGCGGTATCAATTACGCCAAGGAAATTCTGGAGAAAGCGTTGGGATCGACCAAGGCGATGGAGGTTATCAACCGTTTGACCGCCACGCTGCAGGTTAGGCCTTTCGATTTTGCCCGTAAGGCTGATCCCAATCAGATTCTGAACTTTATCCAGAATGAGAATGTTCAGACGATAGCGCTGGTGTTGTCTTATCTGCAATTTGAACAGGCGGCAGCGATTCTGTCGTCCTTGCCGCAGGAGAAGCAAGCTGAAGTTGCGCGCAGAATTGCCGTGATGGACAGCACTTCTCCCGAAGTTATCACCCAGATTGAGCGGGTGCTGGAACAAAAGCTGTCGGCAACTGTTACTCAGGACTATACGAATGCCGGAGGCATCGAGTCGATTGTACAGATTCTGAATGGCGTAGACCGGGGAACAGAGCGGATCATTCTGGATTCCCTGGAGATTCAGGACCCGGAGCTTGCCGAAGAGATCAAGAAGCGGATGTTTGTGTTCGAGGATATCGTCAATGTCGACAACCGTGCAATCCAGCGGATTATCCGCGACATCGACAACGCCGATTTGCAGCTGGCGCTCAAGGTGGCGAGCGAAGAGGTGCGGGATGTTATTTTCCGCAACATGTCCAAACGGATGGCGGAAACCTTCCGCGAGGAAATGGAGTACATGGGACCGGTTCGGCTGCGTGATGTGGAAGAAGCCCAGACCCGCATAGTCGGAACGATCCGCAGACTGGAAGAATCCGGTGAGATCATCATCGCCCGTGGTGGAGGAGATGACATAATTGTCTAAGCTGATCAAACACTCCCAATATGTTCCTGTAGATGTGCTGAAGAGACTGGAACAGGCCAGGCATCATGCCGGCCTTACCGAGGAGCCTGCCGCTGAAGAGAACCGGGAAGAAGCTCATTATGAGGACCCGGCCCGGGAAGCGGCAGAGCAGGCTCGCAAGCAGATGCTTAAGGATGCGCAGGAATTCGCCGAAAGCCAGGTACGAAACGCTTCCCTTGAAGCGGAGAACATTGTGGAGTCGGCGAAGACAGAGGCCGAGGAGTGGTGGAGTCAGCGTCGCGAGCAGGATGAGCAGTTTACCTCGGCAGTGAAAGCGGAAGCTTATCAGCAAGGCTATCAGGAAGGCATGGCAGAGGCTGATCGGGAAATGAGATTGAAGCTGGCTGATATGATGGAAGAAGCGAGCAGTGTGCTGCAGGAAGCTTACAAGGCAAGGGATATGATCATTCAGGAGGCTGAGCCGTTTCTGGTGGAGCTGAGCTGTGATATTGCCGAGAAGATTGTGGACAAGCAGTTGACGGTGGAACCGCTGTTCACGATAGAACTGATCCGCAAGAATCTGGCCCGCAAGCGTGAGCAGGGAATGATTTCGTTATGTGTCTCTCCGGCCCAGTTTGCTTTTGTCAATGCGGCCAGGGAGGAATTGTCACTGGCGGTTGACTCGCAGGCTGAGCTGCAGATTCTCCCTGATTCTACAGTGAAGGACAAGGGGTGTGTAATCCGCTCCTCCTTCGGCAGTATTGATGCACGTATCGATACCCAGCTGGCCGAGATCAAAAAAGAGCTTGTCCGGATCGCCCTGGACAGTGATGAGAGCAGAAATGGGGAAGAGGATGCTTGACAGCCGGCGTTATAAAGAGCAGTTGAGCAACTTCGATCCGGTACGCATCAACGGAAAGGTTACACAGGTTATCGGTCTGATGGTTGAATCGGAAGGGCCGGATGCCAGCATAGGGGATGTATGTTATATCTACCCTACCAAGGGCAATAAGCCGTTGCAGGCCGAGGTAGTAGGCTTCCGGGACAATAAGGTTCTGCTGATGCCGCTCGGTGAGCTGCAGGCGATTGGACCGGGTTGTGATGTGGTGGGAACCGGCAAACCGCTGAGTGTTCAGGTAGGTTCAGAACTGCTGGGCAAAATACTAGATGGTCTGGGACAGCCGCTGGACGGCTCTCTGATCCCGGCCCGGATGCCGCATAGCTCGACCTTTAATATTCCCTCCAACCCGCTTAACCGTCCGAGAGTGCTGGAACCGATCAGCATTGGCGTAAGAGCGATTGACGGACTGCTTACCATAGGCAAAGGGCAGCGGGTTGGGATCTTCGCCGGCTCAGGGGTTGGCAAAAGCACCTTGATGGGCATGATTGCCCGCAATACATCGGCTGATGTCAATGTGATAGCGCTGATTGGCGAGCGTGGTCGTGAGGTGCTGGATTTCATCGAACGTGATCTGGGACCTGAAGGCTTGCAGCGTTCAGTAGTCATTGTAGCTACCTCTGACCAGCCGGCCTTGATCCGAATCAAGGGCGCCTTGATTGCTACCACGATCGCGGAATATTTCCGTGACCGTGGCCTCAATGTGATGCTGATGATGGACTCAGTTACCCGCTATGCGATGGCACAGCGTGAGGTAGGACTGGCGGTTGGCGAACCGCCGGCGATGAGAGGGTATACGCCTTCCGTATTCGCCAGCTTGCCCAAACTGCTGGAACGGGCAGGGACCGGTCCAACCGGTTCGATTACAGCCTTTTACACTGTGCTGGTGGATGGGGATGACATGAACGAGCCTATTGCGGATGCTGTGCGCGGTATCCTCGACGGTCATATCGTGCTCAACCGCAACATAGCCAACAAAGGCCATTTCCCGGCGATTGATGTGCTCTCCAGCATCAGTCGTGTGATGAAGGATATTGCTCCTAAAGAGCAGATTGCGGCCGCCGAGAACATCAAACGGCTGATGGCCGTGTACAAGGATTCAGAAGACCTGATTAATATCGGAGCGTATCAGAGAGGCTCCAATGCCCAGATCGACGAGTCGATCCATTATATCGACAGCATTTGGGATTTCACGAAGCAAAAGGTAGATGAGAAAGTAACGCTGGCTGAAGTGCAAGAATCCCTAATTTCTCAATTCTCAAGGAGCTGATCTGGCAGTATGAGGTTTCATTATACTTTCCAAAAGGTTGTCGATTTGAAGGGCAATGAAAAGACGCAGGCAGAATGGATGCTTTCAGGTGCCCTTGTCGAATTGCAAGCTCAGGAAAGAAGCCTTGAAGAATTAACTTCGCAGCGGCAGATGACCATGGAAGCTTTGCAGGCGGCAGCCGAGCATAGAACGCCGCTCTCCAAAATCCGTGAAATGCAGGAATATGTGGATTTTCTGGATATATGTATTGCCCGCAAGCATATGGACATCAGCCGTGCTCAACAAGAGGTGCAGATCAAGCAGGACCAGCTCAGCACTAAGGTGCTGGACGAGAAAGTATGGCTGAAGGCGAAGGACAAGGCGCAAACCTTGTTCCAGCAAAATATGATTTTACGGGAACAAAACGAACTGGATGAGATGGCTACCGTCCGCTTCGCGATGAAATCCCTCTAACCCGGGAGGTTTCCGCTTGTGGCTAAAAATGATATGGAAATAGAGAATGAAGAGTCAGCAGGCAAATTTGAACGATTCCTGTTCTTGATGATACCGATTATCTTTTTGCTTGTTATGCTTGGAGTGCTGCTCACGCTGTTCAATATGGATATCCGCAACAATGTGCTTGAGGTAGCTAATAAGATCCCGTTCATAGAAAAATGGGTGCCTGATCCCCCTGCGGACCCGTCGGCAGCTCCGGACGAAGATTCAGATCCATCCGAAGCGCAGCAGGAAAGCTCGGATAAGACAATCAAGCAGCTGAAAGAGCAAATTGAAGAAGAAAAGGCTGCCGTGGCCAAGGCCAATGAAGTTAATGTCGCACAGGCTGAGCAGGTAGAAAATCTCAAGAAAGATATTGCGGAGCTGAAGGAAGAGGCCGAAGCCGTGGCCGCTACGGAGGAAACGGAAGATCCTTATGAGAAACAGGTGTCCGACCTGGCCAAGCTCTACGGCGGTATGAAGGCGTCCAAGGCAGCACCGATTATGGAGAATCTGACCACGGAAGAGATGGTTCAAATCTTCAGCGCCATGAACAATGCCAGTAAAACAGCCATTCTGGAGAAGATGGATCCTAAAAAAGCTGCGGAAGTATCGGTTAAGCTAAAGGAAACCGTCTCTTCGACCGATATGGCTATTGCAGCCCTTCAATCCCGATTGAAGCAAGAGGCTACCGCGGCTGCTCCTGCGGCAACGACCAGCCTTGACAAGGAGAAACTCAGCCAGACATTTGCAGCGATGCCTGCCACTGAAGCAGCTTCTCTGCTGACAGAAATGTACAAGCTGAGTTCAGACAAGGTAATTTCGATTCTAACAGGCGTCAGCGATAGTGTCCGCTCTTCCATTCTGGCGGAAATGACCAAAAAAAATGCTGTGCAGACAGCTAAGATTGCGAACCGGCTGGTCAGCAGCAAGTAGAGTAACGAGCAATGAGATTGCATTTGAAGGGAGGTGAAAAAAATATGAGTTTAGTCGTTCAATCGTTTACGGGCGGCACGGTTCTGCCTTCGGGTTCTGCTTCTCCTGTAACCGCAGGTACAGTAGCGACAGCAGCTGGCGCTCTGGCGGCCGCAAACGGAACAACTGCTTCCACATTGCCTTTTGCCCAGACGTTGACCCAAACCATGGGTGGCGCAGCAGCAGCTGTTGCCACAGTGCCGCTGACTGCTGATCTTGTATCCTTACTGCAGGGTCTTCTACATACCGTGCAGAACACAGGTGAAGAAACAGCTGACAAGGCAACTGCCGACAGTTCAGTGCTGGACGAGCTTACCGTGAAGCTGGAGCAGCTGGATGAAGCCATCAGCAGTGATCCGGCGATTCTGGCCGCCTTGCAGAGCTGGCTGCTACAGGTGACGAGCTTGTTATCCTCAGGCAGCACTCCTACGGAGACTGAGAGTTCCGGTGCCGCGCCAACCTTGTCACCACTGGCAGAGAATCCGGAAACGTTGCGTTTCGCTGTTCAGGACGAGCTGCACAGTCTGGCAACCCTGATCCAGACAGCTGGACAGGAAGGGAAGACCGATGTAGTTGAACAGGGCATTCGGTTGTTGAATCAGTTCTCCATCTTGCTGGAGCAGAGTCTTCCGGCAGAAGCCACTATCAAGACATCGCAGCCTCAGATGGCGGCTAGTCCGGCCGTAATGGCCGAGCAGTCATTGATGGTGCCTGCCAAACCGAAAGATCAGGCCGCACCTGTCCACACGACCAGATTTGCCCAAGTGCCTGTAGTTACTAATGCAACTGCAGCAGCTCCGGTAGATGCGGCGGTAGTGAGCACCAGTGCTGAAACAGAACTTCAGGTCAGTACAGCTGCCAAAGCAGGAATGGCTTTGGAAGGTCTGAAGGTCACTGAAACCAGCCTAGAAGCGGTGCCAGAGGCTACAACAGGAGCACAGGAACATGAAGTTGTTACTGCAGGCCAGTTATCGCTGCGGGGTGGAATAACGGCTCCCATGAAGGCAGAGGCTCCACAGGTTCCCGTTCAGCAATTCGCTCAGGAGATGACCGGGTTTATAACAGGCAAGCTTGAAATCGTCCGCCAAGGCGGGTTGGCTGAAGCAACGATCTCTTTGTTTCCGGAGAATCTCGGCCAAGTCGATGTGAAGATCACCATGCAGAATGGACATCTGATTGCCCAATTTGTCACCGAGCATGCAGCTGCGAAGGATATGCTGGATCAGCAGATGAATCAGCTGAGGGCAGCACTGGTGTCTCAGGGTCTGCAGGTCGAGAAGCTTGAGGTAACCCAGAACAACACGCCGCTGCAATCACAGTCCGGTCAAGATGGACGCCAGGCGGGAGCAGGTGCTGGCCAACAGCAGTCGCAATCCGATCGACGCTCCAAAGAGCGGGGTGAAGAGGCAGGAGATGCTGTGCTGGCTGCAGAGCTGAATGGCGAATGGAGAGATTGGGTATCCGGTGCCGGTCAGGAGCATGGCAATGATGGAGGAACCTTCTCCGCCAAAGCTTAAGTGTTTAGAAAGCGAGGTGAATAACATGGCAGAAACGAATGCAGTCAATAATTCCAGTTCAGCGAACACAGCGAATTCAATCAAGAAGACGGTAGGCGGCTCAGTAATGGGCAAGGATCAGTTTCTGAAGATCCTGATTACCCAATTGCAGCATCAGGACCCCATGCAGCCTATGGAGGACAAGGAGTTCATCGCTCAGATGGCGCAGTTTACTTCTCTGGAACAGCTGATGAATATCTCTACCCAGCTGACGGCTATGAACCAGTCGCTTGGTAACGTATCCGGTCTTATCGGCAAGGAGATTACCTGGAATGACGCCAAAACAAAGTTGCCCGTTACAGGAACAGTCGAATCGATTGTAGTCTCCAGCGGTATTCAATATGCAGTTGTGGGTGCAGCACGAATCGCAATCACTGATATTACCGAAATTCAAAATGCAACCCCCAAGAATGAAGCTGATTTAATTCCAGCAACTTCAGGAGAAGGCGGGGAGAGCGGAGGAACCACATGAGCGACAGGCTTACTATAGGCCAGATGTACCCGGCTCCTGTTCATTCTTCGGCACTACAGCGCACGCCGCTGTCCAAGTCGCAGGCTGCGGCTCCCGAAGCAACCTTTGAAAGTGTTCTGCAGAAGAATCTGCTTAAGTTCAGCAATCATGCTGCGAAACGTCTGGAACAAAGAGGAATTGAGCTTGGAAGCTCCCAACTGGCTGAGATTTCGTCCGCTGTGGACAAAGCGGCAGCCAAAGGCAGCAAGGAATCCTTAATTCTAATGAAAGACATGGCTCTGATCGTTAGTGTGCAGAACCGCACCGTGGTCACAGCGATGGATGGAAGCTCCATGAAAGACAATGTGTTCACACAAATTGACAGTGCCGTTATCATCTCATAATCCGGCTGGTCCTAACGGAAAGCCGCGGTGACCGCCGACCGACTGACGCGGTCCCACACTTCACCTTATCTTATTCATGAGCCCTTGCAGGCTCTATACCCGGGAGGACAATAATAATGATCAGATCTATGTACTCAGGTGTTTCAGGAATGCGCGGGTTCCAGACCAAGCTTGACGTTATCGGCAATAACATTGCCAATGTCAACACCATCGGCTTCAAATCAGGACGCGTAATGTTCAAGGATATTATGAGCCAGACGGTATCCGGTGTTTCCGCACCAGGCGAAGACGGCCAGGGCGGAGTTAACGCCAAGCAGATCGGTCTCGGCGTAAGTATCTCGTCTATCGATACACTGCATCTAAACGGAAGTGCGATGACTACCAATGTGCCAACCGACTTGCGTATCGACGGTGATGGTTTCTTCCTGGTCAATCTCGGAGACGATCAGGAGGTGCCTTTCCTGACACGTGCCGGGAATTTCACTGTGGATGCCAACGGCAGCCTGTTGACGGTTGATGGCATGCGTGTTCTAGATACCGGAAATGCTCCGATTGTTCTGGATCCGGAAGCTACGGCCTACTCTATCTCCAAAGACGGGTTCATTATTCAGACCATGCCAGATGGAACTACAACAGCCGATTTACAGATTGGGATTGCCAAAATCAGCAATCCGCAAGGTTTGGAGAAAATCGGCGGGAATCTGTACCGGATGACTTTGAATGCCAATCCGGAGGGTACTTTTGAAACGGTTGTGGCCAACAGTGCTGAAGCAGGCACCGGAGCCATCATCGCCGGCGAACTGGAAATGTCCAATGTCGATCTGACCGGTGAATTCACCGAGATGATCGTGGCGCAGCGCGGCTTCCAGGCCAACTCCCGGATTATCACCACTTCGGATGAAGTGCTGCAGGAAGTTGTTAACCTGAAGCGTTAATCTAAATTTCACTGAATAAACTGATCAAGTCGTGGGGGAGACATCCTCCCCCCCATTTTTTGTTAGGAGGCCTGTAATGATCTCGGTAACCCGTTTAAATGGTACACCTATGTGGCTAAACGCACTGCTAGTAGAAATGGTAGAAGAAAGTCCGGACACGTATATTACGCTCGTAACCGGAAAAAGGCTGATTGTACTGGAAAAAGCCGATGAGGTCATTCTTAAGATCCGGGACTACAACAGGGACATAGGCAACCATGCTGCGACCATCAAAATTCAATCAATGGAGGAGCTAACATGAAGAAGATGCTGCCGTGGCTCATTACGATTATCCTTGCCATTTCTCTAATAGCAGTAGCCGGAATTTTATTGATGGGCAAATTTTTTCCGGGTGACGCCGACCCCGTAAATGCTGCCGTGCAGAATGTGGAGGCTAATCACCTGAGCGCCGATCAGATTGTCGAGCTTACAGCCGAAATTACTGACATCAAAACTAATCTTGCCGATCCCGATTATATCGTTCAAATAAATTTTGCGTTCCAGCTGAATTCCGTGGAATCTAAAGAAGCCTTTGAGAAAATAAAGGATATCAAAATCAAGCCGATTATTATCAAAACACTCGCCGATTCAACCCCGGAAGAGCTTGACGGTGCCAAGGGGAAAGATCAGCTTAGCAGCAAGCTGGTGAATCTGATCAACAAAACCTTGACCGAGGGCCAGCTGACCCTGATTGATGTAACCTATTTTATTAAGACTGGGATTTAGCTTGCCGGTGTGTATATTCTTTGCCAGGGGGGTGATTGAATGGTTGATGTACTATCACAAAACGAAATTGATGCATTGCTTGCTGCACTTTCATCCGGTGAAATGGATGCCGACGAACTAAAGAAAGAAGAAACACAGAAAAAGATCCGCTCTTACGACTTCAAACGGGCCGTGCGTTTCTCGAAAGACCATATCCGCAGTCTCACGCGGATTCATGACAACTTTGCCCGCTATCTTACTACGTACTTTTCGGCCCAATTGCGAACCTTTGTGCAGATCAATGTCGTTCAGGTAGAGCAGCTCCCTTATGATGAGTTTATCCGCTCCATTCCTAAAATGACGATACTGAATATTTTTGAAGCTGAGCCGCTGGAAGGCCGAATGGTGATGGAGGTTCATCCGAATATTGCTTTCGCCATGCTGGATCGGCTGCTGGGAGGGTTCGGAATTGCACCGTCGAAGATTACTTCCCTGACTGAAATTGAAACGACCATCATGGAACGGATATTCAGCAGGTGCTTCGAGAGCCTTCAGGAGGCCTGGAAGACGATTCTGGACATCCATCCGCGGATGGAGGCGCTGGAGACCAATCCGCAATTTATGCAGATTGTATCTCCCAATGAAACGATCGCCTTGATCTCCTTAAGCACCAAGATAGGGGATACGACAGGAATGATTAATCTGTGCATACCCCATGTCGTGCTTGAGCCGATTATGTCCAGATTGTCCGTCCATCAGTGGTTTGTATCCGAGAAAAAAACACGCGACGAAGGCGAGCTTGCGGCCATCAAAGCCAGGGTACATAAGGCCCAGCTTCCTATAGTGGCTGAGCTGGGTGAATCAAGGTTGTCCATTTCCGAGTTCCTGGGACTCAGCATCGGAGACGTAATCTCCCTGAACAAAAATGTGGATTCCGGGCTGTCCATCAAAGTGGGGAACAAGCTTAAATTTATCGGAAGTCCAGGGATGGTTAAGGAACGTGTAGCGGTGCAGATCGACGAGATTGTCAGTGAAGGAGTTGAAGAATTTGACGAGTAAGGATTATTTATCGCAAGAGGAAATTGACGCCCTCCTCAGACAATCGGCTGAAGGGACGATGGCAGTCCCTGAGAAGACGGTCGACGATTATCTGACCCCTTTTGAACAGGATGCATTGGGCGAAATTGGCAATATTACGTTCGGAAGCGCAGCAACAGCACTCTCAACACTGCTGGGCAAAAAAGTGGATATCACTACCCCACAGGTCTCCATCATCACACGCGGAGAGTTCGAAGAAGCATTCCCAAGGCCCCATGTCGCTGTTCATGTGCAATATGTGGACGGATTCCAGGGCATCAATTCCCTGGTGATCAAGATCAGGGATGCCCAGGTGATAGCCGATCTGATGCTCGGCGGTGAAGGTGACCCGAAGGATGAGGAACTAAACGAAATTCACATCAGTGCGGTGCAGGAAGCCATGAATCAGATGATGGGCTCCTCTGCCACCTCGATGTCAACCATATTCAACCGGTTTGTCAATATCTCCCCTCCGGGGATCGATATATTGAATATGTCCAGTGGAGAAGGCGTAGGCAGCCTGCCGGATGATGAGACGCTGATCCGGATTTCCTTCCGGCTGAAGATCGGCGATCTGATAGATTCTACCATTATGCAGCTGCTGCCGGTGCAATTCGCCAAGGATATGGTGACGATGCTGATTGGGGATGTCAGCATCGCTGATCAGGAAGCGGCTGTCTCTTCTACAGACACAGCAACCAAGCCTGCGGCTGCACCTGCTCCCGCCGCACCGCCGGTGCAGCAAGCACCTCCGGCTCAGCCTGAAGCTGGCATGCCGCCGCAGTATCCACCGCAAGGGATGCCTCCCTATCCGGGAATGCCGGAAGGTGGCTATTATTATCCACCGGCAGGAGTGCCCGCCTATGGTATGCCAGGCATGCCACCTTATGGAATGCCGCCGCAGATGCCTTATGGACAGCCGCAGCCGCCGCAATCCATGCCGAATCCCGCGCCAAACCGCAATGTAAATGTGCAACCGGTGCAATTCGCCACCCTGGGCGGTGGAGCTTTTGCAAACATTGATGAAAATAATTTAAATTTATTGATGGACATACCACTGAGAGTAACCGTAGAATTAGGAAGGACCCAGAAGCAGATCAAAGATATTTTAGAAATGTCCCAAGGCTCGATTATCGAATTGGACAAGCTGGCGGGTGAGCCGGTAGACATTTTAGTTAACAACAAGCTCATTGCCAAGGGGGAAGTCGTAGTTATCGACGAAAACTTCGGAGTTCGCGTTACGGATATCGTCAGCCAGTGGGACCGAATTCAAAAACTACAATAAGCATACTTAGGGAGGATTTTGTAAAAATGGCTAATCGAATTCTAATCGTGGACGATGCAGCATTTATGAGAATGATGATCCGTGACATTTTGTCAAAAAACGGATTTGAAGTAGTGGGTGAAGCCCAGGACGGTTCTCAGGCTATAGAGAAATTTAAGGAGTTGCGTCCGGACCTGATTACGATGGATATCACCATGCCTGAAATGGACGGTATTGCCGCCCTTAAAGAAATCAAAAAGGTGGATGCCAACGCCAAAGTCATCATGTGTTCCGCCATGGGCCAGCAGGCTATGGTTATCGATGCCATTCAAGCGGGTGCCAAAGACTTTATCGTGAAGCCTTTCCAGGCTGACCGTGTAATTGAAGCCATCAACAAAACACTGGGTGTGTAAACAAACTTCATGCTCTTCAATTCGCAGCCACAGCCGCTCGGAACAGGTAATACCCTGCTGAATCTGTTTAACGTTATTCTTGTTCTGGCGGTAATTATTGTTCTTATTGTACTGCTGATCCGTTTTCTGGGACGCCGCAACCAGACCTTTATGAGCGGGCGTTCCATACGGACGCTTGGCGCGGTGGGTCTTGGACCCAACAAGTCGATGCAGGTGATCGAAATCGGCAACAGCCTCTATCTGATCGGAGTGGGCGAGAATATTACCCTCCTGGACAAAATTACGGACCAGGCTGAGGTAGATCAGATTATCACCTCTTTTGAGGAGCAATCCTCAGGGCAGAAGAACCCTCTCCTGCCGCTTATTTCCAAGATTAAGAATAAGCTGCGGGGGGAGGTGCCCTCGCAGGAAATCGACCTTAGCGAGAACCCGTCCTTCTATGAGACGCTGCAATCCAAGCTTGCCAATGCGCCAGAGCGCAAAGAGAAGCTCGAGGAGCTGCTTCGGGATGAGGACCCTGAGGGAGAGTCGAGGAAGTTATGAGAAAAAAGCTGATTCTTGCGTTTCTGCTGGTGCTGATGTCCAGTATTGTCTGGATGCATCCGATCCATGCTGATCCTATACCAAACATCAATATTCAGGTTGGCAATGAAGACGCGGCCAGCGGCGGTACCAGTTCGATCTCCATTCTGCTTCTGGTAACGGTTCTGAGCATTGCTCCGGCGTTTCTGGTTCTAATGACCAGCTTCACCCGGATTGTGATTGTGCTTGGATTCGTTCGAACCTCGCTAGGTACGCAGCAAATGCCTCCGAACCAGGTGCTGGTGGGGCTGGCGCTGTTCCTGACCTTGTTCATCATGTCACCGACGCTTGCGACTGTGAATGAAACGGCACTGCAGCCATACATCAAGGGAACAATTACCCAGAGTGAGGCGCTGGACAAGGCAGCTGCGCCCATGAAGGAATTTATGTTCAAACAGACCAACACCAAAGATTTGCTGCTGTTTATGAATTATACGGGTTATACCGGGTCTGCAAGACCGGATACTTATAATGATATTCCGCTGACGGTTATGGTGCCGGCTTTTGCGATTGGAGAAATGAAAAAAGCATTTATTATGGGTTTTCTTATTTTCATTCCGTTTCTGATCATTGATATTGTAGTGGCAAGCACACTGATGGCTATGGGGATGATGATGTTGCCTCCGGTCATGATTTCGTTGCCCTTCAAAATTATGCTCTTCGTACTGGTGGACGGCTGGTACCTGGTTATAAAATCACTGCTAATGAGCTTTAACACCTGACGATAGAGGAGGCATGAGGAATGAGTACGGAGTTTATTATTGGTCTGGCAGGCCAAGCCGTATATTTAGTGCTGGAGACGAGCGCTCCCATGCTGATTCTTGGTCTGGTGGTAGGGCTGATCATCAGTATTTTTCAAGCGACAACGCAGATTCAGGAGCAGACCCTGGCGTTTGTTCCCAAAATCGTAGCCGTATTGCTGGCCTTGTTGTTGTTCGGTCCGTGGATTATGACGAAGCTGGTCGACTTCACCAGTCAAATTTTGGGCAATCTTTATATGTACATCGGTTAGATTATGGAAATGGAGACATGGTTGCAAAGTTTCCCCGTCTTTCTGCTGATTTTTTGTCGAATTTCCGCTTTTTTTGTTGTAGTGCCTGTCTTTTCTTCTCAAGGGGTGCCGGCAACCTTCAAGATCGGAATATCGTTTTTTGTCGCAATGGTTGTGTATAGCGCCAGCGGGACAGGCCTTACGGTGCCACAGGATCTGAGTTATATTCTGTTGGTCGCAAGAGAGGTGCTTATTGGGCTGCTGCTCGGTTTTATCGGTTATCTCATGTTTATGGCCATTCAGACCGCCGGGTCGTTTATTGATATTCAGATCGGATTCGGGATTGCCAACGTGATTGATCCGATGACCGGAGCCTCCTCGCCGATTCTTGGCAACTTCAAGTATATAATCGCTTTGCTGATGTTTCTCAGTATTAACGGCCATCACCATCTATTAAACGCAATTGTCTATAGTTATAACTGGATTCCTATGAATAATGATGTATTCCTGAATATGATAGATGGAAGTCTGTCAGAGTTCCTTGTCCGGAGCTTTGCCCAGTCTTTTATCCTGGCTTTTCAGATGTCTGCTCCTCTGGTTACCGCCTTATTCCTCACAGACGTGGGGCTGGCGTTTCTGGCAAGAACGGCACCGCAATACAATGTATTTGTTATCGGGGTTCCGTTGAAGATCATTGTAGGTCTGGGCTTGCTGCTGATAGTGATGCCGGGAATGGCCGTGCTGTTTCAGAATCTGTTCGACATCATGTTCGAATCCATGCAGAATCTGCTGAACCTGATGGGCAAAAGCCCCTAAGGGCTGTAAGGAGAGAGAGTTATGCCTAAGAGGAAACGTTACCGACTGGATCTTCAACTCTTCTCGGGTGAAAAGACGGAGAAAGCCACGCCAAAGAAACGGGAGGACGCGCGCAAAAAAGGCCAGGTGGCCAAAAGCGCAGAGTTGTCCGGTGCAGTGGTCCTATTATCGGCCATGCTAAGCCTGTCCATGTTTGGCGGTTATATGAAGGAACGCTTCATGACACTTTATACCGATGTATTTCGCAACCGCATGATGCTGGAGATTACGCCTGAGAATGTGCTGCAGCTGTTTAATCAGTATGGCCTGCAGATTCTTATGCTGCTTGCTCCGCTGCTAGGCATCACATTCATCATGGCACTGGTATCGAGTATGGCTCAAGTGGGCTTTATGACTACGGGCGAAGGGATCACACCCAAATTCGACAAGATCAATCCGATTAAAGGCTTCAAGAATATTTTCTCCATGCGTTCGTTTGTAGAGTTCCTGAAATCAATTTTTAAGCTGGTTCTGATTTCTTATTTGGTCTATAGCACGCTTTGGGGAGAGAAGAACAGTTTTGTTTCCCTGTCGCACGTCAGTGCGGAGGGGATTTTTAATTTCGCTGCCCGGTTGACCATGAGTCTTGGAATCAAGATTGGAGCGGCTTTGCTGATTATGGCTTTGCTGGATTATATGTACCAGAAGTACGAGCATGAGAAGAACCTCAAGATGTCTAAGCAGGACATCAAGGATGAGTATAAGAAGATGGAAGGCGACCCGCTGATTAAAGGCAAAATCCGCGAGCGTCAACGCAGGATGGCGATGCAGCGTATGATGCAGGAGGTTCCGAAGGCGGATGTGATTATCACCAACCCGACACATTTCGCGGTTGCGCTGAAATATGACGGCAGCCAGATGGAAGCCCCGCAGATTATAGCGAAAGGTCAGGATTATGTGGCACTGCGCATCCGTGAGCTGGCCAAAGAGAATGGCATTGTAACTATGGAAAATAAGCCGCTGGCACGGGCATTGTTTCAGAGGGCCGAGATTGGGGACGTTGTACCCGCGGACCTGTTTCAGGCTGTTGCCGAAGTGCTGGCCTATGTATATAAGCTTAAAGGCAAGAAGAGATAGGGCGGGGGAGGTATAGGACATTGAAAGTGAAAGATCTAACAGTACTGCTTGGCATCATCGGTATCGTGCTTATGATGATTCTGCCAATCCCGGTATGGCTTTTGGACGTTCTGTTGATTATTAATATATCTATTGCACTGATGATTATACTGGTAGCGATGAATACCAAGGAAGCACTGGAATTCTCGATATTCCCTTCCCTGCTGCTGATTACGACCCTGTTCCGTCTTGCGCTGAACATCTCAACCACCAAACTGATTCTCAAAGATGGAGAAGCCGGTGAAGTGGTGGCCACCTTCGGCAGCTGGATTGCAGGCGGACAGATCGCCATTGGATTCATCGTCTTTCTGATTCTGGTAGTTGTGCAGTTTATAGTAATCACCAAAGGGTCTGAACGTGTCGCTGAGGTAGGTGCAAGATTTACACTGGATGCGATGCCCGGCAAGCAGATGAGTATTGACGCTGATTTGAATGCAGGACTGATCAATGAAACACAGGCACGTGAGCGCCGGCTTAAGATTGAGCGCGAAGCGGACTTCTACGGCTCCATGGACGGAGCCAGCAAATTCGTCAAGGGTGATGCGATTGCCAGTATTATTATCCTCTTGATCAACTTGATCGGCGGATTTATTATCGGGATGACGATTCATGGTATGCCATTTGCCGAGGCGTTGTCGACTTACTCCGTATTGACAATCGGGGATGGACTGGTCAGCCAGATACCCGCCTTGCTGATTTCCACTGCCGCCGGTTTGATCGTTACCCGGGCTTCTTCTGATGGTAATCTTGCCGAGGATTTGACCAAACAGCTGATGTCCTATCCGAAACTGCTGTATATCGTAGCTGCAACCATTGCTTTCCTGGGATTGTTTACCCCGATTCATCTCACCACTACGCTTCCACTGGCCGCCCTGCTGGGGTTTGCCGCTTACCGGATGGGAGAAAATATTAACCGCAAACAGATTGCTGAGGAACAACTGGTGGAGGAGAAACAGATTGAAGAGGTGCGCAGTCCGGAAAGTGTAATTAATCTGCTCTCTGTTGATCCGATCGAATTTGAATTTGGTTATGGGCTGATTCCGCTGGCCGATACCGGACAAGGCGGCGATCTGCTCGACAGAATTATCATGATTCGACGGCAATGTGCCCTTGAGATGGGACTTGTAGTGCCTGTTATTCGCATTCGCGACAATATTCAACTAAAACCGAATGAATATGTCATCAAAATTAAAGGAAATAACGTCGGCGGCGGTGAATTATTACTTAATCACTATCTGGCCATGAGTCCCGGTTATGATGATGAATCCATTCATGGCATAGAGACGGTGGAGCCGTCCTTTGGACTTCCCGCGCTCTGGATTGATGAATCTGTCAAGGAACGCGCCGAGTTATCCGGTTATACGGTGGTTGATCCGCCTTCCGTGGTGGCAACACATCTGACGGAACTGATCAAACGCCATGGGCATGAACTGATTGGACGTCAGGAAACCAAGATGCTGGTCGACAACCTGCGCGAGAATTACTCCGTTCTTGTCGACGAGCTAATTCCTTCGGTGCTGGCGATCGGGGATGTCCAGAAGGTGCTCGCGAAGCTGCTGAGGGAGAAGATATCCATCCGCGATCTGGTAACGATCTTCGAAACGCTGGCCGATTACGGCAGCTATACCAAAGATCCCGACATCCTGACCGAATATGTCCGCCAGTCGTTGTCCCGTCAGATTACACAGCAGTTCTCCCAGGCGGGAGAGACGCTGCGGGTCATAACCGTTGGGCCGAATCTGGAGAAAAAAATCTCGGAAAGTGTTCAACAGTCCGAGCAGGGGACTTATCTTGCGCTTGACCCGGTATCCACACAGACCGTATATCAGCGGCTTACCGAGCAGATCAACCGCCTGATTCAATCCGGGCAGCAGCCGATTGTGCTGACTTCTCCGACGATCCGCATGTATCTGCGGCAGGTCATTGAACGTACGATGCAGGATATTCCGGTACTGTCCTACAGTGAGCTGGAACCAAATATTGAAATTCAAAGCGTTGGAGTGGTGAACTTATGAGAGTGAAGCGTTACGTGGTCGATACGATGCCTGACGCGATGCATTCCATCCGCAGCGAGCTGGGAAGCGATGCCGTTATTCTCAGTACCAAAGAAATCCGGACCGGCGGGTTCATGGGCATGTTTAAAAAGCGAAAGATCGAAGTTGTCGCTGCTGTAGAAACCGAACCCAAACAAGTTATGCCTGAGAAGGCGGCTGTGCCTGTGCAGAGTATACCCCGCAGCGCCGCACCGCAGGCCTATCGTCAAGCGGCCGCTGCTGCAACAGCCGAGAAGCCGGAAGCAGCCAGACCGGCTGAAGCTGGCCGTACCTATGCGGAGGTGGCAGCAGCCAGAGCCGAAGACCATAGGCAGCAAGGGGCGGTAGCTGTCCTTGCGGAGCCCGCAGCTGATGGGCAATCCGAGAGTTCACGTGAGCGGAAACCGAAGCTGAATCAGGAAACTATGGCTTCGATGTCAGCGCTTTACGAATCGCTGGGACTTGACCAGCCGCCGGCAGCAGCTCCGGAGCAGGAGAACGATGTACTCCGCGAGATCCGGGATATGAAGCACTGGATGGAACGGATTGCAAGGCAGGCCTCCGGGGCCAGGGAGCTTCCCGAAAGGTTGGAGCTTCTTAAGGAGCGGTTATTGGAACAGGAAACCGACACCGTGCTGGTTGAGGAATGGATTGGCAACGTGTTTGATGCATGGGATGAGGAAGGCCGCATCTGGCCGGCAGAACGGTTTGAGACGGTGCTGGCGGAGCAGCTGGAGAAATTCTTGTCCGGCCGGGTAGCTCATGGCATCGCGCCCGATACGCGGATTGTATATATTGCCGGCCCCACAGGAGTAGGCAAGACTACAACTATCGCCAAGCTTGCTGCCGAACAGCTCTTTAAGCAAGGCCGCAAGGTCGGGATGATCACCTCGGACACCTACCGGATATCCGCAGTGGAGCAGCTGCGTACCTACGCCGCTATACTCAACATTCCGCTGGAGGTTGTCCAGTCACCCGGAGATCTCCAGCGGGCGCTGTTCCGGCTGGAGAGCTGTGACCTGGTGCTGATGGATACCGCCGGACGAAATTACCGCAATGAGCTGCTGGTCGCGGAGCTGCAGAGCCTGCTGGCCAAAGAGCTGCGGAGTGAAACCTTCCTGGTGCTCAGTATGACCTCCAAGAGCCGCGACATGAAGCTGATTGCCGAGCATTTCGGAAGATACCAGCTCGACAAGGTGATTTTCACCAAGCTTGATGAGACAGGCAGCTACGGGCCGCTGTTCAATGTGTTAAATGATTTCCCGCTTACCTTATCCTACATGACCAATGGACAGAATGTTCCCGATGACTTGCTGGCAGCTTCAGGGCAGCAGTTGACCGGCATGCTGCTGGGGACGGGTGGCGAGTGATGGACCAGGCACAATCCTTGAGACAGCTTGTATCCAGCAAGGACCTGAAGCCTGCAGCAGGCGGTGAGGCCACCGCGCGGATTATTACGGTATGCAGCGGGAAGGGCGGTGTAGGCAAGTCAAACTTCACGCTTAACTTCGCCCTGGCGCTCAAGGCAATGGGCAAGCGAGTGCTGCTGTTCGATGCCGATATCGGAATGGCCAACATCGATGTGTTGATGGGGGTGACCGCGAAATACAATCTGTATCATCTGCTCAAGAGGGAGGCCGATATTGGCCAGATTATCCAGCTTGGTCCGAACTCGCTGCAATATATAGCAGGAGGCTCAGGGATGGATGAGCTGTTCTCGCTCACGGATAGCGATCTGGAATACTTCACGGATCAGATTGCGCTTATGGCCGACAAGATGGATTATATTCTCTTTGACACAGGAGCGGGCTTGTCCAAGGAAACGATGAAGTTCATCACATCAGCGGATGATTGTCTGGTAGTTACAACGCCTGAGCCAACAGCCATCACCGATGCTTATGCACTGATGAAGGTTGTGCACAACTCCTATCCCGAAACTGCCTTCAGGCTGATTGTCAACCAAGCGGGCGATGAACGCGAGGCCACAATGACCAGCGACAAAATCCGCATGGCAGCCCGGCGTTTCCTGCAGCTGGAGGTCTCATTTCTGGGATATATCAGCTCCGATCCGCATGTGGTCCAGGCCGTCAAACGGCAAACTCCTTTCTCGCTGCTCTTCCCGAACAGCTCCGCCGCCAAGGATGTGCAGCGGCTGGCCGTTCGGTATATAAACAGCGGGGATGCTCAAGCGGCGAAGCCACAGGGCATCAAAGGATTCATCAACAAGTGGCTAAGACGGAATAAATAATGGAGCAAAAGATTCGGGAAACAGAGGTGGAAATGATATGAAGCCATATAAAGTTTTAGTTGTTGATGATTCTGCATTTATGCGCAAGATCATTTCCGATTTAATAGAACAGGATCAGAATTTTCAGGTGACGGCCACCGCCGCGAATGGCCGCGAGGCACTGGACAAAGTAAATCGGTTGTCCCCCGATCTGGTAACCATGGACGTGGAGATGCCGGAAATGAATGGGCTTGAAGCACTCAAGATCCTGATGGCCGAGCATCCGCTGCCGGTAATTATGGTGTCTGGCATCAATGAAGAAGGCATGAAAGAAACGATCCTGGCGCTGGAGTGGGGGGCATTCGACTTCATTCGCAAGCCTTCAATCTCAAGCTCACAGGATATTACGGCAGTTGGAGAGTCACTCCGGGAGCAGATGAATGAAGCTATGCTGGCCCGCCAGCAGCGGGAAGCAAGAGCCTCCGCGCTCAAGGCGCCGCCGGTGCAGGAGACAGCCCATCCGCCTGCTGCACAGGCAAAGGGCAGTGCTTCTTCTCCCGGTACCAGTAGAAGCGGGCCCGGAATGTCCCCGGCTGCCTCAGGGCTGCCTGCACGCGGCAAGCCGGAATTGCGGCAGTTGCCAGAACGCAAGGTGCTGCCGGAAGGCAAGACAACCCAGCAGCCGGAAGTTGCCCGCAAGCCGCTGAAGCCAGCAGCCGAGCCGGTCAAGCCCCGGGCCTCCAAGGAGACCCGGAAGGCAGCGGCTCAGCCGCCGGCAGCACCGTCGCAGCCGCAGGCACCAGCCGCAGCCAGCCGCCGAGCCGGCGGTCTGAGCAAGCTGGTTGCCGTTGGCTGCTCAACAGGCGGACCGCGGGCGCTTAAGGCGCTGCTGGAGAATATTCCGGCGGATTTCCCGGCGCCGGTAGTCATTGTGCAGCATATGCCGCCCAATTTCACCAAATCGCTGGCCCAGCGCCTGAATACGTTCAGCCCGCTGGAAGTGGCGGAAGCCGAGCAGGGCATGATCCTGCGGCAAGGCGCCGCCTATATAGCGCCGGGAGGCTTCCATATTGAGGTAGTCCCAGCCACGGGCGGACAATATGCCCTTGCGCTGACTAAAGAAGAGGCACGCAACGGCCACCGTCCGTCGGTGGACGTGCTGTTCGAATCGCTGATTCCACTCACTGCTCTGGAGCGCCACGCCGTCATCATGACGGGAATGGGCAGTGATGGAGCGAGGATGATGAAGGCTCTATACGACTCGGGCGTAACTTCCACTTTTGCCGAGAGTGAAGAGACCTGTGTCGTCTACGGCATGCCGCGTTCCGCAGTGGAGCTGCAGTGTGTCAAATATATCCTGCCGTTGCAAGAAATTGCTCCAAGGCTGGTGCAAGCCGTTAAATAACGGAAAAGCGAACTCGAAGGGGAGGTGCTCGTTAGTGGACATGAACCAATATTTATCCATGTTTATTGATGAGTCAAATGATCATCTGCAGTCACTGAATGAAAGTATGATGGGACTGGAAGCAAATCCTGAGGATCTGAGCATCGTACAGGTAATCTTTCGCTCCGCCCATACACTTAAGGGTATGGCAGCTACAATGGGCTTTGAGGATTTGGCATCACTTACGCATCAGATGGAGAACGTGCTCGATCTGGTCCGCAACAACAAGCTGAAGATGCAGGATTTCATTTTTGACACGCTGTTCAAAAGCTTGGATGCGCTGGAGTCCATGGTAGAGAATATTACCGCTGGCGGGGAAGGCAAGGCTGACGTATCAGAGATTGTAGCCTCGCTCCAGGCGATTGTTCGCGGTGAAGTTCCTAGTGCCAGCGGAGCAGCTCCAGCGGCAAGCGCTGCTGCCCCTGCAACCGAAACCTCCATGGCGCTGGATGAATTCCAGTTCTCCGTACTGGAGCAGTCCATCCAGGAAGGCCACCAGGTCATGTATGTTGACGTTTCGATTCGTAAGGATTGTCAACTCAAAGCAGTGCGCGCATATATGGTGTTTGATTTGCTGGAGCGTTCCGGTGAAGTGGTCAAATCCTTTCCTTCGGTTCAGGACATAGAGCAGGAGAAATTTGATTATGGCTTCTCGCTCTATTACATAACCCAGAAGGCGGCGCCGGAGATTCAGGCGATGATTCTCAATCTTTCAGAGATTGAGAATGTGACGGCGGTAGCGCTTGACCAGGAATCCCTGCGCCAGCTTGGACAGGATACGGCCGCAGCCGAGACGGCAGCTACAGCAGCACCGGCCGAGTCTGCACCGGCAACTGCTGCTCCTGCGGCAACAGCGAACGTTTCGGCTGCCCGTGAGGAGGGCGCCAGAACTGCGCCGGTCAAAACCGGCGGAGCGCCTTCACGGACCATCCGGGTGGATATTGAACGTCTGGATGTGCTGATGAACCTGTTCAGCGAGCTGTTGATCGACCGGGTGCGGCTGGAACAGCTGGCTTCGGAGGTTCAGAACGGCGATCTGACTGAAACGGTTGAGCACATGGGCCGTGTCAGCGGTGACCTGCAGAATATTGTCATGAAGCTGCGCATGGTTCCTGTGGATACCGTATTTAACCGGTTTCCCCGCATGGTGCGCGATTTGGCCAAGTCTCTGGACAAGAAGGTGGACCTGATCGTTACCGGCGCGGAAACCGAGCTTGACCGCACCGTTATTGATGAGATTGGCGATCCGCTGGTGCATTTGCTGCGCAACGCAGTGGACCATGGGATTGAATCGATTGCCGACCGGGTCGCTGCCGGCAAGTCGGAGACCGGTACCGTACACCTGCGGGCGTTCCACAGCGGCAATCATGTGTTCATTGAGATTGAAGAGGACGGCACAGGCATTTATCCGCAGAAGGTGTTGAAATCGGCAATCAAAAAAGGCATCCTAACCGAGGAACAGGCCGCAGGCATGTCTGATGATGAAGCCTACCAAATGCTGTTTGCTCCGGGCTTCAGCACTGCCGAGGTTATCTCCGATGTATCGGGACGCGGTGTCGGGCTGGATGTGGTCAAATCGAAGATCTCTTCGCTCGGCGGCAACGTCACGATCTATTCCACCCCGGGCAAAGGCACCAACTTCTCGGTACAGCTTCCACTCACCCTGTCGATCATTGCCGCTATGCTGATCCGGCTTGGCTCCGAGAAATACGCGATTCCGCTGTCTTCGATTGTCGAGACCGGAATTGTGCAGCAGTCCAAGATTCGTACCATTCACGGCAACCGGATGGTGGAGTTCCGCAACACCCATATCCCGCTGGTTTCCCTCAGCAAGCTGTTCTCTGTGGCTGACTTTGATGAAAGCACCGAAGAGGAAACAGAGATTGTGGTGGTCCGCAAGGGCGAGCGTCTGGTTGCAATGGCTGTTCAGGATTTCATTGGACAGAATGAGATTGTTATTAAGAATTTGGGCAAATATTTGCCTGAGATCCAGGGGATTTCGGGGGCTACCATTCTCGGAGACGGGCAGGTTGCACTCATCATTGATCCGAACGCTTTCATTAAATAACTAGGATAGAACAAGGAGGTTCATTCCATGGCTGAAGAGATTAAAGTGATCGTGTTTAAATTAGGCACAGAGGAATACGGAATCGAAGTGGAAAAGGTGCAGACGATCGAGCGCATGATGCCGATTACCCGTGTTCCCAAGACCTACGCTTTCATAAAAGGTGTAATCAACTTACGCGGTGTCGTTATTCCGGTAATTGATCTGCGCGGCCGCTTTGGCATCGAAGAGGCCGAGTATACCGACCAGACCCGCATCATTATTGTCTCGGTTAACGAGATCGAAGCCGGATTTATCGTGGACTCGGCGAATGATGTAATTGATCTGGACAGAGATTCCATCGACACACCTCCGGATGTGGTAGGCGGCATCCGAGCGAAGTATCTGGACGGGGTGGCCAAAATCGGAGATGACCGTCTGCTGATCATGCTCAACTTGTCCGAGGTGCTCAATAAGAGCGAAATCGTGCAGTTGGAAAGTTTAGAGGGCTAACCCGTGGAGCTGTTCAAGCATTTTAAGGATTTTAAAATGGATGTGCTGAAGGAGATCGGCAATATTGGAGCCGGCAACGCTGCCACCGCGTTGTCCCAGCTCTTGAATAAGCCTATCGACATGGCCGTTCCCAAGGTACAGCTACTGAACTTCGAGGAAATTACAGATAAGGTCGGCGGTGCGGAGGAACTGGTGTATGCAGTGTTTCTGCGCGTCGAAGGCGATGCTCCAGGCAATCTTTTCTTTATCCTTTCACCTGAAGCGGCCAAGAACCTGCTGAGCCGAATTGCCGGAATCGATGTAGGAGTTTCCGAAGAGCTTAGTGAGATGGAGTTGTCCGCACTCAGCGAAATCGGCAATATTCTGGCCGGCTCCTATCTGTCTTCCCTGGCGGATTTCACCTCCTTGACGATGTACCCTACGGTCCCGGCGCTGGCTATGGATATGGCAGGGGCGATTTTGGGATATGGACTGCTGCAATTTGGCCAGATGGGGGATGACGCCCTGTTGATTGATACCACCTTCCTGGAGGGAAACAACGAAATAGAAGGGCAATTTTTCCTCATTCCCGATCCGGAATCATTCCCGAAGATATTCAAATCGCTGGGAGTTCCTTTCGATAATGATTGAAGAACAAAGCATTATTAAAGTGGGAATGGCAGATCTGAATGTAGGAAGCCAGGTGAGCCTGATCCGTACCACTGGGCTTGGCTCCTGTGTAGGGTTGACGTTATTCGATCCGGGCAAGAAGCTGGCGGGTATGGCGCATGTTATGCTGCCCTCCTCTGATATTGCCCGTGAAGGACAACTGAATATCGCAAAATTTGCCGATACTGCTGTGCCTGAGCTTTTGAACAGATTGCTTGCGCTTGGCGCGATTCGCAGCCGGATCGTGGCCAAGATGGCAGGGGGATCACAAATGTTTGCTTTTGCCGGAGGAAGCGACACCATGAGGATCGGGCCTCGGAATGTGGAATCCTGCAAGCTTGCCCTGGAGATGTTAAGAATTCCTCTGATTGCTGAAGACACCGGCGGCAACTACGGCCGTACGATTGAAATCGCCTGTAGCACAGGAGTCTTGTTTATCCGCAGTGTGCAAAAAGGCTCAAAGGAATTATAATTATGATAGGTAACCTGCTGATCAATGTGTTGTCCGGATGTATCGGCTTCTTATTCACTTTTTTTGTGACATATAGCAACAATTTACTGATGACTAGCTTGACACGTGGTGTTTTTGCCTTTATCGTGTGGTTTCTGCTTGCATTTCTGCTAAGATGGGTATTGGGTTCTATCCTCCAACCATCCGCACCGCCCGAGGAAGCCGGTTTGGACCAAGACTCCGCAGCGGATGCGCTTGGCGGCCAGCTGGATGTCAGGGCACCTGATGAAGACGAGGAACTGCTAAACCTGCTTAAGCAAAAGCCGGGACCGGAAGAACCGGCAGCAGAGGATTTCAAGCCACTGCAGCCTCCCAAGCTGGTATCCATGAAAGATCCTGAAGAATTGGCCAAGGCCGTTCGTCACCTGAAAGAAGAATAAGCGAGTGCTGAGGCGAAAAGCCGGTTATCCTACCCCCAAGGTAGGGGAGCTCTTCGCCGTAAGACGTATCGCTGACAAAACTTTGGGAAGGGTGAAAGCTATTGAACGAGCGTAAAGCTTCTCAACCGGAAACAGACAGGTTATGGGAACAGTGGAAAGAGCAAGGTGATCCCGAAGCCAAAAAGAAGCTGATTGAAAGTTATCTCCATATTGTAGATTATGTATCAAGCCGTCTGGCTGTAGGTTTGCCCAAAAATGTATCGAAGGATGATCTGGCCAGCAACGGCATTATGGGTCTGATCGACGCCATGGAGAAATTTGATTACAAGCGGGGACTGCAATTTCAGACCTACGCTTCCTGGCGGGTGCGCGGTGCGATTCTGGATTCCTTGCGCCAGAGTGACTGGGTACCCCGATCGGTGCGTGAGAAGGCCAAGAAGATCGAAGATGCCTACCAGCAGCTGGAACAGAAATATCTGCGTTCTGTCAGCGACGAGGAAATGAGTAAATATTTGAATATCAGCGAACCGGAGTTTCAAAATATGCTGCAAGATGTGGCGGTAATGTCACTATGCTCATTGGAAGACCCCATCCGAGAAGAAGAATCCGAAACCCGGATGTCCATACTGGTGGACGATAAAGCCAAGAATCCGGACCGCAAAGTCAATGAGTTCTATTTACGCGATATGCTGACCAAAGGCATTGAGAAACTAACGGTGAAAGAACGGACCGTAGTGTCCCTTTTATATTATGAGGATTTATCTTTAAGCGAAATTGCGGAGGTCATGTCGTTGTCGCCTTCACGCATCTCGCAGCTTCATTCCAAGGCCATTTTGCGGCTGAGGGGAACATTGGAGAAAAACCGTGATCTCCTTATGCAAAACGATTAACCGGGCGGCGGTGACTAAGGGGGGCATAACATGATCGGTCATTATGCTTTGAATCAATACATGAAAGTTTCTTTTTCGGAGGACAAGGAGATCGCTTACCTTCAGTTCTCCAAGAAAGAAGAGGGATTCGCCTGTACGGCTGAAGACCTGGAGAGCTTCCTGCGCAGTCATAACATTGTTCTTGGTATCCAGAATGATATGGTGCGGCGTATCTGCAGCAATCCTGAGGAATATTTTGCGAGCAGAGTACCTATTGCAATTGGAGAGCCTGCGGTGAACGGCACAGATGGACGAATGGTTTTTGCCATGGATTTGGGCGAAGACCGCAAGCCGCTGGAGAAGGCGGATGGTAAAGTTGATTATAAGGACCTGGTACGGCTCCACAATGTAATCAGAGGACAGCTGATTGCCCAGATTATTCCTCCCCAGCCCGGCAAGCCGGGTAAGACGGTAACCGGTGAACCGCTGGCCTTCAAGCCAGGTAAAGAAGCCCGTTTCAAAATCGGCAAAAATGTATTGATCGACAACGAGGAAACCTCCATGTATGCGGCAATCGACGGTCTGGTTACGCTTACCGAGAAGGGGAAGATCAACGTCTTTCCGGTTTATGAAGTGAACGGAGATGTGGACTACAGCACGGGCAATATCGATTTTGTGGGCACGGTTGTCATCCGCGGCAATGTGCTTACCGGATTCACGGTCAAATCTGCCGGAGATATCCGTGTAGTCGGCGGTGTGGAAGGTGCAGAGCTGATTTCCGGCGGGTCGATCGAGATTACGGGCGGAATCATCGGATATAATAAAGGGCTGGTCCGTGCTGCCCAGAATGTGAAGGTGTCATTCATTCAGGACGGCAATGTGACTTCCGGCGAAGATGTCGTTGTATCCCAGAGCATCATGCATTCGAACATCCGTGCAGGCAGAGATGTCATATGTAACGGAGCCAAAGGTCTGATTGTCGGCGGAACCATCCAGGCAGGCGAACGGGTCATAGCCCGCACCATTGGCAACTCCATGTCCACGACTACAGTAATCGAAGTCGGTGTGGTACCGGAGCTGAGAAATGAGATCAATGACCTGCGCCAGCAGCTGCGTCAGCTGCTGGACAATGAGGACAAGACCTCCAAGGCGCTGTACCTGCTTAATCAGCTGGCGAACAATGGACAGCTCTCGCCTGATAAGGTTGCGCTGCGCGTGAAGCTTAATGCTACCAAGCAGTCGCATATGCGCGAAGAGAAGCGGATCAAGGAACGTGTGCTGGAAATTGAAAGAATGCTTGAGGACACGGGCAGAGCCAGAGTAGAAGTGATAAAGACGATTTACGGCGGCTCCAAAATAGTAATTGGCCGTTATACCAGGTTTGTCAAGGACCCGACAGAACGCGTCCGATTTATCTACAGCGAAGGCGACATATCTTTGGTGCCATACAATTAATAAGGCGGGCAGCGCTAGCAGCCGGCCATTACTTGTGAGAAGAGGGATATTATGAGCCTGAAACCGGTAGAGCTGCAGATTGCCTTGCCCCGCACTACAGAGGCCGGCAAGGTGCAGAATGAAATCCAGCAGCGGCCGCTTATTGACCAGCAGCAGCTGGCCGGTCAGAATGTGAAGACGAGCCAGGAGCAGGCACAGCGCAGCTCCGGTGTGGATGAATCTGCTGAAGGCGCTCTGCGTGAGGATGGCGGTCGCGGCAATCACCAGGGAGGACATTCTTCCGGGGAGAGGCGGCAGCAGCAGGAGAATATTGCTCCTGCCGAGCACCCCTACAAAGGCAAACGTATTGACCTTAGCCTGTAGGACATGCCTCTGCTGGCTAATTGACAGTAAAGGAGACAAGGAACTTGCAACCATGGGTATATATTGTGCTGGTCGGCGCAGCGGCTATTCTGTATGCGCTGACTCTTCCGGCACGTGCCAAGGAAGGGAAGGCGCAAATACAGAATCTGAAAGAGACAGAAGCTGCGCTTGAGCTGTACATGGCTGACATAGAGCGTGAGAATGATGAGCTTGTGCAGCTGGTTGGCAGCATCAAGCAGCAGACCCAGTCCAATCAGAACGGGATGCAGGAGCAGATCAATGAGCTGAAGAAACAGCTGGCAGAGCTGCAGACCGGTTCGGTTCAGCTGGCCTCCCGCGTTTCCGCTGAGGAGAAAGGGCTCGGCGAGCTTGCCGCAGCGTTCGAACGAATAATCGCAAATGCAGCAACGTCCTCTGTAGTCACCAAGCCTGCAGAAGCAATGAAGGAGGAGCCGCCTGCTGCTCCCGCCAAACCTGTCAGTTCCATCAAACTGCGTTATCCACGGCTGTTTGAACTGCATGAGCAGGGCAAATCGATAGATTCGATTGCCAAGACGGCTGGTCTGCAGCGGGGTGAAGTCCAGCTGATTCTGCAACTGGCCAAACAGGAGGAGACGGGATGATGAAGAACCGTTCGTTTCTGTTTGGGCTTGGAACAGGGCTGATATTGGGTGCGCTGCTGCTCCAGCTGATGATTTCAGGAGGAGCTGCTCCGTTGTCCAGGGAGCAGCTTGCTCAGGAGGCTGCCAAGCTTGGACTGACCGTCAGCGAAGCAGGTGCTTCGCCTTCACCTTCGCCGGAGGACAGCGTAGCGACTCCTCAGCCTGTCGATGCAGCGGCTGAGGCTTCTCCACCCCCTGCCGCGCCGTCAGCACCGGCTGAGGCCGCCTCTCCTTCCCCGGCGGCGTCCCCGGGCACTGCGGCCGATCCGCAGGCGGCCTCTACACCTGTGGCGCCCTCAGCGGCTGCTGCTGCAGAGGCTAAGCCGCCTGCTGTAAGCCCTGCGCCTTCTGCTGCTGCTCCAGCAACACCTGCGGCAAGCGGGGTCATCTCCGTCCGCATCCCGAGCGGAGCCAACCTCAGCAAAACCGCTAATCTGCTGAGCGCCGCCGGTGTGGTTAAGGATAGGGAACAGTTCCTTGCCGCCGCCAATAAGCGGAAGATAAATAAGGTGATCCAGTACGGCACTTACAGCTTCAAAGAGGATGAAAGCTTTGATTCTATCATTGATCAGCTGATTACGGTGAAGTAGGCATTGCATCCCATGAATGAATATGATATAGTAATTGACGGTGTTATAACACACGCCGGTTGATTTCTCGCAAGGGGTGCTTTCTTCTGAAGAAAGTCTTGCAGGAAGATGACGCATGGCGGAGGAGACACACAATAAACCAAAATTAGGAGGTGTGTGAAGATGGCAGTAATCTCCATGAAACAGCTTCTAGAAGCTGGGGTACACTTCGGTCACCAGACTCGTCGTTGGAACCCAAAGATGGATCGTTATATCTTCACTGAAAGAAACGGAATTTACATTATTGACCTGCAGAAAACGGTCAAGAAGGTAGAAGAAGCTTACAACTTTGTAAAAAGCGTCGCTGGCGACAACGGCACAATCCTATTCGTAGGAACAAAGAAACAGGCTCAGGATTCCGTGAAAGAAGAAGCTGAACGTTCGGGAATGTTCTTCATTAACCAACGTTGGCTCGGGGGTACTCTTACCAACTTCTCCACTATTCAGAAGCGTATTGATCGCCTGAAGAAACTGGAAGCTTGGGAAGAAGACGGTACCTTTGCAGTATTGCCTAAGAAAGAAGTTATCCTTCTCCGCAAAGAGAAAGATCGTCTTGAGAAATTCCTGGGCGGCATCAAGAACATGAAAGGTCTGCCAAGCGCGCTGTTCATCATTGACCCGCGTAAAGAGCGCATCGCTGTTGCGGAAGCTCGCAAATTGGGTATTCCTATCGTGGCTATCGTTGATACCAACTGTGATCCAGACGAAATCGACTATGTGATTCCGGGCAACGACGACGCTATCCGCGCCGTGAAATTGTTGACTGGCAAGATGGCTGACGCTGTTGTAGAAGCCCACCAGGGCGAAGACACAACTACAGCTTAAGCATAGTATTTCATTGAACTAAACAAGAACTTAAATCAAAAGGGTGGTTGGCAGGTGGATAACCTCTCACTGCCCTTTTTTTAAAGTATAAGAGGTTATAAGTTTTACCTCATAATTTATCCTTCTACTTCTTGCAGAAACGGATACCTGAAAGCGATACGTAGTATCGCTGCTTCGGAAGCATACGATTTATAGAGGGCGACGAAGCCGCTTCTACTTGGGATAATAGAGCTTGAAGCTTGAATAACAACGATAACTATTTGGAGGGAATAACAATGGCAGTAGACGCAAAAGCAGTTAAAGAACTTCGTGAAAGAACAGGCGCCGGAATGCTTGATTGTAAAAAGGCGCTGGAAGAAGCAAACAACGACATCACCAAAGCCGCTGAATTGCTTCGTGAAAAAGGTTTGTCCGCCGCTGCAAACAAAGCAGGACGTGTAGCAACCGAAGGCGTTGTAGAATCGTATATCCACGCTGGCGGCCGTATTGGCGTGCTTGTGGAAATCAACTGCGAAACTGACTTCGTAGCTCTGACAGACCAGTTCAAGGCATTTGCACGCGATATTGCAATGCACATTGCTGCAGCTAACCCACGTTATATTACCCGTGAAGAAGTGCCGCAGGAAGAAGTAGAGAAAGAAAAAGAAATCCTCAAAGCTCAGGCGCTGAACGAAGGCAAACCTGAGAAAATTGTTGAAAAAATGGTTGAAGGCCGCATCAGCAAATTCTATGAAGAATATTGCCTGCTTGAGCAGTCCTTCATTAAAGACCCTGACAAAACCATCTCCCAGCTGCTGAATGAAAAAATCAGCACGATCGGCGAGAACATCTCCATTCGTCGTTTTGCCCGCTACGAGCTGGGCGAAGGCCTGGAAAAGAAAGTCGACAACTTTGTTGAAGAAGTAATGGCACAAGTTAACCAATAAACACCGGCACAGCACCATACATTACCGTTCGAACTGAACTAAACATAGGCGAGCATCAGAAGAGCGGAACACGTAGTGTTCCGTCTTTTGTAAGAAAGTGAGGGTATACAATTGGAACAGCCGGTATTTAAGAGAGTCGTCCTTAAGGTTAGCGGAGAGTCGCTGGCGGGACAAAATGGATATGGGATTGACGCCGATATGATTATCTCCATCGCGGAGCAGATCAAGGAGGTTGTCGAGCTGGGAGTCCAGGTTGCCATCGTCTGCGGAGGAGGCAATATCTGGCGCGGAATTGCCGGCAGTGCAAGCGGTATCGACCGGGCCACAGCCGACTATATGGGCATGCTGGCCACGGTGATGAACTCACTGGCCCTTCAGGATGCGCTGGAGCAGATCGATGTGCCTACACGGGTGCAGACTTCAATTTCCATGCAGCAGATCGCAGAGCCTTACATCCGTCGCCGGGCCATCCGTCATCTGGAGAAGGGCCGGGTCGTGATTTTTGCCGCAGGAACAGGCAATCCGTTCTTCTCGACAGATACTACCGCAGCGCTGCGGGCCGCCGAGATCGAAGCCGAAGTTATTCTGATGGCTAAGAACAAAGTAGACGGCGTCTACTCCGCTGATCCGTTCAAGGACAGCACCGCCGAGAAATACGAACAGCTCACTTACATGGACGTGCTGAACAAGAATCTCGGCGTAATGGATTCCACCGCCTCCTCATTGTGCATGGATAACAATATACCGCTCATTGTGTTTGCCATTACGCAGCAAGGCAATATCAAACGCGTCGTTCTCGGTGAGAAGATCGGGACGATTGTTAAAGGGAGTGTAGATTAATGCCTCAATCCATCAAAAAAAGTGCAGAAGAGCGAATGGAGAAAGCGATTCTGTCGCTGAGACGCGATCTGGCCACCTTGCGTGCAGGCCGCGCCTCTGCTTCACTCTTGGACCGCATTCAGGTAGAATATTACGGTTCGCCTACTCCGATTAACCAGCTGGCCAATGTCAGCACGCCGGATAGCCGGACCTTGTTGATCCAGCCTTGGGACAAAACCTCGTTATCCGAAATTGAACGGGCGATTATGAAATCCGATCTAGGCCTAACGCCGGCCAATGACGGAACCATTATCCGCTTGTCCATTCCGGCACTGACTGAGGAGCGCCGGAATGATCTGGTGAAGCTAACCAAGAAATTCGGTGAAGAAGGAAAGATTGCGATCCGCAACATCCGCCGCGATGCCAATGATGATATCAAGAAATTGGAGAAAAACGGCATTTCGGAGGATGAATCCCACGGACATCAAGAAGACATCCAGAAGACAACAGATAAGTTTATTGCTGAAGTCGACAAAGTGCTCTTGTCCAAGGAAAAGGAAATAATGGAAGTTTGAGATATCCAAGAGACTAGAGGCCCCTCCGTTACTGGTGGGGTTTGTCTCTTTCTGAGAAGAGAGCATGGAGGAAACGGAAATGATCAAACGGGTTCAAGCATGGCTGAGCCGTAAAGACAGGCAGCAGCCAGTCGAGATTTCACCGGACAATATTCCCCGGCATGTGGCTGTAATCATGGATGGCAACGGACGCTGGGCCAAACGTCGCGGCTTGCCGCGGATCGTTGGTCACCGGAACGGAATGAAGGCGGTTAAGCGGGCAACCATCGCAGCAGACGAGCTGGGTGTAGAGTTCCTGACCATGTACGCATTCTCGACAGAGAACTGGAAACGGCCGAAGGATGAGGTTGAATTCCTGATGCGTCTGCCGGAGGAGTTTCTGGCCATTGAGCTTGATGAGCTGATAGAAAAAAACGTGCGCGTCCGCGTAATGGGAGATACCGAAGGCTTGCCTTCCTATACCCGCAAAGCGATGGAAGAGGCGGTAGCCCGGACTTCCGGCAATAGTGGACTAATCCTGAATTTTGCGCTTAATTACGGCGGCCGCAAGGAGATTGAGGATTGCATGCGCGGGTTTGGGCGAGACATACAGGCCGGTCTGCTAACGCCGGAAGATATTACAGCCGAGCTGATTGACCAGCGGCTGCTCTCCGGTGGATTGCCTGACCCGGATCTGCTGATCCGTACCAGCGGCGAAATGCGGCTCAGCAACTTTATGTTATGGCAGCTGGCTTACAGCGAGCTGTGGTTTACCGATGTATATTGGCCGGAATTCAGCAAAGAGCATCTGCACCAGGCCGTGGCAGAATATCAGCGCCGGACACGCCGTTATGGCGGGCTGAAGTAGCTTGACAGGAGATGGGACCTTTGAAGCAGCGATTGATTACCGGTATAACCGCCGGTGCCATTTTTTTGGGTTTATGCTTGTTGGGAGGCTGGCCGTACCAGCTGTTGCTAGCTGCCATGGCTCTTGTAGGATATTATGAGTTCGTCAAAATGACTGGTACGTCTGTAGCCGGCGCAACAGCTATTATAGGCTATATCAGTGTGCTTTGTTTTATGATTCCGTGGAAGCTGCTTGAAATTTCTATCCTTTTCAGCTGGGAGCAGGGGATCTGGCTGCTGCTGCTGCTGTTCCTGCTGCTGACCGTATTCACCAGAAACAAAATGGATATCAAAATAACAGCGATGCTGTTTACCGGAATTGTGTACATAGGAATGGGATTCTCCTATATGGGCATTACCCGTTCCTCGGGAGACGGTCATGGGCTGGTTTGGACATTCCTGCTGCTATTCTGCATCTGGGGCAGTGATGCCGGTGCATATTTTGTCGGCAGAAGTCTGGGCAAGCATAAGCTGTGGCCTGCAATCAGCCCAAACAAAACCGTAGAAGGCGCAGTCGGCGGTGTACTGATCTCTGTACTCATTTCGATCATTTTTGCTTTTTGTTTTCCTGATCTGCTGACGTTTGGACGGGCACTGCTCATTGGGCTGTCTTGCGCCGTACTAGGCCAGCTTGGAGATCTTGTACAATCTGCCTATAAGCGGGTGTACGGTATTAAGGATTCCGGTACCCTGTTGCCGGGTCATGGCGGTATTCTGGACCGCTGCGACAGCTGGATTATCGTATTTCCGTTCGTACATATCGTAATGCTGATGCCTTACTATTAACGAAAGGGAGAAGGGATTACCTTGAGAAAAATTTCGATTCTAGGCAGTACCGGCTCCGTTGGTACCCAGACGCTGGATGTGATCGCCATGCATCCGGATGCTTTTGAAGTGGACGGGCTTGCGGCAGGCAGCAACATTTCATTGCTGCTGGAGCAGGTCCGCCGTTTCCAGCCGCGCCGAGTTTCCGTATCCACTCCTGAGCTTGCCGAGGTGATCCGCGGTGAGCTTCCTTCCGGGACCAAGCTGTACAGCGGCAGTGAAGGACTGGTGGAGGTGGCTGCCGGCGGTGATGCGGACTTGGTGGTAACGGCCGTTATGGGCAGCGTGGGGCTTCAGTCCACGATTGCCGCCATCGAGGCGGGCAAGCATATCGGACTGGCCAACAAAGAAACACTGGTCACCGCAGGCCATCTGGTTACAGCACTTGCAGCGCGCAAAGGCGTTAAGCTGCTGCCGATTGACAGTGAGCATTCCGCTATTTTTCAGTGTCTGAACGGGGAGAATGTAGGTGACGTTGCCGCGATTACCCTAACGGCTTCGGGAGGTTCGTTCCGGGACTATACCCGGGAACAGCTGGAGCACGTGACGGTGGAAGATGCGCTTCGCCATCCTAACTGGAGTATGGGGTCCAAGATCACCATAGATTCGGCGACGATGGTGAATAAGGGGCTTGAGGTGATAGAAGCCCACTTCCTGTTCGGTCTGCCCTATGACCAGATAGAGGTAGTGCTGCATCCCGAGAGTATAATCCATTCTTACGTGGAGTTCTGCGACAGCAGCATCATTGCCCAGCTTGGGAATCCCGACATGCGCGTCCCGATTCAGTATGCGCTGACGTATCCACAGCGCTGGAAGTCTCCAGCTCAGCGTCTGTCGCTGGCAGAGGTGGGCCGCCTGACGTTCCGCGAGATGGATTATGAGCGTTTCCCTGCCCTGAAGCTGGCAATGGACTGTGGACGTGCCGGAGGGACAGCCACAACCGCCTTTAACGCGGCCAATGAAGTGGCTGTAGCCCGTTTCCTGCGGCATGAGATCCCCTTCCTGCGGATTGAGCAGATCATTGCCGGAGTGCTTGAGCAGCATGTCAACACATCGGACCCTGATCTTGAGCAGATTGAGTTCTGCGACTCCGCTGCCCGCCAGATCGCAGCCAAGCTGTAAGCCCTGGAGAAATCTGTTTTCCCTAAAAATAGGTCGTGGCGATTGATTCTCTTGTGCCTGATCGGAGAATAATGATAAATTAAGAGGACATACTTCGGTCTTACACCTAAAGGGGGATTGTAACGCATGGAAATGGTTCAGGTCGTTTTTTTGACGGTGCTGATGTTTTTTGTCCTTGTGACCGTTCACGAATGGGGACATTATTATTTTGCCAAACGCGCCGGTATTCTGGTCAGAGAGTTTGCGATTGGTTTCGGTCCGAAACTGTTTTCCTATAAACGCAATGAAACCCAGTTCACGCTTCGTCTGCTGCCTTTTGGCGGATATGCCCGCATGGCCGGTGAAGATCCCGAGATTGTTGAGATTGGAGCCGGACAGATGATTGCCGTAAGGCTCGGCCAGGACAACAAGGTCAAGAATATATATCTGGATGCTCTCGATACGCGCAAGAATGTGATCCGCGGCGAGGCCGAATATACAGATCTTGAGAATGAGCTGAAGATCCGGCTGGATGTGGATGGCGATGTTACAACCTACGATGTTCATCCGCAAGCGATGATGATCAAGGGAACACAGCAGACGCAGATTGCACCCAAAGACCGCCAATTTGGCAGCAAAACCGTCGGACAGCGCGCTTTGGCGATTGTAGCCGGGCCTGTAATGAATTTCCTGCTTGCCTTCATTCTGTTCGCTGTCTATATTCAGATGGTGGGGGTGCCGGTTGAGAACCCGACCTATGTGCAGATTGGCGAAGTTTCCAAGGGGATGCCTGCAGAAGAAGCCGGATTGAAGGAGGGGGATATCATCGATACGGTGAACGGTGTCAAGATTGGTGCCGACTACCAGAAGATGATTGATCTGACTGCTGCTTCGGAAGGCAAGGAAATGAAGTGGACCCTGATCCGCGAGGATCAGCCGATTAACGTAACCTTGGTTCCCCGCAGCATGCCTGATCAGGAAGGTGGCAAAATCGGGATCTCTCCCCAGCTGCCCAGCCGGAATGCCGGGTTTGGTGAAACCATCAAATTCTCAGGTGTAGAGATGGTCAACACTACCGAAGCGATCTTCCTTGGTTTCAAGCAGCTGATTAATAAATTCAACATGAACGATATCGGCGGACCGGTGCGCACGTTTGAAATTACCGGCAAGATTGCCCAGCAGGGCATTGAATACCTCACCCGATGGGCGGCGATTCTGAGCCTGTATCTGGGAATCTTTAATCTGCTGCCGATTCCGGCTCTGGATGGTAGCCGTCTGGCCTTCCTCGGGGTGGAGGCACTGCGCGGCAAACCGGTGGACCCGGGCCACGAGGGTATGGTCCATTTTGTCGGATTCGCCATGCTGTTTCTGCTGATGATTGCTGTTACCTATAATGATATTTTACGGCTGATCAGCGGATAAATCATTGCTCAGAATCTATTTACACAGAAGCACAGGCCCTCCTTGCAGAAGCGGGGTCCTGCTGTTTCTATTCAGGAGGAATTCCTTTACATGGCAAAAGATAAACAATTCGTAACCGAAATTACGCCGCAGGCGGAAGATTTCTCACGCTGGTACATTGATGTGATCAAAAAAGCGGACCTGATGGACTATTCTCCGGTACGCGGCTGTATCGTTTTCAAGCCGGACGGCTATGAAATCTGGGAGCATATCCAGGAGGAAATGAACCGTCGTCTGAAAGCGACCGGGCACCGCAATGCCTATTTCCCGCTGTTTATCCCGGAGAGCTTCTTCCAGAAGGAGAAGGATCATATTGAAGGCTTCAACCCTGAGCTGCCTTGGGTAACTGAAGCCGGCGGGGACAAGCTGGAGGAGCGCCTGGCGGTCCGTCCAACCTCGGAAACCATGTTCGGACATATGTATTCGAAATGGATTCAGTCTTACCGTGACCTGCCGGTGCTGATCAACCAGTGGGCCAATGTAGTGCGCTGGGAGAAGCGTACGCTGCCGTTCATCCGCACCACAGAGTTCCTGTGGCAGGAGGGGCATACCGCCCATGAGAACGAAGAGGAAGCCCGTGCAGAGACGATGGCGATGCTGGACAACTACCGTGATTTCGTAGAGACCTATCTGGCAATTCCGGTAATTACCGGCCAGAAGACCCCTTCGGAGCGGTTCGCCGGAGCGGTGGATACCTATTCCATTGAAGCCATGATGAAGGACGGGCGTGCGGTGCAGGCGGCTACCTCGCATTATTTGGGTACCAAATTTGCCGTTGCCTTTGACATCAACTATCTGAACCGTGACAATGTGCTCGAATATGCGCATACAACCTCATGGGGCACAACCACCCGCCTGATCGGCTCGCTGATCATGGTGCATGGGGATGACCGTGGTCTGGTCCTGCCGCCTAAGGTAGCGCCTACCCAGGTGATCATGATTCCGATTGGACCTCCGAAGACCCGTGAAGCGGTAATTGGACGGACCGATGAGCTGTTCCAGGAGCTGAAGGTTGCTGGTGTGCGCGTGGGTGTCGACGACCGTGCCGATGTGACTCCAGGCTGGAAGTTTAATGAATACGAAATGCGCGGTGTGCCAATCCGTCTGGAGCTGGGCCCGCGTGATATGGAGAACGGAGTCTGCGTGCTGGTCTCCCGCGTCAGCGGCGAGAAGAAGATTGTACAGCAGGACAACCTGGTAGAAGAAATCAAGACCTTGCTTGCGCAGGTGCATCAGGAGATGTTCGAGCGTGCGCTGAAATTCCGGGAGGATCACTTCTATTCCGTAGATACGCTGGAAGAGATGAATGCCTCGATGGAGCAGAAACGCGGTTTCGCCCTGGCCGGCTGGTGCGGCTCGGACGCATGTGAAGCACAGGTGAAGGAAGAGACTGGCGCTACCAGTCGCAACATTCCGTTTAACCCGGCAGAAACCAAGCAGGTCTGCATCTGCTGCGGCGAACCTGCCCAGCATACGGTGGTATTTGCCAAGGCTTATTAATAGCGGAGTAACCATTGATAGTCGTTTAGGAGTATAATATAGCTTCTGGCAGAGGAGTCGGCGGGCATAAACACCCAAGTGCTTTTTGTGGCCGGGAGCTTTTTATCATCTTTGCGGCAGAGCTGACTAGTTATATCTTTATTTTCATAGAGTTGCTTCCGGCAAGGTTCTAGTAAGGTGGGGGGAAAGCATGGAACAGAACACGGAGAGAAGAAAAAGGTTCGAGCTCTTGATGAAGCAAGGGGAAATACCGCCTGCGCTGATAGATCCCTACTTTTTGGATGGCAGGATTGAACGGGTGGAGATCAGTCGGGGCAACCGGGACTGGCAGATTGTAATCTTCAAGGAGACGCTTGTTCCGGCTCAGGTGTACCGCACCTTTTGCCTCAGAATGCGGGAGAAGCTGCAGCATATTGCCAAAGTAAGCTTCCTGTTTCAATATGATGAGCAGGTGGATAGAGCGGACTTGGTGGCCGAATACTGGGCATTGTTTCTGGAGTGGGTGCACCGCGAGATTCCTTCGGTCAACGGGTGGCTGACCCGCTCCGTTCAGGAGCTGAAGGACGGCACGCTGCTGCTGACGATGAGTGATTCCACTTCCCTTACGCTGGCGCGCAAAAAAGGCATCGACGGGGCGATAATCCGCTTTTATGAGAAATATTTCGGGCTTGTGCTTAAAGTTAAGGTGCAAATGGCGGAGCATGAGACTCCGGTTAACGTATACGAAGAGCTGCAGCAAAAGGTTCAGCAGGAGGAACGTGAGCTGGTTGAGCTGATGACCGCTTCTGAGCCGGAGAGCTCGGAAGAGGAAGGCGATCCGAATGAAGTGGTGCGTCTGCAGGTGGGTTATGAGATCAAGGAACCGCCGGTTCCAATTGTCGATATTCAGGACGAAGAGAAGAAGATTACGATTCAGGGCACGATTTTTGGCCTGGACCGCAAGGAGCTGCGCAACGGCAGTACCTTGTTCACCTACAGTCTGACCGATTTCAGTGATTCGCTGCAGATGAAGATGTTCGCCAAGACTAAGGAAGACCTGAAGATCATGAGTCAGCTGGCCAACGGCAAATGGGTTAGAGCTCGCGGCAAGGTGGAATACGACCGGTTTATGCAGATTCCGGAGCTGGTGATGATCCCTTCGGATCTCTCTGAGGTAAAAGCGCCTGTTGCCCGCAAGGACAACGCTCCGCAGAAACGGGTGGAGTTCCACCTGCATACCACGATGAGCACGATGGACGCGGTGGCTACAATCGACGCGTATATCAAGACGGCCGCCAGATGGGGCCATCAGGCGATTGCGGTCACGGACCACGGCGGGGTGCAGTCTTTCCCGGATGCCAACCATTCGGCGCATAAGAACAAGATCAAGATGCTCTATGGCGTAGAAGCCAATGTGGTCAATGACTCGGTGAATATTGTGGAGAATGCCCAGCCGCTGGACCTGAAGACAGCTACCTATGTCGTGTTCGATATCGAGACCACCGGTCTGTCGATTACCCGCAACAATATTACGGAGCTGGCGGCGATCAAAATGTCCGAGGGCAAGGAACTCGGCCGTTACTCGACTTTTGTTAACCCGCATGAGAAGATTCCTTACCATATCCAGCAACTCACCAATATCACCGATGAAATGGTCAGGGATGCTCCTGATCTGGAGCCGGTGCTGCATGGCTTCGTTGATTTCGTGGGCGACAGCATTCTGGTGGCGCATAATGCCAGATTCGATATGGGTTTCATTCAGGCCTCGCTGCTCAAGCTGGGATTGCCCACGCTGCAGAACCCTTCGCTGGATACGCTGGAGCTGGCACGGCTGCTATTCCCGAAGATGAAGAACCACAGGCTGAATACCCTGGCCGACAAGTACAAAGTGCTGCTGGAGAGTCATCACCGTGCGATTGACGATACCGTGGCGCTAGGGGGGATTCTGACCGGCCTGCTGGCTGACGCCGAGAAGCTGAAGAACATGACCCGGCTGGAGCGGCTGAACGATTATGTAGGGAATGATCTGTCCACTGCCCGCCCGTTCCACTGCTGTATCTATGCGCTGAATCAGACCGGCAAGAAGAATCTGTACAAGCTGATTTCTCTCTCGCATACTCAATATTTCAAACGAGTGCCTTGTATTCCGAAGTCCAAGCTGGAGGAGCTGCGGGACGGTTTGCTGATTATATCGGGTTGTGAGCGGGGCGAGTTTTTTGAAGCCGTGCTGAACAAAACCGTGGAGGAAGCTACAGAAGTGGCTCAGTTCTACGATGTGCTGGAGATCCAGCCGCTGACGATGTATATGCATCTGGTGGACAAGGGATTTGTGGCGAGTCCGGACGAGCTGCGCGCTTCGCTGCGCAAGGTCTGCGAGATTGGCGAGCAGCTGAACAAGCCGGTCATTGCCACCGGCAACGTGCACTATCTGGAGCCGCGCGACAAGCTGTTCCGGGACATCACGATCAATGGCATTACCGGGTTCAGCCCGCTGAAGGACCAGCGCAAGCCGGATGCCCATTTCCGCACTACCGAGGAGATGCTGGAGGAATTCGAATTCCTTGGCAGCGAGAAGTCCTTTGAGGTAGTCGTTAAGAACACCGTTGAGCTGGCTGAGCGCTTCGAGGAGCTGGAGCTGTTCCCGGAGAAGCTGTACACGCCCATTATCGACGGTGCCGACGAGGAGATCCGCGAGACCTGCTACAACACAGCGAAGTCGATTTATGGCGAGGAGCTGCCTGAGGTGGTTATAGCGCGTCTGGAAAAAGAACTCGCGCCGATTATCAAATACGGCTTCTCGGCCAACTATCTGATCTCGGAGCGCTTGGTTAAAAAATCCAATCAGGACGGTTATCTCGTAGGTTCCCGTGGTTCCGTAGGCTCCTCGGTGGTCGCGACCTTCCTCGGCATCTCCGAAGTTAACCCGCTGCCGGCGCATTATATCTGCCGCAACGCAGAATGCCGGCACAGTGAATGGTTCCTGGACGGCAGTGTGCCCAGCGGCTTCGACCTGCCTGACAAAACCTGCCCCGACTGCGGAGGCAAGCTGACCGGTGAAGGGCAGGATATTCCGTTCGAGACGTTCCTCGGGTTCAAGGGCGACAAGGTTCCCGATATTGACCTTAACTTCTCGGGGGCGTATCAGCCGAATGCCCATAACTACACGAAGGTGCTGTTTGGACCGGACAATGTGTTCAGGGCGGGTACGATTGGTACGGTAGCTGAGAAGACCGCATTTGGATTCGCGAAGAAATATGAGGAGCATCACCAGAAGCGCTGGCGCGGAGCGGAGGTTGGGCGTCTCGCGGCAGGCTGCACAGGCGTCAAGCGCAGCACCGGCCAGCATCCCGGCGGGATTGTTGTCTTACCTGATTATATGGAGATTGAAGATATTACACCTGTGCAGTACCCGGCGGATGATGTCACATCCGAGTGGAAGACGACACACTTTGACTATCACGCCTTCGACGCCAACCTGCTGAAGCTTGATATCCTCGGTCACGATGATCCGACCATGATGCGGATGCTGCAGGATCTGACCGGGGTCGATCCGACGTCTATTCCAATGAACGATCCCAAGGTGATGAGCATGTTCAACTCCACGGATTCGCTGGGTGTAAGACCGGAGCAGATCCGTACACCGGTAGCCACCTACGGCGTGCCGGAGATGGGCACCAGGTTCGTGCGCCAGATGCTTGTGGAAGCACAGCCCTCCACCTTCGCCGATCTGCTGCAGATTTCGGGGCTGTCCCACGGCACCGGCGTGTGGCTGGGGAATGCGCAGGATCTGATCAAGAACAACACCTGCAACATCAAGACCGTAATTGGCTGCCGCGATGACATCATGCTCTTCCTGATTTATAAGGCAGGCATGGACGCAGGGCTGGCCTTTAAGATTACGGAAAGTGTGCGTAAAGGGAAGGGTCTGCCTCCCGAGTGGATCGATGAAATGAAGAAATGCAAGGTGCCGCAGTGGTACATTGATTCTTGCCTTAAGATCCAATACATGTTTCCAAAAGCGCATGCGGCCGCTTATGTCATTTCCGCCGTCCGTACTGCCTACTTCAAGCTGTATTATCCGATCGAATATTATGCGACCTACTTTACGGTAAGGGCAGCTGATTTCGATATTGATCTCTGCTGCAAGGGCTATGAAGCCATCGGCCGCCAGATCGTTGAGATTGAGCAGAAGGGCTTCCAGGCGCTGCCGAAGGAGAAGGCGATGCTGCCGATTCTCGAAATGGCACTGGAAATGACTGCGCGCGGCTTCGCCTTCAAGAATATTGACCTCTACCGCTCCGAAGCCGATACCTTTATTGTGGACGGCAAGAGCCTGATTCCTCCGTTCTCCGCGCTGGCGGGAATCGGGGAGAATGCGGCCTATAATATCGCCGCCGCCAAGGACGCCGGAGAGTTCCTTTCGATTGAGGATTTCCAGCAGAAATCCAAGGCCAGCAAGACTATTGTGGAGCTTCTGACCGGAATGGGCTGCTTCCGCGGCTTGCCCGAGAGCAACCAGCTTTCCCTGTTCTGATCGCCTGCTTACGGCCTGTTTCAATAGGCAGTCAAGGGCTGGCACTTGTCAGTGCCTACGCACTATGGTATAATTTTTTTGGTAATAATGAGATAAGTCCGTTGTGTAAAGAGTGGGGAAACCCACTCTTTATCTTTGGTATATAGCAAAAGACAAGTTCGTGGAGGTTATTTTCTTTTGAGCACACCCAAATCCAAAATTAAAGAAACAGTAGAGCAGATGCTGGGGCCCTATCTGGGCGACCATGGTTTCGAACTGGTGGACGTCGAATACGTAAAGGAAGGCTCCAATTGGTTTCTGCGCATATTCGTAGATAAGGAAGGCGGCATCGATATTGATGACTGCGGAAGCATCAGCGAATATTTCAGTCAATTGCTGGACGACAACGATCCTATACCCGAGGCCTATTTCCTTGAGGTCTCCTCGCCGGGAGCGGAACGTCCGCTGAAGAAAGCTGCAGATGTGGCGAAGGCGGTAGGCAAGGATGTATACGTGACTGTTTATGAGCCGATCCAGGGAATGAAGGAATTCGAAGGCCGTTTGCTCTCGTTCGAGAATGAGGAGCTGCTCATCTCCGCGGGCAAGAAACAACATGTGGTACCGTATGCCAGAGTCGCCAGTGCGAGATTGGCCATTATTTTTTAATGTACTGAAAGGGGGACCGGAATTTCATGAGTATGGAGTTTATTGATGCTATGAATGAACTGGAAAGGGAGAAAGGCATCAGCAAGGATGTGCTGTTTGAAGCCATTGAAGCTGCGCTGATCTCCAGCTATAAACGCAATTTCAATGCTGCACAGAACGTGCGGGTAGACATGAACCGCAACACCGGTGTTATCAAGGTTTATGCCCGCAAGCTCATCGTGGAAGAGGTTCTTGATATCCGGACCGAGATCTCGCTTCCTTCCGCCAGGGAGATCAACCCGCATTTTCAGCTGGAGGATATCGCCGAGCTTGAAGTGACGCCGCGTGATTTCGGGCGTATTGCCGCCCAGACGGCGAAGCAGGTCGTTACCCAGCGCATTCGCGAGGCTGAGCGCGGACTTATCTATAACGCGTTTATCGACAAGGAAGATGATATCGTTACAGGGCTTGTACAGCGTCAGGATATGCGGAACATTTACATCGACCTTGGCAAAATCGAAGCGGTTCTGCCGCTGAGCGAGCTGATGCCGGGTGAGAAGTTCAAGCAGAGCGAGCGCATCAAGGCTTATATCACCAAGGTGGAGAATACGACCAAAGGGCCGCAGATCATGTTGTCCCGCAGTCATCCCGGTCTGCTGAAGCGTCTGTTCGAGCTTGAGGTTCCCGAGATCTTCGACGGGGTCGTTGAGATCCGCTCCGTAGCCCGCGAAGCCGGCTTCCGCTCCAAGATTGCTGTGTACTCACGCAATCCTGAAGTAGACCCGGTCGGCTCGTGTGTGGGTCCGAGAGGCACGCGTGTTCAGACCATTGTTACCGAGCTGCGCGGCGAGAAGATTGACATTGTCCGTTATTCCGAGCTTGTGCAGGAATATGTGGCCAATGCACTCAGCCCGTCGAAGGTGCTTGAGGTTCAGGTGTTTGAAGCCGAGAAGATGGCCCGGGTCATTGTTCCTGATTACCAGCTGTCGCTGGCCATTGGGATCAAGGGACAGAATGCGCGCCTCGCCGCCAAACTTACCGGCTGGAAGATCGACATCAAGAGCGAAACCCAGGCGGAGCAGGAATACGGCAGACCGCGCACTTCCATTGATGAAATGCATCAGGATTCCGTCTCTATTGACTAATTATCCTGTTAAGGCGGGAGGTTTAAGATGAAGCAACGTAAGGTGCCGCTGCGCAAATGCGTCGCCAGTCAGGAGATGATGCCCAAGAAGGAGCTGATCCGTGTGGTCAGAACCCCCGAGGGTGAAGTGCTTATCGACCTGACAGGCAAGAAGTCCGGGCGCGGCGCATATATCTGCGGCAAGCTGGAGTATTTCAAGCTGGCACAAAAGACCAAAGCATTTGACAGAGCACTTAAATGTCAGGTGAGTCCTGAAATCTATGCCCAGCTGGCCCGGGACTTTGTTTCCGTGGAGGAACAGTTTTTGGCAGCGAAGGATAGTGAGGACAATGAGTAAGGCACTTTCTTATTTAGGGCTTGCGATGAGAGCAGGCAAGATTGTCACCGGCGATGAGGCTGTACTTAAGGCAGTGCGGTCTTCAGAGGCGAAGCTGGTCGTTCTGGCAGGTGACGCTTCAGATAATACCCAAAAAAAGTTCCGTGATAAATGCGGAACCTACGATATTCCACTAGTAATCGCATTTCACCGGGACAGCCTCGGTGCAAGTATTGGTAAGGATCAGCGCGTTGTGCTGGCCGTTACGGATAAAGGATTCGCGGAAATGATCTCCAGAGTGCTTGGAGATACTGTCGGAGGTGGAGTTATTGACTAAAGAAGATAATAAAGATAAACTACGCGTTTATGAGTACGCGAAGTCATTGAACATGAGCAGTAAAGAGATCATTACAATTCTGAAGCGTCTGGATGTGCCTGTGAACAATCATATGAGTGTCATGGAGAATGGTTCCGTGAACAAAGTAGAGCAGTTCTTCAAGGATGTCAAATCAAACGCTGCAGCGAAGCGGGATACGGGCACCAGCAGCCGTCCGGCAGCAGCCGGCGCGGTAACCGCCGAACCCGCAAGCGCTCAGAATGCCAACAAAAATCAACCGGAAAAGCAGGTAGGTATGAACAGTAACCAAAACAACAACCAATCGACGACGTCCCCAAGGCCCCAAAGCGGACAAGATTCCCGCTCAGCACAATCAGGTACTACGCAAAATTCGCGTCCGCAGCAAAGCGGAGCGCCAAGAACAAGCTCGACATCTTCACCACGCCCACAAGGCAGCAGCACCGGTGGCAACCGTCCACAAGGCAGCAGTACTGGCGGCAACCGTCCGCAAGGCAGCAGCACCGGCGGCACTCGTCCGCAAGGCAGCAGCACTGGCGGCACACGTCCACAAGGCAGCAGCACCGGCGGCACTCGTCCACAGGGCAGCAGCACTACAGGCGCACGTCCACAGGGCAGCAGCACTGGCGGTACTCGTCCACAGGGCAGCAGCACAGCAGGCGCACGTCCACAGGGCAGCAGCACTGGCGGTACTCGTCCACAGGGCAGCGGCACAGCAGGCGCACGTCCGCAGGGCAGCAGTCCCGGCAGCCGTCCGCAAGGACAAGGCGGAGCACCACGTACAGGTCAAGGCGGCACTGGCGGAGATTTCTCCCGTGGCGGCGACAAGGGTGGACCGAAGAAGAACACTACTGGCGGCGGGGGCAGACCCGGCACGGGCCAACGACGTTTTGACGATGGCAAAGGCGGTAATTACCGTGGACGCGGCGGCAAAAACGGCCGTGGCAAAAACCAGCAGATGGAACGCCGCGAGAAGATTGACAACACACCGAAGAAGATTATCGTGCGCGGCAGCATGACCGTTGGTGAAACGGCAAAACTGCTGCACAAGGATGCTTCGGAAGTGATCAAGAAGTTGATCTCCATGGGCGTAATGGCCACGATCAACCAGGAACTGGATATCGACACCATCCTGCTGCTTGCCGGCGAGTTCGGCGTAGAAGTAGAAGTGAAGATTCCGGTCGACGAAGACAGCTTCGAAACCGTGGAAGAAAATGATACGGATGAAGAGCTTCAGAGTCGTCCTCCGGTTGTTACCATCATGGGTCACGTCGATCATGGTAAAACAACATTGCTTGATGCCATTCGCTCCACCAATGTAAGCGGCGGCGAAGCCGGCGGAATTACGCAGCACATCGGTGCTTACCAGGTAGAGATCAACCATAAGAAAATCACTTTCCTGGATACCCCGGGTCACGAAGCGTTTACCGCTATGCGTGCTCGCGGAGCACAGGTTACGGATATGACCATTATTGTCGTAGCTGCCGATGACGGTGTAATGCCACAGACAGTGGAAGCGATCAACCATGCCAAAGCTGCTGGACTGCCAATTATCGTAGCTGTCAACAAGATTGACAAGGAAGGCGCTGATCCTGATAAGGTGAAGCAGGAGCTTACTGGTTACGAACTGGTTCCCGAAGAGTGGGGTGGCGACACCATTTTCGTTAATCTGTCCGCCAAACAGCGCATAAACCTCGAAGAATTGCTGGAGATGATTCTGCTGGTTGCCGAAGTGAACGAATATAAAGCGAACCCGGACAAACGGGCACGCGGAACGGTTATTGAAGCCGAGCTTGATAAGAGCCGCGGCCCGGTTGCCCGGATTCTCGTACAGCACGGTACACTGAAAGTGGGCGATGCCTTTGTAGCGGGTAACTGCTTCGGACGTGTCCGCGCCATGGTGAACGACAAGGGACGCCGTCTCAAGGAAGCGGGACCTTCAACACCAGTTGAAATTACCGGCCTGACTGAGGTGCCGCAGGCAGGCGATCCGTTTATGGCTTTTGAAGACGAGCGTAAAGCCCGTGCCATTGCCGATAGACGTTCGACCACCCAGCGTGTATCCGAGCTGAACACGAACACCCGTGTAACACTGGATGATCTGTTCAAGCATATCAAGGATGGCGAGATTAAAGACCTGAATGTAATCATCAAAGGTGACGTTCAAGGTTCTATCGAGGCGCTGAAAGGTTCCTTGGCCAAAATTGAAGTCGAAGGCGTACGCGTGAAGATTCTTCACAGCGGTGCCGGTGCCATTACGGAGTCCGATATTGCCTTGGCAGCAGCGTCTAACGCGATTGTTATCGGCTTTAACGTTCGTCCGGATGCACAGACCAAAGCAGCGGCTGATCAGGAGAAGGTTGATGTTCGCCTGCACAACGTTATTTACAACGTAATTGAAGAAATCGAAAGTGCGATGAAGGGCATGCTTGATCCGATCTTCAAAGAAAGCATTATCGGCCATGCTGAAGTGCGCAACGTCTTCACAATCAGCAAGGTGGGTACTATTGCAGGATGTATGGTTACTTCCGGCAAAATCACCCGCAATGCTGAAATGCGCTTGATCCGTGGCGGTATCGTTGTATTTGAAGGCAAGATTGATACCCTGAAACGTTTCAAGGATGATGCCAAGGAAGTCGCACAGGGGTATGAGTGCGGGATTACTTTGGAACGCTATAACGATGTCAAAGAAGGCGACATTATCGAAGCGTTCATCATGGAAACGGTAGAGCGCTAAGCAAAGAGGTGAATACAGATGTCCAAAATTAGAGCGGGACGCGTAGGCGAGCAGATCAAGAAAGAGCTGAGCCTGCTGATCCAAAGCGAACTGAAGGACCCCCGGATCGGGTTTGTTACCATAACCGGCGTAGACGTGACCAACGATCTTTCGCAGGCCAAGGTATACCTGAGTGTCTTGGGGGATGAAGAGCAGAAGAGCGGATCGCTTAAAGCGATAGAGAAAGCCAACGGCTTCCTTCGCTCGGAGTTGGGCAAGGCCATCCGCCTTCGCCATACCCCGGAACTGATCTTCAAGCTTGATGAATCGGTCGCGTACGGCAGCCATATTGAGAAGCTGCTCGGCGACCTGGGCAAGAGCGAAAAGAGATAAGCTGCAGGGCAGTGAATCTCGTTATAAAGGAGACGGCGAATGCAGAGCTATGAACAAAGTCTCCAGCAGACCCGTGACTTTCTGCTGGAACACGACGATTATCTTGTAGTGTCGCATGTTCAGCCGGACGGAGATGCAGTCAGCTCCACCCTTGCGGTGGGCTGGCTTCTCTCATGTCTGGGCAAAAAATATTGTATGCTGAATGAAGGACCGATTCCGAAACGGATGGAGTATCTGTGGCATGCCGATCAGATTCTGAATATGACGTTGGCCGGACCGGACCGTGAATTCAAGCATGTCATTTGTGTGGATTGTGCCGATTTTCAGCGTGTAGGATTGACGCACCGCTATTTTGCTGCCGATGCGCTGATCGCCAATATTGACCATCATCCGACCAATAACGGTTATGGCGCGGTTAATCTGATCAAGCCGGATGCCGCTGCAACCGCAGAGATATTATTTGATCTGCTCCAGCTGTTTGCTCTGGAGTGGAACACCGATATTGCCACAGCAATTTATACCGGACTGCTTACCGATACCGGCGGGTTTCGTTATACGAATACCTCCCCTAAAGTAATGGCAGCTGTGTCCGAGCTGCTGAAGCTTGGCGTAAACGGGCCGGAGCTAGCTGAAACCTTGCTGGAAGAGATGACGCTGGCACAGGTCAAGGTGCTGAACCGGGCACTGAGTACCCTGCAGCTCTCTCCTGAAGGGGATGTCGCCTGGGTCCATGTTACTCCTGAGGATATGATTGCCTGCGGAGCTTCCAATGAAGACCTTGAAGGCATTGTGAATTATCCCCGTAATATTCAAGGGGTTGAGGTAGGCATTCTGTTCAAGGTAATCCATCCGGGCGCAGTGAAGGTCAGCCTGCGTTCGGCTGGCAAGGTGGATGTTGCTGCCTTGGCCCAGACCTTCGGGGGCGGCGGACATACACGCGCTGCCGGAGCCAAGATTGAAGCTGCTCTGGAAGAAGTGATTCCGCAGGTGCTGGAGGAGGTCAGACGTTATTTATGAGTGAGCTAACAGGAGTTCTGGCTGTCTACAAGCCGGCAGGGTTCACTTCACATGATGTTGTGGCCAAAGCCAGACGCATTCTTGGCATGAAGCGGATCGGCCACACCGGGACGCTGGACCCGCAGGTGACCGGTGTGCTGCCGTTATGCTTGGGTAAAGCCACCCGAGTGGTAGAATATATTCAGGAGCTGCCCAAGGAATATGTGGCAACCCTGAGACTGGGTATGTCAAGCGATACTGAGGATATGACCGGTACAATTACCGAAGCTTTGGAAGAGGTGCAGGTTAGCCGTGAAGAGGTGCAGGCTGTACTGAATTCCTTCCAGGGAGTGATCTCCCAGGTCCCACCGATGTATTCCGCAGTCAAGGTTGACGGCAAACGCCTGTATGAACTGGCCCGCGAGGGCAAGACGGTCGAACGCAAAAGCCGCGAGGTGGAGATTTACGAGATTGAAATGACGGACATGGTCTGGGAAGGACCTTACCCTGAGATATCGTTCCGTGTGTTATGCTCCAAAGGCACCTATATTCGTACGCTTTGTGTCGACATCGGCCGTGCCCTGGGGCTGCCGGGTGTGATGGTGAAGCTTGAGCGGACGATGTCGGCCGGTATTTCGGCCAGCCATTGCCTGACGCTGGAGCAGATTGCCGAGCATATGACAGCAGGAACACTGGAGGCTCAGCTGATTCCCGCCGATGAAGCCATTGCGCATCTGCCGAAGCATACTGTTAGTGAGGAGAAGAAGAAGGCGGCCCTGCAGGGCCAGCGTCTTTCCTTGCGTTATGTAGCGCCGGAAGTGAAGCAATCGGGACATTTCAGGCTATATGATCTCCAGGACGTATTTCTGGGAATCTATGAGCTGGATGAATCAGGTGCGATTGCTCCGGTCAAGGTTTTTTCCGGGGCCTGATGAATGATTAATTTTATCAAGTGAATTGTAGGTGAGAAACTGCGTGAGAACTGTAACGTTAACCTATCCGATGCCGCCCGAAACCGCAGCGCAGTGGGCGCAGCCGCAGGTGGCTGCCCTCGGGCAGTTCGACGGGCTGCACCGTGGACATGCCAGTGTGATTCACTCGGCAGTAGCTTTGGCACGCAAGGAAGAAGTGCCGGCTGCAGTCATCACCTTTCATCCCCATCCCAAGGATGTTATGGGCAAAGGGGACTATGAAGGTTATTTGACTCCCCAGCCTGACAAGCAGGAGCTGCTATTCGATATGGGTGTCGATATTTTGTACATTATAGAATTCAATGAGCAGCTGTCCCGTGTCAGCCCGCAGAACTTCGTAGCCGGAATGCTGCTGCCGCTGCAGATTAGCACGGCGGTAGTGGGCTTCGATTTCCGCTTCGGCTACCGTGGAGAAGGGGACACCGACACCTTGCGTGAGCTGGGGCAAGGTGTGATGAAGGTAGAGACGGCTCCACCGTTCCTGCTGGATGGCGTCAAGGTCAGCAGCTCCGGTATCCGCAAAAGCCTGCAGCAAGGAAATATCACGCTGGCCAATTCCTGGTTCGGACGTAATTATCACCTGCGCGGGACGGTTTCGCACGGCGAGAAGCGCGGCCGGACGATTGGATTTCCGACGGCTAACCTTAGACTGGACGACCCTTTTGTGGTTCCGGCCAAAGGCGTTTATGCCGTGAAGGCTTTTTATAAGGATCAGGCACTCTGCGGCGTTATGAATGTGGGTGTGAAACCTACCTTTCATGAGGGTGTGATTGCACCCAGCTTTGAGGTTCACCTGTTTGATTTCGAAGGGGACCTGTATGATCAGGAGCTTAAGGTGGAGCTTGTAGCTTATATTCGGCCGGAGCGTAAATTCGATTCCATTGGGGCGCTGATTGCCCAGATTGGCGCGGATGCTGAAACGGCCAAAGGCTTGCTGGAAACTAATTCATAAGCTAGGCCGGACAAGCCGTTTACTTTTGGCTATGAAGGTGCTATACTGATTAACGTTGCTGGATTGACAGCATATTAACCTTAGCTTGGTTGCTCGTTCTCACCGACGGTTACGAGGCTAATGGCGATTATAATGAAGGAGGTGAACAGGATGGCATTGACTCAAGAACGTAAACACCAATTGATCGACGAGCACAAAACTCACGAATCCGATACTGGATCCCCTGAGGTGCAAGTTGCTATCCTAACGGAGAACATCGTTAATTTGACTGACCACCTGCGTACGCACAAGAAGGATCATCATTCCCGTCGCGGACTGCTGAAGATGGTTGGACAACGTCGTAAACTTTTGGCTTATCTGAAGAACAAGGATATTAGACGTTACAGCGCCCTGATCGAAAGACTGGGATTGCGTCGTTAATATCTCATAAGATTACCCTTAAAGCAGCCTGGTTGTTCACCGTATGTCCTTCTCGGAGCGACAAGCGGGACAGCCGGGTTGCTTTTTGAAAATTGGGGCATAACTTTACAAGTACAGATGATTATATTATTCGCTAAACGGCTGCTTTTCCTCATCCAAGAGGCCAAGCCGTTTTTGCTTGTTGTATACAGATCGGGTTGACTATCTATCATACCAAGGAGGGGTTTTATGGAACAACGTGTGGAAATGCAGCTCGGCGGAAGACGCCTGGTGCTGGAAACCGGCCGTTTGGCCAAGCAGGCCAATGCAGCTGTTATGGTGCGTTATGGAGATACTGCAGTATTGTGTACGGTTACAGCCTCGAAAGAGCCGAAGGACCTGGACTTTTTCCCGCTGACTGTCAATTATGAAGAGAGATTGTATTCGGTGGGCAAAATCCCCGGCGGATTCATTAAACGTGAAGGCAGACCCAGTGAGAAGGCGATTCTGTCCAGCCGCTTGACTGACCGTCCAATTCGTCCTTTGTTCCCGGAAGGTTTCCGTAATGATGTACAGGTGTTGAATATGGTAATGAGTGTGGATCAAGACTGCGCACCTGAAATTGCCGCGATGATCGGTACCTCCGCTGCACTGAGCATTTCGGATGTTCCTTTCAACGGACCGATCGGCGGAGTTGAAGTAGGCCTGATCAATGGCGAGTTTATCATCAACCCTGATATTGCCCAGCAGGCTGTCAGCGAAATTCATGTCGTAGTTGCCGGAACGAAAGACGCCATTATGATGGTGGAAGCGGAAGCCAATGAAGTGACGGAAGAAGTTATGCTCGAAGCCATTATGTTCGGACATGATGAGGTCCGCAAGATTGTTGCTACCATTGAAGAACTGGTGAAGCTTGCCGGCAAGGAGAAGATGGCAGTCAAGTTGCATGCTGTTGATGCTGAGGTGAACCAGGAGGTTCGCGGCTATGCTTCGACCCGTCTGATCGACGCAGTGAAAATTGCCGAGAAACATGCCCGTCAGGAAGCCATTGACCTTGTGAATGATGAGGCGGTTGCGTATTTCGCAGAGAAATACATAGAAGCCCCTGAACTGCTTAAGGATGTCAAGGAAGTCCTGCATGATATCGTGAAGGAAGAAGTCAGACGTCTGATCACCCACGATAAGATTCGTCCGGATGGCCGCAAGCTTGATGAGATTCGTCCGATTGAATGTGACACTAACCTGCTGCCGCGCACGCACGGCTCCGGTCTGTTCACACGCGGACAAACACAGATCCTCAGCGTATGTACGCTAGGCGCTCTTGGAGATGTTCAGATTCTGGACGGTATTGATCTGGCTGAAACCAAACGTTTCATGCACCATTACAACTTCCCTCCATTCAGCGTAGGGGAAGCGCGTCCGTTAAGAGCACCGGGACGTCGCGAGATCGGCCACGGAGCACTCGGAGAACGCGCATTGTCCAAAGTCATTCCTAGCGAAACTGAATTCCCGTACACGATCCGCCTCGTATCCGAAGCCATCGAATCCAACGGTTCGACCTCGCAGGCCAGCATCTGCGCCAGTATCCTGGCCATGATGGATGCGGGTGTGCCAATCAAAGCGCCGGTTGCCGGTGTGGCGATGGGTCTGATCAAGGACGGCGAGCATGTATCGATCCTGACCGATATCCAGGGGATGGAAGATCACCTCGGCGATATGGACTTTAAGGTAGCAGGTACAGCGGCAGGGGTTACTGCGATCCAGATGGATATCAAGATCAACGGTATTGACCGTGAGATTCTGCAGGAAGCGCTGCAGCAGGCCAAGGAAGGACGGATGTTCATTCTGGGTAAAATGCTGGAAGTGATCTCCGAGCCTAGACCGAACCTGTCCAAATATGCTCCCAAAATCATCATCATCAATATCAATCCGGATAAAATCCGTGATGTTATTGGTGCTGGTGGTAAAATTATCAATAAAATCATCGAAGAAACCGGCGTAAAGATCGACATCGAGCAGGACGGCCGTGTGTTCATCGGTTCTTCCAACGAAGAAATGATCCAAAAAGCCCGTTCGATTATCGAAGGCATTGTGCGTGAGGTGCAGGTCGGCGAAATTTACGTGGGTACCGTGCGGCGGATTGAGAAGTTTGGCGCATTTGTCGAGCTGATTCCCGGCAAAGACGGATTGGTGCACATCTCCCAGCTGTCCACTGAACGTGTAGCCAAGGTTGAGGATGTTGTGGCAATCGGCGATACCATCACCGTCAAGGTTACTGAAATCGACCAGCAGGGTCGTGTCAACCTGTCCCGCAAGGCGGTATTAACTTCCGAAACAGCGAAGGCTTAAGAACCCGGTTCCGGTCTGCTAAAGGGCATGTTCAAGAGAGACAGAAGCGATTATCGTTCTGGCTCTTTTTTTTAAAAATATAAGAATTTATATGTTTCACGCTATAAATTATCCTTCTATTTCTCGCAGAAACGGACGCCGCCTCATATACAAAGGACGGCGAAGCCGTTTCTACTTGTTTCCCCATTCGGCGCTAGAGATGAATAATTAGTCGAGGCAACGCATAGGCTTGGACGAGGCGTCCTTGCTGTGGGCAAGGGCGGCAACCTAAGACCGTATGTTGCGGAGGGGAACGATTATGAGAACGGAAAAAGCGGCTTGGGCGCTCGCGGTTATCGCCATCGTCATAGGAGCATACAGCAGCGGACCGCTGAAGGATGTGCTGGCGCCGATGAAAGAGCAACAGGCGCTTGCCGTGTGGGCAAAGAACCCCGGGCAGGCCCGTGAAGAGCTGCGAGGGACCATCGAGCAGGCTGCTGCCAGACTGAATGCGCCGCCGGTGGATGCTGTGGTTGACCGGGTCTGGAAGGCCATTCCGGGTTACAACGGGCTGGAGATTGATGTGGAAGCCACCTACCGCAAGGCTATGCTGATGCCCGGCAGTCCGCTGCAATATATTTACCGCCAGCATCCGCCTGCCGTATCGCTGAAGGATCTGGGGGCGCAGCCGGTGTACCGGGGTAATCCGGCGAAGCCGATGGTGTCGCTGATGATAAATGTCGCCTGGGGGAATGAGTATATTATTCCCATGCTGGACATTCTCGACGAGGAGCAGGTGAAGGTTACTTTTTTCCTCGATGGAAGCTGGCTGAACAAGAATGCCGAGCTCGCTGGTGAGATGCTGCGGCGCGGACATGAAATGGAGAACCATGCCTATACCCATCCGAACATGAGTAATCTGAGCACCGCCAGAGCAACCGCTGAGATTGCCCGAACCCAGCAGTTGCTGAAGCAGAGTCTGGGTGTAACGAACAAATGGTTCGCGCCCCCTTCTGGTGACTTCAACCAAAAAACTGTAGAGATTGCCCACAGCTTGGGACTGGGAACGGTGCTCTGGACCCTCGACACGGTCGACTGGCGAAACCCTTCGCCGGAATCAGTCGTTGCCAAGATCACCACGCAAGCTGAACCGGGCACATTAATTCTAATGCATCCAACTTCCTCTTCCTCCAGGGCGCTGAAGGGGATGATCCACGGAATCAAGAGCAAGGGACTGCAGCTGGGAACAGTCAGCCAGACGTTGTCGGCGGAGCGCGTGATGCCTTCGGGAGTTGAGTGAGCTGGCGCTTTCTGTTAGTATAAAACTCATGCGTGTTACATTTTTGAATTGATACGGCTATGCTAGGGGGACTTGAAACTTGAGAAAAATAGAATTATCGAACGGCTTGCGTGTCGTCATGGAGGAGATTCCAACGGGAAGATCCGTATCCTTCGGCATTTGGGTGAAAACAGGCTCCCGCAATGAACGGCCGGAGAACAACGGAATTTCCCATTTTGTGGAACATATGCTATTCAAAGGAACGGACCGCTTCAGTGCCAAGGATATTGCTGAGCAGTTTGATGCCATAGGCGGGAACGTCAATGCGTTCACCTCCAAGGAATATACGTGTTATTATGCCAAAGTGCTGGATGAGCATCTTCCGATTGCCGTCGATGTGCTGGCAGATATGTTCTTCCGTTCGCGGATGGAAGCTGCAGAGCTGGAGAAAGAGAAAAATGTGATTCTGGAAGAAATCTCAATGTGCGAGGATACGCCGGATGATCTGGTGCATGATCTGATGTGCGCTGCAGCTTACGGCGATCACCCGTTGGCTTATACGATCCTTGGCCTCAAGGAACGCCTGCATGAGATGACCCCAGATGATCTGCGCAATTATATGAAAGCTCAATATACGATTGAGAATACGGTCATCAGTGTGGCCGGCAATATTAGTGAAGGTCTGGTCGAGCTGCTGGAGAAGCATTTTGGATCGTTCGCCAACCATGGCACATCCGCTGCGCTTACAGCGCCGGAATATCATGGAGAATTACTGTTTCATCGCAAAAAAACCGAGCAGAACCATATCTGCCTGTCCCTGCCCGGCATTCGTACCGGCGACCCGCTGCAATATGCAATGGTGCTGCTGAACAATGCCGTTGGCGGAGGCATGAGCTCGCGGATGTTCCAAGAGATCCGCGAGAAGCGGGGTCTGGCGTATTCCGTCTTCTCCTACCACAGCTCGCAGGCCGACAGCGGCCTGTTCACGGTCTACGCCGGAACGGCTCCCAAGCAGACCAAAGAGGTCATGGAGCTGACCAAGGAGATGCTGCATGATCTGGTCGCGAAGGGACTCAGCGAAGATGAGCTTCGCAAGGGCAAGGAGCAGCTTAAGGGAAGTCTGATCCTCAGTCTGGAGAGCACCAGCAGCCGGATGAACCGGATCGGCAAGAATGAGCTGATGCTTGGCCGTCACAGCTCGCAAGGCGAGATGATTTCCCGGATTCAGCAGGTCACCATGGATGATCTGAATCAGGTGCTTGATATCATGTTTGCCGAGCCGCTGTCCGTTGCGATGGTAGGCTCAAACGATAAAGCGATTGCCAATGTCAGGAGAGATGATCTTGTCTTATTACGTTCAAATTAACAAACTTGCCGGAACAGAAGATGTGCAGCTGCCCCGCAAAATGTCAGAGCAGGCCTCCGGGTATGATCTCTATGCCGCCGTGGAGAGCGACGTTGTGCTGTCTCCGGGAGCGCGGGCGCTGATTCCTACCGGAATCTCGCTGGCGATGCCGGATGGGCTGGAGGCGCAGATCCGTCCGCGCAGCGGGCTGGCGTTGAAGCATGGCATTACCTGCCTCAACACACCCGGAACGATTGATGCGGATTACCGTGGAGAGATCAAGGTGCTGCTGATCAATCTGGGGGAGGAGCCGTTTGCGATTGCCCGTAATGAGCGGATTGCGCAGATGGTCTTCCAGGCCGTGCCTGCCGTCACGCTGGTTGAGGTGGAGCAGCTGTCCGACACCGAGCGCGGTGCCGGAGGTTTTGGACATACCGGCAAATAAAAGGCTTAACCACAAAAAACCGCTTGGCCCTATAAGGGCCAAGCGGTTTTTTGCTTGAAATAGAAGATAGGACTGGCCTCACCTGATCGACGGAGAAGCCCATTCTTCTTGCCGCTTTAGTTCACCCATTCCGAACCGCCCGCATAAGATGCTCTATAGTCGAGAGTGTATGTTGAAAGGAGCGTCAACCCTATGCTTACTGGCATCAGGATCGTGTTCCTGGGCGGGGACGCGAGACAGCTTGAAGTGATTCGAAAATGTGTGGAACTGGATGCTGCGGTAAGCGCTGCCGGGTTCGACAAGTGGGAGGCCCCCAGCCCAGGGGTGATCCTGGAACCTTTAACGGTGGGACTGCTCGGCCATGCAGATATTCTGGTATTGCCTACGGTAGGCTGCGACGACAGCGGGAACATCAACGCGCTATTGTCTACGGACCGTCTTGAAATGAAGGAGGAGCATTTCGCCGCATTGCCGCCATCCTGCAAGGTGTATACAGGCATGGCCAAAAGCTATTTGCGCCAGCAGTGCGCCAAACATTCCTTGCAGCTTATAGAGCTGCTGAACCGTGATGATGTAGCTATCTATAATTCCATTCCGACGGCGGAAGGGGCGCTGGTGATGGCGATTCAGAACACAGACTTTACCATTCACGGCTCCACTTCCATGGTGCTCGGCCTGGGACGTACCGGATTCACAATGGCCAGAAGCCTTCAGGGATTGGGAGCGCGGGTGAAGGTGGGCGTGAGAAGACAGGAGCATTATGCCCGTGCCAAGGAGATGGGCTGGGAGCCGTTCATGACGTCGGAACTGCTGTTGCAGGTGCCGCAGACCGACCTGATCTTCAATACCATACCTAATATGATTATCACTGCACAGGTGCTCTCCCGGATCGACCCGCACTGTGTAATTATCGATCTGGCCTCCGCACCGGGCGGTTGCGATTTCCGTTATGCAGAGAAACGCGGGATCAAGGCGATGCTTGCTCCGGGCCTGCCCGGAATTGTTGCCCCTAAGAGTGCCGGAATTATTATGGCAAATGCGCTGGTGCAGTCGATCGCAGACGAGGCTATAATCAAGGGGGATGAATAAATATGGATTGGCATGGAAAAACAGTAGGTTATGCAATAACCGGCTCGCATTGCACCTTGGCCGAAGTGATGCCGCAGATTCAGCGCTTCATGGATGGCGGTGCGAACGTGGTGCCGATCGTTTCCGCCTCGGTGATGGGAACGGACACCCGCTTTGGTACCTCGGAAAATTGGCTAAAACAGTTGAAAGATATAACAGGTAATGATATCATTTCTACAATTGTTGACGCAGAGCCGCTTGGTCCATCCAAGCTGCTGGACGTACTGACGATTGCGCCGTGCACGGGCAATACCACCAGCAAATTGGCCAACGCCATGACCGACAGTCCGGTGCTGATGGCAGCCAAATCCCAGATGCGCAACGGACGCCCGCTGGTGCTGGCCATTTCCACGAATGACGGCCTCGGGCTTAACGCCGCCAACATTGCGAAGCTTCTGGTAGCCAAACATATTTATTTTGTGCCGTTTGGCCAAGACAACCCGCAGGGCAAACCCAATTCACTGGTCGCGCGGATGGATCTGATTCCCGAAGCCTGCTACGCTGCGCTTCAGGGCAACCAGCTGCAGCCGATGATTGTGGAGCGGTTTCATTCCGCTTAGGGCATCCTTTATAGATTTATTGAATTTCCGGCAGAAACGGATGCCGCCTCAAGGGGCCTGGCAGCCGTTTCTGCTTGCTTGGTGATTCCGGGCTGTGCAGAGTGGGATGTCTGCACTTGTTTTTATGTCTGCTTTGAGAATATTGGAGGAATTATAATGGGTATTTTGGTGCAAAAATTCGGCGGAACCTCACTGTCCACACCGGGGTCTAGAGAACATGTGATCCGCCACGTCAAACGCGAGCTTGCCAGCGGGTTCAGCCTGGTCATTGTAGTTTCGGCCATGGGCCGCCGGGGTGAAGCCTATGCTACCGATACACTGCTGGATTGGGCAGTGCAGAACGGCAACGCGCTGCCTGACCGGGAGAAGGATCTATTGATGTGCTGCGGAGAGATTATTTCCGCTACGACCTTATGCGGACTGCTGGAGAGTGAAGGCATTTCCTCTACCGTGCTGACAGGCGCACAGGCTGGATTTCTGACAGACAGCAACTATGGCAATGCCAGAATTCTCGATGTGCGTCCTGAGCGGGTTCACCGCGAGCTGCGCGAGGGCAAGGTTGTTATCGTCACTGGCTTCCAGGGACAGACCGAAGCCGGTGATTTGACGACCCTGGGCAGAGGGGGCAGCGACACCTCCGCTACGGCGCTTGGGGCCGCTCTGCGCGCGGATATGGTTGACATCTATACCGATGTTAACGGTATCCTTACGGCAGACCCGCGCATAGTTGAAGATGCGAAGCCGCTGACTTATGTCAGCTATACCGAAATCTGCAATATGGCCTATCAGGGGGCCAAGGTTATCCACCCGCGCGCAGTGGAGATTGCGATGCAGGCACAGATTCCTGTGCGTGTACGTTCAACCTTTTCCGAGAGCGAAGGGACCCTTGTTACCAATCCGGAAGGCTTCAGCGATGTGCAGGCAGGCATCATCGATCGTTTCGTCACCGGGATTGCTTATGTGAGCAATATTACGCAAATCTCTGTGGAGTGCCCGGACGGCAACGGAACCGGTGTGCAGCTGCAGATCTTCAAAACGATGGCCGACAACGGCATCAGCGTTGATTTCATCAATGTGACGCCTACGGAAGCGATCTATACCGTGTTTGACGACCGGTCGGAGAAGGCCATTGCCGCACTCCAGGAGCTGGGTCTGCGTCCCCGGAGCTTGTCCGGCTGTGCCAAGGTTTCCGTTATTGGCGGTGGTATCAATGGAGTTCCCGGCATTATGGCCCGGATTGTAGAGGCGCTCAGCTCGCAGAATATCCAGATTCTGCAGTCTGCCGACTCCAACACAACGATCTGGGTTCTGGTCAAGAAAGAAGATATGGTGCAGTCGCTGCGCTCCCTGCATGCCAAATTTGAATTACACCGCTAACTAGGAGGAATTCAAAATGGATTTCGGAAGATTAATAACAGCCATGGTTACCCCGTTTGACGGCGAGGGAGAGATCAACTGGAACGCTGCAGCACAGCTTGTGGATTATTTAATTGAAGAGCAGAAGTCCGAGGCGCTGGTCGTCTGCGGTACTACCGGAGAATCACCAACGTTAAGCGATGAGGAGAAGCTGCAGCTGTTTGCGTTCGTGCGGAAGCAGGCGGCCGGACGCTGTAAGGTCATAGCAGGCACCGGCAGCAACAATACGCGCCATTCGATTCACCTCACACAGGAAGCGGAGAGGATCGGCGTGGACGGTGTGCTGCTGGTCGTTCCTTACTACAACAAACCGAACCAGGAGGGACTGTTCCAGCATTTCGCAGCCATTGCCGCCGCAACGAAGCTTCCGGTTATTCTCTATAATGTTCCCGGCCGCACCAGTGTAAGCATGAGCGTGACAACTACACTGCGTCTCGCTGAAATCCCTAACATTGTGGCTACCAAGGAGTGTGCTTCTGTTGACCAGATCACACTGATCTGTGCGGCGTGTCCGCAGGATTTCCGTGTATACACCGGGGATGACTCGGCTGGGCTTGCCGCACTGGCGGTGGGAGGACACGGGATTATCAGCGTGGCCAGCCATGTGGTAGGCGCGCAAATGTCGGAGATGATCGCAAGCTTTACCGCAGGAGACATCAAGCGTGCCGGAGCCTTGCATCGGCAGCTGTTCCCTGTGTTCAAGGGACTGTTTGAATGTCCCCAGCCACTGCCTAACCCCTCGGCTGTCAAATATGCGCTGAACCTGCGCGGGCTGAATGTCGGCTCGGTCAGACTGCCGCTCGTCTCGCCTACGGAGGAAGAGGCGGCTTTTATTGCCGCACTTTTCAAGTAACCTGGATTGCTCAGCACAGTTTGAGTTACAAGTTAGGAGCGGACTTCATAAGATAGGAGCGGCCAAGGTTTGGTTGTTTGATCACCACCATAGTCCAGCCGCCGCCAATTTAAGTGCGAATACGCATCTAATTCAGCGATTTTTCCCATTTCGGAGCAAATAAGTGCAAATACGCATCTAATTTCCGATTTGGAGCGTTCAACAAGCAATTTTTTCGAAAATAGTTGCAGATTCGCACTTATTTGCCCAATAACACCCATTACAGCTGAAATTAAATGCATTTTTGCATCTAATTTCTTTGGAAGCTCTAGTGCAACATTTCAGAGGTTCTATAGGGAGTTTCCACCACTATTATTTCCTTTATTTCCTTCAATGGCGCAAACTGCGTTGGGAGCAGGCAAGGGTCTCTAAGTAAAAGAATGGCACAACCGGATGATCTTCGTGATCACCGGTTTTTTTGTGCGCATTCCGCAGGAACAGCCCGCTTTTGACCTTAGGGTCTTTGCGCATTCCGCAGGAACAGCCCGCTTTTGATCTTAACTCCCGGCCGTGCATCCCGTCAGGGATCGCAGGCCAGCCCAGCGACGTTCAAGCGGTCCCCCAGGGATAAGCGCTCCTCGCTCCCACCTACCTAATCACAGTACCGCCAGACTCATTCGCCAAACTTGCAGGAGTCCAGAGGGTGCAACCCTTTGGGGCCCTCCCTTGGAAGGGAGGGTTTGGGAGGGATCGATCCACGTTTTACGGAAAGAATATCGTTATCAGGCAGAGTGACTTGTCTTTTGCCAAAAAAATCATGTATAATGTCCTTAAGTGACTGGGTGCGGTTAAAATTAAATATGCGGTAATCTTCCGTCAATGTATTTACATTGTGAGACAGGATAGGTCCCTGGATGAGTCTGTGGAATTGTTGATTCTCTTCGCGCGCGGGGCGCGGCGGTGAATTTTGACGGGTGTTTATCCGCTTCAATAACAATATTACTGCCCGGAATCGGGAGATTTGTCATTGAATATTTTACAGACTTTCGGAATTTCCTAGTTGATTAGTGGAAGATAACAGCTGTTTGAAGAATGTGTTCAGCGCCGCTGAAATTATCGAAGTTCAATGTTTACCAATAAAAGTATGACATCCAACATCATAGGAGGGTTAGATTCATTTGTCCAAAAAAAATAATAACAACAACGATAAACTGACGATTTTCGCATTGGGCGGGGTCGGGGAAATCGGGAAAAACATGTATGTCATTCAATATGGAGCTGACATTGTAGTCGTAGACTCGGGACTGAAGTTCCCAGAAGAGGATATGCTCGGTATTGATATTGTTATTCCTGATATTTCTTATTTGACGGAGAACCGTGACAAGGTAAGAGGAATTGTGCTTACCCACGGGCACGAGGATCACATCGGGGGACTCCCTTATGTGCTGAAGAATCTGAACGTTCCCATATACGGAACCAGACTGACTTTAGGCCTTGTAGAGAATAAATTGAAGGAAGCCAACCTGCTGGGCGATACCACGCGGATTCTGATTCATGAAGATTCCGAAATTGAGCTTGGCAACCTGACAGCCACCTTCTTTAGAACTAATCACAGCATTCCCGATTCTGTCGGCGTGTGCATTGAGACACCAGAAGGCAATGTAGTGCACACAGGTGACTTCAAATTCGACCACACCCCAGTCAACGGTCAATTTGCGAACCTGCACCGCATGGCTGAAATCGGCCAAAAAGGTGTACTTGCCCTGCTGTCAGACAGTACCAACGCCGAGAAACCGGGCTTCACTCCATCCGAGAAGAATGTCGGCATTGTGCTTGAAGACATTTTCCGCAAGGCGGAGCAGCGTGTGGTTGTAGCTACCTTTGCTTCCAACGTGCACCGTATCCAGCAGGTCGTCAATGCTGCCGAATCAACCGGCCGCAAGATTACCGTTATTGGCCGCAGTATGGTCAACGTGGTATCGATCGCTTCCGAGCTAGGATATCTGAATGTGCCGGATGGTATGCTTATTGAAACTGAAGAAATGAACCGGATGGCGGGCAACCGTGTAGTGGTTCTGTGCACAGGCAGCCAGGGCGAGCCAATGTCCGCTCTGACACGTATGGCACGCTCCAGTCACCGCAAGGTGGATATTCTGCCGGGCGATACCGTTATTATTGCGGCAACGCCGGTACCAGGCAACGAGAAATATGTCGGCCGTACCATTGATGAGCTGTTCCGTCTTGGCGCCAATGTAATTTACAGCGGCTCCAACTCCGGGGTTCACGTATCTGGACACGGCAGCCAGGAAGAGCTCAAGCTGATGCTCAACCTGATGAAACCGAAGTTCTTCCTGCCGATTCACGGTGAATACCGTATGCAGCGCAGACACGCCATCCTCGCAGAATCTGTCGGCGTAGAACCAGGCAACATCTTCATCACTGAAATCGGTGAGGTTATCGAAATTTCAGGCGGAGCCGCCCGCAGAGCCGGTAAGGTAACGGCAGGCAACGTCTTGATCGATGGACTGGGTGTAGGCGATGTCGGCAATATTGTGTTGCGTGACCGTAAGCTGCTCTCCCAGGACGGAATTCTGGTCGTGGTTGTTACACTGAGCAAGCAGAATGGTGCGATTGTCTCCGGACCGGACATCATCTCCCGCGGATTTGTCTATGTTCGTGAATCCGAAGGACTGCTCGACGAGGCGAACCGGATTGTATCCAGCACTCTGCAGCGCCTGATGAGCGAGAAAGTCAACGAATGGGCATCACTGAAGACCAGCGTGAAGGATTCGCTCGGCCGGTTCCTATATGAACAGACCCGCCGCAGACCGATGATCCTGCCAATTATTATGGAAGTCTGAGTAGACCCGTCTACTTCACTATAAGCTTAATAAGCATAACCCCTTTTCCCCGGAAATATTGGACGGTTTCCACGGGAGAAGGGGTTTTTGCGTTTTCTTGCGTTGAATAGAATGCACAGAAATATTTGCGGAAGCGGGGACAACATTTAAACGATCCAATCGTTATATAGCCAAGGAGGTGGAGCATGAGGCCATTCAACAAGGAGCAGCAGCTTCAATCCAAAATGGCAGAGATTCGGCGATACTTAATCCGTTTAGGCGCTGGCACCGCTGATGCGGAGGATATCGTGCAGGACACATTGTACAAGGCGTTGTTATACCTTGAGGGAATCGATGAACGCAAGTTTAGCGCATGGCTCTATAAGGTGGCGATTAATGCTTACTATGATATGTGTCGCAAGCATAAACGGTTTCAGTATATGGATGAAGCGGCTGAACAAGCTGCTTCGGAGTCTGAGCAGCCGGATTCACTGCTGCTTCGGCAGGAACAGAAAGAATTGATTGAGCGAGTTCTCGGCAAGCTGAAGCCGGCGAGCAGGCAGCTGATCCTGCTCAAATATGAGATGGAGCTGTCCTATAAGGAAATTTCGTCACTGTTGGGCATCAGTGAAGGAACGGTAAAAGCATCGTTATATCGTGCCAGACAGCAATTTCAACAAATCTACGGAGGTGAGGAGCAATGACCGCTCCATGGGAAGAGAAAGAAGATCAGCAACTGGCACAGACCTTAAAAAAGGCTAAACGGAGAAGCATGTTCCGTAGTATCAGCATTTCATTTATCGTAAGTATTGTTACACTAATCGTTGTTTTTTTCGGCGCTGCACAGCTTGTTGAACGGCAATCAAGGGAGGCTCATTTCAGTGAACAGCTGTATATGTCAATCAGCAGTCCCAATGAGTATGAATCTGGCTTCAAGGATAACCGTGGATTTCTGTCGGGCGTGTTGGAGATCAATACCTATAAGATAATCGAGAACGTACCCATTCCCTGGCAGGAGAAATGGTTTAATTACAATGAATGGTGGTTTCCCTTCGCTACAGGCGCCTATGGTGGAATAAGCAACTTGACGGTTAAGGGATCGGGTTATCAAGAAAACGAAGAGCTTGAATATCACCGCCAGTATAACCCCTATAACGGCCAGAAGGAGATGGCTTATTACGTCCCGGATGTCGATTACAATGGCAAAATCCTCAACGATCTGCCTGCAATCACACAGATGGGTAACGAAAAATTGGCAGAGCTGGCTTTGTCGTTCAACAAGGACTATTCCTTCGACGAGGTGAAGAACATGCTCCCTGCAGGCATTAAGCCGGTATGGTATTGGGTCGATACGTATGATGACCCGAAGGGATTTGATTCTGAGCCTCACAAGGATGGCGTTGGCAAACTGATTTATCCACGACCCCTGTCCTCTTCCTTTGGCGTTTACGGTTTTAGAATCCGACCGGATACGGATCAGGTGGAACCGAAAGATTTTATCGGTGCTATTCAGTATGGACTCGAACGGAAAGACAATTATTACAGTGAATATAAAAGGATATCAAAATACCTCAGTCCAGATAACTCCGAACCGAAGGCTGAAAACATACGGATCTTGGGTGTCGTTGTCACGGGAACACCTGCTTCGCTGAGCAGTCTGAATGGGCAAACCTATATTCGGGGAGCAGCCCTGGGTGCTGTCGTAGACAAATATTAAGCAAATGTTAAGGAATAGCAAATAACTGTATAAGAGACTCCCCCTGATTGTCATACTAACGAAAAGCCAAGTTAAGCGGCAGCACAGGTATCAGGCTGCAAGCAAAAAGGGGGAGTCGTGAATATGGAGTACAACAGAAGCAATAGTGAGAGTGCCAATGAGGAGCTGAATCCCGCCGAGAAGCCGGGTGTCAATGAAATGATGGCCCCAACTGCGATCAACGCACTGAAGGAACTGGGACAGACGGTGGTTCCAAGCGGGGAGCCGGATATTTTCTGTCTGACGATTATCGGCCAGATTGAAGGGCATATTGTGATGCCGCCCCATAACAAAACAACAAAATATGAGCATATTATTCCGCAGCTGGTGGCTGCAGAGCAGAATAAAGGCATCAAAGGGCTGCTGATCATCCTGAATACGGTTGGAGGCGATGTGGAGGCAGGGCTGGCGATTGCCGAAATGATCGCTTCCTTATCCAAACCAACCGTGACGGTGGTCATTGGAGGCGGACACAGCATCGGGGTGCCGATTGCCGTAGCTTCCAGCTACTCCATCATTGCCGAAAGCGCCACAATGACGATTCATCCCATCCGCATGAACGGACTTATTATCGGGGTGCCCCAGACGTTTGAGTATATGGAGAAAATGCAGGAGCGTGTCGTCAAATTTGTCACCTCCCACTCACGGATTACCGAGGGGCAATTCAAGAGCCTGATGTTCCAGACCGGCGAGCTGAACCGTGACATCGGCACTGCGGTCGGCGGGCTGGATGCGGTCAAATACGGGCTGATGGATGAGGTGGGCGGAATTGGCGCCGCGCTTAAGCGGCTGAACGACATGATCGCCGGTCAGGATGTAATGATGCCTGTAGTGGGCGTGGCAGGAGGGCTGACACAATGATCTTTTATACAGTAATGCCGATGGAAGAAATTTGGGAAGGGGCTATTCATACCAGTGCTCCGACTATGGAGGTCAGCGTAGCAGGGGTGGTGATGGAGGTAGAGCCGCTGGAGCAGGGCAGGGGCCGGATCGTGCGGCTGCTGCAGTGTCCGCTGGACAGCTACCTCAATCCTGCCCTCTCTCCGGGGGCGGTGGTCTCTTTGCTGAAATGATACATCTTTTTACAAAACAGAACATAGGTACGCCACGCCATTATATGGTATAATGTTGTTCCGGGGGTGGCTCTACTGTGGCTAAACGAAGAAAAAAGAAGAAAAAAGCGCTGCTAGGCAGCGTTTTAAAATATGAAATCTACGGCATTATGCTGATTACAATTTCAGTTATTGCCTTATCCGGCGAAGCGGCAGTTGGACGTTCTCTCTCCAGCATGGCAGGTTATTTATTGGGGAGATTCTATTTTGTGCTGCCGCTGGCCGGTATTATCTACGGTTTGATGGTGATGATTCACCGCAAATGGCCTTCAGCATGGACCAGCCGTCATACAGGCGGACTGTTGCTGGTATGCTCACTCTGTCTGATGAGCACGATCTCTGCCATGGAGCAGAAGCTGGGACCGCTGTCCCTGCTGCATCCGAGCAATGTAATGGCTCAAATACATAATGATTTATCCGGTGCGCTGAAGCCGGGTGCCGACGGCAGCACGGTGTATATGCTGGGCAAGGACATCAGCGGCGGGTATATCGGAGCACTGGAATATTCAGCTCTGCTGTTTCTCTTCGGCAGTCTTGGAGCCAAGCTGCTGATGATTGTCATGCTGGCGATCAGCTTCATGCTGGTAACGAACCTCTCCTACGTGGAGCTGTTCACCCTGCTGCGGGTCCGTGGCGTCAAGCTTGTGGAGGGAATCCGCAAGAAAGCGGCTAACCGGCCGAAGGCCGTTCCGGTTGCAGCCAAGCCATCCAGAAGCCGTGCTGCGGCGCCTCCGGTGCTGCCCGATGATGACGAGGACTATGTGGAGGAAGACCCGTTGCTTCCTGATCGCAGCCAGCCGACTATTATTCAGCGGCTCACCGGCTGGTTCAAAGGCTCAACACCGGAACGGGCAGGTGCAGCGGAAGACATGGACGAGGATGACGATTTCGGACTGGCCGACGGTCCGCTGATTTCTGGCCTCTCCTCCATTCCAACTTCTTCAGCGCCCTACGCCGGAATGGAGGAGGCTGATGAAGCTGAGCTTGAGCCGGTGACACCGATTATCCGCGATTTCTTTGAGCATATCCGCTCAGAAGGCCTGAACGAAGAGGACCGCGAGGAGTGGAGTGAATTCTCACCGGCGGCGCGCAGCGGCAGCATGCCTGCTGCCCAGCCATCAGCGGGTCAGGTTCAAGCTGATCCTAATCAGGCTCCTGCAGCTGACGGGGAAGAGGGGGTGGCTCCGCTTGAGCTGGCCGGGCTGCTTGATGAGCTGGGCGAAGGCCAGGTAGTCGTGCCGCCGCCACCGCCTCCGAAGCCCTATAAGCTGCCGTCATTCCGGCTGCTGGCCAAGCCCAATAACGGCTCTAAGGCGGGGGACCAGAATGATTATATGCAGACGGCCCGCAAGCTTGAAGCCACACTGGAGAGCTTCGGTGTCCGGGCCAAGGTGCTGGAGGTAGTCCGCGGTCCGGCAGTGACAAGATATGAGATTCAGCCGGATATCGGCGTTAAGGTCAGCCGGATTGTCAACCTTACGGATGACATCGCGCTGGCGCTGGCAGCCAAGGATATCCGTATGGAGGCGCCGATTCCCGGCAAATCGGCAATCGGTATCGAGGTGCCGAACTCCGAGGTCTCGGTGGTGACCATGCGTGAGGTGATGGAGACCCAGATTTTCCAGGAGGCCGAATCCAAACTGACCATCGCCTTTGGACGCGATATTTCGGGCCAGACGATTATCGGCAACCTGGCCAAGATGCCCCATCTATTGGTGGCAGGTGCCACAGGTTCAGGCAAGTCTGTATGTATCAACGGTATCATCACCAGTATTCTCTATAAAGCGAAACCGAACGAAGTCAAGTTTCTGATGGTCGACCCCAAGATGGTCGAGCTGAACATCTATAACGGAATTCCGCATCTGCTGGCACCGGTGGTTACCGATCCGAAGCGGGCCAGTCTGGCGCTCAAGAAGATTGTTGTAGAGATGGAGAAGAGATATGACCTGTTCTCCAAATCGGGAACGCGCAATCTTGAAGGCTACAACAACCTGATGAAGGATAATCCGGCTGCAGTGCTGCCTTACATCGTTGTAGTGGTGGACGAGCTTGCCGATCTGATGATGGTTGCTGCGAGCGATGTGGAGGATGCAATCTGCCGGCTGGCCCAGATGGCCCGTGCTGCAGGCATCCATCTGATTATTGCAACACAGCGTCCATCCGTCGACGTTATCACAGGACTGATCAAAGCGAATATCCCTTCGCGGATTGCCTTTGGGGTATCCTCCAATGTGGATTCCCGCACCATTCTGGATATGCCGGGTGCGGAGAAGCTGCTGGGTCGCGGAGATATGCTCTTCCTGCCCATGGGAGCTTCCAAGCCAGTACGTGTACAGGGCGCTTTCATGAGTGATCAGGAAGTGGAGACCATTGTACAATATGTCAGCAGCCAGGGCGAGGCCACTTATGATGAGTCCATTGTTCCTGAAGTAGACGATACCGTAGAGGAAGACCAGGAGCCCCAGGATGCATTGTATGAGCAAGCGGTGCAGATCATCCTGGAAGCGAAGCAGGCCTCCGTATCCTTGCTTCAGCGGCGCATGAGAGTGGGCTACACACGTGCGGCACGCTTAATCGACTCTATGGAAGCCCGGGGGGTTATCGGGCCTTACGAGGGCAGCAAGCCCCGTGAAGTGCTGGTCTCGCTGGAGCAGTACCAGATTGGCCGGATCAGTTCTTAAATATACGAGCTGGAATATTATGGATAACAACAAACAAAAAGGTCGCAGTAATGACGGGTTATCCCCTCATTCTGCGACCTTTTTTAAATATATGCTTGGAATTACTCCACTGTAGCCAGCAGCTCCTTCACGATATAGTCCAGCTGCGCATCCATTGAGAAGATATCACTGTAGTATGCCAGTCCGAAGTCAATCTCAATCAGATGTCCTTGTTGGACTGCTGGCAGGCTGTTCCATAACGGATCACTCGTTAGATCAGCCATGCCATCATAGGAGGAGCGGAAGATATAGTCGCCGCTGTAATCGGCCAGCACTTCGAATGAAACCGACTCACCATCCGCTCCGGTCGAGATGTCAATCTTGTCCTGGACAATCTTCGGTGCCTTCATCCCCAGATATTCATAAATGACCTGTGAGCCGCGTCCGAACTGCTTGCTGGATACCACGGCCATACTGCGGTCTTTGCCGCCTTCCATGATCGACACGGTTTTGTCCAGAATGCCTGCGGCTTGGAGCTTCTGCTTGGCATCCTCCACTTTTGTATTGAAGTTGTCAAACAGGGTCTGTGCCTGATCCTCTTTACCAACAACCTGGCCGATGAAGGATACCCGTTCTTCCGCTGTCATTTTCTCATAAGGAACAAGTACAGTAGGGGCGATCAGATGCAGAGCTTCATACGTTTCTTCGGAAGGCACGATGATCAGATCCGGGTCCAGCGCGAGTATGGCTTCCGGACTGGCTTCAAACCAGCTGCCAAGCTTCTGCACATCCTTCAGTTCATTCTCAAAGGCGGCACCTTCGGATACGTCGGATACACCAATCGGTTTAATGCCCAGCGCCAGCACATCGCCGAGCAGATAGAGTACAACTACACGCTGCGGCTGTGCAGGCACGACAATGTCTCCTTTAACAGTGGCAATTGTGCGTGTCTCTGCTTCAGACGTAACTACATCAGCTGAGTTGGCCGGAGCAGAGGGCGCCGGAGACGTTGCAGCTGCAGGCGTTGGAGTGGAATTAGCGGAATTGGCAGCCCCTGGAGCGCAGGCGCTCAATAGCAAGGTGCAGCAGAGCATCAGGATCAGAAGCAAGGACGGCTTAGTGTTTCTATACATCGGTAATTCTCCTTTTTGGTTATATTGATAATGATTATCATAGTCAATATAACGGAGAAGAGAACGATCCACAATGTCACTTTGGGTCACGGGAAATGGCATATCCGGCCAGTGGCTGTGGCGGGCCTGCTGTTTCTTATAACGAATCGGAGACAGTCCGTAATATTTCTTAAACGTCCGCCCGAAGGAATAGGCATCCGGATACCCTAATCTCTGGGCAATATCCTCCAGTCCGGCATCGGTGTTCAGCAGCAACTGATGCGCCTTCTCCATGCGGATTCTTATCAGATATTGGGCAGGGCTGGTCTGCAGCCGGGATTTGTACAGTCTAGACAACGTTCTGGGGCTGCTTGAGACAGCATCCGCGAGCTGCTGCAGCGTGAAATTGCGGTGATAATGCTGCTGCATGTAAGTGAGTGCTTGCTCCAGCAAATCCGGTTGGTCCTTCTGAGTGGTGCTCTGCTTCTGAAGCTGATGTAGCAGCTCATAACCCCACTGGTAGAAGAGACCTTTAACCTGCAGCCTCCGAAGCGGTGTCTGCAGCTGCCAACTGTTCAGCATAGCTTCGGCGTGAACATACAGACTGACCGGATTCTCCGGTCTGAAGCCGTATGGCATTTGCAGCGGATTGTCCCGCTCCATCGCAGCCAGCAGCTCCTTGCGGGCAGACAGGGTGAGTCTGGCTCTGTAAAGAATTAAATAATACTCCAGCACTTCTTGCCCCGGCATAAATTCCAGTACATCACCCTTGCCCCCGTGAATAATCCAGGAAGCGCTGAAGACATGCAAGGTATGATCCAGCATTACCTTGGCTTGGCCCCGTGTGGCATACAGGTAGGCGCTGGCCGGAAGACGGTAGGGAACTGCAGGTTCACCCGGAACCAAGGTAATCAGTCGTATATCTATAACTTCCACGGAAGCCTGATTCCATAACAAGATGTGCTTTTTCATATCCATATCCAGATCAACTCCTGCGCTTTTCTGTTGTCATTATAGATGATAATCGTTCTCAGTGGCAATCCATAAGCGTTCTCTCTGCACTGCCATGCATAGGAAGAGCTGACAGTCGTCATAATAACTTTAGCCATCCATGTTGAACTTACCAGAGAAAGGTAGAGCGAATCTTATGAAAAAAACAAAGCTGTGGATTATTGCCGCACTAACCCTTGCCTTGGCGGCTGCGCCGTTCTCAGGCAGACTACTTGTGAACAACCATGCCGCAAGCCGGGAGCAAAGTCTATCCGTGCCTGACACTTCGGAGAATAATCTTGCCGAAGAGGAAGCGATGCCTGTTTTTGGCACAACTACGTTTAAGTTGGGAGCGTCGGGCAAGGATGTGTATGAACTACAGGGCCGTTTGAAATTTCTTGGCTTCTATTCCGGAGCTATAGACAGTCAGTTTGGCAGCAAAACGCTGAATTCCGTGAAATGGTTTCAGTGGAAATTTGGCATGAAGGCCGATGGAGTCGTCGGCGCCAAAACCAAGCTGAAGCTGTACAACGCATCCAAGTCCTGGAAACCTACAGAACCTGCCACCGGAGCCGGCAACAAAACGGCCGCCAAATCAGGCAACACCGGAGCCGGCGCCAAATCCAATACTGCCCAGCTGTCCTCCGGCAATTCGATGGGCTTGTCGGAGAATGATCTGAAGATTATGGCGAATGCGGTCTATGGCGAATCACGCGGCGAGCCGTTTGAAGGGCAGGTCGCTGTAGCTGCCGTTATTCTGAACCGTGTGAAGTCGCCAAGCTTCCCAAACACACCATCCGGCGTAATCTTCCAACCCGGAGCTTTCACTGCCGTGGCTGACGGGCAGATTTATCTGGAGCCGAATCAGCAGGCCCGTAAGGCCGTGCAGCAGGCCTTGAACGGCTGGGACCCTTCCGGGGGCTGCCTCTATTATTTCAATCCCAAAACGGCCACTTCGAAATGGATCTGGGGCCGTCCGCAGGTGAAGACGATCGGTGAGCACATTTTCTGTATGTAAGCTGAAATGATGGGTAAGAGCAACCGGTAATGGACCTCCGGTTGCTTCCTTACTTTGGAATGGTTTAGAATGGATAATACTTCATAAAGTAATTGTAGAGCATCTATCCACGCCGTAAAGGAGTTTTGGACTTGACTAATAATGGTTTCCAGCATGGCAGCGCCGCAGGGATGCGGATTCACGTGTTGCCGACAAAGGCGTTCAAGACTTTCGCCATTTCACTGTATGCCGGTGTTCCGCTTGAAGAGCATACCGTCACTCCGACTGCACTGATTCCCTTTGTGCTTCGCAGAGGCACAGCCTCTTATCCGGAGACTACCCAGTTCAGGGAACAGCTCGAGGAGCTGTACGGAGCCGGCTTCGGTTTTGATGTCTACAAAAGAGGCGATTACCAGATCGTCCAGTTCCGCATGGACACGATCAACGACTCCTTTGTGCAGAGCAAGGAGAGCCTGCTGGGCGAATCCTTCGCTTTTCTGGGAGAAGTGCTAACCAAGCCGCTGCTGGAAAGCGGGAAATTCCGCACTTCTTATGTGGCCACCGAACGGGAAACCGTCCGCAAGAAGCTGGAGGCAATCGTTAACGACAAGATCCGTTATGCCGCTGAACGCTGCATTGAGGAAATGTGCCATAGCGAGCCATACCGTCTGCATCCGCTAGGGCAGCGGGCTGATCTGGACGCAATCACTCCAGACAATCTTTACGAATCTTACCAATCGTGGCTGGATGGCGCCATCCTTGATCTGTACGTGGTTGGCGATACTACGCCTGAAGAGGTGGAGAAGCTGGTGGAACGCCATTTCGGCCGCGCACCTTCGCCGGTTGCAGCTTATTCTTCCAAGTTTAAGCCTGCAGCAGTCAGCGAAGTGCGGACGGTGGAAGAACGGCTGGATGTGAACCAGGGCAAGCTGAATATGGGTCTGCGCACTTCAATTACCTATAAAGATGACAATTATGCCTCTGCGCTGATGTATAACGGCATCCTGGGTGGCTACCCCCATTCCAAGCTGTTCGTCAATGTGCGCGAGAAGGAGAGCCTTGCTTATTATGCATCCTCCCGATATGACGGGCACAAGGGCATTGGAACGATCCAGTCCGGTATTGAGACCCAGAACTACGGCAAAGCCGTTGATATTATCCGCAAGCAGCTGGAAGAGCTGAAAGCGGGCAATATCAGTGACCTGGAGTTGAGCCAGACCCAGGCGATGATCCGCAACCTGCTTTCTGAAATCCAGGATTCCGCCTTTGAGCTGATTTCTTTTGATTTCAACCGCCAGCTGTCCGGCAAAGACAGATCGGCTATGGAACTGCTTGCTCAAGTGGAGCAGACCGGTGCGGCTGAGGTCAAGGCTGCAGCGGAAACGTTCCAGCTTGATACGATTTATTTCCTGACAGGGCAGAAGGAGGAATAGCCGTGGAACAGAAACATTACGAGAGACTGCAGGAAACGCTCTATCACGAGGTTATGGACAATGGTCTTCAGGTTTATGTGCTGCCAAAGCCGGCCTTCCAAAAAACCTATGCCACCTTTGCTACGAAATACGGTTCCGTGGATAATCATTTTCATGTCGCCGGAGGCGAAGAAACAACCGTTCCCGACGGGATTGCCCATTTCCTGGAGCATAAAATGTTTGAGGAGCCGGAAGGCGACATCTTCGCTACCTTTGCGTCGAACGGCGCATCGGCCAATGCATTTACCAGCTTTGACCAGACAGTCTATCTGTTCTCGGCTACCGAGAATATTGAGGCCAATCTGAACACGCTGGTGGATTTCGTGCAGCATCCTTATTTCACGGACGAGAATGTGGAGAAGGAGAAAGGCATTATCGGCCAGGAAATCAATATGTATGCAGATAATCCCGACTGGCGGGTGTATTTCGGGCTGATTGAAGCGATGTACGCCAAACATCCGGTAAGGATTGATATTGCCGGCACGGTCGAATCGATTGGCACCATTACGAAGGAAACACTTTATACCTGCTACAACTCCTTTTATCATCCCAGCAATATGCTGCTGTTCGTGGTCGGCGGGGTAGAGCCGGAGAAGGTATTCTCGCTGATCCGGAATAATCAGCAGGCCAAGAACTATGAGGCGCAAGGGGAGATCAAACGGATCTTTGAGCAGGAGCCTGGTCCGGTGGCCACAGAACGGCTGGAGAGCAAGCTGGCGGTATCGATGCCTAAATGTCTGTTCGGATTTAAGGAAAAAACGGAAGGTTTGACCGGTAAGGCTGCCGTCCGCCGTGATCTTACGACCAAACTGATGCTGGATCTGCTGCTGGGCAGCAGCACCGCGCTGTACCAGAAGCTGTATGATGAGGAATTGATCTCGGACAGCTTCGGGCATGAATTCAACAGCTCACCGCAATATGCTTTCTCAGCCATCGGTGGCGATACGAAGGACCCGGATCTGCTGCTGAAGCGGATCAAGGAAGAAGTGGAGCCGATGCTGAAATCCGGCTTCGCCGAGAAGGACTTTGAGCGCGCCCGCAAGAAGAAAATCGGCGGCTTCCTGCGCATGCTGAACTCCCCGGAGAGCATTGCCCATGAATTCACCAGATACCAGTTCCGCGGCGGAGATCTGTTTGAGGTACTGCCGCTGTATGAATCGATTACACTGGCTGAAGTCAACGAACGCCTGCGGGCGCATGTGGACTGGGATCAGCTGGCCGTTTCGCTTGTGGTGAGCCCCTAAATGAACTTACCGGGAGAGAATGGCAAGCCCATAGGAGAAATGACGGTACTGGTTACCGGAGGCAGCGGGGGAATCGGCGGAGCCATCGCCGAACGCTTTGCTTCTGTTGGCATGAATATTGTGATTCATTATATGCACTCGCATGAAGCCGCCAACGATGTGGCAAGGCGGTGTATGGCGCTGGGCGCAAAGGTGATGACGGTGGCTGCGGATATGAAAGACCGCAGCCAGCTTTTGCGTATGGCCGAGAAGCTGGAAAGCAGCGGCATGCTGCCGGATATCCTGGTCAACAATGCCGGCATCTCCCATTACGGGATGCTTGCCGACGTTACGGAAGAAACCTGGGATGAGCTGATGGCGGTGAATCTGAAAGGGACTTTTATGTGCAGCCAGATCTTTATGCAGCATATGGTATCCCAGCGGTACGGACGTATCATCAACGTTTCGTCGGTATGGGGCATCTCCGGCGCGTCCTGCGAGGTGGCTTATTCCGCAAGCAAGGGTGGGATCAACGCCTTCACCAAGGCACTGGCCAAGGAGCTGGCTCCATCGGGGGTGACGGTGAACGCCGTTGCGCCGGGAGCGGTCAATACGGCCATGCTGTCGAATCTGGAGGCCGATGAGATGCGGATGCTGGAGGAGGAGATTCCTGCCGGGCGCCTGGCTACGCCCCATGAAATCTCTTCGCTTATTTATTTTCTGGCACTGCCTGAATCAGGGTATATCACCGGTCAGGTGATCAGTCCGAATGGCGGATGGATTACCTGAGTCTACGGGGAAGCTGGAGAAATGCTCCAGCATAAGAAATACGGAGCCGTGACATATTAATAGTGTTGCTATTAAATCTCACGTAAGGCGGCGGATATCTGTAACCGGGTATCTGACCGTAAACATGAAGGAGGATTTAAGATGTCAACGGACTCCGTAATTAAGAATTTTGATACCTGGAAAAGCTTTCTCGGGAAACGGGTCATTCAGGCTGAAAAAATGGGGATGAATGATGAAACCATCTCCAAGCTGGCTTTTGAAATCGGGGAATTCCTCGATAAAAAGGTCGATCCGGCAAACACCTCGAACCGGGCTATCAAAGAGCTGTGGGATGTTGGTAATGATGCCGAAAAGCATACTATTGCCACTCTCATGGTCAAGCTTGCGAAAGAAAACGCATAGGCTTCACGGAACAAGCTCCCCTCGCGGGAGCTTTTCTGCAATTATTACAGCCGTGTCCTTGTTTTTCATTTTTATTTTATATATCATTAAACGTGACCCGTGTCTTTGGACCGTTCTGCCTATCAGCAGCGGAGGCCTTTTATCAGGATTGGCTGAGCCGCTTCTACTTCGCATGTGGCAAAACGCAGGGAAAAGGAATCTATGAGGTGTAGAAGTGGAGTATAAACAATGGTACATGGAATACAAGATACACAAAAACAGACCCGGTCTGTTAGGTGATATCGCTTCCATGCTGGGGATGCTTGAAGTCAACATCCTCACAATCAATGGCGTTGAAGGCAAAACCCGCGGAATGCTGCTCGAAACCAATGATGACGACAAAATCATGCTGATGGGCGAAATGCTCAAAAAGGTGGATAATATAACCGTCACCGCGCTGCGCACCCCAAAGCTTGTAGACAAGCTTGCTGTGCGTCACGGACGGTACATTGACCGGGATTCGGATGACCGGAAGACCTTCCGCTTTACCCGCGACGAGCTAGGACTGCTGGTTGATTTTCTTGGTGAATTGTTCAAAAGGGAAGGCAATCAGGTAATCGGACTGCGCGGGATGCCGCGTGTGGGCAAGACGGAATCGATCATCGCAGGCAGCGTCTGCGCCATGAAGCGGTGGACCTTCGTATCTTCCACCCTGCTCCGCCAGACGGTTCGCAGCCAGCTGGCCGATGATGAGCTGAATCCGAACAATGTATTTATCATTGACGGTATTGTAAGCACGATTCGTTCCAATGAGAAGCATTATAATCTGCTGCAGAATGTGATGAGCATGCCAAGCACCAAGGTGATCGAGCACCCGGATATTTTTGTGCGGGAGTCACAGTACAGCTTCGATGATTTCAATATCATTATTGAACTGCGCAGCAATCCGAATGAAGAAATTCTGTATGAGACCTTTACTACAAACTATAGCGATGATCTATAGAGCCACTATGAAAGAGGAGGTGATGGTATGTCGGAACTGGGCCGGCAATTGAAGGAGGCACGCCTGCAAAAAGGGATGAGTCTTGACGATGTCCAGGAAGTAACAAAAATTCGCAAAAAATATTTAGAAGCCATCGAAGCGGGGGATTACAAGGTGCTGCCGGGAAGTTTTTATGTCCGGGCCTTTATCAAAACCTACGCGGAGGCGGTGGGCGTTAATCCCGATGAACTACTGGAAGAGCACGGGAATGTGCCTGCGCCTCCGGTGGATACCACCATGGAAACCGTCATTCAGAAGCGCAGTCGCAGGCCGGAAACGGAACGTAACAATAAATGGCTGCCTACGCTGCTGATGTGGACCTTCCCGATATTGATTGTTGCGGTGATCTACATGTATGCTTCGAGCTTAAATAAGCCAGACCCTGAAACAGCGCCTCCGTCAAGCATGACGGACGAGCAGCAGGACCCGGCTAAGGTGCAGCCGTCTCCCACGGCGGCTGGGGGCGGTGTAACAGCGCCATCGGCATCGCCGGGAAGTGAAGGGGGCGAGGCGACTCCGGGAGCCACCGTAGCGCCTACAGCTTCTCCTGAAGTATCTCCTACCCCTTCGCCAGAGAGCGGTGCGGTTACTGTCACTGAAGACCGGAAGTCAGGCAAGACGACTATTTTCAAGGTAGCGGCACCGACCGGGAGTCAAGTAGAGGTTAAGATTGAAGCTACCGGCAAGAGTTGGCTTGAAGTGTACAACGGGGAGAACTCCAAGGGTGAGAAGCTGTACTTCGACAACACGGAAGCCGGCTATAGCGGTACCTTTGTCCTGGGCAGCGAGAACATGTACATCAAATCCGGTTATGCGCCAGCTACGGCAATTACAGTCAACGGCCAGCCTGTTACCGACGGCAAAACCTCGTCGCGTATTCTGCTGGAACTGGACAACAGCGGGGCAGAAACCGGCAGTAACACTGGAAGTGATGAAGCGGCAGGCGAATAAGAGGGAACCTGTATAGACTTTGGCATTATGGAGAACCTAAAACTGATTTAACAGTTCTTACGCCAAAGTGAGGTGTTTTCTCTTATGACCGTCAGTTGGATCGTAACAGGACTGGGCGTGATCGTCAGTCTTCTCGGATATTATTTGATGCCGAACGCCTGGGGTTATGGAATTCTTGGCTTTGGACTGGCACATATTGTGCTGGGGTTGCTGGACATGTTCCGGTCCCCTGCCCGCAGCAGATAGAATCCGCTGAATGAACGTCTCCCGGAAGCTGGTTCGGGGGACGTATTTTTGCCCTTAGAGACTTGAGGGATATTGCTCCCGCAGTTGGAGCCGGTTCACGGAAAGCTCCACCTGGTGGGGCTGTTTTGTGTGCCGGAGGATGAAGTGCTTATACATAATTAGACTTGCGAGTCCCTTTCTCATATAATGGTAGCAGAATAAATGTATGCAAAGGACGTGGAGTAATGAGTTCGGAAAGTTCGTTTGATATTGTATCCAAGATGGATATGCAGGAATTAACCAACGCCATCAACCAGACGGAGAAGGAAATCGACAACCGCTTTGATTTCAAGAACAGCAAAAGCAGTCTGAAGCTGGAGAAGGATGCCCTCATCATCGCTTCGGAGGATGAATATAAGCTGAATGCGGTGATTGATATTCTGCAGACCAAGATGGTGAAGCGGGGCATTACCCTGAAGAACCTCGATTTCGGCAAAATAGAGCCGGCTTCCATGGGAAGCGTACGTCAACGCCTCGGGCTTAAACAGGGGATTGACCAGGACAACGCCAAAAAGATCAACATTCTGATCCGTGACTCCAAGCTGAAGGTGAAGAGCCAGATCCAGGGTGACCAGATCCGCGTAACCGGCAAGAACCGCGATGATCTGCAGCAGATTATCCAACTGCTGCGCAAGGCGGATTTGCCGCTGGATTTGCAGTTTAATAACTTAAAGTAACGGCGGAGCCGTTCTGATGCCCCGCATAGCTGATCAGCTGCTTGCGGGGTGATTTTTCCTAAATGTAGGATTGTAAAAGAGAAATGAAAGATTCAAGGGGAGGAACTTCAGTGAATTTGCCCAACCGTATCACACTTGCCCGCATTTGTCTTATCCCGATAATGATGTTTTTTCTGCTGGTTAATTTCAGTTTCTACCCTGAACCTATACACTGGGGCTCGTTCCAGCTATCCTTCAACCACCTGATTGCGGCAGTAATCTTCCTGCTTGCCGCCAGTACGGACGGAATAGATGGCTATATTGCCAGGAAATATAATATGGTCACCAATCTGGGCAAGCTGCTGGACCCGCTCGCGGACAAGCTGCTGGTTTCGGCCGTGCTGATCTCGCTTGTCGAACTGGGCAGATGTGATTCACTGCTTGCTGTGATTATTATCAGCCGGGAGTTTGCTGTAACCGGACTGCGCCAGGTAGCGCTGCTGGAAGGCAAGGTCGTCGCCGCGAGTAAATGGGGCAAGATTAAGACTGTTGTCCAGATTGTAGCGATCTCGCTGCTGCTCCTGAATAACTTCCCGTTCCAATTTATCAGCATTCCGGTGGATGATATTGCAATCTGGGCGGCAGCCCTGATTACGATTTACTCCGGAGTGGATTATTTCGTAAAGAACAAACACTTGCTGCAGTTGCATAATTCTTAGAACTACTGACACTCTCAACTACCCACAGACCCTATAGGAGGCATGAGCCAGCTATGAAAGCAGAAATCATCGCAGTTGGTACGGAGCTTTTGCTTGGCCAAATCGTAAACAGCAACGCGCAGTTCCTGTCCGTGGAGCTTGCTGCCCTTGGAATCGATGTGTATTTCCAGACTGTGGTCGGCGATAACAGCAGCCGTCTGCAGGAGGCTATAGAGATTGCCCGCAGCCGTGCGGATGTGATTCTGTTCACGGGAGGCATCGGGCCTACGGAAGACGATCTTACCAAAGAAGCGCTGGCTGCTTCACTCCGCCGCTCGCTGCATATCGACCAGCTGGCCATGGACCATGTCCAGCGTTTCTTCGATGAGCGCAAGGTATTTATGACCGAGAACAATCGTAAGCAGGCAATTATCATTGAAGGCACTACACCGCTGGCCAATGAAATCGGACTTGCGGTCGGGCTTGCTTTTGCTGAAAAGGATAAATATTATATCGTTCTGCCCGGACCGCCGCGCGAGATGAAGCCCATGTTCACCGACAAGGCCAAGCCATGGCTGCAGCAGCATGCGCTGACGAATGAAATGCCGATCTACTCCAAAATGCTGAAGTTCGCCGGGATCGGCGAATCGCTGCTGGAGGACAAGCTGATTGACCTCATCCACAGCCAGACGGACCCTACCATAGCTCCTTATGCCAAGGAAGGTGAGGTTACCGTCCGCATCTCAACCAAAGCGCCTTCCGAGCGTGAGGCGATGGAGAAGCTCACCGTGCTTGAGGAGCAGATCAAGGCAATTCTGCCTGAACATATGTATGCCAACATCGATGTGCCGCTGGAGCAGCTGATTGTGGACTGGATGGCGGATGCGGGGCTGACGCTCAGTGCAGCGGAGAGTTGCACCGGAGGCCTGCTGATGCAGAGTATCACCAATGTGCCGGGCAGCGCATCGATGTTCAAGGGCGGCATCGTCTGCTATTCCAATGAGATGAAGATGAAGCTGCTGAATGTTCCAAGCGCATTTCTGGAAGGCGTGGATGCACCCGGAGCGGTAAGCCGTCAAGTAGCCGAAGTGCTAGCCGAGCAGGTGAGAATGACGGCTGATACGGATTTTGGATTGTCGGTGACAGGCGTTGCCGGTCCGGGGTATTCCGAGCGCAAGCCGGTAGGTCTGGTGTTCGTCGCTATTGCAGAGCGGGGCAAGGCAACCGAGGTATTCGAGCTGAATCTTAAGGGAACCCGTGAGAATATCCGCCTGCGCTCCGTGAAGGCACTGCTGTACCGTCTATGGCGGAGACTTGAGGAGCGCAGGGTAGCTACACCGCTTGAAGGCTCGGACTTGTAATGGCAGCTGTGCCCAGTATATAATTAGATCATACGGAAGAACCGTGGCACTGAGTTATCTTTGCTGCGGTTTTTTGTATAATTATAAGCATTCTCAACAATAATCCGTTACAAAACGCAGGTCAGAGGTGTCTTGGGACACGGATCAAGAATTCCGGTGAAGCGCAGAAATCGAGCTGGCTTCTATATCCGGAAGGAGGCTTACAATAAAAGGGATAAAACGCCCCGGGAACAAAAAAAACGAATGTATGTTCGAAAAAAAGCTTGGCAAGACCCCGGTAACACGTTATTATATTACTATAAACAGTGAAGGAAGTGGTCTGATTGTCAGATCGTCGTGCAGCGTTGGATATGGCGCTTCGTCAAATAGAGAAACAATTTGGTAAAGGTTCGATTATGAAATTGGGAGAATCCACGCATATGCAGGTGGAGGTTGTGCCCAGCGGAGCTTTGGCCCTTGATATCGCACTTGGAATAGGCGGATTCCCTAAAGGCCGGATTATCGAAATATACGGGCCAGAATCGTCGGGTAAGACAACGGTTGCGCTTCATGCTATTGCAGAAGTTCAGAAGCTAGGCGGACAAGCTGCATTCATCGATGCCGAGCATGCGCTTGATCCGAAGTATGCCAAGAACCTTGGTGTAAATATTGATGAGCTGCTCCTGTCCCAGCCGGACACCGGCGAGCAGGCGCTTGAAATCGCTGAAGCGCTGGTACGCAGCGGCGCGGTAGACATTATTGTCGTTGACTCCGTAGCGGCTTTGGTTCCGAAAGCAGAAATCGAAGGAGACATGGGCGATTCCCACATGGGTCTGCAGGCGCGTCTAATGTCGCAGGCGCTGCGCAAGTTGTCTGGAGCAATCAGCAAATCCAACACCATTGCCATCTTTATCAACCAGCTGCGTGAGAAGATCGGCGTAATGTTCGGCAACCCCGAAACAACACCGGGCGGACGCGCATTAAAGTTCTACTCTTCGGTACGGCTGGATGTGCGCCGCGTAGAGAGCATCAAGATGGGTAACGATGTGGTGGGCAACCGTACCAAGATCAAGGTTGTGAAGAATAAGGTGGCTCCTCCGTTCAAGCAGGCTGATGTCGATATTATGTACGGCGAAGGAATTTCCAAGGAAGGCAGTCTTGTGGACATGGGTACAGACATGGACATCGTCATCAAGAGCGGGGCATGGTACTCTTATGAGGGTGAACGTCTGGGCCAGGGACGTGAGAATGCGAAGCAGTTCCTGAAGGAGCATCAGGATATTGCGCTTATTATCGAGAACAAGATCCGTGAAGCAAGCAATCTCAGCACGGTTGTCGCAGCTCCTAAGGAAGCAGATCTTGCTGCCGAAGAAGAAGAAGAGAAGCTGTTGCTTGAAATTGAATAACTAGCCATTCCAATAATTCAGTTGAACAGTATGAACGCCCTGTGAATGATTTCAGCAGGGTGTTTTTTTCTTAAAATATATCTTTTGTATGCAATGAGGTGAGCTCACTATGGTTATACAGCTGGATATGGAGTTCGAGGAACATGAAGATGACCAGGTGCTTGGTGATTTTCCGGAAGATACACTACTTGAGATTACCAAGGTGGAACGTAAGAAGAAATCAGATCGCCGGTATGTGATTCATTTTGGAGTTTACAATATGACTGTTCATGAAGATGTCATGATTAAATATCGGATGATTACAGGGAGCAGCTTCGTCAAAGCCGATCTGGAGGAAATCGTTGTCGCCGACGAACGCCAGCGGGCTTATGTGGAAGGTCTGCGTTACCTGGAACGCAAGCCGCGGACAGCTATGGAAATCACGCGTCGTTTACGGGAGAAAGAAATAGGAGAGACTATTATAGGCGAAGTGGTCCAGCGATTGCAGCAGGAGCGACTGGTAGATGATCCGCTGTATGCCAAGCAATGGGCCGAGCAGCGGATCACCAATCAGCGTAAAGGCAAGATGTGGATCAGGCAGGAGCTGCGGGAGAAAGGCATAGATAAATCGCTGATCTCGGAAGCGCTGGAGAACATCAGCCCGGAGCAGGAGCTGGAGAGCGCACTGCAGACGGGGCGCAAGAAATGGAATCTGATTCGCGGAGAGGTTCAGGACAAGCGTAGAAAGACCGGTGCTTTCTTAATGCGCCGCGGTTTCTCGGGCGAAATGGTACGGCAGGTGCTGAATATGCTGCTTCAGGAAGAGAAATACGAAGGTGAAATAGAGGAAACTTATGACACCGATTGATTGTCTTGACTTTAATCTGTATTTCATCTCTATTGACAATGTCTTTTTATAAATAATAAAATATAACATGAATCGCCATAAAATCAGGCTCCTTTTTCCTTCCCAAAAGAGGAGACTTTTATTACGGTTCACGTACAACTCATATGAAATGTAATCGCCGGATAAGGCGGGCAGTGTGCTTAAGCACCATGTGCAGGATGTGCAGTAGGGCAAAACGAAATTTCAACTGCACAAATTCCCAGGATAAACCTGGAGGAAGAATCAACGAGGAGGTGAACAGATGGAGTATTTGATCTGGGTCCTTATCATTCTCGTTGTAGCTGCATTATTCTTTTGGTTGGGTTATTCTATTCGTAAATCCATTGCAGAAGCTAAGATTTCAAGTGCTGAGAAGGAAGCCGTAGTCATCGTGGACAACGCGAAGAAAGAGGCGGAGGCGCTCAAGAAGGAAACGGTGCTGGAAGCTAAGGACGAAGTCCATAGAATCCGTGCCGAAGCTGAAAAGGATACTCGTGAACGTCGGAATGAAATCCAACGGCAAGAGAGACGTTTGCTGCAAAAGGAAGAATCGCTGGATAAAAAAATGGAATCGCTCGAAAGAAAAGAAGAACAAGTAGCTAACAAAGAGAAACGAATTGATGAGACCCAACAGCAAATTGATGTTATTTACAAAAAACAAGTCACTGAGCTGGAGCGTATCTCCAACCTCAGCATTGACGATGCAAGAAGCATTATTCTCAGCAATGTAGAGCAAGAAGTTCGCCATGAAACGGCTCAGATGATCAAAGAAATTGAGCAGCAGGCGAAAGAGGAAGCGGATAAGAAGGCCCGCGAAATCATCACCCTTGCCATTCAGCGCTGTGCTGCCGATCATGTGGCTGAAACCACAGTATCAGTAGTTACTTTGCCGAATGAAGAGATGAAGGGACGGATTATCGGCCGCGAAGGCCGCAATATCCGTGCACTGGAAACTCTTACTGGGATTGACCTGATCATCGATGATACGCCGGAAGCGGTTATTCTATCCGGATTCGATCCGATCCGCCGCGAAGTGGCCCGTACGGCACTTGAGAAGCTGGTGGCCGACGGCCGTATCCATCCGGCGCGTATTGAAGAGATGGTGGAGAAATCCCGCAAGGAAGTGGACGAACGGATTCGCGAATACGGTGAGCAGGCTACCTTCGAGGTAGGCGTTCACGGCTTGCATCCGGACCTGATCAAGATTCTGGGACGTCTGAAATTCCGTACGAGCTACGGTCAGAACGTATTGAAGCACTCCATGGAGGTTGCTTATCTGACTGGACTGATGGCCGGTGAGCTTGGGGAAGACATCGTGCTTGCGAAACGTGCCGGTCTGCTGCATGATATCGGCAAAGCGCTGGATCATGAAGTGGAAGGCTCTCACGTCGAAATCGGCGTAGAATTGGCTAAGAAATACAAGGAACATCCGGTTGTAATTAACAGTATCGCTTCTCACCATGGAGACTGCGAAGCAACTTCTGTCATTGCCATGCTGGTTGGTGCCGCAGATGCATTGTCAGCTGCACGTCCTGGTGCCCGCCGCGAAACACTGGAAACGTACATCAAACGTCTGGAGAAGCTTGAGGAAATCTCCGAATCGTTCGAAGGCGTGGAGAAATGTTATGCCATTCAGGCAGGCCGTGAGGTCCGCGTAATGGTGCAGCCCGAGAAGATTGATGATGCGGAAGCTTTCCGTCTGGCCCGCGATATTACGAAGAAAATTGAGAGTGAACTGGATTATCCGGGACACATCAAGGTCACCGTTATTCGCGAGACCCGGGCAGTGGAATACGCTAAATAAGCAAACAAGCATAATTGCTGCAAGAAATATAAGACTAAAGCATAAGGTGAAACTTATACTTTCTTATATCGAAAGTAAATCGGCCCCTACGCGGGGCCTTTTTTCTTTGATAGAGAGCACATTAGGAGGAGATTAAGATTAAAGTTTTATTTATTGGAGATATCTGCGGCAACACGGGCCGAAAGGCGTTGCGTGAAATGCTGCCTTCACTGAAAACCAAATATCAGCCACATATCATCATTGTCAACGGCGAGAACGCTGCCGCGGGTCGGGGGATTACCAAAGCTATTGCCAATGAGTTCTTCAACTGGGGCGTTCACGGGATTACAATGGGCAATCATACGTGGGATAACAAGGATGTTTTCGAGTTCATCGACGATGAGCCGCGGCTGATCCGTCCGGCCAACTTCCCGCCGGGAACACCGGGCAGGGGGTATACCGTGGTTAAAGGCGGCGGCAAGGAGCTGGCCATTGTGAACCTGCAGGGCCGCACTTTTTTGCCGGCGATTGACTGCCCGTTCCGGACGGGTGAAGCCATTGTCGAGGAACTGCGCAGAGAGCATAACTGTATTCTGGTGGATTTCCATGCGGAAGCGACTTCCGAGAAAATCGCCATGGGTTATTTCATGGATGGCCTGGCCTCGATCGTAGTAGGGACGCATACCCATGTGCAGAGCAACGATGATGTTATTCTGCCCGGAGGGACCGCGTATTTGACGGATGCCGGCATGGTTGGTTCAAGTGAAGGAATACTGGGTATGGAGAAAGATGCAGTAATCTACAAGTTTACAACCCAGCTTCCTGCGAGATTCGTAGTCGATGAGGGCAAATGGCAGCTGCACGGATTGTTCGCGGAATTGGATGAAGCCACCGGCAGAGCTACACGGCTGGAGAAGATCAGACTTCGCGAAGATGAATGGGTGATGAGCTGACGATAAGCTGACCTAATTTCGGTATCTCGGGGAATTTCGTGGAAACTGGGTAAATTGTGATATTTTTAATATCGGAAAACCGTAACTTTTGTACCAATTTCGCTGAAATGGTTCGCAAAAAGAAGGAATTATTTCTTCGCTCGCGAATAACATCTACAGTAGTGGAAGAACACCAACATTTTTCCCAGGGGAGGTACTTACTATGGATGTATTAAAAGTATCAGCAAAATCCAATCCAAATTCCGTCGCCGGCGCTTTGGCGGGTGTTCTTCGTGAACGCGGAACAGCTGAACTACAGGCTATTGGAGCTGGAGCACTGAATCAAGCAGTCAAAGCCGTTGCCATTGCCCGGGGATTTGTAGCGCCTAGTGGTGTAGATCTGATCTGCATTCCTGCTTTCACAGACATTGTTATTGATGGCGAGGACCGAACCGCAATTAAGCTTATCGTAGAGCCCAGATAATAGATTAATAGTATGGTTGGATTAAACCTGTCTGCAATAGTGGATGGGTTTTTTGCTATATTGCGATAGGAAAGGCAGGTCCTTGATGATGAGAGCCGACAAGCTGCAAGTTGCGGATTTCCATTGTGATGTACTGAGTAAGCTGCAGGTGTTCCCGGAATTGGATTTCGGCAGTGATCCCCGCCTAGATGCCAGTGGCGATCGGTTGGCCGCAGGGGGGTGAGTCTGCAATGTTTCGCTATCTATCTGTCTGCTGGTTATGGCCGGCCTGCCTTTGAGCGGGTGCTGGGGCAGATCGAGTTATTCAGAGATAAGGTAACAGGCTCAGGAGGACTGCAGTGGCTGCGCTGGCGGGATGAAGTGCATAAATGTGAAACAGGACCCGGAAGCTGGGGAATGCTCTCTCTGGAGGGCGTAGACGGCCTGGAGGGCAACCTGTTCTATGCCCAGCTGTGTTATGAGCTTGGAGTGCGATTTCTGGGGGTGACCTGGAATTACGCCAACTGGGCGGCTGACGGGGTGCTGGAGGTGCGCAATGGCGGATTTACGCAAAAAGGACGGCAGCTGGTGGAATGGTGCAACAAAAGCGGGATGCTGCTGGACGTGTCCCATCTGTCAGAAGCAGGCTTCTGGGAGCTGACGGAGCTGAGCGCACACCCGTTTATTGCATCACACTCCAATGCGGCCGCCATCTGCGGCCATCCGCGCAATCTGCAGGATGCGCAGATTGAAGCGCTGATCCGCAAGGGCGGGCGAATCGGACTGACCTTTTTCCCTTGGTTTGTAAGGGAGGACGGTAAGGCCAAAATGGAGGATCTGCTGAAGCATATTGAGCATATCTGTGCACTGGGCGGCGACAAGCAGCTGATGTTTGGATCAGATTTTGACGGCATTGACTCCTGGGTAGAGGGACTGGAGCACCCTGGCCACTATCCGCAGTTCGCCGAGCTGCTGCTGCGCCATTATCCGGAGGAATCGGTCAGAGGCTGGCTATATGGCAATGCCTGCTCGTTCCTGGCGGCCCATTTGCCGCAAAGACCTGCCCAAACGTGACAATTTCGTTCCGAAATGAGAATTTGTCGAAAAAAGGATGCCCAAAGTGAGGGGGATCCTTTTTATTTTGGGGTAAGAAGAGGTATAATGTTCAATGGCTTGTACAGATACTAGAGAAAATACAAGGAGTGACTTTACAATGAGCAAGACTGTACCCGTAGGTGTGTCGGCCCGACATATTCACCTAACGCAGGAGCATGTGGAAGCGTTGTTTGGCGCAGGTTATCAATTGACTGAGTTCAAACCGCTCTCCCAACCCGGACAATTCGCCGCCAATGAGCAGGTAGCGGTTATCGGCAGCAAAGGCAAATTCGACAAGGTCAGAATTCTTGGACCTGCACGACCGGCCTCCCAGCTGGAAATTTCCCGCACAGATTCGTTCGCGCTTGGCGTGAAGGCACCTGTTCGCGAATCCGGCAATATTGAAGGTACACCAGGCATTACCCTTAAAGGACCAGTCGGTGAAGTTGAACTGGAAACGGGTGTAATCATCGCAGCTCGCCACATCCACTTCCACACCTCCGAAGCTGAAGCCTGGGGCATTGCCGACAAGCAATTGCTTAAGGTTCGCCTGGGCGGAGACCGTGGTCTTGTTCTGGAGAATGTGCTTGCCCGCGTATCCGACAGCTTCAAGCTTGATATGCACATTGATACGGATGAAGCAAACGCTGCAGCAGCCAACAATGGCGACACAGCTGAAATTTTAGACTAGACTTATCTTAGAAGAAGAGCGGGGAGAAATCCCTTGCTCTTTTTTGCTGCAAAGAATTTATATGTTTCACGCCATAAGTTACCTTCTATTTCTCGCAGAGACGGCGAAGCCGTTTCTGCTTGCCCTATCTATTTAGCTTCAGATATGTTATCCTTATGTGTTGTTTGATAAAATGACGTTCGAGGATTCACAATATATGTATTAGAAATTAAGGAGACCCCATGACATTTAACGAATTGAATCTTATACCCCCTATTCTAAAAGCTCTCGCCAAAGAGAACTATACTTCGCCCACGCCGATTCAGGAGCAGTCGATTCCGGCTGTGCTGGCAGGCAAGGATCTGCTGGGCTGTGCCCAGACAGGTACAGGCAAAACGGCTGCATTCTCTTTACCAATCATTCAGCTGCTGAGCCAGCAGTCCCATAAACCGGGCACGATGCGCCGCATCCGCTCGCTGATCCTGACGCCAACGAGAGAACTTGCGCTGCAGATTGCCGACAACATTCAAGCTTACAGCCAGTTCACTACAATGCGCTGTACAGCCATCGTAGGCGGTGTGTCCCAGAAATCACAGGAACGTGCGCTGAGCCAAGGGCCGGATATTCTGATTGCCACACCGGGCCGTCTGATTGACCTGATTAACCAGAAACGTGTAGATCTGCAGTTTGTGCAAATTCTCGTCCTGGATGAAGCAGACCGCATGCTGGATATGGGCTTCATCAATGACGTGAAGAAGATTATTGCCAAGATGCCAGCCAAGAAACAGACGTTATTCTTCTCGGCAACCATGCCTCCGGAGATCAATAAGCTGGTCAAAACACTGCTGGTAGATCCGGTGAAGGTCGAAATTACACCTGTATCTTCCACCGTGGACCGGATTGAGCAATATATCTATCTGATGGAGGATGGCAACAAGCAGAACCAGCTGAACAAGCTGCTGCAGGATCCATCGATTGTTTCAGCGCTTGTATTTACCCGCACCAAACGCGGCGCGGACCGTGTGACCCGTGATCTGACCAAGGTGAACGTATCAGCCCAGGCGATCCATGGCAACAAATCGCAGAATGACCGCCAGAACGCACTGCGTAATTTCAAGAGTGGAGCAACCCGTGTGCTTGTGGCAACCGATATTGCGGCACGCGGGATCGATATCGATGAGCTGTCCCATGTGATTAACTTCAACCTGCCGAACATCCCGGAAACCTACGTGCACCGGATTGGACGGACAGGCAGAGCGGGCTTAAGTGGAACGGCAATCTCCTTCTGTGAGACAGAGGAACTGCCATTCCTGAAGGATATCGAGAAGCTGATCGGCAAGAGCATTCCCGAGATCAAGGACCATGCTTATCCGATGAAAAACAAACCACAGGCTGCCAAATCACAGCCTTCCAAGCAGGCTGCCGGTCGATCCGGCTCCGGCAGACCGGCAGCAGCCGCTAGCAAGCCGTCTGCGGGCAGACCGTCCTCCGCGAAGCCAACAGCAGGTGGAAGACCTTCCGCAGCCACAGGCGCGAGATCAGCCGGTACAGCGTCGGCATCTGCCAGACCTTCCGGCGCGAAGCAGACCGATTTCAGACCGGCTGCAGCCAAGGCCAACCCATCGTCGAAGCCGAAGAAACAATGGTTCTCCCAAGACAGAAAAGTCAGTAAATAATTGTATGTAACAGCCGCCGGGATGGGATCCTGGCGGTTTTTTGCTGCGTATATTTCCTGAATGCAGAAATGCTGGAGGCCAAGCCTGCCTGAGTATCGAGCGCACCCCGGCCTAACAGTTAAGTGCAAACCAGCAACTAATTTCGTCTCATTTCAGACTTTCAACTAGTTTTAGTGCAAAAGTGCATCTAATTCTGCCAAATTGAGCAGTTAACGCTCCGGTGTGGGAATTTAGTTGCGCTTTGGCACTTATTTCCTCAAAAACTCACATTTGTGCGGATTTAAGTGCTGATTTGCACTCTATACACAAAAAAAGGTTATCCCGGAGAGTCTAACTCCGCAGATAACCTTCTCAATAAAATTAGTATGCAATTCTCGCAATCAGGAAGTCAGCCTGACCGCATCCGGCTGTTGCAGATGAACCTGCAGCTCCTCGGCCAGTGCGCTTGTGATGGAGGTCAGGGGCAGCCGCAGTGTATCCGAGGCGATCTCGCCCTGCTCCTGGAGCAGCCATTTGATCGGAGCCGGATTGGATTCCTTGAACAGCAGGGTCATCAAGGAGCGCAGCTGTTCAAAGGCGGCTTCAGCCAGCTCCTGCTGACCAGCGGCGAAATAATGGTAGATCTGCAGGAAATCGGCGGTCTGCACATTGGCGGAAGCCAGCATGCCGCCGGCAGCACCACAGCCGAGCATCTCCAGGAAATGCAGATCATCGCCGCATAATACCGGCTTGGAGCGCAGACGGGCCAGCTCGGTTACCAGGTTCGGACTGCCGGAGCAGTCCTTCAGGCCAACGACATGCTCCATCTCGAGGATGGTCCGCGCCGTATCCAGGGTCATGCCTACGCCGGAACGGCCCGGAATGTCATAGGCAATGATCGGCAGGCCTACCTCTGCCGCCTTGCGGAAGTGGGCAATGATGCCTTCCTGCGAGGGGCGGCTGTAATAAGGCACAACGACCAGCGCGGCATCAGCGCCAAGATTGGCGGCCAGCTCTGTCCGCTTCACGGTGGAGCGTGTATCATTCGTGCCGGTACCCACGACCAGCGGAATCGTTGTGGATTTCAATAACTCACGGGATACGCCGACCAGAAGCTGCAGTTCATCCAGAGATACGGTTGGGGATTCTCCAGTAGTCCCATTGACGACCAGACCTTGAATGCTGTTGTTGACTATGTTCTTCACATAACGCTGATACGAATCCAGATCAACTTCACCGGCAGTGCTGAACGGGGTTACTACAGGTACGTACACTCCATAAATCTGCTGTTCTGTTAACATAAATTATCGGCCTCCAAAAGATTTAGTTCTTCTAATCATACTCTAACATGGATTATTTCATCGGCGTTAGCTATAATAAGTGATAGGTATCATCAATAATGTTGATGTTAGGGTGAGGTCATGGATTTAACCTATTTAAGAACCTTTCGTGAAGTGGCGAAGCGGCAGAGCTTCACACGGGCTGCCGAGGAGCTGGGTTATGCCCAGTCCAGTGTCACCATGCAGATTCAGAAGATCGAGAAGGAATATGGGGTTCCGCTGATCGAGCGGCATGGCAGACAGCTGCGGCTTACCCCGCCGGGGGAAGAGCTGCTGAAGCTGTTTGTGGAGATACTGGATCTGTATGACCGGTCCAAGGAAACCATTGCCCAGCAGATCGGGGGAACACTGACGATTGGCACCATTGATTCGCTCGCTGCCTTCTATCTGCCGCCGTTCCTGCAGCAGCTCCGTACGAAGTTTCCGGGGCTGAACATTCATCTGCAGACCGAACAAGAAGCGAATCTGTTGTCCAAAATCAAAGACGGCGAGGTCGATATTGGCTTGATGCTGGACCGGGGCACGGCGGATTCACAGCTGGAGCGTACCACCATCCGCGAGGAGCCGCTGGTGCTTGTCGCACCAAGCAGCCATAGTCTGGCGCTTCAGCCGAATGTCACGCTGCCGGATCTCAACAATTGCGAGTTCATCGTCTCCGAGGAGAGCTGCATCTACCGCAGCCTGTTCGAGAATCTGCTCAAGACACATGGCATCAATTTCCGGATCGGCTTCGAGCTGTCCAATCTGGAGGCGATCAAGCGCTGTGTGATGAACGGGCTGGGCATTGCGCTTTTGCCAAGGATTGTGGCGGAAGAGGAGATCCGGCGCGGCTCGCTGACGGCCTTGCCTTTTGTGCACCCGGAGATTTATCTGGATCTGCAACTGCTGCTTCATCCCAAGAAGTGGAAGTCACAGCCCTTGCAATTTCTGATTCAGATGCTGCTGGCGGATGCCCAGGCAGAGGCTGCGGCCTTGAAACCGGCTATTTCTGAGTAAGATATTGACAACAAAAAACAGATCGTGTTATATAAAAGAAGGATTAGCACTCATGATAGCGGAGTGCTAACACTTCGATGCTGGACAAACTGTTTATTCTGAAAGGAGATTTACGTATTCATGGCTAAAAAAGAGTTCAAAGCGGAATCCAAACGATTGCTTGAAATGATGATTAACTCCATCTACACCCAGCGGGAAATTTTCCTGCGCGAACTGATCTCCAATGCAAGTGACGCCATTGACAAAATCTATTACAAAGCCCTCTCCGATGAAGGCCTGGTGTTCAATAAAGAGGATTATTACATTAAAGTAACCGCCGATAAGGCGACCAGAACGCTGACGATTGAGGATTCCGGAATCGGGATGACCCAGGAGGAGCTGGAGAACAATCTGGGTATTATCGCCAAGAGTGGCTCGCTAGCTTTTAAGAAAGAGAACGAAGCCCAGGACGGACACAACATTATCGGCCAGTTTGGGGTAGGCTTCTATTCCTCGTTTATGGTGGCGGATGATGTGACGGTGGTGAGCAAGGCGCTGGGCAGCGCAGAAGCTTTTAAATGGGAATCGAAGGGTGCGGACGGGTATACGATTGAGCCTTACGAGAAGGACACCGTAGGTACCATCGTTACGCTGAAGATCAAAGAGAACACCGAAGACGACCAATACGACGAGTATCTGGAAGAATACCGCCTGAAGTCGATCATCAAGAAATACTCCGACTTTATCCGCTTCCCGATCAAGATGGACGTCAAGGAGCAGAAGCCCAAGGAAGGCGCCGAAGGCGAATTCGAAGAAATTGTCCAGGAGCAGACGGTCAACAGCATGGTGCCGATCTGGCGTAAGAACAAAAACGAGCTGACCGCTGAAGATTACGACAACTTCTATGCAGAGAAACGTTACGGCTTCGACAAGCCGCTTAAGCATATCCACATCAGCGCCGACGGTGCCGTGGTTTACAACGCGATTCTGTTTATCCCGGAGAACACCCCTTTTGACTACTACACCAAAGAGTATGAAAAAGGGCTGGAGCTGTACTCAAACGGCGTGCTGATTATGAACAAATGCGGCGATCTGCTGCCGGACTACTTTAGCTTCGTCAAAGGAATGGTCGATTCCGAGGATCTGTCGCTGAACATCTCCCGTGAGATGCTGCAGCATGACCGCCAGCTGACGCTGATCGCGAAGAATATCAAGAACAAGGTCAAGGGCCAGCTGCAGAGCCTCTTGAAGGACGAGAGAGACAAATATGAACTGTTCTACAAGTCTTTTGGCAGACAGCTGAAATTCGGGGTCTACAACGATTACGGCATGCACAAGGATACGCTGCAGGACCTGCTGATGTTCCACACCTCCAAGGAGAAGAAGCTGGTTACGCTGGACGAATATGTATCGGGAATGCCTGAAGACCAGAAGTTCATCTATTACGCTTCCGGTGAGTCGATCGAACGGATTGAGAAGCTGCCGCAGACGGAAATGGTTTCCGATAAGGGATTTGAGATTCTCTATTTCACCGACGATATTGATGAATTTGCGATCAAGATGATCCAGTCCTATAAGGAAAAAGAATTCAAATCGGTCTCCAGCGGCGACCTCGGAATCGAAGCGGATGCGGCGGACAAGCCAACGGAAGCGGAAGAGAATGAGAACAAGGAGCTTTTTGAAGCGATGAAGGGCATCCTGTCCGGCAAGGTCAAGAATGTCAAAGCCTCCAAGCGGCTGAAGACGCATCCGGTCTGCCTGTCCACAGAAGGCGAGCTGACGATTGAAATGGAGAAAATCCTGAAGTCGATGCCTAACGGCGGCCAGGAAGTGGAAGCGGACAAGGTGCTGGAAATCAACATTCATCATGAGGTGTTCCAGTCGCTGAAGGCTGCGTCCGATAAGGATCAAGAGAAGCTTGCCCTGTACACGCATCTGCTCTACAATCAGGCGCTCCTGATCGAAGGTTTGCAGGTCAATGATCCGGTGCAGTTCACCAACGATATCTGCAAAATTATGGTCTAAACGGTGTCCGTTACGGATATCGTATCCATGCAAATTCCCTCCCGGGCAGCCGGGGGGATTTGTTTTTATGACTATATTGAAGCCTGTCCCGCAGGACGGTGTATGAAGCGGTGTATGAATATGAAAGCAGATATGGCATAATCATAATTGATGCTTACATAATTCAGGTTCTACAATACTATTAATATTGGGTGTGAATTGTTGTGTTCAAAATTGCAGTATATCTAAAACCTTACCGGAAAGAGGCAATCATCGGACCTATCTTCAAGCTGCTCGAGGCGATCCTTGAGCTGCTGCTGCCGACGATTGTCGCCCTCATTATCAATAACGGCATCGGCAACCAGGACAGCGGATATGTGTACAGGATGGGAGGGCTGATGGTGTTAATGTCAGTGCTTGGCTTCGGCTGCTCCATGATCTGCCAGTATTACGCTGCGCGCGCTTCTCAGGGCTTCGGCACGAACCTGCGCAATAAGCTGTTCCGGCATATTACCGGCCTGTCCTATGCGGAGCTGGATACCTTTGGTGCGTCCTCGCTGATCAACCGGATCACAAGCGATGTCAACCAGCTGCAACTGGCGGTGGCGATGCTGATCCGGCTGGTAATCCGTGCGCCGTTCATCTGTATTGGAGCAATCATCATGTCGATGCTGCTCGATTTCCGGCTGTCACTGATTCTGCTGGCGGCTACACCGGTGTTTGGCATCATCCTGTATCTGATCATTACACGCACCTCGCCGCTCTACCGCAAATACCAGCAGAAGCTGGACAGGCTTGCGCTGGTGCTGAGCGAGAATCTGTCAGGGATCCGCGTGATCCGTGCGTTTGCCAAAAGCCGCCAGGAGCAGCAGCGCTTTCGCGCCGCTTCCGAGGATCTGACGGCGACGGCGATCCGGGTCGGCCGGATAGCGGCCTGGCTGGGGCCACTGACTACGCTGGTGGTCAATGCGGCTATTATTGCCATCCTGTGGGTCGGGGGCATCCATATCGATGGCGGTCGTCTCTCACAGGGCGAGATCATTGCTTTCATCAACTATGTCACCCAGATCCTGCTGGCGCTGATCGTTGTCTCCAACCTGGTGATCATCTTCACCAAAGCTTCCTCGTCCGCGAGCCGCGTAAATGAGGTGCTGGCAGTCACGGCTTCGATTTCAGATTCAGCTGCAGCGCGGATTCCGCAGGCTGGTGCGGCTTCAGAGCAGATCCAGGCAGCAGCCGCAGCAAACAGTGTTCCGGCGATCCGCTTTGAGCATGTGTCGTTCGGATACAACAAGACCGGTGAATATGCGCTGAAGGATGTGTCGGCGGTCATTCAACGCGGGGAAACCGTGGGACTGATCGGCAGTACAGGCTCAGGCAAATCAACCTTCGTCAACCTGATTCCCCGTTTCTATGATGTATTGGAGGGTGAAGTTCAGGTTGGCGGACAGAATGTCAAGGATTACAAGCTTAGGCAGCTGCGGGAGCAGATCGGGATGGTGCCGCAAAAAGCGATGCTGTTCACCGGCACGATTGCCGACAATATCCGCTGGGGCAAGGAGGGCGCTGCCGCAGAGGAAATCGCAGCAGCGCTGCGCATCGCCCAGGCGGAAGAATTCGTCAGCAAACTCCCTGACGGCCTGAACACCCAGGTATCGCGCGGCGGACTGAATCTGTCCGGCGGGCAGAAGCAGCGGCTGACCATCGCCCGAGCAGTTGTGGGCCAGCCGCCGATCCTGATCCTGGACGACTCGTCCAGCGCGCTGGATTTCGCCACCGATGCGGCCCTGCGGCGCTCGCTGAAGGAGAGCAGCAGCGAGATTACGCTGCTGGTTGTATCCCAGCGGGTCAGCACGGTCCGGCAGGCGGACCGGATCATTGTCTTTGAGGAAGGGCGGATTGCCGGGACGGGCACGCATGAGCAACTGATGGACAGCTGTGCGGAGTACAGGGAAATCTGCCTGTCCCAGCTGTCTAGTAGGGAGGCAGCAAATGAATAACAAACAGACCTGGAACAGACTATTGGTATATATGAGGCAATACCGGGGGATTTCGCTGGCCGCCGCCATCTTCGCGGTACTCAGCGTGGTGGCCAGTCTGGTCGGGCCGCTGCTGATCGGCCGGGCGGTCGATTTCATGACCGGACCGGGCGAGGTTGACTTCCCGGCTGTACTGCGGCTGCTGGGTATACTGGCAGCGGTCTATTTCATCGGCAGCTTCTTTGGCTGGCTGTTGACCTATTACACCAACCGTTTAGCTTACCGTACGATCTATGATATGCGCAGTGAGCTGTTCGACAAGCTGAATGTGCTGCCGCTTAAATTTCATGACAACCACCCGCAGGGGGACAGCATCAGCCGGTTTGTCAATGATATGGATGCCGTCTCGGACGGGCTGCTGCAGGGCTTCTCGACACTGCTGACCGGTGTGATCACCATTGCGGGAGCCGTGGCGCTGATGCTCTATATCAGCCCGGTCATGACGGTTGTAGTGCTGCTGTCAGCGCCCGCTTCCTTCTACGTAGCCAAATATATTACCCAGCGCTCCCAGCAGCTGTTCCGGGAGCAGGCGCGGATTCTAGGCGGTCTGAACGGCTATGTCGAGGAGATGGTGGTAGGACAGAAGGTGGTTACAGCCTATGGATTTGAGGAACGGGCTTTCGCAGATTTTGAGCGGCAGAATAACGAGCTGTATCAGACGGGCATGAAATCCCAGTTCATCGGTTCGTTGTCTAATCCGTCGACCCGGCTGGTGAACAATATTACCTTCTCTGTAATCGCGATGATCGGCAGTGTGCTGGTTATAATGAACCATCTTAGTGTCGGTGATCTGTCCAGCTTCCTGATCTTCTCCACCCTGTTCGCCAAGCCGTTCAATGAAATAACCGGTGTGGTAACCCAGCTTCAATCGGCGACAGCCTCTGCACAGCGGATCTTCACGACGCTGGACCTGGAGCCGGAACGTCCGGAAGCGCCGGGGGCACCGGAGATGGGTAACGGTGCGGGCACCATTACGTTCAACCGGATCAGCTTCGCGTATTCACGGGACCGGCCGTTGATTAAGGACTTCAGCCTGGAGGTCAAGCCAGGTACCCGCGTAGCCATCGTCGGTCAGACAGGAGCAGGCAAAACAACACTGGTTAACCTCCTGATGCGCTTCTATGAAGTAGACAGCGGCACCATCGCGATCGATGGTGTGAACATCAACACCCTGACGCGGGACAGCCTGCGGCGGAATTTCGGGATGGTGCTGCAGGAGACCTGGCTGTTCGGCGGCACCATCAAGGAGAACATCGCTTACGGCCGCGCGCAGGCTACAGACGAAGAGGTCGTGGCCGCTGCCAAGGCGGCTAATGCGCACAGCTTCATCAAGCGCCTGCCGGAAGGCTACGATACGAAGATCAGCGCCTCGGGAGACAACCTCTCCCAAGGGCAGAAGCAGCTGCTGACGATAGCCCGTGTCATGCTGGCTGATCCGCCGATGCTGATTCTGGATGAAGCGACCAGCAGTATTGATACGCTGACCGAGGTGCGGATTCAGAAGGCTTTTCTGGCGATGATGGCCGGGCGCACCAGCTTCGTGATTGCTCACCGCCTGTCGACGATTCGTGAAGCGGATGTGATTCTGTTCATGAAGGACGGTGATATTGTGGAAAGTGGCACGCATGAGCAACTGCTGGCAACAGGCGGTTATTATGCGGGGCTGTATAACAGCCAGTTCTAGTTGGAGCGTAGACTTTTAGGCGTTTAGTTGCTGAGAAGACAAGTGAAGTGCCGACCTATTCCGATTCGAAGCAATCTGGAGCTTTTTTAAGTACAAAATGGGTTTCTGTTTTGGCCGCGGTATGCTGATAACATCAGAAAACACCGCTCGGTGGTGGCTTCAAAGGTTCTGACTCATGAATTAGTTGCGAATACGCATCTAATTAGCAGTTTTTTATCATTTTTGAGTAAATAGTTGCAAAAAGGCACTTAATTCTGACGTTTGAGCGTAAGAGGACTCATTTATTCGAAATTAGTTGCAGAATCGCACTTAATCGCCTGTTGGATGATGATTCGGCAGGAATTAGTTGCACTTTCGCAGTTAATTGCCCTAAAGTCTCGAACCATGCTCAAAAGCAATCGTTACGCAATATATGAAATTGAGAATGAGGAAGTGAAACGGACGAATAAAGTCCTAGACTGACGCTGTTTTTTTAACTATCGTTCCCCATTAAGTTTCCCGTTAATAAATCGGAACCATCTTTGTCACAACTCCAAATAGCCCCCTCACGCCTAGCCAAGCTAGACATAAGGGGGAGCATTTGAAGCTTACTTTAACTAGCTAGATTATTAGTAATGTAGTGGAGATTCAGTCTTTTATAAGAAATGCTTTGTCAAAGAATACGATAGACGCGATTTCCTTATCATTTATAACATTTTCAAACGTTTTAATTGTAAGCAGTTGGTTACTTAATAAATCGCTTCGCGCTAATCCGGTAAAAATACTGGTCGTTTCTGAGGTGCCATCTTTATATTTTATCGTGATAGGGAAGTTATCCAAATATTCGTTTTCACCAATTTCCTTTAATCCGCTGGCGGCATTGTTAATCTCCTTCAATGATCCGCTATCAATCATCAAAGTAATTGAAATTGGCGAGACGGAGATCGTTTTTAATATTGCCTTATAACCAAACAGCGTCATGTTTTGATCAATCTGATAAAGGGTCGAGTACTTCTTGAAATCTAGCTTAAAAGCGGTTTCCCAAGAACCCGGAATGACGGTTTCAAAAATGCCGGGAAGCGGATCTGCAGCTTGTAAATCATAGAGTTTCAAATCAATGGTTTGACCCGCTAAGGAACTGTCGGTCATTATATTCATGACCAAGCTAATTTTATTGTCATTAGGATTCCCATCGTCGAGCACCTCAAATCCTGTACTATGAAAGCTTTGATTTGTCGTAATCATAGTATCAAAACGGTATCGCGCCGCATTTAGAACAGTGGCTTCTGGAGCAGTAAAGTCCATTAAAATATAGGTTAGATTGCTGTCGCCGATCACTTGCTTAATGGTAAGTGATCCATACTCATTTTCCACTTTTTTGTTCACTACATAAGCGCCATTGGACAAATATGCCGTCTGCTCGTTATTTGCCGGTTTAAGAAATTTTATAAATGCTTCATCTAATCCCATATATGCCGCTGCAAAAGCCGTTGTCGTTAAACAAACCATCAGCACGGCAGCCAGTAGGGCATATCTTACAGGTTTCACAGGAGTAAATCTTCTTTGCCTTTTATGTTCAACCTGGCTTGGCATTAAAATGTTATGAAACGTTTTTTCTTTTTGTTCGGTTCTTGGCGTAAGAGCTTCAAAAATCTGATTAATATTTTTGTTACTCAATATAATTCCCTCCCAAATCCATCTTGAGGCGTTTGCGGCCTCTGAATAGTTGCGTTTGGATCGTGCTTTCTTTGTGTCCTAACATCTCTGCTATTTCTTTTACCGTGTACTCCTCGAAATAGTATAGATATAAAACTGTTTTGTATTTTTCGGGAAGTGAAAGCAGTTTTGCTAGCACCTTGCCGGATGGTTCATTACCATTCCAAGAAACAACTTCCGGCAAAGTGTCTAAAGCCACACGACGGGTTGTCCACCAATTTTTAAGAACGTCTTTACAGTGATTTCGGGTAGTTACCATCAGCCATGCTTTTTCATGCTCGTGGTCATTGAAAGCCATGGGGGATTTAATTAGTTTTAGAAATACAGATTGAACAGCGTCTTCAACATCAACGGGATTCTTCAAGTATATAAAGCAAAGTCTATAAACTAGATCTGCACGCCGTTGATAGAGTTCGGCCAATTCTTTATCCGTACGCAATAAAGAATTGTATTCCATTTTTTCGCCTCCTACATTCAACACGATTGATGATTCCAAAATATCTCATTACCCGGTTTTATTTTTTTTCATGATATAAAAATTGTGATCACCTGGACGATCTCCTGGTGGTTTTTAATTCCCAAGACAAAGGACCCGCCAAGGCGGATCCTTCTGCTGATTTATGGAGCTATCGTTCTTCGTTAGTTTAATGATGAATCAAATTCTTGACGCCAATACCAAATGATGTTAACTTTTTTGGTGATGAGAGGTGAAGAATCATGAAAGTTCACGAATGTCCTATTTGTAATATCAACAGTAGGGATTGTATCATCGTCCTCCAGAATGCGTTGCACCCTACAGAAGAGAGACTAAAGTGCATTATCTGTTCCTGGAGCGGAAAGTGGTCGGACATGAAAGTGCAGGATATCCAAACAAACTTCGAACCAAGTAGCCCAGCCATCAAACCGATTACCGACTATGGTGTTCTTCATTCAGATCAAATTAGACTTACATATACAGGAGGTTGTTGCCCTCATTGTGGGGGGGATGATCCTTTATGCTGGTGCCATACATTTTAGGACAGGCATTACTATTTAAGCATCCTGCGCGTTAGCTCAACGAGGCTTGCGTTGTATGCCGGCAGCCTCGTCCTGGTTATCCTTAAGCTATACTTACTCCTGGTTAGCCAACTTATCCTGCCTTCCGAACGATACCTTTGAAGAGAGGGTGTTGGACTGCAAACTATCAGATGCACCATATATATCTGGGACGTGGTGTTTGTTCAGTACCAATCCCCGAACAATATCAAGCAGAGGAAATAGTGTTTGCAGTTTCATTTCTGACAATTCCTCTGGCGTCAAACCGATACTCACACCATATAGTTTCTGAAACGCAATCTTAATCATAATAGTTTCTTCCATAGATAATTTTTTTAGCAATAAGTTTAGCCGATATTCCTCAATGCGCAAGAGTTCCACCTCCCTGTAATAACAATAAAGTTACGCTAGCCTGCCCATTAACTTAATAACGCTCCGTCAGTATAGAACTTTATTTTCTCAGTGTAACTCTTTATTTTCCTAGTCTACAACTTTATACGGCTTGCCTGTGATTCCTGTACTGAAAGACTTGGTGGAATTTGTTGGATGGTTACGTAGCCCTTTTGAAAGTACCCATTTGGTGTCGTATAAACAACTAATGGGACACGATTGTGGAAGCAGAAGCAGCGGACCTCTTAAGTAAGAGGTTCGCTGCTTCTGCTTCTTGCCGTTTATTAAGCTGGTTCAATGTCTCGCAGCGCAAGCGTTACTCCGCAGCAACAACCCTTAGCGTACCGTCCACCTCAACTACCTCCAGCAGCAGCGGACGTTCCTGAGGGTTGATGTTGGGCGAATGGATCGCCAGCAGCAGCTTGTCCTGGAAATCGCGGAACAGCATACCGTGGCCGCCGTCCTCGCCATATAGCGGAGTTGCGTCCTGGGTCCACGGACCGGTGATGTCACCGGAGGCGGAACGCGCCAGGCCCATGGCATAACCCTTGACGCCGCTGCTGGACCATAACATCAGCAACTCGCCATTCGCGCAAGCGTAGAGGAATGGACCGTCAGTGACATATTGGCCTTCCTTGCCGCCTACCGACCAGGGGGCCTGGGAAGCACGGAACAGCAGTATAGGCTCAGCTACAGCTGCGCTCAAATCGTTTGCAAGCTGCACCGCATACATCTCGCCGTCGGTCACTTCGATCCATTCCCGGCAGAAGACCATCCAGGGCTTGTTCTGCTGATCCACGTAGAGCGTGCCGTCGAGACATTCCCAGCCCGTAGGTGTTACCGGCTGGGCACTGTTCGGCACATAAGGACCCTCCGGCTGATCTGCAACCAGAATCTGTGTTGCACGCGGAATACCGTCGGCCTTAAATGAGGCGAACATGTAGTACTTGCCATTGTAGCGGTGAACCTCTGGTGCCCAGAAGTGATGGTCAGCCCAGAAATCGGCCGCTGGAGTAAACGCGCTCAAAGGTCCCGACCACAGCTGCAGATCCTCGCTGACATACACATCGAAGCCCTGAGGACTGCCGCTCCAGGCGGTTGCTCCGGCTGTACCGAACATATAATAGCGGTTCTTCTCGGGAACAGGCAGGATGTAAGGATCGCGGAAATTAATTTCGGATAGAGTAATCATAAACTGCCTCCTAGGAATTGGTTCTAATCTAAGGAACGGATATCATCTCTGAGAGAGGACGGTACAGTCGTTTCTTCTTGCAATCTCTACGTATCATAAATCAGCCTGACTTGAATGGGAAGGGAAGAGAAGAGCTTAAAGCTGCTTCGCTTGCGACCCATGCAGGCGTTTAAGCATAACACCCGGCGTACAGCCATAAGTGCTGCGGAAGACGCGGATGAAGTAATTGGTCTCCATTCCCAGCTGCAGTGCGATATCCTGAACGGAGACTTGGTCATTCTCGGTAATCATCTGCAACGCTCGCTGCAGGCGCAGATTCTGCAGGTACTTATGCGGTGTGACGCCGTATTCCTGCAGGAACAGCCGCTGAAAATGCTGTACCGAATAACCGACCGCTCCGGCAAGATTGGAGATCAGCAGCGGCTCGGTGAAATGCTCGTTGATCAGGCGGACTGCCTTCTGCAGGGCTTCATTGCGCACGGCCTGAAACTCCAGCCGTCCGGGACCGGCTGGAGGCGCTTCCGGACGGCGAAGCAACAGGAGCAAGCGGTACAGGGCTACGGACAGCTCCAGCATGATATGGTCGTCCTGACGGGCGGAGGCCTGCTGGTGGACGGTGTGCCAGATACTGCCTATCGACTCCCAGCATAGCTCGAAGTCCAGCGGGCGGAAAGGTACGGAGGGCAGCGTTCCCCCGCCCTGGAGGAAGCCGTCGGCGGCAGCGCCATAAAACCCGATAAAAGCGATATGCCACGGTTCATGGGACAGCGGATAATATTCGTGGCCACGATCCCCGGGAAAGGCAAACGCCATGCCTGGCAGCAGCTCCGTTTCCGTGCCGTTCTCCATATCCCGGAACAGCCCGCTGCCGCTGCGGATCATAAAGACCTGGTGCACCGGGAAGCCACCCGGACGCACGTGATGATACTGAATATGACGCCCGACAGAATAAGGGAAGACAGGAAACACTTCTGGGGCGCGGGGGTTCTCGATCAGGGAGAAAGGGAGCATAACTACACCTCATGTTCAATTTGTGCTAGTAAGTAGAGCGTATATTCCTAACGCTATATATTATTTATTGTATATTATAAATAGTATAAAGCATAGTTCATCATTTATGCAGGGCATACTGAAGATGTTCATCAGAGATTAGTCCCATTCATAGATGAGCTTATAATGAAAGGATGAATCCTACCTATGAGTACAAAACTTCCGGCAATCAGTAGCAAAGTGCCAGTGATGTTGCACGGAGCCGATTATAACCCCGAGCAATGGCTGAAATATCCACATATTTTTGAAGAAGATCTGCGTCTTATGAAGCTGGCAGGCTGCAATGTGATGTCTGTTGGCATTTTCTCCTGGGTATCGCTGGAGCGTGAGGAAGGCGTATTCACTTTTGAATGGCTGGACCATGTGCTAGATTCTTTTGCTAAGAACGGCATCTACGCTTTCCTGGCTACCCCAAGCGGAGCCCGTCCGGCCTGGATGTCGGACAAGTATCCTGAAGTCCTGCGTGTGGAACGCAACCGTGTCCGCAACCTGCATGGGGTACGCCACAATCACTGCTTCACTTCTCCGGTCTACCGGGACAAAACAGCGATCATCAACACCAAGCTCGCTGAGCGCTACGCTCATCATCCCGCAGTAATCGGCTGGCATATCTCCAATGAGTTCGGTGGCGAATGCCACTGCGACTATTGCCAGAATGCCTTCAGAGACTGGCTCAAAGTCAAATACAACAATGATCTGGAAGAACTGAACCATGCCTGGTGGGCCACTTTCTGGAGCCACACCTACACCTCGTGGGATCAGGTGGAATCCCCAGCCCCGCACGGCGAGAACCAGCTGCATGGCCTGAATCTGGATTGGCGGCGGTTTGTCAGCGACCAGACGATCAACTTCTGCCAGCATGAGATGGACGCCGTGCGCAGCTTCAATCCCGAGCTGCCTATCACCACAAATATGCATATGATTGACGCCATTGATTACCGCAAGCTGGCCAAGATTCTCGACGTAGTCTCCTGGGACGCTTACCCGGATTGGCATTATACCACAGATGACGACGATGCCCGTCTGGCCGCCTGGACAGCGATGCACCACGATATGTACCGCACGCTGAAGCAGAAGCCGTTCCTGTTGATGGAGAGCACACCGTCCCTGACGAACTGGCAGATTGTCAGCAAGTTGAAACGACCGGGCATGCACAAGCTGTCCTCGCTTCAGGCCGTGGCACATGGCTCGGATTCGGTGCAATATTTCCAGTGGCGCAAAAGCCGCGGCTCGAGCGAGAAATTCCACGGTGCGGTCCTCGACCATAGCGGACATGCGGAAACCCGTGTCTTCCGTGACGTGGCCGAAGTGGGCCGGACATTGGCTGGCATGGACGAGGTGGTAGGTACGACGACCCCGGTACAGACAGCGATTATCTACGACTGGGACAACCGCTGGGCGGTGAAGGATGCACAGGGCATCCGCAATTCCGGGCTTCATTTTGAAGAAACAGTTCTGCAGCATTACCGCGCACTCTGGGAGCAGGGTATTCCGGTGGATATTATTGGCATCGATGATGATCTGTCCGCCTACAAGCTGGTCATTGCTCCCATGCTCTATCTGATCAGCGAAGCCAACGGCAAACGGATCGAGCGATTCGTAGAGCAGGGCGGTACCTTCCTGGCGACCTATTGGTCTGGTGTTGTCGGCGAAACGGATCTCTGCCATCTGGGAGGATTCCCCGGGCCGCTGCGCAGAACACTCGGCATCTGGGCAGAAGAGACGGAAGGACTACACAGCCGTGATCTGAACGGCTTGGTTATGCAGCCGGGCAATATGCTGAAGCTGAGCGGCGATTATGACGCCCATGAGATTGCTGAGCTGATCCACCTGGAAGGCGCGGAGGCTCTTGGCCATTACCGCAGTGATTTCTATGCTGGACAACCGGCGCTGACCGTGAACCGTTTGGGTGAAGGACGTGCGTACCACCTGGCTACACGTGTCAAAGACAACGCCTTCTATACCGAGCTGTATGCGGCGATTGCCGATAAGGCTGATATTAGACGCACCCTGGATAGCGAGCTGCCGATTGGCGTAACCGCAGCGCTGCGCTCGGATGGAGAACAGGATTATGTGTTCGTACAGAACTTCAGCGGCAGCCCGCAGACCGTGGAGCTGGACGGCAGAGAATATACGGACCTGGAGTCAGGCGCCGCTGCAGGTAAGATGCTGGAGCTGCCGGTGAACGGCCTGGCTATGCTGAGAAGAAAATCACTTTAATAGATCCACTGGCGGCAGTAATCTCCCGCTGTAATCAACCGGCACTCACAGGAGTTATCCTGGGCTGCCGGTTTTTTGCATTTCTGCAGGGTGATGAATTATACTGTTGGGCAATAAATCAGGGAAATACGCAGGAGTATGGAAGAAGACGCAGGAATAAGGATAAATACAAAAAGGGAGGCTGTCCATTGTGGACAGTCTCCCTTAATTCTAAGCAAAATAACAAGCAATTATCTAGCCAACCATCCGCCGTCTACATTCAGAATGTGTCCGTTCAGGTAGTCGGAAGCTGCGGAAGCCAGGAATACGGCTGGCCCCTTAAGATCTTCAGGAGTTCCCCAACGAGCTGCTGGAATACGGTCCAGAATGGAGTCGGAACGGCTCTGGTCGGCACGGATTGGTGCAGTGTTCTCAGTAGCCATGTATCCAGGTGCAATGGCGTTGATGTTCAGACCGGAACCTGCCCATTCATTGGCGAAGGCTTTGGTCAAACCGGCAACGGCGTGTTTACTTGCAGTGTAGCCTGGAACGTTGATTCCGCCCTGGTAGGAGAGCATGGAGCAGATGTTGATGATTTTGCCGTTTCCTCTTTCCAGGAAGTGGCGGCCGGCGATTTGGGACAACAGGAAGACGGTGTTCTGGTTCAGGTTGATTACGTCGAACCAGTCTTTTTCGCTGTGGTCTTTGGCTGGAGTACGGCGGATCATGCCTGCGCAGTTCACAAGGATATCTACTTTTCCAGTGAATTCAAGGGCTTTGTCGAACATAGCCTGCAGCTGAGTGTGATCACTCAGGTCGGACTCCAGGCTCAGTGCTTTTACGCCAAAAGCTTCGGCAGCCTTTACGGTTTCTTCACTGCTGTTAAGGGAAGCGGAGATTACATCTGCGCCTGCTTCAGCGAATGCCAAAGCGATACCTTGTCCAAGACCTTGGGCTGCGCCCGTTACGATTGCAGTTTTACCTGCCAAGCTGAATAATGTTGACATATTTGATTACCCCTTTATTGTTGATGTTATTAGGTTTAAAATATAAAAATGTATATGTTGCACACTATAAGTTATCCTTCTATTTCTCGCAGAAACGGTTACCGTCCCTAAAGGGACGGTGAAGCCGTTTCTACTTAGCCACATTCAATGTTCACGCCGATACCGCGAAACTGCTCTACAATCTCAGCAGACAGCCCTTTGTCCGTCAGCACCACGTCAACTTCCTGGAGGGAAGCGAAGGTGCGCAGCGCCGTTTGGCCAAATTTGTGGTGGTCGACAACCGCATAAACTAGGCTTGCCGTAGAGACAAGCGCTTGCTTGTATTCAATGAAATCTCCGGTATAAATGGAGAGGCCTTGCTCGATGTTGACAGCCGTAGCCGACAAAAAAGCTTTTTGTATATTCAGAGTCTTCACATACGCTACCGCCTCGGGACCGGCCAGCATGTTGCGAACGCGGTAGCCGCCGGGGACGACCAGACGGATATGATCCTTCGGGACCAGCTCGCTGATGATATAAACATCATTGGTTATAACCGTAAGCGGCATGTTGGCCAGCCTGCGGGCAATCTCCAGCGTGGTGCTGCCGCCGTCCAGAGCCACGATATCATCAGGCACAATATGCGACAGTGCGCGCAGGGCAATCTCCGTTTTCTCTTCGGAATATTTGTCCAGCGGGTCCTTGGAGGGAAGTATGCCGAATTGGTCGCTCTGCGCCAGCACGGCACCGCCGTGTACACGCTGTATCAACCCTTGCTCCTCCAGCTTGCTTAAATCCTCGCGGATGGTTTTGCCGGTGACCTGAAGCTTCTCGCTCAGCTCATGTACAGTAACATCCTTTTGGTTCAGCAAAACTGCCATAATCATCTCATGCCGTCGTATCGGGTTCATCCGCCTGCCTCAGCTTTCCGTAGTGTTTTCCCTCTATTGTAATTCTTTCATGGATACGGGGTCCATATCATCATATCTTTTGTTGTCGCCAGCCATACTCCAGATGAAAGTATAGTTATGAGTTCCAACGCCGCTGTGGATCGACCAGCTTGGGGAAATTACGGCTTGCTCGTTGTGCATTACGATGTGACGGGTTTCTGTAGGCTGACCCATCAGATGGAACACAATTGCATCGTCTGGAAGATCAAAGTAGAAATAAGCTTCCATGCGGCGCGGGTGGGTATGGGATGGCATTGTATTCCACATGCTGCCTGGTTTCAGCTGGGTCATACCCATGACGAGCTGTGCGCTCTGCACGCCATTGGCGTGGATGAAACGGTGAATTGTACGCTCATTGGAGTTCTCGCTGCCGCCCATTGCACCGGATTCGGAAGTTTCCAGGGTTGCTTTGGCAGTAGGGTAAGCCTGGTGTGCAGGTGCGGAATTCAGGTAGAACTTCGCTGGAGCTGCAGCATCGGCGCTCTTGAATACTACATCTTTGGAGCCTTGGCTCACATACAGGCATTCTTTATTGTCCAGTTCAAATTCCGTTCCATCGACCACAACTGAACCTTTGCCGCCGACATTGATTACGCCCAGCTCGCGGCGTTCCAGGAAATAGCTGACTCCCAGCTCTTTCAGGTCGGTTGTCAATACAACCTCTCCGTTTACCGGATTAGCTCCGCCGACAATCATCCGATCCTCGTGCGTCAATACAAGCTTCAATTCATCCGGAGCAAAAATCACTGGGATATGGAATTCCTTGCGCAGGCGTTCAGTGTCAAACTGCTTAACCTCATTGGGGTGGGATGCGAAACGTCTTTCCATTGACTATTCAATCTCCTTCGTAAACTATATTTACGTTCGTATATGTACAATTTAATTCATTTAGGTTCATTTAGCAAGAGATAATCTTTTTTAGTACGTTTATTTTAGTTTATTTATGTTGTGAAAAGATTGCCAGATGAACCGAAAGCGTGCACAATAGACCTAAAAAGCAACGCCGGAGCATCCTGCGGCAGTGTGCTGCAAGCTTTCTAATTATTAATTATATGAAGAGGTATGGAGGGAACAAACGTGATGGAAGATTTAACGGACGAACGAGATTTTTATAAGGAAAGACAGCTGGAGATTATGCAAAAAGTGGCTCTGGAAGCTGAGCGGAGACCGCTGCTTGACAGCGGCCTGTGGTTCCATGATGACGTGCGTAACAACTTCTATTATGCCTCTTACCTGTTTGCTGCAGCGGTGGACGAAGAACTGGCTCTGCCGTTTGACAGGGCAGCCGCCAAAGAGAAAGCGGAGGCGGTGCTTAAGGAAACGCTGCTGCTGCAGAACCGCCAGCCGGGAACCAAACTGTACGGGCATTGGCCCCTGGGACTGAACCCGCTGCCGCGGGAAGCGGAGCCGCATGAGCTGCCGGTAGAGATCATGGGGAGCCTGCTTGCCTATTTCTGCAAGCGTTATAATTCCTTATTTAACGCAGGGCTGCGGGTGGCGATGAATACGGCAATGGGGCATATCTACCGCAGCGATTTCTTCCGCAAGCCTCTGACCACCTTCGGGCATCATGAAGCTAAATATACGGCAGCGAAGTTGATCTTCGGGCAGATGTTCGAGGATGCTGAGCTGCGGGAAGACGGTAAGCAGAGCCTGGAGGAGACGTTGAAGCAGATCAAACAGAGCGGAATGCCGGAGTATGGCAGCCTGCCGTGGTTCTGGCATTGGGTGCAGGCGTTCACCTGTGCCTGGGAGCTGGAGACGGATACCGAGGTGAAATCCGAACTCGCCGCCATGCTGGATCATTTATGGGAGGAACGGGCCGACGTCTATCTGAAAGGGGCCTGGGTTGGTCCTCATTCCAGAGGCTGGCCGCATGATGTGCCTGCGGACGGCAACCCGCTGCACGATTATGTACAGTTTGGCGACTTCCCGCTGCCGCCAGCCATCCCGCGCACGGAATATGCCGGCTTCCTGTTCTACGAAGCGCCAGCACAGGTCCGCGCCCTCGCGCTTGACCGCAAAGTGCCGACAGAGGTGACCAAGGTTACTCAGAAGATCGTTCCCGGCACCGCTGCTGCCCTGCCGCTGCTGCACACCTATGCCTATATTACTGAGGAATTTGCAGCAGGCGGGATGTGGGAGCGTGTGGAGGAATTCGACAACGAACAGCTGCGCTGGGCGTATTCGCTGCCGCTGACTGGCCAGGAGGGCGCGAACCAGCTGTTTTTCTTCCATCCCGGTGAAGGCTGGCGGCCTGGCGATCTGCGTCACCAGAGTCCTTACTCGGAGGTGCTCTTCCACCGTAGTGCTGTGCTGGCGTTGTATCCGGTGCCGCAGGGGGATGAAGATACGATTATCGGTGTATTGCCTTCCGGAACGTGGCTGCAGCAGGATAGAGCGATTTATGGCCTTGCCGGCCAGGCGTATTTTGCCATCTTCTTATCCCATGACTATGGGCTGAAGGCCCGGGAAGGGTATACGGAAGTAACCGCAGCAGGCATGCCCGGCGGGGTCGTGGTGGAAGCGCTCGGCGTGAAGGAAGCTATGCTACAGGGAATTTCCGGGCTGGAGTCATTCGCAGAGATGATGAGCGCCAAGGCGCCGCGCTTTGAGACGGTGGGTACACTTCAAGTGGCGTATAACAGCATCGATGGGGCCTCGCTGCAGCTGATTGCTTCGGCTGGGGATGAGCCGCAGGCGTTGCTGGACGGGACGCCAATCACGCTTGAACATTATACGGTATAATTGGAGTCATCTGAGGGTTCCTCGCCTTGCCTGGGCGGGGGACTTTTTTACAATTTTAGCGCCAATGCTACACAGATGTTTCCTGATGGATGCCAGGGCAGGACAGGTCATGCTATAATAAATAAGAGCATTCATACGTAACATTTATGAATTTGCAATGACTTATTGGAGGAATAGCGTGGCAAAAGCAAAGGTGGCCAAACGGCCGACAAGAGATGAATTTGTCCTTGAGGAGCTGGGCAACCAGCTGGTGGAGGCCAAGCAGGAAGGCTCGGAAATTCTGCTGACCGTGTGGGGCAAAGAAGATGAGGTGCGTGGCCTGATTGTCGAGATGGATTCGCGGACCGGCAGAGTGCATGTAGCCCGTAATGAAGAGATTACCAAGGTTCCTTTTATGGATATTATGCAAGTCAATTATCCCAGAGATTAATTGGAGCGGTACAAGAGGGAGGTCCAGCAAGCCGCTAATGGCATGGGCCTCTTTTTAAATTCAACATGCAGGCAAGCCTGATCAAGAAAGGAAGAATGAAGATGCAGGTGACCAAAACCAATGCACTGCGTATTCTGGATGCGCAAGGTATAACATATGCGGTTCACAGCTATGACAACGAGGAGGGAATGATTCATGGCACGGCTGTAGCGGACAAAATCGGATTGCCGCCGGAGACGGTATTCAAAACGCTGGTTGCACATAGCGGCAACCGGCTGTATGTCTTCGTCATTCCCGTCGGCGAGGAGCTGGACCTCAAAAAGGCCGCGCGGGCGGCCGGTGAGAAAAAGATCGAAATGCTGCCGGTCAAGGATCTGCAGAAATGGACCGGTTATATCCGTGGAGGCTGCTCCCCGGTAGGGATGAAGAAGCTGTATCCGACCTACATAAACAGCAGTGCTGAGGTGCTGGAGAAGATTGCGGTCAGTGCAGGCCGAATTGGCCTGCAAATGGAGTTGTCCCCGCAGCTGCTGGCCGGTGTGGTGGCCGCTGAATTTACCGATCTGATCCAATTGTAGCGTTTCTAGGGCTTCAGCTTGACGGCCAGCAGTCCCAAATATTCCTTAAGCGCTACCCCGGTAGTCGAGACCGCTCCGGCAAACGGGGTGAATTTGTTGGCATAGAGCGACATGGGGCGGCTGGCCTGATAGTCGGTCGGGTACGCCAGCGCCGTCAGCCCGGCCCGCTTGAACAGCGCCATGCTGCGTGGCATATGGAAGCCGGAAGTAACTAGTATGGGACGGGCGAAGCCGTGCTCTGCCATGAGTCCAGCGGTGTTGGAGGCATTCTGTGCCGTATTGAGCGAACGGTTCTCGGCCAGAACATCTTCCTCCGGGATGCCGAGGCCTATCAGCTGCCGCCGGGCAATATCGGCCTCATTGCCGCTGTCGGCATACACCTGGCCGCCGGAGAACAGAATCGGCAGGCCGGTCTGCCGATACAACCGCGCGGCAGTCAGCAGCCGATTGGCTGCAGAACCGCCCAGATTGCCCTCTCCGTCCAGATCGGGGGTGCCGGAGGTGGCTCCCCCGCCCAGTACAACAATAACGTCACCTTCTACGGCAGCAGGCTGTGTATATTGCCGTTCCAGACTGCTGATCAGCGTGTCGCTGACCAATGGAGTCATCGACAGATAGAGCAGCAGCGTTACAGCAAGCAGAACTTGCGCCGGGCGGCGGTTGTGTTTCCACAGCCAGACCACCATCCCCAGCAGCAGCACAACAAAGATTCCAGGCGGAAGCACAAAGCTGTAAATGAATTTAATGAGATAAATCAAGCAGGTCACCAACTTTTCAGGGATCTATTTCTGGTTGTATTGTACCATGAGTGTGCTTGCTGATCCCACCTTCATAAGGAAGCCGGTCAGCAAGAATCTTAAAAAACTGCTCTCCTATCTTAAAAAACTTCACTCGCCCAATGGGGCTGCCATGTTACAGTTAAGCTGGATGAATCTCTTCTATCGTGGTGACATACATTCGGAGGTGAGGTAATGAACAGAACCATCCGGGTACTGCTCGCGGATGATGAACCGGTCATCCTGCGCGGGCTCAAGAAGCTCATCTCCTGGGATAGCCTGGGACTTGATATTGTGGGGGAAGCGTGCGACGGTTATGAACTGAAGGCCATGATCGACAGCTGTAATCCCGACCTTGTCATCAGCGACATCAGCATGCCGGGTTTCTCCGGTATAGATATTATCCGTGATATTCATGACTCCGGGCGAGCCATCAAGGTTGTCTTTATCAGCGCTTATCAGGAATTTGCATATGCCCGGCAGGCACTGCAGTACGGGGCACTGGATTATCTGGTCAAGCCGGTGAACACCGGTCAGCTGGAGCAGGTGGTATCCCGCGCCGTTGCGGTGATCCGCCAGGAATCAGAAGAAGAACGCAATAAGGAAATGCTCAAATCCTATGAGCGGAAGAGCCTGTCCATGACGGCCCAGGAACAGCTGGAGCAGTTGACCGACGGCAACAAGGCCGCCGCCACCGCGCTGGCCCTGATGGGCAATACAGCCATTTCCCGATATGCCAGCGTGTGTGTAATACAAACGGATGAATACAGCGACCAGCCCTCTCGCTGGGAGGAACGTGAACGCAAGCTGGTGGAATTCGCCTTGTCGAACATCATCAAGGAAACGGTGGATGGAATCGGCAATGGCTATGTTTTCCGCAAAGGAGAACGCTTCGCGGTTCTGCTCCAGCATGAGCATGTCAATGAACCCCTGCAATGGATGGAGGATCTGCACCAGAAAATTAACAGCTATCTGAAGCTGCAGGTATCGATTGGCATCGGCCAGCCCATGAGTGGAATGGAAGAGGCGGCTGAGTCCTACCGCTCCGCTTTGAAGGCGCTCAAATCCAGATATTTTGCCGGCTTAAACCGGGTTATTCCCTATGCAGCCGAAGAGATGGTGCCTGTGCCGTTGTCCAGACTTGCATTCATTCAAGCAGGTTTATCGGAAGCGCTTAAATTACTGGACAGGGAGCGGCTTGGGCATTTGACCGGAGAGCTGCTGGAAACGGTGCGTCTTCTGTCGGGAGGCAGCCGGAATCAGGCGGTCTCCCATGTGTACAATGCCATCATCCAGCTGGAGCAGGATTTGGCCGATTTCGGCTCGGATGCCGGACTGCTGAATCCACCGGACAAGCCGCTGCTGGAGAAGCTTACGGATGCTCCGACTTTCGCTGCGCTGCAGCAGGTGTTTGAAGCCGTGCTATATAACATGTTTAATCAACTAACCTGCAGAATCTCAGGCAAAGAAGTGCCGCAGCTGCTGCAGGTGAGAAGCTATGTGGAGGCGCATTTTGCCGAGAATATCACGCTGGAATCGATGGCCGCGCTGGTTTACATGAATCCCTATTATTTCAGCAGCTTCTTCAAGAAGCATACCGGGCAGAATTTCAAGAATTACGTTACAGAGGTAAGAATGGATCATGCGCTCAAGCTGCTGCTGCAGAATGATCTGATGATCTACGAAATTGCCGACCGGGTAGGTTACAACAACGCACGGCATTTCAGCGATATGTTCAAGAAGCAGTTCGGCAAGCTGCCGCAGGAATACAAACAGTCCTTTAAGAATTAAACAGCCAGAGGATGTTATAAAGAGAAAGTAAAGGAGATGGCACATGCGGATCCGGGGGCGGAGAACGAAGAGTATTTTTGTGAAATTTTCCGTATCCTTTCTGCTGGTCGGACTGATTCCGCTCCTGGCGCTCAGTTTTTTTTCCGTGAAGACTTTCTCCGGTTATGTGGAGCGTTATACGACCAGCAATTTGCAGCAGATGGTGCTCTATATGAGCTATAATCTGAATTCAGCGTTCAATCAGTACAATGAAGTGTCCAAGTTGATGTATACGGGGCGTTATGAGGGTTTCATTGAGAGCTATTCGCAGAATCAGACGCAGAATGTGAATGTGCTGGAGCAGATCAACAGTATTCCGATTGATTCCTTCCTGAAAACTGTATTGTTCAGCGATCCGTATATCTCGGGTGTGCAGTTTATCCGCAGCTCGGACGGCAAAATATATTATCAGGAGCGGGGCAACCGGTCGCTGAACAGTGAAACGGTCCCGGATGAGGAGTGGCTGGCCAAGATGGCAGAGGACCCATCAAAAGTAGCTATCTTTCCTGCGCACATGGACAGTTATTTCTATGGATCTGGACGCCAGGTGTTTACGATTGGCAGAAGCCTGATTGATACCTCCGGGCGGGTGACCAAGGAGCCCAAGGTGGTAGGGACCCTTTTTCTGGATATTGATACTTCCTTGTTTCAGCAGTTTTTCCGGGAACTGAGCCTGGGTGAAAAGGATGAGCTGTATCTGCTGGACGGGGAGGGCAGGACTTACTTCAGCAATCAACCGGCCTCCGCCGGCCTCCTCACACCGAAGCTCCGGGAGAATGATGAAATGATTGTGCTCAGCGAGAAAGTCCCTTTTCTGAACGGGCAGGTCATTGCGAAGGTTCATCGCGGTAGCTTGTTTGAACAGCTGCTGTCTGCGCGGGCTACGGTATATCTTGCGATCATGATCTGTGCTTTGGTGATGATTGTGATGGGGGCATGGTTCTCACGGCGTCTTGCCGCTCCGATCCGGGAGCTGATTAAGCAGATGGCCGTTGTGGAGTCAGGGAAGCTGGATATCCAGCTTACGGTGAACAGCAACGATGAGATGGGCAGGCTGGCCCACGGGTTCAACCGGATGGTAGAGCGTCTTCGGATCTATATTGATGAAGCTTATGTGGCCCAGATCAAGCAGAAGCAAACCGAACTGAGCGCGCTGAAGAGCCAGATCCGCCCCCACTATTTGTATAATACGCTTGAAGTGATCCGGATGAACGCCGTGGACAAGGAAGCGGGGGAAGTAGCGGATATGATTCTCGCCTTGTCCAATGAGCTGAAGTATGTCATCGATTACGGCGAAGAACGAGTAAGCATTGCCAGCGAGCTTGCGCATCTGCAGAATTATTTCTATATTATTTCCGTCCGCTATGAGAACCGGTTCGAGCTGAAGCTGGATATTGCCCCGAATATTAATATGGAATGGCCGATTCTGAAGCTGTCGCTGCAGCCGATTGTAGAGAATGCCGTCCAGCATGGTCTTCGCCAACAAGGGAAAGGTACGGTAGGCATTACAATCGAACGAAGAGATCAGGTGCTGGCGGTCACCATCTATGATGATGGCATCGGGATGAATAGGGACAATCTCGCCCGTATCAACAGTATCCTGGACAATGCCGAAGCGCCCAGCAAGAATGTGGGGCTGAAAAATGTGCACGAGCGGATCCGCTCCAGCTTCGGGGAGGAATTCGGCCTGTCCGTCAGCAGCAGAGAGTATATCGGAACCTCTATCACGCTGACCTTTCCGGTTATCAACGAATAAGGAGGTGAATTGGAATGCCCAATTTAGCAAGGGCGAAGCTGCCGGTACTGCTGCTTGCAGCCGCTGTCACCCTGTCAAGCTGCGGAGGCAAAAATGATTCGGGCGGTACAGAGAATCGTGCGGGCTCTCAGGCTGAGAGTTCGGACACCGCGGCCGGAGCGCAGGAAGTGAGCTTCACCATAGCCTACGCGGCGGGTGATCCGGCTACCAAGCAGGCTATTGGGGTCACGATCCAGGCCTACATGGAAGCCCATCCGAATGTGCACATCCAGGATATCAGCGAGAATAGTTCTGCAGCGTATCTGGATTGGCTGAAGATTAAGGATGCGGTAGGGGAGTTCCCCGATCTGATGGAGATGCGTGATACGGAGGCTTTTGCGGATGCGGACAAAATCGCCCCGCTCCCGGAGGATTTGGTGGAGATGTTCGATCAGCCGCCGCAGGTGGACGGGAAGGTATGGAACGCGCCGTTGTTCTGGAATGCGCCTCAGGGAATTATATACAGCAAAAAAGCATATGCGGATGCCGGAATCATGGCGCTGCCCAGAACCTATGACGAGTTTCTAGAGATCCAGAAGAAGCTGAAGGCCAGCGGAATTACTCCGCTTATTGTGGGCGGCAAGGATATATTTCATATGGGGTTCTGGGTTAACAAATTTCTGATTGATGAACTGTATGCTGCAGATCCGGACTGGAATGCCAAGCGCACTGCGCAGGAAGTCAGCTTCAGCGATGAGCCTGCGGTTCAGGCGATGACGGATTTCAAATACCTGTTCGATAATTATGTTGATCCCGGCTGGTTAAGCACAGGTGACAACCAGACAGCATCGTTCCTTGTAACCGGCAAGGGAGCGCAGCTGTTCTCCGGTTCCTGGATGTTCTCTCAGATCTCAGAAGCCGATCCCGGCTTTGCATTCGGATTCTATGCGATTCCGGATCGCGAAGGGAAGGTGAATGTGGTGGGCCTCCCGTCCCCAGCCGGCTGGTCCTTGTCTGCCGAGGCCGCCCGGGATACCGTCAAGACACAGGCGATTAAAGATTTCATTACCTTCTTTTTCTCGCCGGAGCCCTATGCCGCATTCCTGTCCAGTATCCATGGCATTCCTTCAACCAAGCAGAAGTTCACTTCTGAGGGCGGGGAGCAAATGCAGGTGGTGCTGGACCTGATGGCTGATCCTGATGTTGCCAAATCACTGATGATCAACAATTGGTGGGGGATAATCGGATACCGCAGCAGTTCCGCAACTGGTATTACAAGCTGCTGCAGGAAATGGTTGTGAAGGACGGCAATGTATTGGAATATATGAAACGGGCCGATACTGAATACGACAGGCAGGTAGAGGACAATCTGCAGTAACCAAGCAGCAGGTTCATGGAATCCCTCGGGAGCACTTCAGACTCCGCCTTGGGTGAACCATGGGCTCTATATCGCACAGTACAGCAACGGAGGTCCCCTGACCTCCGTTTTTTTTATTTTCATTCCTGTTAAAATTCCTCTTAAATTTACCACACACCGCTCTTAAAAAAGTTCATTCTAACCCTGAAGGCGGGGTGCTATTCTTGAAACACAAGGAAACGCTTACTAGCGATGATGCGCACATCGGGTTTACGGTTTCCAAGCTGTACACAAAAGGGGAGGCTACTAAAGATATGACGAAGAATACAATCACGAAATTGTCCATAATGCTGCTGACCGCAACAACTGTGCTAACCGCTTGCGGCGGAAATAACAATAACAATGCCAGCGGAGGCAATACGGCTACTAAGCCTGCATCGGAAACACCGGCAGCAAATGCCGACGCCGCCGCCAAGAAAGAGATAAGCTTCACGATCGGCTATGCATCCGGTGATCCGGCGACCAAAAAAGCCATTGCCGACACTGTGAAAAAATATACCGACGCAAATCCGAATGTTACGATCAAGGATCTCAGTGAAACCTCATCTGCCGCCTATCTCGACTGGCTGAAAACCAAGGATGCGGTGGGTGAATTCCCGGATCTGGTGGAGATGCGCGATACCGAGGTATTCGCCGATGCAGGCAAGATTGTCGAGCTTCCGGCAGATCTTCTGGACCTGTTCGAATCTCCGCCGCAGGTGGACGGGAAGGTATGGAACGCTCCGCTCCAGGTCAACTCGCCCCAAGGTATTATTTACAGCAAAAAAGCTTACGCGGATGCAGGTATTGCCGAGCTTCCCAAAACCTATGACGAGTTCATTGCCATTCAGGAAAAATTGAAAACTGCAGGTATTACACCGCTTGTTGTAGGCGGTAAGGATATTTTCCATATGGGCTTCTGGGTCAACAAATTCCTGATCGACGATGTCTTCTCCAAAGATCCGGACTGGAACTCCAAACGCACGGCCCAAACCGTGAGCTTCACAGATCCCAATGTGGTTCAGGGCATGACCGATTTCAAACAGCTGTTCAAAAACTATGTAGACAAGGGCTGGCTGAGTACCGCCGACAACCAGACGGCTTCCATTCTGGTCTCGGGCAAAGCCGCCCAGCTGTATTCAGGCACTTGGATGTTCACACAAATTGCTGAAGCCGATCCAAACTTTGAATTTGGCTTCTACGCTATCCCTGACCGGGAAGGCAAATTAAACGTGATTGGTCTTCCTTCACCGGCCGGCTGGTCCCTCTCCACCGAAGCAGCCCAGGATGCCGACAAAACGGAAGCCATCAAATCGTTTATCCGCTTCTTCTTTGAACCGGAACAATATTCGGCTTACCTGGCAACAATCAATGCCATTCCAACCACTAAAGAAAAAGTAACCTACGACACAAGCGAGCAGATGCAGGTGGCGCTTGACCTTGTTGCCGATGCCAATGTTACCAAGTCCCTGGCCATCAACAACTGGTGGGGCGACAATCTGATTCCTCCGCAATTCCGCAACTGGTACTACAAATTGCTGCAGGACATGGTGATGAAGGACGGAGACGTAACAGATTATATGAAACAGGCGGATACAGAATACGACAACCAGGTCAAAGCCAATTCACTGTAAGATATAGCGCCGGAAGAGGAACCTCCGCTTCGGTGGAGGTTCTCTTATATAAAGCAGGCGCCCGGGAGGGGAGAGCAACTATGGCTACATCTATCGTTAACGCGGACAAGTCATTCATAGCCAGAGAGAAGCCGAAAAAGAAAAAGAAAAAATGGCAGTCCTACGCATTGCTGTTCATACTTCCATCATTTCTGCTCTACACCTTGTTCGTCATCGTTCCTACGGTGGGAAGCGTCTACTTAAGCTTCACGTCATGGGACGGAATCAGCAGTGACATCCGTTATATCGGGTTCGCCAACTTCGTGGAGATCTGGAACAGTCCACGGGTGCATAATGCGCTTAAGAATACCATGGTTATGACGATTTCCCTTGTACTGCTGGAGAATATTGCAGCCATCGCTATGGCGATGATGGTCGATAAGGTGCGGTGGTTCCGCAATTTGTTCAGAAGTATATTCTATTTCCCGACCCTGCTAAGCGGGATCGTAATGGGCTTTGTCTGGGCCATGATTCTGAATTACAACTTCGGTGTGTTTAATCAGATTCTGAGCGCTATCGGTTTAGGAGACTATATCGTGGATTGGCTGGGCAATCCGAAATATGCCATGCTGTCGATTGTTCTGTCTACGGTCTGGAAAGGCGCGGGTTATTACATGATCATTTATCTGGCCGGACTGCAGGGTATCCCGCAGGAGCTTAACGAGGCGGCCAGCATTGACGGCGCAGGCGGCTGGCAGCAGTTCAGGCATATCACCTTCCCGCTGTTGGCAGGCTCGATGACGGTGTGCCTGGTGCTCTCCATGATCAGTGCGCTGAAGATATTTGACCAGATTGCCGTAATGACAGACGGCGGCCCCGGGTTTGAGACCGAGACATTAACTTATATCATTTATAAAGTTGGCTTCGGCGAGCTAAGGCAAGGGTTCGGCACCGCGCTTGCTATGGTCCTGTTCCTGATTATTCTGCTCATTACAGTGATCCAGGTTAAGGTTCTTCAGAAGAGGGAGGTGCAGCTCTAAGATGACCTTGCAGACCAAACGAAGAATCACAGAAATCCTATTGTTCGTCATTACACTTCTGGTTGCGGTAATCTTCTTTTTTCCGATTTTCTTCAATCTGATGTCGGCCTTCAAGAGCAATGCTGAGATCATGCGTGACGCGATTGCTCTTCCCACAAGCCTGTATCTGGACAGCTTCAAATATCTGCTCACCGAAACGGAATTTCCGAGAGCCATTCTTAACAGCCTGATTCTGACCGTTGTGGCGATTGTGGCACAGGTGCTGATTATTCCGATGGCAGGGTATGCTATTGAGCGCAGGAATGCCCGCTGGACCCGCTTTATCTTCGTATATTTTCTCGCGGGGATGATGATTCCCTTCCAGGCATATATGATACCTCTCTTCAAGGAGCTTCGGGTGCTGGGTTTATACGGCGGTCTTGCCGGACCGATCCTGATTTATGTTGCCGGAGCTGTAGGCTTCGGATGCCTGCTCTATACCAGCTTCGTTAAAGGCATTCCGCGGGAGATCGAAGAAGCGGCGGAGATTGACGGATGCTCGCGTTACGGAATTTTCTGGAGAATTGTATTTCCGCTGCTGGGACCGGTTACGGCAAGTATGGTGGTACTGAATGGTCTGGGAATCTGGAATGACTTCCTGATGCCGATGCTGGTGCTGCCTTCAGGCCAGGCCAAGACGATGGTGGTGGAGATTTACCGTTATATCGGGGAATTCTCCTCGCGGTGGGATATGATTTTTGCCGGAACAGCCCTGTCGGTTGTGCCTGTGCTGATTGTGTTCATCTTCCTGCAAAAGTATTTCGTCAAAGGAATTGCCTCTGGGGCAACCAAGGGGTAAACACATAGAAAACCGGAGATGTCCCGAAGCGAGGTTCGTTCGCTGACGGGCATCTTTTAAGGTTAAGCTGTATGGCGCTGAAGCAGGCACTGAAATAATGAACGGGTTACCGTCCCTGCGAATCTTAAGTGGATTTGCCGGGTTCCTTAGTAAGCTGGCGGTAGCCCATCGGAGGCAGTCCGGTCCAGCGTTTGAACTGCTTGCTGAAATGGGAAATATCGCGGTAGCCCAGCCGGTGGGCAATATAATCGACAGACAGGCTGTTGTCCATCAGCAGCAGCTTGGCCTGGCGGATAATCAAGCTGGAGAGATATTGCCGCGGCGACATGCCATAAATCTGCCGAAACACCCGGTTGCAGTGCGTAGGGCTGTAGCCCAGACTTGCCGCAATAGCCTCAATCCCCCCGCCTCGTTCACCCGTAACTGCAGCTGTGCTCACCGAGGCCTGCAGCAGTCCTTCCACCGCGCTGGCCAGCGCGACTGTATTCTCAGTAATGCCAAGCTGTGCGCTGTCGGAATAAGGCATCTCCGCGAGCACCCAGCCGCTCAGCGCAGTCAGCAGCTGCAGGGAAGCATGAAGGGTAACCATGCGGTTCCTGTGCGAGTCCAGCGAATCGCTGAGAATCGTCGAGCTGATAATGACATCCAGCGCCTCGCGGATCGCCCGCAGCTCAGGGGCATCGCCGCTGAGGCTGATCGAATCCGCAGCCAGCAAGGCGCGTCGCAGCAGTAAATCGTCAATATCGAAATGCAGGCAATAATAAGTCATTTCAGCCGCTGTTCCGGAACCGAGGCTGGCATGCTTCACACCCGGGCGGATGAACAGGATATCGCCGCTTCTCTGCACAAAGGTCTCGCCCCCGACCACCATCTGCTGCTGTCCTTGCAGAACAATATTAATCTCAAACATCGGATGCGTATGGCCGGGATATTGCCAGGCCAGATTGACTTTGCGCCAATGCGCGGCAAAGATATGAAAGGCCACTTGAATGTCAGGTGACATCCGGCCGTCAAGGGAATTGGAGATGCCGGGTTCAATCGGATTCACGGTCCAGCCTCTTTCGCTAGTAGAATTTGGCTCTATTATAGCATAAGCTTGTGCGGATGGTTGATTTGCCCAAATAAAAGCAGGGTTTAACCCTGTCGCCATCGGCCAAAAGCCGATACCATTTGGGTAGAGCCCTGAGATCAATCGGGCACTATTATGCAAGAAGGAGTGTTCTACATGCAGCAAAACCGCTTTTTTAATGCCCATCACTCACCTATCGGTGCGTTCGCCAGCTTCACGCTGGGTTTCAAGGGAGCCTCTGGAGGATTTGATCTGGAGCAGGGCAAACCGCCCAGACAAAACATATTCATCGGTCTGGAACGAAAGGACGGCAGCGGTTACGATACGCTTCCGTTCCACGAATCTGCCGAAGAGGATGAGAGCAAACGTTATGATATCGAGAACCCCGACCCTAACCCGGACAAGCCGAAGCTGCTGTTTCCGTTCGCTGACGCGGAGATCACCCGTGAGCTGCGCCTGTCTACAGACAGCTGGTCGGCAGGTGATCTGACCTTCCGCATTCTGTCGCCGGTGCGTCCGGTGCCAGACCCCGAGTCGGCTTCCGAGGCTGAGCTGAAGGATGTGCTGCTGCCGGCTGTGCTGGTGGAGATCGAGATCGATAATCGGGACTCTGCTGCGGCTCGGCGGGCCTTCTTCGGATTCCAGGGTAATGATCCGTACAGTGCCATGCGAAGAATCGACGGCTCCCGAACCCTGACCGGTGTTGGCCAAGGCCGGTTTCTGGCAATTGCCTCCCAGCAGGGAACGGTGAAATCGGCGCTGCATTTCTCCATGGAGAATATTCTCATGGCAGAGCTTGAAGAGAACTGGTCCTTTGGTCTGGGGCGGGTGGGAGCACTGATCATGGATGTGGCAGCTGGAGTGCGGCAGACCTACCGCTTCGCGGTTGCTTTTCACCGCAGTGGATATGTCACTTCCGGAATGGACGCATCCTACTACTATACCCGTTATTACAGCAACGTCGAAAGTGTTGCCGAATATGCCTTGTCCCGGTTCGCGGACTTGAAGCAGGCAGCCGAGCAAGCAGACTCAGGACTGGCGGAAGCAAAGCTCTCGGAAGACCAGTCTTTTATGCTGGCTCATGCCATCCGCAGCTACTACGGCTCTACCCAGCTGCTGGAGCACAGCGGCAAGCCGTTCTGGATTGTTAATGAAGGTGAATACCGGATGATGAATACGTTTGACCTTACGGTAGACCAGCTGTTCTATGAGCTGCGCTATAATCCGTGGACCGTGCGCAATGAGCTGGATATGTTTGTAGAGAGATACAGCTATGAGGACAAGGTACGTTTTCCGGGTGAGACGGAGGAGTATCCCGGAGGGATCAGCTTCACGCATGATATGGGCGTAGCCAATGCGATCTCCCGGCCGGGGTATTCGGCTTATGAGATGTATGGACTGGACGGCTGCTTCTCCCATATGACCCATGAACAGCTGGTCAACTGGGTGTTGAGTGCGGCGGTCTACGTCGAGCATACCGGTGACCGGGCCTGGATGGAGGGCAACCTGCCCATTCTGGAGCGTTGTCTGGACAGCATGCTGAGTCGTGACCATCCCGATCCGGAGCAGCGCAACGGGGTGATGGGTCTGGATAGCACGCGCGCGATGGGCGGTGCAGAGATTACGACCTACGACAGTCTGGATGTATCACTGGGACAGTCCCGCAACAATATTTATCTGGCCGGCAAATGCTGGGCCGCCTATCTGGCGATGGAGCGGATCTTCACAGCCCACGGTAAACCGGAGCCTGCCAGAGTGGCCGGAGAACAGGCGGTTAAATGCGCGGCGACGATAGAAGCCAGTGTGACGGAAGGTGGCTATATCCCTGCCGTGATCGGTGAAGGCAATGATTCGAAGATTATCCCTGCGATAGAAGGGCTGGTATTCCCTTATTACACCGGCTGCCAGGAGGCGCTGGACCGAAATGGGCGTTTCGGCAGCTATATCCGGGTGCTGGAGCGTCATCTGGAGGTAGTGCTGCAGCCTGGGATTTGTCTGTTTGAGGATGGCGGCTGGAAAATCTCCTCTACCAGCAACAACAGCTGGCTAAGCAAGGTGTATCTCTGCCAGTTCATCGCCCGGACCATTCTGGGGCTGGAATGGGGCGAGCAGGGACGCCAGGCGGACGCTGCCCATGCCGCCTGGCTGACCCATCCCGAGCTGTCGATCTGGAGCTGGAGCGACCAGATCATCTCAGGTCTGATTACCGGCAGCAAATATTATCCTCGTGGGGTCACGGCTATTCTGTGGCTGGATGAGCAATAATTCATCATAATGTGAATAAAAAAGATGCCTGCAGGCCGATTGATGGCCTAGGCATCTTTTTTTGGGAATTATAAGGCCCATGCGGCTGAAGGGCGCTAGAAGATCCGGTGCTTCCAGCCGTTAAGCTTGGCTATGGCTTCCACATAGTAATAATCGCCGTAGATTAACGACACATCAATGAAAGAAGTGCCGCTGCCTGTGCCATGCAGCAGGATGGCTTCGTGCTCCGGCTGATCCCAGGTGGCGTAGTTCTCGGTCAGCGAACGCAGAATACGTTCGGCGGCATGGGCATACAGTGATCGCTCGGCCGCAGGCACAACATCAGCTAATTCAAGCAGACCGGAGGCAGCGATCGCGGCAGCCGAACTGTCGCGGAACAACCGCTCATCATCTCCCAGGCGGAAATCCCAATAAGGCACATGATCCTCCGGCAGGGCGGCGATGAAATAATGGGCAATCCGTTTGGCGGTGTTCAGGAACCGCTCGTCGCTGGTATGGCGGTAAGTATTCGTGAAGCCGTACAGGCCCCAAGATGTGCCACGGCTCCAGGAAGAGTCAGGAGCCCGTCCCTGGCCGCCGAAGCACTCCAGGTATGCTCCTGTTTCGGCATCAAAAGATAGAATATGTTTGGTCGAACCATCCTCACGGATACCGTGCTGCATGGTAGTTTCAGCATGGCTGATGGCAATATGCTTATACCTGGGGTCTCCGGTAACCTTGCTGGCCCAGAAGAGGAGCGAGATGTTCAGCATGCAGTCGATGATCACCCAGCCATATTTGTCCTCGTTCCAGGCACGGATAAACCTGCCTGCCGGGTTGTAACGGGCAGCCAGGAAGTTGGCGGCTTCGATACCTCTGCGCAGACCCTCCTCATCCCCGGTGAGGGTGTGTTTGATTACCGCAGTCGGCAGGAACTGGAACCCTACGTCGTGGTGCAGCTCTAACGTGGGTTTAATAAACCACTGTTCCAGTGTGCCATCCCAATGCCAGGCAGCTTCCTTGTAGATTTCTTTGCCGGTCATGTCATGCATGATCCAGAGCAGACCCGGCCAGAAGCCTGTAGTCCACCAGTCGGAGGCAATATCGTCAAATTTGCCGTCCTCCCCGGCGAAATGCGGACATTTATCACCGATCTGAGCGATCATCCGCTCGGCTTTGCTGTCCAGCCTGTTCATGATTTCCTGCCAATAGGGTTGACTCATGGGTTGAACCTCCTGTGTAATTGCTGATTTCATGTTATCTTCCAGAACTCTGCTGGAATCTCTTAGAGTATATCGATTAAGCGTATGCAGAAGTTGTAATAGAATATTAGAAAATATTCTGATTTTGTCATGTTTCCATTGCAGATAGGCCAAACAGCATCTTAAACTCCAGTGCATGTCCATAAGCCAGCAGTCTTCGGACAAAATACAAACATTTTCTCATATTTATTTATAACTATGGAAGCCGGCTGCAGCTTATTATAGGGACCGGGAGCTTATAAAATGAAAACAGAGCAGATTGAAGCAGAAGCAACAGGGAGGATACAAGCATGAGTATAGTACAGGTAGATGTAGCCCCGAAGGATATTCCGGCAAGGGAAGATTTCCTGGTGCGTGTACGCCCGACCGGCGGGGAGTGGCAGGAGATATTTGTGTATGAGGTCAAGGTGGATATGCATAAGGTGCGGCCGGCATCGCTGGCTTTTTTTGATCTGGAAGGGACTGCAGAGGTTGAAATTACTTGTCTCTACACAGCGGTGTCCAGCATCAGCATTGCGCCTGCATCCCGCGGGATCACTTGTATGCCGGAAGGGAACACACTCAGATTCACATTGGATGGGCCACAAAAGCTGTCGGTTGAAATTAACGGGGAGCGCTTCCGCAATCTGCATTTGTTCGCCAATCCGCTGGAGCTGCTGCCGCCGCTGCCGGAGGAATCGCATGTGCTGCTGCTGAAGCCGGGCATACACCGCACGCAGGATATTCTGCGTCTGCTGGATACAGCCGATGCAGCCAGCGGCGAGAAGCCGTCGGTGCTCTATTTTGCTCCGGGTACCCATTATATAGAAGAAACAGTGTTGCCTGTTCCATCGGGAACTACCGTATATCTGGCGGGTGGTTCAGCGCTGGTGGGTTCGCTGGTGTGCGATCATGTTGAGGATGTGGTTATACGTGGGCGCGGGATCATCTACCTGGCTGATTTCCACCGTTATTCGGCTTTCCGGGGCGTGCGTATTGTGTTCTCCAGCAAAGTGGCCGTGGAAGGCATTACGGTGATTGATCCGCCGCATTACAGTATCTTTATCGGCCAGTCTTCAGACGTCAGCATCAGTAATTTCAAAGCCTTCAGTACCCGCGGCTGGTCGGACGGCATTGATATCATGTCCAGCACGGATATTGCGGTCCGCGATGTGTTTATGCGTAATTCGGATGACTGCATCGCCATTTATGGTTCACGCTGGGACTACTATGGAGACAGCCGCAATATCAGTGTGCGCGATTCCATTCTCTGGGCAGATGTGGCTCATCCGCTGATGATTGGAATACACGGCGACCATCATCGGAACGGGGATCTCATTGAGAATCTTGTGTTCGAGAATATCGATATTCTGGAGCACCATGAGCCGCAGGAGAATTATTGGGGGGCGTTAGCGATTAATGCCGGCGACCGCAATACGGTGCGCAATGTGCTCTACAGCAACATCCGGGTGGAGCATATTGAGCAGGGACAGCTGTTTGATGTGCGTGTCGTGCAGAACAAGGATTACAACCCGGAGCCGGGAACCGGCATTGAGAACATCACCTTCCGCGATATTGTGTTCAGCGGTGGGATGGTCCAGCCCTCCCGGATCTACGGCTTCGATGAGCAGCGGACTGTCGACGGCGTAACCTTCATGAATCTGGTGATTAACGGAGAGCGGGTGGACTCTGCCGAGACTGAACAGGTTCTGACCAACGGGTTCGCACGGAATATCGTGTTTGCCACAGAATAAGCTGCCATTGTATTCTGGTTCATCCGCCTGGGCATCCTCAGTTGCTTTTGCGGTATTTAAGCGGTGTTGTGCCCAGTACTTTTTTGAACAGCTGGTTGAAATAAGAGGCATTGGGAAAACCAACCGCGATTCCAATCTGCTCCACACTCAGATCGGTAGTGCTGAGCAGCCGGCAAGCCTGCTTGATTCGCCGTGCGGTAAGATAGTCGACCAGGCGGCTGCCAGTCTCCTGATGGAAGATCCGTGAGACATAGGACTTGGAGAGATGAGTTTCCTCTGCCAGCTGGTCGAGCTTCACTTCCTCATGATAATGGTCTTCGATCCAGTGCATGATGGTTTCAGAGTAGCGCAGCGGACGAAGTTCGCTGCGCTGCAGCAGATTCCGGTGCCCATCGCCTATGCAGCTCAGCAGCTGAAGCAGAAGGAGGGTAATGCTCTCGGTATCCTCCTCCGGGCTCCGGCTGCTCTGCTGATAGGTATCCAGTACCCACTCCATTACCGCCGCTTGGTCCTGCAGGTCGAACGCACCGAGTGTATCCTTACCCTGCCACAGCGAGGAGAACATCGTTTTGCTTCTGGCAAAGCCGGTGAGCAGCTTCTCCGCCACATGGGGATCAATATAGAAGATGGAACGCTTAAACGGCCGGTCCGGGGAAACCTCGGAATAAATCCGGTGCAGCTGATAGGGCTGGAAGAAAAACAGCATGCCCCGTCGAATATCATACATCTGTTGATTCACGACCACGTTTCCAGTACCTGCATGGATTAACATAATCTCACAGCATTGATGCCAGTGATAATAACCTTTGTAATGGTCGTCGGTATACAGCTTGGGATTGAAAACCAAGGTATGTGGCCCTTCAAAAATAACGGGTTCAAACAGCTGTTTCATAGCGCCTCCATCATGACAAAAAATAAACATTTTGTGGTACTGTCCATTATACCTGTATTCCAAATGAAGGCGATATAAAAAATTGGGGAATTCGCTGGAAATAACAGGACAAAGCAAAATAAACTCATTATCCTATTTCAGGAGGTCCTCAGCCATGACTATTATATTGCTACTTCGACCTTTGAATGGTTTCCCGGCGTGGAAATTCACCACTCCAGAGATCTGGTGAACTGGAGAACGCTTACCCGTGTGCTGACGACTGAAGCGCAGGTGAGTCTCCGCGGCAACGGAAGCTCAGGCTCGATCTGGGCACCGGCGTTGTCCTACCACGACGGACTCTATTATCTGCTCTACACCGATGTGAAGTCGCGCCAGAGTGTATACAAAGACCTGCATAATTATCTTATTACCTCTGAGAATCTGCTGGGACCCTGGAGCCAGCCGGTACGGTTAAACGGCAGCGGATTCGACCCATTCCTGTTCCATGACGAGGACGGCCGCAAATGGCTGCTGAACATGCGCTGGGATTTCCGCAAGCAGCACAGCAGCTTCTCAGGGATTGTAATGCAGGAATATGACCCTCACACCGGCAAGCTGACCGGGCCGATCCATGAGCTCTACCACGGTACACCGACAGGCGTAACGGAAGGCCCGCAGCTGTACAGACGCGGCGGTTATTATTATCTGCTGGTCGCTGAAGGCGGAACAGGTGTCAATCATATGGTGACACTGGCCCGCAGCCGTACTCTGACCGGTCCCTATGAGACTGACCCGGATTTCCCGATCATGACCACAGCACATGATCTGACTTATCCTTTCCAGCAGGCAGGACATGGCTCACTGGTCGAAACGCAGAGCGGCGAGTGGTATATGGCACATTTGTGCACGCGTCCCATCCCCGGAACGGCGACCCTGAACCCACTCGGGCGGGAGACGGCGATCCAGCGCTGCGAATGGACGGAGGACGGCTGGCTGCGTCTCGCACACGGCGGGAAGCTGCCTGCGCTTGAAGTGGAGGGCCCGGACCTGCCGCTGCATCCGTTTCCTGCTGTGCCCGGGCGGGACGAATTCGACCGTGACCAGTTGGGGGCGCCTTACCAGAGCCTGCGGGTGCCGATTGAACCGGACTGGGCCAGTCTCAGCGAACGTCCAGGCTATCTGCGGCTGAGAGGACGGGAGTCCTTGGCCTCTAATTTCGACCAAAGCTTGGTTGGTCGGCCGATTCAGCATTTTGCCTGCGAGATCTCGACCTGTCTGGAGTTTGCGCCTGAGCACTTTATGCAGATGGCGGGACTTGCGCTCTACTATGATGACAAGGACTATTATTATTTACGTGTTACAGCGGATGAGCTGCGCGGCCCCTGCCTGGGCGTCGTGATGTGCAGGGGCGGCCAATACGATGAGCTTACCTCCATGCAGATTTCGGTCAGAACCTGGGAGAGGTATTATTTGAAGGCTGCAATCCAGGGCCGTGAACTGGTGTTCTCGGCTTCCCCGGACGGCATCACCTGGACGGCGGTCTGTACGCCGCTCGATTTCGGAACCTTATCCGATGAATACGGCGGCAAGCTTGGCTTCACCGGCTCATATGCCTGCTTGTGCGCCCAGGATCTGGACCAGCAGGCGCTGCCGGCTTATTTCGCCTATTTTGAATATAAAGCACTCAGTTGACAGGAAGTTAATATGCTACAGCATGATCAGATCCAGGATGGTATCCATGGGGAGTAATATAAGGAAAAACACCCAAATGAGAGGCAATAATGCCTTTGCGATGTGCGAGCCCAAAGGCTACAAGTAAGCAAAAATAAGACCCCCCTTATTTACCCCTCCCAAAAGTCCACATTAGTTCGTTGAACCATCCAATGGCACGTTGCCGAGCGATCTTATGATCTACAAGGTGGCGGAGAGGGGCGTATACCACAATGTGCCGGCAGCTGAAGAAGCTATTCATGAAATACGTAGGCAAGCTGCCGGGTATTATTGAAGCGTATCATCCCGGCGAGGCCCTGCTGAACGTAAGCAACCTTCCCTCACATCTGTGAACGCAAACAGACAGTCTTGCTCATCTAGCGCAAGCAAACAAGCCCGCGCATATGCACGCGGGCTTGTTCGTCGTTAATACAGCACTTCAATATGCTGCTCCTTCAGCGCTTTCAGCCAGGCGTCCGAAGGCTTGCGGTCGGTAATCAGGCAGTCAACCCGCGCCAGCTCGACCAGCTTCGTGAAGGCTATTTTGCCAAATTTGGTGTGGTCGGCCAGCAGCACGACTTTCTCGGCCTGGCGCAGCATGTATTTCTTCAGTTCGCATTCGGGTTCGTTGGAATCAGTAATGCCCTGGTCCAGATCAATCCCCTTGCAGCTGATCACTGCTGTATCCACGTTGTAGCGCTGGATCGTATCATGGGCAATCGGGCCAACGAGAGAGAGAGAGCGGTAACGAAGGGAACCGCCCGATGAAATGATGTTCATGCCTGAATTAGCGAACTCATGCAGAATATTGACCGAATTCGTGATAATGGTCAGGTTATTTTTGTTACCCAGCAGCTTCAGGAATTCAAAGGCCGTCGAGCTGGGGTCAACCATTAGCGTATCGCCGTCCTTGATCAGGCCCAGCGCCTTCAGCGCAATATTGCGCTTGATGTCCGTGTTGATGGCATTGCGGGTGACAAAAGGCAGATCCTCATTCGTATGGCGGTTCAGCATCGCACCCCCGTAGGTGCGGCTAAGAATACCGTCTTTCTCCAGCTTCTCCAGATCCCTGCGGATCGTTTCTTCCGTTACCTCGAACATCCGGCTTAAATCGGCCACGAGCACTCTTTTGTCCTGATGAACCAAATCTATAATTCTCTTACGTCTTTCCGCAGCCAGCATCACAATCACCTTCCGGAGTTATCTATATTCAACAACTATAATTGATCTTATTATATTCTGCACAAAACAGACAGTAAACAAATAAAAACAACATTATTATTATTTTATTTGTTGACAACAAAGATTTGCGAAGCTACGATGAGAAGGTGAAGATTCTCTGAAAGCGCATAGCATTCGGAGCACGCCAGAGCCGGCCCGCTGAGATCCTCGGAGGCCAGCCTGAGGAGCTGCAGCCGGAGCCATTTTCTCTTCCGGAACTGCAGGAGAACGTTAGAAAGAGCAGGAAACTAGAGTTTTGCTGAAGAACAAATTATCGGGAGGCTGGTCAATCAAATGAGTACACATGTCTTTTATGTTCCGTCCATCAATATTATGGGCAAAGGCTGTCTGCAGGAAATCGGTCCTTATATTCAGGAGCTGAATCTGAAGAAGGCGCTGGTGGTAACTGATAAATTTCTGATGAAGAGCGGCATCGCCGGCAAACTGCTGGCTGTGCTGGATGCAGCGGGCATTGAGTATGTTGTCTATGATGAAGTGAAGCCCAACCCCACTTGCAAGAATGTGCATGACGGGGCGGATTTCCTGAGAGCCAATCAGTGTGACTACCTGATCTCCATCGGCGGCGGCTCGCCGCAGGATACCGCGAAGGGGATTGGCATCATCGCCACCAATGGCGGCCATATCAAGGAGTATGAAGGCGTTCATAAATCGAAGAATAAAGCGCTGCCGATTGTAGCGGTCAACACAACCGCCGGTACATCTGCAGAAGTAACGATTAACTATGTAATTACCGATGAAGAACGTAAAGTGAAGATGGTTATGGTTGACAAGAATAGTCTCGCTACCATTTCCGTCAATGATCCGCAGCTGATGGTGGATAAGCCGGCTGATCTTACAGCAGCTACCGGGATGGATGCCCTGACCCATGCGATCGAAGCACTGGTGACTCCGGGAGCCTATCCGGTTACGGATGCCACTGCACTGGCTGCCGTAGAGCTGATCTTCGCGAACCTTGCCCGTACAGTCAAGAACGGCCATGACATCGAAGCGCGTGAGCAGATGGTCTATGCCATTTTCCTCGGCGGATTGGCCTTCAACAATGCCGGACTGGGTTATGTGCATGCTATGGCGCATCAGCTGGGCGGGGTATATGATTTGCCACATGGCGTCTGCAACGCAATGCTGCTGCCATTTGTGGAAGAAGAGAATGCCAAGCATGTGCCCGAGAAGTTCAGAGCTATCGCCAAAGCCATCGGCTTGCAGGTGGAAGGCAAGAGCGACAAGGAATGCGCAGATTTCGTGATTGAGTCGATCAAGGCCTTGTCCAAGGAAGTGGGCATTCCGGCGAAGCTGTCCGAGCTGGGTGTGGATGAAGTCGATCTGGACCTGTTGTCCGAGAACGCGATGAAGGATGCCTGCGCACCGGGGAACCCTTTTATTCCGACCAAAGAAGAGGTTATTGCCCTGTTCAAAAAAATACTCTAGCTATCATTCATAAGGAGGTTCCCTGTGAACTATCATATTGCCGTCGATATTGGCGCCTCCAGCGGGCGGCTGGTGCTCGGAACGGTCCGGGACGGGGTTCTCTCCCTGGAGGAGCTTCACCGCTTCAGCAACGGATTTACAGAACGGGAGAATTCCTGCTTCTGGGATATTGATTATTTGTTCGACCAGGTGATAGACGGACTCTCCAAGGCCAAGGCCCGCGGAATTGAGCAGTGTACGCTGGGCATCGATACCTGGGCAGTGGATTATGTGCTTCTGGATGCGGACGGAAACCGCATCCAGGAGGTCTACGCCTACCGTGACCGCCGCACCGATCAGATGATGGAGCAGGTCGCAGAGCGGATTTCACCCGCTGAGGTCTATGCCAAAACAGGCATTCAGCGCTTAAGCTTCAACACTTTATATCAGCTGTATGCCCATGCACCGGAAGAAATTTCACAAGCGGATCAGATCCTGCTTGTGCCTGATTACCTCTATTACCGACTAACCGGCCGTAAGATCAATGAAGTCACGAATGCTTCGACCACCCAGCTGCTGAACCTGGATACGCGTGATTATGACTCTGATCTGCTGTCTTTACTTCATATCCGCAGGGAGCAATTCGCCCGATTGACCGAGCCTGGTGAAGAGCTTGGCACGTTGTCCGCTGCGCTAATGACTGGGCATGACCTGCCTGTATGCCGGGTCATCTGCGCGGCCACTCATGACACGGCTTCCGCCGTGCTGGGAGCACCACTGGAAGCAGGGCGTACGTCAGCTTACATCAGCAGCGGCACCTGGTCGCTGCTGGGAGTGGAGCGGGAGCAGCCGCTCAACAACAGGCAGGCCATGGAAGCTAACTACACCAATGAGTGGGGCGCTTATGGAACCTACCGCTTCCTGAAGAACATTATGGGCCTGTGGCTGATTCAGGAGGTGCGCAGACTGGACGGCAACCGTTACAGCTTCGCGGAGCTGGCGCAGCAGGCCGGGGAAACCGAAGGCTTCCGCAGCCTGATTCCCTGCAACGCCCCGCGGTTCCTCAACCCACCGAATATGATTGAGGAAATCCGCAATGCCTGTGCAGAGAGCGGACAGCCGGTGCCGCAAACGACGGGTGAGCTGGCACGCTGCATTTTTGACAGCCTGGCCTTGACCTATCTGACCTATCTGGAGGAGCTGGAACAGCTGACAGGAGAACCCGTCGAGCTGCTGCAGATCGTCGGCGGCGGCGCAAATAACAGTCTGCTCTGTCAGTTGACTGCGAATGTGATCGGCAGGGAAGTGACGGCCGGACCCACGGAATCAACGGCGCTGGGCAATCTGGCTGTGCAGATGATCAGCGAAGGCAGCCTGGCCGACATTAAGGAAGCCAGAGCCTTGGTTGGCAGGTCCTTTGAGATTAAGCATTACTTTCCAGAGACAGTTCCTGAATTGGAGCGGATTGTAACCCGCTGGAAAGCACTTCAATAGAAACTACAATACAACTTTAGGAGGCTGCAGCATGGACCAGAGCATTATCAACAGTTACAACGAAGCCAAGAAATTATACGCCGGGCACGGGATCAACGTGGAGGAAGTGCTGGAGAAGCTGGCACAGATCAAGATTTCACTGCATTGCTGGCAGGGCGACGATGTTCAAGGATTTCTTTTTAAGGACAAAACCCTAAGCGGCGGTATTGCCGTAACCGGGAGCTATCCCGGCCGTGCCGGTACGCCGGATGAGCTGCGCCAGGATCTGGAGAAGGCTCTGTCGCTGATCCCCGGCAAACACAAGGTCAACCTGCATGCCATTTATGCTGACACCGAGGAAACAGTCGATCTGGATGAGCTGGAGCCCCGTCATTTTGATAACTGGGTCAGCTGGGCCAAAGAGCAAGGGCTTGGCCTTGATTTCAATCCAACCTGCTTCTCACATCCCAAAGCGGCAGACGGCTTCACGCTCAGTCATGCGGACGAGGAAATCCGCAGCTTCTGGATTGCCCACTGCAAAGCTTCACGCAGAATTGCCGAGCATTTCGGCCGTGAGCTGGGCCAGACATGTGTAACCAACTTCTGGGTGCCGGACGGCTACAAGGATACGCCGGTTGACCGTCTGGCGCCACGGGTGCGGCTGCAGGAATCGCTGGATGAGATTTTTAGCGAACCGATCGACAAGCAATACAACATCGATGCGGTCGAGAGCAAATTGTTTGGCATCGGGTCCGAGAGTTATGTGGTTGGATCACATGAATTCTATATGGGATATGCCCTCACACGCGGCAAGGCCTTGTGCCTGGATGCCGGCCATTTCCATCCGCTTGAATTCATCTCCAATAAGCTGTCCTCCATTCTGATGTTCAGTGAGCAGCTGCTGCTGCATGTCAGCCGTCCGGTCCGCTGGGATAGCGACCATGTAGTAACGATGGATGATGAACTTCTGGAAATCGCCCGCGAGCTGGTGCGTGGTGACCTGCTGGGCCGTACGAATATCGGCCTCGATTTCTTCGATGGCAGCATCAATCATATTGCAGCCTGGGTCATCGGCACACGCAATACCATCAAGGCGCTGCTGCGCGCGATGCTGGAGCCGGTAGCCACGCTGAAGCAGCTGGAACTGGACGGAGATTATACCTCCCGCCTGGCGCTCGTGGAAGAGTTCAAGTCGTATCCGTTCGGGGCAGTTTGGGATTACTACTGTGCTACTCAAGGCACTCCGGTGCGTGAGCAATGGCTGGCTGATGTGAAGACTTACGAGCAGGAAGTGCTTGCAGCAAGATAGAAAGGGCAGAGGTTCTGAAGAGCCCTGCACTAGACTTGGAAACTAAAGGAGAGACAACATAATGAGCACATCCGTTATCGAATCGACAGGTTATATTGCCGGAACAGAAGCTCCGTTTATCCAGGAAATGTCGGAAATTACCCGCCACATGTGGGAGCTGGGCTGGGATGAACTGAACGGCGGGAATGTCAGCTATCTGCTGGATGAAGAAGAAGTAGCGAAATACATTAACATTCGCGAGCCTCTGCGGACAATTGCGCTCACGTTTCCGGTGAAGGAACTGGCCGGCAAATATTTTATCGTCACCGGTTCGGGCAAATATTTTCGCAATGTAATCAAAGACCCGGAAGCGAACCTCGGTATACTGCGGGTAAGTGCAGAAGGGCAGAGCGTGGAAGTGCTCTGGGGCCTGCGCAATGGTGCGGTGCCAACCAGTGAGCTGGCTTCCCATTTCATGAGCCATATCGAACGGCTGAAGGTAGATCCGAAGCACCGGATCGTGCTGCACACCCACGCTACCAACGTAATTGCGATGACCTTTACCCATGAGCTGGATGAGCTGAAATTCACCAAAACCCTCTGGGAAATGTGCACCGAATGTCTGGTGGTATTTCCTGACGGCGTCAGCGTCATTCCTTGGATGGTTCCCGGCAGCAGCGAGATTGGCCGCGAAACCGCCACTAAGATGAAGGATTACCGCGTAGTCATCTGGCCGCAGCATGGGATCTTTGTAACAGGCACAACGATGGATTCGACGTTCGGGCTGGTAGAAACCATTGAGAAGGCTGCGATTGTCTATAACCTGATCGGCGGCAGAGAGATCAAGCAGAAGATCACCGACCGCCAGCTGGCCGACTTGGCCGCCGCCTTTGGCGTTACACCGCGAGCGGGAATTCTAGAGCTGGAATAGATCAGATCATAAGTTGTTCATACGGTTACTACTTAGGTCCTGCTGAGGATGTAGAATGCTACACTAGAGCATTCAGAGAAAATTAAATGCGAAAGTGCATCTAATTTCAGCTGGAATTCCAGATATCGGTCAAATAAGTGCGAATCTGCAACTATTTTTGAGGAAAATGATTGTTTAACGCTCAGAATTCGAAATTAGATGCGTTTTCGCACTTATTTGCTCTAAAACGGAAAAAAACGTCTAATTAGATGCAGATTCGTAACTAATTCGGTGGATTGGACTGATGTGGCAATCAGACGCTTAGTCTTTGATACTCCTAACCTACGGGGTCCTAAGCAGTAACTTCATACTAAGCATTATTATATTAATCCGGGTATTCGCAGATTAGTTTGCGAATACCCGGATTTCTGTTATTGTATAGGGAATTATGAATTATTTGCGAATTCCGCAGGAACAGCCCGCCCTTAGCCTAGGCCCGCATCCCGTCAGGGATCGCGGGCCAAACCCTGCGTCGTCCAAGCGGTCCCGCAGGGATAAGTGATCCCCTCTCCCAGCTACCTAATCACAGTACAGCCAGACTCCTTCGCCAAGCTTGCGGGAGTCCAGAGGGCAGAGCCCTTTGGGGCCCTCCCTTGGAAGGGAGGGTTTGGGAGGGATCGATTAATTTTAACGGAGGTTGACATGAACACAAAAAGCTTATTCAAACCTTTTCAGGCAGGCAATCTGAGTCTAGCCAATCGGGTGGTTATGGCCCCGATGACCCGCGCGTTCTCCCCGAATGCCGTACCCGGCCGTGATGTGGCCGAATATTACCGCCGTCGAGCTGAAGGTGGCGTAGGGCTGATTATTACCGAAGGAACGGCGATCAATCACCCGTCCGCAGTCAGCCATCCGGCCATCCCCAACTTCTACGGTGAAGAAGCCCTGAAGGGCTGGAGCCATGTCGTGGAAGAGGTTCATGCGGCAGGCGGCAAGATCATGCCACAGCTGTGGCATGTAGGCATGGCTCGCTCGATCGGGGATGAGCCTAATGCCGAAGTCCTTCCGATTGGTCCGTCCGGTCTCAATCTCAAAGGCGAGCAGGTCACTGAGCCGATGACCGAGGCGGAAATTGACGGCATTATTGCCGCGTATGCCCAAGCTGCCGCCGATGCGAAGCGGATCGGCTTCGACGGGATTGAACTGCACGGTGCGCACGGTTATCTGATCGACCAGTTCTTCTGGGAGAAGACCAACAAGCGCACCGACCGTTACGGCGGTGATATGGAAGCACGCACCACCTTTGCTGTAGAGGTGATTGATGCCTGCCGCCGTGCGGTAGGTTCGGATTTCCCGATTGTGCTGCGCTTCTCCCAGTGGAAAGCGGGGGATTACAGTGACAAGCTGGCCAATACACCAGAGGAGCTGGCCCGTTTCCTGGCACCGCTCAGTAATGCAGGGGTCGATATTTTCCACTGCTCGACCCGCCGCTTCTGGCTGCCTGAATTCGAAGGCTCCAGCCTGAATCTGGCGGGCTGGACGAAGCAGATCACCGGCAAACCGACGATTACTGTGGGTTCCGTTGGCCTAAACAGTGATTTCGTGACCGGGGATGTAGCCGACAATGATGAGAACAACATCTCCGGCCTGCTGCAGCGTCTGGAGCAGGGAGAGTTTGATCTGGTGGCTGTAGGCCGAGCGCTGATCAGTGATCCGGCCTGGCCGGCTAAGCTGCAGAGCGGCAGAACAGATGACATCCTTCCCTTTACCCGTGAGTCGACCCAAACCTTAGCTTAAGAAAGTGTTTAAACTTGAATAAAGGGCAGACCTCCCGCCGAATGGCGCGGAGGTCTGCCCTTTATTGAAATATAAGGATTTATATGTTCCGCCCTATAAATCATCCTTCTATTTCTCGCTGAAACGCCCCGTCCTATAAAAGGACGGCGTAGCCGTTTCCACTTGAAATATAAGAAATTATATGTTCCACACTATAATTCATCCTTCTATTTTTCGCAGAAACGGATGCCGCCTCTTGCAGAGGACGGCGAAGCCGTTTCTTCTTACTAAGTGAAGCATGAAGTCAAGCTGCAGGTTATTCAGTTGTATACGTTGACCGGGGTTCGGCAACCTCATGGGCTGCACGTGCTCTCCATTTCTGAGCCTCCGTGCCGTTGCCGCATTGTTCATACAAGCGGGCGATCTGCTCGTACGTTTGATGCTCCTCTGGATTAAGCAGGATCACATGTTTGAGGTAGGCTATGGCCTCCAGCGGTTTATGCTGGGCTAGCAGATGTGCGGCCATTTTGTGAGCGATGTCAATCAGCTGGATTTCGGTACGGATGCGCAGCGTCATATTCCAATCCCGGTCCAGATTGCGGAAGGAATTGCCGTCCACATTCTGGAACAGCTCCTGAATGATATTTTCCTTATAACTAAGCTCCTGCTGGACAGAGGCCCATTTGATCGTCTCCAGCAGATCTGTCAGATCACAGTCCACGGCGCTGGAGAGCGAGATTTGTTTCTTGTCGATATGCAGCACCCGGGTCTGATCGTTCTGCAGCAGCTGCTTCAAATGGGCCAGACACACTCGGAGCAGGCCTCTGGCTTTGGTTATGTCCATATCGGGCCACAGGTCGGCGCAGAGCCGGTCTCTGTCCACGCTGGGATTCAGCAGCAGATAGGTCAGCAGCTCCTTGGCGTTTCGTCTGCCCCAGCCGCCCAGTATCGGATCACCGTCCAACTGGACCTGAAACTGGTTAATCAGCTTAATGCTTAGACGGGTTGCGGCAGGCTGTACAGCTGGCGCAGCGTTATTGTCGACCAGATTCAGGAAGTCGGAATGCAGATTCTGGAGCAGCGGGTCGATGCTTGTTTTTTTCGCCGGACGGTTCTCGAAGAAGCGCTTGATCTGGTTATACGTCTCCTCCGGCTGATCATAGAACACCATATTCGATGAGTTGTAGATGATCATATACCGGCAGCCTGGACTGGAGGAGGCGATCAGGCCGGACAGGTAAGGGGGATAGATCGGGTCCTGCTCACCGGTAAGCATCAGCGTCGGCACTGTATTTTTTTTGAACATTTCAAAGATTTCGCTGTGGGCGTTCAGGAAAAACTCCAGCACCTCGAAATAGACCTCCATCGTTACCTTGGCGAAGGCTTCATACAGCTTGTTGATTTCCGGCGTGTCCCTTGCCAGCAGCGTCACATTGGGAATGACATGATCCGCCAGCGCGTACATCGAATTCCCGATCAGCGCTTTGCGGTAGGAGGTATATTTGGAGGCCGTGTCCATCGAGATGAATAGCGGCAGCGACAGCAGGGCATTGGACTGTACTCTGCCGGGATTAGCGGCGGTATAATATAAGGCGATAATACTGCCCGCTCCATGGGCAACTATATGGAAGGAATTGATCTGGAAATAATCCAGAATATAGTTCAGATCATCCACCATTACAGTGTCGGCAAGCGTTTCTTCTCCACGGTCGCTTGACCCGTGCCCCCTGAAATCATAACGAAGAACATGATAATCCCTGGTGATATAAGGAACAATCAAATCCCAGCCCCGCAGGTCAAATCCGATTCCGTGAACCAGCACGATCGTTTCGGTGTGTTCGGTTGGGGTATGGGCAGACTCATACTCGTAGTATAGCTGCACCTTGTCTTTTAGAATATAAGGCATCCTTGCACCCCTTTATACTTTATATAGAACGTGAACTTAAGAATGTTACTGCATTCTTAAGATCATCTTAATGGAGTTAATTATATCGTAAAAATAGGTTTTTTTATCACAAAATGCGGAATTTTGACGAAATGTGTAACGAAAGTGTAGCGGACCTTTGCTAGAATTGCTCTAAAGTATCATTTCAGAGGAGATGAACCCCTAAGATGAAGGTATTTCACTGCATTATTGTCAAAGAAGAGCAATACCGCATGTTCTATGTGAAGATGGTTATTCCCGGCAAGAAGCCGCAGAAATAAAGCAGCCTGAAGTCAGGTGTAATCCAAACCTCCCTTGTGGGAGGTTTTTTGATTGTATAGGAAATTATAGAGTGTAAAAAAATGTGGATAACTCCGATGAAAAAAGGAGGAGGGATGGACGTGAAGAATCAGGAAACGTGGAAGAAACGAGGAGTCATCCGGCAGATTTTAAAAGATCACTTTCATGGATTCATGGAAATGCACGGACATCATCTGCCCAAGGAACTCCACAGTAGCATGATAGAAACCGTGAATAAAGCGATACGCTGTGGTACACGGGATATGGGCTATGCCAGATATGAGTGCAAGGGATGCACGGAGGGAACGCCGGAACCCGTGTTTATTTGCTTCACCTGTAAAAGCCGTTTTTGTCATGGATGTGGGAAGAAATATACGGATGAATGGGCGGAAAAGCAGCAAGAACGAATACTAGATGTACCTCATCGCCACCTCGTATTTACAGTGCCTGAAGAACTACGCAAGGTATTCTTTCAAGACCGGCGGAAGTTAAATGAACTGAGTAACCAAGTGGCCAAGGTCATTCAATATTATTACCGGCGGAAAAATAAGAGCAAGAAATACGAAGTCGGTGTGATTACCGTGATTCATACCTTTGGCCGTGATTTAAAGTTTAATCCGCATATCCATGCGCTAATTACGGAAGGCGCGCTAGACCGGAACAAGGAGTGGAAGAAGGCGGAGTATATCTCGTATGAGTACTTGCGGAAATCGTGGCAGAAACTGCTACTGGATTTAATGATGAAATGGTATCCGGAGGAAGAACGTGTAAAGAGACTGGTGAATGAGTTATACCAGCGCTATTCGCAGGGGTTTTATGTGAATGCGGAGCAGCGGATGAAAAATGCCCGAGGAGCAGCGAAATACATTGGGCGCTATTTGGCGCGTCCGGCGATCGCGGAGTACCGGGTAGTAAGCTACAACTACCACAAGGTGCACTACTGGTATGAGGATCACCGAACGGGCAAACGGGTGGATGTGGTATCGCCGGTAATGAAATTCATTTACGATCTGGTGCAGCACATTCCGCCCAAGCATTTTCGGATGGTGGGGCGCTATGGTCTATACAGCCGGGGGAAAAACAAAGAGTCACAAAAGGTAATTAATCTGTGGCGGTACATGGTGCACAAACAAATCGAGATGACTTTTCCAGCGGAGGAAAGGAAGAAGAAAAGCTACCGCCAGCGGATGCTGGAGAGCTATGGGCGAGACCCGATGCTTTGTCCCTGCTGCAAGCACCGGATGTTGCTTGTGGTGATTTGGCATGCGGAATATGGGAGAATTTATTATTATGACGAGCAGCGAGAATATGAAAACCAAAAGAAATGGGGGATACGAAGTCATGGGAAAAGAACAGGGCCAAAAGTCCGGACAGGATAAAGAACAAGAACTGGACCTATGGAATCCATGGGAGGAAGAAGAGGAGCCAGAGGTATGGATCGATTATATCTGCGTGAAATGTGGGATGATGGACCCTGTACCTGAATTTATAGTAGCCGAGTGTTCGTATGAACTGGAAGGCGGAGAATCCCCAGAGTTTTTCTGTCCTGTTTGTAATGGAACCTTGGTGAGAAAAGAAGAGCCAGCGGATAAATAACCGCTGGCTAGAAAGTTATTCACCCGCCAGGGTGATTTTGTTCTGTTGTGGATAAGGTCTCGCGCATTCCGAAGGAACAGCCGGCCTTTGCCCTTAAGGTTTTGCGCATTCCGAAGGAACAGCCCGCCTTTGCCCTTAGGATCTTGCGAATTCCGCAGGAACAGCCCGCCTTTGATCTTAGGGTTTTGCGAATTCCGAAGGAACAGCCCGCCTTTGACTTTAGCCAGGCTCGCATCCCGTCAGGGATAGCGGGCCAGACCAAGCGGGCGTCCAAGCGGTCCCGCAGGGATAAGCGCTCCCCCCCTCCCAGCCGCCTAATCACCGTACAGCCAGACTCATTCGCCAAACTTGCGGGTGTCCAGAGGGTGCAACCCTTTGGGGCCCTCCCTTGGAAGGGAGGGTTTGGGAGGGATCGATGTTTTATGGTATAATTTTTACTTAGCGAAGATAAATAAGGGTTTAAGATGCTTTCATATAAGGATGTGGAATCAATGATGAAAGAGAACAGTTCTCCGAACTTAAAATTCGGCCCGGGCGGTTCCAAGGATTACTCCCAGTATTTCAATTTCAGCGATGCCAAGGTGATCAGTGAAGAGGAAGGCAAAACCACCTACCGGATCAAAGGCCGCAACATTCAGATCAATAGCCAGCCCGACTATAAAGAAGGCAAACGGCGCGGCAAAGAGGACATCGAGGTGCATTATGGCTTCGAGATTCCGGAAGAAATGCGTGATTTCGGTAAAGATAAATTGTACCACATTACCACCTATGGCTGTCAGATGAATGAGCATGATACCGAAACGATGAAAGGCCTGCTGGAGCAGATGGGCTACCACAGTACAGAGGACCGTAATGAGGCGGACCTCATCCTGCTGAATACCTGCGCGATCCGTGAGAATGCGGAAGACAAGGTGTTCGGAGAGCTGGGTCATCTGAAGACGCTGAAGCTCGAGAAGCCCGGATTGATGCTCGGTGTCTGTGGCTGCATGTCGCAGGAGGAGGGTGTCGTCAACCGGATTATGATGAAGCACAGCTTCGTTGATATGATTTTTGGCACTCACAATATTCACCGTTTGCCCCAGCTCATTCAAGAGGCGGTATTCAGCAAGGAGCTGGTTGTAGAGGTCTGGTCCAAGGAAGGCGACATTATTGAGAACCTGCCGAAGAAACGTGAAGGCATGCGCGCCTGGGTCAACATTATGTACGGCTGTGATAAATTCTGCACTTATTGTATCGTACCGTTCACCCGGGGCAAGGAGCGCAGCCGTCGTCCGGAGGACGTGATTGCCGAGGTGCGCGAACTGGCCCGCCAGGGATTTAAGGAAATCACACTGCTGGGTCAGAATGTGAACGCCTATGGCAAGGATTTCAGCGATCTGGAGTACACCTTCGGCGATCTGATGGATGATATGCGGCGGATTGATATTCCACGCATCCGCTTCATGACCTCGCATCCGCGCGATTTCGACGACAGGCTGATCGAGGTGCTGGCCAAAGGCGGGAACCTGAGCGAGCATATCCATCTGCCGGTTCAATCGGGCAGCACGGCGGTTCTGAAGAAAATGAGCCGTAAATATACCCGCGAAGCTTATCTGGAGCTGGTGAGCAAGATCAAGGCCAGCATTCCGAACGCGGTGCTCACCTCCGACATCATCGTTGGATTCCCCGGCGAAACCGAAGAGCAGTTCGAGGAGACGTTGTCCCTGGTGCGTGAAGTCGGTTATGATATGGCCTATACGTTCATCTACTCTCCGCGCGAAGGTACGCCTGCCGCAGGGATGGAGGATAATGTGCCGATGGCTGTGAAGAGCGAACGCTTGCAGCGCTTGAATGACCTGATCAAGGAACTCAGCCGCAAGAACAATGATTCCATGCTGGGCCAGATGGTTGAAGTGCTGGTTGAAGGCGAGAGCAAGAACAATGCCCATATGTTGTCCGGCCGTTCCAGCGCCAATAAGCTGGTGCATTTTGAAGGACCGCAGGAATGGATCGGCAGCTTCAGGAAGGTACGGATTACCGATACCAAAACATGGTACATTAAAGGGGATTGTGTGGCAGAAGCCGCAGCAGTCCATTAATTCTATAGAAATGGGGCGAAGGCCGGTGAATGAGGAGCAACAACGTGTGAATGCCTACGGGATGAAGACTTTTGATACCCGTGATCTGATCGTGCGTGAGGATATTATGGGCAAAGCGAAGGAGCTTGCTTCCTTGATCTCCACCAGCGAGGAAGTGCGCCATTATCAGCAGGCAGAAATGAAGATTAACAATCATGAGCGGGTTCAGGGGCTGATCGCAACGATCAAAAAGAAGCAGAAGGAGATCGTCGCCTTCGAGAGCTTCAAGAACAAAACCATGGTCGCGAAGATTGAGCAGGAGATTGCAGAGCTGCAGGATGAGATTGACTCCATTCCGGTGGTGAACGAATTCCAGCAGAGCCAGACGGATATTAACTATCTGCTGCAGCTGGTGATTTCCGTCATCCGCGATACTGTATCTGACAAAATCAATGTAGAGGCCGGCACAGAAGCCCCTCCGTCCACCTGCGGTGATTAACCCTGAAGTTGCTGGGGCGGATGACAATCCGTCCCTTTTTATAAATGGATAGTAGAACTTAAAGCTGCGGCAAAGGATGGATCAACATTGAGCGAGAACGGAGAACAAACCTATAACGCCAAAAAATACCGCACACCGGACGGAGTCCCGGCCGATATTGTGATGTTTACCTTAACCAAACGTGAGCGCAAGACCGTCACCAAGACGCTGCCGCTGCGTGAACTGAAGGTGATGCTGGTACGGCGCAAAAAATGGCCTTATGCCGGAATGTGGGCGCTGCCCGGCGGATTTTGCCAGGAGGATGAGTCTATTTATGATGCGGCTACACGCGAACTGAAGGAAGAAACGGGTGTCGATGGCGGACATTTGGAGTACCTGGGCGTCTACAGTACCCCCGGACGTGATCCGCGCGGCTGGATTATCAGTCATGCCTTCTTCGCGTTGGTGGAGGAATGGATGCTGGAACAGCGCCAGGCCTCGGATGATGCGGGCGAGGTGGGGCTGTTCACCCTTCAGGAAGCGCTGGAAGAGCTGGAGCTGGCTTTTGACCATCATAATATCATAACGGACGCCTACCTGCGGATTCAGCAGCAGATGCTGCAGACCACGATTGCCCGGCAGTTTCTGCCGCAGCATTTCACGCTCAGTGAGCTGTACCAGGTGATCCAGACGGTAGTGCCGGAATTCAAAGAGCCTAATTTTATCCGCAAAATCACTTCAACTCGCAGCCGTCAGGGTATTTTAAAGGAAGTAAGGGACGAGGCAGGCAATCCGCTCAGCTCCAACCAATATTCCCAGCGCCCCGCGCAGCTGTACACCTTCACGGAACATGAGCCGTTATTGTCCATCTATACTTAAGTGTCTTAAATCACATGCTTCTAATATACAGGTTATGAACGCAGTAATTTGAGGAGGTAACCCTATGAGAGCGCTGATCGTAATTGACTTTACCAATGATTTCGTGGATGGAAGCCTGCCGGTTGGACAGCCGGGCATTGATATTGCCCCCCGGGTCAGCGAACTGACCACATCGTTTGTGGAGAATGGCGATTTCGTGGTGATGGCCGTGGATCTGCATGAGGAGAATGACCCCTACCATCCGGAAACCAAGCTGTTCCCGTCACATAATCTGCGCGGCAGCGCAGGCCGGGAGCTGTATGGCAGCCTGAAGCAGGTATATGAGGCCAACCGCGAGCGGATCTATTGGATGGACAAAACCCGCTACAGCTCTTTTTGCGGCACTGATCTGGCATTGAAGCTGCGTGAGCGCGGCATTACTGAGCTGCACCTGATTGGAGTCTGCACGGATATTTGTGTGCTTCATACAGCGGTAGACGCCTATAATCTGGGATTTGCCATCACTGTGCATGAGGATGCCGTCGCCAGCTTCAATCCTGCTGGTCATGAATGGGCACTCGGTCACTTCCGCGGCAGCCTTGGGGCAACGGTTCTGAAAGCTTAAGGGTCCGTTTAACAGCGGACAGAATTAACTAGAGCATGCAGCAGGGGAAACATCCCGCAGATTCAGCAGCGAAGACATTAGGAGATGAGGACTTGAGAAGAGAGCTTGCGCTACATACTGACAAATATCAGATCAATATGATGTACGCCCACTGGGTCAACGGGACCCATAAACGTAAGGCTGTATTTGAGGCTTATTTCCGCAAGCTGCCGTTCGGGAACGGGTATGCTGTGTTTGCGGGACTGGAACGGATTGTCGGTTATATCGGCGGACTGCGCTTCACGGAGGAGGATATCCGCTATCTCTCTGAGCAGGAGGAGAATTACGCCCCCGCTTTTCTGGAAGAGCTGCTGCAGTTCCATTTCCAGGGGACTATTCATGCGATGAAGGAGGGGGCTTTGGTCTTCCCGGATGAACCGCTGATTCGGGTGGAAGGCACCATTATGGAGGCGCAGCTGGTCGAGACGGCGATTCTGAACTTTATGAACTACCAGACCCTGATTGCCACCAAGGCTTCCCGGATCAAGCAGGTGGCTTCCGGGGATATCCTGCTGGAATTCGGCACACGCCGCGCGCAGGAGGCGGATGCTGCCGTATGGGGCGCCCGCGCCGCTTATGTAGGCGGCTTCGATGCTACCTCTAACATGCTGGCTGGCAAGCTGTTCGGTATTCCAACGAAGGGCACGCATGCCCATTCCTGGGTGCAGAGTTTCGCAAGTGAACTGGAAGCGTTCGATGCCTATGCCAAGGTTATGCCGGACGGCGTGACGCTGCTGGTTGATACGTTCGACACCTTGCGCAGCGGTGTGCCTAACGCGATCATCACCGCCAAGAAGCTGGAGGCCCAGGGCAAACGGATGCAGGGCATCCGGCTGGACAGCGGTGACTTGGCGTATCTGTCGATCCAGGCCCGCAAGATGCTGGATGAGGCCGGTCTGCAATATGTGAAGATTGTGGCCTCGAACGATCTGGACGAGAACACAATCATGGATATGAAGCTGCAGGGGGCGGCGATTGATACTTGGGGTGTGGGCACCCAGCTGATCACAGCCTCCGACCAGCCGTCGCTTGGCGGAGTCTACAAGCTGGTGGAGATCGAATCAGCCAGCGGAGAGATGACCCCGACCATCAAGATCTCTTCGAACCCTGAGAAGGTATCCACTCCGGGCAAAAAAGAAGTCTACCGCATTATCGGCGACAAAGGGCGGGCACTGGCGGACTATATCAGTTATCCTGAAGACGATGCCCCGCGCAGCGGCGCACGGCTGAAGCTGTTCAACCCGCTGCATCCCTATATGAAGAAGCATGTAGACCGCTACGAGGCGCTGCCGATGCTGGAGCCAATCTACGTTAATGGCTTCCAGGTGTACAAATTGCCGGATCTGAATGAGATTCGTCGCTACCACCGCGAGCAGCTTGACCTGTTCTGGCCCGAGTACCTGCGCAAGCTGAATCCCGAGGTCTACCGCGTGAACCTCAGCCAGCAGGTCTGGAGCCGCAAGCAGCAGCTGATTGCAGAGCATATGCAGAGTGATCAGGAGTAGGATCGGCTGAGCGCAACTGACATCTGAGCGGATTCTAATGTCGGGATGTTAGGGGCGATATGCAAACAGGCACGAAATTACCTTATAGGAAAAAACGTTACTACTTAGGTTCCAGTGAGGATTTAGAATGTTGCCCTTGGACATTTGGAGCAAATAAATGCGAAACTGCAACTAAATTCAGCTAAACTCCTATCAGGAGGCGAATAAGTGCAAATCTGCAACTAATCTCGAATAAATCTAGTCTGGAACGCTCAAATGCCCAAATTAGATGCCTTTTTGCATCTATTTCTTCCAAAACGGAAATAATCGGCTAATTAGATGCATATTCGCAACTAAATCGGCGGGATGGGATTAGAAAACTATCAGAGATAGTGCTGAGTCTTTGATGCTCTTATCACACGGAGACCTAAGTAGTAACAATAATACCGTTAATTCTGCTGTCACTGCTCGCTGGGAGCGAAATGGCAGAGCATTGATCGACATTGCGCATACGCAGCAGCGTTAAAAGCAGGCAACCCGGGTCTTTACCCGGGTTGCCTGCTTTTTGGCGTTTAGGAGGTCTGTCTCGTTGACTCCGCTTGCTCAAAATTCAGAATATCTGTGCAATCAAGCGGACGATGGTGCCTGGTATGGCTACAAACCAGTCAAGAGCAGACCAGGCTGTTTTTTGGGTAAAGTCCCTGGAGGTCACTTTGGTAAATCTGCGCTTATCCATCCTAACACTTCCTCATCAGATCTAATGTGTCTCACGCTCTGCGTTTTATTATAGCAGATTATGGAATATGGAGAAAGTTCGTGTGCTTACCTTAATGAATGCGAATAACCGGTTGAGATTGAACTGAAACAGGGAGCAGATCCGTCCTGCAGCGTGGCATTTCCTTTGAGCCATAAGCTTGCTGCTTTTTTGTGTGACTTATATCATGTTTAATGTGACAAATTTAACATCTTAATTTTTAATTTTATTGCTAAATTAAGGGTGACAGATCGTTCCGTTTGAACTTGGGCCAAGCAGTATTCACAGTTCGTACACAATTTCGCGCTTTGATGGCAGGATAGCTTCTATTGAAGTTACGTCGCCCTGTCGTGTATAAAGAATTCCATTGCATTCTATAAATAAATGTGATTCCCAAAGTGCGGAAGATGCAAGATTTGTCACTTCGCGGCTTGCAAAATCAAGTTACAATCGTTGAAAAAGTCAAAAGGATGTTATTCTAGTTGACATTTTGAAAGGGGCTATGTCGGTGGTACAGTTACCAAAAGTAAACGAGCTCGGATTCTTCGAGATTCGTCTGGAATCAATAGGGGGCCTTGGGGCGAACCTGGCCGGGAAAATGCTGGCCGAAGCGGGTGTGGTCGGTGCCGGAATGAACGGAGTGAGCTTCTCGTCCTATGGTTCGGAGAAAAAAGGGTCTGCGGTCAAAGCGCATATCCGTTTTTGTGATCTCCATACGCCTATCCGTGATACTTCTCCCGTGGAACGTCCGCATGTCGTCGGTGTTTTTCACGAGGCCTTGGCCAAGACCGTTAATGTAACCAGCGGAATTTATGATCACAGCATCGTGCTGGTCAATTCAGTCAAATCACCGGAGCAATTGAAATCCTCGATGAAAATGATTGCCGGCACCGTAGCGGTAGTGGATGCAACCAGCATTGCGCTGGACGAGAAGAACCGGGTAAATATGGCCATGCTGGGGGCCTTGTTCCGGATGTGTGATTTCCTTGATCCGGAAATTATGAAAGGTGTCATCGAGAAGTCGCTGGGCAAAAAATATCCGCAGGCTGTGCAATCGGCCTTGACGACGTTTGAGCGCGGATTCAGTGAAGTGAAGTTTATGCATTTCCCGCTCCCGCAGGGTGCTTCCATGCCGCAATTTGTCCGCTCCGATATTTCGGCTCTGGGGTATGAGACGCAGCCGATCGGCGGAACCATTATTAATCCGGGCAGCAGCTTCCTGAAGGATCTCAGTATCTCCCGTTCCGGCATGCTGCCGCAATTCAAAGCGGAGGACTGCATCCATTGTGCGCAGTGCGATACCGTATGTCCCGACCTGTGTTTCGTCTGGGACGAACAGCCTGACAAGAAGGGCCGTCCACAGATGTTCCTGCAGGGAATCGATTATCAATATTGCAAGGGCTGCCTGAAATGCGTTGAAGCTTGTCCTACAACGGCCCTGTCCGGTGAACGCGAAGAAGAAGGTTATGCGGAGAGCCATACAGTGCGCCACGTATTTGATCTGGTTACCCAAGCTTAATTAACGGAAGAAAGGCGGAAGCAATAATGGCAATTGATTATGAGAAGGAAGTAGGCTCTGCCAAGGTAGAGCAGAAATTCCTATACGAATCCGGCAATGAGATGGCGGCCTATGCTGCGCATCAGATTAATTATCATGTCATGGGGTATTTTCCAATCTCCCCGTCAACGGAGGTCGCCCAGTTTCTCGATACGATGAAAGCGAACGGCCAGCATGATATTATGCTGGTTCCATCGGACGGCGAGCACAGCTCCGCCGGGATCTGTTACGGTGCTTCTACAGCGGGAGGCCGCGTATTCAACGCGACAAGCGCCCAGGGATACATGTTTATGCTGGAGCAGCTGCCGGTACAGGCCGGAACACGGATGCCGATGGTTATGAATCTGGTCTGCCGCTCGATCTCCGGACCGCTTAACATTCACGGCGATCATTCCGATTTATATTTTGCACTCAATACTGGCTGGCCGATTCTGATGTGCCGTGATCCGCAGTCGGTGTACGACATGAACTTGATGGCGCTGAAGCTGGCTGAGCATGCCAAGGTGCGCCTGCCTGTTATGGTTGCCTCCGACGGTTACTTCACCTCCCATCAGAAACGCCGCGTGCAGGCATTCGCCCACCGTGAGGATGTGCATAAGTTCGTTGGACCTCAGCCGCCAATGGGCTTCACCGATACGCTTGACCGCAATAATCCGGTCACCGTCGGACCTTATATGAATGAGCCTGATTATATCAACAACCGCTATCAGCAATCGGTAGCGATGTATAACGCAGGCGATGTGTTTGAAGAGATCGCCAAAGAATTCGGTGAGTTGACTGGACGGCATTATCCAATGATCGAGTCTTACCGGATGGAGGATGCCGATGTGGCAGTGTTCCTGATGAACTCCGCTTCGGAGATTATCAAGGATGTGGTCGATCAGCTGCGTCTGCAGGGCGTGAAAGCCGGTTCGATCTCCCCGAATATGATCCGTCCGTTCCCGCAGAAGCAGATTGCCGAGGCACTGAAGAATATCAAAGCCATTACTGTAGGCGACCGTGCAGACTCCGTAGGTGGACATGGCGGTAATATGGTGAATGAGATCAAAGCGGCTCTGTTCACTCATGGCAACACTACCACTAAGGTAATCAGTCGGATTTATGGACTGGGCGGCAAGGATTTCTATGCTGAAGACGGACATCATTTCTTCCAGTTGGCCATGGACGCTGTCACAGCTGACCGTGTAGAAGTGCCATTTGATTATTATGGCCACAATCCGGGTACGCCGGACAAAGCGCCGCAGCGGCTGCTGAAGCCGATGGATTTCGAGTCTCTGAAGACGGGGCTGATCACAGTCAAGCAGGATGAAGCGACAGGCAAGCTCAGTGTGCGGATTCCGCCACTGCGCAGCTTAACCAAGAAACCGAAACGGCTGTCCCCAGGTCACGGAGCATGTCCGGGCTGCGGTATTTTCTCCGGGCTGGAAACCTTCTTCAAAGGCATCGAAGGTGACATTGTTGCCCTGTACCATACAGGCTGTGCCATGGTTACCACAACCGGATATCCGTATTCCTCGCATAAGTCGACCTTTATTCATAACCTGTTCCAGAATGGCGCAGCTACCCTGTCCGGGGTGGTTGAGATGTTCTGGGAGCGCAAGCGCCGCGGCGAGCTGGATGGCATGGGCCTCAAGGAGGACTTTACCTTTGTTATGGTCACCGGCGACGGCGGGATGGATATCGGCATGGGTCCTGCGATTGGCGCAGCGTTGCGCGGACACAAGATGATTATTGTTGAATACGACAATGAAGGGTATATGAATACAGGAGCGCAGCAGTCTTATTCAACACCGTTGGGCCACCGCACTTCTACCTCAAGCATTGGCAAGACGCAGCAGGGTAAGGTTACCCAACACAAGGATACTGCACAGATTATGGCTGCCACGAACATTCCTTACGTGTTCACCGGCTCCGAGGCCTTCCCGCAGGATCTGGTCAAAAAAGCTGCCAAAGCTCAATGGTATGCGCAGAATGAAGGTCTGGTCTATGGTAAGATCCTGATCGCCTGTCCGCTCAACTGGATGTCCGATGACAAAGAAGGCACCAACATTGTCTCCCTGGCCGTGGAATCCTGCTTCTTCCCGCTGTATGAAGTGGAGCATGGCACAACCAATATCACCTACAACCCGGAAGACAAGGGTAAACGAGTGGAATTGTCGGCCTGGCTGAAGACGATGGGCAAGACACGCCATTTGCTGAAGCCGGAGAACGAACCTGCCTTGCGCAGCTTTGAAGATGAGGTACAGCGCCGCTGGAACCGCCTTAAGGCCAAACACGAGCACCCGGATTTATAAGCTTCATAGCATAGAACAGCAGCCTGGCAGATTCTTCTGCCGGGTTTTTTGCCCATATATAATAATTAAATTTGGTTCACGCCATAGAACAGGTAATCAGCGAGACAAATTTGGAATAAATATTAAACGGGGTGTTACTAAAGTGCGCAGTTAGTTTAAGTATGAGCATGAGCCGTTATGCGTGGAGGCATAAAATAGCCGGAAATCGTCTTTCTTTGTTTGACAACCTGTATATACAGGTGTACAATCCAAGCTGTATATACAGGATTAGATTTTAAAAAATAATTGAGATTATTTCCTAAAACACAACGATGAATCTACACAACTTCTAAGGAGGACATCATATGAACCATTCAACCGGGCAGGATTGGTGGCGTAAATCGACCGTTTATCAGGTGTATCCCAAAAGCTTCAAAGATACTACAGGCAGCGGAACCGGAGACATCCGGGGACTAACCGGCAAGCTGGATTATTTGCAGGAGTTGGGCATAGACATTGTTTGGCTGCAGCCGGTATACGTATCCCCGCAAAATGATAACGGTTACGATGTTGCGGATTACCGCAGGATCAGTGAGGATTTCGGCAGCATGGAGGATTTTGACCAGTTGGCGGCAGGCCTGAAGAAGCGCGGTATGTCGCTGATGACGGACATCGTAGTCAACCATTCTTCCACAGAGCACCCATGGTTCCAGGAAGCAAAATTGTCGAGGGACAGCCGTTACCGGGATTATTACATATGGCGTGATCCTGGTCCTGATGGCGGGCTGCCCAACAATTGGCAGTCGAAATTTGGCGGACCCGCCTGGCAGTGGGAGGAAGCCACCGGACAATATTTTCTGACACTTTTCGATAAGACACAGGCTGATCTGAATTGGGAGAATTCCAAGGTGCGGCAGGAGGTTGCCGATCTGATGAGCTTTTGGGCAGAAAAAGGAGTAAGCGGCTTCAGGATGGATGTGATTAACCTGATCTCCAAAGATCAGGAGTTCCTGAATGATGATGGCAGCAAGCCACCAGGCGACGGGCGTAAATTCTACACGGATGGTCCGCGTGTCCATGAATACATCAAAGAGTTATACAAGCGGGTCTTTGGTCCGCATAACGTAGTAACCGTAGGGGAGATGTCGTCCACCACGCTTGAGCACTGCATCCGCTACTCCAATCCGCATGAGCAGGAGTTCTCGATGACCTTTAACTTCCATCATCTGAAGGTGGATTACCCGGGAGGGAATAAATGGGAGCTGATGCCATATGATTTCGAAGCGCTGAAACGCCTGCTGTCGGAGTGGCAGACCGGGATGCAGCAGGGAGGCGGCTGGAACGCACTCTTCTGGAATAATCACGATCAGCCGCGGGCCTTGTCCCGGTTCGCAGACGATGGAAAGTATCGGATCGAAAGCGCCAAAATGCTGGCTACGACCCTGCATGGACTCCAGGGCACCCCTTATGTGTACCAGGGAGAAGAGATCGGGATGCCGAATCCACAATGGAAGGACATCAGTGAGTTCAGGGATATCGAGTCCACCAACATGTACCGGATTCTGCAGGAGCAGGGCAAAAGCGCAGAAGAAGCCCTTACCATCCTGCGGGAAAGATCCCGCGACAACTCGCGGACCCCGATGCTGTGGGATGACAGCAGAAACGCCGGCTTCACCAGCGGCACCCCATGGCTAAAGATTGACGAACGCTACAAGGAGATTAATGTAGCCTCGCAGCTGCCGAACCCGGATTCCATACTGAACCACTACAAGCAGGTGATCGCGCTGCGCAAGCAGGAGCAGGTCATTACCGATGGACGCTATAAACGGCTGGATGAGCAGCATCCGCAGATTTTTGCCTATGAACGGGATAATGGCCAGGATACGCTGGTGGTGGTCTCCAATTTCAGCGGGCAAGAGGCGGAATTCACCTTCCCGGACGATCTGTGGACGCAGGCAGGAGCTTACGAAGCGGAGCTGCTCTCCAGCAATACGGCACAGGCTCCGGCTTGGGAGAAACAGATGCAACTGTCTCCTTATGCCTCCTATATGTGGATTATTCGCAATACGTAAGTAATATAAATACTTCTAAGGAGTGAGATTATGGCGAACCAGCGTGAAAATGTGGAACGGATTATCCAGGCCATCGGGGGCAAGGACAATATTGAAGTCGCGACCCACTGTGTCACCCGGCTCAGATTTGCCCTGAATGATGAAGGTCTTGTCGATAAGGAGGCTCTGGAGCGCAATGATCTGGTCAAAGGCCATTTCTCTACGCAGGGCCAGTTCCAGGTCATTATCGGACCGGGGTTGGTAGACAAGGTATATGACGAGATGATGGAGATTACAGGCGGCAGCCGGGCCAGTAAGGACGATGTGAAGACGGCGGCAAGCAAACGCCAGAATCCGCTGCAGCAGGGGATCAAGACGCTAGCCGACATCTTTATCCCGATTCTGCCTGCGATCGTGATGGCCGGTCTGCTGCTGGGGATCAATAACATCCTGACCGGACCCGGTATTTTCTTCGACGGCAAATCGCTGGTTGATGTGTACCCGCAGTGGAAGGATGTCGCATCCATCATCAACACGATTGCCAGTACAGCGTTTACTTTCCTGCCTGCCCTGATCGGCTGGTCGGCGGTCAAACGGTTTGGCGGCAGTCCGCTGCTTGGGATCGTGATGGGTCTGATTCTGGTTCATCCCGACTTGCTGAGTGCATACGGCTATGCTGATGCCAAGCTGGAAGGTACAGTACCCGTGTGGAACCTGTTCGGCTGGGAGGTCAACAAGATTGGCTACCAGGGTCAGGTGCTGCCGGTACTGGTATCCGCCTATTTCCTGGCGAAGCTGGAGGGCTGGCTTAACCGCAAGGTTCCCGATTCGTTTAAGCTGCTGATTGTGGCTCCTGTAGCCTTGCTGATTACCGGATTCCTGGCTTTTACCGTTATCGGTCCCATTACCTTCGTGATCGCGAATGCGATTACTTCCGGTCTGGTCAGCATCTTCGACCTCTTCCCGGCGCTGGGCGGCCTGATCTATGGCGGATTCTATGCTCTGCTGGTTATCACTGGTATGCATCATACCTTCCTGGCAGTTGATATTCAACTGATCGGTTCTGAAGGCGGAACCTTCCTGTGGCCTATGCTGGCCCTGTCGAATATCGCCCAAGGGGCGGCGGCACTTGGTATGCTGCTGGTAGCCAAGAAAGAGAAGACGAAAGGGCTGGCGGTCACCTCCTCCATCTCCGCATTCCTGGGCGTAACCGAGCCTGCGATCTTCGGGGTGAATATACGCTTTAAATATCCATTTATCTTCGGGATGATCGGTTCGGCGCTGGCCGGCGTGCTGCTGGCGATGAACAACGTGCTGGCTTCATCCATCGGTGTTGGCGGTATCCCCGGGTTTCTGTCGATTTTCCCGAATCAGTGGGGCATATTCTTTGTCGGCATGGCGATTGTGCTGATTGTTCCATTCACAGCGACTGTATTATACGGTAAGCTGCGCGGACGTGGTGATGAAGAAGCTGACGAGACAGATGCAGGTACTTCACAAGCCAAGCAGGTCTCCACTTCGGCTTCAATGTCTGCCGCTGCTCCTGCCACTGCTTCCGTACAAAATATACCGTCCTCTGCAGTTAAATCTGATGCCCCATCCACAGCAGTTCATGTGCTGGAGATTCATTCTCCGGTGAAAGGCAGAATTGTACCGCTGGAGCAGGTGCCTGACCCGGCTTTTGCCGAGCGGCAGATGGGCAGCGGTGTTGCTGTCGAACCGGTAGAAGGCAAAGTGCTGGCACCCTTCGACGCCACAGTCGGCCATGTAATCAAGAGCAAACATGCGGTCATTCTGGAGCATGCCTCAGGGGTGCAGCTGCTGGTCCATGTCGGTATTAATACGGTATCACTCAAGGGAGAGGGCTTCACCGCCCACGTCAAGACTGGTGATCAGGTGAAGGCGGGCCAACTGCTGCTTGAATTCGATCAGGAGGCTATCGCCGCTGCCGGTTACCCGCTCATTACTCCGCTGATTATCCCCGATGGCCAGGAGGTTATTGAACGGGTGGAGGAGCTGATCCCTAACGGGGATACCGGGCAGCCTGTAGTATTAAAGGTCTATCTTAAAGGCTAGCAGAAATGACAATAAGAAACGGACTCGCCGCCCTCTGAAAAAGCGTATGCTTCCGAAGCAGCGATACTACGTATCGCTTTCAGGCATCCGCTTCTGCGAGAAATAGAAGCATCATTTATTGCGTGACATATAAATGCTAATATTTTAAAATGAATCTGGTGATTACATGAATAAGAACATTTATCTGCACATCTATAATGACTATACGGAGCGGATTCTCTCGGGAACCATCGCTGCAGGCAAGAAGATACCTTCCGAAAGTGAGTTGGCCGAGGCTTATGATACCTCCCGGGAGACCGTCCGCAAAGCGCTGCATTTATTGTCCCAGAACGGATATATCCACAAAATCAAGGGCAAGGGATCATTTGTACTCGACATAGAGCGGATGAACTTTCCGGTGACGGGACTCATCAGCTTCAAGGAGGTATCCGAGCGGCTTGGACGCGCGACAAGAACGATCCTGTATGAGAACGGCCAGGTTAACAGTACAGCTGAGATCGCCCGCTATCTGCAGATTCAGCCCGGCGAGCCGGTGTGGAAGGTAGTGCGTGCCCGCGAAATTGAAGGGGAGAAGATTATCCTCGATAAGGACTATTTTGTGACCAGCGTGGTTGATTCCTTGCCGACTCAGGCTGCCAGCAGCTCGATTTATCAATATCTGGAAGAGGACCAGAAGCTTACGATCAGCTATGCCAAGAAAGAAATTTCCGTAGAGGAAGTGACAGCCGAGGATGAGCTGCTGCTCGATCTGCACGATTACCGGCATATTGTCGTGGTGCGCAATTATGTCCATCTGGTCGATACGAAGCTGTTTCAGTATACGGAGTCACGGCATCGCCTGGACAAATTCCAGTTCGTGGATTTCGCCCGCCGGGTCAAGAAGGAAATGTAACAGGCATGAATGGCTATGCCAAGACAGGGACCACCGCCCTCTAGGGCGGTGGTTTTGGTATGACTGATCAATTAAACTTCGGAAAGGATGGATATCAGATGAGTACGGAAAGAGTGGATTGGAGCAAGGGGAAATGGAGCCATGAGCCGGTGTCTTCCACTGTGGAGGCCGATAGCAAGCTAAGGGTTGAAGCTGTGGAGAGCAGTGATTATTGGCAAAAAACGATGTATGGCTTCCAGCATGACAATGGCCATTCGCTGCTGGCTGCCTGGGAGGATGACAAGGCAGTTGAAGTCAGCTTCTCCTTGGATGGGTTCACCGAATTGTACGATCAGGCGGGACTGATGCTCTGGCTAGATGATACCCATTGGATCAAAGCAGGAGTGGAATTGAATGACGGGGTTCCTCATATCGGGGCCGTGGTAACCCATGAATACTCCGACTGGTCTCTCTCCCCTGTACCGGAATGGACCGGGGAAGAAGTAACCCTCCGCGCCTCACAGATGAACGACGCGGTGATCCTGAGAGCCAGAACCCGGAACCATCCCTGGCGGACGATCCGCGTAGCTCGCTTCCCTTATGAAACCGGTAAGCAGGCTGGCCCGTTCCTGTGTGCGCCTACCAGGTCCGGCTTCAAGGTCACCTTCACACGCTGGGTCTGCACCTCGCCTGATCAGGATATCCATGTAGACCCGCCGCTGGAAGAATAGCCTGCTAGACGTTATCAATTTAAACTAATAACACAGCCAAAGACGGAAGCTCTGGTGCGCTGGGCACGATTCGGAGGCTTCCGCCTAAGAGGATTAGCAATATAGAGGGTAAGAGAGGTGCCGTAATTATCTGCCGCGGCGGTTTCTGAGATTGGACACGCCACACATTTCATCTCTTACGGTGTAATTGTAGCAGTGCTTGGGAATAGGCACACAGTGATGTCGTCTAACGATTTCCACGTTATGAATGACCTCCACCACTTGGGGATGGTAATAATCTTCATAAACCACGGATGTGGGATCGACAACAGTTTGGGTTGGACATTTAGGATATTCCGGCATTTCATTCAGCTCCTTCTGTGTAGATTTACCGTATTATACGCACAGATTGAGAGCTTGACTGGCCGATTGTCCATGTCTGGTAAAAAATAAGGCTCTCCCGCAATGGGAGAGCCTGGACTATAGCTTGGCAGGTGGTTTACCTGTGATCGGAATGGTGTTGGGCGGGGACCCGTACACTTTGATCAGCGCTTGTAGATCTCGCGCATGCAGTGGCGCAACTCGGGAAGGATCAGCCGCTCCATCGCCAGCTTGACGGCTCCCGTGGAGCCCGGCATGGAGAATACCACCGTGCTGCCGATGGTGCCGGCAATCGCCCGGCTAAGCATGGCGGCAGAGCCGATATCTTCCGTGAAGCTCAGCAGGCGGAAGATCTCACCAAAGCCGGGCAGGGACTTGTCCAGCAGGGAGGCCACGGCTTCATACGTGGTATCCCTTGGGGAGATGCCCGTTCCTCCGGTAAGCAGGATCGCTTCGACTGCAGGATCGACCGAGCTTTTGTAGACCAGCTCACGAATATCCTCATAATCATCCTGCACAATCGTACGGCCGTTGATCCGGTAACCGTCTGCCTCCAGCAAGGACTGGATTAAGTCGCCGCCGGTATCGGTTTCAGGTGTGCGCGTATCGGAGACCGTAATAATATAACAGGATACACTTTGCGGCGCCTCGCGGCGGTGGTCATCAACAGATGAGATAGCGACCAGCTCCTTTGCAGCGTTTAACCCTATGATAGGGGATGAGTATGGCAAAAACAAGCACATTCCCTTCGATCCCGGACCTAAGTCAGGTCCTGCACAGGCCTTGCGTTAACAGGTCCAGATGTAGTACACTCGCTACCATAACCGTAATTTGTATTGGAGCGATGAGGGATGGAACAGGTTACACCTGTATATATATTGTCCGGTTTTCTGGGCAGCGGCAAGACAACGCTGCTCCAGCGGCTGCTGGAGCACTGGAAAGCCTTGGGTGAGCGTCCGGCGGTAGTGATGAATGAGCTGGGCGAGGTGAACCTGGACGGTTTGCTTGTGGAACAAAGTGTGCCGATGGCCGAACTGTTGGGCGGTTGCATCTGCTGCTCGATCCGGGGCGATCTTAGCACGGAGCTGGCCACACTTATGAAGAAGGAATCGCCGGATGTGGTCATTATTGAGGCAACCGGAGCTGCCAATCCGCTGGAGATTGTGGATGGAGTGACCGAAACCTCGCTGTATCAGAAGGTGGAGCTGAAAGGCCTGATTACCGTTGTGGATGCGGCACATCTGCTGGAACTGTACCGGGCGCAGCAGGGGCAGACGTACCGGCTGATGCAGGAGCAGATCCGCTGTGCGTCAGTGCTGGTTATGAACAAAACAGACCGGATCACTGAAGCGGAAGCGCTGGAGATATCCGCCGTGCTGCGCAAATGGAATGCTTATGCGCCAATCATGCCTGCAGTCCGCTGCGAGCTGCCTGTCGCTGAGCTGCTGAGCCAGGCAGGTGGAGTGATTACAGAGCCTCGTCCCGCTGAAGCGAAGGCCGGTTTGGCAGCTGGAGAAGCGGAACCTGTAGGTTCTCCCGAGACGTCCGCCCATCCTACTCATGATCATGTAATGGCCTATACGCATTATTTCAAGCATGCGGTAGACAGTCATGAATTTGAGCAGTTTGTGAAGGAGCTGCCCCGCGATGTATACAGAGCCAAGGGCATCGTCTCCTTCAGCGATACTTCCAGCCGTTTTCTCTTTCAGTATGCATACCGGGAATCGGATTTCATGAAGATTACCCCGCAAGGTGAAGTGCCTGATGTCGCCGTGTTTATCGGGGAGCATTTCTCCTCGGGCGAGCTTCGCCACAGGCTCCTGCAGCTGGAAATGTCAGCTATCCCGCGTCCGGTGAAGGTGAGAAGAGGCCTGTGATGCTACAGGCATTGTAAGTGCTGATGATTCGTTCTTTTTCTTGCAGGTTAATAAATAGGCATACCCTATACCCATCGCAGGAGGTTGAAGATAATGACGCGAATTCAATATCAGGAGTGCATTGATGCTTGTATTCAAACCATGAACGCCTGTAACTATAGCTATGTTTCAAGTCTGAAGGAATATGATTTGGCTTCCCTCAGGGAGAGTATCCGGCTGGATCGTGAATGTGCTGACATTTGCTCCTTCGCCATTCAGGCTATGACCCGTCAGAGTCCTTTTATCGCTGATATTCTACGCTTATGTGCCGATATCTGTGAAGCCTGTGCCAATGAGAGCAGCAAACATCTACATATCCATTGCAAGGACTGCATTGAATATTGCCGCAACTGTGCAGCACTTTGCCGCTCGCTCAGCGAAGCTGCTGTCGTATATGCCTAAGAGGCTGATTCATTGTTAAAGCTTCATCATATAAACAGACTGTTGCTGATCTCTTGAGCCCAGTCTGTTTTTTGTTTGTGTGTTGTTGAAGGAAACCTGCCATGATCCGGCGAATTGATTAACATTAGGAATTGCTCAGTGCTCAGACTATTACGGATGGTGGAGGTTAAGATTTCGTGGAAGTGCAAGCAGGAATTCTTCAGGCTACTCATGGATCATCAGTGATGGAGCTTGTTCAGGTTACAAAAATCTACTCCGGTGTAGCTGTCCTGGAGGAGATCTCGCTGAAAGTGAAACCAGGAACCGCAACTGCTGTGCTGGGACATAACGGTTCAGGCAAAAGCACACTGCTGTCTGTAATGGCCGGTCTCGTCCAGCCTACATCGGGGCAGTTAATGCGAACGATGCCCGGACTATCCATTGGTTATGCTCCTGAAGCCTTCCCGGCTGTCCGGTTTACCCCGGAGCAATATTTGCGCAGCATGGGCAGAATCAGGGGGATGACGCCTGCTGCTGTTGAAATCACCATGGAGAAGCTGCTGCGCGACCTGGACCTGAAGCCGTTTAGTAATCAGCCGATGCCGTGTTTCTCCAAAGGCATGCTGCAAAAAGTTAATCTGATGCAAAGTCTGCTGACCCGTCCGGGCCTGCTGCTGCTGGATGAGCCGTTGTCAGGGCTGGATGCTGCTTCAATGGAAGCTTGTACAGAACTATTGCTGCAGCTTAAGCAAGAGGGGACGGCGATGATGTTCTCGGCACATGAGCCGCTGCTTGTCGAAGCGCTGGCGGATAATGTACATCTGCTGCAGGCCGGCAGGACGGTTGAGGTCATGGAGGCCAAGGCCTATCTTGGACTGGCTGCTTCGGTATCCATTCTTTGCACGGGTCTAACCGCCGAAGCCCATCAGCAAGTACAGAAACTACCCGGATTCATCGCTATGAAGCCTGTTGTGCTCCAACCGGGAGAAAAGGAGATGAATCTGACCTTCCTGGGAGCTGTCTGCGACGATACGTTAAGATATCTATTGGGGGCAGGCGCCTCGATCCAATCCGTGCAGCGGCATGGCAGCGCAGGAGGAACTTTGGTTCAGCAGGCTGAACGTAACATGACAGGAGACGGTGGACGATGAGAGCACTGGCCGGATATTTACTGCGCAGCTACACGGTATCCCAGCGTTATTTCGGGCCTTTTGCCGGGCTGGTCATTGCTGTGATGATTCTGTATTCCTATAAGCCTAATCCGGTCATGAACAGCTATGCGGCTACAGCGGTTATTCTGTTCATTGCAAGTGCCTGGATGGGGCTGAGCTTCCTGAACCATGAACATCCGGTACATAAGCAAATTACGGCTGTCCATGCCGGTGGCGCATTTCGTTATACGATCGCCGGGATGGCGGCATTGATCTTCCTGACCGGAATAATGAGCGTGCTTACGGTAATCTACCCGCTGCTGGCCGGAAGATTCGCCGAGGCTCCCGGAGTGTACAGGCTGCTGAGTGCGCTGGCCGGACATTTCCTGCTCGGTATGCTGGGGATCTCGATCTCCCTTTATTTGCAGGCCTCCTGGGTTCGCAAGACCAGCCATGCCTCCGGGCTGCTGCTCATCATCCTGATCCTGGCGGTTGCCGGAACCCAGATCAGCAAGCTGCTGGAAGGCCCGTTCCAGGCGCTGTCGCTGCTGCTGCCCCCGGCGGCTCCCGTGATGGATGCCATGATGAATACCGACACCTTACCGCTGTCACGGCTGCTGCTATCATACGGGCATGTGCTGTTCTACAGTCTGCTGCTGGCAGGATTCTATCTGTATCGCTCCAGCCGCAAAGACATGAACAAGAACTAAGCAGCAAGATGCCCTTATATACTTCAATACACAAGCGGGAGGAAAGATGAAGGATACACAAGTACCGGACAGTGAACAGTCCAAAGAACTTTTCGCTTATTTCGGATTGGCCGTTTATTATTGCCAGGCGCTTGAGCAGCAGCTCACGAACCTTCTGCTGCTGACGAAGCTGTCCCAGGGGCAAACTCCGACGGATGCAGAGTTGTCGGAGCTCTACCAGCGCAAGCTGAGCAATTCATTAGGCCAACTCATCAAAGAAATCCAGCATCATTTTCCATTCTCGGAGAAAGAGACCATTCAGCTGCAGGAGGTGTGGAAAGAGCGCAATCACATTGTGCATGATTATTTCAAGGAGCGTATTCAGGAAACCTTCACTGCTGCAGGCAGAGCGCGAATGATCCGCGAGCTGAAGCGTTTCAAGAACAAGGCTTCCCGGCTTGAGGCTAAGCTTCAGAGCTATTGCACCGAGTTATACATGAAGCTGGGAATAGAAGAAGAGGATCAGCCATGAATGTCAACTAGAGGAGCAACAGTTATAGGCTCAGAACAGGGCAAACATACAGACCCCCGTACCCAGTACGGGGTCTGTTGTGCGTATGGCAGCAAGCTGATGTGTCAACAGAAGGGACAGAAACCTGCTATCGGAATCGCTATGCTGTTTTAGTTTATTTTAACGAGGGACCACTGCTGATTGGCACTGCTGCTACTGGCGGCTTTGAGCCCGTTCGAGCCGGTTACAATCGTATTACTTCAGCTGGTCAGGCATCGAGAACTCAGCTTTGTGGTCGCTTCATCAGCTCGAACCATTGAATTAGTTGCAAAAGTGCATCTAAATTGCTGTTTTTTTCGTTTTTGGAGGGAATAAGTGTAAAAAGGCATCTAATTTAGCATGTTGAGCCTCAGAGGAGTGGTTTACTCGAAATTAGTTGCATATTCGCACTTAATCGCCCTCGGATGGCTAATCTGGCTGAAATTAGTTGCGCTTTCGCATCTATTTACTCCCAATACTCCGATATGTTCAACGGCAACTTTCTAAATCCTCGCTGGAACTAAGTAAGTCTCCTTATTGTTGCTAGCTTTCTAAGTCTGACACAGCAATCGTGGTCCGATAGCCCCCGCCAAGCCGGAAACAAGCTGGCCAGGCGCGAGTGCAGGCTGCAGCCCTTGACAAGTTATAGGCTTGGATTGCTGACCCTGATTCCGCCTGTATGATCCTCCAGCGGCTCCAGACCGCAGGCCGCGGCAAGTCCGGGTGCAAACTGCACCGTGGCGGAGCCGGTGCATAGAGCCAGGGAGACCAGGGCGGCTCTCAGCGCCGGAATCATCGGGGCGGTTAAAGCTATATCCGCTTCCCACCACCAATTCAGAATATTCAGCACACCGGCAGATTTGTCCATTACAGGCTCGAATCTGGCGATAAAGCGGTCCTCATACAGCAGTGGAAGCACATAATAGCCGTATTCCCGTTCTGCTGCGGGCTTGTATACCTCCCAGCGGTAATGAAAGCCGAACAGCTGCCGGATCAATTCCCTGTCCCAGAGTAGATTGTCCAGCGGTGCCAGAGCTGCAGCGAAAGGTACTGTACCTGCTTGTTCCTTCACCGGATATTCTTCCTGCAAAATTTCCTCCAGCAATGGAGCATCCATAGTTCGTATGTATAGCGGCAGCTTGAGTCCGTCGACCCGCACTTCACGAAGCAGGTCTCTGTGCAGCAGACGCAACACGGCTGCCGTCCGTTCCTTGCTTTTCAAGCCGCCGATGCCCAGCCATCCGTCGCCGGACCTGTTCCACTGCAGGCCGATGCTGCCGATCCGCCGCAGCACATACCAGTCGTGATATTGCTCGTCTTCCGGATTAGGGTCCGGAGCATGCACCAGCTGCTCGGGCAGCAGGTGCGCCGTGAAGTCATAGTAACGGCGGGTATGTATACGGTGATGGACAGCCAGCTCACCCCAGAAGTACATGCTCTCCAATGCGGCCCGAGCCAGCCGAGCTGGCGCCCAGGCCCAGGCGATTTTGTCTTCCCCTTCCAGCTCCAGCGAGGAGAGGGGACCGCGCTCGATCAGTGCTTGCCTGACGCGTCCTACGGCATCCATCAGCTCGGTGTTATCCTGATAATGGTTCACGAACAGGTTTCTTCTTCTCTGCAGATGGGCCCAGTCCTCTGTGCAGTAAATGGACATATTCTTGTCCCAGCCATCAATCAGCAGCCGGTCCTTATACAGCAGTTCTGTGGCTTGCTCAGGTGTGAAGCCGGGAACCCGGGCCTGCAGGACAAGCTCATGATTATGTCCGGCTATCCGCAAGGGATCATATTGAATACAGCCCACATGGCGCACATAGTCGTAGATGCTCTGCTTGCCTGCAGGGAGAGCGCCGGAGGTTAAGCGCTGATGGCGCAGCAGGAACCGCCGGGCCTCTTGCGGGGTCAATGTATAGGTTAACAACACCACTCACTCCGTCTCATTGGTTTATTTTTCAAAATATAAGAAAGTATATGTTGCACCTTATCCTTTATCCTTCTATTTCCCGCAGAAACGGTTGCCTGAAAGCGATACGTAGTATCGCTGCTTCGGAAGCATAGGCTTTGCGGAGGACGTCGAAGCCGTTTCAACTAATTATATCGAACTGGTGTTCTATGATCAACTAAAATATCAATCCCTCCCAAACCCTCCCTTCCAAGGGAGGGCCCCAAAGGGTTGCACCCTCTGGACACCCGCAAGTTTGGCGAATGAGTCTGGCGGTACGATGATTAGGCGGCTTTAGTGGTAGGATCGCTTATCCCTACGGGACCGCTTGGACGTCGCATGGGCGGGCGCGCTATCCCTGACGGGATGCGCGCCGTGCTAAAGTCAAGGGCGTGCTGTTCCTGCGGAATGCGCGAGAGCTTAAGGTCAAAGGCGTGCTGTTCCTGCGGAATGCGCAAGAGCTTAAGGTCAAAGGCGTGCTGTTCCTGCGGAATGCGCAAGACCTTAAAGGCAAAAGCGTGCTGTTCCTGCGGAATGCGCAAGAGCTTAAGGTCAAAGGCGTGCTGTTCTTGCGGAATGCGCAAGAGCTTAAGGTCAAAGGCGTGCTGTTCTTGCGGAATGCGCAAGACCTTAAAGGCAAAAGCGTGCTGTTCCTACGGAATGCGCGAGAGCTTAAGGTCAAAGGCGCGCTGTTCCTGCGGAATGCGCAAGACCTTAAAGACGAAATCGTGCTGTTCCTGCGGAATGCGCAAGACATAATTTCCTATACAAAAAAACCTTAGCCGCCTAAAAGGCGGCCAAGGTTTGGCTTTACTCAGCATGAGGAAGACAAAGGATTATAAGCTAGGGGCGGAAGCAGGGCTGGCCAGCATTGAGCTGTTCTGTCCTTCTTCCGCAGAAGCTCCCACCTGCAGCTGATACATACGGAAGTATCTGCCACCCAGCGTCATCAGCTCCTGGTGGCTGCCGCGTTCCACAATCTCGCCGCGGTGCAGCACCAGAATCTGGTCTGCGCTGCGGATGGTGGAGAGGCGGTGGGCGATGATGAAGGTGGTGCGCCCTTTTTTGAGCACCTCCAGCGCTTCCTGAATGACGCTCTCCGTCTCCGTATCAATGCTGGCGGTGGCCTCATCCAGGATCAGAATCGCAGGATCGAAGGCCAGCGCACGGGCAAAAGAGATCAGCTGACGCTGCCCGGCCGAAAGTGTGCTGCCTTTCTCCACCACCGGCTCATCAAAGCCCTGTGGCAGATGGGACAGCAGTTTATCGGCACCTACCTCGCGCAGGGCCCGCTCCGCCCGTTCGCGGGTAATGCGTTCATCCCCGAGCGTGACGTTGGAGAGGATGGTACCTGTGAACAGGTATGGATCCTGCAGTACGATGCCCATGTGATTGCGCAGCCACTGCTTGGGAATGTCGGTGACCTTCTGGCCGTCAATCGTGATTGAGCCGCGCTGCGGATCATAGAAACGGAACAGCAGGTTAATGATCGAGCTTTTGCCGGAGCCGGTATGACCTACAAGCGCCACAGTTTCTCCCGAATGGGCTTGGAAGTTGATATCGTTTAGCACGAAGTCTTTTTTGTAAGCAAAGGAAACGTCGTTGAATTCCACCATTCCCTTGTAGCGAGGCATCGAGTCGTCAGTTACCGGTTCTCCCGGTTCGTCCATCAGCGTAAATACGCGTCCGGCGGAGACCATTGAGGAATCCAGATTGGCCAGCTGGTTGACCATCCCTGTAATCGGCTGGAACAGCCGCGACAGCACATCGACAAAAGCATACAGCACACCAAGTGACACAAACGTCGTACCGTCGAGACTGCCGAGGCCGAAATACCACAGTACCATTACAAACGACAGACTGCGCAGGGAATTGACCAGGTTGTGAGAGGTAAAAGCGTTCAGATTGAGCATTTTGTTCTGATATTTCAGGTAATCATCATTCAACTGCTCGAATTCGGCCAGACTCTGCTTCTGGCGGCGGAAGATGCGGATAATCGACATCCCCTGAATCGACTCATTGATAATCGCATTAATCTCACTGAGCCGGGAGCGGATGATCGTATTATATTTGGTGGCGATCTTACGGTACAGCACAATCCACAGTATGAGAATCGGAACAATGAACAGGCTGATCAGGCCGAGCCGGACGTTAAGCAGAAACAAGGCAATATATACGCCGATCAGGTTGATAATTCCTGTGCTGAAATTGGACAATACTGCGATGAACAGATCCTTGATCGCTTCCGTATCATTGGTGACCCGGGAGACGACCTTGCCCGCAGGCAAATTGTCAAAAAAGTGCACCGGCAGCCGCTGGATATGTGCATACACATCGGTGCGCAGCTTGCGGATGACCTGGTTGGCTGAGGATTGCAGCCAGTAGGTTTTGCCGAATTCGGCTAGAATCGAAATGACCAGGAAGATGGCGTACAGGCCTACCAGCTCGTAAATTCCGGGCAGCTCCGGCTTGTAAAAAGTAAACAGTTCTTCGGCAGACAGTTTGACGGCAGGGTAGACGAGTGTCTCCCCCCCGCGCTGAATGCTCAGCTGGCCGTTGCTGAAGTTCCGTTCACCGTCAGGCTGAGTAACAGCCTCATTGATGAAATAGAAGCTGCGGCCCTCCTGCAGCACCCGTACTTCCTGTCCTTTGGTTTCGCCCGCTTCAAAGCGGTCACCCCGTTTATAGTAGGTGCCGTTATACAAGACAGCCTGCTCAGGAGAAGAAGTTACATGGTATGGCCGCTCAATGGCCAGCATATGGTTGTCGATCATGTTTTTGGCGATAAAAGGGCCGGCCAGCTCAGCCGCCACGCCAATAGAAAGCAGCAGTAGGGCTGCGAGAAAAGTCTTTTTGGCTGTTAGTGCATAATGCAGCAGGCGTTTGCCTGTACTCTGTGTCACGCTGACACCTCCTAAAAGTTTTGCGGAGCAAAGCCCCACAGCAGTATCTTCATAGCAAAACTCGCTTCGGAAGCATACGCTAAGTTTTGCGGAGCAAAGCCCCACAGCAGTATCTTCATAGCAAAACTCGCTTCGGAAGCATACGCTAAGTTTTGCGGAGCAAAGCCCCACAGCAGTATCTTCATAGCAAAACTCGCTTCGGAAGCATACGCTAAGTTTTGCGGAGCAAAGCCCCGCAGCAGTATCTTCATAGTAAACCGCTTTATTCCGTCAGTTTATTCTCCACCTGCTGGCGCTCATACTGCTCGCGATACCAGCCGCCTTGATTAAGCAGCTCTTGATGTGTGCCGCGTTCGGTGATTAGACCGTTATCCAGCACAATAATCAGGTCGGCATGCTCCACCGCCGAGAGGCGGTGCGTGGAGATTAAGGTTGTTTTGCCAGCGCGCTCCTGGCGGATATTCTCGATGATCTGTGCTTCCGTACGTGCGTCAACGGCAGAGAGGGCATCGTCCAGAATCAGGATATCCGGATTCGAGATGAAGGCTCTGGAGAGCGAGACACGCTGCTTCTGTCCGCCGGACAACGAGACGCCGCGTTCACCGACCAGGGTGTCCAGTCCGTCGGACAAGGTCACCAGATCGCTGCGGAAAGCCGCTGCCGAGATCGCTTCAAGAATCGTATCATCGTCAGCGTTGTCGAGGCCGAACTGGATGTTCTGGCGTACAGTTTTGGAGAAAAGAATCTGTTCCTGCGGCACATAACCCATCCAGCTGTGCAGACGGTCCAGGGCAATCTGCTCAATCGGCACACCCGAGAACAGGATATCTCCCGACCCGGTCGGGTATTCATGCAGCAGCTGCTTCAGCAATGTCGATTTACCGCTGCCGGTACGGCCGACGATCCCAAGCGTCTGACCCTGGGAGAGGGACAGGCTTACTCCCGACAGATTATCGATCGTCGAGGTTGGATAACGGAACGTTACATTCTTAAATTCGATGTCTGCCGGGTCCTTAATCTGAACCGGACTAACTGCATCCTGGACATCCGGACGGGTATTCACCGTCTCATCAATCCGCTCCAGGGAAGCGTTGCCGCGCTGCATAATATTGATCAGCTCGCCGATGGCGAACATCGGCCATACAATCATACCGAGATACATATTGAACGACACCAGGTCACCCAGCGTGATTTGATTGCGGAACACAAGGTAGATCCCGTAAGTCAAACCGATAATATAACTCATCCCAACGAATAAACGGATGGTCGGCTCGAAGAAGGCGTCTACCCGGGCTACGGCCATATTTTTGCGGTACACATCTTCGGTAATGTCACTGAAACGTTTCTCATCCAGGCGTTCCTGGACATAGGCGCGGATGACCCGCACCCCGGAGACCGACTCCAGCACCTGGTCATTCATATCGCCGAAGGCATCCTGGGCCAGACTGTAGCGGTCATGAATGGCTCTGCCGTAGAAAATCATGGCCACAGCAATCATCGGCAGCGGCAGCACCGCCGCCAGTGTAAGCTTCCAGCTGACCAGGAAACCCATCGCCAGCAGAACTACCGAGAGGTAGACGGTAGAGTCAACCAGCGTCAGCATCCCGAAGCCGACCGTTGCCGATACGGCGCGGATATCATTGGTGGCACGGGCCATCAGATCACCGGTGCGGTTGCGTTCAAAAAAGGAAGGGGTCATGACCATCAAATGATTCATGAACCGTGAGCGCAGCAGCCGCTCCACCAGATTGGAGCCGCCGAACAGCTTGTGCATCCATATGTAGGAGAGCCAGTAAATAATGAGCAGGAGCAGCACAATAAGTCCGATGTACCTTACCAGAGACGTTCCCGTGATGGAGCCGCGCACAATATCATCAATCGCATTGCCCAGCAGACGCGGGGGGAGAAGCTCAAGTACACCTACTACAATCAATAAAACAAGTCCAATCATGTAGCGTTTTTTCTCGCGGCGGAAGAACCAGCCGAGATTGCGGAGAACGGAGAACAAGTAAATCCCTTCTTTCGGTTTGTAGTCATTGTCGGCTTAAGATGTGATAGAACGTGAAGCAGAAACCAGTCTATCCGCAAACACACAGAAAAGGCATATCATCCGAAAACGGACGATATGCCTGTAGTTTACAGCTTATCATGCGCACGATGCTAGGGCAGCACCAGGCATGGGAGAGACTTTCGTGTTCTGAAGGGTGACGGTATTTACATCACCGCAACGAATTCAGGAAGGTTCCACCACTCGGGCTGCTTCGGTATTTGGTTGTGTGCAACTGCCGGCAATGGTAAAGTAAAGGTTCTTTGATGGATTAAACACCTAGCTCACCCCTTTCAAATAATTTGGTAATAACTTCAAGACGATTCGTTATGTTCAGAGTTTATCACTCTGCTCAAGAAATTGTCAAACCTTAATTTTAGGGGGAATTCAGTTATGCGGCTTAGCCCATTTGGAATCAAGCCATAATTTCAGTATGATAAAAGCAGAAAAAGGAGTTGAAACAAAGATGACTATGGAGATTAGCCAACCAGCGGCAGCCTGGTTCAAAAGAGAGCTTGGCCTGGATAACGGAGAGTACATCCGTCTATTTCCCAGATACAGCTCCGGAGGCGGGCTTCACCCCGGATTCTCGCTCGGCATTATGGTTGAGAAGCCGGGCGGGCCGGCGGTCGAGGTGAGGCAGGAGGGAATCGTATTCTACATGGAGGAACAGGACTTGTGGTACATGGAGGGCTACAGCCTGCTGATCAACTATTCTGAAGCTGAGGATGACATAGCGTACATTTACACAGAAATACCAGCAGCTGAGAGTACCTCCGGATTATAGCAGCTTAGGTTTGCTTGAACGCACAAAAGCCCTCGCCGCAAGGCAGGGCTTTTGTGAAATATCAGATTGGATTGCGGGATTTCTCTTCCATGGCATATTCGAAATCATCTACATCATATACCTGGACAGGCACGCTGCCTTCAAAGATACGCCGGATCAGCTCGGATTGGTCTGTCAGGATCGGCACCTTCTCGCGCTGCGAGATCAGCAGCATCTCCGTCTCGATCCGGTCAAAGGTTTCGCCGTAGGGAGCTGTATCAATGCTGTTGATAATTTTGATCTGGACCTGGCTGCCGAGCAGAATGCCTGAGCTCTTAGCCCACGGTACAGCCAGGCAGCGGTCAATCTTCTTGGCGTTGAGCGGCTCCTCGAAATAGGAGATCAGCTCGCGGATCTTGGGCCGGATGTATTTATCTTCCTCGGGGTCGTTCATGACGGGTTCGGCACTGTCTGCCACCTCATATAATTCCATCACGCTGATATAGGGAATTATATATTCTACAGGATTGCCTGGCGCAAGCAACTCGCCATAGATCACCATCATGATCGCTTCCGTCACAAATTGTCTGGACATCGTTATCCTCCTGAAGTTCGGGTACTGCGATCGTACGTATGGACTTAAAATTATAAAAACATTGTAGAGAGCAAAAGTCAACCATCCAAGCTCAACTCGTAAATAAGAAGGGACGTAACCCGCTAGTGAAACTTTGGAAATCTTATTATCCTTTTGTACGCCCGTATATGAAATGGATTGTGCTGACGCTGATGATCGGCATGATCAAATTCAGCATCCCGCTGACCCTGCCGCTGATTCTCAAATATGTGGTCGATGACCTGCTGATGAACAATGCCATGACCCCGCAGGAGCGGGTCTCACAGCTGATGCTGATTCTGGGCGGTGCATTAATCCTGTTCGTGGTGGTGCGGGGACCGGTGGAATATTACCGCCAGTATTTCGCTCAGCTGATTACGAGCAAGGTATTGTTCGACATGCGCAACAAGCTGTACAGCCATCTGCAGCGGCTCTCGCTGCGGTATTACCAGAATACCAAGGTGGGCGAGGCCATCTCCAGATTCATTAATGATGTCGAGCAGACCAAGAACCTGGTGGAGGTCGGCATGATGAATGTCTGGCTGGACATGTTCACGCTGGTGTTCGCGCTTGGGTTTATGTTCTATTTGAATCCGTTGCTGTCGCTCGTTTCCATCGCGATTCTTCCATTCTATGGCATTGCCGTTAGCATGCTCTACAAGCGGCTGAAGCTGCTGACCAAGGACCGTTCCCAGGCGCTTGCCGGGATTCAGGGGTATCTGCATGAACGGATTCAGGGAATCGCCGTTATTCGCAGCTTTACGATGGAGAAAGTGGACCAGAAGCAGTTTGAGCAGATTAACGGCCACTTCCTGCAAAAAGCAATGGCCCAGACCCGCTGGAATGCCATCACCTTTGCGATTATCAACACGCTGACGGATATTGCCCCGCTGCTGGTGATTGGTTATGGCGGCTACCAGGTTATCAACGGGCACCTCACGCTGGGAACCTTTGTGGCGTTCTTCGGATATCTGGACCGGATGTATGCACCGCTGCGGCGGCTGATCAACTCCTCTACCGTTCTGACCCAGGCCTCGGCTTCGCTGGAGCGTGTGCTGGAACTGCTGGAGGAGCCTTACGATATTGTGGACGAGCCTGGCGCGAAGCCGCTGATTGATCCATCGGGAGCGATTGATTTCCGTAAAGTCTGGTTCAAGTACAACGAGGAGAATGACTGGGTGCTGAAAAATATAGAGCTGAGCATTAACCCGGGCCAGACAGTGGCTTTTGTCGGCATGAGCGGCGGCGGAAAGTCCTCGCTAATCAGTCTGATCCCGCGGTTCTATGATATTACCGAGGGCAGTCTGCAGGTGGACGGGCAGGATATCCGCGGGCTGACGCAGGAGAGTCTGCGCAGAACGGTCGGCATGGTGCTGCAGGACAATTTCCTCTTCAGCGGCTCGGTGCGGGATAATATTCTGTTCGGCAATCCCCAGGCAGAGGAAGCGGAGATTATGGCGGCAGCCGAGGCAGCCAATGCCCATGATTTCATTATGCAGCTGCCGGAGGGCTACGATACCGAGGTCGGTGAGCGCGGAGTGAAGCTGTCCGGCGGACAGAAACAGCGTGTAGCGATTGCCAGAGTGTTCCTGAAGGACCCCAAGGTGCTCATCCTGGATGAGGCAACCTCGGCGCTCGATCTGGAATCGGAGCATCTGATCCAGCAAGCGCTCCAGTCACTGTCCTCGCAGCGTACAACGCTGATTGTGGCCCACCGCCTGTCGACAATCACCCATGCGGACCAGATTGTGGTAATGGAGAACGGTGAGATCAGTGAGCGCGGTACCCATGAGCAGCTGATGGCGCTGGACGGAAGTTACGCCAGACTGTTTAATGTGCAGCATTTGGATAGTTAAAGTGCAGAGGGAGTTACCGGCCTCATAACACAAAACAGCCCCAAGCCCATATCCACGGGTTTGGGGCTGTTTCTATGTGCGAGCTACATCCGTCCGATCACGAGGGACAGAATGCCGGCGGCAATCAACGGACCAACCGGGACACCCTTGAAGAAGGCTACTCCAATAATCGTACCGATCAGCAGGCCGGCGACCACAGTAGGCTGGCTGCCCATCAGTACAACCCCGCGTCCGCCCAAGTAGGCGACCAGAATGCCTATACCGATGGCGGCCAGAGATTTCCAGTGGAGAAAGGATTGGCCGATCATTTGCAGCGAGATTCTGCCCGAGGCCAGCGGGGTCATCACCCCGATCGTCAGAATGATTATGCCGATGGTCAGCCCGTATTTCTCCAGCCAGGGAAAAGTCTGCTGCAGACCCAGCACCCGCAGCAGCAGCAATACTAGCATGGCAATGGTAATCGTATTGTTGCTGCTGATAATACCGAGTGCGGCGAGTGCCAGCAGGATCAGCGAGGTCATATCCATCCTTAGTGCTTCAACTCCTTGTCTGCCAGGCGTCTGGCGTGAATATGGTTAGCAATCAAGTGGCCGTGCCCGCGTCCGGTCTCGATGAACACCTCGTTGGCGTTGCGCCCGGAGGCGATTACACCGGCGACATAGATCCCCGGCACCGTGGTCTCCATGGTGGCAGTATTGAAGACCGGCTTGTCAAGGCTGTCGTCCATCTCGGCGCCTACCGAAGCCAGCAGGGTGCGGCTGGGCCGGAAACCCGTCAAGGCCAGCACAAAGTCATTATCGAGCAATCCGGTCTCACCGTTCTGGCGGGTAAGCAGCACGGAACCGGCTGTGATTTCAGTGACACGGGACTGCAGATGCAGCGTGATCTTCTCTTTGGCGACCATGCTCTCAAAGATAGGGCGTACCCAGGGCTTGATGTTCTCCGAGATGCTCTCTCCGCGGTATACCATATCCACGGTAGCACCAACCCTTACCAGCTCCAGTGCGGCATCAACCGCAGAGTTGCTGCCGCCGATTACTGCAACCTTCATCCCGGAATAAGGATGGGCTTCCCCGAAATAATGGGACACCTTGGGCAGCTCTTCGCCAGGGATGCCAATCCAGTTGGGCTGGTCGAAGTACCCGGTGGCAATGACGATATTGGCGGCCTCGCGCTTCTGCTGCTCTCCGCGCAGATTGACCGTATGCACGGCATAAACACCGCCTTCAATTGGTTCCACTGACAGCACCTCCTCATAGGAGGCAATCTCCAGCTCATGCTGCTGCGCGGCGCGGCGGTAGTATACGAGCGCTTCATGGCGGAAGGGCTTGTCGTTAGGGGAAGTGAATGGGACTCCGCCAATTTCTAGCAGCTCAGTGGTGCTGAAGAATTGCATATTGGTCGGGTACAGATAGATGGAATGGACAATAAAGTTCTTCTCGATAATCAGGGTCGACAGCCCCTGGCGGCGGCATTCCATGGCCGCGGATAGTCCGCAGGGGCCGGCTCCGATAATGATGACGTCTTTCATGCAGTAGGTTCCTCCCGAGTAAATCTGTCTTTTCTTTATAACTCCATAACTCCTAATAATACCTACCCCAAATCCTACCCCAATTTCGGATTTTTTTCCATCAAGGGACTTAAATAACTGCTGCTGCAGATTGCCAGATTACCTTTGACTAGTGTATAATTAGATATATATCTAATCAAATGTTGTGATTTTAAATATGCCATATCACTCAGCAATTCATTACTTTAGGAGTGTATCTTTATGCAGCTGGATAAAATAGTGAATTATCACAAGGCTCTGGCAGACCCTACCCGCTTGCGGATGCTGCTGTTGTTGTCTACAGAAGAGCTTAACGGGCAGGCGCTCGCCGAGAAGCTGAATCTGTCCCAGCCTACCGTAACCCATCATGCGACCAAGCTGCGGGAAGCGGCGATGATTAAGGAAAGACGTGACAAGAACACCGTCTATTTCAAGCTGAACCCGGAGTGTATCCAGCAATTCTCGGATGCCTCGCTGCAGTTTATCTTTGCGAAAGGAGGCCAGAGCATGGAGGAGCAATCGCCTGAGAACAGTCTCAGAGATTCGGTTTTGCGTAATTTTTTCGCCAAAGACGGCCATCTGAAACAGATTCCTGCCCAGCACAAGAAGAAGCTGATCGCACTGCAATTTCTCGTGGAGAAGCTGGAGCCGGGGGTAGTCTATACCGAGAAAGAGATTAATGAATTCATCAAGCCGTACCATGAGGACTTTGCCACCATCCGCCGTGAATTTATTATGCACCAGTTTATGTACCGCGAGAATGACAAATACGAACTGAATCCGCCGGAGATGTGGACTCATTGGGAAAATGTCAAATAATAAACTTTTAAATAATAACGTTCTGTGACGATGTGGTACTGCACTGATTAAAACTCCGGGAAACGAATAAACTGGAATTGTAAGCGTTACTTTTGTGAGATATGCCGAAAGGAGACTTTCACTATGATCTTCAAACGCGCCAAAAAAAATTCGCTAACTGATCCCGTAACGGTCACTTTACTGCAAATAAAGCAAGCTGTACGACAATTCGAAGCAGATATGCCCGCTCCGATCAATCGTACCGCACTGATGAAGGAAGACCAGAGTATAGATCTGACCCGCCTGAAGCGCTACCTGGGCGGTGTGCCGCAGCAGAAATTCTATATGTCCCGTGAAACGTATGAGATTTTTGAGGAAGCAGACAAGCTTGTTCCGTATTATCTGGACATGGTTCAGTCGGCGGTGGACAACTATATCAGCGATACAGGCAAGCTTCCGCTGCTTGAAGATGCCTGGCTGCCTGAGGTTCATTACCGTCTGCTGGCGACAGAGAGCTATCTGAAGGAAACGCCGCCATTTCCGCTGTATATTACCGACGAGGAAATGATGCTGACGCACCGGGCCGAGCATTTTGAATAAAGCGGACAGCTGGATAAGCATCACCTGAAGACCATATCAGGAAAGAGGGAGGCGACTCCTTTTTCCAAATAGAAGAAAGTATAACGCAGAGCCGGTTGCCGTCCCTAAAAGGACGGCAACCGGTTCTTTTTGGGAATGGTCTTTTCTTCGGTTATAGAGACATAGTACAATGAGTTCCTGATGAAGTTTCGAAATTGGACAGAATAAAGGGGAAACGTTGTATGCATGAAATTAAAGCACTGCTGTTTGATCTGGACAATACCTTGCTGGACCGTGACCATACGTTCCGCAGCTTCTGCACTAAGTTTGTGCAGGATTTCCTGGGACATTTGCAGCCGGATGCTGCAGAGGCGGTCATTCAGGACATCATCGTAAGGGATGCGGACGGCTACCGTGACAAGGACGGTTTTTTTGCCGAGCTTAGTGAGGTGCTGCCCTGGAAGGAGACCGTCTCGGCCGCTCAGATCCGTGAATACTATGACTCGACCTATGCCAACCACGGTGCGCTTATGCAGCATGCTGCAGAGATCCTCGACTATTGCCGTGAGCGGGGATACGAGCTGGGACTGGTAACCAACGGCAGAACGGAAATTCAATATGCCAAAATAGATGCCTTCAGCCTTCGCGGCTACTTCAAGGCTATCGTAGTTTCCGGGGAAGCGGGCATCAGCAAGCCGGAGCCGGAAATCTACCGGCTTGCGCTTGCGCGGCTGGGCAGCAGCGCGGAGGAAACCCTGTTCATCGGTGACCATCCGGTCAATGATATCTGGGGAGCAGGGCGCGCCGGGATGTCTGGGGTGTGGCTGCGCCGCAACCATTCATGGGGCGAGGAGCTGGACAGCCAGCCCTGGAAGACGATTGACCATTTGCAGGAGCTTAAGAAAATTCTCTAAGCGGGGAAATGGAGGTTGACAGTATCCTCCAGTTCAGTTTATGATAGCAGCATCTTAATTCGGAAGGAGACGATGTGATATGACAGTCTATATGGCAAGAATTGTAACTGTTGTAGATACGTGTCTTCCGGAGACAGCGGCTGCCTTGTAAGTAAGCTTGCAGCCTAGTAATCAGTGCGATGATTTCTATCAGAGCCGCCGGGAACCGTATGGATTCCGGCGGCTTATTTGCGTACGCAGGCATGGACTTATCAGGAGGGGATTTCACTTCCTGTCAGCCTTATTTGTGCTAAGCGTTTGCCGCCGGAGGGGAAGGATTCCGGCGGCTTTTTGCTGTCTTCCGGAATTGGTTATGGTGAAATGGAGTACCCATCAGAGCTTAAATACAGGAGGAAATGAATGTTAATAGTTGAACAATACGGCTGGAATGAAAGCTGGAGCATGACATGGAAAGAATGGACGAACTCATCGAAGAATGGGCCGGAACCGTCGCTGGTCCCTGCCCGAATTATTGGTGACTTCGGCAGCAAATATAAAATTATGACCGCACAGGGTGAACTATGGGCAGAGCTGGCCGGCAAGCTGCGGGGGACGTTGGAGGATTCCGGGCAATATCCGGCGATCGGCGACTGGGTAGCAGTGGCCATTCTGGATGGAGACAGCCGTGCCGTCATTCATGGCGTGCTGCCCCGGCACAGTCTGATCTCGCGCAAGGCGGCAGGCTCAGTACCCCAGGAGCAGATTATTGCCGCGAATGTGGATACCTTGTTCCTGGTCAGCGCGCTAAATGCCGACTTCAATGTGCGGCGGATGGAACGTTATTTGATTATGGCCTGGAACAGCGGAGCACGCCCGGTCATTCTGCTGACCAAAGCCGACTTGTGCCCGGATGCGGAGGAGCATATTCTGGAGATGGAGCGCGCCGCTCCGGGTGTGGCCATCCATGCGGTCAGCGCCTTTCAGGACCAGGGCCGCGAGCAGCTGCTGCCCTATATTGGCGCCGGGCAGACGGTAGCGTTGACCGGCTCCTCGGGCTGCGGCAAGTCAACGCTGGTCAACTGGCTCAGTAGCCGGGAAGTGCAGCTCACCCAGGATGTGCGGGAGGGGGACAGCCGGGGACGGCACACGACCACCCATCGCGAGCTGTTCATCCTGCCGGATGGCGGCATTATCATCGACACGCCGGGAATGCGCGAGCTGCAGCTGTGGGAAGATGGCGGCGGGCTGGAGCGGGCCTTCGGCGAGATCAGCGCGCTTGCGGCCGAATGCCGCTACAGCGACTGCCGGCATGAACGGGAGGAAGGCTGCGCCGTGCTGGCGGCGGTTGCGGATGGAACGCTGCCCGAGCAGCGCCTGCTGAGTTACCGCAAGACCCAGCGCGAACTGCGCTTCCAGTCCGGTAAGGAGCAGAAGCAGAAGCAGAAGCGCAAGGGCAGCACGGCAGCAGCCAAAGGCAGTGCAGCGAAGCCGAGAGACCGCAGCTGGCGCAGGCAGGTCGAGGAGTTCTAGGCTGGCGTAGAGTAGAGCACTAACGCCAATTGGCTGTTGTCACTTATCCCTCACACCAAAACAGCCCCTCCATACCCGTTAGGGGTGGAGGGGCTGTTTAAATATATAAAGGCTGGTTTAGAAGGATGCTGCAGTAGCTTTGGCTAATTCCAGGCCGCTCTCAATAATCTGCGGAGCCTGTGCTGGCAGCTGATTGTGCCCTTCGATAATAACCTGCTGAATATCGGTAATGCCCCAGAAAGTCAGCAGACCCTGGATCAGGTTAACGGCCATTTCGGCACCGGCTGCCGGGCCTTCGGAGTATACGCCGCCGCGTGCGTTAAGGATAACAACCTTTTTGCCGCCGAGCAGACCGATTGGGCCTTCAGCTGTATACTTGAATGTTGAACCTGCTTGGCTCAAGTAGTCAATGTAAGTATGCAGTACGGCAGGGACAGTCATGTTCCACAGCGGGAAAGCAAACACGACTTTTTCAGCCTCGATAAACTGTGTCAGGTATTTGCTTACCAGTTCAGCACCTGCTGATTCTTCCGCAGTAGCTTCGAAACCCTGAGCTCTTTTGTACATGCCTGTAATCAATGTATTATCATAATAAGGAAGGTTCTCTGCGAACAAGTCCAGTTCAGTGATCGTATCGTCCGGGTGGGTCAGCTTATAGCTTTCCAGGAATTCATGATACAGCTTCACGCTTACGGACTGGTCAAGAGGACGGTTATTTGCTTTAATAAAGAGGACATTAGACATTATGATTTCTCCTTAGATATATAATATTTATTAACTATAAATAACATAGCACTTAATTTAATGTTTGTAAACTTACTCGAAAAAAATATTTTTTTTCGACATCAATTCACTAGCTTTTGCGAAAGCTACCAGATGTTTGTCCCCCGTACAGGTTTGCGGCCTGCAATGTCAATATGTAGAAATAGTGCCTGCCCGGCACCGGCTTGCGTACAAAATGGCAAGAGTTTGAGAAACTCTCACCTAGGTTAAATAGGGATTACAAGGGAGTGGGAATAATTTCCTGAGCCTCTGCAGTGGAATTCCAAATGACCAATAAGGAGCGATTGACATGTCCATTGACCGTTTTATTATCAAGAAATTGGACAACTGTCACGAGGAGAAAACGCGGCTGAACTTAGTGAAGTTGTTTAAGCTTCGGGTCCAGAAGGCTGAGAACAACGAAAAGAACAGCTACAAGTCAAGCTGAACAGGCCACAGAGGCGTATCGAATTTTATCGCAGCAAGTAGATAGAAGCAAGCATGCTTTCCTGAATGGAGGGTGTGTTTTTTTTGGGGGAAAAAAACTACCCCTCTATTAATAGAGGGATAGCGCTAATGAATCATTTTCACTATAACTGTGCAATATAGCTTCAGAGCCTTTAATTTCGATACTGATCAGAGAATTAAGACATTTCTGAATCGCGCTTTTACCTTTTTGAATCTTAAGCTCAAGCGTGCTGTTTAGCAATCGAAGCACTTTTTGGGTAGGCTGTTTATTTTCTGTTGTAAAATACACAGGTACCATTTTGTTCTGAAATGTTATGACCATTCTCATTATTGAAATCACCTCGCTACAAGTATTTCATGATATTGATCATACCCCTCATTTCTTAATTTTACCTTAAAATTAGCTTATGATAACATAAAGATTAATAGTTTTTGTTTGATAGTGATCTTTAAGGCCTTAAATATTTTTGATTAAGGTGATTTGGGAAGGATACGATGTGGTGGAGGACAAGGAATGTCTGCATTTGGCCCATTTTTTGTTCCCGGGCCGTGCCCTGCATAAGGATGAGAAGAAAATGTTGCTGAGCGCAATAGCCGCGAGGCAGCTATGCCGTATAGAATTCGTTGATGCCGGGGATGTGCAGGATCTATGCCTGCAAGTCTATGAGGATAGAACGCTGGTCACCTGCATGAACACTTCGGGCTGCCCCAGCTATACATTGGACAAGTCTGAGGAGGTTGTGCGGGCATTTGCCTATTTGTTTAATTGCTCGCCTCTTGCAGAGGAAGAAATGTTATCGTCTCCTTCGCTGCTGATGAGCAGAAGTGTCTATGAGAAGCTGAGACATCATTCCGGCAGCTGCGCTCTGCCTCAACTGGCAGCAAGCCTGAGTGCAGCCACCGGCGATCAGGAGCAGTCTTTTAGTCTGGCGAGGGTTATGAAGCACTGCAGCGAGACAGGGGAGCTGCGGCTCTGTTCCCGTACCCCCGGCGGCTGGGAGATGCAATACGCTTCTTACATAGGTCATCACTCTAACGGTTGGCTGTTGCGGATGAGCTGCAAGGCTTCCGAGGACTGGATGATCGCCGTACCGATCTCCAGAGGGCAGCTCTTCGCAGCGCTGGAGGAATGGATCGTACATGCCGTAGTTCCTTCGTCAGAGTAAGCCAGCCGAGCAGAGCCGGCCAGCTCTTCTGAATATGCTTGTATGCTGCTGCTTAGAATCCCGTACACCCCCAGATCACTTCCGGTCTGGGGGTTTTTCACCGCCCTTTGTGCAAGCGTTTTCTCAGATGCTTCTTAACCTTTTAGTAGATAGCGGCATATGCTTAAGCAAGGGCAAGGACCCGGTAAGAAAGGAGAATGATGAGAAATGAAATTCAGGAAAAAGCTGTTGCTGCCGCTGATGGTTTTTGCTTTATGTTGTTCTATGCTTGCCGGCTGCGGCGGGGATTCTGCGGGGGTGAAGGTGAAGATCGGCGAGGTGACCCGCTCTGTCTTTTATGCGCCCGAGTATGTTGCGCTTTCGCAAGGTTTCTTTAAGGATGAGGGCCTGGATGTGGAGCTGCAGACGATTCCCGGCGGTGACAAAACAATGACCGCACTGCTCTCGGGGGCAATTGATGTGGCACTTGTGGGTTCTGAAACCTCTATATATGTCTACCAGCAGGGCGCAGATGATCCGGTCATTAATTTCGCCCAGCTGACACAGCGAGACGGAACTTTTCTCTTCGCACGGGAGCCCAAGGATTCATTCAGCTGGGATGAGGTGAAGGGATCAACCTTCCTTGGCCAGCCAAAGGTAACTTTAGAAGTACCTTATATAATGCGGGTTACAGACGAACTTCTATGTGAATCGAAGACGCATTTGTAACTTCCACTGTTTTGACAAGCTGGCGGATAGCGTTTTTCTGTTCACCTCGATTACGTGATGATAGTTCATTTTTTAGTGAACCAACACGTCTAATAAAGTCCTTTTCCAATGCATCCCTTGTCCCTGCTTCAGCATATTTAAGTTGTTCTTCAATTACAAGTCGCTCACTTTGAATTCGATCCCGTGCTCTTCTAAAATCATCTTTATTAATTTCGCTGTCTTCGAATAATTCAATTTGCCTTTGCATTTTATTGTCCAGTCTTTTAAGAGCATTCTTTAAATGCGAGATGCTAATCACGTCCGAATCTTCAGTCGAAACTATTTCTTCGCTTTTTACGCTGAATTTATCTGATTCGTTTATGTGGTCAAGAACAGTGTTTTCTAGGAGATCTCTATCAATAAAGTGATGGAAACACTCTGCTCGTTTCATGTAACTTGAGCAGACGTAATGAAAGTATTCTCTTCCGCTTGGCTTTTTTTTGTAACGTCCGAACATAGGACGCCCACAGTGTGTGCATTTGACTATGCCTGTAAGTAACCATCGTTCATTATCCGCTTGCTTTCCGCTTGTTCTCCTAGCTTCGATTGCAATCTGTAGGCGTTTGAAAGTATCAATATCAATAATGGGCTCATGATGTTCTTCAATCACAATCCATTCCTCTTTAGGGCGTATAAGACTCTTCCCGCGAAGTGTATATCCGCGATTGTAGACAAACATACCCGCTATGGTTTCTCTTTTCATTAGCTTGCCCACCGAGAGTTGGGTGAAGGACTTACCATCCTTGGTCTTCACGCCCATATCATTCAGCCTTCTCATAACCTTGTGAGCACCTTCACCTTGAAGCATCCATTCCACCATTTTACGTACGATCTCTGCTTCTTCCTCGTTTATTATATACTTTGAGTCATTCACATTATATCCGAAGCATGGACGGGAGACTGCTTTGTCTGTATTGGTAACAATGGACATCATGTTTTCTCGTACACGTTCCCGATTTCTTCCGCGTTCGAATTCCGCGAAAGCTCCAAGTATTTGCAAAACCATTCGGCCTGCAGCAGTTGATGTATCAAAACGTTCCCCTGCAGAAGCAAATCCACACTGTATCTCGTCCAGTTCATCCACTAATGTTAGAAGGTCCTTGAGGTTTCTGCAGAGGCGATCAATCTTTGTAATGACTACCATGCTCAGTTCCTTATTTCGGGCCAGCTTTAACATTCTGGTAAGTGCCGGTCTTTTCATACTGCCAGCTGAATATCCATCGTCTATAAAGGTTTCGATCTCTCCTTCAAGTTCCATGGCATGACAATATGCACGAAGTCGTTCTTCTTGCTCGTTAAGAGAATTTCCCTTTATAGCCTGCTCATCGGTACTTACACGGATATAAAGCGCGATACGCTTGCTCATAACTTGTAATCGACCTCCTGCCTGAACTCCACGATCTCGCTTAAACTCTCGCATTCTAGTGCCTTGCATAGCTTATCCAGTGTTTCCAGGTCTACGCGCTTGGCCCGACCATGATAGAGATCAGCAATCGTATTGCGTGCCAATCCCGTCATTTCAATGACATCGGAGATTTTAAGACGCTTTCGTCCCATAACCTCGCTTAATTTGTTCTCAATCATAAAATCACTCTCCTAATGCTTATTATCATAATGATACCGATTAAAATAATCAAGAAGATAATCATTATAGTTGACTATGTAATTATTATGCTATATATTATGGATATGAAGATGATCAAAAACGTCAACATAGTGATTATTTAGCTGGCGGGCATACGCGGGAGGGATAAGGATGAATCAATTACAGGCAAGCGAGCATTTTATCAGAAATACTTTAGACGTCGAGGTAGACGGACTGAGACACAGAAATAGATACATCGTAAGGGCTATGTTTGATGTGATACAGGCAGACGGGTTCGCAAAATTAGAACAAAAAGTCATTGAAGACGTCACCCTAACTTGGGACGAAATCGAGAAAGAAGGTGGAGTGTCTGAGGTGAAAAAACAATTTAAGGAACGTTATGACCTTCAAAAAGGTTGGGGCGGATAACGGGGCTACGGCCCCACCACTATACGAGGAGGTTTTGAAGATGAATTACAAGACAGAAATCTATTTCCAAGCTAACAAAGGCGAGCCGCACAGGCTTGTCACGCCAGACGAGTTGCGGCAAGAAATCGGCGAGTTTTTAGCGGATCGGCAAATTGCAATTGCAAACGAAAGGATCGCAAATACAGAGAGCCGTGTAGATGAGAGCCTTCCAGAACTAACAGCCTTTTTCCGGGGAGACAGAGCGAAAGCTCTCGCTTTGGCAAATTACACCCCGCGAGGGAACGTATGGATTGAAGTTTCCGAATGTTAATGAATAATGTTAGGGGCTACGGCCCCTCTAAAGGAGGCATGAACGTGGACCTGTCTCAGCACATGAAAGAAACAGCGAACATAATTGATGGCTACATATCGGGGCGCTTGGTTATTAATCTGGATGAGTTTACTGTTGGCTTGCAGAGAGAAAACAACAGTATCGCGCTTCTAAATGAGCAGCATCAAATCGAAGTAATGCAATGGGGAAATTATGTGCCCAAACGATTTCAGCAACTCTTGGATGCACGAACGCTGGAAGGCTGGCCGGGGTATGCCGGGCTGGATGCGAGAGTGAAGGGGGAATGGGATAAATGAGTATGAATGTACATTTGGCGAAAAAAGGTCACAAAGTCCGTTTTGCTAATCGCGGGGGATGGGATGGCGAATGGGAGCGAGCTGCAGCGGTTTTAAAAGAGAAAGAGATTTATATTATTAATCAGGTCGATATTTACCAGTCATCGACAGTTGTTTACTTGAAAGGCTTCGGAGATCGCGGGTTTAATAGTGTGTTTTTCGAGTTGGTAGGAGTTCCTGACTACTGGGAAATTGAAGATCTCACAAACGATGCCTTTGCGGAATTCGTGAAAGAAAAAATTGAGGGCAGCCTTCGGTGGTACACCTTAGAACAGTTCTTCATTACAGTGGACGACGCGGACGCTGAGGATGATAGGAACGAATGGACGATTATAGTGGACGCAAAGTTTAGTCATGCGTTATTAACTTTCTACTTCAGCAAAGGATCAGGCAAGTGGAACTATGATATTCTCGGTGACGATGTTGTTCGGAGGTATGAAACTATATCAAAAGGATTGCGTCCAGAACCACCAGGTGTCTACTTATACGACACTGACTAAATTATTCCATAACAAAACAGTGAAAATAAAATGAGAAATTATTGTTCGAAAAATGCGAAAGAGTTGTGAACCATTACCTATTTTACGTGATATATTAGTAGCATAGGAAATCAAGAGAACAGCACCCGACACACATCATTGCCTGTTTGCCTGGTCACGCCAGAGCAAGGGCAGCACATGCGGGCAGGCTGTTCTTTTTGTTTTCCTGGATGTGGTGGCGGAATAGGTAGACGCAACGTAGTGGTGTAGCTAATAGCTCTCGGTAAAAGGGTGCTGAAGCTCCAGCAACATCGGGCATAAACGAGATACCGCGAAATTTACCATGCAAGGTGCAAATCCTTGCCCACATTAACTATAGTGAGGATGGTCATATATGGACATGAAACTTTATGAAGAATACCCCAGAGTGGCTGCATCTGCTGAAGCGCTAGGATTTAAATATGAAGATGTGAAGGTCATGATCCAAGCCATAGAAGAAGATCAAATCTGTGTAGACTCTTTAGGATCAAGGAGTATGTATGAGATCGGACTAAAACAACTGATAGTAAGAATGGACACTGATCGGGATAACTTCCCGCAAGCTGTTGTTAACTTATTCAACGAGGGATCAGAAACTATTCGCGAGAAAATAGGCGTGAGAACTATACCTGTACTCCTTGCGCTTTTCTTCAAATTTCAATTGTATGACGGATACGAATTTCCATAATAAAGGAGTGTTGTTCATGTGGGTCAAACAGGATAAGGGCAAGAGTAAGCGTCCAGTCAAAGGACAGTGCACCATCTGCAATGCTCCAGAGCCTACCAAGCACACGATACTCAAAGCTTCATTCTGCCAAACGTGCTGGGATTTGATGATTGCCGGTAACGAGGATGAATTGAGCAAACGGACTGTTTGGGATTAGGGAGGCGGGAACGATGAATCAAAATACTATCGACATACGCGATCTGCAAGCCCGCAAGGCTGGCGAAGACACTCCTAGGATGATCATAGAGGAACTGAACGAATCGCTGCAAGCAGGAGAGATCGAGCATGTCGCCTACATCTTCACCAGCACCCAAGGCGAGGCTATGACATGCTACAGTGCGATGAATAAGCTGCAGCTTGTCGGCCTTCTGGAGTTTTGGAAACAGCAGCTCCTGGCTGATCTGGTGGAATGACCTTGCAGGATTTATCTTCCATACACCGAATTATGGTGGTGGGAGGTGAACGCGATGAGAGTTATCTTTGTTTTGAAAAATGAAAACGGCGAAACTGTGACGGGACTTGGGTCAGAGAGAGATCTTGACCAATCGGAAGTAACCGCGCTTTTTGCGGCGGGAAGCGTCAGAATTTCAGTTGAAACCGGAAATGGTTCGAGATCATCAAGGCTGGTGAAAGTAGTCGGCAGTCAGTTGGATGTGTTTGATTCTAAGCCTTATCTGAACATTGCTGTAGAGGAATTAGAAGAATCTTCTGCAAAAACGGCATCGGCATTCTACTGGTAGACCAAGTTCCAAAGATACCAAATAAATAACTGTTACATAAGGCCATCCACAATCCGGGTGGCTTTCTATCCGCCGGAGGTGATTCCAATAGAAGTTGTAGACCAAGCATTAAGTTTCATTGAAGATTATAAAAAAGCATACAACGGAGATGAGCCTTATCACATAATGGTCAACGGTAAGACATATCACCGACTAGCTTCATCTGAGGCGGCGCCTTCTGTTTTTGAGATCAAGGCCGACTCTAGCAAGACATTTATAGGACTTGGGTTCGGTATAGAGCCAAAGCAAGAGGTTGATATAGTTATTACCGGGTTTGCTGGGGAGATCCGGCACAACTTAATATGATTGAGCAAGCCACTCTAATCGCAGGGTGGCTTTTTCTATGCCCAGAAAGGGTGATTCATTTGAATCTCTACCAAGTCGTAAATGGTTACATGGGTAACGGTCCGCACTTCGTAACGGTTATTGCCAAAGATGAAGCAGCTGCCGAAGCAGCCGCATCAGAGGCGTTCAAGAAACATGCCTTCTATAGAGGTTCGTACCAGTATCCAGAAGATTACTGGACCGACCTTGAAGTGAATTTCTTGTCTGATGCTTCGGTTCCGTTTGTAAGTGAAGTAGATGAGGGGGAGTGAATATGAAAATCCATAAAGACGGAACACTCGAAGGCACGCCGGAGGAACTGGTAGCCTATGCCAAGCTTCAAGCTCTGCAGCCATTCAAAGTTGTCGAGCCTATCCTACCGTTCACAGGGCAGCCTTACAGGCCGCCGAATACAATCATCAGTACAACAGGCGTGGACGCGGGGAAATACCCAGGAAGTGACCACGGGCCGTACACACTGGACAGAACAAAGCGTCCATACGATCCAAAGCAGGTGGTATATGCCTACAATGGCGATCCAAATACCGATGAACGAAACGCATTTGCGGCAAGGTTTGATTTAGCAGTCTCCGAAAATACGAGGGTTATATCGTAAATAAGTTAATAAATCATCGAAAGGATGAAATCGATGGATTTCCGAATGAACTTCAATCAGAGCGTCAAAGTCAAACTGACTGAATTCGGCGAGCAGATATTGAGGAATCGACATGAAAAGTTGAACCTGCATTATCTCGAACGAGGGGTTAAGGATATCGGACCTTATGTATCGAGGGCGGATACTAAAGGATACACTAGTTTTCAAATATGGGGGCTAATGAACAAGTTCGGACCTCACATCGCATTGGGAAAGCCGGAGCCGTTTAAAGGAGAAATGATCTTCCGGGATGGAGAACCTGAGAGAGAAGAAAATCCTAATTATCAAGTAGGAGATCGCGTGCTTACTGAAGCCGAGATCATCGAAGTTGATGAAGGCATAGGCGACGTTAAGGTCAAGGTCGGCACTAAAGAAATGTGGCTCAAGGAGTCGCAGGTGGTTCGCAAATAACAGCCCATAATCTAAACCCCAAAAGCCCATGAGGTGACGGCGAAGTAAGGTACATGGGAAATTGCAGTGAAAGGGTGAAATCAATGGAAAAGCCATTGCGAATCATTGACGAATATCACGACCACCCAAGACCGGGGTATATGGTTCCGGCGCGGAGCCTGGAGCAAGGAGGCTACTTCATTCAGGTACCGCCAATCCAGCAAAGTGATGAAGAAACTTCAATTGAGTATAGATGGACGAAGCAAGACATTTACGCTTATTTCGGTGTGCCAGCAGAAATACTCAAGACTGTCAAAGCCAATGAGTGCAAGTATGAAGAGTTGTACAGGGAATGGATCAAGAATAATGGGGCTCTTATCATCGGCATTGACCTGGCGACCAAGCCTGATCAGACGGTATTCAGAAAGGGTGAGTAATATGCGTAGACCTATTGATGGTTTTGATTATGAAGAACGAGCGGAGCAGCAAAGAGTCAGAAGGAACACGATGTTCACTAGCATGAAGATGGATTATCTGGATAGGTTGAGTGCGCTTCTTGATTCAGGCGGGTTACCCTCAGACAGCAGAGCAACTGTGATTCATAGAGTGCATAGAGTGTGCGACAGCATTGAATCAGACCTTAATCGATTAGAGGGGGGATCACATTGAGCACGGCACAGGCCAGTAAGGCCATACCAGCCATATGTAACGAAGGATGCGGCGAACAGTTCGAGGTCAAGGGTTTCCAGAAAGAAAGGCTACCAGGAGCCGTTGAGAAGACGTTCTTCACTTGCCCGCATTGCCAGCGCGAGTATGTAGCATTCTATACGGATACAGAAGTGAGGCAACTCCAAGACAAGATCCGGCGCATACAGAGCCAACTCCAGAACCCGCGGGCTGACCAAGCTGCCACGCTTAAGAAGATCAAGAAGACGCAGGCCAGCATCAAAGCGGGCATGGACCGGGTGAGGGTAGCAGTTGAAGGAGGAAACCAACATGTATAAGAAGACGGTTCACAGCAAAGAGGAACTGCTTAGGGTTACAGATGCGCTGGATATGTTGAGGAAAGATTATACAGTGGTGAAAGAAACGGGTTCGGATAAGGCGATTAAACGTGACGAGTGCGGCATACTGTTTGAGCCGAAACACGATGTATGGCATGTGACAGAGGTAGCACCACAAAATGTTGGACAGTGATAGACAAGAAGGGGTGAAACACATGGATTTTGAGGTGAGCAGTGACCAATACGTTAAGGTAAAGCTTACTCCATATGGGGAGCAGCTGATGCGAGAACAGCGTGGTGGGGCACCATGGGTCTGCGATTACAGCAAAGATGAGGATGGATACACCACCTTTAGGTTATGGGAGTTAATGGCAAGGTTCGGCCCATTCATCTATAACCCTAAAGATAAAATCTTTGATGGCGGAATAGTCCTCTATGATAGAGGACCAATTATGCCGCACGGAGAACGGGAGAATGGAATAACCCATGTTCATACCTTTCCTACACAAGGACTGTCACACGGCCGTTGCTTCGATAATGCCCGGCATGAAGAGGCAGGAAGTGGGAGCTTCAAAAAGGCTGTCCATAGCAGGGAAGAGTTGAACAGGGTTACTGAGGCATTAGACAATTTAGGCAAGTTCTATACAGTTCACAAGCGAGACGAGGGCAGGCCACCCGGAAGGTACACCACAGCAACCCCTGATGGTAGTCGAGCTGTCGTTTGGTATGTGACTGAGGTAGAGCCTCAGAGTGGAGCGTCAAGTACTATAGGTGGCATCAAGGCCAAGGCATATATGAACACATTAGGTGTAGAGGCAGCTCTTGAAGAAGTACGCCAGCTGCTAACACGTCGGCTCTCTGACTTCGTAACTATAGAGGTTGGTGAAGGCAGTGACGAGCAGGCGTGACCAGAACCGTTACTATGACCGCTATAAGCGAGACAAGGGATCAAGAGCGTTCTACAGGTCTACAGCATGGGAGACAGCAAGAGTACAAGCACTCATCAGAGACAACTATCTATGTCAGCACTGCATAAAGCGTAAGAAATTAACTCCTGCTGATATGGTCCATCACATTAAACCCCTGAGTGATTACCCTGATCTTGCTTTAGTACTAGAGAATCTATTAAGCCTCTGTAACGGCTGTCACAACAAAGAGCACGGAGGGCCTGGAGAGAGGGGAGAGGCGACACCAGTAGCCCGGAGGGCGAGGTTTATAGTATCTAAGGGTAACAGCGAGGTCTTCTGATGGTGTAGTCTACTTCAAAGGGAGATATAAACGGATACGTGCTCACACAGCTCATTGTAGGCCGTTTTAAAGACGTTTCGCTGGCTGCTCGCTTAAACACCTGTATATACGTTGTAACGCCTGTAATCGGCTTGTAGGTGGTTATGAGAGTTCTCGTAATTTTGTTAAAATGTGTTAATTAAATGTTATTTATTGGATTTATAATGTAAATTAGTGGTAATTAAAAAACTGGAACTATATGGATGCCCCCTGCCCTCAAGGTTGGGTTCTATACCAAAGGGGACCGAGCTGCCAGTTTCGTTTTCGGCGCATGACCATTTCATATAAGAGGGGGGGGTGTCATGGAACACAAGCCAAAAAAGGAAATCAAGGACCGATCAGCCAAGAAGTTATTCGATATCGTGATACGAGAATTGGAGATTGACGACAATCTATCTGATCGCACTATCATGATTACGGATAATTTAGCCTTGCTGGAGCAGCTGAAGCAGCAACATTTGGTGGATATAAAGGATCGCGGTGTGGTCGAGCTCTTTATAAACGGATCGCAACAACTCTACCGGCAGAACAAATCAGTGGACTCGGTAATCAAAATTATTGAGCATCAGAGGAAACTGCAGGCTGAGCTTAAGCTGACCCCCGCCTCGGACAGAAAGGTCTCCGGTGTAGTTGCTCCGGAAGGTGGGGATAAAGGTGACGACTTCTCTAGCTACTGATCTACCCAAGCTGCAGACCACACAATATGCAACCGCAGTCGTCGCACATCTTATCATCACATCGAAAAAGGTCTATCAGGCCTGTCAGCGGCATTTAAACGATCTAAAGAGGCAAGGCACACCGGGCTTCCCGTTTATTTTTGACGAGGAAAAAGGCTATCGGCCTGTTGGTTATATCGAAAAATTCTGTAAGCCTTCCATGGGTGACTTTGATCGGCTTGAGTTGCAACCCTGGCAGCACTTCATAATCGGCTCACTCTATGGGTGGGTGCATAAAGACACTGGGTTCCGCCGCTTTCGGGAGGGGCTTATTTTTGTTGCCCGTAAAAATGGTAAAACAGCAAAGGTGTCTGGATTGTCGCTCTATGGAGCTTCAAAGGATGGAGAAAATGGGGCGAGGGTCTACCAACTAGCCAACTCCAAAGAGCAAGCCCGGGATATGTTTGATGAGTGTAAGGCGATGATCAAGGCGTCCCCATTGCTGCGGAAGCACTTTGACGAAACGCTGCATGAGATCCGTTTCCGGCGTACGATGTCGAAGATATTGCCGTTGGCAACCGACAGCAAGAAACTCGACGGCAAGAACTGCAGCATGGGGGTTTTCGACGAGATCCACGAGTACAAGACATACAAGCTGATTAACGTCATCAAGAACTCAACCGGCGCTCGGTCACAGCCAATGATTCTATACATCACAACAGCTGGTTATCAGTTGGACGGTCCGTTGATGGATTACTACGACAAAGCAGCGGATGTGCTGGAAGGTGTCATACAGGCAGAGCATGCTTTTTACTTTATGGCTGAGTTGGACCCGGGAGACGACATTGAAAACCCGGACAATTGGATCAAGGCTAATCCAAACCTCGGCGTCACAATTAAAATGGAGGATATGCTCAAGGAGTGGGAGGACCGCAAGCACATTCCAGCTGAACGGAATGACTTTATCACCAAGCGGTTGAATATTTTCGTTAAGGCTGATGCTGAGTCCTTCCTCTCCTTTGAGGTGCTGAAGCGCAACAACAAGAATCTGGATGCGAAGCAGTTCGAGGGCAAAGGCTGCATTGGTGGCTTTGACCTTTCCGACAGTGAAGACTTTACCAGTGCCTGTTTAGAGTTTCCGATTCTGGAGACGGGAGAGGTATTCGCGATATCCCACACATGGATTCCCGCCGAGAAAGTGAAACAAGGAAACGAAGATTTGCCGTACAAAGAGTACGAAGAAATGGGTCTTTTGACCATAATTCCGGGCGAATACGTCAAAAAAGAGTACATATTCGACTGGTTTGTGGAACAATCCGAGAAATATGGGATTGAAAAGATCATGTATGACCCGGCCAAAGCGTTCGGGCTTGTCGAGTCTTTGAAGGGCTATGGATTTAACTGCGAGGTTGTCCGGCAAGGTCATATGACGCTAGGCCCGGCCATGGACGATCTGAAGGAACTCTTCATCGACGGTAAGGTCATCTACAACAATAACCGGCTGTTTCGCTGGTATATCAACAACGTCAAACTTGTCGAAGACAGAAACCGGAACAAAATACCAACAAAACAAGGTCGCTACCGTAAAATTGACGGGTTTGCGGCCTTTTTGAATGCCCATGTAGAGGTCATGAAGCAACTCGCAGTGGCTCCGCCAACCGGAGATGTGTCATTCGTTTCAATCAAGGAACTGCTAAGGGGGTGATGACAAGAAATGAAATTATGGCAACGAACAAAAGTGGCTTGGAATGTGGTCCGCAACAAAGCTCCTGCGGGCACAGAAAATTTCACCAGCTGGTTCAGGAACGGACTTTCCATCTTCAGAGGTATGGCTGGGGGAGAGCTCGCTTCGAACGAAACGATATTCGCGGCTGTCTCTCGGCTTTCAAACTCATTGGCTGTGCTTCCGATCAAACTCTATAAGGAATACAGCCCTGTTTATGAAGGATTGAATGACTTAATAGCGAACGCTCCGAACCGGAATATGACCTCATTCGGATTTATTAGGCTGCTGGAGACCCATCGGAATGTATATGGAAATGGTTATGCGATGAAAGAGTATAACCGATTCTATGAAGTCGAAGCGCTGATTGTGCTTGATCCGACAAAGGTTGAGCCTGTTGTTGAGCAAGACACTGACGAGCTGTGGTACATGGTCCGAGGAGACAAAGGGACCTATTACGTCCATAACATGGATATGGTGCATATCAACCATGTGCAGACCTCTCAGAATGGCTATAAAGGGATCAGCCCTATTGATGTCCTGCGGGGAACAATCGACTTCGACGCTGCTGTGAGAAAGTTCACGTTAGATCAATTGGATTCGTCGATAAAAGCCTCTTTTATTTTGAAGCTGGCCGCGCATGTTGGGGCAGATAAGAAAAAAGAGATTTGGGAGAACTTTGCGAAATTCTACCAAGAAAATGGCGGGGTCATCATTCAAGAGCCAGGGGTGGAAATCAAGGAGATCAATCGTAACTTCATCGACTCCAAGGTGTTTGAGGTTGAAAAGATTACGCGGTCCCGGGTCGCCACAGTATTCAACATGCCGGTGACTATGGTCGGGGAGACAGACGGCGCAAGTTACAGCAGTATGGAGCAAATGAGCCTTGAATTTGTGACTTATACGCTGCTACCAATTATCCGGCAGTACGAACAGGAATTTAACCGGAAGCTGCTCACACCACAGCAGCGCCAGCAGGGACTGTACTTCAAGTTCACTGTCGGCGCTCTTTTGCGTGGGGATATGGCAACCAGAGGTGATTTCTACTTCAAAATGATCCGGTCAGGGGTGTTCAAACCCAATGAGGTTCGAGCTTGGGAAGAGCTGCCGCCCGAATCTGGCGGAGACAAGCTGCACATCAGTGGTGACCTGTACCCAATAGATACACCAGTCGAACAACGGAAGGGGGTGAGTACAAAAAATGAGTAAAGCCCAACAAAATAAAGCCCCAAATAAGTTTTGGGAGATGAAGATGTCTGCGAGCGATCCAAGTTCAGCAGACATCTTCATTTATGGAGAAATTACGAAGTATGCGTGGGAGGAATATGGAGAAGTCTCATCCACATCATTTAAAAACGAATTGAACGAATTGGCTGATGGGGTTGAGGTCATTCATCTCTACATCAACAGTCCTGGCGGGTCAGTGTTTGAAGGGCTAGCCATTCTCAATATGTTGCAGCGCCATAAAGCGAGAGTGATATCTCACGTGGATGCATTAGCGGCTTCAATAGCCGCGGTTATTGCGATGGCTGGAGACGAAATTTGGATGCCTAAAAACAGCATGCTGATGGTTCACCACCCTTGGATGTTAGCCGTTGGCAATGCTACAGAGTTACGAAAGGCCGCTGACGATTTGGAACGCATCGGGCAATCCGCTGCTCAAAGTTTTTTACAAAAAGGGGGGGATAAACTTGATGAAGCGACTTTGAATGATCTACTTGATGCCGAGACTTGGCTTTCTGCAGACGAGGCCTTTGCATACGGATTGTGTGATGTCGTTGAAGAAGCTAATCAAATGGCTGCGTCAATTAGCGAAGAGTTATTCGCAAAGTATCGCAACGTTCCTGCAGCTATCTCCAAGCGGACGGTCGCTCCCTCGAACAAAGGTTATACCGAAGCTGAACGTATTGAAATGGCCCGAAATGCTCAATTAGAATTACAAAATTTGCAATCATACCTGGGAGGTATCATTAATGGCTAAAACACTGTTCGATGTAAAAAATGATTTGTTGACTATCGGCACGGCATACGCTGCTGCAAAGCAAGCGAAGTTGGTGGAGGCATCTAAGCCAGAAGCGAGCATCGAAGATATCAAGGCGCTGGAAACTAAGGAGAATAACCTGAAAGAACGCTTTGACATCCTGCAAAGAGAACATGATGAAATGCAAGCGGCTCAAACAGCGTCCTTAGCAGCTAAGGCTCCGGCACTTGGAGCAAACCTTTCTGACCCTAAGGCCAAAATTACAGCTGCTAAAGCTGGTTTGATCCGTGCGGTTGTAGGTGGAAAGACTGTTTCTCCAGAAATTAAAGCTGCTCTCGGTGACAACAACTCGACTGGCGGAGAAAAAATCTTGCCTACCACAATGACCACAGAGTTGCTGCACGAGCCGTTTGTCAAGAACCCACTGCGCGATGTTTCGACAGTGACAAGCGTAACGAATCTTGAGATTCCTAAAATCACTTTCACTCTGGATGATGATGATTTCATTCTCGACACTGAAACTGCTAAAGAGTTGAAGGCCGAGGGAGATGTGGTGACGTTTGGTCGTTTCAAGTTCAAAATTTATGTGCCCGTGTCCGAGACCATCCTCGCTGCAACGGATACCAATCTGGTCCAAACGGTAGACCAAGCACTTGAGAGTGGTTTGGCTGCTAAAGAAAAGAAGGTTGCGTTTGCTGCAACTCCGAAGGTAGGAGAAGAGCACATGTCTTTCTATTCGACGCAGAACAACATCACGGTAGTCACCGGAGCGGACTTGTATAAAGCAATTAAAAATGCTATTGCTGCCTTGCACGAGGATTATCGAGATAATGCAAAGATTGTTATGCGTTATGCAGATTATCTCGACATCATTGAGGTTCTGGCGAATGGCAATGCAACGCTGTACAGCGCACAACCTGAGCAGGTGCTTGGAAAACCAGTTGTATTCAGCGACTCGGCCGTGAACCCAATTGTCGGAGACTTCCGGTATTCACACTTCAATTATGACCCACAAGTGCTGTATGACCGCGACAAGGACGTTAAGACAGGTGTTGAACTGTTCGTCCTGACGGCTTGGCTCGACCATAAGATCAAGCTGAAGTCCGCCTTCCGTATCGCAAAAAAGCTCTAACTCCTTCGCCGGCAACATTGAATCCAACAGGCCAGGAGGGTGAACATAACGGTGTGAATCATACCGAGTTCGAGCTGTTGGATGGTGCGGGAGCGAGAATTTCCCTCGCGCTGGGGGCGGTCACCTACATCAAGAAAAACGGTGCAGAACTGACCCCAGACGATCAAGAAACGCTGTGGTTTAGCGATAACAACCCAGCAGGACAGTACACTATTGAGGTCAAGACCATTGACGGCACGGTGTACTCCGCCGTACTGGATTGGGTGCCGACGATATAGGGCGGAGAGGAGCCGGACATGCTCGATTTACCGCTGGATGAACTAAAAGGATATCTGAGAATAGACGGGAGCGAGGAGGATACAACCCTCGCTCTTTTTGTTGCCGCAGCCGAGGAATACTTGCTTGTAGCGGGAGTGCCAGAGGATCAAAGTGGATCGGCCAGGTACAAACTGGCCGTGATGCTTTACTGTGCTATTAACTATGAGCACCGAGATCCTGCCGAGAAGCTTGAGAAATTCAATTTTTCACTGGAAAGCCTGATTTTACAACTGAAAACGGGGTGATTGATATGGAATATCCCGTGTTAAAGAAATTCCGGGATAAGGGATCTGGAAAGGTTCACGAAATTGGTTCGGCGTATGAGGCTGGAGAGGAACGTGCTGGATACCTCCAGAAACTCGGATACATCGGCCAAGATGTGCCAGCAGAGACTCCGGAGGAATGGCCGAAGCATGCTGGCGGCGGGATCTTTGAGCTTCCCAACGGAGAAAAGGTCCGAGGGAAGGCGAAAGCTATCGAATTGATGGGGATCAGTGAAGAATCATGACCGTGCTTGTTAACCGTCTCAATAAGCGGTCCGTAGTCTTTCGACCTCCTGGTCCTGATGATCTGGATGAATGGGGACAGCCTACGGACGATTGGGTGGAAGTGGTAAAGCTGTGGGCTGCAATAGAGCCACTTCGAGGACAAGACCGAGCTGCAGCCGCACAAGTCACCGCCGATGTGACTACGCGCATCCGTATACGGTACCGCGAAGGGATTGATAGGACAATGGTTGTACGTTACAAAGGCGTTGAATTCGAGATTCTATATATCATCAATCCGAAGTATGAGAATAAAGAACTGCAGCTGATGTGCAAGGAGCGTCAATAATGGTCCGGCGCACATCAAGGTCAAACATCCGTGTGGATGGTGCAGAGGAAGTTATCCGGCAGCTGAAGCGAGCAAACGCTGAGATCACCAAGGAGATTCGGGACCTGATCTCTCAGGCTGCTGAAATTGTATTCCGCGAAGCTGATTCCCGGGCACCTATCGGGGCTACGGGGAACACTCGTTTTTCTTTGGAAATCAACATTGGCACATCAAAAAAAGGTGCGTTTTATGCAAATGTAACGGTAGGGGCACGCAAAGGAGATTTATCTGCGTCTGCCCCTTTTTACGTTACCTTCTACGAATACGGCAGTAGCCACCAGCCGCCGAGACCGTTCATGCGGCCATCTATGGATAAGAGCCGGGCCAAGGTCCGAAAGCTGCTCATAGAGGGCGTAAAGGCAGTGGTTGAGAGAGTGGGTGCCTGATGGCAATCGAAACAAAACTACGTGATTACCTGCTGACCATTCCAGAGATTCAGGGCGTTGTAGGCAATCGGATTCATCCAGGCTGGCTGCCGGAGAAGCCAACATACCCAGCCATTGCGTATCTGGAGATTTCAGGGGTAGCTCACCATAACCTTCCCGTTGCCTATCCGAGATTTCAGTTCTCGGTGTTTTCTACTCGTTACGGCGAGGCCAAGACGGTAGCCGAGGCGGTGCGTGACGCTCTCCAACGCTACAAGGGTAATATGGGCGGCGTTAGGGTGCTGCAAGGCGTCTGGGAGGGCAGCAGGGACATGTACGAGAGCGACACAAAGCTCTATCACATAGCAACGGATTTCAAAATTATCTATCGGGAGGAATAAACGTGCTGAGTATTTATGGTGTGCTCGAAAGAAACGAACACGGCGAGCTGGTAATTGACGGAGTGTCGGTTATTGAGTTGATCGAGAAATACGCAGGCCAAGATGTAGCGATTTCTGTTTCTAAAATCGAAAAATCTGAGGAGGAATAACAATTATGGGACGCAATATGACAACAGTCCAAGCGGGAAATACTATCCGGTTTGGCTCCGCGAAATTCGAGGTTGGTCCAGACATTAATAGCTTTATTGACCTCGGGGCGATGAACAGCATTGTTTTCGAGGAAACTTGGGACGAGATGACTGTAACCAGTGACAACGCCGGGGTAATCAAGACAGGGATTAACAATCACGCGGCTGGTATTGAGGGCGACCTGATGGAAATCAACCTCGCTACTCTGGCAACGATTCGCGGTGGAATTGACAAGATCGAAACCATTGCCGGAACACCGAAAACTGTAACCAATGAGCCAGTGACACTATCCAATCAAGTTCAAAAACGTCTCCTGCATAAAAATGGAGCCGGAACGGTTGTTACTGCAGTGACAGTTAAAAAAGGCGCAACAACATTGGCAGCGGGTACGGATTACACCCTCGCCGTTGACAGCGCAGGGTTCACAGTCATTTCCAGGGTGGAGGGCGGCGGAATCACTTCTGGAGACGCCGTAATGGTCAACTACACTTATACCCCTCTGTCGGCTCAACGTTTCCTTTCTGGCGGTTTGGGGACCTTCCAGCCCCGTGTTGCACGTATCACAAACTATGATGACGCGGGCAAGGAATTCCGTATCACAATCTACAAGGCGACTCCAGAGAGCGGCCTGAACATCACGTTCCCGGAAGCGGACGCCGAGGACCCAGCAATCACACCAATCCGCATGAACGGCACCATGGATTCCAGCCGGGCCGTCGGAGAACAACTTTTCGAAATTTATGATGAACAGGGGGTTTAATTAAAAATGTCAAAAAAACAAGTGATTCTTGACCTGGATCAAATCATCCCAGAGGAGCGGGTTGTCATCCTTGCTGGGAAACGAATTGATGTATCCCGCATCCCGTCCCGGGTAACTCTGGATATCGCCAAAAACTCCGACAAGCTGCAGTCAGGAAGTCAAGACACCTTCCCGTTGCTGCTTGATCAGGTGGCGAGCATCCTGCGGCCATCCTTCCCAGAGGTTACAGCGGACTGGATTGTTGATAACACCGACCTTAATCAACTGCTGAAACTCATTGAATTTGTACTGGAGCCGGTCAAGGATAGAGCTGGTGCCGATTCCGAAAAAAACGAGGTAAGCCCCAGCCTATAGAGTTGGGGCGTATTTTTGCGCGAATGGGCGCAATGTACTCCTGGGCAACGCCTGATTACATGCTGGATCACATGTCCTTCCCGCAGATCATGATGTATTACGACTACGGGATGGAACATGAAGAGAATAAATCGAACATCTTGGTCGGCCGCATTGGGGTCGGCCTTTTTGGTGCGAAAGAACAGCCCAAGAAGGAACGGCGAGTCCGAGGCGATGGTAATCAAACCCCGGATAAGGCGGCATTTCGGAAGCAATACGGTGACCGCATCAAGCGGCCGGAAGGAGGGGGATCATGAGTTTACTCGGTAACCTTGTCATAAACATCTTGGGCAATAATACTGGCCTTGATGACGCCATGAAGCAGGCGCAGAAGTCAGTCGATAAATTCGGAAAAGGCATGGCTGATGTAGGTAAGTCAATGACCGCGCTGGTTACAGTCCCCCTCGTTGCGGTTGGTGCGGCATCGCTCAAAGTCGCCTCTGATTTTGAATCTGCTTTTGCTGGTGTACGAAAAACAGTGGACGCCACAGAAGCCGAATTCTCCGAGTTAAGGCAAGGCATTCGTGATATGGCTAAAGATATGCCTCAATCAGCATCGGAGATTGCAAGAGTAGGGGAAGCGGCTGGTCAGTTGGGCATCAAGACTAGCGCGATCCTCGGCTTTACAAAAACTATGGTCGATTTAGGCATAGCAACAAATATGAGTAGCGACGAAGCAGCGAGTGCTCTAGCGCGGCTGGCAAATATCACTCAAATGCCGCAAGACCAGTTTGATAGGCTTGGATCATCCATTGTCGCTCTCGGTAACAATTTCGCCACGACTGAATCTGAGATTACGGACATGGCGCTGAGACTTGCCGGGGCTGGCTCACAGGTGGGGATGTCTGAGGCAGATATCTTAGGCTTGGCCGCGGCGCTTTCTTCCGTTGGCATCGAGGCGGAAATGGGTGGGTCAGCAATATCGCGCGTTATGGTTCGCATGCAGGTTGCAGCCACAAGCATGGATAAGATGGACGCTCTGACCCAAGCGACAGGGATGTCTTTAAGGGAGCTGCAACTGCTTGCAGATAACAACAGCAAGGATTTTAAGGCACTAGCTGATGCGTTAGGGCTGACACAAACTCAAATGGGAAACATCGTAGATGGCGGTGTGGATCTTCAGAACTTTGGAAAGATCGCAGGAATGACTTCAGAGCAGTTCGGAAAAGCATTCAAGGATGATGCTGTGGGAGCGCTCGGCGCTTTCATTAATGGTTTGGGTGGAGCTGAGAGCGCTGGAACATCAGCGATTAATATGCTCGAGGAAATGGGCATTTCGGAAATCCGTTTGAGAGACAGTTTGCTGCGGGCTGGTAATGCGAGTGAGTTATTTGCTGGAGCGGTAGACTTATCAAATCAGGCATGGGAAGAAAATTCTGCTCTTACAAAAGAAGCAGAAGAACGATACAAGACGTTCGAAAGCCAAATGCAGATACTCAAAAACAAACTGGCGGATATCGCAATCACTCTGGGCGACGTGCTCATGCCTATTGTGCTCCAAGCCGTAGATTCGATAGAGCCTTTTATCGACAAGATAACAGAACTGGCAGAGAAGTTTTCGACGCTTAGTCCTGCATCACAGCAGATGATTGTGACTGTAGCGGCTATTGCGGCAGCGGTTGGGCCTTTGCTTGTGATATTAGGTCAAGTTGTCAGCTCTATATCTGGACTCATCCCCTTGTTTTCAGCCCTCACAGGCCCAGTCGGACTGATTATAGTAGGGGTAGCCGCATTGGTGGCGGGGCTGGTCTATCTTTACAAAACCAGCGACACCGTGCGGGACACGATGAACAGCGCTTGGGAGTCTATTAAGTCCGTAGCGCTCTCGGCGTGGGGGGCAATCTCGGCATTTGTTATGGGCCAGATCGATAAGATCAAAAAGTTTTGGGATACCAACGGAACCCAGATCCTGCAGGCCGTAACTAACGCTTTTAACGGCATCAAGAAAGTGATTGAATTCATCATGCCTGCCATCAAGTTCATCATCGACATGGCTTGGACGGCCATCAAAAATGTGATAAGTGGCGCTTTGGATATGATCATGGGTCTAATCAAGATATTTACCGGCCTGTTCACGGGCGACTGGTCCAAAATGTGGGAAGGCATTAAGCAACTACTTGGCGGGGCTATTGATTTTGTGATGGGCCTCATGACCTTGAACTTCTTGGGTGGCCTGAAGACACTCTTTACTAACCTTCTGAAATCTGGAGTGTCCATTATGAAAAACATGGGCACTGGAATCGTCAATGCATTCAAAAGTCTGCAAGGTTCTGCAACCTCTCTGATATCCAAGATGGTCAGTGGCGTGGTTAATTTCTTCAAAAACATGTTCACCGAGGGGATCGGGATATTCACGCGACTCCGTACTCTCGGGGCTTCGATTTGGCAGTCTCTTTCTCAGTCGGTTGTAACAGTTGCTAAGGGAATTTGGACGGGAGTAAAGAATAACTTCCAAAGCATGCTCACTAGCATAAAAAACATTTTTAGCACTATTCAAGGTGTGATCGAAGGCATTTGGGGCAAGGTGATGGCATTCTTCAAGGGGATAGACCTGAAGAAGATCGGCAAGAACATCATGGAAGGTCTGGTCAATGGTATCGGTAGTATGGCATCTGCAGCCGTCGAAAAGGCTAAGGATGTAGCGGAGAGCATCGGGAATACAATTAAAAATTTCTTTGGGATTCACTCCCCTTCCCGGCTCACAACTGGATATGGAGAAAATATTGGGCAGGGTCTTGTTGTTGGGATTAATAACTCCAAAAGCAAGGCTAAAGCGGCTATCGAGCAGTTAACCGGCGAGGCAGGAGCTGCTGCGGAAAAATCTGCTGGCAAGGCTGCCGAAAAGACTCGGAAGGCTACTGAAAAAGTGCAGAAGGCTGCCGCATCTGCAGCAGAAAAAGCGCAAAGAGAAGCCGCATCTGCTGCAAAAAAAGCTGCAACAGCTGCGAATAAAGCATTCAATGATGCGCTCGGGACTGCGCAGTACAAATACAAAATGGGCGCTGTCGATGAAGTGGGATATATAGCCTCCTTGGAAAAGGTGAAGCAGGCCTATGCCCGCACCGGGGAGCAAGTCCAGAAGATAAACCTAGCCATCAAGAAGGCCAATGATCAGGTGGCGAAGGATGCGGCGGCAGCTGCCAAAAAGCAATTCGAGGATTCAAAGACATTTATCGAAGCACGGAAGCAGGCGAATGAAATATCCCAGCAGCAGGAGCTGGGAGCCTGGGAGAAATTGCAGACCAAATATAAGGTCGGCACTACCGAGCGTATCGCTATCGATAAGCAGGTCAATAAAATTCGGGCTGAGCTTGCAAAAGAAGCAGCGGCCCAAGCAAAGGCGCTGTACGACGAACAGGTCAAATCTATTGAAACGCTCAGCACGGCTGCTGTGAACGCCCTGAAGGCCCGTTACACGGCAGAAGAGAAGATCGCTACAGATGCCTTGCAAAAGCGTATTGACCAGCACAAAGTAGCGTCAGAGGCCATCATTGCAGGGTATGACGCTGAGTACCAAGCAATGGTCAAAACACTTGATGCTCAGACTCAGGCACAACTTCTGGGGTTGCAAGGACAGATAGACAGTATTGAGGGACTGACCAAGGCGGAGGATATCGCGGCAGAAGAGGCGGCTTACCAAAAGAAGTTGGCTGACAAGCAAAAAGAACTGACAGATGCCGATACCGCCGAAGCCCGCGAAAAGATTCAGGCCGAGCTGGACGACATGCTTGCAGAGCGGCAGCGAAAGTATTTGCTGGAGCAAAGACAAACGCAAATCGACACGCTGAAGACTGAAATGAACAACATCAAAAGCCAATCAGAGCAAAAGGCCGAAGTGCTCCGTTTAGACTATGAAAACAAAAAATCAATAGAGGAAAAAAGCGCTCAGGCAACTGCAGACAGCCTCACTACTCAGATGGAATCTACCAAGACCCACTATGCAAGCCTCAACACAGAAGAGGCTCTGCAAGCTGAGGCGCGGCGTCTGATGCTCGATGGCAACAACAAAGAGTTGATTGACCTGCTGGCAGAGTACAACCCCAAATGGCAAGACGCTGGACAGTCCTTCGGTGAGAGCTTGCTGAGCGGACTTAACAGCACCAAGAACAGCATCAAGTCAGCGGTAGATGATATCCTCTCAATGGTCGGCAAAACGGCCAAGGCGGCAACGACAACTCCTAATATGTCAAACGAGATTGCCTATCTCAACAGCCTGTTGGCTTCCGGGACAGCCGCGCAAAAGAAATGGGCTGAGGCTCAGGCGAAAAGTTACGGGCTGAACATTGTCAACGGCGTTATCCAGGGAATGAAGTCGGGAACAAGCGCCATCACGAATGCGGCTGCTGCCACAGCGCAAGCGGCCACCAATGGAATCAAAGACACCCTGAAGATCAAGTCACCAAGCCGCGTCATGATCGCTCTGGGCGAGTTTATTGGCAAAGGTCTGGCCTTGGGAATGGAACGGCAGATGTCGGCCGTGGAAGGCGCTGCGCAGGATATGGCAGACGCCGCTGCGATAGACCTCAGCTCGCCAAGCCTGAGCGCAATCGACAGCCGGATTCAGCCGCTGGAGAATGACAGCAGGACTTCTACCGGATCGGCTGCTGGGCTGCTGGGTGACGGGGAACTGGTCTTGCACAATAACATCTATCTCGATGGCAAGCAGATTGAGACCAATGTATCCCGTCGGCAAATGAGCTCAGTCACTCGGGCAGCAAGGGGGTTGGGTTTAACATGACAAGCAGTATTTCGCTCGGAGGCATCCGGGATGTTGATTTAGGCTTTCGGGTGTTGGAAGAGAGTAAAGAACCATTACTCCCCGGCACCCGTGATATCGGCGTTACAATACCCGGCAAGCACGGGCAATACGATTTTGGCGCGGACCTAACGGAACGCGTCTTTTCTTTTTCTTGTGCCTTTGTTGCGGACGGTACAAATTATGATACTCCTAGCGCAGCAGGCTTACAGCAGCGGGTGCGCTCTCTGGCCAGACACCTAACGGACTCTTACGGCAGGCCCCGAACAGTACAGTTAGTTCGCTATTACGAGCCGGATAAATTCTACCTGGTTAGATATGCGGGATCTGCTTCGCTGGAACGGTTGATCTATAACAGCATTGGTATGTTTGAACTGGAGCTGGTGGCTTTTGACCCGTTCGCTTATTCGGTGAAGGAACATATCACGGAGCAAGTCATTACTGTTTCACCGACAACGTTGTTAATTCAATCAGCAGGGAATATTCGTTCAGAGGCCGTGATCATACTGACAAACACGGGCCCAAACACATTGTCGAATTTCAGGATTTCGAACGAGTACAAACTCGAATAGGAGGCGAACGCATTGAATGTATCCGATTATTTAGCAAAGGTATACCTTAACTTGGCTTTTCGCAATACTCCGTTTACACCGCCCGCGGCACTTTTTGTCGCTCTCTACACCAGTAACCCCACAAAGGTAGACACGGGGCTGGAAGTGTCGGGTGGCGCTTATGTTCGGCGGGCAGTCACGTTTGCGGCTCCTGCGGCAGTAAGCGGTATTCAGACTATTAAAAACACGGCAGAGATTGCATACCCACTGGCTACAGCAAACTGGGGCCAGATCACTCACATTGGCATAAGGGATGCAGCCACAGGGGGGAATCTCCTTTACTTTGGGGAATTAACAGATTCTCGGTCAATCCTGACGGGTGATATTTTTAAATTTGTGGTCGGTGAACTCCAGCTGACACAAAGATAAGGAGGCGAGCCTAATGGCACAACAACCGATGTATCCGGCAATTGCCAACTCGCCCGGCACGGAGTTGTCAGCGGCACTCACAGCAGCGACGACTACGGTAGCCGTGACAGATGCAAGCAAGTTGCCGCCTGCTCCTAACGTGTTGACAATCGGCACAGACGAGAGTTCGGAGACCGTACTCTATACAGGTAAGACGGGCAACAACCTAACGGGCTGTACACGCGGGTTTGACGGGACGGGCGCAAAAGTTTGGGTTAGTGGGTCTAAGGTTGCCCGGTACTTTACCGCCTACGATCACAATACCGTCAGAGCCAACATCCTTGATCTGATTGATTTTTTGGCATACATGCCGATTAACGGCGGCACATTTGACGGTAATGATCCGACAGGGCCCGTTATTGACGGCGGCACATATTAAAGGAGGAGATACTATTGAAAATTAGTATTCCAAAGGAATCTAAAGGATTGGCAGTTGGCGAGGTGTGTCTTGATATTGAGAGAGACAAAGTGTATATCGGGACAGCGGAAGGTCCGAAAGAAATCAATCCAAATACATTAAGTGCTGATGTAGTTGTGGAGATAGAGGCCTTGAAAAATAGTAGAGGTGGTATGAACGATGCCGATTATTAAGATCAAGCGCGGGTTATCCGCCAATATTCCGGGCCTAACATTAGAGGCTGGAGAGTTAGCGCTCGCGACAGATACGGGAAAGGTTTGGGTAGGCACAGGCAGCGGGAAAGTCATGGTAAATCCAGACGCTGCAGCAGCGGAAACAGCAGCAAAACTTGCTACAGCACGCACCATATCGCTTACCGGAGACGCCTCCGGGTCTGTATCCTTCGATGGATCGGCTAATGCGCCAATTGCCGTTGTGCTTGCTAACACAGGCGTTGCGGCAGGAACATATACAAAGGCAACGGTAGATGCTAAAGGCCGCGTAACCGCCGCCTCTCAGATGACCGCAGCAGATGTTCCTAACCTGACACTCGCCAAAATTACGGACGCAGGGACAGTGGCAAGCAAGGATACAGGCACGGCTGCGGGAAATGTGCCTATCCTTGGTGTTGGAGGCAAACTACCGGATAGCGTCCTGCCCGCACTGGCTATTTCAGACACCTTTGTAGTTGCCACCCAAGCGGCCATGCTGGCGTTGACAGCTGAGGTCGGAGACATTGCAATCAGGACGGACCTAAACAAGACCTATATCCTACGGGTGGCAGGTGCCTCGACACTGGCTAACTGGCAGGAGATCCTCGCACCTACTGGGGCTGTATCCTCCGTGGCTGGCCGGACTGGAGCCGTGACGCTGACCGCAACAGATGTGGGCCTGGGTAGCGTGGGCAACTATGGAGTTGCTACGCAAGCCGAGGCAGAGGCCGGAACGAGCGCGGTTAAGTATATGACGCCGCAACGGACGGCTCAGGCTATAGACGCTCAGATAGCAGTCATTGACGGCGGTACATTTTAAGGAGGGCTGTACATTATGGCTAATAAGATACAAGTACGGCGCGGGACTAAGGCGCAATTGGCCGCATTGGGCGGTCTGAGCGTTGCGGAGCCGGGGTATTGCACGGATTCCAAAGACCTGTATATCGGTAATGTTTCAGGCGGGGATACGCTGTTTTTGGCGGCTGAGAATGTTCCGTATAACAAAAACCAGCAGGCGTTAATAAACGGTGGGGTTGACATATGGCAGCGGGGAACTTCGGTGCTGCCTGGAGGGGACGGATCAAATGCATATGGATACGGTCCTGATCGGTGGTGGAGCCAGATATATGCAGGATCTGTTACGGGGAATACAAGCAGCTGGGTACGCCAGGATTTCGCCGCCGGACAGACGGTTGTACCGGGCAACCCCAAGCATTTCGCACGCTTCAATATCCTGACTTTATCTGCTCTACAGACACAATCGCTAATCCGATTCCACCAGGCAATTGAAGATGTACGTAACTTTGCCGGGCAGAAAGTCACCTTTACTATTTGGATGAAAGCCAATGCTGCCCGTTCCGTGGGAGTTGTGGCTATTCAAAATTTCGGATCGGGGGGATCGGCAGAAGTCAATACTGCTGCTAATGTACCGACCGTTAATCTGACGACATCCTGGCAAAAAGTCACGGTCAGTATCAACGTACCTAGCATATCCGGCAAAACGGTCGGCGTTGGAAGTTATCTCGCCGTTTCGCTTATTATATACAAGGCTGGGAATACGATCGTATCAGCGCCGAGCGGAGCGGTAGGTAGTTGGGCAACTGGTTATGTAGACATTGCTCAGGCGCAAGTAAATGTGGGTGAAGTTGCTCTGCCTTTTCAGGCGCGAAGCCTGGCCGATGAGTTGGCTTTATGTCAACGATACTATGAAAAAAGTTATTATCTTGAGGATGCACCGGGTACGGCGACTGAAAACGGATCGCTATATGGTGTATCCGAAGACGGTACGGTAGGTGGCCCTCACTTTGGGTATACATCGTTTAAGACACGCAAGCGTGTAACACCGACAGTGACGGCTTATGGTAAAGGGGGCGGCGTTGGTATGGTGAGTGATGGTACTGCTGACCGTACTATATCATCTGGTGTCGCATGCATCGGAGACGAAGCGGGAATCCGGCATAATTACACTCTGAATGGATCTACAACTAATCGACGATTTTTCCACTTTGCCGCAGATGCTGAACTATAAGGGGGGACGACATGTATAAACACTATATCCGCGTGGACACAGACGACAACGTGATCCGCGCTTTTTCTGATGCCTTCGAGCAGCCGCAACCCGGCGATCTGCTAGTCACAGAGAACGGCGGCAGACACTTTAACCTGGACCTCTGGTATAACGGCGTTATCCCGCGCTGGTACGTTGAGGGTGACGATATGGTCGAGCGCACAGATGTGGAGTTGGCAACAATGTGGGAGCAGTACCAAACGGCCCACCCGCCTCAGCTGACAGAGGTTCAACAACTGCAGAAGGAAAATGAATTGCTGAAGGCGCAACTGGCTGCACAATCTGAGCGATCTGATTTTATCGAGGACGTTCTACAGGAAATGATCATCAAGGCTCAATGATGCTCGGTTGTTGGTATGGTGGCTGTTACATCTGGGAGGAGGTGATAACATGATTGCATTGTTTTTGGCACAGAGAGTCATATTGGGTAAACTCGCTTTTAGTGCAGTGCCTACAGAGGCTCTTAAGACTCAGGTTAAAGTGATCCTGACGGACAGCGGACTGGAATTTCTGGCTGTATAAGAAGAATAGAGATAACCGCAGCGCCCATTGAGGCGTTTTTATTTTGCCCTTGGGGGAGATCCCCAGGGGCTGTTTTTATAGGGAGATTGCAGAGAGGGGGAGTGACGATGCCAGGAGGAGGCGGTACCGTGGCAACAGAGGATAAATTGGTTGAAATACAGATACAACTGGCGCGTATCGAAAAGACGCTCGAAGCTGTGCCTGCTTTGACGACTGCGATTGAAACAACTCGGGATTTGGCCCGAGAGGCTATGCAGTCCACTAAATCAGCGCACCACCGGCTGGATCGGATTGAGGACGGGCAACGTTGGCTTTGGCGCACAATCGGGGGAGCTATCATTACCGTTATAGTGGGTGCCATTGTAGTGGCTATTAGATTAGGAGGTAAGTAATGATCAAGGATAAGTATAAGATCGAGCGGCGTTATATCGACAAGCGCCAAAACGTTCGACCCGGCACCCGGTTAGTATCGGGGACTCCGGGCTTTTTAGTTGCCCACGATACCGGCAACCCTGGAGCAACAGCGGATAATCACTTCAATTATTTTCAGACTCTCGTTAACCGATCTGCCTCCGCGCAGACATTTGTTGATGACAAGAAGATTCTGGAGATCATCCCGACCGGAACCGGCAGCGACCTAGCCGAGAAAGCTTGGCATGTACTATACAACGTGACCACGGATAACAAGCTCTACGGCGACGATGCCAACGACATCGCGCTGGGTGTGGAGTTGTGTTATGGCGGCAAGATCGCTTTTGCCGAGGCATATAAGCGCTTTGTGTGGTATCTGGCCTATTGCTGCGACAAGTGGAGACTTAACCCGCTGACTCACATCCCGAGCCATAAACAGCTGGACCCGGCGCGAAAGCGGGATATTGATCAGGCGCTGAAGACTGCTGGCAAGACGCTGAAGGATCTGCTATATGATGTCGTGGCGGAGATTGCAGAGCAACCGGTAGTTATCTCGCCACCCACCGCCGTGCAACTGCCAGCCAATGTCGCACAGGCACTCATTGATGATTATGTATCTCCAGCATGGTTCGCAGCCCGGCAGGCTGGTGACTCGGTAGGCACGCTGCATCTGCACAACCTTGCAAATAACCTGCGGCTGGCTGCCCGGATACCGTTGCAGCCGGGATCAACAGCGCCGTTCACGCAGCTGCATAAGAGTAACGTCCAGGAGCTTGTGTTCCGGTGGCTCTCTCCGGGCTGGATGGCCGCCAAGGTTAAGGGCGACAAGACGGCTATGGCTTATTACAATAACACGGCAAATCACCTGCGGCGAGCTGCGGGCATGCCGACTGAATAGGAGAGATAACTAAATGGATAATCAAAACTTAACGGATGTGTTGGCCTTCGCTTCGGTGCTGGCCGTTTTTGTGTTGGCAGGAGTGCAACTTGTTAAGAGCGCAGTTAATGTGCCTAAAAACATCCTGCCTCTTATCGGTCTGGTAATTGGCCTCTTAGTAGGCGCTGCGGCATCACCGTTTACGGAGCTGGGCCTGGTGCTGCGGCTATGGGCCGGGGGTCTGGCGGGGTTATCTGCGACCGGGCTGTTTGAATTGGCTTTTAATAAGCGGGACGGCAGCACCAAGGAATAATTTTCGGAATAATATCTGTTCATTTTGCTCTTGCTGCCCCTGTACTCGCAGGGGCTTATTTCATTTTTTAGGATAGGAGACCTGTCCATGTTTAATCGAGGATCATTTAACCGGATAGCGTTCAACCGGGAGTTTTCACTGTTTGTCTTTGGTAGTGCCGTCCTGCGCGGGGAAGGCACTTTGACCGCAGGTTCCAACATCATAGCAACCGGATCAGCGCTGCTACAGGGCGATGGTGGACTGAAAGCAACATTTGTACGTGAGATCAGATTCACCGCCAAGATGGATGGTGAGGGCGGCTTAACGGCTACGTTTGTCCGTGAGCGTCTGCAGCAAGCCATCTTGCACGGCATCGGAACACTCAAGGCCAACGGTAGCCGGTACCATCTGGATGAGATAGTGTTCACCGGGTCCTTTGCTCCAGGAGACCGCATCGTGATCGACAGCAAGAATCTGACCTTTACCAAAAACGGAGCCAACGCGCTGCACATGATGCAGGGCGATTTTTTTGATCTGAATCTCGGCAGCAACAACATCGTCTACACAGATCCGGCTACTGGCCGCAACGTTTTGGTTCGAATTACGCACCGGGATAAATTTATATAGGAGGTTCTTATGGCTAAACCACCAATCACAATATATGATGCTCAAATGCGGCGCGTAGCGCTGCTGGAGAATGCTTATAATATCGAATACAGCATGCCGCTCAATTCGCTGTGGACGGCATCCTTCAGCCTCCCGGGCAATGATCCAAAGAATGCCGAGTGTAGGGAGTTTTACTTTGTGGAGTTGTATGACGGGTATGAACGGATAGAACTATTCCGCATTGTACCTAACACCACGAACCGGAATCAGAGCGGCCCTATCATCAAATACGAATGCGAGCACGTACTTGCCACGCTGCTGAATGACGTTCTGTTTCAGTCGCATACGGTCGGCAATCTGGGAGTATACACCGCCCAGGTGCTGCAATATATCCTATCCAAACAGGTTGTTCCGCGCTGGGAGCTGGGAACGGTCGGCTTCGGGCGGCAGTTTGAATACAATTGGGAGAACGATACGCTACTGGGGGCGCTGTTCTCGGTGCCGAAGCCGTTCGACGCTGATTATCAATGGACCTGGGACACAACATCCTATCCGTGGACGCTGAACCTTGTGCCGCCAGATGAAGAGGTGACCGCCTACATCCGGTACGGTGTCAACATGACCGAGATCGAGAAGGTAGTAGACCCGACAAACCTCTGCACCCGGTTATATGGGCTCGGCTTCGGGGAAGGCGTCAACCAACTCACATTCGCGGACATCAACGGCGGACTTCCGTACATCGAGGATGCAGCAGCACAAGCTCAGTACGGTATCCTGTCATCCATCTTTGTTGACCGCCGCTTTGAGCATGCAGATACATTGCTGGCGCGTTGCCAGACACTATATAGCGAGCTAAAGGTGCCACGAGTCTCCTATAGCGTCGGAGCCTCTGAAATCCACCGTCTGACGGGCCAGCAGATATATAAGTTCAAGACGGGCGCTCGAATCCGTGTGAGAGACGACGAAATGGGTGAGGACTTTATCGCGCGGGTGGTCAACAAAGGCAAGGGCGATATGATAGGTTCGCCGGGAGACGCACAGCTGGAGATTGCCAACCGGACGGAGGACATCGCGGGTAGCATAGCCGATTTGCAGAACCGGCAGCATATCAATGATTCATACGCACAGGGGGCAACCAATCTGGATACTCGGGACTTCGCGGATAATGCTGACCCCACGCATCCGGCCATACTCAAATTCTATGTACCCGAGGAGACGGCTCGGATTAATAAGGTCATGCTATCGTTTCAGGCGGAGGCGTTCAGGGCTTATAGCAAGGCTATAGAGTCGGCGCCAGCAGCGACTTCAGGTTCCAGTTCAAAAAACACCAGCGGACCCAGCAGCAGGGAGACAGCAGGCCCGAGCACAAGGGATACAGCTGGCCCAAGTAGCAGGCAGACAGCGGGACCGAGTACGCGTGATACAGCAGGACCAAGTACGCGGGACACAGCGGGACCGAGTACGAGAGATACAACGGCAGATGGCGGGGGGGTAATCAACACAAGAACTGGTGCGTATAAACTGGCACCTGGTTTTGCACCAGACCCATCGACGTATGATGGTGGTCATAACCACGGGGTTGCAAACGGAACTCAGTTATTAATAACTGGAGGAGGATACGTAACCTATGTATCGCATCCAGGCCATACTCATTCCCCTGCTATGCATGATCATCTAATAGATTTACCAGACCACGTACACGATATGGATCATACTCATGATATGGACCATACCCACAATATGGAGCACACACACGACATGGACCATACCCACAATATGGAACACACGCACAATATGGAGCACAGCCACAACATGGAACACACACACCAAATCCCTGCTCATACGCATGGGATAGAGTATGGTATTTATGCGGGCCCTACGCCCACGGCTCTAACGATTGAAGTGGATGGGAATGTCGTCCCATTTACCGGAACAAGTGCTGAGGACATTGATATCATTCCATATTTGAGTAAGGATGATAGTGGCAAGGTAAATCGGGGAATGTATCACTCCATAAAAATAACGCCCAATAATCTCGGGCGTGTGGTTGCGACTGTAGTCAGCCAATTATTCGTGATGAGCCGTGGAGGCGGTAATTATTAAATAGATATACCCAAAAAAGATACTGCTTCTTTCGACAGGTATATTGCCCCATCTTTAACCGCAGCTTTATGCAATCCATCAACACTGTTATAAATACCATCTACTAAAGTGCCTGGCATCGAGTAAACAATGATGTTGTCATTTTTTTTGTAAGTCACATCTCTAATTTTTCCGGATTCAGCCGAAACGTCTACATCATAGTCTGCCACCAAAACCTTGGTTGAAATAAATTCATTTAAATTGATTTCGTCAGTAATTCCCACAGAAACTTCATCTCCTTTCGTCTTCAAATCAATGGATTTTTTCGTGTTGTCATACTCCAGTCCGTAGCCGGTCATTTCGGCCACCTCACGGACTGGCAAGTATGTCGTGCCTCTATAGACAAGCGGGTCATTCTTCAGCGTTTGCTTCTGGCCATCCACAGAAAGTGTGAATTTAGCGAATACAGCCTGGACGGTTTGAGTTGTCGCAGCTGCTGCCATTCCCGCTGATCCGATCAGCATGCCAGCGACTAGCCCTATGATTGCTTTTTTCAAAAACCTCAGCTCCTTTAATGTCATATTACTATATTACGGTAAATGATGGGAGAGGTTTTATATCTTCGTCACCACAATATAGTAATTTACAGTTTGCCCCAGAGTGAGGTAGAATAGACGCAACGGAAGCACCGTACCCTGCCAGCACTGGCGGGGTATTTCTTTACGTTCAGGCAAATTTTCCTTACCAGTGATATAGAGTACATATACATAATGTTCCACTCCCACTATACTTACTTCATATTTATTTTTAATAGGCTTCCAATTTTGAAAGGTGGAGTTAAATGAGTATGATTCTTTATAAGGGTAAGCAGTATGGAGGTCAAATTGGCGAAGAATCTTTAGGGGCATCAATTCTCATTTCCAATAACAAATATGCACAAGATGAGTATGACAAATTTGCGGATGGGTTTAAACTGACTAATAAGTTGGAGATTAACTCTCAAGAGAACATCTTTAATTTTATAAGAAGTATTGGGGTCGAGAAGATTTATCCTGATGAAATTTTTTATAGAGGTAGAAAAGGAAGGCTTTTTAGGAAGCTAGCAGAGGTTAAGGCGCCACCTCATAGAAAGGCTGGAGTAGGGAGGTTAAATCCAAAAGGGGTCTCTTTTCTTTATGCGGCAGATTCAATTTCTACAGCTCTTTTGGAACTGAACGCTTCCATTTTTGCTCCAGTTACAATAGTTGAGTGCAGACCAAAAAGAATGCTTAAGTTATTGAACTTAGTTCATGGGGAAAATGAGGACGCAAAAATTAATAGCTTTAGAAAAATAATTGATTTGAACTTTTCAAGGCCCGTTTCTTCAGAACGATCTTTGGTTGAATATATGCCGACTCAAGCTATCGCTCAATACATACGTGATTATATGAAATTAGATGGGGTAAAGTATACCTGTTCAAAAAATTCGAATCAGTTTAATATCGTTATTTTTAATGGGGACTTGCTCAACTATAAGCTTGATAAATCAATACATCGCCTTGAAGATCAAAAAAAAGGTCGATCTATTGGAATGAAAAACAGATGAGCACTACATACAAAGTCCTAGAGAGTGATACAGACTTCCTGATGGCAGCCCTGACTCAATCTAAGGTGTCGGTATGGTACCGGGAAGAACCAGACCCTGAAGGTCACCTGATGGATGACGGAGGGATCGTGGAGGGATATACTCCAGACTCCATCAAGATAGCCGGTCCCCATTTTGTACGGGAACGGTTTGAATTTAGAGCATACATAAAATAACTGGAGGACGGATATGAGATTAGGAGCAGACTTGAAATCGGAGATTGCGGCGGCGGAAGAGAAGCCGACAAAAATCAAGATGAATCCATACACCTTAGAGGACATCCGGCAAGATAAAGGATGCCAAAGTGACCTAATAGATTGGTTCCCGAACGGGGGGATTACAATGTTCATGATTCCAATTGAAATTGAGAAAAACGTGAAAAAATGGGAGTTTAAATTTGAATTATGAGCAATATACGGGAAATGAGCGAACAGGATTTTATCTCATTGTTAAAAACGGTATATGAAGAATCGATATTACGTTACGGAAGTCTGCAGAAAGCGATGGTGATCGCTGACTTAGCAAAAAGTCCGAATCAAGTTTATTCAAATGAGCAAATCTATGAACAACTGAGAAAAGTAGAATTGGAAAATGGCTTTGTAAATCAGGCTATATACAATATGTCGAAATCAAAACCAACTAGTTATGCGATTGTTTCGAGATTCGGCACATTTGAGAATGCTTGTAATATAGCAAAGGTGAAATTTATTCCTAACCCCCGAAAATAGGAAAGGAAATGAAGAAGAAAGGAAGGGAGTATACAGATGGGAATATTTCTGAAGCATTGCTTGCAGCGTCCGAAATGTATGATGGCTCACTTTCTGTTGAACAGTACAAAGAGAGTAAACTTAAACCATCATACATGACCATTTTAAAAAGATACCATTCATTTCAAGCAGCATGTCTCGCGGCGGGCGTTGAGTATAGACGGCCTAACGGGAGAGAAATGGACATCGATCAAATCGCAAATGCCCTGCGTAAACACTTCTTATCTGCCGGGAAATTGCTAACAACGACCGAGTATAAAAAGGCAGAGTTATCACCTCACGTAACTACTATCTACAAACTCGGAATATCCTGGAGCGAAGCTGTAGAATTGGCTGGGTTTGATTATAATAAGAGCAAAGAATTCGGAATACTTGTGCGGAAATTATCAGGTGATACAAGTGATTGATGATGTACGGAGAACATATGTGTCGATCCTCAACGAATAAGCCCCGTCAACCTTAAATGGGTCGGCGGGGCTTTTTTTGATTATATGATAAACTCCGTAAACACTGGGCTCCGCAGCATGCCGGATTTGGTCCAGTTCCTCATTCGCACCTTTGCCCGCAGCCTGGGCTCCAGGTGCACAAACTCCTTATCCTCGCCTTTCACAAGCTGCTGGACCACACCGTGAAATGCCTTCTTATGGTGTGGTGAAGCTCCAAACTCAATGATCCCAGCAGGGCGAAGCCTGCCGGACGTACCGGATGGTACAGCAGCCAACCATCCAAATTCCTGCTTACGATAGCCTGTGATAAACACATCAGCATAGGTCCAGTTGATTACCTTCTGCCAGGCAACGGAGCGGCGGCCAGTTTCATAAATGCTGTTCTTACGTTTGCCGACAACACCCTCCATTCCACGATCCTCGATTTGTTTAAATAGCGCCTCCCCAGCGCCGTCCACGTGCGGCACCACTCCAAAACTACTGGATGGCAGCGACAAGCCTGCTAGGATCTCCTTGCGGCGCAGGAGTGGCAACCCGCGCATGTCCTGGCCTTTATACATCAAGATATCAAATATGGCGTAATAGGCTGGCAAGGAGGCTGTGAGCTGCTGAATCTTATCATCCCGGCGCGTCTGGAACCGGCTCATTACAGATTCAAAATCTGATACACCGGTGGACGGGTCGACACAGGCGACTTCGCCGTCCAGGATAATGTCGTCGGCAAAGGGAAGCTGCAGTTCCGGGTACTGCAGGGTGCACTCGTTATTGTGGCGGGTATAGAGTCGGACTCCGCCGGATTGTTGGGAATAGATTAGTCGGTGGCCATCAACCTTGGGCTCATATATATAATCACTGTGACTAAATGGCCTGGGGGCCGTTTGCAGCAGCATAGGGGATATAAACATAATTTCACCTCTCAATAATTATAATCTTTTGAGTGGTGACGTGTGATAGGTAAGTCCTGGGTATAAAAAGAACCGTCAATCTTAATTAATTGCGAATGATCCTTTTTATTTACATATCATCCCAAAGATGATAGTATGGTCTTGCGCGGATCGGAAGCACTGGACGCGCATTCGCTCCTCTTGCAGGAGTGTGGATTGCAACAGATACACACACCAAAGCCCACCGCTTAGCATTATGCTGGCGGTGGGCTTTTTATTGCCTAAAATCTGTCTGAAGCATACGTCTCAATTAAATACTGTATTCGCTTGAGACTACGCCCGCGCTCTGACTCAGCGCTAGAACTCGAAGGATAGGAAGACTCTTTTAAGATCATCTCGTGAAAATCCTTTACTGAAGCAGATATTTTTTTATCTGTTTCCCTGTGAAACTCGTCCTTACCATAGAGGACAGATCCGTCCGGCTGAACAATATGGTGCCATTTAGTATATCCGACAGTCACGCAGAAACCGTGACCATAAACATATTTATCGATTAATTCGTTTCTACCCTCTAACATCACCCGATAAGAGTGATGTTGTGTTAAACCTGCCTCCTTATACAAGCTCAACATTGCATTGTACTTGTCAATAGTTGGATAATTACTACCTTGTTTAAAAAAATCCCTCAACCCCTCAACTCTTTTAGGGTAAAGTATTAAATTTTTAGCGATTTTGCTCCTACTATAATCATCTTGAACAACTCTTAGGCTTTCGACTCGAAAACTATCCGGAACAAAGAATGTATATCTTGAGTTATTTGAATTGTGAAAACTATCCAATTCGATGTATGGCTGACTTGGTCTGCACCCGTAATATATGGTGCTTAAACCGTGATTCCTTGAGTATCCTGACATTTCGGCGTAATACACCAAAACGCCACTTATAGTCACAACGCTCATATCACGGCCATCAATTCCGTCTACAGTTGCTGGTTTGCTTTGCAGTCCAGAAACTCCATTAGATGGAATTTCTGTTCCGCAAGGATGATCGATGGCCAAGTCGTTTGCGCTATATCCTAATGGTACTCGAATAATTGTTTCAGTTGTCATGAGTAGTTCTCCTTCATACCCGACACCTTAGTGTGTCTGCGGCGTGTATATAGAGGGGCTGTAGCGGCCCTTGTCGATTAGAAGATTTGTGCAATAACAATAGCATCCTTGATTACAACCTCGCCTGGGTCGGCGTCTGAATGGGTGCGAGTGGTGTTGCCAGCGATTACGTAACAGTAGAGAGGCTCGAAATGTAATGAGCAATCCTTTTCGGGGTCTTGCCACCGCTCGATCCGGTACGTGGAGTCAACGCTCATGTCCCACGCGGATGTGCCGTCCAGTTCGAACATGTCCTCGTAATCCTCGGAGCCGAACTCAGGAAAATCACGCTCATCGTCGCGGTCGGCATTGTGTTTGCTGTACTCGCAAACCTCGCCGATCTCGCGTTCCTTGTCTTCGAAGCGAAGGCCAATCGCAACATACTTGTCTTCGTTTGCAGCGTAGATACCTTTAACCATTTCGTACATTTGAGTGATGTTCATTTTAATTCCTCCATTTTCGTTTTGACGGATATTATTCCGTCTTCTTGTTTATTATATTACACCTTCACGGAAGTTAAGTCAATAGGTTTGCGAAAATAATTCCGTGATGTTGAAACTATATCTAGTTACGTGTATAGTTTTAGCTGTGGAGGTGGAAAGTAAATGATAACGTATGAACCGCTGCGTATAATGCTAGTAAAGCGCACAATTAAAAAGATGGATTTTATAGCAAAGGTCGGCATATCCCCAACCACGGCGTCAAAGCTGTGGAAAGACGGTTATGTGTCCTTGGAGGTGCTGGACCGAATATGCGAGGTATACGATTTAGAGTTGTCTGAGGTAGTACGACGCAAAAAACAGGAGGATCAGTAACTCATGGACTTTATGGACAAACCTGTACACGTTAAGGTCTACTCAGTAGGTCGCTGCACCAAATGCAACCATTATGCCGAGGTCATGATCCATGATTACGGGCGTATGCTGTATCGTAAGCTGGAGGATGCAATGGATGATACTAACCACCAAGTAAGACCTATCCAATGCACTAAATGCAGCACGGCGTATCCTCCAGAGCGTTTTATTTACCGCGATCAAGACTCTCGCAAGGATATATTGCAGGTTAACATCGACTACGGCGGGGCGATTGATCCAGAGATAGGGGAGTTAATGCAGGAGGGCCATAAGCGCCGCTATGAGATTTATCAGGACCAGGAGCGTGCCTTTTGGGGAGCCTATGTGGAGTATGCGCTGGAAGACTGGCGCGCTGCTGTCGGGGAGCTGCTTCGTTCTGAAATTGAGACTGGCGCAGCAGCCATCGGACTTACAGCAAGCTGGAAAACAGAGCAGCAAGCTCGGCGGGAGGTGGCTGCAAAGGTTGTAACTGAAGCCGAGCGTTCGTCCTTTTGGCGTGCGGCGAACGTGTATTTTATCCAGGAAGAAATCTTATATATTGGGGCTATGGGGTGGACACCGGACCTCTACGCCAAAATGTATGGAGCTGCGCGGACGCGCTTTGCCATTATGTATTTCCCCATCGCTCCAGCACTGGAGGATCAACGGACAAAATATATCGGCCAGTTGTTCCGGCGTGAGAAGGGGGATAATGCCTTCTTACTACGGTGGATCGGTCAACTCACAGAGGATATTCAAAAAAAATCCGTACAGTCCACAGCCCTTATGCGAGAGTCCGAGAAGCAAAAGCATGAGTTAGCCGGGTTGCGGGATAAGCTAGGGGCAGCCAATGAGAGGATCAGGGGGTTAGAGCAGCAGAACCAGCCGTCCGAAGCAAGGAGCCAAGAAGACCAGCGGCGCATCCGGGAATTGAAAAGCTTTATCGGAGAGTTGATGGGCGAGCTGCGACAACTCCGGCCAGATGAGAAGCCGGCGGATGCCGGAGAGCCGCCGGAGCTGAGAGAAGCAATTGAGCTAGGTGACACTGTAGATGATCTCTCCAAGCTGGCAGGCAAGACTCTAGCCATCATTGGCGGTAACCGGCGGAGGAGTTCAGGCGATTACCCTTGCCGCATACTCACCCATAACGCTGACAAGCTAGACCCTGACTTTTATGCCAGCCTTGACCAAGCTGACGTTATCGCCGTGCTTACTAGATTTATCTCTCACGCGGCTATGTGGGAGGCTAAGGCATACGCGATTGATCAAGGGAAGTATATATTTTATCCTCAGGAGACAAATGTAAATAGGATTGTGTCCGAGGCAGCGCGGATCATTTAGCATAAAATAACACCCCGCCAACCAATCAAGGTTAACGGGGTGTTTGTGTTATCCGGACTGTTAATGCTGCGACGGTTAATCGCCCCAATCTTTAAGCCTCCAACCCCTCCACTGATAGCTTTTGTTTTTGGGCCTTTTTCCAAGCGCAGTCTGTTTCATCTTCGCAAACCCGTCAAATGCCTGTATGACGGTCCCATCTAGCAGATCGGCGTGTTCCCGCAGCCACAGCATTAGATTGCGGCAGCGGTGCTCTGTGCCATCTGGAGAGAGGATTACCCAGTCTTTAGCGTTGACATGCGTCTCAAACCGTCCGGTCAGCGGATTGCTGGGCTGGGCAGCGTGAGCCTTTTCTAATGCAGCCGAGTTAACACCGTCTGCGGCCAAACGCCGCCTGTGCTCTTTGGAACACGTCGTGCTACAGGTGACTGCTAAGCTGCTGGGCGGGGCTTGAAATGACTTATGGCAAATTACACAGGGTTTGAAATTAGACTTATGCACTGCATAGCAGGCCATGGAGCAACAGTTCTTGTTACGGCCCAACGGGTTGTTGCAGATGGGGCATAACCTATGATTAGCTTTCATCTACATTCCTCCGTCTGTCCTCATATCTTTCTTTGTAATAAATCTGACATTGGCGACAATGATCCGGTTTTTTTCCTCTTCCATTTGGTTTTGGTTCTTCCCATGGCTTCCGGCATTGAGGGCAACGCCCTAAACGCACAAGCTCTGCACGAAGTTTTTGCTTTCTTGCCCGGTCACGATATTTTCTGGAATTAGCAAATCCTTCATCCAAGGGGATTAGCTTTCCCGCCTCTCGGGATTTATCGAAACTGAATCCAGCCTTTTCCACTGATTGTCTCCATGTCAGACCCCGGTTAGATAAGGCCGCGAGTGGTGGTTTTTGTTTCATCTTGGAGTAATCCAATGCCAACGGGATATACCCGATGGTTAGAAGAGAATGGCGTAAAAACTCCAACAATTCCTCTATAGAAATCGTTTTGAAATTCACATACCGTTTACTTGCATAGTTTGTTTTTTTCTTAGGGACTTTAAGGCCAGCTGCCTTCCATACGGCCTTAACAGATCCGAACCGCTTAATAGCGGTTGATAGATTAGGCAATTGGCGTGAATCCTTATACTGATCAGATGTTAAACAATCTTCGTGCAAGCGATACTGGTGACGAATCGCGTCCAGTATTTGTTGATTGGTATATTTAAGCTTCCTGGGTTTCCTCGTCTTATTCACAGCCAGCGATCCTTTAACCAAAGGGGCCGCCCCTCGACCACTGCATCCGGGCGCAGGAATGACCCGCGATATTTCGGATTCAGCGCTCGCTTTGCCGCAATATCTACATTGCGGCGCGACTTCTCCAGGTGGTTAGCCACCCAGGGAACATCTACGTATTCGAGGAGCGGTGTTACTTTCCCTCTGAACCCTCGAATCCTTCGTCCAGAGCCTTGTTCACGGCTGCCGCCATGTCTTCTAAGTCAACATCAGCAGAGGCGTGCACAACCTCGTCAACGGCTTCTGGATCGTGTTTGACCTTCAAATCAGCAATGCGTTCTTCGAGCAACTTGTTATCGGTAATGACTTTGTCCCACCAGTCGAAGGTATCTTGATCGGTACTGTATGTACCGGTTTCATCGTCGTAAACGAACTTCCCATCGGCCAAAGCATCATAGTTTCCAACGAAGTCTACAACAGAATCTACTCCAGTATTATCATTGAACATGCTCAGAGTTGCAGTTTTGTCAGTGCCGTTAATTTTTACGTTCATCATATGAATTCATCCTCTCGCCCTCATCCGGTATATCCGGCTTATTGGTGATCCGTGTGTCCCTTGCTGTAATTTAATAATGGCACAAAAGATACTCATTGAGAAGCGAACAAAATAAGAGCATGAAGAATTATTTTCCATTGCTTAAAAATCCCTTTCACGCATATAATACAAACAAACGTTCTTATTTTGGAGGGAATCAACATGCAAATGCAGATTGGTCAAACCATTGAAATTGTATATCAAGCAAAGAGCGGAGAGATCACCCAGCGTAAGATCGAGGTAAACGGTATCCGTAACGGTCGCATCCGGGCCACATGTATAACTACAGGCGCACCGCGCTTGTTCCTGGCGGCGAATATACTCGCTTGGCAGTTAATTAAGAAGGGAGCAATCGCGTGAAGCCAATTACAGATAAAGAAAAAGAAGTCCTGGAGGCGTTGATCATGATCGTTGCCAGGGACCATTACCCGCCGACCTTGCGTGAACTCGCGAAAGAGGTAGGACTAAGCTCGACTGCAGTCATACATGGGCTATTGGAACGACTGGAGTACAAAGGATATATACAGCGGGGTCACAACAAGCCAAGGGCCTTACGAGTGATTAAGGGAGTTGTAGATGATATTGAAACCACCACAGCGCAGGAAGCTTGAAGGAAATGGACTGTGGGAGAGCAGCCGGATGATTATACCAGAGCACAAGCTGCGCATAATCAGCGAGGAGCGGAATCAGGTCCGCCGCGTAAAGCCGGAGCTGGACGAGTTTAGACTGGCTGAGATTGAGAGGGGGCTGAGGCTGTCGCTTAACGAGAGGGTGCCGGTTACAATTACGATGTATGACCCGTTTGAGGAGCCGCAGTACAAAGGCATTGTGTTGTCCGTAGACCGGCAGCTGAGACAGATCAAGCTGCGCTGGTCCGAGGACGACTGGGATTGGATTAAGATAGAGGATATTCTTGCGGTTTCATATTAAAAAAATCCCTTCTGGCCTTTGTGGCTGGTAGGGATTTTTTTGTTACTTATCTTATTCTAAATTATCTATCGCATATTGCGCTTCTTCCGCAGTGAATTTTTCCCCGTATTCTGAAATCAATTGATCGTAAACAGCCGAATCTGACATACTCATATCTTCTGCATATGATTGTGCCTTTTTTAATGCATTTTCTTTCCAATCAAATACAATGTTATCGATGGCATATTGAGCGGCTTCTGGTGGAAAATTCTCTCCATATTCAGAAGTCAACTGATCGTAAATGCCTGTCTTTGACATATTCATAGCTTCTGCATACATTTCCGCTTTTTTTAATGCTGATTTATGTTCTCTAGGGACACTATCCTCTTTTGCCTTAGCTTCAGCTGCAGCTTTATCTTTAGCTTCTGCTTCTTCCTTAGCCTTTTTATCTGCTTCCGCTTTTTTCTTTGTTTCTTCTTCAATTGCCTTTAGTTCCTCAGCAGTTGGAGTTGCAGTGGGAGCGTCGGTCTTTTCAGCAATTGCAGCTTGAGCTTGCTTGGTTGCAACTGGTTCGACAGAAGCAGTTGATTCTGTGTCATCACCCATATTACCAATAGCAGCGATAACAATGATTAATACAATCCAAAACCACCATTTCTTATAAATCGGCTTTTTCAATCTTCTTCCCCCTAAAAATGATAATAATTTACAAAGCAAGTCTACCAGAGATAGGAAAATTTTACTACGAATTTTTACAATGTTTGTATGATTGTCTTTAATATGCGGAAAGATATACCTGAGGTGATAATCATATGGACATCCCAGTGATCCATTTAAAGACCGGCAATGCCGATGTAATTAACTCTAAAGAGGTGCTGTTTATCCACGCCGCAGAAAGATTGACGCTGATCCATACAAAGGATCAGGTCTATAGGCCTGCTGTTACACTTAAGGATTTTGCTGAAGTTCTGCTGTCAGAAGGATTCGAATCTTTAGAGAAATCTAACTTGACCAATATCAATCTGGTACAGTATTATGACAAAATTTCGAACGAAGCATATTTCGACAAAACCAAAGAAGGAAAGAGTGTGAGGGTTTCGAGGAGAAATCGAAGTAAAATGGATTGATCATTACCGTTCATACAGTTTGAACGGTAAAATAATATGCGACAGAGAGCGACAGTATTATTTGGCAAAAAGAGATATAATTCTACTAGGTAGTCAAGTTATAGCTTGACACTCTGCTCGGGGGAGGGCTTAATGCCCTTTCCTACTACTGGTCTCACGAAGTGTATAAAGTTCATTTACAGAACAACCTAAAACGTCTGCAGCATTAATTGCAAATTCAAGAGACATTGTGGCGTTGTCTTTTTTAGTAATAAGTTGGCCTACATATTGTCTCGAACATTTCAAGCGTTTTGCAAATTCAGCTTGGGACATATCGACTTGTTCTAACAATTCCAGTAGTAGGCATTCCCCGAGCAGGAACGCCATATTTTCTCCTTCCTTAAGCTTTTATAATGAATTATATCATCATGGGGGTGCGTTATGGTATGAATGAATTCTATTACCGAGTTGGCGATGATAGTATGACTGGTGATCGCCTTTACCCTGGGGACTATGTCCTTGTGCAAGAAGCGGACACTTACCAGATTCGTGATATTTGTGCTATCGCAAGAGTCTCTGATATCTCTCAACTCGATTTCAGAAGAGTTGAGCGGAAGGGTGGGGTATACAAATTAGTACCTTCTAATCCGGCCTTTTCCGAAGAAGATAGAGAGGCTGTTTTTATCGTCGGTAGAGTTGCACACACCTACATAAACATGTAGAATCTGCCCGCCCAGAAGTTGAGGCGGGCAGCTTTATTATTGATGCTCAGAAATTAATAACAACTTTCTTTAGTTTTCCGATGATGCGAATGTTCGAATTATCACCCGTAAAAATAATTGGTGGGTAGTTAGGATTAGTAGATTGCAGAATCAAAGTGTTATTCTGCACGTATACTTTTTTCAAGACCGCCTCATCATCAATTAGTACAGCCGCAATTTCACCGTCTTCGACCTCTTCCTGCTTACGGATCAGCAACAGATCCCCTTCAAAAATACGTGCGCCATTCATGCTATCGCCCTTCGCTCTCAGATAGAAATATTCTCCACCGTTGATCCACGAACGTGGAGTTGTCTCATATCCTTCAATGGATTCATATGCTAATTGACCATTGCCGCAAGAAATCTTTCCTACCACAGGCAAGCTTATGTATTCAGAGTCTTGAATTTCATTTCCTGTATATGTATAAGCACCTTCTGTTAGTTGGTTTACTGTAACATCGAGTGCCGTTGCAAGATCTTTAAGTCTATCCATGTCGAATTTATGTTCTCCATTTTCATACCGTTGAACAGTTTTCTTTGTGATTCCAACTTTTTCAGCCAATATCTGAAGACTGTAATTTCTAATGTCACGGTACTTTTTTATGTTTCTTCCCACTACACTATAAAATAATTTTCTATCCTCAGAACCAGTCATTTAAAAATCTCCTTCATCTAATGTTTGAATATAGTATAACCTTAAAAAGACACTTTATACAAGAAAAATATAATTACGTGTCTTTTAGGGGTTGACGATGCCTAATCCAGGTGCTAATCTATGGGTGTCTCCGGGAGACACGACACCGAGAACAGGGAGGTGAGCGAATGCTAAAGATTAGTGTTAAAGCAGCTAGAGTTAATTCAGGGATGCAAGCAAAAGAAGCCGCTAAGGAACTGGGTCTTTCTATTACAACTTATTCTAGAAAAGAAAACGGTCATGTTCGGTTCTATGTGGATGAGGTTGTGAAGCTGAGTCAACTCTTTCAAGTTCCAATTGAAAATTTTCATGAGGCGGGGTGTCTCCCAGAGACACGAATTGAACAAGGCACTCCGCTAGAAAAATAAATATGCCTCGAAATCCGTAGTAACATCGCAACGCATGTATAGCTTAATCACTTTACGATTAGTACCAGAAAGGATGGTGAACACACTTGCTGACACCAATTAAAAGCATCAACATCGGCACCCGCATCCGTGAAGACATGGGCGACATCGCAGGGCTGGCAGAGAGTATCAACGCTCGTGGCTTGCTGCATCCCATCATTATAGATGAGGCGGGTAACCTGATCGCCGGACACCGGCGCCTGGAGGCCCACAAGCTGCTGAAGCGGGATGAAGTCGAGACCCGCACCATGGGCGACCTTACCGAAAAGGAGAAGCGGCTGATAGAGCTGGAGGAGAACACAAAGCGCAAAGCGCTGACTGAGTTTGAGGCTTCAAAGAACCTAGTTGAATTGGCTGATGCCGCGAAGGAAGTTCTTAAGGAAGACATTTCATTGCCCGGTAATGAAAAGTCAATGGGAAGACCGCACAAGCCTGATTCGGAGGAAAAGGTGGCAGAACTCATAGGAGTTCCACAACCAACCCTCAGTCAAGCGCGAAGCCATGTTGCAGCCGTCGAGAAGTTTCCAGCGCTGGCGGCGCTTGGCAAGAAGGAGGCTATCAGAACAGCGAAGGAGCCGGATAAAGCCGAGCAGTATCAGAAAGCAGTCGAAGAGTTCCCCGCACTGAAAGAGGCTAAAGTTCCGGTTGACTTGGCTATCAGTGGAGCTGAAAAGTTGAGGAGCGTACCGCCAGAGGTTGCAAAATCCACTTTGGATAAGCTAGTTGACGATGATCGGAAATACGAAGAAAAACAGCGGTTGATTGATGCACAGTATCGCGATGTAAGTATCATCCACGGTTTGCTAACTTCGGCAGTTAAGATGCGCGGCGTAGCGACTGACGAGCGCATTCAGAACTGGATTGATACACGCCGGGATCGGGCAGAGATTGAGTTAAGCATCGGTCAACTGCAAGGTGGAATTAATGAACTGGAAAAGCTCAAATCCAAAATGCAAGAGACTCTTAAGGGACCGCGAAGGGTGGTGAGTGGTCGTGAGTAAATTTAATCTGAATAAAGATGAACGGCTTGAACTAATCAAACGGTTTATGAGCGGACCGTTCACATTGGATGAAATGGTGGACTTCATAAAGAAGCTGATTGAACTTGATATTGCGAAAATCACTGAGCAAGCATGGAAAGATAAAGCGCGGCAAATAATTGGCAGTTTCCGAGATGGAGAAGGTCTACGGCAGATTGCCTCATACGACGCTTCAGCGGATAACGAGACTCGCCGAATGGTGTATCAAGTCATCAATAGCTGCATGGATCCTTTAATCCTTAACAAGCAAATGCAGGGAATGGTTAAACGGCGTGACGGCTCGGATAAACTCATACAGAAAGTTCAGGAGCGATTGAATCAGGTGGCGGATCAGGCAGACTTGTTCAACTTCTCTGACTTCGACTTTGACGGCAGTAGGGAGGAAGAAGCCGAATGATCACCATTCACCCAACACACCGCCGGTTAGCAGAACTGTACCTGCAGTACATGGCCGGAACGCTTAAGGATATACAGGCCGCAGAGTTGCTTCACTTTCTGAAGCTGAACGCCGATTTGGTCCGGGACATAGACGGTTTGAAGGAAGCAGCGTATGCAGCACAGTGCGCCGGGAACATGGACCTGGTTCAGCACTTCTGCGAATTAATAGACGAAATGGAGGCAGCACTTTATGAAACGTGTTGTACGGAAGATATCGGAGCAGCAATTGAAGGAGTACATGTTGCTTTACAAGCAATTGGCGAACAGCGCTCGCAAGTCTGGTCATATCAAGATGGCTATCAAGTGGGAGCACATGTACAACAGCAGCCGGGAGCAACTTACCCGGGATTGGGATATGGCGGTGAAGCAGTTGGCGGTTTGCGGATAAACCAACAGGTTGAACCACAAGATCTGGAGTTTGAACCCTATGCCCATAAACTTCGGCTAATGCTTGACCGTCAGGCCATCATTAACGGCAGGGTGGTAGTGGATGAACCGGAAGCTGCTGTCGGGTGGCTGGATAAGGAAATTGCTGAAATGGAGGGAGACGAACATGAGCACTCAGCCATTCGGTGAATATCTGCGGCAGCTCAGGAATGCAAAGGGTATGACTCTCCAAGACGTGAAAGATGCTTCGGGTGTTTCGCACCCATACCTCTCGCAACTTGAAAACGGCAAAAAGTGTGTTGTTTCCCCTGATGTGGTTCGAAAGCTTGCGGCGGCATTCGGCGTTACCCACCTCGGACTCATGATCAAAGCCGGACACGTTACAGAAGATGAAGTCCTAACCTTCCGGCGCGAACATGGCATTAATGACGGTGGCGAGTCATGACAATCATTATCCGTAGCACAGTCAAATGCCCTTACCCTAATTGCGGGCATACAGGCGATGTCATAACTAATCTGCATTGTCGCACAGCTCACGACATGGAGCGCAAGGAACTGTTCGGGCGATACGGTAAGCCTACTGGTGTCGGATATGATACCACGGCCGCCAAAAAGAACCTGGAGGGCCATGTGACAGGCCAGCGTTTGAACATTGGATATCCTAGCGATTCCGCGAACGCAAAGGATAGGAGAGCCACCAGAAAGCGTGAAGGGAGGTGAACAAAAAATGAATCCAAGTATCGGACGTATCGTCCACTTGAATAGTTACCACGGACCGGCGGCAGCGTTGGTAGTGGGTGTGAGAGGTGCGCAGGAAACCGACCTGCAAGTATTCTACGCAGACGGTCAAATTATATTTCTGCAGAACGTGGAACAGGGCAATCAGCCCGGCCAATGGAACTGGCCTCCGCGCGTGTAAAATCGCATAGCCTATTATTTTTTTGCCAAAATCGGGGTTTTGAGCCCTAAAACAGCAGAAAGCGAGGCAAAACGATGGATAAAATTACGCTGCAACATTATGTAGATCGGGCTAATAAAGGTCTTGCTATTGTTGCGAAAATTGATCTTTTGAAAAAGGACCTTAAAAACATACAGTTCGCTGATTCAATCAAGTTTCAAGACATGTACGGAAATCTCCAATCTCTGATTGCGAAAAATCGCAGTAACGGGAAAACGGATGAAACATTTCCTGCAATTGTAAACGGGATTATCCAAGCAGCACAGAAATTAATCGAGCAAGAAATCCAACTGCTTGAGGAAGAACTAGCTGCTCTATAAAGGGGGTACTCATCTTGGAACCACATGAAAGAATGGAATTTGAATTGGCTAATGATTCGTTGATGAAGGCTTTACCGGCACTGCTCGGTGCTTATGTAACGGTGGCGAAGGCGCACAAAGCTTACTTCGATGAACTGGTTAAAGCGGGATTCTCAGAGCCACAGGCGCTCCACATCGTTTCTATTCAAGGCGTTACAGGCGGCCTCAATGGCGGCAACTACAAATAAACCATATCGGAGGAATCATTCATGATAACAAAATTCCGTATCACCAACAAACGCAATGCCTTTATTGCAGCAGTACAGTCCCAACGCGCTCAAGACTTCGCTATCGCCAAATCCCGCCGCCAATTCAAACACGAAGCATCAGACAAGACGCCTTATGTTCCCGGCCAACTCGGCCTCTCGGTGGTCGCCACAGCCATCCAAAAGGAATACGGCGGCATCCTTAACCGTACTGGCCGCAAGCTGCTGGCGAAGGCTACACGGAAGGCGCGGCCGAGATTCTACAACTATCAATAGAAGGGAGGCCTAGCATGATCCAGACCTGCAGTTGCGGCAACATCGCTGATTATGCGGTGTATGACGATGCTCGACCCTTATGCCTGCTCTGCATGCTTAAGGCTGTAGAGGTGCCGCTAGGAGTTAAGGTCCGCACGCTGGACCCTTGGGAAAAGGAACTGCCGGACACGAAAAACGCCCCCGGGTGCAACCAGGGACGTTCATAAATCGCTTTTTCAAAAATTCACGTTCACTTTAACACAAATATTAGGAGGCTGTAAAGATGCTTCATATCAAGCGGATTGAAATCAAGGATTGGTTGGGGATCAAAGAGCTGGTTGTTTCCCCCGGCAAGATTAATAAAGTAGACGGCGACTCCGGTGCAGGAAAGACAAGTCTGATTGAGGCACTGGAAAAGGCGCTGACCAATAACAGCCGGCGAACCGAGGTCATTAGCCATGGGCGGAAAGAGGCAGAGTTGTTCGTCGAGCTGACGGACGGTCTGCAGATCACCCGTAAAGTGCGATCTGAAAAGGCTGACTATTTCAGAGTTAAGCACGACAGCAAGGCTGTGAACAGCACGGAAGGCTTCATTCGCAAACTGATCAATGGAGAGATCTTCCGCCCTATCGAATTTATGCAAAAGGATGCCAAGGAGCAGACGGAAATCATCCTGAACATGCTGCAGATTGATTGGACGATCGAGAGCATTAAGGCTTGGTTCGGAGAGATGCCAGAGGCAGATTACCAGTTGCATATCCTGCAGATTTTGAAGCAGATCGAATCGGCCTATTTCGAGGAGCGCTCAAGCATTAACCGCGAAGTCAACCTGCTGCGGGCAAACATTGAAGGGATCAAGCGCGACCTGCCACCGAACTATGACGGAGAAGAGTGGCGCGGGGTTGATCTGCAGCAGCTGTACCGCAGGCTGTCCGAGGCTCAGGAGTCCAACAAGAAGCTGGAAGAGGCCAAGTCTTTGATCGATGGGCTGACACTGCGTATCGACGACATCAAGCGGCGCTCTGCCAATAAGACAGAAGAAAAGAACCTAGATTACCGGAGACAGCGCGACGCGCTGACAGACGGAATCAAGCGGCTGGAGGATCGTGTGGAGCAGGATCAGAAGATTATTGACGATGGCGACCGCCGGATAACTGAGTCTTCCCTGCAACTGGACAACGAACTGGAGCAAGCTATCGAACGGCTGAAGCTGCAGTACCAACAGAAGAAGATTAATGTCCGGGAAGATGTCCAGCGCGAGGTAGAACTGAACAAGGGATATGTCAGTGAGCACCGTCAACTGATTGCGGAAAAGACCTTATCGCTGAATAATATCGCCGAGCATGAGCGCAAGGATATGGAGAAGATCGCAGATCATGAGGCCAATCTGATCGCGGCTGAGAAAGCGAAGTCCGGCGATGCAGAGCAGGTGATCGCAGACGTTGAATGGATAGAACCTGAGCCGTTGCAGGCTGCTGCTCACAAAGCAGCTGAGATGAAAGAGTACCTTCGGGAATGGGAACGGATGAACGACATCATCCGGGAGAAGTTGTCTCCGAAAGAAGCGCGGGCTGCTGATCTGACAGCCAAGATCGAGAAGGCCCGCGAGCTGCCGAAAGAACTGCTTAAGACCGCCGCTCTGCCGGTGGATGGGTTAACGGTAGACGACAAGGGGCGTATTCGTATTGACGGAACACTGCTGGACGGATTGAGTGAAGGGGAGTCCTTCGAATTCGCCTTTAAGCTTGCCAAGGCTCAAGCCGGAGAGTTGAAAGTAATCTGCTTGGACGGATGGCAGAACCTTGGCAGCAAGCAGCAGGCTATCCTGGAGGCCGCACAGCACGATGATTACCAATACTTCCTGCTCTCTACCGTAGAGGGCAAAGACCTGAATATCGAAACCGTGGAGGGATAAGGAATGTCAAACACTCAATTAGCGACGATTCACAACAACCTGGAAAGACTGATCGATTCTAAAAGAGACGCTATGCCTTCCAGTTTTAATAAAACCCGGTTCTTGCAAAACTGCATGACCGTGTTGCAAGACACTTATGGAATTGAAAAGGCTGATCCGGTCAGCATTGCACGGACCATGCTGAAAGGTGCATTCCTCGGTTTGGACTTCTTTAATAAAGAATGCTACGCAATCATTTATGGCGGCAAAGTCGAATTCATGACGGACTATAAGGGCGAGGTCAAGCTTGCTAAGAAATACAGCATAAAACGAATTAAAGACATATATGCCAAGGTAGTGCGGGCAGGTGATGAGTTTGAAGAAACCATTGAGGGCGGCAATCAGAGCATCAACTTTAAACCCTTGCCCTTCAACGATGGCGAGGTATTAGGGGCATTTGCCGTAGTGGTGTATGAAGATGGCTCAATGAACTACGACACCATGAGCGTCAAGGAAATCGAGAGTATTAAGGAAAACTTCTCTAAAAAATCTAAAGATACGGGGCAGTTTTCTAAAGCCTGGGTCGTGACAACCAGCGAAATGTACAGGAAAACAGTTTTGCGCCGGCTCTGCAAAAATATTGAACTGGACTTCGACACCATTGAAGCTAAACAAGCTTTCGAAGACGGTGGGGATTTTGAATTCAATAAAGATAAAAAGCCAGCTCAGGAAAGCCCGCTGAATCCTAAATCAACTGTGATCGACGGGGAGTTTACAGCGGTCGGGGAGGGCGCAGCCGATGGAACTGAATAAATCAAATTACTTCAGCCTCGAAGCCAATCGCCACTATATGAGCGTCAGCCAGTTCAAGGGCTTCCTGCCCTCCTACGGGGGGTGTGAGGCTCAGGCCATGGCAAAAATCAGCGGTGAATATGTACAGCCTTCAATCACAGCTTTTATGGAAGGCCACTATGTCCACGCATGGAACGAGGGTACTCTGCCTGAATTCAAGGCAGACAATCCTGAGCTTTACAGCAGCAGGGGGCCAACCTCTGGGCAACTGAAATCCAATTTCCAGCACTGCAACAAAATGATTGAGGTGCTGGAAGGCGATCCGCTGGTCATGAAGGCATTGTCTGGACAGAAGGAAGTCATCATGACGGTGGAAATGTTCGGCATCCCTTGGAAGGTCATGCTGGATAGTTACCAGCCAGAGGCCAAGATATTCGCCGATCTGAAGGCTTTGAAAGAGATGGACGGCAAGTTTTGGAACCGCGAGGCTCAGGCTTACGAGAACTTCCTGGACCACTACGGATACATCATTCAGATGGCGGTGTATGCCGAGGTGGAGCGCCGGGTATCCGGCCGCAAAGAGGAAGACTGGCTGCTGCCCCATATGGTTGTAGTGACCAAGCAGGACCCGCCAGATCATGAAATCATATATTTTGACTTCGATGATATCGCTGCACATTTGCGTATCGTAGGCAATCATATTGAGCGGGTCAAAGCAGTCAAGTCCGGGACGGTGGAGCCAAACCGTTGCGAAAAGTGCGATTACTGCAGGCAGACAAAGAAAATAACCCGGATCAAACATCACAAAGAACTGGCGTTGTACTAATGAGCGCCTTCGGCTTCCACCCCGCGCCGAAGCCAAGCTTCAGCCGTGGGAAAGAGAAGCGCGGCGTTCGAGGAAAATTCAGCAAGGAGACCATCGTTGACATATTCCAGCGGGATGGTTACCGGTGCGTCCACTGCGGGGCTGACAAAGACTTGGAGGAAATCCCACATCATGTAGTGTTCAAGTCACAAGGCGGCCCCGGTACAGTGGATAACGGCGCTACAGTCTGCCGGACCTGTCACAAGTGGGCACACAATTGTGTGGCAGGCCGGATCTGGTTTGAGCAGTTCATCATCCGCCTGTACGGAAAATTAAATGGAGCTGAGCCCCATGGGTGAGACGGCACAAATTGAAATACACCTACGATTGCTGGACTGTCAGGTCTGCGGAAGCGAGATCAACCCAGATCGTGAGGAGTATATTGGCCGCACGCGGGTATGTCCTCGCTGCTATGACGGGCTGACAGAGGGTGTGGATCGGAAGGCGCGGAAACGAAAATACAAGAAATGAGGCGAATAAAATGCCAATCGAAATCAAGGTTTTGAACAGAAGAAGTTCGGGAGAGGCTCCGGCAGGAAATTATAAAGCTCGTTATCTGAATGAAAAAGGATTAGGGATTATGCAGGCTTCTAACCCTTGCCGTAGTGCACAGATCATTGAAGGCGTCCACTCGGGCCAAGTTGTTCCTTATGACAGTTATGTGATTGTGGGGGAGTTGCCCCCGCAGGCAGAAGTGCTGCGGCAGAACACCAAGATTATCGAAGCCCTCGCTGAAGCTGGACGGCAGATAAAAGAGCATGCCCGCAAGATTGGGGGTCTGCAAGAAGAAAATGAAAAACTGCGGAACCCCGAATATGCTGTCGACTATGCACCGCTGATCAACGCTTACAAGGGACGCATATGGCAACTGGAGACAGAGATTAAATCTGAGCGCACTGGCAAAAAAGTCGAATTGCCGAGGGAAGTGGCGAGTGCACTCGAATGGTTGAAGGGAGCTGGTTATTCTCCAGCGGGAATATTTGTTCATCAACAAAGGCCAGAAGAGGCTGAGGATTGCCACGAGGAACTTCGCGTCATTAAGAAATACGTTGATTGGGTAGTCAAAGACAGAAGCCATGCTGACACCTTGCTCCTTTCTCTGATCAACGGATACACCGTAACCCCTGAGCCAGAAAAGGATGCTTCATCAGAACTTCGGTCTGAGATAACAGGAATTATTAAGAAGTGGATGGGCACATCTCCTCCATCAGATGGTAAAAGTGATTCCGAGCGTTTGACCGATCAGATTTTTGAACACTTCCAGCAGCACGGAGATGACAACCTTCCCTTTTAAAGCAAAGCAGGTGAAGTAATGGCAAAGCCCCAAAAGGAGAACGGGTTTGCGCCTATTGCAAATGAAATTTTAGATGAGATATGTCAGTACACCTTCAATGGCGCGCAACTACGAATTGTACTGAAGATATGGCGTCTCACCTACGGATACAGCCGAAAGGATCATGAATTTTCGATCACCTTTCTGCAACAGACAACGGGCATATCAGGGAGGACGGTCAGAAAAGAGATCGCCCACCTGGTAAAGTCCCGGGTGCTAATTGTTACAAAGCGAGAGACAAAAACTACTGCCCGGCGACTTTCCTTTAATAAAAATTATGACGAATGGACTATAGCGAAAAGCGGTGATCTCATGGAAGAACAAATCGACCTGTTTACTAGTGATGAGGGGAGCGATACTTCCCCTCATGATGATGAAGGGGGAGGGGAGCAACACTTCCCCTCTGAGGGGAGCAATACTTCCCCTCAAACACCATCTAGGAGGGGAGCAATACTTCCCCCATATAAAGAAAAAGATCTTTTAAAGAAAATCTTTAAAGAAAACATAGCGTTGTTTGATAAATTCTATGAAATCTACCCTAGAAGAATAGCGACAGTGAAGGCAAAGACATCATGGGAAAAGTTGTGTAAGGAGAAGGGGTTCGACCCCGCTTTAGTCATCAAGAATACAGAGAACTTCGCTGAGACCTGCAAGCTGCTAAAGACGGATAAAAAGCTTATCCCATACCCAGCCACTTATTTAAACCAAAAACGTTATGTGGACTATGGAGTGGTAGATCCGGAAGGCATGCTGCAGGTTGCCGTTCCAGAATCCAAGAAAACAGGCAGCGTGTTGGACCGTGCATTACAGAGGGAGGTGGAGGGCATTGGATCGAGTCGGCGTGACGTTACTCCTCAAGTACCTGTCGGCAGCTTACCGGAGCTTCAGGATTGATGAGGACGAGGTGGAGGGCGTTATAAGGGTTTGGGCTGATATCCTTCAGGACATTCCAACAGAGACGGCCATGGCAGCCACAAGGAGGCTCTGCCGGACGAAGACAGACTTTGCTCCTTCACCCGGCGAAATTTACCAAGCTTGTACAGATAGCGGTACTGAGTTGACCGTCTACCAAATCCAGAAGCAAGAGCAGCAGGCGAGAGTGCTGGAGCTTCAGGAGTACCACGAGACGGAGGAAGTCGGACCTGCACCGGACTTCGTACAGAAAAGAATTGACGCCATTTTCAGATCGAAGGTGAAGCCGGATGAATCTTGATGCTGAACGGGCGGTGCTCGGCTCCCTACTTAAAGATCACTCTTTAATAGATGATTGTTTTCTCGCTCCCGTTGATTTCACTGAGGAGGAAGAAAACAACCGGCTGCTGTTTAAGGTCCTGCAATTCGCCAAGGAGCACTCAGACGGTGCCCCGAACCCATTTGACCCTGTAGTGCTTGCATCCAGATGGGGAGGCAGACTGCAGCAGATCGGCGGGCTAAATAGGCTTATGACGCTGCGGGATGCCGTACCGAGCACAGATAGCTTCAACTTCTACCAGCGGGCGGTGCGCACGGAGCGCGTGCAACAGGAACTAGCGGAGTTAGGGGTGCAGATCGCCAAGGTGGGCGGCGGTGATCTGGGCGAGTTAAAGGCCAAGATGGAGCAGTTAGAGGAACTACAACAGGGAGACGGTAATAGTGGCCCTGTCCACATGGCTACGCTACTGGAAGGGCATGAGAAGGTTATTGCCAAGCGAGCCAACAGCGGGGGGATCACCGGGGCTAAGGCGGCAAGCGAAGAGTTCACCAAATTGAGTAAAGGGCATCAAATTGGTGATTTGGAGATACTGGCAGGCCGCCCTTCAATGGGCAAAACACTTTACATGGTAAACGACGTGAAAGCCGTAACAGAATCCGGATGGGGAGATGCTGTCTTTTCGTTGGAAATGAACGGGCTGGAGATTGTAGAACAACTGGCATCGTGTATTGGCGGGATTAAGAAAGACCGTATTGCTTCGGGGCAAATGTCCGATAACGATTGGCTCCGGTATGGCGATTCCTTGGAGATTATTGCAGGGAGGCACTTATATATCGACGATCTACCAGGGGCGACTGTGGAGTATATCCGTCGTCAGGTGAAGTTACTGAAAAAGAAAAATCCCGGCTTACGTTGGGTGATCCATATCGATTTCTTGCAGTTTATCCAAACGGAAAAGAATTTCGACAGCACAAAAGAACGAATTGGGTACATCACGAAGTACCTGAAGCGTATGGGTAGGGAGTTGCAGGTCTGTGTGGTTTGCCTGTCGGCGGTAGGGCGTAACTGTGAGCAACGGCCTGATAAACGCCCGCTGATGTCGGACCTGCGGGACTCCGGAGATATTGAGTCTGACGCGGATATCGTGACTTTTATCTACCGTGACGATTACTACTACCCAGAAAGCCCTAAAAAAGGATTCGCAGAGATCATTGTCGCCAAAGGCCGGAAGATTGGAACAGGTACATTTGATATGGCTTTCCTGCCGGGGATCAGTCGGTTCACAAATCTAACAGATGATGATAAATATAAACTCGCTGAGAAGGTGAAGGAACATGAGCAGCAAAAAACGCATCGAAGATGAAGCAGGCTATCAGACTGCACTCGATTATTTGACTGAACATGGTCCTATCCTGGATGATCCGCTGCCAGATCCGAAGCACGACATTGAGAAAATTAAGAGAATATACGCTGTGACAGAGCAGCGCATCCATGAGTACAAGCGTGGGCAGATGGTGTTGAGTGATCCGGGACGCCGCAAAACATACGAAGCCGCAGGCGTTGAGGTTCAGGAATTTAAAAAGTCCTGAAGAGTGAAAGGAGGTTTCCTAGACGTGGAAATGCTCGAATACAAAACCGAATCAGAATTAAAAGCAATTGTAAATGATTGCGAGTTGGATTTTGATATACGAATCAACGCCGAAAAAGAAATTCTCCGGTGGACGATGTACCGCACGTCGCCCCAAGAAAGCAGCATTACTCCTCGGGACGAGTGGAAAAGGGAGATTAAGCGGAGAGCCAAGCAAACGGGGCTGTACATTGCTTGCGAGGAACTTAACTTCTTCTGGTCCAAAGGAGAGTTGGATTATTTCGAATTTCTTTGGAAACAAGGGGTCAGTATTGGAGAGATCGCCAAAGACCTTGAACGGAATTATGCAGAAGTTGCGCTACTGGTGATTGATAGGGGCGTGGTGCTGCAATGAGATTCGTAGGTATCGACCCCGCCACAACAACCGGCTTTGTCGCACTGGACGAAGAAGGGAATGTCCTTGTTGAGATCGCAGTGACTGGCGAAGGTAAGGCTCCGAAAGGTGGGATCACCACCGGAAAGCTGGTGTCCCTGGAAAACAAGTTTTATACCCTTCTGAAGCCAGAAGACAAAATAGCGATAGAGCAGCCGGCATATGGAACTCAGACAGCTGTAACTGCGGGGATGATTCACGGTGGACTCAGAACCATGATTTATCGCAAAGGGTTGCTTGAATATATTGACGTGAACCCAGCACGGACAAAAAAATATGTCGCTGTAGAAAGCTGGACAGGTCAAAAGGGGAGCATGCGGAGGCTGGATTCCGAGGAACAAAAAGAGGCTGTTAAGGCAGCTGCCCTAGAGCATTTCGGATATACCCATCCGGTCCATGACGTGATCGACGCTTATATCATCGCTCGGATATCGCTGGCCGTGTACAAGGTCCGTAATGGTGGCAGTTTGGAATTATACACATCTTATCAACAGGAAGTCATACGAGACATTATCAGTCCACCCCCTAAAGTAAAGAAGCCTAGGAAGAAGAACGACAAATCAAAAACTAAAACGAACAAACGCCCAGGGAAGCCTGCGGCGGCGGGCAGTCACACCCATTCGACAGAACAATCGTTCTTATTTTGAGGAGGAACAGACATGAAAGTGCAAATTGAAGGCAATTTTTATATCGAATCGGATGATCGGGAATTCACCCTGAAAGAGTACACAGGCAAGATCAGCAAACCTGCAGAGGGCAAAACGGAAGGTGTTCCGTTGTTCAAAACTCACGGTTACTTCTCAGATGTTCAGGGGGCTGCGCATAAATTTTTGAAGCTGAAGATCGGTTCCAGCGAAGCTAAAAACCTGTTGCAGTTGATTGCGGATGTTGAATCTATCAGGGAAATGATCAGAAAGCAGATTGATTTTTAATGATCAAGATATGCAGGTACTGCGGCGGGAAGGTCATTTGCATCAGCACGAAAGCATTTTATGGCCGGGATTACGGCGCGCATGTTTATAAATGCACCGGCTGTGATGCGTATGTCGGTACTCACAAGGGCACTAAAAACCCGCTTGGCACCCTGGCTAACAAGGAGCTGCGCGAGCTGCGCAAGAAGGCGCATGAGGTGTTTGACCCCTGCTGGAAGGATAAGCACATGCAGCGCAAGAGCGCGTATCGGCGGCTGAAAGAGTTTATGGGCACTGCGCGGGAAGACACTCATATTGCGATGTTTGACGAGGACCAGTGTCGCAGGGTGATCGCTGGATTCAAGAGGTTTGTCTTAACAGGGGAAGGTGGAAGCACATGAGAGAGATCATAGTCGATAACTTCGCCGGGGGCGGTGGGGCCAGCACCGGTATAGAGTTGGCAACCGGCCGCAGCGTGGATGTAGCCATTAACCACGATCCGGCAGCTATTGCCATGCACCGCGCCAATCACCCGGAGACGGACCACCACTGCGAGAGCGTATGGGACGTTGACCCACGGGAGATAACAGCGGGGCGTCCGGTGGGACTGGTCTGGCTCAGCCCGGACTGCAAGCATTTTTCCAAGGCCAAGGGTGGCAAGCCCGTTGAAAAGGGCATACGCGGGCTTGCCTGGGTCGCAGTCCGTTGGGCGGCAACGGTCCGGCCTCGCGTAATCATGCTTGAAAACGTGGAGGAGTTTAAGACCTGGGGGCCAATCATTCCAATGCGTGACCGTGCAACTGGACGGCTGCTGAAGAAGATTCCTGCAAAAGTAGAAGGGGAAGACGAACAGGTAGGACCGGCAGCAGTTGGCGAGATTGTCCCAATGGATCGGCGGATATACATGCCTGACCCGAAGCGAAAAGGGCACACGTTCAATCATTTCGTGGAATCCCTGCGCGGTCATGGGTATGAGGTCGAATGGCGGGAGCTGCGGGCCTGTGACTACGGAGCCCCTACGATCCGCAAACGGCTGTTTCTGGTGGCGCGTTGTGATGGTCGTCCGATAGTTTGGCCTGAACCGACACACGGCGCACCGGACAGCCCGGAAGTGCTGGCGAGCAAGCGTAAGCCATGGCGTACGGCAGCGGAGATTATTGACTGGTCCATTCCGTGCCTGAGCATCTTCGAGCGAAAGAAGGCACTTGCCGAGAACACAGAGCGCCGGATTGCCCGTGGCTTACAGAAGTTCATCCTTAATAACCCGGCTCCCTTTATTGCTCCATACGTGATCAAGGTCAATCATCACGGCGAACAGTTCCGGGGTCAGGCGATTGACGAGCCATTGCAGACTGTGACAGCAAAAAACGGCTGGGGAGTGGTTACCCCGTACATCGCCCGTATCGGACAGACTGGCTTTGGCGGTGACCGGCTGCAGTATGAGTTGGTAGATCCACTGACCACCATCACAACCAAAGCAGAGCATTGTCTGGTCAGCCCTACGCTGATTGAGATTGGGTACGGAGAGGGGCCGGGACAAAGCCCGCGTGCTCCCGGACTACAAAAGCCTCTGGGTACCGTAGTCTCTGGTGGACGCAAGCATGCACTGGTTGCGGCATTCCTCGCTAAGCACTACGGCGGCGGATACACAGGCAGCGGCAATGACCTCAATGATCCGCTATCCACTGTGACCACGGTTGATCATAACGCAGTGGTGACGGCGCACATCGCCCGACATTTTGGGGAGTCGGTCGGCAGCTCCATGGATGATCCAGTCGGCACGGTAACCGCCGGGGGTGGCGGGCATAGCGCACTGGTCACCTCTCATCTGGTTAAGCTGCGGGGAACCTGCAAGGACGGTCAGCCCGTCACAGAGCCGATGCCGACGATTACTGCCGGCGGGCTGCATGTCGGAGAGGTCAGAGCGTTCCTGCTCAAATACTACGGCAACGCCGATAACGGCCAGACGCTTGAAGGACCGCTGCACACCGTTACCACCAAGGACCGGTTCGGGCTGGTCACGGCGGAGGGCGTTGACTACCAAATAGTCGATATCGGTATGAGGATGCTGGAGCCTCATGAGTTGTTCGCGGCGCAGGGTTTTCCGAGCAACTACATCATTGATGTGGATGCGGACGGCCAGAAGTATTCCAAGAGTGCTCAGGTTGCCCGCTGCGGCAACGCCGTACCGCCACCGTTCGCGGCTGCTCTGGTCCGGTCCAACCTGCCGGAAATGTGCGTGGGCTCCGGCCGGGCGCTGTCACTGGAGAGATACAAGCCTGCTGCTGGGCAGATGGAATTTAGTCTTTAATTAACCTATCGAATTTAAAATAAATTCTATTAACCAAGTAACTAATTCTTCAATGGATGTATCGGTAATTTTCCTCAATAAGAAATGTAAAGCCTTCATTAACTTAGGGTGTTCATTGTTCCAATCTCTCACTTTTAAAACAGACCAACTAAAAATCATTTTTACTTTTTTCATTATTCAATCACTCCTAATATTCTCTTTCACAATAGAAAGTCAATTAGGCGAGATTAATTTCCAATCTTGGCAGACATTCAAAATACTCACATCCAAATCGAATGCCCCTTCACTGTCAATAGTGATTGCGAGAAGGGGAATTGGGAAAGGGGAAACCCATTGATCCTACAAGGAGACAACATGCAGATCATGCCGACACTGGACGCCGAGAGCTCCCACACTTGCGTTACCAGTCCTCCTTACTGGGGGTTGAGAGATTACGGCATTCCGCCGACAGCCTGGCCGGAAGTCACTTATACGCCGATGCCCGGTCTACCGCCGGTGACTGTGCCAGCATGGACCGGATGTCTAGGGTTGGAGCCAACACCTGAAATGTTTGTTGCTCATAGTGTAGTGGTGTTTCGGGAAGTTTGGCGGTTACTCCGGAAGGATGGAACGCTCTGGTTGAATTACGGGGATAGTTACGCAACTGGAACAAAAGCGGATAGGAAACAATCATCTAACCCGGGAGTAGGAGCGAATCGTCCAGAAGCACAAAATAGCGTTCCTAGAATAGGTACACCGAAGGGTTTGAAAACCAAAGACCTCATCGGCATTCCATGGCGTGTAGCCTTTGCGCTGCAAGCAGATGGCTGGTATCTCCGGATGGACAATATTTGGAGTAAGTCCAATCCCATGCCTGAGAGCGTGACGGATAGACCAACAAAGGCCCATGAATACTTCTTCCTGCTCGCCAAATCAGAACGATACTATTTTGATCACGAAGCGATCAAGGAGAAACAGACTGAAACGAGCGTTACAAGATTATCGCAAAATATTGAGGTTCAAAGCGGGAGCAAACGCGCGAACGGCGGCACCAGAACAGAGAGACCAATGAAAGCTTTGGGCGGGGCGTACAGTTTCAAGCGAAAGGTGAACGAAGGAGATGTTCCAGGTCAGCCAAAGCAGCACCGCGAGGATCGAGAGGACATTGAGTATTCCGGATCCCGTAATAAGCGTTCGGTATGGACAATGGCCACGGCGCAATTCAAAGAGGCCCACTTTGCCACATTCCCAGAAAAGCTGATCGAACCTTGTATCCTGGCAGGAGCACCGCCGGGCGGACATGTGCTTGATCCCTTCGGAGGATCGGGAACTACACGCAAGGTAGCCCTGGAGAACAACCGGGAATGCACCATTATAGAAATAGGTCCGCAGTATGTAGAGATAGCGCAGCGGCGGACAGCCATCATACAGCAGCAGTTATTTTAAGGGGCTGTAATAGCCCCAGGGAGGAGAGCGAAGATGAACGTTAAGACGGTCACTATATTGCTAATCGCATTCACTGGGACGAATATTTATCTTCTTGTATTGGCTATTCTGACAGGCGACTTAAGGCGGACGTTATTTTGCGGTTTAATGTTGATAATATTTTTCTTCGAGTTTAAATATTTGCGGCCTATAAACGAAGAGTTGAAATCGATATACACCGAGTTGAAGGATAAGTACAAAAAATAGGCCCATAAGGAGAGATAAACGATGCGGAAGATAATCACGCTTTGCGGCTCCACTAAATTTAAGAAGGAATTCGAGGAAGTAAACGCCCGGCTTACGCTGGAAGGGAATATCGTTATCAGTGTCGGGGTGTTCGGGCATGCAGATGGCGTACCTTTGACGGAACAGCAGAAGATTCGATTAGACAATATTCATCTTCAAAAAATTGATATGGCGGACGAAATCTTTGTCATAAACGTGGGCGGTTATATCGGGGAAAGCACCAGTTATGAAATGCGTTACGCCTCGAAGAAGCGCAAGCCGATCAACTTTTATGACCTTGCAGCTGAGAAAGAATCCTTCCGTAAACAGGCTGTGGAATGGAACAACGAAAATTCGACCTGGGAGCAATGCGATAGAACTTGGGATTCAGAGGGTTAACCACCCTCTCCCCTATAAAGGAGCTGATAAGCATGGATGAGTCCACAAAACGAATGGTTGAGAAAATGAAGCAGGGTATGGTGCCGATTGATGCAAAGGACATTAACGGGCGCCCCTTACATCTTAACGAAGCCCTTTACTGCGAAGGATACTGCAGCTTAATCATATGGAGCATGTTTAACGAGGATTATGTTGCTATGAACGAAGAAGGCGGCTGGTTGAACCGTGAGGATATGCCAAACGGGGAGTACGTTATTTTCAACGGCGAGGACGATTGGAACGATGTCCAGACCACAATCAGCAAATTGGATGAAAAGGCTGCGGAATCAGTAACCCGTATGATGGTTTCGCATTACAACATGGATGCATTGTTAAACGAGGCCGTGAGGGCGCTCAGGGACATCGCTGAATTTACAGAGGATCAGAAGACCTCTAAAATGGCACATCAGCATATTGAAAAGATCCGCGGTCTTATCAAAGGGGAGGCATAACCAGTATGGGCAGGCAACCAAAATACCGCGCTTGGTATAAGCCGCTGGGCGTGATGATCGAGCCGGAGAATCTGGTAATGATCAATTTTGACACCAAGGTACTGGGCGTTTACATGGAGATGGATGGCAAAGGTTACCATGTGCTGCGTATGTCTGATTTTGAGTTGATTCTGTATACCGGCGTCTATGATGAACCGTTCAACGAAGACGAGGTTGAAATTTCTGACGGGGATATTATTCGCTTTGAATGTGAAGATATTGGACCTGTTACATGCGAAGTCAAATTTCAAATATGTGAGTTTCTCTTAATTTCAAATAGCTTCCCAGATGGATTTATGAGATTGGGCGAGGTTGCGGAATTTGATCGTGAGCATTCTTGGATTCCATTTTCACAGAGACTCGGCAACATCTATGACAACCCGGAACTGCTCGGGGGAGAGGCGGAGAAGGTATGAAACAACACATTATAAAATGTTGGCCGGAGCATTTCGCAGCGTTGACTCACCCTGACCCCAATCATCGCAAGATGGCTGAACTGAGGCTGAACGATCGTGATTATCAAGTTGGAGACTGGCTGGTAATCACGGAATATGACCCTGAAAAAAACAGGGAACAGGAAATATAGATATCCGATTGATCACCCATGTGTTGAGTGGTGGTCCGTGGCTTGCTGAGGGATATGCAATGTTGTCGCTACTCCCGGGAGAGGAGACGAATAATTTATGAGCATGACACCAGAACAGATAGAAGAGATAGGCATGACGATGGCGCTGCTGGAGGCTGACTTGCTCCACACCAAAAAGGCGTTAGAAGAGGCACAACAACAACTTACCGGAAAAACCGAAGAGTTGGCAGAGGAACAACAACAACTTAAGGAAATGACGATTAACGCAAGCGGATGGAAAGAGCAATATATCGCAGAGTGGGCAAAAAGATCAAAGATTGAACGGGATCTCGCAGAGGCACAACAGACCATAGCCCGGCAACGGGAGGCAATGGGGAGAGCTCTAACCAACCTTGCTGATGCCCTGAACTTCCCGTTTTCTGAATCTAACGAGGATACCCGGTGTGTTAAACGCATGATCGACACTTCAATTACCCAAATCAGTTCGGCCCTGGCAAATAAGGACATCGAAGAAAAGAAGTCTCCTTATCCCACCTTACTGGATACCACGGCTGTATTAAATGCACTGCTTGCTCGGCAGGCAGAGGAAGGGAGCGACAAGGCATGAAATTGACTGCAGAACAACAAGAATCATTCTACCGGAAGAGACAGATAGAACGGCTGAACTTTGTAGAATTGGCAGCCAAACTGAACTGTACTCGGGTGCAGATGGTCAGTGCTCAAATGGGAAATAACTTGCCTGACGAAGTGTATGAGGCTGTCACGGACTGGATTGGTGAGGGTAAGTCATGACACAGGTACAGACAATGACCAACCCGGAGCTGAACCGGGCGCTGGCGGTATTGATGGGCTGGAAGGCTGGGGGAGATCCAAACAAGAAACGTGACTTTGTTTGGTGGATTGATGAAAATCGCTTCCGTATGCCGGAGAAATGGGACCCCTGTACCGACCCTGCTGCCTCTCTGGAGGTAGAAAAGGCAGCGATAGCCAAAGACAAAACTGCTTATATAAAGAACCTAATGTACGTGTGCTGGAGAGGCGACTACTTAGACTATTACAACCTGAATGATGATGAATGGGTTCTGCTATCTGCAATTAGCGATTTACTCACCGCCAGCCCCAGAGAGAGGGCAGAGGCGGCATATATCACGCTACTGGGGGCAAGAGCCCATGTGGATTAAGATCATCCTCGCAGTTGTCATCATCATTTCGTTTATTGGATCTGTCGCTGAAATGGACAGGGACAAGGAAGGCAGCATGCACATGGCCGGCATCTGCATCGCAGGGATTCTCGCGCTGGCTGCAATCGTCATTTTCTCATAAAACCCAAATTCGAGAGGAGCAATTATAAATGGCTAAAGCAGAAAAGTTTCACAGAGAAGGTACCAAGGAGACCTATGACCTGCTGGAGGACATGATCCAAAAGCATCACCATTATTTTGAGGACACCAATTTTCTGATTCTGATGAAGCACGGCGGCTGGAAGTCCAAGGGCAAGGTGCTGTTCGGCAAAATTAAGGTGCTGGGCGATGATCTCCGAAGCACATGGGACAAGGACGCTATCCTATACCTCAACGCCGAAATGTGGGGCAAGATGAGCGAGCCGCAGCAGCGCTACGTGCTGGATCACGCGCTCTTTGCTCTCGATACCAAGGCAGACAAGGACGGCAACACCCTGGAGGATACTGATGGCCGCCCGCTGCTGAAGACAGTGCCGCCAGACATCGAAGCCTTTGTGGAGGTAATCAAACGGCATGGCACCACCACACAGGACGTCAAGCGCTTGGCTCTCGCAATCAAAGAGGTCAACCCCGATCAAATGACGATTGAGGATGTTGTCGGCGGCAAGCAGCAAGGCGGTGAACAGCCGAAGCCGCCAGGGAACGGCGTGCAGGTCAAGCAGCACCCTGACGGCACAGTAGATGTTGAAGACGAGAACCAGCTCACTATTGAGGAGATTGCAGCAGCAGAGGCCGCAGCTGCCGAGCAGGAGGAAGGCGAGAACGGACCGTCAATGCCTGAAGGTGACGACGATCTGCCGTTTTAAAATGGCTATGCTCCCCGGCTTCGGCCGGGGGAATCTTTTACAGCGAGGTGATAGCAGGTGCAACAAAGCTTCCTGCCTGAAATAGATAGAGAGCGTACGCAGGCTGCCGTTGAGGCTGCGCTATACAAATACCGGGAAAGTAAGTTCTTGACGTTTGATGATCGGGAAGCAACCACTACAGCGGCATGGTCAGATTCGCCGAAGGGATTCACCGGAGTTACTTCGGACCAAACATCGAACATTGCTATTCATAACGTAGATGGCAAGGCAGCCCGCCGTGACTACTGCGAGCGCATAGAGCGCATTGTCCGCAGGCTTCCGCGGATGGAAAAGTTTCTGATTGAGGAAAGGTATATGACTAACGAGCATGATTACATCACTCATGAGAAAGTGTATTCTTTCTGCTTCAAGCCCCCGATCAGCGCCGGCACATATAAGAAGATACGCTGGAAGGCATTTTACAAACTCGCTTTGGATCTGAATTTGATTGTGGAAAAGGAACCCGAGCCCAGAAATGAGGAGAAATGACGAAACATGACCATGCTTAACCAAATATCAGTAAAGGCGGACATTCCGTTAAGCATAGCCTTTAATAGGAAGGTGGTGCCCGTGAATAAGAAAAAAGAGGAAAAGAAATTGACCGTAACGATGAGTTTTGTGGATGAGGATGGCAATGTCGTTTTCAATAGCATGGAAGAAGCATTTACTAAATTAAGTCAGCCCGAGAGAAACAAGCTTCATGCTAGAATGAAGTGGGCGACCACTGGAAAAAAACATAAGGCATTATAGATAAAGGACCACCAATAATCGGTGGTCCTCTTTTTGTTGTCAGGTATTTCTAACAATACTTTTCCCCAGCGCAAGGGCGGCATGCCGCAAATGGCAGGAGCCTTCACGCTTTTTAACAAAGGCATTGATCCCGGGAAGGATATTACGCTGATCCAAAATATTGATTTTGCCAATATCGCCGGCGCTTTCGCATCGGGTACAGGGGATTACGTGCAGCTGTTCGAGCCGCAGGCCTCCATCTTTGAGCGCGAGAAACGCGGAGCGGTGGTAGCTTCGTTTGGTGTCGAGAGCGGTTATCTGCCTTATACGGTGTTTATGTCCAAGAACAGTTATATCGAGAAGAATGGCGATACGGTGCAAAAATTCACCAATGCAGTCCAACGGGCCCAGCTCTGGGTGAAGGAGCACAGTGCGGAGGAAATCGCTGATGCTGTAATGACGTATTTTGATAAAACGGACCGGGATATCGTCGTTTCGGCGATTAACCGTTACAAAGAGCAGGATACGTATGCCATAAATCCGGTTGTCGACGACGCCGAATGGAACAATCTGCTGGATGTAATGGACAATGCTGGTGAACTGAAGGAACGTGTGCCTGCGGAGAAAATTGTCAACAACAGCTTCGCTGAAGCTGCCGAGAAGAGCATCAAGAGCAGCAGCCAGAAATAAGCACACAACATCGGCGCAGCCAACGTTCGTCTCCAAATCCGAAGGAGGGCAACTATGCTTCCAGTAGTGCAAATAAAGGGAGTAACCCATGCCTATCTTGGTGACCACGAAGCTTCACTGGCGCTGGAGGACCTGGACCTCACGGTAGAACAGGGTGAATTCGTCAGCGTGGTGGGACCAAGCGGCTGCGGCAAAACAACCTTGCTGTCGATCATCTCCGGGCTGCTAAGGCCTACAACGGGTGAGGTAGCGGTCAACGGAGTACCTGTGACCGGCCCATCGCCGCGTGTTGGATATATGCTGCAGCAGGACTACTTGTTCCCCTGGCGCAGCATTATGGACAACGCAGTGCTGGGTCTGGAGCTTACGGGAAGCCTGGACACAGCCGGCAGAGCCAAAACGCTGCAGCTGCTGGCCGATATGGGGCTTGCGGGCAAAGAGAATGCCTATCCGTCGCAGCTGTCGGGAGGTATGAGACAGCGGGTGGCGCTGGTGCGTACACTGGCTGCCGATCCGGAGCTGCTGCTGCTGGATGAGCCGTTCTCTGCGCTCGACTATCAGATCAAGCTGCAGCTGGAGGATCTTGTCTCCGAGACGCTGCGCAGCAGGGGTACCACCGCGGTGCTGGTCACCCATGATCTGTCCGAGGCGATAGCGGTCAGCAGCCGCGTGATTCTGCTGCAGCGCAATCCGGGCAAGATCCGCCGGATCTTCAATGTCCCGGAGGAGATCCGCTTGGCACCGCCGCTGTACGCGCGGGACCAGCCGGGATTTGGCTTGCTTTTTCATCAGATATGGCAGGAAATGGAGCTGGCGGGGAGGGAAAGTTAGTGAAGCACGAAGAGCAGGCCGGGAACGCTGCTTCCCGTTCATTATGGCTTCAGCAGCTGCACGGGTCCTATAAGAAACAGAAGCGTCTCCGCCATAGCCAGGTGCTGGCTGTCCGTACTGTGTTGCTGCTGCTGTTTTTTGCGGGCTGGGAGGCGGGGGCCAGGCTGGGCTGGATCGATGAGCTGCTGTTCAGCTATCCCACGAAGGTCTTCCGCCAGATCTGGACGGATATGGTCAGCGGCAGTCTGTGGCCTCATTTGGGCATAACGGTAGGCGAGACGGCCGCCGGATTTGTGCTAGGTACTCTGCTGGGCACTTTGCTGGCGGTTGTTATCTGGTGGTCGCCGTTTCTATCGGCGGTGCTGGACCCGTTTATGGTGGTGTTCAACAGTATGCCGAAGGTGGCGCTGGGGCCGATTTTTATTGTCATGTTCGGGGCCGGCTTCACAGCCATTGTAGTCACAACCTTATCGATTACAGTGATTATCACAACGCTGGTCGTGTACAACAGCTTCTGCAGCGTAGATTCCAATCTGGTCAAGGTGGTGCGTTCCTTCGGGGGAACCCGGGTTCAGGAGTTCTTCAAGGTCATTCTGCCGGCCTCGTTCCCTACGGTAGTCTCCACTCTGAAGGTCAATGTGGGCATGTCCTGGGTTGGGGTAATCGTGGGTGAGTTCCTGGTAGCCAAATCCGGGCTCGGTTATTTAATCATCTATGGCTTTCAGGTGTTCAATTTCACGCTGGTGATGTCCAGTCTGCTTATTATTGCAGTCGTAGCCACGGTGATGTATCAGCTGGTGGTCTACGTGGAGAAGCTGTTATTGTCGAGACGGTGATATTCGTGTCATATTGTGTCTAATCCTAAAATCTTGTACCATGAATATATCTGTTGGAAGTTCGAAGCTGATCCGCAAGTAGGAGTTCTGGTTATATTTTCAGCCCATGCTTTCGAATTGCAATATGACCAAGGAGAGGTATTCATGGGATTTCGGGTTATCAAGACAGCGGCTGCCACACTGCTGTCGATTGTGCTGGCGGCCGCAGTGGGCATTCCCAATGCCCAAAGTGCGGGTCTGCTGGCCATTCTGGGGGTGGAAACTACCCGCAAACGAAGTCTCCGAACGATAACGGCGCGTTTTTTGGCCTCGCTCGTGGGACTTTTTTTTGGCTGCATCCTCTTCTGGCTGCTCGGTTTTCATTATTGGGTGTTAGGCCTGTATGTGCTGCTGGGCTTCCCGATGATTGTGAAGTCAGGGTATAAGGAAGGGATTGTAACCAGCTCGGTTATTGTGTTCCGTGTGTTTGGACAAGCCGAGCTATCGCTGCATGTGCTGCTGCAGCAGGTGGAGCTGCTGGCGATAGGCTTGGGTTCTGCCGGACTGGTCAACCTGATCTACATGCCTCAGACCCATGGGGTCATGTACGGCATCCGTAAGGAGGTAGACGGCTTCTTCTCCATTATCTTCACCCAGATGGCCCGTTCGCTGCGCGATCCGTCTTATGTCTGGGACGGCAAGGAGCTGATCGGTGCAGGCAAGGCAGTAGAGCGGGGGCTTACCGCGGCATCGCGTGAGATGGAGAATCATGTGATCCATCCGGACGAGGCATGGAATATTTATTTCTATATGCGCAAGGAGCAGCTGGAATCGATTCAGAATATGCTGCAGCTGTTGTCTCAGGTGTATAAACAGCTGCCGCACGGGGACATGGTTGCGGAGCTGTTCGACCAATTGAGCAGCGATGTATGTGCCGAGGAATATACCGGACGCACGGAAGCGCTGCTCCAGGAGCTGGAGCAGGAGTTTCAGGAGATGGAGCTGCCGGGCACGCGTGAGGAATTCGAGATGCGTTCAGCCATCCTGCAGGTCTGTCGCGAACTGGTGCTGTATCTGAAGATTGCCAAGCAATACAAAATGCCGGTCGGACACAAAGTGGACTTGTTATCCGGACAGCATGGTTAAGCAGCTAATTAGTGTGAAATGACGTCAGGTATTCATAATTCAGGCTAAAATAACGATAAAATAGGTATGTGGGCAAAAGATGTGAAAACATGTCACATCCTGCTACAAAAAATAACAGCAAGGGTACCAATACAGCAGGAAATTCGGTTGCGCGAATTTTCCGCTCTGGCAGGTGAGAGTATGGACAAAAGCATGGAATCATTTATCGGAAAACAGCTTATAGCCAACCTCTTTAATGACAAAGGAGTATTTGTTCTGCCCGCACTTACTTTATTGACTGCCGATAACATTCGATTAATTCGCCAGCACAACATTATTCTGGTGGAGCGGGATGTATTGCATCTGGACAATGCGGCCTTCTATCAGCTGGCTATCGATGATTGCACGGCAGCGATGGAGAATATTTTTGATCAGATACGGTACAGTAAGCATAAGCGGGTTCCGATGTTCGAGCTGCGCAGTGATGTGCTGCCCTTTATTCAACAGATTAGCGAGAAAAACGATTTCTACGGAATGTTGTCTGCGCTTCAGTCCAAGGATGATTATACATACCGTCATAATGTCGCCGTGGGCATCATTTCGACCTTGCTGGGCAAATGGCTCAAGCTGAAGCCGGAAGAGCTTAGTATGCTGACGACAGCCGCCACGCTTCACGACATCGGCAAGCTGATGATCCCGGCCGAGATTCTGACCAAACCTGGGCCGCTGACCGATGAAGAATTCCAGCTAATGAAGAAACACACCACTTTTGGCTATGAGATAGTTCGGGATACAGTAGGTACCAATCATAATCAGGCCCTGGTGGCGTTGCAGCATCACGAACGGATGGACGGCAGCGGTTATCCCTTTGGTGTGCTGGGCAACCGGATTACGGATTTCAGCAAAATCGTGGCCGTGGCCGATATTTTTCATGCCATGACTTCGGACCGTTTCTACCGCAGCGCATCACCACTCTACGAGGTTCTTCTACAGATGGAGGAGAATGTGTACGGCAAGCTTGACCCTTACATTTGCAGGGTGTTTATTAATAAACTAATGCAGTCGATGATAGGGAACGATGTGGAGCTGACGGATGGGCAGGTTGGAACGATCATTATGATCCTCTCGCATGATCCGCTGCGCCCGCTGGTGAACATCGGGGAGGAGTTTATTGATCTGAGCAGACACCGGTCGCTTGGAATCGTGAAGGTTCTGCCGAAATAGCGGCGGCGTGAGGGTTATTACTGGTTGGGTTTGCGGCCCGTTAAGTTCTAGCCTGGATTCAGTAGGTGGCTCTGGAGCGTTGGGAGCGAATAGGTGCGAAACGGGTTACTATTTAGATCGAGGTAGGGATATAGAATGTTGCTCTTCTGGAGCGTGTGGAGTAAATAGATGCGAAACTGCAACTAATTTCAGTGTAATCGTGAGCCAACAGGTGATTAAGTGCGAAAATGCAACTAATCTCGAGTAAATCAGGCCTGTAATGCTCAGACGCCGAAATTAGATGCCTTTTTGGTTACTACTTAGGACCCTGCGACACTCCAAGCCCATGAACTAGGTAACCTGCATTTTAGCGGACCGTATAGCCCCTAAGTCGTCAAAACAGGCTCAAAAGCGAGGGTTTTCTGTGATATAGAGGCTCCTGGGTCCGTTAATCCTGCAAAACGGCCTATGTACAGCAAATAGAGGCTCCTGAGTCCGCAACCGTCTGAAATCGAAGCGAGGGTTACGAGCGAAGAGGGCTAGGGGACCTAAGTAGTACCCAATATCGCAACTAAATCAGTGGATCGAACTTAAATGACCCCTACCAACCTGATTCTGTGATGTTCTCATCTTCCTGAGACTTATGTATGAACCCGAATTGTACTCGCATCCGGCGGAAAAGCCCAATAAAATGTAGTATGGAACCTGATTTAAGGCCTGTGGAGGGCTTACTCAAATTTATTTCTACTCTAACAATCAACAAATGCCCAGAACCTGCATACACTTGATAGTGAATGATTGTATGGAGGAGGTTCAAATGATGTCATTAAGCCATAAACGTCAAACAAGGGAGATCATTACGAAGGCAATTTGCGGCAAAGGTCGTAAGTTCTCTACCGCAACCCATACCGTGACTCCGCCACATCATCCGACAAGTATTCTGGGGGCATGGATTATCAACCACCAATACGAAGCGGTTGCTGCCGGAAACGGAATCGAAGTGATTGGCACCTACGACGTAAACATCTGGTATTCTTACGACAAGAACAAACAGACTGAGGTTGCCAAGGAAACAGTCTCCTATGTGGAGCTGATTCCGCTGTCGTATCTGGACCCGAGACACCGGGCTTCCACGGTTGAGGTCGCTGCGGAGGCAACGCAGGAGCCCAATTGTGTGGAAGCGGGCGTATCTCCGGGCGGCGGCAGTGTGACGCTGCGGGTGGAACGCGAATTCGAAGCGGAGCTGGTGGCCGAAACCAAGGTCCGCGTCTACGTCAGTGACCAAAGCGATGATCTGGAAGACAAGGATTACGATTTCGAAGGGGAAAGCTTCGATTACGATGATCTCGACCCAGACACGCTGGATGATGAGCTGTAAGGAGGGCTGCCGCCGCCGCTAATTGAATACTGAGTAATGGGTGCTCATGATCCATTATATGTAGCGAGGGCGGCGGTGTAGAGGGCGAATGCCCTCCTTTTTTTTGAAATTCAAGATTTTTTTTTAGAATGTAAATGACACTACCAGCAGCGGCTTCCGGTTTACGGCGGTCGTTTGTTTGCTCTCTTGGGGGACTGTAGAGATATGCAGATCAATGAAGGGCTTAAAGTGTATGATTCTCTTACATTGCAGCAGAGGGAAGCACGGCTGCGGCGGAGCGGAGTGGAAGCTGTGCTGGTCTCCGGGGAACGGGGGAAGCAGCCGGGCTGGATCGAACCGAAGCATTCGATGGTACAGCGGGAAACACAGGCCAGTGTTGCAAATGACCGCCGGAATCCTCTCCCTCCAGCCTCAACCCACTTTAGACAAAGCTACAGGATTATTGTGTTTAATCTCACGGTTCTGGAGATTCTTCCCTTGGGTGCAGGATCTGCAATGAAGGTAGCGGCCGGTTCAGCAGGCGGGACAGGCCGGGAAGCAGATGGTGCCGGGGGGAGACAACGGAGCGGAGGTTCACAGGAGGCTGAGGGCGGACCTAGCCAAGAAGAGGCTGAAACAGACAGGAACGCGGATACGGGAGAATATGGTGCGGCTTATGAAGACGCTGCAGCGGCTCCAGATTATTGGAGCCAAGCCGGTGAACGGCGGGGCATCTTGAAGCTGCTGCAGAGTGTTGCCATCCGTGCGCTGTATGGCCTTGGGCTGGACAGCGGAGAAGTGGTGCTGGCCGCGCTGGGCGACCGCAGGTATGCTGTGGAGCGAATCGAGCCGCTGCGCAGCGCGCGGGTCGGGCCCTACCGCTCAGCCGCCGCTTCGCTTGCGCGGTCTGTAGCCCTGGAGCAGCCGGGACGTCCCGGGCTGCTGATGGGCATGGACCCGGAGTTCCTGCTGCTCCGGGAGTCCACCGGCCGCGTCGTGCCTGCGTCGCGGTACCTGCCCACGGACGGCGTCGCGGGCTGCGACGCCGGACCCTCGGGAACGCGCGGCGTGTTCCCGGTCGCCGAGCTGCGCCCCCAGCCGCGCCGGGAACCGCGCGCGCTGCTGGCGCAGCTGATGTCCGCCGCGCGCACGGCGGACCGGCTCATTGCCGACCGCTCGCTGCGCTGGCGGGCGGGAGGCATGCCGTTGCGGGGCTGGGCCCTCGGCGGCCACCTGCACTTCAGCGGCGTGACGCTGAGCGCGCCGCTGCTGCGGGCGCTCGACAACTATCTCGCGCTGCCGCTGCTGCTCCTGGAGGACGCCCGGGCAGGAGCCCGGCGTCCACGCTATGGCGTGCTCGGCGATTTCCGGCATCAGCCGCATGGCGGCTTCGAGTACCGGACCTTGCCGAGCTTCCTGGTATCCCCGGTCATCGCCAAAGGCGCGGTCCATCTGGCTCACCTGATCGTGAGCCATTATGAGGACCTGCCGCTGCGCCCGCTCGACCGGGAAGACCTGCATGCCGCCTATTACAGCGGCGACAAAGCCCTGCTCCGCGCCGCGTTCCCGCCGCTGGCGAAGCAGCTGCGGCATTTAAGCGGCTACCCGTGCGCCGCCCCCTGCATAGAGCCGTTGTTCCGCTTCATCGCCGAGGAACGGACCTGGGACGAGTCGCGCGACATCCGCGCGCTCTGGTGCGGAGGGGAGAAGGGCTGACAACATGCAGAGTCGATATCGAGCCGGAACAGACTGAGAACAGAGGTATCCAGCGCCCGGCTGCAGGAAACCCGGGGCCAGTGTCTGAGATGTGAACCACAGTCATTGCCTCATCTTCCATGTGGCGGCGGTTTACAGTAAGTTTAATCTGTACCTCGCTAGCTCTGGAGATGGCGTATTTGATTGAATTTTCGATAAACGTCTGCAGCACCAGCGGTGGAATCCTCATGTCCCCGGCAAGCCCTTCCTGCTCAATATGATAGATAAAAACATCACGGTAGCGGCTTTTCTGAATATCGAGATAAATCCGGACATGCTCAATTTCATCTGCAAGCAGGACAAAGTCCTCGCTGCCTTGAAAAATATATCGGAAATATTTGGAGGTCGCCATCGCCATCTGCTCGATTTCCTCGTACATTTGAATCTGGGCCATGCTGTAGATACTGGTCAGGCAGTTCAGGAAGAAGTGGGGTTTGATCTGCTGCTTCATGAAGTCCAGCTGGATGCTCTGTTTCTCCAGTTCCTGTTCGTACATGGCGATTTTGAAGGTGCGTATTTGCCGGGCCAAATCCTTGAACTGTGCGTTCGCCTGCTCCAACTCGATAATCTTGCTGCTCTTGAAGTTGGCCAGCTGCCCTTCCTCATTGATATGTGCCAGGTTCTCCGAGAAGTTCTGGATCGGGCCGAGCACCCTGCGGTTCAAGAACAGCATCATGACGCATAGGGTGGAGGTTTCCATGAAGAACAACAGCATGATGAGCAGCTGAGCGATCATGATTTTCTCAAACGCTCCGAACTTGATCACCATCTTGGCGCTGAACGTGGTGCCTGAGAACTCGCTGCTGATGGTTGTGCGGGACTGGACCCGGTTCAGGAGACCCGTTTCTTTCTGCAATGGCTTGCCGCGCTGTTCGAGACCGGGCTGGAGATCGCGATCCCGTTCTGATCCACTAGCGAGGCATAGCCGTTCGCTCCCAGATTAATCTGGCGGAGCGGGGTAATCAGATTGTCGGCAGAGATCAGCCCGACCAGATAGAGGTTGTGGAACGGAACAATATTGATATATAATATTTTCCATTCACGAGAATCGGTGTCCAGCGGGAATAGAACTTTTCATACACCCTCTGTGTCATCAATACAGGAGAGGATCTGCTGCCTCAGCTCCCGGTAATCTCTGTAGTCCACGCTGATTGGCGCACAATTCAGAAAAAAAGACTGGTTCTTTATATAAAAGAAGAAGTTATATTCCTGCCCGTAATTCTTCTGCAGCTCCGTAAAACGTTTGTGCAGGTTCTCGTTCGACCTTAAGAATTCCTTGCTGTTCTTGTCGTGAACCACTGGTGCGTTACCGAGATGACCCTGGAATGGGGGGAGTCACAAGTCTTTACTCTCCTCCCTGCGCAAGGAAATCGGTTAACCCTTAGAGAGTGGGTATGAAATTCGCAAGTGCCTTGAGACACCGCAATAATAGCTCGCGAAGTGCAAGCACAGCTTGTTACTGGTGGGCTTTTTTGATGCGCGCGGACATCCTCGGATTAGGAGTAAGCTGGCAGGGTGACGCTGCGGGGCAACTTTCTGCTATAATAGAGGACAGCATTCAATAGGCATGGAGGTTGACCATGGCAGAGTATACGCCGATGATACAGCAATATTTACAGGTAAAAGAAGGGGCAAAGGATGCCTTTCTCTTTTTTAGACTGGGAGATTTCTATGAAATGTTTTTTGATGATGCCATTCTGGCTTCCAAGGAACTGGAGATTACCTTAACCGCCCGCGGAGGCGGCGGGGATGGGAAGATTCCGATGTGCGGAGTACCTTATCACGCGGCCGAAGGCTACATCCAGCGGCTGATCGAGAAGGGGTATAAAGTCGCAATCTGTGAGCAATTGGAGGACCCGGCCACTACGAAGGGCATGGTGCGCAGAGACATTGTGCGTGTCGTAACCCCGGGTACGGTGATGGAAGGTAAGATTATCAGCGACAAAAGCAACAATTACCTCGTCTGTGTGACCGAAAGTGACGGGATGATGGCGCTCTCGGCCTGCGATTTGACGACAGGTGAGCTGTATGTCACCTCCGTGCTCTCAGGCGCAGAGTGGCTGCGCGACGAGATTGGCATCTATGAGCCGGCCGAGGTGATCGGCGATGCCCTGCTGCTGGACCAGCTGCGCAGCGAAAGCTCGCTGCTGGCGAAGCCGGTCGTGTACACACCTTGGGAGAAACGCGATGAGGAGCTGGCCCGCCGCCAGTTCGGCGAAGCGGCCTGGGTACGGCTGGAGAAGGAGCGGGGTCGCAATCTATCGCTGCTGATCTCTTATTTGAGCGAAACCCAGCGCCGTTCGCTGGCCCAGCTCAGCCAGATATCGCCCTATGAGCCAGGTCATTATATGATCCTTGATCCCTTCACCCGGCGCAACCTGGAGCTGACCGAAACCGTGCGTGAACGCTCCAAAAAAGGTTCGCTGCTCTGGCTGCTGGACCGCACCGAAACCTCGATGGGCGCGCGCCTCCTGCGGCGCAGAATCGATAAGCCGCTGCTGCAGCGGGCGCCGATTGAGCGGCGGCTGGAGGCCGTTGACTATCTGTACAACCAGTTTATCATGCGCGAGGACCTGCGCCTCTCACTGAAGGAAATATATGATCTGGAGCGGCTGGTGGGACGGATTGCTTTTGGCAGTGCCAACGGGCGGGACATGAACGCGCTGAAGCTGTCGCTGGCGCAGATTCCTGCGCTGAAGCAGCTATGCATGACTTCCGGCTCAGCTACGCTGCGCGAGATTGGCGAGGCCATGGACGAATGTGCCGAGCTGCGCGAGGATATCGGGCAGGCGATTGTCGACGAGGCCCCGGTATCCGTGCGTGATGGCGGAATCATCCGTGCCGGTTATCATGAGCGCCTGGATGAGCTGCGGGAAGCAAGTACGAACGGCAAACGCTGGATCGCTGAGCTGGAGGCCAAGGAGCGGCTGGCTACAGGCATCAAATCGCTGAAGATCGGCTATAACAAAATCTTCGGCTATTATATAGAAATTACCCGTTCGAATCTGGCTGCACTGCCGGAAGGCCGGTATGAACGCAAGCAGACACTGGCGAATGCGGAGCGTTTCGTCACCCCTGAGCTGAAGGAGAAGGAAGCGCTCATTCTGGAAGCGCAGGACAAGATGACAGACCTGGAATACAGCCTGTTCATCGCGCTCCGCGACCGGATCAGCAGCCAGATTCCACGGCTGCAGAATCTGGCTGAGCAGGTAGCCGAGATTGATGTCTATCAGTGTCTGGCTGCTGTAAGCGCCGAACACCGTTTCGTGAAGCCTAAGCTGTCGGATGGTTACGATCTGCGGATTGAAGGCGGACGCCATCCGGTGGTGGAGGCTGTGCTGAAGGAATCGGCGTTCATTGCCAACGGCAGCACACTCGCCAAGGAAGATGGCAATATTCTGCTGATTACCGGACCCAATATGGCTGGCAAAAGCACCTACATGCGCCAGGTGGCCTTAATCTGCATCCTGGCCCAGATCGGCTGCTTCGTGCCTGCCGCCAGCGCCGAGGTGCCGCTGATTGACCGGATCTTCACGCGGATCGGAGCGGCCGATGACCTGATCGGCGGCCAGAGCACCTTCATGGTGGAAATGGCCGACATTCAGGTCATGACCGAGAAGGCGACCGCCCGCAGCTTGATTATCATCGATGAGCTGGGGCGGGGAACGTCGACCAGCGAGGGAATGGCGATAGCCCAGGCCGTGATCGAATATGTCCATGATACGATTGCCTGCAAAGCGCTGGTATCGACCCATTTCCATGAATTGGCCCATCTGCAGGAGAGCCTGCTTGGTCTGCGCAACTATTCCATGGCTGTGCAGGAGAGCGGCGACAAGGTCAACTTCCTGCGCAAGCTGGTTCCTGGCGCTGCCGACAGCAGCTACGGGATCTACTGTGCCCGGCTGGCCGGATTGCCGGAAGGGATCATAGACCGGGCTTACGGCCTGCTGCAGAGCATCGAACAGGCGGCTCCGCCGGGGGCTGCCGTTGTTGCTGGCGGAGAGGTACAAGCAGGCAATGTAGCTCCAGCTCCAGCTGCTGCTGCGCAAGCGGAGTCAGCTTATAAGGAAGCTGCTGTTTCGCTGGAACCCAACTTGCTCGAAGAGAGCAGTGAGGTGGTCCAGCTGTCCATTTTTGGCGAGGAGCCACCGCGCCGTGGACGCAAGGCTGCAGCTGCGGCACCGGCAGCAGAGGATAACCCGCTGCTGAAGGCTTTTATCGCTTCTGTACGCGATGCTGATCTGATGAACATGACGCCGCTGCAGCAGATGGGACTGCTGAATGATTTGAAGATGAAGGCCAGAGAGCTTTAGGCAAGTAACTATTGCTAAAGAGTTATAGGTTGCTGTTAGGCCCCGTCGAGGATTCGAAATTTCGTGTTGAACGTTTGCGTTTGCAGTAAATAAAGGCGAAACTGGTTACTACTTAGGTCCCGAGAGGTCATAGAAGGTTACAGTGGAACGTTCGGAGCAAATAGATGCGAAACTGCAACTAATTTCAGCCGGATCATGAGCCGGCGGGCGAATAAGTGCAAATCTGCAACTAATTTCGAGTAAATCACTCCTGGAACGCTCAAAAGTCTAAAATAGATGCGTATTCGCACTTATTTCCTCCAAAACGGAAAAAATCGGTTAAATAGATGCAGTTTCGCAACTAATTGTTCGGCTCCCTAAAGATGGAACAAAATCTGCGTAAATCTTTTTATAAGGAGTCCTAAGTAGTATCCATTTTTGCAACTAAATCTGTTCGGCCCCTAATTATGGAGCTGAGACTCTGTTGTTCTTACCATACGGAGTCCTAAGCAGTATCCGAATTCGCTACTAACTCAATCAAGTGTTCTATCTTAGGGAACCGCCACGGAGCGAAGACGTCAATGTCTGCACCATACCGAGTCCTAACTAGTAATGCTATGAGAACTGACTCTGGCAAGAGGTTTTATATAGTCTAAATAGCGAGGTGAATAATGATGGCAAAAATCCATGTGCTGGACGAGCATATTGCCAACCAGATTGCTGCCGGAGAAGTGGTCGAACGGCCGGCTTCGGTTGTGAAGGAGCTTGTGGAGAATGCGATTGACGCGGGCAGCACCCGGATTGAGGTGTCTGTCGAGGAAGGCGGTCTGCAGAGTATTCGGGTGAAGGACAACGGCTCCGGCATCGAGCCGGAGGACTGTGAGACAGCCTTCTACCGCCATGCAACTAGCAAAATCGCCAACGGGCGCGACCTGTTCCAGATTACTAGCCTTGGCTTTCGTGGGGAGGCACTGCCCAGTATTGCCGCCGTTTCCAAGGTGTCGATGCTTACGGCTACCGCCGATGACGGCAAGGGGCGTCTGATTGATATTGAAGGCGGCAAGCTGCTGCGCAATGAGGATTCCCCTGCCGGGCGGGGCAGCGATCTGGCGGTGAAGGAATTATTCTACAACACTCCGGCAAGGCTGAAGTATATGAAAAGCATTCAAACCGAGCTGGGGCATATCTCCGATGCAATGTACCGGATGGCGCTCGCCCATCCCGACATCTCCTTCACGCTGCATCACAACAGCAACCAGCTGCTGCACACGCTTGGCAATGGAGACCTGCTGCAGGTGATTGCCGCCGTCTATGGCACCTCTGCGGCCAAAGCGATGCTGCCGGTGGCAGCCGAAGACCCAGACTACCGGATCTCGGGCTATATCAGCCGTCCGGAGTGGACGCGCTCGAACCGCAACGCCATCACGACGATTGTCGGCGGACGCTATATCCGCAGCAACGGTCTGAACGCAGCGATTCTGCGGGCTTATCATACGCTGCTGCCGATCAACCGTTTCCCTTTGCTGGTGCTTGATCTGGACATGCATCCGTCTCTTGTGGACGTCAACGTGCATCCGGCCAAGCTGGAGGTCCGCTTCAGCAAGGAAATCGAGCTGTACGCGTTCGTCGAGGACCAGCTGCGCAAAGTGCTGCTGGGTCAGAGCCTGATTCCGCGTCCTGTCAAGGAGACACTAGGCCCTAAAGGCAGCAGCTCCTTCATCCAGGAGCAGTTTGCCTTCTCCAAGGGCAGTCCGCCGCTGCCCGGCAAGGAGCAAGCCGCTGCCGATCCGGCCGCGGTGCAGTCCCTTGGTGTGCAGCAGGGACCGCTGCCTGCCGGCGGTTTCACGGGGAGCGGCGACAACACCGCTGCCCGCCCCGCCGGAACACCGCTGCCCGGCGCATATCCTGCCGCCGGGGAGACCCGCGCTGCCGCAGGCGCCGGCGGAACCCGCGAGGCCGCGGGTTCCTATAGCAGCTATGGCAGCAAATCTAACGCTGCCCCGCAAGGCTCGGGCAGCGCCGGGAACGGCCGTTACACGCCGCCGGCCGCTTCGTTCCCGCGTGCGCAGTTGCCTTCCGCTGAAGCGGTCTGGGCGCCTGCCGCAGACGGGGACACGGGCCTGCCGCCCTTTCCCGAGCTGAATTATATCGGCCAGCATCACGGCACCTATATTGTTGCCCAGAATGACGGTGCGCTGTATCTGATTGATCAGCATGCGGCTCATGAACGGGTGAATTATGAGTTTTATTATGAGAAATTCGGGCGTCCCGAGGAGGCTTCCCAGGAGCTGCTGCTGCCGATTACGCTGGAGTTCACGCCTTCGGAGAGCCGTCAGCTGAGTGAGCGTCTGCACTGGTTCCAGCAAGCCGGGGTGTATCTGGAGCATTTCGGCGGTCAGACCTTTCTGGTCCGTTCCTTGCCTTACTGGTTCCCGGATGGGGACGAGAAGGCGGTGATTGAGGAAATGGCCGAGTGGGTATTGAGCGAGCGTCATATCGATTTGGCCAAGCTGCGCGAGAAGTCCTCCATTCTCTGCTCCTGCAAGGCTTCGATCAAAGCGAACCAGAAGCTGACCGAGCATGAAGTGGAGTCGCTGCTCGTAAGACTCGCAGCCTGCCGCCAGCCTTACACCTGCCCTCACGGGCGTCCCATCGTCATATCTTTTTCGGCCTACGACTTGGAGAAGCTGTTCAAGCGGGTCATGTAACCTTGCACATAGCAGGACAGGAGGCACCATGATAATTACGACGGGCAACCGCCCGATCCCGGAGATAGAAGCGCGTGCGCAGCAACTGGCAGAACGTACTGGCTGCCGCTATGTCGCCCGGGGCGACACGTCATTGAACAAACTGATGGAACGCTGCGGCGGCGAGGAGACGCTGGTCGTGCTTCAGGAAGCCGTCCGGCTGCTGCAGCCGGGTGCGGCTCCGATGGAATTCCATCCCAGCATGGGTTTTGTCCGCGCCAAACGGGTGCTGCGCGGAGACACCGATCCGATGCTGGAAGCCGCAGGCATGCTCCCCGGAGACAGCGTGCTTGACTGCACCGCGGGTCTCGGAACGGATTCGCTGCTGTTTGCGGTATACGGCGGTGAAGAGTCCCATGTCACTGCACTGGAAAGCTCGCTGCCGCTGTATGTGCTGCTGCTGGAAGGCATGAGCCATTATATATCCGGACAGGAGAAGGTGAACACCGCCCTGCGCAGGATTGAAGTGGTGCACAGCTCTCACCTGGATTATTTACGGGCACAGCCGGATCAGAGTGTGGACATTGTTTATTTTGATCCGATGTTCCGTGTGCCTCTGAACGCCTCTGCCGCGATTTCTCCGCTGCGCCATTTCGCCAACGGAGACGCCTTGTCCCCGGACAGTGTGGCTGAAGCACTGAGAGTGGCGCGCAAATGTGTGCTGCTGAAGGAGAAGGCGCTCAGCAGCGAATTCGCCCGGCTGGGCTTTCATGAGCTGCTGCGCAGCAATTCCAAAACTTCGTACGGGGTGATCACCAAATGACAACATCAGCCAGAGCCAGAGTGCTTGTGCTGCTAGGGCCAACCGCTGTCGGCAAAACCAGGCTGAGCCTGGAGCTTGCTGCCGCATGCGGAGCGGAAATCATCTCCGGCGATTCGATGCAGGTCTATCGTGGCATGAACATTGGCACGGCCAAAATCACACCGGCAGAGATGAACGGAATCCCCCATCACCTAATTGATATCCATGATCCGGAAGACGCCTACTCCGCTGCTGAATTTCAAGAGCAGGGAACCCGGCTGATCGAAGAGATCACCGGCAGGGGCAAGCTTCCTTTTATTGTAGGCGGTACCGGACTTTACATTGAATCCCTCTGCTACGGTTTCCAGTTCTCGGAGGCGGTCGCGGATGAGGCGTTCCGTAAGGAGCAGGATGCTTATGCAGAGGAGCATGGCGCTTTGGCGCTGCATGCCCGCCTGGAGGCTGTGGACCCGGTTAGCGCCGCCCGGCTGCACCCGAACGACCGCCGCCGGATCATCCGGGCGCTGGAAATTTATCACCAGACCCATACGACCCTCTCGGAGTCTCATGCCGGCCAGACCAAGGAGTCGCCTTATGACTTATGCCTGATCGGTTTGACAATGGACCGGAAAATACTATATAAACGTATTGAAGACCGAATCGACCAGATGATGGCGGAAGGTCTACTTGCCGAGGTGAAAGGACTGCTGGATCGTGGCTACAGCAGAACTTTGGTGTCCATGCAGGGGTTGGGCTACAAGGAGCTTGCTGCTCACCTCGCAGGAGAACTGACGCTTGCGGAGGCTGTGATTCTGCTGAAACGTGATACCCGCCGATTCGCGAAGCGGCAGCTGTCATGGTTTCGCCATATGAAGGAAATTGAATGGATCGACGTCGAGGGGGAAGAAAACTTTTCTGAGAATTTTGCAAAAATCCGTGGTATAATAGCAAAAACCTTCGAAAAACCTTTATAAACACTGACACTATTGGGTTTATCGAAGGTCGTAAAATAGATAAAATCACGCAAAAATCACAACTCTTGCAAAAGATGTGGATTGAGGATGCTTCCGAAGTGGATGGACGCTTTTTCGGAAGCATCTTTTTGCATTTTTCTGGTGATATGTGTGTAGATCTTTAGAGTGGTTTTTTCATCATCATGACCAACGCGCTGCATAATAGTCGCGAGATCAATCCCGGCTTCGGTTAACATACTAATATGAGTGTGCCTAAAAATGTGGGGCGTAGCCTTCTTCGTGATATTCGTTATTTTGATTATTCGCGCCATTCGATTGATAAGGGTTGTTTGGCTAAACGGGCGACCGTTGTCACGAGCAAATATAAAACCGCCATCGTAATAGTCATCATGGTATCTCTGGTAACCGCTATGCCTGGTTGCAGCTACCTCCTTGAATGCTTGAATCATCTCGATAATCACATCATCCAACGTAAAAGAGCGGACGGACCCATCTGTTTTAGGCGGTTTGACTTTAGCCTTATACATATTGTTTTTTGGTGTGTATAGAGTCTTTGTAACTCGAATGCGCTTGTTTTTTACATCGATGTCAGTGTACTTTAAGGCGCAAGCCTCTCCTGGCCTCAACCCACTATAGACGAGTAAAAAGAATACTTCTTTATCCCCGTATTTACCGTGCTTAACCACCGTATCCAGAAACTCATTAATCTCCTCATGCTCTAGGTATAATTCTTCGACAGATTCGTTCTCAATTTCTTCAACTGTTTTTTGTCGTTTGGGGATTTTAGCTTTTTCAGTTGGATTAACTGCACATAGATTATTTATAATAGCCCATTCAAATATCATCTTCGTTACTGAATGAAAACTCTTAATGGAAGACTTAGACAATCCTTTTTCGAATAACTTGTTAAGAATTTGCTGGTATTGAGTATGAGTAATCTTGTCTAATTTGCCTTTTGCAATATGCTTTAAGATAGACTGTATGGTAACTTCCCGCTGATCAACAGTACTTTCAGCAACTCCAGTCAATGCATAGTCTGCAAGCCATCCATACGCCGCTTCCTCAAAGGTTGTCTGCTTCGCCTTCTTTACATCCAGCCCTTTGGTCATAAGATCAACCACAGCCTGTGCAGCTGCAGTGGCCTCTTTCTGAGTATCACGAACTCTCGGTACCTGCTGACGTTTGCCTGTTATTGGATCAGGCGGTCCTTCCAGAACAACTTTCCATTTATACCCCTGTTTATTATTGGCGGGTATTTTCTTTGGAGTGGGGACAGATGATCGCTTTTTTGGATTGTCCAAGGGGTCGCTCCTTGTTGAATTATTTGAGGTGAAGACAACACATGTAATATTTTATGCTCTAGTTTCTATGAATTAGTAAATATTAAAAATTAATAGCATCGTCAACCGCCTCCATAGGCAGAATCAGCCGCGTCACGCTCTGACCGTGACGCCAGGCAACACGGGACAAGTTAATCGTCACATACCCTCTTTGATCTGGAGGGATGGAAAGATCTCCAGGCAGTACAGTAGCATCATGTCTGGAGCGATAGAAGGACGAATTATGAATCTTATAGTTTCGATCCACATTGAGAAGCAAAGGCTCGTCCCAATTAAATCCCTGGCGTTGCTCAATTACCAAGGCATGCGGGCGGGAGAAGTCATCCATACCGTATAACGAATGAATCCGGGGCTGCTGAAGGTAGTCGAGGCCTGAAGCGGGGGATTCGTTAATCGTTGCTTCGCGGTTGAGTGGAGTCGCGGTGGCATATGTAAAGGTCGACATGAATTTTGAAACGGTTATTCGATCTTCAATTTGCTTGAGGCGCAGCTTAGCAAAATCCGGATAGGTTTGGAATTCACTGACCAGTAAGCTAATCACTTCCCTTCTGTTCACTGGTAGCTGTTTCTGTTCAAACATATAGAACGGGATCATTGCATATAGTGCGAATCGGTTCGCATCATTCTCCTGTGCTTCGCGGAACAGCTCAGGCATCCACCACTGATCGCCGGAGTGACGGATGACATGACAAAGCTCGTGAAAAAATACTTTTCGCTGTTCTACGTAGTCATCGCGCCTGTCGAGAAAGATAACCTTATCCTCATTCTCGCTGAATGGACTATTTTCGTAATAAACTACATCTACTCCGAAGATCATCGCAATCTTATCTATATCAAGATCAATAGGTGCAAAGACACCATTAGCCTGGTATTGTTCCTCGATTCATTGCTCCAGAGGAGTTTTAAAGTAGTTGGAAAAATTAATGTGATTACCCCCCATTTTGCGTACGTATGTTCTATTTTTTGAGTGAAAAGAAAAGCCATTGCTGGCTTGAGTGATTCTTAGGGTTTTCTCATTATCTATTTTTGAAGATTTCCATGTCAGCTTCAAGCTTAAGCTGGCGGCGATTCAGGATGTCGATGCTGTGCTCGTGTGTATTTAAATCAGCAGAGGCTTTTCGCTCAAAACTCTTCTGAGTGGAGTCGATTTTTTTAGCCACCTCAAGGGTTTCAAGAACGGCTTGCTTAATTAGAGGGATGTCAGTGGTGTTAGTTTTGACAACCTTCGTATCCGACTCTAAAGTGCTTATCCGCGAGTTCATTTGTTTAAGTTCTTCTAGGATTTGGGTCAGGATTTGATCACTCATGCGGAATGTCTCCTTAATTTTACAATTACTATAGAATTGAAATATCACGTACCGTAACAATTATTATTTTGAATCACTTGCGCCAAACGAAATCCCAACGGAAGGTAGTGCCAAAACGTAATATTTAATCCCGTTTACAATTGTTGAGTTATCTATTTTTGATAGATCTACTTCCTTGTCGTAAAAGCCTAACTTTCCAATAACTTCATCACCAAATTCAACAGAAACATTAGATTGTGTTGAAGATATCATCAAAGAAGCTACGGTAAGTATGTCCTCTGCTGTTTTTGTCGTTCCATCATTTCCTCCTATGATGCTTATCTCTCTTAATGCACCTGTGTTCTTATTAACACTTCCTGTGAGAATAAGAGTGTCCGTAAAATAGTATTGAAAAGAATCATTTCCAGGCCCTTGATCCGTATCTAACTGAGTTATTCTTAATTGTGTTTTCACCATCAGAGCCTTTTCATTAAATGCTTTTACGAATTCTTCAGGAGAAATATGGATAGAACTATTTAGTTGTTCTTTTGCTGTTTCTTCAGACGAAGCATCTATTTGAGTTTCAAATAGGAAGTGATCTAAATGGGCATCGTCGTGATGGACAGTGACGATCTGGAGCGATTGCTCGATAAAGTAGTCTCCCGAGCAATCGAAGCATATGCAGTTCAGGTTCCGATTGCATTACCGCCTGTGCTTACGAGAACTCAGTTTATGAATCTCTTAGACATTAGCAGTCCTACCGCAACAGCATTGTTCAAGCGTCCAGACTTCCCAGTTAATCGTGAGTTTGGCAATCCGCGAATACCAACGGGATTGTTGCTACAGTGGATTGATGAACACACGGATTGGGTGAGCAAAAATGCCGGTGACAATTTCAAAAGTAAACGCAGGCATGCTACTGGGTAGTGGGTAGAGGAAACCCGCCGAGCTGTACCGGCAACGGCGGGTGGGGAAACGGTAGGGGAATTGCTTAAGAACATCATACATCATGCCTCTGTCCGATAGCATCCCACAAAACGGACAAAGGAGTGTTAAATCAGTTGGCAATCGGACAATTTGGGCCAGCATTGGAAGAAGCTTTAAAACGTACTGGAGATACCCGGGAAAAGGCAGGCAAGGCAATCCACGCAGACGCTTCCTTGGTGGGGAAAATTGCGAAGGGCAGCCGAAAAGCGACTAATCCAGTTATGCAAGCAGCTGCGGAACACTACGATGATGGGCAGCTCTTTCTGGCAGCGGCGGCGGAAGTGACAGGCGGTGCTTTTGTTCCTTGGCTCGATGCCGCTGACCTTCATCGTTCTACCACCACGCTTAAGACTCTTGAAGAGATTGAAGAGGTGGAAGAGGCGTTGCAACGGGCGCCCATTACGAAGAGGCCGGATCAACTCAGTCCTTCGGATCGCGAAAGCATTAAAACGGCGATCATGGAGCAGATCGAGGCTGTGACAGCACTGGTACATAACATCACGGCGCTGTGTAGGGCGTATGGGTTCTCGTTCAGCGGTATGTTCAAGGCTCATAGGGAAGAAATGCGCGAAAAAAAATACATGAAATGAGGAGAGCCAATGTTAGAAGAGACTCCAGCGGAGCGCTTGATGCGCCAATTTTGGGAACATCATCATTTGGAGCAGCTCAAACGCTTTAAGGGTTTACTGGACAAACAGGGATTAACCTGTGATTTGTTAACAGCAGAAATTGCGGAATTAGAGGATCTGTTATGTGTAACTGAACAAAAAAATGACCGCCGGCTAGGGCAGTCACGTGGTTTGAAATCTCGGCTAGAGAATCTCTTGGTGTCCATTTTAACCCCGAAGCGTGAAAAGCGCAAGGAGGGGGCGGCATGATTAACAAGACTGCTATTGCTGCTCTCATTGGCCGACCATTCTCACAAGACGAAGCATCGGCCCTCGAATGGGTTGACGGCTGGGAAAACAGCACTCAACGCGCCATTGAGATGTTGGTTAAATCAGCCTATGAAAATGGGATGAAGCAACGGAACGCCGTTCCTACTGAGTTCAAAATGACGGACCAGCAGATCACAGAGTTCGGCCAGTCGCTGGCTGAGCGGTATGCGCAGGTTCTGGAAGAGGCCACCATTGCTGGCCGCATATATCACAGAAGGCGCTTCATGATGGGGGTGTTCCGATGGAAGCCGTGACTGAATTGCGTCACAAAAGCGAGACGGCACATGCTGTCTTCAAAAACTTGGAAGTCAGGGATTGATTTGCTTCCGGCTGAAGTGGAAAAGACATTCTCCGATCAATTTGAACTTATTCATCAGAAAAAAATATAACGACAAGAGCTTCGGCCCCTGTCTTGGAATATCGGAGCTTAGAAATAACCTTTCCTCCCTCCGGTATTCCAAGATGCGGCTGACGCATCAATTACATATGAAAGGAGGCGGCTTATGCAAGTCATTCAATCTATTACTGTAGCTTCGCTACCGGCATTTATTTTCACAGTGGGTGGAGAACACAACGACAAAGCAATCATTGAGATTAAGCAAGTTGGCGAGGAATACCCCAATCATGTGCATTCGGAGTTTTGGGTTCTTGATGAAGATGGTCAATTGATCGTCAGTATTGAGAACGCTCCGGTAATCGTGGAGTATCGTCAGATCGCTGTGCATGACAACGAAAAATAGCCCGAGGCAACGGGCTATCCCTGATCTTTGAAAATTAAATTAAACTTGCCCCCATTTTAACAGGTGGGGGCGCACTACACAAGAGGGAGTGAATGGAATGTCAACTGCCTTTTCTGCTGACATCAGTGGTCAGCGCATCGAGGTTGAAATTGAACCTTCTACTAATTATGCCCCACCGGTGCTTTCAATCCGGCAGCAATCAGGTACATTTCAGCTGCATGCTGATCCTGATCAACTCGCTGAAGTCGAATATGCCATCCGGACATATCTGGAGGGCATTCGTTATCCAGAGACGCCTGATCAGCAGATGATCTTGCATGCCGAATGTCATACAGCTATTGAGGAGGGGATCGCTTGAATCGTATCGAGCTGGAGCGCATGGCGCTCCGTAATTTCAAAGGAATTAAGGAGTTTGTCCTCACCATCAACGGCGGTCATGCCGCTGTCTATGGTGATAATGCTACCGGAAAGACAACTATTTTTGACGGTTTTACTTGGTTGTTCTTCGGCAAGGATAGCCAAAACAAGGCTGATTTCGAGATTAAGGGACTGGACGGAATTGGAAAGGTCCTCCAACACAAGCTGGAGCATGAGGTTGAGGGCGTGTTCCTGATCAACGGGCGCCGCCGCACTTTTCGCAGAGTGTATGCCGAGAAGTGGACCAAGAAGCGCGGTTCCGCGACGGACGCGTTCGAAGGGCATGAGACGAGTTACTTCATTGATGGTGTTCCTGTGAAAAAGGGAGAGTACACCACCGAAGTGGATTCCCTCATTAAAGAGGATCTGTTCAAGCTTCTGACCAGCCAGGCTTACTTCAATGAACAACTTAAGAAGGAAGAGCGTCGTAAGACGCTGCTGGAGGTATGCGGCGACCTGTCAGATGCAGAAGTGATCTACGGTAACAAGAAGCTGGAGCTTCTGCCGGCAATCTTGGGTGGCAGGGAATTGGATGCCCATAAAAAGGTTGTTGCAGCGCGCTGTGCTGTAATCAACAAGGAAATTAAAGAGCTTCCGGTTCGGATTAGCGAGGTGCAACGGCAGATGCCGGATGTGGCCGAGCTGGACGAGGAATCGTTGAAAGAGGACATCGGCACCCTTCGCGGCCGGATTGAGGCGCGAGAAGCTGAATTGTCCCGCATCCTGTCCGGTGGTGAGATAGCGGTCAAGGAAAAACGGCTCCGCGAGATTGAAAGTGAGCTGCTTGACATTAAGGGTCGGCTGCAATCGGATGTGTTAGGCAAAGTGTCCATCAAGCGCGATGAAGTCAACCGGATGCATGTTGAGGTTGACAAGTATCGCCGGACAATTGAGGACAAGAAGCAGCGCATTGTACAAAATGAGCGAATGGCTGAGTCGCGGAGACGGGATGCAGACGAGCTGCGGAAAGAGTTTGCTGAACTGAAGAACCTCACCTTCGAACATCTTGAAGGTCATGATGTTAACTGCCCAGTTTGCGGACAGTCGCTGCCGGAGGAACAAGTCCAAGCTACTCATGATAAAGCCGAGGCTGATTTTAACCGCAAACTGGCTGAGCGTAAGGAGCGGATCAACGCTTCCGGCAAGGTAGCGGTCGCAGAAGCTCAGAAATTTGAGGATGAAATCTCCCGGCTGCAGGGGGAAATCACCAGCTTAAAAGATGCACTGGGCCTATTGGAGACGGAAGTCACTGCTGCGGATGCTGAGCTGACGGATCTTCGTGCAGGCGTCAAGGACCCTGCTGCTGATCCGGAATATGCGGCTAAGCAAGGAGAGACTACGGCAGTGCAGCAACAAATCGAGCAGCTGCGGTATTCCGCGCAAACAGCAGCCGGAACGGTTCGGGAAGAAATCCGCCGGCTGCGGGATGAGGTTGCAGAGATGGAGCAGGACCGCGCCAAGTTTGACGGTGTTCGTAAGGCTGAGGCCCGAGTGTCTGAACTGGAGAAGCAGGAGCGGGAGCTGGCAGCAGAATATGAGCGCCTGCAGCATGAATTGTATCTTTGCGAAGAGTTCACCAAGACCAAGGTCAGCATGCTGGATGCCAAGATCAACAGTAAATTCAAGCTTGCCCGGTTCCGCCTCTTCGAAGAACAGATCAATGGTGGGCTGAAAGAGGTCTGCGACACGCTATATAAGGGCGTTCCGTATGACGGCGGACTGAACAACGCCGCCCGGATCAATGTCGGCTTGGACATCATCAATACGCTGGGCAATCATTACGGATTCTCGGCCCCAATATTCGTGGACAACGCTGAGGCGGTCACCAGGCTGATCGGAACGGATGCACAAGTGATCCAGCTGGTTGTAAGCGAAGCAGATAAGCGGCTGCGTGTTGAAACGGCAGCTATACAGGAGGCGATTTAATGGATACCGCAGATCAAACCAAGCAACAGACAGTTCCGACAGAGATTGCCAAGAAGGAGCCTACTCAATCAGAACGCTTCATGACCAAGGTCATTTCCGAATTTGGTTCCAGCGTGGGTGAAGTGGCACTTACCAACTTCCAGAAGCGCCTGGCTCAGAATTACTTCATCGCTCTGGATGCCGTTCTTAAGACCACTGAGGAAAAGCGGCTGAAGAAGTCGGATAAATTTCGCGATCCTGTACCGGCTGTTTGGCAGCATGTCAACATGGAGAAATTAGCTCGTGATGTGGTGGCTATGGCAAGGGTTGGATTTGACCCTTCTCAGCCTAATCACATTAACCCCATCCCTTATAAAAATAAGAATAGTGGCAAATACGACATCACCTTTATTGAAGGGTACCGAGGGATTGAGCTTAAGGCTACGAAATACGGGCTGGACGTTCCAGATCATGTAACGGTAGAACTTGTGTATTCGACAGACAAGTTCAGACCGGTCAAGAAGGATTCAAAGAACCAATATGAAGGCTATGAATTCGAGATTGTCAACGCCTTTGACCGCGGGAATATCATCGGTGGCTTCTATTATCACAGTTTTTCTCAGGCTCCCGAGAAGAACAAGCTCGTGATTATGACAAAAAAGGATATCGAAAAGAGAAAGCCGGATCATGCTTCTGCCGAATTTTGGGGCGGCGAAAAGGACAAATGGGAAAACAACAAAAAGGTTGGCACGGAAACAATTGAAGGCTGGTATGACAAGATGGCCTGGAAGACCATTTATCGTGCAGCTTTTGGAGATATCACCATCGACTCCCAGAAGATTGATGACGATTATCTGCGCCTGAAGCAAATGGAAAGTGATTTTGCTGAGGCAGAGGTTGATGAGGAGATCCGGGCAAATGTAATGGGCCTGTGATTGACATTACTCCGACAGATCCTCCAGAGAACCCGCCTGCAGCTGCAGTAAATCAATCAGCAAAGAAGTCTGAGGGATCGCCGCCGGCTGATGATGCTAATGAGTTTGCTGGTGATGTGCCTCCTATTGAACAAGAAATGCAGTTCTGATGATCGACATCCAATGTCTCGGCTCCAGCAGCGCCGGTAACGCCTATCGCATCTCTGATGGGCATACCGAGCTTCTGCTGGAAGCCGGTTTTCCTTATAAATCAATTCAGCGGGCGCTTCAGTTTAAAATGTCGGATATTGCAGGATGCTTGATCACCCATGAGCATCTGGACCATAGCAAGGCTGCTCCTGACATCATGCGAGCAGGGATCAACATTTATACCAGCGCAGGCACAGCAACTGCTAGAGGGCTGTCAGGTCATCGCCTGAAGGTCATCAAGGCGCTGGAGCAGTTTACGATTGGTACTTGGACGATCTTGCCGTTTGGTATCCAGCACGATGTAGAGGAGCCGCTGGGTTTCCTGCTGGCTAATCAAGACGGGGATAAGTTGGTCTTCTTGACGGACACCTACTACTGCCGTCACCGCTTCCGGGATCTGACTCACATCATGGTGGAGTGCAATTACTCACTGGATATCGTCAATGAGCGTGTTGCTGCCGGACATCTGCATCCCGCCCAAAAGAAGCGGCTGCTGCGTTCTCACTTCGGATTGGAGCACGTTAAGGATTTTCTGAAAGCCAATGATACCCGCAGCGTGGAGGAGATCTGGCTACTGCACTTGTCAGATGGTAACAGCGACGCAGAACGCTTCAAACGGGAGATACAGGAGACCACCGGTGCTCTGGTGGTCGTGGCAGATCGTTGAATGGCCCCATGGGTGAACGAATATGGCGAAGCATGATCAGTGAACGGGTGTGGGCGCTTAAGCGGGCGGATGAGGAAGCTTTTAAACAGGCAGTTCGGGAGCACTTTGCTCTCGGACGTCCGGGCTTCCGAGTTCTTCGGGCAGCGTACCCCTATATTTATATTCAAGATGAACGGAGGCATGATCGATGAGTAACACGACAAAAACAAGCGGTGTTGAAAAGATCAACATGCAAACGGGAGAAATCACAGATTTTATGCTGGATAGGTTGAAGGCTGCAACGGATCAAGGCGAAGAGGCAGTCATGCACTTTCTGGCCGCTTCCGCTTATGTCGCCGGCTTTTGTATTGCGCTGTCTGCCTCCAAACCGGAGGCCGTCGGGCCGCTGATGGCGCGGAGTATCGATGCGCTAACGAGCGGTATGCAGTCAGGACTACAGTTTACCGGTATGCCGATCGAATTCGTCAAGATTGTGCGTGACTAACTTTAAATAGGCTGCTGCGGGAGGGGGGGACACATGTCCGAGACAGCCAGAGAACCATCCCTTTCCGGACTTCTTAATCAGTTTGAAGCTATCGGAGGCCCGGAGGAGTTCGGTCCGGAAGGGTTCGCCATTGCTGTTGCTTTGTGGCGGAAATCCAGCAAATTAGGCTGGATGCAGACCTTTCAAATGACCAACACAGAGCTTCAGGTACAGACGGGAATTGCGACCCGTAAGACCCTGAATCTCTATCGATCCAAACTGGTAGAAGCCGGAATAATTGCATATGAACCACCTCCCCGGGGGTCTTCAAGAGGAACCTATACCATTCATTTTCAGCTTGTTGGATCACCGAAACCTGTAACCTCAGGTAACAGGTCGGAGGAAGTAGGGCAGGAAGTTGTAACCGTAGGGAACCACTTTGGGAACAACTTTTCTGAAGTTGACCCTAAAGCTGTAACCTCAGGGAACCACTTTCGGACCACTGTATTAAAAGATCTTTCTTCTTCTGCTTCTTCTGCATCTGCAGCAGCAGCGGAGCCGGAATCATATGAATCATTTTACTCAGCACATAAGCGAGTCTTTGGTTTTGAATGCAATCCATTTCAAGCGAGCAAGCTGGGGGTTTACATTGACCAGGACGGTTTAGACGAGAGGGTCGTTATTCGAGCCATTGAAAGAGCAGCTTTGGCGGCTACTGGTTATCGCTTTAATCTTATTACTAAAATTTTGGACGACTACTTTTATTCGGGGGTTAAGACCCTTGAAGCAGCAGTCGCTTGGGACGCTAACTTTGATGCTAAAAAGCAAACAGGGAACACAAGGGCATCGCCCTCGCAGAGCAAACAACGAGAAGAAATAGATGCGCTTCAGCGCTTCATCGAGGAGGATGAACGTCGTGAACAAGCGGGAAGTAGCGAAGCTATACCAAGACATTGAAAAGCGGTATGCCAACTTTGACGCGAGTCTGGAGGCTGTCCAGGAGGATTTAAATCTGCTGAAGGACATTCCTTTTGACGTTGCAAAATCAAATTTCCGGCAGCACATCATGACCAGTGATTTTCCACCAAAGATTTCACAGATACGAGGCCGGCTTGGAGAACAGATCGAACGGGATCGGATGCGCCAACAGACGGCAGAATTATTTGCAGTGATGGACGACGCTCATTCAGCTGCTGTACCTCCGCCGTCGGGCTTGAAGGAGCGATTATATGCAAGACTCGGCATTCAGCGTTGAGATGCCGTACAGCCCGGAGGCGGAAGCGTCCGTCTTAGGAGCGGTGCTCATCGATGCAACAGGTGAAGCACTAGATGCGGTGATGGAATTGTCTGCAGATTTTTTTTACAACCCCCAACATCGATATGTGTTCGAAGCATTGGTGCAGCTTGGAGAGGATGGCACTCCGATTGATTTAGTCACTCTAACAACCAGGCTGCAGGACAACGGGCAGCTTGAAGCAGCAGGTGGAGTTAGCTATTTGGCCAAGATGGCTCATAGCGTACCCACAGCGGCCAATATTGACTATTACATCGGCATCCTGAAGGAGAAGTTCACACTGCGGGAAGCAACCCGTTCAGCAAGGGAACAACTCCGCATGATCACTGAAAGCGGGGATGCTGCCCAAGTTGTTACAGCGATGCTAGTAGCAGCGGCGAAGCTTTCAGACCAGGCAGCGCCGAAGCGGGAGTTCAAGCGTGTCCGAGATGTGGCCATTGAGGTTTATGAGGACATGGAGTACCGTGCTGTTAACAAGACGGATGGTGGTGTAACCGGTCTTTCTTCAGGATTTGCTGACTTGGACCGGTTGACCTCTGGATTTCAACGGAGTGACCTGATCATAGTCGCGGCGCGGCCTTCCGTAGGGAAGACAGCATTTGCTTTGAACATTGCCCAGAATGTGGCGGTAAAGTCAAATGAGACGGTAGCCATATTCAGTCTTGAAATGTCGGCACCGCAGTTAGTGCAGCGTATGATCTGTGCCGAGGCGAACCTGGATGCCAATCATTTGCGGACGGCCGATTTTGTAGAGGACGACTGGACGAAAGGTGCCGACGCGATTGGGAGATTGGGAGATAGTAATATCCTGATTGACGATTCGCCAACATTGACGGTCAATGAGATCCGGAACAAATGCCGCCGCCTGAAGAAGCAAGAAGGGCTTGGGCTGATCGTGATCGATTACCTGCAGCTGATCTCAGGAGCGGGCAAACGGAATGAAAACCGTCAGCAAGAAGTATCTGAGATCTCTCGCACACTGAAGCAGATCGCCCGGGAGTTGGATGTGCCGGTAATCGCCCTGTCTCAACTCAGCCGTGGCGTTGAGCAGCGTCAGGACAAACGTCCGATGCTAAGTGATCTACGGGAGTCGGGTTCCATCGAGCGAGATGCGGACATTGTTGCTTTCCTGTATCGGGATGATTATTACGACAAGGAAAGCGAAAAGAAGAACATCATCGAGATTATTATCGCCAAGCAGCGGAATGGCCCACTCGGAACAGCCGAGCTGGTCTTCCTGACGAGTTTAATAAATTTGCGAACTACGAGCATGCTCATGCGAACCAGTCACCACCGCCTGCGGGGAACGTGAAAAATATGGACAAGCGCAAATGGGCATGAAGGAGGTCAACATGGAAGAGCGGTTTTACGGATACTGCTTCCCGGAGCCGAGAGACTGGCATACACCTTCGGTGACACTGAACACCCCGGAGGAAGTCTATCGCTATACGCAGCTTCAAAGTAGGACAGGGCTGTTCCGCGAGGTGCGGGTGACCGATGGCGGTGATTCTATCGTTGTACAGATGATTGACGGTCAGTATGTGTGGCCAGAAGAGTGGAAGCAGCTGAATAAGGGGGATGGAGCAGATGAAGCAGGGAAAACGGCCGACGCGCCGGCAGAAGGAAACGATCCGGGCCAGTCGGCTTAATCCGGATAATTGGTTGATTGAGCGGGAGACGCCTACGGAGCTGGTATTGATCGCAAGGGTCAGTGTCGGCAAGACAAAAACTCGGACCATCCGCAAGGACGCCTGATGGGCGGGCGGAATTACTGGCATGTGTATAACTGGCTGCGCCAGTATTATCTCGCTACAGGTGCAGCAGCGGAGCGCATGGATCTCCTGGCAGAGTTCGCGGAGCAGGAGTCCGGGGAGATCGACGAAGGAATTGCAGAGTTTGAGCTTGCGATCGGCAAGCGGAAAAAGGGGGCGGTACCGGATGGCAAAGAGCACACGCAAGCCGATTGATCCGTTCTTCCAGCAGCGGAATTATTTCGCGGTGAAGGATGAAACAGGGGCGATGGCCGGCATGGTATATGTGCTGGATACGGCAATGATGCCTCCAAGACAGAGGGGAGCAAGGCACAATGATTCAATTCACCGTTTACGGAAATCCCGTCGCCCAAGGTAGACCGCGGGCGACTACGATTGGCGGTAAGGCGCGAATGTACGATCCTGAGAAATCACGGGACTACAAGGATTATGTCCGGTTGGCCGCTCAGCAGTATGCGCCAACCACGCTCCTGGAAGGCCCGCTGGGTATCGCAGTGACTGCTTACCGCCCAATGCCTAAATACCTCAGCAAGAACCCTGTAAAAGCAGCAGCAGCTGAGCGAGGCGACATTTTTCCTGTGTCCAAGCCGGATGCAGATAATTACCTGAAGAGGGAATTACGGATGCGCTGAATGGTGTGATGTGGAAGGACGACAGCCAGGTTGTGGATGCATTTGTTAAGAAGAGGTACAGTAACCGGCCACGGATCGAGATCAAAATCAAGCAACTTCAATAAAAATCGAAGGGGAGAAATCTATATGATAAAAGACTATGCAAAATTTAGCGCGACTATTGCCAAAGGAATTAAGGTTGGGGATGCGGATGTTGAAGTGAAATTACTTGTGCCGCTGAAGGTTATGCAAGAAAATTTCTTGTTCCTCAGCAGTAATCAAGGGGAGAAAATCAATGTATTCCTGGGCGATCCGCAGGCGGCCTTCGATTTTGACGAAGAGGATGGGGATATTTATCGGGAAGTGACGGGCCGCCGTGTCACCACTGATGCTTCTGGTGTCGTCACGAGCATTGAGGAGCGGGAGGGGAATGACCCCGACCAAGTTGTATTGTTTGACCAGGACGGCGAAGGCAGTAGCACAGCTGAAGAGGGCTCAGAGGGAGAGAATAACACTGATCCTGAACACGCAGAAGATCAGTCGGAAGGACAGCAGGAAGGGGTAGAGACTGACCCCGATCGTGGAGAAGGAGATCAGGACGAGAGCCTGGAGCCGGAATGGCTGACTGGCGAGGGAGACGGCAGCGGAGCTGAAGGAGAAGAAGACGAGGCTGCTTCCGGAGAGAATGTCGGTGAGGAGAACCAGGGGCAGGAAGATGAAGCCGAAGGTGCTGGCACTCCAGAAGACGTAAGCAAGGATGCGCTGGAGGCCTTCATTCTGACTAACCGTCCGATTTATGATGACATTGAGATCGATGGCACGCCCATTCTGTTCCCCGAGCTGCTGCAGGAACGTCTGGAGCTGAAGAAGACCTGGAAGGAAATCGCGCAGGAGAAAGAAGTGAGTCCGGCTGTATTGTCGGCCAAGTGGGGCGCCTACAAGAAGCGGGTTGAGAGAAAAATGAAGGGCGGCGGGGGAGCAGCGTGAGCTGCTTCTTCTCTTTCAAAGGAGGAACCTGCAGATGCATACGGGCTTGAAAAGCATCAGTAAAAAACATTATGAGACGTTGCTGGGCATTCATGCTGAAGTCGTGCTGGAGGCGGCCATTGAGGGACGGCTACGGAAGTTGATCGACCAGGCGCTGGACCGGCGAGATGAGGTTATGTTTCGGAAATATGTGGCCGAGCTAACCGACATGAAGAAAGGATTGGTGTGAATGAAGAGCCAAATACAGGTGGAGCTGGAGAAGCTGCTGCCACAGATCAAACGGGTCACGAATATGATCAAGGATGCTGAGGAAGACTGGCCAGCTCATTTTGACCGGACCAATCCGGATGATTTGTATCTCCGGATAATGTTCTATCAGATCCAAGGCAAACTGGACGATGTCCGTCGAGCAATACGGAGTATGGTAGCTCCGGTGCTAAAAGAAGGAGTTCTGTTCAAACGTCAGAATGGTCGATATGAGCTACAGGACGGTACTTACTTCACCAGTGGTGAATCCATAGAGTATCTGCTGGAGGAGCCTGGAGAAGATTCCAGGTGGGTGAGCTCACGCATTGAGCATAACGGAGAGGACTACTACCTGTTTGGAAGGATGGAGCTTCCCCTGCAGGGGCTGCGGGTTCGAATTAAAGACATTCCATTATGGGACTGACGGCAAAGAGAACGGATGGAGTATGTTCCATCCGTTCAATCTTCAGTAAGTTTTAACTCGATGAGTTGCCTACAATGAGGACACTTTTTTTCTAGTGTAAATGTCTTTTTATCGTTAATAGTAAGCAAAGAAATCAACTGTATGAACAAGCCTGGTAGTGATAAAGCAGCCAGTATAAGCGTAAGTCGATTCATTACCGCTGCATTAGTAATTACTTTGTCATCAAAGAAGGCTAAGAAAATCATGAGAGAGATCATAAAAATCACACCAACTATTGCAAATATAAATATTATTGCTGACATGTTTCTCACCAATCGTTTTACTTTTTTGAACGTCATTATATCACCTCGATTCTATTACGCATTAATAGGGAAACTGATTCAATTATTTGGAAGGAGCATAGCAGATGAATGAACAAGAGCGCCGGCGCGAATTTCAAAAGGTCAAGTCAATGAGTAACAGCAAGTTCTGGTCCTGGATGAATTTCATCCATTCCCGAGCCTACGCCAAGGCCCAGCAGCACTATGAGGAAGCTATGGGTATTGTCCTGCAACCGAAGCAGGCCGCGGCAGTTGTTTCTAAGGCCAAGGAGATCCGGGAGACCTGGGACGGGATGGCCACAATTACAATGGATGAAACGGAAGGTGCAGAACTCAAATCGGTGGGGGGATGAATATGCGGAATACCTTAGGTGATCTAAATAATCATTTGTTTGCTCAATTAGAGCGGCTGAGTGATGAGGAACTGACCGGCGAAAAGTTGACGGATGAGATCAGCAGGGCGAAGGCTGTGACAAGTGTTGCTTCCCAAATCATATCAAATGGCTCCCTTGTTCTGGAGGCCAGAAGGCTTGCTGATGACAAAATGAACGCAGATACGACTATTCCGAAGATGCTGGAGGGATGACTAATGTTCCGATTTACTCCAGAACAAAAAGAATTTGTCCGTACCCATATACATGGCAGCTATATCATGGAACTGACCGCATTGTTCAATGCGAATTTCAAAGTTGAGCTAAAGCCTTCGCAATTGCGAGCCTATATTAAAAATAACGGCTTGAAGAGCGGCATCGATGCCAGGATTAAACCGGGTAACGTTCCACCCAATAAAGGGAAGAAGAAGTTATGGGCCGGCGGTGAAGCCACTCAATTTCAAAAGGGTCACAAGCCGCACAATTATGTTCCTGTAGGCTCCGAGAGGGTTAACGGGGATGATTATGTCGACATCAAGATTGCCGACCCGAATAAGTGGCGCGGGAAGCACCTTATCGTTTGGGAGCAGCACTGTGGCCAATCTGTTCCGAAGGGACATGCAGTCATCTTTGGGGATGGGAACAGGCGCAACTTCGATCCGGATAACTTGATCCTGGTTACCCGCGGGTAGCTGGCCATCATGAACAAAAGAGGGCTTATTCAAAAAGATGCGGAGTTGACCAAAACCGCCGTTATTATGGCAGATATCATTCATCAAATTGGCCAACGGAAGCGCGGCAAGCGGAAACACCCGAAAGGAGAATAATGCGATGGGGCAAGATGCCGAACGTATTGAAATGCACCTGAATGCGGGCCGGATCACCAAACACCAGGCAAATATACTGAATGCTTACTTTCAGACAGGTAACCTGCAGCAGACTGTGAAGGTAGTTGGTTCTTCTTATAACTCAATTGCTTCCACTCTAACCAATTTGAAATTAGCCGGAATTTTGGAGAAAGCGAGTAGAAGATCTCCATACAAGATCCGTGACGGTAGTGCACAGGCAGCTGTCATGGAAAAGATGGCCATTAATAAGTTATCCCTGCAGGGAGATATCCAGATCAGCGATTTTGAGCGGGAGTGGATGCTGAAGAACTACCGACGCAGTTATCAGGGGAAGCGTGGAGCTGCTGCGGCAGCTCTTGGCTGTGACCGGTGGCGGGTGTGCCAGCTGGCCATAGCGCTGAAGCTGGATCAGAAGAATGCGTGATTTTAGGAGTGAGTGGTTATGAAGGTTCCGCGCATACTGCACTACCCCGGCAGCAAGTGGAGCATGGCAGACTGGATTATCAGCCACATGCCGCAGCACACAACATACCTGGAGCCGTATTTCGGCAGTGGAGCAGTGCTGTTTAATAAAGAGCCCTCTACGCTTGAAACGGTTAACGACCTGGACGGCGAAGTATCGAACTTGTTCGGAATTATCCGTGATAAGCCGGACGATCTGGCCAGACTCATCCACTGGACGCCATACGCTCGGGCTGAATATTACAAGGGATATGAAACGGAAGGGACCGACCTCGAGCGGGCGCGGCGCTTCTTGGTTCGGTGTTGGATGGCACGGGGGGGCAAAACAAGTGATAGAACAGGCTGGCGGCACATCATTGATTTGAATGCACCTCATCCTTCGAAGGATTGGCAACTCCTTCCGGAAAAGATCATGACCGTGACTGACCGGCTGCGAGGAGTGCAGATAGAGTGTCAGCCAGCAACTAAGTTGATGCTGCGATACAAACGGCCGGAAGTCCTTATATATGCCGACCCGCCGTATATCCGATCAACCCGGAATAACCGGATGTATAAATGTGAAATGAAGGACGCAGATCATGAAGAGCTGCTGACTGTACTGCTGGATCATCCGGGGCCAGTCCTACTGAGCGGGTATGCTCATCCGATGTATGACGATGGGCTGAAGCACTGGCACCGCGAAACAAAGCAGGTTAAGGCTGAAGCGGGACGTTCCCGCACGGAAACACTTTGGATCAATCCGGCTGCAGCAAGCAAAATCGGCCAGCTTGACTTATTTTAAGGGGCTGTCATAGCCCCAGGGAAGAGGTTCGAAGATGAACGCCAGGACATCAACTCCAATTGAACCAACCAAATCTATACCCGGCAATAAAAAACAAGATGATCCAGCCCCACAGCATCAACAGGCGAAATGGACGAGGGATAACTAAATACTCGGAATACAATTTGTTTAGTATCTTCAAAGTAATACCCCCTTTGTATTCATAATAGTACATGAGAGGGTTAACCACCCTCCCCCCTAAACATTGAACTTACTTTTTCTTACGCTGTGTGTTCACGATGGTGAGCGATGAAGCTGCAACTAAGATTATAAAGATCGCTATCCATGTAGTAGTAGTCAAGTTACCACCTCCATACACCAAATACTACCATCTTAAGATTTTGTAACATGTGCTTTATTTCATAAGAGGAGGCATAACCGGTATGAGCGAAGAAAAGCGCAAACCATGCACACGATGCGGATTTGATGATGAATTCATAACAGATTATCTGGAAAACGGAACAGAGATCGGTAAAGAGCATGTATTTTGCGGGAACTGCGGCACTCCTGCTAAGGAAGGGGAGAAGACAGATGCACAGCGCAGATAAGTGTATGGAATGCGGAACACCCCGAATACTGCTGCAGCGGTCATATGTGCGGATGTATGGGTCTACCCATTGAACCGCCGTTATGCGGGAACTGCTGGGATAAGCTCTTTGCAAGAATGGAGGAACAGAGCCGTGATAACCAAGCCATTAACAAAACGCCAGGCTGAGACACTGGAACTTATAAAAGGCTTCATCGATCAGAAAGGATACGCGCCTTCAGTTTCTGAGGTGGTCGATCTTCTGAAAATAAAGTCACGTTCAACTGCGCATTCCCTAGTCAAGCAATTAGTGAATAAAGGGTACCTGGTGAAGACTGATAATGAGGTCCGGACGCTGCGGGTTGTAGGGCAGAAGGATAGTGACTCTCTCGAGTCAAACGAGGTATTGCGTGCTGAAAATGCTAGGCTGCGGCAGGAGAATATGGAGCTGCGGAAAAAGCTGGCTGGCTGTGAAAATTAATATGCAAAGACCCCCATTACCTTGGCCGGGACGGGGGTCCAATCTCTTACCTTCATTCGAATTATACCACGAGTGAGGGGATTATCATGGGGAAAAGCGACAAATTAGCAATCCAACTGGCTTTTGACATCCTCCCGATCGACGAAACAGAGACCCGTCGCCGGGTGGAGGAATATCTGGAGACGGTTCGTGTGTATCGGCAGATCGGCTTTGTGCGGCGGCAAGCGGCACTCACGGCCAGTCCGGAACCACGGTACCATGGATCGACTAATGCGATCAGCCGGACGACGGAGAATATAGCGATATGGAATACGGATAGGGAGGCAGAGCTAAATAGGCAGTCTAAGCTGCTGGATCTGGCTATGGGGCGGCTTAAGAAGGCTGAACGAGAGATTATACAGCTTCGTTACTTAGAACATGAAGATGAGTATGATTCGATACTTTGTGGGGAGCTGGGGATGAGTGAGCGGAAGTATCGGCGGGTGAAGTCAAGAGCGATTTATATATTGGCGTGCGCACTAGGTCTGGAGGTACTAATAGATAGTATTACCATGATAAAATAAGCTGTTCGTGGCTATATCTATAAATAGATGTTTTGTTATAATTGGTAGGATAATTAACAAGTTAGGAGTTTATTCAATGAGTCCTATTATTGATATTTCAGATTGGAAATATGAAAAAAAATTAAACGCATCGGGATCAAAAGAAAAACGATGGTATAGAAACCCACAAAATGATCGCCTTTATTTATTTAAACTCCCAATATCATTAACGAGTGACTCATGGATAAACATTAAAGAATCGAGTGGTGAGATGAGGTCGGAAAAAATCGCCTCCGAAATAGGAAGTATATTAGGACTTAACACTCACAATGTGGAAATAGCCTCATTAAAGGTAGATACAGAAATTATTGATGATTATGATCTCAAAGTTGAAAAAATTAGAGATGATAAAATTTATGGTGCATTATGTTGTTCATTTTTAGAAGATAACGAAAGTTTGATTGAAGGTGCTGATATGATTATGGATTTTGATCACACCTATGATAGAAAGAAATTAAGAGGTGAGTATGAAATCTATTCTTACGATCTTTTAATGAATGTCTTTTCAAAATACGGATTTTTAGATGATCTTAAAAAAATGATTATTTTTGATACTTTGATAGGCAATACTGATCGTCATCAGGATAATTTCGGAATCATAAGAAATGAAGTGGATAAACGAATCCGATTTGCTCCATTCTATGATAACTCTTCAAGCTTAGGAAGAGAGTTGACGGAAAGTAGAATTCTATTATTAGCCAAAGATACTCAGGCCTTTAATGCATATATACATGGAAAAAAAGCAAGTTCATTGATTCGATGGGGGAATCTTGAAAAAAATGAGAAACTCAATGCGTTTGTGTTTTTTAAAAAAGTAATGGAGATATCACCTGAGTTGATAAAATATCATAAGATGCTTTATCAACTTACTGACAGTAAAATAGATAAATTGATATTTGAAATTCCTTCAGTTATGACTGAGGTACAACAACTATTTGTTTCTAAAGTTTTAAAAATACGACGTGATATTTTATTGAAGGAGTTCTTAAAATATGAATCAAATTAATAAGTTGTTGATTAACTGGAAAGGACCGAAAACAAAAAGTAATTATGCTGTTGGGCAACTTTTAAAAGTTGAAGGGAGATATATCTTTCAATATAACAAGAAAGTTGTAAATGAAGCAGCAAGTGAGGGGTTTTCACTCTTTGTAGGCTTTAGCGACATTGATGTAGCCTATGAAAGTGACAAATTATTCTCAATTTTTGAGAGAAGAATTCCTGATGAAAATAGAAGTGATTTCAAAAGGTTTTTGGAAGCATTTAAAGATGAATTGACAGATGATCTACAATGGGATTATCTGAGATATATGAAGGGCAACCTAGCAACAGATTCGATTTCGTTCATTACGCCTGTCATCTTTGAAAAGGAAACTGGGTTACTTTATTTAGTGTGTGAGATTGCGGGATGGTCTATCACCAAAAATAACTTAATTGACTACGAAGTTGATAAAGAGATCGAAATGGTTATTGATAATAATAATCCCAAAGACAAAGAAGCAATTGAATTATTTTATCATGACAAAGATACTCGAATGACCATTGGGTATGTTCCAAAACCTTTTAATGAATTGTTTTATAGATTTATAAAAAATGGGCTTCCAATTGTTACAAAAATTTTTTATAAGAAGCATAAAGACAATCGTCCACTAATCATTATTAGATCCAATTCAAAAATGACTGCTGATATAATTAGACAAGAAAAAGATCTTCAATATATGGTCTTTATCTGCGAGCGTAGTATGTGACTATTGATTGACCGCATTTTGGCCGACTTTTGACCGCACAATGGCCGTTCATTAGCGTTTGAACATGTTATATTTGTACTGTGGAAATCAGGCGAGAGTGAAACGCACGGCTGCTGTGATGCAGCACAGCCGGGGCGTACCTCCTCTCGCATTTTCTATTTGGAATAGTGATCCACAATGAGTCCTAGTATTAATCCAAGAGGAACAACAATTGCTATCCGGATCAATGCTTTTTTAAAAGTTTCTCGAAACATATGGCTTCCTCAGATTTTTTTTTACAGTATAATCCACTTTGTGGCATCTGAGTATGAAAGAGTTAGAGATTTTGAGGATTTTAGAGTCAGCATACCAAGAGAGGGCGAAAATCGTCTCTGGAGCCTTTGACTCTCATTTCATTGGGTTAGTAAAATGGTCTTGTTCTCCTCTGTAACAAAGTTCGTAAAGATTTTAAGCAAAGAGCGTAGCGCATTTGCTGCGGATGCGGAGCGGACGCAATTCTTTAAAAGCGTTTGAATTTTTCTTTAATCGTCATTTTATCACGTAAAAACGTACATATCACAGTCGAAGTCGCTCATTATTGGGCGGCTTTTTTATATTGGGGGAATTATTTTGAAGAAGAAGCAGAGGTTAAAAGACCCGCCCCGTCAGCCAGCTAAGTGCAAGGGCTGTATATGGGGCAGATGGGAAGGAACTGCACAGTTTTGTGGCAGAGTAAAATGTAAGAAGGGAAAATCTTCCTAGATGTCGAATATTGATGTAAAAAGGGAGCCATTCCTGTAATGAATTAAATTGAGGTTTGAAAGAAAAAAGCGCCAACTGTATACTGGGAAACGTTCCGTCCAAAGAACAAATTCCAGCGCAGGAGGCACTCAACATGAAGTATAAACAATCGAAGAAACAGAATCAACGGATTACACGAATTTCTGACAAGACCCTTGTCGTAGGCGCAGACATTGCTAAAGAAACCCACGTGGCCCGTGCCATCGACTTTCGGGGGATTGAACTGGGAAAGGACTGTGTGTTCTCTAATACCCGTACCGGGCTGGAACAACTGGTTCAGTGGATGAAGGAGCTTCAGCAGGAGTATGCCAAGAGTGACGTCCTCTTTGGCATTGAGCCTACCGGACACTACTGGTTTAATCTGGCCGAATACTTGGGACAGCAAGGGATTCCTTTGGTCATCGTCAATCCGCATCATGTACACAAAAGTAAATAACTGGAAGACAACTCACCGACGAAAAACGACTATAAGGATGCAAAAGTCATTGCCGATTTAGTGCGTAACGGGAAGTACAGCGAACCGAAACTGCCGACGAACCTCTATGCAGATCTGCGGATTCTCATGAATCTTCGCGAGAAAATCATGGTGAACCTCGGGCAGGTACAAAGACGAATGCAGAACTGGCAGGATCGCTTTTTTCCGGAGTATACAGAGGTCTTTAAAGACTGGGAGGGGAAAGCCTCTCTTATTACGCTAAGCGAGTTTCCAACGCCAGCAGAGATCGTAGCGCTCGGTACAGAGGCCATTGTGAAGCGATGGAAGAAAGACGTGAAGCGCGCCGTAGGGACGAAACGAGCAGAGCAACTGGTCGAAACTGCAAGAAGATCCATCGGGCTTACCGAAGGGCTTCCTGCAGCCAAAATAGAGATTAAAACGCTTCTGGAGCAGTACGAAATGTTTGCCAGACAACTCGAAGAGATTCTGCTCGAGGTGGAACGTCTACTTGCACAAATTCCGGGAACGAAGGAGATGCTCACTGTGCCGGGTGTGGCCGTAGTCACCTTGGCGGGGTTCCTTGCAGAAGTGGGGGACCTAAGCGGTTACGAGCATGGACAGCAGATTATTCGGCTAGCCGGACTGAATCTCAAAGAAAACAGTTCAGGAAAGAAAAAAGGCAAGTCCAGCATTACCAAACGTGGACGCGCAAGGCTAAGAGCCCTGCTGTTCCGGGCGGTCATGCCCATGGTGGCAAAAAATACCGAGTTTAAGGCACTGCACCAGTACTTTACGACAAGAAGTCAAAATCCATTGAAGAAAAAGCAGTCCCTGGTGGCGTTATGCGGAAAACTCATCCGTGTGCTGCATACGCTCGGAACCAAGCGAATTTCGTACGATGCAAACGACGTGTTAGGACCGGTACGTCAGGCCCAGCTACAAATGGCAGCTTAAAAAAACCAAACTCATTTTGCTCATTAAAGTAGGAATCACCAAAGACAAAAGAAGCACGGAGCAGCCGCAGGAATCAATTCCATAAGGGCAACGACCCTGTAAAGGAGCAAGAAACGGCGTCCACCTCTTGAGAGGCAGAACGAAGGAATGTAAGGGCAACGACCCCGCGTGACATGGGAGGGTAAGCCGTCAAGAGTTAGGTGTGGATATCCAAAGTGCGATTACAGAATGTATCTTTGGGTTGGGGATAACTCCCCCACTCTCTATTCCTGCCACCGGCTCTTCCAGAAAATAATGTCATCCTTACATGACTATTCCAACTCTCAATCTGTCAATGAATGAAAACCTGAGAACGAGTGAGCAAACAAGAGAAAATATTAATTTATAGTGGGAGGGTTATATATGTCGATTAATAAAACCGTAGAAAAACATCTTCGATACCTTTCATTACGAAAAGATGCTTTTGAAAAAACGAAACACTTTTTTCATAGTTTATGTGATGCCTACAATACTCAACTGTTGCTTCTAAGTAATGAATTTCCGGAGTCTATTGTAAAGCCGGATATCAACAAAGTTAAATCATCGTATAACTTCAAGATTAATGGTAACAGTTACAATTTGGGTCTTCTTGATGGGGCAGTAATGATTAAGGAACCTGAAGATATTTCTGAAGATTATAAAAATACAGAGCCAGTAGAAGCAATTGTGTCTGATAAACATATAAGCCGCTATATTTCGGGATGCATCGTCCTGACGATGCAAATTGAAAGCCGACATGCAACAGTGTTACGGATTTTTGTAAATGGTAATAACGAAATAGCTTTTGAATATGCAATGGGCTGGAAAAAGAATTTATCTTTTTCAGAAATCCCAACAAAAGCAGAGGTGATTGACGAACTATTCGTCCAACCAATCCACTCAAGCCTAATGGAGATTAGAGAAACATGGTCTCCTTTGGGAGATATAAAGATTTTCGATGATTTGAATTCTTTAAATCCAAACAATAATACGATTGGATTCTTATAGCACCTTCGGGTGCTTTTTTTATGCTCAAAAACAGCCTTCTGTGAGCCGTTCTCAAGAGTTCTATGCAAGAACGTATGTTTGTGCGGCGAAGGGTGGAAAAGAGCAGGGCGGGCTGATTCTGTTGGTCTGTGTCAGAATCTGTGCCTGCCCAAAGATGAGAAACCAACTCAACTCAAATAGCCTTATTTCACAAATTCAATGATATTTTCGTACGAGATAAAATTGAACATTTACATCACCTCTTTCATAGTATGTAGCAGTTGATAAAGAGAGGTGGTTACTGATGGAAATACCAATAACAGGTTTTGTTATGCATTCCGATGATTCCGATTCCAAACATTCGCACAAACTTTTTATTAATTCGTGGGATGGAAGACCAGTTAATGTTCATGTTCATCCTTTTAAAGGGAATACCTCGGTTGATGTTGGGCATTACCACCATTACGCTGGAGTAACAGAACCAGCTCCAAGCGGTGTTCCGCATGTTCATAATTATTATGCAGAAACATCATTTAACGATCAACATACGCACTTAATTAGGGGAAATACAGGACCAGCAATTCCCTTGACAGGTGGTGGGCATTACCATCACTTTGAAGGGTTTACAACAATAAACGGTAGAATTCCTCACGCCCATAGGTACAGTGGAAATACTGGAGATGAGAAAGAGTACCGATATTAATCAATTTGAAAAACTCATCCCCATACAAATATACCTTTAACTAATACCAATTGTCCTTTTCGTACTTTGGGGTTGTAATGCTTAAGGACTCAGCCACAGGTGAAGATTCGACTCTTATGAATACATCGAACAATTTAAATTCTATTGTACAATGACGAGCTGCTACTGGCTCGTCTTTTCTTGTTGGGAGGGGCTGACGCTTAGATGACAACCTGAATGGGAGCATTAATTTAGAAGGCACTAAAAAATAAGGAGGTCATTTATGTGGAAATCAGAATCATAGCAATCGAGCAGCTCAATGCAGCAGCCTATAACCCCCGCGTAGACCTTCAGCCCGGAGATCCCGAGTACGAGAAGCTCCGGCGCAGCCTAGACGAATTCGGCTATGTTGACCCAATCGTGTGGAACGAACAGACCGGCAACATGGTCGGTGGCCACCAGCGTTATAAGGTACTGGTGAATGAGCAGGGCTGCACGGAGCTGGTCGTATCTGTGGTTAACCTGGACCCGGAGCGGGAGCGGCTGCTTAATCTGGCTCTGAACAAGGTGTCTGGCCGATGGGACGACGAAGCGCTGGCGCAGCTGCTTGGTGAGCTGCAGGAGGGCGGGGCGGATCTGGCTTTGTCCGGATTTGAGCCAGACGAGATCGGGGAACTGCTTGCAGAGTTTGTAGATATTCCGGATATTGAGATTAATCAGTCAGTGGTTGAAGATGGCTTTGACATCCAGCGCACTCTGGACGAGATCAAAGAGCCGGAGACGCGCCGTGGTGATGTGTGGCAGCTTGGCCGGCATATCCTAATGTGTGGTGACACTACGAATGTGGAGGATGTTTCCCGGCTTATGGAAGGGGTAAAGGCGGATCTAGTTGTGACGGACCCTCCATATAATGTAGCGGTACAAAGTGACTCGGCCCGCCTAGCTGAATCGGGTACCAGTTCCATAATGAACGACGATATGCCCGCAGATGAGTTTGCGGGCTTTTTGAATGCTGTTTTCCAGAACTATGTGACAGTAATGCAGCCTACAGCGGCCATATATATTTTCCATCCGGCGTTCTATCAGAGGGATTTCGAGAATGCGATGAATGCTGCAGGTATAGTACGTAGAACTCAGTGTATTTGGGTCAAAAATTCTGCGAGTTTCGGATGGTCGCAATATAGATTTCAACATGAGCCAGTATTTTATGCTCATATCAAAGGGAAGTCGCCTACCTGGTATGGAGATCGGACTCAGACTACTATTTGGGATGTCTCTCGTGGGGATGTTTCGAAGTATGTTCACCCGACACAGAAACCATTGGAATTGCTGGCCATTCCGATCTTGAACAGCAGCCAGCGACAGGATATTGTGGTCGATCTATTCGGCGGCAGCGGCTCCACCATGATGACCTGTGATCAGCTTGATCGCTCTTGCAGGACAATGGAGCTTGATCCGGTGTTTTGTGATGTGATCAAAATGCGGTACCAGGCGGCGACCGGCACAGAGCCGCTGCTGCTTCATCGTGCTGAACCCGTTGCATAATTAAAAGGAGGACGCGCAAACGTCCTCCCAATCATCCAGGGTATCCCCCGGCTGAGACAGCGGCGCGCCACGCGTGGCATTTCAGAGAATCCGCTGTCTCGTTTCCAAATATACACGGAAGCCGAGGGGAACGCAATGGGAACAAAAGATGAACTTTTATTGCAACATGAGCTCGAAGTCATGGCCGGTATCCTCGAAAGCAAGGCGCAGTATCGCAAAATTGTTAAGGCTGGCATAGCCAAGTGGGTCAAAGACTTTCAGGACGGCCTCATTGAGATCAAGACTGTGGATGATCTGAAGAAGCTGATTGAGATAGATATTGAGTTGCAGAAGGAAGAGTTATGAACTCGAAAGATGAACATCAAAAAGGGACCATTAACGGTCCCTTTTTGATGTGATGATGAGTTGAAATTATATATTTATTCCTTAAACACCTTGGGGCAAGTGCTCCCCCTTGGTGTGGGTCAGTTGCTCAATAACTGATCCACATGAAAACAATCTCTACTCCCATGAATTTCACGGAAAAGTAAATGTTTTTCATGTGCCACTCTCCTATTTAATTTTAACAACGATAAATTATATGCAAGCCTTTCAAAAAGATTACTAAGTCGGGGGTGGTGACATGTAGCATGGCCAGAGAACGCAGTCCCGAGCGGGACAAGGCAAAACAGATGTGGCTGGAGCGCAGCGGGGAGATGAAGCTTAAAGACATCGCCGCTGCTCTTTCTATAGGTGAGAGCAAGGTGCGAAAATGGAAGTCGCTGGACCATTGGCAGGACGATCTCAAAGGGAACGTTCCACTTGAATCCAAAGGGAGCGCTCCACATAATCGGGGTGCTCCCAAAGGGAACGTTAACGCTATAGGAAATCGCGGGGGTGCTCCACCCGGCAATCAAAACGCTAAAGGTAACAGCGGCGGTGCCGGTGGGCCGCCTGGCAATAAGAAGGCAGTCACCACCGGAGAGCATGAAACGATCTGGATGGACACTCTCACTGAAGCCGAGCAACTGCTCATTGAACAGGTGGACACTGATCCTGTCATTCAGGCGAATGAGTCTCTTTACCTTCTGACGATACGGGAACGTCGTATGATGCAGCGGATCAGGGCACTCATGGACGGGCTGTCCGAAAAAGAGCGCAGCGTACTGTCTGAGCTTAAGGCGATTAAGGATGCAATGACAGTACATGATGAGAAAACGGGTATCACCAAAACAGTTCCGATCATTAAGACAGAGATGGTCGAATCCCGGATCGAAGAGAAAGAGTTTAGGAAATTGGACGACATCGTGAAGCTGGAAGAAGCTCTTACTCGAATCCAGGACAAGAAGATTCGGGCTATAGAGCTCAAGAACCGGCTGACCGATGAAGAGAAGCAGATTCGCATCGAGACGATGCAGTATGAGCTTCAGATGCTCCGAGGTGGCGGCAGGGAAGATGTTGAGGACGATGGCTTCATGGATGCGCTGAAAGGCATGGCTGCAGGAGTGTGGAACAATGACGAAGCTTAAACTCAAGCCACCGGCCTTCAAATGGGCACCATTCTCGGACAAGCAGCTGAAGGTTATGACCTGGTGGATGCCGGAAAGCCCGCACCATGATAAGGACGCCATTATCTGTGATGGTTCGGTCCGGGCCGGCAAGACGGTCTGTATGTCTTTCTCCTATATTGCCTGGGCGATGGACACCTTCCGAGGCGAGCAGTTCGGCATGTCGGGTAAAACCATCGGCGCGCTCCGACGCAACGTGGTCGGGCCGCTTAAGCGAATGTTGGCCAGCCGGGGGTACCACGTTCATGACAATCGATCTGAAAATGTACTGACCGTTACCCGGGGGCTTAACAGCAACCGGTTTTTCTTGTTTGGTGGTCGAGATGAGAGCTCGCAGGACCTGATCGCCGGGATCACGCTGGCCGGTATGTTTTTCGATGAGGTTGCCTTGATGCCGAAGTCCTTCGTTGACCAGGCGACTGCCCGATGTTCCGTAGATGGTGCCAAGCTCTGGTTCAACTGCAACCCGGCAGGGCCGTATCACTGGTTCAAAAAGGAATGGCTGGGCCAGCTGCAGAAGAAGCACGCGCTGCACCTGCACTTCACGATGGAGGACAACCTGTCTCTCTCCGAACGAGTGCGGGAGCGGTACCGGCGTATGTACAGTGGGATCTTCTTTCAGCGGTACATCCTGGGGCTGTGGGTCATGGCCGAGGGAGTAATCTTCTCCAAGTTCAATGATGCGGTCCATAAGAAGGCGCGGGGCTGGTTCCCGGCCAAGTTTGACCGTAAGTTCATTTGTATCGACTACGGGGCAAACAACCCGACGGCATTTCTGAAATACGGGGTCCGAGGGAACGTCTATTACGAGCTGGATGAGTATTATCACAACATCCGGCATGCGGGTGAGAAAACGAATGGCGAATATGCCGATGATCTGGAAGCTTTTCTTGATGGCGATGAGTATGCAATCTTCATCGACCCGTCAGCAAAGGCTTTTATTATTGAGTTACAGAAACGGGGTATTGTAAACATCCGGGCCGCCGTGAATACGGTGCTGGATGGGATTCAAACGGTATCCAACCGGTTCCAGAATAATGAATTATATATTTGCGCTGACAACACCAATTCCCTCCAGGAGTTGGTGTCTTACGTTTGGGATGAAAAAGCCGCTGAACGTGGCGAGGACAAGCCCATTAAGCAAAACGACCATACCTGTGACGCACGCCGGTACGGTATCCATACGGATTACCTGCTGCAGCGTGTGAAGCAGCGCAAAAAGGAAAGAGAGGAGCGATCTGATCATGATGTGGGGTGGATGTAAGCCATGAGCGGTGAGGCACAGTGGTTCCAGATATCAAAAGCAGAGGACCGGCATATCCCTTCCAGCGCGCAGTTGCCAGATAGCTTTGAAAACCTCTACGATCATCACGGGCTGCTTCCGTTTCCGCCAGGCAACGACCCTGCTTCCTGCAAACTGCTGGTCAAGAATAGTAGTATCATTCCGCAGTGTATTGAAGCCTATCGTCGTAACATCTCTGGTTATGGGATTGCTTTAGAATATATTCCTGGCGAGAGTGACCAAACGGCCTTGGATGAATGGAACAGAGCGGACAAGTTTCTGGAGACCTGTAACTTGGAAGATACGCCGGAGGAAATCATTAGCTCTCTGATCGATGATCTGGAGAGCAGTGGCATGGCTAACGTGGAAGTGGCTTGGCCAACAGGCAGCGAGTTTCCAACGCTCTACCGCATGAATCCGAAGTTTGTTCGCTGCACACGGGAAACCGATAAGGCGACCATCAAGCGTAAACGGCGGATTCGTTCCACGAAGCAGATCGAAGAGTTCTCTCAGGACATCTATGCTAGGCGCTTTGCAATGAAGCGAGGGCAGTCTGTGGTGTGGTTCCGGTTATTCGGGACCGAGGGTGAAGGGAATCAGATTATTCCGCTAAAGCTGGGGAATGACGGCCCATATGGGGAGCCGCGTTGGTTTGGGAATGCGCCGGGGGTGGTCGGCAGCCGGGAGGCAGAGGAGCTGAACGTTTCCTACTTCTCTAATGGCCGCATGCTGTCCATGCTGCTGACGGTGACCAATGGCCGGCTGACCAAGCAATCCATGGAGCTGCTACGAAATGTTAAGGGGGCGCAGTCGCAGGGTGGCATTCTCTACCTGGAAGCGATCGGGGAGGAGACCGGCGGGCCGCTGGATGAGAAAGTCGAGAAGGTGGCCATCAAGCTGGACAAGCTGAATGATCTACTGCAGCAGGATGCGCTCTTTCTCGATTATGGCAAAGAGAAGAAGGCCGATATCCTCTCTGCGTTCCGGCTGCCGCCCATTCTGGTGGGCCAGAGCTCCGATTATAACCGAGCAACGGCGCAGGCGGCGCTACAGTTTGCTGAAGAGCAGGTGTTTGAGCCTTACCGAAAATGGATTATGGACGAAATCTTTAACAAGCGTCTGTTTCCAGCCATGGGGATATTCCGGGTGCGGGCGACCCTGCGGGGGCCGCGCATCATCGATCCGGAGAACCGCAAGGCGCTGCTGGACTTTATCGCTGATCGTGGCATTATGCTGGTGCGGGATCTGATCCCGATTGCCGAGGAAGTGCTGGATACCACGATTGATGAGTCCAAGTACACCGAGGAATATCTGGACACTCCGATCGCGCAACTGGTCAACAGCCAACCTGCATTAACCGTGCCTGAGCCTGACACTGATGCCGACGACCTGCAGGAGCGGGTGGCCACCATTGCCAAGCGTCTGCTGCGGCGGAGTCATGAGGAGGCTACTGGTCATGTGTGAGGAATGCTGGGAGCTTATTGCAAAGGCTGACGACACTGAGTTTTTGGACAGCCTGGAGCTAACACACGCTGAACGTAAAGTGTTGGAAGAACTGTACAAGCAGGGCGAGGACAGAATTATTGAGATTCTGGATCTACAGGGCAAGGCGCTACACGATGCTATTCTGGAACTCAGTGATGAGCTGCTGATTGAAATTGGCGAGTTGGGCAAGGTGCTGGTATTGGTGCAAACCGGAGAGCTGTTCACCGTCCAATTCGAGCAGGCGGTGTATGATGCTTTTCAGCCGCTTTATCATCTGGCTGGCGAAACGGAACTGGTCGCGCTCGATCCCGACAAAGTGTGGTCTGTTGAAAACAAGGCCGCTTCCCGATTTGCCAAGAAGCTGAAAAAGCTTGTTCCGGACATGAACGGGACCAGCAAAGATGTAATGACTCGCGCCTTCCAGAAGGCGATTAAGGAAGGTAAGACACCTTCAGAACGGGCGCTGCTTGTACGAGAGATCAGTGCTGCCGCTGCCAAGGGTGACGCTGGCCCTTTTGACATGGAGCGGTCCATTACCGTTTCGCGGACGATGAGCACAGCAGCGGCCAATGGAGGAAAGGTGGAGGGCTGGAAGCAGTCTGAGGTTGTCACCGGTAAGAAGTGGCGCTCTTCAAAGGGCGACCGAACCCGGAAGACACACAGAAAGGCTGACGGGCAGGTGCAGCCGCTGGATAAGCCCTTTGTTGTTGGGAAGAGCAAGCTGATGTTTCCTGGCGATCCCACTGGACGGAAGGAGGAGATTATTCGCTGCCGTTGTACGATGCAGTCTGTGATGGATTAAAGAAAGTTGAGAGGTATTATTTTGTATGAAGAATAATAGAAGACTGAGTAAATATATAAATAGACCGATGATGATCATTAAGCTCCCTTGGGCAGAATAGCCACAAAAATGTTGACAATTAATACACTAATGGTATCATATACCATCTAGTGTCGACATATGAACTTGGGAGGTATGTGTGTGCAACAGGAACTGGCAATTGCGAACAAGGTCGCGTGGGAAACCAAAGCGTACCAAGCTTGGGTTCAAAGGTATGGAACACCAGATGAACTTGCGGTAGAACTTCAGCGAGAACACAAGCATCATCTGCGTTATTGGTTAAAGTATATTGGTGATCTATCGGGTAAACGAATTATTAATCTCCTTGGATCGCACGGTCGAAAAGCAATTTCGTTAGCATTGTTAGGTGCTGATGTTACCGTGGTGGACATATCAGAAGAAAATCGGTTGTATGCGATGCAGACTGCCTCTGCCGCGGGTGTGAAACTCAACTATATCTGTTCTGACGTTTTAAATATCCCGAACGAAGAGATACTAGGCGAATTTGACATCGTATTGATGGAGTTTGGAGTTATGCATTATTTTACAGACCTTAGTTCAATTTTCTCTGTGGTTCATCGCAGGCTAGGAAAAAATGGTCGGTTTATCTTGACTGACTTCCATCCTTTCGCCCGTGCATGGATGAACACATACAACTTAAAACAGCCAACTGGTAATTATTTTGACGATAGTATAAAAGAAGAAGAAGTTGCTTTTGCTAAGCTACTACCTGAAGAGGAACGCTCTGGATTGGGTAAGACTTTAGTACGAAGTTGGACAATTGGTGAGATTTTAACTGCAATTGGAACCATGGGGTTATATATACGGACATTTGAAGAAATACCAAGTCAGACAGATCCGAGGTTTCCAGAGTTCTACACTCTAATTGCCGATAAGATTGATACTGAATTAACTTCACTACATCCCTGACTATGGAAGACCCTCAATGTTAAACGGGAACGATAGTTAAAAAAAGCGGTAGTCTAGGACAATTTTTGTCCATGATTGCCGCTGTTTCTATTATTAGGCACAGTCTATTATTTATTTTACGATGTTTGACGCCATGACAATTCAAAATCCACAATGAGTCATCAATAATAACTGCTTTTTTATTGAAAGGAGGTGAGAACAGAAAATGAGTTATAAACTGAAAGATGCCAAAATCACGCACATCTCCCTGGTAGACAAAGGAGCCAACGGCGTACCGTTTGCCATCATCAAGGCTCAAAAAGCTAACAAAGCCGGCGCCATCCAGAAGCAGGTCCAGATCGCCAAGATTGATGATGACAAGCGGATCGTTAAAGGCGTGGTGTACCAGCCGGATGTGGCGGAATCACATGACGATCAAATGGATGAAGTCGAGATCGAGAAAGCAGCTCATCTCTTTATGGAGAAACAGCACACCTACAACATCGATAAGCAGCACGATCTCGAAGCTGACAAGGGCTTTGTCATTGAGTCTTACATCGCTCCTTGCGACATGACGCTCGGTGACCAGCAGATTGTCAAGGGCTCCTGGGTGGCAGCTGTGAAAGTGACGGACGACGACACTTGGGAGGCCATCAAGAAAGGCGAGATAACCGGCTTCTCCATGTGGGGTGTAGGCAAGCGGGAAGAGATCGAAGAGGAAGAGGAGGTATCCAAGGGAATCTTGAGCCGAATAGCCAAAGCGCTGGGCCTGATCGAGAAAGGTGCTGTCGCTGACAAATACCATAAGAACCGGAAGAACCGAGAATTTTGGGCGGCGCAGGATGCCCTCAACTCGGTTCTTTTTAATTGGGACACTTGGCAGAGTGGCATGGAGACAGATCCGGAGACCATCCGGGAGGCGCTGCAGGACTTTGTTGATATTGCCGAGGATGTGCTGACCAAGGAAGACATCGTGAAAGCAATCGGCACGCCACCGGAGCAGATTGCGAAGGCCGGCAAGAAGATTTCCGCCGGGAACCTGAAACATGTGGACGATGCTATTGCCGCGCTGACAGAACTGAAAAACAAAACGGCTCCTGTAGAACAAGAGCCCGAGGGGGAAGACGATTTGAAAGCTGAAGATATTGCCAAGGCTGTTACGGCCGCAATGGCTCCGATCGCTAAGCAGGTGGAAGGCCTGACGGCAGAGATTGCGGAGCTGAAGAAAGAGGAAGGTGTCGAAGGTGACCAGCCTGCAGGTGGTGCTGCTCCGGCTGCGACCGCAGAAGAGACTGCAATTACTGATGCCATTGCGAAAGCCTTGGCACCGCTGAGCGAGCAGATGCAGACGCTGGCAACAGATGTGCAGTTGGTGAAAAACAGCCGCGGTGCATCTGCCCAAGGAGACGAGCAAGAAGAAATCAGCAAATCAGAAGGCGCCGTAAGTTTCGGACGCTTTCTGTAAATTGAAGGGGGAATGCAGATCATGAGAACCAATGGCAACATCGCAAGAACCAGTATTCAGAAATCTACCATTGTGACCACAATGGATCAAAATGCCCTGACTTATGAGGAAGTGGAGGCCTTCACGGATATGGCGTATGAAGCCAACGGATTCCTTAAAGGTATCCGTCATGAGAACCGGAAGAGCTCGAAAGGGACCATCGACAAAGTCGGTGTGCGGGGCCGGAACATGCGCGGTAAAAAAGAGAATATCATGGCAACCAACACGCCAGGGCTGACCTTTCCGCAGATTCCGTATTCGGTAGAACCAGTGGTGCTGCCTTTCGACATCACTGAGGAGTTTATCCGTCAGACACAGCGGGTTCGTGGCCAAAACGCTGAGGAAATCATCATGCGCAACATGGCCAACAACTACGGCGAGAATATGCAGGACATTGCCTTCAATGGGGATACGAATACACCCGATACAGACCCGGATTATGAGTTCCTGACGATCAATGACGGCTGGCTGAAGCTAGCCAGAACAACAGGGCATTATCTGGATTGGAGCACACTTTCGGCGAAAGAGAAAACTGGGGTTTTGTTTGAGGTAGAGCGGGCGATCCCGACCCGGTACAGAGCCGGCGGCGTGTTTAAATATTTCATGCATCCTAACACCTTCAGCGAACGTCTTCAGATGTTGGCCGAGAAAGACACAAGCGCATCGATTCAGCTGCAGATCTTGGGCGGTGTGAAGAAGATCAATGCTTATGATGTCGAAGAGGTCTGGAGTATGCCGGAAGGCGCGATCCTCTTTACGTATCAGCCGAACTTTGCCATGGTCCACACCTACGATATGCAGATCCGTAAAACGACTGAAGGTAAGGAGGCAATCTGGACGGATAAGCGCTTCTATGCGATTCATTCCGACTTTGATGCCATCTTTGAAGAACCGCAGGCTCTGGCTTATGTGGAAGGGGTGGAATTCTAATGCCATACGTAACCTACCGAGGCAAGAACGCCTCTTTGCGGCTTTATAGTATTCGGTTCGAGCCAGCTAAACTGGTGCTTGTGGAAGATTCGGTTGTGTTGGAAAAACTGCGTGATCATCCTGATTTTGAGGTGAAAGTGGAGAAGCTCATCCCTCTGGAAGACTTATCGGTCGTGCAACTGAAGGATAAAGCCAAGGCTGCAGGCATCGAGGGATTTGCTGACCTTAAGAAGCCGGAACTGATCGCCGCTTTGAAGGCGCTGGAAGGCGGCGGTGTGCCGTATGCTGACAACGACACTCCTTAAGAACCGCAGCCGTGTCAGCGCCGTGCAGGAGGCGACAGCGGAGCATCTGGATCAATATATTGACGATGCTCTGACGCGCATCAAGCTGTATCTGCCTGTCCCCTTCCCGGCGGTGGCGGACAAGCAGCTTATGCTTGCCTGGGTGAAACTGGCGGAGTCGCTGGCCCTGCAGGACAGCGAGGAATACCTGGCTTCGGTTGCCCGTGGGTATTCAGCGGAGAGTGATGGTGCCTGGACATACACCCGGCAGGCAGTTGAAGGGAAGACCACAGGCAATGCTGATGTGGACTCTATCCTCTTCCTGTGGGTCAAGAAGCAGCAGTCCGGGCCGGATGATGGGAACATCACGGCCTATTTGTTATGAATCACCGCGTGAATACCCCGCTGGCGGTGTACCGGGTCGGCCGCCAGAATGATGCGGATGATTTGTTCAGCGATCGGAAGGCCGGAAAGGTTGCAGATCTGAAGTGTTTTGTTGTTAAGACGCAGACTGATGCCAAGGCAGAATCCACTCCCGTCATATACATCATCAAGAAGACAATTGGTGTTCCGAAGACAGCAGATGTTCGAATTAGTGACGAAGTGTTGCTGTTCGGACGTAGGTATCTGGTGATTGACTCCAACCCGCGCCGTTACTGGCGTGAATTATTGGTGACTTGCGAGGTGAAGGGTAGTGATCATTCATGATTTCGACGGCCTAGCCAAGAAGTTCAAGCGGCTGAGTGACGAGGGCGTCAATCAGATTCTCCGAAACATTGCTGAGGCCGTGGGTGAGACGCTGCTGAACCTGGTCATTGATGAAATCGGTAAGCAGGACCTCATCGACACCGGCTTAATGTGGAATTCCTTTACCCGCGGCGAAAGCGGCAATGTGTGGGAATGGGATGTAGACCGGAACGCCATCTCACTGGAGGTCGGCTCTAGCTTGGGAACGAGCAGCAGTGATCCCGGTAAGGCCGGCTATCCACGTATGATCAATGACGGCTACACCATTCATAAAGCTCACTTTGTACCAGGCTATTGGGCAACAAACGGAACGTTTGTGCATGATCCTAGCGCAAAGACGGGATTTATGGCCAGACCCAGAACGTTTATCGGGCGCCATTATTTTGATATTGCAGTCAAAGAGTTGGAGGGCGGCATGAATGCTTTAATCACAAAACGCCTGGAGAAAGAGTTGGGGAGGATGCTTTCATGATGGATGTGGGATTGAAAGCCTGGGCTGAGATTGTGCAGCAGGTCTATCCGGATCTTCCAATTCTCCGGGATCGCTCCCGCTGGCTGGCGGGGCAGTTTGATCGCCCCAGCGTGTTCATCGAGACGGATCTGGTGTCCGATAAGGCTCATACGCCGAGGGCTGACCGGATCATTGAGGATGTGGGCCTGGTTTTCCACTACGATATGCAACGGGTCGACGATCAGGATCAGGGAGAGCCGGTTCCGTTTGACCTGTCTCCGTTCTTCCTTTATCTCCGACAGCAGCGGTTTTGTGTGGCGTCACAGCGTTTTGGTATCATGCTGGTCATTGAGGCGCCGCGAACGAGGCCGCTGAAGGACCGGACGGAAGTCACCTTCCGATATTCGTACCTGTTGCATGTTCCTAAGCCAGCCGTGGAGAAGATCAACACTTTTTATACTCAATTTAATGGAAAGGAGCTGTGATAAATGGCAGAGGATTTAAACAAACGGAATAAACAGGAATGGATTGAGAGCGCAGCGGTCATGAAGGCAGAGCCTTTTGAGATTGCTGGCGCTCTTTTTGATTGCCCATCCAATGCGCTGCTCTCACAGGGAGAGGTGGTACAGCCGTTGGATGCTTACTTACGTCCAGCACAGGCTGAAACGCCTGTAGTTGTCAAAGCACAGGCACAGGCACAGGTAAAGAAAACGAAGGAGGAAACGATCAATGTCGATACAAAGGAATAGACCAGGCGCTTATGTGGAGCTGCAGGCGATCGCTAAATCGCGTGTCCAGTCCGTCTCCGGGCGTGTGCTTATTCCATGTCAGGCTGAATGGGGCGCTCCCAATAAAGCCGTTGATATGGCGGACCGGTCGGAACGCTTGAAGGAAACGGGTTTGCAAGTGGATGAACTGGAGCTGGCTGCAGAGAGCGGTGCGACCGTAATTGGGTACCGGGTAACCAATGGCAACGAGAAGGCGGCAGCTGTTGCTGTCGAGGACAGCTATACAATTGAAGCCCGTTACCCAGGAACGCGTGGAAATGATTTTGAGTATATGGTGCGTGCTGCTTTGGTGGATGCGGCCAAGAAAGAAATCGTCATCCGGGACAGCAAAGGTATCTATGACACAGAGACGTTTTTGGTGACTGATAAGGCCGAAGCGGTTGAGACATTGAAAAAGTCCAATATGGTCCGACTTAAAGATACCGGGGCTACGGCGCTGGCCGATGTAGCCTATACCAAGTTGATCGGCGGAACCACCGGTACCGCAGCCATTACGGCAGCAAACTGGAGCAGCGTGTTTAACCGGATTGACGGTCTGATGTTTGATGTCGTGTATCTGCCTTCCCCTGACGCTGCGGTGCAGGCCGCTGCAAAGCAATGGCTGCTGGACCGCCGGAACAAGGCTCGCAAGCTGGCACAACTGGTTATCGCTGGTGCTGCAGCATCGGATAGCGATATTGAGGCTCACAATGCGCGCAGCCGTGCAGCAAATGCCCGCTTTATCATAAATTGCTCCTTAGCCGGTGAGCACACCAACGGCAAAATCTATACGTCCCTGCAATGGGCGGCTTGGGTGGCGGGGTTGGCAGCTGGCACACCGGCGAATAAGTCCTTTACTGGTGTAAAGGTGCCAATGACCGAGGCAAAGGTGGATTGGAGCCATAGTGAGGTTCTTAAAGGGCTGTCCGAAGGAACACTTATGGCAACACGTGATGGATATGACTACATTATTGAGTCGGCTGTCAACACATTGACCACGCTGGGAGCCGGTGAGCGGGAGGACTTCGGGAAAATCCGAGTGTCTATGACGATTGATCAGGTCCTCAACGACATTTACGCTGCTGGCAAGAAGAACAAGGCTAAGCTGGATAATGATCCAGAAGGCCGCGGCTTGTTTATCGCGGCAGTGGTGGGATACCTTAAAATCCGCGCCGAACAAAAGGCGATTGGTTCCGAGTTCACCTTTACCGAACATCCGACAAAGACCAGTGACATGGATTATGCTTACTTTTCTTTGTCAGCCAAACCACTGGACGCGATTGAAATCTTTAATATTGATTGGGAGGTGGCGTAATAAATGGAACGCGAACTGATTGGTCGTAACCTCTCCGTCCAGGATGATCTTGGCGATCCGCTTATGACGGTGAAGGAAGTCGAAGTGATGCTGAAGCCAGAGACGCTGGATATTATCCGGGCACGGAAAATGTCTAAGACGAAGCAGATCGTTGGTTATGAAATCACCGTGAAGCTGGTCATGTCTAAGTTGGAATCCCGACTCCGGTATCGGCTGCTGGATGATTTCAAAGCCGGGAAAACGATGTTCCTTGACCGAATCACTGGATCCCTTGAGGACCGGCAGACGGGTAACGTTGAGCGCGTGATGATCTCCGGTATTCATATTCACGATGAGATGGATATCCTGGTTGCCAAAATCGACGAAAACAACGGTATTGACATTACCCTTTCTGGGACCGCTAACGATTTTGACTTTATTGAAAAATTCCCGGATTACATGGTTTAAAGGATGGGCGACCGTCCCTTTTCTTCATCTAAAACAAAAACAAAATTTAAAATATGCGGAGGTTTAAACAATGAGCGACAAATTACAGAAATACTTGGCCAAAGGTAAAGAGGGCCGTAAAGACGACACGATTACAATCCCGGTAGATGGCGAAGAGTGGTCTGTCCGCCGCTTGACCACTATTGAGGTCCGCCGCTCTTACGAGCTTGCCTATGATGACAATGGCAATCCTAAAGAGTCCTACAATGAGATTGATGTCATGATCGTCAAGGCTACGGAGCATGAATTTGATTGGAACAATGCGGAGCTGCTGAAAGCATTCAAATGCATCAGCAAATTTGAGCTTCCACCGCGCTTGTTTGACAACCCCGCTGATTATTCGGAGCTCAGCAAGGCCGTGAACAAGTTTCAGGAGACAAAAGACGAGCTGCTGAAACAAGCAAAAAACTTATTAAGCAAGACGGAGAAGCAAGCTGGGTAGCCTCCTTCTGGATTAACCAGAAGCGGCTGCCGGCAGAACTGCTGCCGTATGAGGTAGACAAGCAGCGGCAGTATTTTTTCTGTCTTGCCGCGGGAATGATCGCGGAAGAAGAAGCCAAGCGCCTGGCCAACAAAAAATAGGCGGGATGGAGGTGAATAACAATAGCAACTACATCAAAAGTAACGGTTCCGTTTGAAGCGCGGGATCTGATTTCCGGCGCTGTCCGGAATATGCGTACTGCCTTGCGCGGAGCTACTAATGATCTTTTAGACTTCCGCCGCGCCTCCGGACAGATGGGTGATAACTTAATATCTGATCTCAGACGTTCTCGGAGCGCGGCGGATGATTTGGGTAGTCGTATCGGTGGTGCTGCAGATGAAACACGCAGGCAAGGCCGGGTGAATGTTGACGACATCTTCCGGCATGCTCGTAGCGGGGCGGATGATTTGAGGCGTTCAGCTTCCCGAGCGGATGCGGAGATTAGGGGCATGAGCGATTCCCGCGTGCATATACGTGCACAGGATGAAGTCAGCCCGGTTCTGGACGGTATAGCTTCTAAAATCACGACCATAGCTGCTACAGCTGGGGCTATAGTATTGGGCGGTGGGCTTAAGGATGCAATGTTTGGTGGTGTGATGGATTACTACGCGGAGGCATCCCGGAGCGCAGCCTTTCTTCCTGCCGATGTTCGGGCGCAGAGCCTACAGACAGTTGATAACATGTATGAGCAAGGAATTATTTCAGACAGGTCGTCAGGGGCTCGTCAATTAGCGGATGCAGCACCGTTGGTTTCGGACAAATCTCAGATGGATAATTTTATGGGAGCATCTGCAAAGATGCAGTATATCCGTCCGGATTCGGGAGCTGAAGAAATAAACAGGGCACTTGCGCAGTCTGCCAATACATTCAAGGAAAGTTACAGCTCAGTAGCAGATAGCATGATGTATGCATATAAAGAGGTCGGTGACCGACAACAGGATTTGTATGATACTTTTTGGGAATACAGTGGCTACTTCAAAAATACTGGCGCGAACTCTGGGCAGATGGCTAATTTCTTAACTCAAAGTGTGAAGGAAGGAAGCTTCAACTTTGACAAACCAGCCGATTTTATCAAGGAAGCCTTCGGGGTAAAAGATCTGGATTCTGGGGACATGGAGAAATATTTTGCGCTCCGTGGTGCTGGTAAGGATGAAGCGGCGCGGCAAGCTACTACGTTTACCGGCGATATTAACTCTGGGAGTGAGCAGCGGGCAGCGGGAGCTTTGATGGCACTCGTAGCTGATTTAGCGAGCCAAAGTCAGTCTGATTTGAAGGCATCTTTGGTTTCTCTAGGTTCTGCAGCAGCCGAAGATAATGGTAGTGCCATAATGAAGACATACCAAGTTCCATTCCAACCTGCACCTACAGGAATTGCGGGGACGACAGATGCCATGGTCAAGGCTCAGCAGGATGCAAACCCGATGCAGGACATCATTCAAACACGCGCACAGATTGATCAACAGATGCAGGAACTGGGTGCAAACCTGTCAACCGCTGTTCTTCCCGCGTTACAGCAATTTAATGATTTGTTGACTGAAAACAAAGATGAGATACAGGCATTTGGCTCTAATGTCGTAGGTTTCGTAAATGGAATAACGAGTATTTATAAAGATCATTTCTCAGCAATAAACACGGGATTGCTACTTATTGGAGGCAGCATTGCTGCAATTAAAGTTGTGAAATTTGGGAAAGGTCTTATAGATGATACGACTGCAGGAGCAAGACGAGTCAAGGGATGGCTTAGTTGGGGAAATTCAGGTACTCCCCCTACTTCTAATCCAACCGAAGAGGTCGGGGGGCCAACAAGACGCCGCTTCACGCTCACCGATACCTGACGTGATTCCTGATGTGCCAGGCGGCAGAGGACTAAAAAGCCTATTCAAGGGTGGGATGCTGGTATTTTAGGAACTGTGGCTGGGGTTGGCTTAAGCGGATATGACTTATACCAAGCTTCTAAGGAAGATGGTTTAAGGGCAGGCATATCCTCGACTGGCGGTTCCATGGTAGGCGGTATGGCCGGAGGTGTAGTCGGGGGAATCGTTGGCTCCGTCGCGGGTCCACTTGGAACTGCAGTCGGGGCAGCAGCGGGCGGTTGGGTTGGCGATAAATTGGGTTCCTTAGCTGATTCCAGCGGGCTTACAAAGTCAGTGATGGATGGTGTGGTATCTGCAGGTGTAGGGATCAAATCTGCTGCTGCTTCGATTGGAGGTTGGTTCGGCTTCGGGAAGGAGAAGAAGCAAGAGAAAGCAGCCTTTGTTCCTCCTCCGGAAGCTAAAGTTACGTTTGGCAATCTCACGCCAGAGCGTGAAAAACAGCTGCAAGAGACGTTTAACATATTCCGGGCGAACGTGGCTAAAGATGGGTTGAAGACAGCCCTCATGAGCGCCGTGAACGAGAGTGGCGTTAAAGAAACGGTCGATAAGATCAAGAATACCTTTGTCGGTGCGTGGAAAAGCACGGAATCGGATAAGGCTAAGCAAAATGTTCAGGCGGTGGGATCGGCTGCCCAAAAGACATCAGGACAAGCCCAACAGTTGGGTGTGACAACGAAGACAAGCACATCAGGTATTGTTCAAGGAGCGGGAGCAGCGGGTGCCAGCATGCTCGGTGTAGGGGCGGCTGTAAAGACGGCCACCGACGAGACCAAGCAGCATTTACTGTCCATCCAGACCGTTACGAGCCAGGCTGAGAGTTGGGGCAGCAGCTTTGTTGGACGGATTGCTGCCGGCATGCGAAGCAAATACCCTGCAGTAGCGGCTGTCGTATCAGATATTGGCAAAGCGTTCAAAGATCTGATTGTATCAGGAGGGCAGGGCAGTAAATCCGGCAGTAACACCCCTCAAACCTCCCCCAGCAGAGCAGCATACGCTAATGGCGGCGTTATTGATCGTCCGCATCTTGGGCTAGTCGGTGAGGCGGGGCCAGAAGCTATTATTCCGTTGTCTACCGGGCGACGCAAGCGCGGGGTTGAGCTGTGGGAGCGTGCGGGGCAAATGCTTGGTGTCCGCGCTTATGCCAACGGCGGCATCGTAGGGGCTCAACAGCTCAGGGTTAAAGGTTTGCAGGCGAAGAGCTTTATTGATGATAATAACGACAGTATTGGATATGGTGCCGGCTATGCAGAGGGCATCCACGGTTCCTTGGAACAAACCAAACGGCAAGGGGTCAAGCGTTACAACAAAGCCATGAAGAAAGCCACCAGTTTGACGGATGTCTATAAAATTCGTGCGACAGGGCATAAGCTGCGTAACCAAGCAGCCAAAATGCGTAAATTTGCAAAAGGTAGCAAGTTACTCGGCAAGGTTGTTCGCCCAATTGGCTATGCCATGGATGCCTGGGACATTCTTTTTGCTGGCAAAGGTAGGCGGGGACGTCAAACAGCCAAGGTTCTTGGTGGGATTGGTGGTGGTGCTTTAGGGGGTGCTGCGACAGGGGCCGCGCTGGGGACCTTTCTCATGCCGGGTATTGGCACCGCTGTTGGTGGTGCAGTCGGTGGTTTATTAGGATCGATAGGTGGGGAGAAATTAGCCACGAAAATCTATGATGGTATTTCGGGATTCTTCGGCCGCAGAAAGAAGCGGAAAAAGAAGAAATATGCGTTTGGAGGTTTAATTAGTGATCCGCATCTCGGCCTGGTCGGCGAAGACGGTCCGGAAATGATCATTCCTTTGTCTGCTGGGAAGCGGGGGCGCGGGCTTGATTTGTGGGAACAAGCTGGGGGTTTACTTGGTGCCCGTCCGTATGCAAACGGCGGTGCAGTAGGAATGAAGTCGTCTTCCAACATTCCTGTGGCAAAGACACTGGCTCAAGCGCCGGCTGCCATACGGGACATCATCATTGAAAACATCAATATCGACTTTGGGGAGATGGCGAAAGGCATTACAAATTTCGCGGAATTCGCGAAAATGTTGGCCAGCCCCCAAGGCCGGGCGTTGTTCCGCAAGATTTTTGGCGAAGAGTTGTACAAAGCTCTAGAAAGCGGAGGTTGAAAGCATGCTAACCATGATCCGCGACAAAAACCGCTTTACCTTCCCGATCACGCCGCCGGAGATCCAAATCACCAGCAGCAATGAGGTCGAAACCTTCACCGTTATTACAGGGGAAGAGAAGACCAGTAAGAGACTCACTTCGAAGCTGAAGCGGGTCTCTTTTTCTGTGATCTTCCCGCGTGCATGGCAGGAGCTGTGGGAAACAGGTAAAGAGACGATCACCTACAAATCTCCTGAGCAAGCGTGGAAGCTGATGGAGGAATGGAAGGCGAAGCCGGTTGTCATTAATTTTGAATCGCTGTTTTCGCAGACCATGTGGTTTGAGAGCATGGAAGCGACCTATAAAGAGGGCCGGGCCAACTTGCACATCACGTTTAATTTTGTGGAGTTTGACCCTGTGAAGATTGTTTCCTACTCCAACACCAAACAGTTGCTGAAGCCAGGCGTAATCATTACAAAGTCGTCTAAGGGTCGTCCAAACACCAGCGATAAAAAGGACAAGAAAAATGACAAGAAGAAGAGCGATAAGGAGAAAAAAGCAGAAGATAAAAAGAAGAAAGCTGAGAAGAAGGCGGCTGCCGATAATGCCAAAGGGAGTTTTGATTACGTGGGGCAGAAGGCGCGTATAGCCGCCAAGAATGACAGCGTAAAGGGGAAAAAGTAAGATGGATAACTTTGCGATCATTTACGGTAAAGACAGCAACCGGCACCTATTGACGGACGCGGCTGTTGAACTGTCATGGTCCTCAGCGCGGGATGAGATCGCCCGCAGCGCGACCGTCCGTCTGAGAAACGCCAGCGATTTTAAGGTGGCCGGCATGCTGATGTGCTTTTCGCAGCAGGTGAAGGGAGTGGGCGTGCTTCACCACAAAAACCAGTTCTTCCATGGTCCTATCATTAAGTATGAACAAAATGAGTTCACCGATGAATGGGAGGTTGAAGCTCGGGAGATCAGCTGGTATTTGGCGAAAAACAAAGGTGTTCGTCCGTATCTCAAAGGTGAGAGCGGTGCAGAACTGCAGCGCTACATCAAGACCACCGGTATTGATTTTCGCTGCCCTAAACTGGGGTTTAACATCGATGAACGTTACGGAACGATGTTCCATTCCGAAGTTATTTTGGATGTGCTGCAAAAGGCATATGAGCGGAGCGGCTACCGCTATCATGTAGATGTGGTCCGGACAGATACGAGCTTTTATCTGCAGGTGGTCCGGGAGGGGACAAATACGCTTGTTCCCGTGTTTATCCCGGAGCAGATGGAGGCAAGCACCGCCGGTTACAGCATAGAAGATACTTATACGGTCGTGACCGTTCAAAAATATAAGGATGATAAGCTTTCATCCTCCGTCACCAAGACGGCAGCCGGTGCAGTGAAGGCCATGGGCCGCATGGAAGAGATACTGGAAGCGGAAGAGGATGAGGACCCGGCGACCGTTGCGACGCAGCGTCTAAAGTCTTTATCGGTGGCCAAGCAAATTAAGAAAATTACTGTCAAACATGAAGACCATACATTGTCCGGCCTGCGGGCTGGGTGGATGGTGTTGATCAAGACGGATCATACGTCCAAATGGATTGTAGAGTCTGCGGAATCCAGCTTTAAAAACGGAATGTATACGGTCAAGCTTGAGCTCGAAAGGAGGCAGTAACCGTGCTGAATGATGCGCTGAAGATGATGAGGGAAAAAACCGCTGGGCACATCGATGCCCGGGATACCGAACGGGCCACGCTGATGAGTTGGCCAGCTGATCCGAAGATTCAGGTCGATGAGGACCCGGAGCCGTATCCGGCGGATAAGCTTGTTTTTGCTGAGTATCTGCAGGAGAGACGCATCGATGCAAAATTTGAAGTATCGCAACCGGAGTCTTCCGTCCTGAGCGGTATCCTAACGATTCCCAGCCCCCTGAAGGCTGGGGACCGGCTCATTGTATCCCGTATGACTGGCCAGCGGTATTATGTGCTGGGAAAGGATGTGAGCGGCGGTGGCGGATAATAGTTTGTTTCCTGACCTGGACATTTCTGATATCGGAGAAGTCGAGCTGACGGAATCGGTTCTATCGGCTACGAAATGGACCTATGTGATCGATTACCGTAACCGGCGCGCCGTCCTTACTGAGGATGGGCATCCGAAGAAGACCAGCACCTATGAGGAATACCTGATACAAACAGCGCTGAAAATCCTGAATACCGAGCGTTTTAGGTATGTGCTGTACGGCGAGGAGGTCGGCGTTGAACGCTCCGAATGGTCTGCCTGGGAGGATGTGGAGATCAAACGGGACATGGAAGAGGCTTTGACCTCCCATATGGAGATTGTGCGGGCTGAGGTGCGGTCCATGGAGCGAGAAGGACAGGAGATGCAACTTAGCATATTGATAACCGGCCTGGCAGGCCAGGCTGAGCTGGAGGAGACGATCAGTGTATGACGATTAAGTTAAGTGATCTGCCGGCGCTTCCTTACATGCCCATACTGGAGGAAGCGCCGGAGGAAATCTATCAGCGCTGGGTAAATAGGGCCATAGCCTTGGCGCTTGAACGAGGTCTTCCGCCGCCGCCGACAGGGGAAGGGGAATACTTTTATGACCTCTGGTATCCGCTTGCGCTGGAGCTTGCTGAGCAGCAATCGCTATGGACGTATGGATTTGTCCAAGGTTTTCCGATTTGGGCGGATTCTGAGTATCTGGACGGTCATGGCTGGGCGGCGGGCTTGATCCGTAAGGAAGGCGAGAGTGACGATACATTCCGCCTCAGGATGCTCGAACGAGCGGCTACCGAAATTGGCAGCGGGCGGCGGAAGGATTACGAAACCTGGGCGATGGAGATGGCTGGTGTTGGTGGAGCGATCGCACGCGAAAAAGAGCGGCATGATAATTCCGTCGATCTTTACTTGACGAACCTGGACGGCCAGCCCATTACAGAGGAATTTGCTGAGACGGTCAAAGCCTGGATGTGGGAGGAGCGGCGGATCGCTGGGCATGACTTGTTGGTGCACCCCGCGCCGGTATTTAATGTGCGATTAGAAACGCGCTTGCTTACGTCCAACGGTACGGATCTGGAAGTACTGGCGGAAACTATTCGACAGCGCGTCTTGGATTACGCGAGTGGCCGCTCCAAACTTATTTACAATTATGTGGCCGCGCTGCTGTTGCTGCCTGGTGTAGATGATTACGAGAGCCTGACTCTCAATGGCGATATGGAGGATATTGTTCTTCCGCTGTCGTCTGTTCTGAGAGTGGAAGTGGTTCTAATATGATCCCGCTGAGATACCGCGAGATGCTGCCGCCTTATTGGTATGAGATTGATATGGCTGACCGGCATTTCTCGGTTATGAAGCAAGAAATGGATAGCCGGCTGCAGACCATCGATGATTTGAGCAATCAGTTTATCTTGCAGCGCTCAACGTGGGCGCTCTGGATATGGGAGTGGGTCTACTTCCGAAAGACCCAAGAGGGGAGCGACGATGAACGCAGGGAGGCGATCCGCCGGAAGCGCTGGGGAGATCGGCCGTTTAAGCTGCCGCTACTGCGGGACTTAGGGAATCAGCATGGGAAGCTGCTGAATGTTTCAGAGGACTTTTTGGCCAAAGAGATCCATTATGAATTTTCCCTTACTCAACCGTTTAATATGGCTGGGCTGCAGGCGGACTTTGAATATGTGCGCCCGGTGCATATCCGCCGGGCGGTGTTTAGTTCAGTCGTACCCACGCAGACCATTATAGTTAAAGGCATAGGGTATTCCCACGGGGTTGATTTTCCGATATGTGGCTTTGAAATTCCCTTCGGAGGTGGTTGAGATTGGCCGAGGTAATTAAACCGCTTCTGCTGGATAAACTGGTCAGTGATTTGAGTGGCCATATTGCAGGAGCTCGGGTAAATATTAGCGGGGAGCAAGTGGTATACCCGATTCATAATACAATCGTTTCCGGTCTCTCTGTCCGGAAATATATTTATATTACCGAGACGCAGGCCGTAGGCAAGCAGCTTTTAGGAGCAGCCTTGCTGGATGTTGAGGGCAACATACTGGCAGATCAGCCCCTTACCGTGACTAAAAACGATAAGGGGTTTTTGATTACTTTTGAATTTGTATTGAAATTGGAGGTGAGCGCCGGTGGTGTATAACAAGCAGGTTTGGAAGGACGAGATTCCGGACATGACCAAGCCGATTAAAGATGCTTCAGGCAAGCAGAAGGCTGATCCACAGACGGGGCGTCCTCTCTTTGAACTTGTCCAGGAGGGCACGCGGATTACTTCAGCACGACTTAATCATGTTGAGGAAGGCATTGCGGCTGCTCATGAGCAGGCAGATCAGAACGCAGTGGATATTGATTCTCATGAAAAAGATGCAGTTAGACATATCACAGCTGCTGAGAGAACAGATTGGAAGGCGAAGGAGACCCCTGCAGGTGCGCAAGCTAAAGCGGATGCTGCTTTGTCATCGGCCAAAACCTATGCAGATACCGCTCTTCTGGCCAAGGCAGACAAGTCATCCACTTACAGCAAAACGGAGACGGACCAGCGCATTAAGTCCGTTGTCGGAGCTGCGCCGGATGCTCTGGACACGCTGAAGGAAATCGGAGACGCACTAAATAATGACCCAAACTTTGCGGCGACGGTAACCAATCAGCTTTCTGGCAAAGTGGACAAGGTAGCCAGCAAGCAGCTGTCTACTGAGAATTATTCTACTGCGGAGAAAGCTAAGCTGGCCGGAATCACTGCCGGAGCTGGCGGTGCGGGATCGGCCACGGACGCTGTAATCGGTAACCGGACGGCTACGGACACTGCAACGCCTAGCTTAACTGGCACACTGACCGCGCTGCTGTCCAGCCTGTTCACGCTTATCAAAGGGGTCACAGGCAAGTCCAGCGTATTGACCGCACCGGCAATCACGCTGGAGACTACCAAGGCGCATGTGGATAATGGCAATCTGCACACCACTGCCGGCGAAAAGACAAAGCTGGCAGGGATTGCAGCGGGAGCAGAGGTCAACCAAAACGCTTTTGCCACCGTCAATAACATCCCAGCTGTGGCAAAGTCCGATACCCTCACGGTTACGGGCGGAACGGGGATCACGGTAACAACTAACCCAACCACCAGGACCATGTTCGTAACGGCCACAGGGACAGCGACACCAGGTGCTCACGGCTCCAGCCATAATATTGATGGGTCTGACCCGATTCCGGACTTGGTGTCGGTCAAAGCAAAGGTGGAGGCGTTAGAGGATTTTTTGGCATATATGCCGATTGATGGCGGTGGATTTGACACCCCTCCAGGTGGTCCAGTCATTGACGGTGGAATGATATAAAGGAGGAATCATAGATGGTAGTCGTACCAACAACGATTAAACTAAAACGCGGGCTTGCTGCTAATGCGGCAGCGGCAGTCCTTGAAGCTGGGGAGCCGATGGTCACGCTGGATACCGGTAAGATGTGGGTAGGGGATGGATCAGGCGGGAAGATCCTGATTAACCCAGATCAGGCTGCGGCAGAAACGGCGGTCAAACTGGAAACGGCCCGGACCATTGCATTAGGTGGGGATGCAACAGGATCTACCACTTTTGACGGGTCCGCCAACCGCACTATCACTGTTGTGCTTGCAAACAGCGGGGCGACGGCTGGCCAATTTACCAAACTGACCATTGACGCCAAGGGCCGGGTGACAAGCGCGACAAACATCACAGCAGCGGATATCCCAACCTTGACTCTATCCAAAATATCGGATGCAGGGACCGCAGCCAGCAAGGACACGGGTACCGCAGCAGGTAACATCCCGATCTTGGGCGTTGGCGGCAAGTTGGATACAAGTGTCCTGCCCGCGCTGGCGATATCGGATACCTTTGTTGTGGCGACTCAGGCAGCCATGCTGGCGTTGACGGCTGAGGTCGGAGACATTGCAATTCGGACGGACCTAAACAAGACCTATATCCTACGGGTGGCAGGTGCCTCAACGCTGGCTAACTGGCAGGAGATCCTCGCACCAACAGGGACGGTATCCTCCGTGGCTGGCCGGACTGGAGCCGTGACGCTGACGGCAACAGATGTGGGCTTGGGTAGCGTAGGCAACTATGGGGTTGCTACGCAAGCAGAGGCCGAGACAGGGACGAGTGCGGTTAAGTACATGACCCCGCAGCGGACAGCCCAGGCTATAGACGCTCAGATGGCAGTTATTGACGGCGGTACATTTTAAGGAGGGCTGTACATTATGGCTAATAAGATACAAGTACGGCGCGGGACTAAGGCGCAGCTTACTGCAAAGGGGGCACTGGCAATTGGAGAACCAGGCTACTGTACAGATACTGGTGAGCTTTATATCGGCAACGGGTCCGGTGCAAACACCAAAGTATCGGTATCGGAAGCGGAGCGCACAGCGTGGAACGCCAAACTTACAGCAGCATCAAAAACTTGGATAGCTCCTACTCTATTGAACAACTGGACTAACTACGGTGGGACGGAAGATACTGCGGGTTACACAAAAGATAGTGATGGATTTGTGCATATAAAGGGCACGGTGAAATTGGGCTATGCTGCTGCGGTCGTATATACTCTGCCGCCTGGATATCGGCCTGCAAAGACGTTAAGGTTCCCACTGGTAGCAGCCGAGAAATTTGGGGCGATGACTATTGATCCAAGTGGTGGAGTTTTTTTTAATAATGATATCGACGGAACGTATGTATCTATGCAAATTCCGCCATTTCTGGCTGAACAATAAGGAGGGTGACCATGCAGGCGATAAAGAGAGTAGACACTAACGGAAAATATATGGGTGATGTCCCTGGAGTGGAACAGGAAGAGAATAGTGTGGTTGAGGTAGTGGAAAACGGAGATTTAATCGGCTACAACATCTCCGTCCCCTTTTCCCAAGGGTTTAAGGCATATGTAAGTAAAACGAATGCTTTTAGATTTAATTTGGAAGCTTGGTCCGAACCAAGTGACAATCCTTCAGGTTTTTGGTTAGAAGGATTGACTGCCGAAGAGATTGCTGAATTGACAAAGCCTGGCGAGTTGACCGAACTGGAACAGTTGCATTTACGGCTATCTGCAGCTGAATCTGCGAACTTGGACACCATGGATGCCTTGTTTGATGTATACTTGATTATTTCTGGAGGTGGGGCGAAATGAATCCGTTAGAAGGGCGTATGGTGTTGGTAGCTGTCCAGTTGATTCAGGCTGGCCGACGCACGTTGGCAGAGGTGCCGGAATCCCTCCGAAAGAAAGTGGAGAAGCACCTATCAGAACAGGGCAGTGAAATTATAGTATCTTAGTGATATGAATAGTATGAATATACTAGTAATAATAAAAAATATATGATAAAACTAGACTAAAACATAAGTGATATACGTGAGGAACATTAATATGGAAAATACCAAGCACCATGTACAAAGAAAAGGCTGGATTGATTTTATAAAAGGAATAAGTATTATTGGAGTAATAATACTTCATACGCAAGCATTAAATTTGGGAGAAAACACTAAATTAATTGCATTTTATTGTGTTCATTTATTTGTGCTTATTGGTGGGATAAATTTATATAATTCAATGGAAAGGAGAAATATAACTTCATTTGATTATAAATTTGTATTAGGCAATTTAAAAAAAATATTAATACAATATTTAATTGCTAGTATTGTGTGTATAATGTACTATAAACATTTTATTGATATAAAAAGCTTTATCAAAACTTTGATTTATTTTACTGCTAGTCCACAGTTATATTTTTTAGTTTTCTATTGTCAATTGATAGCTCTATCTCCAATTATTTACTTAGCCATTAAAAAGTTTGTAAGTAGAAATGTAATCCTAAGCCTTATTTTTATTGTGATCCTACTTATTATAGCCATAATATTAACTCATTATACATTTGTGTTCGAAACAGTTGGTGGAGGAGAAAAGTTTTTATTTGGTGGTTCTTATATTTTGACATTTGGCCTTGGAATGCTTTTTTCTTCATTTAAAATAGAAATAAAAAGTAAAGGGAAAAATTTTATTCTATTAATGATATTGTTTGTGTGCACAACAGGATATGTATACTTTATACTGAATTACCCGTTATTTCATAAAGTTTCAAGTGAGCTTTTCTTCACAGAACAAGATATTTTAAGAATAAGTTATGCTATAATTCTTTTTTTATTTTTATTTGTACTATATAATTATTTTAATAATTATGTTTCGAAAAAATTTATGATGATTTTCAAACCTATAGAATTATTCGGAAAATATTCAATGAGTATTTTTCTATATCATTGGATAATAAATGATTTTTTCAATAAAATGTTTATCCAAAATCATAGGGTTGTATTATTAATATTATTAGCAGAGCTATGTTTACCAATAATATTAAAAGTTATATATGATAGAATAAGGTTAAGATTAATTTCTTAGCTTTTTTCTTTTCTATACAATCGATGCTTTTCAATAAGTAATAGAGGCAGATAGCTTATAATAAAATGGCGCCCATAGAGGCGTTTTTATTTTGCTCACTTGTAGAATGATGACTTCAGAATGTCGTATAATATGTTTTGGGTGATGTTATGAAGATTGAGTATTCAGAAGCAGATCTGTTAAATTTAACAGATGATTTTCTAGCAGAATTTAAAACAAGCTTCATGGTATCCAATAGAAAAGAATCATTAGGTAACATCCGGATGGATAATGTTTTTTTGAATTCACTAAAAACGGAGACGGGTATTTATTATTTCCTTCAAGATGACAAAGTGAAATATGTGGGTCGTGCGCTTCCAAGTGTAGGTTTACGGAGTAGAATAATAAACCAAATAACTGCATTTGGTGATTTAAAATGGGATGCCGTTATTCACGATAGTAACGTGGTAATTGGTGTGATAATTATCAAAAAAGAATACTGGTACTTCATTTCTGCATTAGAGCACTATCTCATAGAAAAATTAGGAAATCCGGAATTCAATAAGCGTTGTTAAATAAAAAAAATGAAACGTAAAGACACGCTCCAATAAAGCGTGTCTTTATTTTGCCCTCGGATCCCCGGGGGCTATTTATGTTGAGGGGGAACAACAACATGCCTGATCCGCAGCTAGAAACAGTGCAGAGGCTTACGAGGCTAGAAACAAAGATAGATAGTATCGAGGATAAGCTGGATGCCATGCTTGATGCAAAGGAAACAGCAAACAAGGCGTTAGACTCCACGAAGTCAGCGCACCTAAGAATTGACCGGCTGGATAAGCTGGTGAACTGGGTGGGAACGACAATTATCGGTGCTGTACTCTTGGCAATTATTAGTTTGGTAATAAAATCGAAAGGATGATTTGTTATGGAATGGAATGCAATCGCGAATTTTATCGAACCGGAATTATTGATTGTGGTGGCCGTATGCTGGGTGATCGGCTACATCCTTAAGCAGACACCACGGGTGCCAGACTGGACGATTATTTACCTTGTGACGTTGGGAGCCGTCGTCCTAGTGTCGCTCACCTTGGGCTTTAATGCAGAGAGCGTCCTACAGGGTATCCTTTGCGGCGCGGTGGCCGTGTATGGTAATCAGTTGGTCAAGCAGGCCCGGAAGGGTGGCGGCGAGTAATGGCACTGACACTGGAGCAAGTAAAAGCTAAATCAGCCAAGCGCATGCTTGGGCTGCATCCGGTGGTGCTGGCTGCTGCTACTGCGCTGATTGAGCGCTGTTATGTCCGGGGTGTGCCTATCGTCATTACCCAAGGCCTGCGCACCATTGCAGAGCAGGACGCCTTGTATGCGCAGGGACGCACCAAGCCAGGCAGTGTCGTCACCAACGCAAAGGGTGGCACCAGTTACCACAACTACGGCCTCGCGATTGATTTCGCGCTGCTGCTACCAGACGGGAAACAAGTCTCATGGGATATTAATCGGGACGGAGACAAAGATGGGGTAAAAGACTGGACGGAAGTTGTCCAAGAAGCTAAGGCACTCGGATTTGAGTGGGGCGGTGATTTTGTATCCATCAAGGATGCGCCACATTTTCAAATCCCGTTTGGCCTTAAAATATCCCAGCTGCGAGCGGGCCAGCGGCCAACTGAAACGGCCATGGCTAAAGCGCAGGCTAAAATCGATAAGTACATGGAGGCTGATGAAGCAATGACAGCACAGGAGAAGAAAGACTTTGAAGCAATGCAGATGCTCATTAAGGCACAGGCAGAAGTGACACTTGCTTTGTCCAACCGGATCACGGAGCTGGAGACAGCGGCCAAGCTGCCGGAAATCCCTAAGTGGGCGCTGCCCGGCCTGTGAGGCTGCCAAGGCTGCGGGGCTTTTGGATACCACGGCAAACGGCAGTTATGACTTTTATCGGATGATTACGATCTTGGATAGAGCAGGCCTATTTAAAAAGGGGGATAAGTAACAATGGATAACCAAAATTTAATAGACGTCTTGGCCTACGCATCCGTGTTGGCCGTTTTTGTGTTGGCCGTGGTGCAGATGGTCAAAAACTCAGTCAACGTACCCCGTAACCTGCTACCGCTGATTGGTCTGGTAATCGGCTTGTTGGTGGGTGCTGCGGCTATGGGCCGGGGGTCTAGCGGGGCTGTCGGCAACGGGGCTGTTTGAGCTGGCGTTTAGTCGGCGTGATGGCAGCACTAAAGAGTAAATTCCCAAGCGCTTGGGATTATGCCCACTGGCTTCGGCTGGGGCATCCATAAAACATCCCTAAAACCACTACAATGTAGTCTTTGCATAGATTCATTAAATTTAGAATGTAATTAAGACCTTTGCTTTTAGCAAGGGTCTAGTTTTTTTATGTTTGAATAAATTTATTTTGAGGTGATAATTCCATGAGCATTCTTTCTGAAGTGCTAATATCTGGATCAGTTCCAAATAAGATTGTCATAAACAAGGAAGACGGAATCCCATATGTTATTTTCGCAGTGCATCATCAAGGGGAAGTTATAATGATGGGCCCTCTTTTGGGAAGAGAAAATAAAGACTGGTTTAATTCGTGTTGGCTTATTAGTAAAAATGACCTTTTAGAAAGATATTATTTACCGTATACTGAATAAGTAAATATTTAACTGCCGTTTTGAATATGATTTCAAGGAGTTGCAGAAATGAAAATCCAAAATATTTTGATAAAAGATATTGGTGGTATAAAAGAATTAAATCTGGAATTCAATTCAGGACTGAACTTAATTTGTGGGATGAATGGGGTAGGCAAAACAACAGTTTTAGAATGCATAATTAATACCTTCTCGACATATCTTTCGGGTTCATTAAAGAGAAGCTCTAGAGCTGAAAGCGGAAGTTGGCAAATATCAATAGATGGTACTACCTCCACCTACTCTCTGCAGAAATTTTCACCTTTTGAGGATGATTATAATCACTCATCTCTTTCAATTAAAAGTAAAAGTATTGTATATGTAAAGGAACAAAGGAGCATTCCTTATCGGCGAACAAATATCGTACCTGATGAAGTAAGAGATGACAACACATATGCTAGTTATATTGTTGGTGGTGTACAATCAGAGACTATTAAAACATGGTTTATTAACCGTGCTGCATTCATTAGTCAAGGAAGATTCACAGAAGCGGAAGTACATAACTTTGAAATTGCTAAGAGTTTTTTTTCATTGTTGGATTCTGATGTGGAATATTCTCATATTGCTCATGACACCATTGATATTATTATTAAAACAACCAGAGGAGAAGTATATCTTGAGTATTTATCATCAGGATTTAAATCTTGTGTTTATATAGTCTTAGGTATAATTAAAGAAATAGAGTTTAACTTTAAAAATCCGAATGTTAAAGTAGACGAATTTGAAGGTGTCATTTTAATTGATGAAGCCGACGCGCATTTGCACCCTTATTGGCAAGGTGTGTTTATAACTGTTTTGAAAAAAGTTTTCAAAAATGCACAAATCATTCTAACAACTCATAGTCCACATATGATTCAAGAAGCAAATTCGGAGGAATTAATACCTCTAGGTATAGGCTCTGATGGAGAAGTGTGTTTAATGAATGTTATTCAAAATGAGTATGGCTTTAAAGGGTGGACTATTGAGGAGATACTTGAGGATGTAATGGGTTTGAAAGAGACCCAGTCAAATGACTATTTAATAATTAAAGATCAATTTGAAAAGGCTTTGGATAATGTGGACATTTATGCTGCAAAAAAGAGTTATGAAATTTTAAAAAAAATGTTGCACCCAAGAAGTCCAATGAGAAAAGTATATGAACTTCAATTGGGTTCATTGGGGTGATAAAATGATAAAAGTAGAGAGATCAGAAGCTCCAGCCAAATTGACAGCTGAAAAGGTTAAGGAATTAACTGAGGAATACAAAAAAACAGAAAAAAATGTTTGGAATCAAGATTACATCAAAAAAGCTTTATTAGATATGAGCAATAATAAGTGCATATTTTGTGAATGTCGTTTAGGAGAAGAAAGTAAATACATAGAAGTTGAGCATTTTCACCCGAAATCAAAATATCCCGAAGAGGTCGTAGAATGGGAAAATCTACTTCCAATTTGTAAAAGGTGTAATGGCTTGAAAAGAGACCATGATACTAAGTTAGAACCTATCATTAATCCAACTTTAATTGATCCTCGAAAGCATCTTACAATAAAAAAATTCCGCTTTTTCAGTAAAGATGATTTAGGGAAAAAAACTATAAGTGTCTTATGTTTAAATGATTCAGATCGTCTTTTCTTGCCTCGCGTAAAAATTGGTGATGCAATTTCTAGTATATTAGATAGTCTTGGAAAATGGGTTGATAAAATAAAATTTGATCATTCTGTTGAAGATCAAAACGAATTAATTAGCAAAATGTATAATCTATTAAAATCATGTCAACCTAATGCTGAATACAGCACTATTTGTTCTTATGCCCTATTCGAAGATGATAATTATTATGAGATTAAGAATTTTATGCAACAAGTTAAAATATGGGATGAAGACCTTAGTAGGTTAGAGACAAATTGTTTGAATTATTCTCTTATAGAATACGGACATCTTAAATCAACTGTTTAATAGGCTCCGAATAATACCCCATCATTGCTGGTGGGGTATTTCTTCACGCTCAGGAAAATTTTCCTTATCGTCACATACATAATGTGGAATATGGTTTATATATTAAAATCATACGGAAGTACCGTACCCCCAGAATAGGTGGGGTATTTCTTTGCAGTCAGGCAAATTTTCCTTACCAGTGATATAGAGTACATATACATAATGTTCCAAATGAATTACTATTTACTTAGTATTTATGAGTTATTTTATTGGGGTGTGTACATGAGGAATAAATTACTGAAGTATTATAAAGAAAAAGTGAGCGTTGAAGCGTTGGTCAATTCGCACATTAAAAGGGTGTATCGTTTTTTAAACATCTCTTTTTGGTTATTCGCCCTGTCTTTAGCATCTCTGCTGATTACTTATCCAATTTATAGTTTAGGTCTGTTAGTACCATTTGCTATTTCATTATTTATTATAGTTATTTCAATAATTTCTCTAATAGTTGCTCTTAATATGTATTTGAGGAGAGCGAGAGCAGTTATTAGGGTTGACTTACAGCTTCCCTTGAAGCAAAAAACGGGGCGTTGGCGCACTGAGGATTTTAATGAGCACCAGAGGAAAATGATATCTGATTACATAATAGAAAATAAATTAGATAAAAAATGGAAAATAGAAAAATTAATTGCATCCTTAACTAAGGATAAAGAGTCTTTAATAGTTCCGCCTCTAATTGCCCCGACAGTTTTTATCTCTTTGATGATACCGATAATAAATCAGTTGTTGTCTTTTTTGTTGGAAAACTATAAAGCGAATTCAGTTGATATTTTCGTCTATGCATTTCTCTTTACTATATCCATAACTGCCATTGCGAATTCTTATAAAAAACATATGTGGAATATTAAAGAAGATTTATTTAAGAACTATTACCATCGCAGGGACTTAATTGATATTCTTGAAGATGTCTTGCTTTCTTTAGAGGAGTGATTACTTGAGCACTACATACAAAGTCCTGGAGAGCGATACAGACTTCCTGACGGCGGCACTAACCCAATTCCATGGTATCTCTGGTATCGTGAAGAACCGGACCCTGTAGGGCACCTGATGGACTATGGAGGGATCGTGGAAGGGTATACTCCAGAGTCAATCAAGATAGCCGGTGCCCATTTTGTTCGGGGACGGTTTGAGTTTAGAGCGTACATAAAATAACCCGCCGGCTAAGCCTGGCAGGTTTTGTTCGTTAACTTTTTCTATTAGGGGTAGCGTCAGGAAAATGCGGATTTACAACGATAAGGAAATTCCAAATTAAAAAGCCCAACTTCTCTGCAAATCAAAATAGAGAAATTGAGCTTTTCAGTTACTTTATTTATTGAATTCATTAACTGGAAGAAGTATTCAGGTTTATGAGTCTTATTTAGGTTATACCATGAATGTAATGTATCTGGTGTAAATACATCTATTTTTTTTCAGTACTTCCATCGCAAATTCCAGAGGAGCTACTCCTGATGCAGTAACTAAATTCGCATCAGATACCGCAGATTTACTGGACATATTATATAAAAAAACAAAACAACTCCATTAACTTATCTCTTAGGAAGGATAATGTTCTATGCAATGGTTTTAATCTTTTATATTGATATTAATATTTCAATACTACTTGACATGTGAATAAATCATCGGTATGTTGTGAATGAATTCACACTTCACATTAAGGAGTAATCTATGCCAAAAAATACTTTCTTTCGTTTAGATGAAGCAAGGCGCGAGGAAATATCTAATAGCGCTATGCATCTTTTTGTTGATAATCTTTACGAGGATATAACTATGAAGATGGTTTTGGATAGTTTGTCCATGCACCCCGGAACATTTTATCGGTATTTTGAAGACAAAGATGACCTTTATTGTCTCTTAATACGTAATGTGACCCAGAAAAGAGCTGCGTATTTTAATAACAGTAATGAAGATTCCCTTTTCCGGTTTTTCCTTACTGGCTTATTTGGTAACGTTAATGGCATTGTGACCGAGCCACTGAATGAGTTGGAAATCAAACTCACTGAAACATTTTTATACATTCCTGAGAACATTTTGCTTAAAATATATCTGAATGTGCTAAAGGGCGAGTCATTCCCCTTGATCAAGGACATTTTACGCCGAATGAGGGTTGATGGATATCTCCGACCTGATATTGACGACGACCTGATTTCTTTTATGTTTGAGTCAATGCAGTTTAATTTAGTCATGTTTTTTAGGGAATTCGATATTAAGGACTCTAAGCTGCAACATAAGATTAGCAAGTACTTTGCTGACTTTATGGGTCATGGGCTGCTTGAAGATCATAAATATTCTGAAATTGTTAGCGATATCAAGAAAGCCAAGGAGTAGATATGATTCACTGAAGATAGGATGTAATAGTTTCACAGTTTTGAAAAGCGCTCATAGCGCAATGTATGTATTTCACATTCGCCACTTTTATTAATTAAGGGGGAACAAGAAAATGAAAACTTATGACGCATTTCCAGAACCAATTGGCGGCTATACTGTCGGTCGAACCCAGATGGATTTTGAGTACACGGCATCAGATCACTCAAAAAGAGAACTGACGGCGTTTGTGTACTATCCGTCCGACAGTAGCGAAGGGAAGACTACATCAACGTACATGTTTCCTGAAGTCTACGAAATGTTTAATGAGCAGCCACTTATCACTGCGTATCTTAAAGGGAAGGATGTTTTCTCTATAGATATCAAGACCCAGTGTTACGACGACCTTGCTCTCTCCGGGAAGGAAAAGCGCTATCCGGTGTTATTCTATGTTTGCGGCGGGGGCGGTTCTCCAGAATGGGGTACAGTGATCTGTACAGACTTGGCAAGCATGGGATATGTTGTGGTAAGCATCGGCCATCAGAATAGCACGATGTATAAGCGTAAAGATGGGCGCCTGTTTAATGTATCAAAGGATTTTTCGGATGTCATTATGGCGTTTTCTGAAGATCCGGAGATGCTGGCGTTGGCTGGTAAGATGGAGATGCGGCCTGACGATGAAACTGCCATTGAGATGTGCCATAACGTGCTTACACTGCCGATACTTGCCAAGTTAACAGAGTATAGTGAATTACAGGCAGAAGATGTAAGGTATGTAGCCGATTATCTTTACAAACTGGACTCTGGAGAGTTGAATTCCATCTTTAAGGGCAGATTGTTGCTTGACATCGGCATGGGCATAGTCGGACATTCTTATGGAGGGCCTACGACGGCGATTGTTTGCCGGGACGACGACCGGTTCGCCTGCGGGATTGGCTTGGATAGCGGTGCGTTCGGCCTTCTCGACAGCGACCTTAAGAAACCCTTCTTGCTACTGTTTTGTGAACCTAACTATAACATGAATGCGATAATTGGCGCTAACAATAGCATGGAAACCTATTATTTCTCTGTTGATCGTGTTGCGCATTTAGATTACTGCGACATCGTGTTTACCAGTGTTAATGAGGAACTCAGAGGCGAACGGGATGCTATGGAGATGCGAAATCTTGTTACAGACTATACGAAGAACTTTTTTGATCATTACTTACTGCAGAAGGCTGCAAGTGTGGAAAGTCTGGCATACGATGGCGTGGACTTGATCAAGAAGACCAGCAACAAGTGACATAACCGAGAGGTTGCTGATAAACGCATATCAAAGAGCTAGCCGTACAGACACAAAGCCGATAACCCTATTACGCGGTTATCGGCTCTCTCATATTTCAGGCATTGTTTTCTATTTGAAGTATCTATTTCAGTCTTAGCTTGACATCATCCCACCCCTTTGCTAATGCTTCTTCTGGAGTTAAAGGTGAATCAATAACTGGATGATCAGTTTCATCTTCGTCATCCTCATCGTATTCTTCATTCGGAGGTGCTGTGGGGTTAGGATCTTCTCCACCTATAACTGGGGGAGTAGTTGGTTGTTCGCTGGGTACAGCAGATGGTGTAGGTTCAATAGATGGTGTAGGTTGTACAGATGGTGAAGGTTCTAGCGTTGGCTGAGGGCTAGTCTCCGGGTCAGCATCTTCAACAGTCACACCAGTAAAATCTTCAATTGGAGAGGTATTAGGTACAAACACCTTTGAAGGGTCGGGGGTTGTCACTATGCCAGGATTAGAAATAATTATTTCTAATGGATTCTGTCCTGAATCGGGATCAGGATCAGGAACCCAAATATCAAAATCTTCTTGTGGTAAAGTTGTAGGTTCATAAACTATACCGTTATTTTTTGGAATTATATCGTAAGCAAGTATATTTTCTGCTTGACCAATCGGCGCTTCTACCTTTAAGCGCAGCTTACCTTTGAATGGAGTATCCGAATATCCAAAGCTATTCCATTCATATTTTACGTCTTGTCCATAATTTACATATTGAGTTTTTGAAGCATAATCACCAAACTCAGTAAATCTAAAAGTTCCTACCCACGAGAAATCCGTCGGTATCTCCATGCTTCTCCAAGTATCTGTAGTAGCATCATAAAAATTTATTCTGTGTTTATTTGCTTTTTTAGTTTGATCTGTTGAAGTTGGTGGCCATCCCGTATATACATTCAGAGGTTCAGCATAGAAATTTTCCGTTGAAGCCCATCGTCCTTGAGAATCCAATACATTTGCTGGGTAATTTATAACATACTTCTCAAGAGAAGAGTTCTTTATTTCGGAATAAAGTCCAGTCATTCCCTCAACAATAAGCGCCCCAGCTGCTGCGGAAATTGTATATTTGATAAAGCCGGCTTTACCAGCTACACGAGTAGCTGTTGTACCTGTAGCCTTAAGGTCATTGATACCATTAAGATATACGACATTTCCTCTTGTAGTGTACTCAAATCCTTTTGCAAACTTCGAAGCTGTTGCTGCATCAGGAAACTTCATACCTCCTTTTTCGGCGACCGCAGTCAATACAGCCTCAGCAGCTTTACTCATCGGCACAACATTAGTCGCTGCTGCACGTACACCCATAGGTGAAATTGATAAAAAGGCAATACTACAAACAAGCATGAGCATAAGTATTTTACGTGCCAAATTGTTCATCTCCTAATTAATATGTTTGCATACACATTAAAAATACAGAAAACTAATAGGTCTGTCTAAACATAAATGCCTAATTGTGTAATTGTTTGAGTGTATTCACATTTCTGCTATAAATAATAATTCATTGCTTAAGCACAAAGACCCGTTAACCCTAAGTGGTCGGCGGGGCTTATTTTTAAAAAGTATGACGGAACGTATGTGGGCTTAAGCGAATTCGATCAATCCCTAGTGTTGTACCTATGTATTTCTTAATGGCCCTCAAAGTCCCGCTATTCAATCCGTCCCAGGACATCAAGATTAGAGGTGTAGTGCTGGCGGTAGACCGGCAGCTCAGGCGTATCAAGTTCCAGATGGAGTATGATTACGATTGGATTAAAATTGATGATGTAATTCAAGTGACTACATAATAAGGCCCCGCCGGATTATTCTGGCGGGGCATCTTTGTCTTCTATGTACTCAATGAGTTCTCCGGTGCTGACCTTGAGGTGCTTACACAGCTTGTTTAGCGTCTCCACATCCAAACGCTTCGATGTGTCATGATATAAACCAGACACCGTATTAATCGCAAGGCCCGTCTCTGCCGCAAATCCTCGGATAGTCTTCTGCTGCCGATCCATAATCTCTTTAACATGGCTGATGATCACGGACAAGCCTCCTTTTCCAAAAGTATACAGCAGCAAAATAAATGTATCAACTAGCTCATGCGCGTATCAACTTCCTGATATGGTCTGCATATGATGTATTAGGATGCTAATACAAGAGCAGGAGTGATGATCTATGTTGCCCGTACACTTACGCCTGGCGGAGATATTCCACATTAATATGGCCGGACCTCTAACACTAGAGGAGGCCAAGGAACTACAGCACTGCCTGCGGGAGAACGCCAGATATTGTTGGGACTGCCTGATGATCGATAACCAATCCAGGCTGGCGAATGCGATACAGGATCATGAGTGGCAGTTGGAGCTGCAGCGTAAGCTGGAGGTATTAAGATTGACCGGAAGGGTTCCGAAGATTTAATATGTAATGGAGAGAACTATAAATATAACCATTTTAACTAAAGGGGATTGGGAGAGAAAAATAACTAAAAAATCACGGTTTATCTTTTATTAGTTTTCAGATGGTTTTATAAATGAGCTAATTTAATCCATGGGTCAAAGTTTTCCATACCATATTTCACCCTGTTTTATTGCATTGCTGTGCTTGTAGAATCCGTGGTATAATAGCAGGAAAGTTTCTCTCAGGTCTTGAATATACTTCTGAACAATCTAATTGAACCATTGGGGGTACGTCATATGAACAAGTCCATTAACATCCAAGATACGTTCTTGAACCAACTGCGCAAAGAGAATATCCCTGCTACAGTATATTTGACCAACGGCTTTCAGATCCGGGGGATTATTAAAGCGTTTGACAATTTCACCATCGTCATTGACAGTGACGGACGCCAGCAGATGGTGTACAAGCATGCGATTTCCACCTTCACTCCGCAGCGCAGTGTATCACTGATGCAGGATAACGGCGGAAGCGAAGAATAACCTTTTTCAGCACGCAAGTGAAACCTTTTTACTTATAAAGCGTTTGAATAGTGTATGAGAGAGCAACCTGAGAAGGTTGTTCTTTTCATTCGTGAACCGATTATATGATCTTGTTCCGAAAGGGAGTCAGGAGGCAATATGGCCAGAGACGAAATGTCACGGACGAACCGCAACAGAGACAGAGAGACGTCCACCACTAAACCGAAACCAACTAGCAAAAAGAAAAAGAAATTTCTATCCAAGAAGCGGGTATTATGGACTTTGTTTTTTTCCACGGCACTGGCGATTTTCTGTGCGCTGGGCGGCTATCTGTTTATTATGCTGAACGGTGAGAAGCTGCTGCTTGAGAACGGAGACAAGCTGACGATTAACCCGACTACGAAGGTGTATGACCGCAATGCCAATCTGATCGGCGAGCTGTCGCTGGAGAAAAGCGATCCGGTGGACCGTGCCGATATCCCCGATCTACTGGTAAATGCTTTTATTGCCACGGAGGACAAACGTTTCAGGGAACACAGCGGCGTGGATTTATGGGCCATTGGCCGTGCAGCCGTGAAGGATATTGCCGCCCGCAGTATGGTGGAAGGCGGAAGCACGATCACCCAGCAGCTGGCGAAGAATATCTTCCTTACCCGTGACAAAACGTTCTTCCGCAAAGCGACCGAGGTTTCCATTGCCGTAGCGCTGGAGAATGATCGTACAAAAGACGATATCATTACGATGTATTTGAACCGGATTAACTTCGGCGGCACGATTTATGGCATCAAGGCCGCGTCGATCCGTTATTTTGGCGAAAGTGATCTGAATAAACTGGATCTATGGGAAATGGCTACGCTGGCGGCGATGCCAAAGGGACCTTCCCGCTATAATCCGCTGCGCAACCCGGAGCTGTCCAAGGAACGCCGCGCCATTGTGCTTCAACTGATGGCGGAGCAGGGTTATATCACCCAGCAGGAACGCGAAGAAGCCGCAGTGGTAGATTACAACTACAAGCCACCGGAGAGCAAGCAGCGCTACCAGGCTTTTATCGACTATGCGATCGATGAAGCGGAAGCCAAATTCGGCTTGTCCGAGGAAGATCTGAATATTGGCGGCTATAAGATTTATACCACGATGGATAAGCATGCCCAGCAGACGGTGGAGGATGCTTTTGCCGACAGTGACAATTTCGAGAAAAGCGTCGATGATGAGCTGGTGCAAGGCTCGATGACGATCATCAACCAGGAGAATGGCAGCATCGTCGCCCTGATGGGCGGACGAAACTATGAGAAGAAGGGCTATAGCCGTGTGGACGGCAGCCGCCGTTCTCCGGGTTCTGCGTTCAAGCCGATTGTGTCCTATGCTCCAGCACTGGAGACTGGCAATTTCTCGATGAACTCTACCCTGAGCAATGAGAAGCAATGCTTCGGCAAATATTGTCCGAACAATCTGCATGGCTATTCTTCCTCGATCAGCATGAGCGACGCCATTCAGAAATCGGAGAATATTCCGGCGGTCTGGCTGCTGAACGAAATTGGTGTCAACACCGGATTCCAGTTCGCCAAGAAGCTGGGTATCGGTCTGGCCGATGAAGACAAGAATCTGTCGCTGGCCCTGGGCGGGATGAGCAAAGGTACCAATACTCTTGAGATGGCCCAGGCCTATAGCTCATTTGCCAACGGAGGCGAAATGCGCGAGGCGTATGCGATTAAATCGATCGCCGATAAAGACGACGAGACGGTGTACAAGGCCAATACCAAGCCTGAACGAGTAATGTCTGAGGACACCGCGTATCAGATGACGGAAATGATGCAGAAGGTTGTGCAGGACGGTACAGGTAAAAAAGCCAAAATCAACCGTCCGGTAGCCGGTAAAACCGGCACCACCCAAAGCGGATACTCCGGAAACAGTGCGAACCGCGATGTTTGGTTTGTAGGCTATACGCCTGAATGGACAGCAGCGGTCTGGATGGGCTACGACAAGCCAAGCCGCGAGCATCTGCTGAAGAACAGCAGCCCACTGGCTGCGGCGTTCTGGGGCAAGGTTATTGAGGAGGCGCTCAGAGACGTGCCGGCCAAGTCCTTCCCGCAGCTGGAGAACACATCTACGCCTGAACCTGAACCCTCTGCAACGACCGAACCGGTGGAGGCAGTTGGAGGGTTGTCCGTGCAGTATGATGAAGCTACCCTGACCGTCAATCTGAGCTGGCAGGCTGTGCCTGCGGCGGATGCGGAATACCGCATCTTCCGCCGGGAGTCCGCTGAAGCGGATTACAGTCAGCTGATGACAACCAATTTAACTACTGCAGGCGATATCAGCGCCATGCCGGGAATGAGCTATGAATATTATGTCATCGCCTATTATCCTGAGCAGGCTGTAGAGAGCGGGCCTTCGGACACGGTATCCGTGGTTATTCCGGATGAGCTTGGTACGCCAGAGCCAGAGCCTACGATAGATCCGAATCTACCTACACCGAACCCAGATGAGGGTGGCGGAACGGACAATCCCGGCAATAATGGAGGGAATAACGGCGGCAACAGCAATAATGGCGGCCAGAATGGCAATAATGGCAATTCCGGAAATCCGGGCACACCACCGGAGAACCCGGGTACGCCGGGAGGGCCGAATTCAGGAGGTCCGGAGCAGCCGGCCGCAACGCCGCCTCCGGCAACCGCAGTGCCTGAAGCCACCATTGCTCCGGTGGACCCGGGTGCTGTTCCTACCCCGGATGCAGCAGCGGCCCTGCCGAGTGAAGAGCCGATTATTCAGTAATACTTTAAGTTTCTTGCACCAGCAAGTATCATATGGAACGGATGTCTTCCACTAAGGAGGGCATCCGTTTTCTTTTATTCGCAGAAATGGATGCCGTCTCCTACAGAGGAGGGCCTAGATGTTTCTCCTTGCAGAGCAGGCCATTTGATACGATGCTTTGAGTGTGCCAGATAAATGTGTTAAGCTGAAGTCACCATACTTGAGAGGGTTATTCTTATGAAACGTAAATTCGGAGACCGGGCCAACTGGCGCCGGATTACGCGCCGCCATTTTGCCTGCCGCTATGTGGAGAGCCGGGAATTCAGCGGATATATTACGCTTTATACCATTTACGGGCTTAAGGAACCACTATGGAAGAGTTATGGCAGGCATACATATCGCATTGCGGACAAAGGTTATTCGTGGTTGCAGTATTTTCCCAAAGACAGTCATTATATTGTGACTGCCATGTTCGATGAACGGCAAAATATTATCCAGTGGTATATTGATACCTGCAAGGTGCAGGGGGTTACGGATCAGGGAGTGCCTTGGTTTGACGACTTATACCTAGACGTGGTTGTGTTGTGGAACGGAGAGGTTTTTCTGCTTGATGAGGATGAGCTTGAGGAAGCGCTGGAACGGCAAGACATCACCGAGAGCGATTACAGACTGGCCTGGAATACTGCCAAGAATCTGCTGGGCAGCATAGATGCTCATGCTTTTCCTTTCTTCTCCCTCTCCCTGAAGCATCGAGCCGAATTGTTTCATCATGGAGAATTCAGGAGGAAATAACAATGGAATGGTTTGTATACGGACGGGGAGGCTCCTCCCCGATTCGAATCGTGTCCAAGAAACGCCGCTTTTGGTCCAAACGCACTTTGTTTACCGGGCTGGTGATCCTGCTGCTGGCTGGCCTGCTCTGGTGCGCCTATGCATTTGTAATGATCAACCGCGCGGAAACCAGCAACCCACTGCAGAAAGCCGACACAGGTATAATCCTGGGTATGTCAATGTGGGGGGATGAACCGAGCCCCGGGTTGAAGGAGAGATTGGATTATGGCCTCAAGCTGTATAAGGAAGGCAAATTTGCCAGCTTTATTGTAAGCGGAGGATTGGATCAGCCGGATTTGAAATACACCGAAGGTGAGGGAATGCGTAATTACCTGGTCGCTCAGGGTGTGCCGGAATCCTCTATTTATGTGGAGAACAAGGCTACCAGTACATACGAGAATCTGCGGTTCAGCAAAGATATTATGAACCGTGAAAGTTTTCAATCAGCCTTGATTATTACACACACCTACCATGGACGGCGCTCGCTGGAGATTGCCGAAGAGCTGGGCTACCTGCGGCCACAGCTGGGTCTGACTGAATCTACGGTCATGTCGATGGCCAAACACAAGTCACGCGAGGTGCTGGCCTACACCAAATGGAAGCTGCAGCAGCTGTTTCTGTGATTTGTCCCTAAAGTTGCTGAATCTGCTAATAACCCCCCGGATACTGGAATAGACTTGATTAGAGAAGTCAGCCCTGGATAATGAGGTGGGAACCTATGAATGGACGCGTAGCGGCGGCAAGCGGGCGGGACGATAGCAGACCGTCCAGACAGATTAATGTAGTTCTGCGCAGTCAGGAGCCTGTTGCTGCTGCTCCTGCGGCAGCGGACAGCCGAGAAGCGCTGCCCAAAAGCACTAGCCACACCGGCTTATTTCAAGAGCTTAGTCAGGAACTGGACGGACTGGTGGGCCTCGATAATATTAAAGAGCTGGTATTTGAAATTTATGCCCTGCTGCAGATCACCCAGATGAGGACCGAGGCGGGACTTGCCAGTGGAGGCCAGGCCTATCATATGGTCTTCAAGGGCAATCCGGGTACCGGAAAAACGACGGTGGCGCGGATAATCGCCAAGCTTTTTCAGCGGATGGGCGTGCTGACCAAAGGCCACTTAATTGAAGTGGAAAGAGCTGATCTGGTAGGTGAATACATCGGGCATACGGCACAGAAGACGCGTGATTTGGTTAAGAAGGCATTTGGCGGCATTCTTTTTATTGATGAGGCTTATAGTCTTGCCCGCGGCGGAGAGAAGGATTTCGGCAAGGAAGCGATTGATACGCTGGTGAAATCGATGGAGGATCATCGCAGCCAATTTGTGCTGATTCTGGCCGGGTATTCCGGGGAGATTGATTATTTTCTGATGAGTAATCCCGGTCTGCCCTCCCGTTTCCCGATCCAGGTTGAATTTCCCGACTATACGATTGACCAGCTGCTGCAGATTGCCGAGATCATGGCGAAGGAACGCGACTATATTCTGATGCCGCAGGCCATACTCAAACTGAAGCAGCATCTGGTGGCTGAGAAGTCGGAGAGTCTGCATGCCTTCAGCAATGCGCGGTATGTCCGCAATGGCATAGAGAAGGCCGTGCGCGCGCAGGCGGTGCGGCTGCTGAATCAATATGAGAGTGTAAGTCCAGGCAAGCAGGAGCTAATGACGCTGCGGACAGAGGATTTTAAATTATAACGAATGAAACGGCAGAACATATGAATCGATAAGGAGCACGGCAAAACGATGGCAATCACAACACATGAGACAGAGACGGATATTCAGGACCGGGCGATCCTGGTCAGTCTGGTAACCGACAAAATCAAACGCACCGGCATTGATCCCGAGCTGTCGCTGCAGGAGCTGGTTCAGCTGGCGGAGACGGCTGGTGTTGAAGTGCTCGACGTTCTGCGCCAGAACAAGGAAACCCCTGATTCCAAATGGTTTATCGGCAAAGGCAAGGTTGAGGAGCTGCGGATGGCCGCAGACGGCTTGGGGGCCAACACGGCGATCTTCGATCAGGAGCTGTCCGGAGCCCAGGTACGCAACCTGGAGGAAGCACTGGATCTCAAAATCATTGATAGAACCCAGCTTATTCTGGATATCTTCGCCGGACGCGCCAAGACACGCGAGGGCATCATTCAGGTAGAGCTGGCTCAGCTGTCCTATCTGCTGCCGCGCCTCTCCGGGCATGGCAAGAATCTGTCCCGGCTGGGCGGCGGCATTGGCACGCGGGGACCGGGGGAGAGCAAGCTGGAAACCGACCGCCGCCATATCCGTGACCGGATTACCGAGCTGAAACGTCAACTGGATGAGGTGATCAAGACCCGTGAGCTTCACCGGGAGCGCCGCCGCAAGAGCGGAGCTGTACAGGTTGCGCTTGTTGGCTATACCAATGCCGGCAAATCGACCCTGCTGAAGCAGCTTACGGATGCGGACGTCTACATCGAGAACCAGCTGTTCGCGACACTTGATCCTACGTCCCGTGTGCTGCAGCTGATCGGCGGCAAGGAGGTTGTGCTGACCGATACGGTAGGTTTTATCCAGAACCTGCCGCATGATCTGGTTGCTTCCTTCCGGGCGACCCTGGAGGAAGTAAATGAAGCGAATCTGGTGCTGCATGTGGTGGATGCTTCATCGCCGATGCGGCAGGAGCAGATGGATGTAGTGCAAGCCATTCTTCAGGAACTGGGTGCAGCGGGCAAGCCGCAAATTGTGCTGTTTAACAAAATCGATCTCTGTGCTCCCGAGCAGCTGGATATGCTGCCGTCGGGCAACGGGTTCCTGAAGATCAGCGCCTTCAATGAAGAGGATCTGGTTCGCCTCAATGAGCTGATCAGCGATGAACTGGCTGGAGATACTCTGGTGTTCCGCATTCCCGGTGACCGGGGGGATATTTCCTCACTGCTGTATAGAGTAGGGGAAGTGCTTGAAACCAACTTCGATGAGAACGATGTGCTCTACGAGGTGCGGGTTAACAAAGAGGATTATGCCAAGTGGAGTTATATGCTTGCAGAGTTTGTGGACCCGTCTTGAGGCTTGAAGCAAGGAGAATATAAATTGGAAATAGGATGAGAAACGGACACCGCCTCTATCAGAGGACGGTGAAGCCGTTTCTACTTGTAATAATGGCAAGTATATGTAAGGAGCGAATTTGAATAATGGCAGCATTTGCAGAGGATATTATACAGGCGGCGCAGGCCGCAGAGCTTGAAATTGAAGGTGCATTCAAAACGCTGGAACAGGTCGTTGACCATAATCAGTGGAAGGTGATCGAGGCGTTTCAGCGGCATCAGGTAAGCGATTTTCATTTTGCCGGCTCGACGGGCTACGGCTATAACGACCGGGGCCGCGAGGTGCTGGATCTGGTCTATGCCGATATCTTTGGCGCGGAGGCAGCGCTTGTCCGTCCTCATTTTGCTTCAGGGACGCATACGATCTCGACAGCGCTGTTTGGTGTGCTGCGTCCGGGAGATGAGCTGCTCTACATCACGGGGCGCCCTTATGACACGCTGCACAAGGTGATCGGCAAGCCGGGCGACCGGACCGGATCGCTGGCCGATTTCGGAATTACGTACGCCGAGGTCGCGCTGACAGCGGATGGAGCGGTCGATTGGGATGAAGTTCAGCTTGCCGTTAATGACAAGACCAAGGTTATCGGTATTCAGCGTTCACGCGGGTATGACTGGCGTTCCTCCTTTACTGTTGCAGAGATTGGCCAGATGGTGGAGAGAATCAAGGCACTGATGCCTGGTGTCATTGTGTTTGTGGATAACTGCTATGGTGAATTCACCGAGAAGCTGGAGCCTACACAGGTCGGGGCAGATCTGATCGCCGGCTCGCTGATCAAGAACCCCGGCGGCGGCATAGCGGAGACCGGCGGCTACATCTGCGGACGGAGGGAGCTGGTGGAGCAGGCTGCTTATCGCCTGACTGCGCCGGGAATCGGCGGCGAGGTAGGCGCAATGCTGGGGACCACCCGCGGGCTCTATCAAGGGCTGTTCATGGCTCCCCATACGGTAGGACAAGCTCTCAAAGGCAGCATCTTTGCGGCAGCTGTCTTCGCACGCTGCGGATTTACAACCAAACCCGCCTGGAATGAAACACGCACCGATTTGATCCAGGCTGTCCAGTTTGACGGACCGGAGCATCTGATTGCCTTCGTCCAGGGAATTCAGCGGGCAGCGGCTGTAGACAGCCATGTCGTACCTGAGCCCTGGGATATGCCGGGTTATGAGCATCCTGTCATTATGGCGGCAGGTACATTTATTCAGGGCGGCAGCTTGGAGTTATCTGCGGATGCACCCATCCGTGCGCCTTATATTGGTTATATGCAAGGCGGCCTAACCTACTCCCATGTTAAATATGGGGTGCTGATGGCCCTGCAGAATATGCTGGACCGTAAATTATTGTAAAATTATAGTTACTGCTTAGTCCTCGATATGATGGGAACATTGAAGCCTTAGCTCGTTTGTGGCTGCTATGTTCGCTTGTTTGATTTAGTTGCGAAACTGCAACTAATTGGCGGATTTACTCCGTTTTGGAGGAAATAGATGCAAATAGGCATCTAATTTAGGGTATTGAGCGTTAAGGGACTTATTTCCTTGAGATTAGTTGCAGAATTGCACTTATACGTCTGTTGACTGGAGTTTCAGCTGGAATTAATTGCACTTTCGCATCTATTGCTCCGTTCCTGGCAATCTACTAAATCCTTGGTGGGACCTAATAGTTTCGAAGTGTAGGGGTTATTTTTAATCCGCTGACGCATAGAGAAGAGCTGTCCCGCCGATATTATAAGTATCCATATCATAGAGCGTTTTTTGATTGTGTATTGTACAGCATGCTATACTGCGTAAAGTCTGAAGCTTATAGCTCACACTCACTTCACCCTTCCTCTCTGTAAAAAAGAAATGTTGTGAGAATATCTTACACACCATTGACATGCCATATCAGGGAATGTACAATGAGATGAGAAAAAGATCATTGGAAGGTTGGATGAGTCATGGGTGATGAAATCCGCAGAAATATGGCATTATTCCCAATCGGGATTGTTATGAAGCTAACCGATCTATCTGCAAGACAGATCCGTTATTATGAGCAGCACAGCTTGATCGTACCGGCGCGTACGTCGGGGAACCAGCGTTTATTCTCGTTTAATGATGTAGAGCGTCTATTGGAGATCAAGGCTCTGATAGAGAAGGGCGTCAACATTGCTGGCATTAAGCAGGTAATGAATCCTGTCACCAGGGAATCCGATGAAGCGACAGTGATTACCCCTGACACTGAGGTTAGGCGTCGGGAGTTGTCCGAATCCCAGCTTCACCGGTTGCTGAAACAGGAGCTGGTTTCCGGTAAAAGGCCGGGACAGGTATCTCTCATTCAAGGTGAGTTATCCCGGTTTTTTAATAAATAATATAAAGAGCTTGAAAGGGAGAGGGTATCGTGAGTTTTAGCAAAGAGGATATTCTGAATATCGCCAAGGAAGAAAATGTCCGTTTCATTCGTTTGCAATTCACCGACCTGCTCGGTACAATCAAAAACGTTGAAATCCCGGTAAGCCAGCTTGAGAAAGCACTCGACAATAAAATGATGTTTGATGGATCTTCCATCGAAGGTTATGTGCGGATTGAAGAATCTGACATGTACCTGTATCCGGACCTGAGCACATGGGTTGTTTTCCCTTGGGTGACGGACAGCCGGGTTGCACGTTTAATTTGTGATGTGTACATGCCGGATGGAACGCCGTTTGCTGGAGACCCCCGCGGTATTCTCAAACGCTGCTTGAAGGAAGCCGAAGAAATGGGCTTTACCGCAATGAACGTAGGACCTGAACCGGAATTCTTCCTGTTCAGAACCGATGAGAAGGGTAACCCGACTACTGAATTGAATGACCAGGGTGGTTATTTTGATTTGGCGCCGATGGATCTTGGGGAGAACTGCCGCCGCGAGATCGTACTGACTTTGGAAGAAATGGGCTTTGAAGTCGAAGCCTCCCACCATGAGGTAGCTTCCGGCCAGCATGAGATTGACTTTAAATATGCCGATGCCATCAAAGCTGCCGACCAGATCCAGACCTTCAAGCTCGTTGTGAAGACGGTAGCCCGTCAACACGGCCTGCATGCAACCTTTATGCCCAAGCCTCTGTTCGGAATGAACGGTTCCGGTATGCATGCCCACCAATCGCTATTTAACGGCAGCGAGAACATGTTCTACGATGAGAGCGACAAGCTTGGCCTCAGCAAAACTGCCCGTTATTACATGGCCGGCATTCTGAAGCATGCACGTGCTTTTGCCGCCATTACGAACCCTACTGTGAACTCTTACAAACGTCTGGTTCCAGGTTATGAAGCGCCTTGTTACGTGGCTTGGTCTGCGAGCAACCGCAGCCCGATGATCCGCATACCAGCTTCCAGAGGCCTCAGCACACGTGTGGAAGTCCGCAACCCGGACCCTGCAGCTAACCCGTACCTTGCACTCGCTGTAATGTTGAAGGCAGGACTGGACGGCATCAAGCGCAAGCTGGATCTGCCTGCTCCAATCGACCGCAACATCTACATCATGTCCGAGGAAGAGCGGATTGAAGAAGGCATTCCAAGCCTGCCGGCTGACCTGAAGGAAGCCTTGAGCGAAATGATCCGCAGCCATGTGATCACTGAAGCCCTCGGCGAACATGCGCTGGCCCATTTCTACGAGCTCAAAGAGATCGAGTGGGACATCTACCGGACCCAGGTTCACGAGTGGGAAAGAGCACAATACATGACTCTTTATTAGAAGATCGAACCCTTGGCGCTGTAGGCGCTGGGGGTTTTTTTATTGTATAGGAAATTATAGAGTGTAAAAAAATGTGGATAACTCCGATGAAAAAAGGAGGAGGGATGGACGTGAAGAATCAGGAGAGGTGGAAGAAACGAGGAGTCATCCGGCAGATTTTAAAAGATCACTTTCATGGATTCATGGAAATGCACGGACATCATCTGCCCAAGGAACTCCACAGTAGCATGATAGAAACCGTGAATAAAGCGATACGCTGTGGTACACGGGATATGGGCTATGCCAGATATGAGTGCAAGGGATGCACGGAGGGAACGCCGGAACCCGTGTTTATTTGCTTCACCTGTAAAAGCCGTTTTTGTCATGGATGTGGGAAGAAATATACGGATGAATGGGCGGAAAAGCAGCAAGAACGAATACTAGATGTACCTCATCGCCACCTCGTATTTACAGTGCCTGAAGAACTACGCAAGGTATTCTTTCAAGACCGGCGGAAGTTAAATGAACTGAGTAACCAAGTGGCCAAGGTCATTCAATATTATTACCGGCGGAAAAATAAGAGCAAGAAATACGAAGTCGGTGTGATTACCGTGATTCATACCTTTGGCCGTGATTTAAAGTTTAATCCGCATATCCATGCGCTAATTACGGAAGGCGCGCTAGACCGGAACAAGGAGTGGAAGAAGGCGGAGTATATCTCGTATGAGTACTTGCGGAAATCGTGGCAGAAACTGCTACTGGATTTAATGATGAAATGGTATCCGGAGGAAGAACGTATAAAGAGACTGGTGAATGAGTTATACCAGCGCTATTCGCAGGGGTTTTATGTGAATGCGGAGCAGCGGATGAAAAATGCCCGAGGAGCAGCGAAATACATTGGGCGCTATTTGGCGCGTCCGGCGATCGCGGAGTACCGGGTAGTAAGCTACAACTACCACAAGGTGCACTACTGGTATGAGGATCACCGAACGGGCAAACGGGTGGATGTGGTATCGCCGGTAATGAAATTCATTTACGATCTGGTGCAGCACATTCCGCCCAAGCATTTTCGGATGGTGGGGCGCTATGGTCTATACAGCCGGGGGAAAAACAAAGAGTCACAAAAGGTAATTAATCTGTGGCGGTACATGGTGCACAAACAAATCGAGATGACTTTTCCAGCGGAGGAAAGGAAGAAGAAAAGCTACCGCCAGCGGATGCTGGAGAGCTATGGGCGAGACCCGATGCTTTGTCCCTGCTGCAAGCACCGGATGTTGCTTGTGGTGATTTGGCATGCGGAATATGGGAGAATTTATTATTATGACGAGCAGCGAGAATATGAAAACCAAAAGAAATGGGGGATACGAAGTCATGGGAAAAGAACAGGGCCAAAAGTCCGGACAGGATAAAGAACAAGAACTGGACCTATGGAATCCATGGGAGGAAGAAGAGGAGTCAGAGGTATGGATCGATTATATCTGCGTGAAATGTGGGATGATGGACCCTGTACCTGAATTTATAGTAGCCGAGTGTTCGTATGAACTGGAAGGCGGAGAATCCCCAGAGTTTTTCTGTCCTGTTTGTAATGGAACCTTGGTGAGAAAAGAAGAGCCAGCGGATAAATAACCGCTGGCTAGAAAGTTATTCACCCGCCAGGGTGATTTTGTTCTTTGTGGAATCTTATACATGCAAATCAACTTTACAGGACAGGGAGTGACTTTAGGTAATGAACATCGGAATGATCCGAACGGCCAACCAGTAGGAACTACACATAATGAAGCGCCAGACACATTTTATGATGAAGATTCATGGGAACCAAGAGATGCAGTCAAAGTGATGTTGCAAGAATGATTTTATATATGGATGTAAATATGAGGGTGAGGAAGGAGTGAAGGATCTACAGGCTGTTGATAAAGTTACAAATACAAGATTAAAGAAACCGGAACATGGAAAACTATCGACATTTTTAGAGTGGAATGAATTGGATCCTGTCGATATGTTTGAAAAGAGACGCAATGAAGTAATATATCAAAAATACCAACATAATCGTAACCCATTTATTGACCATCCAGAATGGGTTGATTTGATTTGGAATTGAATAAAAATCAATGAAAAAACGAGTTGTCTGGTACTATTTCTATTGACAACTCGTTTTTTTATTTTTTATTAACGGCCAGTGGATACGGCTAGTTTGGTCTGAGTGTGATCGCAAACTTCGGTAGGATGACCCTTATCATCCGTACACCATGATTGAGATAAGAAAGCTAAGAATATTGCCACCCACTTATCCTTGAATTGGATCAAAATTCCACCATCTTGCCATGGGCCGTTGTCAACTTTCCACCGACCCTCATTTCCTTGATTCATATGAACATTGTGGACGCCGCGACCTGGTTCAAAATCAAATATTTTATCGGGTCTGTTTTTTTCTGGTCCCCATTCAGATCCATAAACATAGATGGTGGCTTCTTCTTTAATAGCTCTTCCTATATAATTTTGAAGTTTATCGTTTAAGTCGTTGTCGGGACCTGATATATCGTGAGGAAGAGGAACCATTTTAGAGGGGTCAAACAAGTCCCCACGAATATAATCCAGGGCAATGTCCCTGTTGTTTTTATTGATGTGGGTAAAACCGTTGCTCATTGTAGGTAGAATTGTTATAGAGGATGCATCATATTGTTCGTCAACTAAATATAGTACTTCGGATTCATTCGAGCTTGACATAACATTGACGGCTATTCTATACTCAGTGTTTTCTTCACCAATCATTCTAATTTGATAATGAGGAGTGGATCTGTCACGTTCTCCCTTCCCATCAACTGCAACTCCTTTTAAAACACCATAACCTTTGATTGTCATATTGTTACCTCCTGATTTTTTATTTTGAACATCTTGTAGTGTTTCTTTGTTTGTGAAATTTATGTTGGCAAATTTATCAGAAACCAACCTTGTTCACTATTTTAGATGGGATATATTTCTAAGATAGATTCACGATGCGTCGTTAAGCTCCCATGAAAATTAAATCTGCAGTTACTGTAAAGAGGCAAAGTAAATAAGACGCAGTCCATTCATTTTTTTGAATGTCACAGCATCCGAAATAAGGATATGGGTATCTTAATGAATTAAGAGACTTCTGTAATAGTTACAGAATAACCTAATTTTCCTAGTCGTCGAACTGCGTATTTCACAATAGATTGTTGCTTCTGTTTGTCAAAGTAATCTTCGCCTAGGTCCACATACATTTCTTCACGTGTCAACAAATAGTAGGCTATTCTCAACATAGCATGTGCGACAGAGATTGCTGCCCTTTTTCTTCCCTTTTCTTGCTGCCGTTCGTCTGTACATGGCACCAAGATAGTTCTTTGAGGCTGCTACAGAATGGGCTGCTTCAACTAAGGCGGACTTCAAATATTTGTTTCCATTTTTAGCTTTAGCAGATTTTCTCTTTCCTGCACTTTCGTTATGCCCAGGCACAAGTCCAGCCCATGAGCATAAATGTGCAGCACTGGGAAACTGCTTCTTAATATTGGTCCCAATTTCGGCTAAGATTTGTTCTGCCATTCGAGTAGCTATTCCAGGAATTGAATCTAAACGTTCGACATCGTCATGAAATGGAACAACCCTCGTAGCGACTTCCTGATCTAGCAACGTGATTTGTTCACTTAAAAAATCAATGTGAGTCAAAATAGTCTTAATCATCAAGCGTTGGTGAGGGTTTACATAGCCGTGTAGAGCAAGTTCAAGTTCATCCTTCTTTCGTTTCATGGTGCGTCTAGCGAAGTTCGCTAGTTTCTCAGGATCATCCTCACCATCAGCAATAGCATGGAGCATATCGCGAGAAGAGACACCCATAATATCAGAGACAATAGAGCTGAGCTTAATGTTGGCTCCTTCTAACCCTTTTTGAATTCGATTATGTTGTCTAGCTCGTTCTTCGATAATGCTGCGACGATAACGAACAAGTTCTCGAAGCTCACGTTGATTTCGATCTGGAATGAAACTTGCTTTAAGTAGCCCATGACGAAGAAGCTTTGCAATCCATTCGGAGTCCTTGACATCTGTTTTACGTCCAGGCAAAGCTTTCATATGCTGGGCATTCACCACTAAGAATTCAATTCCTTCAGCTTCAAGTAAATTGACAATAGGCTTCCAAAATACACCCGTACTTTCCATAGCAACGTGAGTGCACTCCTGCTGTTTAATCCAGTCAATTAATGGTAAAAGAAACACAGTTTTAGTCGGAAATGTTTGAATCTCCTTTCCATTAGACGTTAGAATACATGCGGTAATGTTATCCTTATGAATATCCATACCACATGCCCGTTCAACTACGATTTCCACTTTGAAGTATCCTCTCTACGGCTAAATTAGGTAAGAGGCTGGTGCAACAATCAGAGTAGGATTAATCTCCCATGAGTGCTTCCCGATAGGCGTGATCGTTGGAGTCAGACTAACGGATGGGCTCGTAGGCACCATAGCTTATCGACCTTCCTCTCCCAGCCATAGTAGCAGTATTAACAGATACAAATATTTTCATCATCTGTGGTGCGGCGCTTGCGCTGCATGTATGGCTAACGGGCAGGATAGTTGAATAAGGATACCACGGCAGCTGACCAGAAAATCAGCTGCCGTTTTCATTTAGCTAAGGGCAGGATTGTTTAGTACTATAGCCTACGCATATGACACTTTAGTTCAAACCTTTAAGAACATTAATAACCATACTAGACAATATGGAATTATTTTCAACTTGATCTTGAATAGTATTATTATCTGTGTTATACATGTAATATAACAAACAAAGAAGGAGGTTGGTTTGATATGGAACGGTTTCGACATGTCAAAATCGCACATGGTTAATGATACCCTGCGCCATTGCCGGAGCGCTGCTGATGCCCTAATCGCTCAAAGTGCTTCCGAAGGCCGAGAATCCGGCGATGGCGCTGTTCACGTGGCAGCTCGCAAAGCTGATCCGCGCCAAAAGTGCTCCGATTCCCTCGTTGTATACATGACGGCAAACGTGCTTGTCGCCTATATGGCGGCCGACTTGCTTTTGCTCTGCATCATCGGCCCCCTTTCTATCTGATGACGCGCAGCTGCTACCATAAGGAGGGATATTTTTGTTCATAGAGCTCGATCTGCAATCGGAAACTCCGATTTACACACAACTGGTTGACCAAATCGTCGAAGGGATCGCCTCCGGTGCCTTGCGGCCTGGCGATCGGCTTCCGTCGATCCGAAGCTTGGCGGAGGACTTGGGGATCAATCTCCATACCGTTAACAAAGCCTACAATTTGCTCAAGCAGGAGGGCTTACTTCAAGTACACCGAAAAAAGGGCGTTATCGTTCAGCCCGACGGGATGCCCGGCGTGACGGAGGCGTTCGAGGAGAAGCTCCGGCGGCAGTTGCGGTCTCTTGCGGCGGCAGCTGCGGTACGAGGCATGGCGGAAGAGGTATTCGCGCAGGAGAGCAGATCGGTGTACCGAGAGATGATTACGAATCGCGGAGGGGAACAACGTTGACACAAGAACCGATGATTATGATATCCAGCAGTTATTTGATGATTGCTCTGATGCTCAGTTTACAGGTCTATATCGGCTTGCGGACCGTGCTGTTCGGCATCGTGCTGCCTGCGGAGGCCCTGCAGGACCCTGCCGTCCGTGCCATTCGCCGGAATTACGCTTTGCTTACCAGCGGTTTTGCGGTCGTCATCGGAGGAGTTTGCTTTTTATGGATGCGTCATCAGCCTGCGCGGAGTCTCCTAATTTGGACGACAGCCATCTTGCTTTCAATCATTGCGTCAGGCTTCGCTATTTGGATCAGCCGGATGTCCGCGCAACGCTTGAAGGCGGCCAGAGGCTGGGAGATTGTCGTGCAGACGAAGCGCGCAGCAAGCCTTGTGGCCGGACGGATGCATAGCCCGGTGCTAAGCACTTGGTGGTATTCGGCAAATGCCGCCGTGATGGCGCTATGCATCTTCTTTGCTATTGCGAAGTGGGATACGATTCCGCAATTGTTGATTCTCGGAAATTTTGACTTTAACAAATCCGTGTGGACCGTGTTCATACTGAACATCGTGCAAGCACTGAATATCACTGTTTTCGTCTGCTATAATCTGATGATCGGCCGTGCGAGGACATCGCTGGATCCCCAGGACCAGGAAGGTTCACTGCAAAAACAGTTGAAGCACAAGAAAATCCATTCGATTCTGACTTGGGGCGCTTCGCTCCTCATGGTTGTATTCGCAGGGGTGGCGCAAGCCATAGCGTTGTACGGTTGGAAGGGAAAGCTGCTCTTCCTCTCCGGCATGTCGCTCTGGGTAGCACTCTTCTTGGCACTGATCGGCGTCATGCTTTACCTGCGAATCAAAGGTATTGATCAGCTAAGGGATGTTCCGTCGATGGAGGAAAGGCACTGGAAGTGGCTCGGCAGCATTTACGTGAACCCTGAAGACCCGGCGTGGATCGTTCCGAACATTCATGGTTTCGGCTGGACGATCAATATGGCCAATCCGCGTGGTAAGATTATAGTCGCCGCGACGGTAGCCATTCCGGTGATTGAAATTATCTTATTTCTGCCTATTTTGAATAAATAATTCAATATCCGGAAGGGGAGTTCAAATGATGAAAAGTCGATGGATAATGCTAGCTGTGCTATGTCTGCTTCTGCTGTTAACCGCCTGCGACGACAACACACCAGTGGCTGAGATGCAGAACACAGCAGAGGCACTGAATACATCTGAGGTGATCGAGTCAAGTGCTGCTCCGATAACCGTGTCAACGGCGGAAGTGGACTCGCCTTCTAACGAAGCTGGGCTCACCTACGAATTAACCATGAAAGCTGCAAATGAGAAAGCCGATCTCCTCACGAAAGCTTACGATACGAACAGCGTGCAATACGCCCTTATCGATCATGGCAACATCGTCGTATCCGGCCAATCCGGCAAGAATGATGAGCAGGGACTGAAACCGCTCACGAAAGACACGATGTATGGGATCGGCTCGACGAGTAAAATGTTTACCACGGTTGCCGTTATGCAGTTGGTCGATCAAGGGGAAATCGATCTCGATACGCCGGTCGTCCAGTATATCCCCGAGTTTACGATGACGGATGAACGTTACAAACAGATTACGCCGCGCATGCTGCTCAATCATTCTTCCGGGCTGAAGGGATCCTCGCCTACGAACGCCGGTTTATTTGAAGATAACGATACTTATGCCCACGACACACTGCTGAAGCAACTGTCCGGTCAGACCTTGAAAGCGGACCCGGGGGCTTATTCGGTTTACTGCAATGACGGATTTACGCTGGCCGAGATTCTGGTCGAGCAGGTCAGCGGCATGGACTTTACCTCTTATATCCATCGATATATTACAGAACCTCTGGGTATGGTCAATACGAAGACGCCACTCGATTCTCCGGACACAGCGAAGTTGGCGGGACTCTATTATCCTACATATACAGGACAACTCCCCAACGAGACGATGAACATGATCGGAACGGGAGGCATTTATTCCACGGCGGAAGATTTGGCTCGATTCTCGCAAGTTTTCATGGGGGAAGCGGAAGAAGTCTTGTCCGGTAAATCGGCTGCGGCCATGGCGCAAGACGAGTACAAGACGCCTTTGTGGCCTGACGATGCGGACAACTCATTCGACTACGGTCTCGGCTGGGACAGCGTCTATCTGTATCCCTTCAGCGAATACGGGATGAAGGCGCTGACCAAAGGCGGGGACACGATTCTTTATCACGCGTCGCTCGTTGTGCTTCCCGAACAGGACATGGCGGCAGCTGTTGTCACTTCCGGCGGGAGCAGCACGTACGATCAGCTTCTGGCGAACGAAATCCTGCTTCAGGCGCTAAAAGAGAAAGGGACAATTGCCGAATTCAAGCCTGAGAAGTCTTACGGCGTGCCGGTAAAGGCTGATATGCCAGAATCCCTGCTGGAGTATTCGGGAATCTATGGTGCGACCGGTTCAGCGACAAAAATAGATATTACCGAAGGTGGCGTCATGTCCATCACTTCGGAGCAATCGCCCGATAATCCAGCCGAGATCTACGAGTATTCGGCAGACGGGACGTTCCGGAGTGCGGATGGGAATACGATGATCAGCTTCGTGACGGAGGAGAACGGCCGTACCTACGAATGGCTTCGTCGATACGCTTCGGTCCCGGGTCTTGGGCAGGTGGCTATATCAATGTACAGCGCCGAGAAGCTCCAGCCCCAAGTTCTTCCGGCAGAGACCAAGGAAGCATGGATTCAGCGCGACGGGAAGAAGTATTATCTGCTGACTGAGAAGTATACGTCGATTTCTTATTTGACAAAGGTAACCACCAACTTGAATGTGTCGAAACAATTGCCGGGGTACGTGTTGGATAAGCGAATAACCGGCCCGAATACGGCCGTCTCCGAATTGCAAATTCCGGGATCGAACGGGCGGGATCTCTCAGGTCTTACGTTCTTTACACAAGACGGGGTTGAGTACTTGAATCATGGTGGAATCATCTTAGTGAACGAGGACGCCGTGAAGCCTTTTAACTTCGCTAAGAAGTCAATCGTTACGATTCCGCCCAGCGGATACGCCAGGTGGTATACGATAAGCGACAAAGACGGGGGCAAGATCGTTAAGGTGAGCATGTCCCCGAACGCTTCCTTCGCTGTTTATGATGCCAAGGGAACATGCATCTACTTCAGTGTCATCGGAGGCAAGGATCAGGTCGAACTGCCTGCAGGAGGATCCATAGTTTTCGCCGGAGATGCCGGCACGAAGTTCGAGATTTCCGCTCAGTAACTTCGCAATAGGCATTTCATAACTGGCCAAGATATAGTCCTGCGTATAAGAAAGAAGATTCCTCAAGAAAAGTTGGATGAACTAAAAACATCCATAAAAAGTGCCTTGATTCATTCCAATAGGTGAACATTCAACTAACTGGAAACGATAGTTCAATAAAACAGCGGCAGTCTAGGACTTTATCTTCTCGTCCATGGCTGCCGCTGTTTCTTTTATACTCAGAATAGTGATTTCCTCTTAAGCCTTTATAACACAGGCTTCATATTCTTTGCTATAATGAAATACAAATAATTGTTGTTAGAAAAAGAACTGGACTAGGGGTGAACATAATGTTTTGGACTCCATTATTTGAAAACGATGTACCAGTAGCACACTTCTGCTCTTAGTGGAGTGAATGTGACTACATCTCTCCGTTAGGGGCATTTTCGACCTAATTAAAAAACGGAGGGTATAAAAAATGAAAAACACCTTATTAGGTTCTTTATATTTAACTTTAGCTTCCATTATCTGGGGTGGTATGTACGTTGTTGTTAAAATTGTAGTATCGGTCATACCTCCACTAGAACTTGTGTGGATGCGATATTTAGTGGCAATTGTTGCACTTCTCGTTATCGGCTTCATAACACGGCAAAACTGGCGAATTGAGAAACGTTATTTCTTATTAATTGTAGCTATTGGAGTCATTGGTAATGCCATTTCAATTGTTGCTCAGGAAACGGGTACAATGTTATCCACAGCACAAATGGGAGCCATTATAACTTCTTCAACACCAGCATTTATGGTTATTTTTGCTCGCATTATCCTTAAAGAACAGTTGACGTTAAAAAAGGGAATCTCTGTTTTTTTAGCGACAATTGGAGTACTTCTCATGGTTGGAATTGGTGATGTGAATATGTCCAGTACTCTTGGAGGTATTGCACTACTTATTGCAGCATTAACATGGGCACTCATGTCTGTACTTGTAAAGCGTTTGCCAAGTGATTATCCACAAATTGTGGTAACCACCTATTCCATATTAGTAGCCCTAATCGTGTTGACTCCTTTTGTTTTGCCACGGTTACACGATATTAATATCTCTCAACTGACTCACCCGACCATTTGGGGAGGACTTTTATATTTGGGTATTGTTTCAACAGCAGGTGGATTTCTACTTTGGAATCGTGGATTACAAATGCTTAATGCTTCAAGTGGAGGAATATTTTTCTTTTTTCAACCCCTGGTTGGAACATTACTTGGATGGCTTATTCTAGGAGAGAATATAGGTTTAACGTTTTGGATCGGCTCTATCCTAATTCTCACAGGTGTTCTATTCGTTATCAACGAGAAAAAATAGTATTTAGAAACCCCCTTCAAATGTATCTGAAGGGGGTTTGCTTGTCTAACAACACTAATTTTAGATGGCAATGATGAAAGCGACTTGTTAAAGAATAATATTTCACAATACTGTTGCAAGGGAGTGCACATTAGAACAATTCAGTGATATAGAGTTCATTTACATAATGTTCCAAATGAAATATAATGATCCTATCGAGATCGTAATTACCTGCATTCCTTATAGTCTGGACTGGTTTGGCGCTTTTCGCCACAATTAAACCATATTATTGCCTTATGTGTATAGTTTGAAGTGAGCTTTGTTATCCATATTTCGTAGGTGTGATTGTTTGAGCATTACATAGAGGGGAGAGGTGAAATGAAGAAAAAATATATAGCTGTCCTCATGGTTTTATTTGTATTTTTACTCTTGATTCCAGGTTACATTGAGGCAAGAAACGGAATGGATAGCGGAACAAAAGATAGGTTGATAGAAAAATATGGACTTGATAAGTCTACAACTTCAAACTGGAACGTAGTAGATGTTGGAATAAGTAACCCCGTTCAGTTATTTATAATTATTAGTAAGGTGATCGTTAATCCTAGTGTTTTTGCAGTCCAAGAGGTTATATATAGTTTGATGGATTAGGGAGAAAGGGATATGTTCAAGAGATATAAAGTATCTGGTTCGTTCGAGTCTTTTTGAGTTTAGAGCATACATAAAATAACCCCATCTGGCTTCGTGCCTGACGGGGTTATTGTCCTTTCAGGGGTGACGTGTTATTAACAGCACAAAAGGCCATGATGTATGTAAAAAAATTATGAACTCCAACGAGACCAGATGAACTTGGTTGAACAATTTCTAGTTCCCAACCCGTGGAACCGAGATAGTGTTAATGGTGGATCATAGAGTTATTTCCTTTCCCAGTTAAAGAGTTTTCGAACATATCAATAATCTCCAAAAATCTCTCTGCTTCGCGGAAAACATGATCTGCAAGCAGCGGATGTATGATGCTTTTAATTCTACATTGATCGATTAAATCCCGAGCAGTTTTTTTGAAATCCCTTAGTGATTTTACCGATACCCTATTTTGATCGAGAAACTGGTTTAAGATTGGACCGGTTTGCGATTGAGGTCTCATCGATTCGATATCTCTAGCCTGAAATAATAATTGATCAAAATCTTGACTGAATTCTCGGGCCTGCTCAACAAGTTTCCGTTCTGAAGGATCTAACAGATGACCTATGAATTTGGCATGGTCGGCCATAATCCTTAAGAAAAATACATTTTCATCAATAATCGCATCATATAAAGGCTCTAATTTGCCTTGGTTTAACTCTTCCAATCGATTCCTGAAATAGTTAGCTTCTCTACTTACATGATCCACTAAAAGTGGGAAATTCGTTTGTCCAGGGAGCTTACAAGATAGAATCAAACCAAGTACTTTTCTTTTAAACGCCCAAATGTGACATACTGCTGTATGGACCTCCTGATTAAATTGTTGAATCGTTACAGGGTCTACATCAAGGGAGAAAGAATGAACCCGCCGTTCAATGTCTTCGAAAATCCGATAAAAGTGATTGGCTTCTTTAATCAGGACAGTATCTTCCGCTCGGAAACCCAATCCTAAAAAAAGGGAGTGTTCTTTCATAATTCTTGACCAAAAGCTGGTCTCTTCCAGAGACCGAGCAACAAATCCGTCAGACATAATACCCCTCCTCCTCATCTTTATAGACCATATGCTGGTTAAGCTTGGATTGATACCTTACTTTTTTAGTTGAAGCTACCCAGGTTCAGATATTAACTCTAGCAAATTCTCACATCATATGACACAATGAAAGAAAATAACTAAGGAGCTGTGATTAGGATGGAGAACTCAAATGCGACGTTAACGCTGGATCTGCTGGATGTACATAATATCCGGGTTAATGTGGAAGACAACAGTATGACTTATGTGGAAGCGGTGGAGCAAGAGGCACGTTTACAAGGGGTTGAAGTCAGCGGAGCGCAAGAAGTAGTGTTGCCTGAGAAACATGTCTACCTGAAGGACAGTATTGTTTCTGCATTGAAGGAAATTAAAGAGCTGTAACCAAAAGCCCTGCTGCTGAGAGGCTTTTTTTGTTGTCTGGTGTGACAATATCGTTTTACACCTATATAGCTTTCTTCTATAATTAACAGATTGTTCCAAACGGGGACGATCTATTTTTTTCGTTTTGAAGAGGGGAGAGCTTATTTTGCAGAATGGTATCTTTATGTTCAATTTGTTTCATCCTTTGTTATTGGTGCTCTGGCTGGTTTCGGTAGGGGTGACGATTTATATTATCGTGCTGGTGATCAAGCTTGCACGCAGAGGCATTGTAGCGCTCGACCTCTACATTTATGCCAAAAACCGTGAAATCCGCACCCGCTTCGAATCCGCTGATTCCGACGACTTAAATTTATAGCAAGCAGGAGCATTTGTCCGTAAGTGGGGGCTATTCTGCTCTGGCAGCCTGTCCTGCATATCCTTTCATTTCCTAAATAGTGCTGTGAAGTGCTAAAATAAAGGTAATGTACTATGCGGGGAGAGAAGAATCAATGAAAAAAATCGTAGCAGGATTTGTCGCCGCAGTGCTGCTGTTGATCAGTGCTGAGGCCCTGGGTTCATCTGTATCACTAATCGGAAAAAAGATCCAGGCTGAATTTATTGTAACTATATACGGGAAAAAGCTGGCCGATCCGGCCATTGTGATTGACGGGAAAAGTTACGCTCCTGTGCGTGCGATCGGTGAACTGGCCGGATTCGATGTAACGGTTGCCGACAAAACGATAAATTTTGAAGAGCGAAGCAAACCTTCGGGTTCAACGTCTGACCGGCCAGATCCGGCTATTATCGATCCGATGCAGATAGTGACGCCTAATCCGGCAATTGCAGCAGCCAAGATCCGCATCAATGCGATTGACGCCAAAATCAATGCAGTCGTAAACAATATTTTGACCACGCGTTCTATGTTAAAGCTGGAGCCTTACAGTACACCGCTGAAGAATAAATTAAGGCAATATCAGGGCGAATATGACAAGCTGCTGCAGCAAAAGCAAAATGAACTGCAAAAATAAACCCTAAAAGCCTCATGTTTCTTCGCTGCAATAATGTAGAAGCCTCATATAACAGGAAATAACTGAGGATTAGTTTCTCTTTATTCCCTGGATCGCGCCCATTATGATTAGCGTAACGTTAATCAGGGGTGATGATATGCCGGAAGTACAGAAGATTCATTATAATAAAGCTCTAATCTTGCTGGTGATCCTGCTTCTGACGGATTTGTTGTTGTATGTGCTGCGTATGCAGGAAATTTATCCTGTTCCGTATGTGGCACCGCCAATGTTCTATATTGTAGCCTTCAATCTGTTTGTTGTTATTGGGATAATGTTGCTGCTGCGGAAACGGGCTGCGGTGTTCTATTCCATTCCAGTACTCCTGATTGTTCTCGCAGGCTCGTATCTAGTGTTTAGCTTTATAGGCAATCAGTATGTTTTTTTGCCTTCCCCGGAACGGTCGGAAAGTATAGTTGTGAAGTACCACAGGTTCGTGATGATTGACACCTCGTATGTCTTTGAATTTTATCAGAAGGACTGCAGCGGACTGTGGATGAGCAAGCTTGTCGGCCAGCAGTATACCTATACGCTACCGATTCATGACAACCCGCTGACTCCTGAAGAGGTACTGGGACTGCAGAAGGGCAGGTGGACCAGCGAGAAGGAGCTTGTTTTCGATACCGTAACGGACAAATTGACTATTAAATTGAAGTAGAACTGGGCAAAGCACTGGAGCTGGATTTTGATCCGGAGTGGTATGGCAAACAAGATTAAGGAAGGGATGTACCCTGTTAACGAGAGAACATATAGAAAAATAATAAATAAATCCGGTCCGTTGTTCCCCATTATGGTGTGGGTTCATTCCTGGGAAGTTATTCTAAAGCGTCTTGTGAGGCAATCACTGTTTTTAGGGTGTTACGCCGGGATCACGCAAGGCAATAGCGATTCTGCGGCCACAATCAGCTTATTGACATCAGTAACAGGATACATATATACCAGCTTTAAGCCCGCTGCAGCCAGCAGCATGAGAATACCGGCCCCCGCAAATACCCATACAAGCACCATTAACATGAGTGTCCACCTCCTGCTTCTTACCCTAACATATGTTTGTCTACCAGAAACGATGAGTTTTATTGCATATTGAGAAATAACACCTCCGTGAATCGTGAGCTACGATCTGCGGAGGTGTTTACTGTTGCGCTGACCTTATGGATGGTTGATTATCTACTGTCGAATGGTAACCCTGGTGCCAATCGGCACTAGAGCCTGCAGGGCAAGCACATCGGCGTTAAACATCCGAATACAGCCGTGCGACACCTCTTTGCCGATAGAAGAAGGGTCATTGGTGCCATGAATCCCATAGTGAGGTTTGGACAGGCCCATCCAGAAGGCGCCAAAAGGTCCCCCAGGGTTACGCTGCTTGTTGATAATGGTGTAATCCCCGACAGGGGATTGGGTTAACATCTTGCCGATGCCGATGGGGAACCCTCTGACGACGATATCGTCATCCAGCAGGTATAACATGCGTTGTGAAAGATCCACGATAATGCGGTAGTTGGGCATAAGGAAGGATGCTCCTTTTTAATACAGAATATGTAGGCGGCAGGGCGGACGTTAATCATTATGCCAAAAACAAGCAATGCGAACATTTGTTCTGAATGGTGATTCATAAAGGATAATAAAAAAACTGCCCCGCGAAGATGCGGAGCAGCCTGGAATATAAAGGAAGAGGGAATAACTTGGTACCGTGATCATAGTGCGGAGATTAATGAATGTCGCGGAACAATCCAATGACGCGGCCAAGAATGGTAACCCGGTTCAGTCGCAAAGGCTCGTAGGCCGGATTCTCCGGCTGCAGGCGGATATGATCGCGTTCCTTATAAAAGGTCTTAACAGTTGCTTCATCTTCTTCAGTCATGGCAACGACGATATCGCCATTGTCAGCGGTCTGCTGCTGGCGGACGATTACATAATCGCCGTTCATAATGCCGGCGTCCACCATGCTGTCGCCCAGAACGGACAACATAAACACTTTATTGTCACCAACATAATGAGTAGGAAGCGGGAAGTAGTCCTCAATATTCTCTGTAGCTGTGATAGGTACTCCGGCAGTGACCTTGCCTACAACAGGAACGCGCGTTACCGTATGTGCGAATTGATGTGCATTCTCGGAATCATCCTGGCCCAGCAGCTCAATAGCGCGGGGTTTGGTTGGGTCCCGGCGGATCAGACCTTTCTTCTCCAGTCGGTCCAGGTGACCGTGTACGGTGGAACTGGAGGCAAGGCCAACCGCTTCGCCGATTTCTCTGACGGAAGGCGGATAACCCTTGCTGCGGACTTCGTTACGTATGAATTCCAGGATCGCCAGCTGACGACTCGAAATCTTTGACATCGGAATCAACCCCATATAGTAATGTTTGGGAAAAGTATAACATAGAACTTCCGTTCGTACAAACATAAGTTCTAACCTGTTCTCATAATCTATTTAAATAAAGGGAACAATTGTTCGAAAAAAACTATTGAACAAAACACATGTTCGTGTTATATTATTTTCGAAAGTAAGAACAAGTGTTTGGAGGATGATTATTATGTTGAAATACAGTACCTATGTCAGCATCTATGATAAAAGTAATGAAACTAACGCTAAAACAACTGCACACACTGCTGGTGGCAGCAGTAAGACTGCTAATTTCGCGGCAATCTGGAATCAAGCCTTCTCAGGACTGTTCACACAGGACAAGCTGTTTAAATTTGCACTGGTATTTGTACTTATCATTTCGGGTTTCACCGTAGTTGGCAATGTATTTGCTGGATCGGTAGCCTCATTGAGACAAGAGAAAATGATCGTCGTTGAACGGGGTGATACGCTTTGGAACATTGCACTGGAGAATAAACCGGCCGGTATGAAGACGGCTGTATATATAGAAGGAATAAGAATGCATAATGGTATTCAAGGCAGTGAGATCCAAGCTGGAGAAGTTATAGCTTTACCTGTTTACTGACCTCAGTATAACCGTATATCCATCCATCGAGAGCTTGCAAGGGAGTAGACCTTGACAAGCTCTTTTTCTCATGGCACAGTTAGAATGAAATTATTTAGGAGGGGAACCACATTGAATATAGATGAACTGGTCGCGCGAATCAACGAATTGGCACGCAAGCATAAGAACGGCGGCCTAAACGAAGAGGAAGTGGCCGAACGCGCCAAGCTCCGCGAGATTTATCTTGGCAATATCCGCAATAACTTCCGCAACCAGCTGGAGACGATAGAGATTGTGGATAAGGATGAGGATGGACAAGGCGGCAAGGATCTGTTGCATTAATCCTTGTTCCTTTTCACAGATATTATAGAATGACTAGGGGGAACTTACATGGCCCGTTCTTGGGAAAGAATGGTTCAACGCAACACACAGCAGATCAACAAGCAGAGAAAGAAGCAAGGCAAGGATTCCATTTATGCCACCACATCCAGCTCGGTCAAGAAAAGTGATATTTTCAAAGGCCGTAACATTGTATTCCCGTTCGTACTCGTATTGCTGGGAATCATGTTCTGGGTAGTCGGCTCGATTGATCAGAACAAAGGAAGCGGCATATTGGCCAATTGGCTGGGGGTTGTGCTGTATTTCCTGCTGGCAGCCCTGATGTATTTCCGCCGTCCTTATTTGAAGGTTGACAAGACCAAGCTGTCCACTATCAAATTCAGCCGTGAGCGTTCGTGGGCTGCTGCCGATATCGAGATGATTACGCTCTCCCGCAGCGCCGTTTCCATTAAGTATAAGAACAAACGCAGCCGCTGGGTATTCTCCAGATTCTTTAACCGATACGATACGGTTGCGATCGGGGAACGTCTTGAGGCTTTTGCGAAGCACAACAACGTTGCAGTAGAACACGAATAATAATTAGTCCAGCTGGGAGGTGTCTTCAAACGAGGTTTGAAGACACGCTCTTAGGGAGAGGGAGAACTGCAATGCCAATTTCGGCCGTACTATTTGACCTTGATGATACACTGCTCTGGGATGACCGGAGTATTGATGAGGCCTTCCGCACTACCTGTGAGGCTGCGGGAATTGCCCTGGACCCCCTGGAGCTGGAGACAGCAGTCCGCCGGGAAGCCAGAAGTCTGTATGAGTCCTATGAGACCTTTCCGTTCACTCAGATGATCGGAATTAATCCATTTGAAGCCTTATGGGGAAATTTCACAGCCGGTGAGCAGCCAGAGTTCCGAATGATGGAGCAGCTGGCCCCGGTCTACCGCAAGGAATCGTGGCGGCGCGGACTGGAAGCCATGGGTGTTAAGGATGAGGTGCTGGCAGCCGAGTTAGCCGAACGTTTTGCGGCTGAACGACGCAGCCGTCCGTATATCTATGAAGAAACTCTTCATGTGCTTGAACAGCTTCAGGGCAAAGTGAAGCTGTTGCTGCTGACCAACGGTTGTCCTGCGCTGCAGCAGGAGAAGCTGGATGGTGTGCCTGAACTGGTGCCTTTTTTTGACCATATTGTCATTTCAGGCAGTTTCGGCAAAGGCAAGCCGGATAAGGAGATCTTCCTCCACGCGCTTGGACTGCTGGAGATCGATCCAGAGCAAGGGGTTATGGTTGGGGACAAGCTGACTACTGATATCCGCGGCGGTCTGGCAGCCGGTTTGACAACCGTCTGGATTAACAGAAACTCCAAGGAAGCGAATCCGGACATTCAGCCGGACTACGAAATTCAGCATTTGAATGAGCTGCTTCCGCTCGTTGATTCCCTATAATTACTGTTCTATTGGTTGAGGCTGTCCCAAAAGCTGAGGACTTGGGTTTAACACGGGAAGAATTTGTACAGGTTGCGAAAATTATTAAGCAAGAAGGGTACATCGATAATGTTGGAATAGCAGCAACGATTGTATTTCTAAATAATTGCAACGTTACGATGAAGGGACATGAGTTCCTTGAATCAAACAGCACTTGGGCGAAGGCATATCAGGGTTTAAAAGAAATTCGTGACTGGCTAAAATAGCACCTTCGGGTGCTTTTTTTATGTCCGAAAACGACCTTCTGTGAGCCGTTCTCAGGCCTCGAATGCAGGAACACGTGTTTGTGTGGTGATGCGCGGAAAAGAGCACGAGGGGCTCATTCTCTTCGTCTCTTGCTGAGTTTCTGTCTAACCAAAGATGAAAAACCAACTCAACTCAAATGGATAAATTAATATAATGATAAATTATATATAATTAATATAAAGTAATTATTATGAAAATATTGTAACTTTTATATCAGAGGAACAATATACTATTAATTTTTCAGGAAAAAAAACCATATTTATAGGAGAAATTACTTTATGAACAAGAAAAAAATGTTGACAGCTATTCTTGCAACAGCCATGTTGACACTCACTTCCGTTGCAGTTGCATCTGAAGTGGTCAATGAAACTCCTTCTCAACAATCTTCAGTATCCACAATAACAAATGATGCTGTACAAGATTTAGTACACATTAGAACAAAAAACATTGATGAAACAATTTTTTATCCAATGGATGCAATTTTTATTAAAGATGTTACTCATACGGGTGCCACGGCCTTTAATAGTTCGTTTACAACAGGAAAAGGAAATGGTGATCAACTTAACATTTGGGTTAGAAATAATGCATCGTCCCCAGTTTACGTAAATATTAAGCGTGATGGGTCAGAATTTTACAACTATAAGTTGAATGGTGGAGCGCAACAAACCTTTAATTTCGTTCAGGATATTCCGGCAGGTGGAATTACTGGTAATTGGGAAGTATATGTTTACAACAGTGACGGAGCAAGGTATAACCTCAATATTAACGCAAGACAGTTCTAATGCTATTTAAATGCTTAAAGCACCTATAAGTGGGTGCTTTTTTATTTGGAGGTATCAGAATGGACATCAGAATCGTACAGATTGAGCAGCTAAATGTAGCTGCTTATAACCCCATGGTGTCTTTTACTGCGACAAGCGGAGCAGACATTGATATCATACCTTATCGGAGCAAAGACGATAGTGGAAGGGTTAACCGGGGGCAGTTCCACGAAATAAAAATAACGCCCAACAATCTCGGGCGCGTTGTTGCGACTGTAGTCAGCCAATTATTCGTTCAAAGCCGGGGGAAGGCAATTATTGAATAAGTCCGGCAGACAACAGACTGTCTAAATTGATCTGTGTACCGGATTCACTAAAGTTCAATTCTATGTTTCCAGATTCAGTCTTGGCAGTGTATAGCCCCTTTTTTTGCACAGGCAATGGGATTTCTAAAGATTTTGATTCTGTCTTTAAGACCATTGTGTCGGTCAAGTTTCCTGTTATTGTGACGTTCAGGTTTTTGAGTTCATCGAGAGAAATCCAGTTTTCGGGAATCTTCGCAGTGGCAGTTCCTTTCGATTTGAGATCAATTGATTTTTTCGTGTTATCATACTCCAGTCCGTAGCCGGTCATTTCGGCCACCTCACGGACTGGCAAGTATGTCGTGCCTTTATAGACAAGCGGGTCATTCTTCAGCGTTTGCTTCTGGCCATCCACAGAAAGTGTGAATTTAGCGAATACAGCCTGGACGGTTTGAGTTGTCGCAGCAGCTGCCATTCCCGCCGATCCGATCAGCATGCCAGCCACTAGCCCTATGATTGCTTTTTTCAAAACCTCAGCTCCTTTAATGTCATATTACTATATAAAGGTAAATGATGGGAGAGGTTTTATATCTTCGTCACCACAATATAGTAATGTACAGTTTGCCCCAGAGTGAGGTAGAATAGGCGCAACGGAAGCACCGTACCCTGCCAGCACTGGCGGGTTATTTTTTAGATGTCAATCCATTCTACATGCTCAGCTTGTATAGTGAGCTTAATAATATCATCGCCGTCTAATATAAACTCTACCTGCTCATCATCAGTTGTGGGAATAAACTTCATTTCAAGAATATCATTGTTATCAAATATTAAAGTAATAGGTGATAACTCATAGTGAGAAATTCCTGTGAATTTTAGGGTCTTAGTAATAATTTCTGAGTCTGTACGTTCATTATAGGAAGGTTGCCGCCATTGAATTAAGTCAATGGTAAGTAACAACTCTTTTGTGCTGTCATCATAAGTAATTGATTCAACCATGCTATCGTGGAGATCAATACCTCCGAAATAAAGGTTTTGTTTGGCTGATTACATGTTTTCAGGCCCTAATAAAAGTACAAAATAACTTTTGGGTGTGTCTAAACAAAAATACCTATATATGCAATAAAATGATAATATGGCCGGACCGCTTACTATAGAAGAGGCAAAGGAACCGCAGTATTGTCTCCGGGAAAATACACGATACTGCTGGGATTGCCTGATGATCGATAACCAGTCCAGGTTGTCGAGTCAGACTCATGACCATGAGTGGCAGCTGGAGCTGAGCGGAAACTGGAGGTATTGAGATTGACCGGAAGGGTGCCGAAGATTTAGCTTTATTATAGAAGGAACGTGAATTACATCTGTTTTTTGTTACGAGATTTTAGATAATGAAATCACAAAAAAATTACTACTTTACTTTACAACCCGTTACAACAGTTTGTAAAAATAACTTGGATGTATCCATGAGCAGATAACAACGGCACAAGATTTACACTGATTTATGCCGGGTCACACGTTAAACATATGTGTATAATAGAAGCAGATTGTCTTGAACTTGTGAGGTATACCACTGAACCGGGGGGATTCCAGATGATATTCCGCAGAGCAATAGGTTCTTTACTGGCAACAGCAGGGGTGCTTGTATCTATGGGCTGTTCAAATGGTGGCCATGAGATGTCGCATGACGCTCTAGATCTGTCCATGGAGCCCATCCAGGTTGAACTGGACTGGAGTCCGCAGCAGGTGTCAATTAACGAGAAGATAGTTCTGGAAGCTTCCGTCACGCAAGGCGGCGAACCGGTGAATGATGCCAAAGAGGTTGTGTTCGAAATTGTCGGCAGTACGGATAAGGAGCAAAAGCTGGAATGGAAGGGTGAGCAGTCGGGCGAGGGAGTGTATACAGCGGAGGGCATTTTAGAGCAAGAAGGTACGTACACGGTTACTTCCCATGTAAGCGCCCGCACTCAGCATTCCATGCCCAGCAAACCATTAACCGTTCTTCCTTGAGACAAGGAGGAATGGATGCAGCAATGAATACGTATAATGCGGGGTGGAAAGGAAGGCTTTTCGGATTCCCTTAATTCTGCTAAACTTACTCTAACGTTTTACTAGGGGGATTCTAAACTTGGCTAAATATACACTGGCAGAAAGCTTGCAGCAACGCATATTGATTCTGGATGGCGCAATGGGCACGATGATCCAGCAGGTTCCCCTTACAGGTGAAGACTTCGGTGGGGAAGATCTGGATGGCTGTAACGAGATGCTGGTCCTTACTCGGCCAGAAGTCATCCAAACGATTCATGAGCAGTACCTGGAAGCAGGTGCAGATCTCATCGAAACCAATACATTTGGCGCTACCTCTGTGGTGCTGGCAGAATACGATATCCCGCAGAAGGCACGTGAGATTAATCTGGTTGCGGCCAAGCTTGCACGCAATGCGGCAGATAAATATGATACACCGGAACGTCCGCGTTATGTGGTAGGAGCCATGGGCCCTACAACCAAGACGCTGTCCGTAACGGGAGGCGTAACCTTCCAGGAACTGGTGGACAGCTATGAGGAGCAGGCGGTTGCCTTGATTGAAGGCAAGGTGGATGCTCTGCTGCTGGAGACGTCTCAGGATACGCTGAACGTCAAAGCGGGCAGCATCGGAATCCGCAATGCGTTTGAGCAGACGGGGATTACGCTGCCGGTGATGATCTCGGGAACCATTGAGCCAATGGGAACTACACTTGCCGGGCAGAATATTGAAGCCTTCTACATTTCGCTTGAGCATCTGAATCCAATCTCGATAGGGCTGAACTGTGCGACCGGTCCGGAGTTCATGCGTGATCACATCCGTTCTCTGGCAGAGATCTCCTCGAGCGCAGTCAGCTGTTACCCAAATGCGGGTCTGCCGGATGAGAACGGGAATTATCATGAATCCCCGGACTCGCTGGCCCGCAAGATCGCGGCCTTTGCCGAGAAGGGCTGGCTGAATATTGCCGGCGGCTGTTGCGGAACCACACCGGAGCATATCCGGGCGATGGCTGCGGCGCTTGCGGTCTTTCCGCCCCGTCCCTTGGAAGGCCACCATCCGCCGGCATTGTCCGGGATTGAACCGGTATATGTTGAGAATGACAACCGCCCTTATATGGTCGGCGAACGGACGAATGTGCTCGGTTCCCGGAAATTCAAGCGGCTGATTGTTGAAGGCAAATACGAGGAGGCCTCGGAAATTGCCCGTGCACAGGTCAAGAGTGGAGCACAGGTAATTGACGTCTGTGTGCAGGACCCGGACCGTGAAGAGTCTATAGACATTAAGCTTTTTCTGGAATTGGTCGTCAAGAAGGTTAAGGTTCCGCTGATGATTGATACGACCGATCCCGAGGTAATTGATCTGGCACTGCAGTATTGCCAGGGCAAGGCGATCATTAACTCCATTAATCTTGAAGATGGTGAAGAAAAATTCGAGCTGGTCACACCATTGATTCATAAATACGGAGCAGCGATTGTGGTAGGTACGATTGATGAGACTGGACAGGCTATTCTGGCTGAAGACAAGCTGGCCGTTGCCAAACGCTCCTATGAGCTGCTGGTCCATAAATATGGCCTGGCCCCGCAAGACCTGATCTTCGATACACTCGTATTCCCGGTAGGAACCGGAGATGAGCAGTATATTGGTTCAGCGAAGGAGACGATTGAAGGTATCCGCCTCATTAAAGAGGCGCTGCCAGGTGTCCACACCATTCTAGGCATCAGCAACGTATCGTTCGGGCTGCCAGAGGCAGGGCGTGAAGTGCTTAACTCTGTCTTTTTATATGAATGCACCAAGGCCGGTCTGGATTATGCGATTGTGAACACCGAGAAGGTGGAACGTTATGCCTCCATTCCTGCAGAGGAGCGTCAGCTGGCCGAGCAGCTAATCTATAATACGAATGATGAGACACTGGCAACCTTTGTAGCGGCGTTCCGCGGCAAAAAGGTCGACAAAAAAGAGAAGATCTCCAACCTGTCACTTGAGGAGCGTCTCGCCTCCTACGTTGTGGAAGGAACCAAAGAAGGGTTGATCCCCGATTTGGATGAAGCCTTGAAAAAATCAGGGGCGCTGGATATTATCAACGGACCGCTGATGGCCGGGATGTCCGAGGTTGGGCGGCTGTTCAACAACAATGAGCTGATTGTCGCTGAAGTGCTGCAAAGCGCTGAAGTCATGAAGGCTTCGGTTTCGCATCTGGAGCAGTTTATGCAGAAGGATGAGACCGCGGTAAAGGGCAAGATTATGCTGGCTACAGTCAAAGGCGATGTACATGATATCGGTAAGAATCTGGTCGAGATCATTCTGTCCAACAATGGTTACCAGATCATCAATTTGGGTATAAAAGTACCACCGCAAACGATTATCGAAGCCTTCCGCAAGGAGAAAGCGGACGCGATTGGATTATCCGGTCTATTGGTTAAATCTGCCCAGCAGATGGTATTGACTGCCCAGGATCTGCGTACCGCCGGCATAGATGTGCCGATCATGGTCGGTGGTGCCGCTCTGACCCGCAAGTTCACCAAAACAAGGATTCGCCCTGAATATGACGGGCTTGTGCTCTATGCCAAGGATGCGATGGATGGGCTGGCTATTGCCAACCGACTGATGAATCCAAGTGAGCGGGCGCTCATTGAAGATGAGGTCCGTGATGAAGTGGATGCGGTAGCAGCTGCACCGGTGAAGACCGAGCTGCCGGCATTGACCCGGGCGGTTAACTCGACCATCTCCAAGGATGCGCCGGTATTCATTCCGCCTGATCTGGATCGGCATGTGCTGCGCAGCTATCCGCTTGGCCATATTATTCCTTATGTGAATATGCAGATGCTGCTGGGCCATCATCTAGGGCTGAAAGGCTCCGTGGAAACGTTGTTGTCAGCGGGAGATAAGCGGACTGTAGAGCTGAAGGAGACGGTTGACGGCATCCTGCATGAGGCCATTCTGAACGGTACAATCACCCCTCATGCGATGTATCGCTTCTTCCCGGCGCAGTCGCGCGGGAATGACATTCTGATCTATGATCCGCAGGACACGAGCCGTGTTCTGCATACCTTCACCTTTCCGCGACAGGCTGTAGAGCCGCATTTGTGCCTGGCAGACTTCCTGAAGCCGGTAGACAGCGGGATTATGGATTACGTCGGTTTCCTGGTGGTTACGGCAGGCCACGGGGTCCGTGAGCAGTCAACGGTACTGAAGGACAACGGAGACTATCTGCGTTCGCATGCCTTGCAGGCTGTGGCGCTGGAGGTTGCTGAAGGGCTGGCAGAACGGGTCCATCACATGATGCGGGATACATGGGGTTTCCCTGATCCGGCTGATATGACGATGAAGCAGCGGCATGGTGCCCGCTATCAGGGAATCCGCGTGTCCTTTGGTTACCCGGCTTGTCCCGATCTGGAGGATCAGGGTCCGCTGTTCCAGCTGCTGTCACCGGAGGATATCGGAGTGCAGCTTACCGAAGGGTTCATGATGGAGCCGGAGGCTTCGGTATCGGCTATGGTATTTGCCCATCCGGAGGCGCAATATTTCAATGTGGAGAAGCAATAACACAGCAAGAGCAAGAACGGCAGCTGTCCTGTGAGGGGCAGCTTGCCGGCTCTGCCAGGCGGAACCTCCCGTGACGGGGGGTTTTTTGCTTGAATGATTGAGAAGAGAGGAGGATGAATATGGAAGTGTATTTCCTGGGTACTAATGCAGGTATTCCGACACTGCAGCGCAATGTAACCTCTGTGGTGCTTCGCCTGCTGGAGGAGCGCCGCAGCTTCTGGATGTTTGACTGTGGAGAGGGGACCCAGCATCAGGTGCTGCGTTCTCCGCTGCGGCTGGGGAAGCTGGAGAAGATTTTTATTACTCATCTGCATGGTGATCATCTGTTTGGTCTGCCAGGCTTGCTGTCCAGTCGTGGGTACCAGGGGGGGACTGCCCCGCTTACGGTTTATGGGCCGCCGGGGCTGAAGGCTTATCTGGAGGTTTCGCTAGCTGTGAGTCAATCCCGGATTCCCTATAAGCTGGAGGTTGTGGAGCATGCCGGCGGGCTGATCTTCGAGGATGACTGCTTCAAGGTGGAGGCAGGGCTGCTGGAGCACCGGATTGACAGCTATGGCTACCGTGTTACCGAGAAGGACAGCCCCGGCAGTCTTAATACAGAGCTGATCCGCAGCTATGGCTTGAAGCCGGGACCTTTATACGGCAAATTGAAGAAAGGCGAGGATGTTACGACGGAAGAGGGCGTGACCATCATCGCCGCCGACGTCATCAGTGAACCGAAACGGGGACGGGTGGTGACGCTGCTGGGTGACACCAGACCTTGTGCAGGTTCACTGCCGCTGGCGCGGGAAGCCGATCTTGTCATTCATGAAGCTACCTTCGGCCATGACCTCGCCGAGATGGCCTACCAATATCATCACAGCACGGCCCGTCAGGCGGCGGAGCTTGCGAAGGAAGCCGGTGCCTTGCAGCTGCTGCTGACACATTTCAGCTCCCGCTACAGCTCTGGCGAAGAGCTGGAGCCGCTGCGGGAAGAAGCTGCGGCCATCTTCCCGCAGACTCTGCTGGCAGCGGAGTTCTGTACCTTTCCGGTGGTTAGAAGGCGCTCCGGGCATTGATTATTTTCCGGGAAAGCGCAGGAAATGACAGCTGACTGCCAAAAAAAGCCGCGCCGGACGGCAGTTCGATTCTGTTCGACGAAGAATGTAAAATTTAAAGAATTATCAGTCTGTTCCAGCTGCGAACCGCTAAAGATAATGCCGAAACAGAGCGTAACAAAAGCTGGATTTCAGGAAATCAGAATTAAGATGCAGAGCAACACAAGCAGCTTGATATAGCCATTCAACCAGTTAATGATTTATCTGATTAAATATATAATGAGCGTGATTTTGCCAGGAAAGAGGGATTTGCATGCACAATATTCAAGGACTATTAATTGATCTGGACGGCACCCTCTACCACGGGGGGAAGATGATTACGGGAGCGGATGAGCTGATCCGGCGCTTGCGCCAGGCCGCGGTTCCCTTTCTGTTCGTAACCAACAATTCTTCGCGGACGCCGGCAAATGTGGCAGCCCATCTGCGTGGAATGGGGATTGCTGCGCAAGCGGACGAGGTCTGCACCTCCTCCCTGGCAGCAGCCAGATACATTGCTGGCGAATTACCCGGGGCTAGAGTGGCGATACTTGGAGAAGACGGTCTGCATCAGGCTTGTGCAGCGGCAGGCCTGCAAATCGTAGCCGAGTCGCCGCAGTATGTGGTTCAGGGCATCGACCGTTCTTTTACATACGATTCGTTGGCTCAGGCATCGCGCTGGATTCTGGGCGGAGCCAAGTTTGTGCTGACTAATCCTGATCTGATGCTGCCTTCCGACGATGGTTTCATGCCCGGCGCGGGAACATTGGGTGCTGCTATAGAAGCGGCAACCGGAGTGGCTCCGGTAGTCATTGGCAAGCCGGAATCCCATCTGATCACCTATGCGTCCTCGCTGCTGGGGATTCTGCCGGAGCATGCTGTTGTCATTGGCGACAACATGCGGACAGACATCGCCGCTGGAGCAGGGGCAGGCTGCCGGACCGTGCTTGTGCTGACGGGACTCACGAACCGGGATAATTACGAGAGGTATCAGCAGGTTTCAGGTGTTGTTCCGGACGAAATATGTAACGATTTAACTGAACTTATGACAACGCTCGGTGTATAATAGCTAAGGTCTTACTACTTCCAACTTAGAAGGGACGATCGAAATGCCGGAATTGCCGGAAATGGAGAATTACCGCAAGCTGCTAAGTCAGCATTTGATAAATGTACCGATTACAGGCGTAACCGTAAACCGCGAGAAGACGATTAACCTGGAGGCCGAAGCCTTCCGGGAAGCTATAATGGGAGCAAGAATTGTGTTCGTGGAACGGCGGGCGAAGCATATTCTGTTTCATCTGCATGACGGGCGCAGATTGCTGCTGCATCTCATGCTCGGCGGTCTGCTGTACTATGGCCCGGAAGCGGAGCGGCCGGATCGAACGACACAGGTTGAGCTGGCTTTTGGAGACCAGATTCTCTATTTCATGGGCCTGCGGCTGGGGTATCTGCATTTGCTTACGGTTAAGGAGAGCGAAGCTGCAATGGGCAAGCTGGGACCGGAGCTGCTGGACCGGAGAATGAATGAACAGCGGTTCGCAGCCATGCTGAAGGGACGGCGCGGCGCACTCAAGAGTCTGCTGGTCAACCAGCATGTAATGGCTGGAATCGGCAACTGCTATGCGGATGAGATTGCTTACGAAGCGAGGCTGCTGCCGTCGGTGCTGGTCCAGAATCTGACCGAGGAATCCATCAAACGTCTGTATGCCAGCCTAGTTAAGGTGCTGAATGAAGCTACTGAAATCGGCGGGTATATGGAGATGCCATTTATGGCCGGAGACACCGTCACCGGTTCCTATAACGACCAGTGCAAAGTATATGACCGTGAAGGCGAGCCTTGTCTGCGCGGTGGGGGAACAATTGTCAAAATTGAACTGTCCGGACGAAAGGTATTCTATTGCCCGGACTGCCAGCATGAGCAATAGCCCCAGTATCGGGGCGCATGTCAGCATCCGCGGCGGTTACGGGAGAGCGGCGCGGTTCGCCTGGGAGAGCGGAGCGGCATGCTTTCAATATTTCCCGAAGAACCCGCGCAGTCTGAAGCTGAAGCCGCTGGATGAGCGGGATGCACTGGACTGTGCAGCTTTTTGTGAGGCCAAGGGACTGGTTTCGATTGCCCATACTCCCTATCCCACCAATATGGCTGTCGGTGCAGAGCAGCGGAAGGTGATGGTGGCCTCGTTGCGCAATGACCTGGAGATTGCCGAGGCTTGCGGTTCGCTGGGGATCGTGGTGCATTTCGGGCCATTTGGCGGAATTGATCCGTTACAGGGGTATCAAAATATTATACAATGTATGAATGAAACACTCTTCTCCTGGGAAGGGAAGGCCAAGCTGCTGATAGAGAATCAGGCTGGCAACCACGGCTCCGAAGGCATCACGCTGGAGGAGTTGGTCAAGGTGCGCGAGCTTAGCCGTTCACCCGAGTCTATCGGGTTCTGCTTCGACACCTGTCATGCGTATGCGGCTGGAACCTGGGACCCGCAGCGGACCGAAGAGCTGCTTGAGCGGGGTGAGCGGCTGGGGTACTGGCAGCAGCTGACTGCCATTCATCTGAACGACTCTCAGTACCCGTTCGCTTCGCGTCGGGACAGGCATGCTCCTGTAGGCCGGGGACATATTGGCGCTGAAGGGCTTGCCGGCCTGCTCATGTCGGAACAGGTGCGGGGAATCCCCGCCGTTATGGAAACGGAGAAAGGCGCAGACGGCAGCCACCGGATGGATATTGCGACGGTGCTGTCCTGGTATGGGAGGGAATGACATGAAGGAAATGAATGAAGCGCAGCTGCTGGAAGCCTGTGATACGGCGGGCAGTCCGCTGGCTGTCTTCTTCTATACGCCGCTCTGCGGAACCTGTGGGGCCGCCCGGCGCATGCTGGAGGTGGCTGAGCATCTGCTGCCCCCGGAGGTGGTCGTGGCCGCAGGCAATGTGAACCAGCTGCCGGGTCTGGTTGCACGTTACCGGATCTCCAGTGTACCTGCCCTGCTGGTGGTATCCGCTGACCGCGGGGCAGAGCCGGACATCTATTATTCAATGGTTTCAGTAGAGCGGATGCTGGAATACATAAGGAGTGTGACCTCATAAATGATATCTTTACAGCATTTAACCCTGCGCAGGGAAGAAAGTTTAATTCTGGATGATGTCTCGCTGGACATCCGGGATGGTGAGAATTGGGTTATACTGGGCCGCAACGGCTCGGGCAAAACTACGCTGCTGGAAATGATGACTGGATACCTGTTTCCAAGCAGCGGCTCGGTTGAGGTACTGGGATATAAATACGGCCAATGCGATTTGCGCGAGGTGCGCAAGGAGATTGGATACATCGGCCCCTCGCTGATGGAGAAGCTGTCACTCAGTGATCCGGTCTGGGAAGTGGTGGCTACTGGAGCCTATGCTTATCTGCGTTTCTATCAGACCATTCCGCAGGAGGTGCAGGATCAGGCTATCGCCATGCTGGAGGATATGAATCTGGGAGCGCTGGCATATCATCCTTTTGGCACACTGTCCCAGGGGGAACGCAAGAAAGCCATGCTTGCCCGCTGTCTGATGGCGGAACCCAAGTTATTGATTATGGACGAGCCCTGCGCCGGACTTGATCTCTATGAACGCGAGAAAATGCTGGCGGAGATTGATAAGCTTGGCCGCCGGAACATTTCAGTCGTGTATGTCACCCATCATGTAGAGGAAATCGTGCCCTTGTTCACGCATGTAGCCTTGATCCGTGACGGGAAGCTGGCCGGCTCCGGTCAGAAGGAAGAGGTATTGACGAAGGAAATGCTCATGGCGGCCTATGATATCCCTGTAGAGGTAGAATGGGAAGATGGACGTCCGTGGATTAAAATAAGATCTGGAGGCACAACGATTTGAGTGAGTTAGAGCAAGCGGCCGGTGAGCAGGAAGCTGCCCCGGTAGAAATGGAAGCTTCAAGATATATCTGTACCGCGAACCACGGCTTTGCCGCTTATGCCCAGGAAGAGCTGTTTCGCTTGTTCGGAGCGGTCAAGAGCACCCAGCTTCTCCCGGGTGAAGTGTTTATAGCGACGCTGCAGGCTTCCCCCGAAGAAGTTGCCGCCAGACTGGCGCAGCAGCTGCCTGTGTTCCTGCGCCATATCCAGCCCATCCAGTTCGAGGATGCCGGGGATAGCCTTGCGCTTGAGCGTCTGGCTGCTTACTTGAACGGCCGGGAAGAACTGGCAGGACAGAAGGTGGCCATGCATCTGCGCAAGAGTGTGGACTACTTCTGGACAGAAAGCCCGGGACAGCTGCGCGAATGGATTCAGGAACAGCTCCAGGGTCTGAATGCAGAATTTACGGTACAGGACCCGGCTTGGGTGGTATCTATTTACGCTGACGGGGCGGCAATCTATGCCGGTGTGTCCCGGCCGGAGGACAACCTGTCCAGCTGGAACGGAGGCGCGATCCGCTTCCGTAAGGACGACGGGCAAATCTCGCGGGCTAAATTCAAGCTGATGGAAGCAGAGAAGGAATTTGAGATTCCGTTCTCTTCCTTCCGGCATGCGGTGGATATCGGCGCTTCACCGGGCGGCTGGACTTCGTTCCTGCTGGAACGCGGACTACAGGTTACTGCAGTGGACCCGGCGTTGATGCATGAATCGCTGCGCAAGGCGCCCGGCCTGAAAATTCTGCGCCGCAATGCCAACGAGGTGAAATTCAAGGAGAATGAATTTGATCTGCTGGTCTGTGATATGAGCTGGAGTCCGAAGCTGATGGCGAAGCTGGTTACAGGGCTGCTGTACAGTCTCGCGCCAGGCGGTACGGCTGTCGTTACAGTGAAGCTGATGCACAAGAAGCCGCTGGCGATGATCAAAGAGATTATTGCGATGTTTGAAGGCGAGCGGATGCAGATCCAGCGGGCGAAGCAGTTGTTCCATAACCGTGATGAAATCACACTTTATATGATAAAATATTAACAATCATACGTTACAAAAGGGAAAGCATCCCGTTATGTTACAATCTTCCACTCGCAGCAGGGGAGATTGAGACATCACGGATGCTTTTTTTTTGATGTACAGGAAATTATGATTTACTTGCGCATTCCGAAGGAACAGCCTGCTCTTGACCTTAAAGTTCTTGCGCATTCCGAAGGAACAGCCCGCTCTTGCTCTTAGGGTCTTGCGCATTCCGAAGGAACAGCCTGCTCTTGACCTTAAAGTTCTTGCGCATTCCGAAGGAACAGCCTGCTTTTGCTCTTAGGGTCTTGCGCATTCCGAAGGAACAGCCCGCTTTTGACTTTTGCTCCGGCTCGCATCCCGTCAGGGATAGCGGGCCGAGCCCTGCGACGTCCAAGCGGTCCCGTAGGGATAAGCGCTCTTACCTCACAGCCGCCTAATCACAGTACCGCCAGACTCATTCGCCAAATTTGCAGGTGTCCAGAGGGTGCAACCCTTTAGGGCCCTCCCTTGGAAGGGAGGGTTTGGGAGGGATCGATTTTTATTATAAGGAGGAGATGATGCAATGAATTATCAATCCAAGCTTAAGGCAGGACAAGTGCTAGGGGAACGGTATTTAATAAAGCGGCTAATCGGGTCGGGCGGCATGAGCTGTGTTTATCTGGCCGAAGATCTTCGGCTACCCGGCAAACGCTGGGCCGTTAAGGAGAATGCAGGTATAGGTCCTGAATATGATGATATGGCCAAGGAGGCTGAGCTGCTGGTTAAGCTCTCCCATGCCCGACTGCCGCGGGTGGTGGATTATTGCCTGCCTGATGCGGACGGTTATTGCTATTTGATTATGGATTATATTGATGGCGTGACACTCACACAATATATGCAGCAGCATCCGGGCCCGCTGCCTGGCCGGCTAATTCTAGATCTGGCCAGGCAGTTGCTGGAGGTGCTGCTATATCTGCATGCTCAGCAGCCCCCAATCGTGTACCGTGACCTTAAACCTGCGAATGTGATGCTGAGCGAGTCCCTAAGCCTTACGCTGATTGATTTCGGGATTGCCCGCAGTTATGCGCAAGGCAGCTTAAGGGAGACGGTGAACCTGGGAACAGCCGGGTTCGCGGCACCGGAGCAATATGAGGCGGGACCTTGTCTGCCAGCGGTGGACCAGTATGGTCTCGGGGCAGTGCTGCTCTACATGGCAACGGGCGGACATGAAACACGCTGGCGGTCCGGAATGGAAGCAAGGCTGCGGCCAGTGGTGGACCATGGTTTAATTCCGGTCATCCGGCGGCTGCTTCGCGTCCATCCGGATGACCGGTACCCTGATGCGGCGGCAGTTTTGGAAGCTGTGGAGCAGGTTCGCAGCCATTCCGATCCACATGGAGCTAGGCAGAAGATGCGGATACAGCCGCCGCACCGATCGGGTCAGCAGCCCCCGACTGTGGCGGCAGTGTTGGGAGCTGCGCCCGGTCTTGGTGCGACTCACACTTCGCTCGCGCTCAGTGTCTATTTGTCCGGGCTTGGCCCCACGGCTTGGGTGGATATGAACCTGGAGTCGCCGGTACATGAGCGTTTGCAGCAGATGTTTGGGGAGGAAACGGAGCTGCTGAGTCCAGCTGGGAGTGAGGGTGCTGCCTTCTCCTGGCAGAATATCCATTTCTGGCGCCCTGGCGCAGAGGGTTCGCTTACCGGCGTGCATGAGGCTGGCTATACTTACGTAGTGCTGGATCTGGGAACAGGCGAGGGCAGCGGTGGCCTGCAGCTGTTTGCAGCCAGCGAGCTTCCATTGCTGGTGGCCTCCGGCGCAGACTGGCGGCTGGAAGAGACGCTGCGTTGGCTGCGGCGTTGCGGTCTTGCACCCCAGCCCAAATGGAATATAGGGCTACCGCTTGCCGGCCCCCTCGCCCAGAAGCTGCTGCAGGAGCATATTGGCCTGGGCAGGGTGCTGGAGCTGCCGTTTCAGCGCGACCCCTTCCAGCGGAAGGGTAAGCTTGCCGGAGCATTGCGCAGTGTGGTGAGCGGGGCATCGGAGATGAATGCTGAAGCTGTAGGGCGTGGTTTTTTCAAAATATAAGAAAGTATAAGTTTCACTGGATACTTTATCCTTCTATTTTTCGCAGAACAGATGCCGTCTCTTTCAGAGGATGGCGAAGCCGTTTCTTCTTAAGAAAAAGCGATGAATTAGACATTTTTGTTTGCATTTCAGCCGGATTGGGTGAATTTCCTGTTTGGGTCTAAGGCCTGGATGTGCTAAAATAAGTCGGTATATGTGTATGGGAACAGTATTTAGGAATTACGCATTATTTTAAAATAGAGACAGGAGCTTGCAGAGACTTTATGAGTTTACTTACTGTAGAAGACGTTTCCCATAATTTCGGGGACCGGTTGTTGTTTAAGGGTGTATCGTTCCGGCTGCTGGCCGGCGAGCATGTAGGGATTGTAGGTGCAAACGGGGTCGGCAAATCGACCTTGATGAATATTTTAACCGGCAAGGTGCTGAAGGACAGCGGCAAAGTGGAGTGGACGCCAAGAGTGCGTTACGGCTATCTGGATCAGCATACCAAGCTGACTCCGGGCAAAACCGTGCGCGATGTGCTGAAGGATGCTTTTTTGCCGCTGCTGGAGCTCGAAGAAGAAATGTTGGGCATTACTGAGAAGATGGGCGATGCTTCCCCTGAAGAGCTGGAGCTGCTGCTCGAGCAGATGGGTGAAATTCAGGAACAGCTTGATATCGGCGACTTCTATCTGATTGATGTGAAGGTGGAGGATATGGGCAACGGGCTAGGTCTGTCTGCCATCGGTCTGGATCGTGACGTAGCTTCCTTAAGCGGTGGACAGCGGACCAAGGTTCTGCTGGCGAAGCTGCTGCTGGAGAAACCGAATGTATTGCTGCTGGATGAGCCTACCAACTATCTCGATGTAGAGCATATCGACTGGCTGACCAACTATCTGAAACAATATCCGTATGCGTTCATGCTGATCTCCCATGATGTGGAATTCATGAACAAAGTGGTGAACATTGTTTACCATCTGGAGTTCTCCAAGCTGACACGTTATACAGGGAATTATGAGAAATTCCTCGACATGGCTGACATGAACAAGAACCAGCATATTGATGCCTATGAGAAACAACAGGAATTTATCAAAAAGCAAGAGGATTTCATCCAGCGCAACAAAGCGCGTGCTTCAACCTCAGGCCGGGCAAAGAGCCGTGAGAAGCAGCTGGATCGCCTGGAGCGGATTGACCGTCCGGAGGAAGCGATGAAACCGACCTTCCAGTTCAAGGAGAGCCGGGCCAGTGGCAAGACGGTATTCGAGGGTATTGATTTCGAGATTGGCTATGATCGTCCGCTGTTGCCGAAGCTGAACATGATTATTGAACGTGGCGAGAAGATTGCCATCGTTGGCTGCAATGGGGTCGGCAAATCGACCTTGCTGAAGACGATCCTGGGTGTTCTGCCCGCCTATAGCGGCAAAACCTATCTGGGCGACTTCCTAAACTCTGCTTACTTCCAGCAGGAAATGAAGGGTGCCAACATTACACCGATTGACGATGTATGGAATGAGTTCTCCAGTCTAACCCAGAATGAAGTGCGCGGACATCTGGCGCGCTGCGGGCTGAAGAATGAGCATATTACCCGTCCGCTCAGCATGCTGAGCGGGGGCGAGCAGGCTAAGGTGCGTCTGTGTAAGCTGATGATGCGCGAGAGCAACTGGGTTCTATTCGATGAGCCTACCAACCATCTGGATGTCACCGCAAAAGCAGAGCTGCAACGGGCGTTGAAGGAATACAAAGGCACGATCCTGCTGGTCTCCCATGAACCTGAATTCTACGAAGGCTGGGTCACCAAAATTTGGGATGTTGAGCAGTGGTCAGGACAAACGGTCTAACAAAATCCGGGGAAGAGCGGCTGAGGCTGCTGTTCCCCAGTTTTTGAACATAGAAGAATTTATAGGTTTCACACCATAATTTATCCTCGTATTTCTCGCAGAAACGGATGCCTGAAAGCGATACGTAGGATCGCTGCTTCGGAAGCATACGCTTTGCAGAGGACGGCAAAGCCGTTTCTTCTTAACATTTAGGGGGCTGCCAATTGATGATTCCAACTAATGGACAGACAGAGACTGCGGCGGATAGCCGTGAAGGACGTTATTCAAGACAAGTACGCTTCACTCCTTTTGGTACGGAAGGGCAGCAGGGACTCGCAGACGCTACGGTGCTTATCGTTGGCGCTGGAGCGCTGGGCACAGGCATGGCCGAGACGCTGGCCCGCTGCGGCGTGGGGCGGATTATTATTGCCGACCGCGATTATGTGGAATGGAGCAACCTCCAGCGTCAGCAGCTGTACACGGAAGAGGATGCACGGCAGCGGATGCCGAAGGCTGAAGCGGCAGTGGCGAGATTACGGCTGATCAACTCGGAGATAAGAATAGAAGCACATGTAATGGATGTCCGTGCGGAGGAGCTGGAAAGCCTGCTGCCAGGTGTTCAGCTCATTATGGATGGGACCGATAATTTCGATACCCGGCTGATCATCAACGATATCGCTCTGAAATACGGAATCCCATGGATCTACGGTGCTTGTGTTGGAAGTTATGGGATAACCTATACCTTCCTTCCCGGCGAGACGCCATGTCTGAATTGCCTGCTCGGCGCGGTTCCGCTCGGCGGGGATACCTGTGACACGGCAGGCATTCTGCCGCAGGCGGTGCAGCTGGTCACGGCGAATGCGACCTCCGAGGCGCTGAAGCTGCTGGGCGGTCGCAAGGAAGCCCTCAGGGGCAAGCTGCTGAGCTTCGATGTATGGCGCAATGAGCATCAGGAGATCGGAGTGATGGCGGCTAAGAAGCCGCAGTGTCCTTCCTGCGGCAGCGATCCGGTCTATCCTTATCTTACGGCGGCGAATACGCAGCGTACCGATGTGCTCTGCGGCAGGGACACTGTGCAGATCCGTCCCGCCCAGCGCCAGCAGCTAGATCTGCAGGAGACGGCCAAACGGCTGGCTGGCCTTGGAACTATGCAGGTGGACAGCAATCCTTATCTGGTGTCCTTCCGCGACGGCCCCTACCGGCTGGTGGTGTTTGCCGACGGCAGGGCACTTGTGCACGGGACCAGCGATATTGCGGCAGCGCGCAGTGTGTATCACCGGTATTTTGGCTGACGATAGTTTATTTCTCGTAGAAACGGTTGCCGTCCCTATAAGGACGGCAACCGTTTCTATTTGTGTTCCCGAGCACAGCTTGCGTCCGAACGGACTCTATAGCCCCTAATTGACGAATTTCACACCAAAAAGGCACTCTTGCGGACACCATAGCCCTCCTATTACTAATCATTTCGTACAAATAGTAAGGCTTTGGAGCAAATAAGAGCAATAGAGTCCGCAAGCAAGGCAAAAAGGCTGATAATGCTTAAATAGCGGCTGCTCAGTCCATTGCACTTGCATCAAGCGAAAGCTGGTCCGGTTGCCCAGCCCTGCGAATGGTATGGGCTCGCTGCGGGAACGCTAACAGCATACTTATGGTGCAGAGCGAAGATGCTGACGATAGAGGGGATGTATGTGAAGGAGAGCATCGTATGGTTCCGTCCGCTGCAGATGCTGAAGCATCCCGGAACGGAAGAGGAGCGGAAGGAGCGCGACAGGGAACATAAGCTGCTGGAAGCTGCGATTAGACAGCTGGGGCTGCCTATAGAAATAAGCGAAGATCTCGAGGATCTTCGCTTATCGGTAAGCAAGGCGGAGCCGCTGCTGGTGCTGCTGGAGCTGCTGGAGCTGGACGCACCCGCTGAATGGCCGGGGTGGGCGGTGATCTCTGATATTAGAGAGGAAGGCATACCGTTCCCGGTGATGGTGATTGGCGGGGATGCTTCCGGCAGCGGTGCCGCCGCAGCGTTGGCCGCCGGGGGGAATGAATATATGTCAAGGCCGATACATACCGGTGAGTTCAGTGCGAGGGTACTGAATCTGATTGAGCTGACGGGAAGGCGTCGCGGCCTGAAGTCTTTGCTCCGAATGGATGGTCTGGTGCTTGATCCCGCCCGCCGTCAGGCAAGCCGGGATGGACATGAACTGAAGCTGACCCCCAAGGAATTCGATCTGCTCTATTATCTTGCCGATCACCGGGAAAATATCTGTCCCCGAGACGAGATACTGAAGCATGTCTGGGGATATCATTTCCATGCGGATACCAATGTGGTTGATGTATACATCCGTCATATCCGCCTAAAGGTGGATAAGGGGTATCGGCAAAAGCTGATTCATACTGTGCGGGGGGCCGGCTATGTAATGAAAGCGCTGGAAGACAGCGCTACTAGTTGAGGGCTTATCCTTTACAGAACGCGGCGGGCCTTAAGATAGGTTCTTTTCCAGTTGCCAGCATTCAGATTGGATAGGGTCACTCCTGGTGAACCGTAGGTGTGCAGAATTTTGCCATTGCCTGCATATACGGCCACATGTGTTACATTCTTACCGTTAGCTCTGCTTCCGCTGGAGAAGAATACCAGGTCGCCTACACGAAGATTTGCTTTGGAGACGGCTTTTCCTACTTTGGATTGCGCCACAGAGGTGCGCGGAAGATTGACGCCATATTTGCTGAAGATATATTTAGTGAAAGAAGAGCAGTCAAAGTTTCTGGTAGTGTTGGTAGAAGCACCGAATTGATAACGGACGCCCATATATTTTTTGCCTAGGGATATGATGTTCTGTCCTTTGGATGTTGCGCTCGCCGCTGCAGCAGGAGCTGTGCCGATACCCGTTGCCGCCAGTGAAGTAAGTCCAATCGTTGTGCACATTGTTACGACAATCGCCTGTTTCAACCATTTCTGTTTATTCATGTTGTAATACCTCCAAGGTTTGTCAGTCTGTCTTGCCTGTTTCGTAGTATAGCAGGTTATCTATGACCTAAATCTTGGATAGGATGGATCAAAACCAGACGGGGCAAGGGATGTAAGCGTTATATTAAAATACCATTAAAAGTTACAAAAAATTAATAATTCCAGAGAAAAAACAAATATAAAAAGCCGGAAACCCTTGTGTAGACAAGGAATTTCCGGCTTTTCACTTTTGAATCAAAAGTTACAACGATGTTTCTTAAAAATATAAGGATTTATATGTTTTACGTTATAAATCATCCTTATATTTCTCGCTGAAACGGATGCCTGAAAGCGATACGTAGTATCGCTGCTTCGGAAGCATACGCTTTGCAGAGGACGGTGAGCCGTTTCCCTTGATGGCTGAAATATTAATCCTTGCTCTGGATAATCAATAGATGGCCGCTTCGGATGGACACTGTCCCGGAGGGGGCAATCAGCTTGTTGCTGATACCCAGCGAGTGGCCCAGCTTCAGCGTCGCATCAGTCAGAGGATACTGGAAGCCGTGAAGTGTAATCCCCGTAACCTCAGGGGTGAGCGGGAGCAGGGACACGTATGTATAACCTCGTTCGGTAATATCGGCACGGGAAGAAATCAGGGTAACATAATTATGTGTGTTCATGGCCGAGCAGGCCACGCCTTGCTCCAGCGCCCGTGTCATCATTTGAATACCGGCCAGCGTGTGATCCAGTCGGGTGCCAGTTACACCCAGCAGCAGGATGGACTGCGGCTGTTGCTCCAGCGCAAGCTCCAGCGCCATTTCGCTGTCAATCAGGTCCTTATCTATCGCGTCGCAGGTAATCACCCGCTTGCTGCCTGCTTCTATAACTTCGAAGGCTTCGCTGGAAACCGAATCGAAGTCTCCGACAGAAATATCAGGCGAATACCCATGAGAAACAAGGAACATCGCACCTCGATCAGCACCGATTATATAATCTTCTTCATCTAATACAGCAAGATAATCCACGGACAGTTCGCCGCCGGCAACTATTACGACCCGTTTGGGAGGCATAAGCTCTGCTCCTTTTCTTTGATGCCTAAGTAGTGTTGATTTGTAATAAAAGAAAGTAGTGGTTTCACTTGATTCACAGAAACAGATACCGTCTCTTTCAAAGGACGGCAAAGCTGTTTCTTCTTGTCCAAGTATAATGCAGATTGAAAAGTTGTACAATTGGACTAGACAACGCTAAAATAAGAGGAGCAGGAAACGCCTCTCCTAACGAAAGCTGTCAGGTTTGCTGTTCATCTGCGACTCATCATGAAGGCTTATATACCAAACTGCAGGGAGGTGATACCGATCGTAAAGGTGCTGTTTGTATGCCTTGGCAACATTTGCCGCTCGCCTATGGGCGAAGCTGTGCTGCGCCATAAGATTAAGGAACGCGGATTGTCCGGTGCTATCGAGGTGGATTCGGCGGGGACCGGTGACTGGCATATCGGCAAAGCTCCGCATGAAGGAACCCGGGGTATTCTGGACGAGCGGGGGATCAGCTATGAGAATATGACGGCCCGGCTCGTGAGCAGTGAGGATTTCAAGAAATTCGATTATATCGTTTGCATGGATCATTCTAATGGAATCAATGTGCGCAAGCTGCCTGGCGGGGATGAAGCGAAGCTGCTGTTCTTTATGGACCTGCTTCCTGAGGAGGAGCTGCGTGAAGTGCCGGACCCATATTACACCGGTAATTTCGAACAGGTCTATGCCTTGATGGATGCCGGCTGTGAGCGATTGTTGGATAAAATAACGGCAGAGAAACTATAGTCTGATGACTGAGAGTTTCTCTGCCGGAGCCTGCTTAGCGTAGGCTGCGGTGACATCCTGTAAGCGCACACAGGGGCTAACTTACATACTGTTCTTAAGATGTTCACTTTTAATAACTATCAAACGGAGTTTAAGTGTTTAAGAAGTAGAGTAGTGATTCCGGAAGCTCCTTCTGCCAGAATCCCCAGAGGTGCCGGCCATCTTTCTCGCGATAGGACACAGTGGCCCCCCGTGACTCCAGTAGTGCTCGGGTATCCCGGTTCATCTGGACGAAATCATACACGCCTGTATCCGTCTCGTAATTGGTTTCCTGCAGACCTACGACCATATTGATCGAGAGCCAGGACAGGTCTTCTTCTTGGGCGAGCAGCTCCTGTGATTCAGGATAATAAGCACCGGAGAGGCTGATAATACGGTTAAACAAAGCCGGATACTCCAGGGCCAGGTGGAGACAGACGCTTCCGCCCAGCGAATCCCCGGCGATTACCCGCTCGTCAGGGGTGCGCTTGACTGGATAATTGTGCTCAATGAAGGGAATAATCTCTTCGGCAAAGCATGCAAGGTACTGCTTGAAGCGGCTGCCGAACGGTGCATACTCCTGAGTTCTTACGGCAACGTTTACTTCAACGCCTACAATAATGAAGGGGTCCACATCTTCCTCAAGAATAAGCTGTCCCGCAAGGGTGGCAATTCTCCCGAAGTTGAAGAATTCCTCGCCATCCTGGCAGTAGACCACGGGATAACTGAGAACTTCATTATAGCCGGGTGGCAGATAGATGCGCAGCTTGCGCTCTTCCTGCAGGTGTTCGCTCCACAGGGTTTGTTTTACAATTGTACGTTTCAGAAAAACAGGCTCGCTCATAGGAGGTTTATCACCTTTCTTGTCGGATTTTTTGCAAATGGCTTGCAGTTGCGTTAGAATAATTCGAGCAATTAATGTGTCATATGTCACTTACTCGTCGAGAAATTGTGAATCTGTTATATGATTTTGTTCAGCCTGTTATACATACAAAATTTATGGAAACATAAATTTTATGCGTATTCCTTTGACGAAATCAACAAAACAGGTGTATAATAATTCTATAACAGAGGCAGCTGATATTCAAATTTTTTTATTGAGGTGAAGATAATGAGCAAAGTTCCTTATGAAGTGTATACAGAGGACGTGGAGACTCTTTCCGTGCTTTCGCCGGATGGAGAAGTTATCAACAAAGATCTGCTCCCCGATCTGACTGACGATCAATTGAAAGAAATTATGTACCGTATGGTATTTACTCGTACTTGGGATGACCGTGCTGTGAATCTGGGCCGTCAGGGCCGTCTCGGCTTTTACGCACCAGTATCCGGACAGGAAGCTACAATGGTAGGCAGCGAGTATGCGCTGGAGAAGTCAGATTTCATCTGCCCAGGCTACCGTGACATTCCGCAGCTGGTATGGCATGGACTTCCATTATATCAGGCTTTCCTGTATTCCCGTGGACACCAACACGGTGGTGAAATTCCTGCTGACGTTAATGTACTGATGCCGCAGATTATTATCGGCGCACAGATTCTGCATGCTACGGGGATTGCCATGGGCTTCAAGCTGAAGAAAGAGAAGAGCGTAGCGATTGCCTACACAGGCGACGGCGGTTCTTCGGAAGGCGACTTCTATGAAGGCCTTAACTTTGCCGGATCGTTCAAGCTGCCGGTTATCTTCTTTGTCCAAAATAACGGCTATGCAATCACTACACCATTTGCGAAACAGACTGCTGCCAAATCCATCGCTCACAAAGCGGTTGCTGTCGGCATTCCCGGCATCAAGGTAGACGGCATGGATATCTTCGCTGTTATCCGTGCGGTACAGGACGCTGCCAAGCGTGCCCGCGACGGCGAAGGCGCTACTCTGATCGAAGCTGTAACTTACCGTTTCCGTCCGCATTCCCTTTCCGACGATGCCAGCAAATATCGTTCGAAGGAAGAAGAAGGACAATGGAATGAGAAGGACCCGATTGCCCGTCTTGCCAAGTATTTGGAGAAGAAAGGCCTCTGGACCGATGAAGATACACAGCGCGTAAGAGACGAAGCTAAAGCAACTGTAAATGAGCAGATCAAGAAAGCGGAGCAAACTGCCAAGATGACCATTCCTGGTCTGATCGACAGCATGTTCGAAACGACTCCGCAGCACCTGGAAGAGCAAAAAGCCGATTTTGAATAAGGGGGATAACAGGCAATGGCACAAATGAATATGAAAGAAGCGATCCGTGACGCAATGCGCGTTGAACTGAATCGTGATCCTAACGTTCTTATCTTCGGAGAGGATGTTGGTAATGTAGGCGGCGTATTCCGCGTAACGGAAGGGCTGCAGAAAGAATTCGGCGAAGACCGTGTATTCGATACTCCACTGGCTGAGTCCGCTATCGGCGGTCTGGCAGTAGGATTGGGTGTACAAGGATTCCGTCCAATCGCAGAAATCCAGTTCGTTGGCTTCATCTTCGAAGCGCTGGACCAAATCGTTATTCAGGCAGCACGTCTCCGCTGGCGCTCCGGCGGTAAATATAATGCACCGATTGTCTTCCGCACCCCGTTCGGCGGCGGCGTTAAGGCAGCTGAGCTGCACACTGACTCTCTGGAAGGCCTGATTGCACAGAGCCCCGGGATCAAGGTTGTCATTCCATCCAATCCTTACGATGCCAAAGGTCTTTTGATTGCTGCTATCCGCGATAATGACCCGGTATTCTTCATGGAGCACTTGAATCTGTACCATGCTTTCCGCGCTGAAGTGCCTGAAGGTGAATACACTGTTGAGCTTGGCAAAGCAAACGTTGTGCGTGAAGGTTCCGATGTTACGATCGTAACTTACGGCATGATGGTGCATACTTCCACCAAAGCAGCTGAACAGCTGGAGAAGGAAGGCATCAACGTTGAAGTTATTGACCTGCGTACAGTAAGCCCAATCGACATCGACACCATCATGGCGTCCGTGAAAAAAACCAACCGTGTAATCGTGGTTCAGGAAGCGCAGAAGAGTGCCGGCGTTGCCGCTGAAGTGATCGCTCAGATCAATGAAAAAGGCATTCTTCACCTGGAAGCTCCAGTGCTCCGCATTGCTGGTCCTGACACCGTGTTCCCGTTCGCACAGATCGAAGACACCTGGATGCCTAACCCTGCACGTATTATTGCAGGCGTGAAGAAAGTTCTGGAATTTTAAATAGATCGATCCCCAAGCTAGTGCTTCCGAAGACGTATGATTGTAGCTGCGTTCTGCGGGAGCACATGCTAACTACACATATAGGAGGTTTTTACGTTGGCTAAATTTGAGTACCGGTTCCCGGAACTGGGCGAAGGCTTGCATGAAGGTGAAATTATCAAAATGCATATTAAAGCCGGAGATAAAGTTACAGACGACGATATCGTGATGGAGGTTCAGAACGATAAAGCCGTAGTAGAGGTACCTTGTCCGGTTAACGGCACCGTGCTGGAAGTATTCACGAAAGATGGACAGGTATGCCGTGTTGGCGAGGTTGTAGCCATCATTGATGCCGAAGGCGATGTTCCTGAACAAGAAGCACCAGCCGGTGACCATGGCTCCCAGGAAGCAGACGCTGCCAAAGGTAGCGCAGACACAACTTCTTCTCCTGCAGCTACCAGCCCTGCCGATGCCAAAGAAGGCGGAGCAGCACCTAGTGCAGATGCTGTCCCAGCACCTGACCGTGATGTTCTGGCTACGCCTGGCGTGCGCAAGTTCGCCCGTGATAACAGTGTAGACATTTCCAAAGTGACCGGATCCGGCAAGAACGGCAAGATCACCCAGGAAGATGTGGAAGCATTCCTGAACGGTGGCGGTTCCGCAGCACCGGCTGCTCCTGCAGCAGAAGCTCCTAAATCGGAAGCCAAGGCAGCAGCACCGGCAGCAGCTTCTTCCGGCAATGTAAGCATGGAAGAAGAACGCGTACCATTTAAGGGTATCCGCAAAGCGATCTCCAATGCGATGGTTAAGTCGGCTTACACCGCACCACACGTAACCATTATGGACGAAGTGGACGTTACCGAGCTGGTAGCTTTCCGTGCCCGTATGAAGCCTGTAGCCGAGAAAAAAGGCGTGAAAGTAACATACCTGCCGTTTATTGTTAAGGCTCTGGTTGCGGCTTCCCGTCAATTCCCTGCGCTTAATGCGATGATTGACGAAGAGTCCAATGAGATTGTTTACAAGAAATACTACAACATCGGTATCGCAACAGATACAGCCAACGGCTTGATCGTTCCTGTAATCAAGGATGCCGACCGCAAGAGCATCTGGATGATTGCCAGCAGCATTAGCGATCTGGCTCTGCGTGGACGCGACGGCAAACTGGCTCCGAACGAAATGAAAGGCAGCACAATCTCGATCAGCAACATCGGCTCTGCCGGCGGTATGTTCTTCACTCCGATTATCAACTTCCCTGAAGTTGCAATCCTGGGAACTGGCCGTATTACTGAGAAACCTGTTGTCAAGAACGGCGAAATCGTGGCTGCACCAGTAATGGCGCTATCCCTGAGTTTCGACCACCGTATTATTGATGGCGCAACAGCGCAGAACTTCATGAACTACATCAAAACGCTGCTTGCTAATCCTGACATGTTAGTAATGGAGGTGTAATTAATGGTAGTGGGAGATGCTTCACTCGATATTGATTTATTGGTAATTGGTGCAGGCCCTGGCGGTTATGTGGCAGCCATTCGTGCAGCACAGCTGGGCCAGAAGGTTCTGATCGTGGACAAATCGGAGCTCGGCGGTGTATGTTTGAACCGCGGATGTATCCCGTCCAAAGCGCTGATTGCTGCAGCGCATCAGTTCGAATCCGCTAAGCATGGTGAAGTTTTCGGTGTTACAGCTGAGAACGTTAAAGTGGATTTTGCCAAAACTCAAGAGTTCAAAAACGGCGTAGTCAAGAAAATGACCAGCGGCGTAACTAGCCTGATGAAGGGCAACAAAATTGAAGTATTCAGCGGTGAGTGTATGTTCATCAGTGACACGGAAGCGCGTGTATTCAACGACCATGAATCTCCGCGTTACCGTTTCAAGCACTGCATCATCGCAACGGGTTCCCGTCCAATTGAACTCAAGCCTTTCCCATTCGGCGGCCGTATCCTTTCCTCGACCGAAGCGCTTGACTTGCCGGAAATTCCGAAGAGCATGATCGTAATCGGCGGTGGATACATCGGCGCCGAGCTGGGTCAAATGTACTCCAAATTTGGCACTAAAGTAACGATCATCGAAGGCCTGGATACTGTTCTGCCTGGCTTTGACAAGGACATGACTCGTCTGGTAGCCAAGAACATGGCGAAGACTGGCATCGAGATTGTTACCAATGCCAAAGCTGAAAGTGCTGTACAGAACGACAAGGAAGTTACCGTGAAATATTCTGTGGGCGGCGAGTCCAAAGAAGTCACTGCGGAATACCTGCTTGTTACGGTTGGCCGTCGTCCGAATACGGATGGCGAACTGGGTCTGGACCTGATCGGTCTGGAACTCGACGAACGCGGACTGGTTAAAGTTGACCACCAAGGACGCACCAGCATTCCTAACATTTTCGCCATCGGCGATATTGTTCCTGGACTGGCACTGGCTCACAAAGCTTCTTACGAAGGCAAGATTGCTGCTGAGGCGATTGCCGGACACAAATCCGTAGTTGACTACAAAGTCATCCCGGCTGTCGTGTTCACCGATCCTGAGTGTTCCAGCGTAGGTCTGACTGAGAAAGAAGCTAAGGAAAAAGGCTACACCGTGAAGAGCGGCAAGTTCCCGTTCGCCGGCAACGGCCGTGCGGTTTCCTTGAACAGCCCGGAAGGCTTCATCAAGATTGTGGCTAACAGTGAGAACAACCTTGTGCTCGGCGCGCAAATCGTCGGTATTGAAGCTTCCAACCTGATCGCTGAGCTGGGTCTGGCTATTGAAATGGGCGCTACGCTCGAAGATATCGCTCTGACCATCCACGCGCATCCAACCCTTGGCGAAATCGTCATGGAAGCGGCTGAGCTGGTAGAAGGCCACCCGATCCACATTATGAAATAAGAATGAAATACTACTCTGCTTGATAAGAGCAGGGTTAGGATTGCCCCGGCAGCCAGATATGTGGCCACCGGGGCAATTTTTGATATACTGTGAAGATAATTCGGAGTGAAGGAGCAGCAGGCATGAAGCATCTAAACAAACCACAGGTCATTGCCATTGCGGCCGTATCAGGTGGTGGAAAGACAACAGTAGTCAACGCGCTTAGAGACAAGCTGAACGATACGAAGGTGCTGTATTTTGACGATTATGAGTTTGAAGATGCCCCGCAGGATATCTGCCAATGGGTGGAAGACGGCGCGGACTATAATCTGTGGAATTTGGGGCCGTTGATTCGTGATTTACAGTCACTGCTCTCACATAGCCAAGAACCACTGGAATACATACTGCTTGACTACCCGTTTGCCTACCGCCATCAAGAGCGGGCGAAGTTTATCGATCATGCGATTTATATCGATACTCCGCTGGATATCGCACAGGGCAGAAGACTCCTGAGAGACTTTGCGGCTGGGGAGGTCGCCGAGGACATACGGAATGATCTGAAATTCTATCTGGAGCGTGGACGGCAAGCGTACCTGGAGATGATCACCACCATTAAGCCGGATTCCGATTATGTTGTGGATGGAACTTTGCCGGTTCCTGCCATTACCGAGCTGCTGGTAAGCCGGATTCTGCAAGGAGGAGAATGATGAGAGCGGACAAATTACAGATGGGGGATGAAATTCGAGTCATAGCACCTTCACGCAGTCTGGGCATTCTAAGCGAAGAGCTGTGCCAGATAGCGAAGCAACGTCTGGAAGCGCTCGGTTTTCAGGTTTCTTTTTCTAAGCATGCGCTGGATCGGGATGAATTTGATTCGTCTTCTGTGGAAGCCCGGGCCCAGGACTTGCATCAGGCGTTTGCAGACCCGAGTGTAAAAGCAATTCTAACCACTATCGGCGGCTATAACAGCAACCAGCTGCTGAAATACATTGATTATTCTCTGGTGGCTGCGAATCCTAAACGGCTCTGCGGATACTCTGATATAACGGCTTTGAGCAATGCCATTTATGCCCGCACCGAGTTGATTACTTATTCGGGTCCTCATTTCTCAACGTTTGGCATGCTTCGGGGGAATGAATATACGCTGGAGTATTTCAATAAGCTGATGATCGGCAATGAGAAGGTAAAGGTTGAGCCGTCGCCTTATTGGAGTGATGATATGTGGTTTGTCGATCAGGAGAACCGGAATTTCATACCTAACCCCGGGCCTTATGCCATTCATGACGGCGAAGCTGAGGGACGGATTATCGGTGGAAATCTCGGTACACTGAATTTGCTTCAGGGCACAGAGTTTATGCCTAGTCTGAAGGAGAGCATTCTTTTCTTGGAGGATGACTATGAATCTTCTCCAGCCACGTTTGACCGGGATCTGCAGTCCCTGCTGCATCTGCCTGATTTCGAACAGGTGAGAGGTATCGTTATTGGCAGGTTTCAGCGGCAATCACAGATGACCAAGGAACTGCTGCATGCGATCATCGCATCCAAAAAAGAGTTGAACGATATCCCTGTGATAGCCGATGTTGACTTCGGGCATACCTCTCCGCAAATAACCTATCCGGTCGGTGGAACGGCGTTCGTGAGTGCTTATAATGGAGCCGTAGATCTCACTCTGTCGGACGATATATACACCAACCAATAGATGTTCCCGAGCATACGAAGCAAAAAAATCAATTTCTACAGTTTGGCAAGTTACAAGGTTGGTTAGGTCATGGTAAACTGATAGAAGACATATAAGATAGAGGGTGCTGATTGTGCGTAAATATTTAGAACTGCTTCAGGATGTATTGGATGAAGGGACGGCCAAAAGCGACCGTACGGGCACGGGTACATTATCCGTCTTCGGCCGCCAGCTGCGCTTTAATCTGGCTGAAGGGTTCCCGCTGGTTACTACGAAACGCATCCATCTTAAATCGGTGGTGCACGAGCTGCTATGGTTCCTTAAAGGAGAGACGAACACGGCCTATCTGAAGGAGAAGGGTGTCTCCATCTGGGACGAATGGGCGGATGAGAATGGAGAGCTGGGGCCGGTCTATGGCTCGCAGTGGCGGAACTGGAAGAGCGCAGACGGACGCCACATCGACCAGATCTCGGCGGTTATTGAGTCCATCAAGCAGAACCCGGATTCACGGCGTCATATCGTCAGTGCCTGGAATGTGGGCGAGATTGACCAGATGAAGCTGCCACCTTGCCATTTCGTCTTTCAATTCTATGTAGCGGACGGGAAGCTGTCCTGCATGCTGACCATGCGTTCGGTAGACACCTTCCTCGGCTTGCCTTTCAATATCGCCAGCTATGCGCTGCTGACTCATATGGTTGCCCAGCAGACCGGACTTGAAGTTGGAGACTTCATCTGGTCGGGCGGGGATGTGCACATCTACACGAATCACCTGGAGCAGGTAAACACACAGCTGCAGCGTGAACCGTATCCGTTGCCGAAGCTGGTCATCCGCAACAAGCCGGACAGTATTTTTGACTATACCTTTGAAGACTTTGAATTTGCCGATTATGTCTATCACCCTGCAATTAAAGCTCCGGTAGCCATCTAATCAGGCAGAGCCACCCTGAATTCAGAAGAGGAGGTTACGAATATGAGCATCAGCCTGATATGGGCGATGGGGAAGAATCAGGTTATCGGCAAGGATAATCAGCTGCCCTGGCATTTGCCGCTGGATTTTGCTTATTTCAAAGCACAGACGTTAGGCAAAAAAATCCTGATGGGCCGAAAAACCTGGGATTCACTTGGCGGAAAGGCCTTGAAAGGCAGAACTAGCTTTGTCATGACCCGGGATTCCGATTTCGCTCCGGAAGGGGCGACTGTCATCCATACACTTGAGGAAGCTGTGGCTGAAGGCAGAAAAGACGGAGAACTGATGGTCATCGGCGGTGCAGAGATTTACGGAATGCTGCTGCCTTATGCCGACAAGCTGATGGTAACCATTATTGAGGAGCAATTTGAGGGAGATTCGTTCTTCCCTGAAGTAGACTGGAGTCTCTGGGAAGAAGTGTCCAATATTGAAGGGATTCGGGATGAGAAGAACCCGCATCAGTACCGTTTCTTAATTTATGAACGCAGGAATTAAGATAAAACGTTTTCTCTGACACAACATGTGAAATAGTACAAAGAATCAGCATATTAATCCATTACAGTGCAAAAGTGTTGAATGCTACTATAATTAAAATTAGAAATGATAAGATTGTATAGAATGTACAGGTACCGCATGATGCGGCTTTTGCCATAATAATGACGCAGAGGGTTACAATGTACTATACATCTACAGAAGAGAACGGATGGGGGATACGTAAATATGTCTACACCAACAGGTTTTATGGAGTATAAACGCCAGCTCCCGGGTGACCGTGATCCTGAGCAGCGCGTCAAAGATTGGGAAGAGTTTCATCATCATCTATCAGAGGAAGAGCTTCGCACACAAGGTGCCCGTTGTATGGATTGCGGTACTCCATACTGCCATACCGGAATCGACATGGCGGGCGGAACCTCAGGTTGTCCTGTGCATAATCTGATTCCCGAGTGGAACAACCTGGTGTACCGGGGTCTCTGGAAGGAAGCGCTGGAGCGCCTGCACAAGACGAATAACTTCCCTGAATTCACCGGCAGCATCTGTCCTGCGCCTTGTGAAGGTTCCTGTACTGTAGGATTGATTGGTCAGCCGGTCACCATCAAGACGATTGAGCTGGCAATTATCGATAAAGGGTTTGAGGAAGGCTGGGTTATACCATCTCCGCCGGAGAAACGTACAGGCAGAACCGTAGCCATCGTGGGTTCGGGTCCCGCAGGACTGGCAGCGGCAGCACAGCTGAACAAAGCCGGCCATACAGTGACTGTATACGAGCGCAGCGACCGGATCGGCGGATTGCTTACCTACGGCATTCCTACCATGAAGCTGGACAAGAGAGTCGTTCAGCGGCGGGTGGACCTGCTCGCTGCCGAAGGCGTTAACTTCGTGGTGAATACCGAAATCGGCAAGGATATACCGGCTCAGCAGCTCGTTGATGAATATGATGCCGTGGTATTATGCGGAGGAGCTACCAAGGCCCGTCAATTCAATGTCGAAGGCAACCACCTTAAAGGTGTTATGTATGCGATGGATTACCTGAACGGTACGATCAAGAGCTACCTGAACTCCAACCTGGAGGATGGCAACTATGTCTCTGCTGCCGGTAAGGATGTTATCGTATTGGGTGGCGGGGATACGGGCTCTGACTGCGTAGCGACTTCACTGCGTCATGGCTGCAACAGCATTACCCAATTCGGTACCCATGACAAGGCACCGCTGGAGCGTGATCCGCTGGCGAACCCATGGCCGCAATTCCCGAATGTATATACGCTGGATTACGCGCAGCAGGAAGCCAAGGCACTGTTTGGCGATGATCCACGTGAATTCTCAATCATGACCACCAAGTTTGTCGGTGATGATGAAGGCAACCTGAAGGAGCTTCACACCGTGCAGATCCGCCGGATGGTGGATGAGACTGGCCGCAAGATTTACCAGCCTGTACCGGGAACAGAAGCTGTCTATCCGGCTCAGCTTGCTCTGATCGCAATTGGATTTGATGGACCGGAGCAGGATATTGTGCAGGAGTTGAAGCTGGACACAGACCGGCGCACGAATGTGAAGGCGCGCTACGGCAAGTTCAACACCAATGTGGACAAAGTCTTTGCGGCAGGCGATATGCGTCGTGGCCAGAGCCTTGTGGTCTGGGCAATTAATGAAGGACGCGAAGCTGCGCGTGAAGTAGACAAATACCTGATGGGTTCTACGGTGCTTGTATAAGTGGTCAAGCAACCTTAAAAGCCGCCTCCCCCGTTTGCACGGGGGAGGCGGCTTTTTGCATGAAACACAGCTCTAATCTTCAAGATTAAAGTGTTCAATCTTCTGCTGCAGTTCACCGGCCATGGCGGACAGCTCGTTGGATGAGCTGGTGATCTCCTGCATGGAGGCCAGCTGTTCCTCCGTCGCGGCAGTGACACTCTGGAAGGCATCTGAAGTAGTGCGGGAGATGTCGGCTATCTCCTGGACGGAGGCGGCGATCTCTTCGGCTCCTGCAGACATCTGCTCGGTGATGGCCGAGATATCGTGAATCTGCCCGCTAATCTTGGAGGTGGACTGTTTAATGCTGCTGAAAGCTTCCTTGGCTTCTGTCGTCACCTGGATTCCCAGCTCTACATCGGCAGATACGCGGTGGTGGATCGCATCATAGGTCTGGTTGATCAGCTCGGTCATCTGCTCAATCGTCTCCTGGATGCTGCCTGCCGTGGATTTGGACTGGTCAGCCAGCTTCCTTACCTCTGTGGCTACCACAGCGAACCCTCTGCCATGTTCACCGGCGCGGGCAGCCTCGATTCCGGCATTCAGCGAGAGCAGATTGGTCTGAACGGCGATATTGGAAATCGCGGAGCTCATCTCCGAAACCTGTGCATTGAGGCCGTTCAACTGTCCGATCAGCCCGGAGGAATAGAGGGTTGATTCCCGGATGGCATCCATCTGACGGCTGACCTGCTCTACCTTGAGGTTGCCTGTCTGCACATCTTGAATGGTATCCCCCGAGGAGTCTACGATGGAAGCGGCAGCTTCGGCTATCTTTTGGATGCCGGAAGACATCTCCTCCATCGCCCGCGAGGTTTCTGCCATAGCTGCAGTCTGAGTCTCCGCTCCGGTGAGTGAATCCTGCACCAGCTCGGTGACGTATTCTACAGCCCGTGAATTCTCTTCGGTGGTCGCGGACAGCTCCTGGCTGGAGGCCGATAGTTGGCCCGAGGTTTCCGAAATACCAACCACTATGCCGCGCAGCGAACTGACCATCAGATTGTAATTCTCGGCCAGCTGGCCGATCTCATCCTTGCGTTTGATCTGAATCTGCTCGTTTAGATGGCCTTCGCTGACCCGGCGCGCAGAACGGTTGAGCACAAGGATCGGCTTCGTAATGGTGCGGACCGCCAGATACATCAGAACCAGAGCCGCCACCAACGCGATGCCGAGCACCGTCAGGCCTGTGTACAGGATAGGCAGGGATGCATCCGAGAATTCCTCAGTGGCGAGTACGCCCACGATAATGAAACCAGTCGCTTCATCGGTAGTGTAGAAGCCCCGCATCTGGCCTCCGGTATCCGGATTGACATAAGCGATTTCACCATTCCCATTCTCCAGCAGCTTTATGACTTCAGGGGCTATATCCTCACCCGCTTTTTTGGTCGGATGTGAGACGAATTTATGATTGCGGTCGGCTATATAAATATAGCCGTCCTTGCCCAGCTTGATCTGCTTAACTACGTCTCCCAGGTGAGCCAGATTAATACTGGCTGTCAGTGCGCCCTGGCCGTCAGTCAGTGTCTTGGAGACATAAAGATTATAATTGCCGGTTGTAGCCGAAGCGAAGGGGTCAATAATTGTGATTTCGCCCGGATTATTCATGGAAGCCTTGTACCAGTCGCGGGTTCGTGGATCATACTCCTGAGCACCCGGGTCGGGTGCTTTCATCCAGTCTCCGTTATTATTTCCCACAGTAAGGATCTCCAGTTCAGGGTGTTCCTTGACGAACAGTTCAATCAACGTCCGTATTTCTGCGGGCTTGCCGCTGACTTCCGGTGAAGAGATCTGCTGGCTGAGCTGTGAAATATTGCGTTCAGTCGAACCTACCATCTCCTGAATCGTGGTGTTCAGCAGACCCACGCTCGACCGTGTGGTTTCCTGCATCTTAAGCTCCAGCTCCTGCTTGGAACTGGCGTAAGAGAAGTAGCTCACACTGAGAATGGGCAGGATAAGCATGATGGAGAAGATCATCATCATTCTTCTCTGCAGGGAACGGGACAATAGTGCTTGTGTAATGCGCTCAAATAAGTTCTTCATGGTCAGGCTCCCCCTAAAATTGGTTCAAATGGTTCTAATCCTCTTCACGTTTTTTTATGTGTAATTTTGGTCCTACCTAACGTGAAGGGTTATACTCATACTTCGGCAGATTGACCTCAACATTTCATATGTTTGCCCGCAATTATGATGTATTTTATATATATATTTTTTTTCCTGAATCAAAAAGATATAGTACTCCCCTGAAATGGAAATGTTTGCGGTTGAAGGGGTTCTCTCTCAACGGAGCGGGTCTTTATTTCATCTCTCAAATCAGCCAGCGTTAAAAATCGGTCGGTTAATGTTATAATAAACTTCTGTGGAATGTGAACTTGATGGAATAAAGAACGAAAAGGTAAGGAGCGATTATTGTTGAAGATACTTATTATTGCGGAGAAACCGGACATGGGGCGCAATATCGCAGCCGCAATAGAACCGAAGGCCAAGAACCACCGTTCCTACCTGGAAGGGGAACAGTATATTATCACCTGGGCCATCGGCCACCTGATCGGTCTGGCGGAGCCGGAAGCCTATGATGCCAAATATAAGAAATGGAATATCAATGATCTGCCGATTATCCCCGAGCAATTCAAGCTGGTGCCCAATGCGCGGACTCTCGATCAGCTGAAGGTGATAGGAGAGCTGGCCAAACGTTGTGATCAGCTGGTCAACTCCTGTGATGCGGGGCGGGAAGGACAGCATATTTTCTCGCTGATCCAGCGTCATCTGAAGCTTGCGCAGCCTGTGAAGCGGCTGTGGATTTCCGATCTGACCCCGGAGACGATCCGCAAGGGGTTTCAGGAGCTGAAGGACGGGGCGGAATATGAGAACCTGACCAAAGCGGCCAAAGCGCGCAGCGAAGCCGACTGGCTGATTGGAATGAACGGTTCCAGAGCTTTTACAACCAAACATAATGTGCTGCTGTCGGTGGGCAGAGTTCAGACGCCGGTGCTTGCATTGATTTATGACCGTCAGAAGACGATAGAGAGCTTCTCATCGCTGAAGTTTTTTGAGGTAGAGGGACATTTCACGCAAGGGGAAGTAGCCTATAAAGGCATGTGGCAGGGAGACAAGCTGACCGATGGGGCCAGAGCAGAAGCACTTGCCGCCAAGGTGAAGGGCAAACCGGGTGTGATCGCATCCTACGAGGTCAAGGAGACCAAGGAATATCCGAACAAGCTGTATGATCTAACGCTGCTGCAGCGGGAGGCGAACGGCAAATATGCTTTTTCAGCTAAAAAAACACTCGATTTGGCCCAGGCGCTCTATGAAAAACATAAGGTGATCTCCTATCCCCGGACCAACTCGAATTATGTGACGGAGCAGAACATTCCGGAGATGCACAAAACCTTATCCGCGCTGCAGGGTACCTCCTATGACGAATGGGTGAAAGGGGCAAACCGCAGTCTGGTGCATAAAGGCAACAAGTTTATCTGCAATCCGTCCAAGGTTGAGGATCACCATGCCATTCTGCCAACCAACCGCAAGGCCTCGGGCCTTAGCGCAGATGAAGCCAAGCTGTATGATCTGATCGTGCGCCGCTTTCTGTCCCAGTTCTATCCTGCAGCCGAATATAAGGTCCATACGGTCATTACTGAAGTGGAGCAGGAGAAGTTCAAGACGACGGTGAAGGAGCTGCTTAGCCTGGGCTGGAAGGTGATCTATGCCGACCAGAAGAAGGACAAGGCCAAGCCGGCCAAGGGCAAAGGCAAGGATGATGAAGAAGAGGAAGAGGTGGAGGTGAACGAGCCTTTTTCGATTCAAGCTTCGGAAGCGGTGGTCTGCAATGATGCGGTGGTTAAAGAGAAGGATACCCAGCCGCCCAAGCATTATACGGAGGGAACGCTGCTCAAAGCGATGGAGAGCGCAGGCAAGCAGATTGAGGATGAAGAGCTGCGGGACGCGATGAAGGATTCGGGTCTGGGCACTCCGGCCACCCGTGCGGCAACCATTGAACGGCTGAAGAATGTCGGATACGTCGAAATGCAGGGTAAAAAAATCGCCCTGACCCAAAAGGGCCGGATGGTCATTGAGCTGATCCGCGGAGCGGGGATCGAGCTGCTGACCTCGCCGGAGATGACCGGCCAGTGGGAGCGGCGGCTTAATCAAATCTCCAGAGGCTCTGCCTCCGATGACCAATTCATGGAGAACGTGAAGAAGTTCGCCTCCATGATCGTAGACAAAGTGCGGGTGCAGTCCCGCGCCGCGAAGACAGCCTTTGAAGGGGAGACGCCTTCTACGAAGGCGGGAGCGAAGGGACGCGGCAGCAGCGGAGCAGCCAGTGGGGCGGCGGCCAAGCCGGCCGCAAGGAAACGAGCGGAGCCTGGGGCACAAGCCGCCAAGGCGCCGGCCCGTACAGTCGGCTCTGCGGAAGCGACGGACAGCGGCCCGAAGATTATCGGGGCCTGTCCCAGCCCGGGCTGCGGTGGGATGATCTTCATGGGCCGCAAAGGCTACGGCTGCTCCCATTATAAGGAAGGCTGCAAGTTTGTGATCTGGAAAGAGACGCATGGGCGCAGCCTCACGGATTCTCAGGTCAAAGCGCTGCTGGAGAAAGGCAAAACCGGCAAGCTGAAGCTTGCGGCTGCAGACGGTTCTCCTATAGAAGGCAAGCTGGTGCTTGGCAATGCCAGCACGGGACAGCTGAACGTGGAGTGAACTCAATCCATCCATATTGGACTTATTGATATATAAATTTCATCAGCAAAAGAGGGTGACCTCCAGCCATGTGCTGGCCAGGGGTCACCCTCTTTTGGATTCTTTTTGATGATAGAGAAGATTCAGGACCATGGTGATTACCTAAGTTCGAACCATTAATTTAGTTGCGATTCTGCATCTAATTGGTGGATTTTCAGCGTTTTGGAGGAAATAAGTGCGATAACGCATCTAATATCATCTTTTGAGCGTTAAAGGGCTGATTTACCCAAAATTAGTTGCACAATCGCACTTATTCGTCCGCTGGTGGGAGGTTCAGCCAAATTTAGTTGCACTTTCGCATCTATTTGCTCCGAACGTTCCGCGGCAACCTACTAAATGCTTGCTATATAAGTTGAACTTTAGATTATCATATGGGGTCTGGTCCTGCTAAGAATCTAACAATAACGACTATTTGGGCTACTTCCCGGCCTTGGCCAGCTGTGACTCAATCGCAGCCGTTAAGGTCTCGTATTTGGAGTCCTTCAGCAGTACTCCGTCTACCATAAACTTGGGAGTGCCATTGACGCCATAGGAGCCGGCGATCTTGAAATCTTCTTTCACGTCCAGCATATAAGTCTGGTTCTCCAGATCCTGCTTGAAGCGCTGGTAATCGATGCCATCCATATTGGATTTCACGAACTTCAGGATGAATTTCTGGGTAGCCCAGATCTCGCTCTCATCGCCCTGATTGGCATACAGCTTGTGCAAGTACTCCCAGAACTTCTCGTTGCTCTGCTGATAAATAGCCTCACCGGCACTGGCTGCCAGATAGGAATCCCGGTCCAGAAATGCAAAGTTCATGAAGAAAAATTCTACCTTACCCGTGTCTACATAATCCTTAATGAAGCTGTCGAGATATTTGTCCGTCCATTTCCTGCAGGCAGGACATTTGAAATCGGCGAATTCGATGACCTTGATCTTGGCATCAGGACTGCCCAGATGTGGCTGCTTCTCGTATTTCAGTCCATCGACTACGATCGTGCCTTTGACATCCGTATAATTCGGCAGATCCTCCAGGTCATTGTTGTTCCCTGTAATTAGATAAAGGGCTGCGGCCAGCAGGATTACTCCGGCTACAGCCAACAGCATTGGGATGGTGTAGCTGGGGGCCTGCTTGCGCCCGTTTCTATTATTCATGGCTTACCTCCGGCACAGGATGGAATCATACTGCAATAGATTATCAGACCTGTCCGTACTTGCCTATGCCATTTCTAACACCTTGCGTGGTACTGAACCTCAGCCGTGATGGGTGAGCCGGGCAGCAGAACGGATAACCGGAGGCACCTCATTAATGGAGGAGATGGTCAGTACTGACTGCTGCATTTCACGCTGCAGCTCAATCAGGTTGTAGAGCCATTCATTCTGCTGCTTCAGATAGATGCTGTTGATTCCGGCGGTGAGGGCTGGCAGCACATCTGTCCGCAGGGAGTTGCCAATCATCCAGGTAACCTTGCGGTCGAACTGATGGCTGCTCAGGATGTTCTCCAGTGCCTCTACATTCTTGTGCTGGCGGATATAGATCCGGTCGTCGAAATAGGCGTCCAGCTTCATCTGCTGGATCTTGCGCTGCTGAATTGTATCGTCGCCGCCGGTATACAAATACAGATGGTGGCCGTCCTGTTTCAGGGAATCCAGCGTTTCGACCATGCCGGGATAAGCTTCGATCTCCTGGTCGTAGACACTCATTCCAAGCTTCATCAGCTGCTGCTCATGATACGGGTCTGGCTTGCGTCCGTATTTGGCGCAGAAGAAGCGGTAGGTTGCAATCAGTGATTTGGGGAAATTGTCACTGGCCAGACCGCTGGTGCTGACCGTCTCCACGTCGATCTCAACCTGCTTGTTGCGCAGCTCCTGTGTGGTAGGGCCTTCGACGCTGAACCAGTCGCTCATGAATTCGAAATATTGCCCCAGAATGAGATCGAAATATTTGTTGCAGTGGACAAGGGTATCATCCAGATCAAAAATGACTTGTTGTGTAATAAATTTCATGCTGCTCACTCCTTGTATCTTCAGCTGTATCTTAATTATAAACGAATATAGGACTCCAGGAACATCTGAAGCTCGGAAGCCCCGTCCGGGCGGATACTGAACCGCTCGTCGCTGTCTCCGCGCAGATGAATCCGCAGCAGTCCGGCCACCCGCAGCATTAGCAAATGGTGCATCAGCATCTCGCTGGACTGGCCCAGATCCGACTGCATCTCCCACAGCGTCTTGGGCTCGCGTGCCACATAACGGAGCAGCCTCAGCCGGGTAGGGTCGGAGAGGGCTTTGGTCATCCGCAGCAGGACCGTAGGCGGCTCAGCCTCATCTTCCATCGGGACATCCACCGGATACTGCACAATCATTAATGTCTTGTAGAAGCAGTAAGTGTTAATGGGGCGGTTATGGTATGTAGGCAGCAGCACAATCGTCCGCAGATCGGGGATGTCCTCAATGACCACGCCGCCGGAGGCATATTCGATCAGCGCCATCGGCGCCATTTTGCTTTCGAGCATCTTTTTCTCGGAAGCATCTTCAATCAGCAGGGGCAAAATCTTGTGCTCCACCCGGCGGAAGTAATGTTCATGCCACAGACGCAGCAGCGGGATATACCCCAGCTTGATGCGGGTGCAGTCCTCCATCGTGAAGCCAGGAATAAACGGCGTAACGGAATGCATGCATTCCTCCAGCGAGACAGCTTCCATCACCTCCAGGAACTGCAGCACCTTGGCAGCAGGACCCCGGGTGTAAGCCAGCGCATACAGCACATCGTAATCATCTAGGGGCCACTGGGCAGCCTGCATCAGCGAAGCCACCACATGGGGCGGAATCCGGCTCTCGACCTCCTGAACCCAATCGGGTCCCATATCGAGATTGATGATCCATTTTCTTGTCACATATAACATAAAACTGTCCAGCAGCTCGTAAACCGGCGAGACATCGATTTTTAATTCATAGTCCATGAAGCAGGCACCCCCAATAAATCCGTCATTTCTATATATTATCTCTTGTTTTGAAGAAGGTTGTCCACTATAATGTTCTCTGTTTGCCTTTTCGCATGAGATTGTATAACTACTGTATTATATAGGAGGACTCATCTTCCGCCGCAGTTATGCTCTCGCATGGTATGCCTTGATTCCTGCGCTTTTATACGGCTATATGGAAGCCAGCCTGAACAGCAGCTTCCCGGTGTCTGGTCTGCGCATCGGCTACAGCACCGACCAGATTGCCGCCTTGCTGCCATTTACCGGTATTGGCGGGCTGCTGCTCCAGCTTCCGCTCGGCCTTGCCAGCGATCGGTTCGGCCGCCAATGTAGTAGCTTCCTTCCATTTCAGTCTCGGCAATATCCTGGGTCCGGGAATCGGCGGGCTGGTGCTGCAATGGGGCAAGGGAGGGTTTGTATTCGGGCTGATGGGGGGCCTTTACCTTCTCTTTGGCCTGCTTGGCTTATTATTCTCGCAACGGAAAGACATTTGAGTTAAGATAAGAACGAGTGCTCGCATGGAATTTGATCTCGCTTTCAGAGTACACTATAAGAAGTAGAGATGAAGACAGGAGAGACTGAACTTATGATTACAGTTGAACATTTAGCCAAAGCCGTTGGCGAGGATAAAATCCCGGTGCTGCGTGACGTGGGCTTTCAATTGGAAGCAGGCGAGCTGGTCGGTCTGCTAGGAGGCAGCGGCAGCGGCAAGTCGACCTTACTGCGCTGTCTGGCGCTGCGGGAGAAGTGGGACAGAGGTAATTTCAGAGTGGATGGCACCGATATCCACGGCAATTTCCTGGGAGGCAAGCGTAAGATCCGCCGTGAGTGGGCGTATCTGGAGCAGAATGCGGAGCTGAATCCCAACCGTACTGCACTTAAGAATGTACTGATCGGCCAGTCCTCGCAGACCCCGCTCTGGCGGATGATTACAGGAATGGTGCGCTCGGATGATTATATGGGCGCAATGGACGAGCTGGATGCGCTCGGACTGCTGGACAAGGCCAAGCTGAAGACAAGCCAGCTGAGCGGCGGCGAACGCCAGCGTGTGGCGATTGCCCGGGCATTGGTCCATGGCGCCAAGGTGATCCTGGCCGATGAGCCGGTGACGGGTCTGGACCCGAAGTCAGCGGAGAAGGTGATGGAGACCCTGCGCAAGTTATGCAAGGAAACGGGGCTTATCATAGTGACCGTACTGCCGATTGAGCTGGCAGAGCGGTATGCCACCCGGCTCTGGGTGCTTGAAGACGGCAGAATCAAACATGATGTTAAAGGGCGCAGACTCACGTCCCAGGAGCGTGCGAACCTGTATTAATATGATTATTAAGGCACACAGAAATGAGTGATGGAGTTGAAGTTGCCAGGACTTACGCGTGTCGTGATCCTATCACTGACGTTATCCCTGTTGCCCGGTTGCACCTTCATCAGCGACCCGGCCTCCAAGATGAAGGCGCCCAGGCTGTCCGCTGACAAAGCCACATTGATGGCTGCGATAGAATCGCTGAAGCCTACCGGTTCCTCCCTGATCCGTCCATCCAATGACGATGACAGCTCGATTTTTACCGAGGATCTCAATAAGGACGGAATCATGGAAACGTTGGTCTTCTATGAAACTCCGGGGGAAGCCGTGCAGATTCACGGTATGATTCTGGAGAAGCAGGGCGATACCTGGGTACGGAAGCTGATTTTTGACGGGGTTGGCACGCTGCTGGAGTCGGTCGATCTGAAGGATGTGACCGGGGACGGGAAGCTGGATATCATTACAGGTTATTCTCGTGGCGAGGAAAAAGGCGTGGTGGTCTACAGCTATTCGAGCGGTTCGCTTGAGGAATTGCAGGCATGGCCTTATTCCAAATATATCATCGGTGATTTGAATGAGGATGGAATCCAGGATGTTACGGTTGTCTATTTCAAACGTAATGAATTCGCCACCTTAACCACTTACCAGTATGATGATGGCTTTAAGTTGCTGGATAAGCTGGAGCTGGACCCGTATTTTAAGAATTATTACAATATTGTCGCAGGTAAAGTAGCCGAGGATCAAGAAGGTATTGTGCTGGACGCTGCTGTGGACTCCCAATCCGCCTACACCAACATGGTAATCATGGAGAACAACAAGCTGAAGGTGGTCATACCCGGCGATTCACGAACCTATAAAGACCGCTTGATCGACAGCGAGGATATCGACAAGGACGGAATTATCGAAATCGGGCTGCTGGAACCGCCTAAGGGTTGGGAGTATTTCGATCCCGAAGACATCCCGTATTTCAATTCCTATTATAAGTGGGACGGCAAGGCCGGATTAACCTTTGTGTCCCAGCAATATCGTGATCCACTGGACCGCTTTAAAATTCAATTTGACCCTGAGTGGCATGGCAGAGTTACCGTGGATACGAAGTCGGTCATGGACAAGTCGCTGAAATTTGTGATGTCCGATACAGGCGAGACGGTGGCGGAGTTAAGCTTCTTCTCACCGCTGGAATGGGACCGGGCCAAGAACAACGGCTGGGAGCTGCTGGGCAGTGATGCGAACAAGATTATTGGCTACCGTGGTGAACTACAGCAGAGTACAAACAGGGCGGACAGCAACAAAATTGCCTCCCCCATTGAAAGGAAGGGAATCGATGAGTAAAGTTCTGATCCTGGAGGATGAGGAATCCATCCGCAGTTTTATCGTAATCAACCTGAAACGAAACGGGTTTGAGGTAGTAGAGGCGGCGGAAGGCAATGAAGCGCTGCACAAGCTGACCACCATTCCGGATATTGATATTGCCCTGCTTGACGTAATGGTGCCTGGCATTGACGGGTTTGAGGTCTGCAGACGTATCCGGGAAACCAATGAACGGCTGGGGATTATTTTCCTGACCGCCAAAGTACAGGAGCAGGATAAGGTATATGCCTTATCAGTCGGGGCAGATGATCACGTCAGCAAGCCGTTCAGCCCAACCGAGCTGATCGCCCGTATTCAGTCGCTGCTGCGCCGGGTCAATGTTCACCGTGAGCAGTCAGCCAAGGTCTCCTTTCATTCAGGCCCCTTTACGCTGGACCTGATCGCCAAGCAATTCAAGCGTAACGGCGATGCGATTGAGCTGACGCCTACTGAATTCTCGCTGATCCAGTTCTTCCTGGAGAAGGAGAACACCCCGCTTAGCCGTGATCTGCTGCTTGATCATGTCTGGGGCAAGGAGTATATGGGTGATCCCAAGATTGTGGATGTGAACATCCGGCGCCTGCGCCAGAAGATCGAAAATAATCCGTCAGAGCCTGAATATCTGCAGACCGTATGGGGGCACGGCTATAAATGGAAAGGCCAAGGCCAATGATTAAGAAGGGGATGCGCAGACAAATTGTACTGCACTACATTCTTGTAGTCTTTATGGCGCTTCTCCTGGTAGAAGTCATTTTTCTGCTGGCCATCCGAACGTATTATTATGACAGTGTGTACCAGAAGATCAACTCGTACATTACGGCGGCGGATGAATACTATCAGACCTATCTGGTCCCCGGCGGTGCGGAGTCGTCCTCTCAGATGCAGGGACTGCTGAAGCATTTCAAAATGGACCTCACTGAGTTAGAGATTCTATCGCTCAAAGGGGATGTGATTACCAGTACGACCGGATTCCAGCCGGACCGTACAATCACGACCAGCGATGTCCCGGAAGCGCTGGGCGGCGACTTTGGCCGCTGGGTAGGACGGCAGGCGGGCACCAACGAAAGTGTGATGGCCGTCTCCAAGGTTCTCACCATTCATGGGCGTGACACCTATGTGCTGCGTTATATGACTTCCGTTGAACGCATAAACAGCGATCTGTTTAATATTACACTCGTATCCGCCGCTATTGGGGCAGCGGTAATGGCGATTGTCGTGTTATTCAGCTTCGGACTGGCGAATTCTATTGTCAAGCCGCTCAATAACATTACGGCAGTCTCTGCGCAGATGGCTAAAGGGCGCTTTAATATGCGCATCAAAGGCGACTATAAGTATGAGATTGGTGACCTGGCTTCCACGCTCAATTACATGGCACAGGAAATTGTCCGCAGCAACCAGATTAAGGATGACTTCATCTCCTCGATCTCCCATGAGCTGCGTACTCCGCTGACCAGCATCAAGGGCTGGAGCGAGACCTTGGTCTCGGGCGGTTATGATCCCGAGGAGACGAAGCTTGGCATGAGCATCATCTCCAAGGAAAGCGATCGTTTGATTGGTCTGGTAGAGGAGATTCTTGATTTCTCCAAGCTGCAGCAGAATGAGATGAAGCTGAATATTGGCGTTGTGAACGTTAAGGTGCTGCTGCAGGAGACGATTCTTAATGTGTGGGCGAAGGCGGAGAAGAAGCGCATCCGGCTGCTGCTGGAATGCGATGAGCAGCTGCATGTCAAAGGGGATGCCAACCGGCTGAAGCAGGTCTTCCTTAACCTGGTGGATAATGCGATCAAATTCTCGCATGAGGATTCCAGCATTGTCTTGTCCGCCCTGCCGCACAACAGCCACGAGGCTGCAATTGCGGTAAGGGACAGCGGAATTGGAATCAGCGAGAGCCATCTGGAGAGAGTACGGGACCGTTTCTTCCAGGTAGATGCATTAAACGGAGGCACCGGCCTCGGCCTGGCCATCTCCCAGCAGCTTGTGGAGCTGCATAACGGCAAGCTGATGCTGGACAGCGAGTTGGGCAGCGGCACCCAGGTAACGGTGATCTTGCCCGTCACCGACCGGCTTCCGGATGCAGAGCCTGCGCCCGAGCTGCAGCCCGATCCAGATGCAGAAATATAGAGACCTCAAGGGAGGAAAGATAGAAATGGATGATAACCAATCTACAGCAGGCGCCGCCTCTCCTATAGAAGGTATCCAGATTATCCGCGCCGACCAGGAGCATGCGGTTGATGTGCTCAGGCTGCTGAAAGGGGCGGCGCAGTGGATGTTGAGCTGCGGGATCAAGCAGTGGAACCCGGAACAGTTTACGGAACAGGCTATTGCCGGATATTTTGTGGACAGACAGGTGTATCTTGCTGTGGACGGCACAGAGGCTGTAGGTATGTTTACACTCCAGTTCAGTGATCTGCAGTACTGGGGAGATTTGAATGATGAGTCGTATGCCTATCTTCATAGACTCGCCGTTGATGTAACCCGGCGCGGGCAGGGGCTGGGGGAAGCCATGCTTCAGTTCGCTGTACGCCAGGCCAGAGTGCTGGGCTGCAAAGCCCTGCGCTTCGACACTGTAGCGCATAACATCAAGCTTAACCGTTACTACCAGGGCCTCGGCTTTCATTATAAGGGTACACGCGATATGGGAGCAGGCCGGCTTGTTAACCTGTACGAGCATTTCGAGCAAGCGCGAGGCCATGCCAAGGTGCTGCTACGATATATATCGCCAGCTGATTTCGAGCAGTTGAAGCGCTGGAGCCCCTCGGCCGAGTATCTGAAGCAGTGGGCCGGTCCGTCCTTCCGCTACCCTCTGGATGAGGAACAGCTGAAGCATTACATCGAAGGAAGCAACCATTCGGCTGAATCGGAATCCCTGATCTACAGTGCGGTCCACTCCGCCACCGGCCAGGTAATCGGGCATATCAGCCTGTCGGCTATTGACCGGGAGAACCACTCAGCACGAATCAGCAGGGTGATGGTAGATCCTGAATTTCAGGGGCGCGGCGCAGGCACGGCGATGGTGAAGGAAGTGCTGCGGATCAGCTTCGACGCGCTCAGGCTGCACCGGATATCACTGGGCGTGTTTGAGTATAATACCGCTGCCCTGAAGATTTATGAGGCGTGCGGCTTCCGCCGCGAAGGCAACAAACGTGAGTCCGCTCTGTTTAACGGACAATATGTAGATTGTATTGAGCTTAGTCTGCTGGATAGGGAATGGCGGGGCGACGCCACCTGATTTCACTGATCTTGGCTAACATCTAAAGGGGCTGCCGAACCTGTCTATGCAGACAAGTTCGGCAGCCCCTTTAGATTTGATACCCACTTCCGTAGATGAGTTACTTATTTTATGAAGGCAGGCTTTCAGCACGCAGGCGGCCCGTCTTCTCATACACCTCTTTCAGCATGCGGGTAGGCTGGGTACGTACGACCGGCTTAGCCGCAACCGTCTCATGGGGTCCCACTACGATAATATTATCGGCACTGCCTTTAATCACCGCACCGTCCTTAATCACCGCACCTTCGCCAATAATCGCATGTTCGATCAGCACCCCGCGTCCTACACGTACACCCGGCATGATAATACTTCGCTTAATCTGGCTCTGCTTGCCGATCTCCACGCCTCCGAAGATTACGGAACGCTGCAGGCTTCCCTCCAGCAGAGAGAAATCATCTACAAGGGAGTCCACTGCCGGAATCTGCACACGTGGCTTGTGAACAGACAGCATAGGCCGGCGCGCCCGGCTGAACATTGGCCAGCTGACATTGTCCAGCTGCCAGCCATTGTCAGCCTGAAGCAGGTCCATATGGGCTTCCCAGAGGCTGTCAACTGTACCCACATCTCTCCAGTACCCATCGAAACGGTAGGCAAAAAGGGCATCGTTCAGCTCCAGCATGTTCGGAATAACGTCCTTGCCGAAATCATGGCTGGAATTCTCTTCAGCCGCATCACGCAGCAGATGTTCTCTCAGATAGTCCCAACGGAACATATAGATACCCATGGAGGCCAGGTTGCTGGTAGGGTTCTGCGGTTTCTCGGCGAATTCGGATATTTTCAGATCCTCATCCACACTCAGCACACCAAATCGGCTGGCTTCATTCCACGGAACCTCGATCACCGAGATAGTTGCTTGAGCGCCTTTGCTTACATGATGCTCCAGCATCTTGCGGTAATCCATGTGATAGATGTGGTCACCCGAAAGGATCAGCACATTCTCAGGATTACGGCTGTTGATAAATTCAATGTTCTTATAAATAGCATCGGCTGTTCCCGAGTAGCTTTCTCTGCCTTCAATACCGGATGGAAGCAAGGTAACGCCCTGATCCTCTGTAGTATGCAATCCCCAAGGCTCGCCTTCACCAATATGCTGATGCAGGGATTCTGCTTCATATTGTGTTAATACGCCTACTGTGTCAATTTCCGAATTGACACAATTGCTGAGGGGGAAATCAATGATTCTATACTGTCCACCGAAAGGGACTGCAGGTTTTGCCATTTTGGAAGTGAGGGGAGCCAATCTCCGTCCTTCCCCTCCTGCCAATAACATGGCGATGCAATCTTTTTTACTCATTTGTTATCCCTCCCATTTTTTTGTCAATGCTTGTAATATAAACTGCCGCTGGCCTCTTGAAACGACATAAGGGAATTATATTGTGCTGTATCAAGGAAAATTACATGAATATTATTTGTTCTCAGTAAATCATTTCTTTTCAGAGCAAATCATTTTCAAAAGCGCCTGTTTCGGGTAATGTAATAGGTGATTCCTAAATGAAAAAGGTGGTGATGAATTGGCTGAAACATCAAACACGGAAACCCTCCCGTCATCTGCAGATATCTACTTGTTCCATGAAGGAACCAATTACCGCAGCTATACCATGCTGGGCGCGCACATAGCCGGCCTAGAAGGGATTTCCGGTGTAAGGTTTACCGTGTGGGCTCCTAATGCGGCATATGTAGGTCTGGCTGGTGATCATAACGGCTGGGACGGAATGTTGAACGCGGACTCGTTATATAGGATACCCGATTCAGGATTTTGGAGTCGTTTTTTCCCTGGGATTCGCCCGGGAACTTTTTACAAATACAGGATTGTCGGCCCAGGCGGTGAGAGCTTTCTAAAAGCCGATCCATATGCCTTCAAGGCCGAACTTCGTCCGGCCACGGCATCCGTAGTTGCCGCACTTGACGGATACGGCTGGGGAGATGCCGCCTGGCGGCGCAGAAGCAAAGCTCCCTATGCCCAGCCTATGAACATTTATGAAATGCATTTTGGAACCTGGCGCCAGAAGGAAGACGGCGAATACTACTCGTATCAGGAGATGAGCGGACAGCTGATTCCTTACCTGCTGGAGTTAGGATATACTCATGTGGAGTTTATGCCGCTGGCAGAACATCCCTATGATCTGTCCTGGGGTTATCAGGGAACCGGCTATTTTGCCGCAACCAGCCGATATGGTGAACCTCAGGAACTGATGTATCTGATTGATCAGCTGCATCAGGCGGGAATCGGCGTGCTGCTGGACTGGGTGCCGGCGCATTTTGCCAAGGATGCCCACGGCCTGCGGATGTTTGATGGCACACCACTGTATGAATATGGTGATCCTCTGCTGGCCGAGAAGCAGGGCTGGGGCACGTTGTCCTTTGATTTCAGCAAGCCGGAGGTCATCTCGTTTCTGATCTCCAATGCGTTGTTCTGGTTTGATCTGTACCATATCGACGGAATGCGTGTAGATGCGGTTACCAGTATGCTGCGGATGGATTTCGAACGGGAAGGCCAGCCGGGAAGCCCGCTGAATATTCATGGCGGACATGAGAATCTGGAAGCGATCCAGTTTATTCAGCGGCTCAACAAGACGATTTTTGAATATTATCCCAAAGCTTTAATGATGGCAGAGGAATCCAGCGCCTGGCCTGGTGTAACTGCACCTGTGCATGAAGGAGGACTGGGCTTTAATTACAAATGGAATATGGGCTGGATGAATGATACCCTGGGTTACATAGAACATGATTTCGGGGCACGCCCCTTTCATCATAATCTGCTGACGTTCCCGATCTGTTATGCTTACGCCGAGAATTACACCCTGCCGCTGTCGCATGACGAGGTGGTGCATGGCAAGAAATCGCTACTGGACAAGATGCCCGGCTCCTATGAGCAGAAATTTGCCGGACTGCGGCAACTGCTGGGCTATCAGATGACCCATCCCGGCAAAAAGCTGCTGTTCATGGGCGGAGAGTTCGGGCAATTTATCGAATGGAAGGATCAGGAGCAGTTGGATTGGCTGCTGCTGAATTATGAAAGCCACCGGCAAATGCTAGCCTACACTGCAGCACTTAACAAGCTTTATACCGTTGAGAAAGCGCTCTGGGAGCTGGATCATGAGTTGGATGGCTACCAGTGGATTGATGCGGACGACAGTGAGCAAAGTGTGGTTTCCTACATCCGCAGAGGCAAGAAGCCGGTGGATACGCTGTTCGTGATTATTAACTTTCAGCCGGTGGCGCGCCGGAATTACCGGATTGGTGTGCCGCGCGCCGGCACCTATGAAGAGATTTTCAGCTCCGACACCGCTCTATTTGGGGGTTCGGGGCAGCATAATGCGCCGCAGAAGAGCAGCAAGCTGGAATGGCACAAGCAGCTGAACAGCCTGGAGCTGACTATTCCGCCGCTTGGCTTCCTACTACTGAAGAAGGTTGCTGCGGTCCGCAGGAAATCCATATCGAAGGGGGAAGTTTGAAGATGAAGGTTCTTTTTGCCGCAGCCGAAGGTCATCCATTTATCAAAACGGGAGGGCTGGCCGATGTCATCGGCGCTTTGCCCAAAGCCTTGAAATCCGCAGGGGTCGATGTAAGGGTGATTATGCCCAAGTTCAAGGGGATTCCCGACAAATTCACTGCCAAGCTGGAGCATATTACTGCGGTGGACGTACCCATCGGCTGGCGCAACCAGTATTGCGGGATCGAACGTCTGGTCTATGACGGCATTCCGGTATATTTTGTCGACAATGAGTATTATTTCGGCCGCGACGGTGTTTATGGCTATATGGATGACGGGGAACGGTTTGCCTTCTTCAACAGAGCGGTGCTTGAATGCCTGGAAGCGATCGATTTCCAGCCGGATGTGCTGCATTGCCATGATTGGCACGCTGCCGTAATTCCGATGCTGCTGCAGGGACATTACCGCCATAATCCGTTCTACAGCAACATCCGTACCGTATTTACGATTCACAATCTGCTGTATCAGGGTGTGTTTCCGTATGAGGTGCTGGGTGAATTGCTTGGCTTGGACAACAGTTATTTCGAGGGCGTCGAATACTATGGCAATATCAACTTTATGAAGGCGGGTATTGTGTACAGCGACCATGTAACCACGGTAAGCCCTACCTATGCGGAAGAGATTCGTACCCCGTATTTCGGTTATGGGCTGGAAGGACTGCTGAATTCGCGGGCTGACAAGCTGAGCGGAATAGTTAACGGCATTGACACGAAAAGCTACAATCCATCGACGGACCAACAGATCTTCACCCGCTACCGCAACAATCTGGCCAAAAAAGCCGAGAACAAGCTGGGGCTCCAGCAGGAGCTTGGCCTGCCTGTAGCGCCGTACATTCCAATGGTGGCGATGGTAACACGGCTGGTGGACTCCAAAGGGCTTGACCTGATTACACGGGTTCTGGACGAACTGCTCTATTATGACGATATTCAGTTTGTGCTATTGGGAACAGGAGATGAGGTCTACGAGCGCTGGTTCCGTGAGGCGGCCTGGCGTTATCCGACCAAGCTGTCTTCGCAGATTCTGTTCAATGATGCGCTCTCCCGCAAAATCTATGCTGCCAGCGACCTATTCCTGATGCCGTCCAAGTTCGAGCCGTGCGGTATCAGCCAACTGCTGGCGCTGCGTTATGGCAGCATTCCGGTGGTCCGTGAGACAGGCGGTCTCAACGATACGGTGCAGGCTTACAACGAGGAGACCGGTGCAGGCAACGGGTTCACCTTTAAGGATTACAATGCCCATGACATGATGTTTACCCTCCGCCGGGCGATATCGTTCTACGGCAAGCCGGAGCACTGGAAAAAAGTGACCAAAAATGCCTTCTCCGGTGATTACAGCTGGAATGTGTCAGCCCAGCAGTATATTGATATTTATACAGAAATTACGCAATAAGCTCGCCTTGTTGCGGTGGAATAGCTAACAATAAGGGTGCCCCAGTGCCATGTAGATGGCTGCTGGGGCACCCTTTGCGGTGAGCAGGTTCTAGGTTAGGTTGGTGAGGCTCCGCTGCTTCTGATATCACTGCAGATTGCGGCATAGGATCCGGTAATCATAAGGCTCCAGCGGGATGTGCATCATGCCGTTCTCGGGAACCACATCTTCTCCGGTGAGCGCATCCCGCCAATCATCGGTTTCCATCGGATGGCTCAGGGTACGGACATCGTTGGTGTTATTCATCCAGATCGTGAAGTGGAGCAGGTCGTCATTACGTTCATAGACGATGCAGGCATCGCCTTCACAGGCCTGCAGGACGCGGAAGCGCCCTTCGCGCAATGCCTTATGCTCCTTGCGCAGAGCGATCATGGTGCGGTAGAAGTCATACAGCTCCAGATCCTGCTTCGCTTTGTCCCATTCCATACATTTGCGGCAGTCCGGATCTTCATTGCCTGTTAGTCCGATCTCATCGCCATAATAGATGCAAGGGGTGCCCATAAACGTAAACAGGAATACCACGGCCAGCTTCAGCCGCCGCTTGTCTTCTCCTACACAGGTAAGCAGACGGGGGGGGTCATGGCTTCCCAGCAGATTGAAGACGACCTCATTGGTCTGCTGCGGGTAGCGCATCAGAAGCGCACCGATGCGGTGCTCGAAGGTGGTGCCGTCCATCCCGCCATTGAAGAATTCAAGCACCGTTCCGGAGAACGGATAATTCATCACTGAATCGAACTGGTCGCCGAGCAGCCAGGTTAAGGAATCACTCCATACTTCACCGACGATATACGCATCGGGATTGGCATTTTTGACTACTTCGCGGAAATCGCGCCAGAAATGATGGTCCACTTCATTCGCCACATCAAGCCGCCAGCCGTCAACCTTGATCTCCTTAATCCAATACTCGGCAACCTCCAGCAGGTAGTTCTTGACCTCAGGGTTGGCGGTATTGAACTTGGGCATATCCCCGTAGAAACCAAAGGTATCGTAAGTGGGTATGCCGTCAATCACCTGTACGGGATAGGAATTGATGTGAAACCAGTCCTTATATACGGAGTATTCGCCTTTCTCCAGCACATCCTGAAAGGGCGGGAATTTATCGCTGCAATGATTGAAGACGGCGTCGAGCATCACACGGATTCCCTTCTGGTGACACTGCTCTACCAGCTGCTTCAGCAGGAGGTTGTCTCCGAAGTGCGGATCGACTTTTTTGTAATCTACGATGTCGTATTTGTGATTGGAAGGGGAGAGGAACAGCGGTGTGAAGTAGATTGCATTGATGCCGAAATCCTGAAGATCCTCCAGATGATCCAGAACTCCCTGCAGATCGCCGCCGAAGAAATTGTTCAGCTGCGGGGTACCGCCCCAGGCTTCCGTCCCTTCAGGGTCATTGCTCGGATCACCATTGGCGAACCGTTCCACCATAATCTGATAGAATACGGCATCCTTAGCCCACTCCGGCACCTTGAACAGGTCATTTCCGTGTATGTAGGGGAACTCGTAATAATGACCCGCCGGAGGCGGACATTCGGAGCGGATGCCGTTGTCGAGCATATAGATAATCTCTGAGCCCGCACTGATGCGGAACACATAGCACAAACGTTTGTACTTCGGCCGGACGGCAGCTTCCCAGTAGTCGAACATCTCATCGGTTGCCGTTTTGTCCATCATAATTTCGTAATAGGTGTGATCCCAGTCGTATTTGTCTCCGGTTAGGGCGACCACACAGTCCACATCGTCACGTTTGGTGCGCACACGCAGATGTATCGTTTCCGCATCGTAGGCATAGGCCCATTTATCACGGGGAACATGGTACAAGGCTTCAAGTAGCATGCAAGCACCTCCTATTTAAAATAATGTGCGAAACAAATCCGGAAGACTGCCGGTTTAGCTAGTTAATACCCTCAGCCACAGCCGCATGAACCACAGCATGCATGAGCAACTGCTGACAGGAGATACTAATCAGTATATACTCCTTTTTACAATATGTGCAAAAGCGGAGCCGGAGTTACCTGACGTTTCTGCTGGACAGTCTCTTGAAATAACATCGGCTGTCACAAAAAATGCCTTTGCATATTCATGCGTTGTGATTTATAATAAGTCGGTCAACAAGAGATGGTAGATCACTTATAAGAGAATAGGGAGAGATACAGATGAATAAATGGGGTAAACTATCATTAGGATTGCTGCTGGCAGCAGGTTTGCTGTCCGGCTGTGGACAGAATAAAGCGGCCAATAACAATGCATCCAGCGGGGATGCCACGGCCACGGATGCACCGGTAGCCGAAGCGAAGACACTTACCATGGGTACAAGCGCGGATTTCCCTCCGTATGAATTTCATAAGGTTGTCGACGGCAAGGATACGATCGTTGGTTTTGATATCGATATTGCCAAGGCTATCGCGGCCGATATGGGCGCAGAGCTGGTGATCAAGGACCTGCCTTTCGAATCCTTGCTGAACGAGCTGTCCAGCGGACGGGTGGATATGGTAATCTCAGGACTCAGCCCGACGGAAGAACGCAGAGAGAAAGTCGATCTTTCCGAAATCTATTACAAAGCCACTCAGGCAGTAGTTGTGCGTGAAGCCGACAAAGACAAATTCGCTACTATGGACGCGCTGAAAGGCACCAAGATCGGTGTGCAGAGCGGTTCCATTCAAGAAGACATCGCTAAAGGCATCGAAGGCGCACAGCTGACCTCCCTCGGCAAAATCTCCGAGATTGTCCTGCAGCTGCAGTCCAACCGTGTAGATGCGGCGATTATTGAAGGGCCGGTTGCCAAATCTTTTGTCAAGAATGTCAAAGGGCTGGTTATCACCGATGCGGCCCCTGAGGTTGAAGATGACGGTTATGTTGTCGGGATCAAGAAAGGCAACAGCGAATTGCTGGAGCAGGTCAACACTACGCTGGCCCGTCTGGCCTCCGAAGGCAAGATTGATGAGTATGTAACAGCGGCAAGCGAGCTTGCGGACAAGGAATAATCAAAAGTGAGATAAGAGCCGGAATACAGGTTTCTGTCAGACATGCATGAAAGCTTTTATTATACAGAAAATGGCGGGCAATCGCTGTTTTCTATTTTTTTGGATAGGGGGCTGAATAGCACATATGGACTTGTTTGAGATGATTTATGACTACCGGAACTTCTTCCTCACCGGTGTGCAGTATACACTGCTGCTTGCGATCATTGGTGTAATCTGCGGCTTTGTGCTGGGGATTGCCGTAGCGCTGCTGCGGATGAACCGATTTGTTGTACTGCGGTTTATCGGGACTGCCTGGGTTGAATTTCTACGGGGCACGCCGATGCTGGTGCAGCTGTTTCTGATTCATTACGGGCTGGCGTCCGCAGGCATCGTGGAATTCTCGGCCATAGAATCTGGAGCGATTACTCTGACCATCAACAGCTCGGCCTACCTGGCCGAAATCTTCCGTGCGGGGATTCAGGGTGTGGACCGCGGGCAGAGTGAAGCTGCACGTTCACTTGGCATGCGGCAGGGCATGACAATGATCCATATCATATTGCCGCAAGCGCTCAAGAGCGTATTGCCGGCGATCGGCAACGAGTTTATTACCATCATTAAGGAATCTTCCATTATTTCCTTTATCGGGGTTACGGATCTGATGTTCCAGGCCCGCACGGTATCGACCATTTCCTATGATGGAATGACACCACTGATCATTGTCGCCTTGATGTATTTTGTGCTTACATTTACGTTGTCCAAGTTGCTTGGCATAGTGGAGAGGAGGCTGAATGCCAGTGATCGCGGTTAAGAATCTGTATAAGCAATTTGGCAAGCTGGAAATTCTGAAGGGGATCGATCTGGATGTCCACAAAGGTGAGGTTGTCGTGATCATCGGCCCCAGCGGCTCCGGCAAAAGCACCTTCCTGCGTTGTCTGAACCTGCTGGAGCAGCCGACAAGCGGGGAGATCTCCTTCGAAGGAAAGTCCATTACGGACCGCAAGCATGATATCAATGTGACTCGGGAGAAAATGGGCATGGTCTTCCAGCAGTTTAACCTGTTTCCGCATAAGACCGTGCTGAAGAACATCATGCTGGCGCCGCTCAAGGTGAAGAAGCAGCCAGCTGCCGAAGCAGAGAAGGTAGCCATGGAGCTGCTGCGCACGGTCGGGCTGGAAGACAAACGTGACAGCTACCCTGGCCAGCTGTCCGGCGGACAGAAGCAGCGGATTGCCATTGCCCGCGCTTTGGCGATGCAGCCGCATGTGATGCTGTTCGACGAGCCTACCTCGGCGCTTGACCCGGAAATGGTCGGCGAGGTGCTTGAGGTTATGAAGAAGCTGGCTGAAGCCGGCATGACGATGGTGATCGTCACGCATGAGATGGGCTTCGCCCGTGAGGTAGGCGACCGCATCCTGTTCATGGATGGCGGCGTGATTGTGGAGCAGGGCACACCGAAGCAGGTGTTCGGTGAACCGAAGCATGAGCGGACACGCGATTTCCTGAGCAAGGTGCTCTGAGAAATGGCAGCAGCAGCCCCGGGAGAATTCCCGTGGGCTGTTCTGCTTTTAAACTGGACCGAATTGGGTGATATAGTATAATAGGTAATTAACTGATTAGAGAAGGAGTACATACAGATGAGAGACGACCTGTGCCGTATAGGCATTATAGATATTGGCTCCAACTCCATCCGCCTGGTCATATATGACACGACTGCGGACGGCGGCTACAAGATTATTAAGGAATGTAAATACTCGGCGCGGCTGAGTGAGAGGATTACCAAGGAAGGCAGGCTGGAGCAGAAGGATATGGAATCCGTGATTCCCGTCCTGCTCCAGTTCAAGGACATCTGCAAAGATTTTGAGGTGGAGAGAATCCGCGCCGGGGCAACCGCAGCTATCCGCAATGCCGCCAATTCGCAGGAGATCATCAGTTATCTGTCCGAAGCCTCCACCATTCCGATTGAAGTCATCAGCGGCCACCAGGAGGCGTACTTTGGCTTCCTAGGCGTCATTAATGCCTTTGATGTGCAGGACGGGTTCGTGATTGATATCGGCGGCGGCAGTACAGAGGTGACTTTGTTTCGGGGACGGCGTTACGAGCAGAGCATTTCGTTTCCGTTCGGTGCGGTCAACACCAACCTGATGTTCGGCCAAGGCGGCAACTGGAACGGAGAGCAGGTGCGCAAGCTGCGGACCTATGTGCAAGGCAGGCTGGTGGAACAAGATTGGCTGGGTACGGGCGCAGGGCTGCCGCTCTACGGACTGGGGGGCACCTTGCGCTCTATGGGCAAGCTCGATCAGAAATCACGCGAATACTCGCTGCCGAATTCACACGGCTACACGATGTCCGGTGAGACGGTAGAGCATTTCATGGAGCTGCTGCCCTCGATGTCGTATGACAAAAGAAAGGATCTGGACGGACTCTCCAAAAGCCGTGCGGATATCATCGTATCCGGCCTGATCATCTTCCATACGGTCTATCAGTATATCGGAGCCAGCCAAGCGGTAATCAGCGGCGAAGGGTTGCGCGAAGGGATGCTCCATGATCTGCTTAAACCGCAGCAGCCGGTGCGGGAGAGTGCGCTGGAGTACAGCCTGAACACCATTATCCGCTTTGATATCCGCACCTCCAAGCGGCACCTGGATCATATATACGGTCTGGCCCATAGCCTGTTCGGTGAGCTGAAGCAGGAAGGGAATAAGGCGGAGCAGGACATGCTGGTCTATGTGGCGATCATGCTGCACCGCACCGGCTCCAATATTAACTATTACCAGTCCAAGCGCCATACCTTATATTGGCTGATGAATTCTCCGATTCGCGGTCTCACGCACCGGCAGCTGATCCTCTGTGCTTTAATCGCCTCCTACAGCACAAAAAGCCGGAAGCAGAAGTTGTCCCATTCTCACAAGGACATCTTACTGGCTTCCGACGAAGAGCTGATTCATAAGCTGGGGGCACTCGTCCAGCTGAGCATCGCGCTGGACAGCACCGAGATCGGAATGGTAACCGGCCTCCGTGCCAATCTGCACGGTAATACACTTTCTATTGACCTTCTGGGCTTGCCGGCCCTGTTAATCGGCCTGGAGGATGTGGAGGACGCCCTGAAATCGTTCAGGACGGCTTGGGCTTTGAAGGTGAAGCTGAACTTCCCTTCCAGCGCGTAACATCCATAGCAATGAACTGGCTCCGGTATGGAGCCTTTTTGTCGTCTGCACGTTCGTAATATCCGTTAGGCTGCAGGAAGCTGGACTTCACATTATCCTGCAGGGAAATCTCCAGAATCTTGACGATCTGTTTGCGGATCAGCTTGTCGTGAACCGGGCACATCAGCTCAATCCGGCGGGTCAGGTTGCGAGTCATCCAGTCGGCGCTGGAGAGGTAGACCTCCGGATTGCCGCCATTCTCGAAATAATAAATCCGCGAGTGTTCCAGGAAGCGGTCCACGATGCTGCGGACGGTGATCCGCTCGCTGAGGCCGGTGATGCCCGGGCGCAGGCAGCAGACTCCGCGTACGATCAGATCGATCGATACACCGGCCTGTGCTGCGCTGTACAGGTCATCAATGACCTGCTGGTTGGACAGCGAGTTCATCTTGGCAATGATCCGCGCAGGTCTGCCGGCCTGTGCATGCTCGGCTTCCCGCTGCATCAGCGCCTGAAGTGACTGGCTCATATCGGTAGGCGCTACTATGAAGGAGTTCCAGTCATAATCGGCAGAGTAGCCTGTCATCTGGTTGAACAGCTCCGAAGCATCGAGGCCGATCTCCTTATGGGCGGTGAACAGGCTGATATCGGTATAAGCCTTAGCGGTACTGTCATTGTAATTGCCGGTGCCCACATGGACGTAGCGGCGCAGCTCGGTGCCTTCCTGGCGGACAATCAGCGTAATCTTGGCATGGGTCTTCAGTCCGACCAGACCGTAGACCACGTGGCAGCCGGACTGCTCCAGCTTGCGCGCCCAGGCAATGTTGCGCTCCTCATCGAACCTGGCCTTCAGCTCGACCACAACCGTAACCTGCTTGCCGGATTCGGCTGCATTGGCCAGAGCGGCGATCAGCGGCGAATTGCCGGATACCCGGTAGAGCGTCATCTTGATCGCCATCACATGCTCATCCTCGGAAGCCTGAATAATGAAATCGGTCATGGCGTCAAAAGATTCATAAGGATGGTAGACCAGCACATCGCGTTCCCGCAGCACTTCGAAGAAATCCTCGGTCTCGTCGAATTCAGCCGGATAGACCGGGACAATCGGCGGGTAATGCAGGTAGCTGAAGCCTTTGAGGCTTCCGGCAAAGTTGCGTAGGAAACCGAGGTCCAGCGGGCCTTCAATTTCGAACACGAAATCCTCGATTTCGAATTCCGCCTGCAACTGTTCGAGCGCATAGGGGTGGATGCCTTTCTGCACCTCCAGCCTTGCGGGAACTCCGCGGCGGCGTTTGCGCAACTCCTTCTCAATCTCCTCCAGCAGGTCCTCCGCGCCTTCTTCATCGATCGTCAGATCTGAATTGCGCGTCAGGCGGAACTCGCTGACCGCAACCGGGTCATAGCCGCTGAATAACGTCTGGATATGCTGGCGGATCACATCTTCAATGAACACAAACTGGCGTTTCTTGCTGTTGGAACGGTGGGGCAGGGGAATACATCTCGGAAGATTGGACGGGATTTGCAGAATAGCGAAATAAGGCTCTTCTTCCTCGCTGCCCTTGCGGGAGAGCACGACCGCCAGATAGATAAACTGACTGTGCACCAGCGGGAAGGGACGGCTCTGGTCAACGGCCATCGGTGTAAGAACGGGATAAATAATATCACGATAATATTGTTCAGCCGCCAGCTCCTGGGCTTGGGTGAGATCCTCATAGTCCACAAACACAATGCCTTCCTTGTGCATGCTTCTTGAGATGGCCTGGAACGCACGGTACTGGTCGGTAATAATCTTCGAGACGCGTTTGACGAGGCGTTTGTGAAGCCCTGAGGGCGTATAGCCCGTGAAATCCTTTTTGGTATATCCGGCCCGGATCTGATCCTGTATGCCGGCTACACGCACACTTATGAATTCATCCAGATTACTGGAGACAATAGCCAGAAACTTGGCCCGTTCCATTAGGGGATTATCGGGGTCCTGTGCCTCCTGCAGCACGCGGCGGTTGAATTCGATCCAGCTTAAATCACGATTAAGGTAAGCAGTGGCTGGGCTGCTATGAATGATTTTGTTCTCTTCTGCGTTCATGGACCCTCCAAAGTATACATCATTTCTATTATTCTACATCGTATTCTACCATTCTACTATCTGGCACAGGGGGAAATGTTAAATCTGTGTAAAATTTGATGGAACATATTTAAAATAGCTTTAATTTAGCCAAAAATTGCAGAGTGGTAACAATTTCATGTCCACAGGTTACAAATTTGTGATATATTAAGCATTGTCGGATTACATATGGATTTTATTCCCGGCAAACTTCATTCCAGATTGTACATAAGTACAGTTCAGAAGCATTACAAAATCAAGGAGGCAACAATGAAGAACAGACTCAGAACGATGAAAGCGATATTCGCAACTCTGGGAATTACAGCATTGCTGCATACCGTTCCAGCTCATGCAGACACCATTCATGTTATAGCGAAAGGCAATACATTCTATTCCCTTTCCAAGCAATATGGTGTAGATTTGACCAAATTGGTTAGTTCCAATCCGCAAATTGCTGCCCTTAATATGTACCCTGGGCTTGAAGTAACGATTCCGGGAGTGGAACAGGCGAAGAAGAACACGGTAGCTACTCTTAGTGTAGCGCCGGAGTCCAGCACTGTGGAAGCCTGGGGCAAATCCTTTAATTACGACAAGACCATTCAAGTAAAAGCCTCGGCTTATTCCTCCGCAGCGAGTGAGAACGGCAAGTGGGGAGCTGTCGATTACTTCGGCAACCCGCTGAAGTTAGGCACCATCGCCGTAGATCCCAGTATAATCCCGCTGGGCACTAAGGTTCTGGTCACGGGACATTCCCATCCCGGATTGCCTAAGCAAGCCTTCCTGGCTACCGCTACCGATAAAGGCAGTGCCATCAAGGGCAACCGGATTGATATCTTTATACCGGGCAGCCAGAGCTTTGTAGCCGACTTTGGATACCAGTATGTACAGCTGTATGTTGTGAATCAGGCTGACTGACAAGAGCTTCATTTAATCTATACTCAAATATAAACGCTGAAACAGCAGCAGAAACGGTTACCGTCCCTAAGAGGACGGTAACCGTTTCTGCTTAAAATATAAGAATTTATATGTTCCACGCCATAAATTATCCTTCTATTTCTCGCAGAAACGGATGCCTGAAAGCGATACGTAGGATCGCTGCTTCGGAAGCATATGCTTTGCAGAGGACGGCAAAGCCGTTTTTACTTGTTTGTTCTTGGAGACCTGGAGCAGCTGCGGCACCGTAACGAAGGTATACCCCCGTTTGCGGAGAATATTGATCACCTCGGGCAAGGCTTGTATCGTTCCGTTCAGATTGCTGCCCCGGCCTCCGCCGCCATGCTGGAGGATGATCGAACCTTTGCCTGCTTTGGAGAGAATATTGTTCCTTACCTGAGTCTTGGACAGACCCTTCCAGTCCAAGGAATCTACATTCCAGTTCACAAGCTTGTAGCCGCCGAATTTGGCCCATCGCAACTGCTGCTCGCTGATCTCGCCGTAAGGCGGGCGGATAAGCCGGGGCTTGTAGCCGGCCAATGCCTGCAGAATATTCTCCGTATGGACGATTTGCATGCGGAAATCATTCACACTGAGCTTCACGAACTGCGGATGAGTGTAGGAATGGTTGCCAATGGCATGCCCTTCCCTGATCATACGCCTTACCAGCTCCGGATGTTTCTCGGCTCGGCTGCCAACTACAAAAAAAGTGGCTTTTACCCGGTATTTCTTCAGCACATCCAGCAGCTGCGGTGTAAACCGCGGATCAGGCACATCATCAAAGGTTAAAGCAATCGAATGGCTGCGTGGACCTCGGGTCTTGATCGTTTCGGGATACTTGCGCAGCAGTTGGCTTAAGGTGAGCCCTTTTCTATACTTAGCACTCCTGCTTGCGGGCACGGAAGGCTCTTCGCCGGTATCTAAGCTGGTGGAACTTCCGGCTGCTTGTTCGGACGGCGAAGTTCCATGCTTCAGCGCTGCCGAAGCCGGCATTGATGCCGGAACCGGGAACAGCAGCAGAATGCTAAGCAGAATAAGCAGCTTGCGGCTTCTTCGTTGTTCAGACATCCCCCGTACCTCCTAATTCATCATTCGTTTATCATAGAAATCCTATTATAATCTTGTTATCCCCATCCCTTGATTAATTTATGCTGGATCAGCGGTTCGTTTAGCCAGAGATTTAAGGGAGCGGTAAATGAGTGTATACTGAGTTACTGGTCAGTCAAAAGTTCTTGTCGAAAAATCGTAACATAGCAAAATAACCCAATCCGGCGATGGTCTGGTATCCTTAAGGTTCCTACACCAGAAAGGAGATCCAATCGCTGAATGGGTTACAACAAAAAGTGTATCTCATTTTCGAGCGATTGACCAGACCTATGCTGAAAACATTGAATGAACTTTTACTCCCTTTCCGTTCTTGCTTTTCCAGACAGGCCACGTTCGGGTGGTTTGTCGTGATTGTCGTCGGCTTTATGCTGCGCTCCGATCATCTCGGCGTCACTTCCGTCATTCGGGATCTCTCCCTGAATGGCCGCTGTTATGAGACGCTCCTTCACTTCTTCCGTTCTTCGGCCTGGTCTTTGCCTTCCCTGCAGCAGATGTGGCTTCAAGTCGTTCGCCGATCTGCGCCTCTGCTGGTGATTCAGAATCGTGTCGTCCTCGTCGGTGACGGGATGAAACAAGCCAAGGAAGGTCGCCGGATGCCGGGAGTCAAGAAACTTCATCAGGAATCCGAGAACGTCTCCAAAGGCGAGTATATTTTCGGCCATCTGTTTGGGGCCATCGGCATTCTAGCCGGCGATTCCCGGAAATGGTTCTGTTTGCCCTTGTTCATGAATCTGCAAGACGGTATCCAAACCATCCTCGGCTGGAAGAAAACGGACCATGATCCGCAGACGCCTTCCCATGTCGTTCAGATGATTGAACAAGGATTTGAGGCCGCGAAGGGCTTCGGCCAAGCGCTGCTGCTCCTGGATCGCTACTTTTTGTCCGTTCCTGCCTTGCAGCGGCTAGAGGCGTGCCATTCGGGCTCCGAAGCCCGGATGCATCTGGTGACCAAAGCCAAGTCTAACGTGGTGGCTTACGAACGCCCTCCTGCTAAGAAACCCGGACGCGGCCGACCGCCCAAAAAAGGCAAGGCGATCAAACTGAAGGAACTCTTTTCAACGCGTGCAGCTGATTTTCAAACGGCCACCGTCCTCCTTTACGATAAAGAGCAGGACGTTCAATTTCTTTGCCTAGATCTGCTTTGGGGCCAGGGATGGTATCAAGAATTACGTTTTGTGCTGGTCGTCCTTGAGGGCCGCTGCTCGATTCTGGTCAGTACGGATCTTACCCTGGCTGCCACCGATATCATTCGTTTGTACGGCTATCGCTTCAAGATCGAGTGTACGTTCCGGGAAATGAAGCAGGTGATTGGTGCCTTTGGCTACCGCTTCTGGAGCAAGTCCATGCCCAAGCTGAATCGCTTTCTGAAGAAAGAGGAAGCCCATCCGCTCGAAGCGGTAAAGGGCGAACAGCATCGGTGCCGGATTGAACAAACGGTTCAAGCGATCGAAGGTTTTGTGATGTGCCAGTGTATTGCGATGGGATTGTTGCAATTGATCGCCTTGCGCTTTTCAGATCGGACGCCAGGTTTGTTCTTTCGCTATCTGCGAACGCCGTCTCTGGCTGTAGTGTCTGAGGCTACCGTTGCCGCCTATTTACGTAAGTCTATTTTTCGCCTGTTTGTTCAGAATCCTCACTTATCCATAACGAAAATAATTAAATCCAAGCAAGTTCCGTCCAATGTTGACGAGGATTCGCTGGCTTCTTAGTGATGTAGAACTTTTCACTGTCCAGTGAGTTATATAGATGAATAAATAATGAGACGTAAGAAAGGAAGTTAACCCATGACGGATTTATTTACCCCTTATGAACTGAAAGGCCTAACCCTCAAGAACCGGATCGTAATGCCTCCGATGTGCCAATACGCCGTTGACCAAGAGGATGGCATCCCTAACAACTGGCATTTCGTGCATTATGTCAGCAGAGCCGTCGGCGGTACCGGCTTCATCATCGTGGAGATGACCGGGATTCATCCCGACGGCAGAATTACGAGCCGGGACACCGGACTATGGGATGACAGCCAGATTGCCGCCTACCGCAAAATAACTGAAAGCGTTCATGAGAACGGAGCCAAAATTGCCATCCAGCTGGGACATGCCGGACGCAAGGCAGTTGATGCACAGCCTCCGGTCGCACCTTCAGCCATCCCGTTTGACGCCCGCTCGCAAACACCGCAGGCGCTCTCGGCCGAAGCGGTTGAGGCTCTGATTGCGGACTTCCGCGAAGCCGCACGCCGTGCGGTGGAAGCCGGATTTGACTCGGTGGAGCTTCATGGCGCGCATGGATACCTGATCCACCAGTTTCACTCTCGGCTTACCAATACCAGGGAGGACGAATATGGACGTGATCCTGCCTTGTTTGGCGTCAGGGTAACGGAGGCGGTCCGCGAGGTACTGCCTGCTGAAATGCCCCTGCTGATGCGCATCTCCGCCAAGGAATATATTGAAGGCGGCTATGATGAAGCTTATGCGCTGGATATTTGCCGCAGATACAAGGAGGCGGGTGTGGATATGTTCCATGTCTCCTCCGGGGGAGAAGGGCCCATCGGTTCCAATGGCGGACCGCATGCCGGACCGGCCTACCAGGTGCAGCTTGCCGAATATATCCGCAGCGGTCTGCAGATACCTGTTATTGCCGTCGGCCGATTGGAATCATATGAAGACGCCCAGTCCATCGTGGCCGGAGAGCAGGCTGAGCTGGTCGCGGTTGGGCGCGGCATGCTAAGCGATCCCTATTGGGCTCTGCACGCCGAAGAAGCGCTTGGAGGCGTGGCTGTAGTGCCTAAGCCTTATGAACGCGGGGTATGGCAGCGTAAATAGCATGTGATATGATAAGTGTGAAGTTTGTCACAGATTTTAAGTTCCTTCTAAGGCATGGTTAATAAGATTAAATTTGAAGGAGCTTGATAACGTGGCGACGGTTATAAGTAACGAACGGCTGGCAGACGGAGTATACCACCTCAGAATTGAGGGCAACTACGGCGGTGAAATGGGTCAATTCTACATGCTGCGGGCATGGGGAGCCTATCCGCTGCTGTCCAGACCGCTGAGCATACATCAAGTAAACGATAATGGCATTGAATTTCTCTATCATGTAGTGGGTGAAGGGACGGAAATTCTGGCGAAACTGGGATCAGGCGATACCCTTACGCTGGAGGGTCCCTTCGGAACCGGCTTTCCACAGGTGGAAGGCCGCATTGCGCTGGTAGGCGGGGGAATTGGCATTGCACCACTCTATCACTGTGCAAGCGAACTCCCGGGCTGTGATATCTACCTCGGCTTCAGCCGGGAAGCGTTCCGCACCGAGGCCTTCCGGCAGCTGGGAGCGGAGCTGACCGTCGATGTCGGCGGACTGATTCTGGACAGCGTCGATTTCGCGCAATATGATCATGTATTCGTCTGCGGTCCGCATCCAATGCTGAAGGCCGCGCAGTTGAAGGCGATTGCCGCCGAAACAGCCGGCAGCACCGCCCAGGTCTATCTGTCGTTGGAGAACCGGATGGCCTGCGGAATCGGCGCCTGTCTGGTCTGCAGTGTCTCCTGTCATGACGGTCAGCGCAAGGCTTGCACGGATGGTCCTGTCTTTTTGTCGCAGGAGGTGATCTTCCATGGTTAATCTGAGCACTCAGATTGCAGGAGTACACTTCAAGAATCCCATCGTGATGGCGTCCGGTACCTTCGGCTTCGGGCGGGAATACGGGAAGCTGTATGACCTTAACCTGCTGGGCGGGATATCCGGCAAAGGCCTGACGCTACATCCGAAGGCTGGTAATCCAGGCACACGTGTCTATGAGACGGCTTCGGGCATGCTGAACAGTGTGGGCCTGGAGAATCCGGGTGTTCCGGCTTTCCTGGAGAAGGAATGTCCGCACTGGGAGCAGCTGGATACGGCCCGGCTTGTGAATCTCGGCGGCGGAACGCTTGAAGATTATGTGATTGGCGCAGAGCTGATCCAGCAGGATGCCGACGACCGGATAAGCCGTGGACAGGCATCGGCTGTTGACATGATTGAACTGAACATTTCCTGTCCCAATGTGAAGGAAGGCGGAATTGCTTTTGGCGTGAAGACCGTTGCCGCCCAGGAAGTGGTTCGCGCGGTAAGGCAAGCGACGAAGCTGCCGCTTGCCGTGAAGCTGTCGCCGAACGCGGAGGACATCGCCGTGATGGCCCAGATGTGTCAGGAGGAGGGCGCGGATGCGGTCTCGCTGATCAACACGATCTCCGGGATGAAGATCGATGTGCGCCGCCGCAGCAGTGTATTCAATAATCTGTATGCCGGATTGTCGGGACCTGCGATCAAGCCGGTGGCCTTGCGGATGGTACATCAGGTCTCACAGCGCGTGACAATTCCCGTAATTGGCATGGGCGGCATTACCTGCGCCACGGATATCATCGAATTTATTATGGCCGGTGCTGCGGTAATCCAGGTGGGAACCTATAACTTCATGAATCTGCGCGCCGGCAGCACACTGGTGGAGGAATTGGAACAATTTATGCTGCAGGAGAACATCGCTTCCCTGGATGAAATTCGTGGCATTATTTAAATGAAGTAATGACTTGCCTGTCAAAGGTTAATATAATGGGAAGGAGGGTATAAATTATGGATGCTCTAAGCATGAGCCCTGATGATATTGAACTGACGGCGACCCCCATCGGCCGGGACCTGCTGATTCTGATTACCGGGGGAGTCCGCCATATCGGTGCTGCCAGCACTGCTTATCTGGAGGGAGATACGCCCAAGGTACACACATCGGCGGTTCCTCACCATAAGGAGCATACCCTCAGTGAATCCATTGCCCTGCAGGCGGCGCAAGTGCTGCAAAGAACAGTGACGGTGGTGATGGGCATTCACTACGACAATCTGACCCCTCAGGGCATTCAAGAGGTAGTAAGACTGGTGAAGCTGAAGGTGGAGCAATACTTATTGCAACAAAAGTGAAACGGTTATGGAAGCCTTGCGTAGAAGATGTTAACAAATAAGCTTTTCACACTACTTATCCTTGGAGGGATTTAACCATGTCTATCTTTAAAAGACTGCGTGACCTTACGATGTCCAATGTGAATGCCATTATCGACAAAGCGGAAGACCCGATTAAAATGACTGACCAATACATCCGCGACATGACCGAGGATCTGGAGGACGCCGAGAAAGCGGTAGCCGCCCAGATCGCGATTGAGAAGAAATTCAAGCAGCTGTATGAGGAGCAGGAAGCTCTGGTCACCAAACGCAACCAGCAGGCACACGCCGCAGCCCAGGCCGGCAACGCCGATTTGGCCCGCCGCGCCTTGGAAGAGAAGAAGACAGCGGAAGGCAAGCTGGCAGAATACAAAACCAGCTTCGATCAGAATAAGGCTTCGGCAGACAATCTTCGCGGCAAGCTGGAGGAAATGCGCAAGCAGCTGACTCAGATGAAGAGCAAACGCGAGACATTGGTAGCGCGCTACAATGCAGCCAAGGCTCAGACCGAAATCAACAAGGCAATGAGCGGATTCAGCTCAGATTCGGCTTCGGCAGGACTGAAGCGGATGGAGGACAAGATGCTGCAGGCGGAAGCGCAGGCTGAAGCCAGCAATGAGATGAGCTCCGGCAGCAAATCGCTGGATGACGAATTCGAGAAGCTGAACAAGGATCAAGGTGTGGACGACGAGCTTGCCGCTCTGATGAAGCAATACGACAAACAATAAATAACATATGATCAAGGTGCACGCCGGAATTGCGGCGGGTACTACACAGGGCGAAGGGGAGACAGTGTCACGTTTCCCCTTCGTTTTGCCGTTTGGTTATCCCAAACTGAACAAGCGGGGGCTGCAGAATGGATATTCTAAACCTCTTGACCATGGCCGTGTGGACGGTATGCGGGGTGGTGCTGCTGTTTGTGCTAATGTATGTGGATTCATTATTTACTAAATATAATGATCTGGAAGAATTAAGAGCAGGCAATATGGCAGTGACTACCCGCTTTGTGCTGAAGCTGCTTGCCCAGTCCTATATTCTATCCACTGCCATATCGGCATCCAGACAACTGGGTGAGGCGCTCATTGTCACTGTGGTTTCGTTCCTGCTGCTGCTGGTTATGGAGAGGGTTGTCCGCCTGCTGCTGTCCCGCTGGGGCAAGCTGGAGCTGGATCACGGAACACAGCTGGGCAAGGTGGGATATGGGCTGCTGTCGGGGATGCTCCATGTTGCCGGAGCATTAATTATTTCAGCCATGATATAGAAATTGAAATTAACGCAAGTGATGCCCTGTCTTAGGAGGAACGATAAGATGAGTATATGGAAACGTATTGGCAACCTATTCTCCAAGCCGGCACCTGTGGAGGTGCCCAAAAGCATGCTGCAGCTGTCTCCCGGAGACATCTGTGAAGTGTCTTTGGTAACTTATGAGGTAACGGGTCGTACCCGTACCGACGGACGCAATGCGGTGGTGCTTACGCTGCGCGACGGAAGCCAGATCGCCTATCTGCATATCGAGCAGCGCGAGCAGCTGCAATATGCCCTGTATAAGCCGATTGACGGTCGGCTGGATGACCCGGCTGAGGTACCGTCCACGATTGAGCTGGATGGCCATACCTTTTATCTGGAAGAGGAATATGAAGGTTATGTCGCAGTGGCAGGCCAGACAGCCTTCATGAATGGCGGAGAGCAGCATGTATGGCAATTCCAGTCCGATGAATCCCGGCTGCTGCGGGTGGAATGGCAGAACGGCCGGTTCATGCTGTATGAAGGGGAACGGGTAATTTCAGGTGACGTTAAGGTGATCCGGGCAAGCTAGGTTAAGGAATAATAGTTAGGTTTAACGCAGCAGTGATCCTCCAGATTGGAGGGTTGCTGCTTTTTTTGATCCATAGAGTTTGCTTACGGACCGTATTTGCTCATAGGTGTTATAGCGCCAGCTTGCAGAAAAACACGCCATTCATGTTAGAATAATACCTGTTGAAAGACAAGAACAGCAGCTAAGAAGCGGAGGCATGAACCATGAGCGACGAGAAGGAGTGGCAAGAGACTAAATTTCAGCGCAAAGCGCTTCAGGTTACAGATGCCCAGGCCCGATTAATGGCCCAGGCCAAGCGCCTGGAACCCCAGTCAGTACCGCTGATGGAGAGCTGCGGGCGATATTTGGCTGAGGACATTAACGCGCCGCATCCTTTTCCGGCATTTAACCGGTCAGCGATGGATGGTTATGCGTTGATTGCAGCAGACACTGCCGAATGCAGCGGCGGGAGCGTAGTATGGCTGGAGGTAATAGACAATATTCCATGCGGAGCCGTGCCTTCACAGGTGATAGGCAGCGGACAGGCTGCCCGGATTATGACGGGGGCGCAGGTCCCGGAAGGCGCAGACACTGTCATTATGCTGGAGGTCACCGAAACCCGTCAGACAGATGGCCTGACTTATGTAGGTATCCGCAAGCCTCAGAAGTCAGGCAATAGTATTACACCGCTTGGTCTGGAGCTGAGACAGGGCGATGATCTGCTTCCTAAAGGACGGCTGATCTCCGCCGGAGAAATTGCCGTACTTGCGGCTTTTGGAGTCCATAGCGTTCAAGTGTATAGACGTCCGAAAGTGGCGATTGTTGCCACTGGAACTGAGCTGCTGGAGGTGCACGAACCACTGCAGCCCGGCAAAATCCGCAACAGCAATTCCCCAATGCTGGAAGTGCTCGTCCGGGAAGCCGGCGGCGAGCCGGTGATGCTTGATGCAATCGTCGACGATCTGGAGCTGGCCCGCAGCCGGGTGCAGATGGCGCTGGACGCCTATGATCTGGTAATTACAACAGGCGGAGTCTCGGTTGGAGATTATGATATTATGGGCGATCTGGTACGGGAGCATAGCGTAGAGATGCTGTTCAACAAGGTTAGTATGCGTCCGGGCAGTGTAACTACAGCCGCCTTGCGCGGCGGCAAGCTGCTGCTGGCTCTGTCTGGCAATCCGGGTGCTTGTTTTGTTGGCTTTCAGCTGTTTGGCGGACCGGTGGTTAAAGAGATGCAGGGAGCGGAGCAACCGTATTTGCCGCAATGGACGGCCAGGCTGGGCAGCGATTATAACAAGGTGAACAATTACACCCGGTTCGTGCGGGCGAAGCTTGTAATCAAGGACGGCAGCGTGTGGGCATTCCCGGCCGATATTGATGAATCCTCAGTAACCGTAACGATCAAAGACAGCGATTGTCTGATCGTGGTGCCGCCGGAGGAGAAGGGGCTTGCAGCGGGAGCGAGGATTCAGGTAATCAAGCTCCCGGGTGAAATTCGCGGCTGATGACCAGGGAGCACAGTCAGACAGCCTATTGAGCGGACGGAGCATAGTTGAGGCGCAGCAGAACATCGCAACAGCGATCACGTTATTTGCTGTGGCAATGATCTTATTATCTAAAAAATCAACATATGAAAAATTCACAAAAGTGAATTAGTTGCGAATACGGTTACTACTTAGGTCCTGCTGAGGATGTAGAATGCTACAATAGAGCATTGTGAGAAAATTAAATGCGAAAGTGCATCTAATTTGAGCTGGAATTCCAGATATCGGTCAAATAAGTGCGAATCTGCAACTATTTTTGAGGAAAATGATTGTTTAACGCTCAGAATTCGAAATTAGATGCGTTTTCGCACTTATTTGCTCTAAAACGGAAAAAAACGTCTAATTAGATGCAGATTCGCAACTAATTCGGTGGATTGAACTGATGTGGCAATCAGACGCTTAGTCTTTGATGCTCCTATCCTACGCGGTCCTAAGCAGTAACCGAATACGCATCTAATTTGTTTTTTTGAGCTTAATAGGCTTGATTTACTCGAAATTAGTTACAGAATCGCACGTAATCACCCGATATTTGATGATCCAGCAACATTTTTTAGTTGCACTTTAGCATTTATTTACTCTGAAAGTTCCGAACCGCATTTTAAATCTCGCTGAACCTCCGCACTAAGTACTTTCGCAGCTACATGTGTTCAGCGCACTAATCTAAGTAAACTATAAAGTCCTGTTATCAGCTTTCCGCACGCCGCTCAATGGCCTCAGACATTGTTTTGTCGGTCAGATGGGCGTAGATCTCTGTGGTTTCTGTAGAGGCATGGCCCAGCTGCTCTTTGGTCTTGTAGATATCATTCTGCAGGTAATAATCGGTAGCGAAGGAATGCCGCAGCTTGTGAACGGTCAGAAAAGGTTTGCCAAAACGTTTGGCGTATTTCATGATCATCTCCTGAATCGCCCGCTTGGTCATTCGTTTGCCTTCCTGCTGCCCATTGGGCAGGGCGATAAAGAGCGCTTTTTCCCGTTTGGGCGTATTATAACGCGATTGGCGAAACACAAGGTACTGGGACAGGTCGTCCTTGGCCTGCTCCCGGAAGTAGACCGGGGTTTTGAATGTCTCATCGTTGTTGCCTTTGCGGGTGACATAGAGCAGCTTGTTGTTCACATCCAGATCATCCACATTGAGATTCACAACCTCGGATACACGCAGACCGGAGTTGAGGATCAGACTGGCGATGCAGGCATCTCGCTCACGGTTCAGCAGATGAGCATAATGGGCCTGCTTATTGGCGGCAACATCGATCCCATAGCCCTCATAGATGTAGCCCACGAACTCCAGCAGCTCTTCGTCCTCAAGAATTTTACCCTTCAGCTTGGCTGCGGTATCCTTGGGTTTATGGGCCCGTTTAACCTCCACTTTGGCCATAATATTGCGCTTCAGCAGCGGATAAAAGTTCTCGTCTTCGGCAATCTGGCTCAAATAGTGGAAGAGGGAGCGCAGAGCCGACAGCTTGCGGGATACGGTGACACGGGTGTTAGTCTGCACGGCGCGCGTGGTCAAATGCAGCCTGTAGCCGACGATACTGTCCATGTGCAGCGTTTCCAGCTCCAGCAGCGTTATTGCGGTGTTGTCCGTGGCAACGGACAGTCCTTCTCCGCGCAGCCAGCCGAAAAAGGATTCGTAATCCCGAATATACTCCAGCAAGGTGGAGGGGGAGAGGTCAGGGCGCTTGTAATCGATAAATTGCTGCACAAACCAGGGCATCTGGGGCAGTTTCAGATCCAGATGTTTACGGTCGTTGGTCTTTTGGATGCTCATGGAGGTTCACCTTTTTCATTATTTGCTGTTCCTTCTTTGTCCTATCTTACCATGTTTTATGCCCCATCACCCAACAGCGGGGTCTTGGATGCCCGCTTTGCTCCAGAAGAGACTAAGTTATATGATGTGACAAGCGGTTCGATATCTATCCGGTATTTCAATACATTAATAGTTAATTACATGAAATAGTGTATAAAGGGACTCGAAACTAGTCATATTAGGGTAGTTACCTTATCCCCGAATTTAAAGGAGGCATTCCCATGCAGCAGCAATCGCAATTCGGTATTCAGCAACGAAACGGGCAGCAGTTGAATCATGGCGGACACGAGCTTTTTGACGCACATGAGGTGTTAACCTGCCAGATTAATGTGTTGGACCAATTTATGATTTCTCGGCAGTATGTAAAGGATCAGGAGCTGTTGAATATTCTTGACCGCCAGTACGAGTTTATGCTGTCCCATTACAATCTGACCTGTGAAAGCTTCGCTACAGGACAAAAGCCTAGCCAGGAAACTTCAACCTATCTGATTCCGAATATGACCCAGCCAGTCTACGGAATCAAGCCGTCGCCGCCCAAAAAACCGAATCAGTCGCTGGCTGATGTAAAGGATGCGGGAATCAGCGGTCATATGCTCGGGCTGATCAAGACACATGCCTCGCTGCTGACGATGGCTTCCGTTGAAATGACCAACCCGGTTCTGCGCCGCGTGCTTGCTTCCCAGGTCCAGAATTTTATCGAGATGGCTTATGAAATCTTTCTTTACCAGAACAAGCATGCGTATTATCAAGTTCCGCAGCTTGCCTCTGCAGATGCCCTGCAAATGCTGAATGCGTACGTTCCGTCAACGGGAACTCCGCAAATGCCAGGGACGGGCGCACCTGCCATTCACTAATAAGAGCACAAAAAGAACCCGGTTTCGTCTGATCACAGACATGCCGGGTTTTTTGATATTATAAAATGTATAAGTTTTCGGATACATAAGCTTACAAAATAAATAATATGTTAACTGAATTTAAACACAACAACATCCGCCTTGATACAACGATTACTTCTTATGTTAAAAAAACATTATATGAAAAATTCACAATAGAGAACCCAAAATCTGCATTTACCGCCAACGAAAATAAACCACATATTGTCTCATCTAGTCACACAAATTCAGGACAAACGGAACCCCTACCCGACTCCGTCAGCGGATGGAGCTTATATTGCTTACGTCAAAACGCAGGGTTCGCCGGCACTGGAGGATTTATGGATCGCTGACGCCGATTTTTCCACCCGGCAGAAAATTACCCATAACAAGCTGGACCAGGCTTGGGACAGCAAGACGGGTAAGATGCTGGAAGGCCGGCTCCAGCCGCAATATATATTCGAAGAGCCTGTATGGAGCAGTGACGGCAGCCGTTTGTTTGCCTACAAAATCACCCGCACCAACGAGGTCTCCAAACACCTGATGCAGTTTGAAGTCAGTAAACAGACAGCAACGGCCGAGGAAATTGTCGGACAATCGATTAAGGCCCTGATCTATCGGGACGAGAGCTATGCGCACAGCTTTTTCAGCTATGATCCCGGATATTTGAAAGGAACGAGTCCGCGACAGGTCGGCTACCGCATGGTTGGCAGCAAGGTGGTGGAGGAGGGAAAAACTATCGTGGACGCGGAGACGTATCTGTCTTATTTTGATCCGTATTATCGGGTGGAAACTACCCGCTACTGGTTAAGCGAAGGGGAATCCGGTTACCGGATTGACAACATGGAGTCGTTACAGAACCGGGAAGTCATGGCCACGCTGGCAGGGGATGTTGTGTCTGTGCTGGATGATGAGAAGTCGCCACCTATCTTCACTTTTGCAGCCATTCCGGCAGTCTCTGGCTGGAGCAACGAAAAAATATACAGCATGGCTTATCAGGAACACACGCGAACCTTATTCTTTACGTTAAGTCGTACGGCCGGTACAGAGCGGACCCTGTTCCTGATGAAATATGATGGGGATACCCAGGTTTTTTCACAAATTTCCAAACTTGAGGGTGCAGCCGATACGTCGCTTTTGATTGTCGACAACAAAGGGAAGTATGCAGCGGCCGAGGCAATGGTGAACGGTAAAGAGGATGTAATCGTAATTGGGCTGAAGGAAAGGGATCAAAGGTTGCTTAGCGGGCAAATTACCGGCGAACCGGTGGAAGAGGTACACACCCGGTTCTGGAACCAAGAAACACTGACGTATTATGCCCATATGAGTGGCAGAGATGTTTATTTGAATTTGACCCTATAGGGAAAATGAAATAAACGAAAAAGCCTGTCCAGACCGCGTATTGTTCAAAAAGAGCGCTTCCCTGCCACCTTCCTTGCTCAGAGTAACGCAAAGTTATATGATGTGTGGTAACGGCAATATAGGGTACTTTTGGTCTTTTGAAAATGCTATGTAAATACTAAGAAAGCTTACTGTTACTGGGTTTTAGCTGATTTCTCAATTACTTTCTTTTACTGAATAATGACTAGAAAAGTGCTCTTTTGACTGCTTTTTGTGACCTATTTGTGATTTCTAAACCGAGCCAAAAGCATGTGACTATGCTGTTTTATTTTATCATTTTTCTAATCAATACTATGGTATAATTTACCTGAATAATCCTATATAATAGAAAGGTGATAACCAATACATGAGATTCAGAAAATCAGATTACCCTTTAATCGCTCTAGGAGTCGCTGTACTGGCTGCAACGTTTTATGGATTCGCATATAATGATGGAAACTTTAGATTCCTCTCTGACCCAGCAGTAAGCGCTGTAGAGGGATTATACAACATTATTACATCACTAAAACCGTCTATTGGTAACTGGTAAGTAAGAGAATGTGTTTTATTAATTAAAAGGGGATATATTATGAGGCGACAAATTACATGTTATGAGGGTGGAATAGTTACAGTTTGGAATGTTAAAGAGGTAGAAGGAATTGGCCCAATGCAGCCATTTGAAACTACTGTTAATGTTATGAATGTGGGAGAAGGTAATGCACTAATATTCTTTTTTAGCATTGAGGTAGAAGGGGAAGTAAAACCAAGAGAATTTTCGGTCAACTTTAGTAAAGTTAATCATGAAAAATCTTTAGCAGCAATAGCGAATGGAGCTACAATTAACTTTAGCTCTTTAGATGTACCTAGACAAGAGGATATGATTTTTGCAGAACTCCAACTATATATGATTAAGGGTGGAGTAGGTTGTTTGTTACCAAATGAAACTATTCAAGATGCGATAAAGATGTTTACATAAAAGTGAGAAAGCGACCTTAAGATTTGGGGTCGCTTTTATTTTTCTCTTTTACCAATGTTTCAAGTTTCTTTACAACATCTAGTATTTATTCTTCTTCATTTTGTGAATCGCTTTTAATACTAAATCTTTTCGCAGTTATATTTAATGTTCATCTGGGATCGGAAATACAGCATTTTGAATTTCCTCAATTGCTGCAAGTTCCTCAAATACATTCGAAGCTGTCATTGGTATTTGCTCAAGTGCATAAGTTAGGAGCCTGTCTTTGACTTGATCTCTACGCAATTTCCAACCCTTTATATAATCCAGAGAGCTTTTCTCCTTTAAATCTAAATCAACCTTTACATTCTCATTGGATAGATCGTGTGAATGCAGACGTACCTCAGCTAAGTCGTACTGAGCAAAGACAACATTTGAGAATGCTTGTTTATATAGCATTAATAAATTGTAACCGTGTTTATCAAAATCGGTTACGCCAATTAAAAAGTCAACACTTTCACCAAGTATTTCGGGTAATTTGGACAGTGTTTCTAAATTAGGTTCTCTTTGACCATTTTCGATTTTCCCGTATCCTTGTGGAGACATTCCAATCTTCTCCGCCATATCTTTCTGGCTAATATATTTTCTTTCTCTTGCCCATTTCAACCTCGCAGAAAAAATATCCAAAATGGTTCCTCCTACTATTGACATGCATCCAATATGGATATAAAATGAAAAAGAAATAAACGTTATGGACTTTTTTGACTGAATTAATACCCGTAAAGGATATTAAAATAATATCACATACGGGTATTGGGAGCAAATTGTATTTAACTAGAGATTCAATGACAACGGTATTCACCTCTTAATTAATGTCAGTTCCGTATCTCATGAGGAGTTCTATAAATTCTCTTCCCTTTTCGGTCAAATTTAATGAAATATCTGATGGACCATTTGTTATCTCAGCTAAGTGATGCTCGCTAAGATGATATCTTATATTGAATAAAGATTTTTCTTTAGGAGTGAGATCTTTTATCGGTAGCCAAAAAACAAGACTTCTGAGAAGGTCATCTGCGAATATGTACATCAACTTTAGCACACTAACAGTCGTCTTATCATAACCAGGAATTGAAGTGAAAATTGTAGTGTTAACAAGAATTGTTCTTAGTGAATCGAAGTATTCTTTTGTGATAATACCATTGAAGTCAGGATTGAACATCGAATCATTTTCATATTCTATGATGTCCTGAATCTGAAAGGCGTAGTTAAGCCTTTTATTTGAGGCCAGATCGTTCATTGCTGTAAGCAGTTTTTCGAGGGTTTCAAGTTCAATACGCTTAGTAGTTCCCTTAACAAGATCATTAATGGTATTAGGGCGTATATCAGCCATTATAGCCAGTTTATTCATTGATACATCAAGCTTTTTTATAGAAGATTCTAAATTAAATTTCATATTGCATTTATCTCCTTGCTCAAAGTCATTCTTTAGTACTTATATTAACATTTGCGATTGATTACTGCAATGTACTCAACTTAAAAAGATTTAAATTTTTAGGTTGACATATACTTTCAGTAGTTGTACCATAACTTTAGGAGTTGTGAAATAACAATAACAGATCTTGTAGGTAATTCAAAAGTAATTTTGAGAAAAATAAGAGAAGGACAGTAAAGTGTTTGACAAAATAATATAAAGGGTGCTATAATGCGTAACCCCCATAAAGGAGTGAATAAATTTAGAAACAAATTAATTTATAGAATGTTGGGCGAAAGTTGATTGAAATGTTACATTAGAGAATGAAGAAGCAAGAAATCTTATTCATAAAAGGATTCACCTAACAACGATAATTGCATACATCTAAGAATATTCAACACAATAACTCTTAATTCGACATTATTACCAGTATAAATCGACATTTCGTCAATTTAGTGAAAAATTGAAGTAAGTACCAATTTGGAAAAATATACGTGTCATTGCTAGGGACAATTTACTATATTAATAGAGCCAAATGGCCTACAAAGGAGACACACACATGATCGATTTAGTCAAAACAAATTCACCCGTCCTGCAATTTATCTCTAATTTTGTTCCTGATAATGATTTCTCTTCATTCTCTCCCGAATTGCCTGAAATCACCTTGTATTACGCTGCTGTCGCTACAGACAGGCTCTCTGGCAAAGGTAACGTAATTTATGATGAATACATATTCCAGACTGAACAAGAGGCCACAGATTCAGGTTTAGAGTATGGAATTGCTACATGGGCAGATATTAACATGTTTTCCGATTGCGGTTACACTTATTCAGATGTAATTGTCTGTACTCCTCAAGGCAGATTTGTGTTTCATGAAATTTATATGAACGAAGAGGAAAGAGAGTGGGACACTCCATCTAAATGTGTATATCGCGCTCATGGCGCTCCAGCAGTGTTTAGCGAACGAGTAGAGGAATACTTGGATTTGAACTACAATGACGGAGCAAGGCTGCTTAACTTGTCCTGTGATAACCGTAATGGACAAGCAGTATATACTGCAACGTTGTCGAGTGTTACAGATGGTACTTTTAGTATCAATAATCTAGGAGAGTTTCTACATCATTAATTCGTCTAACAACTTGAATGATCACTTTATTAAACCGCCTGACGAGTGCTGGATGAAAACTACTTGAAACATTACCGCTGTGATAGCGTGGGTGTCGCGGATATCCGCATAACATGCAGCAAACTAGGACTTCATTTAATATAGATGATTTGATGTGTACTTTGATAAGTATCTCATACCATATATTGTTTTTCATTATATACCTATTTTGTGGATAATGATAAAATGATGGAAAAACATGGTATGGGGGAATAGTAATGCGTCTTATTGGTTGTTTGTTTATGTTCATATTATTTATTGTGGTTATTTCAGCTTTTGGATCTTCTGTCGGAGCAGGAATAACGACAATAATAATAATTGGTCTGCTGGGTGGAGTGTTGTATTATATCGCTGATAGGGTCGAAAAGAAGGGCTTAAGAGCAGGGGAAGATAAAAGGGAACATCTTGATCATGTATTAGAAAGATTACACTCATTTAATCCAAGTCAAAAAATTTATACACCTGATAATGAAATGATATTTTCTTATGATGAAAATAGGAAACAAATCAATTTTACAAATAGTAGATATAATACAGTCTATGAATTTAAAGATATTATTCAATCTGAAATCATATTAAATGAAGTCTCAGTAAGCAAGACAGATAGAGGAAGCCAACTAGGTGGAGCTTTAATAGGAGGGGTATTATTAGGAGGGGTTGGAGCTGCGATAGGTGGCTTATCAGGTGATATAAAAATTGAAGGAAAAGTGAAAAAGATTCAATTAAAGATAACTGTGAATGACATTCAAAATCCAAATTACTATGTACTCTTTTTTGACAGTATGACGGAAATAGATAAAAATGATCCTGTTGTTAAGGAGGCCGTTGAACAAATAACAAAATGGAATAGTGTTATAAATATTTTTATAAAACGATACAACGAAGAAAAAGTATTAGAGAATCATATATTAGATCAGCCTTCAAGTCATAATAGTTCAATAGCTGATGAACTTTTAAAACTTTCCAATCTGCTGAAGGAAGAGATTATAACAAAAGAGGAATTCGATAAAGAAAAGTCAAAACTGCTGAATAATTAAAATTAATGCCATCTCGCCTATTATGCATTTAAGCTGAGGAGCGATTGAAGTAGTTTCAGAAATCATATTGTTATTTTAGTTTGATGTTATTAAATAAGGGTGTAGTTTCAACCGACACCATCAATTTAGAAGAGGACCCTTCAATTATCGGGGTCCTCTTTATTTGTTTCTTCTATCGTAAACAGATCTTCAATTTTGAGATTCAGCGATTCGGCAATTGAATATAGATTCGATATGTCATAATGCCCCTTGTCTGGTCCATCAAACCTAGATATATAAGGCTGTGGTATTTCAGCTTTGATTGCTATGTGCAATTGCTTTATGCCACGTTCTTTTAATATTTTTGATAACTTTGGTGTAAGTTTATATTTTGCCATATTAAACCCCTTTAGAATCCTCTTTGGTGTCTGTAACTTCTTCAACAATAAACAATTCATCAACCATCACACCTAAAGCTTTAGCAACGCCGAATAGTAAAACTGTTCTATGTTGTTTGCTATTATCGAACGAATTTATTGTTTTTTGCGAAAAACCAAACTTTTCTGCGAATGAGGCTTGACTGGTGTAGCCCTTTTCTTTAAGTAGTTCATTTAATCGCGGAGTGACCTTTAACATAATAAATTATCCCCCTGTATCAATCTAATCTCATTATAAAACAAAATAGATAAAGTATCAAGAAACTAGTTGCAAGTGACTAGTGACTATGGTATTATTAAATCAAGAAGTAAGGAACACAACAAACCAAAGGGAGACGATAACAATGAAAAAAACTAATCAAGTAATCATGGCTGAGGTTTTGGAAGCAGTAAAAACAAAGTTCAATGTGAAGGCTAGAGCAAACACCGAAACATTTAGAAAAGAAGTAACGGTTAACATCACAATATTAGACATTCCTAGTTCCGTAGAAAAGATTATCTATCGGTGGGCAAATGAACAGGGTTTCGGCTTATACATACATATACGTGCAGATGTGACTTCGACCTATCAAGCCAGAATTAATACTGTATGTGCTGCTGCAAATGCTCAATGGAGAATGGAAAGTGACATGTTATACCTTATAGGTGTTGGTTGTAAACAAGTGATCTGTTATAACGGAGTGGATCAAGATCAAGCATCTGAAGCGCTTTGGTTAGAAGATCAAACAGGAATCAAGGCCGAAATTGAAGCGGTGTTTGTAAGTAAAGTGGTGGAAGAATTGCAATATGCTTAATTATAAAATATAAACCCTCCACTGTATATGTGGAGGAAATGAGAATAGAAGGGAAGAGACTAGAAATGAAAATAATCAAATTAATCAAACGTGACGGTTCAGTATTGTTAAAAACTACTGGTGATAATATGAAGGTTATCGAATTGTGTACTTGCTGTAAAACAGATACGATTTCATATTTCGGTAAAACGGTAGAAATACGGGTGTCTATATGATAAATATAGTTAATAAACATAATGTTACGATGTTTGTGTGCTGCATTGTGTGGTTGTGGGTTGTGGTTCGCTGGGTAGTATAAATAAACATAGTGCGAATGAATAAAAGGGCTAATCATCAATTTGATTAAGCCCTTTTTTGCTGTCGAATAGTATCATAGTTTCTTTAATTCATAAAACAAATCAATATGGGCTTTTGCTTCCTCTAAAGTATCATGTCCTTTTTCTGGTTCGTAGTCTTCAATAGTGGGATCATAAATAAACCACTTTTCATTTTCATTTTTTATTATAAATTTCCTATAATTCATTTTAATGCCTCGCTTTGTTACATCTTGTAACAGTCACTAATTGTGATAGACCAGCTAATTCTAATGTTCTCATGATAACTATTGTTTGTTAGTGAGTTTCTAGTTGGGTGGAGTAAGTTGAACTTACATCATTTGACTGATTCAAAGCATAGACAATTTGATTAAGTAAGTATTTGATTTTAAAGGTTGTCTTTTCGTCAACCGAATTATGTTTCTCTTGCGTCTCATAATGATGTAATGTAACAGGAATAATAATATCGGTAATGATACATATAATTGTGCTAATGGCGTTTGTGGAATCGTCTGAGACATCCATAAATGTGCTATCTGTCTTAATCCATTGATTAGTTTTGAACGTGTTTAATAAGTCGCTAACAGGCTTGCATAGGCTCTGAGCTAGGTGAGTAGATGGATATAGGATGGTAGGTATAATTGCTTCTATGGTTGTTATACTGTCTATGATGCCCTCGATTGGGACAGCCTCATCTATTAATGGATCATGTCTTGTTACATGGATAGGATCATGGGTAACTGATTGTAGGTCATTCATTAACTGGGTGATTGTCTTCATGTTTACACATCCCTTTAATAGGCTAACGGTATTGTGTCACTGTTGTACATAGCATACAACAACAACTATAGGCATATACATCATAATTCACATGGCTGCAAACTATGGTCAACTGGTTAGCGTTTGAGCTGTCTTAGACTGGCTATGATGAGACATCCACTAGCCAGTGATATTAACACTACTGCCCATGTATAGTTGCGTACTGGATAGACTACGGCGAGTAAGAGGACAGACAGGATTAGATTAATTGTTGCGTTGCCAAATAGTTTCATGAATTATACTCCTTTCCCGTTGCATATAGTCAACGATTATGTTATATAATATGGATAGGGATGTAAGAGGAACCCTAGTGGATTCCCCTTACAAAGTTGCTTGCTTAACGCTTATGACGCTTACTTCTTGGTGGGAGTGGAGCGTCATTTGTGCGTTCGGCGGTGTCATTTCGCCTATCCTTTTCTTTAGTGTAACGGAAAACTCTTACAGCTACGACAAGGTTTAAGGCTGGTATGACGTAAGGCGCTAATAGTGCTATGTATTCAAGCATTGGCTTTCACCGCCTTTCCTGCTTGTCTACCTTACCTCTTTATTATAACATAGATAGTTCTAACATTATATATGTTTACGATATAAATTGTGAACGAAATGTGAATATAATAGATATGAGTGGTGAATGAATGGAGAAAGATGCGTAAATGCGTTATTTATAGGTTATAAGATACGTTTAAAAGTAAATATAATAGAATAAGGACATAATGATGACGTAATAAAGTAAAATATAGTATATAATGACTAATATAAGTCATAAACTTCGCGCTATTGTTAATGTAGGATCGAATCGAATTTTTATGACCTCATGTGAGATTCTATATGATGAAAAATTTAAAAAATAATATATTATTCGCAATTTATAAATTATATATTACAAAGAATCACACTATTATTGTTTTGTCAATATACCTAAATGCTATACAAGTATAGTTATGTAGCAGTTAGAAAATAAAATATAGGTGGTGGGGGGTACTTTAAATCATAAATACTGTAAAAAATGGAATATAATCCTGCATCACTTCCACTCCGCGACTATCTCTCATTATTCAAATCCTCTGCGATTTACCACCTTTTTTATCCTGTTTTGTATCGTAACTTGTATCGTAGAAACCCTGTTATATCAACGTTTTCACCTCAAATTTATGATCAATTTCACTCTATTTTTACTATAATTCACCTATTTCCAACTCAAAACACACAATAAACCCTTATTCCATGCACATTTTAACGATACAACTATATATATTTATTTCCAAACAACAAAAAATCCCTTTGTTTATAAGGGATTAGTTCCATTCTATATCATATTTACGATACAATTATTTATATATTTATCGCTAGATAATTCTCACGGCTGAACTAGCAGTCAGCGCGGAGTTGGTAATGTAAATGCCTTGAAGATGGCTAAGTGTGCTGTTGAATTGGAAAGGATATATAGAATTGAACATGGTGGAGACAGAGGAAATCAATACGAAAAAAAAGAGGCAAGTTCTAATTATTCAAACTTGGCAAAAACACAAGAGGATATTGCCAATGATTTAGGCATATCAGTTTCGCAGCTTCACAATTACAAAAAACTCTTGACACTGATACCAGAATTACAAGATATGGTTGAAGATAAAAAGGTGAAGTCTACTGTGGCCTACAACATTTTCTGTAAACTAAAAATAGAAGAACAGCAAGACTATTTGATCGCTTGGGTGAGACTGGATTTGTGAAGTTTGGGTTGAACCTCACAAATGTTTGTTCTTTATATATGCGATGAGGCTCATGGACATTTTTGTCCACATTGACTTTCTAACTTAAAAGTTAATAAGTATTTCGTTACAAAACGAATAAGTATTCCCCTTCATAGGGGGAAACTAGGTTTAACCGAGTTTAAAAATTTAAAAGTCGTGATTCACGACATTAGATTCTTCAATCATACCTTCAGCATGTTTCTTTAAACTCAATAACGTTCCGATATCCAGATCACTAACTAAATGTATCAATTGTTCCTTAGTTAATTCTTCAAAAATAGAGAAATCAACTTTTTCGTCTATTCTTAAACTAATACTATTGCTTAAATCCTTATTCTTATGACGGTAACTTTTTTCAGTTACAACAATAGAAGAGTGGTTATAATGTTGTTTTGCTTCTTCCAATGTACCAAACATAGATGCTACGTTCCTAAAACTGTGAAACACCACGTTCCGTTCTTTAGATATCTGAAGTTTATCCTTTAAATAGTTCATCATGTCTTGGATTGTTCTAGTACTCAAATGGAATATCTTATTATCTGAGTATCTTTGGTAATAATTTTGTTCTTTTATCTTAAGCAACTCTTCATATAAAGCATTAGAGATGGACATCTCATGTTTCTTTCCACCTTTGCCAATCGTGGTGACAACATAGTAATTGCCTGAGCTATGTCTAATTATATCATCCCATGTTAATGCAAGTAGGCTGGCTTTTCTGAAACTTATTGTGTAAGCAAGTCTAATCAACGAGGATTTCTCTTGTCCCTTAACTGTATTCATAATAACATGAGCCATTTCCTCAGCTTCATGAATATATAAAGCTCCACAAGACTCTGTATCATCAGGTAGGGGTTTAATTCTTGTTACGGCAGCGTTAACGTCATATTCATTCATCTCAAAAAAACTATATAAACTTTGAATGGCAGCGACATTATTATTGATTGATGTATTTGTATATTCTGCTTCATGCTTTTGTAGTAAAGCTTTGTATTTTAAGATATCTGCATTTCGAATATGTATGTCTGATGCTGTTAATTCACTCAATTCTTTGTTTGCATGAAACATAAAAAAATGCTCAATACTTCTAATGTAATTATTTTGTGTATTTTTACTATTGAACTGTCCAATAAAGGTTTGAATATCCTCCCATACTGAACCAACTTGTAAACCAACTAAGTTATTAGTTACTGCTTCCATCTTCAAACACTCCTTTCAAGGTGATTTTATTGTAACATTCAAAGTTTTAAAAGTAAAGATATGAATATAAATTAAAAATGGATGGAATTTCTCTTCTGAACCAGATTGTGTTGGTGAATATTGGGCAATGTTGAATCACTATTTCAATTTGAACGCCTATATATAGAAGAAACACACTTCATGAGCAAGTAATTATGCCAATTGATGCTTTAAGTAAGCCATATATGGGTCAAAAATGAAACACGGAAAAAGTTTATTAGATAAACATATAAATAAAACTTTACAAAAACTATTCCGTATTGTATATTAAGAGTACCAAGTGAATTAATTTCTTGGAGAATACTAATAAAGAAGAGGAAGGAGAAAATCACAGATTCATGCTTTAGCAAATAAATAGGAGGAGTTCTTTGAAAATAGAAAATTTACACGTTGGATTAACAGGGAAGAGTTATAGGCACATGTGTGAAATCTTAGAAGAAAAGGTTATGAAGGGAAAATCCAGACAATTACAGATTAAAAGATGGGCTTGTTATTTTGAACATGAAAATAACGGTCAAAAGTGGACAGTTACAAAAGTACACGATGATCCTAAAGAATTAGCAAAAGGAGGGAATTTCACTCCTTACATAGGTGAAATAAATAAACTGATTGTTCAGTTGTTGTTATGCTCAGATGAGAAACGTGTAATATTGCCCAAAAACAGGCTGTTAAAGTTGCTGAATATGATAAATGGAAATTATAAAGAATGTGAAAAAAGTGTGGGGAGTCTAAGTGAATACTTAAACGTACCGAGAATGGACATATATGATTTTTATAACTCTGCTAATAACGTTCTCGCAGGTAATATTGAGTCATCGCTAAGAGATTTAAAGAATAAAAAGGCAGTATTTCACCAAACAGTGATGATGGTTGTAGTTGGTAAGGTCGCACACGAAGCAACTACCGAAGAAATGGATATCATTTACCCGATTCAGGCCAGAGTATTGAAGGAAATGAAATTCGATAGCATGGTCGATGTGTATAAGTCTGGAAGAATAAAAGCCTACACAGACAGGACAAATAAATTATTGAAAAGCGAAGCAGGGATATCATACGTATATGAAGCTTACAATATTTATTTAAACAAAGAAGTATTGCAAGAGGAATTACATAGAATATGTGAAGATAAAGTAAAGGAAATCGAGGAATGGTTGAATCAGTCGGTCAAGGATAGATTGGTGAGCTTATCTGAAAAAAGGAGAGATAGAGAAATAGAAAATATTGATCATTGGTTTGGTGTTGCAAATTATAAAAAAGGATACAGAGTGAATGAGAATTACATAAGTAATCAAATCAAGCTGGTAGATGTCTTGATAGATAGCAAACATAGATTAATAGTTGACGATATCAAAAAAATCAATGATAGAAGTGGTGAATAGGGAAGTGCATATAAAAGGTGTCACCCAAATCTCCTAATTACTATATATTCTATTATAGGTTTTTGGGTGACACCTTTTCACAATCATCCAATTAATACAAATAAACATATACAAAAAAAGTTGGACGTTTGTGATTCATATATTTAAAGATATATATTTATAAATAATCTCAAACGTCCAACTTTTATAATCATCCAATTAATACATGTGCAAGAATTCATTAATGAGCCGTGAGGGTGAATTGCCGTAGGCAAGAGGGTGGTGCGGCAGGTCTAGTGTACCGACAGTAATGCTTGCATTGCTGGAGATACAGTAGAGTTGGTATTAGCACCCTGCACTTGACCTGAAGTATGAGTAACATCTAAATGCAAAGGTCAAGTGCAAGAGAACCGTCATAAAACTTGCAAAAGGCGCAAGTAGTATTCCGTAGTCGGTTCCCGCCTTCATTAAGGTTCAAATTCTTACTTCAAGGAAAAGGCCAAGAACTAAAGACAAAAGCGCTTGAACATGAGTGATTTGTATTGTTCGATTAGATATGTATCTTGATATCAATTCTAAGCCTCAATTCATTACAATACTCTTTATAATTTTGGTGTCACTATATGAAGTAGGGGAATTGTTAGGGGGTGTTTTTAATATCATTATTTAATTGATAAATATAATAAAAATATAAATTAAAACGGAGGATATATTATTGGCAAAACAATTAAATAATAAAAGCTATATTTTCAAAATTAGTTCAACTCGTTTGCGTAAAAGTAAATGGAATTTATCTATGACTACTAAAGAGGCTAGAGAGAATAAAGAATTAGTGGGTTTGCTAGACAGTTCCACGCTAAGATATTTGCGTCTGATTTCTAATAATCTAGCCGAAGAAAAAAGAATTGCTGCAATTAAGAAGTTGAAAATAGACATCAAGAAGCTAGGAAGAAAAAAAACAACTCAAGGAAATAGAGAAACTATCTCCGCAAAAAATAACGAACTGAGAGAGCTAATGTTTATGGAACATTATGTATGTGTGGTTATAGACAGAAATTCTGACTTCGATAGAATGAATACTGAGAAAGGGTTTTATATTAATAATAGAAAATATAAAAGATTCTTAGCCACTCCCGGAGGTGCAAAGAATAGCACCGTTATCTATGTTAGTGAAGATGTATATCCACAATTGGTGGAGAGAACCGATAACGGGCGAAATAAGGAGAAGGAGATCGTTCCAGCCAAACTAGAAGCATACAAAGCTTTAACCTGTAGTGTAAGCACCCCTGTAACAAACCCAAAGAGGATATTAGTTGTAGATGATGTAAATACGGATTTCTTTGCAAATGTTGTTGAGGTTGACGATACAAAAGATGGAGAACCAGAAGCACAAAGAAAAAAGAACTACCCAATACATATGAACGCAAGTGATGGATATGGTTTAATTTCTCCTAGCTTAAGCAGAGATTGGACAAGATGTTTGGGGGAGGAGGAAAATGGTGGAGGATTTTGTGTAAGAAATTCATTCTGCAAAGGAATGCTTTTCGTTTTTGATTTCCATAAATTCGCATCTGAGATTGCAAATAAAAATTATATAGTTACGGACGTTTGGAATGAAGAGGTTGATATTCGTAAAGTTGATGTTATTTTAACTACATCAATGCTTAAGTTATGGAAATCCTATAAAAACATAAAAGACTATACAGACAATTGTGAGAAATATGGTTACAGCTTTAGCGTAACAAAAATTATTCCCGAAGTCTTAGAAAACGAAGCCAATACAAATTATCAATTCTTACAGTCTCTTGAGTTGAGTGATGAAGACATTAGTGATTTAGTTGAACCCACTGTTACAGAAATAAAGGAGGTTTTAGGGGGAGACTATAGAAAATCTATACTTTTTTTAAACGGTTTCAAAATGAAAGAGGATGAGTTTCAATATAATAATAATGATATAACGAAAGCATTAAAAGTTGATAAGAGAGTTATAAATGATCCTTTTATTCGTAAACATATACACAAGATGTTGATGAAGAGAATAAGGGAAGCGAAGACAGGGGTGTTGAAGGTCGGAGGTAATTTTAGCGTTTTATCAGGCGATCCATTTTTATTGTGTTCGTCAATATTCAAATTAAAGAATCAGACAGGACTTCTGGGGAGTAATGAATTTTATTCGAACTACTGGAATGAAAGAGGAGTAGAAAAGGTAGCTTGTTTTAGAGCGCCAATGACATGTCACAATAACATTAAACTATTAAATTTAAAAAATAGCGACAACATGTCTTATTGGTATAAACATATGAAATGTGTAACCATTTTAAATGGGTGGGATACCACTACACACGCTCTAAACGGTGCCGATTTCGATGGGGATGCTGTTCTAACAACTGATAACAAAGTGCTTATTAAGTCAATTCAAGGATTAGATGCAATAGTGTGTTTACAGAAATCAGCAGATGCAATAATTCCAACAGAGGAAGACTTAATACGGGCTAATAAGAACAGTTTTGGAGATGAAATTGGGTCTGTTACCAATAGGATTACCAACATGTTTGAAGTTCGAGCTAATTATGAAAAAGGAAGTGAAGAATATGAGGCAATAGAGTATCGAATCGAATGTGGACAGAATTGTCAACAAAATACAATTGATAAGACTAAAGGTATTGAAAGTAAGCCAATGCCGAAGGAATGGTATGATTATAATCATGTAAAACCACCTATGGACAAAGAAAAGAAATATATCGCTGAAACAAATGAACAACGCAAGAAGAGAGAGTTTAATCTTGCGATTCTAGCCAATAAGAAACCGTATTTCTTCATTTACAATGATGATCCTGAGACTAAAAAGGCATATCTTAAATACATAAAGGACTGTAACGATAATTGTTTACAGAAGTTTGGTTTAGAAATCTCTGAATTGAAACATGGACGAACAGAGGGAGAAACTAACTTCTTAAACTCATATTATAAAAAGATGCCAGTTTCTGTCTCGAATTCTGTTATGAATCGTATCTGCCGTAAAATTGAAGACAGCTTTAAAGATATTTCAGAGAATATAAATGATATTGAATTTGATCATACAATTCTAATCACTGATATGAAATATTCTAAAGCCAGATATAAGGAAATAGAAGATTTGTATAAAAAGCATAACTTAGAAATGCAACAATACTCTCAAAAGAGCAGTAGAACCAAGGAGGATAAAGAAGATAAAAAGAGTAACCGTGAGGATTTCGTGAGTAGGTTCAAAGATGAGGCTGAAGCAATTGTTAGTAATTCTGAAGAATTGACTAATATAATTGTAGAAATTTGCTATAACGAATCAAAGAGAGACAAGAGCAAACAGTTTGCTTGGGACATATGCGGTGAACAGATGATTTTGAATTTGTTGGATAAAAATAATAATAAAATAAGTTATCCTGTTAAAGATGAATGTGGAGATTTTGAAATGGGTGGCTTTAGATTCAAAATGCTAGAAGAATATGTAGAGGTGGATAGATAAATGAAAATAATTCTTAATGAAAGAAAGTATATTGAAGATGCATTAAAGAGTAGTGATGTGAATAAAAATAATTCAAAGAACCTTGCCCTATTAATAAAGTACTACTATCTTCAAGGGAAAGATAAAGGGGAAGTCAGACAGTCTGTAGAGCAGTATATGATAAAGCACTATCCAAAGTACAATCCTATTTTATGGGATAGCCACATTACTAAACTTGTTGATGCTGGTAAAAGAGTAAAGAAAAGAAAAAATGGAGATACTATTAAAAAAGAATTGGTAGAGATCGATGAAATTTGTATCACTAAAGCTGAAATTAATAAAATTAAAGCTCTTCGTAAATTACCACTGAAGAAACTTGCATTCGGATTGTTAGTGTACTCTAAGATACATAACCAATTAGGTAAAAATAATACATATTGGGTTAATAGTGAACTGAAAGACATCCTTTCTGATTGTAAGATTGCAGCAGATAGAAAGAAGCAAAGATTAATGATTCACGAATTAATCAACTTAGGATATCTCACGTCTTCAAATAGAGTAAATGAAACTAAAACAAAAGTGAATTTCGCTAATGAGGATAGTGATGTTGTTCTGGTTGTAAGGGATTTTGATTATTTCATCTATGACTATTTAAAACTCTTGGGTCAAAGAGTGAAAATATGCAAAACAAATACATGTGATCAAAGGTTTATTGCAAAAGAGAATGGATCTTTATACTGTAATAAATGCAAAAACAGAAGAAATAAAGATTATATTGATAAAAATAGTGATAAAAACAAATAAATTGTAAATGTGAAAGTGCCTCAAACCCTTGCCCAGCAAGGGATACAGCGTTTTTGTATAGTTTTACTATAGTGGTATAGGGATAGGGAGTATTACTCTCCCTTTTGCTCCCTGCCTATACCACTATTTATTTAATTTTTACGCCTTGATATTGACGAGTCGTGATGATTCCACGGAATACCTAAAGCCATTGCTTAAAGGTATTTGTCCTTAATTGGGGCATGTCAAGGATGTTGTGGGGGTGCATTGCACCCTCCATTTATATTATTTTAGTTCAAGAGTATGCCCATGCTCTTTTTCTATATTGCAATTTCAGTTTTAATGATTATTATGTGATTGCTACTTCAGTAAAATGAATTAATAATCACATATAAATCCCCTAACTTGAACCCAATTGTGGTTTTTCTGCGATTGGGTTACTTTTTTATGCTTATATTTTTGATAGGGGAAATCTGAGTATAAAAAAGGAAAGATAAAAACAGAGGTGAAAATGAAATGGCGGTTCAAAAACAAAAAGCAACTCATAATTGCTTTTCTTGTGATAGGGATCTAAGAATAAATCAAACAAATTTCTATAGTCACAATAATAGCAATTATATAATGAATAAAGATATTAAGATATTTCCCATGTGTAAAGAATGTATTGAATCATTTTTAAATGCAGAACCAGAGAAGTTAAAAGACAGAGCTATCGATTTACTTAGATTAATCAACAGACCATTTATTGAAAAACAATGGATTCTCGCAGATGAAAAATGGGGCAAATATATTACGTACATTAGCTCTTTGAACAATGGAAAAAAAACATTTGATGAAAGTGTATTTGAACAGAAATATATTGTACAAACACCCATTAATAGCGTAGCCATATCTGAAGAAATTAAATTATTTTGGCATGGGTACGAAGACAACGATATAAGAGAACTTGAAATGCACTATAATAATTTGACCGAAGGTTATGAATGTGAAAGTTTAATTCAAGAGCTATTATTAAAACAAATAGCAGTAACCCAATTCAAACTTAATAGAACAACAAATACAAAAGAGTATACAGATTTAGTAAACACCATTAGTAAGCTTATGACAGATGCAAATGTTAAGCCCACGCAAAAGAATAACCTCAATCAATCGGATGCAATTTTCGGTATGTGGATCAAGAAAATAGAAGAAGAAGAACCAATTCCTGAACCGTTAGATAAATTTAAAGATTTAGACAAAATAAAAAAATACCTCGACAAATATTTCATTAAGCACTTCTCTAAGTTATTTGGTATGGCATCGAATAAAGATAGTGATATCACATGAGAAAAAATAACAAAGCAAATAAAGGTGATATTACCAAAGAGAAAGTGAAGTTATGGGCTTCATTCTACAGAGAAAATCCACATAGATTTGCAGGTGATTATTTAGGAATAAATTTAAAATTATTTCAGTTAATCATACTATACATGATGAATTATTCTACTTACTTTATGTATCTTGCAGCCAGAGGACAGGGAAAAAGCTGGATCATAGCGTGTTACGCTTGTATTCGATGCATCTTATTTCCCGGCACATCTGTTTTAATCGCTTCTGGTACTAGAGGGCAAGCAGGACTAATAATTAAAGAAAAAATTGTCAAACTACAGAATGACAGTCCTAATCTGAAGAGAGAAATAAAACACATTAATACAGGTAAGGATGAAACAAAGGTTTATTTCTATAATGGATCTACCATTGAAGCAGTAACTTCAAACGATAACTCTAGAGGCTATCGCGCAAACATATTAATTTTGGAAGAATTTCGAATGATCAAAAAGGACATCTTGAATACTGTATTGAGAAAATTCAACGCCAATCCAAGACAGCCTAAATATTTAGATAAACCAGAATACAAACATCTACAAGAGGAAAATAAAGAGATATACATAAGTTCTGCGTGGTATAAGAATCACTGGTCGTGGGATAGAGCAGTGTCTTTTAAAAATGCAATGTTACAGGGTAGAAATTACTTTGTTTGTGGCTTGCCTTATCAATTATCCGTTGAAGAAGGCTTATACCTTCAGTCAAAAGTCGATGAAGAGATGAAAGAAGACGATTTCGATGCTATTAAGTGGAAGATGGAAATGGAATGTCTATTTTTCGGTGAATCAGAGAAAGCGTATTTCAAAATTAATGACTTCGAAAACTGTAGAACAGGTAAAGTCAAACCCTTTTATCCATTGTCTAACATAGATTTTGTAAGTGGTGTTAAGAGTACATATAAAAAGTTAGAACATGAAATAAGAATAGTTGGTGTCGACGTTGCAATGATGGGCGGAGAAATGAATGATAACACTATTTTCTCCTGTTACCGTCTAATTCCTAAAGACAATATGTATGAAAGACAAGTAGTCTACATAGAGTCCATGAACGGACAACACTCAGAGATACAAGCTATAAGATTGAAACAATTATACTCTGATTTTAGTGCGGATTATGTTGTCATGGATACACACGGTAATGGTCTATCTTTATATGACGATTGTGCTAGAAGTTTGTACGATGAAGTAAGAGACGTTGAATATCCAGCATGGTGCGCTATGAATAATGAAGAAATGAAAAATAGAGCATTGGATAAAAACGCAATTCCTCTAATCTATTCCATCAAAGGTAATGCACAACTAAACCATGAAATTGCACTAAGTTTCAGGAACTCACTTCAAAAGAAGAAAATCCTATTTCTGGAGAACGAAATAGTTGGGAAAGAATATTTAATTGAGAAATATGACTATGATAAAAAATCGGTAGAAGACCAGGTTAGATTATTGTATCCATATTATCAAACTACGGCATTAATAAACGAATCTGTAAGCTTAGAATATGATATAAGAAACGGTTATGTAAAAGTATACGAGGTTGGAGCAAATAGAAAAGATAGATATTCTAGTGCGGCATATACAAACTTTTATGCCGATGAATTGGAAAGAGAAAAATTTTCTACGGACTCAGATGAAGAGTATGATTATCATTTCTTCCACAATTAAAGAAAGGAGTGAAGAATACTAGTGACAGAAAATGAAGAGAGTTATGAACATAACTCTTATAAATCAATTGAATGGATAGATACAGGTAGAAGACAATATAGAGCAACCGCAGATACAGTAAAAATGTGGATGCGTGATCATATTATTTTTAACAAGGAAATACGCGACCTATCTGATACGTTATACAATTCAAAAGGGCTATATAGTCGTGTAATTGATTATATTGTTGCATTGCCAACACTGGATAAAGTTGTATACGGTTCGAATGTTCAGAGCAAAAGATATGCTACTAACAAGGAAAAGTACAAAAATTCTCTTTCTAAAATGAAAGATGATACTCTTACTAGAGACATTATTAGAAAACTTTCTAAATCAGGAACATATTTTGGATACTTTATATCGGAAGAATTGAAAAGTTTAAAAGGTTCTTTCTCTGATTATGAAATAGATGCGATTGCAGAATTAAACAATAATAAAATCAATTGCGGAGTAATAAGTCTTCCAATTGATTATTGTAAGATTGTTGGGACAGAGAATTCTAGCTACGTTGTTGCCTTCGATATGCAATACTTTGACCAATTTAGAACAAACGGACTTTCACAGAGATTGATGAGATATCCCAAAGAAATCAGAGAAGGCTATAAGAAATATAATTCCTCTAAAAGTGAAAAATGGTTGGTGTTAGATAATAACAAAACAGTTGTTCTAAAGGCTAGAGCTGATATAGATGAACGTTGGGGTAGACCGTTAGGTTTAGGGGCTTTTCTTGATATTCTGTTTGATCAAGACTATACAGAGGTTAAAAGAGACACTATCCAAAGAGCGAATGGACAAGTTATTTACCAAACGTTCCCTGAAGGAAGTAAAGAAAACAAATCGGTTCTTTCAAGCACACAACAACAAAAGCAGCACAACGATGTTAGAGACGCTATTTTTAATCGTAAAAATAATTCAGGAATCAATTTCTTCTCGATAGCAGCAGGAACGACACTCAATGAGCTGAAAATTGATTTAAGCATTCTTGATAAAATCAAAGATGATGAACTTATCAAGAAAATAGCTACAGATTTAGGATTTGCGAGTTCTCTTCTGAACGGGGAAGAATCAAACTATTCTAGTCAAAAAAACAACTTAGATTTGATTTCAGCAGAAATATTTTCTTGGATTGCGCAAATAGAAAATGAATATAACAAGGTCATTAATGAAAATGTTATAAAAGATGATAAGTGTGAAATAAAACTTAGTTATTTACAAACAACTCACCTCAATAGAGAGGGAATCAAAAATAATGCCAAAGATTTGTATACACTAGGCAAAGGCCCTTTAGAGTTATGGATTGCTGCTTCTGGATTTAATCCTGATGCTTGCTTTGCATTAATGGAAGAGGAATTAATAAAAGGTTATGATCAGAAATTCCCCGTACATCAAACCTCATTTACACAATCTACGAATGACAATAAACCAACCGAAGATAATCCTACAAATGAAAATACGATTAAAACAAAATCGAATGATGCAAATAATAATCCTTCCCCAAAAGGAGGTGAATAATGAAGAACTCGATTCTTGAATTAAATCAAAAAAACGAAGTTACAGGACGCACTTATCTTCGCTGGGTTGTCCATGAAATTCACGAGAACAACCAAAGTTATAATGAGAACGGAATTAGTTGGAAAGAACAGTATGTTTTAGATAACATAAATTCTGCAAAAGGAATGCCAATTTGTGTTCAATTCATTGATTGGGATAAATCAGAACCATTTGGACATGGCATGACTAGTGTTGAAAATGATGGGCCGAAATTTCAAGATAGTGCTGTTGTAGGTACTGCTGAAAATGCCTCTATTGAGACCATTGAGGTAAATGGCAGAACAATTAGAGCATTGGTAGCTGAAGGGTATATTTATGAGCAAAGATTTCCTAATTTCGTAACTTGGCTCAAATCCAAAATGTATGACAATGATTTCCCTCAAACATCCATTGAGATTTGTGGAAAGAAAAATTCAGGCAATGACGTAATTATCTATGAGTCTGGATGTATCGAGAAGGGCAGAGTACCGATGATTTATGATTATACTGGTGATGCAATCCTTGGAATAAAGCCAAGTGATGAAAGTGCTGTTTTACTAGAACTTAATCATTTACATAATAAAAATATAAAGGAGGAAAATAAGTTGGACGAAGAAATTCAAAAACAAATTACAGAGTTGAATCAACAGCTCGAAGCAGCAAAAACAACTATTGAAGGACTTACTAAGTACAAGAAAGCTAATGAGGATAAGACTCTTATTGCTGAACTGAATAGTAAGCTTGTTACATATACAGAAGATGAAAAAGCTACCGTAAAAGAAAAGGTTGCTGCTTTTACTTCTGAGCCATCCGCAGAAGGAATTCAGACTATTGTTAGTGAAATCAATTCGTTTATTGTTCAAAAAGTTCTTGAGAAAAGAACCAATAAGGAAGAACAAGAGCAATTGGAATTGAATAGTGCTAAGAGTGTTTATGGTGATATGTTCGAAAATAATAAAACTAAGCAAGATTATACTGATATTTATTAATTAATTGGAGGAATAAAATAATGTTTAAATTCGGCACAATCGGTGCATACAAACAGGTGCGCCATAACCCACGTAATAAAGCTGTAATCGATACCTATAACGGGTATGTGGTAATTCCTGATGATACTACGGGTCTTGCTCCTACTGCTGCCACACCTACTATCGCAAAAAGCAAAGACGTTCATGTTGTTTGGAATATCATCGATAAGCCTGAGATTCGTAATTCCAGCGATTTCTATATTGCAGTAGGCGAACCAGTACGAGCCTTTAAATTGACTGACCTAGTAGATCTTCCTGTTGAACTTTCTCATGATGTTGTTAAAGATGACTTTGCTACTGTTGCAATTGGTGCTTTCTTGGTTCCTTGCGATGATACCACTGACCCAACAGCAAAAGGTAAGTGGAAGGTATCTACGGCAACAGACTATGGTGTGAAGATCAAGGTACTTGAGAAAACAACCTTTGGCGACAAAGGATTTTACGGAAAAGTAGTAGTACAATAATACATACTAATTAAGGAGAAATACATATAATGACAAGAGCATTTGAGTTTAATTCTATGAACAATATTAAAAATACTGGTGACTTCAATATTCCGAATCTTAAACAAACATCACCTTTTGTTGAGATTTTTAGCGCAATTACAAGAGGTAAAGATATGAGCCGTTTTGACGGTAAAAAAGTCGATCAAGTTTATGCCCGACTAAAAGAACTTGGTGAACAAGCGAACAATGGTTTTCCCAATGCGAAAGCAGAGATTAATACAATCGTTCGATATGATCTTGAACCCAAATTGAATGAACTGGTACAACTCGCAAGCTTTATGGGAACATATAAGAACATTGGATACAATGAACAGCCAATGATGAGAACGTATAAACATACTTCTATTCGTAGTAATTTCCAGGCATCACAAGGTGATGTATCGTTTGGAGCTACTGAATGGAGAGAATATCCAATCAGTACACAAACAATCAGTTCCGGTTTTGCGGTTAATTATCGTGAAATCGCAAGCGGTAATCTCGACAAGGTAGCTGAAGGTATGAAGCAAGTTGAGATTGATATGATGAATAAATCTGTTTATTACATTATCCTTAAACTTTACAATGCTATCAAGGATGCTAAGGGAGTTAAATACTTTGCAGAGAATTCTGGTATTAATAAGACTGCTTTGGATGATATTCTTAAAAAGGTGCGTCGATTCGGTAAACCATCCATTATGGGAGATTTCTCTGTAGTTTCTCAACTCAATGATTTTGCAGGTTTCAAGTCAGACCCAACCGATGCTAAAAACACTTTCCTTTCTGAGGCAGTTATGAATGAAATTCGTCAAACTGGACTGCTCTCTACGTATAAAGGTAGCCCAATTGTGGAATTGGCGAATAGTTATAACCTGAACTCTCTTAATGATGCAGGAGATAACTTTAAGACTTACCTTCCAGAAGGATTGTTGTTTGTTGTGCCACAAGGCAGCGTATCTCCTTTGCAAATCTTTAAAAAGGGCGGAGTCACTTCAATGACTGGTAATGATATCGTTACTGGTACTGAATTGACACGCTTTGATATGGAACTTGGTGTTGGTGTTGCAGAGGGCAGAGAATATGAAATTGCGTTGCTCTCTGATACTAATTTTGAACTGCCAGAAGTAAAATAAATATAATAAATGGGAGTGTCTTTTTGACGCTCCCTGATATAAATGGAGGATTCTATGTCATTGGATGAAACGAAAAAGGTAAAGGTAAGAAATCTTTGCACATGGGATTTGTATGTTGCTCGGATTGAGAGTAATGGAGACTTTAGGATTGCTGCTAAAAAATCTGTAAGTATTCCAGTTGCTGAGATTATTGCTCAAGTAAACGAAGGAAATAGAATCTTTGCTGGTGATGATGAAAAAGGTACAAATGCTAGAGTATATATTGAAGATGAAGAAGTAAGAGCACATCTTGGTTTTGATTCTGAAGATACAAAAGAAAAGCAAGAGGTTCTTACAGAGGATGAAATTGTCCGTATCATCAATTTGAAAACATTCTCTAGTTTTAAAGAGAACGTTGAGAAGAAAGTTCTTCATCAATTCCAAAAAGCATTACTGATGGAAGTAGCGATTAAGAATAAATTGAATGATCTTGCCAAAGTACAATTCATTGAAGAATATACTGAATTGAAATTCGAGAAATAATAGGGGGAGAATAAATGTCTACTCCTTATGAAAAAGTTCAGAAATCGTTCTACGCAAAATTCCAATCGCCCGTTATTCTTCCTGATGGATTAATTAAAGAATTTTTCGAAACTGCTTTAAGTGAATTTGAATTAGAACTCTATGAACTACAATGGAGTGATGAATCGAATGAGTTTGAAACAGACTTAAAAAAAATTGAAATAAATTTGTTGGGTAGATGTATGTATACTGCTTACCTTGAACGTGAGATTGATAGAATTATTAAACTCACAAATATTGTAGGTAAAGACATATCCCTAACAGGTATGGGAGATGCAAAAAGGTTTTCTCTTCAAGCTCTAGCAAACGAAGAAGAGAAAATATCCAAACTGAAATATATGCTCAAAACAAACAGTTTTTATGATGAGGGGTGAAGATACTGTCTGAACCTTGGTATTTAATGAACCAAACATATTACTCTGGTTTTGAAAAAGAACAGTTTGATAATTATGCATTGAGGGGATTTAATGAATTGTTGGGTGTTTCTCCTGAAGCTTACACTGTAATTATTGGTGATCAGGAAAAGAGAGTCATTATACAACAAACCTCTAAAGACAATGTTCTGCAAATTCTGTCTGAATTAAATGGCTATAAAGCAGGAGATGTTATCAGGCACAGTCAGGACAGCTATATAGTTATGCTGAAGCCTCAATATAATCAAATGTATCAAAAAAGTAAGATTGAAATGTGTAACATTAATCTTAAGTGGGTTGATAGTGAAGGTAGTATTCAGTCTTTTCCCTCTGTATTTTATTATAATAAGTCAAGTTCGGGAATTGATGAAGGAAGTATTATTAACTTGCCCAATGGACACAGACAAGCGGTTGTTCAGAAAAATGGGCACACTATCAAGTTGAAGCGGGATAAGAGGTTTATTATTGGTGGAGAAGCCTTTAAGGTTGTTGATGTTGATTATGTAAGTGATGAGGGACTTGTTAACCTAAGTCTTCAATCATCGGCAGACTTGAATTCCGCAAAGGACAATTTAGAACTTGAAATTGCAGATTATTATGATCATATTGCAGATTATAAAATTAATATTACTAATGGTTCTTTCGCGACTATTAATACAGAGCAGACACTACAACTAAACGTCAATGTAACGAATAGAAACATCCTCGTAACATCCCCCGTTATAGAGTACTCATTAAGTAATACAAATGTGGCAAGTATTGATTCTACTGGATTCCTAAAGCCTATTGCAACAGGGTCAGTATTTGTTACAGCCACATATAACAATGTGTCTACACAAATTGAAATTAGTGTTACCGAGTCTACTGCATACTCTTATACCTGTGAAATCATTGGAGTAGACGACATTAAAAAAGGTAGAACGCAGACTTATACTGCTAAATTCTATCGCAATGGTGTCGAGTATCCAGATGAAAGTAAGTTTTCACTGACTGATGATGATGGAATCTCTATTACAAATCTCGCAACCATTGGAGCGCAAGACAGTGTGAACAATAGTTGTTCGGTTATAGCGGCTCAGACATTGGGATATGTTAGATTGCATCTATCTAACGCAAATGGACTAGCTACAACAAACAAAAGAATCAGAATTAAACCGCTGTATTAGTGGAGTTGATTAAATGACGTTTTTATCTGAAATTACTGATTATAAAAATACTATTATGAATAGGGTGTTAGAGGATCAGGAACTATGTAAGGCAATATTCTATACCGACCAAGGCTTTCTTGAGCAGGAGAATATCGAAGATACTTCTGATTTGATTCATAAAAATATATTCCCTCACAGGTTTATTCCTAACATTAGTGAAGATGCAAAGACATACATAACTTTATCCATGACTAACTACAGGCTTGTTAAGAGTAGCTATAAGAGTGGTTTGATAGCTATTTACATGTTTACTCATCGTGATTTGTTTAAGACGGATTATGGTTATTCTCGCATGGATTTTATTCTGACAAAGATTGAAGAGTTGATGAATAACAAAAGAGGTCTGGGAATTGGGAAATTAGAATTTGCTGGACTAAACGAATACGTTGTTAATGAGAAGTTTCAGGGATATGTGTTGTCTTATCAACCAATGGATTTCAACTAATGACTCCAATAAGTAGACTTGATGCATTCTTGGGCAACTCTTGTGAGTGGAACAATATAGACTTTTGCTCTCCTACTATTAGAGAGATTTCAAGTATTGGTGAGAGTGTATATTACTCACATTTAATACTGGCTTCTTTCGATAAAGAAAGAATCTTACTGGATCTATTCAATTTTGATAAAGATAAATATGAAACCATGAAAAATGAAGATGATTTTGATGTCTTGGTGTCTCATCCAACCATAGTTCAATATATTTGTGATTCTCTATCATTTTTCATTAATAAGCCAGTTAATTTTGACACTCATACCTTCTGCTTTATTGTAGACAATCAACCTCTCTGTAATAAAGATAATTATATGGAGTTAAGCTCAGTTATTAAAATGTTGAATGGGTCAGATAGCGAGAAGAAAAAGGAAACGAAATTTTCAAGCTCAAAAGCAAAAGAATTACTTGAGAAAAGAAATGCAATGTTGAAAAAGATAAATAAAAATTCTGATGATAATTTAGATTTGAAGGATGTTTTATCTATCTTGTGCGTAGCTGAAGGTAACGGAATAAATGTTTTCAATGTCAAGGAATTGACGATTTATCAAGTCTATGAACACTTGGAACGAATGAGCCTTAAAGATAGTTTTAACAGGATTCTTCCTGTATGGGCTAATGGGCATCTTGGAGAAAAAGGCCAGATGCCTGAATGGATCAAGAAAACAAAATTATAAAATGGTTATACATAATAGGAGGAATTTATTACATGTTAGATTTGGGTCGTTATGGTTCACGAGAAATTATGAATTTGCAGGTACTTGATTATATTACTGCTACACCGCTGATGTACTTTGATTATGCCAACACTGCGTCCGATGAATCGGCTGGCGATAGAACTTTTGCAACGGGAGGTTCCGGTGGTACACGGCGAATTAAGTTCGATGGAGCTAAGACTAGAGTATTGACTGTCGAAACTCAAATCTTTACACTCCAGCACTTGGCTATTCTTGCTGGTAATCCTATCACAAGCGGTGCTAAGAATATTTATAAAACGGAAGTCGTGAAGGTTTCCACAGGAAAAACAATTTCACTCAAACGAAAGCCACTAGGAGTTGCGTTTGTTTCGGTACTTCCATATAAAAATGGTATCGCTATTGGAAAACCACAAGAAGTACAGACTGTAACAGATAATCTTATTACACTTGCGGCCACATCAACTGTAGCTATCGGTGATGAAGTGGAAGTATATTATCAGTTTGAAGCAACAAGTGCACACACTGTTACATATACCACAAAGGGATTCCCTGGATATGTTACTTTGATTGGCGATACATTCTATGCCGATGAAGTTGGAAGTAATGGTGGTACTACAAATCTTGTTGCTGTTCAAAAGAAGTACTTTAAAGCAAGCATGCAACCTAACTACACTGTTACACACAATGCCACAGGAGACGCGGCAACACTCACAATGGTATTCGATATTTTTGGTGTGAAAGTTGATGGTGAAGAAGTAATGGTTGAAGAAACCATTTATGAAGACGAATTGGTTTAATACATAAAAATAAACATAGCGCAATGTTCTAAAAGGGTATTGCGCTATCCATGAAAGAAGTATTGATTAAACGTTAGTAGAAATGCGACTTAATGCAGTCGCAATTTGATTAGCCTTGAAGTTGCCATGAGATGGTGGCTTCTTTTTGATGGTCGGAAATTATCTGGTTTGTTAAGAAGCCTCGATTTGATGAATAAAAAATAATGAATTAAAGGGAGATTATAAAAAATGAGCAAAACACTAACACTTGGAGCAATTAAAAAGGAAAATGCTAAATACCGTGAAACAAAACGTATTCAACTAGACAGTAAGAATCACTTGGATGTGAATATAAAGTTTGATCCAGATACAAAAGCATTGGCTAAAGCGGAGTTCATTCAATTGTTCTTTGATAAACTCATTGAAATTACAAAGGAATCAAATGTAGAAGGAGAGTTTGACCAACAACTTCATGAAGAAAAGTGTGAAGAATACCTTTCTACTGATATTTCGATTGGAATTCAAACGGCTTTAATGATTAAACATTTTAGCACTCTGTCCGTTGAAGCAAAAACTTATGATGACTACGTTGATTTAATGAGCCAATTAGGAAAGTACGAATATACGGAAGATATCCTAAATGGTTTTGACAAAGAAGAAACAAATAAATTACTTGAAGAGTTTGCCGTTGAAATTGATGCTACAAATAATAAAATTCTAGAAGAAGTTGAAAAGGAAAAATTAAAGCAGCAATCTCAGGTTTCAGAATAATACATAGAGGTGGATCAATGAATATTTTTGAAAATGAAAGATGTCTCTTTGAAGAGGGACAGTTTCTGGGATTCGTTCGTTCGCATCTAGGTGTGAGTGTCGATGATTTATCTGTTGAAATGAACATAGATAAAAATATTATTGATTGCTTTGAAGACGGAGACATGTATTATCTAGAAGATTTTAATACCTTACATAGCAAATACATAAATACACTGGACAAAATAACATCAAGCAAAGGTAAGTCATTAAAAAATGAACTTTCTAACTTTGTTGATTTTGAATCTTATTCGATTTTTCTATAAGTCCAAAATTTAATAATACACACTATAGCGGACTCTTGCAGTCTGCTATTTTTTTTACAAAACAAGAAAGCGGTGAATATATTTGTCACAAAATTTAAAAATATTGATTAGTGCTTCCTTGGATACTAAGAAAAGTATTCGTGAGGTTAATAGTCAGATTTCAAAGATTCTACAACCTCAAATTAAAGATATTAAAGCAAACGTTAAAGTAAACATAGATAGTAAAGCGCTAAATGGATTGAAGTCTGTAGTGGATGGGTTTGGGAAAGTAAGGGAAGCACTTAAAGAAAATAATAGAGTAATCTCACAGCATGAAAAGATTGTTACAAATGAAACTGGAGTAATTAACAAGTGGACTCAGCAACAACTAAAGAGTGGCGAAGTAATTACCAAGACCCAAGAGATTATTAATAAAAAAACTCAGGGGATTAAAAATCATACTGCCGCTATTAGAATTGACCAGTCTGTTCTTGATGGCTATGGAAAAAAATTAAAGGCAACTATACAACTCAACTCAGAATTAAGAAGAGTAGCTTCTTCTGAAGTTTATGGTACGAAAAACTTTAATACAACTGTAAATAAAAATAGTGATGGGAATGTCACTGGTGGTAAGAGAACCGAAAACTATGATCGAGAAGCAAAGGATTTGGCTCTACAGAATAAGAAAAAAGAAGCATTAGCTCATCAACTTAAACTATACCAACAAGTAGCACAGATTAAGTTTGATAATCTCAAAAATATGTCTATGCCAACAACGAGTAGGACGGCGTTAGAGAAATGGTTGTCTGATGTTAAGGCATTAACCACTGCAACCCCTAAGTTGAGTCAAGAATTAAAACAGATGGATGTAAATTTGAGAAGAATTTCTTCTGAAGCAAAAAACAGTTCATCTGGCATGAATACATTCGGGAATACAATATCCAAAACACTTGGCAAGATTACAATGTGGGTTGGCGGCATGTCCTTGTTCTATGCTCCATTTAGAGGGTTAAAGGAAGCAGTATCGCTAATCTACAAAGTTGATGAACAAATGACGCAATTGAAGCGTGTAATGGATAGCTTTACAGACTTTGAAGGAATGCTTGCTAGGCAATCGGATTTAGCAAAAAAACTTGGTCGTTCAATGACTGATGTTGGAGAGTCAATGATTGAGTTTGCTAGAATGGGCAACAATGAAAGTCAAACTATGGATTTGACCAAGGTTGCTGTATTAGCTCAGAACATTTCTGAATTAACACCAACTGAAGCAGTTAATGCCATAACCAGTGCAATGATCAGTTTCAATATTGAGGCAGATAGAAGTATAACAATCGTCGATAAATTAAATCAGATTGACAACAATTATAGTGTTACAACTCAACAATTGGCAATTGGCATGCAAAAGGCTGGAGCTACAGCTAAACAATTCGGTGTTGAAATGGATACATTGCTTGGTTACGAAACAGCGATTATGAGCGCCACAAGAGAATCAGGTTCAGTTGTGGGGAATTCTCTCCGCACCATTTTTAGTCGCATCACAACTATGGATAAGGCAGAAGATACTCTAAAGAGTGTTGGCGTATCTATTCGTGGACTGTCTGGCGATGTCAAACCAGTACAAGACATTTTAACAGATTTGCAATCGAAATGGTCAACCTTGAGTAATGAGCAACAACAAAATATTGGTGTGACGTTGGCTGGTCGAAATCAGTTGAACAAATTTCTCGCCCTTTTGAGCAACTGGAACACAGGACTTGAAGCAACAGAAGAGGCATTACATAGTCAAGGATCTGCCGTAAGTGAAAATGCTAAATATATGCAGTCTCTAGAATCTAGAACCAATATTATGAAAGCTTCTTGGCAAGAATTGGCTTTAACAATGGGCAGTGCTGTAATTACAGATTCACTTGTAGGATTAATTAAAGTTGGTACAGGATTCGCAAATGCATTTACTTGGATTGTTGATAAAGTTGGATTATTGCCTGTTGTACTAGGAAGTGTTGGATTTGCAGCGTATGGAATGAGCGCAGCATTTAAAGCAGCATCTACAAGCATAGTTATCAGTGTTATCAATGCTAGCCGTGCCATTGCTGGTCTTCCTGCAATTACTACACTTGCAAGTGCTGGTATTAAGGGGCTTACAATATCTATTGCTGGACTTAAGGCAGGATTAAGAGGGCTTCTTGCGGCATCTGGTGTAGGGCTTGTATTAACTGCTATTGGTTTTGCTGCTGAATGGGCAATTAATAAATTTAGTGGAGCCAAAGAGGAAATTCAGGATACCACAGAAGCCTTGACCACATTAAGTGACCAGATTGCCATTGCCGACAGACTGAAGGAATTATCAACTGAATATGAGACATTGGCAAAAAAAGTAATACTAACGGCAGAAGAAAAGATCAAACTGTCTAGAATTGAAAGCGAATTACAAAGCAAGTACGAACTATCTTTAACTTCTCTTGGCGCAGAAGGAGAAGGTTATAAAGAGAATCAGGGTTTAATTGAGACTAAAATTAATCTATTAGAAGAGGAAATTAGACTCAAGAGAGAAAGTGCGTCTCTAGAATTTAGAAGTGAAGAGTCTTCTGTCCGTTCTGATATTGAGAAACAGAAGAAGGATATGGAAACGGCAGTAAAAGCTGCTAAAGAAGTACAAGATAAATATCAAGAATTTTTAAATAACAGAGATAGTAAAAAGGCAATGTCCAATCAAGAAGGATATTGGAGTGACATGTTTTCACCTCAACAAAGCCTTGACCCCAACAAGTCAGGTGACGTTTTAGCACTTAACAAACTTGGTGAATATTTGGCAGATGCATTAAAAGAAGCCAATAAGAAAATGTCTTCTGCAACAGATGAATATAAGAAGAATATCAACAAAGCATCTGAGGGTATTAAGGGTGAATTCAGAAACTTTGTTGATGGTATGGAGAAGTCTGGAGAAAAGATTGAACCAGCAACAAGGGCTATATTTGATGCATTAGCACAACTAGATGCGGAGAATGGTCTTAAGCTTGATACAAAACAACTTCAAGAATTTTTTACTTTGCTAAACACTCCCAATGTTAAAAGTATTGATGATGTAAATAAGGTATTTGAAAAGAAATTACCAAAGAGTATCAGCGGTGTTGGGGAACAACTTAAAACACTTCGTGATGTTTTCATGAAAATTCAATTTGGTACTGCCGGAGACGAAATGTCAGACGGTTTGGGCAACATGGGAGACGAATCAGAAGACACAGAAAAGAAGGTATTGTCTTTATCTGAAGCTTTAACAAATCTCAATAATGAATTCAATGCTCAAAATGTCGAAGAATTTGCCAAATCAATTGAAGCAACTAAAGATGAAATCAAAACATTAAATACTGCTCAAAGCGAAATGCAAGAAAATGGGCATTTGTCTATTGATACTATTAGTAAGATGAATTCACGTTATGATGATTTTAAAGGGTATGTTAATAGCAGTAAGGAATCTCTTCTTGATTTTATTGCAGCAAAAAAAGAAGAAGCAAAAGCGATTCCAAAGGCTGAGAATGAAATTACTCAAGATCTGCTGACCAATACAGGATTAAGACTACAAGCAATGAAAGATCAGTATCAGGCAAATCTCAAGTTGCTTGAACTAAAAGTATCGAATGGCGATCTTAACGCCGAGAAGATTCTTATAAGAGAGTATCAAGCTATTCAAGAAGTTACGAAATGGCTTGAAGAAGCTTCTGCAAAGTACGGAATCACTAAAGCGGCTGCTGCTGATCTGAATGAAGTTGCAAATGAATCCAAGAAAGAAAATGATAAGTTAACTGACTCATACACTGATACTGTTGAAATTCTTACAGAGCTTCAGAAAAAGCTTGAAGTTGTTAAGAAAGCTCAAGAAGATTTAATCAGTAGTCGCTCTAGAATGAGCGAGGGAGAACAGAAGTACCGTGACTCCCTTAAAGAAGAGAATCGTTTGATTCAGGAACAGATCAAACTGAATAAACAAGGGATTGAACATCCTGAGAGATTAGTTTCAACTAAGGTTATAACCACAGTTAAAACATCTAGTGGGGACGAAACCACCTCTACCCCAACTCCATCTTCTAGTTCAGGAACAGGGTCTACTTCAACAAATACGCAATACTCTGAATTAATTAATAAATATGCTGGTATTCATGATCTTGACCCCAATCTTATAGCCGCCATTATAAAGACAGAAAGTAGTTTCAACACCAATTCTACTTCCAGTGCTGGTGCGGCAGGGTTAATGCAATTAATGCCGGGAACAGCAAAGGGTTTAGGAGTTAAAAATAGTTATGATCCTGAACAAAATATTGCTGGAGGAACCAAACATTTTGCTAGGCTAGTTAAGAAATATAATGGCGATATTGAACTCGCACTGTACGCTTACAACGCTGGGGAAGGAAATGTAGACAAGTGGATTAAAAATGGAAAGATCAACAATATTCCCTTTAAGGAAACAAAAGCTTATGCTCCTAAAGTATTAAAGGCATATGGTGGTTTTTCCGGTAAATCAATTGAAAGCAATATTCCTAAATTATCAACTACACCGTCAACAACTGGTGTGTCAACATCTAAGGTTGGTGGAACAACCACTAAGACGGACGCGCCAACTGACAAAGATATGGCTGATGCAGTAGAAGAAAAGGTTACAGAAAACAAAGCGCTACTTGATAAAAAATATGAGAATGATCTTAAAATTCTTGCGTCTATTAAATATAAATACGAACGCTTAGTTGCGGCAGCTCAATTACAAATTGAAGCATCTAAAAAGGTTCAGGAAACGCTTGATCCCGATTCCTTAGAGTGGCGACAAGAAAATGTCAAGCAAGTTAACATCGACACTCAAATTCAAACATTAAAGAAACAAGAGCGCTCGAATCTTCAGTCAACAATGAAGGAATTGAAAGTTAATTCGGATGAATATAATGATATTCGCAGACAACTGGAGACGGATGTTTCAGATATCCAAACAGAGAAGAATCAGAAATTCATCGAGAACTTTGACAGTGAAATCAATGCATCGAAACAGCGTATCTCTGACTTGGATAACTTGATTGAGCAATCTAAAAACAGAATGTCGAATTCTATTGAGGGTTCTCCTGAATATAACAAAGAACTTAATACTCAGATTGAATTAACAAAGAAACAGAAGACGGAAAGCGAGTCTCTGAAAAAAACTTTAGACAGATTGATTAATAGTCAAAATGTTGATGCTGTCAGTAAAAAGAATTTTAAGACTATTTTAGATGAGCTAAATCTTACGGATTATACGTCTGGTATTAAAGAGCTTAACGCCTCACTAATTGAATCTAAGGCAACTCCTCTTACAGACACATTAGATGATTTGAATTACCAATATGACTTATCAGAAGCTAAGATTAAAGGTCTCAAAGAGGGAACCAAGGAGTACAACGAAGAAACGAAGAATCAGATTCGAATTATAAATGATCAAGTTAAGGCAACAAAGAATCTGATTGCTTACTATGAGACACAATCTAAAAATCAAGAACTTTCTGCAACAGACAGAGAGGGTTACAGTAAGCAAGTCAAGGAATTGACTCTTAGCATGAATAAGTATTCCGATTCTCTTAAATCCTTGAGAGAAGATTATGCAGATAAGGTTATTGAAAAGTATAAAAAGATGTTGCAAGAGCAACAGAAATTGCAAAATGCCGCATATGATAAAGAAAAAGAAACAGAAGACGCCAGACATGAAGCTAGAATGGATAATCTCGATGAAGAGATGTCTGCTTTTGAGGCTGTTATTAATGCTCAGTCTAAAAGTTTAGATCGAGAAGTTGCTGGAGAGGATTACACTGAGCAATTAACAAAACTACAAAAAGAAAAGGCAGAATTGGATGCTAAGTTTAGCAGCAAGCTTTTGGACGATTCCCTTGAAGCCAAAGCGCAACGTGCCGACCTACAAAAAGAGATTGATTCCAAAGCAGAAGAAATCACTAAACTCCAACGTGACAGAGAAATTACTATTCGTAAGGATGGTTTATCTGACCAGTTAGAGGATCGTAAGAACGCTGTTGATAAAGAGAAAAAGCTTGAAGATGATAAAAATAAACTAGTTCTCAAAGGTATCGAAGAAGCCAAGAAAAAGAATGACGAATACTATGATGGGCTTTTGAATGACGAACAGTATTTCTTTGACATGAAACAAAATCTCATGAGTGATGATACCGTTAAAATTCAAAATGAACTTAGTATTGTTCAGGCTGCATATGATGCATTCTTTAAAGAATTAGAAGCTAAATCAGGTACTTATGGAGCTAAGATTGCAGAGAACTTAAAGTATTCTATCAAACTCGATAAGGACTATGCGAAAAACTTACCCACTTCTGATGGTTCAGGAAATTCTTCTGGTCTTCCTGGTGTTGAAGAACCTAAAAATACAACACCCGTAGAATCAAAGAACCAAAGGGATTCTTCTTGGAATGAATACCTCTCCAATAAGCAGAAAGCAGAGCAATTGCTAACTGAAATGAGAACTCTGATTAAGGATTCTTCTGATTATAAGAATAAACAAGCTGAAGTAAAGAGACTAAATACCATTAATGAAGCTTATCGTAAACAGTATGGCTTTCAAGATGGCAGCTATGATTACCTTTATAATCTAACTAAATATCATTCTGGTGGAGAGGTTGGAGTAGAAGGAACCAGTACAAAGGGGTGGTGGAATAGCCTTAAAGATTTTGAAGTTCCAGCAATCTTGAAGAAAGGTGAAGTTGTTATTGATCGACCACAAGATTTCTTTGGGATGATTGCTAATAATGTGTTGAGTAATTTAAAGAATAATCTATCGCAGGTTTCTTCTGTAATGTCGAATAAAAAATCAGATGCAGCCCCTGTTGTAAATCATTATAAATTCGATCTTAATATCGATAATATTACGGGAGACAAAAAGGGAGCTAAGATCGTTACCGATAGTATTGAAGAATTATGGAATAAAAAAACAAAACAAGGATGGTAAAAACATTGGGGCTGGTTATTTGAACAGCCCTCTTTAATATGGAGGGTTTCATGCTATGAGATATGGAGTAAGGAAGTACTGGTGATGGAAATAATCAGACACAAATAAATGTGTTTAACCGCATAATGCGGTTGAGCAAAAAACGCAATCGGATCTAGCCACAACAATGGGTATAAGTGTTGATCAAATATAGAGATACAAGAATCTACTAACACTTATTGTTGCAAGATATGGTCGAAGCGGATGCTTTAAAAGCAACTTTATAAAGTGAACATATATAAAAGTGTTGACATGTATAATATGTGTGGTAATATTATCTTATCAGCAAGAGCAAACAACATAATGAGAAATGAGAAAACTAAGAAAAAAGCTTGTAGTAGCAAGCAATTGAAGGGAGAATGGGCACAAATATCGGCAGCAAGAATTAATAAAGTAAATATAGTTATAATTAATGAAGGTGGTGAGTGGAAATGAGGAATCTACCTGATATTACAGAAGAAATGGGTGAATATGAGTTCTTTACACCTGATTATGAGGTGGATGCGTATAGCGAGTTTGTTGCTGAGTTGGAGTTGAGGGGGTATTAGGAGCGGGAAATAGGTGGGTAAGATGTAGAGAATAGTTTATAAACTAAAAATAAATATATAAAAAAGAAACGAGTGTAGAGAATGAAAATTGCAACCTTATTTAAATTTAAAGATTCATCAGTAGTAGAGTTTAAAGGTCTAGAGGAATTATTGAAGGCTGTACCAGCGCATAGTATCCCAGCTGTGCTATCTAGATTTGTAAAAGGATATCAGAAAGACGATTATATTGTATTCCAAGATACTCAGAAAAGAGATTGTATCTACAAACTAAAAGATATTGCTTCTGTTGAGTTCATAATTGATCCAATTAGAGGAGATGAATAAATGAGCCAATGTGTAGCAAAGCTTTATCGAGATTTTATCGAAATTTCTGCTGACTCTCGTGGTTGTGCTTATAAAAACGGTCAATACTTAGCTATGGACGATGAAGCGAAAAAAATAGAACAAGTCGGTAATAAGGTGATTTTCCAATCAGGAAGCCAATGGGTTGTATCGGGCATCGTCAATCATTTTAAATCTCTTGAGACAGAAAAACAAACTATTGATAATCTGCGGACTATTGCAATAGATGAAGAGGAAAGATTTAAGAAAGAGTATCCAAAACAATATGAAACCTATAACGAAAAAAATAGATTAATTGAATTGTTGATTGCCACCTTTGAAGATGGGAAGGGTATTATTTACAATATTTCTTCAACAGAAAACTTTAAAATTGTACCGATAAAAGGAAGAATACATGAGCAAACAATATGTTTGGGGCCATTTACGGATTACATTAACTCTCATTTTAACCTAAGTAATTACCTAACGGTTCACCTTGCCTATGAAAGTGTAGCCTGTGAACAAGTGGGAGGTTGGCATGAATACTATAAATTAACAAAAGATAAAATTGAGTATCAAAAAGAAAAAATTAAAGATACCAAAATAATTAACTATTATGATGAAAAGCTTCATGGACATCTTAATGCAACTGATGGGATAAAAATTACAAGTCATGGAGAACCAGTATTCTATGTAGATACATATGGTACACTCCGCGCAAATGATTTAGTCGGGAAACGACTTAAGATTACAACTGATCCATTTGGCGATTCAAGTGAGGATGTATTATTGTTGGACGCTGATGAAAGAAAACTATATCTTAACCGCTGGGACATTGTAGGTGCTGGTGCTGTAGATGCTAAACTAATTAGTGCAAATATGGTTAGTGCTGAACTAGGTTATATCTCAGATATTATAGCCAAGTCTGTCTCTACCATGACTAGAGCTGCAATTGCTGGATGGAGTAACTTCATTGAAATCAAGGATAAAACGGTTCAGTGGGTTACGGGAAGGGTTACACAAGGTGAACACATTAGCGTAAACGGGAAGCCGATGTATTGGGTAGAATCGTCAGAGACTGGATTAATGACGAATGATGTAACACCATGGCCTGTATATAAATATGTAGCTGATAAAGATAATAAAAAGGTTAAAATGGAAATGGGATTTGATGGAGAAGGAGACGGGGCTAATCCATATATTGATTTAGGAATTGGTGATGGTTCAACTCCAAGAAGTGGAAAAGGTAGAATTGCTAAACAAAACGGTGGTATGAAGATAGAGTATGATAGTAGTAATTATGGGTTTGAGAGAAGTGTTGATTTACGTGATGAAGGGATCGTAGTCAATTCAGAAAAGGGCTATGTTAATATCTCAGCCAAAGATATTAATGCTATCGCAACAGGTGGAGGAGGCAAATTCGGTAACGATAAAGCCTACATCGAAATGACTCCAGAGGGAAAAATGATTTTTCATGCGATTGATTTTGATTTTATTAATAACTAAAACTTATAAAAAAGGATGATAATGATTGAATCGAGTTACTGTTAAAGGGCCAGCAAAGGCCAGAATTACAATGGATGAAAATGGGGATATGACAGTTGTATTTGATGGGGATGTTAATATTGAAATTGCATCCAAAGAAAATAATGAATTGAAGGAGTTTTTCAAAACTTCTAGCGCTCCAGTATATATCAATGGTAAGAGAGTAAACTAATTCCACAACTAGTCCGATATATATGGTATATACTGTAATCAGATATATGCCATATATAATTTCGGGAGGTACATAAAAATGAAAAAGGCATCAACTTTTCTGCTTGGCGCGGTTGTAGGCATTACTTTAACAGCAGGAACGACAATCGGGGCAGCAAATTACCTGAAAGCAACACCTAAAAAAGTAAGCATAGTGGTAGGTAGCAACCAGAACTCAGTAGAGGCAATGAATGTCCAGAATAAACTTTATGTTCCTGTACGTGATGCCGGAGATTCATTCGGATATTCTGTTAGCGGAGTCACTTCAACTACAGTAACATTTGCTGAAGGTAAAACAGCGACTACCAATTCGGTAGGTACTGGAACAACAGATAAGAATACTACTACACCTAGCAAAACAGAAGGGGAATATGTAGAAGGATTGCATGACAAGTATGGTACGAATGGAAAGTTAGATGCTGAGAAAGTGAAGGCAGCAATAGCAGCAGGAGAAATCTCAGTTAACGCACAGGACAAGGGGACGGGCAATTCATTGCTCCACTATGTGGTACTGGAGAACAACTTTGCTGTGTATTCGGTTATCAAGGTGAATGCTTTGAACGTCAATCTTCAAAATGGGGAGCTGCAAACACCGCTGATTCTGAGTGTTATTCACGAGAATGGTTTTTATGAAGGTGAATTAACCAATTATTATAAATCAGATGCAACTATCAAAGATAATTCAGGAAAACAAGCAATAGATTATAGTAAACCAAATTCGTCAACTTATATTAATTTGAAATTCTATATGATGTAATTCACCACTAACGCAATGTCTACCATCAAAGCCAGTACAATCTGTATTGGCCTTTTTTAGCTATGTCATTTTTCTCTTCCATCTTTCATGGTATAATTTCCCTATCTTGTTGTAGGGGGCTTTTAAGTGAATGAAAAATACAAGTATTTTCTTTATGGTGTCTTATCGGCAATGCTATGTTTATTTTTCACTTTAATACTGGGTAAGGAAAGCTGGATTCCATTGGTGACTATACCATTCACCATTTATTATTTCTCAAAATACTTTAAAAAAGAACGCAAAGATAAAAAAGACAGAGAAAAACTATTGGAAAAACAAGATTCGCATGTTTACGCTCATAAAATGGCTAAAGAACTAAGTATTTTAGAATCATTGTTTAGAAACAATATTATTACTCAAGAAGAGTTCGACACTAAGAAAACTGAACTCCAATTAAAATATGGAGACCAGATAAACGAATATTTATCAGTTTAAATTCCCTATTTCATTCGTTACTCATCTCTTCCAATAAATGTTTCTTCTCTTCTGTGGTCGTATTTGTTTGAATTCATTTCGTAAAAATTTCAGATGAAGAAATTAGTTAAAAAATAGCCCTGATATATTCCTAAATGGAGATATGTCAGGGCTATTTTTTAACTAGAATACAAATAAATGTCGCTAATAAAATGAATTTGCAACATTTGAGATAAACATATATTTAAATTGTATTATGACTTGTATAAAACTATGCAATTGTGTATACTATAAACATAGAAGATAAATATATAGATATGACATTGATAAACAAAAAATGGAGCGTGGTACATATGAGTCTTGTTATGGAAAGAGGGGCGGTTGCCAATAAGGTTGTTTATAAAGATGAAATATGGTTGGCAGATTTAGGGGAAAATGGAGGATCTATTCAAAGTGGTGTGAGACCAGTACTTGTAATTAGTAATAATATCGGAAACAAGTTTTCCCCAAATGTTACGGTAGTCCCTATAACTAGCAGTACTATAAAGAGGAAATTACCAACTCATGTTAAAATAGTTGCCGAGGAAGTTGGGTTTGTTAGAGATAGTATAGCTATGTTTGAATCAAAAGTTACCATAGATAAAAATACTGGGTTAATTCATAAGATTATGGATATACCTTCTTCTTATTATGGGGAATTGGATAAAGCTTCAGCAGAAGCAGAGAAAAGACTAATATAACATATTAAAAAAGGGGGAAACACAATGATTGAATGGGATGATTCGTGGGATATGACGGAAGAACAGATCGAAGAGGGTATAAGAATCTCAGAACTTAAACGATCTGTAAATGTAATGCCTGACATGGGCTTACCCGAATCATTAATTTTTAGTGCCTATGAACATGAAGAAGGTAAATCGGAACTATCTGAGGTTCACTTGTGGTATATGCAATTTGCATATGAATACCATCATTTAAACCATTCTGATCTGGTTAAGATGCTATTGATGAAAGAGATGCGTAAACTTGAAGAAGATAGAATAGTTTTAATTAAGAAATATGGAAACAAATTACGCTTATTAAAATAAACATATAAAAAGTGTTGACTTATAATGTTGGCTGTTGTATATTTAAACGTGAGAGGAGGTGACAAGGAGGAAGGATGAACAACACAGATTTGGAAGAGGCGCTATATGTAATAAACAAAGCGGCAAAAAGATTAAAACATATTAGGTATAAAACTGGTTACAGTAAGAGTAAATGCAGAACAGATAAGCTGTTTAGGAAACAAGAGTCATTATATGATTTAAAGAAACAAATTATCAACAAAGCTTTGCTAGATGGGATAGCCAATAAAACAGGGATACATAAGCTGAAAAAGAGTAACGGCGAAGACATTAACTTTATGTTTGTGCGGTTTACTAATAGAACTTTCCATATCCCTGTTGAACCAAATGAATGCAGCGCTATGGTAGATTTGGGGGAAATGGTGTATCGTCCATACGGATCAATTGATCGTACAAACAATATTTCCACCATGAAAGCTAAAAATATTTTGAGTAGATACTTGTTTTAAAAGTAAATATATATAATATCAAAGCAAATGAATGATAACAAAAACAAAGAGAATGAATTAAATTTCCTTTGGAGTGAAGAAAGAAGGTTCTCAAAGTCCTTATTGATTGTATTGACAACAAAGTATCTCTAATTCCTAAAGACGGAAAATTGTTGGCTTCTCATGCAGACAATAATCCAGTTGACGTTTATTTTCATAAATTAGCCAATGAGTATGTCCTAGAATGGTTAAAAGAAATCAAAAACGAAAAAATTATATTTATAATAAGGAGCGCGCATAGCAATGTTTCTATACCATATCACATTCTTTTTAAGGGAGAATGTATATAAGCAAGAATTAATCAAAAACGATAACAGATTTAGGAATGATGAATATCAAGAAATGTTGGTTAAAGCCCATGAAAACGTTAAGAACGTTTGCGATCCAGAAATCAAAAGAGGAGCAATACTTTATTATTTAAATTACAACTATGGTTTTGAGTTACACTATTAATTCTGAACTGAAAACCATGCGAATAAGTATTCATGTAAAATTAGATTTAGGAGGAATTAAGATGAACCAATTTAATGGTCGAGCGATTATGAATGAGCAATATAAGAAAGAAATAGAGTTAGTTTTGAAAGCCAAGGTATTAAAGATCAACAAAGAGACCCCGGCAGAATTTATGCCATTTACAAAAGGAGCCAGAGTATTCTTTGATCTTGATCATTTGAGAAGAAGTATCTGATATGTGGGTTGTAACCACTAGAGATACTTGAATTTCTTAAAGAGAATCATGGATTTAGTCAATTAATAAAATAAATATATATTAATTAATATTAATAAAAATAATGATCCACAAAAGGGAGAAACATAAAAATGAAAAATTATCAAATTATGAACGCTGAGCCGATGGATTTGCTCGATGAGTTGCTTAAAGAAGAAAGCCGACACAACAAAGTATTTGCACAACATGATCTCATGATGCAGTTTATTTTAGACCATGAGGAGGAATTTCTTGAGCATCTAAATGATACTGTTGAAGTTCTAAATGAATGTGAATACTTCAATATTTTACCTTATGCAGAAAAAATGCGTGATGAATTCGCCAACTTAGCAGAAGATCGAAAAGAATTTAATAGTATGCTTGCTGATGTTATGGAGAAAACAAAACTACCGAAAGAAGGACACAATCTATGGAAGTAAATCTGTGTTGTGACTGTTTGGCAATTAATGAGCATGGAATTAATACTTGTCCTAAATGCGGTGGTGACTCGTGTTGGTGTGAGGGTTGTCAGAAGACAGCAAACTTATTACTCAAAGGAGTAAGAGACTACAAAAAGCTAGACCTTAAATCACCAATAGAACAGTGGAATTCTGTAACGGGCATCCGTAGTAACAATGTTTAAATTAAAGATTGGAACAAATCAATTCTCTTCTGATATATTTCAGTATTTGAATACAAAATACATAGAAGAATTGGAACAGGCGGCATTTGATAGAAGGCTTATATACACTGGTGGAACGAAGAGAACAGGAAAGACTACGGCATTAATCCAATTTGGTAAGAAGCATGGATATAACGTGATTGTTCAAGATTTTTCACCAGTAAAAAAGTTACGTGAGGAATTTGATTATAAAAAAATATACATGAGAAAATTCTATAATCGCCCCGTCTCAGAAATAGCGGTTATAGATGAAAATGTCAGTTTTACACATGATATTGATTTTCCCCATCCCATTATCACTGGATTTATTGATCACACTAGTTTTTCTGATAAAGGTAGACCTGATTGGTGGTCTGTTGGAGATGCAAGCTCAGGTTTAAAGAGCGCACATTTTAATAGCGCTAAAAACGATTAAAAGGAGAAATGTAATATGTTTGATTGGATGGAAACAGAAAAGGATCACAAGGAGAAAGTAGTGGAAATGAAAAAATTAGGCATCAATCTCTCTCTTCTAGGCTATGAAACGAATGACGAAGAAGAAAGTAGTTCTTTCCCATCATGGAGTACAGAAATGATTAAAATGACATACAGATTGATGAAAAGAATTAATAAATTTGCCGAAGAAAAAGGCATCTCTTATGAAGTGAAAACTGGACTTTCAGGAATTGATAATCGACTGGTAGTTATTCCAACGAGTGAAGATCCAGGAATCTATATTTCTTTAATTATTTCATGGGGATTTGGAGATGCTGAACTTTCAGTAGTTGACCCATTACCAGAAGATCGATTTGTTACAAAAAATTATATTGAATACAGTAATGATTTGTCTGAAATTGATGAAGATGGTTGGAATGAAGACTTAGAGAATAACAAATTAAAATATTACTCTCAATGCATAGATAAAGAGAATGATATTTTTGGAGACATTGCTATATGCTTAGAAAAAATGTCTCTAAAGAAAACGATAAAATAAGGGTTTCATAAAGAATTTTTTGTATCAATAAAGTTTGTAAGATATTCCTGTAATGATACTAATTCATTAGATTTTTTCAGTTGTCTAATCATAGAGTCGGCTCTGGCTTCAAAAATATATGAAGCCTGACAACACTCACTGCCCGCAGTAATTTGACCCAGATGGAATGGTAAGTTTGATTCACTCAATAAAAAAAAGTGAAAGGTACTACTTAATACATTGGTTTCTTTTATAATTTGTCTACACTTCTTACAGCGAAGAATAAAATACTGTTTACTTGGCTGTGGAATAGAATTAATTTTGAGTTTTATATCTAACTGAGTAAGACATGCGTAAGGAGAAGGGTTGCATCCAACTTTAAGGGCAATTTGTTCCCAACGGCTATCATGTTTACAATCATCATTATGATGAAGTGTTGCAATCAGATGGGAAAGTTCATGCTTTACAACATCTTCTATCTGTGAAGTAGTGAAACTTTTTCCATCAAGAAGTTTTCTGTCGAATCCGAGCTGATATATTTGATAAATAGAATCTACTTTTACTATTTCGCAGAAACCAATTGGTTTCATATCATAAAAATTTATTGGAGGTATCGTCAAAATATTGCTTTCTTTGGCGAGACTCTCAACCAATAAAATAAAATCTTTTTCACTATAAATCCGGTAGTTATCTTTTGAGAAAACATCTTTATCATATTCTATTGAAACATAGTGCATTTTTTATCCCCCTAATGAGTAAATAGAACTATTGAATAATATTACCATGATATTAGGAAACAAAAAAAGAATCAATAAATATTCTGATTATTTACAGTCTATTAATAAAACAAGCATTTGATAAAAAAATAGAAACACATAGAAGGGACTATTGAATAAAATGAAAATGAAGAAAAGATTCGGCATATTGAAATACTCTACTCTAACACTTGGATTAATCAATTCTTACATGGCAGGAGCTAGCTTTACCAATACTTTAATTTTAAATAAGCAAGCTTCATTATTCGGAACACTCATTATCGCATTTTATACTGTCTGTGCAGTGTATTTCATGAGAAGCTATATCAAATTTGCAATGGCGACAAGCGATTATAAAATTATTGAATCCAATAACATGGTGCTTGATTCAATGAAAACAGTAAATACAGTTGCAGAAAGATATAAAGATTCATATCTGGATGCACATCAAGCATGGACTCATAATCAAGATATGGCAAACATTCTTATTGATATTATAACCATAAATGGAATGGAAGAGAAAATCATTGAATTGGTTAAACAAGAAATGGAGCTAGAGCGCGAAGATGATTTTGCTTGTCATGCCGAAGAAGCCTATAAGGAATTAATTAATGAATTGCAAACACGATGGGACTTTATGAATGATAAGGTTTAATCCATTCTACATCAACAAAGAGCTATTTCATACGGTCAATAATGTGGATGATTTAGATAATCTATATCAAAAAAATAATGATTATTTGGATTCAATACATAGATACATCCGTTCTCCTGCTGAATTTGTGAAAGATATTTACTCTTGCGAAGTGAAGTATGAACAACTGATTATACAGTTCTTAGGGCAATATTATGAACCTGATGAAGTTGTTCTAATGCTGAGCGATATTACGTTCTTCACATTAACACCTATACAAAAATACATATCAAGATTCAGGGTTCCAAAAGATGGAGACTATTCAGCAGTTATTGAAGAATGTATGTTTGAGAATGACATAGGTGTATCGTGTAAGAGGTACTATGTGAGTCTGTATTCAATCAATGGGCAAAGCAAGTCTTGTTGTATGAACAACGAGCACGGAGATGATTTTAATCGTTGTGTGGCCTTGATTCGGCGTAACATTGGTTCACGTATGGAATACAGTATCAAGTGGTTGAAGGCTGATTAAACGTGTTGCCGAGTAACATGATATACAATCACCACTTTGAAAGGAGGTGAGATATCTGGAAGTTGTACAAATGTTAATGCTTGTTTTCTATAACGAAAAGAATGAAGTCGTTGGTAATTTTGGTTCATTCGACAAACATCCCAAGATTGAAAAAATTCAGAGTATTATTGATAGTTTGGAAGAGGAAGCAGTGAGGGAAGCTGCCTATTGTAAGGTTGAGGAAAGATTTTATTTGGTTAATAAGTAAAAATACATACTAAAAGGATGGATGATAAATTGAATAAACCAACAGTTGAAAATATTAGTCTTATGTACATTGATCGTGCTAAAAAGTATTTCCTTGTTATGACTGTGGACACAGGACTTGATTTAGAACATGTACTAATTGAAGAAGGAGACAGTGAATTGAAATTTCAACTTAGAAAACGTGGGGAGCATATTGCAAATCAAGTCGGAGTAGATTTCTTCAATGAAGTAAAAGAGGATATCACTATTTCGGGGAGGGGGGGGTATCTCCTGAACAGATAAAGAGTTTGAAGGATGGACAGAGGATTGTAACTGATAAATGTGTTATCTATAAGAGTCCAATGCCTGACCAATACTATTTTACATATGTTGATGGATGTCCTTCGCCTTGTGACACAGGAGAGGAAATTGCAGAAGAAGTAAACACATTGAATGGATTTATTTAATTCTAGATGCACTTAATAATTATTATAATCAAAAGGAGAATATAAGTGATGAAAAAGTATTCAAAACAACAAGGTGTTGATTTCTATGCCGCCTATGAAAATGAGGGTAAATATATTGTTGGCATTTTTAACGAAGATTCAGATACTCCATATCATATGTTTGAGCCGATCTTTAAAAACTTGGAAATTGCTGATATTGCAGCTCAAGCATTCCAAACCGCTTACAAGCTGGGTTTAACAGAAGGCAGAGACAATGCTCTTAGGAATTGATTTCATGAAAGGTAAGTTTCATCAGGTAGAGAGTTGTACGGAGTGTACAATTAATAAAATAAAAATACAAATAAAAGGATGAATTATCAATGAAGAATTTTACACTAAGAACAGTAGATAATCAAAACAACACCCTAAAGGAATGTGAATTGGTGATTGGAGAAAATGATATTCTGATTCAAACTCTTCCAAAAAATATTTCTACCCAATCTGCTATGAGAATGCACAGTGATCTTGTGAATGGTATTGAATCTGGAAGTCCAGTTATCAGTATCTTTCATGGAGTCAGTCTTCAAGTTTTGAAAGCTGAGTAAGTCTCTCCGTCAAACTGACGGAGTGTTATAAAAATCATAATACATAAATAAAGGATGATAAATTAATGGGCACAACAATTGTATTAGAAGCAAGTAACAATGGTTATTATGGAATGGCATTTAGTGGATTTAAACTGATTGATTGTATTATCGTACCATTTGATTATACTGCAGATGATTTTGTAGCAGTTGTTAAATCTAAACCGTACTACTCTAACTCAGAGGTATTTTATAATAACTTTGGTAGAGGTGCATGTTTTGAGCATCAGTTTGAATATGGTGAATCTTGTAATCTAAAAAAGGAAGAATTAGTAGATATTCTGCAAGTTGCGAAAAAAGACTTAGTATTACTAGCACTCTATACAGAAGATAAAAAATTTGCAAGGGAGATCATTAAGTTAAGAAACGAACTTGATAATCTTATTGTTGAAAAAGTGAATGGTAGAGTTAAACAAGAAAACGCGGAAATTGATAAAATGAGAGCAAACTGTTATCTAATGTTTTATAAAAATTGCGTATGAAATAAAAATAATTATTAAAGGATGATACTTAAATGAAAACTGAGTTTGAGAAAACAATAAACAATCAAAAAAATCTTGCTGAACAACTTGGAAAAGCCATTGCAAAAGTCGGAGAGGCAGTTATTGAATATGAAAAATCAATTCAAGAACAAACAAGAGGAGTGGAAATCTAATTGGCAGCACCTATTCCGATAAAGTACATAAGCTTGGTCAGTATATGATGGAATCTGGCGTTGCTGAAGAGGCAAAGGAATTTGGAATTAATGAAGATGATATGAAATCTTTTTTAGAAAATATTTAGGGTAACATGTAGTGTTAAACGACTTGTTTAGCACTACGATTTAAAATACATATAAAAGGATGATATTAAATGAGTAATGATATTTTGAATAAACTAAAAGAAATTGATGAGACATTCTCAGATACAACTCTAGAACTAGCTAAATCGCTTATCAAAGTAGGCGAAATGGAGTTAGAAAGAGATACATTTGAAGACTGTTTGGAAAGAACAGACCGCCTATTGACTAATATCATCGAAGCAGCCAAAAAGTTTTGTATTATCAATGAAATGCATGACTATCTCCTAGATAAGGTTGATAAACCAATTGAACAAAATGGACTTGAACGCGATACATTTCAATATTTTGTTGATCTGATGATTATTTCTGAGTGACTACTAAATCGGTAGATGCTTAAATAGGACGTTGTTAACGACCTGAAAGGCTCCTAAGTTAAACTTAGTAGGTTAGATTGAGGCCGTAGAAAGGTATCCACGACCTCATAGTTAGCTATCTAATCCGAAAATAGGGTTGATTCATTGGCGGAATTGGTTGTGGAGGCTTAACTACGAGCTTAGGCTGATTCCATGCACCATCAATCAGTCTTGTCGCCTTGACAGGAATATTTCTAGTGGCATATGCATTAATCTGACTCACGAATAGACTATCACCCGTTCGTATGTACGAACTCAAATGGTCTCTCACTCTTTCAGGTGTAAGTGGTGTACTTACAATCCAAACAGAATACTGAACATGTTCAACTTTTCCTAGGTAGCTAATGCCTTGAATTACTTTTTGGTAATCTGCTTCATTACCATCCTTTAGATCGTAACAAATTTGGATAGCGTTCATCGTGAAGCCCCCTTAATATATGGTTTATTAGCAAACTAAGTTGATGAGTGCTAATAAGTAAATAATACCACCTGCGCCTCAAAAGGACAAGTGAAAATCGGATATATAGTATAATTATATTTAGGTAAGCACTACATATAGTTAAATGGGCGTTTTCATAAGTATTCTCTCAATTGCCTTTCTTGATGTGAATTATCGTCAAATTGACGAATGTTGATAACTCATTTCTAAATTGGAAATGTGTTTTGTCGGGTACACAATGTACCTATCAAAATTTTGTGACTGACATTATGTCAGTAGCAAACATATTCGCGAATGTCATGATGACCGTCACAAATGGGCATATGATGAGAATTTGGAGATGCGTTGCTCCAAACCTGATACAAACAGTACTTGGGTCAGATTGTTTCGGTTTTGGGATTTCGTCAAATCTAAAATCTGCATATTGTCATCAACGAAGACCATTCAATTTTTTGGGAGTCGGATGATATTCGCTATTGATTGCGCAACGAACGCAAAATTACGCTGGTTAAACCTAATGAAAGACTAATTTTATAAAGTAAACATACACGAAAAAAATAAAATAGAGTAGAAGGAGATATTAAATATGCATAAGAAAATTGGTTACTGTGCGAAGTGTGTTAGAGAGAGCCAAGGTATCAGCAATGAAGAATTACATGAGGAAATGAATAAAGTCATTCCAGTAGAGATTAATACAATCCTGAATTTTGAAAATGGTATTTTTCAAGCAGGGACATATGGCGATCATGATATCGACTTTGAAGATTTCACAGGACTTTATTATAAAACAATGTTCAGTATTAATAATAAAGCAGCAAAAGAAATCTTTGATCATGTGCGGGTTTGGAAGGATAGAGAAGAGACGCTGAGAACATTTATTATGGCAGAGAATCAGTTTAAGAAATTAAAACGGTTTGTCAATACTGTTAAAAAAGCATCAAAGGAACATGGGGAAGAAGAAATGTATGAACAGATGATTGATTTTGAAGAATACTTTCAGGATATGGTTGTAAGGGATATGGAGATTAATAAGTACGCTTGGGCTTAATGAGGTAAGTTGAACTTTTAGTGTCACATTGTGGCCTATTGTAGCTTGATGTGACACTAACTAATTTCTTGTTTTACTATTACCGCACATCAATATAAAATAAACATATAAAAAGGAGAAATATAAATGAAGAATAGCAGAGTATCTGTTTCACCAGAAGTATTGGCACGATTTAATAAACAAAATCCAGAGATAATGGATGCCATAGAGATAGAAAATGGAGTTATGTATCTATATTCTGCAATATTGGACGAACTATACATTCCATATATCTATTCTGATGATATGACCGTTGCTCGTCCGAAGGAAGTGCTGAGAATAATTACAGAGAATTCAATTGAGTTGAAAAATCATTTTGATCTTTTTAAAAGAATCTTAACAGAAATGAATGAATATTTTTATTTTCAAGATGTAGCACCGGATAATAAATATGCCGAATTACAAACGCCATCGATAGTAATTGAGTTCTCGGTTAAAAATTGTGAACAAGATACTGATGCAGATTTTATTATCAATAATACTCAAGATTTTAATTACGACTATTTTCAGTTGAAAAAAGCAGGTCTCAAAGCACAAAAGAAGATAGTGGAAATAACAGAAGAAGATGAAATTTAATCGTTCAAAAGATGTCTTATAAAGTTGAAATACTAATAAAATACAACTTTTCCATCTGGGTACTCGTTGGAACACACTCTTAAATCAAAAAAGACAGGAGTAATTAAATGAAAGATAAAATTAAATTTTCAATGAATCTACATGGCGCACTTTACATTGACATCAAATCTAAGGCAAAGGAATTTTTGAATAAAGGGATAGAGAAAGGAGAGTTTGTCAGCGTTGATGAATTTAATTGCAGATATTTGTTCGAATTGATTTTGATTGAGGTGGCGAAAAAACGTAAACTTACTGTGATTATTGGAAAAGACTCTGAAAGAATTGCGCAACTTCAAACTAAACATAAGTATGCACACATATATAATCCTGTTGAATTTGCGAAGTCTAGTCCTAATAGACCTAACGAAATTATTGTATCTGATAACATATCAATTGAAAATCTGCGCGGTTTAGAAAATGATGTTATTGTTGGTGGATTCTATAATTCAAAACGCAATAAGTAATTTTATAAAGTAAATATAATGATAAAGGAATGATAGAATAATGAAATTCGAGGTTGAACCATATACAACCGTTACTGTTTCAATTGGAAATGAAGACGATGTAATTACAATGCTACACGAAATAATTAAGTTTCCAGTTCCTCCAACAGTTTACTGCCAACTAGAACTCTTTTATGATGCGATTGTACATAAGTGGAGATATTTACTTTACAGCAATTTTGAAACAAAAAAAGATTTATGCAGGGGAATTCTTTCTGATGATCAGTTCAATCTTATATTTAGCGAAATTCAATTATATAGAGACATTACGACAAGGGAAGAAAGAGAGTGTGAGTTGATTCTAGATAGGCTCACAGACATTATACAAGACGATTACACAATGATTATCAAGACAGAGAGTGCAGTACATGAATTGGTTCAGGAAGGGCTTATACGGGCTAAGACAGCGGATAGCGTGATTGCTTCGTTGGGTAGTAGGAATGAATATTGATGGAGGTAAAAAACATAGAAAAACCAGTAGAAAAAGTCATGATTGGTATTAAAGATATTATGAAGAAAATGGGAATAGGTCGGGATAATGCATATGTCATTATTAAAAGAAAAGAATTTCACGCCATCAAAGTTGGTCGAAGATACCTTGTACATGAAGAAGTATTTGATAAGTGGTTGAGAGGCGAATAAAATAGTGTAGAAAATAATTAATGTAATTAATAATACATATAGTTAATGTTATTGAGGAGTCGAAAAATGTGATATAATGGATATAGTCACATGCTTTTGGCTCCATTTCTTTTGAATGGAGTGGTTAGTAATGGCAGTACCAAAATTTAATGAAAAAACAAAAACTTGGCGTTTTGTGTTTGATTATTATGATGAAACCGGAGAAAGAAAACAAATAAGAAGAAAGGGTTTTAAAACTAAAAGAGAAGCAGACGATAAGATGCTTGAGTTACGAAATGAAGTTAATAGCGGTCAGTATTCAGCGCCGAAAACATTGACTGTAGCCAATTTTATTGAGGACTGGCTAAAATCTGATAGGATTTTGCAGGTGAACGAGACAACATATTATAGTAACTGTTTGTCTTTTAAGAATCACATTAAGCCTAAAATTGGAAATGTTAGGCTTCAAAATTTGACTCCTATGCAATGCCAGAAGTTTGTAACGGGTTTGCACGAAGAGGGATATGCTAGAAATACAATTGATAGAATTGTAGCTGTAGTTAAAAGAGCTTTAGATAAAGCAAAACTCTATAAGATTATAAAAGAAAATCCCATGAGAAATGTGACGCTACCCAAGTTTGTTAAGCTAGAAATGAAGATATGGACAATTGAACAAACGAAGCACTTTCTCAGAGTAGCTAAGGATTGTAGATTCTATTGTGCTTATGCTTTAGCCCTATATTGCGGTCTTCGGATGGGCGAAATATCTGCTCTAAGATGGCAGGACATTGACATTGATAAAAAGGAAATCACAATTAATCAGACACTTGTGAATTTTGGGAAAACAATAAAGAATGGGGCTAAGACAGCTTCAGGGGTTAGAAAAGTATCAATGCCCAACATCCTAATTGAAATTTTAAAGAAGCAGCAAATTAAATATGAAGAAACAAAAGATCGCCTTGGTGACAGATTTATCGATATGGATATAGTAATATTCAATATTAAAAATGGAAAGACTGTCTTTCCAGGCAACCTATCGTGCGCCTACAGGAAGGATTTAGAGAAGGCCCAGTTGCCACATATTCGTTTCCACGACCTTCGTCACACACATGCAACGATTTTGATTATGGAGAATGTGAATGTTAAGATCATTTCAGAGCGAATGGGGCATTCCAAGGTCGGAATAACGTTGGATACTTACAGTCATGTGATCCCTTCAATGCAACAAGAAGTTGCTGATACCTTAGACAGAGTAATGTGTCTTTAGCAAAAAATGTGACCTATTTGTGATTTGTGACTGAGCAAAAGCTGAAAACCCTTGCTACATAAGGTTAATTTGCTCGAAGTATGATGTGTGGTAAACGTTGAATTACAGAGGTGAAGCATATGAAGATGGCTATGGAATTGGTTCCCAAGGAACGCAAGCAGATGATCAGCAATCTGATGCAGTTCTATTTTTATGATTTTACCCGCTATCTGGAGCTGGATGTGGATGCCGACGGCGCATTTCTGCCGTATCCCGGTCTGGAGGCTTACTGGAGCAGCGGCAACAATAAATTTGCTTATACCTTCACAGTGGACAACCATATCGCCGGCTTTGCCCTGATCGAACGGCTGCTGCGCAGCACGGAGGGCGAGTTCTATATGACGGAATTTTTTGTTATGCAGAAATACCGCCGCAGCGGGGTAGGGACCTGGGCCGCCCACAAGCTGTTTGATCTCCATCCCGGCGACTGGAAGGTCTCGCAGATCCGGGCGAACACACCGGCCCGCAATTTCTGGCATCGAGTGATTGGAAGCTATACCAACGGGGCTTATCAGGAACGCTTCAACCCGAATCAAGGCAATCCCAGCCAATACTTCAGCACATTAAGTATTAAGGGGATTAATTAACTCGAATCTGCAACTTTCAAATATTTCCTGCGTCTAGTAATTCGAGGTGAAATGACATGATTACCCATCGAAAAATAATGATAATCAGCACTATAGCTATTCTGACTGTTATCAGCAGCGGGTGCGGCTCAGCTAAGGACAACGCTTCTGTTCTGACAACGGCTCAGGTGTCTCCTTCTCCGGTGGTAACCGCAAGTCCCGCCCCTTCAGTTGCGCCAACCGCATCGCCAACTCCAGCACCGGCTGAGCCTGCGGCGAAATCAGTTTCCTTGTTCCAGAGTGAAGTTCCCGTATATGACGGGATGGGAATCAGCTATGTCGTAAATGATGAACAACTGGATACGGAGTTTAAAGTACACCAGACTCTGCCGTTGGCCGTCTTCATGCCGGTCACCATGGAACGTTTCGAGCGTGAGCAGGGAACGGCTTGGGGGACGGCAGATAAGCAGAACTATCTTATTCTCTATGCAGCAAGTGACAAGTCCGCCGATCAGCCCACTGAACTCGGCAGTAATCCAGTCTTAGCGAAATACAAAGAATATATCGGAAGTTACAGCGTGGCTGGACGGACCGTAGAACTGTTCGCATTCAAGGCGCAAGGCAAAGACTATACCGCTGAAATCAGCACAACACCAGACCAGCAGGAGACGCTGTTTCCGGTCTTTCGGGATATGCTGAGTTACGTGCAGTATATGGAGAAGCTCCCTCCGCTGAAGGCAGGCATCACGGCCAAGACGCCTGATGTGGGCAACAGCAGCGAGAATAAGCAAATCCTGCAGGAGCTGATGAAATGTCTAGGGGCGATTGTAGCCAAGGACAAGCAGCAATTTAATGAGACGATGTATTCCGATAGGGTTGCGGAGGGTCTGGCCTATCATATCGACAATAATGCGATCTACAGATTTACTCGAATCACTTTCAATGAATCTGTTGATTCAGCTACGAATAAGAAGCGGGTTTCATTTAATGTGGAGTTTGAGCGGATGACGGAAGAAGGGTATTTTTCAGAGCAGTCCTTAGGAATTCCACTTCTGAAAAACAAGCAAGGAGTCTGGAAAATCGCCGATATGGATTAACCGGAAGAGGTGGTGGAGAGACGTGGCAACGTTTATTTTCCCCCTCGTTATTAGGCTATAGCGGAGACCGGGACGATGCCTTGTATGCGGTGCAGACGGGGCTGACCGGTACTGATCACGGCGCTTCTGCAGATTGCCGGCTTGTTGGTTAACATAATTAATATTATGTAAACAATCAATTAGATAAACTCCAAAATTAAAAAGCGCAAAAAAACACCTCAAGCTTATGGAGCTTGAAGTGTTTTTTTGCGCTTTTTCAAAAGACTATAAACAATATTTCAATATATGAATAATTCAGAATAGTAAATCTAAACCCTGTCTGCAACAACGCAACTACCTAGCAGCCACCCAAATACTCAATAAATCACTGTTTCTAGATGCGAAACCAGGTTAAAAGGAGGTGCCAGATCCCGCAGTCCATGTCAACCTGCCGTTCCGATAGAGATTAGCCCACTACCTGCGGCGCGAGCATATGCTTAAGCTGGACTGCCAGATCCAGAGCCTGAACAGCGGAATCCAGAGACAACGGGGAGGGGGTACCTTCGTGCAAGGATTGCAGCGCATGGCCGATACTCAGTTCATATGGATTTTTGCGTACCAGTGCAATTTCCTGTTTGCCGTCCGCGCCATAGACATAAAGGGCCGTATCTACGTTGCCCGAAGCGTCTTCACTCTCATGAAACACCAGCTTCACCTGTTCGAAGTAAGCCTCATAGCCCACCGTAAACGGATAAGCAGCAGGCATTAGCGAGGATACTGTAATTTCAGCCGAAAGCTGCTCTTTTACAAAAAGGGACCTGACCAGTGCCTGTTCTTCTTTGCCTCCACCCGTTCCCCAAGCAGTAACTTGGATACCGGATCCCAGCAACGCTGTAAGCAGATCCAGCTCGTGAATCATCAGCTTCAGAGTAATGGAGTCAAGACCCAGATCACCCCACATCGGGGAGGTCTCTCTGCGCAGGCTGAAAGACAGCAGCTTCCCGTAGGTTCCTGCCTGAACAGCCTCATATAAGTAGCTGTATGCGGGATCAAATTTGATGAATTGATTCACCAGAACTCTGCGGCCGGATTGTGTTTCCACCTTTAGCATCGTAACGGCATCCTCCATGCTTAGACACACCGGTGTCTCACAGAAGACATGTTTGCCGTTCTGCAGCGCGGCGACCGCATACCGCTCATGCAGGGCCGAAGGAAGGCAGATATCTATGATCTCAACCTCGTCATCAAGCAGAATATCATCGGCGTTGGTGGTGATCTCGACCCCCAGTTCCTGCTGCAGCTTGCTCAGCTTGGCTTCATTTCTGCCAAACACAATAATTCTGGCTTGCGGGTACAGCTCTTTGATAAGACTTGCATGGTAGGCTCCAAATCCAGTTCCAAGTATGCCGATGTTCATTGCCAACAACCCCTTCAATAAGTTATAACTAATGATAACCTTTCATTGTTGACAACAGTCTGGCAAGAATTATCGAGAGTGTAATCAAAATTGTACAGGAGGAGAAGTTATGCGTCTGCACCGTCTAATGGGTATTGTGTTATTGCTGGAGGCCAGAGGACAGCTGAAGGCAAGCGAGCTGGCGGCCGCGCTGGAAACCTCAGTGCGTTCGATCTACCGGGATGTGGATGTGCTGGCGGAATCGGGGATTCCCATCGTGTCTACTCCAGGGCCGGGTGGCGGCATCTCACTGATGCAGGGGTACACCAGCAATCTGAAGCAGCTGAATGGGGATGAAGTAGTCCATCTGTATTTGACGGGAATGGGAATCTACTCCGGCGGAGACGCTGAGCCTCGGATCAAGCTGAAGAATGCGCTGCTGAAGCTGGAGCAGACACTGCCGGACTCCTACCGGGGAGACATTGAAACGGCCAGAACCCGCTTTTATTTCGACGACGCTCCCTGGTGGACCGAGCTTGCTCCTGTACCTTGCCTGGAAACGATCCGATCCGCGGTCTGGCAGACGCTGCAGCTGCGCATTCAATATACTAAAGTAAACGGGGAGACCACTTCACGTACGCTGCAGCCTTATGGTCTGGTTGTGAAGCAGGGGGAGTGGTATCTGGTCGCTTGTTGCCTGGAAGCCGGGGGTGTGCGGACCTTTAAATGCGAGCGCATTAGGGCTGCTTCAATCATGGAAGAAAGCTTTGAATATCCTGCAGATTTCATCCTGGAGCAGCACTGGAGACTGGCGGAGAATGCTTTTAAGGAACAACGCAGGCAGGAGGAACTGTATCCGGTGATGATCTTGATCAAGCAATCGGATCGGGAGCTGACTCGCAGCCTGGAGATTCTGGAGTCCGTAGAGGAAGAGGGATACGTAAGGTTACAAGTGAATATGTACAGCCGGGAGCGAGCGATGCTGATCATCTGTACACTGCTGGGTACCAGCGAAATTATCGGACCGCCGGAGATGAGAGCGTATGCCAGGGAACAGCTGATACAGCAGCTGCGGCGTTATAATTAGATTACATATTATATATTATGTTAACTAATTGAGGGTGATTGTTATTTCCGACAGTTTCATATGTCCAATCCACCGAATTAGTTGCGAAAATAGTTAATACTTAGGTCCCGGCGAGGATGTAGCGTCTTGCCCAAGAAGCTTCAAAGTAATTAGATGCGAAACTGCAACTAAATTCCACCGAAATGTCTGTCAGGAAGCCAATAAGTGCGATAATGGTTACTGCTTAGGTCCACTGAGGATGTGAATGCTGCACTAGATCCTTTCAAAGAAATTAGATGCGAAAACGCACTTAATTTCAACGTAAACGGCTGTTAGAAGGTAAATAAGTGCGAATATGCAACTAATTGCGAGTGAATTGCTTGTTCAGCGCTCAGAATCGGAAATTAAGTGCATTATGGCACTTATTTGCTTCAAAACGGGAAAAATCGGTGAATTAGATGCAGATTCGCAACTAATTCAGTGATTGGACTGATGTGGCGATCAAAATTTGATGCTCCTTTCCTATGGGGTCCTAAGTAGTAACCGAAAATGCATCTAGTTACTTCAAAGGTTCCAGGGCACTACTCTAATCTTGACTGGAACCTAAGTAGTAAACCGTGTCTAAGTATCTAAGCTATCAGAGCTGCTCCGCACGTTCTTTTGCCGTCAGCCGCTTGTGAGCGGCCAGCAGGAACGGAAGCCCCAGCGCCGTAGTCAGAGCCAGTGGTACAAACACCGCCGGACCGTTTCCCGCCCCGAACTGATCCAGCAGCAGGCCGCCAAATACAGGCGCAATCACGTTGCCCAGATTATTGAAGCCAATGGTTCCGAAGTAGGTACCCTTCCACTCCGGCTTGGCAATCCGGTCAATCAGCATGTCCATCATCGTAAATAGCAGAACCTCACCAACCGTAAACAGCACCACGCTGAACATCATCAGGGCGATCCCGCCAGCGATGCCAAAGAGCAGCAGGCTTAACGCAACACAAACATTGCCAAGCAGCAGCGGAACGACCGGCGGGAACTTGCTGGCCGTGCGCACAATCGGATACTGCACCACCAGCACGGTAACAGCGTTCAGCGAGAGCATGTAGGAAAATAGCTGGCTGCCATTGCTGAAATGTGTATTCATCGCCAGGTATTGAGCCAATGTGGAGCTGAAATGTCCATACCCCAGCACACAGAAGATCGTTCCGATCAGCACCGGAAGGAATACGCGGTCCCGGCTGGTTACAGCCAGAGCTGCCCGCAGACTTGGTGCCTCCGCTGTAGACGGAGCCGGCATGCTGGCCCGGTGAACCGAAAATTGCATAAACAGCACCAGTCCGTACGCAATGTAGACGATACCGGCAATCATAAAGGGAAAGGTGGACTTGGCCGATCCCAGCTGCAGCCCAATAATAGGTCCGAACACTACGCCAAGGTTCACGGCGGCATAGCGCAGATTGTAGACCAGCAGCTTGTTCTCGGCAGGGGTGATATCCGACAGCAACGCCCGTGAGGTAGGCTCAAACACTGACCGGCATAACCCGTTGAGCATATTGACCAGGAAGAATACCCATAGCTCCTTGGCACCGGCGAAGCCGAAGAAGACGCCGGCCCAGCCGAAGACAGAGACGAGCATGACGATTCTGCGGCCGATTCTGTCGGAGATGTATCCGCCGTAGAAGCTGACCAGGACGCCGGCCAGCGAGCTGACGGCAACAGTAATTCCGGTTTCGGTCGGTGAAGCGCCGAGGACCTGAGTGAGATAGATGGATAGAAACGGGATGCTCATGGAAGTAACAAGACGTCCGAACATGGTGCCAACAATAATAGTCCAGGCTAAAGGGTGAATATGCTGCAAATGTTTTTTCATACTGTAATGGCTCCTAATCCGTTGTTATGTAGGGGCAAGCTGCATTCCCAAGCGTATGTTCTGTATGTATAATAATAAAGATAAAAGGGGGAAATAAAAGTGTAAAGTTGTTCACCGGCATTTCACCTTTAAAGGAGCTGGATGGGATGGATTACGATACCACGAATTATTTGAGTTTAGCTACAGGTGTCAACACACCATTTAGGCTTCAGCAGCCTATACCGGTTACGATAGATTTATTGTCTTCCGTTCTGTGCTGCACCCCGCGAAACGTCAAGTTTATCCTGCGCAAGCTGGAAGAGCAGGGTTTCATCACCTGGCAGCCGGGTCGGGGCAGAGGGCACAAGTCCCGCCTCTTGTTCATGCGAAGTATCGAGGAGGTGGTGGAGGGGGCTTTTGAACAGCTGCTGCGTAAAGGTAAAATCAAACAAGGCATTGAGCTGATCGCCAATTGTGCAGTGGATGAAGGCTTCAGGGCACGGCTAATGGCCTTGCTGAACAAACAAATGGGCTTCGTCAGTGAAGCCGAATCACCTTCAGGCCTGGATGTGCTGCGGATCACGCTCAACCGCCAGATGGATAAGCTGGACCCGGCTCATGTATTCACAGCTTTTGATGCGTATATCATCGCCCAGATTACAAGTACCCTGGTCTATTATGACGGGCACAAAGGCAGGTTTCGTCCCGGGCTGGCCCATATGTGGGAGCACAACGAGGCTTATACCAGCTACACCTTTTATCTGCGCAAGGGGGTGCGGTTTCATCATGGCCGGACCCTGACCTCCCGGGACGTCAAGGCAACATTCCAACGTCTTCAAGAGCTGGGCAGTACCGCTGCTGTCCACTATAAGGATATCGCCCACGTCGAGCTGGGAGGTGATTACCGTATCACGTTCGAGCTGTCCAGACCTAACCGGTTTTTGCTGCATTTGTTCAGCTGTGTGCATATGTCGATTGTTCCGGCAGAAGGCGATTTCGCCAAGGACAGCATCGGGACGGGGCCTTACCGTCTGCTGGCTCTCAATGAAGATGTGCTGGTGCTGGAGGCCAATGACCATTATTATGGGATTCGCCCGCTGCTGGACCGTGTAGAGATTTGGTATTTGCCGGAAGCAGCCTCCAGTGTGCGGGAGTATCGGCTGAAAGAGTCTGAGCCGGAAGTGCTGTCTGCGCCTGAGGATGACTACACCATTGATTACACAGCTATGGGCTGCCGTTATCTGTTGTTCAATTTTAGCAGGCAGGGCGTGCAGCAGCAACTGAGTTTCCGGCAAGCGATCCGCACTCTGTATGATCCACAGGCTATGATTAGGGAGCTGGGAGGGCGGCGGGTTCGGCCCGCTAGCAGCTTTTTGCCATGGAAGAGCGCGGCTGAAACCTGGATGGAGACGGATACAGAGCATGCATTGGAATCGGCACGTCAGCTGCTGAAGGAAAGCGGATATCAGGGGGAGACCCTCACGCTGGCTCACAATGCCAAACATGTGGAAACCGAAGAGGCGGAATGGCTGAAAGCACGCGCTGCACAGGTGGGCCTGAGGATGGAGCTGTATCCGCAGACTGATTATGATAAAGAGGATCTGCGCCTGCATGCCGATCTGGTGATCACAGAGGAACTGCTTGAGGATGATTGGCAATGGGGGATGATCCATTTTTTCAAGAATGGGTCTAATAGCTTGTATCACTTACTGTTGGACAAACAACGCTTGCTGCTGGAAGAGGAGCTGGAGAGCTTCTATGAGCTGAACTATGAAGAACGCACGAAGCTGCTGATTCAGGTAGAAGAGCGGATGCGTGAGCAATGCTGGCTGCTTCATGGCTGTCATATTAACAAAACAGCACAGCTCGGCCCCAATTTATCTGGTCTGCACACCAGTTCGTTCGGATTCATGGACATCTCCAAGCTGTGGATTAAAACTTCTCCCATGCAAGAGGCTTGATTATTCGGCAATAAGCTGTATAATAGGAACCAGCTACTTTGTAATGCAAGGTAGCTGGTTTTTTCTCCACTATATTGTAATGCAAGGTAGATGATGAGATGTCAGAGCGCAGTCAATTGTTAAAAGGTATTCTGGAAGGCTGTATCCTGTCCGTTATCAGTAAGCAGGCCACGTACGGGTATGAGCTGTCGATGAAGCTGCAGGAATTCGGGTTGTTCGGGATCAGTGAAGGATCGATCTATCCCATTCTGCTGCGTCTGCAGAAGGAGCAGCTGATTGAGGGTGAAATGAGGGCATCGGAGAGTGGACCGAAGCGGAAATATTATACCTTAACTGCAGCAGGGCAGGCCGCACTTGCAGAATTCAAGGACCAGTGGGAACGCATCAAAGGTCCCGTAGACCGGATCACAGGAAAGGAAGAGGGATGAGATGACTAGGACAACAGATTTAGTGAATTTGAACAATAAAAGAAGGGAACAACTTCATCCGGAGAATCTGAACTATTATGAAGAGATGCTTGTATATCTGCGGCTGGGTACAGCCCGTTCTGAACGGCAGACAGAGGAGCTGCTGCTGGAGCTGCTGGAGCATCTCTTGCAGGCGCAGAAGGAGGGACGCACAGCGCAGGAAGTATTCGGAGAGAACCCGAAGTCTTATTGCGATGAATTGATTGTTGAAATACCGGCGAAGCCCCGGAAACAGCAGCTTAGATTCGCCGCCCGGATGATTCTAATCTTCCTGTCCTCAAGCAGCATTGCAGCAGGGATTGCCGGTTATGGCTTGTTCCAATGGTTCGGCCTCGGAACCGGACAGACCGACTTCTATCTAGGCTCCGCACTGGCCATTGTGCTGGTTGATCTCTTGCTGCTCTGGGTGGTGGTAACTTCCATACTACGTTGGATGAGGGGCTCGGCATTCGAAAGCGGAGGTGGAGGTGGAGGTGGAGGCGGAAAGAACAGCTGGAATATACGCGGCTATCTGAAAGTCATGGTAATGATCGTGCTGTCTATGACATCGGCTGTTCTGTTAATGAAATATATGCCTGCTTTTGGCAAGCTGGTGAGTATTCCCACCTTGTCGCTTGCGGGAGTGGGTATCCTTCTCTACCTGATCTCGCTGGTGCTGAAGAGAGCAGAGAAACTTGCGGAGGCTTAAAGCATATGAAACTAATAACCATACAGGAAGCTGTTGAAATCGCAACTGACAAGCTGGACATTCCGGCTACTCATCAGCTGATCCATAGCGGAATTTATCGTAGTACAGCCCCGGATCAATGGCCAGCCTATCAGATTGAGCTGGAATGGAATGTTGAAGGTGCTCCGCCTATAGATGCAAATGAGCTTGTTAGCCCAACCGTGCGGCGGGCAGAACTGGACGCGATAAGCGGCAGGATTGTCGCCTATTACCGGCATGATCACCGTGGGTACCGAGAAATGGAACGCGAAGAACTGGATGAAGCGGAGTACGAAGCCGTTTATCCGGCAATTCCTGACTGGCTCGCCAAGCTGGAGTTGCCCATTCAGCCTGCCGAGCTGAAGCTGGTCCGGAAACATACGTATGGTGGAGAGCTGCTGGAGTTCAGCTTCCGGCGGGAGTATGCAGGTATCCCGGTAAATGGATCGCAATCTCTAAACCTTGTGATGAACCGCCGCCGGGAGCTGATTCATCTGTTCTGGCAATGGAAGGAGTGCTCCTTCGCACCCAGCACTGCCAGGCTTCCTGAAGAACAGCTGCTGGAGCAGTTGGAGAGTGGGCAGCTGTCGCTCACCTATCACCACTTGCTCTCCCCGGAGCATCCGGTCTACATCTGCCGGGAGGATACCTTCGATGCGGCAACCGGCCAGCTGCTCCATACGGATCAGGCAGAGAGGGTGGAGATAATAGACCTGCAAGAGGTTAGGCAGCGGAATCTGCCAAGGCTCGAGGTAGAGCGGAAGCCGATTTTTGCCGCAGACCATTATGATGTGCTGCGGTTGGCCGACGGAATGACAGAGGTGGATTTGTCAGCGCCACATCCGTTTCGTGCAGAACTGACACAGCTGGAGAAGGAGAGGGCCAAGAGAATCGCCGCAGCTTATGTAAGTCAGCTGCCGGAGCAGAAGGACTGCTGTTATGCTTTTGTCAGCCGGGAGGGGCAGAAGGTTGTGTCCGGTATGCAGGGAGATCAGATTATGGTCGAGGTGCAACGGCTGATTCATCAGATCCCGCTAAGCGGCGGGGGGATCAAGCTGGTGTTAGACCATAACACATGGAAAGTAAACAATGTAATGGATAAGAGCGAGTGGTTGGGCTATTTGCTGGAGGAGAAGCAGTCTCCCCTCGGCAGCTTGCAGAAACCAGTGATTGCAAGAGAACAAGCGTGGGAGCAGTTGGAGGGCAGATTGAAGCTTAAGCTTCATTACATGATGGAGGACGACAATGGTCCGCATCATGCGCGAGAAGCCAGACTGGTCTATACCCTCGACTGTGACTGGTTATGTAACGCGGTAACTGGAGAGATCCGGATTCCGGAATAATATGAAAGAATGTGACAGCAAGGCCTCCGGTGGGGACTGCTGCTAGGCGGATAACCTGACACCACAAGTGGAAACGGCTTCTCCGTCCTTTTAGTAAGGACGGAGAGTTTCAGCGAGAAATAGAAGGATAATTTATAGCTTGGAACATATAAATTCTTATATTTGGACATAACACAGTAAAAAGAGGAGTTTTCGCTTCTGCGGAAGGCTCCTCTTTTTTTGCTGTGCGTTCCGATTAGGCTGAAACCGTTTTGCCTGCACATTTTTTGCAGACATCCAGCTTGCCGCCATTGGCATCCTTGCCGGTGTAGAGCAGCTTGATCCGCGTGCTGCTGCAGATGGGGCAGGTTCCCCTGGCACGTGAGGGCATCCGCCAGAGTGCCTTGCCGCGTTTGTTCTTCGACATGCTTCATTCCACCTTTGGCTGACTTTATTCTTTGCCAGTGTATGCGGAATCTGGGCGGATGGTGCTTCCCGGCCCATTTCTATAGTTATTGTGGTCAGATGATTATATACGGAATACCTGCCAGGCTTTACGCTTAGAGAAGGCTTTGACTAATAGGTATAATCAATAAAGTGAAGGATGTGAAGAAATGCTGGTTGGACATGAAGAATATTGTGACTACCACACGATTCAGGAGGCGGTGGACGCGCTGGAGCGTCAGCCGGATAATCGGACGGATACGCTGTATATTCTATCAGGGGTGTATGAGGAGTTGGTCAGGATCTATCGCTCTAAGCTGGTGATTCGGGGCATAGGACATGTGGAGATTACCATGAACCGATTCGCAAGGGGACTGGATGAGAACGGGGAAGAATGGGGCACCTTCGCTACCCCTACCTTATTTCTCGGCGGCAGTGAATTGCTGGTGGAGAATATAACGGTATCCAATACATCCGGCCAAGGCCCGAAGGTGGGTCAAGCGTTGGCCGTCTATGCCCATTGTGATCAGACCGTGTTCCGCAACTGTACCTTCAGGGGGCATCAGGATACGCTGTTCACCGGACCGCTGCCGCCGGCTACCAAGGAAGGGCTGCCGTTTGCCGGCATACCGCTGCGCGAGAAACATGAGGTCTGCCGCCAATTGTATCAGTATTGCTATATTGAAGGAACCGTCGATTTCATCTTCGGCGGCGCCGAAGCCAGATTCGAGCATTGTGAAATCCACAGTCTGCTGCACCACTCCGGGGGGCCGGGATTCATTACGGCAGCTTCCACACCGGAAGGGCAGGAGCAGGGCTATGTATTTAAGGATTGTTATTTAAGCGCAGAAGCAGGAGTGCGGAATGTGTATCTGGGCCGCCCATGGCGGGCGTACGCCAGAACTGATTTTGTCGATTGCCTGCTGGGTCCCCATATTCATCCGTCAGGGTGGGATCACTGGGACAACCCGGAGAATAAGCGGACGGTGTGTTACCGCGAGTATGGCAGCCGCGGCGCAGTGGATGCAGGCAAGCACCGAGTCGACTGGGCTGCTTATAAAGAAACTACTGCAGATGCTCCATATTAGAATTGCAGGCTAAATCCCTTGAAGGTGTGTATCCCCGTTCCGTGGCGGACCAGATCCCGCTCTCTTAGCTGGCTCACCGCAAGTGTGACCTCCTGCAAAATATCGGGGGCAAGCCCAAGTGTATTATGAGATCCGAAGATTCTGGAAACTCCGGCAATCCGCGTTATTCTGTCCAGTGATTGAACCAGAGCTGCAGGGTCGGTAGAAGGATAGAAGGCATACACGGGTGTTTCATCATATAACAGATCGCCTGTGAACAGATAACCGCTCGGCTGATCGAATACACAGATATGTCCCGGCGAATGTCCGGGGGTATGATAAATCGTTAGTGTTCTGGCTCCAAGATCAAGCTGCTGCCCATCATTCAACAGCCCTGTGGGTTTCCCTTGATAAGGAGTGTAAGAGTCAGGGTTGAAGCTGGCGGGCGGGGTCAGGGTCAGATCCCTGCCGATATCCCGTCTTATTTGTTCAATCGATAAACCTGTAATGCCGTGAACTAGCCAAGCCTCATCTTGGGGGTGAACCAGGATAGTATCGAATTCTCCGTGGCTGCCAATATGATCGGTGTGGGCATGAGTCGTAATGATGGTGATCGGCAGAAAAGAATGCACTTTCTCCCAATGTCCATATTCACTGATGGCATAGGTGTGAGAATCAATCGCCTGAACCGTAAACCACGCATCTTGCAGCATGCAGAAACGCCTCCTAAATGAAATGGGTGTACTCATCCCATTATCCATGAATGTTGCGGATAAAAACACTAAAAATAGCATCAGAAAAACAGCGTATAACATAAATTATACGCTGTTTTGATTGTAAGCGACTTTTTGGTCCCCAATAGGGCAAGAGGTCAGGCCGTTTCGTGCGAAAATATGGAATATATTATAGGAAACGTACGGGAATATCCTTATAGCGTCCGGCGGATAGTTTTGGCATTTTCAGCTGAAGCGTACCTTGCTTAAAGGTCGCCCGGCTCTGGTTGGGATTAACTGGGACAGGCAGCGTGATCACTTCACTCCGGTCATTGGCAAGGCCGCCGATCTTCAGCTGAGTCCGGTACAACTGCAGCCACAGGTTCTCGGGATGGATCGAGCTGGGAATACGGATCTTAGTAATCAGGAAGCTGTGGGTATCCACATGCTCGAACTTCAGTTTGGTTTTGCTGGTGGGGGACAGAGAAGGGGTGGCTTCCCGGATAACCTTATCCACATAGCTGTCGATGGCATCCGGGTCCAGCTTCCATTGCTCCTCCAGTGCCTTAAGTGATATCTGATTGGCGAAAAAAGGATCATTACGCAGCCAGTCGAGCGGATTTCCTTTGCCTGAACTCATGGAGTGAATCCCTCCTCGGGTTTTGTATTCATCATATGGGCGCGGGCGAGGTTTAGTGACAAATGGGCGGAGCTCTACATAGAATGGGTTATCATTCTGAAAAGGGGAGTGGAATGGTGGTATCCATCATCGGCAATATCAAGATCAACAGCGTGGGCCCCAGCTCCACTGTCCTGGTAGGAAATACGGCTTCCGTGATCCTGAGCAGCAATTCCAAAATTCATGCCGGGGCCAACTCCTTCTCCGTCGGCGACTCCATTGGCACCAATATTACCAACAACCAGGCAAGCAGCACAAACACGTTGGATTCAGATGTAGTAGATCAGGTGTAGCTGCCTTAAGGATGTGATGGAATGGGTTTGACGGTATACCAGAGCATTTCTGTACATTATTTGAATATTGGCTCCGTTTCCAATTCCTCGGTGCTGCAGATCGGTACAGCCGGCAAAATCAATGCCATCTCCCGTGCGTCCCCTCTTCAGGAAGCGGTCTCGCCCAAAGCACAGGCTGAACCGCCTGCGGAGCTGCCGGTTGTTCCACTTCCTGCTGCGGCTAAGCTGTCTCCAGGCCCGAATTAGCCGCCCGCACGGTGCATACAATGAACTATAGGAGGGGGTTGTATGCACCCGTATGATATTCAGCAATTCTTCTATGCGCTGAGGGCGCAGACGGAGAAGCTGCAGCAAGTGGAGCTGCTGCTAAGAGAAATGCGTCAGGACATTGACAGCTTGAAGCAGAATTCCGCTGTGAGCAGCGGACCTGTCAATTATCATTTTGAACAGCTCAAAATTGAGAAGCTGGAGGGTACCCTGAATATTGGCATGACGCCGGGAGATGGTAATCCGCTGGAGCATGCGACCGTTAATGGACAGCCTGTCTACCAGCAGGAGGACCCAAATGAGCGCCTGGTTCAACAGATACAACCCCGGGTGATCAGCTATTTGCAGCAAGAAGTCCCGCAACAATTCTCCCGTCTTGGTACAGAGCAGGCTGTAGCGGCGACTCCGCAGCATATCCAGCTGGTGATTCAGGATCTGGAGCGGCAGATGGCACCAAGGATTCGGGAATATCTGGGCCAGCTTCCGCCAGTAGAGGAACGGGACCAAGATGAAGGAGCCGTTGTGGAGTCTATTATTAGGCAGATCCAGGCGGATATTGATTCTGCAGTGATGCGTCATATGGAGCTGCTGCGTCACAGATAGATATCGTTGATGGGTGGAAGCAGGGGGAGGGAACAATGTTGAAGTTGCTGGTGGTTAACAAAGAGCTGAATATCGGTGCGGTTAAGGTTATTTCCATTTCAGGCTCTTCTGTATTTCTGGTGGGTGATACCCAAACCATTGATTGTTCGTCTGTTCATAACAGTGGGGTGAATATTGTTGCCGATTCGACAAGTGGGAAACCTGCAGATGCCGGATCGGCAAACTCCATCAAAGAGGGGTAAAACATGCGGAATCTGGCGGTCAGTAGCGTGTTTATCGGTGACTTATCCTACGGCTCCCTATTTATCTGCGGCACATCGGCTGAACTCCGGTCCAACTATACCGGAATAAAGGTAAGCGGACCGGATGGCATACAGCAACAACAGGCAGACGACGTGGATGAGTCTGGACCTAATAGTAGAACTACCTCCGCTGAACCGTTCGCAACAGCTGTTACATCACGGGCAGACCATGCAGCACTTGCGGAAGAGGTAGAGCTGTCGATCGCTTCGGCGGAATCTTGGATCAGGCTGGAAGCAATTAGAATCCTTTCTGTTTCAGACGCGGCCGTGTTTCAGCTTGGGGACGGCAGCCGGATTAAGTTAAGCAGTGTGACATCGACCTCGGGATACCGGCAAACTGCTGATTAACTCCTCAGATCTGCCGGAAGCTCGAACGCAAACAGACCTTGATCCGTCTGCAGTAGAACGGTTTCTTGTTCAACCCAGATCTCCCCGTATTCTGACGCGCCCGTGTTCAAGGCGCCGAGAAATGAGCCATTTGCTGCATGGGTGATCACGAAGCTGCCATCCTCATAGCCGGCGAATAGGCCTTGGCCAATAACAGTAAGCTTGATCACCTGGCTATGATTTGGTGTTGTTACGGATACGGTGCTGTCGTCTGCTATGTTAACGGCTGTAAGCTGCGTGCCTTTCTGGAAAAAAGCCTTCCCTTGCACCGGGCCCGCCACCCAGGAGCCAAACGTTTCATAGCTTTTGGACGGGACTCCGCTGCTTGGCGCAAGCTTTATCCGTTTCAGCTCGTATACCGAATCCTCCACATGACTGTCCGTACTGTAGATGTAACCCCCTTGAAAAGAAGTATACACATGGTTAAGCCCGTTAATATCTTGCAGCGGCTCGTAATCAGTGGGTTTGCTGATTGTGCCTGTTGCGATGTTGAGGGTAACCAGGGTCAGCAGTGGACCTGGAACGGGGGTATTATCAGTTGCCGGAGTGACGAATTCGGGCTGCTGCCGCAACATGAGCTTCCCATTTGCGGCTGAAACCAGCGAATAACGGCCTTCAATCCTCCATGATACTTTACCTGTAGCAGGGTCCAGTCCAAAAAATTGGTTACGGATATTGTCTACAGTGCTGGAAACGAGCAACTTTCCGTTTTTCAGACCAATATAGTCGCTGACATACATGGGTAGTGATTTGTTGTGCCAGATTTCAGTACCGGTGACTGCGTTGTGGGCTGAGATTCCGCCGCTTTCATTGATTACATAGATCGTATTCTTCTCCAAATAGGCATGTGCACCGATCTCAATCGGCGCTTGAGCGACCTTCACCTTCCAGATCAGCTTGCCGCTCCAAGCATCCAGTTTAACCAGATTACCATCAGAGGTGATGCAAATGACGGAGTTGGCCGTAACGATTTCCGGATGTGTGCCCTTCGGATATGTCCATTTGACATGGCCTGAAGTGATCTCGGCGGCCTGAAGGTTACCGTGTTCCGAATAATAGACAAGCTCGCCAGTGGCAGGGGTAACAGCATCGTACAGCCCGGTTCCATCAGTCTTAGCCTGCCATTTCAGCTTCAACGGCTTGGCGGGGGACTGCTGTACCGAGGGGGAAGATGTGGGAGTAATGGTTGCCTGCGGGGCGGCCGCGGTTTGGTTATCCTGGAGGGAATAAACCGTTGTCCCGGCTATGACTAGGGAAGCGGCTAGCAAGGTGGTCAGCAGTGTTCTGGAACGTGTCATTCATTTCATCTCCTTGAAGGTCTTATACTCATTAGACCTATGTAGCGGAGATAAAGTTTCATTTGGTTGGAATAAAATTCTAATTAACGAAGAGATAATATTTAATTTAAATATAGTTAACATAACAATTAATATGTTAACTATATATCTTCTAGTAACCAGGCATCCGTTTCTCGCAGAAACGGATGCCGCCTCTTTCAGAGGACGGCTTAAGCCGTTTCTTTTTGTGTAAGGAAATACAGGAAAGCCAGCACAGGGAGCAACAGTCCAATTAATGTAGTTAAGCTCCAGCCGCCCTGGGCATACGACCAGCCTCCCAGGGAAGAGCCAACCGCTCCGCCGATGAAGAAGATGGACATAAACAGTCCGTTCAACCGGCCTCTGGCCTCATTGCCCAGTGTATAGATTGCCCGTTGTCCAAGCACCAGGTTGCCCGACACCGCCATATCCAGCATAATTGCGGTCAGTACAAGCAGACCGAGGGCTGTGGATGAATGGCTCTGGAAGAGGTAAGCCAGCAGGAAGGAGGCGGCGGCGATGATCATCGCCAGCCCTGTCAGAAGATTGGTCCAGCCCTTATCGGCCAGTCTTCCGGCGATCGGTGCTGCTATGGCTCCGCCCACTCCAGCCAGAGCAAACCAGGCAATGCCTTGCTGGGACAAGCCGTAATGATCGGCTAGCCGCAGCGGGACGGTCGTCCAGAACAGACTGAAGGAACCGAATAAGCTGGCTTGATAGAGGGCGCGGCGGCGCAGAACCGGTGTGCTTTTCAGCAGAGTTCCCAAGGAGGCGACAAGCTGGCCATAGTTCATTTCAGGAGTGGGCCGGCGTTTCGGCAGCGTGCGGGACAGCAGAAGTGTAAGTGCAGCAATGACAATGGCCGACAGGATGAAGATGGACTGCCAGCCCCAGAGGCTGGCCACGAAGCTTGCGACCGGACGGGCGAACATAATGCCCAGCAACAGCCCGCTCATTACGTTCCCCACCACACGGCCGCGCTGTTCTTCAGAAGCGAGGTAGGTAGCATATGGAACCAGAACCTGAGCGGCTACGGACCCCAGTCCGATGAATAAGGAAGCGGTCAGGAACAAGGCGGCATGGGGGGCGAAGGCTGCCGCAAGCAGTGCGGCGACCGAGGCGATCAGTGAAACCACAGTCAGCCGCCGGTTCTCGACAATATCGCTGAGCGGAACGATGAACAGCAGGCCGAGAACATACCCAAGCTGGGTGATGGTGACAATGAATCCGGCAGCAGAGGATGACAGCCCAGTAGCGGCGCTGATCGGACCTACCAGGGTTTGCGCATAATACAGATTGGCAACGATAAGACCGCAGGCGGCTGCGAGCAGAAAAGTAAGCCCCTGTGAAATTTGCTTTTGCTCTTTAGCCTGATTGGTGTGCATGATAATTCCTCCTTTAGCAATTAGTGAACGTTGTGTTCAGTATTTGATCCTCATATAATATACTGAACGTATCGTTTTGTAAATAGTCATTTTCATTTTTTTGTTAATTTAGTATAATGTACGTATCGTTTTCTAAGGGAGGTCATATAGATGAACGTAAAAAAAGGACGGCCGCGAAATCTGGAGTCCCAGCAATCCATCCTCAAAGCATCCTATGAGCTGTTGTTTGAAGAGGGGTTCGGAGCAGTTACCGTGGAAAAAATTGCCGAACGGGCCGGAGTCAGCAAAGCCACCATTTATAAATGGTGGCCCAACAAGGCAGCTGTGGTCATGGACGGGTTCCTCTCGGATGTCGCGGAACGGCTGCCATTGCCCGATACAGGTTCTGTGTTTCAGGACATCGTGAACCATGCCACGGTGCTGGTCCGTTATCTAACCAGCCGCGAAGGCAAGGTGCTGGCGGAATTAGCCGGGGAAGCCCAATTCGACCCTGGATTAGCCGAAGCTTACCGGAGCCGCTATTTCCAGCCGCGCCGCCGGGAAGCGGGCCAACTGCTGCAGCGGGGAATGGACAGAGGCGAGCTGCCGGCCAAGCTTGATATCGGCCTGAGTATTGATCTGATTTATGGGCCGATTTTCTACAGATTGTTATTGACGGGGGAACAGCTGGACGATGCTTATGTGCAGAGTCTGGTTCAGGCTGCGTTCGAAGGCTTTCGTTCGAAGTAAGCCGAGTGAGTTCGTATTCCACCAGCGCAAGGCGGCATATAGCACAAAGGGGTGTCCTAGCAGCCAGATGGCTAGCGGACACCCCTTTGTTTAAATATAAGAATTTATTGTTTCATGCCATCAATTATCCTTCTATTTCTTGCAGAAACGGATGCCTTAAAGCGATACGTAGTATCGCTGCTTCGGAAGCATACGCTTTGCAGAGGACAGCGAAGCCGTTTCTACTTGAAATATAAGAATTTATATGTTTCACACGATAACTTGTCCTTCTATTTCTCGCAGAAACGGTACCGTCCTTATAAAAGGACGGCGAAGCCGTTTCTACTTGCTTATGCGGATTACTTAGAGCCTTCTATTGCTTCAGCCATGAGGTGGCGAGCAGGAGGGCGCCTTTTTTGGCGTTGGTGTCGGCTAAAGTGTTCAGCATCACGAAATCGTGGATGATGCCCTGGAATCGCACCGCCGTAACAGTTACACCGGCTTCGCGCAGCTTGGCTGCGTATGCTTCACCTTCATCCCGCAAGACGTCGGCTTCACCTGTGATGACCAGGGCTTCAGGCAGACCCTTCAGCTGATCCAGGCTGGCGCGCAGCGGAGAGGCTGTAATCTGCGCCCGTTCCTCCGGGTCGGTTGTGTATTGATCCCAGAACCATTGCATCCCATCCCGCTGCAGAAAATATCCTTCGGCGAAATGCTCATACGATTCTGTATCGAAGGAAGCATCCGTCACCGGATAGAACAGCAGCTGCTTGGCAATCTTCGGCCCGCTGCGTTCCTTGGCCATCAGGGTAATGGCTGCCGCCATGTTGCCGCCGACACTGTCTCCGCCGACCGTCAGTTTGCTGTGATCAAGGCCATGCTTGCCGCCCTCTGCGGCGATCCAGGTCAGGACGGCATAAATCTCTTCAATTGCCGTTGGGTACTTGGCTTCCGGGGAGAGACTGTAATTCGGGAAGACTACAGCTGCTTCAGCGCCTACAGCCAGCTCACGGATCAGGCGGTCATGGGTATGGGCATTGCCAAACACCCAACCCGCCCCATGAATATAGAGAATAACAGGCAGGGAGGTGGAGGAGGAATTCGGCGGACGCACAATCCGAATGGATACCTCGCCTTTTGGCCCTCCCGGTACAGTAAGATCCTCCAGCTCGATTTCAGGTTTAGCTATATCTCCAGACTGCACCTGATCCACGGTTTCGCGTCCCTTCTCAGGTCCGAGGTCGGGCAGGAAGGGCGGTTTGGAGTTATCATCGGCGAATTTTTGTGCTGCTGGCTCCAGAATAACTTTAGTAGGTTTAGTCATATCGAATCGTCTCCTTTGTGTTATCATGATCCATTCGCTTCACTTCAATCCATAACCCGAATCGGACAAGCTGAAACGAAGCGGACCTCATATCCGACTCTACACAACGAAACTTTATCGGATGATTGGCGTCCAACTAGATAGATTCTATGAAAGGAAGTTTTTTACACATGACTATCCAACGTTTCCGCAGTGCAGCCCTCGCCGGGCTTGCCGTATTGCTGCTGTCTGTTCCAGTAGAAGCTGCAGGCATCAATCCTCACACTTCCTATATCGCCAACAACTGGGAGTCCTCTGTAAACACACCCGTTGTGAAACCACTGTGGAGTCTGGCGGTGGATAATCCCGTCATTAACGACTATCGCAATGATCCGGTCTTGGCGGTGATTGGCGGCAGCAAGGTATTTACACTGCAGAAGGGACAGCTGTTTGCGGTCAACAGTACTACAGGCACTACCTCCTGGAAAGCGGGAGCGCAGCTGGTTGGACCGCTGTTCTATGACCAGGACCGCGTCTATGCAAGCTCCACCAGCGGCGCGATCTATGCCTTTAATGCTTCAAGCGGGAAACGGGTCTGGACTTCCTCCGTTAAATTGAAGAATATTCAGCAGCTTCAGCTCAGCGGCAACCAGCTGTATGCCTATGCCGAAGGCAATCTGCATGCGTTCGGGGTTAAGGATGGCATTCGCAAGTGGACCGATGACTATGAGTACACAGTGAACGGGAATCTGTTATTTGCCGGTGATGTGATCCTTGCAGAAGGGGAGGAATCGGGCGCTTACACTTATAGTGTGCTGCATGCCTTTGACCGTAAGACCGGAAAAAGACTGTGGCATCAGATGAACTACGGTCTGCCGATTGCGGTGCAAGGGAATACCGTTGTCATCCAGAAGACGGCTACCTTGCTGGAAATGCAGCCGCTGACCACGCTGGATACGCTGGATCTGAAGACAGGCAAAGTTCTGAAGACTGTTAAATATAATCCGGAGAACATAGACCTGACCAAAGAAGATGTCCTAAGCAGCGGCGGAAGAGCGTGGATCAGCAATGACCGGATTTACATTAACAGCGGAGACAAGGTATACGGATATGACCTGACTGCGGACCCGGCAAAAGTTACACGGGACTCTTTTTTCGCTCAAGGTTCGGTCAACAAAGCGCAATTTGCGGCCGGGCCTGCTGATGACAGGCTGATTTTCTCTGACGGAGGTTCAGGGCTGTATGGAGTGAAGCTGGCGGATAAATCAACGATTAATTATTCCGGCCTGACCAATCCGATCGCCCGCTTCGATTTGATCGGCCATGGCATGTATGTAGCTCAGACGGATGGCAAGCTGGTAGCGATTCATCTGGTTACCGCCAAGCCGGTGCTGCAGCTGCAGACCGGGGCACGAGTATTTGGACAAACACTGTCCGTTAACGGCATGATCATCGTACAGGCTCAGGGTAAGCTGATTGCCTTCAAGGAGCCTGCGATGCTGAAGAAATAAGACTTTCACCGATTTAATTGCGAAAATACATCTAATTTCTCTGAAAGCTCCAGGGCAACACGCTAAATCCTTCCTGGGGCCTAAGAAGCTCCCACGATGCTTAGTCTTCTATGTTTATATCGAGAATTAAGTAGTAACTCACTGCTTAACAAAGAACCGCAGACAGGCTCGAATGATCGGGCCTGTCTGCGGTTCTTTGCTCTGCTCTTTTAGCCGAATGCAGCACTTCTAATGCAGGTCCATCCGCTGCAGCTCGGTTGTGCCGCGTTTGTTTCTGCTGCGGACGTAGACCGCGATTACGAATATCAGCGTAATCAGCAGCGGATAACCAATCGCCTAGCCGGTGAAAGGGAACACGGCCAGGGTGGCCACGAAGGAAATCCAGCTGATCGTTACGCCGAGCCTGCTATCCTTCAGCAGGCGGATTCCCGCTGCACAACCTGCGATATACGTCAGGATGAAGGTAGCGTTCGGGAACTGGATCAGTGTAGTCAGCGACATCAGTCTGCTGCCGTATAAGAACAAGACAGCGGAGAAGCAGATCACCAGGAATCCGATCCCGCCAACCGGTGTTTTGAACCGCGTGGAGATCGTGCCCATCCAGGCAGGCGCATAACCCTGGCGGGACAAGGCGTATGCCACCCTGGAGGCGGCTCCTGCATAAGCGATAATTGTTGCGGTGCAGATGAACAGACCTGTTACACCGGCGATGAATCCGCCCCACACGCCCAGCGGTTGGCTGATGATCCAGACCAGGGAAGCGCCGGAGCTGCTCTGGAGATAGCTCTGTGTGCCGACCGTTGCCAGTGCGGACAGGAAATACAGAACGCCTACGATGATAGCGGCAATGGTCACGCCTGTGACGGCGGCACGCTGCGGGTCCTTGAACTCCTCGGAGAGGTGAGACACGGCCTCCCAGCCGATGAAGCACCAGAACAGGATGGCCGCCGACTGGCCAATGCTCATCCAGCCATGGGGCATGAACGGAGTGAAGTGGCGCACCTCCATCAGCGGCAGGGCCGTGGCGAAGGAGAAGATCAGCACTGCCACAATAGCAAGCACGACGGCAATCTGGATTTTGCCTGCCAGCTGCATGCCGACCAGATTGGTGAGCAGACCCACTGCGAGCATGATAGCTGCCATCGTTATTCGCGCAGACTCGCCCCAGCCCACGGCCGCCGACATGTAGCCTGCACCTGTGAGTGCCGCGACCGGTCCGCCGATGGGTACAGACAGGAGGAAGAACCAGCCGACCAAAGCGCCTGCTTTGGGCCCGAAAGCCAGCGTAACGAAATGGGAGACTCCGCCGGCGTTCGGGAACCGGGCAGAGAGCAGACCCATGGACAAGGCCATAGGCAGAATCAGCAGCGTCATGAAACCCCAGGCCAGCAAGGAGGCCGGTCCTGCCATTTCCGCCGCCAGGCCAGGCACGATCAGTACACCTGAACCCAGAACAGCTCCGATATAGAGCGCAACCGCCTGTGGCATGCCAATATTTTTTTGTAATCCGGAAGATTCACTCATGTTGATATCCTGCTTTCCTTGTCATTTGTTATAGAGTAGCAGATAATAGACCTATTGGAAAAACGGAATTATCGAATGATATCCATTCAAAATACCGATGGTTCATCCGTCGTGAGGAGGCAGCTATGGAATCCCGCCATTTATTTACCTTTTTGGTCGTTGTGGAGATGGGCAGCTTCACCCGGGCCGCACAGAAGCTCGATTACGCCCAGTCCAGCATTACCGCCCAGATCCAGGCGCTTGAAGCGGAGCTGGGCCAGCCGCTGTTTGACCGGATCAGCAAAAAAATCACGCTTACCGACGCCGGACGCCGCCTGCTGCCCTATGCTCAGGAGATCGCCAAGATGTTCTCACTGGCCGAGGATGCGCTGCGCTCTGATAATGAATTATCCGGTACGCTGCGGATGGGTGCACCGGAATCACTCGCTGCTTTTCGCTTGCCGGGGATCATTAAGCAATTTCGAAGCTTGTACCCGCAGGTGCAGATTATTCTGAAGCCGGGCGCCTGCTGGGAGCTGACCGAATTCGTCCGTTCCGGGGAACTGGATCTCGCCTTTCTGCTGCAGCCGGAGACCGAGTATAAGGAGATGCATGTAGAGACGCTGGTGCACGAGAAGATGGCCCTGGTGGCGCCGCTTCACCATCCGCTGCTAGCGCTGGCTGAGGTTGAACCGCTTCATCTAAAGGGCGAAACCATCCTGCATACCGAATCCGGCTGCACCTACCGGACCCTGTTCGAGCGTCATCTCAACAGTCATGGCGTATTTCCAGATCCCAAGCTGGAATTCTGGAGTATTGAGGCGATCAAGCAATGTGTGATGGCGGGTCTCGGAATCTCATTCCTGCCGCTGGTAACCGTCAGCAGTGAGCTGGCTGAAGGCAAGCTGGCGAAACTGAACTGGAATGATGAATCGCAGCGTGTCGCCACCCAACTGGTATACCATCACAAGAAGTGGAAGTCTCCGGCACTCCGTGAATTTCTGTTGACCGTGGAGAGTCATGCGGCGGCATGGCGGGGGGAGACCGCAGCAGTACAGGGAAGTTAATATTGCCCTGATGTACAGCACGGAAATTATGGTACAATTGGTTGTCGTAAATTTAGGGAGGAGGCAGAGCTGTGGAGGACTGGAATGAGGATTATGAGGAAGCGCTGGATGCTTTTGTAATCTGGATGAAAGATGCCGGCTACACGTATTATACGCAGAAGTCATATTTGGCCGATGTGCGGCAGTTTCTGGATAGTCTGAACGGCAAAGAGCTGGGTGCGGTTAAGAAGCTGCATGTGGTATCCTTTCTGACCTCTGTCCGCGAACGTGGAGTAAGCGACGCCACCCGTAACCGCAAGCATGCTTCGGTGAACTGCTTCTTCAAGGCGTTGGCAGAGCTGGAGCTGTATACCGTCAATCCGGCAGCAGGAATCAAGAAATCCAAAACCGAAAAAAACCGCGAGCCGGTCTATCTGGATGAAAGTGATCTGCAGCGGTTTCTGTCTGCTGTAGACGGTAAATACAAGGACCGCAATCTGGCGCTGTTTATTCTTATGTCTTATATGGGGCTGCGGGTAGGGGAAGTCCACACGCTGAATCTCGGTGATTATAATGTAGAAAGACGGACACTCCGGGTGTTCGGCAAGGGCCGCAAATGGCGTAACGTGCCTGTACCGGAGGATATTACCCCTTTTCTGGACCGGGCGGTAGAAGAACGTCTAACTCCCTGGCGCGGGAAGGAAGAAGCCTTGTTTATCTCGCAAAAAGGGCGCAGGCTCTCCATTCGGGGGATTCAGCAGATCGCTACTGATACCTTCGCCCGCTTCCAGCAGGAGCTGCCGGAAGCCCAGCGACGCGCTTATTCCAGCCATAAGCTGCGGCACTCCTTCGCCACGATGCTGCTGCGCAAAGGGGCCGATCTGCGCACCGTTCAGGAGCTGCTGGGGCACTCCTCCATTCAAACCACAACCGTGTATACACATATTACCAGCCGTGAGAAGGAAGAAGCGATGTCCAGACTGCAAATTCGGATGCCGCAGCTATGAGTGTGCTTTTTGAGGATGACAAGTTCGTTATGAGTTGCTAACATGAAAAGGGGTCGCGGTCATGAAGTTTAAAGTACGCTGGATGATGAAGAATACGAAGAGAGTGAAATCAAGAAATTCCTTGATACCGGCTGCTGGACAAGAAATGGACGGCGGATGATGAGGGCGGCTGGGAGGAGTAGGCAGGCCGGGGATAACTGGTTGTAGAATATAAATAATACCGCCAAACCAAGGTTTGGCGGCAGCTGATGTTGTTATTTATAACTCAAGCTTGGCGATTTCCGATTTCAGCTTCTCCGCTGATTTCTGGAATAAAGCTTGTTCATCCTCGCTGAGCGGAAGATCGAGCACTTCACGCACCCCGGAACGGTCAACGATAGACGGAGCACCCAGGAACACATCGGAAACACCATTATAATTGTTCAGCAATGTGGATACGTTAAGCACGGCGCCTTCATTATGCAGAATAGAGACGACGATCCGGTCCAGTGCCAGCGCAATCGCGTATGAAGTTGAGCCTTTGGCGTCAATAATCTCATATGCGGCATTTTTGGTGTCTTCGAAGATATCCTTCTTCTCCGCTTCATCGAAGCCTAAGTCAATCCCGGCCACGTTGGCAAGACTCCACACCGGCAGCTCGGAATCACCATGCTCCCCAATGATTTGCCCATGAATACTGCGCGGGTCTATTTCTTTATGCAGGCCGATCAAGTATCTGAAGCGGGCACTGTCCAGAACAGTCCCTGAACCGATTACACGTCTGCGGTCGAAGCCGCTGATCTTCAGTGTTGCATAAGCCAGGATATCAACCGGGTTCGTGGCTATCAGCAGGATAGCGTGTTGGTTGTATTTCGTGATTTGTTTGATGATGTCCTTGAAGATGGAGATATTCTTGCGCAGAAGATCGATCCGGGTCTCGCCTGGTTTCTGAGATGCGCCGGCGGTTACGATAATGATATCCGCTTCCCGGCAATCTTCATAAGTTCCAGCCCATAACTTCACACCGCCTACAAAAGGCATGCCGTGGTTCATATCCAGCGCTTCACCGAGCGCCTTCTGGTGATTCACGTCAATTAAGACCAGCTCTTGCATGCGTCTGCGCAGCAAAAGCGTATAGGCAGTTGTGGTGCCGACTGCACCGGTGCCGATTACTACGACACGATTGGGCTTGAATGGGGGGGCCATTAGTACATCTCCTCCAGATTTCGAATTTTTTGTGTCCAATCCTATCCATCATAAGCTTTACCCATATTGTTTTCAAGCTTGAGGCTTTTAATCCATTACCCCATTAAGGGGTAGGCTAATAATGGAATTTGCGGAAGGAGAGAGCGATTGATGTTAAGCATGTCCACACTTATGTTGTTTACAGGGGCAGCGGTGCTGCTGATTCTGATTCCCGGGCCGGATCTGATCTTTGCCGTTACCCAAGGCATCACGAACGGGCGGAAGGCGGGCATCTACACTGCTGCAGGTCTCGCGCTGGGCAATACCGTACATACGATAGCCGCTGCTCTGGGCCTCTCGATTCTGGTGAAGACCTCTCCCGTACTGTTCACTGTCTTTAAGATAGCAGGGGCAGTGTATCTGTTCACCCTTGCCTATAAGTCATTGAAGCACCGTAAATCGGCGCTTAAGCTGACTCCTGGCGAGAGAACGAACGAAGGCGCGCTGCTGCGGCGCGGGCTGATTATGAACATTCTCAATCCGAAGGTCGCGATCTTCTTTCTGACCTTTCTGCCGCAGTTTGTGAATTATGAATATGGATATGTGCCAATCCAAATGCTGCTATTGGGAGCGATATTTATTGCTTTAACAGCACTTATTTTTGGCTTATTCGCCTATTTTGCCGGTGTACTCAGTGGCAGACTTCTGGAGAAGCCCCGGTTCCAGGAAGGGGCGAACCTTGCGGCGGGAATTATTTTTACGGGACTTGGAGTCGGCCTGTTGACCACCTCACCCTGACCATTAGACAATATAACCTCGACAGGAGCGTTTATGGATGGATTTATTTCGTAAAAAACAACTCAGCTCAACTGCAGCTGCTACCGGCAGCACGCTGAACAAGACGCTGGGTGCCCTGGATTTAACGATGCTTGGAGTAGGGGCGATCATCGGTACAGGGATCTTTGTCATGACCGGCGTTGCGGCTGCCGAGCATGCTGGTCCGGCACTCGTAATATCTTTTATTATCGCCGGATTCGCCTGCGTGCTATCAGCGCTGTGTTATTCTGAATTTGCTTCAACCCTTCCCGTTTCAGGCAGTGCCTACGCCTATAGTTATGTGGCCTTTGGCGAATTGCTGGCCTGGGTGCTCGGCTGGGATCTGGTGCTTGAATATGGAGTGGCTGCGGCTGCGGTCTCCAGCGGCTGGTCGGGATATTTCCAGGGTCTACTGGAAGGGCTGGGCATTCATTTGCCGACTGCGTTGTCAGGGGCGTATAATGCGGACAAAGGCACGATCATCAATCTGCCGGCTGTAGTCATTATTGTGCTGATTTCCTACCTGCTTACCAGAGGGATCAAGGAAACCGCCCGCTTCAATTCCATTATGGTTGTGATCAAGCTCTCTGTGGTTGTATTGTTTATCGTTACAGGTGTATTCTATGTGAAACCGGATAACTGGACGCCGTTTATGCCATTTGGCTTCAATGGCATTGTGAATGGAGCGGCTACCGTATTTTTTGCCTACATAGGCTTTGATGCGATTTCAACGGCTGCTGAAGAGGTCAAACGTCCGCAGCGGGATCTGCCGATTGGAATTATCTCTTCATTAGCTGTCTGTACAGTGCTCTACATTGTGGTATCTCTGGTGTTAACGGGGATCGTGCCTTTTCAGAACCTGAATGTGAGTGATCCGGTTTCGTTTGCGCTGCGTTATGTAGACCAGAATATGATTGCCGGTCTCATTTCGGTCGGAGCGATTGCCGGAATGACCACGGTACTGCTCGTGTTGCTGTTTGGTCAGACCCGCCTGCTGTTCGCCATCTCGCGTGATGGTCTGCTGCCACAGGCCTTGTCGAAGATTAATGCCAAGACCCAGACACCTGTGCGCAGCACCTGGATGGTCGGCGGCATTATTGCCGTGTTTACCGGCTTCATACCGCTCGACCGGCTGGCTAATCTGACCAGCATCGGAACGCTGTTTGCTTTTCTGGTCGTATCGCTTGGGGTTATTGCCTTACGCCGTACGCATCCAACATTGAAGCGGGGCTTCACTGTCCCTTGGGTGCCGTTGATCCCGCTGCTCAGCGCAGCCACTTGCGGTTATCTAATGTACTACTTGGGAAGAGAAACCTGGATCGGGTTCTTTATCTGGATGGCTATTGGCCTCCTGATCTACTTCCTGTACGGTTACCGCAGTAGTAATCTTAATAAGAAATAATCCGGAATCCGAAGGGAGCGCGAGTGTTGCCAGCAAAGACATCTGTCCTGAAGATTATGTTCATAGGTTGTATGGTGATTCTATCCGCCGTAATGCTTTCGGCTTGCTCTGCGCCTCCGCAGGAGCCTTCTCCCCCGCCGCAGTTGACAGAAGCGCCTGAGGAGGAAGGTCAGACGATTACGCTCATTACGCCGGATGCGCAGAATCTGGACAACCTGGATAGCACCAAATATCAGATCCAGACCAGGCTTACCGAATTCCACCTCCTCAGCGAGACGGAGGGGCTGGCCTGGGGCGTTACGAAGAATGAACTGCGTCTCTACGTTACAGGAGACAACGGCAGGACCTGGGCCAATATTTCCCCTGCCCCTACCGTCCAGTTTCTGGCGAATCCGGTGTACGGCAAAGAGATTTTTTTTACGGATAAGTATAACGGCTGGATTGTCAGAAGTGCCTATGGGAAGACAGAGGCCATTGTTCTGCGTACGCAGGATGGAGGAGAGACCTGGAAGGTCTCCAGCCTGGGTGATAGCAATGCGATATCGTCGATCTACTTCAGCTCCAGCACCGATGGTTGGATTATGACCACATGGGATGCGACCTCCAATAAGGAGAGCAAGGCCCTTTATGCTACACATGACGGCGGAGCGACCTGGACTGCCGTGATGCAGAATGAGATCTATAATCCGAACAATCCGAATCAGGCGATTCCGATGGCTGGAGTGATTACCGGGATGCTGTTCAAGGATGTCTCCAACGGGTTTGTAACCTTGCAGACCGGCGCTCTGCCTAAGCAGTACCGGACGAAGGACGGGGGGAACACCTGGCGCTCCGGTGCAACCTTTCTGGTGAACAACCGGCTGGACGCCTGTGACCGGGTGATCACCGGGGAGCCGGTATTCTTCAGCGGCAGCAGCAAGAATGGCTGGATGGAGGTCGGCTGCCAGATGGATAAGGACAGCCGCATCACATACCATGGCTACTTCACCGCCAACAGTGGAGAGACTTGGAAGTTTGCTCCATTCGGCTTCAAGAGCCGTACTGGCGTGAACCGGCATCTCCCGCCTACGTTTCTGGACTTGATGCAAGGCTGGGTGCTTGACGGGAATCTGCTCTATGAGACGCTGGATCAGGGGAGAACCTGGAATGAGCTTCCGGTAAGCACTGTGCTGCAGACGAAACTTCAGGAATACCCAGAGGTCGTCAAGCTGCAGTTCTTCTCGGCAGAAGTCGGCTGGCTGCTGATCGAGAAAAGAGAGGACCGGCGTTCCATTCTGCTGCAGACCACTAATGGTGGAGTCAGCTGGCGGGTCATCTGATAGAGTTCCAGTGAAGGCTGCCCTTGGGCAGCCTTTTATTTATTGGGAAGGAGAGGCTTGAGCTGATAAGTCCGCAAGGCTAATAAGCCGGAAATCGGTAAAATAAGGGCTCTTCGGTCCGCAGTGTTCAGCGATCTAATATTGCTGAAAATCTTATTTAAAATTTTCTTTATAAATGTGAAAAAAATCACATGACAAACCGAAAATCATGTGATATATTTAACACATAGAACAAGTACATTATTTCACAAACTTTTATCCCGAAGAGGAGAGATTAATAATGAACACTTTCGAAACGGATTATATGACAAGAAACCTGCTGCAATTATGCTATAACTGTGCTGACGCTCACCTGTGTGAAACGGAAGAACAATGCAGAGCCTGCTGGGCTGAAAGTGGTATGATGCCTGAAGAAACCAACGAAACCAAGCAATTTCTCGACCTCGTTCATGCTTAGTTTGTCCGTATATAGCAACACATAAAGACCACATTCCTCTCCAAGAGAAGATGTGGTCTTTCTATTTCTCGCAGAAACGGATACCTGAAAGGGATACGTAGTATCGCTGCTTCGGAAGCATACGCTTTATTGAGGACGGTGAAGCCGTTTCTTCTTGTGCTTTCATACTATCCACCTGTTACTTTACTTTAATGCGAACCCGGCGGGTAACCTGCTTAATCCTCCAGAAGGCAGCAGCCGTTAGGCATGCGGTGACCAATAAATAGACGTAAGGAGGCACATTCACCAGCTTGCCTGAATGAAGCAACTCTACCGGAACGGTGACGAAGAAGAGCAGCACCAGGGCGAACGCCAGATCCAGCAGTCCAAGCGCTGCATCATACCGGTAGAATCCCGCACCAATTAACCAGCCGCCGGTATAATACACCAGTATGGTAAACATGGTTGCCAGCAGACTTCCCAGCCAGGAGCTGGTATCCGGCCAAATCGCAGGCGGCTCCACGGAATGAAACAACTGCTCTACCAGCGTAATTAGTCCGGCAGAGAGGGGCAGCATGATGATCGAAATGGCCAGAGCAGAGAGTAAACCTCCGCTGAAATAATGCTTGCGGGTCACCCCAAGCTTCACATAATTTGTAAGAAAGCCTGATACAGAAATATATCCGATAATCAGCATATAGATTCTTAATGGACGGAATACAAGCTCAGGAAACTATCATGCGCGGACTTATCGAGACCATCGATTAAACACAGAACGACATATATTGTCAGCATGAAAAATAGATACACGGCGGTTTGTTTTATGCACAAAGGCTACCTGCGACATCCACACGGGATGCTCAAAAGGCTCTTCGCCGTCAAAAGTAACCTTGCCAGCATCAGGCTCAATATAGGATGCCAGCAAAGATAGCAGAGTGGTTTTGCCTGCGCCGTTCCGGCCAATCAGGCCATAGATTTTGCCTGCCTCAATCATGAGGCTAAGGTCATGAAGTACGGTCTGCTGACGATACCGCACGGATACTTGCTCCAGCTTAATATCGAAGCTCATTCGGGGTCACTTCCTTTATATTGCTCTATCAGCATAATCATTTCTTGGGTTGAGATACCCAGCTTTCCGGCCTCTTCCAGCATCGGCTGAACATATTCGCTGGCAAACAGCTGTTTGCGCTGCTCCAGCAGCAGTTCCTTCGCGTGTTCGGCTACAAACATTCCGACCCCTCTTTTCTTGTAAATAATCTCAGCATCCAGCAGCAGATTGATTCCCTTGGACACGGTAAGATGGTTGATCTTATAGAAGCTTACCAGCTGGGTTGTGGATGGAATCTGGTCGTGCTCCTTCAATTGGCCATTCACAATCTGGTCCTCTATACGTTCCTTGATCTGCATAAAAATAGGCTTTTTGTCATCGAATGAGGAATTCACCGGTTAATCACCACCTGACCCACTCCTTTTGTTATATGGTTATATAGTTATGTATATAACCATGCAGGATGAACTACGGTTTGGCAATCGATAATTATTCCTTTTTTTCGTACAACTTATGATGCTGACCTGAAGAAATGGGGCATATACATGTACAGAAGCACCGGCATGCCAAGAAGAATAGATTGATAATGTATAGGCTGAATACCGGGGAATAAGGAGGAATCCGTCATGGGAATGGGCCCGGATCTTTCATGGATGTTTGATTTTGCCGGGACGGTGCTGCCGATTTTTTTCATTGTGATGCTGGGGATCGCTGCAATTACTGCAGGCAAAGGCTTGCTCCGGTGGAGCCGGAACAACAGCTCTCCCGTCAAGTCGGTCTCTGCCCGCATCGTCAGCAAGCGCAGTGAACTGCGGCAGCAATCACAGGATGAGTCCGGGGCAAGCCGCGCAAGCACGGCCTATTATCTGACCTATGAGCTGGAGGGAGGCCTGCGGATGGAATTCAAGGTAGAGGGCAGTGAATACGGTATGAGTGCGGAAGGCGACAACGGTGTATTAAACTATCAGGGAACCCGTTATCACGGTTTCGAACGCCACATCCGTTACTCCACTGCCGAATAAATAAATACAGCTGACAGTTCCCCTTGTTTCCGTTTCGTGAAACAAGGGGATATTTTATATAGATAAGATCTTGGACAGGAGGGTGAATAAGAATGAGATACAAACAGAAGACGGTCGTCGTTACCGGAGCCGGACAAGGCATAGGCAGGGCGGTGGCCTGACCCGGACAATGATTTCGTCACCGGTGTGCAGCTGGTTGTTGACGGAGGCATGACACGTAAGATGATATACGAGCCTTAAGGTGAACGATCGAGTGAAAGAGACCTGCTGATTTTATCTGGGCGGCTGTCACCTCTTGGGCGGATGCACATACAATACAGCATGCAGTTGAGAAGAGATTGCTTCAAGCAAGCAGTCACAAGGAGGCGACAGTGTGGCCGTCATTAAGGCGAATTCGGAAGAAGTGAAGGTGCTTGCGCGGCTGATGCGGGCGGAAGCGGAAGAGGATGGAGAGTCCGGCATGCTCATGGTCGGCAATGTAGGGGTGAACCGGATTCTGGGCAACTGCCTGGATTTCAAAAACATCCGCAACATGAATGATATGGTCTTCCAGAGTCCGGGTGGATTCGAAGCTACGCAGAAAGGCTACTTCTATCAGGGAGCCCGGGATAAGGATATCCGTCTCGCCCGACGGGTCATTGCGGGCGAGCGGACCTGGCCGGCATCCAATGCGCTGTGGTTCTTCCGGCCTGTGGGTGGTTGTCCGGCAACCTGGTACAACCAGCAGAACACCGGCCGTTTCAAAGCCCACTGCTTCTTCACGCCAACTGCGGGCGATTGTCCAGCCGTCTACTAGCGAGGGATCGTTTCAGAGAAGGCAAGGGCCGCTGCCGAGTAGCCGCCCTTGCCGCGGCAAATCTTAAGCTCTGTCAGCAGCAGACTTTAGCGGAGCGAAGCTCCGCGCAACTATTAGGAGGTCTTTATCGATGATTACTCAACCTTACCGCCCCGTTACTTACACCATCGGCAGTGTTTCTTCCGGCATGTACGAGAACCAGGGAATGAAAGGCATGCAGGGGATGCCGGCTATCCAGCCCATGCAGGGAATGCAGGGAATGCCTGCTATGACTGGGATGCAGGGAATGCCGCCCCAGGTGAGCAGCGGAAGTCCGATGACACCGACGGGAGCCGTGATTCCTACGACTACGCCTGTTTTTGAGCAGTCGTATATCGAGAACATTTTCCGGCTCAACCTTGGAAAGGTAGGCACATTCTATTACACTTATGAGAACAACAAGGATTGGAACGCGAAGGTTTATAAAGGAGTGCTGGAGGCCGCCGGTCGTGACCATATCATTATCAGTGATCCTGTAACCGGACAACGCACGGTCCTGCTTATGATCTATTTCGACTATGCTACCTTTGATGAACCGCTGCTCTATCAATACCCCGGCGTGATCGGCAATCCCGTCACTGCCCGCAACTACCGCTAAGGCGGCCTTGCCCGGCTGACATAAGAGCAATTCGCAGACACATAGCACTAGACCTCCGCAGATGATGGCGGGGGTTTTTGCTTTTTTCTATTCATTAGACAACCTGATTGAAGCATATGGGTTACATAACAGGGATGGAGGTGGATCATGAAAGGAAGGCGTCAACACAATCAGGAATTTAGAGTCTATGTGATCACCACAGGAGATATCTTGCGGTTTATTGTGCTGGATATCGTAATTGGAACCATGACCTACTCCATAAGCATGAAATTATTTCATAACGTTATCCTGGCAAGCGCAGGCGGGTGGGCAGGCACAGAAGGTCTGAAACGACTAACTGCCGCATCTTGGCTGAGATTCCATAAATAAATATACATAAACCTGCCCGCAGCCAGAGAACTGGAAGCGCCAGGATTGACGGGGAGGGTCTTTAAGATTTAACATATATGTAATGTAAATCATTTTTTTATACTTGTTCGCATCTGTTTTTATATGCTAAGTAATACTATAATAAAGTAAATATTCATACTCGTACTCTGGTTAGGAGCTGAAGGCATTGGGAAATTGATACGGAAAGGACTCACAGCCGCTTGGCCCAGTGAAATTCTGAACAAACGAAGGAGGTGGGCCTATCCGCCCGATGTGGAAACGGTGGATAGGAGTATACATTGAGTGACCCTTTACCCGGTATATTACACGTTTCTTTAATTATTGTGTTAGTGCTGTTGAATGGCTTTTTTGTTTCGGTAGAGTATGCGATGGTGAAAGTACGCAGCGGTCGTATTGATTCCCTGATTGAGGAAGGCAGTAAACGTGCATTGGCAGCAAGACATATCGTGCATAACCTGGATGCTTATTTATCGGCTTGCCAGCTTGGCATTACGCTGGCTTCCCTTGCACTTGGCTGGCTGGGGGAACCGGCGATAGCCACACTGATCGGACCTGCACTGGTCAGCTTGGGATTTGGCCCGACTGCAGTTTATGTAGTTTCTCTGATCATCGCCTTTATGTTCATTACGGTGCTGCACATTGTGCTTGGCGAACTCGCGCCGAAGACCATTGCTGTGAATAAGGCGGAAGCCGTGCTTCTGCTAACTTCAGCGCCCATGAATATATTCTACAGACTGATGTATCCCTGTATCTGGTTCGTTAACGGGCTGGCCCGCGGGCTGCTGCGGATCTTCCGTCTGGCCCCGGCTTCAGAGCTGGCAACGGCGCATACCGAAGAAGAGATCCGCATCCTGATGCAGGAGAGCAACAAAAGCGGATTAATTGACAACATCGAGATGACGCTGGTCGATAATATCTTTGAATTTGTAGATACGATGGCGCGGGAGATTATGATTCCCCGTACCGAAATGATCTGCCTGAATAATCATTTATCTGCAGAGGAGAATCTGGAGGTTGCCTTTGAGGGCATGCGGACGCGTTATCCGGTCTGCAATGGGGATAAGGACCACATCCTTGGGTTCATTCATATCAAGGATCTGATCCGCGACAGCGCGCCCAATTACCAGAAGCTGATCCGGCCGATCCTCACAGTCCCTGAATCGATTCAGATCAGTGCGCTGCTGAAGGTGATGCAGCGGGCGAAGACACAGATCGCCATTCTGATCGATGAATATGGCGGAACGTCCGGCATGGTCACGCTGGAGGATATTATGGAGGAGATTGTCGGTGAAATCCAGGATGAGTTCGACGAAGAACGTCCCGGTGTCGAGAAATTGGCCGATGAAGCTTACTCTGTCGACGGGCTGATGCTGATTGAGGAGATCAACAGTCTCCTTGGCCTGAATCTGGACACGGATGACTATGATACTCTTGGCGGGTGGTTGTACTCCAAGCTGGAGGTTAACCCTCCGCATCCGGGTCAAACCGCAGAATATGACGGGCAGCTGTTCGTAGTCGAAGAGGTGGACAACAAACGCATCTCCCGGATCAAGGTGCTGAGAGCGCAGATTATGGCGGAAGAGGCCGGAGCCTAACTGAACTTCTTTCTAGCAATTAGTGGTAACCGAAGCGTGGTGTTGTCTATGGACACCGCGCTTTTTGCTGTGAATAAGGGGCGGTGCCTTGTCACAGCATGGTTTGCCAGTTTGATTCTTTAATTATATAATTCTAAAATGTACAGAATTCTTATAATTCTTATATATGATTAAATTTCTCCGTCCGCTAAGGACAGAAAGGAACCATCCTTGAGCAAAACAAAAAAACCACAAGTCCAGGCTCCTCAAAAGAGCAAACAGGAGATCCGCCGAGCCCAGCAGGAGCAGGCTAAGCAAAAAACGAGGCTGCTCATTATCGGTTCAGTGGCCGTTGTAGTCATACTCTTTGTAGCCCTCTTCATGCTTACCTCTAGGGACAAGGTAACCAGCTTCAATTATGATGAGATGCCGCGGCTCGGCAGTGCGGATGCGCCGGTCAAGATTGTCGAGTTCGGCGATTACAAATGTCCGGCCTGTTCCCAATTTGCCGGTCTGATTAAACCTCAGCTTGTCCAGGATTATATTGATCAAGGCAAGGCATCCTTCCATTTCGTGAACATGGCCTTCATTGCTACCGATTCGACAACAGCCTCCTTGGCAGCCTTGTCTGTCTATCATCAGGACAACGAAGCCTTCTGGAAGTATTATGACGCCCTCTATGCCAATCAGGGAGCAGAGGATGTGGAGTGGGCTACTGCGGATTATCTGGTTGAGCTTGCCAAGCAGCTGGATCTGGGAATTGATCTGGAGCTGCTGCGCAAAGACATTGATGAGCATACCTACGTGGATGAACTGGACAGAGATATTGAGCTGGCCAAAGACAAAAAAGTTTCCTCTACCCCAACATTATTTATCAACGGAGTGAAGAGCGATAAGGCGTTTGATGCAGCCGCGCTGTCAGCCCAGATTGATGCCGCCCTGGAGAAGGCGGGAACGAAGTGAAGAGCTTCAGTTCCTTCTGCCGCCGCAATGCGCTCTATCTGGCCTGGTTCGTCTCGCTGGTTGCTGTAGCCGGCAGCCTGTACCTCAGTGAGGTGCTGAAATACGAGCCCTGCAAGCTGTGCTGGTTCCAGCGGATCTTTATGTATCCGCAATTGTTTCTGCTGGGCATCGCTACATACCGGGGGGACAAGCGGATTATCCCTTACGTGCTGCCGCTGAGTATTATTGGCGGCAGTATCTCACTGTATCATTATGCAGAGCAGAAAATCCCTGCCCTCAGTGAGGTGCTTCCCTGCACCATCGGTGTTCCCTGCAACCAGGATTATCTGAATCTGTGGGGATTTGTAACCATTCCGCTGCTGGCCCTGATCGCCTTCACTCTGATCACGATTTTGCTGTTGATGGGACGCAAGAGCGATCACGTGGAAACGGATGATAATTCTGAACAATTGATGAATGATTAAGCGAATATTTTTAGTTAAAATTGCAGTCGTTTCCCTAGAAAAACACGGGCCGAAGGGCTAATGAAAGATAATGAAAGAGAATGAAAGAGAGTAACCTACAGGATGATCTATTTGCTCCTTTTGGTACTTTTTTCATTCTTTTTTCATTTATTTCTCCGCTTTACGGAAGGCGGGTTGTAGACTAATATTAGACCTTGTGAGAAGTTGAATATGCGCTGAATTTTCCGCAAGGGAAAACGGGGGAACCACACTTGGCCACAAGGGCCAAAGGGGTGAATCGCAAAGGTCTAGAGGACCGGACCGTAGGGCTACCACAGCCCGAATCCGCCAGCTAACCTCGTAAGCAAAGGTGGGATAATGACCATGCCGTAAGCATGCGGATCATTTCCGTAGGCTTATTTTTGTGCCTGAATTTATGAAATCCACCAATGAAAAGTGCGCGCGGTAACACCGTTTCAACTCACCAAGAGAGGAACTGTTTCTACAATGGTAAGCAAGGTAAAGCGACTATTGATCGGGCGTCCGATGAAGTCGAACGAACTCGATCATGAAAAGTTATCCAAGGTTAAAGCTCTGGCTGTTCTGTCCTCAGACGCACTCTCGTCAGTGGCGTATGGTACGGAACAAATTCTGATTGTGCTGGTAGCGGCAGGCTTCACAGCTATCTGGTACTCGTTGCCCATTGCTATAGCCGTATTGGGCCTGCTGGCTATCCTGATCTTCTCCTACCGGCAGACGATCTTCGCCTATCCGCAGGGCGGGGGCGCCTACATTGTCGCCAAAAACAATCTGGGGATTCCCACAGGCCTGCTGGCCGGAGGCTCGCTATTGGTGGACTATATTCTGACGGTTGCGGTAAGTGCTTCGGCGGGGACGGATGCGATCACCTCGGCTTTTCCAAGCCTGCATAACCATACGGTGCTGATCGCAGTGACGGTTATCCTGCTGCTGACGATCATGAACCTGCGCGGTGTTACCGAATCGGCCTCTTTCATTGCTATTCCTGTATATTTGTTTGTTGTGTCCATCTTTGTATTGATTATCTCCGGTGTGTTTAAATATTTGACCGGTGGTGCCCATGCCGACGTGCCCGAGATTGGGGCTGCGGTGTCCAACGTCAGTCTGTTCCTGCTCTTGAAGGCGTTCAGCTCCGGCTGTTCGGCGCTTACGGGTGTGGAGGCGATGTCCAATGCGATCCCCAACTTCAAAGCACCTGCGGAGAAAAATGCCGCCAAAACGCTGATGATTATGGGAGCCATTCTGGGGCTGATGTTCACCGGGATCACCTTGCTGGCTTACTGGTACGGTATCATGCCGAATGAGAAGTCTACCGTGATCTCACAGATTACCGAATCCACCTTCGGGCGTGGTGCTTTGTATTTCTTCATTCAAGCGATTACTGCGGTAATCCTGTTCCTGGCGGCCAATACAGCCTACTCGGCGTTTCCGCTGCTGGCCTTTATGTTTGCGAAGGATAAATATATGCCGCATGCCTTCATGGTGCGCGGGGACCGGCTGGGCTTCTCTAACGGGATTATTTTCCTCGGTGTGTTGTCTGCGCTGCTGGTGGCCGCTTTTCACGGAAATACTGAAGGGCTGATTCCCTTGTACGCGGTTGGAGTGTTCATTCCCTTCACATTGTCACAGCTGGGGATGATGGTCCATTGGTACAAAAAGAAGCCGAAAGGCTGGCAGCAAAAATTCGTCGTGAACACAATCGGCATGCTGACGACCTTGACGATTACACTTATCTTTATTATCACCAAGTTCTCCAGTGTCTGGGTGGCCTTCATCTTCCTGCCCGCTGTCATGTTCGTGTTCTACCGCATCCACAGCCACTATATGAATACGGCAGATGAGCTGCGGATCTGTCCAGCTACCGATAAGCCGATGATTAAGGGCAGTACGGTAGTAGTTCCTGTTGCGGGTGTGACCCGTGCGGTGCTTCATTCCATCAGTTACGCCAAATCGCTGACGGAGAATGTAGTTGCAGTCTATGTAGGCTTTGATGAGGAAGAGATCTGCAAAATGGAGCAGAAGTGGGAGGAGTGGAACCCCGGCGTCCGGCTGATTGTGCTTCGTTCACGGTACCGCAGTATTCTGCGCCCGCTGGTGAAGTTCATCGACACCGTGGAATGGAAGACAGCGACCACCGACCACATTACGATTCTGATCCCGCAGTTTATCACCAAACACTGGTGGCAGGCAGTGCTGCATAATCAGACCAGCTTGTTTATCCGCTCCTATCTGATGAACCAGAAGGACATTGTGGTCGCAACCGTGCCTTATCATTTACACAAGTAGAAACGGCTACGCCGTCCTTTTGAAGGACGGGGCGTTTCAGCGAGAAATAGAAGGACAATTTATAGCGTGAAACATATAAATTCTTATATTTCAAATAAATCGTTCCTGATTGGCGTTAAGGCGGTCTCCTGAAGTAGGGAGCACCGCCTTTTTCTCTTCTTATGAAGGGAAATATGCAGCCATAGATGAAAGATGAAATTTTGTTTTATGCAAATTTATTAATTTTTATGTTGACATAGATAATGAGAATCAATATCATTTAAGAAAGTGAAGCGGAGGACAACCAACCTTTGACTGACCATGGATGTAAATAAATAGGAGGGGTACTTAATGTTTTTGATTAATAAAAAGGGATCGGCCAGCACTAAGGTAGCGATTACAGCGCTGTTGACAGCCATGCTGTTCTTATCCGCTTGCGGGAATAACAACGCCGGGAATGCAGCTAATGCGGGGGCTACAACGGCTCCAACGGCCGCAGCAGCGACAGAAGCTCCAGCAGCTACGGAAGCTCCAGCCGCTGAGCCTCGGACAGTAACTGATGCGATGGGGCATGAAGTGACCATCCCGGCTAACCCGCAGCGGGTGTTGGGCTCTTATCTGGAGGATTATCTGGTAACGCTTGACGTGACCCCGGTCGCACAATGGTCCATTACTAAGGGTGTTCAGGATTATTTATCCACAGAGCTTAAGGATATTCCTGCTATCAGCTACGATCTTCCGCTGGAGGCAGTTACCAGCTTCACTCCGGATTTCATTCTGATCCAATCGGAAGCCCAGGTGCAGAACGGCCTCTATGATCAATTAAGCAAGATTGCCCCTACCTATGTGCTTGGAGATGAGCTGAACAATGACTGGCGTAAGCAACTGCTTAAGATTGGCGAGCTGCTGAACAAGACAGCCGAGGCTGAGCAAGCGCTCAAGACATACGACGAGAAGGCTGCCGATGCCAAGGAGAAGCTACAAGCCTCCATTGGCGATGACTCTGTAGCCGTATTATGGCTGGCATCGAAGAGCTTCTTCATTGTAGATGCCACACGCAGCAGCGGGGCTGTCCTCTACAACGACCTTGGCGTGACTATGCCTAATCTGGTGACAGATATTCCGGAAGAGACCAGAACGAACTGGAACGCGATATCGCTGGAGAAGCTGTCTGAACTGACAGCGGACCATATCATTCTGGTGAACAGCGACAAGACCGAAGGTGCCGAGATCACGAACAGTGACATCTGGAAGGCGATCCCTGCCGTCAAGGCCGGCCATGTGCATGAGTTCAGCTCGAAGACCAGCTGGCTCTACAGTGGAGCCAATGCAGGCTCTAAGATCATTGATGATACGCTGGCCAGCTTGGTGAAATAAGAACACTGTAATGTGTGCAGGTCCAGTATCCCTGGTGGATATGAAGACCTGCACCTTTTTTTAGCGGATTATTCCCTGAACCGGATTGTACATCAAGAGATTATTTGCGATAATGAGAATGATACTTGTTATCATCTGAAGAATCTAAGGATTGGTTGCTTATGAATAAGGAGACGAACATGGTCCCAGCACCGGATTACACAGACACCACAACACAACCTGCAATGGACAAACCCTTGCAGGCACGCCCGGCAGCGGCCCTCACTATTCTCATTCTGGGGCTTGCTGCCATAGCATTTGGCCTGGCGGCTTCCGTCTCGGTGGGAGCTGCCGATATTAAGCTGGCTACCGTATGGGAAGCGGTATTCCACTTCAATCCCGAGGCGATGCAGCACCAGGTGATCCGGACTTTAAGAATTCCGCGCGCGCTGGCCGGAGCATTGGTTGGTGCCTGCTTTGCTGTAGCGGGGGCGATCATGCAAGGCATGACCCGCAACCCGCTCGCAGACTCCGGCCTGCTCGGACTAAACGCCGGGGCAGGGGTAGCCTTGGCCTTGGTGTTTGCCTTTGCTCCCGGACTGCCGTTTACGTATCTTATGCTGTATTGCTTCCTGGGGGCCGCAGTCGCGTCGTTAATTGTATTCGGCATCGGGTCCATGTCCTATAATGGGCTGACGCCGCTGCGGCTCACGCTCGCCGGAGCGGCTGTAAGTTCCTTGCTGCTGGCGCTCAGCCAGGGCGTAGCGATCTTGTTTCATCTCTCACAGGACATCGCCTTCTGGCTGGCCGGAGGTATTGGCGGCGCCAATTGGACACAGCTGAAGATCATGGGTCCTGTTGTGGGAGCAGCCTTGCTGGCCGCTCTGATGTTGTCCCGTTCCATTACCCTGCTCAGTCTGGGCAGAGATGTGGCCGCAGGCTTGGGGCAGCGCACAAGGCTGGTACAGCTTGGCGGTATGATTGTGGTCACTGTTCTTGCCGGAACTGCTGTAGCAGCGGTAGGGCCGGTTGCTTTTGTCGGACTGATTATTCCGCATATCACTCGTTATCTGGTAGGGGTGGATTACCGCTGGATCATTCCTTGCTCCGCCGTACTGGGCAGTCTGCTGATCATTCTCGCCGATATTGGCGCAAGAATGATTAATGCCCCTTATGAGACACCGCTCGGCGCTTTGATCGCGATCATTGGCGTTCCTTTCTTCATTTATCTTGCTAGCAAGAGAAGGGGAGGAATATCATGAACGTTGTCACCATGGCTGCGGTGGAGAAGCGCCGCCGCAAACGGGGAGCAGCGATTCTGTCGCTGCTGGGCCTGCTGATAGTCATCATGTTCATTGTCAGTATGAACACGGGCTATATGCGGCTGTCCCCGCTGGAGGTGCTGCGCACCTTAACCGGTGCAGGCACAGCTCAGCAGCAGCTGATCCTGTTTGATTTCCGGCTGCCCCGGATCGTCATATCGCTGCTTGTTGGTGCCGGGTTTGCCGTTTCCGGCTGTATCCTGCAGAGCCTGTCGCGTAATGCGCTGGCAGAGTCCTCTACCCTGGGCATCAATGCCGGTGCCGGGTTCGCCGTACTGATCTTTATCTCTTTCTTCCCGGCCACTACGTCGGCTCCAGTGTTCGTTCTGCCGCTGCTGGCGCTGGCCGGGGCTGCTCTGACGGCAGCCCTGATCTATGTTCTGGCCTTCCGCAGGGCGGACGGCCTGTCGCCCACCCGGCTGATCCTGATCGGGATTGCGGTTACGGCGGGAATCTATGCCTGGCAGCTGGTGCTGTCCCTGAGGCTGGACCCGCGAAATTATCAATTTGTGGCGACCTGGATCGCCGGCAAGATCTGGGGCGGAGACTGGAAGTTTGTGCTGGCTCTGCTGCCCTGGCTCTTGGTCCTGCTGCCGTTCGCCATGTTCAAGTCCAGGGTGCTGAATGTGCTGAACCTGGGCGATTCTACTGCCGCGGGGCTGGGCATGCGGCTGGAGAAGGAACGGATCCTCCTGCTGGCGGCGGCAGTTGCCCTCGCCGGGTCCTGTGTAGCCGTCAGCGGCGGCATTGGTTTCGTCGGCTTGATCTCGCCGCATCTGGCCCGCAGGCTGGTAGGCCCGCGCCATCAGGTGCTGCTGCCGGCCACCGCATTGACCGGCGCCTTGCTGATGATCACGGCCGACACCATCGGCCGCTGGATTCTGCAGCCTGCCGAGATTCCCACAGGCATCGTCGTTGCCGTAATTGGCGCCCCTTACTTTTTATATCTGCTGGCCCGGTCGAAAGCTTAGCCTGCAGTGAATACATCTGATCATTTGCGAATTCACGTTCAATCAAGCAATCTATACTAACTATAGGAGTGAGATATATGTCAGAGCGGTTAAATACGAAAGAGTTGAGCATAGGGTATGCGGAGGCTACCATTGTTGAAGGTCTGAACCTGACGCTGCCAACAGGCAAAATCACGGCTCTTGTTGGGGCCAACGGCTCCGGCAAATCAACCATTCTGAAGACGATGGCCCGCATTATGAAACCAAAGAGCGGCAGTGTGATGCTTGACGGCAAATCCATCCATAACCTGTCCACCAAGGAGGTAGCCCGTCAACTGGCTATTCTGCCGCAGAATCCTACTGCTCCTGACGGTTTAACCGTGTCGGAGCTGGTCAGCTATGGAAGGTACCCGCATCAGAAGGGCTTCGGAACCATGAGTCCTGAGGACCGCAGCATCATCGCATCAGCGATTACGGTTACGGGGATGGAAGAATTCCACGACCGGCCGATTGACCGGCTCTCCGGCGGACAGCGGCAGCGGGCCTGGATCGCGATGGCGCTGGCCCAGCAGACAGACATTCTGTTTCTGGATGAACCTACCACCTTCCTGGATATGGCCCATCAGCTGGAGGTTCTGCAGCTGCTGCAGAAGCTGAACATGGAAGAGGGGCGAACTATCGTTATGGTAGTACATGATTTGAATCACGCTTCACGTTATGCGCAGCATATGGTGGCGATCAAATCGGGAACAGTGATCAGTGAGGGCAGCCCTGTGGAGGTAATGACTCCGGCCGTACTCCGCAAAGTATTTGGCATTGAGTGTGATATTGTGCCAGATCCGCGTACTGGCGTTCCTCTCTGTCTGCCCTATGAGCTTGCTGCTTATAAGGCAGCAGGAATGTAGGATCGCCGGATGACTGAGGCGCAGATTAAGGAACTACAGGATAAGTTTGATATTCTGTCTGCTCCGCCAGAGGGTGCACTCTATTCCTATGAGGCCGCTGAGGGCCTTTGGTCTGGCGAAGAACCCCTTCAACGTTGTCATCCGCCGGATTGAGGCGATTGATGATCCTGCGAAGAAGGTAATGATGCGCAATCGATGCTGCTTGTATTATCGGATCGAAGGCGGCCAATATTGCTACAACTGTCCAAGACTCAAGGAAGCAGAACGGGCTGAACGCCGGACGGAATATCGCAAGCAGGCCGCAGCTTCAGACAGCCATTAAAATAGGCATAACGCAAGGTTCCCGTCATTGACAAGGGAGCCTGTTCGTTGTTAAAGTTGTGGGTGCCTACTGTTTCTGTGCTACAGCAAGATGTAACCATGGAATCAAGGACTGCCATTATTACATGGTTAAAGGAGTATGAAAGATGACAATTGCCAGAATACAAGCGGACCTGCAGCAGCTGATGACCGCAGGAACTGTGAGAAGTTATGAACTAATGAAAGATCATGTATTTACCAAAATGGGCGGAAAAGCCGATATTCTGGCCGCTCCGGCAACATACGAAGAGCTTCAAAGTGTTGTTACATATGCGGCAGAGCATGCCATCAAGCTGACGGTACTCGGCAACGGCTCCAATCTGATTATCCGCGACGGGGGCATCCGGGGCATTGTGCTGCAAACGGCAGGACTGAATGAAATGGGAGCCCGCGGGGAGCTGCTCTATGCCCAGTGCGGAGCCAAGATCATCGATGTCTCGCGGTACGCGCTGGAGCAGAAGTTGGCCGGCCTGGAGTTCGCCTGCGGCATTCCCGGCACAGTCGGCGGAGCGCTCTACATGAACGCCGGAGCCTACGGCGGCGAAGTGAAGGATGTGCTGCAAAGCGCGCTTGCCGTTGACAAGTCGGGAAGACTGGTCACTCTGCAGGGTGATGAGCTAGAGTGGGGCTACCGCAAGAGCGTATTTGCGAGCGGCGATTATATTGTGCTTGAGGCCCGGTTCGCCTTGGCTGCCGGAGAAGCGGAGCAGATCAAAAAAGCGATGGATGAGCTGACCTGCCTGCGCGAATCCAAGCAGCCGCTGGAATACCCGTCCTGCGGAAGTGTCTTCAAGCGTCCGCCGGGGCGGTTCGCCGGGCAACTGATTCAAGAGAGTGGTCTGCAAGGCACACGGATCGGTGGAGCGGAGGTCTCCCGCAAGCATGCCGGCTTCATTGTCAATGCCGACAATGCAACCGCCGGAGATTATATCGGTCTGATCCAGCATGTCAGAGAGACAGTCAAAGCCAAGTTTGATGTGGAGCTGGAAACGGAAGTGGAGATTATCGGCGAGGATTAGCTGTTAGTACCAGCGAGGATAACCAAGCCCGATAACCGTTACTACTTAGGAGCCTGCGAGGATAAAGAAGGTTACTCGATCGAGAAGGTTATGGGATCGCGCTACCTTAACCCAAACACTCCCTCCACCCGAACTTCTGGTAACCAACGTCCTAACGGACCGTATAGCTCCTGTTATGAACGAAACCTGTCAAGTCACCCGCCTGCATGGTGAACCAGGGCGGATTTAAATAAAGGCTCTTGTTTGGTTGGTTTTACGAGTCCAACAAGAGCCTGTCAAGTGTTCTTCTTTACAGGCGGCTCTATCTTTACCATACTTTCCAGTCGTCCGGCAAGCTTGCTTGCTGGACACGCCTACGGCGTGTATCCGGGGTGCAGGGGGAGAATCTCCCTGCACTTCCCCTAGGGGGACGGAAGGGGCGATCATTTCTTAGCTCAGAGACAAAAGCTATTCGCTGGTTGGCAATCTGTTATCCGTGGGTTCACACACATTCTACATCCGACTGAAGAGCTTTACCGCTAACTATTGACGAGCATACGACCCCTCTTGCTCAGATCGCGCTCAAGGAGCTCTCGCGGGTTTTCTCTTCCCTTGCTGATTTTGCCTCTGAGGTAAAAGATGATCGCTCCCCGATCACCCCCTTTCCTGTATTGGATATCTCCTGAATGGTGCAAGCAGCCTTCTTGGGAGGTTGCCTTATCCTGCTTCTTGGATCTCTACGGACTGCCGCTGCACTTCCTGGGCGATGGCCCACACAAAACCTGCCAATTCCCGGGCCACAGCCACCGCAATACATCCCTTGGTCTTGCCTCTCCACAACAGCGCGTTATATTTCTTGTGCAGCCGGGTCTGCGCGCTCCAGGCCAAGCTTTGTACTTCTGCAGGCAACCCCGTCAGTCGTTCTCTTAACTTTCTGCGGACACCGGGCGTATGCCGATAATGCCAGGCGGCTTCCACCAATACCCTTCGCAGATGGGCATTGCCCGCCTTCGTAATCCGGCCTTGTCTGCGCGTATCGCCCGAGGAATTTTCACTGGTGACGAGTCCGCAGTAACTCATGAAGTCTGCTGCGCTTGCAAATCGGGAAATGCTGATGATCTCTGTGCTTAGTGTCACCGCCGTCACGAGAGCCACTCCACGCAAGGCCTGAACGCCTGGATAAGCGGACGCTGGGAATGACTTCCTTTTTCTGCCTGTTGTTCGATTTCTTGTTCGTATCTCAAGATTCGTTCTTTCGTTTCCCAGATGGATTGCCGATACTCCTGGAAGGTCACGCGTTGACATTCGTTTGAGAACCGCAACGTATCCAACCATTCTTCATGGGCAAAGGTGCCGGTTTTTGATTTTTTCGGATTGCTAATTTGATACCGCAACAAAAATTTCCCAAGTCGCTGCATATGACGCGTCAGATCTTCTTTGGCATCTTCCCGGGCTCGAACAAGATCTCGCAGCGCTTCATCTTCAGGGGTTGGCGTGTACACCGCGGTCAGTTCACCTGCGCGAAAGAGCTGCGCGAGTCGTTTGGCATCCCGTTTGTCGGTCTTGATGCGATCTCCGGGACGCTTGGGAATGAGAGAAGGGGCGACCACCGTGCAGGCAATACCCATCTCTAGTAACCAGCGATACAAGACATACCCGGTAGGACCTGCCTCATAGCAGACATTCAATTGAACTTCTCCGTTCTGTTGCAAGTGTTTCATGAGCTTGCTGACCGCATTTTTTGTATGTTCCAGCATTCCCCAATACCGAGCTTCCCCTCGTTCGCCTTCGTCAGCAAGGGCGACTGCGATTTTGGACTTGGATACGTCTAGACCTACATACTTTGTGGTTATACTCATAGTAAACCGACTCCTTTTTTTGTTTAATAGCTCTGCATTGGATACTGAGATCTATTTGCTTTCAGTTTTTCCAAATGTAACCTACGAATAAACAAACTTGGGATGTCGGTTTCGTTCATTATAACTATATCCGCATTCCTGCGATGGTTTGGAGTCTAGCGGACCGCATAGCCTCTATATTGGAAAAACAGGCCATAAATATTGGGTTTTGGCCAGAGGGAGGGCTCTTGAGTCCGTCGGACCTGCAAAACAGCCTTTTTAGAGCAAATAGAGGCTCCTGAGTCCGTTAGTAGTCTGAAAGTTAAGTGCAGGTTACTGGCGACGGCCTTCATTTGTTATTCTTTAGCCTCCTTGTCGCGCAGTGTGGTATGACAGGCTCGGACGTGTAACACATGGATAAAAGGGGACCCTAAGTAGTAACGGATAACCAAGGTACAGAGAAAGGCCGCAGCCTGTTCCGCTGGGGCCTTTCCCTGTCTAGCAGACGATCCAGGTGTGCATCGGAGCTTACCCGGACTGTTCGACAGAAAGCACATATTTCGCTCTTTCGGTTGTCAGCTTCACGGTGTTGAGCTGAAGGCTCTCGATCAGCAGACCGCTGACGGCAAGCTCATAATTGGTCTGCGGCAGAGGAACTTGTTCTCCGTCGGCGTTCAAGGTGCTGCCTGAGCCTTGGAGGATTAAAGCGTTATCCAGGTACTCATCGAGTACGTCGGCAGCTTCCCGGTAGTCTATTCCTTTGAGATGGAAATAGACCTTGTCCAGATCCTCCAGCTCCTGTTTCTCAATAATGATTGTTGCGTTCAGGTGTGACTGCAGCCAATCCCTGATATGCTGTTCTGCTTGTTCCATCTGAAACCCCATCCTTAAGTAGATTATTATACTTGTTAAGTTACCCTTTTCTTGGCAAATGAATCCCTGCCCAAGGCAAATTCTTATTGTTGTTTGTAACGCCTGATTTAAGTTTAAGCTTAGCTATAGAGGTGAGGAGCATGTGGAATGCAGTCCTGTGGGGAGCCATTTCGGGTTCAGCCGTTCTGATTGGGGCAGCGCTGGCCTTATTTCTGGCGATACCGAAGAAGCTAATCGGGTTTATCATGGCTTTTGGTACAGGAGTATTGATTGGGGCGGCAGCCTATGAGCTGCTGGATGACTCGGCCAATAATGGCGGGCTGACTCCTACGATTATCGGTTTTATGGCTGGGGCGGGAGTCTTTACCCTCTTTGACTGGTACATCTCCCGCAAGGGTGGAGCTGGTCGCAAACGCTCCTCGCGCTCCGGCACCACAGGTACGTCAGGAGGGAGCGGGCTTGCTATTTTTGCCGGAACCGTGCTGGATGCGATCCCGGAGTCGATTATGATCGGGGCCAGCCTGATCTCCGGGCAAGGTGTCAGCCTACTGCTTGTGATTGCGATCTTCATCAGCAACATCCCCGAGGGATTGTCCAGCACAGCCGGGCTGAAGCAGGATGGCTACCCTAAGGGACGCATTATGCTGCTATGGCTGGGCGTGCTGGTCATCTCGACGCTGGCTTCGGCGGGAGGGTATGTTTTCCTGGATCACGCTTCGGGATTTACAACGGCGCTGATCGCTTCTTTTGCCGGCGGGGGAATTATCTCGATGGTTTCCTCCAGCATGATGCCGGAGGCTTATGAGGAAGGCGGGCCCTTAATCGGGCTGATGGCCGCGCTTGGCATGCTCTGCTCGCTGATCCTGGATCATCTGTAAGACTTGTCAGGCAGCCTGATCCCATGGTATAGTTCAATACGCACTTATAAGTTTCAGAGAAGAAGTCTGCGCCCATGCGCAGGAGAGGTTCGCAAACTCCCTCTATAAAAAACTAAGATAGCTTCACCTCGCAATGTCTGCTGTCCCGCTAATGGGCCTATGCAGGGGTTGTTCTTAGTTGAGCCACGTTTACGAAATCTCGTTCTTCTTTCCAGTTCCGGCGCCTAGAGCCGGGGAAAAGAGAGGGGTTTTTTGTCATGTCAACCGAAGGAAGAACAGCGGAGGAAATGCCGCAGGTTACACTGCTGGGCAATCAGGGGACGCAGTATAAGTTCAGCTACGATCCCGGCATTCTCGAAGTCTTCGATAACAAACATCCGGGACGCGATTATTTTGTCAAATTCAATTGTCCCGAGTTCACCAGCCTCTGTCCCGTTACCGGGCAGCCGGATTTCGCCACGCTCTATATTTCGTATATTCCCGAGCAGCGAATGGTGGAGTCCAAATCCTTGAAATTATATCTGTTCAGCTTCCGCAATCATGGAGATTTCCATGAGGATTGTGTCAACATTATTATGAATGATCTGATTGCACTTATGGACCCGCGTTATATTGAGGTGTGGGGCAAGTTCACTCCGCGCGGCGGCATTTCTATCGATCCTTACTGCAACTGGGGGCGTCCGGGCACGAAATATGAAGCAATGGCCGAGCACCGGCTGCTGAATCACGATCTGTATCCGGAGAAAATAGACAACCGCTGATCCCTGGATTGGCAGAAGGAGAGACTGAATATGAATAAAAAAGCACTCGTTGTCTTCAGCGGCGGGCAGGACAGCACAACTTGTCTCGTCTGGGCACTTAAACAGTTCGAAGAAGTTCAGGTAGTTACCTTCAATTACAATCAGCGGCATAGCGCTGAAATCGAAGTTGCCACGGCCATTGCACATAAATTTAACGTTAAGCAGCATATTCTTGATCTGGGGCTGCTGAATCAGCTGGCCCCCAATGCGCTGACACGTGACGATATCGAGATCACACCGGGTGAAGGGCAACAGCCGCCAAACACGTTTGTGGATGGACGGAATCTGCTGTTTCTGTCTTTTGCCGCTATTCTCGCCAAGCAGCTTAGGTTTGCCCATCTGGTCACCGGGGTCTGTCAGACCGATTTCAGCGGATATCCCGATTGCCGCGATGTGTTCGTGAAGTCGCTGAATGTTACGCTTAACCTGTCGATGGATGTTGAGTTCGTGATCCATACCCCATTGATGTGGCTGGATAAGAAGGAAACGTGGAAGATGGCCGATGAGCTGGGGGTTTTCGATTATATCCGCGAGCACACACTGACCTGCTACAACGGAATTACGGGCAGTGGCTGCGGCACCTGTCCAGCCTGTCTGCTGCGCCAGCGGGGACTTGAGCAATATGAGGCAGAGAGAGGATCGGCTTCCCATGCATAATGAGGTCACGGTATGCAAAATCTTCACCTTCGATTCCGCCCATCAGCTGATTGGCCACCAGGGGAAATGCAGCAATCTGCATGGTCATACCTATAAGCTTGAGGTGGTGCTGAAGGGCATTCCTTCCAGCGAAGAGGGCACCTCGGGAGAAGGTTTCGTAATTGATTTCAGTGAGATCAAAAGCAAGGTGAAGGCGATTGTCATTGACCGTCTGGACCATGCGTTTCTGGCGATGGGCAATGAGCCTGTCCTGGAGACGCTGACGCTTACCGGCTCCAAGGTGGCACAGCTGTCGTTCAGAACTACGGCAGAGAACATGTCCTGCTATATCGCCCATACCCTGAAACAGGCCGGCCTGCCGCTCTATTCGGTTAAGTTGTGGGAAACACCGACCTCATGGGCAGAGGTGCTGGCCGCGGATATCCCGCTGGAAGGTCCGTCCTACCGGATGTTCGGAGGCTGCGACTGTGAGTAAACTTCCGGTAATTGAAATATTTGGCCCGACCATCCAGGGCGAAGGTGCTGTGATCGGAGTCAAAACGATGTTCGTCCGCACCTATGGCTGCGACTACCGCTGCAGCTGGTGCGACTCTGCCTTTACCTGGGACGGATCAGCCAAGGATAAGATGCGCCTGCTGGAACCGGAGCAGGTTGTGGCTGAGCTGCTGGAGCTGGGCGGCGATAACTTCAGCTCAGTGACGATCTCGGGCGGCAATCCGGCTCTGATTGGCGAAGGGGTCGGTCAACTGATTGAGCTGCTGCATCAGCGGGAAATCGGTGTGGCGATCGAGACGCAGGGCAGCCGATGGCAGGATTGGTTCCTGCAGGTGGATGCGCTGACGATCAGCCCCAAGCCGCCTAGCTCGGGCATGGCTACCAACTGGGAGATGCTGGACAGCATTCTGCACAAGCTGAAGTCATCGGAGTCTGCCGCCCATAATCTGAAGGTAGTTGTGTTCGATGAGCAGGACTACGCGTATGCCAAAGCGGTGCATCAGAGGTATCCCGGTGTAGAGCTGTTCCTGCAGCCGGGCAATACGGATGTTACCGAAGAGGGCGATATCTCCACCCGGCTGTTGGGCAGGTTGGAATGGCTGTTCCAGCAGGTTATCGCCGACCCGGAAATGAACCAGGTGCGTGTGCTGCCTCAGCTGCATGCCCTGATCTGGCATAACAAGCGAGGGAAATAAGAGAGGACGGGTTTCTGCTTAGGCAGGGATCTGTTTTTTTGTGTAGAGGAAATATAGTTTTTTTCTTTTTGTGTTACTACTTGGAACTCCGTGTGATCAGAACACCTAATACTCTACACCTCATACTCCGCTCCGTGATCGTGTTCATCTGTCGAGTCCACCGATTTAGTTGCAGAAGTGGTTACTGCTCAGGCCTCCGTAGGATATAAGCAGCTAAGACTTAGCTGCTGGATCGCCACATCAGCCCAGCCGCCGATTTAAGTGCGAAAACGCATCTAATTCACCGATTTTTTCCGTTTTGGAGCAAATAAGTGCGATAATGCATCTAATTTCGGATTCTGAGCGCTATAGAAGCAATTTACTCGAAAATAGTTGCAGATTCGCACTTATTTGCCTGATTACAGGAGTTTCAGTTGAAAATAGTTGCAGATACGCATCTAATTTCTCTGAAAGTGGGTGTGCTGCACTCGAAATCCCCAGTGGGACCTAAGTAGCTACCTTTTTGCTGTTAAGATCTTGCGCATTCCGCAGGGACAGCCAGCCTTTGCCGTTAAGATCTTGCGCATTCCGCAGGAACAGCCCGTCTTTGCTGTTAAGATCTTGCGCATTCCGCAGGAACAGCCAGCCTTTGCCGTTAAGATCTTGCGCATTCCGCAGGAACAGCCCGCCTTTGCTGTTAAGATCTTGCACATTCCGCAGGAACAGCCCGCCTTTGCTGTTACGATCTTGCGCATTCCGCAGGAACAGCCAGCCTTTGCCGTTACGATCTTGCGCATTCCGCAGGAACAGCCCGCCTTTGCCGTTAAGGTCTTGCGCATTCCGCAGGAACAGCCCGCCTTTGACCTTAACCCCCGGCCGAGCATCCCGTCAGGGATAGCCGGCCAACATCAGCGGCGTCCAAGCGGTCCCGCAGGGATAAGCGCTCTCCCCTCCCAGCCGCCTAATCACCGTACCGCCAAGCTTATTCGCCAAACTTGCAGGTGTCCAGAGGGTGCAACCCTTTGGGGCCCTCCCTTGGAAGGGAGGGTTTGGGTGGGATCGATGTTTGAGAGATCGATGTGTTTTTTTCAACATGCGGGAACCTTTTGCACCCTCACAGGGTCTAATTAGCAAAGAGGTGAAGATAAGCGTGGACACAGATCAACCGCTCCGCATGATGCAGAATCCGGCAGGAGCGCTGCGGATATTAATGGAGACTTACGGCAGTGATGTCTGGAATTATGCCTATGTGCTGTGTGGAAGCCGGGAGGAGGCGGATGATATCAGCCAGGAGGTGTTTCTGAAGGCCTATCAGAAAAGCGGGGATTTTCGCGGTGAAGCTTCGGTGAAGACGTGGCTGCTGACGATTACGCGGAACATGACCTATAGCTGGAGGCGCAAGCTTATGCGCCGCGCAAGTTTGCAGCCGCAGGTTCGAGACACGGCTCTTATATATCCATCGGCGGAAGCCGAGGCCATGGAACGGCATTACAGCGATAGCATCTGGGCAATTATTATGAAGCTTCCGGCACCGTACCGGGAAACGCTGGTGCTGGATATCAAATACGGGCTGCCCGTTCAAGACATAGCAGCTCTGCTGCATGTGGCCCCCGGCACGGTGAAATCACGCCTGTCACGGGCAAGGGACAAGGTTAGAGCACAGCTTCAGAAGGAGGAGCAGCAATGAAAAAGAACCGTAACAATGACAACGGCTCAGCCGGAGAAACAACAGAGTCCCTTGCGGAGCAGTATGACCGTGCTGAGAATGGGTTTGTTTCCGAAGGAAAGAGCTCAGCCAGAGGAACAACGGAGTCCCGCCCGGAGTGGTATGAGAGAGCGGAGGACGGGCCTTTTCCCGAAGGAGAAGGATTCACACTGGAGCTGATGACCAAGGTGGAAATGGCCGCAGCGGACACGGGCAAGCGAAAAAAAGCAGGGCTGCTGCGTTATCCGGCTGTGGCCTTCGGCGGAGCCGCTGTCTTGTTGATCGCGGGAGCGGTCAGCTGGAATATGGGCTGGCTTGGGAGCCCGCAAGAAACCGCCGCAGTGTCTCTTCCGGGCGTTATAGCTGCTTCTCCCGGACCATCATCTGCTCAGAAGCCGCTTATTGAACCGGCCGTATTCAAATTTGGAGTGGTTGACTATCATATTCCGCTGCTGCAAGAGAGTGACCGTGCCTTCGTTCATGCCGCTGAGACTACCGAAGGCATCGTGTGGTCGCCCGCTCCCGAACGAATCGAGAACAATCTGGATGACCGTGCGACTACGCCATATCAGCTGTTTCTGAGCAAGCAGAGACTTCCGGAGATGTCGATTACCTTCACGGAATTATCGGAAGACGCATCCAAGCTACTCTACACACTGCCGCTCACTTCTTATATTCCCTCGGCAGACCGTGAGGCCTATATGGACCTGGGCGGGATGAATGGCCTGGGACCCTATGTAATCTATGCTACGTCTGCCAGAATCCCCGGAGCAGCGCAGCCCAGCGAAGAGAAGCTGTGGGTGCTGGATACCCGCTCAGCCACAGCAGGGGCAGACTCCGTGCCGAAGGAGCTGATCTCGTTTCATTCATCAGGCGGCCGATTATTCAGTTACGGCTGGAACTCAGAGCGCCGCGAGCTGGTCTATATTTACTCGCAGCCGAACGGGGATGGAGAATATGATAATGAGGCTGCCGTGTATCATCTGGATACGGGGAAAACCGAGGCGCTGGACCAATTCTCCAAAACCAGTGAGGCGATTTCTTATACAATTAATGGAGAAGTCAGGGCAACGGACCGGTTAATCTGGTAAACTTATCCTATAGGGGTGATGGAATGTCTGTGCTCAGAAAGAAAGCTTATCATGTGGCAGCCCTTCTGCTGTTCGCAGGTTTCCTGCTTCAGCCGCAAGTCGTCGAACAGACCAGTTATGCTGTAATCTATCAATTTGGCGTACTGTTTCCAGTGATCAGTCTAAGGCTGGGGATGAGGGCTGACGGTCCCATGAATATCGTAAATGTCGCCGCGCAGGCGGACAATTTCGAGCTGGGTCTGCTCTCGCTGATTGCAGCTTATCTGCTGTGCTTCGGTCTGGTATATGTTGCCGTCAGAATCTATGGGGCACTGCGGCGGAAGCTGAATCTCTATAACTGACCACTGACCACTGATCACACTTAGAGAGCGAGGTGTAGGATAACTATGAATACAGTCAGAGTATCATTGAAGCCCATTCGGCGCTCTAAATTGAGGCTGTTTGCGGGCAAACGTTATTTTATCTGCAAAAGATACTGGCAATGGCTGACCCGCCCCGGCAGACAAGCCAGAACACGCAGTCAGGAGAATCTGCCTCATTCGGCGATGGCGCATGCCACCCCACTGCTGCGCAGTCTGCGTAATGTAGATATGCAGATGCAGATTAACAAGATCACTAATCTCAGACTGGCGATAGCCAAGCTGGACGGACTGATTCTCCGGTCGGGAGAGGCTTTCTCCTATTGGCGGAACATCGGCAAGCCTACAAGGCGCAAAGGTTACCTGGATGGAATGGTGCTGCATTATGGCGGCTTCCACTCCGGCGTAGGCGGCGGATTATGCCAGCTATCCAATCTGATCTATTGGATGACGCTGCACACCCCGCTTACCATCACGGAGCGGCACCGGCACAGCTATGACGTTTTTCCCGATGAGCAGCGGACGCAGCCTTTTGGAAGCGGTGCTACTTGTTCCTATAATTATCTGGATCTGCAGCTGCGCAATCCTACGGAACATAGCTATCAGCTTAGGCTGTGGCTGGACGATACACATCTGCACGGAGAATGGCGATGCAGCGGACAGCAGTTATACAGCTACGAGGTGTACGAAAGTGATCACCGGATCAGTCTGGAGCCTTGGGGTGGATATATCCGCAGCAACCAGATCAGCCGGAGGGTGTTCACGATGAGCGGAGAGCTTGCGATGGACGAGGAGGTTACCGGAAATTACGCCTTGATGATGTATTCACCGCTGTTGCAGGGATAAGGAAACGGGATTTGGGGTTATAACATAATAAGGAATTCTCCATTTCCCGAAGGAGTGAGATTCATCATGCGAGCAGTCACCTATCAAGGCAAGAAGAAAGTCGAAGTCAAGGAAGTAGCGGATGCCAAGCTTGAGCAAAAAGATGATATTATTGTCCGTATTACCTCTACAGCGATCTGCGGCTCGGACCAGCATATTTTTAACGGTAGAATTCCGGGCATGCATGATGACTATATTATTGGGCATGAGCCGATGGGTATTGTGGAAGATGTCGGTCCCGAGGTAACTGGAGCATGCGAAACGCACCAATAACGTTGAGGTCTTCAACTTCGAGGAGACCAAGGATATCGAGGTGCATCTGAAGGAAATTACGCGCGGGGGAGCGGATGTGGTGATCGACTGTGTCGGTCTGGATGCCAAAATGTCGGTGATGGAGACGGTCGAGACCAATCTGAAGCTGCAGGGCGGCTCGCTCAGCACATTCAGGATTGCCGCTCAGGTGGTACGTAAATTTGGCACCATTCAACTGATCGGAGTCTATGGGTTGATTTATCATCTGTTTCCGCTTGGCCAGCTGTTTGAACGCAATATCAGCCTCAAAATGGGCCAGGCGCCAACATTTTTTGGTTATCATGTTTCAGTTTTAAACATAAACTGATACAATTAATGTATGGATAATTATAGAAGAACCAACACAACCGTATCGCTAATCAATTATCACTTTGTTTTTTGTCCACGATATCGAAAGAAAATCTTTCTTGAATTTGATGTTGAAAGTAGATTTAAGGAGTTGATTAAAGATGTTTGTGATGATTTGAAAATAGAGATTATCGCAATCGAAACAGATCAAGATCACGCACATCTATTTTTGAATGCTTTGCCGACATTTAGTCCTGCTGATATTATGGCAAAAATTAAAGGAGTCACATCTAAACGACTGAGAGAGGAGTTTAAACATTTAGCTCATTTGCCTTCACTTTGGACACGTTCATACTTTGTAAGTACCGCAGGAAATGTGTCTAGTGAAACGATCAAAAGATATGTTGAACAACAAAAAACAAGGGGGTGATAGAAACGATTGCGATAAGTCTCAAATTAAAATGCCAAAGGGATATATACGACAAATATTTTGGCTAGGTGGCTGGTCTTTAATTAGAGAATCAACATTTGACGAGTATAAATCAATCAAAAGAGCCAAACAAATTAAGGAGAGAGGTGAAAACTTATGCAGTCCGTCACTATAAAGATAAGATTATTTCCAAGTAACTCAATCGAATTAAAGGTATTAAGTAGAGAATATATTCGAGCTATTAATTCATTAACAGAACAAGCAGAAAAAGAAGGTTCATTCCCCAAACTCACAACGAAAGATGTAGAAGCTAAACTCCCTTCTGCTGTACTTAATCAAGCAATTCGTGATGCTAAAAGCGTATTTAAGAAAACGAAGAAGGAAATGAAGCGTCCAATATTAAAGAAACCAACCTACTATATCAACAACCAAAACTATTCCATTGGCCATTCCTCTATTGCTTTTCCTATCATCGTGGACAACAAAGTGAAAAAGACGATTTTTCCTGCTCTTTTAACAGAAAGAGATAAACAATTTCTTCAAAATGCAACATGTGGTCTTATGAGAATCGTTGAGAAATCAGGAAAATGGTTTGCTCAAGTTTCACTTGAAATTCCTACAGAGACAACAACAGGCGAACAGGCAATAGGCATTGATTTAGGATTAAAAGTCCCTGCTGTTGCTGTGACTAGCGAAGGAAAGACGAGATTTTTTGGAAATGGTAGAGAAAACAAATATATGAAACGCAAGTTCCGTAGTGAACGAAAAGGATTAGGAAAGAAGAAAAAGCTACGTGCTATTCGTAAACTGGATCATAAAGAACAAAGATGGATGAAAGATAAGGACCACAAAGTAAGTAGACAAGTTGTCAATTTTGCCATGGAGAATCAAGTGTCTGTCATTCGCTTAGAGAAGCTGACAAACATCAGAAAAACGACAAGAACAAGTCGTAAAAACGAAAAGAATTTGCACACATGGTCATTCAATCGCTTGGCACAATTCATTGAATACAAAGCAAATATGGCAGGGATCAAAGTGGAATATGTGAATCCTGCGTATACATCGCAAAAATGTCCATCTTGCTCTACGCTAAATAAAGCGATAGATAGAAAATATTCGTGTCCATGTGGGTTTCATACTCATCGTGATAAAGTCGGTGCAATGAATATTATTCACGCACCTGTGATTGGTGGTAATAGTCAATCAGCCTAAGATGCTAAAACGCACTGTCTTAGGAGGGCTGATGGCACAGCCCAATCTTGGGGTCATACTTCGATCGCAGAAATGCACTTCGACTTAATCACCCAAGAATCCCACAGCTCTATAAGATGATTAAAGAGCATACATTCGATCCGACGGATATCATCCCACCGGCTGCCAATTTCCTGGGCGGAGCATGGCTACAAGGTGTTCGGTGATAAGGAAGAGGACTGTATCAAGGTTATTCTTAAGCCTTAAGGATAACCCGGCGGGCGTATAGTGCTTACGGTACAGAAGCATTTCTCGCAGAAACGGATATCGCCTCTTTCAGAGGACGGTGAAGCCGTTTCTTTTTGCATGATTATTTTTGTGAAAAAATGCTGCAATTTTCTGCAGTCTGCGTTACATTATCATAAGTAAACTGCTTGTTATGGAAAGGACGCCTAGCCGTGAATCATAAAAATCCGCCAGTCCCCGTTCCGCTGCTGATGCTGATCGGGATTATCGCCATTTCATTCTCATCGATATTTATCAAATGGTCGGCTGCTCCGGTGTCAGTTCAGGGGATGTACCGCCTGCTCTTCACCTCGCTGCTGATGCTGCCCTTTGCCCGTCCTTATACGGGAGCTGCCGCAGCTCTCCGTGCCAGAGACTGGTTGCTGCTGCTGTTCTCCGGCTGTATGCTGGCCTTGCATTTTCTGCTCTGGATGGGCTCACTGAGCTATACCTCGGTAGCCAGCTCGACGATGATTATGGCGCTGGAGCCTGTTTTTATTATGCTGGGTGCGTACATCTTCTATAAAGAGAAGACGGCTGCCGCAGCGATGCTGGGGATGGCTGTAGCCATCGGTGGCGTTGTATTGATAGGGTGGGGGGATATTGGCATCTCACCGGACAATCTGAAGGGCGATCTACTGTCCATTGGCGGAACCGCGGCTGTGGCCGTCCATTTGCTGGTGGGTCAGAAGCTGGTGATCCGCATGCCTTCTTACCTGTACAGCTTGATTGTTTTTGTGGCGGCGGCAGTAGTGTTTGCCGTTTACAATCTGGTGATGGGTATCTCATTCTTCCATTATCCATCCAAGGAATGGGGCATATTTGTACTGCTGGCTGTTGTTCCTACCGTATTCGGCCATATTTTGTTCAATTGGCTGCTGCAGTATGTCTCCGCTACCACGGTATCGATGAACATTCTGGGTGAACCGGTGGGTGCGAGCATTCTTGCCTTTCTATTATTGGGTGAACAGCTGAAGGTACTGCAATGGGCAGGGGGTCTGCTGGTCATGTTGGGTTTAGGGGTATATTTGTATACCGGCAGGAAAAAAACGGCTCAGTCGGAAACAGCACTGCCCAGCGCCTCCTGATGCTTGAATAAGTGAATACACATAAAGGGGTTACATTAGATGAAGGAACTGGAAGACGAACCGATGCAACAAACAGGAGCAGACACCGCTCCATCAAGCGAAGAGCTATGGAATGAGGATACGTATGCCGCTTGGGTCAGTCGCTTCGGCACACCGGCGGAGGCTGCGCTGAAGCTTAAGAAGGACCCTGGGGCGAAGCTGTACCCGTTGTCTGCCTATTTCGGTGAGGTGAGCGGGCGCAGGATGATGAATCTAATGGGCTCCAACGGCATGAAGGCCGTGGCGTTGGCACTGCAGGGTGCGCAGGTCAGTGTGGCCGATTTCTCGGAAGCCAATGCACGTTATGCCGGGGAGTTGGCGGAGCAGGCCGGGGTAGAGCTGAACTATATCGTCTCGGATGTGCTAAAGCTGCCGGAGGAAGTAACGAATGGTACATATGACATTGTATTTGCCGAGCTGGGGATCGTTCATTATTTCACCGATCTCGCGCCATTTATGGATACGGCGTACAAGCTGCTGGCTGCCGGTGGACGTTTCGTGCTGCGTGATTTCCATCCGGTGACCACCAAGCTGATTACCTCCAAAGGTTCTACGGCCAAGGTCCGCAAGCACAAGGTAACCGGGGATTATTTCGATACAGCTTTGCAGGAGAAAAAAGTATCCTACTCCAAATATCTACCCTCCTCCGGTGAAGTTACGGGAGCAGCAGCGCATAGTGTGGTGTATTGGCGCCGCTGGACGCTGGGCGAGCTGGTAACGGCGGCCGCAGCCAGCGGCTTGATCATCAGGCAGCTGGTGGAGGAGCCCAACCTATCCTCCGACGTCTATGACCGGGGAATTCCCAAGACGTTCACGCTAGTTGCTGAGAAGGCTTAAGTTGTTGCTATATTTTGGTGAAAAAATTGTAAAAAGAAACGGCCTCGGTGTCCTCTAAAAGGAGGCCGGCATCCGTTTCTGACAAAAAACCGTCACCGCCTCAAGGCTGCAGCCTTGGAGGCGGTGACGGTTTTTTGTTTGAGAATAGCTCAGACTTGGCTTCGTGATGGTTTCAAAGATATCCGAGCCCTTGTTTTAGTTGCCACAACTGTGTAACTACTTAGGCCTTATTATGACGAGAACCCTCGAAGATTCGCTCCGTGGCGGTTTCATAAGTTCGAATCATTAATTAGTTGCGAAACTGCATCTAATTGGCGGGATTCTTGCGTTTTGGTGGAAATAAATGCAAAAAGGGTTACTACTTAGGTCCCCTAGCCCTCTTCGCTCGTAACCCTCGCTTCGATTTCAGACGGTTGCGGACTCAGGAGCCTCTATTTGCTGTACATAGGCCGTTTTGCAGGATTAACGGACCCAGGAGCCTCTATATCACAGAAAACCCTCGCTTTAGAGCCTGTTTTGACGACTTAGGGGCTATACGATCCGTAAGACGTCAAAAGATCGCAGATAGGAGGAAATAGGGGCTATACGGTCCGCTAGAATGCAGGTTACCTAGTTCAAGGGCTTGGAGTGTCGCAGGGTCCTAAGTAGTAACCAGTTTCGCATCTATTTACTTCGAACATTCCAGGGCAACATTGCTTAGTAGCATCCGTAGGCGGCATATGGGTATGGGGAAAAACTAGCGCTAGATTCTGGCTAATCCCTCCGTTGTAGTGGCATATAGGGAAAATTCCCCATCAAATCATCCATCGATGGCATTTCGGAGCAGATACGCAGTAATTAGTGGTAGGAAATCCCTATAATGAGTCTGAAAAGTCAGCCTACGTTCACAATGACAGGAATTACGCTCGCGGTCGGCGATCCAGTTATATGTAGATGTTACCTGGCTTGTGTTTACTTTGAAAGATCGATTTACTCCTAAAGTGCAGGGCAATATTCTAATCGGGAGCGAGCCATCGGGCGGGAAAGAGAGGCATAAATGCCTCTGAATGCGTACGGAAGCGGGCCATCGGCGGAAAGAGAGGCATAAATGCCTCTGAATGCGTGAGGAAGCGGGCCATCGGCAGAAAGAGAGGCATAAATGCCTCTGAATGCGTGCGGGAGCGGGCCATCGGCAGAAAGAGAGGCATAAATGCCTCTTACTCGCCCGCAGCAGGCGGCTCCCCGCCCGCGATCATCGCGGCAAAAGCCTCCTGCAGCGGCGAAAGGTCGTAATCCTTTCGCCAAGCCAGCACGAATCCGCCGCTCTCCGGGAGAATACCCGGCAGCGGGGCGGATTTGAGCTGGCCGAGGGCCAGCTCGGCGGCAATCCCCGCGCTGGAATACACGCCCGCGCCGCCACCAGCGGCAATCAGCCGCTTCACGCTTCCGGGCGAATTCAGCTCGGCGCGGTTCCACAGCCGCACATGGTTCAGCTCCGCCCAGCGCTCGGAGGTGTGCCGCAGGAAGGAGCCGCTGTCCTGCTGAATCCACGGCTCCCGGGCCACCTGCTCCGGGGTCAGCGGCTCCGCTACATCAAGCGGATGCCCCGGCGGGAAGATCAGCACCGGCTCGTCCCGGGCGATCAGCCGGAAGTGAAACGATTCATCGTTCCAACTGCTGCTGTGCAGCACGGCCAGCTGAATCTCACGGCTGCGCAGCCGCTCCCGGACATCAACATCGCTGTTCACCGCCAGCTTGAACTGAATCCCCGGATTCTGTTCCATGAATGCGGAGACCGCTTTTGGCAGAATATATGTAGTAGGGATATAAGCCGCTTCCAGCTCCAAATGGCCTGTAGAAGAGGAAGCCAGCTGCTTCACACTGCGCTGTGCATCCGCCGCGAGCGCTACAATCTTAACCGCGTAGGAATGAAGCGCCCGTCCAGCATCGGTCAGGAGCACCCGGCCGCTGCGGTAATGAAACAGCGAAGCGCCAAGCTCCGTTTCCAGATTCTTCATATGAAAGGACACCGTAGGCTGCTTAAGGCCAAGCTCGGCGGCTACATCGGTTACCTTTTTGTATTTTTCAAGTAAAACTACAATTTGAAGCTTCATAATATTCATCTTTTTTCCACCTGTCTAAAGAACTTATATTACAAATTATATCGTTATTATCGAAAAAATCTATCTGAATATACATAATCTATTCGAATTTTTATCTTTCATTTTACATAACCAAGATGTTCACCTAATGAACGAGCCCTAGAATAAGAAGAGTCAGAAGCGCGGCAGTGCTATGACAGCATCAACCCAATATGCACTCGAAAAAGGGAGTCAGACAATCGGGGCGTATAAAAAAAACTCTACAACACAATCAGGAGGAGACAAACAAATGCAATTCAAAAAATCTTGGGTCATGACTTTGGCTTTAACCAGCGTACTGGCACTTTCAGCCTGCGGCAACAATAACGGTACAAATAATGCGGCAACCAATAACGGAGGAACAAACGCAGGGGCAACCAACGCTCCTACGGAGACAACCGCTCCAGCAGCAATAAGTGGTTCGATTCTGGCTTCCGGCTCCACAGCACTTCAGCCTCTGGTAGAAATGGCAGCTGAGAAATTCATGGAAGCTAACGCAGACGTGGACATTCAGGTTCAGGGCGGCGGAAGTGGCACAGGTCTTACCCAGGTAGCTGAGAAGCAGGTTGATATTGGGAACTCGGACGTGTTCGCTGAAGAGAAGCTGAAGGATGCCGATGCTGAGAAAGCCAAAGCACTGGTGGACCACCAGGTGGCAGTAGTAGCAATCGCAGCAGTATCCAACCCTGACGCAGGTGTAGATGGCCTGACGAAACAGCAGCTGGTTGATATCTTCACTGGCAAAGTAAAGAACTGGAGCGAGGTTGGCGGTGCTGACCAGAAGATCCAGATCATCAACCGTCCGGGCAGCTCCGGCACACGCGCAACCTTCGAGAGCTTCGCGCTTGGACAGAAGACAGAGGACCAGGGAGGTTCCATTCAAGAGGATTCCTCCGGTACTGTTAAGAAGCTGGTTGGCGAAACACCGGGAGCTATCGGTTACCTGGCTCTGTCCTACCTTGATGATTCTATAAAAGTTCTTACTTATGACGGTGTTGAGCCTTCCGTTGACAACGTAATTGCTGGTAAATATCCGGTATGGGCTTATGAGCACATGTACACTAACGGTGAGCCAACTGAAGTTGTAAAAGCATTCCTGGACTTCATGATGACTGAAGAAGTGCAAACTGGTGAGGTTGTAGAGCTTGGTTATATCCCGGCTTCGCAGATGCAGGTTGCCCGTGATGTGGAAGGCAATGTTACAACGAAATAAACCAGTATTCTAGCTAAGAGTATTCATTCGAATTTCAAGTGATTAGAGGCGGGATTGTCCTGCCTCTCTTTTCACTTTAGAAAGAGGGAGCAGCTTGAGGGTGAAACCAAAGAAATCGCGGATTGAAAAACATCATATTGAGGATTTCATAGGACGTTCTTATATGTCCTTTTGTGTATTGCTATTGATCGTAATTATTATATCGATGGTTTATTTTGTAGCTTCTAAGGGGCTGTCAACCTTCTTCAGCGGCAATGTCAGCGTGGCTGACTTCTTATTCGGCCGTAAATGGGCGCCTGAAGCAGATACACCCTTATACGGTGCCTTGCCGTTTATCTCGGGTTCCTTCCTGGTAACCCTGCTGGCCGCACTCATCGCGAGTCCGCTTAGTATTTGCGCCGCATTGTTCATGACCGAGATCGTTCCTGGTTGGGGCAAAAAACTGCTGCAGCCGGTCATTGAATTGCTCGCAGGAATTCCTTCTGTAGTCTACGGATTCATCGGACTCAGTGTCATTGTGCCGTTCCTGCGGAACACCCTGCCTGGACAGGGGATCGGGGTAGCTGCAGGCGCGCTTGTGCTGTCGGTTATGATCCTGCCGACCATTACAAGCGTGGCTGCAGACGCATTGGCTTCATTGCCGCAAAACCTTAAAGAATCTTCCTTTGCGCTTGGTGCCACCCGGTGGCAGACGATTTCCCGTGTCATTATTCCAACGACATTCCCGGCGATTATGACCGGGATTGTGCTGGGGATGGCGCGTGCCTTCGGTGAAGCGCTGGCGGTGCAGATGGTTATCGGTAACGCACCGTTCGTGCCGAAGTCGCTGTTCGAATCGGCTTCTACCTTAACAAGTGTAATCACGCTCAGCATGGGTAACACGACTATGAATTCACCGCATAACAATGCGCTGTGGAGCATGGCGCTGGTCCTGATGGTGATGACCTTCGTATTCGTCTTCCTCGTGAGATTGCTTGAAAGGAGAAATAAAATTTGAAGCCGAGAACTGTAGATAAAATTGCCACCAGCCTGATCGTCTTCTTCGCCTTAATTATTGTTGCGATTCTCGTAGGACTACTGGGGTACATTATGTTCCGTGGATTAAGCCATATCAGCTGGGATTTCCTGACCTCCGCGCCGCAGAAGATCCGTGCCGGGGGCGGGGTAGGCCCACAGTTGTTCAACTCGATCTTCCTGCTTGTGCTGACGCTGATCATAACAGTGCCACTTGGTCTGGGAGCCGGTATTTTTATGGCTGAATATGCCCGTCCCGGCAAGCTGACCGGCTTCATCCGCCTGATCGTGGAAGTGTTGTCTTCCTTCCCTTCCATCGTAGTGGGTCTGTTCGGACTCCTGCTGATTGTGAATTACTTTAACCTGGGCTTCTCGCTTATATCCGGCGCGCTGGCCTTGACGGTCTTCAACCTTCCGCTGATGGTGCGGATTACCGAGCAGGCCTTCCGCAGTGTGCCGAAGCAGCAGAAGGAGGCAGGGTTCGCGCTTGGCTTGTCCAAGTGGAAAATCGTAACCTCTGTGCTGCTGCCGGTCGCCTTGCCTACGATCATCACCGGTACGATTCTGTCGGCGGGCCGCGTGTTCGGGGAAGCCGCCGCGCTGATGTTCACCGCCGGCATGAGCAGCCCGCGCCTGGATTTCACCAACTGGAATCCGCTCAGCCCGTCTTCACCGCTGAACCCGTTCCGTCCGGCCGAGACGCTGGCCGTGCATATTTGGAAGGTCAACAGTGAAGGGCTTGCCCCGGACGCAGCCCAGATTGCTGCAGGCGCATCCGCTGTGCTCGTAATTACGGTGTTGATCTTCAACCTGGCGGCACGCTTCTTCGGAAGACTGATCTACCGCAAGCTTACAGCATCCAAAACAATGAACTAATAGGTTTCAGGAGAGAAGAAACGAACTGGAGGCGTGGGATATGGGAGCAGCAACAATAGCACAACCAATGGCAACACCGGTCGATGAAGCCTTTCAGACCGAGGACTTAAGTATTTTTTACGGAACCTATGAGGCGGTTAAGGGAATCAGCCTGCCTTTTGCCCAGAACACAGTAACTGCGCTGATTGGTCCTTCAGGCTGCGGGAAGTCGACCTTCCTGCGCTCGCTGAACCGGATGAATGATGAAATCTCCGGCTCCACCACCAAAGGCAGCATCTGGATTGACGGGATAGACATCAATGCCCCCGGCACGGACGTAATCAAGCTGCGGCAAAAAATCGGCATGGTGTGGCAGAAGCCCAACCCTTTTTACAAATCGATCTACGACAATATTGCCTTCGGTCCGAAATATCACGGGATTAAAGGCAAAAAGGCGCTCGATGAAATCGTCGAAAGCAGTCTGCGCCGCGCCGCATTGTGGGATGAGGTCAAGGACAGGCTGAAGGACTCCGCCCTGGCACTCTCCGGCGGCCAGCAGCAGCGACTGTGCATCGCCAGAGCGTTGTCGGTTAATCCGCAGATCCTGCTGCTCGATGAGCCGGCATCTGCACTCGACCCGGTATCCACAGGCAAAGTGGAGGAGCTGATTAAGGAGCTGAAAGAAGAGCTGCGCATCGTGATTGTAACCCATAACATGCAGCAGGCAGCACGGATTTCCGATTACACGGCTTACTTTTACCTGGGATCACTGGTGGAATACGACAAGACGGACAAGGTGTTCACCAACCCGGACAATCAAATGACTCAGGAATACATCATGGGCCGTTTCGGCTGATGCGTATTATGGAGAGAGGGCTGCTGAGAAGCAGCTCTTTTTTTGTGACACTAGAAATAATGATGAAATATATAGTGTACATAATGACGGATATAGATTACAATGGATGAGGTTGGAAAACGATTTGAAGGAGTGTGAGCCGTGGGGGAGAACAAGAATGTCAGGCTGAAGCTGGCCCGGATTCAAAAGGACCTGTCCCAGGAGCAGCTGGCAGAAGCGGTAGGTGTCACCAGACAGACCATCGGGCTGATTGAAGCGGGGAAATATAATCCAACCATCCGGCTGTGCAACGCGATCTGCAAAGTGCTGGAGACGACATTAAATGATATTTTTGGGGAGGAATAAGGTTGTTGAAGCAGCGACAGGGGAAAGTAAAGGATGAACGGATTATGGCGGAGGTGAACCGCTTCAGCGCGCATGGATTTGCGATTGTTATGGTTGGCCTACTGGTGAGTCTGGTAGTGAAGATATGGATTCTTGAGCTGGATGTGAGTGCTTATCTGGATACGTTTCTGATCCTTATGGCGGCCTGCCTGTATGTGACGGTCCGCAATATCCGTGCAGGCATGTTCCTGCTGCCGGACAAGCCGTCTGAAGTGAAGAAGCTTAAGTCAGCCAATCTCATGGGCAGTGCTTTGTCGGCAGTGATCTATACCGTGCTGATGTTTGTATATGACCTGCGTGGGAGTGGTGAGGTGGAGCTATGGAAGGAAGTTTCGGGTGCCCTGATTGGAGGGGTGATCTTCTTCTTCGGTACACTTGGTCTGCAGTGGCTGATGCTGAAATGGTCCAATAAGAATGCGGAAAAAGAGCTGGAGTAACCGGGATGAAAAGATAATTGTAACCTGCCTCTTGTAAAACTAATTCGATTAGTTTATATTATGACTAATAACATTAGTTTTGGAGGGGATATCCACTATGAGAGTGACACGTGAAGGTAATTTGCTGCAGTTGACTTGGCTGCCCGGAATTTTTCCTGTGAATTGTTATCTGGTTGAAGAACAGCAGGAATTGACATTGATTGATGCGGCTATGCCGTTTAGTGTGAAGGGGATTCTTGCTGAAGCGGCGAAGTTAAATAAACCGATTACGAGGATTGTGCTGACCCATGCTCATGATGATCATGTGGGTGCGCTGGATGAATTGAAGAAACAGCTGCCTAACGCCAAGGTGTACATCTCGGAGCGGGACTCGGCGCTGCTGGCAGGCGACCGTTCCCTGCGAGCCGGTGAGCCGCGGACTCCCATTAAGGGCAGCGTGCCCAAGAAGGTGACTACACGTGCAGATGTGCTGCTGCATGAAGGTGACACTATCGGGTCTTTGCGGGCGATCAGCACCCCGGGGCATACACCAGGCTCGATGTCGTTTCTTGACCAGCGTAGCGGGGCTGTGATCGCCGGAGATGCTTTTCAGACCTTTCGGCGCACGGTAGTGGCGGGTACGGTTGTCCCTTGGTTTCCGTTCCCGGCGCTGGCAACCTGGAATAAACAGCTCGCTCTGGCGAGTGCACGGAAGCTGCTGCAGACAGAGCCAGCCTTGCTGGCGGTAGGGCACGGTGATCTGCTGATATCACCGGCAGGCAAGATCAGCCAGGCGATCAAGCGGGCGGAGCAGCTGCAGAAAGGAAGGAACTAAATGTCACCAAGAGCCGGATTGGATTCACAGACGCTGGTAATGGCGGCCGCTGAAATGGCGGATCAGCAGGGGATCGGGGAAGTGACGCTGGCGGCGTTGGCGGCCAAGCTGGGCGTGCGTTCTCCTTCATTGTATAATCATATTAACGGTCTGACCGGCCTGCGTACACTGCTGGCCGTGTATGGACTGGAGCAGCTGAGTACGGCCATTGCTACGGCGGCTGCTGGACTGGAAGGCGACGAGGCGGTTCATGCGATGAGCCGCGCATACGTTGATTTCGCCAGAAGCCGTCCTGGCGTATATGAGACTACGCTGCGGGCACCGGAGCCGGAGAATCAAGGACTGCAGGCGGCGAGCGAGCAGATCCTGGAGCAGATCATCGGGGTGCTGCGTTACTATCAGCTGGGAGCCGAAGGCGAACTGCACGCAGTCAGAGGATTGCGCAGCATTCTGCACGGCTTCGCCTCCCTGGAGCATCAGGGAGGCTTCGGAATGCCGCTGGATCTGGGCGTCAGCTTGACGCGGCTGGTCGACACTTTTATCCGCGGAATCGGGTGCATGAAGGATTGAGAGTAAGCGCTTTGAGCAGAAGAACACCCATCAGTATTGGGAAGATTTGCTCGGCAGATCACATTTGAATTTGATAAGGAGAGAGAGTCGTGGACCATTTAGACATTCCTGAGGTTGTCACAACTTACGAAGAAGCGGCAGAGGTAGTTGCGCGTATGGGTATGCTGCCGCTGGCGCCGCTGATCCCGCAACATCCTTCCCTGAACGGACTGACGAAACCCGAGAACTGGCACACGGGCACCGAATTGGACCCTTGGTCCTGGCGGGCGAGATTTCCGGGAGACGGCTTGGCCGGGTATGGCAAGTTTATGAAGAAAAAAGCCCTATTGGTATCGAAGGCTTGGTTTCCGGCTTATGTAGCTGCAGCAGGCAGTCTGCGATCGTTGGAGGAACGTTATGACAGCGGTCTGTGCAGTAAGGAAGCGCTGATTCTACTGCAGATCATCCGTGCCAATGAGGGGATTGAAACCCGCAGACTGCGGACGGAAGCCGGTATGAAAGCACCGGAGCAGAAGAGAAGCTTCGATAATGCGGTCATAGAGCTTCAAGGCTCCCTGGACATTGTGATTAGCGGAGTCAAGCAGCGGGTGAATGAGCTGGGTGAGGCTAGTGGCTGGAACAGCACCTCCTTTGAGACCACCGGTCACTGGATGGAAGCAAGCGGGATTTCGCCGTTTGCAGGCGAGCGGGGAGAGGCAATTACCTGGCTGCATGAGCAGATGGCTGCTGCGGGCTGGTCACCGGCTGCGGCAGCGTGGATCGACAAAGCGTTGTCGTGGTAACCTGCTGCATAATCGAAACGGCAAATAAAAACGGCTAGTCTCAGCCCCGAAAGGGAGGGATTAGCCGTAAGCGCTTTCCATAGTTTCATTATATAAGGTCAAACCCTTACAGCATAGGGCCAAGGTACTGGACGAGAAAGTAAAGGAATCCGAACAGCAGCATTACATAAGCAGTGTATTTTATGGCATCGGAAGCTTGGATACTGGATGGTGTAGGCGGCTGCAGTTTCACTCGTGTTTCTTTTGTCTCTTCCGTCTGGAGAGGCAAGTGATCACTGGCCATCATAATCTCCTCCTTGTAAATACAATCCTTAATTGTATTGTGACATATTTGTGAATTAAAATCAACGATATTGTGAACAAGGTTTGAACAAAACTTCAAATTTGGACTAATCTACTCCGTGCCGAGGTCTGCTGAGAGGATACTTTCAGGGAAACCTGCAAAAGTACAGGCTTTTTAAGAGCGAAGCTGAAGAAATCTCGAATACCTGCAAAAATACATCTTTTGGAGCGGGAAATAGTCGTTTGAGTCAACTAAGCTGGGAATGCCTGCACTTTTGCAGGCATTTCTTTTTTTACATCTGATTTGCTCGAAAAAACTGTACTATTGCAGTTATTCTATTGTGACCTACTGGTAAGATACTGCTAAGAGGTATTGCCAGGATATTAGAAGAGGGAACTCTCAAGCGTATGTAGATGCACAGCAAGCCTATGTAGATGCAACTTTAGGGCACTAATTAGGCCTCGTTAAGATTAGAAGTAACCTAACTACATTTGTATGTAGTCCTTATGCATCCGCATTCAAAGGTTCTCCAATCCGTATAGATGGGGGCATGGTACCGACTATTTTTTAACATTTGATAAAATATAAAAAGGGGCGCTGAGGGTGATTTATTCCTTACGGCTGTAAAATACTATATGGACCGAAAAAATCGCGACCTGCAGGAACTGATGGATCAGCCGGGAACGGTCACTGACAAAGTGGAGCAGGCCTTTTATACGATGTACTTTCACAACCCTTTTGACATTTTCCGAATTATAACATATATTCAAATGACAATATTTTAAAAGCGTTGAACAAGGATCTGTGCTTTAACTATCACCAGAACAGAGAAGGGACTCACCGGCTGAAAGGTCTCTCGAAAGTGATGAAAGCATATCCTGCCTTGGTAGCTGTGGCGATGCCACCGGTCCCGACCGTTATCCGGCGTTGAGGATTGCCGTGCTTGTCATAGCAATTGAAAAAGGGTGGTATCACGACACATTCGTCCCTGACGGATGTGTCTTTTTGCGCTTTTGTAAGAATTCGACGAAAGAGGGTTGGTTGATATGCGCCAAAGAGATCTTTTAACAACTACACTTCGAGAGACATCTGCAGATGCAGAAACGATTAATCATCAGCTGTTGCTGCGAGCAGGATATATTCGTCAGCTGGCGGCGGGAATTTACACCTATCTGCCCCTCGGACGTCGTGTGTTACGAAAGATTGAAGAGATTGTACGTAAGGAAATGGATGCTGCGGGTGCGCAAGAGATACTTATGCCTTCGATGCAGCCTACGGAGTTATGGAAAGAGTCGGAAAGATATGATGTGTATGGGCAAGAGCTCATGAAGCTTCAAGACCGCCATAAGCGCGAATTTGTGCTTGGACCTACACATGAAGAGGTTGTGACAACGTTAGTTCGGGGAGAAATCAGCTCCTACAAGAGGTTGCCAGTCACACTGTATCAAATTCAGACCAAATTCCGCGATGAACGCCGGCCGCGTTCAGGATTATTACGAGGTAGAGAGTTTTTGATGAAAGATGCCTATTCGTTTGACACGGACTGGGAAGGATTAGATGATTCCTATGTGAAAATGTTTAGTGCCTACCAAAGGATCTTCGCACGCTGTGGTCTAGATTATCGAGCAGTTCATGCGGATTCTGGTGCTATAGGAGGCGAGGGGGGGAGTCATGAATTTATGGCTCTTTCAGACATCGGAGAAGATACGATTGCCGTCTGTTCCCATTGTGATTATGCAGCCAACCTGGAGCAGGCAGAGGTTCGTACTCATGCTGCAGATGCTAATTCAGACTTACTGGAGATTCCAACCTATGAAAAATTCCACACTCCCGATACAATAGATGAGTTGGTGAAGGGGCTGAATATTCTTCCGGAGCACATCATCAAGACATTAATTTATGCAGATGAGGGTCAATTGTTCGCAGTGCTTGTGCGGGGTGACCATGAAGTAAACGAAATTAAACTGGGACAATTTTTAGGCACAAGTGATCTAGCCTTAGCGGATTATCAAACCGTACAGGATGTTACAGGAGTTGAGATTGGCTTTGTTGGTCCTACCGAATTGCTGCTGCCTTTATATGTGGATACAGCTGTGGCTGCAATGTCTCAAGGGGTATCAGGAGCCGGGGAGAAGGATTACCATTTAAGGAATGTGGTTCCAGGTCGTGATTTCTCCTTAGAGCGCATAGGCGATTTTCGTAATGCCGTCGAAGGTGACAGTTGTCCATCCTGTGGGGAAGGGGTGCTTCACCTCCATAAAGGAATCGAAATTGGGCATGTATTTAAGTTAGGAAGAAGGTACAGCGATAAGCTTGGTGCTTCATTTCTAGATGCTGCTGGTAACAAAAAATCGATAATTATGGGTTGTTACGGCATCGGTATTTCTCGTTTGATGGCCGCAGTTGCAGAACAGAACTATGATGAAGAGGGACTTGTCTGGCCAGCGTCGTTGGCTCCTTACGCTGTTCATATCCTACTGATGTCTGTCAAAGATAAGGAGCAAGTAGCTTTAGCTGAGGCCTTGTATAAACAACTTACACAATTAGGTGTGCAGACCCTTTTAGATGACAGGGACGAGCGGGCGGGAGTCAAATTTAAGGATTCTGGGCTGATAGGTATTCCCGTATCCCTGATAGTAGGCAAAGATGCTGCAATGCAAAAGGTTCAGTATATGAGTCGACTGACAAATACTAAAGAGGTCCTAGACATCTCTGAGGCTATAATGAGGATTACTACTTCCTAATTCTCTGATCTTCAGTATGATTAAAACCACCCGCAACTGTTGTTTAATAGTTGCGGGTGGTTTGGTTTCTGTATAGGACAGGATGATTTACTTGTGTTGTGGTGCGTTGTGCAGGAACAGCCTGCCTTTGCTGTTAACCTCTCGCCCAGTTCCCGTTACGGAAAATGGGCTCGGCCGTTCCTTCATCGGTAATACCGTCGATGTTCATATCGGCAGATCCCATCATGAAGTCGACATGGCTCAGACTCTGGTTCATGCCGTAAGCTGCCAACTGCTCCTTGGTCATGGAGACGCCTTCCTGCAGCGTAAAGGCATAAGCGGCGCCAATCGCCAGATGGCTGGAGGCATTCTCGTCATACAATGTATTGTAATAAAGAATGCCGCTCTCGGAGATCGGGGAATGATGCGGCACCAGAGCCACTTCGCCCAGGTAAGCAGAGCCTTCATCGATCGCCAACAGCGAGGCCAGTGTATCCCGGCCGGTCTCGGCGGTATATTCGGTGATCTTGCCGTTCTCCAGCGTCAGGGTGAAGTTGTCGATCACTTTGCCGCCGTAGCTAAGCGGCTTGGTGCTGCTTACCTTGCCGTTCACGCCGCTCTTCAGCGGTGCCGTGAATACTTCCTCTGTAGGAAGATTGGCCAGGAAAGACACGCCGCGTCCGTTCACGGCTCCGGCCTGACACCAGATGTGCCCTTCGGGCAGTTCAATCGTCAGGTCCGTTCCAGCTGCGGTATAGTGCAGCTTGCGGTATTTCTTCGCATTCAGCACCGCGCAGCGCTCTTTGAGGCCGCCGAGGTGTTTCTCCCAGGCGGCGACAGGGTCCGGCTGATCAGCACGGACCGCCTTGAAGATCGCGTCCCACAGCAGTTGGACCTGGTCTTCTGCCGGAGCCTCTGGAAATACTGTGGCGGCCCACACCGGAGAAGCGAAGCCAATCAGGCTCCAGCTGGCATGATTGCCCATCAGCAGCTCCCGGTAAGGGGCCAGCGCCTGTCTGGTGGTGCGCTGATTGTCCGTAATCCGCTGCGGATCAACCCCGCTCAGCAGGCCGGGATTGGCCGATACTATCGACAGGAATGCCGCACCGTCGCGCGCCAGCTCCTCCATCTCCTCAGCATGGTGTTTCGGAGCCTCCAGGAACGACTCCGAAGGTGCCAGATCATAACGGATGCGGGTAGTGATCTCATCGGCGTAATTCACTTTAATAAGCTTGGCGCCTGACTCATACGCTTTGCGCACCACAAGGCGCACCAGCTCGGCGGAAGCGATATCCGCGTTCACGACCAAGGTCTGGCCAGGCTGGATATTGACTCCAATCTTGACGGCCAGCAGTGCATAATTCTCCAGCTTTTGACTAAAACTCAGCATAGCTATTGCTCCTCTCCAAACCTAATCTCTCTATATCGGCCAGCAGGAATTGACGTGTCTTCAAACCTGAGCTTCAGGAGGATTTGTCCTCCGAATCACCGGGTTGGAAGGCACCTCCTAGAACGCCCAGTTTCCGTTCAGGAATACAGGCTCTTCCTTGCCATCCGCGGTAATGCCGTAAATATTCATCTCTGCCGAACCAATCATGAAATCGACGTGAGTGACGCTGTCATTCAGTCCGCGTTCCATTAATTGCTCCGGAGTCATTTCCTTGCCGCCTTCGAGGCAGAAGGCATAAGCCATGCCAATCGCCAGATGGTTGGAGGCATTTTCGTCAAACAGGGTATTATAATACAGAATATTGGATTCCGAGATCGGAGACTTGTGCGGTACCAGGGCCACCTCGCCGAGATATTTCGCACCTTCATCCATGCCGATCAGATACTCCAGAGCTTCCTGGCCTTTCTCTGCGGTCACCTTGACAATCCGGCCTTTCTCGAAGGTGATGGAGAAGTTGTCAATGATGTTGCCGGCATGGCTGAGCGGTTTGGTGCTTCGAACGGTACCGTCTACACCTGTCTTCAACGGTGCGGTGAATACTTCCTCTGTAGGCATATTGGCCACAAAAGAAAATCCATTCTCATTGATGCTGTCGCCCTGCGCCCATAAATGGCCTTCAGGAAGTTCGATGGTCAGATCTGTACCGGGGGCTATGTAGTGAAGTTTCTTATATTTCTTCTCATTTAGCACGGCTGCGTTCTTATCGAGCGTATCGAGATGCTGCTGCCAGGCGGCAACCGGATCTTCGTGGCCCAGGCGGACCGAATGGAAAATCGCCTCCCACAACTTATCTACACGCTCCTCGGCCGGAAGCTCGGGAAATACCTTGTCTGCCCAAGGCTGTGAAGGGATGGCTACGATGCTCCAGCTGAATTTGTCCGACATCTGGTAGGCCCGGTATTTGGTTAATGCGGCTCCGCGGGTCTTCTGCCAGTTGGCGATCCGCTCCTGCTCGATACCTTTAAGGGCATCCGGATTCTCGGCAATAACGTGAAGAACGGCGGCGCCTTCCTCCGCCAGTTCGGTCATTTCCCCGGCCAGCCAGGTTGGAGACTTGGTGAATACCTCGGGTGCGGCGTGTTCGAATTGCTGACGGGTAATAAATTCGTCATTCCAATTGACCTTTACCCATCCGGCTCCTACTGCGTAAGCCTTGGCGGTAATCATTCTTACGAATTCTGCGGCCAGTACGGGCGCGTTGATTACCAGCGTCTGTCCCGGCTGAATGTTCACTCCAATCTGTACAGCTAAATCCGCGTATTTACTGAGCTTGGCTTCAAAATTACTCATATTAATATCCTCCATTCAAATAAGGACCGTCAGATCCTGCTTAAGTATTGTGGCTCAAAACCAATATCAGCAGTTCCCATCTGTGAATAAATCCGCTGCGGGTTCGGAGGGTTGTTGAGATCGTTGTGAAATCCCTATTTCCTGATTGGAGTAGGAGTAAGCATCCAAGATTAAGCATCTGATCGCCACAACAGTCCAATCCACCGAATTAGTTGCAAATCTGCATCTAATTAGCCGATATATTCCGTTTTAGAGCAAATAAGTGCGTAAACGCATCTAATTTCGGATTCTGAGCGTTAAACCAGCGTATTTCTCGAAAATAGTTGCGGATTCGCACTTATTTGTCCGGGGACAGGTGTTCCAGCTGAAATTAGATGCACTTTCGCATCTAATTTCTCTGAAAGCTCTAGTGTAGTCTTCTACATCTTCAATGCGGCCTAGGTAGTAACGAAATCGGTCTTTAAAGGCGAGCACTATCGTTTCTCCAGAATCCCTCAGGGCCCTCCGCTCTGTTCACCCGTATATTCGACCGCTGATTTAAAATTGAGCCAGTATTGTATTAAATTATTAACCGCCGGATGAAAAAAGTCAATTAGTGCGTTAAAGCAGTATAAAGAGCAGGAATTGCTGCGCTTTGAGTGGTATACTGGACAAAGGATTGGAACCGATGAATGGAAGGAAGATCAACAGATGAAGATCGAAATTATAAGCGCGGAATTAAGCCGCCAGGAAGACCGGAGTTATGTGGGCAGAACGGTGTTTACCATCGAGAACCACAAGGAGCCTTATGAAATCACTTTCTCTAGCAAAAGAGGGACGGAATGGGATTACAGTCTCAGCTTCGCCGCCGAGCCGGGGAATGAGGATCAATTCCTGGAGACGGATGCGCTGCTGGAGAATGATGATGAGGTCTACAACCTGCTGCTGGATGCAGCCCTGGACAAGCAAGAGCTTCCAGAAGAATAGAGAAATCAAAAGCCGCTTGCAGGATATATCTGCAAGCGGCTTTAAAGTATATAAAGGTCTTGCGCATTCCACGGGAACAGCTGGCCTTTGTCCTTACGATCTTGCGCATTCCGCAGGAACAGCCAGCCTTTGCCCTTACGATCTTGCGCATTCCGCAGGAACAGCCAGCCTTTGACCTTACGATCTTGCGCATTCCGCAGGAACAGCCGGCCTTTGACCTTAGTCCCGGCGCGCATCCCGTCAGGGATAGCGGGCCGCCCAATCCGGCGTTCAAGCGGTCCCGCAGGGATAAGCGGTCCATCCTCCAGCCCGCCTAATCACAGTACCGCCCAGCTCATTCGCCAAACTTGCGGGAGTCCAGAGGGTGCAGCCCTCTGGGGCCCTCCCTTGGAAGGGAGGGTTTGGGAGGGTTCGAGTCACCCGATCGTAATATCCCCCTCCGGATATCGATACAGCTCCTTGTTCTTCTTGGGCTTCAGCGCATAAGCCAGGGTGAGCGGGCCCGTCCGGCCGACGAACATCAGGACGATGATCAGGACTTTGCCGACCGTGGTAAGCTCGGTGGTTAGACCCATGGTAATTCCCGAAGTGCCAAATGCCGATACCGCCTCGAACAGTACACTCAGAAAGTCGGCGCTTTCGGTCACGGACAGCAGCATCGTGGCCATCACCACCAGCATCAGCGACAGCAGGGTCATCGTAATGGCCCGGTACACATTGTCCTTGGAGATACGGTTGCGGAACAGGATGATATCCTCGCGTCCTCTTACTCGGGCGTACACAGTGGCGATCAGGATCGCGAACGTCGTGATCTTGATGCCTCCACCGGTCGAGCCTGGTGCAGCCCCGATGAACATCAGCAGAATCATCAGGAACTGGGTGGACTCCCGCAGCAGCGGAATTTCAATCGTGGTGACGCCTCCCGAACGGGGGGTGATGGCCTGCAGGAACGACGCCATGACTTTGCCTCCGGCATGCAGCGGCTTCAGCGTGTGGTGTAGCTCCAGCCAGAAGAACAAGGCGGCACCGAGCACGATCAGCGCGGCAGAGGTGGTCAGCACCACTTTGGAATGGAGAGTCAGCCGTTTGCGCTTCGGAAACTCCAGCACATCCGACAGCACGATAAATCCGATCCCGCCGAGGAAGATCAACACCATCGAGGTGAAATTGATGATAGGGTCCTCGACATATCTAGTTAATCCGCTGTAAGGCCCGTGAATATCGCCAAACAGATCAAAGCCTGCATTGTTAAAGATCGAAATGCTGTGGAACAGCCCGTAGTACAAAGCCCTGGCGAACGGCATATCCGCCATAAACCGCACGGCCAGTACAATCGCTCCTGTCAGCTGGATCACCAGGGAATAAATCAGCACTCTGCGAATCAGCAGCACAATGCCCTGCATGGAGTGCTGGTTCATCGATTCCTGCAGCAACAGGCGTTCCTTCAGCGAGATCCGCTTGTTCAGCACCAGCGTGATCAGGGTAGCCATCGTTACGAACCCGAGTCCCCCGAACTGGAACAGCACCAGCAGCACAACCTGCCCGAAGGTGGTCAGCTGGGTGCCGGTATCAATCACGGCAAGGCCGGTGACACAGGTGGCCGAGGTCGCCATAAACAAGGCATCGATAAACGATATTCTTCCAGCAGTCGAAGCGGCTGGCAGGCATAGGAGCAAGGTTCCGGCAGCGATCAGCAGCACGAAACCAAGCGAGAGTATTTTGGGCGGGGTCAGCCTGAGTCCTCTGAAATTAAGATTGGCCAATGGTGATTTCTCCTGACGTACATATACTTTGGAATAACTGCTGCCAGCATTATACCACATCCCCAAATCGCTTCCTAAATAAGATGAACTTAAGAATGAGAGGGTAGAGTTATCAGAAAGCCTGGCGCACAGGGCTACTCGGACAATTCCAAAAAGTACATTCTTAAGTTCACGTTCTATAAGCCTAGGGAGGAAAATGACATATTTTATCGAATTGGTACAGAGTAGACCTATCCCGCAAGTTCAAAAGGAGGCCAATGTACTGTGACAAGTCCGATTCTGAATCAGATTGGTGCAGTGTTTATTTCAGTCAGCGACATTGAGAAGTCGAAGGAGTGGTATTGCAGATTGCTGGGGTTGCCCACGGACGGCGAGGTGCTCTTCGGACATCTCTATGCAGTTCCCATGAAAGGGCCGGGCCTTGTGCTCGACAGCAAGCTCTTCACCTCCGAGTCCGTGCTGAAGGTGCCCTCCTTTCATCTGAACACGGAGGATATTGATGCCGCCTATGATTTCGTCAAACAGAATGGTGGGGAGATTATGACCGATATCGAGCATGATCATTGGTTCAACTTCAAAGACCCGGACGGGAACGTCATTATGGTGTGCCGATGTTAGAGCAGGCTAAAGTCGTCATAAGAGAGCTGACTGTAGAAGATGCTCCCAAGCTGACGGCCCTGCGGGAGCAACTGGACCGGGAAACAAGCTTTATGCTGATGGAGCCGGGGGAACGGCAGGTCACGCTGAAGCAGGTGGAGGACATGCTCGACAGCTACGACGGCTCTGACAACTCACTGATGATCGGTGCTGAAGCAGAAGGGCGGTTGACAGGGTATTTATCTGTTCAAGGCGGCAAGGCAAGGCGCAACCGGCACAGCGCGCATATCGTCGTTGGCATTCTGCAGGAGGCGCAGGGGATAGGCATAGGAAGCGCTTTTTTTGAGCGTATGGATACATGGGCTGTAGCGCAGGGAATCGTGCGTCTGGAGCTGACGGTCATGGCCCATAATGAAAGAGCCTTGAGGCTGTATCAGAAAAGCGGCTTCGAGATTGAAGGCACCAAACGCAAGTCACTGCGGGTAGACGGCAGATGGGTTGATGAATATTATATGGGCAAGCTTCTGCCCGAACAAGAACCAGAGCAAGAAAGCCCGACTTCCCATTAAGGGAGCGGGCTTCGTTTTTATCAGAAGACGGAATTCGCTTCTTGACCGCCACATAAGTCCAATCCACCGATTTAGTTGCGAATATGCATCTAATTAGCTGGTTTTTTCCGTTTTAGAGCAAATAAGTGCGAAAACGCATCTAATTTCGGAGTTTGAGCGCTAAAGAATCGATTTACTCGAAAATAGTTGCAGATTCGCACTTATTTGCCCGATAACATGAGTTTCAACTGAAATTAGATGCACTTTCGCATCTAATTTCTCTGAGAGCTCTAATGCGGCACTCTAAATCCTCAGTTGGACTTAAGTAGTAACCAAATACGCATCTAATTTACTCTGAACGTTCCAAAGCAACATTCTAATTACTTGCTGGACTCAGGCAGTAACTAGCTTTCTTGCTTAATACGCGTTATTCTTCCGTCTTCTCCGATGCTTGCGTATCTGCCGGCAGCTCCATCTGCAGCTCCACCTTGCGGATCCGGTGCCGGTTCATCTCACGGATGGTCAGCGTCACATGGTTCAGCACAATGCTTTTGCCCAGAGCCGGCTCGGGAAGGTGGCTGTACAGCCATCCGCCCACTGTAGTTACTTCAGCGTCGTCGAAATCAAGTCCGGTCAGGTTCTTCACTTCAAGCAGGGATACCTTGCCGTCGAACAGATAATTATATTCGCTCAGCTTCTCCACATTCTTGCGTTCGTCTTCGTCAAACTCATCGCGGATCTCTCCGACAATCTCTTCGAGAATATCCTCAATCGTTATCAGGCCGGAGGTTCCGCCGTATTCGTCAAGCAGCAGGGCAATATGCACACGCTCTACCTGCATACGGGTCAGCAAGGTCTTGACCGGAGTCACCTCGGAGACCGTCAGGACGGGCTGGATCAGGCTTTTGAAATCAAAGTCCGGGTTGTTGTCATATTGCAGATACAGCTGCTTGGTATTAATCATGCCGATAATATTGTCCTTGCTTCCTTCAGCTACCGGGAAACGGGTATATTGCTCTTTGCGTATAATGTCAAAATTCTCTGCCAGGGAATGGTTGGTGAACAGACAGACCATATCCGTGCGGGGAACCATAATTTCTTTAGCCAGCATTTCATCAAAAGTGAAAATACGGTTCACATATCCGTATTCCGCCTTGTTAATCTTGCCACTCTCATAGCTCTCGGAGAGGATCAGACGGATCTCTTCCTCACTATGCGCATCGCCATGCTCACTGGCAGGCTTCATTCCAAACATACGGACAAGAAGATTAGCGGAGCCGTTCATGGTCCAAATGAAAGGGTACAAAATTCTGTAGAACCAGATAATCAGCGGGGCTGTGAATTTACCGACTTTTTCCGGAATGTTGATAGCGGCAGTCTTCGGTGCCAATTCACCAACAACCACATGCAGGAACGTTGCAATCAGGAACGCCAACGCAAAGGCAAGCGGATGACTCAGACTCGGACTCATAGGGGTCAGGTCAAATATCGGCAGCAGCAGCTGCTCGAACGCCGGTTCTGCCAAAGCCCCGATTCCGAGCGCGGTGATCGTGATCCCCAGCTGGCAGGCTGACAAATACCCGTCCAGATTGGCCGCAACCCGTTGAACAGCTAATGCGTTCTTCTGCCCCTCAATCACCATTTGGCTGATCTGGCTGCCTCTAAGCCGTACCATTGCAAACTCCGTAGCAACAAAAAAAGCGGTTAAAACAATTAAAATGGCCACCAACGTCAAACTAAGTCCTATACCCATATAATCTTTACCATCCCTCTCGTTCTTAAAATAGGTTATACTTTAAATAATAAGTTCTTATGAACTATTCTACGAACTTTCTGCCAAAATATCAAATGTGGAGGGATGCCACGACATGGAATCATTTACACTCTCACGTATAGAGATGTCCAGTCTTCTGCTGTCTTTAAGCGGAATGTCGGAATGCAAGCCGCTTGGCATACTGCAGGAGGCCTGGAGCAAATTCCACCGGGAAGAAGTCATGAAGGGCAACTCATTGTCTGCTTTCTTAACCACGGAAGTACCGCCCATCCTGCAAAAAATTATCAAGGGAGGGCGTGTTGAGGGGCTGTCGCTGGGCGAGATTTCATCGCTGGGTCAACTCATAGAGTATTCCACACTTACCGTGACCTCTATGCAGAATTGGGTGAAGCGGGATTTCAAGGAGTATCTCGGAGCGCCTAAAGTTGGCAAAAAATATTCCTTCAATCAAGCCGCGCTGCTCTTCATTATTGATGATCTAAAGGCCGCTCTGGATTTCGAAAGTGTGCGCCAGCTATTCCGGATTCTGTTTCTGCAGCCGGAGCGGGATGACGATGACCTGATTGAGCCGGTCCAGCTGTATTCAGCGTATGGCGGATTGTTTGAAGAGATCAAACTCAGCGGCACACTGCCGCCGCAGGATAAGCCCCTTCAGGGAACAGAGCAGGAGGCTCCCGCCAAGCCGGACAAGGCCTTGGCCGCTTCAGCGGATGGTATTATCAAACGCTTGACCCATTTGACCCAGCCGCAGCGCGAATCGGTCCGCAATACGCTGCTGATTGCCGCTATTTCCGTGCAGACCTGTTACTTTCAGGCAATGGCCAGACAATATTTTAATGCTGCATTATTTCTTGATTTTTGAAGGCTCCGATTCTAGAATGAGGAAAGAATGGACAGGCTGTGCCGTAAGGCGCGGCCTAATGTTACATAAAGAGGGGGCTCCAAAGTGAATCAAATGACGCTGCTGCGCAATCCGAAGCAGAGAAAGCTATTATTCAGCGCAGGCTTAAGCTGGATGTTCGACGCGATGGACGTCGGCATGATTTCTTTTGTTGTGGCGGCACTGGCGAAGGACTGGAGTCTAGGGCCGGAACAGGTGGGCATTCTGACCAGCATCAACTCCGTAGGGATGGCTGTTGGCGCGGCGGCTGCCGGAATCCTGGCCGACCGCTTCGGACGCAAGCCGGTTCTGCTGTGGACGCTGCTGATCTTCTCCATAGCCAGCGGCTTATCCGCATTCGCGGCAGGCTTCGGTATTCTGTGCGTACTGCGGTTTATCGCGGGTGTCGGTCTCGGCGGCGAACTGCCGGTGGCTTCCACTCTGGTATCGGAGAGCATGCCTGCCAATCAACGGGGGCGGGCCGTGGTGCTGCTGGAGAGCTTCTGGGCCTTGGGCTGGATTGTCTCCGCGCTGATTGCCTTCTTCATTATTCCTGATTACGGCTGGCGTATCGCCTTCGGTATCGGAGCATTGCCGGCACTTTACGCGCTGTACCTGCGGAGGGCTATCGATGATTCGCCCCGCTTCGCAGAGATCAAGCGGAAGCCGATCTCCCTGCGGAACCGGATTGCGACCGTATGGTCACCGGAATACCGCCGCTCTACGATCATGCTGTGGATCTTGTGGTTTACGGTAGTCTTTTCCTATTACGGGATGTTCCTGTGGCTGCCGACGGTGATGGTTATCAAGGGCTTCAGCCTGGTCAAAAGCTTCGAGTATGTGCTGATTATGACGCTGGCGCAGCTGCCGGGCTATTTCACCGCCGCTTATTTCATCGAGAAATTCGGGCGCAAGTTCGTGCTTGTCGTCTACCTGCTGTTCACTGCCGTCAGCGCTGCCTGGTTCGGCAATGCAACCACGGAAGGCATGCTGCTGGCTGCGGGAATCTGCCTCTCCTTCTTCAATCTGGGAGCCTGGGGCGGAATGTATGCCTATACGCCTGAGCTGTATCCGACCTCCATCCGCTCGACTGGGGTGGGGCTTGCCACCTCCTTCGGACGAATCGGCGGGATTATCGCTCCGCTGCTCGTAGGTGTGCTGGTAGGGCGTTCGATGGCTATCGGTACGATCTTTATGCTGTTTTTTGTCACGATTCTTGTGGGTGCGGCTGCCGTGCTGTTTCTCGGCAAGGAAACCAAAGGAACAGAGCTGCTCTAAGGGTACAGGTGTTTGCATCTTTAGCTTGAAGTACATCTGTTATCAGTGCTAATATTAGAACAGTCAGAGTTGCTTATACTTGATCATCAACGGTTCTTTCACCTATGTGAACAGAGCCGTTTTCTATAGGACAATCTTTAATGGGCAATGCCGGAATGGAGTGATAGCTATGAGTCAGGAACGGAAGCCGCATTTCAGTGAGCTGGTCTGGGAGAGCACGGAGCAGGGTATCCCAATTCCGCCGCGCGGCTCGTCAGAGACGCTGCCCGCTAAGCCTGCCAAGGCGAAGACAAGCTCCGGGTATGATAATGTGCAGCTGCAGCTCTGGGATGTGGAGCTGGAAACCCCGGAACCGGTAACCACTACGGAGAGCCAGTTCGTGCAGCGGGCGAAAGAGCTGGAAGAGCACAAGGAGGAGGCCTGCCTGCTGGTTCCCTTCAAAAGCTACTGGCCGACCTACGGCCATATGACTGGCGCGCAGAGCCGCTGGTATTTCTATTGGCGTCATGAGGTCCGGCAGGGAAAAGCACCTAAGACGGATCTATCATACATTTTTCTGCATGTGTATGAGCTGATTAATGGGGTAGGCTGGAAGGAACCGCAAGAGGGCTACCGTCAGCTGTGTCATCTCTGGGAATCGTACCGTGAGCAATATAAACGGCTGGATCAATACTTAAGCGGCTGGATCGCAGATTTCACGCTGGTGCACAAGCTGGAGGTTCCGCTGACGCTGATCGTCGCCCGCTCCCGTGGACTGGCTGGCGACCTTGCTGAGCTGGAGCTGATACGCTGCCTGTCCTCGGCTCCCGAGCAGCTGTCGTTCGAAGTGCTGAGCGCAATGAGCGATTATGATATCAGTAAATCCAAGTTCTATCTGGGAGAGGGCAAAGCTGCTTGCGAGCTGTATATTCCAAGGGTGGTCGCCCTGATCGACGCTTACGTAACGCGCAAGCATGGCAATCATCTGCTCGGGCTGTTCCCGCCGGGAGAGCCGGTGACACGGGAGCGTTATTTATTCCGCAGCGCGGTATATGACATTTCACTTTATGGGTACTCTGTGCTTGTGCCGGTGGTTCGGATCAGCAAATCCCCGCCGCTGCGCAGCCTGATCACCCGGCTGTTCCGCCTGACGGAGAATAAGCTGCGTGGGCTGCTGGGCTTCCGGGGACGGCTGAAGGATGTCAAGGTGGACGCTGATATGGAAGAGCTGGTGACCCGGTTCCTGGAGCGGGAATTCCGCAGGGAGAAGCAGCAGGACAAGGGTCCGGCTGTGGTCATTGACCGTGAGAAGCTGGAGCGCCTGGAGCAGGATTCGGAGATCGTCCGCAGCCTGCTTACTATAGAAGAGACGGAGCCTATGGAAGAGGCTGAGTCAGTTGTGGAAGCTGTAAGGGAAGCGGGCATGGAAGTGATGCAGGAATCAGCGGCTGCGGATGCTGTAACAGGGGCTGAAGACGGCTTGGATAGGGCGGCTGTGGATACAGCAAGCGGTATGGAAGCGCAAGGCGGTCTGAATCGGGCGGCAGTAGCTGCTGTAACAGGAGCAGAGGACGTTCTGGAAGAACCAGCTGCGAACGCTGGAACAGAAGAGCAGATCGCCTTGGGAACAGCGTCCGTGACAGCGGCAAGTGCCATTTCATATACGCGTGCACATACGGCAGAGGATGAGAATGGAACAGAACGGGCTTCAGAAGCGGAAAAAGCGGAAGAACCAACGGCATTGGAGCAGCTGGCAGCAGCGCTCAGTCCGCTTCAGCAGCAGCTGGTCAGCTTATTAATAGAAGGTGGCGGTCTGCAGGAAGCTTCACGGCTGGCTGCTGCCCAGGGATTTATGGCAGAGCTGCTGATGGATGAAATGAATGAGCTGGCGATGGAGATCATCGGCGATCTGCTCATAGACGGCGATGAGGTCGCTGCAGAATATAGCTCGATATCGCAATACTTAAAGAGGTGAACGTTAGAATGAACATGCTGAGAATACCGAAGAGAATGACAACGGCGCTGGTCAATTCCCTGACTGCGGGTGTTGTTCCACGTATCGGGCTGGAGCATATCGCCGTCGGCCGCAGGCCGGAGGTTGAAGCTATCCTGAAGGATATGGACAACATCGCCGAAGGCGGGGCCGCCTTCAAGCTGATTACGGGCAAGTTCGGCAGCGGCAAAAGCTTCCTGCTGCAAATCATCCGCAACTATGCGATGGACCGTGATTTCGTGGTTGCGGATGGCGACCTGTCACCCGAGCGGCGGCTGGTAGGCACCAAAGGGCAAGGTCTGGCCACCTACCGTGAGCTGATGAGCCACATGTCTACGAAGACCCGCCCGGATGGAGGGGCGCTGGAGATGATCCTGCAGAAATGGATCTTCGGCCTGCAGCAGGCCGTGATGCAGACACACGGTTATGCGCCGGACCACCCCGGCCTTGGCGAGGAGGTTGAGCAGCGGATCTATGCGGTCACCTCCGAGATGAGGGGGCTGGTGCATGGCTTTGATTTCGCCAAGGTGCTGGCCTCTTACTGGAACGGGCACAAGCTGGATAATGATGAGTTGAAGCAGGCCTCGCTGCGCTGGCTGCGCGGCGAATTCCCCACCCGCACCGAAGCGCGGAAGGAACTGGGTGTAGGCGTCATCATTGACGACGACAACTGGTACGATTATATGAAGCTGTGGGCGGAGTTCACCGCAGCGATTGGCTATAGCGGGCTGCTGTTGTTCATTGATGAGGGGGTCAACCTCTACAAAATCACCAACAGCATCTCCCGTCAGAGCAACTATGAGAAGCTGCTCACAATGTTTAATGATACGATGCAGGGCAAAGCGGAGAGTCTCGGGATCTTCATCGGCGGCACTCCGCAATTCGTCGAGGATGGACGGCGGGGGCTGTTCAGCTACGAAGCGCTGCGCTCGCGGCTGGTCGCCGGACGTTACGGCAGCAGCGGCATGAACAACTACACGGGACCGATCATCTCGCTGGATATGCTCTCCCATGAGGAGATTCTCGTGCTGCTGCAGAAGCTGCGCGACATCCATGCGCTGCATTACGGGTACGAAGCGCAATTGACGCAGGAGCAGCTGGTGCATTTCATGGAGGAGGCCGTCGGCCGGCTGGGGGCGGACGAGCTGCTGACCCCACGCGAGGTGGTGCGCGATTTCATGGATCTGCTGCATACGCTGCGCCAGCATCCGGAGGCCACCTTCGGGCAACTGGTCGGGGAACGTACAGCGAAGCCGGCAGAAGCCGGGCAGACGGAGCTGGACGGCTTCCTCGCGGAGTTCGAGCTATGAGCGGCAACCCGTTTCACCGGCTGGCTCCGTTCATTAAGGAATTTATCTACAGGAACCGCTGGGAGACCCTGCGCGAAGCGCAGGTGGATGCCTGCCGGGTGCTGTTCGATACGCCGCATCATCTGCTGATCGCCTCGGGAACGGCTTCGGGGAAGACGGAGGCGGCTTTTTTTCCTGCGCTGACCGAGCTGTATGAGCATCCCAGCGCTTCGGTCGGCATCCTCTACATCGCGCCGCTGAAGGCGCTGATCAATGACCAGTTCACCCGCTTGAACGATCTGCTCCGCGAGGGCAGCATCCCGGTCTGGCATTGGCATGGCGATGTGCCGCAGGCGGACAAAACCAAGCTGGTGCAGAACCCCTCCGGCGTGCTGCAGATCACGCCGGAGTCCCTGGAAGGCCTGCTGATGAACCGTCCCAATGCCATCCCGGCGCTGTTCCATGACCTGCGCTACATCGTCATTGACGAGGTGCATGCCTTCATGGGCGCGGACCGCGGCATCCAGGTGCTCAGCCAGCTGGCACGGATCTCGCGGATGGCCGGCTGCCATCCGCGCCGGATCGGGCTGTCCGCCACGTTGAGCGATTATGCCTCCGTCACCACCTGGCTGGCGGCAGGCACGCGGGAACGCGTGGAGGTGTCTGCTCCGCAGGGCGGGCGCAAGCTGCGCCTCAGTGTGGAGCATTTCTCCTTCCCGGACGCGCGGGACGAGGTCCAGGCGGAGCAGCTGGAGCGGGCACGTCAAGCGTATTATGACTTCATCTATGACCACACCCGCCAGAAGAAAGCGCTGATCTTCACCAACAGCCGCAGCGACGCCGAAACGGCGATCCTGGAGCTGCGGCGGACGGCGGCGCGCCGCAGCGAGCGGGATGTGTTCCATGTGCACCATGGCAGCATCTCCGCCATGCTGCGCGAAGAGACCGAGGCCGCGCTGCGCGAGGGCTCGGGCCCAGCCGTGGCCGCAGCGACGCTGACGCTGGAGCTAGGCATCGATCTTGGCGAGCTGGAGCGCGTGCTCCAGCTCGGCGCACCTTACAGCTGCGCGAGCTTCGTGCAGCGGCTGGGCCGTTCCGGCAGGCGGGGCGACGCCGCCTCCGAGATGATCTTCGTCACGCCGGAGGAGGAAGACGAAGAAGCGCAGCTGCCCGCCCGCATGCCGTGGACGCTGCTGCGGGCGATTGCCGTGATCGAGCTGTATGTACGCGAGAAATGGGTGGAGCCGCTGGAGGTGCGCAAGCTTCCGGTGGGGCTGCTCTACCACCAGACGATGAGCATGCTGAAGAGTATGGGCGAAGCCGAGCCGGACGAACTGAGAGCGGCTGTGCTCAGTCTGCCCTCCTTCCAGGGCATTACGGAAGAGGATTATGAAGCGTTCATGGCCTATATGCTGGGCATGGGTCACATTGAGCGGATGGATGAAGGCAGTGTGCTGGTCGGTCTGGCGGGGGAGAAGATCGTCAACAACTTCCGCTTCTACGCCGTGTTCAAGGATGACGAGGAGCATGTGGTCTACAACGGCACGGAGGAGATTGGCTCGATTACCACTGTGCCGCCCCCCGGCTACTGCTTCACGCTGGCAGGCAGACTGTGGAAGGTTGAGGAGGTGGACACCCGCCATAAGGCCGTTTATGTCAAAACCTCGCGCGGCAAGGTGGACACCCTCTGGCTCGGAGCAGGAGGCGATGTGCACACGCGCATTATGACCAAAATCCGCGAGGTGCTGGGCGCGACGATGCTGTACCCTTATCTCGCTCCCAGTGCGGCGGCGCGTCTGGAACGGGCTCGCCGCCTGGCGAAGGAGAGCGGCTTGCTGACGCGTTCCGTCCTGCCCGCAGGCGGCGACTCCATGTTCATCCTGCCTTGGGCTGGCAGCCGCCAGTTCCGCACGCTGGAGCGGCTGCTGAAGAACAACCTGAAGGGCACTATGGGCCTGCGTTCCGTCGTACCGATGGAGCCGTATTATATGGTGGTTGCAGGCAAGGCCGATGCGGAAACGCTGGAAGCGGAGATTCTTGCCGAAACCGTAGCTGTGCAGGATCCGCTGCAGCTTCTGTCGCCAGACGAAGCGCCTTATCTAGGCAAATATGATGAATTTATTCCGCATGACCTGCTGCGCAAAGCCTTCTCGCTGGACGGCCTCGATCTCCCTGGACTCACCGAGGTGCTGAAGCTGTGGAAGGGGCAGGATCAGCCGCCGGAATAAGATCACTGGTTAGTTAAACAACTGCGAAAGACAGCTCCTAGTTCGTACATCGCAGGTTAAAATGGAAGGTGGACCAGCCATTCCAGAGCTGCATGCGAAAGAAGCTGCTACTTCGACTAATAACATGAATTGTATCCAGGTTTGGAAACACCCTGAGATAAATTGCGCACCCGGTAAGGGGTGTCCGGTAGCGTCAAGACAAATTAGTTGCGAAAGTGCATCTAATTTCAGCTGAAACTCCTGTTTCGGGCAAATAAGTGCGAATCTGCAACTATTTTGGAGAAAATCGCTTCTGTACTGCTCAAAACTCGAAATTAAATGCGTTTTCGCACTTATTTGCTCCAAAACAGAAAAAATCGGCAAATTAGATGCGTTTTCGCACTTAAATCGGTGGCTGGACTAATGTGGCGATCAAGAGACCAAGTCTTGGATGCTCCTATCTAATGGAGGCCTAAGCAGCAACCGAATCTGCAAGTATTTCAGTTAAAACACCATTTTCAGTCCGAGCACCAACCTATGAGTAGAAAACGAAATTGTCTGCTTGTGTCTACTTGTATCTGCTTGTGTGTGGTGCTATTTGCTCTAATGGTGCTAACAGCAGATTTAGTGATAGAGAATGAATACCGCTAATGTGTCTGAGAACAAGAATAGGAGTAGTTAGAGTCGATAGACGAAAGGGGCCATACTCATGAACATGTCATTATCTTACCCTTTGGGTCATTTCACCCCGCAGGAGCAGCCGACAGCGGAGCAGCGGGCAGGCTGGATCGAGGATATCGCCGCTCTACCGGCCGATCTGAAGCGTACGGTAGCAGAATTCACACCCGAACAGCTGCGCATACCCTACCGGCCGGGAGGCTGGAGCACGCAGCAGGTGGTGCATCATCTGGCCGACAATGATATGAACGCGTACATCCGCTTCAAACGGGCGTTGACCGAGGAATCCCCCTTGGCCGGTTCTTACCGCGAGGATCTATGGGCGGAGCTGGCCGACTATGAGGAGACGCCGATAGTGTTCTCGCTGCAGCTGCTGGAATCCCTTCGCCACCGGTTCGTGATCCTGCTGCGGACATTGCCTGCGGAGCAGTTCCAGCGCTGTTTCACAAGTCCCACACATGGGGCGATGACCCTGGAACAGGCTACGCAGCGGTTTGCCTGGCATGGCCGGCATCATCTGGCCCAGATCAGCTCGCTGAAGCAGCGTTTGAACGGATAACATGGGTGTCGATAGGCGTCCAGGTTCTTGCGAGTAACACAGCCGCTCCATCGCTTGCCTAACATACGAACCAGCGAACCGGCTGAATCCTATAGATAAGGTGAACAGGATTGTCTCGTCAGCGGAATTGCTGCGAATGAGACAGTCCTGTTCCAATTTCTATACTATATAAGTTGAACTTTAGATTTTCATATTGGGTCTGGTCGTAACTGCGGGGAATGTTTGGACTTCCGGCCGCTGTTGTCTGCAGATTTCTTGATGGGTCCGCTCCTACAGTTCTAAACATTCTAGAAAAAACAAACCTTTATCCTTAAGTTCGCATCTTGTTGGAAGCGCTTCACCAAACGATAATGTAGCTATATAAGCTGAGCTTGCGCAAGAAGAGTGACGCGAATTACAGGGCACGGGGTGCATGCGGACTTGGATTTTCATCTTGATGCATACCTGCCCAAGACTAAGCGTCCTTATTCGCTGCCACAGCTTGCTTAATATACCACGATAACAGGGGGCATTAAATATGGTCCAGAAGAAGTCAAAAACAACCTTTGTATGGGTCCTGTCGGCTGCGTTGGCACTTACTCTGGCAGCTTGCGGCAACTCCAACAATGAAGGCAGTGACACCGGCAACAAAGATGCCGCTGCGAATACCGGCACGAACACCAAGGAAACTACGGCTCCGGCCAACACCTCCAGCGACAAAAAGGTATCGATCACGTTCCAGAATATTTACCCCGATCCGGCCGCTCCGTCCTACAAGATGGTGCACGAACTGTCCGAGCAATATGAGAAGGAGCATCCGAATATTCACATTGAGCTGGATACGCTGAACACCGACCAGCAGAAGGTGAAGCTGAAGACCCAGGCGGCTTCCAAGGAAGTACCGGACATCACGATTGTCAATCCGGCTGCGCAAATGAAGCCTTTTGTCGACGCAGGGCTGTTCGCACCGCTGAATGACATGCTCGGACAGAACGGGCTGAAGGATACCTACCAATCCGGCCTGCTGGATTATTACAGCTTCAACGATAAGGTGTATGCGCTCCCAGACGGCAATAACATTGAAGTGGTCTTCTACAATAAAGAGCTGTTCGAGCAGGCGGGCATCGCCAAGACGCCAACCACCTTCGAGGAGATGCTTCAGGATGTGAAGATTCTCAAAGACAAGGGTATCACACCGCTGGCTATCGGCGAGAAGGATTCTTGGACCGGCTCGTTCCTGTTCATGAACATTCTGCTGCGCACCAACGGCGGCCCGGGCTTCCTGCAGGATGTGCAGGATGGCAAAAGAACCTTCGAAGACCCTGCCTTCATCGAAGCCGTTGACGCCTTCCAATCGCTGGTTCAGGCGGGTGCGTTCCCGGATGGGGCGACCTCGATCGACGCCACGGCAGGCGGCAATATTTTCAAATCCGGCAAAGCGGCGATGTGGGTCATCGGCTCCTGGGAAACCGGGGCGATTGATGCTTCGTCCGTATCCGGCAAAGTAGGCGCGTTCCAATTCCCGACCGTAAACGGCAAGGGTGACCCGAATGAATTCATGCTGGCTCCAGGCAGTGCTTTTGCTGTATCCGCTAACAGCGAGCACTTGCAGGAAACGATGGACTTCCTAAATTTCTTCGCGCTGAACCTGCCCAAGAAGCAGTTTGAGCTGAAGAATGCGGTAGGTATCGGGCAGAAGGTGGACGGCGACCTAAAGGCAGCAGGATACTCCGATCTGGCGATCAACATTGCCGGCCTGTTCAACCAGGTGAAGGGCGGCGATCTCGCTTTTGACAATACGATGAATCCGGCAACGGCCCAGGTGCACTTGAGCAGCATCCAGAACCTGTTCGTGCAGAAGGTGGATTCCGCGCAGGTAGCCAAGGAGCATCAGAGTGCTTTTGAAGCCAATAAATAAGTAATAAGCAATAAGGAAACGCCGGCAGCGACCAACAACTGCCTTCCCGGTGTGAAGCGAAGCGCCCCACGCGGCTTCACACCGGATTAATCTGATGTTTCACTTGCTGGGAGGCGGAAGTCATGAAAGTTCTGAAGGTGCCCGCACGCACAATAGCCGTCTTCATCCTGCCGTGTCTGCTGCTGTATGTGTGTCTTGTATTTATCCCGATTCTGGTGTCCATCTACACCGGGCTGCTGAAATGGGATGGCATTAATCAGGCGGAGTTTGTCGGACTGGCGAACTTCAGAGAGATGTTCCTGCATGATCCGGTCTTTTGGCCTTCGGTCAGACGGACCCTGCTGTATGCGGTAGCATCGATGCTCGAAATCCCCTTGTGCCTCGCGATGGCCATACTGCTGAACCGTTATCTGCGCAAAGGCAATACCTTGGTCTCGATCTATTTCACTCCGGTCATTCTGTCGGTCGTTATTATCGGCCAGCTGTGGAAAACGGTCTACAACCCCACCTCGATGGGCGGCATGCTGAACGGCTTGCTGATCTCGCTCGGACTGGACAGCTGGACACATAACTGGCTGACTGAGCCGAAGATTGCGATGTTTTCGATCTATCTGGTGTCACTGTGGCAGTATTTCGGCTATCATCTGCTGATCCAGTATACGGGGGTGCGGAACATTCCGGACGAGCTGTATGAAGCGGCAAGGATTGACGGCGCAGACGGCATCAAGGCGGATCGTTATATTACGTTTCCCCTGATTGTGCCGATTTTCAAAATATCGATGGTGCTCGCTTTTATCGGGTCCCTGCAGGCCTTCGACCTGGTGATGGTAATGACTGCCGGAGGTCCGGCGCATGCCACCGATGTCATCTCAACCGTGATGTACAACAATTCGTTCCTGTCCTTCAAATACGGCTATGGCAGCTCGATTGCAACCTTTCTGGTCGTGCTATGCCTTGTCTTCACGGTTATCATCAACTTCCTGTTCAACAAGCTTGAACGCAAATTCAGTTAGGAGAGGAGTGCGCGGTCATGTCTCAATGGAAAAAAGGATTCGTGTATCTTCTTTTTGCCGTGCCTGTAGTTACCCAGCTCTATCCGCTGCTCTGGCTGCTGCTCTATTCCCTGAAGACCAACGAAGAGATTCTGGACGGCAGCTTCTTCTCCTTCCCGAAGGAATTTCAGTGGCATAACTACAGTGAGGCTTACAAGTCCGGCAGCTATCTGAAGTACCTGTCCAACAGTGTGCTGGTGACCGGAGTGACGATGCTCTGTGTAATTCTGCTCAGCTCGATGGCGGCGTATGCGATATCCCGTTTCCGCTGGCGCTACGGCAGTGTGGTGATGACGATTTTTCTAATGGGGATGATGATCCCGATGCAGGCCACCTTGCTTCCCTTGATGATTATTTTCAAAAACATGCATATTCTCAACACCCATCTGTCGCTGATCTTTCCGTATATTGCCTTCTCCACCCCGATTGCCGTCTTTATTCTCAGCGGGTTCATGAACAGCATCCCCCATGAGATTGAGGAGTCGGCGTTCATCGACGGGGCGAGCGTCTACCGTATCTTCCGCAGCATCATCCTGCCGGTGTCTGTGCCGCCGGTGATGACTGTCTGCATTCTGACCTTCATCAACATCTGGAACGAATATATCCTGGCCGCCACGTTCATCTCCTCGGAGAAACTGAAGACGCTGCCCTTCGGAGTCTACACCTTCGTTAGCCAGTATTCGGTCAACTACGGAAATATCGGGGCTTTCCTGGTGATGGGCGCGCTGCCGGTTATCCTGATCTACTTCTTCCTGTCCAATCAAATTACGAAAGGGATGGTTGCCGGAGCGGTTAAAGGTTAATTGATCTTGCATAATCGCAAAGCGGATTTATAATGATGATACCAGGGCAGCAGAACACAGTTGGGGGAGGGGAGAGGTACTGCGACGCTTTCATTCCATTCACCAGCGGATGTTTTTGCTGTTTCTTTTTGGCATGTCCAGTATTCTGCTGATTGTCAGCCTGCTCTATTACGGACGGACCACGAACCAGTTCCATGAGAAGATCAGCGACCTCTCGCAGAAAAATGTGGCGCAGACCGCCGGACTCTTCAACCTGCTGTATAAGGGTTATGACAGCCTCTCCAAATCGCTCAGCAACAACTTTGAGCTGATCCGGCTGCTGAACGAAACCACCGATGAACCGGCGGTAGCCTATATTAACGAGCAGACGATTACGAATATTATCGGGGCGATATTCTACTCGCGGGATGATCTGGTTGGCATCCATGTCATTACCGATTACGGCAAGATCTATAACTATGGCAACAATATGAATGTGGTGGACCCAAAATACAGGGAGAAGGATTGGTACCGCCAGCTGCAGGCCTCTTCAGGCAAAATGGTCTGGCTTGGCGTCTATGAGCATTCGCTGATTGACCAGGTCGAGGACAGTCCGGTGTTTGCTTTTGGCCGCCAAATCTATGATCTGAATGAACACAAGCCCATCGGCATTGTGCTCTATGAGACGAATCCGCAGCGTGTCCTGGACGCGCTGGATAATGTGAAGCTGGGCGAGCACAGCCAGGTGTACCTGCTCTCCGAGGATGGCCGCTTCGTGACCTCGGCTACAGATCCGAAGCCGGCGCTGGACCGTCTCCCGTCGCTGAAGAACTCGGAGGAAGTCATCGTGAGGCAGGAAGCGGACCGGTTGGTCGTCGCCTCCAAGCTGACCTTCTCCGGCTGGTGGGTGATGATTATTACTCCGGACCGTGACCTTAACGTAGAGCTGGTGGAGATGAAGCGCTATCTGCTAATTGTCATCTTCATCCTCATTCTGCTCTCCACCCTGATTGCTTCGCTGGTGTCCAGATCGTTGTCACTGCCGCTGAAGAAGCTGATCCGTGAGATGAAGCAGGTCGAGATCGGCAACTTCCGCGGCATGGTCAAGGTGTCCTCTTATCAGGAGATCAATATTCTGGTGGCCTCCTTCAACCGGATGGTTCACCGGATCGAGGAATTGATTGAACAGGTGAAGCATTCTTCTGTCAGTGAGAAGAACGCGGAGCTGCATGCCCTGCAGTCGCAGGTTAACCCCCATTTTCTATATAACACCTTGGATATGATCTACTGGATGCTGGATGAGGAAGGCAATGAGCAGCTGGGTGAGCTGGTGCTCTCGCTGTCCTCGATGTTCCGCTACAGCAGTGCTTGGGAGGACGGTGTAGAGGTGACGCTGCAGGAGGAGCTGGAGCAGATTGGCCATTATCTGAAGATCATCTCCCTTCGTCTGGAGGGGCGGCTTACCGTTGAATGTGAGATTGAGGAGCGGTATCTGCAGGTGCGGGTTCCCAAGATGACTCTGCAGCCGATTATTGAGAACGCAGTCAAGCATGGACTGGAAGCGCTTAAGGATGGGGGTGTGCTGAAAGTGTTCATTCAGGAGGACGGGGAGACGCTGAGGATCATCGTGGAGGACAACGGCAGCGGATTGGAGGCGGCCAAGCTGGAGCAACTGCTGGAATCGCTGGCATGGCCTGGACGGCAGTCGTCCAGAGACAATGGCACAGGCGGCATTGGCCTGCAGAACCTGCACCGCAGGCTGCAGCAGCTGTTCGGCAAGGCCTACGGTCTGGAGATTCACAGCACCCCCGGGGCAGGAACACAGGTGGCCATTGTATTGCCGGCTCCGCAGGAAGGAGGCACGCACCCAACATGAATATCTTGATAGCGGACGATGAGCGGGTGATCCGGGAAGGGATCAAGCGGACGATACAGCAGATCAGCCCGGATCACCGGGTAGTGGTGGCTGCCTCCACAGAAGAGGCTGTGCGCCTTATGGAGGAGCAGCAGATCCAGATTGTGCTGACGGATATTCTGATGCCAGGCATGAACGGCCTGGAATTCATGCGCATTTCAAGGCGGCGTTATCCGTACGTCAAATGGGTGGTGATCTCTGCACACAGCGAATTTGCCTATGCGCAGGAGGCGGTCCGTCTGGGCGCGAGGGATTATCTGCTGAAGCCGATCGGCAAAAGCCGGCTGCAGGAGCTGATTGCAGACCTGACCCTGGAAATTGAGCAGGATAACCAGCTCAGTCAGGCCGGGGCAAGGCTGAAGACCAGCCTGAAATATTTGCGCGAAGGCGTATTCCAGCGGCTTGCGCGAGGACTGGATGTCGGCAATCTGGATATTGGTCCGTTTATCGCGGATTACAGCAGCTTTTATCTGGTTATGGTTCAGCTGAATGCAGTTAGGCAGAGTGTGACGCTGGAGCATTTCATTGTCGAAAATGTGCTCTCCGAGCTGATTGAGGGCCATGGGTGCGGGGTTGTCGTCAGCTATGATCGGCAGAGCCTGCTGGCGCTGCTCAGCTTGCCGGAGGGGGCCGGAATTGAGCCCTTCCGGCAGGAAGCGCAGGTCCATCTCAAGCATTATCTGAAGGTGCCGTTCCAGCTGCTGCATTCTGGCCTCTGCTTCGACTTCAAGACTGTTCCGCAGGTCGTGAACGGGCTGAGGGAAACCTCGGCGGCACAGGCCTGCGAAGCGGGGCCTCATACAGGCAGCGGAGAGAAAGCGATTAACGTGGCATTACAGTATATCAAGGAGCATTGCTATGAGGACTTGTCTTTGGAGAAAATCGCGTCCGTAGTCTTTCTGAATCCGGCCTATTTCAGCCAGCTGTTTAAACAGAAGACCGGTCAGGGCTATAAGGAGTATGTCACTACGCTGCGGCTTGCACAGGCGAAGCTGCTGCTGCTCCATTCCAGGTTGAAGCTGGCCGATATCGCCGAGCAGGTTGGCTATCAGGATATGAGACATTTCACGCAGATGTTCCGCAAGCGGTTTAAGCTCACACCTACTGAATACCGCCAGCAGCATACGATCTCTGCCCTGCCGGCCAGAGGCAAGGAAGAATAACTTTCCTGGCACTTGTCCTCCAGATTCCTTTCCTGAATACCCAAGCGTAGAAGTAGCCTCTGCATATTCTGTGATGTACTCAATTAAAAGGAGTAAAAGGAGGCGTTAGGAATGAGTGAATGTGGAGTCGGCGGATACGGCGGCGGGTTTACTTCTACCACAAGTATTCTGGTATTGTTCATCCTGCTGGTTATTATCACCAAGGCATTTGTGATCTAATTTAAAATATTGCTGCAAGGGTCTGCTGTTTTATTTGATCCGCTGGTCTGCTTAGCAGGCTGGCGGATTTTTTTGACATTTGTAAGCCTGTACGTATGCGAGTATAATACAAACAAATGTTCGTATTTGAGAATCGTCAGGTCATGGAGGCAGACAGCATGAGAAAGAAACTGGAAGGCAACGGTCTCTGGGAGAGCAGCCGGATGATGTTGATTGAGCACAAGGATCGGATTCTTGACGACGCACAGCGGCAGGAGCTGCGGCGCAGACCCGAGCTAGACCCTCAGGCGCTGGACGAGCTGCAGCACATCTTCGCCCAATCGATGGAGGAGCATAGCGCGATTACCTTGACGCTATTCGATCCGGAGGGAGACAGAACTGCCCGCGGCATCGTGATGATGGTCAATGTTCAGCACAGACAGCTTAAATTCAGGTGGTCAGAGGATGATTGGGACTGGATCAGCATCAAGGATGTGATGGATGCGGCCCCGTGAGTGGCTTGATATAATAAAATGAACATAAATTATGGATTGCTTAGGAGGTTAATATCATCGTGGCAAGAACACAAGCCATAGAAGTAGTACCCTATAACCCGGAATGGGCGCATGAATTCACTAGAATCAAAGAATACTTGCTGCCCTATGTGGACGATCTGATCCTTGCCGTTGAACATGTCGGCAGCACCTCTGTCCCAGGGCTCGATGCCAAGCCCATTATAGATCTGGATCTGGTAATGGCAAGTTATGATGTGCTGCCGGAAATCATCGAGCGGCTGGCGAAGATCGGGTATGTGCACGAGGGGAACCAGGGAATCGAAGGCAGGGAGGCATTCAAGCGGATACAGGAAGACGAATTCATGAAATATCACTTGTTCGTCTGCCCACAGGACGGCAAAGGGTTCGTGGAGCACCTTGCTCTGCGTGACTATTTGTGTTCCCATGAGGCGGACCGTCAAGCTTACGCTGAACTTAAGAACAGGCTCGCCGGGCAGCACCGCAACGATAGGGATGCTTACGGCGCTGGCAAAACGGCTTTTATACAAGCTATTCTAGAGAAAGCACGTGCAGGTGCGGATACATCCTGGTACAGGCGTAAACAGTAATCAAGGCAAGGATTGCGAGCTACAGAACAGGACTAGCTTAGGTTTGGAATACATAATGAACCTCCTTTAGTGGTAAGGGTATCATCGACAAGACACGGCAGTCTGCTCTAGCGCAGGCTGCTGCGGAACTCGCTCGGTGACATCCCGCACCATTTGCGGAAATGCCTGGAGAAATATAGAGCATCGTTATAGCCGACCGAAGTAGCCACCTGATCAATCGTCAGCGGGCCGTTAAGCAGCGCCTGCGCCTTGTCCATTCTTACCTTCAGCAGATACTGCTTGGGGGACAGTCCGGTCCGCTGCTTGAAGACCTTGGATAGATGCGCCCGGTGATAACCCAGCGTAGAGGCCAACTGGTCGATGCTAATCTGCTGGTGGAACTGCAGCGAGAGCCAGCGGATCGCCTGGTCAATCTGCAGCTCGATCACGTCCGGCAGCAGCACGGAATGCTCGGGCAGGCTTGCGGCATTGGCGAGGCCAAGCTGGCAGAGTAAGAGGCGCAGCCAGCCGGAAGCCTCCAGATTCTCCAGCCGGGGATAAGCAGACTGCTTGAAGGACAAGCGGATGCGTTCATACAAGTGGTGCAGCTCGGCGACATTGGCGGCTTGCTGCAGCGGACGGCCACGGATAATGCCAACCTCGGCGAACAGCTGCTGAACGTCTTCACCTTGCAGGGCAACCCAGGCATAATGCCAGGGATTGGACGAATCGGCCTGGTAGCTGAACAGCGAGCCGGGAAAGATAACGAAGGTGTCCCCGGCCCGGCAAGTCTGCGAGAGGCTGCCACTCTGGAAATGGCCTTCACCGGTCAGCACGGTATGGATCAGATAATAATCGTGGACAGAGGGGCCCATCTTGTGACCGGGAATCGGTCTGCCTTCACCGCTGAACAGCACGGTCAGCTCACGTTCCTCAGGTTGCGGATTGAAGCCCACCATAAATTCATAATGTTCAGGGTTCATAGCTTCCTACCTTCTTTTATCCTAACATTGTTCTCCCTTCAACATACGATACCGCTTGCAACAATGCAACAAATATCCATAATCGAATTAGGTTTCTCCATAGGGTTTGGGAGCGCTCTACTCTATAGTAGATAAGGAAGAGAGCAGCGGAGAATGCCGACATTGCAGCAGTTATTGGCTCTGGAAGCATAGGCCGCCTTAACTAAGAGGAGGAATATTTGCCATGCCCAAAATTACATTTATCGGTGCGGGAAGTACCGTGTTCGCCAAAAATGTGCTGGGGGACTGTATGCAGACCCCCGCGCTTCAGGGCTTCGAGCTGGCCCTGTTCGACATCGACCTGCAGCGCCTGAACGATTCGGAGAATATGCTGAACCATATCAAAGCAAGCAGCGGCAGCACCTGCCAGGTGAAGTCCTATACCGACCGCAAGGAAGCACTGCGCGGAGCCAGCTATGTGATCAACGCTATTCAGGTCGGCGGTTATGATCCGTCTACGATTATAGATTTTGAGATTCCAAAGAAATACGGACTGCGCCAGACCATTGCCGATACTGCGGGTATCGGCGGGATCTTCCGCAATCTGCGCACGATTCCGGTCATGCTCGATTTCGCGGCCGAGATGCGCGAGGTCTGCCCGGATGCACTGTTCCTGAATTATACCAACCCGATGGCTGTACTGACGAATGTTATGAACACTTACGGCGGCGTGCAGACGGTAGGTCTGTGCCACAGTGTGCAGCAATGCATCCCCGGCCTGTTTGAGCATCTGGGTATCGACCAAACCGGTGTGCAGGCCAAGATCGCCGGGATCAACCATATGGCCTGGCTGCTAGAGGTCACTAAGAATGGAGAGGATCTCTATCCCGAAATTAAACGCCGGGCGGCGGAGAAGCAGCAGGAGCACCATGGGGATATGGTCCGCTACGAGATGATGCTCAAATTCGGCTATTACATTACTGAGTCCTCGGAGCATAATGCGGAATATCATCCGTATTTCATCAAGCGCCATTATCCCGAGCTGATTGAACGTTTCCAGATTCCGCTGGACGAGTATCCGCGCCGCTGTGTGGAGCAGATCAGCAACTGGCAGCAGATGCGCGAGGAGCTGGTGGGCAACAAGCAGCTGGAGCATACCCGCTCTCATGAATATGCCTCCTACATTCTGGAGGCGATGGAGACGAACATTCCGTTCAAAATCGGCGGCAATGTCATGAACACCGGCCTGATCACGAACCTGCCGCGGGAAGCCTGCGTCGAAGTCCCTTGCCTAGTAGACAGCAGCGGTGTTACGCCTACCTTCGTCGGTGATCTGCCGCCGCAGTGCGCGGCTCTGAACCGCACGAACATCAACACCCAGCTGCTGACGATCGAAGCGGCCATGACCCGCAAGAAGGACCATATCTATCATGCAGCCATGCTGGATCCGCATACCTCGGCTGAGCTGTCGATGGATGATATTGTCAGCATGTGCGACGAGCTGATCGCGGCTCATACGGCCACCGGATTCCTGCAGGACGTCTACAAGTAACCGTGTTGGCTTCCTGGCAAACAGTAATAATCAAGCACAGCAGTGATTCTCGGGTGATTGGAGAATCGCTGCTTTCTTTTTGTGGTTGAGTGTGGCTTGATGTTTTTCTATTTCTTGCGATGAAAAAACTTATAACTGAAATAATTAATAAAATTGAAGTTAGTATTACATAGATCTCAAGGATCATAAAACACGGGCATGAACTGTCAATGAATGTATCGGTAAGTACAGGTGAGCCGAATAAAGAAAACCAGTATTACAAAGGTTTGCAATTCACTTTAAAGACAGTTATAGGTGAAACGGAGTATTACATTGGTGATGGAGGTTTTGTAGATGGACACAAAATATGTTAGGTAACAGGAAAGAACGGCTATTAATTAGTGCAATTGGTCTGGATAGACTAACAGAATGTATGAATAACAGACCTTCACCTCGTGCATAGTAAAGACGAACTCTGAATATGAAGTGAAATAAGAAGGGAGAGATATTGAGCATGAAAGACAAAGAAATTAAACAGAAAGCCATTGAAGCGGACAATTTGAACTTTCACGACCGTACTGATGATGTAATCCGAAATGTGCCCGCCACGAAGGGTGTCAACGAAGCAGTTGAAGCTATAACCTCACATATCGATAAATACGACGTACCGGATGAGCTGGAAGAAAATAGTTAATAAATCAAGCGCGTGCAGGTTACCCTGATCCGCGCTTTTTACATATTCAAGAGCTGGGCAGGAGGCAGCCTTTGAGCTGGTCTAAATCATAATCCTGTTTCGAACGTCCCCTGTTGGCTTTCTGGCCGATTAGGGCTTGGGGCTAGCTTCAGCGGCCCCTCCGGTGCCCTGAACTCCGTAAACACGCAAGCCCGTAACCCCACAACCCCACAACCCCACAACCCCACAACCCCACAACCCCACAACCCCGGACCATCGCACTCAACCAGTTATGTTCTCTGCTAACGGACCCCAGCGCCGCTATTTGTCCAAAAACTGCGTATTTATGCGGCTAACGGACTCCAGAGCTCGTATGTGGGCTACAACCGCTGGTTTAGCACTCATTTGCGGGAAATAAGGTCACTGGAGTCCGCTACCCAAGCAAAAGTGGCCACATCTGCACAAATAGCGGCTATACGGTCCCTAACGAAAGGCGGGGCACTCCAGAAGCAACTTTCCAAAAACTACGGGGACAGCAACCAGAGTAGAATTCATCGACTATACAGAGTAGAATTCATCGACTATAAGGAGTTCAGCCCGCAGCCGGAGAAGGTTACTAAGTTTTAAATCAAATGTGACGCTTTATTAACATCCTTAAGGAATGGGTATGGAATAATTAAACAATACATGACTTATTCCACCTAAGGAGGAAGTGAATTGAAGAGCAAGGACATGTTTCTCACCGCTTACGGTGCAGATCGGAGACCAGTCGAGCGCCTATGAGTGGAGAAATGTGGGCAACCCTTCTTTTTATCCGGAGATCGCTCTGGGCAATCTAGATGGCAAGGGGGAAGACGAGTTTGTGCTCATCCTGACTACGGGAACCGGCACAGGGGTGCATGAATCGGAGGTGCATGTGCTGACCCGGGAGATGGCAGAGATTCCGGTCGTTGCTAGCCGTTCCGGATGATACCTACAGCGTCCCGCAACCCATTAAACGGTTGTGAGGACGCTCTTTTTGTTTTGCCGCCAAGGGATTGACAACCCTGTCTATAGTGTATATATTACATATATACATTAATCACAATAAATACAAAGAGATGATGGTGCTGCAACATGAATATTTTGATATCAAGCACCTCGGGTGAACCAATCTATGCCCAGATAGTGGGCCAGATCCGCCAGCTGATTCTGCAGGGAGAGCTGGTCTCCGGTACACCGCTGCCTTCCATCCGGCTCTTGGCCAAAGAGCTGCAGATCAGCGTCATTACGACCAAGAGGGCTTACGAGGAGTTGGAACGGGAAGGGCTGGTGAATTCCATTGTCGGCAAGGGTTCGTTCGTGTCGGGTGCGGACCAGGAATTCATCCGCGAGCAGCGGCTGCGGATCGTGGAGAGCCGAATGAAGGAGATTATCGAGGAGAGCAAGCTGCTGGGCATTGATTTTGCCGAAATTACGGAAATGATGAAGCTGCTCTATGAAGAGGAGGACAAAGAATGAGTAACAACGTGATCGAAATCAGTCAGGTGAGCAAGACCTATAATCGCTTTGCGATCAAAGAGCTGGATTTCACCATCCGCAAGGGGTTTATTACTGGCCTGATCGGGCCTAACGGTGCTGGCAAAACCACGCTGATCAAGATGATCATGGGCATGGTGTACCCGGACCAGGGCAGCATCCGCATTTTTGGCGAAGAGAACTTGCTGCATGCCGCTTCCATCAAAGACCGGATCGGCTATGTGTCGGACGAGAACTATTACTACGAGCACCTCACCGTGAAGCAGATGAAGAAAATAACCGCCCCCTTCTACAGCCAATGGAATGAAGAGCTGTGCCAGCGGTACCTGGATCACTTCAAGCTTCCGGAGGATAAGAAAATCAAGGAGCTGTCCAAGGGAATGAAGATGAAGTTCGCCCTGGCGATCGCCTTGTCCCACGGGGCCGAGCTGCTGATTATGGATGAACCGACGGCAGGGCTGGACCCGGTGTTCCGCAGAGAACTGCTGGATCTGCTCAGTGAACATATTCAGGATGAGAATAAATCGATTCTGTTCTCCACCCATAATACGACCGACCTGGGCCGGATTGCGGACTACATCGTTTTTGTGAATGATGGCAAGCTTGTGTTTGATGAGATGAAGGATGTGTTGCCGGAGAAATACATGCTGGTCAAAGGCGGCAAGGAGCTGCTGGACCGCGATGTGCGTGCCTGGTTCACAGGTCTGCGGGAGACGGCGCATGGCTTCGAGGGACTGGTGAGCAACCGGGCGGAAGGGGAGAAGTATTTCAAGAGCATTGCGATTTGCGAGACGCCTACGCTGGAGGAAATTATGTATTTTACCGTCAAGGGAAGTGGTACGCTGCATGTCTAATGTGGTCCGGCTGATTCGGAAGGATTGTTATCTGGTCCGCTATTTCAGCTGCTTTGCGGTCGCGTACAACCTGTTTATCTTATACAATCTGCCGGAAAGCTCGGGTCTCGATGTTATGATCACTTGTCTGCTGCTGCTCATGTTCGGCTGTTCTATCGAGGTTCGTCAGAATAACTGGCAATATGTGATGAGTCTTCCGGTAACCCGCACGGAGATTGTCAGGGCTAAATACTTAAGTCTGATTCCGTATCTGCTGTTTGCACTGCTCTGTTCGTTCGTGCTCTCCAGTGTGGCTGGCCTTCTGGGCATCATGGAGAAAAGTGGTTACGGGAACGCTTTGATCCTAAGTATAGTGCTTATTCCTATCGGTGCTGCCCTGTATCTGCCCGTCTATTTCGGAATGGAGTACAGGAAAGTAATGAACACGCTGTTTAATGTTAGTACTAGTTTACTTATTATCAGCGCCGCCAAGCTGGACGTTGATGTTCTGATTGCCCAAGAATTGGGCTATACCGGACTCCCGGATACGTTGTTGTTGGCAGGTGCTGGTGTGTGTGATCTACTACTGCTCTATGCCTCTTACAGACTGTCATTAGTATTATTTAGAAGTTAAGATTATTGTTGCACATATATGATTACATAGAGGAGTGCTGTACATGACAAGCGCTGTCTACCTGATCCGCAAGGACATGATTTTATCCAAAAAATTTCTGCTGCCGATTCTGCTCTATTATCTGCTGATGGCTTATACGAATATCGATAGCTTCAGTCTATTCACCTTGCTGCCTTCCTTGCTGCTGCTGATCAATGCCTGCTCGATCGATGGCAGTGAGATGAACCAGCGGTATCTACTCAGTCTGCCCTTGCGCAGGCAACAGATTGTAGCCGCCAAATATGTCTCAACGGTTCCGTTTGCGCTGCTCGGCTTTCTTAGTGTTGTTGTCATTTTCATTGCAGCAACCGTGATGGGGAAAGAGCTGGGCGCTGGATTCTGGAGAGAAACTGGCCTTACGACTGCTGCGTTCCCGCTGCTTGCCGCTATTTATTTGCCGCTCTATTACTGGCTGGGCTCAAAAGGCTCACAGTATGTGAATATCGTGTTTATGGTGGTAATCATGGCCAGCTCCAGCGTGTTCGCTAACTTATCTACCAAGCTGCCTCTCATCAACAGCTGGTCTGATCTGGGCACGGACCGGAAATGGCTGCTGTACCTGATCTTTGCTGTGGCGTATGTGCTAATCCTAGGCTGCTCTTACCTGATCTCCCTGCGGATCTATCGGAACAAAGATGTTTGATTGAAAACCTCCTGCTACATTTAAACGGCTATGCCATCCTCTGGGAGGACGGCATAGCCGCTGTTAGCATTCGGACACGGTTAGAACCCCATTATAGGCTTAATAGCCATGACGCACCGCCAGCCCATCCACATAATCCTTGGCATCCTTCAGCGACATATTCGTCGCTTCACGCATCTCTTTAATAGCCTTAATCTTCTGCCCCTGCGAAATCAGCGAAAGCAATCGTGCGTCAAGATCAGCGTTGTTTGTCACAGCAGCCCCCGAACTGTACGCATAAGGCAACGGAACGGTAAGTGGCGCAGGGGCAGACTTCGTCATTCCCGGATGGCCGTTTATGCTGCTCAGCCGAGCAACGTCTGAGCGCAGCTCATTGACTTTGCCCTGCAGACTGAATACCTTGACCATTAGTAGAAGGGCAAGAATCAGAGCGGCAACGGCGATAATCTGTGTAGTTTCCACTGGGAATTCTCCTCTCTATAGCAAACTGCATAATTATGTTCATAACGTGGGCATGCTTAATTGTAAACGATAACAGCCAATGAGATGCCCTTTTATTTCATACCCCGTTAATCACCCATTAACACAGGTCGTCTATACTTAATAGAATGGACAACAGAATTCATCCCAGCAAAGGACGGTTGAACACATGGGCATACACAAATATTTCAGATCACTGAACGAATTGGAGCGGATCATCCGCTGTCCGGGCAAATTTAAGTTTGAGGAGCACAGTGTCGCGGCGCATTCATGGAAGGTCGTCCAATATGCCAAAACGTTGGCCGATATTGAGGAGAAGCACGGCGCACAGATCGATTGGAAGAAGCTGTACAATATCACCAGCAGCCATGATTACGGCGAGATTTTTATCGGGGACATCAAGACACCCGTGAAGCATTCCTCCATGCAGCTGCGGCAGCTGATTCAGCAGGTAGAGGAAGGCATGGTCAACCATTTCATTGAAGAGCATATCCCGCAGGAGTTCAAGGGGACGTTCTACCACCAGCTGCGCGAAGGCAAGGATGACTCGCTGGAAGGGTTGATTCTTGAGGTTGCCGACAAAATGGACCAGGTCTACGAAGCATTCGCCGAGCTGCAACGCGGCAATACGGAGAAGGAATTTGTCGTGATGTACCGCAACGCGCTGATCAAAATCAAACATATCAAACTCCGCAGTGTTGATTATTTCCTCGAAGAGATTCTCCCCGACATGGTGAATGAAGAAACGCTCTCCTCCATTAATATCCGCCAGATCACCGAAGAAGCACTCGCACTTTAAGATGCTTCACCTTAAAACTGAATAACTCACTGGAGGAATCATACATGTCTATGGGAATTGACCCCAAATCGAAAGCGAAATTCCGTACGCTGCTTGAGGTAGGGTTGGTCTCAACGAAGTTAGGACTCACCTCTTTCGGAGGGCCTGTTGCTCATCTTGGGTATTTTCATGTCGAATACATACAAAAAAGAAAGTGGCTGGACGAGCGCAGCTATGCTGATTTGGTTGCCCTGTGTCAGTTTTTACCAGGTCCAGCGAGCAGTCAGGTGGGGATAGGTATCGGCCTCCTGCGTGGTGGTTTACTCGGAGGTATGGTTGCCTGGCTCGGCTTCACACTTCCATCAGTGATCGCGCTCGTATTGTTTGCCTTGTTGTTGAAAGGATTTGAACTTGGAAATAGCGGTTGGATACATGGATTGAAGATCGTTGCTGTTGCCATTGTCGCACAGGCTGTTTGGAGTATGGGCCAGAAGCTAACACCGGATCGAACACGGCAAACGCTTGCTATTCTAGCCATGGTCTTTACACTCGTATGGCAGACTGCATTTAGTCAGGTTATCCTAATTGTGCTTGCTGGAATCGTCGGTTTGTTGCTTTATCGAAACAAGGAAGTTCCCCTAGCTTCGGAGTTGCACGTTCCCATCAAGCGTGCGGTAGCTGCAGTTTGTCTAATTCTATTTGCTGGCTTACTTTTCGTGCTGCCTATACTGCGCCAATTGACCGATTATTCCTGGGTTGCACTTGCCGATAGTTTTTACCGATCAGGTTCCCTTGTGTTTGGTGGAGGACATGTGGTGCTGCCTCTGCTTGAAAGGGAAGTCGTTCCTATGGGATGGATTAGCAAACAAGATTTTCTGGCCGGATACGGCGCGACTCAAGCTGTACCTGGTCCTTTATTTACATTTTCGGCATATCTGGGCACTATGATTCACGGAGTTTGGGGAGCTGCTGTAGCTACTGTAGCCATTTTCCTGCCTGCCTTCCTTCTGATTGTTGGAGCCTTGCCTTTCTGGAATAGTGTGCGTAAAAGCCCTGTTATGCAAGGTGCGCTAATGGGTGTGAATGCTGCGGTTGTGGGTATTCTTCTTGCGGCATTGTATAACCCGATTTGGACTTCTGCAATACTTTCTACGGGAGATTTTGTCCTTGCAATTGTCTTATTCGGTATGCTGATCTTTTGGAAATTGCCACCTTGGGTGATCGTAATTGTAGGAGCCCTTGGAGGAGAGCTTTTTTTAAAATGATTCACCGAGGAATCCCTCGCGTTATAAGATTCACCTGATCATTCATCTTTCGAGTTGCCGCAGAAACGGATGCCCTCCCTGCAGGATGGCGCAGCCGGTTCTTTTTGCCGTTCTAAGGGGGAGACTAGTACGGATTTGCAACTTCAGGACATATGTCCTTCCGTAAGATCATTATCTATTATTTAATTAGACAAGAAGAACTAAAGAATAAGGAAGCAGAGTTGACAGAGGGAGAGAGAGCAGCAATGAAGGGATTTATATTTGCAATACTGGGTGGGGCTTGTATTACCTTGCAGGGTGTGGCCAACGCAAGAATCGGTCAGGATATCGGAACGTGGCAGGCGGCGACGGTTACCCAGTTGACCGGATTTCTGATGGCGCTGCTGATTCTGCTGTTCGTGCGGGACGGCAACTGGCAGGAATTCCGCAAGGTCAACCCGCTATATATGACCGGCGGCGCATACGGCGCGGTAGTTATTTTCAGTGAAGTGACGGCCATCCAGCAGATCGGGGTTACATTTACCATTGCCGCCCTGCTGATCGCCCAGCTGTGTCTGACGATTGTGATCGACACGAGCGGCTGGTTCGGGGTAGTGAAGCAGAAGATGAACCGGACGCAGTTTATTGGTCTCTTCATGATGATTGCGGGCGTCATTATTCTGAAGCTGTAAGGAAAGGCATGATGGCTCAGGAAGACTGAATAACACACTGGAGGAATTACACATGGTTATGGGATTACTATTGGCGATGATCGCTGGAGCGCTCGTCAGTCTGCAAAATATATTTAACAGCAATGTCAATCAGCGCACAGGGGCGTGGTCGGCTACAACACTTGTGCTGGGCATGGGGTTTGTCGCTTCCTTTACGATCAGCCTGATCGTGGAGGGCAGAGCTACGTTTGCGCTGCAGAATATGCAGCCATGGTACTGGATCAGCGGTCTGATCGGTGTCGGCGTCGTGATCTGCCTGATGCAGTCGATGCGGATGCTGACTCCCACGTATGCCATTTCCATCGTAATGGCTTCACAGATCGGGTTCGCACTCTTGTTCGATTCCCTGGGCTGGCTGGGGCTGGAAAAGGTTCCGTTCACGTTTAATCAGCTGCTTGGCGTGCTGGTGATCATCGGCGGCATCTTCGTATTCAAGCTGGGTGGAAGCCGCCAGGCGAAGCTGAATACGAAGCCTGCGGGAGAATCCCTATGACCGCTGTCATCGATAAGGTCGCTTGGATCTGTATCCGCGATCAGCGGGTACTGGTCGCTCGTTCCCGCGGCAAAGAGCTGTATTACCTGCCCGGCGGTAAGAGGGAATCCGGCGAGTCGGATACCGACACGCTGGTGCGCGAGGTCGCCGAGGAGCTGTCGGTGCGGATCAAGCGGGAAACCGTGTCGTACATAGGTGTGTTCACCGCGGAGGCTAATGGCAAAGCGGATGGTATCCAGGTGAAGATGTCCTGTTATTCGGCGGAATATGAAGGTGAACTGCAGGCAGCGGCCGAAATCGAAGAGTGGGCATGGTTCTCCTATGATGAGCGTGACCGGGTATCTGAAGTCAGCCGGGTGATCCTGGAGAAGCTGCATGAACTGGAGCTGCTGTCGTAAGACGTGGTAAACTGGTTTATAAGAAATTGAACTTGATCATTTATCATGCTCAAATCCGACGTATGGAGGAATACACATGCAGACGCTGTTTCAATACAACTGGATCGTCAGGGATGAGTGGTACCATTGGTGTGAGAATCTGTCGGAGCAGGAGCTGCTGAAGCCACGTTCCGGCGGGGTGGGCAGTATACTGAAGACCTTGTTCCATATCGCCGACGTGGAGTGGAGCTGGATTCAATCCATTCAGGGCAAACCAGATTTCCAGGAGGACTTCGAAGGCTATCGCAGCCTCGCCAAAGTGCGTGCGCTGGATGCCCGTTTCCGGGCGGATATCGAGCCGTTTGTACGGGGCTGGGATGAATCACTGGAGCGTAGAATTTATACGCAGCAACGCATGGACGGAAGTATGGAGGACTTGGCCTGGGGCGAAGTCATGCGGCATGCCCTTGCCCATGAGATCCATCATGTTGGCCAACTGTCCGTCTGGGCAAGAGAGGTGGGCAAAACCCCGGTCTCGGCCAATCTGATTGGCCGGGGACTGGCAGACAGCCTGCCCGGGAGAAAAGCGTAACACGAATAGCTACGGCAATGAGCATCCCGGGCTGGCTGACGGTGATGCTTTTTGTGTTGAACAATAAGCTGATACTGGAAGGGAATTCTTATAGGATAAGAAGAACTCCTTTTTCGAAGGTTGGATCGATTTGCAACAAAGGAATAAAATGTTATATATACAAATATAACCAAAAAGTGTAGAATGGGGACAAGCTGATGTCTACGCTTACATTTTGCCTGAGGAGGAAGATGATGAGAAGAAAAAGCTTGGTTGCTGCTGCCGTCGCCCTGGTGCTGATGTTCAGTATGTTCTCTTCCGTTTTCGCCGCTTCGTCTACAGTAGTGATTCCGAATCTGAATTATTTCGTCCAGCACAGTTTGAAGAATGACGATACCGTCACCTTCAAGTACACTAACCCGCAAGCGGTCAATCAGACAGCCATTTTTCGGATAACTAACGTAGGACCCCTCGATACTGCAACCGACCAGGTAGCTGGTAAGCTGAATGTCCAATATTCGCTGGTGTATGCCAACGGTTCGACGGTTAGCCTGGGAAGCGGAACTTCGCTGTCCGGCGGAATCTCGCTGGCTCCCAATGCCTCTCTGGTAGTCAAAGTGAAGAATGTCAATACCAACAGCCAGGTGGGCTTCAAGATCAGATTTGATAATCAATAAGCTGTAGCAGGTTTCTATTATGCCAGCCATTCTCAGCATTTCGTGAGAGTGGCTTTTTGTTGTAGCTGCAAATTGTCTGTACAGGGATAATATGGACATGGTAGGCTGATAGGGATGAGTGGAACAAAAGAATACATACGAGGTGGCACAATTGACCCAAACTGAAGTGGAAATGACCAGATTCAAACGAAGGCTGTACGGTATCAAGAGGAGGATGGCAGCCCTCACTCCCGGCTGGAAAGGAGCTTGTGCCGGTATTGGTTTGACTGCACTGGTGCTGTTTCTCTTTCAAGCTTATTACATACTGGAGTTCCGCAGTATCGGGGAGAAATTACTTGGAACTGCGCTATTGCTAGCAGCGTTTCTGCTAGTATCTGGATTGCTCGCTGCAATGTTTCATCTTATTAAGAAACTGCCGACACGTTATGTCTGGATAGCTCTTGCATCGATGCTGATGATTCTATTCTGTTTCATCGCTGCGATGCTGATCGGGATTCTTATTTGGTTGGCAGTTCTTGTAGTGTGTTCTGGATTGGGGGCATTGGTCTACCGCTGGTCTGCGGGTAAATACCGTGAGGCCAGATTCAGATCCAGAGCGGTTGCCCTCGTGCTGGCCTTATTCATGCTGCTTATGGGATTGACCGGTGGATATTGGTTATTGTCGAACGGCTCTACCGAACAGCCTGTCGGCTACCTGCTGCAAGAGCTGAAGACAGCGGAGCGCTACGCCAGTGATCTGGCCAATCCGGCTTCTAAAGGAACGTACAAGATAGGCAAGATCACTTATGGCAGTGCAGACGGCTACAGGAAGGAATTTAATCAGGAGAACTCCCTGGTCACAGAACCGGTCAACGGCTCTGCTTTTGTAGACAACTGGTCCTCTCTGCGCAAATCAACCTTCGGATTCGGCTCGGACCGGATGCCTCTTAATGGTCATGTCTCGTATCCTGAAGGTGACGGGCCATTTCCTCTCGTAATCTCCGTTCATGGGAATCATGATGCGACAGATTATTCAGATACTGGGTACGAGTACTTAGGGGAACTGCTTGCCAGCCGGGGATATATCTTTATTTCGATTGATGAGAATTTCCTCAATTCCTCACCGTATGACGATCTGATGCTGCTGAATACGCTAGAAGCTGAGAATCCGGCCAGAGGCTGGTTGATGCTTGAACATCTGAAGGTGTGGGAGCAGTGGAATACGAGTCCCGGCAATCCTTTTTACGAAAAAGTGGATATGAACCAGCTTGCGCTGCTTGGACACTCGCGGGGAGGAGAAGCGATTACTTCAGCCGCCGCATTTAACAGAATGTCAGCCTACCCTGAAGACGGCAATATCAAATTCGATTACGGCTTCAATATCCGCTCGATCATTTCAATTGCGGGGACAGACGGACAATATAAACCGGCGGGCCAGCCAACGTACTTGAAGAATTTGAACTTTCTGGCGCTGCAAGGCGCACATGACATGGATGTTAGTTCTTTTAGTGCGGCCAGCCAATACAACCGGCTTTCTTTTGCCAAGGACAGTGACTTCTTCAAAAGCTCAGTCTATATCTATGGAGCCAATCATGGTCAATTTAACACGACATGGGGCGACAAAGATAGTATAGGCCTCAACAACAAGCTCTATAATATCGCTCAGCTCATGCCCCCGAATGAGCAGCAACAGGTTGCACAGGTGTTGATTTCAGCTTTTCTGGATGCCACGCTCAAAGGGGCGGATGAGTATCGTGCCGTGTTTGCAGATCTGGGTTATGCGCGGGAATGGCTCCCGAATACGATGTATGTCAGTAATTATATGGATTCACAGACCACGTTGCTTAGCAATTATCAAGAGGACGTAGACCCTGGCAGCTCTTCGCTACCTGGTGGGGAGTGGACCGGAGAACATCTGGAGCAGTGGAGTGAGCAGCAGGTGGAGATGAAGTATGGCCCGGAACTGTACCGTGCGGTGCAACTGGGCTGGGATCAAGCTACTGCCGGCGGCGGTGTTCCAGCTTATACCCTTCGTTTGCCGGATAATCAGGTGGGTGCGGGGAGCGACAGCCTGATCGTTTTTGATATGGCTGACCAGAATGAGTCCGGCGAACCAGCTCTGATCGATATGAACGTTGCCCTAGAGGATACACAAGGTCATGTGGCAACCGTAGCACTGAGCAAAGTGTCCTACCTGCTGCCGATGGTGACTGGGAATCTGCTGAAATTTCCCTTTACCTCTTTTACACCGACGAAAGAACCTGTGTTTCAGAGCTTTGCTATACCCGTGTCCGAATTTGTAGCCGCGAATCCCGAGTTTGATCCAAGCGAATGGCGTTCGCTCAGCTTCAGGTTTGAGCTAACGCCAGCAGGAACCGTTCTGCTCAGAGAAGTTGGCATTCGTGAGCCTGTTAAAGAGTGAATTGACTTTTGGCATCCGGCATATTACGATTTAACGAAACGCTTTGGAGGTGAGAGCTGCCCTGCTGAAACAGCAGTCAGCGAAATCATGAGTATTCATATTGGTGCACAAGCCGGTGAAATTGCCGAAACGATCCTGTTGCCAGGTGACCCCCTGCGCGCAAAGTATATCGCGGAAACCTTTCTGGAGGATGCCGTTTGCTACAACCAGGTCAGAGGAATGTTCGGATTTACAGGTACATACAAAGGCAAACGGATCTCCGTACAAGGAACCGGCATGGGGATTCCCTCCATCTCAATCTATGCGACTGAGCTGATCCGGGATTATGGAGTGAAGCAATTGATCCGTGTCGGAACCTGTGGCGGCATTCAGGACGATATTAAGGTGCGTGACGTGATTATTGCCATGACGGCAAGTACGGATTCCAATGTTAACCGGCTGCGTTTTCCAGGCTTTGATTATGCCCCTCATGCCGATTTTGGGCTGTTGAGACATGCCTATGAGGCGGGCGTGAGCAATAACCTGTCGATCAAGGTAGGTAATGTGCTTACAGCAGATACGTTCTACCGGGACAGCATGGAGCCTGTGAAGAAGCTGGCCGCTCATGGTGTGCTGGGTATCGAGATGGAAACTGCCGCCCTCTATACGATTGCTTCCTCTTTTGGTGCCAAAGCCTTGTCGATTCTGACCGTCAGCGACCACTTGTTCAGCGGTGAAGCAGATACTACGGCAGAGGAACGGCAGACTACCTTTAACCACATGATCGAGATGGCGCTGGAAGCAGGCATTCAGGAGTAATGTTGGTTGAAGGATAAGGGTGCTGGAATACACTCCGAGGGTAGTTAGATAAGTTGGAACCATAAATTAGATGAAAAACTGGTTACTACTTAGGTCCCCTAGCCCTCTTCGCTCGTAACCCTCGCTTCGATTTCAGACGGTTGCGGACTCAGGAGCCTCTATTTGCTGTACATAGGCCGTTTTGCAGGATTAACGGACCCAGGAGCCTCTATATCACAGAAAACCCTCGCTTTAGAGCCTGTTTTGACGACTTAGGGGCTATACGGTCCGTAAGACGTCAAAAGATCGCAGATAGGAGGAAATAGGGGCTATACGGTCCGCTAAAATGCAGGTTACCTAGTTCAAGGGCTTGGAGTGTCGCAGGGTCCTAAGTAGTAACAAAAACTGCAACTAATTGGCTAATGTTAATACCTGGCTCATGCTCGATTGTCGTGGCTTATAGGGAAAAGTGACCACTACATCGTCCATTTAGGGCTATTCGGAGCGGATAGGACCTCATCAGTGGTAAAAATTCCCTATAATCTCACCAGAACGCCCAACCTTCGTCCAACTAGCGGTAGAATTTCCCTATCATTCCTCACTGGACCTAAGTAGTAACCCATTTCGCATCTAATTTCTCTGAACGCTCTAGTGCAGCACTCTACACCCACAGCGGGTCCTAAGTAGTAACCATTATGTTACCTATACTAACTCTTGAGCATGTACTTGAGTAACGTTGATCTGAATTGCTCCTTGGAGCGCCGGTTGGTGTAATGAGAGGCATAAAGGCCTTTGAATTGCTCTGAGGAGTGCCGAATGGTGAAATGAGAGGCATAAAGACCTTTGAATTGCTCTGTGGAGCGCCGAATGGTGAAATGAGAGGCAAAAAGGCCTTTGAATTGTTCTGAGGAGTGCCGATTGCTGAAATGAGAGGCAAAATTCCCTCGAATTCCTCGCTGGGCCTAGGTAGTAACGATGTAGTAACCTTTTTCTGCTTAACCAGCGGAGAGGACGGACTGATTGTGGAAAAGCGGCAGCGGTCGCCTCAACGATTGGAACAACGGTCCGTTCGCGGAGCGTCCACAGCTATAGCCTACATCGATCCTGTTCAAAATTATAAGGGTGTCCCAAGCAGCCATTTCAAGTAACTTAATTGCCAGCACAAAAGAATCCGATCCCATTTCCGGGATCGGATTCTTTGTATTATACGGGTCGCTTCTATACGACCGTCTCGAACTCCACCTCGTCCGCCGCACACAGCTGGACAAACCGTCCGCCGAGAATCGCGTTATGGTGCAGCACAATATCCTCCCGCTGAGATAGGCATTGTCAAAGGTGCTGTGGGCATCCTCGACCAGGATGCTCTCATACCCCAAACTGTAAGCGCGTCTGCAGGTGGTATCGAGGCAGAATTCACTCTGCATTCCGGCGATGACCAGCCGTTTAATGCCTCTGCGCTGCAGCTCCTCATGCAATACCGTCTGGTGAAAAGCATCCCAGGTAGGCTTCTCGACAATCAAATCACCCGCTTGCGGTGCGATCCGCGCGCTGATCTGCCAGGTGGGGGTTCCTTTGGTATATTCCTGATCCTCTGTATGCTGGATATAGACTACCGGCACCCCGTTCCGGCGTGCTTTGCCCAGCAGGGCGATGATCCGCTTCATCACTCCAGCCTCATCATATAAGCGGATACCAGGATAGGAGAACATGGCTTCTTGTACATCTATTAAGAGCAGTGCGGTGTGTTTATCCGTATTCAATGTTAGAACCTCCTTAATAGGTCTCTAAGAGAAAACTATACATTTTTACGGAAGAAGAGACAAGAGGGTGGGGGAAGCTTTCATTAATCATATGGAATTCCAGATGTTCAGATTCAGGCTGAATATCAATGGACCATATGTTCCATCCTATAGGATAAGGATACAACGCTAATCAAGATTATAAAGGCTCCGTTAAGGGTAAACATTGATCGTCTAAAAAATAAAAAAAATCCATTGCCGGAGGCTTAACTATGAACCTGCTGAACAGTAACTCCGAGGCGGCGATTCTGGGAATTGGAACGGCCTTGCCCGTCCATTCAATTGCACAGTCAGACGTTGCGCAGTTGATTGCTTCCTCCCTGCAAGACCACCCGGATCTGGCCCGCTTCGCCAGAAGAATCTTCAAATCCTGCGGAGTTGAAACGCGTTATACCTGTGATGACAGCTACTTGGGTTCTGCAGAGGGCTGCCGCTATTTGCTTTCGGGAGACCAGTCAAGCATCCCGACAACCGAGGAGCGGATGAAGAAATATCAACAAGAGGCGCTTCCGCTGGGACTAGCGGCGGCTGAGAAGGCCTTAAGTGATGCGGGGCAGTCTCCCGGAGACATCACCCATCTGATTACCGTCAGCTGTACAGGCCAATACTTGCCGGGATTGGATGTCATGCTGATCAGGCAGTTGGGGCTGTCGCCGCGCGTGAATCGGCTCCCGCTAATTTTTCAGGGCTGTGCCGCCGGCTTGAAGGCTATCCAAATGGCGCGGGATGTCGTCCAGGGCGCCCCAGGCTCCAGGGTGCTGGTCGTCTGTGTCGAGCTGTGTACGCTTCATTTCCAACCCGCTAAGGAAAGAGAAGCGTTATTTGCGGCTTCCTTCTTCGGCGATGGGGCATCTGCTTGTGTGATCGGGGCTCCGGAATCCCGCCACCACCACTATTTGAGCCTGGGTTCGGGCTACTCTGTACTGCTGCCGGATTCAACGGAGGATATGACATGGGAGGTGGGCAATACCGGTTATGATCTGTATTTATCCCCACGGATTCCGAAGCTGCTCGGAACTCACCTGGAATCAGAGCTTGGGGTGCTGCTTGGAAACGACAAGCTTCCTGAGCTATGGGCGATACATCCAGGCGGACGGGGTATTGTCGATTCGGTGCAGAACGTAATGAACTTGAGCGATCAACAGACTGGGTACAGCAGGGAGATTTTAAGAACAGCAGGCAATCTGTCCTCCGTTACCATCATGTTCGTGCTGCAGGCGATGCGTCTGGACATGAAAGCTCAGGAGGGGGCATTAAAGGAAGGTGTAGCGATGGCGTTTGGACCCGGTTTGACAGCGGAGCTGATGCGCTTCACCTATGTTCCGGCGTATTCTCCGTCTGTTAAGGAGCAGGACCATGCCGTTCTTTAGAACGTTGTCGGTCCGGGCGCAGGAAGATGAGCTGATGGATGACTTCTCCATGGGTGGAGAAGAACTGAGCGAAGCACTGAAGCACCTGAGACGGCTGAATCGAATCTTTGCTGCGCCAGGTCCCACCAAGGATGGCGTAGAGAAGTTATGGCAAGCAATCGGGGAGCCTACCACCCTCAGCATTCTTGATGTGGGCGCAGGCTCGGGTGACGTGAATCATAAGCTGCTGCAATGGGCCGATCAGAAGGGAATTCAGCTGGAGATTACGCTTGTTGACATGACGGAAGAAGCCTGCGAGGAAGCCAGGCGTCTATTCCGTAATGAACTCAGAGTGAAGGTTCAGCAGGCGGATCTCAAAGATTTGGCGGATGCCTCTGCTGATATCGTGACAGGTTCCCAGTTCGTTCATCATTTTGACGGAGAACAGCTGGTCGATATGGTGTCCCATATGCGGAGAGCTTCCAGATACGGCGTGGTGATCAACGATATTCACCGGCATCCGGTATCTTATACGGCGGTCTGGGTTATGACGCGGATCATCTCGCGCAACCGGTATATCCGGCATGACGGACCGCTGTCGGTGGCCAAGGGTTTTAAGGGCAGGGACTGGCAAGAATTAAAGCATAAGCTTCAATCTGAAACGATGACTTATACGTGGAAACCGCTGTTTCGCTATTCGGTTGTGATTCCTAACGAAAGCAGGTGAACTGATCATGTTGAAGCAAGTAGACGCCGTTGTGATAGGAGCGGGGATTGCCGGCAGCAGCAGTGCGCTTCAGCTTGCCCGCCTAGGTCACCGGACGATCCTGCTGGATCGCCAGGACTTCCCGCGGCATAAGACCTGCGGTGAGTTCATGTCTCCGGAGACGAAGGAAATGCTTGAGGTTCTCGGCGTAAATCTCCTGAGTCAAAAGGTTTCACCCAGCACCATGGACAAAGCGCGCATCATTATGCCTCACGGCGGGGAGATTGAAGCCCCTCTGCCGGGGCAAGCGTTCGGTATTAGCCGTTATGAGCTGGACCGAATTCTGCATGAGAAAGCTAGTGCAGCGGGAGCGGAAATTGTAACGAAAACTACAGTTACCGGCATCCGCAAGTTGGATAATCATATATACGAAGTGGACACTAGGCAGGGAGGCAAGCAAGTTCTTTATCAGGCTAGAGCTGTCGTAGGTGCCTATGGAACCAAGAAACCTCGCGGGGTAGCTTCCTCTGAAGAGGTTGCCCGAGATGTTACCGTATACATCGGTGTAAAATCTCATTACAGCGGCATTAGTGTGCCGGCGCAGGTAGAGCTTTATTTCTGTGATGGAGGCTACATCGGAATTTCTCCGATTGAAGACGGAATGACGAACGTAGCCGCGCTGCTGACCTTGGATTCCGTGCAAGGGAGCGGAAAGTCAGTGTCGGATATTCTGCAGGCAGCTGCCCTCACAAACAGCCGATTAGCTAAAAGGCTTGCCGAGGGAACACCTGTACCAGGTTCACAAGTGTCGATTGCGCCAGTCCGCTTGTCGGACTTACCGGAACCTTGGTCTGAATTCCCGCATGTCGGGGATGCGATGCTCATGATTCCCCCGCTGTGCGGCGACGGAATGTCGATTGCCCTGCGATCTTCGCTGTTGTGTTCCGGCTGGACAGATAAGTATCTCAAGGAAGTGATTAGCTATAATCAGTGGCAAATCGGCTATACAGAAGAAGCTAATCTTGAGTTCACCCAACTGCTTAAGCGAGCTAGACGAATTCAGAAGCTGGCCTTCGCCAGAACCAACCGGCTGTATCCTGGACTGGCCCGAATATTCCCCGGTTTAGCGAAGTATGTGGTTAAGGCTACACGACTGTCGGAAACCGGGATGATTCGTTGATGGCAGCGGCTTAGGGCTAGCCATTTCACTAAGAATTGTCAGGCAACACGGAGGTGAACTTGCAGCAGGTAACCATCCAGAGGGTGGAGCGCTGCTGTCGGGTTGGATCCCTATGGCAGCCCTGGATTAAACATGGATTCGGATGGCTGTTCGGCAAAGTTTGACACTGGAAAGATAATTAATTATTATTAACTCAACATACGTTTGGTGAAAGGAGCTTAGTTAGCTATGGTTCAAGATCATAAATCAAAACGGATGACAAGTCGCGATGTACAGGCAGCGGAGAGAAGACAACAAATCCTCGATATCGCCAAGCGTTTGTTCGCGGAAAATGGATATCATGCCACTTCCATGCGTGAATTAAATAAAGAGATTGGCATGGCAGAGGCTTTAACATATCATTATTTTCCTGGTGGCAAGCTGGAAATCCTAAAAGCCGTTTTGCAAAATGCACAAGAAGAAAGAATGACCAGCATAGTCGGTTTTTTTACAGTAACGTTCCATGCGGACCTGTCCTTGCAGACTGTGCTACTTAACTTAATTCAAGGAATCACCGAGCGTATTGTGAACGATCGGCAATACTTCCAAATCCTGATTCGGGAAAGAACCTTATTGGAACAGGAGCAGAAATTCGCGTTAAATGAACTGGCCAAACAACCATTTGCGGCCATGTCTACTTATTTGATGAAGCAATTCACCCAAGGGTATATCCGCGAAATGGATTTCCCAATCGCTGCTTCACAGTTTTTGTCCCATATCGTGGTTCTCATTGTTCAGCAAATTGGGAACGACAGAGTCATGGATCAAGCGGAAGTGGAACGAATTGTCGATTTTTATGTTCAATTATGGTCCAAATAAGGGATGAATTTTTTTGCATATTTAACTCAACGATCGTTAGGTGAATTAGAGTGGTTAACGCAATAAAAAAGGATAAGGAGCAATTAACCATGAAGGAAATGATTCGAACCGTGAATCTGACAAAACGATACGGGGATAAAACCATCGTTGATAATGTGTCGTTATCGGTAAACAAGGGAGAAATATATGGTTTTCTGGGATTGAACGGGGCGGGCAAAACAACCACTATTCGCACTCTTTTGGGCATGATTAGGCCAACTTCCGGAGATGTTTATCTATACGGTAAACGTCTAGCTGAGGGAGGACAAGATTTATGGAAGCGTGTGGGCTACATGGTCGAAATGCCCTATGCTTATCCAAGTTTCTCCGTTAGGGACAACTTGAAGCTATTTGCACGATTGCGAGGCATCTCGGATCAAAGGGCGATTGACGAAGTGATGGACAAGATAAACTTAACTTCGTATGCGAAGACAAAAGCTAAAGATTTGTCATTGGGTAATGCACAGAAGTTGGGTTTGGCGAAAGCACTTATTCATAACCCCGATATTCTCATCCTGGATGAACCCACCAATGCGCTTGATCCGGTCGGGATCGTTGAAATCCGGGGATTACTGAAAAGACTCGCTTCTGAGCACGGGGTTACGGTGTTTATTTCAAGCCATATTTTGGAGGAAATATCGAAACTGGCTTCACGAATTGGCATTATCCATCAGGGCGTTCTCCTTCAGGAAATTACGGCGCAGGAGTTTGACCGTATTCGCCAGAAGCGATTGTATATGGATGCCTGCGATAAAGGAGCTGCCGCAATGTCCAGACTGGTGAAAGAAGGATATCAAGTTCAATTATCCGACAAGGGGCTGCTCGTGGTGGCGGATGAGCGAGCCGTTCGTCACCCGGAAGTCATTGCAAGGCTTCTCATAAGAGAAGACATTCCGCTTTCCTTATTGAAAGTGGAGGAAGAGGATTTGGAATCCTATTTTTTGAAAATAGTCGGGGCGAATGGAGGACAAGGGCAATGAAATCGTTCTTGGCAGCTTTTAGTGTTGAAAGTTATAAATTGCGCCGCTCCTATGTGTTATGGGCAACCCTTCTTTTCATCATGTTCGTTACGTCATTGCGTTCCGTGGAACCTGATTGGACATCTTATTTAGGAGAGGTCACTTTCTTGTTTGCCTCTGTATTTGGAATAATGGCTTTTGGTGTAGTGATGAGCTGGGTGTTTGGCCGCGAGTATGCGGATCGTACCTTTAAGGATTTACTGGCGCTACCCGTATCACGAAGCAAGATCGTTATGGCGAAATATATGTCAGTTGTCCTCTGGTGCTTGATTATAACCCTAATCAGTTTTGGCTTTGCTATAGTACTCGGGCTTATCGTCGGGATTCCTGGATTCTCAGCAGCGATTGCACAGCATTATTTTATTCTGTTTATGCTTCTCGCGGTCTTTCATTTATTATCTTGTGCCCCTATTGCTTTTTTGGCGAGTATATCGCGCGGCTATTTAGTACCGATCGCATTTGCCTTTACGACGTTGATGGTTGCTTTGACTGTGGGCCCCACTAGTTTTGGAGCTTATTTACCCTGGTCTATACCGGCTCTGCATCTTAAAATGAGCGATTCGGTTGTATTCCCCTTGGACGGGATAAGTTATGTCATTCTTTTACTGATCGGCTGCATTGGTTTGATTAGTACATTGGTATGGTGGCGTTCGGCAGACCAGAAGTAATCAGAGCATGGACGATGGACGACAAACTCAAAATGTATCACGAATCAATGAGGCTACAGTTGCTTATACTCGATATATGAATTGGGACAAAGACGCTATATTCAAAGCACTTGGCGACTCGACTCGGCGTCTTATATTAGACGAACTATCCGAACGCAACGAGCTGACGTTGTATGAACTTACGGTACGTCTCATTATGAAGCACGACCTTTCCATTTCGCGACAAGCGATAGCTAAACATCTTGCTGCATTGGAAGATGCAGGACTCGTAATATCAAAACGAAAGGGAAAATATCGAGTAGTTTCGTCAGTTTATTGCTCATGACTTTGGTGAAATTAATAAAGAGAACCGTAGGATTTACCGTTTCCATGAATTTAATCGCGAAAGAGACACGGCTATTGTATCATTAATTTTAGGTTCCGGCCTTCGTTTATCAGAAGTAGCGGGTATAAACATTTACGATTTAGATATGAACAAAGGCCAGGTGCATGTGCTACGAAAAGGTGACAAAGAACAATACGTATATTTTAGTCAACAAGCTCTATTGGATCTGGAGAGTTACAGAAAAATAAGGGAATCTAGGTATGCACCAGAAAAATCATCTAATTATCTCTTTTTAGCTGCTCCTGTTGGTCGAAAGGGAACCAGTAGACGGTTAACACCGAGAGCTATTGAAAAGTTGGTTGAAAAATATGCTAATGCATTTGGCAAACCAGCTTTAACCGTTCATTCGCTGCGACATTCTTTTGCAACAAGATATCACCTTGAAAACAATGATGTACCTAGATTAAGAAATCAGTTAGGACATTCATCAATACAAACTACAATGATCTATACACATTTATCTGATCAAGAAATGAGAAATGCAGTTAACAATATGGACAAGATAATACAAAGTTAAATGAAGAAAATGACACAAAGATTACCCCTTAAGAGGAAAATGACACCAATATTAGTCCTTACAGGGAGAGTGACACAATGTCGCTGAACAACAACAGGACAAATAAACTTGCGGCGTTAAGAGGTTTTTCTTAGTCATATGCACAAAACCCGTATTTTGTACATATGTTTGTGAGTAAGAATTAGGTGATGTCCTGTCAACTTTTCAAGTGTCATGTCGGTGGACAAGAACGTTCCTTCGCTCTTCCCACATTTCCCTCGTGTCCCTCGTGGATCACTGTCAGAATATTAAATTCCACCTGTTGGCGCCGGAGTTGTCCGATACCAGCCATCATATACCGAGCTTCAAAACCTACATCGGCCGGTTGATGCTGCTCCAGCATCACGGCTAACTGACGACGCTGCTCCTCCGTGAGTTTTGTCGGTTGTCCAGGAGAGTGATCCATCTGAAAGGCCGGACAGTCCCTGTTCCTGGTAGGCATGCCAATAGAGGCTGATAGTTTGACGTGCACGTCCGAGTATATTACCGATCTCTTCCAGTGTATGGCCTTCCAGACGAAGTCGGACCGCCAGAACCCTTTCGTAGAGTCGTTTGTCTGATACCTCTTTCATTGCTGTATTCAAATACTCGATTTCTTCGTTGTTCATCTTCATCGCCGCCTTGTGGAGAGTTAACTTTATTACCCAATTTGGCGATTGGAGTGAATTTAGTACCTTATTAATTGCGTTCTATATAACCCTTATTTTCAAAGGTAATTTCATCCGGCTGCGGTCTTATCCGCTGCGCACGTCCTTGCCGGCAAGGGCGCGGCGAATGAGACCTAAAAGCCGGGTACGGCCGGACTGGCATCATGCGAAACGCTAGTCCGGTTCTATTTGTTATTTTTTCGCTTCGCCAAGCTTCTTTCGCTCGATATGAGCCGCGCCCCATTGATGTAAGATTTCCAAAACCGGAGACAGGCTTTTGCCATATTCCGAGATGGAGTATTCCACTTTCGGCGGGATTTGCGGATAAATGACCCGTTTAACGATCTCTTCCTCCTCCAATTCGCGCAGATGGAGCGTAAGCATCCTTTGCGTGATATCGGGCAGCAATCTTCTTAATTCATTGAACCGCAAAGGTTTACCTTGAAGCAAATGATAAAGAATAATCGGCTTCCATTTGCCGACGATCGAATCCATCGCCACAACGAATTTACACTGGTTTGGGTTCTTTTGCACACATATGCCTCCTTACAGTACCTTTTTTCATACTATACCACATTATTGTGCCTACTTAACAAAAGAAAGTAAATATAATATGATAACCAATGAAATTGTAATTACTCTGATTAGAGAAAGGAAGTTTTAGTTCATGGCAACTGTACTGTATATCACCGCACATCCTCTTGATCCTCAGGAGTCGTTTAGCCTCGCGGTAGGAAAAGAATTTATTGAAGCGTACCGTGAAGCAAATCCAGCAGATGAGGTTGTTCATTTGGATCTGTACAAAGTGAATATTCCGCAATTCGATGCTGATGTTTTACATGGCTGGGGAAAGCTCCGGTCCGGTTCCTCTTTCGATCAGCTGTCTGATGCGGAGAAATTAAAAGTAGCCCGTCTTGAAGAGATTGTCGATCAATGGCTGAAGTGTTATACGGTGCAGTGCTGCCCAGGCTCGCAAATTCTGCTTCATCATCGCCGTAGGTGACTACATTGTTCAGGGTCTTTCCGTCTTCGGACAGTCCTACAATCCAATTGCCCCCGGCTCCGTTTACTCCGTTATCTCCAACTCCCGGAATTGCCCCGCCGCGGATCAAGGGAAGCTTATCCTCACCCGCAAAGAGTTTGAAGAAACCGTGGTCGCCCTTCAGTGCCAGAGGGATCATCTTGGGGTCATTTTCCTGTACTTTTTTCAGGTAAGCTTCGAGGTCATCGTAGCTTGGAACCGGCTGCAGACCGTATTTCTCGCGCAGATCCTTGCGGATCAGTACTGCTTCAATATCATAGTAGTATTGGGTGAACGGAACGGCATAAATGTGACCGTCGATCTTATTGGAATTCAGAAAGTCCTCAGAGAAAGCTGCTTTCAGTCCAGGGTAAGCATCATTATTAAAATATTCATCAAGCGGCTGGTATAAACCCTGGCTGACATTCTGGTATAGATTCATCCAGCTGGCATCAAACACAGTATCCACTTCTTCACCCGCCGACATTTTCAGCTTCAGCTTCTGCTTGTGGTCATCGGCCGAGTTAAACTCAATATTCAGCTTCGTATTCAAGGTATCTTTTGTTCTTGTTTCGAATTCTGCAAGCACCTTGTCTAAATCAACCGGTTTATCTCCGAACAGCATCATTTTTAAGGTAACGGGGTCCAGCTTAGCTGACTTACCCGAATTAGCACTAGCTTCTGGTGAGGCCGCATTCCCAGTGTTTGTGTTCGCAATCCCGACCATCTCACCAATATGACTGCCAGATCCGTTCCGCAGATTCCTGTCATTTCGATTTTCACTTTGACATCCGTAGCACGTATAATTACCGGAATATTAAGTTCAGTCAGGTTCAAATGTTGTGACTGCCAGACCAATGCAGGCATTTTCTCCGGTTGTCTACCAATAGGATGAAATGGATGCATTGCTTAATAAGCCTCCCATCCCCTTACGCTAACTTACAGTTCATTTCAATCCAATGCACATTTTTCAGAAAAGATCATTTTTCGCCTCCATTTGTTCGTAAAAGAGAGTAACTGCAACGCAAAAAAAATCGCGCAGCGCGCGATTTATGATGGTACCAGACTGTTAATCTGTTGAGTTTATTCCTCCCGTAAAATCCCTTATTTTTTCAGAGATTTCTTTTGGATGGGAACGATACAGATAATGTCCCGCGTCCAATAAGACCATTTCTCCATGCACAGAGTTCTGGATCTGCTTCTCATGTTCCGGAATCCATCGGTCCGTCGCAGGGTGATTCGCCTGAACAAAGAAAAGGACAGGTAAATTGGCAGGAAAAGTAAGCTTTTCTGCTGCTTTAAAGTTGGAATACATGCTCACTGCCTCATTTAATTGAGTTGTATTATACATGTTTTTGCGTATCAAGATGTCCAATTGTTCTTTAGCCGCTTCATCATAGGGCAGTCCTTCATAAGGGTCAGCACTCAGTTTCAATTGTAACCGGGCGAAGCCCAGGTTGCGGAACCATTTAAGCGGTTCTATATCAGACGAATCAATTTTCTGTTCGCTTAGTGACGGAACACTGCTGTCCAGCCCGATAAAGGCTTTCACTTCATTTGGATATTGGTTCACATAATCCAGACTATAGAGCCCGGAAATGGAGTGAGCAATAAGGATGTAACGATCGATCCGGAGACTTTGTAACGCTTCATGAATTTCACTTACAATGTTAGCTGAACTACGCTCCTTCCGGGATTGATCGCTCAATCCGTAACCAAAAGGTTCGATCACGACGACTTTATAATAAGGGCTTAACTCTGATAGGAGTGGCTTAAAATCAAGTGCAGGCGCCGCTGTTCCATAACCGGGAAGAAGCACTACGGTTTCTTCGCCTTTGCCTTGGATGAAAACATTCATATGCTTACCATCTACAGACACAAGCTGACCATATTGTTCCATTCTTTTTTGTTCTGAATGACTGCTGATTTTCTTTACGGTAAACACGATGGCGATAAAAAGTAGAATAGCTATAACCACTGCGGCGATTACTTTTAATGAAATATGCAGCACTCTTTTTACTATTGAACGCTTCCTTACTTCCTCTACTGCTGGTTGTGTCAAACTCTCTCGCTCCTCTTATTATCTGAATGGTTGTGTTTGCTTCATGTATGCTTTGAATGCCCCGGCGATTTCTTTGAATTTCGTATGATGCAGGTAATGTGAGCCTTCCATCGGGATCATTTTTCCCTGTGCCGATTGTTTGACTTGTGCCTCATGCAGCGGAACCCACTGCTCATTGTTCTCGTTATTCGACTGGACGAAGAGAAGCACCGGCAAATCGTTAGGGTAGGTAAGTTGTTCTCCATTTTTGAAATTGGTACCGAGATGTCTGAGCTCATCCATCATTGTTGGATTGGTCGCGACTTGATTCGAAATGAGACGCATTTGTTCTTTAGTATACTCATCGAAGGCAAGTGACTCATATGGATCTTCGCTCACCTTTTGGAGCAATCTCATCAGACCTGATTTTTGCAGAAACTGCATGGATTTCAGAGGCAATTTGACATCCATGCCGGGCTGATTCGGAACACTGCTGTCGATGCCGACAAAAGCAAGAACCTCATCCGGGTAGCTGTTCACGTAGGACACTCCGTATAGTCCAGTGATGGAATGTCCCATAAGAACGTAACGGTCAATACCCAACTGCTGCACAGCTTCGTGAACTTCACTGACGATATTCTCTGTTGTTCTTGCCTTCTCAGTTTCGTCGCTCAACCCGTATCCGAACGGCTCAATCGCTACGACTTTGTATTCTGGAGACAATTCATCGATCAGCAATTTGAAATCAAGCACTGGCGAAGGAGTTCCTTGTCCAGGAAGAAGGACGATTGTCTGTTCGCCGCTGCCTTGAATAAACACATTCATTTTTTTACCATCCACATTGACATACTGGCCGTACGGTTCGATTTTCTTTTTCTCGACCCCGTTACTGATCACATTAACGATAAACAAGATGCCCATGAACAGCACAAGCGCTCCGAGAAGACCTCCTATTATTTTCAACCATAGTTTCTGCTTTTTGCGGATTCTGTTCCCTTCCTTGATTTCCACCGTTCCTGTCACGTTCATCTTCTCCTGTCCTTATATCTGTAGAGCCGCGCTAGCGACATATTCAAAGTGTAATCAACCAAGATGTCCCCTTCGTGACGGCAATATGAACGGAGTATGAACAGGCACAGAAAGAACGTTATCATGACAGCCAAACCTGTGAAACCCTTCTCATGTCCTGCATAGCAATGAACCGAAATATATAACTAATACTAGCTTTGGAATTACAAATTAAATACTTCGAGTACTACTTTACTTATCCAATATAATAAATACTCTCTTTTATTTGCTATACAAGCAGATAAAAGAGAGTATTTTTGTTCCTAAGCTATTCCCACTCAATCGTTGCTGGTGGTTGGAAGTAATGTCATACAATACTGGTTTACGTTTTCAATTCGTTGACGATACGTATAGAGATTTTCTCAAGAACATCCCGTGGGATTCATCGATGGAAGTTACTGGGGTGAATTAATTACCTTATTATGACAAAATAACGAAACCTAAACTTAGGCATCTCGTTTACGGTAAAATACAATAGCTACTGTAATAAAGATCAGTGTCCATAACATTAATATACATGTCCCTTGCACTGGTGTAAGGCCATTTATTTCATCAGAGGAAGGCGGCATATACATATAATGTCCTGCCGTATCCGGAAAATAAATTCTAATACTAGGTAGAAAATCTCTCGTCAATGGACTGACAATGAAATAATAACCCAGTAGTATCACTAAAGCAGGAGTGGTCCGTCTTAGTAAACCACCTATAGCTGCACTGAGAAGTGTGGTTAATGTTAGATAGCCTGTTGCACCTGCTAATGATTCTATTATTGCGTCTATTTCAATCACTACTGCTGTGTCTTTCATCATGATAAAAGTATATAGTACACCTGATGCAGTAATAATAAACGCCGCAGGAATGGTTATAATGGCCATTGCCAAGTGCTTCGCGGATAATTGAAACCCGCGCCAAGGTATCACAGTTAAAGTAGTTCGAATCTGTCCACCCGTATACTCCGAACAAGTAGCTAAGATACCAAGAATAATGAACCCTGCTTGAAGATACCCCATAGAAGCAAGTCCTATATTCAGTATATTTTGCGTTCCTGCTGCCCCTTGTAGACCAACAGAAGTATAAGCTGCGGCTAAAACTAAATTAAGCATGAATGTCCCCATAAGAGTGATCCATATCCATGGTAATGTAACTAATTTATCCAGTTCAGCACCAAGGATTGGTGTTATCTTTCTACTAGATGAGACACTCATGCTGCAACGTCCCTCCTATGAAATACAATAGCTGCAACAATGAAAATAACGGCTACCCAGGTAAACATGACTAACCCCCCTGTGAACGGGGTGTGATATCTATCGAATAAACTGCCTGTAAGCGGGGTGTGATATCTGTCGCTCGTAAACATAAACATTTCAAAGCCAGCCCTATCTGGTAAGTAAAACGCCAACTTTGTAACCCTATAAAGCAGGACACTAAATGATACAACGGATGAATTTATCATGAGCACAGCAAGCGGGATGATGCTATTCTTAGTTAGAACAGTAATCCCAAGTGCTAAAAGAGCAGTGAATGTCCAGTAACACACTGCACCGATAAGTCTAGACCATTCCAATGCAGGGGTATATTCACCAAGAATAAGATGCGTTGCTGACACAGTTGTTATAATAGCAACCATACAAAGCAGGATGCTGATCACTGTCACCGCACCTGCTTTTGCCAGCAAAAAATGAAGCCGGGATGAAACAACAGTTAAACTTGTTGTAATCTGTTGTCCTCCACCAGATTCACTGCTCTCTGTTAAATACTCACTGCTAACAGCAAGCACACCAAGAATAATGACACCTTGTACACCAAGAGCTAATCCGATATAGCCAACTTCCGATAGCCGTGTGCTAACTCCAGCTATAATCTCTTCCTTTTGTGCTATACTGTCCAAGGCAGCAATGACTGCTGGGGCAAATACTCCAATAAGGAAGGCAAGCCAAATGCCCGGCAGGGAGAACAATTTAGATAGCTCCGCGTGGAATGCTCTCATACACCATCACCTGCATGTTCAGATGTCAGGGCAAAAAAGGCCTTCTCCAGCGTGGAATGGTTACCTATTACTACTTCCAATGTTCCATCTGCAACGATTGTTCCATGCTTAATAATCACCACATCATCAACCGTCTCTGCAAGCTCTCCCATTAGATGACTGGATAGTAACACCGTGTTTCCAGACTCAGCACGTTCACGCAGAAATGTCCGAATCCACCGAATTCCTTCCGGGTCTAGCCCGTTTACGGGTTCATCTAAAACCAATATTTCGGGATCACCAAGTAGCGCAGCTGCTATTCCAAGTCTTCTCCCCATACCAAGAGAATACTTCCCAACTCTTTTCCCGGCTGCATTAGTAAGACCTACTATTTCCAGAACTTCCTCGACACGTGAGTTAGACAATCCTGCGGCACGGGCAATCCAACGCAAGTGTGCCCGTCCTGTTCGCATACGATGAGCTCCAAATCCATCAAGTGCGGCACCTACTGTTGCTAGAGGATTATGTAATTCTGCGAATGGCTTTCCATTGATTAGTGCACTCCCTGAGGTGGCACGATCTAATCCAAGCAGGATGCGAAGTGTAGAACTTTTACCTGCCCCATTTGGACCTAAAAAACCAGTTACTCTACCAGGTCTTGCTTTAAAACTGATACCTGATAAGATTTCCCCAGTTCCGCGATGTTTGACTAAGTTATTAATAGTAAGCAACCATAACACTTCCTTTCTGTTATGGTTCTAATTATAAAGAAGCAAAGTTACATCTCGGTTATCCTGCTGTTTACTTCTGGGTTAACTTTAGGTTAAGCTCTACCAATAGCTACTCTTGTGCCGTTTTCATTTGATGTAAAGTCAGCTTTCAGCTTCATTTTATTCAACATATAATTTGAAGTCGATAAACCTATCCCCGCCCCACGCTCATTGGAAGAGTTATCCATCCCCGGACCTCTGTCTGCAACAATGATCTGTTCTTTTTCTACATCAACTACAATGTTTACATATTTCCCCTCTGCTGCGTGGCGAAGAATATTCTGAAATAAATTATCCAGAATCCGTGTCATCCATTTAGGATCTGCTTCCCAATAAAAAGTCTTCTCTGTCGGTAAATCAACATCGATCTGAATTTCTTGTTCTTCAAATACAGGATACCACGCAGCAACAGATGCTCTTACTAAACGTCCAATATCTGTTGAAGTGGGCCCAAAAGGATGTTTCCCTGATGTAAGCAATGTATAGGAAAGTAAATCATCCATTAGATCTCCGACTCTTGTAATCGTATGGTTCATCTCTGTTAATGAGTTTTGCCCTTCTGAACTTAATGATTCTTTATTTAATCTGGTGACATGTCCTCTCAAAATGGTTAGTGGCGTTCGTAAGTCGTGAGATAAATTCGCAATGAGTCGATGTCGTAACAATTCCTCTTCATATGCTCGCTTGCGACTGTCTTCAAGCTGCTGAATCATCCAATTAAAAGAACTTCCTAACTGGTCTATTTCATCCATACGATCACTTTGAACAGATATGGGTTTAGGAAATGAATTATGATTAGCTGAAAATGACATGACTTCCTGTAAGCGGGTGAGACGTTTACGAAGCCTCAAGAAGAACAGCCAAGATATTACAACAAATGCAATCATAATAAAACTAAACAAAAGCAGTGTAACGTAAAATAGATTTAACGTATTCAGATCTTCTTCATTGATACCCGAAAACTCAAAAAACGCAGAGAAGAAAAAAAACACAATTGGAGGAAAAAAGATAAACAGAAAATGCACTTTTAGAAAACGGCCAAATAATGATCTAGTCTGCTTCATAGCTTCACCCGATAGCCTATTCCCTTCAGCGTTTCAATAATCTCCGGGGAATCTGGATGACGTTCCAGCTTTTGACGCAATCGATGGATATGCACCATTAATGTTTTATCACCAGTTATATAGGTTTCTTCCCAAATGGCTTCATAAATTTGTTCTTTTGGTAAAACTTGACTAGGGTGGCGTAGGAAGTACATTAAAATTTGATGTTGTTTCCCTGTCAATATAATTTCTTCTCCGGTACGTGTGTCAATTACCATTTGGGCTTCTGGATCTACTTCAATATAATTTCCTAATGAAATGCGTTCAGAATGTGTCCCGCCGCTTCGACGGATTAATACTTCTAATCTTGCAACTAATTCATCCGTATGGAATGGTTTCGTTAAATAGTCATCAGCAAATTGTAAACCTTCTACCTTATCATCTATCGATGTTCGAGCAGTTAACAGCAAAATAGGAACAGCAGGAGCTGCCCTTTTTAATCGTTTTCCCACAGTAAATCCGTCTAAACCGGGTAACATGATATCCAAAATAACGATTTCATACTGATTTACTTCTTTTTCGGCTCCATCACCAGAAAGCAGCCACTGAACTGAAAATCCTCGCTGTTCCAATTCTTCTTTTACCCAACTGCCTATTTTCTCATTATCTTCGATATATAATACGTTTCTTTTCAAGTAACATCCCGCTCTCTAAATTGAGTTCACTATTAGACAGAATAACACAATCTAAAGAATGGCTTCCAGTTAAGGGAATTTTATTGTTCGTTAATAGAGATACACCGGCGCAGCCGTTTCCACTTGTTATTGTCCAGTTTCAGCAAATTGTTTGATGCGCCCGCCCACTTGATCACGAACCCGCTGGAAGACAGCCCATTTTTCTTCATCTGTTCCTTGCGCTTTCGCCGGATCATCAAATCCCCAATGTTCACGTTTCACTTTAGGCGGAGTAATTGGGCATTTATCTGCTGCATCTCCACACAATGTAATCACGAGGTCAGCGTTATTAAGCAGCTGCGGATCAATAATATCCGAAGTTTGACCTGAGATATCAATTCCTGCCTCGCTCATCGCCTGAACGGCTTTCGGATTCAGACCGTGAGCTTCTATGCCGGCACTGTATACATTCCATTCATCGCTCAAGTATTTCTTGGCCCAGCCTTCGGCCATCTGGCTCCGGCAGGAGTTTCCTGTGCACAAAAAGTAAATGTTTTTCTTATCCATGAGTCGTAATCTCCTTTGAGTTTAAAATAGGGTCAGTGTTATATATAGGCCAAGCAGTGTGATAAACAGCGTAGGGATCGTCAAAATAATGCCTGTTTTAAAATACGTTCCCCAGGATATTTTCACACCTTTGGTGGAAAGCACATGCAGCCACAGCAAGGTAGCCATTGAACCGATCGGTGTAATCTTCGGTCCTAAGTCAGAACCGATGACATTCGCATAAATCAAAGCTTTCTTAATCAGTCCCGAGGTATGCGTAGCATCAATGGCCAGTGCATCAATCTCAGGTTTTTTCAGCTGGGAGCTATCAAAGTTTCTTGGAATACTTTTACGGAAGAAGAGATAGAGCACGAGAATACTTGCCCCTAAGGAAAAGAAGGTAGGCATTAACATCCGACCGGCATATTCCATAAAGGTAAGCCCGAAAAAGTCAGCCGATACGATATTCACCAGATTGCTTACAACCAGCGGCAATGATGTAGTATCGGCAATGAACCCGCTGGCAATGATGAATGGAAAGACCTTCTTCTCATCAAAATTCAGCGCACGAACCATAGCCAGCACAATCGGTGTTAAAATGAGCGCAGCTCCGTCGTTAGCGAAGAACGCGGCAACTATCGCACCAAGAATGGTGATATAGATAAACATCCGGGTTCCATTCCCGCTGGCAGCTCTGGCCATATGTAGGGCAGCCCATTCGAAGAATCCAATTTTATCGAGGATCAACGAGATTAGGATGATTGCAACAAAGGCCAGTGAAGGTAACTACAAATATGAAACTTGCTAATAGCACCGAAGCCAATCCGCCTACCTCCAATTAATCACATGAATCCTTAAGCCTTTTTTATCAAGTTCTTCTAATTCATGATCTTGTGAAGGAACGAAGGCAATCAGATTCTGAATCAATTCATGCTGCATACTGTTTGGATTAGCCGAGTAATAAATCCATTGGCCTTTCCTGTTTTCTTTTACTAGGCCTGCATCTTTTAGTTTCCGCAAATGCTAGCTTACGGATGGCTGACTCGTCTTGGAAATTTCAACGAGCTCACATACGCAGTATTCTTGCTTCACCAGAAGCTTCATCATCGTCAGCCTGGTTTTATCGCCTAAAAGCTTCAAGGTCTGCGATACTTCATCCAACTCATCCAAATCAAAGCTCATCGTTCGTCCTCCTCTTTCATCATTATATAAGCATGTGCTTATATAAACAGGTGCGAATATAATGCATAACCTTACTTTTTCACTTACAATCACATGGTGTATATTTGCCCTTCAATAAAAATAATTGTGATTCCGTATCTGGTAGTGCATTCAATATGGTCTGAATATAGGAATCCTCTTCGATATCTAAAGCGTAATATACCCATTGTGCGCATTTTGTTTCTTTAACCAGTCCTTGTACCTTTAATTTTCTTAAATGTTGGCTCACACTGGGTTGAGACATATTTAGTATATCCACTAAATCACAAACACACTATTCTCTATCCTTTAACAGTCCCATAATTGTGAGTCTGGTCTTGTCACCCAGTAATTTTAACTTCTCAGCCATTCCGTGTTGAACATATACACTGTCCTCTCAAAATTCTAAATCAATGGCACATAATTTCACAGTTACCGGATTTTCCGGTGTTGTAAGACGCGTAAAGCTACGTAAACAAGACCGCCTTCAGTAAGAGCGGTCTTGTTCTATACACTCTTTTCAATCATACCTTAACCTTGTTGAACTGCACAACACCGCACAAATTAATATTCCAAGACATCCGTTTTAAGAGTTTTGCAATTGTCTATAATGTAAGATTCCCTTGTATCCTCTCTCAGCGAATGGAACCTTACCCCATCCACCACGAGCCGTTCAACATTTCTGATATCCATGAAGCTCGTCCGGCTCCAGGACGGATAATAATTTTCCGATACGTGTTCCGGATGATCAAACCGCATGTCCCACACCATCGGGTATTCCGCAGGAATATCCTCTTTTCTCACACCGCCGGCAGAGGTATAGATAATATTCTTCAGCGTCAAATCGCGGATCGGGTGACTCTCGCAGGCATCGACCCGTATCCCGTTGAAGGAAGGCGAGCCCATGATATCATCGGTGAACCGGTAATGGGTATTGTACATCTCTTCGTCATCGGTTGCGATAATATCGGACAGTATAATTCGCTCCATGATACCGATCTCAGGCATGACTTCAAGACCTATAGAGGAACCGATGAAATCCAAGCGGTTGTTCAGCAGAATAAAAATCGGTCGTGTTACATTTCGCATAACAAGTCCCGAGGCTACGATGTCGGTGATGCTCCCGCCTTCGGTACATTCAATCTTGATGCCTTCGCGCCACACATTCTCAAAGGTGCTGTTATGAATGGTGACGTTCGAAATGTCGCCTACGGATTTAAGACCAATCCGGATGCCGGCACAAATAGAGGTGAAATGGCAGTTTGAAATATGCACATTTCTCATCGGGTATTCCTTGCTGCTGGCCTGCAGACAGAGGTTATCATCAGTCCCGAGGATTTTGCAGTTTGAGATGAACACATTCCTGCAGCCGTCATAATCCAGCCCGTCGCCGTTGTATTTTTGGTCGTTGCGGATATCGAGATCCTCGCACCATATATTCTCGCTGTCCAGAAAAGCCGTCGTCCACGCAGTCGAGTTATAGAGTCTGAGTCCTTTGACGTGAATGTTGCTGCTGCGTAAAAAGCGCATCATCATCGGCCGGTAAATGCTGCCTTCGTTCGGAAATTGCTCGGCGTTGCCGTTGATCTCGCCTTGACCGATAATACCTATGTTCGTGGCATCCTCGGCATAAATAAAACATCTGTCCATATCCTTCTCATTGGTATATCGGTTGTAGTGCGTCCCGTCCACAAAGTCGTTAATATCCGGACTCGCAAGCAGCACCGCAGAAGGATTCACCTGTAAGTATACATTCGATTTCAAGACAATCGTGCCAGAGACGAACGTGCCGCCGGCCAGCACCACATAACCCCCGCCTGCACTATGGCAAGCATCTATGGCTTTCTGGATTGCGATTGTATCCACCGTAATGCCGTCGCTCATCGCGCCGTACTGCTTCACATCGAATTCATCACGCATAGTCCGCCACTGCTCCCTTTGGGTCCCTGTTGTAGTACTCAAAATAATCAAAGTCGGCAGGCTTACGGAAGCCGGTTAAATCCTGGCAGCAGATACCGACGAATGACCCGGTGAACCAGCCTTCCTGGCAAGCCTCATCAGACAACGTACTGGCGTCCAGTACCGGGCCGATAGTAATGAATCTGTCTTCCCCGTTTACGGAGTAAGCAAACTGGAGTTTATCATGATCAACTTTTGCGCGCAGCCAAATTTGCTCCGTCTCATCCGGCAGCGCAATATATCCGATGGGTTCAGAGTTGTTGTTGTTGACGGCACATACAATGCTGATGCAGCGTCCCAAATCCTCGTGATGCGTCACATGCAGGTAGTAATAATTCTGTGTGTCATAGAGCAGGATAAGTCCAGCCATCTGCTTGTAGCTTGCCGGATCAAATTCCAGGCATGTACTGGCGGTAAAAGCATGTTCTTGCCACCTTCTTGCGACCAGGCTTTGCCGGTATTTCGAACCCAGGCCTTCTCTGCCGTAAAGCCGCAGAAATCCGGCCCGCTCAGTCAGGGAGTAGAATGTATGGTCAAGCGGAATCCGTAACGACTGGAAGTGAATATCGAGCTTGTCGCCATTAAAATCATCTCTCGCCGGCCTTACCGGGAAAGGATGCAGCGGCAGATCAGGTGCGTCTACCTCTATGTCCGGCAATGTGGTGCCATTAGCAAGTCTCAGCCAGCCGTCCTCCGTCCACTCCATTTTCTGCAGCGCTGTTTCACGCCCTAGAGTATACTTACGGTCACCTTTTTCTGTACGGTTCTCAAGTGCCCGGCCGCATAAGTGCGCCATATACCACTCACCGTTCTGCGTCTCGACCAAATCGCCATGCCCTGCCTTCTGCAGCAGCAGCTCCGGGTTGTCTCTGGAGGTCATCATCGAGTTGCCTTTATAGGCTTCATATGGACCTAATAGATTTCTGGATCTCAGAATGCTCTGTCCATGCCCTTCACCTGTGCCTGTATCCGCCGCGAACAAATAATAATAGCCGTTACGCTTGTAAATATGCGGCCCTTCCAGATAAGTGTCGTTGCTGGCATAAATCGTAACGGGTTCCCCGATCATCACCTGTTCGTCCACGGAATACTCCTGGATCACCAGATGGCCTCTGTACCGCTTGTTTACCCGGTGATCTGTCACCATACTGACGATGTATTTGCGGCCGTCATCGTCGTGAAACAAGGAGGGATCGAACCCGTAGCTGTTCAAATACACGGGCTCCGACCATTCTCCGCGAATATCTGTTGCGGTTACGAGGTAGTTGGGCGTATCGTACATTTTGACATAGAATGAATTGACGACTGTGTATACCAGATAATAGATACTGTTATCATAGGTCAGGCAGGGTGCCCAGATTCCCTGGGAAGCGCCGACTCCTCTGAGATCCAGTTGAGCCACGGTGTTAAGCGGATGCGTGAGTAACTGCCAATGAATCAAATCCCTGGAATGATGAATCTGCACGCCCGGGAACCACTCAAAAGTGGAAGTTGCAATATAATAGTCGTCCTCTACTCTTACAATAGAAGGATCGGGATTAAAGCCTCTCAATACCGGATTAATAATTTTATTGCTCATTGAATGATATCCTCGCTTTCCATTCCCTACCACAGATACAAGTCATTTCCCTTCAGCTTGAACACCGCTTCCATGAAATAGAAATCTCCGTAAATGATCGGGTGATGATGCTTATTGCGTGGCTTGTGATAAGACTCCGAACCTTTTTGGAGGATGCAGTCGCTTGCCTCTGACCAGTCAGATCTCTCATCCAGCGCCCGGAGCAGCTTGAGCGCCGCGTTCAGATACAGCTCACGCTCCAAGTCACCTACAGCCTTGGCAATTTCAATTAGACCGCAGGCGGCAATTGCAGCTGCTGTGTCGTCTTCCAGCTTCGGTTCAGCAGGCTGCCGGAAATCTAGTGGAATGACTCCGTCTTCAGGAATATTAGCAATGAAGTAATGTGCGATCATCTTTGCTGTCTGTAGATACTCCTCTTTGCCTGTATGAATATAACTCATCATGAAACCGTACAGCGCCCATGTCTGCCCTCTTGTCCACGAGGAGCCGTCTGCATAACCTTGCCCGCCATAGGTGTGCACAACACCGCCGTTAAACGGGTCGAACTCCACGATGTGATGCACGGAACCGTCCGGACGGACGAACGTGGACATGACTGTATCCGCATGCCGCATCGCGATTTGCTTAAACCGCGGATCACCGGTTTCCTCTGTCGCCCAGTATAGAAGCGGAATATTGAACATACAGTCGATAATCGCCCAGCCTCGGGTATCGCCATCCTCCAAGTCATTCCATGCGCGGATGAATCCGCCCGCCAGGTTGAAGCGTCCCGCCAACAGGTTGGCGGCATGCAGTGCTCTTTTACGTGATTCCGGATTCTTGGTCACCTTATAATTAGCTACGCTGGTAGGCAGCCACATGAATCCTACGTCATGATGCAGCCCGTAGAAATCTTGAAAGCACCGGTCGAGGTACTCTTCGGAAATAGTAGCAATCTCTTTGTACTTCTCATTTCCGGTTTCGTGGTACATCAGCCACAGCATGCCGCCCCAGAAGCCGTTGGTCCACCAGCAGATTCCGTCTGCATCGAAACCGCTTGCATTATGTGACGCTTTGTCGTCATGATTTCCTTCGAATGCTGTATAGGGAATTTTATGGCGCGATTTCTCGCTGACTGTATCCATTTTGACTGTGATTTTCCCGATGATGGAGTCTATCCAACTGCGGTCTTGTTCTTGTAGCATCCCTTAACTCCCACTTTCTGTTATTGATATTCTGATTTGTCTTCATTTTATGGCACAAGCTCCGGCATTGGTATGCGACTTTTATAGGATTACATGCACATTTTTAAGAAGTTTGGCCTGATTGAGCTCCCTTGTGAAAAGAAAGAACCGGTCAGCGCATTTCTTCGCCGGCCGGTTCATCTCAGTTACTTATTGGCCGCCTGCATCCAGGTATGCCTGAACCTGCGATTTGATCTCTTCACGGATTTTATCCAGTCCCAGACCTTTCAGATCCTTGTTTATTAGGACGAATTCTGCTTCCCAATCCTTGATTTGACCGGCTTTCAGCGTCTGGATGAATGGGTCTGCTTTGGATTGAACATTAGCGAATTCACCTTTTACACTGGAGGTATCGAAGGCAAACTTGGCAAGTACAGGTGCGTAATACGTATCCGCATTAGCAGAATACTCGAGATATTTCTTGGCTGTTTCATCCAGATCCTCAGGTGTGCGGATCATATTCGGATTCCAGGTGAATTCATAGCCTGGGAATGTGTAGTTATCCGACTCATCGAGCAGCTTCAACTGATTCTCGCCAACCGGCTCCCAATGCTTGCCCTGAATTCCATATTCGAACAGATCGTGGTTCTCGCGGCTTTGGAACATCCAGTCGAAGAACTTCATAGTCCGGTCAATATTTTTGGAGGACACCGGAATCGCGACCGAATTGTTGGATTTGTAGTTGGTCGCAATCGCCTGCGGCTCCATGTTGCGGATATGCTCTTTAAAGACAAAGAACTCCAGATCTGCGCCGGCAAGGGTTTCCTGCAGCATTTTCTTGTCGGCTGCATAGGATGAGATCGTTCCATAGAAAGAAGCTGCTTTACCAGACATGAAGTAGGCCTTCTGGTCCTTCTGGCTGAGAACATCCTTCTCCAGATACTTGCTCCACTCCGCCCATTTGTCATACTGCGGGAATGCCGATTTCATCGTGTTGAAAGGAGCCGGCAGCTTCGCCCATTCGGATTCCGCATCACCAAAGGCCACTACATTCTGCACCTGCTTCAGATCATCGGTTAAATGGACATAATAGACAAGTCCTCCCAAGTTCAAAGGACGGACAGTATCCAGTTCTTTCCGGTCCGGTGCAAAAATCTCCTGGAAACCTCCGTTACCCTTAACAGCCAGTGGAGTGATGCTCTTCTCTGATTCAAGCAGCTTCTCGTAGAACTGCTGAAGCTCCTCGTAGCTGGTAATCGGTTCACTGAAGCCCAGCTTCTCACGAAGGTCCTTACGGATGTACACAACCGGAATATCATAGAAGTATTGTGTGAAAGGAATTGTGTACAAATGATCGTCATACCGTTTGTTCATCTCGATGAATTCAGGCGAAAATGCGGCCTTGAGTCCCGGATATTCATCGTTGTTGAAGTATTTGTCCAATTGCGCATACGCGCCTTGCGGAATCAGCTCCCGCAAATTCTGAAACTCCGCGTCGAATACAAAATCAACCTCTTCTCCCGCCGTCATCATGAGCTTTACCTTCTGCTTATGATCGGAGACCGGATTCCATTGAATATCCAGCTTCGTATTCAGGGTGTCTTTAGTTTGCTTCTCGAACTCTTCGAGTACAAGCGGCAGATCTTTAGGCTCATCACCAAAGAGCATGCCTTTGAGCGTAACTGCTTTAGGCGGCTGTGCTGCCGAGCCGGAATTGCCGTCTTGGGCGGACTGCTCCGGTTCATTCGTGCTGCTGCTGCATGCGGCCAAGGAAGCGGCCAGTGTAACGGACAGTATTGCAGTTGCCACAGGTTTCATTTTCATATTACTTATTCATCCCCTTTTCTTCTACCCCATTTTTAAGACATATACTAAACCGCCCGGAAGCGGAATTAGCCCTTCACGGCACCTACCATAAGACCTTTTACGAAATACTTCTGCAGAAACGGATACAGGAACACGATAGGACCGATAGTCACGACTGTTGTGGCCAGACGGACAGTCATCGCCGGCGGGATGAAGTTCGGTATACTGATATCCGCCGAGATCTGGTTAATGTAATCCAGATTGTTCATAATGCGCTGAATCAGATACTGGAGCGGAAACAAATCTTTATCGTTAATGTAGAGAACAGCATCAAACCATTTGTTCCAGTAGCCCAAAGCGTAGAACAGGCCGATGGTCGCCATAGCCGGAAGCGAAATAGGCAGAATAATCCGGAACAGAATATAGACATCGTTAGCCCCGTCGATTTTGGCGGATTCCGCGATTGAATCGTCAATAGAGGCGAAGAAGTTGCGGAGCAGGAACATATTCCATGCGCTGATCATACCGGGAATAATGAGAACCCATATTGTGTCCTTCATATCCAGATACTTTGAGATCAAGAGATAAGAAGCGACCAGCCCCCCATGGAACAGCATCGTAAAGTAAATATAAAAAGCCAGATGATTGCGGTATTTCACGGATTTGACCGATAGGGTATACGCCATGGCGCTTGTGAAAATCATGGACAAGATCGTGCCTACTACGGTCACGAAGGTTGTAATGCCGTACGCCCGGTAAATGGTATTGTCCTTAAAAATCATTTTGTAGGCATCCAGGCTGAAGTCCGAAGGCCAGAACATGTATCCATTTTTGACAATAGACGCTTCCGAGGTGAACGAGCTGGCTACGACAGACCAGAACGGTATCAGGCAGTACAGCGAGAACAATCCGATAGAGAGGTAGAAGAAGCCTTTTAGCAGACGATCCGGCAAGCTTTCCTTAATCATGATTCTGTTTCACTTCCTTATTAGAAAATAGCTGACTCAGGTGCAACTTTTTTGGCGATGTAGTTAACTGTCAGAACGAGGATGAAGCCTACCAGCGATTGCATGAAGCCGATGGCTGCTGACATGCTCATATCACCAAGGTCCATCATGGCCCGGAAAAGATACGTGTCGATCACATCCGTCGTCGGATACAGCATCGGGTTACGGCCGATAATCGCATAGATCATGCCGAAGTCTCCGTTAAAGATGCCGCCGACAGCGAGAATCGTAAGCAGGATCACCGTAGGCTTCAGCAGTGGCAGCGTAATATAGCGGATTTTCTGGATTCTGCTCGCGCCGTCTATAGAGGCCGATTCATAGATATCCGGATTAATGCCTGAGATGGTGGCCATGTAGACAATTGATCCGAAGCCTGCGCCGTGCCAGATCTTGAGCAGTACAAGTATCAATGGCCAATAACCCGGCGATGACAGAAATTGGACGGGAGCGATTCCGAACATGGCCAGGATTTGGTTAATAAAACCTCCGTCTGTCGAGACAAAAGCCATTACGAACATGGCGACAACGGTCCAGGACAGGAAGTGAGGGAAGATCATGACGGATTGGGTGATTTTCTTGAACCATTTACCGCTCATCTCTGTGACCATAATAGCGATAATAATGGCCGCCAGTGTATTAAAGAAGATAAACAGTACATTCAGGAACACCGTGTTTGTCACGATTTTAATCCAGTCGCTCGACTGGAAGAAAAACTGAAAGTTCTTCAGTCCGACGAATTCGCTGCCGAAAATGCCCTGCATTGCCCTAAAATCCTGGAAAGCGATCACAATCCCTCCCAAAGGCAAGTAGGCGAATACAAAAAACCAGATTATCGCGGGCAGAGCGAGCAGATACAGAAATCTGTTTTTCACCAGTTCAGAAAAGAATGCCCCGATTTTCCCCTGCTTCCTCTTCTTCGGGTAAGGTTGCTCGGGAAGGCTCACTGCGGTATTGCTCATTGTAATCCTCCTTCAAATTCGTTGCTGTTGCTTGAGTTCACTGTATCTCCGTCTGCCTGCATGTAAAACCTCAAATATCGTGTAAAATGCATAATTCCACAGGAAAGACAGGGTGTAAAATGTAATCATCCGTTCAATAACTGCGAAATGAGCATAAAAATCCCCTTTGTTCTTTGGAACAAGGGGACTGTAATGCTGCTTTTTTAGGTGAATCCGCTGCTCTCTTCGCTGCTTTTCCGGAAATGATCCGGTGTTTTCCCGCTGTATTTCTTAAAGGAGATGTAGAAGTACTTCGTGTTGTCGATCCCCACCATCTCGCCTATACGGTTAGCCGGCAAATCCGTCGTCAGCAGAAGCTCCTTCGCTTTCTCGAAGCGGTAATCACTGATGTACTGGTTCAGGGAAACGCAGACGATATCCTTAAATATCTTCCTCAAATAGTTGACGGAAAGCCCCGCCACACCTGCCAGCATTTCTACCGATAGATTAGGATCTGTATAGGACTGGTGAATGTGCCCTCTTACCTTCTCCGCGATCATTATGTTTTTCTGTGAAGATTGCCTGTCTCGCATGCTGATGGCCGTCTCTGCAAGTCCTGTAAACCAATCCTCCGCCTGTTCCAGCGTCTCGCATCTGTACAATTGCTGGCCCAAGGTTCCGATATCGGTGCTAAGTCCGCCCGTGTCTCCCGCTGCCATAGCTTTAGACGTTCGTGTAACAGTAAATAAAAGCTGGTTAAGCAGAATGATCATTTCATCAAAAGGAGCTTTGCGGAGCAGTGCAGTATACTCCTTCAGGGCATGGACGGTCTTCCCGGAATCCCCCAGCTTCATGCTGTCCGACACCTGCTTTTCCATGGAAGCTGATACGCTGCCCTGCACGGGTTTACGGCTCTCTTCCACATCCTCCGGGATGAGGCAGCGCCTGCCGAACGCCATACGGTATCTTGAAGCATTGTAAGCATTTTGCCAAGACAGCGGAATTTCCCGCAGACAGGCTGCATGTGACCCAATGGAGGCTGATACGGTGAGCTTGAGGAAACGCTCTGTATTATCTTGAATGTCTGTTAGAAGCAGCCGGAGCAAAGGGTCTGATCCTTCGGGCTTCACTAAAAGAATGACGACCCTGTCTTCCTCCCCATCGAAACTGTAGGCTGGGAAATGTGCCCCGCTTAATTCACCCGCTATATTAGAAATTGCATATTTCAGGAGTGACAGATCGTTCAGGCTGTAGGCTTCCGCAAGCTCGTTAAATCCATCCAGCCGCAGTATGCAGACCTGGAAACCGTCAGACCCAAGCTGAATACCGATCCGCGATAACCTGTTCACCATATCTTCTTCGCTGCTCCAGCCTCCCGTCATAAGCAGCCGAAGCGCATCTTTCCGCTCTGTATTGTGATAGCCAGCCATGCTGGTCTGCAAATCCTGTACCTTCCGTTCCAGGTAGTGGAACGCGCCTGAGAGTATAGCGAATTCGCTGGCCGGCCGAACGGTGGATCCGGAAGCAGGTGTCGCTGCGATATTTTTGACCAGTCTGTGAATGGGGCTGTAGATCATGCGGGTGAAGAAAGAACCGCTCAGTAATACGATAATTAATATAATCGCTGTAACTGAAAGGATGTAGGTCCTGATCTCATTTACCTGGCTTAAAAGGGCCATGTAATTCACATCGCCGATGAATACCCATCCCAAGCTGTCGGACTTGATATAAAACAGGCGGTGGGCTGTTCCGTCCAGCTCCGTTTCGATGACCCCTTGAGCGGACTCCGATAGCAGAATCGGTTGAATCGCTTTTGAACCGGATAGACTTGAGCTGATCAACGAATGATCGGAATGGGAAATGACGACCCCCTGCTTGTTCAAAATCATCGATTGGAACGATTTATTTCCTGCGCCGTTCATCATCATGGTCTGCAGAACCTGCTGATCCAGATTCAAAATCATGGCTCCGTTCACCGCGCTTCCGTCTCTCAAGCTCATATAAGCTATGGAGATCAGATTGCCGCTAAACGGCTTTGTGTCCGAGACAAACGACGTGTTCCTGGGAATAAAGATGCTGTCACGCATGGCTTCCATATTCTTGAGCAGATTCAAAATTTGCACATCATAGAATTCATCAAAAGACCTCACCGTAGTCAGTGAAGAAAACACCATCTCTTGCTGGGTGTTGACCAGGTAGACGGAATGCACCAGCGGATTTGTATTGGCCAGGTCGGTCAATTTGTTCCCGATCCGCCCCATCATACCTGTATCAAATTCATTGGCGTAGAACCCGGCTTGAATGTCTGCCGAAACGTAAGCGCTTGCAAATTGCTGGTAGGTCGAGCTTAATAGAATATTCGCCGTATTGTAGGACTGCTCCAAAGACCGGTCCGTTGACACCGTTAATTCATTCTTCAAGCTTTCGGATACTTTAGAGGTAATCACAATCGTCAGCGCAGCAATGATCAGCAGGCCGACGAACAGATAAGACAGAATAATCCGGATCAATAAGCTTTTCTTTAGCAAAAAATGACGTACCGTGCTCATGGGCTCCTCCTGTTGTGTTTAGTGGTAGCTTTAATTATAAGAAAGGATATCTTGCCAGGGTATGTCTTTTTTTAAGTTCTTAGTCAGGTTGTTTAAGAAGGTAGTGCGAACTGTACAAATTTGAACAAAAGCAAAGGCATGAAACGGGTGTTTCATGCCTGACTGCTTATTTGTCCGCCGCCAGCTCCTCGGTGATCAGAATGCCGTTCCGGTATTCGCGTAATAGCAGTGAGCAGTATCCGGATTCAATATCATTGACGGTAATTTCCTGTGTCCGTCCGTCTATCAGCTCTACCCGTACGGTATTTGGGTCTGCCGCCTGTACAGAGTGTATCATCTGCTGCGACTCGTAAGGCTCTACGATTGTAATGAACCGTCCGAGTTTGCCATGCGTCTGGATCCCGTAGGTCATCCGTCTTTGGGCTTCTTCGCCCGGGAATGCATCTGCGCCAATCAGGCCGACGAAGCGAACCGCCTGCAGCCCTTCCAGATTGACGCTGATTACAGCCTCATGCTCATGATTTACCGGACTTGTCGGCATGGCATACGGATATTCCTCTCCCACGATGGTTACGCGGCCGTTCTCATAATCCTTTCCAATTCCGAAGCCGTTGTCCACATTCTCATATTTGGGAGACAATTCGCTTAACGGAAGCTTCGCCCCATCCGCAGTGATGACATACGCTTCGCCCCAGAACAAACCTTGCTTCGTATGGATAGGGTACTTCTGCTCGGTGTAAATCGGATGGTTTTTTACCCGCAGAGTCAATAGTTGAATGTCAGCTTCCAGCTCCAGTTGGACCTTGCCTTCACCAAGGAGCCAGGCGCCGAATCCCCCTTCCGCGAGCGTAACCCCGTCAGCCTCCACCGTATAATCCAGCGGGATTGTAATTCCATGATACTCAGCCGCCCGGCCTATAATCTGTTCTGTCTGCTGCGGCCAGGCTGTATGCACATCCATCTTAAGCAGCCCGGGTGTATTATAAGCCGTTCTTGTTCCCCGCAAATCTTCTCCTTCGCCGAAGATTGTCTCAAAGCGGGCAACGCTTGTACCTTTCGCCTCGTACCAATGACAATCTGTAATGAACTGCCCATCGGAGAGCGGATTGTTACACCATTGGCTGGTATGCTTGAGCTTGGTTAATTCCGTTGCCTGCAGCTCCTTGAAACCCTTAATCTGGAACAAGCAATCGAATGCATGCTCCTTCTCCCCTTGTACGTAGTCGAACAGTACGATAAAGTCATCCGTTAAGCCCATCACCCGCTTCTGACGGACAGGCTCCGTATAGTCTGACAGCTCGCCGTATTGGGCACCGTCCGGTGCCTGGGGCAGGGAGCTGGCATTCATCGCGCAGCGCTCCTCCAGCGTCTCGCCATCAGTATAGATCATCCCGCCGTAGGGCGGGTGCGCCCACCGGGCTGTTGTCTCTACTGCGACTGCCTGAATGGCGCTCCCGCTATAGAACAGGCTCCGTCTGGAGTCAGCAGGGATCTGCATTTTCCCGTCGATGACAACCATATTCTTGGTCATTGAGTTTTGTACGTAGAATTTATACATGAAATGGCCGTATCCCCACCATACATGCTCCGGATTGAAGAAGCTGCGGCCATATCTCATGACGGAGAGCAAGCCTGTCTTGTCGAAATGACCGTGGGCATACCCGTGAGAACCGTAACGGAGAACAGCCTGAATCTGTTCCTTCTGCTCTCTGCCTTCAGCTTGGCTCCGCAGCATCGCAACCCCCACATTATCCGAGAAGGCATTGCTCTTCACACTGGAAGATTCATGGTCAGGAAGCTGTGCATGGCCGAATACCGGATCGACCGCATGGTTCATCCGTATGACCGGGACGTATTCAGGATCCTTGTAATAGGTATAGGCTAAATCGTATGTTGAACCAAAATGTACACCCTCCAGCTTCTTCTCTTCGGAATCACTGATGCCGAACAACACACCCCTATAGTCCAAAAAAGGAATTGTCGCATCGAACATATCTTTAATGCGGACGAAGCCCTTACGGTTTCCGCCCCATCGCTTGTTGTACATTCCGAAGCGGAGTTCGGCAGGCTCTCCGTTAAACGTGCTGCTCACTTCGTCATTAAACGGAGCAGGAAAATGCGTATGGACAATATTAATGCCGAACGGTAAAAGCGCATGCGCCGTATGGATATACATTGACGATACCCAGGTGTTGTAGCTGACAGAGCATTCATGCCACCAGCCGTCGTTGAACAGCCCGAACTTCAGCTGCTCGATCGTTCCTCCCGGTCCAAATACGAAACGAAGCGCTCTCTCCATATCCTGAATCGCCAGTGCGCAATAGAAAGCACCTGTTATTTCTGACAACAGCCAGTTGGACATATGCCCGCTGCGGATATGGTGATCGAGGATGTCCATATACATTCGGAAACATGTCTCAACCCCTTGATGTTCTGCTGGTGTCAGCACCCCTGTGTCATGGATGATGTCATAGGGAATAGCCAGATGCTGAAAGAAATGACCTTCCTGTACGTAACTCTGACTGCAGCCCTTCTTCTTTGTGGGATAGCCGGTATCCTTATCAATAAAATAACGGAAGAACTGCGCTACCTTCTCCGCATAACGTTTATTACCAGTCAGTGCATAAGCGTATGCGGCAGACATGATGTAATGCTCTTCCGCAGTGTCGTAGCAATAATCCCGTTCATCAACAGGTACAGGTGGTTGTACAACCCATGAGTCCGCATCTTCCAGAATCCGTTGATATCCAGGTATGAAGCTTTCATGGCGATCGATAAGCATCCTGCGCTCAGCCCACTGCTCTTTCGACCAGTAAATATAGGGATGGGCAAGACTTCTTAGCGTCTTCAGTTCAACAAGCACGGCACTTCCGCCATCCCCGTTAGCTGTAAAATGGAGTACAGTGTTCTCATGACCGCCGGGTACCATCGAATCGTGCACTTTTACGGCTGCAGTCAACTCTCTGCTTGCATACGGTTCAAGGTCGAACTCCCCGGGAGTCATTTCAGCCAGGAGCGATTCCCAGCCGTCCAAACGCTGCTTCACAGATACGTGCTGCCGAAGCTCTGTGCAGTTATATACCGTCATCTTATAGACAACTGCTTCCCCCGCCTCGCCGGACTTGCCCTTCACATCCGCTTGGACGAACAGCTTCTCCCCTCTTACCAGGCGCGCCGAACGAAGCTCAGCATTGCCTTTCAGCTCAAAGCTCCGCAGTAAGCGCCAGATGTTGGCCTTGGCCGACTCGATTGCGAAATCCTCCAGCTTCACCTTCAGCTCGTGGATCCCTGGACCTGATATCCCTGCCTTGGCCTGAACCGGCGGATGGCCGATAAAGTTCGCCTGGAGAGTTATCGCTGTCGATGCATCTAGCGTATTGATTGTTAGAATTAAGCCGTACCAGTCCATTGCATCCAGCGCGCCATTGTGGCCCCGCTCGAAGCCGATCGGATACCAGCCTTCGGCATCAAGTGCGACAGGATATTCCAGAAGAAGCTTACGGTCTAGGCTGTACCCTGATTCTGAAGGGCTTCCTGCAGCCTTCCAATCGCTAAGCAAATCAATATGGACGTTCATTGTTTACCCTCTCCTTGGTGCACAGTCTGATATAGCTTGACTCCATATCGCTCGGAGCTAATTTCTAACCGATAGCAATGATCTCCCGCCTGCAGAGATATGGAACCAGCCTGATCCGTCTTTACTTGGAGTTTCCGCTGTCCGCGTTCCTTCGGATATAAAATGGTAAGGAATCCGTCCTTTGCATCCGCAACGGCACGGATATAGTCCATCAAGGAAACGTCTTTGTCCGTATCGCCGCTATCGAAGAATGGAGTGGATCGGCCCTTCTCCACCTGGATCGACTGCACCGGACACAGGAAGATGGTTTCGAGATCAACACCATATACACCTTCAGATAAGAGTCTGCTTCCTTCGGCTTCCGTACGTTGTGCCGCAACCAGAAGATTAAATTGAACCAGACCGGTGAAATTCTCCACCGTATCCCGGATGACATAGAGATCAGCCTGCTTAACATAAGTCACATGCCGGATATGCTTTCCCTGTTCTTCGGGATTATTAATCTCAATCGTGATACTGTCTGCCTCTTCACTCAGCTTCACGTCCAGTACCCGGCTATTGCGCGGCACGTCCACCCATCCCCGCTCCAGACTGTAGGTTCCCGCCGAAAGATTGATTGCGCCTGATTTATTCTCCGGCATAGCGGTTTGTCTGGTTGCAAACTGCAGACAGGCGTGGGAATAGGAGCTGATATGCCAGCTTGTGCTGCTGTCGAAATAGCCTTCAATCCCCGAATCCATCACAAGCGGGATTGAGTTTTTGTACAGAATGAAGGAGCCTTGGTCCAAATGTCCATGTGCGATCGGCTCGGGACTGGACATGATGGCAAAGTAGCTTTGCCCCGGGCTTCCGTAAGAGTTGCGGAAAATGTAAATGCCGGCATTGGGGAAGCAATCCGTCGAGCTTAGGTCGAGTGTTGTTGCCGGTACGTAGCTGTCCCCTTGACCCAGTATATTTTCCAGGACGATGGCCTCCCCCCACAGCTTCTTGAATGGCTTGCCGGCAGCGGCCCATGTATGATACATCCTGTCCGCCAGTTTGCGGTCAACCTCAGCAACATCTTGCAGATAGGCCGCGAAGCTGCCGAATTCGCCCCTCCGCCGAGCGCATGATCGCCGAAGGGAGGCGTGCCGATCCGTCCGCCGAAGTATTCGTAACCCGGTGTCTGCATCTCAATGCTGAATCCGAACATTTGCGCTAGCGGGGTTGTTTGGAACCAATCGTCTCCCAGGACATTACGCGCTGCCTTGGCATAGCCGGCGAATCGTTCAAGCGCCGCATGATGGTAACGAATGGATTCCGGCCAGGAGTTATCCGGATTTACATTCAGCTCTAATTGGGCCTTCAGAATAGTGTCCGCATTATACAGCCAGGTGTGGCGGTTCGGAAAATCGGTTAACGTCATCATCATCAGCCCGGTGCCGGCGCACATGTCTGTCTGCCAATTGCTGCAGCCTGCCTGCGCCTCCCGGTGCGTCCACTCTGTCCGGTCCCGCAGATCCAGCATGTAGCGGAGAAGATATTCAACCAGCTCATAGAATCTTTCCTTGTCCTGACTTGAAAACACTCCCGCTTGCTTAATCAAAGAGTAGCTGACGGCCGCGCTGCTAAGCAGCCTTCCGCCTTGAACTGCGCCGTAGCTGTCACTTCCTTCCGGGCGGAGATTACTGACCATCCAATGCTCTGCGCCCTGGCAGAAGTCGTGAAGAATATACAGAAGGGCATATTTGACCTTTCGGGCGTAATCCAGCTCAGCGGTGATGGCGTACTGGATGGCGTCGCATTGCATAGCCAACTGGAAGCGGCCTCCGGGAAGTGAGGATTTCCGGTTGAACAAGTATTCGTATCCCCCTGCCGGGTTCCCCGATTCGTCATAATACGTAATGACCGTCTTCAGCCCTTGCTTCAGCTTGCCGTCAAGCTTGGCATTGAAGGTTAATGTGTAGCGGGCTCCGCCTTCTATCTTGAATTGCTCACTGTAAGTCCAGGCTCCCTCATCCTCACGGCCTGGATTGCAGAGATACAGCGAATGCTTGGCAACACCGTCCTTGTAACGAGGTGTTGCCTGTGATGAAGGGTTGGCCGTCTCCAAGCGTTTCCGGTCACCGCCGCCGCAGTAAGGATATCGGCTCTCCCACAGCATGACGGGATTCCCCTTGCGGACTTCCGGCAGCCAGCAGCTGGGTCTCCCGGTGCCTTCATCGAACCCGGGATTGCGGATTTCCAGGCTTCCCCCGCTTGCCGACAAAATTTCCAGATTGTCGATCCATACATGCCCCAAACCGTCTTGCTCGTTCTCTTGTGCTGGCAGCACGAAGGAAATCGTTGCGGTTACTGCATTCTCCGGTGCCTGGAAATTCACGATTTTGTCTGTAGAGCTCCATAGATAGAAACGGCGGTTCAGCTCACTGTAATCCGCTTCCTTGCCGATGATCATGGCCGCAGCATCCTTCAGGTCGTCTATGCTGAAATGCCCAGCAATGGAAGCAATCTGTTCGTACTGGGTCCGGACAAGGCGATCGGATGCGATTACACCTTTAACCTGCTCCAGTCCCTGCTCCGGCAAATAAAGAGAAGATGCCGGCTCCACATCCATGCGGAGCACGCGGGAGTGCCGGCATTCGCGGACCTGGTTAAAGCAATCCACAATGGCAAGTGCAAGCTCTTCACCGGATTCCTCTGAACGGAAGTTATTAATGCCCTGTTCCAGCATCCTTACAGAAATTTTAAGCTTACAGACTGCTTCTTCCCCGTAACAGCCGACTTGTGTTCCGGGTATGGCCCCCTTCAGTAGCTCATTCGCTTTTTCCAGCGCCAGTTCTGCTTTGGACGGAAGCAGCTCCTTGCCTCCATGGAACATATCCTGCTGCTCAAACCACTCCAGTGCCGGCTCCAGTCCATAGCGGGTATACACGCTGCCCTCTTCCGCAAAGGGAGGGACCATCGTAAACCGCCTGGTCGCAAACAGCACTTCCTCTTCCCCGCGCGGGATGTAAAACTCGCGGTTCCGCTTGAAAGGCAAACCGTTCCCGTCATTTAACGCTTGATCCGCTGCTTGCATCATGTCGTACAAAGCCAGCTTGGACCCGTTCGTGTAGTAGCGGCTTCTTGCTTCTATTAAGTCTTCAGCCCGCTCCAGCAAGGCTTGAAGCTTCTTCCTGTTCTCTGATACTTCGATAGCCATCTCTTTCCCGCCTTTTCTATAGGTTATCAAGTTGATTTCCTGAAAAGGATGACAGATGTTATGGAGAATGAATAGCACCAAATCGTAACGATTACCTCAATATTGAACTTCATGCTTCCTGATAGGTTCAAAATTTCCTTTTCTTAAGAAACCCGCATATCCTCCTTAAAAAACTGCACTTGCGTTTATGCTACTTTTTCATAAGGAGGTGAATCTGTATTGGCAATATAAAATCTGTTACGAATAACAACGTAGTGACGAATTCTTACTTTTCCTACTTGGAGGTATGCCGCAACATGAAATTATGTAAACAACACATTTCGTATATCCTGATCATAAGCATGATCGTCGGTCTCTTGACGGGGATAGTCTCTCCTGTTCATGCCGATGAACAATCATCGCCAAGCACAGTGATCGTCAGGCTTAGTCCGACGGATGATGCAAGCGTTCACAATGTAAATGTCAATACAAACTATGCGTCAGGGACGTTGATCTTGGGAGCCGGCAGACAATTTCTGATGAAGTTCGATCTGTCCGGCATTACAGATCCCATTACTAATGCCACGCTTAAGCTGTACAAGACCAACACGAACTCGGCTAACTTTACAGTGTTCCGCAGTGTATATGATGATTGGTCTGAAAGCACAGTGACTTATAGCAGTCTGCCGGGAGATTCTACGGGTGAGCATCTGATCGATGAAGCTTGCGGGGGCCATTCGTGTGTGGCTAGCGGCGGCAGCGGAACGATGATCCCGATCGATCTGAGTAACACAGTGCTCTCGGAAATGGACGGAGACAAGAAGCTTTCGCTTGTGTTCAAACGGGATAACACCGCCGCTTCTAAGTTGAAAGACATGATATTTAACATAGTTTGAGCATGCTCACAGTCACATCGGGAAAGACTTAACTGTGTTACGTTATAGCTAATTACTCCAGAGGAGTTTTTATAATGTCTACAACTTGTGAAAGAGGTGTGTAATTGAAACTTCCAACCATCCAATTCGGACATATTAAATCCAGAGTTCCTGTTATTCAAGGTGGAATGGGCGTAGGCATATCCTTAAGTGGACTAGCCGCTGCTGTAGCCAATGCAGGCGGGATCGGCACCATCTCTGGTACAGGGATCACTACTGAAGAGCTGAGAAAGCATATTCGCACAACAAGAGAACTCTCTAAAGGGATTGGCTATATCGGTGTGAACGTACTATTCGCAGTGAAGGACTTTGCCGAAAAAATGAAGGTTGCTTTGGAAGAAAAGGTTGACTTTATTATTTCCGGAGCCGGAATTTCTAGAGATATTTATGCTTGGGGTAAAGAATATGGTACTCCTGTAGTAACTATTGTTTCATCCGCCAAATTAGCCAGAATTTCCGAAAGACTTGGTGCCTCCGCAGTCGTTGTGGAAGGGTTCGAAGCTGGGGGCCATTTAGGTACAGACAGATCCATGTTTGATATCCTTCCTGAAGTCTTAGAGGCCGTTTCGATTCCGGTTATTGCTGCGGGTGGGATTCTGACAGGGGATGATATCGCAAAAGCCCTTCGGATTGGCGCATCTGGTGTTCAAATGGGTACCCGTTTTGTGGCTAGCCATGAGTGTGATGCTCCCTTAGCCTTCAAGCAAAAGTATGTAGATGCTCAGCAAGGAGATACTGTCCTCATCAAGTCTACAGTGGGTCTAGAAGGTAGAGCGATTCGGAATGAATTTACGGACCGGATCAGTGATGATGCCAAATTAAAGATAGTCAAATGCTATGATTGTCTAAAGGTTTGTTCACATCGCTTCTGTACAATGGAATCCCTGCTTACTTCCCTTAGAGGAGATGTTAAGAACGGTTTGGTTTTTGCTGGGTCCAGAGTTCATGAGATTAAAGAGATTTTGTCCGTACAGCAGATTATCGACAATTTAATGAATGAGTATCAAGGGGCATTGAACCCGACAACTTAAGGTTGTTATAAGATATAAAAGCACGATTAACCACTTAAGCTTGGGATTTCCGAGCGTAAGTGGTTTTTTATTTCCGTACCTTTCTTTTTTAATATGGCAACAGCCTTAAAACTCTTCCAAAACCTTGGATTTTTCCCCATGAACCTTTTCCAGGTGTTCTTCTCCCCAATAGCATAAATGGTCTAGCGCGGGTTTTAGTCCCCAGCCGTACGCCGTTAACTCATACTCCACTTTAGGTGGGATCTCTGTATAAACCTTTCGTGTAACAATCTCATCCTTTTCCAGGCCTCTTAGTTGAGTGGTCAGCATTTTTTGAGTAATACCAGTCATTAACCGTCGAAGCTCAGACGTCCGTTTCCGTCCAGTCATCAAATGATAGATGATTAAAGGCTTCCATTTCCCCCCCATTACTTCTAGTGCTGCCTCTACTCCAACTTTATACTTTTTTTGAACGCTATTTTCCCTCTTTTCAGTCATCTCTTATTCCTCCGTTAAAAGGCTGTGTTTTTGTTAGGAACATAGTATTCATTCCCTTCAGTCGGCTCTTGAGGTAAGTTTCTAGTTCATCTATGTAGGGCACTTCCATGTTCCTAAGGCACCTATATCATCCTATAGAACTTGAAAGTGCGTACTTCCAGATTAATTCATTACTGTTTATAATAGCATCAGCCATTGATCATGGCTACAAGTTAACTTTCAGAAAGGTAGTGAAGATACAAGCATGAGCGTATTAATCGTTGTTTCGCACCCGAGAAAAGATTCCCTGACCTTTAAGGTTGCCGATCGTTTCGCACAAGGTCTTGCCGAAGCTGGCCACGACTATGAGATATTGGATTTACACGGGATAGGCTTTGACCCTGTTTTAAAAGGAGTAGATGAACCTGACTTGTCAGTTGAGGAGCAATCCTTTTCACCTGAGGTGGAAAGGGAAATTAAGCGAATGAAGGAGCATGATGCCTTGGCATTTATTTTTCCGGTCTGGTGGTGGCATTTGCCAGCCATGCTAAAAGGTTATATTGACCGTGTATGGAACAACGGGTTTGCATACGGTACGAACCAGCTTCATCATCAGCATGCTTTGTGGATTGGTTTGGCAGGCGTTTCGAAAGAACAGATGAAAAAGCGTAACTATGATGAAATGATTACTCATCTGCTCAATGTGGGCATTGCAGATTATTGCGGTGTTTCCAATTCCAAGGTTGAATTTTTATACGAGACTTTAGATTCCAATCCCGAGCATTATGAGATGCTGCTTAACCAAGCTCATCACTTAGGGTTGAATTATGCCAAGGAACAGTAAGCTAGTTCTCGTCCCGAGCAAAGGATAAGAACTTGATCCCTTAAAATAGAAAACCCGCGCCAGGCGCAGGTTCCAATAGGACTATGTTCTTGTCCTTAGACGACCGGAGCTAAGAAACCGCAACCCGCAAAATTGCTTTTGCGGGTTGCGGTTTCTGCTTATGTCTGTGTCTGCCGTTACTTTTTCCCCTGCGCCTGCTGGGTAGGACCATAATTGACGGCCCCGGTGAAATGAACATCTTCCGCGGATGGATAGTATTTCGGGATGTGTAAATTCCGCTGGTATAGTCTCAAGTGCTCTCCGCGCGGAAAAATATCGATGACATCACAGCCTCTCCATGATACCGAATATTCCTCGCCCCGCACCGTTTCTTTCACCACCGCCGTCTCCAAAGGATGCTCCAGCTCCACAATATCCCCTGCTGCTACATTGCGGAACACTACCAGATTGCCCTCCCTTGAGGGTACGCAGGTTATTCCATTAATCCTCCCGCCCAGATCCTGACCCATCCAGTCGTAAGCCCGTACTGCAACGTCACACCGCCGCTTGGGCGTGATGGAAATATAACCTGTATCGGGATAATTCATGCTCACCGTGGCTTCCTCAGTTTCCTTATCAACGGGGATATTGACGAGAACCATCTCATCGCGGAATTCCACCGACCGGTTCCATACCATTTCCAGGGCCACCGGAGCCATGCCGACGCAGCAGCCCGCAATGGAGCGGAACTTGGACAACGAAATGGAATTGACGAGGGAGCCTCCGGTGAAGCCGCCAATCATTCTCTTGTCAATCTCCCTGTAGCTAACCCCCTCTCCGTCAGGCCGGGTATTGTCTGTAACTACATAGGAAGACACCTTCAACTGATTTTCCACCAGCTGGTTCCGTGCAAACAGGGTCATATCCTCCCAATATTCCTCGTACCCGGCCAGAATCAATTCATTAGCGCATTCGATCATATCTTTAATGCAGCAGGTTTCACAGTGCTCCTCATGCAGCGGATGCCACTGGGCATATTCGGGCACCCAGCCGAAGGAGGAGGACAGGGAACGGATATAGTCATATATCCCTTTGCCTGCGGCAATGTACCGTTGGCTGCCGGTGATGCGGCCAAGCCGGACGAGTCCAGAGGCAACCCAACCTGCCGAATGGACATGGCCGAAAAACTCCATTTTGAAATTAAAATAGCGCGAGGGTCCCAAGAGGTGGTTGGCAATGCCAATAGCCAAATCAAGCGCAACCTCGTCTCCGGCGATTTCATATCTGCGCACCAGGGAGTGAAGCACAATGGCATTGCGGATCCCCTGCTCCCCCCGCCCGGTGTGCCTTGACAGATCGAACCCGCCGTCTTTCAAATACACATCATTGGGGAATTCATAAACCGGCTCCTTTTCCTCATAATCTCCTGACCAGAAGGTTCTGACCTTTCTTTCGATTACAAGTGAACGGAGCCCTCTTACAAGCTCAGAAGCCCTCTTCTCCGGCTCCTGATCCCCGGGATTGTTCTCCAGCATCCTGTTCAGCGCCGGAAGGATATAGCCCATTTCGTGAAAGGAGCTGTGATTCGTATGGGTCCAGGGGTATGGCTCATGAAAGCGCAGCCCATGCTCTCCCCAAGACTTCATGAGATGGCGGTAAAAGGATAACTGAACCGGGGCGCCTTCTTCCGTCTTCAGCATTTTTCGGACGGCGTCAATGGCTTCATACCAGGAGCCAACCAGCTCCGCATCGTCTACCCGGCAGTGAGCGGCTTCAGCAGGCTTTTTATGAGGCAGCACAAGCCAATACGGAAGGTTGTCCGCCTTTTCATCCACCATGGATGTCAGATACCCCAAAACAAGTTTCGCATTTCTTAATGGCTCAAATTTTTCATATGTCGGATTTGACATATCCATCCCTCCATAGTTCCCGCAGGTTTATAATACCGATCATAGCGGTGACAGTCCCTGTAATGAATCTAATCTTTTGGTGCCCAAGCCCCTCGGGGCGCATCCTGTTCGGCTTTTTCCGCCACCGATGCAATCTTGACTTGGATATTATCGAAATCCACTTGCCCATTGGGGAAGCCGTCGATGCCGAAGACATGTCCCGTTAGTACAGTACTGCCCTCCGTACGGAATGCAAAGTTCTCCGCAATGATCTCATCCCCCATATAGACGCTGTAAGTCTGCGCATCCATATCAGCAATGATTTTGAAAGGATACCAAGTATCGTAGCGTAGGCACCTGCTTGGTTCTTCGGCTGGAAAGCATTCGCATACTGAAGTCCCGTTTGAAAGCGTGCGGAATACTCTACAACGACTTGGGTGTCTGTCCGGAAGGCGACTTCATCGCTACTGGATGAACCTGGGTAATCCGAGGCGCCTTAGGTTCCGGATCAGCAGTAATGCCGGCGTGAATGGCATTGGCAATCCAGGTGTAGCCAGCGGCATTGCCGTGTACATAATCCGGGAACTGATCCAGTGTTGCATTCTTCGTTGCATCGTGTACGTCAATAAAACTACTGTCCGCAATCCGTGCAATCTGCTTTTGGAGCGGAACAATCTCGTTATGCAACACATCGGCCTGGATGCCATATCGATTAGACCCTGGTACGACTGTAGGCGATGTAGCCAGGTATACAACGGGATGGGTGTCCAAATCACGGTAGCTCTGGATGAGCGCCAGAGCATCATCCACATACTCTGCTTTGTACGGATGCCAGTTCAGCACCTTAGAGTCATTGGTTCCCAGCATAATGATAACAACATCGGGCTGGAATGCCTTGCTCTCCATATATTTTCCCTGGTGCACATAGCCCTTCTTGGCGCCACCGGTATCGGTTCCCTTATTCAGCATGGAGGCACCGCTTACACCAAAGTTCGCCACCTCATAATTTCCACCCAACAGGCTTTGCAGCTTGGCGGGGTATTTGTCCTCGGGCTTAATGGGACCTGCCGAATCAGAGCCAAAGGTAATGCTGTCACCAACAGTGGCGATCTTGATCCGGGCTACTGTCACTTTGGCAGCAGCTTTGTGATCATTGGTGTTGGTTATTGTGCCTGTCAGGGTGATCGTTCCTGTAAAAATGTATTCACCAGACTTCGATGCGTCATAGGTCTCGTTATCCCAGGTCACATTCAGTTTAGCTTTGTCACCACTACCAAGTGTAACCCCCACCTTATTCGGTAGACTGTTCAACACGACTGCTTTATCCGTGCCGAGAGCTACAGGCGGAAGGGAAACAGGAGTAACGCCAGTAATATCATTAGGCGTCTCCGGCTTGGCAGGATTTATGATGCTAACCTTAAAGTCGTCGTAGTCGATTGAGCCGCCCGGCATGTTATCCAGTCCGAACCGCTGGCCAGTCAGCTTGCTGCCGCCTGTGTTGCGGAAGCTGAAGTCAGCGGCTACCGGAACAGGATCATTGTCCATATAGACGGTATAAGTCCGGGCGTCCCAGTTGCCCACCATCTTAAATGTGTGCCATTGATTGTAATTAAACGCTTTGACGCTGACCTTATCTGCATTGGATGTGCCCTTATGCACTTTGATCTGATGCACTCCACTTGCATTTTCAAAGGCAGTTACCATGGAATAATTGTTAGTACCGCTGTCGTTTCTCACCATGGCGCCATTGGCATACTGGAAGTTGCCGTTGAATCTGGCGCGGTATTCGATGACGATACGCTGATTCGAAGCAGCCTTTACCTCGCCTGCATACGGCAGAAACAGATCGGCCTTGCCGGCAGTAGAGGTTGTGGTCAGACGCAGGAATTGATTCCCACCCTCCTTTTGCACAGTGGCCGTAGCGCCATTGGTCATCCCTTCGACGTTAAAGCCGTAAGGATATTTGCCCGCCTTATCACCAGAGAAATCTCTGAAGGCATTATAGGTCATGCCATCCCGTGTAAGGACGAGAGAATGGGCCAGAGCTGTTTCGGCGGCAGTAATGGCATTCAGGGCTTCGTCAGCTTGCTGCTCTGTAGCCCTTCCGCTCTTGGCCAAGGCATCCGCTGCGTTCAGCGCACTCATCAAGGAGTCATAGGCAGCCTGACGGTAATGACCGAGAGCATCACCTAATGGATAAGAGGTCCCGGACATCCCGGCGCGCTTCGCGTTCACGGCTGCCTGGAGCCTCAGTCCCGCAGTGCTCCCCGCCCGGAGGGAGGGGTTCCAGAGGGCGTCGGTTGGGGTCTCGCCGCTCTTCGTCAGGTAGATGCGATCTACATACAGACCGTCCTCGCGCATCCACAGGCTGAAGGAATGCTCGTCCGCTGTGGCGACGTTAACCTTGCCCACGTTTTTCCAGTGCCATTTCTCATCCAAATTATTGCTAAAAAAAACATCTGTCGAGAAGTTGCCGAGACTGCCATCCAAACCGCCGCGAATAGAGTCGGAAGCGTTGTCCACATACCGCCAGCGGACCCAGACATTATACGTACCCGTGTTGCTAAAATTGATTTTGTATGTTAATTCCGGACTATATACAGGGAATTCGGCATTCTCTGACCACTGTCCGCCCAGATCGGGAAGGCGCATGGCCATGCCGGTGTCCGATTGAGTAAGGCGCCAGGCATTGGGAATCTTCCCTGCCACCTGGGCAGCCTTATCCCGCTTGGAAAGGGTGTACGCCTTCATGTCAGACGTAATCTGGCTTTCGGAATCAAGCACATGTTCCATGGCGTACTCGGCCTCAACGCTTACCTTTCCATCCGCTTCAACAACAGCTCCCCCTCCCCAGCCAGCCGGGATGTTAATCGGTTCAGCTACTGTTGAGGTCCAGGGCAGAAGATCGATGCCAGGGCTGAACTTAGTATTGTATTCATGGTGGTAACTCTCGTCAGGGCCAAGCTCGGTGGGAATGACACCCTCCGGACCGGTGTACAGCACCATCTTGTCAATCATAATATAGCTATCCACCATCCACAGCTTGACGGTGTGTTTTCCAGCTGACAGAGCGGGCATATTCACCACATGCTTCTCGATCATATGGAAGATGTTGCTCACCCAGATGGTGCCTTGCCCCTCATCGGCCGCGGCGGATTCCACGACAATCGGGGTTTCGTTGTCCACGGATACGGCAAAGCGTACCTTCCCCTTGGAATTGAGCGTGGGAATCCGGTATATCTCCAACGGGAACTGGCCTGCGGAGGTCAGGTTGATGTCATACTCCAGGCTGGGGGCAGCCGAGGTGATCGCAGTCTCATCCACGGCGCTCAGGTCAGGAGCAAAAGCACGCACTACATCACCGCCAAAAGCACGACCCAGGTCATGGACGATTTGCCAGGTCTTATCGCTGTTCGTGTTCAAGCGGCTGTAATGCTCGGCTTCAATCGAAACATAGCCGTCAGCCTCTGCGTAGCCCTGGATTGCGGACAGGGCCATTGCCGGATTCTCAATCGCCACCTGAATGGTCTTGTTCGTGTTGGCTGCAGTATCGGTAATCGTAATCGCTGCGGTTGCGCCTTTGTGGGCTTCCATCTGATCAATCGTAACCCAGAGACGGGTCTCGTCGCTGACGGTTCCTGCCGCGGCGGAGAGCTGTACCCAAGGCTGATCGGCGGCGGCAGTCCAGTTGATGCTGCTGGCTCCTTTGTTGAAGACTTGGATGAATTTACCATCCTGGTTGTAAGGGGAGAAGACCACCCTGGAGTTCTCCTGGGGCATTTTCTCGCCTTGCACGACCACGCCCATGGACGGTTCTCCCAGCACCAGCGCCGGCGTGCCGGGGGGAAGCTGATTAATGACGGGAGGCGACGCATTCTCGGGATCAATGAATCCCTTCCATTTGCCATCTGCCATCGTACTGTAACGCGCAATTTCCGCTTTCTTGGCCAGGTCAGCCTCCTGCGAAAGCTTGAGAAACGCATCGGCGGAAGCCATCCTGCCCTGATCGAAAGCCAGATTGCTTCTATCCGCATAATAGTAGGCTTTATTGACATAATACGCCCAGTTAATTTTGGACTGCACCAGTTCATAGAAGCTCAGCTTCTGCGCCTCAGGCAGTGCATGATAGATAGCGGCGGTGCGGTTGAACAAATCCTGATATACCGCCACCCGCTTGGAACTCTCATCTCCATAGTGAGTCTGGTTGAACAGGTCAACCTTCATATGCTCAAGCTTGCGAACGTTGGTGTGCTGGTAGAAAGTAGTGAGAATATCAGCTGCCTCGTCGCTATACTGGCTGCCGAAATGTTCAGAAGTCCAGTCTTTCAGAAATTGATCCGCCTGGTTCTTGTACTTCTCTACGTCCCATCCGTAACGGATAAAGAAGGTCATCTCGGCTTCCTGCGGCTTGATATCGCCCACATTCAGTATCCAGGACTTCCGAATATGATGATCCCAAGACTTGCTGAGCTCCTCACCCATCAAGGCAAGGGGGATCGAATTGAGCCACATATAGCTTTGGTCGACAGGAGCCCAGTAGGAAACGTGATAGTATAACCCGTGTCCGCCTTCGCGTGCACGTTCTGCAGCATCAGGTACCCTCCGCATGATTCCGTGATTATCGTCGCACCAGATCACTGTCACATTCTCGGGCAGATCAAATTTGGGGTGATTATAGATAGGCAGGACTTCCTTGTACGGGATAAATGCCTGGAAGGAATTCTCATATTTATCCTGGCCCAGTATCTCCTGAAGCAGATTCTGCTGCTCCCGGATGATCTCATTCATAAGGGCAGCTTTCCGCTCCTCCAGATCACCGCCCAAGTAATTATAGGCAGGTTCCATGAGATTCTTCACATTGAAAGCCTCATCATGTATCCCCCGCATACCCAGTGTCCATTGCGCATCGGTGTCTTTATGGCGTTCGATGCTTTCCCGCCAGTACTGGAGCACAGCCTCCTTGCTTACAGTGTAGTCATATTGAATCGTGTCGGGATTAACACCCTTCTGTACGACATAGTTCTTTTTCCACTCATCCCACTCGTGGGTGTTCGTCCGCAGGAGCATATCGGGGTGACTGGAGCCCAGCACGATGCCGTATTCCTGCACCAGATCAATATTGCCCGGTACATTGTTAATCGAATTGACATGCATAGCCGCCCAGATGTAGTTGCCCTTCAGCCGCAAAATGAGCTCGAAGATTTTGGCATAGGTTTGCGGACCCATCGTTTCCGGGTCTTTGAATACATCCTTTGCCCAGCGGCTGAGCTTCTCCTCATCATTGAGGAAAACACCGCGGTACCGCACATCGGGCATGTCAGTGACTGAAGTATTGGCCGTTACATAGACCGCATTCCTGCTTTTGATTGCTGCGTCAGCGAAAAAATACCAAGGATCTACACCCATTCGTTCCGAGAGCTCGTATACGCCAAAGATGGCTCCGCGAGAATCCGAGCCTGTGATGACCAGGGTGTTTTCGTCCACCACCTTGATTAAGTAGGCTTCCCATTCATCTTTAATAGCGTTTACCTCATTTGCGGTGATTTTCCCTTCGGTGACCAGCGCCTTAATTTGAGCGCTGCCAGCCAGTGTGCCCACGATCACGACGGGACCTGGGGGCAGGGCGGCCGCGCTACTCACATTGGCATCCAGATTGGTGACTCGCTTGATGTCCTCCTTCAAGTCCTTCACCACTCGTCTGACCGGCGCTTTCTCCGCGACGTCAACCCAGATGGCCGCTGCCGTTCCGTTAGCCGCTAGAGGGAAATCGCCAACTTTCCCCGCTTCCGAAACCATTCCTCCGTCCTCAGAGGATGGATTACTGGCTGCATAGGCGGGCATCATCCCGACAAAAAGTGCGATCGTGATCATCACTGCAATCATACGTCTTGTATATCTGATCACTTTAGCTCACCTCATTTTTTGTTTGTGTTTCCGCTTACATGCCAGTGATGCGCCCATCCTTGGCGTCTGCCGCTGTTTCGTTGCTTGTTTCCAGCCCCTCAGTTGCAACTTTCGATCCTCCGGTAACCATGACTTTGAAATCGTCGAAGTCGATGGAGGCGTTGGCGTAGCCGTCGATGCCGAACCGCTGTCCGGTCAGCTTGCTGCCGCCTGTATGGCGGAAGATGAAGTTAGTGGCCACCGGAACAGGATCATCGTTTATATAGACGGTATAAGTCTTGGCGTCCCAGTTAGCCACCATTTTGATTTTGTACCATGTATTGAAATCGAAGTCTTTAACTTTAATCTTACTGGATGCTCCATTCTGCACGACAATTTTACCCGTATCAAAAGCCGTGACCATGGAATAATTGCCAGTACCGCTGTCAGTTCTCACCATGGCGCCATTGGCGTACTGGAAGCTGCTGTTTAATCTGACACGATATTCGATGACGATGCGCTGATCCGACTCAGCCTTTACCTCGCCAGCATACGGCAGGAACAGGTTTACCTTGCCCGAAGTAGCAGTTGTGGTCAGTCGCAGGAATTTATTTCCGTCTTCTTCCTGCACAGTGGCGGTAGCGCCATTGGTCAGATCTTCGGTGGCAATGCCGTAAGGGTATTTGCCCGCCGTATCGCCGGAGAAATCCCGGTAAGCGTTATAGATCACGCCATCCTGTATGCTGTTAAGCGAACCTAACAGAGCGGCTTCCGCCCCGGCAAGCTTATCCAGTTCCTCGTCAAACTGTTCTTCGCTCAGATCAGCGTTTACGGCCATCTCCTCCGCCTTGTCCACCTCGGCCACGAAGGCATCATATTTGGATTGACTATAGTTGCCCAACCCATCGCCCAAAGGATAGGAGAAATTGACTAGCTTGTTGCGGAGTTGATTCACAATCTCATCAAGTCCCCACCCCGGGACAACTTCTACGGCAACGGTAGAAGAAATATCACGGTCACCCAGTTTCAGGGTAACGGGCACCTGAACAGTGCCAAGAGAGCTGAAGTCAAGTCCCACCAGCTCCCAGCTGACGACCTCTGCCTTCTTCGACTCGCTATTGTAGACAACATCAACAACGCTGGGCAGCTTAGGAGTCACTCCAGAAGGAGTCTTCACTAATGAAACAACCTGAATCGCGTCAGAAGCTGCAATTACAGTCAAGTTGAGTGTCGCTTTCTTGCCGTTGTATTCGGCTGTAATAAGAGCTTTGCCCGGTTTAATCGCATATACCGATTGGCTGACCGAATCAGAATCAATCCTGGCCACCCCGGGATCGCTGCTGGTATACTGAGCATCATCTGTCACATTCTGGACTTCATAATTGTTATAGCGTGCTGTTACCTGCAATGGCCGGCTTGTCTGCCCGCTAGTCAGGATGTTGTCCAATCCGCTGATGACAACGGACTGCACAGATTTAGGCTCAGCAGCAACGGTAACCGTGGCCGTGGTCATTTTCCCGTTATATGTCGCGGTGATTGTGGTACTACCCGCCTCGACAGCCTTAACCCTAACCCCTCCGTCAATAACGGCGACCTTCGTGTCGGAAGAACTGAAGTAAACTCCTGTGTTAACAGCGGTATAGGTAGTGCCTGTTACCGTATACAGGGGCAAACTGCGGGTTTCACCCAACCCCAGCGTGTACCCCGGAGATTCGAATAAAATTTCCGACGTATCAAGCTGGAATATATCCATACTGTCGATTTCGGCAAGGTTGTTACCCTTCGAGAAGCGGATGATGTTGTCGCCTTGCTTAAGATAGACTTTCGCCGTGGAGGTTCCCCAACGATTCGAGCCGGAATAGACGATGTTCAAATTGGCGCCGGAACTGCCGTTGACCGACAAGAAATGGGAGGCATCCGCCGCATTGGATGAGCCGTTGGCATTGCGCACGGACAGCACATAGAATCCCGCCTCCGGCACGGTTACTGTAAACTGGGCATAATCATTGGCGCTCTTGATGTTTGCGATCTTCATCCCGCCGGAAGCGGTACTTTCCCGCCAGACACCGGGAGAAGTTTCGCCACTAGGATCTTTCACCAGCAACGCGTTTTCCGCTTCATAGCGCTTCCGAACCGGCTCGCCCGAAGGCCTCACAATCGGTCTGTTCGGATCTACGGGTTCTCCCAGGTTCGGCGTATTGTTTTCGTTCCAGGTGAATTTCTGCGTGCGGACATTGCGGGTCCATCCTGATCCCGGCCAGCGGGCGGCATGGTAGATGATCCAATCCTCCGTGCCGTCAGGAGACGTGACGATGCTGTGGTGGCCCGGGCCGTAAACGCCATTGGCGCTGGAGAAGATCGGCTTGTCCTGTTTTACCCAGGAGCTGGGATTCATCAAATCGTTGCCAATCTTGGCGGTGATCAGCCCAAGGCAGTAACTGTCTGTCCAGCTTCCGTTGGCGGAATAGACCAGATTGATGGTTTCGCCCTTTATAGTGACTTGGGGGCCTTCATTGATTCTGCCCGGAGACGTTTCCCAAATCTGGTCAGGCGTCGAAATCAATACCCGTTCCGAACTGATGGTCCGTGGATTGCTCATCTTTGCAATATATAAATTTTGGAAGCTACCGTCTGTTTCCTCCCAGCCGGACCAGATGAAATAGTGTTCCTCATTTACAGTCAGCACCGTGCCGTCGATCGCCCAACGGTCGGTGGAATCGGTAATCTTTCCTTTGAACTCCCAGGTTCCGGTCATCGGATCATCACTGGCGTTCTCCAGCACGTACATGCGGTGGTTTGCGTTGGTTCCGTTGTCAGCCGCGAAGTAAATATACCATTTGTACTCTCCGTCGGTATCTTTGAGATAGTGCATTTCTGGCGCCCAAACATTGGAACTGTACAGGGTACCCTTAACCGGTGTCCAGGCTAGGCTCCTCTCGCCCGCATCAATGCCGGTGATGGTCTTCGCTCTGCGGACCATGATGCCGCTGGCGTTGACAAATACGTTGTAATAATAGCCGTCCGTGTGCTTATAAACCCATGGATCAGCTCCTGCCTGCATGATAACATTGTAGAAATCCGACACGTTCTTCCCCCCCTGCACCGATGCCGAATATGGCGTATCTGGCGTCGACTCTGCCGCAGCCGCCGCTCCACTCCATTGCGGCAGCATCAGCAGCACCGCGAGACAAAGCAGCAGATATCTGAATCTTTTCCTGAGCATTTGCAGTCCTCCCTCGACAGATAAAACCGCTTTCATTTTTTCATCTCCTTCTTGTATTGATTTTTCTGGTCAGCGTCCTCATTCTACCTTCCGGAGAAAATTAAAAAAATGTACTATCTTAAATTGTTTTTGTAACCGTTTAAGAAAAGGCGCCCTGACGTTTCATTGACTGTTAATAGCAGGAAACAAAAAGGACACAATCCCCAATTAAAGGATGTGTCCCAATTCTAATTTCCCTATATTAGCTTCCCGGCAACGATTTGTCTTATTTGTTCCAACGGAACCTTTACGAATTGCGGACGGGGATATTCTGTCCGCAGGATGGATGAAGTCATAGCTCACATTCCCTTCTTTTATATAATACAAAATAAATTTCCTGCTACTCTTCCAAAAGTTTGCGGTCGTTTAACAGCTGCGGAATCTTCACGGTCACTGTTGTCCCATGGCCGAACCGGCTTTCTATGGTGATCCCGTAGCCCTCTCCGAACAGTAGCCGGAGCCTGTTATGGATATTGGTTAGCCCAATGCCTTTTGCCGGTTGACCGTCTGCTGCGCGCTCCGGGTACTCCATGCCCAGCTTGAACTGGAGGGCGGCCAGCTCCTCCGGCTCCATTCCCCTCCCTGTATCTGTAATACAGAAGCATACATCCCCATGCGCATCCATGCTCCCGGTAACCAGGAGGCGCCCCCCTTGGTCCATCCGCTCCAGCCCGTGGTAGACGGAATTCTCCACAATGGGCTGGAGGATCATCTTGGGCGTTTTCATATCCATCAGCCTGTCCTCCACATCAAGCTCCATGGAGAATTTATTCTCGTACCGGATTAAGATAATCTTCATATAAGCCTGAATACAGTCAACTTCTTCCCTGATCTGTACAAGATCATCCTTTTTGATGCTGTAACGGAAGATTTTAGACATGCAAAACGTAATTTGCGCAATCTCCCTGCTTCCGTATTCCAATCCGATGCTGCTGATACAATTCAGCGTATTATAGAGGAAATGGGGATTGATCTGGCTTTGCAGGGCGGAAAACTCCGCCTGCTTCTGGCTCAGCTCGGATTCATATAATCTGGCCTGGGTATTGAACATATCTCTGGCCATTTCCTCCATCTCATCCATCATCCGGTTAATGTCGCGGGCCAGCAAGCCTACCTCATTGGTAAACCGGACTTTAATGCGGAAGCCCATATCCCGCCTCCCCACCCTCTTCATATCCATAACAAGTCCCATCAACGGACGCATCAGATTGTTCATGAAAAAACTGCCAGTTATGATCATGGTTAGAATAATGCCAATCCCCACGATAATGCTGACCTTCCGCATGGGGGTCATGTCCGCAGTCAGTTCATGCACCGGAATCATACTAACGATCCGCCACCCGTCTGCTTGCTCCAAGCCCTTGACCTGGACGAGAATATCCTCCCCGTCGATGGTTGCTTTTACGCCGTTAAGCAAGTTGTCCTTATCCATAGACAGAACATCTCTGAACAACGTTCCCCGGGCATTGGAATTCGTGGATGCAATCACCTCATCCCGGCTATTCAGAATGTACAAGGTGGAGTTGGACGTTAATTCCGTATTTTCCACCAGCCCCTGCATCTTTTCCATATTGACCATCACTGTGCAGTAACCCGTAATTTGGGAGAAATAGATTCCTCCGATAGCCTCCACAATCGGTGCGATATAAAAAAACTGTTCCGTTTCTGTTCTGTCGTCTTTTAAAATCGTGGTGAACATTCCCTGATCCCGAAGCGAAGGATCATCCTTATACTTCTGAATAAAGCTTTCATAACGATTGAGGTAAAAAATATCGCCGCTTGCGGACTCCAGACTGTAAAGCCGCCTTCCCTGGATGTCATTAATTACAATTCCGTTCACATACGAATTAAAGGATCTCATATATTCCATGAGATCCAGTGCATATGGACCACTATCAAACGCCCTTTTGTAATCATCATTCACTACGGAAAATTCCTGAATCAGTTTGCTATTGACCGCAATGCTGGTGCTGACCCTGATATCATTAAATACAGAATCAATCTTGCGGCGTGTTTGCTCAATCATCTGGTTACCGTAAGTGGCAGCCCTCTTCTGGGTTAAATTAGAGAAACTATAGAAGAAATAAAATTCCATGACTGTGAATATAACGATAGAGAAAAAAAAGATAAGCCATATTTGATGTTTCAATTTCACTTTACTGGTCTTCATGGCCCGCCGCTCCGTTCATATTAACTTTTTCTGAATTTGGTGGGCGTCATCCCGCAATGCTTCTTGAAAACTTTATTGAAATAATAATAATCTACATACCCGGACTTAATGGCAATTTTCTCAATGGATAGGTCCGTTTGCTTCAGAAGCTCACGGGCTTTCTTGATCCTGAGCTCCGACACATATTCGGAGAAGGTTTTGCCCAGATTTTTTTTGAATAATTGACAGCAATACACCTGATTGATGAAGAATTGGACGGACAAATCCTTCAAATACAATTTCTGCTCAAAGTGCCGGTCGATATAGGCGATCATCCGGTTGAAGCAGGACAAGATATCCCCTTCCTGCAAGGAGCGGCTGTTCCCATGCCTAATGGAGGTGAGGACGTCATGTAAAAAGCTGCACATAGATTCAAAGTGTTCAAATCGTTCCTTGATCTCGGAATAATTCAGAAATTCCAGTTCCATATCTTTGAGTTCCTCGGAATATGCGTTTACAAGTATCCCGACTGCCTGATTCCACAAGTAGACAACCTCACACATGCCCAGATGATGATTCCTAAAGTATTCCTGCAGCCCTTTGATGTACACATCCATGTTGTCAAATTGATTCTCCTGAATGAGACTATAGAGCCCATCGATACATGGTTTCACCAGCTGAAGCTTCGGCTCGTAGTGAACGGCACCTGCAGCTTCCTCCAGAAAAACCCGGGAGGCGGACAGGTCTGCTTCTTTAATCAGCTTGCTCATATGCTTAAGCTGGCTGGAGATGCTGCTAATGCCCACAACATGGATGCCAGTCTTATTCAGAAGCAATTCATCCCAACTCCCCTCCAAACAAGCCCTATGCTCCGTCATCAGCACAACCAGCATTTTTCTGGTTCCGGCTTCAACTTCCACAGCATTAACAGGCCTTCCCTCCAAAGACAGCAGCTGTATGAAATCCTTGTTGTCCCCCTCGAAATAGATAGCAAGCACCTGGTAATAGCATACAGCCGCGCAATCGGAGAGCGGAAGGAAGCGCTTTATCTCGTCCTGATCCGCTGAGGTCAGCGCATCAAGAAGGAGATGATTGCGTGCAGCGCTTCTCCGGGAGAAGTGCATGGCGAGCCTCGCAATGAACTGATCAGCCATATCAACATCCAAAGGCTTCAGGAAATAATCCAGTGCGCCGTAACGCAGCGCTTCCTGGGCGTATTCAAATTCTGCATATCCGCTGACGATGACAAACTCAACGTTCAACCCTTGTGCTTTGGCCCGCTTCATCAAATCCAGTCCGGAAATGTCCGGCATCCGGATATCAGTAAACACTAAGTCCGGTTCCTGTGCTCTTATGGCATCCCACGCTTTGTAAGCGCTTGTAAATTGTCCTATGATTTCAAAACCATACTTATCCCAGTCAAAGGCGTTGCGGATTCCTCTAATCGCCCACGACTCATCATCTACAATTATGACCTTGTACATGGGTATCCTCCTGAACATATGGATTCCTCCGAATAATAGAAACACTGTTCGAAAATAGCAAACGAAATTCGGATAAACCACTGTGAAGAACAATAAGTGGCTTATCCGAATACAATGAATTACTTTTAGTTGGCTTTGACTTCTCTGTAATTCTTCACATTCTCATCTTGAACAGCCTGACCGCCGGCGTCCATATATTCCTTCACCAGCTTGTCATACAAAGCGTCGAACTCTGCCGGCTTGGCAACGACCAGCCTGTCAATCATTTGCTTGTTCATGTCACCCAACGTTTTGCCGTACTTGATATTAGCTTCGTTCGGGACGCCATAGTAGAAGCTGGTATAGCCGTCTGTCGTATTGATCTTGTATGAATCGATAGCCAGTTTCTCATAGTTCTGGTCTCCGGCTGCTAAAGCTGCTGCATACGTTCTGACATTCTTTTCGGTTTCGCCCAGCTCTGCGCCGTTTACAACCAGAGTATAATCCAGATTCAGATTGCTCATTTGCATATTTTTGCCGGTTTGCGCAATCCCTTGGGGGATGCCGTCTACCAACTTGTGGTTGAGGCCTTCTTCGCCGAACTGCAGGAAGAACAGCACTTCCGGGTCAGCCATCCAGTTCAGATACTTCATGGCTAGCTCCGCATTCTTACTGCTTTTCGGGATAAAGGAGAAAAGCCCGTTCTCATTGTATACCTCTTTCAGGTATTTTCCCTCATAGTTCTTGAAGGTATCTACAGGAACAAAGTTGGCACCCGGCGCATTTTGCAGCAGCGGATCACGAATTTTTTGCAACAGCGGATAATCCCAGTTGGCAGCGTAGAAGCCTACCTTGCCGTTGCTCACATCGGCATCCGCTTGCTTGGTTGTTTTGTCCAGAGCAAAATCGGGGCTGATCAGCTTTTCATTATACAGCTTGTTCAGCCATTTGAAAGCATCCTTGTGGCCTGGCTTCAACCAGTTGGTGGTGGTAATGAATTCCTCCTCCGACATCGCACCCCAGAAGGATTGTACCAGGTTACCGAAGGTGTAGTTCATGCCGGCTGCCGCTGTTGCCCACGGAATGACACCGTTTACATCACCGGGGTTCTTGTCGCGGAAGGCAACCAGCGTTGCATACAATTCATCCCGGTTAGTCGGAACAGGCATTCCCAGACTATCCAGCCAATCCTTGCGGATAAACATACCGTTCCAGGCAATCAGAGTCCGCTTGCCCGGGATGGAGACTTGTTTACCATCATATTTCCCATAGGAAAGAACTTTCTCGCCCAGGTAAGACTTCAATTGCTGGCCTTGGTTCTCGAGCAATTCATCCAGTGTATAGAGGCCATTGCTTTTGGCGTAGCGGGTTACTAAAGTACCGTCGTAGGTGAAGGAAATATCAGGAGCCTGGTTGGCAGCCATTAATACATTCAGCTTGTCTACTTCCTGGGAGCGGGGTACAGAAACATATTCTACAATGGCGTTATTGGGCTTGCCGAATTTTTCATTGACGTATTTGGTCCACGTGTTGTTGTTCAAGTCCGGCTGCCCCTGAACACCTCTGTCAAACACTTCCACAGTCAAGGTTACAGGAGGATCAGAAGGTGATGCTGATGCAGCGGTTGACGCCGCCGGTGATGCCGTCTCTCCACTCTTCTTGTCATTACCTCCACAGCCTGCCGCAACACTGGCCAGAAGCGCTGTACTAAACAGAACTGCTGATATCTTCTTCATGCCCATATTCACTTTAAACCACCCTTTCATGCCCGTATTTATTGAAATCGTCCACGCTGTAAATCCCTTGCATCTTTACATCCATCATCCACCAGCCCGGGAATCCCTCCCTTCATTCTAATATGTTTTACCATCAGCCCTTGATAGCTCCGGTCATCACACCATCTACGAAATACTTCTGCAGTTTGGGATAGATCAACAAAATCGGGATGGTTGTAAACATAACGCTGGCCGCTTTCAGTGACTCAGGCACAATGTAGGAGCCGATACTTCCTTCTCCTCCTTGTTGGCTATCCAGCTGCTGATTGGCCGAAATGATCTGGTACAGCTTCAACTGCATAGGATACAGTTCCTTTTTCGTAATGTAGAACAGTGCATCCTGGAATCCGTTCCATCTGTCCACCGAATAGAAGAGGCTTAATGTGGCAATCGAAGGCAACGAGAGGGGAAGCACAATCTTGATGAGAACACCTAGATCCGAACATCCGTCAATAGCAGCCGATTCCTCCAGACTCTCCGGAAGAGAAGTGAAGAAGGTCTTCAGGATAATCAAGTTAAACACGCTCATGGCGCCCGGCAGAACCAAACTCCACACCGTATTCATCATCCCCAGGTTTTTAACCAGAATATAGGAGGGAATCAAACCGCCGCTGAAATACATGGTGAAGACCAAGGCTGACAAAATAAAGTTTCTTCCCCACAGCCGCTTCTTCGTTAACGGATACGCTGCGCAAATGGTCAGGAACATACATACGATGGTGTAGAAAATCGTAAGCACAATACTGTATCCAAGCGTATAAAGCATATCCACATCGCTCAAGATGGTTTTGTACGTTTCTGTTGTGAAGCCTACCGGCCACAGTCCTACTTTTTGGGAAACAATCGCTTCGTTAGAGCTGAAGGAAAGCGCTATCATGTACAGGAACGGAACAATACATGTGAAGGACAAGGCCACAATAAATGCAATTATCGCAATATCCGCTACACTCATTTTTTTCTTTTTGCGCATAGTGTTCGCCATCCTCACCATATCCCATCCTCACCTAATTTCTTCGCGATATAGTTAGCGGAAACCAGCAGGGTCAGGCCAACCACGGATTGGAACAATCCTACCGCTGTTGCCTGGGAGAAATCTCCCGAACTAATACCAACTCTGTACACGAAGGTACTGATAACATCGGAGTATTCGCTAACCAGTGAATTCCCCATCACGAAGGGACGATCGAACCCGATGGAAACCATCCTGCCAATTTGGAGAATCAGCAAAATATTGATGGTTGGCTTAATGCTGGGCAGTGTAATATGCCACATTTTACGAAGCCTGGTACAGCCGTCCATATCGGAGGCCTCATACAATTCCTTATTGATTCCGGTAATGGCTGCCAGATAAATGATGGTCCCCCATCCGACATTCTGCCATACGCCAACGGAGATATAAGTGATCAACCAAGGTGTTTTCTGCGACAGAAACTCGATTTTCTCTAAACCAAGGCTAGCCATGAAATTATTGACCATACCGCTATTGGAGAACATCAGGTATACGATACCCCCAATAATAACCCAGGACATAAAGTGAGGCAGATAAAGCACGGTCTGGGTCAATTTCTTGAATTTTGCCTGTCTCACTTCATTGAGCAGAATCGCCAGCAGAATAGGCGCCGGGAATCCCGCGATCAAATCCAGAACATTCAGGACCAGCGTATTCTTCAGTGCACGATAGAAGCTGTCCTGCTGGAAAATAAACCGGAACACATCCAGTCCAACCCACTCGCTACCCCTTATTCCTTCAAAAATGTTGTAATCCTGGAATGCCATAATCAATCCATAGATGGGAGCATATTTAAAAATGGCAATATACGACAGAGGCAGCAGCAAAAGGGCGTACAGGATGGCATCTCTTTTTATCCTGAGCCAAAAAGTGTTTCTTCTTTTTATTCCGATATGGTTTCGTTTACTGTCTAAAACCGCTTTCATTTCTCTCATCCCTCCGGCTGTATTAAGGAGCTCTCATGTCCTGTCCTTCATTATACCTACCGGAGCAAATAAGAAAATGTACTCCCTTAAATGAATTTTGTAATAAATTAAAATGTGGGAGGGCTACAGCAATTTTTTTCTGAATTCCTTTGGGGAGCATTGGTTGTATTTATAGAAGATTCGAGTTCACCATTATAAAACAAGCCCCCTCTCAGGGGTACAAAATAAGCCGATCCAGTAAAGGATCGGCTTATTTTTATAGCTTTCTTAAGTTCAATCACGTTTATTCTCAACAGATTTCATACGGTTTTGATCGTCAGGCAGACGGTCATTACTGAATTCCTGGCCTGCTTCTAACTCACCATGGCCGCAAACACTTCGGGAAAAATTTGTGAACTGCCTTTTTTGCTCATCCAGCTCGTGTTTACGCTTAAGAAGCTCCTGCGGATCCTGATTTGTCATAATGTTAACCTCCTAGGAAATCAAAATAAGTCTCCAAAAATGGAATCATGCTGTTTATTCGCACTACAGAAGTTTTCCATAATAGAGCGGTGCTTATGCAAGAAATTCAAAATCCAGCTTCTCTTTAGTTCTTATAAGGGATCAGCTATTTGATATTCAGATCCCTTCTATACTAAGTTTACGAAGCTATAGAATTATTGCTCTTTATCCCGGCCGAGCAGTCCGCTGAGAGCCTCTGTCACGTTCATACCGGTAAGCGTCTGTGCCAATTCAGGAACTTGGGCCATGATTTTGGCGATATCGCCGGTAATTTTGTTCACGCCGGATGAAGCTCCATCCTGGGATATCACTGTAATCTTATCGACCTTGGCCAGCGGGGAAGCGATTTTGTCAGCCAGCTCTGGCAGAACCTTCAAGAATTCCACTATAAGTGCGGCTTGCGTGAACTGTTTGTACGCTTCAGCTTTCTTCTCCAGTGCCCCCGCTTCCGCCGCACCGGCCAGTTGAACAATTTCCGCGTTGGCTTTCCCCTTCGCCAGTTCTGCTTCCGCTATTGCTAGCCCCCGATTGGTAATTGTGGCCGCCTCTGCTTCCGCCTCAAGAATTTGCCGCTGCTTGGCTGCTTCCGCTCTCATGATCGTAGCCTGGTTCTCCGCCTCAGCAGGCTTGATCACCGTTGCCTCCAACTCCTTCTGTCTCAGCTCAACTTCGATTTCCCGGACGGTCCGGTTGGCCTCCGCTTCCATCTGCGTGATCTTGACCTGTTCGGTAACCAGCGACTGCTTGATTTTGTTCTGCTGCAATTCGTACGCAAGATCCGCTTGTGCTTTTTTCACTTCAGTCTCCAGCTTGAAGTCCGCCTGCTTAATGTTCAAATCCTTCTCGAACAGAGATTCCTTGGCCCGAGCAGCGGTTCCCGCTTCAATGGTGGCCTGATGCGCATTGGCTTTGGCAATGGAGGATTCTTTCTCTGCCTCGGCTTGTTTGATCTGAATGTCGCGTTCCGCTTCCGCCTTGGCGATGCTGGCATCGCGTCGGATGCGCTCAATTTCCGGAACCCCCATATTGTCGATATACCTTTTGTCATCAGTAATTTTCTTAATGGTGAAGCTGACCACCTCAAGCCCCATCTTGTCGAGGTCTTCCGAGCAGGTCTCCCGCATCTTGCTGTTGATTTCGTCAGGTGTCTTTAGAATGGATTCCACTGTTAATTGTCCGATCAAGCCGCGCAAATGGCCTTCCACCGAATGCAGGATAATCGTCTCGCGGTCTTCTTCCGGCCTGTCGATAAACTGCTCACTGGCAGTCAGAATAGCGGTAGGATCGCTTTTAATCTTAATCTGAGCTACCGCCTCTAGGTTGAGCTTGATGCCCTGCCGGGAGAACATCGCCTGCGCAGGGATGACATCGAAGCTCATCAGCATCATGGAGATGGTCTTATTGTTCTGGAAGCCGGGGATGACGAACGTCCCGCCGCCCTGAACCACTCTTTTTCCGCCGAGGCCGTACACAATCATCGCCTGATTGGGCGGAACCTTTTTATAAGCGTTCACAATACTGAACAAAGCCAGCAGGATAACAACAACAATTGCCGAGATTAAATAAAGAATAACCATTCGGTTCGACACTCCCCGTTATTTATAATTGGTCGATTTTCCTCTCGAAGAGGGTTACTGCCGCCATTCCTTTATCCACCTTTAGAATAATCACCCTGTCGCCCCTCACGAGCTGCTGGCCGGTTTCTGCCCGCACTCCAATGGAACGCATCGTTCCATGCAGCACATATTTCATTTCTCCAACAGCTCCATCCATTGCAGAAATGCTGATGTACCCGAGTTGTCCCGCCTGCTCATAATCCATTTTATTCATGCTACTATCATACCGAGTCATCACCCGGGCCAGCACCACATACATCAGACAACCCAGAAGCAAGGCAACCACGGTGCAGATCAGCACCACTGCAAGCATATTCATACCGCTGAACCGGGTAAGCACATAACCAGTGCCACCCCAGACCGCGACAAACACCATTAGAGGGAGTATGGGCACAAAGCCCGGACCACCAGCATCGCCACCTCCCACATGCAGATGACCCGCCAGGCCATGCCCATGAAATCCGCCGCTGAGGAGAAGCATTAATCCAACCCAGAAACACACGATAAATACAGTAACGATAACAATCCCCCCTTTAAAGCATTTTAGATAGTGCCTAATGTCTCTGATTTTCGTTGTTATGAGATTTCTAGTCCTTCATACAGACCAACTTTTCTTTCTGCATGCGCAGCAAAAAGACCACAGAAGCGTCAGGGCTCTCCGTGGTCGGTTAATCGATCATGGCGCTCATCCTCTCTCTTCGAGGCTTACGGGGTTAGCTGACGGATTCGGGCAGCGAGATTGCCCTACCTTGCCAGATCGGCTTCTCAGCACGCAGCAAGGATTCACCCCAAGTGAGCGGCAGCATCAGAGCGAAAGCCGCAATCACCATTGGTTCCCCCGTTCCCACTATCGGAATTCAGCCATTTGAGAACAGTTATATTACATTCGGTTATTGATTGAATCTTACGCCTGTGGCCATTTAATGTAAAACGTTGCGGATGGCAAAAGAAGCCCAAAATGCCCCCTCTTCACGAATGAAGGCGCATTCTTTGGTTTTGTTCTTAAGCGGTCGATGATTTGCTCATTTTCGCTCCGCTTCAGAACTCTTATCTCATTTCTATCACACATTAAAGTTCCCGTCAGGAATATTCTGCAAATCATTCGGGAACGTTAACAGCAAAACTAATCGAAAGGTGAGCGCCTTATAATGACTAACCAAACTCAGACCTCATTTCCTTCTGTAGATCAAAATTCCGATTACATCGAAGCCGCACTGTTCTATACAAGTGACCTCAAAAAAAGATGCTTATCCTTTCACGGAAAGGAAGGAATGGTCATTTATCTGGAGTCTCTCACTGATACAGATTTGATTGAACGAAATGTGATTGTTCCTTTTAGCCGTAATCAGGACAAAGACCTTCCTGAGCTGTTCACAACACTTAGTTTCAGTTTGGAAACAGAACTAAACCAAGGTATTCAGGGGCTTCTTGAAGGAAGCTGTCTTTATTTTTTAGAAGGAACGTCTGAATTTTATGTCCTCTTCACTCCTGCCAAATACGAACGAAGCATTAGCGAACCTGAGAATGAAGGGGTTATTCGGGGACCTCATAACGGTTTTATTGAACAGATGAAGGTTAACTTATACCTGATTCGGAAACAAATAGCATCCCCAAACCTTATTGTCCGCTACTTCACACTTGGAAAATTCGCCCCCAAACAGGTAGGCATGGTATATATGGAGAATATCGCCAAACCTGAATTGATAAAGATTGTAGAATCAAGAATAAAGAAGATTTCGCTCGATTGGGTAATCACCACTGGCTTTATTCAGGAATTGACGGAGGATAACTCCTTCTCCATATTTCCACAACTAATCAATACGGAGCGTCCGGACCATACCTCATCCTATTTACTGGACGGATATGTCGCCCTACTGCTGGATGGGGACCCTACAGCTTTGATTTTGCCGGCGAGCTTCTTCAGCTTTTATCAGACACCGGATGACTATAACAATCGATGGATGATCGCTTCTTTTGTCCGGTTTATCCGTCTGATCGGCTTTGTAACAGCATTTCAGTTGCCAGCGCTCTACATTGCCACTGTTTCTTTCCACTCCAATGTCCTTCCCTTGCAATTGTTCTTTTCGATTCAAGGTTTATTGACCCGGGTCCCTTTTCCTCCGCTGATTGAAGCGATGCTGCTTGAACTTATATTCGAACTGTTGCGGGAAGCAGGACTTCGTCTGCCCAACCGTGTAGGTCAGACTATTGGGATTGTTGGGGGGTTGGTTATCGGGGATGCAATTGTTAAGGCAGGACTGGTTTCTTATTCGATGATCATTGTTGTAGCGTTGACTGCCATTGCATCTTTTCTTATCCCTTCCAACGAAATGAGCTCTGCTATCCGGTTTATGCGGTTTCCATTGATGATTGCTGCCTCATTATTCGGATATATTGGGATATCATTTGGGTTAACACTCATTTTCATACATTTGTGCAAGCTAGAATCTTTTGGGCAACCCTACCTTAGACCATTAAGTCCGTTAAATTTTCAAGGCCTGAAGGATACCTTCGTACGCTTTCCAATTTGGTCCATCCGAAAGAGTACAAGCAACCCAAAAACGAATAAATGATCATTAATCTACACAGTACTTACAGGAGTTGATACGGTGGCTCAAAAAGAAAAAAAGATCACAAGGGGACAACTCTTCCTTTTTATTATTCAAGCCCAAATCGGTGTTGGTATTCTGTCTCTTCCTAACAAACTTAACGAAACTGCCAAAGGTGGAGGTGGACTTTCTGTTTTAGTTGCAGGGGTTATTACCCAACTTGTCATCATTCTCCTGTGGGTCCTGCTGAAGAAATTCCCCGGTCTTAACCTATTCGGTATTTGCATAAAACTTGGAGGCCCGATTATTGGCAGTCTATTGATTATTCTGTACATCGGTTACTTTATTCTGCTTGGCTCCAATATTATGCTTAGTGCCGTTGAGGTGCTCCGGAGATGGATGCTGCAAACTACGCCAAGATGGGCTGTACTAGCTCTTTTTTCTATCATGACTCTCTATCTCGCAAGAGAAAAGCTGACAGTATTGGCAAGATTTTATACGCTAGCTTCCATGCTTTTTATTCCACTGTTTTTATTTATCATCTATGGATTAACTCAAGCCCATCTAGAAAATATGTTACCGCTATTGGAAAAAGGTTTCTGGAATATCGTAAAAGGAGCAAAGGAAACAACCATATCTATGTATGGTTTCGAATTAATGCTGATCATCTACCCGCTGTCTGAAGGTACAGATAAACAAAAATTGATAACGGTCAGTCTCTCTAACTTGTTTGTGACTCTGTTCTATTTCTTCGTGGTCTCTACCTGTCTGATGTTCTTTAACTCCGAGCAAATCAAAATGATTCCCGAACCGGTCATTTACTTAATGAAATCTCTAAGCTTTTTCATTATAGACCGTGCAGATATCTTGTTTTTGCCGATCTGGACCATAACCCTTGTATGTTCTATCGTAAGCTATTGCTATGCAGCGTCCATGGGGTTCAGTGTTTTATTGAGACGGAAAAGCCATCGAAATTTTACTCCGTTTGTGAAAATCATTACATTTATAATCGCGCTTGCGCCAGTCACTTCTGTTGGCATTCATCTACTGGATACAGCCTCTACATATGCTGCCTATCTCTTTATTGGTGGACTCCCGCTGGTAATGTTAATCATTTCTCTATTTATAAAGAGAAAAGGAAGTGGCCTTGCATGAGATGGCGCGTGAAATTAGGAACGTTTGCACTGTCGGTGTTGATTATTCTTTTCCCCCTCAGCCTCACCGGATGCTGGGACCGGGAATATTTGAAAGACTTGCATCTGGCCTACAGTGTGGGGTTTGATCTAAGTGAAAATGGAATGATAAAAGAAACTGTGGAATTAATCATTCCACCTGATATTGAGCAAAAAGCTACTACGAGCGAAATTCATACGAGTTATGGACATAACCTACGTAGTGCCAGCAATGAGATGCGTAATCGAGTGAGGGGAAACATAAGATTTCTTAAAAATGGTTTTCAATTATTTGGAAAGTCAGTGGCCGAGCATGGCCTTTACTCTAATTTGGATGTGAACTTCAGGGATCCAACCAACCCGACATCCAACGTTAGGGTAATTATTGCGGAAGGAAATGCCTCCGACATTCTTGAACAAAAAATGGTTGGGGAATTAAAGATTGGCGAATTCATTACACAAAAGATTGTAAGTCTTGAGGAAATGAGTGTATTTCCAAAAGAAACGTTAGATACCGTGTTCCGATTCCTGAAGGATCCTGGGCAGGACTTTGCTCTTCCCTATATAGCTATAGAAAGCAACGAGATTATCACGAAAGGATTGGCCCTTTTTAATGATCAGTATTATAGCGGGATGCTGAACCCAGATCAGTCAATATTACTAGTCCTACTGAAGGGGCAAAAGGGAAAAAATGCGCGATTCACAAAGAAAATTGTTCTGGGCTATCCGGACAATATACAGGAGTACATTACCATTAATGTAGGTTTAAAAAAAGTGAAACGCAAATTCAAGGTATCGGTTTCTGCTGACGAAAGTGTTGAAGTCAATTTGGAGTTAAAACTTCAAGCCATCGTAGAAGAGTTTCCCGGAGAGCGTTCGTTAAAAGAGAAAGATCTTCAAAAAATTAATCAAGCACTTTCGGAAATTCTCACAAAGGAAGCCGAATCGGTTGTGGAAGAAGTCCAAAAGGCTAACTGTGATATTTTTGGTGTTGGGAGAAAGCTTATTGCTTATCATCACAATGTCTGGAAGGAGAAAAATTGGTCTAAGGATTATCGTAAAGTACAATTCCATCCTAAAGTGGAGGTTAAAATTGTAGATACCGGCATTCTTGAGTAGAGATTCCCAACATTCTAAGGTGAATATCCGCTAAGCTCATGAGCTAATATTTGTCGGTTCCCGGCAGCTGCAGACGTAGGCCGTTAGTGAAGAACAGCCGGTAAATGAGTACGCTAAGCAGTATACTTGTAATGGCAGCGGATGACGTGAAAGAGAAGCCGATGAGTATCTGATAACGCACGGCTATGACCGGATTGGCTCCTCCCAGAGTAATATGCTTGTCCTATAAATATAAAAGACTGATCTTCAATATATGAAGATCGTCTTTTTAACTTTGCATTTCTTTTTGAATTTTCATTGCATAAATCATTGGCTAGCGACTTTCAATGGGACCATGTTCTTGTCCCTCGACATGTTAGCACCCTTAGAAATTCATCAGTAAACCCAGAGGTTTTTCCAAAGTTATTTAGCAGCAGTAATCATTTTTCATTATCTTGTAGTATCAGTATAGAGCGTTCTAATTTTGATATTATATCCCCGCTCCAGCCCCATAACATGACATTATACATTCCTCTAAATCCAACTTTTTTTACTTCACTAAGAAGGAGCAATAGGTCTAGTTCACCTTCATACAAAGGTTCAAATGTGGCAACTCCCCAGGTTCCATATGGAGATTTACGTGTCCCAGTAAGACTTACTTGCTTTAAATAAGGTGCTATGTCTTGTAAGGTTTGCGATAAATTCATACCGGAAACTGCAAACCAATGGATGACATTAAATACGAGCCCCAAGTTGGGGTGAATGATTTTATGGCAGAGTCTCGCTGCATCTTCATGACGTTCTATCCAATGACCAATATGTGCATATAATAAAATAGTAATATTCCGTCTTTCAGCAATTTCCAAAGCTTTGTTTAGCCAATTTATCGCAATCGCATCACCCTTCGGATTAGATGGTGCCACACCAGGGGCTACTCGTTGAATAGGAATTTTAACTATACAACCGTTATCAATGGACTCTAGCAAATGAAGTATTCGTTCATTTTGCGGGTGATCGAATCCCAAAGCCAAATCCGCCACCGTAACTACAGCTGAAAAATCCAGTTCGTATTTATCGTTCATACGGCTATAATTCTCGATCGCAATAAAATCCTCATCTGACCATAAAGCTACTTCAAATCCATCAAACCCGACCGCTCTTAGCATTTTATATTGAATATCAGTTTCATATTTATTACCGATAGGATTTATAAAGTCTGGAACCATTATAGATACTTTTTTACTCATAGGGTCCCCCTGGTTTTGTTAGTTGAATAGCATTAATTAGGAGGGCCCTACTTTTGATTCGTATTCTTCAAGTATGAACATTTGAGTCTTAGATCGGTCTTGGAAGTTTTCTTCATCTTTAGCGATTCTTGTTGCCGAGTCCGGGTGTTCAGCCAGTGCTTTCTCGAAGGATTCGCTATCCTTAAACCATAGTTCAGTCAGTACATCAAATGTTGCTTCGATAATGCCTGTTTGTGGTTCAATATCTGGTATCATTGGATGCAAGTATCTTCTAGCATAGCGTGCTGCGTTTGTACCAAAGAATTCCTCACCCAGCTTAGCGTGTTTAGATTCGTAATAATTGATAAACTCCTGCAACGACATTCCAGACTTGCGTTTAACCATAGCCAGCACTTTAAAATAAGGTAACGACCTATCCCCACATTCAGAATCGTGTTCTTCAACTGTGAACATCTGTGTTTTAGATCGCTCTTGGAAATTTTCCTCATCCTCAGCGATTTCAACCAAGGCCTCAGGATGCTCAGCCATCACTTTTTCGAAGATCTGCCTGTCTGTAAACCATAGCTCGGTTACTACATCAAATTCGGACTCGGCACCTCCCGATTGCGGTTCCGTAACTGGTGCCATTAGATGTAGATATCTTCTAGCATAGCGTTCTGCACATGTACTATAATATTTCTCTCCCAACTTCGCATGTGTTGATTCATAATAATCGATAAACTCCTGCAATGACATTCCGGACTTGCGTTTAACTAAAGCAATTATTTTAAACATAGTGTTTTCCTTCTTTCTTATGATTTTAATGAATAACAGATATTGATCGACATGTGTTGCTGCAAGATGTGTGTACTTCAATCACCTCCCAAACAAATGTGACAGTTTCAATGCTTTTCATAAATTATTCTTCATGAGTGCATTTAAAATGTGGAACCACAAACTCTCCTATCTCTTGTATGACTTCCTCTACAGGTCGGTAGCCGAATTTCAGAGCCAGGGGAACATGATTAATTCCGGCTTCTTGCAAAGAATAAAAATATTCAATCAAAAATTTATATCCTGTTTTGAATCCCGATGGTGACAGTGCAAGTGGTACCTCATTCGGATCTTCAGAAAGAACGATCCCAAATGGTTGGATAAAAGGCTTAAATTCTCCTGCTGTCAGACGCCATTGTTTAATTAGTTCACGTTGACGATCTGGAATTTGAGGATAGAAAAGCCACCCATCCGTATTTCTGGCTAGCCACTCAATTGATTGGCCCGAAAAACCTGTACCAAAGACAGGGATATCTGATAATGTTGGTTTTGGAATAATATCTCCATAATTCATATCTACTCTTATTGTTTGAATTTTAGGGAACGGTTCTCTCCAAACTTTTTTTACGACATCGATAGTCTCTCTGAATAACGCAGCTCTTTCTTCTCGATTCACTTTAAAAGCAGGAAATTCAATAGGACGATCACCTGTTGCAACACCAAACAAAAAGCGTTCTTGGGACATTTTATCCATAGATGCTGCCGACTTTGCCAAGTGAAGCGGATGTCGATAGGTTGTTACAATACTGGATGTACCTAATGCTATCCTTTGCGTATGAGCTGTCAAATATCCGAGAAATATCCAAGGATCATAAATTAGACCAGCGTCTCCAAATGAGGGATCACGCAGTGGCGAATCCCTAACCCACAAGGAGGCAAATTCCATCTCTTCTGCTTTTTTTGCGAGTCTCATTTGCTCTTCCAAATCCATCTTAGGCATCTCTGAATAATTTTCTATTGGAATTTGCAATCCTATTGTTAATTTGTTCTCTTTAAATGATCGTGCAAAACCATTATGCGATCTGAATTTCTCCATATTTTCCTCCTAATTTCTAAATTTAAATCGAACGTTCACTCTAAAGTTGTGTAAAAAAGTAACCGGTCCGAGTACCGGTTATTTGAAGCTATTTTCCTTTGGATACCGATTTCCAGCAAAAGCTAATCAATACTTTAATCATATCATCGCTCAATTCTTCATTCAGATGTTCTTTTAGGAAAAAAACAACCGAGCCGTAGTTCAACTGAACCATCAAGTGTGGATCAAATTCAGTGAAAAAATTCTGCTTGATCGCTTCAGCATAAAGGATCTCCAAAGGCCCGCACCAGCTATCCTTAGTTACTTCATCTTTAGTTGATTGATAAATGTAAGGTGACGAAGAATATCTTTGAATAAATTGAGAGGCATCTGGATGCTCTTTATAGAACTTAATGAAATTCTCCCATGCACGATAAAAACGTTCCTGAATGGAGGTAGGATCATAGAAATTATTTAACACATAATCACTGCATTCCTTCGTAACAGCCTTGTAAAGCTCATTAATAATATCTTCTTTACTCTTAAAATAATAATATATATTACCCGTTGATATGCCAGATTTTTTAGAAATTAGAGACATTGAAGTTGACTGCAACTCTTTTTTCATAATAATTTGCAGTGTTGTTTCTAAAACCGTTTTTTGAACTTTATTATATCCTTCAAACATGTAAAGTCACCCCCTTATAGAATCTTGAGGAAATGTTAAATCGAACGTTCATTCTAAATATAAAGATGACACGGTGTTTTGTCAATCCATTAACCACAGTCCAAAGCGAACGCGCTCAGATTATATTGCTTGATGATGCTCTCTGCTGACTTAAATCCGGATATTCAAACAGTGAATGTATTCTAAATAGATATCTATAATCTCCATTTCCCCTATTGTCATACTTCAGTACGAATTGCCTGGGCATCATGAGTATAACGGCTCCGTATTATATTCAATCCCTGTATTTGCATCCGAACGGCCGCCAGGTTAGCGTCCTGGCCTGGGACACACTCACACGACCGTCTCCCGGTATTCTATCATGGCTTGGGCTTGGCTGTGCTTTTAACACTTAAATCGTTCTCCCTATGTAGCTAACCGCCCAAAGACCTGCAGCAGCAGCAAATTCTCAATGGCGATATGTGCCTTCCACCAGTTCTCGCTGATCGCATACTCCCGCTCATACCCCGCCCAGCTCCAGGTCAGATTCCAGATCCCTTCGGGATTTCTGGTCTCCAGCAGATAATCCAGCTCTTGCTGCATCAATCCTGCTTGATCTGCATATCCGGGGCTTTGCGGTGACTTAATAAAAGCGGACGGTCTGCAACTGTATCCGCTCCATTCTGCAGCATCCCGGGCAATCAGCCGTGCGCTTTGCACCTGGACTGCCTCCTGCAGCGAAGAGTAAGGGAACTGCTCCTGCAGATCCGCCCAAGCGATGCATTTCAGCAGAGTGGCAACACATTTCAGCGGGTGCATTTCAAGTTCCGGATCCCGCAGGAAAAACTCCGCCAGTCCCCGTGCGATGTCCACTCCGCGTTCAAATAATGCACTATCCCTGGCAGTAAACTTCAGGATGAACCCAGCCAATATTGCTGTCGGGTTATAGAAGCTGCGTGCAGTGCTGTCCGAACTCGTATGCCACCAGGGTGCGTGGGGATAATCGTTGTTGGAGGCTACGACATTGTTCCACGTCCGGTCTTCCATGTCCACACCGCTGTCCAGATATTTCAGGATGCCCTGCACAATTGAATGTTCAGCATCCTCAAATTCCAATTCCAGCAGTCTCTCCACAGCGGTTGCCGTCTGGATAGGGGTGGAATTCGGATTCCACGCATCCGCCTCCAAGGCATGGCCGAAACCGCCATCTTCATTCTGATAAGCTGTCAAAGATTCCAGCACAGGTGATATTCCGCCATTTTCAAAGTGAAACTTCCATCTCGCCAGATCCAGCGGGCGGGCATTGTGGTAGATCCAGCGCCTTATAACCTCGTAATCCTCCAGCAGCAGCTTCATGAACAATCTCCTTTTAGCAAAATAGGTATGAATACTATGCTATCTTTATTACTATATTAAAGAGACTTCCATTAAAATACAAGGGAACACAGATTGCTAAAGAGGGATCTATAAGCGCGTCTTCCTGCTTCCAGACCGTCCAGCCCAAAAGAAAGAGCGCCCAAGTGCGGAGGTTTTCTTTCCGCTTGAACGCCCAATCCATGTCATTTCAGCTCTATTTCACATAAATCCGGATTTGATTGGCTCCGGTTCTCACTAATACCTGACACCCTTCAGAAGATGCGGTTGCTATTCCGTCGTCCCGTACGAGAAGTTGGCCCATGGTTCCGTCAGCCGCCTATTCCATTTATTGCGAATAATATTTACTTACTTTCTAGAGCTGAACGATCCCAAGCGTTATTCGGTAGATATACCTGATAACAGAAGTTGGATAGCATTTACATGTACGGATGCATATTCATCACTGCTTAAATCAGGCATGGCTAAGCAAAGCTGGGTTGCGCCTACTAACATGGACAATACTGCAAAGCTCAATGACTCGGTATCCGTTCCTTTGAAGGATTGCTGATCAATGCCTCTCTTCACAGCTTCCTTTATGGCATTCGGTATTAGCTCCACACTTTCTGATACCTTCGATAAAGCGGACGAATCATCTGTTAGCATCTTAAAGTATTCTTCAGCTACCGTAAGCAAAGGGTTTTCACATTCTCTTCCAAACTGATCTGCCAGCGCTATAAGCTGTTCGGATGGAGACAGAGATTGATATTCAGTACTAAGCCATCTGAGCGACAGTCGCCCAACATAAGTTTCGAGAAGCTGAAGGAAAATATCCTCCTTATTTCTAAAGTGATGATATATATTACCTTTACTTAATTGAGTTAATTCACATAGATCGTCCATTGTGGTTCCTTTATAGCCCTTCTTTATAAATAATGTATGGGCATTGGATAAAATGAATGCTTTAGATTCATCGGCCGGTAATCTTCTTCTTGCCATGTTTCCCTCCTACATATCATTGTCCATGGGTCACCTACTGGAAATAAATAAACAAAGGGCCCATGGCCCGATCCGTCTAGTACGAAGGTTCCTGCACCGCACATTCATACAAGGAGAATCTCTCATGAGCTACCCTCATTTTAGCATAGTTGAACACAAATCCTCCACCAGCAGGGAGACAACGTCCGAGTCTGTCCTATATTATATTCATCCCTTCTTAACTGAAACTATTCAAGAAGTGGTGCGAGTACAATCAATTCCCAGGCTTCGTAAATACCCCGACCAACAAAAGAACCACTATCGGAACATAGAGCCATGCGGTCTGAATAAATCCGTGTTTATACCCGCTCCAGCAAGATTTGATACCGATGCTTTTAGGAAATAAAAATGATTTCCCTTGTAGATAAATTGCGAGCATGACAAAAACGTAGGCCTGCCCTTCAATTAGTAATGTCAGATAATGCGGAATCAACATAGCTTGATATTCAAGCGGTGCAAACGCCATACCCCAAAAAATTGCACGATATAACCCCATAAAGAGACCGATAAATGGTATAACAAGTGATGGTCCTGTCATAGTCAGGATTGTACCAAGTATTAAATTAACAAGAAATGTTAATAAACTAGCCAATAATATATTGCCGCTAGTATAAGCGGATACCGCCGTTGATTCCAGCCAAGGGGATGAAAGTTGTTGATTGGCACTATCAATCGCCTTTACCTGCAACTCGGGGAAAAAACAAGTAACAAGCATACTGAGAAGGAACAGTCCGTAAAAGACTGCATTCATCAGAATGAAGGCTTTCTTATTTTCCCTAATGAGTTCAATTGGTTTTCGTATCACTTTCAGTTGACGCAATGACTGCTTTGGAATTGTTCCTCTTATGGGCCAGATACTTCTTCTATTTTTAACTCACTCTTTGCTGTATGAATGAAGGCCGCCATTGATGGAGAAATCCATTTCTCATGATGCCAGAGCATTTGTGCCGAAAATGATAAATCAGATAAATCCCATGGTAAAGCAACCAGCCTCCCCTCTCTCAACTCTTCCTTCAAGGCCATATCAGGCAACAGGGCGATCCCAAGACCAGCCACAGCACATTGTTTAATTGCCTCTACGCTATGAAACTCCAGTTCTGTCAAAGCATCGGCGCCTTTTTTCAATAGGGACTGGTGAAAATGACTGCGATAAGAACAGTTCTTTTCGGTCAACAAAAAATGCTGTCTGTGAAAGTCATCAATAATCAATGAGGAACGAGATGCCAGCAGATGATCCGGAGATACCACCATTCGAAATAGCTCATCTTTCAAAAACTCTGAATGAAGGTCTTTGGCTCCAACGAATTCATCCAATACAAAAATGACATCTGCAAGCCCTTCTCTTAGACTATGTCTAAGCTCTTGGCCGGACAAGGGACGAAACAAAAGACGAACGCCTGGAAAGTCTTCACGAAAACGTCTAAACAAGGAGGGAAGAAGGTATGCGCAAAGAACTTCGTCTGCCCCTATAATAACGGTTCCCGTCGTTTCTCCGTGCTGACTAGATACGCACTTCGCTTCTTCTACATCGTTTAAAATTTTAGTGGCATACGGCAAAAATTGTTGGCCGGCATCCGTTAACACGACATTCTTGCCTAATCGATCTAGCAATTTCACGCCCAGCTCTTCTTCCAAGGATTTGATTTGCATGGTTATGGTAGATGGTACATAGCTCAATAGTTCAGCAGTTCGACTAAAGCTGCATGTAGAAGCAAGAGTACAAAACGTTTTAAGTTGGCGTATTTCCATTAATCTAGCACCTTCTTCGTTCAAAATAATTGAATGTAATATTCAAAAACGTTTCGTTGATTTGATGATATGTGTATTGTAGAGTGAAAACAAGTGATTACTAATTTTATTGTGAAGGAGCATCCATCAATGAACGATTATGAAACATATCCCCTTGGAGATATATTGCTTCAATCGGGTCAGCAACTCCCTCAAGCATTTATTGCTTATAAGACCTACGGAACCTTGAATGCCGCAAAGAACAATGTTATTGTATATCCGACTTGGTTTGCTGGTCTTCACACAGATAATGAATGGTTAATTGGAGAGAACAAGGCACTAGATCCCAATCGATATTTTATCATTGTGCCCAATATGTTGGGTAACGGATTATCGTCCTCTCCTAGCAATACTCCCGCTCCTTTTGATAAGGCCAATTTTCCTCTCATCTCTATGTATGACAATGTACGTTTTCAACATCAACTAATCACTCAAAAATTCGGTATCACCAAAATCAAACTAGTTGTGGGTTGGTCTCTGGGAGCCATGCAAGTTTTTCAATGGGGAACGAGTTATCCTGAAATGGTCGAACGTATTGCACCATTCGGCGGAACGGCAAAAACCAGACCGCATGCGCAGCTGGTATTCGAAGGTATGATCGCAGCGTTACAGGCGGATACGAATTTTAAAAAAGGAAGGTACGAGCGTCCACCGGTTATCGGTCTCGCAGCGATGGGAAGAGCCTATGCACCATGGGGTTTTTCGCAGGCGTACTATTTGGAGAATTTGTATCAATCTGAAGGATACAATTCCTTGAAATCTTATGTAGAAGATTACTGGGATCAGGTATTTTTGTCCTTTGATGCTAATGACTTGATTGCCATGTTGCGTACAGGAATACATGGGGACATTAGCGATAATCCCGTGGATGGCTGCAACTTCGAACAGGCATTAAGTAAAATCACCTCTCCTGCACTCGTTATGCCGGGGTCAAGTGATTTGTTCTTCACTCCAGAGGACAGTGCGTATGATGTTCAACATATGCCGAATGCTGTTTTTCGACCCATAGAATCCAAGTGGGGACACTGCTTTGGAATCGGAGCAAACGAACCGGATTCACTCGTTATAGATAGTCATCTAAGACAATTTTTGCAGTTAGGATAGTTAAACAAGTCGCTTTAGGCATCATTATTATCTTTCACGCACCTATATAGATGAATATCAAATCGGTAATGACACCATGTCTTGTCCTTTACGGCAATAGGTACAAGTTCTTGTCTTCGACTCGGGACAAGAACTTGTACCCATTCCCTCTTAAAAATAACAAAAAAAGCTGATCTTCAACAAGATCAACCTTTTTTAGAAGGTCATTCTTCGCTTCCAAGAGTTCACACCTGATCAACACTTGGACAATGTGGTCGTTAACCACCACCAACGATTTCCGCGAAAAGTGGTATTCAATGTAGAATTTTCTAAAATAAAAAGGATAATATTCATTTGCACCCCTCTTATGGTTACATAACGCTCCTGTACGTTCGCTCCCTATAGGGAAATGAACCTTTAGAAAAAGGTCAATTGTTCCTTACTTTCAGGTACGTAGTTCGTAAAAACATACTCGACTTCATCTCTCCGCGTTTGCCCTAACTCTGCTTTCGGACACCTCAAGTTATTAAGTATCAATGAACAAAAAAAGCCTCTGCAGATTGCAAAGGCACACACTGTATACATTTTTAATGATCCACACCATGTCTTAGAGGTACAATTATTGCTTTTGTACCGACAGAGGTTTCTTGAGCATTTACTATTGCGGCATTGAAACCGACGAGAGAAATCACAACCATCATGAGCATGAATACCTTTTTCATTTTGAATCCTCCTCTAATCAAGTATTTGCTTCATTAACTGCTTGTACTCATTTAGCTGAATGGAATTTGATTGATCACGGAGCAACTCAAACAGAACAGCAGATTTCCTGAACCCTGTGTCATCTCTAAGTTTAATGCTTGATGCTAAAGATGTAAGTAATTTGTTTATGGCATCATATTGCTTACCATTTATGGAATAGTACTTCGCCTCTAGGTATATATAATCGACATAATAGCGAATGTTTCGTTCCTTTTCGTAATACTCTCTCATGGATGTAATCTTTTCTTGGAAATCAGACAAAACCTCATCGACGTTATACTTGAATTTGATAGCTGATTCCAGGATATGAATCAATCCTGGCAGTATCTCTTCCTCGTTGTCCTGCAAGAAACGTATGTAAGCTGGAAGTATTGCGGTGTTACCCTTGTTCAAGTCAATAACGTATCGGTTCGCTGCAGCAATCTCCCGATAATATTCAACCTCGGCCATTCCCTCAGCGTCTATTTCATTGATCCAGCCGAGCTCCGAATATTTGTCGATGCAGGCACGTGCCTCTTCATACCGTCCTATCTTCTGCAGAGCGATCCCCTTCAAACACATGCTATAGCCAAAGTAATAGACAATAGGTCGCTGCAGATTGAGAGACCTTACTTTTCGACCGTCTGCTCTCTCACGCTGATTAGCGGTGTAAAGTGAGTCAATCTCGGTATATAATTTATCAGCAATCAAGAGGATGCCGTCCCAATTTTCTAGAGTAAAAGAAGCCTTGAGCATTTGAATTAATGAATCAACGTTGATCCCTCTAAGATCCAATTCCAAAAAATCATTCCTCCTCTCGTCAAACATAAAATAATACATGACTTTAAATTCCATCTAAACCAAAATATATTGTGTTGTCTAATGATATTGTTCCGTAATTTACCATAAAAATATGTGAGGATTATCACTATTTGCATGCTTGTTTATGCATCTGTCCAAAATCGTTGATTTTAGGGGGGGTGGAAACGAAAAATCCGACAGCAAATGAAAAATAAGTGTTAGACTGCTCAATCCGACCGCCGCCGGCTGCATGCGGAAACACCAGGAGCGTGAACTCGATCCGGCGTGCCAGTCTACAACTTTATTTTCCGAGTTTATCAAGAGCTAATTTCAAAAGAATCAATAAAATAAGCCATTTGAACATATTGGTCATGGATAATATGTCAAATAGCTTATTTTCTTAATTGCTTATTCAACTAACGGTAGCAATAGGTAAGCCTTTGATACGATCTCCAGCTTTTCCCCTGCTCCACGCGGAGCGTGCGAGTTTCCCCGCACTCCGCGTTCCCTCTAACAAGATGCTTGCGGGCAAAAGAAGCTTTAGAAATAAGGGACAGATATCGTTATATATACTGGCACCAGGTTCGGGGAATCGAATCACTACAGCTGGGGTTTATGCATTTGCGAGAGAGATAAAAGACAGACACAAACCAGTTCGATCATACTTCTTGTGGCTGCCCGATGTTAAATTTTACTATTATTCGCGTTCATTGTTAATGTTGCATTGTGTTAGTTGCCCAAAGTACCCCTCCATTTGGAGCATATATTACAACATTACCATCATCTTGTACGACTAACCAAGCGGCCGTATTACCAAATGTATTTGTTGCCCATAACGCACTGTGCTCTCCATAAATCACAAAGTTCCCATCCTCTTGAAGTACGGCCCAATCAACATTTTTGCCATATGTTCTACTTGACCATAGTGCATTGATAGAACCAGTTGGATATAGAACCAGATTACCATCACCTTGAAGAACTAGGGAAAATTTCGTGTTTTCTGATTGGAGTATGTCTCCTGGTCTTAATTTTTCCGTGGGGTGTATCCGATCCCCAATTACATTGAAGATCACTTTGGGATAAATTTTCCCGATGAATTCTTTGTCTTTTTGTGATAATTTTGAATTCCAGTCTACTTTGTAATCTCCTCTTGTATGCGAGTCGGGGATTTTATATATCATTATAGAGTTTTTATCGAATTCAGTATAATTTGTTTCAGAATGACTATATCTTTTCAAAACGTTCATAAATGTGGTATCTCTATCCCACCCATCATTTTCTAAGTAATATCGGTATACAGCTGGTTCATCCCATGGCACATTCCCCTCTGGACTTTGATGTTCGTGGATTAGCCCAAGTGCATGTCCAAATTCGTGAAGAACAACCCTTGAGAATTCATCATCGCTAGAATCTGGCTCGAGCCACCCAAAATGCATTGTTGGTTTGTCCTTTGCAACTGAAAGACAATCAGTTCCTACTTTTGAATTAGATGACGTTCCTTCGAATGAAATTCGAATTTCAGAATTGGTGGGATCAGAAACAAAATCAAAAATAATATTAGCGTACTCAGTCCATTCAAGAGCATACTTTCTAACCTTCTCATGAACTAATGGATCCCCATCCATAAAATAAACACTGATCGTACTTCCATTTAACCAACGCCTACTCTTTATTACCGCAGCTTCTCTCACGATATCAACACCATTATTATGTAAATCGTTGGGAAGGGATTCAAATACTTGAGTGCAAATCTTTAGATTATCCATCTTTTTTCTAACTCCTTTTCCATTTGGATATTCGCTTAATAAGTTTGCGCTATAATTTACCCGAAATTTCCGAAATTATGCGGTAAGTGTCTCATGAACATAGTCCCTTGTAAGACAAGAACTTGATCCCTTGCCGATTCCCTCCATTTGGACATGAAAAGATCAACCCATTACAAATGAATTGATCTAAAACCATACCTAACATAGGAATTAGCGTAATTCTTTAATTCAAGATTCTCTGGAAAATCAATAGCTATACGTGTCGGCATGAATGTCTTCATCTTAGAACTTGCTCTCTTTTTTCTCAAACTATTACTGGTGCATTTATGTAAAGCGAATTAGCTTAAGATATGCAAGTAGGTTCCCTTTTCGGCTAACGATATAAGTTCTTGCCCTTGACTTGGGACAAGAACTATATCGTCAAAACAAAAAAAGCCGCTAATGCGACTTCTCATGCTTATATGTTCTCGTCCTTCAACAACATCCCAATGCATGTTGCTTCCCGCGCATCGTACACTGTACATTAGGCGGCTCGTGATAATCGCATACGGCTACGGGAGCAGTGACTTCAGGGCTGATGTCAGCTCTTGCTCGTCTAGCGAGATATGCTGGACTTCTCCGTTCTTATATTCCAGCTTAACAACGTACATTCCGTTTTCACCTGTATAGTCAAGCTGATGTTGCAGAATATAAGTAATCAGCGCCTTGTCCTGGGTAACGGACGAAAGCTTCTGCTGACGGGCCAGAGCCATATGCTGCTCAATATTGTTAATATCCTTAGGAGAGAGCTTCCCCTTATAGTCATCTTTAATAATTTCAGCCGACTTCACATCTGCGGCACGAATGCCAATCTTTTCAGTGAATCCCTTCTGCTCCAGCCAGCTGCCCAATTCCTTATAAGAAGAAAACCAACTGTAACTGTATATACGGTAGTGCAGCCCGGTGTTACCGTCAACCTGTTCATCAATAGGGTTATTGACAGGCTGGATATATGTCCTCGCCAATTGACCTTTACTCTGGTCCTCATAAGACATATTCAGAATTTCCCGGGTCAGGATATTCTTGAATTCCTGGACATCCTCCGGCTCCGAGATGCTGACTGACCGATCCCTGATGGTTAATCTGAAGCTCTCAAGCCCTTCGTCCAGTCCATGGAGACTATATTCCCAACGCTTGAAATCCGTATTCTCCATGACAGTCTTCATCTCGGGTTCGAAGCCAAGAGCAGGAACCCAGTACTGGCGCAGCACCTTCCGCCCGTTATCCAACTGGTAGGCTATAGTGAACATTCTGCTTCCACGGTTATAGCCTGCAACCGTGGAAGAGGCCGGGACATCCCCCGGGCGTACAGTAACCAGTGCCTGATGCAGCTTGCGTACCGCCTCGATGTATTGTTGATCCCCGGACATGGGCACCTTCTTGCCGGACGAGGCCCTGCCGGAAGAATAGCCGTTGTATGGATCAGAGGCATACATCGAATAATTATTGCCGGCATATACCCCTGTAATGCGGTCTCCTGCCGGCACCCGGCTCTCGTAGCCGGTTAATCCGGACACCGGAATGTAAATCAGCAAACCCAGCAGGATTCCATACACCGCGAATTCCAGCGGCACTCTACGGGTCATAATCTGCCAGGTTTTGCGGACTAGCATCTCCGCTGCGATATAGCCTAGCAGTGCCCCGGCCACGTAGCCGAAGATCGTCCAGTTCAGCTGACGAGATTTAACCTCGGAGAAATAGGCTCCAAAGAGCAGCATGGCGCAGAGCATAACACCTGCTTTGAATAGCGGATTGAAATAGGTGAAGGCGATGGCCTGTCCGGATTTCTCCACACTGCGCTTACGGTACAGCACAAAGGACAAGGCGAGAAACAAAACGGACAGCGCAGCATAAGTCCACATCTCCACTGCACTGAAAGTGTCATTGGTATAAGTGACCAGACGCAGTAACGGCGACCAGGCATATAGACTATTGCTTAATCCCGACCATCTCGGGTAGCCGAACAGATACATGCTTAAATGAGAATTGACCAGTTGAATCAGTGCCACAGGAAGGATCAGCAGAATATAAGTGATGATTCCCTGGAGTATCGTTTGTCCTGTGCAGATGCCGACAAAGACGCTGAAGACAAAAAGGAACAGCGTAACAACACTGACAGTCAGGCACCAATTCCAAATATCCGCACCGGAATAAATGTACATATTGCCCTCTAGTGGAGTTACGATTGCAGTAACCGCCGCTGTCAGCCAGACCGGAAGCAGCAGCAGCCCGAGTCCGCTCGCCAGATGGGCAGTAAGCAGATGCTCCCGGCGCAGCGGAAGACTGTGCCACAGATCGGAAGCCGTTTTGGACTGCAGATAGCGGAACAGGAACAGCCCTGCAGCTACCGGCAACGAGAGGACGAACAGCATCTGTATATTTCCGCCTACGCGGAACAGCGAATCTATCTTTTGCGGTTCTGCATCCGGATAACTGCCCGTGAACAGCTGCAGCGGAAGCGAGAACAACAGCCCCAGTGTATACATGATTCCGATCCACCCGTGCTGGCGCATATTCTGGCGGATAACGCTGCTGTTAAAGAAGTATCGGCTGCGCGTCATAACCGGCATCCCCCATTTCATAAATAAAGATTTCTTCCAGCGTCAAGGGAAGCAGGTCGAACACATACGGCTCATAGACATGAACAGCTTGCGAAATCCGCTCCCGGTCGCCCTTTACGATATACAGGTTCACACTGCCCCTGTGCTCCTGGTGAAGAATCTGCAGCTTGGACTCCAGTGCCGAAGCATGACGCTCATCGCGGAAAGCCACCTGAACCTTGTGCGTGTCCGCCTTGAGATCATCAAGATCCTTCTCAACCAGCATCCGGCCATCGTGCATAATGCCCACATGATCGCACAGATCCTCAATCTCCCGCAGATTATGCGAGGAGATCAGCACGGTCAGCTCCCGCTGCGCCACCTCCTGGAACAGCAGGTTCTTGATCTGGCGGCGCATCACCGGGTCCAGCCCGTCAATCGGCTCATCCATAATAAGCACATCCGGCGTGCAGCTAAGCGCAAGCCAGAATGCCGCCTGGCGCTGCATCCCCTTCGAGAAGCGGCTGAGCTTCCGCCCCGTATCCAGGCGAAACGCCGAGCCCAGCTCCTTATAGCGCTTATCACTCCACCCCGGATAGATTGATCGGTAGTACGCAGCCATACTTTTGAGTGAAGCCTGCGGGAAGAAGTATGGGCTGTCCGGCATAAAGATGACCCTCTGCTTCACCTGCGTGCTCTCAAACACAGGCTGGCCGCCAATCTTGACCGTCCCCTCCTCCGGCCGATAGATACCGGCGAGTGTCTTCAGCAGTGTGGTTTTCCCCGCACCATTGGAACCCAGCAGGCCATAAATGGCCCCTTTATGTACAGTCAGCGACAGGCCATCCACAGCCTTTTCCCCCTGAAAGCTCTTGCTGACCCGGCGAATCTCAATCATGATTGCTCCCCTCTCTCTCTTTGCTCCAGCACCTGACGGTACAGTGCCCCTACTTCACTTTCGGTAAATCCGAGGTATACAGCTTCCGCCATCAAGCGCAGCAGCTCCTCCCGAAGCCCGGCTTTCTTGCTCTCGTTCTGCCCTTGCTGCAATGGCGCGACAAAACTCCCTTTGCCTTGCAAGGAATAGATATAGCCCTCACGTTCCAGCTCCCGGTAGGCTTTTTGAATCGTATTGGGGTTCACTGTAAGCTGTGAGGACAAGATTCTTACCGACGGAAGCTGCTCATCCGCCTGCAGAATTCCATGCATGATCAGTTCCTTGACCTTATCGGTCAACTGCTCGTAAATCGGCTTGCGGCTGCGGACATCCAACTCGAACATGACAGTCCTCCTTTCCTGTGCTGCATTCTGACGGCACCTGGGTGTATTAACTGTACTACTATTATTAATACAGATTGGCAATGATGTCAACCTAAAGAAGCGGCCCCACAGGGCCGTTCTCGGAGTTTATTATATATGGCCAGCATTGTCGAAATGCAACCTTGTACAACGAGTCACCGCAGAAGATGTGGAAAGTAATTTCGGCTCAATCTAAAAATCAGCGATTGACTTTATGCTTGTAAGTGCGCATCGCAAACAGATAGGCAACAACTAGAATAGCTATGCACCATGTGATGGCTACCCAAATATCATTGCCGACAGGCTGCCCCATCAGGAGGGAGCGAACCGCCTCTACAATAGAAGTAACTGGTTGGTTCTCAGCAAAGGCGCGAACGACTGGCGGCATCGATTCGGTAGGCACAAATGCCGAGCTGATAAATGGAAGGGAAATAATCGGATAGGAAAAAGCAGACGCATCGTCCACCGATTTCGCGACTACAATATTTCGATATACCCTTCTGTTCCATTCACGCGAATTCGTTGCCCATCTTTGATCAGCTTGGTAGCATTTTCTACTCCGACAACTGCCGGCAAGCCATATTCACGTGCGATAACTGCTCCATGGGTCATCAGTCCGCCAACTTCGGTGACCAGGCCTTTGATGGATACAAACAATGCTGTCCAGCCTGGGTCGGTAAATGCGGTGACTAATATATCTCCATCCTCCAGATCAGCATCTTCCATGTTTAAGATGACACGTGCTCGTCCCTCTATCACTCCGGAAGAAACAGGTAGACCTACAATAGCTTCGACTGGGAGATTTTCTCGTTTGTACTTACCTGCAATGATTTCACCATCAGATGTGAAAACACGTGGTGGAGTTAGTTTATCAAAAAATTTGTACTCGTCTTTTCGTTTGCTGATCATTTGGTAATCCAGTTTATTTGTGCGTACGGCTTCGTGAAATTCTTCAAAAGTGAGGTAGTAAATATCTTCTTTTTCATGAATAACGCCCGCTTGTACGAGTTGTTCGGCTTCTTTCAGTAAAGCCTGCTTATAAACGAAGTAGCGACTAACTATGGCGTATTTAGGATATTCACGATAACCGGCGAAATTCCGGATCAGGTCGATCATTCGTTTTGTTTCTTGGGCTTTTTGTTCACCATCCGGTAATTGCTTCAATCGATCCAATAACTCTTGTTCTTTTTTCAAAGCTTCCTGTCGCCCTTGCTCAAATTTCCGATGACTCGCGTTAAATTCAAAGCTTTTGATATTATTTAGAATCATGGGGACAAGTGTAGTTGGTTTTTCGCTCCACCGGGTTCTAGTAATATCGATTTCACCGGCACACCGCATTCCATATTTGTTGAGATAAGCATAGATAGCGTCCCGGGTTTCATTTCCACCATCAAACTTAACCAGTTCATCCAAAAAGTTATCATCTTTTACATGTTGTAAATAATCAATGACTTCCGGATAAGGACGAATCACATCTGCGACATCCAATAGCGCCAGACCCATTTCCGAAGTGATATTGTTTGGCACAGATTGAGAAAGCGTATCCGCTACATTTTTTTCACCTAACCACGCCTTCATTTTTTCGTTGATCCATGATGAAGCGTTCATAGCAGTCATAATTACACCAAAACTTTGTGGGTCAGATACAACCTTCTTTAATTCCTGGATATCTTCCAGAATAAAATCAAATAAACCTAATCCTGATTTCGTTTGGATGTTATGCTTTAACTCGTTAATCGATGTTTCACTGCGCTTAATCAAAGCAGGAACTATTGTCGGATCGTATTCGATTTGTGTTTGATAATCCGCAGGCGAGATCCTTTTATTGCTTTTAGCGGGACCCGGTTCTTTTTCACCATCTGGTGACGATTTGATAAAATCTTCGCGCTCAATGATGGTTATGAATGCGTCTCTTATGAGCGGATCGGATTTTCCCAGGACATTGACTAAAGTTTCCCTGCCGGAAGGTGAAGCCAGCATAGCTGTAACATCAACAAACAACCTCCCACCAGCTCTACGCATGGGTGCAGGAGTAATTAAGAGGTAAAAAGACAATCCTAGAGGTTTCATGGGGTCAGTCATCATTTGTTGGTGACCGACAGATACATAAACGTGATTCTCTTGATCATTCGCTTCAGGGATCGGGTATAAAGTAGTGATTGGCCGACTCTGGACAATATAAAAGGTATCATGGGCCAAACACCATTCGATATCTTGTGGGCAACCAAAATAAGCTTCGATCTGTCTTCCGATGCGTGCCAGTTGTAAAATTTGTTGTTCAGTAAGTGTTTGAGCCTTTTGCTGATTAGGATCGATCTGCTGAGTCTCTGTTCCGCCTTCTTTTAGTCCATAGATCGCCAATTTTTTGGTTGCTATCCTCTTATCGACGATTTCCTCATCCTGTACCTTATAACAATCGGCAGAGACCAAGCCAGAGACCAGTGCTTCTCCAAGTCCAAAACTGGCATCGATGGATAGCAGCTTCCGGTTAGATGTAATCGGATCAGCAGTAAATAGAATCCCTGAAGCCTGTGGCAAAACCATCCTTTGAACGATAACGGATAAATAAACCTGTCTGTGGTCAAATCCGTTTTGCATACGGTAGATTACCGCGCGATCGGTAAATAACGAAGCCCAACATTTACTGATATGCTGCAGAATTTCTTCTTTGCCGATGATATTTAAATAGGTGTCTTGTTGACCAGCAAAAGAGGCATGTGGTAAATCTTCGGCAGTTGCACTAGAACGCACTGCATATGCATGCTCAACACCAAGCCGGGAGAGATTGTGAGTAACTGCATTCACCACATCGGAAGGGATTTCTGCATCCTTAATGATTTGTCGAATCTTCCTGCTGATTTCACCAATTTGATCCCGATCTTCTGCTTTCAGCATGGTTAGTCGATCCAACAAGACATGATACGTTTCGTTTGACTCGATGGCTTTTGGATATCCCGCTGTTGTAACACAAAATCCTTCCGGTACTTGTATGCCTTCAATTTTTGATAACTTCCCTAAATTTAACCCTTTTCCGCCAACGAGCAAAAGCTGCGTATTGTCCACTTCCTGAAAACCGAGAACCAAAGAACTCATTCAATATCTCTCCTAACTATTAAATTGAAAAAAAATTTGACAAGAGTTTACCGGCATGGTACATTTAAAACGTAGAATGTGATATTTATGTCAACGTAAGTTGTTAAAGTCGCAAACCGATTATATCATCGTGTCTGTTTATATGCAATATTCAAGAACCTGTTAAACTGCTCAGGTTCTTTTTTGATTTCCCGCTATCTTTAGTATCATCAAAAACCTCCGGTTTGTTACTTCATTTATGTGTAGACATTCCTTTATTCGGGAATTTTATTAACGCAAAAAAGATGATTCCTGCAGAATGCAGAATTCATCTTTTTATGGAATACTATTGAAAAAGAAACACCTTTATAATATAATTTCCTATTTCGTATTCCAGTAACTGACGATGCTTATAAATAGCCAGGAGGAATTTGGAATCCGCCTGTCAGCGGCTCGCACACTTCAGCAAAGTCGATGCTGATATGATCCTTGAAATGCCCGCTGATAATCTGAATTCCACAAGGCAATTCAGCGTTAGCGCATGGTAGAGGTAGAATTGTGGCTGGCAGCCCAAAGACTGTGGCAAGTATGTTCCAGATTAAATGCTCATTATAACCGGTCGCTCGTCCATTCACTTCAAGAATCCTTCTATGTACCGCTTGCTGCATATGGGGAATAGCCAATACTGGACTGATTGGCAGCAGCAGAACGTCATATTCCTGAAGCAATGAAGTAATCACCCGGTTGTATTCCTGTCGCAGACGGTCTGTCTCCTCTTGTTCCACTTCACTCTGATTCATCGCCCGGTAGTACTCATCAAGTCCTTCGGGGAACGCCTTCGTCACCAAGCGGGATGCCCGCAGGCCGAGGGAAGCCAGACTTGCAGTAAGCCGCTGCCTGGAATTTAATGAGGTGCCCACAAGCCGTCCGGACAGCTTCATGGCTAGTTCGAATAAATCATCCATCTGGATTTCTGCAGGCATTCCATGAGAAACCTCCATACCCTCCATGCCGGACAAAGCTTCTGTGAAATCGGCATATCTTCGTTTGATCCGATCATCCAATTCATGCCCCGGTGCTTCAAACCAGGTAAGCACTTTAATTTTTGGCTGCTCCTTTAGGGTGTTTTTACGGAAATCAGGAGCAACAGGCACTTCTACCCAGGGATCATATAGTACATCCATCATCAACCGCAGATCTCCGGCACTTCTGGCCATGGGTCCGGCTGCCGACAAATCGGGTTCGCTTGGATCACCGGGAGGGTTGCCGGGTACATGTCCTTTAAGTGACAGCATACCTAGACTGCAACGGTGGGCATATACACCGGTATAATGCGCTGGAATCCGCAGACAGCCGATCAGATCGCTGCCGAATTCTACTGGCGTGCAGTCTGCAGCCACAGCGGCGGCACTGCCTCCGGACGAACCGCCTGGCGTCAAGCTTATGTCCCAGGGGTTATTGGTCGTTCCGTAGAGGTCGTTATACGTCTGCCAATCTGAAGTCATCGTCGGCACGTTGGTCTTACCCAGGATAATGGCTCCGGCTTGAACCAGACGCTGCACCGAGGCCGCATGTTCTGTAGCCCTGTTATGTTTTAGGTGCGGAGCCCCGGAGGTTGTAAGCATCCCGCTAACATTAAAAGACTCCTTTACCGTAAGGGGCAGACCATGCAATGGTCCATACTTTATGCCTTCCGCTCTATCCCGGTCCGCCTGATCCGCCTGAGCGTAGGCGGTTTCCCGCTGCTGCTGTACCACAGCATTAAGTTGTTCATTCACAAGGTCAATCCGGCCATAATAATAATCCAACAGCTGCCTGGAATTAACCTCGCCCTGTTCAAGCAGCCGGATCACCTCGGAGGCGGCAAGATAAGCTAAATTCAAGGTTCTTCCTCCCTGCATCTATTTTAAAATATAAGAAAGTATATGTTATCCGCGATCCTTTATCCTTCTATTTCTCGCTGAAGCGGACACCGCCTCTTACAGAGGGCGGCGAAGCCGTTTCTACTTATTTAACGCTGTCGAGCAGCTTCGCAAACTTGTTGGGACTCATAATTTCATGGGTGATAAACTTGCCGTCTACGAACAGGCTGAAGGTTGTCCATACCGAGGGGGCGGCTTGGGCTGCTTCCTTGGTAGTAAGGAGTTGGGCAGTAAACGGTATGCCTCTCTTCTTCGCTACTGTCCGCAAATCCTCCAATATTCCAACGGCAAAGGGGCATTGTGGCGTGTAATAAATACAAATTCCATCTTCTGTGGCCGGTGAAGACTTCACGGCAGTTGCAAAAGACGGTTCTTCTGCTTCATCGTTCCATTTAAGCACGGCCAACTCGAAATACGGGGCCGCTTCATCGGCGATTTGAAATCCCATATGCTCAAAAAAACGTTTGTCGCTCAAATATGGCATTTTCTTCTTGCTCACAATATGCACGATACCGTCCATGCCCAGGGCTTGGGCATCTGCCTTGCATTTAGCCAGCAATTGCTTGGAATGACCGTTATCCTTGTGTCGGCCGGACACCCATAGGCAGTTAATGTACATATAGTTAGGAGCATGAAGCGGTATCCAGGCGTTCTCAGCTGGCAAATATTCAATAAAAACCTTCGCCCGGTCATTCAGCCGGTAAAAAACCAGTCCTTCCTCCATCCGTTCGCTCAGCCACTGCTTTTTGTCCGAAACGGCTTGTTCATATTGCTTAGCCCCCAAGGCGCAGCAGATATGTTCTTGTCTTATATTTTCTTTAGTAATCTGCAAATAGCTCATCTTGTCACTACCTCACTATTCATTAGAATATTCGGGACAGCCCCAAGTTGCTCAGAGCTATCCCGGACGAATCTTGCTCTAGAACCCATGCTGTATGGAGAAGAAAGCTCCCTGCGGATCCTGCAAAGTGGCAAATTTCCCGACACCCGGCACAGAGGTTGGAGGAATAACTACAGTAGCTCCCAAGGCAACCGCATGCTGAACGGCTTCCTCGCACCGGGGTACTTTGAAATAAAGTCCCCAGCCGCTCCTCATGTCACCCATGGTACTGGGAATAGACTTCATGCCTGCTGCGTAGTCTGGACCTGCTTTGAACTGGAGATAACGCCCTGAGGGAGCAGGCACTTCCTCCATCGACCAACCCAGCAGTTCCATATAAAAATGAGCGGCTGCGTCCAGATCTGTTGTATACAACTCATGCCAGTCCATACTGTAAGGTTCATGCAGAACACCCGAGCCTGGGTGCTCTCCCGCTTCCCACAAAGCAACCATGGCTCCGGTAGGATCGCGGAACGCACACATGCTACCCTTATCGGCTATGCGTCTTGGGGGAATGAGCATTTCCGCTCCGAGTGATTTAGCCCGTTCCGCTGAGATGCCTACATCCTGAACGGCAATGTAACATCCCCAGAAGGAGGGCTGATTGGCTTCTTCCAAGGAATACATAGCAGCCACATCTTGTTCTTGCGATTGGATTACCGTATAGCTGCGCCCATCCTCCATCGTTGTAATTTGCGTGGTCCAGGGAAATAACGCCGTATAAAATGCAGTGGATGCCGCCGGATCACCGCTGCCCAGCTCGGCCCAACAAAAGGTCCCCTCGATATAAGTCTTCATATTTGCTCCCAGATCTATTTTCTTCATCGTCTGTTCCCTCCTGTAATTTGGTTATTGTCGGCCTTGCCGTTGTTTGCCAGCCAGTTGGGCCAGGGCGCTGCGCCGGGAATCCGCCCGATCCCGCTCCAAGGGCAGTCCATCGTGTGGCTTTGAAGCAGCTTCATCTTCCAATAGGAATTCACACAGCTCTGTTATCGTCGGATACCTGAATAGTTCTACCATGGTCAGCCTGCTGCCATAATCCGCCTGTAATTCGCGGAACAACGCTACCATGGTAATCGAATCACCGCCAAGATCGAAGAAGTTGTCGTGCAGGCCGACATCCTGACGGTTCAGGACTTGGCGCCAGGCTTCTGTAATCTGCTGCAAGAGCTGGGCCGACCCGGTTGGCAGTTCGCCGGTCAGGAGAGCGGCTGCTTCGTTTGTTTCCTGAGACTGTGGTGCCAGCAGAGCAAGCGCATTGCGGTCCACTTTGCCGTTAGCTGTCAGCGGGAAATTCTCCAGTTCCTGTATGGCAGATGGCACCATATACGAAGGCAGCTTCTCTTTTAAATAGGCTGTCAGTGCCTTGCCGATGTCCGGTTTGCTCTCTGTTGTGGATGTTTTATCAGAAGAATACCGGTTCAATTCGTCCAGTTGTCCGGCCAGGCTCATCTGCTCCTGCGTAATGCCGCCCCCAAGCAGGCAATGCAGATACACGTCGCTTGCGCCCAGTCGGAGCATCGGCCGGATCTGTTCAAAGCCTAGAGTACCCATCTGAATCAAGCCAATTCCATGTGCAGGACCTTTATCTTCCAGCAGTTGCGAGATGATCCCCGCCTCCATCATCGCATAGCCCAGACCGTCCTTCTGCCCATACATAGGGGCGATGGCATCCATCCGGCCGATCAGGAAGATCTGGAAGGCCGAAGCCTCATAAACCGCGCGGTTTCCCGGCGCATGAATAGCAGCATTGATCCCTGGGTTTTCTTCGAGCTGTACAAGCTGATGCTCCTTGCGGTTGTAATAATACAGGCCGCCAGGCAGTGCTTCTACTGCTCCCGGCTTCAAGTGGAAGTAGACTTGAACCGGATATAAACCACCTGCTGAACCATATTGGAACTTGGGAAAAGGCAGCCCGTCGAAGGTTCTTTGCGACAACGCGGACGTAAATGCCCCGAATTGGCGCTGGGAAATCGGTTCCTGCACGAAGGTGCGGTAGCTGCGCCGCCGCAAGAAGGGGGCACCTTCGTCGGTGTCATACAGACTGTAGCTTCTACCCGACAGATCTTTCCGCAGTGCGGGTTCATTCAGTTTGAACAACATCCGGTCCACCGCGCCTGTAATCAGCTCCTGTCCGGCCATACCCGCAACACCGTAGGCTTGTTCACGGTCCACGGTCACGTAAGCAGTTAACCGCTTGCGTTCGCCTTCTCCTTGGGTCAGTACGGCGGCGTTCTTGATATAAGAGTGGGATTTCAGGGCAGCTTCAACCTCACCCAGCTCAATGCGATGGCCGCGTATCTTGATCTGCAGATCCTCCCTGCCCAGGAATTCAATATTTCCGTCCCCGGCGTACCGCCCGAGATCTCCGGTACGGTAGAGCCGCTGGCCGGTCAGAGGATGACGGATGAATCGTTCTAGGGTGCGTAATTCATCCTGCCAGTAGCCCATGGCAAGCCCTGCTCCCCCAATGTACAGCTCTCCGCTCACGCCTACAGGGCACTCCTCCATCCGTTCGTTCAGCACGTAAATCCGTTGATTGGCAAGTGAACGTCCGTAAGGAATGCTGGTCCAGCCAGACATGAATTCCTTGACCGGGAAGGCGATCGACCAAATAGCCGCTTCGGTGGCTCCCCCCAAAGAAACTACTTCAAGTCCCGGATTCAACCGGCTGGCTGCTTGAGGCAGAGCCAGTGGTATCCAGTCGCCGCTAAGCAGAGCCAGACGCAACGAGCTGCACACCGGTGAAATCTCCTCTTTGACCAGTTCGGTGAGCATACTTAGAAGCGCTGGAACCGTATTCCAGAGCGTCACGCCAGTCCGGTTCATCAGCTCCAGCCAATGTGCAGGATTTCTAAGATGATCTTTGTCCGGCAGCACCAGTGTGCCTCCTGCAGAGAGCATCCCGAAGATGTCGAACACGGACAGGTCAAAGTTTAGCGCGGACAAGCCGAGCATGACATCATGCGGTCCAACCTCATAAGTGCGCAGGATTTCTTCAGTTGTATTCAGAACAGAGTGGTGATTGACCATCACACCCTTGGGAACGCCTGTGCTGCCTGATGTGAACATAATATACGCCAGACGGTTCGCCGCCTCCGGGTCCGCTGCATCGTAGCTACCGTCCGCTTGGCATTCCCCTGTAAGAACAACCGGCACAAGTTGCGGCCAATCCGTATGATCCAAATGGGGCTGGACGACAGCACTTTTGACTTGTCCAAGCCGCAGAAGCTCTGCAATCCGGCCCTTAGGAAGCGAAGCGTCCACAGGCAGATAAGCCCCACGGGCTTTGAGAATCCCGAGTACGGCGGCGATTTGCTCCCAGCCTTTGTGCATCACAACGGCCACCGGCTCACCTGGCCTGATTCCAATTCTTAAGAGCTGACCGGCTACAAAATCTGCGTAGCTGTTTAGTTCGGAATAACTCAGCTGCCGGCCGGAGGCGATAAGAGCCACGGCGGACGGACGGTTCCCGACATGGCCATGATAACGCTCAAGAAGTGATTCAGGTAACGAATTCGGCCTTAGAGAACCGGTATGGAACGATGCCATCTCATGGAGACGTTCGCGGTGCGGCATCCTATGCGCAAGCTCCATGCTCAGGGGCAGTGGTTCGTTCCAGACTTCACCTTCTTTAGCCAGCATACTCAGCAACTGGCAATAGGCCGCGAACATCTCGTCCAGCATGCCGTCCGGGAACAGCTCATCTACCGAATCCCAGTTGAAATGGAGTTCCCCATTGCGTTCCAGCACTTGATGATCCAGCCATACCTGAGGGGTCTGCGAGACACTGTAACGGTCCTCCTGCAAGGTCTGATCTGGCGGGGCTGCGCCCCCAGCTTGCTCCGTTTGGTTCAGAATACTCGTGAAGATCACCGGTACGATGGCTTTCGACGGCTCTTTATATTTGGCCAGCAGCTCCCGCGTCACCCGCACACCGCTGAAATAGCGGTGATCCATATCCTCCAGCAGCCTGCGCTGATGGCGCTGCGCCCGCCGGATGAAAGCGCCGGGTTCACGGTTGTCGATTTCCAGCAGGGTAAGAGATGTGAAGTCCCCTATGACTTCCCCCACTTCGGGATGGATCGGCAACCGGTTGAATAAGGTCAGATTAAGGGCGAAATGCGCCTTGCGGCTCCATAACGTCAGCACTTCGGCAAAAGCGGACAGCAGCGTCACCGTAGAGGTAATGCCATACCCCTCTGCTCTTTTTTTGATCTGCTTCCACTGTGTGGCAGACAGTACATGCTGCCGCCGCCTGAATTCCGGCTTGAGCACTTGCGCCGGCTCCTTCACGAGTTCAAACTGCGGTCCCATCGGCAGGGAGTCCAGCCGGTTCTGCCAATACGTCTCAGAGCGGCGGAATAATTCGCTCTGTTCAATATCTGCCGAGGCCAGCACATAATCGCGGAATGACAGGGTCAGAGGCTCGAAGACATGGGCTGGATTCGAGTACAGCACAGACAGCTCGCGCAGCAGCAGCTCAAGGCTCCAGGCATCGGCGATGAGCAGATCGACGCTGATATGCAGGCGCACCCGGCCTTCCGGCAACCGAGTGGCGCGGACATCAAACAGCGGCCACTGGCAGCAATCCAGAACCTGATGCGACATCTCTTCACGAAGGGAGTTTACGTGTGCGTTCCGCTCTTCTCCCCCGGTGGAGGCCATATCATAGGAACGGATCGCATAGCCGGGAACGTGAGGCAGAATTTGCTGCCGTCCATCCGGCAGCATCACCGCGCGAAGCATCTCATGGCGTTTAATCAAAGACTGAAACGCCTGTTGGAACACCTTCAGATTGAGGTCTGCAACATCATTTTCAAAATACATATGGGTCGATACATTCCCAAGCTCCAGACCTTCTGCACGGCCGATCCAGTAGGCTTTTTGCACATCGGTCAGTGGGAAAGGTTCATAGCGCTCTGCCTCGGCAACCTTTACCTCGGGAAGATCTGTATACACACTGATGCCCTGGTTGGCCTGTTCCGCTGCGAGTGCCGCGAGATCGTCCACAGTGGGATGATCGAAAAACTGCTGGAGAGAAAGCTCCATACGGAAGGTTTTGTTCAGTACAAACAAAATCTGCGTCGCCAGCAGGGAATGCCCGCCTAGCTCGAAGAAGGTTTCCTGCCCGTCCGTGATCTCTATACCCAGGCTCTGCTCCCAGATTTCTTTGACTTTTTGCCGGTAATCCATGCTTGAAGGCCTGTTTGCTTCGCCTAAGTCACTCGCAGCATTTGTTGCGGCACGTCCACCGGATGGGCCAATCCAGAACACCTCGCGTTCAAAAGGATATGTGGGCAGCTCCAGCTTGCGTCTATGCTCCCCATCGTAATAGAGCATCCAATCCGGTCCAGCGCCTGCCAGCCACAGCCGGGAAATTTCCGTTTGCAGCCAATATAGACCTGGGGCTTGATCAGCTGTGGAAGGCTGTCCGCAGTCTTGACCGGACTCACCGAGGTTGAGAATATAGATCTGTTCCGCCTGTGCGGGTGCCTGCCGGGAATGGCTTTCAGCCCCTTCGATACCGGCCTGCTTCAGAGCATCCTCCAAAGCGCATTCGCCTTTCAACACCCGTGCGACCCAAGCTCCTGTTCCTGTACCGGTAATGGAGGAGACTTCGATGCCCCAACTGAGAAAAATACGGCCAAGCGCCATTTGCAGGGTGAACGATACTATTCTCCCAGCCGCGTAATCCTCTGATACTAGCGCGGACCGCACCGAATGTCTCACATCCAGTGGATATGAGCGGCGGATTTGGTCGGACAACTCGCCGATCCAATGCCGGAATGGCGGATGTGATTCGTATAAATCGCGAGCGGCCTCGGATGAGAGCACACAATTCTGGGAAAAGCTTAAGCCAACCGCTGATTTGCCCTCGGCGACAGCACTGGAGGGAGTAATCTTCGCAGCCCTAAGCTGTTTCAGCAGATCAGTACGTCCACGGAATACTATGGCTGTTGAGACGGGAAACACCGCGCGCCCTGTCTTTAGGGTGAAGGCTACGTCGCTTAGATTCAGCTGCTGGTGTTCTTCGATATATATGGCCATATTGGAGCACATCTGTTCCAGCGCACTTGTGGTCTTGGCCGACAGGACGAGCAGCTCACAGCGGTTCTCCGCATCACCTTCCGTCCGGGCCGGTGCTTCGGTTAACACCAGATGGGCATTAATACCCCCTAGTCCAAAGGAGCTGACTCCGGCATATCGTCCCTGCTCACCCGCCTCCCAGTCAGACAACATATCATTCACATAGAAGGGACAATCCCGCTCCTCCAGTTTGGCATTCGGGGTCTCAAAATGCAGACTCGCCGGAATTTGCCGGTGTTTAAGCGAAAGTGCCGTTTTGATCAGACCGGCTGCCCCGGAAGCCATCTCGACATGTCCAATGTTGGTTTTGGCCGAACCAATCGCGCAAAAACGGTTCGAGCGCGCCGATGCAAACGCCCTGCTGAGTGCTTCCAGCTCGATATCATCCCCTAGCGGCGTGCCGCTGCCATGGGCTTCAACGTAGCTGATATCATCCGGCTGGACTTGAGCGATGCTCATCGCTTCGGCAATGACTGCAGCCTGGCCATTCACGCCCGGAGCGGCATAACCAATCCGGTTAGCGCCGTCGCTGTTAATCGCCGACCCTTTGATCACAGCTTGGATCGAATCGCCGTCCCGCAGCGCATCCTCAAGCCTTTTCAAGACGACAACCCCGAGGCCGTTGCTGTATACCGTCCCGGTAGCTTCTGCGTCAAAAGCGCGAATCTGCCCATCCGCAGCGGTCAGCCCTCCCTGGTGGTACACGTAGCCTGGCACCTGCGGGAATTTAAGCGTCACCCCCCCGGCCAGAGCGAGGTCACATTGCCCGCTGAGCAGACTCTCACAAGCCAGATGTGTTGCCACAAGGGAAGTGGAGCAAGAAGTCTGTACGGCAACCACAGGTCCGCATATATTAAGACGGTAGGCGATTTGTGCAGTCATATGGTCTTTATCGTTGGCGATCATCAGCTGCAAATCACTGACGGATTCATTCCGGTCCCGGTCCGCAAGCAAATGGTTAATCAGGTACGTACTAGTGCTGACTCCCGCGAACAAACCAATCAATCCGGGATAATTCAGCGGATTATATCCCGCCTTCTCCAGCACCTCCCAAGCGCATTCCATAAAAATCCGATGCTGCGGATCGGTGATTTCGGCTTCCCTGGCAGTTAGCTTGAAGAAGGCCGCATCAAATTTCTCCGTATCCTTCAGTGACGTGTTCACTTGAATCAGGCCTTCGCTTCCTAAGCGGTTCAGGGGTTCAATGCCTGGTCCTGCCGGTGCGGGGCTTAACTGAAGCGCATCCGTTCCACTGGCGAGAAGCTCCCAATATTGCTCCAAGGAATCTACTCCGGGGAACCGGCACACCATGCTGACGATGGCGATATCATTGCTTATATCCTGCTCCGACTGTTCTTTGCCCACTATGTTTCCTCCTTATGTTGATAATCATCTGCGGCGCGTCTGTCTCGCATGAAACCGTCTGTCTGCCCTATCTACCGCTTTTTGCTCTATCCCGGCTTGGGATTCGTCCACTGGAGCATTCCCGAGAAATTCGACCAGCGCTGCCACTGAGGTATGCTTGAACAGCTCGACGATGGGAATCTCGCGGTTTAGCATGCTTTGCAGCTTCAAATGCATCTGGACCAGCTTCAGCGAGTTGCCACCCAGGTCGAAAAAATGCTCGTCTCTGCCAATGGACGGCCGGTTGAGCAGCTCCTTCCAAATGGTTGTAACGGTCTCTTCCAGTTCGGATTGCGGCAATCCCGCGGTGGTCCCGACCTTCTCAGGCGCAGTAGCCAGGAGTGCCTTGCGGTCAATTTTACCGTTGGGTGTCAAAGGGAATTCATCAAGAATGCTAATACTGTAAGGAACCATGTATCCTGGTAACCGGGATCTCAAATGGGCTCGCAGCACCTCTGGGTCCGGCACCGATTGCCGGTCAGGGTTGAGAATCACAAAAGCACGCAGACGTTTCGCATCCTGCTCTCCTTCTGCAAGCACAGTAGACTCTTGCACGCAGGGCCACGTCTTCAGGGCACTCTCGATTTCACTTAATTCAATGCGGTAGCCGCTGATTTTGACTTGGAGGTCGTCGCGGCCAAGGAATTCAATGACCCCGTCTGAGCCATAGCGCCCCCAGTCTCCTGTCCGGTAGAGACGTTCTCCGGTGATGGGCGACCTGATGAAACGCTCTGCTGAACGCACCTCATCCCGCCAATAGCCGCCGGCCAGACCTTGACCGCCAATGTATAGCTCTCCAGGCACCGCTACCGGACATTCCTCCATCCGTGCATTCAGCACATAAACACGTTGGCCAGACATGGATAGTCCATAGGGAATGCTGTGCCAAGCCGGATCAACCGTGTGAACCGGGTACTGAATCGACCAGATGGCCGCTTCGGTTGCTCCGCCAAGGGCAATTACTTGGGTGGAAGGGTTTAGACGGCGGATGGCTTCCGGAAGACTGGAGGGAATCCAGTCTCCACTCAGCAGACACAATCTGAGAGAATCGGGCCGAACCTCAGGTGCCGCATACATTACAAGCATGTTCATAAAGGCGGGAACGCTGTTCCAGACTGTGACTTGTTGCATCTGCATCAGCTCCAGCCAATGAGACGGATCGCGCAGCCGGTCCGCGTCTGGCAGTACAAGTGTACCTCCGGCCGTCAAACAGCCAAAGATGTCGAATACGGATAAATCGAAGCTTAATGAAGATAAGCCGAGCACAATGTCTTGCGGGTTCAGCTCATAGCTGCGGTTGATGTCGGTCAAGGTGTTGACCGCAGCCTGATGGCTGATCATCACTCCTTTGGGCGTACCAGTGCTGCCGGAAGTGAATAGAACATAGGCCAGCTGATCCCCCATCTTATCGGCGTTGCTGCCATATTCCGGCGTAGCTTCGTATCCGGTGTTCTCGTTGACCTCTATGCTGTGAATGCCGGTAGCGGTCCAACTGGCCGCAGGTACAGAGGACTGAACCAGTGCGACTTGTACCTGTCCAAGCTCCAGCAGCTCGTTGATGCGGTAAGCGGGCAGACTCGCATCCACCGGCAGATAGGCGGCTCCGGCCTTCAAAATACCGAGCACCGCTGCCACCTGCTCCCAGCCTTTGTCCATCACCACGGCGACCAGGGTCTCCTGCTGTACGCCATAGGCTACCAACTGATGTGCTACAGCATTGGCTTTGCGGTTCAATTCCTTATAAGAGAAGGTATACCCGCCCACAATCAGCGCCGTTGCATGGGGCTGGCTGCAGGCCATCCGCTGAAAGCCTTGGTGCAGGGCAACATCCGGCAGCTCCAGGCTGCGCCGGTGCCGGGTATCCAGTTCCGCCAATTGGAGGTGGTGAGCGAATCCGGCTGTACCCGGGCCAGCCAGTGGCAGCGGCAGCTCCCAGGCCGATTCTTCTTCCGTCAAACGGCGGAGCAAGCTTCCGTAGACGGCAAACATCTCTTCCAGCATCCCCGGCGGGAATTTGCCCTCTACCGCGTCCCAATTGTAATGAAGCTCGCCGTTGCGTTCAGCTACTTGGTGATCGAGCCAGACCTGAGGGGTCTCCGACAGACTGCGCGCTTCCGTCTCGGATTCATTCCTCCGCTGAAAGATCTGATCGAATCCGTCAGCTGTCCCTTCCTTGCCGGACAAGTCCAGCAGGCTTGTGAACACCACCGGGACCGGCTCACTGAGAATGCTCTGGGCCAGAAGTTGTTCCGTCACGCGAATACCGCTGTAGAGGCGGTGATCGAGATCGGTCCACAGACGCTCCTGCAGCTGTTCAGCCCTTCTGCCAAAAGAACAAGAGTCCCGATAATCCACCTCCAGCAGAGAGATGGTTGTGAAGTCGCCAACCAGCTGATCCATCTGCGGATGCAGTGGCAGCCGGTTAAACAGTGTCAGATTCAACAAGAAATGAGGCTGCTTGGCATACAGTGCAAGGACTTCCGCATAACAGGCGAGCAGCAATGCGGAAGTGGATAATCCCCGTCTGCGTGCAGTTGCGGACAGCTTCGACCAGAGCCGTGCCGGAAGTACAGCCTTCCAGCGCTTGAATTCCGGCCGTTCAGGGCCGTGAAGGGCTGAAGCTGGCAGCTGAGGAGCGGCAGGAAGCCGTGGAATCCGCTCTTGCCAATAGGACTGTGCCCTCTGGTAACGGCTTGCGGAGGTGACGGACATCAAGGACAACACATAATCACGAAAGGTTGCTTGGAGTGGAGGCAGGGCGGCCGTTCCAGCATACAGCCCGGCTAGTTCCTCCAGGATAATCCGAAAACTCAGTGCATCAGCAATCATAAGGTCAAAGCTGATATGAATTCGGGTTCGTCCTTCCGGCAGCCGAGTTGCCTCGATTGCGAACATCGGCCAACTGCCATTATGAATGGTGTGCGCCATCACTTGACGAATTCCGTTCAGCCGTGAGGTACGCTCTGGCTCAGAGCAGCCGCTTACGTCCACAACGTTCACTTGGTAAGGCGGAACTTCTTCAAGAATCTGCTGCTCACCGTCCGGCATTACCCTTGCCCGCAGCATAGGATGGCGTTTCACAAGCGCCTGGAAGCACTGCTCGAAACGTCCGAGATCAAGCCCGGCGAACTCCATCTCCTGATAGACATGGGTGGCCGCACTGCCTGTCCGTCTTCCGCTCCAATAAGCCATCTGTACTTCCGTCAACGGAAAAGGTTCAAAGGCTTCCTGCGGCGACACCCGGAATTCGGGTAAGTCCACTGTTACAGCACGTCCTGTCTCCAGTAACGGGTTCACTGCCGCTGCATCCAGTTCAGCTGCCACATTGGCAATGGTAGAAGCAACAAGCAGCTGCCGGAGTGTGAAGTCCACCTCCATCTTGGAACGCATTTCCGCCAGCAGTTTAACTGCCAGTAAAGAATTTCCTCCCAAATCAAAAAAATGATCGTGGATGCCAACTCGGCTCCAGTTCAGTACCTCTCCCCAAATTTCGGCGAGCTGGATCTCAATGATGCTCCGCGGTGCTGTGTAGCTCCGGGTCACATCCGCTTTGTCCAGCGGCAGCCGCGCAAGGAATTGCCGGTCAACCTTGCGGTTGGGTGTTAACGGCAGCTTCTCAAGCTTAATAAAACGGGCCGGGATCATGTAACTGGGCAGCACGGCGCGCAGCATATGCGCAAAGCCTGCTTCACCAGGAACGGTACTCTTGCCAAGGGCTGCTGGTGAGGGTACCCAATAAGCAGCGAGCAGCTGCTCTCCCTGTCCGTCGTCACATGCGACTACGATGCTGGCCGCAATGTCAGGATGAAGGTTCAATTGATGTTCAATCTCTGAAGGTTCAATGCGGAAGCCTCTCAGCTTGAGCTGCTGGTCTTTACGGCCGAGATAGACCAGTTCTCCTCCTGGAAGGAGCCGTACCCGGTCTCCTGTATTGAACATCCGTCCACCTGACGGGTGATGCGGATTCATAATGAACTTCTGTGCGGTCAGTTCCGGCTGACGGTGATACCCGTCCGTTACACTGTCGCCTCCGATATACAACGTGCCTTCGGCTCCGAAAGGCACAAGTGCCAGCTCTTCATCCAGAATCAGGCAGGTCGTGTTGCCAATCGGCCTGCCGATCGGGACTTGGTGCAGGAAATCATCCGGCGTAAGTTTGTGGGCCAGAGACCATACTGCAGTTTCGGTGGGCCCGTACAAATTCCATACCGTGTTACCCCGGGTGAACAATTGTGCAGCCAGTTCCGGCTTCAGCTCCTCACCGCCGCACAGCAGATTCATGCGCTGTGAACCCTTCCAGCCTTCTGCCAGCAGCAGCCGCCACAACACAGGTGTTGCCTGCATAAAGGTTGGCATATAACGGTCGATCTCCCTCATAAGCAGTCCGGGATCGCTGTTGCTTCCCTCCTGCGGGAAGATGACGGACGCCCCTAGGGATAAGGGCAAGAACAGTTCGAGCAAGAAAATATCAAACGAATATGTCGTAAGGGACAACAAGGAATCTTCGGATGTCATCTGCAGCAGATCCTGCATGGAATATAGGAAATGCACCGCATTCCGGTGAGTGACGGTTACCCCTTTGGGCTGGCCGGTACTTCCCGAGGTATAAATCAGGTAAGCGTGCTGCGGTGTACCCGATTCCCGGGAGACAACGGAGTCGCCAGGGGGCTGCCAACATACGCTGCCGGGGCTGATATCGCAGCAGCGGTGGCCGCCGAACCGTTCGGCTTCCGCAGGATGATCTACCAGAATGCAGTCGAGCTCGGCATGGCCCGCGATATATTGCAGCCGCTGCTCTGGAAAAGCCGGATCAAGCGGAACATAAGCGCTGCCGCTGATTAAAATGCCGAGAATGCCTGCTGCAAGCTCGAATGAAGGAGCGGCGCAGATGCCGATGCGCCGGCCGGGACCTGCGCTGCCTGAGTGCTGTAAAGATACGGCTAACCGCTCTGCTGCCCCGTATAACTCTGCATAGGTGTAGGATCGCTGTCCGCAGACCACAGCCACGGCGGTTGGCCTGGCGGCCGCTTGTCGCTCCACCAGTGAATGCAGTGTGGAGCACTCCGGGTAAACGGCTCCCGGACCGGTACCTGCCCTTAGCAGCTTTGCCTCTTCCAGTGGAGCAATCAGCGGAAGAAACCGGAGCGGCTGATGTGCTTGCGCTGGCAAATGTCTAAGCATCCAGACATAGTTTTCGAGCAGTCCTTCGGCCAGCCTTTTGTCATAGAGATCGGTGTTGTATTCCAACATCACGTCCAGATGGTGGAGATGCTCGATCACTTCCACGGTGATATCGAATTTGGCGGAAGACTGAGTCCACTTCTGTGGTGTGCAGACAGCGCCATCCAGTTGATCCAACGACATATTGCCTTGCTGAAAGATGAAAAAGAGCTGGAATAAAGGCGAATAAGCCATGTCCCTGGGTGGATTTAATTCTTCCAGTACATGCTCAAACGGGACCTCCTGAGCGTTCAAGGCTCCAAGCACCGTCCGGGTAGTCCATTGCAATACTTCCATGAAGCTGTTCGCATCGCGGATATCCGTTCTTAATACGACATTGTTGACGAAGCAGCCCAGCATCTCTTCCGTTTCTTCCCGGCATCTGCCCGCCGTTGGGGTGCCGACTACAGCATCTCCATTAACCGTGTACCTGTACAGCAGAACGTTAAAAGCAGCCATTACAGTCATGAAAAGTGATGCGCCTGCGGACCGTGCGAGAGCCCTGAGGGCTTCAAGCTCTGGCGCTTCGAGCCGCAGCGAGCAGCTGTCCCCCCCTGAGGTCAGCATACGCGGGCGCGGGCGGTGGGAGGGTATCGTATAGAAAGGATCGGCTCCCCGCAGCTGCTCCTTCCAGTAATCCAGGCCTTCCGCCAGCATGTCTGGCTGCATCCACTCTCTCTGCCAGCAGGCATAATCGGCATAGTCATACCTATGCCGGTTATGTCGAGGACTCTGACCCTTGCATAATGCGTTATAGAGCTGCACCCATTCTTGTGTAAGCATTCTAAGCGACCAGCCGTCAGCAACAATATGATGAATGACGAATACAAGCATATGGTCATCCTCTGCCAGTTCGAGTAATCCTGCGCGCAGCAAGGGCGCCTGGCTAAGATCAAACGGCTGTGTAAGCAGTGGCTGGGCCGCCTGTTCGGCCTGCTGCAGCCGCTCTGATTCAGTTCCGCCGGCAACCTTGATCCGCACCAGCGGAATATCGCTGTGAGTGGCGATATACTGATGGGGTTTCCCTTCCATAGAGATGAAGGAGGTCCGGAAGCTCTCATGCTCCGACGCCAGCAGGCGCAGGCTGGCTTCCAACGGACCGGTCTGGAGGCGGCCGGTTATCCGGATGGCCTGATACAGATGATAACTGGAAGCGGTGCCGCCCAGCTGCTCCATCAGCCATAAACGCTCCTGGCTAAAGGACAGAGGCAACCCGGTTTCTCGCGTTTGCTTTTCCAGTGGAATTTGCAGCACAGGGATTCCCCGCTCACGCATTTGCCGCCGGAACCATTGTTTTTGCTCAGGGGACAACGCGGATAAGGCTACTTGTTCTGCCATTACCCCTTCCCTCCGCCCGGTTTGAGTTTGTCTTCTGCCAAACCGCTGGCAATCTCTTCACTGCTCATGGCGGCCATTTCCTGGAATAATTGTTCAATGGTCTGTTTCTTGGATACGTTCTGAAGTGTATTCTCTAACAGCGGAGCCATTCCGCTTACGGTCGGATGCAGAAAGATGCTGTCGATCGACAACTGCACACCCATAGCTTGCCGAATCCGCTCCAGTACCTGGGTGGCAAGCAAGGAATGGCCTCCCAGCTCGAAGAAGTCATCATCCACACCGACCGGCTGCAGATGAAGCTCCCCCTCCAGAATATCCACAAGCTGCTGCTCCGTTCTCCCCTCCGGTGCGCGGTAAACTGCCGTTACTTCAGGCCGGGCATGGTGTCCGCTATAAGGTTCGGGAGCGGGATTTGGTGGTACGGATACACCGGATGCATGAATCCCGCGGGCAGCAGCGGTATGGGTGCTGACCGGGACAGCTTCCGGATATACCCAGTAGCTCTGGTGTGAGAAGGCATACGTCGGCAGCGGTACCCGCCGGCGCGGCTCATTCCCGTAATACAGCTCCCAATCCAGTTCAGCTCCCCAGACCCATAGGTTGGCCATGGCCTGTGCCAGCACCTTGGCGTCCTCATCCTGCCTGTGGGCAGGGCGGATGGCGGGCACCCATACGCTGTCATTAGCTGCCGCCGGGTTCTGCCGCCCCAGACTGCATAATGCGGAGCCTGGCCCCAATTCCACAAACAAGCGGTTCCCTTCGTGAAGCAGGGCTTCCAGTCCGTCCATAAATACAACAGGTTCGAGAATATGGCGGGTCCAGTATTCGGGATCGGTAGCCTCTTCAGCCTGCAGCCAAGTCCCGGTAAGACAGGACATCAGCGGAGTCACAGGTTCATGTAATTGGATCTGCCTCAGCAGTTCACGGTAAGGAGCGACCACCGGCTGCATTAGAGGAGAGTGAAAGGCGTGGGATGTGGCCAGCCTTTTATGATATATCCCCTCTTCTGCCAGCAGATGCTCCAGTTCGGCAATGGCTGCCTTTTCTCCAGACAGCACGCATAGCGTAGGACCGTTAACCGCAGCTAGAGTAATTCTCGCCTGGAGATATCCGTCTACCGCTTCACGGCTGAGACCTACCGCCAGCATGTCTCCCCTTTCGGTCCGTGACATCCACTCCGCCCTGCGGCAGACCAGCAGAACGGCATCCTCAAGGCTGAATACTTCAGCAATTGCCGCTGCGGCATATTCACCCAGACTGTGGCCAATCAACGCCTGGGGGCGGAATCCCCGGCTGATCAGCAGCCGGGCCATGGCGTATTCGACCGCAAATAATAGCGGCTGGGTAAGCGCGGTCTCATTCACATCCAGGGCTTGCGGATGATTCTTCACAGCTTGAATCAATGGCTGGATATCCATCCCCGTGAGGTTCTTGATCTGCACTGCGCAGCGGTCGAAATGTTCCCGGAAGACCGGCTCAGAAGCATAGATCCCTTCGGCCATCCCCGCATACTGCGAGCCTTGTCCCGTGAACATAAAGACCAGCGGGCGCTTGCGGGAAGGGCTCTCACCATGGTATATCGCATCCGGATCAGCCGTTTCCAGGGCTAGGACAGCTTCTTCCGCCGTAGAGCAAACCACAGCCGCTCTGTGTCCGAAGGTCTGTCGGCCCACGGAGAGCGTATAGGCGGCATCCGCCAGTTCTGTCTTCGTGTCTTCGCGCAAATATTGCTGCAATCTTTCCAGATTACCATTCAGGGAAACCTCGGTTTTCGCCGAGACGGGCAGGATGCTCCACCCTGGCGCTGCTGCTACTGCTGTACTGGACTCCTGCGGACCTTCTTCAAGGACCACGTGGGCATTGGTTCCGCCCATGCCGAGCGAGTTCACTCCGGCGCGGCGCGGGTAGGCTTGCTCAGTCCAATCCATAAGCTTGTTGTTCACATAAAAGGGACTGTTGTCAAAATCAATTGCCGGATTGGAACGTTTATAATTTAGTGTTGGCGGAATTTGCTTGTGATGCAGCATGAGCGTTGCTTTGATGAATCCGGCGATACCGGCTGCAGAATCCAGATGCCCTATGTTCGTCTTGACCGAACCAATTGGACAATAACCGAGCTGCTCCGTGCCATGGCGGAATGCCTGGGTCAACGCCTCGACTTCAATGGGATCTCCCATCCGGGTGCCGGTCCCATGTGCTTCTACGTAACCGATAGTCTGTGGATGAACCTCTGCCAGTGCCTGGGCCGCAGCGATGACTTCGGATTGTGCGCCTACGCTTGGCGCGGTATAGCTGATTTTATCCGCCCCATCATTGTTGACTGCAAACCCTTTGATGACGGACCAGATATGATCCTTGTCGCGGATCGCCTCATCCAGCCGTTTCAGTACCACCAGCCCGTACCCGTTGCCCGGAACAAATCCGCTGCTATTCTCGTCAAAAGCACGGCAGTACCCATCCGCCGACATTATTCCTCCAGGCTCATGCAGGTAGCCCGCCCGTTCAGGCGGACCTACCGTGATGCCTCCGGCCAACGCCATATCACATTGATAAGTCAGCAGACTCTGCGCTGCCATACAAACGGACACCAAAGAGGTGGAAGACGAGGACTGTACTGCAATGGACGGTCCTTTGAGATTCAGCCGATAGGAGATAGTTGTAACCATGCTATCCTTGTCATTGCCGATAGCTGCCTGCAGGTTGCCGGTGGCCAGCATTTTTTGAAGATGGGGATAGAGGTTAAGGAACAGATACGAACTCATGCTTTTCCCGGCAAAAACACCAACTGAGCCTCCGCATTCCGCCGGCTGGTAGCCCGCATGCTCCAGCGCTTCCCAAGCACATTCGAGCATCATTCGGTGTTGGGGGTCCATTAGCTCCGCGTCCTTAGGGTTGATCCCAAAAAAAGCGGCATCGAACGCATCCAGCTGGCCGATCTCCCCTTTGGCCCTGATATAATTCGGATGACTCAGAATGCTGGGGTCAATGCCGGCCTCCTCCAGCTCCTGGCTGGAGTAATGGGAAATGCAGTCCTTGCCCTCCGTCAGATTTCGCCAGAAGGCCTCCAGATTCTCGGCCTGGGGGAATCTTCCAGACATACCGATAACCGCAATCTCATTTCCGTTATAAGGATACTCAGGATGACTCATAGCATCTATTCCTCCCTTTCTGTGGTGCTGCGAACCGCTATGGAAGAAGCTGTTTTCCGATAACGGAGAAATGCGTTTTTTTGCTTGGCGGCTGTCTCTTGAATGGCAGTTCCTGGCGTATCATGCGCGCCTTCGCTGAGATAGCTGGCAAGCGAACGAACGGTTGGATATTTGAATAAATCCACCAGCTTCAACGAAACTGTAAACTCCCTGCTCAGACGGTCATGTACTTTGGCCAACAGCAGCGAATGTCCACCCAGATCAAAAAAGTTATCATCTACTCCAAAGTCCCTTAGCTGAAGAATCTCCTCCCAGACCTTAGCGATGCTACGCTCTGCGGCCGTCTGTGGCTGGTCATGGGCGGACCCGCTGGGGATCAGGCTCTCGCCAGGCTGAGGGAGAGCGGAAACCTCGAGCTTGCCATTTGCATTATATGGAATGTGGTCCAGCTGAATATAAGCAGCTGGCTTCATATATGCTGGAATCCGCGGCTCCAGCCAAAGTGCCAATTGCTGGCCGATAATACTGGTGCGGCTGCGAACCGTATAGTAAGCGATCAGGCGCAGGTTGCCTTCATAATCCGGCTGTGGATGCACAGCAGCCTCCACTACCTCCGGGCAGGCACATAAATGCCGCTCCACTTCACTCAGCTCAACCCGGTATCCACGAATCTGGACCTGCCGGTCGCTGCGGCCGATGAAAGCTAATTCGCCGCCGGGGAGGAAGCAGCCGGTATCTCCGGTCAGGAGCAGACGCTCACCCTGGCGGAATGGATGAGTAATGAATGCTGCTTCAGTCAAATCCCGGCGGTTCAGATAACCGCGGGCCAAGCCGTGTCCCGAGATGCAGATTTGTCCTTTCACCCCAATGGGAACCGGCTGCAGCTGAGAGTCCAGCACATATATTTGCTGGTTCGCTACAGGTCTGCCCAGCGAAGCGGAAACCGTCTGTGCCCCGTCCTGCCCAGGTTTCAGCAGCGTGTATGTGCTGCATACGCCGGATTCTGACAGTCCATACCCGTTGGCAATGTCAACGTTACGCAGCTTGTCCACATGGGTGGGCAGCAAGGTCTCTCCTCCGCTGAGGATCAGGCGCAGTCCGGTGGTGGTTCCCCCGTCACTGTTCAGGCGCCGCACCATGGACGGCACAGTGCTGAGAATCGTAACCCGGTGCCGCTCCATATATGCCCGCAGCTTGTCCAGGTGCAGCACCGTTTCGGTATCCGCCAACACCAGTGTCCCTCCGGCAGCCAGAATCGGCAGCGATTCCCCGATGAAACTGGCCGAAGCGACCGATGAAACAGGCAACAGCCGATCCGTAACCGACGCTTGGTACGATGTAATAAAGGAATGAATCAGATTGTCGATGCTGCGCCGCTCCAGAAGGACACCTTTGGGAGTACCTGTCGAGCCGGAGGTGAAGATGATAAAACTGAGCGATTGCGGAGAACCAACGATAGTCGGTCTCCAGTCGTCCTGTTCGCCAAGCACCGGGAGCTGTTCCTCCAGCAGGATCAGACGCTCAGCCGAAAGCGGGAGCTGTGCGGCATGAATGGCATCAGTGACTGCGTACACGTGGCCTAACTCATCCATCATCTGCCGGATACGTTCTCGGGGCATAGTAGGATCAATGGGTACGACCGCTCCTCCCGCTTTGGATATGGCCAGCGCGGCCGCCACAAAACGTGTGGAGGAGGGGAGGCAGACGATTACAGGCGCCTCTTCGGGAAGTCCCTTAGTCATTAGCAGTGCCGCCAGACGGTTCGCCCACCGGTTCAGGTCGCGGTAACTAAGTGGCTGTTCCCCTTCAAGCACCGCATATAGTTCGGGGGCCTCGGCGGCTCTGCGTTCGATCCATCTTAGGAATCCATCTTCCGGCACGGGCGTTGCTGTCTCGTTCCATGTCTGCACAATCAGGTTCTCCTCTGTGGGATCCAGCAAATCAAGTCGTCCGAGCAATTGCTCCGGACTAGCCAGAGCTACCGATAGCAGCCGGGCGAAATGGGCAGCCATACGCTTCACCGTTGCTCTCGTGAACAGATCGGAACTGAACTCAAAAGTCCCGCGCAGTCCTCCGTCCTCCTCCCAGCAAGATACCGACAGATCATTCTGGGCTATCCCGATATCCAGCGGCACCGAAGACAATCGTAGTCCCTGGGCTTCCATTGCAGGCATCTCCAGGTTATCGAGCTGGAACATGGTCTGGAAGACCGGCTGGACGCTTCGCTCGCGGTCCGGGTTCAGCTTCTCCACAAGCAGATCGAATGGCAGCTCCTGATGATCAAAAGCTAGCAAGACCTCTTCCTGAACGCTCCTTGCATATGCTATAAAAGGCATTTCGTTCTTGGGATGCGTGCGGACCACCACTGTATTCACAAACATCCCGATCAACGGCTCCAGCTCTGTTCTGGTCCGTCCGGCTACTGGTGTGCCGACCAGTAAATCATCGGCTGCACAATATCGGAAGAGCAGTGTCTTGAAGACAGTCAGCAGGAAGTGGAACACCGATAAACGTTCCTTCCTGCAAAAACGCTCGATGCGCCCGTAAAGATCAGAATCTATAGAAAAGGTCTCCATCCCTCCCAACCCCGACATGACACTCGGCCGTTTATAATCGGCCGGGATATCCAGCATAGGGGGAGCCCCTTCCAACTTCTCCAGCCAGAATGCCAGATCCCGGGCATATACAGTCCCTTCATTACGTCTCTCAAGCCACCGTACGTAGTCCCGGTACTGTAACGCAAGCGGCTGCAAGTCAGGTGCTGTCCGATTCAGCTCCGCTTCATACAGACGTGTGAAATCCCGCAGAAGAACTCCCTTGGACCAGCCGTCCCCCACGATATGGTGCATACGGATGATCCAGATGTGTTCCTGCTCAGCAACACGCAGGAGTGTGAAGGAAATCAGCGGATCATGCACCAGATCCATCGGTTTGCCTGCAATATGTGAAACTTGCGTACGCAGCCATTCGTCAGGACAGGCTGGACTAATGTCCTCTACTGACAGCACTTCAAAGGCCAGCTCTCCTGTGCGTGGGCAGGCGTAAGGCTCACCCTCGTGCAGCCTGTAGCTCACATTCAGCAGTTCGTGCCGTTCCAGCAGGGAACGCAGGGCTGCACGCATGCAGTCCAGGTTCAGATGACCTTCAATCTTCAGCGCCGCACTGTTATTGAAGGCGGAGCTTCCCGGATGAAGCTGCTGGAGGAACCAGATCCCGCGCTGGGCGTGGGACAGACCGAAGGAGCCGGACTCTCCCGTGCGGGGAATCGCCTGGTGTCCCGGAGCTGAAATCCCTTTTTTTCGCAATAATGAATCATACAGTTCATTGTTCATCATCAATCATCCGCTCCCTTAGATTCGTGCGGCCTTCCTTCCGTGGAGGGCAAGCAGCAGGCTCCGGTCTGCTTTGCCGTTGGGCTTCAGTGGAATATCGTCGATCCAGATGAAATCTGTTGGAATAGCGTAGGCAGGCAAATACAGAGCCAGCTCAGCGCGCATGATCTTCAGCTTTTCTTTGTCCGGAAGTGGTTCTGCATTAGCTGCCGCAATCACAAAGGCAGTCAGGAATTGTTCTCCCGCGTCACCTGTGCGTACCCCTGCAACAGCTGCTTTGACATGGACGCTGCGGAGTAAAGCGCCCTCCACTTCGCCCAGCTCGATACGCAATCCGCGCAGCTTGATCTGATCGTCTTCCCGTCCGGCGTACAGTACTTCTCCTTCTAAATTCCATGCGGCCAAATCGCCTGTCCGGTACATGCGTTGTCCTGGTTCATAAGGATTCGGCACGAATTTCTCCTGTGTCAATTGCGGCTGGTTCAGATACCCGCGGGCCAGCCCAGTTCCTGAGATATAGAGCTGTCCTATCTCCCCAATGGATGCCAGCGAAAGATCATCCCGCAGAACATACAGGCGGATGTTATCAATGGGTCTTCCGATGGGAATCTGCTGCTCCAGAGAATTCCGCTCGCAAACATGATAGGTGACGTCAATCGCCGCTTCCGTAGGACCATACAGATTAATCAGCTTCACACCGTACTCCGCCGGGAACGTATCATAGAACTGCCGGGCCAGCGGCGCGGTTAACGCTTCTCCGCTGCAAAAGACATACCGCAGGCTGCGCAGGCGTTCCAGCGCAAAGCCGCTGCCGATATACTCAAGGAACAAACGCAATACGGATGGCACAAAATGAACAACGCTGACCCCTGTCTTCTCGATGAGCCGAACGAACACACGCGGATCATTCTCCTTGCGCGGCGGCAGCAGACAGACCGCTGCTCCGGTGGTTGCCCACCAGACCAGCTCCCAGACCGAGACGTCGAACGTATACACTGTTTTTTGAAACAGGATATCTTTGCTTGTAATCGGAAATTGGGTCTGCATCCATTCGATCCGGTTCACCAAGGCCCCATGTTCCATAAGCACACCCTTCGGGTCCCCTGTGGAACCCGAAGTATAGATGACATAAGCCAGGTCACCGGGCTGAGGACCGTCCGGCAGGTTCGTCTCGGGCAGGTCAAGGTCTGTCAGACTGTCTAACGGGACCCATTCAGTAGTTGCAGGCAGTATCGGCGGGCGGGAATGGATGCCTTCTGTAATGATCCAACCCGGCGAGCTGTCTGCCAGCATTCTTTCCAGCCTCACAGGCGGGCTCTGCTCATCCAGCGGCAAATAAGCTGCTCCAGCTTTGAGGACGCCGAATACCCCGACCAGCATGTCAAAAGAACGCTCAAGCATTAAGGCTACAATCGCTCCGCTCCCGGCACCGCTTGACCTCAGGATATGAGCCAACCGGTTCGCTGCGCGGTTAAGTTCGCCATAGGAGTAGACGGTGTCCTTCCCATATACAGCGGGTGCAAGCGGCTGCTCCGCCACCCGTGCTTCAAACTGCTGAACCAGTGTGGTGTCCTCTGAATAAGCTGCTGCGGTATCATTGAAGCCACGCAGTGTAAGCATCCATTCATTCTCCACAGGAGGCAGGTTCATTCCGGTTCCCTCCTTGCTAATGACGTGTACTCCGTTTGTAGCTCCACACCGGTTTTTTGCTTGATTTGCTGCCAGCGGAGCTGCTGTTCCTTATCCGGGGTCCGCTTCTCTTCAAACACAGCCTGCAGCATAGACAGCGCTCTAGCAACATGCTCTTCTCCCAGCGGGAACACCCCTTGATCCAGCTCATGCTTCATCTGTTTAACCTGTGTGTACAGCTGCAAGGACGGCATGTCAGAGGCATCAGCCTGATTGTAATTACGGGTGGTCATGGCATGAGTTAAGCACATGCCGATCGCTTTAAGCCGCAAATCTTCGGCAGTCATTATGGATTCGCTCCTTTGCCTGCCTGCCGAAGACGCGATGAGGTGATTCCGCATGTTTATCCGGTCCATTTTTTCATCGTGGGCATACACACGGATTTGCTCTGAAATTTCGGGCATCAGTGTCTTGAGAATGTTTTGCGGTCCCATTTCAATGAACGTGCGGATACCGTTCTCCACCAGAAATGTGATGGATTCCTGCCACAGGACAGGCTTGTATAATTGCTGCGGCAGCAACATATGCATTTCCTGGATGGACGTATAAGGCCGTCCGGTAACATTGGACAGGAGTTGGCAGGCCGGGAGGCTCCAATTGTTTTGGAGCAGTTCCGCCGCCATTTCTGCCGCTCTCGGCTGCATCAGCGCGCAATGGTATGGGGCGCTGCCGATCAGATGGCTGATCTGAGCTTGGGATGACGATTCCGAGACCCGCTGTTCCAGCTCTGCCAGTGCCGCATCTTGGCCGGAAACCGCGAGCTGGCTTCGCGAGTTCAGACAGGCGATGCTGACCTCCTGTCCCTCAGCTTGCAGCTCCTGACACAACAACTCGACTCGCGCAGGGTCGACCGATTTCATGATGCTCATTGCACCGCCTGTGGCTCTCATGACCTCTTCCGCCAGACGGGCGCGATATCGGACCAGTGTCAGCCCATCCTTAAAAGACAAGGCACCACTGCAAATCAGTGCAGAGTATTCGCCCAGACTGTGTCCTGCCATATAAGCAGGCAGCGGCCCGCCTTGCTCCACATATAAACGGTAATGGGCCACACTCGACGCACAGATGGCCGGCAGCATATGACCGATCCGATTCAGCTTGACGGTACTGCCCTGCATCATCAGCCCGGATAAGGACAGACCGAGAATTTCATCCGCCTCGTGCAGCGTATCCTGCACAACCCGCGAGGATTCATAGAGGCTGCGCATCATGCCTTTATATTGGGCCCCCGATCCGGGGAATATAAGAGCCAGGTCTGCTTGCTTATTCATTTGATCTTCCCCTTCTTTCACAGATACGGATAGTGTCACAAACGGAAGGTTCGTGCAATTTGCAATTCATGCATCTGTGAAGTGCCCTCAATAATCTCCATGATCTTGGCGTCCCGATAGCACCGTTCCACTGGATTTCCGTTCAAGCAACCCGCTGCACCGTGGATCTGCAAGGCATGGTCGGCAGCAAGGACCGCCGTTTTGGAGGCGTGGTACTTGGCGACCAAGGTCTCTGTGATGGCCGCCGGATCACCTTGCTCCCTCAGCCGTCCGGCGGCGGCGCACAATTCGCGGGCTGCTTTGGTTTCGGTGATCATCTCGCTCAGCATCTTCTGCACAAGCTGATGTTTGCGCAGCTGTTCACCGAACTGGGAACGCGCAGCCGCATAATGAAAGCTCAGCTCCAGGCAGGCTTGAGCAAGCCCCACGCTGCCGCAAGCAGTGGTATAGCGGCCTTCATCCAGCGCATAATTTGCTACATGAGTGAAGCCAAAGCCGACTTTGCCTACCATATTCTCCGCGGGCACACAACAATCCTCAAATGATAGCTCGGCCAGCATATTAGCCCGCAGGCCCATCAACCCGTGCAGTGGCTCAACTCTCAAGCCGGGAGTTCCCCGCTCTACCAATACGGCGACACCGCGGCCGTTCAGCCGGGCGAACACTAGAAACAAATCGGCGACTTGCCCGAGCGTAATATACTTTTTGCGGCCATTCAGGATAATGTGCTCCTCTTCTTTCACTGCTTCCGTCTCGAGCTTGGCGATGTCGCTCCCTACCCCCGGTTCGGTGATGGCAATAGCCGGTATCACTTCACCCGCCGCGATGGCGGGCAGCCATTTGGCCTTCTGGGCTTCCGTCCCAAAACGCGAAAGCGGTTTGCAGACCATGCCGAATACAGTGCAGGCGTTCTGTACCGAAGCATATCCCCGTCCCAGCTCTTCATGGATGGCTCCGAGGGTGGCGTAGTCGGCGGCGGTCCCCCCATATTTTGCCGGAACTGCCAGACCCATAAGCCCCTGTGCCGCCATCTCGGTGAACAGTGCGCGTGGAATCTCTTGATCTTGATCCATCTGGACGGCCTGAGGTTGGATGCGCGTATCAACAAAGCGGCGAATGGCTTCAGCCGTAGGGACGGCCGGCGTTTGCAGCGGCGTATTCATTAGAGTGCAGCTCCCGTCTGTTGATGGCGTTCAATCAGCACAACCAAATCACGAACCGTCTTGATATTGTCCATATCCAGCTCTTCTTCTTCCAGCTCCAGGTGGAACGTCTTCTCGATGAACATAATCAGCTGGATCATGAACAGGGAATGCACCAGGCCCAGCTCCAGAATATTGTCGTCCTCATGAAGTTCCTTGGTTCGCAAGGAGCGGGTGAGAAATGAAGTTACCTTTTCTTTGATTTCCTCATGATTCATAGGGATCAGCCTCCTGTTATCAATTGTAAGAATAAAAACCCTCACCGGATTTCATACCGTGCAGCCCGGCATCGACCATTTTTTTGAGCAAAGGACATGGACGGTATTTGCTGTCGTTGAACCCTTCATACAGCACATCAAGTGACTTAAGGATGGTGTCAAGCCCAATCAGATCAGCCGTTTGCAAGGGGCCCATCTTGTGCCCGAAACACTGCTTGAACAGAATATCTATGTCCTCGGACGAAGCAACCTGCTCCTGCCGCATGAAGATGGCTTCATTGACAAAAATCATCATCGCCCGGTTGGTCACAAACCCCACGGAGTCTTCAACAACCACACTTTGTTTGCCCAGGCTGCCCAGAAGCTCCTGTGTCACGTGCAGTGTCTCTTGAGCGGTATGATAACCTTTGATGACTTCAACCATCGGTTTGAGCGGCACCGGATTCATAAAGTGAATGCCAACCACCCGCTCGGGACGTTCCACCAGTGCAGCCACGCGCGTGATCGAAATTGCCGAGGTGTTGACCCCCAGTATGCAATCCTTCGTACAGACCTTGTTAAGCTTGTCGTATACCGTCTGCTTGATATCCCAGTTCTCGGTCACATTCTCCACCACGAACGAACAGGCGGAGAGAGCTTCGATCTCTTGGGTGAATCGGATACGGTCCAGCACTGCCTCAGCAGGTTCGCGCGGCGCTACACCGGTCATCATCTTTTGAAAACGAAGACTCTCCCGAATCTTCTCCCGGGTCCGGTGCATCTGCGCTTCAGATATATCGACAACCACTGTATCGTAACCGCCTTGGGCGAAGACCTGGGCCACGCCGCTTCCCATCACTCCAGAGCCTACAACGCCAATCTTCTGGTTCATCGTTTAACCTCCGTCCCTTATTCTGCTCATTATACGTTTTCATAGGTCAGCTTCTGGTATTCCCGGTAAGCATCGGCAATGTCCGCTACGGTTTCGGCATCCCCCACTCGCTCACCAGGCTGTCAATCATTCCGGTCACTGTCGGCTTCTCCAACACTTTTCGAAGCGGCAATTCGGCGCGGAACACATCTTTGATCCGTGACAAGAGTCGTGTCAGCAACAGGGAATGCCCACCCAAATCGTAAAAATGGTCCTCTACACCCACCGGATGCACGCCGAGCAGCTCCGCGATAATTTCACAGATAATGGACTCCGGCTCCGTCACCGGAGGTGTGTATACCCCCAGATAGGCCGGGCGTTCACGAAGGCCAGCATCGTAAGTGCGGTCGGAAGGAACAGGTTGCACCGGGAGTGGCTGTTCCTTCCGAGCCAGCGAGAGCTGAACCGCCGGGGGCTGTGCTGAAATGATGGCCCGGCTAATCCGGCTGCGGATCGGCCACAGCCGTCCATATAAGGCATATTCCTGATCCCGGGTAATGCCTGGACCCGTGTCATCTGTGCTGCGGATGAAATCCCGGCTCAGCGATAACCAGGGGATTGTCCCGCTGGATGCATCTTCCGCAGCCGCATCCATCACACCCGCCGCAGCCGCCAGTTCAGTTAGGCCCAAGCCGCCCACTACAGAAGACAAGGAGGATAGAATCCAGCCGAATTCGATTTCAGCACCACAGTCCAGCAGCAGCGCGTTCAATTCCTGGAAGGTCTGGGACTGTGGAATCTGCAGGTCTGCTGCTGCGGACAACACAGCCAGTGTCCGCCATTCCAATGCTTGCAGCTCTGGTTCGAATACCACTCCGTCAATCCGACCGCTGATTCCAGCCGCCGCAGTAACGGCCTGGCGAAGCTGTGCAGAGCCGAGGCCTTCGGAGGCTATGACCTCTGCTCCAGGCCGTTCAGCCAAGAAGCTGCGGATTAATTCCGCGCCACCGGCGGGGGAGACGACTAAGTAGACTTGTTGGGATGTTGTTTCTGCTGCTGCATAATTAGAAGGCTCGCTCAAAGGAGCTGGAATCGGATCGAAAGCTTGTACCAACCGCGTTCCGCCCCGGTAAGCGGCCACCATCGCTGTGCCGGTTGCCGAGATAAGCTCCTGCCATAGCTTATCCGCCAGGCGTTTCTCAGGCTCTGGCTGGAAGTCAACCAGGATGCCTTGCCAGCCGGGCTGCTCCTGACCCAAGGTAAGGAGCGGTCCAAGGATAGCGCGCCGTTCGGGCGTCCCTCCTCCTGTCCCCAAGATATTAATGATACGGCTGGCAGCTACGATCAACCGAATATGCGCTCCGCAGAGCTCTTGGTCCAAGGCAGAAGCTAAATGAATCAACGACAAGTATCCACGCTCCGCAGCGTCTGCTTCGCTGATCCCTGCAAGTGCAGGGCCTCCGGGAAGGGGCTGCTCCTCCAGCATCCAGGCATGAAGGATACGGTCGATGCGGATACCGTCCCGCCGCAGGTCATCGGCGAGCTGCAGGTAATCCCCGGCAGCGACCGGGTTCAACTCCACCAGATCCGGTGATAGCCGCCGGTACTGCGCGGCAGGTTGCACCTCGATGCAGTGGTCTCCCCTTGTAATAAGCTGATCCCTGCATCGTCCAGCTGCCTGGGATTCTTCGCACAGAATGAGCCAGGTTAAGGGCTGTAAGTCTGCCACACTTGGTGTATCCGTCAGCGGTTCTTGCTTCCACGCGGGCAGATAGAGGAGCGGAAGGTCCGGCTCTATGGGTGCCGCCCGCAGGGGTCCAGGAAGCGATGGTCCCGGCAGATAGGTCTGCCGGTCGAAGCTGTACATCGGCAGGGGCAGCCGCTGGCGGGACTGCGGCGGATAGAGTGCCTCCCATTGAACGGGAACCCCTGCGAGCCAGAGCTGTGACAAGGTCTCCAGGAACACGTGCGGTTCATTTGCTGTGCCCGCAGCCCCCAGGCTGGACAGCACCAGCCGGTCCACCCCGGCCTGGGCCTTGGCTAGCCGGCATAAGGTCTGGCCCGGGCCAATCTCTAAGAAGACATGCTCCTCATTGGCCAGACAGCCGCTGATCATCGCCGAGAAATTCACCGTCCCGCGCAGCTGCGCGGCCCAATATTCGGGGTTTACTGCCATCTCGCCCGTGATTGGTTCCCCTGTCAGACAGGAATAGAAAGGCAGCTCAGGTGCGTTCAGGTTCTTGCTGCGCAGCACTTCACGGAACGGCTCCAGAATGGCATCCATCTGTGCGGAGTGGAACGCATGGGAGGTGTTCAGCCTTGCGGTGAAGATCCCCGCTTGGCTCCACTCTTCCTGCCGTTGCCGCAGCTCTTCTTCGTCGCCTGAGAATACACATAATTCCGGCTGGTTAATGGCGGCCAGCGTTACGCCGGCACTGACATACCTGCTTGCTTCCGATGCAGGAATAGCTGCGGCCAGCATCATTCCCCCTGAAGGAGCTGCCTGCATCAGCCGCCCGCGGGCCACCACAATATCGAGAGCATCCTCTAGAGTGAAAACACCGGCCAGTGCCGCCGCAACGTATTCTCCGATGCTATGTCCCACCATGTTCGAGGGGTGAATACCAAGCTTCATCCAGGCCTTAGCCAGCGCATATTCCATAACGAACAAAGCGGGTTGCGCGAGCCAGGTCTGATGCAGCTCGGCTTGACCGTCCATCCCCTCGGGAGCCGAATTGCCCCCTTCCCAGGCGCCAATGTAATGGCGGATATCCAGGCCAAGCTTGGGCATCAGCAGCTCCGACAGCCGGTCCACCTCCTGCCGATAGACCAGATGATGCTTATACAGCTCCGCGCCCATCCCGATGGATTGTGACCCTTGGCCCGTGAACATGAACACGACCGGGCGGTTGATACGCTCTTGAGCAGAACGGATAACCCCTGTTTCGCCAGTTCCGCTTAGAAGGCGGACCGCCTCGTCTGTCCCCGCTGCTACACAAGCCAGGCGGTATTTGAATTGCCCCCGTCCCATTTGCAGCGTGAAGGCCACATCGGCCAGCGGAGCGCCGGCTGGCATGTTCTTTAAATGATCAGCAAGTTCCTGCTGCATCCGTTCCAGGGCGGCGGGACTTTTGGCTGAGAGCAGCAGTGCGGCAGGAAGCCCGGACGGCTCAGTGGCTGCGCGGATTGGCGGCTCCTCCAGAATCAGATGGACATTGGTTCCGCCAACGCCAAACGAACTGATTCCTGCCCGGCGGGGAAGCTTCCCGCGAGGCCAAGCCAACGGCTCCCGGCTAAGGTAGAAGGCTGACTTCTCCATCTCCAGCAGCGGATTGGGCTCAGAATAATTAGCTGTAGGAGGAATCATCTCCCGTTCCAGAGACAATGCGGTCTTTATCAAGCCCGCAATCCCAGCGGCGGCATGGAGATGTCCGATGTTACCTTTGACCGAGCCAATCGGCCGATGCTTGCTGTCCTGTCCGAATACTTGCTGCAAGGCAGTGAATTCAATCGGGTCCCCAACTTTGGTGCCGGTGCCGTGGGTTTCGATGTATCCGATGGTTTCCGGGTCAATATCTGCCAGACTCCAGGCTGAGCGGATAACCTCTTTTTGGCCCTCCAGGCTGGGGGCAGCAAAGCCAACCTTTCGACGCCCATCATTATTACTAGACGAGCCTTTAATCACGGCGTAGATGTGATCGCCGTCATCTATTGCTTCCGGGAGGCGCTTGAGCACCACAGCTCCTGCGCCTTCTCCGAAGATCGTTCCGTCGGCCCGGCAGTCGAACGGGCGGCAGACCCCGCTTTTGGAATAAATCGTACCCTCCTGGTAGAGATAACCGGACTTGCCCGGCTGCTCCAGCGTAACGCCTCCGGCAACAGCCAGGTTGCAATCTCCAAGCAGCAGACCCTGACAAGCCAGATGGACTGCCGCCAATGAAGTTGAACAGGCCGTGTACAGGGTGTAGCTGGGTCCCGTCAGATTCAGCTTGTAGGAGATCAGCTGGCTCAGGAAATCCTTGCTGGACACGATGCCTGATTCCAGCACATCCTCTCCCTCTCCATGACGGGACAGATGGTCGCTCGTCCACTTCAGGTCAAGCGGGGCACCGGCGTACATGCCGATTTGGCCGTCATAGCGGTCAGGGTGATAGCCCGAATTCTCTAAAGCATGATAGACAATTTCGTGGAACAGCCGGATCTGGGGGTCCATGTTCTCGGCTTCCCAGGGAGCATATCCGAACAATGAGGCATCAAAATCATACACGTTGCCCAGGTAAGGCTTCGCTTTGACGTAATCGGGATGGTTCAGACGTTCGAGAGCAATTCCTTCGCTGCGCAACTCTTCAAAGCTGAATTGGGATACCGCGGATTTGCTCTGCATCAGCAGTTCCCAGTACTGCTCTATATTCTCAGCGCCCGGAAATCTGCCGCTTATGCCAATCACGGCAATCTCAAGCCCGGTTAGTGCGGTCTCTTCACTCATGACTTCACCTTCTTCCCTTGATGGACTCCAATGTTTTCAGGCGGCTTGCTTTTCTTTTGCGGTCTTCAGTATCTTTGAGCACGACGCTGTTGTCTGTTTGATCAACCGGGTCCGCAAACAAATAGGCATCCAGCAGATTAATCGTCGGGTAGGAGTACATTTTGACAATCGACGTGTCTTTGGCGGACAGAGCATTGACTTTGGCATTGATCTGAATCAGGTCAAGAGAGCTTGCTCCCGCTTCAAAAAAGTTGTCATGCAGCCCGATGGCTGTAAGCTCCAGATAGTCCATGAACAGTTCGGCCAGCTGTTTCTGCGTCTCTGTAAGCGGCGGCGCATATTCGGTGCTTCCGGCCATCCGCTTCCGCCTGCGTCCGGCATGCACCGCTGTATCCGCAGGGACAATCCCCTGTGGCGCATTAGCCTCAAGCAACGCTTGCCGGGTGTCCAAATCGGTCGTGGACAACAGCCACTGGGCCGGGTATAACTCTGTGCGCATCACTTTCGATAAAATATGCTCCAGCATTTCCATTCCTTCGGCATTGGTCATCCCTTCCCGGAGGCGTACGCTTTGCTTTTGCTGTGCTGATGCGTGTTCCTGGGTGATGACGATTTTGCCGATATGTTTAGCCGATGCCATATACCGGAAAGCCTCTTTCGTGTCGGAGAGCCGGTACGGGATTATAGGCAGAGGTGTAAAGGTGCCTTCTTCCACATGCCGGGCAATCTCACGGAACAGGTTCGTATAGCCCGGAAGGCCACTGTCGATGCTGATGGCCGACAAAGAAATGCCGTTGCCGAACATCCGCATACTTAAATTGCTGTTCTCCATAATGTCCTTGATGCCCATCTCCAGAAATCTGCCGTGCGGGGCCAATATAGATAGCCCTTTCTCTACGGCCTCTCCGGTCAGGGAATTCAGCACTACGTCCACCGTTCCCGCATACTTGCGGATTTGGTCAGCAAAATCAAGATCCCGGGAAGAGTACACATGGGAGATTCCCAGTGAACGCAGGTAGTCCCGCTTCTCTTCGGTGCCGGCCGTAGCATAAATCTCTGCTCCGATCCATTGGGCGATTTGCACCGCTGCCAAGCCCACGCCGCCCGTAGCTGTATGAATCAGCACTTTGTCACCCAAGGAGAGCTGTCCACGGACAATCAGCGCGTAGTAAGCCGTCATAAAGGCAATCGGAATGGTTGCTGCTTCGGCAAAAGAGATCCGGGATGGCTTGCGGACTACTGAGCTTACCGGCACTCTCGCGTATTTGCCCAAGCTTGCTCCGGCTATTGCCATCACTTCGTCTCCGGTCTGCCAATCGGTTACCTCTGATCCTACCCGGGTCACCGTTCCGGCGCATTCCAGGCCGAAACTGAATCCGTAGGAATCCGGCAGCTGGAGAACACCAAGTGCATACAGCACTTCCTTAAAGTTCAGACCGCTGGCCGCCACTTTAATCTCTACCTCGTCAGGTGCCGGGGGCAACCGGTATTCATGCTGGAGGTGCAGGCTGTTGAGCTCACCCGGAACAGCTATTCCCACCCGGTAATTGCCGACCTCAGGCCACTTCTCTTCATCTTCCAGCGGCAACGTGTCTGCGAGCGACGGGTCAGGGACCTTTCTCATGACATACTCTCCGATATCCATGAGTACACAACCTTCTGGATCGGTAATGCGGCAGACATACGTCCGAGCTTCCTCCCTATGTTCTCCTTCTTGCAGGATGGTGTGAATTATAGGCGGAAACGGCCGGTATATCCGGATATGCTTATACGCAAACGGCAAGTAAGCAGCACTGTCTTCCGCTTGTCCGTTCAACAGACTTGTGGCCTGGTCCATCAGCGCAGGATGGACTCCATACTCAGCCGAGTCCTGCGCCTGCTCGTCTGGGAGGGATAATTCGGCGACGGCCTCACTCTCCCCCGAAAGACCCGGCGCACATTGCTCCAATGAGGGCCGTATTGCAGGCGTACCTTCTGGCCTTCCCGGAACTGTTCGGACATGGCCGGAACCGTTGCTGCTTGCAGGCGCTGCTGAAGTTCCTCCAGCTCCGCCTCGCTGAGCATCCGGCTTGCCTGCCCTTCCATACGCTCCGCGTGTCCTGTGGCATGTTGTATCCATTCGCCCCCTGCTCCCAAGGACAACATGGAGAATTCCCAGCCGCCGTCACTAGGGGACCACACGGTTCTTAGCTCACAAGTCTCATCAACCACAAGCGGCTTCACAAAAAATAACTCTGCGATGTTCAGCCCCGGTTCTCCGGTCAAATCTTCAAATGATGCTCTGAGTATCTCCACATATCCCGTACCGGGAAAAATAGAAGTGCCCAGCATCCGGTGCTCGTCCAGCACCCAATGATGCTCTGCCGACAATCTCGAAACATAGACAGTTTGCCTGTTCCCGGCCGCCATGCTTCTGGAGGTCAGCAGCGGGTGGGCGGTGCTCAGCGGAAGGTCTGCAGGCACCTCTTTGAAGGCATCTGTATCATGTTTGGCTTCGGAACCGTTATAACGGTTCACAGCTTCAACAGCCATCCCGGTCTCGCTCCAAGCATCCCAATCCATACTGACTACCCGCATCGGGGACGAGTTCCCGGCATGCGCGCGGGCGAAGCTGTCCAGGAAGGCATTCGCCGCAGCATATCCGCTCTGGCCGAAGGCGCCGAACGAGCCGCTGATCGATGAGAACAGCAGTAGGAATGCAGGCGGCTGCTTCATTGCTGACAGTACCTCGTATAACGCCAGGGTACCTGCGATTTTGGGCCGCAGCACCGCTGAGATTTGTTCTCTAGTCGCAATATGGATCATGTTACCATCTGCCACGCCTGCGGCATGAAAGACACCGTCCAGCTGGCCAAATCGATCCATTAGTGCGAGCATGACTCGTTCCATAGATGCCTGGTCGGCGACATCGGCATATTCCACATGCACCTGCGCGCCGGCATCACGCAGCTGCTCCAGCCGATGCTGAATGGGACGCGGGTTGCGTCCCACAAGTACAAGCTTGGCCTGGTATTGAATTGCCAGATAGGTGGCGAGGGCCAGGCCAATTCCACTGAGTCCGCCGGTGATGAGGTATGCCCCACCCTTGTGCAAGGCGCGGGACGGAAGACTTCTCTTGGGCAGAGGCAACCGCTTGAAGCCGTGTTCATAGCGGCGGGAGCCCCGCAGTGCTTGCCGGATGGGAAGCAGAGAGAACTTCCGGTTCTCCCCTTCGTAAGAGGGTGCCAGCAGCAGTCCGGGACACACATCCGTGGACTCTGGATCGAGATCCAGTGTATGCACCCGGATATGCGGATACTCCAGTGGGATGACACTGGCTATTCCCAGCAGGGTAGCTTTTAGCGGGTCCACCTTGTCACCCGGCCGAACCCGTTCCATTTGGTTGGTGACCAGCGTTAGATCCAGCGGACTCCCTTGCGCGGCTATGCCTGCCGCGCGGACCAGTTCCAGCACACTGCACAGGCAGCGGTTCAGCACCTGCAGACCGCCAAGATCCTCTCCGTTCCGGCAGGCGGCAACTTGAGTCTGGGCCAGGGATACAGCTTGGTGATCCCCCAGACTCCACAGATGAATCATCCGTTCGGGCTGCTGCGTGCCCGCTTCGGCAAGCCTCTCGAACAAATGGGTGTAATGGGCCGGGTTCCCGGGATCAAGGGTGTAAGCGGCGGCAGACTCACACTGGAAGGTTTCTTCCGGATACACCATGATACATTGGTCGCCCTGCTCTTCCAGGCGGTCTGCCAGCTGTCCGGCGAGAGCACTTCGTTCCGAGAACAATAGCACCGTCTGGCCGTTGCGGACAGTACGCTTGTCTAGGCTATTGCTGTCTGCACTGCCTGCTATCTCATTCCAGTCGGGGACATAGGCCCATTCGGAAACCGGACGCTTGCGGTTATGCAGGGCATCCGCGTGGACAATGTCCGCCGCCAGTTGCTGGTATTTCCAGTAATATTGTTTCTCGAACGGATACCCAGGCAGCGATACGCGTCGTCCCTTGCGGTTCTCATATACCTTCTCCCAGTTGATTGCCACTCCGCTCATCCATAGGCCGCCTAAGGCCTGAAGCAGATGAACATCAGCGGATTGCACCTCAGAGGCTCTGGGCATCAGACCAAGAACGGGGCAATTCATTGCGACCTCTGGATGGCGACGGATCAGCTGACCTAGCGTTCGGCCCGGGCCTACTTCCAGAAATACTGGCTCCAGCTGCTTCGCCAACGTTGACACACCTTCCATGAACTTGACGGTCTGCCGGACATGGTTCACATAGTATTCAGGGTCCACCGCTTGTTCCGAAGTGATAAATTCACCCGTAACATTGGAGATATACGGAATTGCTGGAGCCATCAGGTTGATTTCTTGGAATACTGTGCTGTAGGAGCTTAACATTGGCTCCATCATGGCAGAATGAAAGGCATGCGAAACCTGCAGTCGAACAGGCTCATGGCCGGTTCGTTGCAGCTCCGCCGACAGCGTGCGAATGGATGTTGCTGGACCTGAGATCACGGTGAGTTCCGGACTGTTGGTCGCAGCCACAGACAGATCCTGCTGTTCGTTCAGCAGCGGCAACAATGTCTCTTGCCCCAGGGCAACGCTAATCATCTCGCCGCGATCCATCTGCTGCATCAAGGAGGATCGGCGGATAACCAGCCGGATGGCCTCCTCCAGTGTCAACACGCCTGCGATGCAGGCAGCTGTGTATTCACCCAAACTATGTCCGATCATAGCCGCTTGATGAATACCCCAATGTTGCAAGAGCCGAGTAAGAGCATACTCCACCATGAACAGCAGCGGCTGGGCAATTTCGGTCTGATCGATTGCATTCAGCTTAGTTCCCGGCAGTGCGGACTCCCCTGAGTTCAGCCCTTGCCGCGTCAACCAGGTAGAGCGCAGATCGGTCTTCATAAGCGGTGAGGCCAGCTCCAGGCAACGATCCATTTCCTGCCGGAACACCAGCTGCGTGTCGTATAGGTTGCGCGCCATTCCAACATACTGGGTACCTTGGCCCGGAAATGCGAACACTACATGCACAGCATCCTTGATCCGAGCAGTGTTACCTGCTCCATGCTGCCAGTCATGCAGACCGGCAGCTAGCTCGGCAGAGTCTGCGGCAACCACTGCTACCCGGAAGCCTAACTCTTGACGGCCTGTGTTCAGCGTATAGGCGATATCTGCCAGTTGTTGGTCTTGGCCCTCTGCCGATTCGAGATAACCGAGCAAGTCTTCTGTTTTTTGCAGTAAGGCTTCTTCTGTAGCAGCAGATAACAGGAACAATTCCGGTGATCCCTCACTCCGTTTCTGCATGTTCGCAAGATCTGCAGCGGCAGCGATTGGAGCCTGCTCCAGGACGATATGCGCATTGGTTCCACCGATTCCGAAGGAACTTACACCAGCACGGAGCGGATACCCTTCCGGCGGCAGCCATGCCTGTAGCGAAGTGTTGACATACAATGAACTCCTGTCGAAGCTGATTGCAGGATTAGCCTGCTTGTAATGTAAGCTGGGAGGCAGCTGCTTATGATGCAGTGCCAGCACGGTCTTGATGAATCCCGCAATTCCCGCAGCGGCATCGAGATGTCCGATGTTGGTCTTGACCGACCCGATGGCTGTTCTGGTTCCTAGGCTTGCGGGGAACAGCCCGGACAAGGCTTCAATCTCAATGGGATCTCCCAGCGGCGTACCCGTTCCATGTGTTTCAATGTAACTGATAGAATCTGCAGAGACGGACGCGGCTTCCAGTGCAGCTGTCACCACATCTTGTTGTCCATTTACGCTGGGAGCCGTGAAACCAGCCTTGCGCGTTCCGTCGTTGTTAATTGCAGAGCCTTTGATAACAGCGTAGATCTGGTCGCCATCCCGGACAGCCTGATCCAGCCTTTTCAACACAACAAGGCCTGCACCGTCTCCACTGACTGTCCCCTTGGCATCCGCATCGAAAGCCTTGCAGTGCCCATCCGGCGATCTGATCATGCCCTCCTGGTAGGTGTAGCCCGATTTCTTGGGTACTGTAACAGACACCCCGCCTGCCAGGGCCAGATCAGATTCTCCACGCATCAGGGAACTGCAGGCCAGATGTACAGCTACCAGAGACGAAGAACAGGCAGTTTCCACGGTTATGGAAGGTCCTTTCAGGTTCAGCTTATAAGAGATAGGAGTGCTCAAAGAATGTACATTCAGATTAGCCGCCCGCCAGCGTTCCGTATCGTCCTCCAACGAATCGAACAAGCGGTTCACCCAGTTCAAATGCACTGTTGCGCCCACGAACAAACCAATTGCACCTGGATACTTCATCGGGTCGTATGCCGCATCCTCCAGGGATGCCCAAGCAAGCTCGTGCAGGATGCGCAGCTGCGGGTCCATAAGCTCGGCCTCTTGCGGACTGTAATTAAATAACCCCGCATCGAAGTATTCGATGTCCTCAAGCACTCCCTTTGCCTTTACATACCTGGAGTCCCGCAGCAGCGTCTCGGTTACTCCCGCAGCCCGTAATTCTTCATCTGAAAAAAACGAAATACTCTCCTTACCATCCCGCAGATTGTGCCAGTAACTCACAGGATCGGCAGCTCCGGGGAACCTTGAAGCAAGGCCGATGACGGCAATATCACTAGTCGTTGCAGGAGCAGCTTCCTGTGGCTGATGTACGGCTTGGGGCGTGACATCCGCGTGGTCTGTGCCGTTCGGTGCGTCGTCTGCGGTATGCTTCGCAGAAATGTATGCCGCGAGTTCTCTGACTGTTGGATAGCGGAATATATCGGTTACCGACACCTCCTTACCGGTGGAGGCCCGCAGCTTTTCGCTGATCCGGATCGTCAGGAGCGAGTTGCCGCCAATATCAAAAAAGGGGTCATCCAGGCCGATCCGCTCTACCCCGAGCGCTTCCTTCCAGGCTTCAAGCACAGTGATTTCCATGAAAGCCAATGATCGTACAGGTGTACTTCCGATGTCGGAGGAAGGAAACGGCAGGTTCCGCAGTGCCTTTTTGTCAACCTTGCCGTTGATCGTCAGCGGCAGTGCAGACAGCTGCATATACCGTGTAGGAACTGCGTAAGCAGGCAGCCGTTCAAGCAGTGCTTTTCGGACAGAACCCGCTTCTAGATGGTCATTGGCTACAAAATATGCGGCCAGCTCCTTCTCTCGGTCCGATGTCTGAATCACAATAACCGTACAGGCATCAATTCCCGCCATTCGGCTTAGTTCATGTTCAATCTCTTGCAGTTCTATCCGGTATCCGCGTACCTTCACCTGATTGTCGACCCTGCCGAGAAAATCAATCGTTCCATCGGGAAGCCAACGGGCCAAATCCCCCGTTCTGTACATCTTATATTCCGGATAAAGCGGGTCGGGAATAAATTTGGCCTCTGTCAGTTCTGGGTTGTTCAGATAACCCCGAGCGACTCCTTCGAGCCCGACGCATAATTCGCCTATCGCTCCCACAGGCAAAAACTGCTGGTCACGGTCCATGATATACGCACTAGAGCTTGTGACCGGCTTGCCAATGGGGATTCGAGCCTCATAGTCCCGTTCAATCTCAAAAGTGGTTGACAGCACCGAATTCTCGGAAGGACCGTATCCGTTGATGAGTCTCAAGGCAGGGGAGGCTTGTCTAACCTTACTGATCTGCGGCGGGGATAACGTATCTCCACCAACAATCAGACAACGCAGGGACCCGAACAACGAAGCATCCACACTGGCCATTTGATTGAACAGTGCTGTAGTCATCCACATCAGGCTTACTTTTTGCTGGAGCAGCGTTTCTTTTAGCAACCGTGGCATTAGTAGCTTATCCTGGACCATCAGGTACAAAGAGGCTCCATTCAGCAGCGCTCCCCAGATCTCAAAGTTAGAGGCATCGAATTCAAACGGACTGGTTGGCAAAATCACATCCTGGGGCCCGATTTGAACAAACTCTGTATGTTTGACCAGCCGTACGATCCCCCGGTGTTCGATCATTACGCCTTTGGGCTGTCCGGTAGAGCCGGATGTGTAGATAACACAGGCCAGCCGGTGTCCGTCGGCATGCTGAGAATGGATGCTGTCCAGCGTTACCTGGTCTTCATTCGCAAGGATATCCTGGTAGCATAGTGTCTCTACACCCATTGATTTCAGAAAAGAGGTTCTGTTAAGCGTATCAGACAGCATCAGGCGCATTCCTGAATCTTGGATCATGAATCGGATGCGTTCCTCGGGATAATCCGGATGCAATGCGACATAAGCCGCTCCCGATTTCAGAATGGCAAGCAGACCCATTATCGTTTCCGGGCACCGCGGGGACTGGATACCAATGCATTGCTCAGGTCCAGCTCCACGGCGAATCAGTGCGGCTGCCACTCGGTCGGACATCTGATCCAGCTCAGCGTAAGTCCACTGCACTTCCTCATGAGTGATGGCAATCTGCTGTGGATGGCTGCGCGCCATTATACCAAACCACTGAGGAATCGACTGTTCCCGGAACAGCTCTTGTGGTCTGGTTGGAGACAGCAGGCCATTGAGTTTCAAGGCGTCAGGCTCCGCCATCCTGATGTTTGCCAGCTTCGCCTCCGGCTGCGCGGCAAGATTCTGCAGCAGCTGCACAAAGCACTGCGACATTTGATTCACTACAAAATACTCATAGATTTCCTGGTCATAGATGAATTCCAGTTCAAATCCGCCGCTCTCTCGAATAAGCAGAGTAAGCGGATAATGAGTGTGCTCATTCATTTCAAAAGAACTGAACGACAAGGGAGTCTTATCGGGTAATCCGTTCGTCGTCAACTCTGCGGAGGGCCGTTCCAGCAGCACCTTATCCAGCGGATAGTTCTCCATGACTACAAGGGTATCAAACAACTCCTCCGTACCTTGAATCCCTGCGTAGCCCCGGATTTCGGTCAGACCGGCCATTTCATGCGGACGTCTGGCTGCGATTGAAGCTTGGACATTGGCGAAATACTCCTGCACACTCACACTTGTGCCGCTGGAAACGCGGAATGGCACCGTGTTGATCAGCAGTCCGACTAGACTCTCAATGCCGGTAAGATTAACGCCCCTGCCAGATACCGTAGTTCCAAATACAATATCATCGACGTGTTTGAACCGCTGGAGCAATAAACCCCAAGCACCGTTCATCAAGGTGGCTACCGACATGCCACTGTTTTGGCAAAATTGCCGCAGCAGCAACGCTGCGGTCTTCGGTATGTTCAGAGATATCCGCTTGAAGCCCAATCGCCGTGGTTTATAGAAAGGCTGTATGGTTTGCTTAATCTCGTAATCGCGCAGGTAATCAGCCCAATACTCTGCTTCGCGCTCTGGTACGCGAGAGCTTTTGACTGCAGCCAAGTAGACTTTCATTCCCGGCTTGGCTGGATGGGCCGGTGTATGCCCTTCGGCGAGCGCCCGGTAGGCATGTAGCCATTCTTCCAGCATAATTCCCAGACTCCACCCATCCAGCAAAATGTGATGGTATGTCAGGAACAATCTACATTCTCCGTCGAACTTGCATAATACGATTCTAAGAGTCTCCCGAGTGAGGTCGAAACGCATTGCCCGATCCCGTTTACCAATGATCTCCGCAGTTCGCTCCATCAATTCTTCCGCGTTTGCCTTCTGCTGCAGAATCTGTGGATAAGCGCTGGTCATAGCGGATCTTAATTCTTCAGGGATAACTCCGCCTGTGAAATCGTATATTGTCGGCAGCGGTTCACTGTTCCGCAGCACCACTTGTACAGGTGTGCGCAGACCTTCCCATTTGAATACGGACCTTAGAGCGTCATTTGTACGGAAGACAGCCAGCCAGGCTTCATTGAACAGCCGGTTGTCCACCTGCCCTTGCAGGGTAAGGACAAGTTGCTCCAGATATTCACCTTTGTGTTCACCCTGCAAATAATGAAACAGCATCCCTTGCTGTATCGGACGCAGCGGCCAAATATCTTGAACATTGTTTTTCTCAAATTTCATCTCGGGCCTCCTCACTTATGCACTACAAGCGTATCCTGAATAGTGGCGATCACATCCTCCTGCTGGTCATGAAGGAAAAAGTGCCCGCCGGGCAGCTTATGAATCTGCATGCTCCCGCTGATATGCCGCGCCCATTCTGGCCCGTTCTCTGCAGGCATTAATGGATCGTCTATGCCGAGCATAACCGTGCAGTCCACCGGCAGCTTCACACACTGGTCGTTGCCCGCATACAGTTCGTAAATTCGGTAATCCGATTTGATAATCGGGAGAAAAATTCTCATCAACTCCGCATTGTTAACCAGTTCCTGAGCGGTACCTCCCAGCTTGATGATTTCTTGAAGGAACTGGTCGTCTGGAAGTTTATGCAGCTGCTCCTCCCCGTAGCGCAGATGCGGAGGATTACAGCCGGAAAGGAAGAGATGCACGGGAAGCGCCTGTCCACTCTCCATCAGCCGTACACTCAGCTCATAAGCGGCCAGCCCTCCCAGGCTGTGACCGAACAGTGCATAAGGACTACCTTCGAGCTGGCTGCCAATGTGCAGAGCAAGATCGTCGATCAATTCCTTCATATTGTCACAAAGCTTGGACCCGAATCGTTTGCCCCTGCCTGGGAATTCAAGTGGGAGCACTTCAATATCTTTCGGCAGGAGAGTTCGCCATTTCAGATAGATAGCCGCTGAGCTGCCGGAATACGGAATTGTAAAAAGCTTGATGGTCATAATGAAACCTCCTCCTGAATCACACGTGGCTGCTTCTGTTGATCTGTCTGCCCCTCAAGACTCAGCGGATACCACAATTTCAACAGCCTTAGAGCGGGGAACAGCACTCCTGTGATTGCAATCAAAATCATGGCCGGGGCGATCGTAAACGGTGCCCAGACGGCAATAAATCTCCACGGATAACCCCAAAATAGCAGCTTGGGCAAATACCACGCCATGCCTGCGATTAATGCGGCAAGTATTATCAAACAGGCTGACTTGACATAGAGAGTCGAATAAGCTCTTCTGAGCATCCGAACGCGGTTACGGATCAAGCGCAGATCTTTGATCCATACGTAGATCATCCAGAGACACAGCACCGAACAAACGGCGAGAATGACCCGCCCCGTAAGATTCACCGTATCGATAGTATCCAGGGGTGCAGCCGTAGGCGTGAGACCCTGCTGTAAGGCATACAGTCCCTGACAGATAGCGTAAGTCGCCGTTGTATTCCGGTTTCCCAGCACAGCGACTCCGACTTGTTGTTCAGGATTAAACAAGACGTAAGAAGAGTAATTGGGATTGTTACCCCCATGTGAGAAGTGCTTATGATCGCCATTGGTGAAAATTAGCCATCCTCCCCCATACTGGAAAGGGACCGTGTAAGGTGGGCTCACGGTTGCCTTTACCGTTTCATCGGGAATCTGTGCAAGGGCAATGGCCGATCTAAGCTCTGGAGGTGCTGCTGACGGATTCATCTGAAGACTTAACCAGCGGGCCATGTCATTTGCGCTTGACAAAATATAACCTGCAGGTGTATTTCCGCGGTAGATAGGTGCGTTATAGTTACGGTTACCGATAAGTCCAGGCTTGTAGCCTTGAGAGATCGCTTTGCCCTCAGGCAAAGCCTTTCTCCCGGCGAAAGTCTGATTTAAACCTAAGGGCTGTAGAACTTCAGCGGACATAAAAGACTCATAAGACATTCCGCTAACGGTTTCGATAATTGCGCCTAACACATCATAATTCCCGGTGGAATAGAGAAATTGCGTTCCCGGTTGATACCAGAGCGGGTTCTCGCTTAGCCTATGAACGGTGTCTTGGAGTGCATTATCTCGGATCGACGGATTAATCAGCGTGACAGAATCACTGCCCAGTCCACTGGTCTGATGCAGGAAATGGCTGACCGTTGGTTCAGCAGTCCCTCCTTCCCATTGCAGTTCTAACCGGGGAAGGTATTGTTTAATTGGCGCTTCTAGGTCCACAAGCCCTCGTTCAACTAATAGCAGCAGACCGACGGCGGTGAATGCCTTGCTGTTAGAGCCAATTTCGAACAAGGTGTCCGGAGTTACGGGTATCTTCCGGCCAGTGTCCGCCTCTCCATATCCCTTAGTGTAAGTCTCGTCGCCCTTAAGCAGAACTATGGAGGCACCGGGTAGATCAACCGAATCCATCAGCTGAAGTACATATTTGTCCACGGCTTCTTTTGAAATTCCACTCCCAGCGGCATTAGCCGAATCTGACGGCAATATGGCCGTGCCAAGCAGCATGCAGATACAGAATATTTTGATCAGCAAGCGGTTCATTCCATCCCCCCTGTTACTTGAATAACGAATCCAGTTCAGCCTGGGTTATGTCCACAGCATCGAAATCGGCGGGTGTCCATACAGGCTCCTTCTGAATGAGCGGTTGACTCAGCAGATCCGTAAGGAGTTCTTTATACCGCTGTTTCCACTGCTCCATACTCCTGTCCGGCATACTGGAGGGATACCGCAAATTCAGGTACAACCGGCGTTTTAGAATATAAGCGTTGATCTCCAGTGCAAAGGGTGTTGTATTGTCTTCGGCTATATCGGGCCCTGTGGGTTCATTCAGAACATGCAGCAGCCCGTTCTCATAATTCTCCTGAAACTCCCCCATATAATTGAACAAAATCCGGGGGACTGCCGGTGTAATCAGTCTTAAGCCATAAGCCAGAATGCCATATCCCAGACCTTTTCGGGGCACAGCCCTAAACTGTTGTAGGATATGATCCCGCTTCTCGATAAGACTGGTTCCCGCATTTATCGAAATTCTGACGGGATAGAGACTGGTGAACCACCCAGTGGTGCGCGAAAGGTCGATATCCGGAAACAATGGCTCTCGTCCATGCCCTTCCAGCCACATGACCTGCGACTGCCAGCCCCAAGTATCATGAAGTGTCAACGCAAGCGCAGTCTGCAGTAGTTCATGAGGCTGCAGACCCTTGTTCTCCCTGCACTGTGCAAGAAGCAGCTCAGTGTCAGTTATTCCGAATGCTAGAGTATGAAAGGCTGTGTTCTTATGGCTACCCGGTTGCCATAATAACAGCTTCTCATCCCTGGGGAGATTGTAATTCTGGCTCCAATATTCCAGCTCTGGACGGATCAGCGGTTCAGTGCGTTCGCTTAGCGCCAGTGACCAGCGCATGAACGATGATGTCTTGGGCGGCAGTTGCTTATCTCCTCCAAGCAAGCGTCCCAAATCCTCCAGCAGAATCCGCCACGAGACAGCGTCGATGCAGATATGGTGAGCTGCCAGCAGCAGATAACAAGCCCTTCCCGGGTTCACAATTAGGGAAGCACGGAAGGGAAATTCATCCTTCGCAGTAAGACATATGCCTGCCTTAAATGCGGTGGTATATGACTGTAGTTCCTGTTCCCGCTGTTCAATGGCAAAGTCCGTCAAATCGAGTATATGCAGCTGGAATTCGTCTACAGAAAGAGTGTTGTTATACACCAGCTGCTGCCGGGTTGGATCAAAATACAAGCGCAGCGAGTCATGCTGCCGGAGTACTTCCCGCAAACAATTTGTAAGGGTTTGCATTGTTACATCTTCCCTGATCTCCAACAGCATCGATTGCAAGTAATGGTCTTGATTCTTAAGTTTCCGGGAGAAAAACCACGATAATATCGGTGTCAAAGGCACATTCCCCTCTGTGGGGCCTTGGGGCTCTGTACTTCTATCGTCCGTAACCAGCAGCAGCATCTCACTAATAAGGGGATGATCCAGAATATCTGCTGCACTGAGTTGAAGCCCTTGTTTTTTGAGCAGGCTTGAGATCTGAATCGCTTTAATGGAATCTCCGCCGAGATTAAAGAAGCGGTCCTCCCGGCTAATTTCACTACGCCCCAGAACAGTCCGGAATGCAGATAAAAGATGTTCAATATGGTTCCTATGGTTCACTGCTCCGTACTCCTGAACAACGGTTACAGCTTCATTAATATCTTGTTCAAGCTGCTTCCGATCAGTTTTCCCGTTGGCAGTGACCGGAATTTCATTCCTGAAGATGATGCGTTCAGGAACCATGTATGCAGGCAAGCGCTTAGCCAGACAGCTGCGGATTTCTATGGCCGTAAGGGATTCTCCGACAATGAAGGCAACCAGTTCCATACTGGAACCGTTACCCGTAGTCATGACAACTGTATTGTGAATCCCCTCCATCTCAAGCAGGCAATGTTCAATCTCCTCTGTTTCGATTCGGTAGCCTCTAATCTTGAGCTGGGTATCTATGCGGCCCATATATTCCATCACTCCGTCTTCACCCAGCCTAACAAGATCACCGGTGCGGTACATCCTGCTGCCCTTATTCAGCAGATCAGGCACAAATCGTTCCTCAGTGAGCCCGGGCTGATTGACGTAGCCAGCGGCCACACCGGGTCCGGAGATATAAAGTTCTCCCCTCGCTCCCGGAGGCAGCGGTCTCCATTGGCTGTCCAGAATGTAGAGCTTGGCATTTGCGGCAGGCACCCCGATCGGCACTGCAACTCCTTGGTCGGCAATAGGATCAAAGCGGTGTATCATGCAACCAACAGTTGCTTCGGTTGGCCCGTATTCATTATAAATAGCTAGCTTGGGCCCGTAAGTTCGCTGAATGGCGTTCGCAAGGCTCGTCTTTAGACTCTCTCCTCCAACAATCAGTGTCCGCAGGACACTGTCCGCCCTGCGTTCTTTATTCACAAGTGCAAGATGGGATGGAGTTAGCTTGATTATCGTTGCTCTGTTCTCGTTAAGAACCCGGTTTAAGGTATAGTCTTCGCTGCTGGAAGGGTATATTCTCAGTTCCGTTCCGCTGACCAGCGGTACGAACAAGGAGGTTAACGTCAGATCAAAGGCAATAGAGGAATAAAAGGCGAACACGTCCTCCTTCGAAGTCAAGTACGTTGCGGCTGCCCAACTGATATAGTTGGCCAGATTGGAATGGAGAACTTTCACCCCTTTTGGTGTTCCGGTTGAGCCTGAAGTATATAGGACATAAGCCAGGCTGTCCGGCCCCGGCTCCTGCTGATCGCCCGTGAAGCACAGCTCCTGCCGGATCAGTTCTTTAGGATTGTGCGAAGGAAGGTGCCAGCCGGAAGCCGGCTCCTCTTCCAGGTCGGTCAGCAGACAGACCGCCTCCGAGTCCCGAAGCATAAATTCCGCTCTGGCAGCTGGGATACTGGTATCCAGTGGGAGGAACGCTGCACCGGACTGCAGAATCGCAAGAATAGCGATGACCAGTTCGGGAGAATGATGCATCCGCACACCTATGACGCTGGATACTTGCGGGAATCCGGTGGACAGGGCTGCGGCAAGATTGTTGACCCGCTCTGCCAATTCCGCATAAGTCAGCTGTTCGTCTGCACAACTCAGGGCAATTCGCTCCGGATGAAGCCTAACTTGCTCCGCGTATAGACTCATGACTGTCTGTTCATAGGGATATTCATGTATGGAACGCCGGTTATAAGGCAGCATAACTACTTCCCACTGCTGCTTAGTAGATAGAGTTAGCTCCTTCAATGTTATGTCGGGAGTATCTACTATTTGGTTCAACACAGACAAGAAGCATTCCATCAGCGTCGCAGCTTCTTGTCTGCCAATCATCCCGGTCTGATAATCCAGAGTGAACAATAACGTTCCATCCTCGGACCAGTCTTTGATCATCAATTGCACCGGATAAGCCTGTTCACCGGAATAGAATTCCTCATTACTGATGGCCATACCGTCCAAGGTGGTCAGCAGATGGGTGTTATAGTAATTGACTGCGGCCTGGTATAAGCTGTCATAACCGTTCTTTCGCAGTTGAAGATGTTGGGCAAGCAGATCAAACGGATACTTGTGATTGGCGAGATTACGCGAATATTCGCGGCGTATACGCTGCAAGAATGCTCGAATGGACAAGTTCTCCTTAATGTGCAACGAGAGTGGGAGATTGCCTGTGAACATACCAACTGTTGTCTTGGTATTTGCATTACGGTTGGATACGGGTAAGGAGAGAATCAAATTATCACGCTGGTAATATCTGCTCAGCACCAAGCCGAATGCTGCAGCCAGAAATAACGGTAAGGACACATTAAGTTCCGGCAGAATACGTGTGATTCGCTCTGTAGCCTGCTTGTCCAGCAAGCGGGAATAGCGGCGGCCAGCCGGATTAGCAGCCGTCTTGTCAAACAGCGGCTCGGGTAGGACATCAAATTTGTTCTCCCAGAATTGTCTGTTGTTCTGACAACGCGGGGAATGCAGATATTGCGACTCAAGGTCAAGGTAAGCTAAATAGGAAGGTTCAGAGACAGTATGGGCAGAGAGTTCTCCTCTGCAGAGAGATGTATACGTCCAGAGAATTTGTCTGGTCAGCAGATCCATGGACCAGCCGTCGCAGATGATGTGGTGGGCTTTCAACAGGAAACCGTTATCCTGCTCCCCCACCTTGAAGATAGCGATGTGGTATAGAGGGGAATCGAAGAGAACAAATCGTTTGGCTGCCTCCGCCTCTACCCATCCCTCATAATCCGCCTGTGGATTGGAAGAAGTACTGAAGTCGAAACGGGGCAACGGTTTGAGCGGAGCATCGGCAACATATTGTTGCGGTTCGTCGTCTTGTTTCCGCAACTGCAGACGCAAGCCTTCATGAGCCTGAATCACCCTATGGATGGATGTTTCGAGGCGGTTGAAGTCAACCGTTCCGCGAATACGGACACAGCCGCCAATATGATGAACAGCTGTCTTGGGATGCAGGCATTCGGTATACCAAATTCGCTTTTGGGGATGACTTAAACGATGCAATGTCTTATTTACAACATCCATCTTAATGTCCGCCTTTCACAGGTGTGGAATCAAATCTCCAGGATTCAATGGATTCGGCTAATCGGGCTACGGTCTGCTGCTCCAAAAAAACTTCAAGTCCAAGAGTTACGCCAAACCGTTCACAGATATGTGCATTCAAGGAAGCTGCCAGCAGCGAGTTGCCACCCAGTTCGTAATAGTTGTCATCGATGCCGATGGGAGTAACTCCAAGATACAGCTCCCAAGCTGCAACCAGCTCCCGTTGAGTTTCTGTACGTGGTGCAATATACCCGATCAATTGCTCTGGACGTAAGTTGACGGATTCCGAGATGGGCAGAAACGGTAGGTCTGCCGCAATGTCAGAATCTTCACACTCCACCCAGCAACGCGTTTTATTGAATGGATACGCAGGTAGTGCAATGCGATGGCGCCGCTCCCCTTGGTAATAGGTCTTCCAATTCACAGGATAGCCGTCCATCCATACTTGGCCGAGAAGACGATATACATTCCTCCAGACTGTGGCTCCATCCCCTTCTACCAGTAGATCGGAGGATTCATGGAGATTCATTTCCAGCACGAGCTGATCTCTGAGGTTATTAACACTGCTTTGCAATGAAGCCTTGTCTTCCAGAGCATCATTCAGATACTTTATCCAAAAATCGCTGCTGCTCCAATCCTCATAGGACTGTGGTTGCCTTCCCTGCGGGACAGCAAGCGGAATCTTCATGGGTTCTGTTTTCATTCTGCATACCCGTTGTTGGTAGTTAAGAACCCATATACTTCGCTCCTGACCTGTAGTAGCGAGTGCGGCTGTGAAGCAGTTGCCGAGATACATGGCATCTGCCACTGTAAGCAGGCCGCAGGCAGAGGCGGCGGCAAATAGTCCGACGCCTGTACCTTGGCAGCCGGAAGGTTGAATTCCCCAGCTGTCCCAGAGTCCAAACAAGGAAACCTGTACAGCGATAGCGTAAGTAGCGCGATCCTGTAATGCTGAATCTCCTCTGCCTGACTTTTGCGGAGCGTGCTTCATACACTGTATGAAGCTTGTGTGAAAGGCCGGTTCCTCAGAGATCCAATCCCCCGGGTCAAGTGCGGTGAAACCGGATAAATCCGGGAAATGGAACAAGGGCTGCATAGCAAGATTAGAGTGAGCCTTCCTGCCCATCTCCCGATCCATCCATTCCGGTTCCATCCCACGCCTGTACAACCATACTGCCCGGTGCTCGAACAGCCTGCGTCCGGTTTGAAGTGTATAGGCAGCATCCGCGAGCTGTTCTCCGGAAGCAGATTTTAGAAACTGCTGTAAGGACTGCTTTTGCATGTAGAGTGACTCTGCACTTTTGGCTGAGAGGACAAACAATTTAATACGCTTGGAGGAAGGCGCTGGCGGCTGTACCGGTGCTTCTTGAAGGATGACATGGACATTTGTACCTCCCAGTCCAAAGGAGCTGACTCCTGCAAGCCTTCGCTGATTCGGGCTGCTCCAGTCTAGCTGTATCGGATTCAGATAAAATGGGCTGAGGCCTGTCATTAATCTGTCATGTGGTGTGTCTGTGTGAATAGAGGGGGGTAGCGTCTTCTCTCGCAAGGCTATAACGGTTTTGATCAACCCCACAATACCTGCGGCCGGCCCCGTATGGCCAACGTTTGATTTGACCGAACCTAAGGCGCAGAAGGCACTTTTTCCAGTATGTGGGGCAAATACCTCATGCAGTGCCTCTAACTCAATCGCATCACCAAGGGGAGTGCCGGTACCATGAGCTTCTATGTAACTAATGTCCTCAGCATTAACACCTGCGGCCATCTGTGCACGTTCAATTACTTGAATCTGTCCTTTGACTGCAGGCGCTGTATACCCTGCTCTCAAGGCTCCATCATTATTGAGCGCCGAACCTTTGATTACGGCATGAATGGTATCGCCATCCTTAAGGGCGTCGTTAAAGCGCTTCAGCACCACGCACCCGGCACCGTCACTGTACAGGGTTCCGGTGGCCTTAGCATCAAATGCCCTAAGATGCCCGTCAGTGGACAACAATCCATTATCTTGGTAGTAATATCCATGGGTTTGCGGAATCCCAAGTGTTGCTCCACCACATACCATCATGTCGCTGGAGTATGTGAGCAGACTCTCACAGGCCAGATGTACTGCGGCCAGCGAACTGGAGCAGGCGGATTGAACATTAAGCACAGGCCCGGTAAGACCTAACTTGTAGGCAGCCATCGTCGCTGCATGATCTTTCTCACTTGCAATCTGCATTTGGAGTTCGGAGGCTGCCCCATTGCCCTTTATACAGGGCAACAGGTTAAACATTTGATAATAATTTGCGTACACGCCTGCATACATGCCGATAAGACCGTCATAGCTCTCCGGATTATATCCTGCGGCCTCCAGTGCTTCCCAAGCCGTCTCCAGAAGCAGACGGTGTTGGGGATCCATCATGGATGCCTCTCTTGTACTGAAATTAAAAAAAGCGGCATCAAAATTCTCGATTTCCCCAATATTGTTGTTCGTTCGAATAAAGTCAGACCTTGCTTCCATCGCATTTTCCTTTACTTCTTGTGAGGATAGGTCGGCTACTACCTCTTCTCCATTCAAGATCGTTTCCCAGAACTTTGAAACCGTATCAATACCCGGTAGGCGGATTGAAAGGGCAATAATTGCAATATCCGCCTTATTATCTTCATATTCATTCTCGAATGACATAATATCACTCCTGATATATTGCTTTTATTCAATATATTTGTATTATCTATAGTTATTATGCGAGTATTTGTGACTCAACTATACTATGTGAATATCTAAAAAAATACCAATCATTAGGACTATATATCAATAAAAATAATAATTTAAAAATTAAGTTATTTATGAAAAAAATGTAGATAAACACGGCATCCGACATACTAATATGTCGTAATGTGACAGTGCGCAAACAATATGCAAATTCAATGATGAACTATTAGAACTATTTTCATATGAAGTGAGACTAAAATTATATGGGCAAAGCGTATAGGTATCCTATTCTAGATAACCATCTTAATATTTCATAACCTTCACAATGACGAAAGTGTAATAAGCCTGAAGGCGATGTTTATCACAGTAATAGAAAATGTCCCATTCCGATTGGAATGGGACATCTCTTGAAATGGCTGAACCCAGACTGAAGCAGGGAGTTAAGTCCACCGCGTGGGGAGCTTGAACTGCTTACTTTTTGTGAGCGATTACGGTGCTAACTTAATATTGGGTTTGGAAGGTTTGGATACCTTTTAACTGAGGTATGACCAATCCGATATAACTCTGGCGACATTTAAAGTTGGGTTGTTGGTAAAAATCGCAGACAGCTATAACAAGCTGATTTATGCTTTCTTGGTCGTATTTATAGACTCCTGATGTACATTTTTCTATAGCCGCGGTAGCTGAATCTCCCATGATGTAATCCAATAAGTCATACTTGTCATTGAAATGAATGGATTTATGATATTAAAACAACACGTGTTGATATATATATCATAGATAAGGAGTAAATAAAAGATGAAAACAATTGTAATTATTGGTGCAGGTCCCGGATTAGGGTTGTCTCTTGCTAAAAAATTTGGGGGAAATGGATTTAATGTTGCAGCGATTTCGCGGAACAGTACGAAACTCGAAATAATTGTCTCTGAACTTCAAAAATTAAAGATTGAAGCGAAATCATATGCAACGAACCTGCATAGTGAACTGAAAGAGAAAGGGATATATGTTGGTCATCTGTCCATAGGTAATTTAATACAAGCTGGTACAGATGGTGATCCTGACCTTATCGCCAAAGCATGGTGCGATCTTTATGAGAAGAAAGATCGGTTTGAAGAGACATTTCCTATGGGATGATTTCATAGATAAGATGCTTGGCCGACTAATTACCAAGGCTATTTGCATACAAGCGAATCGGAGCCGGTTAATGACTCCTCCTCGGCTGATTGTTCCCGACAGGGTCCAGAATACTTGCCGAGCTGCTATTGTCAGCGGTGTTGGCTCTACCTGAGATTTTTCTCGAAGTACTTAAATATTTGCAGACCTTTATAGTTTGATAAATTCTTATGTTGATTTCTATGATTACAATTCCAATAACTTATCATTCTAGCTTTTGTCTTCTGATAATATGCTGGGTTCGCCGTTATGAAGTTTAAATAATTGTCTATGTTTAGATAGTTTAAATGTTCATAGATTATTTCTACAATCTCATAGACATATTCACCTGCTAATTGAATAACAAATGGTATGACAGTAGGTTTATCTACTAAAATGATTTCTTTAAGATTCCTTTCTCTGATATAGCCATTGTGATGTCGAGTGAATAAACAATTCAATATGACTACTTGCTCAGAACTCAACTGACTCATTTGTTTGGTAGTAGGCTCCTTAAAATAAATTCTGTACGGTATGCTTAACAATTCATTATTCAAAGTAACCTCAAAGCAATCTGAATGAGGTAATGAACCTTGAAATTCTATATTATTAATAATTGTAGAAATATTACTTTCTTGATAAGACGGAAAGGAAGCATGTGCCACCTGAAACAGAAGCTTCTCTCTTTCATCCGCGTTATGACTCAATGCCAATCATCTCCTTACCTTACATCTAAGTCTTGCTGATCGATTCCACCGCAGCCTGCAGATCCTCCACGCCCGGCGTGGTGAAGATCAAAGGCAATTCATTTTCGGCTCATCCTTTAGGGGCTCGCCCAGCACGCTTCAGCGCACCTTTGTTCAGCCGAAGGATTTTTCTTCGTCAGTGGTTCTACCGGATAATTTAATCTCCGATTCTCTGTCTGTGCCGGTATACCGTCGGAGAGATCCCGTTAAGCAGTTTAAAAATTTTGCTGAAATGATATTCTTCATAGTACCCGCATAACATAGCGATTTCCTTAACGGGGTAATCGGTAAATACGAGATAACGGCAGGCCTGCTGGTTCTGTATGTGCATATGGTATTCCTTCGGCCCCATGCCTGTATATTTCAGGAACAGCTTACGCAAGTAAGAAGCCGAAATGCCGTGTTTCTCAGCCAGCTTTCCGATCCGGTGATGATCCTTATAGTCGTTCTCAAGCGTATTCTTGATCTGTTCGAAGGCGGCGAAAGCTCCAGACTCCATCAGATTCCAGTCCGATTGCACGGTCAGGTGCAGCCTATGCAGCAGAATCTGCGATTTAGCCTGGGAAACGGCTGTTCCGGCGTTCAGTCCGGGTAGCCATTCCTGGTGAATTCCCCAGAATAACCGGCCAATTTCCTCAGCTTGCTGGTTGCAGTACTGGCTTAAGAAAGGAAGCCTCAGTGTTCCGATTGGCTTGACGTCCTGCCAACCTGCATCATAGCCGAGCTCTGTACAATCAAAGAGCAGCATCGTCATGCGAAGCGGGGCATCCATCTGCGAACGCATGGACATCTTAAGACCTGGTTTTAAATAGATCAGCATGCCAGCCTGTACTTTGTGCTCGACATTGGTCAGAAAAATCCCCTCTCCCTCATGAATCCAGTACAAGCTATGCACATTGACCATGTTGCGGATATCTTCCCAGCCTGGATACGTAACTTTGTCGAGTACAAAATGGATATGCACTATGAGGTCATTCAGGTTATAGCCGGTTGCTGCTTCCAATCAATATCTCCCCCTGCTGCTAAAAGAGCGATTTATACAATATTCTAACGTTTTTTTCTATTCAATGCTTAAACTCCAGATGCTACTATCTATATTATCAAGATGTCTGAAATTTGCAATGTATTACATAATAATAAGGAGGAACACACTTGTTAAGGACTTTTCCCGAGCATCAAATTCGGAGAAATCAGCTGTTGGACGGGCCATGGGACTTCATGAAAGATCCGTTAAATATGGGTGTTCAAGAAAAATGGTTTGAGCGTTTTCCACATTCTCCACTATCTCTTTATGTACCGTCGTGCTGGAATAATGAACTGGGCATGTACGAATATGAAGGAGTCGGCTGGTATCGTAAAAAAATACGGATTGAGAATCCTCAGCATGTCAGACTCATCTTTCATGCCGTGATGGGACATGCCGAGGTTTATTTGGACGGCCAGCACCTGGGCTATCACTATGGCGGATTTACACCCTTTGAATTCATTGTCCCTTCCTTGGCGGCCGGAGAACATGAGATTGTCGTCCGGACGGACAGCACCCTGGACCGTCTTACGATTCCGACTGAACAAGTGGACTGGTTCCATTACGGCGGCATTATCCGCTCGGTCGAGCTGCAATATTTGCCTGATCTGTATATCGAACGGGTGAAGATTGATTATGAGCTGCAGGGCGCAGACGCGGATGTATCTGTTCAGGTACAGATCCGTTCCTTCCTGCAATCCGTGCAGACGACTAGACTGGCACTCAGCGAAGGCGGACATGAATTGCATTCGGAAGAAGTGCAGATTGAGGCTGGCCAGACCTTCAGCCATACGTTCAAGAAGCTCCTGCCTGAGGTGCGACTGTGGAACGTCGGCAGCCCTGAGCTGTATACCTTTCGTGTACGGACGGCGGAAGACGACAAGTTTGAACGGATCGGCTTCCGCCGCATTGAGACCAAAGACCATCGCATTCTGATTAACGGTTCCCCTATTTATCTGAAGGGTGTGAACCGTCATGAAGAGCATCCCGAGTGGGGGTTTGCCTTCCCTCCGAAACTGATGCATAAAGAGCTCGATATTATTCTGGAGCTTGGCTGTAATTCCGTCCGGGGCTCGCATTATCCCCAGAGCCCGTATTGGCTGGATCTGCTTGATGAGCACGGCATGGTGTACTGGAGCGAAATTCCGATCTGGGGAGCCTTTCTGCCGAATGAAACGGTAAGTGAGCCGCTCTTCCAGGAGCGCGCGCTCACCATGATTGAAGAAATGATCGGCTTGCATATTCATCACCCGAGCGTAATCTTCTGGTCTGTTCATAATGAGATTGATACCCGCACGCAGGAAGCCTTCGCGTTCACACAGGCTCTAATCGGGTTGGTGAAGAAGCTTGACACCTCCAGGCTGGTTACCTACGCCACAATGCATCCGCTTGAAGATATTCTGCTTCCGCTGTTCGATGTCATCGGCATTAACAAATACTTTGGCTGGTATGAAGGCGACGTAAGCGGCTTCAAAGACATGCTGGAACAGTTCCATAAGCGGGCGGAGCAGTTGGGAGCCGGAAACAAGGTGGTGCTGATGACTGAGTTCGGCGGCGCAGGGCTGTTCGGGGATGTAGGCTGGGAGCCAAGATTGTTCAGCGAGGATTACCAGGCCCACATCGTTACCGAGGCACTGGCGATCTTCAAAAATGATCCTAAGATCGGCGGAACCTTCATCTGGCAGTTTGCAGACATCCGGGGCGATCTGAAGAGCAGCAGCAAGAACTTCCGCGACCGTGCCCGCGGGTTCAACAACAAGGGTCTGGTTAATGAATACCGCAAGCCCAAGCAGTCGTTCCGCGAGGTACGCCGGATCTACCGTTCCTGGACGGAATAATCATTCAAGCCCATACCGGTGGTATGGGCTTTTTAGCGTCCGCATGCCAATCTAATCACTGCCCCATACAGCCTGATGTCTGGCTGTTGCTTAAACCTTTAACACCCCTCCTTAATTTTGAGGAGGGGTGGCTGCATTTTTGTTCAATCCACTCTTCAGCGCACGCTGAAATGCTCAATCTGCAGACGGTCAATATTTACAAATTCCGTGCTCTTGTTGACGGTTGCCAGCACATCGAAATTCTTCAGGACAATGTTTTCAACGTCACTGCAGATCATGGCGTTGTCCGCACTAAGACTTATATTTTCAAGGCTGATATTTTTTAAGCGGTGCTCCGGCAGCCCCTTGATTTCCACGGCGATTCCGGCGCCCTCTCCGGTAATATCCTTCATATAAATATTGCTGAAATCGGAAGGTATACTGGTTTTGGGAACCACGGTACTGTACCCGTAGTACATATTGATTTGTACAGCCTCTTCTCTGACATTATTGATCTTGATATGCTCAAACCGGATATTCTCCACGAAGCCACCTCTGCCACGCATGGATTTCAGCCGAATTCCACGGTCTCCCCCGGTAATGGTGCAGTCATGGGCGTAGACATTCCTTACTCCGCCCGACATCCCACTACCAATGACGAGTCCCCCGTGCCCCTCCTTCATTACACAATTTCTAATGACAATGTTCTCGCAAGGCTTATTGACCCGCCAGCCATCCTCATTCATGCCGGAATTGATGGCAATGCAGTCATCCCCGGTCTCGAAGCTGCAATCCTCAATCAGTACATTTCTGCAGGAGTCGGGGTTCAGCCCATCGGTATTGGGGCCGCAGCTGATGATATCAATCCTGCGGATAATTACATTCTCACAATATACAGGATGTACGGTCCACTGGGGACCATTATGGATGGAAAGCCCTTCAATCAGCACATTCCGGCAGTTCATAGGTTGAATGAAAGAGGGTCTTAAGGCAGCCTCCTCCGTACCGAAAACTCTCTCCTGTACAGGGATTCTGTCCCTTTCGGCATAACATAGCTTATCGGCCGCTGTCTGCTGAAGCTGCTTCCAATGCCACCATGCTTCTCCGTTTCCGTTCAGTGTGCCTTCACCTGTAACAGCTATGTTCTCACAGTCTCTGGCGTAGATCAGCGGAGAATAATTATAGCATTCCATCCCCTCCCATCTCGTAAACACCGGGGGAAGATAATGAGCGAAGGTATCGCTGAAATGAATGACAGCTCCCTTCTTAACTGACAGATGGATATTGCTTCTTAAATGGATGGGTCCTGAGCTCCACTCCCCCCGGGACACAATCACGGTACCGCCTCCTTGAGCAGAGCAGGCATCAACCGCTCTTTGAATGACTTGATAATCAACAGCCTGGTCCAAATCAAGCATCCTATAATCCTCAGCATAGAAATATTGTCCCTGAAAAGGTGGTTCTAGTATTTCATCCATCTCAAAAGAGGTTCCATAGAAATTTGTGTTCAACATTAATTTAGTATTCTCCCTTCTAATTTCGCCAGCTTCATCATTCGTACTAACGCAGTTACGCAATCCGCCCGATTGACCTTCTTACCGCGTCCGTAGCCCTCCCATAACAGTCCCAGGCTCTGCGCCTGCCGCTCACAGGCTGCCAGGCTGTAATTCCGGCCACTTGCTTCATAAAGGTGAAGGATGATAACGCTTATGCATTCTCCTCCGGTCAGTGCATCGTCAGGTCTGAACCTTTCATCCGGAGTAGTGGACTGATCAATGAGTCCTCCGTCAATCATGGCCTGGATGTTCGCGGCATCAAATTCGTATTTATACACATCACAATACCGGCCCTGATAAGGCCGCTTAGGGTAAGGCGCCGCTTTAAGAAACACAAAGGCGAATTGTCCCCGTGGCATCTCGGCATATGGATGAAAGTATTTCAACGTTGGATCAAGCAAACCGTCGACCATTGCTTCCTTTAACCCATCCAGCTCCTTGATGCCTACACAGTCAGCATAAGGCAACTCCGGCAAGTCCATAGGAAGAATAGGTACTTCGGGCAGATCAAGCGGCGATAGCTGTGCAGGAGGTCTCAATGACTCATCGGGTACCCAAGGCGCCGGGCCAAGCTCATTCATAAGCCGGCAAAGTGGTTCAATGCTCTGGCGCTTGATCTCTGAGGCAATGAATTCCGCCATCAGCACGGCACCATAATCATTCGTATGGGCTTCATCTTTAAAGTAACCCTTAAGTGAATCCCTCCCCATCTGACAGAACAGCTGGAAGCTGTACTCATGCAGATCAATAACCGGAACCTGCCACTCCCGTCCGACTCTACGGCAGGCTTCTGCATGATCCTCAAGCAGATCATACCAGCCTTGTTCATCTTTGCCTGGAATCCGACTAAGAGACGTAACGATAACGGGGATTGCCCCCTTGCTTCTTACTTGATGGACATACCAGCGCAAATTCGCAGAATATCCCGTGAAGGCGGCGAGGCTTCTTCGCTTCTGATCATTGTGGCCGAACTGGAACATGAAGACATCACCTGGCCTGATCCGCCGGTTGATAATCTCCCAATGTCCGTCTTCCCGGAAGCAGTTCGTCGTCATCCCGCCATGCGCCTGATTGTCGACTGCAGTGCCATTGAAGTATTGGAGCAAGTGTTGCCCCCATGATCCTCCTGAAATCAGTGGATTATACGGGTACTGGACAGCGTAATCCGCGACTATGGAATCTCCTCCCAGAAATAAAGTCGGAGCCTCAGACTGTTCGATGCTTACTTCACTTAACCGTGCTAAAGTTCCTGAAACTGTGATATAGACAGACAGGTCACTTCGCGGCGGCTGTCCGACAACCGGTATATAATCGCATATATGCACCTTGTATTGATAAGTAAACACTTCTCCCGGAGCAATACAGATATCCCGCCTTGCCAGATTGCGGCGGCCAGAGTACAGATTCAGCCGCGATATTCCCTCTTCTCCCCCAGCAATTTGGATTTTCACTGCATATACGCCCGGCTCCGGAACAACCGCTCTGAAACGCAGAGGCCAGCCCTCCTCATGCAGTTCTACTCCATATTCTGTATGAAGCAGTTCAATTCTTTCCCTCGCTTGTTCTGCTTTCGGGTAAGGGTACCAGCCTGCATAATCCTTAAATCTGTCCATCCCTTTACCAAACGGCTCGGTGTAGGGGATGAACCCGCCACCTGCTTCTTCCTGAAACATATATTCAGCTGGTAAATGAATCACTTTATCGCTGAGATGTCCAGAGAATGTATACGTCCTTGAATACATGTTCCTGCCTCCTCATAAATCTTTTGCGCTAACTGTTATAAATGACGCCTGCTTCCTTTAAGAGAGCGGCATCATCTATAACAGACTAATCATATGTTCGGTGATTTCATTGTTATTGTTATCTACCTTTTCAGGTTAGTATTTTCAATGACAGCGGATAGCAAGGCAAGCGCCAGCCCCTGCCCCCATCCCTGAGCCCACTTCCTGTCGATACCCAAATAGCCTGCAAGATTGTTCATAACAGCGGTGCCGCCCGATACATTCAGCACACGCCCGTTATCGGAAATATTATTCAGTAATCCTTGCAGCGCCTGCTTGACATATTGGTTATGCAGCGGATTTCCCTGCATGACCATGGCAGCGGCAATTCCCGCCGTGGCCGACACTTCACCGTAAGCTTCCGGATGGTCGAGCACTGTGCCCCACAGGCCGTCCGGCTTCTGCAGCTTTTTAATGGCTGCGAGCTGGTCCCGTAGTGAACTGGAAATATGCATGTAAGGCGGATACAGGTAGGATTCCGGCAGAACCTTCCCTACTCTGGACATGGTATAAGCCGCCCAGGCATTGGCGCGCGCCCAGTAAATGCCTGACATATGATTCTGGTGAATGTGATTGTATCCGTGATACCACAGGCTGGTGCTTTCATTCTGCAAATAATTAATATGCCAGAAAAATTGATGAAGCGCGTCCTCAACCAGCGGTTTCTCACCAAGCAGTACTCCTGCACGCAATTGAAAGTAGCCTGCCATGAAAAGGGTGTCCGCCCAAGCCTGCTCCGGAAAATCATTCTTATCCGATACGGTATGCTGAAGCACATGGTCTCCGAAACGAAAGGCTCTGTTCTCCAAAAAATCCAGCTTGCTTACGATAAGATCAAGATATTTCTGTTCCTTGGTCTGCTCATACAGAGTTAGCAGCATGTGGCCCATGGCACAGGTGTTGACCGTCCACTCCGCCGGAAGTCCCGCCTCAATGTATTCCTCGCACCAGTCAGCCATCCGTTCAAGATAGCTTTGCTCTCCCGTCACTTCGTATGCCCGGCTGACTCCGTAATAGGCGACACCGCAAGGCCAGTTCCAGGTCATATCCATGCCAAGCGTGTAATCAACCACGCTGTCTACAACCTTCTTAAGATCCACATTTTCAATTTCCAGTTTCAAAACTGTAAAGCCTCCTCTGGCAAAACCCCACCTGAAAGGTGAGGTTTTGCCGGTCCTCATTGTAGTTAAAATCTAATTGAATTGCCCTGCATCGATCGCTTTTTGCTTCTCATCCAGAATTTCCTGATATCCGGCATCGAGATACGCCTTCTTGGCAGCCTCGTAGGTGGCATCGAACTGATCTGACGGAGCAAGCGCGCATTTGATATACAGCTCCTGAAAGAGTACGTTCAGGTCTGTCTTGTACTCATTCACTTTCTCCAGCACTACACTGAACAGTGCATCCGGTGTGCGGTATTCGGCATTCTTCTCATAATTCTCGAGCATATCTTCAGCCAGATACTCGTAGCCTGCAGGTGCCCACAGACGGATATAGGCTTTGCGCGTCGTTTCAGGATCGTCATACTGAACCATCTCGGTAATAAGGGACCAGTAGTCTTTATTGTTATTTTGAGACAGTACGGAATCTCCCTTGAATTCCGTATTGATGACAGGAATCCCGTCGTCATCCAGCGTATAATTCTGACCTTCAACGCCGTTCTGCAGTAAGAACAGGTTCTCCGGCTGGCTCAGCCAGTCCAGATACATCCATACTGCAATACGCTCCAGATCAGTGGAATCATAATTAATTCCCATGATTAAGCCGAACGGCCAATACGCCCGTTCCTGCGCTTTGAATCCTTCCGGGGTCACAGCTGAGCGGGGCAGTACAGCAAACTCTGCGCTTGGATTGTTTTTTAATGTTGCATCCATTACATCTGTATTGTTGGTCAGATATTGACCAAAGGTGCCGGTTTTTCCCGCTACAAACTGAGCCTTAATCTTATTCTCATCATCGCGCAGATAGAACTCTCTATCGATCAATCCGTTATTATACTGGTAGTTCAGATTCCGCAGATATCCTTCTGTTGCAGAGGTCGTCAAATCTGCCACTCCAAGATCGGAGTATAGTGCGCGCTCTTCCTTATTAACAGGCCATTGCCGGAAGTTATAGTTGAAGTTGTAATTGTTTTTCTTCAAACTCTCAGCGCCTATGCCGATACCAGCATCCTTCCATTTCTTCAGCAATTCGTTGTATTTCTCCATGGAGGTGATATCCTCCACTTTCATCCCGACCTTCTCCACCCAGTCTTTTCGGATCAGCTGCACAGAGTTATCTGCAGCCGGACGAGCTGCGAAGAAGAACGTATTTTTGTCGTCCACTTTACTGTATTGATTCATTGTATCCTGCATATTGTTCCAATAAGTCGGTGCATAGTAAGCGATTTCATTAAGGTCCAGCTCTTGCATCACTTCTTCACTGTAATAAGCCAAGGCTTGCGGCATGTCATAATGAAAAATGATATCCGGGGCATTATGGGAAGCCAGCAGCTGCTCGTAATCCGTTACTTCACCTTTACGTGTAATCGGAACGAATTTTACATCGATGTTATATTTATCGCCAAACTCTTTTTGAATCCAGCGTGTGTAGTAGTTATCCGACACATTCCAGCCCTCGAATGCCCGCTCATAAACAGGAAGTTCAAGGGTAACCCTCTTGTCAAAACCTTTGGAATAATCGGTATATTCCCCTTCTGTGGTATTATTTGTTTTGCTTTCTGTATTTGCAGGGGCCGATTCTTTAATGCTTGAGTTGCTGCCTCCTGAGCTATTGTTTGAACAGGCCGTAAGAAGACTGCTTACGATCATTAATGCACTTACCACAAGAGATGCTTTTTGTAGCTTCATTTAATTTCCCCCATTTGAATAGTCTGCTTTTATTATTCTTTAATCGCACCGAGCATGACACCTTGTACAAAATATTTTTGAATAAACGGATATATTAACAAGATAGGCACCGTGGCGAACACCACGCATGAAGCCTTCAGGATTTCGGGGTTGCTCAGCGACACTTGTGTAGCCTCCAATTGAAAGCTCTCGCTGCCCTGGATAATCAGGTAATACAGCTTAAGCTGCAGGGGCCGCAAATCCGTATTCTGCTTAATATAAAACAAAGCGTCTTGATACGAATTCCACCGACCTACCGCATAAAAAAGGGATAGCGTCGCAATAATCGGTTTGGACAACGGGAGCACAATGCTCCACAGAATCCGGAAGTGTCCGGCACCGTCGATTCGGGCTGACTCCTCCAGGCTGACAGGAATGCTGCTGCTGAGCGCGCTCTTCATTACAATCAGATTGAATGAGCTGAAAGCCAGTGGTAGAATCAGCGACCATATCGTATCCAGCATCCCCAGATTATTAATCATCATATATTCGGGGATAATCCCGCCGTGGAAAAATAACGGAAAGGTAAAGATCATAGTAAGCGCGGTGCGCCATCTAAGCTGCTGGCGGGACAAGGCATAGGCAGCCAAAATTGTAATGACCATCCCAATAAAGGTAAACAGTACGGTTACGATGACCGAGATATAGAAGGATCTTAGAATGCTTTGGTCAGCAAAAATTTTCTTATATGCCTCTACACTGAAGCCCTTTGGCCACAGGAACACCTTATTGGCGATAACAAAGGCATCTTCACTGAACGACTTTGCAACTACATGTACAAACGGCAGCAAACAGACTAGAGAGATAATAATCAATACGAGTCCAATCAGCAACCCCCATATATCAACCCGCTTTTTTGGTTGTACGGCCAATGTGCCGTCAAATGATTTCATGTTGCCCCCCTAAAATATTCCGTCTTCACCGAGCTTTTTGGCAACACGATCAGCCAGTAGTACCATTGTCAGCCCAATGATTGCCTGAAATAATCCCAGTGCCGTTGCACGGCTGAAATTACCGCTTTCAATCCCCCAACGGTATACCAGTACCGGTATCGTTGTGGTAAACTCTGTCGTCGCTTTATTCTGCAGGGCAAAGATGCGCTCGAACGAGCCCTCCATTACTTTACCAAGGTTCATAATAAGCAGCGTTATAATAGTAAACCGGATCGAAGGGAGCGTTATATTCCATATTTTCCGCCAGCGTCCTGCCCCGTCGACAATTGCCGCTTCGTACATCTCCGGGTTGATCCCGCTGATTGCGGCAAGATAAAGGATAGTCCCCCACCCCATACTCTGCCAGACACCTATAAACAGATAGCTGATCAGCCAATGAGTATCCTCCTGCAGAAACGGCACTCGATTGCCGCCTAAGCTTGCAATCGCATTATTAATTGCACCGCTGCCCTCACCCAGAAGCTGGTAGGCTATGGCGCCGATAATAATCCAAGAGAGAAAGTGCGGCAGATACAGCAACGTCTGGTTCATACGTTTAAATTTGACACTCTTGATCTCGTTTAGAAGCAGTGCAAGAACAATAGGCATCGTAAAACTGAAAACGAGATCAAGCAGATTAAGCATTACCGTATTGCGGAGGGCAAGGGCAAAATCAGGCTTCGAGAAAATTTCTCGGAAAACATCAAAGCCGACCCATTCGCTGCCCCAGAAGCCTTTGGCGATCTTATAATCCTTAAAGGCAAGCACCAGACCCGTCATTGGAGCATATTTAAAAAGAATAACAAAGCACAATGGAATTACCAGGATCAGATATAGCTGCCAATCCTGCCGCAAACTATTAGAAATAGAAATGGTGTGTTGCTGTTTTAATGCCGGGCCTTTCCCTTTTGTAGCGCTTTCAACTTTCACCTTTTTGCCTCCTTAACTTTAGACGCTCAGTTTGCCCCGCCGTCTTTGATACGTCCTCACCTCCTGTTGATGGCACTTTAGTCTCTTTACTACCAGCCACCCAGCCGCTGTTCCAGATTCGGCCAATGGCTTGTTGCAAATATCATATCCCTGCCTTTTCCCGCCCGTAAATCCTGAGTATTCGTTTAGACGTTCATTTTTGAGCATTTTGAAGGTTCTAACCACTTAACAAATAGAAGAGAAGCAATTCTGAGCTAAAAAATCAAAAGTGAATGTGCTCATTCCTCCTTCTCTTGGCTCAGATCTGTACTTTTCGCATGCTTGAACGCTTTATAGCTGCCTGGAGACATTCCCTCATATTTGCGGAAAAAGCGGTTTAGGCTCTGCACATTATAGTAGCCTACCTGCTCTGCAACCTGGGTCATGGTGAGATTGGGCTCCTCCCCCAGAATCTTCTTGGCCTTTTCGATTCGCAGATGATTGGTGTAGTCAATCAGCGTTTTACCTGTAAGTTCATATACAATTTTGCGCATGTAGGAGTAACTGATTCCAATCTCCCTGGCTAAATCCTGAAACGCAATGTCTTCACAGAAATGCTCTTGAAGATAACCGATAATCCTTTCACCATAGCTGTCTTGCACACAAAAATGCGATAGATGACGGCCGATATCTGTAAAGAAACCGTTCAGATAGTCCTCCATCTCGTCAAGGGTATCAATGGAAGCTATGGCACTGTATATATCCCTCCGCCCCGTAAATATACGTGCCGTATTGATATTGTTTTCTCTGAGATATTTGATCGTTAATCCTATTAACTGGTTATAGATGAATAAAATATTGTCGTAGGAAATATACTCTGCGGATTGAATCTCCTGCCTGATTACCTGCAGCTCATTCAAAATACTTGGAATATCCCCCGTTGTGAGATAATTTACGATTCGTCTTTCGCTGTTGGTGGGATACATGTATTTAATATCCTCATCAGCTTCCTTTTCCCAGAAAAAGATGCAACCGCTGCCTTCAGTCATCCGCTTTTTAATGATTTCCATCGCTTCAGCGACCTGGTTGGAGACCTCGGAACCAGATTCTCCACGACTGCTGACCCCAAGGGTCACTGTATGTCCAAAAAACTCCAAGGCACTGTTTTGGATTGCGGTGAGGGAGGCTTTGAACATCCCCAGCCAGCTGTTGATATCATCACTGCTATCATTCATTACAATGGCAAAGCAGCCTTCGCCTTGATACACTGTCCGTGCATGCACTGTATCCGGGAACAGGGTGTCACACTTTGAAATGAAAATGTAGCGATGGTAGTTCCTTGCCTCCAGATTCGTGAAATTGACGTACTCTCTGTAACGGTCAATAGAGACAATAGCGACACTGTAACAGGCCAGCGGAAACAGCTCGTGAACCTGTTTGTTCACTTCTCCACGCAACAAATTGTGGACCGCAAGACTGCGAGCATCAAGCTCCCGCTCCTTCAGCAGGTTAAAGAGTTCCTCCTCTTCCTTTTGCATTCTTTTAAAAGCCGCATCCAGAAAGACCAGCTCATTTCTATTCGACACTCCGAGATCACTGCGGGTACGTACTGTTCGGGCCAGTTCACGAACCGGTCTCGAGAACCAATTTGCGATCAAGAAAGTTAACACGGCACCTATAAAAATAATCATTATAGTAAGTACAATAATATTTCGCTGCAGCGTGTGCGCCTTGGTCATCAATTCATCCATTGAATATACATTTACATTCCACCAACCCAACTGCTCGGATCGGGACCACGTGTAAATTAAACGTTCATTCCCGGCATTATGAAAGGCATAGCCCTCCTTTGAGCCGTTCTGCACAATTCCCCCTATAAATGGCAACTGGCCCCCGTCAGTCAGCAGCAGGCTTTTATCATTGTGGGAAATGATTGTACCGTCAGCTTCCATCAAAAAATACCCCTGCTTATCTCCCCCTGAAGAACGGAAGTAATCCGCAATACGGGATTCTTGCAAGTTAAGCACAATTATTCCACGTGTGGGTGTTGAAAGCCGGTTAAGCGGAAGCACATATGAGACTACGTTGATTCCGGAGTTCAATTTCCGTGGATACCATACTCCCCCAATACCCGTTCTTTTGGAGAGAGCCTCCTTCATCCAGCCGATGGACTCATAGTGGTCAAGCGTCGTGATACCCTGGTCTGTAGAAATAACATAATCTGAATCACTAAGATAGAAGTAAGAAGAATACACTCCAGCCATTTTTTGTTTCAAGTTCACAAGCTCATGCTGCACAACAAGTGCATTGCTTACGTTGTCGTAATTGGCATTCAGCTCATCATAGGTTTCGAAATAACGGATCAGATCAAATACTTTGGTTACTTTAAGACCCGCTACAGCTTGAGAGATATTTTTCAGTGCATTCTCATTCAGCCTCCGGTTTGCATTTAGTTCGGCGAGCGAAGATTCCGCAATTACGTTCTCTGAATTGTGCAGAATCTCTTTATCGCTATACCATGTAAGTATGGTGATTGGGATTGCCATCACACAGAACAAAATCAGGGACATCTGAAGGATGATTGGCACTCGTTTCATTTGATACACTCCATTCTTTTAAGATTAGCAGTGAAGGCTGTTTCTTCGGATTACTATATCAAAAAAAACGCTTACAAAATATATTCAATAGTATTAAGGAAAATAGTAACATTTTAATTTTCGGCTCGGAATGGAGAAAAAAGAGGATCACTTGTAAGATTCGAGCTTATATACCACCGGATTCCCATAAAAAAACAGCCTGTCAAAGACAAGCTGCCTGATTGATGTTCACTGCTTCACAACTGCAAAACCAACGAAAGACCCAAGATATAAATTTCATTCCAATTTCCCGGAAGATGGAAAACCACCAATAACACTATTTGCAGACATACTCAAACCTTTTGTTGTAGTTGCCTTGATTGCTACGTTTTACACCTGATTTCCTAGCCTTTTAGTTCGGTAACCGCTAACACATGACCACCGTTATCATATCCCTCGTCCGTAGTGAAATCGACATCCAGCGATCGGGACTCTTCTAGGAGTATTCTCAACTTCTCCGGTGGGATGGTAGAGGTTGGATTGAACGCATTGGACTCCATATAGTTCAGCATTTTGTAGTACAGGTACCGCGCTGCGCAATCGGCTTCATCAAAACGAAGTGTGCATACTAGAAGTCGTCCTTCTCCCACACGCAATTCGAATAAGCTCGACTGTTTACGGATCATCTTATAACTGCTTACGACTTCCACGATTGGGTCAAAAGGAATTTCCAGGTCATTAAACACAACCGTCTCGGCACCCTCTAACATCGAATAGAACTGCCAATCACAGAAGCCCTCATGAGGGAATTCCATCATTAACGGGTGCTCGCGAACGACAGTAGCATTATTCCCTTGCACACGACCGCCTGACATGATTTGAAACGTGGTCGGCAGTGTCGGAAATGGTTTTTCCCCCAACAACAATGCTTTGCCTCCGTTTGCGATGTATGAAATACTTTCAGCATCCAATGACGACAACACTCGCGTCGCGGGCTGCTTTTCAGCAGGGAGCTGTTCGATCGTCGGAAACACCCAGTAATCCCAACTGTTTTTTACTTGATACTCTCCTCCGTTCAGGTATACTTCCAGCAGCATTTTACGCGGAAGAGGCAAATCAGGAATGGTTAGTTGAATTTCGCCTAAAGCCTCAACTTTGCCCAATGCAATATTCGGAATAGTTTGCTCACCTCTTACGTATACAGTCCTTTCTTCATCGAGCAGAGTCCACCACATTTTCCCATGTTCCAGTGGAGTTTGACCAAATAAAGATGCCCAAATTGAAAGATTCAATTGTTGTCCACTCGTAAGGTTCCGATGCTTTCCGCAGTCAGCCAGTAGAACACTTTCCCCATTGTATTGTCGCACCGACTCTACTGAAACTCCGGCTTTTAATTCGTAAAATTCATTTAATAAACCAACGGCATAACCAGTACGATGCCAATGGCAATCAATTGCACCTAAAAAATCGTAGCCTGATACATACTGGCTTCTCCTGATATTCTCGATGCTATATTTCACGATTTGCAGCATCCATTTACAAGAATTTTGGTAGTATAATGGCGCGTTTTGAATAAGGCCCATCTTCTCTACATAAGTACGGGCCGCGGCATACATTTCTGTTCCAATGCGAGTCCCTTTGTATCGATGCTCCAAGTCCAGATTCAAGTAACTATCATTGATACCGGCCTCATGAATGAGGCAAGGACGTTTATACATTTGGAGCCGTTGCTCCATTTTAAAGTCATCGGTGTCTAAGGAATGATAACTGAATAATACACCATGTGGTGCGAAAACATCGGAATAGGACCTCAATTCCGCCATTCGTTTGGCGTTGTGCGGATATGGCTCGGACACGTACCCCTCATCTTCTTCATTGACTAAATACTCAACTGAATGCAATCCTTCCATCGGATTAAAAAGCGCATCGGGAGCTAGCGCCTGCATGTGCAGCGCCATCTGCTTTACATAAGCAATCATCTCTTCGTTCAGCGGCACTTCATTACCACAGCAATAGATGATAACCGAAGGGTGCCTCCGGCAGGTATATAAAATGTCTAGCCAATCGCTTTCTGCAAATCCATTCGGCGACTCCACTTGCAGCATCATCCCTAATTCATCGGCAGCTTGCAAACACTCTACCGGTGGTGTCCACGTATGAAAACGAACCCAGTTAAATCCAAGCTGGCGAAGTTTCTTTAAGGTCATCCGATAATATTCCAGATCACTTGGAGGCGTACATGTTTCCGGAAAATAGGCATGGTCGGTCAACCCTCTAAGTATGACCGGAATACCGTTCAATTGAAGACTAATGCCTTTTGCTTCAATCGTTCTCAGTCCGAACATCTGTTCACTACAATCGGAAACGGTCTGTCCATCACGCAAGCAAAGTCGAATCCGATACAAATTCGGATGATGGTCGGACCACGTTTTCATACCGAAAGTACTCGAGGTCCATTTGACAACACCTAAATCGACCGACTGCGAACCAGAAGCCAGAATGTGTTCAGAATTGGGATCTTGGATTTCCCAATCCAACGTTTGTGCTCTTTCCGATTGCTTGCCTTCTATGGTGATCTCCCACATCAGCTGTTTCAAGTTACGATCGGCGTGAATATAACAATCTTTAATACGCTTATGGCCTGCGACTTTTAATTCTACCGAGCGATAAATTCCTGCGCTCTTCCCTGTGAATCCACGGATACTGCAGCCGATCCGATCTGTCCTCGTATTTGCCACGGCTATGATTAACTGATTGCTTTTCCCCGGCTTTATATACTCCTCTAGATTCATCTCGAATGGGGTTAAATGACCGACATGGTGGCCAATGAAATGTCCATTTAACCAAACCCATGCTTCCAAAGTAACGCCACCAACGCATAACGTAACCGTCCCGTTCGTCCAATCTGCTCCAGCAACGAATGACTTTTTGTACCACCCTGTCCCGAGAAGAAACGGGAGTGACGCATCGGCTGGTTTCCCAGCGCCCATAGGAAATGAAATGCGTCTGTACTCCGGATTAAAGCGAGACACTCTGGACCAGAAATCGGTATATTGTAGTCGCTCTGTATAATCGTCCCAATATCCAGGAACAGGAATCATCGCTTCAAACGCTTCCGAAGCAGGGGGATCTTGGTTACTCACTTTCGGCTCCGACCGTGTATAGGCGAATTGCCAATCTCCATCTAGCGAAATAATCTCAGGATAACTAGTCATTTCATTCTCTCCTTTGTGTCGGCTCTCTACAGCCGTTTTCTGACGAACTGAACGAGGAATTCTCGAACAGTTATAAACTATTATAGATAAACCATTCGGCAGCTGAATATGAGATGGTTTGAAAATGATGTCAAATAGTACGATTATTATATATCGATAAACTCAATGTTATAATGGGTTTAAATATAGTCATATCAAATAGTAAAGGAGATCTTCACGAATGAAAACAGATATGGATATTTTCAACGAATTATCCGAACAGATCGAGATTCGAATGAATTCATGCAATCAGCTAACACACGTTGGAGATTGGAGCGAGCACAAAACTCACTCTGATTATGATCTCTGGCTTTTACTAGACGGAAGTCTTACCATCCATATCAAAGGAATCAAACATTCGGCAAAACCTGGTGATGTTATCTTCTTTTATCCGGACGTTCCCTATCATGCAACTTCTGCCGATTGGGGTTGCCGATTTATTTATGTTCATTTTGATTTTGCATTAGGCAATCAGCAACGTATACTCAGTGATTTCCAACTTTCGGGCATCATTGACCGGGAGCTTATTCATGAGGAAGTTGAGCGGTTCAGCAAAACCTATTCACAATCGAAACAGCAGAGCATTATACCAGGAATCCGTCTGGGTATGAAGGCTAATCTAACGGCCATTGTAGCTAAAATCATGGAGCTCCACGGTACCGGTCAGTACACTGGCAGATTCCTGAATGGTTCGATGACAAATAAATTAGGAAGAGGTCTAAACCTATTGCGGCCGGTTTTCAAGTATATAGATGATCATCTGAACCAATCCATAAAAATGAAAGAGCTCGCAGCACTTGTGGGTATCTCCGAAAAATACTTTATTTCGTATTTCAAGAATGCACTGGGGGTCACACCTGGACAATATATCTATCAGGTGAAAATGAACCGGGCGAGAGAATATCTCTACGAAAAAAAGTATTCCGTTCAACAGATCGCTAACTTTCTCGGCTACCCGGATCCGTTCACATTCTCGAAGGCGTTCAAGAAATACTACAACATCTCTCCATCGAAATTCGTATGATACGTAGCAATTCATTCCCATAAAATAGGGTGCATAAAAGAAGCGAATGACTGAAATGATCCATAAATCCAATCAGTGGGTCAAGCGATTTAGGAATAGAAAATTCGGAGCTTTGCATCCGTCATAAATTCCGGTACGGGTATAGAAAAATCACATTACTTCTTGGACAACGCATGAATCACAAACGAGTCCAGCGGAATATGCAGCGTAAGGAGCTCCAGTACCGCGTGTGGATGAAAAAACGAAAGGGCACAGGGCAACAACCTATGCACCAAAGAGAAAATCTGCTCAAGTGACAATTCCATGTAGAAGTCCTCAGCAAAAGCTCGTCAAGTTTGGATACGTTAAACCAACTTCCAGAGCAGGAGGAATTGTTACTACATAGCGACCAGTGCAGTGTATACAGGTCCTTGGCATACCAGGAAGCTGTAAAAGGAAAAAGCATTACCATGAGCAAGTCCCGTAAAAGAACGCCCGCTGATAATGCCCCCATTGAATCGTTTCATTCCAATTCTAAAACGTCCTACCTCGAAGATCTTAGGTGTACAACGACTGCAATCGATGAACAGATTATTCGAGACTACCTCTGATACTATAACTCAATTCGAATTCATGCGAAATTAAATACGCAGTCCCCGGTAGATTTCTAATAACTAGCTGCTTAAACTTGCAAGGTGTTTCGATCCCTGTCTCAAAAACGGGGGGGCAGTCCTGCCGATACCTGAGGTCTTTTCTATTCATATTTCTACTTGTTTTCTGCGCTAAATCGTATTATGTTATTTTACTGTTACGTTCATTACAGCACTTTCAGTTGTACCTGCACTGTTCACCAGTTCCACCCGGTATTCATATATGCCGGCTGTCCGGTTCGTAATTACGGTTACGGCTGACAGCGCGTTGGGCGAATTAGCGGTTAACGTCTGTGTATCGATCAACACGCTATTTTCATACAGCCGGTAGGTTGTGCCATTCGTCCCCCACCACATATTCATCGTTACCTTATAATTCCCGTCGCCGTCCCAATTGTCATTCGATAAGACCGGCTTGGCGGGAGACGCATCCTTGACCGTCACTACAAGCGGACGGGAGACTGTCGTACCAAAAGAATTGCTCAACTCAGCTGTATAGGTATATGTGCCATTAGCTTTTCCTGCAACGTTGGTCAGCAGTGTCTGTGCCGCTGGTGAATCATCTGTGATAGCGCTGCTGTCGATAAGCTTGCCGTTCTCGTACAGCTTATAGCTGGTACCGTTGTTGCCCCACCACATATTCATTGTAATCTGATAGTCGCCGTCCAGCAGTCCGGTAACATGTCCATTGTTGCTGGACAGAACCGGCTGTCCGGGTGCCCCCGTCGCTTTCGACACGCCGCCAACAATCTGAATAGCCGGTGCTTGAGGCGTTTCCATTCCGGTACCCAGATAGAAGCTAGGGTGCGGCGGCTGATTGTAGCCTACGTTCTGCCAGGCTACGCCCAGGCGGTAGACCGGATCATGCATGAGTGTGCGGATACGGACATCCGTCAGGTCCGTTGTGGTATAAATCCGCAGCTCGCTGCTGTCAGTGGAGCGCCACATAATTTCCTCGCGCCAGTCTCCAAACAAATCGGCCTGCAGACTCGGATTGGCTTTAGTCGAGTTGTTTGAAGCTGCCCCTGCTGTTGTCAACAGATTGACGGTAGTCTGGTTTGCATAGTCCCACTTGTCGACCCGGTTATCATCCATAAGCTCCCGCAACAGGTCGCCATCCCACCAAACGCCAAAATTCGTTGAGGACGGGAGCTTTGTTGTGATTAGCTCTCCCTTGGCACTGTAAATGCCGGTAACCGGGATCTGCTGGGCGTTTGTGATAGTTGCCGCCCAAGCCTCTTCACCTAGATAATTCGGATCAATGTCAGCCGACATTCCACGTCCGGTATCAATACCTGTAAAGATTCCCCAAATTGCCTCACCAGTCTCAGCATCCCGCATTTCTAGCCCGTATTTGGAGTTCGTATGCTCATGCACATCCACTACTTCCAGCCCTGGTCTGGATGGATCCAGATCGCCGAAATGGATGGCATCGCCATGTCCGAGTCCTGTATTGTATAGCGGTAGTCCGTCATCATCAATCGCCATCGCCCCGAAGGTTATTTCGTCCTTTCCATCCCGGTCGACATCTCCCACAGAGAGGTTATGATTGCCTTGGCCGCCATAATCCTCGTATCCCTCTTCACTGGAATCAAATCGCCATACCTTGCTTAATTTTCCGTCCTTGTAATCGTAAGCTACCAGCACCGTCCGTCTATAATAGCCGCGGCTGAAGATTGCGCTCGGATGTTCGCCGTCCAGGTAAGCCACAGCTGCCAGAAAGCGGTCGACACGGTTTCCATAGGTATCTCCCCACGATCCTACATCTCCGCGTGGAGGATCATAATCGAGAGTATCTATGGCCTTGCCTGTCAGCCCATCAAATACAGTCAAGTGCTCATCTCCCAGTAGTACATAACCTGAGCTGTTACGGTGATCCGCCTTAGCATCGCCAATTACGTTGCCTTGGCCGTCAATTGTTCCATCCGCTGTTTTTAACATGATTTCCGCTCGTCCGTCACTGTCAAAGTCATAGACCAGGAACGGTGAGTAGTGGGCACCTGCGCGGATATTCGGTCCGAGTATAATCCGCCAGAGGCGCGTTCCATCCAGCTTATAAGCATCCATATAAACAATGCCGGTATATCCGGAATGTGAGTTGTCTTTGCTGTTTGAAGGCGACCACAGCATCACTATCTCATATTTCCCGTCACCGTCCAGATCACCTACACTGGCATCTCCCGCATTATACGTGTAAGGCTGACCATCTTTAGTATAGCTGTCTGCAGGCTTCTGCAGCGGAACAGACAGGTATTGCTGCTGCCATATGCCGAATGCTTCCGATGCAAGCTGTTCTGTACCATTTAGTATAGTCTTGATTGTATATTTGGAGCTATCGGTTCCTTTAGCATCCAACAGATTAGTGCTGCCAGTCAGCGGTGACGCATTAAGCTTTATCCCGTCACGATATACATTAAATGCAATGGAATCAGGATCAAGTCCTAGCACCCGCCAGCTGATATAATTACCTGCACTTGTTTTGACAGCTACCGGCGCTCGGTCAAGATTCTCCATATTACGGAATAATGATGTAACAATAGGAGTATCCAGTATCGAGGAGAAATCGGAAATCCCACCCGCATTGACTGAAGCTACTTTGTAGAAATAAGGAATCGTACTCAGAATTGTACTGTCTGTGTAGGATGATTCTTTTGTTTTTCCAATCAGAGCGTAATTGCCGTCCGCCGATTTAGAGCGGTAAATATTAGACATTTTGGCTGAAGAATCTTTATTCCAGCTGAAGCTGACATCATTTTTATGAATGGAATCCAGCTTTAATCCACTTGGAACTGCAGCTTTGGCTACTGAAGGATCGATCATGGATACTATCAGCAGATTAGATGAAACTGACTCCAGTCCTGTACTATCCACCGCTGTTACCCAGTACTGGTAATCAATCCCGATAGCTGCCGTTAAATCCGTGTAATTTGTTGCATTTATTTCACCCAGCATTTCAGTCTTGTCGGCTACAGTAGCCTGACGGTATACCTTGTATTTTGCCGCTCCCTCAAATCCATTCCACGATAAGGAAGCGGTTACAGGTTCACTGTTCAAGTCGAGCTGATCCAGCTTCAGATTAGACGGTGCCAGCATCAGTGGTGTAATCTCTATCCCGTTCAGATGGGCGGTTGTACCGCTGAACACCATATTCACCTGTCCGTCTTTGACAGAGATCTGGCTGTATTCCTTCTCGGCAATGCTGCCCTTGCCGGAGGAGATGGTCCCGTACTCCTTACCTTCAATCGCGACATTCGTTTTGATAGCTCCCAGCCAATCTCCTGCATAGACCTTAACCGAGTAATAACCGTTCGGCAAATCCACCTTGAATTCATACGATCCGCCGAAATACATGACAAAGTCCCGGCGTAGTGCATCTGTTCCACCCCCGCGGTCACGGTCATTCATTCCCGCACTGGATACAAGCCCGAAACCTAACTCCGGTGTATAAATCACATTGCGCGTTACTTCTGTATAACCTTCGGCGACCGGAGCGCCTACAGGACCAAAGTCAAAACGGTATTGAGATTGCTTCGTTGTAATCGTTACCGGATCAGACGGCTGCGATTCTCCGCGTCCGTTAACGGCAGTTACCCGTACTGTATAACTGTTGCCTTCAGACATTCCGCTTATCGCAATTGTGGGAGTTGTTGAGGATCCAATCATGACATAGGCGGATTCATCAGCCGAATCCAGCTTGCGGTAAATTTTATAAATATCTGCTCCTTCCACTGCATCCCATTTTAGCAAAGAGCCTGAATTGCTAATGCTGCCTGCTGCAAGACCGGTTGGTTTTGTAGGAACCGCTGCAGGTGGTTCAATTTCTGTAACCTCATCAGAAAGCGGAAGATCTAATTCAGCGATGCCCCCGGCAAGCAAACGAGCCATCTGAATGGCCCCATATTCCTGGAAATGGGTGTTGTCGCTAGACCCCGTAGGAAAAGCTGCATACACTCCCGGTTCTGTATACAAGAACACCGCACGTGTAGCCTCGAAGCCAATGGAATTATAATAGGCAATACTTTTTGCGCTAAGATCGACCAGCTTCACATCCAGTTCACTGGCTACCTCTTTCATCGCCTGCACATATTCAGCAAAACTTACGTTGAAAGAATTTGTTTCCGTTTTAAAGTCCCGCCGTCCCATAGGCGTAACCAGAATCGGTGTAGCTCCTCGTTGTCTTGTGCCTAAGACATAGCTTTTCAGATAATTTTTGTAATCGGCAGGCGAAGCATAACGGGCGGGTACGCTGACTGTCGCATCGTTATGTCCAAATTGTACTAGAAAATAATCCCCAGGGTTTATTTCCCTGAGTATTTTATCCAATCTGCCTTCTACAATAAAGGATTTCGAACTACGGCCGCCGATAGCCTGATTATCGATGTGAACTGCTGAACTGAAAAATTTGTCAAGCATCTGTCCCCAGCCCGCTTGAGGCTTCCAGTACGAGTTGTAGGTCTGGACGGTTGAGTCTCCGGCAATGTAGATTGTCGGCTTGTCTCCAGCAATGCGTTCAGCCTGTTTTTTAATAACAAGTGAATTCAAGACAGGCCGTGTTCCACTGAACACAAAGTTCATTTGTCCGTCTACAAGCGCGATATCGAAATCCATTTCCAAATACTGTCCCGCAGTTTTGGATGTCTGTTGCACTTTCTGTATACTTTCCGCATGAATTGCGATATTCGTTTCGCCACTGCTGTCCCCGGCTATCAAGGATACAGTGTAGTCCCCGTTAGGCAAATCAATATTGAATCCTGTATCCGCAGGAATGACAAAATCCGATCTCAGAGCATCACCTGTCCCCCTGTCCATTCCGCTTACTGTAGCTGTATCTGTAAAGCCGTATTTGCCCTCTGCCGAATAGAGTGTTCCGGCTTCGACCTTCAGATAACCCTCAGCCGCTTCTCCTGGTCCAAAATCAAGTGCATATAAATCTCCTTCTGGCAGAGGCGCCGGCGGGGTGCTGTCTTTGACCTCTACAACCACGGGATTGCTTAAATTGGATTCTGTCTCTTCTTCGTTGATAGCGGTTACATGATAGGAATAATTAATATTTTTGGTCACTTGATTATCCGTATAATACGTAGCGGCTGTTACTCCAAGTAATAAAGTATCTTCAACTTGAGCGCTGCGATACACCTTATAGTAGACTGCATCAGTCACCGTACTCCATTTAAGCGATACGCTATTATCTTTCACGGCAGTAACAGCAATTCCTTCAGGTGCTGCCGGAGGTGCTGCTAATACCCGTTGAATAACTAATGCATTTAAAAATCCACTGGAACTTGTTCCAGAAATACCTACTGTAAGTTGACCATCACTCACCTTAGTATGGTAGGTAGCCTGATTGACCTGTTGTTTGCTGGTAATCGTTCCGGCTGCTATGCCCTCAAGTGAAACATTTGTTTTGGTTGCACTCGTTCCCGCAAGTATGTCCCCTGAATAGACAGTAATGTCATACTCTCCATTCGGCATATCTACCAGAAACTTATAGGATGAGCCCAGCACAAAATCATTAGTGAGCTCATCCCCTCCGGAACGTTTTCTGGACCCTATTGTCTGGTCTAAACCATACCCAAGCTCACTCGTATAAAGTAAGGATTCATGCACACCTGTATACCCATCCATAACGGCACTCGTAGCTGTTCCGAAATCATATTTTAGCACTAGTAGTGAAGACTGTGCCGATGTGGTTTCCACCTGCTCTGCTCCATATGCAAATGCAGGAAATAAAGTTGAAACAATGATCATCCACGACAGTATAACCATGGTGATTGGTTTGCTTGCCTTTGTAAAAATCATTTTTTGCGCTTCACCTGCTTTCATTTAGTAAAAACCTCTTGAAAATAGCCTTATCAGTAAACGCTTACAATAATATACTTACAAGATTTTTTAAATCTTCTTTTATTCCTCACCTCCTTACACAATTACTTTTAATCAGTAAGTTAGCATGGATTTAAATCCCTATTCCAAAGTCAACTCTGATAATGGAGATAGTAACACGTCGGGCATTGGTTTAAAATGGAAAAAACCGAGAGGTGCTTGTAAGTTTCGACTCTTTTTAAATATTCAATTGCTAAAATTGCTGCCTAAAAGTGATAAAAAGAGCCTGTACTTTGTGCTCAAGATTGATCAGAAAAATCCCCTCTCTCTCATGAATCCAGTGCAATATGTGTATATTTACCATGTTGTGGATATCCTCCCAGACCGGATGCGTAACTTTGTCGAGTACAAAATGAATTCCGTACTCACCAAATAGTCGGTCTCGGCAACGGGAACGACTTTTGGTATGATATGGTCATGAGAAATAATAATATAGTCAACAAAATAACAATAATTCTACTCTTTATCACCGTTCTATCCGGCCTTCGCTGGACTTGGCAAAACATATTTACCGTAGAAAGCCCTATCCCTGCGGTTAACGGTGTAATGGATTTGCGCGGCCGCAATCTGGAGGATTCAGGATTATTCAGAGTAGACGGCGAATGGAGCTTCTATCCTTCTCGATTCGTCTCGTACAAGGATCTGTCATCCTTACCGAGCGCCTCCTTGCCGCTTAAGGTGCCCGGCGATTGGAAGCGTGCGATGGGAAATGATCAGACTTCTTCGTATGGCTATGGAACGTACCGGCTGCGAATATTGGTGGACCCGCTCCAGCAGCCTGTCTCCCTATGGATCAAACAGATCCACTCTGCTTCTAGCGTAGAGATCAACGGCGAACTCCTGGGCGCTAAGGGTAGAGTTGCACTTGATGCGAAGACGTATAAGCCAAAAACGACTTCGTATTTATCTCCCTATTTTTCAGATGAGACGACAGTAATTGAGGTGCTGATTCAAGCAGCCAACTTTGATCATCCTTACAAGGGGGGTATTGGAGGTTCTGTATTTTTTGGTTCCCAGCAAGAGGTCAACCGCATATACTTTTATGCAGTCGGCTTTCAAATGCTTACAGTGGTTATCCTGCTGCTGCATGGACTGTATGCCTGTATCCTCTACTTATTTAATTCCAAAGAGCGTGCTTTGTTCCTGGTAGGGTTAATGACCTTATCCGTCGCCATAATCCTTATGGCTCGCAATGACAACTTAATTCTTACGTTTCTTGCGATTAATTACACCTGGTCTATGAAGATTCGGCTTACTGCTTTCTTGTGGCAAAACCTTTTGATTCTGCTTGTTTTCAGGAGGTTCACCTCGGGCGCCGGAATCAACAAATGGTTACGCGCATACATACAGATTCTTTGTCTTTATTCCGCCTTTATACTAATCGTTCCCGCTTCTCTGATCAGTACATCCATTCACTGGGGAATCGTTCAAGTGTTTCAGTACGTCCCCTTCATCTGGCTGATATATAGCCTGGGGCGCTTATTGTTCAAAAAACAGGCCGATAAAGATGTTGTATATTTGCTGTTATCAGGGGCGGCAATCATTTCTAATCTGCTGTGGAGTTTATGGGATTATAACGGACAGTTTTCGATCGTCTATTATCCCTTGGATATTATAGCCGCCATCGTGGGCTTCTCCGCGTATTGGTTCAAACAGTATTTTCACAATGCCAAAGAGAACATGGAGCTAAACGAGCAGCTGAAAAAAGCAGACAAACTCAAGGATCAGTTTCTCGCCAATACCTCTCACGAGCTGCGGACGCCGCTTCACGGGATCATGCATATCGCGGAGAATATAGTGACGAAGGAAAAAGGCAGACTGTACGAGAGCAGCCGCAAAGATATGGAACTGCTGATTACCATCAGCCGCCGTATGTCACATATGCTTGGCGATCTACTGGATGTGGTCCGCCTTCAGGAGCATCGCATTATTTTGAAACAGGAGCCAGTTCCTATTCAATCGGTTGTTCCCGGAATAATCAGCATGCTTCAACATATGATTGAAGGCAAGCCGGTAACGTTATCTATGGATATCCCGGAATCAATGCCGCTTGTTCTCGCGGACGAGCAAAGGCTAGTGCAGATTGTGTTCAACCTGGTTCACAACGCGCTCAAATACACTGAAGAAGGACGGGTATGTGTCTCGGCTGAGGAGCGGAATGGACATGCCCTTATCCATGTGACAGATACCGGAGTAGGCATGACCCAAGAGACCATAGCCCGGGTGTTTCTTCCATATGAGCAAGGCCCGCATGGGATTCGTGACGGGCGTGGGATCGGACTGGGATTAAGCATATGCCGGCAGTTGGTAGAACTGCATGGAGGCAGCCTAAGCATTCAATCCGAGCCCGGCAAAGGCTCCGTCTTCAGCTGTGATCTTCCGCTGGCCGACTCATTCAGCCAACAGATGGTATTAAGTCAGACTTCCGCTACTGTGGAGAATGCGGACGCAATTCATAAGCAGTTGGCAGAGTGGCGCCTTTCCGAAGATCAACCAAGCAGCCCTGCGATACCTGAACCGATTCCACCGCTCTTTACAGACAGCAAGGTGAACATTCTGGCAGTGGATGATGATCCCGTCAATCTAAGCGTGTTGAAGGGCATGCTAGCGAGCGAGCCTTACGTCATTACTGCCGTGAACTCCGCCCAAAAAGCGCTGGATTTGCTGAATAACCAGAAGTGGGACCTGCTTATTGGCGATGTTATGATGCCGCAGATGTCGGGCTACGAATTAACGCAGAAGGTCCGGATGCGTTACTCCTTATATGAACTTCCAGTGCTGTTACTAACCGCACGCAGTCAGCCCGCGGATATCTATACTGGATTTTTGGCTGGCGCCAACGATTATGTCACCAAGCCGGTGGACGCAATGGAGCTCAAATACCGCATCCGGGCTTTAACAACGATGAAGCTCGCCTTTAATGAACGGGTGCGTATAGAAGCGGCTTATCTACAGGCGCAGATTCAACCGCATTTTCTGTTCAACACCCTGAATTCCATTTCGGCACTCAGTGATCTGGACACGAAAAAGATGCAGGAGCTCATCGCTGCATTCACTTCCTACTTGCGGATCAGCTTTGACTTTCTGAATACAGGAGAACTTGTGAGCCTCTCGCATGAACTGGAACTGGTAGAATCCTATTTATATATTGAACAGACACGATTCGCAGAACGAATATCTGTGGTCTGGAAGGTAGAGCCGGACATTGACATCCTCTTGCCCCCCCTATCCATCCAGCCGCTGGTTGAGAACGCAGTCAAGCACGGCTTGCTCAGCCGCCAACAGGGCGGCACCGTTCAAATCCGGATTACCCGTCTGCACAAATCCGTACAGATTGAAGTGCAGGATAATGGACAAGGTATGGATCATGAAACGCTCTCTTCACTGCTGAAGCCGACTATGGAAGGCAAAGGTGGCATCGGGCTGGCCAACACCAATCGGAGGCTTTGCCAATTGTATGGTCAAGGTCTGTCGATTCACAGTAAGCATGCTGAAGGCACTACAGTGTCTTTTGTTATCCCGGACCAAGAGACACTTCTGCATGAGTTACCCTAATCATTTAATCCCTTTCCACTTCAGGAATTATGACAGTATTCTTTAAAACTTCCTAATAAAACCATAATGAAAACAGATGGTTAACCGGTCTATAGATCAGCATAATCAGAAGCAGCGGGCTCGGCACTTGAATTCTATACAAGGAGCAAACGACCACACCCATGCCTGCGGTCCAGAACATGACCCAGACCAGAAGGTCGCGGCGTCTGCTTCTTCGTTGTAGCAAAGGCAAATCGATGGCCACACCGACCGCCGCAATAGCGAGAAAAAAAAGCAACATCATTTCGCTCACTCCTTGATATCGTCAATAAAAGATTTGTCCGTAACACCGATCCGGTTAATCGACACGCTGGCTTTATAATGGATGGGCAGCGACTTCAGATAATTGTCTCCTTTTTTCTGCTGCAGCCTGGCCCAAGTTTTCGGACTGGCACGGTATATCGACTGTCCAAATCCCATAATATCCACATTGTATTGCTCGTTAATCTGCTCGACGGCAGTTTTCATCCGCAAGACAATCCGCTCCTCCGATTTCCTTTCCAGCTGTGTAATCACGCGTTCGGCCTCCAAATTATCTTTGCTCTGCACCTCTTCCACATTGCACACGGCCTTTACATGAATGTAAATATGCGGTTCGCCGTCAATGATCTTCACTTTACGTTTTGTCGATGTCTGAAGCACTTCAATGACAATGGGCCGGCCGTCGTCTCCTTCTACTGGACCCGAGGTTTTGACAACCTTATTGGTGACATAATTGTAGCCGATCGTCTCGTTTTTATTTAACCACCCGACCATCCTGTCTTTCTTGAATACGGCGACGTTACTGAAATGTATTATGGCTTTGGGAGTGCTCACTTCAACATTACTCTTCTTCTCGCCTTCACTGGCACTGCCGGACAACTCCACTCCGGTCAACACCGGATTTATCCCTTCGTAGAGCAAATCATCAACAAAACTGTTTAGAGAGACAGCGACCGTTTTGGCCGTAATCTTGTAGGATTGGTCCAGGGATTCAAACAATTTATTTGCCGGCAATTTGTTCAGCGGGGTAAGAACCTTCAGGACATCTTCGGCGGTGCTGTCTTTGGCGACCATAGCATAGTAATCATTACGCGGTTCCCGGCTCCGCTTCAGTACATCAAGTGTCTCGCTTAGCCCGGACCGGGCAAGTTCTTCCCCGATAACCAGTATGCGGATATGCCCGTAATAGCATTGTCTCGAATTGACGAGATTGTAGCTGCGCTGGGCTTCATAAATTGTAGGTACATTGAAGGCAGTTACAACCACCGGTACTCCGCCCCCAGTTCCTCCAACTGTCTGAGAGGAAATTGAGGAGGGAATAACCACCTGCAGCGAAACTCTGTAACCGGACTCCGTCTTATCCAGCCCCATTCCCAGCACAAAGGCCAATTCATTTAGCTCCCGTCTTTCCCAGCATCCGCTGAGCAGCATGGGTACGGTGAGGGCAAGCAGCAGCCGGAATAAGACTTTAATGTTTTTTGGGCTCATAGGTCGATTCCTCACGCTTGGATGTGTCTTGACGTTTAAGGTCTTGAATGTTATTGTTCGCCGGCCTTGTTTTTAAGAGCGGCCAGGGAAAGCGGAAGATGGAATCCTTCAGATCATTTGAATGGTATGGAGCGATCGGACTCATATAGGGCATCCCGAAAGAGCGCAGGCTTGCCAAATGCACCACGATCAAAAAGACACCGAACAATATCCCATACAATCCGATAAAACCAGCCAGGCCAATTAGTACAAAACGAATCATTCTTGCAGCTATCGCCATTCCACTCTCCGGTATGACGAAACTGGAAATGGCCGTAATGGATACAATGATGACCATCGCCGATGAAATAAAACCCGCTGCAACCGCCGCCTGGCCGATCACCAACGTACCGACGATGGATATCGCTTGCCCTACATTCCTCGGGATCCTCACGCCCGCTTCCCGCAAAATCTCATAGGTCAATTCCATAATCAGCGCCTCAACAAAAGCCGGAAAAGGAACGCTCTCCCTCTGTGCTGCAAGGCTGATAACCAGACTGGTGGGTATCATCTCCTGGTGATAAGTGGTAACCGCCACATAAAAAGAGGGCGCAAACAACGTAATGAAAAAGGAAAGAAAACGGACAAAACGCAGCAAGGTGGCAATATCGGCCCGCTGATAATAATCTTCGGCAGACTGAAAAAAAGCAACAAAAAAGGTAGGAACCAACAGGACAAATGGCGTTCCGTCTACAAGAATCGCCACTTTACCTTCGAGGACTCCAGCTGCGATAGTGTCCGGCCGGTCGCTGTTATAAACCGTCGGGAAAGGCGTAGCAGTTGTATCCTGAATAAATTCCTCGATATATCCGCTCTCGAGAATACTGTCCGTATCTATTTTGGCCAGCCGGCGCTTTACCTCCTGCACCAGGTCAGGGCTTGCGATGTTGGTAAGATACATGATGGACACACTGGTCTGGGTCACCTTGCCGATCTGGAAGGTTTCAAGCCATAACTGGCTGTCTTTGATTTTTCTTCGAATCAGTGCCGTGTTCGTCCGCATATTCTCCGTGAACCCTTCCATCGGCCCCCGGACCACCGCTTGTGAGCTTGGTTCACTTACATTGCGGTCCTCCCACCCAGGCAGTCCAATCCGCAGGGCGCTTGATGTTCCGTCTACCAGCACCATTACATTGCCGGACAACAGCTGATGAACAAATTGCCCCAGGTCATTGATGACGGACATATCTCCCGCGATCAATATGCGTTTTCGCAGAAGCTCAAGCTTCTGCCCGGCATCAAGATCCCTCAGCAGCTCCGTGGTACATCTGTCCTGAAGCGAAAATAATATGGAGTTATGCAGCACTTGAGTATCGATAAGACCGTCAATGTAAATCAAAGCAATTTGCGTAAACTGATCCAGCTGCAGTTCTTTGATCACCAGATCGGTACTTTTCCCCAGCAGTTGAACCAACTGCATCTGATTCTCCTCCAGCCGGTGTGACAATGTGCCCATAATTGTATCGTTCATCTCGAACCTCCGATTCGTGAACATGCATACATAGTATGATGCTGAATTTGATAATTATCCTTATTATTTCCTTCTTTAGTTTTTAGTGCATAATTCAGGATAGGTAGTTACATGTTATCGGATTGAAGTGTCGCATCTGATTGCAAAAGATATTATCTTCTACATCAAGGAAGTCCCAGCCTACTGGGTAGACTGGGACTTCACCTATGCCTTCGTTTTCCCGTTATTGCTGCTCATTGTTTATCATAACGGCTTGAATTACGTCAGTCCCTTGTGCACGAATGCGTCCGATATCCTCAGTATCTGCTTCCCAATCCGTTATGACGCAATCGAAGGATTCGATTGGAGCGACAAAAGCTTTATGAATCTTGCCGAATTTACTGTGATCAGTCACTAAAATACGCTTGGTAGAGTATGTAAGCATCTTATTCTTGATACTTGCTGCTGATAAAAAGGGATCGGTAATTCCTTGCTTCATGTCAAGCCCGGAGGTACCCAGAATACACAAGCTTGCCCGGAACTGCATAATCAATTGCTCTGCCAGAGGGCCGACAATGCCCGCTTCCGCCCTAACCTCTTCAGCCGTACCTCCGCACACAAACACCTGTAAGCCGGGTCTGCGCATACATTTATAAGCGATATCGATGCTGTTGGTCACAATCGTAATATCTTTCAGCTCCGTAAGAAAATCCGCAAGGTAGCTGTTAGTCGAACCGGAATCAATGAACAGGGTATCACCCGGTTGAATCCATTTGATGGCTTCGGCGGCGATCGCCTTCTTGTGCGCTTCGAACGGATCACTCCCCAGAGCTTTCTCCGATGAATCGTCTCTTTTGCTGATTAGAAAAGCTCCCCCGTTCACCCGCCGAATATAGCCGTCTGTTTCCATCTCCTGAAGGTCTCTGCGGACAGTAGGAAGAGAAATCTCCAGCAGCTCAGCCAGTTTGTTCACACTTAAAAACGTATGCTGTTCTAAAAAGGAGATCATCAATCGTTGTCTGGGTTTCATATCTATTTCTCTTCCCTTCTCTACCAATTAATCATTGTAATTCTACTTTACTATAAATGTTGGAAGATTAGAACCCAAATATGAGAGAAAAAGAAAAAAATGATCGTTATCGATCAATATAAAAATAGTTATTGATCGATTTTTACATATATCCCTCTCCTTTTTGACATATTGTTGATAAATCAGCTTTACAATGAGAGAGGAGTTGATCGAAATCAATCATATGAACGAAAGGGTGTTGAACAATGGAAGCAAAGACAAAGGTAACGTTCTTCGGAACGGAAGCGGCTATTCCGGAATTGGGAGGTGAGACAGCCAGTTTTCTTATCAATGATCAGGTTATGGTAGACACAGGATGGAATATTGTAGAGAACCTTCGCCGCCAGGGAATCGAGCCCGGCAATATTCGCTATCTCTTGTTTACGCATATGCATCATGACCATTATATCTCGCTCCCCTCATTTCTCTATTACTTTCTGATCACTAACAAGGATTTGGCAAGCCTCAAAATACTGGGTCCCGAGGAAGATTTACAGCCCATTATGCATCATGCTCTTGAATTCCTGTTCTTGAACCGCAAGTTTTACCCTACCCGCAGCTACCCCACGATCGTGCCGCTGAGTCCGGGTGATCATTACGATGACGAGCTTTTCCACCTGGAAACCACCTCTTCACTGCATCCGGTCCAGGCGCTCTGTTACAAATATACCGACAAGGAGACCGGAAAGTCGGTCACTTTTACCGGAGATACCGCTTATCATGAGCCTATTATCGATCTGGCCCGCGGCACCTCACTGCTCATCCATGAAGCCACTTATGGAGCTACGCCTGCAAATCCGCTGAAGAACGGCGGACTGCATTCCAGTGCGATGGATGCCGCAGAAATCGCCAAAGCAGCGGAAGTGGAGCAGCTCGCCCTGATTCATGGCCTCCGGCACAATAATGAAGCCAGTGTAAATGCAGCGGCAGCCATTTATTCCGGTCCGGTGATGTGGCCGGAGAAAGATCAAACAATTTATCTCTAGGTTCATATCCTAAGAAAAGTGGTGAGCAAACAATGAATCAAACCGCTCGTGTGATGTTTCTTCCGGCTTTAACTGCCTTTGCCATCTTGGTGTCCGGCTGCACCCCATCGAATAATACAGCTTCCCCGGAAAGCTCCGCAGCTGCTGAGAGCGCTAAGCCGACTGAAGCGGCGGGAACGGAGAAAGTGAAGCTCAGAATGACAACCTGGTCAACCGCCGACAGCTATGAGATGCAAAAATCCGTACTGGACAGTTACATGAAAGAGCATCCCAGTGTGGAAATCACCTTCGAATCCGTGCCGGATAATTACGATCAGAAACTGCTTGCCCAGTTTGCAATCAGCGATGCGCCTGACATTATCATGGTAGGAGACACCCATATCCCCGTCTTTAGCGAGAATGGTGGACTTGCGGACTTATCCAGTCTGGTGGATGGAGCCAACGGGGTTGATCCCGGTGATTTCTATGAGGATATTGTAAATTACGGGAAGTACAAAGATAAACTGTACGCCATGCCTAAGGATTGGAGCAATATGGCGATCCTATACAACAAAAAACTGTTTGACGAGGCAAAAATCCCTTATCCCCAAGCTGGATGGACATGGGACGAACTGTACGAAACAGCCAAAAAACTGACTAAACGAGAAGGCGGAAAAACCACTCAATGGGGTTTTAAACTGCCGGCTACTGATCAGCGCCGGGTACAACCGCTGGTGCTTGCTTACAGCGATGGCATTGTAAGTCCCGATGGAACTACTTATAACGGATACATGAACAGCCCTGGTGTGGTTACGGCCTTGCAATGGTTAAGCGACGCCTATCATAAGGATGAAATCATGCCAAGCAGCACGGATACCGACTCATTCAAAGGGATCGATATGTTTGGTGCCGGGAAAGTGGCCATGGATTTTAATGGACGCTGGCCCATTGAAGACTATGTGAAAGATCCAAATATGGAATTCGGCACAGTATCGCTCCCTGTAGGGCCAAATGGAGCAAACAACTTCGTATTTTACGGCGGCTGGTCCATTTATGAAAAATCGGAGCATAAAGAGGCAGCCTGGGATGTCATCAAATACATGACCACCCGTGGCGGAGCAGAAGTATTCGGTGATTTCGGATTTGTGGCATACAAACCGGTAGCCGATGAAAAAGGCCAGGCAACCGACATTAATTACAAATCGTTTACGGATGACATTCCCAATACGAAAATCATGCCGGATATGATTGATGTCGACTATCCAAAAAGCGGAAAGCCTGCATTCACAGAAGCACTGGAAAAAATATTACTCTCCGAGACCGATGTGAAGCAAGTGCTGGATGAAGCTGCAGCAGCGGCGGATAAAGCAAAGAAATAGTAAAATCTTGGCATAGGCAGGCTGGACAGCCTGCCTGCCAATCTATGGAGGGCACTGCTAATGGGAATATCCACTGCTCGCAAGGCGGCAAAACCTGCGGTGCACAAATCGGTATTGAATCGAAAGGAAGCACTTATCTTTTATTTGCTGATTTCCCCGTGGTTGATTCATTTTATCTTTCTGGAGGCGGGCCCGATGCTTGCCTCCCTGTACTTCAGCTTTACAGAATGGAATATGCTGTCGTCACCGGAGTGGATCGGCCTGAGCAATTATGTTTTTGCCCTGACAGAAGATCCCTTGTTTTGGAAGTCATTGTTCATAACATTTGGGTTTGCAATCATTTCGGTGCCACTGAACCTGATCGTCGGCCTGATGCTGGCCCTGCTCCTCAATATCTCGCTTCCGGGCAACAAGCTGTTCCGTACAATCTATTATTTGCCTTCGCAGATTAGCGGCGTTGCGGTGATGGTGATGTGGATATTCGTCTTCAACCCAGAGCTTGGACTGCTTAATTCGTTCCTTGGTCTATTCGGCATAGAAGGTCCAGGCTGGATTTTTGACCCGGACTGGGCGCTTCCTTCTCTGGTCTTTATGAGCTTGTGGTCCGTTGGCGGCGGAACGATCATCTGGCTGGCCGGACTGAAGGGGATTCCGGAATCGTATTATGAATCGGCTACCCTGGACGGCGCAAACGCCTGGAAACGGTTGATTTATATCACTCTGCCTCTGCTTACGCCGACCATTTTTTTCAATCTGATCACCGGCATTATTGGAGCTCTGCAAAAGTTCGGCGAGGCTTATGTGATGACCAAAGGGGGGCCCCTAAATTCCACACGGTTTTTTAACTATCATCTATATGACTATGCCTTCGGTAAATTTGAAATGGGCTTAGCCTCTGCCCTTGCCTGGCTTCTGTTTCTCATCATTCTCGCCTTAACGCTGCTCGTATTCTCCAGTTCCGGGAAATGGGTTTATTATGGAGGGGAGAAGAAATGATGATTAGAAGAAAACCGATTCTCAGCACGCTGCTCTATATTCTGCTCTCCACTGGTTCTATCGCCATGCTGTTTCCGTTCGTATGGATGCTTTCCACCTCGTTAAAGAGTGATGTACAGTTATACGCATGGCCGCCTGTATGGCTTCCCTTTCCTTTGCAATGGGATAACTATGTCAAAGCGTTTACCCAGCTTCCGTTCGGCCTGTGGTTTGGCAATACGGCGGTGATTACAATGATCAGCGTGTTCGGTGCGGTGCTGTCTAGCCCGATCGTCGCCTACGGGTTCGCCCGCTATCGTGCACGAGGACGCAAACTGCTGTTTATGATTATGATCTCCACCATGATGATTCCATGGACCGTGGTTATGATTCCTAAGTTTTTTCTGTTTTCGAACATACACTGGGTCAATACCTTTTTGCCGTTGACGGTACCCAGTTTTTTCGGGAATGCTTTCTATATTTTTTTACTCCGGCAATTTTTCCAGACGATCCCTCCCGATACGGAAGAAGCGGCCAAAATCGACGGCGCCGGTGTGTTCGGCATTCTGTGGCATGTTCTGCTGCCGGTGACGGTACCGGTATTGGTTACCGTAGCGATTTTCCAATTTGATTCGTCCTGGAATGACTTCCTCCAGCCCCTACTTTATTTGAACAAACAGAGCCTGTTTACAGTTTCGCTGGGGATGAACTTCTTTAACGGACAATTTGATGTGCAGTGGAATTATTTAATGGCTGTCGCTTGCGTGGCTATGCTGCCCACCATCGTTCTATTCTTTATTGGACAAAAATATTTCGTACAAGGAATTGCCTTGACCGGTATGAAAGGCTGATTCATTTGTAACATGGGTTTAGGGAGGTTTCTTGCATTGAGAATTGTTGTATTGGGTGATTTTCATATCGATCAGCAACACCCGGAATTTACAGAGCAGGCGATGAAGGATGCTGCCCAGGTCTTCCCCGATCTGGTCATTCCGCTTGGCGACTTTGGCAGAAATGGACTCATTGGCAAACCAGAGGGAATTGAGGAGGCCAAGGGATATCTCGACCAAATTGGAGCACCCTTGCGGCCGATTATGGGAAATCACGATCTGGAGCGGGAATCCGGCGGCAAACAGCCGAAAGGGACGATGGAGGAGGCATATTCGCGCCTGTTCGGGCAGTCTGAGCCTTTTGGTGTACTGGAATTTGCGGAATGGAGGTTGTTCTTTGCTTCTACCGAACCCCAGCCGGAAGACTCCTGCTACGATGTGCAGGAATGCTACGTAACAGATGCTCAGTTTGAAGCGCTTGTAGTCAAAATAAAAGAGCGCCCGGGGGTCCCGGTGCTCTTCTTTACACACGCGCCCCCGATCGGAAGCGGCCTGCGGACGGTCCCCCGCGTACACGTCCGCTCTACCAATGCTTACCTCGATCAGAACCATGATCCTTACCGCTGGCTGGAGCTTGTTCGTACGTCTCCGGAAATTGTAATGTGGTTCTCCGCTCATTACCATCTCAGCCATGGGTATAGAAACTCTCATACCTTGGTACACGGAACCCACTTCTTCATGACAGGGGTCCATAGTTCTTGCACACGCGATGGCAAACGCCAATCCCGAATTCTTGAACTTGATTCCGCAGGCGTGAGCGTCCGTACTTTGGACCATTCATCCCGGCAGATTACGCAAGAGGGCGCTTTCGTATGGGAAGGAAAGCCGGCAGCGATGATGGAGATACCCGCGGAGAATTCCACCTTGCTCCATGTTGCCCCTGATGGGTTTCGGGCAGAGTCTGGGGTCCGCCTCATCAGGGAGAGTCCGGTCGGCGAAGCTCCATCCGTCCCTTATGGGGTTGTCTCGTTGCCGCGTAACCGCTATCTGGTGGCAACGGGCGATGGCTTCTCTTGGGAAGCGGAGCCGGAGATTAACGCCGTGTTAGGCACATTGCACCTGGGCCCCCCTCTTCGCAGTATCACGGCAACTGCCGGTATCTGCTGGTTTGCCTGGGACCGCAGCCTCGGTTATTCCAACTTGTCCAGTCCCTGGCGCTTCGTGCGCCTGGAGAAAGGAGCCTGGCCAGAGGCGTTTCATTCTTTCGCACAACCAGTGGAAGCCCTTGCCCCAAAGGGCGATGGCACCATTCTTGCAGCCGCTGAAGGTTGGCTGTGGGAAGCATCGCCCTCGGCGAACGGGCTGAAGATCGAGCCGGTTATACCCTTGCCTGAATCCTGCAAGCAACTGATAGCCGATGGCGGGCAAGCCTGGGTGGTCGGACAATCAGGTACGCTATATCACTGGACAGCCTCTGTCGGCAAGTTCATTGCCATCAGAGACCGGGTTACAGCCTGGGATGTATGGGAAGGAGAAACGGCCACTTTAATCGCAGCAGTGGATCATTATGAAGTAGAGATAAGCGGCGAAAGGGTCCGGAAATACCCGATGCCGGGAGTTCCCGATCAAGCAGATTCGGCTCAGATCATTGGTCTTGGACAAGGAGCCTTCGTGGTTGTCTTGAATGGCAAGGCTTATGCGAGTGGCGGCCAAATCCTTACCCCCATTCAGCTGAACGGAGATTCGGCTGGGGTTCATGCCGTTTCCCGCTGTTCTGAGGATGCCCGGCAATTTGCCGTATCCACTGTTCGGGAAGATGAGGGAATCGGGCTGCTGCAAATATGGCAGATTCAAGGTCTATGATTTGGGAGATGCCTTCTTTGTGGGCATTCTCAAGCATGCGGATAGATCCCGGATTCCGGGGAGAGGCTTCCCCTATGATTCGGTGAAGGGGTTGCTTGGCGATGTGTCGCATATTATGGCTTCTGTTTAACACCTTACATATTTGCGTTTGAAACCAAGTTTCCCTTTATATACTACTTTATGGATATTTATGGAATCGAGTAAAAACTTGCTTTTTTTCTTATCCAGATTGACTTCTACTGGGCCTGTCTCAGCTCTTCGCCGCTTGCGATCCATTTATCGGCAACTTCTTGCGCAATATCTGTTTCTGCCAAGGTTACTGCCACTACATAATCGGAAAGCATATAAAAATAAGCCGAATCTATCCAACGGTTAAAATCCGCTTCAGTCATTGCTTTTGGGTCTGCAATTACGCCGGCAAAGTACATTGCGTTGTAATTCCCCGTGGTGTAAAGCTAATCAGCCAAAGGTTGATTATTTTTGATTTTCCTGGCGATGTGCTTCATCTCGCCTGTAGCCACACCAAAAACCGGTTCGTGTGCGCCATTGGATACGTATATTTTCTTGGTTCGTTCCTTGAAATTCATTGTTTAACACATCCTTATTTTTGAAGGTTTCATCAAGTTTATTATAATTCTCCTTTATACTCTTCACTGTTACTGAGTTTAATTATTTATGTTCTGTAGAGTTTTTTCAGTTTCGCTAAGATAGTATGGCTTTTCGTTACTACTTAGGACCCTGCGAGGATATAGAAGGTTTACTGGCGAAGGTTAGGGGATCGCACTACCGTAATCCAAACCCTCTCCTACCCGAACTACAGGTAACCTACGTCCTAACGGACCGTATAGCCTCTATTTCCTCATTTCTGCGCTGGTTTGGAATGTAACGGACCACCATAGCCTCTATATCAGAAAAACAGGCCTTACCTAGTGGGTTTCGGCTTGAATAGGGGCTCCTGAGTCCGTTAGAGCTGCAAAACAGCCTTTGTACAGCAAATAGGGGCTCCTGAGTCCGTTAATAGTCTGAAAGTTAATCGCTGGTTACCGGCGACAGCCTTCCTTGTTATGCTTAGCCTCCTTGTCGCGCGGTGTGGTAGGACAGGCTCGGGCGAGTAACACAAGGGGGTTCTAAGTAGTAACGGCTTTTCTTATAAATAAGAGGGAGACCCAGCAGCCATTTCATAGCTGTTGAGACTCCCTTATTTTTTACTTTTTCACCAGTGATTTGCGCAAAAGAAACAGAAAGAACGGTGCACCAAGCAACGTGGTTACTGCCCCGACCGGGAGACTTGTCAGATGATTCTCCATACCTGGAAATGGAAGCCTGAGGGTGATGCTCTGTCCTAACCAGTCTGACGCCAGCAGCAAAAAGGCTGAGAACAATGCACTGACCGGAAACAACAATAGGGGTTTTCTTCCCACGAGCAACGAGGCAATGTGCGGCCCGATAAGTCCGATAAAACCAATTGCTCCTACTACCGAGACAGAAGCTGCCGTTAAGCCCGAGGCAATGATAAGCAGCATGAACCGTGAACGGTTGACGGCAAGGCCTAATCCGGTGGCGGTAGTATCTCCCAGCTGAAGCAGTTCAGCCTGGTACGCATAGACCATAGACAGAAACAGGCCCAGCACAGCCCACGGCCAGAGCATAGCCCAACTGCTCCAGCCCCGCCCATTTAGGGAACCGAAGGTCCACAAAAAGATGGTGGACAACCCCTGCTGTCCCTGAAGAAGGAATAGGGAGACCGCCGACTGCAAAATCGCCGTCACGATGATACCAATTAAAGCCAGCCGCGTTCCGTTGCCGGGGTGTCTGGCATTCAGTGCAATCACCAGCAGCACTGCACCAAGCCCGCCGATCAAAGCGACAAAAGTCAGCGGTACAGCCTGGACTAGAGTGTCTGACGCGAAGCTAATCCAGAGCACGGCTGCCAGTACAGCTCCGGAAGATGCCCCCACAAGTCCGGGCTCTACAAGCGGATTACGCATGACCACCTGCAGAATGGCGCCGGCTGTACCCAGCATCAGGCCAGCAGCGATGGCAACCAAGGCTCGCGGCAGCCGCAAATTCCAGACGATATGACGAAAGCCCTCCTCACCGCCATGATTGAACAATGCCCGCAGGACTTCTTCGGGCGTCAATACCGTTTTCCCAAGTCCAATATGCAAGACGAATAACAACATAATGCCCAGCAGAAGGAGAAAAAACGTCCCTGTCAATCTTTTGCCTCGAGTAGCTGCCATACTCCCCCACTTACTCATTGTTTCCGCCTCTTTGCCGCTTCACCAACAGCATCAGAAACAATCCGCCGCCCAGCAGCGTGGTCCACACCCCGACGGGAATTTCCAAGGGATAGAACAGCAAACGGGCTACCGTATCTGCCGCCACCAGCAGTACACCCCCGGCTAACACGGCTAACGGCAGGACCTGGCGTGTATCCAGTGTTCCCAGCATGGAGCGGATGAAATGGGGCGCAATTAAGGCGATATAGCCAATAGGACCGCATTGGGCAACCGTTATGGCTACCAGTCCCGTACACACGGCAAGTATAAGAATACGTGCCCGTAGCACTTTTACTCCCAGCCCCGAGGCTGTTTCATCGCCAAGCTGCAGCAAATTAAGCGTACGGGTGAACAAGAAGGCGATAGGCAGCACGACAAGGGTCCATGGCAGCATACGAATGACATGCTCCCAGCTGCGGTTGGCCAGCGAGCCGAGCAAGTAGGTGTAGAGAAGATTAACGTCATTGCTTGTCGCCAGTGCAATCAGAACAATGAGCAGTCCGTTTAGAATAGCGGATACAGACATGCCGATCAGAAGCATGCCTGCTGTACCGCGGCTGCCCCTTGCCGACAGCACGACACAAAGACCGCCGGCAAGACCGCCGAACAAGGCTATTACCGGATGTATAATGACTGCAACCGGCAAATGCAGCACGGTGACTGCAGCCATTGCAAGTGAAGCTCCCGAGGATACACCCAGCAGCTCGGGTCCTGCCAGCTTGTTGTTCATTGCAGCCTGCATAAGTGTGCCTGCAGCCCCAAGCATCATACCGACAAGCAGTCCTAGTATGATGCGGGGAATTCTCATATCCCAGATCACTGTAAGCTGCAGTTCACTGCCTGTCCGGAAAAGAATTATGCCCGCCAGTTCCTGCAAGGATATTTCCGGCGCACCTGAGCTTACATTAATTATTGCTGCCACTGCCAGCAGCGAACCGAATATAAAAATCGGAAGAAGAAAACTTCTTCTTCCGACCATAGACAACTGTTGTTCTGCTCGCATAGGGTTCACTGCCTCCTAGAACAGATCCGGGTATAAGGCTGCCAGCGATTCGTCCAAGAGAATACCGAGCGAACGGGTACCGCGACCGTCTCCCCAGATGGGAGAACGAACTTCGATCACTTGTTGTTCCTTAACGGCCGTAAGCTTGCTCCATAACGGCAACTCCCCCATTTGCTCGGATAAGGTCTTTGTGCCCGGGCTGTAGGAATAGCTTTCTACAAAAATTACATCAGGGTCCTCTTCCAACAGTTTCTCCAATGAATACTGAACACTGCCTTCCCCATAGGGATCTTCGGACGGATCATTAACCTTAAAGGGGTAATCGCTTACTTCCTTCAGTATTGAGCCGCCAAGACCGCTATCGGTTACAATAGAAAAATTGACATCAGAGCCATACATTATAAGTGCCTTTTTGTCCTTGGGCGCTTTCTGTTTCGCCTCATCAAGCTTGTCCAGAAACTTCTCTGCCGCCGCCTTAGCTTCGGCGGTTCTTCCTGTAAGCTTCCCAATCGTCTCTAGAATCGCAAGGGAATCTGTATACGTCTTGGGCCCAGCCAAATAAACGGGCGCTACACCTGTTAGTCCTTCACGCAAGGCATCGTGTACTCCAAGCAGACCAATGACGAGATCAGGCTTCACTGTTACGATGTCCTCCAGATTAGGTTCAAAAAAGCTGCCGCCAATCGATGCGAAAGCTTTACCATGCTCCCCGTAGAACTCGTCCTCAGTGGCAATGGTGCGCACACCGCTCTCTGCAATCGCAATCGGCTCAAGTCCAAGTTCCGCCAATATATCAACGCAAAGGGAGACCACGCAGGCTACCTTCTCTACTTTCTTACTGAATTCAAGCTCCTCTCCCGACGCATCAACAATTTGATGCGGTTCGAACGAATCTGCTGGTGCTTCCGCAGCCAATTGGGTTGCCGCCGGCTCCGGCTGCTGCGTAGCTGCCGTCTCTTCGTCTGCCTCATTGCTACATGCAGTTATTAACATGGAAACAGTTAACAGTATGCTGATAACAAGCCTTCTCGTACTCTTCATTGTGTTAAGTCTCCTTGTCTGCAACTTAATAGTAATCATTACGTTTAGAGTATATCAGAAACATTACGATTTGAATACTATTGCTAACAAAGTCTCCTATCCGCACGCACTTGAGGGATTTAAATGTGCATTTCATCCAAAAGTGATTTATTCAAGACCAAAATTACTTTCAAGCGCTTGATAAAAAGTTTATGGTCATCAAGTCGGCCTATGAAGAAGTTGTTCTGAAGCATGATGACATCATTGCGATCGAAGCTGCTAAAAGCTTAACCATAAAAAGCAAGCTGAATTTTATCACCCTCAATCAAATCTATGAAAGCAAAGGCATCCTTGCCGATTATGCGCTGGCACTCAAAGACAACAACTTCCTGCAAATCCACCGTTCCGTCATTATCAATCTGCTTCATGTGCGGAAGTTCGCCAGCGGAGTTGTGCTTATGTCGGGTGGGATTGAGCTGCCGATCGGCCGCTCTAAAATGAAAGAGGTTAAAGATTGTTACACCAAATTTATGATTATGAAGGTCCATTGATATGATCACGAACTACTGGATGATTGTGCTGTGTGTTGAGGTTGTGATGTGCCTTCAGATCATTTATTTCTTTAACTCGGTGTTCGGCAAATCTGCCCAAAAGCATAAGAAGTGGATGTACTTTATGGTTTTCGGAGTACTTGGTTACATTTATTTATCCGTTCCGGATTCTTTTGTGATCTCTTCGTTCCTGGCTTTAGTGGTCATTTTCAGTTTGGCATTAGTCTATAACGTGGAAATCAAAACAAAGATTATTTTCACCGTGCTTTATGGGGTGTTAATGTCTATCGTTAATATGATTTCGGTCTATTGTTTTTATCTGTTGGATATGGTTGACCTTAGCAGTCTTGATTCTATAGATGAACAGAACCAGTTCCTGTTACTCAAGGTAATCCTGCTCAGCTTCACGATTATGTTTGCCGTTATCCTGATTATTCGGCTGATCGCCAAACGCAGAAGCTTCTCCTTGCATTATCGTTACTATATATTATTAATACTTATCCCTATCATCAGCATCTACCAGCTTAATGTACTCACGTATTACAATGAGATGAACATCCATTATTTTATTTCCGCTATTGGGTTTCTTTTTACAAACGTGATGATCATCTACATTTTTGATACGATTATTGATAAATTTCAATTCAAGCATGAAAATGCCCGTCTGGAGCAGCAAATGAACTATCAGGATGCAAATTACGAAAAAACTGTGCACAGCTTTAAATCGGTCAAAAGAATAATCCACGACACGAACCAGCAGTTACTCTATATCGAAGAGTGCATCAAGCGAAATGAGCTGGCAGCAGCACTAGAGCATATCCGAACGACGTTAAACAAAGTTGAAGGCGCCTACCAACGGGTAAATACAGGCCATTTAGTGATAGATGCCCTCGTTACAAACACGCTTAATATCGGACAAGCGAATGGCATACGCATTGAAACGAAGCTGAACTTGTATTCTCCTGAGATCTCGATAGATCGTTATGACTTATGTGTCGTACTCGGAAATATGCTGGATAATGCGATAGAAGCCTCCAAACAGGTGAAAATCGCAGAGGACCGGTACGTGGAGATCACTATATTTTCCAATGACACTGCCCTGTTCATACACATTGTTAATTATATGGAACATGATGTCGCCCTTTTACGCAGCCAAAAGCCAAACCCGGAGAACCATGGTATCGGTCTCACGAATATCACCAGAATATGCGATAAATACGGCGGCCATATGACTATTGAAACCAAGCAAAAAACCTTTCACAATATGGTCATGCTGCCTTTTTGAACGAGCAATCCCTAAACATGCTGTTGTTTAGGGATTGTTTTTTGACGTTTCGGGGTGTTTTTGCATATACCTGCCTCCTCTCTTGTATGCTGAATACAGCCCATTAAATCCGGTAAATTCCGGTAAAGGATCCTAAGGAGGAAGTTAACATGAAAAAAATCATTGCTGTAGTAATGACTGCCATGCTTGTGGTCGTACCCATGAGTTCGGCTGCAGCACAAATCAGTAAGGAAACCGTACAGCAGAAGGCTCAAAAACTGGCTGCAAAAATCGTGTCCGACTATGGGGTGAGCGGCTTGCAGTACGCCATTATGGACAAGGGAGCGATTGTATTATCCGACGGCACAGGTGTCCGCGATAAAGCCACCCACGCTCCAATTACAAAGGATACGATGTTCGGCATCGGATCGGTCAGCAAAATGTATGTAACGGCTGCAGCGATGATGCTGGCTGATGCCAACAAAATTGATATCGATCAACCGCTTGTCACCTATATCAAGGATTTCAGCATGGCGGATGAAAGATATAAGGAAATTACGCCGCGGATGCTCATGAATCATTCCTCAGGTCTTTACGGCAGTCATTATGCCAATAGCATGTTGTTCGATGACAATGACACCCGGAACCGTGATGAATTATTATTGAGGCTGCAATCAGAGCACCTAAAGTCCAAACCGGGTGAATATTCAGTGTATTGCAACGATGGATTCCAGCTATTGGAGATCCTGGTTGAACGAGTAAGCGGCTTAAGCTACACGGATTTTCTGGATCAGAAGATTAACCAGCCGCTGAAATTCATCTCCACCCAAACGCCGCTTAGCGCTTTTGACAGAGAAAAACTGGCGAAAACCTATTACCCTACGATGGAACAGGCTTTGCCCGTTGAGAATGCCAACGTCATTGGTGCAGGCGGGATCTACTCCACTGCTGAAGAACTAGCCGTTTTCGGAGATTTATTGATCGGAAATCGAACAAATATTTTATCTGAGAAATCGGCTGCCGCCATGCAAAGCGCAGAATATAGAAAAGGCATTTGGGTACCAGAGGAAACAAACAGCTTTAACTATGGTCTTGGCTGGGATGCCGTCAGCTTGGCCCCGTTTGATGATTACGATATCAAAGCATTATCCAAAGGCGGGGATACCGTAATGTATCACGCTACTTTGACTACATTGCCTGAACATAATATTTCGATCGCTGTCCTGTCATCGGGCGGGAACTCGCTGTATAACAGTGTTTTTGCTTCTAACGTTCTATTGGAATATTTGCAGGACAAAGGCAAGATCCAAAAGATTTTGCCGGATCGAACCTTTGAACCTTCCGTCAAGGTCAACATGCCGGCGGAGCAGCTCGCTTATTCTGGATTATACGGCACAGTTGGCACAACGATAGATGTGGAGATTAAGAACGGAGAGATGAAGCTGCCCGCTCTAGTCGGGGGGATTATCCCGCCACAAACCTATGTGTATACGGGCAAAGGACAATTCAAAAACAACGATGGAAATGTGACGATAAGCTTTGACAAACAATCGAATGGAAAAACTTATTTCAAGCTTAACACCTATGTGGAAATTCCCGGAATTGGGCAAACGCTTATGGTCGCCTATGAATATCAGAAGCTGGATGCCAATCCTCTTCAGCCGGCAACGAAAGCTGCATGGGAAAAAAGAAACGGTAAAAATTACTATGAGTTGGGAGAAAAGATCAATTCTTTATTCTATCTCTCCCCTACCTTCTTAGTCAGGAATATAGCTGTGGATAGTGAAAACGGCTATGCATCAGGCACTAAAATTGTTGATGAGCATAGAGCCGTAAATGCCGTAGAAATTCCGGTTATGAACGGTAGAGATGCCTTCGATTTGAACTTCCATACTGTGAACAACAAAGAGTATTTGACGATAGATGGGCAATCTTACCTTAGTGAAGATGCCGTTAACCCGATCTACGGCGGAAAAACATCGATCAGCACGATTGAGAAAAGCGGTCACGCTGTATGGTTCAAGATCGATGCCAAATCGGCTACTAAAGCCATGAGCGTTGATGCTCCGGCAAGCGGAGGATTCGCCGTTTACGATGAGAATGGGATGCTTGTGTACTCCTCTATCGTCAATAAAGCTAAGTCGGTAGTCCTCCCAGAAGGCGGGATGATTGTTTTAGGCGGCGAGGCGGGGGATGTTTTTCAGATTAGTATGAAGACACGGCCCTTATTATAAAGCAATCTTTCCCACGTAGGACTTGTTTTAATTGCTTGTTACTACTTAGGACCCTGCGAGGATATAGAAGGTTACTCGAGAAGGTTAGCCTCCTTGTCGCGCGGTGTGGTAGGAGAGGATCGGACGAGTAACACATGAAAAAAAAGGGGCTCTAAGTAGTAACAATTGCTTTATCTAACAGTTCTATCGGCTGTTGGTATATGCTTTTTGGTATAGTCCATTGCATATAGCACCAATACCCATTAGGAATGTGAAGTTAATGGGAGCAAGAAATGTCTTGTCCCATCTACAAATAACGGACGAACAAACAATGTATCGTCACTCTCTGTTATGAACGCTGTATAAAGGTTCTCATTCTCGTAATCTGTTGTGAAATAAAAATGAATGATCTCTGTATCAGCAGAAACAATGCTATTTATAATAAAATCGTAATCAACTTTTTGTTTGCTGATAATATCAAAAATATGAAGATTCTTATCCTCTTGCTGAAAAATAACAATGGCATCAATAGCTTCGATGTAATAAATAGCATCATTAAATGCTAAGATAAAGTAAAACATCAATAGATGTTCATTATTCTTCACTCCCATTATTGGAGATACAGGTATTCTTTCCGCAGCAAACTGCTCCATCATTTGAAAATCGTCTGGGTTATCCGTATCTAACCTACGTATAGAATGTGTTGTTGCTGTTTGTGTTTTCAGATCTGACACGTTCAGCGAGAAACTACTTTCTTGCACTTTTCCAAACCCAAATCTAGGATAAAAGTCTAGAACCGATTCATTGGCAAATAAGTAAATAAAGTCGTATTCTTGTTCATATTTCTCAATAATATGGTTCATCAGTTTTCCCGATAATCCTTGATTACGGTAGTCGGGATGCGTCATAACTGTGCCCACTTGGATGGCATTGTACTCTTTACCACTAGATACTAATGTCATTTTGTTTATGGAAGCATTTGCTATTACTTTATCTCCATCAATGTATGAATAACATATATATTTGTCGTTCCAGTACCCCTTTTCATACCATTTTTTGAAATCAAGCCCAAATACCATTTTAGCCAATTCATTAAAGCTTTCCTTATATGTTTTAATGTCCTTGTAGTCACTTACTAATTGATAATAAGTCATATAAACCTCTCTTTTTTTCTTTGGTTTTTTGTTTAATTAAAGAATGATATTGCGATATTATCTCTTTTGTGCAGTATGTGCGTTATCCGGCGCTTTTTGGTTCATGATCGGCAGCATGACCAGTGCGCCAAGAAGAAATAATAATCCTGCTCCGCTATAGATCGTACCCAGCGAAAATGCATCCTTTAACGCGCCAGCGAAAGACATGGAAACGACCATCATGCCAACGAACATCGGATTCAGCACCCCATTCACCCGGCCGACAATGGAAGCATGTGACCATTTCAGAATCATTGTGCTGATCCCGATATGAATGCAAGGGAAAGCAAGACCATTCAGAAATTGAACCGGTCAGCGTGACCGGAACGCTCGTCGAATACCCGACAATGGCTGTGCAGACCGCGCCTGCCAGCATGCCTATCGCAAGAAGAAGCTGCGGCGGAACCCGCTTCGCGAAGACGGCTACGATCCCGCCCCCGATCAGCATGGCTGCGCCATTCACCATCAGCAGATATTGCAGGAACTCCTCACTCCTGCCCAGCCGCTCCGTTACGATAAACAGGTTGAGCGCTTGGGCTACGCCAACAGCGAGTCCCGCGAGAATAAACGCGAGTCCGAGCATACGCAGCACTTGGCTTTGCCAGACATAGCGGAAGCCCTCAATGAAATCTTTACGGAACTGCCCTTTTACAGCGACCGTCTGTGGTTCCATATTATCCTCAGGCAGGCGAATAAGGACGAGTGCAGAAAGCAGAAAAACCACGCCCATTACAGCGATCGATGTTTCAAGGCCAAAGGTGCTGTAAATGAAGGTGCCAAGCATAGGGCCAAGCACCATGAAGATGGCCATCAGCGATTGGAATAGAGCCATCCCTTGCTGCAGCTGTTCTTCTGGAACATGATGCTTAAACAATCGCATGCTAGAAGGCTGCTTCTTTTCAACCCCCAATTTGTCTATAAAAATGCCCAACTGGATTTATGTTACGACTCTCCTTTCAATTCCTAATTATACATACCTCATCATCGTTGACCTACTACTAAAGACTGAAATTACAATAGGAATCAGCAATTATCTTAGTGGATAAATCTACCAATAAAAAAAGTCCGCCATTTACGCGGACTTTCATCTGTTCGAATAACTTTCATGCCGATATTATCAAGAAATGTTTTGAGATGAGCAGCTGTTTCAGGTCCCGTCTCAACTGCAAAACAACCTTGAACCTCCGAAGCGTATTCGCAAAGCTTTATTTGGTTTTGCTACTATTATCCAGCTTGCTCTTCTGGCCCCTCAGCCCCTTTGTTGCATTAGCTGCTGCTGTAATTAGTTTGATTTGGTTGATTATTAGTTTATCAAGCTTTAGCATCTTACATATTTGCGTTTGAAACCAAGCCGTTCTTTATCTACAGCCTTCTGAATATTTTCGGAAGCGAGTAACAACTTGCTTTTTTTCTTGTCCTGCTTAACTTCTACTGGTCCTACTGCTTTTGCAGTGTCTACCGCCTTGTCATGGAGAGGCAAATAGGATATCCCCACGGTGTAAATGAAGCTATTCATAGCGTATTTGGTTCGTTCGGGAGCATCGTGAATCGTATGTTGCACAAGTTCAAGCATATTGGCCAGTTTGCTTTCGGAGAATTCATTGTCCGGCCGATTACCCAAAAGCCAGCAGTAGCAACTCCAGCCCGCTGACTGCCTCAGCTCTTCGCTGCTTGCAATCCATTGATCGGCAACATCTTGCGCAATATCTGATTCTGCCAAGGTTACTGCCACTACAAAATCAGACAGCATATAGAAATAAGCCGAATCTATCCAACGGTTAAAATCCGCTTCAGTCATTGCTGTGGGGTCTGCAATTACGCCGGCAAAGTACATTGCGTCGTAATTTCCTGTGGAGTATAGCTGATCAGCCAAAGCTTGATTTTTTTTGATTTTTCTGGCGATGGGCTTCATCTCGCCTGTAGCCACACCAAAAACCGGTTCGTGTGCGCCATTGGATACGTATATTTTCTTGGTTCGTTCCTTGCCGAGAGCTTCAAGCTCCTGCATAACCATTTCGAAATTCATTGTTTAACACATCCTTATTTTTAAAGGTTTCATCAAGTTTATCACAACTCTCCCTTTAGGCTAAATCTGAACAGTTTGTATTTTGCAAAAGAGAGGTGATATTATGGCTCTGATACCTCAAGGAGTGGAGTGAAACCATGATCAATATTCTGGTCGTAGAAGATGATAAACATGTACGAAGACTTCTTGAAGCTGTTCTGAAACGGGAAGGATATTCTGTTGTTACTGCCGAAGACGGAGTTAAGGCTCTGGAGGTCCTTGATGCGCAGCATATTGATCTAATCATTCTGGATATCATGATGCCTAATATGGATGGTTATGAATTTGCGAAGGAAGTTAGAGAGGCCAATAGCTTGATCCCCATTCTTATGGCCACAGCAAAACAGCTTCCTGAAGATAAGAAAAAGGGATTCCGGCTTGGAACCGATGATTATATGACCAAGCCCCTGGATACCGAAGAAATGCTTCTCAGAATCCATGCCCTGCTTCGCCGTTCACAAATTGCAAGTGCCCGTAAACTAACAGTGGGTAAAGTCATACTTGATTATGACACCTTGACCGTAATCCGGGAGGACGAGAAGCAGACCCTTCCTCAAAAGGAATTCTATCTGCTATATAAGCTATTATCCTACCCGGAGCGGATATTCACGCGCATCCAGCTTATGGATGAAATCTGGGGGTTGGGAAGCGAGAGTACAGACACTACTGTGAATGTACATATCAATCGATTGCGGAAACGGTTCGAAGCTTATCCGGAGTTTGAGCTAGTTTCCGTGTATGGTCTGGGCTATAAGGCGGTGAGAATGAGTTGAGTAAATTAAGCACCAGGCTATTCAACAGAATCAGTCTCCCCTTCTATTTCTCCATTTCCATATTCTTCATCTTTCTCATTACTGTAGTTATTACTGGGCTACTGTTCTATCTTGCACAGGTTTTTGGCCTTCTGAATGAAGAAATAGCCCAGGATGGAATCGTACTTCCCGTAGTGATATTAATGGCTTGCACCATTATAGGTACCACGATCTCGGCCATCACAAGCAAAAAAATGCTAAAGTCCATTCGGATGTTTATTGAAGCTACGGACCGGCTTGCCGGCGGTGACTTCTCCATGCGCCTTCTGCTTAAAAGTCCTCCGGAATTTAAAATCCTCTCAGAGAACTTTAACCGGATGGCCGAAGAGCTCGGGGGAATCGAGATTCTGCGGTCCGATTTCGTTAACAATTTCTCACATGAATTCAAAACACCCATTGTCTCGATCAAAGGTTTTGCTGAGATTCTAAAACATGATGATCTTCCCAAAGAAGAACGGGATGAGTATCTTGATATTATCATTGAGGAATCGGCCAGACTCGCTTCCCTTGCCTCGAATGTCCTGGAGCTGTCGAAGATTGAGACGCAAATGATTCTGACGAACAAACAGCGGTTTAATGTCGGGGAGCAGCTTCGCCAATGTGTACTACTGCTTGCTGCCAAATTGGAGAAGAAGAATCTGTCGATAAAGGTTAACGTTCAGGATGATCATATCTCCGGAAACAAAGAGCTGATAAATCAAGTCTGGTTGAACTTGTTGGATAACGCGATCAAGTTCACTCCGGAGAATGGCATAATTGAAGTTGGAATGAAGCGAAATGAAGATACCATTGATATTCTGTTCCGTGACAACGGAAGCGGTATTAGTGCAGAAGCTCTTCCAAGGATATTCGATAAATTCTATCAGCAGGACACTTCCCACTCGACTGCGGGCAATGGTCTAGGATTAGCGATCGTGAGCAAGATCATTCATCTGCATGCCGGAACAATTGTTTGCGATAGTAAGCCTCTCCAAGGTACCTCGTTTATTATTTCAATACCAATTGGACTATAGTTTAAGCCCTGAAAGAACTGAATGGTTCTTTCAGGGCTTTTTATTTTTTTCTGAAAAGTTAATTTTTTGTTTATCTTATTTCGTTATCCTATAAGCAACACTACATAAAGGAGTCAGATATATGGTCACTATACTCAAGTACTTGAAACCGAAGGAATGGGCCTTATTCGGTATCAGCCTGCTCTTCATTGTTACACAGGTGTGGCTGGATCTGGAATTGCCCGATTACATGAGCGACATTACCCGTCTTATCCAGACGCCGGGAAGTGAAATGAACGAAATCCTAGCAGCCGGAGGCTGGATGTTGCTCTGTGCTTTGGGCAGCTTAGCCACCTCAATTATCGTTGCGGGGATTGCTGCCAGAATTGCGGCTGATTTTTCCTCAAGATTACGCTCTAAATTGTTTGACAAGGTACAGTCCTTCTCCATGGAAGAAATCAACAACTTCTCTACGGCCAGTCTAATCACTCGTTCGACGAATGACATTACGCAAGTGCAAATGCTGATTGTCATTGGATTGCAGCTGCTTGTGAAAGCCCCTATCCTTGCGGTGTGGGCGCTACTAAAGATCACGGGCAAGAGCTGGCAGTGGTCGCTTGCTACCGGCGCCGCTGTTGGTGTGTTAATTCTTGTTGTCGGCATTTGTATCGTGCTCGTGCTTCCGAAATTCCAAAGATTGCAGCAACTGACAGACAACCTTAATCGGGTTGCAAGAGAGAACCTCACCGGACTTCGTGTCATTCGCGCGTATAATGCGGAAAGCTATCAGGAAGATAAATTTAGCGTAGCCAACAATGAGCTTACCCGAACTAATTTATTCGCCAACAATGTAATGACCATGATGATGCCAAGTATTTCTCTCATAATGAGCGGTTTAAGTCTCGCTATCTACTGGATAGGTGCTGTAATGATTCAAAATGCTGCTGGTACCGCCAAGATGGGCTTGTTTTCAGATATGATTGTGTTCTCATCCTATGCGATGCAGGTAGTAATGGCATTCATGATGTTGATCATGATCTTTATTCTAATGCCCCGTGCCCACGTATCTGCCAAAAGAATCAACGAAGTGCTGGATACTAAGGCAAGCTTAGAGGACGGATTACTTACCTCCTCCCCGATGGATCGGGTTGGCGAAGTGGAATTCAGAAACGTCAGCTTTAAATATCCGGATGCAGAGGAATGCGTCATTGAGGACATCAGCTTTACGGTGAACCAAGGAGAAACTGTGGCATTCATTGGTTCAACCGGATGCGGAAAAAGTACCCTTGTGAACCTGATCCCCCGCTTTTATGATGCTACAGCAGGTGAGGTGTTGGTTGACGGGATCAATGTTAGCCAATATGAGCAAAGTGCGCTGCGCAATAAAATGGGGTATGTCTCCCAGAAAGCGATTTTGTTTGGCGGTACGGTGAGCTCCAATGTTGCTTTTGGCGATAATGGCAGTGACCTGACATCTGATGTTGTTGATGCCGTTTATACCTCTCAAGCTTCGGATTTCGTTGAAAAGATGGAAGGAAGCTACGAGGCCCAAGTCGCCCAAGGCGGTTCGAACCTGTCCGGCGGACAAAAACAACGTCTTTCGATTGCCCGGGCCATTGCGCGCCGTCCTGAAATATTGATCTTCGATGATTCCTTCTCTGCACTTGATTATAAGACAGACCGCAAACTGCGTAGTGAGCTGAAGAAAGAATCCCGCGGTACAACGATCCTGATTGTGGCCCAACGGATCGGTACAATCAAAGACGCGGACAGAATTATTGTACTGGAAGCCGGGCGTATGGCAGGCATGGGAACACATGATGAATTAATGCAGTCCTGCAGCATTTACCAAGAGATTGCTTACTCACAACTTTCTAAGGAGGAGCTGGCCTAATGAACAAGAGCAAAGCGCAACTGAGCACCTGGAGCAAACTTCTCCGTTATTGCAGAAAGTATATTCCTGTAGTTCTTATAGCAATTATCAGTGCGGCCATCGGTACGGTACTGACTTTGCTCGGGCCGGATAAGCTTTCGGAGATGACAGATTTGATCACCGCAGGCCTTGTCACCGGTATTGATATGGAAGCCATAACTTCCATCGGCCTCTTCCTTGTATTTATCTACATCCTTAGCGCTGTATTGTCATTGGCACAAGGATTAATAATGTCCATAGTTACGCAAAAAGTCTCCAAAAGCTTACGAACGGATCTCTCCAGTAAAATGAACAGACTTCCGATCTCTTATTATAATAAGTCAACAACCGGTGACATCCTGTCCCGGGTAACAAACGATGTGGATACGATCGGGCAAGCCTTAAATCAAAGCGTTGGTTCACTGGTCACCGCCCTCGCCCTGTTTGTCGGGTCCATTATCATGATGTTCAAAACGAATGTGCTCATGACCCTTACAGCGATTGTTGCAACAGTCATTGGCTTCGGCCTCATGGCGGCCATTATGAAGAAATCTCAAAAGTACTTTCAAAGTCAGCAAGAATACTTAGGTAAAATCAATGGCCATGTGGAGGAAGTATATTCAGGACATACTGTAGTGAAAGCCTACAATGGCGAATCGCAAATGCGCAATACCTTTGAATCCCTGAATACTAATCTGAAAGATAGTGCATTTAAAGCACAGTTCCTCTCCGGTCTCATGATGCCGATTATGATGTTCATAGGAAATCTGGGGTTTGTGTCCGTCTGTGTCGTAGGTGCTGTCCTTGCTATGAATGGAACGATATCCTTCGGGGTTATTGTAGCCTTCATCCTGTATGTCCGTTACTTCACACAACCCCTGTCACAGATTGCGCAAGCCGCACAAAGTTTGCAATCGGCGTCCGCGGCAAGCAAACGAGTCTTTGAATTCATGGATGCTGATGAAATGGACAATGAGAGTCATAAGGACAGCCATCTTGAAACTGCTGTGGGCCATGTGAAATTTGAACATGTGCAATTTGCTTATGAGAATTCAGACAAGCTTATTATTAAAGATTTCTCTACAGAAGTTAAGCCTGGGCAAAAAATCGCTATAGTCGGTCCTACCGGCGCAGGTAAAACAACGCTTGTGAACCTGCTAATACGGTTTAATGAACTAAAAGGCGGGGGAATTTATATTGACGGTACCCCGATCAGCAGTTTAACCCGAGAGAATATCCATGATTTATTCTGTATAGTTCTGCAAGATACCTGGCTTTTTGAAGGCACCATCAGGGAGAATTTAGTGTATAACAAACCGGGCGTAACCGACAAAGAAATTGAAGAGGCTTGTAAGTCGGTGGGCTTGCACCATTTCATCCAAACCTTAAGTGCCGGTTACAATACCGTATTGAATGACAAGGTCAATCTATCCACCGGACAGAAGCAACAGCTAACAATCGCCCGCGCGATGCTCAAGAATGCGCCAATGCTTATCCTCGATGAAGCTACAAGCTCAGTCGATACAAGAACAGAGCTCTTGATTCAACAGGCGATGGATAAGCTTATGGAAGGAAGAACCTCCTTCGTTATTGCACATAGGCTCTCAACGATTAAGAATGCCGATGTGATTCTGGTTCTGAAAGATGGCGATATCTTGGAAAGCGGAAGCCATAATGAACTGCTTGCCAAGAATGGCTTCTATGCGGAGCTGTACAATAGCCAATTCGAACAAGCCTCTTAAGCTAATTATTTCATCATATTTCATCATTTGTAGTTCAGCGCCGTTGACGCGGTAAAGGCTGCAGCAATAGGGCCGATTTCTTGTTGTTATTCAGAACAAGAAATCGGCTCTTTAAATTAAGCTGAGCGAGATCTTGTCATTCCTCTGAAATTGCAACGGCGAAACCACCTCCCATTGCTGGGTACCGCTGAGGACATTGTAGTGAAATACATTCCCCTGAAACTGCACGTTAACAATCTCTCCAGGTATTCCTGCTCCCGGCTCTCTAGATATAGAGAACTGGTCCGGACGAACCGGATACTGGCCGCTATTCTTAAAATGTGTTCCAACCGGCAGCCCGTCCCACGCCTCATGGTCACTCCCCTTTGGAACAAAACGATTGTTGACCCATCTTCCTTCTACGAGATTGGATTTGGAGACAAATCTGGCAACAAATTCGGTCTGTGGCCGCAGATAAATATCCTGAGGCGTTCCGACCTGTTCAATCTGACCGTCTTTCATAACTACGATTCGGTCCGCCATGGCCAAGGCTTCTCCCTGATCATGTGTTACGTAAACAATGGCAGAGCGGGTACGGCGATGAACATCCTGAATTTCCCGGCGCATATCCATCCGAAGCATGGCATCCAGGCTGCTTAACGGCTCATCCATTAACAATAGCGAAGGTTCAGGTGCAATGGCCCTGGCGATGGCTACCCGCTGCTTCTGGCCGCCGGAGAGCTCATGAGGCATACGGGAGGCCAGCTTGGTAAGTCCGGTAAGCTCAAGCACCTGGTTCACCCTCTCCTGCTCATTCTGCTTGATTCGTGCGGGCGTTTCCTTGTGTGTACGAATCGGAAACCGGATGTGCTCCGTCACATTCATATGGGGCCACAAGGCGAAGGATTGGAATACCATCCCGATTCTTCGTTTCTCCGGCGGCAGAACCAAGCCATCTCCGGCTACCAGCTTGCCATTTAAGCTGATCTGCCCTGTAGTTGGCTGCTCGAAGCCGGCAAGGATTCGCAGCAGCGTTGTTTTCCCACAGCCTGAAGGTCCCAGGATAGCGACAAACTCTCCTTCTTCTATGGTTAGATCAATATAATGCAAGGCCTGGGCACTCCCAAATACTTTGCTGATTCGTTTCATTTCAATACTCATGGCCGCACTCCCTTCCGCGTTGCCCACTTCTGAACGAGCAGCACGAGGGCTCCTCCTGCCGCAATCAACACGACGATCAGGCTTGATAAGGCTGTAGAATAAAGGGTTTCCCCTGCTTGCTCAAAGCTGAATATAGTCACACCTATCGTCTGGGAACCCGAGGAATAGAGCAAGGCTGACACTGTCAGTTCAGTCAGCGCTGTCAGAAAGACCAGCAAGCCGCCAGTCAAAATACCTGGCAGGGTAAGCGGCAGCAAGACTGAGCGCCATCGTTGCCAGGGACCCGCACCCGAGATGCGAGCGGCTTCCTCCATAGAGATGTCGACCTGCATAAAGGCCGTCACACCGGAACGAATCTGCAGGATCATAAACCGGCAGATGTAAGCAATGAACAGGATGGCCATTGTTCCATATATCCCGGGATTCCATCCGGGAATAGGTTCCATCCAGACTAGAATCATCGACAAGGCGAACACGATACCGGGCAATGTATAAGGAACAGCCGTGGCCAGTTCTGCCAGCCGATTCAGCCGTGAAGGCTTGCGAACCCGAATATAAGCGAAGCAAGAGCCAATCAGAAGGCATACCAGCATGGTAATACCGGATAACACAAGACTATTCTGTATCGCTTGCCATACCCGCGGATTCTCGAACAGGATGTAACGATAATTATTAAACGTCATATTGGACGCAGTCAGGCCAAGCCCGTAGGCTTTTTTCAAGGACATCGATACCATCGAGAATAACGGAACCACCGTAACCAACAGCAGAAATGCCCATAATAGCGCAGATACCCATTTTCTTGATTTGCCCAGTGTATACCTGGGTGAATAATCCGGTTGAATCGTATCGGAGGCGTGGCTCTTGCGCAGAAGCAGCCATTGCAGCAGACTCCCCATAATCGCAGCTAAGCCAAGCAATACGGATAACGAAGCGCCACGGGCAAAAGCAGACGGGCCAAACCCGATAATTTCTTCATAAATAAGGGTACTTAGCACCGAGATGTTCACAGGCGTGCCCAGAAAGGCCGGGATACCGAAGTTATCCAGCGATGCCAGGAATACGAGCAGTCCTCCAGCCGTAAGGCCGGGCAGAGCCAGGGGCAGCGTAATCCGCCAGAACGTTTCCAATTTGCCTGCTCCTCCTGCCCGGGATGCCCATTCCAGATCGCGTGGGATTTTGCGGAAGACCTCCAACGTAAACATATACACCAGCGGGAAATGATGGATTCCCATCACGAAGATGATTCCTCCCATGCTGTACATACTCCACGGCATAAGCCCTGGACTCAACCATCCCAGCAGCTTGGCTACAATGCCCTGCGTGCCCATAAAGGAAGACCAGGACAGCGTCAATACATAAGAAGGCAGTATAAAGCACAGCAGGATCGCTATATGCAGCATCCGCTTCCGGGGAATATCCGTGTATGCAATCAGCCAAGCGGCTGCAGTTCCAAGGAATAAGGAAAGAACGGTTGAACCCCCAACAATAATGGCTGTGCTGCGCAGGGTATTCCAGAACCGGCTCTGCTGCATAAGCTCACTGTAGTTCGTTAACACAAGCCCTTGCTCCCCACGGAAACTAAGCAAAACAAGCTTAAGAACAGGCAATACAAACAACAAAAGAACGATTATAGCGCCTAGCCAGGTAACAATCTGCTTCTTCCCGAACCTTTGTTTAATAGCAGAAAAGGGCATACGCCCTTTTCCTTGGACCGCTCGTGATGGAGCGTATGGTTTTGTTTTTGGCATATCAATCGGCTCCATCCATTATTCGCCGAACACTTTGATGAATTGCTGCTTGTCCGTTTCACGATCCGCAGTCAGCTGATCAAGATCCGCCGAGAGGATCTTCATTTCCGAGATGCTTTTTAAGCCTACAGGTGCTGCTATCCCTTCACGGATAGGCGTGTAGCCTATTTCCGCAGACAGCTTCTGGCCTTCTTCGGAGAGAACAAAATCCACAAAAGCTTTAGAGGCGTCAGTATTCTGTGCCTCTTTCATAATTCCAATCGGCTCGGTGATGATCGGCACCCCTTCTTCCGGATAGTAGAGCTCTACCGGCGATCCTTTGGCTTTCTCACGGGCAACCAGGTAGTCCACAATCATTCCGTAAGACTTCTCACCGCTGGCCACCGCTTTCATGGCGGCTCCATTTCCTTTAATGACAGCTATCCCATTATCCTTGACCGTTTGCAGGAATTCCCATCCGTAGCCTCCGGTACGGCTGAATACGCCGATATTATAGGCTGCTGCTCCAGAGTATAAAGGACTTGGCATGATGCTGGCATTTTTACTCTCCGCGGAGCTCAATACGTTCCAGGAAGTAGGGGGTACTGTTACTTTCTGCGTATTCACAGCCAGTACAGTAGCCATAACCTTCGTGCCGGTGTACATTCCTTCCGAATCTTTCAGCTCAGCAGGGAACTTCTCCGCTTCAGGAGATTGATAAGCCTGCAATAGATCCTGCTGCTTGAGGCTCTCAAACGTTACAGCATCCGCCAGTAGCAGTACATCCGCCTGGGTCTTGCCCGCTTGTTGCTCTGCCTGGATCTTAGCAGTTACTTCTTCGGTTCCCGAGCGGAAGATGTTAACCTGGACATCTGGATATTTAGCATTAAAAGCAGCAGTCAGTTTGGTGGCATCCTCTTCCGGTTGTGAAGTGTAGAATGAGAGTGCCCCTGAGATTCCCGCCGCTTCCGCACTGCCTGGCGTTTTCCCTTCTGCAGCATTTTCTCCCTGTGCCGCACAGCCGCTGAATAAGAGCATTGCCGTTAATGCCGGTAGTACCAAGCTTTTTTTAATGGTTTTCATCTATAATCTCTCCCTTATTGGTATTTATAGAGTGAAGAGCAAATGACGCTGAATAGCCTGGGCAAGCCCATCTTCCGAGTTACTGCCTGTTACCACCTTAGCGGCCGCCTGAACATGAGTCTTGGCGTTGCCCATTGCAATGCCAAGACCAGCCCAGCGCAACATGGCGAGATCATTGTCATAATCCCCGGCTGCGGCCACTTCGGAGGAATCAATTCCATGTTCCGAGCACAGCTGCACCAGTGCACTTTGTTTGTTGACTCCAGAGGCATTCACATCAAATCTGTGACTTCCGGTCCGGGTAAGCTCGAAGGTTCCCCAGTTCTGTAGAATAAGCAGCAACTGGTCAAGCACGAGCGTATCGGTGCAGATCACCGCAGCCTTGTATACAGGCACTTCTGAATTCTGAACGAAATCAATCATCTCGCCATTAACTGCTTCAACCCGGATCATCTCCGTCTGCAGCCTGTAATTCTCTTCAGTAAGCTCTTTATCCGGGTGAACGACCACGTTGGCGAGCGGCCAGCGCTTATTCATCTCATTAAGTTCTGGGACATAAAGCGTGTTAAAGCCATAAAAATGCACATAGGCCCCACAAGCCTGTACTATGGACACCAAGCGTGCCGCATCTGCTGCGGAGAGTGGAAATCCGGAAAGAAGGCTGCCAGTTGTTGTATCCAGGGTGACGGCTCCATTTAGCGCAACGAGCGGGAAGTTCATCCCGGCCTCTCTGGCATGCAGCCATACAGAGGCAGGAAATCTCCCTGATGCGATGGTTACTGCAGTACCTGCCAATATTAACTTCTGTATAGAATGAATTGTGCCTGCCGTCATGATCTTGTCGGGGTTCAAGAGCGTCCCGTCCATATCCAGGGCCAGCAATTTATACATATTGCCGTTTCGCCACCTTCCTAATCAGACTACATACAGCCGTGAGGGCTCCGGCAAGTCTACAGGTCCGCCAAAGGCTTGGCTGGCTTCCCTGCGCATCTGCTCCAGATTGCCGTCGCCTGGCAAGTGCACCAGTACCAGTTTTTTCACACCGGCCATACCGGCGATCTTACCAGCTTCACTGGCATCCATATGCCCTTGTCCCGTGGTATGCAGGCTCCCTCTGCAAATCGTTGCCTCGCACAAAAAAATATCGGCATCCTTGGCCAGCTCAATCAGTGCCTCGCAGTAGGAGGTATCCCCGGAGTAGACGAGCACTTTGCCACGATAAGTGACCTTAATGGCATAGCAGGGAATGGTGTGCTGCACAGACATGAACTCAATTAAGGCTCCGGCCAGCCACACCTTGCAAGCAGGATCAATGACATGAATATCGGTATGTGCATCCATCAGCGGTTTGAGCTTGTCAGCCGGTTCAGCCGGTGTATAGACGGTCAGCTTATGCGGCATCCTTCCATTACGAATCGCTCCTGCCGCTGCATATTGAAGAATTCCCAGATCTGCGATGTGGTCATGATGCAGATGTGACAGAATGACACCTGAGATAGCTTCGACACTGGTTTCATAAGGAAACCGGCTCATGACCCCACTTCCGCAATCCAGCAGGATTTGACCTTCTTCAGTGGTAACCAGATAACCCGCAGTTGCACCTCCAGCTGTTGGATATCCCCCCCAGTAGCCTAATATTGTTACATTCATGTATGCCTCCCTACCCTATGCTGTTGTTTTAAAATGGCATGTTCGTTTACATATGTTCCGGACAATTACAATTGTAATAATGGTTTGTGATGCCAGTGTCATCGAAGTGTCAAATCTGGATCAAGGAAATATTCCCCATATTTTGGCAGGCTTGACGGTTGGTCAACCCCCCCTCTATAGTGTGTATGTGAGGCACTACTAGGATAAAGGCGGACTATATGTGAACATAGAAGAACGCAAAATCATTGTGAAGGTCTGCAAAATGTATTATTACGAGTCTTGGACACAGGAGAAAATCGCAGAGAAGATCGGGGTATCCCGGCCTGTCATCTCCAAGATGCTTCAACGCGCACGTGACGAAGGCATCATTGAAATTGTCATAAATGACGATGACCAGGAGATATCCATCCTTGAGAAAGAAATTGAACAGGTCTTCAAGCTGAAGCAAGTCCTGGTCGTTCCGACCAAAGACTTGAATAAGGAGCTATTGTCCCGGGCGGTTGGGAAGGCCGCTGCCCAATTTGTGCTCAAGCTGATTAAGAATGGTGACCGCATCGGTGTGTCATGGGGAAATACGCTGTATCATATGGTACGGGAATTCCCGCTTGAGAAAAAAGAAAATGTCAAAATCATTCCACTCGTCGGCGGCACCGGAAATCACAGAAATGAGATGCACTCCAACCAAATTGCCTATGAATTGTCCAAAAAACTGGGCGGAACCTGTGATACCCTCTATGCCCCCGCTGTCGTTGAAACGGCAGAGCTGAAGGACCAGATCTGCCTGCTGCCGAATATTGCCCAGGTTCTGCGGGAAGGCGAGCAGATTGATCTGGCGCTTGTCGGCATCGGCAATCCGTTCTCCTTGTCAACTATGGAAAGATCCGGGTATCTGAATGAACAACTCATGACCGAATTGAAAGAACTGGATATCGTGGCTGACATTAATTCCAGATTCATTAAGCAGGATGGAAGCGTAAGCAGGCATCCCATTAACCATAGAGTTATTGGGCTAAGCCTGGATCATTTACAGCAGATCAACACAGTAGTAGGCATGGCGTTTGGCCTGCACAAAATTGATTGCATTATGGCAGCGCTAAGCGGGCAGTTCATTAATATGCTCATCACCGATGAAGCCACCGCCAGAACGATCATCGAGTATCACAAGAAAAAGCCTTTCGGCACAGACTGATTCATGAAATCAAAAAACGGCAGCCCTCAGGCTGCCGTCTCTTCGTGTTCATTTACCTCATCATATCCCTTATTGTTGAACTGAACACTAAGCCGTCGGGGGTATCATTGGTATGTGGTCTGCTCAACAACCAGGCTGTCGCCGGCTTCAAGATCAAGCACATAGGTACCGTCCGCAGCAGACGAAGCCAAGATCCTGTGATTGCTGATATACAGCTTACTTGAGGTGGTCCATTCCGGCAGTTGAAGCCTCGTGGTGATCCGGCGGATGGCGGTCAGCTCTGCCCGAAATGTTCCTGTTGTCCGATCCCATGCGAGGGACAGGCTGCCTCCCGGTATGCACCAGCCGTGAATAGAGCCCCTGGTCCACCGCGCCGGCAGTGCCGGCAGCAGTTTGATCCATTGCGGCGATACAAAGAGCAGCATCTCCTGTACCGCATTGACCCAGCCCAGATTGGCATCCAGCTGCACGGGAGCTGCCGGCATGGACATACATACTCCCATATTGCGCCAGTCGTTATGCAGGGTGAAGCCATTATTAAGCAGACAGGAGCGTGCAAGAATATCCAGACTTTCCAAGGCCCGCTCCCCGTCGCCAAGCCGTGCATATATGGATGACATATGGGCAAGAGACCAGCCGCTCTGGGCTCCAAGCTGGCGCTGATGCACCGTTGTCTCGAAGGCCCGGAATAGTTCCGGCTGTTCCTCCCTGGTAACTTCCTGTCCAGGAAAAACAGGATACAGATGTGAAAGATGACGATGATCACACCGGTCTTCAAAAGCGGGATGCAGCCATTCTTTCACAGCCCCCTCCTCACCCAGGATATAGGAGGGCAAACGTTCCAGCATGGATTCCCAGCGCGGGATCTCGCCGGAGTGGATACCGGCGATACGGCTGGCTTCAATGACATGCTGCAGCAATTCCTTAATGATGGCAATGTCCATGGTGGCATTGATGGCTGTGGGCATAGGATGGGCCAGCTGCTGCCCATCCCTTGGCATGAAGTTCTCCGGCGTGTTCTCCGGGGAGACGGACGGGTATATGATATATTGCCCGTCTGCATCCAGCACCAGAAAATCTTCATAGAACCGCAACGCCTCCATCATAAAGGGCACAGCCTCCTTAAGCAGAAACTGCCTATCGCCCGTGTACTGGTAATGCTCATAATAATGCCTGGCCAGCCAGCCGGCTGCTCCGGTCCAGTTCATGATGACCGGGACAATCTGATTCGGGACACCCATGCCGGGTGTTGTTCCAGCTGGGATATAGATGCCGCCGCAGCCATAGAGCTTGCGTGCGTTGTCCCGGAAGTCCTCCATCAATCCGTTGTAATAACGGAACAAGGACAGGTTCAGGCGGGACAACCCTCCGACAGCGGCATGCCAATACATCATCTGCACATTCTCATTGGCCATGTTATGGCCCCAGATCAGCCGGTAATCGCCCCCCCATAAGCCGTATAGTCCAAAAGGCAAACTGCTGTGTTCAGAGGTTCCGCTGATGAACAGATAGCGGCCGTAGGCCCAGAGCTTGCGAACAAGTCCGGTGGGAGCTTCGCCTTCATAGGCTACTAGCAGCAGCTCTTCATTACAGCAGCCGTCATCAGCCGCATCATCCAAATCAAGCTCTGCGGAGCGGAACAGCGGCTGGTGCAACTCGGTATGCCTCGCCAGCAGCGTACCGTAATCGGTACCAAGCGCCGCCAGCTCTTGCTTCAGCCGCGACCATTCCTGCTTCCGCTCGCCTGCGGCAAACATTTTGACAAGGATAAGCAGCTTGCCTGACGTTTGGAAATGGAGTTTCCCGCTAAGCTCCGGTTCATGCCGTTCACTTCGCCGGGCATCACCTGAATCCATTTGGCTTCCTAAGTGGCTCAAGGTTTTGCCATCCGTAGCATCTTCCAGACCAGGCTCTTCTTCCACCCGTATCAGGCGTAGCACCGCACCAAAGTCCTGTCCGTCGTCATTTCGGCCGCCATATAATAGGTAATCGCCATCTGCTCTGACTGTTACTGACAACTTCAGCGCCGTGAACTCCTCATCTTCCCGTACGCGGTCGCCCGGGGGAAACCGGAGACCTACTGTCCCCGTAAGCAACGGCTTGCCTGCTGCTCCTGTTTCCTGCACCGTGCCTATCTCCTCCAGTTCCCGGCCCTCCAGCTCATAGACGACACAATCATCCGCACGAGAGACGAATAGGCTTCTAGAATAACTCCGTTTCCCTTCCTGCCAGCGGACCTGGACCTCGCCCGTGTCCATATCCAGTTCCCGGCGGTATTTGCGAAAAGCGCTGTCACAGGTCATTGAAACCGTCAATGCCGCCAGCGGAAAGCGGGAGGACAGCCTGGAAGCATATCCCTGTGCCTGCAGGGTTCGGGTCAGATGCCAGCTTGCCTCCAGGTATTGTTCCTCGTCCATCAGCCGCCGGGTTTCCGGCAAGGTATGACTAACATCGGGCAGCTCATCCTTCCAGCCCCAATGCCATAATTCACTGTGCAGGAGCAGCACCGTCTCCTCTTGTATGCCGCCTTGGACAGAGGCGCCAAGCTTGCCGTTGCCGGAAGGAAGCGCCTCGCGCCACATCCCCTGCCACCAGGAAGCCGGATACCTCAGCCGCAGCTTGTTCCTGTCGGGTCTTGTGTCCGTTTGCCCGCTCTTCTTTTTCACTCTTCTCCTGCTCCCAGCTTCTCCATTTCAATGCTAGCCAGCAGGAACGGGGCTACTCCCATCTGGACATCGCTGACGATCTGTTCGCTGATATAATAGCCATAGGAACCGTCGCGGTATTTCTTGCCGCCAAGTCCGGCACCGTGACAAATACGGTGCAGGTGCACTCCCTGTTCATCCTCGGTGACCAGCTGCTTCAGGATACCCGCATACGCATGTTCGACGACTTTGTGGTCCAGCTCGGCCAAATAATGCAGCCGTTGGCCTTTGGCAAGCGCGTAGGTCAGCATACAGGAAGCGGAGGCCTCCAGGTAGTTGCCTTCCCTGCCGTTGTGGTCCATCACTTGATACCACAACCCGCTGTCCTGGTCCTGTGCATGGGCGATCGCATAGGCCATCCGCTCAAAGATCCCCATGATCTGTCCACGCTGCGGATGATCGAGCGGAAAATGCTCCAGCGCATCCACCACTGCCATCGCATACCAGCCCATGGCCCGGCCCCAGACATGAAAGGATTGGCCGGTGTCCTTATCGCACCAGCGCTGTTCCCTGCTCTCATCCCAGGCGTGATGCAGCAGGCCGGTCCGGGGATTGCGGGTCTTCCGCTCGATCAGCAGAATCTGCCGCGCCGCTTCATCGAAGCTGGCTTGATGATCGAAGAGGCTGGCGTATTCCGCCAGAAACGGCGAGGACATATAAATACCGTCCAGCCACATCTGGAACGGATATATTTTCTTATGCCAGAACCCGCCTTCACTTGTGCGCGGCTGTCCTTTCAGCTGGGCAACCAGCTGCAGAATCGCTTTATAATATTTGTCTTCGCCAGTGCGTTTCCACTGGGCAAAGAGATTCTTGCCTTCATTGATCATATCCAGATTGTAATCCTCCAGCCGGTACGTCCGGATGGTACCGGCTTGTTCTATCAGTTCATCCATATGATGGTGAACAAGCTCGGCGTATTTCGGCTCCTTGTTCCATACGGCTGCGCGCTCCAGGGCCATCAGCGTCATCCCGCCCACATACCCCCATTTGCCCGCAAGCTTCGGGTGATTGCCGTCCTTGCATTCGGAGAGCAGGGTATCTGCAATTTTGACGGACATTCTGCGCTCCTGTGTAGTAGTCTCTGCCGAAGTTTCGGCCATATCGTAATCCCTCCTTTTGATTAGCCACGCCGCCTATTTACAGATTGCTTCAGCTTTCAAGCAACGGCAGCGTGGATGTATCCTGTGGAAGATCAATGAGATAGACATTGGCGTACCCCGTTCGGTCACTTGTAAAAACAATCCGCTCCCCCTGTCCGGTGAACCGTGGGTGGGCATGCACCTTCTGCGAATGAAAGCTGCAGCGCAGCTCGCACAGGACCCGGGGTACATCAAAGTTCCCCTCCCCCGTTCTGCGCCAGAGGGTCAGGGTCTTCACTTTCCCCTTGCCGTCAGCCACTGCCTGGGATAATCCGTCTGCATGGGCGTGCCAGGTATCAAAGTGAAACTCCGTCTCTTCCAGATCTGAATTATCGTAATGGATGGCTCCGAAGAAATTGGTGCCGTCAGGGCGAAAGCCATGATAGCCGATCCGCTCCCCATCCGGGAAAAAGAATTCATGTCCCACCTTCTCACCGGGAGCCAGCCGTTCACGGATTCTCCAGACCTTACCCGTCTTAAGGTTCAGGCCCCAGATGCGGTGATCCACGAGATGCCAGGGACCTTCATGACAGAAGGTCATTAACCATGGCCTGGTGGGTGATGCATTCACATGGGTAATGAAGCAATCAGACTGATATACCTCTTTAGCCTGGCCCGAGGCAAGGTCGATGGATAATATGCTGCTGGAAGGCGCAGCTTCCATCAGCTCTCGATGGCCGACATATCCGTTGCCAAGACCAAATCCAGCCTGCCGGACAGGTCTTCCTGGATACAGGTCAGAACGGATAAGCCTTCGGCTGTGCAGCTGAGATTGCCGATGTTATATCCGGCAGGGCATTCATACAGCAGTTGCTCCCGGAGTGAGCTCAGGTCAAGAGAGAGAACAGCCCTCCCCTGCCTAAGATATGCATAAGTGCCCTCTGGATGGAGACAGACCTCCAACTGGTCATTGTTCTTGTAATCGGTAAGCTGCGTGATTTCACCGTTGTCTAAATGAATCGAGAACAGATTGGTCGAATTGCCCCGGTCCGAGACGAATAGCAGCCGTCTCCAATCGTCATACCAGCCGTTTTCGGTAAAATACAAATGATGGCTGTGCGCCATGTAATCCGTCAATTGCCGGACGGGCAGTCCGGTTATCCGGTCATGATACATTTTCCATTCTGCAGGGGTTACCGTCCCTTTCGTCATGTGGCTTGCTCCTCCCTTTCCAAATTGAGTGGCATGCTGATCAGAGCAGGGGTTTAAGCCCTTCCCACTCCACCGACCAGCTTCCGTCTTGCGGAAATCCCGGATTTTGCCGTTCCTCTCCGCCGGCCCAGCCCGCAGCCATCATGGCGACAGCTGTCAGCAGACCGCCGTTCCCCGGCAAATACGCCCATAGGCCTGGTCTTTGATAGTTGTGTCCATTCGGCAAATACGTGTTCTTCGTAGCATCCATCAGTAGAAAGTCCACCGCCAGCTCCGGTTCTCCCAGCCTGGCCGCTGTCATGGCGCACATGGGGAAATCCCAGCCCCAAGCGGATTCCCAGTCCCAGCATTCTTTGACCTTGAGCAGTGTATTCCGCATAATCTCTTGATCGATCAGCGATCCGGGCAGCAGTCCAAGCGCTCCGAGCATCGAGGGATGGTCATGGTTCTTGTCGGTAAATGTGCCAAGGCAATTCTCGTGAGCGAGATAGACCCCGTTCTCCTGCCGGGGCCTCGCCATTTGCGAAGCCACCTTGACCCAGGCCGGATTAACCGGCTGATCCAGCCGCTCTGCCCACCGGACGGCAATCTCCAGCCCGAATTTCCAGTATTCCAGCTCATACGGCGGATTCAGACTGTCGTTCATGGCATGATTCTCCTGTGCGGGGATCAGCGGCGGACCCAGCACATAAGCTTCCCTCTCCCCATCCCAATGGGCATAGGAAACCATAAAGTCAGCCGCTTCAAATACAATGTCCCTATAGTGTTCCAGTACGGACCGCTCAGGCCGGGCCGAATAACACATCTCGGCTAGTGCCATCGGATGCGGCTGCTGCCAGATCAAGCCCGGAGCCACCGGTGACGGGGTCTGCCGCCCGTTATAGCCGACCATTTTGGGCCAGCGTGCCCCGGCATAACCTTGGGAACGGGCCAGCTCACGAGCTTCGGGCAAGATGGTCAGGTACCAATCCATACTCCTGCGCAGCAAGTCGGCACGGTCCCACAGCGGGAAATGGGCGGCATGCCACCAGTGCATCTCCAGATGTATTTTGCCGAACCAGCTGTTGTACATATAGCCGGTCTCCTGCGGCGGCATGGACCCTCCGCTGTGCACGGCGCACAGGAACTGGGACAGCACCACCCTGCGCTCCAGCTCGGCAGCACGGGGGTCTGCACTGCCGGCCAGGTCTATTGCGGCTCCGCTGTTCCAGAATTCCTCCCAGTGGACCGAGCTTGCGCGCAGAACAGCTTCTGCTGGCTGCGGCTCCGGCTCCCGGGCAGCAAAAGCCACACTGCAGGACCAGCTTTCGGAGTCTTCGACAGCCTCGGGAAGCAGCGTGAATTCATGGGGGCCGGTCTGCTCCAGACGGCCTGCGTCCCAGAGCCATTTCACGGCATATTTATCTTCATCCAGCACGCGTCTCAGCGAAGCGGAAGCCATACTGACCTCCGTTAGCTCGGTACAGTGTCTGCTGTCCTGCTCCCAATCGGGAAATACAGATTTGGACCAGCTCCGGTGGGTCATATCGGGTGAGGGGAACACAACGAACAGCTGCAGACGCCCCTCACGGATTAATCTTGAATGGACACGAATGGCTATGCAGTCCTGCTGCGGGTCACAAGCTGTCTCCACCCGCACCTGCGCTCCCTGCACAGTGAACTCGCTGTGCAGGACACCAGTCCAGAGGTTCAATTCCTGACGTACCGGAACCGTACCGGCAGCACCTGCTTCCTGCCCGTCTTCCCGCAGCAGCCGGAATGATATCCGCCCAAGCTGAAGCCGGTGCGGATTCTGGCGCAGCCAGTGGTAGGCCTCTTCCTTGTCTTCCGGTTTCATGGGGTACAGCACCTTGCGCCCGTAGGTTTCAAATGCCTGATAGACGATATCCTGTTCTCCGAAGACCTGATGGCCGCCGGTATAATGCCAACCCCAATTGGACTGTGTGCCGAGGGGGATTTCGTAGGCATCCGGAAAGGTCTGAAGGCCGGTAAAATCAGCGCTGAATGCAAATTCTCCATTGCCAACGGATAAAGGCGACCTGGGCTCAAGCTGTGTCAAAACCGGATGGTTCCTGTTGACGACCGATTTACGATCCATGAATGGCTCTGCCTCCTTCTCATCAAGCGGGTTTAGACAGGGGATGTTAGGAACCCAGCAGAGAATCTCTGCGGCTGCGCATCATCTCCCTGTATTTGCCCGGTGTAATGTCCTTGTATTTACGGTACACGCGAATAAAGCTGTTCTCATGCTGGTAGCCAACCATGTAAGCGATCTCTGAAATCCTGTAATCCGTATCCAGCAGCAGCTCGCAGGCACGTTCCATCCGCAGTTTCGTGAAATATCCGTGAAGGGTATCGTTCATTTCCTGCTTGAACAGCTGGCTGGCCAGACTGGTGCCGATGCCGGCGTGCCCGGCAATCTCTTGAATGCCTACAGGGTCCTGCAGATGGCTGCTCATAAATGTAATCATCTGTTGGCACAGAATGAAGTCCTTGCTGAGCAGCAGGCTGCCGAACCATTCAGCCAAGGCTTCTGCCTGCCTCCGCAGCAGAGTCCAGGCAGCTTCCAGATGCATCGTCCGCAAGCCGGACATTTCGATTCCGCAGCCTTCTGTCTCGCGGTTCAGACGGATGCGCTCCAGCGTATCTGCAACAGCCTCCAGAAAGTTCAGCGCAGAGGAAGGGTGCCACTGCTCAGTCTTAATGCGGTTGAGCATTTTATCCAGCACCTTCCGTGTCTCTTCCCCGCTGCCGGCTTCGATGGCTTCAGTCAGCTTAGCCATGACTTCATGTTCTTCGGAAGGGCTCTCCGGCAGCTGATGACCGGAAATCTCTTCGAACGGAATCACGTATTCATATCCGCGGTACAATCTGTACTCGAGTGCTTGCTCTGCTTCCTGCATCGCTTGCTGAAGCCGCATGAACCCTTCTTGATATCCACTCACACCGGCGGAGACCTGGAACTTAAGCAGCCGCGGGATCATCGCAAGTGCTTCCTGGATGGTTGCCGCTGCCCTGATGTCCCTGCCTGGCTCAAGCGGCTGCAGCATAACCAGCATCCGGTCTCTGCCCAGATCGGCCGACAGCACACGCCACTGTCCGGACAGCAGCTCGGCAATGATATTGGCAATGGCAAATTTCAGCAGGGAATGATCCGACTTCTTGAAGCGTTCGCACCAGGCGTCATAATCGTCGATGGACAGCATGGCGACTGCCAGCGGCTCATCACTCCAATCCTTGAAGTAACGACTCCACTTCTCGCCGATTTCCCGATTTCCTGTCATATTACCGGTATAAATATCTGTCAGAAATTTGGAGGAGGCTTCCGGAAGGGTCTGCCGGAGATTAATGGCCTGCTGGGCATGATCCGTAAGCAGCTGGCCCGTTATTTTCTCCAGATCGATCAGTTCCGGGCTGATCCGTTCCCGGTCATAGCCGCTGAGCAGCTGCCTCATCCGCCTCACGGGCCTGAAGGCGGCCGCATTATAGAAAGTGATCGAGGCCGCCCCTGCCACAAGAGCCAGCAGAGATACCACGAAGACGATATCGCGGATCTTCCGGGCATTGGCCAGCAGACTGTCCTGCGATATCACCGACAGGTAGCGCCATCCGGTGTAAGGCGAAATAATCTGTGAAGCCAGCAGGAGCTTGCCTTCATGCTTGAACTCACCAAGCTGTTCCCCTTCCAGCTGTGTAAGTACCTGACCTACTGCCTCCTCTCCGACGGCATAATTGCCGAGATCATACAGCGGCTGGTTGTCGGTATCAAGAATGAAGCGGTGGCTGTCAAGGTGGGAGACGGAAGAGAGCAGCATATGCTCGAACATTTGCTCCGTCTTGAAATTCACCGCGATAATCCCCTTCAGCTGCTTGGACAGCATAATCTTCCGGTAGAGTGTGATCTGTGGCACGGATTTCCCTGAACCTGCCGGGATCTCCCGCTGCTTGACCAGCATGGGCCGGTCCTTAAGCTCAGCAGCCACCCCGACCCAATCCGAATCAGGGAAATTGGCTTTGTTGGAGCTATAGCCTTGAGGAAAAGCAACCATGCTCTCTCGCTCCATATCATAAATGTAAGCGCTCTTAATAAAAGGTGTACTGCTGATTAGAGTTTCCAGAAACTGCAGTAATTCCGTGATATTGCGGTATGAGCCTTGTATTTCATTCGTGAGAAATTTATACACGTTGCCGTTCAGTGCGATTTTTACCGCGATCTGGTCGCTTTCCCGGATCGCCTCATCAATGTCATTCATGCTGATGCGCAGCATCTGGTGCTGCGGTTCACTAAGCTCCTGCTGCAATACCGACTTGGAGGAATAATACGTAGTCATCCCGACGGCGATAATAATCATAAAGACGGCAATGGTCAGGATCAGCAGCAGCCGGGTCTGGGTATTGGTGAAATTGAATTTCAGCCACTTTAAAAAGGATAGGGTCACAGTTATCTCCCGCCTTATATGCAATATACCGCCATTATACAGTGCCCGCTTGCCCAATACGACCCGGCCGTAATGCCTATTCTATCTCCTTATGGGTGTCCCGTTCCCAGGGTTGCCAACAGTTTCGACAGTTTCGACAGTTTCCGCAGACGAAGCGTGCTCCTGCCATTCCTGCATGGACATGGCTTCCAGCCCGGCCAGGAGCACAATACCGATCCCATGGATATCATTCAGGTTCCAGCTCAGCTCATGCTTGTAGTATTGATTGGAGAAAGAATAGCTTGAGCCCCTGCATACCCCGTACACATTCCCCTGTTTGTCGATCGACCGCCGGGTAAGTCCCCTCCATCCCCGCAGCACAGCTTGTGTATAGGGTTCCGGCTCCACATGCCAGCCAAGCTGTACCCCACGGGCGAACGAATAGATGAACATTGAGGTACAGGAAGTTTCTTCATAAGACTCGAGGTCCGTCAGCACCTGATGCCATAATCCATCCCTGCCCTGTAGTCCCAAATATCCTGCACACAATTCCCTATAGAACTGAAGGAGAGCCGTGGAGGAAGGATGCTCTGGAGGCAGCGCCGTCAGCAGCTCAGACAAGGAGAACAGCACCCAGCCGTTGCCTCTGCCCCATGGGGTAAGTGTGGGCTGACCCCGTTCCACATCGAACACGTGAGACATGATTTGCCGCTGCGGGATATAGAGGTATTTTTTATACAAAAGTACCTGTCTTGCCGCTTCATCCAGCGCCTTCCCGTCACTCGACCAGTGTGCATATCTGCATAGGAACGGGATGCTCATGTACAGATCATCACACCACAGGGTATTATCCATCGTTCTTGAGACACCAACCTTGCGGTATAAGGTTCCATCTTCCAGACGGTCCTGCCGATGCAAAATATAGTCCGCGATATGAGCTGCGGTCTGCGCGGCCCCTTCCAGCTTGCGTTCCTGATCGGCCAGCAGCAGGGTAGCTCCGAAAGATCCGCAGTCATCCAGGCTGTCGATATGCGACAGCTGGTTATTAAGTCCAGCGGCCCCATAACGTGCTCTGTCCCACAGGGAATAACTGAAACGGGAAGAGGCAAATTCGATGTGGTTCAGCACGTAGTCGCGGATATCCGGCCGGTCCCCCGCTTTGCCGAGCTGAAGCAGACCATACAAGGTGACTCCAAGCGGATAGTTCGCTCGGCCGAACCATTCATTCTCCAAGAATGGACGCACCTCTCCGCCCTGCAGTTCCGTCCGCCAGTATACGTCTTCTCCTGTCCCGCTGCGGACCGTTTGCTTCATGGTCTGACAGGCAGTCAGGTCTATCTCCTGCCCGGCCTGAAAGGGTCCCAGGTACAGCCATTTGCCATTGTATCCTTTTACATCCTGCGCAGGAGTTAATAGCGCAAGTGAAGCCGGATCCAGCCGGAAGCCCCAATCCTGCTGTCCGCAGAGACAGTTCGCAGTCAGGTGATGACTGGCAGGGGACAACTGCAGCTCGAAGCGGAAGGCTCCCGCCCGTTCCTGCCGGAAGACCTCCTTCCCGTCAACCGAGAATTCCACCGGACTGAAGGCTTCACCGGAGAACACCACAGGCTCATGCCCGCAGTACGAGCCGTTGATCTTCGTCCACGCATAGGCAGACATTCCGCTTGATCGGCCATACATCCGTACCAGCTGTCCGAATGGAGCTGCACCTTCAGGCTCTTCCTGCCGCGGCAGCCAACTCACCCCGGTAGCTTCCTCCCTCAGGGGACCTGCTGGAATCTCCTGCAGGGGAGCATCAAGCGGCTCGGTATAGAGCCAGCCTTCCTCTCCCTCCCGCTCCAGGGAAGACACAATGAAGTGAAGAGGTTTGTTCTTCCTGGAGCCGGTGCCGAACAGGCCGCCGCTTCCCTGCTGTCCACGGCTGAATTCAAGCACGAAATCATTCCAGCCTTGTACCAGCCGGAGTTTCAGCTTCAGCAGGGGGAGCGCAGGATATTCTTCATCTGAGGCGGAGCCGTAGACGGCCTTTCCCTGATGGTATACTCTGAGCGGGCCGAAGCAGGTCACATGAAAGATGAACTCCTGTTCATTGTCGCTCCAGAGCTTGGCCCAGGCGTACACCTTCTGCCCCTGCCGCATGCCGGGGAACAATTCTCCCAGCGGGAAGCTGTAGCGGTGGTCCTCACTCTTTCGCACCGGTCCTGGTCTGGTGACCCTGTAGACCGGAGGGTGCGGCGGATTGGCCCCGATGTATCTTGCCGCAATGGTCATCAGCGTGTGCATAACGTCCTCACCGCCCTGATAGGCAATGCTCTCTTCCGGCGCGAAATAACCTTGTCTGCTCATGTTCTCTGCTCTCTCACTTTCTGCCCCGGCACTGTACTTCCCCAACCGCCAAGCACTTCGTCTATGGCAACGGGCCGGTGTTCTTCCGCAGAACGCCATACCGCCTCCCCGGCGGCAACTGAATAAGCACCGTCTGCGGCACCCGACAGAATCCGGTACGGCCGGTTCCGGTCTTCGCCCAGAAAAATATCCTCTAGCAGCAGCGGGTCTCCCCCGCCATGACCTCCTTCCCGGTGTACGACATGAATCGTCTCCTTCGACCCAAACAGGGGAAAGTAGTCGATAGTCTGGACCGGTGTGGGGAAAGGCGTGCGTGCGGGCATATGGTATTCCAGTGTCTCCAGCCTGCCCCGTGTGCCGTTCACCGCCAGCCGGTAGCCTTCGTAAGGAAGCGAGAAATTGACCGAATAGCTCATCAGCGCTCCTCCGTTATATTTCACTGCTGCCGTATACGTATCTTCTATTGCGATTGTGGAATCAAAGATGCATTGGTCCGGACGGTAGGACGTGTATGGGAAATCCTTAGAATCTGCACCGAGCAGATTCAGGTGGTCATCCGGCACCCGGATCTGGCGGCTGCGCGGTGTCCAGCGGGAATAATAGGCACAGTCTTCGGAGACTCTGCACGTCCGGCAGTGTCTTCCATCCTCCCGCGCCGGGTTCCACTCGCCTTCAGCACCGTAATAGTTCAGTGCTCCATAGGCGAAGACCTCCACCGGCTTCTGGTTGATCCACCACTGGACCAGGTCGAAATGATGGGTGCTTTTATGGACAGACAAGCCGCCTGAGAAGGCCCGTTCACGGTTCCAGCGTTTGAAGTAGCTGGAGCCGTGATGGGTATCGATATACCAGTTAAGGTCTATGGAGGTGACACGGCCAACCTTTCCCTCCTGAATCATCTCCTTGATCCGCATGTGAATTGGCATATAGCGGTAATTGAAGGTTACGGTCACCTTGCCCCGGCTTACGGCTTCCGCTTCCAGAACGCGTCTGGCGTCAGCCCCCGTAGTGACCATAGGTTTCTCGGTGATCACATCCAGATCACGCTCCAGCGCTGCTGTGATATAGCGTACATGGGTATCATCCCTGCCAGCGACAATGATACAGTCGGGCTTCGTCTCCTCCACCATAGTCCCGAAATCAGAAGCTGCATAAACGGCAACTTCTGTGTGATCCGGGAAGCGGGAGCGATAAGCTTCAAATCGTGCAGGGTCCGTATCCAGCAGTGCCACGACCTCCGAATTATGGGAGAACAGCTCATGAATCGGTTTGGCGAATTGTCCCAAAGCTCTGCCGCTGACACCGCATATGGCATATCTTTTTCTCATTTTTTCACCTTCTCATACCATTCCTGCACGCGATGGGTCACTTCTTCGCCCCCGGAGGCATTCCATTTCTTCACGTATTCATCATAAGCCTCCAGCGGCTGCTCGCCGATGACAATCTTGGTCAATACCTCCTGGAACAGCTTGTGGGACTGGATATCGGGATAACCTTCATATACAGAAGCCGGAAGACCGTCACCGGCAATTTGCCGGGCATCGGCGGTGCTGACTGTGAACATGTCTTTGACCATTTGCTGCTGGTTCTCCGGATAAGTCTCTTCAATCCGCTTGTTCATGTCGTCTGTGGTGGTCAAATTCTTCATGCCAAGTGCAAGCGGTTTGTTGTCGGCAGGCGGGATAATTACCTTGCGCCCGTCCTTGACTTCATGCTGCTCCCCTTCAAGCCCAAAGCGGACAAATTCATCATTCTCGGGATTATAGAAGAAATCCAGCAGCTTCAGGGCATTAGAAGCATTATCTTGCTTGGCCGCAGGAATCATCCATTCCGGTTCACCCATGCTCTTCTGGGTTACGAAGGCGTCAAAGCCCTCGGCTTTGGGCAGCGGCATCGCCGCAATGTAAGCATCCGGTGCCTGGGTCAGCATGGCATTGTACCGATCACGTACATTCGCCGGCAAATGGTACCAGCTGCCCACGAGGTTATTGTTTATTTTGGCCTGCCAGACTTCCCCTTTGTTCAGGAATGTTTCGTTGTCCAGCAGTTTTTCTTCATACAGCATGCGGATGAACTTGATGGCCTCCCGCATATTGGCGGTGGTCCCTGCATACTGGATTTTTCCATCGTATTCATCCCATTCAGGATACCCTTCCCACATCGCTACCCCGTAAATAGCGAACAGATGGTCCATCCATCTGCCGAATTCCCTTCCGCTTGTAGGCAGCTCATCCGCCTTGCCGTTGCCGTTCGGGTCCTTGTCACGGAAGGCTTTGAGCAGCTCGACATATTCATCCTTGGTCTTTGGCATCTCCATACCCACCTTATCCAGCCAATCCTTGCGGATCAGGGGTGCACGTTCCGGCACCAGGAACACTTTGGGCACATAATAGATTTTGCCGTCAGGGGAAGCGGAGCGGACGATATCCCAGGCTTCCTGGGGAATACTCTCCCAGACATGCGGGGCATATTCAGGCAGCAGTTCATCCAGGGGCAGCGCTCCGCCCTGCTGGATCAGCGTCTGCTCGACGCCTCCGATCGGCCGCAGGATATCCGGCAGGTCATCCGAGGCGATCATCAGGTTCAGATATTCGGATGGCTCCGAGCCGGGAGGGGTTGTAATCAGCTCATACTGAACCCCTGTTTGGTCAGCGATGTATTTCACATGCGGATCATCGGCAGCCGGCATGCTGCCGATGCCCATATGGCTTTTGAATACTTCGACTTTTACTGCCCCGGTCCCCGAGTTCCCTTCACCCGCTGCACCTTCACTGCCTTCCGCGTTCGGGGTATTGCTGCCGCAGCCAGCCACCAGCAGCATGGACAGACTGAGCATTAGCGGTACAATCTTGTGGGTAAGTTGTGTTCTCATTGAATCATCCCCTTGGTAAAGTATTATTCTTTCAGCGATCCCAGCAGCGAACCCTTCACAAAATATTTCTGTAAATAAGGATACACCATAATGATGGGAACGCTTGCAAAAAGAATCGTCGCCGCCTTTAACGTGGTTGTGTTGAAGTTGTAGTCGCCCAGAAACATGTTCACCTGAGCCAGTTCCTCCGGGCTGGTCAAATAGGCGCGCAGCTTCATCTGCAGCGGCCACAGTCCGGGATCACGCAGGAAGAGTACCGCCCGCTGGAACGTGTTCCAGTAGCCTACGGCATAGAACAGGCTGACCGTGGCCAGCACCGGCTTGGATAGCGGCAGATAAATCTGGAACAGAATCCGGAAATCATGACAGCCGTCAATCCGGGCGGTGTCATCCAGCTCCTTCGGCAAGCTCATAAAGAAGGTGCGCAGAATAACCATATTGAAGGTGCCGATGACACCCGGAATGAGCAAGGACCATAGTGAATTCATCATGCCCAGCTCCCTTACCGTCAGGAAGAACGGGATCATCGGCGCATTGAAAATCATCGTGATGACGATGCCCAGCATCACTTGCTTGCGGAGCAGGAACTCCCGGCGTGACAGTGGAAAAGCGGTCAGCACAGAAAAGAGCATGCTCAGCGCCGTACCCGCCACCGTGATGAACACGGTTACACCAAAGGATTGCCATAAGCCGGAGCTCTGCAAGATGTGCTTCCAGGATGCCAACGTAAAGCCGACCGGCCACAGGAAGACTTCCTTGGAGTCTGCCGCAACCGGAGAACTCAGGGAAACCGCGAACAGGTGCAGCAGCGGCAGGATCATGGTAAAAGCAGCAGCCGTCAGGAAGACGTAGTTGGCTACTTGGAAACCTTTTTCTCCTAAGTTCTGCTTCACTACCACAACCCCTCTCCGGTTTTTTTGGCCAGCCGATTGAAGATCCAGAGCAGAATAAAGCCGATAATGGACTGGAACAGGCCAATGGCCGTCGTTACACTGTATTGCCCTTGCAGCACACCTGAGCGGTATACATAGGTCTCTATAATATCCCCTACCGAATAGGTCATCGGTGTCAGCAGGTTATAGACCTGATCGAAGCCCAGCTCCAGGAAGTTGCCGATATTCAGCAGGAACAGGATAAGGATGGTCGGGAACAATGCGGGCAGTGTAATATAAATCGTCTGTTTCCACCGGCCGGCCCCGTCCATAACAGCCGCTTCATATTGAGTAGGGTCAATACCGCTGATCGCAGCGAGGTAGATAATGGTTCCCCATCCGACCTCTTTCCATATGGAGGAGAGCACGATAATGGGCCGGAAAAACCGCTCCTGCTGCATATACAGTATCGGCTCGAAGCCAAGCCAACCACGGAATGCGTTTACAAATCCGCCTGAGGCTAGCACTTCAAAGACGATCCCTCCGACGACGACCCAGGAGAGGAAATGAGGCAAATAGAACAGACTCTGCAAAAAGCGTTTAGCCAGCATTTTTCTCACTTCATTAAACATCAGCGCCAGCAGAATTGGAGCAGGGAATCCGATCACCAGCTTATACAAGGCAATCAGAGCCGTGTTGCGAAGAACATGATAGAAATCCTGGTACGTAAAAATAAACTTGAAATTATCCAGGCCCACCCAAGGGCTGTTCCAAATTCCTTTCATAATTTGAAAGTTCTGAAAAGCGATCACGCTTCCTCCCAGTGGAATGTACTTGAAAATAATATAGAACAAAATACCGGGCAGGATCATGACATAAAGCATCCAGTGTTTCCTGATGTTGCGCAAATACCTGTGTTTGACGGGTTTATTGACTGTAACTCCGGGGTGTAGCATAGATGTTTCCGACAGCTCAGCCATGCGATCTTGGGCCCCCTTTAGCAAATGATAGTGTAATGAGCCGCAGGCTCCTCTGTTCACATGTTAAAGGGATGAGGGCGTAAACAACAAGCGTGCAATCAGCCAAACAATGAACCAATCGCTTGTGCAGCAAGGGGTTGCAGGATCGGTTCATTCGCTGGCGAATCGGTTGGTACTAAAGATAGAAGGGAGTTTGCAGGCTGCAGGCTCTTCCAGAAGAAACTAAACGACCGATTCCCGATAGAATACCGGGAATCGGCCGCAGCTTTAAGGCATAAGCCTTATTCTTCAATTTCAACAATGATGTTAATGATAGAAGCATCGTGGTTTTTAATGCGAAGTGGTGCTGAGAAGGCAGAAATGAGCTTTTTACCGACCAATGGGGCTGGATTAATATCTTCATAAATGAGCATTGTCGGCTCTTCATATTTTTCATGGTCTAAAAAGGCATGGTGGACAAAATAGCCGTTTCCTTTGGCTTCTGCCAAATTTTCAATGCTCAAGGTATCTATGGCCACTGCTTTGCAGTTTGGCAGCTTCGTCCGGATGTATACTGCGGCTTCCGGAGAGACAGCCGGGAAATGATTGGCGTATTTCACGAAATCTGTATCCCGGTGTTTCCAATGGCTGGTGTTGAAGATTAGAATATCCGCTTTATTCAGTTCTTCGTATTCCTCAAGCATTTCGATGGTGATGAAGCCGTCAGGGCCAACCGGGCAATCGATTAACAGCGGTTTTCTGTAGATGAAGTCTTCAATTGGAATAGCATCTATTCCCCTGCCGTTATTCAAATGATGCCACGGTGCATCGACATGTGTACCGGCATGAAGATAAATACTTAACACGCTTCCGTTCCAATCATCCCCTTTGTCTAAGCGCTCTCTAGGCTCTAATTTCACTTCCGGCAATCCTGGATAAACAGGCATTCCTTCATATATGGGGTAACCAATTTCGACGTATTTTGACATTAGTAACACGCTCCTGTAGATAATAGGTCAGCTTGGTAACCTTGACAATGATCCTCAATGTATATGTGACATATATTCAAATGCTGTGATTCCATAGACGTGTTTAAATTGTTTATTTAAATGGGTTAAATCAACAAATCCACAGGCAGCTACTGCTATATAGATGTCTCCATGTTTTTCTATTAAATGCTTAGCATGTTCTATCTTGCAGTTAAGAAAGTATTGGTAGGGTGAAATTCCGGTATGTGCCTTGAAAAATCGGATTAACTGAAATTTCGATAGATGAAGTTCCTTGCATAGATCATCCAGTTTAAGTACATGTTCTAATTTTGTATGATGAATGATATCTTTGGCTTTCTTAATCAGCGCGGTATCTCTCTTATAGTCTGTAGAAAGTTCAGTCTGCATAAGGTTTTCTGTTAGGGATATGAATAAATCACAGCACAAAGCCTCATCTTGTTCACTTAATATCGCATGAGAAAGACTAATGATTTTTCGTTCAAGCCCATAATCATACACAATAGGAGTTGAAAAACGGACCCTGTTCTTTGCCTCAATGACCTCTAACAGCAGCTGAGGCTCAATATATAGCATCGTATAATCAAGGCCTGCTTCATCATGCGCCATTCCGTCATGTGCCTGTTCCGGATTAAAGAGCATAACCCCATTCGGATAAGATAATTGCAGACTTCCATCCAGGTTATAATGTTGAATCCCACGCAAGGTTACACCTATGGCATACTCTTTGTGAGAGTGCTTTTTATACATAAAATCAGTCATACTTGCTGACAATGCAGTAATTCCTGCCGATTTTTTATAGATAAATTTGTTCATTCCATTCACCTCTGAATAAGCTTGCCTACATCCATATCATGACTGCAGCATAAGCTAAGGATAAGGCCATCATTACATTAACCGTTTTTGTATGCCTCTGTAAAAACTCCTTGAAGATTGCTCCGAAAAGCACCCACGTAATAAATGCTAAGAATCCAATAAGAGTTATAACTATAATACATATCATTAACGGAGTCATTCCCATATAATGGGGCATAACAAATCCAGGAATTACTGTCATTGTGAACAGGACAACCTTTGGATTTAAAAACTGCATAAGAAAGCCCGACATAAAGCTCGCGGTTTGGTTTCCCTTTGGATTTGAAGTATCCATTCTGTAAATTAGAACAGCGAGATACAACATGTAACAGCTTCCGATGATTTGCATAACAATCATTATTTTTGGAATTACCGTTATGAGTATAGTATTCAATATAGCAGAAATAACAAGTAATAAACCAAAACCAACAGTTGCTCCATACGTGTATTTTATCGCCTTTTTGGTCCCGAAATTATGCGTGGTGGATAAAATAACGATATTAGTAGGTCCTGGTGTAAAGGTAACAATGAAACAGTACAGCAAAAATGATGCGATATTCATAAGAAAGCTCCCCTCATGGTATTCTTATGAATATTACATCTTAAGAGTAAACGGTATGTAGTATGTTATTGCAGGAATTATAACAATAAGAGGGGCGGCCCCGAAAGCCATGAACCTGGCGGGACGCCCCTCTTACCATTTATTATGTTTTATGAATCTCCCTGAACGGTAGATAAGGAAGCGAGAACCGGAGTGGCGAAATCGGAAGCTTCTTCTCCTTTTGGATTATGAAGCCGGAACAGATAAGCGTCACCCTCTTCTGATTTCCAAACGATATAGTCGCTTACTCCATTTCCACCTGACGTTTGAAGGTAGATCTCCACGAAACCCAGAGGGTGCTCCACCAGCTCACCGCTGAATTCGGACACCGTATTGATTTTCCCCAATTCTTCTCTGCCCGCAGTCTCAAGCTCCGCCGGATCATAATCAGCAGGTAGTGGTTCAATATCCACATAATAATCCGGGTTGCTGCTCAGGGACAAGCGGCCTGTGGCAGCATCAAAAAAAAATTTCTCAAACACGTACAAGGAAAATCCTTCTCCCTGATGCAAGGTAGCCGTTAACGGCTGGTCCGCATCCCCTGCCATCAGATCAAAGGTTTCAGTTTGCGGGCGAGCCGTTTCCGATACTTGCTCGTTATCATCAGAAGGTGCTGGCTCCTTCACCTCAGGTGTTTGCTCGGCCTGAGGTGAAGGCGTTGCAACCGGTTCACTCGCTGGTGCAGATGCTACCGGGCTTGCCGCAGGCGCATTTCCTCCAGAGCAAGCGGTAAGTGCGAGAACCATGGCGAGAACCGGGATTTTGATAAAAACGGAACTCAGTTGATTCACTTTCAGCACTCCTTCCAGCTATTCAATGGGTTTCGGATCATCCGATAATATGTTATTACCCGTAGCAGAGGCTGGAAAACCATAACTAATCTGTGAATAAGTTGTTCGAAGCCTCATGAAATTAATCGAACCGGTAGGTCCAGAACTGTTCTGTACCGAACCGGTTCCGTATTTCTTCATCAGTCAGTTCGCGATTCCCAACGAGCTCAGCCGCTTGGAATTGCGAACGGTGCGACCGAATAGACGCCATTTTCTTCGCAAGGAATGATGTCACGTCTACGGTCACGTCTGCTTTTCCAATCACCTTCTCATGATTGCTGGCGAATGCAATGCAGTGCACAAGTGGCCGCTCTGCCACGGTGAGCTGACCAATCGTTCGTGCGACGGCCACTCCGGTGGCGTCGTGATCGGGATGCACGCTGTACCTTGGATAGAAGGTGATGACCAGCGACGGGGTCAATTCCTTGAGCAGCCCCAGGATCATAGAGTCTAGCCGTTGCTGGTCTTCGAATTCAATCATTTTATCATGGAAGCCGAGCATCCTTAAGTCCTGGATGCCAATTGCAAGGCAGGACGCTGCCAGCTCCTCCTTGCGGATCGCCGGCAAGGAGACACGGTTGGCGAACGGAGGGATGCCCATATTGCGCCCCATCTCTCCTAGCGTCAGACAAGCATAGGTGACTTGCGCACCACCTTCTATGTACATAGCCAACGTCCCTGCTGCAACGAACGCTTCGTCGTCAGGATGGGGAAACACAACTAAGATACGTTCATGTTGGGTTTGTTTACTATTCATGGCGACTTGATCCTCTGCTCTCATCAGAACTTCTCCCGGCTCAGTTGCAAGGCCACGATTAGCTTCCCTTGACTGTCGTGTCCAGCCATGATTAGCCGTTCGGTTTCCTTCTCATCCACGTGTGTAAGACCTTCGGCATAAACCCAGCCGTCTGCTGTCTTAAGGCCGACCCGGTATGGAGCCGTGCCGGAGATGGAGCCGTGCGTATAGTGGACGATCGCATTGGAAATGAACGCCGACCCTGAGGGTCGGGTGCTGTCCAAGTGGGTAGCGTAGGCACCTGTCGTGAGTTCAAGGTGTAGATAAAGGTCCTGACCGGCGAGGCGATCGAGCCGGAATTGGATATCTTGCGGGTGTAACGGCAGCATAGCGGCCTCCTTAAATAAAATATTGGCTGTGTCTACCCTTCAACCACATCAGCTCGCAGCTCTGTTGCAATTTCAATCATTTGGGGAACAATTGCTTCGTTTGAGACGGCTACATATAAATCTCCCATATAAAGCCGGAAAGGAATATCTGCGTCCCCATGCTTCCACATAAAAAAATCTCCATCGATGGACATGGTGCTGTCTGCTCCTTTAACAATAAGAACCGGTGAGTACGTAAAGTCGGCTTTGGCTGCAAAGTAATGTTTGCATTCTTCCACAGTGATGGATTGCTCCGCATTGTTTTCTTGCATCGATCGTGTGATTCGAAAACGCTGATTCATGTATTGGCCTCCATAATTTTGGGGATACGCTGTATCTGAACTCTGACAAATAATCATGCAACGCTCTCTCTACTACAAAATAATATTCTCTCATCTCCTGAGTCCACTGTCAAAACGGTAAGGTCCTCTATTCTATTTAACTTAGCCCATGCGACACCCTCTCCCTATTCGATCATCCGGCGCTCTTCAAGACGGTGGATAAGTCCGCCTCTCAGCAGACGGCGCAGGACCAGCCAACTGCCCAGCGGTGATGCACCCAACAGCAGCATCAGCAGCGTGATGACCTGCGGTGAATCGTTCACAGACAGCAGTGCGATGAACACGAGCAGCCCGAGCAGCCGCCCGCACAACCTCCATTCATTCCTTCGAGTCTATGAAATCATAACATGAAAGGTGTTGGAATAAATAATCGATTCCATGTACGATGACATCAATCAAAACACAGGTCTGGTTACCCTGCTCATTGGATTACTGTCAGCCAAATCCTCCGGGCATGTCTCCTTTGGGCCTATTATTCTTGGGCTGACAGGTCTCGTGTTACTTGCGGTTTTTGTACGACATGAGTTAAAAGTGACGTCACCCTTCATTCCTTTGCGCACATTCGCCAAATATCCTGCGATGACTTGGGTCAATCTCGAATTCATGCTTGTTAACGTACTTTTTTACTCGCTCTTTTTCGGTCTTCCTTCTTACTTACAAATGGTACGTAATGTCAGTGAGTTCCATACAGGGATTCTGATGTTAAGCCTAGGCTTATGCTCGCTCGTTGCGTCTCCAATAGCAGGAAGATGGTCGATAAATCAGGGCCCCGGCCAGCATTGACAGTTTCCGCATTACTGATGACATTTGGATCGCTGTGGCTCGTGACGTTGAATTCAAATTCACCGGTTATCAGTGTATGTCTGGCATTAGCAGCGTTTGGTATCAGCAACGGGTTGAACAATGTCGGCATGCAAGCTGCCTTGTTCATAAGCTCTCCAAAAGAAATAATTGGTGTAGCCTCCGGAATATTCAATACATCCAGATACCTGGGAACCATTCTCTCTTCATTATTGATAGGCATCGTAATGGGAGATAAGTTTAGTGCCGGGGGGATGCGAGTGCTTGGTATTATCCTCACGGTAATAGCATTGTCTTTGGTATTCCTGAGCCGGCGGCGCCGGGGCTGAGTTTCAGGATTCCTTTTTGGCCGGCCGCTGCTGTGTGACGTTACTGCGCGGAAATCTCGAACTTCGTGCCGGCATCTCCGGCGAAAACAATCGATCCTCCCGCGGGCAGTTCAACCTTATCCTTGCCTCCGATGACACTGAAGTAGATGCATGTTCCCTTCGCATTATAAACGGCGAAGGAGGCGTTCGAGGACATTCTCACCTTAACGGTCTTGCCCCCGTCTTTGTCGCTTATCGTATACCACCGGGCGTATCCGCTCGACGGAATCGTAACGATTGACTTCTTAGCGACGTAGATTGGCTTCACGGCGTCCTCGTTCACTAAGATGCTTCCACCAATATCCAGGTACTCAATTCCGTCCTGTGTAAAGAACGTATAACCTGACAGATCCCGCCCGCTCCTTCCCGGAATTTGCAATTCGGAGACGGCCGTATCCGGGTCGGTTATCCGCTTATCCAACACGTACCCCGGCAATTGTTTCGACACATTTAATTGGACGGGCGGCAACAGCAAATATACGAGCGACGTATACTTCTCATTCAGCAGATAATACTTCTTGCCGTCTCGCTGAATCCATGCTTCTGTGGTCTCTGCCGAAAGATCTTGGGGCTGGAGCTTCTCGGCATTGTACTCTGATATAGCCTTCTGCCCAAAACCAGGCAACGAAGCGTATTGACGAATCCATAAGTAAGTGCGACCGTTCTCCTCCTTCACGAAGCTAATCACCGTATTCCCATACGCACTCCGGAACGTGCCGTCCGCCGAATACCCGAAGATCTGGGCTGGATTACCAGGCGACTGCTCCGAAGTGATGGACATGAGGCCGGCTTTGGTAATATCGATTTTTATCGTTGCACTCGTCGCACCATAGACTCCCGAATACTGCAGCATGGACTCCGGCATATCGGCCTTTACCGGTACACCGTACGACTTTTCAGGCTTGAATTCAGCAATTGTCCCCTTCTCCTTCAGCGCCTGAAGCAGAATTTCATTCGCCAGAAGCTCGTTATACACACTGCTCCCGCCAGAAGATACGACAGCTGCCGCCATGCCTTGCCCAGGAAGGACAACGAGCGATGAGTGATAGAGAAGCGTGTCACCGCCTTTGGTTAGCGCCTTCATCCCATATTCGCTGAAGGGATACAGATTGACACTGTCCCAGCCGAGACCGTATTCCATTGAACTGTCCGCATCGTCAGGCCACAAAGGTGTCTTGTATTCGTCTTGCGCCATGGCTGAAACCGATTTACCGGATAAGACTTCTTCCGCTTCCCCCGTGAAAATTTGCGAGAATCGGACCAAATCCTCCGCCGTGGAATAAATGCCTCCCGCTCCGATCAAGTTGAATGTCTCGTTGGGAAGTTGTCCTGTGTAGGCAGGATAATAGAGTCCCGCCATCTTCGCTGTGTCTGGAGAATCGAGCGGTGTCTTCGTATTGGCCATATCCATAGGTCCTGTAATATACCGGTGGATATACGAGGTGAAATCCATGCCGCTGACCCGCTCGACCAGAATCTCGGCCAGCGTAAATCCGTCATTGCAGTAAACCGAATAAGCACCCGGGTCCGCCTTTAAGGTCTGGGCGGCGAGTTGCTTAAGCAGTGTGTCGTAGGCGTAAGTATCATTATCTTCAAATAAAACGGCGTTCGTTATCGACGATCCGTTCAGACCGGAAGAATGATTCAGCAGCATGCGCGGCGTAATCTGCTTGTAGCGTTCATCCTTCATCTTAAACTCGGGGATATACTGGACGACAGGCGTATCGAGACTGATTTTCCCTTGGTCGCCCAACTGCATGACGGCAACCGTGATAAACATTTTACTCGTCGAGCCGATCCCGTACATCGTGTCTTTCGTGAGCGGCTTCTGTCCCTGCTCATCATTCTTGCCGGATTGGCCGGCTACGACGATGTTGCCATGATCGATAATGGCGTATTGCACGCTGTTCGTGCCGTAAGTATTTGTGAGGAGATCAGCCTTCTCCTTTGCAGCTTTCCGGGTTCCTTCGTAGGTTATCTCAGCCTCGTTCGAAGGCATGTCCGTTGCTGCCGCTAGCATGGTTAACTGTATAGCGCTTGACTCGATCACCTTAGATGTATTCAGTGCCGCTTCTATCTTCTGCATCTCTGCCAGTGCTGTGTTGTCGTCCCAGGAGCTTAGCAGCAGACACATAGCTACCAGAGCTACCATTATCCATCGGCTTTTCATCATTTGAACTCTCCTTCCAGGATTGCTTTATTTATCGAAAATTGAAAATGACGACGAGTATGGCGATTACCGGAACGGCTATCGCCGCAGCTGCTATGATCTTACCGAGCGGATTAGCCATATTAATCGTCCATAAGAATCCGTATCGATCCAGAACGAACAAGGCCGGGTCTTCGGGGTTCGCGTAAATGCTGCCGAGCCACTTCCAGTGCCGCTCCTCCTGCGACGGAATGTCCCTTTGCTGATCAAGACCTCTGAACCGCAGGTACAGCAAGACGCCGAACAGCGTCAAAAAGAACACCGCCGTGAACGTGATGTTGCAGCGGATGAGCAGATTGAGCTTCCAGCCGTACAGCATGACGGCCTGCAACAGCCCCAAGTTTGCAATCCCCAGCAGCGAAATGCCCCAAGCCGCAACTGAATGGATTTTCTTGAGCTTCAGCTGTTTCCGTAACGAGCCTTCCCGGTCCTGGGAATCCAGCGATGTCCTGGCACGGCTGATCATCAGATTATAGCCGGCGAATAACGCAATCATCAGCGCTTGCACGATGTTCATCATGAACACTGTCCCTGCGGATTTGTAAATGTGATGATCCGCAACGCCGTTCGGTCCCATATGCACTGCGATCCACTGCGGAATCGCGTTCCATCTTGCAGCGGCAAAGAAGATACATAGCGCCATCACGGTGACATGCGTCGAATACCACCAAGAGCCCAGCACCGAATTATGTGTCCGGCCGACGGCGAGGCTTGCAGCGCGCTTCGTCTGCACGGTAACCTGCCAGCCTCTGGCCGCCTTCAAGCGTTGCGCGGACATCCTGCTGATCTGGATGGCGAAGACTGACACAACCATTAGAAGCAAGATGGCCGCCGCCCAATACAGGATACTCTGACCCGTCGTTTGATGACGCGTCACTATAAAGCAAGCAGCTCCGATGACGACCGCAACACCGCCGGTGAGCAAAACGTAATTCCGGCGAATGCCCCGGACGGCCGTATCCTGCAGAGCCTCCGCTGGCAGCGTGATGCCGAACAGCAGGGTCCGCAAGCCGATACAGGCCTGTATGCTGATCATCAAAGCGATAAACAAATAGAAGCTGGATATGAAGATCGTCTCCAGTACAGTCAATGCTGTTCACCTCCGCGATTTGTAATGGTATTCCGGTACACCGACCTGCTCTCCTGCGCGAATGTCTCCTCCGACATGCCTCGTACCGCAGCTGCTGCCGCAAGAGACCGCAGCTGCCGCCGGAGCATCTCCTCGAAGGCCTCAGTCACGCCGGGCATCCCGTCAGGCTGAACGATAACGCCCTTTTTCCGGTGTACTTGAAGAAAGCCCTCTTGCTTGAGCAAATTGTAGGACTTGTTGACGGTATGGAGATTGATCCCCAAGTCCTCCGCCAAGCGTCGGACTGAAGGAAGCGGGTCCCCCGGCTGCAAGGCACCGGAGGCGATCCCTTCGACGATTTGGTCAACCAGTTGTGCGTAAATCGGGGTTTCCGATTGCAGATCGAGCTCTATGAACATGAATATCTCTCCTTATGGCAGCTACGCGTCTTCGGGAAGCGAGAAAGCTGATTATGCCATGCACAAGCAAGTCGGTCGCCATATACGCGACGATCACGCATTCTAAGCCTTTGTACCTGACATGTCGAAGCTATTCCATATCGCACCATCTCCTTATCTGTTATATTACATATATAACAGATATAATAATAACACGCAAGATTCAGTTGAAAATTCTTCCATCTTGCTTTGTATGGTTAGTAATGTTCTTAAAGGTTTGATCTACTAAAGTGAGCATAAGCCTTTTTCATTTCTCTGCGGCTTGAGGCGTTCAACTTCTTGGGTAACTTCAGCTCGCGCTTCAGGATGCTGTAGTCTCGGTGAATATAGCCTCTTTTTTTGTGAACACCAATATGTCTATTACTCTTCAATTTAATTTGCATATAATACCATGTGCTTGTATTCTAAAGAATGGAGTGATATAAATGGGTTTTTATGTTCAGAACAATACACCTAACGTCATATGGGTTGCTGTTGGTCACTATGATCCTGATTGTAGCCCTACCACTTATGTTAAAGAGGGTTGGTACAGAATAGTTCCAGGCAGGCGTTCCCTTATTGTCACTGGAACAGCAGCCAATCAAAGATTTTATATCTATGGGTATGACAATTTCAATAATATATGGGGTGGAAATTTCAACACCTATGTTCCTAGTACAGTCTTCACAATGTGTTGGGTAGAACGATGCCAAGGCGCAGGCTGTAGAAGAGTTGGTTTCAATGAGGTTATTGTTGGGAATTCTCAGAATTATACATTAACTCTTACGAATAGAGCCCAAGGTACAGCGAAGTCAAGAAATACTATGGTATCGAGAAAAGGAGCTGCAAAATTTAAATTAGGTAGACTCAGCATTAAAAAGTCACCCGGTAAGTTAGGTAAGTTAGGTAGAGTTATTAGACCATTACGTAGCAAATAGTGACAATGATATAATCTTTTAACAACTGCTGGCGAATCATTAAAAAATCAGAAGCGACCCACAGGAAAAGCATCTGCGGGTCGCTTCTGATTTATTATTGTGAGATAAGTTGATAGCTACGGGGCTGAACCGTAGGCCGCCAATATATCCGGCTTCGATGTAATAAGACAGGCACTAATAGCTTAAATCTGTACCGCCCGAAGCAATGACCTTCTGGTACCAGTAGAAGCTGTTCTTGCGGATACGCTGAAGGGTTCCATTGCCCCCGTCATCCTGATCGACATAGATGTAGCCGTATCGTTTGCGCATCTCCGAAGTGGAGGCAGAGATCAGATCGATGCAGCCCCAGCTGGCGTAACCCATCAGCTCCACGCCGTCGGCAATGGCTTCAGCCATCTGCTCGATATGCTGCGCCAGGTACTCTATCCGGTATTGATCCCGGATGGTGCCATCCGGTTCGAGCACATCCGCAGCACCCAGCCCATTCTCCACCACAAACAGGGGAATCTGGTAGCGGTCATGCATCTCCTTCAGCACGACCCGCAGTCCGGTTGGATCGATCTGCCAGCCCCAGTCCGAAGTCTTCAGGAAGGGATTCTTCAGTCCCGAGGACAGATTGCCTTCCGTCTTGGCCGTGATGCTCTCATCTACACTGACTACCGAGGACATGTAGTAACTGAAGGAGAGGAAGTCTACGCGGTTATCCCGCAGCACAGCTTCGTCCCCTTGCTGCATCTCAATGGTCACCCTGTGCTGCTCCAAATGCCGGCGGATATAGGAAGGATAATAACCCCTCACCTGGACATCGGAACAGAACTGGGCCATTTGGTTCTCCGCCTGCGCTTTCAGTACATCGCCCGGATGGGACGAGTACGGATACAGCAGCTTGCGGGCCAGCATGCAGCCGATTTGGAATTGCGGATTAATCTCCCGCCCCCGCTTAACTGCGAGCGCGCTGGCAACAAACTGGTGGTGAAGGGCTTGAAATGCTACCTGCTTCTCATTGGGCTTGCCGTCCAGAATAATCCCTGCGCCCAGAAAGGGTGCCTTGAGCGTACAATTAATTTCGTTAAAGGTCAGCCAATATTTCACCTTGTCCCGGTAACGGGTGAATACGGTATCCGCATAACGGACAAACAGCTCCACCAGCTCCCTTGATTCCCAGCCGTTGTATTGGGTCACCAGATGCACAGGCATTTCATAATGGGATATCGTAACGAGCGGCTCAATATTATATTTGCGCAGCTCATCGAACACATCATCGTAGAAGCGCAGTCCTGCCTCGTTGGGCACCGTCTCATCGCCGTTCGGATAAATACGCGGCCACGAGATGGATAGACGGAATACCTTGAAGCCCATCTCGGCGAACAGGGCGATATCTTCCTTGTAGCGGTGATAGAAATCAATGCCCCTGCGTTTGGGGTATTTCCCCTGATCCCCGTCCTGTATGGCCTCCTCCAGCTGCTGGCCAGACATGGACAAGAGCTGCTCCAGGCTCTGCCGTTCTTCGGGTGGGCAATATTTAACCACATCGGCAGTGGACAAGCCCTTGCCGTCTTGGTTATATGCACCTTCGACCTGATTGGCGGCTACCGCGCCGCCCCACAGGAAGTTTTCCGGAAATCGATGAGTCATAGGTTAAACCTCCTTCATCTGGTTGTAAGCTCGCTTAGTTGGCCGCAGCGGTTGCAGCCGCTTTGATTTCAGCCTGCTGCTCCTGCTCCAGCGCTTCGGCATCGGCTTTCTTGAAGAACGGATAGTAGATCAGGAAGCTTGCACCAATCATGACCAATTGGAACGCGCTTACGCGCCAGCCGCCATTCATCCAGCCATTGACCAGCACCGGAATGCCCAGCGGTACCTGAATCCCGTGCAGCACGGGGAGGATGCCCAGTGTCGTCAGGAGAATGGCCAGACCGCTGCTGACCAGCGGCGTTACGATGAAAGGAATCATAAACCGCACATTCAGCACCAGCGGCATTCCGAAGATCACCGGCTCATTGACGCCGATCAGGCTGGGGACAATCGCCAGCTTGCCGAGCGTCTTATATCGGGTGGATTTGGCGAACAGCATCGCGATAATCAGACCCAGCGTTGCGCCTGCACCGCCGATCAGCACATAGACCGGGAAGAACGGCGAGCCGATGATATGCGTGCCTTCCACGCCTCTTTGGTAGGCGTCCAGATTCTCAAGCCCTAGAGCAACCCAGATGGGGCCAACCACGGAGTACACCACCAGGGTGCCGTGAACCCCGAAGAACCACAGCAGGTGAATCACGAAGATACAGATCAGCATGGCCCACCAGGTACCGCCCAGACTGGTCAGTGGCAGCTGGATAATCGAGAAGACGAACTCGTGCATATTTCCATATTTTGTAGCACCGAAGATCGCCGTAAGCACCAGCACCAGAACGGCTATGATGAAGCCTGGCGTAAGGGCGGCAAAAGATTTCTCCACCGTCGGCGGAACACCCTTCGGCATTTTAATATAGAACTTCTTTTCCAGGACGAAGGTATAGATCTTACCTACAATCAAGGCCAGGATAATTGCGACGAACAATCCCTTGGCTCCGAGCCAGGAGTATCCGAACGCTTTGGTCACGCCGTCTTCGAGCAGCCCCTTCGGGGTGACCAGCAGGAAGCTCATCAGAGCCAGGATCCCTGCTGAGAAGCCTTGCTGCTTATGCTGGGTAGCGAAATTGTATGCGATGGAGAACACCGCGTAGAGTGCAATTAAATCGGTGGTTATGGTTGCTGGAATTGAAGTATAAGTTTTGAGTCCCGTGCTTTCCAGGAAATTCTGGTAAGGCTCCAGCTTGAGTGCATTGATCAGGGAAAAAATAGCGCCTAGAATCAAAATGGGCATCAAAGCCATTAAACCATTGGAAATAGCGCTGATATACGTATTTTTCTGAATTTTTGTGCTGACTTTCTGGATCTTGGCTCTCCATTCTACGCCGCCTGCTGCCATGACCTAAGCCCCCTTCTCCATTAGTTCAAGCGCTGTACTCAGCACCTTGGCCCCATCCATCATGCCGTAGTCCAGCATGTCAATCGTAGTTACCGGAATGTTCGCATATTCTGCGGCTAGATCGCCTTCAGCGTGCCCCATTTGCGGTCCAAGCATAATAATGTCAAAAGGCGTCTGATCGGCAATATCACTCTCCGCCACCGCATCGATAACAACCTCAATCCCTTGCGTCCGTGCCGCTTCCTTCATCCGTTCCACCAACATGCTTGTTGAGAATCCGCCTGCACAGGCGAGCAGTATTTTTTTCATCTTAGTTCACCGTTCCTTTCAATTGTTGTTCGAGTGCTAGGCGTTCCTTGATTTCCTCGATCAGTTCCACAGCCAGCTCTCTGACCGTCAGGGCATTCATTAAATGGTCCTGCGCGTGAATCATCAGCAGCGTAATTTCCGTCTTCTCGCCCCGTCCTTCGGCCTGGATCAGTCCGGTTTGCACTTTATGCGCTTTGGTCAGGCTGACCTTGGCGTTCTTGATCAACTCGCCTGCTTCTTCCAGGTTTCCGGTGCGCGCGGTCCGTATCGCTTTTAGGCTGAGGCTTCTAGCCTCTCCACTGCTGGCAATAATTTGCATAATCGTTTGTTCATAATCCATGGTTTCTCCACTCCGTATCGTCATTTTTTATAGTAGGTTCTCTATCTCATTCATAAATTGTTCATAGCTGTTCACGTTCAGCAGCCGGCTGCGGCTGTCTTCCTTCTCCATCAGGACCAACAGCAGCTTGCTGATCTCCTTGTGCAGGAATAGTTGCCCCGGCCCCAGATTGATCAGGAAAATCAGCTGCACGGGCTTGCCCTCATAGATCAGTGGTTTCTTCAACACTGTAACGCTGATGCAATCGCGGATCGCACTCATTCGCATCGGATGGGGACCTGCTACGCCATTTTTGTAAATAGTGGTGAATTTATGTTCCCTTAGCAGTACCTGCTTGGGGAAATCCTCGGCCGCATAATGATTGTCCACGATTTCCCGGCAGCGTTGATTCAGGAGTTCTGTGTAGTCATTGGGACCGGACAGATGAAACAGCTCTCTGCGGAACAGATCCTTGAAATCCATTAGCTTGTAGGACGGCTGCGTGCGATTGATCTGCAGCGATAGAATTTCTTTGATCCGCTGGATCTCCTGATCATCCAGCAGCTGTTTGATGTGGATGACCGGTTTTTCCTTAATCTCCGTGGCCAGCGGCACGGTGGAGAGAATCAGATCCACAGGCTTGCTGCTGATCTCCTCCACCTCCGTGATAGAAGCCGTAATCACCGACGCTTTGGGAAACACAGCCTCCAGCTTCAATCGGATTAACTGTGCACTGCCCGCTCCCGTCGAGCAGATTACGGCAATCCGCTTGAACTTCTCCAGATTGCGCTGCTGCATCCGTTCCAGATGGGTGGCAAAATGCAGAGCGACATACCCCGCCTCATCCCGTGACATCCGGAAACCATACTGCTCTTCAATAATCTCCGCGAAGCGGAACGAGATCACGAACACATTGGCATATTGGCTGTACACATCCTCCACTAAGGGATTGCCCAGCTGGAGGTTGTAATACAGCCGGTTCAGCAGCGGGAACATGTGCAGCAAAAGCGCTTCGCGCAGCGCATCATCGTCGGTAAAGCCCGTCAGGAACTCGCGGTCCAGCTGCTTCAGAATAGAGGTGATCCCATCCCGCAGATGTGATTTGGTCTCGTCCGACATACGCTCCATAATGGTCTTTCCGGAAATGTGCAGCGCCAGATAATCGATCTCATCTGCAGGCAGCTTGATCTGATAGTGGGAGGCTATATAATCCGCAATTCTCCCGGCGATATCCTGGTACAGTGGCTCAGGCTTAGCCTGCATGGCTTGTCCAGACACAATGAAGTTGTGCTTGGAGACGCGATACAGGAGAATGAACAGATGGGTCAAGATATTATCCAGGAACACATCGGAAATTTTTAATTCTTTTTCCTTGAGAATTTGCAGCAAGAACCTCTTAAGCTGCTCCCCCTCAAACACCTCCCCAAAAGCATGGAAATCCTCCGTGTGCTGCAGCGTATGGCCGGATTGGAGAATAAAGTAGGAGAATGCCTTGCGGAAATCCTGTTCATCCCCCTCGATCATAATTCCATAATGGGCGCGGCGGGAGAGGGTGAGCTTGAAAGCGGCCAGCCGCTGCTCCACTTCCTTCAGATCGGAGATCATAGTGGAGCGGCTGATGCCGATCTCTTCCGACATGTTATCCATGGACTGATAGCCGTCGTTCTGCAGCAGATAGAACAGCAAATACTGCTGCCGCGACTGCTTGTTGTCGAGATCCACCTGATCCAGCTGAAGTAGCCCCTTCTCCAGGTATTTGCTGAACCGGGTCTCGTCGCTGATCTCCAGCAGATAACCCTGTCCGCGGATCATACGTACCTCGAAGCCATTCGCTTCTCCTGTCTTGTCGAGCGAACGTATCACGTCGCGGATAGTCCTCTCGGACATTCCTACTTCGGTTACGAGCTCGTTCATACGTACAGAAACTTTACGGTTATATAGAATATTTACTATGGTAAACTCTCTCACATTAAATTCCCTCATTTGTGATACTAGTATCGGGTGAAGCACTCAGCTGGTTATGGACTAATCATACCTGGAAGCGTTATCTTCTGAACAGTTTGTATTCTGCAGTTTGTAACGGCAAAACCTGAAGGATGCCCGGCGTGAGTACCCACACATCTTATTATTATCTGCTCGCTGCCGGATAGATATGTGGGTTACGAAGTCTGCGGATTCGATGCGTTGGTCTATTAATAGTAAATAAAATAAACACGGCAGCCCTTAAGGAATTGCTCCCCGGGAATGCCGTGTTCTTTAAGCCTTGGCTAAATCATGGCTAATCTACATCTTATAAATGTAATTTACCTTATTATTGATGAAGTATAAGTACACGTTGCCGTAAACGACATATGCCAAATCGTTGTTAAAGCTGTCGGGCTCTCCCCAGGAAAGCAAGACCTCCTCTGGCTTCATGCCGACTATAACTTGCTCTTCCCGGATAGCCGCCCATACTTTATCACTGATGGTAGAGATATTGCGCGGATTATCGAAATAAAAAAGTCCGGTGATGTATTCAGCTGGGTTATCGCTCGGCGCTATATTTATATTGACATCCTGGCCGTTCGCTCGGCGAATAATGATCTCTAAATTTCCGTTGTTGGGATTGGACCGGAAGTCTTTGACCGAAGCTTTCTCCATATTCTTAAAAGGGCTATTAGCAATTTCCGAGTTTATGGCCCATACAGGATGCCCGTTAAAGATATCTTTCAGTGCTTGGAGATTTTGCGCGGGATACAGGGTATGGTTCTCATAGCTAGCCAAATCCAGTGTCCATACGATTCCTGCTTCGTTCTGCATGATTAAGGTCAGGGTGGCATCATCTATATACTGGACATCCGTCACCCAATGGCTTCCTGGGTGTCCGTACATGTAGGCCTTTTTGCCGACGGCCAGACCCATTGTTCCGGGCAGCTTACTGATTGCGTAAAGCATGCTATTGCTCTTTGTCTTGCCTTCCTCCGTGCTCCAGATGAACAACGAGACCGCGCTGGAGGCGTATTTACCATCAATGGCTCCAAGCTTAAGCAGCGTTTTGAAGGCGACATAGTTGGAGTTGTTGTACAGGACTGAGTTGTCCTTGTTCAGCTTGGCGCTTCCTTTGGTCCCTGTTATGGTTACACCGGAGGCTGCAGAGGCAATGGTAATGTCCGGAATCTGATTCAAAAGCTTCACCGGCACATAAGAAGAACCGTTGACGAGCACTGACTTGGAAGACGAGATGATGAGCTTGCCGTTTACAAACGTTGAGATTTCCTTATAAGATGGTGCAGCGGCTGCGGCCGCTTGTTCGGTGCCCGCAGGATAGCCCAGTCCGATCACGAGTAGCAGGGCGGTGAGCAGTATTACAATTCTTTTCATAGGTATTCTAATTCCTTCCCCCATTGTATGTATGCTGTCCGGCTGAACGCCGGAACAGCTCAATAGTGATTTCGACGGAAGACCAATAATTCCCTCCTAAGGCAGGACTGTATGAAGCTATTTTTAAATAAAATTAGTGGTAAATCCCAGGTTCCTCCTGCTGTTCATTAAAATATGGCTGAATCGGCTGGGCTGCATGATTTTCTCTGAACTTAGGCTTGTACGCTTCAAAATTCCAGGTCTCCAGAAATTTCTCTGCTGCAGCATGGCCCGAAGACAGTAAGGTATGCTTATCCTCCTCCGTCAAATCGAACTTCGTCGTCGTTACTTTTCCTGTGGGAATAAAGACGGTTCGTTCTTCCGCATGCTCATCCACATGTCTTTGATCGTGAGCCTGCAGCATAGTTTTGAATATTCCTTTGATTAATTATGTGATTTATAAACTAAATTATACATTTCAAGGTTTTTTGGGACTGTATAATATCCTAAACAAAAAAACTCTACAACCACAAGGGTTGGAGAGCTGGAAATCATAGCCGTTGTGAATCCCAATGAGCCATATCTCGGAGATTAATCGAACCGGTAGGTCCAGAACTGTTCTGTTCCGAACCGGTTCCGGATTTCTTCATCAGTCAGATCCCGATTCCCCACGAGCTCCGCCGCTTGGAATTGCGAACGGTGTGCCCGAATCGACGCCATTTTCTTCGCAAGGAATGCGGTCACATCAACGGTCACGTCTGCTTTCCCAATCACCTGCTCATGATTGCTGGCGAATGCGATGCAGTGCACAAGTGGCCGCTCTGCTGCGGGGAGCCGGCCAACCGTTCGTGTGACGGCGGCTCCGGTGACATCGTGATCGGGATGCACACTGTACCCTGGATAGAAGGTGATGACCAGCGACGGGGTCACTTCCTTGAGCAGCGTCATGATTAGAGTGTCCAGCAGTTGCTGGTCTTCGAATTCAATCATTTTATCATGGAAACCGAGCATCCTTAAGTCTTGAATGCCAATCGCAAGGCAAGACGCTGCCAGTTCCTCCTTGCGGATCGCTGGCAAGGTGACCCGGTTGGCGAATGGCGGGATGCCCATGTTGCGGCCCATTTCCCCTAATGTCAGACAAGCATAGGTGACTTGAGCACCGCCTTCTATGTACATTGCCAACGTCCCTGCTGCAGCGAACGCTTCGTCGTCGGGATGGGGAAACACAACTAAGATGCGTTCATGTACGACTTGTTTAGTATTCATGGCTATTCGATCCTCCGCTTTCATCAGAACTGTTCCCGACTTAGTTGCAATGCCACAATTAGCTTTCCTTGATTGTCGTGCCCAGCCATGATTAGGCGTTCCGTTTCCTTCTCATCAACGTGTGTAAGGCCCTCGGCCTAAACCCAGCCGTGTGCTGTCTTTAGGCCGACTCGGTATGGACCCGTGCCGGAGATAGAGCCGTGCGTATATTGGACTACCGCATTGGTAATGAACGCCGACCCCGAGGGTCGGGTGCTGTCCAAGTGGGTGGCGTAGGCACCTGTCGTGAGTTCAAGGTGTAGGTAAAGGTCCTGACCAGCGAGGCAATCGATCCGGAATTGGATGTCTTGAGGGTGTATCGGCAGCATAGTGGCCTCCTTGGTTGATTGAGTTGTCAGAAAGCCGGGTGCATAGGGCTTTTTGACAGATTCCTAATATAACATTCTTAAGTTCACGTTCTATAGGCCATTTTAGCATATGTCCTGCAAGAATAAATATTTAGTGCCTCAGCGCAATGTTCTTTAATGAACAGAGATACTTCGCGTGGTATACGATTATTGTTATAAAAAAATCCCCATCGATGGACATGATGCTATTTGGTCCTTTAACGGTAAAAACCTGTGAGAACGTAAAGTCGGGTTTGGATGCAAAGTAATGTTTGCATTCTTCCAAAGAGATGGATTGCTCCGCATTTTGTTACTACTTAGGGTCCCTTTTTTTTCCATGTGTTACTCATCCGAGCCTGTCATACCATACCGCGCGACAAGGAGGCTAAGAATAACAAAGGAAGGCCGTCGACAGTAACCAACGCTTAACTTTCAGACTATTAACGGACTCAGGAGCCCCTATGTGCTGTAAAAAGGCTGTTTTGCAGGTTTAACGGACTCAGGAGCCCCTATTCAAGCCAAAACCCACTAGTTAGGGTCTGTTTTGCCGACATAGCGGCTATGCGGTCCGTTAGACTCCAAACCAGCACAGGAATGAGGAAATAGGAGCTATACGGTCCGCTAGGAGGTGGGTTACCTGAAGTTTGGGTGCAAGGAGTGTTTGGGTTAAGCGGGTTGTAGTCCCGTCCATTTATAATATCATTCCCCGAAATCCCCGCCCTCACCCGTTCCTGTGGACGTTGCCTGCCGCGTGGCTGGCATCCCCAATGGAAGCAGCAAGAATTGGATCCTTAAAGCCTTTGGCTTATCTGAAAGAACGTCTAACCTGCCGCCGCACGAAGGTTTCCTCCGAACGAAGTATGTATGGAATATTATTTGTAGAATTCGTAGTTCTAAGATATATAACAAAAACAGACTCTATCCTCAGACAGAGTCTCAACACCATTTACCGTTTATAGATTAGCTTTTGCTGCAGCAGCCAGCCAATCGGCTAAATCATTGATTTGATTAAGCATTGCAATGGGATCACGGTACCAGGAGCTCGATTCATTCCACAAATACACGCGTCCTTCCTTGATCGGGGGAAGAATTCCCCAGATTGGATCAGCCTGCAGCTGCTCCAATGAGGATTCGGAGGTTAGCACAAGATAATCGCCGGTATACTCCGGCAATAGCTCCAACGAAAATTCAGCAAAGGATTCCTGAAGCAGTTCTTCGGGTACTACAGCAGGAGGATTCATCCCCAACTGCTCGTACATAATCCGTCCGCCTCTGCCGGACTTACTGCCAAACAAATATACAAGACCATCAAACTCTTGCATAACGGATATGGTTTCATTCTCTGAGACAGCTTCCTGTACCTGTTGCTTCGCGCTAGCTACCTGCTTTCCGAATTGCTCCTTCCATATCCGGCTTTCTTCCTCCTTGCCAAGCACCGTTCCGAAATAGTCCATTTCAGCTTCAACGGATTCAAATGCATTGTACGGCATCACAACAGTAGGAGCAATCTGTTTATACTTATCGTAGGTTTCTTGATCCGTTATATGAGTAATAATCAGATCAGGCTCCAGCTCAAACAGCTTTTCCAGCGAGTTGCCCACTTCCACCACACCGTCAAGCATTCCTTCAAGGTAAGGGCTTGACATTAAAAACTCCTCTGCGGCAATGGGCTTGACATCAAGTGCGAGCACAGTGCCCAAATAGGAAATAGCAGCAACCCGTTGCGGCTGAGCGGGAATCTCCACTTCACCAAATGTCGTATCGACAATTTTGGTTTGCTGCGGCAATCCGTCATTCGGCTGAATGGACGGAGGCGATACCGCATTATTCTGTTGTACATTTGGCGCCTGGCTGCTCCCCGCAGCTTGTGATCCGCCTTGAGATGTTCCGCATGCGACAAGCAGCAGCATGACACATAAGCTAAGCATTGTTGTCATGTTCTTGTAATGATTACGCATATCATACTCTCCATCCTCCGTATATTGATAATGATTTTCATTATCATCAATATGATAACGTTGGATAAGTTTCATAACAAGAGACGGATTTAACCTCTTTATAGCATGATCCGAAACATCTTTTTGCCCGGCTTCTGATTGTGCCCTAAACATTCCAGGCGCAACACCCATGCTTTTTTTAAATATACGGTTGAAATATACAACGTCACTATAGCCAACATAAGCAGCGATTTCCTGCAAAGAAGCATTGGTAGCAAGCAGCAACTCCTGTGCTCTATGCATGCGCAGTTTGATGACATAGTCAAGTGGGCTGTAGCAGGTCAGCTCTTTGAATTTCCGTGAAATATATTGGGGACTGTAATTAAGCTGCTGCGCCAGGCGCTCAATGGATACCGGACCGCGATAATGCTGTGACAAATACCGCACAACCTGCTCCGCTACTGAGGGCTTGACTGCTTTCCAGTGCTGCTTGTCCTTTAAAGCGTGATGGAGGAATTGCATAAATATTCCCTTCACCTACAGTTTACCTATCGGGCTTTTGTTGGTATGCCAGCCCTCCAGCATCTGCTGGGCAAGACTGAGTAGTTCCAGCGGCTCTGCTGGAGAAATCCCCCACATTTGATCGAAGGGGCTGTCCGTTTGCATCAGTATATGAAATTCACGTAAGGAGTTTTGCGGCAAAACAGCTTTATAGAAAATGAAATACAGTTCCATACCCTTCTCCGTATTTACTTTAAGCTTCCTGCCTTTGCCTGAGTGCAGCAGATAAAAGCTGTCAGCCAGCCAGATCTCTTCATCCAGCCAAAGCTCGCCACTGCCGTGCGCACAAAATATAAAAGAGCTTGTAGGCAGGACATAAGGCAGAAGAAACTCACCTGCTTCAACCCGCCGCAGCCGTATATCCAGCACCCTCAGAAGCACCTGATCCCAAAGCTGCAGATGATGATCGCTGTTCATAGTCATTGTTATTGTTCCCCTTTATCATTCTGGGCTGGCCAGCACAGCCTTTGTCTTAAACTCTGCAGCATTTCGATTCGTACTGTCCGTGACTTCATTATAACTTATTGATCAGGATGATAATTGCCGCTTCTCAGCAGACGGCGTAGGACCAGCCAGCTGCCCAGCGGAGATGCACCCAGCAGCAGCATCAGCAGCGTGATGACCTGCGGCGAGTCGTTCACAGACAGCACGGCAATGAACATGAACATCCCGAGCAGCCGCCCGCTCATCAGGCTCAGCTCCCTCAGCACGACAAGCTCCACCCGTTTGCCGGCAGCTTCCGCAGAGAGACCCATCAAGTCAAAGCTGGTCGAGACCATGGGCAGCATGTACAGCGGAATACACAGTGAGGTCCCGATGCCCATGATCAGCAGCGTCCCGTAACTGACTTTCCAAAGGAGCGGCGTAATCACAGCCACCAGCAGCAGGCTGCCTGCCAGCATGCCCGCTGAGCGGAATTTGGGCTTGAACCACTTGCCGGCGGCAAAGTAGCTGATCAGAGATACGGCCGAGGTAAGGAGAGCAAACTGTCCCAGCTTACTCTCCTCCCGGGCCGCTATGTACACTAATAAGCCGATCAGAAAAGAAAAGACGCCCTCGCGCAGACCCTGAAACAGCAGGGCAGCCGCTGCCGGTCTCCATGGGCTCCCTGCACGCCGCAGCTCTCTCCATGGCTCCAGCCACAGGTACGTACCTTCGCTCTTACGCTTCTTCAGCAGAAAGCTGAGGACGGCTGTAATGCCATATATACAGAGTGAGATTATAAATACCACGCGGTACCCGCGTTCCCCGTGCAACAGGGAGATCAGCCATCCGGAGATCCATGGGCCGACGATGCCGGTAAGTGAACCAAGCAGCCCCATCCAGCCATTGAAGAAATCGCGGTTCTCTGCTTCGGTAATCTCGAAAAACACAATATTGAACGCCAGCCAGTAGAAGCCAATCGAAAGCCCCAGAATCAGCCCAAGCGGCCAGATATAATGCACAGCTTGTCCGCCCAGCCACAGCACCAGCAAATAAAAAAAGCCCGCAACGGCGATTCCCAGCCGTAGGGCGTTCATCTTGTTATGTTCCTTCACCCATTTGCCGCCCAGCCAGAAGCTGAGGCCAACGGCCAGCTGCTGAGCGACCGTAAACCAGCCGATCATGGCGAAATCTTGGTGGCTTTTCCACAGATAGACGTTCAGAAAAGTGCCTGCCAGCACATTCGCCAGCATAAACAACCCGCCCACGGCAAGCAGCAGAGCCGCTTGATTGCGCAATAAGCTTTTCATGATTAACCCCCTGCCTTCTAGACATTCCTTGCTTTAACATGTCCAGAAAGCAGGGAAAACATGAAGCATACATAGAGATTAAGCGCAAACGGCGCTTTCAGTTAATACCGCTGAATTCCAAAGCGGCTGCACCTTCAAGCAGCATTAAGGATCAGTTGGGATTAATTTGTCTGTTTGGATCTCACCGCAAAATATTCTACAACGACCTCACGAAATTCGAGAGCAGCCCGCGAAATGTACCGACTCCTATGCCATAATAAAGCGATCTCCCGAACCAATTCGTGATTCTCTACTTGGAGATATTTGATATGTTCCCGTGAATCCCTTGCCGTGCTAGGTATGAAGGCTATGCCAATTTCGGCTTCTACAAGAGAGCTTAGCCTTGCGGGTTCATCCCCCTCATACACATATTTAGGTACAAATCCAACCGATTTGCATACAGAGTCCGCTAGATCGCGGGTACCGTAGCCTCTCTTTACACCGACAAACCATTCATCTCTTAATTCTGTCAAGGATACGCTGCTTCGGTCTGCCAGCCGATGTCCTTTAGGAACAGCTACAAGTATTGGGTCAACGAATACAATTTGACATTCAATATCCTCCTCTTCTATAGCAGGTGAGGACAAGCAGTAATCGACTTCTCCTCTGTGAAGAAGTTTAACCATTTCCTGCGTGGTCAGCATTTGCACATGAAATTGGACATTGGGCCGCTTTTTCCGAAACTCCCGAAGGATATTTGGCAACGTGCTTGCAGCAGTCACCGCCAATTCGAGTGTGCCTTGTTCCGGGGAGGATAGATCACTTAGCTCCTGCTTTCCCTGTTCCAGTTCAAACAAAGCCCTTTCTGCCCTATGGAGGAATCTGCTTCCGAACTCATTCAACCGTAGTTTCCTCCCTATCCGATCGAATAGAGGGACTCCTAGATCCTCTTCCAGGCGTTGAATCGTTTTGCTTAGTGATGATTGGGTAACGTGCAGAATTCGTGCTGCTTCGGTCACATGCTCCAATCGAGCTACTACGAGAAAATATTGCAGTTGAAGAAGTTCCAATTTCACACCCTCCGTTCATTCCTTCAAGTCTATGAAATCATAACATAAAAGGCGTTGGAATAAATAATCAATTTCAAGTACGATGACATCATACAATTTGGAGGGATGGGATCTAATATGAATGCTCGCAGTAGGTGGTTGTTGATTTCTGTTGGACTAGGGGTACTACTAAACCCATTAAATTCTTCAATGATTTCTGTTGCAATTGCAAGGCTGCAACATGTGTATCAGCTTGACTATACAGATGTTTCCTGGGTTATTTTTTCTTTCTACATAGCGAGTGCTGTGGCTCAACCTGTCATGGGAAAGGCCAGTGATTTATTCGGTCGTAGAAAGATATTTCTTATCGGGCTTGTTGTAGCCTTCGTTACATCATTACTAGCTCCACTATCACCAAGCTTTGGGTGGCTCATCGTGTACCGTGTTGTGCAATCCATCGGAACAAGCATGATGGTTGCGGTTGGAATGGCCATTGTTCGAATTCATATTACGGAGAAACAAGCGACTGCGCTGTCAGTTATGTCCATATTCCTGTCAGGAGCGGCAGCAATCGGACCCTTTATTGGCGGGGTCTTAATTCACTGGTGGGATTGGCAAGCTATCTTTTTGGTCAATATTCCGTTTGTGGTGGCGAGCTTTCTACTTGCTTGGAGGACTATACCTAAGGACAACCCGCCAACATCCGTTGCACGGGACATGTCCATTCGTAAATGGTTTGATTTGATTGATGCCTCAGGGATCCTGCTCTTCACCGTGGGTCTGGTTGCCCTACTCATTGGATTACTGTCAGCCAAATCCTCCGGGCATGTCTCATTTGGGCATATCTTTCTAGGGATGATAGGCCTCGTGCTACTTGCGGCATTCGTACGACATGAGTTAAAAACGACGTCACCCTTCATTCCTTTGCGCACATTCGCCAAATATCCTGCGATGACTTGGGTCAATGTCGAATTCATGCTCGTTAACGTACTTTTTTACTCGCTCTTTTTCGGTCTGCCGTCCTACTTGCAAATGGTACGTAATGTCAGTGAGTTCCATACAGGGATTCTGATGCTAAGCTTAGGCTTGTGCTCGCTCGTTGCTTCTCCAATAGCAGGACGATGGATCGATAAATCAGGACCTCGACCAGCATTGATCACATCCGCAATACTGATGACATTTGGGTCCGTGTGGCTCGTGACATTGAATCAGAATTCGCCAGTTATCAGTGTGTGTTTGGCATTAGCTGCATTCGGTATTAGCAACGGGTTGAACAATGTCGGTATGCAAGCGGCCTTGTTCATAAGTTCTCCAAAAGAAATAATTGGTGTAGCATCCGGAATATTTAATACATCAAGATACCTGGGAACCATTCTCTCTTCATTGTTGATAAGCATCGTAATGGGAGATAAGTTCAGTGCCGAGGGGTTGCGAGTGCTTGGGATTATTCTCACGGTAATAGCATTGTCCTTGGTATTCATGAGTCGACGGCGCCGGGAGTGAGGGCAATTCAGGGAGTCTTGGTCCCTTGAAATAGAAAAACCGCGCGGGGCGCGGTTTCTAAAAGGACTATATTCACGTCAGCTCCTCATGAGGATAAGCTTATCTGCGGGGCATGGTGACGCCCGTTTTGCTTCTATACTTCTCCGTAGCTTCCTTGATGACATCTTTGCCGCCCTTGGAAAGCCACTCTTCCACTGCCTTCGGCCAGTCGCTGATGGACTCCTTGCCATATACCATCTTCACAATGTGCGTCAACAGCACCGGAGGAGCCGTGTCCGAGTTGGGAGCGATGTCCGGATTCTTAACTAGGGCGTCAAGACGCGGGTCGAACTGAATCCCGTCACGGCCTTCCTTAGCCAGAATCGTATCATATACTTTGACCAGGTCCCTGCCTTCTTCCGTCATGTTAAGGACCCCCTTGTTGTAAGTGGTGTCCTGCACCAGCCACAGGAACGACTGACGGTAGCGCTCCTCATCAATGGCAGCGGAATCCTTGGGAGACGTGTATACGATTTTGCCGTTCTCTTCCTTATAGGTTTCGTCTTTGATCCCGAAGGTAAAGAAGCTCTCCGCCTCATCGCTCAGCATCCAGTCAAAGAATTTCACGATATCCGCAGCATTCTTCGTACCTTCCTTGATAAAATAGGTGCGCGTAACGGTGCCGTACAAGTAGGAGCCGCCTTTTCCGTCAGGGCCAACCGGCGACGGAATAATCTCCAGCTTGGCGGATGGCGTTGTGGACTTCAATTGTTGCTCCCATTGCAGAAACTCGTTGGCATTCATCGTCCACATGCCCGCTTTGCCTGCAAGAATCGCATTCTTGTAGTTGGTCGGGTTGATGGTTGCGAATTCCTTGTTGATTAAACCTTCTTCATACATGGTTTTGTAGGTCTGCAACGCTTTCATCATATTTTCGTTATCCATAAACTTCGGCTGAACCTGGCCGTTGACTTCCTCGAACATGGTCAGGTACGGAAAAACATCATAAGCGCCAAAGAAAGCGTCGGCATACTTGAAATCCTGACGGCCCATATACGGGTTCTCAACGCCCAGCTTTTTGAAGGCCCGCAGCACATTCATGTACTGATCGACCGTTTTTGGAACCTGCAATCCGGTTTGATCCAGCAGGTCCTTGCGAATCCAAGTCGCGCGACGGGACGGATTGGACAGAAACTCCGGTATTGCGTAGATTTTCCCTTGATAGGTGACGTTTTCCCAGGCCTCCTTCGGGATTTTTTTCAACAGGTTCTGACCGTATTGCTGCAGCAGGTCATCCAAGGGCATGAACACTCCTGCTTCAACGGAACCGGCCATTTCCTTGCCGTTTACGCCGCCCGAGCCTTGAACGACATCGGGAATATCGTTAGTGGCGAACATCTGGACCATTTTCTGTTCGAACTCCTTATGGGGAACCAGAACAATGTTCAGATCGGTATTCGTCATCTCCTCCAGCTTTTTCACCCATTTATCCTTATTCAGACTGGGCGATTTCTCAACATAGTTAAAAGCCAGCGTCCGCATCGAGATGGAGAATTTAGTTTTCTGCGGTGTATTTGACGCTTCCCCGGCAGTACCTTCTTTGTCCTTGTCTGAGCAACCTGCAACGGCTGCAGCGGCCATCAAGGCAGCCAGACAGACGCCAATCCATTTTTTCATTAATATCCCTCTCCTTGTACAATGGGGTGTCATACGCAAATGAAAACGTTTTCACAGACTAGTACGCTTTGGGAATCTCAACCCGGCGGGTAACACCCTGATTGGTAAAGTAAACATGAACTCCATGGTCCTGATCGTCCATAAAGTACGATACGTAATCCCGGCTTCCTGATTCCTGTGGAAGAAGAAGAGTAACGATCCGATGGCTTAGGGCCTCTTGGGTTGAGGCGGTCAGGTGCCAGTGCTCGGGCAGCCCCTCCCATTCCTTCGGATATACATCGGTAAATTGATTGTTTTGGCTAAGGGTCATCTCTCCGGAGGAGCTGTAGACAAACCTTCCCTCCATTTGAGCTTTTTTGCCATTCACTTTGAAGGTTTGGTCCTTCAACGTCATGGGATAGAGTGTATGGAACAGCCAATCCAGTCTTCCGGGACGTTCCAGATCCACATGATCCGTGATGACAAAATAAGCGCTGTCAAAGAAGTATATTTCCCGCACATACCGCTTGATATAGGGCACATTCTCTCGGTAGGCTTCCGTTGCATCCATTTGCGTGTAGCTGATCCCGGGCGTACTATGCGCCTTCAGCACCTTGCCGTAGGCCGCCATGTTCTTCGACTTGTCCGTGCCGGCATATTGGCCCTTTCCGTCAATAAGAATCACGTTCTTGGAGCGGGTTTGCCTGCGCCACTGCCTATGCATCGTGCTGTTGAATGCGACGTAATGGCCGCTTTCGATAGCCAGAGGTTCGCCGAACGCATGCAGCAGGAAGGCGTTCTGATCCCCGTGGCTATGGCTCACGGAGCCGTAACGACTGCTCTTGGCGAGCATCATGATATGCTCCTGCGGTTCTTCCATCCGATGATGCATGGCGACCCAGCCAACCTCCTGAAACCACTTCAGAGGCTCCGCAGCCATCGGTGGCTCTGAAGCGACCTGCGGATAATCGGTGCGGTAAACCATCTCATCGAACCGGAAATCCCACCAGCCGTAATTATAGAAGATCATCTGGGTATCGGGATTCAGTTCCTTGGTTCGTTCATAATACCACTGGTACTGTCCATTTCCGATTAAACCGGCGAATTGGCGGATATTGAAGCCCGTCTTGAGACTGACCGGATCTCCCAGCGACGATTGATCCCCGAAGCTGGCTCTCAGGGTATCGGGGCTGAAGCAATAGAGCGGAAAGTCGCCGGTTTTGCGGAAGAAGGGACGCTCATAGAAGTTGATTCCCATGTATTTGCGAACCAGATTGAGCGCCTCTATAACGAAAGCCATCTGAGTGGTCCAATACATAGGGCCTTCGGCCCAGCCGCCATCCTTGCCGCCCCAGGGGGTATACATGGCGGAGAAGTACTCCAGCGTATAATCAAACCATTCCTGAACTTCCTCCTCCTCGCCCAACATGGAAATGCAGCAGGGAACGAGCACGGAGGATAATGAACGGATCGCATGGCTGTCATAAGGTACTTGATGAATTCGGGAGCGTTCGATGACGTGGAAGGCTATCTGTCCGGTTCTCCGCAGCAGAGCCTGCCGTACCTTCAGCCGCTCCTCTTCCGTCAGAGAGGCGTGTAGCCAATCATAGCCCCATGCCAACGTTCCGGCTATACGAAAGGCGCATTCGTCATTGTAATCTCGGCTGGTGGTACCCTCCGTGTTCCAGCTTGCAGCATGAAGCAGCCATTCTCTGGCTTTGGCGATGAGCGCCTCGTCCTCCAGCACAACCCCCGCTATGGCAAGATGCCGAACGGCGTAGAAAACTTCCTGGCAGTCCATATACATCTGCCGCCATAGCTTGGCGACACGCTTATTATCCGGATACGGCGCAGGCTCGGGAATAAGCGCACGCTCTGTCCAGGGAAGTACGGAATGCTTCAGGAAATCATCCCAGCCAGTTGAGGCAGGGTCTTGGCGGACGGCTTCCCGGTAGGAATGAAGTTGTTCCGCCTGGAGCCAAAGCCGCGGATGGCTGGTGGAAGCGGCTGAATACCGTTCCGCTCGGGATGGCAGGGGCGTTAACGGCAGCTTATCCGCAACCACGAAAGCTCTTACTTTGCTCCACTCGGAACGGATATCGTTCTCCCCTATTAAAGTGTAGCGCCAATAATACGTGCCGGGTTCCAGTGGCTTATCCGGAGTAAACAGATTATAGGGAATTCGACTGTAGGTCAGTGTGCATTCAGGCTCAAATTCGGTGGTTGAGGAGATCTGCAGCTCATACATTCCGTCTTCCAGACAAGCAGGCATCCATGTAAAACGCGGCGGGTTCTCTCTAATATCCGTATGTTCATCAGGCCCATAAGACACGTCGAGAACGCCGCAAGCGGGTTGAAATAAAGCTTCTGACATCATTACTCCTCCATATTCCGGAACTCTTCCTGAATCAGTCCCGTTTCGGGGTTCAGGCAATAGACCACCCGTTGCCCTGTTGTTTCTATCTGGATTCGGGCCGGTTCGCCCGCTTCACTAACAAGCTTCAGTACAGCCGGTTCATGACCGGCCCGATATACCGTAATAAAATCAACCGACGGGCCTCTATGCCGAAGCATAATGCCTCTAATGCGTCTGCTAGGGTCTTCTGCAATACCTGGTGTGCGGATTTCATGCAGAATGGAGCCGGGCGGCAGCAGAGTATTTACGGATACTTCATATTCCGGGTCATGGCCCCCTCCACCATAAAGGGTGCTCCACCCTGCTCTTAACGCATAGTCCGTCTCATTCTGCAGTAGGGACAATACCTCTACTGAGCCGTAACCTGCTTCCTGACCCAGGACTGCCGGAGAGTCCATCCGGATGGGGCGAGGCTCGACCGGGAACAGCAAATGTCCCGTTGGATGAAACCATAAGTCTACTTCCTGATCCTGCTTCTGGCCCGTCACCTGCTCAACATGAAACCAGTCCAGCAGCCAACCGTCGGTCAACCAAAGATGCCGGTCGAGAACAGCCCCTTCATATGCGCCGTCCGAGCGAATCCATAAGTACGTATCTTCGCTTTCCTGCCGGAATTGCCTGCAGCTGCCTGTATGGGGAGCTTGGGAGCGTCCTCCGATGCTGATCGTGTTATGGCTCGCAGTTTCGGCATACCATTCCTTTCGCAAAATAGAGCCGTAAGGAACCATTCCCAGCTCGGGAGCAACCTCTCCCAACCGATGCATAATCGTGATATGAAGCTTGTCATAATGCCCGTGAGAGCCGCCGTGCTCGCCGAAGTCTGCCAGAACGGACAGTGGGTTGCCTAGGTGTCGGAGGACGGCGAAGCCGGAATCCGGCAGCAGGACAGAGGCCCTCGTCCAGCAGGCGGAGTGAAACTCCTTACTCTCTCGTTGTCCGTACAGCAGCGCCTCCAGACCGGGCCGCTCTTCCTGCCCGTATAAATACCGATAAGCCTTCGCCAGTATAGGCTGGTAGGTGGGGTCTTTGTAAACCAAACATCCTATTTCGAATACTTCAGTGATTTCCCGGGCGAACGGAACACGTGCATAAGGACCATCATGCAGGGCTGGAAGCTCCCCGTTGTCCCCACTAAGCTCCACCAGCAACTGAAACATGCCACGGATGGATTGTCCTTGATCTCCCCTGGCGTCATAGAGGTCAACTCCGAAGCGCCCGGCCATCTCGGCCGTGATGAGATAAGCCCGCAGCACAAAAATATGATAGTACGTGCTGCCTTCAAATTCAAAGCCGTCCGGCTTGACGCCAATGGACAGATGATGATAGAATCCGCCTTCCCCCTTCAGCAGGGAAGCGAGCTTTTCCCTGCTACCCTTGGCGGCATATACGCAAGCCAGGCTGGCGTTCAGCCATGCAGTATAATTGCTCTCTGCATTCTGCTTCTCGTGAATCAGGATGTGGCGGTACTGCTCCATGCTCTCCTCCAGCATCAGGAAGAACACCTGCAGTTTCTTCTCTTCCTCCTCCGTGAATGTCACTCCATTGTCCACTAGAAGCAGATAGGCCCGAATAAGCGTGGTGGACCAGATAGCCTCCGTCAGCGCCTGATGAAAGGCACGGCCCCTAAGCATCCAAGGTTGACCATCAGGATGAACCGGATACAGCGGGAACTGTTCCGCATAACCGACAAGAATCGTCTGGGCCAGGCCGCTATAGAAGTCTTCCCCGTCTGCGGCGTATACCGCGGCAGCCTGCAGCGCGTACCGCGCCATCGCCTGATGCCGGTATACCAGCCATGCTCCCCGGTAGGGTTCACCTTCCAGCTTGCAGCCCTTCGGACAAGAAAAGACAAACGCATCCTGCTCCGCAGCATCGAAGATTAGCTCGGTATGATGCCGGGGACACACATATTGGTGCCACCAGCCGCCGGGTTCTGCCGGAAGCAGAATCTCTTCTTCCCGGAAAGGGTCCAGCTCCGTCTTCAATTTATCCACCACAGGGCCAACCCAGGAAAAAGTGTCTGCTTTCTCCTTAAGGTTCATCATCGCATGAACAAGCCTCCGTTAATTTCAATGATTTCGCCTGTCAGATAATCCGACAGCTCCGAAGCGAGGAATAGTGTTACGTTGCCCACATCCTGCGGAGCGCCTTCCCGGCCCATCGGAATCTTCGCAATCGTCGCCTGTCTTGCCGCATCCGCTGTAAAGGTGGCATGGAAAGCGGTCTGACCAATGAACCCGGGAGAGATAGCGTTTACATTAATCCCGTGAGGACTCAATTCCTTGGCAAGTCCCTTGGTATAAGCCCATACCGCCGCTTTGCCCGCAGCATAGATGGAAGCGCCCGGTCCGCCGCCGTCATGAGCCGCGAGGGAAGACACATTGATGATTTTACCGCTTTTCTTGGCAATCATTCCTGGTGCTACGGCTTTGCAGGCAAACACGCATGATTTAAAATTGACGTCCATCACCTTGTTGTAATGTTCTTCGTCCATTTCGGTATTGGGGACCCGCTTGACCATGCCGCCCGCATTGTTGACGAGAATATCGATGGTTCCACCGAAATGCTCCTCTATTTCCTTCACCATGTTGTCCAGTTGGGCAGGACTTGTTGCATCTGCCTGAAAAGCATAAGCTTCTCCTCCGGCCTGACGGACGGCTTCGACCGTCTCCTCTGAAGAACCGAACAAATAGTTTACGGCCACTTTGGCGCCGGAAGCAGCCAAAGTCTCCAGAATTTGTCGGCCTATCCCTGCATTGGACCCTGTAACAAGCGCGATTTTACCAGTCAAATCAATTTTCATTGCAAATTTCCTCCTATAGAACGTGAACTTAAGAATGTTACATCCAAGCTGCCAGAATGCTCTATGCAATAGTCTTTCTGGCAACTCCACTACTCCATTCTTAAGTTCATCTTATATAATCGTAGTTTTTTCTTAAAACATCTATTTCCTCACTCTGCAGGCATGGACAAGATCAGCCGTGTTCCCTCATTCTCCACGCTTTCGATGCTTAACCCGTATTGTTCACCGAACACCATTTGAATTCTGCGGTGCACGTTCATGAGGCCGATCCCACCTCTATGATAGAGAGAGTCTCCTTCCGTATCCGCCAGCTGGTTCAGATTCAGCTTCTCGCGAAGCTTGTCGAGCCGTTCCCGGGACATCCCTGAGCCGTTATCCTCTACTTGAACGAGAAACCGGTCTCCCTCTACCCTGGCGTCGATTCGAATATAGTGCCTGTCTTCAATCCCATCGGGAAACGCATGTTGAAAAATATTTTCGATCAAGGGCTGCAGCGTCAGCCTGACCGTCTTGGCCAGAAGCAGCGCCGGTGGAATCACTACGTCGATTTCGAACTCCCTGCCGATCCGGTGCTTGAGAATCGTCATGTAGCTCAGTACATGGTGAAGCTCATTGGCAATCGTAATCTCCTCCAGGTTGGTTTGGATGGAGTAGCGAAGCATGAACGCCATCGCCTCCACTATTTCCGATATCTCGTCCGAATCCTGCACAACCGCGTAGCATTTAATGGTCTCTAACGTGTTATACAGATAGTGCGGATTAATCTGCAGCTGAAGTGCCTGGAATTCAGCCTGATGACGCTCCAGAGCCTCCTTCTGGGTCGTAAGCTCCGCTTCATATACCCGCTCGATCATTTCGGACAGCCGGGTCACCATAAGATTGTAGCTGCGCATCAATCCCCCCAGTTCATCCTGACGGCCGTCCATCTCAAGCCTGCGCCAATTTCCTTTTTCCGTCTGCCTCATGCCTTCCTTGAGAATCAGGACCGGTTTCGTGATGGATCGTCCGAACCAGGTGGCAAGCAACAGTGTACCGATAAGCGTGAGAACTCCCACAACTAGCGTGGTCGTACGAATGGTAGAAATGGGCTTGCGCAGCTCGCCAACCGGTATGGATACCACAAGTTGCCATTTGGAATAATCGGATTTTCTTGACACGAACATATACTCTTTCCCATCTACCTTCTCCACGACAGAATCGTTCGGGTGTTGAAATACGTTTCGGATGTGATCAGCAGATAACCCTGGATGGTTCTTGTTCCCTTCGGGCCGGTATAGGAGTTTGCCGAATTCGTCCATGATAAAGTAGGACCCGCCCTGTCCCAGATCAAGAGGTTCCCATATGCGGGCAAGATCCTCTGCCTTGAATTCGATGGCCACAATGCCTTTGGGACGATAGGAAGAGACACCTCTGATTCGGCGGACCATCGTAATAATGTTCTGATCCCCTTCATTCATCACATTCGTGTTGAGAATGGTGATGCGTCCGCTCTCCGGCGTATGCTCGCTTAAGAAACGGTAGCGTTCCTGGGGATGAAACTGCAGGCTGTGCGCCTGATTCAAGTTATCGTCGCTGATGGCCCTACCGTGTTCGCCGATGACGTACATCAGGTTAATCTGAGGATAAAGAATGAACAGAGAGCGAAACAAATACTTCTGTATGTCATTCGTATATTGATAGTAAGAGTAGCTGTCCTCCGGGTCCATATCAAGGAACTGTTTGACTTGATTGTAGGACAGAATGGAATCGCTGGCCTTTTCATAATTTTGCAAATACAGGTCCGTTTGATAGGACGCGCTTCTGATGACTTGGGCAATGGACTTCTCCGAAGACTTATCCAGCGCTACCGAAGCCTTAAAATAAGTGATAAACCCTACCATGGACAAGGATAGAACGATGACGGTCAGAAAGGAGGCAAACAGCTTGTTCGACAGACTTTTTCTCATCAATCAATTCCCAGCCGGTTGCGGTACTCGGAGGGAGCCAGCCCCGTGAACTTCTTGAACGTCTTCGTAAAATGGGGGTGGTCCGCATACCCGACCTCATAGGAAATATCGGTTATCCGATAGCTTGAATCGGCAAGCAGCCTCTTAGCCTTCTCCATCCTGCGTTTAATGCGGTAGTGTACGAAGGTCTCTCCCGTTGAGTGCTTAAACAACTGACTGAAGTAAGAGGCATTCAGACCGAGCACCTCAGCCACCTCCTCCAGCGAAACTTCCTGGTGGAGATGCTTTTCGATGAAGGCTTTAGCTTCCTCTATCGGGTCCTTCGCCTTGCCCTTGCGCTTTCTCCGAAGTTCTTCCAGTATAGCTTCCGACGCCTCTGCGAAGCGGTGGAACAACTGTTCAGCTCCGGTTGCTGCGGACAGGTCAAGCACACTTTTACCGGGTGTGACTGAATTGAGATGGAGCTTCTTCACGAGCAAGGTGTAACCCTCTTCCAGAAGCTCTTTTTGCTGGCTTCGGCTCATCCTGCGCTGCAGAAAGTCAGTTTCCCATTCCTTCAGCACAAGGGATAGCTTCTCTTTATCCAAGGTCCAGATGGCATCATCCATCCGCACGACCCATTCATCGAGCTTGGCGACAGAGACAAAGCTCCCAAGCTTCTCTCTATTCGCCTCCAACTTGGCGATCACATTTTGAAGGTTCCCTTTGCTTACGGGCTTCAGGAGATATTCTTTCACTCCATAGGACAAGCATTGGCGGGCGTATTCAAAATCTCCATAGCCCGAGATGACAACGGTCTGAATATCCGTCTCCATCTCCGACAGCCGCCGGCACAGCTCCAGTCCGTCTACCCTGGGCATACGGATATCTGTAAAAAGAAAATCCGGCTGTTCCTCCATAATAAGCTGAATCGCCTCTTCCCCATTCTGGGCCAGCTTGATGTTATACGGATGCCCGCCGCATTGACGGATCATGATAGAGAGACCCTTCCGAATCATGGGCTCGTCGTCTACGATCAATACACACCTCATCCATGGATCCCACCTTCCGATTCGTCTCGCTTTACGCGTTTCCTATTCTATCATATTATGATAGATCAGGATTTCACGGAGCCGACCATCATTCCTTTAACGAAATGGCGTTGAAGAAACGGATAAATCATGATAATCGGAATAGTAGCGACAATGATAACGGCCATTTTGATGCCCTCAGGTGATGTGTGCGCCAGAGAGCTATAGACCGAGGAAGCCGGGTCGACGCTGATATCGTCCGTCTCGAAGAGCTTCTTCAGCATCACCTGCAGAGGCCATAAGGACGGTTTGTTGATGTAATACAGAGCGCTCATGTACGTGTTCCAGTGCCCGACGGCGTAGAAAATCCCCAATGAGGCCATTACCGGTTTGGACAGCGGCAGCACCATACTGACGATGATCCGCAGCTCGCCGCACCCGTCGATCCGGGAGGAGTCAATCAGCTCCTGGGGCAGCTGCATGAAGAAGCTTCTCATCACGAAGAAGTTAAAAGCGCTGATGGCGCCCGGCAGCATGAGCGACCAAAGGGAGTTCATAAGCCCCAAGTTCTTGATCAGGATAAAGTTCGGAATAAGGGGGGCGCTGAATACCATGGTGAACAGTACCATCATGACGATGTATTTGCGGCCTACGAATTCCTGACGCGACACCGGATAAGCGAGAGACGAGGTCGCAATCAGATTGATTGCGGTGCCCAGCACCGTAATATAGACAGAGACGCCGAACGCCCGCCAAATGGACCGATCGCTGAAAACGTACTGATAATTGATCGCCGTAAAGTCTTTTGGCAGCAAGCCTACCTTGCCATTAATAATGGCATCAGAGCTGCTGAAGGATTGGGCAATCACGTTCAGGAATGGCAGAAACATAGCCAAAGCAAGGGCGGTCAGAAAGAAAAGATTAAAGACATTAAATAGATTCTGACCGCGAGTATAGCGTCCTCTCATCATCCCTACCTCCATAAAGAGCGTTTAATACAGCGATTCACCGGTTGTTTTCTTGCTCAAAATGTTGCCGATGAGCACCAGAATGAGTCCCACTACCGACTTGAATAGCCCCACTGCTGTTGTATAGCTGTATTGCTGAGACAACAGCCCCGCCTTATAGATATAAGTGTCCAGAATCTCCCCGTTCCCGGTATTGAGCGCGTTCAGGAATACCCATACCCGCTCGAAGCCAAGATCAAGAAATCTCCCGATATGGAGAAGGAACAAAATCATAATCGTCGGTATAAGAGACGGGAGCGTAATGGCCATGGTTTGTTTCCAGCGCCCGGCTCCGTCCACTTCTGAAGCCTCATACAGGTCCGGGTTGATTCCTGCCAACGCGGCCAGGTAAATGATCGTACCGTACCCGGAATCCCGCCAAATGCCGGAACTGATCAGAATCGTGCGAATGTAGGAATTTTCACCAAGAAAATAAATCGGCTCAAACCCGAAGGCCTGTAAAACCTGGTTCACTATCCCTGTTCCTGGGGAGAGGATGCCCAAGGCGATTCCGCTGACAATTACCCAGGACAGGAAGTGGGGCATATAAACCACCGTTTGCAAAAACCGTTTGTAAAACACAAGACGAATTTCATTCAGCAGGAGCGCAAGCACTATCGGAGCAGGGAAAGCAAATATGAGATCATACAGGCCCAGCAGAATCGTATTGCTTAAGATTCGTCCGAAATCCTGGTATTGAAACATGGTCCTAAAGTGCTCAAATCCCACCCATTCGCTGCCCGTAAAGCCTTTGAAAATGTTGTAGTTCTGAAACGCAATAACTGAACCGGCCAACGGCACGTACTTGAAAATGATAAAGTACAAGATCCCGGGAAGCGCGATTACATAAAGCGCCCTGAATTTCCACATGTTTGTAAGAAGGGACTTTTTCGTATTGGGCTTGTAGCTTATAAGGTCTACCCCGGTTATCTTAGCTTTCATAACCGTTTCCTCCAGATCCTGCTTTCAACAGGTTTGCCGGAGCATTCTCATCTAGGGGAATTTCTTGAAATTCGACGGTAATAAACCGTTCCTCCCGTTCAATAATCCGGGATAGCTCCCGCGTGAATACAGAGACAATCTCCTCCTTCTGCTCACGCGTTCGGCCTTCGTACATTCTAATGTCAATATGTGGCATCGTCTTTCCTCCATTTCCTCAAATAGTGATTGGATCTATCCTTATTCTACCTAGAATAAAGCGCTTGCAATATGGAGTTTCTATGAGTGCACTTGTGTTTTCTTTAGCATTCGGCCCATGTAAGGATTCTCCACATCCATCTTCTTGAAGGCCCGCAAGTCGAACAAAGCAAAAAACACAGGTTCAGAACTGAACCTGTGCAGGAATTTCGAATGGAAATGCAACCCTTTCTGCCTCGAACGTCGTGCCGCTCTGCAGCAGGAACAATGGCCACCGGTTACGAGAAGGCAAATAGAAATAAAAACCGTACCAGTCATGACCTTCAGCCACCTTCCGTCCGTTAGAGAACAAATTGAAATCCTTTCGGAACGACAAGTCTCGGAGTATGAGGGGTTGTTGAATTAGAAGGTGAGAATTCCCGAGGTATGGAGCAACACCAGGAACACCAGAATCGGCGCGACATACCGGAGCATGAACAACCAGATACGGAACCAGCGCTTCTGCAGCCCAGCCGCTTCTGCAGCCCCTTTCCAGAAATATCCGGCAAAAATGGTAACCAGCAGACCGCCAAGCGGCAGCATAATGTTGGAGGTGATGAAATCGATCCAGTCGAACAGAGCTTTACCGCCAAACGTAAGCTCAGGGAACATTCCCAGCGACATTGCTGAAGGAATACCGAGCAGGAAACAGACCAGAGACAAGATCCAGACCGAACGTTGACGGCTCCAGTTCCAGCGCTCCATCGCGAAGGATACTGGCACTTCAAGCAGGGATACGGCCGAAGTCAAAGCGGCAATCGCCAACAGGATGAAGAACAGACCGCCGAAGAACGCACCGAAAGGCATAGCCGAGAAAGCTGCCGGTAGAGCGATAAAAATCAGCGAAGGTCCTTGATCGGGGGCAATGCCAAACGAGAACGTCGTCGGGAAAATAATCAGTCCGGCGATAAATGCATATAGCAAATCCCCAGCGCCAATCGCTAATGCAGCGGTACCGAGCGACTGATTTTTATCCACATAAGAACCGTAAGTCAATAGAATCCCCATCCCGAGCGACAAGGAGAAGAAGGCATGTCCCAAGGCGACCAGCGCGGATTCCGCCGTCAGCACCGAGAAGTCCGGTTTGAGGAAGAAGGATACACCTGCGCCTGCGCCCGGCAAGGTTACCGCGCGAATCATCAACACAATGAGGAGAACGACCAGGCCGGGAATCAATACTTTGTTGAATTTCTCAATCCCGCCCGATACCCCAAGGATGACTACGCCCGCCGTAATCAGGATGGCTACTCCCTGCCAGACAATCGGCATATACCCTGAGATAAAGGAGCCAAATTCACCTGCGTAATCACTTGTGCTGAACAGTTGTCCATTGAAGGCAATCATCGCGTAGTTCAGCGTCCAGCCTGCAACAATAATATAAAAGGAGAGGATTAGAAACGGCGCCACCACTTGCAGAATTCCGGCGGCCTTCCACCCTTTCCCGCCTCCGGCACGTATGAACGAAGTCGCCGCGCTTCCGCGTCCGCTGCGTCCGATGGCCAGTTCGGCCAGCAGCACCGGCAAGCCGATCAGCACCAGACAGACGATGAAGAGAAGGAAGAAAGCCGCACCGCCATTTTCCCCTGTAATATAAGGGAACTTCCACATATTCCCCAGACCCACTGAGCTGCCGATGGCTGCGAAAATAAAGCCGCTGGAAGAAAAACGCTCCTTCTTCTCCGTGAGCAGGCTCTTTTCACCTTTAAATTGATTCATTTACTAACTCCCCATTTTCTTTTTTAGAACTCATTATAGCTTAAGTAACCACGAGAGTGATATGACAGTTTTCTGAATACTCTTATCATTATTCCTTTTCTCTGTATAAAAAAACCGACGGGAATGATCCCGCCGGTACCGCTTCGTGGTTGTCAGTTGATTTCTAAATAATCAATGTAAGCATCCCATGTTCCATCATCGGCGGTTACAACGAGCTCAATCTCTTGATTTCCCGTTCCATGGCTGACATTGTTTAGGGTATAGACGGCAGGACTGCTCCCGCCGAAGTAGAAGGTACCCTTCGTCTGTCCAGCGATTTTTAAGTCAACTCTGGCCATGTTGGAGTTATTAGAAGCACCACGAAGTGAGAAATTATGGGTGCCGCTCTCAAAATACTGCGTATATTTCACCGAATCATTGTTGGCGTATAGAGCGACGCCGGAAAACGGCGAGCTGATATTCGAGGTGTACTGACCGCTTTTGGTCATACTCTCGCTTTCCTTTTTCGTACCTGTGCTTGGAGAAGGAGTTGGAGTTGGACCACCGCCTCCGCCGATAGTAATAGTATTACTAGTCACAGTGGCACTTCCACTACTTTGATATCCCTCTACCGTAAGCGAAGCTTCATACATCTTCCCCATTGGCATTCCTCTGCTCTCCCACGCTTTAAAGTGTTCGCTAACCGATATGGTTCCGCTCGTGCGTTTCGACGTTCGGACACTCCAATACTGCTGAAAAGTTGCAGTGCCTTTAATGGAAGGTTGATTGACTCTGGTGGTCTCATATATGTCATATGTCCCCCCATCAACGGTTATGGTGCCCTTTGACGTTCCTCCTGGCGGACGCCAGCTGCCCCAGCTATCGACGATGTAATATTCTATGAGCGGGTCAACCGTCCACCCATAGACACATAAATAGGAGTTGCCGTTTGGCTGGTAGTTGGCACTGTAGTTTACTGATATGTTTCCAATCTGCTGGTGTGTTTGGGTCTCGTTAAATTTCTTGCCTTTACGGAATAACGCATTTCCGATATTGCTCCACTGGGCACTGAACGTGCCACCACTATCGAGAGTCATACTTGTGGTGCCGGAATCCTTCCACAGCTCATAGTAGTAACCATCTTGGGTTCCGCTCTGATTTGAGGTGATCGTTGTTGCCGCCTGTACACTTACTGCAGGCAATGCAAGCACAATACAAATAAAAATCGCTAATAATAATCGCATTCTTTTTTGTTTCATTTGGCATTCCTCCTTTGGGTTAAATTGCATCTAGTCTTACTATGATGCTGTGCACCCCGTAGCGGGACAATTCCCACATCCTCCCATAAATATAATTGTAAGCGGTAACAAAAATTATTTTATCATAGTCTTTTTTAAAATTTCATATACAAAATTAAAGCTTATACCCTAAAAAGTATAGTTCTTTTTACGGTAGGCTTTTCTTTTTAAAAGTTATATAAGCTTTAATAATTAGATGTTATAGTTAATATATAATGCATTTTTATATTGAAAGGAATCTTTCAAATATGACAAAAGAAGTGAAACGGCAGTTCAATGATGGTTCTAAAATTCGAAGAGAACAAGAACTTGTTTCTAAAATGATTTATATATATTGTAAGAAAAAACATCATCAAAAAGTGTTCTGCGTGGAATGTCAGGACTTAAATGATTATGCTAGGAAAAAGTTATCCCTCTGCCAATTCGGTGAAGAGAAAACGGCTTGCTCAAAGTGTCCTATCCATTGTTACAAACAGGATTACCGTCAAAGAATTAAGGATATTATGCGTTTCTCAGGTCCATGGATGCTACTATATCATCCGATTGAGTCTATTAGACATATTCCAATACCAGGTCAGTTAAGAAAATAACCTTGCCGCCAGCATCTATCAAGATATGCTGAAATCCAAAAACCTAAATCCCCTGCCTCGTTATAACTTGGCCGGGAGTTTAGGTTTTTTGGAATCCACAAAATCTTAAGCACTTCTGCATGCCCAAATGACTGACCATGCTTACTCCCCTTTCATTTATATCTGTTTGGCAAGTTTTTTATATGTGACATATATTCACATAGATAAATAAGGCTGCTGATGATCGGCAGCCTTATTTATTGATCTATACTTTCCCGTTAGCTGGATATAAATTGTTTCAAAGTGCACTACTGCTTAACCAGAACGGATAAATCACCTTCAAAAACTCTCTCATCTTTGTCATTGAAAGTAGACAACAATACAGTAACGAGTCCCGTTTCATTCTTCTTCTCTTGTACTGCAATGACTTCAACTATTGTATGCAATTCATCATCTGGATACACCGGCTTTATAAATTTAAGATTATTCATTGCGGTTCCAGCAATAACATCATCCCCATAGCTACCCGTTTCAACCCAAAGTTTAAATGAAACAGCAATGGTTTGTATTCCGGAAGCGATTATTCCATTGAATACTCCCTGCTTTGCTTTATCTTCATCCAAATGCATATATTGCGGGTCAAATTCAGCTGCAAAGCTTGTAATACTCTCTTTAGTAATTCTTATAGACTTGGTTTTGAACACTTGTCCGACAAAAAATTCATTAAACCTCATTAATACACCTCTTAGTTGAAATTGTATATGTATTTATATTAGAGCGTGCTATATAACTAATCAAGCTAAATTGCCTGTGAGTCAAATCACTCCGGTAATTCTGATGAGCTTTTACGATCTCAACGGACTTCCGAATGTGAGCTGACGGATGTAATCGAACGTGAGCAGTTTAGTGGCATTACTAATAAAAAGCGGCATTTCCCCATTTCATTATAAAACTTGTGAACCTATTGGGCGCATTGACCATAATATGTGTAGATGATAATACATTCAAGGGAGGACTAACATATGTATCCTTACTTGGGGGTTCAGATATACCACACAAGGTATACCTTATAACATTCCAAATCAAATGCCTGTCCTGTTGACAACTCAAGTTGGATGCGTAAGTAAGGCACAAGTTGATTTGAAAAGTTATATGCGGTTACTTTGGGAGCAACATGTTGCATGGACCAGAATGGCTATTCATTCAAGTGTATGACAAAATTGAATTGGAAGCTTTAGAAATGGCGGATGCCATTACTGCTGCATTGATCAGACAATTTCCGCAAATGTTTTGAGCTTCTTGATATAAGTGTATTAATAAGCGGTAATAACAATGGATTTAAAGGAAGTTTCGTATTTTCGTATTTTTTAAAGTCGCTGTGAATGTTGTATTTAGTCATGAGTTCTCCTAGTTTCATAAGTTCCTTCCCAGTTCCCCAGTTTCCAAGACCCAAGCTTGCGTACAATGGGTCAGAATGCTCACCCGGAGATGAATTCCTGTAAAAATACAGGAATTTCCTCTCCTCTTCTCTTTATTCGCTGAATTCCTGCAAAAGTGCAGGTTTTCCGGCAGTTGGTTCTGCGAACCAGCGCTGGAGGCGTAAATTCCTGCACTTTTGCAGGCATTGGGTCCCGAAGACCATTATTGCACGAAAAAAACTGTAGTATTGCAGGAATTTTGGACAGGAGATGACTGTACTGGTTGTAGAGGATGACCTAAAGCTAAATCAAATTATTTGTACCTATCTTAGCAATAGCGGGTATGATGCCAAAGGGTGCTTGAACCCACGCGAGGCCTATGATTTAATGTATAACAGTCTGTACGACCTTATCATTTCAGACGTCATGATGCCGGAGATTGACGGTTTTGAATTTGCGGAAACGGTGAGGGCTATTAACAAGACTATCCCTATACTTTTTGTTACCGCTCGTGACGATATTTCCTCTAAACAAAAAGGGTTTCGTGCAGGGATTGACGACTATATGGTCAAACCAGTCAATATGGACGAGCTGGTCATGCGTGTGGGTGCTCTACTTCGACGGGCAAATATTGCCCACGAAAAGAAACTAATGGTAGGAAGTCTTATGATGGATGCTGATGATATGACCGCGACGCTGAACGGTAAGGAAATTCCTGTGACGGTAAGGGAATTCAACATACTCTACAAAATGCTTTCTTATCCCAAACATCCCTTTTCCCGTGCCCAGCTAATGGACGAGTTCTGGGGAGTTGGCAGCGAAACCAGTCTGCGTGCTGTGGATGTATATATTGTCAAACTTCGGGACAAATTCTCCTGCTGTGAGGATTTCAAGATCATGACGGTACATGGGCTTGGCTACAAGGCAGTGCTGCAATGAGAAAGAAAGTGAAGCGGAATGTCCGAATCAAGTCACAGCATTTCTCATGGAAAGAGTTTATGTGGACCTTTATTGTGCTGTCTACGCTAACCGCAGGGCAAGCACTGATCTACGATGCCTATATTTCGGTAGAACACGTTCCCCTGCAATACATCTTCGGGATCATGGGCTATTGGATTATCGTTGCCCTTATTTTTTGCCTTGTCACCGCACGGCAGAAGTACAAGACCTTTGATAGACCTATGCGAAAACTCGGCGAGGCAGCTAAACAGGTAGCAGAAGGCGATTTTTCTGTCTATCTGGAACCCCTCCATAGAGCAGACAAGACGGATTATGTAGACGTGATGTTCGAGGATTTTAACAAGATGGTTGAGGAACTGGGCAGCATTGAAACGCTCAAAAACGATTTTATATCCAATGTCTCTCATGAAATTAAAACACCTCTCTCCGTTATTCATAGTTACGCTATGGCGTTGCAAAACATTGATCTGTCGCCGAAACATCGGAAGGAATATACGGAAACCATTATTTCGGCCTCGCAAAAATTAACGACGTTAGTAATTAATATCCTGAAGCTAAACAAATTGGATAATCAGGAGATTAATCACGTTGCCGAGTCCTATGATCTGTGCAGACAGCTATGCGATTGTGCTCTTAGTTATGAGAATTCCTGGGAAGAAAAGAATATTGAATTTGTGGCGGATATTGAGGATCGTGCCATCATTCAGGTTGACGAAAGTATGCTGGAGATCGTATGGCTCAATCTCCTCTCCAATGCTCTGAAATTCACTGCTCCCGGCGGAACCATCACCTTAACGCAGACTTCAGATGAAGATACGATTACAGTCATGATATCCGACACGGGCTGCGGCATGGACGAGGAAACGATGAAGCATATTTTCGACAAGTTCTATCAGGGAGATACTTCCACTCCGGGGAGGGTAACGGCCTTGGCCTTGCCCTATCGCTGCGGGTCATTGAACTGGTGGGCGGTGTCATATCGGTTGAGAGTGAGCCGCATAAGGGTACCACATTCACTGTTGAATTGAGAGTGGAGCAGTAAGCACTTCCCTATACATCAGAAAAGGCATCCTGAATTCGTTGTTACGAATTCAGGATGCCTTTTCTATCGAACAGAAGGTATCACGAATCTCCAATTAATATTTCATAAACATTTTGCAAGCAATTCATAAATATCTCGACAGTACAATGATCATATCAGATGAAACACAAAAGGAGAGATTATCATGAGTGAGATCACGAGAAACGAATCTAATTTTGTCGGCTATGAATACAAGGATATTACAGTAAAGCGCAAAATGGAGTCGGTGTATGTCGACGGGTATAATAATTTCGGCTGGACGCTGGAAGGTACTTCGACCTCTGTTCAGAATGTTGGTTCCGTAACCATGAAGTTCAAGCGTGACCGCAAGATCCGTAATAAAGTTGAACTGACCCGTCTGCAACGCCAGTTTGACGCCGCCGTTGCGGAAATCGAAACGCTGGAAAGATCTAAGATCATCGGTGCTTCTGTCGTTGCCTATGTTATTGGTGTTATTGGAACAGCGTTTATGGCTGGCTCCGTGTTTGCTAATCAAGATGACAGACTGACTCTTTCTATCATTCTGGCAATCCCCGGTTTCGTAGGCTGGATCATCCCGTATCTTCTCTACTGCAGTATCAGCAAGAAAAAAACCAACAAGGTAGCGCCTCTGATCGATCAGAAGTATGACGAGATTTACGAGGTGTGCGAAAAGGCCAATGCCCTGCTGGCGAAGTAACTCATTGAATCAGAATCAAAAGGCTATCCTAACAGGAAAGGAGGAGATATATATTAAGGAATTACTTGACCGTTACTTGGTAGATTATCAAGACCGAACTGCTATTACAAACCTTGCATCACTTATCATCAATGCTTTGATCGGCATCGGCAAGTTGATCCTCGGTGTGTATCTCCTTTCCGGTTGGTTCATAATTAACGCGTATGGAATTTGCTGTTATCAACGAAGCGGTACGTTCCTTTGCCTTCTAGGAATCTCCTATCTGTTGGTCAGTCTGAGGATGTACTTTGTCGGAGATGCCATCATATTCAGAGGTTACATTGCTTATCTGGTAGCAGCGGTTGCCTTCACCAAACTTGGTTTTGCCATTTGCGGTACCTTGAATAACCGCCATCTGAAGGGCCCTATTGTTTCTACGTGCTTATCTAATTGCAGTTCTATTATCCTGTAGAGTTGTTAAATAAATGGTTAAACAGCAGCAGCTAGGCTCTACTATTTATTATTTTTTGTGTACAGCAGATATCACAGACCAGTCCTTTTCTCTAACTCTTCCGGGTATCGGTCTCCAATCAAAGAAACCTTTGAAGTTGCTGAATCAATAGCCCGTAACTCTTCAGGTGTCAGTTCAACAGTAGCCGCTTTCAAGTTTTCTTCTAGACGATTTAATTTCCGCGTACCCGGGATTGGGACAATCCATGGTTTTTGAGCAAGCAGCCAGGCAAGAGCAACCTGAGCAAGCGTTGTATTTTTTTGTTTGGATAAATCCTGGAGTAAATCAATCAACACTTGGTTTGCTTCAAGCGCTTCTTGTGTAAATCGAGGAAGAATATTACGGAAGTCACTTTTCTCAAATTTTGTTTCTGCATTAATTTTTCCTGTCAGGTATCCTTTTCCCAATGGACTGAAAGGCACAAAGCCTATCCCCAGTTCCTCCAAAGCAGGTACTAATTCCTCTTCCGGGCGTCTCCACCATAAGGAGTATTCACTTTGAACTGCGGCCAGCGGATGCACTCCGTGTGCACGACGAATCGTTGTAACTCCTGCTTCAGAGAGCCCCCAGTGTTTCACCTTACCTTCCTGAATCAGATCTTTCACTACCCCCGCAACTTCTTCAATTGGGATCTCAGGATCTACACGATGTTGATAGTATAGGTCAATGGCTTCAACTCGAAGTCGTTTGAGCGAGCCTTCTACGGATTGCCTAATTTGTTGCGGTCTACTATCCTGTACCTGTTTGCCATCCACCATTTTAATTCCAAACTTGGTAGCCAAGACTACCTTCTCCTTGAAGGGGGCAAGTGCTTCACCTACTAACTCCTCATTTACAAAGGGACCATAAATTTCAGCCGTGTCGAAAAAAGTAACACCGCGATCTATCGCGGCATGGATTAACGAGATCATCTCTTTTTTGTCGGATGCGAGGCCATAACCATGGCTCATTCCCATACAACCGAGTCCAAGAGCCGAAACCTCCAAGCCATTTTCCCCCAATACACGTTTTTGCATAGTTCAACTTCCCTTCCTTTTTTATACAGATTCTTATGCATCTATGTTCTTGTCCTCTGACATAGGGTTAGATTTACCTTACGACCATTTGCCCGTTAATACCTCTCCCCGATCCGTTGCCGGCGCAGGTGTCCTAGACAAACTGGAAATTTCAGCGTACATTTCGGGTGTCATTTCAAAATCGATAGCTGCTAACGAATCCTCTAATTGGTTTAGATTGCGCGCTCCAATGATTGGCGCAGTAACAGCAGGATTAGCCATTACCCAAGCAACCGCTAACGTTGCGGGTTTCATATCATGCGCTTGCGCATATTCAGTGAATGCTTCTGCGACAACAAAGTTTTCATTGGCACCGTAACGATCACCGTAGCGGGCATCCTCTACAAGACGGCCCTGTTCAGGCCGTTTGTCCACCCCATACTTACCAGTCAATAAACCAGCGCCAAGCGGACTGTACGTAATAACCCCGATTTGCTCAGATTCCGCCATGGGCAAAATTTCCACTTCAGCTTGACGTTTCACCAGGCTATACATCGGTTGGATTAATTCAAAACGTGCCAGTTGTTCTTTTGCAGAAATGCCTGAAGCTTTGCCGATTTGCCATGCCGCCCAATTGCTTACCGCCGGATAGAGAATCTTGCCTTGCCGTTGCAAATCGTCCAGGGCTCGCAGCGTTTCTTCCACTGGCGTACTTGCGTCAAAGTCATGCACAAAATAAAAATCTATATAGTCTGTTTTTAAGCGCCGTAAGCTGTCTTCAACACCCTGCATAATGTGACGTCTGGACAAGCCTTTGGCATTAACATCCGAGCTTGTCGGCCAAAAAACCTTTGTCGTTAAGATAATGTTATCTCGCTCCTGCGCAATACATCTGCCCAGAATTTCTTCAGAGCCTCCCCGACTGTAAACATCGGCTGTATCGAAGAAGTTGATGCCAACTTCCCGGCAACGGTTATACATGACTTTGGAAGTTTTTTCATCCGCTGTTGCACCAAAAGACATCGTACCCAAACATAAACTTGAGACTTTAATGCCTGTTTTCCCTACCGTACGGTATTCCATATGCTACCTCCCCTTCTGATAAATTCAACTTGTTCTATCATCCACCTAACGGGGCAGTTTAAATCTTAACCTACTTGAACTGTCGGACGAATAATCATTTCATTAATAGCTACATCTGATGGCTGCTCCACTGCAAATGTGATGGCACGAGCAATGCTGTCTGCATCAATTGCTATTTTGTAAAAATCATCTAAGCCAGTTTTGGTCTCTGCATCTGTGGTTGTCTCTAACAATTCGCTGCTGACAGCCCCTGGAGAAACATTGGTAACTCGGATATTTGTACCACTGATGGCTTCTTCTTGACGCAAACCTTCAGAAATGGCTTTAACTGCATATTTGGTCCCACAATATACCGTGCCGCCTGGGTAAATGTTATGACCCGCTACCGACGAGAGATTAATAATATGACCTGATTTACGTTCTCTCATAGAGGGAAGTACAGCAGCAATAGCATATAAGACCCCTTTGATATTGACGTCAATCATCTTGTCCCATTCATCCACTTTCTTCTTGAAAAGAAAAGCTTGTGGCATGATTCCGGCATTATTAACTAATACATCAATTTTCCCAAACTCTTTGAGCGCATAAGCAGCCAGTTCTTCCATTTGTTCATGGGAAGTAACATCTGTCACTTTATAGATAGCTTGTCCGCCATCATTCTGAATCTCTTTTTGTAGTTGTTCAAGCCGTTCTTCGCGACGTGCTGCAAGGACCAGCTTGGCTCCTTTAGCTGCAAGTTCTTTTGCAGCAGCAGCTCCAATTCCACTTGAGGCCCCCGTAATGATTACAACTTTATCTTGAATATTAGACATACTAAATAACATCCTCTCTTAATAAACGGTAATTAAACTGCGGTCACGAGGAGAAAGCTCCTTTTGGGAGCAAAATCTCCGATCATTTTTTGGGCAGGAGTAAGTCCTTTTGAATTTGACATGGATATCTCTCCAGGCTGCTCTATTGCGAGTTTTCATTTGATTCATAATGATTATCGATTCATTAATGAACTAATGTATATAATTATATATAGATACATAAAACCTGCAATTGTTAATTGAACGTGATTTGTTAAGTAACGAACATATTCTTGATATTTGTTAATTAATTATTGATATTCAGCTTATGTCAGGAAATAAATATTGATATATTAATGAACATCTGTTAATAATTAAAATGCATTTGTCAATTAACTCAGAAAGTTTGGTGACGATCACGTGACTAAAGTGGATAGAAGAATCAGAAAATCTCAAGAAGCCATAAAAACAGCTGTCATTGAACTGATGACTGAAAAAAATTTCGATGATATCACTCTACAGGATATTTCCGACAGGGCAGATGTAAGCAGAGGAACGATTTATCTTCATTACGTGGATAAGTATGATCTATTAAATAAACTGATTGATGGGCATATGAATGAATTACAGGAAATTTGCAAATCGGTTGCGGATCTGGAATGGAAGGACTCTATTATTCCTTGGTTTAAATATTTGGAAAGAAATTATTTGTTTTTCTCGACGATGTTAGCCAGTAAGGGAGCTGCACAATTCCGCAACCGGTTAGTTGAATATCTCACTGAGGATTTCAAAGAGGAAGTTCAATTGTCCAAAGTCAGAAATTCCATAAATGAAGATATAATTCTTCAGTATGTTGTTATGTCTTATGTAGGGGTAGTTGAGTGGTGGATCAAGAATGGGATGCCTCACCCACCAGAGGTTATGTCAGAACAACTAGGATTTTTGATTGAAATGAACCTGGGATAACGCTGTGATTGTTCAGACGAGGATTTTCACAGACTTCCCCCTCCCTAATCATATTTATCGGCTCCGCCCCTCTCACTATACATTTCATCTCTCCATCCATCTAAATTCTATTACGTTGAGTTAATTTAACATCTCTTTAACAAGAGAATAACAATTCCCCAACATCTCATGGGCACAATAAAGAGGCTGCAAGGGAAGTTAATTTCTGATGCAAGAGATACTAAATTAACGTATTTTGAAAGGATGGAGTGGAGTGGGTAAAGAGATAGGAGTAAACATCAGTTCCCTAAAAAGAGGGCCCATTATGTTCATTATGATTTTGGGCGCTTTTCTTGCGACGCTGAATCAGACGATAATGAGTGTTGCTGTGCCGGAACTAATGAGCGATTTCAGTATATCGGCCTCAACCGCCCAGTGGCTGACAACGGGCTATATGCTGGTTAACGGTGTGCTGATTCCAATTACGGCTTACTTAATGCAACGATTTACTACGCGTGAGCTGTTCCAAAGCTCTATGCTTATCTTTCTGGTGGGTACGATTCTATCAGCCTTAGCGGGAAACTTCCCTGTTCTGCTGACCGGACGTTTGATTCAGGCAGTTGGTGCAGCATAGTTGGCTTACTGCTCTCCTTGTTCATCAAACAAGTTGGACAAGCAATCGAGAACCAGCCCGAAACGAAGCTGAGAAAGATTCCTGTGAAAGGAGTCTGAGCTGTAAATGGACAAAAAAGCCAAGCAGGCCATTGAAAGACTAATGGCTGCTTGGCTTTTTGCAACAACGGGAATCAAAATCATGTCGGTTTATTGAATGAGCTGAAGAAGCTCTGCTCTGCTTGCTTCAACCTGCGGCTTGAATTCCTTGGATGTCATATAACCGGCCAGGCTTGACAGGAACTGCTTGCCTTCAGGCGTTTCGCCTGCTTTACCGGCATCCAGGGCGCAGACCAGCAGCTTGCCAGCGCCTACGCGGCACTCAAACAGGAAGCCCAGCTTATGATTGCGTTCAAAGTTGTCGATCGTCTGCACAATTGGACTCCATTCCCGGCTGGTTCCGTCCAGGATGATCGATTTCGAGTTCTGAATAATACTCCACCAAGGGTAAGTGGAATGTTGCTCGCACGGGAAGTCACGGAACACAGGATGGCTGTTGTCGATCAGAAGCCCCATGGTGCCGACAGGCACCGGCTTGTTCATGCTCTCGGAGATAGACCGGAACATCGGGTAACACCAGAAATCCGTACTATAAAAGCCTTCCACAGCGTTGTGCAGCGACTCCGGTTTCGGCATGAGCAGTACATTCTCACCTTGCTCCAGCAGCACAAACGCCTCATCGGACAGCTCTTCGAAGACGCGGATGCCCCCAAGCCCGGCGCCGCTCTTCTCCGGATAAATCCACAGGTCGTAGCTCTTGCGGATATCTGTACCTGCGATCTTCAGGTTAAGTGCGGCTTGGGTCATGCTCCCAACAGCAGGAAGATCGATAGCAAGTTGACAGATATCGATGTAATTAGTCCCTGCTGGCACATCCGCTTCGGCTGTGCCTTCCGCCAGTATTCCGCCGGGTGCTGTCAATTCCCAGTGAAGCTCTAGAGTACCCGGAGTCCCGCTCCGGAACCAGCTCAGTTCGACACTGGCGCTGAAGCGTTCTCCAGCGACATAGTTATATTTCGGGAATCTTGCCATCAGGACGGCATCGCTGCAGAAGGTGCGCCATTCCTCCGGTGTGATCATTCCCTTGGAATCCATGAAGGCATCCAGGATGCCAACCAAGGCTGTTCCCTGCCCGCTGAAATCCTGCAGATCCAGCAACTGGAAGCCGGCAAGTCTACGGGAGCGGAAGGCTGCTTCCAGCTCCTCTTTGTAACAGGCTACCGCCAGCTGTCCCGAGCTTTCGAAATATTGGGCCGCGAGGTGGCCCAGTCCGTTGCTTTCCAGACGTTCACGGAAGATTTTGAAATTCTCGGCTTGGAGCGGACCGTTGTATTTGCCAATCTCCTCATAATTCGGATAGGTTGCGTACTGTCCAATCTCATGAGAGATTACAGGGATCTTCGGAATCCATTCCCCGGACGTACCCCCCAGCTGCACCGTCTTGGCTTCGGTGCCGTACTGGATTTGGATGGTGCCCCCAGCCTCTGCGTCTACGGAATTCTCGTTCTGTAGCTCCGGAGGAACGATCTGATCGTCATAATCCTTCATCGTACCCGGCAGATCCGTCTGGACATGACCCAACGGTGCGTCACACATAGCATAAGAGCCTCTGAATAACCGTTCTCTGGAAAAACGCACTCCGCAGAAGAAGTCTTCATGCTCCAGAACTTCCGGTACCCATTGGTGGTTATTGGAGCCCTGTGTATACAGATGCCTGTCGTCAAATGCTTTATAGTCTCTCAGAATGGAATCGATCTTGGTTCTGCTGCCCCACAGCTCGTTGCCGAGCGACATCATCACGAATGACGGGTGATTGCCGAACGCCTGCAGAATGGCATATCCTTCGCTGACCAGATAGTCTTGCTCCGCCTGGTTATGACCCTCGTCGGTTGGTTCCGTAATCGTTCCCCAGAACGGAAGCTCCGGCTCCATGTAGATGCCGAGCATGTCCGCAGCGGTAAAGGCTGCTTCCGGCGGGCAGCAGGTGTGGAAACGGTAATGATTGATGCCATAGGACTTGGAGATCCCTAGTATTCTCAGCCATTCTTCTACGTCAGTGGGAGCATACCCGGTTAAAGGGAAGATCAGGCCATCATGTTTGCCGCGCAGAAAGGTCTTCTCCCCGTTGATCGTAAACTTGTCGCCGTCCGTTTTAAATTCACTTAAGCCGAAGACCTGCTCATTTCGGTCTACTGTTTCACCTTCTCTATCTTTCAGGACAAGGCTAATGTTATAGAGATTGGGTGCGGTTTCACTCCAGAGCAGCGCATCCATATCCAATTGATAGTCGATGGTGAACTCTCCGGGGGAGATTGTGAACTCCCGCTCGGGTACGGAATGTGGGGTCAGGCTGTTGAAGCTTGAGGCCGACACAGCGAAAGTGCCATCAGCCGTTCCTTCCAGAGTTGCAGTGATTCGGACCGATCGGGCAGACAGATCAGGCTCAAGCCAGATTCCGCTCAAATACGACTCGCTGTAGAATTGAAGTTCGATGCGCCCGGTGATTCCATTCCAGTTGGTCTGGGTATCCGGCGAAGTTAGATGTCCGCCTTTGGTTGGATAGTCGGTATTGTCGACGCGGATGGTGAGTGTCTGAGTGCCTGCCCGGAGCTTGCCGGTCAATTCGTAAATATGGGCTGTGTTCAGGCTGTTACGGCTGCCAACCTCTTGGCCATCCAGCCAGAGCGTCGTAAGCCGTGTTCGTTCCAGATATAGATAACATGTCGTCCCGGCAAGCTCCTCCGGAATAACGATCTCCTTCGAATACCAGGCATGCCCTTCAAACCGGTATTCATCTGTCAATGCGCTTACCAAGACCTCTTCATTCATCGGTCCCTTGCGGGCGTGTGATGTCGTGCCCGGTAAAGTAATGACATCTGAATAAGGCAGCAGCAGCCCCTGCTTCCCCATATCCAATTGCAACTTCCATTCGCCTTCAAGGCTGATCATTGTCTGCAACACTATCGCTCCTCTGATGTTAATCTCTATGTTTTCTGAATCAGTCTGTGAATCTCCCCCTAATTACCTTCTCTTTGAACATATCCTTTTCCTGCTCCAGCCCATTTTTCTTCTCGGCGGTCTTCCAAACAACATAAATGAAGACAATAAATGCATATTTAATAATATTTAATGGGATTGAGTTTAGTTGTATACTTTCGTGTAAGCGTTATCAATTCTATCGACGGAGGTGGTCACATTCGTGTATTCCCGCATTATCACCTTAATGAATAATCTGAGGCTTAGGACCAAGCTCTTCCTGTCATTCGGCTGTGTCGCCCTGATTCCGGTGTTGATTGCAGGGGTGTTTCTGACTAGTGAACTGCGGAATATAGCGATGGGCAATGCGTTGGAGCAGATTACAGCCAATGTGGACCGGGTCAAAAAAAGGACCGGCGAGATGCTGGGCGTCCCGCTCGACATCGCTTACCGGCTGTCCAATGACAGCCGTCTGGAGGAGGCCGCCAATTACCGCTATATGTCAGTATATGATGTTGTGGAAGCTTATTGGAACTACCCTGATTTCCGTGAATTTGTCCGGCTGTACAACGAAATCTCCAGCATCCGCCTCTATATAGACAACCCGACGGTTCTGGACAACTGGGAGTTTCTGCAGACGGATGAGCAGGTCACACAGGAGCAGTGGTACCGAACAGCAATCGCCCAGAGGAGTCTGGTCTGCTGGAATTATATCCGGGATAACCGCAATGGGCAGTATTATCTCAGCCTGATCCGCAAAGTGGATTTCCTGAATCAGCGTACCACCGGTGTGCTGGTGGTGAATGTGAATACGGATAAACTCAATGATATCCTGAACCAGGAGACCTTTGAAACCCTGATTGTGGATGAGAACGACAATATTGTGGCTTCAAACCGAGAAGACCATTTGGGCAAAACGCTGGGCGATATTAACTTCAGGCCTGTAACCTCCGCCGCCGGGCAAGGTCCCTACGATGTAACGATTGACGGCAAAGCCTTCAAAACACTGATTGATGACTGGCATCCCGGGGGAAGCCTGAACAGTCTGCGCATCATCTCCATCTTCTCAGTGGAAAGTATCGTGGAGGAGCCCAACCGGATCATCTCACTGGCTTCTTTGGTGATTATTTCCGCATTAATTATGGCTATTCTGCTTATCTACTATTTCTCACGGCTGCTCACCGGACGGATGCTGCACTTAAGCAAACATATCTCCAAGGTCGGTTCCGGGAATTTGGGGGCTATGCTCGTTATTGACGGTACAGATGAGATCGGCCAGCTCGCGAGACAGTTCAATCATATGGTACGGAACATTAACGACCTGATGAGCGAGGTGCAGGAAACCAACCGCCAAAAAAATGCCATCGAGCTGAAGCAGAATGAGATTAAATTCAAAATGATGGCCAGCCAGATCAACCCCCATTTTCTCTTCAATGCGCTGGAGTCCATTCGGATGAAGGCTCATGTCAGGGGCCAGGCCGATATTTCCCAAGTTGTGCGGCTGCTGGGTAAAATGATGCGTAAAAACCTGGAGGTTGGCAATGGGATGATTAGCCTGCAAAGTGAGCTGGAGACCGTAAACTGCTACCTGGTCATCCAGAAATTCCGCTATGATGACAGGCTTTCCTATGAGCTTCATGTGGACCCTAAGGCCAATCCCGTTCAGATTCCACCCCTGATTATTCAGCCGCTGGTGGAGAATTGTGTCATCCATGGGCTGGAGAACCGGATAGACGGCGGCATGGTCCGGGTGGATATCCGCCTTGAAGAGGAACAGCTCAAAGTCCAGGTCTCCGATAATGGAACAGGCATGACGAAAGCGCGGACCCAAGAAATCCGGGAGATGCTGGAGAACAAGGATGACTATGAAACCAACAATATCGGGATGCGCAATGTTCATTTGCGGCTCAAGCTGACCTACGGTCCGCAGTGCGGCCTCACCCTGGCAAGTCAAAGCGGATTCGGAACGCAGATCAGCTTCGCGATCCCCCTGAGGAGAGATTCTTATGTATAGTGTGTTGATTGTGGATGATGAACAAGCAATCCGCGAGGGACTCGCGGCGCTTCTGGACTGGGAGAGTCTTGGATATCAGGTCGTTGACACCGCGGCCAATGCCATTGAAGCCAGGCATAAATATGAGCTCTATTCGCCCGATCTGATGATTATAGATATCCGCATGCCCGGCAGAGATGGTCTGGAGCTTATTCAAGAGCTGCGGGAAGACGATCCGGATATGCACATTATTATCCTCAGCGGATACGCTGATTTCAGCTATGCCAAGCGTGCGATGGCTTACGGCATAGACAACTATTTGCTGAAACCGGTGGATGAAGAAGAATTGCAGCAATATTTATCCAGTCTGTACGCAGAGCTGAATACGAGAATCGCCCATCGCAGGAAACATGCTGCCGTCAAGGTCTGGAGCCGGGAAATGCTGGTACAATCCCTGCTGATGGAGAGTAACCCCGAGGCTCCGCCCGTGATGGAAGTAACCGTACTTGAAGCAGGACTGCTCTGGGATTCCTATCAGGTGGTTTTGGTCCGGCTGCTGCTCCAGGACAATGCAGACAACGGACCTTCAACCGCCGTGAAAGCGAGGCTTTCGGCACGCTTTGAGGAGCATGACTGGGGAATTGTTTTCTCGCTGGACTCTTATTTGGGTGTGCTGCTGCAGCCCTCTTTTCAGAAGGAGCTTGTCGGTAAATTATTGGTTCAGGCGATCCAGGAAGCCGTAACTGTCCAAGGGCTTGAATGCATTATTACCGCGGGCGATATGGTAGATTCCCTGGAGGCTCTCTCTGTCTCCTACCAATCAGCGCTGGCACGCATGAAGGACCATTTCTTCTACGATGAGCCAGGGATGATTGGACCCGATTCCCTGAAGCTAAAGGAAGAGCTCCCGGTCCGACCGGAGGAAGTGGAGCACAGGCTTGAGTCTGTAGTGGACCGCCTGTATTTTGCCATGGATATCGGCAGCAGCGGGGTGATACTTTCCCTGATCCATGAAACCGGAGAACTGATGATCGCAGCCCATTATTCTGAAATGGCTGTGAAATCGCGATATGTACGTTTGGTCACTTACCTGATCAACAAGCTCTCGCTTCAATACAGGGAGCTAAGTCTTCAGCACAACCGAACAGATGAGCAGATCGAGCAGATCTATAAACAACCCTCACTGCCTGGGCTGCAGCGCTATATCACCACTCTGCTGGAGCAATATGCAGGCGGCATAACCCGTGACGATATGGAGGTCTTAATGAAACGTATGCTGGACCTCATCCACCGCCATTATGATCAGAACCTGAAACTCGATACACTTGCGGACGTGTTCACATACAGCAGCGCCTATCTTGGCAAGCTTTTCAAGAACAGCACGGGTTACTCCTTCAACAGCTATCTGGACAAAGTCCGCATTGAGAAAGCCAAGGAACTGCTGGATCAGGGCTGCAAAATCCATCAGGCAGCAAGCGGAGTCGGCTTCAGTGATGTGGATTATTTTCGTGAAAAGTTCAAGAAAGTTGAAGGCATCGCTCCTTCCGTCTACCGCAGAAAAGACTCAATATAAATGCATCTATTTTCAGAAAGCGCTTACGAAAAGAGCTGATTCCCCCCTGTTTTTTATAGAAAATGTTCGGGTGTTTCCCTGATTCTCTGTAGTTTATGATTGTGCCATATCGAAGGAGGGACATAAATGAAAGCGATTACCACCAAAGTCCAACCGGAGCCTAAGAAATCTCCCTTACGTATTTGGCCAACCTTCTTGCAGCAGAAATATCTCTATATGATGGCCATTCCGTTTGTGCTCTGGGCATTTGTATTCAACTATCTGCCTTTATGGGGATGGACGATGGCCTTTCAGAAATACAAGCCCGGCAAAGCCTTTTTCGAGCAGAAATGGGTCGGCCTGCAGTACTTCAGGGAGCTGTTCCAGGATGAGCAATTCTTCAATGCGCTGCGCAACACGCTAGCGATGAGCCTTATGGGCCTGCTGGCCGGATTCATCATTCCCATTATATTCGCAATCCTGCTGAACGAGGTGCGCCTGCAGGTTCTGAAGCGTTTTGTACAGACGGTCTCTTATCTGCCCCACTTTGTGTCCTGGGTGGTTGCCGCCGGAATTATCAGCAAGATGCTATCTACGGATAACGGGGCGGTGAACGATCTGCTGCTAGGCCTCCATCTGATCAGTGAACCCATTCAATTCATGGCCAAAGGCCATTTATTCTGGGGGATTGTCACGGCTTCGGATGTCTGGAAGGAAACGGGCTGGAACACGATTATCTATCTCGCAGCCATTTCGGGTATTGGCCCGGAGCTGTATGAAGCAGCTAGGGTAGATGGCGCGAGCCGGCTGCAGCAGGTAAGACACATAACCATGCCGGGAATCCGGACAACGATTATTATCCTGCTCATCATGTCGATTGGGCATTTAATCAGTATCGGCTTCGAGAAGCAGTTCCTGCTCGGCAATAACCTGGTGCGCGATTACTCGCAGACGCTGGATCTGTACGCACTGAACTACGGGCTGGGGATGGGACGCTTCTCCTTCGGTACAGCCATTAACATCTTCAACTCTGTGGTGAGTGTGATTCTGCTGTTTGTCGCCAACGGGATTTTCAAAAAAATAACGAAGGAAAGTATCATTTAGGAGGCCCTTATGCTGAGTAAAAAACTGGCCGCCGCGCCTTGGTCGGACCGCATCTTCGATTTGGTTGTCTATGTTGCGATTACCGTGGTGACCATTGCCACGTTATATCCTTTTTTGAATGTACTGGCGATTTCCTTCAACGACTCTATGGATAGCATCAAGGGTGGGATAACGATCTTCCCTCGCGTGTTCACCTTTAAGAATTATGAGACCATCTTTGCCTACTCCGGATTAATGACCGGACTCAAGATCTCTATTCTGCGCACAATCATCGGTACGATACTCGGTCTGATCAGCGCCTCCATGCTGGCCTTCACCCTGAGCCGGGTGGACTTTCAGGCCCGCAAGTTCGTCTCCACGTTCCTGGCGCTCACGATGTACGTATCGGGCGGACTGATTCCTATCTATATCCTGATCAAGAATCTGCATATGATGGGGACCTTCGGTGTGTATGTCCTCCCCACTCTTGTCAGCGCATTCAATGTATTCGTCATCCGTTCCTTCATCGACGGCCTGCCTTATGCCCTGCAGGAATCCGCCAAGCTGGACGGGGCCAATGACTTCACCATTTACTGGCGGATCATTCTCCCGCTGACCAAACCGGCGCTGGCAACCATTGCCCTGTTCCTGGCCGTCGGCCAGTGGAATTCCTGGTTCGACACCTATCTCTACAACGGTTCCAAGGATGAGCTGACCACCCTGCAGTTTGAGCTGATGAAAGTTATCCAGAGCACGACGACCAACGCGGATAACTTCCGCGGCCGGAATATGACCGAGGTGATGGCGCAAATCTCCCCGGAATCAGTCAAAATGGCGATCACCATCGTCGTCACGGTGCCCATTCTGGTTGTTTATCCGTTTTTGCAGCGTTACTTTGTTAAAGGCATGACTCTGGGTTCCGTCAAAAGCTAAGCTAGTCCGCGTTCTGGTATCAGCAGGCACTGCCTGTGTATACAATACATTTCAAAAAAGATAAAGGGAGGGTTTCTATTCATGACAAGAAAGACAGCGAAACCGTACGTGGTGCTAATGGTCTTGACCTTGCTTCTCAGTGTGCTGGCAGGCTGCAGCGGTTCAAGCAATAATAAGAATACGGCTGATAATCCGGCCGCCACTGAGGCGGCTAATGAAGGCAGTGCGACTGCAGAGGCTACGGCGGAAGCCGAAGATTTAAGTCCGCTGACACTGTCCTTCTTCGCGGAAGATCCTAATCCGAACTGGAACAATATGAAAGACGATGTCAGTAAAATGCTGACCGAGAAAACAGGCGTCACTCTCGATGCGGAATTTGCCGTCGGCGACCCGCAGCAAAAAATTGCCCTGATCGCAGCCGGTGGTGATTATCCCGATATTATCTCCGCCAAAGCGGATATCGGCAAGCTGGTGGATGCCGGAGCGGTCATCGATCTGACCGAATTGATCGACAAACATGCGCCTAATATCAAACGTGTACTCGGCGACAACCTCGCCCGGGCGAAATATAACAATGATGACCAGTCCATCTATGCCATTCCCACCTGGGCAGCTGTAGATGAGAAGAAATTCGTGGCTGGCGGCGGGTTTGAGCTGCAGCACCGCGTGGTGAAGGAAGCCGGATATCCGGAGATTCGGACGGTTAAAGATTATGAGAATGTGATCAAAGCCTATCTGGAGAAGCATCCTACCGATGAGAACGGCAACAAGAACATCGGGGTATCCCTTAATGCGGATGATTGGCATATGTACATTTCGGTCACCAACCCTGCCGTTGCTACCACTGGCGGCTCGGATGACGGGGAATATTACATCGATCAGGAGACCCATGAGGCCATTTATCACTTCCGCCGACCGGAGGAGAAAGAATATTTCCGCTGGCTGAACCATATGAATGACATCGGCCTGCTTGACAAGGAGAGCTTCGTTCAGAAGTATGACCAATACAAAGCTAAAGTCGCTACCGGACGGGTACTTGGCTTGATTGACCAGGACTGGGACTATAATGACGCCCAGCAGTCATTGAAGACGGCAGGCAAATTCGATCAGACCTATGGCCACTATCCGGTAACTCTGACGGAAGAATATAAGGAAACCAGCTTCTGGCCTACCGGCTTCATGGGCGGGTATGGCATCTCGATCTCCACCACGAACCCGGACCCGGTCCGCACGATTAAGTTCCTGGATTATCTCGCTTCCGACGAAGGGCAAATCCTCAACAACTGGGGAATTGAAGGCAAGCATTATGTCGTGGAGAATGGCAAGCGTGTAGTTCCAGCAGAAGTTCAGGACCGTATCAACAACGACAATATGGCCTTCACCAAGGAATCCGGCATCAGCTTCTACTGGAATATGATGGTCCATTACGGCGACGGTGCCAAGGACTCTACCGGCAACTACTATACGAAGAACTTCCCGGAACAGCTGCTGCTTGGTTACAGCGATGTGGAGAAAGAGACCCTGACTGCCTATAACGCAACGACATGGAAGGATCTCTTCCCGAAAGAAGAAGAATTCAAGGAAAAAGCCTATGGAGCGGCCTGGAACATCGCTCTTCCGGGCGAGGATGAAGTCACTATTCTAGGCAACAAAATGAGAGATATTACCTGGAAACGCATTCCTCAGGCCATCCTGGCGAAACCAGCGGATTTCGATAAAGTCTGGGATGACTATATGGCTGACCTGGATAAAGCCGGGGTTGAGAAAATGGAAAAAGGTTATACCCAATATGTTCAGGACCGTGTAGAGTTATGGAGTGCTGAATAAGAGCTAACTATAAATAAGAGGCGTCCTCCTCTGGAGAGACGCCTCTTATTTATAATACTCTTTTAGGCTCAAAACCGAAATCAGTGCTTGACGAAAGAAACGTAGACCAAAGTTTTATTGCCGCCAAAAAGTTGAACAGTCTGCTTTATCCAAAATATATGAAATGCTCGACTTACCAGAGGCCAAATTAAGCAGGTTAGGTTCTCTTGTTCGAAGATATCGAGGTGTGCCTGGAAGAGAACGCATCCCGGTTGTACATCTCCTGAACTCTTCTATAAACTCAACCTCTGCAGGAGTAATACTGCCAGTTCTTCAGCTGTATCCCAAACCATGGGACGGATCTCTTTTAGGTGGACCCAAAGTTTATCGGCATCGCTGCTGTTCACAGTCCAGATCACCGGGATGTTCAAACCGAGGGCATATCCCGCCGCAAAATACACCTCAGGGGATTGACCGGTTACATCCGCGATTATCAGTTTACTGTCCGCGATAGGCTCCAAAGAATACTTTTCGCTCGTATGTGCAAGCAAGCGCGGCAGATAACCATATTGTTCGATTTTAGGCAACAGCTTTTCCAGCCATTCCGTACGCAATTCCTCCTCATCCGGGAGGAGAACGACGCATGGCTTTAATTTTTTGCCTCCGGCTGTTGCAGCGGCTTCGCTCCATCCTTGTTCCGTAAGCTTAAAGGTCATCCCTTCCCTGATGAGCAACTGCTCGGTTCTCAGCTTATCGATGATATAGACCAGCTCTTGCAGATTGGGAGAGTACGTCAGGTTATAGCTGCTGGAGAGTGGATGAATGACCACCGGCTCCCCCGGGCCTTCGGAATGTCTGTACAAATATTGCAGCAGACGGTTTCCTTTATCTTCAATAGTCACAGGAATAGTCGGAGAATTCACAATGGAATCCAAATCGCTGACGGATAGAATGACCTTCTCATCACCATCTGTCTGCTCCCGGATATAAGCCGATACCACATGGAGCATGTCGCGTTTCTGTTGGTGGGAGAACGAAAGTATGGGTTCGTAGCTGTCTCTCAGCAGGCTATAGAACGCACCGGGTGAACAGGAGCAGCCCATATATCTATCGTAATCGCCTTCCGGTGTAATCGGGACAATCTGATCGCAGAACAAACAGTGTTTCTTTATCATGATATCTCATCACCTCATATGTATAGCTATCCCCCTACCATACCAAGTTTATTGTGAAAAGTAGACAAGAAGATATTTCCTTCAGCAAATATTATTCAGCCTCCCGGGCACTCTTCGCGGCCCTGGTGCCGCTAGCTTGCAGAACAGTCAACAGCAAATAAGCAAGCAGGATAATGCCGACAGCGATATACGCGCTTTGTATTCCAAAATAGTCGGTCAGTAAACCGGCCATTAACGGCCCGACCATCATGCCTGCCGAATAAGCGGTGTTGTATACGGAGAAGACAACACCGTAAGATCGCACGCCGCTTTGCTCGGCGGCTAACGCAAGCTCGGGCAGCGACGGGGACAGGATCGTGCCCATGCCGATGCCGAGCATCGCCAAAGTGAGAGCCTGCAGCCACAAGCTGGCCCCGAGGGCATTAAGCGGCAGGGCCACCGCGGTAATGGCCAAACCTACGCGGATCAGCGGGAAATTTCCGATTTTGCCTGACAGTGATCCGGCAAAGGGGGCGATAAGTCCGTACGCGGCAGTCGGAATCATGAACAGCAGGCCAATCCCCCCGGGGGAGAGTCCGAACACCTCTTTCAGCCGCAGCGGCAGTGTGGGCTCCAGCACCGCCGGAATGGACGAACCGAGAATAACTACCCCGAAGACAAGCAGCAGGGAACGGCTGCGCAGAATGCCCCCCAGCCGGTGCGGCTCGGTTTGCACTACATCGGGCACCTTGCGCAGCAGCACGATCCGCAGCACGGCGTCCGCCAGGGTAAGCCCGGCCACAAAGATGAAGGGTGCGGCATAACCGCCCCACTGGTATAGCCAGCCTCCGGCGGCAGGTCCAAGCAAGGTCCCGGCGGCCTGGCCGGATAACGCCAGCCCCATGGCTTTGCCCCGCTCAGCTGCAGGGTACAGGTCGGCGATCAAGGCCAGCCCTGCGGTCCAGGTGGCCGCTGCGGAAACACCTTGCAGCGCCCTTGCCGCCACCAGCGGCCAGAAGGAATCGGCCAGCAGAAACAGCAAGGTGGTTGCCGCCAGGCCGAGCAGTCCCCATAGCAGCGGGCCTTTGCGGCCGATCCGGTCGGACAGCATTCCGAACAGCGGGGAAGCCAGCAAGAGCGCAAGGCCGTAGCTACCAAACAAGAGGCCGATCTGCGTGGGATTGGCCCCCAGGGAGGCGCTGTACTGGGGCAGGATCGGGACGACAATACCATAGATCATCATGTCGGTAAAAACGGCAAGTGCTACAACCAGCAGCGCAGCCTTCCGCTGCTTTGGCAATATTTCCTGCATGCTCAAGCTTGCCCCTCCTCCCTCTCGGCCTCAAGATCACGGATCAAATTCCGGACAAACTCAAGCTGCAGCTCCACCTGCGCATAAATGTTGCTGAATACGGCGGCCGCCTGAACTGTCATGGCCCCGGCCTCGGCTTTCATTTCCTCTCCATGCTTCATCGCAGCCATTACTGCTGCCATCTCCTGCTCCTGCGCCTTAAGGGCAACCACAGTCACCGCAGCCGGCAGTTCATCCATAAAAGTCAACGCCGTGTACAGTTTGGCCGGAAAGACTACAGAGGATTTGGCCAAAGCCTGCTCCACTAGCTGTTGAAGCTCGATTACACCATCCTCCGCGATTTTGTATATTGCCTTGGCACGAAAGCCGGTATGCTCCACCGTCTCCAGGATAATCTTGCCTTCCTGCTGCAGTTTGCGCAGTGCGTGATAGATGGATGCGGGTTGAACATAAGCCCACATCTCCGTCTGGGAAGATTGCAGCATCTGCTGAATTTCATAACCGGACATGGAGCCAAATTTATTGAGCAGCCCCAGAATCATCATTCTCGTCATCCTTATTCCTCCAATAGTATACGTTTAGTATTAAAATTATAATACTAAACAAACACTAAAATCAACCCTTTATTTCCCATACTTTTTTTCAAAATCAGAACACAAAATAAGAAAGAATAACCCATATCACCTTTCCGCCATATTCTAATGAAAACGACAAAAAGGTGGATAACGATGACGGAAATACAAATAGCTGCTGTGGGAGACCTTATGGTCAAACGTTATATTATTTCGGATGCTAAACAGCCTGACGGAAGCTATTCGTTCGACACCCTGTTCGCAAGAGTGGCTCCTTATCTGAAGCAGGCCGATTTGACGATCGGGAATCTCGAAACTACCTTTGCCGGCAGCGACCGGGAATCCCGGAAAAGTCTGCGATCTGGCGGTCCGATATTCAAGTGCCCGGACGAACTGGCACCGGCGCTTAAGAAAGCCGGATTCGACGTATTAGTAACGGCGAACAATCACTGCATGGATTATGGTGCTTCGGGTCTGATGCGGACGTTACGCGTGCTGGACCGTAATGGAATCGGCCATACCGGTACAGCTAAGTCATTCCAGGAATCCAAGAAAGCTCTTATCCAAAACGTAAAAGGGATTACGATCGGAATCCTCTCCTACACGTCAGGAACTAACCGGATACCCGTACCGGCGAGTCAGCCATGGCTGGTCAATCGGATAGAAACCGATAAAATCATTCGAGAGATTCGAGATTTAAAAAAGAAGGTCGATCTGGTCTTGCTTTATATGCATTTCGGAAACGAATATCGGTACACTCCAAATAAAAGGCAAAAGCAGCTGGTAAACCTCTTCTTTAAAAATGGCGCCAACATCATACTGGGATCTCACCCGCATGTTCTTCAACCGTTAGCGGTTCGGGGAAAGACACAATTCGTTATTTATTCGTTGGGTAACTTTGTATCGACTAAACTAAAGAATAATCCTTATACACAAAGCGGAATCATCCTTACACTTAAAATCAAAAAGGATCAAAAAGGAAACACGAGTATAACTAATATCGATTACATCCCGACTTGCGTAGATCGAAGAATGACAAGCGGTAGCAGAATTACAGAGGTCATCCCTATCCGGGATGAGTTAAAGACGGGCGTCGTTGATTTAAAAACGGGGCGGCGAAATCTCATGAATCGAATGTTGAAGCATACGACGGCAATCTTAAAGAGGGAATAGAGCCGTCATTATAATAGACATGAATTAAGTTTTAAGTTGTTTGAGGAGGCGTGACCTTATTTTGCTGCTGCAGAATAGCACGCAAGTCATCTTTGTTGATTAATAAATCCTGCAGCGTGTATTCGTTTAGCACCTGCAGATAGGCTTGTAGTGCTCTGCCAAGCGCTCCTTTAAGTCCACATACCGGGGAGATCGGACAGCTGCCGCCTGAAGGATTGAAACATTCGACAAGATAGAAGTCGTCTTCCATGCGGCGTACGACCTCCCCGATGTTAATCTCTTCAGGAGCCAGAGCAAGCCGTATCCCTCCCCCCTTCCTCTTACAGTTTCAATGTATCCCGCCTTTCCTAATTCGTGCGAGACCTTCATCAAATGATTTTTGGAGATATGATAAGCGTTCGAAATGTCTTGTATGGTTGACAGCTCACTTCGCTGTTTTGTTCCAAGATAGAGGAGGATTCGCAAAGAAAAATCTGTGTACAACGTAAGCCTCATAATTTCCCTCCGATTTGCAGGTATAGTAAGTGATCTTTATTGCAAATAATATCATATATATTGTCCGTTTTGTTAAAGTGGTATTTTAAATATATCTTTTAATTTAAAAAGAGTATATATTAAATTTGTAATAATTGAGAGGAGTGGATCGTTATTTTATCACAGCAAACTCGGGACATTGTCAAATCCACAGCACCAGTCTTAGCAGAACACGGCACAGCCATCACATCGGTGTTTTACCGGAATTTGTTCAACGCCCACCCAGAACTTCTAAATGTATTCAACCATGCCAACCAAGCGCAAGGCCGCCAGCAGGCTGCACTCGCCAATGCGGTGTACGCGGCGGCAGTCCACATTGACAACCTTGAGAATATTCTGCCTGCGGTTGTACAAATTGCACACAAGCATGTCAGTCTCGGCATTAAACCTGAGCAGTACCCGATTGTCGGCGAATTTTTGCTGAAAGCAATCAAGGAAGTGCTGGGTGATGCCGCAACGGATGACATTCTTAAGGCTTGGGAAGAAGCATACGGTGTTATCGCAGATGCCTTTATCGGTGTTGAAGACAGCATGTATAAGGAAGCTCGGGAACAGGAAAATGGTTGGAACTTCTTCAAACCGTTCACTGTTGCGCGCAAAGTACAAGAGAGCGACAACATTACATCGTTCTATCTAAAACCGGCTGACGGTTCAAATGTACCCCATTACAAACCAGGTCAGTATATCTCTGTGCGTGTCTTGATACCGGGCGAGAAGTATACGATGATCCGCCAGTACAGCCTTTCGCAGGCGCCAAAAGCGGATGAATTCCGCATTTCCGTGAAACGCGAAGCAGATAATGATCCGAATGGCGTCGTCTCCATTTATCTTCACAAGCAGGTTGATGAAGGAGCTACCATTGAAGTTAGCGCCCCAGCCGGTGAATTTTTGCTTGATGCTACCAAAGATACGCCAGTGGCCTTTATCTCTGGTGGTGTAGGCATAACGCCGATGATGAGCATGTTCGAAACCGTTGCGGCAACAACACCGGACCGGCCGACTGTATTCCTGCATTCTGCGCGGAATGAAGCACTAGCCGCTTTCCGTGATGCTGTCGAGAAGCATGCAGCTGCTATGAGCAATGTTAAAACCAAAACCTTCTATTCAGGCGGCCCGGATGGCGTGATTACAGGTGAAGTACTAAAGGCGTATGTAGACATTACCGGTGATGCTTATGTTTGCGGCCCGGTACCTTTTATGGAAGCCATGATTCGTGAATTACGCGCGCTCGGAATGAAAGAAGAACAAATTCATTATGAGTTTTTTGGCCCGGCCTTGCAATTGGACAACAACTAGAGCCGTGAGTTAAATCACTCCGGCTCCTACTTTGTTATAGTATTAAAAAGCGGCATTTCCCCATGATAACCTGATGGTAGAAATGCCGCTTAATTATTATCTAAAACCCCATATACTTCTCCACACCGGCCGGATCAATAAGAACCATCTGCTTGTTTCCGATCAGCTCGATTAGTCCCGAATCCTCAAACCTTGAAAATTTTCTGCTAATAGTTTCCCGGGTGACCCCAACATAATTGGCCAGTTCTTCCCGAGACAGGGGAAGGTCAATATGAATACGACCGCCGCGCAGCTTGCCGTATTTGTCGCTGAGTTCCATGATCATATAAGCAATCCGTATTTCGGGATCTTTAGTCGCCAGGCTTTGCGCCAGATTTTCCGTGTGGGCCAGTCTTTTGGTCACACTCTTCAGCAGCCTGAGCGAAATATCAGGATTATCCGTCATCAACTGCTCCATATCGGTTCGGGTCAGCATGCAAATGTTAGTTTCTTTCAGAGCATAAGCACTGAAGTTGCTAAGCTCGTCGCTGTTAAAAATGCTCAGTTCCCCGAAAAAATCCCCGTTCGTCAAGATGTGCAAAATTTGTTCTTTACCTTCGGGAGTCATTTTGGATAATTTAACATGTCCCCGCTGAATGATGTACAGCGTATCCGACGGTGCCCCTTCCAGAATTAACGGCTGACCTTTGGTAAGCTTACGGTGCTTGATCATGACGCTGATCCGGGAGAGATCGTCATCGCTCAACGTAGCGAAAATCGGCACCTTGCGGGTACAAGGTTCTGCGGCGTTTTGGCAGGAATACTCATTCATATCTGTCCCCCCCTGATGTTCGTTTTTTTGTATAACTCCTGCTTGCCTTTAGGATACAGTAGATTTTTTGTCCTCAACCGGCACGAAGTGGCTTGTATCCTCACCACAGACCGGACATACCCAATCTTCAGGCAAGTCTGCAAATGCCGTGCCTGCAGCCACATCCTCATCGGGATCGCCTACTGCCGGATCATAGATATAGCCGCATGGTTGACAGATGTATTTGTTCATAAGTATCATCTCCTAAAACGTTGGTGGTTTAGTTCAATCTGGATTGTACTTCAGTCATGATTTCCCCGATACTGTTCCCGGCCAGATTAATCCCTGCAAGGGCGTTTCCTTGCTCGATAGCGGCTTTATACACCAGGGAGGCAGCTGCTCCTTGCCAGGATATCGCACCGACCATTGTGTTATCTTTCACATAGATGCGCGTATACCCTCCATTCTCTTCTCCGCACACCGTCTGGTCGCAATGCCGTTCATCAACGTTGCCTATCGAAAATAAAGGGATGCCAAAGGCGTTAAACAAGGTAACCGGAACGGCTCTACGGTAAACAGTCAGATGGGCAGCCATATTGCTGCCGGCAATCCGGCCCTGCTCGATCGCTCCGCCCCACAGTCCTTCTACATGCCCGTTAATTTCAGCCACATCACCGGCTGCGAACACATTCGGGTCACTTGTTTGCATTTGTTCATTTACGATAATGCCCTTTCGGACTTGAATAGTCGAGCCATTTACGAGCACCGTATTCGGCACGATACCGATTGAGTAGACTACATGGTCACAGGGATAGTGAGACTGATCGTCCAGCGTAATTCCGCTAACAGTCTCTGTCCCTGTAATAGAAGCCACTCCTGCTTGAAGAATAACCTTCACACCCGATCGATCAAGGGTTTCCTTAAGCAGATGTGAGGATTTCTCATCGAGCTGTCTGCCCATCAGGCTGAGAGATGCTTCGATCACCGTAACCTGGTATCCTGCTTCATGCAGCGCCCAAGCCGTTTCGAGCCCCTGCACTCCCCCGCCGATTACGGCTACACGGCTGCCATCCTGCAGGCTTTCTTTCAGCCTGTCCGCGTCCTTCATATCCCGGAGGGTATGAACATTGTTCAGGCCTGCACCCTCAATGGAAAGCGCACGGTTCCTCGCTCCCATACACAACAGGAGCTTATGATACGATACACTGTGCCCATCGTCTGTCTCCACCAGCTGTCGGTCCGGGTGAACAGATACTATTCGGGTCGAGGTCTTTACGGATATACGGTTATCACGGTACCATTTTTCCTTCTTGATCAGCACCTTCTCATTGTGCAGGTCGGTAAACAGGCCTTTGGTCAGCTTAATCCGGTTGTAGGGAAGTTGGTCTTCCTCCCCGAGGATCGATATTTCCGATTCTGCGTCCTGATCGCGAATCGCTTTGGCGGCATGGACGGCGGCTACTCCGCCGCCGACAATAACGTAATGTTTCGTCATTAGGTGTTCCTCCTCCCTAAAATGAACTCAGCAGCAAATCCGATACAAATTCAGCCGCGTTTTTAATTTTTTGAACTTTCTCAGGCTCTTTAGGTGAAAATCTGATTCTTACAGGGAACTCCACATGTGTCATACCCGTGGTTTTAATAACCTCAGAAGTGCTTTGCACCGTCATGTTTGTTCCGTTCAGATAGTCCTGAATAACTTCAATGGCTTCTCCACTCCAGCCGTACGAGCCAAAGGCTGCAGCAAGCTTGCCTTCCAGGTTCAAGTTTTGCAATTCTTTCAGAATGTTCTCCAGGTTCCCAATCATGTCCGCGTATTTAGTGGAGCTGCCGATGAAGACCGCGTCGGCTGACGTAATGCTGTTCAGAATATCGGCGGCGCTGCTTTTATCCGCATCCCAGATCTCCGTCTCAATATTATTTTCCTGCAAGCAATCCTGTATAATTTTTGCCATCTTCTTGGTACTGTTTTTGATTGTGGTATACACAATGGCTGCCTTTTTTCCTTGAGTCGTTTCGCGGCTCAACGTGGCGTACAATTCGATATATTTACGGATGTCCTCCCGGATAACAAATCCGTGGGAAGGAGCGATCATTCGAATATCAAGATCGTTAACAGCCTCTAGCAGGGTTCTTACATATCTTCTGTGAGGATGAATAATAGCGGCATAATAGCCCTTGTAATCTTCCGTGATATCAAATCCGGCTTCATCGCTGAATAGATTGTCCACCGCAACATGCGTGCTGAATATATCGCAGGGAAACAAGATTTGATCTTCGATACAATAGGTTATCATCGTTTCAGCGGTATGAAGGTACGGCGTTTCTTTGAACAGAAGTGTTTTTCCTCCGATATCCAGCTTATCTCCGTCTTTCACCACCAGGAAGTTCCGGCTATGAAGCTTGTACATTTCCTGTAATTCCGGTACGGCGATCTCAGTGCATACGATTGTGGCATTTGCAGCCTTGGCAGCCAGAGCCGCCAGTCCACCGGAGTGATCGGGCTCCGTATGGTTAATCACAATGTAATGAATATCCAGAAGATCAATCATTTCGCCCAAACACTCGGTATATTCACGTCCGAATTCCATATCTACGGTATCAATCACGGTCGGCTTGCCCGTTTTTAACAGGTAAGAGTTATAGGTAGTTCCTTTTGACAGAACCAGGCGGTGGAAGGGAACCTGGCGGTTATCTATTTTGCCTATCCAGTAAGTATCCTCGGCGATTTTTTTGAACTGTGTACTCATATCGTTAACCTCCAATGTTTGATTGATAATGTTTATCAATAACCATATTCTATTATGGCCGCCAAACAAAAAGGAGGATTTGAATCAAATTATGAAAGTTTAAGAAGAGGCGGTATCCGTTTCTGCGAGAAATAGAAGGATAATGGATCGCGTGAAGCATATAAATTCTTATATTTTGAGAAAATTTTCGTATACCTTAAATGTAGACGATTGAAATGAAGTCATTATGCGTGTGGTCACATTTAAAAAAAATGATCATACTAAAAAAGCCGCTGATGGTCAGCGGCTTCTTCCAGCCTATTGGCTGTGCAATTAATGGCGGTCACCTAGACTCCATGATCTGTCACTCCTTCTTGGCAATAATCATGAACCGGTGTACATTCTGGTAACCGTATTTCATATAATTCAATGGCATCGTGCGGGCAGGAATAAAGTTCCGTTGAACCTCTAAGCTGTGGAATCCGGCGTGGATCAGCGCTTTCTCGTCAGCCTCTGGCCGCAGTACATTAACAAACGGCAACTCGCTCAGTAAGCTTTTATCCTTGCCGCTGCGTTGCCGGATTCTTTTTTCCGTGAGCAGAATCAACGTCCAGGATAAGGCATACCAAAGTCTGCGAAAGATAGTCCGGCTCTCCTTATACATATAGTTCCCGTCAAAAATAATAAGGGTCCCGCCCGGCTTCAGGACACGGTACCACTCCGCATAAGCTTGCTGCGGATCAGGCAGCGTCCATACCACATCCCGGCAGACCACAACATCAAAGCTGCTGTCTGACTCCGCACTTAAATCTGCCGCATCGCCTACATAAGCCCGGACCTTGTATCCATAACGGTCAAAATTTCGCGAGGCCCTTTCGATCATTCCCTGAGAAGCATCTACTGCTGTAGGCAGATGCCCCATTTGCGAAAGGAGGATGGAGAAGAAGCCAGGGCCGGTCCCCACATCCAGTACCTTTTGCCGGGGCTTGACTCCCATACCTTTAATGAGCAGCTGCTTCCATAGGTTTACGGTTTTCTTGCTGCGAAATTGAGTTCGTATGACTTTGTCATAACCCTCTGAGCTGGAGGTCCAGTATTTAGAAATTTCTTTCAACATCATTCTTCACCTATGTCTAGCTGATTCCAGAAGATTGGAGTAAAGGTGGTGTACCCGGGTTTGAACCCTGTCACTCTCGTATTTACTGCCATAATATCATCAGGGAAGTATATGGCCGCAAACATGGCCTGCTGATACAGCTTGGCGAAGATAGAGTCATATGAGGTCTGCCGTTCCTGCAGATCGGTTGTACCTACTGCTGTGTCAATCAATGATTCCAAACTGGCATCCGACCACACCACAGCTGGCGCTTCCGCTGTTTTATGGAATAGAGACTGTAGGAACGAATGCGGATTATACGCATCATCGTACGTTCTGTACATGATCATGTCGTACGCTTTGGTTGTCCATAAGGCATCGTAATAAGCGTTAGGCTCAAGAACCTGAAGATTCACTTGAATGCCAATCTCCTTCAGTTCGGACTGAAGGAGCTCACTGATTGATTTCCATTCCGGAAATTCAGCCTGCTGCAGCACAAAATCCAGCTCAAGCGGCGCTCCATTCTTCTCGACAATTCCATCTCCGTTCGAATCACTGTAACCCGCATCCGCGAGCAGCTGTTTCGCTTCCTCCGGTTCGAAGCCGTACCAGGTATTATTGGTATCCGTAACATAGGGAACAGTCAGCGGGAACAAGCCTTTGGCTTCACTGCCAATGCCGTTCATCAGATCTTGGACAATGCTTTTTTTGTTAATGGCCAGATTTATGGCTTTCCGTACGTTCAAATCCTGCAGAGCGGGAGTGTTGTAATTGAAAATCATGAAAATTGAATTCGTTCCCGATGCTTTTTCCAGGTTTAGCGAGGAGTCGCTTACGATGACCGGCACACTTTCAACCGGAATCTTGCCAAACTGACCTCCTGCAATATCTACATTACCGCTCTGCAGCGCCAGTACTCTGGATTGCGGATCGGGAATTACCTTCAGAATAATTTTGGACAGCTTGGGTTGTTCGCCCCAGTAATAGGGATTTCTGACGAGCACGGCTTCCTGATCCGTCTTATAGCTCTCGGCCATCCATGCCCCGGTTCCTATAGCTTTGATGAATTTCCCTGTAACATCCCCTGCAGGCTCCACGGCGGAAGGACTAATCATCCGTACCGGTCTTGCAAAGGAAAGCTCTGTCAGGAAGGGGTAATAGGCTTTGTTGAACGTCATGGTGATCGTATGCTCGTCCACAACATCTAGAGACTGCATAGCCGTAGCCACATTTATAGAATTGGCTGGATCTTTGATCCAGCGTTCAAACGAGAATTTAACGGCCGCAGCATTAAAATCCGTGCCATCTGAGAATTTGACGCCTTGTTGAAGATGGAAGGTGTATGTTTTGCCATCTGCGGAAATGTCCCAGGATTCCGCCAGAGCCGGCATGAGCTCGCCTTTTTCTCCATACTCCACTAATCCGTCATATATCATCGCATGCACATTCATCGAGCCTTTATAGGCACCGGCATCCAGCTGGTCAATACCTGCATCTGCCGATAGGGCTACAGTAATTACCTTGTCCGGGGCGTCGGTGGACTGTACGGCTTCATTATTGGCAGCGTTAGTATTCGGGCTGACGGCTGAAGTGCTGCTATTATTGCTGCTGTTGCTGCAACCGGATATTACCATAAATACAGTTAGAAGCATCAAGAATAATGATTTTGTTAATAGTCTGCTTGTCTTTGAGTTCCTTCTCATTCCAGTACGCCCCTTCTCTATTTCAAAAGTTTTTTCTTAACCTGGGATCCTGCACAGGTACTGAAGCCAGCAAAGTACGGGTGTAGGGGTGGTCGGCTTGCTGCATAATATTCGCACCCGATTGCTTCTCCACAATCTCCCCATGATACATAACGGCTACACTGTCGCAAAAACGGCTTACGACGGATAAATCATGTGTAATGAAAACATAGGACAGTCCCAGTTCAAGCTTCAATTCCTGCAGCAGATCCATCATTTGCTTCCGCAGGGTAACATCAAGGCTGGAGAATGGCTCATCACAAACAATCAACTCCGGTCTCAGCGCGATTGCCCTGGCAATCCCTACTCTTTGCTGCTGGCCGCCGCTAAGCTCATGCGGATAGCGGTGGATATGCCGCCCCTCAAGACCCACAAGCTCAAGTGTTTCTGCGACCTTTGCCCTGCGGATTTCTGCATTCCTCACTCCATAATTTCGAAGTGGCTCACCGATAATCTGCTCTACCGTGAACCTTGGATTGAAGGAAGCGAGGCTGTTCTGAAAGACCATCTGCATCTTGCTACGGATCATCCGCATCTCGCTAAGGCTCCAATCCGTGAAATCCGTGCTTCGGTACAAAACCCTGCCGGAGGATGGCTTCGCAAGTCCTAGCAAGAGCCTGGCCAAGGTGCTTTTACCACACCCGCTTTCACCCACAAGTCCCAGGTTTTCGCCTTCCTCAAGGGTGAGTGACAGATTGTTCACTGCTTGAACTCTCTTGGCATTCCGCGTGAACCACCCCATTTCCCAGCCATACGTTTGGCTTAGGCCTACAGCTTCCAGCAGTTTCATGGATCGTCCTCCTTCCTTAAGATTTGTAATATTATGGTTGTTATCTGCAGTCTAGCAGATGTTTAGTATATGGATGCTCCGGTTCGGAGAATAGCTTGAACACATTGCTGGATTCCACGATCTTTCCGGATTTCATCACATAGACGTAGTCCGCAATTTCGGCTACAACCCCGAGATCATGTGTGATTAACAGGATACCGACATTTCGTTCTTTTCTAATTCTGTCCAGCTCCTTCAGAATCTGGGCTTGAATGGTCACATCCAGTGCTGTTGTCGGCTCATCGGCTATCAGCAGTCTTGCACCAGAAACTAGGGCAATGCAGATCATAACCCGCTGACACATGCCTCCGCTGATCTGAAACGGATATGTATTCAAAAGCTGCTCTGGATCGGACAGACCAGCCTGCTGCATCTGCCGTAAGGCCAGCACCTTCGCTTCTTTTTTCGATACTCTCTTATGCAGCATAATCGTTTCCATGATCTGCCTGCCGATAGTGAGCACCGGATTTAGCGCGTTCATGGGGTCCTGAAAGATAACAGCCATTTCTTTTCCACGGAGCTTCCTCAGCTGCCTTCTGGAATACCCTAGGAGATTGTTTGCGCCTAGCCAGATTTCTCCGTTCTCCACGATGCCAGGAGGATCTACTAATCCCAGAATGGACATCGCCGTAACACTTTTTCCGCTGCCGCTCTCACCGACCAGCGCGACAATCTGCCGGGGTTTCACTTCGATACTGACATCGTCAACAGCTGTAACCATATGATTCTGTGTATGGAAGCTGGTACGCAGATGACTGACTCTCAGCAGCGCAGGCTCTCTTATCATTGTCTAGCTCTCCCCTTTCCGTCCGGTATTTAAATCATGTTCCGATCCGCGCAGACTCTCTCCAAGCAGGTTGAAGCCCAGAACGACAAGCATGATCGTTAGTCCCGGAAAAAGCAGCAGCCGCGGCTCTGTCTGAATATAAGGACGGCTGTCGTTCAGCATGATTCCCCATTCCGGTGTTGGCGGCTGGGCTCCCAAACCCAGAAAGGATAAGCCTGCGATCGAGAGCATAATCGTACCGATTTCCATAGAAGCAAGAACTAAGATGGGACGGGCCGCGTTTAGCAGAATATGTCTCAACACAATTTGTACATGCGATGTGCCAGCTGCCTTGGCTGCCATGATATAATCACTTTCCTTGATTTGCAGTACCATACTGCGGATAACTCTTGCGTAGCCCGTCCACCACACTGCGGCAAAAGAGATGAACAGGTTCTTCATACTGGGTCCCAGCATTGCTGTGATTGCAAGGGAAAGGATGAGGCTGGGAAAGGCCAGCAGGATGTCAATTGCCCGCATGATCAAGTGGTCGATCTTTCCTCCAGCGTAGCCAGCAAGAAGTCCCACAGGGATACTGATGGCAAAAACAACAACCAACACCATGAACGAATAATACAGAGTTGTTCTTGTCCCATAGATTAAGCGGGATAACACGCAGCGTCCCAAATGATCGGTACCCAGCGGGTAGTCCCAGGATGGCATACCCAATTTGTGTTCCAGGTGAATCTGCAGCGGATCGGATGGCGCAAGCCAAGGTGCGAAGAGTCCTACAAGAATGAACAAGAGCACAATACCCGCGCCAAGCCTGGCTCCGCTATTCTTAAACAATCGACAACGAAACATGACAAGCGGCTCCTTCTACAGCTTCACCGCAGCCTGATTCGCGGATCCAGCAGCAGATGCAGCAGATCCACAGCCAAGTTAATCAGCACAACGATGACAGCCATCAATAATACGTAACCTTGAATGACAATATAATCTTTCGCAAAAATGGCCTCAACTGCATATTTGCCAATGCCCGGCCAAGAAAATATAGTTTCAACAATGACAGAACCACCCAGCAGCCCAGCTATGTTAATACCAAGGAGGGTAAGACTCGGAAGAAGTGCATTTCGGAGCGCATGCGTACCGATAGTCCTCCATTCCTGCAGCCCCTTGGCTCTCGCTGCTGTGATGTACAGCTTGCCAAGAACCTCCAGAAGGCTGGAACGAATGAACCGGATATAGATTCCTGCCATTCCAAAGCCGAGTGTAAATGCAGGCAGAATCACGCTGGCTCCTCCCTCCATTCCCATAACCGGGAACAGCTTAAGCTTCACTGCACCATAATAAATCAGAAGAAGGCTAAGCCAATAACCGGGCATAGAAACACTGAGCAGTGCGCATGCCCTACCCAGACGATCCAGCAGACTCCCCGGATAAAGTGCAGAGCCCACTCCAAGTGGCAGAGCAATTAGAATAGCGGCCAATACGGAACAGGCACTGAGCAATGCAGTGGCCGGAAAACGATTCATAAGCTCCGTGAGCACTGGACGGCTGCTGCTGAATGATAATCCTAAATCCAGATGGAGCACACGATACAGCCAGTGTAAATATTGCATATGTACAGGCCCATCCAGACCAAGTGCATGTCTGGTCGCCTCTATCGCTTCATGCGTAGGCTTGATGCCGTCAGCTCGCAGAATAATTTCAGCGGGATCTCCCGGCGTTAAATGCATCAGCGCAAAGGTGATGCAAGAGATGCCCAGCAGCACGGGAATCATCTGCAATAAGCGCAGCAACAGATAACGTTTAATAGCATTCTCCTCCCAATCATTAATCGTAACAATTACGATTATAGCATAAACTTTTTAAATTAATAGTCTAAAATGATTTATTTCAAATCAGCGAGGATAATATCCCTTCCACATACTTTCCACATATTTTTCTCCTATAATAACTTTTATAGATATTATTTAAATGGAGGAAACAAATCATGAACATGACACACTACATGTCCCTTCTTGCGGACAATCAGCCATGGAATCTGATCATTTTTATGGCAATTCCCGTAATTTTTGCTGAAACGATCACGATAACGGAGTTTTTTATTCTTTTCAACAAAAACGTCCAAGGTGGATTAAGAGCTTTTAACAGGATCTGCAGTATTTTGGCCGGTCTCTATTTCACAGGAGTTTTCCTTTATCTCTTCCCTACAGCCTTTGTTCCTCTAACCGTAAATGGAGAGTGGCATTCTTGGGTAGATGTAGTAGCCGTTGGATTTTATTTGAGCGGTGTATTATTCCTGTTGCCTCTTGCTCTTCTTGATCTTGGACTCATCGGCCGTAAACGTTCGGAAGAAGGAAAGGTAAAGCTTCACTTTATACTGGTCAGCGGATTTCTCGTTGTTGCACACGTCGCCATGATCTTCGGAATGGTGAATCCCGAGATTGTAAGCGGAATGGCTGGCATGAATCATTAATTAAAGAAAGATATAGAACGTGAACTTAAGAATATTACACACGAAGCGGCAAGAAAGCCCTATGCATCAGGCTTTCTTGCCACTACACTATTCCATTCTTAAGTTCATCTTATAAAGTCTCATATGTCCAGTCCAAAGAATTAGTTGCGAAACTGGTTACTACTTAGGACCCTGCCAGGATATAGAAGGTTAGGGGATCGCCTACCGTAATCCAAACCCTCCCCACCCGAACTTCAGGTAACCCACGTCCTAACGGACTGTATAGCTCCTGTTTCCTCATTTCTGCGCTGGTTTGGAGTCTAACGGACCGCATAGCCTCTATATCGGAAAAACAGGCCTTAACTAGTGGGTTTCGGCTTGAATAGGGGCTCCTGGGTCCGTTAGAGCTGCAAAACAGCCTTTTTACAGCAAATAGGGGCTCCTGAGTCCGTTAATAGTCTGAAAGTTAATCTCTGGTTACCGGCGACAGCCTTCCTTTGTTTTGTTTTGCCTCCTTGTCGCGCGGTGTGATATGACAGGCTCGGACGAGTAACACAAGGAACACAAGGGGGCTCTAAGTAGTAACCGAAACTGCATCTATTTAGCCATTTTTTTCTGTGTTGGAGGAAATAAGTGCGAAAACGCACCTAATTTAGAATTTTGAGCGTAATAAGCTTGCTTTATTCAAATTTAGTTGCATATATGCACTTATTATCCTGATAATGGGTGTTTCGGCGGAGATTAGTTGCAGTTTCGCATCTAATTACTCCGAAGGTTCCAGGGCAACACTCTAAATCCTGGCTGAATCCTAAGCAGTAACGAAATGTGAGAATAAGCCTCTCTTCCTATAGCGGAAGAAAGGCTTATTTGATGAGGTATAGGTTACTACGTAAGGCCCCTTGCCTTCTGATAGAGGTTTTAGCTTTCTAAGGAGTAACGCGTAGGTGGCTATGGGGAAAAACTATTGTCCGGTAGCAGAGTGAAATGAACTTCAAACCGGGTGCCTTCTCCTAGCTTACTGGTAACTTTGATATCCCCGTCCTGTATTTCGATCAGCTTTTTAACTATGGATAGACCCAATCCAGTCCCCCCAAATTGACGGGAGCGAGACTTCTCTACTCTATAAAACCTTTCAAAAATATAAGGCAGGTCTTCTTCAGGAATACCTATCCCTGTATCCTCAACAATTAAGATCACAGATGTAGTGGTATATTGCAAGTCTACATTAATGCTTCCCCGCTCTGTATAACGAATGGCATTCTCCAGCAGATTCAAGACGATTTGCTCCATCCGTGTACTATCTGCAAGAATCAATAAACCGGTGCCAGAAGGATGGTACGATAGGCTAATTCTTTTTTCTCTTGCTTTCAACTCAACTTTTTTAACAGCCTGTTCCACTAAGTCAGACATATCGATCTGTTGTAGTAACAGGGATAGCTTTCCTTCCTCCATTTTTGCTAAATCGAATACATCATCGACTAAATGCTGCAACCGGACCGCCTCTTGATAGATAATATCCAGGTAATGTTCCTTCTCCTCTTCGGTCTCGTACAGCTGATCTCTAACCACTTTAGAGTAACCTTCCAAATAGGTAATGGGTGTCCGCAGATCATGAGAAATGTTAGAGAACAACTCTTGACGGGTATCCCGGTAACGCTGAAGATCGATCGCTAAATCATTGATGGCCTCAGCCAAACTTCCAATTTCATCTTTACTTTTGATCTCAAGCCGGGTCTCCAGTTTACCCATTGCAATTTTACGGGTCGCTTTTTGCATTTGTAAAAGCGGACGGGACAAGACTTGCGCAATAATCCACGTAATTCCCAAGGCTAACAAAAAGGCTCCCATCCCGGAGAGGATTAGTAAATTCCGTACTCCTGACAGGGATTTCTCCATTTGTTCCGTAGAGGACATTACATAAAGAGCCGAGGTAATGACACCCTCGCTAGATATCGGTTGACCTGAAACAAAATAACGATGCCCCTCAGGGTCCTCATACAGCAAGCTAACCTTGTTCCCGGCAAAAATCTTGTTAAGGTCTGAATTTCGAATGAACAATCGGTCGGCTGAATCATGGACACCTGAGTGTAGGATTACTTTGCCATTATCCAGAATATTAAAGATGCTAACATTGGAAAACTCTGCAAAGGTCATCATAGTTTGCTCTGAAGTAGTATCGCTGGCATTCGCCATAACCGTAAAGTGGGAGGCAATCTCCTCATTTTCTTTTCGCATCTCGGCAGAATAGAAATTTGTAAACATTTTGTCTATGACAATACCGAGAAATAATAGGACAATCAGGAATACAGTGATGATCACAAGACCGAGTTTGAACCCAATACGGTTATTTCTCATTTTGATTGTCCAATTGCTTGAAATTTATATCCTATTCCCCATACGGTTTGGATCGGATTATAACTCATTCCCGCCCTATGCAATTTCTCACGAATATTCTTAATATGAGTATCCACCACCCGAATTTCTCCCTCGTAATCATGTCCCCAGACCCGTTCAACCAGTTCTTCCCTGGTAAAAGCACGCTGTTTGCTCTGGGCTAACATCACGAGAAGATCAAATTCCTTTTGGGTAAAATCTGCACAGACCTCCTGAATCCGAACCTCACGAGCATCCAGAAATATGTTCAGCTGCGGAAATTCCAACACCCTTTGTGGGGGTTGCAAGACTTTAGTAAGGCTAGACCTCCGGATTAACGAATAGATTCTGGCTAATAACTCTTCTGGTTCAAAGGGTTTCGTTAAATAATCATCTGCACCTACCCCGAGGCCATGGATCTTGTCCTTGGTTTCAGTGCGTGCCGTAAGCATTAAAATAGGTACGGTTTCCGTTTCTCTAACTATTTTGCATACTTGCCAGCCATCCATATCAGGCATCATTACATCCAGCAATACGATATCAAAGGAGTATTTCTTTATCATGGACAGTGCTTCTTGACCCGTTGCAGCTTCCTGAATTCGAAATCCTTCTTTCATTAGATAAATACGAAGTAAGTTCCTCATATTCCACTCATCATCTACGATTAATACCTGTAGCTTCGACATAATGCCCACCTTCTTCGTTTACGATCTAAGGAAATGTATCCACCATTAATTGCCGGAATGGGGTTTCCGCCAGGTGCAGGGTGAATTTGAATCTTAGGTTGAACATTCATCAGACCAGAACGGAACTCGATTTTATTAACTATACACTACCTAATAAATGTGTGGGAATTATGAAGTTCGCAAATCAAACCGATGTCTCTGCTTTTAATTTCTGATTTTCCAGTAATATATCTATAAAATGGTCGATAATGAAATACCATAATTGCAAGTTTATTGTGAATGGAATATAATTCTATTCATATATTCATAAAGAGGAGAATTTCCATCTATGCCAAAAAAATTCAGTGAAGCAGAAAAAAATCGGATTCAGCAAAAATTATTGGAATCGGGACGAAGCCTTGTTTCCCGTTACGGGTTTAAAAAAACCAGTGTGGATGAGCTGACTAAAGGTGCAGGTATTGCAGCCGGAACATTCTATGGCTTTTATCAATCGAAGGAGGAACTATTCTTTGAGCTCGTGGAAGTTGAAGAAAATCGGATAAGAACTACCCTGTTAGAGCACGCGGCTAATAGACCTGTAGATAAAGAGTCCTTCAAGTTATTTTTACTGGAGTCTTTCCAGCTCATGTCCAATAATCCAATCATTCAACAAATTTTATTGACTGAATCATTCGAAGCGATCCTTCGCAAGTTACCTCCAGAACGATTGGAACGCAATTACAATGAGGATCAAGATATCCTGCTCCCTTTTATACAGAAATGGCAAACCGCAGGCGTGCTAACGAAGAAAAGTTCTCCTGAGCTCATTGTAAGTATGATTCGTTCTCTGTTCTTGCTCTCTCTTCATAAGCGGGAAATTGGAGAAGCGGTATATGACGATACGCTGAAACTGCTTATTACTACTATGGCGAACGGCCTGTTCGCTAGAGACTAGGGGGAGAATTATGATTCATGTCCAAGAGTTAAGCTACACCTACCCGGGTCAAGGCTCTCCCGTTCTAAAGGGCTTGGATTTCAACATTAAGAAAGGGGAAATATTCGGATTTCTGGGGCCTTCAGGTGCGGGGAAAAGTACCACACAAAATATTCTGATTGGTAAACTCAAACAATATAATGGCAGCGCAGTAGTGTTAGGCCAAGAGGTTAAATCAGTGGGTTCGGATTACTATGAAAGAGTCGGTGTGGCTTTTGAATTCCCTAACTTTTATAACCGCTTTACCGCTTTGGAGAATCTAAGACATTTTGGGTCACTGTACCGTAAGCGTAGTTCAGAACCTGTGGATCTACTCAAGCAGGTAGGTTTGTCTGAAGCCGCTAATATGAAAGTCGGCAATTTCTCCAAAGGGATGAAGATGCGGCTGAATTATTGCCGTGCCGTATTGAATAACCCAGATGTATTATTTCTGGATGAACCTACCTCCGGACTGGACCCCGTCAATGCCGACATGCTGAAACGATTGATCCAGCAACGCAGAGATGCCGGAGCAACAATCATTCTTACCACTCATAACATGCAGGCTGCCGAGCAATTATGCGACAGGGTCGCTTTTGTCGTGAACGGTGAGATCAAGTTAATTGATTCCCCCAAGAATCTGATGTTGCGGAGCGGCGAACGCAAACTCAGAATTGAATATGAACAACATGGTGTGCAGATAATGGCAGATTTCCCTTTAGCTGATATTGGGGATAACCCTGAATTTCTGTCCATCATTCGATCCCATCGTATTGTTACTATGCACACCTTAGAAGCCACATTGGATCAAATTTTCATGGATGTCACGGGGGAAAGTCTGATATGAGAATTTGGAGATTATTCCTCTTTGACTTGCGGTTTCAATGGAAGCATGGCTTGTATTTGGTCTATCTGCTAGTCTGTATGGTTTATATAGGGGGACTTGCCATGATTCCAGAAGCGTATTTGGAAAAAACACTGGTGCTGCTTACATTCTCGGACCCCAGTGCGCTTGGCTTGATTCTGGCAGGAGGAATCCTGCTGCTCGAGAGAGACCAGGGGATTTTTGAGAACCTGTTTGTTACCCCGGTAAGGACACTGGAATATATTCTTGCCAAATGTTTGTCGCTGAGCTGCCTATCCCTTGCCGCTGCCTCTGTTATACACCTGTCTACTGCAGGCTGGCCCGTGTCTCCTGTGCAATTTGTGCTTGGCATTGTTCTGACCTCTGCATTTTTCAGCTTGCTTGGAATGGCTGCAGCGGTAACATGCCGTTCGATCAACGGGTTTATTGTATTATCCCAGGCGTATTCTCTCGTGTTCATCCTTCCTGTATTAGGTTATTTGAATGCATTTACAACACCTCTGTATGCTGTCCTTCCTGTGCAAGGCACGTTAATGTTGCTGCAAGGAGCGTTCCACCCTCTGAATATCGCGGAATTCTTATATGCAGTCTTCATACTATTGCTTTGGATAGGGGCAGCCGCTTGGTGGGTGTATTCCCTGATGCAAAGAACCGTGAGAACACAGGACGGAGTGAACACACATGTATAAGTATCGAACCATGCTGCGGCAAGACCTACAGAATGCGGTGAAAGATCCAATGCTCCTGCTGATCACTCTCGGCCCGCTTATGCTCACGCTCATTGTCAGATACGGCTTCCCTCCCTTATCGGAGTGGTTAGCTTCCGTCTCTTCCTTCCACCTTCTTGCCTACTCTGATTTTATTACCGTGTTCCTTATGTTGCTTGTTCCTCAACTAGCTGGAATTGCAGCGGGTTTATTGATCCTGGATGAGCGAGATGAACGACTAATTGGAATTTATGCAGTAACACCCTTGATGCGAAATGGATATCTCGCTTATCGGTTAATTCTTCCTACTCTTATCAGCCTGGTGATGTCTGTCCTCTTCCTGGTATTCAGCGGCGTTTCACAACCTCAACAAGAGAATATCGCTGTGCTCCTATTGCTCGTATTGGAGACACCTGTTCTCGCTATGTTATTAGCAACGTTTGCAGCCAATAAAGTAGAAGGTCTTGCCTTATCCAAAATCATTGGGCTAACTCTCCTGGGAGCTGTTTTCGCGTATTTTGTTCCAGAACCTTGGCAGCTTCTAGCCGGAGTATTTCCAACCTATTGGCCAGCCAAATTATATCTTGAAGGCGTGGCGGCTGATCGTTCTTTCTATAGAATAGCCTTCTTTTTTATCATAGGCCTCCTCTTTCATATACTACTCATGCAGCAGATGTTCAGACGTTTCTGGAAGAGAATCGAATAACGCGGCTAATCAGCAGCATACTCAAAATAATCAGAATTCCTCCTATCCACTGGACATACCCGACGATTTCATTCAGAAGAAACACGGACAGAATCATTGAAGTCAGCGGAATCATTCCGGAGAACGCGGCAGTCGTATAAGCATCACATCGTTTTAACCCCGCATAGAAGAGCACGAAGGCCAAGGCAGTCACAATGAGGCCATACCAGACCAATGCTGACCATTCTTTCCATCCGATTGCTTGTAGTGACGCAAGGGGGTGTTCAAAAAAAGCCGGAAGCAGAGATAAAATAAATGCGATAGCAGATACCAGCAGCGTTTGCACCAGGGGATGTATGGGTAGCTGGGAAGATTGTGCTCTGTGCTTTCTCGATAGGATGTTGAAGACAGATTCGCTTGCTGCAGCGCAAAGGATGAACACATTTCCCCATAAGTGATGAATGGAGAAATCGATTGTATTCAAATTGACTCCCTGTAACAGAACAATGCCTGTAACGGTACAACCAATGCCCAGCACAGTATTCCTTGAAAGGGGCTCCTTCAAAAATAAAAAGGCAAGCAAAGAAGTAATTGCAGGTGTAGCTCCGGTCAATATTCCTGCTTCCACGGTACTTGTTAAATTCACTCCAAAAAGCAGGAAGATACGGAACAGGAAGATTCCAAAAACCGCTTGCAACACAAGCATTTTCCAGTCTCCGGTTTTGAGCAGCCGTATGGTCTCCACTGTTGTGCCCATATAAAAAGGCGACAGGCATAGAAGAACTATACCTAAACTGACAGCGGTTATTGTAAAGCTGCTTAATTTCTCAGAGAGAATGTATCCTGTAACTACAGATGTTCCGGCCAGCGCAAAAGCAAACAGTAAATATATTTTTCCTTTGATATTTTCCATATTACAATTATATCGTTAAGACTGGTATGCTTTAAGTTCCAGTTGATCCTTATTTTAATAGAGCCAGTTCAAGGAGGTAGTAGGTAGTATGTGGGGAATCGAGTTACGGTTTAAAGATGAAATCAGCCTGTCTCGTCAAATTTTTCTTACATTAAAAGAGCGTATAGTAACAGGCCAAATTTCACAGCGAGAGGCATTGCCGTCTACGCGTGAGCTTGCCAAAGGGTTGGGGATTTCCCGAAATACAGTTTGCGAAGCGTATGATATGCTCTTAACCGAAGGTTTCATTATCAGCCGTCAAGGCGCGCCATCTCGCGTGGCGGAGGGTCTTCATATTCACACCTATAAAAAAGCGGATATGCCTGCCGAAACGAGAAGCGATAGTCCACCCATCTTATGGGATTTTAAAACTGGCCAGCCGGATTTATCCCTTTTCCCATGGTCTCTTTGGAGCCAAATGATAAGAGATGCAGCAATCTGTCTACCTGTTCAAGAATTGGAATATAACGGCCCTAAAGGGTATCAGCCTTTGTGTGAGGAAATTTCCCAGTGGTTATTTCGCAGCAGGGGTATGGAAGTCCATCCAGAAGATATATTTATCACGTCAGGGGCCATGCAGGCGCTTCATTTGCTTGTGGATCTACTCTATAAAGAGGGACAAGTCTTTGCTATAGAAGATCCCTCTCATCCGGGAATCCGTACAGTCATTGCCGACAAAGGATATCCCCTACATACTATGCAGGTAGATGAGCAAGGGGCGGATATTTCTTCACTTGAAGGCAAAGCTGTTTCAGCGGTTTATGTCACACCCTCCCATCAATTCCCATTAGGCGGTATTCTTCCGGCTGGCCGCCGTGCTGCGCTTATACGTCTTGCAATAGAACATGATTTTTATATTATTGAGGATGATTATGACAGCGAATTCCGTTATATCGGTCCTCCTGTAAGTCCGATTTATTCAATGGACTCCTCTCATGTGATCTATGTAGGTACTTTCAGCAAAACAGTATTCCCTGCCCTTCGGCTGGGCTTTGCAGTTTTACCCAAACCACTGCAGGCCAGATGGAAACATTATCGAAACTTTATGGATGTTCAAAATCCTGTTCTGGAACAAGCTGCACTGGCTGAATTTCTGCGTAAGCGGAAGATGGATAAGCATGTTCAGCATATGCGTCAAGTATATAGTGACAAAAGAAAAATACTATTAAGTTCGATCGAGAATGCTTTTGGGAATTCTGTACGTCCTTGGGGGGATGCGTCCGGCCTGCACGTGGCGCTTCAATTTCCGGGAATGGAATTCGAGAAACAGTTCGTGCGAGACAGCACTGAGGCGGGCATACGAGTATACCCGTTAACACAGTTTTGTCCCGCACAAGATAACCATAAAGATAAACTTCTTATAGGGTATGGACATCTAAGCCAAACACAGATTCAAGAGGGGGTCCGGGCGCTGCACCAGTTTTTAAAAAAGAATGATCTAGCTGCAGGGGAAGCTAAACTTCTATAAGGTTTTCTCGAAAATAAACTGGCCATCAGCCACCTTGGTTTGGGTGTAGCCGCATTTTTTATAGAAGTGGTGATTTCTCACACTCCAAGCGGGGGTGTCCAGCCACCAATGCCGGGAATCCGGGAATTGCTGCTCAATCGCTCTCATCGCCCGGGTTCCATAGCCCTGATTATGAACACCCGGATCCAGATAGATCCGTCCTACATTATGAACCTTGTGCTGATCAACGAAAATAATAGCGCCGCCAGCAATGAGATCGTCCAGGATGATTTTGAAATAATGCCCATGCTGCATCATGTCGATCTGCCAAGCTTCTGAATCATATCCCGGCTGCCTAACAGGACTTGTCTTGCTGTTTTATGAAATGAATCCCATTACCTCTGTCCAAGCAACATATATTTGTAAAATTATCTCAGTCCGCATTCTATCATACATCTGTCTGGACAACGGATACAATAAAAGCCTGCGGGTTACACAGACTTTTGTGTCTCTTTTTTACATCTCTGAAGTTCAATCTTAACTCGTTAACGCTTAGGCCAATTTTTGACGATATCTGATTCCTCAATTTCTGTAAAAACAGTTTGGTACGAGCTATCCAGCTTGTTATTTAGGTCCATCTGTACACCGGTATATGTAGTCATCAAATTGGCAACGCCCGATTCATCGATTCTAGCATGGATCGCTTCTTGTTTCTGCCGCTCATCCCAGAGTACGGTGAAGTCATAACTTTTAATCTCAGGGAAGAAGTTGTTCACATTCCAGGCATAGCTGGCAAGCGAGCGATAAACTTCTTCTTTGGTAGCTCTGGATGCGATCTCCGGTATCAAACTGACTTCTATGCTGTACTTATCATCTTGTTCCGTAAGTGTGTACTTCTCAACGAATCTAAAGCATTGATGTGTGTAGCTGTCTATTCTTTCATCGATAAACTCAGTTTGAGCTTGCCTTTTGGGGTCTGGGGCTGGGGACTCTTTATCAATAGAATTTGAAGAACAAGCGGACAGAAGGAGTAGTCCCAACAAGAGGAAAAGTACAGCAACAATGTATAGTTTAGTCTTTTTCATTGCAACCTCCTTGGCTGGATTTGCCTCATTATTGATTATATTCCCATATATCCAAGTGACTTATCTCACTAAATTCGGACTTTTAATCAACAAAAGAGTTACTACTTAGGTTCCAGCGAGTTAAGAAGGTTATCTTGGAACCTTCGGAGTAATTAGATGCGAAACTGGTTACTACTTAGGACCCTGCGAGGATATAGAAGTTTACTTGCGAAGGTTAGGGGATTGCACTACCGTAATCCAAACCCTCTCCACCCGAACTTCAGGTAACCCACGTCCTAACGGACCGTATAGCCTCTATTTCCTCATTTCTGCGCTGGTTTGGAATGTAACGGACCGCATAGCCTCTATATCGGAAAAACAGGCCTTACCTAGTGGGTTTCGGCTTGAATAGGGGCTCCTGAGTCCGTTAGAGCTGCAAAACAGCCTTTTTACAGCAAATAGGGGCTCCTGAGTCCGTTAATAGTCTGAAAGTTAATCACGGGTTACTGGCGACGGCCTACAGTTGTTATTCTTAGCCTCCTTGTCGCGCGGTGTTGTATGAGAGGATCGGACGAGTAATACATGGAACACAACGGTGCTCTAAGTAGTAACCGAAACTGCAACTAAATTCAGCTGAAGCTCCTGTCACAAGGCGAATAAGTGCTATGGAAAAAATCCACCAATTAGATGCATCTTCGCAACTAAATCGGTGGATCCTCTTTAACATCCTAATTATGAAACTTTCATAGAGTTGATCATATGGTTGCCTAGGTAGTAAAATTAGCTCTTAGCTCCCGAAGATCAACAGAATAACCGTCCCTTCTCCTAGCACGGTTTCCACCGCAATCCGCCCCCCCATGGCTTCGATCAGCCCCTTGGCAATCGCCATCCCCAGCCCCGATCCTTGGGACGGAGAAGCTGTGTCGGTGCCGCGGTAATAGCGTTCAAACAGCCGCTCCAAGGTTGCTTCATCCATGCCATCGCCATTGTCTGCGAAGCGGATCGTATAACCGCTTCCGGCTTCAGCAGCCAGCAGCGAAACGGTCAGCACGGTGTCCGGGGGATTATGCAGCAGCGCATTAGCGGCCACATTGTTGACCACCCGCTCCAGCCAAGGAGTGTATATCTTAGCCCAGACCTCCTGAGGTGCTGCATAGTAAATGATCCGCTGCTGCTCGCCATAGGCCGGATCGGCAGCAGCTTGATCAAGTGCCCGCCGCAGCCAGGCGTTCAATTCAATGTCCAGCGTTGCCGGAGGAAGAATCCCCGACTTCAGGCGATAGGTCATGGCAAGGTCGTTGATCAGCAGGTCCATATGGGCCGATTTGTCCAGCATAGTCCCCGAGAATCTGCGGACCTCCTCCAGAGACCATTCATAGGAAGGCTCCGCCAACAGATGGGCATAACCCGTGATGGAGGATAACGGGGTTTTGAGATCATGGGTGATGCCTGCGATCCATTCTTCCCGCAGGTTCTCAGTCTGCTTGCGCATCGCCTGCTCTCGCTGGAGGGCGGAAGAAAGCTTCTCAATGGAGACCATCACGTCAGAGAATACACGGTATCTCCGTCTCCATTTACCTGTCGGAGTACGGCTGCGATGGTATCCTCTCCGGTCTACAGGCTCCTGGTAAATGGAATTGCCGATGGCATCCAGCCATAGGAGCATGTGGAGCATCGGTGCCCCGAAGCGGTGGGCTTGCCACAGGGAGAGCAGCACGAACAGGATCAGCAGAGCGGCGAGCATGGCGGTCGCGCCGATAATGACGACCTGAGTCTCCTCAGGAATCAGGGCTGCTGTACCCGCCCCGCTTTTCTTGGCAAGCGGTTCACCAACCAGCCATGTCTGCCCGGTCTCTGTATTATATGATGAGATCATATGATAATTGTAACGGTCACTGTAAGTGGTACGGAGCACAAGCTCTTGAATCGAATATTGCGCGGGTATAACATCCGGTTTGTTGTAAGAGAGCAATTCCATGCCTTCCGAATCAATCAGCTGGACAAATACCTCCTTTCTCTGCAGTTCCAGCCTTATAGATTCCGGTAGTTCAGGCATGCCTTCTGTAGCTGAAATGCTTAGTCCGCTGACCTGCTCCAGCAGAGGACTCATGACATTGGGGGCCCCATACACCAGAGTGAACTGCCGTCCTCCCTTCACTTCAGTCCATAACGCAAGGCGGTAAGGAAACGGCTTGGTCCCGGTCCAATAGGCAACCAGCTCACCCGGTCCATACTGCGTAGGCACATCTTTAGAAGTATTATAGGCACTTTCAACCTGCCCGTGCTCGTCCAGGCTCTGCAACCACCCGTTATTCTTCTTCACCTGCTCCAGCAGCTCCGGTGCAAACCGGATGCCTTCCTTGCTCAGCTCTGAGGATTCAGCCAGCCGTTCCAGTCCAACACTGGCGAAATCTCGCGTAATGCTGATCTCGCTAAACCGCTGCAGCATCCACACCACCGTCAGTGCGGCAATCAGCAGCACAATCAGGCCTGCAATAGCCAGCTGCAGAATGAACCGCATCGTCAGTCTGCGTTTGAAATTCATGGCGTGGACAGCCCCTGCGGCTCTGCCCGGACCAGTTTATAGCCCATCCCTCTAACGTTAACGATAAATTTCGGATTGGACGGATCGGCTTCAATCCGCTCCCTGATCCGGTGAATATGGACCATCACCGTGTTATCGTCGCTGAAGGTCTCCACTCCCCATACCTTCTCATACAGCTCGCTTTTGCTGAAGATCTGATTAGGGTGCCTGCAGAGGAACAGCAGCAGCTGGAACACCAGCGCCGGACAAGAAACCGCTTGTCCTTCAACCAGCAGTTCACCTGCTGACTCATCCAACCGAAAGCGTCCATAATCGAAGATACTTGCAGCTTTATTAGGGCCTCCCGCCTCGGTCTGCCGCTTGTTGTCTGGCTGGCTGGCCGAAGCCAGGCGGCGGCGCAGCTGCGCTTTGATTCGGGCAACCACCTCCAGCGGATTAAACGGTTTGGTAATATAATCATCTCCGCCAATGGCAAACCCGGTAAGCTTGTCGAAGTCGGAGGTACGGGCGCTCAGAAACAGGATCGGCGCGTCTGTCGTCTGCCGCAGAAAAGGGCAGATCTCAATGCCGCTGCGCCCCGGCAGCATTACATCCAGTACAATCAGATCATATCTTTTGGCATTGCAGGCGATTATCGCCTCTTCGCCCGTAGTTGCGGTATCTATATTCGTATAACCTTCCTTGCGCAGCACCGTCTCCAACAGTTCCAGCAGGGACTGCTCATCATCTACAAGCAAAATGGACACGTCATTCATTCAGGCAAGCTCCTTCCGCTGTTTGCAACTGGTTTTATCATATCATGTTTCCCCGTCACCCTGAATCCCGCCAATCTTAACGGAAGCTTAATTCGTGTTCCCGGCAGACCAGCACAATTAAGACAATGGTAAGACAGGGTTTCAACTGAGATAAGACTGTGCTGTTACGATAAGGTTATTGAAGGGGGCGAAACAGGAATGAGAACATCGACAACCATGAACAGCAGAGCAGGAAGATCCGCAAGAACAGCCTTGGCAGTGGGGGCCATTGCCGTATTACTGACCGCTTGTGGAGGAGGAGATGAGAAAATGAAACCTGATACGGAGGCTGCACAGACCGCTGTTCCGTCCATGGAGGCGAGTCAGAACACCCTGACTCCCGAAGAGCTGCCTACAGCACTACTGGAAGGCCAACACAAGGAGATCTATGCCCGCTTCAGCCTGACCCTGAAAGAGGCAATCAGTGAAGAGGATTTGACCGCGACAGCAGAAGGGTTCATTGAGGGAATAGAATCCTTGGCTTTATCTACTACTCTATTCCATAATGGGACTGAACAGCGTACATGGCTGAGTAACACTGGAAATAAAGGGATGATGGCCATCTTTGATCCTGAGGGGGTTATTCTCGGCATCCAGGTTCTGGAGTTGGCCTCATCGCCGGAAACCGACGCCAAGCTGACCAAGGTCGAATATGCCCTGCCTTTTGAAGGCGACTGGTTAGTCTACTGGGGAGGCACCAATGTGTTTGAGAATTATCATTACGAATATGAGAGCCAGCGCTACGCTTATGATTTCATTCAGGCGAAGGACAATTACTCTTACACAGGCGATCCTCTTAAGAATGAGAGCTATTATGCTTTTGGGAAGAAAATCTTTGCTCCAGCCGACGGAACGGTAGTATCAGTGGTGAATGAGATTGCCGATAATGAGCCGGTGGGTGTAATGAATCCGAAGCAACCTGCCGGGAATGTGGTGGTCATTGACCATGGTGGGGAATACAGTTACCTGGCGCACCTGAAACAAGGCTCGGCTGCTGTGAAAGCGGGTGATCAGGTGAAGCAAGGGGATTTCATCGGCTTGACCGGAAATTCAGGGAACAGCAGCGAACCCCATCTGCACTTCCAGGTCTCGGACGGAGCTGATTTATTCGCGGCAAAAGCGATTAATATACTGTGGGAGGGCAAACTAAAGCCTGTTCAGGGTGAGACTGTGACTCCTATTGCACCTTAGAATGTTCAGAATCTGGAGGGTATATGATGATTGAATGGCTTCAGCAAGCGGATGGGATCTGGCAGTATTTCGTATTATTCCTCTTGGCGGCTGCACCTTGGCTCGATGTGTTCCTGGTTGTGCCGCTTGGGATTGTGGCCGGATTGTCTCCTGTGGCTGTGGCGATTACCGGTTTCGCAGGCAACCTGCTCATGACTGTGTTGATCGGCCTCTTCTTCAAGCAGCTGTCGGACTGGAGAGCGAAACGCAGGGAGAAGAAAGGCATTATCGCACCATCGAGAAAAGAAACAAGGGCCAAGGCGGTCTGGGAGCGTTATGGTCTTCCCGGTCTTGCCCTGCTGGCCCCGCTGATTCTCGGCACGGATCTGGCTACTATATTGGCCTTGTCATTTGGTTCATCCAGAGTACGGGTCATCCAGTGGATGACGGTCAGTCTGACGGTATGGACCCTTGCCATGACCCTCGGTTCTGTATATGGATTTGGTTACATGAAATGGATCTAAGGCCTCGGCCTTAGATCCATTGTGCTGATTCTGGATTAATCTGTACCCTGCGGCTCGTAATCGGCGACAATCAGCATATCCATATGACGGGCGTGGCGCAGCAAATAATGCACGAAGCTTTCTTGGAATAAGCTGCGCCACAAGGGTCTCCGGGACTGTCCGATGATCAGCTGTGTCGTCTTCAGCTCGTTCATCCGCTGTAGCAAGTGGTCATGTTTATGGGCACGTGTGCTGGTAGCGCCCACTTCCATGTTCCCGCCCAACCGCTCTGTCAGCTGTCGCAGCTGATCCAGCCGCTTCTGCTGCTCAGGTGTCTGGGTCCCGCCGCAATGCACATAATGCACATACCACTCCGCCTTCAGGCGGTGTGCAATCCGGAATCCGCGGCGAATCAACCGCTCTGCCCTCGCATCCATATTTACACAGACGAAGATGATTTCGCGTCTGCTCCAGGCCCCACGCAGTGAGGTGTCGCGGTCCCAAGCCTCCAGGCGTTCATCTACATCATCGGCAATTTCGCGCAGGGCCAACTCACGCAGCGCGATCAGATTGCCAATTCTGAAGAAAGACTCCAGTGCCTGATTCACCTTCTCGGAGGCATAAATTCTACCTGAACGCATCCGCTCCTGCAGCATTTGCGGGGTGACGTCGATCAGCTCCACTTCGCTCGCCATCTTTAGAATCGCATCTGGCACCGTTTCCCGGACACGGACACCGGTCAATTGAGCTACCGCATCGTTCAAGCTCTCCAGATGCTGCACGTTGACAGTGGTGATCACCGAGATGCCTTGTTCCAGCAGGCGGATCACATCCTCATAGCGTTTACGGTTGACACTGCCCGGCATATTGGTATGTGCCAGTTCATCCACCAGCACCACCTCTGGGTGGCGGGATATAATTGCGTCCGTATCCATTTCCTCTAGCTGTGTTCCCTGATAGGGTATGATTGCCCTTGGGATCGTCAAGAGTCCGCCGATTTGCTCCAACGTTTCCCGCCTGCCATGGGTTTCGAGCAGACCGATCACCACATCGATGCCCCGCTTCAGCAGAAGATTGCCTTCCTGCAGCATTTTGTAGGTTTTGCCCACGCCCGGTGCCGCTCCGATATATACCTTGAAGGTGCCACGGCGGATCGTTTCGATCTTCTTCTCCAGCTCCTCCGTGGTCAGCCGGTGAAAAGGCTCACTGCTCCCCTCCGGTTTCGCTTTAATCGGCAGAATCCGTTCTCCCTCCTGCTCAGCCCGGTCAGCCATCAGAAACACATCGATATGCCGGGTGGCACGCAGGACGCGGTTGGCTATGGAGCCTTGCCATTTCTCCTGCCAGCGGCTTCTCCGGGAATGGCCCATGACGATCCTGGTTACGTTGTTCCGCAGCGCGTACCGAACGAGCAGAGCCGGCAGTTGGCGCATATGTATCAGAGGAAGCTCCTCGAATCCGGCGTTCACCCGCTCCACCAGCTTAACGATAGAACGCTTAAATGATTGCTGCTCCGGGGTCAGCGCCCGCTTGGGCAGAGTGAATGTCACCACCATCAGCTCTCCACCAAGCCGCCGCGCAATCTGTTGGCCTCTTCTTACATATAAGGAACCGTTCCAGTGGTACTGAGCAGACACAAGAATCCGTTCCGCCGCGCCGGAAGGTCCGATCAGCCCTTGCTCCTCCCGGTGTTTCTCCAGTGAATCGTTGACGCCTTCCGCCACCAGACGCAGAGACAGCTCGCGCAGTACCCCGAGATTGCCCCGGCGGGACATCGCCGGATGAGGTTCACCACCCAGAATGCCCTCATCGATCCGCTTCAGAATGGTTTCCGGGGAGACATCAATTAGGCGAACCTCATCCGCGAGTTCCAGCGTATTCTGCGGTACTGTGTCCTCTGCCATAATTCCCGTCAGCTGATAGACTAGCTCTTCCGTTCCAGCCAGCTCATATACATTAATCGTCGTAATCACACTGATGCCATGATCCATCAGATAGCGGATATCCTCCAGCCTTGTGGCAAAGCGGGCCGACTCCCGGTTGCGGTGGGCCAGACCATCTACCAGCAGCACCTCGGGATTGCGTTCCAGCAGCGCCTCCAGTGGAAGATCCTTCTGCTCCTTGCCCTCCCGCAGCCAATGGATGCTGGGCACCCGCTCCAGATCCAGCAGTTGTTCAATGGTTTCAGAGCGCTGCATGGTGGATACGGCGCTGATCACTACATCGATACCTTGCTCTTTCAGTAGTCTGCCTTCCTGGAGCATGTGATAGGTTTTGCCTGATCCACTGACCGACCCAATGATGATCTTCAGCCTGCCCTGATGCAGCCGGTAGATGGAATACAGAATTTCTTCTGCGGATTTGCGTTTATAAGGCCCCATGCAGTTCAGATAAAGCAATGTTCAGCTTCAGCACATTGACCCGTTTCTCGCCGAACAAGCCCAAGTCGCGGCCTTCGGTGTAACGGTCCACCAATTCTTCCAGCTGTGCGGCCGGAATTCCAGTCACTTGGCTGACCCGAGGAATCTGCACGATTGCCGATTGCGGCGTAATATGCGGGTCCAGACCCGAACCCGAATTGGTTGCAAGGTCTACAGGCAGCTTGGCAATCGGGACATCCGGGTTGTCCTGCTGCCACTGGGCAATGAAATCCTGAGTACGCTTCAGCATGTCCGGGTTAGACGGACCATAGTTATTGGAACCAGAAGCGCCCGCCTGATATTCGATGCTTGATACCCGTCCATGAAACCGCCCTGGATCAGTGAAATTCTGCCCGATCAATTCTGAGCCGACTACTGCTCCGGCTGTATTCTTCAGCAGGCTGCCGTTGGCCTGTGAAGGCATCAGCACCTGGGCGATGGCTGTAGCCGTCAACGGGTACACGATCCCACAGAGAAGGATGAATAACACGCTAAGCCTTACGATGATCAAGAAATAGGAGCCTGATGACGCAGATTGTTGCTCTTTGGCACCTTCTGTGGATTCTTCCATAACGTTGTCACCCTTTCAGTAAATAGTATAGTCACTGCTAAATCCAGATGCTTACCAGCAGATCGATCAGCTTGATGCCGGCAAACGGAACAAGCACACCGCCAAGCCCGTAGATCAGAATATTCCGTCCCAGCAGCTTCGTGGAACTCATGGGTTTGTACGACACGCCTCTCATCGCCAGCGGAATTAGCAGCGGGATGATGATCGCGTTGAAGATCAGCGCCGATATAATCGCTGAGCTTGGAGAGCCGAGCCCCATCACATTCAAGACTTCCATCTCCGGAATCGCCAGCGTGAACATGGCTGGAATGATAGCGAAATATTTAGCGATGTCGTTCGCGATACTGAACGTCGTCAGGGCGCCCCGCGTCATCAGCAGCTGCTTGCCGATCGCTACCACCTCAATAATCTTCGAGGGGTCAGAGTCCAGATCAACCATGTTGGCCGCTTCCTTGGCTGCGGTAGTCCCGCTGTTCATCGCCAACCCCACATCGGCCTGGGCCAGCGCGGGCGCATCATTGGTGCCGTCTCCGGTCATGGCGACCAGCTTGCCTTCGTTCTGCTCACGGCGAATGACGGCGATCTTGTCCTCCGGCGTGCTCTCGGCGATGAAATCGTCCACTCCGGCCTCACGGGCAATGGTGGCGGCGGTCAGCGGATTATCGCCTGTACACATGATTGTCTTGATGCCCATGCTCCGCAGCTCATCGAAGCGTTCCTTCATGCCGGGCTTGACGGTATCCTTCAGATAGATCAGACCGTAGATGCGGTGATCTACCGCCACCGCAAGCGGCGTGCCGCCCTGCCGGGCAATAACATCCGAGCCGCTGTCCAGATCTGCCGGGACGGTTCCGCCTTTTGCAAGCACCCATGTCTTGACGGAATCCACCGCACCTTTGCGCACCGAACGTCCATCAGCCAGATCGATCCCGCTCATCCGCGTCTCCGCTCTGAACTCAACGAAGACCCCGCCTGCTGCCAGAGCGCTGTCATAGCTGAGTCCCAGCTTCCTGGCCAGCTCCAGCACAGAACGTCCTTCCGGGGTCTCATCCTTCAAGGAGCTGACCGCGGCCCAGGCGGCTAGCTCGCTGTCCGATTCATTGCCCATGGCAACGAATTCGCTCGCCATCCGGTTGCCGAAGGTAATCGTTCCGGTCTTGTCGAGAATCATCGTGTTGATGTCCCCTGCCGCTTCCACTGCTTTGCCGGACATCGCCAGCACGTTGAACTGGGTAACCCGGTCCATCCCGGCAATGCCGATGGCAGAGAGCAGTCCGCCGATTGTTGTAGGAATCAGGCAGACCAGCAAGGCAATCATCACCGGAATTTCCAGCGTAATGCCGAGATAACCGGCAATCGGCTTAAGGGTAACGACAACGATCAGGAAGATAATCGTCAAGCTGATCAGCAGCGTGTTGAGCGCAATTTCATTTGGCGTCTTCTGGCGTTTGGCCCCTTCCACCAGCGAAATCATCCGGTCCAGGAAGGATTCGCCGGGATCACTGGTGATGCGTACCTTGATCCTATCGCTGACAACCCGTGTTCCGCCGGTGACCGAACCAAAGTCGCCTCCGGCTTCCTTGATTACCGGCGCAGATTCGCCGGTAATCGCTGACTCATCTACGGAAGCAAGCCCTTCGATCACCTCGCCGTCGCCGGGGATCATCTCCCCTTGGCTGACAACGACGACATCTCCTTTTCGCAGCTCGGAGGCCGGAACCTGCTTGAGAGCGGCTCCGGTCATTTTATTGGCTGTAATATCCTGCTTGGTTTGTTTGAGCGAATCGGCCTGCGCCTTGCCGCGCCCTTCTGCCAGCGCTTCTGCGAAGTTGGCGAACAGCACGGTAAACAGCAGGATACACAATACAGATAGATTGAAGCCAACCGAATGCTCAGCGTGGAAATAACCCGGCATAAGCACCATTAACAGGACGATCAATGTGCCAATCTCGACTACAAACATGACCGGATTCTTCATCAAGGTCATGGGATTCAGCTTCACGAAGCTATCTTTTACCGCGCTGAGTAGGATGGGGCCGGTCAGCAGTTTTTTTCTTGGTACGGTACTCATCTTGATCTCCCTCTTCCTACTGTAAAGTTAAATATTCTGCAATCGGACCAAGTACAAGCACCGGGAGAAAGGTCAGTGCCCCGATGATCAGCACGGTACCGATCAGAATGCCGGTGAACAGGCCATTGTCCGTGCGGAAGGTGCCGATCGTCTCAGGAACCGGTCTTTTGCGCAGCAAGGAACCCGCTACGGCCAGCATCGCGATAATCGATACATAACGGCCGAGCAGCATCACTACCCCAGTGGTAAGATTCCAGAAGGAGGTGTTGTCTGCCAGCCCTTCGAAGCCTGAACCGTTATTGGCAGCAGAAGAGACATATTCATATAGCACCTGGGTCAGCCCGTGATAGCCTGGATTAGAAATGCTGCCTGTACCCAGCTCGGTCAGGAAGGCTCCTGCCGTAGGCAGCAGAATTATCAGCGGATGGACGAGGATCGCGATCGCAATCAGCTTCATCTCCCTCGCTTCGATCTTCCTCCCCAGGAATTCCGGTGTTCTGCCAACCATCAGCCCGCAGAGGAAGACGCCGAGCATGGCGTACATCAGCATATTGACCAACCCGACCCCTTTGCCTCCAAATACATTGTTCAGCATCATCAGCGTAAGTGGCGTGATGCTGCCCAGTGGGGTTAACGTATCATGCATATTATTCACACTGCCAGTGGTGGCAGCCGTAGTTACGGTAGTGAACAGTGCCGATTGGGCGATTCCGAAACGGACCTCCTTGCCTTCTATATTGCCCTGAGAGGCATCGATGCCCGTCGCCTGAATAGCCGGGTTGCCCTGGGTTTCAGCGTAATAGTTCAGTCCCAGCAGCAGCACGAACAAGGTCATCATGGCACTGAACAGCATCCAGCCCTGCCGTTTGTTCTTCGCAAACAATCCATACATGTAAGGCAGTGATGCCGGCAGCAGCCACATGGAGAGGATCTCCAGTACATTAGTCAGCGGGCTGGGATTCTCGAACGGATGTGCCGAGTTGGCCCCGAAGAAGCCGCCGCCGTTCGTGCCCAGATGTTTGATCGATTCCAGTGAGGCAATCGGCCCGATGGCAATCTGCTGTGTTTGGCCTTCCAGAGTAGTTAACTCAAGTGTCGGCTTCAGTGTCTGCGGTACCTGCAGTCCGACCATAATTAGGGTCATCAGCAGCGCCAGCGGCAGAAAGACCCGCACATGAGCTTTGACGAAATCCTCGAAGAAGTTCCCGACCGACGAGCGTCCGGTAATGCCTCTGACAAAAGCCAGCGCCACGCTGAACCCGCTGGCTGCCGAGGTGAACATCAGCATCGTCATGACCGCCATCTGCGAGAAATAGGAGACGCCTGTTTCCCCGCTGTAGTGCTGCAGATTGGTATTGGTCATGAAGCTGATCACCGTGTTGAAGCTGAGTGTCTGTTCCATGCTGCCGATGCCGCTGGGATTCAACGGAAGGCCCTTCTGCAGCCGCAGGATGAGATAGCCGAAGGCGACCAGCACGATGTTGGTTACCAAGAAGCTGATTGCATATTTCTTCCAGGACATGCCGCCTCGCCGCTTCAGCCCGATCAGGCGGTAGATCACCTTTTCCGGCCCGGCGAATAGTCTGTCCGTTCGGTTCGGTTCATTGGAGAAGACATAATATAGATAAGTTCCTGCCGGCTTCACCAGCAGCAGCAGAATAAGAATAACTACGATCAATTGCACAATTCCCACGAATGCCCCTCCTTTTTAAAAATAGAAGAAAGTATATGTTTTCCGCTATCCTTCATCCTTCTATTTCTCGCTGAAACTCCCCGTCCTTTAAATGGACGGCGAAGCCGTTTGCACTTGTAGCAAGCTGTCTTGTTGATGTTCAGAATTTCTCGGGATGGATCAAGGCGTACACCAGATAGAGAAACAACAGCAGGGTTGCTATCATCACTACAGTCACTGTCCATTCCCCCCTGCATCGTCGACCACATGCCCACACCACTGGATAAAAGCATAGAATAATCCAAAGATCCCGGCCATGGCCGCCACCATATACAGATCCATCATCATTTCACGGTTCCTCTCCCTCTGTTCTCTTTTTCTCGATATAGGTTTTTGACTTCCGGTTTAGCGTATCATGTCTCCCATTAGTTCAGGATTAGGGTTTGGTTGAGAGAATTAAGATCGCATTAAGATTGGCCCTTAACGTCGTCGTCCTCCTCTTCTGCCCTGCCTGCTCTCTGCAAATCAATGTGCTCGAATACCTTTTTCAATACATAGAGCACCACAATCATGAAGGAGATTAGCCCGACATTGTTCCATACATCTGCCATTACAAGGACCTCTTTTCTTGTGCTGTTATAGAACTCCATTCTTAAGTTCATCTTATATAGCCGTTATCTGGCTATGAATCAGCTTAGCACTCCAGCCATTAGTTCTGGATTAGGGTTTACGGCGGCGGATTAAGATTACATTTAAATTTGGCGGGGAGGTGCTACGGGCTGCTTGAAAAAGAGGGAAACCACAAATAGCCATGCTCAGATTGAGCATGGCTGTTATATTAAAAATATAAGAATTTATATGCTTCACACCATAAATTATCCTTCTATTTCTCGCTGAAACGTCCCCGTCCTTATAAAAGGACTGCTAAGCTGTTTCTACTTGTATGACTGTCTATATAATCGGTCAGATCCCCTTGCTGTCCTCGCCCACCTGGAGCATCCGGTACCCAACACCAATATGCGTCTGAATATACTTCGGCTGCGAGGGAGCGGCTTCGATTTTTTTGCGCAGGGTTGCCATGAAGACACGCAAGGCCGGAACATCGTAGGTATGACTGCCCCAGATCTCATGCAGGATATAATTATGAGTTAGTACCTTGCCTACATTTCTGGCCAGCAGGCATAGCAGCTTGTATTCAATCGGTGTCAGATGGATTTCCTCCTCGTCCAGCCACGTGCAGCCTGCCGCATAATCAATCTTCAAGCTTCCATTGGTAAAAATCGACGCGTCCTTTAGCAGCTTCTCGCTGTCATAACGGATTCGCCGCAGGCTCACCCGCAACCTGGCCAACAGCTCCTCCACGCTGAAGGGTTTGGTCAGATAATCATCGGCTCCGGCGTCCAGCGCATCGATTTTGTCGCGGTCTTCGCTGCGTGCGCTGACCACGATGATGGGAATATTGGACCATTCCCGCACTTTTCTAATAATTTCCACGCCGTCCATGTCAGGAAGTCCCAGGTCGAGAATCATAATATCCGGCTGGCTGGACACGGCCTCCAGAATGGAAGCTTCACCGGTTTCCGCCGTGTGATATTTATAGCCCTGTGTCTCCAGGGTTGTGGTAATCAGCTTCCGGATAGGCCTGTCATCCTCCACGACAAGAATCAAGGGTTTATTCATGAACCGTCACCTCCTCAGCCTGCAGGGTGAAGCGAAACACTGTCCCCTGCGGATCATTATTCTGCACTTCAAGCTCACCACCATGCGCATGCACAATCGACTTGCAGAGCGACAGCCCTAGACCTAAACCACGCCTGCCATCCCCTCGAAGATTGTTGGCCGTATAGAACATATCAAACAGCTTCGACTTGGCCTCCTCGGAGATACCTGGGCCATCGTCGGAGATTTCTACAACCACCATCTGCTGGTCGCGTCTTGCCGCGATCGTAATATGCGAACCGGTCTGTGTATATTTAATCGCGTTGTCCACGATGTTGATCAGAACCTGCACCATCAGGCGGGAATCCATGCGGGCCATGAGCAACTCCTCTTCCACTACCGTTATAATCGTATGATCCTTGCTGTTTCGATTCACGTGCAGCAGTGCCTCGGCAATGACCTCCTCCAGCAGCTCTCCCTGCAGCTGCAGCTGCACTGCCCCATTGTCCATCCGGGTAATGGACAGCAGATTCTCTACCAGATTGATCAGCCACATCGAGTCGTCATAAATATCGGTGTATAACTCCTGCTTCTGCTGCTCACCCAGTACCTTGGAGTTCCCGATCAGAATGCCTGCATGGCCGGAAATACTGGTAAGGGGGGTGCGCAGGTCGTGGGAGATTGCCCGCAGCAGATTGGTGCGCAGCTGCTCCTGCTGGATCTGCAGAGAGATTTCCTTCTGTTTCGCGTTCAGCAGCTCTTTCTCCAGCGCCAGCGCACATTCCCCCAGCATGGCAATCATCAGACTCTGCTCAAAGGCGTCCAGCGGGTTACCCTGCTCCATAACAATGGCCGCAACGGCAAATACCGTGTCCCTCCCACGAACAGCATGGTACAGGCCGCTGGCCCCTGAGAAAGTGTCTGTAGTAGCTCCGGCACGTTTGTTGTTCTTATAGACCCAGTCCGCAACCTCACGTTCGTACCCGGCGGTATAGGCCTGCGGTTCAACAACTGCCCCCTGCCTGGAGAAGATCAGCGGTGCTGACAACGAGGATTGCTGTGCGGCATAGAAAATAACTGTCCGGTCCAGCAGCTTGACCATTTGCTGTGCCGTTTCATTGATGATCGCGGGGATATCCTGGGCCTGCTGCAATTTACGGCTCGTTTCCAGCAGCACCTCTGTACGGTAGGCTTTTTGCGCGGATTGGCGAGCCTGCTCCTTCACCCGCATCGTAAGTGTGCTGGTAATGAAAGAAGCCGTCAGCATAACCAGAAAAGTCACCGGGTAACCCGATCCATAGGCTTGCAGAGAGAAATAAGGCTCCGTGAAGAAATAATTGAACACAAGCACACTTAATAAGGACGTGACGGCACTGTACAGCCTGCCCTTGGTGAGCATCGCGTTCAACAGAACGCCCAAAATATACACCGTGATAATATTCGCTTCCCTAAAGCCAAGAAAATAAAACCAAAGTCCGATCAAAGTACAACCCGTCAAGATCCCTAAGGTAATCGCTGTGTCGGCCAGCGAGAGCTTCTGGGGATTCGTATACGCGGGAGTCCTCTTGAAGCGGGAAGATCCGGTGTCGGGAATGATATAAATATCCATATTTGGCGCGGAAGCGGTCAGCTTATCGACCAGATTGGTTGGGCTTAGCCACCTCCTCTTGTGATGGGAACGTCCCATGACAATCTTGGATACCCGGCTGGTTGCAGCGTATTCGGCAATCTGGGCCGGAATATCCTCGCCATATACGGTGGCCAGCTGTGCGCCGAGCTGCTCTGCCAGTTTCAGGTTGTCCCTCAGCACCGATTTATCCGCAGGGGTTAACCGTGCTGTTTGCGGAGTTTCCACAAATAGTGCTGTAAACGTGCCGTGGAAGGCCTCGGCCATCCTTGCCGCAGCACGAATTACCTGTTGGTTGGAGGGGGCGGAGGACAAGCAGACCAGGATATGGTCTTTCGTATAGAAGCTTGTATCCATCACTTGCCCGCTGATGTGGGCCGCAATCCGCTTCAGCTGATCTGCTGTATAACGCAGCGCGATTTCACGCAAGGCTATGAGGGTGGGGCGGTCTTTCGGGTCAGGGGAATCAACGTCGACTAATTCCACCTGATCCGCACGCTCGAATACGCTGTCAGGAATCCGTTCCTGCACAGGAATGCCCGTAATCGAAGCAATCTTATCTGCAAGGCTCTCAATATGGGCAATATGAACGGTGGTATATACGTGGATGCCTGCCCGGAGCAGCTCTTCGATATCCTTATATCTTGTTCTGTGACGGCTTCCGGCAACATTGGTATGGGCTAACCCATCCAGCAGGATCAGGTCCGGCTTGCTGCGGATGGCCTGGTCCAGGTCGAATATCAGGCTATCGAAATCCTTGGGAGAGAGCAGCTGCGGCGCTAAATATTCCATCCGTTCCAGCATCGCTCTAATCTTAGGGTGCTCTGAATGTTCAATTGTTCCGGCAAGGATAGCAACCCCGCTTCTATGCTCCTCTTGGGCAGCCTTCAGCATCGCCAGGGTTCTGCCCACCCCTTCCGTATAGCCGAGGAAAATCCTAAGCTTGCCCCTTTTCTTATCTGCCATCCGAATCCTGCTTTCTGTGTAAACATCTTAATTCGCTTGTAGCGTCAGTATAGCATGAGCAAAATCAGCATAGCATTACAACTTTGACCGCAGCATTAAGATCGCATTAAGATTACCGCTGTCCGGGCATAATAAGAAGAAACGGCTTCGCCGTCCTCTGCAAGAGACGGCATCCGTTTCTGCGAAAAATAGAAGGATAAATAATAGTGTAGAACATATAATTTCTTATATTTCAAGAATAAACGCTCCAGTCTAAGACTGGAGCGTTAAGGTGAGAAATAGGGTGCGTTCCCCATGCCCTAGATAATTCTCTCGGCTTGCTTACGTTCATGGGCTGCGGTCTGCGAAGAGTACGGTTTGTATAGGTTTAACAGATCATCTAATTTCTTGGATTGCTCGACCACTTTGGGGTGGGTCAGAAATCCATATTTTTGCTGGACCTGGTATAGTCTCTTTCTGGCAGTTTCGACACGATCCAAAGTTACACCTTGATTGATTGGCATGGTACAACCTCCTTGTGTCATATTTTAGTATAAAAGGACAAAAAATAGCTTCTGGCAAGATTGCGGGTATGCTATTTTTTTCACAGAAAAACGCCCCCGGATTTGGGGGCGTTTGGTTTAGAGTGAAGATAGATGGCTAGAACTCAGCCTTCGCCATGGTGTCCAAGAGCTTGATAAACAATATCTGAAGGTGGCACTTGTATTTCATTTTGATCTGGACCGATCAGTGGTGTGCCAATGACTACTACCAGCAAAAAACTAGTGACCCACAATAGAGCGAGTTTCTTCTTCATAAGTTACCCTCTCTTCTAGTAAATTGTGATATTGCACTTCGGTAAGATTGAATATTCGAGTTGTTCAAAGAGTTTATATTAATGTAAAGAGGTATGGTTCAACTCAACCTCCGCCATGGTGCCCCATAGGTTGATAAACTGAACCTGAAGGTGGCACTTGTATTTCATTTTGATCTGGACCGATCAGTGGTGTGCCAATGACTACTACCAGCAAAAAACTAGTGACCCACAATAGAGCGAGTTTCTTCTTCATAAGTTCCCCTCTCTTCTACTAAATTGTGATACTGTGACTTGAATTCATCTGGAGCAACTTTACGATAACATTCGAATAATTTCATATTTCTTAGTAAAATGCTTTCATTATTAATTATAGTACATTTTTCCATTCCGTCCATTAGAAATTCAAAACCTCTTGTATAGTTTTTCTTGGATAAATAATAGTGAGCTAATTCAAATAGCAAACCAACGATTTGATCGGATGTGTCTTGTTGATTATAAACTTCGTTTCCATCCTGCTTATGAATATGTAATATTTCATTATTAAAAGTATCAATAATTGAATCGACATTCACATCATATTGATTGGCAACAATCATGATATTCCACAGTGCTGGAAAGATTTCTGTATTCTTCGTTCGAATAAAGTTAATATAATCGGGTAGCAATTCAATTTCGCCTGCCATCAGCTTGGTGAGATAGTTATTAGCTTCCGCCCATTCCTTAAACAGACTCTTCCAATGCAACGTATCTGTATCAGTTTCGTTTACCCAGTCTAAACAAGCATAATCTTTGATGTGCTGAAGTGACAAATTATAGTTTCTTCGTTCATAATGAACACTGGCAATCAACAAGCTACTATATGCAACATAAAAAAATAGCGGTCTTAATGGCTTATTAAGGTTAGCTTGATCTGCACGACTGACCATAGAATACTGAATTCTGGCCAGATTACCCATCTCTTCGGCAACCTTCATTACTTGATCCCAGCGCCGCAAAGCTCGATAAGCATTGGCGAGGTCCTTCAGCCCATCCAATTGTTCGATATCATCGAGCCGTCTGACAAATGGTTCAAATTGAATCGCAGCCTGTAAATTCTGCTCCTGATTCTCCCCAAGCTTAAGCTTAAACAACCGGTATTGGCAGAGCGCCAGCCGTTCCGAATGCTGGAACCGTTCCCCTTCTGCTACACTCTCATAGAGCAGCATTGCAGCATCTTGATGGCCCCGGGATAACAATTCCTCTGCCACATTAAACAACATGGGAGCATACATCAATTTCTCCATAATATGCTGCACCACACGGCCGATTTGCTGCAGCTTGTCCATCTCAGCACAGCGATAGAGCAGTGGTTCGATTCTCCGCCAATCCGGCGCGCGATCAATGATGAAATTGTCTATGTATAGATCGTAGAAAAAGCCTTCCCGAAGTCCCATTCCCCGAGTGATCTGATCGAGCTGCTGCACCGCAATCGGTCGATATCTGTTCCGTAAATTGCTGAGTGTTCGAGGATGGACACCCGACCGCTCCGCGAATAATGCCAACGTTAAATTCTCATTCTTCAAGTAATCTTCCAATTCAGCTAGAATCGTAGGTGTATGCTTCAAGTCATTACCACCTCTCACTCTAAAATTCCAAAATAAGTATTCTATGATTGTATTATCTACTAATATATACCAATGGTCAATAACCTATAGCAAGATTGCACAATTATTCACGAACGCCCCTTCTTCCCTGCAGCCCCATCTCCAGTGCCGCAAGTACCAATCCAATCAGCCAGGGAATGATATAGTAGAACAATCTGTAAATTACAAGCACTGCCATCGCTTTATCGGTGCTGATGCCCAGCTGTGTAAGGCCCAACAAGGCAATCAGGTCGAACGCACCGATGCCGCCGGGGGCCATGCTCAGAATGCCGGCAATCGCGGCAATGGTAAAGATGCTGAAGATCGCCACAAAGTGTACACCATCCAGCAGATGGCTGGCGATGATCCAGAATGTGATCCCGGCAAAAGCCCATTCCAGCAAGGATGTGCTAAGCGAAGCTGCAACGGTTCCCCACGGGGTTCTGCCCCGGCCGCTGTTCATCCATCTGGCGTATAAGGCCGAACGCTGCACGAGGATGAAGAACGGCAGATAAATGGCTGTTCCCCATACCGCAAACACCAGCCAGTGATGCTCCTGCAGCAGTTCTTTTGCCGGCAAAAGCCCGCAAATATTGGCCCAGGACAAGATAGACAGACCTGTAATCATCAACGGGGAGAGAAACACAATCGCCGGCGTCAGGACCGAGATCGGCACTCCGCTTTTTCTGTAGAGCATGGTACGCAGGCCTACACCGGCCAACCCGGCGAAGCCGATCAGATTATTGAACGTATTGGCAATCCAGGCGTAACGGAACGTACTCCATAGACTTATTTTTAGGCGAAAATGGGCCCGGATCAGATAATCATAGGTACTCATCACAGCCACCGCCAGAAGCGCCATCCCCAGCATTTGCATCACGGCAGAACCCGGCACCTGCTGCAGTTCATGCACAATCGTTCCCAAATGGATCTGGCTCAGCTCATGTTGCCCTTCCCAGCACACTAATGCTATGACAGCCAGCGGAACCAGCAGTTTAACAGCCCGGACCCGGGATAAGGATAAGATCATTCTTACAATTCTGAATCGTTTCAAGGTTTGTATCTTTCGATCCATGATGTCCACCTGCCTTCAGCTAAGTTAGACTGCCGGACAAGTGGAAATCCCTGCAAAAGTGGCAAAAAAATATCGAACAAGCAAAAAAGAGGACATCCCCGTGGCAAGGAGCTTCCTCTTTTGTACTTGATTCTTTATCCTTCTATTTCTCGCAGAAACGGATGCCTGAAAGCGATACGTAGTATCGCTGCTTCGGAAGCATACGCTTTTGCAGAGGACGGCGAAGCCGTTTCTACTTGTTATACGCGAATATCGAATCTACCCTGGCTGTCCGTTGTGGCCGTTGCGATTTCTTGCGGGCTTGCTGCTGCCATCGTGTCGGTGCTCACGGGTTTGGCGGGCGCTTGAGCGGCTGATGCTGAGGCGCTGCTCTGTGAATTCCGGGAGAGCTGTGCTTCAATTTGTTTAATCTGCAGCTCTATATTCCTGGTCTTAGTTTCCTTGGTCTTCTCATCGGCTGAGCTGGAGCTAATCGACTGCAATTCTGCTTCAAGCTTCGTTTTTTGCTTCTCCAGCAGGCTGGTATCGGACGCGCTGCTTGTTGCAGAGGATACACTGGAAACCGAATTGGAGCTGCTTAGTGCGGATACGTTCATGGTTGTCCCTCCTTTCTGTATCATCAATTATAATCGTGTTGCAGGTTCAGAACGTTAAGCCCCGCTGAAAGTTTGCTGAAAGTTAATAGGATTAATAGTTAACTATGTATTTGTGGGTAGAGCAACATTCTAAAAGTCACGTTTTGTAATCGGAATAACCGCTTCCTGTATTGGTTACACTGGCGGCATGAACAACTCTATCATTCAGGATATCACCCGCAGTCCGCTGCGCCGCTCGCTGTTTCATTTCACCCGCACTCGCAATCTCCAGGCCATCTGCGCTCTGGATGCGTTGTATGCGGCGGATGTTATTGCCCCACAGTATGCCGGGGGGATACACCGGGAGGAACTGCAATTAGCTGAATATGAAGGTAAGAAGATCCTGCTCAATGCCCATCTCCGAATCAAGCCTGAACTTATGGACCCGGATACCTCAGTTCAGGAGTTCCACGCTTGTCTGGACCGGCATGTCTTCCTATGGCTGACAGAACGTGATTGCCTGACTATGGCGGCTATGTACGCCCGGCGCGAGCCGGAGGAGACTTTTGCCATCCTCCAATTCGCTGCCTATGAGCTGATGCAGGAGCATTATGAAGCGGTTCGGCTGTCCAAATACGATTCAGGCAGCTCGCCGCGTTATCCCCACCGTGTCGCCTACCACAAATCCTGCCGGATGCTACTTCCGCTCAGCCAGTTCAAGCACAGACTAGAGAGCCTTGTCCCTGTTAAAGCTTCGGAGATCAAGGAGGTGCTTATTGAGCATAGACTGGCTCCCATCAGTAGGTATCTGCAGACGTTATACTGCTCTGACCCGGAGCGGGTTCCTGAAGCGTGGAGGACTATAGCCCGCCCTATGACGGAGCTTCGGCGTTACCGTGATAAATTAGTTGCGATACTGCATCTAATTGGCGATTTTTATCTGTTTTGGAGGAAATAAGTGCGAAAACGCACCTAATTTCGGATTTTGAGCGTAATAAGCTTGCTCAACTTGAATTTAGTTGCAGATTTGCACTTATTCTCCTGATAATGGGTGTTTCGGGTGAAATTAGTTGCAGTTTCGCATCTATTTGCTCCAAACGATCCCATACAACTTTCCTACTCCTCACCCAGACTTACAAACTAACCGAGAGTTCAGCTAATACACCCAGAACGCCGAGGCACGAAGAACAATGGTACCTCAACCCAAACAACCGCATGATCCCTCAGGACCATGTGGTTGTTTTTAGGATAAAGTATAAGAACAGCTTACTTCCCTTGCTCCAGTGTAACACCCGATAATTCTTCAGCCAGCTCTACAACCGTACGTTCAGCGGACTGCTTCAGGGTCTGGTCAAAAAAAGCCAGGCTGAGCCGGTTTATCTCCTCCTGAATCCGCTCCGCTGCTGCCCCTTTAGGTGGAAGCAGTGGTGAGAACAGGTAGAAGTCCGTGAAGCTCATGTGATCAGTGTTCGCCAGTACCAGCGAATAGCCGCCTCCGGCGATGGCATGCTCGCGGCGCTGTGCTGACTCCTGCCAGAATTGCTCAAACGAGTCACGGGTTCTGCCCGAGACGCGGACCGCCTCATCCAGCGTGGTGTCAAAAGCAGCCTTGTCAATGCTCTGCTCCCCGTTCATCTGCAGATAAGGCTTGCCAAGCCCCTGCTCGGGAATGTCTGGCCCGTACAGGGTGCCATCCATGTTCAGCGCAGCCTTGATGCGGCTGTCCTGCATCAGCATCTGCGCAGCGGTCGCGCCGCCGAAGGAATGACCGTACATGCCTATCTGCTCCAGATCCAGCCTGGAGGCCACATCCTCGGCCGGTTTGCCAGACGCAGCCAGACGCTCCAGCTTATCGAGCACAAATGAGGCATCCTCTACCCAGATCTTCATCGTTGCTTCATACGCGGCGAACCCGGAATCTTCCGGTAGCTGCAGCTTGGCCGTCTCGCCACCAGGGTACACTACTGCGGCTGCGCCGTATGCATGGTCGATCCCGGCAACGATATAACCCTGGCTGGCCAGCTCCTCGGCCTGGAAGGTGTTCTGGTTGCGGAAGCCCGTTAATCCATGCGAGAACAGCAGCACCGGATACTTCTTCTCGGCTGAGGACACCTTGGCGTCCCGGTAAGCATGGGTTTCAATCTCGCTCAGCTGGCTGAACATCACCCGCGGCATGTTCAGCGAATCCTGCAGACCCTGGGCAATTTCCTCCAAGTGTTCAATGTAAGGAGCAGACTTGTCCCTGCCATCTCCTTCAAGCTCTGCCGGATACCAGAGCTGCACCATCAGCTGACGGTTGTCAGCGGGATCCGCAGTATAGGTCTCTGACCGGTTCTCATCCACCCAGTAATACGTACTGGTTCCTACCGCATAAGGCCCGGAAGGTGCAGCGAACGAGAACACAGGCAGTAGTATTGGCAATGCAGTTGCAACACCAAGATAGAACATGAACAGCACCATATTCATTATTATTCTTAGACGCGATCGGTGCTGCCCTATGTATCGCTCAGAACCCCTGCTCTTCATTACAATTACACGGACAATCAGCAGCAGGGCTACTGCATAAGCAGGAATCATCTGCCATCTGTACCCTTCCATCCACACTTGAATTACCGACATGATGACCGCGATCAAAGCGGCAATCAGGCTCAATCTTACCTGCATTCGGCTGCGCAGCGGAAGAATCAGCAGTCCCCCCAGCATGGCAAAGCTCAGCACCAGCAGTACCCATTCCATAACTCTCATTTGTCCTATCGACCTGCCCTTTCTGGATGTGAATACGAAAGATCATCAATATTCACTCTAGCAGGAAGTGCTGCAAGGATCAAACTTATGACACTCATCGGCTACTGGTGGGCCATGCGTACAGGCTATCCGTAAGGGCAATTCCATGTAACTATCAACTCGTTAAAGAAGCCTGGTCTGTCTATAAACATTCCAGCTAACCGTCCAGTGGCCAATGGCAAGCAGTACCGTGGATACGCCCAGCCAGATGCAGTTGCCCCAGAGTGCTGCACAACCAAACGCCAGAACAGGGAACACGGCCAGAGGGATCGGAATGAATCCAACAGGCTTCCACAGTGAGGCGAATTCCCGGCCAGCCCTCAGATACCTGAGCCACAATCCGTAATAACATAGGATGCAGACGATCATCAAGATCATATATAGATTCACCTGCTGTATATCAAAGAAATCCTTCGAGATCATCATGAACAGGAGACAGGTCATCTGGCCGATTTTCTCCAGAACACGGTAAACAGGCGCGGTCTCCCGGATAGCTTGCGGCACGTTCACAGGCGGGAATTTCAGAAAAAAAACAAGACTGGGGAGAAGGATCAACAATGCGATAATTGTTCCCGTAATAGAGAATCCCATGATTGGCTTTGGCCTCCAGATGTGCATTAGTAATTAAATCACGGCATCCAATTCCTCTTCGCCTGTCACCTGTGGCTTCAGGACTTCTACCATGACCCGCGTTGGCAGGCAGATAATCTGCTGGTAGGGCTTCGAAATGAAGCCCATATCTAGCGCGATACTTTGCGGGGCATCTGAATAGATCATTTGGATGCCATAGTCATAGACCTTCAGAATGTTATGTCCGTATTCGGTCTGGATGTCTATCATCCGCTCTTTCTTGGTCAATTGTACGGTTTCATACTCTTTGCCGTTTACGGTAATGATGGCAGTCAGCTGTCCTTGCTCGTAGACTGCGTTTCCGCCGCGAATCCACTTCAGGCTGTGAATTCCTCCTGCAAGCAGCAGCACAAACACAATAATAAGAAGATCGCCCTTCTTCAGCTTGCCCATCGCTTATTCCCCTTGCGCCATGAGCGCGGGAACTGAAGGGTTATACTCTTGCATAGAGCTGCTGAGGTGATTGCGATCCAGAGCGGCTTGCCCGATAATGGCTTTGCGTTTGGCCTTCAGGACAATTTGTTCGATATCCGCGAAGCTGCAGCCGTCCAATATACTGCTGGCCTCTTCGGCAATACCTTGCTGATGCTCGAAATCACCAATAAGCATCCCAATGTAATTGTAACGTTCCGCGCAGTCCGGTAGGCGATACGTCATCTTGGTGTCAAATCTGCGCCAGATCGCCTGATCCAGCTCATCCTGCAGATTGGTGGCGGCCATAAATACGCTGCTGTCTCCGAATTCATCCAGGCACTGCAGCAGTGTATTCACTGCCCGGGCCATTTCCTTTACTTCATCCCCGCTTTCGCGGGTCCGCGCAATGGCATCGAATTCATCCAGGAACAACACGCAGGGTGACGCCTTGGCATAGTCGAATATTTTGCGCAGATTACTGCCGGTTTCTCCCAGATGACTATGGATGATGGCATCCAGCCGGACAAGCACAAGCGGCAGCTCCAGGCGTTTCGCCATATAATAGGCCGTAAGTGTCTTTCCTGTGCCCGGAGGACCATACATTACTATTTTGTTGGGGATAGGAACCCCTTTCTGCTCAAAGGTCTCCCGCATGCCCAGAATGGTAATGAATTCTTCAACAATCTGTCGGTTGTCCTGAGGCAGTAACATATGTTTGACTTTGCTGCTGCATTCCTTAGCGGAATAGAATGTAGCCATATCGATCCCTTTTGCTCGCGGGAGGCGTTGGCTGGAACTAGGTTTACTCATCTGAAAAAGCTCCTCTAATCGTAATATTTACGATTATACACCGAATTCACAATGAGTCAAACCCTAAGCCGGTTTATCCTTCCAGAACCTCAATCATCAGACTCTTGTACAGCTCCTGCTGCTCTGCTGTGGTATGGTCACGCATGGATTCAAATAAAGCGGTGGATTGCCGGAATCCAATATCATCTCTTACCTTCACACTAAATACCAGACCTTGCAGCAGAACATTCACTGCAGTCAGATGATCTCCTTGAACCGCATAATATTTGGATAACAAATGGATGTATTTTATGTAGTAGCGAATATTTCGTTGGGTTGTGTAGGTTTCGGATCGGGTGGATACAAGTTCTTCAAACTCTGCCAGTATCCAGTCTGCGGAATAATGATGGTTCATTGAGGATTGGAGAATATGAAGCAGTCCAGGGAGCAGCTCATTGGGATTATCCCGCAAGAAGCTGACGTATTTCTCAAGCACCTCTACTTTACCTTCAATAATATCTATTACGTAGGCATTGACTACTGACAAGCGGCGATATAATTCAATGTCTTTCCAGCTCTCCTCATCCAGCCCTTCCAGACCGCTTAGATCGGCATATTTCTGTATGCAGGCCCTGGATTCACTGAACTCCCCTTTCCGCTGATGTGCGATTCCTTTGAGACACATGCTGTAGCCAAAATAATAAACTACACTCCTCTCCAGGCCGTAAGTACGTACTTGTATCCCAGCAGCGCGGTCCTCCTGGTTGGCCGTATAAATACGGTTGATGCTCTGGTGTAGTTTATCTGCAATCTGCAAGATAGTGTCCCAGCTTTCTGATGCAAAAGATAGTTTTAGCATCTCAACCAGCGTATCCGGCTGGATGCCCTTCAAGTTAAGCTCCACTATCATCTTCCTCCCCAATCCATAATATCCCAACTGTAATCTTTTTTATAATATTGGTCAATTAAGATTTCTAGATTGGGTATTGGCCGGTGCATGCGGCTCTAGAACCGTGATATAGAACAGCGATTCTCCCGCCGTGGGAAGAACCGCTGATTGTTCATTTACAGCATGGAGCGAAGCCGGACAAATTCCTTCCTCACCATTAAGATGGTCCACACCGTAATGACCAGATCAATACCAAGCGATCCCCAGTACACACCGGATACGCCTATTAGGCCAGGCAGGATCAGCATAACCGGTACATAAAAGACTAGCTGCCTGGCGATTCCAATCAGGGCTGCCGGTTTGCCTTTGTTAATGGAAGGGAAGAACGTCATGGCCATAAAGATCAGCGACAGCAAAGGCAGCAAGGCCATATTGATTCTGAAATACAGCGATTCAGTTCCCGACAGAGCCTGATCTGGCAGCATGAAACCAAGAATCAGCTGCGGATCGATCATCGCGAACAGCCAGAATGGCAGCGTTAGCAGCATGGACGCCACCGAGAAAATGTAATAACTGCGAATGACACGTCTGTATTGCCCAGCTCCAAAATTGATGCCGATTACTGGTTGCAGCGCACGCATCAAGCCAAAGATCGGTGTCAGCAGGAAGGTGAAGATTCGAAACACTACTCCGTAAAAAGCGATGTCGGATAAGGTTCCATACTTGGACAAGGTGTTGAACACGACTACGGCTTGAACCAAATTCATAAAGTTCATGATGAAGGAGGAGAAGCCCAGACCAAGGATTGATTTGAGCGTCGCTGCATCCCGGTAGAGAGCGAACGTTGTGGTTCTGAACGAAGAGAAGCCTTTGCCGAAGTAAATCCAGCCCAGCAGCGTATATACAAACATGCCGATATTGGTTGCCCAGGCAGCTCCCTCTACGCCATAGTCCAATACAGCGACAAGCAGATAGTTGGCTGCAATATCCGCCGCGAGTCCGATGCCCATTACTACAGCGGCCGATTTCATTTTACCTTCAGCCCGGACAATCATGTTGGCTGCCAGTCCATATATCCAGAAGAATGCTCCCCAGACTGTAATTCGGAAATAGCTGTTGCCGAGGGTCAGGGTCTCCGCTTCACCGCCCATAATCTCAATCCACTGTCTGGAGAATAACAATCCCAAGAGCATGTACACCGCAGTTATCAGTATTGTTAAAAAATTGACATTGCCCATCAGCCGTTTCTGGGTAACTTCATCCCGGCGTCCGATCGCAATACTTAGAGCGGCACCGGCACCGACTCCGATCAATGAGCCCAGACCCAGACTGATCTGTGTCAGTGGGTAGGCTATGGAAACCCCGGCCAAGGCTGTTTCCCCGACATAACGTCCTACAAAAACAGCAGCGATGACGGCATTTAATCCATATAAAACCATAGCAATAATTGCCGGCCATGACAGCTGGAACATCACCTTCCATAGATTCTCGTTCAGAATGAGAACTTTTTGTTTGTCCTTGCCGTTAGCATTGGGTTGAGCTGTTGTCATAATAAGCCCTCACTTTCCTGTAATTGAATGGATTACAAGTTACAGTCTAAGAGAAATGAAGGGCTCGCTCTACCACTAAGCGGATCATTTAAACCGAAAAAAGGATTGTCCGGTCCCATCCGAGGATGAGGCTGGGCAATCCTTATACTAAAAGTATTAACGAAGCCAACTCTCCAGTAAGGCAAGGTCCGTGACCTCGCCCAGAACGGCTTGGGTGATCTTCCCGCTCCCGTCAATGATAAACGTGGCGGGCAATGCGGTAACACGGTATAGCCCGGCTATTCTGCCTGTGACATCAATAGTGACCGGGAAGGAGAACTCATGGGCCTTCATATAGTCAGAGACGGTGCCTTTGGACTCGCCTACATTGATGAACAAGGTCTCCACAGAAGACGCGGATGATGTCCCTACCCCGGCTAGCAGAGGCATCTCCCGCACACAGGGCTTGCACCAGGAAGCCCAGAAGTTAATCAATACCGTTCTGCCGCGATAATCCTCCAGGCGAACCTTTTCCCCGGTTATGGTGGTGGCTTCAAAAAGCGGGGCGGCCGCCCCCGGTTCTATGCTGCCCGCCGGTGACTCGTCTTCCCGCTGCACGGTCTGGATGACAACCCAGATGACCGCACCAACAATGGCGACCATAATCAGCAGGTTCAGCCTGCGGCGGTACTGCTTCATTTCAGCCCCAGACTGTGGTTGAAGGCGGCGTACAGGGAGCCATGCTCCTTGCGGATAGCAGCCGTTGAGCCTGCGCCGACATTGCGTCCATGGCTTAAGAATACAATTTGGTCTGCGGTATTCTCAGCAACCTCAAGTTGATGGGTGGAGAAGACCACGGTCTGTCCGGCGGCCTTGATCTGCTGTAGCTGCTTCACGAACTCATTCATCCAGAAGGGGTCCAGTCCATTGGTTGGCTCGTCCATAATCAGCAGCGGCGGTTCCGCCAGCAGGGCTTGGGCCAAAAGCAGCCGCTGGCGCATGCCTTTGGAGAAGGTATTCACAATCACCTTCCGTTTGTCTTCCAGACCGACTTGTGTCAGCACCTCTTCTACCCGGTTCTTGCGCCCAGGGACCTTGCGCAGCGCCGCCCAGAAGGTCAACGCCTCTTCCGCTGTCAGTCCCTGGCTGAACTGATAATCATCCGGCATATAGCCTAGCTGCTTGGAGTAAGCCTTACGGTCCTTGCTCCAGCGAAGCTGATTGACTGTTATCTCCCCTATGGTGGGCTGCAGGATGCCGGCAAGCATCCGCAGCACGGTGCTTTTACCGGCTCCGTTCCCCCCGCAGAGGGCAAGCACATGACCAGGGGCAACCTCGAAGCTGATTCCCTCCACCAGACTTTGCTTCTTGATAACTTTCGAAACTTCATGTACTCGTACAAACGGACTATCCACGGGAACGCCCCCTTTCCCAGATCCCATACACGGCAACAATCGACAGGCTGATCCAGAGCAGGCAGATCCCTATAAACAGAACGCTGCCTTGGGGCCGGCTGATCCATGTGACCCATTCATAATATTCCGGACCCAGCACAGAACCGCCGCCAAGCTTCACCACGACGAACAGCCGCACCAGCTCGGCAGGATTAAGTATCGTTAATACGGTCAGAGCAGGTTTGATCCACAGATAGGGCAGCCAGCCCAGCATGGCGATCAGAAAGGTTGGCCAGCCAATGACCGTGAAGAACCACACCGCTACAGATACCGTCAGCGCTTGCCAGCGGTTGCGGGATAAGGAGCCGATGAACAAGGCAATCGTCAGGAATAACAGCACCAGCCCGGCTGAGAATGCCAGAAAAAGAAAATAAGTATCTGCGTCAAAGCTCATTCCGGTGAAGCCGCTGATAAAGCCCATCAGGCCGTAGCCGAAGGCTACGATGACCAGTAGAACGGCGGCAAGACCGGCATATTTGCCAAGGATAAAGGACATCGTTCCAATTGGATAGGTAGACAAGAGCTGCCAGCTGCCCTCCTCCTTCTCTGAAGTTAAAGAAAAGGAGCCGAGGAAGAGCGTCATTAGCGGCAGCAGATAGAGGATCAGGTTTAGCATGGATGCAGTCACCGCAGAGTAGCCCTGAACCATATTCTGTGAATTAATCAGCAGCAGGCTTAAGCTAAAGGTACAGAACAGAGCCAGAAAGGAATAGGACCAGGGATTGCGGAAGCCCATCTTCAATTCTCTTCGTGCAACTTGTATTAAATCGGTCATAGTGATGTCTCCAGCTCTTTAGAATGGCAGCGCCCTAGTGCCCTGCTTCTCCGTTCTCCTCCTCATGGCTATGGCTATGACCTTCGCCGTCCATCTCCATGTTCATCATGTCCGTGTTCTGCTTCCAATCATGGGAGGACAAATCTCCGGCGGTCAGCACCTCTCCAACGCCTTGCTCTGCCACAAAGGCTTCGGCAGAAGCCGTATCCTTGAAGCTGATCACGCCATAAGCCATCGGTGTACGCAGGGTTTCGGCATAGACATAGCTGGCCTTGCTGAATTCGATCCATGCCTTGTCATTGTAATCACGGACATAATCCATGCCGATATTGTCGCTCCCGTTCTGTTGCTTCCATTCATTCATACAGCCAATATCGTCAAATTTATAGTTTTTGCCTTCCTTAGTTGTCAGTTGGGTGGCAAAAGCATCATCCTTGACCTGCATGTTACAGATCACGCAGATATCGACGTCTTCATTAATAGCCAGCGCTTCATATTTCTTCTCTCCACAGGCGCTCAGGACAAACAGTCCCATGATCAGGATCAGCACAGCACTCCATTTTCTCATAATCGCAATACCCCCATATATAGAATTGTAATAACAGACAGAAACAATAACACCCAGCCCGCTACCATCACGGGGCCTTGGCCGCCGGTTGGCGCTTCCGCCCCTTCTGCTACTCCGATCTGCATCAGCGGCGCTTGATCACTTGTCCACTGCTGCTTGTCATTAGCAACCATCCCGCTCAGAAAGTTCATCCCCGGCGATTGAAAAAACAGCTGGTAAGCACCATTTCGCTTAATAAGCTGCTGATAGAACGGATTCACCGCATAAGGAAGATCACTTACTCCGTCACCAGTGATATCCAGTCCCTGAAAGGAATCCCAGTAGTTTCCGTTCATGAGATTGTCCTTGCTGCTGACAGCTTCGGCTTCAATCACATTGGCAATAAACCCATTGCGCTGAAACTCATTGCCTTCTGCCCCTTCAAACTGGATGCCGATGAAATTCCGCAGCACTACATTGTCCAGCAGGATATTATCTGAGGACCGCTGCATATAGATGCCAACCCGGTTGCCCTCCACCACGTTGCTCTTGATAGTTGAGGTGCGGACATCATAGAGTAAGATGCCCTGGGAATGCACATTCTGACTCTGCTTGCGAAAGGAATTGCCGGACACGAGCACATCGGTCACTCCCATCACCATGGCTCCGGTCACATTGTATTCGCCGGTATTATTGGTAACCTCAGAGCCGTTGATATACATGCAGTGTACCCCGTAGCGCAAATTGTAGAGCCGATTCTGGTCTACCTTCGTATTGCGGCTGTTCTCCAGGTAGATGCCATCCCGCAGATAGGAGATTTCATTCTCCCTGATCTCAATTCCGTGAGCGTTATACAGATCAATACCGTTGCCTCTTGTTCCCGGCGGCTGGCCTTCAGGTATAAACCAGCGGATTCGATTACGGGCAATAAGACCGCCACTTGCTTCACGTAGCACAATGCCGTAACCGCCGGTATGGATCGCGAGGTCTGTCAACGTGACCTGATCGGCTTCGACGCGAACCGCTGCCGCTTCGCCGTCGTTGTCCTGCCGGATGTTGAGGCCTTGCAACTGAACGCCATCTGCAGTAATCAGCACGGCAACATCGGCTTCCGGTGAAGAATTCCGCAGCGTGGCTTGCCCATCACCGTGGATTGTCAGCCTCTTGTCTATACGTACTGGCCCCGTGTAGGTACCGGGCGCCAACCGGATAACCTCTCCGCTCCGGGCAGCATCGATGATCGGCTGAAGCGGCGTAGCGGTAGGAGCGGTTTCAGCTGTAGCTATACCGGGACCGTTACAAAGTATCCATAACAGGGCCAACAGGAAGAACAGCTTCCGGCAGGCCGGTCGACAGGTAATCGCAGAGCTCCTGTATGGGTTGGACATCGTTCACCTCCTGAGCGTGGGTGGCTGCCGTAATGACACACTTGTTCAGTGTAAAGGGAGTCCGCGTTGCTGCCTATAGCTCGATGTGGCTATGCTTCTGGCTTTAATGTGTCAGATTTGTGAGATATGTCACTACAAGTATAGCCATCGAAGAGTGTTCTATTTAAATGTAAGAAAAAAGAACCTATCCCGGACGATTGTAATCGTCTGAGATAAGTCCTTGCTCCAATGCATATCTTGTAAGCTGTACCCGATTCTGAAGCTGCAGCTTCTGCAGAATGTTTTTGAGATGATTCTTGACCGTGTGCTCGGAAATGCCGTGTTTGACGGCAATTTCCTTGTTCGTCCAGCCAGCGGCAACCCCGTTCAGGATATCCTGTTCTCGTGCGGTGATTTGTACCTGTGGGCTGTTTTTTTGTGATAAGGAGACATCCTTCAGAATCTGGTAGGCAACCTCCCGGCTTAGCGGTGCCTCTTCATTGACAATCGAATGCAGATATTGCAGCCAGGTTGAAGGGGCCAGGTTCTTCAGCAGGTAACCCTGTGCACCACGCTTCAGTGCTTCGAGCAGGTGAATCATATCATCAGAGACAGTAATCATCACGATCTTAACGTAAGGACAGCTGAGCTTGATACGTTGAGTGGCTTCCAATCCGTCCATCCCTGGCATCTGGATATCCATCAGGATCAGGTCCGGCAACCATTGCTCAGTGTATTCAATCGCTTCGTGTCCATTGCTGACTACCCCAACCACCTGGAAGCTGGGGTCCATCGACAGAATCTCGCAGATCGCCTCTCTGGCATGTGCATGGTCATCCACGACCAACACGCGTGTAAGAGTCATTTTTTCTCACCTTCCTTGCTGATTGCTACTACGGTATGGTCGTGGTCCCGGCACAACTTCAGCTTCCACTGCATCGCCTTGGCACGTTCCTTCATAATGTTCAAGCCATAGCGGTCGGGATGGGCAAAAGGGTTGCCTTCGAACCCTCTTCCATTGTCTTTCACAGTCACGGTCCAGCCTTCCCGACTGCCTTCGCCGCTGATCAATCCTGTGGTGGCACCCGAATGTTTCTCAATGTTGACTACGGCTTCGCGGATACAGGCCAACAGCTCGATGGTTTCCTTAGGCGAAAGCTCCTCATCTGTCAGTCTCCAATCGATATCGAGCTGCATCGGCGCATTCTGTGCCAGCTTGTGAAGCTTATACTCCAGAGTTTCGTGACTGCCTTCTGACTGCTGCACCTCCGGTTCAACCTTCAGATCGGTGATAGCCTGACGGACATAACGGTTCACCTCATGAACGGTTTTGCGGATCTGGTAGATATCCTGCTGATGCTGCTGCGGGTCTTTCTCACCTTCCAGACGGTCTACCTTAACAGAGAGCAGAAACAGGGATTGCGCAATACCGTCATGAAGCTCGTTGGCCAGCTGCTCCCTTGCTTTCCAGGCAATCGTGGCCGAGCGTTCTTGCTCCAGCTCCCGCTGCATCCGTTCGAGAATACGAAACAACTGGCTCAGCAGCGTTACACTCACCAAATACACGATCAGCGGCGTGAGCCAGTTGCCCAGATCCATAGTAATATACGACAACAGAAATTGATGCCGCACATATTCCCAGATGCCCACCGTTAGGGTAGGAATGAGAAGAATCATCCATTTAATATATTTGGTTTTCATAATTAACGGCATAACCCTCTTTCCATGGTCCATTTCACACTATTGTGATTGTAACATGCCCCGGGGAACTGCAGCTTGTTCAGCAAGCAGACCATTTGTTGATCCAGATAAGTTTCTCAAGATCACCTTCACCAGCGGTACAGACATGCTATAATTGAGAATAGTTATCACTTACAGGAAAGCGAGAATTCAGTATATGTCTACATCATTAATGCTCCATATTCCAGAGCTTGCCCATCCGCTATGTGTCCCCATATCCGTCAGCAATCTGAGTGAGCATGCTGTACAAGGTTATGAATCTCCCACTCCAGCGGTTTCGGTGCTGATCGTCGTGACGGGCGGCGGAGGTTATGCGGGAATACGTGGCCAGCTTCATTCTTTGACTGCGGGAAGTATATTGGCTTGTGCAGAAGTTCCGCAGCTGGAGCCGGATGGTGCGAACAGACTTCAAGGAATATGGATTGATTATATCAGTCTCAGTCCGCACACCCCCAGCTTCTCACGTCTAACCGGTGCAGTTCCGCTTCATCAAGTCTCTTCGGGAACGGTTGCCCGGGCGGCGGCGCTGCATCACGCCTGGAATGAACCCCAGGAGGGTCAACCATTCGCAGTGCAGCAGCTGTTTGCTGAACTACTGACAGAAATCTACAGCGGCTTAGCCGCTAAGTTGAACGCTTCGGGCGGCTGGTTCGGGCCAGTGCTGAAGTATATCGAAGCCCACTATAATGAAGATTTGACCCGTGAGCAGATGGCGGTGCTGGCCGGTGTTAGCCCGGAGCATTTCTCACGCACCTTCCGCCGGATGGCGGGACAGACCTTCAGCACCTATCTCAATCTGCTTCGCATCCGCAGGGCACAGCTGAGGTTACTGACCGGCAAACCGAGCTTAACGGCGCTGGCTCAGGAGGTTGGTTATGGCGAAGGAACTTATCTGAGCCGTAAATTCAAACAGATTGTAGGCGTATCACCGACAGTCTACCACCAACGCACCAACAAAAAAGTGGCAGCTCTCAACTACAATCATACGGCCAGCCTGCGTGCGCTCCAGATCACCCCCTGCTTAGGGGCGTATTCGGCCTGGCATGAGCGCCTGGAGTCTGTACCTGCTGCGCAGAAGCTGCACCTGAATACAGCCGACGACACCCTGCTGTATGACTCGGTGGCTGCGGCTGAACCTGATGTCATAATCAGCTACAGTCTGCCCAGAGAGAACCGCAGCCTTGTGCCGCTTGCCCCGGTGCTTGAGCTGCCCTACATGCAGATGAGCTGGCGCCAGCAGTTCCGCAGGATTGCCGATGTCGTCGACCGGCGGCAGCAGGCCGAAGAATGGCTGCTGTCCTATTCGCAGCTCTGCAGCGAAGCGAATCTGCAGCTGGACCGGTCCATCGGTGCTGTAAGAGGCTCCGCGATCGTATGGGAGATCAGTACCCGCAGTGCCTATTGCTTCGCCGGGAGTTACGGCCGCGGCTGTCATGTTCTGTATGGGGATCTTGGATTCTATCCTCCTTCTCTGCTTATAGACAACAATATAATGGGCAGCGGGTACTTGGAGGCCCCCATCGAGCAGATTCCCGGCTACCCGGCAGACTATATTTTTATCACCGGACTGCCTACAGATGCTGAAGGTAGCAAGCGTGTCGGGCAGTTGTTCCTCTCTTCGGCATGGTGCCAGCTGGAGGCCGTACGTAACCGACAGGTCTATATACTTGATGAAGCCGACATGTTCTATGGCTTTGATCCGCTCTCGTCACTAGCTCAGCTGCAAGTGCTGCTCCAGGCTTTAACATCATAAAATTGCATATGCCGGCATCATTTCTGTCCATGGTATTTTGACGGAGAAGCTTGTACAGTTGTAAATGAGAATGATAATCGTTATACATAAGGAGGAGTTACCCGTTGTTCACTACACACACAGCCAGTAAGTCCAAGAAATCATGGCTGCTGATCCCTCTGCTGCTGACATTGATCCTGCTGCTCTCAGCTTGCGGGGATTCCAATGCCGCCAATTCTGCCAAGTCAGAGACTGGCAATAGTCCTGCAGCCACAGTTCAGCCTTCTGCCGAAGCGTCTCCACCGGCGGATACAGCAGAAACTGGATTTAAGACCGTTACTACGGTAAATGGAGAGATTGAAATCCCAACTCAGCCGAAGCGGATTGTAGCCGAGGAGTATCTGGGCAGCCTGATTGCGCTTGATACCATTCCCGTAGGCGCTCCCGGGTTGACGCTGAAGAATATGTATTATCAGGAAGCGCTTCAGGGTGTCGAGGATACCGGCGAATATGGCAAAATGTCAGCGGAGAAGATCCTTGCACTGGCACCCGACCTGATCATTTCAGGGCAGGCGGAAAGCTATGAAGCCTTAAGCAAAATCGCCCCAACTGTTATTGTTCCTTATGGTGATCTGAAGGATGCCCATGAGGAGCTGACGTATTTCGGCAAGCTGCTGGGCAAGGAAGCTGCTGCGGAGGAATGGCTGTCCGAGTATGACCGGCGGATTGCGGAGGCCAAAGCCAAAGTGGACAAGGCGATCCCTGCCGAGGCTACCTTCACCATCATGGAGGACGGCGGGAAATCGATCTGGGTATACGGGGACAATTTCGGACGTGGAGGACAGCCGATCTATCAGGCGCTTGGACGCAAGCCTCCCGCAGCCATAGCGGATGAAATTATGGAGAAGCAATGGGCGGAAATCTCTGCGGAGACGCTTAGCACCTACGCAGGTGACTATATCATCATGACCTCCAATTCGCGGACAGTGGAAGATTACAAGGCTGACAGTATTTGGAGCAGTCTTCCGGCTGTAAAAAGTAACCATCTCTACGTATGGAAAGAAGAACGCTCCTGGTATTATGATCCAATCGCCGTCCTCTCTCAAACCGAAGAGCTGGCCGAATGGCTAAGCCAATAGGCGAATAGCTGTATAGCTGTATACGCACAAAAAACACTCTTATATTTGCACAAAGACCGCGGGAGCAATAATTGCTCACCGCGGTCTTTGTTTCTAGATATAGAACGTGAACTTAAGAATGTTACATACGGAGCTGCCAGGAAGCCCTATGGTTCAGGATTTCTGGCAACTCCACTACTCCATTCTTAAGTTCATCTTATATGGCTACTCTCTTAGTGTGATGACTGTGGCTGCTTCTGTTGGAGCACGGATGGTTAGGGTTTGAGCATCTATGCGTTCAGTTCGAGCACGAATACGTTCTCGCGAGTCACAGCGGACCGTATGGCCCTTTTTATCTGTTTTTAGGCTCATTTGATTTGCTGCTGACGGTCAGTATGTAGCACAGCAGCAAGCTGATGATAACATAGCCGGCTATCATGCCTACCACGCCATGCCAGCCGAGGCTGCTGAATAACATGCCGCCACCGGTACCGCTGACACTGGACCCTATATAATAGAAGAATAAATAAAGCGCATTGGCCTGCGAGAGATGAGTGTCAGCGGCCAGACCGACCCAACTGCTGGCAATGGAATGGCTCCCGAAGAAACCAAAGGCAAACACGGCCAGTCCGATGATAGTGACCCATAGGCTGTCGTTAAGCGTAAGCAAAGCTCCGAGCAGAAGCAGCGCCAGTCCCAGCACCAATACGCGGCTGCGGCCGTAGCGGTCTGCAAGTCTGCCCATCCAAGTAGAGCTGAACGTTCCCATCAGGTAGACTACGAAGATGCTGCCAACCAGTGACTGGCTTAAATTATAGGGAGCGGCGGTCAGCTTGAAGCCAATATAATTAAACAAGGTCACGAAGCTGCCCATCAGCAGGAATCCGAGTCCATACAGGCAGAGCAGCCGTGGGTTACGGAGCTGGGACCACAATAGGGGCACGACTCCACTAAGTCGCGATGTCCGGCTGACGAAATGCCTGGATGACGGAATCACCATCCAGAAGATCAGCGCGGAGGCTACACCGAGCAGCCCAATGGTGCTGACGGCATAACGCCAGCCCCATATATCGGTCAGCAGACCGCTGATCATCCTCCCTGCCATCCCGCCAATGGAATTGCCGCTGATATACAATCCCATCGCATACCCCAGACTGGCGGGTTCAATCTCCTCCACCAGATAGGTCATGGCAATGGCGGGCAAGCCGGCTAATGCCACACCCTGCAGCACCCGCAGGATCAGCAGCAAGACAAACGATGGCATGACAGCAGTCAGAATCGCGATTACGGATGCCGTTACCAGAGAGGCGGTCATGATCGATTTGCGCCCCCAGGCATCTGACAATGAGCCGATAAGCAGCATGGTCAGCGCCATGGAAATGGTGGTTACGGATAAAGACAAGCTGGCCTGAGTTGGAGTGATCGCGAAGGTCTCCGATAGTTCAGGCATTAAAGGCTGAAGGCTGTATAACAGAGCAAAGGTGCTGAACCCGCCTGCGAACAAGGCGAGGCTGGTGTTGCGGAACATTCGGGTGCCTTGCTGAATTTTCATGTCATCACCTTCTATACGGGTCGTCCCGGACGGCAGTAAGGACCGGTTGACCGGAACCCCCTGCTGTTATTTAAGGAACAGCTTGCGTTCCATATGTGTCAGGAATTCGTAACCGTCCTCAGTGACCACAACTGTATCTTCAATTTGAAAACCGCCTGCTCCCAGCTCATAATAGGGCACCTCTACGCAGAAGACCATTCCAGGCTGTAGTTCCCGGTGATCATTTGGCGCAAGGATGATGTCATCGTACAGCTCCAATCCGATAGCATGGCCTACATGCTGGCGTCTATAGTGGGGGATGCCTTCCTTCTGTACCCGTCCTACCGCCGCAGCAAATACCTCCGAGGCTTTTACTCCGGGACGAACCGTGTCCAGCGCCTGCTCCCAGCCATGCCGCACAGCCTGGAAATGCCGCTGCTGCCAGGCTGTCGGTTCACCCAATACTGCTGTACGTCCGGTATCTCCCCAGTATCCGTCCAGCGTAAGGCACAGATCAAAGCGCACCTGGTCTCCCGGTTCAATGACCCGGAAATAATTCTCGATCAGCGGCAGCGCGCTGCGCGGACCGGCTCCCACCGCAGTCATCGCGGGCGTCGCCCCGCCCTTCATCACTGTCAGCCGGTAGTGCTCAGCCAGCTCCGCTTCATGCACACCTGCGGCGATCAGGCCGATCAGCTCCAGCTCCGCCTGCTCGTTCAGAGCCGCTGCCCGGCGCAGGCGCTCCACCTCAAGCGGTGTTTTGATCTGACGGATCTCGCGGAACAGCTTATAGGCGGGAATCGCTCTCCCGCCGGGAAGACCTTCAGCCAGCCGCTGAAGATGTTCAGGCGCAATCCGCATCTCATCGACACCGATAGGCTGGCCTGTAATGCCAAGATCTGCAAGCGCGGCTTCCAGCGCTTCCACGGGTCCGGCATAGCTGCGGGTAGACTGCATTAACTGGTAGAACCGGTCGATGTCCGGTGTGGAAGGTTTGCCTTCAATAGACCCCTCCACGAAAAAATCACTGTACAGATACAGGTCCACTCCTTCGATCCCCGTCTGCGCGACCACACCAAGCCGGTTGGTTGGAATAATTACACAAGATCGTACGGATGGTTCTTTCGGCATTACTGCATAGATCTGCATGGTCCAGTTACTCGCCCGCAGCGGCGAGCCCAAGGTGTAGGTGACGTTCTCCGGAGTAGTTGCAATAAGAGCAGCCAGCCCATGGTTGTCCATAATTTGTGAAGCCCGTTCCCGGTTCGCTGCCGGTGCAAGGCCATTAAGCTGATTCATTGGGAGGTCCTCCTTTTATTTTGTCGCAGCAATAGAGCCTGCTCTTACATTGGACGGCGAAGCCGTTTCTTCTTAGGACGCTCACCCAGCAGCGTAGCCACTCCCGGAGCCGACCGGACGACCAGCTTGATCACAAAGAACAGAGCCAGCGCGAAAGCAATCAGCACAACAGAAACGACGGCAATGGTAGGGTCCTGCCATTTCTCCATATAGAGGAACAGCTGAATAGGCAAGGTGTAGCTTCCCTGCCGCAGGATAAGCAGCGCAGTCTCCACCTGGTCAAAGGTAAAGACGAACGAAATCGAGCCTGCGAGCAGCAGTGACAGACGAAGCTGGGGCAAGGTGACGGTGAAGAAGATCCGCACCGGACTTGCACCCAGATCAGCTGCCGCTTCCCGGTGAACCGGGCTTAAATTTGCCAATGCTCCGCCAATAATGGAGAGCACAAAGGGAAAGACGATAACAGCCTCGCCCAGGATCAGCGCGAACAGGCCGCCGGCAATATGCATTCTGGAGAAAAGAATCAAATAGGCGATACCCAGTGTGATCTTCGGAACCACCATAGGTGACATAAACAAAGCACGCAGCAGCCCTCTCCCCGGAAAAGGATATTGCACAATCGCCAAGGCAGCCAAGGTGCCGCAGAACAGGGCCAATAGTGTAGCTCCGGAGGAGGCAATCATGCTGTTGCGGAAAGCCTCCAGAAATTGCGTCTGCTCGCTCAGCTTCTGGTACCACTCCAGTGACAGCCCTGCAGGCGGAAACTTGCTGGAGCTGCCTGTACTGATAGAGGTCACGGCAATCATCAGCAGCGGGGACAGCAGATACAGGCAGATCAGCCCTGCTGCTGCATAGAGCAGCCATTTAAAGCTCCATCCGGCTTTCATTCTCATCAGCGGGAACCCCCTTCTGCCACGGTCCGCCGATACATCAGCCATTCTGCTGTTCGGTTAACCAGCAGCGAGACAGCTATCGAAGCGGCGAACAAGAACAGGCTGGCTACCGCAGCCATCGGCCAATTGGTGTCCAGTGTCCGCTGGTAAATAAAGACCGGCAAGGTCATCACCCGTCCCCCGCCGATCAGCTGGGGGGTAGTGAAGGCGGTGAGGCATAACGTAAATACAATCTGTACACCACTGGCGATTCCCCGTGCGGATAAGGGCAAGGTAATGGTGAGAAACGTTCGCCATTTCCCTGCGCCCAGATCATGAGCTGCGGCCTTCAGATAAGGATCACTCTGCGACAACACATTCAGCAGCGGAAAAATCATAAACGGCAGAAAGATATGAACCAGTGCAACTACAACACCTGTCTCGTTGTACATCATTTCAAACCCGCTGTCGGTGAAGCCAAGCCGGATAAACAGCCAGTTCATAAAGCCCTGGCGGGAGAGCAGCAGCAGCCAGCCGTAGGAGCGGACCACCGCACTGACCAGGAGTGGCAGAAAGGTAATCAGCAGCAGCGTCTGTCTCCAGCCGGGACTGCGCAGCCCGGCGATGCAGTAGGCCAGCGGATAACCGAGCAGCAGACTCCAGCAGGTTACTTTCAGCGCAATCCGGAAGGTAGTACCGATGAGTGTCCAATAATAAGGGTCAGTAAGAAATGCTCGGTAGGCATGGCTGCTCCAGGCGCGGGCCAGTGTGCCGTTCTCGTACAGATCGAAGCTGTACCTTCCAAAGATCAGCAGACCGCCGAGATAAACGATGCCCATCAGCAGCAGTGAGGGCAACAGGAGCAGCAGTTGGGTGACCCAGGAGTGATTTCGGGAGGACAACAGCTCAATAAAACGGCTGGATTTCGCACTCATCCCGGTTCCTCCCCGTGCCCCGACAGGGCATCCTCCAGGAACAGAACATCCTCGGCGTTAAATCCCAGCTGCACCTGCTCTCCGGGCTGATACCGGATATCTCCCGGCTGGTACAGCACATTCGCCTGCAGCTTGAGCTGCGGTCCAGCCTCCAGTGAATATTGAATATTCGCTCCGCCGTAAGTACTGTCAGTTACGGTGCCCATCCAGCGGTTCACACAGTGTTCAGCGGCAGGACCGATTCTGACATATTCATACCTAATGGACAACATGCCGTGAACTCCGGCCTGTGCAGCCAACTTGAGCTTGGAACGGCCAGCAACCACCTTTTCACCGCAGCTCTCCACAAGCAGATTTGTATGATCCCTACTCTTCACCTGAGCGGGCAGCAGGTTCGTATCCCCGATGAACTTGGCTACAAAGCTGTCTGCTGGACGTTCATAGATCTCGGAGGGTGTGCCATATTGCAGTAGTCTGCCGGCCTTCATGACTCCGATCCGGTCTGACATATTCATCGCTTCATGCTGGTCATGGGTTACAAATATAAAGGTTCCGCCGAATTCCCGCTGAATTCGCTTCAGCTCCCGCTGCATGTCCAGCCTCAGCTGCATATCCAATGCGGAGAGCGGCTCATCCAGCAGCAGCACCTCAGGACGGTTAACCAACGCGCGCGCGATGGCCACGCGCTGGGCCTGTCCGCCGGAGAGCTGTGAGATGGAGCGGCGGCTGTAGCTTCCCAACTGCACCAGCTCCAGAATTTCGCCCACCCGGCGTTTAATTTCGGCTGCTCCGGTCTTCTGCACTTTCAATCCATAAGCGATGTTATTGTAGACATCCATGTGCGGAAACAGGGCAAGCTGCTGAAAGATCATATTCGTGTTCCGCCCATATGCAGGGATGTGGGTAACATCCTTACCTGACAAGAGGATTAGGCCTTCGTCGGGGTGCTCCAGACCGCCCAGGAGCCGAAGCAGGGTAGTTTTGCCGCAGCCGCTTGGACCCAGGAGGGAGACGAATTCTCCCCGTTTGACCTGCAAGTGAACCTGGTTCACCGCCGTTTGTCCTGCATAACGTTTCACTGCCGCACGTGTTTCAATTGCGATGTCATCTTGATCGTTGCTCATTCTCCGCTCCTCCCTCCAATGTTGTGAGAATTTCATAGGATGCTCTACGGCTTACAGCTCAGTTTTGACCAGCCGGTCCCAGAATTCCTTCCACTTAGAGCTGTCCTTGGCCAGGGTTGCCCAGTCGGGATTAATACCCTTGCTCTGAACTTCAATCGAGAATGATGGATCATCCTTGTATTTGTCGGGAATAGCAGCTGTTGTACTGGTAACGGGAGTGCCTGTAGCTTCGGCGTAGCGGGAAAGCGCATCTGCACTGAGCAGCTCATTGATAATTTCGTTGGCCACTTTCTGCTGCTCCGGTGTGGAGCCCTTCACCACCTGAAGAGAATAAGGGAAGGAAATCGCCCCTTCCGAAGGGTAGGTAACCGCCAGCGGGGAGCCACCATCGATCCAGGTCTGTGCTACCTGTGCACTGAATGGGGCAATCAGGGCATCACCGGAATCAAGCAGTCCTTTTAATTGGTCGTTGGAGGTAACCAGGGTTCCGATCTGATCGCTGTGCTCCGCCCAGAACTTGAAGGCAGGCTCGGGATTATCATAGGTGGCTCCAAGCTCATCACCCTTCACGGCAATCAGCGGAGAAATGTAGGCGTAGAACATGTAATCCCACATTGCGGATTTGCCTTTAAACTCTTCGTTCGTCCATAAATCATTCCAGCTGGTTGGCGGTGTCTTCACCAGATCCTTGTTATAGACCAGGGCAAAGGAAGATACGCCCCATACAATACCCTTGTTATCTGCAGTATGGAAGGCTTCCGGGATATCCTTCATGTTGGTGACGATGGCAGGATCCAGCGGTTCCCACATATCATCATTCAACCCTTTGGCACTGGCATCTGCGTTAAAATAACCAAAATTGACCACGGGATTATTGGCATCGGCCTGCTTGCCTGCCACCATCTTGGGATACATCACAGAGTTGGAGGATTCTTCAAACGTAACCTCCACGTTCGGATGAGCTTTGACATATTCGGCTACTACCTCTTTGGGTACGATATCCTGATTGGAGCCTGCCCAGATGAACATGGTCAGCTTGACCTTCTCTCCGCTGTCCGTGGCTGCCGTACCCGGAGAGTCAGTCGCCGTATTAGCCGTATTATTGGAAGGAGATGCTGCATTCCCTCCACCGCAGGCGGACAAGGCAAGCAGAGAGGCTAGAGTGAGACTGGTCAGAAATACCGAACGTTTATTCATTGCATTTGTCATTGTTAACTCTCCTTAGATTGAAGTTTAGGTGATCTTTAGTCCAATCCTGCTGCGGACAGCTTCCATTCGCTGAGGTATTCCGGAGGCGGTTACCGATTCTCCGGCTTGAACCGCTTGTTCAATATCTCCCATCGTCTGCCGCTTCAGATAATCGCGCAGCGCCAGCGGATAAGACCGCAAGGCCTGTCCCAGGCTGTTCTGCATTTCATCGGTCCATAGCTGCTCAAACCTTTCTCTTGCCTCCCCGTAGCTGAATGGCTCCAGGTTCTCTGTATGGCCTTCCCGCTGCTGCAGGCTCAGAGCTTCGTTGATTCCATGCTCATCTACAACCACGCCATAGTATTCAGCGGCGCACCCGGGCGAGAGCAGCCCGCTGCGCACATCGTTCATCACCTCGGTGCTGCTCCTCAGATAAGGATCGCCATACCCGCCTCCGCCTTGGGAGAGGAAGGTCACCGAGTCGCCCGGCTGCAGCAGCAGCTCATCGATCCGGCCCAACTGCCGCTCGCCGGTCTGCCCGGCGTTCAGGATAGCTTCGCCATGCTGCCCGACTCCGCCACCAAGCCGCCCCCAAGGCTGGAACGACATGCGTTCCATATTGCGGGCAGTCATCACTGTATCCGGGCTGAGCACCCGGACTTTAAGCTCAATGCCGCTGCCGCCGCGGTATTTACCCGGACCGGCAGAGTCGGCCCTGAGCGAATACCGCTCAATCAGAATCGGCATCTCTGCTTCTGCTGTCTCTGCGGGAATATTCCGCAGATGGCCTACGGCGAAGTCCATGCCGTCAATCCCGTCCTTCATCGGCCGTGCACCGGAGCCGCCGCAGACCGGCTGAATGACACCCACCTTCTTCTTTCCGGTTATGGGGTCCGTCATGGCCATCATCACAATGCAGGCTTGGCCGGCTCCCGCCGCAGGCAGCTTATGGCTCTGAGCCTTGCTTAACGCTCCGGTAATCACATCCATTACCCGGATAAAGGTGGCAGCCCGGGCACCGACAGCCGCGAGCGGCTCAGGATTCAGGACGCTGGCATCCGGCACGTGATTGCTGACCATCCGGATCATGCCCGAATTCCAGGGTATCGAGGGATCGATGGTGCGGAAATAGCGGATTAATGCCGGCACCAGCATATAATGTCCTTGCTGATTGAAGGTCGGAATATTGAAGGAGGCTCTGACCTGAGGGTCGGTCCCTGTGAAGTCAAGATGGATGTCTTCCCCGGCAATCGTCAGCCGGCAGCGCAGCCGGATGGGATACCCTCCCGGTCCATCCTCTAGATAGTCCCAGAAATCGTAAGCACCGTCGGGAATCTCGTTTACAATGGCTCTGCCCTTCAGCTCGGCATATTCCAGCAGGTCAGCGATTCCTTGTTCAACCTGGACAGCACCGTAGCGGGCAATTAATTCCTGAAGCCGGCTCTCTCCCCGGTTCAGGGCCGCCATCAGCGCCTTCAGGTCGCCCAGATTCTGGTCGGGGATACGGCTGTTGTCCAGCAGCAGCCGCATCACCTGCTCATTGACCTTACCTGCTTCATAGAGCTTGACCGGTGCAATGCGGATGCCTTCCATATGAATATCATAAGCGGTGGGGGAGACGCTCCCCGGAACCTTCCCGCCGACATCCGAGGAATGGACAAAACACATCCCGAACGCGATAATTTGACCTTCATGAAAGTAGGGCTTGATCAGATGAATGTCCGGCAGATGGGTAACCATCCCTTCGGTCGTATACGGATCATTGCAGATGACAATATCCCCTTCCTGCCAATCGCCGACAGCCTGCAGGGTTGGCGCGGCTGGAATGCCAAGTGATAGATTATAGCCGGTATCAAGCGGAGAGCCGAAGGTCTCGCCGGCCGGAGAGAGCAGGTAGGTTCCGAAATCACCCGTCTCTTTGACAAAAGCGGTGAACCCCGTTCGCAGCACTACATGGGCCATTTCCTCGACGATCGCCTGGACACGGTTATTAAAGATTTCCAGAAACACCTTATCTGTGATCATCCTTCTGCCTCCCCGATAATATTGCCATGCTGGTCCCTGCAGATGGAGAAACCTGCCGGTACAAAAACAGTGGTGTCGTACTCTTCGATAATGACAGGTCCCGCCAGCCGGGTCTCTGTGCTTAGATGTTCCCTGCCGATAACCTTGGTCAGCTGTATCTCGCCGTCAAAGTCAATTAAGCGGCTCTCCTCCACTTGGCAGGAGTCTGCAGCTGCAGGCACTTCCATTGCAGGCAGTTTGGGGGTATTGCCGATTACTGTAGCGCGCAGATTCACGAACATGACCTCCGCTTCCGAATGGTTAACTCCAAAGACGGCTTGATATTGCTCATGAAATCTATGCTGCGCTGCTTCAGGATCGTTCCATTCCGGCTCGGTCAGCGGGACTTCGAGGTCAAAGGCTTGTCCCTCATATCGCATATCGGCACTGAAAAGCACATCAACACCTGCCAGCCTCACTCCCCCTGCGGCTTCTTCTCCAATCCAGCGGCGGCCTTGTTGCTCCAGAGTCATGAAATGCCGCTGCAGTTCATCCGGCTCCAGCTGGCCTGCGCTTGTGTGCAGCGTGTACACAAAATCATTGCGCAGATCGGCAACTGCGCAACCCATGGCGCACAGTGTCCCCGGTGATGGCGGAATCAGCACCTTGCGGATGCCTACCTCCCTTGCCATCAAAAAAGCGTGCATGGGACCCGCGCCGCCATAAGCCAGCAGGGTGAAGTCCCGCGGGTCTACGCCCTTACGGGCCATCAGCGGCGAGAACTGGGCATACATATTCGCCGTTGCCACATCAAGAATCGCCTGTGCGGCTTGTCTGGAGCTGAGTCCCAAGGAATCACCCAGCCGCTGCAGCGCCTGTTCCGCGAGCTGTGGCACCAGCTGCATTTCGCCTCCGAGGAATCGGTCAGCCTGCAGCACGCCCAGATGCAGGTAAGCATCCGTAGTGGTGGCCTGCATCCCTCCCCTGTTGTAGCAGGCGGGGCCAGGATTCGCTCCCGCGCTGCGCGGGCCGACCTTCAGCACGCCCACCGAATCCACCCAAGCGATGGACCCGCCCCCGGCGCCAATCGCGGTTACATCAATGGCCGGGAGGATAACCGGGAAGTCCCCCACATGGTTCTCGGTGGAATATACCGGTGAGCCGTCGATCAGTGCCACATCGACACTGGTTCCGCCCATGTCAAATGTGACCACCTGCTTCAGTCCTGCCCGCTCTGCAATGTATGTTGCCCCGATAACACCCGAGGCCGGGCCGGACAACAGGGTCTTGACTGGCTCCAGAGAGGCGCGCGCTGCTGTCATTACGCCCCCGTTGGACATAGTGGACAGCACACTCGCTTGCACGCCGTATGCTCCAATACCTGCTTCCAGTCTTTTGAAATAAGAGCCCATCCGTGTGCCAACATATGCGTTCATGACCGTAGCGAGCGTACGCTCATATTCACGCTGCTGCGGCCAGACCTCGCTGCTGGTGCAGATGAACAGCTGAGGATAACGCCTGCGGATCCATAATGCGGCCTGCTGCTCATGCTGAGGATTGGCGTAAGCATGAAGGAAGCTGATGGCAACGGCAGCAACCCCTGCCTCCACCAATACCTCCACAGCCTGCAGCAGCTGCTCTTCATGAAGCGGGGTATGGACGCTGCCGTTAGCGAGCAGACGCTCATCCACTTCCTGCACCAGATGACGGGGTACAAGCGGCAGTGTTTTATCTCCATAGAGGTTCGTCGTATTCTCCAGCCTTAGCCGGCGGATCTCCAGAATGTCACGGTAGCCTGCTGTAACCAGCAGGCCCGTAACCGCTCCACTGCGTTCGATCAGTGTATTGACGCCCAGTGTGGTGCCATGCACGAACCTCTCGATGCGGGCAGTATCCAATCCCGAAGCCTGAAGCTGCTCCAAGGCCTGGAAGATGGCCTGCTCAGGTGCTTCGGCCACTGAAGGAGTCTTAAGCGCCGCAGCTATCCGGCCCTGCTCGTCCATCACAATCACGTCTGTAAATGTACCGCCGATGTCAATGCCTAAACGATATGTCTTGTCCACGTTGTCCCTCCTCATTACCGTCTTAAGTCAAGATGCTGTCCGCTTTGAAGAGCGTAATACCGTTTAACGTCCTCAATCATCTGATTGATATGATCCACCATTGCCGCCTCAGCTGCTTCCGGCGATCTGCTGGCTACCGCCGCGAGGATACGCTGATGATCTACAGCCAGCGCACTGCCAACACTGCGGCGGATAAAGGCCGTCTCTTCGAAATCGCGGCTAGTCTGCCATACCAGCTCTACGGCGTGCAGCAGTACCTGATTGCGAGCCGCGAGAGCCAGCAGCTTGTGGAATTCACGGTCCTCCTCATAAGGAATCTCGCCCCTGGAGAGCATCTGCAGTTGAAGCTCAATGGAATCCTCCATTAGTTTCAGATCTGCTGAGGAAGCCCTCACTGCAGCCAGAGAAGCTATCTCCCGTTCCAGAGCCCGCCTGGCCACCAATACATCCAGCAGAGCGGCCTCCCCCGCATGGTTCAGCACCTGCAGCAGGCGGGAATTCACATTCTTCTGGAGCAGCTCTTTCTCCAGGAAGCTTACACGCTGGCTTCCCTTGGCGGTGAGCAGCCGCCCTTTTCTTCCTTTAAGCACCGTGTAGCCTTCCACGTCCAGCTCCATGAGCTTCCGGCCTATGGTGGCCTGGCTCAGATTATATTTTTTACCGAGTGAATACACCAATGTGCTCGCACCAACCGGCATGTTTGCCAGATCAAGCTCCTTTAACAGTTCAAGTTCCAGCTGTAAGGGATGCAGCTCCAGAGTCATTCCATTCATCCTTTCGAAGTTGAGATATCGTTAGCTGGGAATGTTGTTACTCATTGATGATTAACGAAATTATAACGTCGGGCATTACTAAAATCAAGTAATCACACAAAATTAGTTGGAATAAAATTAAGCATTATAAATCCGCCACGAATTCGATTCAATTAAATACATTAAATTCCTATTATTATGTAAATATACACTTGGGATTTACGCTTCACCAGTGCCATTTTGCTTATTATTTAAATTTTTCAGCTTCGCATACACATTCTGTATCGCCCATAGAAAAAAACCCTTATCCCAGCAGCTCCCTTCTGTTTCATCGTAAGGGTACTGTTAGGGGTAAGGGGTTCTAAGCTTAATGTAAGCCGCTTACGGGAACCCGGAACTGCTCGGTTATGGAGCTGTTGCCTTCCATGCCTGCCATCTGCCGGATGGTGGTTCCCCACACATTATGGAATTAATTCTCTTCCAGATAAGAAATTGGTTTCTTAACTTCTACCTTGGTTCCGCCAAAATTCTCTTTGATATAATTCTGGGTGTCCTCGCTATGGTACAAGGCCGACAGCTTCTGGATATCTTCATTATCTTGCTTGTCCGCTGTCGTTACTAGGATATTGATGTTATTCTTGGTCGCTTCTGAGATTTCTTCGTAATAGAGAGAATCCTCCAGCACATTCAGCCCGCCTTCGAGCGCAATCGTATTGCCGATGAGCACCAGATCTACATCCTTGATAACCCGTGGCCCTGTCGTATCGTCAATCAATGTGAAGCTGAGCTGCTTCGGATTGCTGTCAATATCGTTAACCGAGCCGGTTCCGTTATCGAAATCCGCCTTCAAGGTAATTAATCCGGCCGCTTCCAGCAGCTTCAGGCCTCTGGCTGTATTGGCAGGGTTGTTGGCGATCGCGACCTCTGCACCTTCGGGCACATCGGCAAGGTTCTTGATCTTATCGGAATAGATACCCATAGGCTCCAGGTATGTAGTGTCAAAAGCGACCAAATTGGCTTTGCTGTCCTTGTTGTAGCTCACCAGGTAAGCCCAGGATTGGAACGCGTTCACATCCACTTCGCCTTCCTTGGTGGCATTGTTCAGCGGAACGCCGTCACTGATCTCTTTCACTTCAAGCTTCAGGCCCGCATCCTTGGCTGCCTGGGATTCGGCAATATGCTTCCAGATCTGCGCATCTGATCCCATTGAGCCAATCACCAATTCCCCCGCTGCGGAATTATTCTTGCTGCCGCAGCCGGCAATCACCAGCAGAATAGTCATAGTTAGTAGAATAGCGGATATTTTCCTCATCAAAAACACTCCCTTTTTCTTTTTCGCAATTATACATCGGATAACTCGGAATTGCTACAAGGAATGTAAACTATTCTTGTTGTTCGCCTCTGCATTCTGTTGCCGGCTCTCTATAATTACCGCGTTGCGGTGAAGCTTGAACAATGAACTGTGTGTCCTATAAAGAACGGCAACGCCCAACAGACCGCATATTGCCACCGTCACGGTTATCACCATTAAAGCCTTGGCTGCACCTACCTGTCTCCTTATATAGCAGGTTAAGCTTATACCTAACCAAGCTCCGCAAGTGTTATAGACGAGATCATCTACATCACTACTGCCGATAGCCAGCCCGAACTGCAGAATTTCCAGCACCAGACTGAAGGCCGAACCAAACAGTAGTACCTGTCCTGGACGCAGCTTGGTCAATACGGGCAGCATGAGGCCCAGTGGAACGAACAGAACGATATTGCCGATGATATTCTCAAGCAGTCGTCCGCTGTCCATTCCGCCCTGGATCATCTCCAATGTAGAGGCCATAGGTACAGGACTGACGGTACGCGGAAATAATCCGATACCCCCTAGCAGATTGTAGAGCGGCGCGTCCTTGAACAGGATAATTCGGATCAACAGCGACAGGTAGAGAACAAACATAATCCATAAGACGGTAATTGTTCTTCCCGGTGAAACCTTAGGTGTTTTCTTCATGTTAAGTCCCTTTCTGCAGAACGGAGCTGCATAGCAACAGCCCGCCATATTTTAGCATCAGCATACTAAATCCGGGCGGGCTGTTGATTTTCTTTTTATGAAGAAAGCTTAAGAATTTCTTAAGGGCAACCCTACCTGAAAGGTTGTTTTTGTTCAGAGTAATCCCGGAAAAGCTGATCATCTGCCCCACCTTCTGCGGACCGGCTGTGTTATACAGTGTGCAGCGCCTTAGATGCGCCTTCACCCGTGCCACCAGCTCTAGCGGCAGAAATGGCTTTGTCACATAATCGTCCGCGCCCAGCGTCAGACCCGTAATCCGATCCATGCCTTCCGTTCTTGAAGTCAGCAGGATGATGGGATAATGGTGCTGCTCCCTGATCTGCCGGCATAGCTGGAACCCATCCATATCCGGCAGCATGACATCAAGGACAGCCAGTTCAACCGGCTCGGTGGCAACCGCTTGCAGTGCTGTACGAGCGTTATAATGTTTAGACACGGCATACCCTTCGTTCCTCAGATACAGCTCAATTAAATCAGCGATCTCCTGCTCGTCGTCAACTACAAGTATCGTACCGTTCAAGATTGAACCCTCCATTTCGTTGCTGGTCCTGCTGTGTCAGGCCGTACTGAAATTACACCAAACCGGCATACGATGTCAACGGCAATCGGCACGTCCGGAGTAAAGCCTATATCCTCAGGGAAAGAACAAAATCACCCTGGCGGGTGAATAACTTTCTAGCCAGCGGTTATTTATCCGCTGGCTCTTCTTTTCTCACCAAGGTTCCATTACAAACAGGACAGAAAAACTCTGGGGATTCTCCGCCTTCCAGTTCATACGAACACTCGGCTACTATAAATTCAGGTACAGGGTCCATCATCCCACATTTCACGCAGATATAATCGATCCATACCTCTGACTCCTCTTCTTCCTCCCATGGATTCCATAGGTCCAGTTCTTGTTCTTTATCCTGTCCGGACTTTTGGCCCTGTTCTTTTCCCATGACTTCGTATCCCCCATTTCTTTTGGTTTTCATATTCTCGCTGCTCGTCATAATAATAAATTCTCCCATATTCCGCATGCCAAATCACCACAAGCAACATCCGGTGCTTGCAGCAGGGACAAAGCATCGGGTCTCGCCCATAGCTCTCCAGCATCCGCTGGCGGTAGCTTTTCTTCTTCCTTTCCTCCGCTGGAAAAGTCATCTCGATTTGTTTGTGCACCATGTACCGCCACAGATTAATTACCTTTTGTGACTCTTTGTTTTTCCCCCGGCTGTATAGACCATAGCGCCCCACCATCCGAAAATGCTTGGGCGGAATGTGCTGCACCAGATCGTAAATGAATTTCATTACCGGCGATACCACATCCACCCGTTTGCCCGTTCGGTGATCCTCATACCAGTAGTGCACCTTGTGGTAGTTGTAGCTTACTACCCGGTACTCCGCGATCGCCGGACGCGCCAAATAGCGCCCAATGTATTTCGCTGCTCCTCGGGCATTTTTCATCCGCTGCTCCGCATTCACATAAAACCCCTGCGAATAGCGCTGGTATAACTCATTCACCAGTCTCTTTATACGTTCTTCCTCCGGATACCATTTCATCATTAAATCCAGTAGCAGTTTCTGCCACGATTTCCGCAAGTACTCATACGAGATATACTCCGCCTTCTTCCACTCCTTGTTCCGGTCTAGCGCGCCTTCCGTAATTAGCGCATGGATATGCGGATTAAACTTTAAATCACGGCCAAAGGTATGAATCACGGTAATCACACCGACTTCGTATTTCTTGCTCTTATTTTTCCGCCGGTAATAATATTGAATGACCTTGGCCACTTGGTTACTCAGTTCATTTAACTTCCGCCGGTCTTGAAAGAATACCTTGCGTAGTTCTTCAGGCACTGTAAATACGAGGTGGCGATGAGGTACATCTAGTATTCGTTCTTGCTGCTTTTCCGCCCATTCATCCGTATATTTCTTCCCACATCCATGACAAAAACGGCTTTTACAGGTGAAGCAAATAAACACGGGTTCCGGCGTTCCCTCCGTGCATCCCTTGCACTCATATCTGGCATAGCCCATATCCCGTGTACCACAGCGTATCGCTTTATTCACGGTTTCTATCATGCTACTGTGGAGTTCCTTGGGCAGATGATGTCCGTGCATTTCCATGAATCCATGAAAGTGATCTTTTAAAATCTGCCGGATGACTCCTCGTTTCTTCCACCTCTCCTGATTCTTCACGTCCATCCCTCCTCCTTTTTTCATCGGAGTTATCCACATTTTTTTACACTCTATAATTTCCTATACAATAAAAAAAGCCCCTAAAGGGGCTTTTGAATCTGATTATGGATGAGTCATCTCCAACTATGAAGTATAACTACTTTTGGGGTTACTGTTTAGGTCTCAGTGAGGATCTAGAATGTTACTCCGGGACGTTCAACGCAAATAGATGCATAAGTGCAACTAATTTCGGCTGAAACCTCTATCAGAGGCGATTAAGTGCGATATTACAACTAATTTCGAGTAAATCAAGTCTTCTACGCTCAAACGCCGGAATTAAGTGCCTTATTGCAACTATCCGCTCCAAAACGTAAAAAATCAGATAATTAGATGCACTTCTGCAACTAATTTATTGGCTCGGACTTAGCAAACCACTACGAAGTTAAATCTTCGATATTCTCATCATACGGAGGCCTAAGCAGTAACCTTTTTTGTCACTTGTATCCTGGATTATTTTATGGAATACTTTATTAATTTCAAGTTAATTGATGGGGTGTGGCCAGACTATGATAAAATTGGACTTCTTCTGATGGAGTAGAATGGAATATGAAAAAGTAAGCATAAAGCTAAAAATAAAAGCCCTGCAGAACATCCTGCAGGGCGTATATGAAGGTGAGAAGTGTAACTCCATATGAAGCTTTCTTGCTCATGCTGTTTTAGCCAAGCTGTAAGAACGGAAACAAATGCCGCAACCGCGTAATTAATTTTCTCTTGCGATGTTTCATGGTCCAGTCAACTACCTTTCGGAAATACAAGCAACTCTTGTGATTCCTGCTGACAATTGATACCTTCCACTTCCCACCTACTTGTAATTACCCGGTTTGACGGCTCACTAAACCGCTGAAAAGGCAAAAGGAGATAGATGAATGAATAAACTTGTATTTTTTCTCGGACCAGGCGGAGCAGGCAAAACGTCATTGGCCAAAGCTGTAGCGACACGCCGTAAGGCAGTTGTGCTGGATATGGATATTCTGCTTCGTCCCGCCTCGGATGTGATTATGACCCTGCATGGCCTTGACCCTACAGACCGCGATTCTGCAGAATATAAGCAGCTGTGCCGTGATCTGGGTTACCGGATTACGATGGACGCGGCGCTGGATAATCTGCCCCTCGGCACGGATATCCTGGTGGTGGGCCCCTTCACCAAGGAAGCTGAAGATCCTGGCTGGATTGAAAGCGAGCTGGCCCGGATCGGCTATACACTGCAGGATGTTGAGGTCAAGGTGGTTCTGGTCAAGCTGGCGAATGAAGCCCTCTACCGTCAGCGGATCATCGACCGGCAATCCCCGCTGGATGACTGGAAGCTGGAGCACTGGGACCAGTTCCGGCTTGCGCTGGGCAGCCGCACCGTAGCCTGGCCGCTTCCTCCTGCCCATATTACGGTTATTGATAATTCCAATCCTGATATGTCTGCCGCTGCCGCAGCGGTGGAGCATTTCATGGACGCTTAAGCTGATTCTTCCGCCAGTCGCACGTATTGGCACACGCGAAGGAACAGGCGGTGTAATCGTGCCTCATCTCCGACTAGAGATGCCGCCCACGCTGGGCTTACCACGAAAGCAGCGAGTTTCTAATAACAAGAAACTCGCTGCTTTTTGGGAAGTATTTACTTATTGAAAAGACTTTAATACCCCTATAATCTCATCCAGCTGCTTGTTCAGCGCATAAGCATCCGAGAAATAATATGTGGTGAGGTCATAAGTGAACACATGCCCTGCTTGTACAGCCGGGAGGCTCTTCCAGATTGGACTCTCCATAACGTCGAGCCTGTCCTGCTCATCTCCGCGGCTGAAGCCCTGGAAGATGTAATCGGCTTCGCCCAGATACTCCGGCAGTGCTTCGTGGGAAACGGAGGCCCAGCCTTCCTCAAAAGCCGCTTCCTCAACAATCTTCGGCGCATGCAGCCCAAGTCCGTTATACAGAATCTCGCCGCCCCGTCCATAGGAGGAACCGTACAAATACAGCTCTTTGCCGGCAATTTCGAAGATGGCCACTTTTTTGTCCGCTGCGATCAGGTCTGCAATTTCCGCTTTTTTATCTTCCAGTTTCTTGTCAAAATCAGCTACCCACTGCACCGCCTGCTGTTCCTTGTTCAGAATTTTACCGATTTCGATCAATCGTTCCTTGTAGTTGTATTTGCCCCAGGGAATGAAGACCGTCGGCGCAATCTTGGAAAGTTGTTCATAGTTTTCTTCTTGATAGGTAATAATCAGATCCGGATTTAGAGTTATAATTTTTTCTAGCGACAATGTAGTATCATCACCCACAACTTCTACCCCGGCCAATGGCTCTTTGAAGTACGGATTCTCCAAGATATTATTTCCGGTAACGCCAATGGGCGTTACGTCCAAGGTCAGTAAATCACCTATGAAGTCCGATGCGGGCAAGACTACTCTCTGTGGATTCCGGGAAATCTGTACCGACCCTTTGTCGCTCTCATAGGTCCATTCTTCCGTTTCTGCTGCCTGTTCCGCGCTGCTGGCGGCGCTCTCGTCAGCGGCTGCGTTGCCCGCGTTGGCTGTGTTGGCTGCGTTCCCCGAATTGTTGCCCTGGTTCGCAACTTGTCCGCAGGCACTCAATATCATCACTAGTATTAGCGCAAAGGCTATTCTGCTCATTTTTCCCATGGCTGTTATGTTGTACAATGTAAATCCCCCTTGAAGCTATTTTATTTGATATTGATAATCAATATCATTCAATCTCCGTCTACTATACCACCTCAGGGGGAACACATATATACACGCTAACACATCGATTTGCCTATGGACTATTGTCAGTTTAAACTGCAGCCGGTTAACAGATTAGTCTGTATCTCCAGCTGACGCTCCAGTGCAAGCCCCTCGCTGTACCAGAATTCCTCAAGCTTCAGATAATAGATATTCCCGTTCCTAAATGCCGGAAGATTACGCCAAACTGCGCTTTTACTAATATGTTTGCGTGTCCAGGCAGTCCAACCCTGGCGGCCCGAAGCGACAACAAACATATGGTCTGCGGCATACTCCGGCAAGTCTGAAACGGAAATGCACAAATGCTCGTTCCGCTCCAGTACATCTGTCCTTACCTTGTCAGGCGGAGTCAAGCCAAGCATCGGGTACAGGTTGTACACTCCCCGAGCCGTATGATTCCAGATGTAAATCCCGTTATTTTGCCTGATTTCATAGACCGCTACCGTTTCACCGGATTTGATTAGGGCGGACAGCCGATGCCGGGCCGAATCTACTTTCAATTGATAATGTCTGACCCAAGCCTCAGCCCGCTCTTCTTCACCCAGCAGCCTCCCGAAGAGACGGATCTGCTCCAGCCTGTCCATGTCGTCACATTCTACGGTAATGAGCGGCCCCAACTTCTCAAGGTATCTCAGCTGCTGTGGGCTCAGGAAAGTCGAGGCAATGACCAAGTCTGCTTCCAGGTCGGACGAAACCGGTTCTGCAGTATCTGTAGGCAACTCAAGCCCTCTCACCCCTTCAAGCTCCGGCGACAGCAGCAAGGAGTTGTTCATTATATGGGGATCAGCTGCAACAGGCAGTACCCCCAGAGCAAGCAAATCTCCGTAAAATTGCAGCGCTACAATCCGCTTCGGTTTGGGGCGTGCGCGGAATTGCGTCGGGGTCATCCCGGTGATCTGCTTAAATTTGCGGCTGAGATACAGTCCGTCTGTGTAGCCCACTCTTTGGGATATCTCTTGGATTGTTGTTTCGCCGCACATTAGCTGCATCTTCGCTTTATTCACTCTGAGATGTGTTAAATACTCCGTGAAACTCCAACCGGTCTGCTTGCGGAACCAAATCGAGAAATAACGGGGATTAAACCCCATCATCTGAGACATCACCTCCCGGGTAATCTCTTTATGAAAGTTCTGATGGAGATAGGAGAGCATCCTGAAATACGAACTGTCCGTAATGGTTGTTCCCGCCTTCGCCTCGATGACCAGCAAATGTATTTGGCACAGCAGGGACTGAATTTTATCGGTATCGGCTGCCAGATTGTTGGTGTTGAGATCTTCCAGTTCACTGAATAAGCGGGAAATCTTGTTCGTCAGGCGAACAGGCAGGATGCCATTCGTTGGAAAAAATTCACGGCACAGCTTGTACACCAGTTCTTGTTCCGTGCTGCTGCCCAGCTCATATACCTCATAGGAGAGCGAATGAACAGAGGCCGGTGCCTCCACTGTCCCATTCAACTGATAAGCCGTGCCTGCACTTAGAAAAAGAATTTCTCCCATTCTAAGCGTTGTACGCTCCCCTTCCACGGTAATTTGAACATTTCCTTCCTCCGGTGTCAGAACGAGAGGGGATTGGACGATTTCGGGACTTACGGCAAGCCCGCCGCCGACTTGGTGTTTCCCCGCTTCTTGTAACCTATAAATTCTATGGAGCGGCTTGTTATGGTAGGGCTTCATTTCTACTTCTCCCTTACGGACGGCTGTGCTCTTCAACCCATGGAAACCAAAGCAAGCGCACAGGACTCATATCCACTAAATATTGTTAATTCCTGATCGTCGCCAGGCGATGCGCAATGGAGCATTTCATGGACGCCTAAGCTGATTCCTCCGCCAGACGCACATATTGGCACAGGCGTAGGAAAAGCCGGTGTAATCGTACCTCATCCCCGCCGCCAAGCATTAACTTGCTTCCTTCCTCACCTAGCTGGTTCAGCAGCTCTGCCAGGTAATCCATCTGCAGCTCTGTGGCAGCGGCAGCCCGCTGCTCCAGCCGCTCCAGATCTTGCCGTGTCAGCTGAGACAGCCCCCGCAGCAGCAGCTCGTTATTACTGTTGCGGATGTTGTCCAGTATATGGGTTAGGTCTTCCATCGGTTTATCCTTCCTCCCTATGTTACGCCACCTATAGATCCAGCTTCAGGCTGATCAGCTGCTGTCCTTTCAGGAAGCTGACCGGTTGAATCCGGCTGCCTTCCAGCCGCACCAGTGCCAGGAAAGGGTCTGCAAGCTTCAAGCCGGCATGCTGTTCAAGGCGGTTGACCGCTTTCGCCCAATCCTGCTCAAAGGGCAAGGTCAGCTCCAGCGGTTCACCTGCCTCCAGCTCGGCAGTAAGCACTAGTTGCTGTGAGGAAGGATCGAACCGGGTTTCGGTAATCCGGGCAACAGGCAGAATGGCAAGCTGCTCTTTGCCCCCGCTGAATAAGGCAGTCTCGGCTTGCAGCCTCTCCTGCTGGCTGCTGCCAGGAACGAGAGTGCCGAAGTCCAGCTCCTCCACCCTCATTCGGGGCACCAGCTCCAGCCTTGCTCCTTCAGCGGTGGACAGCCGCCGCTCCCCATTTACTTTTACTCCGCTGAATTCAAGCTGTTCCCTGCTGAGTTGCTTCATGCTAATGCCAGGCAGCCAGGGCGAATAAGCTGCATATTGCTTGGAGAAATTGAACTCTGCACCTTCATAATACACCGGGCGAGTATCGGTATACGTATAGATGGCTTGGTCTTCAAGTCCGAAGAAATAATAGGTGATGCCCCTGTAGGCCGACCTTGTCTCCCAGGCATCGGCTCCGAGCGCATACAATCTAAGCTTCGGAACGGTGTAATATTGGCTGCGGAAACTTCCGACGAGCTGTTCTTGCTGCTCCGCCGCAAGCGGCTGCGCAAGGGCTTCAATCATCAGACCCAGCTCACTGAGCCGGTCCAGGAAGGCAGTCATCGAGAAGCGGACGTGCCGGGCAAAAAACAGTTCAAGCTCTCCTTGAATTCCACGCAGGGCACGCTCTATGTTAGGAAGCGCCTCACTGTGAGCCGACACTGCCATCGTCTCCAGCCGGGCGGCAAAGGTCTGCGGCAGGCGAGCCAGTCCTGTTCGCAGGATGGAGGACAGGAGGCTGGCGCATTCTTTGAGAAATTCGGGCGAAATACTCTTCGTTTCGGTTAGCCCGTCCAGCTCCGGGGCATCGTTAATCCCTTGTTGTGCCCGGTAGCGCAGAAGCGCCTCCAGTTTGCACAGCTCGCCTTCTCTTTGCTTCAGGCTACAAAGAGCTTTGCCTGGGTCTCGCTCCTCCGTAAAGGAGACTTCCGCATTGTACTGGAGCAGCTTGACCGTTAGCAGGGAATCCTCGCGGATCTCCACTTCCCCAGCAAACTTAAGCCGAAAGCGGACCTCGGCCACCACCAAGGGGGTAAACGACTTTAGCAGCTGCGCAAGCGGCAGCTTCAGCAGCCAACTGAAGTCTGCTGAGGCAACCGGCTCAGCTCCGGCGGAATCCGCAACTTGATGCTCGCGGTAATACAGAATCGAGATCAGCACATGCTTGCAGACCGTTTCAGCCGGGCAGCTGCACTGGCACTGCGCAAGCGTATCGGTTAACTTGCATTCGGTGCCGTCCTCCAGAGTGCAGCGGACCTCGTTCTCCGCCAAGTCATACTGCACCGCTGCGCCCTTCTCCAGTTCTTTTAATGCTCGCTTATATAAGCCTTTATTGGCATAACGGATCAAGTAGTCTTCCGTGCAGCGTACAATGAACTGCTGAAATTCCATTCTGAACTCTGCAGTCATCCTCAGCGTCCTGTGGCACGCATAATATCGTACAACGTTTCGCTGTACACGCGGGTAGGCACTTGGTCCAGATAGAGACCCTGGGTCTGATCATAATAATAATAAGTGCTGTGGCGGTTAGTGAAGAAGGCCAGTGATTCGAGCGTGATATCTTCCATACCTTCATAATAAGAGATGCTGGCTCCGCTGAATTTCAGCTCGGCGATCAGCTCACCGTACTCTTTGTAGAATTCGAAGTACATGCCTCCATCCTGAGCGGCTCCCTTGTACCAGCCGTATTTCTCCAGCACCTTCGGGAAGGCGGTAGGCGAGAAATCTTCCTCCGGGAGGGCTGTATAGGCACGGCTGCCACTGTCTTCTTCGCCAGGTTTATAGACGGTACGGTTCAACTGCTCGAACGGCTGGGTGATCTCATAATCCTCCAGCTGTGTTCTCCAAGCCGCCAGCGTCTCCTGATCCAGCTCCACCGGATGGATCAGACCAATCAGCACTCCATCGGCGAATTCATATTCATCCTCATCTACCGTGTTAAACGTACCGTCTTCCATATAACGAAAGGTATCTGCCAGCTTGCCGTCCCGGTAGACAGCCCATACCAGCCCAATGCTGAATTTGCGCATGATGACATTATGCACAAATAAATCACGCCATGCTTCGAGCGTCCACAGCCGCTGCTTGGACAAGGATTCCTCCACCCGCTGAGACTGGATTGCCACCATCATCTTCAGGTCTTTTTTAAGCTGGGTGAAGGTTTTTTTGGCTTGTGCAGCTAATTCAGCATCGTCTTTCTGAGCGGGTGCCGGCAGGCTTTTGACTTCTTTGCCTGTCTCTTCATTAAGGACGCTAAGCTGCAGATCGCCTGTCACCTTAACGGTAAATGCACGTTCACCATAGCTTAGACTAAGTGTACCTGCCTCGTCGAAGCCCAAGGACGTTACCAGTCTGTCCTCCAGCTCTTCTTGTGTTAATCCCATATTCTCGGCGGCCATTGACAATGCTTCTTCCGCCGCCCCTTTCACCTGACGGTTCTTGACGGACCGCTTCACACGGTCAATCGTCATCAAGGCTGCCTTGTCGTTCACATAGGACAGCGCTCTAACCGCTTCCGCGGCAATTGCACCCCGGCTGTTCTCGGTCCATTCCTTAATTTGAGCCGCCAGCAGTTCAATAACCCGGCGGTCACCGAACAATGCGGACAGGAACAACACCCATTTCTCTTTGGCCGGAGCCTGGTTCTGAATCCACAGCGACAGTATTTCTGCTGAGAAGTCTGCCAGCGAGAGCGAGTCGGCATATTCCCGAACCTCTGCCAGCCTCGGGTTCGGCTCAGTAGCGAAGTCAAGGGATTGAACCAGCAGATACAGTGGGATGCCTTCATCTAGCTCCTCCCCGCCTTGGCCGCGCAGAGCCGGCAGATGATCCAACGGCAGCCAGTTAAGCCGTGACATCCGCTTCGCGTCTGTCAGCTTGGCGAGTGCGGCATGGGCTGCAGTCGGACTCTGCCCTTCGGTATTAAGCAGCACCTGAATCAGCTGCTTCAAGGCTTCCGAAGTCTCGTAAGCCAGCAGCTCTTCATAGGCTTGACTTGCACCAGGAAGCTCCCGGAGTCCGTTCAGCACCAATTCCTTCAGGCTTGCCTTATTATCCGCCTTGTACAAGTTGACGTACAGCTCTCGGTCCGGATTGCGGGTGAATTCGCTCTGGGCCAGCTGATTGGCTTGCTTGGAGCTGTCAGTCAAGCCAAGCCGAAGGCTCTCTGCATACTCTTCAGTGGGCAGGGAATCCCGGTTCGTATAGGCCGTTTCCAGCAAGGTCAGCCTTGTATCTGTAGGCAGCTTCTTATAGAACTTCAGGCTGTTCGCCATATGGCTCTGTATGATACGTCCCAATTCTACCCTTGGTATCGATACATAATCGTATTCCTGCTGCCCATTTAGCATCAGGAGGTCCAGGAGCAGCTGTTCTCCGTCTACTTCCGGGTCATTCTCATACTGCGCCAGCAGCTGCTCACCGCTGAAATCAAATGATTTATAGAGCATAGCAAGAAGACCTGCAGTCCGGGTATCCGGGTGGCAGAGCAGCAGGACGAAGCGGCGGTAGGCTTGCGAATCCAGCGGCAGGAAGCTGATGGCGATGAACACGCTTCTGCGGCTGGTGTCCCGGTCGCGGCTGTCGAACATGGTCAGTTTATTATCATCACTCAGATAAGACTCCAGAGACAGTTCCCCGGACAAATAGCGGATCAGACTCAGTGCATGTTTGTTCTTGTTGCTTAAGTCACTTATAGATTGCAGAACTAACTGCTCCAGATTTCCCGGTATCGCCTCCAGATCAGCACTATTGTCTTCCAATACCTTCCTCAGAAAGGCTCTGGGATAAGGACGGCGCATAATTTCCAGCGCCCGTCCAGATCTGGCGGGATCGTCTTGCACAGCTGCTTTAAGCGTATTCCAGGCAATGGTGAAATACTGCAGCTGCGCTCCAAGCTGCTCGATCAACGGGTAGGGTTCATCCAGTGGAACGATTCCGGCCAGCAGGCTCTGGGGGTTCTTCGCCTTGTCATCCAGCTCAAGCAGGTTGCTGCGCACCTCCAGCGGAAGAACCTCATGCAGGTCCCGGACTGCTTCCAGCAGGAGTTGTCCTGTCTCATCCAGCTCCTTCAGGAAGACTTCCTTTCCGCCTTTCAGATGGATGGCGTACATAAAGGCACTGTGGATCTGCAGCAGGGAATCGTAGAAAACTTCCCTCTGGAGATGCTGCGAAGCGCTATATGCAGAGCTCGGGAATCGGCGGGCTTGCACCGCGTCCCGTTTCGCCTGCAGAAACTGCGGCTCCAGATCCAGTGTGGACAGATTGTCCTTAAGCGGCAGCTGCTGAATCACAACCCGCTCCAGCACTTGATCCAGTTCTGCCTGAAGACGCGTCTGGTCTTCATCCAGCAGCGCCTGCAGAAGCGGCGGAAGCTCCTTCTGCTTCTCCTGCACATACTCAGGATTCAGCGCCTTGTAGGCCTTCAACAGCAGCAGCAGTCCGGCAGCACTGTGAAAGTGACCGGTATTCTTGGTGCCGAATGCGGAATGATTCTGTCTGCTTTTTATTTCGGATTGGATCACAGCATCCCCTGCATATTGGACGATCAGGCGGAGGCGCTCCACCGCCTGATCCAGCCGCTCTGCTCCGATGACGCTTCTGGCGCCCAGGCCACGGGGCAGAAGGGTATCCCCTGTGGCAAGGTCGAAAATTTGATTGTAACGGTAATACACACGATTCTGGTTCGAACCGGTGCGAAGCACAATCCCCGCCGCCCTAGTAAAAACGTGCTCGTCAACCTTGCCTGACATTCTCTTCAGGGCCTCCATTGTTCGGTAAGAGTAAATATTGGAGTTATTCATCAATGAGGGGAACTCAGCAGATTCGCCCATGATATAGGCTGCAATCTCAGCTTTGCGGTCAACAGTACGGGAATATTCGTCTGAGCAGGATTGAGCAAATTTCTCAATCAATGGACTGGTAGTATGATTGATCAGGTTCATGATTAATCCCTCCTAGTTACTAAGTAATAATATCGCCGATCCAGTCGGCCAGCTTGTCCGGTGTAAGCGCAGCCACATAGGCTCCCATATTCGTCAGCACCTGGGCTGCACGTTCGTTATAAATGGCTGTTCCTGCGAAGTCCAGGGCAGTGAGCACCAGCAGCCTGCTGCCGCCGTCCAGAATATCCTTGGCCGCCCGGTACATCTGCTCCGCCGGATACCCTTCCTCCAGATCACTGACCAGGATAAATAACGTCCGGGCCGGATTCTCGATCAGAGTCTCTCCGTATCGCAAGGCTTTGGCAATATGGGTACCGCCTCCGAGCTGGACGCTCATCAATAGATCCACCGGGTCTTCCAGCCGGCCCGACAGGTCGACTACCTGGGTGTCGAAGATAAAGAGACTTGTCTTGAGCGAATTCAACCGGTAGAAGATACTGGCCATAATCGAACTGTAGATCACGGAATTCAGCATACTGCCGCTCTCGTCTACGCCAATAATGATATGCCAGCGGTTGTGCGTCTGGACGCTGCCGTCGAAATACAGCCGGTCGATCACGAAACGCCGGTTGCTTGTATCATAATTCTTCAGGTTTCGTACGATGGTCTTCTTGAAGTTCAGATTGCGCAAGGAGCGGGAGCGGCTGCTCTCATATCGGCTTCTTCGGCCTCTTAGGCTGCTCACAGCCTGGGACTCCAGCTGCCTGCGCAGCTCTTCGACCACCGTATGCACAATAGTCTTGGCACTGTTTAGCACATCGCCCTTCATCCGGTGCTTGAACTGCATAATATTCTTCAGCAGATTCATATTGGGTTCAAGCGATTCAAGCAGCTTCCTGTCGGTCAACAGCTCGTGAAGCCCATATTTGTCGAGGGCCTGCTTCTCCAGAATCTCTACGGTCTGCTTGGGAAAAAGTGTTCTTACCTTGTGCAGCCATTTCGGCACCGTCAGCCGGGAACTGCCTCTGCCGCCGCCTTGCTGGCGGTACCCCTGCTCCTCACCGTATTCCCGGTCATACAGAAATCCGAGAATTTCGTCCTGCTCCGTGTAGGTGAAACCCTCAGCAGAATAACCAGCAGCCTCAGATAAACCGTCCTCGGCGGCTTCGCCGAGCAGAAGACGCCAGCGGTTCAGTGTATCTGTTGCTCCGATGCCGTCTGTCTGACCTGCTGACGGAGTGGGATGCTTCATATCAGCTTCCATAAGGCAAACTCCTTTCGGATCGACTGGTCCAGAGCCTTGGCGCGCCGCAGCTCTTGTTCATCGATGCCCGAACGCTGCAGTTCCCCAGTGTCGACTTGATATAGTCCGGCTACCCGCTGTGCAATCAGTTCCGTCTCCACCGGTGTGAAGAAGGTGAAGGCCAGCCTCAGCTCGGGAATCATCTGCATAAAGTCATCAGGGGACAACTCCTGCAGCAGCAGATTGAGGTCGCTCAGCAGCGTGCTGTCATATAGGAAAGCTTCCCGGCCTGCCGTGAACACGCCCTGAAGATAAGGCGCGGTATGCTTCGCCTGGTTCGGCGCTCCCTGCATGTAGCTTCTGCCCCGTGCTGCAATCTCCAGCCGGTCCCGTTGACCTAGCCGCACGAGCAATGTGATGCAGACACCTTCGAGCTGCGGGGCAAGACTCCGCTGTGCAAGCAGTGCCTGCAGAGCATCACAGAAGCCTTCGCGGCTGAAGCTGCCCTCCGGCGCTTCCGCCAGCATCGCCAGCAGCTTCAGTGCCTGGACAATCTCCGTATGCTCTTCCGGCAGGGTCTTGCGCAAGGCATCCATTTTGCCTAAGGCGTTGTCATAGGCTTCCTCCTGCAAATGCAGCAGCTGGTGCCCTTCGGCAAGTCCGAACAACCTGCGGTGTTCGTGAATCCGGCCCAGAATGGTCAGCGTGCCGCACAGAGAGAGGAAGCTGCCGTCCAAACGCAGTGACCGCTTGACCAGCCCCACCAGATTGTCTGCCAGCTCTTCAAGCCCCATCAGCAGTGCACGCAGCAGCCACTGAGCAGCTTCCCTGCTGTGGTGCCCGGGCAGCTCGCGCACGGCTTGCTCCACCTTGGCGACAGCCGCTTCCTGCACCGTGCCGCCGAAGATGGAGGCTTCGATCAGCCTCGCCTCCGTTAGCGAGGAATACGTATAGGTCCAGTGCTCACGGACCAGATTCAGATTGCGGCCATGGACCCAATCCGGTCCGTTCTCCAGCCTGGCGAAGCCTGTCCCCAGGAAGTCAGCGCAATGCAGCAGCTGGCTCGTTCTGCGGTGCACCGGCTTCCCGTACAGCTCCAGAACCTTCTTATGCTTGCCTGTGAGGCGGAGCTGAAGCTTACTGACGGCGGATTGTGCCTTGAAGTCCTCGACCAGCGGCACGGCGAATTCATTGGGCGCGACCTCACCGATGCGGTCGCCGGTCAGCAGCCGCTGCAATTCTTCCAGCGGCCGGTCGGCGGCCAGGGTGTGCTCGCCCTTGACGAAAGCGGAGGTTACCGCATCCAGCAGCTCGTACACTCCGCCTTCCCTTTTGCCGCGCAACACGGCCAGGCCTTGGATCATCGAATAGGCTTCGATGGCATCGGTAGTCGAGACGGCTCCGTGACCCTTACGCAGACTGCGCAGCAGCCTCGTGAGGAAAGCGGTGGCGGTGCGGTTGTAAACAGCCTGCGGTCCCCGCCGCAATAGCTTCCACACCTGATCATAATAATTGACATAAGGCATGCCGCTGGCATAGCCGTTCAGACGGTCGGCTTCCGTGAAGGTATACACCATCGGATAGATCTGCTTGTCGGCAGCCTGCATCTGCTGTTCCCGCTGGCGGGCGTCCTCCAGATCGCGTTTGGCCGCGTTCTGCTCCAGCAGACCATAGGTATGGAAGCCTCCGGTTACGACCAGCACCCGCTCATATTGTGCAGAGGCTTCTTGAATCCGCTCACGCATATGAGCTTCTCTTGCCAGATCACCCTCCTGGCGAAGCCGTTCCTCGCTGTAGCACATCCGGGAAAGAGAGCAATAGGTGAAGACCTCACGGGCAAATGCCGCTGGAGTCTTGTCAAGACTGCCGATCTCGAAGACCTTCTCCCACAGCTCATCGAAGCTGCGGCAGTTCAGCTTGCCGCAGAGCCGGGCGATGAAGCTGGAGCCGGCCAGCAGCGTCTCATCCTGATAGGAAACCATCCCTTCGCGGGAGGATTCTGGATTCAGCCGGTAATCCAGATCGATAAACCACGCAGGAATCCGGCGTTCGGCCGCTTCCTTAATTGCGGTATACTCTGGCGAATAGTCCAGCATCGGGTAATAACAAGCTGCTCTCTCGTCCCCATTGTTGTAGGCATAATAGAGACTGACCGGAGTTCGGGTCGCCTCGTCCGCAAGCACCGGAATCAGCGGATTGCCGCTCTCGGGACCCTCGACCAGCACGATATCCGGCTTATAGTCTCTGAACACCTCCAGCAGGTGCCGCGAGCATGCCGGGCTGTGGTGGCGGACCGGATAATACAGGATGCCTCTGTCCAGATTAAACACTTCTTGGGTGAACAGCTCCTCCAGACGGTCTACCTGAGCCTGCAGAGGCTCAGCCTGCCCCTGATCCGGCAGCAGATCCGACTCCATATCCAGAAGCCCCGCTTGCTTGCTTAATTGATCCATTTCTTCTCCCGGTAGTATTCCTTCCAGATCCCGTCTTCCTGCGCCCGGTCTTTGACAACCTTGGAGAAATAGGTTCTCAGCACCGCCAAGTCCTTGTCATTCTCCTTGGCGATTGTACCCAGCATGTTCTGCACCAGCCGGTCCAGGGATACGCCCTTGTTCTCATAATAATAAGACGTCATTGCACTCTGCACATAGACTGAGACCGCTTCCGCCGTGCTCATCACAGCTTGCGGGGAATCAATCTTGTACCCTTCACGTGTCATTCCGGTGCGCAGCTCCATAAAAGTCGTGGCGAGCAGCTCGACCACGTCCGTGTCAATCTCAATTTCAATACCACTATGTATCAGCAGGCTCCGTGCTTGCGATTCGATAATCCGGGCTTCCATCTTCAGATTATCCACCGGCCGGATCGTTTCGAAGTTGAACCGCCGTTTCAAGGCGCTGCTCATCTCATTGACGCCTTTATCACGCACATTGGCCGTGGCAATGACATTGAAGCCCGGCTTCGCGAACAGTACGCCGCCATCCAGCTCCGGGATGCTCAGCACCTTGTCGCTGAGGATGCTGATCAGGCTGTCCTGCGCTTCGGCCGGACAGCGGGTAATCTCCTCGAAGCGGGTGAGAATCCCCTTCTTCATTCCGTTATATAGCGGAGCCGGAACGAGCGCCTGCTCCGATGGGCCTTTATCCAGCAGCATGGCATAATTCCACGAGTATTTGATCATATCCTCGGTTGTGCCTGCTGTGCCTTGAATCGTATTGGTGCTGGTCCCGGAGATGGCTGCGCTAAGCAGCTCGCTCAGCATGGTCTTCGCCGTTCCCGGGTCGCCCACAAGCATCAGCCCCCGGTTGCCCGCCAGTGTCACTACGGCGCGTTCAATCTGTATATCATTGCCATAGAACTTCCGCGTGATCTCCACCTGCTCCCCGTCCAGCAGCGCCGGCTGCTCGCGGCCGATAATGAAATCGCGCACCTGAACGGGCGAGAGCAGCCAACTCGCGGGCCGCAGCCCCTGCGGCTCTTCCCGCAATGCCCGCAGCTCCCGTTCATATAGAATCTCCGCGGGAGGCTTGATCATTTCGATGGACATCCCTATCATTATCCCCTCTCATAAACAGATCATATGTTCCTATTCTTGTATTCTAGCATATGTACTTAAGGTCATGCCACTGTTGAAAAATAGGTTTCATAGAAATATACTATATTAGACAAACATCGAATTCAAATTTGTGCAGGAGGAACTATGAATCTTAATATTCATGAACAGCTGGATCCCGTATTTGAAACGCTGGGCTTGCTGTATGTCAGCAGCCATATGGTTCATCACAGACAGCATATGATTGACGAGTTGGGCCGGTTTGGCGTCGATGGAGAAGCCTTCTATACGAAACATCTGAAGACCGTGGACAAATACCTCAACACCTTCAGGAAACACAGGGTAGATCATGAAAGTGACAGTTTCTTTTTTAAGGATGAGGACACGACGTTCTTTACCCTTCTGCTTAGGCTTCTGTGTGAGAATAGGAGTTGGCTGAGCGGCCTTGAAACAGCAGCTGAGGATCTGATCCGTCAGGAGTTGCTTAAAGTTCTGTTCGATGAGCAAAAAAAGGAGGATGACATTCCGGGGGAAGCGGTGTTGGCGGAAATACTAACCTTGGAGGACATCATTGCTTTTCTCGGCGGATGTTCGTACGAGGAAGGTATAAAATGGAAGCTGATGGCGCTGCTACAGCATCCCCATAAACAGATTGCAGCGTTGATTGCAGCTGTAAACAACAACATCCACGCGTTTGAGAAGGCCAGGCAAGAAGTGGAGAAGCCGCTCAGACGGCTGATTTCAGCCTATGTTCAGTCCATACGCAGCAACGGGGATCAGCCGTTTGTGAAGGTAGTAGAAATTTTTGCCCACGATGCTTCCATCTACCCGGCCTTGATTATGCCGCTCGGCCAATCGATTTATACCACACAGGGCCATTACGGGCTGTTTGTCGACTGCCTACCCTTGAACGGCAAGAATCCGGCCGATTCCAGGGAACACCTGCTGCTGCTGCTGAAGGCGCTCGCTGACAACAGTAAGCTGCAGATCCTCGCTTCGCTGAAGCTCAGTCCCAAATACAACCTGGAAATCGCGGAGCATTTGGGACTATCGGCGGCCACTGTATCCCATCATATGAACGTGCTGCTGACCTGCGGAATGGTTAGCATTGACAAACAAAATGGTAAAGTGTACTACCATCTGGACACGGCTAATCTGGAACTGCTGATCGAAGAGCTGGAGCGGTATTTGTTATAGTTATAGTTATAGTTATAGTTATAGTTAGCAGGCAAGCCTATGACTTTCTCATTGAACTGAAACTTCCCACTACTGTTGGGGAGTTTTTTTGCATATTGCTCCAAAGCCGATTTTGCGGGATCTGTAATCTCTATTTGCAATAATATATTATAATGATCTAATTTGTTTGACATTAATCGAATACGTATGATAATATTCCCTTGGGATTATACGGAAATCTAATTTTAGGAGTTGGCTGAACATTGAAAGCTTCCCTGCGTCAACACAAACTGCTGCTTATGATTACACTGTTCTTCAGCATCATCACGGCGGCGGCGGGAGTGCTGATTGCCCTTGTGCTGCAAAAGGTCATTGATGCCGCGCTGCAGGGCGACCGCGGGCTATTCCGCGAAATTCTGGTTATCTCAGTGGTTTATTTGCTGCTGCTCGGTGTGATGGGCCTGATTTATAATTTATGCAGCAAGGCATTGATTCGCAATCTTACCCTGTCGCTACGGGAGCGGGTGTTTCGAGGCATATTCAGTAGAAAAGCAGAAGCCTTCGCGGCATCCAACACGGCCGATTATTTATCCGCACTGACCAACGATATCAAACAGCTGGAGGATCAGTATATTCAGCCTCTGCTGCAGGTCATGCAGAATGTGGTGGTGTTTGCGGCTTCCGTGCTGGTTCTCCTCTACATTAGTCCGCTGGTGACGGCCATCCTTGCCGGCTGCATGGTGCTGATATTCATTATCCCCTCCCTCTTCGGCACAGCGCTGCAGACCAAGCAAAGCGCCGTATCAGCTCAGATGTCGATCTTTACCATCCGCTTAAAAGACCTGTTATCCGGCTTCGAGGTGATCAAATCCTATGCGATGGGCACATACGCCGGACACAAGTTCCAGACGGAGAACCGGCAGGCAGCGGATACCCGTTTTGCCGCCGACCGGCTGTTTGCACTGAATGAAAGTGTGTCCCAGACTTTGGCGATCCTGACCCAGTTTGCGGTTGTTTTTGTGGCCGCCTATCTGATTATTACCGGAAATCTATCGGCGGGAAGTCTGGTTGCGCTGGTCCAGCTGAGTGGCGGTTTCGTCGGTCCTGTTCTCGTAATTATGGAGAATCTGCCCAAGATCAAAGGTGTACGGCCGGTAGTGGAACGGATCGATGCCCTCTCTGCCCAGCACCATGATACCCCTGCGGAACAGCTTGATCCTCAATTCAACGTAGCTTTATCCGCCAACCATCTGCAGTTTGGGTATACGCCAGGACAGCCGGTCCTTAAAGACGTATCACTCACACTGGACAAAGGCAAAAAATACGCGCTCGCCGGACCCAGCGGCTGTGGTAAATCCACACTGGTCAAGCTGCTGACAGGTTATTATGACCGTTATGAAGGCACTGTCGAGTTGGACGGCACTAATCTGAAGCAGCTGGACACCTCTCGGCTGCAGGAACTGGTCTCAACGATTCATCAGAATGTGTATATGTTTGATAGTGACATCCATTTTAATATTTGTCTGCACGAAGAGTTCTCAGCGGAACAGCTGGAAGAGGTGCTTCACACCAGCGGCATACATAAGTTCCTCGAGCAGACTAATGGGCTGCAGTCCCCCGTAGGCGAGAACGGTTCACAGCTGTCCGGAGGCCAGCGGCAGCGGATTGCCGTTGCCCGTGCCCTGATCCGTAATAAGCCGATCCTGATTCTGGATGAAGGCACGTCGGCGATAGACATGCAGACCGCGTATGAAATCGAGGGCCGTTTGCTCGCGTTGGAGGATCTGACCCTGATTACGATCACCCATAATATGAATGAGCTGATGCTTGGCAGGTACGATGAGATTATTTATATGGAAGAGGGACGAATTGCCGAGCGGGGCAGCCTGCACGAACTGCTGGCGTATGGAGGGCGATTCCATGACTTCTACACGCAAAAAGAAGCCGTTACGCCGTCTAATGAACAACAGCAACCGTTGCTGCAAGAAATCGATGCTGTCTAATCCTACGCAATGATGCCATTAGATCCCGCGTACACCTCTGTAAACGCAAGAACAAACAGACCTGTTCCTCACGTTAAGGTGAGAGACAGGTCTGTGTTTTTTTATAAATATAAGAATTTATATAATTCCGTATAAATTATCCTTCTATTTCTCGCTGAAACGGTACCGTCCTATAAAAGGACGGCAAAGCCGTTTCCACTTGCCGGCTCAGAAGCGGGTTAACCCAGCTTGACCAGACTGTAATTTTTTTTGCCTTTACGGATAATGATGAATCGACCGCCAATGGCATGCTCAGCGGTAACGTCCAGCTGGATGTCACTTACGCGTTCGCCATTCAGGGAGATTGCACCCTTGGTGATATCCTCACGCGCCTGGCGTTTGGATGGCTCAATCCCCAGATCCACCAACCAGTCTACGATATTCTTCGTTTCGCGGCCAGTCGTGAATGTAGGCATTTCCTTGAAGCCTTCTTCAATTTCATCGGCGGTCAGTGAGCGGATATCTCCGCTGAACAAGGCGGCGGTGATCCGCTTCGCCTGCTCCAGCAGCTCTTCGCCGTGTACGAAGCGGGTCATTTCTTCCGCCAGCGCTTTCTGTGCTTCGCGTTTGTGCGGCTCACTCTGTACCTTCTCGGCCAATGCTTCAATAGCCGCCTGATCCAGGAAAGTGAAGTATTTCAGGTATTTGACCACATCGCGGTCATCGCTATTGGCCCAGAACTGGTAGAATTCGAACGGCGTTGTTTGGGCCGGGTCGAGCCAGATTGCACCGCCGGCACTTTTGCCAAACTTGGTGCCATCGGATTTCAGCATCAGCGGAATGGTCAGGCCGAAGGCCCTGGCTTCGGAGCCTTCTTTCTTACGGATCAGATCCAGTCCACTTGTAATGTTGCCCCATTGGTCGGAGCCGCCGATCTGCAGCTGCACATCCTCATGCTGGTACAGATGCAGGTAGTCGAGCGACTGCAGGATCTGGTAGGAGAATTCGGTGAACGTGATTCCACTGTCGAGCCGGCTCGCTACCACATCCTTCGAGAGCATCGTGTTCATGCTGAAGTTTTTGCCATAATCGCGCAGGAATTCGATCACATTAATCTTGTGGGTCCAGTCATAGTTGTTCACCATCCGCACCTGATTAGCCTCATTGTCGGTCAGGAACAGCTTCTTCATCTGGGCGGTCAAGGCATCCACATTCTCCTGCACCTGCTCCATCGTCTGCAGCGAGCGTTCGGTCTGGCGTCCGCTTGGATCGCCAATCGTTCCCGTTGCCCCGCCGATCAGAATGACCGGACGGTGACCGGCCAGCTGGAAACGCTTCAGTATCATGAACGGAATCAAATGCCCGATATGCATACTGTTGCCTGTCGGGTCAATGCCGCAATACAGCGAAACCGCCTTGGTCTCCATCAGCTCGCGCAAGCCTTCGGCGTCGGTCTGCTGGTTAATGGCCTCACGCCACTCCAGTTCATCAATAATGTTCAATGTGATACAGCCCCTTTGTGTACAGAAGATTTCCTTATGAATTACGTTGATGGCCTCGCAGCAGCCCATGGCGCACACGGTACTTCCGGACAACAAAAAATCGCCCCTTGTCTATTGTAGACACAGGGACGATTGAATAAACCGTGTTACCACCCAAATTGAACAAGCAGCACGTCATAGCGCAGCTCATACCACTCTTAGCGAGATATCGTTCGCTTCAGTCCGCTTGGCATTACCCAAGATACTCCAGAGTGTAATTCACAGACCTTGTATATATCAGGTTCCATCAACCCCTGACTTTCTATAACAGGGACAAGACTGCTACTGGGCTCTTTCAACGTATATCCTCTATAAGATTACAGCCAGTATAGCTTAACTGCAAAATACTTGTCAATACATGACATAGCCGGAGCGCGATGATAGAGCCTCACTTCATGCGGGTCTATAAGTCTCTGATGTACCAGGTGTCACAAGCATAGTGCTCAGAACCGGGAAGTGGAGCAGGCAGTGGCTCGAACCCTTGTTTGCTGTAGAAACGGTTCGCGGCGTGCATGTTCTGCAGCGTCTCCAGGTAACAATGGCGGTAATCGAGTTTGGCGAAATCAAGAGCAGTCTCCAGCAGTTGTGAGGCGATACCCGACCCGCGGCATTCCGGGGAGAGATACATTTTCTGAAGCTCACATACCTCATCCGATTCAGCGAACTCAGCTATTCCGCACCCGCCAAGCAATCTGCCATCTGATTCAACGATCCAATAAGCCCGCTTCCCGTGCTGATTGTAGTATTCATACAAATGATCCAGGCTTGGATCTGCCCAAGCCAAGCCTTCGCGGTTACCGCCGAATTCAGTCAGGCATGTTCTGATAATCTGTGCTATCGCTTCATTATCGCTGTTATGTATGAGTCTGATGTTCATCAATGAATGTACTTCCTCCTATGGGTTCTTAAGTAGTGTAGGAAGCTGGCTGCTCCAAGCCTGAACTTATGAATTAAGTCCATCGTCTCAGCTGATTTCAGTTGTGTTCATGCTCTAGAATCGAATATAGACAGGAATCATGCCATAGGCCCTTATGCCACATATGCTCTCTAAGCTGACCTTCGTATTTCATACCGATAGCTTGCATCACCTTGGCAGAACCGAGATTGACCGGGCGGCAGGTTGCATAAATGCGGTGAAGGCCCTGCTCCTTAAAACCCAATCGCAAAAGGGCTGCGGCAGCCTCTGAAGCGAAACCTTGACCCCAGTAGGTACGGTTATAACAATAACCGATTTCTCCTTGACCAGTAGCTGTGATATGTATGCCGCTGCCGCCGATCAGTTTTCCGGTTGCTTTGTAGACTACGGCGAACTCATAGTCTTTCCGGGGTTGATGCTGCTGTGTCTCGATGACAGCGGCAAGATAGTCTTGTGTATCCTGTTTGTCATTAGGTCCCCATATCATATACCGGGTAACCAATGGATCAGATGCATACACATGAACAGCCTCCCAATCTTCAGCCCGGAATTCCCGGATAAGCAAGCGTTCCGTTTCAATAACCATAGTATTCCTCCCAAAAGTTATACTAGCATCAGATTCACAGAAGTTACATCGGTAAAACTTGCTTCGTAAGCTCCCCATATAGAAACTGCTTAGCTACGATAGCATAAGTTTAGTATCACATGCCGAACTTTCGGAGTAAATGATGCGAATGTGATTACTACTTAGGACTCTTCCCTCTTCGCACGTAAGCCCGGCTCCGATTTCAGACCGCTAGCGGACCCAGGAGCCTCTATTTGCTGTACATACGCAGATTTGACGGATTAACGGACCGAGGAGCCTCTATATCACATAAAATCCCCGGGCCAGAGCCCGTTTGGACGATATAGCGGCTATACGGTCCTAAGACCTCTACCTATCGCAGTAATGAGCAAATAAGAGCTATGAGGTCCGCTAGACAGTGGGTTAGCTATCATTTAAGCTCTTGGAGTATCGCAGGGCCTAAGTAGTAACCGATTGTGCAACTAATTCCATCCCAATCGTAAGTTATCAGGCGATTAAGTGCGATAGTGCAACTAATTTCGAGAAAATAAAGTATTTTTCGTTCAAACGCCGGAATTAAGTGCTATTCTGCAACTATTTGCTCCAAAACGGAAAAAATCGTCTAATTAGATGCAGTTTTGCAACTAAATTAATAACTCCTGTTCAATCTTATGAAAACACTATGTAGCACTTCAAAGCATACCTCATGGTTACTCTAAACAATCTACTCGCTTTCGCCCCGCAGTGCCAGCTCGAACGCCTCATCCCGGTCACAGACCAGCTTGCCCTCCACCACGTCCAGCCGTGCAGCCTGAACCGAGGAGCGTCGGGTGGCATATGTGGACAGATTGGCATTCGCAGCAGAACGTTCCGGGTGCGTGAAATAGAAGATGAACGCCTCATCCCCCTGTACCACCACGTCAGCATGCAGGCCGATGGTTCCGTCATCCGGTCGGCTGCCGGGCTGATCGAGGATCAGACCATTGCGTTCCCAGTGCTCCAGATCCTCAGAGCGGAAGACGCCTTGCCCTCTCCACTCGTCGATGATCATCCAGTAGCTTCCTTTGAACTCAAACACATTCGGACCTTCATGGCCCTGATGGGTCAAGACTGGACCGACGACCTCCCAATCATACAGGTTCTGGCTGTCGGCGGCATAGGTGGCGGAGTTATGTGCTTCATCCTTATACCACATGCGGAAGCCGCCACCCGGCAGCGGGAACACACAGGCATCGATCACCCGATTCGAGCTAAGCGACAACATAGACTGGTAGGACCATGCTAGCAGATCCGGGCTGGTGTAGTGCAGAATATTACGTTCGAAACCGCTCCAGCGGTCCGGCACACCTTGGATGTAGCTCACATACATGTGATAAGTTCCTTCATGCCAGATGATCTCCGGCGCCCAGAACGTATTGTGTCCCCACTCGATGTCAAGGCCAGGCAGCAGCCCCCGGTAGGCCCAGGTAGCACCTCCATCCTTAGAGGAAGCCACACCAAGCCCGCTGCCGTGAACCCAGGCCACGCCGGAATCTTCGGCGGACGCTCTGCGGCTGGTGTACACCATCCACCATTCCTTCGCAGCACGGTTCCAGATCAGTGTGGGGTCTGTTGCCCCGTCATGAATCGGGTCACGGAATAAAGGTGCATTCATCTTCATTCTCCTATTCTATAGGTTATTGGGATACACGCTGGCGAATTCTAAAGACCGTGACCGATTGTTTCGGAAAAGTATAGGCGAAACCGGATTCCTCCGTACTGAAACTCCGCTCTTGCGGTACAATTTGCTCAGGGTGCTCGAAGCTGTTCTCGTCCTCCAGGTTGTGGCCGGACAATTCAAATACGTCTACATTCATTCCCCCTTGAATGTTGTCATCTATATTGATATGAGCGGTCACAGCCTCAGCCTGCACATTGACAGCCTTCAGAATGATGTCTCCGCTTGAAAGCTCCATGCTGGCCGTATAATACAGCGGTTCAATGGTTGGAAGCTTGTCTTCGGTCTCATTCACCAGTTCGCCGTCAATATAGGTGCGGATCTCTCTGCCGGACACTTCCAGCACCAGGCTGTATTCCACATCGGTTTCTACCGAGAACATGCTCTGCGTCAGGACAGAATTCCGTCCGTCTACAACGGCACAGACCATCGTATCCTGATTCAGCCAGCCGCCCAGCTCCCAGAAGAGGCGATTGTGATCATCCTTGCGCCCGAATTCAATAATGAACCCTTTGGGTCCTGCCGTTCTTCTCGCCTTCAGGCTTAAAGTATAGTGCTCCCAGCCGGTTTCACCCAGTTCAAGTACACGCGGAATATTGCTGCCTTCCGGCAGATCCTTCATTGTATTCACTTCCGGGGATAGTCCGCTGAAGGTTCGCTTCTCCCCGGTGACCCGGTTCAGCAGCTCTATGTCGTAGAATTCGGCCGCCGTATTACTGGCCGTCAGGACAATTGGCCCGATAATCGCAGAAGCCGCAGCCGCCTGCGGTGCGCTGAAGCCGCTGCCTTCCACAGCCAGCAATTGATCGCCGTGGTGATTCATAAACAGCTTTTGCACATAATAGTTGGGTGTTCCGTAAACTTGATGGTTATTGAACCAGATCATATCCGGCTTCCAGTTCACATAATCGGCATTGCATAACATGGGGGCATAGCAGACCAGGCCGACGGCATGGGCATTTCGTTCCAGACCGGTCATGTAAGCCGCTTCAGCGAGCGCATTATAATAGCTATTGCCCCAGGAGGCGAACTCTCCCAAGAAAACCTTCGGCTCATCCGCCTTGAAGTTGTCATAGCGGTGATAGTTGGCCAGGAACCACTCCGGTGATTGATAATAATGCTCGTCTACCAGATCGGAGCCATGTCCTTTTGCCGAGTTCCAGCCCCGGTCATATTCCGAGCCTGCCGCAAACGGGCCGCTTGAATTAATCACCTTGATGTCCGGGTAACGTTCTTTGATCGCCCGGTGGAAATAAGGATAACGCTCGAAGAAGGGTTCCCCTACTTCCTCGTTGCCGATCCCTACATATTCCAGGCCAAACGGTTCAGGATGTCCCAATTCAGCACGTTTGCTTCCCCAAGGGGTGGAGCTGTCACCGTTGGCGAACTCAATCAAATCCAGCGCATCCTGAATCCATGGTTCCAGCTCATCCAGCGGAACGGCTTGATTGCGGTGCGGATTATAGCCGCCGGGAAGTACGGGAAGCGGCTTGGCCCCAATATCCTCGCAGAATTGAAAATACTCATAATACCCCAGTCCGAGTGTCTGATTATAAGACCAATTGTTTCGTCTGGACGGTCTTTGCGCAACATCGCCAAGTGTATTCTTCCAGTGATACAGGGAATCTCTGGCATCCGGATTCAAGGAGCCATCATGGATCAGGCAGCCGCCGGGGAAACGCATGAACTTCGGCTTAAGCGCAGCCAGCCATTCAGAAATATCCTTGCGCATTCCGCCCGGACGTCCCCGGAAGGTCGCTTCAGGAAACAGGGAAACCATATCCAGGTACAGCTTGCCGCTTCCTGTGGTAACCAGCACCAGTCTGCTGCTGACATCGGTGTCTTGTGCGGTTAGTCTCACCTCATATTTCCGCCATTCTGCGCTGTCCACTGTAATGGATGCCTCAGCATGCACAACTCCTTCATGGCTCTCCAGTGTGAGCACAAGCGGTTCATTGAAGCTGTTGTCACGGCGGGCATACACCGAGAACAGATAGCTCTCACCCTTGGTCAGCGATATGCCGCTGTTAAATCCCTGATTCAGGATGCCGACACCTGCCCCTTCTGCCAGAATTTCGATTACGGCATAATGAGGGTTGCGCTCATTGAGCGGGTGGCTGGTTTCTATTGTGACTGCTGCTTTGCCACCCCCTCTTTCGACGGTTTCCCATGCCGTTAATGCGTGATATTCCCGATGATCAATAGGGTCAAATTCGAACGAACGGTTCTGCACAAGCTCTGCATAGAGTCCTCCATCTGCCGCATGATTAATGTCTTCGAAAAAAATGCCGAACATATCCCCAAGCTCTGCTCCACGTCTGCGGGGATGGATCGTTAATGCTGCTGTTGTTGTATCCATTAGGTTAGTCTCCTCAATTGGTTAATAAGTTAATATAAATATTAATTAAGTAGCACTTATATAAACCATTATAAGCAAACACCTTCTTATTCGTCAATTGATCATAGGCCGGAACTTGGGTGTGTCTCCCAGGCCTGAAATCCTCGCTCCACCATGACCGTTTATTAAAGCCAATTCAGCAAAAGAGCCTGACCCGCAGAATCGCGGATCAGGTCCTTTTGCTGCTGATACATAATCGAAAAAGCTGTTTGCGTAAAATTTGTTGTCTTGCGTAAATTTTAAAATGTATATTCTTGTCTATTCAAAATGACCTTGGTATAATTTACCTATGAATAGAAACAAAGGGGTGAGTTTAGATGAATGCAACTGATTTAATCATTTTTAATTTTGAAGAAGTTAGACGTAGAAGTATAAAATTATGGAAAGCTATACCCGAAGAAAGGTTAAATTGGAAACCTGATGAAGACGCTCTTACTTGTGCTGAAATGATTAGACATTTATTACAAGGTGAGTTTCTTTTTCACCAAGTTCTTATAGGTAGAGGTGGTAAAGCACTATCTAATTTGTTTAATCCCTTTGAAGCAAAAGAATTCACATCAGTAGATGATGAACTTGAATTTGCACAACCTTATCGTGAGGAATTCTTGAAATACATAAGAACAATTAGTATAAACGATTTAGAAAATATAGAAATCGACCTTTATGATGCAGGTGGTTATATTAGAACACTTGGGGATATGTTATTACGCATTGCTTACCACGAAGCTGTTCACACAGGTCAGTTGTTAGACTATATGAGAACAATGGGAATTGACCGCCCTAAGATATGGGATTGATAGTCTTAAATTACGTTTAAGCTCTCCTGATCGCTTGCCTTCCGTACCCTCCTCTGAAAGCTGATTACAACCACCGTGTACTCTAACAGAATGACTACCAGCGGTAGTACCAGCATCCACGGACTGGTGGAGAACGGTATATAATCGCCTGTCTGCAAAGAAATCAAGCGGAGAATTTGTTTAGTAATATAAATGGCCGGAAGCAGGGATAGCAGATAAAATACCACGAATAATGGTTTATATACATCCAGCAGGAAACGCCCAATCTCCTTCGGTCTGTAGCCAAGCAGCTTCAGCACTTGCATATCCCTGAGGCTGTCCTGGAAATTCAGCAGAATCACCAGGTAGATCAGCAGGCAGCCGATAACCAGGCCAATCACCTGGTTCATCACCGCACTGGAACGGTTGGACACCGCGCTGCTCTGCAGGGCGGCTTGCCGATCCGCTGAAGTAACCACCTGGGCTTGTACATCCGCAGTGTTCAGCTTGCTCCATAACCCGGAATGAACGTTCGCGGGCAGATTCAGCCACTCCACAAGCCGAGGTCTGGCAGTGTATACCGTATCCGGTTCGCCATTCTCGCTGATCGCTTCAACCGAAGCGGTAAATGTGCTGTCGCTCACCTTGAATTGCAGCTGATCCCCAGCGTCGATGCCATACAATACATGCATGGCCTGGGGGACCACCACGCCCTCCATATTCTCCAACTCAATAGGATGCTTCTTATCATCCAGCAGTATAAACAGGTCTCCGTCTGTGTCCAGTCCAAGCATTTGCAGCGGCTTACTGGTTGAACTGCTCTCTGTAAACAGCTCGACCGGCTGCCGCAAGTAATACATCCGGCCGGCTGCGGAAGCTTCAAGGGCATCCGGCTGCAGACTGGAATAGGATATATCGTAAGAATAATTTACGCCTGCCGTTTGCGAATCAATAAGGGTATTACTGGATTGGTATAAGGCATAGCTCATAATAAACAGCGTAGTCATCAGGAGCACAGCGGCAGCACTGAGAAGCAAGGCATTCCATCTGCGCAGTACCACGCGGAATGGCAGTCGCAGCTTCTCCGGCAGCAGGCTTACAAGCTTGTTCAGCGCTGCCAGTACTCCGCGATTATCCCTGTTGCTCTGAACGGGATTGAGTAAGCTGGCTGGCTCCCGCTTCATAAAGGGAACTATAGTCGCTAAAGTGATCAGTATCGTTCCGGCGACAGGAAGCAATAGTCCGAGCGCAAGGGAAGCGGCGGACACACCCCGCTCATAATAAGGGAAGGAATACGAGCTGCGCAGCATATTCATCAGCACATTGCTGGCCAGGAAGCCGGCGAGCAGACCTCCCAAGGCCCCCGCTGCTGACAGAATCACAGCAAAACGCAGCATTACAGAGCTAATCTGACGTCGGGTATACCCCAAGGCCTTATAGACTCCAATTTCTTGTTGATGCAGCAGCAAGAATCGTTTGTAGAACATATGAAAGATAAACCAGGTGACCATGCTCAGCACCACCAGGAAAGACAATGCCAAGCTGGTATTGGACTCCAGCGAATGCCGCAGCTCGGAATTGGCAGCCGTATCTTCTGATTGTTCGAAATTAATAAATTCAGGGTCATCCTTCAGCTTCTGCAGGGAGACAGCTGCCTCCACCCCTGACTTCGCTCTGGCGCTGTAATAGTTGCGCTTATAAGCGGTCACTGCCTGGTAATCCTCCGGCTGCATCAGCACAAACGTAGCAGAGGCATATTCCTGCTGCATTTCGCCCCACGGAACAAACGCCTGAACATCCGGAAGATACATACTTCCCGTAATGGTATACCCTTCACGTCCGATATACAGCTTATCCCCTACCCGTTTATGGTTCAACTCCAGAAATTGCGGCAGCACGGCGATCTCACCGGTACGCTGCGGCAGCTGACCTTCAACCAGATAAGGCAAATTCAACTCTTGCGGCGTTTGCATCAGGAACAGGTTACGGCCTTGTTCGGTCACTTTTTTGATCCTGCGTTCTTCAATCACGAACTGCTGCTTCAGTTCTTCCAGCTTCAGCTCTGCTTCCGGGGTATCGCTTAGCTGAAAGCGGAATTGTTCCTGCTTCTGAGCCAGATTGTATCCCTTAAGCTTCACTTCGTTCTTGTCTATAGAGAACTGTACGAAGAAGAACATCAGCGAGGTCAGCAGGACGATTAGAAACAGGACGATGGCATAACTGCGGCTCTGCCGCAACTGACTATAGATTTGTTTATTCAGACCCCTCATGCCCAGCTCATCTCTTCTGCCCGGATCGGCTTGGCATTGACAACATCCTTATGAACAGAACCGTCTTTCATAGTAATAACCCGCTGCGCAGTCCGTGCAATCTCCGGATTGTGGGTGATGAACAGCACTGTAACTCCATATTGCAGCCTTACCTGATGCAGCAGGGCGATCACCTTCTTGCTGTTCAGCTCATCCAATGCTCCAGTAGCCTCATCGCAGAACAGAACCTGCGGTTTCTTGATCAAGGCTCTGGCAATCGCCACCCGCTGCTGCTGGCCTCCGGACATCTGCCTGGGAAATTGGCCGAGAATCCCCTCGATATCCAGCAGCTGCGCCAGCTCCTGAACCGTTTGGCTGTCACCGGATACCGGCAGGCCCATGCGAATATTCTCTTCAGCCGTGAGATGGGACATCAGATAATAGCCCTGAAAAATCTGCCCCAGCGACCTCCTCCGCAGGTTGGCCATTTCCTTCTCGCTGAAGCGGGTAATATTGTTCCCGTTGATATACACTTCACCGCTGCTCGGCTTCTGCAAGCCGGACATGATGTTCAGCAAGGTGCTTTTGCCTGAGCCGCTGGGTCCTACGATGGCTGTGAACGAGCCCTCCTCCACCTCCAGCGTTACCTCCTTCAGCACAAGCTCCTGCTCGCGGTATTGCTTCGTTATCTTGTGAACGCTTAGTCCTGCTCTCATTAGGCGTTGTTCCTTCCATAGAGCTGGTTCTGAATAAAGCCCAACTGCTCAGTGATAAAAGCTTCGGTCAGCTCCACCGACAGGCTGAGTACACGCAAGCCTTCAATGAATACGACAATCCGGCTGGCGGCAGCCGGAGCCGAGTCGACTTCGAGCTCCCCGCGTTGATTGCCATAGCTGATTAACCCGGCCAGCAGCGTTGTATTCTGTTCATATTGCCCGCGCAGCAGCTCACGGTCCCCAGCGGATTTATGGGAGAGAAAAAATTCATAGGCTGCCGTCATCAGGCTATGGTGGATCTCCAGCAGCTCCACTTTCTGCTCCTGAATAAAAAGCTCCATGATATCACGGAATGTCATGCCTGCCCCCATCATATCTTCAAAAGCCGCTCGCATCGTATCCGTATTCTCGCTCATTAACGCCCGAAACAGCTCCTCCGTGGAGCTGTAATACCTGTACAAGCCGCCCCGGCTGATGCCGCATTGCTCCACGATATCCGTCATTGTAGCGGCGGTGAAGCCTTTACGGATAAATACCTGGTGGGCGGCCTCCAGGATAAGACGTTTTTTTAACGCTGATTTCTCTGTCATGGTAATTCCTCCATCAGATTGCTTCGCTATAAAACGACAATGATGTCGCTTTTTAATTTTATGACACTGGTGTCGTTTCTGTCAAGGCTTCTCTGTATCGGGGGCTTGCGCCGGTTGTACTCTTACCCACCTCCTCTGCTATGATGAAACCAGAGGTGACTCATGATGAAACTTGATTTCGCAACACTCGAAGATTGGGATGAAGAGTTATGGAGCAGAGTAGAACCGCTGTATTTGACTGCTTTTCCGTCAGGGGCCAAGCCTGTGTCCATTCTGCGCAGCATGGTGGAGCGTAAGCTTGCCTGTCTGCATATCGGAAGGAGCGGCGGCGAGTATATAGCGATGGCAATCACCGGACTTGGAGGGAAAGACCCGGAACAGGTGCTGATTATTGACTATATGGCTGTACGTGAGGATCATCGGGGCCAGGGATTGGGGACGTTGTTTCTGCGGCAGATCCGGGAATGGGCGGTGCACAGCTTCCAGCTGAAGGCACTGGTGATCGAAGTAGAAGCCGGAAACAGCCCAGTTCACTGGGAGCGGGTGCACTTCTGGGAGCGCTGCGGGTTCATGCTGACGGCCTATATCCATCAGTATATCTGGGTGCCTGAGCCTTATCAGGCCATGCTGCTGCCGCTTGAACCGGACTTTATGGTTAAGGACGAAGGGCAATCGCTGTTCAAGGCAATCAACAATTTCCACAAGGTCAGCTTTCGGCCGCAAAAACACCCCTGATGCGCTATGCATCAGGGGTGCTTTATTTTCATATTCTAACGTGCTTGTGCTCTTGTGAACTCATAGAACGAAAGGGCCTCATCCCATGACGGGAATCCGGCCTGGGCCATGACTGCGCTGCCGCCGCCTTTGCCGTTAAAGCCTGCCAGATGCGTCTTAAAAAAGGCTCCGCAAGACAACTCACCGCTGCCGCTGTGGGCATACACCAGCTTACTCTCCATCGTCGTGGCCAGCAATACAGCAGCATCCGTCTGAGCGGTCAGCTTAGTGGCAAGGCTCTGGAGATCCTTCAGCGGCTTGTCCGCAAAAATATACGAGATCAGCCCTCCATCCTCTTGCGCCAGCAGCTCTTGTGCCAAATAACTGTCGAGCTGCTCCTTGGCCGCGTTCAGCTGCGACTGAAGCAGCTTCTGCTCCTGATCCGCTTTTTGAATGCGGTCCATAATCTCTTCTTTGCCGGTATTGAACCTGACGGACAGGGCTGCCAGAATCTTCATCTGTTCATTGAATTCGTTCAGGGCACGGGTGCCGCATTTGAAATAGATTCGTGTCTTGCCTTTGATCTTCTCCGTTCTCAGCAGCTTGATTATGCCGATCTCACCCGTTGCAGCTACATGTGTTCCGCCGCAGGCGTTGTACTCCACCTCTTGGATCTCTACAATCCGGATTTCCTCTGTCACTGTGGGTGCTTTGACCAGCGGCAGTTTGGCAGCTTCCTGCGCGCTTACCCAATGGCTGACAATCCGGTGGTTACGGTAAATCTCCAGATTAACCTCCTGCTCAATGGAGGCGAGCAGCGTCTCCGACAATTCTACCCTTTCCACATCGATCGTACAATCCTCATTGCCCAGATGGAAGCTTGCCGTCACCGCCCCGGCCAGTTTCAGACAGACGGCGGAGAGCAGATGCTGTCCGCTATGCTGTTGCATATGGTCAAACCGCGTCTCCCAGTCGAGCCGGCAGCTTCCCTGCCGTTCTTGCGGCAAACTTTCCAGCTTATGCAGTACCTTGCCCTCTTCACTTACTACATCAAGAACAGCGATGCCCGAGATCTCCCCCCTGTCACAGGGCTGGCCCCCACCATGCGGGTAGAAGGCCGTTTGCTCAAGCGCCACATAAATCCCGTCCTCCCGTTCCAGCACCTCTTGAATGGTCGTTTCCCACATGGAGATATAGGCGGAATCATAATACAGTTTATCAGTCATCATTGATGTCCTTTCTTCCTCAGGTTTGTGGTTCCTCTGTGTTCTGAATGTACTCCAGCAGATCGCCGGGCTGACAGTTCAGCGCTTTGCACAAGGCGTCCAGCGTGGTGAAGCGGATCGCCTTACCCTTCTCATTCTTGAGGATGGACAGGTTGGCCGGGGTAAGATCGACCAGCTCGGAGAGTCGGTTTAGAGACATTTTACGTTCAGCCATCATCACATCAAGCTTTATGCGTATCATCATTATCCCCTACTTCGCTTATATGGTTTGGTTGTTCTCTTCAACTGCCCGTACCGCAACTTTCAGTGCCGAAGCAATGATCAGCAGCAGAATTCCGCCAATTAAAGGGTCGATATAAGACAGATTCGCATAAACAAGGCTTGCATTGGCGATCTCCAGAGTATCCAGTGCTCTTACTGCCAACAATCCATCCATATAATTAAAGCTGCAACCCAGAACCAGGAAGGTGATCCCCAATTTGAACAAAATAGTAACATTCTGCTGCATAAACAGACTCTCTTTATAGATGTTCTTCAACAGCTTGTGCATGTACCATGTAAAAAGAATGGAGAAAGCAAAGACAGCTATAACAGTTAATAAGGAAAGGTTAATAAAGGACTGATCGGCATACAGGGCAGGGTATTCATTGAACACCAGATCAAATTGTCCAAAGATAGGCTCGAATTCTCCCACATAATGTCCGATCACCGAGGCTATACCCAGAACGATCATGAAATAAAAAAGCACAAGAGATACATTGGAACCAACTTTAAACCAAATTTTGGATTTCATAACATAAACTCCTTTTAGAAATGTATTGTTGTTCTTGCAATTAACATTAACAGATCTAAAAGGTATTTTCAATAAAAATATATCGATAAACAATAAATAATTATTGTTATATGCCATTTTTATTGTTCGCTTTAGCTTCTGCACGCCGCAGTTTGGCCGTTGCCAGGCTAGTCCCTGCCGGGTAGGTGATCAGCTGGCTTTTGGAGATGCCAATCTGCTGTGAGGTATAGATCCCGCTGTGGCCGGAGCATAAATAGCTGACCAGACAAGCAATGAACATGTATACCGCACCCTGCGAGCCGAACAATTCGATGCCCATCAGGAAACAGGCGATCGGCGTATTAGCCGCTCCGCAGAAGACGGCGATGAATCCCAGCGAGGCCAGAAATGGCCCGTATAGATGAAGAATGCCTGCCAAAGTGTCACCCAATGTCGCTCCAATGGCGAACAGCGGTGTCACCTCCCCGCCCTGGAAACCAGTTCCGAGCGTAAGTGTGGTGAAGATCAGCTTCCAGAGGAAGGCAAACGTCGACACGCCCTCTTCAAAAGAACTGCTAATCAGCGGAATGCCAAGTCCCAGGTAGTCGCGCGAACCTACTATGTATACAAGTGCGATAACAATCAGTCCGCCTGCTGCGCTTCTTAATACCGGACTGTGGATGATGGCGGCCAAGCTTTTTTTGAGAAAATGAATCGTTTCGCTGAACAGCAGACTGGTCAATCCAAATAGTACGGAAGCCAGCACTACCTTCAGCAGTACGGGAAGATTCAGCGCCGGGTATTCACTCACAGCATAATGGATATGCTGCACACCCCACAGCTTGGTGGTTACCAGATCCCCGATGAAGCTGGCCACAAAACAGGGCAGCAAGGCCTGTTGGCTGATGATTCCCAGTGTCGCTACCTCCAAGCCGAATAACGTACCTGCAAGCGGGGTGCCAAAAATCGAGCCAAAGCCTGCGCTGATCCCGCACATCAGCAGGATCTTGCGATCCAGCGGGCTGATCTTGATCCAGCGGCCGAATGCATCGGCAAGGCTACCGCCCATCTGGACAGCGGTCCCTTCCCGCCCGGCGGAACCGCCGAACAAATGGGTGATCAGCGTGCCGAACAAGACCAGCGGTGCCATCCTGAGCGGGATGGTTTCTTTGCCCTCCTGAATCTGTTCGAGAATCAGATTGTTGCCCCTGGAGCTGCTCTCTCCTACCTTCATATACAGATAGCTGACTAATGCGCCGCCCAGCGGCAGCAGATACAACAGCCAAGGCTGGCTCAGCCGAGCTGATGTGACGTAATCCAGACTTTCCAGGAAAACCGCCGATGCGCTCCCGGCCAGCAGTCCGACTATGGAACCCAGAATCGTCCATTTCATGAAGGTGCTCCAAAGCGCGGTGTAACTTCTCTCAGCGGCGAATTTACGCCAGATTACTAGTTTGTCTCTCATACTTACGGACTCCCGAAATCAGATTAGCTCTCTACACAAGTGGAAACGGCTTCGCCGTCCTCTGCAAAAGCGTATGCTTCCGAAGCAGCGATACTACGTATCGCTTTCAGGCATCCGTTTCTGCGAGAAATAAAAGGATAATGGATAGCGTGAAACATATAAATTCTTATATTTTAAGAAGAAACGGCTTCGCCGTCCTCTGCAGAAGCGTATGCTTCCGAAGCAGCGATACTACGTATCGCTTTCAGGCATCCGTTTCTGCGAGAAATAGAAGGATAAATTATAGCATAGAACCTATTAATTCCTATAATTCAAAACAGACTCCTACCAGCGCTGTTCACTGGTAGGAGTCATTAGTCTGCATGAGACAGTTATGGCGAACTCCATCGCCTTATTGGACTACACTTATAGTAATGAAGTCCATTTTAAAAGTCAATTCATTCCTGCATGTACCGGCTGATGCCGCAATCACAAGCCCGAGGCTCCGGCCAACGTACCGGACTCGAAGCCGCTGTAGAATGAACTTTTGCGCTGCTCGGCGGTGCCGTGCGTGAAGCTCTCGGGAACAACGTACCCTTGGGCCTTCTTCTGGATCGTATCATCGCCCACTGCACTGGCTGCGGTGAGAGCTTCATCCAGATCGCCTTCCTCCAGCAGGTTCATCCCTTGTGCATGATGCGCCCATACACCTGCGAGATAGTCTGCCTGAAGCTCGAATTGGACCAGCTTCTGGTTAAATTGCGTCTCACTTAGCTGCTGGCGCTGGGCATTCAGCGTGTCGGATGCTCCGAGCAGAGTCTGCACATGATGCCCCACCTCATGGGCAATGACATAAGCCATCGCGAAGTCGCCGGGAGCCTGGAACTCCCGCTGCAGCTCATCATAGAAGCTAAGGTCTATGTACAGCTTCTGATCCCCCGGACAATAGAAGGGGCCCGCCGAAGCGCCCGATACCCCGCAAGCCGATTGCACACTCTCCGTGTATAAGACCAGCTTGGGATTCTCGTAGACCTGGTTGTTTTGCTGGAATACTTCTGACCATACGTCCTCTGTATCCGCCAGCACTACAGACACGAAGTCCGCTAGCTCCTTCTCCTGTTGCGTTTCAGTATAGGGAGCACTGGTGTCTGAGCCGCCGCCGGTAATGCCATCGAGCAGATCTCCCGGATTGCCGCCCAGCAGGGTGACAATCAGCAGAATCACTATGCCGCCAATTCCCCCGCCGATTAGTTTACCGCCGCCCAAGCCTCCTCCGCCACCGCTGCCTCTGCGGTCTTCTACGTTGGAGCTTCCTCTTCTGCCTCTCCATTTCATACGATGTCCCCCTTGATCTTGCCTCTAATGTCATGTTGTAGTATGGATGTAGTAGTGATTACCCTGAATAGGATGTGTTTAACACATCTGCTTCATTCGTGGTCAAGGTATATAGGGGGAAGGGATTAAACCCGGTCGTCCTTATGGAGCTACCCGAGCTAAACTGGACAGGCGAGCTGCTGCCTGCTGTGTTAATGAGGAAGTTCCTCCGCCAGCCAAGTTGAAGGTAGAAAGTGCAGGTTGGTTGTTGGGAGCAGATGGTTGTTGGGAGCAGATAAGTGTGGATGATGACAGGTAACTTTGGCAGTTTTGATTTTAACTGTATTTCGTACATTTATAACAGCGAATTTGGCGGCAGATTGAGGTATAACTGTATTTCGTACATTTATAATTCCCCATTTTGGCGTTGAGGAGCATTTTTCCGAAAAATAACTGCACCAAATACAGCTAAAGTTGTTTTGGGACGATTTAGAACCGAAATAAATGTACGAAATACAGTTGGCGTGGTTGCCACCAAGTTCAGCAAATGAGGCAGCGCTGATCGACACATCACCCACCTCATCTCCCGCTCGCCTTGTTATTCCTGATCATAATAAAACGGCTGCCCCTCATTCAATCTGAGGTGCAGCCGCTGTATTATTCCTCTTCCGAATCGGCGTTGTGATAGACCTGCTGGACATCCTCGATTTCTTCGAGTGCATCAATCAGCTTGTCGAATTGGGCCTGGGCGTCTTCAGACACTGCTACGAAATTCTGCGGCAGCATGGTCAGCTCAGCCACGGTAAATTCGGTAATGCCTACGCTTTTAAAAGCCTCCTGCACCGCGTGGAACTGATCCGGCTCAGCGTACACAATGACCGCCTCGTCTTCTTCCAGCACATCGCGCACATCGACTTCGGCATCGAACAGCAGCTCGATGACTTCGTCGGCGGATTTGCCTTCTACGCCGATAACCGCTGTGGAATCGAACATGTAGGCTACCGAGCCGCTCACGCCCATATTCCCGCCATTCTTGCTGAATGCCGAACGTACCTGAGGAGCTGTACGGTTAACGTTATTGGTCAGAGCCTCCACGATCAGCATCGTTCCGCCGGGACCGAACCCTTCGTAACGCAACTCTTCATAACTTTCTTCACCGCTGCCTTTGGCTTTCTCCAGTGCCCGGTCAATGATCGCCTTCGGCACGTTGTAGGTTTTGGCACGCTCCAGAACGACCTTCAGCGCACGGTTGGCCTCAGGGTCCGGCTCGCCTTTTTTGGCAGTAACATAAATTTCAACACCAAATTTCGCGTACACCCGGCTAGTGTTGGCGTCTTTCGATGCTTTCTTTTCCTTAATATTGTTCCATTTACGACCCATAGGATAACCGCTCACTTTCAACATGAATTAAAAAAATAACCTTCACAATTATACCCTTCTTGCCCGTCCCACGTAAAGTGTACGGAACGTCACAGGTTCGGAAGTGGGTTGCCATCCGCTTCGATCTGATATACAATATGTTTCCACATTATCTAAAGATCAAACCCATGAAAGATCAGGAGGTGTTGTCTATCCATGAAATTGGCAGATCCAACCACACATAAGGATTGGTTACCCCCGCACTCGTTTGCCTGGTACGCGCAGCTCGAAGCGTTGACTGGCGAATACGCATATCCCTGGCATTCCACCACTGCTGGCCGGGATGGAGAGCAGATTTTTGACAAAGAAGTTGCTGAACTGGTTCCGGGTCAGAGAGTGCTGGACATTGGATGCGGCGACGGGGCGTATACTATTTCCTGGAGTCCATCCGTTAAGTCCATTGTTGGGCTGGATGTTACCCCAGGTTTCATCGAGACCGGCAATGCCCATAAGCTTGCCAATGTTTCGTTCGTCGCCGCCAGCACCAAAGCCGCTCTGCCTTTTGCGAATGGTGAATTCGATTGTGCCTACAATCGCAAAGGTCCTACTTCCGCTTATCCTGATCTGAGCAGAGTGGTCAGACAAGGCGGCCTGATACTCGGACTGCATCCGGGGGATCATCGTCTCGGCGAGCTTGCCGGCTTAATCCCAACCCTGTTCAAGGCAGTGATTCCCGCTGAACGCCCCGTATTAGACAAGCTGGAATCTCAACTGGCTGGCGGAAACTTCGCACAGTCCTCTGTTGACCTGGTTACCCATCTGGAGTATCTGCATCAACCACTCGATGTGATCCGTTTAAGCTGCTTCGGGCAGACGTCTGCCGTCCACGAGATGATGATCTCCGAAGTTCTACCGGCAGTGGAGCAGCACTTCCGGGAGCATGCCACCCCGTCAGGCCTGGCTGTGAGCAATGAATATTACATAGTCCGTATCACGGTATAGGGCGGATGCAAGATCTCTGCCCTAGCGGAACAATGCCTCAGTGTTAGCGGGACTGGTTACGCCAAAACGGCTGCACTACCCTCACGGGCGGTACAGCCGTTCCTTTTTGACTATCTTACCTGTCTACACTGCTTAACCGCGCTTACTGCCACACCCCGTCCGCAATCTCTTTGATGAACCGCAGCTTCGCCCATTGCTGCTCCTCAGTCAAGATATTGCCTTCCTCCGTGGAGGCGAAGCCGCATTGCGGGCTGATGCTTAGCCGATTGATATCGACGTATTCAGCCGCTTCCGCAATCCGCTTCAATATTTCTTCCTTGTTCTCCAGCTCTCCGGTTTTGGAGCTGAACAGGCCAAGTACAACCTGCTGGTCCTTAATGAAGCGCAGCGGTGCGAAGCCTCCTGCCCGGTCGGTGTCGAACTCCAAATATAAGCCGTCCACATCTACGGTGCCGAACAAAACTTCAGCAATCGGCTCATAGCCGCCCGAAGCTGCCCAGGTGGAGTGGAAGTTACCGCGGCACACATGCATGGTGATTACCATATCAGCCGGATGGTCCTTGATCGCTTCATTGTTGATATGCGCATACAACTTGGCGATCTCGTTCACATCGACACCTTCCTTCTGGCGGTATTCCCAGTAGCCTTTGTCGCAGAGCATGCCCCAGGTGCAGTCGTCTAGCTGAAGGTTGCGGCAACCCAGCTCATAGAACGCCTGAATCGCATCGCGGTACGCCGCTGCGATATCCGCCACCAGCTCATCCTGGCTGCTGTATACGGCTTCCGTCGTCTGCTTATTCTCGCCGCGCTGCAGCTCCGAGAGGAACTGGGCCGGGGACGGAATGGTCTGCCTTGGCAGCGCCGCTTCACCGGCCGTTAGTTCAATAAAAACAGCGGCCGTCTAAGACTTTATCTTTCAAGTCTTGTCCGCCGCTGTTCGATTTTTATGCCAGTCTAATCATTCACCTTTCCATCTGCAAATAGCTCATAAGTTCAAGCTACTACAATTCCACACGCATACGTTTGAACCGGAAAAAAATGAATATACCGGTCAATATTATGACAACACCTGACCAGAAAAACCACACTTGAACACCATACCTATTAACGATCGGTCCTGCCAGCAGGAGTCCAATTGGGGAGGAGAGCAGCATCACACTAGTAACGAGTGAAATAACGCGTCCCAGCATTGCAGGCTCAAACGCTCTCTGAATCATCGCCATGTAAGGTCCATTGAAAAAGGGAGCTGCCGATCCCATGAAGAACGAAAGAATCACGAATAGAACAAAAGCCTCTTTACTAAGCAGGCCGCTAACCACACAGGTTAGACCAATCAAAGCCAAACTCAAACTCATATACGTTATATCTTTCCATTTCGAAGCGAGTACAGACAACATGACACCGCCAATAATCATACCTATGCCAAAAACCGCTTCTACGATGCTCGCACTATACCCCCCGCGGCCAAAATACGATAACGTCATGAAAGGGAAAAGGGTCGCAAGCGGCATAAACACGATGCCAAAAACAGCTGTAGCCATTGTGATTAAGACAATCGGTTTCACTTTAATAAATGCATCCCAACCCAGTTTGAATTCATTTAAGAATGAAGGGGTTTGTAGGGTCTCTGTTTTGGGCTGATGAATGCTAACAAACAACAGCATGATATTTGCGATCAAAGCGCCTGCCACGTCTAAAAACAACACGGTCCCAAGAGAAGTGGCCGAGTAAACTGCAATTCCAAGCGCAGGCCCAATAACATTTGAGAATGAGAAAACCATTTGCTGCCAGCCGGCCACTCGCGTTAATTGCTCTTCAGGCGCTAAGAGTGGAATTGCCGCTTGGAATGCTGGAGCATGAAAAGCAGAAGCAATAGAGCGTATCATTAAAATCAAATAAACAAAAGCCAAACTAGGTTCACCAAAAAAGAAATATAACCCTAATACTAAACTGAAGAATGCAATCGCACTATCGGCTATAATCATCGTTTTTTTACGGTTCCATCGATCAAGCCAGACGCCTATAAAAGGACCTAAAATCGCTTGTGGTAAAAATCCAGCTAGCCCAGCAATCATTAGTACCGAAGCTGACCCTGTTGTTTCTGTTAAATGCCAAATAATCGAAAATTGAACCATCGAAGTTGTCAATATCGAAAAGATTTGTCCGCTAAAAATGATCGCGAACGCTTTTTTCCATTGATGTTGCATAGCAGGGTCTCCTTTTTCTGTTGAGTTTTTGAATTTTATTGCGCCAATTATAACAGATTTATTAGACTTAATACCGTTGCCGCTTTTTGTTTCGTGACTTTTTCGGCCAGTGCAGCGGTATTGCCGGGTCCAAAAGTTTTAAAATACAACTACAAAAAAAAGGAGCACCCCTTGTGGGGACGCTCCTAATCACCCGTGCTTGTGATACGGTCATGTTGCTCCTGAAGTTGAAAAGTAACACTATCGATTGTATGATTCATACATTTCTCCACTCACACCCAAATCTCATCCGCCGTTTCCTTCACCAGCCGCAGCTTGTCCCACTGCTCCTCTTCGGTCAGACGGTTGCCTTCCTCGGTGGAGGCGAAGCCGCATTGCGGGCTGAGGCACAGCTTCTCGATATCAACATACTCCGCGGCTTCCTCAATCCGCGCTTTCAGTGACTCCTTGCTCTCCAGCCCGCCGTGTTTCGTAGTGACCAGGCCGAGCACCACGAACTGGTCCTTGATAAACCGTAGCGGCTCGAAGCCGCCGGAACGTTCATTATCATACTCCAGGAAAAAAACATCCACCTTCGCATGGGCGAACAATTCACTGGCAATCGGCTCATAGCCCCCGGCGGCGAACCAGGCCGAGCGGAAATTGCCCCTACAGACGTGAAGCGCTACGGTCATATCGGCCGGACGGCCGCTGATGCTCTCGTTGATCAGCCGCACATAGTCCTTCGCCAGCTGGTCGGGGTCAATCCCCCGGCTGCGCAGATGCGCACGGTGGCGGCCGCTGCAGAGCGTGCCCCAGGTGGTATCATCCAGCTGGAGGTAACGACAACCAGCGTCGTAGAACGCTTGCAGCGCATCCTTATAGACGGCAATGATGTCCTGATAGAGCGTTTCCTGATCAGGATAGACGTCATTTCCGTTATGATTCTCCACAAAATGAAACAGCGCTGGTGATGGAATCGTCATTTTGGGTACACTGTTCGCGGTCATAGCCTTGAGATCCTTAAACTGCCGGACCATCGGATGGTCCTTGAAGGAAATCCGGTCGATGATGCGGAAGCTCTCCGCACGCTGGTTGGCTTCCGGCCGGCCTCCGGCAGGATTAAGGTCAATCTTCACCGTACCTTGAAGGCCAAGGAAGAAATCCAGATGCCACCAGGAGCGGCGGAATTCGCCGTCGGTTACAGCTTGCAGTCCGAGTTCTTGTTCCATACGCAGCAGCTTGCGGATTTCAGCAGTTTCCACAGCATACAGCTGCTCTGCGGTGATCTCCCCCAGCTCCTGCAGCCTGCGGGCCTCATGGATCTCCTCGGTGCGCAGAAAGCTGCCTACGATTTCGCTGCGAAAAGGTGGGGCGGTTCGTCGGGTTCCAGTTACGGGACTAATCATAGCGTCCTCCTGCTTTTTTTATAGGATATATATTCATTGCTTCTATAGTAGAAATTGGTTGAATTCGAAGCTCTTGCGGGCCACCAGGTCGTTGAGCAAATCTATATAGGCGGAGGCTATAGGGCTGGCTTTGCGGTCCTTATGGGCAATCCAGCCCACGGTGAACACCTCTTCACTGTCAAAAGGGATGGTAAGCATCCCGTCACCGTCCAGCTCGGAAGCCAGAATGCCCGTACCCACTGTGTAACAATCCGTGCCCAGCAGCAGATGGCTGAGTGTGGCGCGGTCCGTAACCTTGATATGCTTGTCCGTTCCGGTGAAGCTCAGCATCTCCTCGGAGAAATGCAAGGAATTGTTCTGCCCCTGCTCAAAGGTCACATACGGGAACGAATGAATATCCTCGAGGCAGATACTCTCCTTATGTGCTAGCGGATGGCTGTCTCTGAGATACACATGGGGAACCGTATTAAAAAGCGGTGTAAACTTCAGGTTGCCGTCGCTGAACAGCTTATTCATTAGCTTATAATTGCTCTCATTAATGTACAGAATGCCCAGATCGCTGCGCAGGGTGCGCACATCTTCAATAATTTCGTAGGTCTGCGTCTCCCGCAGGCTGAAATTGTACTCCTGCACTTCACTTTGGTTCATCAGCGTTACGAACGCGTCCACGGCAAAGGCATAATGCTGGGTGGTGACGGAAAAATATAGCGGGCTGCGTTTCTTCCCTGTATATCGGTTCTCCATCAGCTCCGTCTGTTCAATAATCTGGCGCGCATAGCCCAGGAATTCGATGCCTTCCACCGAGATGCTGATCCCGCGGTTGGTCCGTTCAAAAATCGTAATGCCAAGCTCTGTCTCCAGCTCTTTGATGGCATTGGATAAGCTGGGCTGTGAGACAAACAGCTTTTTGGCCGCCTCGTTCATCGAACCGCTGCTGGCAATTTCAATCGCATAGCGGAGCTGCTGCAAGGTCAAACGGATGTCCCCCTCTCCCGGTGTTGTGTTTATTGTGATTCAATGTGTAGCTGGTTTGTTAATTTAAGTGCCTGCGAACTCCATAACCCTTATTTCAGCATTTTGGCTCATTTGGAGCAAGTTTCGGACTGAGGAGCCTCTATTCGCCCATTTTGTAGCTTAATCTAGGACATTTTGCCAAAATAACGGCTCCTGAGTCCGTTACACCCGCAAAAAGGCGGTTTGGAGTCAAATAAGGTCTCTCCAGTCCGCAAGTATGGCTCGCAGGAGCGTATCCCCCGTAATCTCTAGCGATTATCGTAGCACACCTGTCCACTGCATTCCAAGAGAATGCTGCAGATTCAGTTACAGGCATTGTTATATGTAGCTGCTGTAGTTGTCATGTAGTGTGTTTGCATAGTTGTTTGTAGTTGCAAGTATAGTAAAAAGCAGCAGGATTGCTCCCGCCGCTTCCGCTTCACTTATGATCAGTTCCGCTTCTTACCTGCGTCAATCTTGGCAGGGTCAAGCCCCTCCCAGATGTTCGGAATGTCCACCTGCTCCGGGTGCTCAAACACCAGGAATGCCGTAGGCAGATAACGCTCGCCATACTGGGAGGAAGGTTTGTTAACAATCTCATGGTCCTTCACCAGTACGGTCGACGAACCTCCGTCCAGATTGGCTGCGATTACCGCACCGTGCTTCAGCATAATCTGCTGCACATCGTAGAGGTTCGCGCCTATGCTGTAGCTGGGCTGGCGGCCGTCAATCACCACGAACAGAATCGCCCCATCTGCGCGTTGACCCATGGCCGTGCGCGGGGCAATGCCCCAGCCTTCGGCGGCATTCTTGATCAGCCCCTTGCCGTTGACGATCAGCCGCGGTTGAAACGATACTGCCTCCTGCACGCCAAGCTTGCTCAGCTCCTCCAGCGAATAATTGCCGGCAAGCATCTTGCCTTGCTTGTCGAGGCCGACGATTTGGGTCGATTTTTTGCCGCCCAGCCCGTTATAGTAGAGCTTGCCTTGGGAGACAACAATACCAATCGGCTTGAAGCCGTTCCCCTTCCAGTTCGGATCGGCGAAGCCGCCGCCGTTCACTCCGGCAATCGCTCCGGTCCGCTCGACCATGCTGGTGACTTTCTCACCGGAGCCGACCTTCGCGGGAATACCCAGCCGTACCTTGGTCGGATCGTTCACGATCATTACGAACCCGGTATACCCCGTTCCGCTGACCTGCTCAATCTCCACCAGCGGTTTGGGCTGCTGCTCATCCTGTGTATCCCCCGCTCCTTCGTCATCCGTAATAGGAGGCGGCTCGATAACATGTGTATCCTTCTCGTCGCCCATATGGGAGAACCGGTCGGAATATTCGGCTACCCTTGTCTTTAATTCGTCTTCGCCGATAATGTATTTGGCCCAATGGCGGTGCTGGGTGGTGATCAAGGTGTCTGCCACCGTATAGCGGAAATTACGGGCAGAGGGTGCCAGGTAGAACCAGCTGCCGCCAGCGATAATAAGGATCACCAATACTAGAAACAGCCGGGACAACTTGCGCAAGAAGCTTGTTCTCTTGCGCTTGCGGGTCTTCTTGTTCGTTCTTGCGTTTGATCGTTGGGGTAGAGATGAAGAGTTCACTTCTCGATATGCCTCCCTGATGAATGCTGTCTAATCTTACCTTTACAAGTCACATAAACTCATATTAGACGATTCGGAAGCTTGAAAAGTTTCATTTTATTCAATATTTTGTAACTTGAAGCCCCATCCGCAAGTGTCCTTTCTAAGCAGAAACGCCCCGCCCTTTTAAAGGACGGGGCGTTTCTGCGAGAAATAGAGGGATAATATATAGCGTGAAACAAATAAATTCTTAGATTTCACAAAAAGTCGGCGGCAAACTAATGTCTGCCCACACCTCCGCCACTGCTCGCGTTGCCGCCACCGCCGCCCGAAGAACCGCCGCTGGAGCCGCCACTAGAGCTGCGGCCGCTGCCTCCCCCACTGCTGGAGCCCCCGCCGCCGCTGCTTCCGGAGGAGGACCGGCCGCTGCCGCCACCGCTGCTCCAACCACCGCCGCCGGAGGAAGAGGAGCGCCCGGCTCCGCCACCACTGCTTCTGCCACCTCCGCCGCCCCAAAAGCTCTGTCCGCGAGGTTTCGCCACCTGGTCATTGTGATGGTGACGATGGCGGCGGCGGTTGTACCAGCGGCTGCCATAACCATAGTCCGCCTGGCCCCGCCACACCCCATACCGCCGGATGCTGCGGCGGGTGTAAGGATTAAACGGCACGCCATACAGCCCCACGTAGCGGTTGCGGCGCACGGCATTGATTCCCACCAGCAAAACAACAGCCATAAACACAATAAATACGGCCTTGGGGTTGGCCTCCGAAAGTCCGGCCGCTTCGTTGAACGTCTTGGCGGTTTGGCCCGCATTGCTCAGCTTAGCAGGTGCCGAAGTTGCTGACGAAGCCGCTGCAGGGCTGACTGATCGTTCCGCATTCTCCAGCATGAAGCTGTGGATGGCATTAACCGTTGCCGTGGCTCCGGCTGCATAGCTTTTTTTGGCGAAATAAGGTTCAAGCTGTTGATCGAGCATGCCGCTGATTACCTTATTGCTAAGCAGATTGTCAACGTTCTTCCCCTGCAGCACATGATAGTTGTCGCCTCCGATATCCAGCACAAGCATCACGTCACGCGGACCGGCAGCAACCGAAACAAACTTCTTGTAGGTATAATCCTGCAGACTTTGCCCGCCTGTATTCTTGACTGTAACGACATACACTGCGCTGCCTGAAGCGTCCAGGTACCGGTTGCTGGCATCGTTGATATAATCCCTGGTGACCTTCGGCAGAACGCCTGCGTTGTCGGACACATAATTCTTGGAGCTGACCGGCTCTGCCCAGGTGCCGCCTAGACTGCGAATGAATTCACCATAGGTCTTGCGGGCACCGCTGCTATACTGCTTGGATGCAAAGTCTGGTTCGAGATAGGTGGACAGGATACCGGAGAGGTCTTTGTCCGTGACCGTGTCTTTGATGCCTTCCCCCTGCACCGCCCAATATTCGTCATCCTGAATCGAGAACAGCAGCAGCATGCCGTTATTCTTGTCCGCCGAGCCAATACCCCAGCTGTTGAACAGGTCCGTGGCATATTCCCTCATCGGAGTGCCGTTTGTTGAATCCACCGTAACCAGCACCACCTGCGCCCCATCCCGCCGCTGCAGCTTGACCCCGTAATTCACTAAGTAATTCTCCGTCTTCTGGTCAATCACATTGGCATAATCATTGACTTCATAAAAAGCCTTCGTAGGCTGCGGCATAGCCCCTGCGGCCCGCACCGCTACGGGTTGCGGCAGAAGCATTACGCTAAGCAGCAGTGTGAGCAGCGTTATTCTAAGTGTTCTCCAGTTCATAAGTACCTCCTGCACATCATCTATTCTCTAGTTCTATTATCGGTTCCCCGCTTCTTCCAGAATAGTCAGAATAATGACAGAGGTGTCAGCTTCCGGCCGCCCTTAACCAGCGTGGATTCCAGCATATCGCCCTTGGTACCTGAGAAATACAGCTGCCAGTACACGCCGAAGCGCAGGCTCACATCATTCTTGACCAGCTCGGGCGGCGTTACGATCAGCCACTGGAATTTAAGCGCCTTGGAAATTTCGAAGACGGGGTCCAGCACATTGTTGGAGACCATCTCGCCAAAAGGATTATCGTACAGGAAGACCGTCCAGCCCTTGTTCTCCCGGTTGACCCGCTTGTGGGTCATAATCATCATCGCCACCAGAAGCTGCACGGACTGGCGTTGTCCGCCGCTGCCGACCGCTTCATCCATCGCCCCGCGGTTGATGACCTCCCAGTCGGAATAGTGGTAATCCTCAGGTGCCGCATAGAGGAAATAGTTCTCCGTTACCGGCTTGTATACCTGGAGCACCGGAAAACGGTTCTGCAGGGCTGCATAGAGCAGCCGCCCGTCATTGATGATCTCCTTCAACGCCGGTGCGGGCACCTGCTCCATCTTCGGATATTTGTCCAGCAGCTCATGGATGGTCCGGTTGAAGAAATCGGTCACCTGCGGTTCGATTTCATCGGTGGACCTTGGCACCTGGATGTTCTTGTAATTCAGCCGCACAAGTGGAAAAGCATGCTGATTCTCGTTATGAATAATCATCCGCCGTTCCATCCGCTTCAGGATGTCGAGAATCTGTACGACTCTTTTGGAAGCCCGGCCTACCCACATGCTGCGGGACAGCTCCATGCCTTCCTTGTCGCTGCGGATGCTCTCCATCTGGTCCTGCGAGCTGCGCAGCATCGAATCCAGCACCTGCCGGGCCACCTCGAAATCATCCCAATGCACGCTGTTCAGGCGCTCCTGGATCTTGGTTTCCAGCTCACGGTTCCAGCCGCTCTTGGACAGCTTGCCGCTTAATTCATGTTTCTCTTCCTTCACCTTGCGGGATAACTCCGCCCGCGCAGCCCGGCTCTCCTTAAGGGCTTGCAGCCAGTCCGCGACCAGCGCCTGACAGCTCTCCCGGACGCTTAACAGCAGCTCCTCCGGCAGCTCTTTCAGCAGCACGGGCACCTCCATCTGCGCATTCATAATGGTCCGCTGATTGTTCAGTATCTGCAGCAGCAGATCGATCCGCTCCAGCGTCTGCTTGCAGCGCTGAATCCGCTGCTCATTCTCGGCCGTCCGTTCGCGCAGCTCCTCCTGCTTCTCCTCCAGCGGCGCAAGCCACAATTCTGCCGCGCGCTCATGCGTATCCTGGATTGATTTCTCCAGCTTGCGCAAGTTCTTCAGCAGATGGTCCACTTCCGTTTCGCAGCGGATATACGCATCGTGAAGCTGCTGGTAGTCCTCATCCAGCATCAGCGTGTCTGCTTTCTGGCGTGTTCTTGCCGCCTGGATCGATTCCGGCGAGCCTTCGGGCAGCTTCTGCTGCGCCCAGTCACGGTCCACCTGTGTGAGGCTGACTTCCAGCTCCGTCACCTGCTGCGTTGCCGTTCTGATGCCCGCCTGCCTGGTGCGGATCTCCAGCTCATTGCGGGTGAGCGATTGCTGCAGTCCTTCCACACGGCTAAGCAGCTGCAGCAGTACATCCTGCTCTGCGGGGTTTACAGTCTCCGCCTCCTGCAGAGCCGAAGTATCCTCCACCGGAAAAACAATCTCCGGGAACCAGCTCTGCAGCTTCGGAAACAGCGTGAATCTGGCTTCGCCCATCCATTGTTCCCGTTCGCTGCCCATGCTGTCCAGCTGTGTCTTCAAGTGTGCCAGCTGCTGCTCCTTCACCAGGCTGTCCTTCTCCAGCTGTGCCTTATGCTCTACCAGTTTCTGCTTGTCCTTGTAATCGGACGCTTGCTTGCGCAGACGTTCGGTCCAGCCTCGCAGCGCGGTCTCCCGCTGCTCCAGCTCCGTTCTCCGTACGCCACCGTCTGTAATTGCCCGCTGGATTGCGAAAAGGGCCGTCTCATTGCCTTGCAGCTGCGTATTCAATTGCTCCAGGGCTTTAAGCAGTTCCCGGTGCCGCTCTTCCAACAGCTTCCGCTTAGCCGTCAGGCTGTGGGAATGCTCAGTCTGGAACAGCTGGGCGTAGGCCAGCTGCGCCGTTCTCAGTCTGGAATGGTAAGCTTCAGCGTCCTTCAGCGTCTGCTCCTGTTCTTTGAGCTGTGCTTGAATCCCGTCTCTCCACTTCAGAAACTGCTCGGGCTGAATCACCATCTGCAGGCCTTGATGCTCCAATAGCGTGTAAGCGGCTTGCCCCGCGCTGATCATCTCTTCACGCACAAATACCGGTACCGCCGATTTCAGCAGCAGTTCGGCCAGCAGGCCTGGCTGAATCTTGGCAGCTTCCCGCCGGGTGACAATCAGGCCGTAAGGCAGCAGCGGCTGCCGCTCCAGCTCCTCTCTCCGCTGGCCGAGTGGCAGGTCGTTCAGATAAGAGCTGCCGGCGATGGAATGAATCTTCAGCGCGTCCAGCTTATCCTTCACGGTCAGGATATCACCATTGGGCAGCCAATACGGCTCATGCTGCAGCTCCACATCCAGCAGCTGGTTGTAATAGTCTCTGCGGCAGCGCTTGTTCTGCTGCTCTGCTTGCTCCAGTCTCTGAATGAAACGCGCTTCGATGGCATCCTTCAGCTCGAACAGGGCCGATGCGCCAAGGCGGTGATGCTCCTCATACAGCTCCAGCAGCACAACCAGCTGCGACCAGAGCTGGGATTCGGCAGCTGTGCGGGTTTCCAGCAGCGCAGTAAGGTCGTCCGCCTCGCGTTCGAGCGCTGCCAACTGCTCCGTGAGCCGGGTGTGTGAGGTATGCAGTGACAGCTTGCCACCCTCCGTCTGCTTGCGGTCCTCCTCCAGCCTCGACAGTTCCTCCTTGGTGCTCTTGATCTCATTCAGTGTACGCTGCAGCGCCGGATCAGGCGCATGGGCAGCCTCCTGTCCATGCAGGGCGGCAAAGGCTCCGGTGTCTTCGCTGAACTGGCGAATCGCCGCTGTAAGCTTCGGAATTTCGGTCTGGATGCCACCCAGCTCCAGCAGCAATTCCTCCCTGCTCTTGCGCAGCCCGCGCTCTTCGTCTCTCAGCTTCTGCTGGGATGCTCCGAACCCGGCGAGCGTCTGCTGCCATAGCTTAAACACAATATCCCACTGGCTTCGCAGCTCCGCCTTCACGCTGTTGATCACCTGCTGGCGCTCTTGCGTCTCCAGCGAGCCTTCAATGGCGGCAATCTCTTTCTGCCATTGCTCCATTTGCCGGGTATAATTCAGCCGCTTAGCCAGATAGAAGTCCACCTCCAGCTGCTTCTCGCTCTGCCGGGAATCCTCCAGCCGCTGACGCGCCCGTCCCTGATGATCGCCCAGCCCTTTCAGTTCCTCGGCCTTCAGGTCATGCTCCTGCCTGCTGCCCAGGTATTTCAGATTGTCCCACTCGAATCGCAGCTGCTTGCCTTCCGCATATTGCCCGGACAGCTCTTCCGCCGCCTCACTGCGGCCCGTTTCCGTATTCTTCAGCTCAGCCTGGATGGCCGAGTAGATCTGACGGCCGTGCAGCTCGCTGGCCTGAACACTACTGTCTGCCGCAGCCCCCTGCTCCACCAGCCCTTGCAGCGGGCTGGCCATGCCGATAAACTCGGCATAAGCCTGCTCCCTCTGCTCCAGCATCGGCAGTCTCTGGGCAATGACGGCCACATCCATAAACATCTGCTGTAGGGACTGGTCCTCCTCGCGCAGCCCGTCACCCAGGCTAGCGCCAATCTCCGGGATGATCAGCTTCTCGAACAGATTGTGGTTGCTGAAGGCTTCATGTTTCTTGAAATAGCCTTTGATCCCGCCCTCTTCTCCGTTGATCCGGCGCATATTCCGCCATTCCCCGATATGGATGTCACGCACCGCAAGGAAATCGTAATACTTGCGCAGCTCCGACCCGCTGCTGCCGTAGACTATGACCTCGCCCCGTCGTTCGCGGAGGAATTGCTGTAGAGCTTCAAATGAGGCCGGTTCACCCGCCGCCTGATCATACAGCGGCAGCGAAGCAATCGTCAGCTCCGCCCCTTCTCCGTAATTGAGCAGCGTATACAGCATATAATCAACCTTGATTTCCTGCTGATCCAGCGACTGGTGCGCCGTAAGGGCGATACCGGTTGTGATGTATTCATTCCGTTCACTGTGGTCCAGCAGCCATTCGATGGCTACATGGAAGGTGTAGGGCTTGAGTTGTTTTTTGTGATTATGAAAAAAAGCTTCGACCTGGTTCTCGTTATCCTTGCCCCAGGCAGCCTTAGGCATCAGCAGCTGGAAGATCGCCTGCAGCAGTACACCCTTCCCGCCGCCGTTCATCAGTGTGATGAGCGTGTTGGCCGGACCTTCCTCATTGCACAGGTCCAGCAGCATATCGTCGTATTTCTTCAGCATCTTCTCGTATTTCAGACCTGCAATTCGTATCCGTTCAATTCTGGGCATCCGCTGCACCTGCTTTCTCTGCCAGAGTCTGTTCGATCAGGGTCTTCAGTTCCTTGTAGCGGTCAACATCATGGTACAGATAGCGCATTCTCTCATACAACTCATCCCGGGGGAAGATCCGCTTCTCCTGCTCTGAGATAAAGACCAGATGCTCCTCTTCCAGCAGCTTCATGCCTTCATGGATCAGCCCGATCCGTGAGCCTGAGCCACGTGAGAGAAGATCGCTCTCCTCCTGGCTTTTGGTCTGCATATAGAGGCTGGTCCATACTTTGTACATCGCTTGAATGTCGAGCTGCCACTGTTTGCTGAACCGCCCTTCCCCATCGAGGTTGTACCAGGCCTGCAGCACTGCAGACACCTGGTCAGCCAGCTGCAGATAGGACATACTGTCCTGCCCGGGCTTGAAATGGCTCTCATCCTGGTCCATCTCGGCGAGAAAAATCAGAATGATGACGTTAATGGTATGTAATTGCGCCTTGCGTTCAATGCGCGAATATTTGTTCTTCAGCTGCGTGAAGTTGGTGGCGAACACCGAACCGATCGGATTCACCAGCAGATGCAGCCGTTGTCCCGAGTTCATCACCCGGCAGCCGCCTTCCTTGGCCACATACTGCAGCGCATCATAGGCTCCCGCATCCTGCAGGCATTCGGCGGCTGCGGGATCATTCAGGGAGATGACTTTGCGGCGCAGCAGGTCAAAGAACAGCTTCGAAGCCTGCTGTAATTGCTCTAAAGAATAACTCATGTTGTCTTCTCACCTCTCCGTAATCGTTAGGGTATAAGGGCTGATCTCCAGGCCGGGCCAGCGGACCGGCTCTGTACTACCTGCCTCAATGGTGGTTCGCAGCTTCCGTCCGCGCAGCACCGCAAGCGAAGGGTCATGGGCCAGCAGCTGTGCCAGCAGCCGTCTGCACTCATCCTGCCCTTGTCCGTTCTCCTCGGCGGTATCCTCCACCGTGATTTCCGCATGGAACAATTGCACCCACAGATCGACTGCATCCGGCGTCGCCGTCCACTGCTGCTGTGTCTCCGGCGAGAAGGCATCCGCCGCAAGCGTGAAGCTGCCCTGCTCGGCCAGCACTGTAAACACCGGTGCCCACAAGGCGGTCACCTCGTTCCACGGAATCTCCTGCGGGCTGTAAGGCATCCCCGGATCTTCTCCATGGTCGTCCATTTGGTCTTCAGGCAGTTGCGGCTGGAAGCCGACATCCTGTTCTTCCCAGGCCCAGGCCAGCGGGTACACGAAATCCTGATGAGGAGAGAATAGACCTTCCAGCAGCAGCTCCATGCTGTCACCGCCCGGCAAGCCCGTCTCCTTGACCCATTCCTCCCACACATGTGTGCGGAAGTTGAAGCCGGAGGCTCCCCAGAACAACTCCGGGAAGTTCAGCCGCAGATTCGTTTCCGCTTCAAAAATACTCAGCACCACACCCGCCAGCTCATCATGCACCCGCCGCGACAGCTCCACCCGTTCCGAGAGCATCCGCAGCTCGTTGAAATCGATCACATCCTTCTCGTCGTTGGCCAGCCGGGCCAGCGACCGGTGGATCGTATCGAAATGCTTGCGCTCCGCGTCGAACTGCAGCTGGATTTCCTCGAGCCGCTGATGGCGGTTCACCCCATATTCGCTGAAGATATGCTTCGGATTGCGGCGCAGCGCATTGCGGTATTCCTGCTGCTGCTGAATCATTTTGCGGACCCGTGAAATCAGTTCATTGACATCCTGCAGCGCTCGCGTCACCCTTCCATACTTGATATGCATCTGGATCTCCAGCAGCTTGATGCTGATCTGGAACTCTTCGATAATCTCATGACTCATGAAGATCAGCTCCATCGCATATTCCGAGAGCCTGTAGACCGTCTTGCCGGTCTCCTCCCAGCTGGTGCGTGTGGCATCCTCATCCACAGCGAAGAATTTGTACTTCTGAATCTCCATCTGCCGGGTTGCATCGTCATAATAATACGATTCGAAATCGCCGCCATTCCCGCTCCACAGCAGACCGTCCACCAACCGCTCCACGGACTCCGCCGAGCCCAGACTGCTGATGCCAAAGCGGTTAAGCGCGTTCCAGGCCAGTGAGACCAGATCCTCCTTAGATCTGTCTTCGCTGGAATCCAGCTCCAGATAATACACCTGCAGCAGAATGCTGAGCGCCACCATTTCTTTATACGGCTGAAGCTCGCCCAGGTTCATGCCTGCCCCCAGATTCCACAGCGGGTTCAGCCGTTTATTCCGTTCACCAAAGTCCGACCAGTTCATTGTTCTACCACCCCCAGAGCCAAATAAAACCCACATCTGCCCCATGAAGGGACAAATATGGGTTAAGAAATCCACTATACTTATGAGTCCAGCAACAAGCGCGAATATATGTTTCTATTATACCAATAGGATTATCGAGTTACCAGGCATAAAAAAGCCCCGCTTTCCTGTTAAGGTTGACGGGGTACCTCTTTGATTATGTACATATAAAACCCGCCAGTATCTACTGGCGGGTGATATGGTATAGCCAATTAGATCAAGAAAGTCTTAGAGATGATTACCAACAAGATAAACAGAACCAATATTGCAGTGGTAGAAGTAAAGCCACCATATCCCCCAGCTAATTCACCCATTATAATCTCTCCTTTGTAATTGAATAAAATTTAGAATATGCAGGCTTTCAAGATAATAACTAACAAGATAAAGAGTACCAAGATTGCACCTGTCGACGTAAAAGGACTAATAACTTTTTTTTCATGTTCACACCCATATCCTCCAACAACTCCACTCATTCGTTCATCCCTCCCTTATAATTGAATACATCTTAGAATATGTGGGATTTTTATCTGTGCTTGGGTAAATAGGAATCGAATTGAGGGGGGTTGGATACAAAACTGGCTTGTTGCGGAATCCAGTGTTTACGGAGTTTATAATATAAAATGACCCGTCAGGCATTAGCCCGGCGGGTCATTTTATGTATGCTCTAAACTCAAACCGTTCCCTCATAAACCGATGAAAAATCACATCCTCAGTAACAGTACTTTTCTAGAACTACTTTCAATCCATCTTCGTCATTAGATAACGTTACTATATCCGCAGCTAATTTGACTTCATCAGGAGCATTATCCATAGCCACCCCTAACCCTGCAAAGCGAAGCATATCTATATCATTGAAGTTATCACCAAAAGCGACTATTTCTTCTTTTGTGACACCATTAGCCTTTAATCAAAACACCCCACCAAAGAATGGGTTAGGTGTTTCCGACTAAATTTGCCTATACTAATTTCTTCAAGAACAGACCGATTTCTTCAATGTATTTTTGTTGTTCTTCATCTGGAATCATATGACCGGAATTCTGAAATTCTATAACATTCAATCCGGGGATTGATTCCTTATATATTTTGAGTGTTTCTTCCGATATATCCGAAGGAATTTTTGCCGCCGCATTCCTACCAGCGAAAAGAGCAACTGGAATGTGAAGCTTTGATAGTTGTTCCGAAAAATCAACTTCATCTGCGTCATTCCCCAATCCTTGCAACGCTTCAAGACGCATATGGTTTAATATTGGCACTTGCAAATACACCAATTTACTCCAAAAATCCAAAGCCTCTTTCCCGACACTTCTATGTATAGGTGCTTGGTCAACCAAAATAAGTCCACACATGTCTTTCTGATTTGATAAGCTCCAACCTATAGCGTACGCAGCACCTCTGGAGAACCCAAGTACACAGTAATTCTTAAGGCCGCAATAGGAAATAACTGCTTCAATATCTGATAGATGATCCACAAGATTATAATTATTTTCTGGAGTAGAACTCAACCCACGACCTCGAAAACTAAAAGTAACAACATGTCCCTGAATTTTGGACAGCAGTGGGATGGCTCTCTCTGCAGATTCCCACAATCCATTAATTATAAGTAATGAAGGTGATTTTTCAGATACCACTCCATTCTCAAGAATGTGTAGAACAACTGCCTCATTACGAATAAAATAACTTTTCATATTTCACCATCCATTTCAAATATATTATTCCATCAACAAAGATACCTTCAGGCGGCTGTTCCAAAATCACATCTATCCGTTTCATGTAATCATACATCGCTTCACAGCAGGAAGACATTCTTATTTCTCAGATGGATTCTAAACTCAAATCTCTCCCGAACATTTACACTCACGTGACAGAGCGGATAAAACAGCAAAATTCTGAAAAGATAAAAATACATTTTGGAAACATCTTAAAAGGACGGAAAAATCCGAAGTTGTGATTTTTTTGTAATTTCCATTCTAAATTATAGACCAAAAACCCTTATAAACATTGATGTTATAAGGGTTTTTTATTCCATTTTTTTCTATTATATCAATAGTTTCGCGGATGTGCTATGGATTCATGAATACAACCTCGTAATCGGGAAAAGCTTCGGTCCAGTCTGCAATCGTCTTCGGCAGCTCGGTGGTATTCGGTACGTTGGTGTAGAATCGGACGATGGCAATATCGATTTCTTCGATGCTGTTCTCCTCATCCGTGTCCAACACGGCTGCCCAATAGTGGCCTTTCTTGTCATGCATGATGATGGCTTCCGTAAGCGTAAAGAGTCCCCGCACGCCGCCCTGGACAACCTCTGCGCCCAGACCGTCCAGATCCTTCGGCTTATCCAGCAGTTGCATGCTGTTTAAGAACAGATCGTAATCACTCCATACAACTTTGCGGAATGCCTTGTCTTCGGCTGCCGTTTTGAAGACGCCTGTGTCCTTCAGCGTGTAGTTAACCTCTTTGAATGGACCCTTGGAATACTCCCCGCTGTAGGTCACATTAGCGCCGGCAGAATACACCGGAGTAGGACTGGTTACATACAACTTGCTGCCAAGCAGATAGAAAAAGATGACCGAGCCGTTCTCTTCCTTGTATACGGCCATCCGTTTGCGCACCACTGCCGACTCCTCGTCTAATCCTCCGGAATGGGCACCGTCGAATGCCTCCATGGAGAGCGATAGCTTATCCTTCTTGACGTTGCTGAATTTAACATAAGATCCGTAGAACGGCGAGTTGCTCGCCCTATGCCATTCACCGCTCCACTCTGCTGCCGTAGGAACCTTAATACTGGCCGCTGCAGAGGCAGTCAAGGCTTCCACCGGCAGCTGGCGGGTACCGTCTTGGTTGCTCCACACCCCGGCGAAGCCGGTGCCGGGAATCCACCAGCCCTGAAAATGTCCGGTTTCCTTGCCTTTGGCATCATATTCATACATATTGGCCATTTTTCCGCTGACATTGCCTGTTAGCCTTATCGTCTTTTTGTATTTGTCGTAATAATAGCTGCCAGTCAGTTTCCCGCCGCTCTCAATCTTGATCGACATATGAATCGGCAGATTGCCATTGATCGCGCCAGTCAGCGGCACCAGTCCATTAGTGGCTGGACTCTGGGCTGTGGCCGCCACTTGGAGCGGAGCAGTCCTCTCCTGTGCTGCAGCGGCATCCGACTCCGGTGTACTGAAGAATACGGGCAGCAGCAATGCGGCAGCCAGCAGTGCACCTATTTTTTTATTCAAATTAACGCCTCCCCTTCTCATCTATCAACAACAGAGATACAACACTGTATGCCATAAATTACCCTATTCGTGTCAGGTAAACCGCTGCTTCGGAAACATTTGTTACTCAGGCTTGCCGTGTGGGGACGATGCTGCGTATTTGATCTCCAGCAGATACTGCAGATGAATCTTAACACCAGGCCATTCGTGATCCAGAATACTGTACACCACGTTGTCCTGAAGGGTACCGTCCGTCTTGATTCTGGTGCTGACGCAGCACCCCTTCCCGGACTGCCCCGATCCGCTCGATCGCCCGCTGCGACCTGAGGTTATTGCCAACGATGGAGAATACGCGTGGTGCCTGCGAGGGCTCCCGTTTTTTTGTCGATAATGGTAAAAGGAATTCGTGCCTTCCGCTTGGTGCTCCAGCGCCGACGTTATCAAGCCTTCAACCTGCTGCGCCGGCGTGATGTGCCGCCAGTTGCTCAATCTCGACCACAGTCTCCGCAATGGAATCTGCACCCGCTGTGCGCAGCTCTTCCTCCGAGCCATACCCGAACAGAACCCCGATGGATGCCATGCCGCAGCCCTTTGCTCCGACAATATCATGCAGCCGGTCGCCGATCATCACGGCTTGTCGCGGATCAATGTGTTGCTGGTCCAGCACATATTGAATGACCTCTTGCTTGCGGGAACGGCTGCCATCCAGATTGCTGCCGGCGATAAGCCCGAAGTAATGATCCAGTTCATAGAACTTGAGAATTTGTTCGGCAAAAACAGTAGGTTTCGAAGTTGCCACATGCAGCGAATACCCAGCCGCCTTCAACTGCTCCAGCAGCTCGGGAATGCCGGGAATCACCAGATTCTCGAACATGCCCACTTCTCGGTAACGCTCGCGATACAGCTCTACTGCCCGGAGCGAATGCTCTTCGCTGAATCCGTGCAGCTGCACGAACGACTCATGCAGCGGCGGTCCGATATACGGAATCAGCCGATCCAAGTGCTCTACTTGAATATCAAACTGGTTAAGCGCATATTCCACACATTTGGTAATCCCCTCTTTGGGGTCGGTTAAGGTACCATCCAAATCAAACAAAATACTGTACTCTACAGGTTTCACTGCGGCCTTGCTCCCTCCATCAGATGATTGATCTCCACTTCTCTATCTAGCATTGTCTGTGAAGCTACTTAGTCCCAGCGAGGATTTAGAATATGCCCCTTGACCTTTCCCAGTAATTAGATGCATTTTCGCAACTAAATCGGTAAATCGGACTTTAGAAAACAACACGGAGCTGAGTCTTCGATTGTAAATCATACCAAGCCCTAAGTAGTCACTCCTTGGTAACTCTATTAAATCATACTGCCCTTTCTTCACACTTTCCACAAAAAAAGTCGCGGGTGACTGGTAAGGCTAACTGTAGTTCGTACATTTATATCTATTGAATTATCGCCTAAAGCGCGTTTAAGTGCATTTGGTGCAGCTATATTTTGTCAAAACAAGGATATAGCACGGTACCGTCAGAAATAAGTGTACGGAATGCAGCTATAGGCGTTTGCAGTGCTCATTCGTCGATTTTAGCTGTACAAAATACAGTTAACTCAGCACTGACTGTGGTTGAGCGAGCTAATTATCTTCGAATACGGCCACCTTCTCTTGAACGCCAAACAGCCGGAAGGCTGATGGCCCCTCCGGCTGTTCTGATGGATAGGTATGAACTTACCAGTGCTTCACAATGAACTCATCGCGCCCTGATTGCTCGCGGTCTTCCTTGTAATGCTTGGGATTCTTCTTGTGGTAATCCTGATGATATTCCTCTGCCGGATAAAAAACCGGTGCAGGCAAAATCGCCGTAACCACGGGTCCAGGGAATCTGCCGCTGGCGGCAACCTCGTCTCTCGAAGCAAGTGCCGCAGTTCGCTGCGCCTCTGTATAGTAGAAGACTGCCGTGCGGTACTGGGTGCCCCGATCTTGGAATTGTCCACCGTCATCGGTCGGATCTATCTGCGGCCAATATAATTCAAGCAGCTTCTCATATGCAAAAAGCTCCGGGTCAAACGTAATCTGCACCACCTCATAATGGCCAGTGGTTCCGGTCTTGACCTGCTCATAGGTTGGATGCTCGACCTGGCCTCCCGCATAACCGGAGACGATGCCTTGTATTCCCGGCAGCTCCTCAAAGGGTGTAACCATACACCAGAAGCAGCCTCCTGCAAACATTGCTTGTTCCATAACTTCAATCGCTCCCTGTCTATCATATCTCAGCTAAGTAAGCGTTCAGTGATCTGATATGAAGATAAGGTTAATTGCGTCGAAAGTCAATCCGCCTGGTAGCTGTCAGGTCACGGAAGGATGTATCATTCTTGATGCTGAGGAGCTGTAGATCTGTGTGATCAACTCCAGTGCCTTCAGCCCCTCGCGGCCGTCCAGCCAGAAGCTGCGGCCAGTACTAACATGCTCGTAGAAGTCCTGGATCAGCATTTTGTGGCCGGTGCCCCAGTAGGATTTGGCTCCTTCCGTGATGGCAAAAGGCTCATTCAGCAGCGTCTCCCGTCCCTCTTTCCAAAGATAGAGGCTGTCTCTGCGTTGAGTCAATGTTCCCTGTTCAAAAACAAGCTCCAGCTCTACCGGTGTGTTGACCAGATAGGCGTTGCTGCCGTAGAACAGCCCCCTGGCGTTGTTGCTGAACCGGATGCAGGCATGGGCGGTGTCCTCTACTTCAATAACGCCGTCCAACACATCGGTAGTGACACTTCCTTTGACGGAGGCGATCTCACCGCCGAACCATTGCAGCAGATCCAGCGTGTGAATCGCCTGATTGATCAGCAGGCCGCCGCCTTCGGTAGCCCAGCGCCCTCTCCAGCTGCTGTCAGTGTAATAGCTCTCGCTCCTGTGCCAAGTTACCGTGCCCTTCATGCAGACCAACGGGCCAAGAATTCCCGAGTCGATGGTCTGTTTAATATGGCGGGAGGTCTCATTATAGCGGTTCTGAAAGACCACTCCCAGCTGGCCCCGGCTGCGTTCAGCTGCTTCCACCATCCGCCGGGCGGAGGGCAGATCGACGGCAAGCGGCTTCTCGGTAAGCACATGCTTGCCTGCTTGCAGCAGTGCAACGGCCATCTCTGCATGCTGGCTGTGCGGTGTGCAGAGATGGACTACATCGATGTCCGTGCGGTTCAGAAGTTCCCGGTAGTCCGTTAATGGCTGACCGCCAAATTCGCGGGCAGCTTCTGCAGCGGCAGCAGGATTGCTGTCGACAACCGCCAACAGCTGCACCCCCTGCATGGCTGCTATCGCTCTGGCGTGCAGCGGATATATGGCTCCGCAGCCAATAATGGCTGCTCCAAGCTGCTTCATCTGTGGCACCTTCCCATCTTCATTATGCGCCCATGAAGAGCGCTATTGTAATGTAGCCGGTGTAAGATTGACGGCCTGGGCTTGTGCCTTCAGGCACAGCTCGGCTGCCTTGAAGACATGAGCCTGCGTCATCGCATGCTCCGTCCCGTGGAGACAATCCAGAATCAGCTCGCCGAAGAAGGGATAACCGACTCTGCCGGCTACGTGCTCGTAATGCTCCCCTTCCCCGTCCACCCAGTAGACATGATCCGGCGTGCTGGAGCGGCCAATGTCGCTGTACTTCCGCAGCTCGATATACCCTTCCGTTCCCATAATCATGGTGCGTCCATCGCCCCAGGTTCCAAGTCCGTCCGGAGTGAACCAGTCCACGCGGAAATATTGGGTCGCGCCGTTATCTCCAACGAGCGTGGCATCGCCGAAATCCTCCAGCTCGGGATAAGCTTCATTATTATAGTTCGCCACCTTGCTGTGCAGGATAGTCGCTTCCTGACAGCCGGCGTAGAAGAGGAACTGCTCAATCTGGTGGCTGCCAATGTCGCAGAGAATGCCGCCGTATTTCTCACGCTGGAAGAACCATTCCGGCCGGCTGGCAGCGTTTAGGCGGTGCGGTCCCAGGCCAATGACCTGCAGCACTCTGCCAATGGCACCCTTGGCAATAAGCTGTCCGGCATATATCGCGCTCTCCACATGCAGTCTCTCACTGTAATACACCATATATTTCTGTCCTGTTGCTTCCACGGCTGCGCGCGCATCTTCCAGCTGAGCAAGCGTGGTAAAAGGAGCCTTGTCAGTGAAATAATCCTTGCCGTGCTGCATTACCGTAACACCCAGCGGGCCCCGTTCGCAAGGGATTCCCGCCGCTGCAACCAGCTGCACCTCAGGGTCTTCCAGAATATCAGCGGCAGAGGCAGCCACCTTGACACCCGGATAGGTGTTAAGAAAGGCTGTGACCTTCGCCGGATCGGGATCATAGACCCATTTGAGCTGGGCACCCGCCTCCACAAGCCCGTTGCACATGCCATAGATATGGCCGTGATCCAGTGCCATTGCAGCCATAATAAATTCGCCCTGCTCCACCACGGGCTTCGCTTCGTGCTTTGGAGCGTAGTTCATTCCGTCTTTGGGGTTCATGGTTACCTCCTGAAAAGTTATGGATTCTACAACAGACCAAGCAAATACTTGTAGCTGATCTCCAGGCTCTCGAACGGATTGCGCTGGCACACATCCTGCTCCACCACATACCACTCTACGCCGGTATCGCGGCAGGCCGTTATAATGTCTCCGTAATTCATATTGCCTTCACCGATTTCGGCAAACTGCTGGGTCCGGCCGCTGATCGCCATATCCTTTAGGTGGACGACCTGCATTCTTCCCTGGACCTTGCGGACCCATTCCACAGGACTGGCACCGCCAGCTTGGACCCAATAGAGATCCAGTTCAAATCCGACGGCCGGGTCTGTCTCGGCCAACAATATATCCATCCCGGTTAATCCATCGAAACGTTCGAATTCGAAATCATGATTATGATAGACAAATTGCAGGCCGTGCTGCTCCTTCAAGGTGACTGCAATGCTTGAGGCCAGCTTGGCGAAGCTGCGGTAGCCTTCCTGGCTGCTGCGGTATTCCTCCGGCAGCCCGCCTAGGCCGATATATTTGCAATTCCAGAGCTTATGCTCTGCTGCAAGCGCATCCAAATCATTCACCAACCGGTCCCAAGACACATGGGTGGCACAGATGGAGAGGCCCGCTTCATCGGCATATTGTTTAACCAGCTCGGGAGCAATGGGGCCAATCCCCGAGACTTGAACGGCCTGATAGCCGATCTCGGCCACCCTGTTCAAGGTGGATTTCAAATCTTCAGGCGTACGGGTATACTCGCGCAGCGTGTAGAGCTGAGCAGCAATGGAAGAACGCAACATGTATATTCATCCTTTCAGTAATGAGATTTATTAGTGGGTTCCGCTTACATCCAGTGCCTTGGCACTGACTATGGCTTCTTTCTTAAACGTCGAGTTGTTGACCTGAACCATCAGCTTCTCGTGGAACAGATCGGCATCAATCGGCAGATCTACCCAGTTGTCGGTCCAGGCTGACAGATACATCGCATTGGACAATGTCAGACCATGGATGCCTTCTTCTCCCGGAGCAAGCAGCGGCTCGTCGTTCAGAATAGCATTCGTGAAGTTGCGCAAGATCCCCTTGTGTTGATCACCGTGCCCTTCCTCGACCGGAATCTCACATTTCCAGCATTCCGGACTGCCGAAGCCACCCTTGTATTCGGCATTGAACTGCGGTTCAGGGGTGCGGAGGCGCCAGAAGGTCAGCTGGTTGTCCTCCACGACGATTTTGCCATTGTCGCCGGTAATCTCGAAGCGATTGGTGCCAGGTGCCTCACCGGTAGTGGTCACAAAAAGTCCGGTAGCCCCGTTCTCATACTCCACATAAGCGGTTACATCATCCTCAACCTCAATCTTGCGGTATTTGCCGAAGTGGCAAAAAGCGCGGACACGTTTAGGCATCATCCCTGTAGTCCATTGCCACAGATCAAGCTGGTGCGGGTCCTGGTTCAGCAGCACGCCTCCGCCTTCCCCGCCCCAGGTCGCCCGCCAGCCGCCGGAATCATAATAGTTCTGGCTGCGGTACCAGTTGGTGATAATCCAGTTGGTTCTGCGAATCTCGCCCAGCTCCCCGGACTGTATCAAATCTCTCAGCTTCTTGTATAGCGGATTAGTGCGCTGATTGTACATGATGCCGAATTTAACCGTAGATTTCGCAGCCGCATCATTCATCTCCTGTACCGCTTTGGTGTAGACGCCTGCCGGCTTCTCGATCAATACGTGATAGCCATAGTTGAAGGCTTCGATAGCCAATGTAGGGTGATCATAATGCGGAGTGGCAATCAGCACAGCGTCAATCGTATGCGCTTCGAACATTTCTGCCGGACTAAGATAATGCAGCACCCCCGCAGGCAGCCGCTCTGCCGCCCATTCCAGACGTTCAGCGCTAATATCACACACGGCTGTCAGTTCAGCACCCTTTATCTCATTGACCAGACTTAAGGCATGGGCTCTGCCCATATTTCCAATCCCAATAATACCGTAACGAACCTTTTCCAACTTTGCTCACTTCCCTTTGTATGAGGTTATGTTAAGAGAATATACTTATTCTTGGGCAGTGAACATGACCGTAACTAAGAAGTTTTTGTATAAAACTAAGATGTATTTGCTAAATTACTATGATAATGTAAGTAATATTAGTGTTATAAAGGAGCCAATCTATGAATCACTCAGGCAATCTGACCGGGCGTCTGCTGCAGAATCTGACTGTGACGGTTACCCATGCCCAGGTTAGCAGTAAATATTTCGGATGGAACCGCTCGCGCGAGACGCCTTCCTTCAACCGGCTTTATTTCCTGGACCGCGGGGAAGGCAAGGTGATTATCAACGGAGTCAGCTACTATCCACAGCCGGGACAGCTGATGATTATGCCTGCCGGCAGCACGCAAACGACGGAGACGAACCCGGACAATCCCTATACCCGCTATTACTGCCATTTCGATGCGGACATTGGAGAATGGCCTTTATTTCACTCGGAAAATAAGCTGTATATCAGCGACGCACCTGATCCCGATGCAGTCAGAGCCATCTTCACCGATATGATCGCGCTGTTTCAGAATAATGATGTGCTCTCGATTCTGCGCATTCAGGCCTCCTTGCTGAATCTGATCGCGCTCTGTCTGGAGTCCGGCGGATATACCGATTTCATGAAGGAATTCGTGCAGACCAGCGACCAGGGCAAGCTGGCACATGTGCTTCAGTACATCGACCAACGGCTGAAGCAGCCGCTGGAGGTAGAGGAACTGGCCGAGCTGGTTCACCTCCATCCGAACTATTTCATTCCTTATTTCAAAAAATTCATCGGCGTCCCGCCCATGCATTACGTCCAGCTGAAGCGGATGGAGCTGGCGAAGCGCCAGCTGACCCTGACGGATTTCAGCATCTCCGACATCTCCGAGCAGGTCGGCATGGAGCTGGCCCATTTCTCCAAGTATTTCAAAAAAACAACCGGAGTCTCCCCCTCCGCCTACCGCAACAGCACCAAATAACGGAATATACCGGTCAAAATGACACTAAAAATGACGTGCAAACTGACACCAGTTTTGTACGTCATTTGTCCTTTTAAGGATTATAAATTGCGTGAAACATATAAATTCTTATATTTTCAAAAAAAGGCCCCCTGCCTACAAGCGGCAAAGGGTCTCTTCTATTCCTGCAGAAGCGGCTAACTGTATTTCGTTTCATCTATTTTAGCCAAAAATGGGCCCAAAACAACTTTAGCTGTATTGCGTACAGTTATTTCTCTTCAAAACACGGCTGAACGGCTAAATGAGGAAAATTAGATGTACGAAGTGCAGTTATCTTTCCATTGGCGCTCTATTTCGCTACTTTAACTGCACGAAATACAGTTATCCCCCACTCGACAGCCGGTGTCTGTCATCTACTCTACCTCATGTGACCTGAGTGCTGAACGGCGTTTTTTGGGGGGAGGTTGGGAGGTGGGATAGGTGAAACAGGGGTGGATTAACCACATTTGTTCAAATATATGAATTTATAGGTTTCACGCTATAAATTATCCTTCTATTTCTCGCTGAAACGCTCCGTCTTTCAAAAGGACAGCGTAGCCGTTTCAACTTCCATTAGCCTATCTGCCCGCCTCTCTCGTTCAGCTTCCCGTCCTCCAGATGCAGCACACGGTCACACCATTCCAGCATCCGTTCATCATGTGTCACCATCACGGCGGCTTTGTTCTCGTTCTTCACTTCCTCGGCAATCATCCGCACAACCTCCTTGCCGCGCTTGAAATCCAGGCTGGCGGTAGGTTCATCGGCCAGCAGGATGGCTGGCTTGTTCATCCATGCTCTGGCGATGGCGACCCGCTGCTTCTCGCCGCCGGACAGCTGCTCCGGGTAATGCTTGCGGCGTTCGCTGAGGCCCAGGCGGTTCAGCAGCTCGGCCGCCCGCCGCTTCGCCTCCTTCGCATCCAGCTTCGCCAGCCGGGCGACGTAGAGCAGTTGCTCCTCCACCCGGAGGTAAGGCAGCAACTGAGCGTTCTGGAACATAAAACCGACCTGATGCAGCCGCAGCTCGGCCAGCTCACTTGTGCTTTTGTCACCAAGGACTTCACCGTTGATCCGAATCTCACCGCGGGTAGGCCTTAGCAGCGCGCCGGCTGCGGACAGAAAGGTGCTTTTGCCGGAACCCGAAGGGCCCAGTACAGCCACGAATTCTCCAGCATATACGCTGAGGTCCAGCTCATTCAGTACAGACACTGTTGAACTTCCGTCGCCGTAGGTCTGCGTTACGTGCTTCATCTCTAATTGTGCATTCATGCGCCGGTCCTCCCTATGGCTTCCAAGGCATCTACCCTGGCTACTTTAACTACGGATAGCAGAGACCCCAATAAGGACATGCCTACAAACAGTACGCTGGTCAGCAGCATGGTCGAAGTCTCCAGCTGAAAAGGCATTGAATCCGGCAGCCCCCTATTCATGCCCAGCGTCAGGAGCAAACTTATCGACAGACTGGCTACCGCCAGAATCATCACCTGTCCAATCACACTCCACGCCAAGTAGCCCATATGCGTCCCCATGGCTTTTAATATGCCGAATTGGCTTGTTTTTTGAATCGTAATGACATAGAAGAACACCGCCAGCACAACGGCTGCAATAACAAACAGGAACACAATCATCATCATCAGCGACTTCTGCTCTGCCGAATATCCGGGAATACTTGCAATCGCTTGTTTCTGTGTAATAACCTCCGCCTGGTCCAGCTTGGCAGTAATTGACTTCACCTGAGTGGAGTTGGCCTGGAGTGCGATCACATTATAAGGTGTGGCTTCTCCCGCCGAATCCCCGGCCGCTCCCACTCCCCCGCCCTGGTTCATGGCCTGCCAAGCGCGATTGTTAATATAAACTACCGGAGTATGGCTATAGGAGCTGTCCTCCACATAACCCGCCACCTTCCAGCTCATGCCTGAGGCCTGATCGGTAATGCTGCTGCCAAGAGTGATGCCTGAAGCTTCCAGCTTCCGGTCAACGACAGCGTAACCTTCCTGCTCATTGGTTATGCCTTCACCGCTTACTACTCTGGGGGCCAGCATCCCCTTCATGTCCACAGCGAACAAGGTTACATCCAGCTTGACGTCAGCGCTATCCGCTGTGATTGTGCTCATCTGAACAGCCAGCGAGGCAGCCTGCTGCTCGCCAACCGCTGCACGCGCTGCCGTAAGGTCGGCATCAGTCAGCTGGGAGCGCCGGAAGGTCTGGTCCGCATCCCCTTCTACCACATAATAATTCGCCGGCATATTCTTCACAGCTGAAATATTGGCATATGCCAGCCCGCTGGCTAATCCGGTTACGAACAGGACCAGAAACGAGATGAGCAGCATAATGACCATAATCAGCAGGTATCTGGCTTTGGAATGCCGCATCTCTCTTAAGGCTAGAAACATGATACCCCTCCTTCTACTCTTTATAGACCCAGTCTAGAGGTCCAAGATGAACGGAGTATGAATAATGAATTACAGAAATAGGCGGACTGCAGATGTTTGAATCCCGTTAAATCGGTGTATAATACTAAGTTGACTTATCGTTGCTGCAATGCTAAAGTTTGGGAAACGGAATATTAGAGGACACACAGTGTTCTATGACCTTACTTAAGGACCGCTAATCATTTTATTAGCGGTCCTTTGACGTTTATTGGGCATCATATCCGTTTTCTTAGGAGGAAATCATGTGGTCCGTTGGTTTAATGCCTGGAGTATCCACACCAAAATCATCTCTGGATTTCTGATCATTGTTGGTTGCCTGACCCTTTTTACAGTAGTGGTACACAATCAAATCTATAGTAAGCAAAACGAAGTGAATGTGATCACCACCCATGACCGCCAAGTTACCAGTCTAACCAACCAAATTGAGAAAAGTGTGCTCGATATGGAGAATGGCATGCAGGGGTATGTCATCACCGGCGATCCGCTTTATCTCGATCCTTACAAACGGGGAAAAGCGCAGTGGCAGCAAGATTATGACCAGCTGTATGAAGTGATCGCTGCCGATGAAAGCGGTATCCTGCGGCTGCAAGCCATCAAGGGCAATATAGACAGCTGGGTAAACGAGTATGTCGATCACATCTTAAGCTTGAAGCAAGCCAACAATGCGCTCGGCATCGCCGAGTCCTTTCGCAGCGGCGTTGGCATTCAGCAGGTGGATATAATCCGGCAGCAGTTTGATGCTTTCCGTGATACGGAGAAGCAAGCCACCGATTTGCGGATTACAGCACAAAAAAGCAGCAACAGTTCCCTTGTAGCCTTCCTGTATCTGTTTGCTGTAGTGGTAGCCGGAATCGCTTTAGTGATTGCCGTCTTTCTGTCCCGGAGCATACTGAGCACGCTGCGTGTAGCAACCTCCACCATCCAGGCGATTGCGCTGTCTGAAGATAACCTGGAAGAACGGATTACGGTAACCAGCAAGGATGAGATTGGAGACCTCGCCCACGCCACGAATCTGCTGCTGGACAGCCACCAGCAACAGTATTGGATTCAGACGTTAACCTCTGATTTTGCCGCCATGTATCAGGGAATTGAGGATACGGACGTCCTGGCCGACCTGTTTCTAACCAAGATATGTACGATGCTGAACGGACAATATGGGGCGCTTTATCTACTGAAGGGTAAGGATCTGCTCCTGAAGGCCGCCTCCTATGCAGGCAACGGCAACGACATCGGCAAACAAAGCTTCAAGGTGGGTGACGGGCTGGTCGGCCAATGTGCCAAGGAGCGCACAATTATCCATATCAATCAGATCCCCGGAAATTATATCCGCATCGAATCCGGCTTGGGAGAAGCCCAGCCAGAGCATATTCTGCTTGTGCCTGTGGAATATCAGGGCAGTCTTCAGGCCGTCATTGAGATTGCTTCAATGGAGGAGTTCAATGAGCTGCAGCTGAGGCTTCTGGACAGTATTCTCGGGCCTTTTGCCGCTGCTGCGGATATCGTCAAAGCACGAATGGAAATAGACCGTCTCTACGCGGAATCACAGATTCTCAACACCGACCTGCAGCTGCATTCCAGAGAGGTACAGAGTCAGTCGGTAGAGCTGCAGACCCAATCGGAAGAGCTGAGGCTGCAATCGGAGGAGCTGCAGGCCATCAACGGGCAGCTGCAGGAGCAGCGTAATCACGCCCAGTCCATGACCGCTGAGGCAGAGAAAGCCAAATCTGAAATGCAGCTGTACGCAGAGCAGTTGACCATCAGCTCGCAATACAAATCCGAATTCCTGGCGAATATGTCCCATGAGCTGCGTACTCCGCTGAACAGTATGTTAATCTTCTCCCAATTCCTGAAGGAAAACCATAATCAGACCTTGACGGAGGAGGAGCTGCAATATGCCGGATATATCCAGAATTCGGGCAATGATCTGCTCACACTGATTAACGATATTCTGGATCTCTCCAAGGTAGAGGCCGGTAAAATGAGCATCCATGTCGATCCGGTAAATATTTCTGAGCTGCCGCAAACGATGGAGCAGCATTTCTCGGCGCTTGCCGCCCAAAAGGGGCTGGAGTTTACCGTAAGCGTCGCGGCAGATACGCCTGATCTGATGTATACCGATGAGCAGAGACTCCAGCAGATTCTAAAGAATTTAATCTCCAATGCCATTAAATTTACGGAAGCCGGCAAGGTTGAGGTTACGATTCAATCGGCCCAACCTGCTGTTCTTGAGACGCTGGAGAATGTGCCTGCCAGTGCTGAAGGCGTGATCACTTTTACGATAAGGGATACAGGGATGGGTATTCCCGAGGAGAAACAGCAGCTGATCTTCGAGTCCTTTCGGCAAGCCGATGGAACGGTTGAGCGCAATTATGGCGGAACAGGACTGGGCTTATCGATATCCAAGCAATTAACAGCACTGCTCGGAGGGGAGCTTCATCTCATCAGTGAGCCAGGGGCAGGCAGTGTATTCACGCTGATTCTGCCTTCCTTGGCAGGGAATATCGAACAGATCGAAGTTGCTTCCGCTGCAGAATTCCCTATTTCCCGTACTGTGCAATCTGTAGAACAGGAGAAACTGCCGGGCACGGGCAGCTTCGATGTTCTCCGTGGCAAAAAAGTAATGATTGTAGATGATGACAAACGAAATACCCAAGCCTTAATGGCACCGTTAACCCACCAGGGCATGAAGGTATTCGTCGCTGATTCAGGCAAGGAGTGTCTGCAATTGCTGGAGCAGGAGGAGATGGATATTATTCTTATGGACATTATGATGCCGGAGATGAATGGTTATCAGGTGATGAAGACGATCCGAAATTCGCTGAATAACGCGGAGCTGCCGATCATTGCGGTAACCGCCAAAGCGATGAACCAGGATCGGGACAAAAGTCTGGCCGCAGGCGCCTCCGACTATCTGAGCAAACCTATTGATATGAATCGGCTGTTCTCCTTAATGCGGGTATGGTTAACCCAAAAATGAATAGAGCGCCGATTGATCTTTTGCTTGCGAACCTCCACCGGCTCAGCGGATTCGATTTCAGCGCATACAACCGCAAACATATTCTCAGGCGTCTGGAGCTGCGGATGAAGCTCGAAAACTGCGCGGACCTCAGCCAGCTTCTTGGCCTTCTGCTCCAAAGTCCAGCCTTGCTGAACAATATTCTGGAAGATTTCTCGATTCAGGTTACCAGTTTGTTCAGAGATGCGGAGTTTTTCCAGGAATTCAGGAATAAGATCGTCCCCATCCTTAGAGAACTTCCGGAGATCTACATCTGGCATGCAGGCTGTTCAACAGGCGAGGAAGCCTATTCGATGGCGATATTGCTTACAGAGGAGGGTCTGCTGGAGAAGACACATATCTATGCTACGGATTTCAATGAAAAAGCGGTGGAGCAGGCTCGCAGAGGCGCTTTTCCGCTGCAGCATCTTACCGACTATGCCGAAAACTATCGGCTAGCCGGCGGAAAAGAAACACTCTCAGCATATATGGATACGGATGGCGAGTCGGCTTACTTTCATTCTGCTTTGAGCCAAGCGATTTTTTTTGAACAGCATAATCTGGTTACGGATGGCTCCTTTCACGAATTCCATGTCATTCTGTGCCGGAATGTATGCATTTATTTCAATACCAGCCTGCAAAAACATGTTCAAGAGTTATTCTACAACAGTCTATACCCCGGAGGCCTGCTCTGTCTGGGAGATCAGGAATCCCTGATCTCTCTCGAAAGCAACCAGCACTTCAAAGAATTCGGCGTCACAAACAACATCTACAGCAAGCTGGAGCATCCTAAAAGGGAGTAAGTTCAGCTACAAGGGCAGGGTAACCTTAAATGTGGTTCCTTGCCCCTGCTGGCTCTCTGCTTCTATGGTGCCTCCATGTGCCTGAACAATCCGGGCGGCAATGGCAAGGCCAAGTCCGCTGCTGTTGCTGTCACGGGTGCGCGCTTGATCCGCCTTGTAGAACCGCTCAAAAATATGCGGCAGATGCTCGGGCGCAATTCCTTCCCCGGTATCTGTGAAGGTGACGATGCAGCTCCCGCCGCTGACAGCTGCGTCAATGTGAACAGAACCTCCGGCAGGCGTGTACTTCACGGCATTGGACAGCAGGTTCATCCATACCTGATAGAGCAGATTGGAATCTGCGGATAGGGTAATCTCCTTCAGATTCAGGCGGACGGCCAGCTGCTTCTCCGTCAGCCTCCACTCCATAATCTGCACCACCTGGCGAAGTTGTGCCCGCAGGTCGAGCTTGATCTTCTGCAGCGCATGCTGGTCATAATCCAGTGAAGACAAGGTCAGCAGCTGCTTGCTGAGCTGGGAGAGGCGGCGCGTCTCATCATCGATGATGGACAAGTATTCCTGACGCTGCGCTTTCGGGAGATCCTCATCTTTCAGCGCAAGCGCAAAACCTTTGATCGAAGTCAGCGGAGACTCAATCTCATGGGAGACATTGGCCACAAATTCCACTCTGGCCCGGTTGGTCTGCTCCAGCTCCCGGCTCATCGCCATGAAATGCGAAGCCAGCTGGCCAAGCTCATCCCGCCGCCGCGTATTCAGCTTAATATCGTATCTGCCCTTGGAGATCCGCTTCGTGGCCGCTGTCAGACGGATAATGGGCTTCACCACATGCAGTACGCCGATCATCACGAAGCCGAGACTGAACAGGATCGTGAGTCCGATGATCAAGGCAAAAAAGACCCGCAGCTCGCCAAACTGCACCTCCGCATCCGGCCGCATAAACAGGGCAAAGGTCTGGCTGCCGATGTTCACCGGCACTCCGATCGTATTGCTCAGCTGGTTGTCAAAGAACCCGGTAATAAAGGCCCGCGCCGGAAATTCAGCTACCCCATGGTAGACCTCTCCGCTCAGCACCTGATGCAGCTGGGCTTCATCCAGATCCTTGCTGCGGAACGGCTTGCCATAGAACCGCTCTTCCCCTTCCCCGTCGGTTAAATACAGTTTGTAGCCCAGTGCGGCTGCACTGGATAAGTATTCCTCCATAGATTCCGGGTGGGCTTCTGCGAACCTCTGCAGCTCAATGGCCATGCCGGTGAGCTTGGCATCATTCTGCGGTTTGGTCTGCACCTGGTAGTTCTGATTGGCCACCAGAAAGGCCAGCAGGCTGCTGACAAGGATAACCGAGCAGAAGATCAGGCACATCCTTACATATAGAGACTTCATAGCTGTACCACTTCCAGCTTATAGCCGATTCCCCGCACCGTGCGGATGATGAAATCAGCCGTGTCATCCTGGAAGCGCTGGCGCAGCCGTTTGATATGAACGTCCACTGTCCGCTCATCTCCCTCATAATCCGCGCCCCATACCAGCTCAATCAGTTCACTGCGCGTGAACAATCTTCCGGGATATTGAGCCAGCTGGGCTAATAGCTCAAATTCCTTGACCGGCAGCAGCAGCACCTCGCTGCCCCGCTGAAGCTCATAATTTCTGCGGTCAATCACCAGCGAATTCAGCCGGATCTTGTCATCCGAGGCAATCGAATAACGGCGGAACAACGCCTTGATCCGAAACAGCAGTTCTTCCGGCTCAAACGGCTTGGTTACATAATCGTCCGTGCCGTGCAAATAGCCCGCCTCCTTGTCGCTCAGCTGCTGTCTGGCCGTCAGCAGAATAACGGGAATATCATAGTTCTCCCGGATAAACTGGCACAGCTCCAGTCCGTCCACGTGAGGCATCATCACATCAACAACCGCCAGGTCAACGGTATGCTGCTTCAGCCGGAGCTTGGCTTCCTGTCCGTCAGCCGCTTCGGTTACCAGATAGCCGTCCCGGGTCAATACATGTTTTAAGAGAGTGCGGATATGGCGATCGTCATCACTTACCAATATGGTTTTTATAAGAATTCGCTCCCTTGCAGCAAAGGCCGGATACTCTCAGTAAGCCCGGTTACCGGACCTTCCAGCAGCTGTACCAGCCGATCCGAGGTCGAAGAGGTGTCCAGCTTGGACATGAAAGGATAGATCCAATGCTGAATATTAGGATCTTCCCGGTGCACTACCGGCTTGCCTGCCAGCTCCGACAGCGACGTTGCCAGATCGGTAAAGGTCCAGGCCGCCGGGGCGGTCAGCTCATAGATTTGATTCCGGTGTCCGGCGCTTGACAGCACAGCGGCGATGCCTCCGGCAAGATCCTTCCGCGTAACCGAATTGAACCTCCAGGCTCCCGGAGGCGTGCGCAGCTCACCGCTGCGGATCGCTTCATCCATTCCCAGGACTCCAACGAAATCGATATACAGAGCATTACGCAGCATTGTGTATTCGAGGCCGGATGCCAGGATGGCCTGCTCCGTCAGCATGTGCACGTGATTCGTGGGAATCGGTCCTTTGGGCGGAAATGCGAAGCTGGTATAGAGCAGATGCTTCACTCCGGCTGTCTTGGCTGCCGCAATCACCCGGTTATGCTGCTGGAGACGCAACTCGTCATCTGTGTGCGAGCTTGAGATGAGCAGCACCTGCTCAACACCTTCAAATGCTGAAGCCAAGGTATCCGGGCGGTCATAGTCTGTAAGCCGCACTTGCATACCTTTATCAAGCGCCAAGGTTGCCTGATCGAGATTCCTGACACCTGCAATTACTTGTCCTGCCGGAACTTTTCCATCCAGTGTCTGAATAATTAAGCTGCCCAATTGCCCAGCAGCGCCTGTAATTAATAAGGTCATCTTGTCTCACCCATTCCTTCTCTATTCTCTATTCCCGCTTCCCTGCAGCTTCCGCAAGAGCAACATCAGCTGCTGCATTTCGGCTGTCTCCAGCGGCTTCATTCCAGCTTCGATGGCTTGACGGTTCCCTGGAAGATACTTGCCCAGCAGGCTTCGTCCTTGATCTGCTATTGAAATCACGCTTTTTCGGCCATCCTTCTGATCACTTCCACGGAGGATATACCCGGACTTCTCCAGCGGAGCCAGCAGCAGGCTGATATTGGACTTGGTTACGCCGATCCGGCGGGCCAGCTCGGAAGGGAGGATCGTCCCCCCTTCCTTAACAATCTCCACCAGAATTCTGATTCTCGCACCGCTTAACCCCTGGGAGTGCCAATATTTATCCGAAACTGCGATCAGTTCCACAGTGGCCTCCACCAGTGCGAAGAAAACCTCGGTGGGCAGCGGCTGTTCCCGTACATATTGCTCTAAATCCTCCATAACAGCTGTTCAACTCCAATTAGTTAAGTGCTTAACTATATTTAAGATACGCTTTCCTTTTGGAATTGTCAAAGAAATTTGGGCTCAAAACCAAAACCAGCGGTTGCCCCCTAGTGAATGATGCCCGCTGCGGGTTCGGAGGGTTCTTACGATCGCTGTTAAAGCCCGATTTCCTGATTATTACCTGATTATAGGTTGAAATCGGGTTACTACTTAGGACCCCGTATGATAAGAACACTTCAGATTCAGTTCCATGAGATAGAACGTGAACTTAAGAATGTTATATTCGAGTGGTCCGGGTAGCCCTATGCACCCAGCATTCTGACAACTCCACCGTTTCATTCTTAAGTTCATCTTATATAGTCTCATATGTCCAGTCCAAAGAATTAGTTGCGAAACTGGTTACTACTTAGAGCCCCCTTGTGTTCCATGTGTTACTCGTCCGAGCCTGTCATACCACACCGCGCGACAAGGAGGCTAAGCATAACAAAGGAAGGCTGTCGCCGGTAACCAGCGATTAACTTTCAAACTATTGCGGACTCAGGAGCCTCTATTTGCTGTAAAAAGGCTGTTTTGCAGGTCTAACGGACTCAGGAGCCTCTATTCAGGCAAAAACCCACTAGTTAGGGCCTGTTTTTCCAATATAGAGGCTATGCGGTCCGCTAGACTCCAAACCAGCGCAGAAATGAGGAAATAGGAGCTATACGGAGCGTTAGGACGTGGGTTACCAGAAGGGGGAGTGTTTGGGTTAAGGTAGCGCGATCCCATAACCTTCTCAAGTAACCTTCTATACCCTCGCAGGGTCCTAAGTAGTAACCATATATGCACTTATTATACTTATAATGGGATTTTCGGCTGAAATTAGTTGCAGTTTCGCATCTAATTACTCCGAAGGTTCCAGGGCAACACTCTAAATCCTAGCTGAATCCTAAGTAGTAACGAAATTGGTCTTTAAAGGCGAACACTACCGTTTCTCCAGAAGCCCGTAGGGTCCTCCGCTCTGTTCACTCGTACAGTCAACCGCTAATTTTAAGATTGAGCTGAAATTTGTCTACAGAAATACTACCTGCGGCTATAACAAGGACTCCCGTCATTACCTGACAGGAGTCCTGAATACCTTGTATGTCCCTGCTGCCGCTGGCTAGATTAATACCGTCTTGGCAGTTATGCCTTCCCCGCTGTACTTCTTGCTGCCCTCCAGCATGACCGTAAGCTTGATCAGCTCCGAGCGGCTCGCCCAGCGGATCGGCGGTCCCCAGGTTCCGTACCCGGAGGAAACAACCACATGCAGCTGCTCCTTGCGCAGATAGCCCCAATCCAGCTCGAACAGCCGTTTCGTAATCCAGTGGTTCGGGGCGATCTGGCCCCGGTGGGTATGGCCGGAGAGCATAACGTCCACACCGGCTTCTGCAGCGGCCGCGAAGCCGGTTGGCTGGTGGTCCATCATAATGACCGGACGCGACAGATCCAGCCCTTCCAGCAAGGCGCTGACGCTGGCCCTACCGCCAGCTTCCATTGACTCGGCTGTCTTATCCTTGCGGCCAACGATATAAGTGCCTGCAACTTCGATTACTTCATCCTGCAGTACCTTAATGCCGATGCTGGCCATCTGCCGCGTATACTCCGCAATCGATCCTCCGTAATACTCATGATTGCCAAGTACCGCATACACGCCATGTCTGGCTTTCAGCTGCTTCAACTGTTCACTCATGTTATTGCGCAGGAAAGGTTCAATACTGTCGTCGAGCACATCACCAGCCAGCAAAATGATATCCGGCTGCATCCCGTTGATTTCAGCAACCATTCTGCGGAGGTGGCGGTTGCCGACTATGTTTCCGAGATGGATGTCGGAGGCGACAGCAATCGTAAGCGGAGCACTCGTTCCGGTCGACTTGTCAATGGCAATCGGATGGGTGCGGATCACCGTACTCCAGGCATTCCGGGAGCCCCAGAGGAGGAATATCGCCAGCATCAGCAGCAGGGTTGCTCCGGCCTCGGAGACAAACAAGGCGCGGCTGTAGCCCATCACACCAAGCAGCCAATACACAAGGTCAGTCAGTGGCAGAACAATGATGGCGAATTCCATGCAAGCCAGATAATAAGAGCCAACCACCTTGAAGAGCCGGGCCAGTGGCTTGAGCACCTGCGGCCAAGGGATCATAGCGATCATATAAGCAAAAGAAACCAGTGCGAATACGGTCCAGTACAACCCGGCTGACGTTCCGGGCAGCCATTCCTGTACCAAATACCAGGCATGCTGCCCGATATAGAAATTAATTAACACCAGTGCAAGCAGCATCAGTACAGCTGAGATGATCATTCGAAGCCTTTTCATGTTTTCTCCCCTTTGCGGTGGTATTTCTGTATCTACAACAAAATCATATCACAAACCATCAGCACAGTATAAATTGCGCTCACCAAGTGCAATAAAACTGCAAAAGCCGTATCCTCCCCTGGGAAGATACAGCTACTTACGAGCTTATGGCCACGATGGTCCGGCCTGAACTATGACTATTCTGCTGAAGTTGTGCCCGAGCTTGTGCTTGTGCCGCCTGCTGACTTCCCTCTGAGGTCTTTATCGCCACGAATGCCGCTTCGCCCTTCCTTGCCCGTTAAAGTTCCATTAACCAGTGAGGTGGCCCGTGCGGCCAGCGCAGTTTGCTGTTCGGTATACTCGGCCTGGGTGAGTATACCGTCAGCCAATTTCTGATCGAGCTTCGCCGTCCTCTCTATTTGAACAAAAGGATGCCTGTCGCCATGATCATGGCAGCAAGACATCCATAAGGTTAACTATGTAGTTGGTGAGGCAGCAGCTTGTAGCGGTACAGCTTGGAGGGGCGATGTCCTGCATCCCGGGTAGATTCATCCGTCTCAGCTACCTTGTCCGCAATCTTGCGCCGGAAGGCCGCTGCCAGCAGCTCCTTGCCCAGAATAATCTCATAGACGCGCTGAAGCTCCGAGAGTGTAAACAGCGACGGCATCAGGTTAAAGATAATATCGGTGTATTCGACCTTGCCCCGCAGGCGCTCAATGGCATATTGAATCATAATCAGATGGTCAAAAGCAATCTCTCCGCGCTCAATAATCTCTCTGGTCAGCTTCCGCACAGGACCTTGCACCGTTTCCTTGAGCGAAACAACGCCGGACAGGCTAATCTCCCCGTGTCGAAGCGTGATTCTTATCAGGCGCTCGGCTTCATACCCCTGCTCCAGCGGTATATGCTTCTCCTCCACTACTTCATAGGCTACATCAAACCAGGCTGCATCGTCGGCATCATCACCTGCCTGAACGCGTAGACTGGACCGGTCCACCAGAGCCATATACGACGAGCTGATCACACGCATGCGCGGATCACGCTCCACGGCTCCCCAGGTGAACAGCTGCTCCATATAAATGTTGTCAATATTGGTCTCACTGAACAGCTCGCGGCGGGCCGCATCCTCCAGGCTTTCATTAATTGAGACGAATCCACCGGGAAGCGCCCATTGTCCGAGACAAGGATGCTCCCCGCGCTTGATCAGCAGCAGCTGGAGCGACTTGTCCGGCAGCTTGCGGTAATTGTCCTGCTCGCGGTTCATCACAGTGAAGATAAGCATATCAACGGTAACCGATGGACGTTCATAGCTCCCTGGATCATAGCTCTCAAGAAACTGCCCTTCCGTCAGCCCCTGGCGGTCGGTAATGGATTTAGGCATGTGAATCTCCTTTATTGTCATTTTGGTTAAGCTGTGGCTGCTTAATATTGTTACTATGTTAATATCATGTTGTTATTATATACCGCACTCCCGGTTTATAGTCAAGCTTGCTCCTGCTCCTTGTACCAAGTAGAAACGGCTTCGCCGCCCTCTGCAAAGCGTATGCTTCCGAAGCAGCGATACTACGTATCGCTTTCAGGCGTCCGTTTCTGCGAGAAAGAGAAGGATAATTTATGGCGTGCAGCATATAAATTCTTATCTTTAGAAAAAAGCCCGGTTGCCCGGGCTTACAGCGGCTCTATATGTACCAGCACAGTAGCTACCTGGTGGCGGTCCTTCAGCTGCTCTTCGATCTCTTCGGTAATATGATGGCTCTGCACCACATTAAGCATGGAGTTGACCAGCACGGTTGTGTCGACCAGCACATTGTTTCCATGGATACGGGCTTTGATGTCCTTGATAACCTCCACGCCTTCCACCTCCGCAACCGTCTCTCTCATCAGCTTCAGCTCGCTGGCGTCGAAGCCGTCGGTCAGATCATGCGACGCCTGGCGGAAGATATCCCACGCGGTCTTGCAGATCATCAGTCCAACCAAGGTTGCCGCCAGCGGGTCCAGCCAGGGAATACCGAACTGGGAGCCGACAATCCCGATCAGCGCGCCCATGCTCACCATGGCATCCGAACGGTTATCCTGCGCTACGGCGCGGATGGCATTGCTGTTGATGGAGCGGGCCAGCCGCGAGTTGTATCTGTACACCCCCAGCATAATCAGTGCACAGATCCCGGCCGTCCAGGCTGCCAGCAGATCCGGTGTCTCCAGTGCAGGCTGAACGAACTTGTTCACCCCTTGATACAGAACCTGCAGGCCAACGCCTACCATAATAAAGGATGCTATCAGTGCAGCCACGGTTTCCGCACGGTAATGCCCGTAGCTGTGATTGGAATCGGGAGGCCGGCGTGAAATTCGCAGTCCCGTTAATACGGCAATAGAAGCAATAATGTCCGTAGTGTTGTTCAACCCGTCTGCGAGCAGTGCCTGGGAGCCGGATGCCGTCCCAATCAGCAGCTTGACCGCCGACAGGACAATATAAGCCGCAATGCTTAGCCATGCGCCTTTTTCTCCCCGTTTGATGTCATTATAATTTTCCAGAAAAAGGACCTCCAAACCATTGTATTGTTCCATACTACACGCTCATGTAAGGGTGGGTCTAGAGAAACAGTGTTGCCACATTCCCCAAGAGTTACCCCTGCCAAATAGAGTTGCCAGTGCGGAATAGTGTTGTCTTCTGCAACATTGTTTGCCCTTGTTCAACATTGACAGCTGCTGAAGTGTGATAAAAGCTGGTATACCGCCGTTTACAGGTCTAGAATAATGGTTAAGCTGTGACCAACTTTGACCTGTTAGGATCTCTAATCCTGTCCAGCTATTGAAAGGATGAAACAATACTTATGAAACGAACTCCATATGTAATTTTAAAAACTCATCATACGCGCCCCTATGCCGCTGCAGCCGCTATATTGTGCACGTTGCTTGTTGCCGGCTGCGGCAGCGGGGGCAATGCGCAATCGGCCAGTCCGGCGCCGCCTGCGGCTTCCACTGCACCGTCAGCCTCTGCACCTGCGCAGCAGCAGGACTCTACACCGCTGCCCTCCGCATCACCCGCTGCCGCTGCCACGGCTGAAGCCGATCCGCTAGCGCTGAAGGTATCAGCCATGTCGCTGCCGGATAAGATCGGCCAGATGCTGCTGGTCGGAATCGACGGGACAACGCTGGATGACACAGCAAAAAGGATGATCGCCGAAGATAAGGTCGGCGGAATCATCCTGTACAAAGATAATATCAACAATCTGAAGGGGCTGGTGAGCCTGGTGAATGACCTTCGCTCCAGCAATGCCGGCAGTCCCGCCCCGCTGTTCCTGAGTGTCGATCAGGAGGGCGGCAAGGTCAGCCGGATGCCATCCGAGTTCGCTGCCCTCCCTTCCAATCGCACGGTAGGAGCAGCGAATGATACAGCAGCCGCAGAAACGATGGGGCAGCTGCTTGCCAAGCAGGTACGGGCAGCCGGACTGAACATGGATTTCGCTCCGGTGCTGGACATCAACAGCAATCCGGATAATCCGGTGATCGGCGACCGTTCATTTGGCAGCACCGCCGAGCTTGTCACAAGGCTCGGACTCGCAGAGCTGAAGGGCTTCGAAGACGCCGGAGTCATTCCGGTGGTGAAGCATTTCCCCGGACACGGCGACACGTCCGTTGACTCCCATCTGGAGCTGCCCGTGGTGGATAAGACGCAGGCACAGCTTGCCAAGCTGGAATGGCTGCCCTTTCAGGCAGCTGTCGATCAACAGGCAGATGTTGTTATGGTAGCGCATATTCTCTACCCCAAGCTGGACCCTGATCGGCCGGCTTCCCTCTCCAGTGCAGTGATTGGCGGTCTGCTGCGCGAGGATATGGGCTTCCGGGGCGTAGTCATCACAGACGACCTGACGATGGGGGCCATCACAAAGAATTACAAGCTGGGTCCCGCAGCCGTCGATACCGTTAATGCAGGCAGTGACATTCTGCTCATTGCACACGGCTACGATAATGAACGGACCGTCCGTAATGCGCTGCTGCAAGGTGTGGAGAACGGAACCATCAGCATCGAGCGGATTGACCAAAGTGTGCACCGGATTCTTGCGCTGAAGCAGAAATACCAGCTATCTGACCAGCCGATTGAAGTTCCCGACCTGGCAGCGCTCAACAAGGAAATCGCTGCCTGGCGGGACAAGCTTAAGCGCTAGCGAGCTATTGCAGGACTACCACATCACCGGGCTTGAGGCCGGTGAGCACTTCCGTTTTGTCAGAGGTTTCAAGACCAGTCTTGATTTCAATCCGTTCATATTGACCATTGCCTTTGTCCAGCGTAACAAACGCCAGCTCTCCCTCTCTGGTCACTGCCATACTTGGAACGACGGTAGCTTTCTCCTTACGTACCGTTTCGATCTCACCGGACAAGCTGAGTCCACCGATCAGATGCTCATCCGGCTGGAGGGAAATGACCACTTCAAATTGTGGTACCTGGCTCGTGCTGTTGTTCTGGCCCGCAGTTGTGGTGGCGAATTTGGATACCTTCTTTACCTTGCCCTTCAGCTGCAGGTCTTTTTGCGCCGTCATTTTGACGGCCACTTCCATGCCCTGCTTGATGCGGAAGATATCCTGTTCCCCCACCAGGGCGATGAATTCCAGTTTGTTTAAGTCGACGATTTTGCCAATATACTGATTGTCCGTTACCGCCTGGGCTTTCTCACTCTCAGTGTCGAACAGAAAGATCCCGGTAGCGGGCGCATGAACGATGGCCGTATTCAGCTTGGTCCGTTTGTCGGATAACTCCTGCGCCTGAATTTCTGCACTCACCTTGTTTAACTCATTGCTCAAGCGTGCCGTCTCCTGGGCAGCCAGCGCCTTCAACCGTTCGGCTTCTGTGGCTCCCATCGCGGCGGCTTCTTCATCCTGCTGGCTGACAAAAGTATTCAACTCGGCCTCCAGCTCTGCCTTGTGGATAGTTGCCTCAGCGGTCTTGATCTCGTTCTTCAGCGCAGTCTGGTCCAGGGTAAACAGCACATCCCCCTTCTTCACCTGCCCCCCGTTCTCCACCTTCCATTTGGTGACCTTGGAGGCAAACGGCGCATACACCAGCGTCTCCTGATCATATCGCGATTTACCTTTAACTTGAACAAAGTTGATGACGGTTTCCTGCGTAACCTCAAACGGAATCACCTGCGGTGGCTCGATTGGCAGCACCTGCTCTTCCGGCTTGATCATCTTGGTGTACAGCAGGTAACCGGCGGTCGCCACAACCCCCAGGATGATAACCCATTTAATGCCTTTTTTCACTTTCGTATTCATGATCTATCGGCTTCCTTTCCACTCGTATTCCTGATTTCTAATCACGTTTGATAGCGGTGAGCGCATTGGTTCTGGAGGCGCTGATCGCCGGATAAATACCGGATAGAACACCGGTCATAATGGCAAAAGCCATGCCAACCGGAAGCGACATTAAGGGAACCTCAATCACCAGCGCTTCGCCCATTCCCATGCTGGAACCGATGAGCCGAGTCAGACCCATGGTAATCAGATAAGAGAATCCGATCCCCAGCAGACCACCCAGCATGCCCAACAGAGCAGCTTCCATAATAAACATATTGCGGACCTGGCCCATATTGGAGCCAAGCACCTTCATAATGCCGATCTGGCGCCGACGCTGATGCGTGGACATTGTCATGGCTACAATGATCGAAATCGAGGCAATCACGAGAATGAAGATCCCGATCCCGATTGCTGCCTTCTTGAGCATATCCAGCTGATCCTTCAGCGCCACCTCCTGAAACAGGTTGGTTTGGGTTGACAAGGATAACTTCTGGATCATTTGCTCCACCTGGACTATGTTCTTCTTGCTGTCTACCTTCACAATCGCGGAGTTATAGACCCCAGCTTCGGCGATAGAGCCACCCATGACATTCAGTTCCTCCTTGAGCAGCTCGGCAGTCTCTAGAGAAACATAGATTTTCTTCTCATACATTAATCGCATGGGATCGGAACCCTGCGGGTTCTCCAGCACACCGACGACTCTAAGCGGCGAACTGGTAAATTTGTTCTGCGTCGGAGATGAATAATCGATTGCCACCAGCTCGACCTGCTGCTGCATCATGTCCGACGGCTTCATGTTTAAGGTCTCGAACTGTTCTCGTACTTTCATATTAAAGGGATCAGAACCCATCTGATCATACAGCTTCTGCCGCGTCTCAGCGTCCATCAGGCCAACCGTCGAACCGTAATCAAACACCACGGTTCCAGGCTGAACAGAGGGACGTCCCTGTTTGAATTTGTGATCGTATTTCGTAAGCAGGGTGAGATCGGTGCCAAGCACCTGGACATCGTTGTTTCTATTGTCCATGGTAGTCAGCTGCATATATCCCAGTTCCTGAAAAGGGGTCGCAGCGGTCACATGGTTCAGCCCCTGGATGATCTTCAGTTTCTCATCCGTCAGCTTGCCGGGGTCCATATTGCCAGTGACCTCTATCCCGCCGCTTTTATTGCCTCCCTGCTGAGGCATTGCGCCACCGGGCATGACCGTGATTTCGTCCATTTTGAAATTGCGGTTCAGTTCCCGTTCCAGATACCCCTGTGCCGAATCTCCGATACTTATGGCTACTATAATTGCTGCACATCCGATCGATAATCCGGTCATACAGAGTGCGGTGACTACCTTTCTGCGTTTGATCTGGCTCCAGGCCATTCTGGTTATATCGGTAATTCTCACAGCATTTCGCCTCCTTGAGGCTCAGCAGTGGCAGCAATCTGCTGCTCTGTCACCAGCGAACCGTCGTGCAGCGTGAAGATCCGCTGCATCTGCTGCGCCACCTCTGCATCATGGGTTACGACAATGAAGGTGGTATTCATCGTCTTGTTCAGCTGGAGCAGAATGCTGATAATTTCATTCTCTGTCTTCGAGTCCAGGTTGCCGGTAGGCTCGTCCGCAAAAATCACCGACGGCTCGGTAATCAGCGAGCGGGCAATACTCACCCGCTGCTGCTGTCCACCGGATAGCTGGGAGGGGAATAGCTCTGCTTTGTCGGGTATCCCTACACTTTCCAGCAGGGCCAGCGCCTTCTGCTTGCGGATTCTGGGAGACAAGGACTGGAACACCAGCGGCAGCTCCACATTCTCTCTCACTGTGAGGCTGGTAATCAGCTCATACGCTTGAAAAATAAAACCGATGTGCTTGCGGCGGAAGACGGACAACTTGTTCTCACTTAGCTTGACGATGTCCTGATCCGCTATGTAGATATGCCCATCGCTGGGCTTCATCAATCCTGCCATCAGGTTGAGCAGGGTGGACTTGCCGGAGCCGGAGCTGCCGAGCAGGGCCACCATCTCGCCTTTTTTGACAGAGAAATTAATATCATTCAGAACCGGTGTGACTTCATTGCCATTCTTGAAGGAATGGCTGATCTTCTCAACTCGCAGCATGGGGCTTCTCCTTTGTGTACTTGTTTAATGGAATCACTGTTTATCGTCTGGCGGAATCACCCGATCAATCGTCATGTTATACACCTGGCTGGCCAACTCAATCCGTTCACCCTGGAACTCATCGTACAAGGTAAGCTTGTAGGTTCCTCCTGTAATGGATTTATAGATGTGGTTGGTGAAGGAAGCCGCATAAGTGTTGTTAGTCCCTTCTGTCAGTTCTGTTCCAATGTTAAGACTTCGCTCCTGGGATTGGCCGAACGGATCAGTCATCTTGAGCACCAGCTTATGGCTGAAGGTACCCATATCGTAGCTGCTGTCACGGGTCAAATTGTAATTCATGGTGACATTAATGGAGTCGCTGCCTATCTGCGTGCGTCCCTCCGATCGGGTCACGGCCAAGGTATATGGATATAAGGCAACCTTTAGCAGATTAGTATCAGCTACATTCACCTGTGGATTCAGCTGCAGCGCGGCAATGTTAATGAAGCCCGTCGGCTCCTGTCCAACCTCCGTCAGCTTGGTTCCGGTAATGCCCGGACCCATATACAGCTGAAGATCCGTGATGCTGACCGATCGGGGCAGCTTCGCCCAGAAGGTGATCAGCTGTTTGCCTCCCGGTGCCGCAGACATTTCGGGCTGATTCGATACAGCTTCATAGAACTCGCCGTCGGATGTTCTGTAATAAGCCTGTATACGGGCCATCTTGCTCTGTCTCTTCTCCTCGCTGGTAAGCAGCATTTCGGAGTAGAGCACCTTGGAATTCACGCCTTCATAGACGGCGGTCTTGTTCTCCAGGACCTTCGCATTCTTCCCTTTGCCCACCACGGAATAGCTCCCGCCCGTCTTCACTGTCTCCACGGCATTCATTACGCTGTCCGTTGTGAAGCTAAGGAAGGGTACGTTCTCTTCCTTCACTACAGAATACAGGCTTAACTTCAGATTGTTATATTCCTCTGTGTAGGGCACCTTGGCCAGCACATCGATCTCCACAGTAGCTCCGGGTGCAATCGTTGTGGTGTCCTTGTCCACGAACAGCTCTGTGCCTGCGGTATAATCATCATTGTCCAGCTTGATGGCTCCTTTTAGCGCCGGCAGGGTCAAGCTGTCCTTCTGCGTGTTGGTCAGGCTCAGTCTGGCGACCAAGATGTCATCATCTTTCCAGGGCAGACGCTGCAGGGAATGCAGGTTGTAGGAGAAGCTGCCATACTGGTTGGTCATGCTGTAAACTTGCCCTTTCTGGGCCTCGGTTTTGAGGGCCAAAGGCATGGTGAAATAGGCAACAGGAACCCTAAGCGTGGCTGTAGATGTTGGTACAGTGGTTGGTGCAGACGCTTCTCCACCTGCTTTGCCACCCGCTCCTCCCCCCACTTCCACAGCGTCAGGTGCTGCCGAGACAGCTTCAATCATCTGCAGCTGCAGCGAGCTCTGATCCACCTCCAGTGGAACCTCTGCGGTTAGCTGGACGACCTTCTCCTCCAGCGGCTTCACCACGATACCGTTCAAGGCCTTGGCATTCACCGGAAACGTGGTCCCTGTGGCCGTCTTCACCGCCAGTTCGTAAGTAGGCAGGGTAACCGCCTTCTTGCCGGAATTCTTAACCTTAAGCTGTAAAGACCACTTGGCGACACTATCTTCCGAAAACACGTTGGCATTGGCCAGCCGGAATTGCAGCGTATTGCTGTTGATGCTGATTTTGCGGACGCCATCCGGACCTACGACAAGATTTGGAATTTTGGCTGCAGGCAGCATAAAGGAATGCTTGGCCATTTCCAGCTTCAGGGTGGGGTCGGTTTGTGTAAATTGCAGCTTCATATTCTCTGTCTTCAAATAAGAGGGGATTTCAGTCAGGTAATAGATGATCTTCTTCTCCTGTGGCTGAATCTTATATCCGCTCTGGGCACTGTCCAGCGCCAGCTCGAAGTAACTGCCGCCTGCGGATTGCAGATAAGCGGCATACCCCGGATCGCTAAGCACCTTGTTGCCACGGTTGGTGAAGCTGACACCGACTTTGGCGAATACCTTGCCACTGTATTTATACAGCTCCAGGGATTCGGCGCCAATGACAGCCGGAATGTCATTGACAGGCTTGCTCAGACTCCGGCCGCCAGCTACTGTTGAGGTATAGCCGGAAGGGATGCTGAAGCTGCCCGCATGCCGCAAATAGCCTTTAGCCTTGGCATCCCAGACATACATCGGGATCTTTAAGCCCTTTAATGAGGTAGTGGAACCGAGATTGGCATAATAGGTTACTCTAAGCGTAGTTTTGGAGCCGATCTTCTTCTTCATAGCGTCGGCAGTTACGGGGTTGCCCGGAATCACGGACCCGCCGGGTGTCGCAGCCCTGGAGAAATAATGCAGCAGATTCGCATTGCCGCTGCCTGTGTTCGAGTAGTTAAGCGTGTAAGTAAGGATATTGCCGCCAGCCTGTTGCCAGAGATTAACGTCTTCAAGTGTGGCTTTGACTCCGGCGCCAAGCTGAACGCTGCCCAGACTCGCGGGCACTACGGCCGCAGTTGATGCTCCTTTGGGGGCTTGAGCGGGAGCTGCCAGCGCCGTTTGCCCTGCCAGCTGTCCAAGAATTAAAGTGCTTAACAACACTGCTGTATATGTACTTCTATACGTTCTCATTCATGTACCTCCAAGTATAATTTCTAAAATCATTATAAAGGCTTGTGTACAAGCAAATGTATCCATTTTGTAACCCTTATCATAGGGTTGTAACCTATTTGTTCCATTTTATGCAATTCGGAAGGACAATCATCATGAGCCAAAGGCCCGCCGGTATTGGTTCGGCGGCAGTCCCTCCGCTTGCCTGAACACCTTAATGAAGTAACTGGACTGCATGAATCCGCTGCTGCGGGCCACCTCTGCCACGGATAGCTCCGTGGATACAAGCAGCAGCTTGGCCCGGGCCAGACGGCATTCGGTCAAATAACGGCTTGGGGTCTTGCCCATGATCTCCCGGAACAGCCGCAGAAAGTGATAGCTGCTGTAGCCCGACAGCCGGGCCATCGATTCGAGCGTCCAGGGCTTGCCACATTCGCCGTGGATGATATCGGCCGCGCTGCGGATCGATTGTCGGGTCTCCTGCGGAACCGGGCTGTGGAGCGGCTGCGAATTCTGCAGCAGCGTCACCAGAATCTCATAGAGCAGCGCTGACAGACGCGGTTCATTACGTGTCTCATAGGCGGCACTCAGCTGATACATCTGGTCGAACAGGCTGTCCAGGCCTGCCGAAGGATCGAAGGAGAAGAAATAACCGCGCGTATGGTCGGCCGTTTCCAGCAGGGGCAGGGACAAGCCTGTTGTGAAATGAACCCATCTCACATCCCAAGGCTGCAGCGGGTCAGATCCATACTGCTGGTACGCGCCGCGCGGGTAGAGAAACCCCGTTCCCTTGCCCATAGCCGTCCGCTCTCCTCCCTGGAACACATACCCTTCTCCGCCAAATATCAAATGCAAATTATAGCTGCCGAGGAAACCTTCCTCCCGCCGCTCCGCATGCTGCGGGAATTGATTGTATTGTCCAAGCAGCTCCGGATAACATACATAGCTGCTGTAGGCCGGGGCAGGCAAAACGTAATGCTGTCTGATCGCAATCCCTCCGTAACCGTTATCATTGCAAAGACGCAATAAAGTAATACGATAGCAATATTATGCTATATCACATCTAACATAACTGATATTACAATATAATCAAGTAGTATATAAAGCATATATTTAATACTTTGGAGGTAAAGATGAAGAAACCCGTCGCTTCTGAGCAGTTCGAACTTGGTGTGTGTTATTACCCGGAGCATTGGCCGGAGAAGATGTGGGAGGACGACTACCGCCGTATGCGGGAGATGGGCTTCACGATTGTGCGGATGGGCGAGTTCGCCTGGTCCATTTTTGAACCGCAGGAGGGCTGTTATGAATTTGGCCTGTTCGACCGGGCGATCAGCCTGGCTCACAGCCATGGCTTGAAGGTAGTGCTGGGAACGCCCACCGCCACCCCTCCTGCCTGGCTTACAGACCGTTATCCGGAAGTGCTGAATGTAACCTACGAAGGGGTAACCCTGCAGCATGGCATGCGCCGCCATTATAATTACAGCAGCCCCAAATATCGTGAGCTGTGCGCTGCCATTACAACACAGCTAGCCGAGCACTACAGCGGCCATCCCGGCGTAGTCGGCTGGCAGATTGACAATGAGCTGAACTGTGAAATCAATGTCTTCTATTCAGAGAGTGATCATATTGCCTTCCGGGAATGGCTGAAACAGAAGTACGTCACGCTGGATCAGCTGAATGAAGCCTGGGGCGCTGTATTCTGGAACCAGACCTACAGCGACTGGTCGCAGGTGTTCCTGCCGCGTCCTACACCGGTGCCTAAGCAGCCAAATCCGCATCAGGCGCTTGATGAGAAACGGTTCATTTCCGACAATACGATTTCCTTCGCCAAAGTCCAGGGTGATATTCTTAGAGCCAAAGCTCCCGGACAATGGGTAACCACAAACGGGCTGTTCGGACATCTAGACAGCCATGCCTTAACGGACGGACTGCTGGATTTCTTCAGTTATGATTCCTATCCACAGTTCTCCAGCATCTCTAATGATGCAGCGGAAGTGAACCCGCTGCGTGACCGCGGCTGGGGTCTGTCGCTGTCGGTGGTCCGCTCCATCTCCCCTAACTTCTGCATCATGGAACAGCAGTCGGGACCGGGCGGCTGGGTGAACCGGATGGATATGCCTTCACCGAAGCCGGGCCAGATGCGGCTGTGGACGTACCAGTCGATCGCACACGGAGCGGATATGGTGCTCTACTTCCGCTGGCGGACAGCAACGATGGGCAATGAGATCTATTGGCATGGGCTGAACGATTATCATAACCAGCCTAACCGCCGGCTGCGCGAAGCCGCAGGCATCGGCAAGGAGCTGGCCGGGTCGGGCCAAGCGATCATAGGCTCAGTCACAGAGGCCAATGTGGCGATTGTGCGCGATTATGACAATGAATGGGACGGCGAATACGATGTGTGGCATGGCCCGTTTATGTGGCAGAGCAACAAGGAATGGTACAAAGCCCTGCAGCATAAGCACATCCCGAATGATGTTCTGTATATCCGGGAGCAGACAACACTTGCAGAGCTGGCCCGTTACAAGGTGCTGATCTATCCACATCCGGCCATTCTCAGTGATGAAACAGCTGCGTTGCTGGGTCAATATGTGCAGCAAGGCGGCAAGCTGGTCTTTGGCTGCCGAACCGGATACAAGGACACACGCGGCCAATGTTATATGCGCCCGTTCCCTGGGGCAGCCAGAGAGCTGTGCGGAATTACGGTGGAGGAATTCACTATGGTCAAAGGAACACGGCAGCCGACTTCCATCCAGTGGAACGGCATGCCGGATACAGGAGCCGATGCCTTCAATGATATCCTGCATGTGGAAGAAGATACGGTGGAGGTTATGGGGACCTATGCGTCGGATTACTACGCAGGCAAACCGGCTGTAACCCGCAATACACGCGGTAAGGGCGAGGTATGGTATTATGGCGCTGTATTTAATGAAGAGGCCGCACTCAATCTAATTGAGCATTTGGGTCTCCGTTCTCCTGCTGCGGAATGGCTGGAGCTGCCGGCGGAAGTGGAACTGCAGATCCGCTCCAATGCAGACACAAGCTTCACTTTCTTGCTGAACTATGAAGAGACACCTGCGGTGATCCGGGTTGCAGGCAGCAAGACGGACTTGCTGAGCGGCGAAGTTATTACAGGAGAATATACGCTGGAGGGCTATGGCGTATTGATTCTACAGTAAGCAAGCTAACCCTATAAACAGCTTAGCGCTTCATATAAACACAAGCAGCACCTGGCCACGATTCATGGCTCAGGTGCTGTTTATGCGTTAGGGGGTCGGTGCCGTTGTTGGCAATTGACAGAAATAGCGTTAACTACTATAGTAAACTTTTGATTGCAGCACGGATTGAAAGGAGATTTATAGATGACACAGGAAACCGCCGGGCTGGCGGAACCTGCAGTTCCAGATACAGAGGACAACTTCCTGCAGGGCGTGAAGGATTGTCTTCCCACACTGCTGGGATATTTAAGCATCGGCTTCGCTGCAGGAGTGGTTGAGAAGACGGCCGGACTTACCCTCGCCGAAATCGCACTGATGTCCACACTGCTGTATGCCGGCTCAGCACAGTTTATAGCTGCCGGAATGATCGCGGCAGGTAGTACGGTCTCTGGAATTATTATTACTATCCTGTTCGTGAACCTGCGCCACCTGCTGCTGAGTGCTGCCTTGTCCCCCTATTTCCGCCACTTGACCCCGTTGCGGAATCTGCTGCTCGGTGCTCTGCTGACCGATGAGACCTTTGGTGTGGCGATTACCCGCGCCGCTCGCAGCCGCCGCATCAGTGAACGCTGGATGCACGGCCTGAATCTTACGGCTTACCTGAATTGGATTATCGCCAATATGGCCGGGGCCTTCCTGGGGCAATGGATAGCAGAGCCGGAGCGTTATGGACTGGATTTCGCACTGCCGGCGATGTTTATCGGTTTATTGGTGCTTACCTTGGTTAGCCGAAGCAAATATGCAGCAGATATCGCTGTAGGCCTGACCGCTGTTGTACTTGCAGTTGTGGTCTCCATCTTGGTTTCGCCCAGCATGGGAGTCATTGTAGCCACAGTTGTTGCGGCAACCTTGGGAATGGTGGTGGAACAATGGAAATAAGAGCAGAAATCCTTCTTATCATCGCGGGTGCCGCACTGGTTACTGTCATTCCGAGAGTGCTGCCGTTGATGCTGCTTAGCCGGATCGAGCTGCCGGAGTGGGCAAACCGCTGGTTAAATTATGTCCCGATCGCAGTGATGTCTGCGCTGATCGCCCAGGAGCTTTTGATACATGATGGACAACTGACCGGATGGAGCCTATCAGGCAATCTGGAGCTGCTTGCAGCCCTTCCTACCTTCTGGATCGCAGTCAAAACACGCAGCCTGCTGGGTACCGTCATTGCCGGGATGATCTCAATCATGCTCTTGCGCTATTTCTTCTAATTTTTCATCCAAAAGAGTTATTTAATGGTGTACCCGCCGTCCACCAGAATGCCTGCACCCCTTTTCCCCATGTGCAAAAGCAACTGAACCTTTGCCGTGGGATTAACAGTAGTTTTTCCCCATAGCCACCTACGCGTTACTCCTTAGAAAGCTAAAACCTCTATCAGAAGGCAAGGGGCCTTACGTAGTAACCTATACCTCATCAAACAAGCCTCTCATCCGCTACAGGAAGAGAGGCTTGTTCTCACATTTCGTTACTTCTTAAGCTCCAACTAGGATTTAGAGTGTTGCCCTGGAACCTTCGGAGGAATTAGATGCGAAACTGCAACTAATTTCAGCCGAAACACCCATTATCAGGATAATAAGTGCAAATCTGGTTACTACTTAGGTCCCCTAGCCCCCTTCGCTCGTAACCCTCGCTTCGATTTCAGACGGTTGCGGACTCAGGAGCCTCTATTTGCTGTACATAGGCCGTTTTGCAGGATTAACGGACCCAGGAGCCTCTATATCACAGAAAACCCTCGCTTTAAGAGCCTGTTTTGACGACTTAGGGGCTATACGGTCCGTAAGACGTCAAAAGATCGCAGATAGGAGGAAATAGGGGCTATACGGTCCGCTAAAATGCAGGTTACCTAGTTCAAGGGCTTAAGTAGTAACCAGTTTCGCAACTAATTCTTTGGACTGGAGATATGAGACTCTATAAGATGAACTTAAGAATGAAACGGTGGAGTTGTCAGAATGACTGGTGCATAGGGCTACCCGGACCACTCGAATATAACATTCTTAAGTTCACGTTATATATCATGGAACTGAATCTGAAGTGTTCTTATCATACGGAGTCCTAAGTAGTAACCACTTGGGCCACATTCTTATTGGCGTCGGATACTGCGTCCAGCTTGGCCATAATTCCCTGTACAGCCGCACTAGTATTATTGGGAGCAGCCGCTGCAGCCTGTACAGCTTCATTCTCAAGCGTTCCTTCTACCATGGCCGCAATGCCCAGGGACTGATTATTCAGATTGTCCAGAGCCAGCTTGCGTTGAATTCCAACCCCTCCGAATGAAATGACCAGCCCGATAACAAGAATACTGGCAAAAGCGACAATGAGGTTCTTGGCAAAAAATGAAAGACGTCATGTTATGTTATATGTCTTCTTGCGAATTGAACTATTCATCGGCAGAAGCGTCCATTTTTTTATGTTCCTTTTGTTATTTTCTTCAAGGAGTTTTCAAAACAGCGCCTCAAACAGCAGAACAAAATCACCCTGGCGGGTGAATAACTTTCTAGCCAGCGGTTATTTATCCGCTGGCTCTTCTTTTCTCACCAAGGTTCCATTACAAACAGGACAGAAAAACTCTGGGGATTCTCCGCCTTCCAGTTCATACGAACACTCGGCTACTATAAATTCAGGTACAGGGTCCATCATCCCACATTTCACGCAGATATAATCGATCCATACCTCTGGCTCCTCTTCTTCCTCCCATGGATTCCATAGGTCCAGTTCTTGTTCTTTATCCTGTCCGGACTTTTGGCCCTGTTCTTTTCCCATGACTTCGTATCCCCCATTTCTTTTGGTTTTCATATTCTCGCTGCTCGTCATAATAATAAATTCTCCCATATTCCGCATGCCAAATCACCACAAGCAACATCCGGTGCTTGCAGCAGGGACAAAGCATCGGGTCTCGCCCATAGCTCTCCAGCATCCGCTGGCGGTAGCTTTTCTTCTTCCTTTCCTCCGCTGGAAAAGTCATCTCGATTTGTTTGTGCACCATGTACCGCCACAGATTAATTACCTTTTGTGACTCTTTGTTTTTCCCCCGGCTGTATAGACCATAGCGCCCCACCATCCGAAAATGCTTGGGCGGAATGTGCTGCACCAGATCGTAAATGAATTTCATTACCGGCGATACCACATCCACCCGTTTGCCCGTTCGGTGATCCTCATACCAGTAGTGCACCTTGTGGTAGTTGTAGCTTACTACCCGGTACTCCGCGATCGCCGGACGCGCCAAATAGCGCCCAATGTATTTCGCTGCTCCTCGGGCATTTTTCATCCGCTGCTCCGCATTCACATAAAACCCCTGCGAATAGCGCTGGTATAACTCATTCACCAGTCTCTTTACACGTTCTTCCTCCGGATACCATTTCATCATTAAATCCAGTAGCAGTTTCTGCCACGATTTCCGCAAGTACTCATACGAGATATACTCCGCCTTCTTCCACTCCTTGTTCCGGTCTAGCGCGCCTTCCGTAATTAGCGCATGGATATGCGGATTAAACTTTAAATCACGGCCAAAGGTATGAATCACGGTAATCACACCGACTTCGTATTTCTTGCTCTTATTTTTCCGCCGGTAATAATATTGAATGACCTTGGCCACTTGGTTACTCAGTTCATTTAACTTCCGCCGGTCTTGAAAGAATACCTTGCGTAGTTCTTCAGGCACTGTAAATACGAGGTGGCGATGAGGTACATCTAGTATTCGTTCTTGCTGCTTTTCCGCCCATTCATCCGTATATTTCTTCCCACATCCATGACAAAAACGGCTTTTACAGGTGAAGCAAATAAACACGGGTTCCGGCGTTCCCTCCGTGCATCCCTTGCACTCATATCTGGCATAGCCCATATCCCGTGTACCACAGCGTATCGCTTTATTCACGGTTTCTATCATGCTACTGTGGAGTTCCTTGGGCAGATGATGTCCGTGCATTTCCATGAATCCATGAAAGTGATCTTTTAAAATCTGCCGGATGACTCCTCGTTTCTTCCACGTTTCCTGATTCTTCACGTCCATCCCTCCTCCTTTTTTCATCGGAGTTATCCACATTTTTTTACACTCTATAATTTCCTATACAATAAAAAAGCCTGTTCGAGGTGCCGAACAAGCTTGTACCAAACGTTAAAATAAGGATGCCCACTTTCACTTGCCGATAACCCTCCGTACGAATCCGCCAATATTGGCAATGGCTTGCCTCGCTTCAGGTAATATCGCCGCCAGCAGCTGAAAAGCGCTCCACATGTCCTCCCATACTTCCAGGGTGACTTCAACACCGGCAAGCCTGGCTTGCTGCGCCAGCCGTTCGGCGTCACTCAGCAGCACTTCGGCATCACCGACCTGGATCAGCAGGCTGGGCAGCCCTTCCAGGTTCATCCGCAGCGGCGAGAGCAGCACTGGGGCAGCACCTCGCGGACACCGGGATTCTTCTGTTCTGCAACCAGATCGGACTTCAGGTGCGCCAACATCAGCTTAGTCTGTTCCAGCTTGCCGATTTCCAGGTCGATGCTGTTCAGCTTGCTGTCGATCACATCAGTGAACTCTGTGATGGAGATCCCCGCATCAACAGACTTCGTAAGTGCCTTGCGGATTTCCTTCAGGGTAAACCCGCACCGTTTGGCATTATGGATGAACGTGAGCCGGGTCAAGTCCTCCTCACTATAGAGCCGGTAGCCCGATTCAGAACGTGACGGAGCTGGCAGCAGGCCATGCTGCTCATAATAACGCAGCGTTTCAATATTCACATTGGCCGCCTTCGCCATCTCTCCGCGCAGATACAGCACCATCGCAGGATCTCCTTTCGAAGCATAAATATACGATATTATCCGCTCGCTGCCTACAGCTTCAGCTGCTCCTTGACCGCAGTCACATCTGCGTGCGGTGGCTCCTTCCCGCCGTATCTGACCTGCTCGTACAGCCGGATCAGCGGCGCTGCACGATCCGGGTCAGCGCCCCCTTTGCGCGTCTTGGCTTGACCCGCCTTCCAGCGGTGGACGTCGGCTGCCGTCTCTTGCGGAGTCAGGCTGGCCTTGGCTTCATAACCGCCGGCCTGCTGCTGGCCAACCCAGTGCCGGTACAGCCAGCGAACCTTCTCCTGTCCATTGTTCAGCTGATCCCAGCGCTCCCGGCGTTCGCCTGGTGTGAAGCGGCTGCTCCAGAAATTCCTTAAGCCCTGCAGCGCCTGATCCCAGGTGAAGACACTGTTCTCTTCATCCCGGTACCGGCTGGAATCCTGCGGCACATGTTGCCGCCGCAGCAGCTTCAGCAGTGCGTCCATCGCCCGGCGCAGGGTGCCTCCGGCGTTCCTGTACAGCCAGCGAATACCGAAATAAACAATTGTGCCAATGACTGCCACAGCAAATACATATAGGGCAATATCGAGGATTAAACTCAGCAGCCCGGGGCCGGAGGTATCGTCGGGAAGCATCTCTGGAGCCGCCGCAGGCGGTGCGGAAGGCGGCTGCGGGGGCGGCGTGTCTGTGAACCAGCCACTGATCCAGCTGATCAATCCGCTCAGCAGAAGCCAGATTCCGTGTGCGATGGCGCGACCGGCTCCAACGGCCAGCAGCACCGCTGCAAGGAGAATACCGATGACAAACACACGGTTATGTCGCCGCAGCCCTGCCGGCAGCGGTCCATTCTCCTCAGACAGCGAGCTGTAACGCAGCAGATGACTGTTGGACATAAACAACGTCAGGATCAAGGTCAGGCTGCCGCACCAGGTGATCAGCGGAATGCTGCCCTCCAGTGCAGGAATGCGCGGGAAGATTAGAGCTGCGAGCAGATAGACGGCGATCCCCGCCCAATATATACGGAACCTTTCGGTCCTGGCATCGGCGGTCAACCCTTGAATGCTGCAGATGAGGCCAGCTGCTCCCAAGGACAGGCAACTCAGAGACCCTGTGCCCGCTATAGCCAGGAAGCCCACTGCCATACCAATCACTACGGCCATGCCAAGCTGCTTCCAGCGGACATTGCCGAAGCGCCGCAAGAGAACGCCTGCCACCGAACTAAGCGGCAAAGCCAGCATCCAGCGGATATCCACAGACTCCGGCAGCAGATAACGGGCAAATATAATCAGCAGCGGGAGGAACACGAGCAGCTCGATCAAGCTGATCAGCCCTAACCTCAAGCTTTCTCCCGTGTAACCTCTAAATCGTAATCTCACGCTCATGCGATCTCCCTCCCCTGCTGCGGAATAATCAGCCACTCCACACCGTTGCCCTGATCCATCAGCACTCCGGCAGCCTCCTGCAGCTCTGCACCTTGATGGCAGCTGATCAGCAGGTAATCCGTGTCCGCCGCGCCGGCCTCGGCCTGCTCCAGCAGCAGGCGGCCCATCGGAAGCGTACGGTCCAGCTCCAGCTTGGCCAGCAGCTCGAGAAAATCCTCCAGCCGGCCCATCGGCTCCTCCGAGACGGGGTCGGCTGCACCTGTGCCTACCAGCCTGCCGTTGCAGATGAAGCCGGTCTCAATGCCATGCCCCAGCGCATATTCTGCCACTGTAGCCGCGTAACGGATACCCATTTCAACCCGCTGCACATCGGTTACCGTTCTCCACATCGAATCGCTGATCTCGATGTTCAGGCAGATGATCAGCCGGGAATCGGCTGTGTAATCCTTCTTGTGCACCTGCAGGGTGCCGGTGCGCGCGGTCGCCTGCCAATTCACCAGCCCCAGGGCATCTCCCGCGCTGTATTCGCGGATACCGGAGGTCAGGAACGGGTCCTCAACGATCCAGCGCTTCACCGGCAGCTCGCCCAGCCAGCTGTGGACCGGCAGCGGCAGCTCGGACAAGTCGAGCAGCTGCGGATACACCAGCAGTGTAAGCTGCAGAGGGTAGGTCTGGGTCTTGCGGCTTAACCCGAACAAATCGCCGGTAGTCATCGTGACCGATTCCAGCCGATAGAATCCTCTGCGTTCACAAGTAATCAGATGGCGTCTTTTGATATGCCGATAGGATCTGAGAAAGAACAGGCTGACATGATTCTGATAGATATCTCCGGTGCTGATGCCGAGATTGTCCTGTGCTCCGAACAGCAGCCCTGTTTCGATGCTGGATTCCAGCCGCAGCCAGGGCAGTGGCAGCAGCTTCCGGTTCACAATCTCTTCGACCATCTCTACTTCCTGGCCTGCAAAAGCTGCCGGATGCGAGAAATAACGCGCGTAACTGACGGATCTCAGCGCATGCCGCTGGTAGATTATTGATATTGCCAGCAGGAGCGCCAGTGTGCTGAAGATGAACCCTGCCAGGCCCATGCTTATTCCCCCCTGGCCTTGCCCGAAGCTGCAACCGGCTCTGCGGGAACCTCCACCTCACGGAGCACCTGCTGCACAATTTCAGCTGCTTGTCCTTCCCGTACGCCAAGACCCCGGCTGAGCAGCAGCCGATGAGCGAGCACCGCAACGGCAACAGCTTTGATATCGTCCGGAATCACATACGAACGGCCCTGGATCAGCGCATACCCCTGGGAGGCGCGCAGCAGCGCGCCGCTGGCGCGGGGACTCGCACCCAATCTGACCGAAGACGATTTGCGGGTCGCTTCCGTGATACGGATGATATAACCCAGCAGCTCATCGCTGATCTCTATCGCCGCCGTTAACCGCTGCGCAGCCAGGATGTCTGCCGCACTTGCCACCGGAACCGCCTCGTCAAGCGGATTGGATTCCCGAAAACGCTGCAGGATGTGGACGCCTTCCTCAAAGCTGGGATAGCCCGTCGTAATCCGCATCAGGAATCGGTCCAGCTGCGCTTCAGGCAGCGGAAACGTACCCTGGCTGTCCACCGGATTCTGGGTGGCAATGACCAGGAACGGCGACTCCAGCATATGGGTCACACCGTCAATGGTGATCTGCCGTTCCTCCATGCTCTCCAACAGGCTGGACTGGGTACGCGGGGTGGCCCGGTTGATCTCGTCCGCCAACAGGATGCTGGTAAAGACAGGACCGGGGCGGAATTGAAACTCGCCGGTCTTTTGGTTATAGAAATTAATGCCGCTGAGGTCTGAGGGCAGCAGATCTGGCGTGAATTGTATACGCTTGAATGAGCTGTCCAGCGAGCGGGCGAGCACCTTGGCCAGCAGGGTTTTGCCAGTGCCTGGGACATCCTCCAGCAGTACATGGCCATTGGCCAGCAGCGCGGTCAGCAGCAGGTCGACGCCTTCTTTTTTGCCTACAATTACCTTCGCCAGGTTCTCTCTGATCGAACCGACCAGCTTCACGGCTTCTTGAAGATTCATTATGAAACACACCTTCCAATTAAGAGATTAGGATATGTACTATAACAACCAATATATACCTAATCATAACAGAAAGCGTCTTCAGTTTATAATGACAACTGGCGGGAGCAGCACAAAGAGCCGGTACGGGACCGGCTCCTGAGGAATAGTGTATTTAGTTGCGGTAGAATATTCTTATTTCAATGCATCCAAACCGCCGCTGACTTCATGTGGAATGTACGGCTCCTCCAGCCGAAGGATCTCCTCACTGCTCAGCTTCAGGCTGACCGCTGCGGCGGCATCCTCCAGATGATTCACCTTGGTTGCCCCTACAATCGGCGCGGTGACCGGCTTCTTCTGCAGCACCCAGGCCAAGGCGACCTGTGCCCGCGGGACATCACGTTCAGCGGCAATTTCCTTGACTCGTTCCGCGACAACCCGGTCTGCTTCGTCCGTCTTCGTGTAGAGTATCTTCGCGAAAAAATCGCTCTGCGAGCGGGAGCTGGTCTCCTCCCAATCCCGGGTCAGTCTACCGCGTGCCAGCGGACTCCAGGGGATTACGCCAATGCCTTCCGCTTCGCAGAGCGGCAGCATCTCCCGCTCCTCCTCACGGTAGAGCAGATTGAGATAATTCTGCATCGAGACGAACTTGGTCCATCCATGCCGCTCAGCGGTATGCAGTGCCTTCATGAACTGCCAGGCGTACATTGAGGAAGCACCTATGTAGCGTGCCTTGCCGGACTTCACTACGTCATGCAGGGCCTCCATCGTTTCCTCGATCGGAGTCTCATTATCCCAGCGGTGAATCTGGTAGAGGTCGACATAATCCGTACCCAGCCGCTTCAGACTGTGGTCGATTTCACTCATAATCACCTTGCGCGACAATCCGCCGCCGTTGGGACCCGGGCGCATCCGGCCGTGCACCTTGGTAGCGATAACTACCTCATCCCGCGTAGTGTAATCCTTCAAGGCGCGCCCGACAATCTCCTCGCTTGTCCCGTCCGAATAAACGTTGGCGGTGTCGAAGAAATTAATTCCCAGCTCCAGTGCCTTGCGGATAAACGGGCGACTCGCCTCTTCATTCAATGTCCAGGGGTGGGACCCTCGGTCCGGCAAGCCATAGCTCATGCATCCCAGGCAGATACGGGAGACTTCCAGCCCTGTAGTACCAAGCTTCACATAATCCATCCTAACGCCATCCTCTCTGAATAAGACCGTTAATAATTTCCAGCCCCTATAGTATAATATAAATATTTCAAAAAAGCCGCCCGCAAGGGACGGCTTATCTGTTCATGCTTCGATCTGCATGTTGCTGCAGCTTAGTAAGCGGTTTTGAGCCAGTTGTCCTTGGACCAGGACAGCTTGCCAGCCCCGGAGCCATTGGAGGCGGTTAATCTCGCCGCAAGTGTGGACGGATCATCTGTTGTATAGCTGTAAGGCAAGCCCGAGATCCCACTCCAGGAGAACGGTATAATCGTTGCCGGCACCGGTGCCAGCGGACTGCCGGAGGTTTCGCTGCTGCCTCTGAATACAGTACCGTTCAAGGAATAGATCGTATCCAGCGCTTTGATCTTGCCGGTATAGCTGGAATCACTGGGGTCGGTCTGATTGTTGCGCAATGGATACTGGATGTCAATAATGTTCGATTTCTCCACCAGTACCGCGCCGCCTTCTGTAGCAATGGTGCCATTGCTGGTTACGCCAAATTTATAGCCTTTGGACGCAAGCGCGGTTGCCATCGCCGTAGTGATCTTGGATTTGGCTGCCCAGGCTGCAGAATTGTCAGCCAGAATGTTATATACATGGGCATTGCCGCCTCTCAGGCGGGGCAGACGGTCCTGAATATCCAGATAAAGATTGTGATGCAGGGTGATGCTCAGCTTCGGATTGCCGGAATCAAAAGAGGTTGCACCCACCAGATGCCCCTTCTTCTGTGAGCTGGCCACCGCAATAATATCGCTCTTGCTCAGTCCGATGGCGCTGCTGCGCAGATATGCGTACATCGGATACTTGGAAGGGTTGGCTTCCAGCGCATTGATCTGCTGTGTCACCCAGCTGTTCGAGCTGCGGTCATCCCCCTTGAAGGTGGACCATGAGATGGTCACTCCCGAGGTGCCTTTCTTGGAATCGACCAGCCCGTCATAGGCTTTGTTGAAGGTACAATGGTCAATCCAGACCTTGTTGTTCTCTTCAAGCGTAATGTAGTCCCAGTCATTTTTGTCATAATCGCCTTTGGTTGATTCATCCCATTCCCACAGCTCATCAAATTCCAGATTGCGGATAATGATATTCGAGCTCCGTTTGATCGTGAAGGCTGCGTGTTTAATCTTGGCTCCATTGGCCGAGAAGATCGTTAATCCGTCAAAGCCATCCATATTGATCTTGCTTACTCCGGTCTGGAGCAGCACGGGATGAGTCAGCGCTGTGTTGTGGGCAGAGAATGGAGATACCTTGGCAGCAGCTGGAATCTCGTTCCAGCCCAGATTAAGGTCATTCATGATCTCAATTACTTTGACTCCTGAATTCTTCTTAAGTGCCAAGGCCAGGTCAGTTGCAGTGTATACTTTCTTATAAAGTGCAGTGTTGGATTCGCTTACATTTCCTCCACCCGCATTACCGGCGGAGAACCCGTTCAGATTATAAGCGCTTAGTGCGCCTGGAGCCGTGCTGGCCGCAGGTGTCTGAGAAGGCGCTGCTGTTGGTGCCACCGTTGGTGCCGGTGTTGAGGTTGCTTGGACAGTTGGTGCCGGCGTTGCGCTTGGCTGCGGTGTGGTGGTAGCTGTTGGTGCTAGAGTTGGCGTCACCGAACCTCCACCGCTTAAGGATGCCCCGATATTGGTTCCGCTTGGTGTGCCGGAGCCAATCAGATCACTGCCGCTGGCTAGCTTCAGGAAGTTGCCCAGCGAGAAAGAGCCGTCCGCACTGCGGGTGACCCAAGGCGTAAGACTGACGAAGTCGGCGGCACTGGCAACCAGCCCTTTGCCGTTGGTACTGGCATTGCTCTTCCACCATACATTGGTGTTCTGGACATCGGTTCCGCTTGATTTGTCACTGGAGGAACCGGCAAAGGACAAATTGTTGGTGAACTGATGAGTTCCAGTATCAAAGGCAAAATTGCTCTGACCATTGCTCCACGAAGTATTATTGGTCATTTGGATCGAACCAGGATTGCTGTTATAGGTGAACCCGTGTTTTTTGTTCTGGTAGGCGACACTGTTCTGAACGATATGGTTGACGGCGATCTTCTCGCCGCCCAGCTTGAAGCCGTTGCCGTCGCTGTTGGAGGTTGTGCTGCCGTCAGAGGTCTGGCCGTTCTTATAGGCAATACTGTTCTTGATCGTTACTGCACCGATCGGTCCGGTTTCAGACTTGGTGTACAGATCCCAGCCATCATCCGTATTCCAGGCCGAGATACAGCGGTCAAATACATTGCCGGGGCCAATGGTCAGCTTGGCGGCGAACCCGTCCGCATCCTCCCCATTGTCCGGATCGAAATTGTCATGCGAGTAGACGCCGATAATCTGATTATAGCTCGGCCAATCGCTCATGTTGGTCATTGATGAAGCTGCGCGGCTGATCTGCAGACCGGAATCCCGGTTATGATGGGTTTCAAGGTTCTCGATAATATTGTAATTGCCGCCGATAAAGACACCGTTGTCTCCGGCTCCTTTGACTTCCAGCCCTTTCACATGCCAGTAGCTGCCGTTAATCTGCAGGCCGCGTTCTGTAGACGCAAAGGTCTGGGCGAAGAAATCAAGTACCGGCTTCTCGCTGCCGTAAGCTACAAGCGTTTTACGCTGGCTAGATGTACCGCTGTTGGTCAAATCGATGGTAACGGGCGACGAATAGCTGTAAGTTCCGCCACGCATGTAAATGGTGCCTCCGGGAGCCACTGCGGCAATAGCCGAAGTCAATGTAGTCGGGCTGCCAATTGTACCAGGGTTGCCAGCCACACCCTCAGGAGCTACATAGATGGAGCCTGTAACCGGAGTGGCTGATGCCGTTGGCGCTGCGGTAGGGGAAGCCGTTGGCGCTGCGGTAGGGGAAGCCGTTGGCGCGACAGTTGCGGTAGGTGCAGATGTTGGTACTGTTGTTGGTACCGCCGTTGGTGCAGTTGATGGACTTGCCGTAGGTGCAGAAGTTGGTGCGGTTGTAGGTGCGGTTGTAGGCGCTGCTGTAGGTGCAGGCGTTGGAGTGGTCGAATCTACGCTGCTTACGGATATATTGTCAAATTTGGCTGCGGTTTTGTATGCAATCAGGCCAATGCCGCCTGAGGCCAGATTGTTATCGTGTGCATTAAGCTGCAGAACATTATTCACATACATATTAAGCGAATCACCGATCATTTCAAGCTTTACCGTGTATACGGTACCTGCAGTTATGGGGAAGTCTTTTTTGCTGGCCAGCGTGGTGCTTGAACCGGCGGCTTTTTTGTGAAGCTCCAGGGTTCCACCGCTGCTGTTCGATAGGGAAGCGGCATAATAATTGTTGCCGTCCGTGTACCTTCCGCTTACATAAGTCCGGTTGTTGCCATTGAAATTATCAATCTTAACATCTGCCTGCACGCTGTAATCGGTCCATGAGCTATTGCCTGCCGAGGTGCGCGCTTCGGTTGCACTGGACTGATAATAAACACGGGAGCCGTTATCTTCAACTACGGCCCAAGAACCTGTGGTACTGTTCCATTGATCTGCATTGCCGGATTCAAAATCATCGCTGAACATACTTGATGCAGCTTGCACAGATGGGGTACTCCATTCAAATCCGTTTAGTACCAGAGATACTGTAAGCGCAATCATAATCACGATCGATAAACCTTTTTTACATTTCACGTGAACATTTTCCTCTCTGATATTACTTTTTTTGTACAAAGTGCTGCAGAGGTGTAATCAGGAACAACCAGCAGATTCGGGCAGAAACATTCCTCCTGTCAGTATTAAAATATAGATTGCGGACATGGTCGCCCTCCTTAAGAGTAATTGCTTCAGGAGGGCAAATCCATATCCCCACTATAGGTAAATTTATGGTAAAAAACAACGAAAAATATTCTAATTTATTACAACAAAGTGAATAATACCAAATATCTGAGTTAAGGATTATCGAGGATACTTGTTCAAGAAATTCTGGACCAGCAGTTCAGCCCTCCGATAGGATTAGAAGCCTCTGATAACCGATCAGCATCTCCACGCAGGTACAGTGATATCTGATGTTCACCCAGCTGAAGCCCGAATAGCTGTTCAACATGATAAACACCGGGACTGCCTGACCATTCCTTGAATAGTATTCCGGCAATAGCTGCAGCGACTTGGGCTGTAATTGTAGATTCCTTGGACCCTTGAATCACATATTCAGCCTTTGCCTTGGCCCCGTTCCTAAGACCTGTCGCTTCTACCTTTATAGCATATTTGTCAGTACCCCAGCGGACTCTGCCAAAAGAACGAACCGCAGCGTTTCGGATCCGGCTTCGTTCGAGCCATCTTAGCAGACCCAGCTTCTGAAGCAGAGCCAAGCCATATGTGGCTATTCTGGAATCGAAGCATAAGCGGGTAGATGCGGTGGCAATGCCGAGTGTATCCGGGAGAGTCAACTGGTCAGAGAAAGGGAAGCGGTAAGCCCGCCTTCTCCCCAGCGATTGTCCCCAATCGATGGTTTGACCATCCGTAAAGCTCTTCACCCGATGGGAACGGCCACTCTGCATAACCTCATACTCTGCATTCAGATTGTCCACCGTCCATTCGATGGCCGCTTGTCCATGGCTGTCCCCCAGCCCCAGCAGAACGGAAATGTCCAGCTGCCAGGTTTCATCCATCGACCGCCTTGCTTCACCCGCGAGCAGATTGGTCAGTCCGGGTGCCAGTCCCACGCTGAGTACAGCCGAGGCCGCATAGGTATTGCCTGAGCTTGTCAGCTGCTTCATTTGTCTGTAGAAATCAAGATTAGCCGTGACATCCATGTAATGTATCCCCTGAATTAGACAGGCCTCGGCAAAGGAGGTGTCACTCTGATCGAGGCACATCACCACAAGCTTGACCTTTCGCAGCTTATCTACCGATAGCGCAGCGGAAACGTCAATCTGCATCGGCTTGATTCTGCCTTCGGAGCCTTTGCAGAACTGTTCCGCACGCGCCAGGCTTCGGCCTGCCGCATACACCACACCCGGATAGAGGTCAGCCAACAGCGTGCATATTTGTGATCCTACATGGCCGTAACCGCCAATGACTACAATATCAGTTCTCATCCTGTTCACTCCCCCTCTTAACCGCCATCCATCCGTCTACCCGATAGGAACCGAAGAATCTGCTGATTGCCGTAAATCCGGCTTGCCTAAGCATCTCCTCGATCTCTTCTGCCGGAAGAGGATGGGACGTTATTCCAAAAGATTGCTCAAATTGCTCCCACTGCTGCAGCGTAATGCCTTGACCGAGCATATGAAGCTTCCAGCCTGCCAGCTGGCTTAACCAAGCCGGGGATGTCATATCCCCGTTTATCGCAGACAGAAACAGCGGAGCGCCTGGCTGCAGACGCGAGGCAATTGATTGAAGCAGCGCAAGCTTGCGTTCACGCCCTTCCACGAAATGCAGCACCAGCATGCAGGTTGCCGCATCATACAGTCCGTGGTCATCCCAATCTGCCAGCTCACATTGCTGCAAAGACACTCTTGTCGTAAGCGCTGCTGCAGCAAGCCTTTCTTCTGCTACCAGCAGCATCCGCTGCGAGTTGTCAACGCCGGTGAAGCTCCAGTGCGGATGTTTCTGCGCCAGAGTCAGGATTTCCTGTCCTCCGCCTGCTCCCACAATCAGCAGCCGTGCGGCTGTCCGCTCCGTAAGCGCTGCTGTAGCCAGTGTGTCCAGAAGGTCATACTGCAGCTGATAACCGGGTATTTTTAGCGCAATCTGCTCGTGATATTTAGCCGCTGCCGCCTGCTCCCAGGGACTGGCCATTTCTATGCTATTGTCTTTCATAGGTTTCCCCTCCGGGTCATTGATCTGATGAAATAGTGTATACTAAGAACTAATCTTAATTATCACGATAACGACGCAAAACCACCATCCCACATTTATGGGATTTAGAGAGGCTGACATGATGAAAGAACCTTCCCATGTAATTGTTAAACTACTTCAAGAGCTGGATCAGGCAGACCTCTCCTCTTTGATGTACAGAGAAATCATGTTAACCCGGCTAAGAACGGTACTGCCCTTTGACGCAGCCTGCTGTACAACCGTTGATCCGGTTACCTTACTTACTACGGGCGCTATTACAGAGCAAGGCGTGGAGGCCATTCATGGTAGTCTGATGGATAATGAATATCTGCACGAGGACTATAACAAGTTCAGCCAGCTAGCCGATGCGAAGATCCCTGTAAGTGCCTTGGGACAAATAACGGGAGGACAGCCGGAGCTTAGCCGAAGATACCGCGAGCTGCTTAGACCTGCTGGCTTCGCAGATGAGCTGCGGGCTGCACTTAAGGTGGATGGAGTATGCTGGGGATTCCTGACGTTATTCCGCAGTGTGGATAACGGCCTTTTCACCGCGGAGGAACTGACCTGGATCGAGGACATTATTCCGCTGATAGCCAGAAGGTTAAAAGCGGGCACGCTCAGCCGGTTGCACACCAATGAGCCTGAACAACAGCTGGAGGAAGGCATTCTGCTGCTTGATGAGCAGCTGGTTCCGATAAGCCTTAATTCCGGAGGCAACTATTGGCTTGGCAAGCTGCAGCAGGCGGAAGGCCAGGGTCAACAGAAACTGCCCGGACCGATTCGGGCCGTCAGCTTGCAGGCGCTGGCCGAGAAGCCGCTTCCTCAAGGCGGATTGCCAACCGCCAAATTGTGTTTTCAGGCAGCGGCTGGACAATTCCTGACCATCACCGCCAGCAGACTCGAAGGCCCCTCCGGGCTGGTACAGCTGGCGGTTTCTTTTACAGCTGCCAAGGCAGCAGACCTGCTCCCGCTGATTACTGAAGCCTACGGGCTGTCAGAACGCGAGAAAGAAATCGTTGAACAGCTGTCCAAAGGGAAATCGACCAAGGAGGTAGCGGAAGCTCTTTATATTTCGGCCTACACGGTACAAGATCACCTCAAATCGATTTTTGCCAAAACAGGCGTCAAGAGCCGCCGGGAGCTCATCTGGCAGCTGTATTCATAATACAGTACTAGCTAACCCCTGCCCTTCTAGCTCACACGCTTCAGGTCTGGATCAGAGGCTTCAAGGTCCGCAGCATCTCTTGGAGCTGTAAGGAGCACTGCTCATACATGTTTTTGGCCTCCTCGTTGGAGGTGGACAGGCTGAACAGTTCCAGATCCGCTTCACATTTCTTCAGCAGCGCATAGAGCTGCGGCTTCTCCTCCAGCTTGGGAACCTCAACCTGATCGGTATAGAGATCCACCGTCAGCTCACCATATGAATCCACCTGCCCCAGGAATACATTTTGCACCGACAGATTGAGCTCTGCCAGCTTCTCCTGCAGCCCCTTCCGCGACAGCCCAAGGATATCCAGTGCATCATCCAAAATCTCTCCATCCATGATAACGGCTTGCGTCTCCTGCTCGGGAGCCACCTGAATCCCCAGATGTTTCGGAGTTAGCGGCTGGTTCTCACGGGTCAGCAGTAGATTGATTGCACCGTCCGATTCCATAATGGCGAATTCAACATCTGCCAGCTTGAACACGTCTTTCTTGCGCAGCTCTGACAGCAGCTCGTCGGTGGTCAGGCGTTCTTTTTTCATATTGTCTTCCAGGATCTTGCCGTCTTTGATCAGCACCGTAGATTTGAAATCGAGAAAGTCACGCGCTTTCTTGCTCTTCATCTGCAGAAATTCAATCCCCAGTGAGAACGCAATCCAGACAACGAGCGCAATCAGTCCGAGATGCCAGGTCTTGTCGGTATCCAGTGAGATATAGGCGGCCAAGCTGCCGACGGTGATCCCAGTGATGTATTCGAAGAACGAGAGCTGGGAAACTTGTCTTTTTCCCAATAATTTAGTGAGCAGAAACAACACAACCACCGCAAATATAGTCCGTACAATAACCTCCAGCCATTCCGGCATGGTCAACTCCCCCTATCCAGTAATCATCAGATTTAATCTTCAGTATTGCCAACGTCCATGGGACATATGCTGAATAAAGGAAGGACAGAATGCACATTAATAAAGAAGACTAAACCAACAATAAAGGAGAATGTTAACCATGACCGTAGCCTCAGAAGTGAAAACCTGTCTCTCTTCCCTAAAAAGCGCTCAGGCCAGCCTGGAGCAGTTCGCCCTTGGAACACAAAATGAGGACGCCAAAAACCTGTTCACGCAAGCTGCTGGACAAACCCAGCAGATCGTTGAACAGGTGGAAAGCCGTGTTGCAGAAATCGAAAAAGAAGAACCACAGTACAAAGGTTTCTAGTCTTCTGAAGTTTGCGAGCCACTGCCATGCAGCCGGTAATACAAGCCTTCGGCCAACATCAGCTGTTCATGGCTGCCCCGCTCGGCGATCTGTCCGTCCTGAATTACCAGAATCATATCGGCATGACGGATCGTACTGAGCCGGTGGGCAATCATGAAGCTGGTTCGTCCGGCTATGACTTGTCTGATCGCTCGCTGGATCTCGATTTCGGCCAATGTATCGACACTGCTCGTCGCTTCATCCAGGATTAGCAGTGCCCGGTCCGCCAGAATGGCTCGTGCAATGGTGATCAGCTGTCTTTGTCCTTGGCTGAGATTGCCACCTTCTGCGCTTAAAGGGGTTTCATAGCCTTCCGGAAGCTTGCTAATGAAGGCGTGGGCGTATGCCTTCACGGCCGCCGCCTCCACCTCTTCATCCGTGGCTTCCAGCCTGCCGTAGCGGATATTCTCACGAACCGTACCAGAGAACAGATGGGCATCCTGCAGCACCATGGACATTTGACGGCGAAGGCTGTTTTTGTTCATGGTGCTTATATCTGTGCCATCAATCAGGATCTGCCCGGCATTCGTATCGAAGAAACGTCCCAGCAGGTTGACAATCGTCGTCTTCCCCGCACCAGTAGGACCCACGAGTGCAATGGTCTGCCCAGGCTGAGCCGTGAAGCTGATCCCCTGCAGAATCTCTTTATCCTCGTCATAACCGAAACCTACATTTCTGAATTCAACCTCACCTGTAATGGGCTTCATGTCTGCAAGTGAATCTTCCCCATCATATTCAGATGGCACATCCATAATCTCGAATACCCGTTCAGCCCCGGCTACACCGGCCTGAATCATGTTGTACTGGTTGGCGACTTCATTCAGCGGTCCGCTGAACTGGCGGGCATACCCGAGGAAGCTGACGATAATCCCGACAGTCGTGTGATTATTAATAGCGAGCCAGCCGCCTACAGCAGCAATCAGCAAATAGGTGGTGTGGCTGAACAGATTCATGAACGGTCCCATCAGGCCGGAGAAGATCTGCGCTTTGATCCCCACTTCCTTCAGGCGGTCATTGGTTTCCGCGAACCGGGAGGCAATCCGCTTTTCCTGGTGAAACAGATGAACCACCTTATGCCCGGACACCGTCTCTTCAATGAAGCCGTTCATCTGACCCAGCTCCTGCTGCTGGCCTTTGAACTGGGATTGTGTCCGGCGAGCCACCGATTTCGCAAACCAGGTGATCAGGGGTGCCGTTACCAATGCAATCAGCGTCAGCCATACATTCAGCAGCAGCATCATGGTCAGAGAGCCCACCAGCATAATGATGCTGGAAATCAGTTGCGTAAGACTCTGGTTCAGTGACGTCGAGACGTTATCGATATCATTGGTGGTGCGGCTCATCAGCTCTCCATGGCTTTTGGAGGCAAAAAAAGGTAATGGAAGCTCTTGTAGATGCTCAAACAGCTGCTTCCGCAAAGTGTATACGGTACGCTGTGAAATATCAGCGAGAATAATGCTCTGCAGCCAGATGACGAGGCTTGCTGCCAGTGTCACACCGCCCAGCAGCAGACACAGCCGCAGGAAACCTTCATATTGTCCTGTAATAATAAAGGTATCCAATATGTAGCCTGTTATGAAAGGCACAAGCAGGTTCAGCACAGCTATCGATAGGGTTAGTATGGTTACAAATACCAGCCGCAGCGGGGACTGGAGCAGGTATTTGCCTAATCTTCGGATCGTTGCAGTTGTAGTCATGGTCAGGCTCCTTGCTGGGACAAGGCAATTTCCCTATACAGTCTGCTGCTCTGCAGCAGCGACTGGTGTGTGCCTTGCGCCGTGATTCGCCCTTCTTCGAGGACAAGAATGTGATCGGCATGTTCAATGGAAGCGATCCGCTGCCCGATGATCAGACAGGTGCTGTCGTACATGGCTGTATTTAGAGCTTCACGAATCCGCAGATCCGTGGTCAGATCCACTGCACTTGTGCAGTCATCCAGAATGAGTATGCGCGGTTTCGTCAGCAGGGTGCGGGCGATGGCGATCCGCTGCTTCTGACCGCCGGAGAGGTTGACTCCCCGCTGACCGAGTACAGTGTCGTAGCCTGCCGGCAGCCGCATAATGAAATCATGCGCTTGTGCGTGCCTTGCAGCCGCTTCCACCTCTTCCCGCGCCGCTTCCGGCTTGCCATATCGGAGGTTCTCCATGATGGTGCCGCTGAAGAGCAGCGCCTGCTGCAGCACCATCCCCACCTCCTGATGCAGCTCCTCTGCCGGCAGCTCGTTGATGTTCTGGCCATCCAGCCGGATCTCTCCCGCGGTCACTTCATAGAAACGCGGGATCAGACTGACCAGCGTGGATTTGCCGGAGCCGTTCATGCCGATGATGCCAATAATCTGACCCGGCTCAGCAGTGAAGTTGATATCGCGCAGCACGGCATGTTTCTCATTGCCGTCGTAGCTGAAGGTCACGTCCCGGAATTCCAACTGTCCACTCCGGGTAGTTGTCCGGTTAGCAGTGGCAGTCAGGGCAGATGGAACAGCTGGTTTGGTTAATGAAGATTCTGCTGACGGCTCCGATAAGACTTCTGTCACCCGGCTTGCCGAGGCTTTGGCCCGGGAGAGCATCATCAGCTGGTTGCTTAATCCGAGCGCAGCGAACAGCAGCTGTGAAATATAAGTTAGGAAGGCGGCAAGATCCCCTACGGATAAAGCCCCTTCTCTCGACAGCACACCACCATACCACAAGGCAGCCACTACACTGAAATTAAGAATCAGTGAGACGAGCGGGGAATTTAAGGCCGCTGTCTTAGCCGCCTTCAGGCTGGTGGCCAGAAATTGGCTGTTGCTGGACTCAAAGCTGTCTTGCTCATGCTTGCTGCGCACAAAAGCTTTGACTACGCGAATCCCGGCCAGATTCTCCTGCATCTTCGTATTAACACGGTCGAGCTGTTCCTGCACCTTCCCGTAGAGCGGAATCATCATACGCGTGGTTACTGTGACCACCACTGCCAGCAGCGGCAGCATAACAAGCAGAATCAGCGATAGCCGCGGACTGATGATGCAAGCCATAATCAGACTGCCCGCGAACTGAAACGCTTGTCTGGGAAACATCCGCAGGGCAATCAGCACGAGACTCTGCAGCTGGACGATATCCCCGGTCAGTCTGGTGACAAGCGACCCTGTGCCCAGCCGGTCGAGGCTGCGGATGGACAAGGTTTGCACTTTGCCGAACAGCTCCTGCCGCAGGTCCGCTCCGAACCGCTGCGAAGCCTTTACCGAGAAGATCGTACAACATACGCCGCCGACCAGACCTACAAGGGCAACAGCCAGCATAATTCCGCCTGTATTGCGGATATGCAGCAAGTTGCCGGTAGACACCCCTTCGTTCACAATGCTGGCCATCAGACGCGGCTGCATCAGGTCCATACTCACTTCAAGCAGCATGAACAGTGGTCCCAGCAGGGCCGCTAACCAATGGGGTTTCATAAATCGGATAAGCTTGGACAAGGAAGACACCTCTATTACCTTTGGTTTGAACAGATGTTATAAACTAACATTATACATTCCGCTTACAAGTTAGGCTGTGCGATGAAGCACCGATTCTGCCGGCTACTGCCTGGACACTTGCCCGGATACCGTATCCGCAGGGGATTCCCCATGCCCCGGACCAAACAGGTTCAGTACCACCACGCCAATAATGATTAGAGCAATACCAGCCAGACTGCCGAGCGTAATCTTCTCCTTCCAGATCAGCACAGAGATGATTACCGTCGCTACTGAGCCAACCCCTGACCATATGGCATAAGTTGCATTGAGTGGAAGTGTCTTCAGTGTAATCGACAGAAAGAAGAAGGAAAACACAAAGCCGACGATGACTCCTATGGAGGGCAGCGGCTTGCTGAACCCTTGGGAAGCCTTAAGCATGGAAGTGCCGAACAGCTCTCCAACAATCGAGAATGCTAAATATAAATAAGCCATTTATGTACGTCCCCTTTCTGTAAAAGCAAGTAACTGCCGATAGACCTTATCCCTTAGCTCTGCATCCGGCGGGGCAAGTCCAAAGATCTCGGCAAACCATAATCCGTCCGCAGCCAGTCGGGTGATTGTAGCCAATACCAGATCATTTCCGTCATTGGCAATCTGATGCTGCCATTGTTCAAACTGCTCACGCATGCCCTCCAGCAGCTGCGGATTGGCAAAAGCGGCGGCGAATAAGGCAGAGCTCTGATCCATGCCCTCCTCAGGACATTCAAAGGCAGTCTCCACATAAGCTCGGCTCCAGGCTCCGCTTGTGTTCGGATCAGCCAGCGCCTGGCGGCGTACCGCATCTCCATAGACCTCATTCGATTTGTCTACCATTGCTTTGATTAGTGCATCTTTGCTGGCAAAATGATAAAGCAGTCCTCCCTTGCTGACCCCGGCTTCCCGGGCAACGGCCTCCAGCGTCAACTGAGCCATACCGTCTCGCTGGACAATGGTGGAAGCAGCCTTTAGAATTAAATCCGGTTTGGAATTATTGCTGCTAGTCATCCGTACATCACCTCCAAGTTTAGTTTTAGGTAAATGTTTCCTTATAATAGATAACATGCATGCCCATGCCTAAGTAGTAACACTTTTTCAAGCTCACGATTCATAGTATACCGTCTGGACGGTTTTACGACAACCACATTTTTTAAGGAGAGGTAGATTAGATGAAGACACGGAAGTTAGGTTGTTCGGAGCTGGAAGTAAGTGAAATTGCCCTCGGCTGCATGTCCCTCGGGACAGAACCGCAGCAGGCGGTTTCGATTGTGCATGAGGCGCTGGACCTGGGGATTAACTTCTTGGATACCGCCGATCTTTATGATGATGGCCGGAATGAAGAGCTGGTTGGACAAGCGATCCGCCACCGCCGCGGGGACGTCATTCTCAGCACCAAGGTGGGCAACCGCAGGATTCCCGGCAAGGAAGGCTGGAGCTGGGACCCGTCCAAGGCATATATCAAAACTGCTGTGAAAGACAGTCTGCGGCGGCTGCAGACCGATTATATTGACCTTTATCAGCTGCATGGAGGAACGCTGGAGGACCCGATCGACGAGACGATCGAGGCCTTCGAGGAGCTGCAGCGGGAAGGCTTGATCCGTTATTACGGCATCTCCTCCATCCGCCCCAATGTAATCAGGGAATATGTGAACCGCTCGAATATCGTCAGCGTCATGAGCCAGTACAGTATCCTGGACCGACGGCCGGAGGAGTCCGTACTGCCGCTGCTTAAGGCCAGCAGCATCAGCCTGATTGCCCGCGGCCCGCTTGCGGGCGGGCGGCTGACCGATCAGGGGCAGCACAAGATTGACAAGGAGTACCTGGGGTACTCCCCGGAAGCCTTGCTTGCACTGCTGGATGAGCTGAAGCTGCAGACCGGCGGGCGCACGCTTGCCCAGACCGCGCTGCAATATCCGCTCGCCGATCCCGGTGTCGCCGTGATCATCCCCGGCGCCAGCAGCATGCAGCAGCTGCGGCAGAATGCAGCAGCTGCTGCAGTTGCTCCGCTGTCTCCCGGCGAACAGGAGATCATCCGCAGTCTGAGCATGGCGAACCGCTATACGCAGCATGTGTAGAGCTTAACTGTACTTTGTACAGCTATTTCGCATAAATATGGGACAAAATCGACTTTAGCTGTATTTGCTGCAGTTATTTTCTTTCCAAACAGCGTTTGAGGCCTAAATAAAGAGATGTAACTGCGCGGAATACAGTTACATCTCTTTTTTCTGCCCAAACGTTTAATTTAGCTGTACGAAATACAGTTACCGTCTGCGCCTGCTACTATATCCGCCGTTACTTGTGCCACACTAGTGCCATTGGACCCTTAACACATCAAAAAGACCCCTGCCCCTTAATTTGGGAGCAGGAGATCATCCTTTACCGCTCATCACCGCACGTTCAGCATCTTCCTGACATCCGCCGGACTGGCAACCTCCAGTTCCATAGCTTCAATTATACCCGCGATCTTCGCTACAAGCTGGGCATTGCTACTTGCGCGCTCGCGTTCAGTAAGATAATCACTGTCCTCAAAGCCGATCCGTACCAGACTCGCCCCCATCGCGATAGCTGCAGTAATAATCGTATAATCACTTCGTCCAGCATGAGTAATTCCCCACAATGCATCTTGAGGAACGCAGCTACGCAAAGCGATTAAGGCTTCAATGGTAGCTGGTGCGCCGCCCTGATGGCCCAGTACAAGATCAAACAGAATCGGCTTCGGCAGGTTAAATTGCTTATCCAGCTCCAGTACGGTATGAATCATGCCGAGTTCAAAGATTTCAATTTCCGGAATTTTGCCCTGCTCCAGAATTTGCGCCACGCAATACTTCACCTCGCCAAGCGGGTTCCGGTAAATGGCCTCCCCAAGATTGACTGATCCCACATTCAAGGAGACAATCTCTACCTTGTCATAGAGAATAGGTGCACAGCGCTGCTCAATCGTCAGCTCAGACAGCCCCCCCGTCGAGGCCTGGATCACAATGTCGCTCTCGCGGATAATCCGCTCTACTGTATCTTGAAACAGACGGGTATCCTCAGTAAGCTGTCCTCCACTGTCTCTTACATGCATGTGGACCATGGCAGCTCCAGCCTGTCCTGCGTCCAGTACCTCCCTGGCTAGCTCGGCCGGATCGATGGAGGTTACCTGGGCAGAGGTTGGGGCAACAGAGATTATTATCTTTCGCATAAGGTCAGCTCCTCTACAATTTCTTTCAGCGTTGACTCTTCTCCCACATTCCCCGGAAAAATCACATAGGGCAACTGCGGGAACCTGCTTTCCTCGCCGCATATCCAAACTGGAACGCCCGGCTTGATCTGCCCGGCAACGATAGCCTGCTGCACCTTCAAGGCTTTGGTTCCGATATCGCTGGAGGTAATGCCCCCTTTGGCAATAATAAAGCGGGGTCTAATCTGCAGACTGGCGACAATATGGGTTAACGCGTCAGAGATTCTAACGGATATTCTCAGCTCATCTTCTTTATTGCCGCTGTTCAGGTCCAGCCGTTCACGCCTTGTGCAGAGCGCAACCGTTCGATTCTGACTCAGCAGCAGAGTACACTGTTCAATCACCCTGGCAATTTCTCGCTGCACCCGCTCCTCAGACTCCACCATCAAATGCTGGTTAAACTCCAGCATGACCACATGGCCGCCAGGCTTCAGCTGCTCCAGCTGTGCTGTGGTTTTCGAAGTGTGCGAGCCGGCAACAATTAGTCCTCCACTCCCGCTTCCCGGCTCGATAAGCTGCTCTGCTCTCAGCAGTGGCTGCTCGCTGATTCCGCCAATCACCCTTACCAAGCTCGCGGCTGTCCGGTAGAGGAACTTCTTCCCTTCAGCCAACGACTCATATAGAGCTATACAGAACACCTGCAGGTCGCAATAGTCCAGCGCATTGACGATCACTTTATTGAAGCCGGTTACAGCGTTCAGCTTCTTCACAATAGCCGTGATCTCGCAGGCTCTCAGCTCCTCCAGCGTAATCATCGTCATGCTGTCCTGCCTGAAAGCGCCACCGGTTCTCTCCTCCACCCATTCCCCCAGCCCGGAAGATGTGTAGCCAAAGGTCTTGTCTCTGGCGAACTCCGTATCGCCAATGGGCGTAAGCCGGTCATGCTCCGCGACATAGTGTATATTATTAACCGTGAACCGGCCCCCTTCCTTGAAAAAAGGGCAGAGAATCTCACCGTCAAAGGTGTAGCTGGCCTTGCTTTCAATACTATCCTTCAGCACCTCGGTTTCCAGCGGATAATGACCCCTCATGGTGGAATCCCCTCGGCTGATAATCATATAGTCTCTATCCAGCTGCCGGGATACGGCCATAATGTTCTCGGCTATTTCCTGATGTGCGGCACTCGTTTGCGCTTCCGTGAAGCTTCTTGAATTCGTCAGGATAAAAAATACCTTCTCAGGGGTAAGAAATCCCTTCCGGATGCTCTCTATGTTCCAATCGGTGATTACCGTTACATCATGTACCGTCTGCACACCTGTTGGATCATCATCCAGGACAATAATTTTACTGGCATTGCTCTTAATCGCCCGGGATAACAGCTCTTTCAGGCGTTCTGAGTCCGGTTCTGGGAAACTGCTCTGTAGCTCACTCAGCTTCTGCTTCTCCATCCATGCTCACCTTCCTCTTGTCCTATAGAGTGTCCAGCAGTTCCTTCACCTGTTCTATGCCGAAGCGCGGGGAAGAGAGCACAGGAATGCCTGTTGCAGCCTGCAGCTCCTGCTCCATTCGGGCCATCGAGCCTTGAGCCAGCACAATGACTTCTGCATGCCCGGAAACCTCTATAGCTGTCTGCAGCAGAATGGCGTCATGCTCCTCTGGTCTGCCGGAGACCAGCGCGTCGAAAGCCCCGGCCGCAAGGCCATTGACCACAGTAACTTCCTTGCCGGCTTGCTTGGCTTTGCTCTGGATAAGCCGCATCGTCGGCGCAAGCGTGGACGGCAGCGTCGCCAGCACAGCAATCCGGCTGTAGCCTTCAACCGCCTTCGCTGCCATCAAGTCATCGATCTTCACAATAGGTACCCCGATCAATTTCCGCGCAGCATCGGCAACCTCACCGACGGAAGAGCAGGTATTCAGAATCACATCGGCTCCAAGCTCTTCCCCGTTATGGAAATATTGCACCAGTCTTCTGGCTACACCGGGTGGAACCCCACCAGCCTGCACCACATCTCCGATCAGGCTATCATCTATAATGCTAACCAATCTGATGTCTGGCAGCAGCTCCTTGAAGATCGCCTTCAGCGGATCAGCCAGCCCTTGTCCTGTATACACAGCTACCACAGTCTTCATCTCTTCACACTCCCGCTTATTAGTCTTTAATTATTACCAGATAAAGTCCTGCTCCGGACGCCGCAAGCTGCCTTCCTTCATTGGCGCTTGCCCCAATACCACACGTGAAGTGTAGAGCGGTTTGGTCTTGCCCTGCGGGGTAATGCTGACCACATCATCCCCGCGCCATTCGGTGACAAAGCTCTGATTCACAGCAGTCTCCACTGTCGTACGCAAGCTTAGAGGGAACGTAATCGTCACTGTCTCACCCTCATAAGCCTCATCCAGCAGCAGGAAGCAGCGGTTCACCCAGCGGCTTGACTCTTTGCCGTGCCCAGTTGTTACAATGCTGCCGCGTTCGCGTGTGTATTGGATTTTGGTGAAGCCTGCCCATTCGGGAATGCGCACCTGCAGACGGGAAATATCGGCATGGATATGCAGGATAATCTTGCCTTCATGGGGCAGATAGCTATGCACATCCAGCCATTTAGAGCCGCGGTTCAGCAGGAAGTTCACACTTACAGTACCCTGATGCTCTGTAACGGTATTGCTCCAGCCCATGAACAATCCGCGGGTTCCCGAGCCGAGGCAGCAGATTTGCAGATCATTGGTATGTCCCCGTCCCTCGATCACATCACAGACGAAATCATTCGGGGCGGAGTAGCCCGCGAAGGCGCCTCTGGTCCGGTCCGCTACCTTATAATAGGAAATATCGCCATGAATGTCGTTCGAGCGGTCTTCCGATTGCTGCACCCAATCCAGATCGAGCAGCTGTGATTCTGTCAGATGATTGCGCAGGAATCGTTCTACGGTACCCCAATACTCTACATAACCGCACTGGGCCAACGTAATCCCGGTTGAGATCAGATCCACCAGCGAGCAAGTCTCGTGTTCATAAGCCTGCTCATGCATATCACCGGGAGTCCAGCCGAAGGCAGTTCCCACAGTCAGCGCCCAATCATAGCTCTTCTTCACCCAAGCGATCATCGCTGCATTTCCGGTAAACTTCCCGAACCGGGCAATCGCATCCAGCGTCCCTACACGCGTGTGGAAATGCCCGCTGCGGTAGGCAAGCGATGTGTTAAAGCTGCCGTCCTCATTAAACACACCGCTGCGCTCTATAATCAGCGCCGTAAAGAATTGGCATAGCTCAAAAGCATCCTTGTTGCCTGTCACCTCATGATATTTCAGCAGCGGCATGACCAGTCTGCCGCAGAAGGAGGCCGGGTCCGGTGCAAGACGCAGCAGGATTCCATTTGAGGAAGGCCAGCCGCCTTCCTTATATTCAGAGGCGGGATAATACCAGATGTCCCGTTCTTTAATGGCAATCCGCTTCAGAGCAGCCACATGGCGGTCTGCCGCCTCCTTCACCTTGGGGTCCCCGCTCTCCATATACCAGGAGGTCAATGACAGAATGACTGCCCGCTGGTCGATCAGATTAGCGTTAGGTTCCCAATCATGAGCCGGACTGACTTGACGGTAGCTAAGTCCATCTTCTTTGAAAAAGGACATTAGATTCGCGCGGTATTTCTCTTCCGTCTCTTGGCCCTCTGCCGAACCCGTCATATGGCGGGCCAGCACCAGCGCATCAATCATCCGCCCGTGGGAGGAGCCGTAATCCCAATCTCCATGGGTCATGCAGGCAGGCTCCTGCATCAGATCAGCTGCAAAAAAGGGAATGCCGTCATGATCAGGGTCGGCAATGCCTACAATCGCGTTAATGGCGTGCAAAGCTCTCTCTTCAAGCATCAGTGTGTCAGGAATCAAATGTTTCGACATGGTTCTTCTCTCCCTTGAAGATCGGCGTGGCGGACAGAATTACGGTATTCGCCTATGGTCATACCCAGTCTTTTTTTGAAAATCCGGCTAAAATACCGATAATCCTCATACCCTACCATTTGTGCGATCTCATAATTTTTGTAAGTTGATGACTTCATTAATTCCTTGGATTTGCCTATACGCACATCGGTCAGGTAATCAATAAAACTCTTGCCGGTTGCCTTCTTAAAGATCCGGCTTACATAGTCCGGATTCATATAACAGCTCTGAGCAATTCCCTGCAATGACAAGGCTTGATCATAATACGCTTCCACCTGGCGCTTCATTTCCTCCACCACCTTTCCGGCCTGTTTCTCGCCGAGACGGTTATAAAAGCCGGTTACTGCAGGAATCAGCTCTTCTGTGAATATGGCAGTAACTGAATCTTTATCATTTCTCGCATCCAGAATTTCCGTGTACACCGGCGGGGATTTCCCGCAAATATGTCCGAAATCTGCACCTTTAGCCTGAAGCTGTTTCTCGACCGCGTACATGAGCAGCAACGAGCTTCGCTGCAGCTGCTCCACGCTCACCGTATCCATTGAGATTTTAGACAGAAATTCGTAGAATTCACGCTCAGCCGCAGTGCAGTTCCCGGATTGCAGGGCAAGCAGAAAGGCCCGTTCCTGCTCACCGGGATAAATGGATGTGGAAGCCGCCCGCTTGTGCTCAGCCTCCAGAACCAGATCGCTCTGTCCCAGCAATCTGTCCTTCAGCGCTTGCTCCGCTTCCCGCACAGCTCCCCGAAGCTGCCCTCCCTCCTGTTTGATTGTGCTGAGCCCGACACTTGCCGAGGGACAACCGGCCTGCTTCAGCACATTCTGCAGAATGCCGCCTACCCGCTGCAGATCGTTCCGCCCGAGCCGGCTTCCGGATAACACAAGCAGCAGTTTCCGGGTAACGCCGTTCATAAGAGAGACTTCAAAGGCCCAGCTTCCGTGCCCGAAAAGAAGCGGCTTCACCCGGTCCAATTGCTCCCGGAGACAGCTCAGCAGGCAAGCTGAATCCAAATCTACAGCTTCCAGGAAGACATCGGATTGCCCAATAAGCACCATAAGCTCCTTGCCCACCCACTCTGGCGGCATAGACTTGGTCATGTCTGTAGCACCAGCACCTGCTTCTTCCGCAGAACTGTCCAGCAATGCCCGGACCCAGCCCGCGTCTCTGTGCTGCAAGGCTGCACGCCGGTTATGCTCACGCTGCTGCAGCTCCTTGCAGGCTTTGGCCAGTACAGTGTTCAGCTCCTCCTTGCGGACCGGCTTCAGCAAATAATCAAATACCTTATGACGGATCGCTTCTTTGGTATATTCGAAATCCGAATATCCGCTGATTACAATAACCAGCAGCTCCGGCAGCTCTTGACTAAGCAGTCCGAGCAGCTGTTTGCCGTCCATTCCCGGCATCCGCATATCCAGAAACAGCACATCCGGCTGTTCAGCCATTGTCACTGCATAGGCATCGTCCCCGTTCTCCGCTTCTCCCGCCAGCTCCAGCTGCAATTCACCCCAGGCAATTGATTGGATCAGACCTCTGCGTATCCATTTTTCATCATCAACGATCAATACTCTGCGCATGGTTGTAACCTCCGAGGTGGAATGACGTTGCCTGATAAGCTCTGGCGGGGACTTATAACCTATGAAGATCAGCCTTTTAATGAGCCTGCAGTTAATCCGTCTATGATAAAACGCTGCAGGAACAGGTAAATGATCAGTACGGGGGCAACCACCATCACCATGAAGGCAAATACAACGCCCCAATTGGTGCTGTACAGAGTGACGAAGTTAAACACCTGCAGCACAAGCGTCCACTTGGTGCTGTCCGTCATGAGATAGAATGGCCCAAAGAAGTCATTCCACACGGACACCAGCACCACGATAGTTACAGTGACCAGCACCGTTATTAGAAGCGGCAGAATCATTTGAACATAGAGCCGGAAATAGCTGCTCCCTTCCATTAATGCCGCTTCATCCAGTTCACGCGGGATCGACTTCATGAATCCTACCAGCATGAATATAGCAAAGGGCAGCAGCACCGCCGTGTAATACATCACCAGACTGAAGTATGTGCCTTTGATATGCAGATCGCTCATCAGCTTGATCGTCGGAACAATGGAGACCGGGACGATGAGGCCCACAATGAACATATAAAAAGCGCCGCGCAGGAACTTGTCATCCCTCCGTTGAATGACGAAGGCCGCCATGGAAGCAAACAGGTTGACACACACAACTACTGAAGCGGAGATCATCACACTGTTCTTGAATCCGCGCAGAATGTTGGCCTGCTCGAATACATCTCTATAGTTGGACAGCTTCCATGCGGATGGGAGCCCCAGACCAAACAATGCGGATTCTCGGATGTCCTTGAAGGAGTTAACCAGAATCATGAAGAAAGGGATGAGAATGAGAATGGCCAGCGCAAAGGCAACGATTTCTAACACAATCAACCTGCTACGTTTCTCTGTCTGCATCAGTATTCCATCTCCCTCTTCTTCAAGCCCATTAGCACCGGTACACCGATTAAGGTAACCAGTACGAACAGCATCAGATTGACCGCGGTGGCATATCCAAATTGCCCTGTACTGAACATATTCCTTATATAAGTGAAGAATACTTCTGTCGTATACCCTGGTCCGCCATCTGTCAGCACCATCACCATTTCAAAGATTTTCATCGAATTAATCATCGCCAGCAGCACATTCACGGTTAAAGAAGCCGCCAGCAGAGGGAAGACAATGAAGCGGAAGCGTTGCCAATAATGCGCTCCATCCATGGATGAGCTCTCAATTAAATCCTTGGAGATAAATTGCAGGCCTGCAAGATAGACAACCATTGAGAAGCCTGTCACCCGCCACAAATCGGTGACAATGATTGAGAATAAGGCAAATTTCGGATCATTAAGCCAATCCTGGGCCATAAAGCCCAGTCCCACGGAGTTCAAGGCTTGATTAATGATACCGTTCGAGGGATGATAGATGGCCCGGAATATATAGCCAATGACGATCGGCGAGATGACATAGGGCATAAAAAAGATCATACGCAAGAAATTCTTTGCCTTGAGTGCCTCGTTCAGAATCAGTGCCAATCCAAGCCCCAGAACATTCTGGAACACGGTAACTGCAGCTGCAAATATAAGCGTATTCTTAAAAGCGGTCAGCAATCTCGGCTCTTGAAACAACGCCCGGTAATTATCCAGTCCGTTGAAAGATATTGTATCCGCGTTAATGTTCCAGTCGGTAAAGCTGTAATAGAAGCCGATAACGGTCGGCGTTATGAAGAACAGCAGGAATACCGCAAGTGCCGGAAATGCGAAATACAAAGGGTATTTGCTTCCTTTCATGGATGTCTCCCCTTTTCTCTGCTTACTTGAAGCCTTCGAGAAGCTTAGATTTGCCGTCCTTCTCATAGTTGGCTGCGAAATCGTTGTATGCCTTATCCACATCACCGTCGATAAAGAAGATTTGCAGCAGCTTCTGGAAATCTGCAAAGACCGGAGTGAGGCGGTTCTGGATGTTGATTTGGGATTTACCGGCTTCCATCAAGTCTTTGACGGTCTGTTGTACCGGGACCAGCTCCACCTTGGCCTTCTCAAAGATTGGAATTCCCGGAGCGGCAGCATAATACAGATCAGTCATCTCTTGTGTAAGCATGAACTTCACCAACTCGACTGCAGCATCCGCATGTTTGGCTTGTGTAGGAATCATCAGCTGATTCGGTGGCGTAACTACTGCCACTCCCTGATCAGCGTCTGAAGGGAACGGAAAGAAGCCTAACTTATCGTTAACGAACGCTTTGCCGAACTTCTTCTCCAGCTGCGGGACAATGCCGTCCAGATTGAAAACCATTGCGGCTTTGCCTTCGCCAAGCATTGTCTGCATCTCATCAAAGGTACCTGCCAGTACGTTATCCTGATACAAGCCTAAATCAATAAGCTCCTTATGTTTAACAAACAGATTCTTCAGCTCTGGGATCGCATTCATCTTCAGTTCATTCGTCTGCAGCTTAGCCACGCCTTCATCTCCGATGGCAGGGTCCACATTCGATACCCAACCGGTCAGATAGAAGATTTGAGCAGGCCAGCCGTCCTTAACACCTTCATAGAAGGGGGTAACACCCGTTGCTTTGATTTTTTTGGCAATCGTAATGAGGTCGGCATAATTCTTGGGCGGCTCTACGCCAGCTTTTGCAAAAACATCCTTGTTATAGAACACTCCATACATACCGGTAGCTCCATAAGGAACACCATAGATTTTACCGTCCAGGGTCTGGGCTTCCTTCATGGAAGGAATGATTCGGGACCACACATCGGCATCGCCGGACCACTCATACAGCATTTCATCCGCGCGCAGCTTGACGTATTGCTTCGTACCCGGCTGCATCAGGAACAAATCCGGGAAATCACCGGTAGAGAAACGCGTCTTCATCATGTTGTCGAATTCCCCGCCCGGAAGCGCTTGTAGCTCGACTGTATTGCCTGTCTGCTGTTCGAATTCCCCGAACAACTGGGCAAAGGGTGCTGTATCTACCGTATTGGGTATCACGAAGCTAAGCGTAACCGGGTCCTTGGCTTTGGTCTCTGTGGCGCTTGTGTCTGAATTGGCTGTATTGCCGCTTGCGGCTTTACTATTCTGGCTGTTATTCCCTCCGCAACCTGCCAAACCAAGTAATGCCAAAGATACTGCGAGCAACATTGATACCATTTTTATTTTTTTCATTTGCTATAACCTCCCTATTATTCTTGTTCCCTGCTGCTCCTCCATCTTAATGCAAGCGCTTTCTATCTCCCATTCACGATCTTGACCTTTAGTGTTGATTATTTCGACTTTCCTGCAGCTTCCTCCCGAAGAATCAGCGTAATCAACGTACCTGCCCCTTCCCCGCTATCGATCCGGAACTCCACTCTGTTGCTGTAACGAATAGCATAGCGGGTATACACATTACGAATGCCAATCCCTGCACCGGAGGACAAGCTCAGATTTTGTTCCTGCACTACTGGACGCACAAGGTCTGCCCGGATCTTCGCCAGCCGTTCTTCGATGACGCCCACCCCATTATCGCTGACACTCAGATGTACACCGTCCGCATATTTGCGGGCAGTTATCCTAATCATGCCTTTCCCTCTCATCGGCTCAATTCCATGGAAGACTGCGTTCTCGACGAGTGGCTGCAAGGTCATTTTCAACATTGGATAATCGTACAGTTCTTCTTCCACGTCCACACTATAGTGAAACTTCCCCTCAAACCGGAAGCTTTGAATTCTGATATAAGCCTCAATCTGCTCTAATTCCTCACGCAAGGACACTACTTCATCACTGTTCTTGATGTTATAACGGAACATATCTGCCAGTGACTGTGCCATCTCGCTAATCACTTCCACAGCATAATAGTCTGCCATAGCCTTAATACTGTCGAGGGTATTGTAGAGGAAATGCGGATTGATTTGCGAATAGAGCATCGCCAGCTCTGCCTCCTGCAGCTTGATCTGGTATATATATTTGTTCTCAATCAGCATTTGCAATTCATTGCGCATCGCATTGAAATTCACTGCGATCCGGCCGATTTCATCTCTGCGGCTCACATCAAGCCCCGCTGAGAAATCGCCGCGTTTGATCCGGTTGACGCTTTTATGTAAATCAAGAATCGGCTTCGTGATCATTCGACCCAGCAGAATAGAGAGCAGAAAGGTGATCATGAAGGCGAACACGCCTGTATACATAACCGCCGTTTTTATCGAGTGCAGCGGGCTGATAATTTCTTCCTTCGGCATCAGAAGCACAGTTTTCCAGCCCGAATACTCTGAACGTGTATAGGAGATAAAGTAAGGGCTGGCCTCGTGATTAAACCAGAACTTCCCTTGCTTGCCCTCTATACGGGACAGAATATCCTGCATCAGCTGTTCTGTATAACCTTTCGTAACATAAACCGGGATATTGTTCTCATCCAGCACAAGAAATTTACTGTTCCCTGTAAGGTCGGCATGCCGGGAAATGTTGCGGAATAAGCTGTCGCTGTAATCGGCACGAACCACAATGAATTGATCGGGGTTGGCGAAATCGCGAATCAGGATCGCTGTCGAGTAGGCAATGGTCCGCTCTTCGGAGACAACTCCCGAGTCTGGAACGTTAATGAAGTTCACCATTCCGTCCTTGTGCACCGTATCCCTGAACCATCGTTCATTTCTCACTTCAGCCGGTTCCACGGGAACGCTGTTATTGGAAGAACTCAGCATTTCCCCTGTGCTGTAATAGATCCGAAAACGGACGAAGTCCGTGATTGGAGTCGTGTTGAATGTTTTTAGATACAAGTCCTCGAAGCTCTGTCCGATCACAAATCTGCTCTCGCTGTTCATAGAGGCATAGGCGTTGATATCATCTATATATTGCTGATTATAATAGGGAGACAGCAGCAGATTGCGTTTATTGTGCATATCGTTGTCCATATTATTCTCAATCTGGCGCACGATCTGGAAGCTGGCCGTCTCTACTTTCTCCAGCATCGATTTGTAGGAAATATAGTAGGAGGCTGCTCCCACCATGGCAATACAACTAAAAATAATAACCAAATAGCTTAAGAGCAGCGTTGTGCGGATGCCCGAAATCCGGTAGCGGAAATGATTCCATAACTGCATAAACCCACCCTCTCTATGGAGTGAGACACCATAATCATCAGAGCATGTATCTATGAACCTATGATTTATGAATTTTGGGATGGGTCATGGCTAAAGAGAATGTTTGGACTTCCGGCCGCTGACGCTCCTACAGTTCCAAACTTCTCCTCACCACTTTTTCCCATATTCTTAATTTTTCAAGTTCAACTTTTCTTAATCCGGGAGGTGAAGCTATAGGTTCCCGAGCCGACGCGGAAGGCCGCTGCCTCATGCAATTCAGCTTCTGGTGCAGGAATAGATTGAGCCAGCGCATGGGCATCTGTCTCTACCTTGGCCTCGCTGCCCGGAAGGTATACGGTAGCCGTTGTGTTCCCCGGAATGTGTACGGTAAGCCGGAATTCTCCGTCTTCTGCCAGCTGCCACTCCACCTTAAGACTGCCGTACAAGCTTTCGTAGCCTGCTTTAACCGAGGTGATCTTCCCGCCCGGCTGCGGACGGATGATGGAATGCTTGAACCCGGGCTGCTGCGGATCAGTCTCCAGACCCGCCATATAGCGGAACATCCACTCTCCCACAGAGCCAAGGGAATAGTGATTGAAGGAATTCATATCCGGCGTCTGAAACCCGTTCTCCTCGGTCCAGCCATCCCAGCGTTCCCAAATCGTTGTCGCTCCATGTTTGATCGAGTACATCCAGGAGGGGAATTCTTCCTGGGTTAACAGCGAATAGGCCACATCCAATTGTCCATGGTCAGTCAGTGCAGGCAATAGATAACCTACGCCGAGAAAACCTGTAGACAACCGGTTTCCCCGGCCTTCAATATCCTGAACCAGATGCCGGGCAGCCATTGTCTGCTGATCCGGTGTCAAAAGGCCAAATTGCAGCGCAAGTACATACACGGTTTGTGTATTCCCTTGAATACGGCCGTCCGCCGCCACAAAAGCATCCCGGAAAGCACCGGCGATTCCGGCGAACAAGGTCTCAAAACGCTCCTGATCTTCAGGTTTGCCCAGCACCTTGGAAATAAAGGACAGCAGCTTCGTGCTGTAGGCAAAATAGGCGGTAGCCAGCACATCATTAGGTGTATCCGCACCGATAGACAGCCAATCTCCATAGTTGGCATAATCCGGCCGTACCCAATCATCCGACATCGACTCCAGATACTCTACCCAGCGAACCATGGCATCATAATGAGTTTCCAGAACGCGCACGTCCCCGTACATTAGGTATAACGTCCAGGGAATCACGACACCGGCATCCCCCCAGCCCGCGTTATCGGGAGCGAACCAGTCCAGCCGCGTACTCCACATCTTGTAGCGCATCCAGCCGGCATCCGGTGCCACGTCCGTGAATGCGCCGGAAGGCTGCTGGGCATCAATCATATCCCACATGAATTTATTGAAGAAGCGGGACACATCCATATTGTAAGAAGCCGTGCGGGCAAAAATCTGTGCATCCCCCGTCCAGCCGAGCCGTTCATCCCGCTGCGGACAGTCCGTCGGCACGGATAAAAAGTTGCCGCGCTGTCCCCATGTAATATTGGAATACAGCTGATTAACCATCGGATCAGAGGTTTCGAGACTGCCCGATACCGGGGTGTCCGAATGAATCACCTTGCCGGTAATCGTATCCAGATCAGGTTCTCCCGGATATCCGGCCAGCTCGACATAACGGAAACCGTGAAAGGTGAAATGCGGCTCGTACCGCTCCTCGCCTGCGCCCTTCAGAATGTAATGCTCCTGCTGCACCGCCACCCGCAAATTGTCGAGATACATGCTGCCATCGGAATTCAGCATCTCTGCGTGGCTGAGTGTAATTCGCGTCCCGCGTTCACCCTTGACCTTCACTTCCGACCAGCCAACCATATTCTGGCCCATATCATAGATATAGGTTCCGGATTCGGTCTTCCGCACACTTAACGGTTGAATCGTCTTCGTAATCCGGATTGGCGGTTCCATGGACGCTACCAGCAGTCCGTTATATCCCGGCCGGATGTCCGGCAGCTCCCAGCCGGAATCATCATAACCTGCCCGGTCCCAGCCCGGCAGTTCCCGGGTCGCATCATAACTCTCGCCCAGGATCATGTCAGAATACTCTATAGGGCCTCTTGTTGTTTTCCAGCTGTCATCCGTGATGATCCGCTCTTTCGTGCCGTCCTTGTACTCTACAGACATTTGCAGAAAGAGAAAGGGGCGCTCGCCGTATATCTTGTCTGAAATAAAGCCAACCGTTCCTGCATACCAGCCATCGCCCAGAATAACGCCCAAAGCGTTATCCCCCTGCGTCACTCGGTCCGTAACATCGTAGGTCTGAACCTGAACCCGTTTATCGTAATCCGTCCAGCCCGGGGTGAACAGGTCACCTACCTTTTGGCCATTCATTCTCAGATTGTACAGCCCAAGCGCCGTGGCATAGACCACTGCCCGCTTCACTTCAGACCTCAATATAAAGTCCTTGCGGAAAAAGGGCGCAGGCTGCCTGTTCAGATCCGCTTCGGCTTTGCGGCCAATCCATTTGGCCTTCCAGCCGGTACGGGCCAGGATGCCCATACTCCACAGCGCCGGTTCGCTCCAGGCCGATATCTTATGCTGTTCATCCCACACACGGACCTTCCAATAATAGGTGCTTTCGGCCTGAAGCGCCTTACCTTCATAGCTGATATGGGTGGACTCACTGCTGTCCGTCTTGCCGCTGTCCCACATATCGCCTTCATCCTGATCCAGCCCCTCCCGGGTGGCAGTCACCAGAATCTGATACGCAGTCTGTGCTGCAGCCGCCCCTTCTGATTCCAGCCTCCAGAACAGGCGTGGATGCAGCTCGTCGAGTCCCAGCGGATTGTCCAAATATTCAGTCCTGCAGCCTGTAACCGAAATTGTCATCACAAGTTCCTCCATTATTTAGATCAACTCCAGAATTGGTGAAACCCCTTTCAAAAACAGGATCATCGACCCTGCAGTTCGTCACATAAGTGAAGGGAACATTAAAGCGCCGCAGAGTCCGAAGGATTCCATCTTCTGGCGGATCGTTACTTTGTAGCGGAAGGCATCTTCTGCGCTAAATGTGAACCGCCGTGTCGGAGCATAACCAAGCTTTAGCTTCTTCATTATCAATTCCTCCGTGCAATGTAGTTAGAGAGAGGATCAACAGGCCTGCTGAACAGCATCAAGAACTTAACTAAATATAAATATTAACTTAACTTTGTGGGTGTCGTTCAGTGGATTACCTCTTAAGAGCCATAATATCACCAGAAATCAGTGCCGTCAATTGATTTTAGAGAATATTTTAGTTAACACTAACTTAATAATCATTTAAATTAAGTATAATTAATTGTATGTACAAACTTGATTTCACTTAAGTTCAGTAGTAGAATTAACTTGTTTACAGGAATTTTGATGAACGAATGGAGAATCAACCCATGAGGATGGAAGATATTGCGAAGATAGCTAATGTATCCAAAGCAGCAGTCTCCTTGGCCTTAAACGGCAAACCGGGAATCGGGCCTGAGACACGCGACCGGATTCTGCGTATCGCCAAGGATTCGGGCTATGCCGCCCGGATTAAACCTGCGGCTCCAGCCAAACAAGCAAAAACGCTGCTTTTTCTGGCCTTCACCAATTCGGGGATTGTACTGGAGGACTTCTACCAGCAGCCATTTTTCCGTGAATTGATCCAGCATACGGAGGAGCGCGCCCGCTCCAAGGGTTATTCCATGCTCTTCTCCTCTGTAGATATGGAATTCTTCGAGCGTGATATCGAGTTGGTCGCCGATGAGAATTCCGGCAACGGTGTAATCCTGCTCGGCACCAATCTCACCCGGGAGCAAGTTGCCACTATCGCGGCGAAAATGCCCAGCATCGTGGTGCTGGATACCCTGTATGAGACGCTTCCGATTCATTTTGTTGAGATTAATAACATAATGGGCGCTCATCAGGCAGCTGTTCACTTGCATGATATCGGCCATCGCGAAATTGGCTACGTTGCCTCCTCCGTGCGGATTCACAACTTCGACTCACGTAAGCGTGGCTTCAAACGCGCCTTGAAGGAATTAAATCTGGATCTGCCGGACTCTCGCGTGTTTACAGTTTCCCCTACCGTCCTTTCGGTACAGGAATCCTTCAAGGAGCAGCTGTCGGCGTACAAGCAGGCTTCAGGCGGATTCCCGACTGCACTATTCTGTGAGAACGATTATATTGCCATCAGTGTAATGAAGACGCTGGCAGAGCTTGGACTGAATGTTCCTGAGGATGTCTCCGTGATCGGCTTCGATAACATCCGCGAATCCATCGTTGTCTCGCCCGAGCTGACCACCATTCATGTGGAGAAGGAGCTGTTGGCCATTACCGCGGTAGATTTACTCGTAGACTCCATGAGCGGTGACAGCCGCACCAGTGTGAAGACGGTGGTGGACACCCTCTTCACGGAACGTTTGTCCTGTGCAGCACCCGCGGCTGTGACCCCAGCCTAACTGAACGCATAAGGAATCCTTTTCACAGCAAAAAAGCCGCGATAACCTTCAGGGGTTTCGCGGCTTTTTCGAAAGCTACTGATACTTCAGCTCCACACTTACCTGCAAAAGCCGTTCACTCCCGGCCGTTTCTCTTAAGGCAGTATCATCTACAGCCGCTTCCTCCGTACTCAGCCCTTTCCGGTCAGCACCCGATCCGGTTTCCTCGCGTACCTCCCATTGTCTGCTGATCAGCGGGCGCAGCTCTGCAATCTCCTGCGGACTCAAATACAGATGTCTGAGGCTCGTCCCCTCCTGCACGAAATCCTGCTCTATCTTCCGGTTGAACCGGAAATCCAGCAGCCGCTTCAGGCCTCCGATATGCAGGAACTTGAAGGCATATCCGCTGCGGATGGCTTCTTCCCAGGGGTCGCCAAGCTCGGCTGCCGTATCCAGCCGTTCCGCGAAATTCATCTCCTGATCCTTGACCTTGCCCTGCAAAGGGGCGAATTCCCGCCGCCGCAGCCAGTCGATAATAATCTCAGCCGGTTCGCCGCTGGTTAATGCGTTCTCTACCAGCATGGCCACCGGGATGGATAGCTGTACACTGCTCATTGCTCTTCCTCTCCCTTACGTAAATAGTCGTGAAACCAGGCATTCACCTGTTCAAAGCTGTCCACGCGCAGGGACGGTTTGCCAAGCTTAAGCAGGGAATGGTTCGAACCCGGGTAACGGATCAACTTGGCGGTCTTGCCGAGCCGCTTCAGTGCGGTGTAGAATTCCTCAGCCTGACCGACCGGGCAGCGAAAATCGTTCTCTCCATGCATAAGGAGGAGCGGCGTTTCGACGCGGTGCGCATGGGCGAGCGGGGACTTAGACCAGAGCAGGCCGGGATTCTCCGCCGGATTGCCGCCTACGATCCCTTCTGTATAAGAAATGCCGATATCGCTCAGTCCGTAGAAGGACAGCCAGTTGGAAATACAGCGCTGCGATACGGCCGCACGGAATTTGCCCGAGTGGGCAATGATCCAGTTGGTCATGAGTCCGCCATAGCTTCCGCCGGCAATCCCCAGCCGCGCAGCATCGGTATAATCGTAACGTTTCAGCGCCTCATCCACACCGTCCAGCAGATCCTGGCAATCTCCACCGCCGAAGTCTCCCCGGCAGGCCTTGGCGAAATCCTGCCCATACCCGAAGCTGCCGCGCGGGTTCAGCAGCAGAACCGCATACCCTTGCGCCGCCAGCGTCTGCATCTCGTGGCTGTAAGCACCGGTGATCATTGCATGCGGCCCGCCGTGAATGTGAAGGATCAGCGGAATCTGTTTATCCGCTGTAAGCCCGGCAGGCTTGATGATCCAGCCTTGCAGGCGGAGTCCGTCCGACGAGGTGTAGATGAATTCTTCCGGGAGATTTACTTGAAGCTCCGCAAGTATTTCATCGTTATACCCGGTGATCCGATGTTCTTCTCCGGTCTGCACATTCAGACGATATAACTCTCCCGGCCCCGAAGCCTCAAGCGCGGCAAATACCAGATCATGCCCATCTGCAGACAGTGTATATTGATAGATATCTCTACCCTTGCCTGATGTCACTGGCTCATAGGTGCCGTCCGGCGAGAAGCGGTAGACATGGACAGAGCCCTGCATCGTTCCCAGGACATAAATCCATTCCCGGCCGTCAGCTGCAACGACCTGCGGACTGCGGGAAGGCACCGCCGATTTCATACCATTCAGCGCAAAATTGCCCAGCTGCATATCCAGCCCCGGCACTAGCAGCCCGGGGCTGCCGCCCGATGCCGCCACAGTATAGAGCCGGTTGTGGCTGCCGCTGCCGTAAGTCCGGTCACTGGCAATCAGGTACAGCTGGTTGCCGTCCAATGAATAAGCAAGCTGGCTAACAGCCAGGCTGGAGTCCGTTATCTTGACGGGCTGTCCGCCGGTGCGGCTAACCGTGTATACATCGGCGTATTGAAGCAGATCTGCATCCGCCTCTTCCTCTTCCACCTGCTTCGAGATGAAGGAAATCGCCGTGCTGTCCGGCGACCACTCCGGGCCGGTTGCATCCCAGGCCCCTGAGGTCACTAGAGACACGGTATTCGTATCCAGCTCTACAACATACAAGTGGCTGAACATTCCGTCCCACCAGCCTGAGCCTTCCGCTTTGGGCGTAGTCCGCTCGAAGCTGCGCCCCACCCGGCCGGACTGCTCAATGTATTCCTCAATGGACATGTCTTCCCTTCCGGCATCCAGACTGATACGGCTCGTAAAAGCGATATACTTCCCGTCCGGCGACCAGACAAAACCGCCCACCCCCCGCTTGATAGCGGTACGCTGCGTTTCCTCTCCGCCCCCGGCCGGGACCGTCCAGAGCTGCTTCCTTCCTTCCGCAATCCTCACAAAAGCCAGCTGAGAACCGTTAGGCGACCAAGCCGGAGCAGAATCTTGATCTCCTAAGGTCAGGCGTGATTCCCCACGGCCATCCGGCGCAATGATATGAAGCTGCGTAAGATAGTCATTCTTGTCTTTGTCTATAGACGTATGCACGCAGGCTACCGCTCCATCCCGATGGACGGAGGGACTGCTGATCCAATGAAATTGGTATAAATCCTCAGGCAGGATAGGCCGTGTACTCATTTAGGTTCGCTCCCTTTCAGTAGAGCATGTCGTCCCGTGTGAATCACCGGGGCCTGAGACATCTCCTGGCTGGATATTGGAAAATGGCAGGCCGCCAGATGGCCCGGCACATGTTCGGCAAGCGGCGGAGCCTCCTGCCGGCAGATCTCCCGGGCATACGGGCAGCGTGGATGAAACGCGCAGCCGGACGGCGGGTTCGCCGGGCTGGGAATCTCCCCGGAGAGCGGAATCCGCTCCTTGCGCAGCCTCGGATCAGGTACAGGAACTGCCTCAAGCAACGCTTCCGTATATGGATGCAGAGGCCTTGCGAACAGTTCATCCCGGTCCGCCAGCTCCACAATTTTGCCCAGATACATGACCGCAATCCGGTCGCTGATATGCTTCACGGATGGCAGCCCATGGGCAATGAAGATATAGGTGAGCTGGAACCGTGCTTGCAGATCCTTGAGCAGATTGAGGATCTGGGCCTGAATCGACACATCGAGCGCCGATACCGGCTCGTCGCACACGACGAGCTTCGGCTTCATCGCCAGCGCCCGGGCAATGCCGATCCGCTGCCGCTGCCCGCCGCTGAATTCATGCGGGTGGCGGTCAGCCAGATGCGCCCCCAGACCCACCGTCTCCAGCAGGCGGAATACTTCAGCCCTCAGTTCCTTCCCTTTGGCCAGCCCATGCACTTCAAGCGGTTCGGCCACAATATCAAATACCTTCATGCGCGGGTTCAAGGAAGAATACGGGTCCTGGAACACAAACTGCAAATCTCTCCTGACCTTGCGGGTCTCCTCTGCGGATAACGCCGTCAAGTCGCGGCCCTGGAACAGAATCTTCCCTTCCGTCGGCTCAAGCAGCCGCGTAATCATCTGGCCTGTCGTAGATTTCCCGCAGCCCGATTCACCTACTATCCCCAGTGTCTCGCCAGGCATCACCCGGAAGCTTACGCCGTCCACTGCTTTGATGTCCCCGCCTTTGCGGGAGAACCAGCCTTTTTGCTGCGGATAATATTTCTTCAGTCCCTGGACTTCGAGCAATGGCGTCTGTTGTGCGACCCGCCCGATTACGTTCCCGGCTTCATTCATGGTGATACCTCCTCCATACGCAAGCACCGTACCTGATGCCCGCTCGCCTTCTCGCGCAAGTCCGGGTGCACCTTCGTACACTGTTCCTGGGCGTACGGGCAGCGGGGATGAAACGGGCAGCCACCCGGCATTCTAAGCAGGTTCGGCACCGTTCCCGGAATCGAATCCAGCCTCTCCCGCTGCTCATTCAGCTTGGGCAGGGAGGCCAGCAAACCAATCGTATACGGATGCCCCGGCTTCTCGAACAGGTCGAACACATTCGCCTCCTCGACCACTTCCCCGGCGTACATCACGACCACCCGGTCCGCCATCTCGGCCACAACCCCCAGATCATGGGTGATGAGAATAATGCCTGTGTTCTCTTCCTTGCTCAGCTGGCCGATCAGCTTCAGAATTTGCGCCTGGATCGTTACGTCAAGCGCCGTTGTCGGTTCATCGGCGATGAGCAGCTTCGGCTGGCAGGCCAGCGCCATGGCGATCATCACCCGCTGGCGCATCCCGCCGGACAGCTGATGCGGGAAATACCCGGCTACCTTGGCCGCTCCCGGGATGCCGACACGATCCAGCATCTCGATGCTCCGCGCCTTGGCCTCCTGCTTGCTCATCCTCCGGTGCTGCTGAATCACCTCACGGATCTGATTGCCCACTGTGAACACCGGATTGAGCGAACTCATCGGTTCCTGAAAAATCATCGAAATCACATTGCCCCGGTATTTGCGCATCTCCCGCTTGGAGAGCTGGAGTAAATCCTTGCCTTCCAGGCGGATTTCTCCTGCCGTCACTTTCCCCGGCGAACCTACCAGCCCCATGATCGACAAGGAGGTTACACTTTTACCGGAACCGGACTCGCCGACAATGGCCAGCGTTTCACCCCGGCCAACCGTAAAGCTGACCCCGCCCACCGAAGGCACAACTCCGTCCTCCGTTTTGAAAGAGGTATGCAGATTATTGACTTCAAGCAGTTTCGCTGTCATTTGGTTTCCCTCCCGTCTCCTTTAGCCTTTTTCCTTCATATGAGGGTCCAGCACGTCCCGCAGCCAGTCGCCCAGGAAAATCACGCCAAGCACCGTAATCGTAATTGCCAGCCCCGGAAACGTGGCTACCCACCAGCTGGTCGCGATATATTGCCTTCCATCACTGAGCATGCCCCCCCAGGACACCGCCGGAGGCTTGATGCCCAGCCCCAGGAAGCTGAGGGAAGCTTCCGTAATAATCGTCGTCGCCACATTCATCCCGGAGAGGACAATGAACGAAGAGAGGATGTTGGGCAAGATATGCTTCAGCACAATCCGCCCGTTCTTCGCGCCCACCGATCTGGCCGCTTTGACGAAATCCCGCTCTTTGATGCTCAGCACCTCCCGCGCACGACCCGGGTGTAGGACACCCAGTTCGTCACCCCGATGACGAAGATCAGCGTAGTCAGTCCTGGACCGACCACAGCGAGTACAACGAGCATGAACAGAATTGTCGGAATCGCCATAAAAGAGTCCGCGACCCGCATAATCACCGCATCCACCCATTTGCCGTAGAAGCCTGACAACAGCCCGAGCACCGCGCCGATCAGCCCTGAGACGAGCACCGCCCCGATGCCGACGATAAGCGAGACGCGCGAACCGTAGACGATCCGGCTCCACATATCGCGGCCCAGATTATCCGTGCCCAGCCAGTGGGCGGCAGAACCGCCGTCCAGCCACATCGGCGGCTTCAGCCGGCTCAGCGGGTCAATCGCCGAGGGGTCCTGCCCTGCCAGCAGCGGTGCAAGCAGCGCTGTCAGTGTGACGAGCAGCACCAGAACAGCGCCGAAGGTGCCGGTCTTGCTGCGCAGCAGCCTGTTCCAGCCCAGACCGAATCCGGACGGCTTATGTGCCACAAGTTGCGCATCGCTGGCCGTATCCAGTGACCCACCCGGAGTAGACTCTGCCATAGCACGTTCCTCCCTTCTTAATCATATTTAATCCGCGGATCGAGCAGCCGGTACGCCACATCGGTCAGAATATTCGTAACCACCACGATAAAAGCAATCACAAAGACGGCCGCCTGCACAATCGCCATGTCATGCGTGTTCACTGCAACGACCAGCAGCTGGCCGAGGCCCGGCCAGGCGAATACCGTCTCCGTAATCAACGCTCCGCCGATCAGGCTGGTGAACTGCAGGCTCATAATCGTCACCACCGGAATCATCCCGTTGCGAAAAGCATGCTTGCCCACAACCCGCAGCTCCCGGATGCCCTTGCTGCGCGCGGTGCGGATGTAGTCCTGGTTCAGAATGTCCAGCATGCTTGAGCGGATCAGCCGGGTCATCTGTGCGGCCAGACCCACGCCCAGCGTGAAGGCGGGCAGCACCAGATGGGCAAATCCTCCGCGCCCCGATACCGGCAGCACGCCGAGAATCACCGAGAACAGCAGAATCAGCATGATGCCCATCCAGAAGTTCGGCATCGCCTTGCCGATGACGGAGACCCCGGAAATGATCAGATCGGTGAACGTATTGCGCTTCACCGCAGAAGCCACACCGAGCGGAATCGCCAGCAGAACAGCGAACAGCATCGCGGAGGCGGCCAGCTCGAAGCTGGCCGGCAGCCGCTCCAGCACCAGCGGCAGCGCCGATTCCCCGTAGCGGAACGAATTGCCGAAGTCCCCTTGCAGCGCACTGCCCAGGAATTTGACATATTGGGTCGTGAGCGGCTGATCCAGCCCCAGCGCCTGAGTCAATGCCGCCCGGTCGGCGGCGGTGGCCGTCTCCGGCAGCATCAGCGCTACGGGATCACCCGTAACCCGGACTAGCACGAATACGATCAGGGAGACAATCAGCAAGGTCGGGATGACCTGCAGCAGGGATTTGACGATATATTTTAGCAAAGTTGATTCACCTCCAGCCTCATCCAAGCATCACTTCTGAAAAGGACGGCCGGAACCTGAAGTCCAGGTCCCAGCCGCTCTTTTCCCTACTATCTAGTTCGCAGGCGTAATTTCCTCTGCATAGAACATTTCGTCGCTTCTTGGTGTGAAGGTCACACGGGCATCGGTCCCGTAGATTCCTTCCATTTGGAACAAGTACACGGCCGGACGGTCATCCGCCAGAATCTGCTGCACCTGCTTGTATTCCTCTTCACGCGAGGCCGGGTCCATGTTCACCAGCGCTTGCTGCAAGAGCTTCTCGATTTCCGGATTATTGTAATCCGTCTCGCCCTTCGCTTCTTCCGCCAGATAACGGTTGTAGTTGTTGGAAGCATCGAACAGCGAGTTGCCGATCCCTATCATGAAGATTTCTTTAAAAGACTTCGAGCTGTAACGCTCGCTGAATGCACTCGGCTCCAGCACATCCAGATTGACCTTGAAGCCATTCTGTTCCAGCATGGCGGCTACCACTTCGGAATACTCTTTGTACTGCGACGATACGGAGATCGTCAGTTCCGGACTGCCTTCGGCATAACCGGCTTCCTTAAGCAGTTCTTTGGCTTTCACCTGGTCATACAAACTTTGCTTGTAGAGAGAAGGATCGGCCCCGAAGTTGCCCGGAGTTACCGAGGTGCGGGTGACAATACCGGCACCGCCGGCAATGCTGTCCACAATGCCTTGCTTGTCGATCGCCAGATCAATCGCTTCTCTGACTTTGGGATCGGCGGTCGGACTGCCTTCCGTCTGACGCAGGATCAGTTGCAGTACACGCTGGATTGGCGCTTTGACAATTTGTTTATGATCGGTATCTTCCACGCGTGCTACATCGGTGGAGGGAATTCCGGCAGCAATGTCGATGCCGCCGGCCAACAGTTCAGATACACGGGTGGAAGCTTCAGGAATGGCGCGGAAGACCACTTCATCCCATTTCGGCGCTCCCTCATAGTAATTCTCGTTCTTCACCAGCTCAACACGGTCATCCTTGGTCCATTTGCTGAATTTGTAAGGTCCGGTACCGACCGGCTGCTTCAAAAAAGCATCGATACCGTTCGCTTCAATATACTTGGAAGGCAGGATGCCCGCTCCCATCTTGGACAAGCGGTTCAAGAGCAGCGGGTCCGGCCCGTCGGTAATAACATCGGCGGTAAGCTCATCGACCACTTTGACCTCCACAATGTTTTTGAAATAAGAGCTCTGCTTGAGCGCACTGTCCTTGGCTACACGTTCAATCGTGTATTTCACATCTGCTGCAGTAAACGGATCTCCGTTATGAAAAGTTACGCCTTCACGCAAGTGGAAGCGCCAGGTCTTGTCATCCACCTGTTCCCACGAAGTCGCAAGTCCAGGCACCTTCTTCTGCTCGCTGTCATTCTTCAGCAGGTAGTCGAACACATTGACCAGCACCGATTCGCTGACCGTATTGTTGTTGTTGTGCGGATCAAAGCTCTCAATATCCGTGGTATTGGCAATCGTCAGCACTTTGCTGCCGGAATCTGCCGTATTGCCGCTTGCGGGCGCCGGGCTCTCTGCCGCATTCCCGCTACTTACGTTATTGCCTCCACAGCCGGACAACACCACTGCCGCTACCAGAAACGTTAATAAGCCTGTAGTCCATTTACGCTTTGTCATCTCTTCCACTCCTTATATCTGTTCTATGCTCGGTTCACAAAATTCAAAGCCAGCGCCGACAACATCGCGACCCCGTAAGGGAGCGTCGTTTCATCCAGATCAAACTTCGGATGGTGCAGCGGATAACGGGTACTCTCGTCAGCACTCCCGGATCCCAGTCGAAAGAATACCCCCGGAACCTGTTCGCAGTAAAAAGCAAAGTCTTCGCCGCCCGTGGACGGCTTAATGTCATTCCATACCTTTCCGCCCAGCAGCTGCTCACTGGTCTGTGTCATCAGGTCCACCATGGCCTCATCGTTCAGCACGATCGGATAGCCTGTGCCATAGCTCAGTTCATAACCTGCTCCGAAGGAACTGCATACGCCGGAGACCACCCGCTCAATAAGGGCCGGCATTTGGGAACGGACGCCTGCGGACAAGGTGCGTACCGTACCTATCATCTCAACTTCCGGGGCCAGCGCTGCGCCCATGTAGCCGCCGCTGATTTTGCCGATGGTAATCACGACCGGCTCCAGCGGATCAATCATCCGGCTCGGGATATTCTGGAGCGCCGAGATCACTTGGGCAGATACCGCAATGGCATCCACGCCTTCCTGTGGGCGGGCGGCATGTCCACCCTTGCCGAGGATCTTGATGGTCAGGCTGTCCGCCGAAGCAAACGCTACTCCCTTGGAGACGCCGAAGGTCCCTGTATCCAGACCCGGGAACATGTGCAGTCCGGCCATCGCATCTACCTTGGGATTCTCCAGTACGCCATCCTTAATCATTTCGCGCGCTCCTGCCAGTCCTTCTTCTGCCGGCTGAAAGACAAATTTAATATTACCTGTCTTCGGCCGTCCAAGTCCTGCCAGCAGCTGTGCCGCCCCCATCAGAATGGCGGTATGCGCATCATGCCCGCATAAATGGGCCTTGTCCGCCACCTCCGAAGCATACGGCACGCTCTTCTGATCCTGAATCGGGAGAGCATCCATATCTGCCCGCAGGCCTATCGTCGGTCCTGGTGTCTCCCCTCTTAAGAGTCCGACTACTCCGGTACGTCCCACACCTGTGGTCACTTCCAGCCCCAGACATCTAAGGTGAGCTGCTACTATGGCCGAGGTCCGCACCTCCTCATAGCCGATCTCGGGATGACGGTGAAAATCTCTGCGCCATGCACTCAGCTGCTCTTGGAGCGGCCGTGCTGCTGCGAGTAGTCCGCTGATGTTCATGAATGACTGTCCCCTTCCTCATCTACAGCTATTAATCTGGCATAAATCGCATGTGCCGAATTGCCGATATGGCGGCTCATCATGTCCCGGGACAACTCCCGGTCATGTGATTGCAGCGCTGCAAGAATCTCCATATGTATTCCATAATTCAGCGACCGGATTTCTTCGTCGTACGGCATCAGATCCAGCGCCGGGTTAATCTTGGTGCGGATCTGCCGGACGGCTGCTTCATAATACGGATTGCCCGATGCCTTCGCAATCGTCAGGTGAAACTTCACATCCAACGCCCGGAACCATTCCCGTGTGCAATCCGGCTCCATGCTCTTGTCCAGATAGCTCCGAAGAAGCTCAAGTTCGCCTGCGGTGATCCGCTCAGCAGCGAGAAAAGCGCCTTCCGGCTCGATGATCGTCCGGTATTCGAACACTTTCAGCATCAGTTCCCAATCGCGCTTGATCTCTGTCCGTGTGCGCTTGTGGGAATTGGCTGTAACCGGCAGCACGAAGGTGCCGCCCTTCGCTCCCACACGCTTCTCGATCAAGCCTTTGCTCTCCAGCTCAGAGAGTGCTTCGCGCACGGTAATCCGGCTGACATTGAAGATTTCGGCCAATTCCCGTTCGGTGGGGAGCCGCTCTTCACTGAGCAATTCTTTTAGAATAATCGCTTCCTCCAGCTGCTCCCGGATGAACTCACTCACCTTCTTGGCGGTCACTTTCTCGAACCGCAAATGGGATTCACTCGACATTTCATACACTCCGATCTATATATGGTCTAGACCTTATACCATTAAATATAATCCCCAGTAAACATATATGCAATAGTTTTTTTGTTTTCTTTCTTATTTTCCCGTCCTATAATCTGTACCTAGGATGGGTGACGGTTTTTCAACTAGCTGTACCGTGTTGTTAACGGCAGACTTTATCTCCAGGCAATAAGAAGAAACGGCTTCGCCGTCCTCTGCGAAGCGTATGCTTCCGAAGCAGCGATACTACGTATCGCTTTCAGGCATCCGTTTCTGCGAGAAATAGAAGGATGAATTATAGTGTAGAACATATAATTTCTTATATTTCAGCAATAATCCATGTCGAGTGACATGGGCCGGGCCTGCAACAGATCTGCATATATCTGTACATGCAATCATCGCATACGGCTCTGTTCTTTGATCCTCTGCTGCGTTTTAGGGTTACTGATTAGGTTCCCTTTCCTTCTGTGTTACTCGCCGCCTTCTGATCCAACACCGTTGGTTGCCTATAGTTCAGGTGCTTCGAATGTCGTAGGGTCCTAAGCTTCAGAGGTTCTTACCCGGCCATGCTCCTCTGCCCATGATAGTCACCTGCTGCCCAATATGCCTGCAATTCTAGTTATTACTTAGTTCTCTCTGATGTAGAAGGCTATGTGGGTGCTTCCAGAGAAATTAGATGCAAAAGTGCATTTAATTTCGGCTCAAAACCAAAATCAGCGGTTGCCCCTTTGCGAAAACACACCTAATTTAGGATTTTGAGCGTAATAAGCTTGCTCTACTCGAATTTAGTTGCAGATTTGCACTTATTATCCTTATAATGGGCGTTTCGGCTGAAATTAGTTGCAGTTACGGTTACTACTTAGGTCCCCTAGCCCTCTTCGCTCGTAACCCTCGCTTCGATTTCAGACGGTTGCGGACTCAGGAGCCTCTATTTGCTGTACATAGGCCGTTTTGCAGGATTAACGGACCCAGGAGCCTCTATATCACAGAAAACCCTCGCTTTTGAGCCTGTTTTGACGACTTAGGGGCTATACGGTCCGTAAGACGTCAAAAGATCGCTGATAGGAGGAAATAGGGGCTATACGGTCCGCTAGAATGCAGGTTACCTAGTTCAAGGGCTTGGAGTGTCGCAGGGTCCTAAGTAGTAACCAGTTTCGCATCTAATTCCACCGAAGGTTCCAGGGCAACACTCTAAATCCTGGCTGAATCCTAAGCAGTAACGAAATGTGAGAATAAGCCTCTCTTCCTATAGCGGAAGAGAGGCTTATTTGATGAGGTCTAATATGACCTATCCTGTCTTCCATGTTTAAACGCCGTTATTATGTAGGATGAGCCATCCTCAGATGGCTCATAGGAAACAATGTAGCGGTCAAGACGAATATAGTAAGTGTTCTTATAGTTACGTGACGGGAACAACTTTCCTGGCCGAAGAATCTTTTCTTCAATCCGCATGAACTGCTTTAATTTATACTCTGCTGTTCCCTGTGGTGAGAAGTGAATGCTTTCGATCTTGGAAAAGCTCTGAGCCGCACGTTTGGTCCAGACTACCTGCATCACAGTTCTCCGTTTCTTATCATCTCGATCATTTGCTGCCGAAGCTGATGAAACGCGTGTTTTTTATATTCTGACGCCAGTTACCTGGCTAAACCAACTAGTGTGTGAAAACGATTGTACTCACGTAATCAGACAGCTAAAAATTTAGAAATATAGCCCAAAATATGCATTGACCAAAAAAAGATTGCAGCCTATAATCATGAAAAGGGAAAATTCATTGGATATGGATCTATATGGTAATGATGAATTCCCTCCGATCTCAATTGTAAACGCATACAAGTGTATTTTTATATGAAATACTGAGGGGGTGATCAATGGATCCAAGATAATCGGAGATTTATTCTTTTTTTATTTTTTTCGCAAACGTTTGCACGCTGTAATTCTACAAAAATGATTAGGAGGTTGTTAACTTGGTACAGAAAAAAACTAGGCGTTTTGTTTCTTGGGTGATCATTTTTGCGCTATGCTTTAGCTTGCTCGGGTTATCCGGCGGGGCTTCGGCCAGCAACACAAATTATACGGTCACCTATACAAATTCCACAGCAACTGCTGTGACACTGCATTGGTCCTCGAATAACTGGACAAATATTACGGACACGGCCATGTCCAAGAATGGGACCACGTTTACAGCGAACATCGATGTCCCAGAGGGCACCACATTAATATATTGTTATCACATTACGGCTCCAACGGATTACTGGGATAGCAATGGCGGGAAAAACTGGACGGCCGTTATTCCGGTTGCCGGGAAATACGAAGCCGAAAGCGCAGCCTTATCAGGAGGCGCAAAGGTAAATACGAATCACACTGGATATTCGGGAACCGGTTTTGTTGATGGATACACAGCGTCCGGAGCAACTACAACTTTCAACGTTCAGTCTTCCGGTCAAGCTGATTATAATGCCACTCTCCACTATGCGAATGGGACTGGCAGCGCCAAGAAGGTCTCCATTTACGTCAATGGAACAAATGTAAAACAGACAACATTGGCAACGTTGGCGAATTGGGATACATGGGGTGACCAAACAGAAACACTCTCCTTACAGGTGGGGAATAATACCATTGCCTACAAATACGACTCAACTGACAGCGGAAATATTAATATCGACTATGTGACCGTCTCACCGGGTGGAGCTACTCCATCACCAACGGCATCGGCAACACCCACAGCTACCGCAACACCCACAGCTACCGCAACACCTACAGCTACCGCAACACCCACAGCTACCGCAACACCTACAGCTACCGTAACACCTACAGCTACCGTAACACCTACAGCTACCGTAACACCTACAGCTACCGCAACACCTACAGCTACCGCAACACCTACTTCGACGCCAACCGGGTTAACGGTTCATGTTAAGAAACCCTCAAACTGGAACTCAGCGCTCCGAATTCATTACTGGAGTCTGAGTCCTGCAACCGTTCCGATAAGCGGAGCCTGGCCGGGAATCCTGATGAAGTCGGACGGCAACGACTGGTACAGCTATACCATTCCCGAAGCCACTGGCGCAAGCCTCATCTTTAATGACGGCAGCGGCAAACAGACGACCGACTTGTCCCGAACTGTGAAAGAGGGCTGGTATTATACGGATAACGTGTGGTATGATGCCAACCCGGAAAGGCCCAAAATTCCGCTAATTTCCGTCTCCCCTCTGCCGAAAACATACGATTCAATCCAAACGGTGAGGCTTTCCAGTACCAACAGCGACGATAAAATTTACTATACGACAGATGGCTCGACACCTACGACATCATCGACCTTGTATACCTCGCCCATCCAGGTAGCTTCCTCATTGAACATCAAGGCCTTTGGTGTTAACTTACTTGGTCAAGCGGGAGATGTCGCCTCATTCGCTTATGTGATTGACCTGAACGCCGATCTGCAAGCTCCGGTAATCACTGCGAATTTGCCTGCTGGGAATTCGGAGTCCTCAGTTACCGTATCCTTCAAACTGAAAGATAACAAGGCGGCAACTACTACGGCCTACTACACCGATGATGGTAAGGAACCATCTACCAGCTCTAAAGTCTATATCGCTGGCAATGCAATGGCTGGCTTAACCGGTCCGTCCATTCTTATTTCCAAGACTACGACTTTGAAATTTCTTGTTATAGACGGCGCCGGCAATCAAACTACACAGAATTTTATCTACAACATCGGGAAGTCGGGCGATTTCCGGGAAGACAGCATCTACTTCGTGATCACTTCCCGGTTCTATGATGGTGATCCGAGCAACAACGTGCGTGCATGGGATGACAACAAGGCGAGAAATCCGGAATCGGACCCAGCTTGGAGAGGGGATTTCAAAGGGCTGATTCAAAAGCTTGATTACATCAAAGCCCTCGGATTCAGCGCCATCTGGATTACACCTGTTGTGGAGAATGCGAGCGGTTATGATTATCATGGTTATCACGCTATCAATTTTGCCAAAGTAGACCCAAGGTATGAATCGGCAGGCGCTTCCTATCAGGAGTTGATCCATGCGGCCCATGCCAAGGGGCTGAAGGTTATTCAGGATATCGTCGTCAATCATACCGGTAATTTCGGTGAAGAGAATTTGTTCCCCATGTTCAAGAAAGATGAGACCAAGCCGGACACCGTTAACAACATGCTCAAAATAACGGATAAGCTGCCGTCAAACTATGATTCCATGACACCCGACCAGCAATATCAGGCAAGACTTGCCTTAATGAAGACAGCTGAGACGAACAATAACATTTACCATACAGAGAAAAGTCTTTCCTGGGAATCTTATACCGTACAAACAGGACAGATTGCAGGAGACTGCGTGGACCTCAACACGGAAAATCCTGCAGTTGACCAATATCTGATTGACACCTATAACCAATATATTGATATGGGTGTTGATGCTTTCCGTGTCGATACAGTGAAGCATGTGAGCCGGTATATTTTCAATAAATACTTTGTTCCTGCCTGGAAGACAAGAGGCGGCTCAGACTTCTTTATCTTTGGTGAAGTAGCCACCCGCTACAGAGATGTTTGGAACAGCGGGATTCCGGCAATTTCGACGCCATTTTATACTTGGAAATCTTCGAAATCGTATCCAGGCGATGTCACAAATGATTACGCTTCTAATAAAGCGTCCGTTGAACAGGAGTGGGCAGACAACTCTACTACAGCAGGACAGCCAACCTCGAACAATGCTTACTTAATCGGCAATACCTATCATGCTCCTGACTATTCGATGAAATCGGGTCTGGATGTGATTGATTTCCCAATGCATTGGGCATTCAAGACAGCGCAGGAAGCATTCAGTATGAGAAGCGGCGACCAATACTATAACGATGCTACCTGGAATGTAACCTACATCGACTCTCATGACTATGCACCTGACCAGGCTCCGGAAAATCAGAGATTTGCGGGTACACAGGATACTTGGGCTGAGAATCTCGCTCTGATGTTCACTTTCCGGGGAATCCCCGCCATCTTCTATGGTTCTGAAATCGAATTCCAAAAGGGGGCCGTCATCGATGTAGGTCCAAACGCACCGCTTAGCACAACAGGCCGTGCTTACTATGGCGATCACATTGAGGGCAGTGTTACGGTACAAGATTACGGCAGATACACCAATGCTACCGGCACACTTGCGGATTCGCTCAACTATCCTCTGGCCAAACATATCAGACAGCTCAATTTAATCAGAAGAGCAGTTCCTGCTCTGCAGAAAGGTCAGTATTCTACAGAGAATGTAACGGGCAACCTGGCGTTTAAGAGAAGATATACCGACAGCGCCAAAGGCATTGACAGCTTTGCATTGGTTACAATTTCGGGGAATGCGACTTTTACTGGAATTCCGAATGGAACTTACGTGGATGCGGTGACCGGCGATTCCAAAACCGTTACTAACGGCACGATCACCCTGACATGCTCCGGCAAAGGAAATGCAAGAGTGTATGTATTAAACGGCCGCGGCGGAATTGGAGAAACGGGAACCTACCTGAAGTAAACTGCTGCCTGTTTTAGTAAAACGAAGCAGTCTCAGTTCAGTATTCCACTGATGCGATAAGTCGTAAGCGGCCGCCCCGCCATGCAGCAAAAACTCCTCTACAGAACTTGTGGTTAGACAAGTACTGTAGAGGAGTTTCATCATTCAGGCTTCTTGGTGTTGTTCCTGCGCCCCAGTAATGACAGAAACGATACTCTTCCGCAATTCGGTCGCATTTGACGCCTGATACGGATCGGCATCGAAAATAATAGCATCTGCAATATACCCTTCTGCAATCTGCCCCAATTCGTAGCCGCTTCCCAGTATCTCAGCAGCGCTTTTCGTGGCAGCGTGCCACGCTTCAGTTCGGGTCAAGCCGTATTCCATCAGCGTATCCAGCTCTTGAAGGTTGTACCCATGAAGTGCCGGGGTTGCATAATCCGTACCGAATCCAATGCGGACCCCTTCTCTCTGGGCATAGCCAATCGCTCTAGAGTGGGCTTCTGCAGCGCGGGTGGCCCGGTCGCAAATGATCGGGTTCAATGCCAGTACGCCTTTTGGATCTGCGGCAATCCGATAAATCGAGGTTGTAGGCACAAAGGCCGTTGCGGATTGTGCAAGTCTGCCCGCCTGATCCCCGGTCAGAAACATGCCATGCTCAATGGATCTCACTCCCGCATCGATAGACCAGTCTACCGTCACTCCGCCCCAGGTATGAACCAGAACTTTTTTATGATGAGCATGCGCATGGCTGACAATGAAAGAGAATTCTTCCTCTGAAAAAATCGGTTCAAGCACTTTTTCAGTAGGTGCTCCAAGGCCGCCTGTTGCCATAATCTTGATCCAGCCAGCCCCTGTATCAAAAATTTCTGCCATCCGCCCTTCCAAATGCTTAATCCCGCGGGCATCCGCTGCTCCAAGCATATCGCTGCTGGTCTGTACCCTTAAAGGCTGCCCATAGTGCTGCACGAGATGCTGCACTGTGCTTGGCAGAATCCCGCCTGCATCGCGCGCCGTCGTTACACCCGTCCGAAGCGTAGCTTCGAACGCCCCAGCCTGCATGACTTCTAGCTCATGGCTGCTGCGTTTCAATTGGTCCGCATGGTCAAAGTCCGTCCAAGCCAGATGCGTATGAAGATCAATAACCCCCGGACTTATCCATAAATCCTGGCCTGGATGAGCGGGCTGATCATTATGCGGCTCCGCTTCAACTATAGATGAGAACCGGCCAGCCTTAATCGAAAGTTCAAAGCGTTTCCCGTCAATACCTGCTATAAAAATAGAATTGAAGACATGCTCCTCAGGATGTTTGTTGATCATGTTCATTCCCCCCAAACCAACTGGATAGCCTTCAATGCATGATCAGGGTCCTGATTCAACAGCCCAGCAAGCGTTGTAATGGCTTCTTCCACACTTCGCCGGCAAGCATTCGCTCCAAAATGGTTAATCCGCAGAAGCTGGCCGAATAGTTCTCCGTCTCCGGGAGCCACGATACCGATAGGCTGACCGATACGCAAGTTCGGCTCCCCGGAAATCCGAACCGTCGTAGTCAGCGTAGAATAGTGTTTACTATCCTTCTGCCAAGGCTCCAGACCCAAGGCTTTGATGCCGGCAATGGCAGAGGCTGCAGCAGATTCATGGCGCTTAATTACCTGTTCCAATCCTTCTTCCTCGATTGCTGTCAATGCTGAGATCAGCGCTCTGGCCTCCAGCGTTGGAATGTTGGGCGATACACGTACCGGCGTTGTCCCATTCTGTGACGGTTTAAGATCCAGCAAGGACAGAATGGAATTGCGCGGAGCATTCTCATTGGTTTCGAGGAATTCCCAGCCGCGCGGTGAAATGCTTACGGCGCTGACGCCGTTAGGCCCAGCCAAGGCTTTCTGGGCGCCTACAGCTACGAAATCTACTCCCCATTCATCAACCGGCAGGGCCTCTCCCCCAACCGCCGAAACGGAGTCTGTCACCGTAACGAGGTTAGCACCCTGCGCAAGCTTTATTATTTCTTTGGCCGGATTCGATCCGCCTGTAACCACTTCAGCCTGAACAAAGGAAAGCGCACACGGTTTAAACCTTTCAATCGCCGCAGCGACCTCCTCGACAGTAACCACTTCATCAAAAGGGACCTTAACTTCAACAACCGTCGCCCCGCCGCGTTCAAGCCATTGTCCAAATAAACTTCCATAAGGGCCTGTGACTATATTTAAAATCGTACGGCCAGGCGCAGATATCCCCGCTGCCACCGCCTCAATTCCCAGGATCGCCTCACCGGGAATGATGACTGGGGAATGCCCAGTACTCAAGAGCCTTGAGAGTAAACGTGTAAGGGTATCGAACTCAGACAGGGAAAGCGGTATAAATCCTTTATGTTCTCGGCTCATATAAACCTCCTGATAGAATTGACTTCGGCATTTTCGGGACTGCGGACAATAACTCACGGCTGTATTCCGTTTCAGGGCGGGTGAAGAATTGATCCTTGGAGCTGATCTCAACCAGCTTTCCCTGCCGCATGACTGCTACCGTATCGCTGATTGCATGAATTACCCCCAGATCATGGGAGATGAACAGCATGGTAAGATTAAGCTCTGCTTTGAGCGTGTTAAACAGTTCGAGCACACTCCGCTGTACGGATACATCCAAGGCGCTGGTCGGTTCATCCGCAATCAGAAGACTCGGCTCAACACTTAATGCGCGTGCAATCGCTATCCGCTGGCGCTGACCGCCGGAGAATTCGTGAGGATACCTGTCCAATGCTTTGGCTTCCATGTGAACACGGCTCAAAAGCTCTTTACATCTCTTCTCGACCTCCGTGCTGCCGACAATTTTGTGAAACAGAAGCGCTTCAGAAAGAATCTGCCTGATGGAATGCTTGGGATTCAGCGATGCATCCGGATTTTGAAAGATCATCTGAATCATCTTGCGCTGCTCACGGCTTCTCTTCTTGTTTAATGCTTGTGCTCCCAGCAGAATCTGCCCCTCATCAGGGGTGATCAACCCGGCAATGACCCGCGCCAGCGTGGATTTGCCCGAGCCGGACTCTCCAACAAGGCCAAGGGTGGTATGCTGTTGTAGATTCAGATTAATACGATCCAGTGCAGTAAACCCGCCATAATGAACCGTCAGATTGTTAACTTGCAAGGCTAACTCCATGGTTGTCCGCTCCCTTCAAGCTCCGGCAAAGGAAGCACCGAGTTAATCAACATCTGTGTGTAAGGATTGTGCGGGTTCTGCAGAATGCTAAGGGTATTGCCATGCTCAACAATCTGGCCCTCTTTCATCACACACAGTTCAGAGCACAGGGCGGCTGCAATCGCAAGATTATGGGTAACAAATACCATGGCAAAGCCCAGTTCATTCTGTAGACGGGTGATCGTTTCGATAATTTGCCGCTGAACGGTAACATCCAGCGCTGTTGTCGGCTCATCACAGAGAAGAATTCCCGGCTTGCATGCCAGTGCCAAGGCGATGACTACCCGTTGACACTGACCACCCGATAGCTGGCTCGGATAGCGGTCCGTTTTCTTTAAAGAATCAGGAAGTCCAAGCATTTCGAGCAATTCCAGCGCCACTATGCGCGAAGCTTTCCGGCTTACTTTTTGTCTATAATATACAACTTCTGCAAGCTGCTTGACCACCGGACAGAGCGGGTCCAGCGCACCTCTCGGGTCTTGAAATACCATAGCGCTGCTTACGTCACTCTTAATGACTCCACCTGTCTGTTCAACACCACGTGGAAGTAATCCCAGAATCGAACGCAGCGTAAGCGATTTTCCTGAACCCGATTCGCCTACTAATCCCAGACTCTCCCCTTTGCCCAGCGAAAAGCTAACATTGTTTACTAATTTTTTATTTGATTTGGTTGCCAGTGATAATCCTTTTATTTCCAAAATCGGGCTTGTAGAAATCATTTTTTCCTCCATAAGTCTGCCAACCCATCTCCTACAAGAGACAACGCAATTCCCGTGTATACCACTGCGAATCCCGGAACCGCCGAGAGCCACCAAGCTGTAGTTATGAAGGATTGTCCATCCGAAATCATGGTCCCCCAGTCCGGGGTTGGCGGTGCAATGCCGATGCCAAGATAACCGAGTGTAACAATGGCCACAAGAAGTCCGACCATATCCGTCATAAGAACCACAACCGCTTGAGGCAGTATATTGGGCAGGAGATGACGAAGGATAATTTTCACTCCAGGCAGCCCTAAGGTCTGAGCGGACGCTACCCATTCCTGCTCGCGAAACGATGCGCTAAGACCTCTGACTACACGGGCAAACACAATCCAGCCTACAAGCATAAATGTGATATAAATGCCCCGTTCACCTGCTCCGCTGGCAAAAGCCACGATAATCACGATCAGATAAAAAGGAAAAGCGATAAACGTATCCGTCAGCAGTGTAATGACCTTATCGACCCATTTCCCGTAATACCCCGCAAGCATTCCCAGAAATACACCGGTGCAGAATGGAACAATTTCCGCCAGCACCATGATACTCAAATCGGTTCGCGCAGCATAAATCAGTCTCGTAAACAAATCACGTCCCAATTGATCCGTCCCCAGCCAATGTTCGGCAGACGGGGGTTGCAAAAAGGCGCTCAAATTCTGCTCTGAAGGGTCGTAAGGACTAATAAAAGGGATGAATACAGCCAAGATAATAAGCACTGCAAACATAATGCTCCCCACCAGAAGGGAAGGCGTATTCCTTATTCGATGGAGAACACTTGTGTTCCTGCCGTCCTCAAGCAACATAGGTTCTGTTCTTATACGTTTCATTGTTTTCCTTTCGTTCTGGGATCAAGCCACCAGGAAGTGATTTCAATCAGGAGGCTGATGATCACAACAGATATCGCACAATAAAGCGCTATGCCTTGAATGACCGGGAAATCCCGATTCGAAATTGAAGTAAACAGCAAGCTGCCAATTCCCTTGATGCCAAACACCTGTTCAACGACCAGGGTACCGCCGATAAGATAAGAAATATTTACACCAAGCAGCATCAGGGTCGGAAGCGCAGAGTTACGCAGCACATGCTTAAACAGAATTACCCTGCTTGGTAATCCCGCAGCCTTCAATGTGACAACAAAATCGGATTCCAATATTTCAAGCATCTGCGCTCTTAACGAACGGACCAGCGTTGGAATCTGGGAAAAGGCGACGGTAATCGCCGGAAGGGTAAGACTGTACAAGGTACCCGTCCACCCTTCGCCTACACCCCCAACGGGAAACCAGTGAAGACGGACACTGAACAGCAGAATCAAAAGCATGCCAACCCAAAAGATTGGCATACCCAAAGTTATTGTAGGAAAAATACGTATCAAATGATCCGGCAGCTTATCCTTGTGCGTGGCTGCAAGCGTAGCGAGCAGAAGTGCAATTATGATTGCCAAAATACAGGCCATCCCAATAAGCAGCAAGGTAATGGGCGCCCGCTCGGCAATCAGCACTTTGGTAGAAGTTCCTGCAATAATAGAATTGCCGGTATCTCCCTGTGTGAGCAGCGTCTTCACAAACCGGATGAATTGTTCCCATAAAGGGAGATCCAGCCCGAGAGTATGATGCATACTCTCGAGGGCCTCAGGCGTGCTGTATTCTCCCAGAATCATTTTGGCGGGATCCCCAGGCACGATTCTGATAATAAAAAAGACTGCTGTCACTACAAAGAGGATAACTGCCAAGGCTCTTAACAGAGCTGTCCCAAGCCAGCTGTAAGATGTATTCATTCCTGACGATTGGCTCAACGGCTTACTTCTCTTCATCATTTACCGATACGGACTTCTTCAAAACGAACGCTGCCGTTAGGTAAAACTACGAGACCATCCACTGAAGAACCTACGCCTTTCAGAATATCCGGATAATATAGCGGAATGTACGGCACTTCATCAGCAAGAGTTTGCAGCAGCTTGGTGTAGATTTCTTCACGTTCCTTGCCATCTGGTGTTTTTTGGCCTTCATATAGAAGCTTAGTCACTTCATCATTCGTGTAATGGGTCCAGTACGATTTACTGAAGCCTTCCGGATCGGTTTGGAAAGCAATAATCGAGTTCGCTTCGGGAGAATCGGCTTGACCGCTGTTGAGCATGATTGCAAAATCATAGGCGAAGAAACGCTCACGGAAAGTGGCCAGTTCAATCGATTCAATCTCAATGTTGATCCCGATCGCTTTACCCGCTGCCTGGATAATTTGCGCCTCTTGTGCTCTTGTGCCGTTGCCGGATGCTACAAGCAATTTTGTAGTGAATCCATTAGGGAAGGCAGATTTGGCAAGCTCTTCCTTGGCTGCAGTTATATCGAAGTTCAGTGCCTTAATTGTATCATTCGCATGATATGGAATCGTTGTCGGCAGCAATGAATTTGCAGTTTGTGCATATCCAAAGGTAAGCGCCTTAGTCAAGCCTTCACGGTCCAGTGCCAGAGCGAGCGCACGACGGACATGCACATCAGAGAAATACTTGTCCAGCGTATTGAAGAACAATTGCTCTGTTACCCAACTGCCATTGGTTACTACTGTAGTGTCAGGGCCTTGCTTGATTTCATCAGCATTTTGCAGAGCCAAAGATTCAATAGCATTAACTTCCCCGGCCTTCAGCTGGTTGATCGCCTGGCTGTCGTCTTCAATCAGCTTGTAAACAAGCTGATCAATATATGGCTTTCCTTCTTGCCAATAGTTCGGGTTCTTGGTGAAAGTCAGATCGCCTGCAGGGTCCCACTTTTCAACAACGAAAGGTCCTGTACCTACCGGTTTCTTGAAGAACTCTTCTTCGGTAACACCGCCGAAATTGTTCGGAATGATACCATTGGAGAAGTTGGACAGCTCGGAGATAAACGGTGTATAAGGCTCCTTAAGCGTAATAACAAACGTTTGTTTATCCTGCGCTTTAGTCGTATCGACCTTTGCCGCTATCGCCAGCGGGCCGCCAACCTTCAAATGCCGCTGTAACGAGAATACCGCATCCTCCGCAGTAACATCAGTGCCGTTCGAAAACTTCAAGCCGTCACGCAATACAAACGTATATGTCAAACCGTCTTCACTGATGTTATGGGACTTGGCAAGCCAGTCCACGATTTCGCCCTTGCTGTCAAAAGCAACTAAGGATTCAAATACCTTGTCAATGGCAAAGGCATTGTTCGACGTAATCTGATTATGCAAATCAAGTGACGTTACGGAAGCCGGCCGTCCATAGACGAAGGTTCCTCCCGCCGCAGGCTCTTCCGTATTTGCACTCTGATTAGCTTCTTGATTCGTGTTTTGCTGAGCGCCTTTATTAGGATCAGGTTCATTCTTGGAATTGGAGCATCCTGCAACCACCAACAATAATAGAATGGCTAATGTTCCTATCCAAAATGACTTTCTAAATGATGCGTTAAACCGTGACATGACTGACCCTCCCCTTCAAATCATATATGTTTAGTATGAATTGTATTATGGAGGCTACTGTCTACTCTGTCAAACAAAAAATTATTGTTATAACGGAATCAAAACTAATTTATCCAGCCCAGGAAATGTATCCGTTTTATTTGGTAATAAATCATCTGACTACTCGATTTTCCCGCCCTCCACCACAAGCTGATCGCTATACCCTTCACCGTAGACTTCGTTCAAGGTTTCTTTATAGGCCTGATGAATAAACTGTTCTTTGCCGAGAGAATCAAGCTCTTTGTTGATCCAGTTGAGCAGTTCGGCATTTCCCTTTGCAACCGCTGGTGCGATAGTATCCTGACCGCCAAAAGCAGGAATGCTGACTGTAAAACCAGGATTTGAATTTGCCCACGCGATCAATTCAGTATTGTCGTTCGCGATCGCAGCACCGCGGCCATCTTTGAGTGCGGAGAATATTTCCGTGTATTGATCAAATTTCAGCAATTCAATCTCAGGATACTCCTTGGTGAAATAGGTTTCCGCCGTTGTTCCTTTGGCTACGATCAGCTTCTGTCCTTTCTCCTTCAACTGGTCGATTGAAGTGATCGGCGCACTGTCAGGAGATACAACACCAAAGGACAGCTTCATGTAAGGACTGGCAAAGTCCACCTTTTCTTTTCTTTCATCTGTAACAGTAAAATTAGCCATAATGATATCAACTTTATTGGATTCCAGATAGGCAACACGGCTTGCCGCATCCACCAGAACAAATTCAGCCTTTGATTCTTCCCCAAGCAGATCCTTTGCGAATCTCTTCGCAATGTAAACATCAAACCCTTGATTTTTACCTTCGGAATCCACATAGCCAAATGGAGGCTTGTCGGCGAATACACCAATTCTGAGTTTGTCTTTTTTCTTCAGCTGTTCTATAGATGCAAATTTGGAGGAGTCCGTTTTTGTTCCTCCGTTGTTATCAGAATTTTCGCATGCGGTTATTCCCATTAGTAACATACTTGCAGCTATGAATCCCATCAATAATTGTCTGCCTTTTCTCATCCTTCTTCATCCCCTGTTTCTATAGTTTATTGTACTGAAATATATTTAGAAAGTGCTGTGCACGTTCTGTCGCGGGTTGAGTAAAAAACTGCTCCGGTGCAGCTGCTTCACATACCTTGCCTTGATCCATGAATACGATCCGGTCCCCAACGGACTTGGCAAACCCCATTTCATGCGTCACAATAATCATTGTCATTCCCTGTTTGGCAAGACCCAGAATAACATCAAGGACCTCACGCACCATTTCGGGATCAAGCGAAGCTGTCACTTCATCAAATAAAATGATATCCGGGTTCATGCTTAGAGCTCTAACGATTGCGATTCGCTGCTTTTGGCCTCCAGACAGCTGCCGTGGATAATCATGCTTGCGATCTAGCAGTCCGACCCGGTCAAGTAGTTGTTCTGCCTGCTGCAGCGCCTCCGGCCTCTCTCTCTTCTGTACCTTCAGGGGTCCCAGCAGAATGTTATCGATAACCGTCATGTGTGGAAAACATTCATAATTTTGAAATACCATGCCGATATGCTGGCGAAGTTCCCGCCAATTCACACCAGCTTCTGTAAGATTCTGACCGCGATACTGTATATTACCGCCTTGGACCGGCTCAAGGCCGTTAAGACATCGCAATAACGTGCTTTTCCCGCAGCCTGAGGGACCCAGAATTACGATCACCTCTCCTCTTCTCACCTGCAGATCAATTCCGTTCAAAACTTGCCTGTCTCCAAAAAACTTATTAATTCCCTTTATATCCAGCAAGATTTCACCCGTCTGTGCCATTTCTGCCGTTCCTTCCTTAATCCCTAATTTCCCCATTTATGTTCGAATCTCTTCGAGAGCTTCGACAATGGATAACATACCAGAAAATACAGAATAAAAATGAAGCCGTACACCCAAAATGAGGAATTTGGTGCTTTAATTACGCCAAGCTCAATGATTTGCTGTCCAATCTTCACTACTTCAATTACACCGATGAGGACAACCAGCGAGGTGGTCTTGACCATTCGGGTAGCCAAGTTAATGGAGCCTGGCAGCATTCGGCGTACAGCCTGTGGAATAAGAATATACCGGTACAGCTGTCCACTGCTTAGTCCAAGCGCCTGCCCCGACTCCACCTGATGTTTCGGCATGGATTCCAGCGCTCCGCGTACAATATCTCCAATCTCTGCTGCCCCCCACAGACTAAATACAAGGATCGCAGTGGCTTCCCCACTGATGTCGATTTGAAGCAAAGGCGAGAAACTGAAATGCGCCACATACAGCCAAACCAGGATCGGAATAATCCGAAAAGCTTCAAGGTACAGCCTTAGCACAAGTCTTAAAGCTTTGGAATCAAAGGTTCGGAGTAGACCCATAACTATCCCTAATAAGGTCCCGATTATAATGGAAAGAAAAGATATTTCAATGGTGACCAGCAGTCCTCCCAGCAGACGTTGAAAATTTGATCCTTCGAACAAAACCTCAATTCCCAAATTCGGCATGTCGCACCTTCCTTTCCACCCAACTCAGCAGCAGCGATAAAGGCAGGACCAGCAACAGGTAAGCCAACACCAGGAGAAGAAGCGACTCCGCTGTTTTGTAATGCATGCCAATTAAATCTTTGGCTACATTCATCAAATCCATTAAAGCGATGGCTCCTACAATTGAAGTTTCCTTTAGCAGAAAGATTGCGTTTGCTCCCAGAGAAGGAATGCTGATGGCAAGTGCCTGCGGAAGTATTACGTATCTCGCCAGCTGTATTTTGCTAAGTCCAATACTAAGACCCGATTCAAGCTGTGATTGGCCTACCGCCTCAATTCCGCTTCTGAAGGCCTCTGTCATATAGCTGCCGCCAAGAAAGGTCATACCCACAATTGCACAGGTGAATTCGCTCATCTGAAGTCCTACTTTGGGCAACCCGTAATACAGGAAGAACAATTGAACAAGCAAGGGAGTATTTCTGGACAATTCAACATAGGCCCTTATCGCTCCGCTAATGCCTTTGACCTTATAGAACAACACCAGGCTGAATAAGAGTCCAATCATAAGCGAGAACAAAATTGAGATGAAAGCCAATCTCACCGTCAACCACATGGCATCCCCGTATAAGGGTAAACTTTCAATCATGAAATCCCAGTCTAAGTTCATTTGTACAACCTTCCGTTTGACAGAATAAAACTGCAACACTACCCGTTGTATATAGAGCAGCAGAAAACAATTAACAAACAACTCTATTGGTTTACTAGAGTGATTTTATATTAAAGCTCACATTATGTGATATGATCTATTTCACATTATTCCAACCAGTTAACTATACATTAGTTTCACCTCACAACATGGCAACAAAAAACCAGCAACCTCCATTTAGGAAGACCTGCTGGTCTGATAAATAACGTTCCATTATATTATGAACTTAAGAATGGGGAGTACAGTTGCCTGAAAATCCTGATGTGCAGGGCATCTCTATTTAAGCTCCAGCCGCCGCAGGGAAGCTTGTGCAGGCAGCGAATCATGTACCGTTCCGGTGCTCCACAGGTCTACCTTCTGTCCCACCTTAAGGCTCTTGAAGCTTATCGTTTCACCGGCGGTATCATACAGCTCAGATTTGCCGCTGATCGAGAACCAGTAGGTAGGCTCCTCCTGCCCGGGTTCCAGAATCAGCATACGCGGTTTCTCTCCGGCTTCCATCTCAATAATTTCTCCCGTGACATGAGGTTCGCCCAGCTCTATAATGCTGTATTCCAGCATTCCCGGGTCCACCCGCTTCTCCAGCTCAAGCTTGGCTGCCGCTGCACTGTCGTCCGGCACAGTGACAGTTAGCCGGTTGCCGATGACATCAATGCCAGTCCCATAGAGATTCAGCTTCTCGTGAAGTTGTTCGTGCACAATAAGCTTCTGGGCCGCCTCTAATTCCTGATGAGTGTATTTCACGTCATGCAGGGTATAGCTGCCTGCGGTAAATTTCTCTGCAAAGCGCTGCTCCACCTCATCGGTCAAGCCGACAATATTAACGTGCAGCTTGTCATCCTGCAGGTACAGGTCACCGTTCGGAATCTCTTCAGCCTTTAGCAAACCTCGAATCCCTGTTACATTCCCCGGATATTTTACCTTAACCGTTTCGCTGTTTCCATTCTTGGCCACGGGAGAATCCGCAGCAAGCTCAGCCGCCATGGTTTGCGCGGGCGTAGGCTCCGGCTTAGCATTCTCGGCCCCTTCCTTATCCGTGCAGCCGCCCAGAATCAAAGCCGCTGCGGATATTCCGAGCCAATATCGTTTCATGTTTGGCATATATTCACATCCTCAGCTGTTTAACTACTAAACGCGCTGTGGACGCCAGATGTTGCATTAGTCCAATACGTAAGGGGCCAAGCCTTGCGGCAGCGGCGCGGGCGGCGTGCATGTACTCTTCATTTCATAGAAATGTTTAGCATCAGAGGAATCATGGAACGCCCACATCGCTTCCAGCACGTGATAGGCCATGTCTCCACTCGCCCGGTGGGCGCGTCCGCTGCGGATGGCGCTCGCCATGTCTGCCGGACCGATGCCGCGCGTATTCTCTTCATACCCCGGCAGCAGCGGCTGCTCGGTCCATTCCTGTTCTCCGGTCAGGCGGTATCGCACCGTCCCGCCGAACGTGTTCGGATCAGGGACCTGCACCGTCCCTTCCGTCCCGTAGATCTCGATCGGCGGCAGATCACTGCCCCCGAAAATATCGAAGCTGGTGATCATCGTAGCGATCACACCGCTTTGGAATTGCAATGTTCCGGCTACATGCGTGGGAATGCTGACCGGAATCTTCTGCCCTGCTTTTTTCTCGCTGGTTATCGTTCTTTCCTGCAGCGCGGTGCCAGTCATGCCCGTTACTGTGCGGATCGGACCGAGCAGCTGTACCAGCGCCGTCAGATAATAAGGTCCCATGTCGAACATCGGACCGCCTCCGGCAGCATAATAGAATTCCGGGTCAGGATGCCAATGCTCATGTCCCCGCGCCAGCATGAATGAGGAGGCCGCCACCGGCTTGCCGATCACTCCGTCAGCCAGCAGCTTCAGCACGGTCTGTATGCCTGCACCGAAGAAAGTCTCCGGTGCGCTGCCTAGAAGCACCCCCTTGGCCCTTGCCGCGGCAAGCATCTCCAGCCCTTCTTCCCGGGTGACAGCGAGCGGCTTCTCCACATACACATGTTTGCCTGCTGCGATGGCCTTCAGACTGACTTCTGCATGGGCAGATGGAATGGTCAGATTGATCACCAGTTCAATCTGCGGATCATCCAGCAGCTGCTGCGTTGTATACACTAGCGGGATCTGATATTTCTCCGCCTGCACTGCGGCTCTCGCCAAGTCCATGTCTGCACACGCTACCAGGTCCAGCAGTTCAAACTTCTGGCAGTTTTCCATATAAATGCTGCTGATTTTGCCGCAGCCGATAATGCCAACCTTCACTTTATCCATTGGTTGATCGCTCCCGGAGTTTTATTGACTGTCTGCCATGCCACTGTAGCTGTTTCCATTTACGGGTTCTTTCCCTATAAGATTCTGCGCTTCTGCCTTGCCCTCGGCAGCCCACAGCAGTCCACGGCGCAGCATTTCCTTAACCTGCGGCAGGGCCACAATGTCGGCATGATGGCCTAGCGAATGATAATAGACCCGGCCTACGCCCCAGTGCTTGGTCCAGACTACCGGCATATCTACCGGTTTGTTCAGCCGGTGCGGACCGTCGACCAGCGGGAAGCGGGTCGTCGCCAGCACTTCCACCGCAGGGTCGACATGCAGATAATAATGCTCGGTAGTCACTTCGAAATCCTCCAGACCTGCAACCAGCGGATGGGTACTCTCCGGGATGTGGACCGTGTACTTCACGCCGTCATTGCCAGGATGGGCCACCCATTGTCCTCCAGTCATGAACGCCCAGTCCGTATTCTTGCGGAAGGCATCACACATCCCGCCATGGCAGCCCGCCAGGCCGGTTCCGTTCTGCACTGCCGCGGAGATGTTGTCGACCCGCTCTCTTGCAATTTCACCCATTGTCCAGACCGGCACAATCAGGTCCAGGCCCATGAGCTTGTCGGCATCGTCAAACACCGCAAGCGTAGTCGAGACCTCCACTTCAAACTGCGCTTCACGCAGCATCTCCGCAAAAATGGCGGCTACCTGCTCCGGCTCATGTCCATCCCAGCCGCCCCATACGATTAATGCTTTTTTCAACGTCAGCACCCCTTAGTTAGAATTTTCACATCTCGGATATAGTCACCCAGCGCCGCTCCGCCACCGAACGTTCTACGGCTTCCAGCACCGCCTGGCAATTCACGCCATCCCGGAAATTCGGCTGCGGTTGCCGTCCTTCCTCCAACGCCTGACTCAGCTCCAGCATTTCATGAATGAAAGTGTGCTCGAAACCAATCGTATGTCCCGGCGGCCACCAGGCCTCCGCATAGTCATGGGCAGGATCAGTCGCCAGCACCCGGCGGAACCCTTGCACATCCTCATCATCCCGGGTCAGATACACCTCCAGCTCATTCATTCGTTCGAAATCGAACTTCACACTGCCAAGACTTCCATTAATCTCAAAAGAATTAGTCGAGCGGTGGCCAGCCGCAAATCGGGTAGCCTCGAAGCTGCCCAGCGCGCCATTGTCAAAACGGGCCAGAAACAATGTGGCATCATCCACAGTAACTTGTCCCTTGGGTGCATTCTTGTCGCCTGTGGCGCTAAGTCCGGTCATCTCGGCCGCCAGCGGACGTTCCTTGATGAAGGTCTCGCTCATGCCGATGACTTCCTTGATCCCTCCAACCAGATAATGAGCCAGATCAATCAGATGCGCCCCAAGATCCCCATGCGAGCCTGAACCGGCAATCTCCTTCTGCAACCTCCAGACCAGCGGGAACTCCGGGTCCAGAATCCAGTCCTGCAGAAACCAGGCACGGAAATGATAAATCTGCCCCAGACGTCCACTGTCTACCAGCTTCTTCGCCAATCTTACCGCCGGAGAGAAACGGTAGTTGAAGCCGACCATATGTGCCACACCGGCCGTTTCCGCAGCCTGCAGCATTTCACGGGAATCTTCGAGGGTAAGCGCCAGCGGTTTCTCGCAGAAAATATGCTTGCCCGCCTTCGCGGCAGCCAGTGCAATTTCCTTGTGGGCATTACTCGGCGCGTTGATGTCAATAAGGTCGATATCCTCACGCTCTACCAGCCGCCGCCAATCGGTCTCGCTCTCCGCCCAGCCCATGACCCGCGCCGCCTCACGGACGGCTTCCCCATTCCTGCCACATAGCACAGACATCTCGGGCTTCAGCGACTTCGGGAAAAACATAGGCAGACTGCGGTAAGCGTTGCTGTGGGCCTTGCCCATAAATTTGTAGCCGATCATTCCGATGCGTAGCTGCTTCATCCTATTCCTCCTCAGGGTTGTGTTGGTTTCTATTGACTTTGGTCTGGGTGAACCTGCGCCGCCGCCCTCAGTGAAGAGGCACGAACCACCAGCTCAGCAGGCAGCTTGACCCTGATCAGCGGTGTCTCTGCCGCCGCTTCCCCGCTAGGCGGAAGCTCCAGCACCCGGCTTGCGGCAATCTCTCCCAGCTGAAAAAAAGGGACACGCACACTACTCAGCGCAGGAGTCGTTAGTTCTGCGGCCTCCGAATCATCGTAGCCAACGATGGCAGGCAGCTGCTCCGGCTGAACACCAAGCTCGCGCAGACCTTGCTGCAGCCCGATCGCCATCCGGTCATTGGCGGTCAATACCGCATCGATCGAGGCAAGCCGCGGGGCCAGCTGTGCCGCGGCCGCTACGCCGCTTCTGCGGCTGAAGTTGCCGGCCAGCAACAGCGCAGGATCAGGCTCAAGGCCTGCTTCTTCCAGCGCGCTGCGGTAACCGCACAGACGGTCACGGCTGTTCGAATATTCAGCAGGCCCATTGAGGAAGGCGATGCGCCGGTGGCCTTGCTCCAGCAGATGTTTCACAGCCTGGCGGCTGCCTTCCACATGATCGGCGTCCACTTCATGGAATTCCTCGCCTGTGAAGTTCTGATTGATTAGGCAGTAAGGATGTCCCTCCGCCTTCATCTGCCGCAGTGCGGCCAGCTCACCGGCCTCTTCCTTGGCTCCCAGTACAATACAGGCGTCAATCTTGCGCGTGCGGAACAAGGCGGAGTAGTCCATGGGTTCATCGGCATCACGGAACAGCATCAGCAGGTCGTAGCCCTCTTCCCGTGCTTTGCTGCCGATTCCGCTTAAGATTTCCGAGAAATAATACGCAGAGAATAGGCGGGCTTTGGGCAGATGGGGCATGACCACGCCCAGATTCCCGCTCCGCTTGCGGGCAAAGCTGCGGGCAAGCGAGCTGGGGTATAACCCAGACGTTGCGCTACCTCCAGCACCTTAAGCTTGGTGCTTTCCTTCAGCGGGCCCACATTGTTCAGCACCCGTGAGACGGTTGCTTCCGATACGCCCGCAGCGTCGGCCACCTCTTTTCGACTGGCGATAGGCACACACTTCCTTTTTCATCACTTCTGTAAGCGTAATATCCGCTTAATGTACACGCGTACATTCTCTCACGAAGCACAGCACAGGTCAATGCTTTTTCACATCTTATATTATGAGAATTTAGCATTTGGTTTGGAACTCTGAGAGCAAATAAATGCGAAACTGGTTACTACTTAGAACCCCCTTGTGTTCCTTGTGTTACTCGTCCGAGCCTGTCATACCACACCGCGCGACAAGGAGGCTAAGCATAACAAATGAAGGCCGTTGCCAGTAACCAGCGCTTAACTTTCAGACTACTAACGGACTCAGGAGCCTCTATTTGCTGTAAAAAGGCTGTTTTGCAGGTCTAACGGACTCAGGAGCCCCTATTCAAGCCGAAACCCACTAGTTAGGGCCTGTTTTTCCGATATAGAGGCTATGCGGTCCGTTACATTCCAAACCAGCGCAGAAATGAGGAAATAGAAGCTATACGGTCCGTTAGGACGTAGGTTACCTGAAGTTCGGGTGGGGGAGGGTTTGGGTTAAGGTAGCGCGATCCCCTAACCTTCTCGAGTAACCCTCTATACCCTCGCAGGGTCCTAAGTAGTAACCGATACTGCAACTATATTCAGCCGAATCGTGAGTCATCGGTCGTTTAAGTGCGAATTTGCAACTAATTTCGAGTAAATCAAGCCTATTTCGCTCAAACGCTGAAATTAGATGCTCTTTTGCACTTATTTCCTCCAAATTCAACAAAAACAGCTATTTAGATGCAGTATCGCAACTAAATCATTAGCACACACTCGAACCGTTCGGTCCCCGGATACTTCTCGCCCAGGCACATGACCAAGAACCCGTTCTTCCGGTAGTAACCCACAGCCTCCTGATCGGTTTCTGCTGTAAGGGTTGCCCCCTTATTAAGTCGGCTAAGTTGCCGCACCATTTCAGAGCCTACACCCGCCCCACATGCATTCCGTCAAGCAGAAACGGCTTCGCAGTCCTCTGAAAGAGACGGTATCCGTTTCTGCATTATATTTCAACAAAAGTTTCGCTTCGCTCAGCGTTTGATCATTGTTCACATGAATCATAGATTTCAGCCCCCTTCCTGATTAGCCTATTTTCTTAAGCGGCTGCTGCAGCTGTATTTCTTGGGTTATTACGGAGCTCAACATTCCTTACATTACATTAAAGTGCTTATAGCACCTCAAAGTGCGTACTTCTCAACCACCCGCTCCTTCCGCCATACTAACAGGGCGACACAATACAGAATAGAAGGAGCTGAACCCATATGAATACGAACTCTCTGGCAGCACACAAAGTCGCTTTGGTTGTAGGCGCAAATGGTGTCATCGGCCGTAATCTGATCGAATATCTGACAACGCTGAGCGATTGGGAAGTGATCGGACTCTCCCGCCGCGGAGGGGAGCAGACAGACCGTGTCCGCTATGTATCAGTTGACCTGCTCGACAAGGAATCCACTCTCCGGAAATTAAGCGGATTGACCGAAGTGACCCATATCTTCTATGCCGCTTATCAGGATCGGCCAACCTGGGCAGAGCTGGTTCCACCCAATCTGGCCATACTGGTGAATGTGGTGGAAGCGATTGAACCTGTTGCCACCCGGCTGCAGCATATCAGTCTGATGCAAGGCTACAAGGTATATGGTGCTCATCTGGGGCCGTTCAAGACACCCGCCCGTGAGACAGATGCCCATCACATGCCACCCGAGTTTAATGTTGATCAACAGAATTACCTTGAGACGCGGCAACAAGACAACACCTGGACCTGGTCAGCGCTTCGACCTTCTGTCGTCTGCGGCTTCTCGCTTGGCAATCCGATGAATTTGGCTATGGTCATTGCAATTTATGCTTCCATCTCCAAGCAGCTTGGCTTGCCGCTGCGTTTTCCGGGTAAACCGGGCGCTTACGACAGCCTGCTGGAGATGACGGATGCAGGACTCCTGGCCAAGGCCACAGTTTGGGCAGCCACCGACGAGCGATGTGCGAATCAGGCTTTTAATATTACGAATGGGGATTTATTCCGCTGGAATGAGCTGTGGCCGGCAATTGCCAAGTATTTCGGACTGGAGACCGCGCCGCCGCTGCCCATGTCCCTCGATCTTGTGATGGCTGACAAGGAAGAACTGTGGAATACGATGGTTCGGCAACATGGACTTGCAGAGCATTCATACAGTGAAGTCTCCTCCTGGGCCTTTGGAGATTTCGTGTTTGGCTGGAATTACGACTTCTTCGCGGATGGCTCCAAGGCCCGACGATTCGGCTTCCACGAATACATCGATACACAGCAAATGTTTGTGGACATCTTCGATGATTTCCGCAGACGTAAATTAATTCCGTAACTGAATAGACGGCCTGCTCATGTATGATTCACAGATTCAAGCGGGTCATTGGCCCGTACAACAGCCTTTCCCTCATACTTCCGCTCCATATGGCCTTCTCCCCAACGGCACATATGGTGCAGGAGGTCTTTGAGGCTCATCCCGTAATCGGTTAATTCGTATTCCACCTTTGGTGGTACCTGATTGTAAGATATTCGCAGGATAATTCCTTCCTCTTCAAGCTCACGCAGTTGCTGTGTCAACACTTTTTGCGTAATGGCCGGGATCAGGGTCTTGAACTCACTATTGCGTTTCTTGCCAAAGGTAAGATGAAACAGAATGACCGGTTTCCACTTTCCGCCAATGACCTCCAGTGTAGCTTCTACGGCCGTGTTGTAAATCTTCTCGGGTTGTGTCATTGTCCCGCCCACCTTCCTCTATGTCTATTCTCGAATAGTATAACTGCAAGCTAACATATTATAAAATCACCCTAAATGATCAGGCCCCCCTCCATCCCTCCACATGCTTCAGAAACCGCTTCGCGGCCGGGGAGGCATGTTTCATGGAATGGACGGCGATGCCAAGCGACCGGAAGCTACGCTCCTCCAGCTCCAGCATCACTACCTGATGGTTCTGGCGCGCCAGCACCAGCTCCGGCAGGATGCTGATGCCCAGCCCCTTCTCAACCATCGCGATGATGGCATAGTCGTCCCCTGCGGAGAATTTAATGTTCGGCTTGATCCGCGCCTTCTCCAGCACGCGCCTTACATCATAATCCGAGCCGGTCTTCGGCATGATGAAGTCCTCGTGGGCAAGCTGGGCCAGCGGGAAATGCGGGGCGCTGCTGAGTGGATGATCCTTGGCGACGATGGCCAGCATGCGGTCTTTTTTGAGCGGAATGACCTCGAACTTCTCCCGGGTAGGCAGCGAGATGAACCCGCAGTCAATCACTCCCGCCTCCAGCCATTGCTCAATCTCTAGGTAACCGCCCTCCATCAGCTTGAACTCAATATAAGGATACTCCTTGCGGAATTGCTTGATCATATCGGGCAGCCAATGCACAGATACACTGGTGAACGTGCCGATAGTGATCGTCCCCACCTCCAGCCCGTGGATATCGGCGACCTCCTGCTTCAGCTGCTCATTCCATTTCAGAATCTCCCGGATCGGGTGCAGCACCTGCTCTCCGTTGACGGTCAGCTTGACGCCGGAACGGTTGCGGATGAGCAGCGTGAACCCGAACTCCATCTCCAGACTGCTGATCGTATGGCTGATGCCGGATTGCGTGAACCCTAGCACATCAGCGGCTCTGGTCAGACTGCCCAGCTCAACAACCTTCAGAAAAACCTCATATTTATTAATGCTCAACCCGTTCTCCCCCTGTACCTTCCCAGCCCTGATATACATGAGTATTACTCATGTTTGTTATGCTAAACATTCAGTATTCTTATGTATCTCAGCAAATTATACTGTATTAAGCTGTAAGAAGAAACGGCTCTGGAAACTTATACTTTATTTAAATAAAGAAGGATGATGAGAAATGAAGCCGCATAAGGCTGAGCTGCTGCTGATCATGGTTACGATGTTCTGGGGGTCGTCCTACCTGTTTATGAAGATGGGACTGGGTACGCTGGGAGAGTTCAATTTGATTGCGCTGCGGTTTGGCCTGGCTTTTATCCTGGCGGGTGTGCTGTTTCATAAACGGCTGAGACGGGTCGATGCCCGGACCATGAAATATGGGGCTGTGCTAGGCTTCCTGCTGCTGGGTGTGTTCACCTGCATTACCTTTGGCCTGAAGACTACCAGTACCTCCAACGCCGGATTTCTGGTTGCGCTAACGGTGATTTTTGTGCCGCTGCTTGAGGTGATGGTGTTCCGCAAAAAGGTCTCGCCCCCCCAGCTGTTCGGCTCCATACTCGCCATTGCCGGGATCGGCCTGCTGACCCTGAACTCGGCGCTGAGCATCCAGCCGGGTGATTTTCTCTGCATTCTTGCCGCAGCCTTCTATGCGGTGCAGATTCTGGTTACGGGCGCTGCCGTCACAACCAGCGACACCCTGAACCTTGGCATCCTGCAGCTTGGTTTCGCTGGCGGGTATGCCCTGATCCTCTCGGCGATCTTCGAGACCCCCGCGCTGCCGTCTACGCTGCCGGGCTGGGCCGCGATTCTCGCGCTCGGTATCCTATGCAGCGCCTGCGGCTTCATTCTGCAGCCGGTGGCCCAGAAGTTCACCTCGCCGACCCGTACCGGGCTGATCTTCTCGCTGGAGCCGGTGTTCGCCGCCCTGTTTGCCTTCTGGTTCGCCGGTGAACAGCTATCCCTGCAGGGCTATGCCGGAGCCTCGCTGGTGCTGCTGGGCATTCTAGCTTCCGAGCTGCTGGGGAATCTGCCCTTCCGGCGCAGAATCACCGGCAGAGCAGATCATAAGCTGCCTTAAGCAGCAGCTTATAGTGAAACACAAATGTACTACTTAGATCCCGTATGCTGAGACAATCCAGGAATTAGCTCATCGGTGATTTGCATAAGTTCGAACCTATGATTTAGTTGCAAAAGTGCATCTAATCAATCTACTTTTTCCGTTTTGGAACAAATAAGTGCATAAAGGCACCTAATTTGGCCGTTTGAGCGTATGAGGCTTGATTTACTCGAAATTAGTTGCGGATTCGCACTTAAACGCCTACTGATGGAGGATTCGACAGAAATTAGTTGCAGTTTCGCATTTATTTGCTCCGTACGTTCTTGGCAACCTCACATTCCACGCTGAAACTGAATAGTAAAAGAGCTGGACCTAAGTAGTACCAACACAAAAGCCGGCCCTCCGCATACGGAAGTCCGGCTCTTTTTGCTATGACAAGCTTTAATGAATCATCACCGCAGGTTCCCCGGCATGTCCATCTTCGGGAGATGGTTTCGCTGCTGCTTTCGGCTTGCGCAGAATGATGCTGATTACCACCCCGGCCACGGCAATGCAGCCAGCCAGGAAGAACACATCATTGAAGCCAAGCACAGCGGCAGATAACGGATTGCCGCCCTGCACCAGCTCCGTGGAATGCACCGCGATCTGGCTGGTCAGGTAACCGGTCATGCCCGCAACGGCGAAGGACACAACGACCTGCTGGGCAGCCGCAGTCAGCGGTGTGACCCGTCCGACCAGTTCCTTCGGTGCCGAGTTCAGCACATGAGTGTTCAGCGGCATCATCGACAAGCCCATACCCAGACCCATGAAGGCCAGACACATCATGATGAACGGCAGGCCGGTATCGACCGTGATGCCGGAGAGCAGGAACAGTGCAGTCGAGATGATGCTAAGTCCGACGAACGCCAAGGGACGTGCCCCAATCTTGTCAAACAGCCGTCCGCCGAGCGGCATGCCTATCCCGGAGGATAAGGCTTGTGGAAGCAGGATCAGTCCGGTTTCCAGCGGTGTGAAATTACGAATCTGCTGCAGATACAGCGGTACAAACAGCATCGACCCGAACAGTGCGGCCTGGGTAACCCAGGTCAAGATGATACCGCGTGTGAAGTCGGAGGAGCGGAAGACCCGCAGCTCCAGCAGCGGGTGCTTATGCAGCAGTTCCACGATGATGAACAGGATCAGCGCAACGCCACCGACAGACAATCCTACAATCGTCGAGGTTGAGGACCAACTGCCGCCTCCGCCTTCGTTCACACCGTATGCCAGCATAGAGAACGCAATCGGCGCCAGAATGATGCCGAACAGATCCAGATGCGCTTTGCCCTTCTTCTCCGTCTTCGGCAGATATTTAATCCCCAGAATTATCCCAACGATCCCGATTGGCAGGTTGATCAGGAAGATCCAATGCCAGCTCACATATTCAATCAGCCAGCCCGACAGCACCGGTCCCAGTGCGGGAGCAAGCAGCATCGGAATGCCCAGCATACCCATGATTGAACCTCTGCGCTCCAGCGGCGCCAGCCGGAATACCATGGCAAGGCCGATCGGCGCCACCATGCCTCCGCCCAGTCCCTGGATGATACGGAAGAGGATCAGCTGACCGGAGGTCTGCGCGAACGAGCATAGAATTGAACCTAACACGAACATACCTACAGTGACGAGAAATACCTGCTTCGAGCCAAACCGGTCAGTCATATAGCCGGCAAGCGGTATAACCGCAGCGAGCGCCAGCGTATACCCGGTAATTGCCCATTGAATAGTCTTCAGATCGGTAGAGAAATACTCCACCAGCTTGGGTACAGCTACGTTAACGACCGTTCCATCCAGAATAACCATAATCATCCCTACGATAATTGCCAGTAGAGGCGGAATAATGGCCTTCAGCGAGAAAGGCTGCTCCTCGGCTGTGTTATGGGTTGTGTTTAGATTTGACACCAGTTCTCCACTCTTCTCTCTTTATAATTAATTGTTTACTTATACTGATAGAAATAACGCTCAATCAATTCATCAATTTGCTCTGTAACGGAGAGCAGGGTGAATCCCAAGGGAAGCTTCTCTCCTTCATCCGTGTTCGGACAGCTGCTTAGGGTCAAGCTGAATATAGCCGCCCCATAGAGCTGAACCAGCATGGTAGACAGTCTGCTCTCCTCTGTTTCTCCGGTGATCTCCGTCAGGACGGCATGCATCTGCTGAACCCGCATCACCTTCCAGTATCGGCTGTATTCGGTGTGCGAGCCAATAATATGCTGTGTCTGATCCATCATCTTGCGGACCAATCCGGGATACTGCTGCACCTTGCCCAGGAGAGCAACAAAAAAATGCTTAAGCCGCTCCTTGGGCCCCATAGCCGGGTCCTCCAGCGCTGCAAAGACTTCGTCAAAGGTGGAGATCAGCATTCGCATCGCGTCGGAAAGTAATTGGTCCTTGGAACCAAAATAATAATTCACCAGCGCAAGATTCGTGTTGGCGCGGCTGGCAATTTTGCGCAGCGTTGCGCAGCCAAACCCTTCTTCCCGGATTAACTCCACCGTAGCTTCCAGAATAATTTGTTTCGTATCTTTATCTACCGTTGATTCCGTCTGGGTTCTGTCATGAGTCATAGGTTGTGCAAGTAGCCTCCTTCCTATTTGATAAACACTGTTTTAAACATCGTTTAATTTAATTTAAAGATACTCCTGCAATTTAGTCCTGTCAATCCCTCGGCATACAAAAAACAGGCCTCACCCCTATCTCCCGAAGGAGCGTAAGCAAAGCTTGTCTTGTCTGAAAACTAAATATCGGCTGCGGTCGTTCTTTTATTCCACCTTGAAATTGAAATACTGCTGCGGGAAAGGTTCCTTCACCAGTGTGAAATGCCACCATTCCTTGCTGTAAGGCTTAAAGCCGTGCTTGACCATCGCATTCTTCAGAATGGCACGATTTCGCTGCTGGGCGGGTGTGATCAGCTTCGTCTCATAATAAGAAATGCTGCCGAAAAAATCATACGGGCTGCCCATGTCCAGCTCCTCTCCACTCTTCGCATCCGCCAGGGTGAGATCAATCGTGCTGCCTCTGGAATGGCCGGATTTGCGGGCGATGAAGCCAAGCTTGAACAAATTGCGCTTATCCAGTGCCGGATAATACTGCGCCTTCATCTTCAGATCCGCTGCATTCTGCGACCAGCGGACAAAATGATTGACTGCCTGCTGCGGCCGGTAGGCATCATGAATCTTGAGAATGTAGCCTTTGGGTTCCAGCTCATCGCTTACCGCCTTCAGTGCCGCTGCTCCCTTGCTGGAATAAATCGCCAGCGGCGCCTTATAGCCGTCAATCCGTCTGCCTACAAAGTTATTGTCGCCGTAGTATCGGATTTCGTATTCCGCTGTTGGGATTACCTCATCCAGATAGACAAACCCCTGCGGGAAGGCCCGCTGCTTCTCAAGCCCCATCTGCTGCAGCACTTTATCGGCGGATGATCCGCTGTAAGCGGCAGAGGCCAGCTGAGGTCCAGCCGTTATCATCCCTATGGACAGCAGGAGCAAGAGCACCCGGAGGCTTGTGTTGCCGTACCGCTTTTTCATCTAATGAATTTCCCCTTTTCCTTCGGATCAGGCGTCAGAATTATACTGGTGTGCTCATAATCATAAGCCAGTGTGTTATCTGTGCCATAGAACATCTTCCACATGGAGTAGTTCAGCTCCTGATTTATCATCTCGGTGTCCTCCTTAGGATGCGTTGATACAGGTATACTTATTGTTGGACACGAGCGCTGCTTCTGAAACGTTAGCCGGAAATAGGGAGCTGATCGGGCCGTACAATATCCTTACGCCGGTAGATACCCATCAGCAGACCAAGTGCGGCGTATTCGAAGATAATATGCGATCCGTAGCTAAGGAATGGAAAAGGAATCGAGGTCAGTACCATCCGCCCGCTCATTGTCGCCAGTCCATAAGCGAGCCGCAGCCCCAGCATGACAGCCATCGCCAATACAAGTGCTTGTCCGTAGGAATGGCGGATCGCCCTAATAGCCTTGACAAGCCTGCTGAAGAACAGCACCCCGATGCTTATCAGAATCAATCCGCCTCCCCAGCCAAAAGAATAGATTAAATAGGCGGCTATCGTGTCCGTATACACATATGGCAGATTCTCCGGCAATACGCCGAAACCGTGTCCCCACCATCCCGCAGTGCTTATAGTCTCGCGTAACCTGTTATAGATGAAGCCGCTGGAATCAGGGTTAAGCTGCGGGTTAATGGCTCCTATAATATTGTCTCGTACATAATCACTGCTCATCCAGGATAGCATCACGGTCCCCCCAAGTATAAGCACCCCGGAAGCCAGCGCAATCAGATACTTGCGGGTAATGAAGGTATATAAGATCAGTGCTGCTACTAGATAGGTAGCTAATTCTGGAACAATAGCCGCATAAGCATAAGCCAGTGCCGGAGTCGTAACCATCGCTATTTCCTGTACATTGTTCTGCCAGCTTGGCACCGTCATGGATTTCCTTCTCTGAATCAAGATGCCCGCTACCGCAACAAGCAGCAGATAGGGAGTGAAGGAAATCAGATTAACGCGTAGCATCATCAAATGCATATAATATGCCTTTCCATTAATGGTAACACTGTTTAACATAGTTAATAAAATGATTCCAAGCGATGCTCCATATAGAAGCCAGGATATTTTGATAATTTTGCGATAATCAATGAAGTAGAACCCCACCATCAGCACGATTCCCAACACCATATTAACGGAATGATTTTCTAGAATATTTAAGTCATAGGGCAGTTCAACGGGACTAAACTGTATTGAACTCATCACAAGCAGACTAATTATGGACATTAACATCATAACCGCCAGCAGCCCCCACGGGATACGCGGCTTATGTACCTGATGCAGGCTCCGGCCAAGCTTGCGCGGCTCTCCCATCTGGGCAAGCGCCCAAGCAATGGCTTGTTCTCTGGATTCACCTAGCACTTCCCGCTCTGCAATCAAGTCTTCCAGATGGCTGCCCAGCTCCCGCCTGATCTCCGCATGCGCCTCTTGCGCGCTGACCTGTCCGCATACCTCATCCAGAAAATCCAGCTCCAGCTCTGACTTCATCATACGCCTTCCTCCCCCAGTACAGCGTCCACAGCCCCCCGGAATAATCGCCATTCCGCCCGCTTCTCCTTCAGCTTCTCTGTACCCTGCTCCAGAATACGGTAATATTTACGTTTGCGTCCTTCCACTTCCGTCCAGTAGGCCTCTACCCATCGTTCGTTCTCCATCGCATGCAGCAGCGGATAGAGCGTGCCTTCCTTTAAGGCAAACACACCTTGCGAACGCTGCTCCAGCGCTTTGATCAACTCATATCCATACAGTGGCTGTTCCGCCAGAAGCGTAAGCACCAGCGTACCAGTGCTGCCCTTCAGCATCTCTTTGCTCACCTTCATCCGTCAGTCTCCTTTCAACAGCTGTCTGTTATACATAGGATTACTATACATCGTTTATCTATGCTATGTAAACCCAATCTATGTAAATCCAAAATAAAAGCGCCCCCACAGGAGCGCTCCGAACTTCACTACTAGCGATTGTGCTCAGGCCATTTTCAGCAGCTTTATACTTCCTGTTGTGGATTTAAGAGTTACCGTATTGGTATTCGCTCCTGTTCCTCCCTTGAGCTGCTTGTTGCCCGTATTCCACGCCGTATCCACCGGAAAATCAGAATGAATGCTTCCTGTTCTTGTCCCCGCTTGCAGCATAAATTCCGTATCACCTGGAAGCTGTAAACGGATACTGCCAGTTGTAGTTGTAAGCGCAAGGTTCTGGTCTTCGACCTTATTGCAAGCAACATGCACTTTTCCTGAGCTTGACCGGACATTCAGGCTTCCGCAGCCGCTGTCCAATGTGATACTTCCGGTAGAGGTTTCAATCTCCGTATTCCTGGCATGATACTGCCCAATCTTGATCGCTGAGGACGCGCCTTTGATGACTATGGTATCCGCTTCCAGCGTACCGATGCTTATATTTCCGGTTGAGGTACGAAGGTCAATGGTATTCGCAGCCAGCCGCTCCGCTTCCAGCTTCCCTGTTGAGAGATGAATCGCCAGCATGGCCATTTGAGCAGGAGGGCAATAAATATCCAGCACAACCGCTTCATACAATGGAAAAAAAGACTTCCGTTCAATTCCCACCACAAGTGTATGATTGTCGATGGCCGAGACCAGTCTCAGCCCCTGCAGGGCTTTTCCGTGGAGAACCAGCTTCAGCTCTTGGCTGTCCTCAGCAGGAATAACATGAACATTTAACATGTCCAGCTCAACCTTCAAGGAATGAAACTCCTTCATAGCGTAGCTGTGGCTATCTTGAATCTTCAGCATACGTAAGCCTCCTTCCGAAGATTCTCGGCGAAACTGCGCGCGCCTTGCAGATCAAGTGGGTCGGGATGTCCTTTTTTGTCCAGGTTGAAGCCTAGCGGGCTGAATTCGCCGGAGCAATGATATTCCGCTACGACCTTGCAGCCTTTCGCTGAGAGCTGAGCCGTAAGCTGCTGCTGGTTCTTAAATTCACCCGAGCCTGATGTGCAGAAAATAAATACATTGCGGTTCTCAACAGGCATTCGACGGATAAAACGGGCCAGCTTCCGGTGAACCTTAGAGGCATAAATTCCTGATCCGAAACCTATCAGATCATAGTGGCCAAGCATCTCGGGACGGACATCCTCAACCTTGGCAAGCTCTGCCTCCAGCACCGCCGCCATAACCTTGGCAATCTGTTCTGTGTTCTTGCGGTGGACAGATTTGTAGATAATCAGTGTCTTCATAGTACGCACCTCTATCATTAAGGATGTGAATGAATATATTTATGTTCATTCATAATGTATCATATCTTATAGCTCCTTACAATCGCCTGGCATGCTGTTTCTATCCGTAATATTGACATTTCCAGGAACAATTTATATATAGAAAAGAACACACCCTCATAGCAGATGTGTTCTCCTGTAAACTCTATATAAGAATCTGTTCCTTAGTGCATCGAGGTTTGCGCTTTGTGCTGCACAATAACCCGTTTCAAGAAGAAAGCCACGACCAGACCTACAACCGAAACAATCATTCCGAAGATAAAGGCGTTCTGCACCCCATTGGTGAATGCAGGCAGCACGTTGGCCGGATCGGCAGGGTTCTCAACCCCTCTCAGATAACTGTTCGTTCCAGCCGTCATGATGCTGACCGCAAGTGCCGTACCGATTGCACCGGCAACCTGCTGCAAAGTGTTCATAATAGCCGTTCCATCCGGGTACAGCTCCATCGGCAGCTGGTTGATCCCGTTGGTCTGGGCAGGCATGAAGATCATCGATACCCCGATCATCAGCGCACTGTGCAGTACGATTACGAATACGACAGTAGAGGTTGCCGTAATCCCGGAGAAGAACCACAGCGATACAGCGATAATGATCAGGCCGGGAATTACCAGCCATTTCGGTCCGTATTTATCAAACAGACGGCCCATAATTGGCGACATCAAGCCGTTGATGATCCCCCCGGCAGCAAGAGCAGGCCTGCCTTAAAGGCGGAGTAGCCTTGACCACGCTGAAGGTACATTGGCAGAATCAGCATCGACGACAGGATGATCATCATGGCGATGAAGACCATAACCACCCCAACCACGAACATTGGATATTTGAAAGCACGCATGTTAATCATCGGCTGCTTCATATAGATCTGGCGGAAGACAAACAGTGCCAGGGCGATCAGCCCTGCAGCAATGGAGTAGATTACCTTCTCACTGCTCCAGCCGGCGGATTCTCCCGCGCTGCTGAACCCGAAGACAATACCGCCAAAACCAACGGAGGATAACAGAATCGACAGCAGATCAATCGGCGGTTTGGTAACCTTGGTGACATTCTGCATGAAGAAGAATCCGCTGATCAGAGCAATCACCAGGAAAGGCAGCGACAGCCAGAAGATCCAGTGCCAGCTGAGGCTTTCGATCAGGAGACCGGCAATCGTTGGCCCTACTGCGGGAGCAACCATGATCACCAGGCCGATCAGGCCCATCGCTGCGCCTCGTTTCTCAGGCGGAATAATAACCAGAATCGTGTTGAACATCAGCGGGAGCAGCAGCGCCGTTCCCATCGCCTGAACTACACGGGCTGTAAGCAGGAACTCGAAACTTGGGGAAATAGCAGCCAGGAAAGTGCCAATAATAGATAACGTAAGAGCAGCCATAAACAGCTGTCTTGTAGAGAACCATTGCAGCAGCAATCCAGAAATCGGCACCAGAATGCCCAGGGTAAGCAGATAAGCCGTTGTCAGCCATTGAGCGGTATGAGGTTCAATGTTCAGCACCATCATCAGGTCTGTAAGAGCGACATTAAGCGCCGTTTCACTGAACATGCCGATGAATCCGGCCAGCAGCAATGATACCAGAATGGGGATAACCTTGAAATTATTGCCTTGTGTTGATGAAGATCCTTGCATAGTAGCTTCCACTCTCTTGTATCCTCCTGAAATAAATGTTTTGTCTTTATCTCTATTTGTCTTAACCAAGTATTGCAGGGATGCTCTTTGCTGCCGCCAGCAGCGGCTGCACATCCCGGTAAGTCAGCGCTTGAAGCAGTGCTCCTTCGAACAACGAGAGGATCACCGAAGCTTTATCGTATGCGTCTTGTACATTCTCTCCTTCCTTCACCAGACATTCGGCAATAACCTCTTGCCAGTCCTTGAACACCGATTGGGAGGCCTGCCGCAGCTCCTGGCTGATGCAGGACGTTTCGACCGCCAGCCAGAAGCTGAACGGAACTAATCCAACGAAGTCGGAATCCGCTGCCTCCTCCGCCATACCCAGAATGAAATCGGACATCGCCTCCGAACCTGTTGCCCGGTTCTCCACGAAATAACGGAGCTGACCGGCCACCATCTCGCTGGTGCGGTTAATGCAGGTCAAGGCCAGTTCCTCTTTGCCATGCGGGAAATAATAATACAGAGAGCCTTTGGGCGAATCACTGTCCTTGATAATCTGATTCAACCCAGTTGCATGATAGCCTTGGGTAAAAAACAGTTTCGAAGCGGTATCCACAATCGCTTCGCGTGTATTCGGCTTGTTTGACAAGCAAGACACTTCCTTTACAGCCATCCATTATAACAATTGGTCTACATAATATAATCATATATTTAAGCTATAAGTCAACGATTATTTATTTCTATTTTTAAACTTCTTAGAACCCTGCGAGGATATAGAAGGTTTACTTGCGAAGGTTAGGGATCGCACTACCGTAATCCAAACCCTCCCCCATCCTAACTTCAGGTAACCTACGTCCTAACGGACCGTATAGCTCCTGTTTCCTCATTTCTGCGCTGGTTTGGAATGTAACGGACCGCATAGCCTCTATATCGGAAAAACAGGCCTTACCTAGTGGGTTTTGGCTTGAATAGGGGCTCCTGAGTCCGTTAGAGCTGCAAAACAAGCCTTTTTACAGCAAATAGGGGCTCCTGAGTCCGTTAATAGTCTGAAAGTTAATCGCTGGTTACCGGCGACAGCCTTCCTTTGTTATGCTTAGCCTCCTTGTCGCACGATGTGGTATGACTGGCTCGGACGAGTAACACAAGGAACACAAGGGGGCTCTAAGTAGTAACCTAATTTTAGACTTTTTGCTATACTCCTGTTCTAATCGAATATCCTGAGTTATACTTTGATTATTCCCATATGAAAGGTGTGTTATAAATGAGCGAACCTTCGATTTCCAGAGGTATTCCCCGTCCGCTGGTCAAGACGAACCAGGCCGTTATTGTACTTTCGGTGCTGCTCTCCTGGCTGACAGGCCAATTCTGGATTCTGGCCCTGCCGCTGGTAAGCGGCCTGCTCGGACTACTCTTTGGGTATAATCCAGTGATTAAGCTGGCTTCCCATTTCCTGAGACGGGAACGATCAGCTTATCTGCTGGAGGATTGGGATCAGCAGCAGTTTAACCAGAGCATTGCCGTGTTCTGTCTGGCTGCTGGTCTTATCAGCTCTATCGCCGGCTGGACGCTGGCTGCCTATCTGTTCACCGCGATGGTTGCCATAGCGGCTACAGTTGCTATTCTTGGCTTCTGCATCGGCTGCTACATTCATTTTCAATGGAGAATGTACAAATACAGACAGCAGCAGCGCAGCAATCCATAAGCAACAGCCCAACCCCGAGGAGTTGGACTGTTCCACCTGTGATCCGGCACAAGTCTAGTTCAGCTTATCAGGCTTCCCCCTTCCGCTCTTCACCGGCAACATTCCAGCGGTGGCGGTATTTCAGCAGCCGCGGATGAGCAGCGGACGGACTCTCCGAGAGGATCAGCCGCAGCTTAACGATCCACTCCTCGAAGGAGGAGAAGGACGCGAACTGATTCGCCATCTCCGGTGTCAAATAGAGAAACAACGGAGAGGGATACACCTCCGCAATATGACGAAGAGCAGAGTCCAGCGGTGTATATTTCTTGCGTTTGCCTTCCAGGGCTTCAACGGTGATAAACGAACGCCCTTGCTCTCTTTTCCATTCATGCAGCCGGTCCTCCCGTTTATGATAAGGCTGAACCGGTTCCTTGCTCATCCTTCTGACGGTCTGCTCATGCAGCGGATACAGCACCAGCTTGGTGAATTGGCGGTCCGTGGCCTCCTTGGCAGCAGCCATCAGCTCATAGTCGCTGATCTTCTCAAAGGAATCGTAGAATACCAGCGTCCCTTTGCGCTGCTCCGGCGGCGGCTCATATCCATAGGGGACATGCTGAATTTCTCTTGTCATAGGGTTCCCTCCCGACATGCGTTATCGTACTATCATATCATGCGCCAGCTGGAATATCACACCATCTGCCTCAGCCTGTCCGATATTCAGGCAGCAAAAGCGTGCTGAACCAACTGCCCTCACCTTGATCGAAACCGCAGCATCAGCACCACCACCACGGATACCACACTGAGCGACAGGCTGTTGGTGATCAGAAAAGCAAGGCCAACCCCGCTCAGCGAAAGATGGATCGCATAAACCTCCATCAGACCGATCCCCAGCAGCATCAGCAAATAGGATTTCAAGCTTAAATCAGCTACGGATCTGGTTCTGAGAATCTGCATAATCTGTGGAATCCATCCTACGGACAGAATAATCCCTCCAACCAGTTGCATTGCCGAAAACCACATATTACATTCCCCCTAATCCTCCCAGTCTATGCGTCTCTGACTATCCGGGTGCTTGGCCTATGAGCCAATTAACGCCGAAAGCCCCTTCAGCCGCAGAACAAAACCTGTGCGGATGAAGGGGCTTATACTGTTAAGGCTATGAATTGAGCTGCTGCGCCGCATATACCGCGGCGCCCAATGTGCCTGAGCCGCTGCCCAGTTCGGCCTGAACAATCCGGCACCTGCTGCCGGATAGCTTCAAGGCATGCGCCTTCACCGTCTCTCTGACGGTGTTCAGCAGCCGGTCGCCCGCTGCCGCCATCCCTCCGCCAATGATAATTAATTCCGGATTCAACAGATTGATTACATTCGCCAGCCCGAAGCCAAGCACCGTACCGGTCTCATGCATCACCTCCACGGCCAGCGGGTCCGCCTCATCATAGGCCTCCGAGATCATCAGCGCAGTAATGCGCTCTTCCTGTCCCTGCGTCCACTCCTGTATGAGGCTCGTTTTGCCTTCAGCCAGCTTTTCCTTGAAGGTATTAACCATGCCCAGCGCCGACACATATCTGCCCAGGCAGCCGGAGCTGCCGCACCTGCAGGGACGTCCTTCACGGTACATATTCATGTGTCCGATTTCTCCGGCGCTGTAGGTGGTTCCGTAGACGACCTTTCCATCATTTACGATCCCTGAGCCTAGACCTGTACCCAGTGTCAGCAGCACCAGATTACTGTAGCCTCTACCCGCCCCATGCTGCCATTCGCCGTACAGATTGACCCTGACATCGTTGTCCATATAGATGGGGAAATCATAATTCGGGGATAACTCTGCAATCACATGAATGTCTTCCCAATCCGGGAAGTTCGGCGAGAACTGCGAGACTCCGGCTACCGGGTCCAGCAGACCGGGAATGCCTAGGCCCATCGCCTGCACCCGGTCCAGGGGAATAGCAGCAGATTCCAGCACCAGCCGGGCCGCAAGCCGGATACGATCCAGCACATGGGTCGGACCTGCCGCAGCCTCTGTAGGTATGCTGAGCTCCTTGATTCGCGTAAACTCCTGGTCATAGACTCCTGCCTTAATATTGGTCCCGCCTAAATCGATGCCGATAATATAGGATCTCATAAAGCCCTCCTGCTTGATTAATGATGAGAGTTATGAACCTGCACCCTTATAACGTCTGACCCCGTAATTCCAGGCCAACAGGCCAATCCCCATAAATACAGCACCCACCACGGGTGTCAGCAGCGCCATGCCCCGCATCTCCTCGCGCTGCAGGAACAACGCCGCCGGATAGATGCCGACAAAGGCGAACGGAATCACCCACGTCAGCAGCACCTGAATCGCCCGGTTGTAGATCGTTACCGGATAACGGCCATAGGTCTGGATGTTGTACATCAGTGGAAGAATGCCCGTTGGCGCATCGGAGTAGAACGACAGTGAAGTGAGCGTAGTATAGATTCCGGTGTAGATGGCTGTCGCTCCCAGGGTAAGCAGAATCAGTGCGGGAATCGTCCACCATTCAAACGGAAGTCCCAGATTAGCGCCGCTGATCGCCATGATAATCAGTCCAATCAATGAACCGAACAGAGACGGCGGATCGATATTCTCCAGCAGGATTTGGAACAAATTATGGGCTGGACGCGTCAGCACGCGGTCCATCTCGCCTTTGACAATATAACGCTCGCTGAAGCCCCACAAGTTCACGAAACAGCTGAAGACCCCAAAAGGGACCATAAAGAAGCCATAGACAAAAACCACCTCATTTTGGCTCCAGCCGCCAAGGCTGTCTGTGTGCATAAAAATAACCAGAATAAAAATAAAGTTGGTTGCCTGGAACAGCAGATCAGACACGACCTCGACCCAAAAATCCGCACGGTAGGTCAGCCGGGTTTTCATATAATTTTTTAGATATTCGACAATTAATCCCAGATAATACATCTCTGCCTCACCCTCCCTGCACGAACAGCCGCCGGCGCGCCGCATGATTTAACCAGACCATCGGAATCAGCAGGACCAGAAACCAAAAAACCTGGATGCCAAGCACATTCCAAATGCCGACGCCTTGGACACGACCCGTGAATACGGAGCCCGGAAGGTAGGTGATCGCCTGAAACGGCAGCACCTCAAGTACGGAGGAGAGCCAGCCCGGAAACAGGCTTATTGGCACGATCAGTCCGGAGAACAGGTCGACCACCACCCGCTTCATGCGCATCATGCCTTCATTATTTTCCACGAAAAAGGCGGACAGTCCGGTAATCACATTAATCTGCGAATTGATCAGGAAGCTGAAGAAGAGCATCACCAGGAAGCCGGCCCAGGACGAGAGTTCAGTCGGCAGCTCCACGGGAAACAGCAGCATGGCGATACCCATCCCGGGAATCATAAACAGCATGAAGCGGAACATCCCTTCGCCGAGTCCCTGCATCATCTTGACCAGGACATAGTTATACGGCCGGATGAACTGAATCGCAATGCTGCCATCGCGGATATCCGTTGAGATTTCCCTGTCCAAATTGTTGAAATAAAAGGCCCGGGCCATCCAGGATACAGCAACATAAGAGGTCATCTGCGAAGCCGTGAAACCGCCCAAGGATTGGCCGGTGCCGTAAATGGCCATCCAGGTGAAATAATTCACGCCGATGTTCAGTGAATAAATCAGGATGCCTGAATAATAGTTAACACGGTAAGCCAGCATCGTCAGGAAACGGATGCGGATGAAATCCAGATAAGCGCCCAGCAGCAGTCGGCGTCCATTACGCTCTGAGCGATCTACCGAAGAGCCTCCCGCGGAAGTAGATACGGCGGGTTTAAGCTTATTAGACATGCAGGGCCTCTTTCTCACCCTTAAGCGCAGCTGCCATTTCGTTCGGTTTCTCCGCAGAGCCGGATTGATAAATGCTACGGACGATATCGTCGGTGTTGGTCTCGATGATTTTGATATCGGTAATGTCTGCCTGGCCTACAACACGGCCCAGTACATCTGATACATTCAGCTCCAGAGGAATCCATACCTTGGCTCCCAGGTCGTTCTCGGCGGACCAAGTGACAGGCAGTCCTTCCGTCCAGCGCTCGAGCTGGGACAGCTTCGTGGCGTTGCCGAATTGGAACAGCACCTCGCGTCCGGTTCCCCAGCGCTGCTTCAGATCCTCCAGCCCGCCGTCATAAATAATCCGGCCGTCATCCAGCATAATTACGCGTGAACAGAGCGCTTCAATATCCTGCAGATCATGTGTGGTCAGCAGGATTGTGGTGCCATGGTCGCGGTTCATGTCCTTCAGAAACTGGCGAATTTCCGATTTGACCACGATATCCAGTCCGATCGTAGGTTCATCCAGGAACACAATCGATGGATTGTGCAGGAGAGCCGCCACCAGCTCGCAGCGCATCCGTTGGCCCAGACTAAGCTTGCGGACCGGACGATTCAGCAGATCCTGCAGTTCCAGCCGCTCCACCAGCTCGTCCAGCCGCTGCTTGAAATCGGCTTCCGGCACACGGTATACCTTGCGCAGCAGCTGGAACGATTCAATTACCCCGATGTCCCACCACAGCTGGCTGCGCTGGCCGAAGACAACACCGATGTTGCGGACGAACTTCTCGCGTTCCAGGTAAGGGACGAAACCTCCGACAGACAGGCTGCCAGAGGTAGGCACAAGAATGCCGCTCAGCATCTTGATTGTCGTCGATTTACCCGCCCCATTCTCACCTATGTACCCGCAGATCTCGCCTTGAGGAATGGTGAAGGAAATATCCTTGACGGCGGTGACTTCCGTATATTCCCGTTTAAACAAATCAGCGAAGGCCCCTTTGAGGCCCTCGCGGTTTTTTTGGACTTTGAAGGTTTTGTTCAAGTCCTGCACTTGAATGGCGTTCATAGTATACCTCGCTAAGCTTTAGAGTTGGGTTCAGTACCCCATTATAATAGAAGAAAGCTAAAATCACTACCTAAATTCGTAAAACTCTCAGACAATCCGTGTCTGATCCAGCAGTCCCGTGTCCTTGATGGCCTCCAAATGCCCGGAACGGGCGACTTTCGTGCGTAAGTATTTCTCATTAAACGAAGACACGTCACCCCATAGCGGCACTCTTTTGACCGTATTCATGCCTGATGATCTCAGAGCTTCCATCTTCTTCGGATTATTCGTAATCAGCGTAACCGGCTTCTGGCGCAAATGCTGCAGCACACCAATGGCATCTTCATAGCTGCGGACATCATCGGCGAAGCCCAGCTCCAGATTGGCTTCCACAGTATCATATCCTTCTTCCTGTAGAATATAAGCCATCGCCTTGCTGAACAGTCCAATGCCTCGGCCTTCATGATTAGCCAGATAGAATAAGGCGCCTGAACCGTTATCCACGATCATCTTCATCGATTGATGCAGCTGGAAGCCGCAGTCACAGCGTTTGCTGCCGAAGATATCGCCCGTATGGCAGATACTGTGCATCCGAATCAGTGCTTCCTCTGAGCTGTCAAAGTCTCCGTACACCAGGACACTCGACTGCTGCCCTTCAGCAAGATTCATCGAGGACAACCGCGAGATCAGCGTTTCTGTAGCTTGTCCGCGTTCATTTAACAGCAGCTCTTCATCAGTGGTCTTCAGCCAGCTGTACCATTTGAAGACCACCGTTTCTCCATCCAGATTCACAGGGAGAGTTATCGGTCCGACAAGTATATTGGTGGAGTCATTTTGGGTAATGGTTTTAATTTTATTTTGTAGGATTGCCAGAATATTAGGTTTAATCATTACGTGCACCATCCTTAGTTCAGCTGTGGATTCATTTATCAAGTAACTATTTGTAAGTTAGTTTAACATTGTAATATAAGTTCGTCAAGTTATAAAACATACTTAAATAATTATGATTACTTTATGTAAGTTTATGATATAATGAATGTAGAGGTGATATCGATGGAAGGTTTTGAAATGTGTCCCCGGTTTGAGAAAGCCGTCGATCTGCTAAGCAAACGCTGGGTTGCCCTGATCGTATTTGTGCTGATGCCGCAGCCGCGCCGTTTCGGCGAAATCGAGAGCTGCCTGTCCAATCTCAGTGGCAAGGTGCTGTCAGACCGTCTGAAGGAGATGGAAAGTGAAGGTATTATTCAACGGACCGTTTATCCTGAAATGCCGGTACGGATTGAATACTCGCTTACGGCCAAAGGAATCGCGCTTGCCCCCATCCTTGGGGAGATTGGTAATTGGTCAACCGATTGGATCGAGCTTGCCGAACAGCGCTGAACACTCCCATACCCCGCACGAATAGCCCCAATTCTTCCGGCAGCGGAAGGCATTGGGGCTATTCGTGTCACAGTCTCCTGTTGTCTGGGAGAAACTTACAGATCTTTACGCTGGAACCGCAGAACACCGATTAGAAATGCGACAATTGTATAGCACACGGTATATATGATGAAACTATTGCTGGGAACCGTCTTAAAGTCGAAAAACATATTCATGCTGAAGTTTAAATTGGCTACCCCACCCAGCTCTTTAATGCTTAAGAGTTCTGAGAGCATACGCCGCTGAAGACCATCTACAGGCATCAGCAGGGACATGAATCCGGTCATATTGTTCAAGGTACGCAGGCCTTCCTCCTCTAGCGGGAGTGAACTGCTTACTTTATCCACCATACCGCCCAGCCAGCTTGCTCCATACAGCATGGTCATGAACACCCCGTTCCCCAATCCCGAGAATAGCGTAGAGCCCAGCATGGACACGGTAATTAATAGCGGAACCACGGAAGAGAAGAGCAGGAAGCTCTGCAGCAAAACTACTGGGTCTCTGGGTATTGCAGCGTGGAACTGTGTAACGATTAGAATGGCCGCGAATAAGAATAAAGCATACCCCATACCCAAGGTTACATAACCTAGCCAGCGTCCGGCATACCACTTCCAGCGCGGAATCGGTCGTGGCAGCATCGCCTGCATCACCCCCTGCTCTGCCTCACCGGCTATCGCCGAGAACGAGCTGAATATTGCAAGAAAAGCAATCACAAATGCACCAAAAAAGTACCCCAATGTCAGCATAAAGGCGCCGTTCGTAAATCGATAGATCAGTGCTTCTCCACCTGATAAATTGCTGCTAGGTCCCCCGCTTGCTCCAATAGTTGACGTCACAAACCAAAAAACGACCAGAAACACTAAAGTCATCAGCAGAGTCAACATCATCACCCGTTTACGCAGCAGCTCTTTCCAGGTCATTCCCCATACAGTCCTCATTCTGCTTCACCCCTGTGGTTCAGTCCGGATACTTCGTTCATGAACCATTCCTCCAAATGTTCTTTCTGTCGCGACACCTCATAGAGGATCATTCCCTGTTCCATAAGCAGACGGGTAATCCAGCCCACCTGCTCTTCGTGTTCCAGCTCGGCCTCCAGCCAAACTATGCTTTCATCCTGCACATGCTGCCCTGAGATGTCGTTCGGCTGTGCCAGCTTCAGGAACAAGCCCGTAAATTCATTAAGCCAGGACAGCAGAACAGGCGAATAGCCACCGACTTTAAAAAGCCAGCTCTTTCGCTTGTTCAGAATCTCATTTACCTTGCCATGACGAAGGATTTCACCATTGTTCAGCAAGGCCATCCGGTCACACAGCGATTCCACATCGCCCAGCAGATGTGAATTCAGAAAGATCGTGATCCCTCGCCCCTTCAGCTTCTCAAGCAAACTGCGCACTTCCTTGCGGCCGATCGGGTCCATCGCCGAGGAGGGTTCGTCCAGAAACAGGATGGCCGGATCATTCACCAGCGCACAAGCCAGACCCAGACGCTGCTGCATTCCTTTGGAATAATGCTTGACCCGGTCTTTACCGCGTTGGCCGATTCCAACCTCTTGAAGCAGTTCAGGTATTCGCTTATCAGCTACAGAACGTTCTATCCGGCATAGCCGGGCGTGCAGTCGGACCACTTCCTCACCAGTCAGCCATTCCTGATATCGGTACAGCTCTGGCAGATAACCCATTTGACCCTTGGCTTCAAGGGTTCCGATCTTGTGCCCAAACAATGTTGCGCTGCCAGCGGTGGGGTGAATCAGACCCACAAGCATTTTGACAAAGGTACTTTTGCCGGCACCATTGGGGCCGAGGAAGCCGAAGGCTTCCCCTTTCCCTACAGTAATGGTTACATTCCGGCAGCCGCGCCCGTTGTCATATTCCTTGGTTAAGGAGACGGCTTCGATGGCCGGAGTGCTCATGAAGTAATCAACTCCTGCAGCTGTGCCATAAACTTCTCTTTATCCGGGTAAACCGTTCCGCCTTCGAGGCTAAAGATTTGGCCATCTTTGGACCAGGTAGCGGAATAGATCATACCTTCTGAGTAATCTCTTGCTTGCAGAATAACCGGCGTTCCATTCACGGAGATCCGTTCAGAATCCGCGTCTGTAACCAGAGGCATCGGAATTTCACCCGACAAGATGCGGCTCTGCTGCAGACTGGTCTTCATATAATCGGGCAGAAGCGGAAATTCAACCACTGCGGCCAGCGCTTCTTCCACTTCAATCGAAGGGTCTACATGAACCGTAGGGGTATTCATCTGCGAGAGGCTCGCCCAATGATCTTGGTCAGTGGAGAGCTCATAACTCACTGTCTCCGGAATATGCAAGGTGATAGGCTTGTCATCCACAGACTGCGGCAGCAGCTCGGTTGCACCCAGGCGTTTCATCATATCATTCACTTCGTCAATTTTGAATCTCATTGTAAGCTCACGTGAAAAATTAATATAAGCAGACACGTCCTCCCGAAGCTCAATTCCTGACGGCGGACTGTAGCCAAGCTTCTCCTTCACTTGACTCGGCAGCACCTTGCCGCCAATAAGACCGTAAGAGTCGCTAAACGAGCCGAATTTGTTCATCATTTCATTGACATTGCCGGGCTTGCCACCATTCACCTGATCAAAAATATTGCGCAGATCACTTTCGTCCACGACCGTAACCTCCTGCATACGGAACTGGTTCAGGATCGCAGCCATTGCGGTATTGCCTACTGGCGTAGCCAGAATGGCCGCGAAGACGGCAACACCGGCTGCTGCCGTTGCCCATTTGCTGCGCCGGCTCATCTTGCGGCGTCTTCGGGCGCCGGTTGCGGTGATGGATATCGTAGCAGCGGTTGGTTGAACAGATGCTTGAGCGGGTTCTGCAGTAATTATTATCGCTGCATTGTCTTGGCTAATCTGGCCTTCAGCCGCCGAGCTACGTTGTGTGTTCTGACCCCAAGCAGCCCATTTTATATTCTCGGGCTCCTCTGCCAGAGCAGCCTGCAGCTTGAACCAGGCCAGATCGGTTTGTTCTTTTTCTTTATCTTTATCTTTATCTGAGTTCAACGATGGTTTGTTCATGATTAGATATATCCTCCTTTGGAAACCTAAACTTAAGTATTGCCGTGTGCTATCTGTCCGACTTGCAGCTTATTCCATCCGGGGCAAGGTCTGCACCGCATGATGGCGCAGCTTCTGGGTCGCCCGGTGCAGCAGGGTACCCACCATCGGCGGCTTCACGCCAAGCTCTCCCGCAATCTCCGCATAGCTGTAGCCGGAGTACCGGAGCAGCAGTGCGTTCCGGTCCCGTTCAGGCAGCTCGTTCAGCCATAGGCGGACATCCTCCTGATCCAGCTTGCTTAAGAGGGCATCTTCCCCGCTTGGCGGGGAGTTTTGGGTATCGTAGAACAATTCTTGCTTCGTTTGCAGCTTGCGTTCTCTTCCCTTTTTCTCCAAATAATCATATCCGATCCGGGTCAGCACTCTGTGCAGCCAGCCCCCCAGCGCACCCGGCTCATCCGGCGGATTACGGTACAACCTCAGGAATACCTCCTGCGCGAGATCATCGGCTGCCGTTTCATCACGGACCAGTGCGGTGAGCTTGCGTTTCACTATAGGATAATGTTCATAAAATACGGAACGAAAGTGGTCTTCTTCTGGAAATTCCATTGTGTAAATCCTCCTTATCAGCTGCAGCTATAAGTAAGACGGACGCTGCCCGTTTTTTGTATCATAGTAATGTAAGAATACGCAAAAAAGCAGCCCTTTAAAAGGGCTGCCTATCTTAAAATATAAGAATTTATATGTTTCACGCCATAAATTATCCTTCTATTTCTCGCTGAAACGTCGCCGACCTTTTAAAAGGACGGCGAAGCCGTTTCCACTTGTTAAGATTTGGGTTAGATTAACTTATTGATCTTCTCAATCCGCGGGTCGTCCACTTCAATGATGCCAGTGCCCTTCACCGCGAAACCGATGCCTTTGCCGATAATCACATATTCCTTGCCATTCCGGTCTCCTTGAACCATAACAACGTTGCTTCCAATAACCCGTTGTACCTGATATTGCCCGCTTCCCCGTGACAAGAACTCTCCCCCTCTCTCTGTGGCATCGACCTGCAGGCAACAAAAAAAGCCAAGAACCATCTCTCTAGGAGACAGTTCTTGGCTCATGCCCATAACGGTAACACGCCACTGAACTATAAATGATCATTTATGAACTTATCATAAAGGATAAGAGTTATATCGTCAATGGTGTTTTTTGAAATGTCAAGCGGACACGCTAAAAGTCCGTTAAGGAAGGGTTAACCGCCAGCCAGAGGTACATCCGGGATACCACATCTTTAATATCGACCGGCTTGCTCATGAAATCATTGGCACCTGCATTCAGGCATTTCTCCCGTTCTTCCTTCATGGTCTTGGCAGAAATTGCAATGATCGGCAGCTTCGGAAGTCCAAGCTCATCACGGATGATGGACAAGGTATCATACCCATCCAGATTGGGCATCATGATGTCCAGCAAAACAATGTCCACGTCCGGCTGCTCTCTGATGATCTGCAAGCATTCGTAGCCGCTATGCGCGCTTAGAATATTCATCTCATAAGGGGCAAGTCCCCGCTGAAGCGCATAAATGTTACGTTCATCATCATCAACGATCAGCACCGTTTTGCCTTGCAGCTGTTGAAACTCCATATCTGTCTGCCTGCTGCCGCCAACTGCTGGTTGGGCAGGAATACTCTCTTCTTGCACCGGCTCTGCCAAGAGAGCCTCCGTCTCCGCCGCTTCCGGCTCTTCTTCCGGCTCTTGCTCCCGGCAAGGAAGATACAAAGTGAAGGTACTGCCGGAGCCTGCGATGCTGTCGAGTTCAACATGGCCTCCAAGCAATTGGGCCAGCTGGAGCGATATAGATAGACCTAACCCGGTACCGCCGTACTTGCGAGTTGTAGAGCCGTCGGCTTGACGGAAGGCTTCAAAGATCAGCTCCTGGTTCTTCACAGAGACTCCAACACCGCTGTCCTTAACCGCAAAGGCAAGAACAGGTTCAGCTGAAGTATAAGCATTGAGCTGAACCGCTTCCAATCTCGTCAAAGTTAGCTGGACACTGCCTTGTTCTGTGAACTTGAAGGCATTGGATAACAGATTGCGCAGGATCTGATGCAAGCGCATCTCATCTGTATAGAACAGTTCCGGCACCTCTGCACTTATTTCAATCGTAAAGGTAAGGTTCTCCTGCTCTGCGGTCTTGTCGAAATAACCACGCAGCAGAGCAGGCAATTCAGTAAGATTGACGGCGTCGACCTCCACCAGTATCTTCCCGGCTTCCACCTTCGACAGATCAAGAATATCATTGATCAGATTAAGCAGGTCTGTTCCTGAAGAATAAATCACGGAAGTATAGGTCTGCTCCTCGTCGGTCAGGGTTCCATTTCGATTCTCGTTTAGCAGTTGTGACAGGATCAGCATGCTGTTCAGCGGAGTACGCAGCTCATGGGACATATTGGCCAGAAACTCCGATTTGTACCTTGAGCTCAGTTGCAGCTGCTCATTGTATTTCTCCAGCTCTTCCGCTGCATTCTCTGCTACCGCCTTCTGATTCTTCAGTTCCTTGTTCAGAATAAGAAGTTCCTGGGAATAGCTTTGCAGCTCTTCGGCCTGAACCTGCAATTCTTCAGACTGCACCTGCAATTCCTCAGACTGAATCTCCAGTTCTTTATTCTTCTCCTGTGACTTGCTGTACAGCTTCTGAATCTCCACCCGGGTCATCACCGAATTCATCGTTACCCCTGTCATGTTCAGCAGCTCGGACAGCAATTCCAAACGATAAGCGGGCCAGGCATTTAAGGAGGCCAGCTCAAGAACGGCCAGCGTCCTGTTCTCGAATACCACAGGGGCAATGATCGCATAACGTGGGGCAACACGTGCCAGCCCGGTATTGATACTGATATAATCCTGTGGCAGCTCGGTTAGAACACGTACCCGCTGATCCCTTGCACATTCCCCAATCAGGCCTTCACCGGGTGCAAACTGATTCACACCCATTGCGACTTCCTCATTTCTGGTGCCTGCATATGAATAACAGCGTTCATATTTCTTCAGGTCGTTCAGTACATAGATCACGCCATACTGCATCTCGAAGGTTTCCGCTATTTTGTTCATAAAGGTTCGGCAGAGCTGCGGAAGATTGGTGACCTCCTGCAATAGCGAGGACATATGGCTCAACCGCTCGCTGCCCCATTGCTCCTGTTGAACCGTATCCAGCAAACTGTTGGTCGCACTTCCCAGATCGTAAATCTCATCATGGGTACGGACCACGATTCGCTCAGACCGACTCCCTCCGCTGGCAATCTCATGGATCGCTTGAATAACACTGCGCAGCGGATTTACTATACTGCCTGAAATCACATAGGTAATAATCGTCGCCAGCAGTGCAACCAGACTCCAGAGCACGTACATTGTAATCAGGAGCTTGTCGTTACCTGACTTCAGCTCTGTGATCCGCTCTGAAGTCAGCTTGCGTTCATTGTCACGGAAATAATCGGACTGATTGCGGATCAGATCTATCACGGCCTTGCCTGCATCATCTTTGAAATACGCATTGACGGCTTCATCATCGCCGGCCCGTTTCAGCTCAATGACATTTTGACCGGCAATTGTCACCCATTTCTCAATGTTTGTTTTGATATTGGATAAATTCTCAATCTGGGCCGGATTATCAGAGATCAGCTTACGCAGCTTGGCATAATTAATCCGCCATTCCACCAGTCCGTTATTGTAAGGGTCCAGATACTCCGTATCCCCTGTTAAGGCATATCCCCGCTGTCCGGTTTCCATATCCAGCACATTTTTCTCAATCAGATATGTAAGCTCATGAACCTGCATATCATGGTCACTCAAGAAGACGGTCTCCTGCTCCAGATCCTTAATTCTGCTCGATACAATGACCAGGAACAGGCCAAGCATGACCAGAATCATAAGGTATCCCAGAGCGATCTTGCCGCGAATCTTCAGGCTCCTGGATTCATTGTCGAACAACAGACTAACCTCCATCGTACATCCTTATAAATTCTTTTTTAAGATTTAATTAAAGATATCCTTCGCTCTGGGGCAGCTTATCCTTCAATTGGCGCACCGTACTTTCCAGATTCACTATAATCTCTTCCAGCTCAAGCGGATTCACACCTCTTACCACCGCTGCAGGCGGCGAAATCTTAGGCTCATTCTTCAGGTCACGCAGCTCGATCTGCTGCTCCTGCCATTTGTCCATCAGATCGGCGATCGTTGCATAGAAACGTTCATAATCTTTAATTACGCTGTCCAGAAAAGTGTCTACTTCTTCCGCATCGTAGCCGCGAAGCTTCGTATTAAATTCTTTCTCGTGTATCGATAGTGCGTCAAGCGTAATACCGAGCTGGCTGAACAGCTTTCTCTGCTTGTCCAACCGGCGTTTCATATGTTCGTCCATCATCTGTACAACCTCCAAGTGTATACTGCAATATTCCGGCAGTAATTATTATAACAGGCCTGACCGCCTCTGAAAATATTACAATGGTTCCAGTTTCTAACCAGAAGAGGATTGATTGCCGAGAACGATAAAGTGGAAGATTTATAATTGCAGTCCGCCGCAGTTAGTAATTATCTGCAACTGCTTTATTAAGAATTCCCAGACAGCGGTCCAAATCGGTTTTGACCTGCTTTTTGTACAGCTTGGCTTTCTCTTCCCCATCCGGTGTGAAATGATAAAGTACAATTTCCTGGAAATCCACCTTGGGATCATTCCCTTTAAGCTGCTTGGTGCGGTATAGTATCCCCTGCTGAACCAGCTCATGCAGTGCCCGGTAGATTTCACTCTGGGGAGGAGAATAGCCGTAAGGCTTGAAATCCCGCCGCATTTCCTCCAGCATCTCATATCCGTATCCTCTGTTCTGCTCAACCATCGTAATCAGATTGACTTTAATAAACGCCCGCTGGGCGATCATAAATGCCATCCGGGTCACCTCCTTCGCGTAATAACTCCAGTATAATCACTATTTCGCTTGATTCACAGTCTGAAATGTAATTAGCTTTCACTTTTTCCTTCAGTGAGGGTGAAGAATGGAAGATTGGCTGGTTATTTGCGAGGTTTCTAGAGAGGACGGATTTTTGTGTTTTCTATTGTGAATTTTTCATATGTTGTTATTTTATAATTAGTTCTTTAGATGTTCATAGTTTGTGTTGATGCTGTTGGGAGCAGTAATTAATGCTCTCGCCCAATAAAGCTGGTTTCTTTTTAGAATTACTCTCAACAAAAAAAGCATTACTCCAGTTGTTATCCGAAGTAATGCTTTTGCGATTATGCTTATTCGCATCTCTGCAGCTAAGTTTTTTTTACAATTTATTTCCGTTATAGAGGTCCGCATCTGCATTGGCATATCTCGTGTCATATCTGGATGCGTTGATCGAACGGTTGCTGCGGAACACATCGTGAATTTCCTTGTCCCGGCCGTTGTCATCAACCAACACTAGAATCTTGCCGCTGTCCACATACCCTTCGTATTCCTTGGCTTCATCCTCCGGAATACCCAGGCCAATCAAGCCGCCTACCAAACCGCCTGCACCTGCGCCTACTGCCGCACCTGTAAGTGTAGCTGCGATAGGTCCGGCCGCCAGGATAGGTCCGATCCCCGGTATTGCGAGCGCTCCGATGCCTGCCAGCAGTCCAGCAACCCCGCCAATTACCCCGCCTGTTGCCGCTCCGGTAGCCACTCCCTCGGGTGCCATCGTGCCAGTATCTTCAGAAATGCTGTTCAATTCATTACGGTCGCGTGTCACTACAGAGATCTCATCATTGTGAAAACCCTGGCTCTGCAATCCTTCAATTGCTCTGGTTGCTTCTTGCTCCGTATCGAAAATACCTACTATTTTTTTAGTCACTTGAAGCCCTCCTAGTAATTGTTTTCTTGCCTACGCTACATTATTACCCCATATCCGGAAGACCAAACACCTGCCGGAATGAAGTCACGAATAGAGCAGTTAGAGACAATTACCGGAAGGCCGGAACGTTCCAAAAGGAAGCTGTGACCTTCTATTTCTTCTTTAGGTTTATTTGCGCGGACGCACACGGCTGGTCGGGTCTGCCTGCAGCGGATCATCCGGCCAATAATGTTTGGGGTAACGGCCTTTGAGATCTTTTTTGACCTCAAAATAGGTGGATCGCCAGAAGCTCCCCAGATCAGCGGTCACCTGAACCGGACGTCTGGCCGGAGACAGCAGATGCAGCACAATCGGCACCTTGCCGCCTCCAATCCTAGGCGTATCCAGCTGGCCGAACATTTCCTGGAGCCTTACTGCAAGCGCGGGCGCCAGTGGATTGCTGTAATCCACAGCGACACGGGTGCCGCTGGGCACTGTGATATGGGTAGGTGCTTCCTGGTCCAGCGCTTGACGCTGCTTCCAATCCAGCAGTCCTTCAAGCGCACGGGGCAAGGGTACCCGGCTCAGATCACGCAGACTGCGCATACCATGGATATACGGCTTCAGCCACGCCTCCAAGGACGCGCCCAGCGCTTCATCCGACACATCCGGCCAATCGGCCTGCCACGCGTGCATGAAGCTCATCCGCTGGCGCAGCTGCTGCGATTGCTTGTCCCAGGGCAGCAGTTCCAGCCCTTGGCTGGCCAGCACAGACAGCAGCAGCGTCTCGGTCTCCTCCGGTGTGGGCTGCTCATGAGTCGTTTCCTTCAGGACAAGCACACCCAGCAGGGTCCGCCGCCGTTTCTTGACGCTCCCGCTACCGGCATCCCAGTAGACCTCAGGCTGTTCGGCCAGACGATCGGCGTGGTGCTTCAGCAGCTCTTCCTCGGCCAGTTCCGCAGCCAGCAGAATTCTGCCCTGCGTCGCCCGGTCGTCCACGGCGGCGGCCACGATATAGGCCGAACGCGCCAGCGGCTGGCCTGGCTGCAGCGCCGCCCCCCGCCCGCCGGACAGCAGAAACGCGCCTTCGCCGCGTTTCTGTCCGATCCGGTCGGGGTAGGCGAACGACAGCAGCAGCCCGCATCCGCTGCTGCCTGTCGGCCCCTCCGGCGCTGCCTTCAGCTGCGCCAGGTAATTGCGGCTCTCGCGCACCACCGCGCGCAGAGCCGCAGCTTCCGCTCCGCCCGCGTCGGCGGAGCGCTCAAACCGCAGCAGCGCCTCCACGCGGAGCGTGATGTCGCTGTCTGCGGCCGCGGGACCCTTGAAGAGGTCCCGCTCCTGGAGCAGCGCCGCCAGCCGGCAGGCGAGCGGCGCTGCTCCCAGCGCTGCCGCGCGCAGCAGCATGTGCGCGATGCGCGGGTGCGCGCCGAGCGCGGCCATGCTGCGGCCGTGCGGCGTGATCGCGCCGCCGGCGTCCAGCGCGCCGAGCTGGCGCAGCAGCGCGGTCGCCTGCGCGTAAGGCGCGGCGGGCGGCGCGTCCAGCCATGGCAGCGCGGACGGCTCCGGCACGCCCCAGAGCGCCAGCTCCAGCGCGAGCTGGGCCAGGTCGGCCTCCAGGATCTCCGGCGCTGTGTTCTCCGGCAGCCGGCCGTGCTCCTCACGGCTCCACAGCCGGTAGCACACGCCCGGAGCCGTTCGGCCGGCACGGCCCTGCCGCTGGTCCGCCGAGGCCCGTGACACCGGGACGGTGGTCAGGCTCGGCATGCCGGTGCGCGGCGAGAAGACCTGGGTCCGCCGCAGACCGGTGTCAATGACGGTCCGGACGCCTTCGATCGTCAGGCTGGTCTCGGCAATCGAGGTGGCAAGCACCACCTTCCGTCTGCCAGGTACCGCTGCTGCCACTGCGGCGTCCTGCTCAGCCTGCGGCAGCTGGCCGTAGAGCGGGGTTATCACCACCCCGGAAGCCAAGCTGCTGTGCCTCAGCTCACTTTCGGTGCGGCGGATCTCCCGTTCCCCCGGCAAAAAAACCAAAATATCCCCCGGCTGTTCTACCAGCGCCCGCTGAACTGCCCCCGCAGCCGCCTTCTCCACAGGCAGTGCGGCCGCCGGGGCATAGATCGTCTCCACCGGATATATCCGGCCAGGGCAATTCACAACCGGCACGCCTCCAAGCAGAGCCGATACCCGTTCACCGTCAAGCGTAGCCGACATAACCAGAATCCGAAGTTCCTCGCGCAGCACCGACTGCGCCTCCAGTGCCAGCGCCAGACCCAGGTCGGCATGCAGGCTGCGTTCATGGAACTCATCAAAAATCAGCAGTCCCACTCCCTCCAAAGAAGGGTCCTGCTGCAGCATCCGGGTGAGCACACCCTCTGTGACTACTTCAATCCGTGTATGTCTGCTAACCTTCGTATCCATCCGCATGCGGTAGCCAACCGTTTGCCCTACCGGTTCTCCGTACAGCCTCGCCATATAAGAAGCAGCAGAGCGGGCAGCCAGCCTGCGCGGTTCCAGCATCAGGATTTTCTGCCCGCTCAGCCATGGCTCATCCAGAAGAGCCGGCGGAACTCCAGTCGTTTTGCCTGCACCCGGCTCAGCAATCAGCACCGCTGCTGTAGAGGCCGCAAGTATATCCTTAAGTTCAGGTATAACCTTATTAATAGGAAGAGTATTCATTCTATCGCTCCATCATCAGTTAGTATCCTCTGTAATCATGGGCGATAGCTCGGGAAAGATCAAGTCTGCGCACCGCTCAGTCCTCTGCCTAAATCCAAGCCTGCATACCGAATGGGCGCCATTGCCAACGTTCAGAACATGTCGCTGCGAAACCCAACTACATGTAGCTTAATCTTCTACCATCAGGCAGAAATCTGCGATTGTAGTTACTTCTTAAGCTTCGTTAGGATAGGAACATCTAATTAGTTGCGTTAATGCATCTAATTTGCCGATTTCTTTCTTTTTGGAGGAAATAAGTGCAAAAAGGCATCTAATTTGTCATTCTACGCGTTTCAGGGATGATTTACTGGATATTAGTTGCAGAATCGCACTTATTCGCCCGCTGATGGGTGATCTAACTGAAATTAGTTGCACTTTTGCACCTATTTACTCCCAACGTTCCAGCACAACCTTCTAAGCTCGACAAAACCCCGCCAAGGCTCACTCTTCCCCGGCGAGCCGACGGTGAATCTCTGCGCTGTACTCCGTATACACCATGCTGCTGTCCAATCCCCGCTGGCGCAGCAGCTCCTGCAGGCGCAGCCGTTTGAGCGAAAGCCTGGACTGCAGCTCTAGCTGTTCCCTTGCCGGTTATCCTGCCTAACCTGAGTCTCTCATTGTCCTGCCTATCTAATGTCCTACTTCAAGCTCTCACTGTCCTGCTTCAACTGATGATACCCGTTCTCTCCATAAGGTGCCAGCTGATCCATCCACTTCTGCTCCAGCTCAGGCAGACGCTTGCGGTATTTAGCCAGCTCGGCGACATCCGTCACGTATTCTTCCTCCGGCTTAAGCTGCTCCAGGATCTCGAAGCGAAAAGCTTCTTCACCATACTGCTTCCAATCGGCAGCCAGCTCCTTGTTGGTATGCTTATCAATATCAAGCATAAACTTATGCTTGTTCCATACCCCTTCCAGATTCAGGCTGCTTCCTACCATCGATTTGCCGCTGTCCGTGTGAACAATACGGTACACCCCCATAGCCCGGTGGGTGTGCGTATATTGATTGGCGATTTCTTTACGTCTTGCTTTATCCATGTTTTTGTGTCCGCTCCTGACTGATTAATTTATAATTTCACCCAATAAAAACTTCCATTCTCTTCTCTTTCCAGCAACCCGTAGTCGATTAAATAACGCCGTAGCGTTACGTAATCTGCATGGGCAGCGGCCAGGATCTCGTTGATCTCCTGCTCCTTGTATTCGCGTCCGGTTTCGAACCGCTTGATCAGCTGCCGCAGGATGGCGGCCTTGCGTTTCTGTTTCTTGGGAAATTCAGCCAGCGGGCCCTCCGGTCCCTGCTTGAAATACGCTTTGAGAATTTCCTCATTCTCTTCCTCGGTTATCGCAAACCGGTCATCCAGCATCTTCGCCGAACGGGGAATGCTTACAAAAGGGGATGCGCCCCCTGGATGCTCCTCCGCCAGCTCCATAACTGCCAGAAACAGCTTGGCCTGTTTGGCCTTCTCGCGCAAGGTGAACCGGTGATTCCTCACCGTTGAGGTCGTGCCGATTCCCAGCTCCTTGGCAGCGTCCGCATCGCTCAGACTTTGGCGGAAGGCCTGCAGCAGCCCTTTTTGCAGCTCGGTCAGTCCGGTCAGCTTCTTGTCCAGGGCCAGCAGCCAGTCAAACATCGAGCCGTGCTCCTGCTCCACATGGATAGCCGCATATTTGCGGGCATCATAATAGGTGCTGCCCAGCTTGTAAATGACCCCCTGCTCGAAATCCTCCCCACAGATCAGACACACCTGGTATTCCCTGCGCCCACGCTGCTCAACTTTGTATCCATTCTTCAGTTCCTCGATCGTTGCATTCCAGAATTTCTCCGATATGCCCAGAGCTTCATTGCCCGCCATCTCAATCCTCACCCAATCTTTCGCTATTTATATAAACATATTACCATTACGTTTGCTTATAATCAATACAATATAATTATTTGTTTGGTTATTTATCAATTATTCCTTTGTGCTAAAAGCGAAATTTCGCGGTTGTCCAGTATCCGCTTATTCTCTCCTACGTTCACACTGTGAATCATTGCACGTAGCAGAAGACAAGCTCCGGATTTAGCCTGGCGAGTACCTCGCCCATGTGCAGGGTAAGGTCATAGGTGAGCCGCCTATATTCTTCCTCCTTGACGCCCACCGAAGAGATGCCCAGGCAAAAGAAACAGGCATTGTAGCCACTGAGCTGCGCTTCACTTCAACCTCGCAGCAAAAACCACCGCTCCTTCGATCTCTAAGATCATCAGAAGCGGTGGTCTTGTTCCAACGGCTCTATTCTGCTCAGCTTAAGACAGAAGCGATTCCGCTCCGTCAATCGTAATCTGTGCTCCGGTAATATGAATCGACTCATCGGAAGCGAGGAAGGATACCAGCTCGGCCACATTGTCCGGCTTACCCGGACCGTCTGCCAGCGGCTGCGCACCCTCCGGGAATTCAATCGGGATTACAATCGAATCCACATCCTCGTTAAACTCCGTCGTTTCATCAATGTTGGTGGAAATGGCGCCCGGACAAATTACATTAACCCGGATTTTGAATTTGGCCAGCTCCAGTGCAGCCATCTTGGCAAAAGCCACCTGTCCGGCCTTGGTTGTGCTGTAAGGCGACCAGCCGAAGCTGGCGAACCGGCTGTTGCCGTTGATCGAGCTGGTGATAATAATGCTGCCTTTGCCTTTGTCCTTCATATGTGGAATCGTATACTTCAAGGTCAGGAACGTTCCGGTCAGATTGACCGACATCGTGCGTTCCCAATCCGCCAGCGTCAGCTCCTCGATCGGGCCTACAGCACCATTGATTCCGGCATTAGCGAACACAATATCCACACCGCCAAACACCTCAACTGTCCTGCGGACCGCCTCTTCCATCCGCTCGGCATCCGATGTATCCACATCTATGGCCAGCGCACAATCCTTACGCAGCTTATTCAGCTTCTGCGCCAGAACGCTGGTACGTTCATTTACAAGGTCGAACAGAGCTACATTGGCACCTTCGCGGGCCATTTGAATGGCTGTCGCGCGGCCAATTCCTGAGCCTGCACCTGTGATAATGGCTGTTTTTCCAACAAAACGCTGCTTCTTGGCTGTGTTTAGGCTCATTATGTAATCTCTCCTTCCACATCGTCCATTCTAATGGCTCTGTTTCAAGATTACCCAAAAGGGCCTGTTTTATAATCAGTTTGTGCCAAAATTGCACAACTTCAGTGCAACTTGCACATACCAAGCAGCGTTACTGCCTGAGCAAAGTGCTGCTGCCCAGGCAGAAGTTGATCCAGTTAACCCAGCTGGCGCACATCGACATTTACGGTCAGTGTGCCCGCAGCGCCGCGGTAGACCCCTTTTACCGGAACAATATCCTTATAATCCCGGCCATGGCCCAGCTTGATATAACGCCAGCTTACCTCCACATTGTTCGTGGGATCGAAGCCCAGCCAGCCGGTGCCCGGAATATGCGTCTCCACCCAGGCATGCGAGGCCTGCTCGAAATTGGCATTGCCGCCCTGCAAATCACCGACAAAGTGGTAGCCGCTGACGTATCTGGAAGGCAGACCGACACTGCGGCAGACGGCGATCATCAGATGGGCATAATCCTGGCAGACCCCGCGTTTAAGCTTCAGTGCTTTTTTGACGGTAGTGTTGACGCTGGTAGCTTCCGGGTCATAGGTAAACTGCTCGTAGATGGTCGAGGACAGCTTCTTGATCCATTCATACATATCCTCGGCTTCGTCAAAAGGATGCTGTGACGCAAACTCCACCAGCTCCGGTGTGACCTCCGTGTAACGGGTAGGCAGGATAAATTCCACATACCGGTTCTGGAAGGCCTCATCATTCAGCAGCTTCACCTGCTCTGCCAGCGGGATACAGGGTAGATCTGCCCCTTGCGCCTTGTCGACTGTGACCACGGTAGCTTTGGTGCGGATCACCATTTCGGTGTGTGGCTTATTGACCGAATACGCATGGACCCGGTTGCCGAAGAAATCCTCATAGGTCAGCAGATTAGCGGGCGGTGACACCTCAACCTCATGATGGTAGCAGGATTGCCGATAATTGGTGCGCGGCGTCAGGCGGATCTCATTGACACTGTCCGTAACGGGTGACGGGTAGCTGTAGGTGGTCGTATGGTTGATTTCGATCTTCATGCCGAAACTCCTTCGCGGCGAAAAAAGGCACCGTCCATCGTCTGGCCCAGCTTCTGGCAGGATTGCATCAGCGATTTCAGCACATCTTCCACCAGTTCGCCGGACATTTCCTCTTTCTCCATGAAATCCAGCTCTGCCTTGATTCGGCCGGCTTGGCGGATAACCTTCTCATGCCCCGAGCCTTTCTCCGACGATTCCAACTCCAGCTTCGCCAGATGCTCCTCCAGCTTGTGGAACGAGAAGCGGATAGAACGCGGGAAGTAGGCATTGGCAATCAGGAACTCCAGAATGCACTCCGCAGACATATCATCTGCATAATAACGGCGAAACGCCTGGTAGCCGCTTACGGATTTCAGCACGGCCTGCAGCTGGATGTAGATACCGCCTGCATCCTTGGAACGGCAGGAGGCCGTTACTTCCTGCAGAATCCGCGTCGTATTCTCCGCCCGCTCCAGGAAACGTCCGCTCTCGATGAAGCGCCATTCATTGCCTCGCAGCATCACAGACTGCTCGGCTCCCAGGAACATCGCCGCACGCTCTTTAATCTGCTGGTAGAACTGGTGGGGACTACTCATTATATCGGCCACAGAGCATTCGCCCAGCCACAGGTTGAAGCTGTTCAGAATATCCCACAGCTCGCTCGGCAGCTGCTGGCGCAGGGTACGCAGATTGTTTCTGGCATGGTGCACACAGGAGAATAGAGAATTGGAGTTGCCCAGGTCGAGCGTGATGAAGGAGAGCACGTCTTCTTCAGAGAAGGTTTCGAATTGCTGCTTATATTCCTTGTGCACACCCAGCGCATCAATCAAGCGGGACCATTTATGGCCCTCCTGCTGGAAATCCTCTTCATGCTGGATATGATAATGGACATTGATCAGCCTGGCGTGATTCTCTGCCCGTTCAATATACCGTCCGATCCAAAACAAAGCCTCCGCATTGCGATTCAGCATCTTCAGTCACTCCTTCATCCTACAGATTGATGCCGCAATTGTACCGCTCATATTCGAACTGCTGTCAGGCGAAATACCTGCCGTCAGGCTAGGCCATAACCCAAGTATCCTTAACGCCGCCCCCTTGAGAGGAATTCACGACCAGCGAGCCTTCTCTCATGGCCACACGGGTCAATCCGCCAGGGATCACATGGGGTTTGCGGTCCGCACCCATCAGCACAAAGGCGCGTAAGTCGATATGGCGCGGAGTCATGGCACCGCCGGACAACACCGGCGCCCGTGACAGTGACATAATCGGCTGGGCGATGTAACGCTCAGGTTCAGCCAGAATCTTCAGCCTGAAGCTGTCTTGTTCCTCCTTGGAAGCTTCGCTGCCTATCAGCATGCCGTAGCCTCCCGAGAGGGACGTCTCCTTGACCACCATTTCCTGCAGATGGTCCAGCACATGCTGGCGTTCCTCCGGTCTGGATAGCAGATAGGTGGGGACATTGCCGAGAATCGGTTCTTCGTTCAGGTAATAACGGATCATATCCGGCACATAAACATACATCGCCTTGTCATCTGCTACACCCGTGCCCGGTGCATTGGCGATCGCAATATTGCCCGCCCTGTAGGCATTCATCAGACCAGCAACCCCAAGCAGAGAGTTGGGCTGAAACGCAAGCGGGTCAATGAAATCATCGTCCAGCCGCCGGTACAGCACATCCACACGCCGCAGCCCGTTCATTTCTTTCAGATAGATCTTATGGTCCTTCGCCACCAGATCACGGCCTTCCACCAGATGAATCCCCATCTGCTGGGCCAGGAACGCATGCTCATAATAAGCCGAGTTGTATTCACCCGGAGTCAGTAGCGCGATTACCGGATCGGATATCCTTGAAGGCGACAGGCTGCGCAGCACGGATAGGAAGCGGTTCAGGCTATGGTCCACGTCACGGATCGAGCTGGCAAAAGACAATTCCGGGAACAGCTGGTTCATCAGCGTTCTGCCTTTAAATAGGTAGGAAAATCCTGAAGGTGTGCGCAGATTGTCCTCCAGCACATAATATTCGCCGTCATGATGGCGGATCAGATCGATCCCCGAGGTGGTCACATAGGCCCCGCCGGGAACCCGCAAGCCGGCCATTTCCGGGCGGAAATAACAATTGGAGACAATCATCCGCCGCGGGACAATTCCATCCTTCACAATATATTGCTCATGATAGATATCATGGATGAACAGGTTCAGTGCCGTAATGCGCTGCACAATGCCTGCCTCCAGCCGCTCCCACTCTCCTTTGGGAATGATGCGGGGAATCATGTCGAAGGGAATGGTACGCTCCATCGGCTGATCCTGCGCCGGATTATACAGCGTAAATGTAATGCCTTCTTCCATCATCCTGCGCTGCATCAGATTCTGCTTGCTCTGCAGCTCTTCGGAGCTCATTCCTGTGAACATGCGGTTCACATGTTTGTAATGAGACCGGATACTCCGTTCATCGGCATACATCTCATCATAGAAATGCTGCAACGGATACGGAGACAGCCCGGGCTGAGGATCTAGTTTGGACATGAGCCCGACTCCCTTCGGCTAAATGTAATCTTTGTTAACAAATTATACATTAATTTAAGAATTCTATCGTGAAAATATGAATTAATAATTTCATAATACGTAAATGCTATTGTTGATGTCAATATATATAACAGCAAAATGGAGTTTGTGAAACATTGATGAATTTGCAATCGCTTCCTTTCTCTACACAAGTGAATTTCCGGTGCGCATTCTGGCATGTCCATATGATAGTATGCGGGTGCTTGAATTGTCATTACTTATGTGAATTTTTCATATGTTGATAGTTGATTTATAGTGTCATCTATGAACTATAACTCTACTGCCTGTTCTCGCCCCCCTGCATAAATATCCTCCGGCCCAAGATGAACAAAAAACCTTCCCTTGTCATACAAGGAAAGGATAACGGATAAATCTTTACTTTTTATCTACTCTAAAGGATTCACTTCAGGTAACCCCTCAATAAATTCACAATGTCCGCCTCATCATCGGTGATTAGCATGCGACTCGACATGATGTATACCTCTTCTACTGCTTAATGTATTATTTACTTCATCAGGGACTTACCTGCTTTTATTCATTGATCCTTAGTCTTTCAATAATAGTCTTCTTGGCGATATTCCGGTAACATAACGCTGGTATTATAACAGCGATCAGAACTATCGGGATAACGCTAACTGCAATAGGCGTTAATGTGAATCTCCAGGTAAAATAACTAAGCTCTGCGCCTAAGGCAGGAACCACAGTCATACTCGCCAAGCTTCCAAGGACAACGGACAACAACAAGCCGAGACAAGCATAACCAATTCCCTCATAGTTAAGCATTTTTTTCACCTGTCTAACCGTCATCCCTATAGATTGCAGCATCGCAATTTCTCGTTTTCGAGTAAGGATTGAAGTCAACATTGAATTAATAAAATTCAAGACCCCTATAATTCCCAGTAGAATACACAATACTCCACCAACAACTTCAAACATGAAGATCAAATTATTAAAGGTTTCTGCGGAAGCCTTCTTCGAGAAATAATCCAACCCCGTATCCGTAGTTGAGCAATATTGTTCCAGCCATTTTTCCGTCTGCGTGATATGGTTGTCATCTACATCAAAAATGGTATACATGGGCTGCATAGCACCTGCGTTAGCAATAAGTTCATCTGAGGGCAACAGGAACTCTAATCCTATGTCATAATAGGATGCAGAATGAATCGCCTTAGGGAAATCAACAATGGCCAGAACATCATATTCCTTTTCCTTCCCGTTGCCAAAGCTAACCATCACCTTGTCGCCAGGATGATAAATGCTATGGGTTCCATCTTTAAATGTGCTGACGTTTGTAACGTAGATTCCCTCTCCATTCTCCCATCGTTGTGAATTTAGATGACCTTCTTTCACCTGGATCAGCTGTGCCGGCCACTCACTGAAGCCAAATGTATTGACGGTTGATCTGTGCTTCACCATCTCCTGAGAACTTTGGAATTCTTCTCTTTCGGATTCACTCATTAGTCCAGTCAATTTTTGGAGTGCAACCAAGGCTTGATCCGTTAGGTTTTGGGTCACTGTCTCCACGTAGACATTCCCGCTATTCTCCAGCCCGTCCAGGGTTTGTACTTGCCGGGTGAACTCCTCACTTACACCAGAGGTATTAAATGGACTCGAATTATTAATAATCGAAGCATCTGCAACCGTAAAATCCGCCACGGATTGATACGCAATAAACTTGTCAAAATCAAAAGAATGTACAAGACCATACGTACTATTAAAAATAACTAAGCTGAGGGTGAATGACAGAGTAACCATCAGCACTTTCCGGGGGGTTCTCTTTAAATTTGCCAGAGCCAGACGAACGGGGGAGATCGGGTTCGCCTTTTTCTTTTTCCGCCTGCTGCCTTGCTGGTCTCCTTCAATATAACGAAGGGCTTCCATAGGCGACACTCTGGATGCGACTTTTGCCGGTCCCGAGCAACTCATATACACTGTCAACAAACTAAATATAACGGAGAGCGCGAAAATAAGCGGGTGCAAGCTCGGTACAACACGCATTTCTTCTCCAAAATTATAAATGATCGACGGAACTAGCAGACGACCAATAACCCAGCCTGACATAAGTCCGATTGGAATACCGATACAGGCGAGATAGACGGCCTTAAAGCGAACCATCCGTTTGATCTGCTTTGAAGTTGTACCAAGGGTCTTCAACAAACCATACGACCGAATGTCTTGTGCGATTGAAATATAGAACACATTGTAGATGACCAAGTACCCCGCTACAAAGATCACTACAATAACCAATATGCCTAAAAATAAATCCTGAGGTTCAGAATCAATAAATTCACTAGATGAGTTAACTGTGATCTGACCATCAAAACCAGTTCGACTGGCAAGCTCCTCAGCTTGTGTCTCTATATTCCAGGTATGCGGGAACCAAAATTGACTGTTCATATACCCGGAGTATACATTCGGGCGATTATTCCAAGGCTCATTAGCCACAGGAGCCACGGCATCGGCATATTCACGGGATACCCAGATGCTCTGACGCCATGCGACGGGGTTGCCGTCCCAAATTCCACTTACTGTAAAGGTATCTGTAATCACTTGTTTATCAGTTTTAAAGGTTAGCGTAATGCTTTGTCCGAGGGTATGCGGAAGCCCCAGCGCATCCAGCACCAAGGCACTTACTCCTATCTCCTTCTTTTGCTGTGGCATAGTCCCCTTATTCGGCAAGCTATACGACCATTCCGCATATTTATCCTCGCTATACCGCACTTCTGTTGGCAGCTTACGGAAGGCGTCGCCTTGTGCGTCACCAATTAGAATGGAATAGGAACTATCCTTAATCTCCGGATCTGTGGATACTCTTAAATATTCAGTCATAGACATCTGGTGAAACCCGCTATGAGCGTAACTTCCTTTTATTCTCATTTCGTTGTCCTTCATAGACTCCAGCAAACTTCCTGCAATGGTAAATACACTAGTAAACATCATCCCTGCCAAGGCAATTGCTAGAATAGCAATATAATTTTTGCTGGAGCGAACTGACTTTTTGGCCAGCATTCTCACAACACTTCCACTTCCGGTATTCAAGTCTTTTCACCTTCTCCTCACTATTAGTCCGCCTGTCTCAACTGTTCAATGACACTCTCACGGGAAATCAAATGATAAATCAGACTGGGTACTGTTCCACATAACAAAAAAACAGCTCCAGAGTACACAAGCAAAGAAGTAACCGGATATATGTACGCTCCGTAACCCATATTCTCTTTCATAACATTAAATACCAAGTAATTAAAAATACTCCCCATTTCTTTTAATTCCTGATTTTTAGATAATTTTAGGTAGCTATAAAATGTAGTGCAGGCTGCAGTGATGAGGACCTTCGTCAGGATAACGGCACATGCCAATACCCAATTTCTCGTATGATTAGCCTGATAGTATCTTTGTGATACTCTTTGGATGGCTGATTCCGAATGATCGAAAGACATATCCTTATCCTCCCTAACCCACAATTTTCCCGTCCTCCATGCGAACTGTCCGATCTGCACGCAGGGCAATATCGTTGTTATGTGTAATCATAATGATGGTTTGCTTAAACTGTCGGCTCGTTATTTCCAACAGTTCTACAACTTCTTGACTGGTTTGGCTATCAAGATTGCCTGTTGGTTCATCAGCAAGAATCAATACCGGTTTCATTGCCAATGCCCGTGCAATAGCCACCCGTTGTTGCTGACCGCCTGATAGATTGTTAGGTAGATTGTTCATTTTCTCAGTCAGCCCTAACACCCTTGCAATGTGATTAATATACTCCTGATCTGCCTTATTACCATCTAACTCAATAGGTAGAACAATATTCTCGTAGACATTGAGTATTGGCAAGAGATTATAGCTTTGAAAGACAAAACCTATATTCTGGCGTCTAAAAATAGTAAGCTGATCATTCTTCAACTTGGAGAGATCCTTCCCATTGATCTCAACGCTTCCTGAGGTGGGATTATCCAGACCACCAAGCAAATGCAGCATTGTTGACTTGCCACTGCCGGATGTGCCGACGATAGCCACAAATTCCCCTTTCTCTACGCTCAAAGTTACCCCTTCCAGAGCCTTGACAAGATTAGGTTCAACACCGTAATGTTTTCTCAATTCAATAGCTTTTAATATACTCACACATGATCCCCTCAGTTTCTTTTATGAAGTGGTGTATAACTGATAATAGAAATCCTCATCCTACATTAATTGTTGATGGCTTCCTTTCTCTATGATTTGTCCTTCCTTCAAGACAGAGATGGTATCCGCACTTCGGATTGTAGACAATCGGTGAGCAATGATAATCATAGTTTTCCCCTTAAACAAAGATAGAATCTGCTCTGTTATCTCATGCTCCGTATGATTATCCAGCATAGATGTTGCTTCCTCGAATACCATGATGGGCGAATCCTTAAAAATTGCTCTGGCTATAGCCAGTCGTTGCTTCTCCCCTCCAGACAATCGAATGCCATTCTCACCTATAACGGTATTCCATCCGTCCTTCAGATTATGCACTAGGTCGTATATACATCCAACGATCGTAACCGTAATGATTGAGCTAACCAGGTTCATAAGTGAACTATATTGAGTCAACGCCAATGTAGTTTTAATCTCGCATCTGTGAAATCCGCTTCATTTCTCTTAATCTTTCTATTTGCATTCCATATTAATCCAATAATTTACTTTATTATATATAATAATTCGTTTACAATAGATTTTTTTCCTATATAGTAGCAGTTCAATTTTATTAATTACATCTATTGATACAAACCGGACAGGAAACCTCTGGGGATTCTCCGGCTTCCTGTTCATACGAACACTTGGCCACTATAAATTCAGGGACAGGGTCCATCCTCCCACATTCTACGCAGACCTAATTAATCCATACCTCTTTCTCTTCTTTTCCACTATCCCGGGTGCCACAGCGTATCGCTTTATTTACCGTTCCCGTGATGGTACCGCGCAGTCCCTCCGGCAGGTGATGACCATGCATGTCCATGAATCCGTGAAAGTGGTCTTTTAAAATTTGCCTAATGATTCCTCGTTTCTTCCACGTCTCCTGATTCTTCATGTTCATCCCTCCTACCGTTTTCTTCGGAGTTATCCACAGTTTTTTTGTATTGTATAATTTCCTATACAACAAAAAAGCAGCAGAACCGAAATACCCGGTACCTGCTGCTTAGATCTTCCATTATAGAACTTGCTTGTTACTCTTCTGCCTTGGCTTCCTCTTCGGCGATCAGCCCGGCGAACAGGGCGTGCACGAACTGCTGCGAATCAAACGGCTGCAGATCCTCCATCTTCTCCCCAAGACCGACCAGCTTCACCGGCAGGTTCATTTCCTGACGGATGGCTACCACGATGCCCCCCTTGGCCGTGCCGTCCAGCTTGGTCAGAACGAGACCGGTGACGCCGCTCTTCTCGCCGAACAGCTTCGCCTGTGTCAGCGCGTTCTGGCCGGTGGTGGCGTCAAGCACCATCAGCACCTCATGCGGAGCGCTTGGAATCTCGCGCTGAATGACGCGGAAGATCTTGTTCAGCTCCTCCATCAGGTTGCTTTTGTTCTGCAGCCGGCCTGCGGTGTCGCAGATCAGCACATCGACATTGCGCTGCTTGGCAGCTTGCACAGCATCAAACATTACAGCGGCCGGATCGGAACCGGACTGCTGCTTGATAACATCCACGCCTGCGCGTTGCCCCCACACCTCAAGCTGCTCAATCGCACCGGCACGGAACGTATCCCCGGCGGCCAGAAGCACCTTCTTGCCTTCCTGCTTGTAGCGATGGGCCAGCTTGCCGATCGTGGTTGTTTTGCCTACGCCGTTGACGCCCACGAACAGAATGACAGTAATCCCGTCCGGGTTCTCCTTCAGACGGTTGTCGTCATCGCCGCGCAGCAGCTCCATCAGCTTGCGGGAGAGAATCGGCTGCAGCTCGGACGCATCCTCGATGCGCTCTTTTTTGACCTCGGCCCGCAGCTCTTCCACCAGCTTCATTACCGTATTAACACCTACATCCGCACCGATCAGGATTTCCTCGAGCTCCTCGTAGAACTCCTCGTCAATCTTTTTGCGGCGGATAATCAGGTCAGATACCTTCTCCACGAAGCCCTTGCGCGTCTTCTCCAGTCCGTCGCGGAACTGTTTGGTTACACTTTCCGTCTTGCCGGAGATGCTTTCTTTCAATTTTCTAAAAAAACTCATGATTCTCCTCCTAAGGGTTAAATCTAATGGGCACGCTGCCCGTCTTGCGGCTCCAGATCATATGATCTTTCCCCGGTCCCCATTGATCCTTCAAAATATAATCAGGCTCGCCGAACTTCCGCTTCCAGAGTCGCATGGCCGTGGCATAGCCGCTGTCGAAGCAGAATTGCTTGATGTTGCGGCTGCTCAGTGCCCGAGCGATCTCACTCCATAACAAACTGCCCAGCCCTTGACCCTGAAACTCGGGATGTACGTATACCGACCCTACTTCAACCTGATCGGCTAGAGTCCCCTGAGTGCCCTCTATGATCAATGCATTCGCGGGACCATAATGAATCGTGCCCACCAAGCTGTTTTCATGAAAAGCGGCAAGGAGATATCTGTTGCCTTCAGGATCATTCAAACAACCTTTAAGCAAGCTTTTTTTCGTATTGATTTCATGTTCAATCACACTCAGCTGATCTCCGATGCCTTCTTTGGTGAACGTATCACGGATTACTAGCTCAAAAAACTGATGCAGTCTCCCCGTATCCCCCACACTTGGCCGTCTGATCTCTACCTTATTCATTAACTTGTAGTCCTTTCTCGCAAAAATAGAGCAATTCGGCCGGTGCTGAGTCTTACTTAAGCGATTTCCGCTTCCTCATCCTCCAGCTTGACGGAGACGAGCTTGGACACACCGCCCTCTTCCATCGTCACCCCATACAGAACATCGGCTTCCTCCATCGTTCCTTTGCGGTGGGTTACCACGATAAATTGCGTCTGCTCGGAGAACTCGCGCAGATACTGGGCAAACCGGACCACATTGGCTTCATCAAGCGCCGCTTCGACCTCATCCAGTACACAGAAGGGAACCGGCTTGACCTGCAGGATGGCGAACAAGAGCGCCATCGCGGTCAGAGCACGCTCCCCGCCGGAGAGCAACTGCAGGTTCTGCAGCTTCTTGCCGGGAGGCTGGGCCACGATGTCGATGCCGGTGTCCAGCATATGCTCCGGGTCCAGCAGTTGAAGGTCAGCCCGTCCGCCGCCGAACAGCTTCGAGAACACCGTGCCGAATTCGCGGCGGATCGCGTCGAAGGTAGACTTGAAGCGCTTGGACATCTCTTCCTCCATCTCGCGGATGACATGGTACAGTGTGGTTTTGGCTTCTACCAGATCATCCTTCTGACCGCTGAGGAACGTGAAGCGCTCATGTACACGCTGGTATTCCTCAATCGCACCCAGGTTCACCTCGCCCAGCGAAGAGATACTGCGCTTCAGCCGCTGCACATCGGCCTGGGCCGCCGGAACATCCTCCGGCACCGGGTACCGCTGCTTCGCCAGCTCATAGCTGAGCTCATAATCATCGCTCAGCTTGCGCAGGATATTGTCCAGCTCCACATCCAGCCTGCCTACAGCAACCTCAGTCGAGCGCAGCTTGTCGTCGACCAGCTTCAGCGCCTGCCGCTGATCCTTCGTTTCGCCTTCCTCAAGCTCCAGCTTGCGGGTCAGCGCAGCGCGTTCTGCCCTTGCGAAGTCAAGTGCCTTGGAGGTCTCTTCCTTCTTCAGCCGGTAGCTGTTGAGATCCTCCTTCTGCTTGACTGCTTCCACCGTATGATTAGCCAGATCCTGCTCAATCGTGTTCAGCAGATTGCGGTTCTGGCGCAGCTCTTTATCCTGGGAGCCGGCATCCTGCCGCATGCGGCGCAGCTGCTCTTCCAGAGAGAAGATCTCCTGGTCCAGCTTGCCTTCGGCTACCTTCATGCCTGTCAGCTTGCTCTGCAGCTCCTCCTTCGCCGACTCATTGGCCTTGCGGGTCGATTCCGCGCTGCGGATCGCCGCATGGGCCTCCTTCTCTTCCGTCTCCAGCCGCTCCAGCTCGGCGGCGGCCTGAGTGCGGCCTTCCAGCAGTCCGCGCACCTCGCTCTCGAAGCTGCTGCGTTCCACGCCAGCACTCTCGACCTGCTCCTGCACATGGCGCAGCTCATGCTCCAGCTGCTTCAGGTCACCCGAGACGCGCTGCTCGTCCAGCCGTTTCTCATCCCCGTCACGGCGCAGCTCTTCCAGCTTCAAGCTGGCGTTCTCCTGCTCGCTGCGCAGCCGTGAAATACTCTGGCTGAGCTTCACAATCTGCCGGTCGCTCTCTTCAATCTCGCCGCTCAGCTGATCCAGCTGGCGCTTGCGGCTAAGGAGGCTGTTGTTCTTCTTGTGCTGGCTGCCGCCTGTCATGGAACCGCCGGCATTGACCACATCGCCATCCAGCGTAACTACGCGGAAGCGGTACTGGCATTTGGCAGCGATTCTGTTAGCATCCTCCAGACTCTCCGCGATCACTACATTGCCAAGCAGACTGCCAACAATATTGGCGTACTTCTCTTCATAACCTACGAGGTCCGCACCAATGCCTACGAAACCGGATGCGCCTTCCACCTGGCTGCGGTCACTGCCCGTGATCTGGCGCGGGCGGATGACATCCAGCGGCAGGAAGGTCGCCCGACCCAGCTGACGCTGCTTCAGGAAACTGATTGCCTGGCGCGACACCGCTTCGTTATCCATTACCACATGCTGCAGGGAGGCGCCAAGCGCAGTCTCCACCGCCAGCTCCAGCTTCTCGGGAACAGAGATCAGCTCGGCCACCGCACCGTGCACACCGCTCAGCTGGCCTTTGCGGGAAGCCTTCAGCACTTCCTTGACGCCAAGCATGAAGCCATCGAAATCATCCTGCATTTCCTTCATCGTCTCATGGCGGGAGAACTGCGCTTCACGCTTCTGCTCCCACTTGCGCAGGCCTAGCTGCGCCTCCTCCAGCAGCTTCTGGCGTTTGCTGAGCTGCTCGCTCTCGGTGATATAGCTGTTGCGCAAGGTGCTCAGTTCTTTACCGAGCTGAGCGATCTTATCCTGCAGCCCCTTCTTGGCCAAAGTCAGTTCCTCCAGCCGGGCTGTCCATTTGCCGCTTTCTTCTTCACTGCGGCTCATCCGCCGTTCCAGCGTTTCCTTCTGCTGGTCGGCATAGCGGATTTCATTGCGGGCACCAGCCATCAGGTTCATCAGCTCCAGCAGCGAGCTTTTGAGCTTCTCTTCATGGCTCTGGCTGATGCCGAAGGCTACGCCCTCCAGCCTCGCCTGCTCACCCTCCAGCTGGCTGCGCAGCTCGGCCAGCTTCAGCCGCGACTGCGTCAGCTTCTCCTCCAGCGCTGTGAGTTCACGCTGGCGGCCTTCCGAGCGTTCGCCTACCGAGCCGAGCGTCAGCTGCAGCTGCTCACGGTTGCTCTCCAGGTTGCGTTTGCGCTCCTTCAGCACTTCCCCGTAGCCTTCGCTCTTCTCATAGGCTTCACTGTATCGCAGCAATTGCTCCTGCTGCCGTTCGATCTGCTCTTCCAGCACGCGCAGCGCAGAACGTCCGCTCTCCAGCTTGGCATCATGGGCCGAAACCACGGTGGACAGCTCCAGCTGTTCATCCTTCAGCACCAGGAGGCGCGAATTGCCTTCCTGCCAGGCTGTATGAATACCTTCAATCTGATGCACATAGACCGAAATCTCCTGCTGCTTCAGCTGCTCGCGCAGCTCTTTGAAGCGGATGGCCTTCTCGGACTGATCCTTAAGCGGTCCGATCTGGTCCTCCAGCTCACTGATCAGGTCATGGATGCGGAGCAGGTTCTGCTCGGTGTCATCCAGTTTGCGTCCGGCTTCCTTTTTGCGCGACTTATATTTAACAATCCCTGACGCCTCTTCAAAGATACCCCGCCGGTCCTCGGAGCGTGTGCTGAGAATCTCTTCAATCCGGCCTTGTCCAATAATGGAATAGGCCTCACGCCCGATGCCGGTGTCCATAAACAGCTCCGTAATATCCTTCAGGCGGCAGGATTGCTTGTTGATCAAATATTCACTTTCCCCGCTGCGGTGCACACGGCGTGTCACCGTAACCTCGCTGAAATCCAGCGGCAGCGTGTGGTCCTCATTGTCGAGCGTCAGCGAGACTTCGCCATAGTTCACTGCCTTGCGGGCGTCGCTTCCGGCGAAGATAATATCCTCCATCTTGCCGCCGCGCAGCGATTTGGCGCTTTGCTCGCCGAGCACCCAGCGGATGCCGTCAGAGATATTGCTTTTGCCGCTGCCATTGGGCCCTACTACAGCCGTAATGCCGCGCACAAATTCCATCTCCGTCTTGTCGGCAAACGATTTAAAACCTGCTAATTCAATCCGTTTGAGAAACATAACCCGCCTATCACCTCTAACTCATTATATCATCTTATCTTTCGAAAAAGAGCAGCAACGGTCTGAGTTCCGCCAAAACGCCGGTATTCAGACCTTTGCTGCTCTACTCCGATTGCTTATCCGGTTCCTGCTGCCTCCCGGACTTGTCAGGCGCCTTCTTCCTTCAGACGCAGGAGTGCAGCTGCCGCAGCCTGCTGCTCCGCTTCCTTCTTGGAGCGCCCGCTTCCCTTGCCGAGCGAACGGCTCGCCATGTAGACCTCAGACACGAATTCCCGCTCATGGGCCGGTCCCCGCTCTTCAATGATCCGGTACTCCAGCGTACCCATATTGTGATGCTGAATCAATTCCTGCAGCTCTGTCTTGAAGTCACTCATCTGCATCTGCAGCTTGCCGTCTGTCTCCACAAGCGGAAAGACATGATCATCCAGGAACCTGCGAACCGGCTCCAGCCCCTGGTCGAGGTAAAGCGCTCCCACGAAGGATTCAAACACATCGGCAAGCAGAGCGGGACGGGTACGACCACCCGTTAGCTCTTCCCCTTTACCGAGCAGCACATAACGGCCGAAGCCCAGGCTCTCCGCGAAGCGGACCAGAGACGGCTCGCAAACAATCGCGGCACGAAGCTTGGTCAGCTCCCCTTCAGGCCTGTCCGGCAGTAAATTGTACAGATACTCAGACACCGTAAGCTCCAGGACCGCATCACCCAGAAATTCCAGACGTTCGTTGTCCTGGTGCTGATTGAACCGGTGTTCATTCACATAAGATGCATGGGTAAAGGCTTGCTTCAGAAGTACAGAATCGTGAAATTGGATTTGAAGTTGATTTTGTAATTGCTTCAGTTCTCCCTTCACCGCACTGTCCCCTTACTGATTATATTTTTTCAAAATAACGGTTGCGTTATGGCCTCCGAATCCGAAGGAATTCGACATCGCAATGTTAAGATCCGCTTCACGCGGCACATTCGGCACATAATCCAGATCGCATTCCGGGTCCTGGTTCTCCAGGTTGATCGTAGGTGTTATGATGCCCTTCTGCAGCGACAAGCCGCAGATAATCGCTTCCACGCCCCCTGCCGCACCCAGCAAATGGCCGGTCATCGATTTCGTGGAGCTGATGGCCACCTTATACGCATGGTCGCCCAGCGCCTTCTTCACAGCCAACGTTTCGGAACGGTCGCCCACAGGGGTCGAGGTTCCGTGAGCATTGATGTAATCAATCTCCTCCGGCTGAATCCCGGCGTCGCGGATCGCCATCTTCATGCAGCGTGCTGCACCGTCCGGGTCCGGTTCCGTCATATGGTGAGCGTCACCGCTCAGACCGTAGCCGATGATCTCGGCATAGATTCTTGCCCCGCGTTTCTGGGCATGCTCCAACGATTCCAGCACCAGAATGCCTGCACCCTCACCCATAACAAAACCGTCGCGGTCCGTATCAAATGGACGGCTCGCTTTCTCCGGCTCGTCATTGCGGGTGGACATCGCACGCATGGCGCAGAAGCCTGCCATTCCGGTCGGACGGATTGTTGCTTCCGAACCCCCACAGATCATCGCATCGGCATCACCGCGCTGGATGAAGCGGTAGGACTCGCCAATGGAATGGCTGCCAGTGGCACATGCGGTAACATTCGTTGTGTTGGGTCCCTTGGCACCCAAATTAATCGACAGCTGACCGGAGCCCATGTTCGCAATCATCATGGGAATAAAGAACGGGCTGACCCGTTTCGGACCCTTCTCCAGCAGCAGATTATGCTGATCTTCCCAAGTACCCAAGCCTCCGATACCGGAGCCGACAGATACACCAATTCGTTCAGCATCAATATCCTCGCCGATCACAAGGCCGCTGTCCTTCAATGCATCTTGGCCGGCAGCAACCGCGAACTGGACGAAACGGTCCATCTTGCGGGCTTCCTTACGGCCGAATAAAGCCTCGGGATCAAAATCTTTGACTGAAGCTGCAATTTGTGTAGTGTACTCACTGACATCAAAAGTTTCAACCCTGGATACGCCGGATTTACCGCTCATCAGGCTCTCCCAGAACGTTTCCAGATCCTTGCCTAAGGATGTCACTACACCCATACCGGTAACAACCACTCTATGACTCAAACGCAATCACCCCATCTGTAGGTTGTTTACTTCAACAAACCGTATTATGTGCTCACTATATAAACTGAAGTCACCGCGGCTTCATGCGCTAAGCGGCTCTGGTATTGTTCTAATTCAATGTTCATTAAGCAGTCCTTAAATGCCGGATGCTCCTATAAATTAAAGAGGAGCCCCGCCCTAGCAGGAACGGGACTCCCATCATATGACCTTAGGTATGAGATTGTATGTACTTCACAACTTCACCCACAGTCGTAATTGTCTCTGCATCTTCATCAGAGATTTCCATATCAAATTCGTCTTCAAGCTCCATAACCAATTCTACTACATCTAGAGAATCAGCACCTAAATCGTCTTTGAAAGACGCTTCTAATGTTACTTCGGCTTCATCGGCTCCTAAGCGGTCGATGACAATGCGTTTTACACGCTCCAATACATCGGACATCCGGTTCACCTCCTCTTTTGGTATTATACGAGATATGAGGTCAAAATACCATAGAGCCCATTCAAGAAACGTCCGGGACCTATGAAAGCATTTCAGCCTGGCCCTACATGTACATCCCGCCATCCACGTGAAGCGTCTGGCCGGTCATGTAGGCTGCGCCTTCCGAGGCCAGGAATACCGCCGTCATGGCAATGTCCTCCGGCCGCCCGAGCCGAGCAAGGGGAATCCCCTTCTCATGCTCCTGGCGGACTTCATCGGACAACTGGTGGGTCATTTCGGTCTCAATGAAGCCGGGTGCGATACAGTTCACAGTAATTCCCCGTGAAGACAGCTCGCGCGCCGCGGCTTTGGTCATCCCGATCACCCCTGCCTTGGCAGCTGAGTAGTTCACCTGACCCGGATTGCCGGTCACACCAATAATTGAAGAGATATTGATGATCCGCCCGTAACGCTGCTTCATCATCGGACGAGTAGCTGCCTTGAGGCAGTTGAACACACCCTTCAGATTCGTTTCAATAACCTGATCGAATTCTTCTTCTTTCATGCGCATGATCAGATTGTCCCTGGTAATCCCGGCATTGTTGACAAGAATGTCGATTCTGCCCCAGGTGGAAATCACTTCCTTGACCAGACTGTCAGCCTGCTCCAGGTTGCCGACATCACCCTTCAGGGCAATGCCTTCCGAGCCGAGTTCTACGATCCGGGCTACGGTATCCAGGGCGGCGGCTTCATTTCCGGCATAATTCACAGCGACCTTAACGCCGTGCTCTGCAAGCGCAAGCGCGATGCTGCGGCCAATTCCGCGTGAACCGCCGGTAACCAGAGCCGTCTGGCCCTTTAATGCTGAGAACATAGGGAAGCTCCTTTCAAATCGCTGCAAGGTCTGCTACCAGGCAGCCTGGGTACTTTCCAAACTGTTGATATTAATCAGCTTCAGTCCTTTGTCTATCTTGCGGACCAGGCCTGTCAGCACACTACCCGATCCAATCTCGACAATGGTATCTACCCCGTTAGCAATCAGATAGTCCACACTGTCATGCCAGAGCACCGGCGAGTAGACCTGGCGGACCAGCAGCTCACGGATCTCTTCGGGATCGGTCACCGGCGCAGCCGTAACATTCATTACAACCGGAACTGCAGGCTTATTGAGAGTAACCTGCTGCAACTCTACCGCCAAGCGGTCTGCGGCCGACTTCATCAGCGAAGAGTGAAACGGTCCGCTGACCTCCAGCGGGATCGCCCGCTTGCCGCCGGCTTCCTTCACGCGCTGCACGACTGCACTGACGCCCGCTTCCGAACCGGAAACGACGATCTGGCCGGGACAGTTAATGTTGGCCAGCTCCACAAGACCGCTCTCTGCCGTAATCAACCGGCACAGCTCGTTCAAGGCTTCGCGGTCGGCGCCAAGCACCGCCGCCATTGCCCCCTGTCCTTCTGGAACCGCTTCTTCCATAAACTGTCCGCGCAGCCGCACCAGCCGAACGGCATCGCTGTAAGACAATACACCGGCCACCACAAGCGCGCTGTATTCCCCCAGACTGTGTCCAGCCACATAATCCGGCTTAACCCCCATATCAAGCATGGCTCTGTAATAAGCTACGCTTGTTGTGAGCAGGGCCGGCTGTGTATTCACCGTCTGCTTCAGTTCACTCTCAGGTCCTGTGAAAACAAGCTGGCTGAGCGCAAAACCAAGCACTTTATCGCCTTCCTCAAACACCTCGCGGCTCTTCGGCTTCGCATCATATACATCCTTACCCATGCCAACTGCCTGTGCACCTTGCCCGGGAAATACAAATGCTATTTTACCCAAAATAACTAATCTCCTTCCCTAACGTTCCGCTTACCAGATCAGCACGGATGCGCCCCAAGTCAGGCCGCCGCCAAATCCAACCATCAGCACCGTGTCTCCGGCCTTCATGCGGCCCGCTTCTGCAGCTTCAACCAATGCCAGCGGAATGGAGGCCGCTGAGGTATTCGCATACTTATCTACATTAATAACAACCTTCTCCACAGGCAAATCCAGACGCTGCATCGCGGACTGGATAATCCGGATGTTGGCCTGATGCGGCACAAACAGATCGATATCATCCTTGGTGATCCCGGCCTTGGTCAGCACGCGTTCGGTGGCCGAGCCCATCATCCGCACCGCGAACTTGAACACCTCACGGCCGTTCATATAGATGAAATGTTTCTTATTCTCTACAGTCTGCTGCGAGGCCGGATGACGGGAGCCGCCCGCTTCGAGATTCAGCAGGCTGCCGCCGGAGCCTTCAGCTCCCAGATCAAACGATTGGAAGCCGCGCCCTTCCGGCACTTCACCGATAATAACCGCACCGGCTCCGTCGCCGAACAGAATGCAGGTATTGCGGTCGGTGTAATCCGTAATCCGCGACAAGGTATCCGCACCGATAATCAGCGCATTGTTGTACATCCCGTTCTGGATGAATCCCACCGCTGTGGCCAGACTATAGACAAATCCAGAGCAGGCTGCCGACAGGTCAAAAGCCGCGGCTCCCTTGGCGCCCAGCTTATCCTGAAGGATACAGGCTGTAGATGGAAAAGTATGATCCGGTGTTACCGTTGCAATAATAATAAGATCAAGGTCTTCCGCCTTCATACCTGCCGACTTCAGCGCGTTCAGCGCAGCCTGATAGGCAAGATCCGAAGTGGCCTCCTCAGGAGCGGCGATATGTCTCTCCCGGATTCCCGTGCGGGTAACAATCCATTCATCATTGGTGTCTACAATCTTCTCCAGGTCACTGTTGGTCAAAATCTTCTCGGGTACATATTTACCTGTACCAAGGATTCCTACTGGCCGCAACTGTTTCATGTTCTCACTCACTTCCCACTAATTTCCTTAGATATACTGGGGACCAGGTCTGCCATCAGGGCGATTCTCGCCTGTCTGACTGCATTCTTGACCGCCGTGCCGTCTGAAGAGCCGTGGCCCTTCACCACCAGGCCGCTAAGGCCAAGCAAAGGTGCGCCACCGTGCTCCTTGTAATCCATCTTGCCCTTGAGGCTTCTCAGCTCAGGCATCAGCATCGCTGCGCCCAGCTTGGTCTTCAACGAACGGCTGAACTGCTCCTTGAGCAGCTTGAACATCGCGCCAGCCGTTCCTTCCAGCGTCTTCAGCAGGATATTCCCGGCGAAGCCGTCGCAGACCAGCACATCGCAATTTCCGGTTAAGACATCACGCGCTTCGACATTGCCGACAAAATGAATACCAGCCAGATTCTCCAGCAGCGGATAAGCTTCCTTGGTCAATTCATTGCCTTTGCCCGGCTCTGTGCCGACGTTCAGCAGTCCTACTCTCGGCTTCTGAATGCCGTGAACCTTGCTGCGATAAACACTGCCCATCAGGGCGTACTGGGCAAGATGCTGCGGCGTTGCATCCATATTGGCGCCAAGATCAAGTGCCAGCACTCCCACGTCATCAAGCGTAGGAATCATCGGCGCGAGCGCCGGGCGTTCGATGCCCTGCATCCGGCCTACAATAAGCAGTCCGGTCGTCATCAGCGCTCCGGTATTGCCGGAGGAGATCATCGCATCCGCTTCTCCCTCGCGTACCATCCGGCCGGCAACCACCATGGATGAATCCTTTTTGCGGCGAACGGCCTTCACCGGCTCGTCTTCAGCGCCGATAACGTCGGCAGCGTGACGCACACTTACATTGTCCGGTTTGTTCTTCAGCAGCGGCGCAAGTCTCGCTTCATCGCCGACCAGCACGATCTGCGTGTCTTTCCACTCCGCGGCCGCGGACAACGCACCCTCTACGTTACATTCAGGAGCGTTGTCCCCGCCCATCGCATCAATGGCGATCCGCATTGCGGTTTCCCCCTTCACTGTTCTCTTCTATAGCGGACCGGTAGACTACAAAATGGCCCTGAAATACCAGCTCTTCCCCCACATAGGTGAAGACGTCCACCTCTGCTTTGCCTCCGCGGCCTGCAAGGGAACGGACCTGCGCCTTGGCGATGCATTTCTCGCCTAGTCTGACCATCCGCACAAAGCGGATATCGGCCGAAGCCGTCAATGCGATCTCGTCGTTGATCACAGCAACCGCCAGCGAGTTGGCTTGTCCGAATACATAATGTCCCCGGGCAATGTTATTTCTGGAGAAGACATGGTCTTCCTTGATTTCGAATATGGAAATGCCGCTCTTGTCCAGCTGCAAGTCAACAATATCGCCGACAATCTCATCCGCAGGCAATGAACGCACCTGATCATGGGAATGCTCCGCCATCTGCTTCATCCGTTCGCGCAGCTCGGGAATTCCCAGCTCCAGCCGGTCCAGCCGGATCGTCTGAATGCTGACCTTCAGTTGTCTTGTCAACTCTCTGTCAGTCACAAACGGGTTGCCTGCAATGATCTGCATCAGTGTCTGCTGACGGTCTTTCTTGGACATCCGCTCCATGGGACGGCTCACCTCCTGGCACATGCAGACATCCACGCATTCCGCCGGGGAAATGGCCGCTGTCCTTATCAGTGCGAGTATTGGATAATAATTAGAACCAGGTACTAATATGTAGTATAAAGCATGCCGCAGCAAAAATAAAGCTTTGACTTCCAAGCAGCTATTTCGGCAAAAAAATAGCACCTCACCAACATGATGAAGTACCACTCCCAAATAAATGAAGCGGATGCCTCCCCATGAATTAGGAAAGCATCCGTCTGTTACTTATTCAAACTATTGTTTGATGATTTCTCTTGCTTTGTAAGTTCCGCAAACTTTGCATACGTGGTGAGCCAGTTTCAGCTCTCCGCATTGTTCGCATTTCACCATGCCCGGCACAACCAGTTTGAAGTGGGTGCGGCGTTTGTCACGGCGTGTTTTGGACGTTCTCCGTTGAGGTACTGCCATTTGTGATACACCTCCTGTTAAGTTAGTTGGTTCAACCCGCTGAGTCCAGCAGGGTGTGCTTGTTGTTATTCATTTGAAAAAGTCTTTCAACCCAGCGAATCGAGGATCAATCACTGTGTTGTCGCAACTGCAGGTGCCTTCGTTCAAGTTCTGTCCGCATTTCTGACAAAGACCAAGACATTCTGCCTTGCACAATACCGAATCCGGCAAGTGCAGTACGAAATTTTCTTCCACATAGGGGATAAGATCCACACTCTCATCCTTGATGTAAATGAGTTCCTCATCTTCATCGTCCGGAAGAACCGGCTGCTTAAGCCACTTGAAAGTCTCGGCAAAAGGAACATTCATCGGTCGCTTCACCTCTGTGAGACAGCGTGAACATAACATGTCCACCTCACCACTCAGCTTCCCCACCACGTTCACACAATCGGCTCCCGCGGGCAGCGCTTTAAGGTCTACTGAGAGTGGTGCAACAGCCAGAATATCCTTGCGCCCTTTGACAACCCTACTAACATCCACCGTTTCATGGAGCTGTAAAGGCTCGTCGGCATTCGCAATTTTGCGAAAGTGAATCTTCATAATTATCACTCCAAACAAACAAAATTTATTATACCTATATTTACATAACTTTGTCAACCATTTTCCCTTTATATTAAGTTCGAGCGATTGTCGCCTGTAGTATCAAAGACTAAGCTTCTTGATCGCCACATAAGTCTGCGGCCACCGGATTTAAGTGCGAATACGCAGCTAATTCACCGTTTTTTTCTGTTTTGGAGCAAATAAGTGCGAATACGCAGCTAATTTGGGATTCGGAGCGTTCAAGTAACCATTTACTCGAAAATAGTTGCAGATTCGCACTTATTCGCTCGATAACAGTAGTTTCAGCTGAAATTAGCTGCACTTTCGCATCTAATTACTCCCCATAGCCTTTTAAGGTTACTCCGTAGTAAGTTGAATCCTGTATCGGAGCCCCAGAACGGAAAAAATCGCCTAATATAGATACTGTTTCGCCACTCAATCTGTGAATTCGACTAGCTAAAATATTGTTTCAGGCGGGCAGACAAACTATGATGTAACCATGGGAAACCCCAATACTACAAAACCTGGAGTGAGACAGCTGTGACAACGGTTGGCATTATCGCCGAATATAATCCTTTACATAACGGACATGTACATCACTATAACGAAGCCAAAAGACTCTCAGACGCTGAGCATAGCATTGTCATCATGAGCGGTCCCTTCACCCAGCGCGGCGAGCCGGCGGCGGTCAGCAAGCAGGCGCGCACCGAGATGGCGCTGCATATGGGCGCCGATCTGGTCCTTGAGCTGCCGGTGGCGTATGCCGTCCAGCCGGCAGAGTGGTTTGCCTTCGGAGCTGTCTCTCTGCTGGAAGCGACCGGCGTCGCGGACAGCCTGTGCTTCGGCTCCGAAGCAGGCACGCTGCGTTCGCTGCTGCCCCTGGCCAGATTCCTGGCCGATGAGAGCAGCGAACTTCAGCACGAGCTCGCCCGCCGGCTGGCGCTGGGCGAGAGCTTCCCCGCCGCTTACAGCGCAGCGGCGGCGCAGGCTTGGGAGGGCCTTATCATGGGAGAGGAGAAACCGCAGGATGCCTCCGAGCTACTGCGCCAGCCGAACAACAGCCTGGGGCTGCATTACCTGATCGCACTACGGCGGCTCGGCAGCCGCATGCAGCCGCTGACTGTGCCGCGCACCGGAGCGGGCTTCCACAGCCCTGCTGAGGCTGGAGCAAGCATTGCCAGCGCCACCGCCATCCGCAAGCTGCTGCGGGAAGATGCCTCTGCGGCTGCCTACCTGCCGGAATATAGCGTGTCCATCTTGGAGAGAGAGCATGCGGCAGGCAGAGGCCCGGTTACATTGGAGCATTTCCGCGTCCCGCTGCTCCATCTCCTTACGACAAGCAGAGCGGCCGAACTGCGCGGGCTGCATGATATGAACGAAGGGCTGGAGAACCGGCTGTTGCGGGTTCTGTCCCAGCTTCCCGAGTTCACCGTATCCGGCCTGCTTGACGCCTTAAAGAGCAAACGCTACACCCATACCCGGCTGCAGCGCCTGCTCGTCCATAGCCTGCTCGGCCACTCCAAGGAGGAACTGGCACCGTCCGTGCTCGCACAGGGACCACAATATATCCGGGTGCTCGGTTTCCGCCAGAGCGGCCGGGAGCTGCTGAAGCGAATGAAGCACAGCGCAACCCTGCCTGTCATCATCCGTCCGTCATTAAGCAGCCTGCCCCAGCTGGAGCGCGATATTCAGGCAGCTTCCGCTTATGCAGGAGCGTTCAGGCAGCCGCTGCGGGCCGACCTCTACCGCGACTATCTGGAGCCGCCGATTATTTTTTAGCCGGAAGCTCCTCCATATATTTCAACGCCTCATTCATCGAGGAGACCGGCACCAGCTTCATGCTTGTGCCTATTTGGTCTGCACGCGCCTTGGCTTCCGCATAATTCTTGATAGGCACAAAAAAGATCTCGGCCTCCTCGCGCTCCGCCGCCACTATCTTATGCTTGACACCACCAATCGCGCCCACTTCCCCGGCCGCATTGATTGTGCCTGTTCCGGCCACCCGGTAGCCCTTGGTCAAATCGCCCGGCACCAGCTGGTTGTAAATCTCCATCGAGAACATCAACCCCGCGGATGGTCCGCCCACATTGGTACTGGCGAAACTAACATCCACGCCTTCACGCTGAGGCTCTACCTTTTGCAGGGCGCCGATCGTTATTCCAAATCCGGGACGGCCTGCCGCATCGGCAGAGTCCTTAACTTCAATCAGCGTCAGTTGCTCCTTCAGTTCCTTGCCGGCACGCAGCAGCGTAACAGTGGCCTTGTCACCGATCTGGGATGCAGCCAGCAGCTTGGACAAGCTATCGGGATCGGTAACAGCTGTGCCGTCCACGCTCTCAATCCGGTCGCCCGGCTGAAGCTTATCCTGGTTGGCCGGATCGGTAAGCGAAATCACATACATATAGTCCACTACGTCTTCATATGGAATACCTGCCGCTGTATAAGCGGCCTGAACCGCAAGCGACTGTGAGCTGTCCATATAGTAGACCTGGGTGGCAGCATATTCTTCTTCGGTTTTATCCCCGAGACGTGATTCCTTGGTCACGACCTCAGCGTATTTATTGAAATAAGAGGCCACCAGTAACGCTACATTCGCATAGCTGGCCGACACTGTCGTCATCATAAAGGTACCCTGTTCTGAATCGTCGGCATTCTCCACCTTCACCATCGGAGCCACCTCAGAGGCACTGCCGGGCTGGTAGACGATATACGGTGTATTCATAAATACACCTACATAAGTAATGATGATAATTGTGAACAGGTAAGCTGCGATGCGTAATCCCATTCTGGACTTAGGCTGCTTCACTGCACGTCCCTTCTTTCCTGCGGTGCATATGCTTCTATGGCTAACTTGGACTGGCTTGTCATGAGGGTTGTCAGCCCTGCATAAATTGATAATATCTCCGTACGCCTTAGGTTATGAAAAGGAGGTCTGAACCATGCACAAAAGCGGAATCCGCCGCCTTGCCGCCGGATCCTTGCCCTTATTGTCAGGCGCCGCCGCCATTCTACTCGCGGTAGCCATCGTACTGTCACCGGAAGCCTCCTTTGAAGCCTCCCTAAAGGGGCTGAAGCTGTGGTGGACCCTTGTTTTTCCGGCCTTGCTGCCGTTTCTGATCCTCTCCGAAATGCTGACCGCCTCCGGCTTCGTGCATGGCTTCGGTGTGCTGCTGGAGCCGCTTATGACCCGGGTATTCCGGCTGCCCGGGGCAGCCTCCTGGACCTTGGCGCTGGGCATGACCGCCGGCTTCCCGGCGGGGGCAGGAGGCACAGGCCAGCTGCATCAGCAGGGAAGCCTAACGAGCAAAGAAGCCGGCCGCTTGGCTGCGCTGGCCCACTTTGCCAGCCCGGTGACGGTGCTGATTGTAATCGGCGTCGCTTTCCTGCACAGCCCCACGTCAGGGTACATTCTGCTACTTATCCACTGGAGCTCGGGACTGTTGGCAGGATTCACCGCTTCCTTGTTCCAGCGGCGCGAAGCTAGCACACCGCCGCCTTCCAGGAAACCCCTCTATAGACGTATGGCGCTGGCTGCAGAAGAGGCCCATCGCCGCGATGGCCGCAGCTTCGGCAAGCTGCTGGGAGAATCGGTCGCTGCCGCAGTCCAGCAGTTGATGATTGCCGGAGGTTACATCATCATGTTCGCCGTGGTCATCAGCTTGCTGACGAAGGCCTTGCCCTTATTGTCTCCCGCTTTTCCGGCCGCTCTGCTGGAGCTTCACCTCGGCGCAGCCGCCATTACCGCTGAAGCAGGCTACAGCGGCAGCCTGAACGGCAGCTTGCCGGCCATGGTCCTGCTGTCAGCTGCACTCGGCTGGAGCGGCATCTGCGCGCAGCTTCAGGCGCTAACGCTGCTGAAGCCGGCGGGAGTCCGCTTCCTGCCGATGGCTGCAGTCCGGCTGCTGCACAGCTTATACGCTGCGGTGCTTACGCTGCTAGTATGGAAGCCGCTGCAGGCACTGCGCGCAAACGAGCTTCCGGTGCTTGCCGAGCCGGATGGCGCACAAACAGCCGCGCAGCAGACCACCTTCACCTGGAGCCGGCTGCCTGAGCTGCTCAGCCTGCAAGGCGCTCTCCTGCTCGCGCTGCTGGCATTATCCGCAGCAGTCTACCTGTTTAGCCGGAAGCGCCATCCCGCTGGCTGAATTTCAGCTTCATCGCCTGCTCCACCTCAGGCGTTACGAAGTCGCTCACATTGCCGCCGAAATGGGCGATTTCCTTAACCACACTTGAACTCAGATAAGAATACTTCGGATTCGTCATCATAAAGATCGTCTCCGCATTCGGGTCCAGGTTATGGTTAATGGAAGCATTCTGCAGCTCATATTCGAAATCGGTTACGGTACGGATTCCGCGTACAATTACCTGCGCATCTTTCTGGCGCACGTAGTTCACCAGCAGATCACGGAAGCTGTCGATCTCCACATTGGGCAGATCTGCAGTCGCTTGACGCAGCAGCTCTGTCCGTTCCTCGACGGAGAACAGCGGATTCTTGCTAAGATTATTAAGCACGGCTACAATCAAACGGTCAAACTGCTTCGCCGCGCGGTGAATAATATCCATATGTCCCATGGTTACCGGATCGAACGTGCCCGGATAAATGGCAACACGCTCTTTTCTAATTTGCAGACTCATCCTGTGCCTCCCCACCACTCTCCGTCTCTTCCGGAGCAGCAGCTTCATACTTGTAAATTGATATTGTGGTTTCTCCATATATCGCTTGTCTGGTTCTGCTAAACCCTGGAAACTCTGCAGGATAGTCATAGCCGGATTCATGCTCCAGCACCACTATGGCATCTTCATTTAGAAGCTGTGCGGCAGCCATTTTGAGCATCAGCTCATCCCCGTGCTTCAGGCGGTATGGCGGGTCCAGAAACACCAGATCAAAGCTGCGGCCCCGCTTCGCCAGCGCACCCAGTGCTCTGGCTGCATCATTGCGGTAGACCTCTGCTTGCTCCTCCACCCTGGCTGCCTTCAGATTCGCACGAACCGTCTCAATGCTCTTGTGCTCCATATCTACAAATACCGCACTGTCCATCCCACGGCTTAACGCCTCAATCCCCAGGCCACCGGTTCCGGCGAACAGATCAAGTACCGCTCCGCCCTCGAAATAAGGGCCAATCATACTGAATAATGCTTCCTTCACCTTGTCGGTAGTCGGCCTAGTCCCATTGCCTGGAACACTTTTGAGCGGCCGCCCCTTGGCACTTCCCGATACAACTCTCACCGATTTCCTCACCTGCTTAGTTCTCTGTTTGTTATGCCAATTAAAGGCATAAGTCCACGCCTATCGTACCACATCTGCGTCTCGAAATAAAAAGATTGTCTTTATATGTCACATCGCCTACCGCCGCCAACTTTCGCTGCCGATTTATTCCTATGTATAAGGATGGTCATTCTGGGACATCATGTAATTATCGACATCACAAAATGTCGTAGCAACCGAGAAGCAGGCTTACGTTTCCCCATAAGCTCTTCGTCCGGTTTCTCCTCTCCCATGAAAGGGGCCCTAGAGATAGGGCCCCGATTATTTTTGTGTAATGACATATGTATCAAGGGTTTATTCAACATTCCTCACAGCGATTAACCTTCAAAAATCAGCGATTGGGCACCAATGGGGCACCGTTTTCATTTATTAACTTCAACTGGTCTTCAGGTTATCACCGCTGAGATAAACAGCTATAAACAAATCGCGGGACAATCTTTGCTTGAGATTGGCAAACGCCTGAAGCATGTAAAGGACGGCGATCTCAATCATGGAGACAACGTAAGGCGTCGTACGATTTTCCATCCAGCAAAATCTTTGAAATGCATCCTCCCCGAGTCGTTAGAGTTACATATTCATGAAATATCTTGTAGCATCAGAATATCTACTCAAAGAAAAAGCCGCCATAAGAGGCGACCTAATGTTCTATTATTTATATTTCACATGCAGAGCTTCGATTGACCTACTCGCTTCAGCGATTTTCTTATCTTTCTTTATTTTTTCTAACTTCTCATCAAGTATTAATTCGATGCCACTTCTTACAATAGAAAACATTTCTAAACACTCTTCTTCACTTAGTTCATGTATCCCTTTACTTAAGATAGAATACAATGATTTATGCTGAACGAGAAACTCAGGAAGCTGGCCTTTTAACAATCCAACTTTTTCATTCATCCTCGCTTTTAAATACTCTTCTTCATTCCAGTCTGTTTCACTTTTAGCCTCACTATGTGCCTCTTCAATTAGGTTTTCAAATATTCGACGTAAATACACAAAAGATCCTATACCCACTCCGTGTGAAACAAGCCCAATAGCTTTGTTAAATTCTCTGCTCAGGTCTCTCCCAAGTACCTTAACATATTTCTTTGTGGCCTCGTTTGCAATATCAGCCGTTGATGGAAACTGCCCTATTTTTGTTATAGTTATTTCCCCGTCTACGGATTCATCCGTATTAAAAAAGAATAGAAGGGTGTGATTAATATTACGTGAACATAAAAACTTCAAATTATGAGTATTCTTATCTAACACGACATGGTTTGATGGAGGCGAACCTATGGTTGGTCTCACCTGAGAATTCCTCTTGAATATGCTCTCTCTACCACACTCAGGACAGTAACAATCATATTTTAGTTCATGATTTAAAAATGCAATTACATTTAATTTATGCTCGAGAGAAGAATAGGGAAAAGACTCTTTATGATATAATCCTGATTTTAGGAGTTGTTCAAACTCAGGTCGCATATTAACAATCCTTTCATATGTAAGTTATTACTTCTAACTTGATATTACATATCATAACAACATCCGACAATGTTTTTTATCCCCCCCTCATATATGAAATGGTCATGCGCCGAAAACGAATGAGGCAGTTCGGTCCCCCAAAGCGTAGAAAAGAATTCTAAAGGGAGGGGGGCTACGGGCTTCAAATATATTCACTTTTACTCTTATTTGCAGCTCATTTCAAGATATCTATGATCCAATATATAAAACAAGCGCTCAGATGATCTGGGTGAGTTAGTTCACCTTCAAATCATATGAGCGCGCACTTCTATTAATCGGAGTTATTCTATATGACGATCAGATCATAAGTTCCACTAACATATCCATCACGTTCCGCTGTATGCTCTACCAGGGACACCGCAAGATCCCTGACTGCCTTATCATTGATCTTAGGTAAAGAAGCAATCTGTGCCGTGAGCCAAGGATCTACTGCATACTCTGCACGAGATAGGCTCCAGATCAGACCATTCTCATTTGATTCCATCAGCATCGGCTGGAAGTCTTCCCAGCAGCTGACTCTCCCTAGCATGTATCCTCCGTCCCTGCCCTTGCCGCCAAAATGGAACGTTATCTCCAATGACTCCTTCGGAATGCCTGCATCAAGATACCTCCGCAGCGCCTTACTATAGATATCAGTTACATCTTCCACAGTTGATATGGCAGTAACCAGAACGCCGTTCTCCATGATGATTTCCTCAGCCAGCCCTTGGTATCTGTTGTTCCCAATAGGAAGATATATCCCCGAATAACCTGCTATAACTTGATCATTCAATTGATGAAGCTTCCTTACATCATCCATGTGGACGCCGGTACTGAGTTGAACCCTGCGCCGATCAGCAACGGCAACGGCAAAATCTTTGGTGGAAAAAACAGCAACCAATGTCATCAGTAGTTCCCGCCTCCTCGGCTCATAATAAATATTTGGCTTGTAATTGAAGCCGCTATTCTACCGAGGGTATTAGGTGTTATGGTGACAGAATGCCATTGGCCCCTATTTACTCTTCCACTATCGTCCTTGCTGAGATAAGGAATAATATCGATACCCTTCCCACTTGTCTCAGTATATGGCACAAGGATGCCATCCACCTCAATCTTCAGGCTGCTGGGCGTTGGGCCCTCATAGATTCCATACTTGATTTCATGTGTATGTGCTGGAACCTGGTGCGTGTGCTCCATGTTATGGGTATGACTCATATCATGGGTGTGCTCCATATTATGAGTGTGGTTCATATCATGCGTATGGTCCATGTCATGGGTATGATCCATATCGTGGGTGTGGTTCATGTTATGCTCATGACTGGCCAAAGTGATGGGGTGGCTGTGATTCCCTGAAGCTACCCATGTTCTTGGCACACCATCAATATCTTTAAAGACGGTCCCAACCGGGATGCCGTGGTTGTGCCCACCAATACCAATATAGGTCCCTTCTGTTTGAGTAGCTCCAGAAATATTCCTCGGTCCTGTCGTATTCGTGCTACTCGGTCCGGATGTATCTCTGGTGCTCGGGCCTGCAGTGTCCCTGCTACTAGAGCCGGATGTTTCTCTACTACTCGGCCCAGCTGTATCCCTGCTACTTGGCCCGGCCGTGTTCCTCGTGCTGGTTCCCGCTGTCTGCGTGCTGCTCGGACCTGATGATACGGCAGGTGAAGATTCTATCGCTTTTGAGTAGCAATGCCACTTATCGTACATATTATCCCCCTCTTATTAAAACTTGACTTAGTATTTTGGTAGAGGGCGCACGTTCTTCAAAGCAAAACACTTGAAGAAACTTGGCCCCCTATCTAATTGTTACTGTACATTTGCAATACGGAATGCAGATTTAAGTTTAATCTGATGGTCAAACCAGGCAGTTAGAACGAAATCCCACATGCCCGTTTTAACATCCTTGTCACGGTCATATATAATCTGTGGATCGTAGTTGAAGTGAGAATAGCTGAAATCTCCGATGATTGGTTTAATGGCTAAATCGCAGAATTCAACCGGTTTACCAAGGATCTGCTCAGGCTGGGCATCAAAAAGAGTAGCGCTGCCGTTCGATAAAATTTCGATAATATCGAGATAATCTTCATATCGCATAACAACAGATGCATTCTCGCGGAAATATTCAGGTAGTGCTGCAATTGCCGCTTTGATCGCTTTATAAAGGGAGATTCCATTGACTACGATTATTGCATTTTGCGTTGAATAAAAAGACATGTGTTCTTCTCCAGCTTTAGGAGAACTAGCAAACGCGACTTTCTTTTCTTTCGCAGCTAAGCCACTTCGCAGCGCTTGATCTACTATCTGTACGAGGTTAGTGTCTGAAGCTGCTAGAATCGATTCAGACACAGGTGCAAACACCTTGAACTTATTCCGGCCAAATTTAACAACGTCTCCTTCGGTTTCGAGTTCTTTTGCCGTTTCTGTGTCTTCGATGAAGTCATCATTATCTAGCGTGAATATCACTTTAGGAATTTCAAGGTTTGTAATGCTCGTAAAGGTAGAAACTTCTCTCAGAGGATTTTTGATGAACGGCTCATGCAGCAACTCATTGGTCATGGTCTTGGGAAGGATCCTTTCGCCTCCAGATGAATTATCATCACCTAATGCTGCCGATACTCCAGTTGTTACACTAGCCCCTCGTGCAACTGCACGGATAAATGCAGCTTTAGCACTTTCAATGTGTAACTTTGGATCATTGTATTCACCGTTAAATCTTCTATTATTGGGGCTCATAGAGGCCATTTCTTCCGCATTCATCGCCTCATATTCATTCTTAAAGACATCAAATCGCGCTTGCAGACTGGTTTCGTTCAATTCAAGCTGCTTTATTGTCTCTGGATTAGCATCATGTTTAGATGCCTCTGCTATTTTCTCTTGCTTTACTGCAAGAAGCTCATTACCGATACTGATTACATTGTTTTTCAAGTCAAATAATGTTGTGTTCATTCTCATTTCCTCCTTAAATTAGGTTGCGTTGCATTCTCTAGTTCTTTCTTGAAATCCTTAATATCTGCGGATAGGGATGCTGTTTCTTCAGCCAGCCACATTTCACGGTCAAATCTCGGACGTTCGCTAGGCCGAATCAGATCTTTCGGTATGGGTTGGCTATTATCCCATCTAATCCCGCTTAGCCTTGGATCGCCAGCGTTCGTAGTGCAAAATGTCAGTTCATTAGCTGGGCCATTCGTTAGGCATACCTCGTGAACAATAATCTCCCTCAGATCGTGGACACTTACCTCGTCGGTAAATCCCTCTGAGCGGAAGATTTCAGAACTGACCATCTCTTTCGCAGCATTCCGCTCACTCAGTATCTTCCGGAATGAAATGCTACAATGCCTGAGCGCTGCTCGCTTAACCTTCTTGTAAACACTCCATCCTAAAGGAGAACTTGGAGAGAGCTTGAAGAACAGTCCTCCGTCAGCCAATTGGATCTGCAAACCGTCATCAGTAGTTCCGACTACTTGGGTATAGTCATGCCCCAATGTGATTCCGACTTTGCTATCGAAGAATACAGCTGCTCGATTGGTCCGATTCACCATGTAGGTGTTCTTCTCAACATCTGTATCTGCATAGAAATCATTAAATGGCATTGCCATGCCGTAAATTGCTCTTTCCAATGATGTTGCTCCCTTCTGTTGATATTACTCCACTACGCGTCCCACCCCTGCTGATGTTGGAGGCCGGGCATGTTCTGCTGCACTGAGCCTTAACACACTCATTCCCCCTGACAATAATTGGACAAAAATTAATAGTTGCAGCCTATAAGATAAATGCGGTATAATCGTTTCATTGGGAAACAATTACATATGCAATTCGCTAAATGTCTCCGGCGCGCCAACGCTGAGGGCATTTTTTATTTCAGCTTCCCGGCTCTTTCTGGTCTCTTCGACGAACTTCTCGAGCTCTGTTGTATCACGGCCCATTTGTTTCAAGACTACAATGAGGTCATCAACTTCAAACGTCCTCTTTTCCACATTGCTCACTTCCCTTCTCGCTGCCAGTAGGTCCGCTTCTTTACCCGCATGTACATGTCCCAATGAAATACCGTAAAACTGACAAAGACGGCCTATTGCAAATGAATCGGCTCTCCCGCAATCCATTTCCCATCTCTTTAACGTCCGTAACGTAATACCTGCAGCTTCAGCCGCTTCCTTCGTTGAACGCCTTGCATTCTCACGCGCTTCCCGCAGGGAAATCATGTGCCGGCCGTTTGACACTGCTGCCTGGGTTAAGTATTTGGAACGTGCCGCCCGATTTGAATTCTGATTCAGTGTAATGATATTATTCATCACTTATCTCCTCCGCTTTTTTGAGTTTGTTTTGCCTGCTACGGAAGCTCAAATTCGAACCAATGTATTGAACCCTACCTTCTGGTACTCCCCCGTTTGATATTGCGAAGGATGACGGCGTGCTGCCGGGAATTATGCTCCCAGCGGCTGACCAGTGCTTCCATGGACATGATGGATATCTCCTCCAAGTGCAGCGCTTTGACGAAAACACTCTGGTACCCGCCTGCAGCTTCTTGATTCAAGCTTCTGCACCCTCGATCTCGTCTCTCGGCGTGTAGTTATTAGTGCGAATAAAGACAGTCCGTAGGTACCCTCTGGATTTGAGTTCATCCTGTAGTTCCTTCACCGGCAAACCTTCATCTGCCAACCTCTTAATGTCATGCAACTTCTCAACAACCATTAATTCAGAATCGGTATGACGGTTAATAACAATTTCAATCTCTTCCCGGCAGCCGGCAAGATTGTCGTGAGCCTTCTTGATGTCGTGGAGCAGTTCCTGGAAGATCGCTTGATGATATTCTGCCGTATAGGCTAAAAGCTCAATAGTAACCGGGGAGATGATGTCAATTATGTCCTCCCAACTCGGTAATTTTTGAAGAGCAGCCGTCAATATGTGGCCGTATTGCTTTTCGTAGATTTCACCGCTGTTCGCCAACGAAAGAAGATAATCCGAGAACAGTTCATCATCGTTTGTAATTTCGCTTGCCAGCTTTTGCAGTACTGATTTTTCAACCATTGTTCATCATCCTTTTTTAGAATATTTCCTTCAAACCTTCAACCTCGATGTTCAGCGCCATTGCCAGCATCGTCATAGCTCTAGCCTTGATTTTGTCATATGTCCCCCGACTCATAGGGGGATCAATAGTTTGATTAAATACCACAAAATCAAATGTTACTTCCCGTTGCATATACCGTTGGGTAATTACCTGTTGCTCTTTATGTGGGAGTCGGCTAACGGCGTACTCAACTCGTTCACAGAATTGACGGCGACGTTCCGGCTCATTGACATTGTAAGCCGCTATATTTCCGGTCTGATCGCTAACTGTTCCAGTGAATCCCTTGGGTGTATCCGACCAGGCAGCGGTGATAGAGACTTCTCTCTCCTGGAAGGTGATAAATTTCCACAGTCGATAACGCTCAAACTCCGTCTCCATCTTAGATCTAACTTCTCGCTTAACCGGTAACGGCAGCTTATCGAGTATATTCAATTGCACTCACCCTTCTGGTATAATGTTTGGGTGATACTACGGCCTTTGCTCTCCCGCTGCGGAGAGCTCTTTTGTTTTACGGTGACACTCACTACTATCCATCGAACCCTGTATACGGAATCTCAAAACGTCTCATGAACGATGGTATAAAGGCTAGGATGCTACCGTTGTTCTTCTTAGCCAGGGTTTCAAAGTGATCTCTCACCTGCTCCCTGAATTCTTCAACTGTTATCTCCCATTCCTGCAGCAACTCAATATGGTACGTGATGTGCTGGAGTTGTTCCTCAGTGATCTTTGGATGCTCCTTTTTCAACGATCTTTTAAATTCAGCATTATAAATGTTTAGAAAAACATGATCGTCGATTGGTAAATCGATGTATCTTTTAATATTCTTATCTTGGTTATTTATATATAGTTCTTTATACTGTGCATGTGGTGCACTAGGGTTGTGCATGTCATGCACTAGGGTTAGTGCATCTGGTGCACTCAATCCCTCTCTTTGAGGGGAAGTATTGTTCCCCTCAGCAGCTGGTTCAACCACCTGATAGACATTGCTTTGCCTTCCCTTCTCGCCCCATCGTTGCTGTTTTTTGATTAACCCCATCTCAACCAGTTCTTTCACTACCTCCTTAGCCTTCCTTTCACCCATCCCACTCTTTAAAGCAATTGTTGAAAAGCTCGGGAATGCGCTGTCCGAGTTGTTACTACAACGAGTCAGATACAGATAGACCGCTATCTGAAATGGGTTAAGACCGATTTCAAAAGAATCATTTGGAGCTGTAAAGAAATTTTTCTTTTTCTTTGGAGGCAATTCACCTCACCACCGCTCCCGCCAGCAGGCTGAGCAATTCGTAATCCTTAATGCGGCCGGACAGGTAATCCTCCAGCATGAGCCAAAGCGTGTTCGCCTGCTCCGGGGCAATGCCGTTCAGTTCGAACAGTGCGTTACCCACCTTCTCATGAAGTTCAGATATCAACCCCAGTTGGATACCGACCTGCTCCATCTCTCCGCGCTTTGCAGCTAGGGTTCTCAGCAGCTCCAGCAGGCGCAGGCTGACGAACCGTTGGGCTGTTGTCATGCTGCCTCACCTACCTCTCCATACCGCACTGGTTTGTGTTCTCGCTGATCCAGCGCTCCAGCTCATGCCGACGGAAGAAAATCCTTGACCTGATTTTGAAAAATGGTAACGATTTGGTTCTGCACATGTCGTACACGCTCCAAGCCGAGATCCTTAAATACTCAGCTGCCTCCTTTACATCCAATGTTTGCGGTCGGGGCTGCTGGGTTTGTTGCTGTAATACCATCTGACCGAGCTGCTGCATGAATTGCTGTGGATCAAACTCCGGTTTCCGCTCCACCAGCTCCGGCATTGCATAGGTTGGTGCAGCCTGCTGGATGATTTCGGTCGGGGTATTGCGTCTTGCTCTTTGATTACGCATGTATGAGTCCTCCTATATCGTTTTTAAGCGCTAGATTGTATCCTTAGTAACACGATTTTGATGCAGACGCTTCATTCTGATACTAGAAGCTTTCCGCTAAGCCGAAACTTCGCCGCGGTTACCTTGCCGTCAATCGTTTCCGTCCAATGGGGTGCGACTATCTTCCGCAGCTTAGACATGTGACGCGGGACGCAGCTGTATACCTCCCAACTGTTACTCACATAATCGAAAACACATGTGGCTCCTTCTCCTCGTTCGAATACATCTCAGTTCCTCCTTTCAGTCGAGTTTTGTGTGTTCTTAAACACAAGTTAAGAGTATTTAATGAATAATCGTTTGGCTCATTAAGGCAGTAGCAAATTCTTAATTAAAACGTAGCCGTAACGCCTCAATTACAAGCCTCTTATTGAAATCATCCAGATAGTCCATATCAGAAAGGTTCACCTTTGCCAGCCGCTCATTGAACAGGTGCAGCGCCAGGTTAAGCATGAACTTCTCCGATTGGCTCCACGGCCGGGACAGTCGCTTAAGCGCTGCGGAATCAACCGTGCTTTCTTCCGTATCAAAGTATTGAGTGGTCAGGTACCGCTGCAGCAAACTGTGCTGTGTGAACAGGTGATTCAATGCACGCCAATAGCGATCTGTGAGCATGAGCTGCGGAATCTGAACGGTAGCGGGCTTGGTTGATGTTGTCATGATCTCTCGTCTCCTTTTTAAGCTGTATTTGCCGATTATCTAAGCATGTTTTAGCGGCTGGGAGCCTTTAGGGGGTGTGCTTATACTCGGGCGTTGCGGGGAATGCTGGAATGTGTATTGGTACGGGTTACTTAGCAATTGTCTTTATGAAGAGGAATCCTAGTCTACAGAACTACAATTCTTGGACTCTTGATCCGCTATCCATTGATCAAGTGCCTCTTTACGGAATAATATCTTGGCTCCCACCCGATAGGCAGGAATCTTTTTATTTCGAACTAATTCTCTTAGCTTATACTCACTCGCCCCTACATAGGGGGCAGCCTGTTTGATGGTCATTTTCTCCAAAGCATTCACCCCTTTTCTGTTGATGTGTCAAATGTTGTTGATGCACCAAATATACTTCTCTTCTGTTGATGTGTCAAGTGGTTGTTGTTGTATGAACAAAAATAAGTTATTATTGGTTTGAAAGGGGAGAATACACGTTGAATATTACTGAATTCGGGGAATATATAAGGGACTTACGCAAGAAAAAAGGCTACAATCTGACCGAGCTCGCTGAAAAGACTGGAGTTTCTCATCCGTATTTATCACAAATTGAAAATGGGAAGCTTAAAAAGATGCCATCAGCAGAAATATTAGGAAAAATAGCAGGGCATTTAGGAGAATCCCCTTTTAATTTAATGATGTACGCAGGGCACATCCCTACTTATGTGTCACGAGAGCAAAAATATGATAGAAACAGCATGGGAAAATTAACACTATTTGTTGGAGACGATATTTACTTTGATGAAGAGGCCTTTGAGTTACGGAAGGAACTTGATGCAACCAAAACGAAATACAGAGCAATATACAATCATTCAAACGATGGTGATTTTGAAAATCCGAAGGATCGTGAACTCTGGTTGTTGTTAAATACAAAGGGAATAATGTATCGCGGTCAAACCCTCTCCGATAAAGACCGCCAGCGTATCTTAGATATGCTCGCTATCTTGTTCCCTGATCGCCAATAACCCAAGGAGTTGATCCCATGAAAAAGAAGCAGTTCAACCTCAACTTTATTCGTGTCGGAACGCCAGAACAGTCAGCAATAATAGTGAAGCACTTGGTCCGGAAAGAACTACAGAAGATGTTCCAACAGCATGGGGTAATCGCGACCAATCTTGATGAAGTGCTGGACAAGTACATCACAGCGGAGCCGACTGATGAGCAGTGAACCCGCAAGCAAGTCCCCCGCTGCCGATCTGCTGCTTACTGCTCTGCAGGAGTTAAAGGAGATGAAGATCGAAGTGACGGTGAATATACGACCTCCATGAGAGCCTGCCGCCGCGCCTACACCGGAAGGAACGTCGCGGCACGATATTACGAGGACTGAGAAACTGCTGCCGCCAGTCCTCTCCCCGGCTGATATACAGAAGTTCTTGGGGATCGGTGAGAATAAGGCATATGAACTACTTGCATCAAGTCAGTTTCACGTTGCCAGGGTTGGCCGGCGACTGTTCGTATCACGAACAGTCTTCATTGAATGGCTGGAAGGGAAGTCAGAAGCTAAGGAGGTAAATAGAAGGAAATAAGGGGGCGGTCCAAAGTTGACCGTGAGAAAGGAAAATAGGAAATAAGTCACGAACAACAATTAACTAATTTCTCATTTTATCCAGGCATAGAAAAAGCACTGGTTAGGTGCTCAGAATGAAGGTCCGCTGAGTAGTACAACGTCCAGCCGATTAAATATCTCTTCTTCACTTTTACCATATGTAAGAAGCAGCAACTGGGAGAAGATTTTCTTCAACTCGAAGTAATCGTCATAGACACTTGATTTGTTTAGAAGCTTAACGAGCGCTGCAATTTCACCATGAGTAGCTTTGCTGCGTAAGTTGTACATCTTTTTGACTCGACCCATAATATCAGTTCTTTGCTCGTAGGAATCAGCCAATATGAGGGCCGCATTGAGCGAAACCTTATATTGAAGGTTACCTTCACCTGATACAAGTAATGCCTCTAATCCTGTAATAAGAGCTTGATTACTACTTTCAATTGTGGTAGAGAGACACGCTTCAGTGTATTGATTAAGTGCATAACTCCATCTCGTCTCCCTCCACTCAGAAACCTGACGTTTTCCCCTTGAAACTTTACTATGCGCTTTGTAAATTTCAAAGAACCTAATTATGTCCTGTATGTCTTGTTCAGTAATATATGCAGAAGAGCTATCCTGTTCAATATCATCGTTAATGGCTGAAGAAAACTTAAATAAAGGAGTATTCCACTTTCCCACTATTCCATAAGCAATGCGTCCATAAGGCCTAGGCGGCTCTGAGATGCGAATATTTAGTCTTGGGAGCCCTAATTGAAGTGCATGAAAGAACAGGTATCCATTAGATTCATAAGTTACAGGACCAGGCTCAGTTTTATTTATACTTACCAGGACTTTTTTATCATCCAATGTTGACAGTGATATGTATTCATTAATAAAGTATTCGGATTTGTCTAATTCGACGTTTTCAATTACGTAAGCATCAATAACATCTTGCATTTCCATCCCCTCCATAACATAATATTTCGATGTCTGAAAGATAAACCCTGCATTATAAAGGAGCTGCAAGGAATGAAAAAAACGAGAAAAATCAGAAAACGCCCTGAAATCGAGATTGAATTTGTCCCAGTCGAAGGTGATCCTATCCAAGCTATTGCAGACGCATTCGAACCGATATTAATACGTGCGCTTAGAAAACATGATACATATTTGAAAATGCCTTTGGTTGATTTTCTACGTATGCATGCAAGACAGCTGCCGACTAAATCCAATGAGTGATTTTCATTGCCAGGCAATAAAAAATTCATGAAAAGAGTTTTTGCTGCCGAGTGGCAAAAACTCTAGGGGTACAGTCAAGGAGTTTTTACCGCTCGGCGGTGAAAACTATGCATCGCTCTGTAAGGATCTTTTAGTAGTTCTGTTCACGCGGTGAACAAAACAGAAGTTTCGTACGGAGTCGGTACACAAAGGCCCAATTTTCCAGAAGAAGTATTCGTCACTCGGTGACGGAAAACTCCAGGTAATCATTGAAATATAGTTTTTCACCAACCGTTGGTGAAATTGGTTTTGTCCGCCCGGCGTACGAAACTAATTTAATGGTCGCTGGGCGACTGAAATTACTTATACATCAAGTTTTCACCGGCCTTCGGTGAAAAGTCAGACTGGCGTATATAATGTTTTTGCCGAAGCTCGGCAGAAAGTATTGAGTTACCTTCACCGCGTGAAGAAAAAAGAACTTCGCATAACTGAATAGATATCCACTAGTGCTCAGCGCCAAAAAACACTTTTATGCGGCGCTCGCATAAAACTCATTGGACATAGTTTTGCGCGCCCTGCACGCGAAATCAATTAGCCTTTTAATAGGAGGGTTCCATGGAACAGGAACTTCATAGAAAAATTTATGATTCAGCCACACTCTTTCGCAGGGCAATTGAAAAAATGGATATATCAGAATATTCGATGTCGCCCTGGTTTAATCGATTCCCGCGAGCATGTTGTGGAGATGCAAGTAACCTCCTTGCAAAGTACCTGAGAGAGCAACACGGTGTTGAAACAATTTATGTATGTGGATGGCGTAAGGGACAATCACATGCTTGGTTGGAGTATAACGATCTTATTATTGATATTACTGCAGATCAGTTTGAGGAAATATTTGAACCGGCGGTAGTAACTACTGACAAAACATTTCATTCACGCTTTCTTAATCAAAAATATTCTGATAGTGATTTCAACAAATTTGATTCTCGGTCCATTGTTCGATTAAGAGCCCTTTATGTCAATGTCCTCAAAAAGATCAATCCATAAATGAAAAGTTAGATAGCAGTTCCAGTTGACATGCATTTTAAGCCCTCAAAAGTGACGATATAGTCAGCAAATTCACTCTCACGGCCTCTGGAGATACAAATATCCCCTCCGCTCACATAGGCCGTAATTCGTATTAACTTGGTCACAAAACAAAGAAAAGTCCGACACCTGACCGTGCCGGACTGTGCAATCTATTTAATTCGTTTAAGCTTTGCTTCCTGCTCTATAGAACGCGCCGAGAGCAGTTCAATAATCCTGTGCTGATTCTCCAATAAAGACTCAACATTGATAAGGCGTTCGTTGGTATCCAGTACAGCACTCTTAATGAGGTGCTGATCTTCCTCAATGTGGTTCAGACGCTGGTCGATGTTCCCAAGATGCTGGCTTATACCATCCAGCCGTTCATCGTTACGGTCCAACCGGTCATTTACGGGTGCTAATTCTTCCCGAATAACGGACCGCAATAACTGCACCAAATCATTATCCATGTGCTCCGCTCCTTCAAACTTGATATATAGATTGTACCAGAATCAAATATTTTATTCTACCGGGAGGTATTTATATTATGGCAAGTATTCAGAAACGCGGTGAGAACCGCTGGCGGTTGGTCGCCGAACTCGGCTATGACGCCCAAGGTAAACGGGTCCAGGAGCGCAGAACGATCAAGGTCGATGATCCAGCCCTGCTGCGGGCACCCCGGCGGCTGCAGAACTATCTTGACGCTGAATTGGTGAAGTTCCAAATGGAAGTGGATGCGGGGAATTACATCAAGCCTGAGAAGCTTACATTCGAAGCCTATATCAAGAAATGGATTGTAAAGTTCGTGGAGCCTGAACTGGAAGAGAAGACAAAAGTCAGTTACAAATTCCATACGGAGCGCCGCATACTCCCTTACTTTGGCGATATGCATATGGACAAGATTAAAACCATGCACATCACTGATTACCTGGACTATCTTCGAACGCCTGAGGCCAGCCTTAACAAAGAGGGCAAGCCGCTTGGATCTGCAACCATCGTTTACAACTACCGGGTACTGCGCAGCATTTTCGCCAAGGCGGTTGAGTGGCGTGTTCTGAAAGAGAATCCCATGATCGGGGTTAAGAAGCCTCGTGAGAATGACATCAAAGAAATGGAATACTATGACGAGAAGGAAATTGAGAAGCTCTTTGTGGCGCTTGAGGACGAGCCAATCCAGCTCCGACTTCAAGTCACATTAGCTGTAACAACCGGCATGCGCCGTGCTGAACTAGCCGGACTGGAATGGAAGAACATCGATCTGGTCAATGGTATTATTGACATAAAGCAAACTGTGACTATGTTTAAGGACGGGGCTCCGGTCATTAAAGGACCTAAAAACAAACAATCAAAACGGCGTATCTCACTTGCACCGACTGTCTTAGATGAGATGAAGCTGTACAGAACCGAATGGTCCAAAATGAAGTTGCTGCTGGGGGATAAATGGACAGCGGGGGATTCAGAGTTCCTATTCTGCAGAACCAGTGGAGTGCCCTCTGATCCGGAGCGTCTCACTAAGCGCTGGATAGCATTTCATCGCAAACATAATCTTAAGCCGATCCGTCTGCATGACCTCCGTCATACTTCTATTTCATGGATGATCTATAAAAAGGTTCATTCGAAGGCAATCGCCAAACGTGCGGGACATACTGACATGAAGATGCTGGAGATTTACGGTCACATATTCGAGTCAGTGGATCAGGCTGCTGCCGATGTCTTTGATGACATGATTATACCTACGAAAAAGAAAGCTTAAAACGGGGAACGAAACTGGGCACCATGTGGGCACCAAATTTGCAAAAACGGCCAAAAAACAGCCCTTCCACCCCTCTCCTATTTTCACAAAAATCCCAATGTACCAAGGGTTTCGCGATTTTGAAGAAGCTATAATTTTCTCATTCGACTCCTCTCCCATGAAAGGGGCCCTAGAGATAGGGCCCCGATTATTTTTGTGTAAAGCCTTATGTAGAAAGGAATTAAGTAGTTTCTACAATGCAGTGTACTCAGCTAATATCATGATTTGGGTGCCGATTGGGTGCTGAATTTCTAGATGTTTTTCTACTCTACGACTCAATATTTATTATCGATCACCCTCCAACCATTCAACAAAACCCTGTTTTGCTATCAACCATTTCCGACCAATCCTAATACAATGAAACTGACCGGAAGCCATCAAGTCATAGGCTTGCTTTCTCCCTATCTTCAATATCTCCTGTACATTCTTTACCATGAGAACATCAGGTATGTGCTCCCATACACTGGGCCCCGCCTTTATTGATTACTCTTTTACCAACCCTCTTCTTACAGGTGCTTCAGGATTCGCATTCGCTGCCAGTCCCTTGAGGTGCAGTAGTTGGCTTAGTAAAGATCCCAATTTGGCGCTCATAGAACGTTGAAAGTTCTTGAGAAGTTTTCGTCACGCAGTGACGGAAAGCTCTGGGTGCTCAGTGAGATATAGTTTTCACCAACCGTTGGTGAAATTGGTTTTGTCCGCCCGGCGTACGAAACTCTATTTATGGTCGCTTGGCGAATGAAATTGCTTATACATCAGGTTTTTACCGAGCTTCGGTGAAAAGTCGTACCGTCTTATTTGAAGTTTTTGCCGAAGCTCGGCAGAAAGTATTGTGTTTCCTTCACCGCGTGAAGAAAAAGGGATTCGCACAACTGATTGGATATTTTCTGGCGCTTGGTGCCACAAACCACTTTTGTGCGCCGCTCGCACAAAACTCTTTTATTGTCACCCAAGGCTAGAAACATCATTTCACGTAGTTCTGCGTGCCCTGCACGCGAAAATCAAACATGCATTTATCTACCGAACAGCAAGATAAGCTTTAACACGCATTTAAAGCCGTAAATCGTGACGATATAGTCAGGAATTTAAACCAACTCCACCGGGCGGTATAAAAATACAGCTCTCTTGAACAGCAGCCCTCAGAAGCGCCGTGAATTGTCCTAACAGCAAACAAAAATCCGATGCCTGGAAGCACCGGATCAAGATTACTATTTAATTCGTTTAAGCTGGGCTTTCTGGTCAATGGAACGGACCGAGAGCAGCTCAATAATCTTATGCTGCGACTCTTGGACTTCTTCAATTCTTTTCACACGCTCGTTAGTATCCAGCACTGCTTGTTTAATAAGAGTCTGTTCTGTCTCCATCCGATCCAGGCGTTCATTCACAGGACCTGATTCTTCGCGAATGACGGACCGCAATAACTGCACCAAATCATTATCCATGTGCTCCGCTCCTTCAAACTTAATATATAGATTGTACCAGAATCAGATTTTTTATTCTACTTGGGAAATTAGGGAGGTCACTTATTTATGGCGAAAGGCAGCATAGAAAAGCGCGGAGACACCTCATGGCGGCTTACCGTCGAGCTAGGCTATGACGCAAAAGGGGAACGTGATTTTGAGCGAAAAACCGTTCGAGTTGAAGATCCTGAACTGCTGCGCGCTCCACGTCGGCTGCAGAATCACCTGGAGCAAGAATTAGTAAAATTTAAGATGGAAATTGAGTCCGGTAACTATATAAGGCCGGAGAAACTCACCTTCAGTAAATCCATTGAGATATGGACCACTAAGTTTGTAGAACGTAAGCTCGAAGACAAAACACAGCCGGCTTGGATTGGAGGAACATTGATCTAATCAACGGAACGATTAACATAAAGCAAACCGTAACAATGTATAAAGATGGAGCTCCGGTTATCAAGGGACCTAAGAATAAACACTCAAGACGAGTAATCGCAATCCCAACTTCCGTTATAGATGAATTAAAAGCCTACAGGTTGGAGTGGGCTAAAATGAAGCTGCAGTTAGGGGATAAGTGGGTTGCAAATGACTAGGTGTTCTTATTCTGTCGAACTAATGGCTTCCCTTCTGACCCGGAGCGCCTCACTAAGCGCTGGATAGCATTTCATCGCCAGCACGGCCTTAAACCGATCCGTCTACACGATCTACGTCACACCTCTATCTCTTGGATGATATACAAGTCGTACCAGCCATGCCTTACTTGGACACCGAAAGGGAGTTAGAATAAAATGTCGAATTCTTAAAGATGGATAATAACTTACCATGAAAGGATTTTTTAAATGAAAATAAAGAAAAGTGAAGCTATTATGTATCTGATTTTGAAATATATCGAGCAAGAAGAGGAACCTGAATTCCGAGAAATAGGCGTTTGCTGCTTTAGAACAAATCAACAAAGCAGACTTTGCAACAAATATTACTTTTAATCGAGAGGGCTTACTAAATCGTATTAAGGTGGCTTTTGTAAATGGAAGCAGGTTAACTCAAGCAGGTCGCTACTTCATCACAGATTTTGAAAATAGGGTTCAATAAGTTAGGCCGCACAAGCTCCCTATCTCTACTCACGAATAGTCTGTTTATCGTTTCGTCCACTTAGGTGCTATTAACTTTATCCCCATTGATCAGCTCCTGTACAGAGATCCACTTGGCACAAGACACCCTGTCTCCCTCCATGAACCCTAAACTGCTCCTTGGTGTACAGGGGCTGGTCGTTGAAATTCACTCATGCTGAAACCTCCTTTTTCCAATAACGTATAATGTAGGATATTCTATATCTAAATCGGAGGTGAACACAATGCCCAAGCTATTTTATTTCGTCCTGATTTTTGCCATGCTGGCCGTATGCATCCGGATATGGCGCTCCAAGCGGTAGACATTATGAATGCACCAGTGAGTGGATCGCCCAATTAAAAGCTTGTCTCAGACTTTGAATATCCGCATAACGCGCATCCTTGTTGAGAGCCGTGCTTTTACGAATTACATACGTCAGGGCAGGCGGGACATTTCTGAAATCAAAATGCCTGTCCATGACATTTCTGGAGAAACACAGATAGATCATGCATCCTAAACTGTAGATGTCACAGCGCTGATCCACATGTTTGGCATCCTTCAACTGCTCGGGAGCAGCGAAGAATCGGGTTCCGAGCCCTGCATGCGAGAGAGTAAGACTGCGTGTGACCGAACCCGCCTGCATCCCCAACCCAAAATCACTGATTACCAGATCATCCTCTTTATTCAACAAAATGTTGGCCGGTTTGAGGTCACGATGGTAGATACCCTGCTGATGAAGATATTCCACCCCGTCCAGAATCCGGTTGATAACCACTTTGATCCTGCGGATATCCCGTTTGATCTCAGGTAACAGCTTGTTCATGCTTGATTGATAACGGGGCATCACATAGAAATAAGGCTCTTCTTGAATATGAAATGCAAGAATTCGGATAATCCGTTTGTGATTCAAATGACTACACAGTCGAACCTCACGTTGAAACCTTTCAATAGACAGCCTGTTTAATTTAACCAGCTTTTTGACAGCGTACGCCTCCTTGGACAGGCTGTCTCCCTCTTTCTGATGAGCTATGTACACTTCACCGTAACCCCCGAGATCACCAATCTTCTTGCCGACAACCCAGACCGCCATTGCCTATTCCTCCAGGAATACATTATTTCTTCCATTGACTGCCATGCTCAAAAGGCTCCCGGTACAAGTACCAGAAGCCACTCATCTCGGAGCTATTTAGATGAAGCAAGCACTTAGAATAATAACCAGCAGGATATAAAGAACCAGAATCGCACCTGTTGATGTGAAAGGACATACAGGACCTACACCAACACCGCCAACTTTTCCGCCATAACCGCAATCAGCTCCCATGTAATAACCTCCTCGTTTTTGGATTACAACACAGAATATGTGACAAGTGCCTTCAGCGATTGGGCAATGCAGCAAAAAGACTTCCCCACGGCCGCACGAGCGCCGTCGAGAAGTCTTGCGAGTTTGCCGTACTTGCATTCTGTGATCTTCTTGCATCAAGATAAGTTCCCAATCGTGTCACCTTCTCTCTGTGAACCTGCTCTATTCTATGGATGTTTCCAGGGATGTGTATGGGGAGCAACAACCTGAGAGAAACGTCTGCTTATAAGGCTTCCTACTTCGTCTGAATGGAACGCGCTGCTCCCTTACTCATCTTTGGTTGAGCCGCCGCGTCTATTGAAGGCCAATTCGAACAATCCTGTCGCCGAAAGTCCGGCCAATCCCCCGGCCCACAGACGCAGCACAAGGTTCATATCGGTGAAGGGATAGGCTACCGCCCCAACCAGAAGACCGATGACCAGACCGATTGCCGGAACCAGATTGCGCGGAAGCACCAGGCTGTTCTTCACCAGCTGCACAAGCGCCATTACAAATACAGCCAGCACGGAAGCAAAGGCAAGTACATTGTTGAGCGCTTCGTTATTCATCTCCGTTATCCCTCCTTCTCGGTGATTAGCAGGCCTGCACGGTTCAGTATGGGTTAGAATACGGTACAGATCAAAGCTGCCGCCGGAAGAGGTGTCCAACAACCCGTCAGCCACCGCAGCCTTAACCGCAGGCTCGGCCCAGGCCGGCACCTCCATCACCATCCGGCTTTCCAGCGCGGACAAGCGCTCAGACACACTTTTAATGATTCTCCCCTGCTCCTGCGCGCCTGCCTTCAACGTATCTCTGCTGTTCGTAAGCTCGGCCAGCAAGGCCTTAAGTTCCTTAACCTCCTGCTGCAGGTCCCTTCTCTCTATTAAATGCTGAATCTCGCATGGCGGCCTGTGCGGATCTACCTGTCCACTTCTTGATACGTGCAACATATGAATTCTTATATTTCAACACAAATACGCGCTCCGGGGAGCGCGTATCTTCTCAATAATGCATGCAGGCTGTCCTTATATAATTTGAGCATTAAGCGTGTGCTGGAGGCTTAACAGCCGCTCTCTCACCTTCACCACTTCCCCAATGATAATCAGCGCTGGATTCGTAATCTTCATAGCGGCGGCCAGCTTATCAATATGGTCCAGTGTACCAGTGATGGTGCGCTCGCGGCTGGTGGTTCCGTTCTCCACCAGAGCAACAGGTGTCTTGGCGTCCTTGCCATGCAGAAGCAGCTGCTCGCGGATATGTCCAAGCTGGCTGACTCCCATATATACCACAATGGTATCCACATTGCGGGCCAGCTGATCCCAGCGGACCGGCTGCTCATGGTCATGGCACCGGCTGCCGGTAACAATGGCGAAGGAAGCGGCCACCCCGCGGTGGGTCAGCGGGATTCCGACAGATGCCGCAGCGCCAACCGCCGAGGTGATGCCGGGGATCACCTCATAAGGGATTCCCGCTTCTGCGACTGCCAGCGCCTCCTCTGCCCCCCGGCCGAACACGTAAGGATCTCCTCCTTTTAACCGGACCACCTTATGGCCTTCCAGCGCATACTGAACAAGCAGCTGCTGGGTTCTCTCCTGGGGAATGGAATGGTGCCCCGGTGACTTGCCGCAATAGATTAGCCGCGCAGCAGGCTTCGCATAGCCCAGCAGCTGCTCATTCACCAGCCTGTCGTATAGAATAACATCAGCTTCCTCTATCCGGCGAAGCGCCTTCAGTGTAATCAGCTCCGGGTCACCCGGTCCTGCTCCAACAATAGCCACGCTGCCCGCCATCATGAGCTTTTCTCCAGCACGGCCGGTTCAAGCATAGCCGGCTTACGCCGAGCGGAGCGCCCGGTTTGCTGGGACAGATAGAACAGAATACCGGTAAATAACACACCGCCCAGAAAATTGCCGATCAGTACAGGAATTCCGTTCCATAACCACCAGTCTGCGAAGCTGACATTCGCACCCAGCATCATTCCGGCCGGAATGACGAACATATTCACTACCAGATGCTCGAAGCCTTGTCCGAAAAAGGTCAGAATCGGCAGCCACATCGCCAGGATTTTACCTGCTGTCGATTTGGAGGTCATCGCCATCACCGCTCCCAGCGTCACCATCCAGTTGCAGAGCATCGCTTTGATCGCAGCCAGCAGCAATCCTTCTCCGCCCATCTGCTTGTAAGCAATCGTCTTATTCTCACTGGCCATGACCAGGGTCTGGATCATCGGATTGCTCATGTCTGTACCCATCTTCGTAATCGTCAGGCCATACAGGGCGGCATAGACGGCGCAGCCGGCCAGATGTCCGAGAATGACCCAGAAATAATTCCTCAGCATCTGTCCGGGCGTTGTCTGTTTCTTCAGCACCGCCAGCGGAATCAGCGCGAAGCTGCCGGTTACCAGCTCCAGACCCAGCAGGATGATCATCACAAAACCTACAGGAAACAAAATCGCGCCTACCATCGGGATTTGGGTCTGTGCAGAGGCCGTGAAGGCCAGTGTGGTTGCACAAGCGAGAATCGCGCCTCCCATGCTTCCGCGCACAAGCAGCTGCATTACGGATAATTCCGCTTTGTTCTTCCCAGTTTCAATCATTGTATTCAGCACTTCAGCCGGTTTGACGTAATCCATAATCTTCTCCCCCTCATAGGTCTGGCTATTCCAGTAAACCAGCAGCAGTGATTCTAGCGCATGCTCTAAATGGTCACATAAATGGAGCCGCTATCCGGATCCACATCAACAACATACGTAGGCACGCAGCCGTGATCCGGCTCCTGCACAGCTCCGCTGTGCAGGTCTATACGCCAATCATGCAATGGACAATGGATCTTGGACCCGCAGACCATCCCCTCCGACAAGGCGCCGCCTTTGTGAGGGCACTTGTTCTCTACAGCGAGAATATCGTCATTGGATAAACGGAATAATGCGATTTGTGTGTCATTTACCATAAAAGTCCGTGACCCCTTGCGGTCAATGTCAGATATTGTGCCTACCAGCGTTCTGGTCATTGTCATGGTTTAAGCCCTCCAGGTTATATAGTTCCCGACTGGGAGATCGGTTCGAAATTCTTGCGCAGCTCCGGCTCATTCACAATTTCTTTCCACGGATCAGTCGTCCGGCTTAAGGTCGTCTGAATTCTGGCCTGCAGGGCAAGCCGCTCTTCACGGTTCTCCAGCGCCTGCTTCACACTCTCCACGCCGACACGCTCCACCCAGGCAGCCGTCCGCTCGTTCCAGCCAGCGTTCTCCCGGTAATACTGCAGGAACGCGCTGGCCCACTCCACAACCTCATCATCCGTCTTCACCACACAGAGCAGATCTGTCGCCCGTACATGCACCCCGCCGTTGCCGCCTATATGAAGTTCCCAGCCGCCGTCTATCGCGACCACTCCGAAATCCTTGATTGTCGCTTCCGAACAGTTACGCGGGCAACCGGATACGGCAAGCTTCACCTTAGCCGGTGCATTCAGCCGCTCGAATTCCTTCTCCAGCCGGATACCCATCGCCAAGGCATCCTGGGTGCCGAAGCGGCAGAAGGTTGACCCGACGCAGGTTTTTACAGTACGTAGTGTTTTGCCGTAGGCATGGCCTGAGGGCATATCCAGCTCCTCCCACATTTTGGGCAGATCCTCTTTCTTGACTCCCAGCAGATCCAGCCTTTGCCCACCGGTGAACTTCACGAGCGGCACATCAAATTTCTCGGCAACCTCGGCAATCTTCTTCAAGTCAGCCGGAGAGGTAACCCCGCCGTATATTCTGGGAACAACGGAGTAGGTGCCGTCTTTCTGGATGTTGGCATGATAACGTTCGTTCGTGAACCTGGATTCCTTCTCATCGATATATTCCTCAGGCCAGAGCATGCCCAGATAATAGTTCAATGACGGGCGGCATTTGGCACAGCCTTCTTCATTCACCCATTCCAGCACATTCATGACTTCCTTGACGGTCTTCAGCTCCATCCGTTTAATCTCGGCCACAATCTCATCCCGCCCGAGCGGTGTGCAGCCGCAGATTCCTTCCTTGACGGTTACGGCAGCCTCCCCCGCATACAGGTGCAATAGTCCTTCAACCAGCGGTTTGCAGCCGCCGCAGGAGGCAGAGGCCTTCGTGCAGGCCTTGATCTGGCCAACACTGGTGCAGCCGCCGGACTGGATGGCTTCCGCAATAGCGCCTTTGCTTACCCCGTTGCAGCCGCATATAATCTCGTCGTCAGCCATTCCCTCCAGGCGGCTGCCCTGGCTGGAAGAGCCGGCTTCCGGAGAGAATCCGAGCAGCATCTCCTTCTCCTTGCCCTTGATATTCTCAGACTTCTTGATCAAGGAGAACAGCATGGCGCCATCGCTGATATCCCCGAACAGGACTGCGCCGATAAGCTTGTCATCCTGGATCACCAGCTTCTTGTAGACACCGTCCACTTCATCCTGATAGCGCATCGCTCTCGTGCCTTCAGGCTCCATAAACTGACCGGCCGAGAATACATCCACCCCCGATACCTTCAGCTTAGTGGAAGTGACGGAGCCTGCGTAGCCTTCCGTCTCAAGTCCGGCCAGCCGCTTGGCAAGGACCGCACCCTGCTCATATAAGGGCGCAACAAGTCCGTAGGCGATTCCGCGGTGCTCCGCGCATTCCCCTACTGCGGAGATGCCGGGAATACTCGTTTCCATATAATCGTTCACTACAATCCCGCGGTTAACTTCCATGCCACTGTTCCTCGCCAGCTCGATATTTGGCTTGATGCCTACGGCCATCACGATCAGATCGGCTTCGGCAAAGCTGCCGTCTGCGAACAGCAGCCCCTTGACTCTTTTTTTGCCGAGAATAGCTTCGGATTGCTTCTTCAGAAGAAACTTCATCCCCTGGTTCTCCAACTCCTTGCGGAGCATGATCGAAGCCGGCTCATCCAACTGGCGCTCCATGATGTATTCCTGGATATGGACGACGGAAACGTCCATTCCGAGATGCAGCAGTCCCCGAGCCGCCTCCAGACCCAGCAAGCCGCCGCCGATAACAAGCGCTTTTTTATAAGTCTTGGCGGTTTTCTGCATAATTTGACAGTCCTTGATATCCCGGAAAGCAATAACCCCTTCTTTGTCCGCCCCCGGTAAGGGAAGCATAAACGGATTGGAGCCGGTAGCCAGAATCAGCTCGTCATATCTCGCTTCCACGCCTTTATCCGAGAATACTGTGCGGTTCACTGAATCTATAGCAGTCACAGTGTGGCCGGTGTATAAGGTAATATGATTGCTTTTGTACCATTCCAGGCTGTTGATCACAATCTCATCCATGTCCACTCCACCGGCAAGTACGGAAGACAACATAATCCGGTTGTAGTTCGGATGGGGTTCAGCACCAAATATAGTAATGTCATAACTGTCAGGAGCTAATTTGAGCAGATGCTCCACCGCCCATACCCCTGCCATTCCATTGCCGACAAGCACCAGTCTCTTACGGGTTACTGCCATCTTTGTCTCTCTCCTCTCTGTATGCAAAAATGCTAAAAAGCCCGCTCCACCCCGCACCGGAAAACGTACATCTCCCGTTGCGATAAGTGAAAGCAGGCGCCATTGCCGCTTCATCCGGATACGCCATTGTATCCGTGTGATTGATTAAAACGACTATACAACAACCACTATACAAACGTCAACAATTATGACATATAAAATTTTAATTTCTTAAATTCATCGACAGATTCGCAGTTTATATGTTATATAATATAACATACATTAACATTTACGGCTGCACTACTCACTTCAACTCAATCCGATCATTACTTACTAAAGGGGCGTCACACCATGCATTCTCTGTTGATCATTCATAACAGCAAGACCCGGCACGACACTGCCAGCGTCTCGGCCAATGCAGACCATGTGCTGAGGTCCTGCGGCTATCTGATCGAGATGGCAACTACCCGCGAAGAAGCGGTATCCGGAATCAGAGAAGCTGACGCCTCGATTCTTCAATTGCCCGTCACCGAGATCAACAGCTGGGGACAGCTGCTGATGGCGCAGAAGACCGCTCCCATCCTCTGGTGGTGCACCGATGAAACAGCTACATTGTCCGTAGCCGCCTGTGAGGACAACATTATGGTGGACGGGATTCTCGCTCCTTCCATGCTGGCCCAGGAGATCCACTGGAGTCTTCACTTCAGCGCGAAGTTATGCTTCGAGCGCCAGCAGTGGCTTAAGGAACGGGAGCAGCTGCTGTCCCGCATCGAAGAACGCAAATGGATCGACATGGCTAAGGGCATTCTGTCCAAGGCCAAACATATATCCGAGTCCGAGGCATATGAGCTGCTGCGCAAGCAGGCCATGAACGAACGTAAACGGATGGTAGATGTGGCTACTTCAATCGTTAACGTCTACCAGCTACTGCAGGACTAACTAAGGAGGCTTCATCTAATGATTGATTTGTTAAAAGAGGTCGCCCGGGGTAAACGGGGAGCCCGCGATTTGAACTACGCCGAAGCGCTGCATGCAGCCGAATCCATATTGGGTCTGACCGCCACACCCGCCCAGATTGGCGCTTTCCTGATTGCCGAGCGGATCAAGATGGAAAGTGTCGAAGAACTGGAAGCCTTTGTTGCCGTCTGCCGCAAATATGCACGTCGAGAATCTCAGCAGCAGGGCCAAGGCCTGGACTGTGCCGGGCCTTATGACGGAAGAACCAAATCCTTCGCCGCCACTTTTCCTACAGCCTTCCTGCTGTCCGCTGCCGGTCTGCCTGTCACCCTGCATGGCTCGGCTTCCTTGCCCCCTAAATGGGGGGTGACCCTGCTGGACATTATCCGGGAGGCAGGCATCGGTGCTGCGGACCTGACGCCCGCAGCATCCTCCACCGCCGCCCGCGACAGTGGAGTTATGGTGGTAGATGCCGAGCAGTGGTGTCCTCCGCTTGGAGCGATCCGCAGCATTCGGGAAGAAATCGGGATGAGAACGGTTTTTAATACTGCTGAGAAGCTGGTTGATTATTCCGGTTCTCCCTATATCGTGTTCGGCATCTATCATAATACAGTCTTTGACCGTTTAGCCAGACTGCTGATCAAGCTCGGCTATCAGAAGGCGTTGATTGTACAAGGTACCGAAGGCTCGGAGGATCTGTACATCGACCGCCCGACACGGGTGTACACTATTGCCGGAGGAGAATTCCATCTCGACATCATTAATCCAGAAGCCCTAGGCCTGGATACCCAGGTGCCCGAGATGAACTGGAATCCACGCCAGCAGCTTCTGACAGCGGAAGCCGTGCTCCAGGGCGGAGGCCATATGGCCTTCTATAACCAGACGCTGTTAAATGGAGCGGCAAGACTGAAGCTGACCGGGCTGGCAGATTCGCTAGAGGAAGGCATGTATATCTGCAAAGACCTGCTGGATCAAGGCGCAGCCTGGAAAGTCTATCTCAAATGGAAACAATCCCTGCTGGGCTGTGAGGCGGCTGCTTTAGGCCACTCCTGATCATTCACCCAACCGGAAGAATCATAGTCGTATCTATTAATCTGCGTAGTAATATGCAGATTATTTTGAGTTTTTCCATTATTTTCACAACTTATTGGTAATTTTAAGCATTGCTTGCTTGTGGATTTCACAGACTTAGCGTAATATATAGTATTATTTGACTATATAGGAGGGTCTAATAGACTATGCCTTCATATTACTTTAAAGAGCTGTGGACGCCCTTAAGCTTGATCGGAATCAAAATGTTTCGTGATGATGAAGGATTCCTCTGGATTAAATGGTGGGGCAAGCCGCGCAAGCGATTGCGCTGACCCCCAAGCCATAGCTGCCCAAATAAACCCTCTCTCAGCAAGGCAGCCATTGGCCTTACCAGGAAAGGGTTTATTTATGTAATCATCTTAGGCTCCCTCAGGAAGCCGCCTCAAATGTAATCCGGTTCTTGCCGCTGCGCTTAGAGATGTACAAGGCTTCATCCGCCAGACGCATCGTCTCCTTCGTATCGGCATCCGGACCATCCGGCTGCCATACCGCCGCCCCCACACTGCAGCCGACATGTACTTGTTCCCCGCCTATGAGTATAGGCTGATTAATCCGCCCAATGATTCTCGCCGCTACAACTTCTGCTTCCTGCATTGCCTTAGCAGCCGAAGTGTGTAGCACTACCACGAATTCATCCCCGCCGAACCGGGCAACAATCTCATGATCCCGGGTACAATCCTTCAGACGCAAAGCTACTTCCTGCAGCAATTGATCGCCAAAAGCATGTCCCAGCGTATCATTCACCTGCTTGAATCCGTCAAGATCCAGATATAGAAAGCTCAGTGAGCTGCGGTTCTGCTTCGCCTGAACCAGGGCGTGCTTGAGGAACTCATCCAGTGCAGAGCGGTTCGGAAGTCCCGTGAGCGCATCATGATTAGCCTTGTCAGACCTATATCCGAGCGCATGCTCCGTCTGGGTCAGGTTCCTGACCAGATTCTGCAGCGAGACGGACAGCATGGACACGTCCCTATAACGGTGTGAGGTCGGAATTTCAATATCCACTCCGGTGCTCAGCAGGTCTGCCGTTCTGGCAATATGGTGCAGCGGACGGGCAATCCAGCCAGCCAGCAGCCAGCCCAGAATCCCGAACAATGCGGCAGCCGCCATCCCGGCCAGCACGATGAACTGCTCCAGCTGCTTAACGGAGGCGAAAGCCACATCCGCCGGTTGACGGATAATAACGGACCAGCCAAGGCCTGGGTAATTCAGATAACCGTTACCATACGCATAACCAGTCAAATATTCCTGATTGTCCTTATCCTTCTCAATAATCCAGGAGCTGTACTCCGAACGTGCCTGCTTCAGCACATCACTGGACATCTGCTGGCCGACCTTGTCCTCCGGACCAAGCAGAATGGTATGATCCTTGTCGCTTACAACATACAGTTCAACGTCCTGGAGACGGTCCTTAAGCGGCTCCAGAATGGATGTCTCCACCTGGCGCGACCATTCCCAGCTGAGATGCGCTGCCAATACGCCGGTAACCCCGCCTTGCTTGTCCAATACAGGCACACTGACATCCACGAACTGCAGCGGCTCTCCTGTCGGATTCGGCAAATATTTGGATAGCAATACCGCATCGTGCACATCACCGATAAAGGTTCCCTTCATGCCTTCCATGAATACGGGTCTTGTGCTGATATTCTGATTCAGCAGAATATTGTCGGTAGAGGAAACCACATTGCCTTGACGGTCCAAATAAGCCACCCAGGTGAACACAGGCAGACTTTCCTTCAGCTGGTTAAGCAGTCCGCTAGTTTCCTCCTTGTCCAGAGGTATCTGGAAAGCGTTAAGTCTGCTCAGCACCTCCACTTCGCCGGAGCGTGACCACATGAAATGGTCCAGCTTCTCGGACATCTGGTAGGCTACCTCGGCCAGCGAGCTGCCAATGCTGACTTCTACTGTTTTGGAAGATTGATTGCCGATGATATAACTGAGCAGGATCGTCAGCAAGCTAATAATAACAACGAATGCGCTTGAAAAAACAGTACGCAAATTTAATGACACTTCTCATTCTCCTCATTGCTACGGCTTACCTTTATCTATTTTATCGGATGGCAGCTCTCCGAATTGTATACAATAGCGGGTAAATAGACCGTTACACAGCGGAGTCGCTTTAATTGCCTACCTTCGCCCCCAGCGAACGCGCCAGCAGCACCGCCTGCTGAATATCCAGTCTGACCCCCTGCAGGTCCAGACTCTTCAGGTCAATGCCATCCAGCTTGGCCTCCCGCAGGTCCGCCCCCTTCAGCTTGCACTGGCTCAGTTGAACGTTGCTTAAGTCGGCGGACCGCAAATCGCTCTTCTGCAGGTTGCAGCCCATTAGGTCCGCTTCCGCAAAGCGAATATGGCGCAGGTCCTGGCGGCTGAGATTGGTGTGGCGCAGATTCGTATAGGACCAATCGCCCCCGGCAAGGGTAATGCCGGCCAGCGAGGCGTTGGAGAAATCGGAGCCGACCATCTTGCAATTCTCGAACTTGGATACAAATAGATTGGCACCGGTAAATTTACAGTTGGTGAAGGCGGATTCCTTATGATACGAGGCATTCAACAGAGCACCGCTAAAGTCGCAATCCACGAACCGGCAGCCGGTCGAGGTCATCTCCTCCAACAAGGCTCCCTGGAAGGTACACTGCTCAAAGAGACAATTGCTCAATTCGCCGTCCTGCAGGTTGGCTTGATCGAAATTATGATTGCGGAACGTTTCATTATGATATTGATACATCTGCGGATTCTCCTTACTTCAAGCGATTATGATTCTATTTCAACAAATATAGCACTTTAGTAGATTGTCCTCCTCTGCCCATTTCGTTATAATAGCAGTTAAATAAGTAGGCGGAGGTTAAATATGGACAGCTCCAGCAGAAAAGAACCTTTCCGGTATGTAATGAACCAACCGATAGACTGCTGGCTGGAGATCCCCGAAGGGCCGGGTTCCGGCAAGCTCACCGAGGCTGTACTGTTAGATCTCAGCCACTCCGGCTGTAAGGTGCGCACCTCGCTGAACCTCCGGTTCACGGCAGGGGACACGAAGCTGATTATTCACTTTCATTTGAATGAAGTGAAGCTTCAATTCGAAGGCAGTGTCCGTTGGGGCTGGATGTTTGGCCTGGGCCAATACCAGTATGGGATCAGACTTGATCTAACGGAAGACGAGGAAGAGCTGCTGCTGCGCGAACTGGATCTCTGGTCATCCGGCCGCAGCGCTGACAGTATCTAATCTAGGTTCTAGAGCTATAACAGACGGCGGTCTCCTTTGCGGGAGATCGTCTTTTTGTGACACAAGGATCAAACCAAACGACAGAGCAAAAAAGCAAAGTCCTAAAGACTCTGCTTTCGATTATATCATTACATCACATGCCATGATAAGTGACAATATTATTGCTGTTGTGCTGCCTATGACTCTACTCTACTGCGGATCAGTCTGGCCATGCCGGCAAGCAGCAGCAACACCAGGACTACCTCAAACACAATCAGCCCCAAATTGGAGTCTGGCATTTGAAACAGGTTTCCACCAGCAGCGCTCTCATCTCCAATTACATTGATTTCCAGGGAATACCTTAGTTCGGTCTTTTCTACTCCAAACAACTGGCGCTCCACAAACACAACCAGATACTGCAGAACAAAATAGGTGAATATCCCGATCCTCCAATATCCTTTATACCGGAAGCTGCGTGCCAATGTAAAAGAAAACATAAACATGACCAATAAGGAAGTGGTTGACCAGAAGGACTCTGCAATCACTCTGAAACCGAAGGTCCCGGTATTTACCGGAAGCTCGATATTCGAACCGGTTATGTGCAGGATACCGAGCTGAACAAGGCCAAGGCTCAACAACACAATTAGCAGACCCCAGTAGAAAATAATAGGCGATAGTAGAGTATGAAGCGTACTGACCGGCAGCAGACGCCGCTGATAAGAGACCAGATTCTGGACATATGTGTGCATAGCATACCCAAGCCCCAGCAGAGCAGCTATTAAATACACCATCGTGTTGAGCATAGGCTTGTGCGGGCTGTCCACAAACGTGGTGATTGTGATCGCCACCTGCAGCAGGATTACAATAGCCAGAACGGCTGCCAGCTGATCGCGTCTCCTCCGGAAATCATATTTCACCAGCTTCAGCATTCGGCATACACCTCTCTGAACATTTCATCTACACTTTTGCCGTGATGCAGACGCAGTTCTTCCACTGCGCTATTCATCACAACCTCACCTTCTTTAATAAAGATCACATCATCAAAAATCCGCTCAATATCCGTAATCAAATGCGTCGAAAGCAGAATGGTGCTGTCCTCCTCATAGAATTCCACCAGAGCATTCAGAATACGGGTCCGTGCTACCGGGTCCACCCCGCCAATCGGTTCATCGAGCAGATAGAGGCTCGCTCTGCGGGACAAAGCAAGGGTTAGCTGCAGCCGCTCATTCATTCCTTTGGACAAGCTGCGAATCCCGTCCTGCGGCCTCAGCTTCATAAATTCCAGCATCTTTGCCGCTTTCGCCTGGTCGAAATCTGCGTAGAAATCCTGCTGGAATTTCAGCGCATCCGACACTTTCATCCAGGACTCCGTCACTGGGCGGTCAGGCATGAAGGAAACCATTGACCGGCTGTGCTGTCCCACCGTCACTCCATTCACAGAGACGATGCCGGCAGAAGGATGGACCAGTCCCGCTATAATCTTCAGAAGGGTGCTCTTGCCGCTGCCGTTGCTGCCAAGCAGTCCGGTGATTTTACCGGGAAGCAGTTCGAATGAGACTCCGCGCAGCGCTTGTTTGGAGCTGAATTTTTTGCTGACCTGCTGTACTTGAAGAATATGCTCCACCTTGTCGTCCCTCCTATTTATCATCCTGACTCCTGATATTCTCGGCTACTGCCTCCAGAATGTCCGGTCCCTCGAAACCCAGCTCCCTCATTCCGCGGATGAACCGCTCCAGAACGTCCTTGGCCATTTCCTTCTTAATCGTCATAATCGTCTCCTTGTTGCTTGTAACATATCGGCCCATCCCGCGCCGGGTCTCCACGATTTCCTCACGCTCCAGTTCCTGAAAAGTCCGTTGTACCGTATTCGGATTAATCTGCAATTCACTGGCCAGCTCCCGTACCGAAAGAATTTTGTCTCCCGGCTGCAGCTTGCCTGTGACGATTTCGCCTTTGATGTAATTCATGATCTGGATGTAGATCGGCAGGTTATTATCGAATTCGATGGTCATGTTCAGGCAACATCCCTTCGTCTGAAGACGGAGAAGCCGATAAGCAGAAAGAGCAGCAGGTACGCAGTAAGCATGATCACAGAGAACGTATAGGTCATTCCAGGCATCGGTGCTGCCCCATTCTCATATGCGCCCAGATCCAGATTGGGAAACAGAAAGTATTTGTAGAACGCCTTGGAGATGATAATTCTGTCAATGGTCGTGGCGAACAAAGCGATGCCAATCGTAGCTCCGGTGGACTTCGTCAGAATTCCTACCATGAATCCTAAAGTCATGTAGACGACGGTATAGACATAGAGGTACAGAGAAGACAGCAAAATATCACTGAATGTGGTATCGCCTCCGCTGACTCCAAACCAGACCGTACCGGCAACCAGCGCGCTTCCCAGAGTAAACGCTACAAGCGTCAGACCATAGATCAGCACCGCTGCATATTTGGATGCCAGAATCTCGCTGCGGCTGCGGGCACGGATCAGCAGAAATTTAATTGTTCCCTGACTATGCTCCTTGGAGACCACACCGGCAGTCCCGATAATCGCCAGGATGGCGACAATCTGCCCCAAACCTTCTCTGGCGATTATCGATGCGGTGAAGTCTGTTACAGAATCGGCAACTTCCGGGTTATACGTTCTCATAACGTAGCCAACCACCATAGTCACCACAAACATCAGCACAAAGGGTACGGCAAACGTGGTTTTTTTGAACAATTTAATCCATTCGTTGGTAATCAGCCGTGAAAAGTTACGCAATGCGGTTCCCTCCTGTCCATTTCAAGAAATCATCCTCAAGACTCTGCTTCTGCTCCGTAATCCGGTAGAGTCCAACCTTCGCTTCACTGAAGGCCGCTACCAATGCTGGAACTTCCTTGTCTTGCAGGGTCACCGTCAACTCAGAACGGGCAGCATCAGTGCCGGTAAGCTGGGCCGTCTTGCTGGCTTCCACAATTCTCACAGCCGCTTCAGTCGAATCGACCCGCATCGTCAGCACAACCCGCGCCTCTGCTTCCGCCACTTCACTTATCGAGGTTACCGTCACCAGCTTGCCGTTCTGGATCACAACAGCCCGGTGGCAGATCTGCTCAATCTCACTCAGCATATGGCTGGAGATCAGAATCGAGATCCCTTCGACCTCAGCAATTGTCCGCATATATTCGCGCATCTCGCGAATGCCTGCGGGGTCAAGTCCATTCGTCGGTTCATCGAGAATCAGCAGTCCCGGCCGCTGCAGCAGCGCCTGGGCAATCCCGAGCCGCTGGCGCATGCCAAGTGAATAGGCCTTCACCTTCTTGTTCAAGGCTTCCTGCAGTCCTACCAGTCGGACCACCTCATCAATCCGCCCCGGCTCCACCTGGTCAATCATCCGCTGGTACTGCTTCAGATTATCCAGCCCGGTCATATACGGATAGAACTCCGGGTTCTCGATAATGGCACCAATATGGGCAACCGCCTGCTTGAAATCCTTGCGAATGCTATGCCCCTGGACCAGCACATCCCCTTCACTGATACGGATCAGGCCTGTCATCATGCGGATCGTTGTGGTTTTGCCCGCACCATTGGGACCGAGCAGCCCTACGATCTCTCCCTTACCTATTTCAAAAGATAACTTGTCAACGATCGTCTTCCCTTTAATCACTTTGCTGACGCCATTCATTTGCAGCACAATCTGGCGTTTGCCATCGGTTGCCTGATTCGAATTCATCTGTATCCTCCCTGTTCATCAAAGATCATGTTTATTCATCGTGTCAGTGTAATAGTTAAATAGTACACCGACACTTCGAGTTTGTAAAGTACCTGACTGTAAAAATTTCTCTGCATAAACGTGTCCAATCTAACTAGCAGGCCGTCATAGGATAGATAGCAAAAGGATATGCTTTCGAAGCGAGTTTTGCACGAAGCTGAATCGGAACAGTAACGCTCACAAAACTAAGCGAATGCTTTCGAAGCAAGTTTTACCGAAGCAAAGTTCAGGGGCCGCAGCATCCTTGATCTGGATGACTATATCAACGGCAATGACGTGGAATCTATCATCTCCACCAATCAGCAGTTGACGCTGCAGCAGATCCGTAACATCCGCGACAGCGGGAATCTACCGTCCGCCTATCGTCTAATCTGATCCGAATGCAGTTAATTCAGTAGCGAAAGAGCTCCTTGCCCGAGAACTAAGAATGTTGCCATGGAGCGTTCCGAGTAAATAGATGCGAAAGTGCAACTAATTTCGGCTGGAATGTGAGACAGCAGTCGATTAAGTGCGATTCTGCAACTAATTTCGAGTAAATCAGGCCTATTTGGCTCACACGCTCGAATTAGATGCATATTTGCACTTATTTGCTTCTAAAACGAAAAAACCAGCAAATTAGATGCGCTTTTGCAACTAAATTAATTGGTTAGGTTGTTCGGCGCTCTAATCATGAATCAGCACGGAGAGAAGTTGCCGCTGTTCTCAGCATACGTTATTTATTGTATTGACAAAATCCTCCTGCGAGCGTACCATGCAAAGTATATTTGAACAGCTGAGACAAAGAGTAAGTAGGCTGACGTATGGATCTCCCAGAGAGCCGGTGGTTGCTGCGAACCGGTGGTTGATCGTCAGAGCGAATGGACTTTGGAGCTGCTTCTCCGAACCACCCGGACGGGTGCAGTAGGGGAATGCCGGGTATCCCGCCGTTATCAGGGGAGCGGTATCGAGATTCTGCGGAATGCTCCGTACCGGCTAATCGAATCGGAATGCCCTGCCCTGCAGAGGCGGCACGATTATTTAAGGTGGCACATACGACAACTTCGTCCTTATCGGGACGGAGTTTTTTTGTGATCAGTTAGGGGGTGATGGTCATGGTGGATGACTGGCGATGGCGACCGATAGTGGTTGTAACCAAAGCGTATGCTTCCGAAGCGAGTTTTGTACGAAGCTGCTCTGGGATGTCTATGCTATACAAAACTTTGAGGAGGCTCAATCATGAAAGAAAGACTATTAACCGGGGACCGCGTCACTGGAAAATTACACCTTGGCCATTACATCGGCAGTTTGAAGAACCGGGTGACCCTGCAGGATCAATATGACAGCTTTGTGTTTCTCGCCGATATTCAGGCGCTCACCACCCATTTCGAACAGCCGGACCTGATCCGCAGTCATGCCCATGAGATTATGCTGGATTATCTCGCGGCGGGGATCAACCCGGAACACACCACACTATACATTCAGTCGATGATCCCGGAGATTGCGGAGTTGACCATCCTCTTCTCCATGTTCGTCACCGTGAACAGTCTACGGCATAATCCCACCGTGAAGGCGGAATCGAAATCCGGCAGCCTGGACGAGATGTATTATGGCTTCCTCGGCTATCCTGTCAGCCAGGCGGCGGATATCACCATCTGCAAGGCGACCCTCATTCCGGTTGGCGAGGACCAACTGCCCCACCTTGAGCTGACGCGGCGGATTGTGCGCAGATTCAATGAGCTCTACCGGCCGATTTTTACGGAACCGCAAGCGCTGCTCGGGGAATCCCCGCGGCTGATTGGCACGGACGGCGAAGCGAAGATGAGCAAAAGCCTCGGCAATGCCATCCATCTGGATTCCTCTACCGAAGAGATCCGGCAGCGCATCAAACGGGCCAAAACCGATCCGGCACGCATCCACGCCCATGATCCCGGGCACCCGGATATCTGTCCTATCTACTCCTATCACTTGGCGTTCGCAAGTGTTGCTGCTGCTGCGGAGATCCGTGAGGGCTGCCAGAACGGCACCATGGGCTGTGTTGCCTGCAAAGGACAGATCACGAATGTGCTGGAGCAGCTGATCTCGCCCATGCGGGAGCAGCGTGCCTTGTATGCGGCCAAACCGAAGCTGATCCATGATATCCTGATGAGCGGAACGGAACGTGTACGGGGAATCGCCCAAGAAACGATGAAAGAGGTCCGGGATGCGATGTCACTTAACTATTTTTAGCGGATGACGGTAGGCAACACTAGAGGTCAAGTGGAAACGGCTTCGCCGTCCTTTTAAAAGGACGGCGACGTTTCAGCGAGAAATAGAAAGATAATTTATGGCGTGAAACATATAAATTCTTATATTTGAACAAAAAAGCAGATGCCCCCGGCCCAAAAGCTGCGGAGCACCTGCTCTTATGTGTTACCAGCTCTACGCTATCCCGATTCTGGCATCATACGTTGACGGAGGGTTGCTCTTCGTAGCCATCAGGTCAATGTAAGCCGCGATATCCTTGTGGATGGACGGCTTGAAGGTTCTGCTCCGCTCAACTAACTACCTCCTGTATCGCTGGATTGTGGATGCAGCCAAGCTGCGCTATAGTTCTCCCCGCTCTGAACACAACTCGTTGAATGAACCCGCGATTCATTTCTCTTAAATCCACAGTGCCAAAAAACTGGAAATACCGCTCGCCATTCTGAAACTCTCCACCATTCGCAAAGCTTAAGAAATTCAGGTAGCTCTGCGGGAAATCTCGCTGCGGGAACAACCATGTTGAGGGCTCCAGCGGCTTATACTGACTGTAAAAAGGCGAGGTCTGGGGGAACGGATTCCGCTGGCTGTCCCTGATCTCTTGCATTTCCTGTTCGGTTAATTGACCATTCCAGGTCTTGACGAAGCTGGCAATTTCATCCGATGTGGCCCCCGGCAATCGGGAAAACTCCTGTTCAAAGGTACTGCTCCACATCTTAGTCCCTCCTAAATCTCTTCTATATAAAAGCTGCTAAAACGCGTGTTCTCTCATCCATTCGTATACACTATTATACCTTATTCCCAACATGAAGTATCTTTTGACTGCGGCGGCCCCATTTTTCCGCTATAATATATTTCACATTGATATGAGCAAAGGATGGGATAATTATGGAGGCTACCGTTACGAAACGCTGGCTGCTGGCAAGGCTCTATGAGCCGGAGCAGACGATTGTGGACTGCCGTTTCACGCTGGGTAAACCTGAAGCTGGCCGGGAGAGTTATGAACAGGAGCATATTCCGGGGGCAGTCTATCTCGATTTGGAGCTGGACCTGTCCAGCCCTGTTGAGGAACATGGTGGACGCCATCCATTGCCTGATCCACAACTGCTGGCTGCTCGTCTATCGAAACTAGGCATCGGAAACGATTCTCGCATTGTCGCCTATGACGATGAGAGCGGAATGAACGCTGCGCGGTTGTGGTGGCTGCTGCACTATTTAGGGCATGAACAAGTCTACATCCTCGAAGGCGGCTTTAGCACCTGGAAGGCAGAGAAATTCCCTGTCACGGATCATCAGCCGGTACGGGTACCAAGTTCGTTCCAGGCAAGCGTACAGCCACAGATGCTGGTTGACGTGGACAAGGTACGCCAGGTGTCTGCTAATATGGAGCCTTCGGCTTCTGCGGTCGGCCTCTCTGCGGTCCTGATCGATTCCCGTGCCCACGAACGCTTCCTGGGTCTGGAAGAAACCTTGGACAAGAAAGCCGGACATATCCCTGGTGCGTTCAACTTCTTCTGGAAAGAAACGCAGAATGAAGATGGAAGCTACAAAAGTGCCGAGGAATTGCAGGAGCATTTCTCCGAGCTGGACAAGGACGCTGAGATCATCGTCTACTGCGGCTCCGGTGTGACCGCCTGCCCGAATGTGCTGGCGCTGGAGAAGGCCGGGTACAGGAATGTGCGGCTGTATGCGGGAAGCTGGAGCGACTGGATTTCGTATGAGGGAAATGCAATTGCGGTTAGGGAAGAGTAAGGCATATCAGTATGCTTATTGTTAAATAAATCGCCAAATGGCTTACGCGCTTGGCGATTTATTTTTTATGCTTGGAAATCAACACGGGGTCAACAATTGGCTTCAAAAATGTTTACATCTTCACCCCACAGAATGTATCCTCATACTTTTTGGTGTATAACATGTTTAATATTCTTCGAGCAAAGATATGCTTAGAATCAACAAATGAAGAATATTTGGGATAAATCAACGAATAATCAACATTTAAAGTTGAACATTAATTAATCACACGGAACGAAGTTATATCTAATTTGTGGTGTAATCTTCGGACAGGGGGTCAACTCCCCTCGCCTCCACCATTTAGACCCACTACCGCATAAGGTAGTGGATCTTGCTTTTAGGTCTTCTAAGCACTTCACATTTTGATAATGGATTGAGTTAAATCAGACTAGAGCATTTGTGGTGATATTATATATAGTATCAAATCAATAGTCTTTGGTTTGTTTCAGAAAGATATTTACATAAATAGGGGGTTTCAATTGTTTAACTCACTAAATATCCCCTTGATTAGAACGACACAAAGGTCGTCATTCATAATTTCTTTATGAGATATATAATTTTTGTCTTCGTCACATATGTGCAACTCAATTCTATTGAATTTATTTTGTGCTTTCTTATAAAGAAAATTCAATAATTTTTCACTTATTTGTATCGAACATTCTATTTCTTCGTTTTGAAATTGTAGAGAGAGAATAACACTCATTTTATCATTTGATAATTTCATTCCATAACTTACATGAGTAGCTTCTCTTATTTGTAAAGCAACTTTCTTCGAGCAACTTCCATGTATAGATAAAACTTCAAAGTGATTGTCGGGCTTCTCTAAATATATTCCAGGACTTATTTCTTCACCCACGGCATGTTTCTTGTCTTGATGGTAATAATCATTAAAAATACTGACAATAATATCAAAAACTAACCCAAAAGATTGAACAGAGATCGTATCAAAAGGCCTGATTCCGTCTAATATATAAGTTGCAAATCGATTTTTTGATAATGCTATATTTTCCTTGTTTTCATTACTAAAAATATCCTCTTTGTAAATTATTTTATCGTTTATCTTGAAAACTCTATTATCTATAATATGATTGATTTCCATCTTGTCGTTAACAAGCGGCGTGTAAACATCTTCGAGAATAGAATGCTTACCCGTCGTGAAATCAAATTCATTAGCTAAATATAATCTTCTTTGGTCCAGATCTTCTGTTTTTATCTCACTATCTTGATAGAAATTTTCTATGCTTATTAATGGTGTTGCTTCCCTATGTTTTGGTATAGGGAGGACTAGTGAGTATACATTATTTCCATGGCAAATATAATCGCGGCCTCGATGTTCATTATTAATTTTTTTGTCATCAGAATCAAAAATGAATATTTTCAGTTTTTCGTTTTCAAATAATGACTGGTAAGAACATATGCGTTTTAAAACATCGTTTCCCATTTGAACCTCATTTTCATATTCGAAGAAGTCAATGTCTAGTTGCTTAAATTCCCCTTCCGCTTTTAGCTTGAATAGAGCGTTTTTCAAGTGTTTCCAGTCTGTTTTACCTTCTGTTATTATTAAGTGATTTTTAGAATCCTCAATTTCATGTAGTCTTCTATCCATATTAGGTAAATACATTTTTATATAAATCTCAATGAATATATCTTTTTCTTTATATATCAGTTTGACCTCATCTAATTCAATGGAGCATTCTGTTTGTACTAAATTAGTTTTACTTAGAAATAATCTATCTGAATCTTCAAACCCATAAATACGAATAGTACTAGCATCAAAATAAATATCTTTAACTTTAAATTTTGAATAAATACCAGATTGGGAGGAGTCATCGTTATACTTGCTATAAATATTAGATATGAATTTTACGTAAATCCATTTATCTTTAAATGACTTAATAATTTCTTCTGCTCTTTCTAGAGGTATCTTATACAATCTTATATCTTCGGCTAATGAATTGTATTCCTGCTTATTTTTTTTGAAAAAACTCATAATAAGGACTCCTTAACTAGCTTTATATTTGACATTTCCGGATAACACAATAATCAGTAATAATTAAAATGTATATCCATGTAATGGTAATGATGATATTATATATACACTTAGCGGTAAAGGGAAGATTTTATCCCATATCATTTGTACAAAACACTTACCTCGACTAAATTTGCTTTTCACCCCTCTATACAGGTACTAATAATTGGTTGTAGATATAGTGATTGCATCATACGACGCCGAATTGTGGATTTAGCAGACCGCGGCTCGCAGCGCGTAACCTCTTTCCACGAAACCAGGGCACTATTGTTGAAAGCCCTGATTTTTTTCGCTCTATAGATGATATGGTGAACCGTACCACAATTACAGCAATAATTGAATTAAGCTTATCTGGAAGCTGGAGCGACTGAATTAGCTGGGCTGACAATCCCATCGCTGTCGGAGACGAAGAAAAACCAAACGACGCATAGCAGTATGCAGGATTTGAATACATCGCCATATGGTGATTGTGCCCTGGGCGATGTATTTTTTTATGCTCGAAGTCAACAGGGAATATGAACACAAAGAAGGCCGAATTGCTATATGGAATTGATAAAGCCAGATCAACAACTCAGCAGCCAAAAGTACTCATTCAATATGGAGTCAACAAAATGGTGATTTAAGGTGATCGCGGCAGAAGTCAACCGTTCGCGTGTTGCTGTTGCCGTGGGCATATGAATTGCTCCTCTCAAAATGGATGCAAAAAAGCCGCCAAAGCTTTAGCGGCGAGATCGGTTTACTATTCTGATTTAATATTAAGAAATCCAAGCGGACAAGGTGGCAAATAAATAGCTTCGTTAAGATGGGCGACAACGATCATCCTTGAAAAAGCTATGCTGCATCAATATTTTGACAGCTTGTATACCGGCCACAATACCAGTCTAAAAATCTTGCGAACATAATAAGCCGTTACGGTTGTTCCGGTCCATGAGCTGCGCTTATTATGGATGTATTGATCGCTGATAATATAAGTCCGAGTGGAAGCAGGGCTCTTCAGACCGAACTTTTCCCACTCTGCCGGGTCATTCGAACCTCCGAGCCTTTCAAGCATATTTTCCGACGCACTATTTATTTTAGAAGGAATTTGCTCGTAGGCTTCGGTGATTTGCGCATGAAATTCGTCAATCGGATTGCGGCTGGCAAGGCTCTCCAAGTGAATGCCTTCGCGAAGGTAAGAAACGTATGCAAGGTGTTCAGCCCAGAACTCGTCGATATAAAAAAGCCGTACCCGCTGCTCCGAAGGACTCATCGGCTGCTCGCCTTTCAAAATTCGGAGGCGCTCCGCGTATAGAAGCCGCCTCTGATCCTCCACCATATCCGAATAACAGTTCAGTTCCTGGTGGATATCGAAGTTTTGGCCCATAACAATTCGTTGAATACGCGTGATTTTGCTGCGGAGCCCCGGCTCTTCTAGAGCTTCATCCTGCCTGGGAGCACGAATCGCTTTATGGATGCCGAACCGAAGCAGCAACTCGTCCTCCAAGCTTACATAAAAAACGGAAGCTCCCGGGTCGCCTTGGCGGCCGGAACGCCCGCGCAACTGGTCATCGATCCGCACGCTTTCGTTCACATGGGTGCCAATTACGTATAACCCGCCCAGCTTGGCGACTACCTCTGCTTGCGCGGGGTCGCCGCCGCCGAGCCGGATGTCAACGCCGCGTCCCGCCATATTTGTAGACACCGTTACTGCGCCAGCTTCTCCCGCTTTGGCGATGATGTCGGCTTCTTCCGCGTCATTTTTCGCATTCAGAACATGGCAAGGTACGCCGGTAACTGCTAACGCCTCTGCCAGCATGACAGACTCCTCGACGCTTGACGTACCAATGAGAATTGGACGTCCCGTCCTATGGGCGGATGAGATTTCTTGTACGAGTGCCTTAAGTTTGGCTTCTTTATGGGTATAAATCCGGTGCAGATGGTCGATCCGGATGTTTGGCCGGTTCGGCGGGATTTGCACGACCTGCAGCGCATAAATATCTTCGAAGTCTATCGCGGAAGCATGCGCGGTAGCCGTCATTCCGCAAATCTGCGGATACAGGCTGATGAAGTGTTGAATGGTGATCGTCCCAAGAATTTTCCCGCCGGCTATGGAATACAGCCCTTCTTTGGCCGTAAGCGCGGCTTGCAGCCCGTCCGGCAAATACCGGTTCTCGGCCACGCGGCCGGTATATTCTTCGATCAGCTCAATTTTGCCGTCCCGGACGATGTAATCGACGTCTTTCTTTAATAACGATTCCGCATGCAGCGCGCAATTTAATGACGTCAGCAAGTGACTGTTATGGCTATCGTACAAATTGCCGCATCCTAGCAGCGACTCCGCTTTCGCAGCGCCTGCTTCATTTAAGTAAACGTTCCGCTGAAACTCGTCGAAGTCGTAATGCTCTGCTTGCTTGAGCTGCCGAGCCACTTCAGCGAAACGAAAGCCGTCGGTCCCGAAAGAGGCCGAATCGCCGCTGATGACTAGCGGCACCCGCGCTTCGTCGAGAAGCAGTGAATCCGCTTCGTCAACAATGACGTAGTGGAAAGGACGATGTACGGTATCGGCTTTGCCCAGTGCGATCGTGTCGCGCAAATAATCGAATCCCGCTTCTTTAGCCGTAACATAGGTTATATCCGCGGCGTATGCTTCCCGTTTCTCGAACAGGCTCATGCCCGCTTGAACCGAGTTTACCGTTAACCCGAGGAAACGATAGATCGGGCCCATCCACTCCGCATCCCGCTTGGCCAAATAATCGTTAAAAGTCAGCACATGAACGCCTTTGCCGGTCAGAGCATTTAGATATGCAGGCATAACAGCAGAGAGTGTTTTTCCTTCACCGGTATGCTGCTCGATCAGAAATCTCTCATGTAGAGCAATGGCAGCCATAATCTGGACTTCGTAAGGCTGTAATCCGAGCTTTCTTTTCGCTGCCTCGCAGACTAACGCATAAGCATCGACAAGCAGCTCATCTAAAGGCGTGCCCGATTTTGCTTCTTTTTGCAACCGGAGGGATTCCGCTTGAAGCTGCCCATCGTCCCATGCATGCAAATTCCGGTTCCTAATGAGCTCCGCTTTGTCCCGATAGACCTTCAGCTTATTCTGGTTATCGAGGTCTTTGAATTTTCGCATCAACTTGACGGCTATATTCATCGGAATTTGATTCCTCCTCGGTAGAAATACGCGATTCTATAGTGGCTAAAGTATAATCAAACTCTATAACAATAGCAAGATTTGGAATAAAAAAGAACTTCCTTTGCTTCATTAACTTGCACCAGTTGCCGTTAACACTTTCGTATTCCCATCCGCACTCCGGAACGTGCCGTCCGCCGAATACTCGTAGATCTGGGCCGGATTATCGGGCGACTGCTCCGAAGTGATAGACATGACGCCGCCTTCGGTAATATCGATGTTTATCGTTGTACTGGTCGCGCCATAGATTCCCGAATACTGCAGCATAGACTCTGGCATAAAGTCAGATACTCTTTTGTAAATCCTACTCATCCTTTAACCGTCGTTGATACAAAACAACAGACACAATCGTTAATACAACCGTCCATGCCAAAATGATGAGGAGAGGTTTCAATACATCGCCTGTCGTATAACCTGTATTGCTTAGACCCAGCAAATGCACAAGCTGACTGCTTGGCATGTAATCCAGCACTTTGAAGACCGGATAATCCTCCACAAATTGCGCTCCCCAGGGTGCACCGGTGAATATGAACGCCACAGGAAGTATAGATAATGAGGCTTCAAGCACCGTCTTGGAGAATAAACCGCAGATCGTCCCGGCTGCTGTGTACAGAATAATCGAAAGAATAATTGCTGCCACAAACGCCCCTATATTAGCTGGCTCATAGCCCAATATATATGTGGAAATAGCCAGAACAACAGCAGACATGACAAAGACCAAACTGCTTTTACCGATGAGAACATCCATGGTCGTGGCCGGAGTCAGCATTAATGACCGTAAAGTGTTACGCTCCTTCTCTTCCGCGATCAAGCAGGCTTGTGCCAGACTCGTTAGAATCACTAATGATGTATTTAGAAGAAAACCGATAGCTCCAGGTAAAGACGAGCCTGCACTTCGAAAAAGAAATGCGAAGAGTATGGGAAATATCAGAATAATCGAGATCGCATAATTGCGGGAAAACTCTTTGTAATCCTTCACAAATATCGCCCGGGCACGTTTGTATGAGATACTCATAGCAGCTCACTTCCTGTCATTTTAATGAAGATATCACCCAGACTTGGCTCTTTCGTTTCTAACCGGTCAATTAGCCCACGTTTCATCCAATCCGCGATTTGATCAGCCGTTCCCTCATCGATCGGGAGCTCGCAAGATTCCCCATTGATTAAGTCAACACAAACTACGTTTTCCCGATGCTGTCGCTTAAGTTCCTTGGGTGAGCCGATGGTTTGGATTTGTCCCTGATACAAAATCGCTACACGGTTACATATCAATTCTGCCTCAGCCATATCATGCGTAGTTAAAAAAATCGTTGTCCCTTTCTCATTTAAGTAGCGCAAGCCTTTATAAATATGTGCTGAGTTTACTGGATCTAAAGCCGAAGTAGGTTCATCTAAAAATAATAATTCCGGCTCATGGATAATCGCGCATGCCAACATGACACGCTGACGCATCCCTTTCGATAGGAGATTGACTTTCTTTTTGCGCTCTCCGCTTAAGTTCACAAACTGCAGCACCTTATGGACCGCAGATCTGGGAAGATCATATAACTTACGATACAGCTCCAGATTTTCCTCAATACTTAATCTCTCATATAGACCACTGTTATCCGTCAAAATGCCAAAGCGCATCTTCTGGGCAGACTGCTGCATCATCTCCGCTGGCTGGCTAAATACACTTGCCTGTCCACTTGTCGGATTTAACTGCGCAGTTAAAATCTTGATTAGTGTTGTTTTTCCTGAACCACTCGGACCCAGGAATCCAAAAATCTCCCCTTTCGGAATTGAAAAAGACACATCTGCTAACGCATCCTTATTTCCAAATCTCTTTCGGATACGTTCTACCTGGATAACATCCATGAACACCACTTCCTTAGCGTTGATGACTTAAACATATACAGATTGCATGCTTCCAGCCATCAAAACCCGCCGAAATGTAGCTGTAATCGCCTGAATGGTACCATTTAAATGTTAAGAAGTGCTTTTAATTCATGCAATTTCGAACGGGATAACGGAACCACGGCATCTTCACCTGTATTTAATCGCAAGCTGTAGCTATTCTTCGTCCAGGTAATAATCTCTCTTACTTTTTGCAGATTAACGATGTAGGATCGATGACACCTAGTATCCGTTTAAATTGACGACGATCTTGCTCCTCCAAGTAAAAGTAGGGTTCCTCCAGTACAAGTGTAGGCTGATGCGCAAAAAAGACACGCAGCAATGTCACATACATCCTTTTCGATGAGCTTAGATCCTTGATTTTTACCTTCCGTTCTTCTTTTAAAGCAAAATAATCCATTAACAAAGCGACACGCTCATTCCTCACCGTTACTTTGATTAGAAAGGTTATGAGCTCTTCTACCGTTAAACGCATATATTCGCTTTGCCCAGTCCGAAATAAATAATATTGGGAATGATTCACTAATTGATTCATTAAAAGTTGCTTTCGCTTCAAGTCCGTTATAATGCCAATCGATTGGTTCGATGTCATATTTAATTCAATCTTCGGTAGAAGTAATTCCCCATCATAATACATTGGTTGAAATTGCATGCCGTCCTCCTGGTCAGTGCCGCTATAGGATATATATAACAATTATAATGTCGGGATACTTTTTTGTCATTTTCTATCGAAACATATAACGGCATGTCTTCTCTAAGCCATATCAGTATATATTTTGACCATAGAAACAATGCATAGGTCGGGAAAATACGATAAAGAATTCGATTATTTGAAAGAACATCAAATGTAGGTCGGGTGGCTTTCCCTTGCCCATAATCTGCTGAAGCAAGCTGCCAATGAACAAAAACGCAAAGCAGCGATCCTCCAGTAACAGGAGAATCGCTCTACGCAGCTATGGGCCTCCCCGTTTTCCTTCAATGTTCCAATCGGGATGACTCGGTGTTGGTGAATCACGCTTTAACTCTTGATAAGTCTGTCGATGACCGGAATAAAATCTTCACCAGGAGCTTCATTCTTATTCCTTGCATACCAATCTTTAAACGTGGTCACTTCAATTTCGGGATCGCTCGTCATGTAGTGAAGCAGTCTGTCGAAGGAAGAAATATCCGCGTAATCGGTACCGTATATTTCACAGTATACAGTTCCGCCCGAAGATTTGTCCCGGTACAGGGCCGAGGGATTCTCCGGTGCTGCAGCGGGTTTGGTTTTCTTGTTGATAAATGAGAAACTGTGCAAGAAGAGGGTCATTTTCCTGAGCCCGTGGGCTTTCGCTAGTTGGATGACTTTCACCAGTTCATCATAAGATAACCAGTCCAGATCGAATTTGGATTTCAGGAGTTCTCCGGTCTTCGAGATGATTTTGACGTAGGTGACCGGAATCTCGATGGTGTTATAATAGGAAATAGTTTTATTAGTGGTCGGGATTTCTCCCAGATTATTATTGGGGTGTTGATGAAATACTGAAGAATCGATCGGTAAGCCGATCTCCGATAAAGCGTACAGCGTGTTTTCGTTAATCGCGTAAGATCCCCCTCTGTGCGCAATCGGGCTCGATCCCGTATGCTCGGCGATGAATTTTTTTCCATACTCCAAAATGTCAATCTGCTCCCGTAACGAATACCGATAGATCGGCTTACTGTAAAACGGAAGGTTTCCGGACGGATGGGTATGCAGTTCCACTTCATGACCCCTGAGATGGATGTTCCGGGCAATCTTTTGGAGCAGGGCAGGATCGTACTTAACATCGTATACATCCAGGAAGAAATTACCTTTCACACAGTGATGATCCATTATATCCATGATTTTTCCGATCCCCGGCTGCTCCGGCAATCCCTCTCCGGTGATCAGCCTGGGTGTAGTAAAGTATGCGTCTTCCGTATCAATCGTAATAAATATCGTAAGCTTCTTCTCCGGTTTGTCTGCTTGTTCCATTCGAATGCTCCTTTCAATCGGGATGCACAAGATAAGCGGGTTCAAAACCCGTTTTTTTCCGCCATGTAATCCGGCCTTCCCCGCCGTCATAGTAACGGCCATATATCAAATGCTCCAATCCTTGACCGTATGGATTGTCATCGTCCAAGATCCATTTAACGATTTCCAAATGGAGATGGAACATGATCCCGTCACTTAAATAATCGCCGTGTCCGAGGATTAGCGTGTACAAGGCGACACTCCCCGTTCGCCGCAAATGGATGAATCCGACAAGCCGTTCGTCCGTCACCACTTCTCCCTGTACGTGACCCGGGGCAGCCATAAAGATTCCCCAAAAAATCGAGTAATGAAATGGACAATCCGGCATCCGAAAGTGATAATATTGTGGCGGCGGTCCTCCTATATCTTCCAAAGTTTCGAGAAGAAACCCACTCCTCGGTCCTCCGCTGCGGACTTCCTTGGAATGAGTGATTGAGATAATATCGGGAGTAAACAGCCTCCTCACAAAGGGCTTTACATAGAATCCCTGTTTTAACGACTTGCCTGCTGCATACTCTGCCGACCTTGTACTCTTATATGTTCGTTTTGTTTTAATAATGTAGTTCTCATAGGTTTGATTTCTTAGATCCAACCAACCGGCAGCAGTTTCGATTGGCTGGCCACGGCCTACGTAGTCGTTTAAATAATCGACGATATAGTCCTCCCTGTTTTCTTGTGCGTCACAGGTATGATTTTCCGATCGATAACTTACGGGAACGACGGGCAAACTCGAATCGATACCCGATATTTTCAAAGAAACTTCTCCCCTCTTTCACTGATTCCTTATTTCCGGTGTTTTTATTCGTTGTAGACGTCAACATAGCCGCGTATAAGGTTGCGCCAGTCCCTTTTTTCTACCACCCATTCCCTCGCTTTCCTTCCCAAGTAGGGATGCTGCTGGGCACTGGCTATCGCCTCCGCGAGCGACGCGGCATTCTCCGGCTGAAACATCAGGCCGGTGTTACCGTCCGACACTATTTCCCGTAAGGCCGGTATATCGCTGACCATTACGGTTTTCCCCATTGCCATCGCTTCGTATGGCTTCAGTGGTGTCACCAGCTCGCAAACCTTCGCCCTCGTTCGCGGAAAGGGTACGATATCCATGACCGAGTAAAACCTCCTAACCTGCTCACGTGGGACCGCACCGACAAATGAGACTTCTCTTTGCAGACCAAGTGTCACTGACAGTATATGCAAATCGGGCAAGGCGGGTCCGTCTCCGACGATAATCAGCTTTATATCCCTTCGCTGCTCTTGCAGGATAGCCAGAGCGTGAAGCAAATAGTCCAGTCCTTCGTACTTCTCCAAGGTTCCAACAAATCCGACAACGAGTTTTCCCTCGAGACCGAGGGTCTGCTGCAACTCGGGACAGGGCGGTTGCGGTTGAAAATAGTTGACATTCACCCCGTTATAAACAACTGTTATTTTCTCCGAAGGAATACCCAGATCAATCAGAAGTTTTTTTAAAGAATCGCTGATGACAACGACCCGATCGGCAAGCCGGCAGCAGGTCAATTCATAAGCTTCGTGTAAGCGATACCGCTCCGAATGCTCAAACCCTCCCGTTTTTGAAGATTGGGTATAATGCCACATGCCTCTCACTTCATAAACCGTCCGGATTCCAAGCTTACGGCCTACCACAAGCGGAGGAAGAGCGTTTTGAAAATTCGATGCCGCATGAATAATGCCCGGCTTCAGATGCTCGAGTAATTTGGCGAACCGAAGGGCATATAACCGGAAATATTGGCTCATCGGTACCTTGTTCAACTCGATAGGGTTCGGATCGTAAAGGCGATACATGTCGATCCCGTTAAGGTCGGTTTGGACTGAATCGCAATGGTCAGCCGGGGGCCATCCCAGTTTCGTAACGCCGACGGCATGCAGTCCCATTTCCTTTTGGTGTTTAATGATTTCCGCATTTCTCACGGTATAACCGTTTATTGACGGGAAGGATTTGTTCCATACGTGGACTATCGTAGAGCCATGAACGATACGGCACAAATCGTCATCCAATTTCCATTGTTTGTGCAAATGTCGGATTTCGTCACGCGCATTTGCCAGCTCATTGTCATAGAGGCGGCCGAACCGCTCATTAATCCGCTTCAGAAAAAACAACCGTTCTGTGATGTTCCCGAGTCGATGATGGATGCTCGCAAGCCGCCTGTGCACTTGCACATTATTGACGTCGATGCGATAAGCTTGTTTCGCATAGTTCAATGCAGTAATGCAATCATTGTATTGATAGCAGATTTTCGCAAGATAGAGGAGGATTTTCACCTTTTGAGGCGCCGCAAAATCATGCAATTTTCGCTGTACTTCTTCAAGTTCTCCCCGTTCGACCAGCCATCGCATCCGCAGACATGTCCAACTATGTTTTCCGGAGAATAAATCGGTTAACAACTTATCGGTTTCATGGGTGATTGGCAGATGTGAGCTGGATCTTAACAAAGATCCGCTGATAACCTCCCACATTGGCCGCCTCTGGGCTTCCGGGGTTACACCCATAAGGGATGCAATCTCAAGTAAACTGTTTACGTCCCATTCATCCAAAGTGATTCTGGGATAATCATGAAACCTTATTCCATGGTCAGACGAGTGATCTCCTTGTTTAGTCACCTTAATTAGTCTCTCACGTCCTATCGTTAGCATCGCCTATATTGTGGCATATGCGACATGATCACCGTTGCAGGCTACGACCGCAGCCTTTTCGGTATCTGCATCGTCCCCGTATAAGAGCGACTCGTCGCTTTCCTGTATATTACGGATGTAATTGAATTTATCCGCTGCGAACATTTTTATGCCGCTATTCCGACAGTCCGAAAAAAAACGTTCAACCCCATCCTTCGATCTGCCGCGCAATGAAATCTCAGAAAAAACCTCCTTTTTGACGATCATTGCTTCCGCACTTAGCCGATCGACATACCGGTTCTCTTTATCCGCGGAAACGAGCAGCAATTGTTTCCGAGATTCCAGGTATATATACCGGGCACACTTACCGACGATAGGGGCATCCGTATAATGAAAGGCATGCATCAGGTCGGTCAGGAAATGCTCAGCATAATAATCTGCTCCATTCATCATCGCGACGCGATCGTAATCGGTATGACGGAGAGCAAAGCCGATGCGCTCATCAAAAGAGGTCTCTTCGGAAAACAGATATAGCGATACGTTCGGTTCGGAATGCAATTCCTTTATTTGCTTTTCGGATATGCTGCTCTTATCAAACAAAAGGATCAGCTCTTTATGTTCCCAATCCTGGTTATGAAAGCTCTTGAGCAGCCGATCTAGATATACATATTGATCTTGACAGGCGATAATCGCCACTCCGTTATGTCCGGATGTCGCAAACCTGAGCGTTTTAAGAATGTGATCGAGCCTGTGTCTGTACAAATGCTTCTGATGTACTTCGCGCAGCCCCAACAAACTGAGCCGCTCGCTGTAATGGGCGTTATGAAGCAGGTTGTTTAAGATAGCATTCGACTCATCGACCGATTCCGTGATCGGCACAATTCCGGGAAACATAGTTTCGATTCCTAGGGAGTAAGTGCTGATCACATTCGTTCCTGATGCAAGTATTTCAAAAACTCTTCTCGAAAACATCGTCGGACTGTCTTTTACCGAGTTTACATTTAGAAATACCTTGTAAAGTTTGTATGCCTCCACCATCTTTTCATAGGACAATACGCCTACAATATAAGGGTGATATCTTTGGGGAAACTTATAATTATTGTTGATTCTGTAATCACGTTTTCGGTCAAAAATATGCAAATTATATTTCCGGGCCGGACCCAGAATCAACAACATATCCTTGATCCTGTGGGGATATTTGGTTCGATACCAGCTTCCTGCGAAGGCCACATTATCCTTTGATTGATAGCTGGAACCAACGGGATTATGGAGAGCGGGCTGTGCGGCAAAAGGAAGCACGCTGACCCGGTCGTGCCCCAGATCCCGTCTATACCGCTTGATACAGTTTGCGTCGGTAGTAAATACGTAATCAAATAATTTAGCGGTAGAGATGAAGTGTTTGTAGTTTGGAGAATCCTCCTTGTTCCAAAACACGGTGGGTATTCCGTTTTTCCTGCAAAACCTGATCAATTTCCGTATTTCCGCAGCCGGATCTCCGCCGATATCGTGAAGTTGGCGCCGCCATGAACCGTCGAGCCCCCGCCATGCGGATTCTACCAATAACAAATTCGGTTTAAAACGTCGGATTTGTCGCTTCCAGATTGAGGCGTTCAGATGCATCAGTGTGCATTCGTATTTGAAGCAGGCATAGCTGAACGTATCCATGATACAAGCCACTCGGATGTCGGGCCGCCCGCAACCGCTTAAGCTATACGGCTTGAGATGTCTGATCCTCTCCCTGATCATTGCCCGCAGTAGTTCCCGGTCCTCTTGATGTTCATTCATTTCGAACAGGCTCACCTCCCCTCATCCCGGTGTGCTGCAACGTGCGCAATCTGTGTTCCGATTTTTTGGCATAAAAATCCCGCAAGCCGCAGACGATTAAGATCCACCATATTTCGGGTATCGATGATCCGCCGCGATCGCATCAACCTTCCGATTTGGTCGAAATCAATATTTTTGAAAATCGCATGGTCGGTAAGTAGGACGATGCAATCGGATCCCGTCACCGCTTCATGCAATGTAGGCGCCTTCTCCGCCATATCCTGTTTGACATAGGGATCGTAAATTTTAAGCTGATAACCGTTTGTGCGAAGCTCGTTTATTATGACAAGGGAGGGACTCTCTCTGATGTCGTCTATATCGCCTTTAAATGCAACACCCAGGAGAGTGATGACAGGCTTATGGATATCCCTTACCATTTCCCGGATCCGATTTGAAACCAGATGAGGAACATCGTCATTCGTTATTCGCGACAGCTCGATCAATCGGGCGGCCTTGGGCGCTTTTTCGAAAATAAACCATGGATCGACAGCAATACAATGACCTCCGACACCAGGACCGGGAGAATGAATATGAACTCTGGGATGCGAGTTAGCTAATTCGATCGCTTCCCAAATGTCAAAACCGACCTCTTCCGCAACTCTTGCCAGTTCGTTTGCCAACGCGATATTGACGTCACGGTATGTGTTTTCCATCAGTTTGACCATTTCGGCGGTTATGGTATCGGTAATGTGAATGGTCCCCTGTACAATTCGTTCGTACAGTTCCGCACACTTTTGAGCAGAAAGTGGGGTTACTCCTCCGACAATCCGGTCATTATGCTTCAGTTCGTGAAACAGCCTGCCAGGTAGCACCCGCTCGGGAGAATTACAAACAAACAGTTGTTCGCCGATGACCAGATTCGTTTGTCTGAGCACAGGAAGCAGTAACGACTCCACCGTTTTAGGGGGTACCGTAGATTCGAGAACGACCAAATCACCTGCCTTTAAAATGGGAACAAGCATTTCCGCAGCCTTGACAACTTGCGACAAATCAGCCGTTTTGCCGGGGCCAATTGGTGTCGGCACGGCTATAATAAAGGCATCCGCTTCCTGCGGCTGCATCGAAACCGTGAACGTCCCCGTGTCGATCGCATCCTTCAAGGCTTTTTCCATACCGGGTTCGTGCAAATGAATTCGTTTTGAACGAATCATGTCGATCACATTCGGATTCACATCAACTCCATGAACATTCATTCCAGAATTGGCAAACATGACGGCTGTTGGCAAACCGATATAACCCAATCCTACAACACTAAGCTTCAAATCCTCCCCCTTTCTTGGATCTTTAGAAATAGAATATGAACAAATTTTTTTTCGGTAACGGCAGATATCATAGAAATATAAAAAAGGCATGAGCCCTGTATATGACCATACTTCTCGTTATATATGGCCGCGCTGCAGACTGGCCGGTTCATAATAAGTATGTAGGATTGGGAGGCATGAAAAGAGGCTATGATATCATTTCATCATAGCCTCTAACCCAGTAGGGTCATGAGAGTTTATTTAATTTGTAATTCTACGGAAGCTGGATTTTTGTTGTTTCTGGATACTTTAATACCTGAGCCGCCTGTTTTTTGAATAATTTCGAAAACAACCTTTCCTGCTACTTTCGACACGTCTATTCTATAGACTTTCTGTGCTCCAGGCTCCAGGGTATCTACAGGTGTAAGTTGGTCATCTACATAAATGGGTAATGATTCTTTTGTTGACAAATCTTTATCGTATACATTCATATTAAATTGACGACTAAATTTTTCGTTGTTGTTTTTAATTTTCACATATAGGTTATTGCTATCTTTCCTCGTAGGAATCGTACAGCGGGATACGTTTGTTCGTGACATATAATCCTCCCTCAATCTTTTAATTTTTCACTCTTGTCTGAGAGAATTAATAGCATTAAGGATAGTTTTACGGTTATCGTTTCCAGATTGTAACAATCCATTCAGTGTATTAGTTAGGGTGGTGATCATGGCTTCTATATTGTTTGAATTCTGGTTTCCCTTCAAAGCTTCCAGCATAGAAAGTGTAGATATAGTCATAGCAATAAATGGACCAGTATTATCAGTGTAGTTGATCACGGTATTGTTTCCGTTTGTAAAGGTATTGTGCCCAGCGTTAGCTGTCGAATCAGCATCAGCATCAGCGTCGGCGTCGGCATCGGCATCGGCATCCGCATCCGCATCCGCATCGGCGTCGGCTTTAGCATCCGCATCGGCGTCGGCGTCGGCATCGGCATCGGCTTTAGCATCCGCATCCGCGTCTGCGTCGGCATCAGCATCAGCGTCGGCATCCGCGTCGGCGTCGGCTTTAGCATCAGCGTCGGCATCAGCGTCAGCGTCGGCGTCGGCATCGGCATCCGCATCGGCATCCGCGTCGGCGTCGGCATCGGCTTTAGCATCAGCGTCGGCATCAGCGTCAGCGTCGGCGTCAGCATCAGCGTCGGCATCGGCGTCAGCATCAGCGTCAGCGTCGGCATCGGCGTCGGCATCCGCGTCGGCGTCGGCATCGGCTTTAGCATCAGCGTCGGCATCAGCGTCAGCGTCGGCGTCAGCGTCGGCATCGGCGTCTGCATCCGCGTCAGCGTCGGCATCGGCGTCGGCATCCGCGTCGGCATCGGCGTCGGCATCGGCATCAGCGTCGGCATCGGCATCGGCATCGGCGTCGGCATCGGCATCCGCGTCGGCGTCGGCATCAGCATCAGCATCGGCGTCGGCATCAGCATCCGCTTCGGCTTTAGCATCGGCATCCGCGTCGGCATCTGCGTCGGCTTTAGCATCCGCGTCGGCATCGGCATCGGCATCCGCGTCGGCGTCGGCATCCGCGTCGGCATCGGCATCAGCATCAGCATCGGCATCAGCGTCGGCATCGGCATCGGCATCGGCATCGGCATCGGCATCGGCATCGGCATCGGCGTCGGCATCCGCGTCGGCATCGGCTTTAGCATCAGCGTCAGCGTCGGCATCGGCGTCGGCATCCGCGTCGGCATCGGCATCCGCGTCGGCATCGGCATCGGCATCCGCGTCGGCATCAGCGTCGGCGTCGGCATCCGCATCCGCGTCGGCATCGGCGTCTGCATCGGCATCCGCGTCGGCGTCGGCATCCGCGTCGGCATCCGCGTCGGCATCAGCATCGGCGTCTGCATCGGCATCCGCGTCGGCTTTAGCATCCGCGTCGGCATCGGCGTCTGCATCGGCGTCAGCATCAGCGTCGGCTTTAGCATCCGCATCCGCGTCAGCGTCAGCATCGGCGTCGGCATCGGCGTCGGCATCCGCATCCGCATCCGCATCCGCATCCGCATCCGCATCCGCATCCGCATCGGCGTCAGCATCCGCATCAGCGTCAGCATCCGCATCCGCATCCGCGTCAGCATCCGCATCGGCATCGGCATCGGCTTTAGCATCAGCGTCTGCATCGGCATCGGCTTTAGCATCCGCATCCGCATCGGCGTCAGCATCCGCGTCGGCATCGGCATCCGCGTCGGCTTTAGCATCCGCGTCAGCATCCGCATCCGCGTCGGCTTTAGCATCCGCGTCGGCGTCGGCATCCGCATCGGCTTTAGCATCCGCATCCGCATCGGCGTCAGCATCCGCGTCTGCATCGGCATCCGCATCGGCTTTAGCATCCGCGTCAGCATCCGCATCCGCGTCGGCTTTAGCATCCGCGTCGGCGTCGGCATCCGCATCGGCGTCAGCATCCGCATCCGCATCCGCATCCGCATCCGCATCCGCATCCGCATCCGCGTCGGCGTCAGCATCAGCATCTGCATCCGCATCCGCGTCAGCATCCGCATCGGCTTTAGCATCAGCGTCTGCATCTGCATCCGCGTCGGCTTTAGCATCCGCATCCGCATCGGCGTCGGCATCCGCGTCGGCGTCAGCATCCGCATCGGCTTTAGCATCAGCATCGGCTTTAGCATCCGCGTCGGCGTCGGCATCCGCGTCGGCGTCAGCATCCGCATCGGCTTTAGCATCAGCGTCAGCATCGGCATCAGCGTCGGCTTTAGCATCCGCATCCGCATCCGCATCGGCGTCCGCGTCGGCATCCGCATCGGCGTCAGCATCCGCATCGGCTTTAGCATCAGCGTCAGCATCCGCATCCGCATCGGCGTCAGCATCCGCATCGGCTTTAGCATCAGCGTCAGCATCGGCATCCGCATCGGCGTCAGCATCCGCATCCGCGTCAGCTTTAGCTTTAGCATCCGCATCGGCATCCGCGTCGGCATCGGCATCCGCATCCGCATCGGCATCCGCATCCGCGTCGGCATCGGCATCGGCATCGGCATCCGCATCGGCGTCGGCATCCGCGTCAGCTTTAGCTTTAGCATCCGCATCGGCATCCGCGTCAGCATCCGCGTCGGCTTTAGCATCGGCGTCGGCGTCCGCGTCAGCATCGGCGTCAGCATCGGCATCCGCGTCGGCGTCAGCATCAGCATCGGCATCCGCGTCAGCTTTAGCTTTAGCATCTGCAGTGGCATCCGCATCTGCAGTGGCGTCCGCATAGGCCCCCCCTTCTACATCTGCTGCTCTTACATCCTCATCATTATTTAATGGTATATCCTGATCAAATTTGTTTTTAGTTTCGTCGTTTCTATCCAAAATATTTTCCTCCCTTCTAGTAATCCAATTTGTTTCTAGTTTCGTCGTTTCTATCCAACATATTTCCTCCTTTCTAGCTTACAGAATTATTATATTAAGCGATGTCTCTACTAGTTCGGGGCGAAATCATCAAAGTACAGCGGAAATTGTTGCACAAGGTGTATCTAGACTGACGAAATCGTACGACCTAAATTCGTGTTTCATTGGTAGTGGTGGTTCAGGATTTGGTAGCTAATTCAAGTGATTTATCAATAATATATTTTTGCTTTTGGGCTGGCTTCATCTGTTGTTGATAACGTACAATAATTTATTCACCGAGAAATGGAGCCTGGTCAAGCACAAAAAAAGCAGGTCTCCTCGGGATTGCGAAATCACCAAGAGAGGAGCCTACCTCAATGACTACTTTACCCGAAGACATGCTATCCAATCTATTTGAAACTGTTGTAAATCAGTTTGTAAAAGATAACCTGCAATCCATCATAAAGCTGAAATCAAGCATTTCATGATGGACAAACAAGAAGGACAGCGTAACAGTCGCAACGGATAATACAAACGCAAGTATGAAGATATCAAGTACTGGCAGACACATCCCCTGCAGAAACGGTATTCCGTCATTAATCTGGAGACAGTCTGTATGTGAAGCTCTAACGCAGTACGGTAAGCGGCGAGGTGATTCACTTTGCCATGGGCTTCGATTTCCTAAAAAAGCTCGACGCACCAGAAAGGCAGGCGAAGCTCGGACAACCATTGACAGCATCAGAGCGTTTCAAGCTAATCAACCGAACGATCCGAACACATGACCTGAAAGGCCTCACAAGATATCTCTGCAAACTTGCTGGAGTGATTGCGAGTAGACGTTCTGCTAAAGCGACTAAATAGCACTATATATCCGAAAGCTATTCTCCACTCTGATCAAGGAATGCACTATACAGATTCAATATTTTATTATCGGGTCGCAAAAGTAGGGTTCTGTCAATCAAAGTCCGAAGAGGCAGCTGTTACAATATTGCCGCAATGGAATCGTTTCTCAGTAAGATACCTATGGACATTAAATAAGATGGCTCCTGATGAATTCAGGAGCCATCTCTTCACTGCGTAGGGTATTTAATTCGGTCGTCCACGTTTAGGGTCGAAGTGGGCAGGAGCAAGTCACTTTTTATTTAACAAAAATACTGTTATTTATCCTCAGTTTCCTCAGCAGCATCTTCATCCTCGGCAGTATCCTCAGCATCCTCAGCAGCATCTTCATCCTCAGCAGTATCCTCAGCATCCTCAGCAGCATCTTCATCCTCAGCAGCAGCATCGCGATTTTGCTTCTTAGCCAAAGCCTCTTCGTCACGATTTTGCTTCTTAGCTAAAGCCTCTTCGTCACGTTTTTGTTTCTCAGCCAAAGCCTCTTCGTCACGTTTTTGCTTCTCATCCAAAGTCTCGTCGTTGTTAGGTTCATAATTCATAAGAATATCACTCCTTTTCATTCAATCTGAAATCATTATATGTAAGGACAAATAAAATAAGACTAGGAATGAGTAAAATTCAGTTCAAACTCTTTCCATTTCATCAATAGACGGCCGGGTCCCCGAATTTTGGGCACTTGCCGACCAACCGTTAAGCAGACATACTAAATGGCGAGTATACACGCCAAGCCAAAGTTTGATGTTTAACGGATTTATGCCGTTTCCACCATGTAGCGTAAATATGGGCTCCTTAGTCTTGTCACCGACAATAAGCAAATGTGTTTTTCCATAAAGGGTATTCACGGAGAGTTCTTCATACCTCCCATAGCATTCAAAGCGCTCCAGCCGGCAGAACGAGCAGCCCCTGGCAGCCGCCCCTCCAGCACGTTTTGTTTCTCAGGCCCGGTTAACCGACTCCACACCGTACGATTCAATTCGACCATCTATTTGTCTCAGGACAATCCAGATTATATACGCCGTCCAAATTTTTTCAAGTATTCTTCCACGTCATTATAAATACCGGATTGATTGGAGTATTTCACATAATTCTTAGCTGTCCGCAGCCATTCCAGAGTTGAAGGACGGACTTCTTGCAGCACAGCCTCCACATCTGACATCCTGATAGGACGCTCGACTTGAGTCTCCAGTATCTCTTCAAGAACACGTTCCGCAGCTCTCTCGCACAGGTTCTCAATATCGGCTCCGGAGAAAAATTCGGTTCTTGCGGCCAATGAAGGAATATCCATATCCTGCACATAACGGTCAGCGAGTTTAAGTCGGAACATTTGCTCACGGGCTTCTTCGTCCGGCGGGGCAACGAACACCAAACGATCGAACCGTCCGGGCCGTTTCAGTGCGCTGTCCACATCCCATGGCATATTGGTTGCACCAATTACCAGAATCTGATCTGTATCGGTATCGATTCCTTCCATTTCGGTCAGAAAAGTATCAATCACTCCCCGCATATTCGAGGAAGATTTAGATCGGTTATATCCCAGAGTATCAATCTCATCGAAGAACATAATACTGGGCTTCCGGGAACGTGCTTTATCAAAGAGATTCTTCAGGTTCTGCTCACTGACACCAATATAGGGGTCGAGAATATCCGTAATGCTGACCGGAATAAAGTTAGCCTGACACTCACCGGCTGTAGCTCTTGTAATAAAGGTTTTGCCACAACCAGGGGGCCATACAACAAAACGCCTCCACCTGCTTTTTTGCGGAACTTGGAGAAAAGACTTTGATTTTGAAAGGGACTGATAATTCGAAGTTGAATGGTTTTCTTAAGCTTGTGAAGTCCGGCAACATCACTAAATTTAATCGGAACAGGTCCCCTCTGTGCTACTACCGGGTTGTCCTTCCCGCCTGAGAATACCGTCAGCCCGGCGCGTCCGGCAGGTTGCTTCTGCTCCTTACTCTCAGGGGTCGGGTATTCATTCCCGAACGCATTAATTTCCGACTCGGCAGGAAACCCGGAAGCTGCGATTGTATCCTCTATACTTGACTTCTCCTGATAGGGAACTTCCACTTGAGGGGCATATTCCACCCCTTCAGAGAGCACAACAGGTTGCTTAGCGCCGAAAGAGCCTGACTGAAGACTTGAGGTGACTAAAGATATCGCTTGAATCAATGCAAGCCGCTGGAGTTCCTGCTGACTGACCGTCAATGCAGAACTATATATTTGCAACGCCTCCAGTGCTTGCCCACGCTGCTCCAATTCCTGACCCAACCAATAATGGGCTTCTGCATCTTCAGGATGGAGAAGCACTATAGCTTGCAACCATTTTAATTTATCCATATTCGACCTCTTCTTCTGAGTGATTTATAATAATGCTGCTTCCGCAGTCTGCCATGAAGAAGCCCCGTAGCTCCATAATTTGATTAAGTCCCGATCCATCTGTCTGCTGTCTATCGCCCATTGAAGCTCTTCAGTAGTGTGCAAGCCCTTCAGCATCCCATCCTCCACAACAATCCATCGCTTGGAATCGGCATGTGCACCTCTAACCGGCAAACTCCATGTCTCCGTATAGGATGGATCATAGGGGTACTCTACACCTTCTGGAACTGTACACAGACAAGTAATATACAGGCGGATATCCTCGAGCAGCCTGGCGAATTTCTGCGGATGGACGAAAGAGTATTTGTATTCGCCTATCAGCAGAAACCGTGAGTGGGTGTTGTCCACCGGAGCCTGTACTAAATTATCATAACTGATGAAGGCGTCCGGAAAAGAATGCTCGAAAGGCTCACGAATATAGATGCCTACATCCGTTATAACCACACCATACTCTGCTTTTTTGCCCAATGCAGTTCTATAATGTGCGACTACTCTTTCATTCGTGCTCAGGCAGAAGGCCTCACGATTCAGAAAGTCCGCATCCAGAGGGTGTTTCGGATAGTAGTCAGAAATGAAAAACTTATGTTTTTTACAGATATATTCGAGAAAAAAGGCATCTGCTATGAGCACGTCATTCTCTGGAAGCTCTGCCCGGTCTACTAAATCCATAACCCATTTCTGGGGGACGCTAGATGCTCCCTGTTCTTCTACTTTCCGTGCAGCTATACGGGACAAGCTTTTCAATACTATTACAAGTTCTTCTCCAGAGAGCTCACAATCGAATAAATCATAAGATGTTCTACCGATGATCATCGCAATTTTGTCAGTTACTCTGTACATGTGGCTTTCCGCTACCAACTCCCACGGAATACTTTCGACTGGACACCAGCATGGTTTCCAGTATATGCATGCTTCAGTAATCAGAATTCCGTCTTTCACTTTACCCGGTTTGGAGAAGCTGAGGAAGATTACCGCTGTATGATGTTCGTAACCGGGGAATCTGTCCACAAGATCACTTTCACTTAAGCGATTCGCATCAAGCGGTGCCAGATAGCTCCTATTCCCAACATATTCTGAGCATACGGCTCTCATCTGATCCACAATAGACTGAGTCGAAAGATCCTCTTGCACCTCTATACTACTAACCATAGAACGAATGGAATCCAATAACTGTGCTACCTGGTCGTTGGTTATATCTGAGTGCGAGAAATATAGAATTAAACTTCCTAAGGTAATGCTGTGATTATTACGCCGCTTCACACACCCTATATTGATCATTCTTCTCCAGGAAATACGTTTTTCACTTCGTCCATACTTATAATATAGAGCTTCCGGTGTCAACAAAATTCCGTTCTTGTTCGAGAATACTCCACCATCCATATAGATTAGCAATCGCTCATTATCTTGAATGTTGAACACTTCTATCAGTTGGCTTGACAGGTCCTGAAGTAAGGTTCCTTTGTATATTTTGCGTCCGGTAAAAGGAACAAGCAGCTCAACCAATTTCTCTTCAAAATTATGTATTTTCATATCCTTACACCAGTCTGTTCAGCTGAGCGTCTTGCTGCCGCCTTATTTTAGGGACAGAGTAGATGCTGAAAGCGAACAAAATAGTTTTTAACAGCGCAACAAGGACAAGCTTCACAGGTAGTATGATACATCGCTTAAGAATTGGAACCATATTTCTCTCTACCACACTCATTTGCGAGAGCTCGTTAAGCCAGCCTTCGATGTATGGATTTCCGGGCCATTTGCGGTTCAGACGCTTGAAGTAATAGTAGGCAGTAGTGTAATGTTTTGCGTCATATTGAGCTTTGCCGTACATTAAATGAACCTCCATATCTTCAGGCATCAGTCGCAAATACGCCTTGAGCTGTCTAAGCGGCTGCACTTTCCCCTCCTCCAACAATATTTTAGAGTATTGCAGTTGGTGTTCCGCATTAGGAACCACTTTTGTTTTGAGATGATAGCCTCGCCTGAGACTTTTATAAAAGTGATCCTTTTGCGCCTCATAGATGTGGAGTTGTTCTTTTGCCATCAGGGCAATCTCTTGATTAGGGTCAAACATCAGAGCTAATTCGCAATGTTCTCTAGCTTGCTTGATCCGACATTCCTGGAGCAGAAATACGGCATATATCCCATTCGTTTCGGCATTTTGCGGCTCCAGTTGAAGTGCATGCTGAAACTGCTGTTCCGCATCCCCAGTTCTGAAAAACATAAAATATAGAGCTCCGAGCTTCATATGATACTCGGCAGCATCCGGATCAAGCTGGATGGCTTGCTGAATTTCCAGCACCGCTGCTTCAGCTAATTTGACCAAATGGGGATTAATGACAGGCCTGCTGAAAAAGTTGGGACGGATAAATTGGCTCATCTTAAATTGAACAGTGAACTGGAGGGAGAATTTATTGATGATATTCTCGGCCTTGGCGAAATGGAAATCGGCTATTTCCGGATCCAGGCGAAGGCATTGCTCCAGATATGCGGCCTGCTCATCCCATTGAAATAATTCCTTATGAATCTTACTAATCAGGAATACTATCCATTCATTCTCCGGTTCTTGTGACAGTGCTTGCAAGCCAATGTCAAGAGCCTCCTCGTTCCGATCCAGCATATACAATATCCGTGAGAGGTAGAATAACCCTTCTGAATCTGTTGGGTGTGTCTCCAGAATTTGATAGGCAAGCTGTTCAGCGGCTGTATATTTTCCGCTATCATGCAGAACAACCAACTGGTTCATTAACATTTGATAATCCTTCTCCACAATCTAATCCTCCTATATCTTGGATTCTATATATTATTTCGACAATTCATTTAATTTTCATAAATAATTACTTATATTCCTTAAGTCTTCGAATAGGCATAGGTAAAAAAAGCCTGCGAGGACGCAGACTGTACAGTTGTCTTTTCAATTTTGGCTGAAGCTCAATGAACGCCATTCATTACACCATCCCTCGGCGTTGGTGCCGCTATCTACAAAGAAACGGCGCTGTCCCAAGGAGCCCTTTATGGCTTTTGGGACAGCGCCGTTTATAACGGTTATCTTCCGATGTGGAGTTCGTATCACGAACATTACTTATAATAAGTAGCCACTACTTATTTTTCAAGAAAACCAGTAGAAGGATTTGTGATAAAGAAGCCTTCCTCAGGCACATAAAAATATTGAATCCATACACCATCCAAAAGAGGTTCACGTGTATCTAGCAATACTTCAATACCCTTATCTGTTGTCACAATTTCATCATGCTCGGTAGGTGCATCAAGAGCCACATCATAATGGCCGTGATTCCCATGATTCAGAGTAATGATTACACGGATCATCTTCCCTTCCGCTTCTTGGCTGCTCAACATATCTTTTAAAACTTTAGCTGCATTTCGATTAATTTTACATTTCATCCTTCTGCGACCTCTATTCTTCTGAATTTACAATAAGAAATTTATTATAACATAACCTGCGGAGCAACATACAATGCAGCTATATAAGTTCTATAACCTAAATTATTCGGCTCTGCTAATGTTCAATGCTATCTTTTAAACGTCTAGCCACTAGGAACAAAGGTCTACTCAAAATAATAACCAGAGTTACCTGCAGCGCCGGAAGCAGAAATTGCGACATCCATCTTGCAGCCGACGGCAACACCCATTCCCAAATCACACCAATAATTACTGTTGTGAATACACAGACTATTGTCGTCCAAATAACGGCTTTGCGCAGCTTTGATTTTACTGCAGGGTCGAGAATATCTATGTCTTCTTTTTGGAGGTGTCCGATGCCAATCCCCAGCCCTTTGACATTCGTCAGACGCGTAGACAAAGCCAAAGTGAAACACACTCCAAGTATAAAAATAATCTTCGGAAGTATAAAAAACATTTCAGACATAAGAGTCACCAGCTTTCGAGTTATTTAAAAGTAAATTCATTTTTTTATGATCAGTATACACCCGTTTGTTTCACTTGTGAATATTGCCTATCAACGCAGCAACCCTAAACTGGAGGTGAAGAAGCCGGGGATCGCTCCTGATTAAAAAACCTTCCTTCTCCTCCAACCCTTTTGCGATTACTCATCAAGTACATAAACTTCAACTTTTATTGAAGTGCTTGATCACAACATTTTTAAAGATTGCAGTGCCGCCTTCAGTAAAAAGCGAAATGCCTTTATCGTTTAACTCCGGGAAAATTAAACTGGAATAAGCAATTTCCCCATCATCCAAAAAGACTTCTATGCTTGTTTTATCGACGAGGATCTTTAAGTGAACGTTCTTCTTACTGACATCAAATGGCGCCCTGCTTTCAAGGTATTCCCCATCCTTATCGGGCTGCCCTGTAAAAGCTCTATTGACATAAGAATATTGACCTTCTATAAGAATTCCGATATCTACATGACGGTTTTTGTCTGTTGACTCCCGAAGCCTTAATCCTACATTCTTGATCTCTGACCAAGATATGTCTGTGTCCAGTTGATACGCATCACCTGTTACATTAAGCGTTTCAGAGCCATTAACTTCTATTTGTTCAAAGTGATCCATTGAGCTTGTCAATTGATTCAACGCTTCCATAGGTTGTGAAATCAAACGATACGTATGATCGCTTTCTTGTTTTAGTTCAATTTGACGAACAATCGAATCCATTCCGTTAAACCCTTCGTCCAGTGTTGGCGTATTATCAGGATAATCCCAATTATTCATCCAAGCCAAAGCATAACGATGACTGTATTTATCGCTGTCTTTCCCCTCTTCAAACGTTACAGCACCATACCAATCAAATCCGTAATCTAACCACTGAGGTTCATTATGATCCGGGATAAATTCCTTTCCATTAAAGTTCCCGGTCCAGTAGGCGTAGGTGTTTGGTTTACCTATCGCTTTACCATTTGCGCTGGCGCCAAGAACCCATTTATAGGTCCCGCCATTCGCCTGCATCAAATAAAGATCAGGACACTCCACAATTCCGATATTTTCCGTAAAGAAACCACTTGTATAATGCCAATCTTTTAAATTATCGGACTCATAAAAACCTATTTTCGTTCCTTCCGCCATGGTCATCACCCATTTATGAGCTTGGTCATCCCAAATAATTTTCGGGTCTCTAAAATCTGCTATGCCTGGATTCGGCATAATAGGATCATCACTATAAGAGGTAAACGTGTTTCCTTTATCCGTGCTGTACCATAAATATTGTTCCTGCTTCCCACCCTCTGCAGAGGGCTGTGTCATAATCGCCACAAGCGCCCCGTTTCCAAAACCTGCCGTATTGTTATCGTCCACAACGACTGATCCTGTCCAAGGATCACCGTTTTTGTTTGTATATTTAGGAATAGCCACCCCATCATCTTTCCAATGAACCAAATCCGTTGATGTAGCGTGTCGCCATTCTGTACCATTTCCATTGGGATAATCGCGATTATATAGATAGTAATAATGATACTCCCCATCCAAATAAATTGGCCTCTGAGGGTCGTTTTTCCATTTGTCGGGAGTAGTGAAATGATAGATAGCTCGATAGGTTGGCTTCTTTATTTCAGAATGTTGAACCTTTAATCCTAACGACATCACAATAATCAAAAAAAGGGTAATTCCTCCTAATTGCATATACTTCTTTTTATATTTAACAGTTTTGTTCAAGTTGACACCTCGCTGCTTACTCCATAAAAAAAATGCCGATTTGCATCGACATTCCCTTTTTTATATCGGACGTTTTTATTATTTTTTGTTATTCTTCTTCTCTTGAGTCTCAATCGTTACTTGCCCTTGTTCAAGGATACTGTCTTTTACAACAGAAGTTTTAGATCCTTTGATGTTCAGTAAGAAACTCGGTGCAAAAGTAGATTGATGATCTGCCAAGTAACCTCTATTTGTCATGTAACTTGTGATGACCACGTTATTTCCTTTAACTTGTGGGATCGCAAAGTGAGCGTAATTCCAGGTAATATCATAAGGATCAAGATCTTGATGCAGGACAAGTCCTGTACCGTTTAATGGTTTGTACGGTCCATTCAATGAATTCGATACATAACCAAGCATGTAGATATCTTCTTTATCAATTCCATCAATGTACATCTTAGATCCTCTTGAGCTTGTGAACAAATACCATTTGCCATTCAATTCAAATACGTTAGCCCGTTCAATTTCATCCGTTACGGTATTGGATGCAAGTAGCGGTTTCATTTCTCTTTTGAAAGTATAATCGTCGTTTAATTCAATGATACCCAGCGCACCATTTGCTTTTTCCGCATCACTTTTTTTAGGGCTTTGCAATAGCTTATTTTTCTCAGCTTGGAAGAAGACATTGCTTCCGCCATAGTAAGCTTTATTAAAGAACGATTCCTCACCTTGGTAACCCGTTTCCGTCCCCGTATTTGCTTCGAAAACAAGGTATTTACGGCCATTCTCCTCCACATAATGAGGATCTCTTAAGGTATGATTATCGTTATAGTCTCCCTTACTGAAACCGGTGGTATCAACGCTTTGATAAATCTTGCCGTCGTTGCCATCATAGATCGATTTGAAATCTTCTACGCCATCCACTTTAAGCGTATCAGACCCTGGTTGAGATACATTGATTTGAGCCGTTGTTAAGGTTTGTTTACCATAAAACCCGGCATCTGGAGACCAGCTGTGGCGATTTGTATAAAATAAGCGAACTTCTCCATCAGATGTCATGGTTGCGGAACCTGACCATTCCTCTGATTGATTGTTAAGAATTGAATCTTCCGGAACATTTTTATCACTATCCTTAAATACTCTGCCGGCATTTTTCCAGCTGTCAATAGATGTGTCTCCTATTTTTTGATAGAACAAGTAGATAAACGTGTCCGATCCTCTATCAGGGTCTCCTGCTAAACCAAAAACGATATGGTAGCCATTATAATTCGCAACGGTTCCATCCGCATTTTGCAGCGGCCAGGTATCCCATACATCCATTTCAATTGGGTTGCCCGATTCATCAACCTTTATTGCGGAAGGAATATTCTTTATCGTCGATGCATCGAATGAAGGCACTTTGAATTGTTCACTCTTCTGTTGTTCAGGTAATTTCATCATGTCAGAGCGAGTAATGTGGGAAAAGTCGTAGCTTTCTTTGTAATCCACCTTGTCTTTTCCTTGCGCAAAAGCTTGAGCTCCACCGCCTGCCAGTAAAGCCATTGTAAAGGTTGCTGCTGTTACTTGTTTGACAAACTTTTTGATAATCATACTCCATCTCCATTTCTAAATCTCTTTTTATTTTGTTCCCTCTTAAACAGACAAAGATCTAAAAATTCTAAAGCAAATATACATGATAGCTCACCGCTGACCCCCAAACTTCTTTCTAGGCTTTGTCTGTTTAACAGTGATAAATACCAACAATAATATTCGTTGGTATGGCTATTCTAAAACTTATGTCAAACGATTGATATAGACTAATATTCCTCTTTATGATGGCTAAAAAAAGGAGTGAAGTTGGCTTCATTTAATTATTTAACATAATATTCTATTTTTGCCCCTCTGTTAATGGATAGGGAAAAATTACCTATCTATGCCTTAGTCCAGTCTGCGACAAGGAATCGTTCAGCAAGAAAGTTTCTTGAAATCGTATTCTTAATAAAATGACCTTTAGACCTATATCTTTCAAAAAAGTAAAATAAACCTGAGTCTAAATACCCATAAAAAAAGTCACAAAATACTTTCATTTCCCTATCTTTGCCGCAATTATATCTCCTCATTATTCACTTACATAAAATTAATCTAATATTTTATTTAATTTTTACCACTGAATAGCTTTCCGTTCCATAATCGCTTCAGAGCCGATTGATGCCAAGACGGGCCATATTCCGGAGGGGTGAATAAGTTGCGCACTTCTTAGACTAATGCCCTTCATACGATATGGGGTCCTGATTGTTGGATTATAGTGAAATGATTTGCTCAAAAGGAGTTGGGATTTTTATTAGCTGCAGATCCGGTTACTACTTAGGACCCTGCGACACTCCATACACTTGAACTATAGGCAACCCATTTTCTAGCGGACCGTATAGCTCCTATTTCCTCATTTTTGCGATCTTTTGAAGTCTTACGGACCGTATAGCCCCTAAGTCGTCAAAACAGGCTCTAAACCGAGGGTTTTCTGTGATATAGAGGCTCCTGGGTCCGTTCATCCTGCAAACCTGCCTATTTACAGCAAATAGGGGCTCCTGAGTCCGCAACCGTCTGAAATCGAAGCGAGGGTTACGGGCGACGCCCTTCCTAGATTATTCTTTAGCCTCCTTGGTGCGGGGTGTTGGATCAGTGGCGGGCGAGTAACACATAGGGAATGGGGGACCTAAGCAGTAACCAGATCCGATACTTACCCAAAAGTACAGTAACCAGTACTCTAGCGGTTTCGCAAGGAATCCGTTCCTAGATTACGAAGAGTAAAAGCTAAAAATGACCCTGGAAATGTGTTTAACAATCCCCAAAGTATTCCTCCTACGATGAACTTGAGAGTGAAGTGCTGAAACGACATATTCCGGTCCAGTCTAAAGATACGCCCAAGTGACTGCCACGGATTTTGCGAGTGTTCGACACGTTAATTTACAGATTAGAGCCCCAATCGTGTTGTTGACTCAAAGCCATCGATCGATAATCATTGCGCAGACAGCGCTGGCTCAATAACGATGCTTTCAAGTTTTAGATTAACCGGTTTGGCAATTGTATCTCCAACGGGGCATTTGCTTTCTAGAAATTGTACAAACTCCTCCACCTTTTCTTTTGGCGAATCGGTTTGGATATGAAATGTGTACCGGATGTCAGAGTAGCCCGGACGAACATCGGATTTATCAAAAAATCCATCAAGATCAATATCCCCTTCGACCTCTACGCGAAAATCATTGAGCTTCACGCCAAATTTAGGCGCATAGATCCGGGCAACGATAGATTGGCAGGCCCCTAACGAAGCAAGGAGCGCTTCAACAGGATTCATCCCCGTATCCGTTCCGCCCAGACTCTTGGGCTCGTCGATGATCAACTCGAACTGTCTGGAAGTTGCTTTTACTTGCACACCATTTTGCAAATGTGCAGTTGCTTTGAAGGTCTGGACAGCAGCCATATTGTTCTCTCCCTTAAGTGGTTAATGGATTTTCTGAATTACTCATTTTTTAATTCTTTGCTTATTGGTCTCTGCTTAATTGCAGCAGTTCTTCAACAACCAGTTCAGGCTGGTAGCTGTGGATGTAATGGGAGCTGTCCTTTACGATGATTTGCTTGCCGGCCACGGACCATGAGGGAAGCGCAGCTTGACTGTTCATCCATGATTGATCATCACCCAGCTTGCCGAAATAATCGGCAGTCAGCAGGCAGAGTGCAGTTTTTACGCCTCTTCTCTTTAACATACACTCACTCCAATTCCTTATTCTTAGCATTCGATAGTCCAAAGAATTCCGCAGGCTCCATCACCCTCATATCGAAGGTGCAAAATTCAAAATCAAGCAGCACGGCATGCTCTAATTCGATTTTATTCCAGCCGCCGCTCCGCTTGCTCAGCGGTCCTTCCCACTTCGGTCATACCTGGCTTACAATAGTCTCCGTAGGCTTATCCCCTCTCTCATTGGTTTTGTAACGAATCTCCCCTAAGCGGGTCTTATATATGTAAGGTGGTGAACATGTGGCCGATGTAGAACAAATCTACGAGCAATATTTTCAGGATGTATACTTATTTGCGTTGTCCTTAAGCAGGAATAAGCAGATTGCCGAGGAGATTACGCAAGAAACGTTTGTAAAAGCAGTGAAAAATATTAACCAGTTCAAAGGCAATTGTAAAATCAGTGTCTGGCTGTGTCAAATCGCCAAAAATACCTACTTTACTTATATGGACAAACAAAAACGCTACGAACCGGGCGATCCGCAGGAAAAGATACAGGGGAACAGCCTCACGATTGAACAAAAGCTGATCGACAAAACAGAAGCCCTGCGAATTCATAAGCTGTTGCACAGTCTGAAAGAGCCTTATAAGGAAGTCTTTACGCTGAGAGTGTTCGGAGAATTATCCTTTGACCATATCAGTGAGGTCTTTGGCAGAACGGAAAGCTGGGCCAGGGTTACATTTCACCGCGCGAGAAACATCATACAAGACTTATTAATGGAGGAAGACTGATGAACAAACTGTCCTGCGAAATTGTTGAGGATTTGCTGCCGCTATATTATGATGAAGTGTGCAGCGAAACCACCAAGGAATCCATTGAGGTTCATTTATCCACCTGCGAGCACTGTACCGCCGCCCTGAATAAGCTACGGCAGAGCAGCAGCCTGCCTTTTGAGGTCATGAAGAAGAACAAACAGGAAAGCACCGGTCTGGCAAGCTTCAAAGGATATTGGCACCGCTCCAAAGTAGCGGCATTTGTCAAAGGTCTGCTCCTTGCTACAGCCGTGTGCGCTGTAATCATTCTCGGGTATGCCGGCTTATTCCGCTGGAATATTATCAAAGTCCCCTCCAGTGCGATCGAGATCACCGATATAAGCCAGCTCAAAAACGGAAAAATCGCTTATCATGTAAGAATGACCGATGGATACCGGGTGAATCAAATCAATGGTAAATCGGAAGGTGACGGCATCTTCTATTTAACCCCTGTGCGGCCTGTCATCAAATCCAGAAAATTTGCGGAGTTTGGGCTTGGCAACAGGTATGACGTTATAAACCTCGAACAATTAAATGCGAACCGGACGGACCCTTCAATACAAATAAAGGCCATTTATTATGGCCCTAAGAATGACAATCCGATTCTGATCTGGAAGCAAGGCATGGAGCTGCCGCCAGCAACCGATGCCATCGAAGCTCAATTCCTGGAATAGGAGCAACACCAGCTTCCTGATTTGTTGTACCTTGGGTAACTCTGCAATTAAATTGATTCTGAATGACTATGCCAGCCGACAACAAAAAAACGGCATCTCTGCCGCTTTATGATATATATAAGGTTATTCCTTCAACCCTTCATACACAGCTTCACACAGGTCAACTGTAAACGGGCCCGACATTCCTTCCAGTGCAGTATTGGTAAAGGCTACAACGCTTAATTTTTGCTGTGGATCAACGAACCACGAATGTCCATAAGTCCCGCCCATCCGCCAGGTCCCCGGGGACTCGCTGGTTCCGGCGGCTGCCGGATCTTTAAGCACGGTGAAGCCGAGGCCAAACCCCCGTCCCGGCCAATAAGCCATCGGAAGACTGCCAATCTGATTGGCAGCCATTTCCTGTACCATACTCTCCGGCAAAAGTGGTGTTCCACCCTTCCGCAAGGTTTCGAGCAGCCGCAGAAAGTCTCCCGCACTGCCTACCATGCCTGCACCTCCAGAGGTATACTCCTTACCGTCAAGGGCCCGGACGGGAGCCAGCCTGAAGCCTGCGGTACCTTCCAAAAAAGGAATATGATCGATATCCAGTAGCCGGCGGGGCTCAGGCTCATCATTTGCATAGGCAACCGCAAGACGCGAGGCGTCCACCGCCGTAAACCCGGTATCGTACATGCCGAGCGGTTCAGTGACCAATGTACGCACCGCTTCGTTCAGCGGAACAGCGGCAGCCTTCTCAATGACTGCACCAAGCACATCCGTAGCAATGGAATATTTCCACTCTGTTCCTGGTGTGTATAGTAGCGGTACAGAGGCCAGCCGGCGCAGATTCTCTTCCAAGCTAATGCCACTCACATCCATTCCGTCTGAAACTCCGGCCAGCTCATAGGAGTCATGCTCCTTCTGAAAAAAGCGATAGGTCAGTCCTGCCGTATGCGTCAACAATTGGCGGACAGTTATTTCCGCTGGAGCACCATTGGACAGACGGGGCTTGAACTCAGGCAGCCATCTGTCCACCCGGTCATCCAGCCCAAGGCGGCCTTGGGCTACCAACACCAGTGCGGCTGTAGACACGATTGGTTTGGACACGGAGGCAAGCCGGAATAGAGCATTCTCCTGCATAATCTCTTGCTGTTCGCGGTCGGCATAACCGGCGGCACGGCTGTACACCAGCTCTCCATCAATGGATACTTGGACCACCGTTCCAACGATCCTTTTCTCAGAAAGTGTACGTTCTATGACTTGATCTATATAGGTTTTTAGCATAATTAACACCCTCTCCAGCTATATTAGTATTGATGTAACAAATATGAAACTATACGATACTGAAAGTTATGAGAAGTGGAATAAGCTGCCGGGCAGCTCATTGCTTACGGGAAACAAATCCATGCTCCCGGGACCGCCACACTACGAACAGCGCAAGGATTAGCAGCAGGAACGCCGTCCAGGGAAATGAACGAACACCCAGCGTTTCGAGTAAAATAGCGCCTAGGAAGCCGCCTCCACCGATCGCTAGATTCCATGCTGTCACCAGCATCGATTGGGCCACATCCGCACTTTCACCGGCGGCTTGGGCCACTGCTGTCTGCAGCAAGGTGGCGGCTCCCCCGAACGTCAACCCCCATACCATAACCGCCAGATAGATGATCACCGGTTGACTTCCGGCTATTCCCAGGAAGACGGAGGCCAAGGCGAACCCAAAGAGGCTGATTAACACCAGGGGACGCTGCATGCGGTCAATCCATACCCCGATGATCCAAATTCCCACAACCGATGAGAGCCCAAAAATAAGCAGTACCAGATCGATCCGTTGGGCAAGCCCGGCTGTGACAAGGAACGGGGCAAGATAAGTATAGAGAATGTTATGGGCCAGCACCCAAGCCAGGACGACCAATAATACAGGCCGTACCCCCGGGACGCCCATCACTTGCTTGAGGGAGAGGCGCTTGCCCGCTGGCTGACCGGGATAGTCCGGCATTTTCCAGAGGACAAAGAGCAACAGCAGCACTGCAAGCAGCGACATGATCCCAAAAACAGCACGCCAGCCCACGAGAACACCCAGAAATGTTCCGGCAGGGACGCCGAATGCAAGCGCAAGCGGAGTGCCAACCATCGCGATCGCCATCGCCTGCCCTTTGCGTTCATCTGGCACCATGCGCCGGGCATACCCCGCAGTCATTCCCCACAGCACACCGGCAGAAACGCCTGCCAAGAATCGGACAATCAGCGTTAGCGTGTAGCTGGAAGACAGCGCAGTCGCGCTGTTGAACACAAGAAATCCACTTATGCACAACACCAGCAGCGGTCGTCTCCGCCACCCTCTGGTCGCTGTGGTCAAAGGAATCGCAGCTAGCAAGGAGCCCAGTGCATAGAGCGTGACGAGCTGCCCGGCAAAAGCCTCCGAGATTCCAAGCTCTCTGCTGATCTGGGGTAGTAAGCCCGCGGGAATCGTCTCGGTAAGAATACAGATAAAACCCGCTATTGCTAGGGCTAAGAGACCTGCCCATGGAAGTCGGTTAGTAGCTGGAATGTGGTCAGCCACACGAGGCGTGGCAGAAATCAGATGCTTATCCAAAGTAGAGCAGCTCCCTTTCATTTTCTTATATCCCCTAAAATGATCTCCCTAACGGGCGCCCGCTTGGTGAATATAAGTGTACAAAATGGAGCTCTCTTTTTACATAGAACGATTAAGGTAAATCCCATCGTTTTCACACTGTATTACTTTTAAAAACCACCATTCACCTTTAATTTAAAAGTCTAGTCAGTTCTACGCTATCTCGGCTACGAATCGAGTGGATAGATTCGTTATTAAAAACAATAAGGAGCCCTAAACTGCACCCGCAAAACTCCAGCTTCGGTTAAAGGATCGGAGCTAGCTTCAGGATGAATTGAACCAGTTCCAGGTCGAGTAGCACTCAAGTCATCCTTATGTTACGAAGTATAAGCAAAGCAGAACAAGCCCGTATAGTAAGACGCGGGCTTGTTGCTTTGTACTCCCTAATATTAACTATCCGGGGCATTGACATTATCATATAATTATCTTTTAATAGTTTGAGCCTTTACCTACTCTTATGACAACCTGGAGGATTACGTTATGGCAAGATCTTTATTTCCCCGGCTGCAGGGAAACAGCCGGGGCTGCCTGGCCTTTGAGCCCTTTTTCCTGATTCCTTTCAGCATGTTCTCCACCTATGCCACTCTTTATATGTACGAGCTGGGGATGACGGAGTTGAACATCGGCTGGATTACCACCATTGGACTGATTGTGCAGGTATTCTCTTCTTTGCTCAGCGGATATTTAACGGATCGTCTGGGACGCAAACGGGCCATTTTATATTTTGATCTGCTTAGCTGGAGCCTGGCAACTTTACTGTGGGCTTTTTCGCAGAATCTGTGGTTTTTTGCAGCGGCTGCGGTTATCAATGGCTTCCAGCGTGTGCCGCATGTCGCCTTCTACTGCCTGATTGTAGAGGACACACGACCTTCCGACCGGACCTATGTGTTCACGCTGCTGCAGATCATCAGTGTCATCGGCGGATTGTTTGCACCGCTGGGCGGCTTGCTTGTGAACCAATACGGAATGGTCCAAGGGATGAGGATCATGTATGTGCTTGCGTTCTTTTTCATGACCTTTCAATTCGTCGGCCGCCATATAACCACCCGAGAAACCGAAGCCGGGATCAAAAAACGTCAGGAAACGCGTGAAATGGGACTCAAGCAGAGTATGGTCGAATATGGCGGCGCTTTCCGTGAGCTGTGGGTTGACAGCAATCTGTTGCTGATCTTTGGCGTGTACATCCTGTTTAACTTTCAGGCGACGCTCAAGACCACTTATCTGTCGCTGTATCTGGCAGATTATTTGCGGATGGATAGCGGTATGATTTCCCTGTTCCCGGCAGTTTCCTCCGTGATCATGCTGTTGACACTTTGGCTTTTGATGCCCAAAATCCCGGACCAAAGTGCCAATCGCTCCATGATGGCAGGGTTCGGACTCTCTGCTCTATCGAATGTAATGCTGGTGGTCTACCCTTCGTCCAGCCTTTGGTGGATTGGGTTCAGCACGGTACTGGCAGCAGTAGGACTCATGATCAGCTCGCCTTATTTGGAAGCTGCCGTGCAGAATGCCATCGACGATGATAAATGGGCCAAAGTCTTCTCCATGCTCTCCGTTCTGATCCTGCTCTTTACTGCACCTGCGGGCATCATCGGCGGCTGGGCATACAAGCTGGACCCGCGCATCCCCTTGTGGCTGGTTACAGCAGCATTTGCTGTCTCCTATCTGCTGCTGCATCTTTACCGTAGACGAACTAACCGGAATGCCAATCATCCGCAGCAGCCCCAAACTGGTGGTTAAAAAGAAACGAGTACGCACGAAGTTTACGGCACAAGAAGCCGGGAGAATTTCCTCTGGGCGCACCAAAAAAGCGGAACGGCCTCTTTCAAGACCATTCCGCTACAGGATAAAGTTTTTTTAGTCGCGATATCTGACTTTCAAAATGGGGTCGGAACCCGCTGTCACATTTCCATGGGCAAGCACGTTAACGTCCATTACCTGCTCAATCCCCGTTGGAACGATAACGGGTGTAATGATGGGAAGCCCGGCATCTTGTATGATTTGCATATCGAATTCTATCAGCAACTGCCCGGCCTTCACCTGTTGACCGTTCTCAACGTTCAGCTTAAAGCCCTGACCCTTCAAAGATACAGTCTCAATCCCTACATGAATCAGCATTTGCACACCGCTGTTATGCTCCAAAATAATGGCGTGTTTACTCTTTTTCATTACATGAGCCACCGTCGCATCGAACGGAGCGTATACCTTGCCTTCCGTAGGCATAATGGCAATACCCTCTCCCATCTGTTTGCCGGCAAAAGCCGGGTCCGGTACCTGCTCAAGTTCAATCAGATTTCCGCTGATCGGGGACAGCACAGTAAGAACTCCTGACTCATCCTTGACATCGGCTAGGCCAGCAGCGAATTCTGAAGTCACCTTGTCTACCAGGTCCACACGCCCTTCCACTGCCCCCGTCAAAGCATGAGCTGCCGTAGCGGTTCTGTTCTGCTCCTCAGAAACAGCCTCACGATAGCCGAACAGCCAGGTCAGCACGAACGCAGTTGCCATGGCAGCCAGATTGCACAAAATATAAAGTGGGAGCTGACCGTTCAGGTACAAGAGGCTGCCTGGAATTACAGTAACGGCCATGCCCGTACCGGCCAATTGAAACAGCGAAGCCATGAAGCCGCCTACGGCTCCGCCTATCAGGCCCATTACGAAGGGCTTAAATAAACGCAGATTGACTCCGAAGATCGCTGGTTCGGTAATGCCCAGAAAGGCCGAAAAGGATGAGGGCAGCGCAAGGGCTTTGAGCTTGGCATCCTTGGTCTTTAACCCTACAGCGAGGCAGGCTGCACCCTGAGCAGCCATCGCACTGGTAATAATGGCGTTGAACGGATTTGCGCCAGTGCGCTCCAGAAGCTGGATTTCAAGAAAGTTAAAGATATGATGCACACCGGTGACCACAACAATCTGATGAAAGAAACCGATAAACAATCCGGCAGCACCCCAAGGAAGGTCAAGGATATAGGTTGTTCCATTCAGCACTGCTTGTTCCAGACTATGAAATACCGGGCCAATGGCGAACAGACCCAAAGTAATCATGAACAGCAAGGTCAGGAAGGGGGTCAAAATCAAATCCAGCGCTTCGGGAATCCGCTTGCGCAATTGCTTCTCCAGCTTGGCGCCCAGCAGGCCCATAATAAAGGCCGGTAAAACAGAACCTTGATAGCCCACGACCGGAATGAATCCGAACATGGTTAGCGCCTCGGCAGAACCGTTGGCAACTTTATAGGCGTCGGGCAAGGCGGGACTGACCAGCATCAGGCCAAGCACAATGCCAAGCACCGGGCTGCCTCCGAATACACGGAACGCCGACCAGGCCACAAGAGCGGGCAGGAAGGCAAATGCTGTATCGGTCAGCACTTGCGTGAAGAGCAGGAAATTCGGAGAAATCTGCTCCGGTGTTGTTCCGAACCAGGACAGAATCTCCGGCTGGGTCAGCAGGCCTCTCAAGCCCATGAACAAGCCGGTGGCGACAAGGACAGGAATAATTGGAACAAACACATCTCCAAATGTACGAATGGATCTTTGGAACATATTCCCCTGCTTTTTCCCAGCTTGCTTGATCTCGTCTTTGGACACGCTGAGAACACCGATTTTCTCTACTTCCTCAAATATCCGGTTGACTGTCCCCGTACCGAAGATAATCTGATATTGGCCAGAGTTGAAAAAGGCACCCTTCACCTTGTCAATCTCCTCTATGCCTTTTTGATCAATTAGATCTTTGTCATGGACCATGATGCGCAGGCGGGTGGCACAATGCGCGAAAGAAGCGATGTTCCCCTTTCCCCCGATTGCTTCAATTACCTGCTGTGCAATTTGATTATTGTTCATCTTGGATATCCTCCCCAATTATGAATGTCCCATTTGCTTGCATCAAAAGCAGCGCTGCCGCCTTCAGCGAAAAAATGGATGCCTGTACTCGCCGGATCCGGAAAAATTCGCGCCGTAAATACCTCCTGCCCGTCGTTCACAAAAACCTCTACTGAAGAAACATCCACAAATAATCGCAAGGTCAGAATCCCATTTTGCAAAGGTACGAGGCAGCTCCGCTTGGTTCCGAATTCCTGGGCAACGCTCTGTCCTGACAACGACCGATCCAGTGTTGCCTTACCGCTTGCCCTGTCATAGGCAATGACCGTCTTCTCCCCGTCGCCGACCCGGAATTCAATGCCGAAGGAACTTGCTCCTTCCTCGCGGATGTGGACCAGAAGCTCATAAGAAGTTCCTGTGAATCCGTCTACAGAAACGGTGTTATGGCTCACAACCAGCTGCTTCCTGGACTCGAATCCCCGCAGGTTGACCAGTTCTCGGGCCGGACGTTGAATCAATCTGCCTTCAGCCAGATGCAGCTCCCGGGGAAGACAGAGACAGTGGGCCCAGCCTTGGCTATCCGTTGGATAGTCGATATCGGGAAGTCCCATCCAGGCCGTCAGGATTCTTCTTCCGTCTGGACTCAACGTCGTCTGCGGTGCGTAGAAATCAAAACCCCGGTCCAGTTCATGAAATTCGCCATGGTGAAATCCCTTACTGTCGTCAAACCCGATGGGCAGCCCTATCAGATAACCGGATTGATATATATTCTGGAAACGGTCATCCTCCGGCTCCAGCCCCTGCGGCGAGATCAACAGTAAGGCTGATCCGTCCATTTCAAAATAATCGGGGCACTCCCACATGTAGCCAAAATCCTTCAGCCGGGTTCCCATCTCCCCCTCAAAATGCCACTCAAGCAAATCAGGAGAACGATACAATAAGGCACATCCTGTCTTGTCGGAACGCTGCGCACCAATCACACAGTAGTAACTGTCCCCAGTCTTCCACACTTTGGGGTCCCTGAAATGATCGGTATATCCCGGGGGGACCTCGGAGATTACCGGTGTGCTGTGTTTGCTGATCGTTCCGTCCGGTTCCATATAAGCCAGACATTGATAGGGCTGGCGAATCCATTCTGCACTCCGTGTGTTTCCAGTAAACATGAGATATAGCCGGCCGTCTTTCTCAATAGCACTCCCGGAAAATACACCATGTGAATCATAAGGACTGTCCGGTGCGATGGCGATCCCCCTATTCTCCCATCGGACGAGGTCGGAAGATACGGTGTGGTACCAATATTTCATGCCATGCTGCGTCCCTAAAGGAAACCATTGATAAAACAAATGATATCTTCCTTCAAAATACGAAAAACCATTTGGATCATTTAACAAGCCAGCCACAGGTTGAATATGATATCTTTGTCTCCATGGACTTTGCTCAACCAATTGCTTTAGCGCTTCCCATTCTCCCGGGTCGGCCTCCTCAAGACGTCGGTACAGCCGTTCTCTGCTCATTTTCATACTTTAGATCTCCATTTAAATATAGTGTGACTTCATTGACCCATTCACCGGAACCGGTTCCAATCGCTTTAAAAATAAACTCCCTTCAGTTGAATATCCGAAGAGAGGAACCGGTTCCACAGTTATTATATGATTGATCACTGCAAATTGTCAACGCTTTCTCTCTCTATTAACCGACAGCCTGAAGTCGTGATCATGTCCACCGTTTCACCATTCACCAGCGATATGATACTCTCAGCCGCCAGGCTGCCAGCCTGCCTGTAATGAAACTGCACAGTCGTAAGAGCGGGATGGGTAATCTCCGTAATATCATAACCACCAAATCCGGTTACCGACAGACCGGAAGGAATCGAAATCCGGCGGACCAAGGCCGCTTTCATCACACCAAGCGCGATATTATCAGTGGCGCACATGATGAGGGTTGGCTTCCATTCTTCCAGTAGCGCTTCGGCGGCCATGACGGCTTCATTCATCCCGAATCCGGATTCATAATACCTAACCTGACAGTCCGGGTATTCTTTCAGTGCCTCATTGAAGCCTTCCTTCCGCCGCACGCCAACTGCGATGTCACGCTCCGTTACGCCCAGATAGGCAATCCGGCGATGACCCTTCTCAAGGACATGTCTCCCCATCAAATGGCCTGCGCGAAAATCATCGTGAATCAGGCTGTGAATGGCAGTATGCCGCTGGCCGACAAGAAGCACCGGAATTCCACAATCCTTGACCGCTTTCAAGTGCCTGTCCGTCACCTGTGCCGCCAGAAGCAGCAGTCCGGATATTTTTTGCCGCGCCAGTTCGTAAATCGCCTCAATTTCCCGGTCCAGATTCTGGGAGGCATTGGAAATCAGTAATTGGTGTTGCCTTATTCTCAGCTCATCGTCGATCCCCATCAGAGTCTGGGAGGTGGCAAAGGAATCCAGTCGGGGAACAATAGCCCCGATAATGCTCGTCTTCTTGGCTTTTAGGCTTTGGGCGAAGGTATTTGGAACATAATGATACTTCTTTATGACAAGTTCGATCTTTTCCTTGGTCTCATCACTGACCGGCCCGCCGTTCAGATAGCGGGAAACTGTACTTTTAGCCACTCCCGCCGCTTTGGCAATGTCGATTATGGTTTTCATCTTTTAGCTCCTTGCTCACGCTTTGGCTGCATCTTCGACAACCTTTGTTCAACCATTATAACTCACAGTCTTTTAACGATCCCTGTTTACTACATAATTCATTAAGTGCTTCAGAAAAGCGATATTGCGGGGTACCTCTTTCAGTGCTTCCATGGCAAGGCAGTAGTGCTCCCACATCTCTTTGCTGGCACCTTCTTGACCCAGGATAGATACGAAATTCGAATGGTTGTTATCCGAGTCCTTGCCAACAGGTTTGCCGAGTACGTGCATATCCCCTTCCACATCAAGCAAATCATCCTTAATCTGAAAGGCAATCCCCATATGATAGGCGAACTTCTTGAGCGCACTAATCTCCGACTCACTGACCTGTGCGAGCATGGCCGGCATTACGAGACAAGCTTCGAACGCCACTCCTGTTTTGTAAAAGCAAACCATATTCAGCTGTTCCAATGTTAATGTCTTTCCTTTGGAGTCCAAATCCATGGCCTGTCCCATACACATATCTTCTGCCTTCTGGGCCGAATAACGGATCAAAGCAAGAACTGTCTCAGCCTTGAACTGGTCAAGAGAGGCTTGTTCCCCAATTGCCTTCTGGATTAGATACAGACCGGTTAATTCCGCGGTAGCGCTATTGTGAACCTGATGCAAGGTCTGGCGCCCTCTACGCGTCGACGCATTATCCTGAGAAGGCAGGTCATCAAAAATCAGGGATGCGGTATGCATATACTCCAGTGATCTCAGTAGCGGTGCAATTGCCGATGCATCTAATCCATATTCGTTCACACCCATGACCCAAGTCAAAATAGGGCGTATCCGCTTCCCGTCCCCTTCCAGGCTGTAATTTGCAGCATCTATAAGCTGTTCTTTCATTGCCGGAATCCCATGAGACTTGGTAAAGGTCAATTGGTTATTAATCTGACTACGGACATTTTTAACCGTATTGAAAAAGTCTTCCTTTTCCTCTGAATCGCTCTTCAAATAGGTGATCATCCGGTCCCGAAGCAGCTTATCGAAGAAATCCACGTCATCCGCTGTTCGCACCATCTTCTGAATAAGACGATAAAATTTCGAATTTCCGGGTGCAAATATCTCCATTATTTCATCATACTTAATCATACCTACACGTTCTTTATATCGTTTAAGTCCATTTATTGCACGAGCCAATATCACCTCACGAGCCATGGTATCGGAGTGATACACAGTATGGATCAAATTGGAAATGACTACCCAGTATAACTCAAAGGGGTTGATCAGATCTGATCTTTGATGATGATATTTTAAATAGTAGGTATAAGGGGTTACCGCACCGTCCTTCATATCGTCAAACATATCCGCAAAATCATCGGCAAGCTGGTTATATATGCCATAAAAGAAGGTTCGTTGCTCAAATCCCTCATCCTCAGGAGCACTACTCACAGAACGGGCAATTAACCGGGACGAAGCAGACTTTAGAATGACGGGGATATACAGCTCTTCATTGGTGTAATCCCCTCGGGATAGAACCTTGACCCGGTCGATATCTTGAGCATGAAAAAAGACATAGGACTGTTCAAAAAATATTTGCTGTGTATCTGGTCTCTGATGTTGCTTGATATACTCAAAGGCATCCGTGAGCTCCGAATGTATGTATTGAATCAATTCCAACTGATCTCCGGACCATTCGCCAAGCTCAGGTACAGACCCAGTGAGAAGTGCGGTACGGATCATATCGGAGTATTGTTCCTTCTCTTGAACGGTCAGAACCTGAGAATCAAGCAGATCATCAATGAAAGGATAGGTTAGGCCATAAGAGTAACCAAGTCTGATCGCTTCATCCAGTCTGCGGGAACGTTCCACAGGTAATACTGCGTCATCCATTTCTTCCATCACATGCAGAATAACTCCAACAATGATCTTGATCAGCTTACGCTGGGCATGCTCCGCATTCATTCCCTCGGGAATATGAGCAGACACAGACCTTAGTTTGTTGAATACCCAGATTGTGGCAGCTTCTATACCTTCCTTTTGGGCCCACCGATACACCCCTGCCCAATTCATAAACTCCGGTTCGCCTCCACTGTTTGCGCTGGTGGACTGGAGTAAGTACTTCTTTAAGTCAGCAATGGCACGCTTCATCCGGGTCTGTGTGACAGGAGAATCCAAGGCCTTGCCTAAATCCCTCATATAAATATAGGAGACACTTCGACTCAGGTAATCATCCAATTTCCCCGTATAACTCAGCCATTGGATGTATGTAGAATAATCCCGAGTATCCGGTTTCTTCTTCCCCTGCGAAACGAAGGATAGCCATGGCAAATGATGAATATGATTATTTCTCCATATCCTAATATCTTCTGTCAACGCAGTCACATAAGACTTGTCCATGACCTGATCATAAAGTGATCTAAAATACTGTGCCGCCTTCTGCTCAGCCAGTCGATATTCCGTATTAGTATGATTTCTGACTTTTTCATTCATATGATGCACTACCTTAACTTCGTATTTTGTTTTTTATCTTTATACGACAATTAAGCTGTAAGGTTACGAAATCATCTGCTGAGGTTACGAATCAAGAAATAGTATAGTATATTTGTAGATCCTAGCTCATCTGGAGATGAGCCTGGAGACGGAATACGGCCAGACACGAGCAGCGGACGAGACGCTTCTTGACCATGTGAAACTTTTCATATGAGTCGCACCACATTCTACCGCCATTCAAGGCTGGCGTTTATCCATCTGGGATACGTGCTCACACCGCGCTGAGGGAAGATTCGAAGTGAATATGCAATAACTAAGGAGACAACTATGAATACATTTTATAAGACCCTAACCTATGTAAAAGAAGTATTGTATGAACCTACTCACTTAACAATTGAATCGATCCGCGAGGAACCTCAGAACTCCGAATATGGAGCTGGTCTATTCCAGCTAAATTCCAAGTCCGTTCGGTTTAGAGTTGCCAAAATAACACCGACCAAAACAGGACAGTTCGTCGTTTTCTGGGAAAAAGATGCAGATCATAAAAACCAGGCCTTTTCTTATGAAAACGCCCCTGACTTATTGGTTATTAATGTTTTTAACCCCACTACCAATGATCTTGGACAATTTGTTTTTCCAAAAGATGTTCTTGTGAAACATAAGATCCTTACAACAGCTGCTGCCAAAGGAAAAATGGCTATTCGAGTCTATCCTAGTTGGGATACTCCTACCAGTAAACAAGCATTAGCTACGCAGAAGTGGCAATTGCCCTATTTTATTATTGTGGATAATAAAAATGAGATACAAATACAAGAATTAAACCGATTATACTTCAATTGAATGATTTGTTGAGGGAAAATTCTATCAGCACCGTGGAAACGTAAAAGTAAAAAGCCCGCACATGGCGCGGGCTTTTCGTACTAAGCTTAAGATGGTGGAAGTTTATTTCTTTACTTTATAATAAGAATCCAAACCTTTTTTAATCCCTAGAACAATCTTATCCTGATATGCCGCTTGGCTTAACTTCAGGTCTTCTTCCCGGTTTGTCATGAAGCCCATTTCGATAAGCAGAACAGGCACTTTTGACCAGTTGAATCCGGTCAGATCGCTACGTGGAATTAATCCACGCGAGGTTGCCTGTGTTTCCTTAAGCACAGCTTTAGACAAGACCTTAGTGATCTCGAGACTTTGCGGTGCAATTTTCTTTGTGGATGGGCTATCGGCAGAAGGGTATAGAAATGACATCCCTTGTATACTGCGATTGTCATTTCCATCCGCATGTAGTCTAAGGGCGAGATCGGCACCTGCCTGATTACAACGTGTGGCCCGTTCGCTATTAGATATATCTACATTATTACTACGGCGAAGCATTACCACCTTGTAATCATTCTGAAGCACTTTCTCCAGCTTCAATGCCACTTCCAAGGTGAGTTTATATTCGGGTTTGCCGGTGGCCACGCCTTGTGTACCGCTGGACACCTTTGGTTTAACCGTGCGGCTTCCTGGCGATATTGGCTCTTTAGCGTTATTACCTTTGCTTTGGTGCCCGGCATCTATACAGATAACTTTCTGTCCCGTTGCTCTGGCCAGTGATTTAGAACCTGCAGCACTCGCATCAGCTCTTATCGGAACATGGCTTGAGATCAATAAGATCATGATAACTAAGATGATAACACTCGATTTCACACGCATTATATACTCCTATCAGTTTGGCCAAGGATCGCCACTAAATAATTTTTTCACTCCGTTATCAGTACATAAGGAGCCTGGGTCAGAGGGGTCACGATAGATAGAGCACTCTTCTCTCCCAAAGTTACTTACTTGCCAATTACCTGATGTTTGACTTCGAACAAGTGTATAAGTATTCAAATCTGCCTCATAGACCTGTTCGTTATCGAGTAGAACCGGAAATAGCTTGAAAAATTTGATTTTGTATGCTCCATCCTGAACCTGGCTTATGGAATCAATCCGGTAGTTCTCCAGCGGATCAATAATCTTTGGTGTGCCTTTGGCGTTTGCATTCCCATAGTCTATCTCAATACGTTTTTTGAGATTGTTATAGAACTCCGAACCTTCCTGTACATTATCTTGAACCAGAGAGAAATCCAACAGGTTGACTGATTGCGCATAATTGACCTGATATTCGAACAAGGCATTCTGCACAGCAATGGAATTGTTGTCGAGCTTCCGTTCATATGTCAGTGAGGTAGTCTCTGCTTGTTGCTGTGGAGCGTTCATGTTCATTATGAACGAAAATTCTTGACCCGGAGCCACTTTTTTTGCCGGAAGATAAGTCAGCTTGTACTGCTTCACATATCTTTGGAAAACCGTATCATAGATGCGTTTCAGCTCTGTCTGCAGGTCATCATCCACACTCAGGAAAAAATGTTGTCCGCCCGTTTCATCCGAAATATATGATAATTTGTCATCTTCTCCTCCAAAACCCACCATGTAGATTGGAATCCCCAATTGTCTTGACAGATCAATAACAGATTCAACTGAAGAACCATAGTTAGAGTCTATGCCATCTGTGAACGCAATTACATACTTTGGCCCCTGCTGCTCATTCGTATCATATAAAGCTTTGGTTAAGGAGTCATACAGAGCGGTCTCTCCACCATCGGATTCCAAAGAGGAGAGTTGACTGCTAACCATGCTCCGGTTAGAAGTAAATGGAACATCAGCAACAGCCGGAACATAGCTTGAGAAAGACAAGACCTCGAATTGCCCTTTGGCTGCAGCAGGAATATTGTCAATGAATTGCACCGCCGCTTCTCTGACCAGATCCATCTTGGAAGTATGTACATCAGCATTGGGCTGGTCTTGCATACTGCCGCTTTTGTCAATAACCAGATTAACACTGACCGTGTCACTATCTTCTACCAAGGAAAGGCCATAAACCGGCTGTCCGTTTACAGTGAACATGTCTTTACTAAGCGACATTGTTTCAATTTCCTGCTGAAGGTCCTGATCTTCGAATAAAGAGAAATATACATCCACCCCCGCTTTCTCGTACTGGGAGGAATCCACCTGATTAACTTTGATAAAAGCTGGTTCCACCGGGGAAACCGTTTGTGAAGGAGTTGCTTCTACCGCTTCGGTTGGTACGGGTGGTGCGGGTGAAACCACGGGCTCACCTAATGAATCTGACGTCTCAGCTTGAACAGTCTCCACCTTAGCTTGACTATTATCACTCAGAGTCCCCCGCCAGGCATAAATACCTCCTGCCAACAGCAATACTGCGATAATCGCAAGTGTTGGAATCTTCCACGAAGTAGATTTCTTCTTCCTTACAAGGTGAATCTCAGTCGAAGGTACTGCTTCAAGCTGTGGCTGTGGCTCACCAAGATCTGTTTCTCCCATTAACGCACCGCCGCATTTTTTGCAAAAACGATCATTCGACGATGCCTCTGTACCGCATTTACCGCAAAACATATTCATTCCCGCCCTACTCTATGTGTATTTAAATTAATGGAGCTTTTGCGATACAAAAGAACCAACCAGCAGCATCAGTAATGAAATAATAAAACTGGTAAGGAATACGTAGCCCATACTAAAATTCAAATAAAAAGTACTCATGAACCAGCCATCCTCTGATTGCCCACCACCTGCCATCGTGAAGCCAATCAAAGATATTTTAGCCAAAAAAGCCATCATGGCACCATAGGTGACGCTGAAAATACCAATGGAAGACAGAAGGTTAGGACTTTGTCTTAGGGTTCTAACATATCCATATCCTACCCATATCAAAATTATGAGAGTAATAAATAGGCCACAGTACACATAACCATCTAGAAAATGCGGTGCCAGAAAAAAACCGTTGTAACCATTCAAATCCTCCACGCTGTCTGAACGCAGGCCGGCTAGTAATGAGTAATGTAGCTTCTCCCCCTCTCCGCCAAAATGAATCGTTCCCAAATGGGATAAATTCAATAAATAGAGCCCTAACTGGGGGGCCAACAGGAGGTTGGCAGAAGTAGAAATCTGTTGCCCAAACTTCATCGCCATAATAACAAATGTCAGTAAAGACAGTGTGGCCAGACCTATAACAACTGCGCGAATCGCTTGTGCAACTGCACTCTCCTTTAAGAGCCACTTCTTATCGCTATGTATACGGGTATACAATCTGTATCCAATCCAGCTAAACAAGGTACCCAGTAGCCAGCCAAAGAATAATGCTTCTACCCAAGAAAACGAGTAAACCAACTTTGAAGACTGGTCGTAGGTATACATTTCCATCCCGATCTGTTTGGAGAATCCCGCCAGCCTGGATACGATTAGCAGACTTCCACCATAATATAAACCGATTACCATGGAGACCAAGAAACCTTCCCGCTTCTCGGAGAGACGATAGATACGGGCTGACAAGTACCCCCCGAAGACCAGCGCTACAAACGGCACCACCAGCAGAGCTATCAGCCCCATATGGATGTTAAGCCCCTGACTTCCGAACAAATCAACATCTCCATTTATGTGCATACTGGAAGAGATAAGATTAACAGCCATGGCTGTCTCGGAAACTCCAAATATCGTAAAATTACTGTCTATTTCATATTGATTCAATAGCTCTATGTAAGGATTTTCTTCACTCATCAGCTCAGGTATTTGCTTATTCAGGGTAATACTGATGACCATGCTAAGGATTAACAGGACAGCAACAGCCGCAACACCGCCAAGCATCCCTCTTGTTAAAAACGATTTGATATCTACTCCACATCTGAAAGTGGTTATCCTACGATTGTCCGCATTCCCTGGCTTAAGGATTGATGAAACCGACGTTTGAATAGCTACATGACTGCCAGCCTCCTCACCACATGCGCTGCAGTATGCTGCGTGTCTCGCCATGGATACTCCGCAAGCTGAACAATATCCCGCTTCTATAGGCTGTAAGTGAATCTCACTGCTGCTGAGCTGCAGGTCATATCCGTCATTCCCGCAATACAAAGCATAATCCGCATTTTTCATGCCACATTTGGCGCAGTACAAGGTTAACTCCCCTCCTGCATAACATCCATAGTGGCAATACCGCAACAAGGACAGAAGACTGACGATTGCGCAATCTCTGCTTCACAACCGCTGCAGATCTTCAATGACTGAGTAGTGTCCAATTCATACTGTAAATTTTTCGAACCACATGCCGTGCAATAAGGCTGGTCTTCCGGCAAAAAAGTCCCGCATTCACATTTCACATGGTTAGGGAGAAGTATATTTATTTGTTCTATCTGTTTCAATGTCTCATAAATGAGTCTATCCTGCGCAGTAATGGGCCGCACCATCTGAAGTAGCTCTTCGTTCTGAATACGACCATCTCGTATCATCTTATGTACCATCTTTCCTAACTCAAGATAGATCTTAGTCTTCTGCTGTGACGCCTCTTTCACCTTATGCTGCAGCGAAGTGATCTCTTGATGATTCTGTATTTTTCTCTTTCTCTGTTCCAAGCCCTCCTTCACATGATTCAGGCTAATGCCCAGTTTGTTTTGCTCTACAGACACTTTTTATCCCCCTTGCTTATTCTTTTCATCTTGTTGTGATGCCATGGTACTTTCGTCTCAGACATTGCTTGTACATAATTCGACACCATACAAAATATCCCTCCTTTCTCAGCACTAAAGAGTGACATTTGTTCCAGCCCCCGATTAACAATAATAGCGCCCTGCTGGGAAACTAAAAACAGAAAGAGCCCGGTCTGAAGCAGGCTCTTTAAGCTGTTATTATCGCAGTTCAGACATTTGTAAATCTATCGTTTAACCGCCAAGCAATAATTCACATTATCGAATGCTGTGATGGGCTGGCCAGGCTGGCTGTCATTGTAGGCTTGAAACAGCTGACCGGTAATTTGGGCTGGTGTCAAATGCTGATAGATCAATAAGTTGACGTCTTCCAGCATGTGTTCCAGCTCCGCATAGGAATAGCTTGCCTGCATCGGCTCACCTGCGCGCGCGGTCATCATCACCTGCTTCTGCGTGCGTTCCCCCGCTTGTGGAGTGAATGTATGCTCATCAGGATAATCGAAGACAATACTGCTGCCGCTTGGGAGCAACTTCGCAATGGCTGACAAGAACGACTTAAACACATCTTTGGGCAAATAGTAGCTGATACCCAGCAGGCTGCAGAAGCTGATTACACTCAAGTCAAAAGCATGGCTGTCCAGCATCCGGCTCTGCCAGTCCGGTTCGCTAAAGTCCGCTGAAATGTAATGCAGATTCGACGGCTGATCCAAGTTCAGAGCCGCTACGCGTCTGCGTTTGTCATCTGCTGTGGCAGGATGATCAATTTCAAAAATTTGCAGCTTCGATGCCCACTCCGGCTGCCGGTAAGCGAAGGTATCGTACCCTGCGGCAAATATAAGATATTGCCTTGCACCGTGCACAGTGGCGACCTCAAGGGCCTGTTCGGCGAATGCAGCCCTGCCAAGCGGTGATGGGGACAGCTGGTGGTCAACGACTCTGCGCAGCGCCTGCTCCTGTGTGCCTACAAATCCCGGCTGGAAAAAAGCAATCCCTTGTGACATGTTGCCGGCAATACCCTCGTATTCCTCATCGGTTAACAGTTGTCTGGCAAGTGAATCATCAAAAATCTTGAGCTGATTAAGCTCCGCGTGATACGCTCTGGAGAACGCGCTGACGAGTGCAGTTAAACTCTTATTTTTCATTATCCTTCACCTCATTTCTGTTGTACCATTTAGCCTGCATAGTAAACAACGCTTGATTTTTACGCTGTTTTATGGTATAATTTAGGGAGTATTTTTTGAATATTCACATTTCCGCCATATTTAAGGCGTTTTTTTATATCTTATAGAATGTCAACAATAAAGAAGCGTAAGCTGCCCTAGAGCAGCTTACGCTTCTTTATTGGCCGATGCGGAGGCTTTAGGGCAAAGCCGGATAGATATTTATCTGCACGTTGATGCATAGCGGAAGGTGGTGCGAAGAATGTACGGTAAGGATGGCGTCCCGCCTGCGGGAACATACGAACAGCTTGATCAGATGTGGTTCAGGCTTAGAAGCATCGAACAGAACAACAGCCCCAAGGGAGAGTGGTCACTGCGGCTGCAATTCCTTGAATCGCATATGCTCCTTATTCCGGTATTCGGCCGGGGTTGGATAACGGTAGATGGCAAGTATTTTGAACTCAGAGCGGGATTTGTGTTTGTTTGCCTGCCCGGGCAATTGGTTGAAGCCCATTTGGAGGGTTCAGGAGACCAGAGATTATACATTCTGCGGTTTGATGTATTTGAGCAGCATGGCATGCCTGAACGTCAGGAACGGATAAGCTCATCGGATCTTCATATGCATTTCCCTCTGAAAGGAGAAGCAGCCATAGCTTCAACTATCACATTTAGCAAACACTGTGAGGCCATCGCCAGTTCCATGGGAAGCACGAACCCCTTGCAGCGGCTGCGTGCCCATAGCGGATTCTATGAGCTGCTGTATAGTCTGCTGAGCGATGCCAGCCAGCTGCAGCTGAGCGATGCCGAGGCTGTTTTGGAACGGGTCAAGACTTATATAGAGCAACATTATCGCGAAGATCTCTCCATCCAACTGCTGGCCAGCGAAGCAGGAATTAGTGCAAGGCATTTCATCAGACTGTTCAAGCAAAAATATGGTCTCAGTGCTATTGAATACCTGACCGAATACCGGATCAGACAAGCAAGGAGCCTTATGCTGCCTCAAACAAATTATGAGCTGAAAGATATTGCTGCTTATGTCGGTTACAAGGACATACCCTATTTCCGGCGCAAATTCAAGCAAATTACCGGTGTAGCTCCGGCAACATTCATGAGAAATGCCAAGCTGAAAATTGCCGCTTACCACGGCAGCCTGATTGGGGCACTGCTTACCCTGAATATTATTCCCTGCGCAGCTCCAGCTGACCATCCTTGGACTGAATATTACCGCCGTAAATATGAGTCTGGTGCGGTACTGCCGCTTGCCCCAGATCATGATATCAGAATACAGCAGATTGTCTCCCTCCATCCTGATTTCATTCTGGGGCTGGAGCAATCGCTAAGCCCGGACATACAGCAGCAGCTTCAAGAGATTGCACCCACTCATCTCGTGCCCTGGTTACGAATGGATTGGCGGATGCAATTAAGATTCATCGGAGAATGCCTCAACAAGTCGAAGGAAACGGCGGCATGGTTGGACAAATATGAGCGCAAAGCCCAGGCCGTCCGGGCGGGCTTAGATCACGAACTCGCCAAGGACAAGCTTCTCATTGCCCGAATATCCGGACAGAAGATTACGGTGTTGTCTAATCGAAGCTTGGGCGAAGTTCTCTACGATGATCTGCATCTACTCCCGGCGTCCGTTGTTAATCGTAATCTTAGCCATCAGACGTTGACGCTGGAAGAGTTGGGGTCTACGGATGCGGACAGGCTTCTGTTCATTGTGGATGAGGATGCCCACTCTCAGGCCGTCTGGTCTGAGCTCAGAGACAAGGAGTCGTGGAAGAATCCTGATCCCGCCGGAAATTCGCGCGTTGACCACCTCCCTCCCTTCCCTTGGACAGAGTATACATCGTTCACACAGGAGCTGATTCTGGACCTGACATTGCGTCTTTGGCGTAAAAGCACATAAAATATTGGCGGGATCGTCAATAGGCGAATCCAAAAGTTTGTTTTATACTCCTAACAGTGATATTGATTCTCACTCGCAAGTGAGTCTTAAGGTATCGAAAATCGGGAGGTTATAGCATCAATGAGACAGATAAGACTAGGAATGGCGTTGCGTATGGCTGTCGTGCTGGTGCTGGTATTGGTGATGGCCGGTTGCTCGGAGAACAGTGGACAAGCAAAGGTACCCCCCACAGCTGAAGTTGACGTTCGTGTAGTGAACAGTGAAAAAGGCGAGATTAAGATCCCCGCCAATCCAACCAAAATCGTCGGACTCTCCGTAGTCTATCCGGAGTTTCTGCAAGCATTAGGCGTTACACCCATAGCTGTGCAGAACTATCATGCGGATTTCCCTACCTATCTGCAAGAGCCGTTCAAGAACACAATCAAAATGAGTATTGCTGAAACCCCTAATTTTGAAATGATACTGGCCGCTGACCCTGATCTTATCCTCGCTCCAGTATGGTGGTCAGACAAGGACTACGATCAGTTATCCAAGATCGCACCGACGGTTCTGCTGCCGCAGCGCGATGACTGGCGCGATGAACTGAAGGATATAGGCGAGGTCCTGGGCAAGCAGGATATTGCAGAGAAGGTCATTCAAGATCTGGTTGCCCAGGAAGCTGAAGCCAAGCAGAAGCTTGATGACCTGGTTGGCAACGAAACCGTGATGTATATGATGGTTATGCCTAACAGCTTCATCCTCTACGGTGATCAGATCGATCGCGGAAAGTTTATTCATACCACGCTTGGGCTGGAGATGATTCCGAACTTCCCTGATAAAGATCCATCATTATCCATATCACTTGAGAAATTGCCGGAGTATAATCCCGACCACCTCATTATTCAGCTGAATGATGAGAACAACGCTGAAGTTAAGCAAACCTATGAAGATATGCTGGATAGCCCTCTTTGGAAGAACATGAATGCGGTCAAGAAGAATCAGGTGTACACGATGGCCGGCAAGGATTGGTTTAACCTTGGCATGTCACCGCTGGCGAACAGCTATGCGATTAATTCGGTTCTTAAAGCCTTTGAAGGCAACTCGAAATAAAGGGGATTTAAGGATGTGCGAAACCGACGAGATGCAATGGGCAGAACGTTTTTTCATCCATTCGGAAGCTGTGGAGAATGCAGTGGTTACTTTATCGCTAACCGAATTAAGCCTGCCTGCAAATGCTGAGCATCTGCTAATAACCTATGCTGCCATGCTCGGAACAGATGACAAGCGTTTGGCAGCTGCCTTCTTTTGCAGCTGGTACGCCGGAATTTGCGGAGCCAAACATGCACTGCTCACGGCTGCACACCCGATGGCTCATGCCTTGTGCCTGAGCAACATGTCTGTACAGCTCATCCGCACTGAGGGGTTCCCCATGTTCTCCTTCCATGTCCATGAAAATCGGGACGATCTCTGCCACAAGCATGGTTCTGTGGAAGAATTGCTGGATGAGCTTGGTTTGTTCTATAAGAATGATGTGAGACCGATTATTCTTGCTCTTGCCGAAGCCGCACAGGTCAAGGCGGTTATGCTATGGAAACAAATTTACAATCAGCTATATGCCTATATGGAAGAGGATTTGGAGAACGCAGCAGGGCACAACAGCGGCCTTATCATAGAGCGGTTCAAATCTATGACCTGGGAACTTGAATCGGAGGTATTCGGACTTCGCAGCAATCCGTTCCGCATCATTCCTAAATTCAGAACGGACCCAAACCCTCCGCACCGCAGCATATCTATTAAGGCGACCTGCTGTCTGGCCTATCAGCTCAGAGCGGATCATGGATACTGCAGTAGCTGTCCTATACTCTGCCGGCTGGAGTGATTGGAGAACAACACAGATAAAGAGCCTGCGTTAAGCTGCGGGCTCTTTATGCTGTAGTTATGACGATGAAAGCTTGTAGACAGTACCCAGGAGGAGGAACATCTCAAAAGCACTCACTCAAAGGTCTGTTCCAGTGCTTGCGGGTAGAAAGGACTTATTATTTTATATGCGTTTAAGTGCGGATTGTTTAAATCATTGTCATAAATGATCATATGATGTTTGCCCTTCAAAATAATATCAAATCGTTGCTTGCGGTCAGCCTGAACTATAGTAATATAGTAGCTGAATTTTTTGTCAGAGCTTACATTTCGGGCCGATTTCATTAATTGAACATGAGAGAAATCACCAAAAATTCTTCCAATGACAGCAGGATCAGTAATAACAACGTCTTTTTTCTCACCGGGAACAGACGACAATCGTGTTATTTCTAGAGAGGCGATTTCTTCCAAACGGATGGTGTTGGCTACGATTCGTTTAAACGAAGTATAACGGCTTGCTGTATAGGTTATCAAAGAAACACCTACCCCTGTCAGAAGCGCGCCGACAAGCATGTATTTTCCATTTTTATCCACAGTTCCTGTTCCTCCCTGTAATACGATTCTGTAAGCTACAATTATAAATCTATAAAGACATCGGTGCAAATCTGCTTACTTTAGTTACTAAACTTTTTAATTAATTACTTATGGTTCCAAGGACAGCCTGCTAGGCGTTATGATTATTGTGAAAATATGCACAAGGGGGCACGGGTTACACATGAACAAGAAACTAGCCACTGCGCTTATTCTCGTTCTCTCTGTCATGCTTGTTATCGCAGGTTGCGGAAACAATAACAGCAACGGCAACGTGAGCAGCAACGAGAGCAAGAGTAAGAACAAAGAGACAACAGCAGCTACTACGAGCGAGGCCAAAGAAACTGAAGCCGTTTCGGGAGCATCCGAAGCCAGCTACACGCCGTACGATCAATTGAAAGATAAATATGATATCATCATTGTTGGTGCGGGCGGCGCCGGAATGACTGCTGCACTCGAAGCCAAAGCAAACGGTATGAACCCCGTTATTCTGGAGAAGATGCCGGTTGCCGGCGGAAATACAACGAAATCCTCCTCGGGAATGAACGCTTCCGAGACCAAATTCCAGAAAGAGCAAGGTATTGAAGACAGCAATAATTTATTCTATGAAGAGTCATTAAAAGGCGGTCATGATACCAACGACAAAGAGATGCTTCGTTTCTTCGTTGACCATTCGGCAAGTGCTATTGATTGGCTGGATACGATCGGGATTCGCTTGAACAATATCACGATTACAGGCGGGATGAACGAGAAGCGCACCCACCGTCCTGAAGACGGCTCGGCCGTCGGACAATACCTTGTCACAGGGTTGGTCAAGAATGTTCATGAGCAAGACATCCCACTGTTTGTGAATGCAGATGTCAAAGAAATCACGGAACAGGACGGCAAGGTCAACGGCGTCAAAGTCCTCTTTAACCAGGCTGACGAGAAAGTAATTACAGCAAGTGCTGTCGTTGTGACCACCGGCGGTTTCGGCTCTAACATGGATATGATCACCGAAGTTCGACCTGATCTGGAAGGTTACGTGACCACGAACCAGATCGGCAGCACCGGAGACGGCATCAAAATGATTGAGAAGCTTGGCGGCATAACCGTTGATATGGATCAGATCCAGGTTCACCCGACGGTGCAGCAAGAGAAATCTTATCTTATTGGGGAAGCGGTTCGCGGAGAAGGGTCTCTACTGATCTCAAGCGAAGGCAAACGTTTCACTAATGAGCTGACTACCCGCGATAAAGTCACCGCTGCCATCAATGAGCTTCCTGAGAAATCAGCTTATCTGGTCTTTGATTCCGGGGTAAAGAGCCGGGTTAAAGCAATTGAGCAATATGACAAAATGGGATTCGTCATCCAAGGAGATACTATTGAAGCTCTGGCTAAAGAAATGGGTGTTCCGGAAGCTCAGCTGAAAACAACACTGGATACCTGGAACAGCGCAGTGAAGAACAAACAGGATGCCGAATTCGGCAGAACAACAGGCATGGACAACGACTTGTCCCAAGCTCCCTATTATGCCATCAAGATCGGCCCTGGGATTCACTACACAATGGGCGGCGTTAAGATTAATACCAACACCGAAGTATTAACCAAAGACGGCGCAGCTATTCCGGGCTTGTTCGCGGCAGGTGAAGTTACCGGCGGCTTGCACGGTCAGAACCGGATCGGCGGCAACTCGGTAGCAGAAATTATTATTTTCGGCCGTCAAGCCGGCGTGAAGGCTGCTGAATTCGTAAAAGCACAATAAGATCAGCTACTCCCTTTACTCTGATCGACAACAAAACGCTTGGACTCATTAGAGTCCAAGCGTTTTTATATGTACTGACGTCGTTGCCCTTTCATTTGTCTTTCCTTAGGGCCGATATGTGCTGACCAGACCGTTTATTCAATTGAAGACAGGCAGCCTTACTACCTCTCTGTTTGTTACCAAACAGAAGAAAGTCGTTGAAATCTTAGCAACCCTATCAGAGCAGCACCACGGAATTCACCGCTCCCCGCGCGCATTGCAGCAAGGTCTCATACAACCGGGCAGACAACCTGTCATAATCTTGCTCCCGGCCCTGCAGATGGGCGGCATAGGGAGGACTGTCATTCCAGGAGCCCATGCCTCCGAACACCCAGGCTTTGTAGACTGCATTCAGCAGGGCGCGCGCTCTGTCCGTATATACAGCGGGTAATTCAAACGACAGCTGCGCAGCAGGGCCTGTTCCCTTAAGGATGCCTATGGCAGGTTCAAAGAAGCTGCTCGACCAGAACGCCTCCCCAATCTCCACAGCCAATTCAGCGATCTGACTCAGCACCTCTTCCAGCTTCCCGGCTAATTCAACCAGCGGAATAAACTCGCGGGCTTCCTTGTGACCGGCTGTGATCTTCTGCTCGGTATAAGTAATCTTCCATCTGGTCTGGGAGCGGTATTGATCCATCCGCCACTCCACACGCCACAACGATTCACCGGACGTTCCGAGGGTGGTTACCCCGCTTGGTGCCCCGCTGCCAACAAACACGCTGTTATTCCAGGCTGATGCAGAGACCAGGCCGTTTAACATCAGACGCTGACAGCCCTTCTCCTTCAGCTCTGCCAGCCATTTCGGCCATGTCCAGCTCTGTCCGCCCCCTTCTGCTACGAATCGTACAGCAAGATTATCCGTTCGCTGCAACTCTTTATGGAAAGCATCGGCACCATTAATCAGATGCCCATTCCCCAGAGCAGTAATCAACAACAGCTGATGCAGTTCACCGTTCATATGTATCCTCTCATTTCATAGAAGAATCGATCCCTCCCAAACCCTCCCTTTCAAGGGAGGGCCCCAGAGGGCTCTGCCCTCTGGACACCCGCAAGCTTGGCGAATGAGTCTGGCGGTACTGTGACTAGGAGGCTGAGGTGTAAGGAGCGCTTATCCCTGCGGGACCGATTGGACGCCCTCTGAGGCTGGCCGCTATCCCTGACGGGATGCGCGGCCAGGGGTTAAGGTCAAGGACGGGCTGTTCCTGCGGAATGCGCAAGACCTTATCTTTTAAAAAGTAAATCAAAATTTCCTATACATCAAGAAACCCGCACAGGCGCGGGTTTCTGCACTCCAGCTTGTTAACTTAGCTGCATCGTTGTAACACAAGTATCGTCGCTCTCAAACGTCGAAAGTTCGGCTTCCGATTGTCTTCCCTCATGTTCTACAGTTACGCGATAGGTCTGATCACGCGGCAGCCACAGGTCAATAAATCCATTAGACTGTGATTTCATCAGGGTTGTATCCATAACGGTGTTGCCTTCCGAGTCGTCAATTGTCACACTAAATTCTTCATCTGCCAACTCGCCTTGGCAGCCGGTCAAGCTATGGGTAGCGCAAGGATGCGTATGCTCTATATAAGGCGCGATTGACAGAAAAAAATCATCCTTAGGCAAATCGTAAGTTGTGGTTTTCTGATCCTCGCCAGTCACAATAAGTTCCCTGGATTTGACACTCCCACAGCTAAAGCAGTGGGATTCTTGGGTGATTAAGTCGAAGTGCATTTCTGCGATCGAAGTATGACCCCAAGATTGGGCTGTGCCATCAGCCCTTCCTAAGACAGTGCGTTTTAGCATCTTAGGCTGATTGACTATTACCACCAATCACAGGTGCGTGAATAATATTCATTGCACCGACTTTATCACGATGAGTATGAAACCCACATGGACACGAATATTTTCTATCTATCGCTTTATTTAGCGTAGAGCAAGATGGACATTTTTGCGATGTATACGCAGGATTCACATATTCCACTTTGATCCCTGCCATATTTGCTTTGTATTCAATGAATTGTGCCAAGCGATTGAATGACCATGTGTGCAAATTCTTTTCGTTTTTACGACTTGTTCTTGTCGTTTTTCTGATGTTTGTCAGCTTCTCTAAGCGAATGACAGACACTTGATTCTCCATGGCAAAATTGACAACTTGTCTACTTACTTTGTGGTCCTTATCTTTCATCCATCTTTGTTCTTTATGATCCAGTTTACGAATAGCACGTAGCTTTTTCTTCTTTCCTAATCCTTTTCGTTCACTACGGAACTTGCGTTTCATATATTTGTTTTCTCTACCATTTCCAAAAAATCTCGTCTTTCCTTCGCTAGTCACAGCAACAGCAGGGACTTTTAATCCTAAATCAATGCCTATTGCCTGCTCGCCTGTTGTTGTCTCTGTAGGAATTTCAAGTGAAACTTGAGCAAACCATTTTCCTGATTTCTCAACGATTCTCATAAGACCACATTTTGCATTTTGAAGAAATTGTTTATCTCTTTCTGTTAAAACAGCAGGAAAAATCGTCTTTTTCACTTTGTTGTCCACGATGATAGGAAAAGCAATAGAGGAATGGCCAATGGAATAGTTTTGGTTGTTGATATAGTAGGTTGGTTTCTTTAATATTGGACGCTTCATTTCCTTCTTCGTTTTCTTAAATACGCTTTTAGCATCACGAATCGCTTGATTAAGTACAGCAGAAGGGAGTTTAGCTTCTACATCTTTCGTTGTGAGTTTGGGGAATGAACCTTCTTTTTCTGCTTGTTCTGTTAATGAATTAATAGCTCGAATATATTCTCTACTTAATAACTTTAATTCGATTGAGTTACTTGGAAAGAATCTTATCTTTATAGTGACGGACTGCATAAGTTTTCACCTCTCTCCTTAATTTGTTGGCTCTTTTGATTGATTTATACTCGTCAAATGTTGATTCTCTAATTAAAGACCAGCCACCTAGCCAAAATATTTGTCGTATATATCCCTTTGGCATTTTAATTTGAGACTTATCGCAATCGTTTCTATCACCCCCTTGTTTTTTGTTGTTCAACATATCTTTTAATCGTTTCACTAGACACATTTCCTGCGGTACTTACAAAGTATGAACGTGTCCAAAGTGAAGGCAAATGAGCTAAATGTTTAAACTCCTCTCTCAGTCGTTTAGATGTGACTCCTTTAATTTTTGCCATAATATCAGCAGGACTAAATGTCGGCAAAGCATTCAAAAATAGATGTGCGTGATCTTGATCTGTTTCGATTGCGATAATCTCTATTTTCAAATCATCACAAACATCTTTAATCAACTCCTTAAATCTACTTTCAACATCAAATTTAAGAAAGATTTTCTTTCGATATCGTGGACAAAAAACAAAGTGATAATTGATTAGCGATACGGTTGTGTTGGTTCTTCTATAATTATCCATACATTAATTGTATCAGTTTATGTTTAAAACTGAAACATGATAACCAAAAAATGTTGGAACATTAACGTGTCTTAGGACACGCCTGTTCCAATCTCGCTATCATCCCACACCTAAAGGAGTGGGCTTTCTCGCTCAAAAAATTCTGTAATTGAAGCCGACTGGGCTGTTGCCTTACGTGTACTTAAATCTTGTACCAGTTGCTTCATTTCCGGCATCTGCTGCTTGCTGGTTTCTTCTGTTGCTGTATTTCCCGTTAATAGATATGCTCCTATCATGACAGCAACCAATCCGCCAACTGCCATGGTTCCCTTTTTCATCTTGGATTCAACCCCTTGCTCTTTTTTATCATTATAATATAGGTTGGGCTATTGCAGGCAGGGTGAAGTATTTTGTACACGGTTTTATCATATTTGTCCTTATTTGAAGTCCAGAAATGCAAAGAACCCGCGCTTGGCGCAGGTTCTTTATACTGAATTGCTCAATTAATAGGAAGACGAAGACTGCTCGCCTTGCATAATCTTCACACCGGAGCTGGCGCCAATCCGCGATGCCCCTGCAGTGATCATCTGCTCCATATCTTCGCGGCTGCGGATGCCCCCGGAAGCCTTCACACCAAGCTTATCGCCTACAGTCTTGCGCATTAGCGCTACATCATCTGCTGTTGCTCCGCCTGTGGAGAACCCAGTAGAGGTCTTCACGAAGTCCGCACCGGCCTTGGCAGCCAAGGCACTGACGGTCTGTTTCTGCTCATCGGTCAGCAGGCAGGTTTCAATAATCACCTTGACCGTTGCCTGGCCGGCCGCCGCTTCCACGACTGCACGGATATCTTGTTCCACTGTATCAAGCTCCCCATCCTTCAGAGCGCCAATGTTGATCACCATATCTACTTCTCCAGCTCCGCCTGCAATGGCATCCTTGGTTTCAAATGCTTTGGTCGCACTTGTGCTTGCTCCCAGCGGGAAACCAATCACTGTACATACCTTCACCTCACTGTCGGCCAGCTGTTTGGCCGCGTAGGATACCCATGTCGGATTGACACAGACGGAAGCAAATTTATATTGCTTCGCTTCCTCAATCAATTGGCTGATTTCTGCTCGGGTTGCATCTGCACGCAGCAGTGTATGGTCAATCATTCCAGCTAAATTCGACATCTTCAACACACCATCCTCTGTTCTCATCTTGTATCTATGTATTTACGATACCACGCACCTGAACATTTGTAAACTATTATTAGAAATTATGTTCACAGGCGCATCTGATGCTCTACCTCAGTAATGCCTGAGCCGTATATTGATCCGTGATCAGAATATTGGCGTATCGCCCGGCAAGCGCAGCCTGAATTGCCTCGATCTTGCGTTGTCCTCCAGCTACGAGAATAGATTTCTCCTTCTTACGCAGCTCTCCTAGATCTATGCCAACTGTCCGACCGTTAATTTCTTGACTGCAGATCTTCCCTGCCGCATCGAAGAAGCGGGAACAGATATCCCCGGCCCCGCTGCGGGAGAGCAGCTGCTGTTCCTCCTGCGTGAAATAACCCAGCCGGAACAGCAGCGCGTCCTCTTTTACCGTTCCTACGGTGAAGACCGCAATATTAGCTTGTCTGCCCAGCTCAATTATCCGCGCAATGTGACGATCCTGTTCAACCATTTGCTTCACCTGCACATTATCGAAAACAACGGGCAGCGGCAAATAACGCGCCTGAGTATGAAAAGCCCCTGCGACCAGATTCACGATCTCAGCCGCATAGGTATTTACCTGCGAATGACTCACGCCGCCCTTGAGCTGCACAACTTCCACGCCCCGCAGCGGCTTGGACTCAAGCTGAAGCGCTACGGCATGCATGGTGGTTCCCCAGGTCACCCCAATAATATCCCCGTCCTGAGCAATATCATGAATATATTCGGCCGCTTGCTTACTGATATGCTTCTTGATCTCTTCATAGTCATTCTGCGGGGAGTAGCATAGCTGGACCGTGTCGAGCCGATATCTCTGCTTTAGTTCTCTGGCGAGAATATCCAGATCTTCGGAAGGATCAACAATACTGATCTTCACATAACCCTGGTCCTTGGCATGCTGCAGGAGCCGCGAAACGGTAGGCCGTGATACGCCCAGCTTAAGCGCAATCTCCTGCTGGCCGAGATCCGACTGATAATATAACCTTGCTGCTTCAATACTGAGGCGCTGTTTCTCGATATCCATATGCCCTCACTCCCTTCGTTCGATTACTACGAATATAGAGTTCATTATACTGTTTGGTCTAGGAAGCGTACAACTGAGAGCTTTTCAGTTGCGTTATGCATATCCAGCCTTAACAAGTTCTGATCCTCAACAACAACAAAACAGCCACCCCCACAAACCGGGAGTTGGCTGCAAGTGCAGCTTGCTATGAAGTCTCTACAGCTTAGCGTAATCAGCCTTTGGCAGGGAGAATATCCTTGCTGAACTCTACTTCAAACAGATATTCATCCAGATCAACCTTCATGGCTTCGTTAAAGATGTTGGAAGCGATCATTTTGCAGCCGACGGTGGTGATCAGCACAATCTCTTCATTCGAGAAATGCTTCTTCAGCCCTTTGTAGATTGACAGATCAATATTATTGGCATTACTCACCAGGCCGCGGCCGTAGGCAATCAGCACATTCTCAATGTCGGTGAATTCGAATTCATCAAAGGCCAAATCGAGATCACGGAGCAGTTTGGCATGATAAGTCGAGCAGACCAGGCAGTCATTCTCTGTCGAAATGGCATAGCAATAGAAGTAAACCGCACGGCTGCCGATGATCTTCTGCAGCTCGTTGCGCACCGGGTAGAACTCCATGGCCCGGAAAGAAGGCATGGAATAGAGCAAGGTCCGAACCATGTTGGTGATGCGGGCGTTGCTTTTTGTTTTCTCCTCGACCAAAGCCCGAGCTTCCGTTGACATTTCTTCAACCTGTAATGCTGGCACAATACTCATGATGTAATTCCTCCTAAAAGTTTTGTGAGCGTTACTGCTCCGATTCAGCTTCGTACAAAACTCGCTTCGGAAGCATTCGTTTAGCTCTATTCGAAATAAGGAATATCGATTCTCGGAATCGCCTGAATCAGCGATTGGGTATACGCATGCTGCGGATCAGCAAATATCGCCTGGGTAAGGCCAGTCTCCACCACTTCGCCTTGCCTCATGACCATCACCCGCTGGGAGATGCTATAAATCACCTCAAGCCCGTGGGCAATGAACAAATAGGATATTCCACGGCGCTGCTGCAGCTCTTTCAGCAAATCGAGGATTTGCGACTGTATGGTCATGTCCAGTGCCGAGGTAGGTTCATCACAGACGATAATGGACGGCTCAGCCGCCAAAGCCCGGGCAATCCCCACCCGCTGGCATTGCCCTCCCGACAGCTCGCGCGGATAGCTCAGCTTATAATGGTTCGGCAAGCCAACATCCCTAAGCAGCTGATCGACGCGTGAGTCTACTTCTTGCTGCGGCAGCTTGAAATATAGCTTCAACGGCTCGGCCAATATATCCCAGACCTTAAGCCGAGGATTCAGCGACGAGACCGGGTCCTGAAAAATATACTGAATGTGCCGCTTCGCCGCAAGCGGCCGTTTCGCGCCGGCACTCAGCAGCTTGCCATCCATGGCAATGTCGCCGGAAGTCACCGGGATCATGCCGGCAATCATCTTGGCTACTGTGGTTTTGCCGCTGCCGGATTCCCCAACAATGCCTAGCGTCTCCCCTTTCATTAAGGAGAAGGAGACGTTTTTGACGGCAGCGAAGGGAGTACCGTTTTTCATGCGATAGGTCTTGTTCAGCTGCTTGGCTTCCAATACCGGCGGGTTCATTTGGTAGCCTCCCCTTTGAAATAGATTCGAGGCATACTGTTAAGAAGCTTCCGGGTGTAAGAATGTTGTGGATTCGTAAAAATCTGTTCCTTCGTCCCCTGCTCCACCAGCTCGCCCTTGTTCATGACCAATACCCGGTCCGCCATTTCATAAACAACACCCAGATCGTGGGTGATGAACAGCAGCGTCATGCCATATTGCTGTTTGAGCCTGCGGATCAGCTTCAGAATATGGGCCTGGACGGTAACGTCCAGCGCAGTGGTCGGCTCGTCGGCGAGCAGCAGCTTCGGCTTGGACGACAGCGCCATGGCGATCATAACACGCTGTCTCATCCCGCCCGACAGCTGGAACGGATACTGCTTCATCACTTCGTCCACGTTGCGGATCTCCACCTGCTGCAGCAGCTGCTTGGCTTCAGCCAATGCCCCCTTGCGGCTCAGCTTCGGCGAAGCATGCAGCCGGATCACATCCACCATCTGGGTACCGATGGTGTAGACCGGATTAAGTGCGCTGAGCGCATCCTGGAAGATCATCGCCATCTGCTGTCCACGGATGGCATCCATCTCTTTCTCGCTGAGGGCAAGCAGATCCTTGCCCTCGAATAAGATCTGTCCCTTGCGGTAAGAAGCCGTAGCTTCCGGCAGCAGCTGCATGATGGATTTGGCGGCCACGCTCTTCCCGCTGCCGGACTCCCCGACAAGACAGACCGTCTCACCGGCGTGAATCTCAAAGGACAAGCCGGAGAACACCGTTGTATCGCCTTTTTTGGTGTTGAAGCCAACACTCAGATTGCTCACTTCTATTAATGGATGATTACTCATGGGCAAGTCTCCTTGAACATAGGAAATACCGGCAGCTCTGTCTGCCCATCCGCCAGCAGATGATTCAGGGCAGCATTGGCCAGCGCCAGATCAAAGATGGACAAGCCAAATGCATTGAACATCAGCTTCTTCCCTTCCTGCTGCCTGATTATCGATCGCTCAAGAATAAGCTCCTCCAGCAGCACGACCTTCTCCCCGATGGTTGGCTGTTGTCTTGCCAGCCGGAACAACGATTGGCTGCTGGTAAGGATTCCGCCCTGATAATCGTCGCAGACAATGGTATCGAAGCCATTCACTGCAGCGGCGGCTATATCTCCTCTTCCGATATGCAGGTACAACTGTCCCTTCACGAAATGGGAGGGACTGAGGTAAGGCTCGGCCGCCGAGGTCGCCGCGATCACGATGCGGGCAAAATCCAGCGATTCCGGCAGCTCGCGGTGAACCCGCCAGACTAGCAGCCGGCCTTCGAACCGGCTGCTCATCTCTTCGATGAATAACTCAGCATGGCTGAAGGTACGGCTCCAGACATGCACTTCCTTCAGATGGTGCAGATACGGCAGCACACCGAGCAGCTGCTGGCGGGCCTGGAAGCCCGTTCCGCAGATCAGCAGCGAGTCTGCAGCGGGATCAGCCAGATATTTGACCGCTGTGGCTGATACCGCCGCCGTCCGCAGGCCGCTGATCAGCTGGCCTTCAATCAACGCTTTGGGAACACCGGTCTCCAGCTCGTTCAGCAGAATGACAGGATGCGTATAGACTTGACCGGCAGCCGCCGGAGGCACATGTGAGGACCACTTGATGCCGGCCACATGTTCCTCTCTAAGATACGCGGGCAAGGAATAGTACGCACCCGCTTCCGGCTGATCGGGAATCATGGCAATTTCCTGGGCGCCTGCTGTGGTTCCGGCGGCTTTTTGCCTGAAGATGTGTTCAATAATCGGCTGAGCGACGCTCATATCGGCAATCCCGCTGCTAATGATCTGTTCACGCGATAAGATGTACATACGGGCAACCTCCTTTCCCTGGCCGGGAAAGCTACTGCGCTTTCTCTCTTAACCAGTCACTGAGCAGATTAATGGACAGGATGACGAAGGCAATCACTAATCCCGGCAACGTGGACAGCCACCAGGCTGAGCTGATGTAGCTCCTGCCGTCGTTAATCATGCCGCCCCATGACGGGGTCGATACATCAATACCCAGACCCAGAAAACTGAGCGACGCTGCAAGCAGAATCATTCGTGACATCTGCAGCGCAGCCTGGGTCACAATCGTATAGAAGGTATTCGGGAAGATATGCCGCCTCATCACTGCAACATTCGGTACCCCCATCGCCTGTGCCGCCTGCACATATTCCAGCTCCCGCAGTGACAGCACCTGGCTGCGCACTACACGGGCAAAGGTTACCCAGCCTGTAATGGATAATACGATGACAATGTTCGTCAGACCGGAGCCCAGCACCGCCACCATTACGATAGCCAGCAGCATGCTGGGAATGGACATCTGAATGTCAGCGAGCCGCATTAGCAACGCATCGATTTTGCCGCCGTAATAGCCTGCGATAATGCCAATGATGCTGCCGAAGACACCGGAGATGACAACCGCGAGAATACTCATCCACAGGGATAATCTCCCCCCGTACAGCAGTCGGCTGAGCACGTCTCTGCCTAATTGATCCGTCCCGAGCAGGCTGATTCCCTCATGGGAGTTAAAGGCGTTGAAGGGCGCAATGAAGATGTCCTGCAGCGACTGCTTATATGGATCAAAGGGAGCAAACAAGGGGGCAAACATCGTCACCACAAAAATCACACTCAGCGACACGATGCTGACGACGCCCTTGGTGTTGCCACGAAGTAGAGATTTATTGTTCATGGTGATTCCTCTCTTCATTATTGCACTTTAATTCTGGGGTCGATCAATAGATAAATTAAGTCCGTTATAAAGTTAATGAAAATATAAATGATGCTGATGATCAGTATGCTGGCCTGCACTAGCGGGAAATCACGGTTACTGACTCCTTGGATAATCAGCTGTCCCACCCCCGGCCAGGAGAAGATTGTCTCGGTAACCACCGCTCCGGCAATCATGACCCCAAACTCCAGACTGATAACTGTAATTACCGGGAGAAAAGCATTCTTCAGCCCCCGCTGCAATACACGCCGCCGCTTCGAGAACCCCTGCGCTTTGCTTGTTGTCATATAACTCTGGTCAATGACCTCAATCAGCGAAGCCCGCATTGTGCGGGCAATCGGCGCAATCGGATATGCAGCCAGCGTAAGTGCGGGCAGCATCAGAGATGTCAATCCCCGGTTGCCGGAGGTCGGCAGCAGATGCAGGTTGACGGCAAAGATCAGGATCAGTACAATGCCGACCCAGAAGACCGGCAGGGACTGGATGAGGAATACGCCTCCGCTCAGTGCATGGTCGACGAAGCTGTTCTTCTTATAAGCGGACAGAATCCCCGCCCCAAGGCCCAGCACTACGGCGATGAGAATGGCCGATACGGCCAGATCAATGGTAGCAGGCATCCGGCCAAGCACCAGCGACAGCGCCGAATCCTTGTAATACAAGGAATTGCCCAAGTCGCCGGTGACCAGATTCTTGAGATAATCGATATATTGGATCCACACTGGCTGGTTGAAGCCCAGACTCTCCCTGAGCGCCGCCACCTGATCTTCACTGGCTTCAGGCGGCAGCATCAGACGGGCCGGGTCGCCGGACAGGCGGATGATAAAGAATACGATGGTCGCCGCTCCCAGCACAGCCAGCAGCGACTGCAAAAAGCGCTTGAGCACATAGCGTTTCAATCTAAACCCACTCCCCATTTCCGGCCTTGAATATCAACTCCGCGCTCAGGCATCCTTATTGGTTCGCGGCGGTGATGGTGCTTACCGGAATCGATCCATCCACACGTCCATTCCAGTTCAAATCGCTTGCTATGCCATAATACTGGTTCTCCTGGTACAGGAAAATACGCGGCGCCTCCTGCAGCACCTTTTCCTGAATTTCTTTGTACAGGGCGGTACGGCGCGCTTCATCTGTCGTGGATCTGGCTTCATCCAGCTTGGCATCCACATCCGGGTTGGCATACGTAGAGTAAGATTCTCCAGAACGCAATATCGCATAAATAGCCGCATCCGCATCCAGTGTGTTGGTACTGCTCCAGCCTAGCACATACATGCCGGATTGCTTGCCGGATGGCACCAAGGTACGGTAGACAGAGCTTTCGACATTATTGACGGTAATGTTGATCCCTACCGCCTTCAACTGCTCGGCAATGACCTGGGCGACATCAGTGTTCTTAATGTACCAGCCTACGGTATCAAGCTTGGAAGAGAAGCCGTTCGGGTAACCCGCTTCGGTCAGCAGCGCTTTCGCTTTTTCCGGGTCATATTCATAGGCATCAAATTCTCCGGCATACCCGAAGTCCTTCGGTCCAATCAGACTGTTCGTTTCCACGGCCGCACCCTGCAGCACATTCTCCACAATCGACTTCACATCAATGGCATAATTCAGTGCCTGTCTGACTTTCGGATTGTTGAACGGCTCTTCTTCTGTCTTGAGGCCTACATAAACGGTGTTCCCCGCTCTTTCGACGGTGGACAGCTTCGCTGTCGTTGAGGAAGTCACTTTCTCACGGTCTTCGGGAGAAACTGCGGTAATGATGTCCACTTCATTATTGAGCAGTGCGCTTACGCGGGTTGAGGCCTCGGGAATGGAGCGGAAGGTCACCTTTTTGACTTCCGGCTCTCCGCCCCAATAATTCGGATTGGCTTCCAGCTCAACGCTGCTGCCCTTCTCCCAGCTTACGAATTGGTAAGGACCGGTTCCAACCGGCTTCTGGGCGAATTGTTCCTGGCCTGCTTCTTCGGTATACTTCGGTGGCAAGATTTCAGTAGGATAGCGATTGAAGCGGGTCGGCACCAACGGATCAGGCTTCTTGGTGATCACATGTACGGTATATTCATCAATCACTTTGACTTCCTGAAGAGTAGAAATATAGCTGGCCGTCGGCGCATTGTTATCGGGGTTCAGCACCCGGTCAATAGAGTATTTCACCGCTTCGGCGTTGAAGGTCTCATCATTGGTGAACTTCACGCCTTGGCGCAGCTTGAATTCCCAGGTCGTATCATCCACTTTGCTCCAGCTCTCAGCCAGCCCCGGGACCAGCTTCTCGTTCTCGTCGCGTTTGACCAGGGTGTCGAAGATATTGTCAACCACTTGCGCATTCTCGGTCAGAAACCCCGGGTCCAGTCCAGTAATGTCAAAAGCGCGGGCAATGGTAATCTCCAGCGGTCCTTCAGCAGCGCTATTGCTTGAGCCTCCGCTCGTTGTGGAGCAGCCGGCAATCAGAATTGTCAGCGCCATCAGAATGGTAAGTAATTTCGTCTTGTTCATGTGTGTTTCCCCCTGTTGTAGATAGTTTGTCTATTCTATAATTCCAAGCATGGCCGCATAGCCATTCTCAATCACCTGCGCTGCGGAATGTATGGATAGAATGATGGCCTTGTCGACCGGACAGATGAGCTTCCGGGTCTCGTAATCTGGGTAGGATGCCACTTCAATGATCGTCTCTCCCCGGTGTACTATGCTGCCTGCCTGTGCCTGGCTGCGCTGCAGCCCGGATCTGTCGAACCGTAGTTCTTGGATCTTGGAGATGACAAGGGGTGCAGGCTTGCCCTTCTGCTCCGGGCGGGGATCTTCCAGTAGATGCAAGCGGACAAGAATCGCATAAACTGATTTCTCGTGCCGCTGCACATCCGCTTCGCGCCAAGACATCCCTCCGCCGCTTTCCAGTAGTACAGCCGGAACTCCACTGCGGCACACCTCATTAATCAGCATGCCCTTGGACTGGAAATCACATATGTACACCGCCGTAAGATCGGTATCGGCCAAAGCGTCAAGCGCCGTGTTGTAAGCCTCCCGATTATCGCCGGCAACCATAGCAAACGGACAGACCGCCAGCGACTTCCCACCACCGTGCAAATCTACCAGGAAGTCGGCGGAGGCAATGATCCGCTGTGCCAGCCAAGCCCCAAACCGGTAGGAATATGTATTTGATCTGTCCTGCCCGAACACCCGATTAAGGTTCACACTGTCGATGGGACTCTCATTCGTCCCCGCCTGATAAGCACTGACATTGACAATCGGACAAATAACAACATCTCCACGTAGTCGGTCAAGCGGAAGCTGCTCCATGAGGCGCAGGCAAGTCAGAATGCCATCATATTCGTCACCATGCAGCCCGGCCTGAACCCATAGAGTCGGCCCTTCCACCATACCCTTAAGCAGAAAAAAAACGACGGAGTGCTCCTCCGCATACTCCTCCACTCTGGATACTGAATGCCGGGGCTGTAGTGAGAATGCTTCGTTCAGCGTAGAATAGTGTAAATGAGCTGACTGCTGTGTCATGTATCTATCCTTTCAGCTTACAATTTCTAGAATGAAAACGCTACATTTCCGACCGTTTTAGTGGGTATTTAGTTTTTATGATTTTATCAGTTTTTGTAGAATGATGTCAAGAGAAATGCAATGATTACTATTTCATGCATACCATGTTATGAAACCAATAAGCAAAGTAATTCTTAAATAAAACTAGGCCCAGCATGCGTTCCGATGATAAGCTAGAAAGACAAACGGATGATGGCAAAGGAGTTGTGCTCATGCTGCTAAAGCAATCCAAAATGAATAATTGGAATGATGCCGATGATTCGGGATCCTTAGTGGAGCATCTTGGGGCAATAATTAAGGGTGGCAGTAGAATCACTCTCATTTCAGGAGAATGATATGGAACAATTCTACCTGGTTCTAGAGTTCGCCGGTTTAAACCTTGTGTTCTGGACAGTGATTAATGGCGGGTTCGGACTAGTTATGCGCTTGCTGCCCAGAAGCTTGTTCGATTACAGAAGAAGACTGTATAAAGAACATCCCTTTGAGAAGTCCTTGTACAAAAAAATCAAAGTGGCAGGGTGGAAAGACCGGATGCCGGAATGGGGGCATCGGATAGGATTCTCCAAGCAAACGCTCGCATCAACATCTGACATTCATTACATAAACCGCTTCATTTACGAAACCTGTATCGCCGAGCTGGGACATTTGATTATGGGGGTTCTGGGTTATACGTACCTGCTGTTAGCTTATCTTCTGCCAGCTCCCCTGTTACCGGTGTATATGTATGTCCTAATATCAACGCTGCATTTGGTCTTTCAAATGATGCTGGTGATTATCCAGAGATATAACCGTCCACGGCTGCTCAAGCTGCGAAACAGAGTTCTTGCAGTAGCTCCCGGGCTTCGTTATCAAGCACTTCCAGACGATCCATGATCAGCTGAAGATGGTTCAGGTCAAATAGCCCGCACCAAGGCGCGGGCCGTAACCATACCTGCAGTGAATGCCAGATGTCGGCTTCACTGCAGCCATACATTCTACTGCTCAGAGCGGATGACGATTTTGCCTACCGCGTGATGAGTTTCACTTTTTTCGTGAGCCTGTCTTACACCTTCCTCATTTAACCAGAACATGCTGTCAATCACCGGCCGCAGAATGCCTTGATCGGCAAGCTCTGCAAGCTGCTCCAGCTGGCTGCCCTTAGGCTCCATCATGAACTGGACTCCGGTGACTTGATATTTCTCCTGCAGCTTGTCATCCGGTTTCTCCACAAGGGAGACCAGCCTGCCGCCGGGCTTCAGAATCTCGAAGCTCTTGGCTTGAATATCCCCGCCCATCGTATCCAGCACCAGATCGTAGTCAGAGAGCACCTGTGAGAAATCCGCTTTTTTATAGTCTATAAAATGGTCAACACCGAGCGACTCCAGCAGCTCTTGGTTTCTAGAGCTGGCTGTCGAGGCGACTTCAGCTCCGAAATGTTTGGCCAATTGGATGGCAAAGCTGCCTACTCCACCCGCACCGGCGTGAATCAGTACTTTATCGCCTGCTTTAATCTTACCGTGGTCCACCAGTGCCTGCCATGCGGTCATTGCCGCCAGCGGCACAGCTGCCGCTTCCTCAAAGTTAAGCGCCTTGGGCATTCTGCTGACCACATCCGCATCCACCGCTATATACTCGGCATAGGTGCCGAAGCTGCGCGGACGCGCAAACACCCGCTCATCCACCTTGAACCGGCTCACACTATCACCGACCTCCGCCACCACGCCTGCGACATCGCCGCCGAGCACCAAGGGGAACTCTCCTGCACTCTGGCCCATAGCCCCTTGACGAATTTTGAAATCCACCGGATTGACAGATGTAGCCCGCAGGCGGATCAATACCTGATTCGGTCCTATAACCGGCTTGGGAATTTCTTTATCCACCAATACCTCGGGTCCGCCAAATTGTTCAATAACAACTGCTTTCATGCTTAGAATCACGCCTTTCACTGAGAATATCATCCTGAACTTAATCCAGGTTCCTTATAGATTACCCGAATGGCTTGTTTATGCCCCACATTTCTGTTAACCATTGGCAGGGGTTTATTCAGCTCAACCTCCTATAAACAGCAAAAGCCCGCGCTGGGCGCGGGCTGTACGTTCAAATATTTTTTTGCCAGATACGGAAACCTCCGCTTCCAGATGACGGCGAAGCCGTTTCTTCTTGCTGCTCTGCTCTATGAAGTTGTGTCCGCGTCTATCCGCTGCTTCTCCAGCGCCTCTTTCAGATCATCCTGAACTCTTCGGTTCCACAGTGGAACCCCGGAGCGGTAGGCCGCTCTTCCGTTCAGATGGGCGGCAACCGGTGAAGTGAGGAACACAAACACAATTCCAAGCAGCAGCTTGGCACTGATATAATCCAGGAAAAAGGCGAAGTAGAGAAACACGCCGCTGAGGACACACAACACACCCAAGGTAGCACTTTTGGCTGCAGCGTGTGAACGCAGATAAACATCGGGCAGCCGGATCAGGCCGAAGGCGCTGACGGCACTAAGCAAGGCACCGGTCAGAATCAACAACGCAAACAGTAGCTCACCTGCTGTCTTGATCATTTCCATGTTCCAGCACCACTCCCCTTTCAATATATCTGGCGAAAGCCGTTGTACCAATAAAGGACAGGATTCCGATTAACAGGATAATTTCGATAAATGCCTGTGTCTTGTTCAGGACCGACAGGACCGCCACCATCGCCAGCAGATTGATGCCAATCGTATCCAGGGCAGCTACCCGGTCGGGCAAGGATGGACCTTTCACCACTCTCCAGGCGCATACGGCAATCGCCAGAGCCATAATCGTAATCGACAGCATGAGGATAAAGTTAATCATGAGCGGGTCACCTCCACTATCGCGCGCTCAAACGTATTGCGGATATTGTCTCTGAACTGTGCTACATCATCAATATCCATTGTATGAATGTAAAGGGTCCGGTTGTCGTTCGACACCTCCAGCACCACCGATCCGGGAGTCAGGCAGAGTAGCGTAATCAGAACAGCCACTTCCCAGTCCGATTTCAGCTCCGTAGTGTACATCAGGATCGCTGGATGTATGTCCAACTGGGGTTTCAGCACTGCTTTTACCACGACATAGCTGGAGACAACAAGCTCCCGCAGCAGCAGAGCAACGAGCTTACAGATCGCCCACACTTTACTGAGATACAGACGCCCATTCCAGAAGCGCCGCAGTCCAAACAGCACACCAACACCTATCAGAAATCCGACGACAAAGCGCGATGAGGTCCAGTCATTGTGCAGAAACATCCACATGAACGCTATCATGAAATTCAACAATAATTGAAAAGCCATATTCATCTACTCCTTCAAGACAGCGTTGATGTATAGTGCAGGATCGGCCAGTACAGCGCCGGCTTGCCCGACATAACCATTGACCGTCTCTGCGCCGAGACCCAGCATAATGACGATCACGAACAACACGGCTGCAGGGGCCATCATAGCTTTGTAATGGAGCGGCCGGACAGGCTCATCCCCCTTCTCTCCCCCCCAGAACGCCTGCTGGAACACTTTGATCAGCGAATAGAGCACGATGAAGCTGGAGCCGAGCGCGATGAGAGCCAGAACTACATCCTGCTGACCGAAGCCGCTGCGGACCATCATGACTTTACCAGCGAAACCGCTAAGCGGAGGTACCCCGACGAGCGCCAACGCCAGGATAAAGAACATCCAGCCCGTCCAGGGATAACGGCGGATCAATCCGCCCATATCTCTTAGCCGTTCCGTTCCCGAAGCTGCAATAATCAGGCCCCCGAGGAAGAATAGCAGAGCTTTGCCCACCATGTCATGCATTAAATAGAACACCACACCATTCAAGGCATCCTCCGTAGCAACAGATATTCCGAAGGCGATGAATCCAACGCTGATGACAATATTATAATTAAAGATCCGGCTGAGGTCGTTGTAAGCCATTGCACCGATTGCACCCAGGATCATCGTGGCTCCAGCCATCCAGCCAATCAGATTATGTGTCAGTCCTAAATCGTGGACAAAAATCAATGTAAACGTACGGGTGATCGCATACAATCCCACCTTGGTCAGCAAGGCGCCGAACAGCGCTCTGACCGCTGAGGGAGGCGCGCTGTAGGAATCCGGCAGCCAGAAGAACAGCAGCAGACCCGCTTTCAGCGAGAACACAAGCAGCAGCAGCACAGCGATCACGTTAAGCACACCGCCCTGCCCTGCCTCCGTTACCCGAACGGCCAAATGCGCCATATTCAGTGTTCCCGTTGCCGCGTATAAATAAGCGATTGTGGCCACGAACAAGGTGGAGGAAATCACGTTGATCAGAATGTACTTTAAGGTTTCCCGCAGCTGAATCTTGGTTCCCCCGAGCACAATCAGCGCATAGGAGGCTACCAGCAGCACCTCGAAGCATACGAACAGATTGAACAGATCCCCGGTCAGGAAAGAACCGTATACACCGGTCAGCAGGAAATGAAAAAAGGTGTAATAGTAGTAACGTTCCCGCTTCTCGCCAATGCTGGCGAAGGAGAAGAACAGGCAGGCTGCGCCAACGACGGCGGCCGTCAGCACCAGCAGCGCTGCAAACATGTCGGCGACAAACACAATTCCGTACGGCGGCAGCCAGCCGCCCATATACAGGGTCTGGATACCATCCGTACTTACCTGAACCACAATCAGCGCGGCGACAGCGATGTTCAGGAATACACTCACTGCACTGATTGTGCGCTGAAGGTTGACGTTGTTGCGAAGAAAAATCAATATAACTGCCGTAAAGGCCGGAATCAGCAGAGGCAGCACCAGCAGGTTGTTCATTGTCTCTCCTCCTTGATTCCTTCCACATCATCCGTACCCGCCGAGCGGTAAGCCCGGTAAGCCAGAACAATGTAGAACGCGGTAACCCCGAAGCTGATGACAATGGAGGTCAGGATAAGCGCCTGAGGCAGCGGATCTACATAAGCTTCCGCTTTCTCGCCAAGCAGCGGGGCAGCTCCGGTCTTCAGTCCCGCCATGGTCAGCAGCAGCAGATGAACACCATGGGTCATCAGGGTGGTCCCGAGAAGGATGCGCAGCAGGCTTTTGGACAATATCAGATACACACCGACAGTAAACAATACACCGATCGCCAGGGCAATAAGGAGTTCCATCAGTTATCCCTCCCGATCGTAAATATAATATTCATCGTGACGCCAATTACGGCCAGATACACACCAAGATCGAACAGCATGGCGGTGGTCAGCTCCGTTGTGCCCATGAGCGGCAGCTGGAAATAACCGAAGGCCTGGCTGAGAAACGGAACACCAAACAAGAAGGAGCCTACCCCCGTCAGGAAAGCTAGCAAGATCCCGACAGCGATCAGCTTGCGGTAATTGATCGGCAGCACCTTCTCCACCATCTCTGTCCCGAACGCAATGGAGAGCAACACCAGCGCTGCTGAAGCCATCAGTGCCCCGATAAAACCGCCTCCCGGATGGTTATGACCGGCGAAGAACAGGTAAAGTGAGAAGGTAATGATAATTACAAACGCTACCTGGGCCACGGATTGCAGCAGCACATCGTTGCTTCGGGCAAATCGTGGCTTATTGTCTCTCAGCGCACTCTTCACCACGCCGGTTGAGTTGCCCGCCTCAAGCTGGAGCTTGATCATGGAATAAATCGCCAGTGAAGCAACGCCAAGCACGGTGATTTCAAACATCGTATCGAAACCGCGGAAATCCACAAGCAGCACATTCACAATGTTTTTGCCGCCGCCCAAAGTGTAGCTGTTCTCCACGTAGTAGCTTGAAATGGACTCGAACGGACTGCTTCCCAGCGCTGCAAGGGCTACCAGTGTCATCGTTATGCCGATCCCGATCGAGATCAGCAGCTTAGGCAAGCGGGAGCGCAGTTTAACAGGCTCTCTCTTCAGCTTCGGCAAATGGCGGAAACAGAGCAGGAACAGTGCTACCGAAACTACTTCCACAATCATCTGCGTCAACGCCAGGTCAGGTGCCCGGAACAGAACGAAGAGCAGTGTGACCATATACCCAACCATACCCGTAAACAGAATGGCTGCGATTCTCGACCGTGTAAAAGGAATGGCTAAGGCACCCGTCAGCATCACTGCGACGACAATCACTTCAAAGAACGAAATCGGGGCATAGTCGCTGGTTCCCAGAGTGATGCCGTCTGTGTATAGCATAGTGCCACCAATGGCAACGATCAGGAAGGAGAAGATATACATTAAATAATGACGCATGGAGCCTGTCATATAAGCACCGGTCAACCGTCTGGACAATTGCTCCACCAGCCGAATTCCTCCGTCGTAGACATCGTTCAACGTTAGGTTTCTGCCCCATTCCTTATCGACGATACTCCAGCGGCCATACAGCCGGTACACGACGATACCCAGAACCACAACACCTAGTGTCATCCAGACCTCCGGGGTCCAGCCATGCCAGAAATGAATATTTACCTCAAAGGGTTCAGCCAGCTGCATGATGGGATGAATCGCGTTCATGGCCGGAATAATTAGCGAATCGGACAGGATATTGGGGATGAAACCAAATACCAACGAGAGCACTGCCAGCAGCAATGGAGGCAGCAGCAGGCCAAAGGGTGCTTCATGCGGCTTTTTGTCCAGCTTCTCGGGCTGATATTTGCCGAAGAAGGTATTGAATACCAGAATCATGCTATAAGCAAAGGTGAATATGCTGGCAATCCAGGCGATTAGCGGGAAGAGCGTAAATAACGCAGGAATACTGAAGATATCCAGCTGTCTGATATTCAGCACAGCCGTGAAGAACATCTCCTTGCTGAGGAAGCCGGCAAAAGGCGGCAAGCCTGCCATCGAGAAGCTGCCGATCATCGCCAGCGTAAAGGTAACCGGCATCAGGGAGATCAGACCGCCCAGCTTGCGCAGGTCACGTGTGTTCGTCTCATGGTCGACAATCCCGACCACCATAAATAGCGAACCTTTAAAGATTGCATGGTTAATAAGGTGGAACAGCGCCGCCGTTGTTGCAGCGGTATAGAATACAGACTCTTCTCCCGTATAAAATGCGGCGGCCGAGCCCATTCCAAGCAATCCCATAATCAATCCCAGTTGACTGATCGTAGAATAGGCTAACAGAGCCTTCAGGTCCGTCTGCTTCATCGCCTGGATCGAACCATAGATCAAGGTGATCAAACCGACGCCTGACACAATCCAGAACCACTCATGTTGCCCTGCAAAAATCGGGCTGAAACGTGCGACCAAATACAAACCTGCTTTGACCATGGTTGCGGAGTGCAGATACGCACTGACCGGAGTCGGTGCCTCCATGGCGTCCGGCAACCAAATATGGAACGGAAACTGGGCTGATTTGGTGAAAGCTCCCAGCAGAATCAGCAGCATGGCCGGAATAAACAGCATATGTCCGCTAATATCGCCGACCTCACTCCAAATCTCGCGGATGCTGAAGGTGCCGGTCATCACATACAGCATCAGGAAACCGGCAAACATCGCCAGACCGCCGAAGACGGTAATCAGCATGGACTTCTGCGCACCATATCGCGACTTCTGTCTCCGATGCCAGAACGCAATCAACAGAAAGGACGATACGCTCGTCAATTCCCAGAAGCCGTACAGCACCATCAGATTATCGGAGAGCACCACTCCTAGCATCGCTCCCATAAACAACAGGAGGTAGATATAGAACGGCGTCAATTCTTCTTTGCGCCTGTCTAAGTAATAAATCGAATAAATGACGACAAGCGTTCCCATTCCGGTAATTAACAGGGTAAACAGCAAGCTCAACCCATCCAGATGGAAGACCAAGTCAATTCCCAATGAAGGAATCCATGAGATCGTGTCATACCCGGCATCCCCACCTCTAACAACGGGAATACGGGTCAAGAAATAGATGAATAATGCGAGTGGACCAGGGATAACTAGCCATCCCCTATGAAGCGTGGGTGCCCTTCTGGTCATAAGTGCGATCAATAGAGCCAGTAGAAACGGAACGAGTACGGTTACATGAAGCAAAGGCAAACCTCCTTTTCCACTTGAATATATCAAGTTGTGAACATTGGTACTTACTTTTTCACCAAAAGCACAAGATCATACATTAAATTGAGAGGGCCCGAAGTAGCAGCCCTCTTCTGGATATGCCGCAGGTTAAGCTATAATGGATCTGTTAATCTTCCTTCGCAAATATGCAAGTACCTAGCCTTGCCGTCCTGCTCAATTCTGAACAAGCCATTCTCAAATTCGGTATGCAGCTCGTGAAAAAACTTGCCCTTCAGCGGAGTGTCGCCATTAGGTTCGTCGCTAAGATAATAATCGTTGCCTTCCTTAACCAGGTAGGAGATCACGCCTTCTTCATGCGTTTCTTCCAGCCCGGCACGCATGCGCTGTACGGCTACGACATGCAGATCAATCATATTCATTTTGCCAATAAGTTCATTAATGAAATTGCGTTTCGTAAGCTCTTGCCACCGCGTCTGTGCGGATTGTCCGACTATAATCTGAGTAACTTCCTTCTCCATAGCTGCTTCAACAATCACATCCGTGGTTTTGCGTCCCTGGCGCTTCCGGATCATAAATTCAGCACCAGCTTCCTCGGCTAGACGCTTCCAGACCGTCATAAACATTTCTTTGCTCTGATTATATTCATCGCAGTCCGAACTATCCACGTTCAATACGAACAATGGCGCTCCAATCATCTCAGACAGCTGGACCCCGCGACGGATCAAACGTTCCCCGTGTGGACCATAATGAACACACACCATAATTTTTTCCCTGTGAATGACCTTCACCCTCCTGTAACATAGTTCATGAAATACAAAAAGAGCCTAATGGCGTTAGGCCCTTCTGTATGACTATAAACCCAATAAGTTATATCTAATTATATCTATTCCGATACTGTTTGTAAAGTTTGCAGCTGGCTATAGTGCATAAAATATAAGCTTTAACAAAAACATACGTTCCCATAATTATCCAAAGGGTGATATAATTAAACCTCTAACATTTTACCCGGGAGGTGCTTTATGTCCGTACAAATTTACCGCAATATCGCTAAGCTGAACAACGTTGAACTTTTTTATCTGGATACCCAAACGGAAGGTCCAGTCATCCTCTGTCTGCATGGCAGATGGGGACGAGCGGAAACCTGGGTCGATTTCATGAAGCATTATGGTGATCACTACAGAGTCATAGCGCCTGATCAACGGGGCATGGCTTAAGCAGCAAACCTGTCTCCAAATATACGGCAGAAGAAATGGCGCAGGATATGGTCGAGCTTCTGGACTTTCTGCATATCGATTCGGTTATACTCGCCGGCCATTCCATGGGCGCGCAAGTAGCCGGTTATGTGGCGGCGCAGTTTCCACAGTACATACGGGGCTTGGCTCTGCTTGATAAATCTGCGTCCGGTCCGGTCACACGAAGTGAAATGCCGCTGCAACAGATCCCGGCGCTTGATCCGGTGACTCAGGATTGGCCGTTGCCTTTTGCGAGCTTAAGCGATGCCCAGAGATATATCCGGGAAGCACTGGATTCCGAGTTAAGCTCCCAGTATTTCCTGAGCAGCCTGACCGAAACGTCCGCGGGGTATCAGATGATGTTCAGCTCCCAGGCCATGGCGGCCAATATGGCTTACAATGTGGACTGGTACTCCTTATTGCCGGAGATCGTTTGTCCGGTATTGCTGGTCAGAGCCAAACATAATGAAGCCGTTCCGGATAAGGATTATTACAGAATGCAGGAGCTGATCCCAAACTGTATAGCCTTTGAAATGTCGCACCCGCACCATAACGTGTATCTGGGGAATCCGGAAGAATTCTATAGCTGTTTCGACCAGCTGTTGCAACAAGTGAGGGGATAAATCCGGTTATCTGAACTGTTCAGCTCTGAGCCTCCTGTGACTACATCACCGGCCAGAATTGCTGCGGCTGCTCCACTTGCCTGGTTGTCATAGAGGCAGCAGGAGCGTTAACTGCATTTCGTGCAGCTATATTAGCGATTTGAGGGCTTGGAGGCGGTTTAGCTGTATTCCGTGCAGTTGCAACGGCCCCTTTTGAGAAAAAAGCGAGTTTTGGCCAGGAATAGCTGCAGCGAATACAGTTAAAATGAAGTTTTGGCCGATTTCCGCCTTGAATAGCTGCACTAAATGCAGTTGCGAGGAATTTCACTCGAAGCTCACAGCAAAAAAGCCCACTCCAATTTAGCGAGATGGGCTTGCGCGCACTTGAGGTGGGCTTACAGCAGGCCAACCATTCGCAGCCCATGCCAGATTCCGTCTTCATGAACCGGCTTCGTGATATATTTGGCGGCCGCTTTGGCTTCGGGCATCCCGTTGCCCATAGCCACGCTGTTGACGATAGTGCTAAGCATCTCGACATCGTTTAACGCATCGCCAAAAGCATATTGATGCTCCGGCGCGATGCCCAGCAGTTCTGTGATTTTGGCAATGCCCTTGGCCTTGGAGCCACCGGTAGGCACAACATCCACGGCATTAGCATGCCAGCGGACGAAGTGGAGCGAGGGGAAGACCTCTTCATAATAGGACTCTTCTAATTCCTGACAGAGAAGCAGGGACTGATAAATCTCTCTGTCCTTATAATAGTTCGCATCATGGGCAGGCAGCAGATTGGTCTTGAACGTGCCAAAACTGCTGGCAATAAATTCATTGTTTGGAACATTGGCTTTCATATCCATGTGATCCATATACACAATTGCATGATTATGTAATAACGCCACATCGGTCAAGACCTGCAGCGACAGCGGGTCCAGAGGGTGCTTATGGATCACCTCTCCCCGCAGCACGGCATATTGGCCGTTGTAGCAGACAAATGTATCAATGTCCAGTTCCTGGCGAAGCTCCTCAAACATAAAAGGGGCCCGCCCGGTAGCGATGGCCACATCATGGCCACAAGCCTTCAGCTCAAGGATCGCTTGTTTGGTTGTGGGTGGAAGTTTCTTCTCCTCATCCAGCAGCGTACCGTCAATATCAAAAAAAATAATACTTTTGTCCGTCATTCTGTTCACCTGGCTTCCGATAATTGTGGGCAGACCCAGCCTGTCCACTTGATTGCGTCTATTGCTACTATTTATATTCTAACTGTTATAGTGTGTTTTAGGCCAGCTTAGAATATCTTTAGGTCCAGCGGATTGTCAATCACCCTTCCTTCACCAGCAACGCAAGCTGTTTCCTGAGCGGGCCTTCTGCCTTCTTCAGCAGGTCAGCGAGCTTCTTCTCCCCGCCAAACAGCCGATAAATCACCTGTTCCCGCTCATAATCCTCCTTGGCTTCCGCCTCCACCAGCCAAGTGAACTCCTCCATCGCAAGCTCAGCATAGTCCGCAGATATAGTCTATCGCTTCACGATACGCCGTTTCCTCTTCAGAGACGATCCTTTACCTGAGTCCAGCAGACGGTTATTTATTCACATGACATCCGATCTTCTTGTTGGAAGCCTCTTCCGGGTTGACTTGATAATGACTGCCTTCCCAGCCTTTCTCGAGGGCAACCGTATAGTAGTGCTCCGCGCGGGATGGTCTTCACACAAGCTTGCCACCGCTTCCTCAATATAAGGCTGGATGGCTTCAACGACGGCGGGAGTGTAGGATTCAGAAATGCCCTGCTCTGTGGACACAGCGGTCAGCTGCCCGACTTCGCCAAGGCTGCCGAATTCAAGCAGCCCCTCTCTTCTGCCGCTTGCCCCACTGGCCTGCGGGCACGATCATTTGTATAATAAAACCGAGTATGGACAAGACAAACCACAGGAAATGTAGGGATAAAGATGATCTATATTGCTTTATTACGGGGCATTAACGTAGGCGGGAACAATCCGGTCAACATGAAGGTGCTGAAGACAACCTTTGAACAAGCAGGCATGAACCATGTGAAGACCTATATCAATTCGGGCAATATTGTTTTTTCGAATCAGGAGATGTCCGCTCTGGAGCTGCCGCTGAAGCTGGAGGAGGCGATCGCTGCCGAGTTCGGGCTGCAGATCCGCGTGATTGTCCGTACAATCGAAGAAATCCGCACAGTCATTGAAGCACTGCCGGATTCCTGGACCAATGATGATCAGATGAAAAGCGATGTGATGTTCCTGTGGAAGGAAGTCGATGAGGTCTCCATCCTGGAGTTGCTTCCTTTGAAGCCGGGTGTAGGCACCGTGCTGTATATTCCCGGAGCCGTGCTTTATTCCGTCAGCAGGGAGGATGTAACCCGCAGCGGGATGAACAAGCTTATCGGCACCAAGCTGTACATGCAAATGACAATCCGAAATGTCAATACAACACGGCAGATCTATAAGCTCATGCAGGCTGTCGAGGAATAACAGCGGCGGTGCCGGTAAAACAGCTTCAGAGCTCCTTCCGCCAGCCAGCCGAGAAAGCCGGAATAGGCCAGTTCGGCAGACTCCCATTCCAGCGTATCCGGCGCATAATACCACGATTCAATAGTGGTTTAAATCTTCCTGCCGTTCGGTTAGGTATTAGTCTCGTTTGCCCCGGAACAACAGAAACATAAAAAACGGAGCCCCTACTCCTGCCGTGAATACCCCTGCCGGAATGTCAAGCGGCTGAAACAGCATACGTCCGGCCAGATCCGCCAGCAGCAGAATAATCGCCCCCAGACAGGCGGACACCGGTATAAGCAGCGTGTAGGAATGTCCGGCAATCCTCCTGCCGATATGCGGGGCCAGCAGGCCGATGAAAGACAGCGTACCAGCTACTCCCACGGCCGCACCTGCCAGTGCAACGCTGAAGAACAGCACGACCGCCCTGCTGATCTGCAGCCTGCTGCCAAGTCCGATAGCGGTCCCTTCACCCAAAGCCTGAATGTTCAACTCTCTGGCGTAGAACATCGATAAAGGAATGATCCCGACCATCCATGGCCAGAGCGCCTGAATATAAGTCCAGTTGGTTCCATATACACTGCCCGTCATCCAGTTCAGCACCTGGGCAGCCAGATAAGCCGGTCCGCTGATCAACAAGAACATGGTCAATGCGCCGGTAGCGGTGGATATTCCCAGCCCAATCAGCACCAGGCGATAAGGAGAGACTCCATGTTTCCAAGCCAGTGTGTAATTAATCAATGCGGTTATACAAGCTCCGCCAATCGCAATGACCGGAACCCAGTGGACACTGGAGCCGGTCACCAACATCATAAAAGCAACCACCGCCACCGAAGCGCCGCCGGAGACGCCGAGCAGGTCCGGTGAAGCGAGCGGGTTGCGGATAACGCCCTGCAGTAAGGTGCCTGCAACGGCCAGAGCCGCGCCGACCAGCAGGGCAGCCAGCACCCGCGGCAGCCGCAGCTGCATTACAATCAACTCACTGCTCTGCGGATGGAGTCCGAGTAAAGCAGATATAACTTCCTTCACGGGTACGCTCACCGACCCAACGGACAAACATACTAGGCTTAAACCTATCGTTAGCGCTGCGAGTGTCAGCAGCAGTATTACAGGTCGCCCTCTTCGCTGCTTATTCATATCTGCCCCTCCTTGCGATATAGATCAGGAAGGGCACACCGATTAAGGCTGTTGCCACACCAACCGGAATTTCCTTCGGCATGAGAACAAACCGGGAAGCCAAGTCGGCGCTGACCAGCAGCAATGCGCCGGTCAGCGCGCAATAAGGCAGCAGCCAGCGGTGATTATTGCCGACGAGCGACCTGCACAGATGGGGAATGACCAGCCCGACAAAAGCAATTGGTCCTGCCGCAGCTACAGCACTCCCGGCCAGCAGGACCACTGCCAGAGCAGTCCATGCCCGCAGCAGCAGCATTCGCTGCCCCAATCCACGCGCACTTTCTTCACCCAGCGCCATTACGTTCAGCGCGCCGGAGAGCAGCAGCGACAACAGCAGTCCGGCTGCCATGTAGGGAGCCACAATCAGCAGGTGCTCCAGCTTCCTGCCCGAGACAGAGCCAATCATCCAGAAGAGTGCAGATTCCAGGGACTGCTTGTTGATCAGAATCAGGCCTGAGGTAACAGAGGAGGCAAATGCGGCGACAGCTGCCCCGGCCAAGGTGAGTCTTACCGGTTCAAATCCCCTCCGCCCACCTGCGCCTAGCGCATATACGAGCATAGAGGTCATTGCCGCTCCGGCAAAGGCAATCCAGATCATGCTGCCAAGCGTAAGCGATGGGCCAAAAGCAACAATGCCGATCACAATAAACAGGGAAGCGCCGGAGTTCACGCCAAACAGGGAGGGCGATGCCAGCGGATTCCGGGTTAACGCCTGCATCAGCGTTCCCGCCACGGCCAGCGAAGCTCCGACAGCGGCGGCAATCAAAGTCCTCGGCACTCGGGTAGTCGTCAGAATCAGATGTTCGTTCGAGCCGTCAAAGGCAGCATAGGCCTGCCACAACTCTTGTATTCCAAACTGCTGGAGGCCAAACAGGATGCTTGACAGCATCATTACAGCCAGCAGTATCATGCCAGCAGCCAAACCCGCAAGCTTGCGGCTGCGGCTGCGAATCATTACGTTCATCGGCCTTAATCCCTTCCATAGCAAGGAGCAAGCTGAAGCCGCCGGGTAGCGGTGCTCAGCTTGCTCCTTGTCCTCATAAGTTACTCCACTTCGAAATAGGCTACCAGCTCATCCAGCAGCAGATTGGCCGCTTCATAACCACCGGCTGTGTTCCAGATGGCCTCGTTCACTTGAATGACCTTGTCATTCTTGGAGACATTCAGATTCTTGAACAGCGGATCATTCTTCCACTCCTCAACTACCGCTGCCGCTTCTGTGCTGCCTGCCGCTTCCGTAACGAAATAGAAGAGCACATCGCCATCCATACTTGGAATCGTTTCTTTGGACATGACCTCCATGAAGCTGTCCTTATCCTGAGAGGCCGGACGGGCTATCCCCAGTTGCTCCAGCAGCACGCCGGAGAACGATTGCTTCTGATAAATCCGTACCTGCGCTGCCGAGAAACGTACAATGGATACCTTCGTTTCCGCTTTGCTGCCCAGCTTGGCGCTGACATCGGCAACGCGCTTGTCGAAGGCGGCCATAGCCTGCTCACCTTCGGCCTGCTTGTTCACAGCTTCGGAATACAGCTTGAAGTTAATCTTCCAATCACCGGCCAAATCGTCCGAGAAAATGGTAGGCGCAATCTGCTTCAGCTGCTCGTAGATTTTCTCCTGTCTGACCTTGTTGCCAATGATCAGATCCGGCTTCAGGCTGGCAATCAGCTCAATATTGGGCTGTAGCTCATCCCCCACCACCGTTACATCCTGCATTTCATCCTTGATATGGTCATACCACGGATCGCCCACCCAGGATTGCACCGCGCCAATGGGCTTGATGCCGAGAGTCAGCAGCGCTTCGGTTCCTTCGTTCGTCAGAATAACAACCCGTGCCGGGGTGCCTGTCAGTTCCTCTTCTCCCATCGCATGCTTCACCATCCGAGGTGTTTCGCCGTCGCTTGCTGCAGCAGGTGTTGCTGATGCTGCCACTGCCGCCGAATTGCTGCCTGCTGCCGGATTCCCGTTCGAGGCTGTTTTATTGTTAGCCGTTCCGGCTGTACAAGCGCTCATCAACAAGATTAAAACGATCATTACGGTAACTGTCATAGGTGTGCGTTGCTTTTTGAACACTCGTAAATCTCCCCTTTTATATTGATAATGATTATCATATTCACTATCAATATACCGTTGCAGCTTTTGATCAACAATAGAGGATATCGACACATCGAATGGATTATCCCGACGGCCGGGTGCGCTATGAACAGTATCCTTGAATCGGGAGGGAGACAAGCCTACCACCTTTTTGAACAATCTGCTGAAATAATAGCTGTCTGCGTACCCTACCCGCTGGGCAATTTCCTGGAGTGTAGCGTCGGTGCCGAGCAGCAGTTCCTGAGCTTTGTTCATGCGGAATCGGATCAGATAATCAATGGGGCTGGTATTCTCCCTACTCTTAAACATCCTCAGTAGCTGTCTAGAACTGCAGTCAAGGATCTCTGTCAAATTAGCAAGCGTAATCTGTTCATCGTAATGCTCATGTATGTAACGGATGGCCTGCGCGGCCAGATCCGGCTTCTGTGGATGTATGCGCTCCTCTGACAGCTGGCCCATCACCTCTACCACAAACTGATAGAACATAATTTTGACATGCAGTTTCTCCAGGGAATTAGACCGGTGCCAGACCTTGTTCATCATGGTTATGGTATCGAATAGAACCAGCGGGTGCTGGGGATGGAATGCATATTGCATCTGAAAAGGATTGCTGGCCTCCAGCATTCGAAGCAGTTCCCGGCGGCCCGGAAGCGGTAAATGGGCTCTATAGAGGATCAGAACATATTCGAAAAGACTTTCGGCGACAATATCAAGAACCCCACCCTTGCCTCCATGCAGCACATGAAAGCCGCTGACGGCATGCTCCGACCCATCCAGCTTCAGGCGGGCATTGCCCTTGATCGTATAGAGGAACACGCTAGTAGGCAAACGGTAGGAGAATTGCTCTCCAATCTCCATCATCGCATGACGCACATCCTTAACCAAGATAGAGGCATGATTCCATAACATTAAATGGTCTGTTAATTGTACCGTTTCCCTCACCTTCTTCTATATCAGACATGACTTTTATTATAGGTGATAATAATTCTCAGTGGCAACAAATATTTAAAAAGTGTATATTTATAACACATTATGTTAGATTCATAGATTTTTTTGATGGCCGTGCCAAAAAGAATTGATTGGTAAATTGATGTCAGGTTTTATAAAATTCTTTTAAATTAAACAAATCCGCTATTCAGACAGGAGTGTTACCCCAGATGTCTATTTTCACTTCACCCTCTTCAACCACTTCAACAACTACAGCAACCCCAGATTCGGCAGCCGGCTACGTCCAGCGCATATATTCCGAGGTTCAGCAACGCGATCCGCAGGAGCACGAGTTCCATCAAGCAGTTAAGGAAATCCTGGATTGTCTTGTTCCGGTTCTGGAGCGGCATTCCAAATACATGCAGCAGGGTATTCTGGAACGGCTGGTTGAACCGGAGCGTACAATCAGCTTCCGTGTTCCCTGGGTAGACGATTCCGGCACAACCCGCGTGAACCGTGGCTTCCGCGTCCAGTTCAACAGTGCCATCGGCCCTTATAAAGGCGGTCTGCGCTTCCATCCCTCGGTCTATCTGGGTATTATTAAATTTCTTGGCTTCGAGCAGATTTTCAAAAACTCGCTCACCGGCCTGCCCCTGGGCGGCGGCAAAGGCGGCAGCGACTTCGATCCCAAGGATAAATCCGATCAGGAAATCATGCGTTTTACCCAGAGCTTCATGACTGAGCTGTACCGCCACATTGGAACAGATACCGATGTGCCGGCCGGCGATATCGGGGTTGGCGCCCGTGAAATCGGTTATATGTTCGGCCAATACAAACGGATTCACGGTGGCCATGCGGCAGGTATTCTTACCGGAAAGGGCCTGCTCTACGGCGGCAGCCTGGCCCGCAAGGAAGCTACCGGCTACGGTTGTGTATATTTCGTGCAGGAGATGCTGGGGGCACAAGGAATGAGCTTCAAGGACAGCCGGGTCGTTGTCTCCGGCTCCGGCAATGTGTCCATCTATGCCATAGAGAAGGCTCAACAGTTAGGCGCCTTGGTGGTGGCCTGCAGTGATTCGGGCGGATACATTCATGATCCTCAGGGCATTAATCTGGACACAGTCAAAAGGCTGAAGGAAGTCGAGCGGCTGCGGATCAGCGAATACGTCAAGGAGCATCCTCATGCAGAATATATCGAAGGGTGCGACGGAATCTGGAGCCTGCCTTGCGATATTGCCCTGCCTTGTGCTACCCAGAATGAACTGGATCTGGCTTCCGCGCAGACCTTGATCCTGAACGGAGTCAAAGCGATTGGCGAAGGGGCCAACATGCCTTCCACGCTGGAAGCGATTGGGCTGTTTCTGGAGAATGATGTACTGTTCGCACCGGCCAAAGCGGCCAATGCCGGCGGGGTTGCCGTCTCGGGTCTGGAAATGACCCAGAACAGCATGCGTCTGGCTTGGAGCTTTGATGAGGTCGACCAGAAGCTGCATCAGATTATGAGTTCTATCTACCGCAGTGCCGTAGATGCCGCGGACGAATATGGTGTGCCCGGCAACCTGGTTGCCGGTGCCAATATTGCCGGCTTCCTGAAGGTTGCCGATGCGATGCTGGCCCAGGGAATCGTTTAGGCGTTAGCGCCCCTCTAGATACAGCAAGACCCGCTAGGAGATCTGCCTGATTATTGGCAAGGTCTTCAGCGGGTCTTTTGGGTGTCTTCCATGCCATTCATAAATAGTAAACTCATTTTTAAGACTGCCAGCCCGCATTAAAAATGTTACTCTGGAACGTTCGGAGCAAATAGCTGCAAATGTGGTTACTACTTAGGGCCCTGCGAGGATGTAGAAGGTTACTCGAGAAGGTTAGGGTATCGCGGTACCTTAACCCATCCCCCCCACCCGAACTTCAGGTAACCCACGTCCTAGCGGACCGTATAGCTCCAATTTCCTCATTTCTGCGCTGGTTTGGAATCTAACGGACCGCATAGCCGCTATGTCGGAAAAACAGGCCTTAACTAGTGGGGTTCGGCTTGAATAGGGGCGCCTGAGTCCGTTAGTAGTATGAAAGTTAAGCGGGGTTACTGGCGACGGCCTTCATTTGTTATTCTTAGCCTCCTTGTCGCGCAGTGTTGTATGACAGGCTCGGACGAGGAACACATGGAACACAAGGGGGCTCTAAGTAGTAACAATGCAGTTACTATTTAGTCCCAGTCAACTTTAAAAAAGTTGCTCTGGAACGTTCGGCGTAAATAACTGCAAAAGTGCATCTATTTCCAGCCGATCACGGGCCAGATGGCGAATAAGTGCAAATCTGCAACTAATTCTGAGTAAATCAAGCCTTTTACGCTCATTTACTCAAATTAGATGCCTTTTCACACTTATTTCCTCCAAAACGGAAGAAATCCACAATTTAGTTGCGCTTACGCAACTAAATCACTAGTTTGCGGTTTGTACTTAGGAAACCACCATAGTGCTGTCATCGATAGCCTCCTCATTCCAAGGCCGAAGTAGTAAAAGCTTGTGCAGCAAAATCACAGAAGCAGGCGATGTCCTAAGCTGGACACCGATTGCAAGCAGAAGCGGGTGCCTTCCCCCAGAGGATGGCACCCGCTTCTGCTTGCTATTTCAGCTTGTCCTTACAGCAATTCCCGGCGCAGTTCCTCGGCAGACCGGGGAGACAGGTAGCCGAGCGGAATATCAAACACCGTCTTGGCACCTGCGGCCCCTTCACGGCTAAAGCGCACAGCGGCTCTGGCGTAGGCTGCCAGCACGCTGGCTGTAAATTCTGGATTGCTGTCCAGCTTCAGCCCAAACTCGGCAATCTGCTTGCTTCCAGTCCCTGTGACACCGCTGCGGATAACGAATCCGCCATGCGGCATGCCTGCATGCTCCTTCGCCAGCTGCTCCTCAGTTATGAAACTGACGGTTGTATCATAATCTGCGAAGTAATTCGGCATGTTCACGATGGTGTTGGTGATCTCTCCGCGATCTGCACCCTCTTCCGCTACCACGTAACATTCCCGGCGGTGTTTCTCGCGGGTAGTCAGCTGTGGGGTTTCACCGGCACGGATGCCATCGATTACCGCTTGTACCGGAACGGTATATTGGACCCCTGCCCTCACGCCAGGCACACGGCGGATCGCATCGGAATGTCCCTGGCTCACACCAGTGCCCCAGAAGGTATATTCTTCACCCTCCGGCAGGATCGACTGCAGCAGCAGCCGGTTCATCGAGAACAACCCTGGGTCCCAGCCTGTAGAAATAACACTGACATTTCCTCCGTTGAGGGCAGCCTGATTCACCTCGCTGAAGAACTCGGGAATTCTGGCATGCGTATCGAAGCTGTCCACTGTGTTGAACATCGCGGCAAGTTGCGGCGTCTGCTCCGGCAAATCCGTAGCCGAACCGCCGCACAGAATCATCACATCGATTTGGCCTATGTATCGTTCGGCTGCAGAAATATGCTCCGTAACTACGCCGGTCAACTCAGCAAGCTGCTGCGGATCTCTGCGCGTAAAAATCGCCACCAACTCCATATCCGGATTCTGCGCAATAGCCTGCTGTACACCTTTGCCCAAATTACCGTAACCTACAATCCCTACTTTAATGAATGAACTCATCTTATCCCCCTCTGCCGGTTTCCCGGATATGAAACTCTTTAAATTATAAGTATATATATATTACACGAAATGTAAACAAATTAGGCCAAGAAGATATGGCTTCGCCGTACTTTGAAAGAGGCGGCATCCGTTTCTGCAGAAATAGGATGAAATTAAGGGGACTGACTTACAAACCTAGCTAATCCGTCCAGATCTTCAACCGTAAATAGGATTTCGGCCGTTTGATTGCCAATGGGAAGATAAAACTCCAGATTCATTCGGCCCTCCAGATTGACAATCAATACCTTACCGGAATTGACATTTTTGCTCTTTAGAAATTCAACAATTTTATTAGAATTATCAACGTTCTCAACGTCTTTGCTTATTTCGTAAACTAATAAGTTACCATTGTTATACTCCGATATATTATCGTTAAGGATAGATAACTCTTCATTTACCTGCTTGCGCGCATATTGAGCTTTCAAGCCGTAACTCGACATAATTTCAGACTCATCCGGTTCTCCATCCATAATTGAATAGAAATAGTAACGATCATGAACAGCCTCCTTCTTCGAATTAAGTGCCTTTTTGGTTACTACTTAGGTCCCCTAGCCCTCTTCGCTCGTAACCCTCGCTTCGATTTCAGATGGTTGCGGACTCAGGAGCCTCTATTTGCTGTACATAGGCCGTTTTGCAGGATTAACGGACCCAGGAGCCTCTATATCACAGAAAACCCTCGCTTTAGAGCCTGTTTTGACGACTTAGGGGCTATACGGTCCGTAAGACGTCAAAAGATCGCAGATAGGAGGAAATAGGGGCTATACGGTCCGCTAGAATGCAGGTTACCTAGTTCAAGGGCTTGGAGTCTCGCGGGGGCCTAAGTAGTAACCCTTTTTGCAACTATTTGCTCCAAAACGTGAAAAATCAGGTGATTAGATGCAGTTTTGGTTACTACTTAGGTCCAGTGAGGAATGATAGGGAAATTCTACCGCTAGTTGGACGAAGGTTGGGCGTTCTGGTGACTTATAGGGAATTTTTACCACTAATGAGGTCCTAAACGCTCCGAAAAACCCTAAATGGACGATGTAGTGGTAACTTTTCCCTACAAGCCACGACAATCGAGCATGAGCCAGGTATTAACGGTAGTTTTTCCCCATAGCCACTTCTGTTGTACTACTCCGAAGGCGCAAACCTACTTGGGGATGGCTGGGGTCCTAAGTAGTAACCAGTTTTGCAACTAATTTATGGGTCTGGACTTAGGAAACCACTGCGAAGTTAAATCTTCTAAATTCAAATCAAATGGAGGCATAAGTAGTAACGAAATGGGCGTTTTAGCCATATATTCAAACTACAAACAGCAACCGGAATCGGCTGCTGTTTGTAATAAATGTAATAAAATAACATTTAGATATACTTCTTCACCCTTCAGCTCTCTTTCATATATCGCGCCTTGCGGATCGCCACCAAGGCCCGTGTGGCTGCAGGTGCAGCATTGGGTATGCCGCTCAAGGACAGCTCCTGCAAGGGAGCTTCCGCTTCCTGCAGTCCGTATAAGCCCATCAGCTCAGCAGTCCACTCCTGCACAAACATATCCTCATCGTTCAGATACTTGAGCAGCTCAGCAGCATTCGCACGGGGCATCACAGCGAGAATACTATTAATCCATTGACACCGCACATCATCATCCGGCTGCTTAACCTCCAGCTGATGTTCCAATTCCCGGACCGCCGCCAAATCGGCTTCTTCCACTGCTGTTTCTGCCGGTGTCAACGCCGGATAATCCTTAGAGAGTTCCTCCCATTCGGCTTCCGGATGCTGCTCCAGCTCCGCTATCAAGGACTCTACGTTCCGGTAAGCAGGCGCAACATCCGTTTCCTCGTGTGAGATGTGGCAGACACGGCAGGCCAACGGTCCACGCCCATATATCCCAATGTAATTGGATTGATCATCCGTCCAGAATGGCACAATATCCTGATAGACCTCCATGGCCGCAAACAGCCCCAGCATCTCCGCCACCTCGCCGTCAGTCATGCAGCGAAAACACTCATTCACTTCATTTGTATCATCATCCACTTGATCTAATCCCTGCCGGCTTGCTCTATGCAGCTCCAGCATATGTATAAGTTCCTGTGATAGCGACATGGAATGATCGATTAGTAACTGCTGTAAAGACATCTGCTTCTTGCCTCCTCCTGCTATATTGAGTTTGTGAGAATCATTACACCTATTGGGAGAAACTGAATCTACTTCAATGGTGGTTTCGAAGTTTGATCCTACCGCTGCTTTCTGAAGCCTGGGTCTAGGCCAGCCTATAACTCAAACCTGAAGGGCCGCCGGCCACTTCTCATTCTCCTGCTGCAGCACAAAACCGCGCTCCGCCTGCTGCATGGTCTGGTAACCTCCTGCACCCTGCAGCGCTTCTGCCAGCTGCCCGATCAGCTGGGGGATCTCGGCTGTCTCCGTAACGATAACTCCATATTCCCAGCCCATGGGCTAACCTCCTTGTAACTTACCCTTGACCACTCAGACGTCCAAGCTGCGGACGCAGCAGATAATCAGTAAATCCAACCACATTGCCCCAAGGGTCTGCGGCCTCTACTACCCATCCTGTTCCAATCTGAAAAGGTGGACCGTTCAGCGTAATACCACGCTGCTCCAGTTCATTGGCAGCTTCAGCTGCATCGGAGACCTCCACCCAGAAACTCGCAGCGGCGGTGCTTCCCGCATTACCTGCGGCTGGATTCACTCTTATGATCAATCCCGGTGTCTCCTCACCGATCTTCAGAATGGCCATCCCCTTGTCTTCCATCTTCCATTTTAGTTCAAATCCTAAACCATCGACGTAATGAGCCAGCGCAAGCGCAAGATCTCCCACCTGCAGAAAAATATTATCCACACCCAGCATATTCATGCTAATCCTCTCCCTCATAAGGTTACTTGTCTACTCGCATTTCTTGCACATCTGGCCTGCTCACTTGCTCCACGGCTCTAACCCAAACAACTCCACCAGCTCATTCAGCGCATGCTCCAAGCGCTCGTATTTCTCGGCATCCTCCGGCGCATAACGGATACGGACCGGACCCGCCAGCGGAGCGGCGGCGATTAACTCCTTCCCCGAAGCGGTAACGGCTACTACTCTGCCTCTGGCATCCTGCGGATCAGCATAACGCTCCAGCAGCTCTTTCTTCACAAGACTGTCCACAGCCTGTCCAAGTGTTGCCGGATGAAGCGACAGCTGTGACCGCAGTTCCCGGAGGCGCAAGGGCGCATGCTCGGCAACCATTCGCAGAATGGCAAGCTGCAGGCCGGAGATTTGAAACTGCCTGCGCAGCAGCTGGTTATAGGCATTCATCGCTTCATCATAACGGACCCATGCCCGAATCAGTGATATTGAATTTTTTCCCATAAAAATATTATGGAGCCATAACATTTGTCTGTCAAGACAGAATCATCTCCCCCTGCGTCAAATGAAGCCCCTGATCTGAGGTTACTGTCATTACAGGATTAACCGGAGCATATCCATCTAACAGACGCCCGCGGCAGCGCCGCCGCTCTGGAGGTGGAAAGTATGAGGAACAGCGCGAAATACATGAAACTTACAGCCCTGGTCGCCGTGACGGTGATCGTCAATATTGTTGTGCTTTCCCCTGGCCTCATAGGCCTACAGCTTGGAGGTTCAAGCGCTCTCGAAACCGCTTCAGGCTTGACTGTACTGTTCATCAGCCTGCTGGTTATGCTCTATGGGAGTTACTCTCTGCTGCTGAGGCCTGTCCCCCTAATTCCTGTTCAGAACCCGGCCACCCCTGAGGAATATACTGCCGCACTCACCCGCTTCCGCAGAATTAAACTACTGAAATCGGATGTATCGCTTGCTATAAGCCAGCTGGAACGGATGCAAAAGAAAGTACATCTCCTCACAGAGCTGCTGCGCGGGCGGTTTGAGCCGATGGAGCTAAGCTACAAAAAGTTTATGGCCGTGATTGGCGAGGTCGAGAAGCTGTTCTATGCGAATATCCGTGGGATTGTAAATAAGCTAAGCGTGGTTGAAGCGTCACAGTTCTCAGATTTCACCAATCAAGAGACACAGCCGCAGCTGCCGGCCACGCTTATTCAAGCGAGAACACAGCTCTACAACGAGTATATTGGTCACATTTCAGGTTATCTGCGGATCAATGAAGAGATCCTGCTGAAGCTGGATCAATTGCTGCTGGAGCTTTCGCTGCTGGGCAGTGCGGAGGTGCAAGCGGCGGCGGATATGCCCGGTATGAAGGAAATCGAAGCTTTGATAAGGCAGACCAAAGCCTACAAGTCCTGAGAGGAAGATGAATATGCTTAGGAAAGGAAAAGCCTTGGCCCTGCTGGGGGTGATTGCGCTCGCTGTTTTTGCGCTGATCTACTTCGGCATCCGCTTCACCTCCAATTGGGGCAAAAGCAGCACACAGATCACAGCAGAGGATGCCGCGAAACAGCTGGATAAGCTCTACCGCAATATTAACGTTACTGTAGCAGACCCCGTCAAGGGTCAGATTGACCTTGATCCGGTAGATGTGGCCGAATCCTTGCCGGATATCTCCAAGTTTGCGGTTTCCGTACCCAATGCATCGGAGCATTTCGTAGAAATCTTCTCCTCTACCGAGAAATCCGGGACCGGCAATGACGGCTGGCTGAATGAGGTCGCGGCAGCCTTCAACTCGGGCAGCCCGCAGGTGAACGGGAACACCGTGTCCGTCCGTATCCGCAATATCGCCTCAGGCACAGCCGCCGATTATATCCGCTCCGGCAAATACGTGCCTGACGCCTTCACCCCTTCCAATGAGCTGTGGGGTGAAATGGTCGCAGCAGCGGGCATAAACGTCCAGCAGATCTCCAAACGACTGGCGGGAAATGTAGCCGGAGTGGTCACCAATGAGGCCAAATACAACAAGTTGGTTGAGAAATACGGCTCGCTTAACGTCAAAACAATCACGGAGGCGATTGCCGACAATGAGCTGGCGATGGGCTACACCGACCCTTTTGCCAGTTCAACAGGCTTAAATTTCCTGGTGTCTGCGCTGGGCACGTTCGACAGCAGCAATCTGCTGAGTGCGCAGGCTGTGGCAGGCTTCGAGAAATTCCAGGCCAATGTGCCTTTTATTGCCTCAACGACGCTCCAGATGAGGGATGCAGCCACAACCGGGATGCTGGATGCTTTTGTGCTGGAATACCAGACCTATGCCAATACGCCAGACCTGAAGAGCGGTTATGTCTTCACTCCGTTTGGGGTGCGTCATGACAGTCCGTTGTATGCCTTGGGTGAGCTGCCGCAGGAGAAGCTGGATATCCTCACTACCTTCGCCGCATTTGCAGAGCAGGAGAAGTATCAGAAGCTGGCGGCAGACAAAGGATTCAACGGACTGGACGATTATGTCTCCGAGCTGGCGCCGGTGGACGGCGCGACTCTGACGGCTGCCCAGAAGGTATGGAAGGAGAAGAAAAATGCGCAGCAGCCCATTGCCGCCGTGTTCGTAGCTGATGTATCCGGGAGTATGAGCGGGGAGCCGCTGCAGCGATTGAAAGAATCGCTATTGAAAGGCCAGAAGTTTCTCGGCCGGGACAACAGCATCGGCTTCGTATCCTATTCGGACAACGTTTCAATCCAGCTGCCTATCGGCGTATATGATACCAATCAACAGTCGATGTTTGTGGGCGCGATCAACAGTCTGCAGGCGAACGGGGGAACGGCTACTTTTGACGGCATTGCGGTGGCCATCCATATGCTGCAAGCAGAGCTGGCGCAGCATCCGGGGCTGAAGCCTGTGATCTTTGTGCTGAGCGACGGAGAAACCAATCAGGGACATTCGCTCAATGAGATCCGGGAGTTGATCGAGACTTACCGCATCCCGATCTATACGATTGGTTACAATGCCAATATTCAGGCGCTGGAAAGCATCTCAAGCATCAATGAAGCGAATAGCATCAATGCGGATACGGATGATGTAGTCTACAAAATCGGCAATCTGCTTAATGTGCAAATGTAATTCACAGGGATACAAGGAGGATTAGTCATGTCTTTTACGATGGAAGTCATCAGTACGGAGCAGCTTAAATCGGCGATCGAAGTGGAGGTTACACCCGAGCCGGAGGAAATATCTGAGCTGAAGCAGTTGGCTGCAAGCAATGTTGCCACGATCCTGGAGCTGGATATCGAGTCTCTGGAGAAACGTAAAAATGTGCTGCAAGCCATCGACAGCTTCGGGATGAACACCATGCGATCCTCCTCGGATAAAAACGCGCTGTTGCAGGTGTCCGTAGGTCATCTATCCAAAACAGGCGATGAAGGCGGCCAGGTCGCCAAAGGGTTGACGGAACTTCAGCTGCAGTTGAAGGATCTGGACCCGAGCGTTGTTGATTTTGCCAAAAGTGGTTTCCTGGGCAAATTCTTCAATCCCCTGCGCGCCTACTTCGCCAAATACCAGAAAGCTGATGCTGTGATCTCGGACATCATCACTTCGCTGGATAAAGGCAAGGCCGTCCTGAGAAATGACAACACCACCCTGGAATTCGAGCAGCAGTCCCTGCGGGAGCTGACCAAACGGCTGAAGAAGGAAATACAGCTGGGCATGCTGATGGATGAACAGATCGAGACACAGATTGAGGCGGCTAAAGCTCGCAGTGAATCGGAGGATAAGGTCCGCTTTATTACGGAGGAGGTGCTGTTTCCGCTGCGCCAGCGGGTGATGGATCTGCAGCAGATGCTGGTCGTGAACCAGCAGGGCATTATGGCGATTGAGGTGGTCATCCGCAACAATAAAGAACTGATCCGCGGTGTGGACCGGGCGCGCAATGTTACGGTTTCCGCGCTCAAAATATCGGTCACCGTAGCCAGCGCCCTATATAACCAGAAGATTGTACTGCGCAAGATCGAGCTGCTCAATCAAACCACGGACCAGCTGATCAGCGGCACCTCCAAAATGTTAAAGGATCAGGGTGCCGCCATTCACAACCAATCGCTGGAAAGCAGTATTTCCGTTGACACATTAAAACAAGCCTTCACCGACGTCCTCTCTGCGCTCGATTCCATTAGCAGCTACAAGCAGGAGGCGCTCCCTGCCATGCGTGAGACCATTGAACAGTTCAGAGCGCTGGCCGATCAAGGGGAGCAGCATATTGTCCGGCTGGAGAAAGGCCAGCGACTGGGTTTATAACCACAGCTCTATGTACGGACGTTCCTCATATAAACGTATCCAGTATGGTTCGAACGCTCTCCTTGCCTACCCCAGCAGCATCGGTGTAGGCAAGGAGTTCTTGCTGCAGCTGAGGATTCTCCTGGATCTCCTCCTCTGCTTGCTCTGCATCCGTGCTCCACCACGGGAGTCCTCCTGCTCTGGCCTTGAGGACAATGTCTTCCCTTGCTGCGATAGTGAATAACCTGATGTCTGGGAGGACCTTGGGTGCGAGGGAAATGATACGTTCATTCCACAACCTCCAATTCTCCTAAAATAAGTAAACTCTCTTATGTTATCGGATCATTGTACCCGAAATTTAGCCCTTCTCAGCTCCTCCTGCACCCAGCCACAATCTTCTGTCAATCGGTTGAGCTCTGCAGAGAGCTGGACTGCCTGTTCCAGCAGCACCTTCGGCCCATCGGTCCCCTCCAGGAAGCGGCTGACAAAATGCAGAAACACATCGACCTTGCGCAGCTTCATCAACAGAGGCAGGGCATTGATCTCATCAGCGCTTAAAGAGATATGACGGGTGAATCCCCGGCAGAAGTCCCTTACCGCTGCAGGCTGCTCCAGCAGTGCCGACAGAATGACTGCCGGCTCCATGGCGCGCACATCGAAGGTGCAGAACTCGAAATCGAGCAGCGCAGCCACCTGGCTAACATCGTTCTGCTGGAGAAGCAGATTGGAGGCATTCAAGTCTCCGTGCACCAGCTGATGGGGCAGCTGCTCCAGCCCCTGGAGCGAATCTGCGATTTCCAGATAGGCCTCATACAGAATCTGCAGCTCGGCCTGCACCTCTTTCAGAGGTTCTGGGGGAGTTAAGCACAGCTGCTCAATGACTTCTCGGGTACACAGCGGGTAAGCCTGTGCAAGTGCGTAGTAAGGGCGGTAAACAGGAGTCCTGCCGATCTGAACCTCAGCTAGTGCTGACGACAGGATCCCCGCCGCATCTCCAAAGGAATACATATAGTCCACAGCCTGCGCCGCAGGTGAATCACCCTCCATGTAGACGAATAGGCAGGCATATTTACCGCTACCATCCTGCAGCTGCGCTACGGTATCCCCCGCAACCGTACGGATAACCACAGGCACGTTGAACGGCAGCTGCAGCGGGGCCAGCGCTTGAAGCACCGCGTGCTCGAATTCGATTTTGGTTCGATCCTTATGCGTATCATAGATGCGCAGTACAGCCCTCCGCCCGCCTTGCTCCACGAAATAAGTCGTATTATTCCAGCCGCCCTCCCGTTTGAGCACCTGTCCTTCCCAGTCCGGCCAATGCCGGTGAAGTATAGCTTGCATCTTTCATTGCTCCCTTCTAGTGGTCCCCGGTCTGCTCGCATTCCGGTTGCTGCCTAAACTCAGCGTAGCTGTATTGCTTCTTACGGTCCTTGTAGCTGTTGTCCGGGCGTAAGCATCTGCTTATCCCGTCACCTTCTTTGGTCTCTATATAAATGCTGTCTATGCGCACAGGCAGACTCTTTTGCCGCTCATAGAGAGTTTCGAGGGTCTGTTCTACGGCAATCTTACTGCCGCCCTCCTTCTTCATTACCCTCTTTCTCGTCAAACGGCAGATGCAATTTCAGAAGGGTGTCCAGCATATCATCTCGCTGCAGTTTATCGCTGACATCTAAACTCAGGTACCTCATGAAATCCGTTGACCGATAGAATGCCAGCTGACAAAAGGATATCAGTTGATAGGCAATGATTCTGCATTCCGTTTCGCTGCGGGATTCTCTATAATGCTCCCGGATAAAGGGCAGAATGTAATGGGGAAGATCGATGTCACCCTGCAGCAAGACATAGGGAATCGATGCCTTGGTCAGCTTGGTATATTTGAGCGTTAGATCTGATAACTGCGTAAGGAAATTCTTCAGTTTATCCCGAGCCGAAGCATCCGGCGGATCGGCCTGCTTCAACTCCTGTGCGCGTTCATTAATAATTGTATCGACAGCCGAATGTATCAAGGCATCCTTGGAGCCAAAGTAGTAGTTAATCATAGCCAGATTCACATGGGCCTCTGCCGCAATCTTGCGGGCTGTGATATTACTTGTGTTCCCTTCTTGATTTAAAAGATGGATTGTAGCGCCTAGTATTTGTTCCTTGGCATGTTCAGCTGGCATTGTGCATCCTCCAGATTCTATATTTCTTTCAAAGCGCAAACTTATAGCAGCCGCCGAACCATTTCTTGCTGCTCAAACAAAACACAACCTCCCGTATGGTGCTGCAGCAGTTCCCCGCTGCTCAGCTTGGCAAACAGCGGGGAATGCAGGGCGTCCCTTAATGTTCCCTCGCGTAGCGAAGTATCCGAATAAGGCGAGAATGGGCACGGCTCAACTCCGCCATGCGCGTTAATGTGGAAGAATCCGCGGCCTGCGGCAAGGCAGCCTCCTGAGGCCAACTCATCCCCAGGGAAGGATATCATAACCATCCCCGCGTCTCCGCTGCGCAGCGCCGTAAGCCGCTGTGCAAGATATGCGCGTTCCGCATGGGTAGGCGCGAGATCCTGGGTTCCTGGATCTACGGGCACATACTCTACATAAATCACAACCCTGCAGCCGCTCTGCTGTAATTGGGTTAGAAACTGATCTCCGGTGACATAGGCAAGATTTTCTACTGTGACCGTAACAGAGACCCCGTACAGAATGCTTTTACTCTGCAATGCCTCCATCACTTCTGTCAGCCTTTGATAGACGCCGCTGCCTCTGCGTGCATCAGTCATACTGCGATCGCCTTCAATACTTAGAACGGGTACCAGATTGCGGGCCGAATCAAATAAGGAAAGGTATGTGCCGTCAAGCATCGTGGCGTTTGTAAATACAGGAAACAGGATATCCCGGTGAGCCGAGGCCTGCTCCAGTACATCCCTTCGTATCAGCGGCTCTCCGCCTGCAAGCAGGATGAAGCTGACCCCAAGCTCGGAAGCCTCCGTAAAAATACGCTCCCATTCAGTTTCATGAAGCTCGCCGCGCGCAGGAGCATCGGCACAGGCATGCTCATGGTGGGCATAGCAGCCCGCACACCACAGATTGCAGCGGCTAGTAATGCTGGCAATCAGAAATGGCGGAATATGCTCGTTTTGCGCTGCCAGCTCTGCTCTCCGTTTTTTTGCCTTCGCTGCTGCTACGGCATATCGAACCAGAAAAACGCTTTCTCTTGGCGCTTTTAGCGTTGCTTTCAATGCGTCTCTAATAATTCTTTCCACGCCGTTGTTGAGGTACTGCGCTAAGTCCAATTTCGGAGTCATCTTAATCATCCTTTCTTGGTCTTTATAAATCCGATTATCAGTTTAAATTTAAACGCGTTTAATACACGTTTTATTGTATCGCGGTAAGTTATTATTGTCAAAACTGCTAATTGCCGTTATCCCCTACTCGCGACAAAAAAAGACGTGAAGCCCGTCAGGGACTCCACGTCGATATAAAGCAGGCTATTTAAGCAAACTGGAATTAATGAATGATGGCCTTGCTGTTGCCCCATTTCACCTTGTGCAGTTCAGGAAGCACTACCCCCAGCAGTACCAGCCCTACGCCGACCCACTGCAGCATGCTCACCTGCTCATGCAGCACGAAGGAAGACAGGAGTACGGCAACCGGCAGCTCGGCCGCGCCCAGAATTCCGGCCATCCCCCCGCCGATATGCGGTACGCCAATGGCGAACAGCACAGGCGGAATGAAGGCACCAAACAATCCCAGCAGGAAGCCGTAGAAAAGCAGCTGGCTCCACAGCAATCCGCTGAAAATAAAGGTTGGCGGGAACAAAATGCATAGCAGAAGGAAGCCGCCTGTAATCATCCAGGCACTGCGGTATGCCGGATGCACAGAAGGCACCGCTTTGCCGCTGAAGATGATGAACATGGAATAACTTACTGCCGAGAGCAAGCCCAGAGTAATTCCGAGCGGATTGAAATGTGCTGCGCCCTGATCGAAGATTCCGGCAGCAAGCAAGGTTCCTCCGAACAGTACCAGCAAGGTCAGCAAGGTCACCTTATTGGGACGCTGACGTCTGCTGACGGACTGAATCAGCACGCTGATCCAGGTAAACTGGAATAATAGGATAATGGCCAGCGAAGCCGGAATATAACGCAAGGACTGATAGTAGACAAGGCCTGTCACCACTGTCGGCGCACCGGCCAGCATCAGCAAAATTCTTTGCTTCCAGGTTATAGGAGTTGAAGCTTTGGCGTAAGCGGCAGAACCTGCGCCCCCCTTAGCGTGTTTGCGGTTTTCTTTAAGCTTGGTATAGAGCGCCAGCAGCCAGGCGAGGATAAATCCGGTCAGCAGCTGTGTGCCGACAACTTCCCCCAGCGAATATCCTTTTCCATAAGCAAGTACTACAATCGTTGATAGAATGCCGTAACTCATCGCTCCGACCAGCACGGATATTAGGTATTTCATATCTTTCATGGTTTAATCCTCCCGAATCAATTCATTCGGCCGCAACACACAAATAAACCTAACTCCGGGATAAGGTGTAGTGAGGCTGACCTTATCATCGTAGTTAGGAAGAGTAGGCTTCCTGTAGAAACCCTCGCCCTTGTCGGGACCAGCCCGCTGCGAGGTTATACGAGAAAATTATGCAAATGTTGTGTTGACGACTGTTCATATGTTACACGGGAAGTAAGCTGCTGTCAACCATATTCCTTAAATTTAAATTGTATGGACCTCTGCTCACCCTGTAACATCCTCCGCCTCTCCTATCGCAACACATCTGGTGAAATAAAATAACTCTTAGGGACTAAACGAATTAATAGAGGCTATTCACTAGCCGCCCTGTGTTAAACTATGCAAATTCAGGTATGGCTTTGGAACTCACGGAATAAATGGATGCAATAGTGGTTTCATAAGTCCGAGCCAATGAATTAGTTGCAAAAGCGGTTACTACTTAGGCCCCTGCGAGGATATAGAAGGTTTACTTGCGAAGGTTAGGGGATCGCACTACCGTAATCCAAACCCTCCCCCTTCAGGTAACCCACGTCCTAGCGGACCTTATAGCTCCTATTTCCGCATTCCTGCGATGGTTTGGAGTCTAGCGGACCGCATAACCTCTATATTGGAAAAACAGGCCCTAACTAGTGGGTTTTTGCCTGAATAGAGGCTCCTGAGTCCGTTAGACCTGCAAAACAGCCTTTTTACAGCAAATAGAGGCTCCTGAGTCCGTTAGTAGTCTGAAAGTTAAGCGCTGGTTACTGGCGACAGCCTTCCTTTGTTATGCTTAGCCTCCTTGTCGTGCGGTGTGGTATGACAGGCTCGGACGAGTAACACAAGGAACACAAGGGGGCTCTAAGTAGTAACCAATATCGCACTTAATCGCCTTCTGAGAGAGGTTTCAGCTGAAATTAGATGCACAATGCAATTCAATAAAACACCTATTTTAAACTGCCTCGCCAACCCGTGAGCATCCAGCTGCGAGGGTTCAATTTCATATAAAAGTGAGAAATTAGCAGAGCTTGCAGCGTCTTATACATAAATAGAAAGGCTTGGAGGGTGTACATGGAGGATCAGTCAAATGAGAAATGGATCATACAGCAAGTATTGAATGGAGATCCTGAAGCCTTCGCAGGGCTGGTGGACAAATACAAGTCCGCCTTATACGGCCTGCTGCTGGGAATGGGTGCGTCGCATCAGGACGCGCAGGATCTGGCCCAGGAGACGTTCATCAAGGCCTACCGGAAGCTGCGGGATCACAGGGAGCAATCCAGCTTCGCCTCCTGGCTGTATACGATTGCGATCAATCTGTTCCGGTCCCAGAAGCGGCGCCGCACGTTCGGATTCGTCGAGCAATCACTGCTGCAGAAGAAAGAAGATGCCTTAAATCCGGAAGAGCAGTATATGCGTAAGGAAGCACAGCTTGACATGCAGCAGAAGCTGGCGAAGCTGCCGGAACGTTACCGGATTGTACTGCTGCTGCGCTATACCAATGAGCTGTCTTATGAGGAAATTGCTGCGGTAACGGGTCTGACGATTCATCAGGTCAAGAATCGCCTTCACCGCGCCAGGTTGAAGCTGAGAAAACAATGGTCACATTCCAAGGAGGATTCCCATGAAACCATCGGATTACGGCAAACCCCTTAATACCACAGAAGACAATTGGAACGCCGCTCTGCAATTCAGCGGAGAGCAACCCCTGCCGGATGATTTCACTGCCCGAGTCATGGAGCAGGTGCGGGGCGCAGAGATACTCCCTGCTCATCGTATCCAAGTACCATGGTTAAGACATAAACAGATAAGCCAATCGGCCAGACGAGCCTGGACTTGGGGTATGGCTGTGACGCTCGGCACTGTTATTGCCGCTTCGGCTATCCTGTACAGCCCTTCTCTTCTGAGTCCCGCCAACACCACTCCTTCCCCCGGCTCAAGGGTTATCCTGCCTAAGGAATGGACTGATCTTCACCTAATGAAGGCCAAGGAGCTTGGAATCATTCAGCAGCCTGATATTCAGGTCTACGATCAAGGATATACCCTTTCCTTGCAGGAGGTGGTGGCCGATCCAAACCGTATGGTGATCAACCTGCGAATTACCGACCGTTCAGGTCAACCCGCTAACAATGCCATGTCGATGTTCAGCTCAAGCTGGCTTAAGCTTCGCAATGAAGCAGGACAGATTATCGGGAAAGGAACTATGACTGTTCCTATGGAAAGCAGGTCAGAGAACGGAACATTCAAGCAGGAGTATCTGCTAATGTCTTATATTTTCCCTAATGAGGAGCCTGGAGAGACCGTGGTTATTGAGGCTGAGGTGAATGAACTGACTGTCGATTCCAAGCGGGGAAAAGTTGTTACAGGCGATTGGGGCTTCAGCTACAAGGTCGATATGACCAAGGCGAACGCTCTAACCCAAACCACGAAGCTGGATAACACCTATACCACTCCAGAAGGGTTATCTCTAGAGATGGAGAATATTGTGCGGTCACCTGCCGGAGTTAAACTGGAGTTCACCACGTTGCTTACGGATCAAGCCCAAGCACGGACACCGGCGGAGCTCAGGGACGATTTGGAACTCATGTTTCATTTTGAGAATGCCAAGAATGAGGTGTTGAGTCCAATAGTTAGCAGTCATGGCGCAGTTTACACCAAGCATCAGAGCAATACACCTGACAAATTACGCTGGAGCTATTATGTAAACGACCTGCCTTATGACAGTGACAGCGGTCCTGTTCGTTTCATTCTCGACGGTTACGCCATACCCGTTACATCAGAGGATTCCTTCACGGTTCGGCCACAGATGCTGAAGCAGCAGCCGGCTATTTTCAATGCTCAGGGCGACCTCCTTAAAGTACATGACATCAAGATTACGGAAACCGCTGATGAACCCGGACCTTCGGCCTGGATGGCGATAAGTGGACAGTACTTCAACCGATTAGCTGGAGACCAATGGATAGCTCGCGATGAACTCGGTCAAAAGTATGAGGTGGTACGGCGCGGATCCTACAGTATCGGAGAAGATGTAACCTTTGGCCAAACCGATGATCATACCAATCTCATTTATTTGATCGCCAAGAATGTAAAGACATTGCCCAAGGAGCTCACCTTAACCCGCACCCTTACCGACAAAAAATATACAAATGTTGCCTGGAGCTTCGAGCTGCCGGAGGGTGCTGCCAAGGATTGATATCTGCTCTTCATTTATTCCACATTATGGTCGATAGATATATAAAAGTCTAAACCGAACATTGATGGAGGAACAGATGACCACTAACCGCAGAACCGAGCCCTTTCGTTATGATCTTGTTGAACCGGCTTCCTTTGAGCTTTATATTCTCAGCATTAACGGGAACAATGTTCCCTCCAAGCCTGTCAGCGCCTTGCTGCATGATATCAGCCGCTCCGGCTGCCGCCTGTCGCTTCTGCTGAATATGCAGGCGGAGCAGAACCAGATCCGTGTTGGCATGGAGATGGTGCTGCATGAAGAGCCTATCTATCTGGAGGGAACACTGAAATGGAACTTCGAGAAGGACTCCAGGTTTCATTACGGAGTACAGTTGGATATCCCCGAGCATGACCGTGACCGGCTTCCGCGCGAGCTGCGGCTGCTTGCCGGTGAACGCAAAATCATCGTCCGCTAACGCAGGCTCATCGCCCGACTTAGGAAGAAATGGCTTTGCCGCTACTATAAGAGCGGTATCCGACTCTGCCAAGCAAACAAAAGGCCCGCAGTAATTCGCGGGCCTTTCTTCTATAGAGCAAAGCTTGTGTACAATTACAATCTCCACAGTGTAGCACAGCTGGTAATACCGGCTCCCACGGACCACATGAAGAACAGATCACCGCGAACAAGGGTTCCGGCTTGGATCGCATGGTGCAGCGTGAGGAAGGGGCTGCTAGTGCCGGTATACCCGTAGATATCGCCTACATAAGGGAATTTATCCAGCTCTTCTCCCAGCTTGCCGGCAATATCCTTGATCACACTCAAGTTCAGCTGGCTGAGCATATAGTGCGTGATATCGCTTTTTTCCAGCCCATGCTCCCGCAGCAGCAGCTCGATATTGCTTACCGCTGTCGGGAAAGCCACATTGACATTATACTCGGGGTGAAGATAAATCTTCTTCTCTTCGAGCGTCAGCTGCTCGCTGAACATCTGTGTCATGCCTCCGTACGGAAACAGCATATCCTCGGCTTTTTGAGAATTGGTATAGTAGGCGGAATCAATCAAGCCCTGATCCCCTTCCTCTATACGTTCCAGCAGAACCGCACATGCCGCATCGCCGCAGAGCCCCTTGGAGGCCAGATCTCCCTCTTTATAGAAGCGGGCAATCTGCTCGGAACCTACGATCAGCGCATATTTCATTTTGTTATTGGTGGTCATTGCGCGGGCTGCCTGATCGGCGGCCACAACCATGCCTACACAGTTGGCGTTGCTGTCATAAACAATACAAGTGTCTTTACCTTCGAGAGCCTGATGCACCAGAGCCGCATCGGTAGGCGCGCTGAAATCATGTGTTCCGGAAGAGAACACAATCATATCCAGATCACTGCCGCTTAAGCCATGCGCCTTCAGTACGGCTTTGGCTGCTTCAATGCCCATCATGAGCGTGCTTTCCTCATCATTCGTAGCATAATAACGGTCCTTGCGTCCGAAATATTCCCAGATGCCAATCAGCTTTGCTGCCGATTCGCCGGCGGTCTGAGCCAGCTCCTCATTGCTGATTTTAGTGGCCGGATGGTACACTTCGGTGCCTATTATTTTCACGTTCACCAAGTTTGACCACCCTTTGCAAGTTGATGTATGTTTATGCTTTGATGATAGCCCAAGCTTCTTCAACCGTATCTACGAAATGACCCTTGAAATTGGCATTGGGTGCTACTCTCTGCAGTTGAGATTTGGCAACCACTTTCTTGGGGTTCACAAGCACCGTGTGCTTGAATTCGTTGTACATTACATAGCAACGCTCCAGTACCGGCAGAATGTCCGGTTTGAATGGGGACATATCATGGCAGTCAATGATCAATGACATCTCCTTCAGCGGCAGCGATGGCATTGAAGCTTCAAACTTGTCTACTTCAGCGATGGTTTCCTGCAGTTCGGCGAAACCATGCAAGCTGATAAAAATGGTGTTAAACTCTGGGTACATCTTTGTTTCTGCAATCATTTTCGGGTACATCTCCTGTCCTTTTTTTTGTGTCTCTCTATGCTGCATCTCTGGGAAAATTTGCTTTCCCATGATTTACCTCTTAACTACTATCGACAAATTCTTTGACTCTTTTGAGGTTTTCTTGCACTTTACATCATTTTTCTAGTTTTTTCGCGATAATCACGCTATAAAATGACAAATTACTCGTTTATTGTAATCCACTCTAAACTTCTCAGAAGGAAACATGACCACTGCTCCCGAATACCTAAACATTACATTTCCGGAGGGTTAGACAATGGCAAGCATCCTGGTAGTTGAAGACGAAAAATCAATCAGCGATTTAATTACGATGAACCTGAAGCTGGTGGGCCATCAATTCTATAAAGCCTACAATGGTGTAGAGGCTCTGAACATCCTGGAGAAGGAACAGGTCGATCTGGTTCTGCTGGATGTGATGCTGCCTGAAATGAACGGGTTTGAGCTGATGAAGGAGATTCAGCCTAGGAATATGGCCGTCATCTTTATTACTGCCAAAGATTCATTAGCCGACCGGATTACCGGTTTTGAGCTGGGAGCAGATGACTATATCATCAAGCCGTTTGAGATCCTGGAGCTGCTGGCGAGAATTAATGTGGCACTCCGCCACCAAGACCAGCCAAGCTCCGTCTTCGCGCTGGATCAGGTTGAGGTCCGGCTGCAGGAACGTAAGGTATGGAAGGACGGGCACCCGGTGGAGCTGACGGCAAGGGAATTCGAGCTGCTGGAGGTGCTGATTCAGAACCGGAATATCGCCTTGTCCAGAGAGAAGTTGCTGGAGCTGGCCTGGGGGTTTGATTACGAAGGCGAGACCCGGACGGTGGATGTTCACATCCGCCAGCTGCGCAGGAAGCTGGGCTGGGAGGAACGGATCAAGACGATCTTTAAGCTGGGCTACCGTCTCGAAGTGGAGGGCTGAAGTTATGAAATTCTGGCACAAAACCCTTCTGCTCGTGCTGGTTCTGTTCATTACCGCGCTGGATGTGAGTGTCCTGATTATGATGAACCGCAGTCTGCAGCTGAGCCTGCAGCGGGAAACAGAGCGAGCGGCCAGCGATCAGACGCTGATTGCCAACAATATCTATGAGAACCTGAATTCGATTGAATCCCGTGGAACCCGGGTTACCGAGCAGATGCTGCTGGAGGTTGCCTCCTCCTATGCCGATTATTACAAGCAGCAAGATATTGGCATTCAGCTGTGGGATGGAGACCGGCTGCTGTACCCGGCGGAAACAGAGGTGCAGCGGAAACCCCAACTGCTCTATGAACAGCTGGAGATCGACGGGGTGCGTTATATCCGCAGCTCGAACCTCCTCCCCGCTCCCTACAATAATCTTCTGCTTGTATACCAGCGGAATATCGAGGAGCTATATGACCAGCAGAATGAGCTGAACCGCCTGTTTGTAATTATTAATTTCACAGTGGGTCCCCTACTCGTTCTTGCTCTGTTCCTAATGATCAGACAACTGACCCGGCCGCTGCGCCAGCTGACGGCCACCACCAGGGATATCGCAGGCGGGAATTATGCCGAAAGAGTCCACATCCGCAGCAATGACGAGTTCGGTGAGCTGGCCCGCAGCTTCAACCAGATGACAGAAGCGGTAGAGCAGCATGTGACAGAGCTGTCGGAGATGGCAGTAGAGAAGCAGCGGATCGTCGACAATCTGGCCCATGAGCTGCGGACCCCCTTAACAGGCATGCTGGGTTTCGCCGAATACCTGAATGCGGCAAATATCGGGGAAGAAGACCGCAGAACGGCCAGCCAGTATATTCTGAGTGAGACAGTTAGGCTTAAGAATCTGGCCTTTAAGCTGCTTGAGCTGTCGGCGGTCCGCCATCAGGTGCTGAAGCCAGGCAGCGTTAACATCCAGGCTTTGTTCCAGGCTGTCCGGCAGACCGAAAGCGCACAGCTGAAGAACGCCGATCTTACGCTTGTCCAGGAGCTGTCCATTGAGCGCATATGGGGAGATCCCGACCTGCTGGCCTCCTGGCTGATCAACTGCATAGACAATGCGGTTCATGCTTCTCCGGCTGGAGCAGAAATCCGGCTGCTGGCCTATGAGGAGGATGACGCCGCGGTACTGGAAGTACGGGACTGTGGAACAGGCATGACGCCAGAGCAGGTGGAACGGGCGTTCGAACCCTTCTACCGCGCCGATCAGGCCCGTTCCCGGGAGCATGGCGGAGCCGGACTCGGGTTGTCGTTATGCCGCCAGATCGCCGATGCGCATGGAGCAAGACTTGTGCTCGAATCCGTGAAGCATCAGGGAACGCGCATCCGTATCTTTTTACAACTCCATAACAACTAAGCTCTAACTCTATAACATCTTTAGCTTACATTAGGTGCAGGCCAAGCCTAATCAAGAAGATGGAGGTAACATCAAACTATGAAATCTAAGAGAATCACCGCAGCCATTACCGTATTTGCCATTTCAGGGGGATTGCTGACCCTCAGTGCATTAAGCGTGCCGGGACTGGTGAAACAGCAAGCTGTCGCAGCCGAGCGCATCCCCGCAGTGCAGGAGCAATCCATAACGAAGGTGAAGCTGGACAGCGGCAACATCCCTGTGCTCAAGGTAGAAGCCGCAACTCCGGTCTCTACCGTGGAAGAATACTTGAAAGAGCAGATGACGCCGGCAGAGATCAAGAAAATAACGGATTACTTCAACATTAGAAACAGCGGTCTGGATATGAGCCGTGATATGTCAGAAGCCGAAGTGAAACGCCGCGACATTCTGGATGAGAACTATCAATATGACGGGCTTCGTCCTGCCAGTTCTATACCGTTGCAGAAGGGCAACAACGAGTTCTATATCGATATGCAGCAAGGCTCCTTTATGTTGCCTGCCAGAGCGCTGACAGACGAAGAATTACTGCAATTTGTCGATTGGAACTGGCGGGAAAATTTTGCTCTGTCACAGCAGTGGAAGCCGCAGCAGCCCGACACAAAGGACATCAGCAAGACCGCTGCCCTCTCCGCAGCCAAGGCAAGTGTAGCCAGAATTTTTGATGCAGATGTGTCCAAGCTAGAGACCAAAGCAAGCTTCAACCGCTTTGGACCCGCGCAGAAAGGCAACTGGTGGATTTCTTACCGGCCCTACAAAATGAAGACCTTGCTTGCCAACGGTGTCTCTTTTCTAAGTTATAATGTCATTGTTGATTCACTAACAGGCACTGTGGTGGACACAACGGTTGTTAACTACGATGCTGTGAGAACACCAATATCGGCAGCCGCCAGCAAGAAGATCTCTAAGGACAAGAGCTGGATTGAAGCCGCACGCAGGATTGTAACGGAGAAGCAGGGGGAGACCCGCAAGATTAGCAGTGCCTCCCTGGTCAAGAGTGCGGAGGATGAGAAACGGGGAATGGTGAATGTGAAGATCACGCTGGAGGACGGCAGCACGTATACTGCTGAGATGAGGTATCCGGACCAAACCCTGCGCTGTCTGATCTACAAGGAAGCTGCTCCTGCTAAATAAGCTGCGGGCAATCTTACCCCCGGGCCCTAAACGGCCCGGTTTTTTAGTATACTTATACACAAACACATGTTTCGCATTTTTAGGACAGGAAGGTTGAGCCCATGGTTTTCGAACAGATCCCATTCTACATCTATGGAATAATCTTCGCTATTCTGTTGCTGGTTGTTCTGCTTCGCATGCGCATAAGCCGCCGGCGCAGACGGCTTAGTGATGCCAACCCGCGCAAGATCAGTATCCGTGATATCGACCAGATGACGGACGGCAGCGAATTCGAGCAATATTTGTTCCGCTTCGTTTCAGGCCTGGGGTACAAGGAAGTACATAAAACAACCAGCAGCCGGGATTTCGGTGCAGATCTGGTCTTCACCGACAGCCAGGGCAAACGCACCGTAGTGCAGGCTAAACGCTACAGTCAGAGCCATCCGGTCGGACTTAGCGCAGTTCAGGAGGTCTATAGCTCCATGAGGTATTATGAGGCTGAACGGGCAGTTGTCCTCACCTCGGGACGTTACACGGAAGCCTGCCGGATTCTCGCCGGGGTGAACGGCGTGCTGCTGCTTGACCGCAATGATCTAATCGAACTGATCGAATGCTACAAAAGCAAGCAATGGGAAGACGCAGCCGCCATACTGGAGGATGAACCCGAAGCGCGCACAGAACGCTGGAGCGGTAAACACCGCTGATAATTATAGAGGCCGTTTGCCGCATTTGCATGCCGACATTAGAGGTTTCCTTACCACTCTGATGCCGGCTGTTTCCGCGCTGTCACTCTTAGAGGCAAATACAGATGTTCCAGATAGCAGATCTTGCTGCTCAAGGGATATTGACTGATTTGTCCCAAGCAGTTATTATGTATCTAAAAGATATATTATATATATCTTTTAGATACATAATAAGGAGGTGTACTTCCTATGGCAAAAACCAGCAATACCCTATTTGCCGTCCTTGGTGTTCTGACCAAAGGCCCCTGCTCAGGATACGATATCCGCAAGCATTTCTCCGAATCGCTGCGGCATTTCTGGAGCGAAAGCTACGGTCAGATCTATCCGGCACTTAAGGAAATCGTAGCCCAGGGATATGCGGCTGAGGTCAGTTACCCCAACCATTCACGGAAACAGAAGAAATATGAGATCACGAACGCAGGCCTGGAGCATTTCAGCACTTGGCTGGCCAGCCCTGTGAACCCGCTGAATTACCGGGATGAGCTGCTGCTGCGCGTGTTCTTCGCCCGCCCCAAGGATGCCCCTGCGCTGGCAGCCTTGTTCGAACGGGAACAGACGGACCTTACACAGAGCATCGCCGCTTACAAACAACAGGAAGCAGAACTGCTGCTGCATAAACACCAGGAGCAATATCCGTTCTGGAGCCTGACGCTGCGTTATGGATTACTCTCTTCAGAAACAAGACTTCAGTGGTGCCGGGAAGCGCTCCTGCTGTTAGCCAGGATACCGGATGAGGACAGAAAGGGTGAAACGAAATGAACCAACCACAGCTGCACAATATTAACGGAATCAACTTCAACCTTGATATGCAAGGTGAAGGCGAACCGCTGCTGCTGCTTCATGGAGGCTATTCGAACTTGGAGGTATGGAACAGACATGCTGCGCCATTAGCCGAGGACTTCCGAATGATCCGTTATGACCAGCGGGGATACGGGCGCACCGAACCGCCCGCTGCTCCCTTCTCTTATTATGAAGATATTCGCGCGGTGCTGGATCATCTGGGCATCGCCCGGACGCATATTGCCGCCTCCTCCTTCGGGGGCAGCGCGGCCATTGATTTTGCACTCGCCTACCCTGAACGGGTGAACAAGCTGATCCTTGTAGCTCCTTCTCTCAATGGACGCAAATATCCGCTGCGCCTCAGCTGGGAAGGAGTCAAGGACTTCCTCCGGGTGCAGCGAAGCGGTATAGAGAAGGCGGCGGACCATTTCATGAACAACCGCTTCTGGCGTTATCTTGTTCCACAGGAAGCACAGACCAGGGCGGAATTCAAGCAGCTCTATCTGGGAAATCCGGGCTTCTATCAGAGCAAACCTTCGCTGCAGCGTCCGCTGATGCCCCTGGCCAGCGGACGGCTTGGCGAGCTCCGTATGCCGGTGTTGATCCTGGAGGCCGGACGCGATCTCCCCTTCAATAGACAGACCTGCCGTCTGCTGGAGCAGCAGCTTCCGGCTGCCAGGCTGATTACACTGGAGGATTGCGGGCATTACCCCCACCTGGAGCAGCCGCAGCAATTTATCGCAGAGGTCAAGAGGTTCCTGCAGGTTAAGTAGTAAGCGCCTAGCCGATCACTCTTCTTATGCAGCAGCTGCGGACCCTATAGCCTCTATTTGCAGATTTCGGGTCTTTTCGGGTAAGTTACGGACTGTATGGCCGCTATCGCACTGAATGAGGCTAGAAAACGAAGAGTTTGAAGTATATAAGGGCATCTGAGTCCGCAAGCAGTGCAAATCAGCCATAAATCGGAAAATAAGGTCTTTACGGTCCGCAACTGTTAACCCAATCCGCAATCTGACATAAATAAAGCAGCGACTCTCACTCCATTAACCAGAGAATCGCTGCTTTGTTTTTATACCTTGAATCTCTCAATCAACCCGCTAAAGGCGCCCCGAGCTTTCCTGCGTGCGGTATGGCCTACATTTCCATCCAAGTAAGGGTTAATTCAATTACCTTGTGCTCAGAGGATGCCATTACACCACCAATCAGGGACCAGCTCTGTTTGTTCTGCTCATCCACTCCCTGGATAATCAGGTTCTTGTCATCGATCGTCTGGCCTGCATCACTTAAGTTTTTTGCTTTGAAGTAATCCTTGTACAGCTTGGTGACTGCAGCCATGTCTTGTTCGGTTGTATAAATCAACATGGCGTATTTCTTGTCCTCGGACAATCCTGAGTTCGATGTCTCAATCTTGCTGTCTTCAGGCAGCGGGAAGTCCTCCGGCAAATATTCGGGGCGTTCGGCGGTGCCGCTTGATCCCGGTTCAGCCGAGTTCTCGGCTGCAGTTGACGCTTCCGGTGCTGCCGTAACCTGCGGCGCTGCGGTAGCACCGCCTTCCACCACCGGAGAAGTGGTAGCTTCCGGCGAAGCAGCAGGGGCAGCTGTAACAGCCCCGGCAGCAGGCGGCTCGGTAGCAGCTGTATTGGTTGATGCATTGTTATTATTGCTGCAGGCGCTAAGCGCAAACGTCAAGACTACGGCTGAGATCACCAGGTAACATTTGTTGTGTTTCATCATGTCCACTCCCATTCGTTAATAACTTATGTTGGATTTCAGCAAACCTAACATGAGTTACCCGATTCCAGGGAATTCCAAACAGAATTATTTCTGGTTCAAGTCCACCCGGATCTGTTGCTTCGGCTCTGATCTGATCAGCTCCAGCAGCAGCGCATCCACTGTATCCAATGAATTCCCTTCGAACATGTTTTCGTAGCCTTCATCCGTTCCATTACCTCGATAGGGAACCAGCTCAGTCTTTACGCCGCCCCTAATGTAGGACAGGTTGAAGAGTAAGTCAGATATGATGTTTTGCTTACGTTCCCAATCCGCGTTTACTTCATCAGAGAATTTGAATCTGGTTAAAGTCTGTACTGGTGAGCGCTCAATTTCAGTCAAGGTAACTTTTTCCCCATCTATTACAAATGATTGATTGACAGGCACAATTTCAGTTGGTGTTGCCCAGAATTTTGGGTCGATGGCGAAACTGAGCTTCATCTTCTGTGTGTAGTGCATGTCTTTCATAATCGTACCGGTCTTCGGACCAGCCAGCTTGCCTGGGTCTACGTAGGCGATTTGAAATTCCGCTTCCACTTGATCTAGCGCAGGCTCTGCACGGTTTAGCGGTAAAGTGGTCCGTCCGATGTACAGTTGCTTGTTTTCTTTGACATGCAAACTGCTCGTACTTCTATTTCCATCACCGATATCCCCCCGGTAGACAAGTCCTTTAGCAGGGAGCTGGATACATTATAGATTTCATAGTCAGTAGTCGTGGAAGCCGTATATAACATCGTAAGCACATTCTCGTCGGCGAACACGGCGTTTACATTAATTGTGAACCCTTTGCTTTCGGCTGATTGATCGATTGACTGAATGTAATCATGCTTAAGCACATACGGTAGAACGGCAGAATCATAGAAAAGATTATCTTTAAAAAGCTCCAGCGTGCCCCATTCTACCTTCTCCTCTACGGCAGCAACGGGCGGCTGAAACCATTCAGCCGGGTTAAACAGCAGCAGACCTGCCGCAAGCACAGCCGCGGCAATCAGTCCGCCCGCGCTGCCGGCGAGCAGCCGCCTTCTGCTTTTCTTTTGACCCCGTACAATTCCTGCTCTGATTGCTCTGCTCTGTGCTGCGGCATCGGCAGGCTGCATCTCTAGCGGCCACTGCGCGGCTTCCTCCCACATCTTCACTTCTTCGCGGCTACTCATGATTCCACTCCTCCCGATTCTTCATAATTCCCCTTAACTGATTAAGCCCTTTGTGCTGCCAGGTCTTCACGGTACCCTCAGGTTTCTTCAGTACAGCGGCAATATCGGACAACGTCAGATCATGATAATATTTCAGCAGCAGAACATGACGGTATTTCGGCTTTACCTGGTCAAGCGCCCAGAGCATCTCCATTCTGGAGGAGTCAGGCTTCATGACCAGCCCCTCCAGGTTCTCTGATACGAGCGGAAGCACCCGTTTCCTTCGTCTCTGTTCATCAATGCACACATAGATCAGGATGCGGATCAGCCACGATTTAAAAGCTTTGGGCTCTTTCAATGTTCTCCTCTTGGTCCAAGCTCTGCAAGTCATTTCCTGCATTGCTTCCAGTGCGTCATTGCGGCTGCGCAGATAGCTGTAAGCAATACTATAGAGCTGCTCTCGGTAGAGCATGATCGAATCATAGAATTCTGTCTCGTCGCGGGTATTCACCAGGATCACCCTTTTCATCTGAGTCTCGGACAATGCCATAACCCCTCTCCTCTCCACATTCTATAGATTAAGACGGACAGCCGCCAGAAACAGTTTTTTTCACAAAATATCAGAAAGTATAAGCTTAACCTGATGGTATATCCTTCTATATCTCGCAGAAACGGATACCTGAAAGCGATACGTAGTATCGCTGCTTCGGAGGTATATGATATGGTCCGGTATTCTCTGGACGGCAGGGTATCCGAGCATTTCACAACCATTGCCGGACTCAGCGAATCCTGCAATTCCAAAGGACAAAGCTGCACACTTCATAGGTAATAGATGGATTTGATATAGCGTGCTCCTAAATATTCTAATATTTGAAAAAGCAGCTTGCACCTGAGCTGCATGCCAAAAACCGGCAAGCCTATTTATGGCTTGCCGGTTTCTGGTTCTGCGGCGTTCTGATAGATGCTACAGCAGGGCTTCCGATATCTGGTCCACGATCAGACTCATCGCAACCGGCCCGTAATATGCAATCCACAGTGTTGTGTTTACAGTATGCACCTGCTCTGACTTCACAGCCTCTAGGTTCTGCCAGATGGAGGTTTCCTGAAACTCCCCGGTCAGCTTCATTGTTTTGTCATCAGTAAGCACAAACAGATGGTCAACATTTAACTCCGGCAATATTTCAAGTGACAAAGTCTGGCTTGTTTCGGTGTCGTCCACCGCCATCGGCGGCGGATTCAGACCCAGATCCTGATAGAGGATAGCCGCTGTACGGTGGGCTGTTGTATGCAGCCGGACCTGGCCGTCACGGGGACGGATCATAGCTACCGTGCTGTTGCCCAGCTTCTCTTTCAAAGCCAGGCTTAGGGTGTTCACCTTATCGGTATATTCATCCAGAACCTGCTTCGCTTCCTGCTGCTTGCCCATAATTTGTCCGAAGCTCTGCAGCGTAATCCGCCAATCCTCATTACGTTCAAACATCAGAGTAGGGGCGATTTTCTGCAGTTCTTCATAGATTTCTTCCGAGAATTCAGTGCAGATAATGAGATCGGGACTAAGGCCAACAATGGCTTCAAGGTTAGGCTCTTCCTTGGTGCCCAGCACCGTTACGCCCTGCAATTGATCAGCCAGGAAATCCGGGAACTCCGCAGTATCGCTGGTGACAATCACACTGCCGGTCGGCTGCCCGCCCAGCGTCACCATCTGATCAATAAACTGCGTATCCAGCACTACAATCTTGGCCGGGGTCTGCTTCAGCAGCAGTTCGCTTTTCATATGCTTGATCGTTTGCGGGCTGCTCTTAGCAGCTTCAGCTGTATTGGCCGGCGAAGCCGTTTGTACCACGACGGTATTCCTATTCTCCGAACTGCCATTGCCGGAAGGCCCGCTGCCCGCCGGTGTGCCGGAGCATGCGGCCAGAATAAGAGTAAGACTGAGCAACAGGCTGACAGCCCAGCCTGCTCTTGAATTTCTGAACATAGATGTGGTCCCTCCATTATATCTTTGTAGATGATAATCATTCTCATCATCACTTACACCAATATAACGGGCCCCTCCCTTCGCAGCAATGGCATATGACGACAGCCCGGCTGGATTCTGACGACCGTGTACAATATCCGCCCCTGCAGCTTGCAGCCTGTAGGTGGTGGGCGGAATGCCCACTATTCTTTTGAACATCCGGCTGAAATGATAGCTGTCTGTGTATCCTACAGCCTCCGAAACCGCTTTGATCGGGGCAGCTGTATGAAGCAGCAGTTCCCTCGCTTTATCCATTCTAAGCTGGAGCAGGTAGTCAATGGGGCCGGACCTCAGCTTGGATTTGAACTGTCTTTGCAGCTGTCTGGGGCTGCACAGGAGCCTGTCCGCTATGGCTTCCAGCGTAATCGGTTCCGCATAATGCTCCTCCATATACCGTATTGCTTGAACGGATAGATCAGGAAGTCCAGTGGCCACCTGCTGGGCAGCAAGCTGCTCCAGCAGTTCGCACAGAAATTGATAGAACATGGTTTTGGTACGCAGCTTGTCTATCGCGCCGGGCTTGCTCCATTCCCGCTGCATCTGATCAAGCTTGGGGTAGAGCAAGGCAGGATGCTGAGGCGTAAATCCGTATTGAACTTGGAATGGCTTGCTGCGTTCCAGCATCACCAGCAGCTCTTGACGGCAAGGCTTTGTCAGCACCGCCCGGTAGAAGATCAGATAATATTCAAAGGATTCTGTAATTTCAGAGATTTCCAGATAGGCTCCTTTGCCCGCATGGCAGAGATAACCTTGTACGGCGGAATACTCCACGCCATCCAATCGGATTCTGGCCTTGCCCCGCAGTCCGTACAAGAAAACACTGGATGGGAGCTGGTAGGCAAGCAGACCCTGCCCCGGCGGAATAATCCTATGGCGGATATCAAGCACCTTCAGTGTTGCCTGGTTCCACAATTGGATGTGCTCCTGCAAGTTCATCGCCATACTTCACTCCTACTATAATCTTTGGCTGTTTGTCTACCCAGCACATTACTCTTATTCTATTGATAATCGTTATCAATTGCAACCGATAGTCAATCTAGCCGTTCTTGTTTATTCGAACAGAGTCAGCTTATCTTCAGCAGGCGTCCGCGGTCTGGAAGCGGGAATAACTTCCGGGAAGCCGATGTGCAGCACTCCAACAACCTTCTCCCCCGGACCCACGCCCGCTATATCACGGAAAGATGGAGCATTCTGATAAGCATTGGTCTTCCAGACCACACCAAGTCCCTGCTCCCAGGCAGCCAGCTGGAAGCATTGAATCCAGCTGCAGACTGCCCCGAAGTCCTCCATCCACTGCTTGGGACGCGGATCTTCCTTCATGACTACCAGCAGATGTACGGGGATGGTCATGTAGTCTTTCATACGTTGTTCTTTATATTTCAGTCTGTCCTCTGCTGATAATGCCCCAAGCACCGCCTCCGTAAAAACTTGTCGTGCATCACCCGAGAATTGAATATAACGCCAAGGTTCCCGCAGACCGTGATTCGGTGCCCAATTAGCTGTATTCAGCAAGGACAGCAGCAGCTCCTGCGGTACCGCATCGTCCTTAAATTGTCTGACCGTCCTCCGTTCCCGGATCAGCTGTGCCATCGGCTGAAGCTCCATATTCATCAGTAACCGCCTCCTGTAATGTTATTGGAATACCTGTACAATAGTATATCGGGGAGAGTGAATATTACAATCCTCTGAAGCCAGCACACTCGTAATCTTCCGGCCTGCTATGGTATACTGTCCCCTATTACAGCGCCGAAAGGAACCGGACCTTCATGATATTATTCATTCACCGCAAAGATCTGCGGACCCGTATGCGCGGATACTGAAATCACGCACCACGTAGTTTAGATTGCGAATATGTACCTAATTCAGCCGGGTAGCCAACCAGCATAGGAGTAGACGCGATTGTGGTTGCTACTTACCTTCCCGCGAAGAATTAGAATGCTACTCTGGATCACTCGGAGCAAATAGATGCGAAAGTGGTTACTGCTTAGGTCCCAGCGAGGATACATGGTGCCATGGAGCTTTCAGAAGAATTATTCGGAAGTGGTTACTACTTAGGCCCAACGAAGAATGATAGGGAAAATCTACCGCTAATTACGTGCTATCCGCTTCATAATGCCCTCGAAAGACAATTTAGTGGTAACTTTTCCCTATATGTCATGAAAACCAAACACTATATAAGATGAACTTAAGAATGGAGTAGTGGAGTTGCCAGAAAGCCTGATGCATAGCACTTCCTGGAAACTCCGTATGTCACATTCTTAAGTTCACGTTCTATAGCTGGGAGTTAACGGTAGATTTTCCCCATAGCCACCTACGTGTTTGGACTTAGAACGCTCAAATCTATATGGGTAAAACCAAGGTCCTAAGTGGTAACCGAAAGTGCAACTAATTTCAGCCAAATCACCCGTCAGCGGGCCATTAAGTGCGTTTCTGCAACTAAATCTCGAGTAAATCTGACCTCTAACGCTCAGAACGCCAAATTAGATGCCTTTTTGGTTACTACTTAGAGCCCCCTTGTGTTCCATGTGTTACTCGTCCGAGCCTGTCATACCACACCGCGCGACAAGGAGGCTAAGCATAAAAGGCTGTCGCCGGTAACCAGCGATTAACTTTCAGACTATTAACGGACTCAGGAGCCCCTATTTGCTGTAAAAAGGCTGTTTTGCAGCTCTAACGGACTCAGGAGCCCCTATTCAAGCCGAAACCCACTAGGTAAGGCCTGTTTTTCCGATATAGAGGCTATGCGGTCCGTTACATTCCAAACCAGCGCAGAAATGAGGAAATAGAGGCTATACGGTCCGTTAGGACGTAGGTTACCTGTAGTTCGGGTAGGAGAGGGTTTGGATTACGGTAGTGCGATCCCCTAACCTTCGCAAGTAAACCTTCTATATCTTCGCAGGGTCCTAAGTAGTAACCAAAAGTGCATCTATTTGCTCCAAAACGTAAAAAATCCGCGAATTAGATGCACTTTCGCAATTAAATTCAGCCATTCCTTGTGCCACGTCGAATTCATCGGAGATAGACTCACTCCTACCACACCAAAAAGCGTAATTCCTCCAAGGAATTACGCTTTTTGGTGAAACAAGCAAACTTTACAGCACCCAGTTGCCCTGCCGGAAGACCGGCTCGATCGTTCCGTCCGCCAGCTCACCATCAATATCCAGCTCACCGGAGCCGATCATGAAATCGACATGCGTCAGGCTGACATTCGCGCCTTTCGCCAGCAGCTCTTCGCTGCTCATCTGTGTACCGCCTTCAATATTCACCGGATAGGCGCTGCCCAGAGCGAAGTGGCAAGACGCATTCTCGTCGATTCCTGTGTTATAGAACACACGGCCTAGACGGGAGATTGGTGAATCATGCGGCACGAGCGCCATTTCGCCCAGATAAGAAGCCCCCTCATCCGTTTCCAGCAGGGAGGTCAGATGCTCACGCCCGGAGACGGCATCATAATCGGTTACCTTGCCGTCCTTGAACGTAATTGTAATGCCGTCCACCAGCCTGCCGTTCAAGTTCAGCGGCAGCGTGCTGCGCACGGTACCGTTGACGCCCAAGCGGTGCGGCATAGTGTAGATTTCCTCAGTAGGCATATTGGCTACAAAATACACCCCGCTGGCATTCTCGCCACCGCCGCCGCGCCACAGATGGCCTTCCGGCATCTCCACACGCAGATCCGTACCGGGCGCGCGGTAATGCAGACTCTTGTAGCGCTTGGCATTCATACGGTCCTGGCTCAGCTTCAGCTGGCCGATATGCTCGCGCCAGGCTGCAACCGGATCATCGCTACCGACGCGGTTCATCTGGAATACCGCCTCCCACATCGCATCCACACGCTCCTCCTCTGGAAGGTCGGCGAATACTTTATTGGCCCAGGCACGAGTTGGCGCCTTGACGAGCGACCAGCTGATTTGGTTATTACGGGTGTAATGCTGGTATTTCTTGCGGGCAACGGCAGCGGCTTTCACTGCAGTGGACACCTTGTTACCGTCAATGCCCTGAAACAGCTCAGGATCCGGTACCTTAATATGTAGAACGGCCCCATTGACCGCTGCGAATTGCTCCAGCATATCGGCATGCCACTGCGGATAGAATCCAAACGAATCTTCCGGCGCTTTCTCATAACGGATTCGGGTCACGGCTTCATCATCCCAGTCAACCATTACGTATTTGGCTCCAGCTTCATAGGCTTTGCCCACAATCAGGCGGGTCAGCTCCGCAGTCTCCAAGGGGGCATGTACCATCAGCACCTGTCCTGGCTGTACATTGACGCCAACCTTCACCACCAGATCCGCATATTTCTCCAGCATTAGTTCGAAATCGTTCATCAGTAGTTTTCCTCCGTCTCTATCTTTGCTTCTATAACATCACCTCTTATTTTAACGCAAAAATCAAAATGCTGCACCGATGTTCGGCAAACCGCTCATTTCGCCTCCACCAGCCTGCCTTGGTAAACGCCCATCTGATCCATACTGATCTCGATGTACGCAGAGCCTACGGCTTGACCATCGTCATTAGCGGTGAGGGTTAGTCTAGCGGTTTCCCCGTAGCTGCCGTCCTGTCCGCTTAGAGGCGACCAATAGATCGGCTCCCCCGGCTTAATGGTCAACTCCTGCCCTTGATTGTATACCTTGTAATCCGGCGGATTCCACAGCAGCAGGCCCCCTGTTGAAGCCTGAATCTTAATCTCTTCTGCTCCTTCAGCTGAAATGATGAGCGCATGTCCCGGGGCTCGGCTGTTCGTCACCCGATAATCCCCGAAGGGAAATTCCACATTGGGCTCCACCTGAGGGTGCTGTCCATCCGCTGCAAATACCTTCACACTAAACCTTTCACTCCATAACATCCGGGTTCCGGTTTGTTCAGGTTCTGTGGTATGGTTAAATATAGTAAGGAGACTCGCCGCAAACAGAACAAGGGTCAGTCCGACCACCGTTAGCGCGGTTCTGAAGAGTCTACGTCGCTGGCTTTCTGAGCGCCGTGACTTGCGGTTGCCTTGAAGCACATCTGCAATGATCCTCTGCTCCAGCTCTGCAGAAGCTTTGATTTCGCTCATGCCTTGTACATATCTATGCATTACCGGTCCCTCCCATCGCGGTTCTGAGCAGCTCTCTGGCTCTTCTCAGCTGTGTGCGGACTGTGGCTTCTTTCAGCTGAAGCAGCGCCGCAACCTCAGCTGTGCTGTAATGCTCGAAATAATAGAGATGGATCACCAGCCTGTATTTAGCCGGCAGCTCCAGTACATAAGCAACCACCTCCCGGCCTTGGCTGTCCCGGATAGGCAGATCGACCTCCCGGGTGAGTATATTCTTCCGCTTCCAGGGACTGCGCAACATATCCTTGCAGCGGTTGATTGTCACGCGGATGATCCAGGACCACTCATGCTCATGATCCGTAAACGTCCGGGGCTGCTTGAACAAGCGGATAAAAACATCCTGGCATACATCCTGTGCATCGGCCCTGTTGCGGAGATAGGCGAATGCCAGCCGCAGCACCATATCAGAGTAGTCTCGGACCCGCTGCGTGATATATTGTTCCGAATAAGACATCTGCTCCTTCAAGTGTCTTCGACTCCCTTCAACTGAAACACGCTACAGCCGGGCTAAATGTTTCACAGTGCTAGGATAAATTATGGTGTTAAGCCTATACATTCTTATATTTACAAAAAAACGGCCTCCCCTAAAGGATACCGTTTTCAGCTGACTGCCACTATGCTATTTTTTGTCCACCTGCAGCAGAGTTACCGTCTTCAGTGAATAGGTGTGCCTGATCTGTTCTTCAGAGATTACGTTCAGCTTGGTGAGACTGGCCACCTTGGAAGGGTCGGTTCTGGACAGCAGCCGCCAGACTTCCGGGTCTGTGAGCGTGTCATACAGCTTGCTGTCATCATATTCCTTGCGGTTCTGGGCGATCAGCTTGACTTTATAACTGCCGATCACGGTTTCCGTCTGTCCTTGTTCACTGCAGTAGGCCATAATCTCCCGGCGAAGCTCGGCCACTTCCTGCTCCAGCTCTTTTTGCTTCTGCTTCAGGCGGTAATAGTGCTGCACTTTTTTCTCCATTCTTGTCACGCTCCTTTATGGACTATATGTATGCCGGGAGCGGGCAATAAATAAGTTGAGTTCTACGGGTCAAAAAACTATAATAAGCCGGGAACACCTGTGTCACCGATTCAGGTCTTCCTATCAAAATTAACGATTATGGCAGGTGTCCCATGTTCGAAACGTATCTTTTTCCCATTTCCTATGCCTTCTTAACCTTTCCGGTAGCAGCACTGCTGTTCACCCTGCCGTTTCTGGTGGTCCAGTACCGCCGTCATGGCTACATCAACAAGATCAGAGCACTGATCCTGTATCTGCTGCTGCTGTACCTGATGAACGCATTCTATCTGGTGCTGCTTCCGCTGCCCCCAACGCGGCATAATGCCGCCCCTACCGGTCCGATTATGCAGTATATTCCGCTGCAGTTCATTCAGGATATTTTCAAGGGGGTAGATCTTGACAATGCCCGCCTGGGCAGTTATTTATCGCTGCTGCGTCAGCCTTCACTATTGCTGGCACTCTTTAATGTCGCGTTAACCGTACCGTTCGGGATGTTCCTGCGTTATTACTTCCGGACCCGGTGGGTCATTTGTGTTCTATTGTCGTTCTTATTGTCGTTGTCCTTCGAGATTACTCAGGTGACCGGCATCTTTGGCTTCTATGATCATCCTTACCGGCTGTTTGATGTCGACGATCTGATTACCAATACACTCGGCGGACTGCTCGGATACCGGATAGCCATCTGGATCTCCGGACTGCTGCCGCGCATTGAGAAGCTGGATACGAATGAGGATCTGGCTGCCAAAAGAGTCACCTATACCCGCCGTTTACTGGCTTTTATGATCGACGGTCCCTTATGGTCTTTCTCAACAGGCATCTTATATGTGCTGAACGTTCCGGGTGCCTTCTGGCTCACAACGGGGATCTACTTCATGCTGATTCCTCTGCTGACCAAGGGCCGGACTCTGGGCAAATGGATTGTGCGCATTCATGTCCAGGGCAGCAGTGAGCGTTACCCACTATGGGGGCTAATCATCCGCTATGGATTGCTCTATTGGGTGCTGCTTGGCCTGCATGTGCTGCTGCTGGAGCCTTTTTTCCGCCCGATGCTTGGGACCGGTTGGGGAATGCTGCTGCAGATTGTGCTGATGGTCATGGATATGGCCTTCCTGATCCATCTGGTAGCCGCAGTATTCAAGAAAGAGCTGCTGTTCTACGAGCGGCTGAGCCGGACCGCACACAACATCTCCTGGCCGGATAAGCTTGCTGCGCATGAAGCTGAACCGCTTCCGGCCCCGCCTGCTCAAGACGAAGCCATTACACCGCAATAACACGTAAATACGCACGAACAGGCTGTGCAATCCTCTGGGGACTGCACAGCCTTTTCTTAAAATATAAGAATGTATAACACCATCAATTATCCTTCTATTTCTCGCAGGAACAGCCTATAGATCCGCCAGTTCCAGCACTACCGGGCAATGGTCGCTGCCCATCACATCACATTCAATATAAGCGCCCTTCAGTTGATCCGCAAGTCTGGCCGAGGCCAGAAAATAATCGATCCGCCAGCCAACATTCCGTTCCCGCACCTTGGGCATATAGGACCACCAGGAGTAGGCGCCGGTCTTATCCGGGTAGAAATGACGGAACGTATCGATGAAGCCGGCCGCCAGCAGCGAGCTCATCTTGGCTCTTTCCTCAAGGGTGAAGCCGGAATTGCCGATATTGGGCTTGGCATTCTTCAGATCAATCTCCTCATGCGCCACATTCAGATCCCCGCAGATCAGGACCGGTTTCTGTGCATCCAGCTTCTGAACATAGCTGCGGAAACGGTCCTCCCATTCCATCCGGTAATCCAGCCGGGACAAATCGCGTTTCGCATTGGGCGTGTATACGTTCACCAGATAGAAGTTTTCAAATTCCAGCGTGATCATCCGGCCTTCCGCCTCCGAATCTTCCTCTAACCCGTACCAGACCGAAAGCGGCGGAATCCGGGTGAACACAGCCGTGCCGGAATACCCCTTTTTCACTGCATAGTTCCAATACTGGCGGTACTCCTCCCCATGCTCAAGCGTGATCTGTCCTTCTTGCAGTTTCGTTTCCTGCACACAGAAGATATCCGCATCGCTTGCGGCAAAATATTCATTAAACCCTTTATTCACACAGGCCCGCAGGCCGTTTACATTCCATGATATCAGCTTCATTTATGATCAGGTTCTCCTTGCTGTTGAATTTATACCAGTGTAACATAGTTTGCCGCTCAAAAAATGTAATATATATTTGACATTAGGTATAGTATATATTACATTGGTCATGAGGTGATTTATGAGTAAGAACCTGAAACTGAAAGCCGCCCGAGCGGCCAAAGACCTGTCGCAGAAGCAGCTAGCCGAAGCGGTGGGTGTGACCCGGCAGACGATTATCGCTATCGAGAATGGGGATTACAATCCCACCATAAGGCTCTGCATCGACATTTGTCTGACACTCGGATTGACGCTGGACCAACTTTTTTGGGAGGGTGAGAAGAATGAACAAGTCCCATCTGGATGAACGGCAGCTGCAAAAAAGAAACAAGGTAGGGAATCAAACCTTGCTGCTGGTAGCTTGTCTGTTGCTCGCTGATCTGGGCCTGCAAGATTCGGGAATACAGTGGCTCGACTACCCGCTGAACAATTACTTTATCTTCATGGTAAGCATCGGCTCCTATGTGGTTCGGATCATCTGGATCGGCTCTTTCACCGGTCCCGGCAATAGCAGGAATGCCCTGTTCGGCAAAAAAACACTGGGAGCGGCGGTTGCAATCCTCGTCGCCATCAGCACAGTTGCGTTGTTCCTGGGCAACTCTTCCGGCACCACCGCAGAGAGAATGACAGACATGTGGACGCTGGCCGGAATCTCCGTCCTTGTGGCGGTGGTTATACTGACGGTTGTTGTAATCACGCGCATTCGAAACAACCGGGATTAATCTCGCTGACAGCATAAACAAGGGCGTTACCCTATGGCTTGCCCGGTTTTCTATGAGAATGTGCTAACCTCCACGGGTCATTCGCTAGTGCTGTAATAGAGTTGCCGCATAGTATATCCTATCAAACGAAAAGGAGGTTCTAACTATGGCAATCCTGTTACCGGAACAATTCTTTAATCTGGCTCCGTCAGTTGGCAAATCCTATTATGAGAATCTGGCAGGTGGCATCAACGCCGCAGTGACTGTTAATAACAATTCGGCATTCCCAGTAAATCTGGTACTTTACCGTGTCAACGCTCCAGTGGTCACTTATACGATTCCCGCATTAAACAGCTTGACTATTGCCGTTAATCTGCTGCTAGTAGCTGCTCTGCTCAGTACTGCTGCCGGCGCAGTATTCGGCACGATTGAAGTCGCTACTTCCGATTTCTAATTTCTAAGTACCTACTTTCTAAGTTACAACCGTATCCGCCTCTGATTCCCCCATGATTCTCCCTCCTCACCCTCTCAGGCTGCGTTGTCGGCTTGGGAGGGTTTTGACATTTTCAGAAAAAAACCGGCCCATCGCCACAAATCACGATGAACCGGCTTCATTATCTGCACCATCTTAACGGTCTTTTCTGTCCTATGCGTACACTTTGTCAAAAACGTCTTCAACCTGCGGCAGGATGGTATCCCAGCTGGCATCAGCAGTTTTGCTGATGGTTACGAAATCACGAATGCCGAAGATATTGTCAACGCCTTCAATAGCCAACAGGGCAATGGCCAATGGATGCTCGGTAGCGTCGCCTTGCTTCAGCGATGTGCTCGAAGGGCCTTCGAACAAGGTCTGGTTGGTGTTGATTTTGATCGAATTCGGGTTCGGCGTAGTTTGGACATCAATTTGAATGGACATATTATCACTCCTTTACGAGCTATTGTACCACGCTTGTCTTGTTAAAGTCACAGCTTGGCAGGTCCACAAGTAGAAACGGCTTCGCCGTCTTCTGAAAAGCGTATGCTTCCTTAGCAGCGATACTAAATATCGCTTTCAGGCATCCGTTTCTGCGAGAAATAGAAGGATAAAGAATCAGATGAAACTTGTACTTTCTTCTATTTCAACAAAACGCCAGGCTGCAAGACAGCCTGGCGCTTCTGTAATTATCGTGTCCGGATGAACACAAATTAATACTCGTTATTCTCCACCAATACAGGCTCCGGATAAGCGTTCGGCAGCACGCGGCGTCTCTTCTTAACTACATCCGGCGGCTCTACTGCAGGTGCCATAGGGTGCATCAGCCAGGATTTCACCAGATGTGTATCCGATACCTTGTAGGTAGGAGGTTCTTTTTCCATATCGATCTGCATCGCATAGGTGCTGCGGAGCGCAAAAGCATCGCCCTTAGGCGGCTTGATCAGATCGGGAGGTGTACCCGGAATGGCCGTAAGCTGGGAGCCTTTGCTCTCCAGACTTGGCATCGAAGCCAGCAGTCCCCAGGTGTACGGATGTCTTGGATCATAGAAAATTTCGGCAGCTGTGCCCATTTCCACAATCTGTCCGGCATACATTACAGCTACACGGTCAGCCATGCGGGCTACAACGCCAAGATCATGGGTAATGAAAATAATTGCGGTGTCAATTTTCTTCTGCAGATCCTTCATCAGATCAAGAATCTGAGCCTGGATCGTTACGTCAAGCGCAGTGGTAGGCTCGTCCGCAATCAGCAGCTTCGGGTTGGCCGCAAGCGCCATGGCGATAACCACACGTTGACGCATCCCGCCGCTGAACTCATGCGGATACTGCTGGAAACGGCGTTCAGGGGAAGGAATTCCCACCAGATTGAGCAGCTCAATCCCGCGTTTGTAGGCATCCGCCTTGGAAATATCCTCATGCTTGAACAATACTTCGGTAATCTGTTTGCCGACCTTCATCATCGGATTCAGCGAGGTCATCGGGTCCTGGAAGATCATACCGATCTCCTTGCCGCGAATCTTCTGCATTTGCTTTTCGGTTTTGGCGATCAGCTCCTGCCCGTCAAACATAATCTTGCCGCGTTTGTAATGGCCCATCGGTTGGGGAACCAGCTTCATTACCGCCTGCGAAGTTACACTTTTGCCGGAACCGGATTCTCCTACGATCGCAAGGGTCTCACCCTTGTCCACATGAAAGCTTACACCACGGATCGCTTGTACTTCACCACCACGTGTTCTGAACGAAATTGCCAAATCTTTGACCTCTAAAAGGCGCTCCATCCTGTCACCCTCTCCATTTCTGGATAATTATGATAATAATTCTCATTTAATGATGATTAGCAATAAGTAATATTGTATCTAGTTTTGTAGGTTTAAGTCAAGATTTTTCTGAAATATGAGAAAATGCTTACATTGGCTGTTATCAGTTCTTCGCTTGCTTCCAGAGTCAAGCTGCGATTCCCTGTTTAAGCTTCATTTATGAACCGTTCCCAGCTGTCCTGCAGATTATCCTGAGTCCAGTTCCGGTGGTCCTGATCCTCATACTGGCGGGAATAGCATTCGATGCAGAGGATGAGATCCAGGTAGAAATCGTATAAGCGAATCCGTCGCTGTTCGTTCGGGCTAGTAAATTCGCTGCCATACCCCTTGTGGAATGCTGCTGAGTTCTCAAAATGACGGAAATAATATTCCAGCAGCACATCACCCCACAGCGCCCGTTCCCAGTCAATAATGGACGATATCGCACCCTCCTTGACGAACAAGTTGCCGTTCCATAAATCCCAGTGCACCAGGCGAGGAACCGTCACCTCATCGAGTGCAGGCAAATATTTGTCAATCTCAAGCTTGATCTCCTCAACCGGAGCAGGCAGCCAGGCGTTCAGTCGCTGACCATCTTCCAGAATATCAAGGATCATTCCCTTAAATGTAGTTCTCCAGTCTTGCTCATTCCGCTTACCGGTATTGTCAAAATAGCCAAACCGATCCCCGCGCAGCTCATTAATCTCGCGGTTGTAGATTCCCAGCTGGGTCTCGATACTGGCACGCGTTTCCGCAGACAGCTCTTCTTTGACTTCATTATATGGCTGCCCATCAATCTTCTCCATGAAGAAAAAAGGCGACGGGTACAGCTGCAGGCTGTCATCATAAGCGTAAACCTCCGGCACGGGTACCTTGCCGGCTGCATGCACCAGACGCAGGGCTGCGACCTCAGCCTGCATAATATTGTGTTCATAGGTCAACAATTCAACCCCCGAAGGCGGGGCTATCTTCAGAATAACGGCTCGACCGTCACTTAGCTCCAATTCATAAGCTGCATTGAACATGCCTCCGGTCAGCTCCCGGCTGTTGATGATCCCGATCTCCGGCCCCAATGCAGCGGCAGTCAGGATGACCAGCTGTTGTTCTGTCAATTTGGATTTCGTGAAGCTCTCCACAACAAATTCCTCCCAGTAATGTAGGTACGCCACAGCCACGACATACATTTGCAAGCCTTATGTCAGCACAAGGAAGCCGCCGTCAAGCTTAAGGGCGACTTCCGCAAATGATTGTGCAGCTCATTGTAATCTTTAGTCATTAAAGAGTAACGCTTAGACCCACCACATATCGGCGAGCGGCTCTTGAATAAGGACCTGGTGCAGATTGTCCACAGCTTTGGAGAAACCTTCTTCTACAGACATCAAACCATCCTCATGTTCTATGCTGACTACATAATCATAGCCGACCAGGCGCAGTGCACTCATAATATCCGCCCATGTCTTCATATCATGTCCGTAACCTACGGAACGGAACTGCCAGGCACGGTCCAGCATTTTCTCATAAGACTGCATATCTGTCAGACCATGCATGTTGACATTCACCGGATCAATCACAGTGTCCTTGGCATGGAAGTGGTGAATTGCACCTTGACGGCCCAGGATATGAATCGCCTGCACCGGATCAATTCCCTGCCACCACATATGGCTTGGGTCCAGATTCGCACCGATCACTTCACCTGCCGCTTCTCTAAGCCGCAGCAGCGTAGCTGGAGTATGTACAGAGAATCCGCCATGCAGCTCCAGTCCAACCTTCACCCCATGCTCAGCTGCGAAGGCACCCCATTCGCGCCAGTAAGGAATGACTTTGTTCTCCCATTGCCAGGCCAGAATCTCCTGATAATCATTGGGCCAGGGAGCGACCGGCCAGTTCGGATATTTCGCATTCTCATGATCTCCCGGACACCCGGAGAACGTGTTCACTACTTCTACGCCCAGCTTCTGCGCCAGTTTGACCGTATGAACGAAATCGTCATGGTCCTTGCGTGCCAGCTCCTTTTGCGGATGCAACGGGTTGCCGTGACAGCTCAAGGCACTGATCATCAGCCCTCTGGATTCTACTGCATGCTTGAATTCCTTCAGCGCCGTCTCATTCTCCAGCAGCAGCTTAGGATCGCAGTGGCTGTTGCCAGGGTTGCCGCCTGTACCGATCTCTACCGCCTTCAGCCCCTTGGATGCTACATAATCCAGGGCATCTTCCAGCTTGCGTCCGCCGAACAGTACCATAAATACTCCGAGTTTCATTATTGAACGCCTCTCATCCGTAGAAATGTATTTGGGGGATTACTTACTCGTGTACAGGTCGAAATTCTTGATCACTTCATTCTTCTCAGCCGCTGCAAAAATAGCTTCAATCAGATGCTGCACCCGCAGCACTTCGGCGTTCTTGACGATCGGCTCAGCCGTACCCTCAATCACATCGGCGAAGTTATCGAAGAAGGAAGAGGGCAGTTCGGCCGCAGCAGGTAACGCCTCAGTAATTGTCGCGCCTTCCGATGGCGGCGCCATCGTCTTGGTCAAGCCTACGCCGGCACGGATCGGCTTCGGCTCCACCCGCACACCTTCATTGTTGCGGGTTACGTATCTGCCGGTAAGGGACCAATCTTCGATCACTGCCGTTCCTTCGCTACCCTTCACATACCATCTCGGCAGGGAAATGAAGTTGGTGGTGCCGACTTCAACCATCGCTTTCACTCCGTTCTCGAACTGAATCACGGCTTCGAAACCGTCATCGACTTCATTGCCCAGGATGAAGCTAAGGCTGCTGCTGACACTGGTGATTCGACTGTCAATCATAAACAGCAGCTGGTCCAGCAGGTGGACGCCCCAATCCAGCAGCATGCCTCCTCCCTGCTCCTTGACGTGACGCCAGTCGCCGGGAATCCCATTGGCTCCATGAACCCGCGACTCCAGCTGGAACAGTGAGCCAATCGTTTCCTTGTCATACATCTGCTTGATTACCCGGAAATCTTCATCCCAGCGTCTGTTCTGATGCACCATCAGCGTGCGTCCGGCTTCACCGGCTGCGGCCAACATCTCTTTGAACTCATCGGAAGACATAGCCACCGGCTTCTCGCAGATCACATGTTTGCCAGCCTGCAGCGCCTGAATGGCAATCTCCTTGTGCACATCATTAGGTGTGGCAATCAATACGATCTCCACAGCTGAATCATCAAGCACTTCCTCGAAGCTTGCGTAGCTTCTATACCCCGCTTCCACCGAAGCGGCGCGCCGTTCTTCCAGCAGATCGTAGGTGCCTGTTACTTCCAGCCGGTCATTCTCGCGGATTAATCCGGCGTGATAGCTTCCCATTCCTCCATAACCAACAATAACTACAGTATGTTTGCTTGTATTCATGGTCTCCACTCCTGCTTCTCTGGTAGCTTGATGATATATAGATTATTCTATTAAAGATCGGATGTTCCGTCAAAATATACTGCACGTCCGGTTCGCGCCGATTCATACACCGCTTCGAGGATCTGGGTCACGACAAAAGCCTGCTCCGGCTTCACAACCGGCTCCTTGTCTTCCCTTACCGCTTCCAGCCACAGCCGGGCTTCACGGTCAGCGGCATCCTCTTCACCGCCGTTGTAGAAGGCTACCCCGCCCGCAGACAAGTCTACCTTCGTCTCATACAGGCGTCCGCCACGATCGCCGTTAATGCGCAGGCCGTCAGCCATATCGGCTCCGCCTTCCGTACCGGCCAGCATCGTTCTCGCTTCCCCGTACTCCGAAACGTTCAGTGCCCAGCTGGATTCAAGTACAATCGTTGCGCCGTTCTCCATCGTAATGAACGCGAAGGCAGAATCTTCCACCTTGAACTGCTCCGGGTCCCATGGGCCAAAAGCATTGCCCGAATTCCCGTTCTTGGCCAGCTTGTGATAGGTGTTGCCCATTACGGAACGCGGCTTGTAGTTGTCCATCATCCACAGGGTAAGATCAAGCGCATGGGTGCCGATATCGATCAGCGGTCCGCCGCCCTGCTTGTCTTCATCAAGAAACACACCCCAGGTTGGAACCGCGCGGCGGCGGAGCGCAATCGCTTTGGCATAATAAATATCGCCAAGGTCGCCATTCTCACACAACGCTTTCATATATTCACTGTCCGAACGGAAACGGTTCTGGTAAGCGATGGAGAGCTTCTTGCCGGTGCGGCGTGCGGCGTCCAGCATGTCCTGGGCTTGCGCCGTGGTCTTGGCCATAGGCTTCTCACACAACACATGATTCCCTGCTTCAAGCGCAGCTACCGTAATCTCGGAGTGGCTGTCATTCGGTGTGCACACATGCACAATATCAAACCCACCGTCTGCCAACAGCTTGCGGAAATCGGTATACACCACCGCTCCTTCGGAGCCATATGTTTTGGCCGCTTCCTGAGCGCGTTCCTCTACAATATCGCAGAAGGCCACCATTTCAGCATCCGCCTGACGGGACAAGCTTGGCATATGTTTCCCGTTTGCGATTCCCCCGCAACCGATAATAGCAATTTTTAATTTGTTAGACATGAACTTTTCCTCCTTGATTCGCATAGGTTCTCAGCCATTCCATACTATCTGCAATACTATCCAGCGCCGGACGGCGGCAATAATCCTGTTCCACTACGGCCCACTCTGTGCCCGCTTCTGCTGCGGCCTCCACAATACCGGCCAGATCTACTTCACCTTCGCCCAGCACAACGGTTTCAGCAGAACCGTCTGCCTGCTTCTTCATATCCTTCAGGTGGATAACCGGCAGACGTCCGGCGTATTTGTTGACATAAGCAATGGCATCATAACCCGCGTGATGCACCCAGCATGTATCCATCTCCACCTGCAGCAGTTCAGCCGGTACCTCGGCAAATAAGCCGTCAAAGGCTGTAAGCTCGCCGAAGCGTTCAATCAGCTCAAAATCATGGTTATGGTAGAGCAGGACTACCCCGTGCGCCTTGCACTTCTGTCCAATGAGCTTCAGGTTCTCGGCAACCTCAGGATAATTGCGCTGCTCTTCAGTAAGATAAGGTATGACTAGACGTTTATTGCCAATCTCCAGGTTGTAGGCGATTTCTTGTTCAGTTTCATTCAGCAGTGCGTCATACGGGCGATGCGCGCCCAGCGCAACCAGTCCGGTCTCGTCCAGCAGCTGCTTTATGTCAGCGCTACTACGGCCGAAGAAATGATAGAACTCCACACCGCTGTAGCCAAGAGCAGCCACCTTGCGCAAGGTTCCCTCGAAATCCTGTTCCAGCTCTTCTCTCAGCGTATACAATTGCAAGCCAATCTTCAGCATTTTTATCGCTCCCTTTATCGATCATTAGTTATTCCTAGTCTTTCCATCTCTGTACCTATTCGAACGGGCAAGTAAAGCATCACCTGAACAAAAAGGCTGCTCCTGGATAAGTAATCATCCAACCCTCATTGATGTCCAAATCTTACTTCCGGCATTGACCAGGCTTGATTTCCTCAGTTCTCCCTCCGCTTAGTCCATAATAATATCTTTTAAGCTTAGGTTCATGGTAATATGAAAGCGTATATATTAAAATGAATAATATGGTTTAAACATGAACAATCTGCTCATCTTTTAACTGGTAAAATTTATGCACCAGGAGGACCCATGAACACTACCCCAACCTGCTATGTTTATTCAGCTGGCTTTTCTTTTCACCGCAAGCCGTTTCATATGTCAGAGCAGCAAGGAAATCAGAACTATCTGATCCGGCTGCAGACCGAGGGCAGAAGCCGAGCCTTAATCAACGGGGTAATTTCGCCAGTGGAGAGCGGGGATATGATGCTGTTTGCCCCCCATGACCCGTATTACCTCAGTATTGACAAGGAGAGCTATGCCGCAGGCAATCCACGGGTGGAGAGCGGTGATTATCATATTTTCTGCGGAGGAGCCTGGATTGAAGAATGGTGGGTGCGCAGCAAGCCGCCCTCCCGGATTACAATCCCGCAAATTGACAGCTTCGTAGGCCTGTTCCGCCAGCTGGTGCTGGAGCAACGCCGTTTATCTGACTTCTCGCCGGAGATTTCCGCATGCTACCTGCAGATATTATGTATGGAAATAGACCGGCTTATGCTGGATCAGCCCGCTGTATCGCCGAGGGGATATTTGGCCTTCCGTATGAAGCAGTATGTGGAAGAGCATGCCGCGTTTCCTTTTCAGCTGGAGGATGTGGCTGGACATGTTGACATATCTGTCTCCAGGGCAGTCCACCTTTTCAAGGAAGCTTTTGGGACCACGATCATTAAATATGTAAATGAGGTCAGGCTGGAGATGGCCAGAGAGCGGATCACCTTCAGCCCGATGCCTCTGGAGCACGTAGCCGAAACCTGCGGTTTCGCGAACTACACGTATTTCCACCGTATCTTCCGCAGCAGGTTTGGCATGTCGCCTAAGCAATTTCGGATACATAGCCGGGAACAGACTGTGTATAACAGTGCTGCACCTACACCTGAATATTGATCGAGCGCCGCGAAGAGAAATTCTTATATATCGGCGTTTGCAGTTGCATGCTTAAATATGGACATGAAAAAGGAGCGTCATCAACATAGATCCGCTCCTTGTACTTCAGTTTATTCAATTGCTGCGACTTGCTCGGGGTGACCCGGACATGCTGCGAGATTGCGCTGTAGTGCTCATTCAGTCTGCGGTTATCGGCCGGGCTTCTGCTGCCGCTGCGTGCGGCCTTGCGCAGGTCTTTCTGGGTTTGGGTTCGTGCCATTTTGGCACCACTCTCCTAATCACGGTGTATTGCCAGCTTCTGTATTGGCCAGCTTCAACTATTGTAGCATACTCCCGCTCACTTGATGATAAGTAGAAACGGCTTCGCCGTCCTCTGCAAAGCGTATGCTTCCGAAGCAGCGATACTACGTATCGCTTTCAGGCATCCGTTTCTGCGAGAAATAGAAGGATAATTTATGGCGTGAAGCATTTAAATTCTTATATTTTAAAAAGGTCGCTGCCCGCAGCAATTCTGCGGATGAAGATCAGCTCTCGCAGCATCACATGCGGATCATCGCCCGCCTGCTGCTCTGTATACGTAAATGCTATTTTTTCACCTTCGTCAAGGCTGCTGATCAGTGGTTCAAGTTCCTCATCGAATTGCAGCGCAATCGCCTCGCCGTACACGGACATTTCAACGGTATGGCTGTCTGCCTGGCCTTCATAGATGCCAAAAGCTGTTTTCTTGACGACTTTATGGTCTTTCTGTGCAGAACTCTGTTTCTGAGACGTGGACACGGCCGCCTGATCCACCGGCTTGGCAGCTGCATCCTGGGCATTTGACAATAGCAGCAAAGCGGACAGGACCATCAGCAGTAAAGAATAACATCCTGTTCTGTAATTCAGGTCAGTACATTTGGGTTGACTGTTCATGGCTGCACCTCTTATAATGTGACGTCTTGTATCCTTTTTATAACCTATATTTGCCTTTCTTAAACGAAGCATGGATACTGGAAGAGAACCCTCTATTATTTACAATAGGAATCGGAGGATTATGACTATGAAATATGAAGTATTATATGAAGGCGCATTTGCTATGTTGAAGGTTTATCTGAATTCCGGGGAAAGTGTCAAGGCAGAAATGGGCGCAATGGTGGCGATGTCGCCGAATGTGGAGCTGCGCGGTACGGTGGACGGCGGCATTATGCGCGGGCTGGGAAGAATGCTGAGCGGTGAGAAGTTCTTCTTCCAGGAGCTTACAGCCACACGCGGTCAAAGCGAGGTTCTGCTGTCTCCCGGATCGTTGGGCGATGTGCAGGCCGTAGAGCTGGACGGATCGTACAAGCTGTTTGTGCAGAAGGACGGTTTCCTGGCGGGCAGCTCAGGCATACAGGTCAACACCAAGATGCAGAATCTGAGCCGGGGCCTCTTCTCGGGGGAGGGGTTCTTTATTATAGAGATCAGCGGCAGCGGAACCGTATTTCTCTCCTCCTTCGGAGCGATTCACGCCATCAACCTTGAGGCTGGCGAAGAGATGATTATCGATAACGGGCATCTTGTGGCCTGGCCGGATTATATGGATTACAAGGTGGAAAAAGCGGCGTCCGGCTGGTTGAACAGCTTCACGAGCGGCGAAGCGCTGGTCTGCCGCTTCCGCGGGGAGGGTGTTGTGCTGGTACAGAGCCGTAACCCTGGCAGCTTCGGCACATGGATGAGGTCGTTCATTCCCAGCCGTCCATAGGAACCCGCTTCATTATCGAGCTGTCCTGCAAGCAGAAATGGCTGCGCAGGGCAGTTTTTTTATTTAGTTGAATTGTGAATGTTTCTGTGTTACTATGAATTCGGTTATTTAATACGTTTGTATTATTTAAAAGGGGCTGAATGATTAGGAATGGGATATTTCATTGTAGGCTGTGAGATTGCCTTCTGGGTGTTTGTGTTGGGGGGACTGACCTCCCGTTATATCTTCAAGCAAAAAAAGCTGGGCGCACTTCTGCTGCTCTGCACACCGCTGATTGATCTGGCTCTGATTGTTGCTACTATTTATGATCTGAAGGATGGCGCCACGGCTACCTTCGTTCACAGCCTATCGGCGATATATATCGGGGTTTCGATCGCTTTCGGACACAAGATGATCCGCTGGGCAGATGAACGTTTCGCCTATCGCTTCGCGGGCGGCCCGCCGCCGACAGCGAAACCCAAGTATGGACCGGAGCATGCGAAGCATGAACGCACAGGCTGTCTGCTGCACCTGTTGGCTTATGCCATCTGTTATGGCGTGATCACAGGCATCAACTACATTGTCGGCGATGCCGCCCGGACCGAGAACTTATCCAGCACGGTTCAGATATGGGGAGTGATCGTGGCCATCGATATGATCATCAGCCTCAGCTATACATTCTGGCCCAAGCAGGCCAAAGGCAGTGCGAACAAGCAGATCTGACTTTCTTATATTTCAAGAAGAAACGGCTTTGTCGTCCTCTGAAAGAGTCGGCATTCGTACCTCAACATTCTTATATTTGCAGCAAAGGCTGCCTATTCGCAAGATAACCTTGCGAACGGGCAGCCTTTGTCCTGTTTCCCTGCTTACGAAACGGCCTTGTTGGCCTTTTCGCGCTTGCAGGACGTTTTCTGGCAGGTGTTATACGTCCCCTTGAAATCCAGCCGATGGTCTGAGACCTGGAACCCATACTCCCGCTCCAGCCGCTTCTCCAGATCCAGCAGCCAATCCTCCTTGATCTCCTCCAACCTGCCGCATACGCTGCAGATTAGGTGATGATGCATATGCTCGTGATCACCGCCACGCAGATCATAACGTGATACGCCGTCTCCGAAGTTCATTTTCTCCACAATATGCAGCTCACAGAGCAGCTCCAGGGTGCGGTACACTGTGGCGAGACCCAGATGGGGATAGCTGTTCTTCACCATCATGTAGACTTCCTCCACACTCAGATGATCCTTCTCGTTATCTAGCAGCACCTTCACAATCGCCTGGCGCTGGGGGGTTAATTTATACTTTTGTGCCGCAAATTGCTGGCTAATGTTGGCAATAGGGTCCATTTGGGTTTCCAGCCTTTCCGCAAACAGTAATTCTTACGATATAAGCATAACAAAATTATCCGCCAAAGAAAAGTGCCTTAGTTCCCAAGCGATGGAAACTATATTTCGCGGCACCCGGCACCCGGCAGCCGCCCATACCCGCACCAGCCCGCCTGCCATACCTTATATAGAACGTGAACTTAAGAATGAAGTTCATCTTATAGAAACGAATATGAGGAGGATGCGCATATGAACCATGGCACGAAACAGCAATCCCGGCTTCGGGTGACCGCACAAGTGCTGCAGACGGTTGCCAGAGCCATGCTGCCATTCTACCGGAAGATTGCCGGAAATCAGCCCTTCGCCAGTAAGTGGACAACCGCCGTCGTTACTGCAGACCTGGATCTTATGGGTCGGATGCTGTCCACGCTGCCAACCCTGGCCCGGCAGGATGACTATGGAACCAACGCAATTGGATATTTCATAGCCTTTCCATTCCCGCTACCCGTTGCTTACTATACTAGCGGCACCACCATCCCAACCGGCCTGGTGCAGTTCACCTTCAATACCCGGGCACACCGCTATGTTGCCCGCTCGGCGCTGCCGCTGTACCGCAAGCTGGCCGGCAGCTACACCTTCGCCAGGTCTTTCGCTGCAGCTCTGCGGCGCAAGGATACAGGCGCGGTCGAGGCGATGGTAAGGCGCTTAATCCCCACCTCTGCGCTCAGAACGGTCACCGTAGCAGACTATGGGGTGTTCATGAGCTTCAAGACACGTTTCAGCAAATACCCGTACCGCAACCAGCTTTTTCGTGAAATGATGTGAAAGGTTAGAGCACAAGAATAAAATATGTAGAGGTCCGCAACCTTTCGGTTCAACTCCCCGTCAAAGATGGTAATAAAGGCCAACCGGCCAAACCCAACTATGAGGTGGAATGAACATGAATATGAGAAAAAGAACCTTAGCGGCTATTACAACAGTAACCTTGCTCTCCTTCTCTCTGGGAAGCCAGATGTTTGCTGCTGGAGACAGCTTCAAGGATATTGGCAGCACCAGCGGCAAAGACAAGATCATCTCGCTTAAAGAACAAGGCTTGATCAAAGGCATCTCGGACACCCAGTTCCTGCCCGGCTCCAAGGTTACGACAGCACAGGGGATTCAGTTTATCTCCGGCGGTCTCCAGCTTAGTCTGGCTGCCATTGACTACAACAAGGCTCCGATTGCCAGCGCCTTGTTCACCAAAGTGAAAGACAAAGCCTGGTACGCGGAAGCGTTCATCAATGCCCACTACAACGGAATCCAGATTCCTGAGAACATTGATCCTGCCAAGCTAATCACCAAAGAAGTGTTCACTTCCTTCCTTGTGCAAGGGATTGAGCAAATTGGCGGCCTGCCAATGATCAACATCGTACCTGCCAAGATCGCAGATGAAGATCAATTGACCCCTGACTATCAGGGCAGCGTCCAGCGTTCCCTTAAGTACAACATCAACAGCCTGGATGCCAAGGGCAAATTTAATCCAAAAAGCGAAATCACACGCGCTGAAGCAGCAGTAATGCTGTATAACGCACTTGATTACCTGAGCTCCCAGCAGGCTGCGGCTCTGGAAGCGGAATAATCCTTCCATGAACCAGAAGGATTCAATACTAACAAAAATTGACATCCAAACTATTAAAAGTTTGGATGTCAATTTTTCGGTTCAAAACCAAAATCAGCGGTAGGTTACTTGTGAATGAAGCCTCGATTCGGGTTCGAAGGGTTCTTCCAATCGCTGTTAAAGGCGAACACTACCGTTTCTCCAGAATAAGTCTGAACCCCGCCAGTAACCAACTCATTATTCCCCGTGGCCGTTGAGGGACAACGGACCGAGGAGCCCTTATCTGTTGCAAAACAGCATATTTCACTGCGCTAACAGACTCAGTTGCCCCTATTTGGCCTAATTCCCTCTGCTGGGAGCCTAAAGTGTACGAATAAGGTCTATAGGGTCCGTAACGCAGCAAAATAACGCAGAAATGACGAAATAGGGGCTAAACGGTCCGTCGTGAGGTTGGTTGGCTCGCGGGTTCGTATGTTTGTGGTTCGTTGGCTCGTTCGTTCGTTTGTTCGTTCGTTGTTCATTGGTTCGTTGGTTCGTTGGTTCGTTGGTTCGTTGGTTCCTTGTCCAACCTGCTGTTATCTTATGTATACCTATAATGACCTATAAATACTGTGAGAATTCCTCGCACAGATCTGCCAGCCCTATCATCTCCACGTCATCCGGCAAACGGTTCAGCGGCGAGCAGAGTGATAAGCGATATGCGGGATCAATCGGATATTGGCGGAAGTAACAAGGCTTCCATTCATGCTCCGTCTCCAGGGTGATCTGCTCACTGCGCAAATCAATCGAGAACGAGGACAAAGGCAGCGACAACCCTTGTCCGGCTGCCTTGATATAACTCTCCTTCAGCGTCCACAGATCATAGAAGAAACGTTGCCTCTCCCCCCCTTCCACCTGCAGCAGCTGCCTGTACTCCTGCGGCGCAAAAAAACGTTCAGCCACCCCTAGATCGGCCTTGCTTATCCGTTCCACATCAATTCCCACACTCTCGGTCGATACGGCCACAGCTGCCCAGGACCCGGAATGGGAACGGTTGAAATGAAGCCTATTCTGTCCCATAAGATGGGGTTTCCCATACGCATTCTGACCGAATTCAATCTCCCTGTTCCTGATGCCCAGTGTCCGGCAGATGCACAGCCTGGAGAGGATGTCCGCCATCAACACATTCAGCGCGTCCTCCCGCCTCATCAACCGCCTGATCTTCTGCTGCTTCGCGGCAGACAGCGCTGACATCAACTGCAGCACGGTCGGCTCCGCCACATCAGCCGGTATTTCAACACAACAGACTCCAGTGTCCTCCCCGTTCCACATCTTCACACCCACACAACCTCTCCCGCCATTGTACTAATACTTGTCTTGCAACCTAACCAGGATACTTGGCTAAACAACGTTCAGCAGAATCCAAGGAGCAGTCAGCAGTTGATAGCCAGCTGTTAGCGTCCACCATCCACCTTCGCTACCCTCATCACCGCTCAGTCTGCCTGAGAAACTGCAGCGCACGCGGGTTCTTCGTCTCTATCAGCACCTCCTGAGGGGTACCCTGCACCAGAATCACACCTTCATCCATCAGAATTACCCAGTCTGCCACGTCGGCGGCGAATTTCATCTCATGGGTCACAATAATCATCGTCATGCCTTCCGCAGCCAGCTGGCGGATCACCTTAAGCACTTCACCCACCAGCTCGGGGTCGAGCGCCGAGGTTGGTTCATCGAACAGCAGCACCTCCGGCTCCACCGCCATAGCCCGGGCAATGGCCACCCGCTGCTGCTGTCCGCCGGATAGCTGGTGCGGATATGAATCCGCTTTGTCAGCCAGGCCCACCTTGGCCAGCAATTGAAGTCCACGCTTACGCGCTTCATCTCTAGACCGCTTCTGAACGGTAACCTGTCCTTCCATTATATTACCAATCGCCGTCATATGCGGGAATAAATTATAGGATTGAAACACCATTCCCGTATGCTGGCGAACAGCCTGAAGTGCTTTACGGGGAATGGTAACCAGCCCGTTGAAATGAATCACGGTATCTCCGAGGGCCAGAGTGCCCTGGTCAGGAATCTCCAGCAGGTTGAAGCAGCGCAGCAGTGTGGTTTTGCCGGAACCGGAGGGGCCGATAATGACCAGCACCTTGCCGTCTTCAAGCTTAAGGTCAATCCCCTTCAATACCTGCAGCGTGCCGAAGGATTTATGCAAATCAGCGATTTCAATCAAATGTATCTCTCCTTTAACCTGCAGAATAACGGCCCAGACGTTTCTCCAGATAGATCTGCAGCACGGACAGTACCGAACAGAACATCAGATAGAACACCCCGGCCTCACAGTACACCAGCAGCGGTTCGTAGGTGGTGGCGGAAATCTGCTGCGCGGTTTTGAACATTTCCACATAGGTAATCGTTGCCGCCAGTGAGGTATCCTTTACCAGACTAATGAACGAGTTGGACAGCGGGGGTACCGAGACACGTGCGGCCTGCGGCAGAATAATCCGGCGCAGCGCCTGCGACCGGGTCATGCCGACTGAGAAAGCGGCCTCCCACTGGCCTTTGGGGATCGACAGAATGGCGGCACGCACAATTTCCGATGAATAAGCGCCCACACTAAGTGTAAATCCAATGGTTGCGGCAAGAAATGGATCAAGCACAATGCCCAATGTCGGCAAGCCGTAAAAAATAATAAACAGCTGCACCAAAAGCGGCGTTCCACGGATGATCCACACATAGAAGCGGGCAATCAGCTTGGGAAACGTCCAAGGGGCCAGCCGCACAAGCGCCGTCCATACCGCCAGCAGCAGGCCCAGCACAAAAGATACCAGCGTCAGGGGAAGGGTAAAAGCCACCCCGGCTTTCAGCAGTGGCAGCAGCGAGTCTATTACAATCTGCAGTTTGCGCTCATCCATCGTTATGACATCCTTCGCAGGCCTCTAGTCCGCAGCGGAAACCTGGCCCTAAATTATTTGGAAACATCGGCTCCGAAATATTTCTCGGAAATAGTAAGGTAGGTGCCGTCATTTTTCATATCGGAAATCGCAGCACTGACAGCCTGAACCAGCTCATCTTGTCCCTTCAGGAAGGCTGCCGCACTTTGTGAACCTCCTTCTATTTCATCCACCACCTTGATCTTCACATCCGGCTTCTGCTTCTTCAAATCCAGGTAAGACAAACCGTCATTCACCGTTGCATCGATCCGTCCCGAAATCAGCAGGTCAATAGCCTGGTTGAAACCATCCACTGCCACGATTTCCGCACCATTTTCACTTGCTATTTTGGATAAGTTGCTGGTTAAAGATTGCCCGGACTTCTTCCCCTTAAGATCAGCGAAGCTCGTAATCTCCTCATTATTCTCACCGACAATCAGCACTGCCTTGGAAACGATATAGGGCTCGGAGAAGTCATATTTAACCTTGCGCTCATCCGTAACCGATACTTCATTAAAAATCACATCAAAACGCTTAGCATCCATCCCGGCAAATAATCCGTCCCATTGGGTTTCAAAATATTCCGGCTCCACCCCCAGGCGTTTCGCTACTTCTGTGGCAATCTCAACGTCAAAGCCGGTCAGCTTACCGTCCGTATCGTGATAGGTGAATGGCGCGTAGGTGCCCTCGGTGCCGATCCGCAGCTTGCCCCTGGATTTGACGGCTTGCAGACTGTCGTCTGCTGCAGCTGGAGGTGCCGCGGTTGCAGCAGAACCTGGTTTGGGTGCTGCCGTAGGTTCAGCCGCCGAATTATCGGCTGTATTATTCCCGCAGCCCGACACGGCCAAAGCCAGCAGGAAGAGCAGACTCAACTTACGCATTACAGGTATTTTCATTCCAAATTCCCCTTTCTTAATGACTGAGCTATAGCTTGCCCGGAAAATGCAATAATTTCTCCTCACCCCAGTCGCGCTGTCATCGCAAAAAAACTCCCTGCACATACGCTGCTGCTGCACATGTGCAGGGAGTTCTCTTTCCCCTATCCTGCTATATTCGTGAACGGTCTGCGCCGCCCTCATTGATATTCATTGCCACAGCTTTCCAGGTTGTGCTATATTAATAACCGATTGTAATTTCATAGTGTCCTGTTTATTCACTAGGGGAGTCGCCTGACTGAGATGGAGCTTGATGCTCCGGACCCTTGGAACCTGATCTGGATTATACCAGCGGAGGGAAGTGGAGCAGAATGTTCATAGATTTGCATGGCAATGGCAGATGCAGCGTGGATGATTTGGCCCATTTATTCCTCCGGGAACTAGATGGGTCTTTCTTGTTTTTATGGAAAGGAATGAAATTCAAGCTACTAAGGAGGGGCTGCGTATTACGGAGTTATTATCAATTCAGCATCTGGCCTACAGCTTTCCCGGACCTGTCCGCACTCCGGTATTCTCCAATCTCTCCATGAAGGTGCGGCGCGGAGAATTCATCTCCGTGGTCGGTGCGAGCGGCTGCGGCAAAAGCACTTTGTTCCGCATGATTGCCGGACTGCTGGAGCCAGGCAGCGGCGAGATCAGACTCGCTCTGGATGGCGGAACGCCGGGGCCGCAGCGGCTGGGCAAGGTCGCCTATATGCCGCAGCAGGATCTGCTGCTGCCCTGGCGCACGGCGCTGGACAATTGCCTGCTGCCACTCACCTTAAGCCGCCGGAACAACAAACAGGAAGACGCCGCCCGGGTAAGCGAAATGCTGCGCCAATTCGGACTAGCCGGCTATGAAGCCGCCTACCCGCGCGAGCTGTCCGGCGGCATGCGCCAGCGCGTGGCCTTCATCCGCACCCTTGTAACCGGCAGTGAACTCATGCTGCTGGATGAACCCTTCGGTGCGTTGGACGCCTTGACCAAAAGAGAGCTGCACCGCTGGCTGCTGGACCTGTGGGGGAGCCTGAACAAGACGGTTCTATTCATCACCCACGACCTGGAGGAGGCGCTGCTGCTCAGCGACCGGATTTATCTGATGGCTGCTGGTCCAGAGAAGGACCTGGAAGAGCTGACTGTGGAGCTGCCAAGACCGAGAACACACACGATGAACTATGAGCCACGATTCATTGAATTGCGTGCGCAGCTGGAGCGGAGGTTGTATGAGAGCAAAATCATATAAAGGGCTGCTGCAGAAATACGGGCCGTTCACACTGCTGGCCACGGTGGTGCTGGCGGTTTGGGAGCTAGTGGTCCGGCTGGGCGCTGTCCCGGAGTTCATCCTGCCTGCCCCTTCCTCCATTGGAGCGGCCCTGCTGGAACACCGGAAGCTGCTGATTGGCGTGCATCTGCTCGCCACCTTGCAGGAGGTGCTTACCGGGTTCCTGCTGTCAATCCTATGCGGTACCCTGCTGGGCACGGGAATGTTTATGTTCCGGCCGCTGGAGAAAGCCCTCTATCCTTTTCTAATCATCAGCCAGACGATTCCATTGATTGCCTTGTCGCCGATCTTCATTATGTGGTTCGGCTATACGCTGTGGAGCAAGGTGGCGGTGGTCTTCCTGACCGCGTTCTTCCCGGTGGTGGTCAGCACCTACGACGGCCTCCGCTCAAGCGGCAAAGGCTACAGTGACCTGCTGCTGACGATGGGCGCGAGCCGCTGGCAGGTGCTGGCGAAGACCCAGGCCCCTCTGGCACTGCCTGCCTTCTTCTCCGGCCTTAAGTTGTCGGTTGTATATTGTGTCATTGGGGCGACAATTGGCGAATGGCTGGGCGGCCGTGAGGGTCTGGGCTACTTCAGCCGCCGGATGGCGGGCAATTTACAGAGCGCCGAGATGTTTGCGGCGGTGATTCTGCTGTCGGTCATGGGCATCCTGCTGTTTCTCGCTGTCGCTTGGATTGAAGTAGTTATTTTAAGAAGAAACGGCTCTGCCGTCCTCTGAGGGAGATGGCATCCGTTTCTGCGAAAACAGGAGGATTCCAAACATGAGTCATACCCGTACTAAAAGCAATCTTAGTAAAACTATATTGTTATTCCTGAGCCTGATGCTGATCCTTAGCAGTTGCGGAAGCAACAGCGGAAGCGATAACGCAGCAGCCACAGGTACTCCTGCAGCAGCCAATACACCTGCAGCGGAGAGCGAACCCCACAAGCTGTCGATCATGCTGGACTGGTATCCGAATGCCGTACATTCCTTCTTGTATGCCGCCGAGCAGCAGGGTTATTTCGCCGATGCTGGTCTGGACGTAGAAATCCAGATGCCTGCGGACAGCAATGATGCGCTGAAGCTGGTAGCGGCAGGTAAGGTGGATCTGGCGCTCAGCTACCAGCCCCAGGTGCTGATGGCGCGCGGCGAGCAGATCCCGGTCAAATCGATTGCGGCCCTTGTCAGACATCCGCTGAACCATCTGATGGTGCCACAGGATGGCGCTGTCAAGACACCGAAGGATCTGGCAGGCGGAACGGTCGGCTATTCCTCCATCCCGCTCTATGAAGCGATGATCCGTACGATGGTGGCAAATGATGGCGGAGACCCGGCATCCCTGCAGCTCACCGATATAGGCTTCGATCTGATCCCGGCGATTGCTACCGGCAGAACGGACGCCATTATGGGCGGATTCATTAACCACGAGCAGCTGATTCTGGAAAAAGAAGGCCATCCGGTCCTCTCTCTCGATCCGACTGATTATGGCGTTCCTGACTACTATGAGCTGGTGCTGGTCAGCAGCGAGCAAGGGCTGCAGGATTCGCAGGGCTATTTCAGCCAGTTTATCCAGGCGGCCACCAAAGGCCAGCAGTTTGTGCAGGAGCATCCCAAGGAGGCAATAGCATGGCTGCTGGAGCAAGAGGATGCTACTTCTCCGCTTGATCCGGAGATCGAGCAGAAGAGCCTGCAGATTCTGCTGCCCCTGATGGACGCGGGCAATGAAGCCTTCGGCTATCAGGACCCGGCCGTCTGGGAGCAGGTGCATGAGTGGCTTGCTGACAATAAGCTGCTGAATGCCGAGATTAATGCCAAGGATGCTTTTGTTAATCTGCAATAGATTTCCGTTCATATCAGAATCCGAATCGTCCAGGGGGAATAGTTATGAGTTATCTGTCCAAAGTCCGTGAGAGCAATCCGCTTATTCACAACATTACCAATATTGTAGTGGCCGGCTTCACCGCGAATGGCCTGCTCGCACTTGGCGCCTCGCCGTTTATGGCCGATGCCAGCGAAGAGGTGGCCGATATTGCGGCGATGTCAGCGGCAGTTGTACTGAATATCGGCACGCTTAATGATGCGGCGATCCGTTCCATGCTGCTGGCCGGACAATCAGCCAACCAGCATGGTGTGCCGCTGGTGCTCGATCCCGTCGGTGCCGGGGCTACGGCATTCCGCACGGAAGTCACGCACCGGCTGGTAAGCGAGCTTAAGATTACGGCGCTGCGCGGCAATGTAGCCGAGGTCGCTCATGTGATTGGCGAGAGCTGGTCGATCAAGGGGGTAGATGCCGGAGCGGGCGAAGGCGATGTCCCTCTACTTGCCGTAAGAGCGGCACGCAAGCTGGGCTGCGCCGTCATCATCACCGGCAAGGAAGACATCATTACTGACGGCAGCACTACCTATGTCGCCGGCAACGGCCACTCCATCCTGACTCAGGTGACCGGTACAGGCTGTCTGCTCAGCGCAGTGCTGGGCGCCTTCCTGGCAGTCAGCGGTGGAGCATGGCTGGAAGCGGCTACGGAAGCCCTCTCCTTCTATGGCGTTGCCGCCGAGATCGCCGCAGAACGGACTGCAGGCCAGGGTCCGGGCAGCTTCCAGATCGAATTCCTGAATCAGCTTGCTCTGGTCACTCCAGAACAATACCAAGCCAGATCCAGAGTTAGCCAGCTTCATTAATCCACACCTGACGTTACAAGGAGGACAACATGGATGAGCATCAACAAAGTATTAACCATCGCCGGCTCCGACAGCGGCGGCGGAGCCGGTATTCAGGCTGATCTGAAGACCTTTCAGGAGCTCGGCGTCTATGGCATGTCCGCACTCACCGCTATCACTGCGCAGAATACGCTGGGGGTACAGGGGGTATATCCGCTGTCCCTGGAAGCCATCGCCCAGCAGCTGGATTCCATCGGCGAGGATCTGCAGCCGGATGCCATCAAGACCGGCATGCTGTTCAGCGCCGAGATTATCCGCTGTGTCGCACAGAAGGTGCGGCAGTACGGCTGGCGCAAGCTGGTGATTGACCCGGTGATGGTTGCCAAAGGCGGGGCCGCACTGCTGCTGAGCGAAGCTGTAGAGTCGCTGATCAGCGAGCTGATTCCGCTGGCTTGGGTTACCACCCCCAATATACCCGAAGCCGAACTTCTCACCGGCTTTACGATTGTAAGTCTGTCAGACCGCGAGAACGCAGCCCGGGTCATTCATCAGATGGGTTCGCGTTATGTGGTGCTCAAGGGCGGGCATGATACCGGAACTACAGAAGCTGTGGACCTGCTCTATGATGGCGAACAGTTCAGCTATCTTACGAGCAGACGAATCGATACGCTGCATACTCACGGTACTGGCTGCACCTATTCGGCGGCGCTGGCCGCGGAGTTGTCCAAAGGTCGTACAGTCCAGGAGGCCGCAGCTACGGCCAAGGCGTTCATCCAGGCCGCGATTGAAGATGGGCTTGAACTAGGCGGAGGCCATGGACCGACGAATCATTTTGCCTATCAGAACCGGATGCGGGGTGAGCGTAATGGAGCGTATTAGCAGCAGTGTGATCCGGCAGCAGCTGAAGCTGTATTTCATTATGGGCAGCGGCAACTGCAGCCAAACCCCGGCCGAGGTGCTCCGCGCAGCGATTGCCGGCGGCATTACGATGTTCCAGTTCCGCGAGAAAGGACCCGCCGCCCTAACCGGTGCCGCCTGTATGGAGCTGGCCCGAAGCCTGCAGCAGATCTGCCGGAGCCATGGCATCCCGTTCATCGTCAACGACGATATCGGCCTAGCCGTAACGCTGGATGCCGATGGCATCCATGTCGGGCAGGAGGATGTCCCCGCGCGTACCCTGCGCGAGCAGCTTGGCCCGCGCAAGATCATCGGCGTCTCCGCGCATACGCTGGAGGAAGCAGGCCAGGCGATTGCCGACGGAGCGGATTATCTGGGCGTTGGCCCGGTTTATCCGACGTCGTCGAAGGACGACGCCCGCGCGGTGCAAGGCACGAACACAATCTCAGTGCTCCGCCGCAGCGGCCTGAGTATCCCGCTGGTCGGCATTGGCGGCATTACTGCCGCTAACTGCAGACCGGTTATGGCTGCCGGAGCAGACGGCATCTCCGTGATCTCGGCGATTGCCGGGGCGGCCGACGTCCAGGCTGCGGCGGAAGCGTTCGTGCAGGCCATCGGCTAATGATGGTCAGCCATAATAAATAGAGCAGAGCTTTCCACGGTTATACGGGAAAGCCCTGCTCTTTTTTAATTCGTCGGTTGACACGCAAGTCTACTCCTTCACCACTCACCACAATGCGCATTTGATTACCTCAACCTTACGAACGCCCCTGACAAAGGCACAAACCTACTTGGGAATGGCTGGGGTCCTAAGTAGTAACCAAATCTGCAACTAATCTCGAGTATATCGGGACTATAACGCTCAACAGCCCAAATTAGATGCCTGAGGGGGCTATGGGGAAAAACTACCGTTAATACCTGGCTCATGCTCGATTGTCGTGGCTTATAGGGAAAAGTTACCACTACATCGTCCATTGAGGGCTTTTCGGAGCGGTTAGGACCTCATTAGTGGTAAAAATCCCTATAAGCTCGCCAGAACGCCCAACCTTCGTCCAACTAGCGGTAGAATTTCCCTATCATTCCTCACTGGACCTAAGTAGTAACCAGATTTGCACTTATTATCCTGATAATGGGCGTTTCAGCTGAAATTAGTTGCAATTTCGGTTACTACCTAGGTCCCTGCGTGGGCGAGTAACACAAGGAACACAAGGAACACAAGGGGGCTCTAAGTAGTAACCAATTTCGCATCTTATGACTCCGAATGTTTCAGAGCAACCCTCTAATACTCGCTGGGATCTAAATAATAACAACTATTTCAGCAAAAAGAACAGCTGCTGCAGCTCCGCTTCGTCCATTTCTCTCCACTCTCCCCGCTCCAGCCCGTCAAGCGTAAGGTTCATGATGCGGATCCGCTCCAGTGACAGCACTCTGTAGCCCAAGGCTTTACACATTCGGCGAATCTGCAGGTTCAGCCCCTGAGTCAGGATAACGCCGAATTCACGCTCAGCCACTCTATACAGCCTGCATGGTTCGGTTGTGACGCCCAGGATCTCCACTCCGCCTGCCATTTCCTGTAGAAACGCCTCCGTCACCGCATGATCCACTACTACCCGGTATTCCTTCTCATGCCCGTTCTCGGAGCGCATCATCGAGTTGACAATCGCGCCGTCATTGGTCAGCAGGATCAGTCCCTCGGAGAATTTATCCAATCTGCCCACCGCAAAAATACGTGAAGGATAATTGACATAATCGATAATATTGCCTTCCACCTGCCGGGCCGAGGTACAGGTAATGCCAAGCGGTTTGTTGAGCATCAGATAGACCGGCTTGGCGGTACTTAAGGACAGGAGTTTGCCGTCAAACCGGACTTCATCCCCCTCAATGACCTCTCCACCTTCCGCGCAGACGTTGCCGTTAATCGTTATCCGTCCTGCCGCTATCATGCGGTCGGCCTCTCTGCGTGAGCAAACACCGGTTAAACTCATATATTTGTTGATTCTCATAACAACCTGCCTTCAGGATAGACTTGATTTCATAATGAAAAACATCTGATTTCAGCGAACAAAATCAGATGTTGATGATGGGGAATATGAAAGGTTGCCCGCTCCGGACAATTACTTACTGCTTCCGCCTTTGACTGTGCGGGTTCCTTTGGCTGTCTTGGTTCCCTTGCTCCCGGTAGGTTTGCCGGCTGCTCCGGGAGGACCGCCTACGCTTTTGGCCGGCTTCACCGGCTTAGCTGTTTTGTTCCAGCGTGTCCAGCCCTTGCTGCCTGTTCCCCGGCCTGTACCGCCGCCTTTGCTTTTTGCCATGTTATCACTCCGTCAATAATCAGTATTCGTCGTAGATGCATACGCCTAGTCTATCTTACCATACTTTTACGAATTCTATTTGCTAAGCGGCTGCGCCTGTTTCATCCAGTTTAGAGGAATTTCATATTGCTTCTTGTTGAGGTAGTTGTAGTATTTGTCCACCAGAGCCTTGCCGCCAGCAGTTGTTCCAGCCCACTCACGGTAAAGATCAAAACACTTCAGCCCTTCACTCCGGCGGTCCAGCAGCAGATAGGCCGAAACAACGGCATCAAGAGAAGCTTCAGAAGGTTTGGCCCGAAAGGCTTGTTCCCTTCTTTTCAGTTCGCTCTCCCAAAATTTACGGGTCTCTGCAACGTTTGGCACATAGTGACCGTTCTTCCACTCATATACAGACACAGGCGCAGGTCCCAGCGGCATTTGGCCTAAATACGGCGCACTCAGCAGCTCCTTGCGTCCATCATTGTTAACATCCCGGAACTCCAGATTAACCGCATCATGAACCGTAGTCTGCATGCGCCCGTTCAAAGCTTCAACAAGCAGGTTAGCGGACTCCGGCCGGTTGTCTGCCAGCTCAAACCGGAATGCGGTTTGGCCCCTCAGAGAAACGGTTTCGGCCCATTGATTCTTCACAGGGTTTACCTTTAACCCGCCTTCTATTCGGATCCCGGTCTTCTTGCTGTCAAAGATCACACCCTGATTTCGCATGATCAGAAACTGGGTATAATCGAAGTCGCCTGTATTCCAATAATAAATTTCATAGGTGTCTTTGGCTGTCTGAATCTTCTCTTTATGCACAAAATTCGGATATTTCGCTTCAAGCTGTGCCTGCTGTTGCGCCGGCACGGCTGCAATCGTCTCCGCATGGGCAGCAGGGTACTCTGGACGGCTGAATGAATCTGGCACAGACACACCATTCGCACTAAGCATTACTGCAATCATTGCACTTATAAGTTTCATTATTAACTAACCTCCAAGAATTCTTGTAAGTAGAAACGGCTTCGCCGTCCTTTTAGGGACGGCAACCGTTTCTGCGAGAAATAGAAAGGATAAAGGATCAGGTGAAACTTATACTTACTACTATTTTAAAAAAGACAAAAGACACAGAGTGTCCTTTGTCTTCATTTTCAACCAAAGCTTGTGTAATATGAGGCTGGCGGGTTATTTGGGCTGAATATAACCTTCAGCCTTCAGCAGCTCGGCAATCAGTACCGCGCCGCCTGCAGCACCGCGCAGGGTATTGTGCGAGAGGCTGACAAATTTATAGTCGTACAGGCTGTCTTCACGCAGTCGGCCTGCGGAGATGCCCATGCCCTTCTCAATATCCCGGTCCAGCCGGGTCTGAGGGCGGTTCTCTTCTTCGAAGTAGGTGATGAACTGCTTAGGTGCGCTTGGCAGCTCCAGCTCCTGCGGACGGCCCTGGAAGTTTCTCCACAGGTCGAGAATTTGTTCCTTGGACGGCTTCTGCTCGAAGGAAACAAACACTGCCGCCATATGCCCGTCAGCAACCGGCACACGGATACATTGCGAAGTAATGACCGGCTGCTGGGCGGGAACAATCTGTCCGTTCTCGATGCTGCCCCAGATACGCAGCGGCTCCTGCTCGCTTTTCTCTTCTTCTCCGCCGATATAGGGAATAACATTATCCAGCATTTCCGGCCAGTCGGTAAAGGTCTTGCCTGCTCCCGAAATCGCTTGATACGTCGTAACCACTACCTTGGACGGCTTATAATCCTTAAGCGCATTCAGCGCTGGCATGAAACTTTGGATGGAACAGTTAGGCTTAACCGCGATGAAGCCGGTTGAGGTGCCGAGACGTTCTCTTTGCTGTTCAATGACCTTCAGATGTCCCGGATTAATCTCAGGAATTACCATTGGCACATCAGGTGTCCAGCGGTGTGCCGAATTGTTGGAAATTACCGGAGTTCCGGTCTTGGCGTAAGCTTCCTCCAATGCCTTGATCTCATCCTTCTTCATATCTACGGCACAAAAAATCAAATCAACATCCGCGGCGACTTCGTCCACACGGGAAGCATCCTGAACCATAATCTGCTTGACGCGCTCTGGCATGGCGGATTCTAGCTTCCATCTGCCTGAAACGGATTCTTCGTACGTTCTGCCAGCCGACTTGGCACTGGCAGCAATCGCCGTTACCTCAAACCAGGGATGATTCTCAAGCAAAGCGATAAACCGCTGGCCCACCATTCCCGTACCGCCGACTATTCCTGCTCTAAGCTTTCTTGACATGAGAAACCACACTTCCTTTTAAGTAACTGTCCTATCCGAAGAATAGGCCGATAATTAATGATATACGCCCCGTAGAGAATTTGCGAGTCTTAAGTGTAAAATAAACACGGCAAATTGTCCACCGCCTCTTCCTTCCATCGCAAAACAGGAAATTTATCCCGGCATAGTGCCCAGCCGTTTCGCCAGCTCAGCCAGATCCTGGCCCTTCAACGCGCCTTCCACCAGCGGTGGCAGCAGCGCAGGCGTACAGGCGAAGCTGGGGGTCCCAACATGGGACAGTTGATTCGCGAGATGCTGGTCATAGAACGGCTTGCCGCTGTCCGAGAGGGCCAGCAGGCACATCGTACGCACCCCGGATTCACGCATCTCTTTCATCCGGCGCACCAGGCCGGACTGGTTGCCGCCCTCGTAGAGGTCCGAGATCAGAATAAACAGTGTTTTCTTCGGCTCCTCAATAAACTGTTCGCAATATCTGACCGATTTATGAATATCCGTTCCCCCGCCAAGCTGGATGCCGAACAACATATCAACCGGATCATTGGCGCATTTCTCGGTTAGGTCGACCACCTCCGTGTCAAACACCACCACTCTGCTGCTCAACGCCGGGATGCTGGCGAAGATCGAGCCTACCACAGAAGCCCAGATAATCGAGTCGGCCATCGAACCGCTCTGGTCGATGTCGATGATTACTGTCCACTCTTTGCTGCGCTGAGCGCGGTCGAAGTAATAGAACTTCTCCGGGATGATCTGCCGGCGCTCCGTGTCATAATGCTTCAGGTTGCGCTGAATGGTCCGCTTCCAGTCCAGGCCGCTTAGTGAAGGCAAGGGCGAATGCTGCCGCTTGTTAAGCGCACCGGTCACGGCGCGGCGGATATTCGTCTCCAGCAGCTTCACCAGGTCGTCCACCACGCCCTGCACCAAGAGGCGCGCAGTATCCTTGGTTTTCTCCGGGATCTTGCCCTTCAGCGACATCAGCGTGCCTACCAGCTGGATATCCGGCTTCACCGAAGCGAGCAGTTCCGGCTCGAACAGCAGCTGCTTCCAGCCTTTACGCTCCATCGCATCATTCTGGATGATGGAGACGACATCCTCCGGGAACAGCGACCGCACATCGCCCAGCCATTTGGACAGGTTCACTGCGCCGCGTCCGCGTCCAGCGCCTCTGGCCGAACCAGGGCCGCTGGACGCGCCCGCTGCGCCGTTCTGATCTTCATAGATCGCCGCCAGGGCCGCATCCATAATCTCTTCATCTTGGGTCAGGCCGATGCTGAAGTCCTCACAGTAGCCGGAGAGCTGACCTTCGGCTTCCCGGCCCAGAATCAGCCGCCAACGGGAGACAGAGTTCTCTTCTCTTGGTTCACTCATATCCTAAAAGTCCTCAAAGTCAAAATCATTCAGCTCATCCAGCATGGTTGTCTCTTCCTCCTTGAGTTCACCCGTAAGCACCTCTGCCGCCTGCTGGGCATGCACGCCCCAAATCTCGCCCAGCAGCTCGGCAATCATCGTCTTCTCCTTGGGGGAGAAGGTGCTGAACGCTCTGCGCAGAAACACAAGCGCACGCTTGAATTCCTCATCCTCCAGGGCGTTGATGTAATCATTCAGCTGCTCCCAGAGGCTCATCCGCGACAGCAAGCCGTAGCGGTTGCGCATCGAGAGCCCTTCGAACCAGCCGGCGCCGAGGTCCGCCGGGATGCCCGGAGACAGGCGCCGGGACACTTCGGCGGCGCACTGCTCAGCGGTTATCGCCCCGCGCTCCATCAGGATCGCGCAGGCGAACCCGGACAGCCGCGGATGACGGTCATCCCGCGCCGACAACTGCTGCAGCTCGCTTAGCCAGAGCTGCTCATCCACAGTCTCGCTATGATCCTGGGCGATCCGGTTCAGCTGGTTCATAGCAGCGATCATCCGCTCGGAAGCCTCGTCACTGCAGCCAGCGGCATCCTGCAGATACAAGGAGCCGCGGTAGAACAATTGCTCCAGCAGCGGCACAAGCGGCTGAACGTCAACCTTGCGGATATCGCCGTAGCCGATAATAACGGACAGCTCGTGGGCGGCGGCGGCAATCTCCGCCACATCGCGGCTGTCTGCGGCCAGCCGCTGCAGCACGCTGCGCCCTTCGTCCATCTGCCGGGTCATGCTGCACCGGCAGGCAGCGGCAATCAGCGCTGAAGCTTCTCTTATCGAGCTGCAATGCTGGAATTTCTCCCGCAGCACATAAGCGCAGGCCACCTCAACCGTCTCCCCCAGCAAGGTCGATTCCACGACCTCAATCTCCACCTCGGGAGACCACTGGAGCAGCCAGTTCTCAGCCCAGGTGGCCCCTTCCTGCGTGCTGGCCTGTTTCTTGGCCAGGGAGATACCCAACAGCTGCAGCCGGTGAAACAGTATGGAGCGGTTCAAATCCAGATACGCGGCCTCTGCAGAGCTGACCCGCCGGTTCTCGCGCAGATCGAGCGACAGTGCGGTGGCTACCGCTGTCTTATATTTCTCCAGCTTCAGCCGCTTCAGATGGCGGTTCAGATCGTCCTGAATCGGGGTCTGGCTGACCCCTTCAGCCAAACTGCCAATCTCGGTGCCCACATCTGCTCTCGCCAAGGCCTCGGCCACGGTGGAGAGATCCCCGTGCCCCAGCAGTGTCTGCGCCGCATCGCGCAGATCACGCAGCACAGGCGCGCTCCCGCCGTGAAGTGCGGCCAGTGACTCCGCCATGCGGACCGCTTCAATCACCTCGGCGGTCGAGCGGTGGGTCCCGCTGCTGCGGAGCTGCCGCGCTACCGTTGAGAGGTACAGGGCAGGCAGCTTCTCCGGCACGCCCGCCTCCATCGTTTCCCACATCAGCTGGAAATAATGGGGAGCTGCGTTGCCTGCCCCATATCCGGACATGCTGGACAGCTTGTAGTAGGAATACGGCATCAGGGTCAGCTTGGTACTACGGGAAGGCAGCGCCGCCAGCTCCTGGTCGCTCATCGATTCGGTGAGGTCGGCAAGGGCTGCGGCGTGATAAGCGCCGCAGACCACTACAATCCGCTGCGGGTCATGCCCGGCGGCAATCGTCTGCTTGATCTTGCGCCTCATATGCGATTCGCGCAAATAATTATAGGCATGCTCGGCCGGACGCTCCAGCTGCTCCTTCTGCTCGCCCAGGCTTCTCATCTCGGCGGAGAAGGCCAGAATCGAGTCGCGGTAGGCTCCCGGACTGGCATTATGCTCATAATTGCGTTCCCAATACATCTCATAATCGGCCTCTCCGGCCATTTCGGCAATCCGGCTGTACACGGAACGTTCCGGTTCAGCCGCTGCTTCCGGTTCGGCAGCTGATACTGCCGATGGCTCCTCCGACTCCTTCCATCGGGGGTGGAGGACATCCTGCAGCGCCAGCGAGACGGAGGACGGCAGATCGATAAAAATGGCTTCCGCTCCCTGCCGCTGCGCCCATCTCATGGCCTGCAGCTCCGGTGAATAGACGGCAAAGGGCCATAACACCGTCCGCACCGGCACAGCATCCGTGAAGGCCAGGATGGCAGCAGGCGGCTTCGTGGAAGGATGGGTCAGATGCCGGATCTCATCTGTGGCATCGGCCGGTCCTTCAATCAGCACAGCCGTGGGCTGAATCTCATCCAGATAATCAAGCAGATGTTTCGCGCCGCCCGGGGAGAGGTGGCGTACCCCAAAGATAAATACAGAGCCATCCGCTATGGAGTTCACTCGTTCATCTCCTTGCAGGCCTGATAGAGCCCCCGCCACTCGCTTCCCCTTTTCTTCATTACATTATCCAGATATTCCTTCCAGACCTGCTTATCCTTGTCGTCATCCTTGACAATGGCTCCCTGCAGCCCGGCTGCAAGATCACGGTCAGTCAGCTCCCCGTTGCCGAAGCTCGCCGCCAGCGCCATGCTGTTGGTCAGCAGTGAAATCGCCTCTGCGGTTGAGATCACGCCTGCGGGCGATTTCAGCTTCTCCTTGCGGTCCACCGTCATGCCGCTGCGCAGCTCCCGGAAGATCGTGACCACTTTCAGCAGCGCTTCATCCTTCGGAAGCGAAGCCCGCAGTTCATAGGAAGCGGCAATTTCGCCGACCCGCTTCTTGACAATCGATAGCTCGGTCGCAAGATCCGACGGCGCAGGCAGCACAATGATATTGAACCGCCGCTTCAGCGCGGCCGACATTTCGTTCACACCGCGGTCCCGGGTATTCGCGGTGGCGATAATCGAGAAGCCCTTGCGCGCGCTGGTCTCCTTGCCCAGCTCCGGCACCGAGATCGTCTTCTCGGAGAGAATCGAGATCAGTGCATCCTGCACCTCGGAAGCGCAACGGGAGATTTCCTCGAACCGGGCAATCCCGCCATCCTCCATGGCCCGCATGATTGGGCTTCTTACCATCGCTTCCGGGGAAGGCCCGTTCGCCAGCAGCATGGCATAGTTCCAGGAATAGCGCACATGCTCTTCACTTGTGCCGGCAGTGCCTTGGACCACTAATCCGGAATTACCGTATATGGCTGCCGCCAGATTCTCGGACAGCCAGGATTTGGCCGTTCCCGGCTCACCGATCAGCAGCAGAGCACGGTCGGTGACCAGGGTGGCAATCGCCATCTCGATCAATCTTGTGTTGCCGATATATTTGGGTGTAATCACCGTCTTGCCCGCCTTGCCTCCGGCAATAAAGGTCAACACGGAACGGGGCGACATCTTCCAGCCGGCTGGAATACTCCCCTTCTCTTCCTTGATCAACGCCTCCAGCTCATGGCTGTATAACAGCTCTGCCGGCAGGCGCATCATATCCTGAAGCTGATCTTGCTCTGTTGTCATCAGTTCATCTCCTTTAGAATAGGCTTCACGGACTCGCGCAAGATATGCACAACCTCTTTGATCTGTCTAACGATGTAGAAAGACGAGTATTGCGGAATCACGGCTTCCAGACGATCTGCATATTCCGGCGGAAACTGCAGCATCTGATTGTACAGGACGGCGTTGATGTTGTAGCCCAAGTTCGTCTTCTTGTCTTCCAGCACCTCCAGCAGGAGGGCATCACGCAGCTGCTTATCGGCCTTCGCGCGTTCCAGACCGGCGAATACAGCTCTAATGATTATGTAACCGGTGGAATTCTTGATCTGCTTGCGATCCTTCATCGTCTTCACAAGATATTTCTCTACTCTGGGATGTCCGGGACGGGCAAACTCACTGACGAGTCCGATTTCATCACGGTCAATCAGCCAATCCAGCCAGCGGGGATCCCAGCCTGCCGCCAGATGCTCCACCGGAGTTACCTCAAACTCGTAATGTGCCCCTCCGTTGGCCAATGACCACTGCTGAAGATATTCTTGTCGTTTCTGTTTTAGGATTGAATCGATTGAATCGACAATCTTTTCTTCACGGGCTTTGGCTTTTTTGGATACTACGGATTTCAGGCGGTTTACAGTAGAACCTACATGCCGCATATACAGCTCATCCGGCGGCAGGATCGCATAGCCCAGACGGAATGTATAAGACAGATACACCGGATACTGCTTATCCAGTTCCTCCAGCAACTCCAACCCTTTCGGCGAACCGGAACGTTCCAAATAAACAGCTGTTAATATTAGAACATGCTGCAAGCCCAGGGCAGCGAACGTTTCGGCTCTCCCCACAATATGTCCAAAAATATCCATCAACAGCGGGTGCTGGGCATAGCTGAACGCGGTCAGGTAAGGTTCAAGCCGCTTCTCTGCTTTGTCCGCCTCCTTCTTCTCTGCAGGAGCGGCCGGGAGCTGTTCCAGCTCAGCTGTAAAGAGCGGAGCAAGCCGCTCTGTCATCTGCGGAGAAGGGTGCTTCTGGATCGCAGCGGCCACCAGCAGCTTGTCTTTGCCCGTGAACGCCTCCAGCAATGTTTCCCTCCCTTCGGCAGTGCCCCCTTCCGCCAATGCATGGTAAGCCGCTTCGCGGATGGGCTTCTTCTTGTCCTTCGTATAAGCAATTAGCGCTTCGGTGTAATCTTCATGACCGGCAAGCGCCTCAATCGCTGCCGCTCTTACCTCATCCGCCGCTTCTTCGGCAGTCTGAAACAGCAAGTCAAGCACCTGGCCGCCGCCCACCTTACGGATCACATTCAGCTTGCGGACTTCACTTTTGCCGCCGCCGGGATTGAAGTCCTGTACCAGATAAGGCACGATGGGGGCTCCGTAGGCGGGAAGAATGGTATTCATCGCGAAATCGGCCAGCTCTGAATAAGGATCATCGAGCGCCTTCAAGGCAAAGGGAAGCAGACGCAGATCCTGAAACAACCCGGCCGCGAAGGCAGCCGTCACAATCTCGTAACGCCCGCTGCCGGTGGTAGTCAAAGCCCGCTGCACTTCGGCCAGCCTGCGGTAGCCGAACTGCGAGGACAGCATTACCCCTTGACCTTCAATATCCTGTACCTCTCCGTCAACAGTGGTTGTCCCCTGGGTATATAATACCGAACCCAGCAGCAGAGCAAGATTCTGCAGCCCTAGTGCTGTCCCCGTTCCTTCTGAAGGTTCGAGAATCGCCGTGATGCCTTCGCCCAGCTTCTTGAACACCGGCGCCCGCTCACCCAGCTGCTGGAACTGAGGCAACAGACGTTTCAGCCGGAAGTCTCCGGCAGCCAGGTCGCTCCCGGCAATATATAGTCTTCTCACTTCTTGATGAAGCTCTTGCAGCAATGCAGTACTCATCAGTTATCCCCCTTTGGATTCGCATATGTTCTAATACAGAAGACGGGTAACGTCGTCATCCTTGACGATGCTTAGGGGCTGGGCAACAAGACGGCCTTGGTCCAGCCGATGCTCAAACATCACCAGCACCGCACAGTCGCGCAGCTGTGGGGCTGCCAGATAGGGCAGCAGCGTCACTGACCCCTGCGGCAGCGCAGAAATGTCTTCCAGAACCAGCTGGACGCCGGATTGATCTGTCAGTACAAATTGGCCGCTGGCCGTTCTCCCGACCGTGGCGGCGTGCAGCAAGAGCACCGGCGATTTGTCGCTGAGCGGATTCTTCAGCTGATTCTTCACTTGTTTGAAGGCTTCGGTGAAAGAGCGGTGCGCCTGGGCACTGACATGGGCCAGATCGGCAGCCGTCACCGCACGGGGGATCATCTCCTCGAACCGCACGCGGGCGTTCAGATCACCCGGATACTTGTACAGGCTGGTTGTCTGGACAACTTCAAAGAAGCTGTCCTCCTCACGCATATGTTTGGCCGCTTTGCGGGGTCGATATTGCACAGTACGGTGAATATCGCCGCTGGACAGCTCCATCCAGTAGCCATGATCGACGAATTCCAAGCGGGCCGCATCGTCATAGCTGAAAAAGGACAGTTGCAGCAGCTCAACGTCTTGCGTGACCCGTCCGGCTGCCTTCAGCTCGGTCAGCTGCCAGGCATGCCCAAGCCATTCCTCAATTGTCGATTCATGATCCAGTGCCAGCTCCGGGTCCTCCAGCTTCGACTGCAGATAAGTCCTGCCCTTGCGGATAAAAGCATGCAGCAGTGTCAGTTGCTCCGCTGCATAGGTATAGTTCTCTTCCACCTCACGCTCCTCGGCCAGCAGCAGCGCGAACCGCCGCAGCTCAATCTGCGCACCGGACAAATAATAATTGCCCATCTGTTTCACATGCTCATGGATGTTCTTCAGCATCTTGCCGTCTATCGTACCCAGGCCGCTGCGGATCAGGGACAGCACCAGCTTCTCCAGGACATCAAGTCCCTCCAGCTGGGCATTGATCTTCTTCTTCAGCGCCGATTTGTTAACTTTCTTCGGCTTGGGCGAAGTTTCACTATTTTCCTGCTTGCTTTTGTTCTCTTCGCGTTTCCCGGCCTTCTCGCGTTTGGAAGCAATATCCTCAGGCACCGGAGCTATCTCGAAGGCTGCCCCTTCAACGAACGCATACATTAATCCAAGCGCGTGCTTGCAGGGAAACTGGCGGCTTGGACAGGTGCAGCGGGCTAGCGGTTTGTCCGGTACGATGAAATCGACAGAACATTCATAGTTGGACTTCCCGCTCCCGGAGCATTGCCCAAACAGCAGATCTCCTTCCGCTGACTGCTGCAGCTGCACGAAGCTTTTTTTCTTGACCAATCCCTGGCCATTCTTGATCGCGGCGGCATTCGGCGCAAGCGAATCAATATAGGAGCTAGTAAGTTCAGGCAAAGTTTATTTCCTCCCTGGTATGTAAATTTTAACAGTCCTGCTTCTTTATTACCCAGATTTGACCCATACGATCACCTGTTTGCACATAAGTTCAAGGATCTGACCTATACCTTAATTATCCAGTCATTATAAGTTATGATAGACCTACTAGTAAACTATGGAAAGTGGTGCTGTGGAATGTTAAAAGAAACTAAAGCCAGAACCGCAAAGGTTCTACTGTGGCTGGGGATCGCTCTCATTGCTGCGGCAGCATTCTATTTTCTTTTTTGGGGCTCACCTTGGGAAGCCAAACACAAGCAAACTCAATTTAAGTCCTACCTGAAGGAACGTTACCAACAGGATTTTGAGATTAAGAAGCTGGATTTTGACTTCATGCACCGTACGTATCATGCTTACGCCTATCCTCTTCTGGAGCCTAACCTCCGTTTTCATGTCGGGCAGGAGATCGACTCGCAGGCACTCAGCGATGCTTATCCGCGTGAATTATGGAAGTATCAGGCGACTCAAGCCTTGAAACCTCTGATTATGCAGCAGTTTCCGGAGGCGACCTCCATTTTCATAGAAATTCAGAATGTAAATGAACTCACAGAAGATCAGCTGACACAGCTGCCATCCTTCAAACACGCGGCTTCGGTAAGGATTGGCGTTACTTTAGAAGATATTTCCATCACCGAGAGCAATGAGCCAGATCAGTTGGAACGGGTCTTGCAGCTGTTGGATACCCTCCAAGCGGAAGGCTCCAATCTTGATAACATCGGGTTTACTTATACGAATGAAGTCCTGCATCTCAATAAGCAGCAAATTGCAGAATCCTTGGAGGATCATGATGTGGATAGCTCTTTACTGAAGGAGAGAGAACAGTAACATAAGAGCAAGAATGATCAAAAAACAGCCCGGCACCTTGTATTATAGTAAAGCCAGAGCCAAGGAGGTGAACACACTGTATTACAAGGTGATCCACAAAAGCATTGAATTTATTGAGCAGCATTTGGATGAGGAGCTGAATCTGGACCGGATCGCCAAAGAAGCCGGATTCTCCAAATTTCATTTCCACCGGATTTTCCAGAAGTATGTCGGCAAAAGTGTGGCTGAATTTATCCGCTCCAGAAGGTTAAGCTCTGCCGCCCAACTGCTGCTCTATAGCGAGGAACGTATTCTCGATATTGCCTTGCACTACGGCTTTGAGAGCCAGGAAGCTTTCACAAGAGCATTTAAAGCGTTATATGCCTTGCCTCCGGCCCAGTACAGGTCGCAGATCAAACTATTGATTCAGGAAAGAGAGGAATTAACTATGTCCGAAATTAAAGGTTGGATGATCACCGGGACGTCGCCCGGCAAATACAAGGCAACACTCGACAGTCAGATTTATCATCAGGGGAGAAGCTCGGTTTCATTGAAATGCATTACGGACGAAACGCTGGAGGGGCAGGAATTCGGCACCTTGATGCAGCAGTTTGACGCCGTGAATTATCTGGGGAAACGGATGCGCTTTGCCGGCTTCGTGCGGACGGAGGAGGTCAGTGACTGGTGCGGTTTGTGGATGCGCGTGGATGACAAGCTGCAGAATATGCTGGGCTTCGACAACATGCAGCATAGAAGCATTAAAGGAACGGCAGACTGGAATTATTATGCTTGCGTGCTGGATATCCCGGCCGAAGCCGATTGCCTTAATATAGGAATTCTGTTGTCGGGTACGGGAGCCGTATGGCTGGATGATTGCACTTTTGAAGAAGTGGGGCTGGACGTACCGGTTACCGATTCGCGGGAGCGACGGGAAGATTTCCCCAAGGAGCCACAGAATCTGCAGTTTGAAGCCTGAGTAAGGGAGGAGCGATATGAGCAGCACCAATTTATGGTTTAATCTTGCCCTGCATATCTTGAAGACGGTCTTTCAGTCGCTGAGTGATTTATTCACCGGGAGGCTGCCGGTGTACTTCTATACCTGGATGGCTGTCTTTATGGTGTTCGTGCTCATCTATTCCCGGAAATCAGCTCATTTCTTGTATGCTCGGTAGCGGCGTATGTATTATTCCTGCTGTGCGACAGTTCCATTCTGCAGGGAGTGGCTGTATCGAAGTCTTATGTCATTACATTATCCATCCTCAGCGGCGTGTTTGCGTTCCTGGACAAGCTTCTGCAGAGAGAAGGACTCTTCGAGCCGGATGCCAAAGGTTAGCGTCAGACTTGAAATGGCTGGAAATCCCGGTTGCCCGGGTTTCCAGCCATTTCGTCATGCTCAGGCCAAGCTGCTATCCAGTCACTTAAACCAGCCCTTTTCCTTGAACCGGGTAATGGCTTCGATCCGGTTACCTACATCCAGCTTGTCGAGAATCACGGAGATATAGTTGCGGACCGTGCCGGTGGTGATATACAACTCGCTGGCGATCTCCTTCGTGTTCTTTCCGTCGGCGATCAGGCCGAGCACTTCCTTCTCCCGCTGGGTCAGCGGGTTCGTCTCACCGCTGTACGCTTCATCCATCAGCTCAGGGGCATACATCCGCCGTCCGGCCATCACACTGCGGATGGACAGCGCCAGCTCCTCGCTTGGGCTGTCCTTGAGCAAATAAGCATGCACGCCCGCTTTCACCGCCCGTTCGAAATAACCGGCCCGGGCAAACGTGGTCAGAATCATCGTTTTGCAGCCTGACTGCTTCAGTGCTTCCGCCGCCTCCAGCCCGCTCATGGCCGGCATCTCGATATCCATAATACAGATATCGGGATGAAGCTGCTCCACCAGCTTGACCGCCTCTTCCCCGTTGCTGGCCCGGCCGACTACCTTCATATCTTCCTCCAGGTCCAAGAGAGATGCCAGTGCACCGAGCAGCATCCGCTGATCCTCAGCAATAACTATGGTTATCATTATATAACTACCTCCGGTTCCGGCTGCTGGAAGACGTTGGGCACTTTAATTACGAGTGTCGTGCCTTGATCACGTTGAATATCCATGCTGCCATTTACAAATTCAAGACGTTCTCTCATTCCTTGCAGGCCATGGCCTTTAGCATATATATTGTTGCCGGGAATCCCGGCGCCGTTGTCCTTGATCCGGATCGTCAGCTCGGTACGCGACGGCTCGATCAGGATGCGGCAGGTTTCCGCCCCGCTGTGTCTCACCACATTGGTGACTGCCTCCTTAATGCACATGCTGACAACATTTTCGGTAATCAGAGACGTGTTGGTCAGCTTCGGATTGCCTTCCAGCTCGAACTCAATCTCTGCCGCCGCCAGCAGCTGCTTTACGCGGATGATCTCATCCTCCAGCCGGATGCCGCGCATCTGCGTGACCATCTCCCGCACCTCCTTAAGCGCACTGCGAGCCGTTTGGCGTACATCATTCATTTCCGTGACGGCCTGGGCAGGGTTTTTGTGGACCAGCTTGCTGGCGAGATCACTTTTGAGTCCGATCAGCGAGAGCTTCTGCCCCAGGGTGTCATGCAGATCACGGGCGATCCGCTGCCGCTCCTCAATCTTCACCAGCTCGGAGATCCGTTTGTTGGCATCCTCCAGCTTCACCTGCAGCTTGTCATGGTTGTTCTTGTTATAGGTGCTGATCGGCAACAGAATCACAGCAATCATGCTGACCAGCACAAACGGCAGCTGATTGATAAACACCGGATTGCGCGTGATCAGCTCATAATTGATTGCAATGATCGTGGTCGTCAGATGGATAGAATACAGGGTGAAGAAGCCCGCCCGATTCTGAATATTGCCGATAAAAAAAGCCAGGAACAGCGAGAAATAAACATAGCCAAACAGCAGGGTCATCGCAATCGATACCACAATCTGCACACTTGTCCAGAAGTAAACCAGCCAGCCTTTGGAGACAAAGGACAGGACATAACAGACGAAAAATACAACAATCATTACAATGCCTGATGCTACCTGATAAGGTGAGGAGGAGCGGAAGATGAAATAGAAAGGCAGGATGTAAAACACGACCCACACATAAGGGCTGAGGCCCGTATTCTTATGAAAAATATGATGCCACTTCTGCATGTCAGCCATCCTTTTGCCAGAATTAGATTATCTCTATTTTAGCACAAATCGCCCGATTTCCGGCAAAACACAACAAATGGGGAAGCACACAGCCTGTGTTCCCAAACCGGCTCCGGTCTCCCCCTTGTTTATTGCTCTGTGCTCAGCTCATATCCGGCATATGTTATTCCCCTTGCAGTCTCCGGGTACGAACCTTCAGCAGCTCTTCTGCTGCCGACTTCAGTTCGCGCATTCTGGCCTTGTTCTGCTTAAAGCTGATGAACTGCTTGCTCTCCTCATCCCATAAGCGGAAACGGATCGCCTTCAGGCTGGTACCGATCGTAATCGTGGTTGCCTGCTGCAACGGCGGTGTAGCATTATGTGCCTTCTCCAGGTTATAGTTAGGCACCTTCGGGCTTAAGTGATGGACATGATGGAAGCCGATATTCCCGGTGAACCACTGCAGCAGCTTAGGCAGCTTGTAGTATGAGCTTCCTTCCACGGCAGCCTTCACATAACTCCATTCGTCTTCCTTCTCGAAGAAGGTATCCTCAAACTGATGCTGCACATAGAACAGCCAGATGCCGAGGAAACCGGAGATGAACACAATCGGGAGATGTACCAGCAGGAAGGCCTGCCAGCCGATCAGCCAGATCATTCCGCCGTAAAGTGCAGCGATGGACAGGTTGGTTATATAGGTGTTCATGCGTTCCTTGCGTCTTGCACCTTTGGCATTGAAGCGGTACTGGATCACGAACACAGCAATCGGTCCGATCCCGAAGATAACCAGCGGATTACGGTAAATGCGGTAATACAGACGTTTCCAGGCACTCGCAGCCTCATATTCCTCCACGGTCATAATCCAGATATCGCCGATCCCTCTTTTGTCGAGGTTGCTGCTGCCCGCATGGTGAATGGAGTGGCTGTGCTTCCACTGACGGTAGGGGACCAGTGATACGATGCCCGTAATGGTGCCCACGATATCATTGGCCTTACGGCTCTTGAAGAAGGAGCCATGACAGCAGTCGTGGCAAATAATAAAGGTACGGATTACGAATCCGGCCGTGATAACGGCGAAGACAAGGGTAAGCCAATAGGATACGGAAAGGCTGAAATAAGCGGCGCTCCAGGAGAGCACAAGCGGCCCCAGGCTGTTGATGAGCTGCCTTATGCTCGCATTGCGATTATTTTTTTCGTAAGGGGCAACGCTTTTTTTGAGACTGGAGAGCTGGGATGTCTGTTTGGTAGTCATCTGTATAGTATCCTCCTTGTGATGTCCGGGTTCAGGTGTATTCTTATATGCTAAGTATAGGTAAAAAAGTGTCACCCTATAAGTCATAAACATCAACTAGGGACTATGACATATGTCATAGTCCCTGAAGTGGCGATCGACCGGAAAACCTCTGGGCAGGATAGCTTATTATAGCCGCTTGGTCAGTAAGTATATTGTCCGTACCGTCTCTAATCTGGGTGCTTGCTCATATAATTGGACAGTATAATGGCCGGCAACAGAAGCCGTAAGGTCCGACAGCACGACAGGCTGATCGCCAAGGTCGATCACTTCCTTGCTGATGCGGTCTGTGTACACCCCATCGCCAGTTGTGATGAACAACGAGGTAAGCTCTCCGCCCTGCAGAACCGCCCAGCCATTGCCTGATTCATGGGTGAACCGGAACAGGTAACACGATCCTTCCAGCTTCTCGGCGCTCCAGATGGAATATATCTCCGTCCCCAGTGTGATCAGCAGCTTGCGGTTGATTTGTCCGCCTGGCTGTACAGTGACGTATTCCAACTGCAGGTCCGTAACGGCTATCAACTCAGTGCCCTGTTCAAAAGAAGCGGATAAGACCAGAAACAGATCACATTCCAGCTCAATCACACGTTGCCGCAGGAGCTGGCCGTCCGGCTGCAGCTGGCGTTGCAGCAGCCCTCCATTCTCACGAGAGAACGCCTGCAGGTTTTGATCGGCGTCTATGGTGAGACTTTCGCACTGCGGAAGAGGCAGCTTGACCACCGTCCGCTTCTTCAATTGCCCTTGGACAATTTCCAGCAGATCAAGCTTGTCTGCTTTCTTGGAATTAAACAGATCCTGCTGATGAAAGACAGACTGCTGCCCGATATTCCCTATATAGTCGCCAGTGATGCTGCGGATCGCTTTGACCTTATCCAACTGCGCCCGCCCGTACAGCGGCAGCACATAATCCATATTATTCTTCATCGGGTCCTGAACACATACCCAGGCCGTCTGCTGCGGACTCTTAGAGTCTTCCACTGTTTTTTAGATTAAGCCCTGGTTACTACTCAGGACCTGCTAGGATATAGAAGGTTACTCAAGAATGTTAGGGGATCGCGCTACTTTAATCCAAACCCTCCCCCCACCCGAACTTCAGGTAACCCACGTCCTAGCGGACCCTATAGCTCCTAATTCCTCCTTCTGCAATGGTTTGGAGTCTAGCGGACCGCATAAGCCGCTGTATCGGCAAAACAGGCCATACTAGTGGGTTTAACCGGCAAAGCTGCAAAAGTGCAGGTATTTCAGAGAATTCGCGCCTATAGACGAATATTCCTGCAAAAATACAGGTAATTGAGTGCTTATCGGTTTAAAAGTCGAACTGTACGAGAAAAAGATGTATTTTCGCAGGTATTCCGTCAGATCGAACTGTCCTTCCCTAAAAAGATGTATAAACGCAGGAATTTGATTTCATCCAGACATCCCCCGTATTTTAAAAACCGCCTCGTCCCCAGCCAAATGATTCTGCTAGGGACAAGGCGGTCTAGTGTGCTTAATTCGCCTGTTTCGTATGCTCTTCCCGGTATTCCGAAGGAGTCTGGCCAGTTGCCTTCTTGAACACCTGGGTGAAATAACGCGGGTCCTGATAGCCTACCAGCGGTGCAACCTGATATACCTTGACATTGCTGTTCTGCAGTATATATTTGGCCTTCTCCATCCGGCAATGGGTTACATACTCCAGAAAGGTATACCCCGAGACCTGCTTGAACAAGGTGCAGAAGTGGCTAATGCTGAGATCAGCCAGCTCCGAGACCTCCTCCATGCTGAGATCCTTGTGGTAGTTGCTCTCGATATAACGCTTCGACTTCTCCACCACGCTGCGCCCGTCCTCGCGGCTGACCGGTTTGTTGCCCTGCTTCATCCACTCTTCGAATTCCTCCTTCAGCGCCGCAATCATGTCGCTTAAGGTTCCAAGCGTGTGCAGCTTGCCCAGCAGCCGCTCCAGCGACCACTGCGTCTGGTTGTTCATATGCTCGAATTGCCGGTACAGCACCACGGCCATCTCCACAATCAGCCGTTCGGCCATTTCCTTGGGCGCAGCCTGTTCGCCGATAAACAAGGCCATCTCATCAAACAACGCCAGCATGCGCACTCTGTCCAGTGTGCGCATGCTCTCAATCAGTGCAGCCTCCAGCTCCTTCGGATATTTGATCTCCCGACTCTCGGAGACAGCGGTTTCTTCATCAATGAACACACCCTCATGCCCAGAATAAAAGCGCTGATACAGCGCTTTCGCAGCTTGCGGATAGATCGTACTCAGCTGATCGATGCCCTGGGTGGTGCGGCTGATGCCAACAGAACAGGACAGCTTCGAGTACCGTTTGATTCCGGTGACCAGCTGCTCGCCCAGCTCCCGCTTGCTGCTGTTCAGACTGCCCGGGAATAACAGAATCCACTCTCCGTTATGAAAAGGAAAGACCGTCAGCACGCCGTGCTCAAGCGACCACTCCTCCACGATGTTGCGGATCGCGAACAGCCATAACCGTTTCTCCTCTGCGCTCCATCCGGCGGTCAGGGCGGCATAGTCGTCCAGCTGAACGACAGCCATGAAATATTCGCCCTCCAGCTCGCTGTTCTCCAGCCATTGCAGATGCTGCAGCGGCCGCGGGTTGCCAAGGGTGAACTCGGCGAACATCCGCTCTCTGGCCAGCATGGAGAGCATCTGCACCGAATGCATCAGCTGCTCATTCTCCTTCTGGCGGTCCAGCTTCGTCCGCGCCCGCTCCAGCATCTGGGCCAGCTCGTCATGGTCAATCGGCTTCAGCAAATAGTCGAACGCCCCCTGCCGCAGCGCTTCTCTGGCATATTCAAACTCCCCGTAGCCGCTGATGAAGATGAAGATCAGCTTCGAGTTCTGCGACAGCACTTCCTTCATTAGAGCAATGCCGTCAATGACCGGCATGCGGATATCACTGATTACAATATGCGGCTTCATCTCGCCAATCAAATTCAGCGCCACTTCCCCGTTTCTCGCTTCGCCTACGATTTCCAGCTGTAGCTCCTCCCATGGGATCGCTACCTTCAGGCTGCGCAGAATAATCGGTTCGTCATCGACCAGCAGAACTTTATATTTCTCTTGCAGTGCGCCCATCCATGGCACCCCAGAATTATTGAACTGTTGAGCTTCGGATCAGATTCCAATATTGCATGGATACAGCCTGCAGCTCATTCAGGGCCTGCTCTGCCTGCATCCCGCCACCGATCATTTCTTCGATTACACTCAGAAACCGCTTCTTCACCTCAGGCGAGAGCAAATTATCATACGGAACAAAGCTCTGTGTATTCTCTTCCATCATCTGCATCACCTGGGCGAAGACCGGACCGGTGGTATCCGGATCAACATTGATTCGCATCGAGGGAATCCGCAGCCCCTCATACACAATCCGCATCTGCACTTCCTTCGTGTATAAGACCTTCATCAGCTCCAGCGCCGCATCGAGCTTGGCTCCGCTCAGCGTGGAGGATAATCCGATTCCAATCGTATAGCCCCCGGCAATCGAAGGCTCCTCCCGCGAGGTCATCGCCGGAAACGGAATCACGCCTACCTGATTCTGGAAGTCGGCCGGAGCGGTCTCGCCCGTGAACAGATTGATGTCCCAGTTCCCGTTCAGATACATCGCCGCCTTCCCGCTCGTGAACAGGCTTACGGCTTGTTCAGTGGACAGCTCATTGGAGCCTGGGCTGAAGGCCTCCTCCTTGATCCAGTTCTCCAGATGCTGAAAGGCCTTCAGATAATACATGTTCTGGAAGGTGGCCTGATCCTGCCCGCCGACCAGCTTCTGAATCAGCACCGGACCGGCATAACGGTCCATCAGATAATGGGCAAAAATCCCGGCCGGCCAGCGGTCCTCATTCCCCAGCGCGAACGGAATATACCCGCCCGCCTTCAGCTGCAGTATGGCATCATCGAGTTCCGCAAGCGTTGCCGGCGGCTCAATGCCCAACTCGCTGAAGATTCTTTTATTGAAATAGAGCGGCTCCGCATTGCCTTCGATCGGCAGACCGTATAAATGGTTGTTGAAGGTCCACAGATGCAGATCCTTGAACTGGTTGCGCAGTCCGTTCTCCGCAGCGAAATCGGTCAAGTCCAGCAGCCGACTGGAACGCACATAAGGCTCGATCTCCGCTCCACCGAACAGCACAAACATATCCGGCGGCGTACCGGTCACCATCTCACTCTTCAGCTTCTGCTCACGATGGATCGTCTGGTCCAGCCCTTCAAAGTTCACCTTCACGTTGGGGTGAGCCTCCTGGTACCCGTCGACAACCTCCTCAAAGATACTGAGCAGCGGCCGATCGTGCTCCTTAATCCAGAAATGGCGGAACGTCAGGGTGATTTTCTCGGGAGAGTTATCTTCGATCGGTTCCCGGTCCCCGTAGGTTATAAAGATCACCGCACCCGCCATCAGCACGATGTAGAACAGAATCCAGCCCCATTTGGTCAACCATCTCACGTTAAGCCCTCCTCCTCTTCCCTGTGAATTCATCTACGGCAGAATCTTCGGTATCCGAATACAAATCGTGGACCCGAAGCCGGGGGAAGAACAGACCAGCAGACCATAAGGATTGCCGAAACGGATGTTGAGGCGTTCATGCACATTTTTGAGGCCGACTCCGCTGTCGTTATATTTCTTCTGATTGCTGCGCTCCTTGTTCCAGAGGCTCATCAGGGTAGCCAGATCGAAGCCCGGACCGTTGTCCTTCACTATGATAATCATATCCGTTCCGCATTCCTGCGCTTCGATGCTGATAAAGCCGGGGTCCTCCATCTGCTCAATCGCATGGTACAGCGCATTCTCCACAATTGGCTGCACAATCAGCTTCTGTGTCATATACGTGCGCAGGGTCCCGGGGATATCAATAGCGTAAGAGAACTTATCCTCGAAGCGGAATTTCTGAATATCCAGATAGTGGCGGACATGCTCGAACTCCATATGCAGCGGGATCAGCTCCTGATTCTGGCTGATGCTGATCCGCAGCAGCTTGCCGAGCGAAATCACCATTTTGCTGATATCCTTGTTGCCCTGCAATACCGCCATCGAATTAATCGATTCCAGTGAATTATAGATAAAATGCGGATTAATCTGCGCCATCAGCGCCTGCATTTCCGCTTCCTTCTTGCGCGCCTGCTCCGTCTGCACCTGCTCGATCAGTTCGTTGATCTGAGTGCTCATCCGGTTGAAGCCGTCAATCAGCAGATCGCTCTCATCGTCTGCCCGGTGGCTGGCCGGGATGGGTATGAATATCCCCTGCTTGACCCGCTTCATGCCGTTGACTGCGCTGTTGATGCTGCGCACCAGCCTGCGGATGAAATAACGGTCGAACATGAAGGCGGACAGCAGCGACACTGTGCCGAGAATCACCGCAATATTGCGGATCGATACCGACTCTGACGAGATCAGATTCATCGGTGTAATCGCTGCCAAAACCCAGTCTGCATTGTGTGATGGAAGGAAGGTGATGAGTGATTTCTCCTCTTGATAGTTGTCGATGTAATAATTCTGTTCCTTGGTGTAAACGCTCTCTAGAAAAGGAAACTCCGTGCGTTGTCCAATATGCTCGCCGGACTTATTGAAGACGATATTCCCCTGCTTGTTCACCAGCAGAATATCCCCCTTCTTCAAGGTGGCCGCCTCCCAGAATATCTGGTCCAGTAAATCAGGCTTCACATAAACGACGAGATATCCGATATCCTCCAGCGAATAATAATCCTTCACCACTCGCGCCTGTACCAGCACGGGGTGGCCGGACACCTCTGAGCCATTCTCGCCGGGACCGGACCATACCGGCCGGCCTTCGGCGCGCTCCATGGCGCCGTACCAAGTCTGCTTCTTCATATCAGCGAAGGACATCGGCGCATTGTACTGATAGAGCATGCGGTCCTTGCCGTAAAGACTGAATGAGGTAATCATCGGATGATTGATCAGCAGGTTGTTGATTTCCTGCTTCAGATCATAGGTCAGCACAAAATCCGGCTGCTTCAGCGATTGTTGAATCGCCGGTTGCGTAATAGCCGAATTGGTGATGGAAGATATTTCGCTGAGTGCGAACTTCAGCTTACGGTCCGTCTCCAGCAGCGAGATCCAATAGAAGTTACTTGACTTCTTCTCCATGGCATTAGAGAAATGCACATAACTCACGGTGCCCATGACGATCACCGGTATAAATACCAGAAGAATAATAGCGAACAAAATTTTACGGCGAAGCTTCAAGCGTCACTCACTTCCTCCTGCTGTCTCTGTACACTATTATTCTTCACGGCGAGGCTTGTTTCCTGTTTACCTTTAGCTTTTGATCGCACCTGAAGTCAGACCAGCAATAACCCAGCGGCTGAACAACAGGAAGACAACCAGTAGCGGCAGCGTAGCTGTAAAGGTGGCAGACATGATCATTCCGTAGTCTAGTCCGTCACGGGTAGTGAACAGCTGCTGTAAGGCAATCTGAATGGTGTAATTCTCCTTGCTCTTCAGCACAACGAGCGGCCAGAAGAAGTCATTCCAGACCGTCATGAAGTTCAGTATTCCGAGCGTCGCCATCGCCGGTGTGATGACCGGAATCGCAATGTTCCAGAAGATGCGGAAATGTCCGCCGCCGTCGATGCGGCCCGCTTCAATCAGCTCCGTATGTACTGCGGTGGAGATATACTGCCGCATCCAGAAGATCCCGAATGCATTCACCATCGCAGGCACAATCAGCGCCTTGAAGGAGTCGATCCAGTGGAGCTTGGCCATAATGACGTAGGTTGGCAGTACACCCAGCTGCTGCGGAACAAACAGAGTGGCAATGACGAAGTAGAACAGGACGTTCTTCAGCGGAAATTCATATTTGGCAAAGGCATAACCGGCCAAGGTACAGAAGAATACGACCGATACCGTAACCATGGAAGCCACAAACAGCGAGTTCCCCAGCGCCTCGAAGAAATCCGATTTCTCCAGCACCCGCTTGAAGTTCTCGACAAATTGGTCACCCAGGGTCAGCAGCGGAGGCACATGGAATACGGCGCCTTTATCGTTGGTGGCTACCACAAACATCCAGTAGAACGGGAAGATGGATACCAGCGCGCCAACAATCAGTAAGATGTAATAGAGAATCTTGCCGACAAAGCCGAGGTCGTCGGGTTTCTTTTTGAATACTCGCAGTGTGCTCACGCTTTTCCTCCTCCTGTGTCTCCGCCCAAGCGGTTAGATACCAGCATGTTGAGGACAGAGAAAATAATCGTGACCAGAAACAGCAGAACTGCAGTTGCCGCCGCTGTACCAAAGAATCCGTTGCGGAATGCTTCGCTATACAGATAGGTAACCATGGTAATGCCTTCCTGACGTGTCGATCCGGTACCCGATTGGCCCAGGAAGACGTACGGCTCAGTGAAGAGCTGCAAGGCTCCAATGGTCGAGAGCAAGGTAACGAAGATAATAAAAGGCTTCAGGAGAGGCAGCGTGATGAAGGTAAGCTGCTGTCTCCTGTTCGCTCCATCAATACGCGCGGCTTCATAGAGATCCGTCGGAATACTCTGCAAGCCGGACAAGAAGATGATCGCGTTATAGCCCATCCACCGCCACATGACCATGGTCGAGATGGCAATCTTGACGCCCCACCAGCCGGAGTTAAAGGCCATACTGTCCAGTCCCAGACTATTCAGCAGCCAGTTAATCATCCCGTTGTTGCCGAACAAGGTACTGAATACCAGCGTAACGGCTACAATGGAGGTGATATTGGGCATGAAATAAAGGATACGAAACGTCTTTTTGAACTTGGTCATCCCGGAATTCAGCAGCACAGCTACCAGCAGCGCGAGCAGAATCTGCGGTACGGTGCCCATCAGACCCATAATCAGCGTGTTGGTGAAGGAGATCCAGAACGTTGGGTCACTTGTGACCAGATCATAATTTTTGAGGCCGACATATTTCATGGGGCCGAGTGCATCCCATTTAAAGAATGACAAGTAAATTGTAAAAAAGATTGGGTACAGTCCGAATATCGAGAACAGAATAAAGAAGGGAGATATGAAAGTATAGGCTGTAATGCGGCTCCGTCTTTGTTCAGTTAAAAAAGGGCGTTTGCTCTCGGCATGCGGACTCGTAATAGCGGGTTGCGCCATGTCACACCTCCAGGTAATATAACGTATAAATCCGGATTCATGGCGCGCAGCTGCACACTCCATGAATCCGGACGCTTTACAGGTTCTGCTCCGCGCCAGACTAGAGTAGCCTAGCCGCGTTCTGCCAATGTTTTTGCTTGTTTAACTGCTTCATCCCACTCTTTGTTCGGATCTGCTTTTTTCTCCAGCACGTTCTTGAGCGCATTCTTGAAGAACGTATCCGTTTGGTCATGCAGCGGACCGTAGTACACAGGTTTTACGCGGTTTGCCGCTTTGCCGTATTCAACGGCAGTCTGCTGGCCGGCAAAGAATTCATCCTTGAAGTCCACGAAGGCAGGATCTTCATACAGGGCAGGAATGGAAGGCATCAGACCTTTGGTCTTGAAGGAAGCCAGCTGGCTGTCCTTGCTGTCCAGCCATGCTATGAATTCATAAGCTTCTTTGGAATGTTTGCCTTCTTTAGGCAGGGTGAAGAATGAACCACCCCAGTTGCCGGCACCTTCAGGAAGCTGAGCAATCTGCCATTTGCCGGAAGAATCCGGTGCGTTGCTCTTGATATTGCCCGCCATCCATGCCGGTCCAAGAACAACCGCGAAGCCGCCTTCTGTCATGCCTTGGCCCCACTCCGGTGACCACAGCATCAGGTTGCTGATCCAGCCTTCCTGAATGCCTTTGACTGTGAAGTCATAAGCTTTGCGGACCTGCGGATTGGTATCGCCGATGAAGCTGCCATCTGCTTTGCTGAAGTAGATTTCGTCAGCGGATTGGTCACGCAGTGCGTTGTAGACCAGATCGGTCAGGTCGGCAAACGGTTTGCCGGTTTTTTCCTTGAATGCTTTCGCTACGCTCGCGAATTTATCCCAGGTATCAATTGCAGCGCCGAAGCCTTCAGGATCGCTTGGCAGACCGGCTGCCTCAGCCAGATCCGTGCGGTAGTACACAACAGTAGGCCCGATGTCAGTTGGAAGTCCCAGCTGGAAGCTGCCGTCCAGCGAGGACGCCTGCTTCCATTTCCAATCCAGGTAATTGGCCTGAATATCTTTCGCACCCAGATCATTCAGGTTGTAGAATTTATCCTGTGCGCTAAGGAAACGCTCCATGAAACCGATTTCAAGATGGAAAATATCAGGTGCTCCCGAGCCTGCGGAAAGCGCAGTCGTCAAATTGTTGTGGTGAGCCGTCTGGTCACCGGTGTTCTGAACCTTAAACGTAATGTTCGGATGCAATTTCGTATATTCTTTGGCCAGATCTTCATAGTTGACGTTGCCCAATGTCCAGAAAGAAAGCTCAACCTTCTCAGCCGGTTCTGTTGCCTCATCAGTGGCTGCCGGCTTGTCTGTCGCTGCTGCCGGGGTGTTCCCCGCGGCCTCATTCTTGCCCCCATTATTAGTGTTGTTGCCCCCGCAGCCTGCGAGCGCTCCTACCAGCATGATCGCTGAAAGCGTCAGCGCCAGGTGTTTTCCTTTTTTCATTCCTTTGTACCCCTTTCAAAGGTTTCTCTTACAAGATTTAGTGTACCGTAGGCGATTGTTTTTTTTGAGGAGGCAAATCCCCGATTTTAGGTGGAAATTATTACGGTCTAAATAAGATGCATAGCGGTTCCCTGTCAACTCCTTATGTAACATTCTTAAGTTCACGTTCTATGCGATTGGATTTCTGTATGCCGGGCAGGTATACTGGTTTTATTTCCACCTTATGAATCCCATACAGTTAAGTAGAAACGGCTTCGCCGTCCTCCGCAAAGCGTATGCTTCCGAAGCAGCGATACTACGTATCGCTTTCAGGCATCCGTTTCTGCGAAATAGAAGGATAAATTATAGCGTGGAACATATAAATTCTTATATTTTAAAGGAGACAATCTGCGATGCCGATTAACAGACCGCTACTGACAGACAGCGATTTCCAGGATGCTGCTGACCGCAAGCTGACCGTCCGCGTCTTCGAGAAGGCGCATCTGGTCAATTCCGGCGCCAAGGTGGTCCGCTTCACCGATTCCGATGTGGTCATTCAATCACGTGTCAGTGATTTGACTTACTATTCACGCCGCACCTGCGAATTCTTCGAAGTCAGATCTTAAGTCATGGATGAGCGGTACACTGGATACCTGCGGGCTATGCAAGGTCCGCAAGTCCGCACATGTGAGAAGCAAGCGTTAATCCACCCTACTACTCATAGAGGAGCGATCATAATGTCTACAGTGAAACCTATGTCTTTTATCACAACTCTGGAAATTCCGGTGTCCGACCTCAAACGTTCGTTGTTGTGGTATGAGAAGTATCTTGGCACCGAGATTGTGGACGAGGCCCCTGACGCCGCCTTGATCCGCCTGCCGGGCACCACGGCGAATTCACCGTTGATTTATTTAGTAAGAACAGAATCGGCTGACAAGCTTACCTTCGTTAACAGCTTCACCGGAGTCACTCACAGTGTCATCGATTTCTATGTACCTGACCTGGAAGGCTTCCACATCTACCTGGCGGATAATGAGATTCCTGTGACCACACTGAATCTGATCCCGGGCAGAGATGGACTTGGCGGATTCGGCTTCAGCGATCCAGACGGGAATTCCTTCGGGGCGACCAACATCATCCATGCGCAGTAAAAGCTGATGGCCTTTTTGTTATTCTGAAGTCCACAAAAAACAGCCGGAACGCTTAACCCTCACAGGGTGGCGTATCCGGCTGTTTTTGTGTGTTTATAACGGGGAGTGTGCTTTATTTGGAATATCCGCTATTGGTCTTCATTTTCTCGTTCAGGACTTCCTGAAAGCTCTTGCTGTTGTCATTGCTGCGTTCCGACTTGGGATTGACCACGGGCTGAGGTCTAAAAAACTGATGATTGTAAGCCATTAAATTATGTACCGTTACGCTCATATAGATTCAACCTCCTTCCGTAATCTTCTCCTGTTGTTGCGTGAATGCGCATTTTCTTATCTCTTATTTAACCTGCCCTTTCCAGTCCTAAACAGTTTTAATGCAATTTCGCAAAAAAAATTCCCCGCACCCAAAGCGGTACGGAGAAAAAGGTAAGGAAACAGTGAATGTATACAGCTCAATTTTTTACTTTATGGCCATTCTGATCAATGATCCGGTGCAGCAGATTGTATTTCACCTGGTTCGATACCAGGGTAAGCCCGTACTGCTGAAGCTGCTTGTGGGCTTCAACCATCTGCTTGGCGAGTAATTGCTGACACCGACATAGCTGATACAGATCTATGGTCCGCCCGCCCAGGCAGCGAATCCGCTCATCGATCGTCGCAGAGATTCACGGAAAATGATGATAAACACAGTCAGCTAAAGCTTATTCCTCCTGCGGAATCCCGTCAACCACATTGACGGAGCTATCATTCTTTAATAGTATAGAAGAATTGAGAATTGAATTGGGGGAACCATCGTTGTCCATGAATAGTGAAAATACACAGCATACTCCTGAGAGCGTCAGTCCCAAGCTGCAGGCTGACTGTGGACAATGCTTTGGCCTCTGCTGTGCTGCGCTTCCGTTCGCCGCATCTGCCGATTTCGCCATCGATAAAGCCGCCGGCGAGCCTTGCCCTAACCTTCAGGAGGATTACAGCTGCGGCGTGCACCTGAACCTCCGAAGCATGGGCTTCAAGGGCTGTACGGTGTATGACTGCTTCGGCGCCGGACAGAAGGTGTCGCACTTGACCTTCAGCGGTCTCAGCTGGCTGCAGCATCCCGCAGGCGCACAACAGATGTTCGACGTGTTCGTGATGATGAGGCATCTGCATGAGCTGCTCTGGTATCTGACTGAAGCGCTGCCGCTGCAGCCCGAAGGCAGCCCGCTGCAGACTAAGCTGCAGGCCGCGCTGAACGAAACACAGCAGCTCAGCGAGCATGCCCCGGAGCAGCTGCTGCAGTTGGACATCACTGCCCAGCGTGAGAAGGTCAACACGCTGCTCCTGGAGTGCAGCGAGCTAGTGCGCGCCGAAGCGCTGCGCCAGGCGGGCGGCTCCTCCGCCCAGGCCAAGAAGTACGGCCGGGGCGCCAATCTGTTTGGCGCGAAGCTGCGGAAGGCTAATCTCAGAGGCGCGAACCTGAGAAGCGCGTTCCTGATTGCCGCCGACTTGCAAGGAGCCGATCTGCGTGGGGCCGATCTGATCGGCGCCGACCTCCGCGACACCAATCTCAGTGGTGCCGACCTGACGGGCAGCCTCTTCCTGACGCAGGCCCAGGTGAACTCGGCCACCGGGGATCAGGCGACCAAGCTGCCGCCGGGTCTTCTCCGTCCGGGTCACTGGACGGATTGAGAATTTTATTCGGCATAGCCGGGATTTGGCATACCCTGTGCATCAAGCACATACCCTTACGTAAACTATGTATGGATATGTGCTTCTTTACAATTCTTTCAAGCTTCTATTATAGTATTGTAGATGAGCACCATCTACATAATGGAGGGAAATTATGTTAAAGCTACTTGGAATATTCGCCTTATTCCGCCTGGTGGGCAATCCGCTGATCGCGCTGCTGATCCTGCTGGTGATTTTTTATGTGCTGGACCGCAGCTTCATCGGAGTCTTCCCCAGCATTACCAAGCCGTTCCGCAGAATGCGTCAAATCTCCAAGCTTCGCACGGTGATCTCGCTCAATCCTAACGACGTATCCTCTAAGTTTGAACTAGCCCGGCTGCTGGCAGACCGCAAGCGCTACAGTGAAGCCCAGCCGCTGCTGCAGAGCATTGAGGACCGTTACGCACAGTCAGCCGAATATTGGGTAGAGCTGGGACACGTCCATCTGATGTTGGGCAGCACCGAGCTGGGGGAAGCGCAAATGCTGAAGGGACTTGAGATCAACCGCCGGGCGCAATACGGCCAGCCCTATCTGCGTCTTGCCGAAGCCTTCCGCAGAACCGATCAGGATAAGGCGCTGCATTATGTCAGCCAGTTTCAGGAGATTCAATCCTCTTCCAGCGAAGCCTATTACCTGGCCGGCTCTATGTACAAGGCGCTGGGCCGAACTGAAGAGGCCAAGCAGGCATTCGCAGAATCAACAGCCGTCTACCGCACCTTGCCGGGCTACAAGAAACGCCAGGAACGCCGCTGGGCACTGCGAAGCTTCTTCGCGAAGCTTCGCTAGTTCTGCCCGCTGACCAGCAAGTACATTCTGCAACGGGCGCTCGAACCATTGATTAGTTGCAATTGTGCATCTAATTAGCGGATTTTTTCCGTTTTAGAGGAAATAGATGCGAATAAGCATCTAATTGGGGCTGCTCAGCGTAAAACGCCCGATTTACTCGAAATTAGTTGCACTTTCGCACTTAATCGCCCGCTGGCACATGATTCGACTGAAATTAGTTGCACTTTCGGTTACTACTCAGGACCCTGCGAGGATATAGAAGGTTGCTTGCGAAGGTTAGGGGATCGCTCTACCGTAATCCAAACCCTCCCCCACCCGAACTTCAGGTAACCTACGTCCTAACGGACCGTATAGCTCCTGTTTCCTCATTTCTGCGCTGGTTTGGAATGTAACGGACCGCATAGCCTCTATATCGGATAAACAGGCCTTACCTAGTGGGTTTTGGCTTGAATAGGGGCTCCTGAGTCCGTTAGAGCTGCAAAACAGCCTTTTTACAGCAAATAGGGGCTCCTGAGTCCGTTAATAGTCTGAAAGTTAATCGCTGGTTACCGGCGACAGCCTTCCTTTGGTTATGCTTAGCCTCCTTGTCGCGCCGTGTGGTAGGACAGGCTCGGACGAGGAACACAAGGAACACAAGGGGGGCTCTAAGTAGTAACCACTTTCGCATCTATTTGCTCCCTTCTGTTCCACAGCAACATACGCGCGTAAAGAAGCCAGCCCCCATAACGGAGACTGGCTTCTTTGTTTGGCATTCAAGCTGCCTACGAAAGATAAAGTTATAGACTTGCAGCAGCATTAAGTTAACGGGCAGGATAGTTCAACGTATTCCAGAAAAGGAAATAGAGGTAGCCTCTCCTTTATTTTATAATGCTGACATGGGCATACGGTTTGAAATAGGAAACCCTAATCCCTCTGTTACTGATGAGGAGTACAATAAACAAGTTCATTACCGTTCAACCAAATTGTTCAAAGAAACACAATATAGCGATGATGATATTTTTATAGAACAGCGGCAGCCAAGGACTATTCACTCGTCCATGGCTGCCGCTGTTTCGATTTCAAGATCAATCATCAGTTACATATCCAGGCTGTCCCGCTTGCTGTCACTGGCACTGCCGGAGAACGGCCACCAGTTGGCCCGGCCGAACATCCGTACCATAACCGGTACAAAAAACGGCAGGAACACCAGCGCATACAGCGCCAATCCCACAAGCACAACGGTGGCAATCTGCATCATCGACAGTACGCCGGACGGGAACATGGAAGCAAACGTCCCGCCCAGTATAACAACGGCCGACAGAATAACTGTACCCATATTGCGCATCGCATGCAGGATTGCTTCACGCACATCCCAGGACTTGTTCTCGTTAAAGCGTGCCATCAGGAAGATGCTGTAATCGACGCCCAGCGCCACCAGCATTACAAAGCTGAAGAACGGCGTCGTCCAGGTGATGCCTGAATAATTAAGCAGATGCACAAAGATCGCTTCGGTCACACCCAAAGACGTAAAGTAAGTGATCAGCAGCGAGGCGATCAAATACAGCGGCATCACGATCGAACGCAGCAGCACCACAAGAATAATGAAGATACCGCTCAGCATCAGCACCACGGTTCTGGAGTAATCCCTATTTGAGATCTGCTGCAGATCGCTGAAGGTGCTGGTCACACCGCTGATCGCCGTCTCGGCATTCTCCAGCGGGGTCCCATTGACTGCACGGTCCAGCGCTGCCTGGATTTCGTCCATACTGTCAATGGCTTCCGCACTGTAAGGATTCTCGGCGAATACTACATCGAGTGTCATTACCTTGCGGTCAGCCGACAGGTAATTGTCGAACACCTGCTGGATGCCTTCTGTTTCCAGCGCTTCTGCCGGTACCAGGAAGCCGCTCAGCTCCTCATCCTTGGCGTCCTGGATCTGAGTCAGAAACTGCTGCGCAGAGTCCAGTCCGCCGGTAATCTGTTTCAGGCCGTCCGCGCTGCTCTGCAGCCCGCTCGTCAGCTCTCCGATCTGTCCGGTCAGCTGGCCGAAGCCGTCGGCCAGCTGCTGCTGTCCGCCCTGCAGCTCACTAAGACCGGTGGTGATCTTCGGAATCTGACCGACGATCTGCCCTTGCCCTTCAGCCGCCTGGTTCAGGCCGGCCTGCAGCTTGCCGATGCCGGCCACCAGCTGATCCAGCCCGCCCGCCAGGGCCGTTTGCCCCGCCGAAGCCTTGGCATAGCCGGCATTGGCTTCGTTCAAGCCCGCAGCCGCGCCTTTCAGCTGCTCGGTAATCTGACCCAGCCCGGCCGCCAGCTTCGCGGCGCCTTCACCGCTCTGGGTCACGGTGCCCTTGATGGTCTGGTAGTTCACATCCTGCTGAAGCTCAGGATAGCTGCTCTCCAGACCGCTGAACGACGCCCGCAGGCCGGTCAGCGCACCGGCCACGCCCGACAGCTGCTTCTGCAGCTGTCCAAGCCCGCCATCCAGCTGGCTCAGGCCGCCGCCGATCTTCTTATAGCCCGCGAGCAGCTGTTTGTTGGCATCTGCCAGCTGGTGCGCACTTGCCACCGCCTGGCTGAGACCTGCCTTGATATCGCCCGCTCCGGCAGAACCGCTTCTGATGCCGTCCTCAATCCGCGACAAGCCATCACCAAGGGCGACAATGCCTTCCTTCAGCATAGCTGTGCCTTGGGTCAGCTCTGCGCTGCCTGCTACGGCTTCTGTCAGCTTCGGAGCATTGTCGCTCAGCTGCTGGCTGGCTTCAGACAAGCCATTCTGGATTTGGGTCAGTCCGTCTCCGGTCTTGACCAGGCCTTCCGACAAGGTTCCCACCTGAGTCGGAATGAGGAAATCGTTAATCAACTCACCCGTTGGCCGGGACAAGCCGCGCACCGATTTGACCCCTTCCACCTTAGCCAGCTCACGGCTGATTTTCTCAGCCAGACCCATGTATTCGGCATTATCCATCCGGTCGTCATTCTTGATTACAATCTTGCCCGGCATCGATTCACCGGGTCCGAAGCTCTCGGAGATGATGTTGAAGCCTCTAACCGAAGCGTAATCCGGACCGATTTCGTCCATGTTGTTAAAAGACAGCTTGCCGCTGTAAGTGAACAGGAACGGAATAACGATAACGGCCACGATCAGCAGCGCCGCCCAGGGTCTCTTTAGGGAGAATGAGCCTGCAGCGCCCCAGATCCGGCTTTCGCTGTGCTCAAGCTTGCCGCGTGAAGGCCAGAAGAGTTTTTTGCCCAAGACCGCCATAAAAAACGGCACGACTGTCACCAGCGCCAGCAGCATCACCGCAATCCCAACGGCCACCGCGACCGCTGAACGATACAGTCCGAAGTTGGAGAAGCCGATGGCCACGAACCCGACAAAAACAGCCAGCCCGGAATAGAACACTGTGCCTCCAGCCTTGCGGTAGGTTGCGACAATCGCACTTTGAGTATCGTCAGAGGTTGACAGCTCCTCCTTGAAGCGGCTGATCAGCAGGATGCAATAATCCGTCCCGATCCCGAACAGCACGGCGACCATGAAGATCTGCGTGAAGGTAGACAACGGGAAATCAAACCGGTCCACCAGAAAAGCAACTACCGATTGCGAGACGATATAACTCAAGCCGACAGTCAGCAGCGGCACAAACGGTGCCACCAGCGAGCGGAACACAATAAAAAGAATTAGCAGAATAAAGACCACGGTAATATATTCCGATTTCTTCAGCCCCGCTTCGGAGCTTGAGATCGTGTCTTCGGTAATCAGGACTTCACTGGTCAAATAATGATCCACGCCCACATCCTGCAGGAGCGCATCCACTTTGGCCGGCAGCTCGGTGACAGCCTGCTCGTCGCCCTTGATGGACAAGGCGGTCATAATGGTCTTGCCATCTTTGGCGATCAGCGTATCCGCAAGCTCAGGCAGAGAGAAGGGTTCGGTAATCGAATCCATATGAAGCGACTCCTTATTGGCAGCCAGCTGCTCAATGCCCTTCTGGATGTTTGCCTTGTCATCGTCTCCCAGCCCATCCGGCTTATTGAAGACCAGTGCCACCTGATGCAGTGTTTCCCCGCCTTTGGTATCCGAAACCTCCTGCATAATTTCTGCGGCTCTGGAGGAAGAGTACCCGTCCGGCACCGAGATCTGCCCTTTCTCACGCACCAGATCAGACATGGACGGAGCTGTCAGAAACAGCACCACAGCCGCCGCCAGCCAGAGGACGATCACGCCCCATTTTGCTTTGATAATCGTATTCAACTGTTTTTCCCTCCCGTTTCCTGCATTAATTGGCCAAGCTGCTCAAACATCATGATGAACTTCTCAATATCCTTCTCATCAAAATAAAGCAAATACGGGGAGACAACCTCCTGAACCTGCTTCTCTGCCGCATCAAAGGCCGTTCTGCCATAGTCCGTCATCGACAGGTACACTTGCCTGCGATCCTGCTCGTCACGGTTGCGCTCAATCATGCCAGCTTCCACCAGACGGTTGATGATGGCTGTAATCGAGCTTTTGCCAACGGCGGAAGATTCAGCCAGATAGGTTGAAGTACATAACTCCTGCCCGTTGATCAGCCGCAGGATCAGATACTGGTCATTGGTCAGCTCAGAAGCAATGCTGTCCCTGATCTGCGCGTTAATCCGTTTCGTTACCAGCAGATAGGCATCCAAATAACGGTTGATGTAGTGTTCAACATCTTTACTCAAAACTCCGACCTCCAAATAATAGTTCATGTGTGAAATAGTTTCACTGTAAAACTATATTGGATTTTTATGTAAAAGTCAACAGCAAAACAGGCCAAGAAAACTACTCCTGGCCTGCTTATATATTGCAGGATATAGCTATTATATGAACAGCCGGCATGTCTGATTCGGCTCAGTCTTCATCCTCGGCTTCTTCCACCTCATATACACAGCGAAACATTTCAATCCCGGCGGCATTCTCGCCCAGACTGTAGACCATGAATCCAAGCGCACGGTAGAAATCAGCCGCGATCTCGTCCTCGGTCTCAGCCAGCACATAGCGGGGCTGGCGGGAAGCCAGCAGCTCCAGAAGCATTCCGCGGGCGTACCCCTTGCCCCGGTTCTCCGGCAGGACGGCAATATGGCGAATATCCAGCGATCCGTCCTCCGTCTCCTCAAAGCCCACCAGGCCTACCAGCAGGTCTTCTTCTTCCCAGCCGCCCAACTGCAAAGCCGGTGTACTGCCATACTCCAATTGTGCGTCTGCCATGGCCTCCGGCTCAGCCAGAACGGCATAAGCCAGCAGTTCTTTCACTTCAGCCGTATCCAGCAGCGGCTTCAAATCGATCAGCATCTATGAATTCTCCCCTCATTCTTCCAGATTAATATACCGCAGACTGACTTTCTGCATCCTAAGCCTTATTTCAGTTTATACAGGCAGTATCCTATGCCTACGCCTAGCACATTCAGCAATAAATCGTCAATATCCAGGCTACCGACATGCAGCACCATCTGCATACATTCCAGTACAGCTATACATAATGCACTGCTAAACAGCATTCCTGTAAACGAACGATAAGATGGCTTCACGAAGGGCAGCAGATATCCAAAAGGAATAAATACCGCCACATTTCCGAGCAGGTTAATCATCCGTATCATAACCGGCACCCCGTTATCCGGGTTCAGATAGAGCTGAATCGTTCGCAGCGGGACAAGATTGTACTGAAGCGGACCCCCCGCACGCGCCTCCCGGCCAAAACCGATAAACATCCAGTAAACCACCAGTGCGGTGTACACGACCAGCATAAGGCTCGCCCAAGGATGCGAGGTCCGGCGCGCTGCCGGTTTCCTTCCTCTGGCCGCTTGCTTCTTGCCGGGAGAGGCCGGCTTCCTGCCGCGGGCAGGCGGTTTCCTTGGGCTGCTGCGCTTATTAGCGATGACTCTCACCTTCAAGGATGTCAATCGTGCCGTCATTTCTGCCAATAATCGCCAGGGAAGCAATTCCGATGAACAGACCATGCTCCACGACCCCAGGGATCGCCTGCAGGGCAAGTGCCAGCTCCGGCGCGGAGGTTATGACTTCGAAATGGCAGTCCGCTATGTAATTGCCATTGTCAGTAAGGTACAGTTCTTCACCACTGCGTCGAAGCTGCGGCACACCGCCCAGCTTGGCCAGCTCGGCAACTGTCCATTCCCAGGCGAAGGGAACAATCTCTACCGGCAAAGGGAATTTGCCCAGTGTGTGTACAGCCTTGCTCTCATCGGCAACTACAATCATCCGCGTGCTGTTGGCGGCCACAATCTTCTCGCGCAGCAATGCCCCGCCCCCGCCCTTAATCAGCTGCAGCTTGCCGTCCAGCTCATCCGCACCGTCAATCGTCAGATCAAGACTGCCAATCTCTCCGAAGCCGACCAGCGGAATGCCCAGCCCGCGGGCTTGCTCTTCGGAAGCACGCGAGGTGGCTACACAAGTGACCTGCAGCCCTTCACGCACGCGTTCGCCCAGCTTCGCAATAGCCCAGTACGCAGTTGAGCCTGTGCCAAGGCCTACCTTCATCCCGTCCATCACGTACTCTACCGCTTTTTCTGCAGCCAGCTGCTTCACATTAACACCCATTGTCCATACCCCCATGTTATCCGTTATAATTAATACTATCATTGCCTATACTACACATTCAGGAGGATTCCCATAATGAGAACCGAGAATCAGATTCAATCCAAAATCAACGAGTTGACGCTGCAGCGCAGATCCCTGGAAGCCAGAAGGGCCGAAACCAACGCCAATCTTCCGCAGCGTGATCATCTGCAAGCCCAATTGCAGCGGGTGGAAGACATGCTCATGATGCTGGAATGGGTGCTGAACGCACCTGCAGGCAAATATCACGTGTAAGGCAGCTTGTACAGATTAGGCCAGCTGCTTACCGTAGCAGAGGCTATCCGGGTCCCCGATATAAGGCCCATACAACTCAATTGGACGGTAGCCATGCTTCATATACAGTCCGATCGCTTCGGGCTGCTTGATTCCGGTCTCCAGCCGCAGTTCCCTGTATCCGGCGGCGGAGGCCTGCTGCTCCAGGAAGACCAGCATTCGGGTGGCGATCCTCAGCTTGCGGCATCGGCCGTCTACATAGAAGCGCTTAAGCTCCATAGCCCCCTCATAGCCAATGGAGTCCAGCGGCCGCAGTCCCCCGCAGCCTACCGCTTGCCCGTCCAGATAAGCCACGATAAAAGTCATCTCCCTGACCTTCGGATCAGTGAAGTCCACCTTATATATCGTTTCGTGCGGATAACGGGCATGCAGCTCGTCATCCAGACGGTTTATCAATGCTCTCAGCTCCGCATGCTCCGGCTCTACAACTATAAATTCCACTTCGTTCACAGATTGCACTCTCCGTTCTCTTGTCAGCTTGAAATTGCAACGTCCCGGAGATTAAGATCAGCTCCAGCATCCGCGCCGCTGACAGCAGCGGCAACGTTAATATATTATCATGACGGGCATACTGGCGGAAACGGAAGTTTTTTTGCAGACCCTGTAAGCGCTCATCATTCTATAAAGTTATTTTGAAATATTCATATTAACAGTTGAAACTTCATCAGCCATGTCTCATAATGTAATTAGATATGCCGCTTGTCAATCCATATGGAAATCAAGGGAGGATACACTGTAATGAAATTTTTCTTGGATACCGGTAACATTGAGGAAATCAAACGTATAACCCGACTGGGACTCGTGGATGGCGTTACTACAAATCCTTCGCTGATTGCTAAAGAAGGCCGATTGTTCAAGGATGTAATCAAGGAAATCGTAGCGATTGTACCCGGACCTGTCAGCGCGGAAGTTATTGGCCTGAAAGCCGAGGACATGCTTAAGGAAGCTTATGAAATTGCCGAGTGGGCTCCGAACGTCGTAATCAAGCTGCCTATGACTGAAGACGGTCTTGAAGCTTGCTACGAACTGACCAAAAAAGGCATCAAAACCAACGTAACGCTCGTCTTCTCCGCGGCACAGGGCCTGATGGCCGCCAAAGCCGGAGCAACTTATATCAGCCCATTCATCGGTCGTCTCGATGATATCGGCGTAGACGGCATGAAGCTGATCAAGGATCTGAAGACGATCCTGACCAACTACGGCCTGAAATCGGAAATTATCGCTGCCAGCATTCGCAATATCGCTCATGTAGAGCAGGCTGCCATTGCCGGTGCGCATATTGCCACCATCCCGGGCTCATTGCTGCCATCGCTCTGGAAGCACCCGCTGACAGACAGCGGCATTGAACGTTTCCTGAAAGACTGGGAATCTGTTCCCCAAGCCTAATATCGATATTACCCAAGCCGTCAGCTGAGATTGTTTCAGCTGGCGGCTTTTTTGTGCGCTTATGGGAGGTTACAAGTGGTTAGTTTCTTAAGTCCAATCCGCCGATTTAGTTGAAATTCGGTTAGTTAGGCCTCAGCGAGGATTTAGAATGTTACTCTGGAACGTTCAACGCAAATAGATGCGAAAGTGCAACTAATTCCAGCTGAAGCCTCTGTCAGGAGGCGATTAAGTGCAATATTACAACTAATTTCGAGTAAAACCAGTCTTCAACGCTCAAACGCCGGAATTAAGTGCTTATTTGCAACTATTTGCTCCAAAACGAAAAAAAACGGAAAATTAGATGCACTTTTGCAACTAATTCAAGGGCTTGGACTTAGCAAACCACTACGAAGTTCAATCTTCGATATTCTCATCATACGGCGGCCTAAGCAGTAACCACTTTCATATCTAATTGCGCTGACCTCGCTTCAGACCTAACCTGTAGCTGGCGGGTTGACGAAATTAGTTGTTATAATTATAATTGTCATAACAAGTATATAGGAAAGGGATGTCTGATATGTCCTTGTCTTCCCCCAGCAATTTCTCGGCTTCATGCTTGGCTCTGCCTACCGCAGAATAAGCACTCTATTTGCCCGTGCCCTGAAGCCTTACGGTATTACCCCGGAGCAGTGGTCTGTGCTGTTCCTGGTAGCCGGACGCGAAGGCATCAACCAGAAGGAGGTGGCTGCAGCAGCAGCCAAGGATCAGCCAACCACGGCGCGGATTGTTGACTTGCTGCTGAAGAAAGGCTTCCTGGAGAAGTCAGTCAGCCCTTCCGACCGGCGTGCTTTTCTGCTGAATGCAACGGCTGCCGGCAAGCAACTCCTGGTGGAGACGCTGCCGCTGGAGCAACAGAACTTCAATGCCGCCGTTGCCGGCCTCTCGGCTTCACGGCTGGAGGAGCTGCGCGCCATGCTGGAGCTTATCCACGACAATACCGGAAATATGGATCACGAACAGGAGAACTGAGTTTACATGAATACTGCAACCGAACGATTATGGACCAAATCCTTTCTTATGCTAACCCTATGCAATCTGCTGCTGTTTATCGGACTGCAGATGACCTTATCCACTCTGCCCGCCTATGCCAAGCAGTCGCTGCAGGCCACCTCCTTCCAGATCAGCCTGGTCACCGGCTTGTTCGCCTTAAGTGCAATCGCCGCACGGCTATTCTCGGCCAAAGCCATGGAGAAGGGCGGCCGGAACCTGCTGCTCTACCTTGGCCTGGCCCTCAGCCTGACAGCTGTCGGCGGCTACTACTGGGCAGGCAGCATGCTGTCTCTGCTGCTGCTGCGGATGCTGTTCGGCATTGGCTTCGGTATGGCCAGCACCGCCTTTCCCACGATGGCTTCGGATGTGATTCCGGTCCGCCGGATGGGCGAGGGCATGGGCTATTTCGGCTTATCCACCAGCCTGGCGATGTCTGCCGGACCGCTGATTGGCCTCAGCCTGCTCCAGGGTCCCGGCTTCGGCTCTTTGCTGCTATGCACGCTGGCCGTGATCGCCCTGATCGTGCCGCTGACCTACAGACTAACCTCCAAGCTGCCTGCGCGGCATGTAGAGCCGGCTGCCATAGTAGAGGATGGGCCATCCGGCACCGGGCACCTGCGCAAGCTCGCCCTGCCTTGCCTGCTGAACTTCCTGCTGTCCGTTTCGTACGGCGGACTGCTTGGATTCCTCGCGTTATACGGGCTGGAAGCAGGCCTGACGCATGTGGCCTATTTCTTCCTGTTCAACGCTGTTGCCGTAGTATTTATCCGCCCCATCTCAGGCCGGATCTATGACCGTTTCGGGCCGGCCGCCCTGCTGATCCCGGGCAGTCTGTTTATTATCGCTGGCCTGTTCCTGCTCTCCTACGCCTCATCCACCACTGCCTTGTTCCCGGCAGCGCTCTGTTACGGCATTGGCTTCGGCTCCATGCAGCCTTCGCTGCAGACCTGGATGATCCAGGCCGTTCCGCCACGCCAGCGGGGGCTGGCCAACGGAATGTACCTCAACTCGCTGGATCTCGGCGTGGCCGCCGGCTCCATGCTGCTGGGCTCCATTGCCTTGTTCACCAGCTACGCGGCCATGTACAGGTACTCCGCGCTGGCTCCCGCCCTGCTGCTCGTTCTGTATGCGGCGGCGTTACTCTGGCAGCGCCGCCGCTCCGGCGGCACCGGTCATCTGCTGCCGCCGGGCCAGCCCGCAGCAGAGTAAGCCCGCCAAGGTCAGCGGGCGCGCTGCGGGCGAAACTGCTTGTCGGACTTGCCGGCTTCGGCAGGGTCCGGCTGCTCCTTCTCTCCTTTGCCCGGCGTCACCGCGAACAAAGTCAGCAGCCCGCCGACCGCCCCTGCGGCGGCCATCGTGCCGAACAGCAACCCATGCCCTCGCGGCAGCAGCAGCGATACTGCAGGAGGTCCCAGCGACACCCCTATGAAGCGCATGCTGCTGTACAGCGAGGTGATGGTGCCGCTGTTTTCTTTTTCTATCCCCTCTGTAATCAAAGCATCCATGCAAGGCAGAGCTACTCCAATGCCGATACCACCTGCCGCCATGCAAGCAACCCCATAAAAGATTCCCTCATGAAATCCTGCCGCCAGCATCGCTCCGGTCACCAGCACCATTCCGCTGAAGCCCAGCCATTTCATCCGGGCCTTGTTCTGGCCCATAATCTTGCCGGTTCCATAGGAGGCCAGACAGAGCAGAGCCAATGGAATCGCCAGCACAAACCCCTTCCTCGCCCCATGCATCTCATATTTCGACTCCAGAATCTCCGACAAATAGAACTGGACACCAAAGGTGACAAACATGCAGATGCCGCCAATCGCGAAGATGGCATATAACCAGCGTCCTTTTTCATGCAAAATGCGGACAATCCCGCCCATAAACTCCTTGATCCCCTGCGGTTCGGCTTCTTCCTGGCGCTTCGGCTTCTTAACCAGAAACAGCACCAGCCCAAATGAAATAAGGCACAGCACCGGAATCGCAATAAAAGGCGCATACCATAGCAGCAGTCCCAAATACGCCCCCAGAATCGGACTCAATACCTTGCCGAAGGTGTTGGAGGTTTCAATAATGCCCAGACTTCGGCTGACCTCGCGTTCATCGCTGAACAAGTCGCCCACGAATGGAAGCACAATGGGAAAAGCTCCCGCCGCTCCGATTCCTTGCAGCAGGCGTCCGCCCAGAATAACCCAATATGCGTCCACTCCGTTCATGAACCAGGCGGCAGCCACACAGACAGCCCCGCCCGCAGCGGCAATAATCAGGCTTGGCAATATGATCTTCTTCCGTCCGAAACGGTCGGACAGATAGCCGGCTACCGGAATCATCACAATTGCCATTAGGCCATATACAGTAATCAGCATACTCACTTGAAAAGCAGAAATGCCCAGCTCCCGTGAAATTTGCGGTAGAATGGGCAGCAGCATGGAGTTGCTCAGCGTCATTATCAGCGGGATGGAGGCAAGCGCCAGCAGGTCCCACTTCTTGTCCTTCATCGTCGAACCACCTTTAAACATAATCAGAGCTCTTTCTATTGTGGTTTGTTCTGACTGATTTATGTATACTGCGAAATAGTACTAACGTCTGACACAGCAAAAAACCACCTTTGAAAGGTGGTTGAAGCTTCCTGCGCATCTATTTTGATAAAAAATCAATGGCGGTTTTATTGTACAGCTACCGATTCGTTGCCTGCTGCTTGCAGAACGCGTTCAGGCAAAAAGGCGCTGGGCTGGCCCAAGCTGTAAATATGCAGCAGATGCATGGCCCGGGTGCAAGCCGTATAGAACAGCTTGCGCTCACTCTCGCGGCCGTAACGCTCTGCCGACCCATCATAGATAATGACTGCGTCAAACTCCACGCCTTTGGCCAGATACGCTGGAAGCACCAGCGCACCCTTTTGGAAGTTCGGTGTATCCTTGGTGACCAGCCTTACTGGCAGCCTTCCCTTCAGCTCAGCGTGTACATGTGCGCTCTCCTCCGCAGTCTTGCAGATGACAGCCACATAATGATAACCCAGATCCTGCAGCTTGCGGATATCCTGTTCTACCGAATCCAGCAGCTCAGCCTCACTGGAGACCCTACTCAGCTGGGGCTCCTCTCCACGCCGGTTAAACGGTACTATCTTCTCGCCGCCTGGTATCATAGCACGGGTAAATTCCACGATCTCATAGGTGGAACGGTAGCTCCGCGTCAAGGAGATCACTTCCGTATTCTCCTCCCCGTACACACTGACCAGCCCTGCCAGATCGCCCAGCACCTCGCCCTGGGCATAGATGGCCTGGTTCAAGTCACCCAGCACAGTCATTTTGGCCCGCGGGAACAGCCGCCGCATGAACTCCAGCTGGAAGGGGGAATAATCCTGCACCTCATCCACAATGACATGGCGGATCAGCGTATTGGTGCGGAAGCCCTGACTCAGTTCTTTCAGATATAAGAATGGAGTGGCATCCTCATATGCCAGTTCATTCACAGATAAGGATTCCAGGGTTTGACCGCAGATATTCTCCCAGCTCGCCGGAAGCGGCTTGCCGCCGCTTAAGCTCTCGATGTATTCACGGCCTTCGAACAGACTGCTGTACAGGCCCTTCACATCCACGAAGCGCCCCCGCTTGGTCCACACCCGCAGCGGTTTCAGCCTCTGGCTGATCAGATAGCGGGCCAGCATTTCTTTTTCCAGCTCGAAATCGTCAAAGCTCTCCTGCCTCCCGCCGCTCTTGCGCCGCAGCATCTGGTATGCCCGGTGATAGTCGCTCGAATCCAGCAGCTCGATCTGATCCTCCACCCAAGCCGCACTCCGCTCCTCTACACTGAACGCAGCAATCCGCTTGAGCAGCCAGCCTGTCATCAGTTCCACCCGGTTAGCCAGCTTGATCGCCGGATCATAGCTGTAGAACTGCTGCTGCATTTCTTCTTTGGTTACGATCGCTCTCCCCTGGAAGGTCAGCGGCTTAAAGCGCATTCCGCTGTTCTCCAGCGTAGTCGCAAATGTACGGATTACATCCAAGAACACCACAGAGGATTTGTAGGCTATCCCGTCTCTGCGCACGGAAGCTTCGGAACTATCCGGAGCATTCAGCAGCTTCTCCGTCTGATTGAACACATCCTCCAGCTGGAACTCACTGCCGAGGCGGTGCTCCAGATACATCTGGAAGGTAGTCTGCTGCATATTCTCCTCCCCCAGCTCCGGGAGCACGGTCGATACATAACTGTTGAACAGCGGATTCGGCGAGAACAGCAGCATCTGGTCGGCTTGCAGCACTTCACGGTATTTATACAGCAGATAAGCTACCCGCTGCAGTGCTGCGGAGGTTTTGCCGCTGCCCGCCGCCCCCTGCACCACCAGCATGCGGGTTCTGTCATTGCGGATAATCGCATTCTGCTCCTTCTGGATTGTGGCCACGATGCTCTTCATCCGGTCATCGGCACTATGGCTTAGCACCTGCTGCAGCAGCTCATCCCCGATGGTCATGCCGGTGTCGAACATCACCTCGATCGTTCCGTCATGAATCACAAACTGGCGTTTCAGATCCATCGTGCCTGCCACCTCGCCTCCCGGCGTTTGATACACTGCCGGTCCGGGAGCACCGTCATAATAGAGGCTAGAGATCGGAGCACGCCAGTCATAGATGAGGAAGGTACCGTTATCCTCCATCAATGAGCCGATTCCCAGATAGATCTGCTCGGAAGTTCCATCCGGCCGTTCGGTGAAGTCAATTCTGCCGAAATACGGTGAGGTAACCAGTTTTTTATATTTTTTGAGCGCTTTGCTGGATTGAAGATGATGCCGTTCGCGTTCATTCAGGATCTGGGCTTGCTGCCGCAAGCTGGTCGAGGTCTCGCCCAGATCGTCGGGACTGCTGAAATTGACCGTTACCTCTTCCCAGAAGTCCTTGCGCATATCAACTACATCACTCCGGTGGAGACCAAGCTCCTGGGAGAGGTGCTGAATATGGGCGGCGAGGAGTCTAGTTACTCCGCTTACCCGTTCCTGCTCTGCTTCCCATTCGCTGTTTTGATTATCCATTTTAATTCATCCCCTCTGGAAGGTTGACTTTCAGTATTTATTCTTCGCACATTTATTTCAGCGAAAATCGGCTCCGAACGACTTTAACTGTAATCCGTACAGCTATTATCCGTCAAAACGCTGCTGAAGCTCCAAACGGCCTCTTTTAACTGTACCAAACACACTTATATCTTCTCAAGCAGCTAATTTCGCCATTATAGCTGCACGAAATACAGTTATAATCCCTGTGATTCTTCCTTATCCTCACCATTAACCCGGTTGATCTGTTCGGCTACGCGGTCCAGCCGTTCCAACTGATAGCCGTAATCATAGATCGCCGCTGCCACCACCGAGAGTCTCAGCTGGCCTGCCTTCTCCGGGTTGTAGCCGTTGATGGCCGCTTCCAGGAAGCGGTCGTTATCCTCCTCCAGCGGCTGGGTATCCGCGGCCCCCCGCTTCAGCTTATCTTCAAATTTCAGCAGAATATGCTCGTGAGATTTAATCAGCTGCTCCAGATGGAGGTCAAATAGCCGATCTGTCCCTTCAGACCTCTCCGCCTGGAAATAATGGCGCTCAATCGCCTCAAGCACCTCATAGCCCTTCTGCAGCGAAGACAATAAATTTTTGTAAACGACCATTTGCCGGGTTTGGCTGTATTTGGCGCGACGCAGCTGCTTCTGCTCCTCTTCGAACAAGCTGTATTTATCAGCCAGTGACTTGATGGAGCCTTCCAGCGTGTTCTTCTCGTCACGAAATACACTTTCCTTCATCTCATGCGACACCGCTGTGCGCAACAGCAGCGACAGGCTGGAGAATACATTCTCAATCTGTTTGATATACTGCTTGCGCGGCTGTGGTGGGAATACACTGATGTTAATCACAAACGCGGAGACAATCCCCGTCAGAGTCAGCAAGAAGCGGGTCAGCGCGAATTCCCATTGGCCGGAGGCTTCCATTACGGAAATAACGGTGACCAGCGTCAGGCCGATCGTATCCCCCCGGTTCATCTTCATACTGATCATTATAACCAAAATACAAACCAGACCGACGGCAATCGGTTCATTGGACAGCAGCATCCCTCCCAGCAGCGCCAGAACGGCCCCAATGGTGCTGGTCTGAATCTGATCCAGGAAATAGCGCCAAGAACGGTAGATCGAGGGCTGCATTGCAAAAATAGCGGCAATCGCCGCACCCACGGGAGAAGAGAATTGCAGCAGCGCGGACATATAAAGAGCTAGTGTTACTGCCAACCCGGTTTTGAGAATACGGGCACCAAAAGCCAAATTCATCCCTCCTAAATAAATGTGAGCATCAGCTATGCTATTCCCTAACTTATGGTTAATAGCCATCCATCATGCAGATAGTTAAGATTGTGATACAACCATTATTACCCATCGTTCCTGCCAGCGAATTTATCATAACTTAAGCTGCGTTTCATAATTATTGTAGTTTTCAGGGAATACTGAAAACTGGCATGCCCATTACATTGCAAAGCAGGTGCAAAAATGAGAAACAAATTGACCCCGATTACAGCACTGGCAGCTGCCATGCTGCTTAGCCTTTCCCCTGCCTCGGTACTCGCAGCGCCCGGCACCGGTGGGGGATCTCCCACTCCGGTCCCCGATCAAATCCGCGCCGGACAGGAGCATCCTCATAACCCTCACGCAGTGAACAAAGAGGGTAAATTCAGAGCAGGCGGACACTTCATCCTGGCCGAATCGGCCCGGCTGCTGGAGATGGACCGGGCCGAGCTGGTCACCAGCCTGAAGGCCGGCAAGACTCTAACCGAGCTGGCCAAGGAGAAAAAAGGCTGGAACGAGGACCAGTTCATCCAGAAGCTTAACGAAGCTGCCGGCGCAAGGCTGGATCAGGCAGTCGCCGACGGCCGCCTGAGCGCAGCCGATGCCGCCAAGCTGAAGTCCAATCTGCCGCTTATCCTCAAGCAGCACATCGGCAAGATCGGCCGTTTCCAGGAAGGCCGGCCGGGCGGCGAGCACGTGAAGACGCCGTAGAATCTTCTTCCACTCCATAAAGCGGATACCTGCCGTTTCTGCGGCAGGTATCCGCTTCTTTTTGTAAATATGATAGGTAGCTTGTTTGCACTCTGTAATTAAATCCGCTTACCGTTGCGATTCTTCTTCTCTCTGGACTCCCTGTATTTCTGAAACAAGGTTATCGACAACATCAGCCAGGCCCCGCTTACCGCATACCCGCCGATCACATCACTTGGATAGTGAACCCCCAGATAAATCCGGCTCCAGCCAATGCCGCCGGTCATGAAGACCACGAGCAGAATCAGCACCACCCGTTCACGCCTGGACCTGAGATGGCGCCACAACAAAAAAGCAGTCACACCGTACAGGGAGAAAGCAGCCATGGAATGCCCGCTGGGAAAGCTGAAGCCCGCCTGTTCGATCATCCGGTGAAGATCGGGACGCTCCCGGCGGAACCAGAGCTTCATCAGCGTATTCAGCACCTGCGAACCTAGTCCCACCCACAGGAACAACACGATCTCCACACGGTGCTTCAGCAGCAGGAACAGCAGTCCCATTACCACTAATGAAATAACTATCGCAAGCTGGGTGGACCCTACAAGAGACAGTGACTTCGCCAGTGAAGTAAGCGGCGCAGATTCCGCAGACTGGACAGCATGGATTATCGCAAGATCGAAGGCAGCTGCCCGGTCCAGTTGGACAAGCACGGCAATGAAGACGAAGCAAGCCCCAAATCCCAAGAAAAAGCGAAAACTCTTGAACCTCTTAAGATAGTCGAGCATATCTAACCCCTTGTCTGATAGAAGGCTATTTAACCCATTTCCGGCGGAGCTTATCCGCATGGTATAATCAGTAATAAATCAATTCATTTCACAAAAATGGAGTGCTGCCAAAGTGGAAAGTCTAAAATTGCAGGAGCGTTTGTTGAACCAGTTCATCTCAACAAAAGTACCCGTGACGATCTTTACTACGAACGGAGTCAAAATGCAAGGGCTTGTAACCTCTTATGATGCGTATACCATTACCTTGCACGGCCAGGGTGACGGACGGCAGAATGTGCTGTTCAAATCTGCGGTATCCACTATTGTACCGCTGAAGCCCGTATCACTCAAATCATAATTCCAGATCATACAGGGAACACCGGAACAACTCCGGTGTTCCCTGTTTGTCTCTCTGCTACAAGGGTTGTACTACCCCTGAAAGATCACAGGCTTGACACATACCGGCTTGGACACTTCTGCTGTGTTGCCTGTGAAGTCAAGCCGGCCGCTCTGTGCGTCTACAGTAAACACAACCAGATTATTGGCATCGCGGTTAGCCACAATCAGATACCCTCCGTCAGCGGTCAACGCGAAATGGCGCGGGTGTCCGCCCCGGGTCGGCACATGCTCAATCACGCTAATTTCTGCCGTGGCACTATCTACCTTGTACACAACCAGACTGTCATGCCCGCGGTTGGAGCCGTACAGATAGCTTCCATCCTGAGACAGGGCGATTTCTGCACAGATATTCTCGCCTATGAAATCCTCCGGCAGGGTGGAGACAGTGCTTACTGGGTGCAGTGTACCCGTCTCCGGTTCATAAGTAAACGAAGTGACAGTGGAATCCACTTCATTAATAACATAAGCAGAACGGCCGTCCGGGTGAAACACAAAGTGGCGCGGTCCTGCACCCGCATGCAGCTTGGTATCCTTATGCGCCTCCAGCGTCTTGGCCTCGGCGTTAATGCGGTAGGAGCGAATCAGGTCCAGGCCAAGATCTGAGACAAACACATAATTGCCGTCCGGGCTGAACACTGCTGAATGCGGGTGCGGACGGTCCTGGCGCTCGGGATGACTGCCATGGCCGCTGTGCTGGGCAACATCGGTCAAGCGGCTCGCCAGCTTGTCCTCATCCAGCTCGATCAGGCCAATACTGCCTCCATGATAGCTGCACACAATTACAAAAGGGCGCTGCGGATCTCTGGCAATATGACAGGTTGTAGTCTGCGCAGTGCCGGCGGCAGGCATTGTAGTAAGCCGGCCCAGCTCCTCCAGCGTGCCGCTCTTTGGATCAATCCTGAAGGTAACGACCTCTCCTTCCTTCCCTCCTGCACCGTTGCTTTTCTCCGCGATGGCATATAGTCGTGAAGCAGTGGCATCTACATTCAGAAATGTGGGATTGGTTAATCCTTGCACTCCGTCCAGCCGCAGCAAGGTGCCTCCCGCCTCCGCATTGAATTCGAATACCTCTACGCCGCTTTCCCCCGTGCTTGCATAGGATCCTGTGAATATCAATTGTCTGTTGTGGCTGTTCATGTGTTCGAACTCCTCCTTCAGTTATGGTTAGTTATGTTTCAGTTCTATGTACCGCAATTGCAGCCATCTTTATAATTTACAGTTTTTAAAGGCCTATGACAAATGCAGCGTAACAATTGTCACAAAACATTTCAAAAATAAGACTTCTCAAAGCAAAAACGGTATGATATAATGAAAGCGCTAACATCAATTAATTTATTCCTTAACAAAGGGGGAACACGAATGAGTAGCATCCTGCTGGAAGCCAGAAACGTATATGAGGACTTCGAGGTGGAAACGGACATTCTGTTCTTTAAGGTCGGAGACCATGACCAGGTCATTTTTCACGGCAGAAATTATAATATTAAAAAGAGAATGACTGCCGAGCAACTAAACCGCCTGCTATCTCATTCAAGTTATTATCACGTCTATGGCAGCTGTTATGTGAATCTGAACAAGATCAGCTCCATAGAGGACGACTGCATCTACTTCGGACAAATGGGCTTGTACGCCAAGAACGTGCGAGTTCCCAGACGGAAGCAGGACAACATCCGCCACATGCTGAAGAATCTGGGTTCTTAGGCGGATCACGAATCCGCTGCCTCACAAAAAGCCGGAAAGACATGGTCCGCCATGGCTCTTCCGGCTTTTTGCTTGAGATTCTTTAGATTAATGAAAACTTAAAAATATTAAGTGCTTTTTTATACTTTCTTAAGGTTTACGAATCTGTTTTCTGGTAAAGTTGTAGAAAGAGAGGCAACACCTATATTGAAGGGAGTCATTACTTATAATGGACAAAAAAGATCTGAACGAAAATGAACACCAGAACGACAATGGGACGACGGAGGAATCAAACACCTTCGAGAATAATAAAGCTCCTGCCCCTGCAGATTCCGCTGCAGCGCCGGAATTAATCAAGGCTAAGCCTGCCGCAAATGTTCCCGTGATGAACAAAGTAGGACAAACTCCACCGGGAACGCCATCAACTCCAGGCAAAGGCGGCAAGGGCTGGATGATCACTTCACTGGCACTCGCTGTGGTGCTTATCATTGTATTGATTAAACCGCCATTCCAGAAGACTGATTCTGCAACAACCGTTGCGTCTGTAAATGGTACCGATATAACCAAAGAACAGCTGTACGATAAATTGCTCGAAGCAGGCGGCGAGAGTACTCTGCAAGGTCTGATTACAACCAGTCTGGTTGATCAGGAAGCCGAGAAGGCCAAGGTTACTGTAACCGATGCCGACATCGAAGCTGAAATCAAGGATCTTACCGCACAATTCGGCGGCGAAGAAGCCTTGAATGCCGCACTGACCCAGAGCTCGATGACCCTTGATGACCTCAAAGAGCAAATGCCGCTGCAGATCAAAGTACGCAAGATTCTGGAGCCGCAGATCAAGATTACGGACGAGGATATCAAAAAATATTTCGACGAGAACAAAGCCACTTACAATGTTGAGGAACAAGTTCGCGCTTCCCATATCCTGGTTAAGACCCAGGCTGAAGCCGACGCCATTCTCAAACAGCTGAAGGATGGCGCAGATTTCGCTGCCCTTGCCCAGGAGAAATCAATTGACCCTGTTTCAGCGGCCCAAGGCGGGGACCTCGATTTCTTCACCCGTTCAATGATGGTACAGGAATTCTCCGATGCTGCCTTTAAGCTCAAGACTGGAGACTTAAGCGGCGTAGTTAAGAGTGAAAAAGGCTACCACATTATTAAGGCGACAGATCATAAGGATGCCCACAGCTATACTCTGGATGAGAAGAAAGAAGAAATCCGCAAGCTGCTGATCCAGAAGAAGGTCAGCGAAATGTCCGCTACTTGGATGGAAGAAACTACAAGCAAAGCTAAGATTACCAACTCGTTAACGGACACCGACAAACCTGAGGTTTCCCCAGCAGCCTCTCCGGCAGCTACAGCTGAACCAGCTAAAAAGTAATATAACAAATAAAAAGCAGGACAAGCGCTAACCCGCCTGTCCTGCTTTTTATTTGTTCTGTCAATGGCCCTTCTTGCGGATCTGCTTGTCGTGGTTCTCGCCCCACTCCTTGGCCTGTGCTGTGGCAATAGCAATGGCGCGTCCTTCTTCATAGCCGTCATCCAGCAGGGCGTTGGCTATTTCTATCGCCTTGTTGCGAACAGGTGCCATGAAATTCTTCATTGAATCCGGATAGTTGTCCTTATCCCAGGGCATAACAAAAACCTCCTTGATCAGACTAAATATTATTTAGCCCACTTCAGGAGGTTCTAAACACTAACTTAACTTATTTATGGATCTTCACACGGTCTTCAATCGGCTGGAATTCCTTCTCGCCTGGTGCAGTAACCGGCTTGCCGAACGGCATCTCTGCGATCAGCTTCCACTCCTGCGGAATCCCCCACTCTTTCTTCACTTCATCGTCAATCAGTGGATTGTAATGCTGCAGCGAAGCGCCCATGCCTTCCTCAGCCAACGCCGTCCACACAACAAACTGCAGAATTCCGGAAGATTGGTTAGCCCACACCGGGAAGTTGTCAGCATAGAGCGCGAAATTCTCCTGCAAAGATTTCACTACCGTCTGATCTTCAAAGTACAATACAGAGCCATATCCGGCCTTAAATGAAGCCAGTTTCTGCGCAGTGCCCTCGAATTGCTCGGTTGGCACAATTTTGCGCAAAGCATCCGCTGTAATATCCCACAGTTTATCATGCTGCTCACCCAGCAGCACAACGGCTCTTGAGCTTTGGGAGTTAAATGAGGTAGGGCTATGTAGAACGGCCAATTCCACAATCTCCTGGATTTTTGCATCCGATACTGTAGATTCTTTACTGATGGCATACACGGAACGTCTGCCTTTTACCGCTTCAAAGAAATTTGTAGACATAATATGACTACCTCCATTATTTAAGTTACTTACTTTTGTTTATCTTAACACTTTTTATCCTGGAATACAATACCTCCTTCCGCTTGCGCAGCAGTTGGATTGTTTAACACCTCTTATTGTGAGGGTCCATGAGGCTATTTATTCTTTCCAAAATCGATCCCTCCCAAACCCTCCCTTCCAAGGGAGGGCCCCAAAGGGTTGCACCCTCTGGACACCTGCAAGTTTGGCGAATGAGCCTGGCGGTACTGTGATTAGTAGGCTGGGTGGGGAGAGCGCTTATCCCTGCGGGACCGCTTGAACGCCGCACTGTCCGGCCCGCTATCCCTGACGGGATGCACGCCGGGGGCTAAGGTCAAAGACGGGCTGTTCCTTCGGAATGCGCAAGATCTTAAGGGCAAAGGCGGGCTGTTCCTTCGGAATGCGCAAGATCTTAAATGACAAAGGCGGGCTGTTCCTTCGGAATGCGCAAGATCTTAAATGACAAAGGCGGGCTGTTCCTTCGGAATGCGCAAGATCTTAAGGGCAAAGGCGGGCTGTTCCTGCGGAATTCGCAAAACCTTCTTACATTACAAAAAAGGTTGCCCGCACATTTCTGCGCGGGCAACCTTTTTTTGAGGAATATTATTCGCGTACGATATCAATCCAGCCGTCCGGAGCTTTCTCCACCTTGGCATGAAGGGCTTCGGCCAGCATCCGCAGCGGAACATAAGCATCGCCGTATTCATCTACGAACACTGGCTTCTCCAGCTTCACTTTGGTGCCATTGACCATTACGTCGGCTGAGCCGATTTTGAAAATAAGCGTATCCCCATAAACATCATCGGTAACCACGATCGCACGGTTCACTGTATCCCACTCCACATCAGCACCCAAATCCTCGGCAAAATAACGCAAAGGCACATATGTGGTGTTGCCGTCTACAATCGGATAATAATAGTCATCATCCGGACCGATACTAATCTCCTTCTTGGTTATTCCCATGTCTTCCTTAAGGATGCGGTACACATCCGAGTTGGTCTCGAAATTGCGCAGTGTCTCACCAGGAGTCAAGCTCCCCGTTGAAACATCCAGGGCCCCTTCAGCACTGATTACATCAGCTTTTACAGCTCCGCCAATATTCCAGTTCTGTGTTTCAGCCTTGAAAGAAATGCTCTCGAGCGGCAGCTCATCGCTTGGCGGCAGCGCCACATTCAGGTCCATCGTCTGCTTGCGGATATGCAGCGAGCTATCCATGAAGATATCTGTCTTCAGACTGGTTCCCTTGCCGAGAACCGTCTTCAACTCAGGCGTGGATTCATACATGCGGGCAAGCTGCTGATCATAGACCAGAAGCAATGCGTCGACGCCTAATTTGGCAGCATCGTGTACAACGGTCACTACCGCTTCCTTGTCGTCCAGTGGAATCTCTGCGAATCCGAGATCAAGGGTGTTTCCATTGTCCATGGCTTCTGCCTTAATCATCGGGTAGAGGTAATCATATAAACCGCTGATGACTTGGGTGAATCCCTCTGTATCCTTAGAGATCGATTTCAGGAATTCCTTAAGAAGAGCAGGAAGCTGGTCGCCGCTGATTTCAGCATGGATCTTGGTCAGATTAAGCTGTTCTCCATAGACCGCTTCCGTCACTGGTGTGATATTGATCACTTCAGGGTTAGGCAGGTTACGGACGATAAACTTGGTCAGGAGTTTCGTCAGCTCCTGTGCTTTGGCTGTATCCAGTCCTTGCAGCGCAAGTGTCATTTCATCATCGGTAAGTGGAATATAAAATGGCTGTTTGGCACCTTCTACGTTAAATACGACAGCATCTGTGTTCATAAACAACGAGAACGGAATATCCATCTGCTTAAAGCCGATAGACCCTGCTGCAGACACGTTGCCGTTGTCCTGCACCTTGGCATTAAACACCTGCAGCGTAAAGGAGTTCACCAGATCAACCATAGCCTGGTCTTCGGCGCTGATTCCTGCAGCAGGAACAGCCTTCACTGAGAAGCTCATGCTGGATTCAGAGGATTTGACATCCAAATTCCCTTCCAGCGCTTTCCCTACATCCATTCCTCCGACAGGTTGACAGCCGGCCAATACCAGCAGCAGTGCGATAACAGGCAGCAACCACCTTGTCCTTGCTTTCATTTTACTCATAACATGTCTCCTCTACCCTATATTGGTTGAATCGTAATTCACAGTTTGGATTTCACCCTAAATTCAGTAAACTCCGCCACTCTATATGTACCCATTCATCCGAAACAAGAAACCTGACAATGGCTAAAACTGCCAGATGACCCGGATAAAAAGCCCACCAGACCCAGCGCGGAATCCGGTGCCGCTCCAGCGCTCCCCAATACACAGGCAATAAGCCGATTAACAGAGTGGGCACAATACTAAGCATCTGCACTTCCCAGCGGAGATAGAAGAAATAGAACAGGTTAAGCACAAAGTGGGCGATGACTACCCCGTAGGAACGGGTGTAGCGGAACACCAGCACCAAAAGCAGCCCATAAGCGTTATAGTCGAGCGGGAAGTATTCCATAAATGCACAGGCGGCTACCACCACCGGCAGCCCAAGCCATGGACTTGGCAGCTTATCCAGCAGCACTAGCACAAGCGCCGAGAGCAGCAAGGTGAATACCACATTTAAGCCGCCCGGGTCCAGTGCCAGATTGTAAGGCACCTGGGCAATCAGAGCGATCAACAGCAGACGCAGCAGGTATTTAGGTCTGGATGATGTATGTATATGCCCTTGTACCAGCGCATAGCAGTAAATTGGAAAAGCAATTCTTCCCACGTATCTCCAAGTGAGTTCTCCCGGAAAAAAAATATAGCCGATGTGGTCGATTAGCATCGTCAGCATGGCGATAATTTGCATTGCAGTCCTCCTTCAGCTTGGGATGCTCGGCTCCCTGACATTTTTCATCCTATTATCTAATGTTTTCCCTCAAGCCGCAAGCACTAGATTATAATTCGCAGATTAAGTATGTCAAAGAGGCCGCCCCCGATTGTTACGGGAGCAGCCTTCTATGGATAGACGCCATACTCCCAGGAGAGGATTACGTCTTCGACTTATTATAAATATCGAACCCAACCGCAAGCAGCAGCACCAGACCTTTAATGCCCTGCTGCCAATCAACGCCAAGGCCGACGAGGGACATTCCGTTATTCATTACCCCCATGACAAGACCGCCAATAATGGCTCCAATCACGGTTCCAATACCACCGGAAGCAGAGGCGCCGCCAATGAAACAGGCAGCAATCGCATCCAGTTCAAAGTTCGTTCCCGCTTTGGGTGTGGCTGAATTAAGCCGAGCGGCAAACACCAGGCCGGACAAGGCGGCCAACACCCCCATATTAACGAACACCCAGAACGTGACACGTTTGGTTTTGACACCGGACAGTCCGGCGGCTTTCTCATTGCCTCCAAGCGCGTAAATATGGCGGCCCATGGTCATCCGGTTCATCACAAACGAATAAATGGCAATTAGAATCAGCAGAATGACGAGAATATTGGGAATTCCGTTATATTGGGCCAGCACCACAGTGAAGAGGTTAATGATAATGACCAACACGGCGGCTTTTACTATAGACAACCAGACTGAAGATTGCTCAAAACCGTATTTCAACGTAATCTTGCGGGTTCTGAATTCCTGGTAGACGATAAGGAGCGAACAGATCACGCCGATAAGGATGGTGAGAAGATGCATCGAACCTCCGCCGAACCCATCGGGAATAAAACCGGAGCTTATTTTTTGAAAAGTTTTAGGAAAAGGCGCAATGGATTGGCCATTCAGCACAATCATGGTCAAACCGCGGAACAGCAGCATTCCCGCCAAGGTAACGATAAAGGCAGGTATTCTAATATAGGCTACCCAAAAGCCCTGCCACGCGCCAACAAGCGCCCCCATAAGCAAGGACAAAATTACAGCAAGTACAGGATTCAACTGCATATCGACCATCATTATGGCGGACAATGCGCCAATGAATGCAGCCACCGAACCCACTGAAAGGTCGATGTGACCCGTGATGATGACCAGTACCATCCCGATGGCCAGGACCAGAATATAGCTGTTCTGCAAAATCAGGTTCGTAACGTTCAACGGTTTGAGCAAGATGCCGTCTGTAAGGATCTGAAATAAAATCGAAATGAAGATCAGCGCAATAATCATGCCATACTGGCGGATGTTTTTTGTCACAATTCCCTGTAATGCCCCCATGCGGTTACCCCCTGCTTCGTGTCATATGTTTCATCAGTGTTTCCTGAGCAGCTTCCTGCCGCTCGAACTCGCCGGTAATGCGCCCTTCGCACATTGTATAGATCCGGTCGCACATACCGATAATTTCCGGAAGCTCGGAAGAGATGACCAGCACGCCTTTGCCTTCCGCCGCCAGTTGGTTGATGATGGAATAGATTTCATATTTGGCTCCAACATCAATCCCGCGGGTCGGTTCATCCAGGATGAGAATTTCCGGCTGCGCATAGATCCATTTGCTGAGAACGACTTTCTGCTGATTGCCGCCGCTGAGATTGACCGTCTTTTGCAAAATACTCGGTGTTTTGATGTTCAGCTTCCTCCGGTATTCCTCAGCGACCAGCACCTCCTCATGTTGGTTAATGACGCCGCGCTGCGATAACTTCTTTAAGCTGCCCAAGGAAATATTGCGTTTGATATCGTCGATCAGGATCAGTCCGAATTGCTTCCGGTCTTCCGTCACATAGGCCAGTCCGCTGCTGATAGCTTGGGGATATCGTCCAACTGCACCGCCTTGCCATGCATCAGCACCTGGCCACTGATCCGCTTGCCATAAGCTCTGCCGAATATACTCATCGCCAATTCCGTACGACCGGCTCCCATCAGTCCGGCAATGCCAACCACCTCTCCGCGGCGGATATGGATGTTGATGTGATCCAGAATCTTGCGGTCCTTCTGCACCTCGTGATAGACCTCCCAGTCACGGACCTCGAAGATCGTCTCCCCGATATGTGATATTCGCTCAGGATACCGGTGCGTCAGATCGCGGCCGACCATGCCTTTAATGATGATATCTTCGGTAACCTGATCCAGCTTCATATCCAGGCTCTGAATCGTTTGCCCATCGCGCAGGATGGTAACGGTATCCGCTACCTTTTCGATCTCGTTCAACTTATGTGAAATAATAATGGAGGTAATGCCCTGCCGTTTCAGCTCGAGGATCAGCATCAGCAGATTCTCACTATCATTCTCGTTCAGTGCGGCTGTCGGTTCATCCAGAATCAACAGCTTCACTTGCTTCGAAAGCGCTTTGGCGATCTCAACAAGCTGCTGCTTGCCTACGCCGATCATCGACACCTCTGTAGACGGCGACTCGTTAAGTCCAACGGTCTGCAGGAGTTCCCGTGTCTTCACCGTTGTTTCGTTCCAATTGATCACGCCGTGCCTTGCTTGCTCATTGCCGAGGAAGATATTCTCCGAGATCGACAAATACGGAATCAGCGCCAACTCCTGATGAATAATGACAATTCCAAGATTTTCACTATCTTTGATATCTTTAAATGAGCAAAGCTGTCCTCTAAATAATATATCCCCCTCATAGGTTCCATGAGGGTAAACCCCGCTAAGCACTTTCATCAGCGTGGACTTGCCCGCACCATTCTCGCCGCACAAGGCATGTATCTCGCCTTCCTTTACCTTCAGATTCACATTGGCCAGCGCCTTGACACCCGGGAAGGTCTTTGTAATCCCTCTCATCTCCAATATAAACTCCGCCACTGCTTCTCACCCAGCTTTCCTTGTGACTATTCTATCCGGTGCATCCGGCAGCCGCATTCGGCCACCGCCGCACCCAGTTGCAGGAATCAGAGCCGCCGGTTATTCGGCGAGCTGATCCTTGGTATAATAGCCGCTGTCTACAAGCACTTGATCTGCATTGATCTGATCCACAGAGACAGGTTCCAGCAGATACGAAGGCACAATTTTGGCTCCATTGTCATAAGTGGTCGTATCATTCACTTCCGCTTCCGTTCCTTGAAGCACACTTTCGGTCATTTCCACCGCTTTCTTGGCCAGCTCACGGGTATCCTTAAACACGGTTTGGGTCTGCTCCCCGGCAAGAATGGACTTGACGGAAGCCAGCTCTGCATCCTGACCGGTTACAACCGGAAGCTTTCTGTCACCCGTGCCGTATCCTACTCCTTTGAGTGAGGACAAGATCCCGATGCTGATTCCATCATAAGGGGACAGCACAGCGTCCAGACTCCCGCTGGCATAATTGGCGCTCAACAGGTTATCCATGCGGGCCTGGGCGGCTGCACCGTCCCAGCGGAGGGTTGCAGCTTGCGCCATCGTCGTCTGCTTGCTGCGGACCACAAGCTTGCCTGAATCGATATAAGGCTGAAGGATCGACATTGCGCCGTCAAAAAAGAAATAGGCATTGTTATCGTCCGGTGAACCACCGAACAATTCGATATTGAACGGTCCCTTGCCATCCTTCAACCCCAGTTTCTCTTCAATATAAGAGCCCTGCAGCACACCGACCTTGAAATTATCGAAGGTTGCGTAATAGTCTACATATTCACTTTTTTTGATCAAACGGTCATAGGCAATGACTTTAACGCCGGCATCATGCGCCTTTTGCAGCACATCGGTCAGCGACTCTCCGTCAATGGAAGCGACCACAATCGCATTCACGCCTTTGGTGATCATATTCTCAATTTGCGAGACCTGATTCTCCACGACATCTTCCCCATATTGCAGGTCGGTATCGTAACCCAGTTTCTCGAATTCCTTGACCATGTTGTTGCCGTCATTCACCCAGCGTTCCGAGGATTTCGTAGGCATGGCGATTCCCACCTTACCTTTGTTCCCTTCGGCTGTACCGCTCGAATCCTTCCCGTTGCCGCAAGCAGCCACAACCAGTACAAGTGCCATTGCCACCAGCATCCATGCATATTTCTTCATTTTAGCGCGACCCCCCAGACTATTCTGTTGCCCTCACGGGGAACGCTCCCCGGTTGACACGATGAGTATAGCAAGGGGAGACTAGAAGTGTATTTACACGGAAGCTACTCTTTTTATAAAAATCAAACTTACACTACAACAGGCCATGAGAATGGGAAGGCGCTTTTTAAGCGTTATCCCCTTCAGCCGGGCCCGCTCCCTTACGGAACTGGAGCGGAGATACACCCGTCTGCTTTTTAAAAGCAGTGCTGAAATAATGCTGGGTCTCATAACCGGAGCGTTCCGCGACTTCATAGATGCTCATTTCAGTGGAATGCAGCAATTGCGCCGCTTTGCGGATGCGGATTTGCGTCAGATACACACCAAAGGATTCGCCAAGCTCATGCTTGAACAACCGGCTGAGATAGACCGGTGAAGTCTGCAGCATCCCCGCAATGGATTCCAGCGTCATGCCACATTCACTGTAATGTTCCAGAATATACAATTTGGCTCTGCGGACCAGTGGGGACAGCGGCACTTCCCTGGATAATGCAGCCCGGCACTTATGGTAACAGAGCAGCAGCTGATTGAGCTCTCCCTCGACCGGCTCGCTGGCAACTTCGACAGCGATTCCCAGATTCGCGCGCACCTCTTGTCCGATCCGCCCCACTGTCCCTTCGGCCCCGTCCTCCCAGAGCAGAATCACCATCAGGCCGGACGAATCCCGGAACAGCACCTTGGGATAATCGTTAAGCAGCTCAGCAGCGATATTCTCAATCGCAAAAAGAAAAAGCTGGCGCTCTTTTTCCTTCATGCCCGAATACCGGGTTTCCCAGCTCCAGCGGATTATTCCGATGAGATGAGGCACCCGTTGCGGGAGCTGTAAAAATTGCAGCTGCTCCATGATCTCCTGCGGGCTCAGGCTGCCCTCCAGCCATTCCTGACAGAATCGTTCGCGCAACAGCGGAAAATTCTTGAGAATATGCTGTGAAGCCTGCTGCAGATGGAGGCGCTTCTGCTGTTCGGCAGCAAGCTCATCCCGCATCCCGCACAGCACTTGGGTTAACTGCTGCGGATCGGCGGGTTTCAGGATATAGTCATTCACCTGCAAACGGATCGACTCCTGGGCATAGGTGAATTCATCATGACCGGTGATGACTACAATTTTACATCCGGGCAATTGTTCCCTGATCCGTCTCATCAGTTCAAGTCCATGCATAATCGGCATGTTGAGGTCAACGAGTGCAATATGCACGGCATTCCGCAGCGCCAGCTCCAGGGCTTCCTCGCCGTCCTCCGCTTCCGCCACCACCTGCATCGACAGCGATTTCCAATCCACAGAATGCTTGATGCCCTCACGGATAATATCTTCATCATCCGCAATCATAACTTTCCATAGTTCCATTGCGACCCCTCCATAAGTAGACATTTGCCGCTTAAGAATAGTCTTAAGCGGACCCGTGGTTCGTCCAGCAGTTGTCCCGCACGATCGGATGCCTCACCGTCACCGTGGTCCCCACTCCCCATTCACTCTCGACATGCAGGCCATACGGCTGGCCACAGGTTAGCCGCAGCCGGGCCTGTACATTCAGAATGCCGTAGCCGCTGCCTGTACTTGCTGCAATGGGCGGCCCGGCTGCTGCGATCTCCCCTTCGGTTCCGGCTTCTTCCAGCTTGCGGTTCAACATCATGAGCTTCTCCGGTGGAATGCCCGCTCCGTTATCCCTGACAGTCAAGTACAAATCTCCTTCGCCTTCAGTTACCGCAATGGCAATATGTCCCGGGCCGCGCCTTTCCTTAATGCCATGATAAATCGCATTCTCAACAATCGGCTGCAGCAGCAGCTTCAGTACATACAGCTCCCGGAGCTGAGGCTCCACCTCTATGCTGTAAGCCAGCTTACTGCTATAGCGGACATGCTGGATCTTCAAATAGCTGACGATATGCTCCAGCTCATCGGAGACCGGAATACTGTCGCTGCCTTTGCTCAGGCCCAGACGGAACAGCTTGGACAAAGACTGTACCACTTCCGCGATGTCTTCCGCCCCTTTGCTGCGGGCCATCCAGTGAATGGTATCCAGCGTATTGTATAAAAAATGCGGCTTAATATGGGCCTGAAGGCTGCGAAGCTCCGCCTCCCGCTTCTGCCGTTCCTGCAATGCCGTCAGAGAGAGGAGGCGCCCAATCTGGGCCAGCATCGCGTTGAAGCTCCGGCCTAACATCCCAATCTCATCAGAGCGGTCCCCCCAATAACGGATGGTTAAATCCCCGGATTGGGCTTTGCTCATGAAGGAAGCCAACTGGCCAATGGGCCGGGATATGGAATACGCCAAATAAAAGGAGGCCGTCATGCCCAACAGGCAGACGACAAATACAAAGGTCACCACATTAAAGGTGATCTCCCGTACACCGTAAGCCGATTCCTCCATTGGGAAGACGCCCATTATCGTCCAGCCCGTAAATGACGAGGTCCTGTATATGAGCTGCAAAGGGCGGCCGTTCACTTTTACCGACGTAATTCCGGACTTCTCCGGGAACAGCTCTGCGGGTATGTTCTTCATCAAGGATTGCTGCGGAGCGTAGATCATTTCCCCACCGCCGTCCACAACGGTCAAATAGCCTGTTTTGCCCAGCGTAACCTCTCTGGTTGTCTCGGCAATAACCCGCAGCTTCAAGTCCACCAAGACTACGCCCAGAACGACTTGAGTTTCAGGATCGACAATGGCTCTTACCGCAGACACAACCTCGCTTTCCTTATAATCCACATGCGACCTTACAGACCGGTTATACGGATGGCCAATGATTCTGAAGATCCCTTTGTTCGCGGCTGCTTCCCGGTACCACTCCTCTTGGGTGGCCAGAGTTCCAGGCCGGGCATACATCTCATTGCTGATGCTGTCCCCTGCACTGTTTACGAGCATAATCCCGGCAATTTCCGAGCTAAGCGTGCTGAATCCCTGCAAGAATTTACGGATATTATATTCCACCGATTCCCCGTCAGGAATTGCACTTCCTTCTTGCAGATTCGGCTTGATCCCGCCGTTCATAAACGTCTGCACCGCCGGATCAAAAGAGATCAGGTACGTAATCTTCTGCAAGTTCTCCACATCATTCTCAATCACAGCGTTCACTTTGCCGATCAGTTGCATCGTGTTCGCATTGCTCTGATCTTCTACGATCCGGTCTACCGTCCAGCCAATAAGCAGGCCAAGACCAATCGCAGGCAGAATGCTGATAAGCAGAAAATGAAAGATCAGCTTATACCGGATAGGCAGATTGTTCATTCTTAACTTCTTCAGCAGCTGCATATCTTGGCGCATATTCGCTCACCTCCCCCTGCATACCCCTATTTCGCATAATAGTTGTCCACATTCACCGGCGTTACAACGTCGATGCCCGTATCCACCATGCCCGGGACAGGCAGCAGTTTATTATTCTTATAGACCGCGGGATCGGCTGCCAGATCCCTGTGAAGCTGAAACAGTTCCAGAAGGGACCAGTAGCCCATATTCCAGGTACCTTGCGCCATTGTCGCCGAGATCCCCCCCTTCTTCACCAAGTCCAGGGTCTCTTTATCCGTGTCAAAACTGATGATTTTGGGCAGTGCTGCGCTGTTCCCCTTCGCTGCCGATACGGCTTCAGCCACTCCGATTCCACCCTTGGATTCCGTGGCGAATATCCCGGCCAGCCGTGGATAATCGGCTAGAATTTGCTCGGCAGCCCCTCTGGAAGCCAACTGATCTCCCCGCCCATCCTTGATGGCAACCAGCTTCATAGCGGGATAGTGCTCGCGGATGGTATCGGTGAAGCCTGCCGTACGTTCCTGATGATTATGCTGATCCGGTGTTGTAATAATGGCGACTTCGCCTTTGGCATCGGTCAAATCAGCCATTTTGCGCGCTGCCTCAGCTCCGGCCTTGTAATTATCGGTACCCAGGAACGAATAGGCCTTGCTGTCAGGCGCGCCCGAATCGAATATTACCACCGGGATCCCGCTCTCAACAGCTTTGTTGATGGTTTCCGTCAAAAGCTTGGAGTTCACAGCGGAAATGGCAATCCCGGCAGGCTTTTTGGCAATCACCTGCTCCAGCACAGTCATCTGCTCGTTCGCATTATGCTGGGTAGAACCGTGGTATTCAACCGATACGTTCAGATCCTCAGCCCCGTCCTCAAAACCCTTAAGCACACTTTTCCAGTAATCTATGCCAATCTGAAAGGTAAGCATAACGTAGGTATCTTCCAGATTCCCCCGCAAACCGGCAGTTTCCCAAGGATCCACGTTATTGGCTTGCAGCCTGTAGTTCAGCAAATAAACGACGAAGATTCCAATCAGCAGCAGGTATACAAGGCCCAGCTTCTTCACTCTGTAACCCCTTTCATAAATCACGTTAATGTATAAACGCAGAACAGTTAAGGTTCGCGTTTTTAAAAAAGGGCACGCAGAAATAACTTCTGCGAACCCCATTTGGCCTAGCTATTCGATATTATGACGTAAGCAGCTTCTATTTCACGTATAAGCGGCTGCTTTCTTCCCAATACTCGCCCGGACTGAGGCTGAACAAGCCGATTTCTTCTGCGGGCAGGTCTACCTTGGGCGCATTGACCAGGTTGATTTGCGGTTCTGGGCAGAAGAAGCCTTCGGTAGCTCCGTTGTTCCAGATCATCCACTGTTTGTAGGAGGTTCCCACATCATAAACAAGGGTCACGCCGGCTTTGGTGTCGGTCAGTTCCATGCGGTTGCGGCCGTTCTGGGCCACTGCAGTGTAGTGGTTGTCCATTGCCGCGTAAAAAGGATACACGCCTTCTCCCTGCAGGGCCAGCTCCTCTGTCTGCAATTCCTGAAACTTGCCGGTAGGGAGCATCCGGTCACTCAGCTCCCAGCGCTCGCCGATAGTCAGCTTCACCCGGTAATCCTGAGCCGCGCTGCCCGATGCAAACGGGGCATTAACCGCGGTATGGAAGGCCAACAGACAGGGCATAACATCGTCTCCGTCATTGTGCACCAGCAGTTGTTGGGTCAATCCGCCTTCGCCAAGGCTGTAGCGCAGCTTGATCGTGTATTTGTGCGGCAGGTAGGCATAGGATGGATGGGACTCATCCACTTTGATTTGGACCGTTACGTAGCTCTCGGTCTTGCCGCTCCCGAAGTCTTCTACCTCCCAAGCTGCCGTATGTAAGAACCCGTGCAGATGGTTGCCAGTCGCGGCCTCATTGACCGGGAATTTATAAGTTTGGCCGTTCCAGGGAAATTCTCCGTCCTCATAGCGGTTCGGAGGGAATAATACGGGAATTCCGTGGATGCCCGGGTTTGCCTTGAACGCTTCCATCTCTTCCGCTCCGGGTTCATGCAGGAAACGGTAACCGTTTTCGTGATCGCGGAAACAAATCAGATTGCCTCCGATTCCCGGCAGGATAGCCGCCTCATAACGTCCGGCTTTAAGCCACACGGCTGCTTCTCCCTCATATTGTCCTTCATAGGCTGTAATTGTCATATCCTTCAATCTCCCTTCTATACTCTTATAAAATGCTCTCCACTTGTTAGAGCGTGTCTTCAAACCTAATTACCGATTCTGAAGACACCTCCTAGATTACCACATCTTCACAAGTGGAAACATGGCAATTTTATAGCTGCGCCACCTCTACGCTCATCACATGCTCAATCTGCTTCACATCATAATAAATTTCAGTGGCATAATCCGTATCGGGTGCAGACAGCACCATATCGATCATTTGTCTGCCGTCCTCCAGGTCCTTGATCTTAATGCGGCGGATCGAACGGCCCGGCCCTCTCGACTTACGCTGGGTGCCGAGATGGCGGCGCTCAATCTTCTGGATCACCTCAGTCAGCACAAAGTTGGCCTCCGTAATAATCTTGACTGAAACTTCATGTTTGTTGAGCACCTCCGGGCCAAGAGAGCGGATCAGCAGCGGCACGACATTGACTGCGAACATCAGCAGCACTACCGCATAAGCCGCTTCCACATAAAAGCCCGCTCCAACGGCAATGCCGATGCCGGATGCCGTCCAGATCAGAGCAGCCGAGGTCAGGCCGGAGATCGCATCTCCGCCTCGGCGCAGAATCACCCCTGCGCCGAGAAACCCGATTCCGCTGACAATCTGCGCAGCAAGCCGCATGGGGTCCATGTTGGGATGGTCCGGGCCTGAGAATTTGTCAAAGGCATGAATAGATACCAGGGTGACAAGGCAGCTTGCGATGCTAATGACCATACTGGTCCGAATCCCCAGCGGCTTTTGTTTGAGCTGACGGTCGATGCCGATGAACAGCCCGAACAGCATGGCCACAAGCAGTTTAATTAATGAATCCAAATGTAATATTTCCACGGTCCAATCCCCTTTCTGCACAGATAATCTATTATAACGGAAAACAACGGTAGATATCACCTGATTTATAGAAAAACGGCGTGCCTTCTTCCGTCACATGCCCATATCCCTTAACGGGATAGCACAGAACAGGAAGTCAGCCGCCGCCGTCTCACCAAAAAATAACGCATGCTCATTGAATAGTTCTGTCCAGCTTACCCATGCAGCAATGATTCTGCACCGTCACAATAAATTTCGGTTCCGGTGATATGATCCGAATCCTCGGATGCCAGGAACAAGGCGAGCTTCGCAACTTGATCCGGCCGTCCCGGCCCCTTCTCGAGCGGCTCTCCGCCATCCGGGAACTCCACAGGAATCTGAACTTCCTTCAGATCGTCGGAGGGATAGGTATTGTCGTCAATATGGGTCTTGATCGCTCCCGGACAGATGGCGTTGACCCTGATCTTGAATTGGGCCAGCTCCAGAGCTGCCATCTTCATGAAGGCAACCTGTCCGGCCTTGGTGGTGCTGTAGGCCGAGAAGCCCACATTAGAGAAGACACGGTTCCCGTTAATAGAGCTGTTGATCAGGATGCTGCCCCCGCTCTCTTTCAGATGCGGAATGGCATATTTGACCGTCGCAAACGTTCCGCGCAGGTTAATCTGTATCGTCTGATCCCAGGATTCGATATCCATCGTTTCAATCGGTGTCATTGCCCCGTTAATGCCTGCGTTGGCGAAGACGATATCCAGCCTTCCCCACTGGGCTGCTGCCTGTTTCACTGCGGCCTCCACCTGCTCGGGCTGGGCAACATCACATTCGATGACCACCGCTTCGCCGCCTTCTGCCTCTACCTGACGTTTTACCTTCTCCGCATTTTCAACCGTGCGATCCAGCAGCGCTACCTTCGCGCCATTTCTGGAAAATTCGAGTACGGATGCCCGTCCGATTCCCGAGCCGCCTCCAGTTACGATTGCTACCTTGCCTTTCAATTTCAGATCAGCCATATCAGCGTTTCCTCCTTGTGGAATATGCAAGCTTTCCAGTTAGTTCTTTCCCTAACCTTTACCTCACATACAAGAAGATGAACCGCCGGGAAGTTTATCCGTATGGATTGCTCTTGGTTCATTCCAGCGCGCTCTAGCCTTGCCGCAAATAAATCACAAGGTCATGCAGTCCGGCTTCACGGATGCCTTCCACTACCAATTCGGCCAGCAGACGCCCGCCAAGGATCTGGAAATGAGTATTATCCTGCACACCGGCAGGATGCTGAATAAATTCCCCCGGATAGCTCCACATAAACAGATCCTTCGAGCCTTCCGGTCCATAGGCTTCAAACAGCCGGCGACTCTTCTCATGCAGATCGATCAGCGGCACCTGCTCTGCGGCGGCCAGTTCTCTCATGGCTACCGGATAGTCGCCATGGCTATCTCTGATTACCCCATCGGCGTCGAAATTACGCCGGTGCATGGAGGTAACCAATACCGGAATGGCACCTGCGCTGCGGGCCTCGGTAATCATCGTGAGCAGGTTCTCCTTATACGTGGTGAAGGGCTCGGTATGACGCGCTTCATCCACTTTGGAGTCATTGTGGCCAAATTGGATGAACAGATAATCACGCGGGCGGATGTCAGCCATAATTCCGCTGAACAGCCCTTCATGGATGAAGCTGCGTGTACTACGCCCGGACAATGCGCGGTTGTCTACAGCAACGCCAGGCTTGAAGAAACCGGGAAGCATCTGTCCCCAGCCTGCATACGGGTAACCGTCCTCCGGCTGATCCGTCACGGTGGAATCGCCGGCCACAAATACAGTCAGCCCTTCGAGATCCGGTACAATCTCCAGCGCATTGATGCGTGGTGCCGCTCCCGAGAAGGAGAGTCGAAGCTGCCCGCTCCGGATGCACAGCGAGAACCCGTCCCGCAGGAACTGTCCGGAGGGCACATTCAGCGTATCCAACACAAATTTGCCTTCCCCAGCCCGGATAACCGTGCTGGTGTCGGCAATCAAATCGCCAAGAAGCAGGGATATCCGGTACACGCCATCCGGAATATCTGCCAGGAATACCGCCTTATGGGGAATACAGAAGTCATTGCGCAGAGGATCAACCCCTCCCCGGGAACGTCCATAAACCGTGGACCCTGCCGTGAATCCATAACCCAGCTCTTGGGTATACAGCGTCTCCGGCGACACTTTCGTGTAACCGGAGGCTGCAGCTTGAAGACCAAAATCAAACTGATAAGAAGTCAATTCCGTCATTCACCTTTCTGGCTTAAGTTTCCATGACCTTGCTAAACCCTATCCCTTCAATCCACTGGTACTGATGCCATCCACAATCTGCTTCTGGAAGATGAAGAAGATCAGCATGACCGGCAACAGACTGATTACCGACATGGCGAACATCGGCCCCCAATTGGATACGGACTCGCTGTCGAGGAACATTTTGAGCCCCATAGAGACGGTGTATTTGGATGGAGAGTTCAGATACAGCACCGGACCGAGTAGATCCTCCCAGCGCCAGTAGAAGGAGAAGATAGCCGCCGTCGCCATGGATGGGCGGATCAGCGGTAGGATAATCTTGTAATAGAGCCGAAATTTGCCGCATCCGTCGATGGTAGCCGCTTCATCCAGTTCCTGTGGAATCGTGCGGATGAACTGCAGCATCAGGAAGATAAAGAACGGTACCCCGAAGAATTGCGGGATCACGATGGGCCGGATGCTGTCAAGCCAATTCAGCTTGGTGTAAATAATGTACTGTGGAACCAGCACCACATCGCTGGGAAGCATCAGCGTCATCATCATCAGGCCAAACCAGAGGCCATGGCCCACAAATTTATTGCGGGCAAAGCCGAAGGCAACCAGAGAGGAGGAGAACACGGCGCCAACCGTGGCAATCAGTACAATAACGAATGAGTTCTTGATAAAGACACCGAAGGAATATCCGGCAACGCCTTCCCAGCCTTTGGCGTAGTTCCCCCATTCCCATGGATCCGGAAACAGCTGCTGGGCGGTTATAAATACCATCCGGCTTTCCTTGAAGGAGCTCATGATCATCCACAGAATCGGGTAGAGCATAATGACGGCAAGTCCACCGATGAGAATGTGATAGATCGGCCATTTAATTTTATTCTGTACCATGGATCATTTTCCTCCTCCCGATTCGTAGAAAACCCACGATTTGGATGTTTTGAACAGAATAGCGGTCATAATTCCGATCATCAGCATCATCACCCAGGCCATGGCCGAGGCATAGCCCATGTTATTGAACATGAAGGCTTGACGGAACAGGTACAGGGAATAGAGCAAGGTACCATCCATCGGGCCGCCTTCGCCCTTGGAGATAATATAGGCAGGTACGAAGGTCATAAATGCGCTGATTGTCTGCATAACCAGATTGAACAGTACGACCGAGCTTAAGAGCGGCATTGTAATCTTGAAGAACTTGCGGAAGAAACCCGCGCCGTCTACATTGGCTGCCTCGTACATTTCGCTAGGAATATTCTTCAGTCCGGCCAGGAAGATCAGCATGGAGGAACCGAATTGCCAGACGGACAAGGAGATCAGCATGACCAGCGCCGCGCTTGGATTGCCGAACCAACTGACCGGACCCAGACCGAAGAAGCCCATCAATCCATTGATAATACCAGTGTCGCTGAAAATATTGCGCCACATAATCGAGACGGCTACACTGCCGCCGATGATGGATGGCAGGTAATAGATAGTACGGTAGGTCCCTACCATACGCGATTTCGTATTTAGGATCATGGCCACAAACAGGGCGAACGTCAGCCGCAGCGGCACACCGATAAATACATAGAGCAGCGTCACCTTCAGAGACTGCAGATATTTCGGGTCATTTGTGAACATTTTGATATAATTGTCCAACCCCACCCATTGCGGTGGGGAGAACAAGTTATATTTGGTGAAGGATAGATAGAGTGAAATTATCATTGGCACCAGAGTGAAGCAGAGGAAACCAATAATAAAGGGACTTATGAAAGCATAGCCGGTCAGATTGCTCCGCAGCCGCTGTTTTAGCGGTTTTTTGGTCTTATAGACCGGCGCGTTTGCCGGCAGTGGATTGCTGAATGCCAAGGGTCACCAGCTCCTTATCTTTTTATGAGGATCACAGTATGGTTCATTACTTGAATCGCCTTAGCGACTGCTTAGGATTGCGCTTGCTTCCTTACGGAATTGGGCTGCAGCAGCATCCGGCTCAATCTGGCCAAAGTTCATCTGCTCTGCAAGGTCAGTAAGCAAGGCCACAACCTCCGGTGAACCTACCGGCGGACTCATTGGTGAAGTTTTGGGTTCCATATCGGCTACGAACTGGAAGACCTGCTTGCCGGATTCGGTCAAATCAGCTGCCAGTCCTTCTTTGATTTTGCTTGAAATCGGCACACCGCGTTCACCCAGAATAAGCTTGTTCGCTTCAAGGTTATTCGTCCAGAAGTCCACAAATTTGGCGGCTTCTTCTTTAGCCTTCGAGTTGGCTGTTACGGACCAATACATACTTGGCTGCATGTAGAGACCTTTTTCCATATCAGGACCCGGCATTGGCGCCAGCTGCATTGGACGGTTAACGGCCATCTGCAACGCTACATATTGATTGGACCACTGCCAGATTCCGATTCCTGTTCCTTTGACAATATCCGATTCTTCAATGACGCCCTTGTTCTGGCTCAGCTTGTCCTGTGAAGGGACTGCACCTTCCTTGATCAAGTCCGACAGCATGCCGAAGAATTCACTGTACAGCGCATCATCCTCATAGCCAAGCCCAGTACCGTCGGTATTATAGAGCGCCAGGCCTTTGGTGCGCAGGAAATAGTTGAAGAACACATCCGCAGCCATCGAGGAATCCATGAACAATCCAGCATCTTTGGCTTTCATGGCGATTTCCTTGTATTGATCCCAAGTCCAGTTCTCTGGAACCGCATCATAACCAGCTTTTTTGAGCAGCTCCGGATCATAATGCAGACCCAGCACATTGACTCCAAGCGGAATTCCGTACTGCTTGCCGCCAATGTTGCCGGTATTCAGTACATTCTCGTTCACATCGCCCACCTGAACCTGTTTGTTCAAATAGGGAGTCATGTCCTCCAGCTGTCCGTTCGAGCCATATTGATTGATATAGGAGACGTCCATCTGAACGATATCGGGAAGGCGGTTCGCTGCAGCCTGAGGAGCCAGCTTCTTCCAGTAATCATCAAAGGAGGCATATTCAGGTTCAATGGTTACGTTGGGATTCTGTTCTTCATACATGTCAATAACCTGCTGAGTGTAGGAGTGACGGGTGTCCCCACCCCACCAGGCAATACGCAGGGTAACCGGATCTGCTGAACTCTCAGCAGCGGGTTTGTCGGTTGAAGCCGCGTTCGTTGCTTTGTTCTCTGCTGCATTGTTATTTCCGCCGCAGCCGGCGAGAACTGACATCAATAACGGGACTGCCAATAATGCGGATAATTTCTTCAAATGTATTTCCCCCTTGTTACTTAGTTTGGAAGTGTTGCGCTTTCTGTTAGCGCTTCCATGTATGTATCTTCTCAAAATTCCATGGTTAAATGAATACAAAAAACCGTTTTGTTTGTGCAAAAATCAGGTCTGCTCTGTTTGGGGTTTCATAAAATCAGTGGGAGTGCGGCCGGTCACTTTTTTGAATACATTGCTGAAATATTGGGCATTCCCCCCAAAGCCGAACATTTCCGCCAGCTCAAACACCTTCACATCCCCGCTCTGCAGAATATGCTCGGACGCTTTCGCAATCCGGTATTGTGTCACATAATTGGAGAATTTCTCCCCGGTAATCTTCTTGAAGATTTTGCCGAGATAATCGGCATTCATATAGAGCATTTCAGCGGCTACCGAGCCTAGCGTCAGCTCAGCATTGCGGTAATCGGCTTCGATGATCCGCAGCATCTTATCTACCGTTGCCGCCTGGCGGGATACGAAGTGGCGCTCATACATACACGTCAGACGGTCTGCCGCTTGTTTCACATGATTCTTCAGTCCACCCAAGGTGTCGATCCCGGCCAGCTCTCCAAGGCCTGAGGTGAAGCTGCTGCGTTCCTCTGGCAAGCAGAGACGGATCATCGCGGCGTAGAGCTGCAGAATATAAGAGCGGGTCACATTGATATCCAGCCGGTCTGCCGACAGTACATCGAACAACCGCTCCAGCTCCTTGTCCACAGCCTGATTGTCGCCCGCCTTAATCAGCAGACAGATCTGCTCCTCCTCCAGATCAATCTCAATGCTGCCGCCCATTTCATCACCGGGGATATCACTTCTTGTAATCAAGCTGCCCGGCTCCAGATAGAAGCGGTGATTCATGCATTCCAGCGTCTGGCGGTACAGCCTGCGGGACTGGCTCATCCTGCCGGTGTCGCTAACGGCAATGGTCACATCCAGCTTGTAGAAGCGGCAGAAGACCTCCCGCACTTCACCCGTGCGGGCAAGTAGGCTGCCGCTTCCGTCAGCGGTCTCCACATGCTCCAGCAGAATCAGGAGATGGCTGCCAATCATCGTGCTGAGCAGGATCTCCTGCAGCATATCCTGGGCAATATTCTGCAGCGCAAACAGATGCTCATATTCATAGGAGCCTTCAATGCGGAACAGCAGCAGCCGGACATTCTTGCCGTTCAGTTCAATGCCGAACATCTCCTGGTAATATACCAGGTCACGCCTGCCGTAGGTCTTGTTGGAGATCCATTCCTTCAGAAATTGCTCTTTCACATGAGGCAATACCTTGGTCAGCCGCTGCTTCATTCCGCTTACGAACTGCTCGCGGTCCTGCTGTTCATCTAGATCCTCAACAAGCTCAACAATGGCTGCGTGAATCTGCTGCTCATTGCAGGGTTTAAGCAAATAATGCTTCACCCCATGATGCATCGCCTTGCGGGCATAATCGAAATCCTTATATCCGGTCAGCATGATAAATTTGACATCCGGGAACCGCTCGCTGCAGGTCTGCACCAGCCCCAGCCCATCCAGACCAGGCATCGAAATATCTGTGATCACAATCTGTGGAGACAGTGATTCTATTTTCTCCAAAGCCTCTATCCCGTTGCGGGCCGTACCTGCCAGCTCAGTCCCTGCCTTGTACCAATCCACTACCTGTGATATTCCTTCCAGAATAAGCCGTTCATCGTCCACCAGCAGCAGCTTATACATGCTTGACCTCTCCTCTCGTATACGGAATCCTTACATGAATAACCGTCCCGCTTCCCGGCACACTACTAATCACCGTTCCCCATTCGGTACCGAACACAAGCTGGATGCGCTCCTCAATATTGTTAAGCCCGATCCCTTCCCCCCGCGTCTGTACCCTGCCCTGCAGCAGCTCGCTGATAAAATCCGCAGTCATACCCGGTCCGTTGTCACTGACCTGAATATCAAGCCCCTTATCCAAGACCTCGACTGTAATCGATATTGTACATGGCTCAATATTCGGTTCCAGCGCATACCGGATGGCATTCTCGATCAGCGGCTGCAGGGTCAGCTTGGGAATCAGCGCATCCTGCAGGTGAGCGGGAATATCCATCCGGAAATCCAGCCTTTCCTCGAAGCGGGTCCGCTGGATCGTGACATAGCTGTCTACAATGCTCAGCTCCTTCTCCAGCGTAATTAGCGGGTCCTTCAGGCCTATGGAGCTGCGCAGCAGATATCCAAGCGCCACCACCATCTCCGAAATCTGATCCTGCTTGTTCATTTTGGCCAGCCAATTAATCGATTCGAGCGTGTTATACAAGAAATGCGGATTAATCTGCGCCTGCAGTGCCTTCAGCTCGGTCTCACGGATCATCAGCTGCTTGGCATAATTCTCGTCAATCAGCTCCCGGATGCGGCGGATCATCATTTTGAAGGTGCGGTTCAGCTGGCTTACCTCATCCTGTGCGGTCTGCGAGACAAGGCCAAGCGACTGCTCCTCCAGATTATCCAGATCTCCCTTCTCAATCTGCCGCATCTTGCCGGTCAGCTTGGAGATCGGACGGACAATGCTGCGGGCAAAGCGGTAGCCGAGCAACAGCCCCAGCAGCAGCAGACAGGCGAAGCTGACTACCACTAATCTTTTAACATACGTAATCTGCCGGAAAATTTCATTAAACGGAGTAGCATTGATATAAGTCCAGTTCATGTAGGAAGAATTGGTTTTGGCCAGAAAATAGGTCCCCCGCTCATAGCTTGCTGTGCGGTAAGCATCTCTGCTGCGCAGTTCGTCTGCCAGCTCAGACACATTCAGAATAGGCTCTGCCGGATACACAGCCTGGCCTGTACTGGCATCGGCAACAATCAGCTGATCCTGCTTGGAGGTCGCTCCGGTATTATCCGCTATGATCCGGTCGATACGGATGCGGACAACCAGTGTCCCCAGATTGTCCAATGTGAAGGTGGACCCGGTATAAGATTTAATCTGCCTGACGGCCAGCAGAGAGTTCTTGCTTCCCTGGGTGAACCATACATTACTGCCGTCGCCTTCTATAGCAAGCGGTTTCAACTGGTCTTGCAACGATTGCGATACGCTCTCTCTGTTCCCCGCCGACATCACACCCCCATTATTGTCGATCAGCAGCATGGAATAGACATATTTCTCGGCGCCCGCAAACGCCACCAGCCGATTGATAATTTTATTATGCAAGACCAGCCGGTTATAGGGCTGCGGATTGTCCTGCAGCGCTCTGAGGTACTGCTGGATCTGCTCATCGGTCACTACCGTATAAGATAGCTGTTCCAGCTCCCGCAGCTCACTTTCAATGTTGATGGCCGACATGCCCAGCACCTCGGAGGCCTTCTCATAAATCTGGCGGTCATAAATCCGGTAAATATATTGAAGTACGGTTAAGGAAAACAGGAAGGACAGCAGCAGCAAAAATGTGATCAGCTTGATCATTTTATTAAATATTCCTGAATTATAAGCGCCTTTATTTCTGAAAATCATAAATGCCTTCACGCTCCCTTATGCCGGATTGAACCTGATTAATTTATATTAGCATAAATCAGTATGGGTATTTATGAAAATAATAAGAAGAAATGGTTGTGAAGTTAAGGCCTTTAGAGTGATGTTTGCAGAAAAAAAGAAGCTATATCTTCAGTCTTAAGTAAACTGAAGACATAACTTCTTGGGGGATCAGCCCAGCATCATCCGGTCATCCGCCAGCTTATGGCCGCTGATGGTTTCGAATTCGCCGAGCAGACGTTCCACGGTCAGATCCTGCTTGCGTGATTCATCAATATCAAGCACGATGCTGCCTTTGTCCATCATGATCAGACGGTTGCCCAGCCTGATGGCTTGTTCCATATTATGTGTGACCATCAGCGTGGTAAGCTTCATCTCCCGCACAATGGTTTCGGTCAGCTTCGTGATCAGCTCGGCCCGCGAGGGGTCAAGCGCTGCGGTATGCTCATCAAGCAGCAGAATCTGCGGCTGTGTGAAGGTCGCCATCAGCAGGCTTAGTGCCTGCCGTTCTCCGCCGGATAGCAGCCCCACCTTGGCCCGCAGCCGATTCTCCAGCCCAATGCCCAGTCGGCTGAGCTCCTCGCGGAACATCTTCCGCTTCAGGGTATTTACGCCGATGGACAACCCCCGCTTGCGGCCCCGTTTGTAGGCCATAGCCAGGTTCTCTTCAATCGTCATATGCGGCGCTGTTCCGGCCATCGGGTCCTGAAATACCCGGCCGATCCAGCGGCTGCGCTGGTATTCCGCAAAACTGCTGATCGAAGCTCCTTCAATTCTCACTTCCCCGAGATCCGGTTTCATTACACCCGAGATGATATTCATCAAAGTGGACTTACCAGCCCCGTTGCTGCCGATGATGGTCACGAAGTCGCCCGGCTTCAGCTCCAGATCAATGCCAAGCAGTGCGATCTTCTCATCCGGTGTGCCTGGATTAAACAGCTTGGAGATATTATCTAGCTTTAGCATCAGCTGCCCCCCCTTTCTTGCGGACCAGAGCGTGCTCAGCCAATTCAGCCGTCCGTTTACGTGCAGAGCTCTTCTGCTTAAGGAACCGCTGGAAGGATGGGAACACCAGCGCAACTATAACAATGATGGCTGTAATCAGCTTCAGGTCGGAAGCATCCAGCCAAGATACCCGCAGCGCAATCGCCACAACAATCCGGTATACGATCGACCCTAGCACTACGGCCAGAGTAGCCCGGAAGACATTGCGCGCGCCAAAGATCGCTTCTCCAATAATGACAGAGGCCAGGCCAATGACGATCATCCCGATCCCCATCGAAATATCCGCGAAGGTGGAATACTGAGCCACCAGTGCTCCCGACAAGGCTACCAGCCCGTTGGAAAGGGCGATGCCAAGAATCGTCGTATTGTCGGTATTGACCCCGAAGCTGCGGATCATCCGCGCATTGTCGCCTGTAGCACGCAGAGCCAACCCCAGATCGGTGCGCAGAAACAGATCCATCAGCAGCTTGAGGAGTAGAACAACAAATGGCATCACCAAGAGCGGGTTCATTGAGCTGAACAGTGTGTCCTCTCCCATCAGCGACAGGTTCGGCTTACCCATGATCCGCAGATTGATTGAATAGAGAGCAATCATCATCAGAATCCCCGACAATAGGCCATTGATCTTGCCTTTGGTATGCAGCAGGCCGGTACATGTTCCGGCAAGCATCCCGCCAGCCACGGCGGCCAGGGTTGCCAGCCACGGCGAGAAACCATTCGTAATCATAACTGCGGCAATGGCACCGCCAGTGGTATAACTTCCGTCTACAGTCAAATCGGGGAAATCAAGTATTCGGAAGGTAATATATACGCCCAGAGCCATAAAAGCAAAGATAAGGCCCATTTCTACGGCTCCAAGCAATGAATCTACACTTATTATCATAGGTGACTTCCTCCTCCAAGCGGCAAGGGGCGTCCTGCCGGAATCGCCCCATCATAATGGTGTTATTGAATAATGTTGGCCGCCTGGTCTGCAACCTCGGCTTTCATGGCATCTGTCACTTCGATTCCCTGGGCTTCGGCAGCCTTCAGGTTGAGGATCAGATCCAGCTTCTCTTGCATCGTTACCTTCATATCCCCGGGATTCTTGCCATCCTTCAGCACCTCAACGGCCATCTGGCCTACCTGGTAGCCATGGTCATAATATTTGAAGCCAACTGTGGCAAAAGCACCCTTCTCCACTGTATCGCGGTCAGCCGAGAAGAAGGGTATCTTATTATCATTCGCTGTCTGGATAATGGCGTCCACTCCGCTGACTACCGAATTATCGAGGGTAATATAGAAAGCATCTACCCGGCCAACTAAGGAATCTGCAGCTTGCTTGACTTCAGAGGTATTGGTTACTGCCGCTTTGACTAGCTCGATGCCATGCTTGTCCAATTCTGCCTTGGCAATGTCCGACATGACCACGGCATTCTGTTCCCCTTCATTGATGATAATACCGAGCTTCTTCACGTCCGGGAACTGTGTAGCAATAAAGTTCATCAGCCGGGTAATCGATTCCGGATTCGTGTCGGAGGCTCCGGAGACGTTGGCACCCGGATGCTCCAAATCGGTCACAAGCTTGGCGTCAATCGGGTCTGTGACAGCAGCGAACAGAATGGGAGTGTCCTTGCTCACCTTCTGCACGACTGATTGTGCGGACGGAGTGGCGATAGCCAGCACCAGATCATTCGAGTCGCCGGCAATCTTCTGGGCAATCGACAGATTGTTGGTCTGGTCGGCCTGGGCATACTGCAGATCAACCGTAAGATTCTCGCCTTCTACCAGTCCGCCATCCTTGAGTGCAGCCATGAATCCCTCACGGGTAGCATCAAGCGACGGATGCTCCACATACTGCGAGATGGCGATCTTGTAGGATTTGCCGTCCGTGCTTCCGCTGTCAGCGGGAGCACTAGCTGTCGCGGCAGGATCATTCGCGGCATTTCCTGAATTTACAGCAGCATTATTATTGCCGCAGCCTGCGGATACTAACATCATACATAAGCTTAAACCCAGCCATATTTTCTTTTTCTTCATAAGTATAACCCCTTTTCATTTACGGTATCAGCGCGGGCATTGGAAGGAGCGTTTCAGCATTGTCGCTTTTATCTTTGAAAGCATTAAAGCGACAGCTCACACGTATCTCACATCTGCTCCTGCCAATCTATTAAACTTATATTATATGGAGGTTGATTATCCGTCAATCTCTTAAGCTGACACCAGTTATTACAAAATACGCACAATCTCTAGGCAAATTGCTCTATTTTCCAGCTTATTCTTGACATTGATTGCCTACGCCTCAATTACATAAGACCTAAACAACTTGCACAAACTGAATCTATATTTGAAGATGGAGCGTGATTTATGACCAATCAGCCTTATAAAATGCTTACTGCCGCCGCCGTGCTTACCGTATTCATGCTTACAAGCACGGCTTGCGGTTATGCCGCCAAGACAAAGAACAAAGAAACCAGCTCAATTTTGCCAAATGGAACACCGGCAGCCAGCTATTATGAGAAGTCTTACTACAAGGATGGAAACGGGACATTCTGGATTCCGGTCAAACCCGCTGCCGACTCGCTGGGCTACCGCATGAAGGATGACACCTCCAAAGGCGGATACACCAAGCTGGGCTTCAGCGATGTCATGTACATGCTTCGGCCGGGAAGTCCGCAGGTGTTCTCCATGGGCGAAGAGTTGGCTCTGCCGGAGGCTCCGATTCGCCGGGAGGGTCAGATATATATGACACCCACCGCCTTGTCCAAGCTGTTTCAGACGGAAGTGGGCTGGAATCCGACTACTGGAGAGATCAATATCGCTGTGCCTACAGAAGATAAAACTGACGATCAGAGTCCTCATGAAGCAGCCAAACCGATCCGTATCCAGAGCCTTTCCGCCTCTGACAGCCAGGAGCTGGTCGCCTATGCCAAGAAATTCCTCGGGGTGCCTTATGATTTCGGTGCCGGCCCGTATGAGGAGACGAACAAATTCGACTGCTCCTCGTTCACCCGCCATGTGTTTAAGAAATTCGGCGTGGACCTGCCCCGCCTGGCCAAAGACCAGGATAATCTAGGCAGACGCGTCAGCCGCAGCAACCTGGGGACGGGAGACCTGATCTTCTTCACCGTACCTGGCCGTTTCGAAAGTGATGCCATTCCGGGCCATGTCGGGATTTATATCGGTGACGGCAAATTCATCCATACCTGGGGTGAACCCGGTGTACAGATCAGCGAGCTGGACAGCGGATATTGGAGCAATGTCATCCTGCATATGCAGAGCATCCTTTAAAAACAAAAGTCTGGACTCCCTTAGCGGAAGTACCAGACTTTTTGTTTGTTCCGTGTTTAATCCCACGTTTTCCCTTTGCCTGTCAATCGGATAAACAGCTTGATGATCTCTACGATCACCACAATCGCTATTGCCGCCGAGCAGACAATGATCCACTGCAGGCCACTGAGATGCGATACGCCGAACCAATCATTCAGACCAGGAATAATAATGACCAGCACCAGCATCAGACCGGAGATTACCGAAGCCCCAAGCATATAGCGGTTGCTGAACAAGCCGATCTGGAACAGTGATTTGGTGTTGGATCTGACGTTGAACGCATGTGTAATCTGCAGCAGCCCGAGCGTTGCGAAGGCCATCGTCACAGCGATTCCTTCATTGTAATGCGTATGGGCCCAATTGTAGACCAGCAGCGTAAGCGCGGCCTCAATGATCCCCTGATAAATAATACTGATACCGACACCTTCGGAGAAAATACTGCTGCTCGATTTGCGCGGCTTCTTCGACATCAGGTCGGCGGAGGCTTTCTCCAGCCCCAACGCCAGTGCAGGCAGCGTATCTGTAACGAGGTTGATCCAGAGGATATGAATCGGCTCCAGAATCCGCCAGCCAATCATCGTCGCAATGAACAGTGTCAGCACTTCACCAAGATTGGCGGAGAGCAGGAACTGGATCGCCTTGCGGATATTGCTGTATACCTTGCGTCCTTCCTCCACGGCTACCACAATCGTTGTGAAGTTGTCGTCGGCAAGCACCATGTCGGATACGCCTTTGGCTACATCCGTTCCCGTTATGCCCATCCCCACGCCGATATCCGAGGTTTTGAGTGCGGGCGCATCATTGACCCCGTCGCCGGTCATCGCCACAATCTTGCCCTTGGCCTTCCAGGCCTTGACGATCCGCACCTTATGCTGCGGAGAGACGCGGGCATAGACCGAATAATCAGCCACTCTTTCGGCAAAATCCTGCTCGCTGATCTGATCCAGCTCCCGGCCGGTCAAGACGCCGCTCTCATCCTCAATGATTCCGAGCCGCTTGGCAATGGCCGCCGCCGTATCGCGGTGGTCGCCGGTTATCATCACCGGGCGGATGCCTGCCTTGCGGCAGACCGCCACCGCATCGCGCACTTCATCGCGCGGCGGGTCAATCATACCAACCAGCCCGACGAACACCAGACCCGCTTCCGTCTGTTCCGGCGCAGGATTCTCCGGCAGCTGCGCCTGGTCCAGATAAGCAAAGGCCAGCACACGCAGCGCCTCATCCGCCAGCCCTTTATTGCTGGCTGTAATCTGCTGCTTGTGCTCCTCCGTTAACGGGAATACCTCCCCGTTCAGCTGAATATGGCTGCATTTGGAGAGCAGCACATCGGGCGCACCTTTGGTCAGGATGCGGAATTGCCCCGCTTCCACCTCATGGATCGTTGTCATCAGCTTGCGGTCGGAGTCAAACGGCAGCTCCTTCTTGCGCGGGTATTGCTGCTCCAGCTTCCGCTTGTCAACACCGATGCTTAAGGCATAATCGACCAATGCGGTTTCTGTCGGATCACCGATGATCGCTTTGCCGCTGCGGGTACCGGCTCCTTTGCCTTCAGCCTTGCCGCCGGCGCCGCCTTCGTCGATGCTTGAATCATTGCACAGCGTCATCGCCTGCAGCAGCAGCTCGCCACCCGGTGTATCGGAGAGTGCTTCACCTGCCGGGATGCTGCTTCCATTCACATACAGCTGCTCCACAGTCATCTTGTTCAAGGTCAGCGTACCCGTCTTGTCGGAGCAGACAATCTCGGTGCTGCCCAAGGTCTCCACCGCAGGCAGCTTGCGGATAATCGCCTTGCGCTTCGCCATCCGCTGCACGCCAAGCGCCAGAATGATGGTCACGATGGCTGGCAGCCCTTCCGGGATCGCGGCTACAGCCAGCGAGATGGAGGTCAGCAGCATATCCAGCAGCTCTCTGCCTTCCAGAATACCAACGGCGAAGATCACGACACAGACGCCCAGGATGATAAAAGTGAAATATTTGCCCAGCTCATCCAGCTTTTTCTGCAGCGGTGTCGTTTCCGTCTCTTCCTCCGAGATGAATCCGGCAATCTTGCCGACCTCGGTCTGCATTCCCGTAGCCGTAACCACACCCACTCCGCGTCCATAGGTTACACTGCTGCTCATATAAGCCATATTCTTGCGGTCGCCGATGACAATATCGCTGCCCTCCAGCACCTCCGACTGCTTATCCGAAGGCAGCGATTCGCCCGTCAGAGCGGCTTCCTCCGTCTGCAGAGAAGCGGCGTGCAGAATCCGCAGATCCGCCGGTATCACATTGCCCGCTTCCAGCAGAACAATATCGCCGGGAACCAGCTCTTCACTTTTGATCTCGGTCACCTGTCCGCCGCGTTTCACTCTGGCTTGGGGAGAGGACATGCTTTTTAGGGCTTCCAGCGCCTGCTCTGCCTTATTCTCCTGGACAACGCCAAGTACCGCATTCAGAAGGACAACCAATAGGATGATTACGGTGTCGGTCCATTCTCCCAGAATACCTGACAGCACGGCCGCTGCGAGCAGAATAAAAATCATAACATTCTTAAACTGCTCCAGGAATTTGGCCAGCAGCGATTTGGTTTTGGCTTCCTGCAGCACATTTTTGCCATAACGTTCCTGAAGACTAGCGATCTGCTCAGGGGACAATCCGGCTTCTGACGATGCTAGCTGCTGCAGCACCTCCTCCTTGCTCAGCGTATGGAATGCTAATTCCTGATCTGGTTTCGATGATTGTGCATTCAAACCTTCTGCCTCCTTCCGGGAATCTGGTCTCTCTATATCAAGAACCTCTCATATGAGTCTTACCCAAAAATGGAACAGAGATTCTGCAATATTATGTACATTAACCAAAACTTCATCCCTTCGAAGCGGAAAATCCGCTGCAGAACTACTGGAACGATTTGCTTCCTTCGCGGCGGAAATCCTTGAATCTTGTCCCTTGATATGTAATTTCGCCATAGTCTCCTTCAACAATAAGACCATAAACCTTACTCTCCACCTGCAGCTCGGCGAAAACGCCCTGCGGGTTCCAGTTGTTCATTTGTATTAACCCCCTGTTTAATAGATACACTATTCTAAATCCTCTAACTACTTACGCCTTGTTTCACCCTCCGGTTCTCATATTCAATTGGCTCCATTGTAAAGGGTATGTTAAGCTTATACTACTATATGCAGTAAGGAGGTGTTCCCATGGTGCAATATATAGCGCGTCCAGCAGTGCTCTTGCGGCTGCTGCTTATTCTTGCTGTTTCTTTTTCCCTTACGGCCACTGCCTTCGGACAGGCGGATATCCCGGATTCGGGCCGCGAGCAGCTTGGCTTCCATCACTTGGACCGCAAATTCATCCCGCAGCAGCGGACTACGGCCACGCTCACCCTGCCATTGGCTGAGTGGCGCCAAGTCCATCATGGGGGCACCTTTCGGGCAGATGTGGCAATGTTGATACTTGGGTTTATGGCAGTATTCAGCCCTGTGATCTATAAATTTCTGCTGCGCTTGCTGCTGTACCCGCTCAACTATACTTCACAGTACGTATAGGCCAGGATCATTTCGCCTAACTTATATAGAGCTTACACTTATATTAGCCCATGAATCCTGTGGCAGTATATGACAAAATAGTTCCCTGCTGAAGGGAGGAGAACCTATGCTGGTCACCAAAAACCGCGAACTGCGGGAGAACCGAGCATTCCGTATTCTCGCCGTGATTGCAGGAGCCTTGCTTGCTGCTGTTGGCCTGGAATTGTTCCTTATGCCTCACGGTCTGGTAGTAGGTGGCATCACTGGCTTGTCGGCCATGTTCGCCCACACTACTGAAATGCGGCTTGGTTTGTTCCTGTTCTTATTTAATTTGCCGTTTATCTTCATGTCGCGCAAGCAGATTAATCTCCGCTTCGCGCTGTATACCGTATTGGGGCTGGCCTGCCTTACAATAGGCTCCCTGGCGCTGCACCGTTTCCCTGCGGTGCTGAGCGAACCGCTTCCCGCCGCTATAGGCGGAGGTCTATGTTTGGGCCTCGGGATAGGCATTGCCGTCCGCTTCGGCGGAATGAACCGCGAGGCCAGCGATCAGGGCTACACGCTGCTCAGCGGCGGCCCGCCCAAGTCGGCGGAAATTCCGGTGATGCTGCTCAATTGCGCTCTATTGCTGCTGGCTGGCGCGCTGTTTGGCTGGGATCAGGCCATGTATTCGATTATCGCCTACCTGCTTGCCTTTGAAGGCGTCCGCTTCTCGCTTAGAGGCTTGTCACGGTCCCGGGCTGTCTGGATTACCAGTACCCGATGTCCGGCGGTCCAGGAGGCTCTGAAGAGCGGTCTGAACCTTCCTGCCGCATTTACCGGTGAGTCTGTGCCGGAAGGGGTTGCCGGAACGCTGTTCTGCCTGACCAACAAGCTGGAGGAACCCGATGTGCTGGCGATTGTACTGCAGTGTGATCCGGATAGCAGGATTATAGTCAAGCGGGCGGATGGCTTCCGCAACCGCAAGATCTAAAAGATAGCCGACATAAGCAAAAGGCAGGTCAAGAGCGTTTCTTGAGCTGCCTTTTTATTGTTTAGGTATCGCTGACTCCATGCCCCGTATCGTATTCTTCTCTCGCTCTCTGAACCTGCGGGTAATATTCTATCGTCCATTCCTTCATTTGCCGCAGATGCGGAATCAGAGTTTCACCAAGCGCAGTCAATTGGTAATCCACTACCGGAGGCACAGATGGCTGCACCTCCCGCTGAATCAGTCCATTCCGCTCCATCTGCCGCAGCGACTGCGTAAGCATTTTCTGGGAAATATCCGCAATCCGCCTTCTCACCTCACCATAACGCAAGCTTCCATCCTCCAGTGCGAATATAACTAACACCGTCCATTTGTTCGATATAATTTCAAGCAATCTCCGGTAGCTGCATTCCTGCAGTGATATATCTGGTTTAAACGTTGTATTTCGAATCATCTCTTCCTCCTTATCGATCAACGAACCTAAAAGTGCCTACTTACTTAATACTAGTAATTATATTAATATATGTCCACACCCACAAATGCAGGTAAATCACAGCTCTTTGGTTATAGCTGGAGAGACATTCGATCAGGAGGAATTATAACATGCACAAAACTATAATAGGTGTAGGCGTAATCGGCGCAAGCATGGATGGAACCTGGGGAGGCACAGCACACCTTCCGGCGCTGCAGTCTCTGCCAGGCTATCGTATTGCTGCCGTCAGTACTACAAGGCAGGCCAGTGCCGACGAAACGGCTCAGAAGTTTGATGTGCCTCATGCTTTTGCGGATCTTCATCAGCTGGTCACCCATCCTGACGTTGATCTGGTCACCATTACGGTCAAGGTTCCTGAGCATGACCGGCTGGTGCGTGCTGCAGTTGGAGCCGGTAAACATGTATACTGTGAATTTCCACTAGCCCGCTCCACCGCTGAAGCCAGAGACTTGCTGCAAACTGCAGAGACCAGAGGCATACGGCATTTCGTCGGTCTCCAGGCTCGTGCAAATCCGGCAATGGCTTATGTCAAGGATCTGATCCTCCAAGGTTATGTTGGCAAGGTACTGGCCGTTCACTGTGATTACGCTTTGCCTGTCTACCCTGTTCGTTCTAAACAGATTACTGCTTCCCGCCAATATCTGCTGGACAATGCCAATGGGGCTAACCAGTTGACCATTACAGCAGGGCATTTGCTGGATGGCATTCAATATATGCTTGGGGATTTCACCGAGGTATCCGCAATGCTCGAGACACAGGCCAGGCTGGTGCAGGTCGTGGAAACAGGGGAGCATGTTCAGGCCACTTCTCCAGACCATGTTGTCATCAACGGAATACTGGAGAATGGAGCCATCCTGAACACCCATATCCGTAATACCTACAACGGCAGTTTATCGCTTTCCATTCATGGAACCGAAGGAGACTTGATTCTGCAATCCGTGGAAAACAACATGTTCCAGATGGACTCTTTTATCGTAAAAGGCACACAGCAAAGCTCAGCAGTCCTTCCCCTGACGATCCCAGCTCACTACCACCTGCTGCTTCCTACCCGCATGTCAGCTGGACCTGCCCTTCAAGTAGCAGGACTGTATGAGCAAATCTACAAGGATCTTCAGAATGATACCTCTGTTGCCCCGAGCTTCCATACGGCAGTGAAGGTTCATCAACTATTGGATCATGTACGCTCATCATCTGACACCGGGCGTAGAGTCAAACTATAAGCCTAATAAAAGAAACAGCCCCGACATACCTGAATGGTTGACGGGGCTGTTTCCCTGCTCTTCTTATTCTGTTACGTCCGGTTTTAGCGGAACATGCTCCACAGCCGGATCAAATGAAAGGTATTCGAGGGATCTACTTTTTGGGCAATGATAAATTTGACAATCTGATCTTCCTGGGCGGAAGTCAGCCTCTCACTCAGCACTCCCGACGCATTGCGCACCAGTCTGCGCACGACCGCAGCATCCTGCAGCTCCTGCTTGCTGATCCCGTTAATCATATTTTTGATCCGTTCCTTGACTGCTTTATTCTTCATCTTCAGCTTGATGCGCTCCACCAGCTGGGGACTGATTCCGAATTGCTGATAACTCAAAGCCTGCACCTCCCGTCATATCCAGTCTTTCTCAGTATATGAGGCGGCAGGTCAGCAATGCCTGGTCAATCAATTAATTCCCCCTGAAAAATTTGCTGGCTCTGCAAATACTGCCGCAGCGGCGTATAATCAGGGGATGTCCAAAAGGCGGAATCCCGCAGCAGCTCAGCGACATCATCGCGGGCCTGCTCCAGCACCTCGAAGTCAGCGGTCATGTCCGCAAGCCGGAATTCCGGCAATCCGCTCTGCTTCGTGCCAAAGAAATCGCCCGGTCCCCGCAGCTCCAGATCACGCCGCGAGATTTCGAAGCCGTCATCCGTATCCGTCATCGCACTCATCCGCTCGCGGCCGATCTCCGATTTCGGGTCGGCAACCAACACGCAGTAGGAAGCATGCTCCCCCCGGCCCACCCGGCCCCGCAGCTGATGCAGCTGCGACAGGCCGAAGCGGTCAGCATCCATAATGATCATCAGTGAAGCGTTGGGCACATCGACCCCAACCTCCACTACAGTGGTGGATACAAGCAGCTGCAGCTCGTTGCTGTAGAAAGCGCGCATCATCTCATCCTTCTCCGCCGATGTCATCCGGCCATGCAGCAGCCCCACCTTATAGGCCGGAAATGCCTGCGACATCTGGATATGCAGATCAATCGCATTCTGCACATCCAGCTTCTCCGACTCCTCGATCAGCGGGCAGATCAGGTAAGCCTGACGGCCCAGGTCAATCTCGCGGCTGATGAATTTCAGCACCCGCTCCATCAGGTCGGGCTTGACCCAATAGGTGGAGATGGGCACCCGTCCCTTAGGCCGCTCCGACAAGGTGGAGACATCCATATCGCCGAAGACGGAAATCGCCAGCGTCCGCGGGATCGGTGTCGCCGTCATCGTCAGCACATCCGGGTTGTATCCCTTGCGGCGCAGGACGCCGCGCTGGTTGACCCCGAAGCGGTGCTGCTCGTCGGTAACGACAAGCCCCAGCTCGCGGAAGAACACATCCTCCTGGATCAACGCATGTGTGCCTACCACAATATCAATCATCCCCATCTGCAGCGAAGCCAGCAGGTCCTTACGTTTGCGGCCGTTGACACTGCCGGTCAGCAGGCCTACGGTAATCCCGAACGGTTCAAACATCCTTGTCAGGGAACGCATATGCTGCTCAGACAGGATTTCCGTTGGCACCATCAGTGCGCCCTGGAACCCCGAACGTACCGTAGCATAGAGCGCAATCGCCGCCAGCACCGTTTTGCCGGAGCCTACATCCCCTTGCAGCAGACGGTTCATGTTATACGGAGAACGCATATCATGAAGAATCTCCAGTTCTACATGCTTCTGGGCATCGGTCAGCTCAAAAGGCAAGCTGCGCACGAACTGCCGGACCGTAGCATTATCGACGGTATGCACCACACCGTCCTGTCTGCCGCGGTTCAGCACCCGGAACGCCTGCATCTTCAGTTGGAACATAAACAGCTCCTCATACACCATTCTCCGCCGGCCTTGCTGGCCTTCCCGGCTGTCTTCGGGCTGGTGGATCGTGGCGATTGCCCGCTTGCGGGGCATGAAGTCATATTTGCGCAGGATCACATGCGGCAGAATTTCGGGGATCAGCTCACCGTATTGCTCCAGCGCCTGTTTGATGATTTTGCGGATCCATGATTGCGTAATCTTGCCGCCTACCGAATACACCGGCTGCAGCGTCCCTGTCTTGCCTTCTCCCCGGTCAGGGAACTCATGGTCGCTCACGGATATCTGGCTGCGCTTCTGATCCCACTTGCCCGTAATGACTACCGCCCTGCCGGCGGTCAACTGCTCCCGTACATAATGGCGGTTAAACCAGGTGGCTGTGAACATAAACGGCTCCGCCACCAGCTTGCAGCTGAGACGGGATTTGCCGCCGAAGCGCTGCAGTACCGGAATGCCGATCACCTTGGCCTCCACCGTCACCTTGTCGCCATGTTTGCTCTCGCTCAGCGAACGCGGGCGGTAATCCTCATAACGGAATGGATAATATTCAAGTAAATCCTTCACTGTAGAAACGCCAAAGGCGTGAAGCTCGGCTTGCTTTTGAGCGCTCACGCCATTTATGTTCTTGACTTCAATTTGCTCCAAAGACAGTGTCATGTTCATCCCTCATTATGCGGGCCAGATGAATACAGCCAATGTGCCGTTCCCGACGTGGCTCCCTACAACAGGTCCAATGTTGGTCAGCACTTGCTCCTCCAGCTTAAAATGGCCTTGCAGCTCCCTGAGGAACTCCTGTCCAGAGGCGGGTTCGGCCGTATGCCCCACGGCCACATTAATTTTGTCTACACCTTGAAGTTCACCCTTGAACAGCTCAATCATCCGGGCAACGGCCTTCTTGCGGCCTCTGACCTTCTCAACCGCATAGATGATGCCTTCAGCATCAATCGAAAGAATAGGCTTGATATTCAGCAGCGTGCCCAGAATCGCAGATGCTCTGCCGATTCTGCCGCCTTTTTGCAGATATTCCAGACTGTCGACCAGGAAATACAGCTTGCGCGACTGGCGCATGCGTTCCGTAGCCTCCAGAATCTGCTCGGTGTTCTTGCCTTCTACAGACAACCGGGCGGCTTCTATCACCATAAAACCAAAGCCATAGGAGGCGGAGAGCGTATCTACTACCGTAATGGCTTCTCCCTGTTCCTCCAGCATGGATTTGGCAAGCAATGCCGATTGATAGGTGCCGCTAAGTCCAGAAGAGATATGATAAGACAGAATCCGGGCATCCGGATACTCCTCCAGATATTTGCGGTAAACCTCCAAATACTCCATCGGTGAAGGTTGGGATGTAGTCGGCAGCTGCGGTGAACGGGGAAGACGCTCATAGAACTGTTCCGGTGTCATATCCAGATTGTCGCGGAAAGACTCTTCGCCAAACATCAAGGTAAGCGGCACTACGATGATCCCGTAAGCCAATACAAGATCCGGCGGGATGTCGGAAGTGCTGTCTGTGACGATAATGATACGATTCATGGATTTCCCTCCCCTAAATCTAATTAAGCCTTTCTTCCCAATCTAAGAACAGAATAAACGGTGAAGCCGCCTGTTCATGTCTGTTGTAACTATGGTTCTACAGAGAACAGGAAATAATAAATCGGCTGGCCGCCTTCATGGATCTCAACCTCAACATCGGGATAAGTCTCCTGCAGCCACTGGCCCAGAGCCGCCGTAACCTCCGCATCCGTATCTGCGCCAATCAGGACAGTTACAATCTCATCGCCGTTCTCCAGCATATTGCTGAGCAAGGCTTGGCTGGCCGGCAGCAGCTCATCCGCAGCAGCCACAATCTTGGAATTGGAAATTCCGATGTACTGGCCGGATTTGATCTCCAGCTCATCATAGCTGGTATCACGAACCGCATGCGTAACCTGTCCGGACTTGACATGTGCGATCGCTTCCAGCATGTTGCCAGTATTGTTATCTACCGCATCTTCTTCCTGGAAGGCAAAAGCGGCTGCAATTCCTTGCGGAATGCTCTTGCTTGGAATGACAGTAATATCCCTTTCACCTTCCAAAAGGTCCTTTGCCTGCTGTGCGGCAAGAACGATATTGGAATTGTTCGGCAGGATATACACCTGTTTGGCCGAGATGGAAGAAATGGCATTCACGAAATCCTCCGTGCTCGGATTCATCGTCTGACCACCTGCAAGCACTACATCCACACCGAGACTGGTAAAGATGTCTCCGATACCGCTCCCGGAAGATACGGCAATGAAGCCATAAGGTGCCATGTCATCAGCTGGAGGTTCAGCAGGAACGGGCGCCGCTGTCTGTTCATGCGGAATATCGGCAAACAGATCCGGCATTGGAGCGATATCCATCCCTGCTGTGAGCAGGTCACGGTGCTGCTCGCGCATGTTCAGAAGGTGAATCTGCGTGATTTCACCGAATTGCAGAGCAAGATTCAGAACATCGCCCGGCGTTTTGGAGTGCACATGTACTTTGATCGTCTCGTCATCCGAAATAACGATAATGGAATCCCCGTTTACCGATAAAGCTTGTCTGAACAATTCTTCATCGAATTTGGCCTTCGCGTACGAACCAAGCTGGCGGTTAATGAAAAACTCCATGTCATATAGAAACTCGATGTCCTCCGTGGACAGCTGGGATTGAGCGGAAGACTGCACGAAAGACGGAACATGCTCAGTTTGGGTCAGAACGGCTGCCGGTGCCTGAGCAGGTGCTGCAGGAGCTTGTCCTTGTGCCGGTACAGAGACAGGCGTTTCGGAAATACCGTGTGTCAGATGCTGATGGAAGCCTTCATAGATGTAGACCAGACCTTGACCACCGGAATCCACCACACCCACTTGCTTCAGCACAGGCAGCAGCTCAGGCGTATTAGCCAGCGCTTCCTTGGCCTTCGCCAGAACCTCCGTCATCAGATCTGTAACATCCGTCGTACGGCGGGCATAATACACCGCGTGTTTGGCTGCTTCTTTGGCTACGGTAAGAATAGTTCCTTCCACAGGCTTCACAACGGCCTTGTAGGCAGCGTCGACACCTGTCTGAAGAGCTGCTGCAAACTGCTGCGGATTCAGTTCATCATATTGAGCCGCATATCGGCCGAAACCTCTAAACAGCTGTGATAAAATAACGCCGGAGTTCCCCCGTGCACCCATTAGCAGGCCTTTGGAGAGTACCCCCGCACATTGACCAACTGAGACGGTATTATTCTTCTTCAACTCGTTCGCGCCTGCAGTCATCGTCAAGTTCATGTTTGTTCCCGTATCTCCATCCGGAACCGGAAAAACATTCAGGGAGTTGACGTGCTCTGCATGCTGCTGCAGCTTCTCCGCTCCGGCCAATACCATTGCGGTAAAATCTGTTCCGTTTATAGAACGCTTGCTCAATGAGAATTCCCCTTCCTAACTTCATGCCTAATCAATTCTATGATTAACTGGACATAATGCACTAATTTACATTGTACTATAAGAGACAAAAGAAATAAATGTTTTTGAATCAGTTGACGTAGCAAATTTTGCTGTGATATGATATTTAAGTATTGTTTTATGCAGGTGTAAGTAACAAGGAGGTGTAATCTATGTCCCGCACATGTGCTATTACTGGCAAGAAGCCGGGTAGCGGCAACAACGTTTCCCACGCAAACAACCGTAACCGTCGTACTTGGGGAGTTAACGTTCAGAAGGTCCGCATTCTTGTGAACGGCAAGCCAAAGCGCGTATACGTTAGTACCCGGGCTTTGAAATCCGGCAAAGTTGAACGCGTGTAGTTTCCGCATTTCTTATTTTGACCGAGATATCTCATATGAAGCAAAAAGCACCCTTTACATTTGTAAGGTGCTTTTTTTCATGTTTTCTGTTCCTTGCTAAATCTCAACTCTTCTGAAACGTGTTCAAAATCGCTTTAACAAAACCTCCCAAAAATCTTGGCAGTTTAAACGTGTAAAATTTCATAATTTTACCCTCCCATCAATTCTTGCCGTACGGTAGGAGAACTCTCTCTCGTTAACCTGCGGTATCGTACTGCAGAATTCCCTGTTCAAACAAAAAAAGGCTACATGAGATTTCTGCTCATGTAACCATATTTATGCGGCCACAACTTGGCCTATACCTTGCTTATCTGAAGTGCTATGAGCGAAATGACCTCTGCGCCGCTTCGCGAATCTCCGAAATAGCTCCGGCACGATCCTTGCGGCCAAATACGGCGTTGCCGGCAACCAGCACATCGGCACCTGCCGCCGCAACCAGCGGTGCGGTTTCAGCCGATATTCCACCATCCACCTCAATCCGCAGCTGCGGATTAACATCATTGGCCCAGCCGCGGATTTCCGCAATCTTGCGCACCATGCCCGGAATAAAGGCCTGGCCGCCAAAACCCGGATTCACGGTCATCACCAGCACCATATCCAGGTCCTCCAGCACCTCACGCACCACAGCAGCCGGGGTTCCCGGATTCAGAGCTACCCCTGCAAGCAGACCCAGTTCCTTAATCTGGTGAACGACCCGGTGCAGATGAACACAGGCCTCGGCATGCACGGTGATTACACCTGCGCCTGCAGCTGCAAAATCCGCGATGTAACGCTCTGGCGCTTCAATCATCAGATGAACATCCAGCGGCAGCGTTGTATGTGCAGAAACCGCTTTGACGATAGGAGGACCCAACGTAATATTCGGCACGAAGTGCCCGTCCATCACATCCACATGAATCCAGTCTGCGCCGCTGGCTTCGGCTTCCGCTGTTTCCGCGCCTAGTGCTGCAAAATCCGCCGACAACAAAGATGGGGCAATCATAATCATGAAATCAGTACCTCCGCTTTTTATCTTTCATTTCATTGTAAAACAGCTTGTAATGCTCATACCGGCTAGAGGCAATTTCGCCCTGCTCAAGCGCTGAAATCACCTGGCAGCCCGGCTCATGCAGATGGCTGCAGCCACGGAATTTGCACTGCTCGGCATAAGGAGCGAACTCCCGGAAGCAGGTGGACAGCTCCTCCACGCCAAGCTCAAGGAAATCCAGTTGGCTGAAGCCCGGAGTATCGGCTACAAAGCCGCCCTCCCCGATGTCCATCAGCTCGACATGACGGGTGGTATGGCGGCCGCGTCCCAGCCGCAGGCTGATCTCTCCTGTCTCCAGCCCAAGACCCGGCACAATCCGGTTCAGCAAGGTGGACTTGCCCACACCGGATTGACCGGCAAAGACACTGATACCGCCCGAGAGCCGTTTGCGCAGGTCCTCGCTGCCCGCTCCGGTCAGCGAGCTGGTCACCATAACCTCATAGCCAACCTGCTCATAGAGGGCCTTGACATAGGCTGTAGCTTCTCCAGCGTCATCGGCCAGATCCTGCTTCGAAAGGACAATTAATACCTTGAGCCCGGAATTCTCAATATGAACGAGGAATTTGTCCAGCAAATTAAGATTCATATCCGGCTCACGGACAGAGAAGACCAGTACGGCAAGTCTGACATTAGCTACCGGCGGCCGGATCAGCTCAGACTCCCGGGGGTGAACATCATCAACCATTCCCTCGCCATTTTCGGTCAAGGAATAGATCACATGGTCCCCTACCAGCGGAGTGATTTCCTTGCGCTTGAGAATTCCTCTTCCTCTGCATTGAACAGTGTCTTCTCCGGTAACGATCGCATTCTCTTGAAACGGCTTAACATAATAATAGCCGCTTAATGCTTTGACAATTATTCCTTCAGGCATACATTGAGAGCCGTCCTTTCCTGATTGTTGCGAAAATGACCCAAGCTTGCGGCCCAGGTCATTTCGCTGCAGCAGCTGACAGTGTAATTCTGCTCAGCTGCTGCTTGGTATCATTATGGTTCATTCGGGCTGTCGCTTTAATCCGATCACTTGTCTTTCCCGTTACCCTTGTCCTTAGCCTTCTCTTTAACAGCCTTATTCTCTGCCAATTCATTATTTGCAGAACCTTCAGGCACGAATCCGGTCTGGTTCACATTGCCATTCCCGCTGTTATTGCCTTCGTTCTCCGTACCCGGATCAGGAATGATCTCGTTATCCACAGGGATATCGGTAGGCTCGGGAGTCGGTTCAGGCGTTGGCGTTGGTGTCGGGGCCGGTGTAGGCGTGGCAGGCGGTTCCGGCGCAGGCACGGTATCATTTTTGGCATCAATATAATTCACGGAATACGTCTCGATCAGTTCTCCGTCACTGAAGACCAGGATAGCCGCGTTTTTGTTGGGAGCAAGTACCAGATCAACCGGCAAGGTCTGGCTTTTGCCGATAGTCCGGCTGCCCCATTCCTGCTTGTCGCCGTTATTACGGGCATCGGTGAACTCAATCACAATCTTGTTGCGTTTGCCTTCCACTGAAGGTGCCACTGGAACACCATAAGTATAACTCAGTGCTTCAGGCGGATACCCGGTACTTATATAGATGGTAATCGCCGTTCCCGGAGGAACCGAAGAGCCTTTGTCATAATCCGATTGTCTCGTAACCTTGCCTTCTTCAACATCGAAGCTCGATTCTTCCTTCACTTCGCCGAGTACCAGCTTGTTGGCTTCCAGTAATTTCTGAGCTTCCTCGCGGGTCTTCTTGAACAAGTCAGGCATGGTGGTGTTCTCTTCGCCCAGACTGACATATAACGTCACCGTGTCCTCGTCCTTGTCGAAGTTGCTGCCTGCAGCGGGTTCGGAGCTGATGATCTGACCTGCCGGGACAGTGGAGTCATTACGCTCATCCTTCTTAATCCGTTCCTCCGACACCCCCATATCCATCAGCTTCTGCTCTGCCTGATCATAGGTATCCGTAGGGAATTCAGGCATGACGCTTAAAGGCTTGGCAGTGCTGACCGTAAGGGTCACGGAAGCACCTTTCTTCACCTTCTCATCCTTGTCGCGGCTCTGTTTGTATACGATATTCGGCTCATAATCCTTATTGTATTCGACCACAGGCTCGGCAACGACCAGTCCCGCCTCTTCCATCATAGTACGGGCCTTATCCAGCGTCTCGCCCACTACATAAGGCACGGGCACCTCAGGTACATCAAACTTGGTGTTGACATACCATACCACACTGCCCATCGCCAGCAGAATAAGCAGGGTTAGCCCAATCCACAGCGCCGGACGGCCCAACTTCTTCTTCTTGCCCCCAGGCACCGACGTATGTTCTTCATCACGTCTCATCCGCTCTTCACCGCCATTCCTTCCGCTGCTGCGCTGAATAGGCTTAATTGCCGGCACGATCCGTGTCCGGGCCTCATCGTCGTCCTCATCGAACAGCATCTTGGCTTCCCCGCGCCGTTCCGGCTGCAGGCATGTCTCCAGATCACGCAGCATCTGCTTGGCGGACTGGTAACGCTCCTCCGGGTTCTTGCGCATCGATTTCAGAATCACATTCTCAACGCTCTGCGGAATCAGCGGATTCAGCAGCCTTGGCTCCTCGAACTCTTCCTGCAGATGCTTCAGGGCTATACTGATCGGGCTCTCACCGAGAAATGGCAAGCTGCCGGTAAGCATCTGGTACAGCACGATGCCCAGTGAATAGAGATCGGACTTCTCTCCTGTAGCTACGCCTTTGGCATGCTCCGGAGAGAAATAATGCACAGACCCAATCACTGAGCCGGTCTGTGTAATGGTAGTTGAAGTAACGGCACGGGCAATCCCAAAGTCCGTCACCTTGACCCTGCCGTTGCGGCCAATCAATATATTATGAGGTTTGATGTCCCGGTGTATAATTTGGTTCTGATGGGCATGATCCAGCGCATCGCAGATCTGTGCGGCGATCCGCACCGACTCATCTACCTGGAGCGGCGCCCGCTCCTTGATAATTTCGTTAAGATTCTTGCCTTCGATATATTCCATTACAATATAATGAACCTCGTCTTCCTGTCCAACGTCATAGATGCTGACGACATTTGAATGCGACAGGGAAGCGGCAGACTGCGCTTCACGCCGGAACCGGCGGATAAATTCCTCATCGTGCACAAACTGGTTGCGAAGCACTTTAATAGCGACGTTCCGGTTAAGGAGAATGTCATGGGCTCTGTAGACAAGCGCCATGCCACCTCCTCCGATCCGTTCAATGACTTGGTAACGGCCGCCCAATTCGTGACCGATCATGAGTCCCACTCCTTTGTTTCGGGCACTGCGGCCTCTCCATAATGTTCTAACATTGCGATGCTGATATTGTCGCTGCCGCCGGCAAGCAGTGCCAGCTGCAGCAAGCGGTCGGCCCGTTCCTCCAGAGAAATCTCATGGATGCCCGCGACCTTGCCCAGATGCTCTTCACTGACGAAGTTGCTCAGGCCGTCGCTGCACAGCAGCAGCAGTGCCTTGGCTTCCACCGTGACAGGGGCCAGATCGGCAGATACCTCTGCGTCTGTGCCCAGTGCTCTGGTCAGGACATTGCGTCTCGGGTGATTGTTTAACTCCTCTTGGCTGATCTGTCCGCTCTTGAACAGCTCATTAACCAACGTGTGATCCTCAGTAAGCTGGATCGCCGCACCGTCCTTTACCATATAGGCCCTGCTGTCTCCGATGTGGCCGATAAATCCGGTTGACCCTTTAAGCAGCACCGCAACGACGGTGGTCCCCATATTATGATATTTCTCATCACGGGAAGCCTCCCGGTAGACCATGTTATTGGCTTCCAGAATGGCAGCAGACAACGCAACGCGCAGCTCTTCGTCCTCAAGCCCGGCAGGCAGAGCATCCAGAGTGTTCCTCATCGTCTCCAAGGCCAACCTGCTGGCGGTATCGCCTGCCTGATGCCCGCCCATTCCATCGGCTAAGATCCCCAGGGTATAACCATGGCGCGTCGCGCCGATCCAGACGGAATCCTCATTGACGGAACGTACCCGGCCAATGTCGCTGGCATGTACTGTTCTGATCAAATATCCTCACCCCAACTCCATATGTTTGGCGCGCAGCTGACCGCATGCGGCCGCAATATCATGGCCTTGCTCGCGGCGAATCGTAACATTGATGCCGTGATCAGCCAGAACACGTTGAAACTCAAAGATATCATTACGCGAGGTACGCACATATTTGCGCTCCGGCACGTGATTGACCGGAATCAGATTAACATGGCACAGCATGCTCTTCAGCACGCCCGCCAGTTCCTCTGCATGCTCGGGCTGGTCATTTATTCCGCCGATCAAGGCATATTCGAAGCTGATACGGCGCCCGGTCTTGGCTTGATAATAACGCAGCGACTCAATGACATCGTCAAACGGAAACCGGCGGTTGACCGGCATCAGCTTCGAGCGCAAGGCGTCATTGGGCGCATGAATGGAAATCGCCAGATTGATCTGGGTATCCTCATCAGCGAATTTATAGATATTCGGCACGATTCCGCTGGTGGAAACCGTAATATGCCGTTGTCCGATATTAAGGCCTTTCTCATGAATCATTAGACGCAGGAATCTCATCGTCGCGTCGTAATTCTCAAACGGCTCGCCCGTACCCATAATTACGATGCTGCTGACCCGTTCGCCGCGCGCATCCAGAATCTGCTGGGAGCGAACCACCTGCGCTACGATCTCGCCTGCAGTCAAATCGCGCTTCAGTCCGCCCAATGTCGAGGCGCAGAAGGTGCAACCTACCCGGCAGCCCACCTGTGTAGTTACACAGACGCTGTTGCCGTAGTTGTGCTTCATGATTACCGTCTCGATGGCATGATCATCATGCAGGCCGAACAGGAATTTCACTGTGCCGTCCTTCGATTCCAGCTTGGTAATCTCATGGAGCGCTGCAATGCTTAATTGTTCGTTTAGCTTCACGCGCAGCGCCTTGGACAAATTGCTCATTTCATCGAACGCATTGACGCGTTTTACATACAGCCAATCAAAGATTTGTCCGCCGCGAAAAGCGGGCTCGCCATTGTCCTTGGCCCACTGCTGCAACTCTTCTAAAGAGAAATCATATATTAAAGGTTTCATTATTTGCACCTGTTCTTTCATAAGGATATGCGTATTGTTTCTCATTCGTCCTATTTTAACACAAATTTCAAAGACGGTAAAAGAAAAGCCCGCCGCACCGGTTCCCGGCGGGCGGGTTATAGAATAATCGGTCTGTGAAAATGCTATATTACAAGTTTCGACGCATCTGTGCAATATAGAAGCCGTCACTGCCATAATGCTGTGGCAGCAGCTGAATGCCCTGCCCGCGCGCCAGCGCGGTTCCCGCAAGTCGCTCCCACAGCGGGGAGTCGAAGCTTACCGGACTAAATTCCGGATGTTGTGCTAGAAAAGCAGCTACAACATCACTGTTCTCCGCTTGCTCCGTTGTGCAGGTGCTGTACACCAGCAGCCCTCCGGGTTTCACCAGCCGCGAGACCGACTGCAGCAGCTCTCCCTGCAACACCGCCACACTGGCGATATCCTCCGGCTGCTTGCGCCATTTCAGATCCGGCTTGCGGCGGATCACCCCAAGGCCGGAGCAAGGCGCATCCAGCAGCACACGGTCAAAAGAAGCCGGTGCGAGCGTATCGGCAAGCTGAAGTGCATCGGCGCTTCCGGCCTCAATGCTCTCCAGCCCCAGACGTTCTGCCTGCTCGGCAACAAGCACCGCTTTATGCGGATGCACATCATTGGCGTAAATGAACCCTTCATCCTTCATCAGCTCGCCCATATGCATGCTTTTGCCGCCCGGAGCAGCGCAGCAGTCAAGCACACGTTCTCCCGGCTGCGGATCAACCGCCTCTGCCACCAGCATCGAGCTTTCGTCCTGTACGGACAGATATCCGTCCTTGTACCAGGAGGAGAGAGCCAGATTGCCGCCGCCCTTAACAATAATTCCATAAGGGCTTAGCAGAGAAGCCGAGGCCTGGAGGCCTTGCTCAAGCATCTGCTTCAGCAAAGACTCCCGGCTAATCATCGTTGTGTTGACCCGCACGCTTACCGCAGGCGCTTCATTATCAGCGGCGCACATCGCTTCCGCAGTCTCCAGGCCATACTCAGCGCTCCAGCGCTGCACCATCCACAGCGGATGGGAGTGCTTAAGCGCAATCCGTTCCTCCGGGCTTAGGTGGTCCGGCAGCACCGGAAGGCTTCCGGCACGCAACACGCTGCGCAGAACACCGTTGACCATGCCCGAGATCCCTTGATGCCCGCGCCTCTTGGCGATATTCACCGCCTCGTTAACGGCTGCATGCGAAGGAATACGGTCCAGATACATGATCTGGTACAAGCTGACCCGCAGCAGCGAACGCACCCAGGGCTGCAGCTTGGCCAGCCCTTTGCTTACGAAATCTTCCAGCACATAATCCAGCGTATTCATTCTGGAGAGGGTCCCATAGACCAGCTCCGTAACCAATCCGGCATCTTCTCTGCTCAGGGTGGACTTCTGCAGAGTGCTGTTCAACTGCAGATTGCTGTAGGCTCCCTGCTGCTCGACTCTCTCCAGCACTTCGAGTGCCAGCTCGCGCGCCGAAGCTGGAGCTTGCCTGCTGCGGTTGCCCGCCGGCTTCGCGCCTCCGCCGCGCGGGCCGGGACGACGGCCTGCGCCGCCACCTTCGCCCCCGCTCAACCGAGCACCGTCCCGGGCTTCATGGCTGCGCCGCGGCTGAAGGCAGCGGCATCCATCGCTTTTTTGCCGGACGGCTGCACAGTGGTCAGCAGCAGGCTGCCGTCGCCGGTCTTAACTTCAACGCCCTGCCCGCTAACGGCCAGCACCGTTCCCGGCAAGGCAGAGCTGGCACTTCCCTGGACAGGAAGCGCCGCCGCCCACACCTTAAAGGTCTCCCCGTTCCACAGCGTAAACGCCCCGGAGAACGGCACCAGACCACGGACACGGTTATACGTCTCCCGCGATGATGCATTCCAGTCGATCCGCTCATCCTCGCGGCTAAGGTTCGGCGCATAGGTCGCAGCGCTGTCATCCTGCGCCTCCGCTTCCACGCGGCCATTGATCAATCTGGGCAACTCAGCCCGCAGCAGGTCGCGGCCGGCCAGACTCAGCTTGCTGAACATGGTGCCGGAAGTGTCCTCATCCTCAATCGGCACCTCTACACGCGAGATCATATCTCCGGTGTCCAGACCTTCCGCCATGTACATCAGCGTTACACCTGTCAGCTGCTCGCCATTGATGATCGAACGCTGAATCGGCGCGCCTCCACGGTATTCCGGCAGCAGCGAGCCATGCACATTGAGGCAGCCGTTCCTTGGCAGATCCAGCACAGCTTTGGGTAGAATCTGGCCATAGGCGGCTGTAACAATCAGGTCCGGTTCATACGCGGCCAGCTCAGCCACTGCTTCCGGACGGCGCATCCGCTCAGGCTGAAGCACAGGCAAGCCCAGGGCCAGCGCCGCTTCCTTCACCGGCGAGGGCGCCATTATTTTCTTGCGGCCCTGCGGACGGTCGGGCTGGGTTACAACGGCTGCAACCTCGTAGCCCTCCTCCACAAGCATTTGCAGGCACGGCACCGCAAAAGCGGGCGTACCCATGAACACAATCTTCATTACACTCACTCCCCGGTTTCCTTGCCTGGTATATATTCATAGACCTTCTCGGCAATGTCAGTAAATAACACGCCTTCCAGATGGTCGATCTCATGCTGAAATGCCCGTGCGAGCAGACCGCTGCCGGTAATTGTGATCTCCACGCCTTCCCGGTTCAGTCCGCGAACCGTTACGGTCTCCGAGCGGCGCACATCGCCGTTCAGGCCGGGAATGCTAAGGCAGCCTTCTGGTCCCAGCTGTTCGCCTTCTCTGCTGATGATCTCCGGGTTGATCATCTGGATCAATCCATGCTCCTCATCCGCATCGATGACGATCAGCCTTTTCAGAATGCCTACCTGAGGCGCAGCAAGTCCTACGCCGTCCGCATCATACATCGTATCTCTCATATCGTTCAGCAGCTTTTTGACATTGGGTGTAACCACCATTACTTCTTTGGCTTTTTTGTGCAACACTTCATCCGGTTCCTTCACAATCATCCGAATTGCCATCTATAACACCTTCCTCGTTCTATTCAATAATAATTTGCTGCCTACATCAGCATCTGCGGGTCCACGTCGAGGCTGATCTGCAGATCCTTGTCCCGCACGGAATCCTCCAGCTCCTCGGCCACAGTCCTGGCCAGGCCAATGGCATCAATGGTGCCCCGCCACTTGATAATGCACTGGAACCGGTAGCGCCCCTTCAGACGTGGCATGGGCGATGCCACAGGTCCAAGCATATCAAGCGCATCCGCAGACAGCTTATCCAGACTGCCATACCATCTTAGCTGGCGAGCCTTGCCCTGCAGGTTCAGCGCATAATTCTCAGCCAGCCGCAGCAGCACGGGAAGCTGCTCATGCGACAAAGTCACGAGAATGAGCCGACAGTAGGGCGGATAATGCAGGCTTTTGCGGTGCTTCAGCTCTTCGCGTACGAAGGAATGGAAATCGTGTCCGCTGGCATGAATAATCGAATAATGCTCAGGGGTATAGGACTGGATCACCACTTCACCCGGCAGTTGATGCCTTCCCGCTCTGCCGGCTACCTGGGTAAGCAGCTGAAAGGTTTTCTCTGCCGCCCGGAAATCAGGCAGGTTGAGCGCAGAGTCTGCTGTAATTACGCCTACCAGCGTAACGTCTGGGAAATCGAGCCCCTTTGCCACCATCTGGGTACCGAGCAGCACATCGGCTTTTTTGTCACGGAACTGGTTGAGCAGCTTCTCATGAGACCCCTTCTCGGTCGTCGTGTCCACGTCCATACGGATCACCCGCATGCCCGGAAACAGCTTGCCCAGTTCCTCTTCCACCCGCTGGGTACCCGTTCCGAAGAAGCGGATGTGCTCGCTGGCACATTCCGGGCACACCTTCGGCGCAGGCTCGGCATGACCGCAGTAGTGGCAGCGCAGATTGTCGCTGCGGCTATGGTACGTCAGTGAAATATCACAATCCGGACAACCTGCCACATACCCGCAGCTGCGGCACATCACAAACGTGGAGAAGCCTCTGCGGTTCAGCAGCAATACCGTCTGTTCTCCACGTTCCAGCCGCTCAGCCAGCGCAGCATGAAGCCTGCGGCTGAACATCGAGCGGTTGCCTTCCTTCAGCTCATCGCGCATATCGACCACCTGCACTGCCGGTAGCTCATTGCCCAGCGCCCGGCTGGGCATCTCCAGCAGCACCGGGGAGAAATGAATATCGGTCTGCACCCTGGCAGCATGATAGCTCTCCAGCGAAGGGGTAGCCGATCCGAGGATCACGGCGGCTCCCCCCTGCTCCGCTCGGCGTACAGCCACATCGCGGGCATGATATTTGGGATTCTCCTCCTGCTTGTAGGAGCTTTCATGCTCTTCATCTACTATAATCAGTCCCAGGTTGACGAATGGGGCAAACACCGCCGAACGGGCACCGACTGCGACCGTTGCTTTGCCTTCGCGGATCTTGCGCCATTCGTCATAACGCTCGCCGACCGACAGCCGGCTGTGCATCACGGCAACCCCGCTGCCGAACCGGCCCTTGAAGCGTTCCACCATCTGCGGAGTAAGCGCAATCTCCGGCACCAGCACAACCGCCTGCCGGCCTTGATCCACGCAGAGCTGAATGCTCTGCAGGTAGATCTCCGTCTTCCCGCTGCCGGTTACTCCATGCAGCAGGAACACGTCATGACTCTGCGCCTCCAGCGTACGGGCAATCGCAGCATAGACATGGCTCTGCTCAGGGGTAAGCGGTAGAGGGACGCTTGGCTTGAAGTCGCGTCCACGATAGGGGTCGCGGTACACCTCAATCTCACCGATCTCTATATACCCCTTCTCCTCTAGCCCCTTCACCGTGCCTGCGGAGATTTGCAGCACCGCCAGTACCTCTTTGAGCGGCAGAGGCAGCAACGCTTCCATCTCGATCAGGAACTGGAGCAGCTCCTTCTGGCGGGCAGACCTGGCCGGGAAGCTCTCCAGCAGCCCGCGGGCCATTTCCGTACTGATCGCCAGCTCAACGGTTTTGAGCTTTTTTTTGCCCATTTTATCCTTGATTGACTGACTCTCAGTCAGCACTCCGCGCCGCAGCATGAACTTAACGGTCTCCGCTGCCTCCGGAAAGGTGCGGGTCAGCTGCTTCATAGATACCTCGCCATGCTTGGCAACGAATTCGGTAATGCTTCGTTCTTCCTGATCCGGCTCGGCGAAGAGCGGGAACAGCTCATCTTCAGTAGCCGCGGCATCCGATTCGGCACTGCCGAGTGAGATCAGCCGTTCGGCCTTGCCCTTGAGCGCCGTCGGCAGCATGGCCTGCAGCGCGGAAATACGCCGGCAGGCATACCTGCGGCTCATCCATTCCGCCAGCTCAATCAGCTCTGGTGACAAGGGCGGCAGCAGATCTAGCACCTCCTGGACCGGCTTCAGCCCAGGCATGGTGCCGATTTCACCGGATTCCAGGGAAATGACGAAGCCCTGTACTGTACGGTGACCAAAAGGCACCGCTACCCGGCTGCCGACCTCAATCCACAATTTCAGATCATCTGGAATCAAATAATCAAAAGGCCGGTCCGTGCTGCGGACAGGTACATCTACAATGACCTTGGCGATATCCATCAGACAGAAATACCGGTCATCCGCTCAGCGAATAGCAGCAGCAGCCGACGGGCGACCTCGTCCTTGGTCAGCAGCGGCCACTGCGCAACTACACCTTGTGTATCATAAATGGAGACAATGTTGGTGTCCAGTCCGAAGCCTGCTCCGGCTTCCGCCACATTGTTAGCCACGATCAGATCACAATTTTTGCGGACCAGCTTCTCTTTGGCGAAAGCCTCGGTGTCTCCGGTTTCTGCTGCAAATCCCACCAGAAACTGCTTGTTCTTGGTTTTGCCCAGTGTTTCCAGAATATCAGTTGTTTTTACAAGCTCTAGCAGCATCGTATCGCCGCTCTTTTTGATTTTGGCCGCCGCCTGTTCCTTCGGACGATAATCGGATACGGCCGCAGCCTTAATCAGAATATCGCAGTCCTCCCATACGCCCAATACCGCATCGTACATCTGCTGGGCAGACTCGACCTTTACCACACGCAGACCGGCTGCCTGTGGAGGCTCCTCATCCGTGCGGGCGGCGACAAGTGTAACTTCAGCTCCCATGGCAAGCGCAGCGCGGGCCAAGGCGAAGCCCATTTTGCCGGATGAGTCGTTCGAGATATAGCGGACCGGATCAATCCGTTCCACCGTTCCACCAGCGGTAATTACAACCTTGCGACCTTTGAGCGGCTGCTCGGGCTGTGATTCCGGGCGGCTTGACAACGCAAAAAAGCTCTCCACGCAACGAACAATCGCCTCCGGCTCTTCCAGCCTCCCCTTGCCCACATACCCGCAAGCCAGCAAACCTTCTCCCGGCTCGATAAACTGGATACCACGGCGTGACAGGATATCAATATTGTTCAATACTGCAGGATGCTGGTACATATGAACGTTCATTGCCGGAGCAACCATCACAGGTGAAGTTGCAGCCAGAAGTGTGGTTGACAGCATATCATCGGCCAGCCCATGCGCCATTTTGGCCAGAATATTGGCCGTTGCCGGGGCTACCAGCACCAGATCAGCCGAGTCGGCCAGATCGATATGCGAAATCGAAGACGGGTCCCGTTCCTGAAACGTATCGCTGTACACCCGCTGCTTAGACAAGGACTGCAGCGTCAGCTCTGTAATGAATTGTTTGGCTGATTCAGTCATGATCACATGAACCTCTGCACCCTTTTTAACCAGCATGCTGGTTAATGAGGCTGCCTTAAATGCCGCAATTCCTCCGGTGATGCCTAGCAGAATCGTTTTGCCCTGTAAGCTCTTCATTATTATTCTCCCCCTGCTCCCGGTTAATGTTAATAGAAGGATGATTGATATCGTGAAATATATAGATTCTGATCTTGTTACTACTCTTATCTTTAAAAAAATAACAACCTTGCGGTTGTCAGGAACAGCCCGCTAAGGGCTATTATAATAAGTTGACAGCCAGTTTAGAGGCCTATAAAGCAAGAAGAAACGGCTGCGCCGTCGGCACCCGTTTCCGAGGTTAATTAATCCTCCGGTTCACTGCAAGAACAACTACTCCCGTTCTTCTTCTTCCGTGCCGCGAGTTACAATAATCCGGTCTTCATAGATTTCTTCAAGGGCAACTCCCACATACTTGTAGGATCTTGGACTCTTAATATCGGTTCTGCCGCCTTCACGCAGCTGTCTTGCCCGGCGGGCGGAAGCGACAACGAGCGAATACTTGCTGTCGACCTTGGTCATCATTTCATCGATAGATGGATATAGCACTGGGACACCTCTTCATAGTTTACTGTGGATCATCATTACGTAATTAAGTAAGCCTGATTATCTAACCTTACAATGTTCGGCTATAATAATGCTTTCTATTCTCTTGCAGGCCAAATCAATCTCATCGTTAACTACGGCGTAATCATAATGCCGCATCAGACTGATCTCATCCTCTGCCACTGACATACGGTGGTCAATCACATCTGGATGCTCAGTGCCCCTACCGCGTATGCGGTCCTTCAGCTCATCCATGGATGGAGGAAGCAGAAACACAAAGATACCTTCGGGGAATTTCTCCTTGACCTTCAGCGCTCCCTGAACCTCGATTTCCAGAATAATATCTCTTCCGCTCTCAAGGGTCTGTTCAACAAAATCACGCGGAGTACCGTAATAATTGCCTACGTACTCCGCGTATTCCAGCAGCTGGTCAGCTTCGATCATAGAGGCGAACTGCTCTCTGGTCTTGAAGAAATAGTTAACTCCGTTCTCTTCGCCGCCGCGCGGACTGCGGGTGGTCGCCGAGACCGAATAAATCAGCTGCGGCATCTTCGGCCGCAGCGCCGTGCAGACAGTACCTTTACCAACGCCGGAAGGTCCGGATAAAATAATCAGCAATCCTTTTGACATAATACACTCCATTTAGTTGTTATTCGTCGTTATCATCGTCTTTGCTGGATAAGCGGTGAGCCACGGTTTCAGGCTGAACCGCCGACAGGATCACATGGTCGCTGTCAGTGATGATTACGGCGCGAGTCCGTCTTCCGTAGGTGGCGTCGATCAGCATGTGCCGATCTCTGGCCTCCTGGATAATACGTTTGATCGGTGCAGATTCCGGACTGACAATGGAAATAATGCGGTTGGCCGATACTATATTTCCAAAGCCAATGTTAATAAGTTTAATGGCCATGTTCCGGTTGTTCCCCCCATAAATTACATCTATGCTTGTGATCATAAACCCGCTATTCCTAATTGGCCGCCTGTTCGCGGTTCATTTCTTGAATGAGAAAGTCCAGCATGTCTCCCACCGGCCCTTCCACGTTTGATCTGCTGCTGAACCTTATCTTCGGAGCACAGCCTCATAACCCGTCCAATCCTGCGGCATCCGCATGGTTATTACGCAGTACCGGTGATTCACTGATTTCAATTCTAAACGGAATCACATCCATTACACTATTGTAATGGATTATTACTAGCGAAACAAGGGGGATAATTTACGACCCTGTTTGGCCCAGATGTACTCCACCAGCTGAGCGCTCATTTCATAGAACATGAACGGCGTCATCAGATAGATGCCGTTGAAGTGGGCTGTCGCCTCATCCAGCAGCTCCTTGGCAATGGCCACACCTTCCGCGCGCCCCACTTCTCCCTCAAGTCCGCTCATCCGGCTGCGCACTTCATCGGTCAGCTGGATACCGGGAACCTCATTATGCAGAAATTCGGCGTTGCGGCCGCTGGCCAGCGGCATAATCCCGATAAATATGGGGATATTGAGGTGGGCAGTGGCCTCGGCTACTCTGGCAATCAGCCCCCGGTCATACACCGGCTGGGTCATAATATAATCCGCGCCGGAAGCAATCTTCTTCTCCAGCCGCTGGACAGCCTTGTCCAGATGTTTCACATTCGGATTGAACGCGGCGCCGATCACGAATCCGGCCTTCTGCTTCAGCGGCTTGCCGGAGAAGGCAATCCCGTCATTCAGCTGCTTGATCATACGGATGATCTCGAAGGAAGTTAGATCATACACGGAGCTGGAGCCGGGAAGATCGCCGAACTTGGCCGGATCTCCTGTCACCGCCAGCACATGGTCAATGCCTAGGGCATCGAACCCCATCAGATGCGACTGAGTCCCGATCAGGTTGCGGTCACGGCAGGCGATATGCACGAGCGGCCGCAGACCAGTACGGGCCTGTACCAGCGCACCCAGTGCCATGTTGCTCATCCGGCTGACCGCGAGCGAGTTGTCAGCAAGCGTCAGCGCGTCGGCTCCTGCCTTGCGCAGCGCCTCGGCTCCCTTCATGAATCTGGCAATGTCCAGGTCGCGCGGCGGATCAAGCTCCACAATGACCGTGTGACGCTCCTTGACCAGATCGACCAGAGTCGGCTCTTTGCCGCTCGGTCCTTCCGCATCAGCCAGATGCTCCTGCAGAATCAGGCTTGCTGTCGCCCGCTGCGTAGGCTCCGGCAGCGGCTGGGGCTGGTAATTCCGCAGCGCCGCGGCCATCTCGGCGATATGCTGCGGCGTGGTTCCGCAGCAGCCGCCAATGATCCGGCTGCCCATCTCGGCGAAGGTAACGGCCATCTGGCCGAAATATTCCGGCGAAGCACCGTAGCGGTATTCACCATCCACATAATCGGCTACCCCGGCATTCGGGTAGACTGAGACCGGCAGCACCAGGCTGCCCTGCAGATGTCTAAGCGCCCGCTTGATCCCGTTCGGGCCGGTGTTGCAGTTGAAACCGATCACATCCGCTCCGTCGTCCTCCAGAATCCGGAACGCCTCGGGAAGGGTCAGGCCATCCAGCGTACGGGCAGTTTCATCCACCGCCAGCTGGCAGATGACCGGCAGCTGGCTGAGCTTGCGCAGGGTGCGCAGCGCCAGATGCAGCTCCTCGACATCATAGAAGGTCTCCAGCATAATGCCGTCCACCTCTTCCTCCAGCAGCGCCGATAATTGCTGCGTGAAGAAACGCTTCAGCTCGGAGGCGGACAGATTGGCACGTTTGCCGGAGCGGATCGAACCGACCGCTCCAACCACATAACCTGTATCTCCTGCAGCCTTACGGGCAATGCGCACGCCTGCCCGGTTGATCTCTTCCACCTTGGATTCCAGCCCGTATTTGGACAGCCGGTCATAGTTGGCCGAGAAGGTGTTGCTCTCCAGCAGCACAGCCCCCGCCTCCATGTAGCTGCGATGTACATCCTCAATAACCCCCGGTGAGGTCAGATTCAACTCTTCATAAGAGATGCCGACAGGAAATCCTTTTTGATACAAAAAAGTCCCCATCGCACCGTCTCCCACCAGCACTTTACTACCCCATGCAGAACGCAAATCCGGCTTCACGGCAAGCCCCCCAGACATTAGTTTCATACTAATGTAACATAAAACGGGATGCTTGATAAGCTTTAACGGCCAAAAGCGCTCGGCTTCAGGACAGCCGGTGCATGAGACCCGGATCTGTGCTTCATACTAGCCCTAACTACTAGACAGGAGGTGATCATGATGAAGAAGAAAGCCCGGAAGCTGCTGCTGCGCAAATATGCCATTCTGCTGCTGCTGTCGGTGCTGTGCCTGCTGTATTTGTTTTTGGGTGATTGGCTGTTTGGTTACGGGCTGCATAACATTCCCAAGGTTATGAATTATCTGCTGTATACCACCTCTGAGAAGGTCGCCGCAGGCCTTATGCTGCTGTGTCTGATCCTCCCCGATCTGCTGCTCTGGATCAAAGGCGGCTATCCCGGACGGGGAGCGGAGCGGTGACTTTTAATTGCGGCCACAATGACCAGCACCAGCGGAATCAGCACCATAAACAGCGGATACACCGTATACAGCAGCTTCCCTCCTTCATCCAAATGCTCGGTGAAGCTGCGGGCATCCAGCATGGAGGTGAACAGAATAATCAGCGTAGTCGGATAGAGCATTTTACGGTATGGAATCCCAAACACATCGGAAATTCCGATCAGGGCTGCCGCGAAAAATACGGCGATTTTGAAAAACACCCCGATAATCAGCACCATGACCACAAAAATATCCACTCGCTGGATAAAGTCCGAAATTGAGATTTTACTGATCGAAGGCATTAAGGGAAGCGAGGAACGCTCTACGATATCGACACCAAGCACGGAGATATTCATCGCCGTCGTCAGGCTCAGCAGCACTCCCGCAACAACCATGCCTGCGATCAAGGCCCAAGGCCCTTTGCGCACATTGGACAGATGAGGCATCAGCATCGTAAAAGCCACCATCTCCCCAAACGGAAACATATAGCTCTGATGAGCCACCGACGACAGCACAGGCCTCATTCCCTCTTCCAGCACAGGCAGCAGCCGGTTCAAATTAATCGACCCTGACAGCAACAGCATCATTATACTGAACAAGCCGATCACCAGCACCAGCCCCGAGAAGACCAGCGAAGTGCGCGTAAGCACCTCAACCCCTTTATGCAGCACGTAAAAGCAAGACAAAATCATCACCGCACTGAGGATAAACAGCGGGGTGTCGTGCATCGTCGATATAGCCAGCATGCTGCTGCCATCCCGCAAGTCACGGGCCGCCAGGTTGATAAACCATACGATATACAGCACGGAAACTGGCTGTCCGATGTATCGGCCCAGCAGCTTGCGGGTATAGCCGGTAAGCGGCAGAGTCGGATACTTCTTGTAGAGGTATACGTAACCCATAAATATAATCACACCCGCCACATCACCGATCAGGATCGAGAGCCAGGCATCTTTTCCCGACCCGATACCCAGATTCACGACCAGAGCCGTACCCAGCTCGAACAATAAGGTTATTGAAAAAAACTGCAGCAGTCCAATCTTTACCGTTCCCATTTCTATATCCTTCCTGCTCACCTTCAGCGGTTCATCTCAAAAGCTCTGCTGCGCATATCGGTATGCCTGATGACCGTATCCGCCTCAATCACAATTTCACACTCGCGAAAAATCTGATCCCAGCGGTCCTTCACCTTCTTCCAGCCGCGGGGATGGCTGCGCTCCACCGCCTCGCCGAATCCAAGATAATCACTTTCCAGCTTCCGTGCGGCTGCAATCGCTGCTTCGATCTGGCTGCGGCACTTGGCTGTCAGCTGATCGGCAAGCCCGGTGAGCACCCGGGGTTGGGTCAGATCCTTGCCGTTCGTAGATTCCTTCAACGCCGCCTGCTGTGTAACCTTGATGCGGATGACCGGATGTTCTGCGTCACCGCCTTCGGCCGACACCTTGACCTGCGACTTATAGATACTGAAGGCGCTATAACCTCCGCCCTCTTCCAGCAGCACAGGGTACTGCCTGATTGTGTTATGAAGCAGGGAGGTTCCGATCGCAGTACTGCCGTCCAGCCACCCCTTGAGCTTGTCCCCCTTGAAGGCAGCAATTTCTGCGATGCGCAGAATGGACTGCGGTGCAATCGTCTTTACATTATCATTGGAATCTGCCTTCTCGAGATTCCCGCTGACATAGACCCCGTTTATGATCGGCCCACCTCCATTCATCTGAATGCCCCGGACCACATCATCCACTTCCACTCTGAAATTATACCCAAATAGCTTGGAGGTGGTATCCAGTTTCTCTACCAGATCATTTGAAGGGATTTTACTGAACACAGTCATTGTTGACATAGTCTGGACCGCCTCCTGGCCATGCGATATAAAAATAAGGCTGGTCAGCCGCATATCACTTTCCCGTTCCAGTACATCCATAATATCTTTGATGCCCTCACGGGCAAAAGCCTCAGAAATCACGATGACGCGGATATGCCCCAGGGACAGGAAACGTGCCGTCTGGCTGGAGGCGCTAGAGAGCGCTTCGTACATCGAACGGCCACTGCCGGTGTACAAGGCAACCGGTGAGGTGCTCCGTGCATTCTCTCCGGAAATCTCTTCGGAGACGATTACTTGAAAGGACAGCTTATATTTCGTGTCTTCGGTCGGCCCTCTGTCAATGGAAACACCCGATACGATCGCCCGCCGGTTCAGCTCAACGCTGTCCCAGCACCCTGTCAACAGCAGCGTCAGCTGGAGAAACGTCAGCCATAGAGCAAGCCGGCTCTTATTGCTCATCATACGGATTCTCTCCCTGTTGTTCCGATTTCTTACGGATGGAGGGTGCAATTTCGGATTCATTGCCTGTCGTAACCTTCATGTACAAGGGCAATTCCTTCATCATCTGCTGCGGCGACTTATCGGGCTTCATCAGCCAGATTGGGAATCGGAGCAGGGTGTCCTTCTGCCCTTTGACGGACAGCGGCACAAACGGTGATAAATAGGGAACCCCGAAAGAGCGCAGGCTGTTCATATGGGCAACCAGAATAATCAGACCCAGGGTGATGCCGAAGAAACCGAACATTCCGGCCAGCAGCAGAAAAGCAAACCGGATCAGCCGTCCGGCAATCGCTATATTGTAAGCCGGGATGGCAAAGCTGGCGATACCGGTCAGTGCGACCACGATAACCATAATCGGAGTGATAATGCCCGCATCCACCACAGCCTGTCCAAGAATCAGCGCCCCCACAACCGAAACCGTCTGCCCGATCACCCGCGGCATCCGCACGCCTGCCTCCCGCAGGATCTCAAAGGTCATCTCCATGATTATCGCCTCGACAAAAGCCGGAAAAGGTACATTCTCACGCTGGGACAACAGGTTGATCAGCAGTGTGGTCGGAATCATCTCATAATGGTAGGTAGTGAGCGCAATATAGGCGGCAGGACCCAGGATCAACACAACAAAGCTCATATAGCGCACCAGCCGCATCAGAATGGCAATATCAAACCGCTGGGCGTAATCTTCTGCGGACTGGAAGAATTGCGTGAATACCGCCGGAGCAATCAGCACAAATGGCGTCCCGTCCACAATCAGCACCACCCGGCCTTCCAGCAGATTTCCCGCCGCCACATCCGGCCGCTCTGAATTGTAGAGGGTAGGAAACGGCGTGAAGGTCTTGTCCTGGATCAGCTCCTCTATGAAGCCGGATTCAAGCACTTCGTCAATGCTGATCTTGTGCAGCCGCTCCCTGACCTCACGGATCAAGTCCTCGCTGGCTGTGTCTTGTATGTACATTAAGGCCACATGCGTTTGGGTTACGCTGCCTATCTTGGTATATTCCAGCCGCAGCTTGGGCGATCTGATCCTGCGGCGGATAAGCGAAATGTTGGTGGCTACAGATTCGACGAAACCGTCCTTAGGCCCGCGCACCACCAGCTGCGAGGTAGGCTCGCTGACCGACCTCCACTCCCCGCCCCGGGTAGCGCATATTATGGACTGTGCATAGCCATCTACAAGAATGACCGTATCGCCCGAGAGAACAGCCAGCAGCAGCTCCTTCCAGTCATCCTGCCGCTCCGCTTCTCCGGCCTCCAGAACGCGGTTCATGATGAAATCCGGCAGTGCCGGCAGCTGCGAGCTGTCCATGCTGTCAAGTTCTGCTGTACAGCGCAGCAGCGAGCCAATTACGAATTCGTTCACCGTCTCCGCATCCGCCAGCGCACTGAGATGAATGGCAGCGGTCTGCACCGGGCGGGAGCTGCCTACCCAGACTTTACGGATCTTCAGGTCCGGACTGTTGCCAAGCTCGTTCGCTATATTGTCCAGATCCTGCGCCAGATCCCCGGTAAGGCTGAAGCTTACAGCACCTGCTGGATCGCCGGGAGCACCAGCTTTTCTTTTGCCCGAATACGGATTCTTGATCACATCACCACTCCTTCCGCGAGAGAATTCACGTTAGTATTTGCCCGCTGCTTTGCCATTATTCGCCATGGACATAGAAAAAGAAGCTATGGCCGCAGCAGAATATCTGCTTCGTCATAGCTTCTTGTGTCTTGGGAACTCCCTAGATGGAGACGGTACCTGTGTAAACCACTTCTGCAGGTCCGGTCATATACACATGATTGTCGGCTTCATTCCATTCAATCTCCAGATCGCCGCCCTTCAGGCTGATCTTGGCCGCACGGTCGGTAAGCCCGTTCAGCACCGAGGAGACCAGCGTTGCACAGGCACCGGTTCCGCACGCCAGGGTGGGTCCGGCTCCGCGTTCCCATACCCGCATGTCGACATGGCTGCGGCTCCGAACCGTGGCGAATTCAACATTCACCTTGCGCGGGAACAGGGGATGCACCTCAAGCTTCGGCCCCCATGCCGCCAGATCAAAGGTAACGGCATCGTCCACATAGATCACGCAATGCGGGTTGCCCATGGAGACGGCCGTGAAACGGAACTCTCTGCCATCCGCTTCAATCGTCTGGTCGAGCACAGACTCCGCATCGATGGCGACCGGAATCTGCAGTCCAGCCAGCACAGGCTCGCCCATATCAACTGTAACGGTCTCGACAACCCCGTCGTTCACCTTCAACGTAACCTTTTGCTCACCGGCACCGATCGTTTCAATAACAATCTGCTCCGAGCTGACGAGGCCCCGGTCATACACATATTTGGATACGCAGCGAATCGCGTTGCCGCATTGCTCGGCTTCCGAGCCGTCCGAGTTCATAATCCGCATCATATAATCTCCGCGTTCTGACGGCAGGATGTAGACAAGTCCGTCCGCTCCGATACCGAAGAACCGGTTGCAGAGGGCTATCGCCAGCTCCGGCGCGTTCGCCGGCAGCTCCTGCTCGCCATAAACGACGATAAAATCATTCCCGAGTCCATGCATTTTCGTAAATTCCACTGGGGTCCACTCCTAAAGGTTTGGTAAGTTCAAGGTTTGCTAAGTTCATTCCGTAGAGCTAGCATACCTTAAGGAGTGAGCCAATGCTATTGACTTTATGCTGAAATTTTTGTACTTTTTATCACCCGGCTGCTGCCGCTGCGGCGGTTTCTGCTGCGTTTGCCGCTCCACACGCTGCCGGCACCCATTAGGAAGGTCGGAATTCCGGCCATTACAAACACCAGGCACCATTCGCGGAACACCAGCGGCACGGTCTTGAAGACCGGCTGAAGCGGCGGGAAATACATCACGGCCAGCATCAGCAGCACTGAGGAGAGCACAGCCAGTACCAGATATTTATTCTGGAACGGATTGCGGTGGAAGACCGAACGGGAGCTGCGGCAATCGAAGACGTGAATGAGCTGAGCCATTACGAGCGTGGCGAAGGCTACCGATTGGGCACGCACCAGCTGGGCCGGATGATCAGGCGTAACCCGAAGGGTCAGCCAGAAGGCGCCCAGTGTGCACAGGCCGATCAGCAGGCCGCGGCTGACAATCTTCCAGCCGAGGCGGCGGGCGAAGATGTTCTCTTTGGCTCCGCGCGGCTTGTGCTCCATCAGATCCTTCTCCGGCTGGTCCACCCCCAGCGCCATCGCTGGCAGCCCGTCCGTGACCAGATTGACCCACAGGATCTGGATCGGCACCAGAGGCAACGGCAGACCCAGCATCATTGCGAAGAACATGGTGAGAATCTCTCCAACATTGGAGGCCAGCAGATACCGGATGAACTTGCGGATATTCTCATAGATGTTGCGGCCTTCTTCTATCGCAGCCACAATCGTAGAGAAGTTGTCGTCTGCGAGAATGAGTGAAGAGGCCTCCTTGGTTACATCCGTTCCGGTGATGCCCATCGAGATGCCGATATCCGCCGCCTTGATGGCCGGCGCATCGTTGACCCCATCCCCGGTCATTGCCACCACATGGCCATGCCGCTGCAGGGACTTCACAATCCGCAGCTTGTGCTCAGGGGACACACGGGCATACACATACACACTGTCCGAAACCTTGTCGAGATCGTCGTCGCTCATCCGGGTCAGCTGGCTTCCGGTCAGCACCGTGCCGCCGCGCTGCAGAATCCCGAGTTGGTGGGCTATGGCCTCGGCGGTCGTGCCGTGGTCTCCGGTGATCATCACCGTCTTGATCCCCGCCTTGCGGGTAACGCTGATCGCATCCCGCACTTCGCGGCGCGGCGGGTCGATCATGCCGGCCAGACCGGCAAAGATCAGCTGGCATTCGGCATCCTGCTCACTGTCCGCCTTCTCGCTCGAACGCAGCTCACGGTAAGCCATGCCCAGCACACGCAGTGCGCCTGATGCCATCTGCTCATTGGCATCCAGCACCTTCTGGCGCAGCGTAGGAGTGCAGGGCACCACCACGCCTTCCCACAACATATAGGAGCAGCGTCCCAGCAGCACGTCCGGCGCGCCTTTGGTGCAGACCATCCGCCCGCCCGGATGGGCGGCGATCACGGACATCAGCTTGCGCTCCGAGTCAAACGGAAATTCACGCTCCCGCGTAAAAGTGACGGCCAGCGACTGCGAGGTAAGCCCCATCTTGGCCGATAGAGCTACCAGGGCGCCTTCGGTGGGGTCGCCCTTCAGTTCCCACACGCTCTGGCTTGCCATATCCGTATCGCTGCCTGCATCCTTCCCTTTGCGCTTGCCTCTCGTTTCCTGAGGCAAGGTCTCAATAATCTCGGCATTGCTGCACAAGGCCCCGATCTGCAACATCCGCCGCAGGCTCTGGTCATTCTTCAAATCGACTGCTTTGCCCTTCTCCAGCACATGTCCTGCAGGGGCGTACCCTTCACCCGTCACCTCCAGCGCACGGCCTGCGGTCCAGAGCCGGGTTACAGTCATCTTGTTCTGGGTAAGTGTGCCTGTCTTGTCAGAGCAGATAACCGAAGCGCAGCCCAGCGTCTCCACCGAAGGCAGCTTGCGGACAATGGCCTTGCGTTTGATCATGCGCTGCACACCCAGCGCAAGCGCAATGGTCACAATCGCAGGCAGCCCTTCGGGAATGGCAGCCACGGCCAGACTCACCCCTGCCAGAAACATCGCTGTGGCAGGCTGTCCATGCAGAATACCGGCGGCGACTACCACAATCGTCAAGCCAAGCGAGACATAGATCAGGATTTTGCCCAGCTGCTCCAGCCGATGCTGCAGCGGCGTTTCCTGGCTGTCCGTATTTTGAATCAGATCGGCGATTTTGCCCATTTCCGTATTCATTCCGGTTCGAATGACCATGGCCCGTCCGGTTCCCCGGGTCACCATCGTGCCCATGAAGCCCAGATTCTTCTGATCGCCAAGCGGGATCTCCTCAGCGTGGATGGCTTGCGAATGTTTCGAAACCGGCAGCGATTCACCGGTGAGCGCCGATTCTTCCACATACAGCGCACTGCATTGCAGCCACCGCACATCGGCCGGAATCCGGTCCCCGCTCTCCAGCAGCACAATATCCCCCGGAACGAGCAGCTTGGCTGCAATCACCTCGCTTTTGCCTGCCCTCATGACCTTTGCCGTAGGCGCGGACAGCTGCTTCAAGGCGCGCAATGAACGTTCGGCGCGGAATTCCTGGACGAAGCCCAGCACTCCGTTGAGCAGAATAATGGCGATAATCGTGATGGCGTCCAGGTATTCGCCCAGCAGCCCCGAAACCAGCGTCGCACCCATCAGCACCAGCACCATGAAATCCTTGAACTGATTCAGCAGCAGGGTCAGCGGCGAGACCGTTTTGCCTTCCGACAGCTCATTAAGCCCGCTTTCTTTGCGCCGCTCTGCGGCATCCTCTCCGCTCAGGCCTGCTGTCGGATGAACCTTGAATAGTTCCTGCAGCTCCTCTGCACCGAGCCGGTGCCAACTTTTTTGTTCCATAATTATTCTTTCCCCTCCCGGTCGTTTCTTGACTTCCGGCGGCGCACAGCTTTTCCACCTGTTCAAGACCAAGTGTATTCAGGGTCGTCCCGAAATATCACTGCAACCGGACTGCCGCTTTTGCGCAAATGTCCCCAAGTGTGGCATCATAGAGGGGCAAGAACTTTATTTCAAGGAAGGCAGGAGAGCTGTAACATGGCATTGGACGGCATTGTAACCCGCGCTATCGTGCACGAATTGCAGGCTTTTACAGGTGCGCGAATAGGCAAAATATATCAGCCAAGCACTCACGATCTTATCTTTATTCTGCGTGGCTTCGGTGGCGGCAAGCTGCTGCTGTCGGCCAACCCAACTTACCCGCGACTGCATCTGACTGAACGCAGCAGTCTGAATCCTTCGGACGCCCCGATGTTCTGCATGCTGCTGCGCAAGCATTGTGAAGGCGGAACCATTGAGAGCATCACCCAGGTCGGTATGGAGCGGATAATACATATCAGCATCAAGAGCCGGGATGAGCTGGGAGATCTTTCCGCCAAAACGATCATCATCGAACTGATGGGCCGTCACAGCAATATTATTCTTACCGATCAGGCCACAGGCACCATTATCGACGGCATTCATCATGTCACGCCATCCATCAGCAGCTACCGCGTGGTTATGCCTGGCGTGTCCTACACAGAGCCGCCGCAGCAGCATAAGCTGAATCCGCTGGCGGTTGGCAAGGAGCAGTTCGTCCAGCTGATTGCCGCAGCCGAGGAAGCGGCTCTGCTGGAAGGCGCTGAAGAAGAATCGGAGCCTGAAGAGGTTATCGAGGGAGAGCTAGCCAATCTGCTGAAGAGCCTGGAGGAGCAGCCTGCCGACGGCTCCGGCGGGCCTTCTCCCTCAGGGAATCCGGTCGGCTGGATGGTCCATGCCTTCAGCGGCATGAGTCCGCTGATCGCCGGCGAGATCATGCTGCGTTTCAAGGAATCGGGAGGCGCCTATGACGGTCCGTTTGGGGAGGACTTCCCCCTCCGGCTCTGGGAAGCTTTCGATACCGTGATGGAGCCGGTCCGCGCGTGCAGGTTCACACCGGTGGCGGGACCGAGCAGCAAGGGCAAGATGATTTTCTCGGCGGTGCCGCTGCTGCAGATTCAGGAGAACGCAAAGCCATACAGCTCCATCAGCGAGTGCATGGAGGATTATTACGGGGACAAGGCCGAGCGGGATACCGTGAAGCAGCGCGTAAGCGACCTGATCCGCTTCCTCGGCAATGAGCGCAGCAAGAACATCAAGAAGCTGACCAACCTGAAGAAGGATCTGGATGAAGCCCAGGATGCTGAGCGTTACCGGATCTGGGGCGAGCTGCTGTTCGCTTCCCTGCATGCCGTCTCCAAGGGAGACAAATCGGCTTCGCTGGTCAATTATTACGATGAGAACCAGGCCGAAATTGTGATCCCGCTTGATCCGCTGCTCAGTCCGTCCGACAACGCCCAGCGTTATTTCAAACGGTACAACAAATACAAGAACAGTCTGCGCGTAATCGATGAGCAGCTGACCAGAACTCATGAGGAAATCGCTTATATGGAGAGCCTGCTGCAGCAGCTAGCCCATGCTTCCCTGCACGATATCGAGGAGATCCGCGACGAGCTGGTAACCCAGGGCTATCTGCGCGACCGCAGCAAAAAAACCAAAAAGAAGAAAAAATCGGCCAAGCCGATACTCCAGGTGTTCACTTCTTCTGAAGGCATCGACATTTATGTCGGCAAAAACAATCTGCAGAACGAATATGTCACCAACCGTCTGGCCTCGCCGAATGACACCTGGTTGCATACCAAGGATATTCCGGGTTCCCATGTCGTAATCCGCAGCGAGCAGTTCGGCGACGCCACCCTGGAGGAAGCCGCCCAGCTGGCCGCGTTCTTCAGCCAGGCCAAGCAGTCCAGCAGTGTGCCGGTTGACTGCACCCTGATCCGTTATGTGCGCAAGCCCAGCGGCTCCAAGCCGGGGTTCGTAATCTACGACCATCAGAAGACTCTGTTCGTAACGCCGGACGAAGACTTGATCAGACGGCTGCCTAGCAGCTATAAATAGAACGTTGTGGTGGCCGGCGGACCCGTTTGCTGCTTGCTTGCTGCTTACTGCTTGCTTGCTTGCTGGCTGGCTTTAAAGCTGCGGATCAGGTTGCTCCGAACATTCGGAGTTGTCAGGAAGCTCTATACACCAGGCTTGCTGCCAGCTCCAGCTCCACTGCTTCATTCTTAAGTTAATCTTGTATAGTTGCGAAACTGGTTGCTGAATAGCACCTAGCCAGGATCTGAGTGTGTTGGGAACGTTCAGCGCAAATAGATGCGAAAGTGGTTACTACTTAAGAGCCCCCTTGTGTTCCATGTGTTCCTCGTCCGAGCCTGTCATACAACACTGCGCGACAAGGAGGCTAAGAATTACAAATGAAGGCCATCGCCAGTAACCTGCACTTAAATTTCAGACTACTAACGGACTCAGGAGCCTCTATTTGCTGTAAAAAGGCTGTTTTGCAGGTCTAACGGACTCAGGAGCCTCTATTCAGGCAAAAACCCACTAGTTAGGGCCTGTTTTTCCAATATAGAGGCTATGCGGTCCGTTAGACTCCAAACCAGCACAGGAATGCGGAAATAGGAGCTATACGGTCCGCTAGGACGTGGGTTACCTGAAGGGGGGAGTGTTTGGGTTAAGGTAGCGCGATCCCCTAACCTTCGCAAGTAAACCTTCTATACCCTCGCAGGGACCTAAGTAGTAACCGAAAGTGCAACTAATTTCGGCCGAATCGTGAGCAAGCGGGTGAATAAGTGCAAATCTGCAACTAATCTGGCGTAAATCCGTCCTATTTGGACCAAACGCCAAAATTAGATGCCTTTTTGCACTTATTTTCTCCAAAACGATAAAAATCGGACAATTAGTTGCACTTTTGCAACTAAAGTATGGGTTTGAACTTAGCAGCAGCATCTCTGTGCTAATTCTTCAGCTTCTTATCATACTCATAGTCAGTCCGAAGCAGTGACCGAGAGTGTGCCTAGCTTAGCCGCTAGACATCCCGCGTGTGATTAAGTGTGAGGAGCTGTAGCTAAGCTCAAGCAGATCAGTTTCATGTCTCTTACAGCATCGCATTTAGAGCTGTCATCCAGCTGTCTATTCTCTCCCAGACTGTACAAAAGGCCCATTCAGATGCACTTCAGCATCTAGATGGGCCTTTTAACCTTTTATATTGTTTAACTATTGCCACCGAGCCTTGTCATCGACACCAGGTCGTTCTGGGACCTAAGCAATATACGCTTTCTCCCCGTGGGCATGACTACACAATGGCTGCAGTTGCTTACCTGTTCGCTGTACTCCCCTGTGGCTTCAGGCGCTCCAGTACCTCCACGCCAACCGTGACACTGCCCAGATCGCCGTGAAAAACCACACCCTGGCGGGCGCCATGAAAATCCGATCCACCGGTGACCGCCAGCTTGTATTCTTCTGCCAATGCAAGATAACGCTCCTCTTCAGCAGGGCCGTGATCTGAGTGGTACACCTCAATCCCTGTAAGCGGGCATTTCTCCAGGATATCGCGCACCAGCAGATCATCCCCGTACAGCCCCGGATGAGCCAGCACCGGCGAACCCCCGGCAGCGAGTATCCATTCGCAGGCTTCCTGCGGTGCAATCCGCAGCGGCGAGACGAACGCAGCTGCTCCTTCGGCAAGATATTTGTTGAAGGCGTCCCGCATATCCTCAGCCGCTCCCAGCCGTACCAGCTCATCGGCGATATGCGGCCGTCCGATACTCTCATCCGGCTGCAGCTCGCGCCCCATCCCTAGAATCACCTGCTCCATGGTAATCTCAATACCTAGACTGCGCAGCTTGGAGAGGATCAGTTCATTGCGCTGGGCACGGGTATCTCTTAGTCCGGCCAGACGCGACAGGAACAGTTCATCCGCCGGATCGATGTAATAGCCCAGCACATGAATATCCTTGCCGCCTGCACGCGTACTGATCTCCACTCCCGGCACTACGGTAATTCCGTAGGTGCGGCCTGCCTTCAGCGCCTCGGCTATGCCTGCCACCGTGTCATGATCGGTTATGGCTACCGCCCCAAGCCCTTTGTCACGGGCCAGCCGCACATTGTCCGCAGGAGGCTGCATGCCGTCCGAAGCCTGGGTATGCGAGTGCAGATCACAGCGCCCCCGGTTCTCCCATTCCTCGCGGAGAATGCCCATCTTGATCGCATCATAATATTCACCGCGCACAATCCGCGCCTTGCGGACACGCGCTTCTTCAATCATGCCGCATTTAGACGCAAGTCCCATCATGCGAATATTACCCGACCAGGTACCGATCCCCAGACGGACGGTATCCAGATTTTGAAACAGATACTCCATCCACAGCCGGAACGCTTCGGTTCCATAGCCCCCGGACCAGTAGCGGGAATCCATAATGCTGATTCCAATCTCAAACCAGTTGGTCACTTCAGATACCCAATAGCGGCCAACCGAACCTTTTAGCTCACCGTCGATTTCAATAATCAGCTTTCTCCGCGTAATGTCCGTTTGCGCCTGGGCCAGAATTGGCTCATAATCTTTGGCAAACTCCTCATAGGTACATTCCTCTTGCGGTTCATACGGCCCATCCCAGTTCAGATGCTCGCGGTCCTCGGCCTCATAATACCAGTAATACAGCTTGGGCAGATCCTCTTCCGTGAGGTCCCGCAGCAGCACACGTTCTCCATGCAGTCTGATGCTCACTTCCGCATTCCCCCTCTCCCTAACTAATGATATGCCGCATGTTCACGCAAAAAAGTCAAAAACGTCACAGCCGAAATCGGCAGCAGCGTGGATTTCAGATGAATCGAGTAATACTGCCGCTTGAAGGAGGCATCCGCCAGATCCACTATCTTCAGCAGCCCCAGCGCGACCTCATGCTTGACGGAGGAGGCCGAAATAATCGTAATCCCCAGCTCCGCCTCCACCGCCGATTTGACTGCGCCGGTACTGCCCAGCTCCATCACAATTCTCATCGCCCCCGGGTCAAGTCCCCTCGCCAGCAGTTCTTCCTCCATCACACTGCGTGTCCCCGAACCCTGCTCGCGCAGCACAAACGGATATTCCAGCGCGTCGGCCAGCGTCACCGGCTGCCGCTGAGCCAGCGGATGTCCGGCCGGAACAATCAGCTTCAGCTCATCACCCATTACCGGCTCCATCACCATATCGGGATGGCTGACCGGAGCTTCGATCAGGCCGAAATTCAGCTGATGCTTCAGAATCTCGTCCATAATCTGGGCGGTGTTCATCACTTTCATCATGATCGAGATATGGGGATTCTGCTTGGCAAAAGGCCCAAGCATACGCGGCAATACATATTCCCCGATCGTCAGACTGGCTCCCAGCTGCAGACGCCCCTCCAGCATATGGGTGAAGGCCGACATCGCCTGATCCGTCTCCCGCATCAGCTGAATGCTGCGCAGTGCGTAGGGCATCAGCGTGCGGCCTGCTTCCGAGAGCGAGATTTTTTTGGTGGAACGGTTAAACAATTTGATGCCGAAATAATCCTCCAGCGCCTGCACCTGCATCGTAACCGCAGGCTGTGTCATATGCAGCGTCTGCGCTGCCGCCGAGAAGCTGCCCCGCTCGGACACGGTATAAAAAATATGCAGCTGGTGAAAATTCATCCTCTGCCACTCCTTGCCGATTGCTCTAATCTTTGAATACTTGCTAAGTAGAAACGGCTTCGCCGTCCTTTTAGGGACGGTAACCGTTTCTGCGAGAAATAGAAGGATTTAGCATCAGGTGAAACCTATACATTCTTATCTTTTCAATAAAGAGCATGCAGCTCTCGCCGCATGCCTGTCCTTCTCTGGGTTATACTCGATCTTTCATCCTACTTGCCATCCTTCTTGCGCTTGCGGCGTTTCTTCGCCAGCTTCAGGCGGCGCGAAGAGCTGAGAGCGGAATAGAAGCTCCGCAGATTCCGCAGCTGCAGCTGGGCCGAGATCCGGCCGAGAAACGTGACAACGACCAGCAGATAGAGCGGATCACCGGACAGGGTGCTCTCCCCTTCCAGCTCCTTAAGCTCACAGATCGTCACAATATCATTATCGATCAGATAGGCATTATATTCTCTTGCCAGATAGGGTGCAAGACGATTCTGTCTCAAGCACTGCCACATCCAGGCCGCAACCTCGGCATCCACCGGCTCTTCGCTGCCCGTGGGGTTGATCCGGTCCTGATAGCGGCTTCCCGCATGGCTTGTAATCACGATATCGACGATTCTGCATTCGTCCAGCATGATGTAAAAAGGCTCATACATGCCCAGTCCTTCCGTTCCCTTGTTGCGCATCTTTGCTCACACTCCACCATAAACATGCTACTTATTTCTGTCATCTTACCTTATTGCCGGGGGTTGTACAAGCTTGCCCGGAGGCTTGGAGGCAGGACATTGCAGTGTCTCAGGGGCAGTTGCGGAACTCTCTGAAGCTTGGCTCAGCTACGGTTCGAGCGCGGCGGTGAATGCCTGCGGCTTGGCTTAGCTACGGTTCGGATTCGGCGGCAAATGCTACGGCTTGACTTAACTATGGTTCGGATTCGGCGGCAAATGCCTGCGGCTTGGCTTAGCTGCGGTTCAGACGCGGCATCATGGGCCGGGTAGCTGCAGGTGATTACAGGAAATTTTCACCAGGTATAGCTAATCCATATTCTATTAATTAGTTTAAACGTTACTACTTAGGTCCAGCGGCAATTTTAGAGGGATTTCTTACCGCTAGTTGGTCTCAGAATGGGGGTTTACAAAATGTAACCGTTGCCAGCGGGCCTATTTTCCGTTTTTTCGTAGGCAGAGGGGCTGTTTCGTCCAAATAAGCGCGCATACAACCGTTAGAAAAGAAACCCCCGTTTTTTGGGCCGATTAAGCGCTATGACAACCGTTAGCGTATCAATGTTCCAAACAGGTCGCTCGTTCGAGGCTAACCCGTTGGTCAAGCACCGATTTCTAGGTTGCGCCGGAAATCCTCCAGCTAATCTCTTGTAATTCGCAAGCCAATATTTTATATTGACATATGAGTAGGTCAATAACAAAAGAGGTGAACGGACGAGATGACTCCACGCACGAAGGAACAAAACGAAGATATCCGGCTACGGCGTCTGGCGCAAATCCGTAAAGCCGCTGCCGATGTGTTTTTGAAGAAAGGGCCTTTACTGGAAATCCGTGATGTGGCCGCGCAGGCAGGACTCGGCTATGGCACGGTATACCATTATTACAGCAATAAGGGCGATTTGCTCCACGATCTGCTATGGGACGCGTTGGAGCGGGCCGGGGGATGGCTGGAGGCCCCGTTGGAGGCTCCGCTAGAGGCCCTGCTGGTTCCGCCGGAGGTCCCACTGGAGGCTCAACTGAAGGCCCCGCTGGAGGTCCTGCTGAAGGTTCCGCCGGAGGTCCCACTGGAGGCTCAACTGAAGGCCCCGCTGGAGGTTCCGCGCGCTTCGGCTTCGGGGGAGGCGCCGGCGGGCGGGCATTTCGGCTTGGCTGCTGCGGCGGACACCGGGAACTCGGCTGCCGCGGATTCCCGAAGCGGAAGCCGCGAAACGGCCGCTGCCGCAGAGCTTGGCCCCGCCGCCGCCGCCGGCGTCCGGCTGCTGCAGCTTTGGGCGGAGGACCACGCCCTGTACCTGCTGCATAAGCTGGCCGGTGAGGGCTTTGCCTCGCTGCCTGAAGCGCGCTCAGCCCCGCTCTCGGTCGCCTTTCGCCGGGAGGTGCTCGCGCCGCTGGCCGCGCTGCTGGAAACCGGGCGTGCGGCGGACGGGGCTGCCGCTTCCGGCGGAAACGCGGCGGAGCCGCCGTATCGGCTGCGGCGCGCGGAAATGCTGCTGGCCGCCTTAGTCGGCTGCGCCTCGCTTTCGCTTCGCCGCGGAAAGCTGCACGAGGAGGCCAGGGATATCGCCCGGTTTTTAAAATTATAGAATGGATAAGGAGCGAATAAACAAAAGATGATCATTTTAAAATCACCTAGGGAAATCGAAGAGATGAAGCCGGCGAGCCAAATCGTTGCGGACTGCTACCGCGAGGTGGCCAAACTGATCAAGCCTGGGATCACCACCCGGGAAATCAATGACTTTGTTGCCAGACACATCACCAAGCTGGGCGGCAAGCAGTTTACGAAAGGGTACAACGGTTTCCCCGCCGAAACCTGCACTTCGGTCAACGATGTGGTGGCCCACGGCATTCCTTCGAACCGGGCGCTTATGGACGGCGATTTGCTGAAGCTCGACATCGTCGTGGAATACGGCGGATGGTTCGGCGATTCGTGCATGTGCTATGCGGTGGGCAATATCCGGCCGGAGGCGCAAAAATTAATGAAGGTGACAAAGGAATGCTTGGATCTGGGGATCGCCCGTGCGCTCCCCGGGGGCCGGCTCGGCGACATAACGTCGGCGATTCAACAGCATGCGGAAGCAAACGGGTATTCGGTCGTACGCGATCTGCTGGCGCACGGGATCGGGCGGAGCCTGCACGAGGAGCCGAGCTACGAGCATATCGGCGTAGCCGGCAAAGGCATTCGGTTAAAGGAAGGCATGGTATTTACGATTGAACCGATGGTCAACGAAGGTACGTTCCGTATGACGATCGACGACGATCAGTGGACGGCGAGAACGGCCGACGGCAAGTTGTCGGCGCAATATGAGCATACGATCGCAATCACACCGGACGGACCGCTGATTTTAACGGCCCAGTAAGAATAGAGGCGAACAGACGGGAATGCGTCATTTTAGAAAATAAGTTACCAACCCGGCCTGCTTGGCCTGACGAAAGTTCGTAATCCGAAACGACGAAAAAGCGCTGAGCCCCGCCTGTGACCCAAAGCTTTTTTTACATGGTTTGTAACTTTACCGATTTACGAAAAACCGCGTTGTTATGCGATTTTTTATTATGACTTTGGTATCAATTTTGTAACCTTTATGGAAAAGGGTGTAAAAATCGAACGAATCTTAGTGCACAATTCATGCGTCTATTTATGACGATTCGCTAAGCCGGATCCGGTGCCGAAAAACCGTCTCCCCGGGAAAATGGCCCAGAAGTAAAACACTTCCATTAGCCTAGTAGAACGATCTGAAATAACGTAAAAGGCATTCAACCTAACCCATGCTTCCAACGAAAAAGTAACAGGATTGGCGTTGACTTCTTGAAGATACAATTCAATACGTTGTTTCAATTCTTCCTTGGACTTCACTCGTAGGTGACGAAGCACTTGTTTCGTCATCTTTGCAAAAAAGCTTTCAATCACATTGAGCCAAGAACCATGTTTGGGGGTGAATATCAGTTCAAAGCGTCCGGGCACACTATTCATAGTCACCTACGCGTTACTCCTTAGAAAGCTAAAACCTCTATCAGAAGGCAAGGGGCCTTACGTAGTAACCTATACCTCATCAAATAAGCCTCTCTTCCGCTATAGGAAGAGAGGCTTATTCTCACATTTCGTTACTGCTTAGGATTCAGCCAGGATTTAGAGTGTTGCCTTGGAACCTCCGGAGTAATTAGATGCGAAACTGCAACTAATCTCCGCCGAAACACCCATTATCAGGATAATAAGTGCATATCTGCAACTAAATTCGAGTAAAGCAAGCTTATTACGCTCAAAATCCTAAATTAGGTGCGTTTTCGCACTTATTTCCTCCAACACAGAAAAAAACGGCTAAATAGATGCAGTTTCGCAACTAATTCTTTGGACTGATCATATGAGACTATATAAGATGAACTTAAGAATGAAACGGTGGAGTTGTCAGAATGCTGGGTGCATTGGGCTACCCGGACCACTCGAATATAACATTCTTAAGTTCACGTTCTATATCATGGAACTGAATCTGAAGTGTTCTTATCATACGGAATCCTAAGTAGTAACGTTTAAACAAATTAAAGGCAAACCTCTTATAAGTCAACCTGTACCTCCAATCCTGCACGTAATGCTCCACTTATCCCTCTTCGCACCATCACAGTCATCTAAGTAACCAGCTTTCAGAAGAAGTATAGCTCTAGAGCACACTATTTGAGTAAGGGGCTGCATGAGAAGAGAGGATAGCGGGTGATAGTGAGGATAGGGATAGGGAGAGACGAATGGGGAAGAGAGGTAACTGCATTTCGTACAGCTGTATTAGCTGGTTGGAGCGTAGAAAGTAGTTTAGATGTATTTCGCACACTTATATTTGCCGATACAGCCCTGATTACGCATTTTGGCCGAAAATAACTGCGCAGAATACAGTTAAAGTAGTTTTGAGCCAACTTTTGCCCAGAATAACTGTACCTAATACAGTTAGCATCGACAGCGACTGTGAGGCGCACCCAAAAAAACAGGTGCCAAAGGCACCTGTTTCAGAACTCCATTTATAATCCGTAATATCGGGACTTGTCCGGCCCGTTACTGGTATATTCGGTCTTCAGCTCATTGCGGTAGGATCTTTCGATCTTGCGCACATAAGAAAGTCTGCGGACGTTCTTCATGACTTCCTCGGCGCGTTCCGCGTTGACGTACATGACCGCGTAATGCATTCTGCGCGAAACATAATGTAATGTTCCGTACTTCTCCAGGTTGCGTGCCGCCTTGACATCGCTGACCCAAACAATATATCCTGTGCGTTCCGCAAACATAAGCTCATCCGCCCTTCATCTTCAATGCCCTGCCTAAGCTACCTTACCCGCAGGAGCACTTGCCGCCACTGCCGCAGCCGCCCTTCGGCGCCGGGTTATTGCTTGGAACCTTAATCGTCTCGGATACAGAGAAAGCAATCGTCTCCGACATGGAGTACAGGATATCGTCGAGTATCTTCTCCGCCTGCTTGAAGCGGACCACCTCTTCAAACTGTTCCATCTCCAGTTCTACCGCTGTTACCTCATCCTTGGCCGAATGATAATTCGGATGGAAATGTCCGAACCGCTGTGTCTCCTCGAACAGTTCTTTCTTGCTCTGCAACCGATTGATCATCGCCTGGATTTCAGGGTTAGTGTCAACCCGTCCCTTCCAGTATAAGTAATCCGTCACTTCGACAGACTGATTTATCATGTCGCCCAATTCATAGGCGTATGTCAGCACTTCGGCCATATCAACCGTATTTAATTCCGCTACGCTCATGAGCTTCATCTCATTTCTGTATAAAATTGACTACCTGCTTGAAGTAGACCTTTCTATCATAGCATATCCGGCCGCTTCAACAGAAGAGGAATTTCTGCTTACAACTGGAAATACCAGCTTCATTCCGGTCCAGTCCTCAGCCGTCAGCTCCATTTCGGAAGCGCCTTCTTCGCTGTCACCCTCTAGCAGGTAACCTGCCACTATCCAAGGGTTGTCCGTAATTCTCGAGGGAATGAACTCACAGACTTGTCCATCCAGGGTCAGACTTACCCCGATGCCCCAAGCCAAGGCCTGCTCCATGACTTGGCGGGCCGTTGAACTGTGGTAGTGCCGCCACTCGCGGCTCCACCTGGCCGGGACCTGCCCTAGGCCCGGGTACAGCGGTTCCTGCGGCAGGTCCGCAAGCGGCTGCCAGTGTGGCCGTTCCCTCGCTGGCAGTGGTCCCGGCAGCAGCTCTGGCTGCGGTTCCTGCTCCGGCAAGCAGAACCTCTCCGCCGGCGATGCGGCTTCCAGGCTGAACCAGCCGCCCACAGCTTCGGGCGGCTGGCTCTGCGGCCCCTTGCTGCGGAGCGGGGCCATCCCGGCTGCCGCCAGCTCCTTCAGCAATGCCGCTGCTGAAGGAGCTGTCACGCGAAACTGCAGCGGGCCATCCCTGGATAGGCCCGCCTGCAACCGTGGATGCCCGGCGAGGGCATCGGCATCCTCTTCGCTGCGGCAGAGCAGCATATCGCCGGACAGTGTCGTCCGGCCAAGGCTCCTGCCCCATTGCGCAAGCGAAGTCCTCACCACCGGTGGCAGCCCGCCGAGCGCGTGGCTCTCCAGCCAGCGGCACACCTGTCCTGCGTCCAGGCCCTGCTCCAGCGCGAACTCCAGCTGCGCACGGGTCAGCCGGTAGCTCCAGAGCGTGTCGCTCAGCAGCAGCTCTGCGCAGCCAGCCAGACTCCAGCGCACCGCATAGGGAACCTCCGGCGGGACCAGAATCTCATAGTCCGGCTGGACGATAAACGACGGGGATGCCGTCTCCACGTAACTGTCGGGCTCCATGTCCATGTCCATGTCCATCTCCAGCCCATCCCACAGCCCAGCCCCACCGCCAGCTTCCGGCAGCGGCTTGCCTGCTGTCCAGCGGAAGCAAAGCGCCCCCGAGCCGGCGCTCCCCAGCTCACCCCAGCCAAAAGCAGCCAGGCATTCCAGCCACCGCTGCCCTGCACTTGCCAATTCGTCCCGGCTGGTTATGTCCACCAGAGCAGTGCTTTCCATCCAGTCCAGCAGCGCAGGAAAGGACACCCATACGCCAGGTGCCACGCCACGGCCTGACAGCAGCCACCGCAAATGACGCGCGGCGGGCCGGTCACTGCCGTACCGCCGGCACACAATGCCATAGAGCAGCCTGTCCATAGCCGGCTCTGGCAGCTGCATCCAGGCCTTCAGCTGTCCGGGTACTAGGCTGTACCCCTTGCTGTGTCTCTGCACCAGTCCGAGGCACAGCATCAGATCCACGGCAACAGCCGCAGCCGGAAATTGCAGATCGCCGGCCGGGAAGAACATAATCAGGCTGCGCAGCGTTTCATCGCACAGGGACAGTTGCAGATTCAGGCGGCGCATCGTACTTCTGGCAATGATGCCTTTGGCCGTGAGAGGCAGTCCTTCCCGCGCCGTGAACAGCAGCGCCCGAAATAGCTCGCCCGCCAGTCCTGCTCCAGGCTCGCGGAGCAGCTTCACGCCGCTGCCGTCCAGCGCTGCAGGCGTATAGCTGAACCAGCGCTGCTGAAGCGCTGGCAGCACTGCCTCCGGTATCCGGTAGAAGATTTCCCCGGATACCTCCTGCACAGCTGTCAGCCAGCCGCCCTGCAGCAGCTCCTGCCGCGCCAGCGTGCCCGCCGCCCGGCATTGGTTTACCGGACCGAGCCGCTGCTCTTTGCCGGCAACGAAGGGCTCTGAGGCGTGAGCCGCACAGATACGCCTCAACAATTCCTGCGCCCCTTGTGAGAGCTGTTCCAACCTGCTCATCACAGCGCCTCCTGTCCGGCAGCCAGACTGCGGATTTCATATTCATACCCCTGCTCGGTCAGAAACATCCGGCGGTGCGCTGCGAAATCCTGCTCCCGGCTGTCAACCGTGACCAGCGAATAGAAAAAGGAGCGGTTCTCTCCCGGCTTCGGCCGCAGAATCCGGCCCAGCCGCTGCGCCTCCTCCTGGCGTGAGCCAAATGCGCCCGAGACCTCCACAGCAACCGCGGCATCCGGCAGGTTAACAGCGAAATTGGCCACCTTGGACACCACCAGCAGGCGGATTTCATCGGCATTAAAAGCCGCAAACAGCCTGCCCCGCTCCTGCTGGGTCGTCTGCCCTGTGATCAGCGGCGCTTGAAACAGCTCCGCCAGCTCACTCAGCTGATCGAGATATTGCCCGATGATCAGAATCGATGATCCGGCGTGTTCATTCACAATCTGCCGCGCAGCCGCAGCCTTGGCCGGATTAACGGCAGCCAGGCGGAATCTCTCTTTAGGCTCCGCATGGATATATCGCTGCTTCAGCTCACGATCCATCGGAACCAGCACTTCGACACATTCCACGGTGGCGATCCACCCCTGCTGCTCCAGCTCCTTCCAGGGCAGGTCGTAACGCTTCGGGCCGATCAGTGAGAATACATCGCCTTCCCTGCCGTCTTCCCTTACCAGCGTTGCCGTCAGACCGAGACGGCGGGTTGCCTGAATATCTGCGGTAGCCCGGAAGACCGGAGCAGGCAGCAGATGCACCTCGTCATAGATAATCAGTCCCCAATTGCGCTCGTTGAATAGATTGATATGTAGAAAGTCCCCATCCTTGGAGCGGCGGTGCGTAAGGATCTGATAGGTGGCAATGGTAACCGGGCGCACCTGCCGTTTCTCCCCGGAATATTCACCGACCGCATCTGCTGCGAGGTCCGTCCTCAGCAGCAGCTCCTCCATCCACTGCCTGACAGAAGTCGTATTGGAGGTCAGAATCAGCGTCTCGCATTGAAGCTTCTCCAGCACGGCAAGACCTACCAAGGTCTTGCCTGCCCCGCAGGGCAGCACGACTACTCCGCTGCCCTCCAGGCCTTGGAACTGCCTGACCGCCTCCACCTGGTAGTCTCTTAATTCCAGCGATGTAGCACCTGCGGCCTTCTCACCCGCTTTTTCACCAGTACTTTCACCAGCACTTTCACCAGCACTTTCACTCGCTCTATCTCCAGCCCCTTTATCAGCCCTCCCCCAGCCCCTCTGCCAGCCTGCTCACCGCTCTCCTTCTTCCATGATAGCTGCAGCGTCTGCCCCGCATGATAACCCGCATAATCCAGCACAGGGTAGCCCAGCCGCGTTAATTCCTGCTTCAGCAGCCCCCGTTCCTGTGCAGGGAATCTCGCCTCCAGCGTTGCGGTCCTCTCCCAGCCCAGACCGGTAACTGTGAGGTGGCACTCCAACTCATCCAGCAGCTCAGGCCCGTCAGTGCGCAGCAGAATCCGCCCCGGATCAGCATCCGCGCCATGCAGCGTCAATCTGCCGTAGCGGGACAGCAGCAGTGTGATTTCTTCCTCCAGCCCTGCGGGAACTCCCAAGCGGGCCAGCGCGTTCAGGCTGTCGTTGATCTGAGCAGCCGTATAGCCTAGTGCTCCCGCATTCCAGAGAGACAATGGCGTAACCCGGTACGTGTGATAGCCTGGAGGGCTTTTGACCAGCTCGGCAAAGACTGCCAGCACCCTTCTTGCCTCCTCAAAGCCGGGATGGGCACACTCCAGCAGAATACTGCGGTCCTTGCGCACAATACATGCTCCTGATCCGTTCATTCGGTTACCTCCTTAGTCGCAGGCGGTTTTGCCAAGCGGCATTGAATCCATTCACAAATAAGAAACAGCCTATATTTCAAAAAAGCCCATTGCGTATCCACGGCAATGAGCTTTCACAATAGTCCTTATCAGGTTATCCTCTCTCGGAGAAGATTATACAAGTGTGGGTTCTGCCAGCGAGGAATCGGCCATGGCAATCATCAGCCGGAGCCCGTGGAGCATAGCATCCTCATCGAAATCAAATTTGCTGTGGTGATGAGGATAAATCGCGTTCTTATGCGGATTGCCCGCGCCGACGAACATGAAACAGCCGGGAACCTGTTTCACATAATAGGAGAAATCCTCCGCAGGCATCAGCTTCTCCATCCGCATCACCTGAACGGAATCCCCCAGCGCTTCTGGCGCAATCCGGGCAAAACGGCCATACTCCGCCTCATCATTCACCAGCGGCGGATAACCCATCACATAGTCCAGCTTCGCTTCGGCGCCGTGAGCGGCAGCTACAGCAGCCGTCATCTCTTCAATTCTACGCCGGATCAGATGCCGCGTCTCTTCATCGAAAGCCCGCACGGTCCCGGTGATCCGGCAGCGCTCGGCAATTACGTTCTGGGCGAAGCCGCCCTGGATCGTGCCCACGCTTAACACCGCCGGACGCAGCGGATCAACGGACCGGCTGACCACGCTCTGCAGCTGGGTGACCAGCGCCGCGCCCGCCACGATGCTGTCAATCGTCTTGTGGGGCATACCGCCATGCCCCCCTCGGCCGATGATATCGATGAAGAATTCATCTGCGGAAGCCATGAGCGGACCGGGCGCACTGCCTACTGTCCCTACCGGAAACGGAGTCCACAGATGCAGGCCGTAGACTGCATCTGCTCCTTCAAGCACACCTTCGGCAATCATACCCTGTGCCCCGCCGGGGCAGACCTCCTCCGCCGGTTGAAACAGGAAGCGGATCTCCCCAGCCAGCTCTTCGCGCCGGGCACTGTAATAAGCCGCTGCGCCCAGCAGCATCGCCGTATGACCGTCATGGCCGCAGGCATGCATAACCCCCTCATTCAGCGAGCTGTATTCACAACCGTTGTCCTCACGGATCGGCAACGCATCCATATCCGCCCGCAGCACCACCGTTCTGCCCGGAAGCGCCCCCTTCAGGATGCCAGTCAGGCCATAACCTGTTTGGCTTCGGATCATTTCAATCCCGAAGGCTGCCAGCTTGTCCGCCACATATGCGGAGGTCTCTTTTTCCTGATAAGACAATTCGGGGTGACGGTGCAGATGCCGCCGCCAGACGATCATATCCTCCAGTAATTGTTCCACCTGTAATCTCTCCATGTTTCTCCAAATCCTCTCCCGGGATCATGATCCGTGCAGCCCGTAATAACGAATCTTTTATGTTAGTTGCTGCCACGGTCCCATATATAGCTTTTATTGTAGCAGAAACCCCAAAAACAGTGTATCGCAGCCTTTCGAACGCTCTTGCAGAACCCCTTTAAACATACTATCATGAGGAGGAACGTCAATAACCGGATCAGCAATTTATCATTATACTTCATAAGGGGGATGTCTGTGCTATGATTTTTGAGAACACGGGCCTCGTGGGATTAAGAAGCGATCTGTTCTATCTTGACGAGAGTGCGGCAAAAGCCGGCTTCATCCGCTGGCAATGGGAATACTACCGTGCCACTTACGACTGTAAAATCGAAGACCGGCAGAATGGCGATGAATATTACCTGCGCTTCAACACACGCGCTGTGGAGGGCAAGCTGGAGAAGCCCGACGCGGTCCTCTCGATTGAAGCGGTTTATCTCGGGAAAGCGACCTTCCCTCATGGGCTGGAATATGAGTCGCCGGTTCCACAGCCTGTATTGGACGCAGCTGCACAGCGGATTCTTGAGCTTAAGCAGCTGCTGGAAGCTTGAGTACGGCAAAGGGAAAGACGAAGTCCAAAGTCAGCCTGCCCAAAAGAGGAACACCCGATTTTCAGCTGCTCGTGCTGGTTATGCTGCTTGTAGGCTTCGGTCTGGTTATGATCTACAGCTCCAGTTCCAGCCTTACCCTGTCCAGCAAGCAATTCAGCTATAATCCTTATTTTTTCATCAAGAAACAGATTATCTGGGTCGCGCTGGGAACCTTCGTGATGCTGGTCGTGATGAATATTCATTACAGCAAATTCAAGAAATGGTATGCTCCGATATTTGTAATCACTGTGGTTCTGCTGCTGCTGGTAGCCACAATGGAAGGCATTAACGGTGCCAGAAGCTGGCTCAGCATCGGAACCTTGGGAATCCAGCCTACCGAACTGGCCAAAATCTCGATCATTCTCTACCTTGCTGCCCTGATCACCAAAAAAGGTGAGCGGCTGCGCGATCTGCGCACCGGCTACATCCCGGTCATGGTTATTGTCGGCATTGTCGCCGGACTGATCATGATGCAGCCCGACTTCGGTTCCTGTATGATTCTGGTCGCCACCAGCGGGCTGGTGATTTATGCCGGAGGCGCAAGCATGAAGCATATTATGGCCTCGCTCGCATTGCTCGTGCTGGGGGCTGCGCTGGTGCTGGGCGCCAAGGGTCTGCTAGATTCTCTCTCGTCCTCTCCGGAGATCGTGACTACTGAACAGAACTACAGAATGGACCGGATCGAAGCTTTTCTCAATCCTTTTAAAGAACCGGATAAAGGCGGATTCCAGATTATTCAGTCTTTAATGGCTTTTGGCGACGGCGGGGTCAGCGGCTCCGGATTCGGTCAAAGTGTGCAGAAGCTGAATTATCTGCCTTATCCCTATACCGATTTCATCTTCGCCATCATCGGAGAGGAGTTCGGGTTTATCGGGACCTCCATGTTCCTGCTGCTCTACCTCTATTTCATCTGGAGGGGCATTCTGATCGCCCTGCGCTGCCCCGATCCGTTCGGGACGCTGGTCGGGATCGGCATTATGGGGCTGTTCGCCATCCAGGCCTTCGTCAACATTGGGGGCGTCACCAAGACGATTCCCTTGACAGGGGTCACCCTGCCGTTCATCAGCTACGGCGGCTCCTCGCTGCTGGTAAGCATGCTCTGCATGGGCATTATGCTCTCCATCTCCAGAGAGAGCAATCGCCCGGCCAAGCAGGAGGTGACCAAATCGGTGACCACGGTCAGACAGGTAAGGGCGCTAAGAACCAATCAACGGTAAACTTCACACAAAAAGGCAGTCCGGGAGATGATCCGCGGACTGCCTTTTTGTGATAGATAAGTTTTTTCAATTTAAGGCAACCCTGACGTTTACGAAATCTCGTCATTCTTGAAGGCTACGCCTTCCACCTTAACATTCACTTCTACAATATGAAGACCGGTCATACTCTCCACAGCCTCGCGTACGTTCTGTTGAAGCATCCGGCACACTTCGTGTATCGGTGTTTCGTACAGAACAATAATACGCAGATCTACAGCCGCTTCAAGCTGTCCCACTTCAACGGTAACACCCTTCTGCACGTTCTTCCCGCTTAAGCGCTTGGCCCAGCCTTCGGACAAGCCGCCGGACATGGCCGCTATTCCCGGCGTTTCCAAGGCAGCCAGTCCGGCAATCTTGGAAACGACGTCATTCGAAATTCGTATATTTCCCATTTCCAGTTGAAGTTGTTCCGCCATGCCATATCCCTCCTACACTCATTATCAATTATTGTAATTCCTAAACAGGCTAAAAAGCAAATGACTTTCCTACTTTCTTACAGCTTCCGTTTACATGCATGGGCAATTTGGGTATATTGTTTATGAATTTATCCTACATATATCGGATGGAGCGTGTCTCAAGTGAAAAAATGGATTTCTCCGGGGCTGCTGGGCATCACCTTCGCCCTCATCGCCATCGGGCATTATGCCGGCTGGGGCCACACCCTGCAGTTTATACTTTAGGGCTTCTCCGTATGTAACATTCTTAAGTTCACGTTCTATAGGCAGAAAAAAAGCGCACATCACGGCTCTCCGGACCGTATGTGCGCTTTAATAATGGGTTTGTCCCGTATGAGCGGATTACTTCGCTTTGTTGTTGAGCGCTTCGTACAATACCGCCAAATTGCGCTCCAGCTTGCTCAGCACCATCTTGCCGGTAATCTCCGGCACCAGCCCGGCTCTGACCGCGAAATCGACCTCTCTGGAGAAACCGTACATTTGGGTATCCAGCACTTCCTCATAGAGAGGGCAATACCGGGTCGCCAGATTCTCCATCTGAACCTCGATAAGCTTCTCAATTTTATTGGCATCTTCCTGTAGAAGATTGATCGCTTTAAGATTATACTGTTCCTGCAACTCCGATGAAGTCATGTTTCGTCCCCCCCATGTCCAAAAGTGAAATCTGCTTTTGTTAGTTTATTTAATATTAGTCGAAATTGCATACCAATACAAGAATTCAGTTTGCGAAAGACTCATTTCCAGAATCAATATCCGTCATTTCCAAGTGGAAACGGCTTTGCCGTCCTTTTATAAGGACGGTATGGTTTCAGCGAGAAATAGAAGGATAAGTTATCGTGTGAAACATATAAATTCTTATATTCATAGTAAAAACGCCCTGCCACAATCGGCAGGACGTCCTCTTCTTCTGACTACTCCGCTACAACCGTGAAGTTGAGTCCGTGCTTAGCGAACACTTCGCTCATTGCCTTCTTGGCTTCCTCAGCATCGGCTCCATGAACATGAAGCTCATAGCTCTGGCTGGATACCAGCGTAGTGAACAAACCCAGAATGCTCTTAACGTCAATGTACTTGTTCTCTGCTTGAAGAACGATAGATGAGTTAAAACGGCCCGCTGTTTGGGCAATGTCAACAATTGCCGCATTGTTACTGGACATAGAAATCCCTCCGCAACTTGATTATAAGACTAGTCTTCGTTATCCATTCTCATGATACATTGAATCCGCTTACTCACGCAAGGTGTTTTCTTTCTTTACATTTTATTTCAGGTTATCCGGATTCAGACCTTGCAATTCCGGGGTCACAAAAATCCCGTCTTTGCGGATCAGCACATCGTCGAAATAAATCTCGCCGCCGCCGTATTCCGGACGCTGAATCAGTACCAGATCCCAGTGAATGGCCGAACGGTTGCCGTTGTCGGTGACATCATAGGCCTGACCGGGAGTGAAATGCAGGCTGCCTGCGATTTTCTCATCGAACAGAATGTCCTTCATAGGGTGCAGAATATACGGGTTGAAGCCGATGGCGAATTCACCGATATGCCGGGCGCCTTCATCCGAATCCAGAATTTCATTCAAGCGGGCCGTATCGTTGCTGGAAGCCTCGACAATTTTGCCTGACTCGAATCTGAATTTCACATTCTCAAAAGTTACCCCATTATATAGAGTCGCTGCATTATAGCTGATTGTGCCGTTTACAGAATCACGAACCGGCGCGCTGTACACCTCGCCATCCGGGATGTTCTTCTGGCCGGAGCATTTCTCGGCCCCGATCCCTTTGATTGAGAAGCTGAGGTCGGTACCCGGGCTTACGATGCGCACCTTGTCGGTAGCTCTCATCAGCTCGGCGAGCGCGTCCTGGGCCTTGTCCATTTTGGCATAATCCAGATTGCAGACCTCGAAGTAGAAATCTTCAAAAGCCTCAGTGCTGACATTGGCCAGCTGTGCCATACTTGCATTCGGATAACGCAGAATCACCCATTTGGTGTGCTTCACGCGTTGTTCAATATGTACCGGATGGGAGTAGATGGAGTTGTATAATTTCATATTGTCTTCCGGCACATCGGACAGATCATTGACATTCTCACCGCTACGGATACCGATATAACAATCCATCTGCTTCATACGGTTCAGGTCAATCTCAGCCCAGGTCTGCAGGCTCTCACGGGTTGCATATTGAAGCATGCTGCGGAGCACGGTACGGTCTGTCAGTTGGACAAAAGCGTTGCCGCCGGCTTTGCCGATCTCCTCCACCACGGCTTTGATCAAATCTCTCTCACTGCCGATCATTTCGACGAGTACATTCTCGCCCGGCTGTACATTCACGGAATAACCTACCAGGTTAGCCGCCAGCTTCTGAATTCGCGGGTCCTTCATGGTTCTCTATCTTCCTTCCTCTGACTAAAATAGACATGCCTTTCTATTGTAGCACTCCGGCATGCGAGCGCAAGATCTTTGCGGCTGTGCAGCGGCTTAGCGGTAGCCGTAGAAATCCACCTCTACCACATAGGTTTCACTGTCCGCCTGGCCCATGGCTCCCGTACTGCTTACCTTGCGGTTCCAGGTCAGCCGCTTGGGCAGATTACGCTTCGTATCTACCGTCAGATGGTAGACGGCCTCCACCTCGGCCTGGTTCAGCTTCTGCAGCAGCTCCTTATGCCGCTTTTGCCACAGCTTCTCCAACGCCGCGTTTACCCGCTGCTCCTGCGGCGTCAGCTGCTCGGCGCTCTCCGCCGTGGCCGGCCGCGCGGCGAGCATCTCCTGCTCCAGCTCGGCGGCCAGCCGCCGCTTTGCTTCCGCCGGGGTCACCCGGATGCGCAGCATCCGGGTACCGCGGGCTGCGCCGCGCTCCTCGGTCACCTGCTTGGGCGCATCCTCCAGCTCCTCCAGCTGGCGCAGCGGGTTGAGCGCAGGCAAGGGGTTCCCTTGCTGCTGCGAAACCAGCGCATTCGCCTGTGGCTGCCACACGCCCGCCTGCTTCTCCAGGCGGGAATAATACGTCGGCGAGCGCAGGGCGCGCTCTGCCGGGCGTTTCACGTCCGCACTTGCGTCTGCGGCGGTTGTATCTGGCTGCTCCGCTATAGCTGTACCTCCGGGACGGGAGACAGGTTCCATCTCTGTGTCGCCGAGTGGGGGACGGTCCGGCAGCAGCGTATACAGACTAACCTTATTATGGTCCTCCACATTGCCTCCATAATATAGAATCGAATCGGCCAGCGGCTTCCCGCCGCGCAGCAGCGCTGCCGCCCCTTCGAACGATACCGCATCGCTGCCCGCCATCCCCGCCAGCACCAGATTCAGATCCTCGGCAGCCGGCTTGTCCATCCCCGCGCTGCAGCCCGCGCAGATGCTGAGGAGGCAGCAGATGCCGCAGGCAGAACACCACACATGCTTCCGTACAATATTGTGCCAGTGCTTCATCCGCTTTCTCATTTGCGACCCTTCCTTTGTTCGCATGAAGTTAATCAATCTGCTAAGTTAGGTTATCCTCTCCGGTCGCGCTTATACGCTGAGCATTAATCTGCTGATCAGTTACCGCAGTCTCGCAACTAAAAAATCCCCAAGCCATCAGGCCCAGGGATTCTTCATACTGCTCTCGAATTTCTTACTGTCAATCACGACCCGGTTGCGGCCTTGGTTCTTAGCTTCGTACAGCGCCATATCGGCACGGTAGAACAGCGATTCCACGCTCACACGTTCATCTGTCCAGCTCCATTCCGCAATCCCGCATGATACGGTGACTCTCGGCTCCGTTTCGTCCATCACACGTTTACGGATACGCTCGGCCACAAACATCGATTGCTGCGCGCCAAGCTGCGGCAAATATACGGCCAGCTCTTCCCCGCCCCACCTGGCGGCAATATCGCCCTGCCGGATGGAGGATTTCACAATCTCGCTGACCTGTTTGAGGATCTTGTCCCCCTTCTGGTGGCCATAGGTGTCATTCACCAGCTTGAACTGGTCGATATCCACAACAATCAACGATCCGCAGAAATCGGTGCCTTGCCTGTCCTTGATCACTTCGTCCAGATAATGGCGGGCATACAGCCCTGTCAGACTGTCCCTGTTGGCCAGACGTCTTACCTCGGCATGTAAACGCGCGTTACCAACAGCCAGGCCAATATGGCCTGCCATGGCCTGGAGCAGCTTGTAATTGTCGTAAGAGAAGTAGTGAGCATCGCGGTGCGCAAGCATAATGGCTCCGCGTACTTCACCGCCTACACTTAGCGGCGTTGCAATCAGCGACTCGGAGCCGGTGGCATCCATTAGCCGGGAGCTGGCTTCGGGATTATCCAGGTAGTCGGATATAATTACCGGTTCGCCCGTCGAGTATACTCTCCCACCAAGTCCCTGCCCTGCCGGCATGATCTCGTTCAGCAGGGGAGCATGATTGCAGGCAATGACCTCCAGTCCGCCCTTCTCTTCATTCATATGCATAATGCAGCAGTAGTCGGCGCCAAACATCTCCAGCAGCTCTTCAAAAGCAAAGCGGAAAATATCGCCCAGCCGCAGGCTCTGATTCAGCCGCTGGGTCAGTTCATTGCTCATCCGCAGCTCGCGAATCAGCTGATTGGAGCGTTCATAGAGCTTGGCATTCTCAAATGCTGTTCCGGCTGTATCGGCCACCATAGACAGAAACCGCAAATCAACATCCGGGAATTCAGGATCGTTAAGCACCATATGAAAAACCCCGTATACCCCCTGCTTGCCGCCAAGCGGAAGACCGATCTCTACCGTACTGCAGTCAGCTCCTCCCACTGACAGCGTCACCTTGCCGTCCTTAAAGGCCTTGGCCCGCACATCATCGCTTGTCCAGAGATGAGACAGCGGCTTGACCTTTGAGTGGGTACTGCGGTGGTCCTGGGACATGAACAGTCTTAGCTCAGCCCCCGGATACATAGCCGAAATACTGTCAATGACTTCAGACAGCACAGCGTCCACATCTATATTGTCATGCATCCGCTGCACAATCTGGAACAGCAGGGAGCGGCGGGTGCTCTCCCGTTCTGCGTGAAGATGCACGCCAGCCAGATCAGAAACAAACACATGCTCGAAACGGCGGTAGAAACAGGTTCGGTAATGCTGCGCCATCGCCTCAGCCGTGAAGCGACCACCCTGATCATATACTTCTGCAGGCATGACGCAGCCAAGCAGGGCAAAGATCTCCCTGCCCTTGCGCGTAAATACCGGAATGGTGAACAAGTTCAGCTCCATTCCGTCCATAGAGGAACGAACCGCTGCTATATCCCCGGATAAGAGGGAGCTATAGGCGGCCTCATTCCAATAAGGGCTCCAGCGCTCCTGGTCGCCTCCCTTGGTACTGATCCACTTTCCTTCATAATCAAGGATGCACCATTCCCAAGCCTCGGCAAAAGGCAGGTCCTTTAGTCCTTCATGCCATTCGCTGAAGCTCTCGGCTATCAGCTCCGCTGCGTAAGGAAAGTCATGGGACACGATGTCCGCTTCCCTGAGCCATGCGGCGGGGTCAACGGCAGGTCCCCCGGGTTGCATGGTATCCTGTAACAGCATACGACTGTCTTTATGACCGTACGCTTCCTGCTCTGACATAAAGAGGATCCCCTTTGCATCTCAAGTAAGTAAACAAATTTTTCAAATATAAGAATTTATATGTTTCACGCCATAAATTATCCTTCTATTTCTCGCAGAAACGGATGCCTGAAAGCGATACGTAGTATCGCTGCTTCGGAAGCGTAGGCTTTTGCAGAGGACGGCGAAGACGTTTCTACCTGCGGTAACGACTAATTAGCTATATTTTACTCTCTTTCCTTAGGATATGCATTAGTTTTTCGGGATTTCCGGGATTTTTTTTAGGACCAAAGAACTAACGACAAAGACTGACAAAAACTCTTTAAAGATGCGCTTGACATCAAGCATGGTTTTCATATAATATTTATTGTTGAACAAGACTGTAACAGGTCTTACTTGGGCGTAACGTTGTGTCACCCTCTACGCGTTTCGTACTGTCAGGACAGCGGCTGAACTTTCCTGGCAGTGTGGCAGCATTCCATGCTGTTCACACATACGAAATGCGGCGCAAATACTCCCTATTAATCTAAACCCAAATATAAAGGAGTCTACTATAACATGGCACGTTACACCGGACCTAAATTTAAACTCAGCCGCCGTCTGGGCATTTCCCTAAGCGGTACAGGCAAAGACTTGAAACGCCCTTTCCCACCAGGACAACATGGAGCCAACCAACGCCGTAAAGTAAGTAACTACGGAATGCAGTTGCTGGAGAAGCAGAAGCTTCGCCACATGTACGGTTTGGGTGAGAAGCAGTTTAAGACTTTGTTCACCAAAGCACAGAAGCTGCAAGGGATCGCGGGCGAGAACTTCATGTTCCTGCTTGAGAGCCGTTTGGACAACCTCGTTTACCGTCTTGGCTTCGCCAACTCCCGCGCTGGTTCGCGTCAGCTGGTAGCTCATGGCCACGTAACCGTAAACGGCAAGAAAGTCGACATCGCTTCCTACCGTGTAGCACTGGGCGACGTAATCGGTCTTCGCGAGAAGAGCCGTGCAATGTCCTCCATCAAGGAAGCCCTGGAGAACCGTTCCCACCTTCCAGCTTACCTGGAATATGCTGACGGATCGTTCGAAGGTAAATACATCCGTTTGCCTGAGCGCGCTGAGCTGTCCCAGGATATTGATGAGAAGCAAATCGTCGAGTTCTACAACCGTTAAGATTAATCTTAATCTGTGTATGACCAAGAACCTCCGGATCATTCCGGAGGTTCTTTTTTTTGTTTATTAAAATCCTGCTTTATCTTGGATCATGCGCCACGTGATCAAGCATCGTCAATCTCAACTTCGCGAACTTTCGCTTCCCCACCTGAATGATGTCTCCGTCCTGCGGTGCTAACCCACCATTCACATTCAGCGGCACGCCGCCGATTGGATCAGTTTGCGCTTCAATTCTTCCTCAGGTACCATTTCTGCAACTCCACGCGAGATTACTTCCAGCTGATGCTGCACAGTTTTCCTGCTGTTCCACTGACAACTCTTCCCACCTCATCGTCATATTCCCCCTGTTAAATTCACATAATAACGCCATAGACAGCGGCTTTTATTGAATGCACTGCACAACAAAAAGCCCCTTATTCATCCCTAGGGACGAGTAAGAGGCTCGCGGTACCACCCTTATTAAAGCGCCTGCAGCACTGCTTTGTGCAGTCGGAGCCTTCACTTCATTGCCATAACGGGCTTGCACCCGGTGCCGGACTGCTGAGCCTGCCCAGGCAGACACGCCGTTCCTCCGCACAGCTCCAGACTGTAATTCAAAGGGGCCCGTTGCCGATTCGCACCACCCACCCTCTGCAACGCAAGGCTTGCCTTCTACTGCTGTCTTTCCGCGCTTTTTCAGATATGAGATTACGTTACTTTTATCACAGACTTCGCTGTCATATCAAATCGCATCTTCTGAGGAAGAAGCGCATTCAAATTCGCCAATTTATGCTATAATAGTTCCGTTAAAAGGAGGAATATGGTCGATGGTTGAAGAGACAAAAAAGAAAACTCCCAAAAAGCCTAAACCCCGCAGATCCGGGCTGAGAAGATTCGGGTCTATAGTCAAGTGGATGTTTATTCTGGGAATCATGGGTATTCTGTTTGCCGGTGGTGCACTGGCAGGCTATATTACTTCGATCGTAAAAGATGATATTGTACGCTCCGGCGAAATGATTGAGCAGCAAATCAGCCAGAATGCGATCACTGGCTTTGCTTACTTCCGCGACGGCTCTCCCATCGGGCAGCTCCGTACGGAAGAAGACCGCAGAATCATTCAATACAATGATATCCCCCAGCTGGTCATCGATGCCGTCCTCGCTATAGAGGACAATAATTTCAATGATCATGAGGGCGTCGATTTCAAAGGTACTCTGCGTGCGGTGAAGCAGCGGCTGCTGAACGAATCCGTCCAGACCGGCGGCAGCACGCTAACCCAGCAGCTGGCCCGGCGGGTATTCCTCAGTCTCGATAAGACGGAGGACCGCAAGGTCAAGGAGATTCTGCTCGCCCTCCGGCTGGAGCGGTTCCTCACGAAACCCGATATCCTGACCGCTTATTTGAACAAGGTTCCCTTCGGCAACGGCTCGAACGGCTATAATGTCTTTGGTATCAAAGCCGCAGCCAAAGGGATCTTTGGCTTGGATGATCTCGACAAGCTGAATACGGCACAAGCGGCTTATCTAGCCGGACTGCCGCAGCTTCCCTCCTCCTATTCGGCATTTAACGGGGTTGGCGAATTTAATGAGACCGCCTTTAAGCGGGCCATGGACCGCCAGAAGCTGGTGCTTCGCCGTATGCTGGAGGAGAACAAGATTACCACCACCCAGTATGAGACCGCACTCGAATTCGATATCCAAGGCTCGCTGGCGAAGCAGACCAAGAAAGCCTACGCCACCTATCCTTATCTGATGCTTGAAACCGAGCGCAAGGCCGCTGAAATCATGCTAGCCATCAAGGAAGAAACCGCAGGCGCCGGAGAAACGACCGACAATAACGTCCTGCTGGAGGAAGCACGCCAACAGCTGATGACAGGCGGCTACCGTGTCTATACTACAATTGACAAGAAGGTCTACAGTGCGATGCACAGCATCTCCGAAGACGCTGACAATTTCACCAAGGACAGCAAGGCCAGAGGCAAGGAACAGACTGCAGGCATTATGCTTGACAACAAATCAGGCGCCATCCTCGGCATGATCGAGGGACGCGACTTCAACATTGAGCAGATGAATTACGCCACCCAGATGATCCGCCAGCCCGGCTCCACCATGAAGCCGATCTCTGCATACCTTCCGGCACTGGATGCCGGACTGATCCAACCTGCGGGGATTCTGGACGATGCGCCTATTATTCTGAAGGATGGCGGCAAAGGATATCATATTCCAAAAAATTCCAACAACCGCTACCAGGGACTGGTCACCGCTCGTTACGCGCTGAACAAGTCGCTGAACCTGCCTGCTCTGAAGCTTTTTAATGAGAAGGTCGGCATTGAAGCGTCCTGGGCCTTCACCAAGAAGCTGGGGATCACTACGCTCACGGAAGATGATTATAATGCCAAGACAGGTGTAATCGGCGGATTGCGCTACGGGGTAACTGTCGAGGAGCTGACCAATGCCTATGCCGCTATTGGGAATCATGGAGCCTTCAATGACGCCTATATGATTGAGAAGATCGTCAATGCCGACGGCAAGATTATCTACGAGCACAAAACCAATTCGAAGCAGGTCTTCTCCCCGCAAACGGCATATTTAATGACGGATATGCTGCGCACGGTTATTACCGAGGGTACGGCAAGCACTGTAAAGAGCAATTATAAACACTTCAAGGATATCCCGATTGTCGGCAAAACCGGCTCCACCCAGAATTATGGAGATGTCTGGTTTATGGGCTACACCCCTGACGTTACGCTTGGCATGTGGGTAGGCTATAAAGAGCAGATCAACACGCTACAGGGCAAAAGCCAGCAACGGCAGGCACAGACGCTGTGGACCAAGGTGCTGAATGCGGTCATCACTAAGCAGCCTGATCTGTTCGTTACCGATAAATTCAAGCAGCCGGAGGATATCGTTAAGAAAACCGTATCCGCCTATAGCGGCAAGCTGCCGACGAAGCTGACGGACCGGTTCACTACCGATCTGTTTAACAGCAAATATGTGCCTACCGATAGTGATGATGGAATTTCCAATGCCACTTATATTACTTATAACGGGGTTAATTACATCCCGCTGGAAGGAACGCCTTCAGACTTTCTGAAGCAGAAGATTGTCGTGAAACGCGACAAGCCAATTCAGGAGCTAGTCAAGGAGCTGCTGGCCGCATTCCCGGCCATGAAGACGCATGAGCAGTTATCCTACTATATGCCTTCGGATGCCAAAACCGATTTCCCGACCGAAGTGGACCCTCGTGTCGATGACGGCAGCTCGCCAACCCCTCCGGGCAATGTGAGCATATCGTACAGCAGCGGCAAAGCAGTAATCAGCTTCACGCGCAGCGGATCTCCAGATGTCGTTGGATACCGCTTATACCGCTCACTTAACGGAGGCGCGTTCAAGCAGCAGGACGTGATTATGGCGGGAGACAGTCTTTCCTTTAGTCCGGGAACCCCGGCAAGCTCCAATGCGACGTTCTATGTTACAGCGGTAGACGTAGCCGGACATGAGACATCGTCCGGAAGTGTGGCGGGCGGTGTAGTCTCAACGCCTCCACCTGCCGAGACTACACCACCGGCGGAGACGCCGGGAACTGAACCGACACCGGAGCCGGAGATTCTCCCCACGGAGACCGTCAGCCCGGAAGATCCCGGAATGATCATCATTGATCCGCCTACAACCGAGAATGTGCCTGCCGGTACAGGCAACAGCCAGGGCAGCAACAACCAGGGTGGCAACAGCCCAGGTGGCGGCAATGCCAACACTACAGGCAAAAATACCGAGAAACCCCAATAAGGAGAGCGGCAAGCCCTACCGTGAGCTTGCCTCCTAACACAACACCGTTCCCGCTAATCAGCCGGGAACGGTGTTTTTGTGCTGCAGGGTTAGTCTTCAATGGTGGATAGGTCGCCGGCGGGCAGCTGCAGCTCCCAGGCCTTCAGGACCCTGCGCATGATTTTGCCGGATCGGGTCTTGGGCAGCTTCTCCTTGAATTCGATCTCGCGGGGAGCCGCATGAGCGGATAATCCCGCCTTGACGAAGGCGGCGATCTCTTCCTTCAGAGCAGCTGTCGGAAGATACCCTTCCCGCAACGAGATGAACGCCTTGATAATCTCGCCCCGCGTAAGATCAGGCTTGCCGATCACACCTGCCTCAGCCACCGCTGGATGTTCCACCAGCTTGCTCTCGACTTCAAACGGACCAATCCGCTCTCCAGAGGAATTGATTACATCGTCGATGCGGCCTTGAAACCAGAAATATCCTTCATCATCCATATAGGCGGAGTCACCTGAAATATACCAGCCGGGGATACGGAAATACTCATCATATTTCGCCCTGTTGTTCCAGATCATGCTCATCATCGATGGCCATGGAGTGCGGATTGCCAGGTTGCCCATGCTGAATGGCGGCAGCTCCTGCCCTTTGTCATCCAGGATCGCTGCCTGTATGCCGGGCAGTGGCCGACCCATCGAGCCGGGCTTAATCGGCATCGCCGGATAGTTACAGATCAGCTGTGCGCCAGTCTCGGTCATCCACCACGTATCGTGAATCCGCTGATGGTAGACTTTGTCCCCCCAGCGAACGACCTCCGGATTCAGCGGCTCACCGACGGACAGCACATGGCGCAGACTTCCGAGGTCTACATCCTTCAGTGCCTGCTCTCCTGCGCCCATCAGCATGCGGAACGCCGTTGGCGCACTGTACCACACCGTTACCCCATACCGTTCAATGGTCTTATACCAGTCAGTCGGACTGAACCTTCCGCCCCGGATCACGTTGGCCACCCGTTCAGCCAAGGAGCGAAGATCCCGTAGGAGGTACCTGTAACCCAGCCGGGATCTGCCGTACACCAATACACATCGCCCGGGCGCAGATCGAGCACGACCCGGCCTGTATAATAATGCTGGATCATGGCCCGCTGCGCGTGATAGACACCTTTGGGTTTCCCGGTGGAGCCTGAGGTATAATGCATGATCAGGCCATCCTCCAGGCTCAGCCATTCCAGCTCCAGCTGTGGCGAGGCAGCGGCCATTTCCGCTTCATAGCTGAGGAGCCCTTCTTCCTCCCTGTTCTCCCCGCCCACCACGATAATATGCCTCAGAGCAGGCAGCGCCTCGCGCTTCACCCGTTTCAGCAGCTCTGGTGTAGTTACCAGCAGCACCGCTCCACTGTCCTCCAGCCGATCCGTGACAGCCGTTTCCATAAAAGCTTCAAATAACGGACCAGCTACAGCGCCGACCTTCAGAATACCTAGCAAACTGAAATACAGCTCAGGCTGGCGGGGCATAAACAGGAATACGCGGTCTCCCTTGCTTATTCCATACTGGCGCAGCACATTGCCGAAACGGTTCGAAAGCTCCTTCAGATCCTCAAAGGTATAGCGTTCCTGACGCACCGAATCACTGTACAATAGCGCCTGGTCAGCCCCACGGCCCTCCTCGACATGACGGTCTACCGCTTCATAAGCCATATTCACTTTACCGCTCTGGAACCAGGTGAAGTGCCGCTGCGCGTCCTCCCATGCAAACTGCGCTGCTGCCAGCTCATAATTCGGCATATTGCTGTTTGCTGCGGTAACCGGCAGAACTTCCTTCTCCATACTCTTCATCTTGCTTGCCTCCCTTACCTATTTGCTTTAAGCTTTAAGGGCGAGACTATTGTTGTAGATGATGCCACTTCTGCTGAGCTTGGGAATGACAACATGGCAAATGTGAATATTATGTGTCTGAACCAGTATATCATAGCAAACGCTTACATACCATGGTTTGGATAAAGGAGAGGGTCTGCATGATGGAGCACCGCAAACGTTATGGCACACGGGTCTGTCCTTTTAATGGCAAAAGCATTGAGGTATCCGGACCGCAGCCGCAGAGCGCTCTGGAACGGCTTGTGATGCACCCTGATCTGGACGCCTTCCGTCCTCCCCGCGAACAGCTGGAGGCTCTTCTGGAGATTGCAGGACTGCCTGAAGGGCGTGTGATTACAGCAGTGGATCAGCATACCATCGTTGGTTATGTTACCTTTCATTATCCAGATGAACTGGAGCTCTGGTCTCAGGGCGGAATGGCCGATCTGGTCGAGCTGGGAGCGATTGAAGTGGCCGATGATTACAGGGGAGCCGGGATTGGACGGCAGATGCTGTTGACTGCTTTTGACAGGGAACAGCTGGAGAATGTTATTGTGTTTACAACCGAATATTATTGGCACTGGGATCTGGCAGGCAGCGGGCTGGATGTGTGGGGGTACCGCCAAATGATGGAGCGGCTGATGGAGACTGTTGATATGGTGTGGTATGCAACCGATGATCCGGAAATCTGTGCGCACCCCGCCAACTGCCTGATGGTCCGGGTCGGCACAGAGGTGCCGCTGTCTTCCCGTGAAACCTTCGACAGGGTGCGCTTCAGACAACGTTTCATGTACTAGCCTAAAGAGCCTTCAGCATGTGCTCCAGAATGGCGTGGGAGCGCTCGGAAGCCAGAATGGTGAAATCTCTGTAATTCATCTCGGCCGAACCATCCGCCTTGTCGGACATGGAACGCAGCACTACAAAAGGAATCGCATTCATCGAGCAAGCCTGGGCCACAGCCGCTCCCTCCATCTCCGCACATGCGCCGTCCATCTCCGCTCTCAGTGCTGCAACTGCGTCTTTGCTGGCAATAAACTGATCGCCTGACAGCACGCGTCCGGTCAGGAATTTCTGGCCAAGCTCAGCACAAGCCTGCTCTGCCAGCTGCACCAGGGCAGCATCTGCAGGGAAGATCGAAATCTCTGCGTCAGGAATGACTCCCTTGGCATACCCCAGCGGGGTCACATCCATGTCATGCTGCATACACTCCGAGGAAATGACAATATCGGCAATATCCAGGTCCGGGTGCAGCGCACCTGCCACACCGGTGAACAATACACGGGACACGCCAAATGTATCGATCAGAATCTGCGTCGTTACTGCAGCGTTAACTTTCCCAACCCCGGACTTGCAGAGGACAATCCTTTTGCCGTGAATGGTCCCTTCATAATATGTAATCCCAGCCTTAATCCGGCTGTGCTCCTGCGTCATGCTACCTTGCATCAGCTGGATTTCTTCGTCCATTGCCCCAATAATCCCAATCACTTGACTCATCTTATGACCTCCTGTTAAGTTATAATCGATTGCTCGCCAAACAGCATAAAAAGCTCCCAAAGGAGCTTCTTATGTCACCTAATCCTGTAAATGCTGTGTACCGAGGAATGCCGGCACAGCCTTCAATTATTTGTTGACGTGGTTAACGGAAAGACGAAGAATGGTTTCATGCGGCAGAATAACCCGCGGGTTCTCCACCGTTTCCTTCTTCATCAATTTGGTCAGCAGTCTCATCGCTACTGCACCCAGATCATACATAGGCTGGGCTACTGTGGTCAGCAATGGACGAACCATCGAAGCCATGCGGATGTTGTCGACGCTGATGATTGAGAAATCATCCGGCACCTTCAGCCCTTCATCCTGAATGCTGTGGATCGCGCCGATCGCCATTTCATCGGTAGCGGCAAAGATTGCCGTAGGCTTATGCTTAAGCCCCAGGAAATACTTCATGGCTTCGACACCGGATTCGTAGCGGTAGTTGCCGATACGCACCAGGTCCTCCTGGTATTCAATTCCCGCTGCTTCAAGCGCTTTCTTGTAGCCATGGAAACGTGAATAGCCATTGGCCGGGTCCTGCAGGGTGCCGCTGATCATCGCGATCTCACGGTGTCCGTGACGAATCAGCGTATTCACGGCATCAAATGCCGCAGTCTCATGGTCAATATCAACCGACGGGTAGGTACCCTTCTCATCGCGTGTCGCACAGAGCACAATCGGAACGGAAGAGGTCTGGAAAGCCTGGATATGCTCGTCTGTTACCGTACCGCCCATGAACAGCAGACCATCCACCTGCTTCTCCAGCAGCGTGTTGATGACACGGATCTCCTTCTCTTTACGCTTGTCCGCATTGCACAGAATAATATTGTAATGATACATGTTGGCGATATCTTCAATCCCGCGCGCAATTTCCGCAAATATCGAGTTGGAAATATCAGGAATGACAACACCAACTGTTGTCGTTTTCTTACTGGCAAGACCTCTTGCCACGGCATTGGGACGATAGCCCAAACGTTCAATCGCTTCAAACACTTTCTTCCGGGTCTGCGGCTTCACGTTGGGGTTATTATTCACAACCCGTGATACCGTAGCCATGGATACGCCTGCTTCTCGAGCTACATCGTAAATGGTTACCGTCAAATTACTCTCTCCATTGCGATAAATTTTATCGTTCGACTAATTAAAATTATGATACGACACTTTGTACATTTGTGCAATGATAACGCTTCATTTTCCTTTCAATATTTCTTTCAAGGCTGAAATACGCTACTGTTCCTTGCACCAATTCTATAAGCTTTCTCTATCGTAACAAAAAGTGAGTGAAAAATCCAATATTCGTGAAAGATTTTCATCTTTTTTGCAGAAAAATCTTTCATTTCGCACTTTTTAACGAATGTTGGGTTAATTGAGACAGCCTACGGCCGGTTTCTTCCATCCATTCCTGATCCGAATGATCGGCTGCAAAGCGGTAGATATCCAGCAGTAGATCGATCCGGCTCTGGATGGCTGTGCGGATTCTTAACTCCAGCTCTTCCAGTCCGCCGGTGACGGATTTGGCAAAAGTCTCCTTCAATACACCGGCCCATTCATTGTGGTCGGCAAAAGAGTAATGTCTGCGGGAACGGTCGAGCGACTGCCCGCCCATCCCGGTAATCAGATCAGCCAAGTCCTGCTTAATCATTGGCAAGGGCTCATAACGCGCGCAATCACGGCAGGTGTAGACCGGTACATTGGTTATTTTGGTTCTGGCATTATAAATTAATGTATGCATATGTATGGTCATTACGCCGCCGCAGCTGCAGGTCTTTCTCATGAGTTCATCATTCGGCATCCATTACACCTCTGACGTTAGATTAAAAAGGGGTATAGTCCAGCCTTTTCAATACACTATATTCGACCTGCCGGCCCTTAAACCCTTCCGATTTGCATATCATGATTAATTTGGAAAAATACCTAAGGATTACAATTCCACATGTGACTTCAAACCGTTAATTTGCTAGAATGTAAAGCATCCTGCAGCTTGAAAGGAGTTCTACCCATGAGATTAGCCGGCAAAAAAGTAATTGCACTGGTAGACGATGAATTTGAGGACCTGGAACTATGGTATCCGGTGTACCGGGTACGTGAAGAAGGCGCAGAGGTTCATCTCGCCGGGCTGGAGAAGGACAAGACTTATATGGGCAAATACGGCGTTCCCGCCACCGCGGAATACTCCTGGGACGATCTGGATGCTGCCGATTATGACGGCATCTTGGTTCCAGGCGGCTGGGCGCCGGACAAAATCCGCCGCTATCCAGCTGTGCTGAAGCTGGTGCGGGATTTCAATGAAGCCAAGAAGCCGATTGGCCAGATCTGCCATGCGGGCTGGGTGCTGATCTCCGCCAAAATCCTGCAAGGGGTCACGGTAACATCCACCCCCGGCATCCGTGATGATATGGAGAACGCCGGAGCCATCTGGAAGGATGAAGCCGTCGTGACCGATGGGCACATCATCTCCGCGCGCCGTCCGCCGGACCTGCCGCCTTACGGCAAAGCGTTCTGTGATGCGCTGGCTGGAGAATAAATTATATTCATAAGCCAGATTTAGCAGCAAGCCCTGTTCCTTCACCGAAGTGAGGATCAGGGCTTGCTTATTTATTGATGTTATTTTCAGCTAATCTGCAGCTATCTGCACAACTATCTGATCCTCAGACTGTCACTGCCTTCAAGCAGGTTCGGGTACACGGTAAGCCTGAATGTCAATGGCTGGGGCAGCTTCTCTGTCCCCAGGTTATACGTGTTGATTCTACTTGCAGCGCCGTCAACCCCTTGGTTAGTTTCGCTATACGTTGAGTAATTGTCCTTCAGTCCCTGCATAAAGTGTCCGCTCCCAGTGCCGTCCACAAAGTTATCATCGAAGGCGAAATTATCCCCCCCACCTGATTGGCTCCCTGATTCTTTCGGTGTGGTCAGCTCTACATACAGATATCCTTCTTCTCCAAGCTCCTTCCGGTCGATTACCTTGAGGCGGTCATCCGGTGCTTGAAGGATGGTATGCTTCTCTGTATCAATTACGACCTCCAGCTTGTTCCGCTCCAACGCATAAACATCTTCAATTACCAGTGTTAACGGACTGTCCGGATTCCTGTTGTCGTTCTGATAGATGTAGGTTTCTTTGAAATTGTTTTTGCTGGTCAAGCTATATAGCGGATACATAAGATCATCACTCGGCTCTTGTTGTCCCTCCAGAATTCCTCTGCGTAGCTGTGGATACATATGAAATATTCTCATCGAATTCTTGCGGTCCATGGACGTTTCCACATAAATACCTGTGGGTCCTACATACACCTGCTCCACCAGCATCTTCTGTCCTTCAACCTGAAGGGTCTTGTTAATTGGAGTTACACCGTAGTCTTCCGTTTCTTCTGCCAGCTTCAGCTTAAGCGGTACATTAAGAGTAGTAGCATCTTCGAACCAGTTAAATTGTTTCGATTCAAGCAGTTTCTCCGGGAATACCCTGAATGCGAGATTGAATTCCGATTGCCCGTCCAGCAGTTGATTCCAGGAAATACTCGTATATTCCCGGATAAGTCCTGTTTGGTCTGAATCCATTCTACGACCGCTTTCACCATAATTTCCTGTCACCGGTTCTTTCAGTCCTTCGAAAGATAAGCTCATGCCACCCAAACTTGCTCTATCCTTATTCTTGTTTTCGAATGAATACAGCACAATCATACCCATCCGGTCTGCTACAACACCGTTAATAGTTAACTGATAGCCGTTCTTCTCCTCTGAAGCCACATTCATCGGCTGCACTAAACCAGCATCCAGCGCGGACAGCAAGCTTAGGCTGCTCTCATTAATGACTGAACGAAACACCTCCAGCTCTCCCCAGCTCTGCGGGGTGAAGGTCTGCTGCGGCTTCAACTGCTGCTGATACACCCAGGGGAGAAGAACCAGCATTACTAGGGTAACGGCGGCAATTAGCCCGGCAGTATAACGGCTGCGCAGCCCTCTGCGGCTACTTGTCCCCCGCTGCATTCCCTTGCGGATGGCAAGCTCCAGCTTCATTTCCGGCACCTCATCGGCTTCGGCCGTGAGTTTCTGGAAATAGTCTGACAGCTGTTGTTTGTCTTCATTGGTATCCATATTAGTATTCCCCCTTCCGCTTCATTCGGTCACGCAGCTGCTTCAGCCCTTTGTTGAGCCAGGTCTTTACGGTTCCCTCCGGCTTATCTAGTACCTCGGCAATATCGCTGACCGTCATATCCTTGTAATACTTAAGCACCAGCACCTGGCGGTATTTGGGCTTCACGGCATCCAGTGCCTGATCCATATCCAGCCTGTGGTCGCTTCTCATCTCCATAACACCGTCTTCGAAACGTTCTGGCTGCTCAGCAGTAACGATATGTTTTCTGCGCTTCAGCTCATCCTTGCAGCAATTAATCAGAATACGGACCAGCCAGGGCGTGAAACGCTCGGGATTTCTCAAGCTCTTACGCTTCTGCCAGGCACGGCAGGTAGTCTCCTGCAGTACCTCCAGTGCGTCCGCTTCACTTCTTAGATAGCTGTAGGCGATGCCGTACAGCTTCCTCCGCTGCGCGGACACCTGCTCATAGAAGATCTCCTCCTCCGATATCTCAAGCGCCCCTGCTTCAGCCGTTTGTTGCATACCCTTCCCCCCCAATCTGCTGTTCTTCAGAGGACGGCGATGCCGTATCTTCTTAGGAAGCAGCAGTTTTGTTGCTCTGTTTTTATATTGACTCTGTTCAGGCGCAAACGGTTTTTCTTTTTTGGAGCAGCCTAACTTCCAAGGCTGCTGAAAGCTGCAGACAGACCAAAGGCCCGGCAATCTGCCAGGCCTTTGATTAAGTCAGCCTGAATGCCGATACTCCGGCCCAGGGCTGTGTGCTGTATTTGCAGCTGACGCCCGCTGCGTCAGGAGCTTTTCTCTTGCGGCTTGGCAGCGGCTTCAAGCACGATTCCGCTTCTTCGGACAAAAGCGCTAAGCTTCTCTTCGGTTTCCAGACTGGTGCGGTGGCGGAAACAGGCCTTCGCTACCGTTCTGGCCTCTGAAGCTATTGTATTCAGCGCGCGGTGCTTCACCTTCAGAAGCGCCTGCGGCGACATGCTCAGTTCGCTGATGCCCAGCTCCAGCCAGAGTGGCAGCGAACGTTCGTCTGCTGCCATCTCTCCGCATACGCTGACCTGAATGCCCGCATCAGCGGCGGCTTCCACGGTCATGCGGATCATGCGCAGCACTGCCGGATGGTAGGGATGATACATATGAGCAATCTGCTCATTCATCCGGTCAACAGCCAGCACGTACTGCACTAGATCATTGGTGCCGATGCTGAAGAAATCAACTTCCTCTGCCAGCAGATCGGCGATCATCACCGCTGCAGGCACCTCGATCATAATGCCCACCGGCAGATTCCTGTCGAACGGCACACCCCGATCTGCCAGCTCCTGCTTGACTTCCTCCAGCACAGCCTTGGCAGCCTGAACCTCCTCCACAGAGGAGATCATGGGGAACATCACCTTGACCTTGCCGAACGCGCTGGCCCGCACAATGGCAGTCAGCTGGGTTTTGAACATATCCTTGTGGTCGAGGCTGATACGGATGGCGCGGTAGCCCAGGAAGGGATTCTGCTCTTCCGGCAGCTGGAAGTAATCCAAGTGCTTGTCCCCGCCGATGTCGAGCGTACGGATAACAACCGAGCCATCTCCTACCTGCTCTACCACCTGCTTGTAGACATCAAACTGCTCTTCTTCCGTAGGGAAGGAGCTGCGGTCCATGTAGAGAAACTCGGTACGGAACAGCCCGACGCCTCCGGCTCCGTACTTCAGCGCCACTTTTAATTCCTTCACCGAGCTGATATTGCCGGCAAGCCGCAGCGTCACTCCGTCCTTCGTGACAGCTTCCACCGTCGCCAGCAGCTCCAGCTGTTCCCGCTTCTTTTGCTGCTTGTCCCGGATGGAAGCGTAATTGGTCACGGTCGTCTCATCGGGATGAAGCTGCACTGAACCCGTCTCGCCATCGATCACCAGCATATCCCCGGTCTGGATCGGGCTGGGCAGCTTGTTCTCCAGTCCCGCCACCAGCGGAATTCCGAGCGCCCGCGCCATGATTGAGGAGTGCGAGGTTTTGCCGCCCATCATGGTCACAATACCCAGGACATAAGCGGGGTTCAAATGAACCAGCTGGGAAGGCGACAGCTCCTTCGCTACCAGGATATAAGGCTGTGTGTCCGAGGGAAGAACCACTTCCGGTGCACCCAGCAGATGCTTGAGCAGACGGTTGCCGACATCCTTGATATCGACCGCCCGCTCTTTCATATATTCGTCATCCAGCAGGTCGAACATCTGTACAAAGTGGTCGATGGCCTCTTTAACCGCCACCTCAGCCGCCTTGTACTGGCGTTCGATAATGCCACGGATTTCACTCATGAATACCGGATCATCCAGGATAGCCAGATGCGCATCAAAAATGCTGGACTCCTCCGGCCCCACCACCTCGCGAAACTCTTTTTTGATAAATTCAATCTCATTCTTCGAGGTACGGATGCCTTCATATAATCGTTCGAATTCCTTGGCCAGATCTACCGGGTTCACCTGCGTATCCGGCAGGCTCCATTCCCAGTTCGGCAAGACAAAGGCCTTCCCGATGGCTACACCAGCTGCTGCGCCTATGCCTTGTATCATGCTTCGATCCCTCCAATGCTGCTTTCATGCAATACTACGGACATTACTGATGATTGCCCCTTTTTAACATTTTTGAATGGAGCATAACTCCAGGATTTCACACGGTCCGGATTCGTAATCACCATCGGAGTGGCCAGCGATGCAGCATGCTCCTTCAGGTAGGCCAGATCAAACCTCACAAGCAGCTGTCCCGGCTCTACGCTGTCGCCTTCTTTCACCACCGCATCAAACGGCCCTTTCAGCTGTGAGGTATCAATGCCGATATGCATCAGCACCTCCAGCCCTTCCGGCGTGGCAATGCCGACAGCATGCATCGTGGGATACACATGCATAACCTTGCCGAAGACCGGAGAGACCAACTCTCCTTTCTCCGGCATAAAGGCGACGCCGTCTCCCACCAGCTTAGCGGCAAAAATATGGTCCGGCACCTCCTCGATCGGCAGCATCCGGCCCTGCATCGGCGCACTGAACAGCACCTGCGGCAGATCCCGCAGCAGCAGCTTGTTGATCTCTTCCCGGATCAGCTCAGAGTACGTGCCAAAGACCACCTGCACATTGCCGCCTCCGAGCTTGATGATCCCGGCCGAGCCGAGTCCCTTCAGCGCTCCGGTATCGATCATCCGGTCATTGTGCACTGTGAGTCTCAGACGGGTGATGCAGGCCTGCACCTGCACGATATTCTCCTTGCCGCCAAGCGCTTCCAGTACAAGCGGTGCCTGATACGGAATATTGCCCGCCCAGTCGCCCAGGTCGGAGCCCTCCTCGCGGCCCGGAGTTGGAATCTGGAAACGGCGTATAGCCCAGCGGAACAGATTGTAGTAGACAATTCCGTAGCCGATGCCGATCGGAATCAGCAGCCACGCCCGCTGCGACAGATGCAGATTGAGGAAGAAATCAATCGCCCCGGCCGAATAGGAGAATCCGTGATGGATGCCGAGGTAATAAGTCAGCACCATCGCCAGACCCGACATCACCGTGTGCAGGATAAATAGCGGCGGCGAAGCAAACAGGAACGCGAACTCAATTTGCTCTGACACCCCGGTCAAGAAACAGACCAAAGCGGCACGAAAAAAAGTCTTCCTGATCTTAGGCTTCAAATCCTCGCGTGCTTCCTGAATGATGGCGAACGCGATGGCCGGCAGCGCAAACATCATGATCGGAAACAGCCCGGCCATGAAGATCCCCGCTGTAGGGTCTCCGGCAAAAAAACGCGGCAAATCGCCCTGTACAACAGCGCTGCCGTCAGATGTGGGAAAGCTGCCCAGCTGGAACCAGAACACATTGTTCAGGATGTGATGCAGTCCGAAGGCGGTCAGCACCCTGTACAGCACCCCGTATATAAACAAGCCAAAACCGCCGGTTTCAAGTATGCCTGCAAACAAGCGGTTCAAGCCGCTCTGCAGCAGAGGCGCAACCCCCAGCATCACCCAGGCGAACAGGGCGGAAAACAGCCCCATAAACAGCAAAACAAAACGCGATCCTCCAAAAAACTGGATCGCCTCCGGAAGCTTTATATTCTTAAACCGGTTATGCGCAACACCGGCAACAATCCCAAGCATAATACCGATCAGTGTAGCGGGCTGAACGGTTCCGTCACCCATACCGCTGAGAATCCGGTCATAGGTGAACATCCCTGCCAGCGCTGCCAGTCCCGCAGGCCCTGCCTGATTGGACAACCCCCACGCTACGCCGACTGCGAACAGGTATGGCATATAGAAGAATATTCCCTCTCCCGCCAGTGTGGCCACTTCGGCTACCGAAGAAAGTCCCCATGCAGACCAAGGCAAGCTGCCCAGACTAAGCAGAATCGCTGCCGCCGGAAGCACCATGGTCGGAAGCATGATGGCTCTGCCCAGTTGCTGCAATGATCCGAGCCAATTCAAGCTGACCCTCTCCTTTCTTTCTATAATAGATGGTACGCGCTGGGCGAGTTTTTGTCAAAAGATTCTGTGCCGATTCGCCCACAGCTGGAAGCGCTATATCCCGCTCTCCAACCACTTACCACCTGCACGTTCAGGTGCGCTCGCTCTCTGACCACTAACCACCTGCCCTTCAACTGCCCCGGTACCTCCAGGTACCACGCACGCCAACTACTCCCATCGCTCCTCCAGGTACCACGCACGCCAACTACTCCCATCGCTCCTCCTGGTACGCACCAGCCCCAATTCTGACCACCTGCCTGCCCCCACGCCAAGGTAACTGCATTTTGTACACTTAAAACAGTCACTTTTCTCTCAAATCAGTGAATAACTGTATTTCATACACTTAAAAATCCTGATTTAGCCGTTTTCATACGCTTTGGTCAATTTTAACTGCACCAAATACAACTAAAACTAAAAAACAGCTGATTACTTTAAGAATAGATGTATGAAATACAGTTACTCTCCATAGAAACGCCCGCCGGGTGATCCACTTACCATATTTGATCGGGATGCATCGCTTTTGGCTCATAAAATCTCACTCTTTGGCCGGAGCCGACTGGCTGGAGCAGATTTTTGCCGCTAAGCGACTGCAGCAGCTTCTGTGCCGTCCGAAAGTTCAGCTCAAAATGCAGTTGCACATCCTTCGGCCTAACAGCACGGCCCAGGCTCCAGGCATAACGCAGCACGTCCTTTTCTGCTGAAGCAAGCACAGGGCCGCCCGTTCTGCTGCGCGTCAGATATGGAGCCAACGCAAGCTGCAGCAGCATCCGGCAGATCTCGGGACGATTCTGAATATCGTCAAACGCGAAGTGCAGCATCCGCCAGCCCATTCCTGTCAGGTAGCTGTCCCGGTTGAGCGCGTAGCTGAATTTCTCGCGGTCCATATCCTTAATATGACTCTGAAAGCCGTCACACTCCAGCCCGAAACGCGCCCCATTCTGCGGCAGATAGGCAAAATCCAGGAACTGTGATTTGCGGTTCCAATCATAAATCTCAACCTCTGGATGCAGCTGATCCAGCGATTCGAATAGCGGCCACCACACATTTTGCACAAAAAGCTTCTCGGCATAGTTATGCCCCCTGAGCAGTCTTCCCTTAGCTTCACCCTCTCTCTGTTCAGCATGCTGGCTGATCCACAAACGGTGAGCTTCCTCAAACTCCTGATTGCTGCCATTCTCCATCATTTCTCCCCCCCCATTCTTATAACGCAAAAAAGCCCTTCAACCCGCAGAGCTGCGGATTAAAGGACGTTCTTCGTCACATATAACTACTTACAATTATAGCTGTTCCAGCTTAAAAGTTCTACAACGATCCGGCTGCCCCTCTGCGGGAAAAGTCTTAGGCCATCACTCACGCAGGGTAGCGGTTTAGCTCAGCCCAGCAGGCGCTTGGCAAGGTGCAGGCATTAGCATGGCGACAGGCGGCCCTTAGCATGGCAACAAGCGGCGCTTAGCATAGCGACAGGCAGCATTCAGCTCCCTTACACCCGGCTGCGCCCGTGCATCGTGATCGCTTCCTCTACCTTGATGCAGCGGTCCATAATGGCCGTCATCCCGTGCAGGGCGGCAATATCTGCCGCCTCCTGGCTGATGATGCCCTGCTGGAGCCACAGCACATTCGCGCCGATGTCGGCCGCCTCCTGCGCAACCTCCGCGCAGAATTCACTGCGGCGGAACACATTGACGATATCCACGGGTTCCGGGATTTCTGCCAGCGTATGGTAGCATTTCTCGCCCAGGATTTCGCCGTCAACTGTTGGGTTGACCGGGATGATCCGGTAGCCGCGCATTTGCATCGCCCGGGCGACCATATAGGAGGTGCGGTCGGTTTTGTCTGATAATCCAACAACAGCTATGTTGCCCACAGCAGCCAGCAGGTCGCCGATCCGTTCACGGGGCGGGTTCTCAAAATGCATATCTCATTCCCCTTTTCATATTAGGCTCTGAATGGTTCCCTATCCTTATTGTACCCACTCTACATCGGCACCAAGCGCACGCAGGTGATCGAAATATTGCGGATAGGACTTCGCCACATGATGCGCATCCTTGATCAGCAGCGGCTGGCGGGCACGCAGGCCTACTACGGTGAGCGCCATAATTACCCGGTGGTCATAATGCGCATTGATCGTCACGCCGCCTTCAACCCCTTCCGGCATGCCGTGGACAATAATCTCATCGCGCCGCTCCTCGACCTTGGCTCCGGCCCGTGTCAGCTCGGCCAGATAATCCGTAATCCGGTCGCACTCTTTATAGCGCAGGTTCTCCACATTGTAGAACCGTGAGGTGCCTTCGGCGAAGACCGCCGCCGCCACCATCGCCAGCACCGCATCCGTTGCGTTGTCACCGTCGAATTCAACCGCCTTCAGCTTCCCGTTCCCCTGCACATGCACCGTACCGTTCTCATGGGTTAGCGGCACTTCCATCATCCGCAGCACATCGATTATCGCCCGTTCCCCTTGCTTGCTGTGCTCGGCCAGCCGGTGAATGCTCACATCCGACTGCGTTACCGCCGCTGCGGCAAGCACCGCTGCAGATCCGGGGTAATCGCCCTGCACCGTATAATTCTTGGCGGCATACGCCTGCCCGCCTGGCACCTTGAAGGACATGTAATCCTCTGCAGCATGGACTACAATTCCGGCCTGCTCCAGCACCTCCAGCGTCTGCCCCACAACCACCTTCGACTTCAGATCGTCCAGCACGATAATCTCGCTGTCCTCGGCAAGCAGCGGGGTCAGGAACAGCAATGCGCTGAGATATTGCGAGCTGACCGCACCGGAGACGGTAATCCGGCCTCCTACCGCCGAGCCGCCGCGAATGGTGATTGGCAGCTTGCCTTCACGATGCTCGACCTCCACACCGAGCTGGCCCAGCGCTGTTATAAGGTCGTCATGCGGCCTTTTGCCCAGCGAATCGGGATAGGTGTTCACGAAGGTCACCTCAGGACTAAGTGCAGCCACAGCCATCAGGAAACGCAGCACCGCTCCCGCGTTGCCCACATTCAGCTCCTTCACATGACGCGGATGGCGTCCAAAGCCCTGAATAACAATCTTCTCTTCGTCTTCGGTAAGCACTGCTCCAAGGTCGGCAATACAGCGGCGGATCGCATCGCTGTCCTCGCTGTGTGCGGGATGATAGATCGTGCTCACCCCTTCGGAGAGGGCGGCAACAAGCAGGTAGCGGGTGGTGTAATTCTTGGAAGAGAGTGCTCCGATTTCACCTTGCAGCGTTGGCGTTGGCCTAACAATAACATCCATAATTTAAGCGCTCCTTAGTATAATTGTAGTCTGTATGTACAGCTGGTTTGACAGGCTATTCTGCTCTTGTGTTATCATTAGGGCATTCTTCAGATGAAAAGAGGTTGCTCCATGAACAATAATATTCCCCAAATTACACCGCAGGAACTGCGGCAGCGACTGGAAACAGGCAGTGACCTGGTGCTCATCGACGTCCGCGAGGATGAAGAAGTAGCCGCGGGCATGATCCCGGATGCGCTGCATATCCCCATGGGCGAAATTACTGCGCGCCAGGATGAGATTCCTGCAGACGCAGAGATTATATTCATCTGCCGCTCCGGCGCACGCAGCCAGCGGGTCTGTGAATACCTGGTTCAGTCCGGCTATAACGTCGCCAACCTGAGCGGCGGCATGATCGAATGGAACGAAACGCAGGAGGACTAATGCCTGCAGTTCCACACGCTTAGAAGCTAAGACGCGGCAATGCACCAAAGACAAGGGGCTGACTGTCCCTGCTTAGCGGCAACCCGCTCTTCCAGAACCTCAAGGTTTATGGATGAATTGAAGTATAACTACCCATATGATCCAAAATATGCTGCAGCACCTCAGCCGTATTCAGGCCTGTGGTGTCCACTGTGCAATGCGCGAAGCGATAGGCCTCCCGGCGCTCTTCCATGATGCCCCGGACCCGTTCTTCCGCATTGCCGGCGAGCAGCGGCCGGTTCTGATCCCCGCTGACCCGGGCAATAATCTCCTCAGCAGTTGCCGTAAGCGCAATGACCACTCCCTGCTCCAGCATGAGACGGGTATTGGCCGGTGCCAGCACCGCTCCGCCGCCGGTCGATATAATCTGCTTGTCGGCTTGCAGCACCTCCGCAAGACACTGCGACTCAACCTTCCGGAAATAGGCTTCGCCGCTCTGTGCGAAGATCTCCGCGATGCTCCGGCCTTCCTTCCGGACGATCACCTGATCCACATCCACCAGCTCATAGCCCAGCTCCTCGGCAAGCAGCACAGCCACAGTCGACTTACCGGTCGCCATCATGCCTACCAGAACGATATTACTGCTGTGCTCACGGCATTCTGCCGGTTTCTCTGCTTCCTTCTTCCCAGTCATGACTACCCTCCTGGCCGCGACATTTGTCATATCATAACACAGGGTCAAAAGATTAGACAATCCGCTTCTTGCACGCCCCGCCCAGGCACAGCCACAGCAAAAAGCCCGGAGGGCCCGCCATTTCTGGCGAAATCTTCCGGGCTTGCAAGTTATGAAATGAATCGTATGTCTTACTCTGCCAGCCAGTTGTGGTGGAACACGCCTTCTTTGTCAACACGCTTGAACGTGTGGGCACCGAAGTAATCGCGCTGCGCCTGCAGCAGGTTCGCCGGAAGGCGTTCTGTGCGGTAGCTGTCATAATAAGCGAGTGCGCTGGAGAACCCTGGAACCGGCACACCAAGTGTTACCGCCGAAGCGATGACCTTGCGCCATGCAGTCTGGTAGGAATCCATGACATCCTTGAAGAACGGATCAAGCAGCAGGTTCTTCAGATCAGCGTTATTCTCATAAGCATCTGTGATGTTCTGCAGGAAACGGGAGCGGATAATGCAGCCGCCGCGCCAGATTTTGGCCAATTCGCCATATTTCAGGTTCCAGCCGTATTCGTCGGAAGCTACGCGCAACTGGGCGAAGCCCTGGGCGTAGGAAACGATCTTGCTCGTGAACAGTGCCTTGCGCACGTTCTCGATGAATTCAGCCTTGTCCCCGGTGAATGGAGCGGCTTCCGGTCCGTTCAGCACTTTGCTGGCTTCTACACGCTCATCCTTCATGGCAGACAGGAAGCGGGAGAATACGGATTCGGTAATCATGGACAATGGCACGCCGAGATCCAGCGAGCTTTGGCTTGTCCACTTGCCGGTACCCTTCTGTCCGGCGGAGTCAAGAATCACATCCACCATCGGTTTGCCGGTTTCTTCGTCATACTGCGCGAAGATGTCTTTGGTAATCTCGATCAGGTAGCTGTCGAGTTCGCCTTTATTCCACTCTGCAAAAATTTCATGCAGTTCCTTGGCACCCAGGCCAAGCACATCCTTAAGCAGTTGGTAGGCTTCACAGATCAGCTGCATATCGCCATACTCAATGCCGTTATGCACCATTTTGACGTAATGTCCCGCACCGCCAGGCCCAATATATGTACAGCAAGGCTCTCCGTCCACTTTGGCCGAAATTGCCGTAAGAATAGGTTCTACGAGCTTATACGCGCTTTCCTGGCCACCTGGCATGATGGAAGGCCCTTTAAGAGCACCCTCTTCGCCCCCGGAGACACCGGCTCCGATGAAGCGGAAGCCTTTTTCCTCCAGCTCTTTGCTGCGGCGCACCGTGTCAGGGAAATAAGCGTTGCCGCCGTCGATGATAATATCGCCCTGGTCCAGGAACGGCAGCAGCTGCTCAATGGTAGCGTCCGTTGCTTTACCCGCCTGCACCATGATCAGAATTCTGCGCGGTGTTTCCAATGATTCAACAAATTCCTCAATGGTAAAAGCACCCGTCAGGTTCTTGCCTTTCGCTTCGTTCAGAAGATCATGTGTCTTCTCAGGAGAACGGTTGAATACTGATACGGTGAAACCTCTGCTCTCGATATTCAGAGCCAAATTCTTGCCCATTACCGCTAAGCCAATGACGCCGATTTGTTGTTTAGCCATCTGGTCCTCCATCCTTTACACTCTGTATTGTGTGAAATCCATTTCTCGCAGTATAAGAATACCACCCTTTGTCAGAGACAGCAAAGTCCCCTGCGAAAAGAGATCAATTTCATTGACAAATCCCTGGATACAGGGAAATTGCTCACAATGACTATTTTAACGGTTTTATGTTCAGAAGTGAACCCCTCCGTAGATAGGCAGCTACATATTCCAAGAAGAAACGGCTTGCCGCCGTCCTTTGAAGGAGACGGAATCCGTTTCTGCGGGAAATAGAAGGATAATTTATGGCTGAAACATATAACTTCTTTTATTTGAAAAAAAAGCACCCCGGCTGCGGAGTGCCCTTTGCGCTGCTGTGGTCCATTATGTTACCATTCCAGCAGGCTCAGCTCGTGCGTCAGCGCTTGAAGCTTGCCGGTGCATTCCGCCGAAGCCTCAGCATCGCCTGCACGCATTGCCTTGCTCAGCAGATCAAGCTGCTCATCAACCTCCAGCCTGCGCTGGCGGATGCGTTCCTCTCCCTCTGCGGAATAGTACAGCTTGCTCAGCTCCAGGTCCGACAGCAGCGGCCCCTTCTGGTATAATACCCGCTGCTGGTAGCCCGAGATTTCCACCAGACGGATGACTTCACCGAACAGAATATTCTCGATAATAATCTGGCGGTCGCGGAAACGCTTGACGATTGCATGGCCGCGCATCTCTCCGATCAGCTTCTCCATCCACTCGGACAGGCGCGGATCACGGATCATATAGTCACCCACCAGCTTGTAGCCGTCTTTAAACGGCTGGAACCGCAGTTTGACAAGCTTGCGGCCGGTGCGTACCGAGATCAGAAACACGTTCTCATTCTCGCTCCAATACAGGGAATAGCCGTCTTGAATCAGATTCTTGATCAGATCCTGGATATGCTGCCGGTCGAAACGCAGCTCCAGATTGCAATATTCAACCTCGTCGTTTTTATTCAAGGCACTCCCTCCTAACAGCTTGGTAAGTCAATCTCGGAAGTATTGCAGGATGCCGGACCTCCCCAATTTTTGTGATGCTGAATTTTGCGTTCGTGTTACTCTTATTTTATACTTCATTTTATGTAGCGGTAACTTGGTTTATTGACTATTTTTACCCGCTGCTGTCCATTCCCAAACGTTTACAACATTTTAACCCATTAAAATACGAGGTGACAGCTATCATGCCGGTTATTGAATTTGACAAGCCCGATTTTGCCGTCTTTGAGATTGAAGGACTGGAGCCGCGTATGGAGGCGCTGATCGAACGCGTCCGTCCCAAGCTGACCCAGCTTGGCTATGAGCTGGCACCCTTCCTGTCTGCACTCTGCGGCGAGGAGATGTTCCCGCATGTAGCGAAGCATGCCCGCCGTACCGTCCACGCCCCGAAGGATACCTGGGTCGCCTGGGGACCGAATAAACGCGGCTACAAGGCGTTGCCCCACTTTCAGGTAGGGATGTTCGGCAGCCATTTGTTTGTGGTGTTTGCCATTATCTATGAGAGCACTAATAAGATTAGCTTTGCCGAAGCCCTGTCGAGAAATACAGAGGATGTGATCAAGCAGCTGCCAGGGGATTATTTCTGGTCCACAGATCATCTGGACCCGCGTGGCACACCCCATTCGGAAATGGGCGGCGAAGAGTACGGCGAATTCGCCCGCAGGCTGAAGGAAGTGAAGAAAGCTGAAGTCACCTGCGGGCTGCGCATCGCCAAGGATGACCCTGTGCTGCAGGATCAGGATCGGCTGATCGCCTTGATTCAGCAGACTTTTGAGAGGTTGTTGGTGTTGTATAGGATGGCGTCGATCCCTCCCAAACCCTCCCTTCCAAGGGAGGGCCCCAAAGGGCTGCACCCTCTGGACTCCCGCAAATTTGGCGAATGAGCTTGGCGGTACTGTGATTAGGAGGCTGGGAGGGAGGAGCGCTTATCCCTGCGGGACCGCTTGGACGCCGCTGGGGTTGGCCGTGGCATCCCTTACGGGATAACACGGCCGATTGCTAAGATCAAGAGCGGGCTGTTCCTGCGGAATGCGCGCAAGAGCCTATGAGCGAGAGCGGGCTGTTCCTGCGGAATGCGCAAGAGCCTAAGTGCAAAAATTTTACTACTTAGGTTCTTGCCAGGAATTTAGAGTCTGCCCTGGAACTTTCTGGGTAATTTGATGAGAAACTGGTTACTCCTTAGGTCCAGTGAGGATGTGTAGGGAAATTCTACCGCTAATTGTACGAAAGTTGGGGAATCTGATGAGAGGATAGGGAGTTTCTACCACTAATGACACCCTATTGGCTCCAAAATGCCCTCGATAGACGATTCAGTGGTAACTTTTCCCTATATGCCATGATTATCGATCATTAGCCCGGAATTAACGGTAGTTTTTCCCCATAGCCACCTATATTTTTCTCCTTCGATAGCGCCAATCTGCTTGGGGAAGGCCCGAGTCCTAAGCAGTAACCGAAACTGCAACTAAATTCAGCTGAAACATCAATGTAGAGTGTTGCATAAGAGCTTTCAGAGAATTAGATGCGAATCTGCATTTAATTTCAGCTGAAACTCCTGTTAGCGGAGAAATAAGTGCGAATCTGGTTACTACTTAGGACCCCCTTATGTTCCTTGTGTTACTCGTCCGAGCCTGTCATACCACACCGCGCGACAAGGAGGCTAAGTATAACAAAGGAAGGCTGTCGCCGGTAACCAGCGATTAACTTTCAGACTATTAACGGACTCAGGAGCCCCTATTTGCTGTACAAAGGCTGTTTTGCAGCTCTAACGGATTCAGGAGCCCCTATTCAAGCCAAAACCCACTAGGTAAGGCCTGTTTTTCCGATATAGAGGCTATGCGGTCCGTTAGATTCCAAACCAGCGCAGAAATGAGGAAATTGGAGCTATACGGTCCGTTAGGACGTGGGTTACCTGAAGTTCGGGTGGGGAGGGTTTGGATTACGGTAGTGTGATCCCCTAACCTTCGCAAGTAAACCTTCTATATCCTCGCAGGATCCTAAGTAGTAACCGAATCTGCAACTATTTTCGAGGAAAACGTTTGTTTAACGCTCAAAACTCGAAATTAGATGCGTATTCGCACTTATTTGCTCCAAAACAGAAAAAATCGGTGAATTAGGTGCGTTTTCGCACTTAAATCGCTGGCTGGACTAAGCTGGTGTTCAAGAAATCACATCTTGGATGCTCCTATCTTATGGAGACCTAAGCAGCAACCCGTTTCGCAACTAAATGTTCGGCTCCTTAAAGGAGTCCTAAGTAGTAACACAAAGGCCGGCTGTTCCTGCGGAATGCGCAAGAGATTAAGTCAACAATAAAGCCGCTGGTCCCCAGGATGTTCCCGGGGACCAGCGGCTTTATTCATAGCTCACAAGCATACACAATAAGCGTGCCTCTAGTCATAGAGGCGGTTTCTGCTTCATTCAGCTCAGCTTCAGCTTCAGCTTCGTCCGGTGGACAATCAGCAGATGCAGCACAAACAGCAGAACCATCACAACAGCGCTGGCCAGAAATGGCACACCATGCCCCACGCTGTCCCATAGCTTCCCGGACAGCACCGGTCCGGCCACCATCCCTGAGCCTTGCAGGGTCAGGAACAAACCCCAGACCGTACCCCGCTCACCCTTTGGCACCTGCTGGGCCAGAAATGCATTCCAGGCCGGGAGGATCAGCGCGTAGCTTATTCCCACCAGTGCCACCGCGCCGAACGCGAACGGCAGCCAGCGCACCTGGGAGAACAGCGCCAGAGAAACAGCAGCCAATAGAAAGCCGATGTTCAGGAATACGGTCGTTCCGATCCGATCCACCAGTCGGCCGGCCGGAATCAGCGCCAGCACGGTAATGCCTCCGCCGGCAATCAGCAGCAGGCTGAACTGGTTCGGGGTCACATGCAGCTCCGTGCGGGCGAACAACGTGACCACAGGCGTCATCAGCCCGATGGCAAAGGCCTGCAGGAACAGCGCCGGATAGAGGAGCCGGCTGACTTTGAGTGTTGTTCTAACCTGGTGCAGTGTTCTTCGCAGGCTCTCCAGCGGTCTCAGCTTCTTGGCCGGCACAGCGACCTCGCTGACAGTGGCATCCATGTCACGCACGACATGGGGCGCGCTGGGGCCGATCCGCTTGGGCAGAAACAGCGCAACGACCACCACAAGGACCGCGCAGCCGAGCAGGAACAGAAAGGCTGCCTGGTAGCTTTTTCCGCCATGATCCATCAGGAAATTAACCGTGATCGGCCCTATGCCGGTTCCGGCCAGGGAAGCCATCTCCACCGCCCCCATCGCAGCTCCGCTGCTGCCGCTCTTGGTTAATCCGGCCAGCTCGGTAATTCCGGTCATGACACAGGGCCAGAGCGGCGAAGTCCCGATGCCCAGAATCAGGCAGGCCACGGACAAGGATACTGCATCCTTAGCGTAAACGATCATGCCCACAGCTACCAGGATAAGCAGCAGCGCTCCGGTCATCGCCCAGCGGTAGCCGATACGCTCCATGATCCAGCCGGACGGGCTGCGAAACAGGTTGTCCCCCAGATACTGCAGGGCGAACGCAAAACCCACCACTGTCACGGATAAACCGAGTATGTTCTCCATATATACCGGCAGCAGGGCGACAAGAAGTGAACCTTTGACAAACTCCACCAGAAAAATAATGACCCACATCTCCATGATAAACGGAGACGCCAATTTAATATGCATACGCTGCTCGATTTTGCCAGGCATTACATCACATCCTAGTAATATGTTGTTGGTTTTGTTATACTGATGCTTGCTTGAAAATTTAGCGAAACACGAAAGGTTGTGACAGCATTAAATGAATCAACACCGTACTCCCCTCTTCTCTGCTCTCAAAAAGCATGCCGCCGGCAATCCAGTTCAATTCCACATTCCGGGACATAAGAAGGGGCTGGGAACCGATGCCGAATTCCGTGAGTTTATCGGCGATAATGCTCTATCCATAGACTTGATCAACATCGCGCCGCTTGACGACCTACATCAGCCCACAGGGGTGATTCAGGAAGCTCAGAAGCTGGCGGCGCAGGCTTTCGGCGCCGACTACACGTATTTCAGTGTACAAGGCACGAGCAATGCCATCATGACGATGATCCTCTCTGTCTGCTCTCCCGGTGACAAAATTATCGTGCCGCGCAACATCCATAAATCGGTGATGTCGGCGATTATTTTCTCCGGAGCCAAGCCTGTGTTCGTCTCGCCTGTACAGGATGAGAATCTCGGGATAGACCACGGCATAACCACCAGCTCGCTGGAACGGGCTTTAAGGCGCCATCCGGATGCCAAGGGCGTTCTGGTCATCAATCCAACCTATTTCGGTGTCTGCGCTGATCTGCGTTCGATTGTCGACCTGGCCCATACTTACGGTGTTCCCGTTCTGGTTGACGAGGCACATGGTGTTCTGATTCATTTTCATGAGGATCTGCCGGTATCGGCGATGCAGGCCGGTGCGGACATTGCAGCTACGAGCGTGCATAAGCTGGGCGGCTCCATGACCCAAAGCTCGGTGCTTAATGTCAATGCCAAGACCGGTCTGATTAACCCGCAACGGGTACAGACGATCATGAGCATGCTGACCACAACCTCGACATCCTACATTCTGCTCGCATCGCTGGATACGTCCAGACGCAATCTTGCGCTGAATGGCCACGAGATGGCGAGCCGGACGATTGCACTGTCCAATTTCGCCCGCGAAGAGATCAACAAGATCGAGGGCTTGTACAGCTTCGGCAAAGAAATTCTAGGTACAGAAGCTACATTTGATCTAGACCCGACGAAACTTAATGTGCATGTGCGCCATCTGGGCATTACCGGCTACGAAACCGAGAACTGGCTGCGTGCTAAATATAATATCGAAGTAGAGCTTAGCGATATGTATAACATTCTTTGCCTTATTACCCCGGGAGATACCCAAGAATCAGTTGATAAATTATTAGCTGCCTTGCGTGTGCTCTCTGCCATTCATTACAGCAAAGGCGAAATCTACGAGATGAAGGTCCAGGTTCCGGAAATTCCACAGCTGGCCTTGATCCCAAGAGATGCGTTCTATGCCGACACACAGCTGGTGCCTTTCCGTGAATCGGCTGGTTTTATCATCGCAGAATTTATTTACGTCTACCCGCCGGGAATCCCGATCCTGCTGCCTGGAGAGGTCATTACCCAGGACAATATCGATTATATTATTGATCATGTGGAGATTGGACTTCCGGTCAAAGGTCCTGAAGACCGCAGCATCACCAATATCAAAGTGATTGTAGAGGCCGACCCCATCTCCTGATGGGAGCCTCTGCTCCTGAATAGAGACGGCAACCAATGAACCCCCGACGCACATGCATCGGGGGGTTCATTGGTTAGCTGCATCAGATGCTCCCTATTGCCAGAGCCTCTGTGTAGTCACCGAAATCTATTGTTGCTGGGCAAGCATCTCGTTGTAAGCTTCTTCAACGGCTTTCCATTCAGCTTCATCTTCGATATTGTACAGCACCATTTCTTCATTCTCTTCTTCCAAGCGCAGAATAATGCCGTCTGCCTCAGGGTTTTCACGTTCCAGCAGCAAAGCATACAGCTTCTCTTCTACATCAAACGTTTCCACCAGCACCATTTCCACATCTTCGCCCTGCTCATTCGTCAAGGTCAGCACAAACTCCTCGTGCTCATGGTCGTGATCATGTCCGCAACCGCATGCTTCACCATGTTCATGGCCATGCTCATGTTTGTGATCGCTCATTGTAATACCTCACTTTAATTGAATTATCCTACGAAGGGTATCGTAACATGGTTGGTAAGTTCAGGTCAATTTGCCGGACCCACAAATACCCTAATTCATTGTAGTGATTACTTTCTCAGACACAAGTACGTAATCCGAGCCCTTGGTGGCCTTAATGTAGAAGCCTACCTTATACTTGCCGCTCTCCTTGAAATCATAAGTAAATTCCGAAGTGGGGAACCAGAAATCCGCCATCTTGGCGCCTTCCATATCACGGGTATCAATATCCTTCACGTTTCCTGAAGGGTCGGTAATGGCGATCTTCACCGAGGAGACCGAATCGGTCAGGCTGTCTACCTGGGAGAGTACCTTGAATTTAAGCTTGCCCAGCTTCACATTGCCGAAGACGGTATCTCCTTTGAAGAGTACGATATGAACATTGGGTCTGAGGATGCTCACCTTACCGGAACCATCCAGACTGACAATGCCGCCGGCTTCTCTTGCGGAAATAAATGTCTTCCCATCAATCACATAGCCGCCATCCGCAATTTCCTTGCCGTTGCTCCATACCCGGATTTTCTGCGTGACGGTATCTGCGAACAAGAAAGAACCGCCCATGAGCGAAAACACGAATACACACACCGCTACTTTTTTCCATCTAGTCATTGGAGAACCTCCAGATAATTCATGCTATTAATATATACTGTCTCCCCTCACGCAAGTTGCGCTGATACGGTTAAAATTTCATCTATTACTAATTTCTGCTCTCTGATCTGCAGAAAAGGCGACAGCGGGTGATCCTCCATAGATTTGCCTGCCCGGTTTTGCATTCAGACATAAGAAGAAACGGCTTCGCCGTCCTCTGCAAGAGGCGGCATCCGTTTCTGCGAAAAATAGAAGGATGAATTATAGTGTGGAACATATAATTTCTTATATTTCAACAAAAAACCGGGCAGGCCGGTTAAGACACGGTCTGCCCGGTTAAGATATTGCAGATTAGAATGACGGCAGCTGATCCAGGTTGTTCGTAGGATCTCCATCGGCGTCACCACGGATATACATTTCCCCATCCTTGCCTTTAAAAACATTCACTCCGGCGATTCTGCCGGCCTGCACCTCCTGCAGAGCCTGCTCATAAGCGAGCACACGTCCGGATGAAGTCTGGAAGCTGGTCAGATCACCGTCTCCATTCTTCTGGGCGGCTACAAAACTTTCGCGTTCATTGTCCATCATATGATCGTTCGCTCCCCGTCGCTAAATTGTGCCTGGGTGCTTACCGGGCAGTTCATAGCTTGTACCGGGGATCAGAAGATTATGTACAACTGCTGCTATAACGCCTTTCTCATACGCACATGAAGAATGCCCGCATCATAGAACGGCTCCGTTGAAATCACTTCATATCCCTGCTTGGCATAAAAAACTTCCGCCTGGCACTGTCCATCCAGGATGGACGCCTTGAGGCCCAGCTCACGCGCATACTCCTCCAGCGCCATCAGCAGCACGCGGCCGTACCCATAAGCCCGGTATTCCTTCAGCACAGCAATCCGCTGCATTTTGGCTGAATCGTTCTGGTAATAAATCATCCGACCCGTCGCTACCGGCACGCCGTGATCCATAATCAGCATATGCTGCACATTCGGACTGATGACGTCATATTCGTCAACCTCTTCCTGCATCGGCACCTTCTGCTCCTCGACGAACACCTTGGTGCGGATAGCCAGTCCCAATTGAAGTTGTTCCTCTGTAGTCACTCGTACAATTTCTGCAGCCATGATCGCAACTCTCCTCTTTCACTTTCCCAATTTAGATACATGCGCTGCTCCTGAAGCTTAAGTCTACTCTCCCGAGTACACCTCTTCAGGAATGGAACGGTCATATACATCCTGCAGCACCGGGGAATACGGACCATATTCGGTTCCGAGTCCGCCATCCAGATTGGACATCGTCTCCACCTCAGTCACTGTCGGCCTTTGTTCCTCCGGGAAGCAGCCCGTTAAGACCAGCAGCAGACTTGCAGATACGCCAAGCCCCCATTTTTTCATTAATTGAATCATAGCTATACCCCTTTCGTCAATTGCTGCAACAGCCTACTCTACTACAGCCTTGACGATTCAGCGGGGTTATAAACTACACACTTATCTATGAAAGCCCATCAGCAGCAACAGTCTCAGCACCAGCTTCCACCAGCGGAACGGGTTATACTCCATGGCTGCACCTCCTGTCCGGCAGATTCAGATGATCTTATTTTAGCATAATGGTTAGAATAGTCATGTCGGCAAACAGCATAAAGAAGGCCGGCAATCCGGCCTCCTCTGTCGATGCAGCCTGTACACTTTTACTTGCTCAGACAACCCGCTGCTAGCACAATACCCGTTTAATTTTGCGGACAGCTACAGCATTCAAACGAAGCGCTTGGCGGATAGAGTCTCTTGCTGCAAGCAGCTCAGCTCTGGGACGGCTTCCAATGGGAGCGAAACACAGATTCTGATTGATGCGCACTAATCTTTCCTTCAGCACCACCCGCTGTGCCCGCAATGCTTTTAGCGCTTTGCGCAGTCTTGCTCGATCAGTTACACTCATGAGTTTACACCTCTTTACAGTTTGATAGTATAAGAGATGCATCCGGGTGCGGGTTAGTCTGTGTGCTACGGCAAAGAATATGGAGAACGAAGCCTGGTTGCACTACTATAGAAGGATAAAAGAGTGCATCGGCCTGATCCACCGGGTTCCTGAATTCGGAACCATTGATTTAATTGCAAAAGTGCAACTAATTAGCGGATTTCTTCCGTTTTTGAGTAACTGCTAGATTGGCGAAGCAAACCAGAGAACTCTATTATTTCCTGTATCGTTGCAAGAATTACTCAAGCAGTCCTAATGAATCACTAAGCAAACACTGCGCCCGCCTGACAGCGAACGCAGTGTTGTATGGTTGGACGGCTTGGAATAAGCCTTCTCTTCTATTGCTCTTTCAAGACCAGCTTCAGCGGTGCGGGAATCATCGGCTTCACGGTTTGCCCGTCCAGCACATCCTTGGCGGCTTGAACGGCCAGCTGGCCGATTAATTCGGGCTGTTGGGCGATGGTTCCGGTCAATTTGCCCGCCTCAATGGAAGCAAGCGCGTCTTTGTTGCCGTCAAACCCGATAACGGGAATATTTTTGCCCGAGCTCTGGATCGCTTCAATCGCACCCAGGGCCATCTCGTCATTGTGGGCGAAGACCGCCTGCACGCCCGGATTTCCTTCGAGCAGGTTCTCCATAACGGTCAATCCTTTGATGCGGTCGAAATCGGCTGTTTGCTTCGCAATGACATCTAGCTGGGTATCCGCGAGTTCATGGAATCCCTTGCCCCGTTCACGGGTGGCCGATGCACCCGGCGATCCTTCCAGCTCAATGACCTTCGCGCCCTTGCCCAACTTCTGGACGATATATTCGGCCGCCATGTTTCCGCCTTTAATGTTGTCCGACGCGACCAGGGCTTTGACTTCTCCTTGATCCGCCGAGCGATCCAGTGTAATAACCGGGATATTCAGGCTGTTGGCCGACTGGACCGATGTCGAGATTGCCGATGAATCCACAGGGTTGATCAACAGTGCGTCCACCCCTTTTTGCATCAGATCCTCCACATCGTTGTTCTGCTTGGCAGAGTCGTTCTGAGCGTCGATAACCAGGATCTCCACCCCTTGCTTCTTCGCCTCCGCCGTTACGCCGTCTTTGAGGGACACGAAGAAGGGATTGTTCAGGGTTGACAGGGATAAGCCGATTTTCAAATTTTGCGCGTTGCCTTCATTATTAGGTTTAGCCCACTCGGGGGGCTCCAGGGAGCAGCCGGTCATCATCAACAGCAGTATGGACGTCAGGACTAAAGCGAGTTTTTTCATAGTGGAATCCCCCTTTTATACGGCTTTCTTGCGGTCAATCAGTACGGCAATCGCAATGACAATCCCTTTGACGACCATCTGGTAGAAAGAAGAGACGCCCAGCAGATTCAGCCCATTGTTCAGAATTCCGATAATTAGCGCACCGATCAAGGTACCAACAATGCGTCCGCGGCCCCCGGTCAAGCTGGTGCCTCCCAGTACAACCGCCGCGATGGCGTCAAGCTCATAGGAGGTTCCCGCCGTTGGCTGGGCCGAATTCAATCGGGAAGTCAGGATGGCCCCGGCCAATGCCGACAGCATGCCGACCAGCGAATAAATCATAATTTTGATACGGTCTACCTTAATCCCTGAAATAATGGAGGCCTTCTCATTGCCGCCGATGGCGTAGGTCTTGCGGCCGAACGGCGTTTTGTGCAGCACTATCCACAACAAAGCGAACACGATAATCATCGTAACAGCCGGAACGGGAATACCCATGAAGTACCCGCGGCCAAACAATTGGAACGTCATGCTGTCTCCAAGACCCGTTATCGGGTTGCCATCCGTATAGACAAGAGTCAATCCTCGAAAAATCGTCATGGTCGCCAGAGTGGCGATGAACGGCGCCATTTTGCCTTTGGTAATCATCAGGCCGTTGACCATTCCTATCGCTCCGCCCAATACACAGCCACCTATAATCGCCAGTATGGGATTCCAGCCCGCCAACAGCAAATTTGCCATGAAGGCACTGGAGAGTGCGAGAATGGAACCCACCGATAGATCAATTCCGCCTGTCAGAATGACAAAGGTCATCCCAAAAGCGATCAGCGCATTGATGGCGACTTGCCGGAGCAAATTCAGTATATTAAGGGGCTCCAGAAAGCTCGGATTCAGCAAGGACACGATGAGAACAAGAATGAACAACCCCAGCAGCGGACCCAGCTTCTGTATAATCTGCCCCACCCGCAAATTCTTTTTTTCTCTGCCATCCGTAATTGTTGTCATCCTATTGCCCCCCTGTGGCTAATGTCATAATGCTTTCCTGCGTAGCTTCCTGCCGGGATAGTTCTCCGCCGATTTCCCCTTCATGGACCACTAATATCCGGTCGCTCATCCCCAGAACCTCGGGCAGCTCAGAGGACACCATAAGGATCGCAACGCCGCGTTCGGTTAACTCGTTCATGAGATGATAGATTTCCCTCTTGGCTCCCACGTCGACGCCGCGTGTGGGTTCATCCAGGATCAGCACGCTTAGGCCGATGCCGATCCATTTGGCGATAACCACTTTCTGCTGATTGCCTCCCGAGAGCTGACGCGCCGGCGTGGATGAGGACTCCGTCTTGATCTGAAGGCGCTGAATGAGCAGATCCGCGAACTCTTTTTCCTTCTTGTCCAGAATTACACCCTTGGGGGCGAAGCTGGATAAATTCGTCAGTGCCATATTGTCGCGGATGGAGAAATCAAGAATTAGACCCTCATCCTTACGGTCCTCCGTAACGAAGCCGATGCCCGCTTGCATCGCATCATGGGGGTTACGGATCGCCACTTGTTGCCCCCGAACCCACACCTCGCCGCTGTCCAGAGCATCAAGCCCGAACAACGCTCTCATGATTTCCGTCCGGCCCGACCCCATCAATCCAGAGAATCCGATAATTTCACCGGCCCGCACCGAGAAGCTAATGTCTTTAAATTTCCCCGTTTTGAAAGCGTTCTTCACTTCAAGCACCACTTCTCCGGGCTGGAAGGCGCGCTGAGGGAAACGGTCCGTTAATTGACGCCCGACCATTTTCCGGACCACATCGTCAAAATCCGTGTCCGGTATGGCCTGGGTATCTATGGTTTTGCCATCCCGCATGACGGTGATCCGGTCGCATATCGTAAAGATCTCCTCCATCCGATGAGAAATATAGACGATGGAGACGCCTTCTTTTTTGAGGGAGGCAATGACTTCGAATAATTTCTTGATTTCCCGCTCGGTCAGTGCGGCCGTGGGTTCATCCATAACGATAACCTGAGCATGGGTCATGAGTGCCTTGGCAATCTCGATCATCTGTTTCTCCCCAACCGAACATTCCCCGGCCTCCTGGTTCAGCGGTATCGTCACGGAGAGCTTGCGGAACTGCTCATTTGCTAGCGCTTTCATTTCGTTCGTATTCAATAGGCCAAGTGCAGTGGTTCTTTCCTTCCCGATAAACAGATTCTCCAGGACCGTCATATCCGGCCATACATTCAGCTCCTGGTGGATAAAAGCGATCCCGTTACGCTCCGCTTCTTTGGGGTTGGCAAAATAGGTTTCCCGACCATCGATCAGGATAGTCCCGCTGTCCCGTTGATGAAGACCGATCAGAATGTTCATCAGCGTGGATTTGCCGGCGCCGTTCTCTCCCATCAGGGCATGAATCTCCCCATCCTGTAGCTCAAAATCCACTCCCGTGAGAACCGGGTTGGTGCCAAAGGACTTATAAATGTCTTTCATTTCGATGCGCATATCTCTAGAACCTCCTCCATATCAAAAATAGACGCCGGCTTGCAGGATGCAGTTCGCGTAAGGCTTCGCTTCGCCCGTGCGAATAATCACCTTGGCCTTCTGGGTCAGCTGCTTGAATTGCTCATGGGAAAGCGCCTCTATCGGAGTTCCCCTGAACTTGTCATTCACATATTGCGAGGTTGCTTGATTATTCGCGGCCAGTTCCTCGGCTACAATTACCTTCTCGATCACCATATCCTCGGCTATGACATCGACGACCTCTTGAAAGCCGGGAACGCCCGGTTTAAGGGCCAGGTCAATCTTGGGAACGCCCGCCGGAACCGGTAGTCCGATATCCGCTATGACAATCATGTCGGTATGGCCCAGGTCGGCCAGAATTTTGGAAATATGGCTGTTCAATATCCCGTGTTTCTTCATAATTAAAGACTCTCCTCCACCTCTGCTCTCATAGGCATGCCGCCTTGAGCGCCAAATTTGGTAACGGATAAGGAAGCGGCTCGATTGGCGAACTTCACGCTGGCCTGGATGGAGCCGCCTTCGGCCAGAGCCACGGCAAATGCAGCGTTGAACGTATCTCCGGCTCCCGTCGTATCTATGGCCTCCACTTGATAAGTGGGCACCAGTACCTCCCGCTCTCCATCGCAATACCGCACGCCGCTACTTCCCTCCGTTATAAAAAGCTTGCCCGGATACTTCCGCAACGCTTCCGCCTTATTCATCCCGCTGAACAAAATGGAGCATTCGTGTTCATTCGGCGTCAGGTAGGCGGCCTGTTCGATCACCGCTTCACTAAGCGGACGGGCGGGTGCCGGATTGAGCAGCAGCGGCACATGGATGCTATGGCAGAGGCTGCTAACATACGATACAGTCTCCTCCGGGATTTCTTGCTGCACCAGAACCATATCGGCGCTTCGGATAGCGTCCAGCGCCCGTTCGACCAGGGCAGGCGTAACGTGATCATTGGCGCCTTTGACTACGATAATGCTGTTGTCCCCCTCAGCCAAAACGATGTGGGCCGTCCCGCTCTCGGCATATGTAACCGGTTCCACATAGGTGGTAACAACGCCGTTTCTTTTAAAATTGTCCAGGATCGCTTTGCCGTAAAAATCGTCACCGATACAGCCGATCATCGTAACCTCAGCGCCCAGCCGCGCGGCGGCAACCGCTTGGTTCGCGCCTTTTCCTCCCGGAACGGTGGTGAAGTTGTCTCCCAGAACCGTTTCACCGACTTGAGGCCGTTTGGAAGCGGTCACCACCAAATCCATAGAACAGCTTCCAATCACACAAATCTTAGCCACATCTTTCACCCTTTCTTACTGGTTTCCATTCTGCTTCGGGTCGTTTCCCGCTCGATGAAGCTGACGGGCAACTGAATGATCTTGTCTTCCACCTGATCCTGCTCTATGAGCTGAATCAATAATCGGGCCGCCGCGCTGCCCATGTCACGCGCGGGCTGGCGGATGGTGGACAAGGATGGCGACATCAGGCTACTGAGCGGAATATCGTCGAATCCGATAATCTGGACATCCTCCGGCACGGTTTTGCCAAGCCGATGGGCTTCACGAAGAACCGCCGAGGCCACAATATCATTGCTGGCGATAACACCGTCCGTATCCAAAAATCGCTCAAACAGCTCGGTCGCCCATTGCCCCGCTTCGGTATAGGAGAAGGATGATGTCTGGATCACATTGTAGCTGATCCCCATTTCAGCAAGTGCTTCAGCCGCGCCCTGAAATCGGTCCTGCGCCGGCTTGACATGGGCAGGTCCTTGGATAATGGTAATCCGGCTGCTGCCTCTTGCAACCATTTCCTGCGCGGCAAGACGTCCGCCCTTACGGCCATCTGCGTAAACGGAAGGACTGTCATTGGAAGTACGGTCCAGGAAGACGACCGGAATATTCATTTCCAGATAAGCCCCGCTGTCGGGAAAATTCGTAGATGATATCACGCCAACGACGTTGTTCTGGACAAAGGTGCGAATATAATCCAGCTCTTTATCCGCATTCTCATCGCTGTTGCCAAAAATAATCCGGTAGCCATTCTCCTGCATGTAATCTTCGATGCCCCGCGCCAGCTGCGGGAAAAAAGGGTTGGTAATATCCGGAAGCAGCAAACCGATTAACTTGGATTTTCGTTTGTATAAAGACCGGGCCACTTCATTGGGAGAATAATTGCTTTGCCGAATCGCCGCCTCAACCTTTTTGCGGGTATCGATGTTGACATAACCCGATTCATTGATCACCCGTGAAACCGTGGCCACCGAAACGCCGGCAATTTTTGCGACATCCTTAATTGTCATCATGAACTGCTGTCACCCCCTCATTTGTGTAACCGGTTACATGTTTTATATTTTTAGATTAGCACATCCCGTTTGAATTTACAAGTACCCAAAATAGCTTCTTCAGCAGGAAGCAAACAGCCTCATTGAGGCCCAGTGTAATCAAATCACCATCGGATTTACCTTGCGAGCTGAGGTCAAATCCCAATACATTAAAAAACAAGCCGGAGTGCTGCCCAACATGCGCCTCCGGTTTGTTGATATCAGATTACTTTGGATGAGTACACGTTCCGAATCGTCAGATGCTATTTTAATCGTATTGCCATACAAGCTGTCCCTTTCTCATTTTTGCAGCATATATGATTTGACCCGTATGATAATGAACCTCTCTCACCATCGCTATCATAAGATTGAGAGCTGTCGTCTCGTTATTTACTTGGCTATAGGTAAGAGGTGGTAAATTAAGAAATGGTTGTGACATTAATAACTCAGGGTTCGATTGGAGACGTTCAAGATATTGAATGATAATATCAAAAGCTTCTCTGGTCATTTTTATGGCTTGTTCTTTTGACATTTCCAGTCCTTTTTCAAATTCCCTCTCTCTATCTCTTGTGTCAGGAATATCAAAGAGGATTGTTTCAATTCGAGAGTGTGCTGCCCCTCTAATGTGAGCAACTAAATTGGCAATACTGTTACTTTCCATTGTTGGGGAAGAAGTAATATCTTCTTCGGACAATTGTTCAAGTGCTTGAAGAGTCCATTTCTTTTCCGATCTAAACTTAACCAACATACTTTCAATTAACTCAAAAGCGATATCCATTAGCAACCCCCTAATAACTAAGTTTATGTATAATCCTACCAAACAAATCCGCTTCCCTCAAATTTCATTAAGACACTAACGCGTGGTTAGTGTCTTTAGCGTTCAAGTTATCTCATCACAATCCAAAAATCTATTATTATTGTACTGCTATTGTTTCCAAATCAAGTACCGCAAAAGGTTCGATATTGACAAGAGGATGTTTCAGGCAGTGTCGTGTAATCTGCCTGTTCGGGTGAGTACGCGTAAGGGTTCGAAAGAACCTCAAGCAGCCGTTCCATCACACTGTAGTCTTCATGTTTCACCGCGGCTTCCAGTGCCTCTTCTACCCTATGGTTGCGCGGGATTAACGCAGGGTTGCTGCTGTACATCAGCTGTTGCGAGGAGGTTAGTGACTCCGCCTGTCTGCCTAGTCTCGCCTGCCACAGCTCATGCCACTGGGCAAATTCCTCAGTACCTAATAGGAGCGTATCTTCAGGTTTGCCCAAAGTTAAAGCACGGAAGGTATTGGTGTAGTCAACACCATATTTTTGCATCATACCGAGAAGGCCCTCAATAAGAGATACATCCTGTTGCTCTTCGTTAAAGATCCCCAACTTCGCCCTCATTCCTGTGAGCCAATTACGGTGATACATCTCTGTAAAATCTGAAATGGCCTCCTCTGCCAGTTTGACAGCCTGATTCTCGTTGTCATGCAAGAGTGGCAGTAGGGTCTCCGCAAATCTCGCGAGATTCCAAGCGGCAATATGTGGCTGATTGCCATAGGCATAACGGCCCTGAACGTCAATGGAACTGAATACCGTCTCAGGATCATAGGTATCCAAGAAGGCACAAGGCCCATAATCAATAGTTTCTCCACTTAGAGCCATGTTGTCGGTGTTCATCACACCGTGAATAAAGCCGACGAGCTGCCATTTGGCAATCAGCTCAGCCTGACGTTTGATCACTCCCTGAAGCAGAGAAAGATAACGATTCTCACCAGCATCCGCTTGCGGATAATGTCTTTGCCATGTGTAATCTGCCAGGGCCTGCAGATCCTCGGTTGTACCCCAGGCTGAGACGTATTGAAAGGTCCCGACGCGCAGATGACTGGCTGCCACACGGGTCAGAATGGCACCCGGCTGCTCAGTTTCCCGGATTATCAACTCACCGGTTGTTACCACCGCCAAACTACGGGTGGTAGCAATCCCAAGCGCATGCATGGCTTCGCTAATAATATATTCCCGTAGCATCGGCCCAAGTGCCGCCCGGCCATCACCCCGGCGGGAGTATGGCGTTCTGCCAGAGCCTTTAAGCTGAATATCAACCCGCTCGCCCAGGGGAGTGATCTGTTCGCCAAGCAGCACTGCTCTGCCGTCTCCTAACATGGTGAAATGTCCGAATTGATGTCCTGCGTAAGCCTGAGCAAGAGGCATAGCACCTTCAGGTACCTCATTGCCTGCAAGAACCGCTACATTATCTTTGCTTCGCAATGCTGAGCCTTTCAACCCCAGAGAGGTTGCCAACGGATCATTAAGAATGATCAGCTTCGGTAAGCGAACAGGCGTTGGCTTGAGCCTTGTAAGCAAAGATTCCGGCAGACTGGCATAACTATTGTCGAAGCTCCAGCCTGCATCTACAATTTCTTTTTTCTCAGTCATAAGGTCTCCTTTTCTCTTGATGTCGTAGCTTTTGTTTTCGTTTAGTGTATACTACTGCTCATTTATTATCCCCTCTTGACCAGTGCAAATACAGTGACTACTCCTGTCTCTCGTTTCCATAGATTTGATGAATTACAGAATTCTATGCATACTTTCATTTTTGTTTAGTAATCCGTATACTGATTTGAGAACAATCACTGGGGAAGAGGGCCACAAAAAATGGATATACGAAAATTACATTACTTTATTGCTGTAGCAGAAGAGCTTCACTTCCATCGTGCAGCGGAGAAATTAAATATGACACAGCCTCCATTAAGTCAGCAGATTCAAGCTCTGGAACAAGAACTTGGCGTAAAACTATTTGAACGGAACAAACGTCAAGTTCGGATCACGCCAGCGGGTTCCATTTTTTTAGAGGAAGCCAAAATGATCTTATCTCAACTGGAGCGATCTATTAAAACTGTACAGCTGGCAAGTCAAGGCATCATTGGACATTTAAACATTGCTTTTATCGGGTCCGCAGAGGGTGGAATTATGGTCGATGTTCTGAAAATATTCCGGGAACGTTTCCCGCAAATTCAGCTGAATCTACGGGAGATGACCTCTGCCCAGCAATGGCAGGCCTTGCATGACGGTACCCTTCATATTGGATTCCTGCGCTTCATTGAGCCGGCAAAGGATATTAATCATTATAGCTTAAACAACGAAACCCTTGTTGCCGTATTACCTGATCAACATCCGTTGGCTAAGCTGCCGACATTGTCTGTCTCATCTTTGCATTCAGAACCATTCATCTTTTTCCCGCGTCATCTCGGACTTCCTTTTCATGATCTTATCATGGGCTTCTGCGCAGAGCATGGCGTTTATCCCAATGTTGTACAGGAAGCGATCCAGATGTATACCATTGTAAACCTTGTGGCTGCGAACCTGGGGGTTTCCATTGTCCCTTCTTCGGTTTCCGTGTTCCAACGCAGCGGTGTCGTGTTTCGTCCCTTTGAAGAAACCGCGCCGCCCGTCCCCTTCTATGCCGCTTGGAGAACGGATACGAATCAGGCAATCATTTCTGCGTTTGTGGAGATTTTAAAAGAAAAGAATCCCTCGTAAAATGTTAGCAAATAAGCTGTATTCAACCGGTTTTTTCAGGATCACGCTCAACTAGTCCCTCTAATATCTTATCGATCTGACTCATCAATTCAGGTTCTAGACATATCCCTGCAGCCTTGACATTTTCTTTTACTTGCTCTGGTTTGGATGCCCCTATGATTGCAGCCGACACCTGTGGATTCTGCAGCACCCATGCTAAGGCCAACTGCGGCAGCGTCAACCCTGCTTCACGTGCAAGTGAGGTAAGTCTGGATACAGCCACCAGAACCTCGGTGCGCAGCCACTGACCAGCTAATCGCTCAAAAAATGGAGAGCCCGCTGAAGTCGAAGCACGGGACCCCTGCGGCATCGGTTCATTCGGCAGATATTTCCCTGAAAGAATTCCTTGGGCAAGCGGGGACCAGACCACCTGTCCGATTCCTTCCCGCTCGCAGGCTTGTACAACCTCCGCTTCGATCACTCGCCATAACATCGAATATTGTGGCTGACTAGCCACCAGGGGAACTCTCAACTCCCGGGCCAAAACCGCCGCTTGTCCAATCTGTTCAGCCGTCCACTCGCTGATCCCGACATACAGAACTTTCCCTTGGCGCACCAGATCCGAGAATGCCAGAAAGGTCTCTTCCAGCGATACCTTCTTATCAAATCTATGGGCATAATAGATATCTATATAATCTGTCTGCAACCTATTCAACGAAGAGTTGCAGGCTTCCATAATATGTTTCCGCGAAAGCCCTCTGTCGTTAGGCCCTGTTCCTGTAGGCTGATAGACCTTGGTACACAACTCGATACTTTCTCGCCGCACTCCTTTTAAGACTTGTCCCAGCACCGTCTCCGCTTTCGTGTCCGAATACACATCCGCTGTGTCAAATGTAGTAACTCCCGCATCCAGTGCAGCATGGACACAAGCTTTGGCCGTATCATTATCCACTTGAGCACCATGGGTAATCCAGTTTCCAAAAGCAATCTCACTGAGCGATAAGCCGCTTGCACCCAATTTCCGATAGTTCATCCTTTTTACCTCCTTTAGATAACAATTTAATAGTAACAAACCACTATTAATAGGTGAAATATTCTTTTATAAGCATTTTGATTCGAAAAAAGTATTACAGAGCGATTAACTGCGTTCTGCCGTAACACCGGTTTCAAAGCACATCCTTTCCACAGCATGTTTGAAGGCATGACGGCCGGAGCGCGCAGTCAATGCCGGAAGAATGAGCAAATGCGTTATCCCCTGTAATTGCTTTGTTTACCTGAACGTCCAATCCATATTGACTGAGGATCATAATTCCGCTTTTTAAAAATACATAAATAATCATCCAAGCGCGTTTATCTCTCCTTAATGAATGTAATGAATCCAAATATTTATTAATGGGCATTCGCCGTGAACAATATAGGTTTAAGTCCATAGACTGTTGTTGAGATATATTTATCTGAGGAGGGTGTTCATGGAAACAAGTTATCAACAAATCAGCTGGAACTGCATGAATAAATACGTTGGTATTACAACAACCGACGGTCAGGCTCATGATGGGTTTATTGCTCATGTGGATCAGGACTATGTTACTCTTGCTATTCCGACGAACGAAATGGTTCATGGTATGCCAGCGCAAAATTCTAGCTATAGACAGTTTGGGTACTATCCGGGTTTCTACCCAAGACGCCGCTTTATCCGGAGACGGTTACCTTTTGGTGCAATTGCTGCTTTGTACTTACTTCCATTTTTTATTTGATGAGAGAACATAAGAGATTATGAACGATCCATTACCAAGGCGTTAATAGATGGATATAAAGAGGAGAATGAATTCTCTTCTGAGATGCTTATGAACTTTCTAAAGAGCTTAGCGAGGAACAAGTCTGAATCTTGGTCACTACTTAGGACTCCGTATGATAAGAACACTTCCGAATTAGTTGCGAAACTGCATCTATTTAGCCGTTTTTTCCTGTGTTGGAAGAAATAAGTGCGAAACCGCACCTAATTTAAGATTTTGAGCGTAATAAGCTTGCTTTACTCGAATTTAGTTGCAGATATGCACTTATTATCCTGATAATGGACGTTTCGGCTGAAATTAGTTGCAGTTTCGCATCTAATTGTTTGGTGAGGTTTGTGTTACTTGTCGCTGGACCTAAGTAGTAACGAATCTTGACTTATATAGGAATTGGATAGAGTACAGCCACTCTTGTACTAACAGTGAATAAGGGTCAGAATTGATGAAGAGGCATAAATTCCGTCCGGGACTGTCGCCTAACCGTCCCCCACTGAATACATCTGAAGTATAAGATGATTCAGGAGAGGATGTTGGCCGTGCAAGCTGTTCCTTATGATCACAGTCAAGGATGGATTGCCTACACGTCGGACCGCGGCGGAATGTTCGACATTTGGCTGTACCGACCGCAGGACGGTCTTAATTTTCAACTTACGAAGGGGCTTGGTGCGGAATTTTCCGTTCCCTATTGGTCTCCGGACAGCAGGAGAATCGCTTTCATCGGCATTGGCAACGTGGTCCACCTGCTGAATACTGTCACACTCGCTGTAGCCAGGATCGACCAAATCGAACCCTACACGCTGCTAGACTGGTCCCCGGACAACCGTTCTCTCGTGTATGTCAAAAACGCGCAAATCGTCGTCTATGATACTTGCTCACATAGCAGCTATGCCATCCCTGAGCCGGGTGCCAGCGATGTCCAGTGGTTCCCTTCGGGTACGGAGCTTCTATTTGCGGCTCCGGATTCCACCGGCGTCACTCAGCTCTACCGCATCCGGGCCGATCGCACAGATCGGAGACAAATCACGCAAAATACGGACGGACCGCTCCATGACGTTCGGATTTCCCCGGACGGAACCTTCGCACTTTATACGTTCCCCGGTGCAAGCATCTCCATCATTTCGACGGTTGATTTGGCCACTGGTACCATCAATACGCTAGAAGGTGGACCGCTCGCCAAAAACTATTTCCCGGCATGGTCCCCTGACTCCCGGAGCATCGCCTACAGCGCAACCGCCTATAAGGAGCCGATTTATTATTCTCTCATCCAAATCGACAGCCGTACCGGTCAGAATCAAAGGACGTTGGCGGCTTCCGACTGTTTCGCCACTCCCGTCGGCTGGTCGTCGGACGGTGAAAAAATCGCGTATTTATCGGGATGCGCAGGTGTAGAAAGCGCAAGTCAGCTCTGGATTGTCGATATCAGGGAGCAGATACCGGTGAACGTCCTCAGCGGCGGCCGGATTACCGCCTTGCAGTGGTCTCCTCGCGTCAGCAGGGTTCCGGAAAACATCTTCACAAGCTTCGTGTACCGGGTATCCTTTTCGTACCCCGCAAACTGGCACCGGGTCAGCGAAGAGAGGTACGAAGGGTTCGGCGGTTTTTTCCAGGTATCCGCGATTTCAGCGAGCGACCGGATTGCCGATGTATGCAACTCCGAAGCTTTTCATCCATTGATGCCTTACGGCTCTTCTCCTAGGATTGTCATTATGACGATACAAAATCGAGAGGCATGTTTCATTTTCCCGTCGGCCGACCAACCAGCGGAGATGAATAAGCAAGCTGCCCTTATCGTGAGATACCCCCGCCCTGTCCAAATTGGGGAAACGTTCTACAATTATTTTATCCTGTGGGCCGACGTCAACCACATCCGTCAAATTGGCGGGCGGCTGTCGTTCATTTAGCCAACGGAGCCAGAAGTTAAAGTTGGAGAAGTTGTTGAGCTAACAGGTAACCATGACCCCTACCCTGTCAAAGTGAATTACTGATCTTTGATAATCCGTGTATATCTTAAAAACCCTTAATTAATGGATCGAAAATAGGAAATAAAAACAGAATAAATTCTCTTTTTCAAAAGGTTTTTTACCTTTATCATTTTACTAAAGTTAAAAGTGTGGTCAAACTACATATTATATCTTTTATTCACTATCATCATGAATATTATGAGGTAATTACTGATAAAGTTCTTAGAGGAGATAACATCATTGAAACCAATAATACAACTACTGCATTTTGGCTATCATCAGGCGATGAGTTGCATATTTCCTATTGCGATCTTTGGGACTTTAGCTCTTTCTAGCGTAATAGAGGTGCCTTTTGTTTACCGTTATGATGCCATTCTTTCTATACTGCTTACAGTGCAGTACCTCATGTACCGCAGTGGATTAGAGACACGCGATGAAATTAAAGTCATCTGTATATTTCACTGTATTGGTTTGTTGCTGGAAATATATAAGGTAAGGATGGGTTCATGGTCATATCCTGAGCCCGGGCTTACGAAGTTACTCGGTGTACCGCTCTATAGCGGATTTATGTATGCAAGTGTCGCAAGCTTTATGTGTCAGGTATGGCGTAGACTGAAGATGGACATGACCGGCTGGCCGGGGCTTACTTCTGCGGGATTACTAGGAGGAGCCATCTATCTGAACTTTTTCACACATCATTTCATTCCCGATTTTCGATGGTGGCTGACGGCGCTTGTGCTCATTGTCTTTTGGAGAACATGGATCATATACCGGGTACGGACCATTACTTATCGAATGCCCTTGACACTGGCTTTTTTCATAGTAGGTTTTTTCATCTGGTTAGCCGAAAATATAGCTACATTTTTTAATGCTTGGAAATATCCTGACCAATACCAAGCCTGGCAACTGGTTAGTTTCAATAAGATCAGTTCGTGGTTCCTTCTGGTAATCATTAGCGTCATTATTGTTGCCCAGCTTAAACATGTTAAAGCTAGCCGGAAAACGAAAGATTTATGGTCCAGCTAAGATTAAGCTAACTAGTTAATAGGAGAAGAAAGGTGAATGATTATGATCATTCAATTTTTAGATTTGCGCTGCCACCCCTCGATGATAACGGCGCTCTCAGGTGGTTTACCGGGCTACCACTGATATAGTTATCCTCTGCCAGCAATTGTGGGCATATGTATGTATAACCCGACCAAATGCTGTTTTGGTCTATTTGTGCTTTCTGGAAGTAAAAAACGCTATTGTAGGATTAACGTTTGAATTACGCAACAAATATGGATAATGATATAATGGGAAGAGAACGGAATTGGTAAAGATGGAACTGCTTGACCCACGTAATGATTTTCTATTCAAACGTATATTTGGCAGTGAAGAGAATCGGGATGTTCTGCTAGTCTTTCTTAACCGTACATTTGCTGAAGCCGGGAAACCACCGCTGAGCGAGTTATTCTGCTAAACCCATACACCGATAAAGACTCTCCTCGCGATAAACAGTCTATACTGGATATACGAGCCCGAACTACAGAGGGTGAAATCATCAATGTTGAAATGCAGCTGTTCAATAAATACGATACTGAGAAACGAACGTTGTTCTACTGGAGCAAGCAATACTCAGGGCAATTACAGGAAGGTCAGTCCTACAGCAAGCTTAAAAGATGCGTAACCATTAACATTTTGAACTATACTTTTCTGCCCAATGACTTGTATCATAGTGTGTTTCATCTACGGGAAGACCGAACGGCAATACCGCTAATCGATGATATTGAAGTTCACTTTCTGGAACTGCCGAAGCTGGATGGGCAGGCTGTTTCTGTTGAGGAAGGCGGACTTGTGAACTGGCTGTTGTTCCTGAAAGGCGCGGATCAATCCAAATGGGAGGTGCTGGCGATGAACGAACCTGTGTTAAAGAAAGCTATGGATACATTGGAATTCTTGAGCCAGGACCTGGAGGCGCGGAGACTGTATGAGTCACGGCAAAAGTATTTGCATGATGAAGCCTCGATGATTGAAGGCGCACGGAAAGAAGGACAAACTGATATGGCAAGGAAACTCCTTGCTCTAGGTGTTGAAATTTCTATCATTGCTGAAGCTTCTGGCCTCAGCGAAGAAGAGATTAAGACATTAAAGCCGTTGCAGTAAAAAACACAGAAGAGCCGACCCATTGCGGTCAGCTCTTCTTATTTTTAAATTAGTATTTTTTTGACCAGTACACTCCACCAATAGACGATTTTCTACATTCCAACTTATCTCTAAACAAAAGAAAAAGCCTTATAGAATAAGGCTTCCTCGATATAGGACGGATGGGGTTCGAACCCATGACCCCTACCCTGTCAAAGTGAATTACTGGCCTTTGACAATCCGTGTATATCTTAAAAACCCTTAATTAATAAGGGTTTTTATTTTTGAAACCTAGCCACTACTCGTACATAAAAGGATATCCGAGTTGGTCGCGTCCCCAATCCGTCCCCACTTCGTCCCCCGATTAAACATTCGAATAATTGAAGCTATCTTAATGGTTGAAGTTCCAAGTGGTGTGTTTTATTAGGAGTGACAACCATGACCTTTGCTGGTAGCGATGCATTCATAACTTTCAGTGTCGATCTCACTTTGATTTCCAAGTATTTTTCTTTTATCGCCTTATCATATGTAATCTCATGTGATAACAATTCTTCTACCCCCTTCTTGGTTTGCTTCCTGAATTTACTTACTAGATCACAACATGGTATAATTCGCTCGAAAACACCTTCTTGTTTTAAAGATTGGAGGCATTGCTTAAGTTGGCACTTCGTCACGGGAAGTGCCTGTTGCGCGATCTCAGAATGTCCAGAGGTATGAAACAAGAGGACCTTTCGGACGGATTAAATGCTTTAGGACTCATCGTATCTACTAAAACGATTTCGAAGTATGAGAATGATCATCAGATAATACCACCTCTGACTATGCGAGGTATTTGTTTGGTGCTCAACTGCTTGGAATCCGAAGTGTACGAGTGGCCTAAATAACGCAACAGGACGGAGTAGATTTTCTGCTCCCCGATGACACAAACCAGAAATAAGAGTACACTCGAAAATTTGTCAATGATATTTCAACCGCTGGATTTACTTTAATTAAATACTATGTGCTACTATATGTAAATTTCATTTCACAGCAGTGAATTTTATTGATTCGACACCATTCTTCGACAACTTCTCTCATCACAAATGTGCTATAATATTTGGAACTAAAAAAAGCTACCAATTAGGTAGCTTCAGGTGAATGATACGTCAATCTGCTTGTCGATGATTAAAGATGTGACTTCCTTGTATCCACTTTTGGACATTGTGCAGTAATTCGATGTTTTACTTTTATTGATTTCAAAGTAAGCTACTTTCAGAAATTCATTCATTTCAGTGATGTTTTCTATATTTACCGAAGTGCTTCGATCAGCAATATAAAAATTATAGCCACTTCCATTTAACGCTTGAGTCCAATATTTCAACGTCCCCTCACTGTAGTAAACTTCGTTGTCTACAGTGTTAAACATTACTTTCCCCAGGCGACTATCGCATTCTAAAAATGCCACTCTGTTCACGTCAATATGGGTTAGGCCGGTGAAGCCCTCCATATCTTTCGCCACGCTTATCATCATTTAGGCCATCTCCATTACTATTTAAGTAATTCTTCTGGAGTTTCTCCTGAATAAATAAACACAATGCTTGCTGTGTTTACGATCCCAAGTGCAATTACCGACAGAAACGACGCTGCGCCGAAAGCAGCACTACGATTAACCTTCTTCACAAGGTTCAACATTCTATTTCACCTCCCTTCGCGAAATAAGGGTTACAGACTGAACGAAAAAGCTAATAGACAACACTGGCGATTGAATAATTAAACTCAGTAAAACTAAGAACGCTGAAATATACTTCAATTTAGGATAATGCCTTTTCGGTATGCGACTTTGTTTTTCGATCCGAGAAGGTGCGAACATCATTACTAAGAGAAGGCTTATCAAATTAATTACTACTACGTAAATTTGACTTACTTCAAAGAACGATAATATTGTAAAAAGAGAGGTTGTGATTATTACACAAGCTTCACCGCTCTTAAGATGCTTACCACCCGACACTTGTCTTAAAAGAGCGAATCCAAACATAATTATCAGGACTTCTTTTGTTTTTCCTGTCCACAGTGATATGAGATATGTAAAAAGAATAATAGAAGTGACATTTATAATCATGGCCAGAGAATATTTCAATACAGCAATGGACGCAGGATGATCTGGGGCCTGTTTTTTAATTGCCGTTGCAGTTTTGTTGGCTAAAAACTCTATCACTTGCCTTTCTCCTTCCAAATTGCATAGTAAAGTAGAAAGACTATGGTTGAAGTGAAAAACAGTATCAGCAAAAACAACTGGTTATAATAGAAGATGATCGATATGAGAATCAAGAAAACAATTATTAGCACAATAATAAAGACATCTTCGAATTTAAACCTCAATCTCTCGAAGTCGAACTTGAAGCCCCACCCAATCTTGTAAAGCCAAATCGATAATAGAATTGTTATTGTGCCCGTTGCGAATTGCAAAAGGTAACCATTCGAAGCGCTTGATTGTGCTGCACTGATAGAACCGAACAGAAGGACTGTAAAAGCAATTTGCAAAAATGCATAAACAGCATATCCGAGAATTGTGGAAATCAACGACCATATTAACGGTATCTTCACGACCACAGCGAATAAAAAGGTGAATATCATTACAGTAATAAGTGGAACAAGATAAGACATTGAAAATTCTGTTCTGAGGATATAACTCTGAAGGTTAATGAGCAAACTAACAAATAGAGCTTCCCAAATATATTGTTTAGATTTGAATCTAAACAGAGTCATTACAACACAATAGACAGCAATTGTTTCAATAGTTGAAAAAAACATAAAACCTACCGGCTCCCACGACAATACACAACACCGCCTGACATAATTTTCTTACAACAGATTAATTATATATCCGCTCCAGGTATAGCGTATACTACTTATTTACTACGAAATAGGTCTATCAGGCGGTGTTTTTTCAGTACCCCTTAACCAACTTCCCGGACCGGCGCAGCCAATCCATTTTAACCAGGATATCCACTTCCCACGATACATCTTGTGTGGATCTGGCCTGCACAAGTTGATTGTTGAGGGTGTTGTAGTCCCAGCAGTATTTCGAGTTTTCGTAGAGGCAATGTTGCAGATCCATTGCTAAGTCATCGTCTAAGGGTCCCTTCAAATGCTCTTGAAAGATTTCGGCCAACCTTTGGTGTACCGGAAGCATATTAATCCACTCCTATCATGTGAGAGCGCGTGCTGCTCTCTTATGGCGGATTCCGCGACCATCCCGGATTTATATGTCCGGTAGGTTTCGACCAGCCCCGCAGCCGGTCCAAGGCGCTTATGCACTCATCAGGCGGATTTATCGTTCCTTTATTTTTGCCAAAGCCGATTGAGCATCGGCCAAGAATAATCTGCAGGTATCCGCTATCGGCTTGTCATGCCACCTCTCTATATCGCCCTCCAGCAACTTGATATAGGACTTTAGCGTCTCTTCAAGCGCGTATTCTTCCATTCCAGTAAACTCCACGTTCATCCTCCTTTAGAGGGGCCTTAGCCCCTGATGTTATTCGGTAATGAGAGTGACGCTGTATGCAACAGCATCTCCGTCATTGTCAACAAACTCCACCTTAGTGGAATCTGTGTCGATGGTTTCCCCGCCATTCCAGAAAGCATCAGTTAAGTAGTTCACTTTGGCGAACTCTTCTATCGCACCCTCCATTGACTCTGCGAATGCCGTACCAGCAAACAAATTATTTTCAAAATACGTGAATCTATATCTTCTCATGGATCAGTCCCCAAGGTTTAAGCCCTCCGGCTGTAGTGTAGTGGGGCCGTAGCCCCTGATAGTTATACCTCGCCTCCATTGCTAAAAAACCATTGGCGGATTTCAAATAGTTTTTCGCTTGCCATCTGTTCGCCCCCATAGCAATTCAGCTATTTCAACCTTTTTCTTCAACTCGTTTACATCCTTTTTGGCGTAAGTGAGCGAATAAGAATGAGTTCTTTCTATCGTGCCGTTCTTCAACCCCTCGTGATAGCCTATCGCCTTTTCAAGTCGCCCATTGAAGTATTCAAGGCTTTCCGGCATGGCAAGCGTTGTTTCATCAGCTTTGTTTTCCCAATATTCCGCTTTCCGCTCCGCTTCTTTTGCTTTTTCGGCATACTCCATGCTTTTTTCCATACGATTCCAATTGCGTTCTATCAAAGCCCTATGTCTTTTTTCACTGTGGTGTCCCACTTTTATAGGTTCACCGAGTGATAAAAACTCCCGCCCTTCGTTTGATGCGTTAAGGCGTTCTTCGCTTTTTGCCATGTGGTTTATGGCACTGTTATTGTATCGTCCTGCTTTTCTCTGTGCGTATGTCTGCTCTTCAAGCCTTACGATTGAGTAATAAAACAAACCATTCTTTTGGGCAACCAAATTGTGGACTTCGCACTCAACCGATTTTCCATACTTCGTTTCAAGTTCAATAATTTCGCCTTTTTCGTATTCTTCCTCGCACTCAGCTACCCACACATTGGGGAAAAATTTCTTAAATTTGTTCATGTCCCTTTTCCCTCCCGCGTATGCCCGCCGGCATGTCGTTGTTCTTCTTGAATCTAATTTAACATGCTTTTAAATGCTTGTAAATAGATAATTACGCATATTGCTAAATATTTTTAAATGCTGTAAAATTCAATAGGACAAGGAGTGTGATTTTATGGCTGGTCGTCCAAAAAAGGATGAATCCGAAAAGAAAATACGCGAGGCTATCTATTTTGAACCCGAGTTATTAGAATGGCTGCGCGAAGAAGCCGACCGCGAGAAATGCACGGTCAGCGTCATCGTAAATAGAATAACCGCAGAAAAGCGTAAAACCCCGCCAGTATAATCACTGACGGGGTTTACTTTTTTATATGATCCCTTAATACTGCGCCGACCTCGGCTGTATACCGGGTAAGTCTTAAGCTGATCTCAGTCCTCATGACATCTCGGGTCAAGCCAAACCGCTCCTGGTACCCCCGGCAAAATACCTTATGATATATAACAAAATCGGTCTGCTCATCAGGGATAAAACGGATGTTACGCTGCTTCAGCTCTTTCTGGAGTTGGTAGGTATCCTGCATAACTCTCCGCTGGATCGCCTCTCCGACCATCTGATAAGCCCGCTTTAATATGCTGCTGGAGTGATCCAGCTCCCGCAGGCTCTTGGCGACCATTGTATCTATATGAGGTAACAAGATCAGATCCCGGATCATGCTCCGCTCTTCGGCGGTGAGCATCTTGTTACTGCTCGCTGCCGTCCTCTCCGCTTGCTCATACTGCTCCACATGATCGGTCAACAGCATTTTGGTCTTCCACCGCTCGTTGCCATCTAGCTTACTCATAATACATCCCCTTAATGATACAACCAGTAGTCAGCATTACCGCCACGCCTGCCGCCCTGTGCGCCATCCTGTGGCCCTGAATCTAATTGTACGTTGCGCTCCCACATCTCAAGGACTACGGCTGTCTCAATGGGTTTGCCTGCCTCCCACTCTATATAATGTTCTGAAGCCAATACTTTAAATCCCCTGATGATCTCCGCAGGTCGCCGCCCGCTTAATCGCCCCAGCTCCTGGATCGTAGGTATCCTCTTAAAATGATACTTAAACTGCACAATGATCCGCAGTAGCTTGCGCGGGGTGTCGTCAAGCATGCTGCCGCTCCGGTACCGGACGCCACGACAGAATATTGGCAGCCAAGAACACACGGGGCTGGCCCGTACTCAGACAGGTGGCACGAATCCGGCCGTCCCGAATCCCGCGCACCTCAATAGTCCGCTGCGTAATCTTGCCCGCTTTATCCAGGTATATCATTTCTATGGTTTGGCCGATGCTCATTTTCATGGCTAATCGCCTCCGTTAAAACAAGAACACTTGTTTGCATTATAACCAAACGAACGTTCTATAATCAATCATGAGTATATTCCTAAGTTCCCATAATTATGTATATTGATTGATAACGATCTAATAATCCCAAATATAAGAATTAATGTTTAGACAGAATACGCTTTATCATTTACTCTTACCTCATCTTATTACAAAGGTGGAATATTCTGGTGTCAAAAAAAATCAAATTAATCCTTTCATCATTAGCCCTTGTATTGTTTGTCGTTTTAATCTCTTCTTTTGTACCTACCACTTCAACATACGCTTACCAGGAGGACTGTTAAACAGCAAAGCAGGATTTAAAAGCGATACTTTGTGGTCTTCAGCCGCAACTATCACTAGCTTAACTGATAATAATGTTGATACAAACGAAAAAACAATTACTAATAGATGGTACTGGTTCGACCTAGGATCTAGTAAAAATATTTCCAACTACAAACTTTTGGGTGGTACTGTTACAATCGCATTCTTTGATACGAATAAAAACCAAATTGGTTCACCGATTGAGAATCAATACAATACAGGAGAGCAAGTTGCAATATCTTATCTGGATGTAAGGTATGTAGCACTTCGTGCCATTAATACTGGAAACACAATTAAGGAGTTTGATATTTTTGAACAAATTTCCACTCCAGAACCAACAGTCACTCCTTCACCGACGCCGGACCCTGCTCCTACTCCTGCTCCTACTCCAGAAATACCTTCCGGCGATCGTGCAATCTTAACTGTCACAATGACAACTGGCTCCGAAAAAGAATTCGATTTACCACTGTCTGAGGTTAATGTGTTCCTTCAATGGTATGATTCGGCCACCGGATCAGCTCGATATGGAATTGACAAGCATGATAATAACAAAGGACCATTTAGCAAGCGAACTGAATACGTAATACATGATAAGATCCTAACCTTTGAAGTAAGTGAGTACACAACAACCGAATAATCCTTACCATCACTTACCTCCTCTGTCCTCTGTAGCATAGCGCTATAATTGGACGCAGGAGGTTTTTTTATGTTTGTATCACCTATGTTATTACAGACCGCTGCTGGCCCTTTTAGCCACAGCGATTATATATTCGAGCCTAAGATTGACGGTCACCGGCTGATTTACTCCCACCAGGACAGCAAGGTTCGCCTTTACACCCGCCACAATAACGAGTGCACCCTGCAGTACCCGGAACTGCAGCTTCCCTTTGCCGACGACATTATCCTGGACGGCGAAGTCGCCTGTGTTGACCCGGCCACCGGTGTATCAGATTTTGAATCTGTAATGAGCCGGTTCCAGACGCGCCGGGCGGATAAGGTTCGGCAGCTCACAGCCTCCTTGCCAGCCTATTACGCTATATTCGATATATTGATGTATAAAGGCCAGGACATGCGCGGGTTGCCACTACTGCACCGCAAGGAGATCCTAGCAGGCTTGTCGCTGCCATCCGGTAGTTTTGGAGTGGTTCCGCATGTTGACGGCGCTGGCGAGGCGCTATTTAAACAAATCGAGGATCGTGGAATGGAGGGTGTTGTCGGCAAACGTAAGAACAGCATTTATGAAACTGGCCGCCGCTCCGTTGCCTGGCAGAAGGTAATTAACTGGACCTACGCCGAAGTGTTTATCACCGGTTACCGCAAGCAGGAATTCGGATGGCTCGCTGCGGTCTCGTCCGGTCCATCCGGCAGGCTGCGCCCGGCTGGGATAATTGAGCTCGGCGCGTCACCGCTCCACAAGCAGGCGTTTAGAGGTGTGGTCCAGCAGCTTGTAAAAGGCGAGGATACGGAGTTTGTACATCTGGAGCCCAGGCTGCGGGCCAAAGTGCGAATGAGGAACTGGACCAAGTCCGGCATGCTGCGGAGTCCGGTGTTCACAGAATTTATCATTTAAACATCTTCTTTCTTGCAGGTAATTCTATTTTAAAATGGAATTATTTATGTGGGGGAGGTGTTGATTTTGGAAAAAAAAGAAGTGCAGTGTAGTTCATGTGGTAAGCGAGTAGAATATCTTGTTGATTCCGGCATTTGCCAAGAATGTTTCGACGAACAAGAGGATTAAGCTATAACCCGTCAGGCTAAGCCAGACGGGTTATTTTATGTATGCTCTAAATTCAAACCGTTCCCGGACAAAATGGGCACCAGCTATCTGGATGGAGTCTGGAGTATATCCCTCCACGATCCCGCCGTAACCCATCAGGTGACCTTCAGGGTCCGGTTCTTCCCGGTACCATACTGACACCTTAGATTGTGTCAGCGCCGCCGTCAGGAAGTCTGTATCACTCTCTAGGACTTTGTATGTGGTGCTCAAACATCCCCCTCCAAACTTTGGCGAATCTTTATGATCGATTATATTTGATTTGGAACATTATGTATATGAACTCTATATCACTGGTAAGGAAAATTTGCCTGAACGCAAATAAATACCCCACTTATACACATGGGGTATTTAAATCAAATAGCTATTCTATTGTGCTGCACTCCAGTGTCCTCAGGACGCATTAAATGGACTGTTAATTTTGCTATAAAGAGATAATACCCGTACTTGTTAAGTGAAGCCGATTTCCTTAATCGTTCCGATTGCAATGATGATTCAATGAGTTTTCTGGGATATGAATTTATAATGCTAAAATCAACCGCGTAATCTATTAATCCAGGATCAGGAATGTAAAGGAGCCTATAATTGAGGTTATTTTGTACTTTTTCTCTGTTAACATCCAAATCAGCAAGAGGAAGCAGCGGTGCAAAGAGCAATTGCTCATCTCTTTCTGCGGAACAAGTATTCGAAAGAAGTATTCCTCTAGCTTGCACATTTCTTTCATTCCCATGCTCATCAAATTTAATAAATGTAAACTTTTCGATGATATCTCCTTGGGCGAGATGAGGTAGCGGTTGGGACAATAAATAATCTTGTATTTTTCCAGATTGTTCAAATTGACGAATAGATTCTTTAACGTTGTCCTTAGCATAAGGTGAGATGGAGGGAAATAACTCATGAACGAAATCTACGAAATCATTTATCATAGGTCAAAGAAATTCCTTCCCGTAGGCTTGAAAATTTTGTTCAATGATTCTTCATATCTCAATGCCTCTTCCTCTGTAAATTCTTGAATTCCAGGGAATAACTCTTCCGCTTCTGCTAACCAATTTCTCTTTGGTTGTTCATAAGGAGCACTGGACGACTTTGACGTATTCTTAGTTAAAGATATTCTTTCGGTAGTATAAGGGTGATGTAACCCTATTTCAGCTCTTGGAGCGCTCTCGGAATATTTTTGATCGCGGCCCATATTGACTCCCTCCCCCTTTGCTTGCCGTAGCACCGTGCTCGGGCTAAATCTGTCTCTCAAATCATATTCAATTTTTCTTTGAGGTGTCGAATCAATCCGAGCCGTCAAAGTTGTAATTGGTGCTCCAAATGCTAAAGTGCCAATAAGACCCGCTTTAGCGAGAGTAAAATAAGGGTTTTTCCTATGATTTGTTTGAGGAGTATTTACTGTAGTTAGGCTACTCATATCCACCGAACCTCCGTTCCAGTTCTCCCTCGATTGATTTTTTGAACCATCGATCTATTACTTGATGTGCTCCCTCGATCCAAACTTCAAATTCTTGAGCGTTAGTCGGGAAGGAATTTACGCTTGCTCTAAACATTAATTCCCAAATAATTGATTCTTGATCTTCGTGAAGTCCTCTATTAATAGTTACATATAGTTGCCCTACAGGCTCAATAGAGTTCAATACAGTTAAGAAATTAAAGACACGAGGAGAATTGGTTACTCCCGCATGATCAATAACTTCTTGATCAAATCCCACATTTACCTTTAAATTCGTTGCAAGAAAATCCAATAAGTTACCTTCTTCAAAGTTGAAAGGTACACTATTTATATACCTGAGTACAATATCGGTAAATTTGACCTTTTCTTTCTTCGGATGAATCTCATAAAGTGTCTTAGCCAAATTGATGGCTCTTTCTTTGTAATCTAACCAATCGTAACTCTTGGTATCGTTTAATGTTAGGATGCCAGGGCCGAATTGAACCATTGGCCATCCGCTTTCTTCTTGCGTAAAACGATGTTGGACTAAATTAGCGGCGTATTCTTCTGGGACACCAGCTTGGGGTAATTCGGAGTATTCAGGATATCCATTCGAGATAAGGTGATCATACATCTTTAAGAGAAATATTTTGTGATAGTCATCTGCTTTGAATGGTTCGTTAGCATTTGGACCTAAATCAAAGCTTTCAGGCACATGCTCTTTTGTGGTCCATCTTAGTTCGAGAATCGTCTCCAAAAGTGGGCTGTGTTTAAGTTTTTTCATAAATCCTCCGTTAAATCGCATTATACATACTAATATGTCCTTGTGAGTACATTCTAAACTCACTTTAGATAACTCACAAGCGGAGATTTATAAGGTTAGGATGGAGGTTTTTTAACTGGAATTATCTCATTATCCTAAAACCTAATGCTCCTTACCTAATATTACCACATTTTAGCTTGAACTCCTTCCGACCATATGTTCTATTTAAAAATAATTATAGGATAAATATAATCGCGCATTGACAGTATTGGGGCGGCTTTCAAGCTATTTTATGTCTGATTATCAGAAAAAAGCCCACCAGCCTAAGCCAGTGGGCAAATTATCAAGGGATGGGATCTTTGATAACGTTATGTATCAATTCATAAGGACAGCAGCATTATTGTCCATCAGGAATATACTCTTAGCTTCTCCCTGTTCATTAATATTAATAGATATATGATAAAAACTTTTTCTTTCTTCGGGGTTAACCTCCGTAGTGGTGAGATATTTTTTGTTTATCGAATCATAGACATAGTCTAAATTATTTCCTTGCACCTCTATGGCCTTATCCTTCCCGTATATTCCTTTCAATTCTTCTTTATTCATATTGATTTCTGCACCTTGTAAAGTCTTATAGACCCCTTTAGATTCTTCACCCAATGAAAGAAGCGCCACCGAATTGTCCCTGTATAAGACTTTCACTCCATTCTCGTAGCTCAAGTAATTCTTATCTCCGCTTGCTTCCCCCAACACTTTCTCTGCTGCTGCGCGACTCATACCATATTGCACAATTTGTTTTTCATCATCAACTTTTACAATTGCAAGGTCATCTGTGGATAATCCACTGTTCGACGCCCCGCAGGCAGTGAGCAATACGAGCATCAACAATAAAACAGCACATCGACGCATTTCTTTCCCCCCAATAATTTTCCTAAAGTTTACCACGAGAGAGTAAAATAAAGAAGCCCACCAGTTAGAGACAGTGGGCATAATCGCAAGCGTTTGGGAATTTACTTTGTATCCTTAAACCCTTTGCCCGCTTCCGGGTTACTCACGATACCCAGGACAACCAATATACCCAGTACCGCATTAACAGCAGCCGTCACCTCATCGTATTTCTCCGGCGCCAGCTCCAACCCGAAGATCGCCCCAATCGTCTGTACCCCCAGCAGCACGGCAGCTGTGAGTGATACCCACAGGCCGTAGTTACGCCATTTGTTTTGCATGGTTACTTGTCCCCCTTTTTAAATAGGCCTGTTCGATCCATGACCGTAATCATCCGATAAAAGTCATAACTGCCGTTTGCTGTGGTATCCAGCAGCCCCGCAGCCTTGGCAGCCTCACATGCTGGTAAGGCCCATTTCGGGATCTCAGGCAGCTTGGCCGCTGTCTCCAGCTCCGTGATTCGGTTGGTCAGTTCCAACGTTACCTCTGCTTGTGCCTTGATGAGCACCTGCATTGCTTCAAAGTCTTTCTTCTCCTGTGCTGTCATTTCTTCCTCGACCTCCATGTATTTATCAATTTTTGCTGAAGCTTTTGCCATAGCCGTTTCAGTGGGCTTCTGGCCCGCGCGTAATTGAGATATTTTAAGCCCGAAAGTGATTTGGAAGTGTGGTGCATCCTTAATGCTCACGAAATCCCCGCCCCACTCAAATCCGAGCGCCTTTGCTTCTTGGACAACCTCCGTCCAATCCTTTGTGCCGTCGCCGTCACCATCCCGGTTTAGATCCCATGATACGCTGGACCCATTGGGGAGCAGCAGCGCGAAATCAATAGCTAGTCCGTAGTTGTGGTAACTCGTTCCACCTTTGGCATTGGTGACGATTGGCCCGGGTTTGGTGCGACCCTGCGCATATAAGGCATCCTGCTCCTCGATGGTGCGCAGTCCCTGAGTGATCACTATGTTTACTCCCCGGGCATAACTGCGCTCGATCAGCGCAACAGCAGCAGCCAATACCACCGGATGCAGCCCGGCCAGCCGTTTACTTGATTTTTCCTTTACTTGCTCAAGCGTCAGCATCGTCTATATCCTCCTCAATCTTTTTATCCAGGCGGCGCAACGTAACAAACTGGTCATACCGACCGGTCCAGGTCAGCCAGGCCAGAGCAGCCAGACCTCCGGTTGTCCCGATCTGGGCAATCGTCCAACCCTGTAGCAGCCAGGTAGATAACTCTGGAGTGGCAAAGCCAAATATAGCCGCAGCTCGAATCAGCAGCACGATAATCATCTTGAAGGTGTAAGCCGCCAAGAAAAAAAGCATCGCCAGCATGAAGACACTGACAACACCTTTTTGGAATCTCTCGTGAAAATAACTCCTATGTTTGAATAGGATGTATACCGCCGTGAGAATGGCGATAATGTATAGCGACAATAAAATGATATCAATGACCCCCATGATGATCCCCCCGATCATAAACTAAATATTTGGAGAATTTATTGCGCTCAATTTCAGCCTGTATCTCTTTTGAAGACTCCCTATATCTAAGAATCGTCAGTGCTACCCGGCGCGAAGATTGGTCTAACTCTTTCTTTTTTTCCTGGTGCCGGGGGAATAAACTCTGAATCCATTTCATCAGCATGTTATCCTCCCCTGTCCTGGTCATTTTCTTGATGGTGGTCCGTCTTAAGCCTTTTGAACACTTCCAACATCGGCTGCATAAACTCTTTGCGTTCGCTGTCCAGTATTTCCTGCAGTCGGTCATTGTCTTCGAGCGCCCTGTCCAGCATCTCGCGCGGAACCAGTTTACCCTTTGCTACAGCTCTCCATTGCATAATAACGATGATCAGCAGAATAAAGACCAGCAGCACGGCGAGGCCGTATTTTTCTGCCAATGGCAGTAATCTTTCAATATCGGAGATACGATCCGCTTCCATTCCCCCGCCCCTTTCTCTCTATGGCGTTTCCTTTTTTGCTTCCTTTGCTGCAGCCGGTTCTTCATCTTTCGGTTGGACAGCAGCCAGCATATCGCCAATGTTTTGATCTACCTGCTGCAATATTCCAAGTTGCCGCCCTGGGAAAAACTCCATAATTGTAATAATGGCCTCAGTGATTTCTTCAGCCGGTCTTGTGAGGTCAATCGATAACTCAAGTTTCTTAATGACTACCACGTGTATTTGCCTCCTTTCAGACAAGAGTAAAAGCCCCTCCAATAACTGGAGAGGCTTTTGATAACTATATTGTAATTGGTATATGGTCCGTAACCGGTGCGGAAATTGGTGTGCTATACTCAGTCCGAATATTGGTCTTTGCAGGAAATATTTCCTTAATGTCGAATTCTGGTTACCATGAGGAGGTATCCAGATGGCTGAAGACAATAACGAACCAAAATGGATTTCATTAAAGGGGTCCGTTGATAAGAGATCTGCAAGGCTCTCACAATACGAAATTCCCAAGAATGAGATCCCACCTACAAAGAAATCAAATCAGGAAGGAGAGAAAAACAAATGAGTTCTAATAAGGAAGATAACAAAAATAGACCAAAACCCGGCGGAATAGAGAGACGCAGCGATAATTATGGTATCGAACGAAAGATCTATTCCGTTGATAAAAGCTCTGCTAGAATCTCGACCGATTCTAATTCGAGCTCTGACTCGAAGAAGAAATAGCTTGGATGTCTTTTAACTGGGCGTCTTTGATCTCATTGGGATCATATATTTTTACATAAGTACCAGACTTGGTGTCATAAAAGATCTGAGATACCTTGATCTTATGATTTCTGATTAAATCTGTGAAAAACTCAACATCATTGAGATTCAGGTAGCGTTCCGGTTCAAAAGTCCGGGACGCTTTATTTATACAACCAATTATTGATCCATCTTCTTTTCCCATTTTATCAATTTTCCCAATTTCAACGACTTGAGGGTCACTATTAGTAAATACCTCATCCCAAACGGAAGGTGTTTTAGAAAAGTTGGCAATTCCCCTCCACTTTCGAATCCTGTTAATTAACTTCATCTGTATTGGATAAAGCCATTTAGCCCAAATTACGCACAATACAAACGTAACCACTGAACTCAAGAGTAAAAACATAATGAGGAATGTCAGACTGCCCGACTTATCCTTTAAACCCTGAATCGACCATATCGCGTCGGCCTTTGATATTTTCTTGGATAAACTCACCACTCCATTATAAAGCAAAAGGGTAGAGAATGACGCGGGCAACCATAGAAGCGCCGAAATTGCTGTGAACTCCCCAGGTGTATGCTTAACGACCGGATTGATTCCAAAAGATTGCAGCCAAAAGTACATAAGAAATCCTGGCAAAATAAAAACAATAGTCCCAAGTAAATTGTCCATATTCAACACCTCACCTATAATTATTCGCTTTATCTGAAGAATTCCCTTTACATGGAGTCCTTCGAATAAAATAAATAGGCCCCTCCATAGGAGAGACCTTCTTAGTTATAGGGTACATTGGTTTGTATGCTGTGTTACTACGGTTATTCGGAAATTTATTGAATTATGAGCAAGGAAAGTATATTGTGAGAAGTATTAGGGTGTTGTTCGAGTAGTCGTTTGAAACATTCATGTAATCAGGAGGATTTATCGTGGGTTATCTTATTTTTGCTGCAGTGGTCATTGGCGGTATCTTCTGGCTGATGTATACTGCCAGTAGTGAACAGCAGAAGAAATTATTAGAAGCTAGAGAAGTCAATAAAAATGAGTACTACGAATCCTTAGCAAAGTTATCTTCTCATTCTGAAGAACCCCAGTTTAGAATCGATGCGCTTGAAAAAGGACGTAAGTACTATGCTAGTTTACGTCCTGACGGAATTTCAACTATTACCGATGAAACATCAATAGCAAATGATTTGAATGCTTATTCTGGACATAAGTCACTAACAGTTTTTCCCAATACTGAAGATTAACAAAAAAAACGGATGCCTTTTTTTTGTATAGGGCATCCGTTTTTTTATTTCTGTTCTAATAAAGCCAAGGCTTCATCTATTAGTTTAATTTGTGTCTCGGCATTTTCAATTGCAGTAATTCTTGAATCCAACTCCGCTTGCGTTGTTTTAATTGAATCCAACACAGCCTCTTTGAATTTCGTCCCCGTTTCTTTCTCAGCAAGTTCTAAGTTCTTTTGATTTGTAATCATTCGCTCTTCTAAAGTGGATTTAGTCTTCTTTGCTGGTTCGATAATTTTTTCAACGAATATTTTTCTCGACTCCAACAAACCATCTTTCGACTGACCCACGTAAGGGTTTGATGGCTTATTAGCAATGGCATCATCAACAACTGCTGCTATACTATCGACATTTGTGGTCACTTCAATTGTTCTTCCTTCCACGTTTACCTTAGCCCCCAGTGAGTCGGAAACAGCGCGTAATGGGATATGAGCTTTGGAGTCAACGACAATAGCTTTCTCACTTAAAGCTTTGCCGTTGACACTGACTGTATATTCTCCCGCAACTGTTTTACCGACAAAAGATTTTATTTGATCCGCAAAGGCGCTAGATGAAGCCATGAGGATTACCCCAATTACAACGCCGCTCAACATATAACTCAACTTTTTCAATATTATCACCCTCCGACAAATGGTATATATACCCTATAGTACCATTACGTTAAGAAACTGAATAGGTGCCACCGCCACTATTCAGATTATCCGGGTTACCATGATTATGGTTAGGCAATGTAACTGAATGACCATGACCTATATTAGATTTTCCGCTCAAGGCAGACCAGATTGCATCAAGTTCTGATTCAAGTCCTGAAACACTACTTATGCTCATTCCTGTCACGGTTGCGCCACTGAATCTCACCTCTCCATTGAATGCTATTACTGGAGCAAATAAATTCATAAAACTATTAGCGTCCAAATATAGTCCATCGTCTATTCCGTAAAGTCCACCCTTGTATAATCCTGTACCGTCAAAGTATTCTGTACCGGCCACACCATATTTTCCGCTTGGTGAAATGGAGACACGTACTCTGTTATTAGCATCAACCGATCTAAAGCTTGTATAGTCCATCTCAACGCGTTGTCCGCTCGCCGCTGTTCTTATAAAAGCACCTGTTATCGTTCCTCCATCAAAAGAACTGGCGCTTATAGAACCAATAAATTCTCCGCTATACGCTTTCATATGGCCGGATGCACTTACCGAAAACACTCCATTACCTACATTAATGGATGATCCAATAATGGCCCCTCCACCAAAAGTGGAGTCATTTATAACTGCGCTGTTTGCGGTCAATTTATTCGTGACCACATTCCCGGCCATATCCACTCTGAAGGGAGCACTATTATAGTCATCGTGTCCAGCAGAAATCCCGTTTGGATTCATCTTTGTTACATTATTGCCTATGCCAATCACGAGAGACACACCAAAAATTTGCTGCCCAACAATTGTCTCCGCAACAACGCCCCTCGCGGTAATTGCTGATCTAACTGTATTCCAACCATCGGTTGAGATGCCCAATCCTTTTGAAGTTAGTCTGACTTGCTCTAAAGGGTTGCTTTTCTCTTGTGCCAATATCCCTCCGTCTGGCGGATAAATCAATTCTGTTTTTGAGTTATTGATATCCGTAATAACTTGCTTTGCTACAGCCTCAAAGAGTTCCGTCCGAATCCGTCCATTTGAATACAGGTTGTCTACTAGATTTTTGCTTTTATTCAGGTCAGCAATGATATCATCCATATCTCTTACTGCGATATTAGATAATGTTGCCTGTGCATGCTTCTCTTTGGTATACGGATATTCCGTCAACTCCATGATCCGAGCCTTGAGATTAACCAGTTCTATGTCCGGGTCATGACAATAGGCGGTATCTCCAAGGTTCGGCTTTGGTTCGCCACTTTTAATTTTGTATAGGTCAGCGCTGTCAGCAGTAACCTCAAAACTCGGGATCTCCTTTTCTCTCAGGGTCTTCCGTCCGACCTCCAACAGATCAGAGACTTCCTCAATATCCTGTTCAATTATTTCCCCGTCAAAGAACGGAACAGAATCACTCGCCCAAGTTGCAGCGTAGGGAGAGATAAGGTAATTGACTTGGAGAATACCGTTTACAATTGCCCCCGGCACAGCCTCCAGCAGCGTTCTCTCTTCGTTTGTGAGGATGGAAGATGGTTGTCCTATCCATGTTCTACCATCCTTCATTTGGCAGTACAGGCGGGTTACAAGTGATGATGAATCATCCTTGAATTGGTCAGAGACAATGTTCTTCTTTATGCGGTACTGCATGCTTTCATCTTTGCCGATTTGTTTCTTGAGATGAATAACGAAGTTGTCTGGTTCGACTTCGCAGCCATACATTTCAATGATTTTGTTGAGTGCCTGGAGACAGTTACCCTGACCGAAGTCCTTGACATCGAACAGGTCAAAAGTATCATCAATCGAAAATGTAAACCGTCCACCTGTTGCAGCAGATATGAGGCTTGTCAGTTGCGAAATATGAACACCATAAGCTTCAGCGATGTACGAGGTGTATGGAAACTTGAAATCTGTAAGTTTGAACATCACATGTGTACACATAATGGATGCTGTAAGCTTCCGATCTTCCCGGACCCGGGACCGGCTGTTGATCACATAACATTGCCCGCGCTCATCCTTTACATGACCTTTAATCAATATCTTTTCAAGATAGTCTCTGGAGTTCATTGGGACTAAAAAGGAAAGTTCGTAGTCGGAATTAATGCGCCGCTTTCTGGCGATATCATAAGACTTGACTAGTGCGCCGGTAGGAACCATATTCTTGTCGTAAGACTGTAAAAAGTCCATTCGCGTCCTCCTTGTTGCTCAGGAAAATTTTCCTTAACATAAAAACAGCCCCCGGGCAAGCCGGGGGCGAATTAAAAACGCCTCAATGGGCGCTACGGTTATCTCTATTATTTGTCGGCCAGAAATTCCAGTCCACTGTCGGTCAGGATCTCTTTAACCTGAGTCTTAAGAGCCTCTGTAGGCACAGCACTAAAAGCAAGTTTACCCAATATGACTCTCTGTGCCAAAAACAATGCAATCATGTTATCACCTCCTCCCAGATGTAACAGCCACCATACCAACAACCGAGCAATCATTGAGCCTTGATGATCATTTCCTGCAGGACGTCCTCGATAAAATCAGATCGCTCAGATTGTGCAGCCAGTTGCGCCTTCAGCAATTCATTTTCCTTCTGCAGTTGTTGAACCTCTGTCAGCTGAGGCGGGTGGGCCGTTTGGTACTGCTCCCACATTGTTGCCAACTCCACATCTGTGCGCTCGACCATATCGTCACCCTCAACGTACCAGCGCGGGATAACGCCGTTATACCAGAGGTCCAGGTTAAAGTGTCTGCCGCCGTTCTCTGTGACTAGCAGATCGCCAGGTTGCGGCTGCTCGAAGGCATCAGAAAAAGCGCGGATCACGTTGTCGTCTGTGTCCACGCGGATATAGTGTTTATACATGTCGTCCCCCCTTATAGTTCAGCATCTGCGGCAAAGTGGAAAAATCGTCGATTAGTTGTAGATCCATTCAGAGTGTAATTATGCCGGATTCCCGCTTCGTCTCCGATGCATGCGACACCAGATGATATAGTACGGTCAGCAGTACCATCACTCACCATACCAACGCCGCCCCCTTTACCATAAGCCGTCACTGTCGGTGTTACACGCTTGCGTGTCTTAAACGATGTATACCCAAAGTGAGGGCCACCTACCGTACCGTCTTCGGATACACCATATAGCGATCCATTTTCAGTCGCCGTACCCGGTGCATCCTCAAGATAATAACTTTTTTCATAGTATCGTTGACATAAAGCCAACTCATCGGCCAGGCTTCGCGCCTGAAAAGGCAGAGCAACTTCACCCACATTTACTTGCGCCTGAGCAATGTCTACATAACCAGTTGCCCAACTACCTACCGCTCCGCTCGGCGCTGATACGATCGTATTCCCAGCCTTGTATATAATAAGCGAAACGGCGAGATAACTTCCAACGCCGACCGTTTTGCCGGATATGCTAGGTACGTTGATACTGACCGTGACTTTTTGCCAGGATGTCGTCAGATTAACGGTCGGTACATTAGCAGCAGTATTGACTTCTGCCGATCCCCCCGATCCGAAATTTTGAATAGCCACAACTCCCACGGAACGGGCAGCATTGGCTTTCATCCAAATAGTAAAGGTGACTTTCTGCCCGGCAAAGTTACGTACATCTTCAATTGCCTGGTGGAATCGGATTAGCGATTGTGTCTGTAGAGCAGATAAAGTCAGGATATTGAAGCGTGCGAAATGCTTGGGGTTGCCCGGTACGACCGTCTGTCCGGCGGCGAAATCCTGGCGTACCCAGCTGCTTGTATTCCCCGTAACAGATCCTGCATATATCTGGCTCCACCACCGATCAGGACCGTATCCATATGCATTTGATCCGTCCCCTCCAGGCAGCACCGAAGTTCCCCGCTGCCATATGTCAACCCCACCGTTTATTAACGCCTGCTGGTTTTTGTTATACGGAACATTCTCAGCCGCCAAAAACAGCGTATCCCCGCCTGAAACATTACCGATATACAGGTCTTTGGAATCCGTGCAATACCCCGGCTCCGCAACGCTCAGACCGCCCAATGCGGCCAATTGCGCCTTAGTCCCGCGCCGTACTTGTATCTTATTAGCCATAATGTACAGCCCTCCTTAAAATGTACCGCCGTCGATGGTGTCGCCGCTGGACATGTACCCCTGAGCCTTAACAAAAGCCGTAGTCGCCAGCTTTGTGCTGCTGTCTGCTGTTGCTTGGGTTGGGGCGGTTGGATTACCCGTCAATGCCGGAGACGCTAACGGAGCCTTAAGCGCATCGGCTGCAGCCAGTATGCCTCGAACTGCCTCCACAAATGCTGTTGTTGCCAACTGAGTTGAATTGTTCCCTGCGGATGCTGTTGGCGCGGTAGGTGTACCCGTAAGCGCAGGGCTGGAAAACATCGTTGCCTTACTCTCGTTGGTCACATTGCCCAGAGCAACATCTGCTGCAGTCATTTGAGAGGCGGCAGTTATCCGTCCCTTGGCATCAACCGTAAACTTGGTGTACGCGCCTGCGGTCACTCCGGTGTTGGCAAGCACAACGGTGATGGTACGATTTGCGGACCCGTCAAATGTGGTCGATCCGGTGGCATCCCCGCCTAACGCAATAGTCCGGGCGGTTTCCAGTTTAACCGCAGTCTCCGCTGCGGCTTGATCTGGGTTAAGCAGCACCCGCTCAGTCCCGTTACCGGCATAAAGTTTATTTGTGTCCGTGGCAAGCGCTAGTTCCCCCGCCGCCAGCGTCAAAGTTGAAAGATTGGCGCTCAGCCCGCGCTTGATTTGTATAGTAGTTACTACCAAGTTAATTCCCTCCTTTTAATATGTGCCACCGTCAATTACGGGTCCGCCTGGTGTCGTCTGGAAGCCCCCACCATCAATCGGCATATATGCCAAAAAATCTTCTAATGCCGTCACTTTCGCCTTCAAGCTTACCAGCTCCGGTATTGGGTCTGAACCGTCATTATTATGGCTGCTGCCGTGAGCACCTGGGGTGGCTATCCCTGTGGCCGTTACGAACATGGTCTTGGTTGTAGGGTTAGTCGTTACCGTGATCCCCGTCCCACCAGTTACTGTGAGCGTATCGGACTTTGCAGCAGCCGGAATGTTGTTCACTGTAGCAAAGGCGTTTTGGTTGACCTCTGCTCCTGCTGCAATCCCTGCCAACTTTGTCTTTTCGCCGGCAGTGGTGTGCAGGCTGGCATTGTCCACGTGGGCCTTGGTCGCTTCCAGATTGATCGCCGGGGCCGTCAGCGCGCTGGGCTTACCCGTGATGCCTTTGATCAAGGTAAACAGGCTAGACAGCAGCCCGGTCAGTGTGCCGGTTAAGCTAGGCGTTGCCGTGTCTGTTGCCGTCCGGTTACCGATTACTGCGTCTGTGGCCGATCCCGCACCGCCAGCTCCGGCAGTGATTCCGGCCAGCTTTGCCTTTTCGGGTGCTGTAGTGTGGATATTTCCGTTTGCAATATGGTTTGCTGAGTTTGTAACCGCGATATCATGTGCATCTAATGTGGTTTCGATATCCGTGTAACTACAATTAACTTTAATCCTCCAAGTAACCCGCTATCACCAATAGATATAATCAGCTCATCCCAAGATGCTCGTAATTGCTCGGATTGTTTGGTCAGAGTTGACATTGTAAGAGTGTTTTCCCGTTGTGCAGATCCAAAAGACTCTTCCGATACCTTTGCTACGTCTACAACTTTGCTGTAATTGTTCATCAGTGTGATAAATCTTGATGCCTGATCCCCACGCGCAATTGCTTGAGTCACTTCATTTCTTTCTGCATCTGATAGGGTATCCCACTGAGCAGCGATTTTGCTAAGCAGTTCGGGGAAGTCCATCATTTCGCCGTCTGCCTGCTTCATCACGCCAACATACTTCTCAAGCTTATCGATAGCAATTGGTCTGCTGGCATAACTAATAAATGACTTGATGGCGTTACCGGCAACTGCGCCACTAAATCCAGCTTGGTTGAGCACCGTCAAGTAACCGATTAACTCATCAATGTCCACACCGGCATTCTTGGCTGTGGCACCCACTCGGTTAATCCCCTCCAGCAGCTTCTTGGATGTGGTTGGGAAGTTATTGGCGACTTCATTTAGTCGATCGAGCAGTCGTTCTGCATCCTCTGCGGCCATCCCATAGTTGAGGATTGCCCCGGTCATTAACTCCTGAGCCTGGGAAGCACTCTGGAAGGATTGCTCAACGTTTTTAGCCATGAGTGCTGTTCTAGCTAACTGTTCTGTCTGCTTTTCATCAAACCCATTCTGTGCGATGAGAGTATAGACGCTGGCTACTTCTCGAAGAGCATACCCATATTCTTTTGCACTGGAGATCATAGAGTCTTTGACATATCCGACGTCAGCAGACTCACCCATTACCCGCTGCACATTGACCAACTCGTATTCAAAGTCTTTAAGCAGGCTGATCGCCTCTGTAGCACCTCTTGTAAAGGCATAGTACAAAGTGCCGGTCATAGCAAACTGCGCTGCTGTACCCGTAATGCCGCTGATCTGAGTCTGCGTCTGAGTCAGTGATCGGCGGACCCTTTGCTCTTCTTGCAAGGCTCTCTCTCGTACTTGTGCTTCCTTCCGTTCCCTGGACTGTAATGCGTTGATCCAGAACTTTTCGTAGTCAGCAGCATGTTTTCTAGCCTGCATGCTTTCCTTCTCGGCCATTTGTGCTAACTTCTGCCGGATCGCTTGCTCCTGCATAAGAACACGTTCGCGCATCGTGTCAGCCGATGTTGCTGAAGTACCTGTTGTCACTCTGGCTGCGCTGGCCGTTAGTTTGTTCTGCAGGATCTCCATTCTCTTCTGATGTTCACGCTCTTGTTGCTCTACTGCATCATATCGTCTCTTAATAATGGCCTGTTGTGCAGCTAGCTTCGCATCTACAATTTGATTGGCCTGTTCCATTTGATTCTTTTTCATCGTCAAAAGTTCGGCCTGCGCTGTACGCTGTTTAACTAGTGCCTCCGATTCGGCCATGATCTTTTTTCGCCGTTCGTCGGAATTAAGAGACATTTTGTCCGCAGCTCCGGCTAGTGCGGTGTAATTCTTAGTTGTAACCGTTATTTCTTGGTTAAGCACTTTAAAGGTTTCGGCGTTCTGTTTTGCTCCTTGGTCAATCATTTTAAAGGCTGGGATCATTTTAGACGTATCAAGGTTAATCCGCGCCCCAACAACATCCCTGGTTGTATCTGCCAATGTACATTCACCCCTTATAATGGATCAGGAAAATTTTCCTTAGCGATAGAAATAAGTCTGTATACAGAAAAAGAGGCCCCCGGCATGATGCGGAGACCTCTGTGTTTATTTAGGGAAGATGCCAATGTCAGATAGATATTTGGCTTTCTTCGGCTTCTTTTCGATTTCCCCACCGTGAAGGGCTATTTGGAACTCTTGATTCCTCTTTCTAATTCGCTTGAGCGCGTATATTTTAGGAAAGGTCATGTTCTCCCATTCGCTATCTGGGACACCCAAGGTTACACACAAAGCCCACGCATCAAGCAGCGTCTGCACTCTTCCTTCGTCCGTCCCTTGGCTCTCGCCTTCTTCTTCAGCATCTGGATCGGGAGGGAATGACTCCTCATAGAAATCGGGTAATGAGTTTTTCCAACTCCTCGATGCCGTCCTCGTCTACTCTTTGGTACTCTTCGTCCGTCAATCCGCCCTCAAGGACAAGATTGAATGCCTCGCGATACGCTGCCTCGACTGCAGGCCAATCCAACTCAGACCCAGATTCAGTTCCTGTCCATTTCTCGCGTCCAATTGATTCGGAGAATTTATAAGGAGCATCTTTCATGATCTTACGCACTTGGCTGATTGAGCCGATGGTTCCAATCTTCACGTTCTTCAGTAACTCTGAATGTTCTTTGGTGGCGGCAGCAAGTTTCACTTCAGAACCAATATTTAGTGTCTCGTCAATTTGTTTGTCCAAGGTAAGCCCTCCTAAAAATAGATAATCCCCCGCTATTACAGCGAGGGATCTCATATGTTGCGTTTTGCAATTAGTCCACGAAGATAATTGTTGCTGCGATGCCTTCTGGATTGTCTGGAGTGACATCTGCTTCCAGCACTTCCAGATTCAACGTGCTGGTGCTTGGCGTTTTACGAGTAGCACCAACATTAAGTGTACCGCCGCCTACCGCCTTGTGTACGGTCAATTGCACCTGTACCGGCAATCCTGTGCGGTCATTAATCAATTCAAAACGATGGACAAACTTAAATGGCTTCGGTCTCCGGGTTCCTTTGAAATTACTGGATGTTCCCAACTTTGACCACTTGTATGTCACGATGATGTTCTTGTTCAAATTTCCCGCCGCAGATGTAATAACTCCAGCAGTAGTAATCGAGTATTGCTCAATTGTTGGCACTGATGCCACTCGTTCAAGCTTAGTCAAAGATCCATCATTCGCTTTGAGATAGACATCGTCACTTGCGGCAACAAATGTACCGCCAAATGCCGTGATTCCTTTTATGGCGTATCCAGTTGCCCCGAGAATACCTTCTTCGTTTTCATCAATTTCAACCACTCCGGTTTTTGTCTCAGCACCTTGCGAAATCTCAGCTATGACAGCAGAGTAACGCGGAAGTTCGATCGTTAGCACATCCTGCAAATCCTGTGCGGTCAAGTGGAACGCATAACCGGACTGTCCGCCGAAAACTTTGGTCCAAGAGAACTGTGGCGCGAACATGACACTGTTAATCTTTTCATCAATATATCTGAGTGTGCCGTCGAGTTCTCTCATCCAAATCTTACCGACTCCATCAAATACCAATGGTTCTTGCATTCGTATATCCCTCCTTGGGTAATAAAAAAGGAACTAATCAGTTTATTTGATCAGTTCCCATAGTTTCAAATCAATTTCATTAATGCGTTTGTATTCATCCGTTTCTTCGTAACCTTCGTTCGGCTTCGTCCCTTGTTCCATCAGTCCGAGTTTTTTCGCCAGAGAAATTTTCTCTTTCACAAGCTTTTCGACTTCCGTTGGTTCTTTCTTTGATTCGGCCTTCTCCGTCACCGTTATCACCTCGATCCGTATGTCACTGAACTTCCTCATGTATACTTTACAATCACACTTATGCATGATTGCTCCTTAATTCATGCGGATATAATCAATATCGAAGATGCCTTTATAGCCCTTAACCCCACTGATCCCCGTTGCAAAGTCTCCGTCATAAGCTAGAACGCACAAAAATGAGTGGAACTTAGGCTGGACGATACGTCGATCATGCAAAAGCTCGAATGAACGCTGGAATAACAGCTTCGCCTCATATCCGGTCTTTCCGTAAAAGTCAATGCAGAACTTCCCTTGGAATACCAGATGGTTACGTGCAAACTGTCCAGGCATGATGTACTGGCATAGGTGCGGCATGGTGTCTTTCGTCACCGTTATCTCAGGCTCTACGCCCTTCGTGAAGCGTTTGATCATATCGGCGGATGCTGCGGCAGGGGTCAGACCCAATAACGCCATGAACGCCGCGTCAGCCTTGTGTGTGTTCTGAATAGCATCGATTAATTGTAGACTCATTGCTTGTCCTCCAGAAAGTACCGATGATACGGGAAGTTTTCGATTACCTCCGCAATTCCTTGCAGTATTCGATTACGATTGGACTGAATCGCGATTCGAAGGAAATAGGTTGGTGGTGTTGGCTTGAACTTAGGATCAATATCCCCGCGTTCAGCCAGCTCCTCCAAATCTACCCCTGCATAGCCGCCACCTGAATAACGCATGGTTCCGTCAATGCTTTTGTAGTTTCCCATTCCGCGACCAACGACAACCTTACTACCCTTCGACCGCAGCCGGTTCCATGCGTCACTGTTCATGTAGGTGACTAAACCGGGGTTTTGGGAAGCATCCGCCATCAGTGAGCCTTTACCAAACTGCTCCAGCCAAGCTTGCCAATAGTCTGCTGTGATGTCTCCTGATATCATCTGATTCGCAAGTGTGAACATTTCCATCTGCAGCTTATCCCTCACGGCTGGATAGTACCGTATGCCGCCCTTGGCGGTCAGTAGCACCAGTTTAGTAAGTCCGGTAATCTCAACAGCCAGCTTGCTTTCCAAGTCTTTAGTGGCTCTTGCAGTATCATATCCGGTGATCATCGCAATCCATCTTCCGACAACTGAACTTGCAACAACCCTGGATACTTCACATCATCGATAGCATCGACTCGGTACGGCTTACCGTTTAACAGGACTCGATCAGGCTGCAATAATGCGGGATCGTTCGGTCGTTTGATATCGACTGTAAATTGTAAACGCAGCAAGTAAGCTGTTGTCGGTAAAAGACCGGGATTCTCTTGAAGTAACTTAGCATTTACGAATTCGGCGTATGCGATTACTCCGCTCTGTACAGTGTTGAACGTAGGATCGCCAATCGGATTGTCATTGCTGTCATACTTCTGTGAGTACCTTAGAACTTCAATGACGACATTGGACTTGACCAGGCCGCAATACTTATCCCTGTCCGGCGTAATACGAAGAGAACATATGAGATAACTGTCTTCAGTAATCACTATGTCTCCAGTAACAACCGGCGACTCCGGGGCAAACCTCCCCATGTAATCCGATTCTCGTCCAAACTGAGAACCTCCGCTTGATCCGCGTGACAGGATTACTGCATCCGGTTGTCCGTTCACCACACACGGCGTATGACGGTATGCAAATTCATGGAACATGACCTTCTCTCCTATCTGAAGGAACGATGCATATGCTCAGACAGCAAGTCTGCTATCTCTGGAGTGATCATATCGTTCCCGAAATATTCAATAGTGGAGTCAACGTCTTTTCTCATTTTTACATTCGAGTTTGAATTACTGGATAACTGAGCAATGAGTAGACCGCAAGCCACCTTCACCTTATCAGGAATGGGGTCCCACCCACTGGTATACGTGACCTCCAGCTCTGCATAAGGCGCTCCGAATGGTGATCCGCCGCATGACAAAGAGCCTATCTCCTTGTCAACGTCTAAGACGCTCAGATCAGCATCCGTGAACCCTGGTGCACCGAAAAAGTTATCGCCGGTGATGCCGTATGCTGCTCTGCCTTTAACCTCTGTGACTTCCTTCACTGGGTAATAAGACAGATGCCCTCGTTGATTTGTCAACGGTATACGCTCAGTGTAGGTTGTCACGCCGATTTCACGCTTGCAGCGCCCGTCTATGATAGCGGATGCCCGAATGATCAACGGGAGGGTCAGCACCACTCCTGTGGGTACGTAGTCGGTGTCCGTTGTGGTTAGGTATTGGCTCATTCAATGTAACCCGCTTGGCGCAATTCTGCGGCGGACTCAGGTAGAATCTCAGCCTTTCCGTTGACAAAATTGAAGATACCCCGTTTGATATGGATGGTGTGAATTCCTTCGCTACCTTCCTCCCAACTCTTCAGCAGAACACTTTCAAGTACGGCGGTAAACTCTCTCTTGGCTGTTTCCTCTTCAAAGACGGAATCACCGTTCGCCCCCGCCTTATCCAACTCGGAGTTTTCACCAATGGTACCAGTGCTTAATGCCGCGGCATCCGGGGAAGGTATCACAGGTTCGTTTGCGGTATCTTGCTCAACTTCAGAAACACCATCTGGTGCTTCGACCTCAGATTGAATGTCCTCGGGCTTTTCCTCCCCAAGTTTTATTTTACCCACCTGATCATCTCCTTTTTAATAGAAAGAGGGCGGCTATAATACCGCCCTGAATGGTTTACTAAGCAACGCCTGCAATAGTAGGACGTGTAACAGTTCCATAAGCATGAGCATAGCTCGGGCCTTTCGCTACCGGCGCTCCATATTTGATCGCAATGTATTTTTCCTGAATATCAGAAGTGGTCCCTAGTTGGAAAAGGAATGCATCCTTTTTGCCCACATAGTGGTACTCAAGCATGGGTTCAGTCAATATCGCAATGCCATAATCAGTCATCAATGGGTCTGTGGCATTTACTGCATAGGTCATAAAAGGTTCAGGGATGAGTGGAAGAATACCAGCAGATGTCATGATTGCAAGGACTGTAATACCTGCAACCATCGTCTTAGTCAAACTGTTGATCTGCGTTTCGTTGTTCGATGAATTCTTTTCTTCTTGCTCCAGGTAGTGATGAGCGATTGGGTGGATATAGATTGCTGTAGGCATCAGCACATATAGTTCGCTGGAAGTCATTGCAGCAACTTTAGCTCGAATGGCATCCACGATTGATGCTGCTGCGGAAACCGAGAATGTATTAGTAATTTGTTTACTCAGCCCTCGATATTGCATAGTGGTTGGAACAGATAAGCTTGTGTCGTTTCCTCTCCACAACGCTCTACCATGAGTCAAGCCAACCCCATTAATCATGTCATTTAGGTCTTTAGCTTTGAGTTCTGGGAAGTTATTTTGCTGTTGGCCCAATGTCAGATCATAATGTCCGAATACAACTTCATTGGTGATGGCCTTCATCTTCAAACTATGGGGCGTTCTTGGATTGCTCGATGCATTCGCCGATACTACGCGCGGATCTACAAATTCCCCGCCATTAATCGTATTTTGTTCATAGTACGTTGAGAAGTCTCCGGTTGCAGGAACATACTCGATCCGTCCTTCCAAGACCGAACTTCTCCGGAGGGCGTCGGTAATTTCTCTCTGAAAATCATCAACGATGATAGCGCCCGGTGCAATAATCTGCGCTGCTGCCCGGAAATCAATGAATTGTGCTACTGATTGTTCTGCCATTATTTATTCGCCTTCTTTCACGCCAAAGGAAGCTTTGGCTTTCATTTTAAGTACCATGGATTCACCAGACGGAAGATTCAGTGCATCTACGCTTGCGCAAAATGTTGAAAAATCAGACGTTGCCGACTCTTCAACCTTTCCGTATTTTGATAATAGATTTGCTGCTGAGAAAGTCTTGCGCTCCGGCTCTGGTGGGGTATGACTAGCCTTTAGGTCAGCGAGTTCTTTTTCAAGTGCCGCTGTCTTGTCATTAGCTGCTTTGAGGTCAGCAGCAGCCTGTTCCTCAGCTGTTTTTTGTTCAACTTCTGCATTAGCGGCTTTCATACTTGTGAGATCAGACTTGATAGTTCCGACCTCAGTTACCACGTTTTGTACACTAGCCGTGATTGTGCTCATGCCATCTTGAATAGCTTTCATTGCATCCTGCATTGCCTTGATTTCTTCTGGAGTCATTTTGACATCCTCCTTTGGTTTGTTGTCCCTGGCCGCAAAGCTAGTTGTTTTATAGGCGGCGGCATCGGCGAACAAGATCGCTGCACCGGTACCGCAGAATTCCATTACATCGAGCACGTTTTCCATGTCGGCGGCGTTTTGCACTGAGGCTTCCATTTCAAGCGATGCACCGAATTGATATTCAGACCAGTTGTATTCAGCTGCAAGGCCGTTGTAATAACGAATGGTCGCCACCACATCCGGGAAGTCTTTACCGTAAATGTAGCCTTCCACCCAAGCGCATCCATCCATGGAACGGTAAGCCTTATCGATCACGGCCACCTTAAAGCGCGGTTCATGGTCGGACATCCCTGCGGCGTAGTCGATGTTAAGCGCCATCCCCACGAATGTTTGAAGATATTGATCGCATACGCTTGAAGAAATGCGGATCAGTTTACCGCCTGCCCCTGAAGGCGAACCGTCACTCGGCTGATCAACCGTGAATAATACGCATTTGAAAGGTACCTTGTTGGGGTGGCTTCCAGCGTCAGAGAGTTTGAAGTCCTGGACGCGCATTTTCGAATTACTCATTTTTAATGTCTTAAGCATTTTTGGTTCTCACCTCCCTTCAGGGCAAAATAAAAACACCGTTACGTTTCCTCGGTGTTGGGGTCTTCCTTATTCAGTTCATCTTCTTGTTCTGATGGTATTGGTGGAACAGCCTTGGCCCTCTCCGCTTCTGCAAGCTCTTCTTGAGTCTTGTTTATATCAACAACAGCGATCTTGCTCGGCTGCAATAACACTTCTCCATGCTGGTTAGGGAGTGCTTTCTTCCCTTGCTTGTCCCTTACCTCATCCGGCGTGGTCGTTCTGCGATCTAGATATATTGCATCAATGTCTGCCTGAGTCTTTAGGTCCTTTAAGGACGTAGCATACAGGAACTTAAACTCGATCACGCCGCCCATTTTAAAGATGCCGTCAATGACGTGGTTATTAATATGCTCGACAATGTTCTCGGCGATGGACTGCACCGTAGCTTCCGTATCCTCGTCTTCGCTTTCCGCTGTGGTACGGTTAACGTCCTTTGTCTGACCTAACTTCTTGGGTGATACACCAAAAGAAATCGCTATGATTTCAATCAAGAAACGCTGCCATTCAAGGAATAGTGCCTTGTCGTCAGTAGCTCCTAAATCCAGGACGCTCGGGTTTTCGCCGCCAATGATCGGAAATTTCCCTTGCCCTTGCACTTCAGAGTCCCAGAATGAACGAAAGGCAGACACAGCTTTCGAATCGGCCGTTTTTCCAAGGTTAAGTATCTTTCGAAGAAACGTACCTTTGGTTTGATTTCCTGCAGATTTATGAGAATCAATAAAGTTATTCGCTGATTCCCAAACTGTTTCTAGTGGAGAAAGCCCAAATGGTGTGTTTGTTCTTGGATTCATTCGAATGTACATCAATTCCGAAGCCGTTAGGTGTACATATTTACCATTAACCCTTTGGGCGAATCGATAAGTATCAGGCTTCCCATCCCAATCTGGATGTAGGTCTACTGAAAAAGTGTCCACCGGATACATCCTGAATGGTCTTAACGGATCTCCAGCTTTGAGCATCTCTGTACTTCCAGCGCTACATACAAGCATATCTTCAACGATCTGCTCAAGCCAAGATCTAAATGAATCAGATGGGTTTGGCTTAAGCAAGGATCGCTCAATGATTTTGCATAATTCCTGATACTTTTCAGCATCGTTCTCATCAATGGCAGCTACTGACCAATTAAGCTTTGTTATACCATCCTTCACGACATTGATCGCTCGACGTGGTATAGGCGATTCACTCAATGTCCTGAGGTTTGTTGGTGTTCGCTTTGGGACAGGTTGTTTATTCCCACTGCGTCCCCACCACCCCCACGATTGGGGATAGGCATCAGTCTGTCTTTCCGGTTCATTCTTAGTTCTGCCTGCTGCAAGCCAATCGATAATGATCTGTCTTACACCCAAGGTGTTACCTCCTTTCCTTGCAGACTTCTATGAATTAAGGATAACATCTTATTTATTCAGTTTTGCTACGGATTTTCGCTTGTACACACGCATAAGCATCTACATAACATACCGCCATGAGGCAGTCGGCAGGAATGCTTTCGAATTCACCTTTTGCGTATACTTCCTCTAAATTGAGATTATGAGCACAGAACGCTTCATCTCTTTTCTCTCTCCATTGATTGATAGCGAATTGAACAAACTCAGCAGTTTCATTCATCACTTTCATCTTCCTTCAATTCCCTTGCATAGACAACGCTGGTCATAGGAAAGAAATACTCTTGATTCGAATGAACATCATTAACTTTCAGCATGGAAAATGAACTCATGGCACCATTATAGAATCCTCTTTTAAACGTGTTTAAGAACTCATGGTCACCAACAATCCCCGTACCGTCAATAAGTTTAATTTCCACTTTCACCTTAATTTCCTCCTCCAGACATAAAAATAGAAGGCAGGAAAATTTTCCTGACCTTCTGTATTCGTTCATACTTCTATGGACTAATAATATCATTGGTTTTATTCGGGATTACTGCGGAAATTTAGATATCCTCTTCAACCTTATCAGTTTCAATCGTTATTTGGTTATATTCCCCATCCAGTGGGACTAATATTCCGGTTACTTTACTCCATGACAGTATCACTTTATCCGTTTTTGTAGCTAATAGCCAATGATGGACATTGACTTCAGCATCTTTGTTTGGTATTTCTTGAAGCTTCTCTATTAATTCCGAAACTTTCATCATAGCGCCTCCTCAAATTCACGTATCAATTCCTCTTTATTGTAACACCTCCAATACTAGGAAGCATCACATGTTTCATAGCTTCATCCAAATGCAAAGCCAGTATCCGTCTGTATGTTAGCAAAGGCCAATACAAACCCATCAGCTCTATCCGGTGATTGCAGTCCGCGCTTCTTCATATCCTCTTTACGTTCCAGGTAGATCCTACCGTTACTGCCCATACGCCATTTTCTGGATGTTAATTGAGTTACAAGTTTTTCATCATCTGGCAGTTCCATTACACCAGGGACTCCAAGCATATAGTTACTCATATTATCTTCCAGAAGTTCCTTGATGTGGCCCCACATTTCTGAGCCAAGGTTTCCGTAATGCTCGTCTTCTGCGGACGATCCATTATTAACTCCTATGATTGTGTATCCGAGGTTCTTTTCGTCATTGATCTCATTGAGTCTGTCTGTAACTGCTCCACCTATGCCGCTATCATCGACTCTGATCTCTACTTCTTCCACCTCAGGACGCTCTACCCTAATATCATCAACGAGCCGAAGCACCCAGCCGGTGGTTGTCATCGTGTCCTGTTTGTGGTGGAAGTGACTCTTTACCACTTTGCCGCCGACCTGCCCGTATATGGTGGTTTCGTCGTCACCGAAACGAGCTACGTCCACCCCTACCGTGAGCTTATGTCCTTTAGGTTCAATCCGAACCTCGTTCTTCGCAAACTCAGCCGCTTCCAGCGCTATGAATGTATCGGATTCCCCGCGCGGAAACTCACCTTCAACACGTACACGCCATACGTCAGAGCCTTCACCATATTTACGCTTGAGCATGGCAATATTCTCTTTGCTCGTCCTGGGGCTGTTTAAACAGGAAACCTTACGTGTCTTATAATCAGCGCGGTCTCTGTTATGGGAATCATAGAACACTCCGCTCGTGCGTGTTGGGTTGCCGCACATTAACAGCTTATTGTATGGACCTGACAATGTACCGAGTATAGCCTCCATGATCCTGTCTTCTACGCCGGACGCTTCATCTACGATGAACAACATGTAGTCTTCATGAAAACCTTGCATATTTTCTGGCTTAGTTGCGGTCCGGGCCGTGGCAAACCAGCGTTCTTCATAGTTCCGCATGTATACCTTTGTTTTCGTCCATTTTAGAATAACCTTCAGAATCGGGCTCTTATCCTGCCATTTGCTGATCTCAGCCCACAATACATCATGCAGTTGCTGTCTTGTCGGGGCCGTGCAGACTACCTTCGGATACGGAAAACAAGACAGGAACCAAAGCGCAATTGCCGCCTCAACTCCTGTCTTGCCCACTCCCTGCCCTGATCGTACTGAAACGCGCGGATCAGTAGCTATGTCCATTAGTACTTCAGCTTGCCATTCATCCGGCGTAAAATTAAGCATTTCCTTGCAGAACAACACAGGGTTCTTCCTGTACTCCGGTATTCGCTTCTTGAAGGCATTGAGCCGGCGCTTTGTGTTTGGTGTCTCTTTAGTCATTCTCTTCCACCGCCTTAACCCAATCTTCAATAACATCCTCGTCTGTATCTCCTCCACCATTTTTCAGTTTATCAATTTCAAGCCGTTTCTTCTCAATCTCAATTTTCATTCGTTCCAACTTCAAACGTCGTTCGTCTTTTTCAGGAGCAATTTCAATAAACTGCTTTATTGCTGATCTCAGTTCTTTCATAACAACAGACTCTGCCTTTATAGCGCTGTTATGCTTATCCCAGGCTTGTTGATATTCCCATTCTTGCTCGGTTCCGAACATCCCGGGTTTTTTCTTAGTCAGGACTTTAGTGACATCATCTTTATCTTTAACATGAGTAATGCGGCGGCCCCAAATAAGCCGTTGATACAGACTAAGCACGTTCTCCCAGAGCATATCTGCCGGGCTCATGGTTTCAACAATCTCGCGGATCTCCATAAACTCAGGGTCCTGGGGCATGAACTTACTAAAATATCCGTGCTTAAGCGCCTTCTGATTCCCTTCAGGTCCACCCTTGCCGCCTTTGTTCCCCTTTGCGTTCTGATTGCCCTTCTTGGCTCCTCGCGGTCTGCCTGATGCCGGTATCTCGTCCCATTTATCAGCGCTTTTCCATCTGCGGACCATAGATGGATTGAGCCCAAGTTCTGCTGCAATCTCACTCAATTTCTTCTCCCGGCCACTCTTCAGCCAAATCTTCAGTGCTTTCTCTCGATCCGGGCTTTTCTCTCTTGTCAACTAACTTCACCTCGGCCCCACTACGTATTTGAGTTGGATACACTTTTTAAAGGTCTAAAATGGTCAAACGTTACTAATGAAAATAAGCCTCAGATTTAACTCAGGCCTTGGCTGCTCACTGTATTCTACTAATATTTGTTAATTGAATTCACTTCAGTACTAATTGTATGTCATTCGTAAAGTGCGGATTTTCATTGATGTGATTTGTTTTGTTCTTCGTTCCCCGAAATGAATTCATCATTACCCCATTGAAGTGCATTCGTTAGAGTTCAAAGTCCTCCAAAGCATCGTCTAAGGTATCCTGGAGCAAGCCCACATACCTCAGAGTCACCTTTTCCTCCGAGTGATTGAAGTGATCCATTAGTAACGCTATGTCCTTCGTTTCGAGATACAATCTGTATCCGAATGTCTTCCTCATGGAGTGGGTACCGATTTCTTCAAGATCAAGCTCTTTAGCTGCCCCTCTAATAATTTTGTATGCCATGTTTGGAGAAATGGGGTGTGCTTTACCTCTTTTACGCTTTCTGCTGGGAAATAAATATTCGAAATCTGCTTTATCTTTGATGTAGGCATCCAGTGCTTTGCGAAGTGATTTACGAATCAGTACACTTTTTACCTTCCTGGTCTTTTTTTCAGTTATTGTTATGTGCGTCCCCTTCACATCCCGGACCATTAGGGGAAGGATATCTGAGATGCGAAATCCTGTGTTGATCCCAACAAAAAACATGATGAAGTCACGAATGTTCTTAAAATATAAGTATTTTTTCATGGCCTCTAATTTTTTAGGATCTCGTATTGGTTGTACGAACTTCATTTCATCACCTCCATTGTAGAGTTAAGGAAATTTTTCCTGAGCAAAAGAAAAAGCGCCTCATCGGGCGCTCATAGGTGAAGATAGATTTGTTATACAAGATATCATCTAGTCGATGTGTATCCACTATGAGTTTTTCAACCTCTCATCAAGAAATAGATGTATAATATTGGATGAAAGTAGTTTTAATATATTCAAGAAGAGAGGGATTAAAAATGTATTCAGTCCAGCAACTTCAAGCATGTGATTTTATATTAAAAAGAATAATTTACGATCACACTTCTCCATTATTCGAAAAAAAGTTAAAGCTTGTTATTGAATTTAAAGGCACCTTTTGGTACGGCGATTTTGTTGATTTTGATGGAAGACGAGTATCACAGGATAAAATCGCTGAAGATGGCGAAGTTTTCCCTCTAAAATATTCAATTCCCGGGAACGAAGAGTTGCCGTTGATGAATAAACTTTGGAGTTATTACGCTAATGTTGCAATGCCAGCTAATCGTAGCGACTTTTGGACTAATCCATTCACTCAAATTAAAAGCTTACCATTATTATTCGATAGGCTAGTTGCAATATTAAATACGAGTACTGAAGATGAACCTGTTAGTGTTTTGTTTCCGTATTTATTTAATGCGAAATCTGTAGATAAGAAAATAGAGCTTCCCTTTATAAATCTTGAAAATGAGGTTATTAATTTAGTATCTATTATTGAAATTACTGAATAGCATCGTATCAATTTCAAAACATAAAAACAGTCGATGATGCTTAGGTTTAAACACGCTTCTCAGGCGTGTACCCAGCACTAGCCCCTGCAGAAGGCCATCGACTGTTTTTATGATGCGCTCATTTAACCGTGAGCGCTACGGCCTAATCTATTTGCAATCCACACCCCGCGATAATTGGTTTTGGGTATCAATATCGATGTGTGGTTATTGCTAAAATTAAGCGGTAATTTGTAGTATGCGCCTACCGCTAATGCGCTTCGCCCCGGATTGGGCGATTTATGCGCACCTTTAAAGCTTCGTGGTATTCCCCTCTGTACGCTGTCTCAAATGGGTTAGTCCGGTAGTTATTGACGTATCCGGTCCACGTTCTCGATCCACGTCTTTCGCCGCTGAGATCACGGTTGCCCAGGAGGTGGGTATGAGCTGCGGTGTGATATGCCCGTCACAGATTACCGCAACCAGATATGGAGTGTACGGAAGCTCTCGCCTCGGTATCTTTATTATATTTGGGGCTTATTGCTGATACGCTACGGAAATTAAGCTCTGTTATGTTGATGGACAAAAAAATACCGCTCCAGGTATCTACCCTTCGCGGCTGTTGAGTTGTCTTAATCCGATTTCGCCTTCTTTATTCCGGCCCCGTCCGTAATCGATCGTAACGAAATCAAGAGTGCCGTTGAAAAGAAGCGTATTAGTAAGAGAGGCTATAACTCGACGACGCTTCTCAGCAAATGTTGTAGCCTCTATGCTGTAGAGTGCTTCGCTGTAGCCCACTCTCATATATTTGACAGCGTCTTTGTACTTGACTTCCTTATCTCCAACAAAAAGAAGTTGTACTATCTTATGCTCGTGTATGTTTGCGATGTTATTGCTGGCATGAATAATTGCCTCTACTACGAATTTGTATATCTTGTAGTTGGACTGCCGTGTCTCGCGTGCAATCATTAGATTTTCCGGGATGTTAGATATAAGATCGGTAGTGCCGAGACGTTTGGCCGCCCCGCCCATCCCTGTTAGGTCGAAATCATCCAACCCATCAGCTCGTTTTCTCTTTTGTGCATCTTCATAGCTTTCCTTTAACTCCTTAAATCTCCTGAAATTCTTCAGGAGCCATTTTGTCTTTCTAATATCCTCTTCATCTGGGTTTTCAAAAAACTGCACTTGATAGATTCGGGATATTTCTACGAGATCATCTTTAGGATCAAAGTCGCTCTCCGGGGTCTGCAGTAATTCAATCATTGGGCATATCTCCTCTCTGCGGCTGGCTTATATATTTACTGTCAGTATAGAGTGGATTTCATACGGAGTTACTACGGATAATTGATCTTTGGTTATGCCGTAGGATTCAAGGCCACGGCGATGGAATTCTTCGAAGTCTTCGTCAATCAAGTTGAAATCACTATTATCAATGATTAGCATTCTTCTTCACTTCCTTGTGTTGGTATGCTGGTTGAAGGATGTATATCCGGCCATCCATAGAGATTACGGTTGGAATGCCTTTCTTGATTTTGATCGTCATGATCTGCGCTTCATAGATATCTCCGGGTTTAGTCTCCATTAGGTATGACCTCCAGTTTGTCTAAACGGTAATAGGCTGGTGTTGGAGCCCAATTCACTTTGCTTTTATCATAATTAGGCCAATCCACGTATGCTCGTTCCCCACTTTTAGCAATCTCCAGCACGTTTCCTATGCCCAGGTGTTTCATTTTCCGATGCTTCACTTTATCGCCAGGCTTTGGGGTGTCTGGCTGTACTGGTGTGGGGTCAAAGGTGCTAGACTCTATTTCTTGAATCAATGCCTCAAGCACAACTCCCTTTCCTTCGTTAAGATCATTCTCTTCGTCATTCCACACATGGCATTGGTAATTTCTCAGCCACGATATCAATTTTGGTTTATCGAGCATTGTCTGTATCCTCCCCTACAAATGATTTTGAATTAAATGGCATAATGTAGTGATTGCGTTATCTTCGTAATCGAAATTTACGATTTTTAACTCATCAAAAGTTACGATGTATGTTGATCTGAGTTCAGGTTTGCCAGAGAAAAAGATTTCCAATCGAATTTTATATCCGCCAAAAGGAGTCTCGTTTACTGTTAAATACCTTCCTGTTTCCTCTGGCTGCTTTGGTAGTAACTCATATGTTTTCTTCAATTCATTGATCATAGGTTTGTTGTTCCTTTCTTTATGGGTAGCCAGATGGCTATTAAACCTTCACCCGGCCCCCGCTGCGCTGGGTTATTCGGTCGCGTCTCGATGGCCTCCGGCCAAGGCATATACTCTCCTTGAATTTAATTTACCTATTTTCTCGTTGAGCCATATTTCAAGTATCGATCCGCCACCCGGAGCCTTTATCCAATCGCCTACTTTCAAAGGTGAGGTGTCAGGGTTCAGGTCCCTTGTATCGACCTCGATTTCTCCCCAAGTTTTACCCTGGTCATGGCTTATTCCCATCTTTATTAGTCGAACCTCAGACACTTGCCCCGATTTCTTGTCATAAGCTTCAATTTCCTCAACATCGACCGAGAAAGTAAGTATGAACTGCCTTTTGCATCCGCAGCAGGTGTACGGATCATCCTCATTAGCAAATCCTTCAGAATGGAATTGTTTGCAATTAGGACACTGCCAAACAAAATCAGCGTATAACATATCCTCTTCTCCCCCCTCGATTATGAAAGTTTTACAAGCCTACCTGTGGTGTCGGTGACCGTGTCAACTTCTCCATATCCTCTTTCCTTAAATTCAGCAGCTTTTTGCCGTAAATTGTACTCGTTCAATGGTTCATACCACTCAGATATACAGACAGCCTTACCGCCAGCATAGAACGAACAATAACTTTTCGACTCATACCTCTTCTCCCCCTTATACCTACTCTTGCCAGCAGATTACTTGCGGACCTTGATAGACGAAATCATTGCCGATGAAATCCCGGAAGCTCTGTTCTTTGTATGATCCGTCCTCTTGCTCAAACTTAGCCTTGGCGTCAAGGTTGATAGGCAAGACCGGAACAGCGTCCTTTGTTTCGTAATAGTCATTGCCTCCGATACGTTCCCAATGATCGTCAACCGCTTCCTCAGATGTTGCTGCTACAATAAATTCAGATTCTTCGCCTACTTGGAATACTTTGAACATAGTTTCCCTCTCCCTTTGGGGTGTACCATATCGAGGATGTGCTCGGTATGGTATCTGCCCCCTAAATTAGCGTAACAACCAAATTCCATATTTTCCGGGAATTTAACAACCAATCGGTTGTCTCAGCCCCCTTATAAGTTAAGTACAGCCAACCCTGCGGCCTCCGCTACGCTAAGTATTGCGGTCGGAACGATGCCCTTCGGCCAATTCCCTCCACGTTTTGCTTCGTCCAACATTTCACCTACATAAGCACATTCATATCCATCTGGATCGTTAAATAGAGAAGGGTGGGCATCCATAAATTCTTTAGCTTCATCGCACATGTGCCAATTTTGAAACTCTCCTTCATACTCGCCCCTGTAATTCCAGCAACTTGAACCAGATGGGATTGTACGTCCCGTTGCAGCGCATTTATGATCTTTCCGTGTCCTATTAATTCTCGTTAATTCGTTCCATTTGCCCATTGGTTATCTCCTTCCTCAACTTTACTGAGGTCTGAAATATCTAAAGTCAAGTGATAATCTAGGTCGTCAAACGAAACGCGCACCTTGGTTCCAATAATCTCCATAACGCCGCCTCGCCCGTACTCCGGATGATTAACTGTATCCCAAAGCTCTACCTCCTTGGGTGCTGGGGCTGCTGGAATTATGAGTGGCGTCCAGTGAGTATGATATCCCGGCCAATCTACATCCAGTGGGCTTCCGCAATATGGCGGCTCCTCAATTGGGAATGTCCACCACAGCACCGGACCAATATCTTCGTGCCATTCGTCGATTGATTTCGCTTCTGTCAGAGGTTTAAACAATTCATCTACAACCCAGGATGGACCAGAGGTTGCGGCTTTTAATGTCTTTTTTAACTCTTGGATTAGATCATTCATGAGTACCTCTTTCCTCACCGGTGGGTGCTGGGGTATCTGGGTAAAGGGTGGATAAAATATCATTCAGGACTGTATCAATTTCACTCATGTTTGCCTCGCTGCTGCACCATGTCCACTTTAGAGCGTTCTCTATTGCCTCTTTCAGCCGTTGTTCCCGGGCCTCTGCTGCCTCCGCACGGGCTTTCTCAGCTGTATAAGCCGTTAACGTGGCCTCGTAGGATTGTTTGTATATCTTGGCTTCTTGGAGCCAGTAGGGAAGAGCTGTACGGGCTTCAGCCAAAAGCTTTGCGTCATTCTCACGGATGTATACATAATCGCCGTGGGCGCTGATAGCGTGGCCCACGATACTGTCTGGACCTTTCATTTGAGTATGGTCATATGCTGTTCCAATCAAGGTTTCACTTACACCTTTGAATACTTTCCACGGACCACGCGTTGCAGCCTCGCACATCTCCATATCCTTTTGCCAGTCCCTCGGTGTTTGTGTCATTGAGCTTCCTCCCTTACCTCGAAATTTTCTGAACGATACAATACTCCGTCAATCAACAGCCATCCGGGCTTGTAACGGCTTGCCTGATACTCCTCGCCAATCACAAGATCATAATTGTTATGCCACTTCGCATAGCGGACTTTCATCGTGTATTCCTCCCTTGGTGGGAGAGGAGGGCTGATTACCCTCTCTGTCCCTGTATCTTCGTACTATTCATCAAGCTTGCAGTCGTTTAAGTGGTCAATCATGTTGTTGAGACGACTATTAACTCCACTTTTAAAAGATTCGATTATCTCATCATCATCTTTTCCTTCAAGTTCGATGGAAATTGCCGCTATCTCATAAGGGAATAACACATCCACCTGCATATTTTCGAGATCAATGCTTTCAATTTCAATATCACCTTTGCAAAGCTGATTCAATTTGCCTTCAAGACTCATTAATAATCCCTCCTTCATGGTTTGCGCCTTGCTTTCTTCTCATGGATTTAACCAGGAGTTGAATTTTTTTCGCTATTTCTTCTATTTCAGCAGCACTTTTTTCAATCTCGCTCAATCTGTTAGGCAAACGGTTCCCTGACTCAGTGCGTTGTATAGCGTAATAATCAATATTTTCTTTATGGTCATGGAGAGCATCCATTAATTCAAATAGTTGAGTATATTTACGATTAGCCATTTTTTCTCCTTCGCTATATGCGTCTTAAATAACGTTAAATTTTCGTACTGGACATTTATTTCGTTTATCTAAAAAGATAACCCCTGTCAGAAATAGAAGTCGGATGTATACCGTGTGTGCAAACGAACCTGAGACATACTCTAATCCTACAGTCAGCTTCTTCCAGTCCCAAAAAGTTTCAAATCGCAATACTCTCACCCTTTCTGTTACGCCGTATGCGTCAATCCTGCGGCGCTGAAGTTCCAGCATTACCCACGATAGTCCAGACACCATCTGGATAAACGTCCAGCCAGTCCCCGAGACCAATGATTGTATTTTGAACTGCTAGGCCACTTACACCCGCCTTGTTCTCCGCTTGGACAATCAGTGCCATCTCTCCGGTCTCTTCGTCCTTCAGCACATCATGCTCCTGTATAAGCTTGCCTGTTGTATCGTATCTTGGTTCGACTTTTCTACTCATCCTTTGCCCCTCCTTCATAATCAGTAAGGTCGACCTTCCCGTTTTCGTCATAGACATCGAATAGTTCTCCCGTGGACTGGAGTGTGGTTTCCCTCAGCTCCAGAATCCGCTTAAGCGTCTTGCAGGTGTATACCTTCATCCCTTGATAGCGTCCATCCAGCCCGGTGAAACTGCCACGGTAGAACCGGGAGAACTCGCGGGCCTTGTACACGATCCGGTCGTCGCTCATGAATGGTCTCTCTGGTATCACTGTTCCGTCAGTCTTGTGTATCGCCGGGAGTGTCTTAGCCTCCGGCTCCTTGCGTAAATAGAACATTGTTTCCCCTCCTAATTTAACTGCACCGTATGCGTCTACTCTGTCTTTGGGAGAGGAGGGATACTCCTACTCCCTTAAAATAGGTGCTGTTGTATGATTGCCGTCCGCCGTTGCGCTATCTCCACATACTGCGGGCCGATTTCTATGATGGTGCATTCCCGGTTGTTCTCCAGTGCAACCTTGCGGGTGGTTCCGCTGCCGCCGAAGGGATCCAGTACCGCCCCCCCTGTGGCGCACCAGCGAGAATGCATGGTTCAATCAACTTTTCTGGAAAAGTGGCAAAGTGGGCCTCTTTGAATTGCGCCGTGGCCATTGTCCATACCGAACGCTTATTACGGGATCCGGAATACTCAATGTCCTCTCGATCCTCGCGGTGCTGCTTTGGCTGACCTGGAACATCTCCTTCGTTCACCTTTCGCTTGAAACTGTACGCCCCGCCCAAAGCTTTCATTGGTCTCTCTGTTCTGGTGCCGCCGTTCGCGCGTTTGCTCCCGCTTTGAACCTCAATATTTTGCGATAATCTTGTAACGCTCGTTTCAGTCTGTTTCTCCTTGATCGCTTCGTGATCAAAATAGTATCGTTCTGATTTGGCGAGCAGGAAGAAGTATTCATGGGCCTTTGTTGGTCTATCCGTCACGCTCTCAGGCATGGGATTGGACTTACTCCAAATATTGTCCATCCGGAGATACCAGCCATCTGCTTGCAGCGCAAAGGCTACACGCCATGGAATGCCGATGAGGTCTTTGGTTTTCAAACCCTTCGGTGTACCTATTCTAGGAACGCTATTTTGTGCTTCTGGACGATTCGCTCCTACTCCCGGGTTAGATGATTGTTTCCTATCCGCTTTTGTTCCAGTTGCGTAACTATCCCCATAATTGAGCCAGAGCGTTCCATCCGGCCGCAGTAGCCGCCAAACCTGCCGGAACACCGCCACACTATGAGCGACAAACATTTCAGGTGTCGGTTCCAGCCCCAAGCATCCGGTCCATGCTGGCACAGTCACCGGCGGCAGCCCCGGCATCGGAGTATAGGTAACTTCCGGCCAGGCTGTCGGCGGAATGCCATAATCCCGCAGACCCCAGTATGGCGGGCTGGTGACGCATGTATTGAAGCTCTCGGCTGCCAGTGTCGGCATGATCAGCATGTTGTCCCCTTGCAGGATCATTCCGTCACTCCTTTTGGGATAGCGTGATATATGCCGCCTCTGCCCTCTCTCGGGGGGTGGCTGAAAGTAGTTTAATGATTTCATCCGGTGTCCATGGTGCAAAATCATCGGCATTAGGATTGGTTACCTTACTCAAGTTATGAAGATAATCTATTTGAGATTTGGCTATCGCTGCCTTTCCTGCCTCCAGAGAGGCAGCAGGGTCAGAGCAGTAATCAGGAGCGTCTGCCCAAGCGTGTGATTCTTCTGCCTGCCAATGCCCGTATGACGGCCCTTTTATGATTTGGTAGCAACTCGCAGACTTTCTTACGCTATACCCCATCAACTCCGCCAGCTTGCGGTTAAGCTCGCTGTCTGTTATCTGTACCTGTGTCATGATCCACCTCCAAAATGTCGATTTCCCAAAAAACAAGATCGCGGAGAATTTGGCGGCGCTGTACCTCTGTCATACGGTCAACGTTTGCGATCAACCACGCTGCTTGATCTGAGGTAGGCTCGTCGTGACCGAATGCGTGGCATCCAGAATTCCCTATCTTATCCACCCATGGGTAACACCCAAACTTGATGAAATTCGGAACCTTGTTGCTGTCACCATCATAAAAATTCACGTTATATTGCTTTACAAGCTTCACAGCTAGATTCTTGTGTTCTTGATAAGCGCACTCGTGGAAAACTCCATCCGGCGCAAGGAATCCCGACAGCCCGTTATACTGTGGCGCATGTGTCATGGCTGTGTCTCCTCGATCCAGTCTGTTACAGCCCTGTACACTTCGTCAGGCAAGTTATTTCCCATTTGAGCACTGACCATCTGCACCCGGGTACAATTCAATTTGGCTGCCAATCCTTCAAAATTCAGCCGTTCTATCTGTCTCTTCCGGTAAAATGCTTCTTTTTGTTCTGGAGTCAATTTCATGACTTGTCGCTCCCTTCTCGATACAGCCTGCCGCAATTGATACAGACTGTTGTATTTGTTACAAGATCATTGTTAACGGTCTGCACGTTAGGATTAGAGCAGCATGCCTCTTCCTTGTTTCCTTTAGCCATCGCATATTCAGGGCTGGGATTCTCTAATGCCCATCTATAAATTAGTTGCAGGGCTTCCGCCTGCCCCTTACCGCCGCCGGGATCACGCCACGACATCAACTCTGTTGCCATACTGACAATGGGAACCAAACTTCCCAGCCGTCTGTTCTCGGATTCTAGCCGGGCTATGGTCTGTTGTGCCTCAACCAGCTCACGGTGATATCCGCCAGCAACTTCATGTTCTACCGCACGCCATTTCTTTTCTTCTGCTAATTGTTGTTGTGCCTCTGCTAACTCCCTGCGGATATCCCCGTTTGTTTGGCACTGAACTAAATATTCCCGTCTAGCAAGCGCGGCGCACTCATTCGCCGTATTTAACTGTCGCTGGAGGTCTTGATTATTCATCAGCAACCTAGCATTATGGCCCTTTACAAATATCAGTTCGTTGTAATATTCAGATGATCTGGCGCATTGCTCATCATGAACAGCAAGTATCTTGCGTTTGTCTTTTTTAATGTCCTTGATCTGTTGTTGTGCCTCTTCTAGAGCAGCCAGTAACTCCCGTAATTCTTCGTTGGTAATTGCCGCCCCAGAGTGTTCATATCCGTCATGAGCATCACGTTTGATCTCTTCTACCCGTTCTGGTGTCATGCTCATATGACCTTGCCTCCGTGACGCTGCGGCCGAGTAGCATTGTAGGCCATCTTTTCCTGAATAGCCTGCTCCAGATCAATGCCGTACCGCCCGCAGGCGTCAAACACACGGATTACGATGTCGGCCAGTTCGGACGGGATGCCGCAGGGCTTTTGTGGATCGGGCGCCCAATCTAGCCGTTTAGAGAGATTGAGCACCTTGCCATTTGGAGCTTTGACCTCATACCAAGATTCTGTCGGCTGTTTGCCGGCCCGAAAGTCCTCAAACGCCTCCGAAGCCTCTGAATGGATCAGCGCAATGATCTCCCCGAAACTACGATCCTCGATCCACCAGCCCTTACTGACGGCGTTATCGTGGGCTTCCTGCACCAATTCATTAATAGATTTGCTCATACTGGTTATGCCTCCTCAGCCCCAATGGCCGTTTCTCTTCAAGATTTCAATTACTTCGCCCGCATAGAATTCGTCCTCGTTAATGACCAGATGAATAGGTGCCGTATCCTTCCCGCGTGCCATTCGATCCAGTGCGATTTGACTGAGTATGAGGTTTAGCAAATCCGCATATCCGGGAGCCAGCCGTGCAATATCCTCATTTTTTATCACTGTGAATTTATGGTCCATGCCTGTAATGTCAGCCATTTTATCGTCTCCTTTATAGGGTATAGGGGAGAGGGTGGTTAACCCTCGATCCCGTTAGGTCAATTAAGATACTAATGCACCTATCTCCCAGGCTAACTTCCGTACTTCCGGCCAGTAATGTGCGTCCGGTCCCTGCCCATTGCTATCCTTGCAAAACCATTCTGTAACCGTCCTTTTGCCATGAACCACGTATTCCCTGAGCGCCTTCACCCAGTAGCTTTCTGTCCCGGACATTGGTAGTTCGCGTCCATACAAGCTAAGTTTAATCGGATTCTCATGCACGGTATGGTTTCCCCATGCCTTGCTTTCGATTTCTACCAGGGACAAACGGCCATTGGATTTTAATTCAAATGCAAAGTGTCTTGAAGTCCAATCGAATTTATATAGCTTCGCCAGCATTTCATTAGCTTTCATTAAGCGACCTAATTTGCCTATGCCCTTGCATTCCTTGCTGATCTGGGATGTCGCGGTTTCGTTGAATTTAATGCGCGCTGCTGGTTTGTGATGACCAGACTTCTTAATTAGTTTTCGCTTCCGGTTTTCCTCACTGTCTAAATCGAAGAACTCAAAACTCGCAATATTTCTGTATTTATGTTCATGCAGTATGACCCACCACATGTTGTTGATATTGTGGTAAACCGTACCACGCTGCAGACACCCTTTATGATCTCTGAAATACTTAACTTCTCCGTTCTTGATTCTCTTGCCGCCCTTATCCTTGCTGTTATAACTTGGTACCTCGTACTCCGGTAATTCCTTTCCTTCCCTGTAATGGCAAGAGCTTTTAATATGGTCCATCACCTTATCGAAAGCCCTGGCTATAACGGGCTTGGATTGATCCATATACCCATCTGCCTTGCACGTTTCTTTGATGTGTTTCAATTCAGTAAGAAATGACAACCGAAGCAAGTATGGCATGAGCTTTAATTTTTCGAAGTCATAGTATCCGCCGCTTCTATTGACAGTGTTTATTTCTTGGAAAAATTCTATTTTAAATCCGATACGGTATTTTTCGGCCTTAAACTTCAGGTCGCCCTTCTGCCCCTCAAAATGATCTTTTGCCAAACAAGTGTAATCCCTTAAAATGCGTTGATCAGTCTGAATGAACCACCCTCGCAATTTCATCTTTTCAAACACATGCTCCATAACAGCCCATGAATGATCTGATTCATCTCTCAGATAAAAACTTGTTCCCTGAGAAGCGAGATTGTCCTCGAAATATTTATCATTTTCGCTCATATCGCTCGTTCTCTCCTTATAAGGGTTATGCCCTCAAAATAGTGGGTGGGTGTCTGTTCCCTCCCTGGGGCTATAACAGCCCTTAATATGTTGTTTAAGCGTTGTTATACGATGTTAAAAGACCACTACTTTGTTTTTTTCGGCCTTTTCCTCCACTCTTTTTCCCTCTTCTCCGCTATTTGGTCGATCATATCTGTTACATTTGCACGGATGTATTCGCGACAGTGATCTGCCTTTACACCACACGTAACAGCTTCACTTGAGATGAGAGCAAGCAGATGGTCGACTTCCTCTAATTTTCGATAAATCTGCAATTCATAAGATTCAAAGATAGGTATCATTTCACGTTTGTTTACAAGGTCTTGTATATAGGCTGTGTCTCTGACCTTAGCCATTTGACCAACTCCTAATCTTCAAAACGTTCGCCGTAACTATATACCAGCGCCGGTTCTACTGGTCTTCCTAAAGCATCTGCCATCATACTCGCGAACACTGCCATGTCTCTGTCTTCAAAAGATTGCAGCAAGCGTAATTCATTTGATTTGAGATTACGGCCAGCAGCGGCAGTCAGCAGATCGACAACCGGCTTGATTTGATTCTGCCGTTCTTGTTTCTCACGTTCTTTCTCCCGCTGAGCATTTTGTTTATGGTTGAATTCTTCCCAGTCTTTTTCGTCGAACCAGAAGTGATCCCCATATTTTTCGCGATATATTGAAATCCAATATTGAAGCAATTCATCAGTTATTTGGATTTTGTCATGGCAGGGCCAGCAGACCCTGAGCCCATTCGTTTTTACGCCCCGACCTTTCCGACCTCTAGGCCAGACATGGTGAGTTGTGTTTGATGCTGCAGTTTTACAACAAGGGCATGTTTCGCCTTGTTCGGCAATAAGTTCTGCCAACACATCTTTATCGAAGTCACACCGATCTTTTGAACTCTGTCCTGGTTTGTGGTGAGCAAGGATATCCTTCTTCCATTCTGGGACTTCCTTCTTAACCTTCGGTTTGTTGGAACGCAAACTGTTATATGTTTTCTTTTCTTTGACGGTTTTCGGGGGTTTCCAGTATGCTTGATGTTCTTCCATGCTCTTTTGCACCTCCTATGTATCAATTTTAATTCCCGAACAATCCGGTTCCGCTGCGGAAATCAGCAGATTCGATCCAAGTATCCAGCCTGTTCTAGCGTCGTATAATGCCGTTCGCGCTCAGCTGCGGTGAAATGAATCGGCAACACGGTATGTGCGGCGTAAAATGCAATTGCTTCTCTAATATCATTTGGTTGATCATCAAGTTCTGCGAGGTCAAGTTTTTTCTTGGTCATAATTTTGCTCCTTTTCTACCTAAGGAAAATTTTCCTCAAGGCGTTATATCCGTTATCGCATTTCGTATATTTTTCTGTAACTCAATAATATACGATATCGAATAAAGAGTCAATGTATCTTGCTAAAAAATATTCGCTATCGTATAATCGATGCGAGAGGTGATATCGTGAGCAATGTTAAGCCCAATCTGATGCCTTTATTGAAAGAACTAGGTCTTACTCAAATGCAGTTATCTGAGAAGTCCGGCGTACCTCAAGGATCAATCAGCAGATTTGATAAAAATACTCGACATGAGGCGAATCATCTTTTTTCGATTTCAGAAGCACTGGGAGTTCCAATTGAAAGATTGTTTGTGAAGGAGCAAGAGGGATAATCCTCTATGCTCCTTTTTTTGTTTATTTGAACAGTGTTGTGTTTCTCTTAAGATTTTCAATAAACTGCTTCTGCATCTCGGGGAACAATACCCATGGATGAAAATCTCCGTATAACTCATGTTCCGCCAGAGCCACTACTTTCGTTATCGCTTCTGGCCCTGTCTTTGCCCACACCAGAATCTTTCTATCTCCATATGACCATGAACAATGTTCGGGGAAATCATCGCAGAACCGAATCAGTTGAAAATCCCCTCCGTTTTCTTCAATGAACGTTTCTCTCAAGTCCCAAGCGTCATTCATATCTGTGGAAGGTGATCCCCACGTTTCGCCTTTAATTACCAGTCGATCCAGTTGTTCTCCGGGTTCCATCAATATAATTTCTTCAGCAGTCATTTACTCACTTTCTCCTTTCTATTAGGGATTGAATTTGGAGGCATGTTCGGTTTCGCGTGATGATCCCAGAATGTATCTTTGGGCATGTCACGATATTTCTGCAATTTTTCATCAGATAGATAATAGCGTTCGTATGTGCCATCTGGACCTTTGACCGTTTCAACTTCACCCGGACCTAATACTTTTGGCTCTTCCATAACTAGTCCTTGCTTCCAGGGAGAACCAAAATGTCATCGACTATTTCAAATTGCAGTTGATTAGGATCATACTCCATGACCCAGCGACCATTCTCTTTCAAAATATCCACCACCCTTTGAACATATGGTTCATCCGTGCTTATTACGAGATGAGCTTGTTCAGCTACCTTTCCATCGAGCTTCCGAAGTCTACCGATTTTCCAAAGAAACCTCGAAAGATCACTCTTTTCTCCTTCATCCAGATATTCCTCTATGTCAGCATTTTCTATAACAGTAAACTTCATTTCCTTTCCGGGGAGCTCAATCATTTTCAACTTCCTTTCGTTAAGTTTTTCAATGTATATACTTGGTTTAATTGTTTATTGAAGTCGTTCCAGTAATAGGATTAGAGTTAAATTTCTGTTCGATAAGGCTGTATAATGTACTTACTACCCTCACTCTCTTCCCCTCGAAATGTTACAGATGTCATTTTCCCAGAATACTCAATTGTGACAACGTCCGAATCTATTGCTTTGAGGAGATCAAAAATATATTTGGCATTTAATGATACTGTGAAGGGTTCTCCCTTCAGTGATAGAAGTTGAAGATCCCTCTTCGCTTTCCCCATTCCCTTGCCGTTACCGCGAATGGTCAATTCCGATTTTGAAACTATCAATCGAACCTGATTTTTCTTTTCTTCTTTTGCCAGCGTGTATATAAGATCTAAAGATTTAGAAAATTCCCTTTTATTTACCTCAATTGAAGATACAGTTTCTACTTTTGACAGCAGCCTTTCAATGTCGGGGAATTGCCCTTCGAGTACTCTTGAATAAAAGTTAAAGCGATCTGTCTTAATGAAGATTACAAATACCTCGCCTGATTGCAGCTTTGAAAACCCGAACTGGATCTCATCCTTGTCGTAGAGAATCTTTTCCAGTTCTGATAATCCTCTCGCCTCAACAATTGCATCTCCAAAATCATTGACTTCCATTTTCCGCCGCACTGAAGCAACTCTATTTCTGTCCGTAGCCAAGAATTTTATCTGGTTCTCAGACAGCGTTATGTTTACACCCGTTATTTCCGGCATCTTAGTTTCTGTTGCAACCGAAAATACTGATTTCTTAATGAATTCCTTCAAGTCCTTTCCTAACATCGTTGTTGTTTCACCCCAACTTACATCAGGAGGCTTAGGGAATTCTTCGGGATCAAAACCGGATATCTCAATTTCTTCATTCTTGTTAAGGATCGTTATTTCACAATCTTTACCGACATCAATTTCAATCTCACCTGTTAGCTTACTGATTAGCTCCAGTGCAATTTTCGGGAGGACTACTCCTCCTGATCGAATGACCTGCACATGCTCATCCGGGATATAAGACTGGATCATTGCTCTCTCGCTTGCTCCGGTAACATTTATCCCGTCATCAGTTGTCTGGATGAGAATACCAGACAATATCTCCATGACTGGCTTGGCCGAAACGGCCTTATCAGCGTCTGCTAGAGCCTCAGATAATAAGGCACTGTCCACAACTATCTTCATGAGCTTTAACCCTCCCTACGGCGATTTCTACCGCCTACATGTAGCACTTCAACAAATGGTTCTATCCGTTCTAAGATTCGTTCAACTTTCTTCACGTTTTGACGATGGTCTATTTCTTTTATATTTTTGACATTAAGTAGATGCTGCCGTAGCTCTTTCATAGTTAAATTGGATGTGTAGATTGTAACTAACCTCTCCATGCGGCGCTGGAGGATAGGTCCAAGTATTTCATCCCTTGTCCAAATGGTTAGGGCCTCCGCACCAATATCATCCAATATGAGCACAGTTACGTTCTGTAGCGCCTCTAGCTTTGAAAGGACTGTTTCCGTCTTTGAACTGATCGCGTCCTTTGCCTCGGCCATAAAGTCCGGCACGTAGACCATCGCAACGTCTACTCCCTGAGAGGCCAACTCTTGAGCAATCGCTCCGGCTATCTGACTTTTCCCAACTCCGAACTGACCATAAAGATATATCCCTCGCTTGCTCTTCCCGGCTTTAAAATTCTCGCAGAACTCCATGCATTTCATGATTGCTGCTACCCTGTGCGAGTCCGGTTCGATATCTTCAAAGGTCGCATTTACAATATGCTCAGGAATGAAATGGCTTTTGATCTTCTCCATCACCTTTTGTCGTTTCTCGTGAGATACAAGCAAGGGGCATTTCTGGAGTCTGTAAATCAAATCCTTATCGTCCTTCGGATTCTCCTCGACAATGCTACAATGGCCTTTGTGGTCGTTCTGACAGCCAGTTAATTCGGTGCATCCTCGGCAGTTATCAAAGCTAGTGATGTGTCGTGATATCGCTCCATAGTTCGTCGGGTGCGTCAGGTTAACTACTCGCTCAGGAAAATTTTCCTTGAGCCGTTTTACTTCCGGATGCTCCTCCAGTTTTTTTACCGCGGCAGCTTGGCGTTCGGCGAAGCCTTTGGGGATCAAACTCTTTAGTTCCTCGCCTAAATTCTTCACCTAAACCACAACTCCACGCTTAGCCTTTAGTTTCTCAAGCTTTTTTTGATATTCATCTTGGCTGAATTCAGGCTCAGGTGGACCTGATAGCTTCGATTGCGGTGCTTCTGGATCTTCCTTTTCCGTATCAACCTCGGCTGCTGCTTCTTGCTTGGAAAAAAGTCCGTATATAATTCCTTCGCAGTATTTCAAGCTCTTGATTTCATCGCGTTTGTTCTGTGGCTTATACTTATCAAACGCTTGGTTTATCCCATCGAGCGCAACGGAGATCGGCACACCGTCTGCAATCAGCTGGTCCAAAAGGATTTCATCCTTCACAGTAAGATCGATTCCTTTTGCGCGGCGCTTAAGATAAAGATCAGTGACTTGTCTGCGGTATTCCAAATCAGCAGCTTTCCGGTTGGAGTCGGTATCCCCGGCAGGAACGGCATCCTGGCTAATTGTTTGGAATTCGTTTTGATTTCCTTGATTCATTTCTGTGTCCTCCTTTAAACAACAACTATTGTCTTTTATATTGTTTTTAATAATGTCTTTAGGGATGCGTTTCGCCTTACAGCCGCAAGGGTTTGAGACACCTTTAACTTCTTGTTTTGAGAAGCCAGCACTTCTTGTTTTGAGAAGTATCAACTTCTTGTTTTGAGAAGTGTAGATAATCTTCCCTCTCGGCTTAACTATTTGAAACTTCTTATTTTGAGATGTTTTCGACCTACCTTCACTCAAATTTAAGGATAACAATTCTTTGAATCTCACTTCATCCCATCCACTTACTGGAGTGATTTGCCACTGCTCATAATCCTTGATTACAGAAAATACATTCCCATCACTCCAGGAAATTACCCTTGAAGAAACAAGCAACTTTAATTCCTTTTTGATGTTTTGCGGACTTATACCGCAAATTTCGAAGTCCTTTAGCTTGGGGATTGATGCCATTTTCTTTCGACATCCATAAGACATTCGAATGATTAACAAAATGATGTCTTTTTGGCGCTTTGAAAAATCGCGCCTAATGAGTTCGTTCCATATTTCATTGGCTAGCTTTACATAGCCATCTTCTGGCTGTGGGTTCGCCAATCACCTCACCTCTCCTGCCGAACATGTTGACCGCGTGAAAAGGCTGTGATACGATAAACTCGAAAATTTGATTTTGCCTTTTAAATGGCCGCGTCCCTCAACGTGGTCATTTTTACGTTGTGCTGACATACCGCTTTGCTCCTCAGAAAATCCTCAAGATCGGAAATCTCCTTATCTATCAAACCCATAGCAGCTTCTGTGAGTGATTTATTGGAACGGAAGTTCAGCAGTTCATTCAGCCTGCGCCTTGCCTCAATTCGCTGTAACAGACGCTCTAGACTCATATATAATCCTCCGGCTGAAAGTTTCTGACGAAGTCTATAGCATCATCAAAATCAATTCGGCGTATGTGACTGTATTTCGCGACACTGAAATGCTCCTTCAGCCTACTCCAGATCATTCGCCGATATTTTCCGACCATTTCCTTAAACTTCATATCAGAATCCTTAAAACGATGCTTTGTGAGTTCATTGGATCTCAATCTCACTGCCGTCTGCATCTGATCGCATTCGGCGTCAATAAGAGTGACGCTATCCCTTACTTCCTGGACCATCATTTTCATTTCTTCTTTGTCTTCAGCCATTTCTGTCTTCATAGCACCCATAGCTTCAAATAGCATCCTAACTGCCGCTCCTTGTTGTTCTGACCATTGCAATTGCTGACCTACTACTGCAAGAATTTGTCCTGTTTCCATTACTGAACCACCTTTCTGCCATTCGCGACTGGTCTTACTTGATCGATAAATGATTGAAGCATGTCCAGGCTTTCATTAAGTCTTTTCTTTTCGCTGTTGCTAGCGCTTGATATTGAACCAATCATTAAGGACGTGAGCGCTGCGGTTTCAAGAAATTTCTTGACGTAGATATTGAATTGAGTGGTATTGTAGTCAGCTTTGTATTGGAGACTTTTGAGCTTCAACTTTGCTTGCTGCTCATCGAAATCCTCAGGCTGCCGAAGTTTCAGTTCCTCTAATTCTTCTTGGATTCTTTTGTAGCCAGCGTTAAGGTCACGTACTTTCTGCGATTCTGCTTCAATCTCCTTTTTCCACTTTGCGTCACGCTCTTTAAGGGCCTTCTGAGTCTCTTTATCCTTCTGAGCTATAAATACATCATTTTCTTCTTGCTGGCGCTCTATGGCGGCCGCAACCGCCTCTTCCACTTGATCCGCAGGAACTGAGTCTTTAAATTGCTGGCGAAGCATCTCCTTTTCTCTTTCAGCAGCATCCGCACGTTCATTCGCTTCCATCGCCTCCCTTTCCGCTGACTCAAGGCGTTCTTTGGTTTTAACAAACGCTTTATGAGTGCTGATGAGTCCAGCATCCAGTTGTTCGATGATCTCCGGTGTAGCATTTTCGGCAATGTATTTTGCTTTATCATAATTACGGCCACTACCGAAACCGGCTTGCTCTGCAACAATATCTCTGACTTGACCTTTGTCGCCCTCAGGCAATTTTTCCTTTTCGGCTGCAGACATTCGTTCTTTGGCCTTGATTCGTTCTAACTCTTCGATCTTTTTCCCGTAAGCAATGCGCTCAGAAAAAGTAAAATCCCGGCGATGCTCATTCTCGCTGATCTCTAACTGTAAGTGGTGAGCATAATCACGAACCTCCATAATACTAACCTCTACCTGCTGCCTCCCAAGGTGCTGGTTCGCTCTCAGACGGCGTTCTCCGGCAATCAACTGATAATCCGAGGTGACGACAATGGGGTTGATCAAGCCATTCTCAGCGATGTCCTGGGCCAATTCTTCAATTCCGCTGAAGTCCTGCCGGATGCGGTCAGTTACTTTGATTTTGCTGATATCAATGAGCAATGAGATTCTCCTTTCATAAACTTGATAAGCAGTACGTTTCAGCGCGGTTCAACTTGACTTTGTTGGACCACATAGCCCGTTCGTGAAGTATCATCTTCAACTCCAGCGCTTTCGCCCGAGCAAGACCAGCTTCTCTTAAAACGATCTTGTCACCGGCAACTACTCCAGCAGCCACTACACGGGATAGTGCTTCATAAGCAATTTGTAAATCAGCTTTCAAAGCGTTCGCCTCCTCCATAAGTATTTTGTTCAATCAACATAGGTTAGAGTGGCTGATAGTTTCGATCTTCTTCTTCTTTAATCCATCGATCCAAACTGTTTAACCTAAAAACATATCTCGGTGACTTTGAACCATCCACTCCAATTGTCCTGAATGGTATCCGTTTCGTTTTACAAAGATTACGAAGTGTGTACTCTGACATATTGAGATGATCACATGCTTCAGTGAAAGTGAGTGACTTGTCTTTTTCCAATGACAATCTTTCCATGATCCTTTTCTCTACTGCAGCAACTTGAGTTATAATAATTTCAGTAATCGCCTGTTCAACCGCATTCATGATCATTACCTCCCTTAACTGTGGATACTTTAATTATCCATTTTAGTCAAAAAAAATCTTGACCGGATAATATAAATTACATATAATACGAAGTAGATAATTAAATTATCGCAATTGGACAGACTTATCCTGTTTAAAGTAATCCGAGAATAACTCTTCAGCTGGAACATCAAAGTATCTTGATAATCTAAACATTAAGTCTCTGCCAGGAGTAAATGTTCCATTCTCAATCATTCGAAGGTAAACGGCTGAAATTTCGTTATCTTCTGCTACTTTAACCTGAGTTCCTTTTGATTTACGGAGCCTACTAAACAGCTCCCTTTTTTTAGCCATACCATCTTGACCCCCTTTCGATATTTGAATTATAACGGATAACTAAATTATCCGTCAAGGGGTTTTGGATAATTTAAATTAAAGGATGGATTCTAAGTGGAGTTTAAAGAGAGATTAATTAGCCTAAGGGAATCTACGGGGTTAAGTCAATATGAGGTTGCTGAGAAATTAGGTATTAAACGACCTCGATATAACGCTTGGGAGCAAGGTATTTCTAAGCCTCGAACAGATATGGTTAATAAGATCGCTACTTTTTTCGATGTAAATCCGAACTATCTTTTAGGTTTTGATTCTGAAATTCCTGATTGGGCCACCCCTAAAGATACTCGGGATTTTAAAATAATGCTTGAAGAAGACGGTCCGGTAATGTTTGATGGAATTCCAATTAGCAACGAGAATAGAGAAAAAATCAAACGCGTTATGGAAGCGATGTTTTGGGATGCTAAAGAAAAAAATAAATCCACCTACGGGCGTAAGAAGAAAAATAATGATGAGTAGGGTTGCTCATGGACGATACAGTTTCAAATCTGGTAAAGAGATTTAAGACGAATGATCCTTTTGAAATTGCATTACGCCTAAATATTAGTGTTTGGTATGAGAACTTAGGCGATGGAACGCGCGGGTTATACTATCGAAAATTACGACGAAGATTCATAGTTATACATAACGGTCTTGATGAAGAATGGCAAAGATTCATCTGCGCTCATGAGTTAGGACATGATAGATTACACCCTGGTATCTCTCGATTTTGGTTAGATGAACATTCTTTATATAATGCAGGAAAGTATGAACGGCAAGCTAATAAGTTTGCCGTAAAACTTCTCACGGCATATGATGATCCTAAAAAAGATGAATCCATAAGAGAATACTTATCTCGTAATCAGATTCCCATGGAAATGGATCAATATTTTATTTAACCTTTAGTGCTTTCCAGCTGAAAGGCTGTTTATATATGCCTAAATACAGAACATACGATCTTATAGGAGGGAATTAAATGGCAAGTGGTAGCATCGAGAAGAGAGGTAAACGTAGTTGGCGACTTATTGTTGAAGTAGGCGACTCAGGAGAAAGAGATAAAGAATCAAGAACTATCAGAATAGATGATCCAGCACTTCTTAAAACTACAAAAAAGCTTCAAGATTATCTTGATGATCAACTTCACCAATTTAAAAGAGAAGTTGAATCCGGCACGTACATGAAACCTCAAAAGATGAGACTGGATGAATTTTACGAAAACGTATGGAAGCCAAAGTACGCTTCAAATCCTACAAATCTTTCTCCACTATCTTACAAGACATACCAGACATACTACAATTCACACATCAAAGAGCAATTAGGAGACAAGGAATTAGGGGCAATAAAAACTATCCATCTCGTGACTTTCGTTGCGGATCTCCATAAACCCGAAGCGCGTAAAGATGGTAAAGAAGGTTGTCTGGAGCCGGGGACTATTCAATATATCTATCGCGTATTAAAAAATATTCTCAAGCGAGCCACTGAATGGAAATTGATCAAGGAAAACCCGATAATAGGCGTGAAGAAGCCGGTAGTAGAACAATCTGAAGGAGAATTTTATGAGGAGGAAGAGGCCAACACTGTCATCTCCACTCTATATCAGGAACCTCGTAAGTGGCGCCTCTTCATCTTAGGAGCTCTAGTGGGAGGTTGTCGCCGAGGAGAGCTTGTAGGCCTAGAATGGAATAGTGTGGATTTGAAGAATCGAACAATGGATATAGTTAACAGCATCTCTTTGACTGAAGAAGGAAAAGCCGTTGAAAAAGGGCCGAAAAACAAAAGTTCAAAGCGAACTATTGCATTACCAGATTGGTATGTAGAGGAGTTGAAAATCCACCGAAAGGAATGGCTTAAAAACATGTGGGAAATGAAAGAAGCAGAACTTTGGAAAGGTGAGGATCGTGAATATGTTTTTCACGGTGGATATGGAAAACCGTTTTATCACTCTTACCCTTACCGTTGGTGGACCAGGTTTGTGAATCGGCATAAGTTGAAAAAGATCCGTTTCCACGATCTTCGCCACAGCTGCGCAACTTTACTTATCGAAGACGGCGCTCCCATGAAGGCTATCCAGAAACAACTCGGGCATGCAAGAGAGCAAACTACTTCCGATACCTATGCCCATGTAACTAAAAAGCTTAGTCGCGATACTGCGGATAGGTTTAATAAATTTGCCCCTGAAAATTCCCGTCCCCAATCCGTCCCCAAGTCGTAAAATCAATATTATTTCTTCATTTTAAATATCGCAATACAAAAAGAAAAAAGCCTTATATATCAAGGCTTTTCCGTGGTCTTACTGTATAGGACGGATGGGGTTCGAACCCATGACCCCTACCCTGTCAAGATAGTGCTCTCCCGCTGAGCTACCGTCCTGCAACGAAATTTATAATACCACAGGAAGATTGAAGAATGCAACTGTTTTTTTCTCGTCCACTCTCTCATTTTTGCTCGACTACTCTTTCCCTAACGCCCCAGCCAGACCTGACATCCCGCTGGGTGTTAGAGTTGGCCCCTCCTGCTCAACATCATATAAACGCCACGGTTGTTTCCAGATGGCCCAGCTGCTTTTTGAGATCCTCGTAGCCATTTTTGGACAACATACAGCCAATTTTACTGTCATCGAAGTATGCGGTTTTGAAAAAATTATTCATTCTGACCACCTTGCGCAGATTGATCGCGGCGGTTCGGTCGCCCTCGGAGAACTGATACCCGCTGCTGTTGAGGGCATTGCACCAGTAACTGAGCGGTCCTACAAGATAATAAGACTGACCGGCGGTGTAGACAATTACTCTGCGGATCGAGCTGCTATATTGCATATACAAAATATCCTCTATCGGCACGTCAACTGCGCCGGCGTAGCCATGAATATCATTGGTGACTGATAAGGTAATCATTTATTCGTTAGTCCTCATTTCAGCAGTTCTTCAGGTGCTTGCGGTTGATGGATGTACAGGACACTGGGAGCGGAGACGAATATTACGGCTACGAGAGAAAGACAGGTGGCTGCATGATATACGAAGCTGCGTCTGGCATGGTTAAGCAATCTACTCATTTTAAATCACCTCCCTTCGTGGAAAATGAATCAAGGTCAAGGCCTGGGCAAAGAAACTAACCGCTATAACCGGTGAAGCTACCACAAAATTGATGCCGATCAGCAAGGCGGCCATTATTTTCAGCACAGGATAATAAGCTCTGGGGATGCGGCTCTGCTGCTCGATCCGTGACGGTGCGTACTTGGACACCAGCAGCAAGCTGATGACATTAAGTATCTGTGTAAGCCCCATATCTGGACGAATCCACGACAAAAGGGTGAATGCAGCAGTGGTAAAGATAACGCAGCCGACCCCCGACTTGAGATGTTTGCCGCCGCTGATCTGCCGCAGGAGTGCAAAAGAGATCAGAATCGTAACCGCTTCTGCCGTACGCCCCGTAAACGCTGAGATGAGCAAGGTGCCTACTATAATCAATAATGCGTTATAGACGCCTTCCAGCGCATATTTCAATACCGCCTCACTGGCCGGATGATGGGGAACGATCCGTTTTATCGCTTGTGCTGTGCATGCCGACCATTTCTCAATCATGGCTCCGATCCTTTCTGACCGCATAATACAGCAAGTACATCGACGTCGCAGCGAAATATAGGATGTTTATGTATATCTTGTTGTAATATAATACAGACGAGATTGAAATCAGAAACAACAGGATCATTAAGATCACTGTGATGTCTTCAAATCTGAATCGCAGCCTGTCCATCTCAAAAGTGAACCCGTACCCGAGCCGGTAAAGCAGCCAGGAAAAAACAATAATCACGATCCCGCTCGATGTCTGCAATACATATCCGTGGCTAAGTGAAGCCTGCGCCGATTCAATAGATCCAAATAACAGCAGCGCCAGTCCCGTCTGGACAACCCCAAAGATAACAAAGCCCGAGATCGTGGCCAGCACAGACAATACCAGGGACATACGAACCAAACTGGAAAAATATAAAATAAAGCAGAGAATCGTCACCAGCGGCATCATATTTCCGAGAGAGAAATCATTCCTAAACACGTAGCTCTGGAGGTTGATCAGCAAGCTCAGAGCCATCGCCTGCCAGGCATGCTCCTGAAACCGGAAACGAAATAAACACATTATTAGAAAGTACAACGAGAACATCTCTATCCCTGAAAAGAACATAAACCCCACAGGTTCCCACGACAACAACAAACCACCCCGCCTGACTTCATTTTCAATCACAATTTAAATGGTATAATACATTAATTATATAACTGTCCGAGCCTGTGCGTATACAGCAGATTTATGGTGAATGGGAGCTTCCTAACGGACCGGGGGAGCCCCTATTTGCGCTTATAAACGACATTTATGCTATTTGCGGACTCAGGCGCTCTTAATTGCCTAATATAAAAAACCGGCCATCGGCCGGTTCTAATTATTGCTCTGCACGTTCCTTATACGATTCAAATGGCGCCACGATAACATACATAAGGGCAAGCTCTTTCTGGACGGTTTCAAACACTTCCTCAACGGAGGATTCCCACAGCAAGGTGTCTTGCTTGATGTAAGACAAAATCAAGTTAAAGCTATGCTCATATTGACCCAGATAAGGACTTCCACATTCTTCAAGCAAGCTGCGGTTCACCGCAGCCAGCCTCAGGTAATTATCTATAAGAACCTTCCGGAATTGCTGAGCCTCAGGACTTAGTTCAGACCATACAAACATTCCGCCTTCAACAACTTCGGACGAGTGCTCTACATATGTAAGTTGCGAGTAATCCTTAATGAGAATTCTGCTCTGTTCCTCGATGTATCGGTATTCATTCTTCAAGATTAAATTGGTGTTCATTTAACACTCCCTCCGGCTTAGCGCACAGAACATAAACCTCATGCAAAATACTACAAAAGTGTAAACTTTAAATGTAGTTAAAGTAAGCGCAATGTGTTTAATACTATATCATAAACTTAATTGGAACTGCTCCAAAGGAAATGAGGCTACTGTCTTGCTAAAGAGAGAAATCCAACAACTGTTATTAGAGAATGTTACCCACAGCATCCATCTGATCAGCGGAGAAACTTATATAGGAACATGCGAAATTAACGAGCAATCGGATTCTATCCAGATGATCACCGGACAAGAGAAGGTATCATTCCCCTATTGGGCCGTTAAACGGATCAAGCAACTCTAGGGTGCCCCTTATTGTATATATGCCCAAAGTCCAAAACCATACGTCTATTTACATTCCCAATAAAGCGAACATTTGTTTGTATTATACTTGAATCTTCAATTTGAATCAATGCAAAATTATCCAGATGCTGCTAACACCGCCCCATAACCTGGAAAAAGCACCGCTCTGGGTGCTTTTTTAGAATATAAACCAGGTTAAGTTTCACTTTAGTACTCTCTGGATTCCTGCATGTGAATATAATTGCTGCCTTGCGCTGTTAACGTGGAACCTTCGAGATGAGCCGTAACCTGTTTCTTAACCTTGCCTTTGGATTTCCCGCTCTGTGTGAAACTGATATGCGTAGCCAGCTTGTTCTCCATAATCTGCTCCAACGCACTATGGAAGCCTTCAAGCGTTACGCCCTCCAGATCAGCCAGTTTGGGCTCTTTGCCGCTCTCAATCACCTTAAGAATCTGATAGATCAACGATTTTGTTTCAGCCATTTCATTGTTCACCTCCGTCTCTATCCTCAATTCGACAACCGCTTTCATCTACCTCTTTTTGCCAAAAAATATCTTTGCCCACATACATTTATAGAACGTGAACTTAAGAATGTTACACACGAAGTGGCTAGAAAGCCCTATGCATCAGGTTTCTGGCCACTACACTATTCCATTCTTAAGTTCATCTTATATAGCGATTGATTTCTGATCACGTTTATTTTACAATGAACACATAAACGCGCGTTTATGAAAAGGGGGCAGCATGCGCAGCGAAGATATAGCAAGGTTGGCCGGGGTTTCCCGAAGTACGGTATCCCGTGTCATCAACAACTATTCCAACGTTCCTGAAGAGACCCGGATCAAGGTGCTGAAGGTGATTGAACAGTACCAATATGAGCCTAACAGCTTCGCAAGGGCTCTGGCCGGCAAGAAGACCGATACCATCGGGTTGTTTGCGATCAGCATGAATGAGAAGGAGAACACGACAAGGATCTATCAGAACAACTATTTCGCTCCTTTCGTCGATGCCGTTGTCGACACGTCGAATGAGCGCGGCTGTTATGTGCTGATTCATACCGTCTATTCTCCCGACGATTTCCTGAAAGTGAAGCAGGCCTTCCTGCAGAAGCGGATTGACGGCGGCATTATCGTCGGCACGCAGAAGGACATTGATATTGTCCGCGAGATGGTTGGCCTTGAATACCCTTTGGTGCTGATTGACTATGACATTACCGAGATTATGTCCGAGCATCTGGACCGCAATCATCTGGCTATTGTGAATTCGAAGGATTACGAAGGCGCCACCGAAGCCATGGAGTATCTGATCAGTCTTGGACATACAGACATTGGCATTATCTGTGGGCAAATGAATACCTATTCCGGCAGGGAACGTTATACAGCCTATGAAGATACGCTGAAGCGTCACAACCTTACAGTGAACGAACGTTTTGTACTGAAGGGTGATTTCCTGAAGGATACTGCCTATCAGGAGGTCAAGCAGCTGTTGTCCTCCGGCGGAACCTTACCGACAGCTATTTTCTCGGCGAATGACGACATGGCTATCTCCGCTATGGAAGCGTTATCCGAATTCGGGCTGACCGTGCCGGACGATATCTCGATCGCTGGCTTCGATGATATCCAGATGGCGTCGCGTATTCAGCCGAAGCTGACTTCCGTCCGTCTGCCCATCTACGAGATGTCCAAGGCTGCCGTAGAGAAGGTCATTGAGCTATGCGATTCACAGCAGCCAACGTTCAGCACCATCAGTTTTCCCGCTCGCCTGATGATCAGGGATTCCTGTCAGCAGCCGAAGCCGAATCACGTATAGTCACCGGCTCTGCCGAAGGGCTCCACCCTTTGGCACCCATGCTCTACGTAAAACCAGCATCATTTAGGTTTACACGTAACAAGCCGCTCTCCCCCAAGAGCACTTTTACGGCTGAATAAACGCGCGTTCACAATCGAAAGGAGATTATTCTCTTATGAAATTCGGAAATTTTGACGACACTCGCAAAGAGTATGTAATCAACACACCCAAAACGCCTTACCCATGGATCAACTACCTCGGCAATGAGCAATTTTTCGGCCTAATCTCTAATACAGCCGGAGGTTATACCTTCTACCGTGATGCCCGTATGAGAAGATTGACTCGTTACCGTTACAATAATATTCCGCTCGACGCTGGCGGACGTTACTACTATCTGTATGATGACGGCGATTTCTGGACACCGGGCTGGATGCCGGTGAAGCGGGAGCTTGACTTCTACGAGTGCCGCCACGGCCTTGGATACACCTCCATCACAGGCGAACGCAACGGAATCTCCGTAAACCAGCTCGCTTTTGTACCGATGGGCCACAATGCCGAAGTACACCGTCTGGTCGTGAAGAACACCGGAGCTGTTAAGAAAACAGTCAAACTGTTCTCCTTCGCCGAATTCTGTTTGTGGAATGCCCAGGACGATATGACCAACTTCCAACGCAATCTCAGCACCGGTGAGGTTGAAGTACAGGATTCAGTGATCTACCACAAAACGGAATATCGTGAACGCAGAAACCATTACGCCTTCTATTCCGTGAACAAGCCAATCGACGGTTTTGATACGGACCGCGAAGCTTTTGTCGGCATGTACAATGGCCTGGAAAGCCCGCAGGTTGTCGCTGCCGGTGAAGCTACCAACTCCGTAGCCAGCGGTTGGTCCCCTATCGGTTCCCATGCGCTGAACATTACTTTGGAGCCGGGCGAAGAGCAGAGCTTTATTTTCGTGCTGGGTTATATTGAGAATCCGGAAGACGAGAAATGGGAAGCACTCAATGTAATCAACAAGAAACCGGCCCTGGCTGTAGCTGCACAATTCGCTACCGACGCCCAGGTGGATGCCGCGATGGCAGAGCTTGCTGCCCACTGGGATAACCTGCTGTCCAAATACCAGATCAAGAGCGGCGATGAGAAGCTGGACCGCATGGTCAACATCTGGAACCCGTACCAATGTATGGTTACCTTCAACATGTCCCGTTCCGCCTCCTACTTCGAATCCGGTATTGGCCGCGGCATGGGCTTCCGGGATTCCAATCAGGACTTGCTCGGATTCGTGCATCAGATTCCTGAACGTGCGAGAGAACGTATTCTGGATATCGCCGCCACCCAGTTCGAAGACGGCAGCGCATACCACCAATACCAGCCGCTCACCAAAAAAGGCAACAACGAAGTCGGCACCGGCTTCAACGATGATCCGCTGTGGCTGATCTCCGGAACGGCTGCCTACATCAAGGAAACCGGCGACACTTCGATTCTGGATGAGCAGGTTCCTTTTGACAGCAATCCCGACAACACGGCTACCCTGTTCCAGCATCTGAAGGTGAGCTTCGAGCATGTTACCAACAATCTCGGACCTCACGGCCTGCCGCTGATCGGCCGCGCCGACTGGAACGACTGCCTGAACCTGAACTGCTTCTCAACAGAGCCGGGTGAATCCTTCCAGACTACGGCGAACATTGAAGGCCGTGTAGCTGAATCCGTCTTTATCGCCGGGCTGTTCGTGTTCGTAGGACCGGAATACGCTGAAATCTGCCGTATGCGCGGTCTCGATGACGTAGCTGCTGACGCTGAAGACAAGATCGAAACCATGCGCGGCATCACCCTGACTCATGGCTATGACGGCGACTGGTTTCTGCGTGCCTATGACCACTACGGTGACAAGATTGGCAGCAAGGAGAATGAGGAAGGCCAGATCTTCATCGAGCCGCAGGGCATGTGTGTAATGGCGGGAATCGGCGTAGAGAGCGGCGAAGCCGAGAAAGCCCTGTCTTCGGTCAAAGAACATCTGGATACCGACTACGGTATCGTGCTGCAGCAACCGCCTTACTCCAAGTATTACCTGAACCTGGGTGAAATCTCCACGTATCCTCCGGGCTACAAAGAGAATGCCGGTATTTTCTGCCACAATAATCCCTGGATCATGATTGCCGAAACCGTACTTGGCCATGGCGACAGAGCGTTCGAAATCTATGCCAAAATCGCTCCGGCCTACCTGGAGGACATCAGCGAGATTCACCGCACCGAGCCTTATGTCTACTCGCAGATGATCGCCGGCAAAGACGCTGTGCGTCACGGCGAAGCCAAGAACTCCTGGCTCACAGGTACCGCTGCATGGAACTATGTGGCGATTACACAGTCGATCCTGGGCATCCAGGCGGACTTTAACGGTCTGAAGCTGGACCCTTGTATCCCTGCTGAGTGGAACGGCTTCGAGATTACCCGCGTCTTCCGCGGCGACACTTATGTCATCCAGATCAACAATCCGAACCATGTCTCCAAGGGTGTAGCCAGCATCACACTCGACGGCGCAGCTGTAGAAGGCAATGTTATTGCCCCTGCAGGGGACGGCGGCGTGCATACTGTGGTGGTTGAGCTGGGCTAATCGCTGTTCGGGCTGCTATAGAAGAGCAGCTGGATGTAGTTGTACTTGTATTTCAAAAAGAGTGTCTCCAGGCCAATATGGCCCGGAGACACTCTTTTTGTTACTTATACGCCGGATTCGGCCACCCATACCGTCATTTCGCCGCTGCCGCGGTTCCCCCACAGATAATAAGGCACGGCCCGTACAGTGACAGGCTTACGCGGCGCCCGCTCCCGACCATACAACCCGCCGGTCCAGCTCCCGGCCTCTGTGCGCCAGCCCTCTGCTGCAACGGCCACCGCACCTCCCGGCAGCGCCTCGTCGAAGACTTCCTTGAAGCCACCTTGCCGGCTAAGCATAATCGAGCTGAGCGGCTCGGCGTTGTCTGCACCTTCCAGGCAATAGACCAGCGGTCCGCGCTGAATCGCCGTTCTGTGTGCATCTGCACGCAGGTTCGGGTGGGCATACACCCGGTGCGCCTCCATGGGGATCATCACCTCGATGATATCCCCCTCGCTCCACACTCTGCGGATAACCCGGTAGCCGTTCTCCATGTTCTCAGCGGCAGCAAGCGATGCACCGTTTACGCGGATCTCCATGCCGGTGCTCCAGGAAGGCAGGCGAAGCGCCACTCCAAACTCCGCCGCCTCAGCCGGATGCACGGTAAGCTTGACTGCGCCTTCCCAAGGGAAGCTGCTGGTCTGCTCTATGCGCACCGCTGTTCCGCCCAGCTCTGTCTCCAGTTCACTGCCAATGTATAAGTTGGCATAGAGCACATCGCTATGGACCGTGTAGATATATTGATTCAGCGAGGTCAGCAGCCGCGCCACATTCGGCGGACAGCAGGCGCAGCCGAACCAGCCCTGGCGCTCTGCCTTCACATGATGTTTGCCCGGGTTGCAGCTGCATGCCTGCGGCCAGACCTCCAGCGGATTGACATAGAAATAATGTTTGCCGTCCTGGGCCATCGAACCCAGCACGTTGTTGTACAGTGCCCGCTCCATCACATCGGCATACCTGGCCTGCGGCGCCAGCATCAGCATCCGCCGGGCGAAGAAAATGAGTCCGATCGAAGCGCAGGTCTCGGCATATACCGTATCATTAGGCAGATCATAATCGAACGTAAAGGCCTCGCCGGCATGCGTGGAGCCGATTCCGCCGGTAAGATACATCTGCTTATCCGCCAGATTATCCCACAATCTGACACAGGCCTGGTGCAGCGCTTCATCCCCTGTCAGCGCAGCCAGCTCGGCCATCGCCGTGTACATGTATACCGCCCGCACCGCATGACCGACCGCTTCGGTCTGCTCTCTTACCGGAAGATGGGACTGGTTGTATTTCAGATCCAGCTGCTCCATGCGGCTGCCGCCCCAGAAGCTGAGCTGCCCGCGCTGCTCCCATTCCTGCTGCAGGAAATGTGGCTGCTGTCCCCGCTGGTCAATGAAGAATTGACTCAGCTCCAAATAACGCGCTTCTCCCGTATAGCGGTATAACTTCAGCAGGGCCAGCTCAATCTCCTGATGCCCGTCATACCCCTTAAGACGTCCTTCACCAGGACCGAATACGCTCTCAATATGCTCTACCATCCTGCACATGATCTGCAGCAGCTTCTCCTTGCCGGTAGCTTCGGCATAAGCCACTGCCGCTTCGATGAAATGCCCGGCACAATAGAGCTCATGGCAATCGTTAAGATTGGTCCATCGCTTGCCCGGCTCCTTGATCGTAAAATAAGTATTCAGATAGCCGTCCGGCTGCTGGGCCTCGGCAATCAGCTCAATGATCCCATCCGCCTTCCGTTCCAGTTCCGCGTCCCGCCGGATGCTCAGCGAATATCCGGCCGCCTCCAGCCATTTCGCCACATCGCTGTCCTGGAACACGAATCCATGAAATTCCCCTGTCTTCCTGCCTGCGGCAATTTCGAAATTGGCGATCGCATGGCTCAGCTCGGCCCCCTCCACCCGGTCATGCAGCGTCTCATATTGATAAGGAATAACCACATCCTGCGCCAGCCGGATGTAACGTTCCCAGAACTCGTCCCTAACAGCTGCCGTCAGCAGCGGCTGTGTGTGATAGTCTTGCACAGTTTTGCCCATTCTCATCTTCCCCTTCAACTTGTTTTCTCTGGCTAATTGCAATTATAGACGGTACAATGGATTAAAAATATAAGCATAAGCAACTCTGTTTTTGTACAATTTCACACTGCAACCGGATTGGAGTGATCACAGCATGGCTACCGGCAATACTTCCTATATCCATCTCGCGGCCCCGCCGTTCCCCTATTTCCTCGAAGGTGCCCGTACGGTATATCAAGCCGGGGAACAGCATCCAAACCGCAGCCATATGGGCATGTTTGACCTGTTATTGGTTGAGCAGGGCTGTCTCTTTATCGGGGAAGAGGACAAGCAGTGGGAAGTCTCCTCCGGACAGATGCTGCTGCTGCTTCCGGACCGCTATCATTATGCCGTCAAGCCCTGTGAGGAAACCACTTCTTTTGTCTGGATTCATTTTCACACCGCCGGAGAATGGGCCTGCTCGGAAGGGGAAACGGTATATATAGACCGTGAAGCGCATCTGCGGCAATTTCTTACCGCTCCCTACACCATTCGGGTACCCCAATTCGCTCCGCTTCCCGATCCTCTGGAACGCAGCGTATTGGCAGACCAGCTGCTGCAGCTCTCCAGCGGACCGCGATCCAGTACCGTATGGCAGCAGCAGCGCATCTTCGAGGAATTGCTGCGGATGATGGAGCTGGCGCAGCGTGAAGCCTGGGGCAGCCCTGCGCTGGAGATTGCCGGACAGACCGAGACCTACCTGCGCAATCATTACGCAGAGCCGATAACTAACCGTTCCCTGGCAGAGGCGCTGCATTTCCACTACAACTATCTCGGACGGTGCATGAAACAGGTGTACGGGCTGACGCCGCTGGAGTATTTGACGGACTACCGTCTGGAGCAGGCCAAGCTGCTGCTGCTGAAGACGGAGACCCCGATTGCCGCCATTGCGGAACAGACCGGCTTCGAGAGCACGGCTTATTTCTCACGCCGGTTCACCCGAAAGACCGGAATATCCCCCCTCCGTTACCGTAAACGTTATTCCCGTTAAGAAACATTTGGCAATGGCTATCGTAAGATGGAAATAAGGGTAAGTAGTAGTGTGAATCTGCAACTCGAGGCTTTAGTAGTTGCTTTTACTTATATTAAGGGGGAATCGTAATGTTCAAAAAGCTGATCGGAAAGGTACTCCATTCCATTGAGCATTCCAAATCAGGCCCCGGCCGCCACGGCTCCAGCAGTGCCAAAGACAGGCGCAGAATGGCCCGCTCCTCCAGCAGCCGCCGGGGCTATGCAGGCCACTCATCCTCCGATGCGCGCCACAGCGGCGGCCGCCATGGCCACAAGCATTACAAGAACAGATCCGGCAGCTCCAGCTGATCTTGTCCGCTGAGCGCCAACCGACCTGCTAAAGCAGGCCACCGTTCCTGTTATGAGGAACGGTGGCCTGTTTGAGTTTATTCCGGCTACCCACTATCCGTACGATGGCACTTCTCTAGATCTTGGATCAGCTCTTCAGCACACACATAAGGCTTCCCCTCCAGCTTAAGCAGCCGGCACAGGATCAGCTCCAGCGAAGCAGACAGCTTCAATTCCTCCCGCCAGCTGCCTTCCTGCTCCGCAGCCTGCGGCTCATAGGCAGAATACAGCATAAACAGCATCAGATGGGCAGCATCTTCTAAATCCGAGTCAATCTCGGGAGGCATCCGATCTGGCGGCCTGCTGTAATCGCCTATGTTACGCGCCAGACCGAAATCAATCAGGTACACCTCTTCATCACAGATCATCACATTGGGAATCCGCAGATCCAGATGCACATACCCTTTGCTGTGCACATGGGCTATCGGGTCCAGCAGCCGCAGCGCCCACCGCAGCACCTCCGGCTCTGTGAATACCCGGCCCTGCTCAAAAATCTGCTGCTCCAGCGTTTCTCCCTCCACATAATCCGTAACCAGCCATGCAGATTGCTGATACTCGAAATAATCCCGGCAAGCCGGAATATAGGGGTGCTCCAGCTGCCTCAGAACAGCCTGCTCACGGGCCAGCAAGCTGGTGGCAAGCTTCCTGCGGCTGGGCTTCGCTTGCTTCAGCAGCACTGCTGTTCCATGCTGACCGTCAAGGCAGCAATAGGTTAAGCCGTAGCTGCCCATACCAATGACGGATAGCACCTGATACCTTCCGTTGATCCAGGCCCCTTCTTCCAACGGATAATCCCGCCAGGCACGTATAAATGCACGCCAGCCTACCAGCATGGTTCTCCCCCCTTTCTCTGTGCTCCGACAATTCTGCCGTATTCCACATTCTTATATTTTAACAAACTGCTGCTTCTAATGAATCCCTGGCATAAAACATCTCTCCCAGGACAATCTAATCGAACGATTATAACTTATTCATAAAGGAGCTGTGCCGAAAATGGGAATTCTAAACGGCAATTCCAAAGACGAACCGATGCACTACGGTGAAATATTCAGTATATGGCAATTCTCTGCCAAAGCCAAAGGTACCTTGTCCAACCTGCAGGCTTATCTGTATCATGCCGGAGATAAAGGGCTGAAGAGCATTATTGATGACCTGATCGACCAGTCCCACCGTGAGATCAAGACCTGTGACAAGCTGCTGAAGGACAATGGCATTGCACCTTTCCCACTGCTCCCGGACCGCCCTTCGGTCAAGCTGGAGGATATTCCGGCCGGCGCACGCTTCTCCGACCAGGAGATTGCCGCTGCTGTTTCTGCGGGCATTGCAATGAGCCTGGTGGAGTGCAGCCAGATTATGAGCATGTGCATCCGTGAGGATATCGCCGCGCAGTTCCTCAAGATCCACACTCAGATGGCAGCCCTTGGCCACGCCATCCTGAAGCTGAACAAACAAAGAGGCTGGCTGATTCCGCCGCCGCTTCAGCTCAAACGACCAGAGCTTGTTCACGCTTAAGTTTTTCCCATCCTGCGCAAGCAGGATTTTTTGCTGTATAGAAATTTTTGCCATCTGCCAAGCATATTCATAAGCATGTCTTAATATGGAGATGTGAACGATGCGGTCATGGCCTAAACTCGCGATTATTTTGGTATCCAGCCTGCTCATAGCTGCAGGAACTAACTTCTTCCTGGTGCCCTATAAGATTCTGGACGGGGGAATTATCGGAATTGCGCTGATTATCAATTATTTATCCGGCGCCAAAATCGGACTGGCCATCGTGCTGTGCAGCCTGCCTATCTTCCTGCTGGCCTGGCTGAAGGAAAGGGAGATTTTCTATAACAGTGTGGTGGGCTTGTTATCCTCCTCCATTCTGATTGAGCTGCTGGGTCCCCTGCAGTATCATTTCCTCTACTATTTTGAATTCGGCTCCATCTCCAGCGCGATTATGGGCGGTGCACTGATGGGAACCGGGCTCGGGCTGATGCTGCGCTTCAAGGCCAGTACCGGCGGAACCGATCTGCTGGCTCACTATATCCAGCGATATATTCCGCTGAATGTGGGGGTGCTTATTTTCATGACAGACGCCATGATTATCGCTGCGGGAGGACTGCTGATCTCCAAGGAGACCTTCCTGCATTCCATCCTCACCATTGTGTCCGGCGGGGTAGCCACCGGTCTCTGCACGCTTGAAAGTTGATGAACCTGGAAATAAATATGCATATACGGGATCGTATGTTCGTATTATAATGCTATATTATGCACGGCGCCGGATCGGCGTATTTCTGGGGATGGCAAGCACGCCCTGAGGGCGCAGGCACATGCCCCGGCTGGAGAGTGGTTCCATGAAGAAAGACCGAGTCATTATGCTGTCCGACTGCCAGAGCTTCTATGCCTCTGTGGAGAAGGCTTCCCATCCCGATTACAGCAATCAGCCGCTGGTTGTCGCCGGTGATCCAGCCAGACGCAGCGGCATTGTGCTGGCTGCCTGCCCGCTGGCGAAGCAGAAGGGCATCACCACCGCCGAGACGCTGCGGGAAGCGCTGCAGAAATGCCCGGAGCTGATTGTTGTCAGGCCGCGCATGCAGCATTACATTGATGTCTCTGCCCAGATCACCAACATTCTGGGCACCTTCAGCGATCTTGTCGAGCCTTATTCCATTGATGAGCAATTTATTGATATTACAGGCAGCCTCTCTTTATTCGGCAGTCCGGAGCAGATTGCCACGGCGATTCAGGACCAGATCCGCAGGGATACAGGAGTCTATGCGCGTGTCGGCACTGGCTACTCCAAGGTCACAGCCAAGATGGCCTGCGATCTGTGGGCCAAGAAGAACACCACAGGCCAGTTCACCCTCACTCAGGAGCAGTTGCCTTCCCTGCTCTGGCCGCTGCCGATCAGCCAGCTGTTCATGGTCGGACGGCGGATGTCCGCCCATTTCCAGAGCATGGGCCTTGGCACAATCGGCGATCTGGCCCGGCTGCCTCTGGCTGAGCTGAAGTGGCGAATGCGCGAGAAATTCCGCAAGAAATGCGATATTGATGCCGAGCTGTACTGGCGGATCGCCAACGGCATCGACGACAGCCCGGTCAGCCCGTCCACCTATGAGGCCGCTCCCAAAAGCGTCGGCCATCAGATGACGCTGCCCCGTGATTACCACACGCTCCAGGAGATCAAGACTGTGCTGCTTGAGCTGTCCGAGATGGTCAGCCGACGCTGCCGCAGGCTGAAGGTCAACGGAGCCGTCCTGTCGGTCGGCTGCCAGGGTGCAAGCTTCGAGACGCCCACCGGCTTCTCCAGGCAGACCACCTTGAGCGATCCGACCAATGCCACCAGTCTCGTCTATGAAGCCGCCGTACCGCTGTTCCGGCAGCACTGGGACGGCCAGCCTGTGCGCAGAGTCCACCTGAGCCTCTCCGGGCTGTCGGACGAAAGTGAATATCAGCTGACACTGTTTGAATCCCGGCCGCGCTACCGTGAGCTGGAGCGGGCCACCGATGCCCTGAAGAACAAATTCGGCGACACCATCATCGGCCGCGCCTCCTCCTTCACGGATGCGGGATTGATCAAAGACCGCGCCGGCAAGATCGGCGGGCACTACAAGTAGAAACGGCTTCGCCGTCCTCAGCAAAGCGTATGCTTCCGAAGCAGCGATACTACGTATCGCTTTCAGGCATCCGTTTCTGCGAGAAATAGAAGAATAATTTATGGCGTGAAACATATAATTTTTTATATTTCAAATAAACTTAGCAGCAGGTTATAATTCATATTCATGATTTATGCCGATAAGGGTTGATCTTTTGGGTGAATGCGGCGACAATCGGATATATAACATTCCAGGGGAGGATCAAGAGAAGTTGGAAAGCACAGACCCCATCAGCGATACTGCCGATACCGGCAGTACCGGCAATACCTCAACCTATGAAATTATCGATCTGTGCCTGCTGGCCGGCAAGATTATGCTGCAGAGCGGCGCGGAAACTTACCGCGTGGAGGATACAATGACACGTATGGCTGCCGCGCTTGGCTTCCCCGGCGCGCACAGCTACGTCACTCCTACGGTCATTATGTTCACCACCAGCCGGACCGAGCCGGTCAAGCTGTTCCGCATCGCCGAGCGGACGACCGACCTGCAGAAGGTGTCCGAGGTGAATGACATCTCCCGGCGGCTGAGTGAACGCCAGATCACGGCAGCAGCAGCCCGCGAGCGGCTCGGCAAGGTGGATGATGCCGCACATGCCTACCCGGTGTGGCTGCAGATTGCCGCCGCCGCGCTGACGGGCGGCTGCTTCACCATCATGTTCAAGGGCAGCGTGCAGGATGCGCTGCCAGCGCTGCTGGCCTCGGGGCTGGGCTACGCGGCGGTCATCTACCTGCACCGGCTTGTGCAGGTCCGTTTCTTCGCCGAGTTCAGCGCCTCCTTCCTGATCGGCCTGCTGGCGTTCTTCTCGGTCCAGTTCGGCTTCGGCCGGGAGATGGACAAGATCATCATCGGCTCAGTCATGCCGCTCGTTCCCGGCCTGCTGATCACGAATGCCGTCCGGGATCTGATGGCCGGCCATCTCGTATCCGGCATCTCCAAGGGCGCGGACGCCTTTCTGACCGCATTTGCGATCGGCACCGGCATCGGGCTGGTGCTTTCGCTGTTCTAATCGCTCTGAGATCCCTTATGTGAAAGAGGTTGGCTGTTCATGCTTTTGCAACTTGTAACCAGTTTTATCGCGGCCTCCACCTTCTGCATCCTGTTTAATGCGCCGCGGCGTGCACTGCTGCAGTGCGGCTTGGCTGGCATGGTCGGCTGGATCGTCTACCTGCAGCTGGACCGGCAGTGGGGCATGGTCACCGCCACCTTTGCGGCTACGCTGATTGTGGGCATTATCAGCATCTTTTTCGCGCGTTCCTTTAAGCTGCCGGTGATTATCTTCAGTGTGGGCGGAATTATCCCGCTCGTCCCCGGCGGCCTGGCATACGATGCGATGCGCAAATTCGTTGAGAATGACTATATCGAAGCGGTAGAGATTGCCGTCGAGGCCTTGATGCTCTCCGGGGCCATTGCCGCCGGCCTTGTGCTGAGCGAGGTGCTGGGCCAGATGTTCCGCCGCTCCGGCAGCTAGAGCAGCTTGGGAAGCAGCAGTCAGCTCACTATGTTGCGGAGAGCGGTAACGGAGTGGTCATCGAAGGTCTGAATGTCGGCACAAGGCGATTGGAGTTTGTTTGCACACGTACGCCAGATTTAGTTGCAAAAGTGGTTACTACTTAGAGCCCCCTTGTGTTCCTTGTGTTACTCGTCCGAGCCTGTCATACCACACCGCGCGACAAGGAGGCTGAGCATAACCAAAGGAAGGCTGTCACCCGTAACCAGCGATTACCTTTCAGACTATTAACGGACTCAGGAGCCCCTATTCAAACCGAAACCCACTAGGTAAGGCCTGTTTTTCCGATATAGAGGCTATGCGGTCCGTTACATTCCAAACCAGCGCAGAAATGAGGAAATTGGAGCTATACGGTCCGTTACCTGAAGTTCGGGTGGGGAGGGTTTGGATTACGGTAGTGCGAAAAGGCATCTAATTTAAGATTTTGAGCGTAACAGGCCCGATTTACTCGAGGTTATAGAACGTGAACTTAAGAATGTTACACACGAAGCGGCCAGAAAGCCCTATGCATCAGGCTTTCTGACAACTCGACTACTCCATTCTTAAGTTCATCTTATATAGTTGCAGATTTGGTTACTACTTAGGACCCTGGTTTTTCCCATATAGATTTGAGCGTTCTAAGTCCAAACACGTAGGTGGCTATGGGGATAATCTACCGTTAACTCCCCAGCTAGTGTTTGGTTTTCATGTCATATAGGGAAAAGTTACCACTAAATTGGCTTTCGAGGGCATTATGAAGCGGATAGCACGTAATTAGCGGTAGAAACTCCCTATACCCCCATCGAATCCCCATTCTGAGACCAACTAGCGGTACATTTTCCCTATAATTCTTCGTTGGGCCTAAGTAGTAACCAGATTCGCACTTATTCGCCCCGCTGCTTGGCGATTGGGCTAAATTAAGTGCGCTTTCGCATCTATTTACTCTGAACGACGTTCCACACCCAATAAAAGAAACAGCGGCAGCCATGGACGAGAACATAAAGTCCTAGACTGCCGCTGTTTTATTGAACTAACGTTCACAGTTAACGTAATGTTGTGTCCAACAACTTAGGGTTTAATTGCTTTCCATATATATTTGTGTTCTCTTACTCCAAGTTTTCCTCCAATAACATTTCCTCTAATCTTTTCTTTAAATTCTTTTCTATTTTCTGGTAACGTATAATCGGGATTACCGGGTACATCATATCGAACCATTCGATTCCCATACGTCACCTCCAGCAGTGTATTTTACTAATCTTGATGGTATTGGATATCTAAATTAAGACCATAGGTCGGTCCTATAATTGTATATCGCAACCATCAAACATCTGACCATTGTGGATAAGATTAATGGCTTGGGTAATTGCAGTTTGCTGAAATTCAGACAGGCGACTCTCATCTCCATCCCAGCTATTGAGCCACCAGAAGTATGAGCATATATTCCTATAGTCCATAAACATGGGAATCTGCCGAACCCAGTAGGTATCTAAGTCATTATGCTTGAAGTAGCCTGTTAAAAATTCTTTTAAGAATTGTTTTGTAAATTCATTTTTGGATTTTCGATCATCTGCGGGAGATCCCCACCATACGGCATGAGTTGCCGCAATTGCAATATCCAGCGCATACCAGCCATATATACTGTCATCAAATAAACTAATCATCAAGTACAAATCATTTTATTTCCATACTGTTCATTAAATCTCGGACATATACTATGATTAGACAAGACTCCTTTTCAAGGGGTCTTTTTCAATGTTTGAGACCTCCATAAGTTCTCTATTGAATTCGAATAAATCAACTCTTTTACTGGAGAAAAGACAATCATGAAACATGCCGTTCCCTATGATACGGTTCAGCATATCACAAATAAACTCTCCCGCCCGTTAACTTAATGACTTATGGCCAGTCTAAGAGTTTATTTTCTTTTAACGCCTAAATTCTTTCCAGACCTAGCTTCGCCCTCCTCTGAAAGAGAAGGGGCATCCGTTTCTGCGAGAAACAGAAGGATAAATTAGGGGGTGAAACCTATACATAACACAAAAACCAGCGGACCCACACTCCGGGACCTGCTGGTTTCTTGGATTCAAGCGAATTTCGCCCAGCGGGATCGCCGGAAGATATCTGCTAAATAAGATTAAGTTCACGCTTAAGCCTGAAGCGCAGGCTCCAGCCCCTTGTCCTCCACAGCAATACTGTTCATGGCTGTATTCTTGATCCACGAAAGCGCAAGTGTGCCTTCGCCCATATGAACGCCCACCACCGGCACAAAGGTCATGATCTCCGTGCGCACGGAGGGAGACATCTCCTTGATGGCTGACTCCAGGCTCAGTGCTTCTTCCATATTGTTGGCATGCATAATGCATATATCCTTGATCAGCCGGATATCCTTGCCCAGCGTTTCCAGCAATCTTTGCTTCGTCTTTTTGAAGGTGCGGATTTTGTCCTCGACGATAATTTTGCCTGCCTCGAACTTCAGCAGCAGGTGAATCCGCATCAGTTGGCCCAGCACAAGCTGGGAGCCGGAGAGCCGCCCGCTGCGATGCAGCTGGCTGAGGCTGGCAGGGATCAGGTAAAAGGACATCTCTTCAATGATATTCTCGATTCTACTCTTGATCTCCAGCGCAGAGCAGCCTGCCTGCTGCCAGTGAAGGCCACGCAGAATCATCTCACGGATCGGGTAAGCACCCACCTTGGAATCAATGCCAATCACGGTAACTCCAGCGATGTCCGCCGCCTGCATGGAGGTATGGAACGTACCGCTAAGCTCGGAGGAACAATGTACCGCAATAATCTCGTCGTACTCTTCCTTCAGCCGCTCGTATAATTCCACGAACTCGCCGATCGGCGGCTGGGAACTGCCTACCTTGTCATGCTGGCGCATTTTATCATAGAACTGGTCGGCGGTGATTTCGATATTTTCTTTATAACATTCATTATTGACAATTAGCCGCAGAGGAATAATATAGACATGGTTATTTCTAGCAAATTCCGGATCTATTGTACTGGTGCTGTCGGTTACCCAGGCGATGGATTTCATGGTCACTGCTCTCTTTCGTGAGGGATTGGTTTCGATCAGGAATCAGCAGCTTCAGCTATCTGCATATTCGTAAATTATACAGGAAACCAAGTGATCGTATAGCGATTTGGCGCGGTTTTGCTTACTTTTTTTCAACTTAATTCGACATAAATTCACATTATACATGATAAATATACCTGTTAAAGAACAGACTGCGTATGGTATGTGAAGACGCCAAAAAACGGCTGCAGCCCCCTGTTAAGGAAGCCACAACCGTTCATGGATCATGTGCGAAGCTGGATGAAGAGCTATGGATTACCTGCCAGAAACCTGCGTGTTCCCGACAATCTTCTGGTAGCTGGCAATGTCCAGCCAACGGCCGAACTTGCGGCCAATTTGTTTGAAATACGCACTTCGTTCATATCCGTTTCGGGCAAAAAGCTGCTGACTGCGCTCATTCTCGGAGCATATCGTAGCCACCAGCACATGAAATCCCAGCTCGACAGCCCGCTTCTCAATGAACCGTAGCGCCTGCTCGCCGATTCTGCGGCCGGTGCACTCCGGATGGAGATATACGCTGATCTCACCCGAGGTATCATAAGCCTGCTTGTTCTTGTGTCTGGCAATCAGCACGTAGCCCAGCAGTTCCCCCTGCTCCTGGATGGCGTAAGACCGGTACCTCTTGTCCCCACTGAGCACCGACTGGCGCATCTCGGCCAACGTCAGCAATTCGGTGTGGAAGGACACCGTGCTGTTGCGTACATAATAATTGTAAATCTCAAGCACCCCAGGGAGATGCTCCTCACTGATTTCGGTGAAATCCAGCCCGCCCACCTTGCAATCATCCATTGCGAATCCCCCTATACTCCCTGATAAGCCCTTCTACATTCTGCGTGAATAATAACTGGTTAAGGTGATGGCAAGTACAAGCTCCAGCAGCAAGATAGAAGTTATCATTACTATAACAATAACAGGCGTTCCCATAAACCCCAGAATAACCAGGAGACAGCAAAGGGCATAGATTACAATCTTGTTGAGCGCCGCTCCTACCTTATCTTTGATCCTGCTGTTGCGTTCATCGGCCATTTCAATCTGTTTCCTGCGTGACATTTCGGCAAACTGGGCCTTCGATATGCTTAGAGAACCGATACCATTAGCCGTACCCAACCCAAATACAGCGGCCCCCAATCCTATCAACAAGCCCGAAATCATCCGGTAGTCCTCCCCTGTGACCACGAAGCCGCCTACAACCATAGCCACCGCCCCAAACACTGCTGCCGCCGCATACAGCCATATCTTGTTCCTGTTCATCCTCTGGCTTCCTCCTCATAAATAAAAATGTCCTCAATGCTCAGCTCAAAATATCGAGCCAGCTTAAAAGCAAGCACAATCGACGGGTTATACCGCCCATTCTCCAGTGAACCGATCGTCTGCCTGGATACCTCCAGCGCATCTGCAAGCTCCTCCTGCTTGATTCCGCGCTGCTTGCGAATCTGTTCAAGCCTATTCTTCACTGACGTTGCACCCCGTTTTATTTCAGATCATGTAAAGCAAACTTTCCATCCTTAAAATACCATAAATCAGGAATCATGTAAAGCTAGCTTTCCAAATTTTCGGAGGATATGACTCATATCCTGAGCGCACTAAGAAGAAACGGCTTCGCCGTCCACTGCAAAGCGTATGCTTCCGCAGCAGCGATACTACGTATCGCTTTCAGGCATCCGTTCCTGCGGGAAATAGAAGGATAAATTATAGCGTGCAACCTATAAATATATTTAAAAAAAGACACTTCAGACCGGAGTCTGAAATGCCTGTTTCTACAGCTTATTCTAGTATGCTTGGCCCGTGTTCAATCAGGATTCCGAAACCACGGTAAACCGTTCACGGATATGCTGCGGCTGCTCGATTTCATCAATGATGGCAATCGCATAATCCTCATAGCTGACATAACTTTCTCCTGTGGAATTGACCAGCAGCTGGTCTTTGCCTTTGACATAAGCACCGGTTCTTGTGCCTACGGCGAAGTTAGCCGAAGGGCTGACGAATGTCCAGGACAAGGCATCCGTTCCTTGCAGAATCTCCAGATTCTTGCCCTGGTTCAAGGCTGTCGGTTTCACAAAGTCAGGGAATCCGGGAGTATCTACAACCTTAAGTGTCTTCGCTTCATCCACATACAGGCTGCCTGCGCCGCCGACCACAATCAATCGGACTGCCGGTGTGGCCTTCAGTGCATCAATCAGCACATTCCCGGCCTCCACATGCAGATGCTCCTGGCCAAACGGTGCGCCAAAGGCATTAACAACCACATCAAAAGAATTCAAATCAGCGGCTGTCAATGCGAAAACATCCTTCTCCAGCACGGCTGCACGGCTGTCCGTTACCTTGGAGGCATCGCGGACAATGGCTGTAACCTGATGTCCACGATCCAGCGCCTCCTGTGCGATCCGACTGCCTGCTTTACCGTTTGCTCCAACAATAGCAATGTTCATCTTGTACCTCCTGAGTGTTTTTACTATGATTATTTGTGATTATTGATTGTGATTACTTGTTCAATACCAGTCTGATGCCGATATTCCATGGATCTGTAAAGGACGGCACGCCGGCGGTCTCCATCACTTCATATCCGGCCCGGCGTACACGCTCCAGCACAGCGGCACGTTCCGCTTCGCTCGGCAGCACCAGTGTGAAATAATCAATTCCCGGAGCATCAGCAGGAGCGGCGGGAGCGCCCTGGCCTGCCCAAACGTTAAGACCGAGATGATGGTGATAACCGCCCGCCGAGATAAACAAGGCAGCATCCCCGTAATGCGCTGTGAGCTCAAAGCCGAGCGTCTCTACATAGAACTTGGAAGCCTCTGCGAGATCGCCCACATGAAAATGCACATGTCCGATAACGGTTCCGGCAGGCAGCCCCTCCCACTCCAGACCTTCCGAAGCGGCCAGCAGACCATCCACATCCACAGGGTCCGTTGTCATGGACACGTGATTATCCGCGTTCCAGGTCCAGGTATCACGGGGACGGTCCCGATAGATCTCAATCCCGTTGTTATCCGGGTCCTGGATATACAGCGCCTCGCTTACCAGATGATCGCCCTGTCCGACATGAATGCCGGAAGCAACCAGATTGCGCAGCACCAGTCCCAGGCTGGGACGATCCGGCACAAGGATGGCAAAATGATACAGCCCCGCCGCAGAATTACGGCGCAGTACCCGCGCATGCTCAATCTCCCTAAGAATCAACAATGTCCGTTCGCCATCCGCAGTCATCTCCACCTCGCGTCCATTCCGGCGCAGGATGGCCAGACCGACCACCTCTTGGTAGAACTTCAGGGAACGTTCCAAATTACTTACTCTAATCTGCACAAGACCGATTTCAACCTCTTGATGCAATACAGCTGCAGCTGTCATATTCTCGCCTCCAAATGAATGTATTTCAGCTATTGCCTAAAATGCCATACCCTATAACTATTCAATATCATCCTGTAACTTACTCGGTTACATATTAACTATATTTAGTATAGCTGGTTTCATTATGTTTGTAAAGTTATTAATCGATCGATTGATTGATCCCTCCCAAACCCTCCCTTCCAAGGGAGGGCCCCAAAGGGTTGCACCCTCTGGACTCCTGCAAATTTGGCGAAGGAGTCTGGCGGTACAGTGTTTAGGAGGCTGGGAGATAGGAGCGCTTATCCCTGCGGGACCGCTTGAACGCCGCACTGTACGGCCCGCTATCCCTGACGGGATGCAGGCCGGGGGCTAAGGTCAAAGGCTGGCTGTTCCTTCGGAATGCGCAAGACCTTTAAAGGCAAAAGCGGGTAATGACAAAGGCGGCTGTTCCTTCGGAATGCGCAAGACCTTTAAAGGCAAAAGCGGGTAATGACAAAGGCGGCTGTTCCTGCGGAATGCGCAAGACCTTTAAAGGCAAAAGCGGGTAATGACAAAGACGGGCTGTTCCTTCGGAATGCGCAAGACCTTTAAAGGCAAAAGCGGGTAATGACAAAGGCAGCTATTCCTTCGGAATGCGCAAGTGCTTAACGGAGAAAACGTTACTACTCAGGTTCCAGCCAGGATTTATAGTCTGCCCTGGAGCCTTCCCAGTAATTAGATGCGAAACTGCAACTAAATTCAGCCGAAACGTCCATTAGCAGGAAAATAAGTGCAAATCTGCAACTAATTTCGAGTAAATCACTCCTGGAACGCTCAAAAGTCTAAAATAGATGCGTATTCGCACTTATCTCCTCCAAAACGGAAAAAAACGGTTAAATAGATGCAGTTTCGCAACTAATTGTTCTGCTCCTAAAGATGGAACAGATTCTGCATAATATTTTGATAAGGAGTCCTAAGTAGTAACACCAAAAGCGGGCTCTTCCTTCGGAATACGCAACACCTTAACGGCAAAAGCGAGCTCTTCCTTCGGAATGCGCAAGACTTTATCTACAACAAAAGTAAATCATAATTTCCTGTAGAAAGAACAAAATCACCCTGGCGGGTGAATAACTTTCTAGCCAGCGGTTATTTATCCGCTGGCTCTTCTTTTCTCACCAAGGTTCCATTACAAACAGGACAGAAAAACTCTGGGGATTCTCCGCCTTCCAGTTCATACGAACACTCGGCTACTATAAATTCAGGTACAGGGTCCATCATCCCACATTTCACGCAGATATAATCGATCCATACCTCTGACTCCTCTTCTTCCTCCCATGGATTCCATAGGTCCAGTTCTTGTTCTTTATCCTGTCCGGACTTTTGGCCCTGTTCTTTTCCCATGACTTCGTATCCCCCATTTCTTTTGGTTTTCATATTCTCGCTGCTCGTCATAATAATAAATTCTCCCATATTCCGCATGCCAAATCACCACAAGCAACATCCGGTGCTTGCAGCAGGGACAAAGCATCGGGTCTCGCCCATAGCTCTCCAGCATCCGCTGGCGGTAGCTTTTCTTCTTCCTTTCCTCCGCTGGAAAAGTCATCTCGATTTGTTTGTGCACCATGTACCGCCACAGATTAATTACCTTTTGTGACTCTTTGTTTTTCCCCCGGCTGTATAGACCATAGCGCCCCACCATCCGAAAATGCTTGGGCGGAATGTGCTGCACCAGATCGTAAATGAATTTCATTACCGGCGATACCACATCCACCCGTTTGCCCGTTCGGTGATCCTCATACCAGTAGTGCACCTTGTGGTAGTTGTAGCTTACTACCCGGTACTCCGCGATCGCCGGACGCGCCAAATAGCGCCCAATGTATTTCGCTGCTCCTCGGGCATTTTTCATCCGCTGCTCCGCATTCACATAAAACCCCTGCGAATAGCGCTGGTATAACTCATTCACCAGTCTCTTTATACGTTCTTCCTCCGGATACCATTTCATCATTAAATCCAGTAGCAGTTTCTGCCACGATTTCCGCAAGTACTCATACGAGATATACTCCGCCTTCTTCCACTCCTTGTTCCGGTCTAGCGCGCCTTCCGTAATTAGCGCATGGATATGCGGATTAAACTTTAAATCACGGCCAAAGGTATGAATCACGGTAATCACACCGACTTCGTATTTCTTGCTCTTATTTTTCCGCCGGTAATAATATTGAATGACCTTGGCCACTTGGTTACTCAGTTCATTTAACTTCCGCCGGTCTTGAAAGAATACCTTGCGTAGTTCTTCAGGCACTGTAAATACGAGGTGGCGATGAGGTACATCTAGTATTCGTTCTTGCTGCTTTTCCGCCCATTCATCCGTATATTTCTTCCCACATCCATGACAAAAACGGCTTTTACAGGTGAAGCAAATAAACACGGGTTCCGGCGTTCCCTCCGTGCATCCCTTGCACTCATATCTGGCATAGCCCATATCCCGTGTACCACAGCGTATCGCTTTATTCACGGTTTCTATCATGCTACTGTGGAGTTCCTTGGGCAGATGATGTCCGTGCATTTCCATGAATCCATGAAAGTGATCTTTTAAAATCTGCCGGATGACTCCTCGTTTCTTCCACCTCTCCTGATTCTTCACGTCCATCCCTCCTCCTTTTTTCATCGGAGTTATCCACATTTTTTTACACTCTATAATTTCCTATACAATAAAAAAAAGCCTCTCAAGCCAATAATCCGGCTTGAGAGGCTTCTTCAACTGATATATCTAAATAATTTCAACCCGGTTTTTACCCTGGTCTTTGGCCTTAAACAAGGCTTCTTCGGCCTGCTGTATCAGTACAGATGGACTGAGTGCAGAGTCCGGCTGCTGCACCACTCCGCCTACACTTACCGTCACAAAACTGTCCGCATGGTCGCGGGGGATTTGCAGCGCAAGGACGTTCTGACGGATCTCCTCCGCAAGCTCCGACGTCTCCTCATAGGAAGTGCCCTTCTGCTTCAGCATGAAGGTGCCTCCATTGGTGCGGGCAATCATCACCTCGTGCTGGGTGCCGATAACGGACAGCACATCTGCAATCCATTGCAGGCAGACATCTCCTCCCTGAAGCCCGTAAGTGGCATTGTAAGTGCGGAAGTCATCGATATCAATAATCAGCAGGGATAACATACATTTGTCACGGAGGCAATCTGCCCAGTCCTCCTCCAGCTCCTGCTCAAATACTTTCCGTACCGGAAGCTCTGTCAATGAATCTGTATTCAAATAATTCTGCAGCTGATCGGTCATCAGGCTGTATCCGTCTTGCTTGTCTCCGAGTACTTCCTCACGTGCCAGTACCATAACCGACGGTTTGCCGGCATGGGTCACAGCAGCAAATGTAATATCCAGATTCAACACCTTGCCATCTACGGTTTCGAAGGTTCCTGTGCCCGATTCAAGCGGCGACAGATGATTCTGCAGTTTGGACAGCTGCTGGGTCAGCTGCTCCTTGGAGACATCCTTCACAAACGAATGAAGATCTTTGCCGATCAGTGATTTGGGGTTGTCCAGCCCCAGCAAGGCCGCTCCCATGCTGTTGGAATGAATAATCCGTCTGTCGCTTATCACATAAAAGGCAGCAGGAGACAACTCCATCAGCTGCAGGTAACGCTGCTCATTCTGGCGGAAGATACGCGAGTTCTGGAGTGCCTGCTCTTCCGCCTGGCGCAGCTGGTTCTCCGTCTGCCTGCGCACAATCACCTTCAGCTCAGGCAGCGTATTGAGCTCCTTAAGCGTCCAAGGCAGTGAGGTGGACTGAACCACCTGACGCCACTTCTCGAAGGATTTACGCGGAGAGAGCCGGATGCCATCCGCCTCTTGAATCACAGCCTTAGCCGGATCACCCGCCCAATCCACGATTCCGACTACTTCAGGCCGGAACCACATAATATAGTTCTGCTGGCCTGGAGAAATGGCCAAGTACATTACACCCGAGGCTTTTTCCTTATAGGCTTTGGCTGTATCATATTCCAGACTAAGCCGTGACGTATGATACGAATAATCCTGCGCTTTGCCAACCAGCCAGCCGGACAATTCACGCACCTGCTCCGGCGCAGGCGTATCCCCATAGAGTAGAAGCTTGTCCTGGTAACTGACCGCTGCCCCGGATGCCCCCATCAGCGAGAGCAAGGTCTGCTCTTCTTCCTGAAGCTCTTCCATTACCCTCACAAAGCTGCTGTTGCCGATAAAAATCTGCGCAATCCGTGAAGCCGATTTGCGCAGCTCCAGCTCACTCTGGTAATCATCCAGCTGCTGGCGCTGAAACAATTCGTTGGAGAAAAAAGAGCCCAGAAAGTTGCACAAATTACGGACCCGGTGGGTGATATATTTAGGTGAATAATGATGGCAGGTGATCAGACCCCACAGCTTGTTGTCGTGGATTAATGAGATTGTCACAGTCGCACCTACACCCATGTTGTGCAAATATTCAATATGCAGCGGGGATTGCTGCGCAGGACCGACAGACTTAGATTAAGCGGCTTGCCTGTCAGCGGCTGGACCATCGGCACAATCTCCACCGGCCGATAACTCACATCCACAATGATCCGCAGCCAATTGCGCAGATACAAAGCACGCGCCTGCTTGGGAATATCCGACGCCGGGTAGTGATGGCCGAGAAAAGGCTCAAGGTGCTGCTCCTTTGCTTCTGCAATCACCTTTCCGTTCCATTCCTCGTCGAACTCATAGATCATGACCCGGTCATAACCAAGCATTTCCTTCACCTGCTCAGCTACAACCTGGCTGGCTTCCGTGCGGTTGCGGGCAAATTTAATCCGGCTAAAAAAAACGCGTATCCAATCGAAATCATTGCCGGCAGCAACGGTTTCAGAATAGACCAGCTCCAGTTCCAGAATAAGCAACCCTTCGCTCTCATGAACAATTCCAGTGAAGCTGCATTCTTCTCCGGCAACCGAAATTGTCAGATCAAGATACTGCAGATCAGAGGTAGCCATTCGGATGATGTCCTGCATCTGCAGCGCCGGAAGCTGCTGGTCGCCGAGCAATTCAGCCAGCGGTTTGCCGAGCAGCTGCTCGACAGGCCGACCAAGTAATTCAACCGTGTTGCGGCTGCATTGGACAATCGTAGGGGCATCTCCCATGGTGACTGCCAGCAATACACCATGAGGCTGGATCATTCCGGGGATATGAATAGGCTCCTTATCACAGTTGGTCAAATCTATAGGCTCTTTAAGGACAAAATCTCCTTGTGTAAGCAATGTGCGGTTAAGCATCTCATCTTCATTATTGACAGGATCAGGCATGCTCAGCCTCCAGTTTCTGTGGTTCATCCAGCCAACGGCCCAGCTTAACGAAGGTATCCTGCGCTGCATCCACCACAGCTTGCCGATCCTCTTCCGACAGCGCAGCAGACAGCAGCGTCTCGCGGAATTCGCTCCAGCGCACCCGTGTGTCCTTGCCGTAGCCGTTGAAGTAATGCAGCCCGGCCTCCGGCTCCAGCGCCAACCGCTGCTTCAGCATAGCCGTAATCATCTGCCCACCCAGTGTAGAGCCTTCCATGACATACAGGAAACCATATTGCGCGGCAGGCGTAGAGACATCGGGCAGTGCTGTACAGAGCGGAAGCTGACCGATGTCCTCCTGCGTTAAGCCTAACTGGAGCAGATCCAGCACCAGCAGCCCCGATTTGGTTCTGTCCGTCGCTCTAAGTGTGCTCCCCTTCCATTCTATAGTTGAAGGAAGTCTGCCTTCCATAGGGTATACGAAGCCATAGAATTTCTGCAAGTACAGACGGTATTCATTCAGCGTTAACGTCTGGTCTGTAATTGCTCTGGCATAGCGGTTGGATTCTACTTGTCTATGATAAGGGCCTGTTTCTGCCTTCAGCCGTTCCATAATATTGGATTCCATCAATTAATCACCAAATTTCCTCTATAAGTTGCACTAAATCTCCCAGAACAGCCGTTAGATTTAGAATCAACTTAGTGTAGCATGGGCACTGACTCTAATCAATCAAGCGGGTAATATAACCATTTTATTGAAAAATTACTCATTAAAAAAGCCTCACCGCTAACAGGCGAGACTTTCAGAACAGGCCACTTATTCTTCAAGCCGGTCCAGTTCGGCATCCAACTCCGCGATTTCTTGTTCGGCCGCTGTACACAGCGCCTGCTGGATGGAAGTTTGTGTAAGCAGGTCTTCCTGCTCCGCCGTCTCGTCCCCTTGCGGGGATGCCAATTCGGCTAACCGGAGTTCATAGCTGCTGATCAGCTTCCTGGACTCTGTCAAGCGCTGCTTCGCTGCCTGCAGGCTCTGCTCCAGATGAAGAATATCGGAGATCAGTGAGGGAGATAATTTCTGTGAATAGGACATACGATCCCTCCTTTCTAAACATAGAGCATTCAGCTTTATTCTCCTTAGCCCTGCCATAGGACTGTATGGTGGCCGCTTTCACTGAGAATATGGTTGCAATAGCCGATGTGGTGCTGAATATGCCGGATCTGCATAATGACCACATCGGCCTGCGTCATAGGGGGATAGACCGCCGAAGCTGCCAGCAATCCGCTGTCGTCCAGCTGCTTCAGGAAACCTACTGCTTTGTCCTTCATCTGCCGGATATAGCCGGTCACTTCAGCCATGGTTGGGCTGGCAGTACTTTCATCCTCGAAGTCGGGTGAAATGCCGTTGCCGAAATCCGGCAGTTGAAACGTTTCGTCCTGCTGCCGCATCCAGAACGCAATCCCAGTAATCGCATGAAGCACATGTTTCCAGTAATTGCGTCTGCGGTCCAACCAGATGTCCTCCGGACACACCTCTACCAGCTGCTCCAGCATAACCAGCACCGGTTCAAGATGCCTGTCCAGAACATTAACCATCCCGTATTCCATCGTTATTGTCTCCCTCCAAGCTTCGTTATACTGATCCCGTTACGTTCTCCTGCCGGATAAGTACAGTAACATCTTACAGCTGCCGCCACGAAGCTTTCAGTGACCTTAATCTCAGTTTCCGCTGTTTGAGCTAATCCTGCTTGGGCTGCGGAAGTCCCCGGTACTGCGCGGTACGCAGCTCTCTGATATACGGCTCCAAATAAGGCATTTGCGCTTCCACCGCTTGCTGAACAGCCTGTTCAATATCGTAAGGCACTCTTTCGAAACGGATGCTGAACGGAGCCGGTGTCTCCCCACCGTATTCGCCTTCCAGAATGACATAAGAGGCCTGTGTGATATCGAGCGGATTACCTACACTTCCGGCATTGAACAAGGTCCGTCCCCCGAGATTCTGCAGAAAAGCATTGTGGATATCGCCATAGCCGGCCACATCGGCAGGCCGCTGCACCAAGGATAACTCGGATGCCGCAAAGAGCGACTTCCTCTGCTCTTCATCATCCCAGGGCTGAACCCGTTCATACATGCTGCGCGGAGAAGCATGGAACAGCCGGACGAATCTGCCGCTCATCATGAACTCGATCGAGAACGGCAGGCTGCCGAGATATTCAAGCCGCTCGGAACCCATAAGCTCCTGATGCCATTTCGTGAAATCATGGACGCCTACCTGGGAGATCAGATCATCCCAATTGCCCTTGACCACCTGCTCGCAGGCTGAGCGAATCGTGTCAACAACCAGATCAGAGCTGGGTCCTTTGCCGGCAATATCCCCCAGACACATGATTCTGCTGATGCCGTGCCGCTGTATATCCTGAAGCACCGCTTCCAGAGCGGGCATATTGCCGTGAATATCAGAGATGATTGCAATTTGATCCATCGGTTGAACCTCCTGTAAGCAGGCTAAGCCGCTGCTTTTACTTTTTTATCTTTTTATACTTTTTTATCTATAATATGCTTGTTGTCTTTAATTTCCTTCCGCAGCAGCCGGATCTCCTGAACCAACAGGTCCAGCTTGCGCGACGTCTTCGAGCCATCAATCGCATTGCGGATTACCAGCACAAACACAAACAGGCTTAACAACCATAATCCGGCGAATATAAGTTCCATCTGAATATCTCTCCTTATAGGCCACTAATGCATCATAAAAAGCGCACGCATTAAGATCAGAGCCTGCTCTTCTCTTCCGGTGCACTCTCTTTCGCTTCATTCTTGGCCGGGAATCCACCTGGGCTTGGCTATGATCCGTCGGCAGGTATCGACTCGACGATCTGCGCCAAGGTAACCTCCTGTAGCACTTTCTCCATGGCATGCTGGGCTAATGAGAACACCGGCACGATTGCTCCGGCGATGTTCCGGCCAACCGGACAGGCCGGATTCGGATGCTCATGCACGGAGAACAGGGAATTGGCCTCCACGGCATTCACCGCCTTATAAATCTGCAGCAAGGTGACCTCTTCAGTCTTCCGGGTCAATCTCGCTCCGGCGATACCGGGCCGCACATCGACCAGTCCGGCCTTGCTCAGCATGCCTGTGATTCTGCGGATCACCACCGGATTGGTGTTGACGCTGCCGGCAATCCATTCTGAGGTGCTGCGCCCTTCCTTGTTGCTGTCGATCAACGTCAGGATATGGATAGCCACTGCAAATCTGGTGCTGATGTTCATGATAAGCTCTCCTTCCGTTCAGAACACATAAGATGCAACTATAATAGTTACAATTTATAGGGTTGTCAATCCGGCCAGGAGTTCAGCCACTTCAGCCGCATAACGTTTGCTCAGTCGCGTTTTGCCCAGATTGCTCTTCACAATCCGCAGCAGCCGTGGGTCTCCGGTTGCTGCGAACCTGCGCAGCAAGGCGAAGCCCGGCTCCGGCGCACTCGCCGTAAAGACGCTCAGGCTATACTCCAGCCCTTTGGACAATACGCGGTAATCTTCAGGATTGGCCTGCGCGGTCGAACCGGACAGGATGCCATCCATGATGCCTTCCGCCAGCCGGAGGGCATACATTGCATTCTCCTGCCGCTTCAGCAGCGGCGGGTGAGCCAAGGCCGCCATAACCCCCCGCTGCTCCAGCAGCGTCGCCTCCGGCGCCCAGACTTCTAGCAGCTTCCGCAGCAGGCCGAAATCGGCTTCGCCGAGGCTCTGCAGCCCAATGGCCCCGGCTTCGCGCAGCCGCCACCGTGAATCATTCAGCGCTGATTGCAGCAGCGCTTCCAGCACGCCGCGCCGCTCCGCTGCGGCATAGCTGTAGTAGACACCTGCCGCCTGCACCGCGCAGAACGGCAGAAACTCGCGTCGCTCGTTCACCCCGGCCTCCGCAGCCGGCAGCGCCGCCCAGGCGAGCAGCAGCTCCCAGGCCGGCTCATCAAGCTCCGCACGGGCATATTGCTGTGCAAATTGCCCGCTTAGTTCCAGATTGGCCCGCGGGCCGGGCAGACCACTCTGCTCCAGTAAACAGGCAGCCAGTCTTTCCCATTGCGCTCTATCGCCGATCCATTGATCCATTGGTATTTCTGTCAGCTTCTGCCTGCTCATCACGTTTCCTTCTTCCTTAACTTTACCTTCTACACACAGATTACGCCCTGCAGCTCATAAGGATAGTCGATCTGTTTCATAACCTCGCGTTTCGCTGCATCACCCGCCAAAAGGGCAATAACGTATAGTCCCAGATCTATCGAGGTTGCCACTCCTCCGGCGGTAATCAACGTACCGTCCTGTACAATGCGGGCCTTCTCCACCTGCCGGCAATATGGGGCAAGCAGATCATAAGCCGCCGGATGGGTTGTCGCCGCTTTGCCTTCCAGGAAACCCGCCGCTCCCAGCAGCAACGATCCCGTGCAGACAGATACGAGATAAGGCACATGCCGAGCGCTTCTTAACCAGGCGACAAAAGCTTCATCATACCGCAGTCGCCTTGTTCCCATGCCTCCCGGCACAAACACCAGATCATAGGAAGCCAGATCGGGCAGCACCTTGCCCGCCTTGACCGTAAGTCCAAGCTCATCCGTCACTTCCGCCCTAGCAGCACAGATATCCAGAATCAGCTCTCGATCCGGGGTATAGTTGCCCAGACGGTTAACGACATCATAGAACCCGGCGAAATCCAGAAAGGTAATTCCGTCAAAAAGAATACAGGCAATCTTCATCCTCTGCTCCTCCTTCAATCCATAGCTTCATCCAGAGCAGCGGGAACCTTATATAAGACATAGCTGCGGGTCCACATCTGGCTGACCGCCACCGCCTCCCGCTCGCTGCCATCCTCCGCCTCGAATATATAGCCTGCGCCAAGCTGCTCCTTGAAGCTCCACTGGGCCTCTCCGGCGTTCCGAATCAACTGACGGCTGCCCTCTGCCTGATTTCCCCGGTACGCATACCAAGCTTGCCCCTGCAGCGCGGTCAGCTTCACAAGCTCTCCGCCATTGCCCTGCTGCACGGCAGACAACAATTCCGCCTTGGAGAGACCCGGAACCGGATGATTGGGGTAGTAACTTTTGGAAGTATATAGTGTAAGGCCTGCTACAGCAATGACCAGAACGCCAACAACGACGGCTATCCGCAGTTTCCTGTTGATTACTCTCTCCCTCCTGTTGACTGCCCCGATATCCCCACAGCTTAAGCGCTGGTCAAGATGATCGGAGCGCCCTTGGTAACGATGATAGTGTGCTCATACTGGGCTACACGGCTGTTGTCCGTAACACTGAGTGTCCACCCATCCGCCTGCTGCTCCACATAATCCGTTCCCGTAGACAGAAACGGCTCCACCGTAATTACCTGGCCTTCCTTCAGCACAGTTGTCACACGCGGATTATAGAAAGGAAGAATCTCATATGGCTTCTCGTGCAGGGCTTTGCCGATGCCGTGGCTGCACAGATTGCGCACCACTTTATAGCCGCGTTTCTTGGCTTCGCGTTCCATGACCCGGCCAATCTCATTGACCTTCATACCAGCGCGCAGATGGTTGATCACACTCATCATCGTTTCCTCCGTGCTGCGGCAGAGGTGCTGGAGCTTCTCATTATAAGGCGGCAGCTGAAAAGAGACGCCCGCATCCCCGTAATACCCGTTCAGTTCTGCCGACACATCGATATTGATCAGGTCACCCTCCTGGATCACCCGGGAGCCAGGTATGCCGTGGGCAACCTCTTCATTGATACTGATGCAGGTACTGCCGGGGAAATTGTAGGTAACCTTGGGAGCCGAGTTGGCGCCAAACTGCTTCAGAATTTCTTCACCTATCTGGTCCAGCTCTGCAGTAGTCATGCCGGGAGTCACCTTGCTTTTCATTACTGCAATGGTGTGTCCCACTACTTGCCCGGCCAGCTGCAGGCCCTCCAGATCCTTGACTGAATCACTTGTCATCTGTTCACTTCCCTCTCATGTGCACTGCTTCATGCTCCGCCGTTTGCCGTGCATTACAGTACTATGTATACCTGCATTATACCAGTGCCTTTAAAAATAGAGAAATCCCTCGCTGACTGCGTGGGATTCGCAATAAAACGGCTGCACTGCTATTCAGCTGGATTCAGCGGATATTTCTGCGCGTTTTTGACCATTTTATGGCGGATAATCGACTCTATATCATAATCCATCGCGTGGGCCATGGTGACACAATAGATCAGCACATCGGCCAGTTCGTCGCCAATCTCCTCGCGTTTCTCCCGTGCCGGCTCAGGCCAGTCACCTCACTGGAAGTGCTCCAGCAGCTCTGAAGCCTCCAGGCTGATCGAGATGGCAAGATCCTTCGGATTGTTGCGCTCGCTCCAGCCGCGTTCATCGCGGAAACGGATAATGTCTTGATATAATTGGTTCATGAGTTGTGCTCCTTTAATTGGTAGTTTGGTGGTTAGGTCGGTAAGAACATATCTGCAAAAAGACCAAACCCGCCGGATTCAGCGGATTCAGTCCTCTTCATGCCTATTTGATATGTAAAGAACCCGCTGCGGTCTAGCTTAATACGCCCACGGCTCTTAGCCATGCGTCGGTAATCAGCGCATGTCCGGCAGGGGATGGATGCACGCCGTCCGGTGCCCAATAGGCCGACTCCGCCTTGGCTGAGGCTGCGCTAAACAAGCCGTCCAGCGGCACCAGCAGCGCACCGTATTCACGCGCCAGCTCGCGCACGATCTGAATTTTCGGGTCGAGATCCTCACGCCAGCCTTTGCGGTCTTCCGGTACAGGAAGGACAAAAGGCTCAAGCAGTATCAGCTTGGCATCCAGCGTCTTGCGGGTCCGCTCAATCAGATCACGGTAAGCGGCTTCGAAATCGGCAGCAGACGTTTCCTGGCCAGAATCATACCGCCGCCACGTGTCATTGATGCCAATATAGATCGATACCCAGGTCGGTTTCAGCTCCAGGCAATCCCTGTCCCAACGCTCCTGCAGATCCACAGCCCGGTTGCCGCTGATTCCGCGGTTGATAAATTTCAGGTTCAAGTCCGGATACAGATGGCCCAGCCGTCCGGCAAGCATCAATGCGTATCCTACGCCAAGCGATGACGGATCTTCGTAATTGCGCCCCCAATCTGTAATACTGTCGCCTTGAAACAATACAACATCATTCTGATTGAAAACCATTTCAGGAATCCTCCTAATAAAAAGCAATGTAGTATTAAAAAACATACTTATTATAACAAACAATGCAGAACAGTAGTGCACATTTGTTGCTCTTACAGGCAGCTTCTACTGTGAAGAGTAGTTGCCTCGCGAATTGAGGAACAGATCACAAAATGTTCATTGACGTCAGCTACTCGGTGTGATATGTTTACCAAGTAACTAATAGTAAGTACATTTAATTTTAATAGTATTGCTTTCTCCCCATTATAATCCTGGAGGTCATTAATCATGAGCAACTTTACAGACCTGGTGTCGTCTCGCAGATCAGCCAATAATTTCGTTGAGGGGGTTACGATTCCCCAGAAAGAGCTAGAGGAACTGTTCGCCACCGCCCGGCTGGCACCGTCGGCTTATAATCTGCAGCATGCGCATTATAAGGTCATCACCGATGAGAAGATGAAGGAAACGATCCGCAGTGCAGCCTACGGCCAATACAAAATACATACAGCATCCGCTGTAATCGCCGTACTTGGCGACAAAGAGGCTTACCTTAATGCACCGGAAATCTACGGTGGACTCAAATTGCTGGGCGCGCTTACTCCCGAGGAATTTGATGCACAGATGGACATGATCCAGGGCGCCCATACAGGCAAAGATCAGTTTCTGCGCGATGAAGCCATCCGCAACGCCTCGCTGTCCGCCATGTTATTCATGCTGGCCGCCAAGGACCAGGGCTGGGATACCTGCCCGATGATCGGCTATGATGAAGAAGCGGTCAAGAACGCCCTCCAGCTGCCGGACAACCTGATCCCGGTCATGCTGATTACAATCGGCCAGGACAACAAGCATAAGATCAGACCGCGCGGCTACCGTAAGCCGGTGAATGAATTTGTAGAATTTATCTAAACAGCCTGGGGCCGTCCCATACTGTTTCGGTCCCAGCGAGAATTTAGAATGTTGTCCTGGAACGTTCAGAGTAATTAGATGCGAAACTGGTTACTACTTAGGACCCCAGCCATCCCCAAGTAGGTTTGCGCCTTCGGAGTAGTACAACAGAGATAGCTATGGGGAAAAACTACCGTTAATACCTGGCTCATGCTCGATTGTCGTGTCTTATAGGGAAAAGTTACCACTACATCGTCCATTTAGGGCTTTTCGGAGCGGATAGGACCTCATTAGTGGTGAAAATTCCCTATAAGCTCACCAGAACGCCCAACCTTCGTCCAATTAGCGGTAGAATTTCCCTATCATTCCTCACTGGACCTAAGTAGTAACCGAAACTGCAACTAAATCCAGCTGAAACTCCTGTCAGCCCTAGAACTAGGTAACCTGTATTCTAGCGGACCGTATAGCCCCTATTTCCTCCTATCTGCGATCTTTTGACGTCTTACGGACCGTATAGCCCCTAAGTCGTCAAAACAAGACCTAACCCAAGGTTGTTCTGTGGTATAGAGGCTCCTGGGTCCGTTAATCCTGCAAAACGGCCTATTCACAGCAAATAGAGGCTCCTGAGTCCGCAACCGTCTGAAATCGAAGCGAGGGTTACGAGCGAAGAGGGCTAGGGGACCTAAGTAGTAACCATTTTTGCAACTAAATCTGTTCGGCCCCTAATTATGAAGCTGAGTTCTGTTGTTCTTACCATACGGAGTCCTAAGCAGTAACCCTTTTTGCATCTATTTGCTTCAGAACAGAAAGAATCCGCAAATTAGATACATTTTCGCAACTCCTTCTGGTAGATTGGACTTATGAAACTTATCATGGAGCTGATTCAACCAACAATAAAGCGGCGATTCCCCCACAATTGGAGGACCGCCGCTCTTTTTGACTATTATTGTGCCTTGATCAAACGGCTGCGCTGCTCAGCCCTTCACCTTCTTGAACCGCCAGAGCAGACTCTGAAAATCACCAGGCAGTGCGGGCAGCGGCAGGCCGGCATACATCAGATGATCGCCTCCGTACACACCGCCCTCTTCAGCCCACTCATAGTCGGCTTCCGGGTCCAGACCCTGCAGACGCAGGTAATGCAGCGAGTCATTGGGCTCAGCGAGCACACGCGCATACATCACAACCGCCTCCGAGCGGTCCTCGGCCACAATCATCCAGGCCGTCTCGTTGCCTTCGAACGGGCTGAGCAGCCTGTACTGCTCACCGAACTGGATTACCGGCCGCAGCTCCTTGTACAAGGACACCTGCTCCTTGACCGTCTGCTTGTCCTCATCCGAGAATTTGCTCAGATCCAGCTCATACCCGAAATTGCCGGACATGGCCACATGTCCGCGCATCGCAAGCGACGTACTACGGTGTACCTGATGGTTAGGCACCGCAGATACATGGCTGCCCATCGAGCTGATCGGATACACGATACTGGTGCCGTATTGGATCTTCAGTCTGCTGACCGCATCCGTATTATCGCTTGTCCAGGTCTGCGGCATGTAATACAGCATGCCGGGGTCGAAACGCCCGCCTCCACCCGAGCAGCTCTCAAACAGCACATCCGGGAACTGTGAGGTAATCGTCTCCATCACACTGTACAGGCCGAGCATGTAGCGGTGAGCCGTCTCACGCTGGCGTTCCGGCGGCAGCAAGGCTGAGCCGATCTCGGTCATATTGCGGTTCATGTCCCATTTCACATACGTGATCGGGGCACTGCGCAGGATGGTGGCCATACGTTCTGTAATCGCCTGGCATACATCCTCGCGGGAGAAATCAAGCACCAGTTGGGAGCGCCCCTCCGATCTGCGGCGGCCTGGCACATGCAGGCACCAGTCCGGGTGGGTCCGGTACAGCTCGCTGTCCGGCGAGATCATCTCCGGCTCGAACCATAATCCAAACTTCATATCCAGCCTATTCACCCGCTGGACCAGATCCTCCAGTCCGCCCGGCAGCTTGGCAGGGTCCACGAACCAGTCGCCAAGCGAGCTGCGGTCATCATCGCGGTGGCCGAACCAGCCGTCATCCAGCACGAACAGCTCGATCCCCAGCTCGCTTCCCGTACGGGCAATCCGCTCGATGCTGTCTGCCGTGAAGTTGAAATACGTAGCCTCCCAGTTGTTGATGAGCACCGGACGGGTCTGATCGCGGAAGCTGCCCCGGCAGAGCCGGGTCCGGTACAGCTTATGATAGGTGCGGGACATCGCGCCAATTCCTGACGCGGAGAAGACCAGCACCGCCTCAGGCGTCTGGAAGGACTGGCCGCTCTCCAGCAGCCAGTTGAAGTCAAAGGAGTGGATGCCCATCGTCAGCCGCGATGTCTGGTAAGGCTCCACTTCAACCTGTGCGCTGAAGCTGCCGCTGTATACCAGGCTGACCCCGTAGACTTCGCCCTGCTGCTCGTCGGCCCCCTTCGAGAGCAGCGCAAGGAACGGGTTCTGGGCATGGCTGCTTGCCGCTCTGCGGCTCTCCACTCCCTGCATGCCCGAAACCAGCGCCCGGCGCTCTACATAACGCTCGCGCGTCCAGGAGCCGGACAGCTGGAGCAGCTCATAATCCGAGCTGCGGAAATCGGCGCTCATGCTGAATGCGCGCAGCAGCCGCAGGGACTCCGTGCCCTCATTGACGAAACGCACGGAACGGGTAATCGCATTCAACTGCTCAAATACGGTGTACAGCAGAATAATGCGCAGACCCGCCACGCGGTCAATCAGCTCCAGCTCCAGTGTCTGCGCTTCGTCTTCATGCTCTACATAAGTGGAAGGCAATCCTTCCAAGGCCGGCTTGCCGTTGTAGATACGGTGACTATGGTAGACGGCTTCAGATATCGTAGCCCCGTTCTCCGCCTGAATCTGATAGGCCGGATGACGGAAATCCCCTGCGCCATAAGCCGGATATTCCAGCGGCAGCGTGTCATAGGAGATCGACATATCCTCCGGGAACAAGCTGGGTGAGAAAGAACAGCGTTCCGTACGCTGGAGAATGGAAGCCAGATTGCCGCCACGGATTCTGCGGCCCCAATAGACATGAACCGGAATCCCGTCATGCACCAGCTGGATCACATAGCTGGTCTGCTCACTCTGAATATGAAAAACACGTTCCTCTGCGTTGTATTTGATTCCCATAATAGCCTCCGTATATTTAATATTGGTTTCCTATGCCTATTCGCTCCATCTGATTCATCTGGCATAATTCAGCAGCGCGGCCGCAGCCCGTTCACGCCTCTCGACATCCTCACAGCGCAAGGCCGCCGTGAGCACTTCAATCGCTTCGGCCAGCGTGGCCTCATCCACCTGGACCGGCTTCTGCTTCGGCTGCTCACCGGGAGGAAGCGCACCGGCCAGCCACAGATCAAGCCGCGCAGGCGGCAAGGGGCCGCTGTAACGGCTGACCTCACCGGCTGTTTCCAGCCAATCCTGCACAGGCTGATTCAGCTCCGATACCAGCAGGCTTCTCAGCCAGGTTACCCCTCTGCGGTGGCAGCGGCAATCCTCCGGTGCATCATAGTCTTCCTCGTAGAAATAATCCCCCAGATCCCCGAGATGTGCCCAGCCCCCGCTGTGCAGCAGCACATAGTCGCCATCCTGCATAGAAGCTGCGAACAGCATCACAGACTGAAGCGCATCTGCCAGCTCTTTGCTTGCAACAGCATACCCTTGTTCCAAAGACTGTCTTACCTCAGCTTCGCTGCGGTTCTCCAGATTACCGATGCCCGGCCAGCCGATACATATATAGTTGTTCTCCAGAAATTCGGCCATCCGGTCGACTCCCATAGGCTGTGCTGAAACGCGGAACAGATTCATGTTGTATACCTCCTTGCCTCTCCAGTGCTGCAGGTCATCCTTAAGATATTCGATTAAATGTTTATATTATCCTCTGGAGCCAGCCGTGATGAAACGGCCGTCATTACTTTCGTCTTTCATTAGCTTATTTGACACTCCCACAGCTAAAGCAGTGGGATTCTTGGGTGATTAAGTCGAAGTGCATTTCTGCGATCGAAGTATGACCCCAAGATTGGGCTGTGCCATCAGCCCTCCTAAGACAGTGCGTTTTAGCATCTTAGGCTGATTGACTATTACCACCAATCACAGGTGCGTGAATAATATTCATTGCACCGACTTTATCACGATGAGTATGAAACCCACATGGACACGAATATTTTCTATCTATCGCTTTATTTAGCGTAGAGCAAGATGGACATTTTTGCGATGTATACGCAGGATTCACATATTCCACTTTGATCCCTGCCATATTTGCTTTGTATTCAATGAATTGTGCCAAGCGATTGAATGACCATGTGTGCAAATTCTTTTCGTTTTTACGACTTGTTCTTGTCGTTTTTCTGATGTTTGTCAGCTTCTCTAAGCGTATGACAGACACTTGATTCTCCATGGCAAAATTGACAATTTGTCTACTTACTTTGTGGTCCTTATCTTTCATCCATCTTTGTTCTTTATGATCCAGTTTACGAATAGCACGTAGCTTTTTCTTCTTTCCTAATCCTTTTCGTTCACTACGGAACTTGCGTTTCATATATTTGTTTTCTCTACCATTTCCAAAAAATCTTGTCTTTCCTTCGCTAGTCACAGCAACAGCAGGGACTTTTAATCCTAAATCAATGCCTATTGCCTGTTCGCCTGTTGTTGTCTCTGTAGGAATTTCAAGTGAAACTTGAGCAAACCATTTTCCTGATTTCTCAACGATTCTCATAAGACCACATTTTGCATTTTGAAGAAATTGTTTATCTCTTTCTGTTAAAAGAGCAGGAAAAATCGTCTTTTTCACTTTGTTGTCCACGATGATAGGAAAAGCAATAGAGGAATGGCCAATGGAATAGTTTTGGTTGTTGATATAGTAGGTTGGTTTCTTTAATATTGGACGCTTCATTTCCTTCTTCGTTTTCTTAAATATGCTTTTAGCATCACGAATCGCTTGATTAAGTACAGCAGAAGGAAGTTTAGCTTCTACATCTTTCGTTGTGAGTTTGGAGAATGAACCTTCTTTTCCTGCTTGTTCTGTTAATGAATTAATAGCTCGAATATATTCTCTACTTAATAACTTTAATTCGATTGAGTTACTTGGAAAGAATCTTATCTTTATAGTGACGGACTGCATAAGTTTTCACCTCTCTCCTTAATTTGTTTGGCTCTTTTGATTGATTTATACTCGTCAAATGTTGATTCTCTAATTAAAGACCAGCCACCTATATAGCCAAAATATTTGTCGTATATATCCCTTTGGCATTTTAATTTGAGACTTATCGCAATCGTTTCTATCACCCCCTTGTTTTTTGTTGTTCAACATATCTTTTGATCGTTTCACTAGACACATTTCCTGCGGTACTTACAAAGTATGAACGTGTCCAAAGTGAAGGCAAATGAGCTAAATGTTTAAACTCCTCTCTCAGTCGTTTAGATGTGACTCCTTTAATTTTTGCCATAATATCAGCAGGACTAAATGTCGGCAAAGCATTCAAAAATAGATGGGCGTGATCTTGATCTGTTTCGATTGCGATAATCTCTATTTTCAAATCATCACAAACATCTTTAATCAACTCCTTAAATCTACTTTCAACATCAAATTCAAGAAAGATTTTCTTTCGATATCGTGGACAAAAAACAAAGTGATAATTGATTAGCGATACGGTTGTGTTGGTTCTTCTATAATTATCCATACATTAATTGTATCAGTTTATGTTTAAAACTGAAACATGATAACCAAAAAATGTTGGAACATTAACGTGTCTTAGGACACGCCTGTTCCAATCTCGCTATCATCCCTCACCTAAAGGAGTGGGCTTTCTCGCTCAAAAAATTCTGTAATTTAGGGCCGCCATGGTAGGGGTCCACCACGCTGCCGCGAAGCCGTCGAGTCTTGATCGCCTGCCGGGGACAGATATAGACACAACGCATGCACAGCATACATTCCCGGCCAAAAGCAATCCCTTGCGCCCCTTGCTGATATTGCCCGCGGCATCCTGGGCATTCCTCCTATTCGCTGCACCCCCAAGCTCGCTTGCGGATTCATCCGGTATAGAACGCTTCCATTAGAGAAATGAATAAAAAATGGACGAATCCGCCCATCGGGCATTTTTACGAACGCTGCATTCTCAGGATATACTGTACTCCGTCTCTATCAATCAAGCAAAGGAGTGTCAATTGTCGAGGAACTATCCGTATTTCCTGCCGCTGCTGTGCAGCAGCCGTATTGCCGAATTCGCTGCCCGTCTGCAGGAATTAACCGCAGAAGAGAATCTCCGCGGTTAATCCGTTATCCGGCATCCGGTTTCTAAGTGGTGCTACGCCCTGCGGCCGCGCACCAGAGCAATGATGGATAGCAGCAGCGCCAGCAATGCTGCGCCAAGGGTCATATAGAGCAGCGGCGAAGTGCTGCCGGCTGCCGCTGCTGGCGCCTCGGCGTGATTGTCCATCCCAGCCATGTCGCCATGGCCATGACCGCCTTCGCCGGCAGCGGCAGCCGAAATCGCCGTGATGGCATGCGGCGTTTCTGTTCCCGGCTCGCCGGACCATTGCACCACCGTGCCGTCGGCATAATGCTGGTAGGCATTCCAGGCGATATCTCCGGCGACATCCGGGTTCTTGACCGTGAAATAGAAACGCTGGAATTGGTCTTTCAGTATGCCTTCTCCTGCAGCCTTCCAGCTGACCTTGTTGCCTTCAACCGATACGGTCCAGCCGGGTGTGGGTTCATATTGCTTGAACTCTGCTCCTTCCGGGATACGCAGGTCCACCTGCACCGTAGCTTCATCTTTCTCAGAAGGCACTTTAATCGTGTAAGTCTCCCAGGCTCCAGTGCTGGACTGGGACGGCATTACGGTAACATGCGCGCTGGCAATGGCCGCACTCAGCAGCAGCAGGGCGGCGGCTGGCGCTGCCAGCCATTTTATTTTGCGTAACAAACTGTTCATGGTGTGATATACCCCTCTCTTCTACTGTGGATCGTTTCATACTTGCAGCCTCTTCTACAGAGGCGAGGTATAGCGGCTATATTGAATGTCGAGTTCTTTAAATCCGGCACCTTCCCGGGTCACAAAATAGGTGATAACCCCTTCCGCTCCCCACCATTCCAGACCAAGCAGCAGCCCATTCTTCGTCTGTGCGGCAAAAATAACCGAGAACGTCTCCGGCATAATCTCCCCGCCATCATCCACCCGCCAAACCGAATATTCATTATCGCCGATCTCGGCAGGATAATCCATAAAAGCAAGCGAACCCCGCTCGCTCACAACGATGCTGAACAGCATATCCTTGTCCATTCTCACGAATTGAACCACATATACTTCCCGTTCCTCTGTCAGGTCGGCCAGCTTCCATATCTTCTGAATCTCCCGCCCTTTCGCTGCCGTGATGCTGCTCCGCAGCTGGTCAGGCACGGCTTCTGCCGCGGCCTGTGTTGCCGGAGTCTTCACCGGGATCAACGACTGCACATCCAGCTGCGAGCTGTCCGCCAAATAATAGTTGCGGTCTTTTACAGCCCCGCCGTCCTCCAGTACAAACAAATATCCCGGCAGATTGGCAAAATTATGCGCCGCTTCGCGGGCATTCGATTTCTCGCTGCCTGGCTGCCATTGCTTAAATTTCACAGACCACACCTGTCCGTTCACACCTATAGCCGTGTCCAGCCGTTCCATCTGCTCCTGCTCGCCTTCTTCATGTCCGGTCACCAGAATATAGCGGCCGCTCTCATCGGCGAAGCCGAAGTTTGGCTGTAGCTGCTGCGGGCCCAGAACATACTGAACAGCCGAATCGGATGCAGATGCCGTGGGCGGGGCCGTTGCGGGTGGTGATGCAGATGCCGCAGATGATGCTTGGGCTGCTGGTGATGCTTGAGCTGTCGATGAAGCGGGTGATGCAACGGATGATCCCCCCGAAACTTCGCGGCCGGAATCGGACGCCGAACCCGCACAGCCGGTCAGCAGCGGGATGATGAGCAGAATCACAGTCATTTTGTTCATTACATTCCCCTACCTTTCGCAGCAGTAACACCTATTGTAACGTTTGAGCCAAGCTTCTGTCGAACTCCTGCCCACACTCTCAGTCTTTCCATTCTCTGTTCCGTTTACTTAAGACGCGAAGAAGAAGGTCCTCCGTCTCCCTCACGGCTGAAGTTTCTACAAGATGATGTCTTATATTATATATCACTAGGCTGGCGTCGCCGGGAAGCTGTATAGATAGTGTATTAGTGTATGGGAGGCTTGGGTTGGACGACGGGGCCAGCTTGGCGCGGGGACTTAGTAGACAGGGTGCTCAGACTTGGACGGTGAAGTAATGGTGCTTTGGATGTTGGGAGGCTTGGGTTTGGTGGGACACGGTGAGTTAGGACGAAGGGACTCAGGTTGGTGGGTAAAGTAATGGGATTGGGATGTTGGGAGGCGCAGGCTTGGTGGGTACGGTAATTTGGACTATGAGGCATGGTGAGTTAGGCGGCTGGACGCAGGCTTGATGGGACACGGTAAGTTAGGTGGCGGGAGATGCAGCTTGGTGGACAGTAACTAGTTAGTTCCAGCGAGGATATAGGAGGCTGTTGAATGAATTAGATGCAAAAGTGCAACTAAATATTGCGGAATCAGCAGATAGAGAGTGAATAAGTGCGAAACTGCAACTAATCTCGAGATAAACAGGCCAGGAGCGCTCTAATCCTGAAATTAGATGCCTTTATGCATCTATTTCCGCTAAAACGAAAAAATGAAGCCAATTAGATGCATTTTTGCAACTAATTATATATTCTAACTTATACAAAGCACCTGATGTACCTCTGAGCAGAGTTCTGAACACTCATCATCCTGAGGCCTAAGCAGTAACGTAACACGGGGTTCTTAAGCGGCGGTAAGGTTATGGTTGAAAGACAAGTTGAGCAGTAAGCGGACTGAGGAGCCCTTATTTGTGAAAAAAAGCCCTTTTTGCGGCTCTTGCGGACTGGAGAGCCTCTATTCCTGCCAAAGCAAGCCAAAAAACAGAGCAAACCGCGAAATAAGCGCCTCTGAGTCCGCAACCACCCACAAAACCGCCTTAAAACACAAAATAGCGGCTCCTCAGTCCGTAAGGAGGTACAGAGGCAGACTAGTTGGTGGTAGACAGATGTGCAGACGGCGTGCGGACTGCGGCCAGCGGACTACAGCGTGCGGACTCTGCAGCGTGCGGACTACAGCGTACGGACTGCAGCGTACGGACTGCAGCAAACGGTGAGCAGCAGGCCGTGCACAGGCAAGCTTGCATGCAGCTTAATCGTTCTTATCGCTAAAAAAGCCTGACCGCAGGCCTCCCTGCGATCAGGCTAAATCTACAAAGCTTCACTACCAGCACTACCAGCACTACCAGCACTACCAGCACCAGCACTGCACCACCAGCACTTTCAGCACCAGCACTGCACCACCAGCACTTTCAGCACCAGCACTGCACTACCAGCACCAGCCTCATTACAACACTCCAGCACCACCAACCCCGCTATTCGTACAGGCTCCCCGTTGCCAGCTCCGCCAGCTTCGCTTCATCGAGGATGATCAGCTTGCCGCGGTTGCGTTCGATCATACCTTCATCGATGAACTGGCGCACAACGCGGTTGAGGTGGCGGTAGCTGGTTCCGAGCAGCTCCGCGGTCTCCGTCAGGCTGGAGGTGCGGATATCCTCTCCGCGCGCGCCGCCCTCATATAAAGACATCAGATAGCTGGCAAAGCGGTTCTCTACCGGATAGAGCAGATTGATCGCCGAGGTCTGTCCGAGTCTGTACATCTTCTGGCTCAGCTCGCTGACCAGGAACCGCAGCAGCTGCGCATTATGCTCTATCTCCCGCAGCAGCAGCCTGCGGCCAGCCACCAGCAGCAGGCTCTGGCCAACAGAATCCACCTGGTTCTTGACCGGATACCCGTGGAGCAGCTCCACGTCGCCGATGATCGACATCGGCCGCGCAAAGCGGACCAGCACCGATTTGCCGTTCTGCAGCAGCGTCTGGATCTTCAGCTTACCTTCCACGCAGAAATACAAGCCTTCCAGCTGGTCGCCTACTGAGCAGATCGTCTCTCCATGCCCATAACGCCGCAGCTCCATTTCCTGCGTACAGCCCGGACTAAAAATCTGCTCCAGGCCAAACTGCAGGGCCAGTCTGTTAAGCAGTTCTCTGTCTTGCACCGTCTGCATTCCCTACACCTTCCTTATCCTAACTACTGTGTAGTTTAGCATGTCCGGCGGATAAAGGACATCTGTCCTTTATCCCTGACGGGCTGGACGCTGAAGCAGCGTTCAGCCTGCTTCAGCTGCCGGAAACTACCGGAAAACACGCCTCAGTCACCCAGTTCTCCGGATCAGGGTCCTGCGCAGGCGAGACATGATAGATGTTAAACATCGACCCCGCCAGCCTGTAGCCGTTGTCCTCCATCCATTGAGCCGCCGTCTCAAAAACAGAGCCCATTTGATCGTATTCTCCATTCATTGTAATGCTAGCCACGCGGGTTTCCGGTGCCATTTTATAAACAACGCCTGGGCTCAGCTGATCGCCGCTTCCGCCCACAGCAAGCTGGACCTCAACATCCACATCGCTGTCCTTATGCTCCTGGTCATGGAAGATTGCCAGGCCGTAGGGCGGCGCTGCAATCGGCAAGTTCTGTCCGGCAAGCTCACTGTACAGCTGGCCCCACAAGAGATGCTCATCGGCATAGGTGGGGATGATCCGGCGCGCACTGATGACGGCACGCTCGGGTATGCTTTTGACAAGAACATGATATTCCATCGGAAGAACATCCCTTCTCAGGAGTTCCAGCGAGCTTGCCAGCAGTTGATTCTGGGTATTCAGCAGCCACAGCTCCTCCTGCAGCTCCGCTTCACGGACGGCAAAATAAGCCCTGATCTTGGCCAGATCGCCATCCGAGCTCAGCATCTCCTTGATAATAGCCAGGCTGAAGCCCATCTCTTTGAGCATCTGAATCTTGTTGACCGTCCGCAGTTGAGCAGCTGAATAATAGCGGAACCCTGTATCCTGGTCAGTCTTCTCAGGTATGAGCACTCCCAGCTTGTCATAATGCCGCAGCATGCGGATGCTGATATTCGACAGTTTCGAGAAATCGCCTATTCTGAACATTGGAACCTCCATTACGAGTTTGCGCACACGATTTAATATCACTCAGCCAGCCAAAAACCTCACATAGTTACAGAGTCCACACTGTAGCGAATCATCTGGACTTTACTTTTGTACAGCCAGAATTCCAGGCTACGGTGGTTCTCCTTGTCCACATAGCCGATGATGCTTGTGCCCTGCTCTTCTCTTTTATAGAAGGCTTGGCCGTAAGCGTCCAGCACCTCCTGCCGGGAAGATCCTGCGTGGATCCCCTTATGGGTCGACCTGTCGGGATTGTCATACACCACAAGGAGCACAATCTGGTCACTCCCGTGTTCGGTGGCGACAGTCGTCTCATCCTCTAGCGTGTAATAGGGATACAGGTCATTGTCCTGTTTAGGTGTGGGGGCTGGCTCAATTGTGCGGATGCTCTGCTGCAACTGGATACCACCCAGGCTCTCCTGCCCCAGATCGGTGGTCTCCACCTGCCCATAATGGGCTTGGCGCGGGGCGTAGTAGAGATAGAACTGGTACCCGGCGTAAGCCAATGTTACCAATACAAGAATAATCAGAAAGGTTCTGCGTTTTTTTAAGGGGGTAAGCTGCATAGGTGTCCACCTTTTTTATCATTGTTATCAGTTGGTGAACTACACGCCACCTAAGAGGTGGGTGCTTCTTGGTCAATAGAGCTACTGCTCCAAGTTTACCCAAGCTTATAGGCTAGTTCCTAGCCCAATCGTTGCAATCTTATATGGCTAATTTTAGTAAGTTTTTAGCTGCATTTACATCTCTATCGTGTTGGGCACCACATTCAGGACAAGTCCATTCACGTACAGCAAGGTTCTTCACTTCTGCGTTTTTGTAGCCGCAGCAGGAACATAGTTGGCTACTTGCCAAGTTATTGGGTGCTATCATCAAGGTTCTCCCGTACCACTTTGCCTTATATTCGAGCATCGCTCGAAACATGCTCCACGATACTTCTGAAATGGCTTTAGCTAATTTGTGATTCTGCATCATGTTCTTTACACGCAAGTCTTCCAGCACGATCACTTGGTTATCGCGTATCATTTGGGTTGACGTTTTGTGCAAGAAGTCTTTACGCTGATTCGTTATTTTTTCATGAAGCTTGGCAACCTTCAGCCTTGCCTTATTTCTGTTATGGCTTCCTTTCTTCTTTCTCGACAAGTTCTTTTGCAGCTTGGCTAATCGTTGTTCAGATGTACGAAGATGCTTAGGATTAGCGATCACTTCACCATCCGAAGTCATCGCAAAGTTTTTCAGTCCTAGATCAACGCCAATCTTCTTGTCGGCTTTCGGCAAAGGCGTTCGTTCTGTTTCAACCAAAACGGAAGCAAAATAGGTACCCGATGGAGTCTTGGAGATGGTGCAGGATTTGATTCGCCCCGTGAATGGACGATGCACCTTGATTCGGATTCTTGTCTTTAGTTTCGGAATTTTGATCGTTCCATCTTCAATGGCTATCGTACCGTTCTGATTGTTCGTTGTGAGGCTGTTGTTGTTCAGGGTTTGGATAGATGCGGTACTTATACGCTTGGAGTACTAACATGCTACGCAACTCTTTTCCAGGAATTTACGAATCCATTATAGCACAAACGTTCGTATTCATGGAAGTTGATTTCCTTTGGATTAGAAAGACCGTTGACATTCATCCCACCACTTTAGAAGTGGGGGAATTCTGACAACTAGTGGTTAAAATAGTTCTCCAGCGCCCGCCGGGCGCTGTATTTCGCTGCATTAAAGGACTGCCAGCTCCGCCCTGTCTCTGTTTCAAGGTCAGCCCGCAGGTAGCTGTCCAGCACACCCTCATGGTCCCGGCTGAACCGGATTAGCACCTTCGTCGCTCCCGGACCCAGTCTGGATAGATAATCGGCATCAACCTCACCGCCAGTCTGATAGCGAGCGACATTCTGTTTGGCGATAATGTCATCCATGTTCAGGTAATTCATCAGCACATAACCCAACAACAGCACTACCAGGCTGCATTTGACCAGCGGGAAGTGTTCGCGGCCAATCCGCACAGCAGCAAGCACAAGCAGCAGCCCCAGCATAAGCATACAAGCATGCACGAGGAAGCGGATATACGTGTAGCCATAGGCCTCCTCATAAAGCGTCAGCCGTGTAAAGGCGGAATATAACATCACCAGGGAACAACCAACAAGCACATAGAGCAGCAGAGAAATCATTCTGCGCAGCAGCGGTGTGACTGCACTGTTAGCCGGCAGCAGAGCGAACATCAGGATCACGAAATTGATGCCGGTCACCAGTACCAGCTCGAAGAATCCGCTGCGCGCATATTCGGCATAGGAGCTGCCTGCCGGAAGCACGCCATCCCAGGCACCGAACAGATAGGTGAATTGCACGAACACGAACAATACGTAGACCGCATTCACCGCGACAAGCACCGTAGTCAGGATGACAGGGTCCATACGCAGCACCACAGGCTCCAGCACCCCTTCAAGCCCTGCAGGCCGCTCATTCCAGTTGTATTTATGGGGAACGACATATCCCCACACCAGGCCGAAGAATCCCAGCCCCAGAAGAACCAGCCAGAGGGTGCGTCCAATCCCTTCGCCGAAGGAGGCCCGCGCCAGCAGCTCCGGCAGTTGGCCCAGCATCTGCTGGAAGACGCCATCGGCTGCACCCAGCAGCGAGACCACCACCAACAGTAACGGGAAGGCTATACAGAGGCCAAACAGTATCTTGACCAGTACCTGCTTGCGCTCCGGCTGTATGCCTTTGCCTCGGCCTCCGCGCACCATGCGGGCTGCGGTTGCCCAGTGGCGCAACGTCTGCGGGAACAGATGCTCCAGCGTCTGTCCGATCAGTGTCCAGCTGGCCCAGGCAGGCCTTTCCCTCCTGAGCATATAGGTCATATGCAATACGATCAGGACGGGAATCACGGCCAGGTTCAAGGTATAGAACAACTGGTTGTAGAAGAGTACGTATGTAAGGGAGAGCAGAACAATCACTCCCAGCCACAGGTAAGCAATCCAGGTTGGCTTGCGTATTTGATCACGGGCAATATACAGCGTATAAGCATAGAACAAGCAGACAAATATCGGATAAGAGATCCCCGGCATCACGCCATAGAATAAATATTGATGTGCTGCCGCCAGCACAAAAGCCAATATCAGAGCGGCCAAAGAACGGTCAGGCTGTGCAGCTTGTTTATCGTGCATGGTAAATACCCCCCATTTTCTTGCTTTCTATCCCTTATTTTAGATGATAAAATAAGAAGATAAAGAGAAAGAATGATTATATTATTTCCTATTTTAAAATATAAGAGTTTATATGCTTTGCGCTATAATTTTTCCTTATATTTCTTGCTGAAACGGATACCTGAAAGCGGTACGTAGTAGCGCTGCTTCGGAAGCATATGCTTCTTAAGGACGGTGTAGCCGTTTCCACTTACGAAAGGAAGTCGCCATTGAAGCTGCATAACCAATTCCTGAAGCTGCACTCTCACTACAGCGGGGTAAGCGACGTATCCGCCACGCTGGATGAGCTGGGGCTCATTCTCGGCTGCACCCACCGCAATGCCTTGCATATCATTAACAAAATGGTGCTCCAGCAGTGGATTCGCTGGACACCCAGCCGCGGGCGGGGACGGCGCTCCCGGCTGGAGTTTCTGGTCCCTTCTGAAGAGATTGCCCTGCAGTCCATGATGAAGGCAATCAGCCGCAAGGATGTCTTAAGCTCGATTGATGGCATCCGTACCCATGCCAGGTCCTCCTCCCTGCAGGATACCCTGCAGGGCTGGCTGCTGACCTACTTCGGCCATCATTCCGAGATTCACAGCGACAAGCAATACGACACGCTGCGCCTGCCGATTACCCAGCAGCTGCATACGTTTGATCCGCTCTATATGAATCTGTTGGCCGAGTCGTTTGTGTCCAGCCATGTCTTTGACGGACTGGTCCGGCGCAGCGGCGAGACCGGCGCCATCCTGCCCGGCCTTGCCCATGCCTGGGAAACTGACAGCAGCCGCACGGTCTGGACCTTCTACCTGCGCAAGGAGGTGCTCTTCCACCATGGCAAGGTGCTGACCGCAGGCGATGTGGTCTATTCTCTCAAGCGCTTGATGCTGACGGAACAGCGCACATTGTATAGCTATATCTTCAAGGAAATCCAGGAGGTTCAGGAGTTGGGTCCGTCCACAGTCCGCGTGATCCTGACGAAGCAGAGCGAGCTGTTTCTGCCCTTCCTCTGTACCAGCCGGGCGGCGATAGTGCCGCGCGAGCTGGAGAGCATTGGCGAGAGTGCCTTTGGCCGCAGGCCGGTAGGTACCGGACCGTTCAAGGTGGTCGAGATGAATCAGGATACCTGTGTGCTCGAGGTATTCCCCTATTATTTCCAGGGCCGGGCCCATCTGGACCGGGTGGAGATTATGTATGTTCCACTGGACAGCGGGTCAGCAGCATCGGAGGCCGGCTCAGCCTTCCATGTGATTCATAATGCCTCCTCCGGGGAGGAATCCGGCTGGAGCCGGATTCATTCCGAGTCCTTTGTCCGCAAGTTTGTAACCTGCAACACGAAGAAAAAAGGACCGCTAAGCGATCCTTTTCTAAGAGCAGAAATCTTATCCAGTTTGCAGGATGAGACGGTACGTATCACCCCTGAGCGGACTCCTGCAGCACAGGCTCAGGTTCATTTACAGATTGCTACAATTCCGCAATATGCAGGCGACGCTGCCGACCTTGCAGACAAGCTGCAGCGCCAAGGTTATGGCTGTACGGTGGTCTCGGTCTCTCCCGAGGAATTCAAGGGTCCGATCCGCCTGGCCTCCGACCTGATCGTCTTCTCACTGCTGCGTGACCAGGATGAGCAGCTGCGCCTGTTCGATCTGTACCTGACGCTCTCGCAGCACCTGGACCCGCATACCCGGGTAGACATAGAAGCCTGGCTGCAGCAGATCTCCCGGGAACCGGACCCGGCAGCCCGCGCCGCAGACTTCAAGCGAATAGAAGACCGCCTGACCCATGCCCATCTGCTCCATATTCTGTACGAGAAGCCCACCCGTACGGCCTACCTGCCTTCGGTGCGGGGCGTAACGTTCAACAGCCAGGGCTGGGTGGATCTGCGCCATGTCTGGTTTCCGCCGCAGTTGTAAGGCTGTGCTACTTCACCGAACCGGTCATTCCGGCCACAAACTGCTTCTGCATCAGGAAGAACACCAGTGCGGTCGGAAGTGTGCCGATCACAATGGCAATCAGGATCATCCCGTAATCCGGGGCATACCCGGAGCCGAGATTGGAGATCAGGAGCGGCATTGTTTTGGTCTCGGGCGTCTGCAGCACAATCAGCGGCCAGAGGTAGTTGTTCCAGCTGGACATGAAGGTGATGATCGCCCCCGCCGCATAGGTTGTTCTCATTGTCGGCAGATAGATCCGCAGGAAGATGCCCAGTTCGCTTAGTCCGTCAATCCGGCCCGCTTCCAGCAGCTCCTTCGGGAACATCTTCGTGCTCTGCCGGAAGAAGAAGATCAGGAACGCCGTTGTCACCGTAGGCAGAATGACTGAAGCCATCGTATCAATGCCCAGCCATGGCACGGTGTTCGAGATGCTGGCAAACATACGGTACAGCGGAACCATCATCGCCGCGAACGGGATCATCATCGACACCAGCAGAATATTGAACACAATATCCTTCGTCCGACTGCGGAACACCTCGAAGCCATAGCCGGCAAGTGAAGCAATCAGCAGCGCCAGAATCGTTGTAGTAATGGAGATTTTGGCTGAATTCAGCAAGGACTGCTGCAGATCAGTCGTTTCCAGCAGATTGCGGAAATTCTCCAGCAGATGAGAGCCGGGCAGCAACCTTCCCTTGGTGACATCAACCGATTGATTGGTTGCGCTGATTACCATCCAGGCGAACGGGAAGATCGAGACGAAGGCTATGATGCCAAGGAATAGGTATGTGAAGAAACGTTTGCTCTTAGCCATTTTTATCACCTGCCACTTTGAACTGGAGGAACGACAGCAAGACGATCATAATCACAATCGAATAGGATACAGTAGCCGCATAGCCGAAATCTGCCGAATATTTAAACGACAGGTTATAAATGTACTGCGAGATTGTGAGCGTGGCATTGCCGGGACCGCCCTTAGTAATGTTCATGACCTCATCGAACAACTGCAGTGTTCCGATGGTTGAGGTGATGGACGTGAACAGAATGATCGGCTTCAGCAGCGGAACCGTGATTCCGAAGAATTGGCGGGGAGCGGAAGCTCCGTCAATCCTGGCCGCTTCATAGATGGAAACGTCAATATTCTGCAGCGCCGAGAGATAAAAAATCATATTGTAGCCCGTCCAACGCCAGGTGATTGCGATAATAATCGTAATCTTGGCCCAGAACGGATCAGTGATCCAGCCAATCGGAGCATCAATCAGCTGCAGCTTGAGCAGCAGCGTGTTGACTAGTCCATCGCCGGCGAACAGATATTTGAACACTACCGAATAGGCAACCAGAGAGGTTACACAAGGCAGGAAGATTGCCGTGCGAAAGAATCCTTTGAACTTCAGCTTGCTGTCATTGAGCAGCACCGAGATGAACAGCGCAAGCAGGATCATCACCGGCACCTGAACCAGCAGGTAGATGAAGGTGTTGGTAACGGCGGTAATAAACATATTGTCGTCGAACAGGCGCTGGTAATTGCTGAGGCCGGTGAATTCAAGATTACTGCCGGTCCCGGTCTGGAAGGACATGATTAATGCCTGCAGCATCGGATAGAAATAGAAGATAAAGATCATAACGACGGACAATAAGATGAACGACCATCCCGTCCATATGTTTCTGCGCCGAATGTTCAGGCTGGAACGTACAGGCTTCACTTCGCCCACCCCTTTCATGATGATTGATGATACCTAACCGGAAAAGATGAACCTTGAGCGTCTTCCGCTCCCTTGCACCGGGATTCGAAGCTGTGCCCAAGGTTCGGTCCATTCACAGTAAAGCTTTATTTAATCTGCGACTCGGCCTGGGCCTGGGCATCGCCCAGCACCTTGTCGATCGCTTTGCCATTCAGGTAATTCTGCATCTCCACGATCAGGATATCCTCAATCGCATAGGTATGGATACCGTAGTTGACACTTGGGATCTGCTCTGTCCAGGCTGCGAAGTCGGATACCGTCTTCTGTCCGCCGAAGAATTCGCTGGCCTGGCTGTAGGCTTTCCCGCTGGAGGCTGCCTTGAACGTGCCGATGACGCCGATATCGGTAAGCAGTTTCTGATACATCTCGGCGTTTGAGCCGAAAGTAGTCGCCATAAAGTCAGCTGCCGTTTCCTTGCCGTCTACATTCATGACATACCATGAGCTGCCGCCAAGGTTGGAGGCATGAACCGAATCCCCATTCCCCGGAAGTGTCGGCAGAGGCGCGATGCCCCATTTGCCCGATTGGGACGCTTCCGCCATGATCGACGGAGTGATCCAGTTGCCCGTAGGCACTGAGGCTACCGCTCCGCTGTTCAGAGCAGCCACGAACTGGCTCCAGTCGGAATGAACATTGGCCACATTGGAATCAGTCAAACCTTTATAGATTTCGAAGGCTTGCTTAAGCGCCTCGTTATTGGAAATATTCGGGGTTTTGCCGTCTTCGGTCAGATACCAGGAGCCGGCCGATTGAATCATCATACGGATCAGACCGAGGTCGTTAGGGTCAAGCGTAATCAGTGCTTTGCCTGTAGTTTCCTTGACTTTTTTGCCAATCTCAATATATTGCTTCCAGTCGATATCCTGCAGATCAGCCAGTTTGTAGCCCGCCTGCTCCAAATAATCGGTACGGACATAGAGCCCGGTTACACCGGAATCGAATGGCACACCATATTGCTTGCCGTCCAGACTGGTAGGACCACTCTTGTAATCGGCGAAATCCGTACCTTTGATTGAACCGCTGAGGTCCATGAACGAATCCTTGTAGGACTGGAGGAACCCTTGCGCCCGGTAATCCTCAATCAACACAATATTGGGCAATCCTTTGGTCGTGCCGGAGTTGAGTCCGGTGTTCAGCTTCTGGATAATATCGTTCTGGGCGTATTCAACAATATTGATTTTGACATCAGGGTTTGTTTTGGCGTATTCCGCTTTGGCTACTTCAAGTGCGGCAATATTAAATGCCGGGTCCCAAGCCCAAATTGTAATTTCCTTGGCCTTGGCGGTGTTTCCGCTGGCAGCATTGTTGTTTTTGTTCGAACTCGCACCGCAGGCGGTTAGCAGCAGCATACAAACCAGCACTAGCATCAAGCTTTTTTTCATTTCTTATGCCTCCCTAATTGTGTGTAATCTGTGTGTCACGATTGGATTTGTAAGCGTTTCCTGTTTGCATGAATTATCTTATCACCGCTCATGCACATTGTTGATCCCAATACCGCTGAACAGCCGGCTTCTATTCCCCATGCCAGTCAGCGGCAGCTCGGCGTTCCCGGTATCCATTCCATCTCCGCTATCAACTACCTCGCAGATCAGACTGCTGCTGTCCTTGGAGATTAGAATATGGATAACTCCCTCTGTTTTTGCGTGTGAAGCCATGAAAGAAGGCATTCTCAATGAACGGCTGAATCATCTGCTTGGGCACATGGTAATCCATTCAATCCGGCGAGATGAAAAAATTCACCCGTATCCGTTCTCCGTACCGAATCTGATTGATCATCATTAATCTCATCCAGCATATAGTTATAAGCATGTCCAAGTTCCTGAAATTCAAAACTGCCGATTACGGAGATATAATTATGGAAATTGCGCTGGGTAATCTTGGGCATTTGCCGGGTAAGCAGGGCCAGTCAAAACTCGCATAAAAAGGCTTAAAGTCTATCTCCTGAATGGTTATGTACAGGCTCACGCAACTATACTGCTGATCTCCGAAATCGGGGCTTCCCCCTGCCCGCAGCAGCGCTGCCGCCTGATCCGTGCCGATGATTGAACAGATTATAAAGCGCTCTCGCAGAATGGACAAATGAATCATTGCAGCGGTAAAAGTTACCTATGACAAAGGGACCTCTCAATGAGAGGCCCCTTTGTCATAGCATATAGCTGACGATTAAGAATCCGTTGATTTAGGATATAAACTTCTTGAACCCCTGAACTCTATCCTCCCCGTAGCCCATCCGCTCATAGAACCGATGCGCTTCCTTCCGCCGTTCTCCCGATACCAGAATGATATAATAACAATCCAGCTCCTGCGCTTTGGCTTCAATGGCGGCCATCAGCAGGCTGCCGACCCCCTGGCGGCGGGCGCGCACAGACACCACGACGTTCTCAATCACCATAAAAGAGCGGCAGTCTCCCACCAGATCCTGGCACACTATGCCCATTAAAGACCCGAACAGCTCTCCTTCCACAAAAGCCCCCAATAGGACGTACCTGCCGTCCCCCTGGATATCGGCAAAAGCCTGCTCCAGCTTGGATAAGTCCGTCGTTTGCTGGGTCAGCTCTTGATACAGCTCCGCGAGTTCAGGCAGCGATTCCCGATCAATCTTTTTGATGACAACCATCGGCTTCTAGTCTCCTTCGAACTGAAATAAATACAGCTTCCCATTGCGGGGATGCAGAATGCGCGAGCCTTTGTACCCCCTTGTCCTAAGCTCCTTAACCAATACCTGCATAAAGGCTCCATGGGTTACAGTCAGGACATTGGCGGCACTATACTCTGTCTGCAGCAGGTCGGCCACCTCTCGAGCACGGTGCTCGGTCGCCTGTCTGCCTTCAGGCTGCGAGCGGTGCCCGAAATACCAGGCCAGCCGCCCCAGCAGCAGCCAAAGATTGTAGTGCAGCCTCACGCCGGGAAGGTTCACTGCGGCAAACTTGATCTCTCTAAGCTTGTCCGTATAACGCACGGTACCGGAAAAAATTCCCCCTGCCGTTGCCGCAGCCCTGGGCAGATCACTGCTGATACACTCGTCCCACTCCTGACCGTTAGGGTCAAAATCCGCCGGCTCTATATCCGCATAATCATACAGATCCATCCAGGCATTAAACTGCTCTGCGGTCAGCCATGCACGCTTGGGCCTACGCACGACCACCCTGAAATGTCTTACCAGTCCAATGCTCCTCATAATAGGGCGCTATTGTTCACCAACAGCTGTCCATTTCACATCCTTATCCTCGGCTTCAAGCCGGAGCTTCACAGAACCCTTGCCTTGATTGCCAACAAGCTTGATTGTGCTTGTACCGGCTGCAAGCAGCAGCTCGCTGGCGCCTTGGCCGCTGCCTTCGGCTATCGTTACTACCTCTTGGCCCGGAGTGACCAGCACCAGCTTCAATTTACCGCCGTCTATTTCCTGATCATATTCTACTTTTAGAGCTGCTTCACTGTCTGCATCTATCGTCCAGATGGAATCCGTGCCGTAGAATTTACTGAAGGACAGCTCACTTTCGTTGTCTTTGGTTTCTCCCGTACGGTCTCCAAACGTATAGCTGTCAGCTGAACCCGCTATGGCTGAATTGCTGCCGTACATTTGCTTCTGTGTCTCTGACGCGGCGCTGCAGCCGGACAGGCTGAGCGCAGCCAGCAGGACCGCACATGCGACGGCAAGCTTCATTCGATTCATCATTACTCTCCCTCTTCCATATCATTGATATGCAGTATTATACTTACATTCTTCCGACCTCTTCTATGTATTTCATTACAGCCTTCACTCGCTCCGCCGGGGTCAGGTTCTCTTCCAAGCGCAGCAGCGGACAATTCAGCCGGGTTATCCAATCCTCATGAAGCGCCTTGCTTCTAACCTCCAGACCTGCGGTGTCATACAAGGAGGCCCATTCCAGAAAAGCTTGTTCCGCCTCATAACGCACGCCGCCGGGCAGAATCTCATCGCCATAACGCCCATATTCCCTTGCTCTCAGACGTTCCAGCCGAACATCCGGCGGTACCCACAAGAAGATCACAAGATCAAACAGCGGCCTTAGCGAATCTCCCCAGCCGCAAACCGCGCCGGAGAGAATATACGGCTCTTGCGCCAGCAGATCCGCTTTTATTCTGAGGAGCCGTTCCTGCGGATCACTTTGCACGGTAAATTTATGCTCCCAGAAATAATCGTCCGTGTCGAGATGAGCATGGGGCAGCACCTGGCAGAGATCCCGGCCCAGCGTGCTGGTACCCGCACCCGACGCTCCCATGATATGAATCCTGGTGTAGATGCGAATCCCCTCCTCTTCTGGTCGGCCTCCGTATGATGAGAATATCGAAGTTTTAACTTCGTAGTGGTTTCATAAAGTCCGAGCCATTCAATTAGTTGCGAAAGTGCATCTAATTAGCCGATTTTTTACGTTTTGGAGCAAATAGTTGCCAAAAGGCACTTAATTCAGGCGTTTGAGCGAAAAGGACTCGATTTACTCGAAATTAGTTGCATTATCGCACTTAATTGCCCGCTGGCGCACGATCCGGCTGAAATTAGTTGCAGTTTCGGTTACTACTTAGGGCCCCCTTTTTTTCCATGTGTTACTCGTCCGAGCCTGTCATACAACACTGCGCGACAAGGAGGCTAAGAATAACAAATGAAGGCCGTCGCCAGTAACCTGCACTTAAATTTCAGACTACTAACGGACTCAGGAGTCTCTATTTGCTGTAAAAAGGCTGTTTTGCAGGTATAACGGACTCAGGAGCCTCTATTCAGGCAAAAATCCACTAGTTAGGGCCTGTTTTTCCAATATAGAGGCTATGCGGTCCGCTAGACTCCAAACCATCGCAGGAATGCGGAAACAGGAGCTATACGGTCCGCTAGGACGTGGGTTACCTGAAGGGGGGAGTGTTTGGGGGGGTAAGGTAGCGCGATCCCATAACCTTCGCAAGTAAACCTTCTATACCCTCGCAGGGATCTGAGTAGTAACCAGTTTCGCATCTGTTCGCTCCAAATGTCATCCCTCTCCTATTCCTCCGTTTCATGCAGCGGCTCCTTTAGTGCCATCCCCGACAGGTCCAATAACTCACTTTCCACGACAATGGCGGTCAGTGAGCAGTCTGTTAACGTTTCATGCCACTCTCCCTTGCTAAGAAGAAACAGCTTCGTCGTCCTCTGAAAGAGGCGGCATCCGTTTCTACTCACTTATATTTCCAGAACACCGCATCACCGGCCTGCACCGGACAATATACCTCCTCAGCACCCTTAACCTTTCCCTCACCGGCCACAATCAGCAGCAGCCGGGGTATCGGCGCCTGATGGTAGCCAATGCTGCCGCCGGCTTCAAGAAACATTGCGCCCAGATGGGCCGGCTGCTGTGTGTGCAGAATTCTGGACATTACCAAAATCGGAATCAAATTTGTTTATTTTTCTGCCTGCTTCCCGGGCAAAACTATATAATTTCAATTCAATTCTCCTTAATCAGCGGTTCGATTCCCGCGACATCCGGCGGCACACGGCGGGCAACACCCGTAGACATGGCTGCCCGGATTACCGCCAGGCGGACCTGTTCGACCACTTTGTCGTTAAATATGCTGGGGATAATATATTGCTCGTTCAGTTCCTCCTCCAGCACCACTGAAGCAATCGCCTTCGCCGCTGCCAGCTTCATCTCCAGATTCACCACTGCAGCCCGGCAATCCAGCGCTCCCCGGAAGATACCGGGGAAACAGAGCACATTGTTGATCTGGTTGGGATAATCGCTCCGCCCTGTAGCCAGCACCCGCACATGCGGCTCAGCCAGCTCCGGCTCAATCTCCGGGTTCGGGTTAGCCATCGCGAACACGATGTTGTTCGCCGACATGCTCTTCAGATGCTCCACATTCAGAATTCCGCCTCCGGCTACGCCGATGAACACATCCGCTCCCTGCATCACCTCTGCCAAACCACCCTGCACATTATCGGGATTCGTCCGTGCAGCCAGCTTGGTCCATTCCGGATTCCCGTAAGCAGCTTCCCTTACCAGCACCCCTTCACGGTCGACCGCATAAATGCAGCGGGCCCCCGCCGCCAGCAGCAGATTGCAGATGGAGACACCGGCAGCGCCTATGCCCACCACAACAATTCTGGCTTCAGCGAGGGTAAGGCCGACTACCTTCAGCGCGTTCAGCAGCCCCGCCAAGGCCACCACTGCAGTTCCATGCTGGTCATCGTGGAACACGGGAATGTCCAGCTCCTCCGCCAGCCTGCGCTCAATCTCGAAGCAGCGGGGCGAGCTGATGTCCTCCAGGTTAATGCCGCCAAAGCCCGGAGAGACCGCTTTCACAATCCGAATGATTTCCTCGGAGTCCTTCGTATCCAGGCAGAGGGGGAATGCGTCAATGCCCGCCAGCTGCTTGAACAGCATGGCTTTGCCTTCCATCACCGGCATCGCCGCCTCCGGCCCGATGTCGCCAAGACCAAGCACAGCTGTCCCGTCTGTAACGACGGCTACCGTATTTCTTTTTATGGTGAGTGAGTAGGCTTTGGCAGGATCTTCGGCAATCGCCATGCTCACCCTGGCTACGCCGGGAGTATAGACCTGTGAGAGGTCTTCGCGGTTCTTAATCTTCATCTTGGGCATAATCTCAATCTTGCCCCCGAGGTGGGCCAGGAAGGTGGAATCCGATACGTTAATCACCTTAATGCCGTCCATAGCGGACAAGATACGATGAATTTCTTCATTCGTGGCATCCTGCACATTGACAGTGATGTCCCGTGTAGTCACTTCCTTACCGGCCCGAATCACGTCAATCGCCACAATATCTCCGCCCGCAGCGGCAATGCCGGAAGCCACATCCGCGAAGGATGCAACCGATTTGCGGATTTCCAGCCGGATAATCATCGTTGTTGCTATTGACATGAGCGAATCCCCCTTTTTTGGCTACAAGCTATCTCCAATATACTACACTACGGACCTATCCCCAAGTCATAGATTAGCTTCAGTTCAACCCTCAAACAGCTGAATATAGAAAGTGAATCTTATATAGTTGGAAAAAGCTCCTGCCAATACTGTTTCATCGTCGCCAGGACCTCTTCCTTGACCTTACCGGCCACGTGAAGCTCAGCCGCCGCTGCAGACCTCGACCCTAACGGTAATTCGTATAACTGGTTAGGAAATGCTGCCACGTCGCAAGCTGCCTTCCTTATTTATATACCCAGCAGCTTCCTGACCGCCTCTTCACAGGACTGCCGGTATGTCTCATGCAGCGCATCCTCATCCGTCATCAGCCATTGGATCAGACAGCCGTCAATAAGAGCACGGATCTGCGGTGCCGTCTGCTCCGCTGACAGGTGAGGCGATACCATCCCTTCCTTCTGGCCAAGAAGAAGAATCTCCGTGCTGATGCTGGTGCAGTTGTCGTAGAACCGCTGGTTGATCTCCCGGTAAGCCGGAATCCGGCTGGCGCGGGCCAGAAAGTCCAGGTAGACGCGGTAGAACGCGCGGTTCTTCTCCGGGGAGACAAACGCCGAGCCAATATAAGCGGCAAGCTTCCCGGCAGCGGTCTCCTGCTCTCTGACAGCTTCATGCTCTTTCAGATAGATTCTGGAGGTCAGCCATTCCAGCAGTTCAATCAATACCGCTTCTTTGCTGGCAAAATAATAATGAACGACTCCTTTGCTGACCTGTGCATGATCGGCAATCATCTGCAGGGTCACTGCATCGTAGCCCTGTCCAGATAACGCCTGAAAGGCAGCATACAGAATCTGCTTACGTTTCTCTTCTGATTTCTTATACCGTACCATAGAACCTCCGTTGTTATGGGGATGATGCTGTACATTATATCATAGCCATAAAAAAGTTGACCAGTCAGAATAAATCATATATAAAGAACTTATATCAACCCGTTTAATAAATTCATTCATAAAAGGAGCTTATACCATGTCCGAAACTTTTCAAGCGCTAGTGGTGAATAAGACTGAACAGAGCTTTACCGTTGAGGTGAAGCCAGTTGCCCTTAAGGACTTGCCGGAGGGCGAGGTGCTGATCCGCGTTGCCTACTCAAGTGTGAACTATAAGGATGGACTGGCAGCCATTCCTGACGGCAAAATCCTCAAGAGCTACCCGTTTATCCCCGGGGTCGATCTGGCAGGAGAGGTGGTATCCTCGACGGATGAGCGGTTCCGCGAAGGCGACCAGGTCATTGCTTCGGGCAACGGCATCGGCGTAAGCCATTTTGGCGGTTACAGCCAATACGCCCGCATCCCTGCGGATTGGGTGATCCCGATGCCGGCAGGTCTGACGGCAAGAGAAGCAATGATCTATGGTACGGCAGGCTTCACCGCCGCCTTGTCCATCCATGAGCTGGAGCAGCATGGACTGGATAAGGATAAAGGCAAGGTGCTTGTTACCGGAGCGACGGGTGGAGTGGGTGGAGCGGCAATTGCCATGCTCGCAGGCCAAGGTTACCAGGTGGTTGCCAGTACGGGCCAGGCAGACGCAGTCGCTTATCTGGAGGGGCTTGGGGCATCCGAGGTTATCTCCCGCGAGGATGTGCTCGGCACAGGCAAGCCGCTGGACAAGCAGCTGTGGCAGGCGGCAGTGGATTCTGTGGGTGGCAGCCCGCTGGCTTCCATTCTGAGCAGGCTTAGGTACAAGGGTTCGGTTGCTGCCAGCGGCCTGACCGCAGGCACCAGCGTGCCCGCTACCGTGCTTCCGTTCATTCTGCGCGGGGTCAATCTGCTGGGCATTGATTCCGTGATGTGTCCGGCAGACATCCGCCAGCTGATCTGGAAGCGGATGGGCGCTGATCTGAAGCCGGCCAATCTGGAGCAGCTGGTAGACCGTGAGGTTACGCTGGAATCGCTGCCGGAAGCACTGGGCGACATTCTCCAGTCGAAGACAATCGGGCGCGTGCTTGTCCGCTTGTTCTAAGAAGCCCCCAAAGCACTAATACCTGGACCTAAGCAGCAACAATATAAGGAACACCCCTCCGGAAGTTTCCGGAGGGGTGTTTTCGAGTGAATATTGGCGCGCCCTTTTTCATCAGGAAGTTGAGAACTCTGCTTGCATTCTTAGCAAGAGTCTATTCCTTGCCAGCTGCCTCTGAAACGTCGACGAACTGCGGCAGGACATACGGCTGCGGCTGGAAGCCACGGGGATAACCCATCCCCATCGGATATACGGGCATCGGGTATTGATGATAGCCATAAGGCATCGACGGCATATTGCCGGATATAGGCATCATATTGTTCGGCGGCATATTACCGGACATAGGCATCATATTGTTCGGCGGCATATTGCCGGACATAGGCATCATGTTGTTCGGCGGCATATTGCCGGATATAGGCATCATGTTGTTCGGCGGCATATTGCCGGACATAGGCATCATATTCGGCAGCGGCATTCCATTGCCCATTGGCATTCCATGATAGCTGTTTTCCTTCATGTTAGGTGTTGCGGCTGCTTGAACCTGCCCTGGCGGACAGCAGTCCGCCGGAGGACCAATGAAGGTTCCAGGCTGGATAGGCGCGAGCGCTTCTTTGAGCTTGGCTTCGTTCAGACAATACGTATGGGCCAGCACTTTGGACGGCGTCAGGCTCAGCAGATCCGAGCCGAGGATCACTTCCGGTACCGGGGCATCAAAGATCGCCAGCAGATGGGTATTATCCACCGTCGCTGTCTCATAATGCCACCAGCCTTGCGGCACATTGGCCACCTGGCCGGGACAAATCGGGAAATGCAGCAGCTCATTGGTGAACGGATTAATCAGAGAGACCACGGCTTCCCCGCAGATGCAATAGACCAGTTCGGCGGCATTCTGGTGATAATGAGGTTCTACGACATTGCTTTTGCTCAGAAAAATATCAAGCAGCGAAGTTCCTTTGAGCGTATTCAGCTGCTTCACGGACAACAGATTGATGTAGTTGCAGGCATCTTTTCTAAACAGTGTTTTGTTGCTTAAATCGTAAGTAAACTCTACATCGGGTGATGTGTAATCCATGTATGCGGTCATTTCAATTCCTGCCCTTCTGCTGTGCAAACGTTCTGCACTTCTTAACAGTAGAGTATGCATATGCCTATGCCCAGGTGCACACAAAAAGCAGAGTTTATTCACCAGAGACCACCGTCCGGTTGCGCCCGCGGTTCTTGGCCTCATATAGCGCCTCGTCTGCACGCTGCAGCAGCTCCGCGCCTGATCCAGCTTGTGACGGGTAATGCGCAATCCCCTGCGATACCGTAATCCGCGAGCCTGTCGGTACCCGGCTCTCCTCCAGACCCACACGAATTCGCTCGGCAACGGTCAGGGCTTCAGGTGTGCGGGTGTTTAACAGCAGCAGGACAAATTCTTCGCCCCCATAGCGGCAGCAGATATCGCTTGGACGGACCGAAGCGGAGATAATCGCGGCCACATGCTTCAGCACCTCGTCCCCGGTCAGATGGCCATAGGTATCATTAACGAACTTGAATTTATCCACATCCACCACAATCAGCGAGAAGGACAGCTCAGCGGCAATCCACTCCTGCAGCTTCTGCTCCAGCATTCTGCGGTTGTCCAGACCAGTCAACGGGTCGGTCATAGCTTCCTGGGTGAGGGATTCCGTCTGCTTCTGTATATTGTTATAGGCAAGAAAAATAGCTTGGGTCAGCAGCTCGGCCTCTCTGTTCCAGTGGGATTTAGGCTCAGGCAGCTCTATTTTTTCCGTACTAAACTTGCTGACCAGATCTGCCAGGTAGACAAAAGGCTGCGCCAGCCGATGCGAAACATAAATAACGCCAAACAGCAGCAGCACAAACGGGATCAGTGTGTACATGAACGTCATTCGCAAATACTGGTACAATTGGTCGAAGATAACACTGCTCGGAGAGACCACCACCACGCCCCAGCCATTGGACGGCACATGGGCATAACCTGCCAGCAGATTGACGGATTGCAAATTAAATGCCTGCGCCTGTCCGCTCTCTCCTCTCATGAGCTTCTGAACAATGCTATTCCCGCTGATATCATCTCCGATCCGCTTTTTGTCCGGATGAAACAGCAGATGACCCTTGGAGTCGACGATATAATAATAGGAGCCGGAATCATCAATCGCATTCGCCCCAAAAGCCATGCTTAGGACATTATCCTGCTGAAGATAGAACGAGCCTCCAATAAGTCCGACATACATTCCTTCCGTATTAAATACCGGCTGACTCATAAACACGATCATTCTCCCGGTGCTGGAGGTTGTGTAAGGCTCCGAGACATAAGGCTTCTGCAGCTTCAGCGCGTCGAGGGCGGTGGGAGAAACGATATATTTGCCCGACATATTCAGTGACTCTGGTGCCGAATGCAGCACAAGCCCGCCTTTTTCAACGAGGACCACCGAATTAAAATAATTGCTGCTGTTGCGCATCAGCTCCAGTTCCCGGCTAACTACATCTGAATCCATCTGCTCCATGCTGGAAAACGTCCGGGCGCTAAACTCCAGACTGCTGCGCATGGAAATAAACAGCGAATCCATCGTCTGACTTAATTTGTGGGCATTAAAGGAATTCAGATGAAGCGTTGTTTCGATCAAGGATTGTTTCTTGGATTCATAAGAAGCGATAAGCAGTATCGTGGATGTCAGAAGGACTACCAGTGAGACCAGGCCCGTTAACAATGTGGTGAGGCTAATTTTGTGTTTCTGCCGTGTTTGTCTATATTTGTGATCCGGCATGATCTACCCCCTATCTACCAAAAAACACGCAGTCCGCTTAAATTGAAGAATTCACAACAAAATGCGAAGAAATCCGACAGCAACCTGCATTTTCAGTCTCCATTATAAACGATTGTTAGACACAATCACTAGGAAGGAACGTCCTTTAGTTCCATTTAATGGTCTCCGAGTAAACCCGCCCTCTTTGGGGCAATCTTATAGATAGAGTAGTAACGGTTTCACCTTCCTCTGAAAGAGGGGGGACGTCCGTTTCTGCGGGAAATAGAAGGATAAAAATCAGGTGCAACCAAACCTCAGGAGGATGCCCAAGATGAAGCATTTTCGCCAGAGTCTGCTATGGATATGGATCATGACCAGTTTGATGTTCTTCTCCCTCATTGGCTTCACCCCTATGAACTCAATGGCCCGAGCCGAAGCAGCCACCCCACCGAAATCTGCGGCCATCGAGAAACCGCTTATGTTTGTGCTTATCCACGGTTCCTGGGTCGATGCCGGTTTCTGGAAGGAAACAGCCGCCGAGCTGCGCTTAATGGGGCACGAGGTCTACACACCGGAGTACGCCGGCCATGGCGGAGTTGGTTCGACGCAGCTTGGCAGTGTTACCCATGAGCAGATGACCCGATCTGTAGTGGATTACATGAACCGGAAGAAGCTGAAGGATGTGGTACTGCTGGGACACAGCTTTGGAGGAAGCATTGTGCAAAAAACCGCCGAGCAGCTCCCGGACCGAATCAGACGGCTGGTCTTCTTCGATGCCTTTGTGCCGTTGGACGGACAGAGTGTGGCTGACCAGTTTGCAGCACCGGTGAGGGAATCCTTTGAGCAGCTGCGGAAGTCTTCCGGCAACAACACGATTAGCCTGCCGTTCCCGCTGTTCCGTGAAGCTTTTGTCAACACCGCTACCCTTGCCGAAGCTCAGGACTACTATACTTATGTCATTCCCGAGCCTGCAGGTCCAGCCTTCCAGAAGCTTGACCTGAAGAAATTCTACAGCCTGGATATTCCCAAAAGCTATCTTTTCCTGACCGAGGATACTGCCCTGCCACAGACTCCCTTCGGCTACCACCCTTCGCAGTCCGCCCATCTGGGGGCCTACCGGTACATTGCCGGGCACGGCGACCACATGACCACCGCGCATAAAGAGCCCAAACGGCTGGCTGAGCTGATCGTTCAGGCCTCGCGGGACTAGTGTTGCAACTCATCTGCCGTTTAACGCAGACTGACGTTGAACGGATTGGCGAGTTGCTTCCGTCTGAACTGACTGGGTGGCGGCGCGGCGGGTAAGTCTGTGGGCTCGGCGGGTGATGAGTCTGCGTGGCGGCTGGCATGGAGCGCGAATGATGAGTCTGCGTATGCCGATAACATCAAACTTCGCGATGGCTTCCTAAGTTTCGAACCATTAATTTAGATGCGAAAATGCATCTAATTGGCGAATTTCCTCCATTTTGAGGCGAATAGATGCAAAAACGCATCTAATTTGGGGCTTTGAGCGCTAGATGCTAATTTCACTCAAAATTAGTTGCAGATTCGCACTTAATCACTCGTTAGCTCACGATTCGGCTGAAATTAGTTGCACTTTCGGTTACTACTTAGGACCCTGCGAGGATATAGAAGGTTAGGGATTGCACTAGCGTAATCCAAACCCTCCCCCACCCGGAACTTCAGGTAACCTACGTCCTAACGGACCGTATGAGCGTGTCGATTCATTGTGGACAACTGTAAACTTGGTTCTCTCAAATCGATTTTTGTGTTGGAAAACGAAAATTTCCATCAGAAAATGGATCTGAGCGTCTCTGAGAGGAGATTTTGGGGTTGCTCAACTGCATTTTTGATTTATCCACAATGAATCGACAGCCTCCGTATAGCTCCTATTTCCTCATTTCTGCGCTGGTTTGGAATGTAACGGACCGCATAGCCTCTATATCGGAAAAACAGGCCTTACCTAGTGGGTTTCGGCTTGAATAGGGGCTCCTGAGTCCGTTAGAGCTGCAAAACAGCCTTTTTACAGCAAATAGGGGCTCCTGAGTCCGTTAATAGTCTGAAAGTTAATCGCTGGTTACCGGCGACAGCCTTCCTTTGGTTATGCTCAGCCTCCTTGTCGCGCGGTGTGGTATGACTGGCTCGGACGAGTAACACATGGAACACAAAGGGGCTCTAAGTAGTAACCACTTTCGCATCTATTTACTCCGAATGTCCGGGCGACATGCTTAATGTTACTTAAATTGTTGATTCAGAGTGCAGAGGGTAATCTTCAAGCGTCATCGCCAGCCCTAACCGGCGTAACGACTGCCTTAAGTCAGCGTAACATCAGTGTTACGCGAGTGTTCACAGGCGTCGGTGCTATTGCCGCCGCCACTGCAAAAAGAGCAGGGCGGAACAGTGAACCCACTGTTCCCCCTGCTCTTCGTTGTCCCTCCGGCGGTGCTGCGCACGCCGGAGCCGGACTAGCGCTGCCAGCGTCAGCAGCGCAGCGCCCCCGCGAGCGCCGCTGATAGCAGCAGCGGCGCACCGCCAACGCACGCGGGTAGGCTGCGCCCACACCCGCAAGGCCCGGCGGCCGCGGCGTCAGGACGCGGCTCCGCCCGGCTGCGCGGAACCGTGCCGCAGCAGCACGCCTTGCGGCTTCACCGGCAGGCCGCTGCGCGGCAGCTCGCGGTCCGTGGCCGCACCATCAACAGCCCAGCTGCCATGCTCCAGCACAAGCCGGAGGGTCAGCAGCACGGGCGCTTCGGGACCGCCGGAGGTGGCGGTCGTCAGCTTCAGCTCCAGCAGCTTGGTTCCGCTCCCGGCTGCGACCTCCTTCTCTACCTTCCAGCCGGTGATCCAAGGACTGGAGCCGCCCGTATTCCAGTTCAGCTCCATGAAGCGTGGATACATCTGCTTCTTGAAGGCTTTGGAGAATACCACATACTGGATGGAAGCATTACGCTGCTGCAGGCCATAGGCATACAGCTCCGCAGCCTCGCTGGCCGCAGTCAGAATCATCCGCTTCGACTCCGTTGCCTTTCTTGGCATGGCGCTGACCGGAAGACTCAGCCCAGGCTCCATCTTCTCGGAGAATGGCGCATTCACAGCCGTTTTGTACGTCACCGCTGTTACCGTCTGTATAATATCTCGGGTTGCCGCAGCTGATGCCATACCGGGGTGCAGCAGCATCACGGCCAGCAAGCCCGCGGTCCATCTCTTCTTGTTAACTCCAAACAAACAATCCATCCTCCTTTAAGGAATAACCTGGCTTACCACGCAATTCTTCCCTTAACCGATGAAAATTATGTATAAGACACAAGTAGAAACGGCTTTGCCGTCCTTTTAGGGACGACAACCGTTTCTGCGGGAAATAGAAGGATAAAGATTCAGGTGTTAACTTTCTTATATATGCAGAAGAGGACCGCATAGCGGTCCTCTTCTGCAGACAGCCTCTCACAAGCAATCCAGGATTAGTCCGGCGGACTCCTCAATGGATTGGTTCGTGACGTCTATAATCTTGCAGCCTAGCTTCTTCATCAGCTCCTCGGCGTAGCTGTATTCCTCCAGCACCTGCAGCTCGGAAGCATACCCTGCACTGGTTGTCAGCCCCAGCGCGCGGAGCCGTTCGGTACGGATCTTGATCAGCGCCTCCATATCCATTGTCAAGCCGAAGATCCGATTGCGCGGAACCTGCAGCAGCTCGGGCGGCGGCGGGACTTCCGGGGTCAAGGGGCAGTTGGCTACCTTGATGCCCTTGTAAGCCATATACATGCTGAGCGGCGTCTTGGAGGTGCGCGAGACGCCGACGAGCACCAGGTCGGCTAGGCCAATCCCGCGCCCGTCCCGCCCGTCGTCATATTTAACCGCGAATTCGATCGCTTCAATCCGGCGGTAATAATGGTCATCCAGATCGTTATGACGCCCTGGCTGCTGAAGCGGAACATGATGGAATGATTGGCTGAACGCGGTAATGACAGGACCCATCACGTCTACGATCGCAACGCCCAGCTTCAGGCTGTGCCTGGCGATGGCCTCGCGCAGTTCCTGCTGGACGAGGGTGTACACGATAACCGACTGCTGCCTATGCGCCAGTTCAACGATGTCAGCTATCTCCCGCACGCTAGTTATCCGCCGAAATGGCCGGACCGCCACCGTTTCCAGATTAAATTGCCGGATCGCTGCACCGGCCACCGCTTCTGCCGTCTCTCCAATTGAATCCGAGCAGATAAATACATGCTTCTCCGTCACCCTGATAACCCCTCTCACCGTATAGCCCGACAATTTACAGCGATGGACTCTCCTCCGGCAAGCTGGCAAATGCCTGCTTTCTACGAGGCCAAATCAGTGCCGCCTTGGCTGCCGAAATCCGGGCATACGGAATCCGGTACGGGGAACAGCTGACGTAGTCCAGCCCAATCTGCTGGCAGAATGAAATCGAGCGCATATCGCCTCCATGCTCGCCGCACAGTCCGGTCTTCAGGAAGAACTTGCGGGCTTTGCCTTTATCCACAGCCCACTGGATCAATACACCCACGCCTTCTTCATCCAGCACCTGGAATGGATTATCCTGAAGAACCCGTTTCTCCAGATACCCGTTCAGGAATTTGCCTTCCGCATCATCACGACTGTAGCCGAAGGTCATCTGTGTCAGATCATTGGTGCCGAAGGAGAAGAAATCGGCATGTTCCGCAATGGCATCGGCGACTATTGCCGCTCTTGGCACTTCAATCATTGTACCGACCCGATATTTGAAATGCTTCATCTCTTCCGACAGGACCTGGCTGGCAACCTCATCCACCAGCGCCCGCATCGCCTTCAGTTCATCGGGATGGCCGACAAGCGGAATCATGATCTCGGGACGTACCTCCAGTCGTTCGCGGACCACCGTTGCCGCCGCGCGAAAAATCGCTTCAATCTGCATATCGTAAATTTCCGGGAACATCAACCCGAGGCGGCAGCCGCGCAGACCCAGCATCGGGTTGCTCTCCTGGAGCGAACGTACCTTGGCCATGAGCCGCTTCAGCCGCTGCACCTCTTCCTTATCGCTGCCCTCCGCCACTGCAGCACGGTATTGTTCCACGATCTGCTCGAGGTTAGGCAGGAATTCATGGAGCGGCGGGTCCAGCAGACGAATCGTTACGGGCAAGCCATGCATCACCCGGAACATCTCCTCGAAATCGGATTGCTGCATCGGCAGAATTTTGCCCAGCTGATGAATTCGCTCTTCCTTGGTCTCCGCCAGAATCATCGCCTGTACAATAGGCAGCCGCGTATCGGAGAAGAACATATGCTCCGTCCGGCACAGCCCGATCCCCTCCGCCCCCCATTCCCGCGCCTTGGCAGCGTCTGCCGGAGTATCGGCATTGGTGTAGATCGACAGCTCACGGAACTCGTCGGCGTATTGCAGCAGCTTCAGCAGTCCGGGCGAAACGACCGGATCGCTGAGCGAAACGCTGCCCAGGTATACCTGGCCGGAGGTGCCGTCAAGGGAGATCACATCCCCTTGGCGCAGCGTATGCTCGCCGAGGGTAATGGTCCCTTGCTCACGGTCGATGGCCAGCCCGTCACAGCCGCAGATGCACGGCTTGCCCATGCCTCTCGCTACAACAGCGGCATGGCTGGTCATACCGCCCCGGCTGGTAAGCACCCCTTCGGCGGCTAGGATGCCATGGATATCCTCCGGCGAGGTTTCGGAGCTGACGAGAATGGTTCTGGTACCGGCCTTGGCCCATTCCTCGGCCGTATCGGCATCCAGCACCACAGCGCCGGTCGCCGCCCCCGGAGAAGCGGGCAGTCCGGCCGCAATCACTCTGAGACCCTCCGGTCCTTCGATGGAACGGTGCAGCAATTGATCCAGATGCCCGGCTTCGATTCGGCTGACCGCCTCCTGCTTCGTAATCAGACCTTCCTCCACCAGAGCAACGGCGATGTTGACAGCCGCCTGCGCTGTCCGTTTGCCGCTGCGGGTCTGCAGCAGGAACAACTTCCCGTTCTCCACAGTGAACTCTACATCCTGCATATCTCTGTAATGTTGTTCCAGTTGCCCGGCAACCCGGCTCAGCTCCGCATACACCTCCGGCATTTCTTCACCCAGCTCACTCAGACTGCGCGGCGTACGCACGCCAGCCACCACATCCTCACCTTGGGCATTGATCAGATATTCGCCGTACAGCTCTTTGGCTCCACTGGAAGGATTGCGCGTGAACAGCACTCCCGTTCCGCAGTTATCCCCCTTGTTGCCGAAGACCATAGCCTGCACGTTGACCGCTGTCCCCTGCTCATCCGGGATCTGGTACAGCTTCCGGTACACCTTCGCCCGGGTATTGTTCCAGCTGCGCAGTACGGCACAGACCGCCATTCTGAGCTGTACGTACACATCCTGTGGAAACGCCTTGCCGCTCTGCTCTTCCACAAGCCAGTGGTATCGCAGCACCAACTGCTTCCATTCCTCGGCCGTGACCTCCTGGTCGTTCTCCCGGCCCTTCTGCTCCTTGAGCTGTTCCAGATGCTTGTCGAAATGCAGAGCGGGTATCCCTAGCACAATCTCACCGAACATCTGAATGAATCTGCGGTAGCAATCATAGGCGAAACCTTCGTTGCCCGTCTGCTTGGCGAGACCCTGGATCGTGAAGTCATTCAAGCCCAGATTCAGGATGGTATCCATCATCCCGGGCATCGACGATACCGAGCCGGAGCGCACAGACACCAGCAGCGGATTGTCTTCATCACCAAAAAACGTTTGTTTGCTGGTCTCCAAAACCTTCAAGGCAGCACAAATCTCCGCAAATATATCGTCTGTAAGCTGGCCGCCTGCTTGATGGAACGCCCGGCACACCTCTGTTGTCAGGGTGAAGCCTGGAGGAATTGGTAAGCCCAGCCGTGTCATTTCTGCCAGATTGGCGCCTTTGCCTCCAAGCAATGTCCCCATGTCGCAATTTCCCTCTTCAAAACGATATACTCTTTTCACTGCGCTCATAGGCTGCCCCTCCATCATAAATTGGATTTATAGAACGTGAACTTAAGAATGTTATAAATGGAGTTGCCAGGAAGCCCTGTATATCAGACTTTCTGGCAACTCTACTGTCCCATTCTTAAGTTCATCTTATATAGGATGATATGAATTTAATCGCCGACATCATCCAGTCTTGAACTGTTGCTTGTATCTCTGTTTATCTATCTCTGTTCATCTCTGTTTATCTGTGGTTATCTATCTTTATTTATCAATCTCTATTTGCTTCCCAGCAGCAGACCGGGATATCTGGCTACACCATTGTCCACCGCTGCACGGATGACCGCTTCACGAATGCGCTCCACCACTCTAGGGTCAAAAGCGTTCGGGATAATATTCGTCTCGCTAAGCTCGCTCTCCTCGATCACCGAGGAAATCGCCCGGGCCGCCGCCAGTTTCATATCCTCGGTAATATCGGTCGCTCCGCAGTCCAGCGCCCCTCTGAAGATGCCAGGGAAGCATAATACATTGTTGATCTGGTTCGGGAAATCCGAACGTCCGGTCGCCATTACTCTAACAAACGGAGCGGCAAGTTCCGGATCAATCTCGGGCGTAGGATTCGCCATGGCGAAGATGATCGGGTCCTTGGCCATGCTTTTCACATCACTCAGCTGTAAAATATTCGGCGCCGACAATCCGATAAATACGTCTGCCCCCTTAATCACCTCAGACAGCGAACCTGCTTCTGTAAACGGGTTCGAGATCAGCGAGAATTCCGTCCAATGCGATTTGTCATATACCTCCAGACGGTTAATCGCCCCTCTACGGTCGACACCGATCAAATTGACGGCTCCGGCATGCAGCAGCATTTTGGATACGGCAATTCCGGCCGCTCCGACTCCATTCACCACGATCTTCACATCCTTGATGTCCTTGCCGCATACCTTCAGTGCGTTTAGAATGCCCGCAAGCACCACGATCGCTGTTCCGTGCTGGTCGTCATGGAAGACTGGAATGTCCAGCTCCTGCTTCAGCCGGGCTTCAATCTCGAAGCAACGTGGCGAAGCAATATCCTCCAGGTTAATGCCGCCAAAAGCAGGCGCGAGCGCCTTCACAATCGCAATAATCTCTTCTGTGTCCTTGGTATCCAGACAGATCGGGAACGCATCCACACCGGCGAATTGTTTGAACAACGCCGCTTTGCCTTCCATGACCGGCATAGCTGCCTTAGGCCCGATATCGCCCAGACCCAGTACCGCCGTTCCGTCACTTACCACGGCTACCGTATTTTTTTTGATCGTATACTCATAAGCCGCATCTTCATTGGCCGCAATGGCCTGGCAGACCCGTGCTACTCCCGGTGTGTAGACCTTGGACAGATCCTCCATCGATAGAATCTCATTCTTCAGACCGGTTGTCAGCTTCCCGCCAAGGTGCAGCTGCATTACTTCATCGATCATTGTCATTACTATCCCTCCAGTCAATTGTTGAGCGTTAATCTCGATCAGCTTTCTGCCTGTAGCGTCAGAAGCCTTGAACACAATGTCTTGAGCCAGCTCTGACCCCGTTGCTGCAACATGCCGGACCTCTGAAATATCGCCGCCGTAGCATTCGATCAGCCGTAACATGTCTCCCAGATAACTTCCGGCAAGCGGATACTGAATCCGCATCCTCAGGCTAACCTGCTTCAGGTCTGCAGCAGTCATTCCTCCCCACCTCCCTTAATGCCACATCTGCAGCAGGAGGGTGGCCAGAATCACGGTACACGCTCCGCCAATCCGGGTTGAGATTTGGGCAAAAGGCATTAACTCCATACGGTTCGAAGCCGACAGAATGGCCACATCGCCCGTTCCGCCCAATCCGCCGCGGCAGCCTGTTACAATAGCGGCTTCTACCGGATACATCCGGATCATTTTGCCGACATAGAAGCCAGAAATAATCATGGCCACGATGACAGCGGTGCAGGTCAGAATATAAGGCACAGAGATGATTGCAGCTACGTCATTCAGTGGCACATAGAGCATGCCCAGACCCACCATCAGTGGCCAGGTCAAGCTGGAAGATACGAATTTGTACAGGTGAAACGCACCCTGCTCGATTTTCTCCGGCATCGCTTTGAAGCATTTAATGAGTGCAGCGGCAAAAATCATCAGGATCGGACCGGGAATGCCAACTACGCTGGAAGCGAGGGAACCGAAGATAAATAATCCGCAAGCAAGCAGCAGCCCGCCTCCCATTAATGTGAACACTACAGGCTTATCCTCATAGCTTCCGCCTCCGAGCTTCTCGCCGTCCTTCTCCTTGACCAGCAAGCCGTTGCCGGACAGTGCGGGTCTCTTGTCGCCGAGCTTCTTCAGCAGTCCCGCACCGATGATGGCTACGATATTGCCGATAATGGCTGCCGGAATCATCTGGGCTACGAACGCACCGGATTCACCGCCGACAATTTGCGAGTAAGCAATCGACAGAGGCAGGATGCCCTCACCAATACCTCCGCAGATGATCGGAACAATAATGTAAAAGATCGTGTGATGCACGGTGTAGCCAAGCATAGTTCCAACTGCAATCCCTGCGCCTACAGCGGCTATGGTGCCGACTACCATTGGAATGAAGATTTTGACAACCCCGTTAATCAAGGTCTTGCGGTTCATCCCCAGGATACTGCCTGCAACCAGACAGGAGATGTACAGATACAGGAAGTTCGAGGTCTTCATCAGCGTCTTGACGGAATCCATCGCCGAAGGGCTGAGCACATTCCAGAAGACCAGGAACGAGGGCACCATCAGGGCCAGAATAGCCGGTCCGCCGATATTTTTGAGCAGTGGCATTTTGAAGCCGATATCGCTCAGCAGCATGCCGAGGATCATAATGACGGCGAATCCTCCGATCATGTCGTTCGGCAGATTTCCTGTAACTGCAGCGCCGTAAATGATCAATGCCAGGATGACATACAGGGGAAGCGGAATGACCCCCACCTTGATTTGAGTCAGTCTTTTTAGGAATCCGGCCTTTTCCGGGAGGGGAAGGACATTCCCTTGGGGAATCGGTGATGATACTGCTTTTTGCATGTTTGCTACCTCCTTATCTCGTTTACACCCTTACTATAGCGAGAATGAAAGCGCTTTTGTTTTTATGTAAATATTGATTGAGTTATGTAAATTATTAAAGTAAGCGTTATCAAACTAAAAAAACCAAAAAGCCGTTTCCCCTCATAAATAATGGGGAAACGGCTTAATCTGTGGGTTATATAAACTTCGATATGACCGATCCGCCATGCGGCGAGACCCTGTAACGCTGAACTGGTCTGCCCAGCGCCCCGTAATTCAATTCACAGATCAATGCTCCCATCTCGGCCAGCTCAGCCAGATACTTGCCGACCGAAACACGGGAGATGCCGGTTGCCGTGGCAATATCCTCGGTGGAGAATGTCTCTGCCTGACAGGACTCGACCGCTCTCCAGACCGTCTGCAGGGTGCGCCTGGTGAAGCCCTTGGATAACTCCTGTGACGGGCCTTGCTCCCAGCGGAATCTGGACAGCTTGTCCAGCTCGCTCTGATCCAGCGAATCCTGCTGCCGGAACACCTTATGCCGTTCCCGGTAAGCGGTAAGCGCCGCACGAAACCGGTTGAACTCAAACGGCTTGATCAGATAGTCTACCGCGCCGTTCTGCAACGCGTGGCGGATGCTCTCCTTGTCGCTTGCCGCCGATATGACAACCACATCGACCCCAAGCTCCCGGTGGCGGATGGCAGACAGCAGTTCAAGCCCGTTCGTTTCCTTCATGTATACATCTAGCAGGATCAGCTCATATGGACCGTTCTCCAGCAGCATTTCCATGGCTTCGTCCGCAGACCGGGCCCAGCCCTGCCACTTGAAGCCTTCCACCTGCTCCAGATAGAAGCGGTTCATCTCGGCTACCATCGGATCATCTTCCACAATCAGCACTCTAATCATAAGCTGTCCCCCTTCACCTGATATGGCAGCTTAACCGTAAACCTTGTTCCTTCGCCTTCACCTGTCTCACAAATAATTGTTCCTCCTGTCTTCAGAAGACTCCGTTCAACCAGATAGAGTCCGCTCCCCCGGTCCTTGCCCTTCGTGGAATACCCCTGGCTGAAGATATGAGGCTGGACCCCCTTCGGCATCCCGCGTCCATTATCGCTTACCGTTATTATAAGTCCGCCTTCCTTGTATTGAAATCCAATATGAATCCGTTTGCCGGCTACCCCCTCCGGGGCCTCCATGGCGTTGTCCAGCAGATTGCCAACAATCGTAATCAGCTCGCGCGAAACCTCGGGATCACCAGCCTCGGGCAGAATACCATCCTCCAGCACGACCAGGCGAATGCCAGCTTCTCTTGCACGACTCAGCTTGCCCAGCAGGAATCCGGCCATCACGGGGTCCCTCACCTGGCGGACCATCATGCCTACCTCCTCCTGCACCTTGGACACAGTCCCGGTTATGTATTCCTCCAGCCGGTCATAGCGGCGCATGTGGGTAAGGCCGAGTATCACATGCAGCTTGTTCATGAATTCATGAGCCTGAGCGCGCAGTGCCTCGGCGTACAGGGAGATGCCAGACAGTCGTTCCAGCAGCAGGCTGATCTCAGTCTTGTCGCGGAACGTAGCGATCGCCCCCTCCACCTTGCCGCTGACCCGCACCGGTAGCACATTCATCAGCAACGTAATGCCTCCCAGCTCGACTTCCAGATCCTGGCTGGCTTCTCCACTCTCCAGCACGGTCTCCATGCGCAGCGAAGGCCAGATATCGGCAATCGACTGGCTAAGCGGCTCGCCTTGCATCCCTGTATCCGCCAGCAACCGCCTGGCCTCGGCATTGACAAGTGTGATCCGCGAATGTTGATCGACAGCGATAATCCCCTCGCGGACGGATTGCAGCATCGCGCTGCGTTCCTCCAGCAGCTTGGCGATGGCGGACGGCTCCATTCCGAACATAATCCGCTTAATCTTGCGGGCCAGCAGCAGCGCGCCTGCCGCGCCCATGGCGCAACCTATCAGAATACCCCAATACAGAATGCCTTCATTCTCCTGTACGGCCGTTTGCACACTGCTGAGCGAGATGCCTACGGATACCGCTCCGACCTGTGTTCCATCCGTTGCCCTCACTGGAGAGAACGCTCTCACGGATGAACCGAGCGACCCCTTCGCTTCAGAAATACTCTCCCGGCCTTCCAGCACCGCCTGTTCGTCCCCGCCAGTAAAGTGCTCGCCGATCTTGTCCAGATCAGGATGCGTATACCTGATGCCATTCATATCGATTACGACCACAAACTGTACCGCATTAATCTTCTGCATCTCCTCGGCATACGACTGCAGCTCTGCAGTGTTACGGGTGTCCTCAAGCGATTCAATCACCAGCGGAGTCCGGGAAATCGTACGGGCCAGCATCACGGCCTGCTGCTCCAGCGAATCCTTCGTTTGCGTAGCTACCTTCAGCCCAAGCATGATATAGACAACGAGCAGCACCACCGCCAGTACACTGCAGATCATCAGGCTGATTGTCGTCTGCAGCCGCAGCGTATGTTTACCGATTCTCACAAGACTCACCCCGATGTTAAGGTTTTTTCCCTATGTAGAGCTGCGGCGCAGGATAGGTTAAGGCCGCAGGCTACACATCATTATATAGGAGCCTACTTGAAATTCAAACGCTCTAGAAACGTGAACTTAATTTTATTCAAGTAGAAACGGCTTCGCCGTCCTCTGAAAGAGCGTATGCTTCCGAAGCAGCGATACTACGTATCGCTTTTAGACATCCGTTTCTGCGAGAAATAGAAGGATAAAGAATCAGGTGAAACTTATACTTTCTTATATTTTCTTATATTTTCAAAAATCCTGCAGATTTGCAGGTTTTTCCATAAATTTTAGCGAATAAGAGAAATGAACATCCACAACCAAGCCAGAACGGAGTTGACTAAATGAACAAAGGATTACGTATTTCCCTCACAGCATGCCTGGTGCTGTCTTTATCCACAGCTGCAGCCGCGCTGACGGGTACAGGTACCGCTGAAGCCAAAACCAAAGCCAAGACCTACAAGAACTGCACTGAGCTGCGCAAAGACTATAAAGGCGGGGTAGCCCTCTCCAGCTCCACTACCAATGAAGGCGGCAAAACCAAACACAAACCCCATGTCTCCAAAGAGCTGTACAATGCAAACAAAAAAAGCGATCGCGATAAAGACGGGATCGCCTGTGAGAAATAAGCAAATAGTTTCATAAGTCCAATCCGCTAATTAGATGCGAAACTGCATCTAATTAGCGGATTTTTTCCGTTCTGGAGCAAATAAGTGCGTAAGCGCATCTAATTTCGGATTTTGAGCGTTAAAGAAGCGATTTACTCGAAAATAGTTGCAGATTCGCACTTATTTACCCGATAACATGAGTTTCGACTGAAATTAGTTGCAGATTCGGTTACTACTTAGGACTCCAGCCTTCTTCCAGTAGGTTTGAGCTTCGGAGTAGGGAAACAGAGATGCTATGGGGAAAAACTACCGTTAACTGCTGACTTTTGTGCGATTCTCGTTGCCTATAGGGAAAAGTTACCACTAATTTGTCTATCCAGGGCTTTTCGGAGCGGATTCACCCCCCAGCTTTCATCCAACTAGCGGTAGAATTTCCCTATCATTCCTCACTGGACCCAAGTAGTAACCAGATTCGCATCTAATTTCTCCTAAAGCTCTAGGACAGCGCTCTAAATCCTCGCTGGAATCTAGGTAGTAACTGTTTTGCATCTAATTACTCTGACGTTCCAGCTATTTCAGTAGATTAAACCTCGCCGCCACAAACACCGCCGGTGAGTTCCAATAAATCGTAACCTCGTTCGTGGAATAGCTCAGCTCATGGTCGGCGAAGCATTGGGCCGCCGGTTTGCCTTGCAAGTGCTCCACGACATATTCGTCATGCAGTCCTCGGTCAGGGCCCCCCGCAACAAGGCCGGGCACAGGCGCTTCTACTCCGTCTCCCACCGATGGGCGGTGATGCGGATGTCTGACCGACTGATCGCCAAATCCGGTCACATAGCTTATATCCAGCACATTTCGGCCTAGCAGGTAATGCAAATGATCGAGCGCACATGCTGCATAGCGCCTGTCTCCGCTGACATGCTCAGCCGCCAGCAGCAGCAGGGCATGGTTCATCACCAGCATATTGCTGCCCCAGATGTAATCCTCTTCGCGAAGTGAAATCCGGTAGCCGTCCGCTGCGCTCTGCTCCATCAGCCTTGCCGCTTCGGCCAGCAGCCCCTCCTTCAGGGTCGCATACAGGGCAGCATCGGCTATCGTCTCGCCACGCAGCAGGTAGGCCAGCGTGCCGTAACCGCCCATATCCGCCCAGCCCAGGCTGTATTTCGGGTAATCGAGCTGTGCCAGCTCTTGAACAGCCGTATGATACTTCTCCTCGCCCGTCGTGCGCAGCAGCTCCGCCGCTGCCCAATAGCGCTCATCCGTATCCACGGCATCCCCGTATTCTCCGGTAACAATGTCCGGAGGATTCACGAATCCCGGCACCTGCGGATGCCGTTCCAGCCACTCCCAAGCTCTTAATGCGGCTTGCAGGCATTTCTCCGCATAAACGTGGTCAAACGGCTCATAAATCCGCGCCGCCAAGGCCATCACAGCTGCCACATCGCCGGTTGCCGCAGCAGAAACCGGCGAGAAATATAGCTCTGCCCTATCATCCTCTGGCATAACATCAAGCCCGGGGAACTTCAGGGTTGTCAGCTTATGGAACACGCCCCCGGTTGCAGGATCGAACATCTTGAACAGCCAGTCCAGCTCCACCTTGCATTCATGCAGCACATCCAGCATTACCCCGTCGCTCTCGGGAAGGGGGATAGCGCTTTCAAAGGACGAAGGATATAACTCATACGCCAGCAGCAAGTCCGCTACCGCCTTGGCTCCAGGTCCGCTGTATTTGCCATAATCGCCCGCATCATGCCAACCGCCGGCACTGTCTTGAACAAGCAGCTCATTGCCGTGCACCCTCCCTTCAGCGGTATGGCAGGCTTGATGTGCCCAAGGTCCGGCGAATTCCTCCGTCAACGTGACCCCGCAGCGGTAATAATAAAAAGCCTTCAACAGTCCCTGCTGCAGCTCATGGTAAGGCCGCTCGGCCAGGCTGAATACCGCCGATGCCGCCCCGTCTACCTGCTCAATCCGGTAACGTCCCGGAGCCGTAAGCTCCGAGAAATCACCGGTGTGTAGGGTTGCCCCACAGGACACATCAAATCTTGCCGGACCACTGACACCTTCCAGAACGACCGCTCCGGTCGCCTCCTCTACTACCCGGAATTGATGGCTCCCGCCGGTAAATACCGCCAGCTTCTCACCGCGCAACGGATAACCTACCTGATTCACAACAATCGGACGAACTGAACATTCTCCCATATTCATTGCTCCTCTATTGTTATTCTCCCAGCAGCTTAATGAAATTGGCCGGAAGGGTAAACTGCTGGTTGTTAATAAAAATACGCCGCAGCTCATCGTCAGCAGCATCATCATTGGCATCCTTGATCTCCTGGATCTCGCGGTGCAGCCGTTCCATCTGCAGGTCGAGCGCATTAGCCGTATCGGCCGCGTTCTTCAGTTCCCGCGTCATACTCTCCGGTACGGATTGATTGTATTTATAGAAGATTTTGTGTTCCAGGCTAGCCCAGAAATCCATCGCAATCGTTCTGATCTGAACCTCGGACGCACACCAGCTCCTGGCAATCCGACATAAATACCGGCACCTGAACCAGCAGATGCAGACTCTGGTATCCATTTGGCTTAGGATTCTTGATATAGTCTTTTACTTCGAGAATCGTCAAATCATCCTGCTTCTGCAGCATTTCGCTGACCTGGTAAATATCAGAGATGAACGAGCAGGTGATCCGCAGGCCGGCAATATCCTTAATGCTGTTTCGGATCGAGGGCAGGGACAGCTCATTATTTTTGCGGAGCATCTTGTTCATAATGCTCTCGGGGGATTTGATGCGCGACTTGGTATGTTCGATAGGACTGTAATCATGCAGGGACTGAAATTCCTGCTTCAGAATTTCGATTTTGGTTTCCATTTCGTCCAGGGCAAATTTGTAAATCAGCATAAAACGGGTAAGCTCGTATTTCATTTTTTTAAATTGTTCAAGCTGAATCTCGGGTTTCATTATTCATTCTCCTCTATTAAAGCTACATCAATCATAGCCAATCTCCTGGGAGAATTCAATCATGCCGTGATCAACTAGTTGCGGGCGGCGGGAGATGTGCAGTTCTCACTGATGATGGCGATCATCTCCATGTGGGGTATCAAGGTGCCTCTTGCCTATTTCCTTGGCATCCACCAGGGCTATGACGTGCTGGGCGTGTGGTTTGCCCATGCCGCCGACGAATGGGTGCGTGGAGTGTTTCATTATTTCCGCTGGAAGGGCCGCAAGTGGCAGCAGAAATCGCTGCTCACTCTCGCGATGAGCAAAGCCGAATCGGCCTAAATGAAACAAGAAACGGCAATGCCTCCCGTTAAGGGGGACATTGCCGTTTCTTGTTTCACATATTTAACTATTGTCCTACATAAAAACTTCTTCCACAGACAAGCTGCGTTCCTTCGACAGGTCTCTGAACGTATTGTTGACCTTCACCAGCGGCTTGAACATATCCAGTGGATTATTCATCACGATCGTTCCCATCTCGCCGTTGCTTAACTGTACATTCTTGCCTACAAAGTTCGGCAGCAAATGTCCGGTCAGCGCCTGTACGGCATTCCCGTTCAGCTTGCCGAAGCCCAGCTCATGCACCTTGCGCAACACCGCAACCAGCCCCTGCTTCGGCTGATTGGCCCGCGTTGTAGTCATGCCCATATACACATTGGCAACCGCCACGATCTGGGTATAGGGATGGATGTCATTCTTGAACAGACGTTTCGGATACCCCGTGCCGTCCTCGAATTCATGATGCTGCAGTGCCACCAGCGCTGTTATCTCGTCATCCATCGAATTGCGGATGATATCGTAGCCATACAGTGTGTGGCGTTTCATTTCATCCTCTTCCTCTGCGGTCAGAAGCCCCGTCTTATTAAGGATGGAGGGGGAGATCCGGCTTTTGCCAATGTCGTGCAGATAACCTGCCTTACTGATCTCATACCGTTCTTCCTTGGAGCGGCCCATCCAGGCGGCAATATAATACGACAGCAAACCCACCTGCAGGGAATGGTTATAAGTATCAATATTGTCGCGGTCCAGCAGCAGCAGCAGGGAAACTACATCCTTCTGCTCATCGAGTGTCTCCAGCAGCGGCTTCAGCGTATCGTCAACCATCGACTGTGTGAAGCTGCCTTTGGTCAAGGCTTCCAGAAAGATCGACTCATAGCTCTGGATTGCCAGATCAATATTCTCATTCAGGTTATGCTCCAGCGGGTTATTCTCTCCGGAATCCACTACCTTTCGTGGTTCGATATCGGCATAATCAATCTTGTGCCGAATCAGAATCGTGATCTCCTCGCTGTATACTACAGTGCCTTTGGGAAGCACGTGCAGGCCTACACTATTGAAAGTGTCAGTCAAAAGACAATCGCCGTGTTTAAGATCCGTGACATGAACTTTCAAGAATCAGCACCCCTTCTTATGTATTAGGTAAAATCCCCCTAAGTGTTTACTTGATCATAGCTAAAAGGGAGCAAAGTAACAATATGGTTAAAGTCACGGGTCGTTTCGACAACTAGGACAAATGAATCGCTACTTTAGCCACCCCTAAAACGCTGCAGCGGTGGAACAACCGGGATCTTGGCCTGGGCAGCAGAGTTGACATTTTATTCTGAGACAGGTTAAATAGACCCGTATAATGAATGTGTTCACCAATAAAGGAGGCTGAGGCATGTTTGAGCATTTGGTTGCTTTTCGATTCAATGACAGTTATAACCCGGAGGAGGGGGACCTGCTAATTCAGACACTGATATCGCTGAAGGAGCAGATCCCCGGAATTGTGGAGATCACGGCAGGGGTTAATGTTACAGAAGAAACCGCCAATATTCATGGCTATACGCTGGGTCTGCGGGTGACGTTCGAGAGCCGGGAGGCGCTGCTCGCTTATGGGCCGCATCCGGCTCACCAGTATTTTGTAGGACTGCTTGGAGGCATCCTGGACCAAGTCGTCGTTGTCGATTATCCGGTCAACACATAGTTAGAAAGGGCTGCTGAACTCGGCAATCACCTTGCCGACCAGCTCGTCTTCGGACACAAATTTGTTCTCCCAGAGATGGCCATCATAGCTGATATTGCGATTGTCCCCCATGAAAAAATAATGCGCCGCAGGTACGGTAACCGGTCCAAAGTCGTAATCCATCGTCAGCTGAAGGTAAGGCTCATCGACCTGTGCCCCATTTCTGTACAGCACGCCTTCCTTCACCTCCACGGTATCGCCCGGAAGCCCGATCAGACGTTTCACTAACCTCATGCGCTCCTCGGCTACGGATGGTTTATGATTGAAGACGATGATATCTCCATGCTCCAGCGAGGATGCCCAGAGCATCTTTTCAACAATTAAATGGTCGTTGATCTGGATTGTAGGAATCATCGACCCGGTAGGCACTCTCATCGCTTCTGCTACATATGTACGTACAAATAAGGAAATTACAATCCCGATAACGATACTAGGTACCCATTGCTTCAGAAATTTCATTTGCACAAATCCTCCTATTATATAAAATAGATACGTCCGGCATTCTGTTCTTCAGCGTTCAAAACGCTCGATTATCCGATTCATTTCCGTTTCCACATCGATCACACTATTCTTGGGCATATGAACCACAAACAGTCCGCCAAAAATCTGCTCCCATTTGCCGCCCGAGGCTATAATCCGTTCCTTGAACGCGGCGATCTCCGCAGAAATGACTGTCTCCTTGCTAAGCAGCCAGGCCATTCGCCGGAAAGGTGATTTCTCGACGGTTTCCACATAATAATAGATGCCATGTTCTTCCCTGACCCGGATTACATCACCCATAGTCACCGCCGGATTAAAAATCGGAGTTTCCTCAATGCGGTATTTGTCCTCATCCACACGAATCACATCCAGAATCTCAATCTCGCGGCCTTGCTCATCAAAGCTCAAATGCAGTCCGATAGCTCCCGGCAACGGCGCACCTCCATTCACTTCTGACTCTTTATCTCTTTCCAGCTTAAACGAAAATAATCAGTTCCGCCACTTCAGCCCGCCTTCGGCTCTAACGCTACCCCAAAACACGGGCGATGATCCGCTCCAGCCACTTCCAGGGCAGCAGGGTCTTACCGAGAATCAGCAGCCGGGTGCCGCGTCCGATCGGGTAGCGCAGACGGGGAGCTTTCATCCTGCTGATCCGGCCAATCAGATCCGCCACCTGCTGTGGATCGGGAGCGGTCTCCGCAGCGCTCTGGGAATAGCGCAATACCGCCGCAAGCTTGGCTGTGTAGGGGGAATCCGGCTGCTGAGCCATATCGGCGATGCCTTTACCCCATATCGGGGTTCGGAACGAACCAGGCTCGATCAGCACCACTTTGATGCCAAAGGGCAGCATCTCATGGCGCAGACTCTCACTGAAGCCCTCGACAGCGAATTTGGAAGCGGCGTACGGAGCATATCCGGGGAAACCCGCCAAACCGCTGATGCTGCCTACATTAATAATCATCCCGCTCCCCTGCTTGCGCATTAGCGGCAGAACAGCCCGCGTCACGGTAACCAGCCCGAAGAAGTTGGTCTCCAGCTGCATCCGCCAGCGTTCCATGGGTACCTCCTCCACAAATCCGCCAACAGCGAGGCCTGCATTGTTCACCAGCAGATCAATTCTGCCAAAGCTTCCGCTTACCTTCTGCACCGCAGCAGCTATGGATGTTTCCGAGGTGACATCGAGGGTGACGAAGTGCAGCCGCTGCAGTACCCCCGCTTCCTCAGCCTGACGCTGCAGCTCGCCCCTGCTGTTCAAATCCCGCATGGTGGCAATCACCACGAAGCCTTGGCCCGCCAGCTTCAGCGCACTCAGCAGCCCGAAGCCGCTGGAGGCGCCCGTAATCAAGGCTACACGGTCAAGTTCATTAGCCGCTAACCGTTCAGCATTCATCACTTCCATCATTCCTACTTTCGGCTAAAGTTGTATAGGTTTCATTTGCGTTCACGGCTCCGCTCAAAGGATCCATCTGCGCTCCACCCGCCGCAGCTTCACAAGTCCCGGGGTGAATTCATATTCAGTAAAACTGAGCTTGGGCAGGATGCAGTGCAGACGTCCGCAGAGCTGCTCCAGCTGCCCGGCGATCAGCCCTTCCGTCTCCGCACGACTGCCCTCCGCCAGACTGAAGGAGATCTCCATATCCAGCGGGCTGTGCTGAATCACACGGTAATGATGAATATGTGCTGAAGCCGCCATCACTGCCCGGGTGGCGAAATCGGGAAACAGCGTAACCAGCTGCCCGGTTTCGGTATGCGGCAGATACAGGATGTCATCACAGCGCCCTTCAATCCGCTCTATAGCGGTAAGCGGCGAGCCACACGGACAAGGTGCAGCCGCTTCGGTAAGGATATCACCCAGCCGATAGCGGATGATCGGCTGGGCCGTCCGCGAGAAATCGGTAATGATCGGAACAAACCGCCGCGACTGCGGGTCCAGGTATTCCTTCTCTATATGCACAATATCCTCATTTAAATGCAGCATGCCGTGCTGACAGGTGGAGCCAAGAAAACCTTCGGTACATTGGTAGGCCTGCTGGAGAGTCAGCTGGAAGCACTGCTCAATATAAGTCTTGTCCAGCGGGTCCAGCACCTCTGCCACCGAGATCAGCGTGCGGGGCTGTATACCCAGCCGCCCAGCCTGATGTTCCTCCGCCAGCAGGCGAAGCATGGAGGGCGGCGCAATCCAGATGTCCGGGCGGTAGCTCTCCAGGCGTTCCACCAGCTTGCCCACCGGCTCCAGCAGATCGAAGTAACGGAACTCGAGACGACCGCGCTGCACGGATTCGTACAGATTACTGTTCGCCCGCAGAAAAAAAGCAATCCGTGCCCGCTTCCACAGCCCGCCGGGCAGCAGCTTGCCCAGCACCGCTCCCGTCCAGGCGGCCTGCTCTGAGGGACTGACCAGAAAGATTCCCCGGTTGCCCGAGGTACCGGAGGACAAGCCTACCGTAACTCCGTTCAGGGTAGGCTTGAAGTGGCGGCTGTTCTCCGCTTCATAAGCCACGTCAAACGCCTGTGATTTGGATATTCCGACGGTATTCAGGGTGTCGAAATGATCCATCATTGCCGCCTTGTCAATGATGGGGAACCGGCGCCACTCTTCCGAAGGAATTCCCGCCCACAGGCTACGGTAGAAGGGCGATAGCTTCCGCAGCTTCTCGATATGACGCCGGATGCGCCGCTCCTGCCACTGCGCAAGAGCTGCAGGGTTCCTCCATCTCCCCCCTCTGCCTGCCCTGCGGGCCAGCCAGTAATGATAGACCGTCAGCAGGACCCGCTTCACTGCACGCCTCCCGTACCCCAAGCCGCGAGCGCCTCGCGGCAATGGCTGGGTACAATGCGCAGCTCCGGATGCCCGCTGTGCAGCTCGCACAGCCGGTCGAAATTCAGCGCATATTCCTTGCGACTGGACATAATCAGTCCTGCTGCCGGATGTGGCCTGCGGTTCTCACGGAAGGCCCGGCTGGACCAGACCGTGTCCGCGCAGAGCAGATAGTCGTGTCCGCCAGAGGACAGGAAGACACCGATCATGCCTGCTGCATGACCCGACAGCTCCACCGCCAGCAGGCTGCCGTCCTCCAGCAGGTCATAGCCCTCACTGAAGGGCAGCCCCGCCGGCAGCGGCCGTTTCGGTGAGGCCCCGTTCACCGGCCGGGACCGCTCCAGGAAATCCTCCGGCAGCAAGCCCGGCAGGAAGCCTGCCCGCACCGCCTTGACCGGCCCCAGGTCACGGACCGCGTCATAGGATTTCTGCAGGTAGATGAATTCGGCCTGCGGGAAATCCCGTACGCCGCCGATATGATCGGCGTGGAAATGCGACAGCACTACAAGCCGCACCTCCTCGGGCGCAATTCCCGCCTGGCGCAGGCGGTGGGCGGCGCTCTCCTCCTCCATGAAGACTACCGGCGTAATATGCCGGTACAAGGCTGCAGGCAGCTTGGCTGTTTCTTGAAAGAAACGGCTGCTGTAGCCCGTATCGAACAAGATCGGGCCGAACTGAGGATGCCGGATGACGGCATAACCCGCCGGAAAGGCTACCGGCCGCAAGGAGCCGCCGCGCAGCGTAAGAAGCTCCGGGTGCCGGCAATAACCGGCTGACAATATCGATAATACAACAGGACTAGCTGTAATCATTTCTGTTCCCTCCACCAATCCGCGAAGTTCTGAAGACCCTCCGCTACCGTTATCCTTGGTTCATAGCCAAGCAAGCTGCGGGCAAGCGAAATATCCAGGGTCTGGGACAAGGCCAGCGACCCAACCGAATAACGGGTCAGCGCCGGCTCCCCAAGCCCGGGCAGCAGCCGGTGCAGACCTTCTAGCAAGCCCGCCGCAAGATGCGCCGTCCGGTAGGAGACGCTGCGGGTATGCAGCGGGATATCCAGCTTGGCGAACAAGCTGGTGAGCAGCTCCACGAAAGGCATCGGCTCTCCGTTGGAGATATTATAGATCCTTCCTGTCGCTGCATCCGGAGCACTGCTGCCCAGCAGCATGGCATCGACTACATTATCGACATAGGTCAGGTCGATCAGGGCAATCCCGCCATCCAGCAGCGGGACCCCCTTCCCCTCATTTACACTTAATATTCGTGGAAACAGGGCGTTGTCCATCGGGCCAAAGATCGCTCTGGGCCGCAGAATGACCGAGACCAGCCCAGAGCTTGCTGCCCGCTCCACTTCCAGCTCTGCCAGCCGCTTCGTAGCGGCGTAGGCATTCGCAGGCTTTAGGGCCAGTTCAGCCTCTTCCGACAAGCCGAGCCGGTTCTGATAATTGAAATATACGCTGGGCGTGGAGATATGAATTAACCGCCCCACCCCGTGCTTCAGACAACCTGCAACAATATTGCGTGTACCCTCGACATTGCAGCCGTAGAACTCGCTGTACTTGCCCCACGGGGATGACAGGGCACCACAGTGAAATACATAATCCTGGCCCGCACAGGACCGGATAATCTCCGCTGTATTGCGCAGATCCTGAGCCATAAAAACAGCCCCGTCACGCTTCAACTGCTCCCCGGCCTCACGGCTGCGCCCCAATGCGCTGACTTCCCAACCCAGCTGTATCAGCCGCCTTACCGTGTGCCGGCCCAGAAACCCGGTGGCACCGGTTACAAGTGCTTTTGTCATCGTTCACCGTTCCATTCTATATCCTCTGTCAAGGCTTCGGTCATCGTCAGCTTATGTGCAGCCGCCAATCGCCAGGCCTTGTATACTATCCGCAGCTGTTCTATTGAAGGGCGGAGATCGCTCCTCCGGTGCACCGCATCTCCCGCTGTGCGGAAGGCCCCCCACCAGCTGGCCAGATTTCCTCTGCCTGCAGACAAACCGCAGGCGAGCATTGGCAGCGCCAACATCACTTTTTTGCCGGTGTGCGGGGTAATTACCTTGCCTGCGGCGGCCAGCGTGCCCGGTGACAGCAGCGCCTGCGGCAGGTGATCTGCCGGAGCAAACAAATGCAGTCCACTGGTCGCGCGCGGATTGCATTCAATCGGATAGAGCGTCCCGTCCTCCGCCTCTATGAAATCAAAGCCGATCTGGCCGCTGAAGCCGATTGCCTGCACGAACCGGCGGACAAAATCCATAGCGGACGGATGATTCAGCGCTTCAAAATAAACGCTGGCCCCCACCTGCCCCGTGCGATATTGGCTCCCGTATGCTGCATGAGCCACCACGGTTCCTTCATGCACAATACTATAGGTGCAGATTGCCGTTCCTTGAATATACTGCTGTGCCACCCAAGGGAAAGACTGCGAAATGGCGAAGGGTGCGGCAGGATTGTGGCCACGCTTAGCGCTTCCTTCCGGCATGATCACCTTAGACGCGAAACGTGAATACACCGGTTTGAATACACGCTGGGGCTGCTGCACTTGCGCTTCCATCGCCCGGCTCCATTCCTGGGGACTGGCAATCAGCTCTGTTGCCGGAACGGCGAGTCCAAGCTGCTTGGCTTGCGAGATAAATTCGGCCTTATGATGCAGACCATGCAGCAGTTCAAGCGGGGAGCAGAGCACCCGGCAGTGGCTGCCCAGCAGATCAAGACCTCGGGCAATGTAGAAAATCTCCTCACACATCGGCACAAGGAGATCGATCTTGAAACGGCGGACCAGCACTTCCAGCTCCGCGATGAAGCCTTGCGGGTTCTGCCTGGGCGGCGGCACCCTGAAGCTCTGCTCCACGGCAGCGGACACGCGGCATAAATGATAGGCGGCGCTTTCCGCCACATATACCCGGTGTCCCGCCCCATGCAGCAGACGGGCCAGTTCCAGTGCGACCGGGGCGCGCCCTCCGGTTATCAGGACATTCCTGCTACCCACATCCACCGGAAGATCAATATTCAAGGATCATGCCTCCAAGCGACAGTCCAGCCGCTGTGCCAATCAGCAGGATGCGGTCTCCGCGCTGGAATCTGCCCTGCTGAATGCCTTCATGCAGGCCCATGGGGATGGAAGCGGCAATCGTGTTGCCATGGTTCGGCGTAATGTTCATAAAGCGGGATTCGGCAATCCCCAGCTTCTTGCGCATCAGCCTCATCGCCATGGCACTGCCCTGATGCGGGATCACTAGCTTGAAATCCTCCATTGCCATTCCGGCTTGCCCCAGCATGCCGGCAATGAAGTCTGGCAGCAGCTTGGAGGCCATCCTGAAAATCGCCTGTCCGTCCATATGAAACAAATAGAACTGCTTCTGCTCCTCACTGTATCCTCTGGCATGCTTCCGGGTACCACCGCCGGCAATCTCGGAATAACGCGCCCCCTTGCTGTACGTATTCAACGAGGTATGGATGATGCTTGAAGATTCGCCGGCCCCCGCGGGACCGATAATCACTGCTGCTGCACCGTCGCCAAACAGCGCCGCGCTTTCCTTCTCGTCCCAGTTTAATCCGGCGGAAGCAATCTCTGTGGCAACCAGCAGCACATTCTTGTAACGTCCCGCATCGACCAGGTATGACATCACATCAAGCCCCACCAGAAAGCTGAGACAGGTGGCATCCATATCAAAAGCGGGAACTCCCGAGTCCTCCTGCCCCATCGCCTGTTGAATAAATACGGCTGTACTTGGCAGAGGCTGCTCTTTCGTTCCGCTGGTGCAGACCAGACAGTCAATGTCGGAGAAGTCAAGCCCGGCGTCTGCCAATGCTGCATAGGCCGCCTTTGCGCCCATGCTGGAGGAGGTTTCTCCTTCGCCGACATAATGACGCTTGCCGACACCGGTCGTCTTGTTGACCCAGCCCGCCGGCACCTCCAGCTTGAGATCCAGTTCCTCATCCGTTACTACATGTTCGGGTAAATATTTGCCGGTTCCGATTATTTTTACACGTCTAAGCTGCATATAGTGTCATCTCCCACTGGAATTGGCTATCTGTTCGTTAGCTCAGGTGCAATCTATGAAACTGCCTTTATTCTGGTATTAAAAAGTATATATACATATATTCTACTATATAAGCACCTCCTAAAAAACTAAACTTGTCTGAAATCCTTGCAACACAAACAAACGTTCCATTTAACCGTTGACGTTCCATTAATTTCAAGTTATAGTAAATGAACAAATCATAACGTGCGGGCGAAGCACCTCGCAAGACAGGCAAAGATGCCTGTTTTGGGGGTGCTTTTTGGCGTGGATTTGGACTAATAAAAGATGGGAGCTGAAGCAAATGAGTATTCACAGTGGTCAAGCGGCAGAACGTGGCAGGTTGGGGGGTGGACACAGATGGAGAGGTCTCGCAGGACTGATCCTTGTAATATCTCTGCTGACGAGTACCGGACGGGTGCATGCCGCCACGGACTGGGATGCCGCGCTGGATACGATCAACGACCTTTATAGCAATTATTCCGCGTTGCAGACAACGCTTAAGAATGACAGCTCGAAACTCCAGCAGCTTCGCAAGCAGAATACCGCCGCACAGAAATCCGTCAAGACCAGGCTGCAGGCTGTGGATCGGGCACTATTGGACCGGTTGCAGAACGAAGCCGATACGATTCGCAAGAAACATGCTCCGCTGCTGGACCAATATACCACGCTCGGCAAGCAGGCAGCAGCGGCCAGGAAAGTCAAAGACCTGAAGGCGGCAGCCCTGCTTGATCTGAAGCGGAACCGGCTGAAGGCTTCAGCAACTGCGGCCCGGGCGGACGTGAAGGTTAAAGCGGATGCCCTGGCTGCGGCCAGGAAACAAACAGCGGCCCGCATCAAGCCGGTCAAGGATGCTCTGGCCACAGTCAGCGAGTTGAAGAAGCAGATCACCAGCAGCAACAAGACACTCAGCACAGCACAGAAAGCCCGCTCGGAAGCGGACAAAGGGTATAATGCTGCAGTTAAGCAAGGCAATGCGGTTGCCGCCGCAGCGGAGATGAAAGCGTCCTATTCGCAAATGGCGTCGATCCAGACGCTGCAGCAGACGTTATACACACTGGAGCAGAAGGTCGCGCAAGCGCTGCGCACAGCCGAATCGAAACTGCCCAACTAGCAGCGCCTCCTTCTGCTCACAGCAGCTTCACCAGCATTGTAATGAAATGTGCGGACGGCTCAAGAAACAGCTGGGCCAGCAAGGTGCCGAGAAACCGGGAGCCCATCAGCAGGACGTAGATTTTGCCTAGCTGGTCGCGGTATTCAATGTTCTCAATCGCTTTGTGAGTAATGAGGCCCAGCTGCGGGTCAATGAAGATTGTCAGCAGGATGGTCGCCATCCCGTTGATCAACCCCGATGCCTGGGAGGCTGTAGTGCTGAATGCAGGCACTAGATGGGCAGCATACAGCGAGGCGAGCACCCCTACCGTATAGAACGCGGTGACGAAGATATTCAGCACAATAAACCGTTTGGGGATGCCGAGGTATCTGAAGCTGTACAGCTTGATTTTTGGCTTCCTTATGTACTTTCGGGTGTTCTTAAGCTGGCCTATGGTCACACTCCCCAGTAGCTTGGGCAGCGAGCCCTCAATCTCCAGCCTGGCGATAATACGCTGAAACAGGCCGACAAAGGTCGGAAAAACCGCGATCGCCAGCAGAGTGCCGAGCGAAGAAGCCAGCAGGATAATCCGCAAATAGTTCTCCAGCGGAAATACAGGCCCTCCGTTGGAATTGACGGTATTGGCATAATCGACAAACTTGGCGGTGAGCGGTGCCTGTACCATATTCGCCGTGCGGGAGACCAGCACGATAATCCCGGTCAGCGACAGGGCAATCGCAATTTTATTCAGCCGGACTCCGGCAAAACGCACCGAATAGGACAAGGTTTCCGCAGTGTGGATGATCATCGTCAGCAGGCATACTACAATTAAACTATTTGTCATTCAGGCTTCATCTCCTTTATGGTGAAATCGATCCCTCCCAAACCCTCCCTTCCAAGGGAGGGCCCCAAAGGGTTGCACCCTCTGGACACCTGCAAGCTTGGCGAATGAGCTTGGCGGTACAGTGATTAGGGGGCTGGGTGGTAGGAGCGCTTATCCCTGCGGGACCGCTTGGACGTCGCAGGGTATGGCCGCTATCCCTGCCGGGATGCACGGCCGAGGGCTAAGGTCAAAGGCGGGCTGTTCCTTCGGAATGCGCAAGATCTTAAGGGCAAAGGCGGGCTGTTCCTTCGGAATGCGCAAGATCTTAAAGGCAAAAGCGGGCTGTTCCTTCGGAATGCGCAAGACATTATCTTTATATAAACCTTATTCCCAAGAAAAGTAAATCATAATTTTCTCTACATAAATAAAAACAGACACCGGATGAAGGTGTCTGCTCTATAACTTACTGAACATCTTGTTCAAGCTTCGCTCATGCGTAAGAGCTATCTAAATGTTGCCGGTGGATGAACATTCCGCATGATCTGCGCTTTATGCCCGTACCGGCGGCTGGTAAACGGAATCGGGGACAGCGGCTGATAAACAGGGGCGTGGCAGGCTATAACTGTATTCCGTGCAGCTAAAGTCGCGGTTTGGGCGGCTGATTCAGATATAGCTGCATTTCGTACAGCTATATTTGCTCATTTAGACGTTTTAGAGCATTTTGCCGAAAAATAAATGTACAAAATACAGCTAAAGTTGCTCAGGCCCAGTATTTACCTGAAATAGCTGTACTGAATGCAGTTAGCAGCGGCGGCGAGCAGCGGCAGCAGTTGGCGGCAGCGAGCGACAATAGCAGCGGCAGCAGTTGGCGGCGGCGGGCGACAGTAGCAGCGGCAGCCAGTTGGCGGCAGCGGGCGACAGTAGCAGCGGCAGCCAGTTGGCGGCAGCGGGCGACAGTAGCAGCGGCAGCCAGTTGGCGGCAGCGGGCGACAGTAGCAGCGGCAGCCAGTTGGCGGCGGCGGGCGACAATAGCAGCGGCAGCTGAAGCAGCGAATCCGCCAAATCATAAAAAGGCTGTCACACACGCAGTTTGGTGTGTGACAGCCTTTTTATCGATTCCTGTGCCACTGGCAACGTGGCCTCAGGATACCTTGTTCCAGCGCCAGAACTCGCCGAATTTCACCGGCACCCGCTTCAGCTTCCCGGCAGCCTCCAGCGCGGCCAGCTGGCTCAGCGCACCGGCCTGGTCCAGATCCAGCAGCACTCGCACTTCCTCTGTACCGAGGAACCCGTATTTCTGCATCGTCTGTTCCACGCCGAGCTCTACCGGCTGGCGCTCCAGACTATGCCCCGCCGCCTTCTCCAGCAGCTGTACATATTGCTCATACGGGCGGATGCCGGACTGGGCATACCCTTTGCCTGCAGGCCCCACGAAGATCAGGGTAGGAAATCCGCGCACATTATAGCTGCGGCCATCCTCCATGTCTTTGTCGAAGGCTATCCGGGCCGCTTCACTGTGGAAGTCGGCGAGGAACAAGCCGGTATCCAGCCCGACTTCTCCGGCGGCCGCCAGCAGATGTTCCTCCTTAGCGATGTTGGTCTTCTCCAGAAATACCATCTCACGGATGCGGCGCAGATAAGCTTCAGCCCGCTTCTCGCCTTGCAACTGAGCCGCCTTATAGGCAATGGATGGCGGATAGGAGGAATCCAGCGGGTCCTCCAGCCAGACGTCGCCGTCCATCGACATGTTGAAATGGCGGGCAATTTCCTCCCAATGTCCGGCTACGTCGGAAGGCTTGGAGATTCCGTTCCCGGCATCGCTGAACGCCTGCCAGCCGGGAAGCAATCCGCCCATGCGGTACTCCAGCTTAAACTGGCTGCCATATTCCTCCTGCAGCTTGCGGATCGAAGGCTCCAGCGCCCAGCAAGCCGAGCAGATTGGGTCGGTGTAATAGATCACGCTTACTTTGGGCGGCTCCTGAATCCATATCTCTTCAGCACCATTGTCTTCTTGTGGACTGCACAGGCCTGTCTCCAGATCGCAAGACACGTTTCCCATTTCCTCTGCTTTCATGTGCATCTCCCTCGTTAGTTGTCCTGGTCAACCTTACATCCCATTTTATATACTATATTATGTATAGCGACGGAGGAATAGTATCATAACTACATTTATTAATCAAGCTGCTGTTTGCGCGTTCGGAGATAGCCGTCAGCGGCGAACGTTAGCAGAATTCCTACCGCATACCGGAGCAAATCGATCCACAGAAACCCTTTTCCCAGAACCAATGCCCCCAAGGTCGTGGCACGTAACCCATTGATCCAGTCACTCTGATAGAGCTGGCTGAATTCGATCCCGAAGCTCAGCAGCAGACTTAGCTTCAACGCAAGGAGCCGGCTTCGGTCCACCAGCAGCACACGGAACATCAGGTAAACCATACTGGCCCACAGCGCATCTCCCGCATGAGCATGAACGAACTCCGGCAGCAGACCGCCAAACTTCCTGGACCCTAATCCCAGAGCCATAACCAGCAGCGTGAAGCCCGCGTACACCGCTCTATTTGCCCACATCATATTCCCCTTGGGGCTGCTTCGCACGAAGCAGGCCAAAGACGCTCAACCCTAAGTAATTTCAAATCATCCAATTCCAGCTTATAAATATCGGGTTTGGAGGTTTGTGCGAAGAATGCATATCCATATTCCTGATCAAAGTAATTCAGAATGATTGTCATAATATTGCCGTGCGTACCTACTGCGACCTTTTTACCTTTATACTGATTGATTATCTTCTCTATGAGCGGAATGACTCGCTTCTGAGCCTCCAGCGTGCTTTCTCCACCCTGCATTTTATAATTCACATCGCTAAAAGAACGCTCTATCCCCCGCAGAATTTCTTCATGCGCAATCTCAATCTCCGTGCTTACGATCGCTCTTTCCCTGAGTTCCTCATACCTATGAATCTCCTGATTTAAGGCTTCTGCCAAAAAAGAGATTGTATCTATAGCCCTTTTGTAAGGGCTTGATATCAGCAGCGCTATCTCCTCATTCATCAAAATATCACTAATTACTCGCGCGTCCTTCAGCCCCTGCTCTGACAGCCCCCTCTTCAACTCTTCTCCTACAACGAATGGTGAAGCGGCATGCCGCACCATATACAAAGATGTTATCATGATTCCCCTCTTTTCCTCTCAATGCCTCTAACTTCGCTTACAGCTCATTTTTCCAGAACACAGCAACCCCAAGCTCCTGCTCTTCAGGAAACTGCTTCTTCCTCAATTCCTATAGCCCGCAGACATATTCGGTCCTTGCCGTCTCCCCGCTCGGCAGCATTGCAGCCTGGATGTATTTACCTGTATTTTAGCAAAAAAAGCCTCCGCGCACCCAGAATTCGGATGCCGGAGGCGGAAAAAAGGACTGCTCTGCTTTATGATTTCCCTTTGCTGCTGGCCAGCTTGATGATCATAACGACAAGAACGAGCAAGGATATGAGCTGATCGGTACTCATGCGTCCGCCTCCATTCCCACAAGGTGTAGGATGGCTCTTCGGACAATCGCGTCTCCTCTCCCAAAAAGACGTGCTACGCTCCCCACTATCAGCCTATGAGCCTTAGGGAGGGGATATGCCAATCAGCCTTCACTTGGCTCCAGTTCTGTCTGCCCACTCCGCCGCGTGCGCCAGGTCCACAGCAGATCGGCGGCGAACAGCAGCATGAAACCCGGCGCTGTCCAGTTCCATACCGGCTGAACCAGACGGTACAGCCAGCCTGCCAGCGGCTGCAAGCCAAACAAGCAGGCGGCTGACAGCCCCCACCAGTAGAGCGAGAACCGCAGGCAAATATGACCCTGCAGCTGATAAGGCATGGCAGAGTAATCCCACCACTGCTTGCGGAACAAGGTCTTCAGCAGCCAGCCGCTGGCATATTCAACCGCCGAAGGAACCAAGAGAGCCAGCACCAGGAGCAGAGGCAGCGGCCATCCGAGGTCCTTGCAGGCCAGCAGCAGTACCGGAGCGAGTCCATACATTGGCTTAAACGGACCTTTCAGGAATCCTTCCTTACGAAAGGTTCCCGCTGTGTACAGTTGATAGGAGCCTTCGAGCACCCAGCCCAGAAAGGAATACAGCATGAAATAGAAAAAATAGGAGCCCGCGGCAGCCACCGCGTAACCCTCCTGTGTAATTACAGCTGTAGTGTTGATAAGTTCCGCCTCCAGTTCATAATGTCTGCAATAATGCTTCGCCGACTATTATGCCTTGGTGCGGACAGAGATATGCGTGCGGGTGGCGCATGAACCTCAGCAGTGCCAGTGCTGAACGGCTGTGTGGGTCGCCTTCACAAGTAGAAACGGCTTCGCCGTCCTCTGTAAAGCATATGCTTCCGAAGCAGCGATACTACGTATCGCTTTCAGGCATCCGTTTCTGCGAGAAATAGAAGGATAATTGATGGCGTGAAACATATAAATTCTTAATCTTTACATAAAAAACGCCCTCATCATGCCCAAAGGCATGCGAGAGCGTTACCTGTCTCATGTACTCCTCTACAGTTCTGAGCCGTTCCCGTTAATCCTTGGGCAGCGGGTCAGGATGCGCAGTCTGGGCAGGCTTCGCCACCCATTCATCAGCCTCCGGCTCAATATCCACCCCGGCTTCCATCTTCTTCTGCTCCGCCAGAGAATCGTCGTTCTTATTCTCTTTATTGCGGATTTCCGCTTCATTCTGAATAGAATCGCTCATTGTGAAACCCTCCTTCAAATGGACTATACATGATTCGTTACCTAGTTATAGTTACCCGTTAAGGTCAATCGCAAACATAGCTAACCCATGCATATCCGTGAAGCGGACTTCGGTTACGGATACATCAGCCAGGCGACAAGCGGGCCAATCACGGAGCCTACCACCGCACAGACCGTCATAGCTACGGAACTCATCGAGACAGACTGCTCGCCGTACTCCAGCGCTTTGGCTGTCCCCAGGGCATGGGAGGCTGTACCGAAGCCGATGCCGATCCCCACCTCACTGCGGATTCGGAACAGCTTAATGATATATGGGCCGCCAATGGCCCCCGTAAATCCGGCAACCATCACGAAAACGGAGGTCAGCGAGGAATCCCCGCCCAGACTGTCCGAGATTTGAATTGCCACCGGCGTGGTAATCGATTTGGGCAGCAGCGAGAGCACATAGCTTTTGGAGAAGCCTAGTCCGGCCGCCAGCAGCAGCCCGCTGAACATGCCCACCAGCAATCCGGCAATCGTTCCACCCAGAATGGCGGGCAGATTCTGCACAAGCACATGGCGCTGCTTATACAGCGGATAAGCCAGTGAAACCACGGCAGGCCCCAGCAGCTGGTTGATCCATTGACCGCCGATCATATAGGTATCATAGGGGATTTTGAACCATAACAGGATGGCAACCACAGCGGCAGTAGCTGTCAGCGCAGGGATCAGGAACGGAAGGTGATACCGTCTGTAGATCACGGACATCATCAGATAAATGGCAACATTCAGCAATACAATTCCGGCAGCAAGCATTACCATCAGATTTCCTTCCCCTTCTCTATGCTCCTTCTGCCCAGCCAGCGGCTCCGTCCGGGATGCCTCCCGTTAAGCGTGGCAAGCCATTGACTGGCATGTGCGGCTGCCGCCATCGTCAGCACACTGCTGATGATCAGAATCAGGATGAGCAGCAGCCCTTTCCCGCTAAAAATATCCAGATGGTTCACAATGCCTGCCGTTGCCGGAATAAAGAATAACGGGAGGTAGGACATTATAGTGACAGAGCCGGCTTCAATCCATTTCAGCGGCACAATTCTGCAGAGCAGCAGGACAAACAGCAGCAGCAGCCCCACGATGCTTCCCGACACCGGAAGGTGCAGCAGCCTTTGCAGGAAGTTTCCGGCTTGGAAGAACAGGTACAGCAGGATCACCTGGGCGATGATGATAATGATTTTTTTCATGAGTCAGAATCCCTTCAATCCGTTAGATAGTAAGAACCGGCCGAAATGCCGATCCCTCTTACCTTATCAGAATTTTCATGAAAATTTCAATGATTTTTCGAAGCTTATATGAAACTTGCTGACACACAAAAAACCGCACCGCAAGAACCCCGGGGTTCTTGCGGTGCGGCTAGGCTATATGAGATCAGCAGGAGATCAGACCCACTGAATAATCTCTTCGGAGGATTGGCGCGACTTGGGACGCGGCTCATTCAGGCGGTAACCAAAGGCTGCCATCACGGAGATCCCAAAATGTTCCGGGTCCATAATGCCTTCTTCCGTCAGAACCTGCTCGATCCGCGCTTTGTCAAAACCTTCAATCGGGCAGGAATCCACACCAATCTGTGCAGCGGCTGTCATCATATTGCCCAGCGCCAGATAGGTCTGGCGGCAGCCCCACTCAAACATAGCCCTTTCATTGTGGGCAAGCGCAAAATCAACCTTCAAAAACTGGTCATACACTTTGCCTCTCCCCGCAATTACCTCCTCCGGCAGCTCATGCACATCCTGCATCATATGCTGGATATATGCGGAATCCGCCATCATATCCTGGGGAAGTCTGGCCAGAATCAGCACGAAATGGCTGGCGGTCGACAACTGCTTCTGCGCTCCCCAGGCGTGAGCCCGCAGCTTCTCCCGGATTTCTGGATTCTGCACCACGACAAACTTCCAGGGTTCGAACCCGAAAGAGCTGGGCGACAGCCTTCCCGTCTCCAGAATGAAGCGGAAATCCCGCTCTGGGACGACCCGGCTGGAATCAAATTCCTTGGTGGCATGACGGAAGCGGTAAGCGGACAGAATCTCTTCCTGCTGCTGAGTTAAAGCTAAGGTTTGCATATTAATACTCCCTTCCTGCGATTAATTTTGAGTTTGACGTACTGTCTTTCACACGCTTAATATTAGAATATAGATTACGTAAATTGAAGTACGCACAATAATGTGGTGTAGTATACAAAATGATACTAAGGGAGCTGAAGCACTATGCGCAACCGTAAAGGCGGTTTCGGGAATATCCAGGGCTGCGATAAAGCAGCCTGTCCCGTCGAATATACACTAGATGTGATCGGAGGCAAATGGAAAGGCATTCTGATCTACCATCTCATGGATGGCACGAAACGCTTCAACGAATTCCGCCGCATCTGTCCCGGCATTACCCAGCGGATGCTGACGCTACAGCTGCGTGAACTGGAAGAGGACGGGGTTGTCCACCGCGAGGTGTACCATCAGGTGCCGCCCAAGGTTGAATATTCCCTGACTGAGTTCGGGGCCACACTGATTCCGATCATCCTGCTGATGAAAGACTGGGGCGAGGTGTACACAAATAAACAGCTTTCCGTGGAAAGCTGCCTGGAGAAGGAACTATGATGTTTACAGATCGGTAGAATCCTTCTGGGCCGGCGAATCTCCGAAAAACTCTTCAGCCTTGTGGCGGTGCTCATCTGTCACTTGGCCGGACAAAGCCCTGAACCCAGCTGCGATAATGGCCGCATCATCAGTGAGGCCCAGACCCACAAACACATCGGGAATGGCATCCACCGGTGCGATGAAATAGGCCAGTGCGCCGAAGGCAATGCCTTTGGCCCAGAGCGGCGTTCTGGCATCAAGGGCACAATAATACATCGCTATCGCTTCGCGGGTAAAGGGGATTTTGCCGGCAAAGGCCTTGGTCTTGGACCAAAACTTCTTCTTCACCAGCTTCTCATTCTCCACGCTGTAAGGGATTCCCTGCACAGCTGTTTCTACCGCCAGCTTCTCCTCATTCTTGTCCATTAGCCAATTCCCTCCGGTCTCTATCAATCTCACTCTTAAATTAACCGCAAAGACATGTCCCTGAATCCTTGGGCACCCTACGAAGCGGTGTGTTATGTTGGGCTGTCAGTTGTAACCCCTGCACTAATTAAGAGTCCAGCCAATCCTCTTTCAGCAGCGTTTTGATTAGCTCCACATGGCTATTTCCCAGCTTATCGATGATTTGCTGCTCTAATTGCTTTTTGAGAATCAGCATTTTTTTATTGCACTCTAACCCCTTAGAACTTAGAACGATATGCTTATCGCGGTTATTCCCCGCAACATCTACAGCCTCCACATAGCCTTGTGACAACAGACCTTGAATACTCTTATGCGTTCCTTGCCGCGAGATATTAATTATTCGGCTTATTTCAGAGATAGAGAGCATTTGCCGAGCCTCAAGGACAGCCAAAATATGAGATTCGGTTTTATTAATACTATCCGGGTACAGTTCAGTCACTCTTTTACGTAAAGCCAGATGTTTTTCGCTAAGCAAATCAATCAGATTCATTTCCTGCAAATTCTTGTTCATCTGAACACTCCTGATAGCGTTTTCTATAGTATAAAGCATCCGATAACATTGTCAACTTGGTTGACTTTAAAAAAAGATCTGTGATATTGTAAACCAGGTGGACAATACAGAGAAAATAAGGAGTATGAGCATGGGAAGAAACAAAAGAGAAGGATTTATTTTTACGCTAATCATGTGTGCATTAATGGTATTGGGAATGAGCATCTATAATACTTTGCTAATGGAAGGATGGTCGACTGCAGTAGTACAAAAAGTGATCATCGGCTACCTTCCCGCCTTCATCGTCGCTCTAATCCTGGATGTGTATGTAGTAGGTAAAGTCGCCAAAGGCATTGTACGTAAACTGACTAAAGAATCCGATCCTATGATCAAAAAAATTCTGCTTATATCCTCTTTTATGGTTATGGGTATGGTCATGTTTATGTCCCTGTATGGCGCTTTGCTCCATGTAGGCTTTACTGCAGAATTACCCATGGCTTATCTCGCTGCACTGGGTAAAAACTTTATTTGTGCTTTGCCCCTGCAGCTGATTCTCGTGGGTCCTCTGGCCCGGTTTATATTCACCAAAATCATTCCTACACCTGTGCCGAATTGAAAAAAAGGCATCAATTGTAGTCACTTACAGCCGATAAGAATCATTCTTATACAGGCATTGATCCTGCTTGTAAGTTTAAACAGCCATCCTGGAAGGGTGGCTGCTTGAAGATCATTTGGTTACTGCTCAAGCTTAAGGATAGCTATGTTTGACATCCTTAACAAGTTTTCTGCAGGAGATACGGTTACATCACAAGCTGTTGCATACCATACCTGCGTTTATACATCTTTTAGGAGGAGATCGAAACTACAGCAGCGTCTGCTTACCGAGATACTTCTGCATAAACTCTACCGCCAGGCGGTTCTGATATTCACTCACTTCATGCCCGGAGAACGGATAGTCATTGATCTCCTTATAGGATTCGATTCGGTTGTACGCAGCGTAGATGGTTTCCGGCATACAGACCATATCCTTCCAGCCTACCGACATCAGCACAGGGGCTGTAATGCGTCCGGCCAGATTGACAATATCGAAATAGGACAGGTTCTCGAACACCTGATCCATCCGGTCAGGGAACCGTTTCACATAATCGGCCACTTCCGTCAGCGAGCTGCTGGAGTTCAGCACTCCGAAATCGATGCGGCACAGGTTGGGAATGTCGGCGACTATGGCAGAGATCCGCTTGCTGAGCGCTCCCGCCAGCAATGCGATTCCGCCGCCCTGGCTGCCGCCGGTGATGCCGATCCGCGCCGGATCTACTCCAGGCAGCTGGGCTGCAACTTCAACGGCACGAACGGTATCCATGGCAATCGCCATGTAATAGGAACGTTCCTTCTCCATAATGCCTTGGGTGATCCAGCCCTTCACCGCGCCGCTCTCATAGGGCAGCAGATTGCCGGTCTCCCCTTTCTGGCCGCGTGCATCCACGGCGAGTACGGCATGTCCGGACAGCAGCCACGCCGAATACCGTTCGGGATAGCCGCGGTCACCTGTGTAGCCGGGAAAAGTAACAATCAACGGCAGCTGCTCCGTTGCAGCCGCATGGCCTGCCGGTTGAATATGCCAGGCGTAGATCAGCGTGTCGTCGAAACCTTTGAAGCTCACCTTGCTTACGCTCATTCCGGGATACGGGGTCTCTTCAGGAACAATGACTAGCTCCAGCGGCTTCTGCTCATATTCCGCCAAGGCGTTGTCCCAATAATGATTTGCCGTTTCGGCATCCAGTGTAGCTGCCGGACGGCAATTCTCCAGCTCCCGCTTGCGTAATTGAATCGTGTTCATAGTCTTATTCTCTCTCCTCTGAGACCTGTCAGTGATTTGATGAAACTTCCAGCTGTTATTATACAGAACATTGCTTCTCGTTTGGCAAAAAAGTACAATAAGTATTATACTGCTTTGTGGATATGAAAGCGCTATTAGTTCTATTTGCATTCATCGGTTGTTGATTATTACAAAGTTAAAGGAGCTGTTATCCATCAGTTACGGAACTCTGGCCCATACCGCAGGCCACCTGCCTTTGAAAGAGCTTACAGCGGCACTGCAGAACTACAATATCGAATTCGTACAGCTGGCCTTATCCAAGGCTATCGCCGACATTGATCTTTCACCCGGCAAGCTTAGCCCCGGTCTCGCCAGCCATATCGGAGAGCAATTCGACAAAGCGGGCATCCGTATCGGAGTCATGGGCTGCTACATCAACCCGGTTCATCCCGATCCGATCGTCCGCCGCGCCGAAATCGACCGTTTCAAGGAGACGATTCGCTACGCACGCCAATTCGGCGCACCCATGGTCGCCACCGAGACCGGAGCCTTAACCACCTACAAGGAGCTGGACCCTTACCGTTATGAGGAAATCGGCTGGGAAGCGCTGAAGTCTACCATTGAGGAATTGGCTGAGGAAGCAGAGAAATGGGGAGTGTTCATCGGATTGGAGGGCGTAAGCCACCATACCCTGTCTACCCCGGACAAAATGCGCCGCATCCTAGATGAGGTTCCCTCCAGTACCCTTGGCGTCGTGCTTGACCCCTGCAATCTGATCGGTGAAGCGATAGAAGAGCAGGACGCCCTCGTTGACAGCTGCTTCAAGCTGTTCGGCGACCGTATTATTCTCGCTCATCTGAAGGATATCTACCAGGAGGGCAGCCGGGTATATCATGGACAAGCCGGAGCCGGCTTGTTCCACAGTGCAGACTTCCTGCGTAAGCTGCATGAATACAAGCCGGGCATTGACATCTCCCTGGAGGACACTCCCGGCCCTTACATCAATGAAGCTGTGGCCCGGCTGAACCGGATGTTCAGTATCTAGCCCGGCCTAATTCCTGCCTAACCTACCAACCCACTGAGCAGCTGGACAACTGCTCAGTGGGTTTTTTAATTTGGCAATAGTGTATGAATCTTTACAACTTCCCTATCAGTCGTAATGCTTCCAGTTCAACAAATGCCTGTCCGTATCCTGCAGCAGCTTGGCGGCATAGACGATCTGGCCGGTATGGTAGGAATAGTGCTCGGTAGCCCCGATCAGAATCTTCTGGATACTCCAGGTGTAATCATTCATCCCCGCCTCCGCTGTATGGCGAATTGTAACTCCCCGTTCCAGATCATCTTGCGTCAGCGCGCGGACCACTTCCCGGCTCTCCTCTCTTACTTCCCTCAGCTGACCCAGCAATTCCTCCGGCGAATAACCTGACCGGGTCAGGAATTCATCAGGACGATTCCGCTTGAAAGGCCTGCCGCCAATCCCGCTGACCAGATGCTGGTATTCGCTGCCTGCTATATGCAGACATAGGTTGCCTATCGCATTCATCTTCGGCCTGGGGCGGTACCATACTTGCTCTTCTGACAATCCGCCAAGCGCCTGTTCCAGATAACCCAGTGACTGGTCCAGTCTTCTCAGACATTCATCAATGATTTCACTCATCACTGCTTCCTCCTTTGAATTGGGTGAGTAAGGGTACAACTTGAGCACCGGAATCCGGTACTTTTTTGTTCTCTATGAATAAATTAGCAAGTAGGACGCAGTTTGTCTATTCAGTTTACAACTCTCCAGAAGGGAAGCGGTCGCAGAATTTGTGACACAGACTACCCACCACCTTCCCCTGCCCGTCGGTCTGCGGCGCAAGCTTGGCGGAATCTACAGCAGATCCCGCAAGGCTTAGGCTTCTATGGACGCAAACCTGTCAGCCTGGTGTTTCCGCGGAAACGTCAGGCTTTTTATCACTGCAATCCCTGGGCGAATAGTTTACACTGGAGTTATCTATACTAATGCTGCAGGAGGTGAGCCCTATGAACCACAACCAAACTACAGGACCGCAAGAGCTTGAATACAAGTATATCGTAAGCGGGGATTCGATCTCCAAAGGTGTCGTCTATGATGAAGACCGCAGCAAATATGTGATTCTTGAAGACAATTATGTATCCCTGCTGCAGGGCAAGCTAAGTGGAGCGCTGCGCAATACCGCCCGTTTCGGCAATACGCTGCTGAAGGGCTTAACGAATCTCAAAAGAGATGTGCTGAAGGAGAAACCGGATGTTGTGCTGATCGAATACGGCGGAAATGATTGTGATTTCTACTGGAAGGAAATCGCTGAGCATCCGGAAGCCGAGCATAATCCCAAGACGGATTTCAACGCTTTTGAGCAAATGCTGCATGATATGATTGACTTCCTGCGCAGCCAGCAGGTGATGCCGGTCTTGATGAGCCTGCCGCCGCTGAATGCCGAGAACTATATCAAATGGGTCAGCCAGAGTAGTCCGGATACCGAAGCCATTCTGCTCAAATGGCTAGGCAGCGTGACCAAGATCTATTGGTGGCAAGAACGCTACAACTCGGTAATCATCAAGGTCGCAGAGAGGACCAAGACCCGCATCATTGATGTGCGCGGCGCATTTCTGCAGCATCCCGACTTCACCCGGTTTATCTGCCGTGACGGCATCCATCCCAATAAAGAAGGACACCGGATCATTTATGACAAAGTCATGGATTACTTCAGCCATAGCGAACCTCAGTTGCTGCTGAACAGCTCTGTATAGGCGATCCCTCCCAAACCCTCCCTTCCAAGGGAGGGCCCCAGAGGGCTCTGCCCTCTGGACACCCGCAAGTTTGGCGAATGAGCCTGGCGGTACGGTGATTAGGCGGCTGGGGTGGAAAGAGCGCTTATCCCTGCGGGACCGCTTGGACGCCGCATGGGCTGGCCCGCTATCCCTGACGGGATGCGCGCCCTAAGGTCAAGGGCGGGCTGTTCCTTCGGAATCTGCAAGATCTTAAGAGCAAGAGCGGGCTGTCCCAGTAACCATGAAATGGTTGCTTGGGAAAGCCCTTTTTTCTTTGCGTAGGATTAACTGGCATTCTCTAATTATAGGCTTCCCCCGGCAAAAATCCACATTTTTCCTAATCAGCTACCCAACTCCTCATACTCTGCTCCCAGCAGATTACGAAAATAATTGCGGTTGTACAGCATGCTCGGATGCCCCGGATTCAGCTGCAGGGCAGTCTCATTATGACGATTTGCCCGCGGGTGCTGCCCCAGGCGATCATAGCAGAGGGCCAGCTGAAGATGTCGCAGCCAGGTGGCATAAGCCTCATTGACGATCCCCATTGAAGCTGTCTGCGGCGGAAGCTGCAGCGCCAGCTCATACCAATAAACGGCCTGCGGCAAGGCCCCCTGCTCCAGCAAATATCCGCCAAACCAGCAACAGAACTCTGCCCGCGGCGTGTCATATTGCAAGGTTCTGCATAACGCCTCCGCCGTTCCTTGCTTATCCCCCTGCCGCTCGCGGCATTCAGCCAGCTTCAGGCAAGCCTGCAGGTTGTCTTCCACCCAGCCTGCCCCACCGGCCAGAAACCGCTCATAATATTCGCAGGCTTGTGCATCCTGCCCATGGTCTCTTAGCTCATTGGCATAATAATATTGGTCGCGCGGCGAGAACACCTCCCCCTTACCCATTCATTAGCATTCGCATGTACTGCGCTGCTATATAAATATGTAATCTTTGCAGATTCGCACCTCTGGCTCACTCCCGTCAGGCCACCCAATTCAAATTATTGTTGTATAGTAAGAAACTTTTCACCTGGATAAGGGGTCAGATAAGTAGAACCAAAGGAGGGGCAGGATGTCCGACCAGCTAAATGAACCTACGACGATGAACGCAAGCACACTGAGAGAATTAATGAATACGTATGGCGAAGATGTGTGGAATTATGCTTATTTCCTGTCCCGCAGCGGGGCTGTAGCTGACGATATCGCCCAGGAAACCTTTATAAGGGCCTACAAACATATGAATTCCTTCCGCGGCGAAGCCAGCGTCAAGACCTGGCTGCTGCAGATTACCCGCAACCGCTGGTACACCTACCGCAACAGCGGATTTATGAAACGTGTAATCCTGAAGGAGCAGCCTGAGCCTGGAGCGGCGGTCTCGGCAGAGGACGCTTTTCTGGAGCAATCCTTGAGCGGCGATATCTGGCGGCTGGTCCTTCGGCTACCCCGCAAGCACAGAGAGGTACTGATTCTGCATGCCCACTACAACCTGACAATGGAGGAGTTAGCCCTGACACTAGGGCTATCCTTGTCGGGAGCCAAATCACGGCTGCTGCGGGCGAGAAAACAGGCCAACGAATGTTGGAATAAGGAGCTGGAGCGGCTATGAACAAGAATGAAGTGGATTGGGACAAGGAATTGAAGGGCGAACCCTTCAGCAGCAAACATTTCACACCGCAAATGCAGCAGCAGGTGGAGCAAAGGCTGGAGCAGAAACGGAAGTTCTCCTTCACCAGATGGAGTCTCGCCACTGCGGGCTGTGCCCTTATGGTAGTCGCCTTGTGGCTGGGCTACAGCCACTTGAGTGAGCGGGCAGTGGTTCCGCCGCTGGCAGAGCAGGCAGACCCCGGCATGGATACTGACACTCCAGCCGCTGTAGGATGGCTCTCTTTTCCGGTAGCGGAAGGCGGATCAGAGAAAGTCCGAGTGAAGCTAAACCATGTGATGGCAGAGGTGTATACAAGTGGTGAGGTTTCCCGGAAGATTCACTCCCCCGCCAAGCAGCTTCCGGCGATGACGTTCCCACTGCCCAAAGACGTGGAAGGCCGTCTTGAAGCCACCTGGGTGACCCGGCCCGATCTCACCACCAGCTACCTGCTGCTGGCTCCGGCCGGGTGGGCCGCTAAGGTTAGTATTGCCGAGAACGGCTCCTACGGCGTAACCTTTCAGGACCCGGATAACCCGGCTCAGAGTCTAAAATACACGGACAATAACTGGGGCTGTGCGGGCTGTGCCATTGGCAGTATCGGCAGCTATTTCCCAGATCAAGCGTCTTGGGCGGATGGCATGGGCTTCCCTGTTTACGAGCCGCTGGCCTTTACGAAACATCAGCTGCTGGGTGAATCGGGCGCCGATTCACGCACCGCCAGATACACGTTGGAGCTGAACGACCAGGGAATCCAGCATCAAGGCGCAGCCTATTATGATGTCGGAGAGTGGGGATATTTGTTCAGGCTGCTAGAAATGAAGCTGTCGCTGCAATTCTCCCAGAGCGAGCTAGTGGAAAGTATCCTGGGATTCTTTGCCGCCAACCACGGACCGTTGGCCATTCCCGGAGCCGAGGAGGATCAGGCTAATGAAGAGTATACGCTGAAGGCGCTGAAGAGCGCGCTGGAGGAGCAGGGAATGGAATTGACTGCCGTAGGACAGCACGAAGAGCACCAGTTCAATAAGAAGCTGGCCGGGGTCTGGCCGGATGAGCTGCTGGTAGATGAAAGTAAATCGGCGGATATGCATGAGCGTTTGTCCGTATATGCTTACGGCAATGCGGAGGAATGTGCCGCAGGCCTGGAAGCGCTGAAGCTGGAGATCAACCGTACGACCTACGATGGCGGAGCGCGTATTTATCCGCATGTGTTCCGGGGCGCCAATTTCCTGGTGGCGTATTGGACCAGAGGCAACAGCGAGGTGGCGTTCTCCTATGACAGGACGATCAAGCAGACATTGAGAAGCTTCGAATCCTGATGGAAGGGTTCTGCAGCACCCTGGCGTCCTGTTTTTACACAGACGCGGGTGCTGTTTTTTGTTATAATCAATTCAATTCGTAATTTATGAATTGAGAACTTGCTAAAGGGGACGTTTACTTTGCCAAAGATCATCAAGACACTAACCATTGCCGGAAGCGACTCCAGCGGAGGCGCAGGCATTCAGGCTGATTTGAAAACTTTTGAGGAATACGGCACCTACGGTTTCAGCGCCTTAACGACCATTGTCACAATGGACCCCGACCAAGGCTGGCACCACAATGTGTATCCGATCGATGCCGCTATCGTTGCCGAGCAGCTGAAGACAGTGTTCGCCGGCGGTCCGGTGGATGCAATGAAGACCGGCATGCTGGGCAGTGTGGAGATTGTACGCGTAACTGAGCAAGCCATTCGGGAGAACCTGCAGGCCAATGTAGTCATCGACCCGGTGATGGTCTGCAAAGGTGAAGACGAGGTGCTGAATCCCGAGAGCGCCCAGGCGATCCGTGATCTGCTGCTGCCACTGGCAACCGTAGTTACGCCTAATCTGTTCGAAGCAGGAGTTCTTTCGGGACTCGGCAAGCTGTCTACTGTAGAGGATATGAAAGAAGCGGCACGCCTGATTCATCAGCTTGGCGCACATAATGTTGTGGTCAAGGGCGGCAAGGCCCTGGGCGGTGACATGGCCATCGACATCTTCTACAATGGCACGGACTACACCGTCTTCCAGACAGCGAAGATTGAGCCAGCCCACAACCACGGCGCAGGCTGCACCTTCGCCGCTGCGATTACCGGCGGTCTCGCTTGTGGTCTGAGCGTGGATGAAGCGGTGGCAAAAGCCAAGGATTTCGTATCCGCCGCCATCCGCAACGGATTTGCATTCAACGAATATGTAGGCCCTGTCTTCCATGGCGGTTACCGCCTGGAGCAATAAGAGCGGACAAGCCTTAAGCAGATCAAGTAGAAACGGCTTCGCCGTCCTCTGTAAGAGGCGGCATCCGTTTCTGCGAGAAATAGAAGGATAATTGATGGTGTGAACCATATTAATTCTTATATTTAAGCAAAAGAGTAGGCCCATCTCATCGACACGGGCCTACTCTTTTGCGTTCACAACCGTCAGAGGCTGCCTGTGAATGGCGGCTTGGCGGAATTTTTGCTCATCCCATCCACCCGCCGATTTAGCTGCGAAACCGGTTGCTGCTAGGTCTCGGGATGCGTAGAATATCAAACATTAAGCTCCATGGTGGCTTCCTAAGTTCGAAACTAGTATTTAGTTGCAAAAGCGCATCTAATTTCCGTTTTTTTTGCATTTTGGAGGAAATAGATGCAAAAAGGCATCTAATTTCGTCATTTGAGCGCATCAGAGTCGATTTACTCGAAATCAGTTGCAGTTTCGCACTTATTTGCCTGCTGAGATGAGTTTCAACTGAATTTAGTTGCACTATCGCATCTAATTGCTCCAAACGTTCCAAAGCAAACTCCCTAGCCTCGCCAGCACCTAAGTAGTAACAACCTCGCATCTAATCCCTCTGCAAAGTAAGCTCAGCACACCCGTCTAACTCCCCACTGAACCCAACAAGTAATCAATGTTGTTGTGGATGGATATAAGCGCGGCAGCGTAATGAAATGTTCCTATGTTGTGATGTATTGTGATGTGTTGTGATCAGATCAGCTCCTGGCGCGCCTTCAGGTACCTGTATAGCACGCAGCCTGACACGGCGCAGATCAGGGCGCATAAGCCGATGAATCCGTAGCCGGCCTGAAGGCCGCGCAGCAGGCCTAGCTCACTCCCGCTGCCGTAGCTGCGCTTGATTCCGCTCGTAATTCCGCCGATTGCGTAATTGCCGATTACACTGCCTACCCCCATCAGGGTAACGGTAAAGGTAATCGCGGTATCGCTGCCCTTGGGATACCTGCGGGCAATAAAAGCCATGACCGTCGGATAAATCGGGGCGATCCCGATCCCGGCGGCAGCGAATAGGAATGCCGCAGGCTCCCCGCCCAGAATGGCGGCAAACGTACACAGCGCTGAGAAGGCCGACAGCAGAATCAAGGACAGGTTGAAGCCGATTCTGTCGGTCACCGGGCCGAGAAACAGCCGTGCGGCAGAGAAGCACAGGAAGAACGCCGACAGCATGCCCGAAGCTGCGACGGTGTCCCAGCGGTATGCTTTTTCCAGGAAATTCACCAGCCAGCCGCCCACCGCCAGCTCCGATACCACCCCAAAGGTCAGGATTAGCACCAGCAGCCACAGCGCGGGGTCCCGCACCAGCGTCTTGAGCGGAATCCGGTCGGCTTCCGCCAGATCATCACCGGGGAAGGAGCTGAGAAACGCCGGAATCATCGGCAGCACCGACAAGCTCAGCATAATTAGATACATCCATCTCCAATCAAGCAACTGCCCGAACAATGTCACCGACATCAAGCCCGTGGCAATCATCGGCGCAACCGTTGAACTGAGGCCATAGAAGAAATGCGACAGATTCATCATCGTGCCGGTATTGCGCACAAAGATCCGCGCGCCTAGAATCGCCAGCCCAATTTCCAGCATCCCGTTGCCAATATACATCACGAAATACGAGGACGCGAACAACGGATAAGTGCGCGACATAAAGATCAGAATTCCCGATAACACCATCGAGCCAAAAGCCATTAGCGTTACCGCCTTGATCCCCCACTTGCGGACCAGATAAGCCGTGAAGGAGCAGGCAATCAGATACCCCAGCGCGTTCAGCGACAACATCGTGCCGAGCTGCTGCTCATCCAGATTGAAATCAAATTGAATCCGCGGAATGGCCGGACCTTTGATATTCTCCGAGAAGCCGAAAATAATAAAACCCAGGAAGATCGTTGCCAATTGCATGATATATACTCGATTATTGCCGCCCAGACGTTTGCGCATTTCTGAAATACCCCTCTTATTTCCCAATATGATTGTTAGATATCAAGTTCACATTGTATATCATACCGATTCAGGGCTTAGAATGCACGCTAAGATATGAACGCCAAAAGCCACTAATTATGCTCTTCTATACTGTTTTCTTCGCGGCCATGAAATAATAGATGGGCAGTCCGAGCAAAGTGATTCCGATCCCAACCAGCGAACGGACCGGATCGCTTATCACCGTGCTGACTAGAATGTATCCTCCGCCCACCACACCGATAATTGGTGTAACCGGATAGAACGGCACTTTATATCTGCCTTTCTGTGGCGGCATTTGCTTGCGCAGCAGGAACACGCCAAACACACCCATTGTGAAAAAGATCCAGAGCACGAACACCAGCAGATCGGTCAGCGTATTGAACGTCCCCGAGAAAATGTAGATCACCGCCAGCAGCGCCTGAAAGATCAGAGCGTTGGCAGGTGTCCGGAACTTGGGATGAATTCTGCTAAGTACGGCTGAAAAAGGAATCTCGCCCTTCTCCCCCATCGCCTGAGGCACGCGAGCCGCTGTCATCAGGTAGCCGTTCATCGCACCTAACACCGAAATAATGATACCTGCCGTAATAAACGCCCCGCCCCCGTTGCCGAACAACGCTTCCGCCGCATCCGCACCCGGAGTAGTCGAAGCCACAATGGATTCGTAAGGAAGCACCTGGAAGATCGCCAGATTAAACAGCACATACACCACGATTACAAAAATAACACCGACCGTAATGGCCCGCGGCAGCGTGCGCGCAGGGTCCTTGATCTCACCCGCCATATTAGTCACGCTGATCCAGCCATCATAAGCCCACAACGTACCCAGGATCGCAGCGCCGAAGCCGGCCCCGGACACAGTAGCTGTTATGCCGCTGAAGCCGGGAGCCAGATCGGAGATCAGCCCAAAGGCGACAATACCTACTACTGGAATCAGCTTGCCGATGGTTGCGATGGTCTGGATCATCCCGCCGAAGGTCGTGGAAATGACGTTCATGGCCAGAATGAACAGCAGAATAAATACCGCGAGCAGCTTCTGCTGTATCCCGTTCATTGGCAGGAAGAAATTGGAGTAGGTGGCGAAGGCAATCGCCAGCGCAGCAACGGAGGCTGGATAAGAAATGACCGCCTGCACCCAGCCGAGCAGAAACCCGGCAACATTGCCGTACAGCTCTCCAAGATACGTGTACAGCCCACCCGATTTGGGAATGGCGGCGGCAATTTCTGCCACTGACAACGCGGAGGCCAGGGTGATCACGCCGCCTGCTACCCAGGCAAGAATACTCAGCCAGGGGGTGCCGGCATTACTCAGCACAATACCCGGCTTCAGGAAGATGCCCGATCCGATAATCATCCCTACCACAATGGCCAGAGCCTGCACAAATGTGATGGATTTCGTTATTGTTGTGTTCTTCTCCATAGATTTCAAAATGACCCTTTCTCTCTGTAAGTTAACTAACATAATCATGCATAAATATACTTTACACTATGCATCGACCCTTGATTGTGAATTAAATTACAGAGAGCCTAGCCCTCAGCTGATCAGCCAGGTTAATACGTCCGCTCTGCGTTCACCCAGCAGACGCCGGGTGCTCTGCAAGCGAACTTCCAGCAGAGATGTGGCGGTAGACAGCGGTTTGGCGGCGAATTGGCGGTTGAAGCCCGCGATCCAGCCGTCCAACTGCTGCAATAATTCCTGCCGGACAGATTCTGTTGCAGCAGTCTCCAGCATGCCCAGAAGAATATCCAGCTGCTCCCACTTATTCAACGAGCCAAGTACCCGCAGCGTATTCCGCAGCACATGTAAGGACTGCTCCCTAGTCGCTATTGCCGATAGTTCCTGTTTTGGAATCAGGTAAGGGATACACCCCAGCGCCTTGGCAGCCGCCCGCGATACGCCCGGGTGCTCATCCTGCAGCTCCTGCAGAAACAGCCCCAGATAAGCTTCAGGCTGCAGTCGGGACAAACCGTGGATGACGGCTTTACGCACCGTTACAGACTCCCCGTCGGCATAGGCTGCAATGACCTCGGCAACCTCCGCTGTCCCTGTCTCGCCCAGACCATATAATGCCGCTGCCAGTTGCCCGGTCGGACCGTTCCAGACTGCATCCAGGTAGAATTCTGCGAAATCACAGGTGATGTCCTGCTACCGCAGTCCCAAGCTGAACAATGGGGCAGATCTGCCCGTTCATTCCGCTGGGCCTCCACCCTATTCATAGAAACCGGATTGGATTTAATCCCTTTTTCCATGTTGCAATATAAAGTTAAACTGTATATAGTATAACTATACAGTTTAACTTTATACAGTTAGACGATATATTTTTTTCACAGGAGGTAAGCATGGAAAGAGATAAGCACTTGCCGTTGACTGAAACTGTTTATTACATTCTGTTGGCCTTGGTCGAGCCTGCTCACGGTTATCTAATCATGCAGAAAGTGGAGGAACTCAGCGGCGGGCAAGTTCGAATGGCTGCGGGAACCCTGTATGGCGCGATTGAGAATCTGGTAAAGCTAAAGTTCATTCAGCCTGTGGCCAGCGAGGACAGCCGCCGCAAGGTGTATGCCATTACCCACAAAGGGTTGGATATTTTACGCCTTGACCTTGAGCGAATGCAATACATGATTGACAGTACGATAGATCGATTGAAATGAGAATGGAGGAACCGCGAATGAGAAAATTCAAGTTTTTTACTAACTTCGACAAAGAAGAAAGCTGGCTTACTGACATGGCGAGGCAGGGTTACCGATTCACCAAAAAAACGGCGTTCGGCTATGAATTCAAACCTGAAAGGTCTGAGAATTCAACTATAAAAATGGACTACCGCATCTTTAAAAAACGGGAGGATTTCGATGATTACTGTTCTTTATTTGCGGACAGCGGCTGGGAACATATCACGGGGACAAAAAGCTCGGGATATCAGTATTTCAAGAAAAAAGGCACACAGGGAAGTGAAGAAATCTTTTCGGATGTCGATTCCAGAGCCGGTCGGTACAAGCGGCTGTCGAATATGTGGGCTATGTTGGCTTGTTCCTTCATCCTTGTACTGGCAGCACTCATTTCTACTGATGCGATCGATCTGGAAGCATTGCTTGATCCGAAATTACTATATTATACTCCGGGACTATGGGATCTGAACGGAGTGGCTTTCTGGAGGGCCTTTCTTTTCGAAACACCATTCGCCCTGGGTAGAGGTTTTATGTGGATATTATTACCCTTTATAATAATGATATATCTGTATTTCGCATTTAAGGCAAATAAACAATATAAAAGGACGCAAGAAGATAAACTTACACACAAATAAGAAGAAACGGCTTCGCCGTCCTCTGCAAAGCGTATGCTTCCGAAGCAGCGATACTACGTATCGCTTTCAGGCATCCATTTCTGCGAAAAATAGAAGGATGAATTATAGTGTGGAACATATAATTTCTTATATTTTAAAAAAACCGCCCCGATGCAGATTCTTGTCTGCATGAGAGCGGCCAACTGCTTCTATGAAGTATAAGATTGCCCAAGTCCCAATGAAGTAAGTACCTGCCGGTAAGCAATCGATGTGCGGTCTGCCGGGATGTGGGCTTCGGCCTGCAGGTCGAGCGGAAGATCCTCCGGGGTCTGCGCCTCCACCATCTCTGCATCCTCCTGGAAGACCTGAAGGTTAAAATTGATCGTATCCTCCACAGGTGCGTTTTTGTCAAAATTGCGTGAGATTGGACAGAACAGCCGCGTGTAGCGGGCCGATACCGGCGAAGCGCAGTTCAGGATATTCAGCCTGCCTTCATCCGGAAAATACACTTGGAGAGAAGCGGCGAACGGCGGGAACACCCGGAATTCACGCAGCCACTCGAAGCCCTCCGGGGCCGGGTTATCCTGGCCTTTGCCGTAATTGCTGACCGTGCTCCAGTATTCGGCCACCAGCTGGTCGCCTTCACGTCTGACTTTATATTGCGGAACCTCTGTATTATTGCGGTCTCCGAACGTTGCGGTGTGGACATAAGCGAAATGCGACACATCCAGAAAACCTTCCATCTGCCGCCCGGCCGAACCGGCAATATCGAAGCTTGGGATCAGAATATTGATATAATCGGGATCGTCCCAGGCCGCAAAATCCGGAATCTGCTCAGACGCTGAACCAAGACAGGTCCATACCAGTCCATAACGCTCCACAGCAGGATACACGATCAGCTTCAGCTTGGGTGAGATTCTGGAGCTGGGGTGTGCCGGCACTGCCGTACATTTGCCCTCACAATTATAACGAAAGCCATGATAAGGACAGACAATCTCCCCGTTATCAACCCAGCCCTTGCTGAGCGGCGCTCCACGGTGGAAGCAGAGGTCACGGGCGATCACGATCTTCCCGTTGCTGCGGTAACAGACCAGCTTCATATCCAGCAGTTTCACGGCTACCGGCTTATCCTGCACCTCATCGGCAACCGCGACAGGGTACCAATATTCGGCAAGCACCCGCCAGTCCTCGGGAGTGAACGTACAGTCACGAGGCAGCTCAAGCTCTTTTGGTGGTGTCGTTGTCTCATTCGTCATGACCCTCATCCTCTCATCTGTCCGTATATTTGGCCGATCTTTCGATTATTATATGTCACTTTATATCACTCGGTACATCTATTTTAAACTGAATGCCGTCTCGTTATCAATCATAAACTAGATGTATTAGTGAAAATACACAAAAAACACCCGCTAATGTTATGCATGCTAACATCATAATATCTTCTTCATGGCTTAAACTTCTGCCTCAAAGAAATACCAAAAGCCCTGATACCATAAATCGTATCAGGGCTTGCCCGCGCCAGGTTCAGGGCCAATCGTTAATGCTCTATAATGATATAATTCTTCAGTTCATACATCTGCGCGTTCTCCTGTTTGTCCGGTGCAACTGCACTATAAGCCGCGGCCGTCTGGTTCATGATCTCATCATCATCCAGGTCAGCGCTTAAACGAATGACGATAGAGCTTCCGCCCGCTTTCAGCTCTTTAATCAGCTTCGATTTATATTCAGCCAGGGTTGCTGCCTCTAAACCATGGCTCACATAATAATCCTGCGAGTTGTCTTTGGAAGCAAACTTCTTCAGCTCGGTGTCGATCCAGTAGTCCTTATCCTCATGAAAATCCAGGGCTACCGCCGTTTTGTCATTGGTGTTATACAGCATATAAGGAACTCCGGCGTTGGTCTCATTATTGGTAGGGTCTACATTCACCCATTGCTTGTTGATCAGCACCTTGTTCCAGGCATGCGGCCCTGTTCCAAGTTTGCCGGTAACCACAATGCTGTCTAGACCGGCCAGATCGCTTAACATTTTGTAAGCAGACGCATAGCTGGAGCAGACCCCGATCCCGTCAACCATAATTCCATAAGCATTAAAAGAATCGTTATACTCTTTATCGACTTTCAGGTAGTTGTAGGCTTCTGCGTTGGCCAATGCATCATCATCATAGAGTGCATTGTCATTCAGATAGTCGTATACCACTTTACGCTTGACGTTATTATTCATATCCGGCTTGATAATAGTGTCCACAATCCGCTTGGCGGCTGCAACCGTCTCCTGCTGCTTCTGTTGAATGTTCTCTCTGGAATCACTGTAACTCACATAGAAGCTTAGGGAATTATAATCATAGCCATAGTTCTCTACATCCATAATCAGCGGATTCTGGTACATCACCTGCTGGAACGTATCGGATAGCGTTTCGAAATTCTGCGCTTCAGGAAATGCGTCAAGCGGAATAACACCGCTGACATTCACCAGGTGCAGAGCCAGATACTCCTCCAGTGCAGAATTGGCATTCACTGGAACCTGAGTCTCTGTTCTCAGTATGGGGACCCGGGCTTCATTAGCCTTCTCCACCAGCTTGCGGGTATTCGAGAGCTGTGCGGCAATTACATCCTCCTTATCGCCGAAATCGAACATACTGCCGCCTATGAACGTGGGTACATCGAGTTCAGGAATATGTGCGGTAGTATTCAAAGGTTCGATATATCCGTTGAAATTATTATTCTGATTCCCTTCCGAGCTGCTGCGCAGCTTCTCGTAAGCCTGGAGATCGAAGTCGAACACCAGCACCGCACCGTGGAGCGCAGTGCCTTCAATCTTGAAATCAATGATCCCGAACCCGGATTCATCCAATTTGTAATCTCCATAAATCACATTCCTCGTAACTTCGGACTCATCAATGAAGAGAACTTTGGTCTTCCGGGGGAGTTCTTTGACTGTTTCATAGTTGGAATAGAACATTGCATTATCGGAGAGACTCATCGGCAGATTCTTGGATAACGAATGGGTGCTGACAACCGGACTGAAATTGGACTCCTTGTCCCCTTTTACTGCAGTCACATAGTAATCTCCAGTCACCAGCAAATTCTGAGAGATCACGCCGTCCCTTCCGCTTTCGCTGTCATCCGTATATTGACCGTCATAATTATCCTCGGCAAAATTTGTGAACTCCGTACCCTCCACCTCCCCAATAAGAGCAGGGAAAGAGCCGGAATAGCCTTCTTCAGGGCCCAAGGTCTTTTTGTTGTGATCAAAAGAAGAGACATTGTACACCTTATAACGGTCCGCACCAGGCACCTTATCCCACACCAGCTTCAGCCTGTTGTCGGAAGTGATCTCGTAGGACAGATCGGGCGACTCAATCGGAGCTTTGACCGTAAAAGGAATAATCAGCGGCTTGGCGAGCTTCGTGGGTGTCGTTGTATTCAGATCGTAGTTCACACGCAAATAATAAACCGGTGCATATCCCCAGGATTCCTCATCTCTTGTCGTATCCAATGAGCTTAGCAAGGCATAATAGGGCTTCACAGTAATGGAGGTTTGACCCGGAATAGAGACATCGGCATCCAATAAACTGTAAATTTTGCTCTCAGGCAACCCTTTAATATCCGTATGTACAGTAACCGACTCGAAATAATCCACATCCAGCATATCGGCTTTGAAATGAAACGTAAACGGCTGGCTCTCATCCACATTATAGAGCGGCATAATCTGCTGCTCTTTCTCCGTGCCATATTTCTTCTTCAACTCCTGCACGCTGGTTGTGTAGCTTAAATCATCAATTAATTCGGACAGCTCCCGGCTTTTCTCTGCCAACTCCTCATCTGCAGAGCTGTCTGCAGGTGCATCCGAACCCTCTCCGCCTCCTACAATGTCGCTGTTGGCAGTTCCTGCAATGTCGCTGTTGGTAACCAGCTTGCCGGTCCATGCCCCCTCATCATTGGCTAGGCTGTTGTCACACCCCGTCACCACCAGAGCCAGCAATACGGCTACAATCCAATACTTTCTCACGGTATTCCCTCTCTTCTCTAGTTAATTAATTCTATTAACCGTAAGATTAGTATGGGGAATCATTGATCATTTGTAAAATATTATATTTATATTATTCGCTGAACAGCTCATACAATGGATTCATAAACGATTATTGCTTCAGGTCTGTGTTCTTGGAGATATCCCGACATAATTGGTTCACAAATGCCATAGGAGACACTCCTTCGAAGTCAGCACCCGCTTTGATCAGGGCGGTCAGGTAGGCTTGTGATTGCTCAGGAGAGAACCTGTTGACCATTTCCTTGATATTCTTATAATCTTCACACTCCACTCTGTGAACTTCCGCGGCGAAGGAACGGAACAAGTTCTTAAAGCCTATCATTGTGTACCCTCCTCACTATAGAGTTTAATTGTTCAGAGAATAGGAGCATAGCCGCAGCAAGTACCGCCACATAGAGTGGGAACATAGCAATCGTTATATTGGAAGCCAGAAATCCAAACAGCGGTGGAAGCAGGCAGGTTCCTGTATAGGCCATGGCCATCTGGTAGCCCATAATGCTCTGAGAATGCTTTTTGCCAAATCGTACGGGCGTTTCATGCAGCATACAAGGGAAGATTGGAGCCAGCCCTAATCCAATGATGATAAAACCCGCTAACGAGAAGGCGGATGGCAGCGGCAGGAGAAGAAGCAACGCACCAGCCAATGCCGTCCACTGACCTGCTCGGATCAGCATGCGATTGCTGACTTTGAAGGTAATAAACCCCGTAACCAAGCGGCCCACCGTGATCCCGCCGAAATACAGCGATACCCACTGGGCAGCCGTTGCCGGAGGCAGGTCCTTCATATTGACCAGAAAGCTGCTCCCCCACAGATTAACGGTTGCTTCCACACCACAGAAGAAGAAGAAGGTGAACATCGCCCATTTCACACCTTTGATCCGCAGTGGTTTGACCGTATCGAATGACTGCTCCTGTTCTTCCGCACCTTCATTGGACTTGTGCGGGTTATTCTCTTCAATCCGTTTCCACAACGGGAGCGTCAAGGCAAGAACTACCACTAGCAGAAGCTGAATCCCGGAGACTGTTAAATACCCCCATCTCCAATGATTCTCTCCTGAAATGAACTGGGCCATAATGATGGGACCCAGGGTAGCCCCCACTCCCCAGAAGCAGTGCAGCCAGCTCATATGATGGGCCTTGTAATTTGCAGCGACATAGTTGTTAAGCCCGGCATCTACCGAACCCGCGCCAAGTCCCAGGGGAATCGCACAGAGAATCAGCCATAGCAGAGACGGCGAATAGGCAATGCCTGCCAGTGCTCCGGCTGTCATGATACAGCTGATCAGGGTAACTCTGCCTGTTCCAAGCCGTTTCAGCACCGCTCCGCTGGCCAGACTCGATAGGATAGTCCCCGCCGAAATGACCATAAACAGCAGACCCGCCGTCTCCAGGGGAGCTGCGAAATCCAGGCGCATAAGCGGCCAAGCCGACCCAAGCAAGGAGTCAGGCAAGCCCAAGCTGATAAATGCCAAATAAATCACGATTAAGAAATAAGTAGCCATAGATTGATGTTCATCCGTTCTCAGAGTTGATTTTGTAGTTTGGGTTCCAGCGCTTGCAGTGTCAGCCACTTCATGCCTTCCTTGAAGTCCTCATAAAAGGCGTTGGATATCCTGATCTCAGGAGCAGACGGCAATCCGTGGGTGGATTGATAAGAATCCCATCCGGAGCGCCAGGCTTCCACATCGATCTGTTCGCGGTAGATCACGATTTGATCCGGGGCAAGAACCGCACTTAAGGTCTGTACAATCGTACAGACGGTTTCAATGAATACTTCAGCTGTCATGGCACGGTACCAATCCACATTCAATGGAAGAAACTTGATCTCTCCGGCCATTCCATTTTTGCCTTTTACAATACCTTCGTTCAGGTAAATCCCTACCCCGGGCGGATACTTCTCCGGAAAATAAATCCCTAGAATACATTGCTCCTCAGCAGTCTGCTTGTGATGGCAATACCCGCTCACAGCGGCATTCACGTCATTCTCCAGCACCACAGGCAATCCATATCTTCGCTCCAGCTCTCCGGCCAGTTCAACCCCTTGCAGCTCTTGGTGGCTGCTGACGATAATCTTGCCGTTTACCGACTGACCGGGGATGCCAATGCCCATCACTTTAATGGATGGAAAAAGAGCCAACAGCTCATCCAGCATACGGTAGAAGATCTTCCGGTTGAAAATATCCTTGAAGGAATATTCCCGGTTAAGCAGCGGATCTCCATTCAGATTAAAGACGGCCACAAACACAATGTCTTCGACCTGTAATTCGTTCATATGGATCACCAGAGCCAAGCTGTGATTATAGTTGAACCGGTAATTTAATACCGGGCGTCCCCCATTGGATGGAATCAGCGCATCCTCCTCGACCTCACCAAGCTCGATCAGTTCTTTCATCAGCGACTGAATGGTAACCACACTCAGCCCGGTAAGGGCCGCCAATTGCGGCTTGGTTGCTTTGCCATGCTGCTTCATTGCCCGGCGGACGGTGTTCAGATTGATTTCTTTCATTAGGTTAGGGCTGGCTTTGTCCATACGCACCTCACGTGTTCATTTAATAAATACACTTTATAAAGTATCCTTATTTATTGTGTGCCAATTGTGATTTACTGTCAAGATCTCTTTCATGTCAGGCAGTCGGAAGGTAAAAAATAAATTAAAAAGAGTGCTCCAAGTATCCAGTGAAAATGGATCTTGGAGCACTCTTTTTTTATTTGTAAAAACAAATTGAACTGAAAATGAGTATATGCTAAAATCATAAGAGGTTTATTTTCTCACATTATGTAATATGTTACATTTATACTCCAATGTTATCACAGTTCAATTATGTTGTCAAATACGGGTATGGAGGAGTGGGTTATTACGATGAGTGCTGAATTTGAGAGCCGGGATGAGGAACAAAAGCGTGTGGATGAAGTGGTCGGCGAAATTGACAAGCAAGCGGCAGACCTTGCAGGTGAACTGGGCCAGAAAAAAACGGATATCGTAGAATTCCGTAAAAATTTCTGGGAAGAGGTCTCTTTGAATTTCGAAGATGCGGGCACTTATGCCAGTTTGAAGCAGCAGACCGAGATTTTATCCGAGAATGAGCGAACCTATCAGCTGAGCCAGAAGAAATTGCATACACTAACACGGCTGAAACAGTCGCCCTATTTCGGTCGCATCGATTTCCGGGATGGCGATGCCCGGCAGCCAGAGGTCATTTATTTAGGGATTGCTTCCTTGCTCGCCGCTAATGGCCTTGATTTTCTTGTATACGATTGGCGAGCTCCAGTCTCCAACCTCTATTATGACTATTCTCCGGGTCCTGCCAGATACGATACCCCCAGCGGAGTGATCGAAGGAGACATGACCTTAAAAAGACAGTACGTTATTCGCAACGGGAGAATCGAAAGCATGTTCGATGCCAGCCTCACTATCGGGGATGAATTGCTGCAGGAGGTGCTGGGACAACAAGCCAATTCACAGATGCGCAGCATCGTAGCCACGATCCAAAAAGAACAAAATCTGATTATCCGCGATGTTACCAGCCAACTGCTTATCGTTCAAGGTGCAGCCGGCAGCGGCAAAACGTCGGCAGCCCTACAACGGGCCGCTTATCTGTTATACCGTTTCCGTGAGCATCTGCGTGCAGACCAGATCGTGCTGTTCTCGCCTAACCACATGTTTAACAGCTATGTGGCTACGGTTCTGCCGGAGCTAGGTGAAGACAATATGGCTCAGACCACTTTCCAGGAATATTTGGCGCACCGCATCGGTAGCCTTTTTCAACTGGAGGACCCGTTCCAGCAAATGGAGTATATTCTTTCGGGAATGAGCGAGAGCGATTATGCTCAACGCATCGAAGGGATTCAGTGGAAAGCCTCCAAGGAATTCATGCTTTTCCTTGAACACTATGTAGATTATTTGGGACACGAGGGTATGCTTTTCCAAGACATCATTTTCCGCGATGAAATCCTGCTGTCAGCCCAAACAATCGAAGACCAGTTCTATACCTACGCCTCCAGTCTGCGGCTGCCCAACCGTCTGGGGCTGCTGTCCGAGTGGCTGCTGAAGGAGTTGAAGAAACAGGCCATTCAGGAAAGAGAAAAGCCTTGGGTTGAAGATGAAATGGAACTGCTGGACAGAGAGGAATATAACTGGGCCTATCAGGAGCTGCAGAAACAGGAACGCCTTGCAGACCCTGCCTTCTCCGATTCCAGGAGCGAGCGGGATATTCTGGCTGCCAGAATCGTAGATGTCCATTTCAGGCCTCTGCAGCAGGACATCCAGCAATTCGCATACGTGGATATTCCCGGAATTTACCTTCAGCTGTTTGCTTCTCTTGAGAACTTACCGATCTTTAATGAAGGTTTGGGATTACCTCAACATTGGCAGGCCATTTGTAAACATACGGTAGGCCCATTGGATCAAGCCAAGCTTTTGTATGAGGATGCCACACCCTTCTTGTATCTTACCGAATGTATCGAGGGATTCCAGACCAACAATACGATCCGGCATGTGTTTATTGATGAGGCCCAGGACTTCTCCACCTTTCAGTTTATGTTCATCAAGCGATTGTTTCCCCGGAGCCGAATGACCGTGCTGGGAGACTGGAACCAACGAATCTTCATTCATGACCAGGCGAGCGAAGACACAGAACTGCTGCAATCTCTATATGGAGACGATAATACACAATCCGTAAGACTAACACGCAGCTACCGCTCGACACAGCCGATCATTGAATTCACGCGGGCAAGCATTCCGGGCGGGCAGACGATTGAAGCTTTTGACCGCCAAGGCAACAAACCGACCGTCAAGCAGGTCCGGAGTACCGATGGACTTATTGCCCAAGTGCTGAGCAGTATACTTGAGCTACAGAATAAAGGCCACCGAACCATTGCCATCATTTGCAAAACCGCCAATGAGAGCATAGAAGCTCACCGCGCTCTACAAGCCAAGCTCCCTATTCGGCTGGTTGAAAAAGAAACGGCTGCTTTTGCAGCAGGTATAATCGTAATTCCTGCTTATCTGGCGAAGGGGATTGAGTTTGATGCGGTGGTTATATACGATGCCTCGCAGCATAAGTATGGCCAAGAGAGCGAGCGAAAGTTATTTTACACGGCCTGCACAAGAGCCATGCATGATCTGCATGTGTGTTTAAACGGCGATTTCAACCCGTTTCTGTCAGATGTTCCGCCGCATCTGTATCATCTGATACAGTGACATTATTAAATATTAATCTGGTGGCAAACCTCAGTTAATAAGAGGTTTACCACCAGATTTAGCAGATAAGTGGTACCCCTATGCATCCTTTTTGTATAATATACCCATGGGTATTTGTGCAGCGCTGGTTGACGGAAGGAGCAAATACTGAAAATGGACATTAACAAATATGAAAACCTTGTTCCGAATGTTTTTTTGTTCGTCGATCGCAGATCCTTCCCGGATTGGGAAATTGTCAAGAGCACCATCGATTTCCATGATCTTACCTTCATCGTTGAAGGCAAATCGAACTATTACATTAACGGGGAGAAGTTCACCGTGGAAGCTGGCGATATGCTCTATGCTCCTGCTGGCTGTGTTCGGGAAGCCCAGACCTTCAAGGAGGCACCGATGCGTTCCTTTGCGTTTAATTTCACCTGGGAGACAGGCGATCCTGTGCCGCTTCCTTTTGAGACCGTAACCAAGAACTGGAGGACCAAAGAAATTCTGGAGGACATCAGAGAATTCTCGCATGTATGGATGGGCAAACAGCCTTTATACAGAATGAAAGCCCGTGCCCTCTTTCAACTGATTGTGTATCGCCTGCTCAGCATCGCCCACCATCAGGAGACACCGCTGATTGATCCGAGAATCCATAAAGCCATGTCCCACATCATGGATCATTATTCGGAGAACGTCACGATCCAGGAGCTGGCAGATATCGTCGCCCTGAATCCTGTATATCTTGGCAAGCTGTTCAAGCAGAACACCGGCTCCACCTATAAAGAATTTATGAACAGGGTGCGGGTGAACAACGCCGAGATGATTCTGTCGGCAGGTGGTTTTAATGTGTCTGAAGTGGCAGAGCACTGTGGTTATCATGATGTCGCCTATTTCAGCAATGTCTTCAAAAATATAAAGGGATATCCTCCGTCATCTGCCCTGAAATAACGGAGGACCCGCAGTACCCCGGGCATACTCCTTTCCCGATTAGCCTAACTATTAATGGCCGGACTGCCCGTATAGAAACTCTCCTCCGGCCCAAAATACGAATTGGGAAGCGGGGAAGCAGACAATACAAGCTTCTGCAGAACCAGACCGGCATCCAATCTGTACAAGCGGAGAGTATGGATACCCTTCGTTAAAGTATGACGGGTGGTCATAATATGAATATTATCCATAACAGCGCGGCACCACGGTTCATTATCATGATTGCCCCCCTCAAAGTTCAACGGCAAGGTGTCCGTAATGACTGGCGTTTCCGCATCGAAACCTGCCGCATATCTCAATCCACTGGTTGGTGACAGGTTGTTCGTCGGCGCAATATAAATGGTTAGGCTATAATCCGCGTCCTGCCGCACCAGAATCCGATACTCCAGATAAGGCGCATGCTCCGGTTGTGCAAAAGATACAACATCCGGAAACATCTTCACGGAGGATAAGGAGCGCCCATAGTTATTAATAGTCTTCCACTCGACCCCTGATTTCGCAACACGGCTTACTGTATGCTCCGCTTCAATGGACACGACATGATGCGTTTCGATGAATGTCATCGGCGGTACATCCTGGATGTCCGTCCATTCTACTGCTGCTTCCACTTTAACTGTACCTCCGGCACCGGAAATCGAAATCTCACCCGTAGATGTTCCATCTGCTTTCTCCCAATCTACAGACACCTGAAGGGTCTCCCCTGATTCAATCCAGCCCTGAGTTTTCTCCAGTTGGATCCAATCCACGCTGCTGCTCGCTTGATAATCAAATCCCGCTTCTCCGCCATTGCTGATCGTAATACAATAGTTCTCTTGCTGCAGATTTGTAAACACCGGTAAACGGGCTGTACCCGAAACATAGGCTGTCTCCGTCCCCTCCACATCGACTATCAGCAAAGAGCCCTTGGCAGGAACCACCGCAGTCACATCCGGATATTTCCACCCTGCCGCATCCCAGTTTACATAGCCGACATGAGGGGAACTCATCATACCCTTCCATTTCCCCCCGAGATTCCGGTATTATAGATTTGCTCCAGATCCTTGTCCCGCTGGATCGCCTCATTTGTCAGCGTAGCATAGGTATTCGCCAATACGCTGCCCCGCTTAGCGTATAGGCTGTTAAGCCCCGCATAGATTTGCATTTTGACCACATTGGCCGAGGCGGCAGCAGGGTAATACACGAGCTGATAGTAGGCATCTTGGTGCGATTCCGGGATGAGCTCATCATATTTATCGGCAGCATTCTCGATATTAATTGCTTGCTTCAATACTCTCTGCGCCTCATTGTTATGAAGCGGGCTGAAGGTTGACGGATAGATAATTTCCGGTTTGCGCCGTCCGTTCATCCGGGTATAATCCGCTAACAGCTGCGCGATTGCCCGACTCGTCTCTTGTTCCACGACATGTCCGAATTGCTGCTCCACCCACCGGTTGGTATATTCCGCAGTCCGGTTGATTGCTCCGGTTCCCCAGGCATCGAAGTCATACGCCAAATCCAAAAAGTAGGATATCGGCAGTTCCATAGGCTTCAAATCCCCGACATTAACAACCCATACCTCACGGATGCCGTAATCGAACGCCATGCACATCTGCTCCCAGGTCTTCTCCAGCGGGCTCGTATTTAACCATTCATAGGAATGAGGACCGCCATGATAATCGAAATGGTAATACATCCCCCACCCGGCGCTGCGGTGACGTTCATGCTCCACAGGGATTTTGCGCAGATTGCCAAAGTTATCATCAGCCAGCAGAATTGTAACATCATCCAGGACTTCCCAATCCTTCAATCCCTCCACTTCGGCAGTACCGTACCAATATTTCTCTACTTCCTTATACACGGCCAGGATTTGAGGTGCATGTTCAAGCTTATATTTCTTCAACAATCCTTTCTGAATGCGGATAATATCCTTCAGCAGCTCAATATTCTCCCGGTCAGAGCCTTCCAGGGCAGAATCGCTCTCCCCCCGCATCCCAAGGGTGATCAGGTTGTCAAAGCTCTTATTGCGTTTGATTCCGTCTTCCCAGAACGCTGTGATGGCCTCTTTATTCTTGGCGAAATCCCATAAGTTGCTTGTCCCGTATTGCTTATATACCTTCTGCCATTCGCTGCCTGCACGGAATAGCGGCTCGTGATGGGAGGTTCCCATAACAATACCGTATTCTTCGGCAAGCTTGGCGTTGGCGATCGGACTGCTTCGTCCGTTCAGGCTGAATTCGGCACTCCACATAGCGGGCCATAAATAGTTCCCCTTCAATCTAAGAATCAACTCAAATACCTTCTCATAGAAATCCTCATTGAAGTCTCCAAACGCATGGGTGACCCAAGAACCCAAGGACGGCCAGTCATCATTCAGGAAGATACCTCTGTATTTAACAGACGGCTCTTTGGATATCCTGTTCAACTGGCTGTCTGGAATAATCAAGGCCGGATTCTTCTCCGGGACCACGTCAGCCCAATATACCCATGGACTAACTCCGATCATTTCGGAAATCGAATACAGCCCATAAATCGTCCCCCGTTTATCAGTCCCTGCTATAACGAGCGCCTTGTCCACTCCCGCTGCCGGTTGTTCAACCACCTGGATTTTGTAGCATTCCCTTTTCCCTTGGATCGCGGATACATCCACTTTCCCCGCTGCAATTAAGGTATCGACAAGATCATTGCCGCCAATCGAACCTGCGATTACAACGGTTCCTTCCAATTGCCCCATGTCTGTTAAGATTTCAGGGGTTTCTCCAGTCACCAATCTCACATCTGAAGCAAAAGACTCTGCTACCCGGCGCAAACCGTTATAATCCTTCCCTTTGGGGTCCACGTAAATCCTGGCCGCTTTCCCTTGATCCACAAGCTTCAATTCCTTGACAGCCGAAGCAGCCTGCTGTTCTATTGAAGTGCCCGATGCTCCGTCCCGTTCGGCATCCAAACCAAGATTCGTTATCATGAAATTCTCCCCTTGTCGTCCTCATTTTCATATTTCTAGGCATATTATATCTGTAAGCGATTTCAGCTGCCATGAGTAAACTAGCAACTTTTTGTAATTACTAAATATTGCGTTGGCAGCCCAAACATTTGGTGTTAATGTGAAAGCGTGTCCATATCAACAATGTTAGACCTTTACATTAATGAGAGGATGGTACAAGTGGAGGGAAATCACCAAATGACTACAAGCGGCATAACTGAAGGTCCCACAGCACCCAAGGACCCCGTGGAACGGAGAAGTGGATTTTTTGTATTGTTCGAAACAGCCATTGAGGCGACAGCCCGTGCTGAAGGCAGACCTTCACAGGAGGTTTATCTGGAAGGCAACTATCTGATCGACAAGGCCAGGTATATAGGCGGCGTCACAGATGAGCTTATACTGGAGCTTTTGGGGAACTGCGCGGGATTCCGCAAATTAGTACACAGTATCGGCATATCCGTGAGAACGATAAAGAATCAGGAAGAGCCTGTCTCTTTTCTGCTGCAGAACTGGGGTAAAACAAGCAAATATGAAACGGGTACCCGTCTGTTTGTGCCCTGTCCCTCTGACGGGACAGAGGTCACTTTGAAGCTGGAGGATATCGAATGGTCCGAAGATGACGATGTTCCCGGCAAATTTGCCTTTGAATTCAATCACGAGGGTGACCTGGCAACGGCGAGTATTATTTTTTATTTGAATGAGGGTTATTCTGTACCTGAGCTAATTACTGAAACACCGGTTCCATTTGGAACGAGCGAATACCAGGACATCATTGCACAATCATGGCTTCATGCTGGCAATAATACAAGATTGAAGGCTGCCATTGACAAGGCGGAAAGAGGCCAGGATGTCACGATCGCTTATATTGGGGGTTCGATTACGCAGGGAGCCGGAGCTAAGCCGATACATACGGAATGTTATGCCTATCAATCCTATTTGAGATTTAAAGAAAGGTTCGGTAAGGAGGGTGGAGATAATATCCACTTTGTGAAGGCCGGGGTAGGCGGGACGCCGTCGGAACTTGGGGTGATCCGTTATGAAAGGGATATTCTCAGAGACGGTTCGGTGGCACCGGATATCGTAGTGGTGGAATTTGCGGTTAACGACGAAGGCGATGAAACCAAGGGCAATTGCTTTGAAAGCCTATGTCTTAGAATCCTTTCCGCCGATAACCGGCCAGCTGTGATCCTCCTGTTCAGCGTTTTTCTGAATGACTGGAACCTGCAGGAGCGGCTCTCCCCCATAGGCCGGCGTTATAATCTCCCCATGGTCAGTGTCAAGGATGCGGTGACAGAGCAGTTCAAGCTAGGCAAAACTGAAGGGAACATCATTTCGAAACGACAATTTTTCTATGATATCTATCATCCAACGAATGATGGCCATCGGGTAATGGCCGATTGTCTCGCTTACTTGTTCTCTGAAACCCATAAATCGTTCATGAATGACGATGATATCCTGCTGGATCAACTGCCGGTCATCGGGAATGACTTTGCGGATACCCATTTGCTGGATCGCCAAACCCATATGGACGCTGCCAGGATTGAAGTGGGCGGATTCACGGGGATCGATTCGGAAGTGCAGCGGGTAGAAATGGATGCCAATCCCTACGGAACTCCGCAATTCCCTCACAATTGGATGCATTCGGCTGCGTCAGGGGAAGAACCTTTTAAGCTGACTATAACGAGCAAGAATCTCATCCTCGTATACAAAGATTCCGGCAGCAGCGAGTTCGGCAAAGCGGATATTTACGTGGATGGCAAGCTCTTGCTTACCGCTGATCCTCACGTGAACAACTGGACCCATTGCAATCCGGTTATTCTGTACCAAAATAAGGTTAGCCGGGAGCATCAGATAGAAATCAGCATGGCGCCCGAAGATCGGGACAAGTGTTTTACCATACTGGGCTTTGGCTATAACGCTTAGGCTTTTCGGCGGATTTTTAAACATCCATCCTTTTTCAAAAGGTGTATAATAGGAAGAACTTATTGAAAAAGGATGTCATGACATGCTTCTTGCTGTGAATCGTGTACTCAACCGGATGATGCCGCTGATCACACCGCTTAGTATCCTGACTGGAGTGCTCTGCGGCAGCAGTCTTTCCCCTTACACCTATCTGTCCCCCTGGCTGTTTGCCTTTATGACGTTTGCCGGCAGCATCAGTCTTGGATTCAAAGATTTCGTGAACGTGCTTAAGAAACCTCTGCCCTTGTTCGCCTGTTTGTTCATCCTGCATATGGCTATGCCGCTGGTCGCCCTGGGTCTGGGCAATGTATTCTATCACGCGGATGAATTCACGATCACCGGCCTTGTGCTTGCAGCAGTGATTCCTACAGGAATAAGCAGCTTTATCTGGGTCAGTATCTATAAAGGCAACACCGCACTTACACTCTCCATTATTCTGATCGACACCCTGCTGGCTCCTTTTGTCGTGCCGGGCGTGCTGTCGCTGCTGCTCGGAACCAGTGTGGCGCTCGACACAGGGGCGATGATGAGCAGCCTCTTCTGGATGATTGTCGTGCCCTCTCTGCTGGGCATGGTGCTCAATGAATGGAGCAAAGGCGCAGTCGCTCCGGTATGGAGTCCGAGACTGAATCCGGTCGCCAAGCTCTTCATGGCGATCGTTATTATGATCAACGGGTCTGTTATTTCGCCTTATCTGGCTGAACTCAACCTGCATCTGATCGGCCTGGCCGCCGTCATTGTGCTCATGGCCTCCACCGGCTATGCCCTGTGCTTTCTCACCGCAAGGGTCTTACGCTGGAATGAAGCAGATGAAGTTGCCCTTATCTTCAATGGAGGCATGCGCAATATCAGCGCCGGCGCCGTCCTGGCCGTGTCCTACTTCCCCGCCCCGGTTGCTGTCCCCGTCGTACTCGGCATGGTGTTCCAGCAATTGCTCGCTTCACTGGTCGGCTTGCTGCTCGGCCACCGCTCCAAGGTCCATCATCCAGCTGATCAATCATCGGCTGCTTGAAGCTTGGGGCGATTACGGTTTTATCAGTGCAGCCTCCACCAGATCAAGGGATTTGCTCTTTATGTTGGGATAATCCCCGAACACCCATTGCGGCATGATGTGCAAATTACCCGCTTGTACAGCTTTCAGGTTACCCCAAACCGCCGATTGCTGCATCTCGGCCAGCAGCTTCTCGGCATCTTCATCCTGGCTGACGGTTGATTTGCCAACGGTCATAAAGATATGATCCGGGTTCAGCTCAGGCAGCACTTCAAGGGATAACGTTACATAGCTTTGCTCCTGATTCTCCAGCCCTGCTACATAGGTTAAGCCCAGATCCTGCGATAACGTGGCAGCCAAATGGACATTGGGGCTGGCGACCTGCCGGGATGATTCCATATGGACGATTTGAGCCTCTTAGATGGAACATCCGATAACCGCTTTCGGCGATATGCTGAATCGTTTCATCTGTTTCCAGCAGAAGCCGGGCAGCCTTCTCCATGTACCGAATCGCCTGATCTACGATATCCGGTTTGTCAGCCACAAAAGAAGGGTTATCCAATTGGCGCAAAACCTCGTGCATAAACAAATAAAATACGGTTTTTGTTCTAAAACGGGACAAATCTCCTTCGTTCAGCCAGGCATTGTACATCTCGCGGGCATGCTGATGGAGAAGCGCCGGGAATTCCGGGACGAAACTCAAGGGGGCAGTCATAAGAGCATCCACTTTCTCCGTTGTTGCCTGAAGGGAAGAGCTTGATGACCTGGGCTCGCTTTTATACAGGATCAAATAAAATTTCAACTGCTCTAAGCTGTCAATTTGCAGGTGAAGCCCCTTGCCCCCATGCAGCAGGCAGCTGCGCGAGAGAGTAAATGCACGGCCGTTGAGCCTGGCGGTTCCCTGCCCACGGCACAGCAGCACAAAAGCATTGGCAGGAAGCGGATAAAGCGGCATAGCTTCCCCGGGCAACAGAATAAAGTGGCGGATATCGAATATGTGAAAGGACGAATGGACCCAAAGCTGGATAAGGCTCTGATGATTCATGTGCTCCTCCTGAACATGCATGGCAAAAGTGTAGTCTTCATTATAGGTGATAATGATTCTCACTTCAATCCATTTCAGTTCTCATCAATCTCTATTTGTCTATTTTGCTCTCCTTTATCAGATTGTGGCTCCTGCTTGTTATATTTAGCTTCAAACACTATGATAATGATGCAATATCATTTTTGGAACCTTGCATGCTTTTAATGATATAACACTCTTTTTGTAACTATTGGAGGACAGAATATGCTAACTAAAGATGAACTTCCCTTTTGCCCGGTTGCCGTCACAGTGGGATTGATAGGCAATAAATGGAAATTGCTGATTTTGAGAAACCTTTTGGCTAAATCCAATCGTTTTACTGAACTGCGAAATACGATCCCCGGAATCAGTCAGAAAGTACTGACGGACAATCTTCGCTCTATGGAACAAGACGGAATTATAGTGAGAACGGTTTACGCCGAAGTTCCGCCACGGGTCGAATATTCCTTAAGCGATTTAGGACATACGATGCGCCCCGTCATCTCCGCAATGGAGCAATGGGGTAATGGTTATCAAGAAACATACAAGGACAATCAGACAGCAGCAACAGATAAAAATTCAGCTGACTAATCAAGTCCCCTAATATACCGTGATGAGGCGCCTCTAGAGCTTGCTATTTACGATTACAATTTTACCGTTAGCTGAGTTGCTCTCCATCAAGAGATGTGCCTCATGAATCTGTTCGAGCGGCAGCACTTTGGCGATAGGCACTTTAATCCCATGCCGCTCAATATGCTGGAACAGCTCCACCAGCAGGCTTCTCTTGATAGGCGTGCTTGTGAACGATGTCAGGTACACATTAGTCGGAACGTCAACCATCGGTTCGAACCCGTCCAATACCCACTCGCCGGCTAAAATCCCCGTGACACACACGATGCCGTATTCAGCGGCAAGTCCAAGTGAATGCTTCAGCGTAACCGTTCCTACAAGTTCCAGTACTTTATTTACGCCGTCCGGTGTAATCGCATAAAGCTTCTCCGACAAGCTGTCGTCGTCAAGCAAGATATGATCAGCGCCGAATTGCTTTAGAAGCTCTATCTTGTCTGGATTTCTTGTCGTTGAGATCACAGTTGCTCCAATACTCTTGGCAAGCTGCAGGGCTGCGAGTCCTACCGAACTGGTGCCTCCGCGAATCAGCAGTGTCTCTCCCCGTGTCAGCTTCAAGGTGTCAAATAACGAAGCATAGGCCGTATAATACATTTCCGGAATGGCAGCCAGCTCAGACCAGTCCAGCTGAATGTCGATAGGATACACCTGGTCTGACGGAATCAGCGAATACTCCGCATAGCTGCCGTCAAAACCGCGTCCCAGCCCGCCCATTAAAGACACAACGGCTTGTCCTTTGACTAGACTACTATCCGACGGATCTTCAATTTCACCCACACATTCAATCCCGATAATACGCGGAAGCTGGACGGAAGGAGAATGCCCCTGCCTTGTAAATATCTCCGAACGGTTAATGCCAAAAGCCCTGATTTTGACCAGAACCCAGCCTGGCTTCACTTCAGGTAACGGTACCTCCCGCACCTTCAGATCCTGCGACTCGCAGGGGTGCTCCAATACTACTGCTTTCATGCTGCAACTCCCCTTCTAAATGCTTTTTTCTATTCTAACGAGCAACGCATTGACACCAACCGCCATTCCGGCCGATAGCACGCTGCCCCACACGATTTTATACACATTCATCGTCCGAAGTCCGTCAAACAGGATATCGCCTAATCCGCCCGCGCTAATGAACGCAGCGATCGTAGCCATCCCTATCGTGGACACTACCGCAAGCCGTATTCCGGTAAAGAAGGCCCTGATAGATAATGGAAACCTAATTTTGTACAGCACCTGCAGGTTACTCATACCAATGCCGGTAGCCGCTTCAATGATGGCAGGATCCACCCCATTCAGGCCTGCAATAAAATTGCGTAAGAGCAGATATTGATTGTACGCCACAAGCACTGTAATGGCTGTGGTCTTGCCCAGTCCTGTTACAGGAATCATCATCGCAAACAGAGCCACACTGGGTATCGAATAGATGATGGAGAACAAATAAACCAGGAACCTGGACAGCGTTTTGGATGTCATGGACATGAACGTCAGAATCGAAGCAAGCAAAAGCGAAGCCATTAATGTGATGCCCACGATTTCCAAATGTTCCACCAGCGCCTTTGCCCATTTATCGGGGTGGCCCATGATATATTCGATCAATCTAACCCCTCCCAGAACTTCTCCTGCTCACGGGAAGAAGCAATTAAGGAGGATACGAAGCCGTCTGCAGGGAAGGATACAATATTCTTTGGCGTATCGAATTGACAGACCCGGCCTTTGTCCATAACAATAACCCGGTTCCCCAATTTAAATGCTTCATTGATATCATGGGTCACGAACAGCAAGGTTTTCTTAAGCCCTCCGTGAATACGCAATAGTTCATCCTGCAAATTCATCCGGGTTATGGCATCTATTGCACCAAAAGGCTCATCCAGCAGCATGATCTTCGGATCTGACGCAAGTGCTCTTGCCAAGCCGATTCTTTGTTGTTGGCCGCCTGACAACTGGGAAGGATAACGGCTCTTAAACTCCGCTGGTTCCAGTCCGACGAGTGTCATTAATTCATCTACTCTTGCTTCAATCTTTGTTGTATTCCACTTTAAGAGTTTAGGCACAGCAGCAACATTCTGTCTGATGGTCATATGCGGGAACAGGCCCACCTGCTGAATGACATAACCGATGCGTCTTCTTACCGTAACTGGATTGAGAGCTCTAATATCTTCTCCAAAAAGGGTAATGCTCCCCTCGTCCGGTTCATACAGACGGTTAATCATTTTCAGCAATGTAGTTTTGCCGGAACCCGAGGAGCCCAGAATGGTAATGAACTCCCCCTCTTCAATGGACAGACTTACATGATCCACCGCGTAATAACCGGATTGATTATATTTCTTGCTCACATTGCTGATTTCGATCGCAGTCTGTGCCATGTTCTCCTCCATGAATCCGTTTATTTAATAGAATCGTGAAACTCCTTGGCCACATCTTCATATTCTTCCTTGTCCACATCCACTTTTGCGTTCAAGGCTGTTATCGTTTGGGTATCCAGCGCAGCGCTTACCTCGTTAATGACTTCCGCAATATCCGGGTTAGCATTCAATATTTCGTCACGTACAACCGGAGCCAAGTTATAAGGCGGCCATACCTGCTTGTCGTCTTCAAGCAGTGTGAATTCATCCGTATTCACCAGCATGCCTTCTGTTGTATAAGCCGGCGCAACATCTGCTTCCTTGTTAGAAAGCACCTCATATTTCAAACTGTTATCATACACCTTCGATGACTTCCACTTCAGCGGACCATAGACCTTCTCCAGCGCCGGGATGCCGTCTTCGCGCTGATCCACTTCACCTTGTGAAGCAAACCGCAGTTCACTGGCATGCTTCTGCAAATCAGAAATCGTTGTAATCCCCAGCTCCTTGGATACAGCAGTGCGGACAACCAGCCCGGCTCCGTCGTTAGCTTTAGAATAATCCAGCCAAGTAACCTGGAACTGCTCTTCATAGGCTTCTTTCACGGTATTGTAAACTTCCTCGGGATCGGTCATCAGAAGCTTTTTAAGAATGGTTAACAAGCCTGTCCCTGTGTATTCGGGATATAGATCAACTTCATTATTAACAAGCGAGGTGTGAATGACGGAACCTGCAATGTTGAAGACTCTCTCGACTTGGTATCCTGCATCTTCCAACGCCAAAGCATACAATTCACCAACCAGTAAATTTTCTGTAAAGTCTTTACTCCCGACACGTAGGGTCGGCTTGCCGCCTTCTTCCTTGTTCTGGCTGCCACAAGCGGCCAGCGTAAGCATTAATAGTAGAACAATTGCAACTGCTGTGAATGACTTTGTTTTTCTCTCCATCGTTAGAACCCTACTTTCCGGTGAATTTATATTTGAATAACCATTTCTCAGCACTGTCTAGGATGAGCCCGGCGGCAATGGACAGCACGGCAACCGATATACCGCCAATCAGGAGTAAGTCGATTCGGTTTAGGCCAAGACCTGTAAAAATAATGCTCCCAAGACCCCCGGCACCGATCTTTGCGGCTAGGGTCGCGCTCGCCACGATCTCAATTGCAGCTGTTTTGATTCCGGTCAGAATCAGCGGCGCAGCTAACGGAAGCTTAACCTTCCACAGCACCTGCCAATCCGACATCCCTACCCCGTAAGCTGTTTCCAGCATAAACGCGGGCACCTCTTCCAAGCCGGAAACAGTGTTCATCAGAATCGACGGAATGGCGAGTAAGATCAGTGCTATCATCGCCGGCTGAAACCCTGTCCCCATCACAGGGATCAACAGAAAGAGGATCGCCAGACTTGGGACGATCCGCAAAACCTGAAATATGGAGACCATCCATTTTTCGTATTTTTTGCGTTCCGCGCACAAATACCCCAAAATGATTCCAAGCAATGCCGAGACTATTAAAGCCAACGCGCTGATGATGATGTGCTCTTTTACGGAGAGCAAGTAAGCACCTGTGTCGGTTGTAAAATAATCCGTAATCTGCTCCCATAAGCTGCTGTCCAAGCTGAACCCCGCCTTTTACAATTGCATTTTTCTAGTGCTGGGTTAATCTTAAGTTATATAGTTACTTACTGGAAGTAGGCACTTTTTTATAATAGAGTTACCTTTTTGTAACTATTGAATCATCTTCTTGGATGTTTCAATAACGCCTGCGGTTAGCACCAATCCCCTTCTTTACTAAGTAGTTTAAACAAACATAAAATAGTGTTATAATAAAAAATCATAATTAGTACTGAAAGGAGTAGCCAAGGATGGTATATATAGACAAGTTATCCGCCGGAGCTTCTATATTCAAGGCTCTTGATTCTCCGGTCCGGATCAGCATCATTGAAGTTCTGACCGGACGCAACGGTATGAATATGAATGAGTTGGCCAAATATCTGAATCTGAGCAACGGCGCGGTCACCATGCATATCAAGAAGCTGGAAGAGGCTGGCCTGGTTCAGACCTTTTCCAATTATGCCAAGAATGGAATTCAGAAGAATTGCTTTCTGGTCGAGAACAAAATCCTGATTGAATTCGGAGACAACAGCAGCAATCACGTATATGAGTCTGATCTTAAGATTGGCCAATACAGCAATTTTCAGGTGACGCCAACTTGCGGCATGGCAACCAAGGAAATGATCATTGGGGAATTTGACAACCCCCAGGTTTTTGCCGATCCGAAGCATATTGAGGCTGGTATCATTTGGTTTACCACCGGTTTTCTTGAATACCGGATTCCCAATTATACCGCAGGGCGTAAAGTGAATGAGATCCAGATTTCTTTCGAAATTGGCTCTGAAGCGCCTTACCATAATAATGACTGGCCGTCGGATATTCATTTCACTGTCAATGGCGTGGATATCGGTGATTGGCAGAGCCCCGGAGATATCGGCGGCATCAAGTACAGCGGCAATCCGGTCTGGTGGCCGCCCCATCTGAACCAGTATGGCTTTCTGAAGCTGCTTCGCATCAATCACGAGGGCTCTTTTATTGACGGACGTAAAATTTCTGCTGTCACCATTGACCAGCTTCAGGACAAACGCGAGGAGGAGCCATTTGTCCTCCGCTTCAGCGTTGATCCCGCAGGTGAGAATCCGCGCGGGCTCACGTTATACGGACAGAACTTCGGACGCTACGAACAAGGAATTCTCGCCCGTGTGATAACCGAACCCTAACATTTGATATTTTTCTCTGGAAGCATAAACACCAAGCCTGCGGCTAGTTTGACGCAGGCTTTTTTGTTGTGCCAGTTGTCAATTCGACAAACCCTGTTGACAACGCTTCCAGATTTGTTTTATAATCTGGTTGTATTTTAGTTATACATGAAGTATTTTAGTTATATCTAAAATACAAAAGAAATGAAGGGGATGACGTAATGGATGCAGCTCAAGGTCAGGCCGCTGCCCAAAGCTGGGCCGACCGCAAACGATTTACCCGAATTATCCCAATGCTGGCCGTGATGTATCTGTTGGCACTGATCTGCCGCAACAACATTGGCTACGCTTTCGACGGAATGAGCCAATCTTTCAACTTGTCGGCGACGATTTCCGGTCTGGTGGGAGGTATATTCTTCATTGGATATCTTCTGCTCCAGATTCCTGGCGGCCATCTGGCCCAGAAGGTCAGCGCCAAGAAGATCATTACCATCTCCATGGTGGCGTGGGGGCTTGTATGCATCTCGATGGGCTTCATCCAGAGCGGAGGACAGCTTCTGACCATGCGCTTCCTGCTGGGACTGAGCCAAAGCATGCTGTATCCGACGGCGCTGATCCTGATTGGCAAGTGGTTTCCGCAGCGTGAGCGCGCACGCGCCATCGGCTACTGGTCGATTGGGGCCACCGTGTCCAATTTTATTGTGGGGCCGCTTTCAGGCTTTCTGGTGGACACATTTTCATGGAAGATGCTGTTTGTGTTCCAAGGTATCCCGGTACTGATCGGCGTATTCTTCTGGATCGTGCTAATCGCTGAAACGCCTGCACAGGCGAAATTTCTCAGCGAGAAGGAGAAGGCATATCTGGAGGCTGAATTTGCCAGCGATGCTGCAAGTGCAGATCAGAGTGGCAGCAAGGGCGGCATGGGCCTGGTGCTGAAGAACAAATTCGTCTGGCTGCTGACCGCCGTGTTCCTGCTCAACAACATGTTTAACTATGGCCTGAGCATCTGGTGGCCAACCATTGCCAGTTCGGTGACCGGGTCCAGCTACACCCTCGTCGGCATCTTATCCACGATCGCTCCACTGCTCGGATTACTTGTTATGTTTATTGTATCCGGACACTCGGACCGTACGGGCGAGCGGAAATGGCATGCTGCTTCCATTCTGATTATTTGCGGCATTGCCCTGGCTGTCTCCGCACTGACCGGAGGAGCACCGTTTGTTTCTATTGCCTTTATCTTGATTGCCCAAGGAATCTGGGGTGGATTCAGCCCGGTATTCTGGACGATTCCTTCTATAGTAATCAGCTCGGCGGCGATTGGGGCAGCGACAGGACTCATTAACGGTGTCGGCAATCTGGGCGGCTTCGTCGGCCCTTATCTGTTCGGGTATCTGATTGACCTTACCGGCAGCACCCAAATGGGACTATTCTTCATTGTCGGCGTACAACTGATGGCCGGTCTGCTGCTGGCAACGCTGAGGAGCCCCAAGCTGAAGACGGCACAGCAAGAGATTCAACTGAAGAACGGACTGAAGTCCAAATAAGAGAAACGGAGTGGATGAATAATGAGCAACAAGGCGAGATTTGTATTTGACAAGGATTATGTTATTTCCAAAATTGACAACCGGATTTATGGCTCTTTCGTGGAGAATCTGGGACGTTGTGTTTACGGGGGGCTTTATGATCCGGAAGATCCTACAGCTGACAGCGACGGCTTCCGCCAGGATGTTATCGATGCGGTTAATGAGCTTAACGTTCCAATGATTCGCCTGCCCGGTGGCAACTTCGTTGCTACTTATGTATGGGAGGATGGCGTGGGGCCAAGAGATACGCGCCCGCGTAAACCGGACCTGGCGTGGAAATGTATAGAGACCAACCAGATCGGGACTAACGAATATATGGACTGGCTGAACAAGGTCGGTGCCGAAGCGATGATGACAGTCAATGTAGGCACAAGAGGCATTCTGGATGCGCTGAATCTGCTGGACTACTGCAATCGCGAATCCGGAACTTATTATAGTGATCTGCGTGTCTCCCACGGCTACAAAAAACCCCACCGCATCAAAACCTGGGCAATAGGTAATGAATTGGACGGGGTATGGCAGGTAGGTCAGCAGACACCATTCGAGTATGCGCGTGTTGCAAGAGAAACAGCCAAAGCGATGAAACGTCAGGATGGCAGCATTCAAGTGGTTGCTGCAGGCAGCGCGGGTCAGGAGTATCCGACTTTTGGGGAGTGGGAACAGACTCTGATCCAGGAAGCGCATCCCTTTATCGATTATTTATCCTTACACCAGTATTATCTTAACGTGGAGCAGGATACGGCGAATTTCCTTGCAAAGACCCTTGCCTTTGATGATTATATCAAATCGATTGGCAGTTTGATAGATTACATGAAGGTGAAGAACAAGTCCAAGAATGACATTCACATCTCACTGGATGAGTGGAACGTCTGGTACCATACCCGTAAGGATGATATGGCTTCTATCCGCGACCGTGGCGAGGACTGGCCGATTGCGCCGAAGCTTCTGGAAGAACCGTATAACTTTGAGGATGCGCTTGTGGCCGGAGCTATGTTGATAGCCCTGCTGCGGAACAGCGACCGGGTCAAAATCGCAGCATATGCCCAATTGGTCAATGTGTTGGCTCCGATTATGACCGATAAGAACGGCCAGCTGTGGAAGAATACCATTTTCTATCCGATTTATTATACTTCAAAATATGGGCGGGGTACGGCCATCCAGGGAGTTATAGAATCGCCGAAATATGACAGCAGGGATTTCACAGACGTGCCTCTGCTGGATGCCGTCGCGGTGCTGAACGAGGATGAAACCGAGCTGACTGTATTTGCAATCAACAAATCGCTCAAAGAGCGTCTCGATATCCAGTGCGACTTCCGCTCCTTCGGCCAGCTGGATATGATCCAACATATTGCTCTGGAGAATAGTGATGTCTATGCGGTGAATACATTGGCGGATCCTAAGCGTGTACTGCCTACCGAGAAAGAACGGGCAAAAGAGGCCGGGCAACTATCTCTGGAACCGTTATCGTGGAACATGCTGCGTTACCGGATTAAATAATACAGCCCAAGGGGTGTTAGGATGAAACGAAAGCTAATGCTTATGGCGGCAGGCGTGTTCCTGATCGCATTGCTGACTGGCTGTGCCGGTAGCGGGACACACGCTGCTAAGGAAAAAGAAGTGATTCATCTATGGCATCCACTCACCGGGGGCGACGGAGACTATTTCAATGAGATCGTGGACCGGTTCAATGCCGTGAGCCAAGACTACCGTGTGAAAGTATCCGTGTTCAAGTGGGATGATTACAACGCCAAGCTGTCCAACGGCATAGCTTCCGACGCCGGTCCCGAGCTGGCGGTTGCCCGCAACTCCTTTTATTCTTTTCTAAGGGCAAAGGACCTGACGCTGGATCTGACCGACGCCGCACACACAGCGGGCATTCCGTGGCAGGACTACAACCCCTTGGCGCTGTCCCTCGTGAAGGAAGACGAACGTTATTATGGCAGCCCGATCGATACCCATCCTGTAGTGATGTTCTACAACAAGGATCTACTTGACCGAGCTGGAGTGCTTGATCCCGCGGGACAACCTGTATTTGAGCGTTCGGAGGCGGGGTTTCTGGAGTTTCTGGATAAAATCGCGGCAGTGCAACCGAAGGGACAATATCCGCTGGCGCTGCCGACCTATTCCAAAAGCGCCGAGCATTGGTATTTGTGGAACACCTGGTATGCGCAGAACGGCGGAACCGGCCTGCTGAATGCCGATTTCAGCGCTGCCGATATTAACCGCAAAGCTTTCTACACAAGCGCGGGGATGGAAAGTAAGCTGTTCAATCATCCTTACATTCTGCCGGATGATACAGATTTCACACAGACCTTTGTCAGCGGCCGGGCGGCAATCATCATTACTGGAGTGTGGGCGACGAGCAAGTTTATGGACCAGGTTCCTTCGCTGGGAGCCGCAGCTATCCCTAATCTCTGGAATGACCAAGAGTTGTATTACGGCGGATCTCACGTACTGATCGTGCCCTCCAATGTGATGGAGACGAGCAAACAGACGGGAGCGGCTCAATTTATTAAATTTTTTAATGAAAACGGCCTAGAATGGGCCAAAGCAGGGCATGTTCCCGTCGACACCAAAATCTGGACCTCAAAAGCGTATCTGGATATGCCCTTCCGTGACCTATATACCAGGTTAGCCGGACAATTACAATACGTGGAGCCACAGAAGGATATTTTCGGAATCTATGAGAATCTGCTGTCTCCGCTTATGGAGTCGGTCTGGAGGGGCAAGTATACGCCGCAGCAAGGTTATGAGGAACTGACAGCTGATCTTAACTTTCAGCTAAGCTATTGAAGAAGGAGACAGGAACATGCCGCATAACAGACTGAACCTCAAACGGCGGTACGGCTACTTAATCTACATCCTGCCTTTTATGCTGGTTTATCTGGTATTTACGCTCTGGCCGATTCTCTACGGCTTCTATATGAGTCTGCACAAATGGGGGATTACCGGTCCAATCTCATTCGTTGGGCTGCATAATTATCAATATTTGCTGAAAGATGAAATGTTCTGGTCTTCTCTTGGGCACTCTAGTCTCTTCGTGTTCATCTCTACGCCGTTGATGGTAGTACTGGCGCTGGGGACTGCCCTGCTCTGCAATCTGGGCACACGCTGGAAAACGTTCTTCCGGACAGGGTTCTTCCTGCCAACGGTGCTGTCGGTCACGGTGGTCTCCTATTTGGGAACCTATATCTTCAATCCATCGATCGGGCTGGTCAACACGCTGCTCCGCTATGTTCATGTGCTGCCGCAGGGCAGCAATATTGACTGGCTAGGCAATACGCCCACCGCCTGGCTGGCCATCACCCTGGTAACTTTGTGGTGGACGGTGGGAACTAACATGCTGCTGTTTCTAGCTGCGCTGCAGGATATTCCGGACAGCTTGTATGAAGCAGCTGCGCTGGACGGGGCAACCCCCCTTCAGCGGTTTATATACGTCACCCTTCCCCAGCTCCGCTCGATTATGGGTGTCATTATAATGCTGCAGATCATTGCGTCCTATAAGATTTTCCCACAGATCTATTATATGACCAAAGGCGGGCCGAACAACACAACCAAGCCGATTATCCAATACATTTACGAACAGGGCTTCATGAATGACCGGCTGGGCTATTCTGTTTCAATGTCCGTTCCATTATTCATCATTCTGTTGGCCCTGGCACTTATCCAGCTTCGGCTGCGGGGGAGAAGCGAAGGAGGTATCCAATGAAAACAAGGGTATGGACCGTTATACTGGCGATACTGGCTACACTTCTGTTTCTGCTGCCAATTGCCTGGATGTGCATTATCGCCCTCAAACAGGACGCCAGCCAAATCCGTTCCTTCAGCGACTGGTTTGCGCCCCCTACTCGCTGGACACGCTCTCTGGTATCTTGTCGGATACGCTGCTCCTGCGCTGGCTGGGTAACAGTCTTATTGTAGCGAGCCTTCATACACTGCTGGTGCTGACGCTCTGCTCGTTGACCGCGTATGCGTTGTCCAAGCTGAATGTGCCTGGAGGCAAATGGATCTACCTGCTGATTCTGGCCGGACTGCTGATTCCACTGGAGGTAATTGCTGTCTCCCAGTTTCAGGTTGCCAAGAATCTGCATCTGCTCAATACATTGACCGTGCTGATCGTTCCCGGTGCGGCGGCGCCATTCACCGTAATTGTGCTCAAGACGTTTATGGATGCCATCCCGGATGAGCTGATCGAAAGTGCCGAGATTGAGGGAGCGGGCAAGTTCCTGATCTTCCGCAAACTTATTCTGCCGATCAGCGCCTCCTCGATGTTTGCGCTGGGCATTCTGGCCTTCCTACAATCCTGGAACAGCTTTCTCTGGCCGTTCCTGGTTATTACCGATATGAACAAATTTACGTTGCCCGTAGGGATTCCTACCCTGCTGAGTTCCTTTACGGTGGACTATGTAACTCCAATGGCTGTCAGCATGTTGTCTTCTTTGCCGGCAATGCTGCTGTTTCTGATCTTCCAGAAGAAAATCGTCAAAGGAGTAGCCTTTACCGGCATCAAAGGGTAGCAATCTCAGCCTGCCGTGGCCGGTCAACGTTGGTTGGATTGGCGCAATCGTGTGCAGCGGCCGCAGAGTGGGAAGCCACTTGCCGGTGTGGCGGTTCACCGATATGTGACGGGTAGGTAATTCAGAAGAATTTGCGTATCTGCACCTTAGATCAACATGAAGCAGCCGATCGTCATGATCGGCTGCTTTTTGTCTGCATGGCTCTAACGTCTGCCGTTAGAGTGATGTAGTGGTTATGAGAACGATGAACAGGCGCGAAGCCATATTTCGGGGGCTCACGGCTTCAACTAAGAATCCCTTCATATTAAAAATTAAAAAAACACGACAACATAAAATTCATGCTGTCGTGTAAGGTTATGAACACGATACGATGTCAAAAAACTATCCGCCCTTATTTTCCACAAGGGATGAAAAAGTCTGCTGCTTCTTACTTGCTCCAGCAGCAGATTTATCGGAGTCCGACCGAAAAAATTCCCTTGGGTACGATCGCATGCACCCACACTGTAAACATAATTGGCCACGCTTTGGCTCCTGCCAATATGGGTTGCTCCGATTGTTATCCAATGAGACTATGTCTGTATTTCTACAGATGCATTATCGAAAGTATTCGTTTCGCGTCGGAATGACCAAATTAATTATTTATGTTACGCTCTACACATCACAAGTAAAAAATTGAGGTGTTTATTGCGATGAATAAACCTATACGTTTTGGGATTATCGGAAGTGGCTGGAGAGCGAATTGTTATTTGACGCTGGCTCAAAAACATCCGCAGCAATTTCAGGTTACCGGCTTATTGATCCGTAACCAGTCCAAATATCAGTATCTAATCGACAAATGGAATCTTCCAGTATACAGTTCTATAGAAAGTCTTGCTGCTGACTGCGACTTTGTGGTCTTGGCGGTTTCCAAGGACGCCGCTGTCTCTTTACTACTAGAACTGGCCGCTTTAAAAATACCGGTACTGGCCGAAACTCCCACTGCTGCAACGCTTCTTGATTATGAGACACTCCTCCCCATAGCTGATTCTCCTGCCATCCAGGTTGCAGAGCAGTATCCTCTTCATCCTCACCACCAGGCCAGAACAGCATTAATCCAAGCCGGATATCTCGGCCAGGTGTGCCATGTTCAAGCCTCTGTGGCGCATGGCTACCATGGAATCAGTCTGATCCGCAAATGGCTCTCTGTTTCTGAAATATCATGTGAAATCACAGCCCGCCGGCTGGAGGTGCCAATCATGGACTTTTCATACAGAGGTAAAGAGGCTGAAGATACCCTAAAGATGGAGCAGCAAGATATCGCTATTATGGTTTTTCCATCCGGCAAAAGCGCTGTGCTTGATTTTACACGGTCCCAATATTTCTCACCACTCCGAACCAACCGGGTACTGATCCGCGGTTCACATGGTGAAATCCGGGATAATGATATTATCCGCCGTCTGGGTACCGACGAAACAGAATATCTCCAAATGAGACGGATACAAGGAGGACAAGAGGGCAGTTTGGACAGTCTCGCACTCTATGAATTGCGTGCAGGCCAGCAATGTCTGTTCCGGAATCCCTTTCATCCTTCCCCTCTATCTGATGAAGAAATAGGTATGGCTCAATCCTTGTTAAATATGTCGGACTACTTACGGACGGGAATCTCATCCTACTCCTTGTCAGATGCTTTAACAAATGTAAGACTGTCATTAGCGATAGAAGAGGCCACTACTCTCGGGAGTGCTGTAACGTTATAGGAAAGTAATCCTGTTACATAACACAAACAGGAGTCACCGGTACCGGTGACTCCTACAGCGTATCGCTCTACTCAGGTCTAATTACAAGCTCATATACAGGGACTGCGCGAATAGAAGCAATATCTGCAATCAGTTCTTTAGCCGTCTCGTTCCACCCTGCCATCGTGGTGTTACTGTTAACGACAAATAGGGAACCTTGTCCTGGGGAACAGTCAGGATTAAGAAGCTACCGCTCATTTCACCATATAGCCCCGAACGGCCTTCCGGAACTTTATCACGGTAATAAAACTTTCTGCCATCTCCGGTAACTACAGGAGAAATCAGCGATACATCATCCCAGGCATACGTCTCCCCATTCTTCAGCGAATGGCCTTCGTACACACACAGTATTTCCTCCATGGACTCCGGGAGCAGAATACGGGTCGGTTCCGTGACCGCGATTTGCGGATGAGGCACCCACAAAAAGGAGATTGGTTGGTCGCTTAAATTGTCAGCGCGGTAATCCAGCCTTATCCGATCTGCTGAAGAAAATGAGATGGCTCTCGTGAACTGATAGGGAAGCCGTGTACTCCGGACCGAGCTGACCATTGAAATTTCTCCAATCCTGCAGTCCCATGGAAGTGACCACACCTCGCCATGATCAGGAAGGCTGATGGTCTTGTCTATTCCAAAGGAGGTACGGTTTCCAGCCGGATCTGTTCACTTTCCATCACGATAGATTTGAAGCCTTTGTAGGTACCCTCGGTTATGCTGACTGTACAAGCTTGCATCACAAAATCATGCGGTACTGCTTCACTCAACATTCTCACTCCCCAAACATACTATCTTTACTTTAACTTGGGAGAAGGCTGCCGCCAATTGACAAAACGCTTATTATAATGGACTATATTCTTGTTCAATAGAAGATTTCTATATGGAAATGCCCCTTATTGCCGGGAATGCCCTGAGGGAAGCAATTCACAAGCTACTACGCTGTCACAACTTCCAAATTCCGTTTCTGGCATGCGGAGAAATGAAGCCGATTGGACACAATTCATCCGCGGGAATGATAAAAATCCTGACAGTCACCATTTGGTGATCGTCAGGATTCATTAATATAACGATATGTTTTACAAGAATTTAGACTTTAAGCCTATTACTCTTTAATGGAATACGCATATACACACGAGTACCTTGTTTGGGAATGCTCTCGAATTTCAACCCATATGACGCTCCATAAGCAAGCTTTAATCTCTCATCAATGTTGCGGACGCCATACCCCCCACCTTTTCGTTTTCTGTTATCTCCTTTGAAGATAGCATCCAGTTCCTCAGCTTCCATACCGATTCCATCATCTGACAGCTGTACAATAAGATCATCCTGCTCAGCCCAGGCTGTCACCCGTATGATCCCTTCTTCAGGCTCTTTTTCCATAATACCGTGCAGAATCGCATTTTCCACCAATGGCTGCAGAATAATCTTCGGCATTTCGCATGTATACCATTCGCGGGTTACCTCAAGCTCAAGTCTGATCCCGCCTCCAAAACGTATATTCTGTATGCTTGTATAGGCCTCAATATGTTGAAGCTCGCTCTCTAAAGTAACGAATTCCTTGCCGTTTGACAGACTAAGCTTATAAAATGTTGCTAGCTCATCTACAACGCGTTGGATTTCACGCTCATCGGCTTCAATCGCCATGATATTAATCAGATCCAGTGTATTGTAGAGAAAATGCGGATTGATTTGCGCCTGAAGAGCTTTTAACTCATTGCTCTTCACTTCATTCCCGAGCTTGTAGGTTTCGTCAATTAACTCAGATATATTTTGCACCATGACATTGAAATTTTGTGTAAGCTCTCCGATCTCATCTCCCTTTACGGGAAGCGGAGTGATATTGAAGTTGCCATGTTTAATCTTCCGGGCATGCAGGATCAGCAGGCGAATCCGCTTGGTTGCTGTACCTGCGGTAAAATAGGCTAGGGGCAGCATCAGGGGAATGACCAGCATAAATATGGAGATGATGCGGCTTCTGGCTTTTATTGTCGATTCGGTAATATCCGAATATGGAACTACAATAGCTACCTTAAGATTCGTATTCGGAATGTCCTCCACCCCAAGGAGATGGCGCTTGCCTTCAATAAGATAATCGTCATTGTAATATCCCTCTCTTGCTGAATGCTCAGTTGTATTCTTCAATACATCCGTCACCAGTGTATCCTGGTAGTCGAAATGATCTGAACTGCTCAGCAGATCTCCCCGGTCATTAAATAGCAGTGAGGATGTATTGGGTGTCAATACCGCATGATTTAGAACAGTCTGCATCGCGCTTGATTCAATACGGGCTTGAACAATCCCTTTAAATTTCCGGCTATTGTTAACATCGAGCACTTTCCGTAATATCGCTATTTCTCCCGTACTTGCACCGGGGTCCAGCACCTTGGTGGGAAGCCAATCAAAAAAATCGTCTGTTGAGGCAAAATCACGGTACCAAACCGTTGATTTCACCTTGTTCAGTTGTAAGAAATCAGGACTTTCTGTCGCACCCGCTAATCCCTTTTCCATGTAGATTTGGATGCTGTTAATATCCTTATTGTACAGAAATTGATTAACCAGTTGGGTCAGCACAATCGCCTCATCATGCCACCTAATAATATTCTCATAGGGCGCTGAATCGGCGGCAACTCCGTTCTGAACCAGAGGGTTGAATGCTAAAAAGTTAAGCACCTCTGTCATTGCCTCAGACTTGTAAGCAACATAAGATTTAGTTTCATTCAGCATCTTGCGTGAGGAATCTATCGCCCGTTCTTCATCTTCCTTCTGCGTAAGAGTGATATGAATAATCAGAAGTAATATAAAAGGAATGGAGATGACGAGAAGGTAGGTAGCAAACAGCTTATAGCGAATGCTTAGATTGGATAACCTGCTCAACCAGATCTTCATCGCAGCATTCGCTCACGATACTCGCTGGGTGTACAACCGACGTATCTTTTGAAAAAAGTTGTAAAGTAACCTGCATCCGTAAAGCCTAGCTGCACTGTGATCTCAAATAATTTCATACTCATATCTCCCAGCAGTTCCTTTGCTTTATTTATTCTGACTTCAGTAATATACTCTTTAATGGTTTGCCCCTGCTGTTTTTTGAAATACGCGCATAAATAAGTTTCGCTAAATTGAACATGATCGGCAATCGCCTTGATTGTAAACCCGCTCTGATGAAAATTGGCATGAATATACTGGACGATTATCTGCATTTTCCGGATATTCGCATCTTTCGGTTCTCCTTGTCCGGCAGCAAACAATTCATCAATTGTATTCATTACAAACCTCTCAAGTGCATTCAGGCTGGGAATACCGTCGATTTCCTTCCACACATAACGCCTTTCCTTATCCTCCGTCTGCTCCACCAGATTCAGTTGAACGGCAGTCTCTGTAATCGCAAGCATAAATTGAAAATAAGTATCTTTCAGCCGTAGAATATCAAGATCCATACAGGCACGTGCATACCGCGTCCACTCCCTCAGTGCAACTTTTGCGGCATCAATCTCTCCTTTGCGTAAATGGTTGCGAATGCGGCGTACCTCGTCCCAATTGGTATCAATAGACTGGGAAGGTCCGATCGAATCGAAGAAAATATTGTTCTGATCATGATAATACTGAAAAGCACTGATTCGAACGGCATTATTGTAGGCTTCAGGTATTTCCATGAGCGTTTGGGCGCTGGAACCGATGCCGAGTCTTAGCTCAATAGCTTCACCTGCGATTTGACATAGCTCAGCGAATAATTCTTCAATCGTTCCACGTCCATCCCGGTAAGCGTTGCCGAAGCGTCCAGGAATAATCAGTACCAATTGATTCTGCCAATTAAACCCTGCTATTAATCGTAGAGACGGGAAATTCTGACTCCGGTTAATCATATCCAGGATGATATTCTGTTGTAGTGAGAAATCCTCGGGATGAGACAATCCTTTCCAGTAGAGATTGGCTGTGGCAACCGTGTATGGCCCCTTAAGCGGCAACAAAAATGTTTCCTGATTGTGGATCGCGGGGCCGACATTCGGCGAAGCCGGATTGGAAATCAGCTTGCGGACCATTTCCTGCCGCAGATACGGAAGGCTCCGGTCAATATCCTTTTGAACCTGCAATTCCACATTGTACTTCTTTTCCTCTTCTTGGCAGAGCAGGACGGCAGCTTTAACCGCAGAACGTACTTCTAACGGATTTACTGGCTTCTCTATATAAGTCAATGCCTTTAGATGTATAGCCGATTTCAAATACTCTTTATCCGAATACCCGCTTAAGAAGATAATTTTACCTTGCGGTGCAATCAAGCGGTATTGGTTGGCAAACTCTATGCCGTCCATTTTTGGCATCCGCACATCACAAAGTATAATCTCCGGCTTCCATTCTGTTGCATATTCAAGTGCCTTTATTCCATTATGGGCTGTCCTCACTTCATCAACTCCGATTCCCTCCCAATCGATATGACTTCGCAGCAATTCTCTTGTTCGTGTCTCGTCATCAACAATTAGTAGTTTCAAGCGGGTATCCCCCTTTACCGGTTCATGAAGTGAATATGTGCCTAGATTCTTTAGATTATACACTGAACTCTGGGGATCTCATTACCCTTTAACCGCACCGATCGTGATGCCGGACACGAAATATTTCTGCACAAAAGGGAATGCCAGAATAATTGGACCTGTAGCTATGACAGTCATCGCCAGCTTGAAGGTTTCTTTCGGTGTATCGAGATTCGCTACATGCTCTGCCATGGCCGATGATAAATTAACAGAGGATAACATTTTATAGAGCAGATACTGGAGCGGCACCATATTATTATTGTTCGTGAACATCATTGCCGTCCACCAGTCATTCCAATAAGCCAAAACCATAAATACACCAATGGAAGCAAGTGCAGGCTTGGACAACGGCAGAATCATTTGAAGATATATCCGCAAATAGCCGGCTCCATCTATTTTTGCCGATTCGATAAGCGGTTCGGGCACTGAACCCTGGATAAAACTCCGTAGAATCAAAATATACATCACATTAAACATAGGGACCAGGATCAGCACCAAATAAGTATCTGACAAATGTAAATTGCGTGAGATCCAGATGTAATAAGGTGCCAGTCCCCCGCTGAACAACGTTGTGAAGAACAAGAAAAAAGCTAGTACATTTCGGTACCTGATCTCTTTGCGGCTAATGACAAAGGCCGACATGGAAGAGATCAGCAAGGAGAGCGTCGTCCCGATAACAGTGATGATGATCGAGACTTTATAAGCGGACAATACATCTTGAGGGTAGCGGAAAATAAATTTAAAGGCGTCGAGTGAAAAGTCACGCGGCCAGAACCAGTAACCATCCTTGATTACTGAACTCTCTGTAGAGAGCGAGCCGGAGATTAAGACGATAAAAGGCAGTACGCAGACAAGAGCGATGATTAACACAATGGCATAGGAAGTAAATGCGAACCATGGTGTCGAATTTATTTTACGGTTGCTTGTAGTAGTCATTGATTACACCTCTTCTGAAATGGATAGGTTTAAAACAGGGCTTGATCTTTGTCATATCGTCTTACAAGCCAGTTCGCCGTCAAGATAATAATCAGTGTAAGAACGGACTGATACACACCAACGGAGGATGCCATTCCGAAATCCGCAGTGCCTATTAGAGAGCGGAAAGCCAGAGTATCTATAATATCAGTTGCGTCCATGAGTCTTCCGTTGTTGCCGATGAGCTGATAGAACATATCAAATTCCCCGCGCATGATCCGGCCTAACCCCAGCAGAATCAAAATGATCATTGTCGGTTTCAGAAGAGGCAGCGTAATTTTCGTTATTTTCTGGAAGCGGGTAGCTCCATCAATCGTTGCTGCTTCATATATTTCCTGATCAATACCCACTATGGCCGCCAGATAGAGAACACTGCCGTAGCCAACCCATTTCCAGACATAGAGAAACGGCAGAAGAATATACCAGTAACTGGTTTCCGAATAGATATCTAATGCCGCAATATTGAAATATTCCAGCATTTTATTGACAATACCGTATTCATAATTCAGAAAGTTATACACGAAGGCCGAAACAGTAACCCACGAGATAAAGTAGGGTAGAAACATTAACGTTTGGGAGAGTTTCTTAAACCACTTCTTTTGAATTTCAGATAAAAAAATAGCTGCTCCCAATGAAAAGCATGTATATGCAGTCAGGAAGATCACATTATAAACAACTGTATTGCGGGTAACGAGCCAGGCTTTGCCGGACGAGAAAAAATAATCAAAGTTCTCAAACCCTACCCACGGGCTAGAAAATAATCCACCCTTTAACGTATAAGACTGAAAGGCCATTACAATCCCGCCCATAGGGATATATGAGAAGATAACATAGTAAATCGCAATTGGCACAAACATTAAATAGAGTACACGGTTCTGCTTCAAATCCAAAAGCAGATTTCCTTTTTTAAATTTTTTCCTTTGTTTCAGCCCGGCTGGAACATCAGTTTTGATCTGCATTTACTCTCCATCACCTTTCGATATGCTCTATGATTTATGTGTTAAGTCTACCGCTATCTCAACCTCAAAAGTACCGGACAGTCTTATGATTAGCTTTGATTTCTTAAGGTATCTGTAAATGAAAAGCCGCCCCATGGGAGCGGCCGTTTAAGGGGATTTTTATTGTCTGTTTTTCAAAAACTCAGCGGCTTGAGCTTCAACTTCTGCTTTTACTTTGTCAATTCCGGCTGCTTTCATTTTGGATTCCAGAGTTTCAAAAGCTTTATTTACATCTTTGACTCCACCGATAACTATCGGTTGATAGTATTGCGAAGATACAGTCTTCAGGTTTGCCATTTCGGATTTAACCTTCTCTGTATTAAAGGTAAATCCTAGATAGGTTGGTGGAGCAAGATAATTCTTAACCTTGCTTTGTAACTCAATATAAGATTCTGGCCAGGTTACACTCGGTTTGCCAAAATCCTTATCTACAAACCAGAAACCAGATGCATCCGGCGGATAGCTGTTATTCTCTGCATTGACTCCTTCTGGTAGTCCCAACTTACCATCAGCCGTAGTTATATAATTCTTCCCTTCAATACCGTAATACGCCAGGTTAACGTAAGACTCATCTTCCATTAACAAATCAAGTGCCTGCAGCGTACGTTCAGGATTAGCAGAGTTGGCGGCAATGGCCACCCCGTTGTTCAACCAGCTATTAGATGGGGATTTCCCTGTAGGACTAAGGGTCGGCATAATGTATGTTTCTATACCTTTATTCTGAGCAGATGTTACCATGGATGAAATGCTCAGGGAGTTGCCGAAGGCTACTCCTGCTTTCCCCTCAAGAAAGTTATCCGCCGATTTCACTTTATTGGCGAATGGATTTTTGTTGACATAACCGGCATCATACCACTGCTTCATGATTCCGGCGGCATATTTAAAGGAGCTCAGTACCGGTTCATCCGTAAGACTCAAAATTCTACCTGCAGGATCCTCTGAGTCGGTGTAAGTACCAACTTCGGATGGATTATTGGAATCAATAGGCGCACTTGTAAATGCAAACTTCTCATTAACGAGAGCATTAAATGGTTGAGCCAGATCATATTGTGAATCCAGATTCAGTGGGGTCATTTCAGGATGATTCTTTTTAAGTTCAGCAAAATAGGGTCCCAGTTCGGAAAGATTGGTTGGATTCTCCAGTCCGCTTCTATCCAGGATGTCTTTTCGAAGTACAACTATGCCTACTTTCCGGTCTGGGGTAGTCGTCGGAATCATATACTGCTTCCCGTTAACAATAGTAGCCTTGTATGCTGCAGGATCTTGTTTGGCGAAGTATTTCGGCATGTAGGTCTGGAGCATATTCTCATTAAGTGGCATGAAAGATCCCTTGTTGGCTTCCGAAATATAATAATTCCAGTCGGCTGCAAAGATGAAATCCACATCCTGACCAGAAGCGAGCACTAACGGATATTTGGAAGCCACATCTCCCCAGCCAATATAGTTGATTTCAAGGGTAGCGTTAATGTCTTTCTTGAGTTTCTCATTGATTGCGGCCAAGACTTCAGGCAAACCTTTTGGTGCTTCACCAATCAGGAATCCAGTAAGCTTGACCTCCTTGGAGTTGTCCGGTCTATCAGCATTTGTTGCTGCCGATGCCGATGAATGGGTTGCCGCCAGATCTGACGTTTCACTTGCCGAGTTGTTCGTATTGTTGTTGCCACCACATCCGGAAAGAGTGAGCGCGAACATTAAAGCGATTACAAGAGACGAAACTGTGTTTTTCTTTAACCTTTTCACTTTGAAACCTCCCTTTATATTCTTAATTCTCCTTACAATTTAATTTTAGTGATTCCTGCTTTGGGAGGGTACCAGTCAAAGTTACGATAGACTTAGAATTCCTAACATTACACAGTCAGTTTGAGTAGTAAACATCGCTTTTACCTATTATTCTGCTTCAAGAATAAACCGGTTCCATTTCTGCTGCCACGCGATATCGTTCCAGAACGGATGATGCGGTGCACAGTTGGAGCAAAGCGTCATTCCCCAGAATCCAAGTGACATGCCTTTTCGCAGTCCAGCAAATGCGCATGTCCGTCCAGCTCGGCTCCGCCGCGGCAGTTGTACCAGCGTGTCCGCTGCCCGACAGCTCCCAGGCTGCCGAAATGTTAAGGGCCTGGCCGTTTGCCTTCCGCAGTGAACAATAAGAAAGGCATCGCACAGATTCGAATCGTATTGTACCCTCTATCCACCGCTTCCTTAAATCTTGCAGCAAGATCACTGTAAGGCTCACCGGGCAAGGTCATCGTATACCAGGAGAAATCCCACATGGTGATAGTCAGTTTACGCGGCAAATTATTATAATCCGTTGATTCGAGCTTTATCTCAAGCCTGATACAAGCAAATTGGCGTTCGTGAATAGGACGCGCTGCTTACCAAGGATGTCCGCCTTCCATAACCCGAATCCCTCCCCATCCTGTACATGTATAGATGGGCGTATCTATACATGTCTGGTCGCCATGTTCCTTAGCCGCAGCATATCTTCATTACCGTTACTGCCGCCATTAAGCCACATATTGTTGATGCCAGTTGTCTGGCCCCACTGTGCCGAGAGATGGTTATGTTCATTCTCAATTTGGGTGCCGATGATTGGGCCTCCCTCTTTATACAGTAAGCCTTGGGATCTGTAGGCCAATTTCTGTGTCCAGCCTCCGCACATACGCCAGATAACCTTCATCATTGGAGCGAATCTCAAACGGACGGCCGAATAGCCACTCCGCATGCCGCCGTTGCGGATCTCAGCATGACAGAAAGGTCCACTGCGGATCATGATGACATACAGACTCTGCCAGATCACACAGCTGAATGAATTTGCGTAAGTCTTTATTTCCTTCCCATTCAAACACTCCGACTTCGACTTCCTCATGCAGGTTCCAAAAATATTTCCCAGTACCGTTCATCGTAACCGGAAAAATGGAGTTCACCGTACACGCCAAAAAACGGCTCACTGTTCTTCTCCATATAATAGTTCGTAAAACTAATCCGCTCGCCGGAAGCGTTAACGACGCCAAGTTTAATAATGACCTGCAAATATATTCTTTTGGTCCTCACTTACAACGATACGATATTCTTCATATAGGTCGCGCGCTCCTCAATCCCCAGATTGTTGATTCCAGCGCCTATAAACAGCTCTAAATGCCATGAAAAAGATGATTGTGCAGCTATCACTTGTGCCGTCCCATTGCCGACTGCTATTTCTAACGAATCATAATAGCCGATACTTGGTTCGAGTGCACAAGTGACCCGGTCATTAAACATACCTTCGTCCACCCAAACTCCTAAATAGGGAACCTTGTCTGCCGGAACGGATAGGATTAAGAAGTTCCCGCTCTTTTCTTCGTATAGCCCGGAGCATCCTACCGGAACTTGATAACGATAATAAAATTTTCTGCCATCCCCGGTAACCTCAGAAGAAATCAGTGATACCTCATCCCAGTCATACGACTCTCCACCCTTCAACGAATTGCCTTCGTATACACACTGCATGTCCTCCATAAACTCAGGGAGAAGAATGCGGGTCGGTTCCGTAATTGCGAACTGCGGATGGGGCACCCACAAAAAGGGGATGGGCTGGTCACTCAAATTGTCAGCGCGGTAATCCAGTCTTATCCGATCTGCTGAAGGAAATGAGATTTCTCTCGTGAACTGATAGGGAAGCCGTGGACTTCGCACCGAACTGACCATTGAATCCCCTCCGATTCTGCAGTCCCATGGAAGTGACCATAGCTCACCATGATCTGGAAGGATCACGCTTCTATCTATTCCTGAAGAACAGCTATTGATCGTCGGAAAACATTCATCCCAGCCGCTCATATCCCAATCTGAGAAAGTAGAGCCGTACTCCGGCTGCAGCATAGGACGGTCACCAGAGTCCAGCATCCACTCCTTACCTGCAGGCTTATAAAGGATAGAGACCAGCTTACCGCCGATTTCCGGTACGGTTTCCAGACGAATCTGTTCACTCTCCATCACGATAGACTTAAAGCCTTTATAGGTTCCCTTGGTTATGTCCGTTACTACTTCTCTCAATATCCTCACTCCCTAAACACACTATCATTACTATCATTAATCCACTTCGTCCGACTCTCACATACGGGTATCCAAACTGCCTGCCGATGTGTAGTATAGGTGATAAGTCTGCTGTTATCTAGCTCGCGGACACGATCGGTAAGCAGCTTTGTGAACCCAAGACCTTCTGACGTATTTGTATCACATTCATTATGAACGGACCAGAATAGCACACTAGGATGATTGAAGTTATACGAGATCATTTCCTCCAGCATGTGCATGGCACGCTCGTGGACTAGCGGATCTGTCATATGCTGGACATGATCAAAGCAGGATCTCACTCCAGAACACAATGCCCGCTCGTCAAGCAGGTCAAGCCAATATGCACTTTGTGGATAATTGGACCCTCTAATGCTATTGCAGCGCAATTCTTCGATAATATCCAAATTTTTTTATCCATCCAGCGTCGGATCCTCATGCTCCCACAGACGCAGATTTCTCCAAGCCTGCCGGACATGCACCTGTAGATACTCCTGCTTTTCTGGCCAAGCCTCTTCTACCGTATACACAATTTCACTATTCAGCGAATTCGTAACAGGTGAATTCCGACCAGCGCCTGCGAGTTTGCGAAGAAGACGCCCGGAAATGTCAGCATCCGATTGTTCCTGAACTCCGCGATTATGTGCGTCCACAGCAAAATCCCAGTACCCGTCCACTAGCATGCTCTCTCGTTTAACATGTTGCGGAAACATGCGAATCATGAAATATCCCCTCCCTGAACATATTATCTTTACCATACCTTGGGGAAAGGCATTCGCCAATTGACAAAACACTTAACATAATGAATTAAATTCTTATTTATAACAAAGACTCGCAAATTATAGAAGCATTCCAAACGGGTGAAGGATCATTTATATGCATAGCTACCAAGACCGTGAACTTTCATTTCCCATACACCCGGAGAGAGGACCACTATATTACACATTCCTCACAGCCGTTAAGTTACTTCCCATATACCTCAAAATGATAATGTCCAGCCTTCTGTGAAGCCGGCAATCCATTATAGACAATCCGGACGTATCTCGCAGTTACGTTGAAGCGGTCCGTTCGGATTTGCTCCGTTGACGTTTGACCTGTCTGATTGACCATGACTTTCCATTCGTGGCCGTCACTGGATACTTGAATGACATATAAAAAATTGCCTGGTTGATGAAACTTCACCCTGGTGCCGCTAATTATCCTGTCCTTTCCCAAATCCACCTGCCACCAATGGCCGGCGACCTCGTCGGCTGCAAGCCACTTCGTATGCTCAATCCCGTCGTTTCCTTTGGAAGGCGAATGTTCGGCTTCCAGGCTGCTATCGCTTAGTGCCTCCTTGCCGATGGCCAGTTCACCTCCTGTGAGCACAGGCCAACCATCCGGTTGCCCTGTCGTACGGCTGTTCAATAATTCCCGAAGCGTTTCGATCTGGATTGAAGCATTAGGACGGAATGCATCACTGCGCATATAACCGGTCAAGCTCTGTCGTAGTGCTAATGCGGCTGGACGATCCGCCAAATCCTGCTGGATATCAATGCCGCAGACGAGAAGTCTGCCTTGACCAACGCGGTATTCAAACAAATTGGACATCTTCCGGTTATGGTAGAAGTTCGGTATCACCTGCACGATAGGATCGAAAGGATCATCTCCTGTAAAGACAACCGACACGGACCGGTCCAATAGATCTTGCCAAGGATACTCCGCGTAATCGAGTGTCGGGAATACTTGGAACGCCGGATGTTCATGCCGGACGACAATGCCGCATGGATTCTCGCTGGAGAAATGAACCGAGCTCCAAAATACAGGATAAAATTTCCCGGGCGCTGATCGGATCAAATTCGCACTTGCAGCCAGGAACAACACGCGGTCCCCCGCCTGCAGCCTGCGTTCCGTCTCTTCGTCGAATACATCCGTCACATGAATGGACGAATCTGAAATTTCAGTTGCTGCCGAATCCACAGCATATACCCAAATCGGCCATTCATTCCGGATGCCGATGCAAGGTATGGCCAACGAAACGATCAGCCGGGCGTTCCGGTCAAATTCCTTGAGCGCATCCGTCTCAAATTCACCGATCGGCAACCCGGAACCGCAGGGCAGCACCCCCGTTCGCATGATACCGCTACCGAGCACACGGCCGGATTCTTCTGCCAGTGTCCACTCTACATCAGATGCCGGCAGTCCGGAACTCCCGAAATGCGCGATATCCACGCTGGCCCGGAACGTTTCACCGCTGATGTAAATCCGTTTCGGCATGCGGAGCAAAAGCACGGTCGGTGCGCAAAATTGTCTGAATGCCTCCGGCTCAACCAATCCTTTCGATTCCCAGAACGCGTTCAGTATGCCGACAGTTGCCGTGCTTTGACCCGGGAAATCGTGAAGATCGAGTAATTGAAAGCCGCCTAAACCTGGCGTTCGTAGCGCAGCTTCGATTTCATCCCGGTACAGCTGCAGCGCCAGCATCCCCGATCCGCGGACGAATTTCCGGATGTCACCGAGCATCCCTTTCTGCAGAAGATCCTCCTTGATTGCTTCCAGATTCACCGGGCGAAGTACGCCGCTGTAGCTTTCAATCTCGTCTACGTCGGGATAGACCGTATACTGTCCGACCTCGTGCGTGATCAAGGGTACGGGGCTCTTGGCGATAGCGGAGCGGAAATCCAGCGTTGTGGCAGCAGCCAGCTCTTCGGGGAAATACTGTCCTCTCGCACCCGTACCATCAACTGTCTGTGCGCAGAACAAGTCGTCCGCCGGGTCTAGCGGCCGATCCCAATTCGTCGTTAAAGTATACAGTCTTCCCTCATCCGAAGCCTTAAGGTCAGCGGCGATTTGATGAAGAAGATTGAAATCTCCATTCAACTCGTTGCCGTTGCTAAAAATGCAGAAAGACGGATGACTTCCATACGCGGCAACGATTCTGCGGGCTTCTTCCGGCAAATAAGCATAATGCTCAGGGTGAGCACCCACAGGCATATTCCAGGTATCCATCCATACCGGACCTTCCGCTTGCACGTAAATGCCGAGTCTGTCAGCAGCATCGAATGCAGCTTCTGGCGGACACCAGGAGTGAAAACGGATATGGTTTAGACCGTAATCCTTGGCGATTTGAAACAATCTGGTCCAGGGCGCCTGATCCATCGGGGGATGGCCGGTGAGCGGAAAAATGCAGCATTCCAGCGTCCCACGCAGCAAGGTATTCCGGCCGTTGATTTGTATTTGATTGCCCACACTTCGGATGGAGCGCAAGCCAAACGGATAGCTTTGCTCAGTCTCCAGCCACTCTCCTCCGATGTTAATACGTGCATGGAGCTGTAACTCGTACACATGAGGCTCGAATTCGTCCCACAGCCGCGCATCCGCTCCTAAATCATAATCAAGACGGAACGCTTCGTCCGTCCTGGCGGGAATGCGGAATTCGAACTCGCGGGGAGAGACGCGATGCGGACGTGAACCGCTTTTCGTAATAGCAACAACCTCGACCATCGCCAATGCATCTTCATTCAACTCATTTGTCCATGTTCCAGTTATAGTCATCCGCCTGTTGTCCGCGTCCGGATACAGCCGTAACTCGGCCATTCTGACAGCTTCCGAAGCCCAGAGCTCCAGCTTGCCGATCATACCGTTCCAGATCGTCTGCGTCTCATCCGTATATGCACTCGGATAAGCACCCAAACGATGGATATCGCGGTTATCAATCCGTACGGTAATCCTATTAACGCTTCCAGTCACAATAAGCGACGTCACATCGAATTGATGGGGAACAGACAAGCTGTCTTGCCGTCCCGCATACTTGCCGTTCACCCATAAGGCAGATTCGAACATGACACGCTCAAAATAGAAGTTCAGTTGTTTAGCCGCCCAACCGGCGGGCACTATGACTTCACATTCATACCAGGCGGCACCGATATATCGATGCCTCTGCCGAAGGGAACGAACCGCTTCCCGGCTCAATCCTTCCTCCCATTGCTCGCTCTCCCCAATGCCGTTACCGGATAAAGTTCCAGGAAGCTGCACGCTGCCCTGCTGCACGGCCTGTATACCTTCATACCATTTCCCCTGCTCGCCTGCATCTTGAGGGTCGAGGGCAAACCGCCACATTCCGTCTAAAATAACTACCGAATGATCCTGCTGAATTGTATACATATGTCCGACTCCTTCACGAAAGACTGGCTCGTTATGTACACGATCGCAGGACAGGGTTATGTCAATAATGGGGATGAAAGTGAGCTCTTGTGCACACAAGGTACGATAACTATCATCTCTCCTGGAGTTAGACAGGACTACTATACCGTCGAAGGAAGCGTATGGGAGAAGTTCTGGGCGCATTTCATTCCGCGAATCACATGGATGGATTGGATTCCTGCCAGTAATACCGTGGGGCCAATCTATCATCACTTGATTGAAGACGAGAACACCCGGCAAGCGATTGAGTCTGCATTCCGCCGCGTGCTGTCCTACAAGTTCTCTAACACTTCCCTTCAAGATGAACTCACAATGAATGCATTAGAGGAAATTGTGCTGCTCGTCGCCGGGATGCATAAGGTGAAAAAGACGGTGGACCCTAGAATCAAGGAAATTCTCGGTTTTCTGGCCAAGCACTATGCGGAGGATCATCATATTGAAGATCTCGCCCACAAGGTTTGCTTGTCACCGTCGCGACTATCGCACTTGTTCAAAGAGCAGGTCGGCGACTCCATAATCGAGACGCTTACGAAATACAGGCTGAAGCAAGCGGAGAATCTCCTGCAGTATACGTTACGTTCGATCACTGACATCGCACTGGGCGTCGGATTCAGTTCTCCTGATTATTTCGGGAGGCAATTCGCAAGCTTCTACGGCGTCACTCCTTCCAAATTCCGAAACCTGCATACGGAGAAACGAAGTGAAGCCGATCAGACACCCTTCTCAGCGAATGATAAAAAGCCCGACAGTCGCCATGGGTGATCGTCAGGCTTCATTATAATCATCTGCATTTCCCGGATATTCGCTTCTTTCGGCTCTCCTTGTCCGGCAGCAAACAATTCATCAATCGTATTCATTACAAACCTCTCACTGATTCACACGACATTGTTGTAGGCTTCAGGTATTTCCATGAACGTTTGGGCGCTGGAATCGATGCCGAGTCTACAATCGGTACAAACATTAAATAGATTACACGGTTTGCTTCAAATCCAATAACAGACTTCTTCCCCAAAAACATGATGAAATTAGAGATGCATGCGAAATCGTAGCCCGCCGAATTCAGGTTCCAATCATGGATTTCTCACACCGGGGCGAACAAGGGAAGAATACCACGACAAATGAGCAGCAGGATATTGCAATAATGACTTTCCCTTCAGGTAAAAGCGGGGGCTCGATCCTCCACTGTCAATTAAGCTCTATAAAGTCTTCTCTGACTTAAGGATCATCTACTGAAGAACTACAGTGTCTCCAGCCTTTAGTCCAGACAGCACTTCAACCTTATCAGTTGTTTCCAATCCAATTTTTATTTCTTTTCGTTCTATTTTTCCGTTACCTTTATCCAGCATAACATAAGAAAGGTCTCCTTCATGAATAACAGCAATATTGGAAAGCACAGTGACATTTTCTTTACGTATGGTCTCAATTTCGCCGTTCAAGCTAAGACCACCGATCAAAAGCTCATTCGACTCGAGCGAAATAACTACTTCGAACTGAGGAGGTTGAGTAGAAGCAGTTTCTTTACTTGATGTAGCTGTTGCGAATTTTGAAATTTTTTCCACTATACCAGACAACTTAGCATCCTTGGACGCTGTCATTTTGACAGTAACCTTCATGCCAGCTTTAATACGGAATAATTCCTGTTCCCCCACAAGAGCTATAAACTCCAGTTTATTTAAATTCACAATTTTTCCAATATACTGGTTATCCGTAACTAATTGTGGGGGCTCACTATTACTCTCGAACAAGAAAATCCCAGAAGAAGGGGCCTGAAAAATCGCCGATTGGATCTTTTTCTTCTTCTCTGCTATCTCCCGCGCTTGAACATCTGCATTCACCTTATTTAGGTCTTCGCTAATTCGTCCTGTCTCCTGTGCAGCCAAACTCTTTAGCCGTTCTGCTTCGGATACACCAACTGTGATCGTCTCTTCATTCTGCTGGCTAACAAATGAATTTAGTTCAGCTTCCAGCTTTGCCTTGCGTATAGTCGCCTCTTGGGTTGCGATTTCATTCTTGAGTGTGCTGGTATCAAGGGTATACAGCAGATCCCCCTTCTTCACTTGATCACCGTTCTTTACTTTCCAGTTTGTCACCTTGGAGGCAAACGGAGCGTACACAAGGGTCTCGTGCTCATATTTGGATGTCCCTTTAACTTGTAAGGATTGAGTAATCGTTTCTTGAGTGACCGGAAAAGTAATGACCTCCATCGGTACTTCGCTCACTACTTCCTCCGCCTTGTTAAAAACCTTTGCATACAACAAGTAACCTGCGGCAGCGATGATGGCTATGATAATAACCCACTTTATTATTCTCTTTATGGTACTCTTCATCACTTTGGCTTCCTTTCAACTAAAAGTGGATAATTATATTTAATGGTGATACGCGCATTAGTTCTTTATGCATTAATCATCACCATTCTTAGGCGTGGAAGCTCTATTCTCCACGCGCAGCAAGGTACTTCTCATTTGTTTACTTATATAATGGAATCACTTTTTATCGTCTGGCGGAATCACCCGATCAATCGTCATGTTATACACCTGGCTGGCCAACTCAATCCGTTCACCCTGGAACTCATCGTACAAGGTAAGCTTGTAGGTTCCTCCTGTAATGGATTTATAGATGTGGTTGGTGAAGGAAGCCGCATAAGTGTTGTTAGTCCCTTCTGTCAGTTCTGTTCCAATGTTAAGACTTCGCTCCTGGGATTGGCCGAACGGATCAGTCATCTTGAGCACCAGCTTATGGCTGAAGGTGCCCATATCGTAGCTGCTGTCACGGGTCAAATTGTAATTCATGGTGACATTAATGGAGTCGCTGCCTATCTGCGTGCGTCCCTCCGATCGGGTCACGGCCAAGGTATATGGATATAAGGCAACCTTTAGCAGATTAGTATCAGCTACATTCACCTGTGGATTCAGCTGCAGCGCGGCAATGTTAATGAAGCCCGTCGGCTCCTGTCCAACCTCCGTCAGCTTGGTTCCGGTAATGCCCGGACCCATATACAGCTGAAGATCCGTGATGCTGACCGATCGGGGCAGCTTCGCCCAGAAGGTGATCAGCTGTTTGCCTCCCGGTGCCGCAGACGTTTCGGGCTGATTCGATACAGCTTCATAGAACTCCCCGTCGGATGTTCTGTAATAAGCCTGTATACGGGCCATCTTGCTCTGTCTCTTCTCCTCGCTGGTAAGCAGCATTTCGGAGTAGAGCACCTTGGAATTCACGCCTTCATAGACGGCGGTCTTGTTCTCCAGGACCTTCGCATTCTTCCCTTTGCCCACCACGGAATAGCTCCCGCCCGTCTTCACTGTCTCCACGGCATTCATTACGCTGTCCGTTGTGAAGCTAAGGAAGGGTACGTTCTCTTCCTTCACTACAGAATACAGGTTTAACTTCAGATTGTTATATTCCTCTGTATAGGGCACCTTGGCCAGCACATCGATCTCCACAGTAGCTCCGGGTGCAATCGTTGTGGTGTCCTTGTCCACGAACAGCTCTGTGCCTGCGGTATAATCATCATTGTCCAGCTTGATGGCTCCTTTTAGCGCCGGCAGGGTCAAGCTGTCCTTCTGCGTGTTGGTCAGGCTCAGTCTGGCGACCAAGATGTCATCATCTTTCCAGGGCAGACGCTGCAGGGAATGCAGGTTGTAGGAGAAGCTGCCATACTGGTTGGTCATGCTGTAAACTTGCCCTTTCTGGGCCTCGGTTTTGAGGGCCAAAGGCATGGTGAAATAGGCAACAGGAACCCTAAGCGTGGCTGTAGATGTTGGTACAGTGGTTGGTGCAGACGCTTCTCCACCTGCTTTGCCACCCGCTCCTCCCCCCACTTCCACAGCGTCAGGTGCTGCCGAGACAGCTTCAATCATCTGCAGCTGCAGCGAGCTCTGATCCACCTCCAGTGGAACCTCTGCGGTTAGCTGGACGACCTTCTCCTCCAGCGGCTTCACCACGATACCGTTCAAGGCCTTGGCATTCACCGGAAACGTGGTCCCTGTGGCCGTCTTCACCGCCAGTTCGTAAGTAGGCAGGGTAACCGCCTTCTTGCCGGAATTCTTAACCTTAAGCTGTAAAGACCACTTGGCGACACTATCTTCCGAAAACACGTTGGCATTGGCCAGCCGGAATTGCAGCGTATTGCTGTTGATGCTGATTTTGCGGACGCCATCCGGACCTACGACAAGATTTGGAATTTTGGCTGCAGGCAGCATAAAGGAATGCTTGGCCATTTCCAGCTTCAGGGTGGGGTCGGTTTGTGTAAATTGCAGCTTCATATTCTCTGTCTTCAAATAAGAGGGGATTTCAGTCAGGTAATAGATGATCTTCTTCTCCTGTGGCTGAATCTTATATCCGCTCTGGGCACTGTCCAGCGCCAGCTCGAAGTAACTGCCGCCTGCGGATTGCAGATAAGCGGCATACCCCGGATCGCTAAGCACCTTGTTGCCACGGTTGGTGAAGCTGACACCGACTTTGGCGAATACCTTGCCACCATATTTGTAGATCTGCAGAGATTCAGAAGCTACAGCCACAGGAATGTTATTAATGAAGCTGTTCTGACTTTGTCCGCTGGCTGCAGTCGGAGAATAATCAGCTGGAATACTGAGGGCCCCCGAATATCTCAGGTAGCCCTTGGTTTGGGGATCCCATACATACATTGAGATTTTAAGACTCTTTAGTGAGTTGATTTTGCCAATGTTCACATAATAGGTCACACGTTCGGTTTGTTTGGAAACTACCTTGCTCTTAAGCGCATCGGCGGTAACCGGTTGTCCTGGGATGATTGAGCCTCCGGATGTAACCACTCGCGAAAAATAATGAATTAGATTAGCAGGGCTTTTGCCCGAGTTGGAATAGTTAAGAGTGTAGGTCAGAATATTCCCACTTGCCTGAGGCCAGATATTAACATCCTCTACGGTAGCTTTGACATTCGCATCCACCATGATGGCTCCCAGATTCTTTGCTGTAGCGTTTGCCACTGCAGACATTTTAGAACCGGCACTGCCCACTGTTGCGGGATCTGCCAAGACAGTATATCCAGATAGTTGGCTGATAAGAAAAGTGCTTAACAACAGAGCAGCATATTTACTTCTATCCAATCTCATGGTTTCCTCCTAAAAAATCTATACAAAATTTAATACTATATATAACTGAGCAAAACGGATGGAAAATTATTCCTAACGTATGATAGTAAAACAGATAGCCAATTTAATCATTTATAGGAGATATCACATTTTTTTGAGATTATTTCATTATTCTGAATTTGTAGTCATGTTCTTTCAGATACTTTATCATTTCCGGCAAAGCCTTAGCGGTCTCTTCCTTGCCATAAGTATCGTGCATTAATATCACAGCTTTCTCTCTGCCTGCTACTGTATTCGTGAATTCACGCATTAATTCTTCTGCGTTCTTGGGTGCACCTTCTGCATCTTTCGGCAATACATTCCAATCTACGTGGTGATAACCCTTGGCTTCTAGGGCTTTATCCAGTGAAGCTACACCTGTTGGATCATTTTTTGCCCATGTCATATGACCGCCAGGATACCTGACTGCCCTGGTGATGAAATCTTCTCCTAATACGGTTTTTAAGGAATTATTAGTCTTCTCGATGTCATCCATAAAATGTTCTAAATCTACCTTCTTATTGGGATACAAATAATCATAATTATGTGAATATGAATGATTGGCTATAGCATGTCCTTCTTCAATCATTCTTTTGATCAAACTTTTAGTAACATCACTTTTATCCACTTCCCGGCCCAGCACAAAAAAAGTTGCAGGTACCTTTGCTTCCTTTAAAACATCCAGTATTATTGGAGTTACGGTTTCGGAGGGCCCGTCATCAAATGATAAGTAAGCAATTTTTTCTCCATTCGCCCCATCAGGCATATCCCCTGAAATTTGCTGCTTCAGATACTTCTCAACAAAGGCAATGTCTTCAACTTCATAATCATTTTTTAATAGAGCCTCTACATTTTTTGTACCCTTATGAAGCTCATCCTTTTTCTTGGAAATCACCTTTTGGACTGCTGTCATTTCTTCTTTATTTGCAATGGAAGATTGAACTTCATGTTTGTCAACCGTTGGCTTCTTCACGATCATCGTATTAAAGCCAACTATAAACAGCAAAATCACAATAAACAACAATATCCTCCGGTTCCTCTTTATACGGTGGTTTCTTTTTATATTATGTGCAAAATGCTTATACTCTTCCATTGGCTTATTCCCCTCGTTGCTGACTTATTATTTTCTGTAAAGCCTAGTCTTTCTTGATCGCTACCAGAGCATTAGTATTGGAAGCACTAATTGCCGGATATATCCCTGATAGAACACCCGTCATTACAGCAAATGAAATACCTAGCGGGATATTTTTTAAAGACATAGAAATCGTCATCCCTGTCGTTGACTCTCCAAGGGGATAATAGATGTTGTTGCAAGCAACTCATTCACTCCAGATATGGTTAAATAAGAAATCAACACCCCGATCCCCCCGCCAAGCAATCCCAGCAATGCAGCCTCAGCGATAAACATATTACGTATTTGCCATAAATTAGAACCCAGAACTTTCATAATACCGATCTGTCTGCGCCGCTGATGGGTGGACATGGTCATCGCTACAATAATAGATATAGAAGCAATCACAAGAATGAACAAACCAATTCCGAGGGCCGTCTTTTTGATCATGTTGAACTTCTCATTCACTTCGACTTGATGGTGTAAGTTTGTTTCTGTAGACAAGATCAGCTTTTGAATTTGCCTTTCTACTTGTGCAACATTATCCTGACTGTCTACCTTAACCAGAATTGAATCATAGCCTGGTACCTCTGAAGACTCCCCTCTTAAACTAAACTCTTCTGAAAGCAATTGTGCAGTTTCCAGCGAAACATAGGCTTTCTTATCGTAAGCAGCATCCTCCTCTCTAGCTCCATTTTGCTGTGTTAGTATTCCAATGACACGAAGAGAAGAGCTGAGAGTGTTTTTTTTGAACTCCGCATTATAATACTGATATTGAATTTGCTGCTGGTATAATTTCGAAGGCATCATGTTCAGTTTATTGAATTGTTGTAATAAGCTATCATTATAAGGATCTTCTTGTAACCTCTCCATCATCTTTTTGACCGTTTCGCTATCCATCAAGCCAATAGTCGCCCCATAGTTTAATACAACTGTGCCCCCGAATCTGAAGCGCCTCCCTGTACAAAAGTTTTGTCAAAGCTGGTGAGTGATTGGAGATCCGTGCCAATGACCTCTACATAGTTAATTTTATTGTCTATCGTGATCATCTCAAGGCTTTCAATCTGCATAAAAGGTGCTACTGCTGTAACATATGGGAGTTTCTTAATAAGCTCTAACTTCTGTCTGGTCAGCTTTCCTCTATCAAAGTTCCCTTTTTCCGAAGTGCCGCTGCCTTTTGTAGATATCCCTTCATTTGGTTTGACGGTGATTTCATTCATCTTGAAGTTCCTGTTCATCTCATCTAAGGAATACTGTTGTGCAGATTCTCCAACACTCATGGCGACTATGAGAGAAGCACAACCTATCGAAATCCCTGTCATGCACAATGCCGTGACTACTTTACGTCTTTTAATTTGATCCCAAGCCAAGCTTGTAATGTCACGAATACGCATTAAGCCCCCCTCCCTGCTGGCAAGCCTTCTCTATCACCTTGTTCTGTTACCAGATATCCGTTCCGGAGTGTAATAACGCTCTGCATCTGCTCCGCAACCTCCGCTTCATGTGTTACAATGACGAAAGTTGTATTTCTTGCCTTGTTTAGACGCTGCAGAATTCCGATGATCTCTTCCTCTGTTTTGGTATCCAAATTTCCGGTAGGTTCATCGGCAAAAATGATGGAAGGCTCTGTAATTAGAGACCTCGCTATACTTACGCGCTGCTGCTGGCCACCCGACAGTTGTGAAGGAAAGAGCTCTGATTTGTTCGGTAGACCTACCTCCTCCAGCAGAGCAAGCGCCTTCTTTCTACGTACGGAGGGACGTACTGATTGAAAAACAAGCGGTAATTCCACATTTTCACGTACCGTCATTGTAGCGATTAATTCATAGGACTGAAAAACAAAACCGATATGTCCACGCCTGAATTCGGCCAGTTTATTCTCACTCATCTTGACAATATCCTGATCAGCAATATAAATTCGGCCTTCTGTTGGTTTCATTAAGCCTGCCATAAGATTTAACATGGTCGATTTACCCGATCCTGAGCTCCCTAGCAGAGCGACCATCTCTCCCGGCTTCACTTGAAAGCTGACTTGATGCAGCACCGGGACTATCTCCGTGCTGTTACTAAAAGCATGTGATAAATTCTCTACGCGCAGCATGTTACGACTCCCTTTTATAATGAATTGTGTTTCGTTACCCCCATTATAAAAAATGATTGTATCGGTCTTCGACAGACTTGTATCCAAGTTGTAAATTATTCGCTGCCGCGCACAAATAAGACCAGCGCAGTTAGATATACGCTGGTCTATTGGCAATAGCCGTGTCTAAAATGTAAAACGGTATATTTCGCTTTTACTTAATTGGCTGCTGATGATGAATAGATCGTCCTGATGCCATTTCATCGTTTGTACAGAATGGATGTTTCGATAGATCACTGTATCTGAATCCAGGCTCCCATTGTCCAAATAAACAGTATGCAGGTCCCACATTTGGTTATTGTTCACCATAAAGTAGGCGATTCGGCTTTCATCGGACTGCAACGCATAATTCGTTATCATGCCTTCCTGTAAAAGCTTGAATTGGCCGGCCGCTTGATTGTACAGAAAGAGTCCATCTGTATTTTCTACTTTTCCCTGGAGCAATAAATTGCCGTTCTTCATTACCATAAATTGATTAATTTGTTGACCTTGGGCCACTAACTTTACCTTGTTTGTATTCTTCAAATCCATTTCAAATATAGCCGAGCTGCTGTTAAGATCCGCTAAAAAATATACCTTATTCTGTTCTGCCTTCCGGATGAGATCCAATCTAATTGTGATTCCGTTCTGATTATCGGAGCCACTGCCAGCTGCTATTAATTGCAGTAATCGGTCATACGTGAACAACTGCTGAACTTTGCCCGTAGTGACATTAGTCAGTGCAAAGGCGCTCCCGGAGAATCCCAAATAACGTTCATGATCAATGAAGACCCTGAGGTAGGAATAATCCTTCAGCTGTTTCAACTCCTTATTCAACTGTAGGCTGTACACATAAGTTCTTAAGTTCTCCCCACTATAATCTGACTTCGTATAGATAAGCTGTTTCGCATCCGGAGTCAAGGTAATATCATTTCCAACATTCTCAGCAATATCAGACAATTGATTATTATCCAGATGCAATTCTGCTATTTTCAATCCACTAAAAGAGTGGTCTGGCACATTAATAATAACATTATTGTGATCTCGCACTTGAAGATCATATAGGGGATAATCATTGGTCAGCTTGGTTACAGCTTTAATCTCAAAAGCCTCAGTATTTATTGAGGTAAGACTCGTACTGAATTGACTATTTTTCAGAACCACAGTTCTAGATCCAATACTGCTTAAGGCATAGATGCTGCCAAGTCCATAGAATCCCAATATAAATACAAGCAGTAAAAGACCCAAGATGATGTATTGCCGGTAATTCCCTAATAAATTTCCTCTCTTCATTTCCCATCCCCCGGCAAGCTGATTTTGATTTCTGTGCCTTCATTCAAAATGCTCTGTAGTTTAATTGCTCCATGATGATCATCGACAATGTTTTTTACAATAGTTAAGCCGAGTCCGGCACTTCCCTTTTCTTTTGGGGCGTTTCTCTTCGCTCTGTAGAATGGTTCGAACACATAATTGAGCTGCTCTGCCGGAATCCCTTCCCCCTCATCTTTGATTTTGACTACAGCCGTATCTCCCTCTTTCCAGGATTCCACGTAAATCATTGAGTTCACGTAACCATATTTAATGGAGTTATCTAGCAAATTCAGAAAGACCTCTTTCATTTTATCCCGGTCCCCTAAAGTAAATAATCCCTCTTGAAGTTCGAAATGAATATCAATATTATATTTTCTGGCTTTAATTTTCATATCCTCACATGCTTCTTTGGCAATTTCCGACAAATCAACCTTTTCGAAGTGATAGGTGGTGCTCAATGTTGCCGATTGGGATAGTTCCAGAATTTCAACGACCGTTCGATTTAACCGCTGACTTTCATGGATGATATAATTAAGCCCTTTTTCAAAAAAGAAAGCATCTGTAAATCCGTTGTCTTTCACAATCTGTGCATAGCCGAGAATGGTTGTTAAGGGAGTCTTCAGTTCATGCGTAACATTGTCAAAAAAAACTTTGCTTTGGGCCTGAGCCTGCTTGACTTCATCCCGTTCTTGTTTAATAATTTCGATCTGATTTTTTATGTGTTTAATCATGATCTGAAACCGGCGGGCTAACTCGCCAATCTCATCCCGGGATGAGATTGAAATATCTATGTTGAAATTGCCTAAAGTGACCTGATTGGAACGTTCGGTCAGTTCTCGAATCGGCTTGGTGATTTTTCTGGAAATAAAGATGGAAGCAATAAAGATAAAGCTGAAAATGACAGAGGCAAACATTTTGATGATGGATTGAAAACGGGCATTTCTCTGGTAGAGCTGGCTGTAATCTTTCTGGTATTCCAAAAAACCAATGGTCGACTGCTTCTGCAGGATAGGGAAGGACAAACTGACAATGACTTTATGGTCTACCCTATTAATCGTGTAAGCGATTTGGGAGCGTAAGGTAGATTCGGCCTGGTTCTTGTCCCCGTTCATATAGAAAATCGTCACAGGCCCGCCAATCCCCGCTGTTAATTCCTGTGTGAGCCTATTTTTTTCCGAGACCAATGATTCTTTACTCATCCTCTTCTTATGGACCAGAAAATATTGATTAATATAAATATCCAAATTTGTTTTAGTATTAAACATATCCTCATCAATGATTTGGTACATATTTTGTTCCGTAACTCTATAGGACACAAACAGCATTGCAGAAAGCCCCACAAAAATAATAATTGAAAACACAACCACAATCTTAAATTGAATTGGAAATTTCATGTTCTCACCTCGATACCAGCTTATACCCGATGCCGAAGATCGTCTCAATCATGGATAAGCTGTGCTCCTCATCCAGTTTTTTACGGATTCTTTGCACGTGGATATCTACAGTCCTGGTATCTCCAGCAAAATCAAAATCCCATACCTTATCTAAGAGGTCGGATCTGCTGAATACTCTTCCCTTATGCTCTGCAAAAAATAACAGAAGATCATATTCCTTATTGGTGAGTCCAAGTTTCATTCCACCTTTCAGCACTTCCCGTTTCCCTTTATGAATCTGAATCTCTGCCTCCAAACGGATGACTTCAGAGGTGTTGTTCTCCAAAGAATCTCCAATTAATTCAATTCTGCGGAAAATCGCCCGGATTCGGGCAATCACTTCTCTAATATCAAAAGGTTTGGTGATATAATCATCGGCTCCCAGCTCCATGCCCAGAACTTTATCTAATGTATCAGATTTGGCTGTAATCATGATAACCGGGATCGCGGAGTTCAAAGAAACTTGTTTACAAATATCAAAACCGCTCATGTCTGGCAACATCAAGTCCAGCAAAAGCAAATCCGGTTTGAAATGCTTCAGAATCTCCAGACCCTGCGTGCCTGTAGCCGCTTCTCTGGTAACAAAACCTTCTTTGCGAAGGGAGTAAGCAAGCAAATCACGTATGGGGTCTTCATCTTCAATTAATAAAATCGTTTTCTGCTTCATGGCTGTGCAAATCTCCCTAATTACAATATCTAAAATCATCTTTTTATCTTCTTTATTTTATCAGATATTTCTTCATTCATCTTACTCTTTGATCAACAACCCTATAAGTTACAATTTGGATACAACTCTGGACTCTACAGTAGAAGCATGTTTTTTCTTTCTGGAACGGTTTCAGGAATAGTAACCGTAAGTTCATTTATACATTTAAATCTTCAGATTGTAATTTCAAAAAAACATCCAAATAATCATCAAAGAATCTGATGATTATTTGTGCATCTATTACTAATCGGCTCCACCGCGGCAATTGTACCAGCATGTCCGCTGCCCGACAGCTCCCAGGCTGCCGAAATGTAAGGGACCCGGCCGTCTGCCTTTCCGCTGTGAACAATAAGAACGGCATCGACAGATTCGAATCGTATTGTATCCCCTATCCACCACTTCCTTAACTCCCGCCTCAAGATCGCTGTAAGGTTCTACCAGGAGAAATCCCACATCGTGATGGTCAGTTTGCGCGGCAAATCGTTTATTACTGAATCCATTATCATCGCTCCCTAATGTTTTGTTTCGGGCAATCCAGCTCACCAGAGGATCTGGCCGCAGACAGTGATTTTGTAGTACTTGCGGTCTCTCTGCTGCAGACGCTTGCCGCATTGAAGATACCTGTGCTGGCGGAAACTCCCACACCCTCAACTCTTGAAGAGGTTGAGGCTATTCCACTCGGGAGCGTTGTCACATTATAAGAGTGTTGTTATCCTAGCAAACTACCCGGCGGATCTTCGCGATCGCCGGGTAGTTTGCTGGATTTATTTGTTCAATTCCTGTTCAAGTACACTGAATCCATTCGGACGATAGATGGTAAGCACTTGTTCCAGCAGAGGATTTGCTGATACAGTGATGTTCATTGTCAGAATATCTCCCGGTTGCATCTCAGGAATTACTTGTTTGACTACCATTTCATCTGCCGAAGACACAATTAAATAATAGTCTTGTACGGCATAGCTGGGAATATCATTCCGGCATTTCAGTGTCACCTCGAGTTCACCTTCGCGCCACACGGGTGCTTCCGCCAGTAAGAGCGGTGAAGAAATCTCACGCAAAGCGGCAAACGATGGCTTCACTCGGTTATGAATATCCAACGAACCATGAACCCGCTGCTTCAGTTTACCTTCACCGTCTTCTCCCATTTGCGTACGGTAATCATTTAAGCTGAAAAAGATTAACGCCGCAAACTGAGGATACTGACGGTAGATTTCGGTTTTTCGCAAAAGGATCTCAGTTCTTCTAATGTCTCCTCCTTCATAAACCGGCTCACAGAGTCCGTATTCTGCCACAACAATTGGCTTATCCGGATAATCGGCAATAATCTGCCTGATCACCTCATGCTCGTCCAAATCACCATGCCATGTTCCGATATAATCATTCCACATTAACAGGTCCCCTGCTCCGGTAGCATCGGTGCCCGGTTGGAAGTGAATCGTGTTGCTTACATAGTTAATCAGCCGCTGTGAATCCAGTTCGCTAATCTCCTGTTTCAGCTGTTCCATGTAACGCCGGGTGATCTCCGATTGGCCATTCAGTTCATTGCCCATTCCCCAGGCCAAAATACACGGGTGGTGAGAATGATCCGTAATCATCTCCTTAGCCTGTGATAACGCTAAGGCGAAAGTGTTATGATCCGGCTCTTCTGGCTGCTGCCAATGCGGGATTTCTTCCTGCACCAGGATTCCGTTGCGGTCACACCAGTCCAACAGTTCGCTGCCTTGCTGCCAGTGGAAACGTGTGAAGACACAGTTTGCTTCCTTGAGTCGTTCAAGCATCGCAATAAGATCTTCCTGCTTCTCGGCCATCCCGGTCACCGGGTTAGAACCTGGCATCCATTCTACTCCCATCAGGCGGACAGGCTCACGATTTAACCAGAGCTCATGTCCTTTCACAAGGATCTCCCGGAAACCAAAATTCACAGCTATGTGGTCTTCAATCTGTTCTTCTTCCCGAAGGGTGAGCTGAAGCTGATATAGATGCGGATGATCAAAATGCCATAGATCCACCGGAGACAACTGAACATCTGAAAGCTGCCAGGTCATCGTTTGGGGAGGTAAGGGCCGTACATCATGCCAGATGCTTACTTCATCTTTAAATATCCCGATCTCCACAGTCGCAGCAGCGGATGGTTCAAACAGATATACTTCTGCATATAACTTTCCAGTAGCCTTATTATCACCTTGTCCGAATTGGACTTCCGGGCTGACTTTTATGTGTTTAATTGCTGTTTGCCCGGTTACTATGAGCTTTACGGGCCGGATTAACCCGCCGTCATCCGCCCAATCAAAGCTATTCCCTAGAGGAAGCGCCTGATCACTATTCGAATTATTCACTTTTACCGTAATCCGGTTCTCCACGCCACACTGAATATTTGCTGTCAGGTCTATTTCAAATGCGGTATAACCCGAATTGAAGTGCGAACCGGATTGATGTCCATTAACCCAGATCACCGCATCACGATACACAGCTTCAAAGTGTATACGGATCCGGCAGCCCTGCCATTCCTCCGGAATACTAAGGGTATACTCATACCACCCGGCTCCCCGGTAATCCTCCAGACCTTCCTGCACATTCCATGTGTGCGGAACAGTAACGTTTACAGGAGAAGGCAAGCCTATGGCTTGCCACTCACCCTGTTCTCCCAAATTTGCAGCGTCCGGTTGAAATCTCCAGCCTTCGTCCATACTCACCAATTGACGCCCACTATTAAGCAAAATATTCAGTCCTCCTCCTTGTTCGAAAACGCCCTAATTCGCCGTACTGCTGCCTAATCGGTTATGAACCATCGCCCCTTGATGATTAGGTTCCATTTCCAGAGCTAATCCAAGTTCGGTTCTTGCTTCTTCGTCGCGTCCAAGCCCTAGAAGTCCCAGGCCCCTCATGTACCGGCAATGAATGACATTGCGCCGATTCAGGTCATCCTCAAACACCAGGAAGTCCGGCAAGGATACGGCAAAGTAATCGATTTTGATATCGTCAAAAATATGCTTCTCGGCATAATCAATCAGTTTATTGAAGCGGCGCTTGGCTTCCTTCTCATTATGGAGTTTCAACCAGGCCAGCCCTTGGTAGAAGATCATTTCCGGCGGTTGATCATTGTAGAACATCGCACTTGTCGGCTCAGCCAGACCTTGTGAAGCTATGGTATAACTGGCGATGGCTTCTTGCTCCTGCTGAAGACCTTCGTAGGCCATGCCGAGATAATAATAGATATTATTCTCCTGGGCTCCTTCCAGCTTACCTTCACCCAGATTTAGCGGATAGACCAGCGCTTGCTGTAAATGCTGGGCTGCTGCTTCATAGTGACCCTCTTGCAGCGCCTGCTTGCCAAGCTCGGTATGAGCAAACTTATATTGCCCGGTCACTTTACCTTCTCCGCCTTCCCACGGATGGAAATTACGCTGAGACAGGGCAGCAATAGCGTCTTGATAGCGTTCAAGATTGTTCAGCAGGGTCACATATTCCACGTAAAGATCGTCCCGCCTCTCAATCAGCTCCCGCCGCTCTTCAAGGATATGCAGGCGTTCTCCTGTAGACCAAGACAGCTTCTTGCGCAGCTGATCCAGTTCAAACAGGATACGCACATCCTGCGGTGCACAGGCAAATGCCTGTTCCAGCGAAGCCAGTGCTGCTTGCGGATTATTCTGCTTATTGTAATAAGCCAGCCCCAAATTGCGGTGTACGGTCGGATAATCATCCCGCAGTTCGCGGGACCGCTCCCAGCTTGCAATCGCATCGATGGGCCGTTTCTTGTCATAATAGAAATTCCCGAGATAGTAATGGGCCTTGTCATCCTCCGGATTAGCATGAACTGCGCTTACCAGCAGCTCAAGTTCAAACAGGGTGTTCGGGAAGCAATATGTTGGATTGGCCGATTGTCCCTTGCGGCGAGCCTCCTGAGCTTGTTCATGTTGTCCTGTACGTTCATATAATTCACCGAGCGCATAGTGCAGTATCGGATAGACAGAATCCTCCTGGTTCGCTACTCTTTTCCCTACGGCAATAGCTTCTTCGTAGAGACCGCAGTTCATATAATCCGCGATGACATTGAGATAGTTGTGAGGGTCATTTCTCATCAGCTGTTGTAATTCAGATAGAATGCCTTGCGCAGCAGCGTTATCTTCCAAGGCTGCATTAGCCAGCGCCAGCTCATTGTACGCCCCGAAATCTGCGACATCCATTTCCAGGGTTTCAAGCGCAAAAGTCACGGATTGACCGGCAAGTCCCAGCTTACGCAACATAGCTGTCTTCAGATTACGCGCTTTGTAATTACGTGAATTGCGGATGAGCGAGCGCTGGGCCTGCTCCAGCGCCTCGGCATACTGGCCTTTGAGGCTGGAAATTTGCGACAAAGAGAAATACCCTGCATCCTGCCAGGCTGCCGACCATACCGTTTTGTGAAACGCAGTAAATGCTTCATCGAACCGCTTCTGCCCGCGGAGCGCCACTCCCAGCTGATAATAGGCCTCGCTGTCATACGGGTTAGGATTGCGCCAGGTCAAACGCTCGATCGCTTTGCGGAAATACTGCTCGCTGTCTGTATATAGTCCACGGCGAAGCAGCAAGGTTCCATAAGCTACATTAAGCCGGATATCGCCACTATCCCGTTTCAAGCCTTCCAGATAGTAGTCTTCGGGCTCAAAAGTAGCATGACGGTATTGCTCCAGATGCAGGCCGGCCAGATACAGTTCCTCCGTCGAACGCAGTTCTTCAGGCGTTGCCAGTGGTTTAGCTGCTTCAGGGACCCGTTCAATATCCGGACGTTTCGGTTGATAGGAGATCAGCAGTCTGCCTTCCGCATTCCGGACAGACAGCTTCAAATCATGCTCCTGCTCCCCGCTGTCCAATGTTACAACTGTCTGGTAAACATCCACCGGGGACAAATCCACAGTTTCCTGCAGATAGCGGCTTGCTGCTCCGCTCAACTCCACGACTGCATGTTCAAGTACCGAGGTCGCATACACCTTGATCACTGCCTGTCCGGCTTCAGCATCAACCTCCAGATTGACGGCTGCCTCAATGGAAGCATTTTTTACGACGCCAATGTTTTTGTAAGGCATGAAATACTGGGTGAAGGTCTTCTCCTCGTAAGGCTGCAGCCAGGTAAAGTCAGGCTGATTATCTGTGTACACTCCAGTCATAAGTTCAATGTACGGGCCATCTTCATCCGTCAATTGACGGTCCCACGCCTGGCCGAACTCCCCGTTCCCCCAGGTCCATTGTTTCTTGCCGGGAGAAATATGATGATTCGCCACATGCAGCAGTCCGGCTTCTACGCCGTGATCATATCCGCCGACGAAATTATAATCGGATTTGTAAGCCATGTACGAAGTCGGAACCGGGATGTTCTTATAACGGGAAATATCTACGCCTTCCGAATAATCCTGTTTGTAATAGGTTCCGGTAGCGATAGGGAAACGGGAAACATCGCGCTTACCATGGTCAAATACAGCCGTTACGTCCGGAGGAAACACGGATTGCGTATAGTCATTAACCGCTACAGCCGGATTTGCCCACCACAGGAAGGTCTGCGGCTCAGGTGTCCGGTTGTATAATTGAGCGTTGATTTCCAAGTAAGCCTTGCCCGGATAGAGCTTAAATGCGGCAGTTACTTTCGTGCCGTACATCCGGTCAATCTCGCTCACCCAGACTGTAGCGCTGCCATTGTCGGTTACTTCGTATTTGTATTCTACCGGACCGAACGTATTCGGACGGTGATGCTGCGGCCAGTTAAATTCAATCCCTCCGGAGATCCAAGGTCCGGCAAGACCTACCAGTGCAGGCTTGATGACGCGGTTATAATAGACGAAATCGTAATTGTTCGTCTTGTCGAGAGCGCGGTAGATTCTGCCCCCGATCTCCGGCATGATCTCAATACGGATATATTCATTTTCCAGAATAACCAATTTGTAATTTTTATCATGCTTCACATCCGAGATGCTCTCGATCACCGGATGCGGATACACACGGCCGGAGCTTCCTTGATAGACTCTTTTCTCCAGAAACATAGGATTGGGGTCTGCTTCACCCGCATCATATGTTGGAATCAACACGCTCGTCTCCCATACCTGTACTTGGCCAGATCCAGTTGGAGCCGCCTCCAGCGTATGATCCTTAGCTTCATGCTTCATGTTTGAACTGCCTCCCTTGTCTTGATAGTTATACTTTATCTTCTGGCAACGAAGGTTCCAATTGACGAAATGCGGGAAGTGATGGATTATATTCTTATTCTGATTATTAATTACGGGGGTAACTGGAATGAGTACTGACAATATTCGCAAGCCTGAAGGTTTTGTCGAGGAGAAGTTATATGTGCTTCCGGAATACTGGATGAAAGAACTGGAACAGGAGGAACTGACTTCCTCCTTATTTATTACGGACATTGGCTATTTCCCTAATGCCGAGTATCATTTCAGGGAACGCCTGGAAGGCAGTCCGTCGCATATATTCATCTTTTGCGAAGCAGGAGAGGGCTGGATTGAGCTGAACCATGGAGAACGAATGATTCTGCAGCAGGGAGACATGATGATTATTCCTCCCGAAATTGCACATCGTTATGGGGCAATGCAGAAGCGACCATGGAGCATCTATTGGTTTCATTTCAAAGGCAGCCACGCGAATAGATTGGTGAAGCTGTTTGGTTTATCTAACGCTCCACTCTCATTATCACCAAGCGGTAAAGCCCGTTTAATTGAATGGTTCGTACCTGCCTACGAAATGCTGGCCGAGCGGACATATGCCCTCACTACCCATGTACATGTTGCCCAGACTGTAAGACAGCTGCTCTCCGGCATTGGATTAAATGCGGGGAAATCGGCACAGGAGAAGAAACGTGAGACTTATTTGGAGCAGGCGATTCAATATATGAATGGACATATGAGCGGATCCATTTCTCTTACAGAACTGGCTAATCAGGTCGGGGTATCGAAACAGCATCTGATCTATTTATTTAATTCCGAAACCGGAGTCTCCCCGATCGAATATTTCTTGCGGCTCAAAATTCAGCGGGCAGGTCATCTGCTTGATCTTACCGAACTCAGCATTAAGGAGGTCAGCTCTGCAGTAGGTATTAGCGATCCCTATTATTTCTCCCGGCTCTTCAAGAAGATTTCGGGCTTTTCCCCCTCCAGTTACCGGAAAATCCCGAAGGGCTAAATTTCTCACAACCTAATTACCTGCATTCGAAAGCAAGAACTCCCTTCTCCGGGTGAATTTAGTGCTAGTTCCGCTTTTGTTGTCTGTACTTCAAAGGAGTCACTCCGAAATGGGAACGAAACATACGTGTAAGATGGTCGTTGCTCTCGTAGCCTACATCCTCTGAAATCTCACTAATTTGCCGCTTGGTATACAGCAGGAGCTCTGCCGCCTTCTCCAGACGAAGCTTGTTGAGTGTATTCCCAATTGTGTCGCCAACCTGCTCTTTGAACAGATGGGACAAGCGTGAGCGCGAAAGGCAGCTGATTCTCGCCAGCTCTTCCAAGGTCGGCTTCTCACGGAAGGATTGCCGCAAATACTCCATAACATCAAGGATGCGCGAATCCATCTGATTCTGCTCTTCCGAGCAGCCAGCGCACAAGAGCAGCAGTGCCTGCTCAAGAGCATTCAGCGCAAGTCTGCGGTTCAGTTCCATGCCGCTGTGTCCAGCATAATACAGCATTCGTTCCAAGGCTTCCTGTAACGAATGCTTCTCAGGGAGGGAATGAACGGGCAGATGAATAAACCGGTCGGCTTGTCCAGGCAAGCGGAGCCAACTGCTCCATTCCGGATGGGGGATGAAATGAACCCAGGTGAAGGACCACTCTTCACTGCTGGCTCCATAGTGATGGGGAATTCCGGGAAGCAGAATGACAACTTCGCCTTCGTGACACTTCATAGTCTTCTGGTTGATTACAATTTCCCCGCTGCCGGAGTGGGTATACATCAGCAGCCAATCAATGCTTCCCGATGGCCGGTGAATATAATATGGCCTTTGTTCTGTGTAATGCCCGGATACGAGAATACCATAGGGGCGATATTCTTCAATAGCATAATCCGTCGGTTTTTTAGCCATAAACGCACTTCCTCCTGATGAAATAATACGTTTAAATAAAGACGTAGCAGGTTCGATTATTCTTGATACACAAGAGAATATATCGTAAACTGCCAATGACTTCAAGGAGGAAAAACAAAGTATGAACACTATTAACCGAACCGTATCCTATACGCTTGATACCCCAGACAAAAGAATTACTCCCGGAAAGCTGTCGAACCAAGGAGGCAATAATCCGGATGGGAAGTCCTTTGGCTTTACCAATTATTACATGACCCAAAACGGCCTTCCGTTTATCCCGGTCGTCGGCGAATTCCACTTTTCCCGCTTCTCCTATCTGCAATGGGAAGAGGAATTGCTCAAAATGAAAGCAGGTGGCGTGCACATCGTTGCCACCTATGTTTTCTGGAATTTCCACGAAGAGGAAGAAGGAAAGTTCGATTGGTCTGAAAATCGCAACCTTAGACATTTTGTAGATTTGTGCACCAAAATTGATTTCCCGCTGATTCTGAGAATTGGTCCTTTCTGTCATGGAGAGGTGCGTAATGGCGGGATTCCAGACTGGGTATTTCATTCCCCTATCCAAATCCGCTCCAATGACCCCGCATATCTGACATTAGCTACCCGTCTCTATCGGCAAATTTCCAGACAAATTAAAGGCTGCTACTTCCAAGAAGGTGGGCCGATCATCGCTATTCAACTGGATAATGAGTTCATGCACTGTGGAGCACCCTTTGACTCCTGGGGTTATAAGGGCGGCGTATACCTGTCATCTGGAACCGGCGGCAGAGAGCATCTAAGCGAACTCAAACGGATTGCTCTGGAAAGCGGAATTTCTCCGCTTCTGTTCACCGTTACCGCTTGGGGCGGTGCAGCAGTTCCTGCGGAGGGTGCTCTTCCTATGCTTGCAGGTTATGCTTATACTTCATGGATTCCTAATCAACCGCCAAGCAGGGAATTCATCTATCAGGATCTTCACCATACCCCGGTGGAACCGCTGGATTTCGAAACGACGGAATATCCGGTAGCGTACTGCGAAATGGCTGGTGGCATGCAGGTCAGCTACCACGCGCGTCCATTTGTGCCTGAAGCCAGCATTGAAGCCATGACCTTGGTGAAATTGGCCAGTGGCAGCAATATGCTGGGCTATTATATGTATCATGGCGGCTCTAATCCGGTGGGTAAACATTCTTATATGAATGAAACTTCCCTGCCTAAGATCACATATGATTATCAATCGCCACTTGGTGAATTTGGACGAGTTGGCCCTTCTTATCACCGCATTCGCACACTTTCTCTCTTTCTAGAGGCCTTTGGTGACATCTTGGCTCCCATGGGGACGGTTATTCCTGAAGGTCAAAATGAACTTAAGCCAGAAGATACCACTTCTCTCCGCTGGTGTTTGCGGCAAAGAGATGACTCCGGTTTTGTGTTCCTGAACAATTTCCAGGATCAGCTGGAAATGCCTGAACGGGATCTGCGTATCGAGCTGCTTACCAAACGAGGACCCGTTAGTTTCCCACACAGCGGCTCTATTAAACTGGGAAAAGATTTAGGTGTCGTGCTTCCCTTCAATCTGAATTTGGACGGACTGCAGCTCATCAGCGCCACAACCCAATTGCTCACCCGCTTGAAGGATGGTGCGCATACCACCGTTGTTTTCTTTGCGCATGAGGGGATGAAGGCAGAAATTATTCTCCATGCTGAAGAGATTCAAAGCATCGATGCAGGCGCAGGGTCTGCGGAACTAACCTTGGATCAATGGATCATTACCCCTGCGGTGGGAAAAAGCCATCAGGTTAATATCACGCTGAAGGATGGGGGAACCTTTACCCTCCTCACCTTAACCCGTAAGGAGGCTCTCGGCACCTATCTCTTCTCCCTCTGGGGACAAGAACGATTAGTCATTGCTGACAACGGAAACAAGGGTTTGCATTTATTTACTCAGTCTAACCAATTGATATGTAATTCCCCGGATGCAGCAGAATTCACAGCCTCTATCTATCCAGCCCCGGATTTCCAGATGTCACTCCGCACTGGTTCGATTGACGCGGCAGAACAAGACGGTGTGTTCCTCACTTACCGCATCAGTGTAGCGGAATACACACCTCAAGTGAATGTGACTTATCCATCTGATCGCGCAGCTCTGCTGAATATTGATTCAGAGTGGCCTGAGCAGGTAGAAAATGTGTCGCTCCAAATTAATTACGATGGAGATGTAGCGAACGCATTTCTGTCAGGCCGATTGCTTACGGATCATATTCATTATGGTCATCCGTGGAATATTGGACTCAAGGAATTCAAAGATGAGCTGGAGAATCAAGAACTACACCTGACCATTTCCCCGCTTCGCAAAGGCACTACACACAGCTATGTGAATCAGGCTTTTATCGAAGTCTTTGAAGGTATTGAAGTTGCGGAATTCCATAATATTCAGGCAATTCCTCATTATAAAGCAGCAATATTCCCGCAAGTATAATGAACTGAGTTTGTGCCGGACCACATGAACAGAGGGCATTCTCAAGCTATATTTCTTAGCTTGGAGAATACCCTCTTCATATTTTGGTATTTTAGTTATCAGGATTAATCGTCGCCGAACGCCTTCAGAAGATGACTGCCTTCTTCAGCAGTAATAGGAAGGATTCTGCCATGGCGTTTCTTAGTTTTTCCTAAATCAAACGATTCTTCGGACAGCACCTGGAAGTCGCCGCTTTCAAGGTGGGAGGTCAGTAAGGGAAGGTAGCCCTTTTTCTCGGCAAAGCGGTCCACGATGTTTGTTCATGGTGGCGGTTTTTTAGCTGGAGATAAAGCATTAGGGGATCCGAATGGTGCTACGGCTGGCATACCTGCATATCGTCAAATTTTCTTTGATTTAGGTTATAATCTCGTTGCTATCAACTACGCATTCTCACCAGAGTATGCTTATCCAGTACCAGTCATTCAAATGACACAGGCCGTTAAATTTTTACAAGAGAATGCTGAAAAATACAATTTAAATATGGCTAAAGTTGTGATTAGTGGTGGGAGTGCAGGCGGAAATATTATCGGGAAATTCGCAGCGATACAAACGAATCCGGCCTATAGTCAAGCAGTTGGTATCGAGCCGATACTAACGAACAATGAATTGAAAGCTGCTATTTTTGATAGTGCACTTTTTGATTCAATGCGTGCACACAAAACAGGTAATGCTATTGTCGACTTTGCTTTCGGAGAGATGATACGTGCTTATATGCAGGATAGTTTGTTAAAGGATGTAGACAAAAATTATATTCAATCAGCGAATTTTATCTCTAACGTGACTGCAAACTATCCCCCTCGTTTATCAACGATGGTACTGTTTCATCATTCTCTGACCAAGCAACAGATATGTACAACCGGTTATTGGAGCTAGGGATTCCTGCTGAATTAAATATCGCTGAGGGAGAAGAGCATATGTATACAAATGGAACGTCAACAGCTGCCAAAGAAAACCTTGTTAAGATGAAAGCTTTTATAGAGCATACTGTGAAGTAATTCAGAGAGGATAAAAGAGAATTGGAGACGGATATTAAGGAGGATACCCTGAAACAAGAACAGAGCAATCAGTCTACTGATGGGTCTAACAAATCAATTAAAAAATTTAGGATTGGGAAGAAAACCGGAATCACACTAAGTACTATAGCCTTCCTGATCGGGGTGTTGACATTACGAGTGTCTATTGGACAGGTAGTGGAAATAACTTGCCTCATGATTACATCTACCAACTCCAAAAGGAACCTGCGCAAATAGCCCATGAAGAGGTTGTCAAATTTCTAAAAGATAAATCGCAACAATAAGAAGTAATACAGAAAACCTTACCAGGAGTAATTTGTTTCACTAACAGGGGAAGTATGACAAGTTCTGTATAAGCACTACATAGTGCGAAAAACAGGGGATTCAAAGTCTCATAGAATCCTAACTTTACAACCGAGGATGGGAATGACGGAACCATGTATCCCGAAACCATCCCACCAATACTCCTGCATGCGTCATGACTGACAGGTTATGGGGTTTGAAGTACAGGTAGATTCGGCAGAACAAAGGCTAGAGCCATTCGAATAGAAAAGGTATGCTGACGGATATGCCGCGTGGCTGAAAAGCTGGATATGGTGAGAATGTTCATAGAAAAGAACTGACGAACTTCCGAATGTACAGGTCTATAGTTAGAGCATAAGGAAACTTATGTACCATCCTACGATGGGGTGAGTGGCGTAAAGTAAAAATTTTCCCTATGAAATACGCTATGCCAAACTAAGGAGGCATCCTGCTCACAGGCCCAGAGGAAGCACCTAAGTCCAGAACAAAAAAAAAAAGGCTAGGTTGTAAGGGACTTGGAAAGCAAGGCACGTCGCAACAAGGGCTGTTACCCAAGACGGTTGCAATAAGGCACGGGCCGAAATGCATTAAGCTTTGTGAGGGCAGGGGCACGACTGATGAATCTCCTGTAATGGGAGTGGAAGAACAGCCCCAAGTCTAACAGATAAGAACGATCATTTTCCAAACGTGAATTGCGCCGGTCGGGTAAGAATGTGGGAACATCACCTCAAAAGGATTGATGCCACAGTGCAAGCTTTGCGAAATTGGGAGTACTACGGCATGACGGAACCTTTCACAGATTTGCACGAAAGAGCTGGCAATCATGAATCTTTCTCGCATCTCTACGATCTAATCACATCTAGAGAAAATATTCGGCTGGCTTATCGAACAATGAAATCGAATAAAGGATCAAAGACGCCAGGAACAGATGGAAAAACCATCACAGACATTGAAAAATCGTCCGAAGATGAACTAGTAAGTGAAATCCAAAACAATCTAAAATGGTATCGCCCTAAGAAAGTCAGACGGGAATTTATAGAAAAAGACAACGGAAAATGGCGACCGCTCGGCATTCCTTGTATACTGGATCGAATCATTCAGCAATGCTTCAAGCAAGTGCTTGAACCCATAGCTGAGGCTCATTTCTACAAACATAGTTATGGTTTCAGACCACTACGGTCTACACACCACGCGATGGCAAGAATACAATTTCTTGTGAATCGGGCACAAATGCACTATGTGGTAGATATCGACATCATGGGGTTCTTCGACAATGTGAATCACACGTTGCTATTGAAGCAGCTATGGAACATGGGGATTCAGGATAGAAAGGTGTTAGCGTGCATCTCCAAGATGCTGAAAGCAGAAATCGATGGATAAGGTATACCTACAAAGGGTGTACCTCAAGGGGGTCTGTTGTCGACATTACTTTCAAATGTCGTCCTCAATGACTTGGATCATTGGGTGGCTGGTCAATGGGAATTCTTCCCCCTGACTCAACCTCACAAGACAAGAAGTGGTGAATTGTATACGAAAAATCGCACTTCCCTCAAAGAAGGATATATGGTGCGTTACGCCGATGACTTCAAAATCATCTGTCGAGACTACAAGACTGCCTACAAGTGGTATCATGCTGTCGTTTCCTATTTAAAATATCGTCTGAAACTGGAAGTTTCGCCAGAGAAATCGCAAATTGTAAATTTACGAAAGCGAGAATCTGAATTTCTAGGATTCACGATCCGAGCGAATGTAAAGGGTGAAAAGAGAGTAGCGCATACAGGCATTAGAAATAACAAAAAGCAGAAGATCAAGATGGAAGCCAAAAAGCGCATTCAGAAGTTGAGATCGTCTCCAATTGCCCTAAATGCAGCACTCTTTAATAGCTTTGTTTTGGGAATCCACAACTACTTCAGTCGGGCAACCCATGTCAGTGTTGAGTTCTCACGTCTTGCCTATGACCTGCGAGCCTTCATGTATAATCGTCTGAAACAAATCGGGAAATACGAACATCCTACTAACCCGCCACCAACATACAACAAATTCTACAGCAGGGGTTACAGAACGTTCAAAGTAGCAGGTGTATACTTATATCCTCTTGCCAACGTGAAAACAAAGAACACGATGAACTTCAGTCAAAGTCTTTCACTTTATACAACGGCAGGAAGAGAACAAATATACAAAAAGCTTCGTCCGGATATACGTCAAGAAATACTTTCTTTGATGGAATCCAGCATCCCGAGCCAGAGTGTGGAGTATATGGATAATCGTATAAGTCGGTACAGTATGAAGATGGGGAAATGCGAAATCACAGGGATGTATCTTTTCGCATCAGACGTCTACTGTCACCACTATATGCCATTATATCTCGGTGGAAGCGACAAATTCAACAATCTGCGCATTCTCCACAAAGAGGTATATGAGCTTATCCACCATACTCACAAAGAGACGATCGAAGTACTCATAAATAGACGGGGTATCACTGACTTGATGAAAATCAAAATCAATCAGTACCGTAATAAATACGGACTAGAACCAGTCTAACCTTCCCAAATCTATGAGTAACGAGGAACTTATGATCTAGTACATTTTGTTAGAGGGAACGCGGAGTGCGGGGAAACTCGCACGCTCCGTGTGGAGCAGGGGAAAAGCTGGAGATCGTATCAAAGGCTTACCTATTGCTACCGTTAGTTCAATAAAACAGCGGCAGCCTAGGACATTATTTTCTCGTCCATGGCTACCGCTATTTGCCATATTAACCTATGGTGCTAAATAAATATTTGGCTGTGGAGGTGTAGTCATTCCCTCTACAAGATAATAATCAGTCAAATGCGACTGTGTATATCCTTTTATGGTTATGGTTTAAATTGATTTTTCAAATTCTCATCTCCACCAGCATTTTTGGTCACCGTTCATTTAAAATACTCTTCTGAACACCATTTTATCTGCTCTGCTCTACTCTTCTCATGAAGGATGATTAATTGATTCAACACGAATATCCGCTGAACAATATCTTGGGCAATATAAAATTGTTCCATTAGTGTTTCTTTCTTCATGTATTAATTCATCAGTCTCTTATATTTCAGAGTATATAAATATACATTTTCTCCTTTTGCACTCCTTTCATCAAGAAGAAACGGCTTTGCCGTCCTTTTAGGGAGCCTATGCTTCCGAAGCAGTGATACTCCGTATCGCTTTCAGGTATCCGTTTCTGCGAGAAATATAGGGATAAGTTATAGCTTAAAACATATAAATTCCCATATTTTAAAAAATGCAAGGATCTCCACTTCCGGTATCGGCAGTGGAGATCCTTGCATCTGGTCTCAAACAAAACAGTCAACTTCTCCTTCATAGCGGTTTGCCCGTTCAAGCAGCGGTCCCTTGGCTCCCATAACAAAGGCATAACAGCTACCGCGGATGGACAGCAGCCGGGTACCCGGTCCAATGTCCAGAATCTTCAGCATCTCTTCGGTCAGCGTCAATGTCCTGTCTTCGGAGATGGTCAGCCAGCAGTATTTTCTTCCTTTATAGCTGACAAAATGTCCCTCTGGACGCTCATAGCTGGCCAAATCCGGATTGTCCGGAAGGACTCCCAACGGCGATTCCTGCAATAAACCATGGCGGGTAACACAAAAGCCACCCGTCTTTGCACTTCCGGTAAACAAGACCACCTTACCTTCCGAAGCAATGTTATATTCCTCAGCAGCCATATCAGGCAGTCTGACTTGACCATTAGAGCGCACAACAGACCAACCAAAAACAAACTTGCCGCCTTTTGTGATTTGAGGCAATGCGGCACTCTCCTTTCCTGAAAAATTCCTGTAAATCAGCATATTCTTTAGAAATTATATAATTCCTTATTGCTCAAAAATTTAGTCCATTCATCGAAATTGCAGCTCCCCCTCAGCACAAACTTAACCTACACTCACGTGAGAATGGGTAATATTCAAGAGCATCCCTTCGCCAGCTGGCACCTGGATCAGTTCTGCTCCGGAGAACATCAAGCGGGACTGATCCTCCCAAGCGGAGTTGGTGTAGCGGATCGATATTTCTGACCTGGCGCCGTCTTCCATACACTGAAGCTGATTGCTATAGCCGCAGGCATAGAATGCCCGGCTGCCTGCAAAACGGATCTGCAACTCGCCTTCCTGGAAAAGCTCTACCTTTGTTCCTTTTTTCACAACCATCAATTCGAGAGGGGGACACATGGTATTGGCACTGGTAAAAGCAACAAAAAATGTGAACAAGGACAGCAGCTTGCATAAGGATCTGGAGATTCGCATGGTCATACCCCTTTATTCTGGAATAGTCTGGACAATTGTGATACCAATACGCCCAAGGAACAGGTAAGGAACACATCGTTCCTGATCCCCAGACAGATTGCCGATAGTATGAATACTTGATATGCACCGTTCAGGACGTAATGGATTCTCCGGAAAACATAGCGTTCGCTTTCATCCAGCTGCCTGTTCTTGCTTCCGGACAACGGAATTTTTACGGTTAGAACAGCTGCCCCTACAGCGCATATCAGTTGGCAATATCGTACAGTTCTACAGGAAGCCATTTGATTACCGTCAATCCAGCTACAAAAATCAATAATGAAATGAAATAGCAGCTTTTGAAGGTATTCGCATGATAACCTCCGCCAAAGCTTCTATATACGGAAATTATGCCCACGAACATAGCGGCTTCAATAAGGCAATTCATTCCGATGGAAATAAACAGCATCGTCGACATGATCATGAATATTTCCAGGATCGATATCAATCCGTAACGGAATACCGGTAAATCCTTGTCCTCAATAACACCGTAACCCACAGCTTTTCTGGAAACATGATATACGATTTGGTCTATCAATCTCCCACCTCCTTACAGATTTTTACTATAGCATAACCAAGCATATATGGAGTAAAATGGGTACGGATGCTTGAATATTGAGGGTGAACAGCATAAATATGTAACCTACCTTTTCATCACGAGCCTGTTGAATTTGCTCAGCGCCTTTCTTATTGCATCCTTGTATCCGTCACGCCTGGAAGCCCGGGCTATATACTCTGTTATTCACCTTGTTTTGGGGTTCACTGCTGAGATCATTTCTTATTATATGATTACCAGGAATGCAATTATCAAAAAACGTGAAGCCATACAACACATACATAATATGTTTGAAAGAATAGAAAGCTCCTATAAAAGAGTGAATACCGGCAATTTGGTTATCGATGCTCTAGTTAGTAATGCCTTGCGCCCCGCCTATGAACATAACATTGAGTCAAAACATTCGATTAACATTTCTGCAGAAGATATCACAATGGAAGGATACGATCTGTGTGTTATTCTCGGCAATATGCTTGAAAATGTAATTGAAAGCGCATCGGCGGTACCGCCAGGTACGAACAGGAGTATCGAAATCTATATTATTTCCAATCACCACTCTTTAATGCTGCAGGTCATGAATACCTATCAAAAACCTTGTGGGCCTGTAAAAAAAACTCTGAAGAAAGACCCCGAATTTCATGGGATAGGACTTTTGAATATTCAAAAGACAGCTGAGAAATATGGAGGACACCTTAAGCTGAACGCCACAGATAATCAATTTGAAACCAGTGTGGTCTTGCCTCTATAGGAATGACCGTGTCTGTGAAAGTTCCCTTACCAAAACAAGCGATCATTCGAGATAACGGTTTGGCTGCCGTCTCGAAGATCGCTTGTTTCCAATGACTACGCTTAGTCACAATTTTATTTTTACTATTTGTACAAAGTTCATTCAAACACTTTATCGTGGAACACAACGAGAATATTGATTCATGAAAATGAATAAATATTTAGTTTTGAATATTCATGCAAAATGATGAATGTTATAATTTGTAGCGAATTTCGCAGCTTCAATGATCCCTCAACACTCATTGTGATTTTTCATTGGGATTGAGAATTCCCTGTTAGAAAACCCTTATACAATAAGGGGAAGTGTTTCATTTCAAATGAGAAAATAGAGTTCCGTCTAGTAGACCACCTCAAATATTTCATTTTAATTGAGAAAAAACGCATTTCTGTTTTATACACCATTTATGCATACTATACATTCGTTTAAATGTAGTTAAAACAGGATATTTTAGTCAATACGAATGAAAGGAAATTATGCACCTTACCATTAATATCGATCTCTATATTCGTTACTGTTTCTGCAGGGTAGAATAAAATCCACTGGACACATTCGTTAGTTGCCGTTGGGTATACGTAGCTTGGGCGAATTTGTCTTAAATAATTCCTGATTAAGTTATTAGATGGTGTCTCAGCATGATTTGATGAGTCTTCATGTTCGGAGGATTTACTCAGATTTTCGTTTGAAGCCGGAGTACTGGTTGTGTTTATCATCCGAGTCTCCAGATTCCGCTACACTAGATGCATCCATAATTCGGGAAGCATCTGATACAGTCTTTGAACTTGTATTGCCACCCGATATTTCTCCACTATGGAAGGTGGTTTTAATCTTGAATGAATATCTTTAAATTTCATCAGCATCGGGAATTTGAGAATTCAGCCAATTAAAAAGAATACATTTTCCTTTGAAATGATTAGCAACTTCGCGCTCATATCTGGGGCCTATAAGCAAATTGAGTCACTGTTTTCGGCACATTCTTGTAATTGAATAACTATTTGTGAGATGACTTCAACTCAGTCTGTATTTTATTACAGAAAACAACGTCAAAAAATCACCAGTTATTTGTCCATCCTGTAATTATTCCAGAATGCTTCAGTTTTCACTCCTTCCAGGAACAAATGATAAATCGTCCAATAAAATACCTTTTTGCACATTCTGAATAAGCAATAAAGCTAAAAGTGGAGAGCGACGTATATTTTTAAATATCTCATGTATTTGTCGAATATGTTCTCCATCTGTTAAGTATGTATTTAGAACCAATGACAGTTCTTTAATATTAAGTTCTCGTATGATCCCTGTTCGAAATGTTTGCATCAATTCGTTAAATGAAGACTCCATTGGCCTAGAAGTAAGTAAAACACTTAAATTCCCAACATCTCTTGAATTTATTTCCAATATTTAGGAGATGTAATCATTTTCCTATCATAGATTGAAAGTTCGTCAAGGCCATCTATTATTAAAATGACATGACTTGTTCGTAAATGCGGTTTAAATAGACGTGGGAATGTCCGAACACCCAGTTCTTCACAAGACATCTGCAATGCTGATGGCAGGTCGAAAGGTATCCCTCTTAAGCGGCTCACGTAAATAGGAACTATTATAGAACCAGATTGTTGGGCATAGCAAGATATATGATAAGCAACTCGATGGCTTAAAGTAGTTTTCCCATCTCCCGCCTCACTTGTGATAAATACACGTTCGTTAGTATGACGCAAACATTTCGACAATTGATGAGAAATCAAAGTTCATCCGGCCTGCCCCCTCTAATATTTCATTTTATATGAGAAAAATCGCTATTGGGGTTATACAGCAATTATTCATAATATACATTTCATTAAATTTCATCGGTTACTGTAGACTCTCACCATACTAACGATCCAACTACATTTTTTATAACTCGATAACGTCTTGAAAAAATGACACGTATTCACCAGTACTTATATCTAGCGAGAAAACTTCCTTATTTTCAAGTACATTTGTAGCCCATTCACGTATTTCCAAATTGACATCTAAAGCAAATACTATCAATTTTATTAGCAAAAATTTTTCGTTGAAATCACTTGTTATATTAATTGTTTCAAAAAAAAAGAACATACACATCTAAGGAAAACCAGCATTTTGGCGATTGAACAATCGTACTTATAAGCGCCTCAATATTTACTAAATTCAGAAAGCTACATTAAAGATGCTAATTCCTTTGCTGTAGCTTCCTGAAAACTTGAGCCTGATTGTGTCAACATACATTTAATAAAATAAAGTTTTGCCCAATGATATCCATAATTAATTTAGTAACTGCTCGACGTATAACTTCTACATTTAAAAGGATCTCCCTTTGATTGAGCATATATTCCGTTTTACCTTCTTGGTTGCAAAATCATGTTATTATCAAAATTAGATATACTCAAGAAGTTGTGCAGCTGCTACCACTAATCATGCGTTTGTTCCATCCACAGAAGGCACCTGAAACATCATCATAAATTCCCAGAATTGAAGATCGATTACTTAAGTGATTTGTATGTCAGCATGCTGGCAATTTGATCCGCTGAACATAAAGATGGGTCAACTTATCGAATTAGCTGACCCATCTTCATTAAATCTAGTGAATTACAGTGTAGACATATCGATAACAAACCGATATCGAACGTCACTACGAAGGACGCGATTATATGCTTCATCAACCTGGTCAGTACGGATCACTTCAATTTTTGGAGCAATACTGTGCTCTGCGGAGAAATCAAGCATCTCTTGTGTTTCCCATATTCCTCCAACATTTGAACCTGCCATGTTGAGACGGTCCGTGAATCAGAAAACACATTATACTTTTCTGGCTGAGCTGGAAGACCGACATTGACAAGCGCTCCATCCACACGAAGCAGGGATAAATACATATCAACGTCAAGATTAGATGACACGGTGTTTAAGAAGAAGTCGAATCGACAGACAACTCCGTGAACATAGCGGGATCACTAGTTGCAAAGTAATGGTCTACGCACATTTTCAGGGCTTCATCTTTCTTACTTATAGTCTGACTCAAGACTATAACTACAGCACCCATTATATGCGCATATTGGACTGCTTGGTGGCCAAGACCTCCCATCCCGACAATGGTAACCCTCTTACCTGGACCAATATTCCAGTATTTCAAAGGAGAATACGTAGTGATTCCTGGACACAATAGCGGGCTTGCCACATCTATTCCATATCATCAGGAATGCGGACAACAAAATTCTATATCACAGCGATTTTTTGACTATACCCTCCGTACTTAAGATTCTCTTCAGAGTCTAATGAATTAAAAACCACGACGACACCATTCGTGCTAATCACCACGGATGCAATATTCGCATTCTCCGCATGAGTCCACAAAGCAACCAACTCCAACACGATCGCCAACAGCATATTTTGTCACCCCTGTTCCTAATGCTGTCACGACTCCAGCAATTTCTTGACCAGGAACCATAGGGTAGATTCCGCTACCCCAATCATTAAACACATGATGAATATCGGAGTGATAAATACCGCAGTATTTAATATCTACTAAAATATCGTTTAATCTCAAATCTTTACGCTCAATATAGTCTGTTCAAAGGGTGCTTTGGCACTAGGTTCACTTAGCGCACGAACCGAAATGTTTATGATTACTACACATGATAGGCGAAACTATCCTTTCTTATTAACTCTAAATAATTTGGAAACACACAATTCAATTCCCAATGTCTCTCCTATCACTCGGGTTTATTTACTCCCACACTGCAGCGAACTTCCATTTCTGGCGATTGAGCTAGTTTAACAATCAAATCTGCAACACTCTTGCGAGATACTTCATGTCCTTTAAATGGTTCACCTTTCTGAGTTGTCTCATAATCAATTTCATCAATATTGGTAAACCAACCCGGTCTCAAAATAGTATAATCGAGGTCTGTGTCTTCGATAATTTTAGCTGACTTTCGATATGGATCCAATATACCTCCGTACTTTTCTCCTGGGACTTCATCATAAATCCCCATTGAACTAATCCAAATTAGACGTTTAATGCCTGTCGCGTCCATTGCCTCCACAATGCTTTTTGCCATTTGCTCTAGACCACCCGCAAGATTAGCATATATCACATCCTGTCCAACCATGGCTTCTTTTAATTTTTCAATATTTAAAACATCTCCTTCGATTGTTTTTATGCGATTAGGTTCCATGTTTATTAGTCTATTAGAGTTACGGAGATAAAGCGTCAAATAGTGATCCGTTTCGTTCAGGAATAAATCAATAACATGACGTGCTATTGACCCATTTGCCCCAATAATCAATACATTACTCATTCCTTTTTCCTTTCATTATTTGCTCAGTAAATATACCTTCGTTATCTTAATTCTGGAACATACCAAGTACGGGATGCGGAACATATGGTTCTTCCAATAACACCATTTCTTCAGGAGTCAATTTAATTGAAAGAGCGTCTACTGCTTGTTCAATATGAGAAATTTCTGTAGTACCGACAATCGGTGCTGCTACCGGTTCCTTCTGTAGTAACCAGGCAAGTGCGATTTGAGACATTGGTACACTGTATTTTTCAGCCATTTGTGCAACACGTTCAACAACCCTACAGTCAGAATCTGCTGTTGCAGAATAAATCGCATTTCCTATTTCATCTACTTTAGAACGATTATCACTTTCGCCCCATGGCCGTGCCAATCTTCCTGCAGCCAGCGGACTCCATGGAATTATACCGATGTTTTCTTCCTGACAAAGAGGAATCATCTCCCTTTCCTCCTCACGGTAGAGTAGATTGAGATGATTCTGCATTGATACGAATTTTGTCCATCCATTTTGCACAGCTACATGGTTTGCCTTCATTAACTGCCAAGCATACATGGAGGAAGCACCAATGTATCTTGCTTTACCAGCTTTCACTACATCATGCAATGCCTCCATTGTCTCCTCGATCGGAGTGTCATAATCCCAGCGATGGATTTGATATAAATCCACATAATCTGTTCCAAGCCTCTTGAGACTTTTATCAATTTCACTCAAAATAGCCTTCCGAGAAAGTCCGGCGCCATTTGGGCCTTTACGAACACGGAAATAAACCTTCGTCGCAAGGACAATCTCATCTCGATTGGCATAGTCTTTAAGAATCCGGCCTGTAATTTCTTCACTTGTCCCGTCGGAATAGATATTTGCAGTATCAAAAAAATTAATACCTAATTCAAGAGCTCTTTTAATCATTGGACGACTGTATTCCTCATTAAGAGCCCAAGGAAAATCCCCTCGTTCTCCAACACCAAAGCTCATACATCCAAGACAAATGCGAGATACATCCAATCCAGTGTTACCGAGTTTTGTATATTCCATTAAATTCATCCTCACCTTCCAAACAAAATTTAGTCTAGCCGAAACTTATATTTGCTGTAGATTTACAAGATGTAGTCAATTACATCTATGTATAATTGATTATTTATTTTATTCTATTCATGCCTTACGAACAGACTTTGGATCACAACGACTCCTCTTAGAGTCAACCAACGTAAGATCCCTATCCAACAGATTTATTGTGCTTTTCAGCAAATGACATTACAACTTCATTTTGAAAGATGTTGTTTCTTCCTGATGTAAAAGCTGCTTAATATTTAATTTAAGCATTGTTACTTTTCATGAGTATGTGCTTTCTATTTGCTGCCAGAAAGAATACATTTCAATCTAATTTACGCAGGAACAGTTTTGTTATGAGTAATTAAATCCACCAGATGGTCCAATTGAAAGTTACTAAATTTGATAAATACCAAAGTTGAGTATAGGAATCTCAACACCTTTATTCACAATTACTTTTTGCCAAATGAAAACCTCCTAGGTTGTTAATTATTGCGCCAAGTCACTTAGTACTTTGCTCATATTTAGATCTCTTAATTCAAAGATTTACAGGTTAGCGGACTTGAACTATATTCAGATTAACACCTTCGAGTCACACGAAGTCAATAGATTCTGGTAACTTTAATATCATTTTTTGAACAGGGACTTACAATATTATTTCTATTGTTAACTAAATGGCTAAGTTTTCTTAAGCTTACCGATTATATGGATAAAGAATTATTCACTAAATATGGAATGGTGAAAAAACAATAATCTTCTTTTTGATGACAAATTTACCTTAATGATCATCGCCGTGTGCTGGTCCTCTAGATCAAAGTTATAAACTCACACGCAAACAAGCCGTTCTAGCACTCAGAACGGCTTATTCCTTTTACAACAGAATGTATTTTCTGGTTAAACGAATGTAAAAGTATTCCCCTTTTTAACAGAACAGCGCTTACCTTCAAGCGACCTCTTTTGTATTAGGAATCAGAAATATTGTGCTCCATTGTTTGCAATGACGTCTTTATACCAGTGAAAGCTGCTCTTTCTGACTCTTCTCAGCGAACCAGTCCCATCATTATTTCTGTCTACATAAATGTATCCGTAACGTTTCTTCATTTCTCCGCTACCCGCACTGACCAGATCAATAGGCCCCCAGCTCGTGTAACCTAGAATCTCTACCCCGTCCTGAATCGCTTCAGCCATTTCAGCAAAATGACTGTTCAAATATTTAATGCGATAGTCATCATCAACGGTGTCATTCTCCAGCAATACATCTGTTGCCCCAAGCCCATTTTCTACAATGAACAAAGGCTTGCCATATCGGTCATGCAGCTGATTACATGTGATCCGAAGCCCCTTGGGATCAATGCCCCATCCCCACTCGGATACCTGAAGATACGGATTCTTCACCGAACCAAACACATTTCCTTCTGTTGAATTCTTTAAGATTTCTGGATCGGTACTTGTGCAACGGCTAGCATAGTAGCTGAAACCGATAAAATCTACCGTGTTCTGCATCAGAATATCCGCATCCTCAGGCTTCATCTCTATTTGAATGCCGTTTTCCCTGAAAAACCTCTTCGTATAACCTGGATAAGCTCCCTTAGATTGAATATCGATGAAGAAGAAAGAATTCCGATCCTCCTCCATCGCTTTCCAGACATCCTCCGGATTGGGGCTGTAAGGATAGACTGTGCCTGCAGCAAGCATGCAACCAATCTGTGCACCCGGTATGATCTCGTGACAAGCTTTCACGGCGAGGCCGCTGGCAATCAGTTCATGATGCGCTGCCTGATACAGAACTTGCTGTTTGTCTTCACCTTCCTGAAGAACAATACCCGCCCCAATATAAGGAAGATGCAGCAGCATGTTGATTTCGTTGAACGTCATCCAATATTTTACTTTTCCCTTGTAACGAATGAACAATGTCTTCGCATATTTCTCGAAAAATCCGATCATCTTACGGTTCTTCCAGCCGCCGTAGATCTCGACCAGATGTACAGGTACATCGAAATGACAGATGGTTACCACAGGCTCGATGTTGTGTTTCAACAACTCATCGAAGACATCATCGTAGAATTTAAGTCCAGCATCATTCGGCTCCGCATCGTCACCATTTGGAAAAATCCGTGCCCAGGCAATAGAAAGCCTGAAGCATTTGAATCCCATTTCAGCGAATAGTGCTATGTCTTCTTTGTACCGATGATAGAAATCAATCGCTTCATGTGAAGGATAAAACTCTCCCTCTTTTGGCTTATACGAATCCAGATTACCCAAAGCAATATTGAGTCGATGGTCACCAATCGGAATCAGGTCAACCGTAGTCAATCCTTTGCCACCCTCAAGATAGGCTCCTTCGAGCTGATTCGCCGCCGTCGCTCCTCCCCAGAGAAAATCCTCCGGGAAGGCTGTTAACTTTTCATACATTGTTGTGTTCCTCCCATGCGTATAAAATTTTTATTTCAACCAATAACAGTGATCAATTTATCTTTTTCTTTAACATTAGCGTTGTTCGTGCCTACGACATCCAGATAAGCGGAGGTGTTTGTAATAATAATCGGGGTAACCGTCTCATAACCGGCATCCTTGATCGCTTGCAGATCGAATTCCACAATCAGATCGCCAATGCTAACGCGGTCGCCATCTTTCACATGTGCTGTGAAATGTTGGCCTTTGAGTTGCACGGTATCCTGACCGATATGAATTAGCATCTCAACACCTTGATCGGTTACAAGACCAATCGCATGTTTAGTACGATACACCGTTTGCACAACCCCATTAATCGGCGAGACCACTCTGCCGCTGGTTGGACGAATGGCAATTCCTTTCCCCATGTGCTCTCCTGCAAATGTAACGTCATTAATTTCTTTCAATTCAACCACTTCTCCAGCCATTGGACTGAAAACTTCAAATCTGTTGTTCGGGTTTAGATCAAGTACAGGCGCTGGTGCTGGTGTTACTTCCACAGAATCCTTGAATCCAGTGATAAGCACAAGAATGAATCCAAGAACAAATGCGATAACCAACGCTAAGATTAAGAAATACCATTTTAAATCGATGCCCGTCTCCGGATTTATATAGTTTGGTAAAGCGAAGATTCCCAGACCACCAAGAACATAAGCTTTTGTTCCTGAAAGTCCTATAATACCTCCACCAACAGCAGCTGCTATACAGCCCATAATAAACGGCTTTTTCAAAGGAAGAGTGATACCGTACATCGCAGGTTCAGTTACTCCGAAGACTCCCGAAATTATAGCCGGAAGACTCAGCGCCTTCATTTTCTTATTTTTGGTTTTCAACATAACTGCAAGTACCGCTCCGACTTGGGCGAAAGTAGCCGGTAAAACAATCGCCAAGAAAGGATCTGACTTTACTGTTGACAAGTTCAATAGTACGATGGGAACAAAAGCCCATTGAAATCCGAAGAGAGTCAATACTTGCCAAAATCCAGCCAAGATAATACTTGTAATAATAGGACTAAAATCATAAATACTAGACACTCCGGCACCAATCACTTGCCCCGTCCATGTAGCTATAGGGCCAATAACCAGAAAAGTAATAGGGACTACAATTAGCATTGCGAAGAATGGCACCAAGAACGTTCTAACTACACTTGGAATCACCTTATTGAAAAACCTCTCAACACGCACTGCGAATAAGCTGGCCAAAATAATTGGGATAACGGATGATGAATATGACATCAGAATCACCGGTATGCCGAGGAACGTGATATGAATTGGTGACTCAATCAATGTGCCTTGAAACAACGTGTAGAGGGGAGCCCCCGTTGTAATTCCTGAAAGAGCTGGATAAACTAGGGCTGCACCAATTCCCATACCAAGAAACGGTGTACCCCCAAACTTTCTCATTGCAGTAAATCCCAAGAAAATAGGGAAGAAGTAGAACATGCAGTCACCAGCTGCGTTTAACAGCTGAGAAGTACCCGAAGTAGCTTCTATCCAGCCAAACGAAACAAACATGACATTCAAGCCCTTGATCATTCCAGCAGCTCCCATCAACCCAAGAACAGGAACGAAAACACCGGAAATCAGATCAATTAAGCGGCTTAGGAAGCCTCCTTTTTCTCCTAAAACCTCCTGATCTTCTGGAACCAGATCTTCGGATCTGATACCCCCCTCTTTAACTAGTGCTTTATATACACCTGTCACTTCATTGCCGATGACAACTTGATACTGTGTCCCGGTCTGCATGACGGTAATTACTCCGGGTAAATTTTTAAGTTCCTCGGTTTTAGCTATACTTTCATCTTTCAACTTGAAGCGTAGTCTAGTAACACAGTGGACTACGCTATTCACGTTCCCAGCCCCACCTATACGCAATAATATATCCTTGGCCAATTGATCATAATTCATTGTAATTTCCTCCCCTGTGTAAAATCGCACGTTATGAAACAAAGAAAACCTGAACCACTGAACGTACACAACATACCGGAGTCCGGATTAAGTCGTGTTATTCAGCAATTCAGGTTTTGCCTTTTGGTTGCAACCCTGTAAGACTGTAAGACTGTAAAAAGTTATATGAGATTGTTAAACTAACAAGTTTAAAATAAAATAAGTTACGTCCATTCTACTGACATGGATGGTCAGAATTGCCTGATTCAACAGTTACAATCCAATTTTTCTAACAGGATTTATTCTGTTGTTGCATTTACAACTCTCTCAATATGAATGGATAAATACATCATTTCTTCGTTAGTCAGTTGATACGTGTAGTTACTTTCAATAAACTTTTTGATTTTCTCCGAGCACTTATACGCTACAGGATATTTTTGCTGAATAATCAAAAACAGTTCCTCATCATTGTTGCTCTTGTAATGTTTCCCCTTAACCAAACGTTGAGCAAAAAATTTTAAATGCGACACAAATCGATAAAATGCCAACGAATTTTCATCAAAATCAATCTTGAAATGATACTTAATGATTGTTAGAATTTCCTGCATGACCTGTGTCATGCTCTTAATATTAGGCATTTCCTCATTCAAAGCGGCATTAACAAAATGAAGTGCTAAAAACCCGGCTTCGTCCTCAGGCAAGATGACACCAAATTGATCACAGATCATGTTCAGTGCTTCTAGCCCTACATCGTATTCTTCTTTGTATAACTGCTTCGTTTCCCAAATTAGTCCATTTCTAATCGGCAGACCCTTGCGATACCGCTCAATTGCGAAATGAATATGATCTGTCAGATGAAGGTAAATGCTTTCATTCAATTTCTTGCCAAGTTTCACTTTGGCATAAGCAATGATTTCCTCTGATATCTTCATATATTCAAGAGGAATACTTGAGACTAATGTTTTGAAATTTTCTTGGATATCCTCATTCTGTAAAGTAAACATCTTATCGATATGCTGCTCAGAAACTATATCCCCGGGCCGCTTCTGGTAAGCAATCCCCCGGCCAATGATAATAACTTCCTGCTCGCCATTCATTGCAACTACAGCATTGTTATTAAGTACCTTCTCGATTTTCACGTTATCAACTCCAATGTACAAAAAAAGACCAAGCCACCCCATTTCACAAGGTACACGGCTTTGCCTGATTTAACAGTTACAACCCGATATAATGTTAACGCTTACCTTATGATATCACGATATTCTACACAGTACAACAAATAATTAATAAATCGCTTTGTTTAATCCCTCTTCTTACCTTCAGAACTGTGGCAACGGCTCTTGTTGAGTAATGGAATGGTGGTTTACGAATAAAAGTCTATCCAAACCAGTTCCCCTTTATTACACCGTACTTTAGATTTCAATAATTAAAAAGGAAGCGAACAAAACTACTCCCTTTTTAATCTTACTCTTCAGTTATTGCAGTGATTACATTACTTGTTTTGTTGGACGAATAATAACTTCGTTCCATGCCGCATCATCTGGTAAATCAATAGCTTGTTTGATAGTCAAAGCGACACGTTCCGAGGAAATCCCAAATGTCTCATAGAAATCTTCGAAATTACTTTGGAACCCTTTATCAGTTACAGATTCTAATAATTCAGTATTGATTGCTCCTGGTGAAATGATGGTAACACGAACATTGGTTTGATCTTCCGCCATCTCTTCACGTAATGATTCACTTATTGCACGAACTGCCCATTTAGTCGCAGAATAGACAGAACCACCTGAATGAGCAAAGTGACCTGCTACAGATGAAATATTGATGATGTGTCCAGCTTTTTGTTCTTCCATATATGGTATTGCTGCACCAATACCATATAAAGTTCCTTTTATATTGATATCAATCATACTATCCCAATCATCAATTTTCTTTTGTTTCAATAATGATTGCGGCATGATACCTGCATTATTTAACCAAACATCAATGCGACCAAATGTATCGACAGCAAGTTTTGCAAGTGATTCAACTTGGTTTACTTTAGTCACATCAGTAACAATATACATTGCTTCGCCACCTAGTTCTTCCACTTCTTTTACAAGGTCTTGCAAGCGATCCTCACGACGAGCGCCTAATACTAATTTCGCACCATCCTTAGCTAAGATTTTTGCAGTAGCTTCACCAATACCACTTGAAGCACCAGTAATTACAACAACTTTCGAGTTTTCCATTTTACGATCACTTCTTTCAAATTTTATTTCAATCAGATATGTTCTCTTTATACAAAAACTATTCTAGTCCCATTGTTATGCCTCTACCTATCAATCCCGTTGTTAATACCGGAGAGGGATAAGCAGTATTCCTGATTATTTTCCTAGTCCTGTTAAAAATTCAACTGTTTCTGGATCGTAATGTGAGAAGAACAGACTTTGTTCTTGATCTAATTTAGAAATTTTTTCCACATCTACGTTCGTTAAGGCAAAACCAAAGATATCAAAATTTTGTATCATTCGTTCTTTTGTCACTGTTTTAGGAATGACAACAACATTTCGTTGAATTAAGTAACGAAGAGCAACTTGAGCAACCGATTTCCCATATTGCTCACCAATTTTTTTTAGGGTTTCATTCGCAAAGAAATCATTTTTCCCTTCCGCAAAAGGTCCCCAAGACTCAATCTGTGTACCGAATTTCGCCATAATTTCTTGTGCTTGTTTTTGTTGGTTAAACACATGAGTTTCAACTTGGTTTACCATAGGACTAATTTCACTAAACTGAGCGATATCAATAAAACGGTCTGGATAAAAATTACTTACACCAATCGCTTTAATATCCCCTTCTTTGTAGTATTGTTCCATTGCACGATAAGTTCCATAGTAATCATTAAATGGTTGGTGTACTAACACTAAGTCAACGTAATCAGTTTGTAGTAAACGTAAAGACTCATCAATTGATGCTTTTGCTTTTTCATAACCGGCATTGGAAATCCAAACCTTTGTTGTAATAAAGAACTCTTCACGTGGTATACCACTTTTACGAACTGCATTGCCAACAGCCGCTTCATTTCCATAGGCCTGTGCAGTATCTATAGAACGATACCCTACTTCAATCGCTTCACTTACAACGCGTTCACATTCTTCAAGATCACTAATTTGATAAACTCCATAGCCCAAAATTGGCATCTTAACCCCGTTACTTAAAGTAATTGTCTCCATAATCTCAATTCCTCCTGGTAAAATATTTTCTATAGGCAGTTCCTTACTTAATAAGATAATAGAAAATTAGTCAAAGAAAACTACTGGTTTGATTAATGATCTATCTCGATTGATGAATAATTGCATTGCATCCTCTATTTTTTCCATTCCATAAAATTTGTGTGTAATAATTTTTTCTGGGTGAATACGTCCATTCTCAATTAACTTCAACATTTTATCCATTAGTAATCTTCCACCAGGACATAAAGGAGAAACAATTGTTTTATCGCTGGCTCCAAATGCCCATGCTTCAAGATCAATTGAAATAGAACTATGTCCAAAATATGAGGCAAGGTTACAAACAATCCCACCGCGTTTAACAAGTTTTAGTGCAATTGAAAGGGAGTCTTCCGTACCGCTAGAAATTACTACACGGTCAACAGGACCACCATTGCGTTTCAATATTTCTTCCACATAATCACTATCATGGTAGTCAATCGTATCGGTTGCTCCTAATTCTTTTGCTACATCAAAACAAACTTGACGTGAACCTACTGCAAATATTTTTCCAGCACCACGAATAGCAGCAGCTTGAACGCCCATAAGTCCAACAGGACCAACACCGATAAATACTACTGAATCACCAAATTCAATATTAGCCTCTCTGACGCCTTCAAAAGCGGTAAGAATCATATCAGGAGTCATTACAGCTTGTTCCCAAGTAACAGAATCTGGAATGTGAGCTAAGTTCATATCTGCATCAAGCAAATAATATTTTTCCACGAATGTTCCGCCGCGCTCTGGATCATCCATCCAATATTGATTGGTATCGGCTAACTTAGACATCCCTGCTTGTGCTTCCAGACTTCTAAAGTTAGCTTGAGTAGCAGATACTAATACTCGGTCTCCAACCTTGAATTCCTTAACCTCTGACCCTACTTCTATCACGATTCCAGCCATTTCATGTCCCATTGGTTTACCAATTAATGAAGGATTATCTACTGCCCCAGTTTCAAGCAAATGAATATCCGTTGTACAAGGAGAAACTACTTTGGTTTCAATAATTGCTCCATAAGGATTTATTTTAGGCATGGAAAAATCCCGCCACTCAGTTTTATTTTTCCCAATTAATGCATATCCTTTCATAAAACATCCTCCTTTTTTTGACAACATTAAAAGTACTCTATGCTCCTAATCACCTAACATAAAACAGCCAATCATGTTAAATTTATAAAAATGAAATCTACCAATGAATCTCTTCTAACCGTTTATTTTTGTAGTCAAAACTACTTTTTTAGGTTTTATTAAAGTCCAACACCAGCTAATTCTTCGATATATGATCCGTATGCTTCCGCTGTATCAAAAAAGTAACACTACCATCAACTGCTTAAAACATAAAATTAATCAAACCCTATGCGTATAAGCTGGACCATATCCTAAAATCATTCATATTCGGACAACCGAGTCCGATTGCTGAAACTTTTTAAACCATGAAATTCACAACAATATTCACGTAACCTTCCCCCTCCCTTATCCTAAAGTCATATAATACTCTAAAGGATTCGAGCTACTCGAAGTCAATGTTTTTTTCGGAATAAAGTTGACTTTCATATTATTATTGTCTATTTTAAAATATGTATTCGAGTTACTTGAATGATGAAAGGAGTTTCCAATATGTATACAGTAAATGATGTTTCAGAAATGTTAGGTATGTCTAAACACACTATTCGATATTATACAGATCAAGGCTTAGTACCAAGTCTTCAACGGGACAAACATAACAATCGTCTGTTGGATGAGACTTCTGTAAATTGGTTAATCGGCGTTCGATACCTTAAAAATTGTGGTATGTCTCTAAGCGATATTCGCGAGTACAATGAGTTGTGCTTAATTGGTAATGAAACGATTGAGAAACGCTGGGAAATCATCATGAATCAAAAAAAGAGTACCGCTGAACAATTAATTGAAGTTCAAAATCGCATTAAATTTTTAGATGATAAGTTGACACTCTATGAAAAAATCATAACAAATCAAGTTGCTGATAGTACAAACCCTAGTAAATGGGATACCGCAAAGCCTGAAGTAAAGATATAGTAATCACGCTATCTTCCAATACATTCACCTGTTTCATCTTCTCTTACATGCCTTTGCTCCTGCCTAAGATAGTAATTACTACTATCTATCTCAAACCTATAGATTCCATCCATACTTGGCGTACTACGAAACAAGGAGCTAATCATATGATCAGCTCCTTGTTTCTATACATTTTTACATTTTCCTCGAAATCATCAAATACCTTGAGATGCTGCCGTTGAGCTGTCCGAACCAAATATAAGATTGGCGGATTGCTTGGCAATATCAATCACACGCATGACTCTCTCACTGTGCTCAAGCATATTCGCGGCTTTTTCCATATCTTTTTTCTGTATCATACGATCAAATTCAATAAATTCATCATACATCCGGTGAAAATGATTTTTATAGTCCACCCGGATTGGAATTTCCTTATTGAGGGTGTAATCAAAGTAGTCACATACATTTGCTGAACTTGCCATGTGTATATACCCCTTTCTACCCTGAATGTTCACGCTATTTGGGGCCGTACTATCTTTTGAACCAATAGAGACGCACTTGAAGTCACCATAATCAAGCAGCAGTACACCTGAGGTATCAATTCCCCGCTCTATGTTTGCGAAGTATTCAACCTTCTTAGGACTCCCGAAGAATCCAACCACCAAATGGATATTATAAATATTAATATCCATCAATGCTCCTCCAGACATTTCAGCACTGAATGCAGGTGGGGTTTCTCCAGCTTTGAAAGCATCGTACCTCGATGAATATTGGGAATAGTTGCATTCTACTATTTTAATCTCACCAAGCTTAGTCAGATATTCCTTCATCGTCAGAGCATTTTTTAAATATTGATTCGTAATCGCTTCCACCAGTATAAGTTGGTTTTGCTGTGCAAGTTCTTTCAACTCCAAAAATTCATTCAAATTGGAAGTAAAAGGTTTCTCACAAATCACATGCTTGCCACGGATTATGGCTTCTTTCGAATAGTCATAGTGAAGATGATTAGGCAAACCGATATAGATAGTATCCACTGAATCATCCAACAGCATCTCGTTGTAATCCACATAGATTTGAGAAATCCCATGTTTGGTTTGCAAGTCAAGTAATTTCTTCTGCTCGACGGGTCTGGCACAGATTGCAACAAGTGAAATGCTAGGGATCTCATGGATAAAGCTTAATAAATCTTCTACGATCATACCGGCTCCGACAATTCCCAATCGCATATTAATTACACTCCTTTATGCCTTGTTCTAATATATCCATAGCAGTTATTGTCTCTTCATCTTTGATTACTTTTTCTTTGCCGTGTAATATGGCTTGATACATATCGTCATATACCCGAGCATAGTCTCCCTTCTCCGAGACCACTTTTTCTTCATGATATATTCCTTCATCATCCAAATATGTTAGAGTGCCATAATGTTCTGGAGAGTCTATACCAAAATCGGCGTGTTCCTTAGGCATGTAGAATAATTTAAGGTGTTCCTCCTGGCGGTCCTTTGTTTCTTTAACGAATATCCCCTTTTTACCATATACTACAAAGCTTGGTCGTGCTTTTAAACGGAAGAAGCTTGATTTAACAGATACTTTGAGTGATGAATAATAAAAATCCATATCAAAGTAATCATTCATTCTGCCGCTTCCCAGCAATTGACGAACATCGTAATGAGTCTTGTCCGGTTTTCCAAAATATGAAAGAACCTGATCAATAGTGTGAATAGCATGTCCGTATAAATAACTGTTATACTTGGAAAAATGATTGACCGAATTTGGGATCTCCGGGCGGTAATAATCATAGTGCATCTCCACTTCCAGCAATTCACCAAGCTTGCCTGTTTCAATCACTTTCTTTGTTGTGAGGAAATCCGAATCGTAACGTCTATTCTGATAGCATTGTATGATCAAGTTTCTCTCTTTGGCATAATCAAAAAGCTCCACAGCTTCAGCTTTGGTCATCATAAAGGGCTTCTCAACAAGCACATTCTTTCCGTGTTCTAGTGCCATTTTGGCAAAAGCATAATGGGACTCTAGAGGAGTACAAACAACGATTAATTGGATCTTCTCATCGTTCATTAACGTATCAATATCTTCTGTGTATAGAACGCCTGGAGCCTTTCCCCATTCTCCTTTTTCTGGATTACGGGCGTATATTGTCTTCACTTTTAAATGATCCCTGTTCAATGAAAAAGGTAGATGATAACGATTTGTGCTTTTGCCATTCCCTATATAACCGATGGTAAGCATTTTAATTCCTCCTCAGATTCGTTTTCACTCATTATAGACCAACTTAGTCGAGCGTAAAGGCTTTGCCGACAAAACGGTACAATCGACCAATTATCTGTATATATGGCGTTTTTTTTTGATCAAAATGTTTATTACATTGCTTTCTTGATTAAACTAGACTTTAATCTAATAGGGGTGAATCTGCTGAAAATACTAATGCAGTTATCGGAAATGCAAAACTTTACACCAAATGAAAAAAGTATTGCTGCCTATATCTTGTTAAATAAGGAAAGTATGTTGCATTTCAGTATCCAGGAACTTGCAAAGGAAACCTTTACTTCACATTCAGCGATTAATAGGTTAATACATAAACTCGGGCTAGCCGGATTCAAGGACTTCATTATAAAACTTGCTACGGAATTCCAGCAACATACCCAGAATACTTCTAGCGTTGATCCTAATTATCCGTTTGGTCTGGATGAATCATCACTTCAAGTGGCGAAAGAAATCGCAGAATTAATCAAAGAAACGGTCGACAAAACTTCTACATTCATGGATAATGATGTTTTGTCACAAACAGCCAAGATGCTGGACCAGGCGAAAAGGATCTTTATCTATGCTTTAGGGGATTCCCAAATTCGGGCGAGAAGCTTTCAGAATAAGTTAATAAAAATCAACAAATACGTAGTGATAGCCACCGAACTGTCCGAATGGGCTCATCATACATTAAATCTTACTGAAGAAGATTGCGCTATTTTCTTGACTTACCACGGAAAGTCTCAGATTTATTTAAGAGTTGCCCAACATTTCAGACAAGAAAAGATACCTTTCATCACAATCACAGCTATCCATACAAGTCAATTGGCAAATCTCAGTCCTATCCTTATCCAGGTGCCCAACGACGAAAAGAAACATGCTAAGATCGGTACCTTTTCATCGCAAATTGCTTTTGAGTACGTCTTAAATGTGATTTATTCTTGTGTATATAAAATTTCTTATTCAAAAAACAAAGAATCCGCAATACATTTTTTAAAAAACACTTACATGAGTGAAATGATGAATGATGAATAATGCAAAGTTTCGCTTAAAGTATCTGAGTCAAAGCAGCGGCTTTTTATTTCAAACTGATTGTATAACATACTGTGTGTTCATTCAGAACAAGCAGCTTAGCAACTTTTTTTATCAGAGGACCTTCATTCGAACGAGTCCTGCTCCATCTCTCCCTGCAGTCTCTGGATGGCGAACGGACCATCCCACAGTACCAATCGTTCGAGAATCTGCTCTGTTTCAATCACCAGTTAAAGGAGCAGGCTAAACCATACGGCTCAAGCATGATTGATATAAAAAAACAGCAGCAGTTATTGACGAAAAAATTACGTCTATCACTGTTGCTGTTTAAACTCCCGTATCCCATCAGTTCAACGATATATTTACTTGTTACTTAGATTGGGTTATCTTTGCATCTGCTCTATATGCTGTTTCCGGATCAATTACAGCTAATGAATCTCCATTTTACACCAAATTAAGTCTGTCATGATTGATAATAACTCTACTACCTAAATGCATACTCCCCACAATTATGACTGCCACTTCTGCTTCAAGCGTCATAGGAGATGAAAGTTCAGAAGTACTTTTAGTTCATGCGCTTATTGCTCAATACTTGTCCTTTTCGATTATGAAATCCCTTGGATTTGCGATCTTTTTGGTGCTCCGTTTACTCCAGCACTTTGATACTCAATACCAACACCTAAAATCTATTAGAAATTGGAGTAGACTTTATTCTCCTCTATTTTTAACTAAAGAGACACATCTCTTAAACGCTTCTGCAAAACGTTGCTTTAGATATGTCGCTGCTCCCTTTATTCTTTTATTACCGTTTCAGCACTTTTCCGTGAGGCTGCGAAAAGCAAAGCATTTTCCGACTGTGGACCAATTGCTTCTTTTACTAACCCATTTATAGAGACATATACTTTAGAATCCATATTCGTTACTCCTCTGATCTGGCTAAAGCCGTTTTAAACGCCAATAACTATAATTCTAAGTTCTATCACAAGGCACTCTGTATTTCTTCTATTTTCACCTGAGTGAATAGATATCTTTTTCTCCCATCCCTAAGTATAACCGTTTGATCAGACATAATTCCCTTATCTTGAAGTAACAATTTCAGTTTTTCTCCCCAATATGCAATATCTTCATTATTTCGGAAAAATAAAATCATTTTATTTCCTGTCTTTCTTTTTTCAACTTTGTAGTACAGAGTTCCAATTCATACTCAGAATACAAAACATCAGCTTAAGACCATTAACGAAGTACTTTATTAATGCATCGTGAAAAGAAATCCCACGAAAGGAACGTTGGTAAGGTCCACAGCATTCTAGAAGTAAATCTTCCACCTCTCTTTTTGGTATCATTTTATGTAATTCATATGGAGCACTTTCCATAAGAATTTCTTCTTTAATCAAATGTACAATCGACTCTTTTGTAATTCCAAGGATGGAAGCAGCCTCATGTTTGTGAATGTAGCTATCCCGATCTTCAATTAACTTGCTTAATGAAGTCTGATTAATTATATACCGCTGCTGCTCTCCCAACGGAATTGACTTAATGCAATTACAGTTATAAATATCGGAATAGAAAGAAAACTGATTGCAGACAAAAAAACAATGTTCTTACTAAAGATTAACTTTGGTGGTACTAGTAAAAAAAGTGGAGCGAAAAAAAGAAAGACAAAAACAAGCTCCAGAAAAAAATGTCCCTCATGATTAAAAATTATCACACAGGCCCAAAAGATCAAGCCTAAACACCACGCTTAGTCTGAATAAAGTCAAACAATGAAAATAATCATTGAATTATTATATTCATTTCCCCTCCACATTTTAGGATCAGATCAACAACGCAAATCTGGTTTTGATGAGAGTCTGTAAAATATATTGTGCAAACTCTCAAACCCATTAAAATGGAAGTAAGAGAAAGGTTGGGGAGAACACATGGGACTTTGGACAAAACAGCAACTACGGGAATTCATAAAGGAAAACAACTTGGTCAGCGCACAGGATGCACAGAATGCCTTAAAGGACTTATTTGCCAAGACGATTCAGGAGATGCTGGAAGCCGAAATGGATACCCATTTGGGTTACGGAAAGCATGAAGTGAAGGCGAAACTCACTCCAAACAGTCGCAATGGAAAAAGTCGCAAAACAGTAGTCAGTGAGTACGGTGAGCAGAAAATCGTTATCCCCCGAGACCGTTTGGGCGAGTTTGAGCCTTTGGTCATCAAGAAGCATCAATCGAATGTAACGGGCATTGAGGAGCAGATTGTGGCGGCGTCAGCACGAGAGATATCCAAGATCATCTATAGCATATGTACGGGATTGAGGTCTCGCCTACACTCATTTCCAATGTCACTAATAAGATTGTTCCCCTCATTAAAGAGTGGCAGAATCGCCCCTTACAAGGTGTTTACGCCGTAGTCTATTTGGATGCCATCCACTTCAAGATGGGGCTATTATCAACAAAGCAGCCTACATGGTCATTGGCATCGATCTGGATGGAAACAAGGATGTGCTGGGCATGTGGATCGGTGAGAACGAGTCCTCTAAGTTCTGGCTTAGTGTCCTGAATGAACTGAAGAATCGGGGGGTTCTGGACATCCTCATCATCTGTGTGGACAACCTGTCTGGGTTCTCTCAAGCGTTTGCCGCCTGCTACCCCCAAACGGAAATCCAGAAGTGTATTTTTCACCAAATCCGCAGCTCCACACGGTACGTTTCGTACAAGGATCTGAAGAAGGTCACCGCCGATTTAAAGCCCATTTACAAGGCAGCTACAGAAGAAGGAGCCTTTCTTGAACTCGACCGTTTTGAAGAGATGTGGGGAGTCAAATATCCACTTACACTCCGTTCCTGGCGGAATAATTGGGACGAATTAGCTACCTGTTTCAAGTACCCACCTGAGATCCGCAAACTCATCTACACGACAAATATGATTGAGAGTTACCACCGCCAGCTGCGTAAGGTGACAAAGGGAAAAAGTATCTTCCCGACGGATGAGGTGCTGCTTAAAATGCTCTATCTCGCCACGGTCGATGTCACTCGGAAATGGACAGGCCGTGTCCAAAACTGGGGACAGATGCTCCTCCAGCTTTCGGTATTTTTCCCAGATCGGGTCGGTCAACACTTGCGATAAATCGCGACTCCCCCTCGGGGGAATCTGTGCTTAAAAGAGTTTACACAAAATTATTGACAGACCCTTTGATGACATCCCTGCTATTTACACGTAATCGACGGTTCACGGGTATTCGTCTCCATTCGCACTTACCTGACGGAGTTTAGCTCCGCCTCCTTCTTATGTGGTAGGCCACAATCTCGTTGTTAAACAAATCCTTGATTGCTGAAAGGTAGAGCAAATGTCTCCCACACGATACTGAGTCACATCCGTAACCCACTTTTTATTCGGTTTGTCCGCCTGAAATTGGCGCTGCAGCAAGTTCCCAGCGACTCGTCCACCTACGGTGGAGATGTAGTTACAACGGTGCTTACGCCGAATGCGGGAGCGTATGTTTAAGGACTGCATGAGCCGAAGCACCTTCTTGTGGTTGAGCCATACCCCATGATCCTGATGGATAAAGAGCTGAAGCTGGCGATACCCATATCTGCCCTCATAGCGGTAATATGTAGCTTCTACAAGAGAACGATGGGGATCCTCGGCTTCCTGTTTCTTACGCTTCAAGTAGGCGTAGAATCCGCTTTTAGATAAGCCAATTGCTCACAGAGCATCTTTACGGGGGAATCTCCCCGTAGTTCTTCAATGACGCGATATTTCTCCGATACACCTCCCCCTTCGTAATGTCCAACCACTTTTTCAGCACGGCGTTCTCCATCTCCAACCGTTTGATATACCGTTCTTGGTCTATGTAGTGCTGACGCCGTCCCCGGTGATCCATGAACCCAAATATGCCGGATTGTCTGTATTTCCTCATCCAGACTTTCAATCGGCCTATGTTCTTGATTCCTAGTGCCTCTGCCACTGCTGCCTTAGTCATTCCCTGAAGTCGCATTTCAATCGCTTTTTTCTTCAGTTCTTCGCTGTATGTTTCATATTGTTGACCTTTCTTCGACATGCGAAAAACACCCCCTACAGTTTTCATCGGTTTAACACCAGGGTGTTTTTCCTATGTCCACTATAAGGGGTGTACTTCAAATAACTGGGGCAGCTAAATGAATCAACTTATCCAATTTGAACTGTTGGGCGGATAATCATTTCATTGATTCCCACATCTGACGGTTGCTCTATGGCGAAGGTAATGGCACGAGCAATACTGTCAGATTCTATAGCTACTTTGTAGAATTCGTCGAGCCCTGCTTTGGTCTCTTCATCTGAAGTCGTTTCTACCAACTCACTGGTGACAGCCCCTGGAGAAACATAAGTTCACGAATATTCGAACCGCTAATGTCCTCTTCTTGACGCAGCCCTATAGAGATTGCTCAAACTGCATGTTTGGTGCCGCAATATACTGTTCCGCCCGTATAAATGTTATGGCCGGCTACAGAAGAAAGATTAATGATATGACCCGATTTACGTTCTCTCATCAACGGGAGTCAGCAGCAATCGCATATAGCACTCCTTTGATGTTGACATCAATTCGCTCCACCGCTAAAAAGTACAGCATACTTGTAGGTTTAAAAAAACTGCCTCGACCGTAAAATTGAATGGTCGAATTTTTCCGAAATCATATTAAAAAAGAGAAGAGGGAGAAATGGAACGAAGTTCAGGATCTAAATAATTTGAATAAGAAGCCCCTCTGAACAATGGTAGTATCCACAATATATCCATTGCTGTTGGAATTTGAGCAGACGATCAAATTTACCTTCAGATAGCTTAATTATCATAATTGTTCCTCCTCCGATTTCGATATATTTGCTGCATTTAATTACTTACCTTTCTACTCATTGTCTACGCGTAGAGTGCCTCTCACATTCGGGAACAAACGGCTATAGATCAGATAGACAACGCTTAAAAAAACAGCATAAATCAACAATATCGGTAACCAGTATTGGGAACCGGATACTGCGGAGACACCAACATAAGCGAAAACGAGCATCGTCGGAATTTTGCCGAGGATGGTAGCACTAACGTACTGAATGAACGAAAGCTTAAACCATCCTGCATATCCGTTGATTAACGCGGCGGGGATAAACGGGAGCATCCGCCCAATTAAAACGAACAGAAATGTGCGCTGCTGGACATGCTCATTCCATATTTCCAACCTGTGTCTGGTACCTGGATTGTAATTTGCTCTGTCTCCCGCAGCAAATATCCAATAGGTAAGAACCGCAGCCAGTGTCGATGCCACCACACTCATCGCCCCCCCTCCCCATATCCCGTATTTAATGCCTAGAATGCCCGATACCACCATAAAAGGGATAACTGGGACCATTGCGAGTACAGCAGAAATGAACAGGATGATCGGCCAGCTGCCGGGTGCCAGATTGTCCAGCCAAGGAAGCAGTTTATCCCTGAGGGCATATATCAAACCGAGCAGGGCCAGATAGAAGATCCCGGCAGCAATCTTACGTGTAAGCATCAGTTCCTTTGTCGCCTCCCTTCTCCCTTTAATGTGCGCGGTCGTATTTTCGATGTCAGCGCAGAAATTTTGCAAAAAACCTAACATGGTAGGGCATGCCCGCTTATGTGCCAAGAGTTACGTTTGGAGCAGGGCCTAATCTTGTTTCCTTGCCTTGGCCCCAGGTGAATTCAGCTGGGGCCTACTCCAAAAAGGCAAAAAAAAGCCCACCTCCACTTCAGTCTTCCCACACCTCATTTTTTTTGGATTGGTCTAGCTTCAGTTGTTCATGACGCTATGGAACAGGATACGCTGGGGCTTCAACCGTTTCGCGCGAGTCTGTGGCCTTCCCCCCTTGTTCCTTCGTCCTTTGCTCGTTCGCTCTTTGGCTCGATTCAGATGCTTCAGGAAATCCGCCAACGTCCCCGAGAGGTACAGTCGGAACACGGCCAGCACCCGCCCGATCCGTTCCTGGGGTGCATAACGCAGACGAAGCTCTTCGCAGAGCACATACGCAATCAAGTTAAGGTAGATCAGGTTCCATACGGCCTCGGAAGTTCGGCTGCTGTAGATCTTTTTCAGATGCAGGCTGGATTTCATAAATTTAAAAAAGAGTTCCACTTTCCAGCGGTAGCGGTACAACTGAGCGACTTCCATCGCCTTGACATCCCAGCGATTAGTGAGGACGCGAACCCGGTGACGCTTCCCTTTTTTGTCCGTATACAGGTACTCTACCAGCCGAAACACACCCGTCTTTCCCGTCTTCGGACATTTCAGTTCCACATCCGCATCCAGCACCAGCTCTGCTGCCGTGACCTTCCGCGTTCGAAGCACCTTCACTTGACTATTCTGCTTCAGACGGGCGACAAAATGGATGCCCTCCTCCTGCCACTTTAGATATTGAGCATAGTGAATGTAGCCCCGGTCGACTAAACACGTGACTCCTTTGTCCGGAACCAGCGCATCCACCACCTCGGTATCCAAATCCGCCACCGCCGCTGTCGAGAGCACCGGGGCCATGGGAATCGCCGTGTGCTCGCCAGTCAGGTGCAAACAGGTATGCATCTTGACGGCGTTCTTTCCAGATTGCAGGTAAGCCCATTTACCGCGAACCCTCCCCAGTGTCAGGCTGGTGGAATCGAGCACCGCGAGCGGGCCCAACTTTTGCAGCTTCTTGGGGGGCGCCGGTCCTTTCTGCTCCAGCAAATGCTGGAGAACAGAGAGGTATAGCTCACCTAACACCTCCGGAGGCAGATCGCCCAGCTTGCGGTTGAGAGACGACTGGTGAATGGATTCGATGCCGGTACACTTTTGCAGCCAGGGAGAGCTCAGTAAATGATCCACTATCGCTTGTGTCCCTGTTCGACCGCTAAGAATCGCTTCTAAAAAGAGAAACACGGTGCTGCCCCACTTGAGTTTTTTGGCATAACGGTCGCCAAACAGCAACGAAGCTTGACGATTTAACCACGTGGTGACTTGACATAACAACCCTTGTTCAGCTAATTTAGTAGTCAAGAGATCTCCTTTCCGTAGGTGTGGGTATACTTCTACGATACTGGAGTCTCTTTTTTTTGTAAATATTCCCTGACTACTTTGATGTCAGGTTCTTTGCAAAATTACTGATGTCAGCGATTTTTTTCCGGAAACGGAAAAATAAAAATACCGCCAGCATGGCCATATCAATGGCAATTGATAGCCATATACCGACGATTCCCATATCCAGCTTAATACCTAAAACATATACTCCAATGACGCGAATGAGCCACATACCGATGACGGTGCTGTACATCATCAGGCTCTTGGTGTCTCCCTTCTAAAACCCAGAATAAAGCGATTTGATTAATCCCCCCCGCCATACTCACTTATCTGTCCGCGATTCAGGATCTCTTTAACAACGAGATCGTCGCTTGGCAGCTGTCCGAGCGTAATGATGTAAAGTTAGTACTGGATACGGTAGAGCAATGGACACGAAAAAGAGACGTCTCAGAAGCCGTGCTCCATTCGGATCAGGGCTTCCAATATACGTCTCAGGCGTACAACACACGATTAGAGGCATTCGGCGTCAAATGCAGCCACTCTCGCAAAGCAATCTGCCTGGATAACGCGTGCATTGAATCCTTTTTTTCGCATCTCAAGACAGAGAAGTTGTACCTTCACCAGTGTAAGTCAGAAGCAGAGATTCATCAAGCCGTCGAGGAATATATCTATTTTTATAACTACCAACGTTTTCAGGCAAAACTCAAACAGCGCGCGCCGGTCGAATATCGGCACGCGCTGGGTGTTTAGCTTTTTTCATCTGTCCACTTGACAGGGGTATGACCATAAAGGCTTGCCGGCTTTAAAAGTAAAATCGTGAAACTTGCTGCAATTCAATGTATAAATATACACACTGATGAATAATAAAGTTTTATTCTCGTTTAAAACGAATTATTCTCTCTTAAAATGAAACAATTCTCATTTAAAATGAAAAATCACACTCATTGAGTAATTCCTCCACGTTCCGTAACCTCTTACCCACACCGGCTATACCCGCAATTGCCGCAGGTTTTGCAGCCTTCGATATTGATCAGTGATGCACCGCCGCAGGAAGGGCACAGATCGCGTGACGCATCCGCGTGGCTATGGGAGCCATGACCGCCACGGCTGTCATCTACAGCCGGGGCAGGTACACTAGATTTCAGTTCGGCATTCAGCGCGTCGTTGAAATCAAGCTCCAGCGTAGCAGCTACCGGTGCGGGTACATGATCGTGATCATCCTGGGCGTTGTTCAGCACATGGGTTTCCAGTGCCTTGGCAACGGCGTCGGCAATCGATTCGACGCGGTTGGCTCCGAAGCCAATGGCGCCGGAGCCGCCGATGCCCTTCAGATGTTTGATCAGCAGCTCAACCTTCTCGCCATGGTCTCCATAACGGAGAAACAGGGAACAGACACGTCCCAGGGCTTCCGCCATCGCGAACACGTCGGAACCGGCTTTGCCCACGTTCAGGAAGATCTCCGCCGGTGTACGGTCCAGGTCGTTGATCGTAATATACGCCATACCAAACGGCGTGTTGATCTTATAGGTAGCGCCGCGCAGCACCTGCGGGCGTTTCTTGTATTGTTTGTCCATCACAGCCGGAGCCTGTGGTGCAGGACTCGCCGCTACTGCGGTGGACGTTTCTTGTGCTGTAACCGCAGTTGTTTCTTGTGCTGTAACCACAGCTTCCGCCGCCGGGGTTTCTTCTACTGCCGGAGCCGTTGCTTCGACTGCGCTGGTATCCTCTTTTTTCTTCGTATCCAGCACCTGCACATCACGGCTGCCGTCGCGGTAGATGGTTACGCCTTTGCAGCCGAGATCAAAGGCCATTTCGTACAGCTCAGCCGTTTCTTCCACGGTGAAGTCTGCCGGACAGTTCGCAGTCTTGGAGATCGAGCTGTCCACCCAGCGCTGAATGGCGGCTTGGGCGCGGATATGATCCTTGGCCGACAGATCCATCGAGGTAACGAAATATTCCGGCAGCTCCTGGCCCGGGTTCGCTTCCAGCCACTGCTGGGCAATCGGGACGAACTGCTCGTCATAACCGAGACGGCTCTGGCGGTAATATTTGAAGGCAAAATAAGGCTCGATTCCCGTCGAGGTTCCCACCATGGTCCCTGTGCTGCCTGTCGGCGCCTGGGTAATCACGGTAACGTTGCGCATGCCGTGTTCACGAATGGCTTCGCCTACCTCAGGATAGGTTTCGGTTATATTCTTCATGAAGCCGCTCAGCAGATATTTCTCGGTGTCGAACGCCTGGAAGGAACCCTTCTCGCCGGCAATTTCAGCCGAGGCCAGGTAAGCTTCGCGGGCCATGAAGCCATACAGCTTGTCCAGGAATTCCAGTGATTCCGGGCTGCCATAACGGATGTTCAGCTTGATCATCAGCTCGGCCAGCCCCATGGTGCCCAGGCCCACCCGGCGTTCCTTCTTCTGGTTCGCTTCATTTTCCGGGAAATGATAAGGTGTCTTGTCAATAACATTGTCCAAGAAACGCACGGAATAACGAGTCGTTCTAGCCAGATCGCTCCAGTCTACATCATGGTTCTTCTCATCGTAGAACTTGGACAGATTGACCGCCGACAGATTGCAGACGCCCCAGCCCGGCAGTCCCTGCTCACCGCAAGGGTTCGTACAGATAATCGGGTTGAAATACCAGCTGTTGGACATCTGGTTGTAATATTCCATGAACACGACACCCGGTTCTGCCGATTTCCAAGCCGATTCGATAATCGTCTTCCACACATCGCGCGCCTTGACTGTACGGTAAGGGATTACTGCACGTCCGTCCGCCTTCCACTTGTCAAGGTCGCCGTCCCAGATCTCGTCATAGTCAGGATCGGTGGTATCCGGGAATACCAGCTCCCAGTCCAGATCCTCCTTGACCGCCTTCATGAAGCTGTTGCTGACGCATACCGAAAGGTTGGCATTCGTAACCTGTCCCATCGTCTGCTTCACAGTGATGAAATCAACAACGTCAGGATGCCAGTCATTGATCATCAGCATCAGCGCACCTCGGCGGCTGCCGCCCTGCTCAATCAAGCCGGTTGTATAGCTGAACAGTCCGCCCCAGGACACAGAACCGCTGGAGGAACCGTTCACTCCGCGCACAATGGCGCGGCGCGGACGCAAGGAGGACAGGTTGATGCCCACACCGCCGCCGCGTGCCATGATCTCGGTCATTTCAGACAACGTCTGCATGATGCCGCCACGGCTGTCTTTTGGAGAAGGTACGACATAACAGTTGAACAAGGTCAGCTCTTCGCTAGCCCCTGCACCTGCGGCAATCCGTCCGCCGGGAACAAGTTTCCAGTCATCTAGAATGCTACGGAACTTGCCGGTCCATTCCTGCTGCAGCTGCGGGGTCTTCTCTACGGAAGCCATCGCGGTAGCCAGACGGTCCCACATCTCCTCAGGAGTCTTCTCAATATTCAGCGTCAGCTTCTCCACATCGGATTTCACCAGTTCGCCGCTGCGTGTCTTCACGGTTACGATCCGGCCTGTACGCTCCACGATCTCCCCGACTTCCTTGGTCGGGAACTTCGGATCATCCTTGGTCAGGACTAGCACGACATCGCCCACCTTGGCATTGTTGCTGTCCGCATCCTTCCAGGCGTAACGATCCAGGAATATTTTTTCGCTCAGGCCTTCCAGTCGCTGTTTAGGCTCCATTGTACTCAATAAAATAACCTCCCGCGGGTGTGATAGATAATATTTCCGTTCCTTTAAATGTGGGCCTTGATTTGATACCCACAGCATAAACTCCCTGCGCCAGCCTCAGCCGGGCTGAAGGTATCACGGAAGTTTATCTTGTCAATATCAAATAACCGGCAAAAGCAGGTTTTAAGCAACTTTTCAAGCTTTTGTAACAATATATTGTGTTCGTCAGCTTTTAAACTATACCACATATTGTATCGCAGGTCTTTTTCGAAAATAGGAGCCAGCAGCGAAAAATGAGCAAAAAGAGCAGATTTCATTATGTTTTCTCCTTATTTTGTCCAAAATCCACGGCAATTGCAAACAGCTCGAAAAATATCAGGTTATGAAATCTCTTGTTTACGCACATACTATTTCTACGTATTTCCGATATATATACGCGCCAGAGGAGGCTACCACATGACGCAATTATTCCGCAATTCTCTAAAAGCGCAAGGGGCGAAATCTGCACCGCTGCTGCCTGTCCCGCTCTCTTTTGACCGGAATTGGCTGCAGGATCTTGAACTCCGTTTGGATAAGGGAGGACCTTGGGGTGACCAGCGGTTGTCCCGGCTTGCTGTGCAGGGCGAAGAATCCGGGCTGGTAACCAGCTTCGATGAGCTGCAGTGCATGAAGCATCTGTCCGGCCTGTCTCCTCTGCCCCATCAGCTGGATACCGCCCACAAGGTTCTGTTCGAGATGTCGGGACGGGCCATTCTGGCGGACGAAGTCGGTCTGGGCAAAACCATCGAAGCCGGGCTGGTGCTCAAAGAATATCTGGTGCGCGGACTGGTTCGCAAAGTGCTGATTCTCGTTCCCGCCTCGCTGGTGCTGCAATGGGTCAGAGAGCTGAATGCCAAATTCGGCATCGCGGCGGTCGCCCAGAAGAAAGCTTATTCCTGGGGCAACGACATCGTGGTGGCTTCCATGGATACGGCCAAACGCGACCCGCATAAAGAGCTGCTGCTGGCCAGTGAATTCGACATGCTGATTATCGACGAGGCCCACAAGCTGAAGAATAAGAAATCAACTAATTATCTGTTCGTACAGCAGCTGCGCAAAAAATACTGTCTGCTGTTGACCGCCACTCCTGTGCAGAATGACATGGGCGAGCTGTTTAACCTGATCACGATTCTGAAGCCGGGCCAGCTGGGGAACCAGGGCGATTTCGCCTCCAATTTCGTGGTGGACAAGCGTCAGCCCAAGAATGAGGAGCAGCTGCGCGGGGAGCTGTCCAAGGTGATGATCCGCAACCGGCGCGGTGAAGGGGCGATGAATTTCACGAAACGCAAGGTGCGCAATATTCCGCTGACCCTCTCTCCCGAAGAGAGAGTATTATATGACGGCGTGACCGCTTTTGTCAAAGACCAATACCAGGAATCCGGGGGCAATCTCACCAGTATGCTGTCGCTCGTCACCCTGCAGCGGGAGGTGTGCAGCAGCCGTGATGCGGTATTCGTAACACTGGTTAATCTGATCAAAAAGCTGCCCGCCGATTCGCCGAAACGCGACCGCATGATGGAGCTGCTGCAGACGATCCGCACCGTCAAGACCAACACCAAGGCCGAAACTACGCTGAGGCTGATTCAGGAAATGAATGAGAAGGTCATCGTCTTCACGGAATACCGCGCGACCCAGGAGTATCTGCTGCAATATTTCCGCGACAACGGAATGCTCTGCGTCGCCTATTCCGGCGGGATGAGCCGCAGTAAGAAAGACTGGATGATGGACCTCTTCCGTGGCCGCGCCCAGGTGATGATCGCTACCGAAGCCGGCGGCGAGGGCATCAATCTGCAATTCTGCCACCACATGATCAACTTCGACCTCCCCTGGAACCCGATGCGGGTAGAGCAGCGGATCGGACGTGTCCACCGGCTCGGCCAGGCGCATGACGTTGTGATCTACAACCTCTCTACCGAAGGTACGATTGAGGAGCATATCCTGCATCTGCTGCATGAGAAAATCAATATGTTCGAGATGGTCATCGGTGGTCTGGATGTGATTCTGGAACGTTTTGAGAAAAAGGAGTCGCTCGAGAAAAGCCTGATCAAGATCATGCTGGAGGCAAAAAGCGACGAAGAGCTGCGCAGCGGGCTGGACCATATCGGTGAATCGCTCACAGAGCTGACGGCAGATATCACCAGAGAAAGCGGGGCGGCCACATGACACTCTCCACAGCACAGGTCCGCAAGCATGTAATGGATTATCTGGAAGCGACGGAATGCACCATTCTGGAGGTGTCCCCGCTCCATGTTACCGTGAAGCTCTCGCCGCGTGCCGACCGGCTGCTGACGGACCGCCCTTATTACTGGGGATTCGTCGAACGCACCGGCGTGGATCCCGAGACGCTGTCATTCACGTTCGTGTTTGATCCGGAGCAGTATGACAGCCTGGCTGCAGCAGCACCGCCTGTCCGTAGCAACGCCGGGACGTCGGGCGCAGTGATTGGCGCTGCCGCTCCAGGTGCTTCCGGTGAGATGGAAGCGGGAGCTGAGCCGGGAGCTTCTGCAGGTACGGATGGAGAGAATGGAGCGCCCGGTGGGTATAACGGTCCAGAGGACAGCATTCTGGCCCGCTATTTCGGCGTGATGCCGGTGCTGCCGCGCATCGGGCCGGGCATGATCCGGCGCGAGGATGTTACTTACGGCAGCAAGCGGCTGCGCCAGATCTGGAGCGCGGCCAAGGATGAAGGCAAAGCGCTGTATCTATTCGAGGAAGCGAACAGCAAGCAGCGCAACACCTTGTTCTCAGCAGCCTATGAGCCGTGGCTGGGCGTCTGCTACAAGGTCGAGATGACCTGCGACCTCAAGCGTGAGGAACTGCATTATATCGGAATCTCGCTGACCAGAGGAAGCATTGACGGCGATTTCAGCAGCAGGCTGGATTCGCTCACACTAACGCCCCGGCTGCCCGGCAATGTCCATATCCAGCCTTACGAGATGTCTGTGAGTGCGGCGACCGACCTGCTGGAAGCTCATCTGACCGCCCAGCTAGCGGAGCTGGACTACAGCTGGGCGGAAGAAGCCCGCGAACGGCTGAAGCTGGAGCTGACCATCATCGACATATACTACAGCGAGCTGCTGAAGGAGCCGGATGAGGAGAAACGCCAGGGTGTGGAGGAGCAGTATAACCGCCGCCGCCAGGAGACCTCCTGGCAGTATGAGCCGCAGATTGCAGTTTCTGCGGTTACGTATGGGCTGTTTCATCTGCGCAGCCTGTAGAATCTGACCCTGCTCGCTAAAAGCAGGCAAAAAAACAGCCGCTGATCCTGCGTCCCGCACGACAGCAAGCAACAGCCTTTTTAGGGCTTGTCCTCTACAATGGGCTGTAGAGCCTAGTGCCGGACGGGAATGGAGCGTGGAAAGGTGAGAACACTGATGAAAGTGATCGACTTGATGAAGGTGATGCACCTATGAAGGGGAACAGAACTACGAGAGGGTACAGTTCTGTGAGGGGGACGCAACCTGTGCTGGAGGAGAGGACCGTCAAGAGCTGGAAGCATAGGCTGAAGCGCCTGCCCATGGGCAAGATTGCCCTGATGCTCTGCGCAGGATTGACAGCGTTAAGCCTTAGCTTCTCGCTGCAGCTGTCTGCAACAGGGTCGGGAACTACAGCGACGCTCAGCACAAACGCTGCGGCGGATTCCGGGCCGGTGCTGGCAACAGTCGCGCCTCCTGCCACTGCGGCGGAATTTGCCCGGAGCAGCGTGGACAAGCTGGCTGCTGATGCCCCCTTCAGCAGCTGGAAGAACGCGCAGCTGGAGACTTATCCGCTGGGGCCGGGCACGCACAGCTGGCTGGTGAATGTGATGAACGGCGGGCAACGTGTCGGCTACCTGATTATTTCCGCTGCTGCCGATGGCGGCTACGTGCTAAGCGAATACGGGGCCGGAACCGAAGGCCTCCCTTACAGCATGACCGATCTGCGCCGTTATCTGGTGCAGAGCGCACTTATTCCTTCCTCTTATTCGGGAACGCTGGACGTAACGGCTCTCTATGGCCCTTTGCTGCCAGTCTGGAAAATAAAGCTTGGTACAGAAACTTTATACATTCATGCTGCGGTCCCTCAGGTATTGCCTTGGGGTGAACAAGAGGCTGCTAAAAGGCTGGGTGCGCAGACAGTGGTTGCACCGGCAATAACCAGCTTCCAGCCGGATGCCGCCCCGGTCCGCTCGACCCGCAGCGGCGGACCGGATGATCCCTATGCCGACCTCTCCTGGCTGTCGGCGCCCAAGCTTAGCGCTGCCATGGCCGAGCGGCTGGTGTCAGCCATTCCGCCTGGCGGAAGCCTGGCCTATCAAGCTGCCGGGCGTAATGACAGCCTGGGCTCGCCGTTCATGATCACCGGCTCGCAGCGCTGGAGCACCGGCGCCGGGCAGCCTGCCGTCAGCGCAGCGGTGATGTACGCTGCCACCGGGCCGGGCGGCAGGCGCTATCTGCCGCTGGCTGTGCTGCAGCAGGCCGGCAGCCTGCATCTGCTGCCGCTGCAAGGGCCAGCGGTGGTTGGCTTCCGGCTCCAGCCGCCGGAGGAGCAATAAGCTGCCGCTGTCTTTGATCGCTTTACCCTTACCATACACCAAACAGCGCTTCCCCACTTATTGGGAAGCGCTGTTTGATGTATTACTACTTATCCAGTGAGGAATGATAGGGAAATTCTACCGCTAGTTGGACGAAAGTTGGGCATTCTGGTGAACTGATAGTGAATTTTTATCACTAATGAAGTCCTATCCGCTCCGAAAAGCCCTAAATGGACGATGTAGTGGTCACTTTTCCCTATAAGCCACGACAATCGAGCATGAGCCAGGTATTAACGGTAGTTTTTCCCCATAGACACCTCTGTTGTACTACTCCGAAGGTGCAAACCTACTTGGGGATGGCTGGGGTCCTAAGTAGTAACCGAAAGTGCAATCCAAATTGCTAGATATCAGCCGAATAAGTGCGAATCTGCAACTAATTTCAAGTAAATCACACCTGAAGCGTTCAAATGTCCAAAATAGATGCGTATTCGGCTATTACTTAGGACCCTGCGAGGATATAGAAGGTTTACTTACGAAGGTTAGGGATCGCACTACCGTAATCCAAACCCTCCCCACCCGAACTTCAGGTAACCTACGTCCTAACGGACCGTATAGCTCCTATTTCCTCATTTCTGCGCTGGTTTGGAATGTAACGGACCGCATAGCCTCTATATCGGAAAAACAGGCCTTAACTAGTGGGTTTCGGCTTGAATAGGGGCTCCTGAGTCCGTTAGAACTGCAAAACAGCCTTTTTTCAGTAAATAGAGGCTCCTGAGTCCGTTAATAGTCTGAAAGTTAATCGCTGGTTACCGGCGACAGCCTTCCTTTGTTATACTTAGCCTCCTTGTCGCGCGGTGTGGTAGGACAGGCTCGGACGAGTAACACAAGGAACACAAGGGGGCCTAAGTAGTAACCGTATTCGCACTTATTTCCTCCAAAACGGAAATAATAGGCTAATTAGATGCAGTTTCGCAACTAATGGATTGGCTCCCTAATTAGGTAACAAAGTCGGTATAATTCTTATTATAAGGAGACCTAAGCAGTAACCAGTTTCTACAATTATTCCGGCCTGATGAAGCTGTAAGTGGTAAAGTGCTCATTCTGTTTAACCATCTCTCTGCAAATGTAAAGCGTGCATAAGCGGCGAAATTAGATGCCTTTTGAGCAAATACTCTTGCTGCTCCCGAAAATCTCCTTACCTTGATCCGTCCGCTTAACAACCCATTCACACGGTGCTGCCCTGTTGTACGTTCAGTGAATAAACGGCTACCTCTTTAATCTGCCCATCCACTTTCTGCACCAAAGTGACCAGCCCAGCGGGAGCATGCCGAACCATCGCTGTGACCAAGGCTGCTTGACAGCCTCTCTGCGCGCATGCCTGCCACGCGGATCTTCTATATATACAACCACTTTTTCCGTAATGTATTTCACCAGCTCATCTCCACCGGAAGCCATAAGGCCACCTCCTCTTATTCATTCCCACTTGCTGCTTAAGCTCCATCGATATTTATTCTTAGTGTGCACCGTTAAGCCGGCCGCTAAACTATGAGCGTTTATTTCGTATAGGTTGTCCTCTTGCAGCGCAACCTAATCGTGAATAATATGTGGGGAGGTTCGATGATTGTTGAAAAAGATCTTGCTCTGCCGGATTATACCGGCTGCTTCACCCTGGCGCAGACTTCTGCGTTGCCTTCTGCCCGGATTGGCCGCAGCCGGCTGGCTGCTGTCAGCGGGTTATGCCCAGGGGGCGGGCGTTCCGCCCAGTACCGGCGCAGTCCCGGCGGAACGGCAGCATCTGCTGGGGCATGACCAGCGGATGATTCTGATCGACGCCGGACATGGCGGGATTGACGGCGGTACCTCCTATGGCTCCATTCTGGAGAAGGATATTACGCTGGGGATCTCGCGCAAGCTGTTCCTGATGCTGCGCAGTGACGGCTTCGGCGCCATTCTGAACCGGCTTGGCGACTATGCGCCCAGCGACGACAACCGCTGGCTGCGCAGCTCCTCCCGCCATATGCGGGATTTGGCCCAGCGCAAGGAGCTGGCCGAGACGATTCAGGCAGCGGTGGTGGTTAGTATCCACATCAACTGGGCGCCTTCACCTGCGAAGCACGGTCCCCTGGTGCTCTACCGACAGGAAGGCCGCAGCTTTCTACTGGCCCAGTCGCTGCAAGAACAGCTGAACCGTCTTTATCAGACGGACGCCTTGACCAGACCAGGCAAGCCGTTCTATCTGCTCAACAAAATAACCGCCCCAACAGTAATTGTCGAGGCGGGTTTCATCAGCAGCCCAGTCGACCGGGCCCAGCTGTGCAGCTCGAAGGGCCAGCAGCGGATTGCCGAGGCGATAGCCGATGGCATCATCGCATATCTTATGGAAGTGTAGGACCGGCGCTCCAGTTCCACTCCGCCTTGACCAGTTCCGAGATACCGATGAATTCAACTTGGTCCTTCAGTTCTGCAATGCCGCCGCGGATGCCTGCGGCGGTTACTTTGCCTTGGATGCCTACATGGCCGATGGTAACGCAATACCTGTGCTTCTGGGCATGCTCGCCGACCAGAAGCATCTGCTTAAGCACATGCTGGGTGGTGTGGACATCATCCAGAAAGATATCATTCTCCACACGCGGCAGTCCGCTTGCTTCCGCCATGGTCCCGGCGACGGAACGGTAATTGGTGCGGCTGTCCACAAAAAAAAGTCCCCGCTCCTTGCACACCGCCAGTACGATACCCATGATCCGTTTGTCCCCTGTCACCTTGGAGCCCATATGATTGTTGATGCCAATCGCATAAGGGACATTATCCAGCGCGGCTTGCACCCGCTGGCGGATTTCGGCATCGCTCATGTTCGCCAGCACCGCTCCCGGCCCCAACCATTGCGGCTTGCCGTGACGCGGCTCCATCGGCAGATGAAGCAGTACATCGAAGCCGCGTTCATGTGCACGGCGCGCATCCTGCTCCGTCGTGGACAGGAATGGCATGATTGCAACCGTAATCTTCACCGGCAGATCAAACATCTCGTCCGTCCCTTTCATCCCGTTGCCGAAATCATCAATGATCAGGGCCACACGGCGGGTTCTGCTGTCTTTAACCCGCGAATCTGTTTGGCCTTGAATGCCTTCGGCGGCGTGATGTCCGCTGGCGGCAGGGACAGCCGCAGATCGGGCGGCAGCGGAAGAACCGCCAGGCACTGTAACGATCAGCAGGGCAATCAGAGCCAACAAACTGTCACGTTTCATTCTCGAGCAGCTGTGCAGCATACGCTTCTCCTCCTTCATGTGTAATCCTTGCTCTCATTGTTGGGATCATGAAGGATAAATATGTACCCGCCGGCCAGCGCAATTATTAACAATAAGCCCTCCCGATGTTAAGTAGAAGCAACCTGCCCTGTTCCGGTACCGCTCTTACGATGAGCCTGCTGTCTCCATGCCCCGCTTGTCCGCCGCTATAATGGCAGCCAGCACATCCTCCGGCTCCACCCGAAACGGCATGTTGCCCATCGGGCTATCCTCAGCGCAGCTGGCTGCCGCTGCCAGCCGCAGCTTGTCGACACTGATGCCCTCAAGCCCCAGCTCCTGCAATGTAACCGGAAGCCCTAAGCTGCGGCAGAATAGGATAGCTTCGGCGATCTCCTCCTCCGCTGCCCGCTCTAGCACAAGCTGGACGATGGTGGCGAAAGCCACCTTCTCCCCGTGCAGCTTCCCACGGCATTCTTCCAGCACCGATAAGCCGTTGTGAACAGCGTGCGCCGCCGCCAGTCCTCCGCTCTCGAAACCGATGCCGCTTAGGTAAATATTCGCTTCAACAATATGCTCCACGGCCAGAGAACATACGCCAGCACGTACATCACTCAGCGCCGCTTCACCGTACAGGAACAAGGTATCACGGCACGCGCGGGCAAGGGCTAATGCGGCAATGGACCCGGTACCACCTGCTGAAGTGAGTGCGCCGGACGCGTGACAAGCTCTGGCCTCGTAAAAGGTAGACAACGCATCCCCCATCCCTGCGGCAAGCAGCCGGGGCGGCGCCTTGGCGATGAGCGAAGTGTCAGCAATGACGGCAGCCGGACTGCGGGTCAGAGGAAGGTAGCGGTCGAAATCTCCTGCCTCGGTGTACAGAACGGACAAAGCGCTGCAGGCCGCATCCGTGGATGCAGCCGTCGGTACAACTATAACCGGCAGCACCGCAAATTCGCTGACGGCCTTGGCCATATCCATTGTTTTGCCGCCGCCGATACCTAGAATGATATCTACGTGATCCAGCTCCACAGCAGCAATCATGGCTTCGGCCTGAACCCGGCTGCACTCTCCCTGCATTGCTGTCAGCTCCAGCGGAATTGAACATTCGGCGAAGCTGGCGGCAATAGCCTCCCTATGGCCTGACAGAATAAATGGATCTACAATCGCATACGCCTGCTTCGCCCCCAGCTGCTTACAATAATTGCCCAGCTTGTGAAGCTCTCCGCCGCCCTGAATATATCTGGACGGTGAATAAATTACCTGCACCATAACCGCAAGACCTCCTTATGTATCTATCCTCACCCTCCCATTATAAGGATAATTATCCTGTTTGTCCCGCCAGCTTTTGCCCGTCCCTGCAAGACATTGCATGACTTCTTCTGTACCAACACATACTAACTTCATCACATATCCTATAGACGCCTTCTAGCCCCTTCGCCCTATATGCTCTGCTGCGAGATCACGAACGGTAGGAGCAAACGGGCAAGGCAGGCGACGCAGATGGCGGTGGGGACGAACGAACGAAGGAGTAACTACTCTGGGCCGAGCGGACTCAGGAGACCTTAGTGTGCTGATTTACACACTTTTTAACCGGCTAACGGACTCAGACGATCCTATTTACTCCCAAACGCTCACTTTGGGGCGCAAAACACATCAATAAGAGCCATGCATCCGTTAAACCCTCCAAAATGACTATATTACTCCAAAAGGCTATACGGTCCGCAACAGGCGTAGGGAAAAACAGCAGCAATAGCAACCACTAATCACCAGCAGCGGCGAGAGCAGCATATGGTAGTTAGCGCGACCACATTAAACAACAGCTAAGCGGCGGCAGCGATACTGTGATTGCAATGGCATACCGGTGACTATAGAGTCACGAGTTAATGTATCAAGCCCCCGCTGCGGGGTCTTTTATCCTTGGAGGACTAGAGGCAGGCTAAACAAAAGCGACCATGCAGTCCATGGTTAGGACCCGGGCCGCTCGCGGAAAATTTAGTTGCGAAAACGGTTACTACTTAGAGCCCCCTTGTGTTCCTTGTGTTACTCGTCCGAGCCTGTCATACCACACCGCGCGACAAGGAGGCTAAGCATAACAAAGGAAGGCTGTCGCCGGTAACCAGCGCTTAACTTTCAGACTATTAACGGACTCAGGAGCCCCTATTTGCTGTACAAAGGCTGTTTTGCAGCTCTAACGGACTCAGGAGCCCCTATTCAAGCCGAAACCCACTAGGTAAGGCCTGTTTTTCCGATATAGAGGCTATGCAGTCCGTTACATTCCAAACCAGTGCAGAAATGAGGAAATAGGAGCTATACGGTCCGTTAGGACGTAGGTTACCTGAAGTTCGGGTGGGGAGGGTTTGGATTACGGTAGTGCGATCCCTAACCTTCGCAAGTAAACCTTCTATATCCTCGCAGGGTCCTAAGTAGTAACCGAAAACGCATCTAATTTGCGAAATTTTACCGTTTTGGAGCAAATAGTTGCAAAAAGGCATCTAATTTGGACTTCTGAGCGAAATAGACCAGTTTTACTCGAAATTAGTTTCAGAATAGCACTTATTCGCCCACTAGCTCGCGATTTGACTGAATTTAGTTGCAGTTTCGGTTACTACTTAGGTCCCCTAGCCCTCTTCGCTCGTAACCCTCGCTTCGATTTCAGACGGTTGCGGACTCAGGAGCCTCTATTTGCTGTACATAGGCCGTTTTGCAGGATTAACGGACCCAGGAGCCGCTATATCACAGAAAACCCTCGCTTTAGAGCCTGTTTTGACGACTTAGGGGCTATACGGTCCGTAAGACGTCAAAAGATCGCAGATAGGAGGAAATAGGGGCTATACGGTCCGCTAGAATGCAGGTTACCTAATTCAAGGGGCTTGGAGTGTCGCAGGGTCCTAAGTATTAACCAGTTTCGCATCTATTTACTCCGAGCGTTCCAGAGCAACATTCTAAACGACCCGCTGGGGCGAACCAGCAACTTAGCTCTTGGCTCTTGGCTCTTGGCTCTTGGCTCTTGGCTCTTGGCTCTTGGCTCTTAGCACTCTGCATTCAGCATTCAGCATTCAGCACTCAGCTTCTAGCTCTTAGCACTCGGCTCTTAGCACCCAGCTCTATTCCCGCTTTGCTCTTCGTCCTATGCACTTTGCACTTCGACCTTTGCTCTACGCTCTTCGTCCTATGCACTTTTCACTTCAACCTTCGTCCTATGCACTTTGCACTTCAACCTTTGCCCTATGCACTTTGCACTTCGACCTTTGCTCTATGCACTTTGTGCTCTCGTCACTCGTCACTCGTCACTCCTCACCGTCACACCTCGCACTCACTATGCCCTGTTCTCTTCAGCTCTAGCAGCACTAAATCCCGCCCAGCCCCGGGCTTAAGGCAGATAAGCCCCTTCTTCCCGCAACCGCGTGCGCAGCTGCTCCACATCCACGGCATGCACATCCGGCTCCGCCACGCCCGCCGCCATCGCAGCGGCCAGCCCGGCGGCTTCGCCCATCGCCAGGCAGACGGGCATCACCCGCACGCTGCCCTGAACCTCACGCGCACAGGAGATGGCGCGCCCGGCCACCAGCACATTGCGCAAACCGCGCGGGGTGAGGCAGCGGTACGGAATGCCATGCGATTCCCCGGGGCCGTAGCGCTTAATGGCTTCCTGCTTGCCGCCCTCCTGCTTCTCCTCCTGCTCGGTCCCGTGAATATCGATGAAATAGCTGTTGCGGCAGATTTCATCCGCGAAGCTTCTGCGGCTGACATAATCGTCCACGCTAAGCACATAATCACCAGTAATTCTGCGGGTCTCCCTGATTCCCATCAGTGAACCGGTATTGGCTACATAAGCGCTGCCGAACGCTGCCGGCATATACTCCGCCAAAGCTTCCCGGTAGACGGCAGCCAGCTTCCGGCCTTCCATCAGCGCGGCTGATACCGAATAGGCGTCCGTGTTGTCCACCTCCCACAGATGTCCGGCGTTGAAGCCAACCGTTCGCGGTGCAATCATATTGTTGCAAATATGCGCGTCGGGAATGGACGGGTAGCTGCCGGAACGCAGGATGTCATAGATCGGGCTGCTTTTATTGTCGCCATGAAGCAGCGGGCCATTCAGATAGGCATATTCATCGACATTGCCCAGCGTGAAGCAATGGGTGGCGGGCATCAGGGCGCCCGTCTCGGGCGCCCCCTTCAGATAATCCGCGCCGGCCCAGGCAGCTACATCAGCGTCCCCGGTACAATCCACATAGACCTTGGCGGTATGCGCCCGCAGCCCGTTTTTGCTGGCGGTAATCAGGGCTGTGATCCGGCCGTCCCCGTCTGTCTCCACAGAACCAAGCGTGGTCTGGAACAGTACGGTAACCCCCGCCTCCAGCACCAATTGATCATAGATCACCTTCAGCTTCTCCGGCTCAATCGGTACCCAGTCCAACGCCTCCCGATCCACATGGGGCATCTGCTGCTTCAGTTCTTCGAACACCTTCATCGCCAGTCCCCTGTAGATAATCGTCTCCTTGTCGGAGAAAGGGCACCAAGCCGGGACCAGCCCCGAGGTTCCCATCCCGCCCAGACTGCCGGTGGCTTCGATCAGCAGGGTGCGGGCGCCTTCACGCGCCGCTGCAGCTGCTGCCGTACAGCCAGCCGGTCCCCCGCCGACCACAATAACATCCCAGCCTCCGTCGACCGGAAGCTCTAGTCTCTGCAGCTTGTAAGTTTCCACACTTCAACCTCCCATATAGATGCCAACGCCTATTTGGCGGCAGATGCTGAATACCAATCATTTACTTCCTTGTAGCTTGCTTCTCCCCCGGCGGCATTGTATTTGCCTACGAAGGCTTCCACAGCATCAACCGATTCTTCGCCGACAATCACCTTGACCGCAAAATCATTAACCATCTGCCCCAGTGCGGCATTGTTCTTGGAGAACTCCGGCAGCGTTGGCGCCATGGCCAGCGGCTCTGCCACCCGGGCTTCCGCCGGAAGCTCGTTGTTCAGATAGTTGAAGGCTTCGAATAGACGCTGATCCTTCTGCACGCGGGCCTGCCAGTAGATCGGATAGTTTTGCTCATCTACACCTGTGAGATAGTTGACCGCAAGTCCGCGCTCATCCGTAAAAATCGGCAGAATCGGGCTGTACACGCCATCCTTGAAGGTATAATGCTTATTCTCCTCTCCGATGGAAATCAGCTTGAAGGTTTCCTTCTCCAGCTTGGCATTCATCCATTTCACAGCATCCTCTGGATGCTTCGACGCTTTCGGAACGAAGGTAATCCGGTCGAAACCGCCGCCCATGCCGAGCCCCTGCTTGCCGTCCTTGCCCTTCAGTGCCGGAATATACGTGTATTTGGCATCTGGCAGATTCTGCGCCAGGGCATCGGCAATCATCGGAATGTCATACCAGCCAAGCGGAATTACGCCTGCACGCCCGCTGGTGAACTTCTCTTTGACTGTAGCATCCTTATTGACGGCGAACTCTTTGTCCAGCAGCCCCTGCTTATACAAATCTGCCACATAAGTCAGGTATTCCTTGAAGCCGGGATTCTGCGGGGTAGAGACCAGCTTATCATCCAGGATATCCCAGCCATGCGAGATGCCGAAGGAGCCAGTCAGGTTGGGAATCATCGGAATGGAGCCGTCAATGGTCATCGGTGCGCCTTTATCCCCGGTGCCACCTGGATCTTTCTCTTTAAAAACCTTCAGCACCTCGGTCAGCTCATCCGTAGTAGTGGGTACGGCAAGCCCCAGCTTGTCGAGCCAATCCTGGCGAATCAACAGGCTCATCGCGGCGAATTCAGAGGAACGGTTCGGAATGGCATAGATTTTGCCGTCCACCTTCATCGCCTCCAGCGACTCTTCCGAAACGGCTGCTTTGATATGCTCGCCATATTGATCAAGCAGCGGTGTCAGGTCAACCAGTGCGCCCATTTTGGCATAATCGGTATACACCGCCTTATCCCCGCCAATCGTGATCACATCGTAAGGCTCGGCGGACGAGATCAGCAGGTTCAGCTTATCCATCGCCTTGTCCGCAGGCAGCATCTCATATTTCACCTTGTAGCCGGTTTGCTCCTCAATCACTTTGGCCACCGGATAGCTGTTGTAATCGTCCTTGGACCAGATATTGAGCATTCGCAGCTCCGGCTTGGCCCCACCCTCCTCCGGTGCCGACGACTCCGTCGTGCTCCCGGGAGCGGATGAAGCCCCCTGCTGATCATTGTTTCCTGAAGAACCACAGCCGGCAGCACTGAGCGCAAGCCCGGTGCACAGCAGAAGTGACAGCCATTTTGCAGATTTCATGATATAACCCTCCTAATATCGTATGAGTGAATCCATGCCTATTATGAAACGCTTCTGGCAAGAAGCGGCTTCAACAATCCCAAGCGGTCCGCACATCTGCCATCAGCCCTTGACCGAGCCAATCAGCACACCTTTGATGAAATACTTCTGCACAAAAGGATATACACAGAGAATCGGCACAGTAGAGGCAACAACGGTAGCGGCACGTATCCCCTCCGGCGACATGTTCATCAGGTCATCCACGCTTTTATTGGTCACATTGGCTGCGCTGGCATCCATCACCACATCCTGCAGATAGAGCTGCAGAGTCTTCAGCGCCGTATCATTGATATAAATCATGGGGCCGAAATAATCATTCCAGTAGCCCACCGCATAAAAAAGGGCAATCGTCGCCAGCACCGGCATACTGAGCGGCAGAATAATCCGGAACAGCACCGTATAGGTCTTCGCCCCGTCGATCCGTGCCGATTCTTCAAGCGCCTCGGGCAGGCTTTCGTAATAGCTTTTGATCACCAGCATGTTGAACACACTGATCATTCCCGGCAGAATCAGCACCCACAGATTGTTGATCAGATGCAGCTCGCGCATCAGCAGATAGCTCGGAATCAGGCCGCCGCTGAACAGCATCGTGAAGATGAACAGCACCATCAGGAAGGAGATGCCGGGCAGGTTTCTTTTGGATAACGGGTAGGCGGTAAGCGCTGTCAAAATAATCGAAAGTACCGTGCCGACCACCGTAACGCCGACCGAGATGCCGAACGCCCGCAGAAACATCGCCGAGGAAACAACCTCCTTCAGGGTATCCAGCTGAAAGCCAATGGGCAGAATGCCCACCTTGCCGGAGATAATGGCCCATTCCTCACTGACCGATTTGGAGAAGACATTCGCCAGTGGCAACAGCATCACCAGAGCCAGCACGATCAGAAACAGATAAACACTGATGTCCAGCAGCAAATCTCCTTTGGTTCGTTTATTCATAGCTGCAGTTGCTCCTTTCCTAAGCTACCAGATCCCGCGGTTCAGCAGCTTGCGGCTGATATAATTGCCGGAGATGACCAGAATGAAACCCACCACTGAATTAAACAGGCCGACTGCGGTGCTGAAGCTGTAATCCATTTTGCCTAAGCCGATCCGATAGACAAAGGTTCCAATTACATCGGCGGTTTCGTAGACAACGGGATTGTACATCGTCAGAATCTGCTCGGTGCCCGCATCCAGTACGGAACCCAGCCGCAGGATAAACATCAGCACAATGGTCGGCAGAATCCCTGGCAGCGAGATATGCAGCATTCTGCGGATTCGGCCCGCCCCGTCGATGGCAGCGGCTTCATATTGCTCCTGGTCAATCCCGGCAATGGCGGCGATGAAGATGATGGCGTTCCAGCCGACCTCTTTCCAGCCTGCCGTAAAGACTACCAAACTGCGGAAATACTGGTTGCTGACGAAGAAGCTGATCGGCTCACCGCCAAACCACTGGATGATGTTGTTCACCAGTCCGCCCGAAGTGGACAGGATGGTGACGAACAGTCCGGAAATAATCACCCAGGACAGAAAATGCGGCAGGTAGATAATCGTCTGCACTGTCCGCTTGAAGAACATTCGCCGTACCTCGTTCAGCACCAGTGCAATCACGATCGGGACCGGGAAGAGCAGCACGATTTTGTAGACACTGATGAGCAGCGTGTTCATAAAGACCTGTCCGAATTCCTCGGATAATATCAGCTTGTGGAACTGTGCCAGACCTACCCATTCACTGCCCCTGATCCCGTCGAAAATATTGAAATTCTGAAAGGCGATCAGCACGCCATACATCGGTGTGTATTTGAAGAGCAGCAGAAACAATAGGCCAGGGATCAGCAGCACATAATAATCCCGGTTTCTCCAGGCCAGTCTCCACTTGCCGGAAGGGCGGGTGCGCAGCGGTTTAATCCGGCGGCTGCGGTTCAGATCCGTGGCATTCATGCTCAAGGCAACTTCACCTCCATCTGTTTGTAAGTTGATTATACTGACAAACCCGGTTTGGAGTGTAGGTGGTAATCTGATTATTTCTGGTCTCAGACGACTGTATATGGGATAGCCGGGGGAATCCACCCAGTAAGGCGGCGAGTGTTCCCAGCCAGCCGAAGCTCAATCCTCCGTAATCGCTTTCACTTTAATCCTGATGATCGTCCCCTTGCCCTGTTCCGTCTCTATGGACACGCCGTATCGTTCGCCTGCGAAGTAGCGGATTCGCTCATGGACATTATAGAGTCCAAAAGAGCTGTCCCCTTCCTGCTTCACCCCAGGCTCCGGCTCCAGCAGCAGCCTCTCCGCCTGCTCCGCGCTCATGCCGATGCCGTCATCGGCGACGGTCAGCAGCAGATCCTCCTGCTCACGCGCTGCCCTGATGCGGATCGTTCCCTGCTTGCCCTTGCTCTTGCGGATGCCGTGCAGCAGGGCATTCTCCACCAGCGGCTGCAGCGTCAGCTTCGGGATCAGATATTGCTCCAGCCCCGGCTCCTGCTCAATGGTGAAGCTGAAGGTGGACGGGAACCGATTCTGCTGAATCTCCAGGAATACACGGGCCAGATTCAGCTCATCGGCAATGCTGACATTATCCCGGCCGCTGTTCAGGCTAAGCCGGAAATAGCGGGCCAGCGCTTCAATCATCTGGCTGGTATCCTCCGCATCATGGGCGATGGCCGACCAGTTGATCATATCCAGCGCATTGTAGAGAAAATGGGGATTGATCTGCGCCTGCAGGGTCCGCAGCTGGGCTTCCCGTTCCTGTATCTTCGCCCGATAGGAATCCTCCATCAGGTTATTGACCTTATGGATCAGGTGGTCCACGCTGCGCTCGAGCAGCCGGAAATCACCGTCCGGCAGCGAACGCCGGTCCTCCAGCCAGCCAATGCCCTCCTTGCGGATCATCCGCAGGATCAGCTTCACCCTGCGCTGCATGCCCTGCACCATGAACATCAGCAGCACAAATACCAGCACAAGGAACATCACCGTTATGCCGCCCAGCGCTGCAATGCTGGTGAATTGATTAAGCGCAGTGGCGCGGTGCGAAATCTCCGCCTTCGATACCTGGGCGACCAGCTTCCAGCCGGTTGTGCCAATGGAGGAGTAGACCAGATGCAGCTCCTCCCCGCCTTCCTCCCGTTTCAGACTGCCTTCACTGGATGTCTGCAGGGTGCGGATAATATTGTCCGGCAGCTTCGCCGGACGCTTCACTACACTCTCAGCATCGGGCTCTGCCGCTGGCTCCACTGGCTCAGCAGCTGCCACTGCCTCCGCAGTCGCCCCACTGTAGATCACATTACCGCTCCCGTCGATCAGATACGGAGCGTATTGCTCCGAGAAGTTCAGCCCGGAGACAATCTCAGCAATCAGCTGCTGCGACATATCCAGCACAAGCACCCCGATAATCTCTTCATATTGCTGCGGGTTGCGCAGAATCCGCGCCGCCGAGAATACCTCACGTTCGCCGCTGTCTATATAGTTCTCCGTGTAGATTCCGCTCCAGACGATACCGCCGCCAGCTTCCTGCACAGCAGGGTACCACGGGTACTGCTCCATATCGGCTAATGGATAGAGATTGATCCGGTCACTGCCGTAGAGCCGGCTCTTATCCACATAGAAGCGCACCCGAAACACATCGCCGTTCTCCTGGGCAGTCCCGGCCAGATTGCGCAGCTCCTTGATCTGGCTCAGCTGCTCTGTAATCGTATCCTGTCGCTGCAGGTTGTCGTATAGAATCTGATTCATAAAAATCGAATTGCTGCTGTCCCGGATATGGTTCAGCTTATAAGTCAGGTTCAGCGCCGCCTGCTTCAGCGTCAGCTGCATCGTCCGCGTCACCTCCTCCTCCAGCACATCATTCGAGCGCTGATAGAAGGATGCCAGCATAATTGAAGCCGGCAGCAGAATGAGCAGGACGTAAGCGAGCAGCCACTTCCGGGCTGCCACCATTCCCTGCAGCAGCCCAGCCAGCAGCTTCCATCCGGACTCCATCGATCTCCACATGGCCAATCTCCCCCTTTGCTGGCTATTTATGCAGCTCCCTGTACACGCTAGGCGTAGAGCCGGTAATCTTCTTGAACAGCTTGCTGAAATGACTGGGATCGGAATAGCCCACGGCATAGCAGATTTCATACAATTTATTCTGCGGGTCCCTAAGCATGCTCTTGGCCTTCTCAATCCGCACCCGGGTCAAATACTCGAACAAGGTCTCCCCGGTCTCCTGCTTGAATAGCAGCCGGACATACGTAGGGCTGAGATATACCCCCTCGGCGATGTCTGCCACGGTCAGATTCTGCTCATATCTGGCTTCAATCAGGCTGCGGATCTTCTCGATTACCTCACTGGCCTTGCTGCTACGCTTCGCCTGCACGAAAGCACAGACCTCCAGCAGATAGCTTTCGGTGAACTGCAGCAATTCCATGATTGTCTCCTGCAGCAGCACCTGCTTCCAGGCCTCCGCTTCCCGGCGCTCGAATTCCGGCGTCATCCCATTCAGCTCCAGCAGGACCTGACTGGACTGCAGGATCAGATGCTGGCTGACATTCTGGGCATAACGCGCACCGCGTTCACGGCTGCGTTCCAGCAGCGTGAAGCTCGCGCCCAGCTCCTGGCTCAGCCGGACCGGATCACCCATCTTCAGCGCTGCAAGCACACGTTCTCCCGGCTCCGTCTCCAGTCGGTAGCCCAAATGCTCCGCCGATGCTGATTCTATATTGTCCATCGTCAGAATCCGGTTTTTGCCCAGATACCATTTCTGGTCCACCGCATCCCTGGCCTGACGATAGGAGGCTGGAATGTCGGCCAGACTGTCCACCTGCTCGCCTACCCCAATCGTTACACTCAGCTTCAGCCATTGCCGCAGATTGCTGCGGATCGATTCCGCCAGCGTGAGCAGGTCATCCTCCGGGGATTCACCCGGCAGATTCCAGCCTTCCTCCGCATCCGGCTCGCCGGACAGCTCTTCTCCAGCTGTTTCGATCCCTGCGTCCGCCTCCAGCGGGGTAGACTGCGTCAGTAGAAGCCCGACATATTCACCCGCCACCTTCTCGAAGGTCACTCCGCGCATCTGCTTGTCAATCAGCTCCTGAATAATGTTCAGCACCGTGTAGGACAGCAGCTGCTTATCCCTTTCAGATCGGCTGTTCATCACCTGGGTCACATCGTCAATCACAATCACCATCAGGATATACCCTCCGGCTGAAGTGAGCGGCAAGCCGAGGAAATCCAGCTTCGCCTGCAGATGGGTCACATCCAGACTGTCACTGATGACAGACAGCAGAAACCGCTCGCGCAACAGCGGCATACTCTGGCTCAGCTTAACCTGCATCTCATTTACCAGCCGCCGTTCCCGATCTTCCGCCTCCAGTACGGCGCACACCTTGCCCATTACCGCAGCCAGCTCCTTGCGGCTGATCGGCTTAAAGATATAATCCACCGCATGCATCTGCAGCGCCGATTTGAGGTATTCAGCATCATTATGGCCGCTGATGAACACAATTTTGGTGGCCGGCAGCCGCGCATGGATCGCAGCCGCCATCGTGATCCCGTCCATGGCCGGCATCTGCACATCCGTCAGCACGATATCCGGCTTCAACTCTGCAATTAATTCCAATCCGGTATCGCCGTCATCTGCAGTTCCCGCCAGTGTAATTCCCAGCGCCGCCCAATCCACATAAGTCCGCAGCCCGTTCAGGACCGAAGGCTCATCATCTACTATGATCAAGGTTTTCACTTCTGCACCTGCCTTTCTTGTTGAACAGGGTTCTACGTTCTAGACTCGATCTCCTGCACAGCACTTTCTGTGGGGGTAACAAGTAGAAACGGCTTCGCCGCCCTCTGTAAAGCGTATGCTTCCGAAGCAGCGATACTACGTATCGCTTTCAGGTATCCGTTTCAGCGAGAAATAGAAGGATAAATTATAGTGTAGAACATATAAGGCTCAATCTAAAAATCAGCGGTTGACTATACGAGTGAACAGAGCGGAGGGCCTTACGTAGTAACCTATACCTCATCAAATAAGCCACTCTTCCGCTATAGGAAGAGTGGCTTATTCTCACATTTCGTTACTGCTTAGGATTCAGCCAGGATTTAGAGTGTTGCCCTGGAATCGTCGGTCGAATTAGATGCGAAACTGCAACTAATTTCAGCCGAGACACCCATTATCAGGATAATAAGTGCATATCTGCAACTAAATTCGAGTAAAACAAGCTTATTACACTCAAAATCCTAAATTAGGTGCGTTTTCGCACTTATTTCCTCCAACACAGAAAAAAACGGCTAAATAGATGCAGTTTCGCAACTAATTCTTTGGACTGGACATATGAGACTATCATGGAACTGAATCTGCAGGTTACAATAAGGAAATCGGGCTTTAACAGCGATCGGAAGAACCCTCCTAACCCGTAGCGGGCATCATTCACAAGGGGTCAACCGCTGATTTTGGTTTTGAGCCACATATAAATTCTTATATTTACAAATAAACAGCAGAACTGCCATAGCAGCCCCACTGTTCATGGCACATTTTATCGGGTTACACTCGTTTCCCACTCGCCGATCTTGTACGTAAAAATCTCCATTGACACCTGATCCTGCTGCTCTCCGCTGGCGCTGGCTATCACCTTAAAGGAGTGTCCGACATAGGGCTTACTTGGTGTATAAATATACCTCCAGCCGCTTGGAGCCGCCGGCTCCCAGTACACCAGCTCACCTGTAGTCTGATCCACAATACTCAGGCTGACGGTTGGCGTAAGGTCCGTGGTTTCCTTCACATCAATAGTTAATGTCTTCCCGCTCTTCAGCACCAGAGCTTTGCCAATCACCTTGCCCTCTGTGCCGTCACTTGTATTCCCGATTGCAGGAAGAGTGACCATCCCACTGAATAGCTTGCTTGTTTCACTCTTGGCATCATAATCGGTAAGGGGTTTCCAGCCGACATAACCAAAATTCTTTGGGTTAGATGTTATTATTTCGTTGTTACTCGCAGTCCTGACTTGAAAAGCAAAGTCTTTCGCAGCCACCACCTCATCTATCACATATACCCCGCGCTGTAACAATTCGTCGATAAAAGCATGATTATCATTAGCCAGTTCAAAAGTAATTTGATTCACAATCATTTCCTTGATTATTTCATCATTCTTATACGCGGCTGCCTTGCCGGCAAAAGCCACCTTGAGCTCGCGCCCTTTCACCGAAAGCGTAAGAGCAGCACTGTCCGCGATATCCACGTTATTATCCTGCCACTTCTTGGTGATCCTATAGTAAGGCTGGGTTCGGTTATAATAATCTATCTTCAGCCCATTGGCGTCAATATACACGGGACCTTCAGTTACTCGCATCTTGTTGGCAAAATAGTGGCCCAACGTATGTTGCACATTTTCCTCAAGCGGTTTAGTGGGATCGTAATAAGTTCTCATGGCACCTGCGTATAATTTAAGCGCTTTGGGCGGCTCTGCGAACACCGCAGAGGAAGCGAAGACTGAAACTACAGCGAGAATCACCGCCAGCATCACACCAGCGACAGCTGATTTAGGGCTGTTTTTATCCTTGGTCATAATTAGGCTAAACCTCCTGTAGAGCTGTTTTTTGGGCTGAGCAAGACTGTTGTTCATGGCATATACCCTCTGTGAGGCATAATACAGGATCATCTCACTGTAGCGCTTCTTGTCTTCCGGCTTCATCTGCCTGGTAATCTGCTCATCCACAGCGTATTCGCAGGCTTCTGCAGCATAGGACAAGGCCAGATAAGACAGCGGATTATACCAGTGCACGGAGTTTACTACCACGGCCAGCAGCTTGATCCATGCGTCTTTCTGCTGATGATGGATCCTTTCATGCTCCAGCGCGAGCTGGTATGCCGAAGAACCAACGATCTTATCAGGCATCACAATTCTCGGCTTCCGGAATCCGATCAGCATAGGTGAGTGAATATGGCTGCTGACCACTACGGGTATATGCCCTTTAAGGCTAGAATGGACTACTGTTTGAGTTACGGTTTGCTTAAAGCGGACATACCCTAGGAAATACCGGCCTAACATTAAGGCAGCGCCGGTCGCCCAGATGATTAGCAGCCACTGGTCTGCGGACAACGAGAAGTGATCAGCCGGTATACGATTCTCAGCCACAAGCGTAGAAGAAGCTGCTGCTTCCATGTTGCCAGAACTGCCTGTGGTCTCCGGGGTGACAGCCGGATATCCGCCGGTTTGTTCAACATAGACCTCCCGCTGCGGGCTAAATGCCTGGATATCTAACTGCAGCGGGATAAGATACAGCAGCAGTACCATAAGCCAGAGAGCGTAATACCGGCGGCCGCCCAGGAGTTTCGCCAGCCTGCTTCGGAGTACGATCAACACCAGACTTGCGATACTTCCGGCAAGCGTGGTGCCGAGCAGCCAGTCAGTCATGCTTCTCCGCCTCTCCGTTGATGAATTCGCGAAGCTCGTCGATGTCGCTTTTGCTCAGATTCTCATCCTGAAATAAGGCGCTAATCAGACTTTTGGCTGACCCTTTGTGTATGGAATGCAGGAAGCTGTGCGTCTGCTGTTTGCGGTAATCGCCTTCGCTGACAGCCGGCCAATATTCATGTGCATGCGAGCGACCTAGCTTGACGGATTGCAGCACGCCTTTGTCGATAAGTCTGCCAGTAAGCGTGAGAATTGTTGTAGCCTTCTTGTCTGGCAATTGCTCCATGATTTCTTTGGTTGTCATTCGGTTGGCCGTGCTCCACAGAATCTGCATAATCTCCATTTCAGCGGCAGTAATATGCATTTCGTTACTCAACCCCTTTCGATTCTACAACTCGTTTTTCATTATACGACTTGTAGAAACGAAAAACAACCCGGCTCCCACATTTTCCAGACCCTGTGATATAATGACGTGACTAACCTATGTTCCATAGACTATTTTCCCTAAAGGAGAGATTGAGAATTCATGCAAAGTATAGCCGTATTCTGTGGATCAAGCGACGGGGCATCCCCGGTATATAAAGAAAGCGCCCGCGCTTTAGGCCATGAGCTCGCTGCACGAAACCTTACCCTGATTTATGGAGGCGCAAGTGTCGGTTTGATGGGAGCCGTTGCTGACGGCGTATTGGAACGGGGGGGCAAGGTGGTCGGCATCCTTCCGCATTTCCTGCACAGCCGCGAGATTGCCCACAGCAGCCTGACGGAATTGATTGTGGTCGATTCGATGCATGAGCGCAAGCTCCGAATGTCAGAGCTGGCCGACGGCTTCATCGCCCTGCCGGGCGGTCCCGGCACACTGGAGGAATATTTCGAGATCTTTACCTGGGCCCAGCTCGGACTGCACCAAAAGCCTTGCGGACTCTTGAACATCAATCATTATTACGACTCCTTGATCACACACTTTGACATCATGACCGGTGAACAGTTTATGCACGACAAATACCGTTCCATTGTGCTGACCGACACCACTCCACAGGGGATGCTGGATCAGTTCTCCAGCTATGCGCCTCCTGCCGTCAAGACCTATTTAACCGACGAGAACCGCACCTGAGCCACTCTTTAGTCTGCTGCTTGATAAAACGCAAATGATGCAGGATTTCCAGGCTAGTGCCGCCGGTATGGCGATGTTCACGGATTATGAACCCTGGGTCACTGGTGAGGGCAGAACCGAAAGTCTACAGCGGCACAGCGAATATTATCAACAGATTATTGATCATCAACCGGGGTTTACCGCGCTTAGCGGGTTGTGGGTACCGAATAGCCGGTACTGGACGGGATGGAGGCGCTGCGGCCAGAGCTGAACCTGCTGCGCAAATAATTAACTTTTGGGAGGTACTAAGTATGGCAATGCTAACACATATCGTAGCAGTAGGTGGTATTGTAGAGAATGAACAAGGGCAGGTTCTACTTGTGAAGACACAGCATGGTGGCTGGGTATTTCCTGGTGGGCAAGTAGAAAATGGTGAAAACCTGATAGTGGCTTTAGTTAGAGAGATTAAAGAGGAAAGTGGAATAGACATCATGGTGTCTTCTTTAGTAGGCGTCTATTCAAATACAGCAACTTATAAATGGCATGACGGAGTGACCGATGTTCCAACTAAGGTAATGCTGGATTTCACATGCAAGCCCTTGGGTGGAGAATTGGGTACTTCCGATGAAACTTCAGATAGCCGCTGGGTTGACAAAAATGAAGTATTGGAATTGATTACAGCTCCAGCCATACGAACCCGATTTCAAGCTTATCTGGATTTTAGCGGAAACACAACTTATATGGAATACGTAACCAAACCTAATTTTGCAGTGAAACTTGAACGAACAATATAAATAGTAAAGTCATTGAGCGAGTTTCATAAGTTCGAACCATTAATTAGTTGCAAAACCGCATCTAACTTCCCCTGTTTTGGAGGAAATAGATGCAAAAAGGGTACTTAGGTCCAGAAAGGGAATTTCTACCGCTAGTTCATTGCTAGCGCACCTTTCGGAGAATTACGGACTCTGATACCCTTATTCCGCTGCTGACGCCACTTTTGCGGGAGTTACGGACTCCAGTGCCCTTATGTGCTCCAAACACCCTTGTATTCGGCGGTTTTGAGCTCAATACAGGCTATACTGCCCTTATGTGCTCCAAACACCCTTGTATTCGGCGGTTTTGAGCTCAATACAGGCTATACAGTCCGTTAATTCGTAATATTAGCCTGTTTCATCCATATAGAGGCTATGCAGTCCGTTAGTACCACTAAACATCCCTAAACACACGTCGCCCCCACAATACATACCCATTTGGACTTACATCAGAGTTTGGATGCTCATTACAGACCCTGTTACTTGAAATTGCGGATTTAGGGAGGACGGGTTTTGGACTTAGAACGTTCAAACCTATATCGAGACCCGGGTCCTAAGTAGTAACCAGAATTGCACTTATTCTCCCGCTGACTGGAGATCTAGCTGAAATTAATTGCACTTTCAGTTACTACTTAGGTTCCAGCCAGGATTTAGAGTCTGCCCTGGAGCCTTCCGAGTAATTAGATGCGAAACTGCAACTAAATTCAGCCGCAACGTCCATTAGCAGGCAAATAAGTGCAAATCTGCAACTAATTTCGAGCAAATCACTCCTAGAACGCTCAAAAGTCTAAAATAGATGCGTATTCGCACTTATTTCCTCCAAAACAGAAAAAATCGGTTAAATAGATGCAGTTTCGCAACTAATTGTTCGGCTCCCTAAAGATGGGACAGAATCTGCGTAAATCTTTTTATAAGGAGTCCTAAGTAGTAACCACCTTCGCTTCTAAAATTGCTCCAAACGTCCCAAGCAACCCTCTAAATTCTCCCTGGAACCTAAGTAGTAGCCGGAATAAGCCACAAAAATAGACTGCACCATCCTCAAGGAACGGGCAGTCTGCTCTATATTCTCCTAATTAAATTAACGCTCTCCGCCGTACATCTTCTGGTCCTCCAGCTGAATCAATACCTTACCGAAACGTCCGCCCTGATGGACAGCCACCTTATCGTCCACATAAGTCTGTTCCAAATAGTCGGCAATGATCCGCTTGGCTTGTTCATCAGCAGGCAGCTGATACAGTCTTACCATATCCATGACTTCCTTCAGTGCCGCATCTCTCGTAAGCACAGCAGTCTTCATCTCCCGGGTCACCAGTGACTGGAAAGAATAGCCTTTGAGATACAGCAGGTTCGTCAGATAAAACATCTCCGACATTTCCGGTTCCCGCACCCTTTCCGTAAGCAGAGGCCAAACTTCATTGAGCAGACTATGCTCTCTGGCACCTGCAACCGAACTGATATAACAGAACCTGCGCGCACAGCTCAGCACCTTCTCCACACTGTCCCAGTCGGCAATCACCGGACACATCGAGACGAACACCAGATCAAAGGCCTGTTCCCAGCCTCTTTCCGCCACATCAATCTCTTCAAAATCTTCAACTACCACCTCAACATTCCCGTTCGTTATGTCTTTCGTATTCTTCTTCAGCAGCTTGGCAAGCGGCAGATTAGGTTCAACAGCGGTAACCCTTCCTCCTTCCTCGGCAAAAGGAACTGTAAAGCCGCCCGAAGCCGCTCCAATATCCAGGATCGTGTTATCCTTGAAGGCTACGCCCTGCCCGGTCAGCCACTGGGTAATCCGGCGTGCCCGCTGTCTGCCCTCTTCACTGAACACCTGCTTGTTGAAGCTATCGGCCCGGTTGTCGAAGGAACGCGTTCTATCAATACCGGCTTGCTTCATCTTATTCACGGAGGTGGTGAGGTCTTCGTTCCAGGCCTGTGCCCAGAGGTTTGTATTGAACAAATCGGTTATCATTCCAATCATCCCTTCTTATTGTAAATCTGTAATCCTTGCCGGAAATCCTACACGAAGTCTTCTTCTGTCAGCTCCAGGTTGATGCCTGCCGCCGCCCTGCTTCCCGCCGCAGCGGCATAAATCAGCTGGGAGGGCCCTATGTACGACGCATCTCCGGCAGCATACACGCCCGGCACTGTACTTCTGCCCCATTCATCCGTAACTACACCGCCCAGCTCGTTGACCTCATATCCAAGATCATCATCCCAAGACGCCTTTGGCTGCCACTCTGGCGTAATGAATCCGCCGCTTCGCTCTATGCGGCTGCCATCGGCGAACTCCACCTGCCGCAGCCTGCCTTCTTCATGAATAAAAGCCACCGCTGCCTGTTCCACAACCCTGATGTTGCGCGATTCCAGCAGCTGCTTCTGCACGTCATCCAGCACAGCCTGCCCATTCGTGCAGATCACCAGATCCCGGCTCCAGGTATAGAGCAGCTTAGCCATATGAAAGACGCCCGGTTTATCTGAGACAACGATCAACGGCTGATCCCGAAGCTCCCAGCCGTCGCAGTACGGACAGTTGAACAGGCTTGTTCCATAACATTCATGCAAGCCCGCAATCTTCGGGAAGACCTCACGCAGCCCTGTGGCGATCAGCAGCTTGCGGGCTTCCACCCGCTGGCCCGTCAATGTCGTAACTGCATACCCGCCGCTGAGCGCCTCCATTCCGGTTACCTCCAGCGGGAGATGTTGCACAGAAGGATAACGCAGCACTTCCTCATAGGCGATGCGCCGGAACTCGCCTGGGGTAACGCCATCCCGGGTGATGAATCCATGCGAGGCATGGGTAACCGCATTGCGGGGCTGATTGTTGTCGAGAATGGCCACCTTGCGTCTGGCCCGTCCCAGCACCAGCGCCGCATTCAGTCCCGCCGGTCCTCCACCGATGATTGCACAATCATAGATCATTTGATCTCCTCCTAAAAGTTTTGTTAGCGTTACTCCTTCGATTCTGCTTCGTACAAAACTCGCTTCGCAAGCCTACGCTTTTGGAGTGGTTGGTTGCCTAGCTCCTTCATATAGAAAGAGACAATAAATCCGATTCCGGCCATCCCAGGGAGGAATATAGACAGCCATTGCGCCCGGTTCTCATTAATGGAGAGATCCTCCATCATGCGCGGCAGTGCCGTCGTCAGCATCGTTTGCATCAACTGGCCGAGAAAATTCGCAATCACCAGCGAAGCAACAATGAACCCCGGCTTCCGATTTAACGCCTTATCCACGGCTAAGCTGCTGCAGCATCTTCATAGGCAAGATGCCCACCTCACTATGCTGAGGGATACCATCTTTAAAAATAATCGTAGCAGGAATGCTCATAATCTGATATTGGGAGGAGGTGACCGGACTTTCGTCCACATTCACTTTGACTACAGATACAGCTGCGCCTGCCTCCTTCTCAAATTCCTCCAGCACCGGAGCAAACATTCTGCATGGCCCGCACCAGGAAGCCCAGAAGTTAACCACCGTAATTCCTTCAGATTGTACTCTTTCCGCAAAATTCGAATCCTTTGCATGTTGAATCGCCATCATGTTCATCCCTTCGAGGTCATTTGATATCTATTAAAGATACATTATGTCTTTAATAGTCACAAAAAAATATATCACTCTCCTTCAAATCCCACTTAAAGGACTTAATGTGTCTATGATATATTCGATTGACCGTTCTGTCAACCCGCAATATAGAGGACCCCGCTCATCTCTTTGACTTTGGGACCCCTATGGAGTTCTGTTAAGAATTTTCTGCTCACCTTATCTGATGGTTTTTAAACGTCCGGGAAGTAACAGGCAGCAGCACAGCTATAGCTATAATGCAGTAACCTGCCATCAGCTTGTACTCCGGTATAAACCAATTTGCCAAGTGGAGCACTTCATACCCAGTCACTTTCGAGAAGCCATCAAACATGTTCAGGGGCAGCAGATTCATCAGGTGGATCACATAGCGATTGCTGTCCATATCCGGAAGCAGCAGCGGAACGATCACAAGCGCCCCGGCGACAACGATAACCTTGAACGGACTACTCATGCGGCTGGACAGCCACAATGTCACCACCCCCACCAGCAGACACGCCAGACTGCCTAGGCCAACCACCCACCCATAGGTCTGCAGAACAGTATAAGGAACCGGTGACTGCAGATTGATGATCTGCACACTGGCATTCCCGCCATCGAAACCAAATACTATAAGCAGCAGCAGCGTGTAGACCGTAAGCGCCACAGCCAGCAGCCCAAGCGAAACGATTAGACTTGCTTTGAGTTTGGCGGCGATCAGCTTATTGTGTCCATGGCGGGAGGTTAGAATAATCGCATCCGCCTGGCTCTGATATTCTCCGGCAAACATGGGAGCCAGCAAGATGGCAATAACAAGCGCAGTGACAAGAAATACAGACGGCAGATTCTCGAACACCTGCTGCCAGCCGCTGACGTATTCAACCTGAAATGGCACGGGGATACTTTCATTTTTTTGAGCATAATAAGCCTTCTCCTCTGCCGAATAAGGACCGAAGCCCTCCTCCGTGTTCAAATACTCGTCCACCCGCTCCATGCGTTTCTGATAATAGTGCATGCCGTCACTTGGGTTCATCCGGTCAATAATATAGAAATCAAATTCACCCGGCGGATAATAGACCGGCCTGATCAGACTGTAGAGCTGCTCATACTTCACATCATATTTAGCATAGTTCTCAATGCTGATTTCACCAGTCTCGTCAATATATCTCGGGTCCTTCCTGATGTCCTGATGCAACTTGATCGTTTCGGCTACCCGCTCCGGGGTTAGAGGTCCGGCTAACTGCCTGTTATATTCCCTCTCCAGCTGAATAGCCTCCAGCCCATATAGAAACTTACTGTCTCTCCCCGTGGTCTGTTGTCCTGTAATCAGCAGCATTGCCATTAATATGGTCATGCCCACCAGAAAGACAAGCCCGGCAATAAAGGACTTCCTACGTATGATTTTCTTCAATTCGAACCGGGTTAATGTATCCAACGATCCAACCTCCTGTTTATCCTATTATCTATGAATGTATAACTGTTCTCTACTCGAAAAAAATAATACTCCCGGGAAAACTTGTTGAAACTTGTCGCAATTTCTACCGTAAGTTGTGAACATATAGAAAAAGCAACTGGAGAGGAGCTGTTACCTGGTGGAGTATTACCGCAGCAGTGTGTCAGACACACTACAGGAAGTGCAGAGTACAGCCAATGGACTTACGTCTGCTGAAGTAGACAACCGGCTGGCAAAGGAAGGCTACAATGAGCTAAAAGGCAAGCAGAAAGACCCGCTCTGGAAACTGTTTCTGGAGAATTTCAAAGATCCTATGGTAGTTGTGCTGCTCATAGCGGCAGCTGTTCAGATTGTGATGGGACATGTAATGGAATCCGTCATCATCTTTGTTGTTCTGATTCTTAATGCCGTGATCAGTGTCATTCAGACCCGCAAGGCAGAAGGCTCACTGGATGCACTACGCAAGATGTCCGCACCCGAAGCCAAGGTCATCCGGGACAGCGTGATGCTGTCTATTCCGGCCAGAGAGCTCGTTCGCGGCGATATCGTCTTTCTGGAGGCAGGCGATTATGTGCCTGCTGACGGACGGATCATTGAATCCGGGAGCCTGCGGATTGACGAAGGCATGCTTACCGGAGAATCTGAAGCCGTTGATAAGCATATCCATCCTATTGAACAGGATGCTCCGCTTGGAGACCGCCGCAATATGGCCTTCAGCGGCTCTCTGGTCGTCTACGGCCGGGGAACCCTGGTCATTACAGGAACAGCGCTTGGTACTGAGCTTGGGAAGATCGCGGGCCTGATCGAGAGCGCGGAAGCCAAGCAGACGCCTCTTCAGCGCAAGCTGGAGAGCTTCGGCAAGAAGCTGGGTCTGGCCGTCCTGCTGCTGTCTATACTCATATTCTCCATCCAGGCTGCGCGCGTATGGCTCTCGAACGATACGGTCGACACGACCGAAGCGATTCTGAATGCCCTGATGTTTGCCGTCGCCGTAGCGGTCGCAGCCATTCCGGAGGCATTGTCCTCTATCGTAACCATCGTGCTCTCCGTGGGTACCAACAAGATGGCCCGGCAGAACGCCATTATCCGCAAGCTGCCCGCTGTTGAAGCCTTGGGATCAACCAGTGTGATCTGTACGGACAAGACCGGTACCCTGACACAGAATAAAATGACGGTTGTCGATTATTTTCTGCCGGAAGGAACGCAGGATCAATTCAGCCTGCAGGCAGAGGAATGGTCGGAAGAAGCCCGCAGACTGCTGCATATCGCCGTGCTCTGCAACGATTCGAACATCAATGAGGAAGGCAAGGAGCTGGGCGACCCTACAGAGGTTGCGCTTATTGCTTTCAGCAACAGCAAGAACAAGGATTACCGCGAAATCCGCGATAATTTCCCGCGCGAAGCCGAGCTGCCGTTTGACTCGGAACGTAAGCTGATGACGACGCTGCATACCTTTGACGGACAGAAAGCCCTGCTTACCAAAGGCGGTCCGGATGTCCTGTTCAGCAGATGTACGCATGTGCTGCTGAGTGGCCAGGAGGTCCCGCTGACACCGGAAGTTCTTGAACGCTTCACCGAAGCGAATGAACAGTTCTCCAGTAGAGCCTTGCGGGTGCTTGCTTATGCCTACAAGACCGTGCCTAATACCGTCACTGAGGTTGAACTTGAAGATGAACAGAATCTGGTGCTGGTCGGCCTGTCGGCGATGATTGACCCGCCGCGCGAGGCTGTCTATGGCTCCATTGCAGAATCCAACAAGGCTGGCATCCGCACGATTATGATTACCGGGGACCACAAGACCACCGCCCAGGCCATCGGACGTGATATCGGACTGATGGCAGAGCACGAAATTGCTGTAACCGGCCAGGAGCTGGATGCCATGTCCGAGGAGGAACTCGACAGCAGGCTGGAGCAGATTGGCGTCTATGCCCGGGTCTCACCGGAGAACAAGATTAGAATTGTCCGTGCCTGGCAGCGGAAAGGCAAAATTACAGCCATGACGGGCGACGGCGTAAATGATGCGCCGGCATTGAAGCAGGCGGACATTGGCGTTGCCATGGGCAGTGGAACCGATGTAGCCAAGGATTCAGCGGCCATGATTCTGACGGATGATAACTTCGTATCCATCGTCAATGCAGTCGCTGTGGGCCGGACGGTATTCGACAACATCAAGAAAGCCATCGCCTATCTGTTCGCCGGCAATCTGGGTGCGATTATCGCCATCCTGTTCGCACTGATCTTCGACTGGATTAATCCGTTCACAGCCATCCAGCTGCTGTTCATCAATCTGGCGAACGATTCCCTGCCGGCCATTGCACTTGGTATGGAGAAAGCCGAACCGGATGTGATGAGTCGCAAGCCTAGAGACATCAACGAAGGAATCTTCTCCGGAGGCATGATGCAGGCTGTTATTACACGTGGTCTGCTTATAGGGGTAGCTGTTATTGTCTCCCAGTATATCGGATTGCAGCATTCCGAAGAAATGGGCATCGCGATGGCCTTTACAACGCTGATTCTGGCGCGGACCCTGCAGACCTTCGCCGCCCGCTCCAACAGCCAGACCTCTGTTGAAGCCGGATTCTTCAGCAACAAATACGTGATCGGCGCCGTCTTGGTCTGCTTTGCCTTCTATGGCATTGCCGTCCTGCCCGGCGTCAGAGAAATCTTCTCCATCCCCGCTTCCTTCGGCATGAACCACTGGCTGACAGCAACCGGCCTCGCCCTTGGCGCTGTAATTGCCATGGAGCTGGCGAAGCTTGTCCGCCGTGCGGGTCCATTGAAGCAGAAGGCCTGACTGCCAAAGAAGCCTGCCACGTCCAGTGCGGATGTGGCAGGCTTCTTTTCGTGAACGTTTACCTATAAGGTTCTTATTCGTAGGAGAAGATTATATCCTTGAAATCATAATTGGTGATCAGCCCTTCCATTACTATTACGTCCAACCGCTCATTTCTGCACGTTTGGACTTATTAACTCAACTTTCGCAGGGCGAAATCGGTAAACAAGCCTTGATATAAAAAGGCAAAGTAGCAATCCAGTCCTGCACTTGACACCGAGCTTGCCGCACGGAAACCGAACGCGAAACCAATTTTTGAAAAAGCAACCACAGGAACTGCAAAGCCGAAGAGAAATCCAACAATTTGACTTCATCACAAAGCCAAAAGAACAGTTCACCCAGACTTCGTGGATCGGTGGCCTGGCGTGATTCCCATTCCAGCAGCAAATAACGGGAAAACACAATGGTGGTGTGGCTAATCATCATGTCGTAAGAGCGGCCTTGGAATTCTTTGGCCAACTGTAAATAGGACTTGGTGACTTTGAAAAACTGTTCAATTTTCCAGCGAATCCCGTAAATGCGCACGATTTCTTCATCACTGAGCATACCGTCGGTGCTAAGCACGGCCAGCCATTCACTACGGTGGTTTCGATTTTCAACGAAGACGATTTTGAGTCGGGTCTGCTATCGGGAAGATAGCAGAAGTTAAGTCCTATAAAAACCGCGAAAAGCCTTGTAGAATCAAGGTTTTTTGCGGGTTTTCGTGTTATTCCCAGCACCGGCAAGGCCTCCCGGCGACAACCTGAAATGAAGCCATTTTGGGACATTGGAGAGAACTTGGAAAGAACTCAGAAAGAACTACAGCAGAATCGGCCCGCCCCTACCATTGACCAAATTACAGGAGCAACTGCTCCGGACATCCTGATTGCCTCGGTTCTTGAGCACGCTGAGCCAGAACTTGGCGGATTCGTTCTCCCCACTCCCACATGCCATCCAGATCAATGGCGATGACCAATTGACGGCTTTGTTGACAATGACCCCCTCATGCTAACCTTGAAATGAATGGCATCCAGAAACACAACGGCATATACGGGCTGCAGGGGACAATTCTGTCATACCTTTATCAGCGGCACGATCTTGTTTGTCACTTCGGAGTTGAGCCTGGGGAACACCTACACACCTAGAGCCCTTGCAGATAATCCTGAATCCCGGACACTGACGCATTTGCATACAAGGCGATGATTTGCACTTCAATGCCGGTGACATGGTTTTTTTTCTTCACTACCACGGATTGAACTCACCCAAACGGATCACGCGGCACTTGGATTTCCTTATCCCCATATTCGGTATGAATCGTTCTCTTGCCATAGCCATTGCGGCTGTTAAGTTCTGATCGTACCGTTCATCGTTCCGTTGGGTGTCCGGTTCCACGTTCAAGGTTTTCTCCAGCACATCCTTGAACGTGTCCATCAAATTCAATATTTTTCACTCTAATAAATTTCCATCAAATATAGAAATAATCCTTTTACTTTGTTGCGCTACCTTAATGTCATGGCTAATCACTATTATAGTATTGCCATTGTCATTTAGTTTTTGAAACAAAGTCAGTATCTCCTGACCAGTAGCAGAATCCAAAGAACCGGTTGGCTCATCTGCCAACAACAAAGAAGGTTCCGTTACTAAAGCACGAGCAATGGCTACTCTCTGCTGCTGTCCTCCTGAAAGCTCTTTTGGCTTATGAAGCACCCTATCAGATAATCCGACAAGACTGATCGTTTCATCTGCTTTTCTTAGTGCTTCGTCTCTGCCCATTCCTCGCAAAAGTAAAGGCATAATAATGTTTTGCATTGCTGTGTACTGAGGGATTAGATTGTATTTTTGAAATATAAATCCGATCTTCTGATTCCTAATCCTTGACAATTCCTTGTCACTACACTTCTCCACCTCCATATCTTCAAATTGATATGTTCCGCCATCCAAAGTGTCCATGCACCCCAGAATATTCATTAATGTGGTTTTGCCAGAGCCTGACGGACCCAGTATAGTTAAGTAATCACCTTTTTCAATGGTGAGGCTAATATCCTTAAGTGCATGCAAGCTTTCTTCTCCCATGGGATAAGATTTATTTACCTTATCCATCTTGATTATTTCATTCAAAAGCTTCCCCCCCTTTCAGTTTAAATTGTCAGCTTATTTATAAATTAAAATCTTATCTATGCCGGCATCCTTACCATCTATAACTTTTGGCTTAATTGCTAATACTGAACCTTTTTCAATGGAATCCAAGGTTGCTTTCCTGCCCAAAGAATTTCGGATATCCGTGCCTGCTGGAATAATTATGGTCTTGCTCTCTCCGGTATACGCTAAGTTAACTTCTCCGTCTTTTCCAAAGATCGAGCCGCCATACTCGAGAGGGTTGGGTGCAACAATATCCTCCATTCCCGGTGGATTTTCTCTTTCTTTTACCATAACCTGAGGAACACCATGTTCCTTCTTTTCTTCAGGATCTATCTTCTCATCCCAAGCTTGGTCTGGAACCAACCCTATCTCAATCTCAACTTCATTACCTATGATACGCTTTACTTTTCCGAAGAAACCGTCATTGGTCATTACTGAATTGCTGTCAGAATCATTTTGCTCTTCATTTACATCAGTCTGAGAAGGGTTTTCATCACCCTTTTTCTCCGTATTATCTGCTTTGGATTCATCCTCTGATATACCAATATTATTTGTACCACCTGGCGTTTGTACGTTTTTTGAACAACCTGTAATCATTGCAATCATAAGGACTGTAATTGCTAAAAACATTATAAAGGCTTTACAATTTTTATTTTTTTTCATGTCCGTCATTCTCCTTCCATTTATTCATAATTTAACGCATCAATAGGTTTCTGCCTCGAGGCTCTATATGCAGGATAATATCCAAAAATTGTTCCTGTCAGCAACGAAAAGAATAAAGCTGCCAATTGTCCACCGAGAGATGGAAGAACCGGAATATCGGTATATTTCATAAGGGGCAGTATAAAAATGCTCAGAAGCATCCCAGCCATGCTGCCAAATAGACTTATGGTTATGGATTCAAGAAGAAATTGCAGCAATATATTACGTTCGGGACAGCCTAAAGCCTTCAAAATGCCAATTTCTTTTGTACGTTCCTTCACAGATACGAAAAGTACATTCATGATTCCAATACCGCTAACAATAAATACAATCGCCGCAACGGAAACCAAAACCATACTCATAATTTTTGCTGATCGAAGAGCAACTTCCATTTTGCTGCCCACATCATCAATGGTATAGGCATCACCATTTTCAAGAAAATAGGTAAGAGAGCTACGTATCCATTTCATTGCAGCGTCTACTTGGGATACATCCTTAGCTAAAGCAACTGCTTGTGGTATGGAATACTGACTATTGAATAAATATTCCTGACCCACGGAATATGGAATAAACACAGAAGAATCTGGAAGGATTACTCCTACATTATCACCCTTGCGCCCCAGAACACCTACAACTTTTAAGAGCTTATTATTGAGTGTTATATATTCTCCAATTGCATTTTCAGCCATGCCATAGTTGTTTACTGCCACATCATAGCCTAAAACAGCAACCAATGATTTATCCTCCACATCACCTTCTGTGATATTTTCACCATAGGCTGCTGATAGGTTGAAGATATTCTCATATTCTGCCGTTACCCCTGTGACATTCCTAAGAAAGGATTCTCTATTTATCGTTACATTTGCAAGCCCGGAATCCAAAAGCATCATATCATCTAGATATGGATTTTCTTCTTTTATTTCTTTTATAAGCTCTTGGTTTAATCTTTCAATTTTAGTCATACTCGTATTAAAAAGGACTCTTTGCGATTCATCCGGATTTATATATATGGTTGCTGCAGACAAATCGCCAAACTGCCTGGTTATTTCCGCTTCTCCCCCCTTACCGATGGCAATAACCAAAACTATTGTTGCAGCCCCAACAATGATACCTAAGGAACTAAGAATAACCTTAAATTTGTTCTGTAAAATATTAATCCATATGATACGTAACATTTCAGTCAATTGCATACTTATCCCTCCAGATAAACGATATCACCCTCAGAAAGACCTTCTAATATTTCACTGTATCGCCCATCTGAGAACCCCGTCTGAATTTCTCGGTCAAATAAATTTCCTTTTTCATCTAAAAGAAGTACGGTTTGTTTTCCCTCTTTTAACTGAATAGCTTTATTTGAAAGGCAAAGCACATTCTTTACCTGTTTCTGAATGAGCTGAGCGGAGAATGTCATGCCCTCCAAAAGAAGCAGATTATCGGCTTCAACGGAAGCATAAACCGTATATTCCAAGGGGTTGGCATTTGTCGGCGCCAACTGAACATGTGTAATTTTACCCTGTAATGTCTGCGTCGGATAAGCACCTAAGGTAAACTGTACAAGCTGACCGATTTCAGCTTCACCAATATCTGACTGAGATAGTTTTATCTGGGCAGCTATTTTTTGGGGGTCGCCGATTTGAGCAACGATTGGCTTTCCAGCAGTCATTTCACCCTCTACTGAAGGAACAGAAATAACTATGCCATCCAACTTTGCGTAGAGATACGGGTCCTTTAAATCGTTGCCAACAGTTTTGGCAATCCTATCTCCAGTCTTTACGGTATCGCCTTTTTTGATATAAACAGCTTCAAGCTGAACGGGAACGTCAAAATAATGCGAAATATACGGTAGAGTCAAATTACCGTCGCCAACGATTCCCGCTGTAAGGTCTCCTCGGAAAACTTTGTATTCCCTTAAGGGCATAGTTTCTTCTTGACGCCCATTCGTTGCAAATGCAAAATATCCGAAAACTGACAGTATTATAATTGTAATGATCGGTATAACTACTTTTCTTTTTAGTTTCTTTTGGTAATTCATATCATTTTATACCTCGCTTTTCATTTAGAATATTCTTACAATATGGAGTATAAGTGGTCTGTGCATCAAAGTTGTATCTCTATTGCTTCATTGTTGTACAATTTACCCTTAGAGCAAAATATTTTTTCTAAGCTTTAAATCAAAAAATACACCATGTGGCTAAAGAAACGCGCTCAAGGTGTATTCTTATATTCCAAAGTTTTAAGCTCTTTGTATGGCTTTAATTTATCATGGTCTAATCTTAACGAACGTATCATTATAACCGGATATAAAGTTCATTATATAGCCAAATCCGTATCCATTTTTAAAGGAGTAAAACGCATAAGGCAAAACACGGCCTTCAAATTCAAGCTCAAAATGATAAACATAATACCCACCTTCAGAATTTGCTACCTTGGTTGTTTCATCCTCCCAAACAGAATTCGATTCTGCTTGTAATTTTATATCCTGTACTTCAAGACCAAGGTATTCTGCCCATTTTTCGATGGTCTTATTGTTTGGCTCTGACGGTTTAGCTGGCACGCTAGCAATAAACTGTATAAGCTTACCGGTTTGATCATCCATGTAAAAGTTCCCAGAAACCTTGTCTCCTTGCAAAACGATATTCCAAAGCACTCCACTAATAGACGGATCATCTTTCTGTGCATATAGACTGACATCGATTTTAATGGTGGTTTTATCGCCTGGTTCTATTTTAGGTAATAAGCCAAGTTTTGTAAGTACTGAAATTTCTTCAAAAAATTTATCGCTTGCGGAAGTCAAGTCAAAATTTGTACCCATCTTGAGTGCAACCTGATTCACATTCTGTGGATAATCTCTCAACAAATTTATTTTCTCGATTATTGATGTGTTATTTCCTGATATAATTTTCGGCAGTTCAACTGATTCAACCCTAACCTTTCCAAGTATGTTTTGATCCGTATAATTGGTCACCACTTCGGGTAAGAAAAAGCTCGCTAAAATAAAAATGGAAATTGAAGGGATCGTTAATATATATTTTATCGATGTTCGCATGATTCTCTACCCCCTTAAACACAAATGTACACGGGTTCCTGTATTTAGCTTAGATTCAAATTTCATCTCTCCGTCATGAAATTCTACGATTTCCTTACACAACGATAGCCCTATCCCAACGCCTTTGCCTCTGAACCTTGATTTTTCTACCCTATAAAATATCTCTGTAATCCTTGAAAGCTCCTTTTCCGGTATTCCTTTGCCGTTATCCTCAACCATAATCATAAATCTCTCAATGGATATCCGACTGCCTGTTAGGCTGATGACTCCGTTTTCTAAAATAGCTTTTCTGGCATTGTCTACAAGGTTTATAATAAGCGCTTTCATCAAATCCGGTTCAACTCTAATTTGAATATCCTCAGCGGAGATTTTAAGCATGATATTACTGTTCGTGAGAATCGGTTCCATAACGCCTTTGATGTTTATAAACAACTCTTTCATATTGATTTGCTTCATCTCAAAATCATGATTTTTCACTACCAACAAATCTAGCAGCTTTAATGAAAGAGTTTCCAGTCTCTTTCCCTCATTAAAAATATAGTCTGCTGCCAAAATTCTGTTTTCTTCAGACATTTTTTTTGAGCGGAGCATATCAGCATATCCAATAATGGAGGTAAGAGGCGTTTTAACTTCATGAGCAAAGGTTCCAATAAAATCCCTCTGGCTTATTGTTGTTGCCTCAAGATCTCGTATTTTAATTTCAAGGTTATCTGCCATTTTATTGAAATCCTCTGCCAGAAGTCCAATTTCATCCTTTGCCCGAACGATTACTCTATCGTTATATTTCCCTTTGGCTATTTCTCTTGTCGTGTTAGAAAGTCTTTTTAAAGGAGAGAGCGTCCATAATGTCATGAGAAAGACCAAGAGTCCGTTGACAGTCAACATGCAAAAAATCAGTTTTCGATAAAAGGAAAATAAATCTTGTCTGTCAGTAAAAATGGAAGTTATATCATGAAAAGTTTCTAAATATACTTTCTTGCTGGAGGTCTGAAGAACTGCAGCTGTCTGAATATAATATCGGCCATCATATCCAATCGTCTTATGCAGTAAGAAATTCTCTTCAAGCTGTTTCAGCAAATTCATATCAAAGTTCACATCATCACTCTGGGCAATTATATTCTGGATACTATCAGAAATTCTTATTGATAATTTTTCATTTGTAAAATGAGATATCATAGATTCTGAAATATTTAACATTGTACTTTTACCCAGCTCTTCAGATGTTGCAGTTGGAATTAATGCCCCAAAATAACTGCGGAGCATTTTGTTTTCCTCCAATGCTGAACTGCTTTCTCTATTATAAGCAGACTGAAAAACAGCAGATATGAAAAAATAACCTCCTATGCTGAATGTTAATATCGTAATGATTAGCGTGCTAAGAAATACCTTCCATGATAATTTCATGTGTTTATCTCCAATCGATAGCCCACCTTATAGACCACCGTAATCAACTGCTCCCATCCAATCTTTTTTCGCAGCCGCTGAACATGCAGGTCAACCGTTCTGCTATCTCCTATAAATACTAATCCCCATATCTTTTCATATATTTTGTCTCTAAAGAGCGCAATATTTTTGTTGCCAATAAATAAAAGCAAAAGTTCATATTCTTTTTTGGTAAGGGAAATATGAAGACTATCTCTCTTTACAGTTCTTGCCTTAGTATCAATAGTCAAACCGCCTATTTGAATGACAGATTGGCTAAGATTATACCTTCTTAGAACTGCTTCTACTCGTGCTAAAAGCTCAACAATTTCAAATGGCTTCACAAGATAATCATCAGCACCTAGTTTTAACCCTTTTACTCTGTCATCCACACTGGCTTTAGCCGTCAAAAATATGACCGGAACATCCATAGGCTTAACGTACTCCATAACCTCATATCCATTGACCTCTGGAAGATAGATATCCAATAGGAGTAAATCATATTTGTTTTCATCTAGCATATTTACTGCTGCCATTCCATCAAAGGCACAATCACAAAAGTACCCCGCTTCGAACAAGTTCATTCGTATTAAATCCGAAATTGGTTTTTCATCTTCTACGATTAAGATTCGAATCACAATGACCACCTCTTAATTATATTACATCAAAGTTGTATCTTAGTTGTATCATTCCCCTCTATTTCAGGAAATCATATGGCTGCCAACAGGATGATTACTTGCATCAAGGCCACAAGCGAGGAGAAACACCGCTTGAACAATATGATTTATTTATGCGTATTTGATCAATAACATATTAAAATCAGCTCAGATACCATTTGAGCTTGCTGTTATTCTAGCGGCTTTTTATGGATTACGGCGAAGCGAGGCTCTTGGATTGAAATGGTCTGCTATCGATTTGATAAATAAAACCATTACGATCAAACATACGGTTACTTCAGGCTCACTGAATGGAAAGCTTATCACCATTGAGAAGGACAGGACGAAGAATAAGGCAAGCCGTCGCACTCTGCCGCTTGTAGACGCCTTCTATGAGCTGCTGCTGCGTTTGAAACAGCAGCGGGAGATCAACCGGGGACTTTGCAAGGATTCATACTGCATAGACTACCTGGACTATATCAATGTGGATGCTATGGGGAATCGAATTAAGCCTAATTATATCACTCAGCATTTTTCCCTTGTCCTGAAAAAACATGATATGCGGCATATCCGCTATCATGATCTTCGTCATAGTTGTGCCACTCTGCTTCTTTCCAATGGCGTCAGTATGAAGGAAGTTCAAGAATGGTTAGGCCATAGCGATTACGCAACAACTGCAAATATTTATTCACACCTTGAGTTCAGTTCGAAAATTAACTCAGCCGAAACCATGAATAAGGCGATAAAAATATAACATTTCTACAAAGAAAAAGAGCTTATAAAATTGCTTAGTAGCAACCTTATAAACCCTTTTCGTATACCGATGGCCGGACTCGAACCGGCAAGCCTCTCGGCACCGCATTTTGAGTGCGGCGTGTCTGCCATTCCACCACATCGGCGACTATATATCTCATCTGACTGATGTTCTTTCCCTCAAGAAAAAGGAGAGAACTGCAGGAGAGAACTTTTCAATCCCGTTTCGAGAAATCCAGCAATACCAGGCTTTAGCGGTTAAATTCTCGACTTACGAACTCGATTTTGAGTGGAATACCACAGGGAAGTTGGGCATAGACACTGCCTAAAATATCCCCTCGTTTTTGTGTTTTACGGCAGATGCTGTGCAACGGAGTGAGGCTTGCCAGGCCGTCAGCATAGCGGTAACGCTGCTTCAAATCTTTCACGAGACCAATAACGAACAAACCCTTACGATGAATTTCTTCGATTAATGGCGCCCGGGTAAACCAGGTATCCATGAGGACGTAATCGGCCTGCATCCCCGCATCGAGTGCATGGATCGTAAAACTTATCGCTGTTTTCTAACCGAACCCGTCCACTCTGCATCCACTGGCGGCAACTCATCTCCTGTAGTCAGATAAATCCGGTCCACCCGCAGCTGCGACTTTCTGGCCAGGATGGAGAACACATACGCTCCGGCAGCAAGCTGTTCAGAATGAGCAGCAGTCTGCGCCCAGCCTCATCCCCCAGCATCGTTTGTGTAAAGACATCCGAATTCATATGTTCAATCTTCCGCACATTGGTCACCTGGGCAAAGACTTCATATAATTCAGCTTACCGCACTGTTCTCTGTTTCGGACACATAAACCCTTACTGTGGCCTCTCTCTTCAACAATTCGTGCTTCAAGTGTTTATCCTCCTGTATCTGAATCTATATTGGTGACTCGAATATACAGCAATTCATAGCAATAATCTTTTAGTATATTGAGTTATATTTTCTGGAAGACGGCTACCATCATTTCGTGGTCAATGACGCCTTGTATGACATCATGATGTATGACGTCGCCTTATTCAAGCCCAATTCCTTTCACAGAACCGTATTTTCATCTATCTGGCAGATATCCTGAACCTCTTAATCGAGAGTAAAAGATCTCCCAGAGTTGAACATGTGCCTGCGGCATACGCAAACTTTGCCCCGATCCTGTCGTACATCAATCAGAACTATAACCGGATCAACAAAATAGAAGAAATCGCCGAAGAACGGGTATATTTCGCGTAGCGAGCATAAAGTAAAAAAACATAAGAAAGCTAAAAAAAACATAAGAAAATCGAATTTCTGTCCACGACTCTTCTCCTGCAAATACAAACCCTCAAAATATTGCAAAATATGATGCCGAAAAACAGTTCCACTTTTATTTTATAATGAATGCGTAGCGCTACAAAAAAAATGCAAGCGGTTGCAATCAATTATAAAATTAATTTGAGAAGGAGATTACCATGAGGAAAAAAAGTTTAATGATGTTACCCTTTGCAATTCTACTTTCATTATTGCTGGCAGGCATCTCCAGCGCAGAGGTAACTTCGAATTATGTGAACCCGCTTATGGGAGGTGCTGATCCTACAATTGCAAGGGCTGCAGACGGCTATTACTATTCAGCTTTTTCAAGCGATAATAATATCACCTTAAAAAGGCATGAAACCATTCTCGGTGTATCCACTGCAAAAAGCAAAATCGTTTGGAAGAAACCGGATAATTTCGGATATGTGTGGGGTCCATACGTATATAGGCTGAATGGCAAATGGTATCTGTATTTCTCTTCAGGTCCGGAGGTGAGCTTCGGATATGGACATCCAAGCTCCTACGTCCTGGAGAACTCATCGCCCGATCCTTTTGAAGGAACCTGGGAGCTTAAGGGAGAATCCGCCAATGCAGACAGCGATGGACAGGTTACGGTCAAGAAAGGACTTCTGAACACGCAGAGCTATGGTTTGGCATGCGGCGTTGTATCAATTAAAGGAGAAACATACTTCACCTATACAAAATACTACTATTACCCTGACCCAAATGATCCTGCAAAGACGAAATTTGACGAGAGCCCTACGATTGTCAAAATGAAGAACCCGTGGACATTGGAAGGTGCAGAAGCTACAGTGGCAAGGCCGCAATATGACTGGGAAAAGCATGGCGACAATATTAATGAAGGCGCTGCGGTCGTTGAAAGAAACGGTAAAATCTATTTTGCCTACTCGGCAAGCAGTTTTATGAATGATAACTATTCTGTAGGCGTATCCGTAGCTGATGCAGCCTCTGATGTGATGAATGCAAAGTCATGGGTGAAATATCCTGAGCCTGTCATGAAAAGATCGGATGAAAACAGTTCATATGGGCCGGGATCGCCCTTGTTCCTTAAGTCCGAAGACGACACCGAGGATTGGATTATGTATCATGGAATACCGACTCATGGACAAGGCGGCGGAAACAGAGGAATAAGAGCGCAGCGTATCTACTGGGATGATAATGATTTCATAAATCTCGGAATTCCTTCAAATCCCGGCACTGTCCTGAACAGACCCTCCGGAGAGGAAAAAAGCGAAATTTATGAAGCCGAGGATGCAAAGCTGGCAGGCGTTTCTAAAGTCATCGGAAAAAGTGGTTATGCTTCGGGTGGCGTATATGAAAAATACAGTAGCAGCAGCGCTAATGACTATGTAGAGTTTACAGTAAACACTAACGCTAAAGGAACCTACACCCTGGATTTCAGATACAATAATAATACGGCGAATGCTGTTAACATGAAATTAGGAGTCAATGGGGAGGCTGCCCGGGAGCTTTCCTTTGCCTCTAATGCAGGATTTGATGCAAACTTCGATATTCAATCAGCTTATAATATTAAGCTTAACGCCGGAAGCAATACGATCCGCCTTTCCGGCAAGAGCAATTTGGCTCTGGATGGCATGATTATCAAAAGAAGCAGCTTGTATGAGGCAGAAAATGCCGGGCTGTCCGGAAAGGCAAAGGTAGATACAGACCATCCGGGATATAGCGGAACCGGTTTTGTTGGAGGATTATGGGCTTCAAATTCTGCGGTTACCTTCAAGGTAAATGCTGCTAATGCAGGCAGCTATTCGGTTAAGATGGGCTACAGCTTAGGATTTAATGATGACAGGACCCTGAGTATGTATGTAAACGGGCAAAAAATTAAGCAGGTAGATTTCTTTAGCTTAAAAAGCTGGAACAGCTGGGCCGACCGCTATGACAATGTTTTCCTTAAAGAAGGGGAAAATACGATCATGTATAAATATGACGCTGGCGACACCGGCAATGTCAATCTGGACTATATAACAGTTACCGAAGCAACTACCTGGCATTATGGAGCAGAAGATGCAAAAACTACGGGCTCGAATGATGCTGCGGTCGTTTACGCAAAAGACGGCAATCTGGGGACCGGTTATGTAACCGGGCTGTCCAGAGCGAACTCATCCGTGGAGTTTTCTGTAAATGTTGAGAATGCGGCGTCTTATGATATGAAGCTGAGATATGCCAAAGAAGCTGCAGGTAAAACCTTAGGTTTGTATTTGAATGGCACTAAGATTAAAAATATCACCCTCCCGGCTACTGGCGGACTTACTGTCTGGAAAGAGCAGCTTGAGACTTTAAGTCTCACTGAGGGGAAAAACACGATCACTTATACAAATGAAGCAAATAATTCAGGCATTATAAATATTGACAGTATTCATCTTAACAAGCGGACTCCCTGGAGGTATCAGGCCGAAGAAGCAACCAGAGCAGGCAGCCTGAAGATTGCCAAAGATCATTTATGGTATGAAGGCAACGGATTTGTAGGCGGATTTGAGCAAAAAGGCGATTCGATCAAGTTTGAAGTAAATGTCCCCAATACGGCTGCCTATACCTCAACACTGCGGTATTCCGGCGCACAGAGTTCCAATATAACCATGACGATGTATGTTAACGGACAGAGAATAAAGCAAGTATCCCTGCCTCCGACAGCGAATTGGGATATGTGGACCAGCAGTACGGAGTCAGTAAACTTGAACGCCGGAAAAAATGTAATTGAATTCATCCGTGAACAAGGCGATACCGGAAGATTCAATATCGACAGTCTCACGATTGATAAGACCAGCGGCGGATTTATGAGTTCAATTGCCAAGAAAATCATTCCCGAAAAGATGGTTAAAATCCAGCCAAAGCACAGCGGAAAAGCACTGGATGTGGACAAAGTTTCAAGTAATCCGCTAGCGGTAATTAACCAATGGGCCAACGGCGACGGAAATAATCAGCTGTGGAGATTCTTGGATCTCGGTACAGGATACTACCAAATTCAGTCGGTTCAAAGCGGTCTTGTAATCGACATTCTTCCCGGTTCAGCCATACAGCAGCTCTGTCAGAATACAAAAGCTTCCGGGTCCATACCCGATACTCAGCAGTGGAAACTGGAAAAAGACGGTGACTACTATAAAATAATTAACAAAAGCAACAATAAAGTAATCACTGTAGAAGGAGCATCTAAGAGTGATGGCGCTGCAGTGAGATTAGCTGATGACCAGGCGAAAGATAATCAGCGTATGAAAATTGAAATTCGCAACCTCAGCAATAGTGAAATCAGCGCATTGACCGAGCTGGGGGGGCGCTATGATATAACGTTTGACGCGAGTGGCGGAAGTCCGGCGCAGACGGTTGTTCAGGCTGTGTACGGCGAACCGTTGACTGCTCCGGCTGTAACGAAGGAAGGCTATGAGCTGGAGGGCTGGTACAACGATGCTGCGAAATGGGATTTTGCCGCCCAAACGGTGCCTGGTGCATTGAAGCTGACTGCGAAATGGACTCTTCAGGCACCTGCGGTGCAGATTGTCAGTGAAGGCTCGCTGCGGGCGGGATCAGTCGGAGTGCTCCGCGCTGCTGGTAAAGGGACAGGAACGCTGGCCTACACCTGGTACGTGGACCAGGGAGAAGGCTACGGCGAGCCGGTCGGTTCAGGCGATATGCTGACGCTTCCGGAGTTGTCGGAAGCGATGAGCGGCTACCGGTACAAGGCCGTCGTGACGGGCGAAGGCGGCTTAACCGGAGAGCAGGAATATATCCTGCAGGTGCTTCCGGCAGATGCGGAATGGACCCCTCCGGCATTCGGGACCGATCTGCCGTCACAGCTTGAGACAGTGGCAGGTGAGCCGCTAACGCTGCTGGTTGAGCCGACGGGAGACGTTGAGTCTATCGGGTGGGAAGTGAAGCGAACCGCCGGCGGTGATTGGCTGCCGATCGCGAGTGTTACCGGTGCGGTATACCGCTTCACCCCGGGAGTGGAAGATGACGGAACGCAGTACCGTGTGGTGATGACCGGCAAAGCGGAGGTGAATTCGGAACGTATCACCGGAACAGAACTGGTGCTCAAGGTATATTCGGCGCATGAAATCCCTTCGGTTCAATCGTTCACGGCAACCGCAAATCCGGTAGTGGAAGGCGATTCAGTTACCTTTACCGTTGTAGCCAACTCGGTATACGGAGAGTTGAGCTACCGCTGGCTGAAGAATGATCTTGTACTGGACGGCGCCACTGGCAGCAGTATGACTGTCGGGAAAGCTGGGGCTTCGGATGCAGGAGCATACAAGGTGGAGGTCATGAATACCCGTATCATCGGGGAGCATACTTATGTGGATGCGGTCCATACAGAGACGATTGAGCTGACCGTCAACCATCAGCAGGTAACACCAACAGTTCCGCCGGTAACGCCAACGGATCCTCCGGTGACCCCGGCGGGTCCGCCGTCAACAACGGTGAATCCAACGGCAACGCCGCTGCCAACCGCAACGCCACGGCCTTCGGCTGCCGTCATTACAGCCGCCCAGCTGAGCGGTCCGGCGGCGAACGGGGTGGTTACTGTGCAGGTGGGGCAAGCGGCTGCGGTTGAGCTTCCGGCGAATGCCTGGGAGCTGCTGGGAACCCATTCACTGCGTGTGCAGGGAGACGGAATAGAGCTGGTGCTGGCGCCGGAATTGCTGAAGCTGCTGGCCGAAACCATGCCTGCTGCCGAGAGCAGCGGCGCAAAGATCCGGCTGAAGGCAGAATTGAAGGCGCTGGAAGAAGTGAAGCTGAAGACGGAAGCCGGTGTAGCGCTGAAAGGCAAGCTGATTGATTATGATCTGAGTCTGTCCGGCGCGGATGGAACGGTTCACCGTCTTACGGATTATCCGGTTCCGGTAGGCTTCAGCTGGCCGGCCGATGGACTTGATCCGAGGCTGCTTGGCCTGTACCGTGTGGGGAGTGACGGCACACTCACCTATCTTGGCGGTGCAGCTGAAGACGGCAGGTTGAAGGCGCTACTTGACGGCAGCGGCATGTACGCGCTGCTGGAGTATTCGAAGCAATTCAGTGATGTTCCTGTCACTCACTGGGCATTTGAAGCCTTGCGTGAGCTGTCTGCGAAGCATCTGATCAAGGGAATATCGGAGCAGGCTTATCAGCCCGGCCGGAATATTACCAGAGCTGAATTCGTGCAGCTGATGGCGAACACGCTGCAGCTAAGCGGCAGCGGCACCACTTCCTTCGCCGATGTCCCGGAAGGCGCCTGGTATCAGAACGCTCTCTCCGGCATGGTCCAGGCTGGTCTGATTACCGGAAGGACTCCGGAGTCCTTCCAGCCGAATGCAGAGATCAGCCGTGAAGAGATGACTGTCATTCTGATGCGGGCGTACCGACTCCAGCATGATGCCATTCCGGCCGCTCCGGCCAGCCCTTCCCTCAAGGATGCTGACAGCATCTCCGGCTGGGCAGCGGAACAAGTGGCTGCGGCAGCTTCGCTTGGCCTCGTGAAAGGGCGGGCCGACGGAACCTTCGCTCCCAAAGCTCCCGCCACCCGTGCAGAAGCTGCGCAGATCCTGCTGAATTATTTGAGATAAGCCTAACGCAGAAACGCTTATTACTGGTTCTGCAAGGCATAAATAAGGCGCTCCCCCTGGAACAGTGTCCGGGGGGAGCGCTTCTTGTATAGCCAAACCAGCAACCGAACAATGGCTTAAGATCACCCGGTAAGGAAGCTGCTCCATCCCTGGTAGCAGGCTTGAACAAAGTAATTCAATAGCAAACCGACCGTCACTTTGGTTCCTGTATCCACGTATTCGGTTTGTCCTGTCATAATTCTGCCGTGAAGCCAACCGCTCCAACGGGCCTTCCGATTGCGCAGACGCTCTCTGGCACGGATGAACTGATCGAGAAGTGGAAAATACGAAGCTTTGTGTGGAATTTATATTCTCCTTTGTGAAAAACCCGGCAAAATTCAAATAACCAGTCGCCGGAAATCTGCCGGCAACTGGTTATTTAATTTTCACTTAAACCTGGATGGAGCCTCTGTTTCTGGCATAAGTCACTTTACTGCACTTCGGATCAAGTGCGTCAGGGTTGTAATTTCCTGCGGATCACGTGTCGCCCCCAGGATGATCCAGCCGCTGCACTGGCCACGGGGCCCGACATAGACCACTTCACCATCTATCATTTTTTGCATCATGGAATTGGGTCTGGTTTTACAAGGCTCCAGAGCATACATACAGTCCCTGGTCGCCCGTTTGGCTACCAGAGAACGGGGATAGCATTGCAGGGAACGAATCACATAGGCCGCGGCATCTTGTCCTGCGTTCACCAGCATCTCGGCCGTCAACTCCCGGCCCCCGCCTGCGGCAGCACAATAGTCGCGGACCTGCGGCAGACCAGTAAGCCCCTCCACTGGCTCAGGAACGTATTGATAACAGCGGATCGGGTCCAGCCGGGTACCGGAATCGTAGACCGCTAACGGGTCTTCCTCCGGCGGGGCAGAATCGCGGAGCAGCATTTTCCCGGGAGAGACCGGCAGGACATAACTCCCTCCGCCCGACATAAAATCCCCCGCCAGCTGGATATGGTATCCGTCATCAACCGGTTGGGCGGTATGTGTTAAATTCCGCACCGTATCCTCCCGGAACAGCACAGTTGCCCCGTAATTTGTTACTATCCGGATTGTTTTATCATACACAGGCAATGTTCCATACCCTCTCACGGGAACGTTGCCCTCCAGGCAGATCTGCCGCTCATCCCAAATTAGCCGTACCGATTCCGGCAGCGCCGGGGAATAGGACCCTGTCCCGTGGACGGTTCTTGCCTCATCCGGGGTGCCGAAAATTTCAGGCCCTATGGCAGCCACAGCTGCATAGAAGCCTGAATCCCAGCCTGAATGCTCGTTATCCGACAGATTTACATGATCCGGATGCAGCAGATACCGCTCATCACGCTCCCAGCTGATCTTCTCAGAATCCAGCCTGATTTCTCCAATGTCCATCCCCCGCTCCAGAATCACGGTAAAGACAAGTCTGCCATTGGATATGGTCAACAGGTGCATTTGCAAGCCGAAGCGGTCTGTAACAAGCTTCAGGGTGACCGAACCGCCTCCCGGCAGCACCTGCGGAATGCCCGGCTGCAGCTGCGCCAGCGTCAATTCGGTTATCCGCTCATTGTTCATCCGGGCGGCCTCCCCATCCGGTGTGACCGGTTACGCCGATATGGCCCAGCAGAAACACAGGCTCAAGCTGTTCAAAGCTGGTGATGGTAAGATGAGCACAGGCAAGCAGCCCCCTGTCTCCGATGCCGACAACGCGCATGCCCGCCGTGATCGCCCCTTCTACACCGGCGGCCGCATCTTCAAAGACAAAGCATGCGGCCGGGGCCACACCCAGCAGCCTGGCTGCTTGCAGGAACACCTCCGGGTCCGGCTTTGCCTTGACAATGCTGTTCCCATCCACCACGACGTCAAACAGCGGCCTGATGTTCACTTTCTCCAGAATCAGAGGAGCGTTCTTGCTGGCCGAGGCAATCGCTGTTTGGATTCCGCATGAACGCAATAGTTCAAGAAAGTTGGTTACACCGGGCAATACATCAGCGGGCGTAAGGGTTGCAAGATACTCCTTGTACCACTCATTTTTCCGGGAAGTCAGCGCCTCCCTCCGCTCCGGCGTTACCTCCGTGATCCCGCCGGCCTGAAGCAGAAGATCAAGCGACTCCATGCGGCTGACACCCTTCAGCTGCTCATTCTCTCTTTCGCTGAAAGCGAATCCCAGCTCACCGGCAAGACGCTTCCAGGCTTTATAGTGAAATTTTGCCGTATCGACAATGACGCCGTCCAAATCAAAGATGGCTGCCTCAAATGGCTGTGCCTGCAATAGCGTTCCCTCCCTTCAGCTTGTGTACTTCATAAGCTCCCGGATTAACGGTTATCCGGTAGCGCTCCCCCCGCCAGGCAATCCGGAAACTCAGCTCCTCCCAGCCCTCAGGCAGACGGGGCTGCAGCTGAAGGGTCTCGCTCCACATCGCACTCGTCAAACCGGCAAACCCGTATACAATCAGCTGCCAGAGGCCGCCACAATTGGCGATGTGAATCCCCTCAGCGGCACCCTTTTTCTCCAAGGAGAGATCGATAGCCATCACCCGCTGCAGGAAATCTGCCGCAGCCTCCTTCTGATTCAGCCAGGAGGCCACAATGCCGTGAACCGCCGCCGACAAAGAAGAATCATGGGTCGTAATCGGCTCATAATAGGCATAGGCCGCCTTCAGCTGCTCCCGGGTGAATTCCTGCGGGAACAGCAGCATTAATTCCAGCACATCCGCCTGCTTTAATGCCTTGGAGCGATAATTGCGCTCCTGGGAAATGAAATGGCCGAACGGCCGGGACCTGTCGGTCCAGAGACTGGCAAAATCCACATCTGCATAGGAAGCGAAATCGTCGGATTGCGGAACAATTTCGGTCTGGCTGTCGTAAGGCAGCCTCAGCTTCTCCGCCGTGTGCCGGAAGAGCTCCCGTTCACCGGGACGAATATCCAGCCGCTCTGCCGCAGCCGCATAGCCGTCCGGATTACCGCCTTCCAGGTTGTCCATACAAGCAACGGTCTGCTCCAGACTGAATTTGACCATGCGGTTGGTGAAGGCATTGTTACGGGTAAAGGGCAAATATTCGTCCGGTCCCATTACGCCGAGCAGCTCTCCCACTCCCTCCCGGTTCCAATCCACCCGGTCACACCAATAACGGGCCGTCTCCACCAGAATATCAATACCGTAGCGCTCCAGAAATTCATTATCTCCTGTAGCTCTCACATAGTGGCATAGCGCATACACTATATCCGCTGTTATATGAATTTCGTGATCAGCATACTGCCAGTTGGCACATTGCTCTTCCCCGCTTAACGAGGACTCCCAGGCATACCGTGCTCCCCGGTATCCATAATTCCGCGCGTTGCGTCTGGCTCCATCTAGCGTATTATAGCGGAACAGAAGCAGATTGCGGGCGGCCTGCGGGTTGGTATGCAGGAAGAAGGGCAGCAGGTTAATCTCCGTATCCCAGAAATACCTGCCGAAATAGGCTTCGCCGGCATAACCCTTGGCACAGATTGCCACCCGTGCATCCTGCTCCCTATTGGAGCGGATCAGATGGTAGAGCGAAGCACGGACGCTTAATTGCGCCATATCGTCTCCTTTGATACGGATATCGGCCTCCTGCCACTTGCTTTTCCAGCTGTCAGCATGCCGGTTATACAGCTGCTCCCAGCCTAAATCGCGTGCGCGGCTGAGCTGCGTACACGCCCTGCTGCGCACCGTTCCTTCCTCCATGTCACGGTCCGTTGTCACCGCAGTCAGCTTGCTGACAGTTAACCGGTCCCCGGTCTGTAAGCTGCATTCCCCGCGAAGCGCAGCCGTCGTCCGGGTATTATCTGCCTGCCAGTTCATCACTTCAGAGACTTCCAGCGCAGACAGCATGAAGATTTGATTCCCCTCCTCTGTCAGGGTCTCGAGGGACAGGCTTCCTACTGTTTCTGCCGAGGGAACTATCCGGGCAAAATGATTCATTCCATTGGTGCGCACATCAGCCCGGAGGGTGGTCTTCACCTCCAGCCTGCCTTCGCCTGCCAGCACCGCCACCTGTACCCGCTGGATGCACAGATGGGTATCCGCCATACTGATATAGCGGCTATAGGTACATTGAAGCTGCATGCCCTCTGCCGTCTCCCAGATGAATGAACGCTGGAGGCTGCCATCCCGCAGATCCAGCCAGCGTCTGTAGCCGCTGATCCGGCAGCGGTCCATATCCAGAGTCTCGCCCGCCAACCGGAATTCAAGTCCCAGCACATAAGGAAGATTGATAATCTCTTCCTTCAGCAATGGATGCTGCCCGACAATGCCCGGGATGAAGGTTCCCTGCTTGGACTTGGGGTGCCGCGGCTTCTCCAGCGTGACGTTATCGGGAAAGCGCAGATATTCCTCATCCTGGGGCGCATCGCTGCACCCCTCCTCAAAGCTTCCACGGACATGCATGTAGCCGTTTCCCTGGGTAAACAGCCCCTCATAATGCTTATGCAGTCCAGCCTGATACCCGTTTTCTTTCAGGCACCACAGGTTTTCGTCATTCATCTGCAACCCCTCAATTTCTCCGGTATCTTTCCTTTGGTTATCATCCGGTTCATCATCCCTTGACCGCTCCCGCAGCAAGTCCGGATACAACCTGCTCCTGCAGCAGAATATAGACCAGAATACTCGGGATGATAACAACCATCGTGGCCGCGAACATGACGCCATAATCACTGGCAAACTGGCTTTTAAAATAATAAAGCGCAAGCGGCAGTGTGCGGCTCTGATTGCCCGTCGTCAGAATTATAGCGAATTGAAATTCATTCCAGCAGAGCAGAAACTGCATCACCCCCGCCGTGCCGAAGCCCGGCTTCGAGATGGGCAGAATAATCCGGAAGAAGGTCTGGATGAAGCTCGCACCATCCAGGTAAGCCGATTCCTCCATTTCCTTGGGAATCGTCAGGAAATAGCTGGATAGAATATAGAGCGAGACCGGCAAGCCAAAGCCGGTATACACGATAATAAGTCCAATCAGCTTGTCATACAGCCCGAGCGCGTTCACTGTCAAATATAACGGCTGCAGCATCGCAGCGCCGGGAATCAGCAGCGAAAGGGAGAACGCTCCCATCAGCAGCTTCTTGCCGCGGAATTGAAAGCGCGCCAGAACATAGCCAGCCATTCCGAGCAGAAGCAGATTCAATACGGTCCCAAAGATCCCCACAATTACACTGTTGATGTAGAACCGGGAAATCGGCGCTATTTTGAAGGCCATCGCGTAATTGGAGAAACGGAAGCTGCTTGGCCAGCCAAGCGAATTGCTCAGAATCTCGGCATTCGTCTTAAACGAAGCCAGCAGCACCCACAGGAACGGACCCAGCGATAACAGAACAATCAGGATTACAAATCCATACTTGAGTACACCCAAACCTTTTTTCAACATTCTCACCCCATCCGCTCCATTCAGTGTTGGGAGCTGCCTATTCTGAACAGATTTCGGCACAGCAGGACAAAGATCAAGCCAAAGCCGATTAGGAAGACGCCCACTGAATTGGAATAACCGAAGTTGTTGTCCATGAGTGCGGTCTTGTAAATATAAATAGGCAGGTTCATGGTTTCATTGCCGGGTCCGCCGCCTGTCGTCATCAAAATAATATCCATCTTCTGCAGCATGCTTGTTCCGGACAGAATCACGCAGGTGCCGATAATGTTGCGCAGCATGGGAATAACGATGTACAAATTGATCTTCAAGGTGCTGGCCCCGTCGATCCGCGCCGATTCATACAGACTTTCCGGAATGGCTGCGATCTCGGCCAGAATCAGGATGGTGACAACCGCCGCATAGGGCAGCCAGGTCATCGTGACTGAGAAGAAGGCCGTGGCATAATCCATGAACCAGTTCTGGGAGAAATCCGCATTCCCGAATAAGCGGGCAATACTGTTCACCGCACCGAAATCAGGATTGAGCATGCATAGGAACAGCATACCCACAGCTGCACCCGAGATAATGTTGGGAAACATGTAGACCGTCCGTGCAAACTTCCAGTAGAATTCCTTCATACTGAGAATAATCGCGAATATGGTGCCAATGGCAACGTGGATCGTAGACTGAAGCACAACCCAGATGCCCGTATTCAGTGCGCTTTGGCGAAAGTCGGCATCGTCAGTGAATAGTTGAATATAGTTAGTGAGACCGATAAACTTCGGGCTACGTCCGGCAGACCATTCCGTAAAGGATGTGCCGAACAGAATGACAAGTGAGACGGCATAGACAAGAATAAACAATGCTACAGTCGGCAACAGAAAAAGCGTGATATACCCTCTATTTTTCCTAACCATCCATATGGTCCTCCCCAATCCTCAGCTTACTGCTTTATTTATTTTTGCCCGTAATTTCCGTCAGCTCCTTGGCAATCTCTTCTGCCGTTGCCCGGCCCGCTACCAGCTTCGGATACAGGTTCTTCCAGGCATCCGTTACGTTCGGATAGACAATGGAGTCAAGGGTCCGGTAATGAAGCTGTGTCTTTTGCGCTACCGTGATCGATTCAACAATGATCGGATATTTCTGCTTAAGCGCGTCCGAAGGCTGAATTTCATTGGATACCGGCATTACATTGCCGTATTCAAGCGCAATCTTCTGTCCTTCAAGCCCTGTCTTGAAGCGGATGAATGTCTCAGCAGCTTCGCGGGTTTCCGGCGTTTTGGCGCCGATCATATAGCCAACCTCATAGGTGGAAATCAAGCTGTTGTTCGGATACGCGGCAACCCCAACTTTTTTATCGAATCCTTCGCTGCTCTTGGTCGGATCGCTGAAGTCTCCAATCATCCAGGGACCATTGGCAATCATAGCGGCCTTGCCCTGGCTAAAAGCGTTCGCTGCATTGGCATATCCCGCTCCAAGCGCATCCTTCGTCGTATACTTCTCCAGCAGCTCCTTCATCATGTTAAGCGCCTGAATCATTTCGGGCGTATTGAAATCAGTGGGGTGCAGTGTGTTCATGAACGATTTGCCGTTGTCCCCGTTAGTGCCGATCATGGCAGCAAGAATCAGATTGCTCGTCCAGGCATTCTCCCCGGTCATCAATGCGAGCGGAACAAAGCCCGCGGCCTTCAGCTTCTCATTGCTGCTCATGAATTCATCCCAAGTCTCCGCCGGCTTGATCCCTGCCTGCTCGAACATTTCTTTATTGTAAAAGTAACCGATGTTCTGCTTCTGATCGCTGATCGACCAGATCTTGCCGTCCCGTGTATTGGAAGCGAGGGCATCTTCTCCGATGGCTGCCTTCCATTCCGGGTCCTTGTCTAAATATTCATTGAAAGGGGTTGCAAGATTGCCTTTGATCAAAACGTCATTAATTCCGTCCTTGCCCATGACGACATCCGGAACATCCCCGGAGGCTGCCAGAATCTTGATCTTGTCAACATATGCGGCATCACTTGGAATTTCTTCAACCACAACCTCCACTTCATCGCCATACTTGGCATTAAACTGCTTGATCTGTTCTTCCTCCATCTTGGCTGACGCGTGCGTGCCGACCCGGAAGGTAAGATAAGAAATTTTCACCGGCGCTTTGGCCGCAGGCGCGGTATTCCCCGAGCCGGCTGTTTCGGCCGCCCCGCTGTTCTCTGTTGAATTCTCTGATCCGCATGCCGTAATGGACATGGTCAGCATCAGCATGCCTGCTAAGGTACAGCCCGCTTTGTACAAAGACTTTCGCACAATAAATCCCCCTTTAGAATGATGGCTTAAGGCAGGGCATAACCCTGTAGCCAATTACAGTTGTTTACAGCTCTCATTGTAGAACAAAGAAAAAGGGTAATGAATTCGTTTTTCCGCATGATCTTTTATAATATCTTGAGCAAATGAGGCAAGGCAGGGGGATAGGTGAAAGGGTTTTCAGATTTCTTTAACTCTTTGTCGTTTTCTTTACCATCTGGCCGGAAATGACCCTATTTCGTTCGGCTCCGCTATTCGCCACCATGAAATGATTATATAATGGCTGTACTACAGACTCATCAACAAGGAGCAACCAGCATGTCCAACCAGCATATCCGGAGGCGGTTCAGCCTTCGTCCAATACTCGGAGGTTTCCTCCGCATTCCGGTAAGAAATAAAATGGTCATTATTATCTTTCTGCTGATTCTTCTGCCGATGACGTTCGCCGGCTGCTACTTCTATTGGAACATCTCCCAGATTCTAACCAGGAATGCCAATGATAATCTGTCCCTGCTGATCCGCCAGACCAACGACAATATTGAGAAGTCCTTTCAAATTATTGACAATACCTCCCTGCATTTCCTCTCTACTAAAATGTTAAGAAACTGGTTAATCGACGATATGTCGCTGAGCGATGACTTCTACAAGAAATTCGTCAATAAAAGTGAAATGGAAGAGGACCTGAAGTACAGCCTTATGTTCAACAATGCTTGGAATATCAGCCTGCTGTCAACGGCCTATGTATTTTTTGATACCGATAACTATATATCCGTTCTAAAGTCACCGCCAAACATTGAACAGATTAACCGAAACAATCTCGCAGTCTATCAATCGGTTAACGGCAGAATGGTTCGCGGCAAGGAAGTTCTGACGCCCAGTCCCGGCGATCCTACCCTCTATTTCACTCGGGTGATGTCCAATATCAACCTTCCCGAGCAGCGCCTTGTACTGATCTTCGGTACGAATGAAGCAGATTTAGCGGAGGAGTATTCCGGGCTGCTCGAATTCCCGGGCGCTATGGCCTACATTATTGATAACCGTGGAGTCATCTATTCCAGTGCCGGTAAGCAGGAGTTAGGTTCTGTCGTTTCTCCAGATGTGCTCGCGCTGAGAGATCATACGGAAGTAAGTGAGGTCAAGCTTAATCAGGAGACTTATCTGGCTGCTTCCCGCAGCATCGGTACCACCGGGCTTACCTTCATTGCCGGCATTCCGAGGAAGCAGGTACTCGCCAAATTATCGGGGAGCATGCACAATTACATTTGGATGATCGCGCTGATTGCTTTCGTATCGCTTGCAGCAGGCGTGCTGTTATCATTACGCTTTACCCGGATCATCCGCGATCTGCTGCGGAGTATCCGTAAGGTCAAGAAAGGGGATTACAACACCAGGATGCCGGCCTTCAAAGATGTGGAGCTCAATCAGCTCAGTACCACCTTCAACAACATGACCGACGAGATTAACTATCTGATCAAGGAAGTTTACGAGAAGCATCTGCTGGTCAAAGAGTCGGAGATCAAATTTCTGCAGGCTCAGATGAATCCGCATTTTCTGTTCAATACGTTGATTACCATTGGCTACAAAGCAAAGCTGTCCAGAGATGAGACCGTTTACAAAATGGTAACATCCCTCACCGAGCTGCTGCAGGCAAGTATTTACTCGAGCAGTCTAGCCAAGATCTCGATTCGCCAGGAGCTGGATTTCATCAGATTTTATCTTTATCTGCAGAAGGAAAGGTTTGAGGACAAAATGGAGTACACGATCCAGATCGAGGATGAGGGCATACTGGATCTGCTGCTGCCCAAGCTGAGTGTCGAACCTCTGGTGGAAAATGCCGTAGTTCACGGCGTAGAAAAAAAGCTCGGCAAAGGAAGCATCCACATCCGCATTTACCGCCGGAACGATTCGGTCTATTTCGAGATCACGGATAATGGCAGCGGATTTGAGCATGTTCCCAAGAATTGGAGTAATTTCGAGAGCGACACCATGCGCAAACAGGGCCACAACAATATTGGCCTGATCAACACGCATAAACGGGTTAAGCTGCTCTACGGCGAGCCTTATGGAATTGATGTCGAGAGCGAGCTCGGCACAGGTGCCAAAGTCACCCTACACATACCGGCAGATCAGGGGGAACTATCACATGTATAAGGTCATGATTGTAGATGATGAGCCTGTTATCAAAAAAGGGCTGCAGTGCTTTATTGACTGGAGCGTGCTCCAATGCGAGGTCATTTGTGAGGCATCCAACGGGATGGAAGCTGTCGACATGCTGGGCTATTATGATGTCGATATCGTAGTCACGGATATCCGCATGCCGGGGATGGATGGTCTTGCTTTATCGGACCATGTGCACCGGCACTTTCCGCAAACGAAGGTTATCATTCTTACTGCCTTCGCCGACTTCTCCTATGCCCAAACGGCTATTCAATATGAAGTCGTCGATTTTGTAGTCAAGACCAATCCCACAGAGCAGATACCCCGGGCTATTGAAAAAGCGACACAGCTGCTGGACAAGGAACGGGAGCAGCAGCAGAAGGTAAAACAGCTGGAAAGCAAGATCAACGATCATCTGTCCGAAATCAGCGAAAAATTCCTCAAGGAAGCCGTCTATGGCTTGATTAGCGATGAAGCTGGTTTGTTCAGCCGTTCAAGCGAGCTGGGGCTGCAGTTAGAGGACTATTTCGCCGTCTATATGGAGGTTAAGGGTATACCCGGCCTCCCTGTAAATGTTGGTGCAAAGGCGAATGACCATCACCGGTTCCTGGCCTCCATCCGCCAATTCCTTGTCCTGGCCTTCGGGGACCGGCCCTCTTATATCATGAATATGGAAAAAAACACTCTTCTGGCTATTGTCTCCATGGGCAGTGGCAATGCCGCAATCTCCACCCAAGCCCTGCTCAAGATCAGCAATGAAATTCTCGCCTTGGCGGAGAACTTCAGGCAATACCATATCAATATCGGCATCAGCTTGCTGCACCGGAATATATTGACACTGTCAACGGCTTATCTGGAGGCTAGAGACGCGCTGCAGGGCAGCTTTTATAACGATAATTATGTAGCTGTTTATATGCCTCATACGAACCAGACACTCACTCCCGGAGCTCCTCCCCATCACGCCGCAGAGCAAATTGCCGAACATCTGCAACAAGGACAATGCGATCTGGCGATTCAGCAGCTGGATCAGTTACTTGATGGTTACAAGAGCATCAAAGAGCATATCGAGAATGTAAAGGTAGCATGTCTGCTTATCGGTTCCTACTGTTTCCGTTTGCTGAGCGTTAGCCAGCCCTTCGCACCGGAGATGGATGAAGGCCAATCCGCGGTTTACAAGCAAATCCAGGAGAGCAAGAGCATTCAGCTGTTAACAGACATCCTCAAGCGCTTGATTCGAAGCTGCTCAAGGGCAATGGCACTCAATGACAAACAGCCCAATTACATCGTTATAGAATGCCAGAAATATATAAGAGAGCATTACAACCAGAACCTGAATCTGCAGATTATTGCGGACCATATCCACATCAACAGCAGCTACCTCAGCCGCCTTTACAAAAAAGTAACCGGTGAGTCCATCATCGACGTGATCAACAAGTACCGGATTGAAAAGGCGAAGAAATTACTCCGGAATCCGGCGAGTAAAGTATACGAAGTCGGGGAAGCAGTAGGTATTGAGACACCTGCTTATTTCACTCATGTGTTCTCCAAATACACAGGGATGAGTCCCAAGGAATACAAGCTGAATTATTCACAGACTGAATTGGGATAAAGCCGCCGCTGCTCATTATCCTCTGCCTGCTTTCAGTCAATCACTGGTGCACCCGGTCTTATCGGTTAATTTCGCGGCCACGTAGGCATTCATAGCGACAGGAACTCATATATTTGGCCTCCCCGTTCTTGCTTTCGAGTCCTTTCACAATCTCTTTAGCCTCTGTCGATCCTATGTCTCTTAACAATACCACGATGTTAAAACACAAAATAAAAAACCCTTCCGAAGAAGAGTTTGTTTGAAGGTATAGTGCGGTCAAGAGGACTCGAACCTCCACGATATTGCTATCACTGGCACCTGAAGCCAGCGCGTCTGCCAATTCCGCCATGACCGCATATTCTATAAATGATCGTTTGTAACGACAAGATAGATCATACCACGCCTGCGATAAGACGTCAATATTTTTGTTTGAAATCTTTTTATACAGGTTTTTATGTATATTTATTGCAATTATACACCAAACCGATGTATAATGAGAACAAAGGTTCGCATACTATAAATGAGGTGATTTATAATGGCGACTACTAAGATAACCACTCCAACTACACCACATCCACATACCCGTGAGGAAGATATTACCAAAGACGAATTGTCCCTGGTCAGAAGCTACCTGCTGCTAACATTTATTCATAAAGTATTCGAACGTGATTGCCGGGTCATCGGCAAGAGCGGCCTGTTCAAGACTCCCCAGCTCTACATGGAGCTGGTATCCACTGCCACCAAGAAGACCTCCATCATGCTTCAGGAGGTTACCCGCGAGCTGGCCTCGCACAATCTGAAGATCACCACTGTGCGTCAGGATCAGCAGGGCGTGGAAGCCCAATATTCCTGCCGCGGTTATCAAGGCGAGAGCCGCATTCTCTGGCCCAGCTTCCGCAGAGAGATGATGCTGCGCATGCGCGCCTATCTGGGCCTCGCTACAGAGCTGTCAATCGTTACCCGTGAGGAGAGCCTGGAGCAGCTGGCATTATCCATCTGATCCCGCTCCACACGGCTTCCATGTATAACGAATAAACCAGCAAGCCTCCAAGGATTGGAGCTTGCTGGTTTATTCGTTTGTATGCAGCCTAATCTTGTATCCATCAAAGAGCGGAGCCATAAGAAAAATGGCGCTGGTAATGACAATGGAAGCCGGCTGGAATGTTAATCCAATAACCTTTGAGTGCTGCCTCTAGCTCTCTCTCGGATGGCTGATGATTGAGCAGCGGCACAAAAAGAGACGTATACTATAAGCCGTGCTCCATGCGGAACACGGCTTATAGTATCGCCTCAGGCGTACAACATCACTATTGCTTATGTTTAGAAAAAATGGGGATATTGCTTAGACATACTGTGCACCCGATCCAGTAAAGTATTGGAGTGCTCCATAACAACCTTGCGCATTCCTTCCACATCCCGCTTACGGGTTGCCGCAACCATCTTTACATGTTTATCAATATCGGATTGCTGCACCCCTTCCATCTTACCGTACAGCAAGCGGATACGATTATAATGGGAGGCTACCTCTTCAATAGTAAACCAGGAAAGCTCTTCTCCAGCCGTCTCAAAAATAAGCTGATGAAAACGGTTGTCCTTAAAATAGAATTCTCTGAAATACTTTTTATCCATATATTTTTTCTGTTTGTTGATCAATTCTTGCATGGTATCCGCTACAAGTTCGCTGCACTTGCGGATAAATCCATCCACCACGGCAGATTCGAGAGAAGTTCTAATAAACCACTCCTCACGAACTCTTTGCAGATCAATTTTGGATACTACTGTTTTTCGCTGAGGATATATTTCCACCAGTCCTGACTGTTGAAGGCGGACCACTGCTTCACGTACCGGTGTTCTGCTCACGCCATAGCGTTCGGAGAGCTTCTGCACGCTGACATCCATTCCGGGCTCCAAGGTCATATTCATGATGTCTTCTCTTATTTTATTGTAAGTTACATCATTTAATGAATTACTGTTATTAATAATCTTCAACGGGTTCCCTACACCTTCCTGAACTCACTCCTAGTACATCACGATATATTTTCTCCGCACTGGAAGAATCGTAGCTATAATACAAAAGAACATCCAGAATAAACGGCGAGTAGCTCAGTCTATTCAATTCCTGTGTAAATGCCATGGCTCCGATTTCACTCAAGGTACGTATTGTAGAATAATTCTTATAGCCGAGTAGACTCCATAACAGAATCTTCTCAGTCCGCGTATATATTTCCTGTTCAAACTGGTCTTCTACAAAATGAAAAATCTCGTGGCCAAGGATAGTATTCATTATAACAGCTTGCTGAAAAAGTTCAACTATGGCCGGTTCTTCCCCCTGAATCAGCTCCGCCGCCTTGCGTACGGGCTCTTCCATAATTTCAATTTTATCCGGTGGGGTATAGCAGGCGAACAGCACACGTTTTCCCGTCATGAGTGCATCCTGAAATTCAAGCTTCAGCTTCAGCTTTTGGGCGATCATACGAACATCTGTAGATCCATATTCAAGGATGATCTTCTGTGCATATTCTTTACCGCATGCTATAGCTTTGGCAATCATCTCTGTCTTTCTTTCAGGCAGAATGCGTTGGTTCAGAATATCCCTTGAGAAGGCGTACAATCCCCAAGCTTCATCGTCTACCTGCAACAAATTATGCGTCATATCTCCTAGCTTCATCTGCACCTGCATGCTGCCTCCATTCTTCATTCCTTTATACTATGAATGACACCATAAACCACCATTAGCTCTGCTTGATATTGGCGGCTACAACGATAACCTCCGTATCAGGTTCAAACGTTGAAATTTCGATATCCATCAACAGCTCTAGCTGTTCGAAATCGGATGCGGTAAAGTCCATGACACGGGCGCCGATACACAGATAATAATCCGGTCTGGCAATGAGTTCTGTCTGATAGACTGCCATAGCCTCCCACAGCTTTTTCACTGCATTCAGATATTCGCCTGCCGCCGTCTTGATGGCCATGGCACGGCCTCTTTGAACCTTAATGAACCCTTTGGTGTCAAGTATGCGGATGGCACCGGCTTCTCCTTCTTTTTCAACCTTTTCACCAAAGATATGGACATATCTGGTCTTTTCTATGAGCTTCGTCTGATCTGTTGAAATACGCATATCTTTCGCGGCCAGCTCCTGCAGCTCCTCTTCACTGCATTCCTTTAACAGCTCAGTGGTTTTCACTTCTGTGGAACCGGTAGCTATCGCTGTGACCTTAGAGGTTTGCGGATCGATATCAATATGGATTTCGATGCTTTCCGGCGTGGCTCCACTCTGAATGGCTTTATTCATAGCTTCCATTTTAAGTGCGCTGATCACTTCTTTGGAAGGTGACGGGATAATACGCTCCACAACATCCCTTACCATGGACAGAGCAACACCAATGGAAGAAATGACCTCTGCATTCTCAGGAATGCTATACTTCAAGCCCATTTTTTCTGAGAAATACACAATGAGCGAAGCCGCTCCGCCACCCACCCCAACTAAGGAGATCTGGTCTTTCTCCAATTTATATTTTTCGGCAAGGGATAGAATGATCGGTTCAATCTTCGCATACGCCTTTTCCATGATCTGTTTGGCAATGTCTTCAACGGTTGTACCACAATAATCGGCTAAAGCTTGCATAGCTCTTCTGGCGGCTTCCACATTACCATAGGAGAAATGCTCCGGCTTCACCAGTCCAAGCACGTTGGCTGCACAGGAATTCGTTAACGTCACACGTTCCCCGTTCTCCAGACGGATGGCCACATAATCTGCAGGATCCCCCGGCTTGGGCGAGAAGAATTCGACCTTTGCTCCCTTGATTTTGTCTGGGTCTGTAAATACCGAATAATCCAATCCGCCGATATGCGCAGATCTCGGTCCGACATCAACAACTCCACCTTTGTTCGCACGGATCATAGAACCTCCAGCGACACCAAGTACCCGCACATCCAGCGAATTGACATAGGTCGGGTGACCGCCAACGATAGAATAATCAATAGCCGGGCGGCCATTTTTGATCACACCGATATTGGTAGTGGTTCCCCCGACCTCGAAATACACACCATTAGAAGCTCTTAAATACATCAAAGACCCCATAACTGAGGCTGCCGGTCCGGAAAGCATGGTAAGTACAGGACGTTTCTTCATCTCACTGATTTCCATGACCCCGCCATCGCCTCTCATGATCATCAGAGGAACGTTGACGCCAGCTTCTCTTACAGACTGTTCGGTTGAATTGGCTGTGTCCAGCATTTTGGGAAGAATACTTGCATTGATCGCTGCAGTTCTTGTTCTCCGGGTCAGCCCGTACAATTTCGTAATATCGGACGCCATCGTGGTCGGAATGCTTTTTTTCTCAGCCTCTTTATAAACGATCTCCTCAGGTCTGCCATTATCTACGCCAAAAGCCATGGAAGGCACAATGACCTGCGCCCCCTGACGCTTGAGATCATCGATTACCTGCACCACGGATTCTTCAGACATTTTCTTAATGTTAATGAAGCTGTTAAAAATTTTGATCTCTTTACTGTTTCCCAGATCAATATTTTGCAATTTGGTTTGTCTTTTGGCTAGCCAGCCTTCCAGGCCACCCTTGGCCATGCCAATGACGCCAACCTGTGCGATATCGCCTTCAATCAGCGCATTTGTTGCTTGGGTCGTGCTATGTGCAACGAATACCACATCTTCCGGTTTGATGTTATTTTCCTTCAGACAATTCTGGAAACACTTCACAACGCCGGCGGCTACACCTCTCGCATGATCATGCGTAGTCTTTACGGAAGATTTCCCAATAATCTCATGTGTTTCGTTGTCAATTGCGACAGCTTTTGTATGTGTTCCCCCCACATCAATACCCATTCTAACCATTTTGCCCATAGTTTTTCTCCGTTTCTCTTCATTGAATTGTACTGAAGTTTGAATAACCGGCTCCTGACACAAGCGCAGCAGCCGGTTCTGTTATGCAATACCCGGAACTAAACCAAATTTCCGTACATTATAAATACAATGGCACAAAGAATAATCCCGATGATCCAGCCTGTTGGTATAGACATCTTCATGTATTCCTTGGCAGGAACCTTCGTATATCCAAAGCCCCAGGCAACCCAGGACTGGGTAACGTCCAAATGCTGTGGTGCTACTGTGGTAATTGCAAATAAAGGATACAAAAATTGTACGGGCCAAGCTGCTGTTGCTACAACCACTGCCAGAATGGCTGAACCAGATCCAACCAGGTTCATCGGCCCGCGGAAGAAGCCAAGCGGTGTCAGAACAGCAAATACGATACACAGTAATAACGCTGTCTGAGGCATCGCTCCGCCAAGCAGTGTTTTGAAATAGGGCGAAGCATAAGTTGCTGCATTATTAAACATGGCCAGGGCTAGCAGAAATCCTATCATGGGTGCCACATCGATGGCCCCGTCTGAAAACTGTTTCGACAACATTCTGCAAACGCTTGCAAATCCGCCCTTTAATTTACCGCAGGTCACTAAGGCAAACAAGGCTGCAAATATAAATCCAAAAATAATAGGAAGCTTGAACACAACCACTCCAATTACCGGCAGGATGATTGAAATCCAGGAGATTGCAGGTGCATCTACCGTAGTTCCGGCATCAGGTGTTGCAGCCCAGGCACGAGATATCTTCTTGTTCATTGAAAGGTTAGCCACAATCAGGACAACGATCAGTGAAACAGCCATTGCGATTATGCCGAATTTGAAGTATGTATTATAATCGTAGCTGGCATAGCTTTCGTTCGCAGTAGCAAAAAAAGCCTGATATTGCGTAAAGTTAACAATGTTCCCGAAGATCCCGGCCATAATCGAGCCCATGAAGGAGAACAATGCAATCGGTGACGGAATACCCAGCGACAGCATGATCGGCAAGACGATTACAGCAATGGAGATTACCGGACCGATACCGGTCATGGATGTGAATATTACAGCGGTAACTATGCATAACAGTGACATGGTGATTCTTGGTTTGTCTCCCCCAAGCTCTACAACCTTGCGGATTAATGTGGCAGCAATTCCTGTGTCGATCAATACTCTTCCGAAGAATGCACCGAAGAAAATGTTAACCAGAATCGCTTTGCCGTAGTTTTCCGGCCCTGTCTGGAACACATTGGTCAGAACATCAATTACCGATTTCCCTTCCATAACCGAGGTTGGAGAAATGGAATTACCAATCAGGGCAATAGATGTCCAAAGTACCGACATGACAAAAAAGCCCACCATAAGGTTATACCCCTTGATGCAATACCACACCAATCCAAAAAATGATAAGACCATAATGAAACCGATTACAACATTAGCCACATCCACAAAATAACCTCCTGTAATAGGATAAAAGACATAACATGCTAGCATGCTATATAGCCTTACTGACATGTTAGTTATCTCGGGAAAATATTAACATGTTGGTTGCTCAGGCGTCAATATAAATCTGCACTTTGCTTCACTCCCCTTATGAAGATTACATAATGGAAACGGCTGCGCCGTCCTTAAAGAAGCATATGCTTCCGTAGCAGCGTTACTACTTACCGCTTTCAGGTATCTTTTTCAGCGAGAGATATAAGGATAATTTATAGCACCAAGCATATACATTCCTATATTTCAACGAAAAAACCAGCAAGGCTCCAAGAGTTAGGGCTTGCTGGTTTCTTTATTTGCAAGGGGAGAATACTCCCCATAGACTTAAGTTGAGAACTGTCTTGACCTTCTTGCCTTTCCTCTACAAGTCCTCCGGTTGCGGTCTTGGCTCGCTGAAGGGCTGGAACAGGTAATTCCGGTCCAGCTTGACCACCCGTTTGTTCGGACGGCGGACCATCACCTGAGTCTCATCCCAGGCCAGCACGATCCCTTTGATATCATTGCTCTCCAAGCCGTCACGCACGACGCGGATTCGCTCGCCAGAGATACGGTATTCATTCAATTGCTCATCGCTGATCATCTTTCCATCCTCCTGTCTTGCTGTAGCTTGTCTATGATTCTTCTGAAAAAAGAGACCCGGATGATCACTCATCAGGGTCCCTCATGTAAACCAAAACCAGGCTTGCCAGTCTGTTCAGGCTCCTATATCAGCGCTTCATTCTTCTCAAACCAGAAGTCAAGAACTTTAGCGGACATCACTCGTTGTTCCAGATACTCCACTTGATTCGTAGTGAAGTGTTCTCTCCATTCGAAGGAAAGTTCTTCACACAGGCTCTTAATCGTCAGGAGTTCTGACCAAGCCACATAGCGTTTGTACCAAAAGAATTGAGGATGTTCAATCATATAGGGATACAGATCATCAAATTCCGTGTGTTTGCAATCCAGCGCACGTTCGAAATGATCCTTCGCCTGGGTTAATTTATCAATGAAAAATTGCTCTGTCACTGGTTCTTTCCCCATTGTGACGCCTCCTCTCCTATGTCTAACTTTTATTATAAAGGAAAACTCATAGGGTGAAAAGCTGTTGTTTGAAAAATAGGCAGGAGTTTTATTTCCAGCCCGGACTAATCTTCAAAAACAACAGTTCCGTCATTAAGCGATTTGATACGCACCAGCGACTCCAGACGGATGCCTTGCTCCCGGATCGTCCGGGCCCCTGCCTGGAAGCTTTTTTCGACAACCACACCAAGTCCGACCAGCTCTGCCCCGGAGCGCTGGATGATCTTGATCAGCCCGCGTGCAGCATCCCCGTTGGCGATAATATCATCGATGAAGAGGACTTTGTCCTCCGGAGAAATAAATTGCCGTGAGATCATAATGTCGGTAACAATTCCTTTGGTAAAAGACGGTACCCGTTCACATAAAGCATCGGGGTCGGCGAGCAGCGTTTTTTTGCGGCGGGCAAATACAAGGGGCACCTTCAATTCATAAGCGGTGGCAAATGCCACGGCAATGCCCGAGGACTCTACGGTTACTACGCGTGTAATTCCGCTTTCGGCAAATCTCCCGGCAAACTCCCGTCCCATTTCCATCGTCAGCATCGGGTCCACCTGATGATTCAGCAGCGCATCCAGCTTCAACACCTGATCGGAAACCACTACACCTTCCTCCAAAATCCGCTGTTTCAATACTTCCATAACTTTGAACCTCCAATACCCTTTATAATCGCGAGACCTCTACCAGAATAATAACAGGCATTAAGCCCTCCTGCGGAAGTCATGTCCTTCTGTTCATCATCATAACCTGTACTATATGGACTACACAAGGACATCCTTAGGATGCACCCACTTCAAGGAGGGAGAACCATGAGATCCAAGGTCCGCACATTGCAGATTGCTTTCACTTATATAGGAACCGTGGTAGGAGCCGGATTCGCTACCGGCCAGGAGATTCTGAAGTTCTTCACCAGATACGGCCACTGGGCCGTGCTGACGATCATGCTCTCCACGGCTCTGTTCATCTGGCTTGGCACCAAAATGATGATCATCGCCCGGCGGATTGAGGCCGAATCCTATGAAGACTTCAACCGCCATCTGTTCGGCGATCAGGTTGGCAGCACAATCAGTCTGTTCACCATGGTCATTCTGATCGGTGTAAACAGCATTATGCTTGCAGGCGCAGGAGCCATCTTCGAAGAGAATCTGGGCATGCATTACCAGACTGGGCTGCTGCTGACCATTCTGGGCTCCTATTTCCTGCTGAAGCGCGGCATCTCCGGCATTCTACAGATGAACAGCATCGTGGTGCCGTTAATGCTTACGCTGTCTCTTGTGATTATTTTTAATACACTGCATGTTCCCGGAGCCGAACGGTTCCTGTTCCTGCAGACTGACCGCTCCTGGTTCGGCGCATGGATGTCACCTCTGCTCTATACCGCCTTCAACCTGGGCATGGCCCAGGCCGTGCTTGTGCCGATGGCCCGCCACACGAATGATGAGCGGGCGCTGGTGCGGGGCGGCATTCTCGGCGGGGTGGGTATTGGCTTCATGCTGCTTGCCGCACATTTTGCGATGAGCTCGCAGATGCCCCAGATCCTGCAGTTCGAAATTCCGATGGGCAGCATCGCCTTCCGGCTCGGTACTGTAGTGCAGACCATCTATCTGCTGCTGATCTTCCTGGAAATCTTCAGCACTTTCGTGGCGGATATCTATGGAGTAGAGACGCAGGTTAAGCAGCGGCTGTCCATCGCTCCAGCCTTGATCACACCGCTGCTGATGCTGATCTGCTACCTGCTGAGCCAGTTCGGCTTCAGCTCCCTGCTCTCCATCTTCTATCCGGTCTTCGGAGCCTTATCGCTAGTCTGGGCCGTCATGCTGCTGCGTGTTCCCTGGTCACCGCCGCCGCGCAGCGGTTCTTCCAACACTCCCGGCGGCACCGGCACAGGGATCACGATCATCTCCGTCAAACCGGCCACGCGAATTACACGTAAGTAGAAACGGCTTTGCCGTCCTTTTTAAGAGAGCCTACGCTTAAGAAGCAGCGATACTCCGTATCGCTTTCAGGTACCGTTTCAGAGGGACTTATCTGCAGCACCCGAAGTCAGCTTTTGGTTCCCGGATGGTACTGCAGATATGTTTTTTTGAGTTCATTGGCTACCCGGGTCAGAGAATATTGACTCTTCGCCTTGTCCCAGGCTGACCTCGACAGCTCGTAGCGGTAAGCCGGGTCGGAAATCACCTTCTCCAGGGCATCGGCAAGCGCCTGTTCATCATCTGGATTGACCAGCAGGCCGTTCACGCCGTCTTCAATCTGCTCGGGAATCCCGCCCACATTGGTGCCCACAAGCGCCAGACAGCTGAGCGCAGCCTCCGCAAATACCGAACCGAACGCCTCCGCACGCGAAGGCAGCACGAAAATATCAAAGAAAGGCATAAATTCCTCAGGATGAAGCGTGTAACCATAAAAAATGGTTTCATTATAAATGCCCAGCCCCTGAGCCAGCCCCTCCAGCTCGGCACGTGAAGGCCCATCCCCGATAATATGCAGCACATAATCATGGCCGCGCCGCTTCAGCTCCGCACAGGCCTTGAACAGGGTATCGATCCCTTTGGCCGGAACAAGCCGGGTTACCGTCACCAGCTGCGGAATATCATTGTCATGCGGGACAGGCTTAAATCTTTTCTCATCAAAACCGTTTGGAATGACATCAATCCGCGTCGGGTCGGCAATGTACGGCGTTAAATAATCAGCAAAGGCGCGCGACACCGTCATCAAGCGGTCACTAATATGTTCCAGCTCACGGTACATTGACACCAGGAACTGGTGCTCCAGTCCGCCTTCTTCGATCACCCCGTTCAGAATCAGCTCCCGCTCATAGCTGGAGTGAAGCGTTTGAATCAGTGGTGTATCGGGATAGATTTTTTTCATCGCCAGGCCGGCAATCGGATGATGGGCGTGGATCAGGTCATAGCTTTTGCTCATCCGCAGCTTGGTCCACCAAATATAATCACGGTACGTCTGAATGTATTTTTGCACAACCGCACTTTCACCATACACGGTCCAGTCAAAGGTTTCGAAGCTGATCTCTTCCCGGCCTTTGCCGCGGATGCGTTTGGGCAGCCAGAACAGATCCATCTCCCAGCGGCTGGAACGGAATCTCTCCTGAAGATAAGGGATCATGGAAGATACGCCACCGGGCTGCTCCGGCGGGAAGAAGAGCGCTTGCAGCAAGTTCATAAGGTACATCCCCTTTGCTATTGCCCTGATTACGGTAAATTCCGGCAATTATGATATAGTAGTGTGTATGTAAATTTATTGATACGTTTAATCCCGTACTTTGATTTTATCGGTATCCATCTGAAACGGCAACCAAGAACCTAACAAAAAGGAGAATGACCATGAAGGAAGAAATTTTGCCTTCCGCTTACATAAGCAGGGTAAGAGAAATGCTGGGAGAGGAGGCCGAGGCTTTTCTCAGCAGCTACTCACTTCCCAGGACGCAGGGGCTACGGATGAACAGTCTCAAAAGCAGCTCGGAATCCGGGAAGTCCGCCGCTGCGCTTGCGGTCACCCTGTTCGGTCTGGAGCCTGTCTCCTGGTGCAGGGACGGCTATTATTATGAAGAGCCTGCCCGGCCGGGCAAACACCCCTATCATCATGCCGGACTATATTATATTCAGGAACCGTCGGCAATGTCCGCTGCAGAGCTGCTGGCCCCGTTGCCCGGCGAGACTGTACTCGATCTGGCGGCGGCACCCGGGGGCAAAACCACCCATCTCGCCTCCTTAATGAAGGGGGAGGGACTGCTGGTCTCCAATGAGATCCATCCCGAACGGGCCAAGATACTGGCCGAGAACGTCGAGCGGCTTGGCTTGACGCACACGCTGGTTACCAGCGCCGCTCCGGCAGAGCTTGCGCTGCGCTTCCCGGCCATGTTTGACCGGATTATGCTGGACGCTCCCTGCTCCGGTGAGGGCATGTTCCGCAAAGACCCCGCAGCAGTCCGCGAGTGGTCGCCCGCGCATGTGGAGATGTGCGCGGCCAGACAATGGGACATCCTTCAGGAAGCCTATACGATGCTGAAGCCAGGCGGGAGCCTCGCTTACTCCACCTGCACCTTCAACCGCGAGGAGAATGAGCAGACGATAGCCAGGCTTATCGAGCACTACCCGGACCTTACGCTGATTACCACCAAGCGGCTATGGCCGCATCTGCAGAGAGGCGAAGGGCATTTCGTAGCCCTGCTGCGCAAGCAGGGGGATGCTGATCAAGCAGTGCTGCCGGTCCAAGCAGCCAAGGGGAAGAAGCGGGGAAACGGCAGCGCCGGCGGCCCGAAGCAGAGTGCCGCCTTAAATGAAGCGTTCCGCCAGTTCCAGGTCTGGGCGGAAGCCGAGCTGCCGGGATTTGGCAGCCAGGGCGTGCCGCTGCTCTTCGGCGAATCACTCTACCTGCTGCCCCTCGCCTTCGGCGTGACCCCCGGCCTGCATGCCAGAATACTGGACGGGCTGCGGGTCCCGCGCGCCGGACTGCATGTGGCCCAGCTGAAGAAGAACCGGGTGGAGCCAGCTCATGCACTGGCTATGGCCTTGCAGCGCGGACAGGCAGCCCGCTCCTATGACATACCAAAGGACGGGCCGGAGATCCGCGCTTGGCTGCGCGGAGAGAGCCTCCCTGTTCCGTCATCGCTGCATGGCTGGACGCTGGTTACTGTAGACGGCCTACCCGTGAGCTGGGGCAAGGCCAGCTCAGGCCAGTTGAAGAATCATCTGCCTAAAGGGCTGCGCAGCCTCAGCTGAATACCCAATTCCATGGACAATGGGTACTTGAACCAGTTCATCTGCTCCTCCCCGGCATAAGATATCATTATCCCCAAGCCCTGCGGCTAAAACGGCCGCGGCAGCGGGAACTAGACATGAGCTAAGGGAGGAATAACACATGGGTGGAGTTGCAGGAGGTTTCACTTCGACCGGAGCGATTTTGGTGCTTTTCATTCTGCTGGTCATCATTTCCCGTTCGCTGTTCGTTTAATTGTAGCCGCGAGTCCGGGTGCAGAGCAGCAATAAACAATTAGCGGCTGCGCCGTCCTCTCAGAGGGCGGTGCGGCCGCTTTCTGTATAGAGCTGACTGATCAGGCCCTATTTCAATCCCACATAACATCTCCAGCTCTTGTTCTGATGAATCTCCACTGCACGGAAGCCGGCATCCAGAAACAGCTGCTTCACCTGCTGATCCTCTGTGTGATTGTTCATATGATAATTAATCTTATAGATTTCAGCTGCAATCAGCAGCGTACCACCTTTGCCGAGTACACGGTAAATTTCCTTCACATCTCCAGGCAAATCCGGCCAGAAATAGTGTGTCTGTACAGCGGTCACCGTCCCGAACTTTTCTGATTCAAACGGCAGCGCAGACACCTCTCCTCTGCACACGGTCACTCTTCCCGACTGTACCTCTTCCTTGTTCCTAAGAATCGAGGTCTCCACCGCCTGCTGGGAATAATCCACACCGTAAACGTCGCTCCTTGCTGTCATCTTAGTTAATCTATGTATGTTCTCACCGCCGCCGCAGCCAATATCCAGTACAGGGGAGTTCTCGCGAATTACAATCTTGTTGAACGCCCAGGTTGTAATCGCGGAGTGCGCCCGGTTCATAATCCGAATCATTACTCTGCCCACGAACCCTCTCGGATTCTTGCCTTGGGCAATCAGCTTATCCAATAACACCACGCTGGTTCATCCTCTCTGAAATGCTGAAATCATCGTTTCATAGATTCATCACGGTAGTTGCTATTTAAAAAAAACCTTCAGCCGCTCCCCAATCAGGTTGTGCTGAAGGCCTATTAGACTATGTTTCGGTTACAGTATGTTGCTTGCTATCCGCAGCCTATGCCAAACAGTATTTCAGCAGCGCATCGCGGACACCGTGCTGATTGTTCGTTCCGGTAATGGCATCGGCCGCAGCTTTGACCTCCACCGGAGAGTTGTCCATCGCCACACCCAGGCCAGCGTAGGTCAGCATCGAGATATCATTGTAATAATTGCCGATCGACAGCACCTCGTGCCTAGGAATCTCCAACTGGTTCGCCAGATTCATCAGCGCGTTGCCTTTGGAGGAGTCCGGGTGCATCAGGTCAACGAAGAATTCACCGCTGCGCAGAATGTTGAACTGCCGGGTCCACGTGCCCCACTCCTGCTGGGCCTCATCCAGAATGTCCGGCTTCGAGAACACCGTAAATTTCACTACCGGCTCACGGAAATCCTCCCAGGCCGGCAGAGACGCAGGCATAATGCGGAAATGCTCGTACATATAATTGGCTTCCTCGGTCAGATGCTCCACATTGTCCACATACATATCAAACGCCGTATTCACATCGAAATGAATCCCCCGCTCACGGCAATAGGAAATATAAGGATCAAGCCCGCGGGCATCCATACCATATTGATGCAGCACCTTGCGGTCTTCCACACGTACAGTCGCCGCCCCATTGTGGCCCAGCACATAGCCGGATAATCCCATCTCCTGCATAAAAGGAATCGAATTCTGGGGGCTGCGCCCGGTGCATAATACGATCAGGCCGCCAAGCCGGGTCACCTCGGCTACGGCCTGCTTATTCTCTTCGCTTAACTGATGGTCATCATCCAGCAGGGTTCCATCTACATCCAAGGCTATCAGTTTGTATTTCATACTCCACCATCCTTGTCTTTCTGTTTCTCTCTATAGAACGTGAACTTAAGAATGTTACTTTTCATTCTTAAGTTCATCTTATATATGATCATATTGTACCGGAAACGGATTAACGTTGTTCCCGGTTTGGATTAAATTATTCGTCGACGCCAGCTCCCAGCAGCCGCAGTTCTGCTGCCGTCAGCTCCCGGTAAGCTCCCGGAGCCAGCTGCTCATCCAGCTTCAGCTCGCCCATGGATACCCGCTTCAGGGCAACCACCTTCTTGCCTACCGCCTGAAACATCCGTTTGACCTGATGGAACTTCCCTTCCGTAATGACCAGTGAAATATACGAAATCACCTGTCTGCCGCGTTCCCGGCTCCTAATGGTCAGCTGGGCGGGAAGCGTGACATAGCCGTCCTCCAGCTCCACGCCAGCGGCAAAAGCAGCCACATCCGCTGCATCCACCTCCCCTTCCACTGTCGCCTCATAGGTCTTCGGAACATGCTTGCGCGGGGAGAGCAGCTCATGTGCCAGCTTGCCATCATTGGTCAGCAGCAGCAGCCCAACCGTGTCCTTGTCGAGCCGGCCCACCGGGAACGGTTCGAACACGGCGTACTCCGGCTTCAGCAGATCGACCACGGTCCGGTCCCGCTTGTCCTCGGTCGCGGACAGCACTCCGGGGGGCTTGTTCATCATCAGGTAGATATACTCGCGGTAGACCCTGGCGACCCCGCCTACCTCCAGCTTGTCGTGGTACGGGTCGACGTGAAAGCCGCTGTCCTTGACGATTACACCGTTCACCGTGATCAAACCTTGTTTGGCCTGCTTGCGAATCTCACTGCGCGAGCCCGCCCCCAGATGGGACAGCACCTTGTCCAGCCGCTGCTTCTTGGCGGCTGGTTTAGTCTTATCTGCAGAACTCATAGCTTAAGTCCACCTCCAGCCTGCGGGATATTCATTCTTCAGTATGCCGTCCTGCCATTTGCCCCATCCGGCACTGAAGCCGTCGATACAGACCAGCACATAACCTTTCAGCGAACTTCCCGGCTTCATCTCAAGACGTTCCTGGGGAATCGTCAGAGTCTCTCCCTTGAGGTACGAGACGGCTTCATTGCTTAAGCTGGACAAAGAGACACTCCGGCAGCTCTCGCCAGGGTGAAGCGCGGTAGCCAGCGGATGGCCGGGGATGAAGCGGCCGCTGCGTACATGCCCCATATACCAGCCGGGCCGGACCGTCTTCAGCCCGTCCAGCCGCTCACGGGGAAGCGGGGAGAGATACAGATGGTCGCCGTACCACACAGGGTACCCCTCGGGAGCTTCACCAAGCTGTGCTTGGATGAACTCACTGTAAGCCGCCAGCGCAGCTTCTTCCCCGCCGCCTTGCGGGTGGCGCCCGCCTGAGGCAGCGGTCTTGCCGGAAGCGCGGCCACCCTTGCTCCGGCCTTGGGCCGCTTTCAGCACGGCCTGCTTGCCGGAGCCCCTGTCCGCCGAATGCGCACGCTTCTTCGGCATGGCGGCCAGCGTGTCTGCGTCCCCGTCTGCCTCCGGCTCGGCAGCAAGCGCGCTGCCGTCATGCTGCAGCACGGCCAGGAAATGGCCTTCGCCCTTCAGCTTGTGCGGCCACAATCGCGCCGTACCGTTCAGCTCCCCGTAGCCGGAGGCGAACGAGCCTGTACCGCCGACCGGCACCACCGCAAACTGCGGATGGGTGCTTAAGAATTCGCGGATAATCTCCTCATTCTCCTCCTCCGCGAAGGTGCAGGTCGAATAGACCATACGCCCGCCCGGTGACAGCGCCGTCGCTGCCGTGTCCAGAATCTCCCGCTGCATCGCAGCATATTTGGCCGGAGTTCCCGGCTCCCACTGCTTGACCATATCCTCATCCTTGCGGAACATGCCCTCTCCCGAGCAAGGCGCATCAATCAGGATTTTGTCAAAAAATCCAGGAAAAGCCCCCGCTATCCGCGCCGGACTTTCATTCAGCACAATTCCGTTGCGCACGCCGTACAGCTCCAGGTTCTTGGCAAGCGCTTTGGTGCGCTCCGCATGCAGATCATTGGTGACCAACAGCCCCTGCCCCTGCAGCTTGGCGGCAATCTGTGTGGACTTGCCTCCAGGCGCGGCACATAAATCCAGCACACGTTCGCCTGGCTGAACATCAAGCTGCTCCACCGGTGCCATCGCGCTCGGCTCCTGTATGTAATATAAGCCCGCATGATAATACGGATGTTTGCCGGGTCTTGTCCCTTCTTCCGTGTAGAACCCGGTAGGGCACCAAGCAATCGGTTCAAGTACAAACGGCGATAACTCCAGCAGGCGTTCGACGGCAACCTTCAGGGTGTTGACGCGGATGCCAGCGTAAGGCGTCTCTTGATAGGTAGCCGCAAATTGTTCATATTCCGGTCCCAGCATATCCTTCATGCGCTGCATGAAGGTGCCGGGGAGCTGTACTGCCATGATGTGTCCCCCTGCTTATGGTATAAAGATTAGACTGCTTGAATGGCATCAGGAACACCCCTGCGGGTGCCCCTGATCGGCAATGCTGTTTATTTGGATCGATGAGCTGATGGACGCTGCGGCCCGCGGCGCTGCGGCACGTTCGGTACAATGATCGAAGCAGCCTCCGCGGCTTCAACCCGCAGCTGCGGATCGACAAGCTCAATATTCAGATCATAGTAGTCAAAAGGCTGTACGTGATAGCGCTCCAGCCGACGCGTATATTCTCCGGCCTCTTCAGCCAATCTGGCCAGGTTGATGCCGAGCGTCACCGCCGGATACCCCTGCAGAACAGCGGAAGAATGCTGCAGCATCATCGTACCTCCACGCACATTATGATTGCGGAAATGATACAGGCCTACCGCAACCTGCAGCAATGCTTTGTATAGGGGATCGCGTTCCTTGGCCAGCCACAGCTCTTCCAGTACCTCATGGCATTCAAAATAATCTCTGTCACGGTTGAAATAAACCAGGTAAGCCAGGTACAGCGGTTCATAGGCCATCCGGCAGGTTGCCCTTCTTGGCTTCGGAGAGCAGACTGCGCACATGATCCAGCAGCCCCTTCATGGCATCCATATCCTGGACCTGCCATATTTCGTTGAAGCGCTCCTGAGCATCTATGGCTTCATTGACCAGATGGTAGAAATACAGCTGGTGGATCGCTTTCAGCAGTTGGGTGGTCGTGTTGGAATTCTCCTCGAACGTCTTCTGCGCCTCCAGAATCTCATCGCGGATGCTGGACATTTCGCTGTCCAGGATCGAGGCGGCTTCGGCTGCCGTCTTGAGCCGCACACGCATTTCATCCGGAAGGCTCTCCCGGTATTTATAATTCAGCGAATGCTCGATGGTTGCCCAGAAATTCATTGCCAGCGTGCGGATCTGAATCTCAGCCAGCACAATCTTCTGGCCCAGCGCCGTCTGCACCGGATATTTGATAATCATATGGAAGCTGCGGTAGCCGCTTTCCTTATAATTGGTGATATAGTCCTTCTCATACAACACTTCAAGATCCTGACGGTGGCGAATAAATTCAGCCACTCTGCGGATATCCTCCACGAACTGGCACATGATGCGAATTCCGGCGATATCCTCAATTCCTGTTTCGAGATCCTCCATCTTGACACTGAGCCGCTTGGCCTTCTCCAGAATGCTGGAGAGCCGTTTCACACGCCCGGTTACGAACTCTATCGGAGTATATTCTTCTCTTTTTTTCAATTCCGAACGCATGGTTTTGAATTTTACCTTCAGTTCCTCCACCGTTTGTTCATATGGCAGCAAAAAAGTTGCCCAGTCCCTGACGTCCATCGCCTTATCCTCCTGTCCTGTCGTCACCCTCAGTGATGATCCGCGCCCACCGCTTCAGAAATATGACGAAATCCGTCTCGCCGCAGCAGCTGCCGAAGGCCCGCATGCACCCTGCGGTTCACTTCCGGCCCTTCATAGATGAGCGCTGTATAGATTTCGACCAGGCTGGCGCCTGCCCGGATTTTGTCATAAGCATCCTGGCTCGTAAAAATCCCGCCCGAGCCAATAATCGGCAGCTTTCCGCCAGTCTGGCGGTAGATGCTGCGGATAATCTCCGTAGAACGGTCGCGCAGCGGCTTCCCGCTGAGTCCTCCGGCCTCTCCCGCCTTCTCGTGGGTAAGCCCTTCACGGTTTAACGTGGTATTGGTAGCAATAATTCCGTCCATGCCGGCTGCAGTAATGGTGTCCACCATATGCGCAAGCTCAGCGTCGCTGACATCCGGGGCAATCTTGACCAGCAGGCTTTTGGCAGCGCCGCTGCTCTTGCCCTGCAGCTCCATCTCCGCTCTGACTTCCGCCAGCAGGAACGCCAGTTCATCCCCATGCTGCAGGCTGCGCAGACCGGGAGTATTCGGAGAGCTGATGTTGATTACAAAAAAATCACCGTACGGATAAAGCGTACGGATACACTCGCGGTAATCCTCATGTGCCGCTTCATTGCTCGTAGCCTTGTTGCGGCCAATATTGACCGCTACCGGAATTCTGCGGCCCTTCAGTGCCCGCAGCCGCCTAGCCATGCTCTCGGCTCCTTCATTGTTGAAGCCCATCCGGTTAATCAGCGCTTCGTCCGATGGGAGCCTGAACAGGCGCGGGCTGTCGTTGCCCGGCTGGCCTTTGGGTGTTACTGTGCCCACTTCCATAAATCCGAAGCCAATCGAAGAGAAGCCGGCAACCGCACCGGCATTTTTATCCAGACCGGCTGCCAGCCCCACCGGAGTAGGGAAATGCACACCGAACAGATCCACTGCCATATCTGCCGTTTCAGGCACACCATACATCAGCCGAAGTGCCGCCGTGCCGCCCGGAACGGCTGAGGCTTTATCCAGACCGCCAACGACGAGATGATGCGCCTTCTCAGGGTCCATTTTGAAGAAAAAAGGTTTGCCAATATTACGATATAGCACCGTTCCCGCTCCTTCTGGGGGTTGCTCAAGGCCAAACTCATGTCTCCCCGATTCTATAGGTTTCTTTCTAATTTTAGCCGTTTCGGGGAGAAAAGAAAAGTTTTTTGCCCGGCAGTTATTTATGACCCTGAGCGGAGTGTAGTAATTTTCCGATAAAGACATTACAATGTAAGGACAAACCCTGATAATGTTGAAGAAGGAAGGTATGACTCATATGTCGACTAAACGGAAACCGCCTACATTGCAGCAGAAGAAAGAAGAAGTGAACCGTAGAGCACTGGTATGGATCGGCGCCAGTGTAACCCTGCTCGTTCTTCTGATTATCGTTCTGATCATTCTGACCGGCAATTAATTCAGCCAGTGGTAAACTTTGCGGGGGTTGGTCTGATCATGGGAAGCAGCCGGAGTATAGCGATCTTCAGGCAGCTGTAATTCATCAGGCAGAACCCCTTTCGTTATAAGCACCGAGGTGCCCATGGGCACCAGAGCAAACAGCTCCTCCACATCTGCCCGGTTCATGCGGATACAGCCTAATGATTCATCCTTGCCGATACTTTCTGGCTCATCCGTACCGTGAATGGCATAACGCGCATCCGATAGCTGCAGCCCCCGGCTGCCGAACTCCCCGTTGTCCCGCCCATTCGGATTAACCACCTTGTCCGTAATACTGTAACTGCCCTCAGGTGTCCTGTCGCCGCCAAGCCCCACCTCATAATTCCGTACAATTACATTTCCGCTGGCGATGGCTAGGCGGTGTTTTGTTTTGTCTACAATGATTCTCAGCGGCTCGGCCAGAAACGGCTTGCCTGCTGCGGCACCGGCCGCCGCAGGCTGACTGCCCGTCTTGTCAGCAGCGTTACCGCCTGCTGCTGGCGGAGCCGGGGACGCGGAGAGCAGCGGCTTAGCCGCCGCTGCTCCCGTCCCCGCAGCCTTGAAGCGGCTGAAGGCCTGCTCCATGACCTCGGTTGTGCCTCCGATCCAGTTGCCAGGGAAATCCCCTGCCAGCTGCTGCACGCTGGCCGGGGCAGTGCCCTTGCTGGCCGAATAGGCCGCCATCGCGCTCCACAGCGCGGCCAGCGATTCCTGCTCGGCCTGCCATGCCGCCGCCTGCTTCTGCAGCGGGCCTGCCTCCGGCGGTTCGCAGGCGCAGGCTGCCGCGTTGTAGGACTGGTACCGCACAGCGCCGTCCCCCGTCTTCTCCAGCACATACTCCAGCGGGAGCTTCTCCTCCCACAGCAGCCATTTGCCGGAGCGCTTCATGCCCAGCACCGCCGCCTTCGCCGGCTCTTTGCCCGGCAGCAGCTCCTTCAGCAGGCGGCCCTGGTCAGCAGCACTCCCGCTCTCCTGCGCCGTGAATGCCACCGCCGCTGCAGGGACCTTGTCATCAGCCGGGTCATCCTGCTTCCCGGCCTCTAGGGCAGCTCCTCCCGCCTGAGGGGCGTCTACGGCTGCGGTGACCTCCTCTGCCTTCCCGCCTCCGATGCCGCCAGGGGCGGGGGTGACGGCGGAAGGCAGCAGGACCAGCAGCAGCACAGCCAGTGCCAGCAGCCAGCGGCGGTTCCTTGCTCTGCGCTCATCACGCTGACGGCCTGCCTGCAGCAGGCCGTCTTCATACTCGCGCAGCATCTCTGCAGGCACCTTGCTGTGCTCGAAGGCCTCATAGACTTCTCCGGCTTGGTTAAAGCAATAATTGGCTTTTCCCTGCTGCCCGTTCTTATGATATTCCTTTCCCAGCAAGTACCATGCCATCTTGTTGTCCGGGTGCAACTGGACATAGGCTTTGAGGTGATGCGAATTTTTCATCTGGACCTCCGGATATGTGTAGTCGCTTCAATACTATTACTATCGGCTGGATCTTCCCAATCAAGTAGAAACGGCTTACCGTCCTCTGAAAAGTGTATGCTTCCGAAGCAGCGATACTACGTATCGCTTTCAGGTATCCGTTTCTGCGAGAAATAGAAGGATAAAGAATCAGGTGAAACCTTTACTTTCTTGTATTGTTACTACTTAGGTCCAGTGAAGAATTAGAGGGAAATTCTACCGCTAGTTGGTCTCAGAATGGGGATTCGATGGGACGATTTCCCCCATAGCCACCTACGTTTGGACTTAGAACGCTCCAATCTATATAGGAATGACCCGGGTCCTAAGTAGTAATCTTGTATTTAAATAAAAACATCCCCCGCTGATTATATCAGCGGGGGATGTTGCCAGCGATGGGCTGCAAGCCTGAAGCGGTTTAGCCTTCTTTATTAAAAGGCGTATCCGCGATTTTGATGGAATCGGTCGGGCATCCGTCAGCAGAATCCTGCAGGTCGTCAAACAGATCGTCAGGAATTACTGTGGTGCCATGGTTGGCGTCATTTTCATAAATGACCTCAGCCAGTCCTTCATCGTCGTAATCAAAAATATCAGGGGCCGTCGCGCCGCATGCACCACATGCGATACAGGTGTCTTTCTCGACCCAAGTGTACTTAGCCATAATTATCTCTGCCTCCCGTTAAACAATACAGCTGCTGTTGCAGCGTGTTATTTGTCTCATATTAATATAAATAGATTACAATTTCAATGAATTTTCAAGACGTTTACAATTCCGCCGTATAATTCAGCCGCAAAATTGACGTACATCCAGAGCGTGAAATCACTCTTCTTCCGGCTTCAGACGCTGCAGGTTATCCTTCTGCAGCGAAGTCCCGCGCTCCTTGTAGTTGCGCAGCCTCGCCGAATGGCTGTCGCTGAGCATCCCCGCTGTAAGCACCGCGTTCTCGCCGAATTTGTTCCTTAGCATATCCATCGTCTTATTCAGCGATTCCTTCTTCGGCTGACGCTCATAATCGAAGAGGTCCAGTTGAATGGCCGAATCCTCCTTGGCACTCAGCCCCTGCAGCGTTACACCCAGCAGACGAATCGGTTTATCACCCTTCCAGTGGCGCACATACAAGTCACAAGCCGCCTTATAAATATCCTCGGCACTTTCCGTGGGAACGTCAAACTGGCGTGAACGGGTGATGGTCTTCATGTCAGGGGTGCGAATCGTAAGATGCAGACCGGAGGCTACCAGGTCCTGGCGGCGCAGCCGCCTGGCTACCTGGTCGCTCAGATTGAGCAGAATCGGCTTCGCTTCGGCCAGGCCCAGCACATCGCGGGGCAAGGTCGTGGTATGACCGATGGATTTGCTCTGCTCCCGTTCGGGATTGACCACCCCATGGTCAATCCCGTTGCCTGCCCGCTTCAGCCAGGAGCCCATCACGCCGAAATGCTCCGTCAGCAGCTTCTCATCGGCAGCGGCCAGCTGGCCTATGCTGTAGATGCCCAGCCGCTTCAGCTTCTCCGCCGTCTTGCCGCCAATGCCGAACATCTCATCGCAGGGCTTGCTCCAGAGAACGCCGGGCACATCACGCAGCCGGAGTACCGAGATGCCATTTGGCTTCTTGAGATCGGAAGCCATCTTGGCGAGCAGCTTATTGGGAGCAATCCCAATGGAGCAAGGCAGACCAAGCTCTTCCATTATACGGCGCTGAATGGCTGCAGCGATCTCCGGCGGCGTACCGAACTGGCGGGAGCCGGTTATATCAAGGTAACATTCATCAATCGACACCGCTTCCAGCAGTGGAGTATAGCTATAGGCGATCTGCATAAATGCGTTGGAATAACGCCGGTACAGATGAAAATTAGGCTGAATCACAGTCAAATCCGGACAGATCTTAAGGGCCTTTTGCACCTGCATGCCAGTCTTAATTCCCCTGCCGCGCGCCGGGTAGGAGCACGTTACAATGATTCCCTTACGCAGCTCCACACTTCCAGCTACAGCCGTAGGTTTGCCCTTGTAGAGTTCCGGGTTCTCCGCCTCATGCACGGAACAGTAGAATGCGTTCATATCGACATGAAGAATCACCCTGCCGCTGGAGGGATAATATTCATCAACGTTGTGCACACGGTCCACCACAATATCTACCTTCTTATCCTCAGGGTTTCCATGGTTCTGATCTAGAATAACGCTCCCCTGCATGAAGGTCAATATTAGCGCTCCTCTCGCGGCAAAGTTCTCTGTTACATTACCGCTTAAAAATGCTATAATATAAAAATTATTGCCACAACTCACGTCTTCTGTTATTTCACAAGGAAGCTACGCTCACAAAACTAAGTTAATGCTTACGAAGCAAGTTTTGCACGAAGGATCACAAGGAAGCTACGCTCACAAAACTAAGTTAATGCTTACGAAGCGAGTTTTGCACGAAGGATCACAAGGAAGCTACGCTCACAAAACTTTTAGGAGGACTCTTATGTCTAAGTCCATTTCCATCTTCGATACCACTCTACGCGACGGCACCCAAGGGGAAGGCATCAGTCTGTCGGCAGATGATAAGCTGAAAATTGCCAAGAAGCTCGATGATCTGGGTGTGCACTATATTGAAGGTGGCATTCCGGGAAGCAACAACAAAGACATTGAATTTTTCCGTAGAGTCAAGGAGCTGCACCTGAATGCCAAGATCTCTGCGTTCGGCAGCACACGGCGCAAGGATTCCCTGGCCGAGCAGGACGATAACCTGCGGCGGATGATTGATGCCGGTGTTCCGGCAGCGACTCTTGTCGGTAAGTCCTGGGATTTCCACGTATACACCGCCTTGCAGACTACACTGGAAGAGAATCTCGCCATGATTGGCGACTCCATCGCCTATCTGAAACGTTGCGGGCTTGAGGTGGTTTTTGATGCGGAGCACTTTTTTGACGGCTTCAAAAATAACCCCGAATATGCCGTAGCCGTGCTTGCCAAAGCCTATGAAGCCGGCGCTGATTGGCTGGTTATGTGTGATACGAACGGCGGAACGCTGCCACATGAGATCCACGAGATTGTCAGCGCCTTGTCCCTGCGCCTGCCGGAAGCACCGCTTGGCATTCATACGCACAATGACTGCGAGCTGGCTGTCGCCAATACACTTAGTGCTATTGGAGCAGGCGTCCGCCAGGTGCAGGGCACGATGAACGGCTATGGAGAACGCTGCGGCAATGCCAATCTGTGCTCAATCATCCCTACCCTGCAGTTGAAGATGGGCTACTATTGTGTTCCGGGGGATTCACTCTCCCAGCTCACCAATACTGCGCGTTATATAAGCGAGGTCGCCAATGTGAACCTGCCGGTAAACCAGCCTTATGTCGGCAACGCGGCATTTGCCCATAAAGGCGGCATCCATGTCTCGGCTATCATGCGGGATTCGCGGACCTACGAGCATATTGCGCCTGAGCTGGTTGGCAACAAGCAGCGGGTGCTGGTCTCGGAGCTGGCAGGCCAGAGCAATGTGCTGTCCAAGGCCCAGGATATGGGCCTCAGCCTTGACCCCAGCAGCGAGCAGGCGCGCAAGGTGATCGACAAGATCAAGAATCTGGAGCATCAGGGCTATCAGTTCGAAGGCGCGGACGCTTCTCTGGAGCTGCTGCTGCGTGAAGCAACCGGCGAGATGAACGAGCTGTTCACCTTCGAATCCTTCAAGATGCTGGTTGAAAAAACCGCCGGACGTCCCGTAGTCTCCGAGGCGTTCGTCAAGCTAAAGGTAGGCGGCGAGAATCTCTACACCGCTGCTGAAGGCAACGGCCCGGTCAATGCGCTCGACAACGCGCTGCGCAAAGCGCTGCAGACGTATTTCCCGCAATTGAAGGAAATGCATCTGTCCGATTACAAGGTCCGCGTGCTGGATGAGCAGGACCAAACCGCCGCCAAAGTAAGAGTATTGATTGAATCCAAGGATTACGCAGATACCTGGAGTACAGTAGGCGTGTCCAGCAACGTTATTGAAGCCAGCTGGGAAGCACTTGTCGACAGTATGCGCTACGCCCTGCTGGGCCAGATTTCACTGGCCAATGAAATAACGGCCGACATCAATCCCAAAGGACTTGTGAATCATTAGCGTCTGTCTTAGCAAGAGCAAGCCCCCTTGGGCACAGATATTCTCTGCGCCCAAGGGGGCTTGCCGTTTTTGAAGGATGTGGTCAGGAGCCGGTAAGAGCAATTATTTTGCTCTCCAGCTCCTCCGGGCTAAGCACACCCAAGATGACTTCCTTGATAACACCGTCCTTGCCAATCAGTACATTGGTGGGAAATACCGCTCCCCTGTACTTGTCGAACACCTCGCCTTTTAGATCAAACATCACCGGGAAGCTCAATTCATATTTCTTGATAAACCGTTCGGCATTCCCTTGATAATCCTGGCTGGTGACGTTAACTCCATAGACCTCCAGCACATCTTTATACTTCAGAGACAGGGCGTTCAGATCAGGTGCCTCCTGCTTGCAGGGATCACACCAGGAAGCCCAGAAATTAACAATCAGTGCCTTATCTCTGGGACCGCCTACAGCGTAGGTTGTGCCGTCAGTACCATTCAGTGAGAATGCAGGTGCCAACTGGCCGGCCTTGAAGCCCGCCTCCAGCAACAGCTTACCGCCTTGCCCGCCCATAACAGCCACCGTTTGCGGGTGCCTATCCCTCCAGACCGCAGCGATCACCAAAGCCGCAATCAGCACAACTATCGCAATCTGAATGGTTCTCGCTGTTTTCATAAGTTTAGTTCCTTTTCTCAGTGGTGTATTCCCCTTATTGTATCCCTATCGCCACTGGTTTCAAACCGTCTGCAACAAAAAAAGAGGATTCCGTCAGAGACGAAATCCCAATGAAGAGAGAGGGTGAACAAATGGCAGCATTCCAGGGAATCATCCAGCCGATATGGCTGAAGCCTTCCGTACAGCAGGAACTGGGGAAGCACCTGCTGACCTGTTACCCGCATGAAGCATGCGGTATACTGCTGGGTGCTGCCGCAGCGGGAGGCATGTACATCGACACTTACGTGCCGATGCACAACGTTGCGCCGGACCCGCTGCATGCATTTGTTCCCGATCCGCGTGAATGGGTGAAGGCTCTGTACCGGAATCCCGCTCCAGTCGGCCTGTTTCACTCACACCCGTCTGCTGAACCCCGGCCTTCCGCCGCCGATCTAAGCGGACTGGCTTCGCTCGGCCCCTCGTTTGATGTGTATCTGATTGGTTCTCCGAACAGCTCAGAAGACAGTCCGCTGCGGCTAAACGGCTACTACATCGTCAGGGAACAGGCTGCAGCGGGCCGCGAACGCAGCAGCCTGCGTGAAGCGCCGATTTACGCTCTGCTTAAGTAAGCGTACAGGTCTCCCAGCGTCTCCACCTGTGGGCGCAGGGAGATTTCATTAAGATAAGCTACCCATAGCTTAGCTGTCATCTTGGCATCCTCCAAGGCATGATGACGGCCCTGAATGGGAATTTCATGCACGGCCAGCAGCTCATCAAGCGTATAATTGCTCCGCTGCGGCTCCAGCCAGCGCGCCAGCATCATCGTATCAAGCACCCTGTGCGTCAGTTGGACCTTGGAGGTCTTCCAGAGGGCCGCGTTGAGGAAGGATTTGTCATGAGCACTTGCATGCGCCACCAGTACACGATGGCCTACAAAGGACATGAAATTATGAAGGCCGTCGATCAGGGTGGGGGCCTGTGAAGTCATATCCTGGGAAATCCCGGTCAGCTTCGTAATATCCTCAGGAATCGCGGTCTGGCAATTCACCAAGGTATAGAAGCATTCCTCTTCCTTAATCTCTTGTCCCACTACCTTGATCGCCCCAAAAGACATGATTTCATCACCATGCTGATGGGAGAATCCAGTCGTCTCCAGATCAAAGATGACGGTCTCCAGTTCAGAGAGAGGGGTATGCAGCACCTCGGGACGCCGTTTCTCGCGCATCAGGGAGCGGATAAATGCCATTTGCTGCGCAGTTTGCTGTGCGGTCTCCCCACCCCGGATGGAGGCGATTGCCGATGGCATTCCGCCTTGTCTGAGGTTGTTCCAGAATCCCCCGCCTTTGTTCGGCTCCTTCATGATTGTCTCCTTTCCGCTGACCGGAGCTGCCGCTGCAGAGCGCGGTGCAGGCGCCTGACAAGCAGCAGACTTTCACGCAGCTCGGACATCAGCCGCTTGTTCTTCAGATCCTTCTCAGACACATAATCACTGCTGGACAGCAGTCCATCCTGCATCACATAAGGGGTATTGACTCTCAGGCGCAGTGCTGTCAGGAAAGCCCGCCTGATCTCCTCCACATGCTGATATTTATGAAGCTTATCCAGTATATCCAACCTGTTCAGGGTAGAGCTGGCTCTGATATCATGCAGCAAGCACAGATGCCTCACGATATTGACCAATGGAATGTACACCCCATATTTGACGTCGAAACCTCCAGCATAATCTCCAAACCGTTCCGTAAGTACCTGTCCCAGCAGATTCAGTGTCGCCTTATGACGGACCGTATTTCGCAGTACAGCATTCGAAAGTCCGCTGTTCTCGGCAAATCCGGCATAGAAGGCCTCCTTCCAGTGCGCAGACAAGCCTTCATCTCCTGCCACATGGCGCATATCCGAAGCAATAATCAGATAGCGGACCGGCTCCCATTCCAGCTGCTCTTTCCAGGCTGCCAGCTGAGCTGTCCATTCAGGTAGTGTCTTACGCCATAATGGCTCCGAGCACATCACCTTCCCGTCGCATTTCTCATACCCTGCTGCTTCCAGCACATCGGACAATCTTGCGCCAAAAGCTTGAAAATACCGGTTCTTGCCCTCATCCGGTTCTCCCTCTACAATCAGGCCGTTATCCTGATCACTCCAGAGTGTGGCTTCCTCTCTGCCGGCGCTGCCGAATACAATAAAGGAATAGGCGCAGGGAGGCGGGCCATAGCCCGCCTCTTTCATCTGCGCCTCACATAAGGTTACCGCCGTTTGCGCAATCCGGTCATGCATGGCATTTACACGGGGCATCCATTCCTCTATAGGGATAACGTTTAGTTGTTCCAGGAGTACCGCCTGACAGGCTGTGCGCCTGTCTTTCAGCTCCCGCGGCGAACCGGCCGTTACGATGGACTTATAACTATGATCTGTATTCCATTCTGCCTCCATCCCAGCCACACGGTCCGCCTCCCTAATTAGTAGTGACGTTATTATTTGTTAAGGGATTTGGATTCGGAGTCAGCGATCAATTTCATCTGCTCAGGGTACCCATAAGTACCATGCTCACTGATATCCAGCCCCATCAATTCTTCCTCTTCAGTAACACGCAGGCCGATAACCATCTTCATAACGTAGAGGATGATGAAGGACAATACAGCTACGAAGATAAATGTTCCAACTACACCGAGAATCTGTACACCCAACTGGTGGAAGCCACCGCCGTATAACAATCCGGCTTTACCAACGCCAACGATTTCAACAAGCTCAGGCGTTGCGAACAAACCTGTGGAAACCGCGCCCCACATACCGGCAATACCGTGTACAGAGAAGGCATAGATCGGATCATCCAGTCCAGCGCGTTCCAGCCACTGGGAAGTCATGAAGGTGAAGGCTCCGGCAATGAATCCGATCAGGATCGCAGCCCAAGGCTCTACGAATGCGCAGGCACCGGTAATGGCTACCAGAGCTGCCAGCACACCGTTCAGCATAGCCGGAATATCCGACTTGCCGAAGTACAGCCAGGAGGCGATAAGTGCCGCAAGTCCACCCGCTGCAGCTGCAATGTTGGTAGTTACTGCAACATGGCCGAAGAATCCGCCCAAAGGGGACAACGCGCTGCCGGGGTTGAATCCGAACCAGCCGAACCAGAGAATGATAACACCCAGAACCGTAAATACCTGGTTGTGTCCGGGAATAATAACCGGCTTGCCTTCTTTATTAAACTTGCCAAGACGGGGTTTCAGTAGAATCGTAGCCACTACAGCCGCTGTTGCACCTGTAAGATGGACAACTGTCGAACCCGCATAATCCTGCATACCCAGCTCAGCCAACCAGCCGCCGCCCCATACCCAGTGAGCTACGACAGGGTAGATTACAATAGAGAACAAAATTCCGAAGATGATGTAGACGCTCAGTTTGGCGCGTTCCGCCATCCCCCCGGATACGATTGCCAGGGAAACCGCTGCAAAAGCCATTTGGAACAGGAATTTAACATTCAGCGTAACACCCGAGAATGCAAGTGATTCGAAGGAAGCTGCTGCGGTGTCGCCACCATACAGGAATCCTTCAGTACCGAAGAAGTTGTTGCCGTTTCCGAAACCAAGTCCGAAACCTACGGCCCAGAAGCACAAGCTTGCAATGGCCAGTGTCAATACGGTCTTGCCGGCTACGTGGCCCGCGTTCTTCATCCGAACCGAACCAGCTTCCAGCATTGCGAAGCCTGCTTGCATAAAGAATACAAGGATAAATGCTAAGAAAGTAAATGCCGTATCCAGTCCGATCTGCAATTCAGGACTTGTTGGTCCCTCAGCGGCAAAGGCGCTGACCGGATAGGCCATCAGTGTTACCATGGCTAGCAACATCATTAACCATTTCTTTTTCATTGTTACCCCACTCCCCAGTGTTATATTTTCTAACAAAGCGTGAAACTCTTAATGTCATTATAATCAGAAGTCAGGTAAATTGACAAGAACATTTTTTGGAATGTTTTTATTTAAATTCTGAAGGCTCTTCAATTGTCCATTCCATAGAATTTTCAGGCCGTGATAGGACCTCATCCCCAGAATTCCCTTTCCCTTGTTGCCATTGATATGAGAACGTATTCATTGACAACCCTTCATTTTAGCGGCTTTATTGTATTTTTATTATAACCAACTAGTAAACATGCTGTCTTTGTAAAGATTTAGACATGACGATATAAACGGATAGCTTCCGGCTCACCCACTTAATCACCGCTATTTTTTCCACTCAATACATAACATGTTATGTAAAGTATTTGGATTGAAGCTTCACTTATTAACTTTCTTCAATAAAAACACACCACACGATGTGCACATGATCTCCTGCCGTTCGACATATACTTTATGTAAGTGTGACGTTTGACTGTACGGTTTGCGGTTTGATATCATTATATAGAGCACTTAAGTAAACACTATACGATCAACGGCAGTTCTATTAGCCACAGACTGCCGGATATCAGCTGCGAGGTGAGATGCATGGGGATATGAACCTGTACCGAATAGGCGAGCTGGCGAAGGTTGCCGGCATCAGTGAACGCACCATTGATTATTACACCAAACTGGGACTTATCGCTCCCGAATCCAGAAGCATAAAAAATTACCGGCTGTACAGCCATGAAACCTTAAGCGCATTAGAGCGTATTACCCAGTTAAAGCAAGAGAAATATTCATTGGAAGAAATCAAATCCATCATGAGCAAATGGAATGCCACTACGCCGGAAACCGACGTTTCCGACAAGCTGGTCGAGCTTGAGCTTCATATGCAGCGTCTGGAGCGCGAAGTAAAAGCTCTGGAGCCTGTAATCAGCAATCTTAAGCCCGGCCAGGCCAAGCGGGCATTATCCGCCCTGCTTCCACAGGGGATGGCATGCATGGAGGCGATTCGGATTCTTCTGCTCACGCAGGGACCGCCAATGTAACGCTTATTTACTACACAGTGGAGGAATGCACATATGATGTTCGTATTGGTAATCATCGCTTTTCTGTTCACATTATGGGCCCAGTTCCGGGTGAAGGGCACTTTCAATAAATGGGCCAAGGTCGAGAGCTCGAGCGGCATGACCGGATACGACGCCGCAAGACGTATGCTTGATGCCAACGGTCTTCATGATGTGCCCATTGAACCGGTCCGTGGCTCCCTGTCCGACCATTATGATCCGATTCACAGAGTAGTCCGTCTGTCGGAGCCTGTCTATTATGAACGTTCCATCTCGGCTATCTCTGTAGCCTGTCATGAAGTCGGCCATGCGATTCAGCACAAGGAACGTTATCCGATGCTGACGCTGCGCCACCGGATGTTCCCGGTTGTCAATTTCGCCTCCGGCGTAGCCCCGTTTATGCTGATGGCTGGTTTAATCTTCAACTATTTCAATCTTATCGGTCTGGGGATCATCTTCTTCTCCGCCGCAGTCGCTTTCCAACTGGTAACCTTGCCTGTAGAATTTAATGCAAGCAACCGTGCCCGTCAGATTATGGTGCAGCAAGGCTTTATCCACAATGAGGAGGGACGCGGAGTAGCCAAGGTTCTCAATGCCGCTGCATTAACTTATGTTGCTGCTGCACTCTACTCTCTCCTGGAGCTGCTGAGACTGGTCACCTTATTTCTCGGCAACCGCGACTAACTTCATACGATAACAGAACAATACCCCGGATTGGCTACGAGCCAACCGGGGTATTGTTCTGTTTTGCTTTGAAATAGGCAATCAGGAAGGTGCGGAACGAACGCGCCACCAGCGGCAGCTTGCCGTCTGTACGGTGGATCAGACCCACCGTCCGCGTCACCGACGGCTCGATCAGCCTGACCTGAGCTGGCTGGAGCGGATTGGTCTGAAAGAGCGCCATCTCCGGCAGCAGGCTTACGCCCATGCCTGCGGCAACCAACCCCCGGATTGTATCCGTCTCTCCGCCCTCGAAGGCAATTTGCGGCTGAAAGCCCGCCTGCAGGCAAGCCTGCCAGACAATCGGCCGCAGGGAATAACCTTGGCTGAACAGCACGAACTTCTCATCGCGAAGCTGCTCCAGCCGGATGCCCGGCTCATCCGCCAGCGGATGATTCTGCGGCAGAATCGCAAACAGATCCTCCGTCATCACAATATCCCCGGTGACCTGCTCATCATTCTCCGGAAAAGGAGAAATGAAGGCCAGATCCACCTCACCCGCAAGCACATCCTTGATCAGAGAAGGATAAGAGCCTTGCTTGAAGCGGAATTTCACATGGGGATAATGCTTGCGGAATTCTGCGACAATGGTTGGGATCAGATGCGTCCCCAGACTATGCGGGAACCCGATACGGATCTCTCCCCGCTCCGGGTCGAGGAATTCATGAACTTCGGCTACGGAGCGCTCCAGATCCTTCAGCACAGCCTCCACCCGTTTGCAGAAGAGCTGGCCCACCGGAGTGAGCTGCAGATTGCGCCCCTTTTGCATAAAAAGATCTACCCCCATCTCTTGCTCCAGCTGATGGATCTGGCGGCTGACCGCAGACTGAGCCACATGCAGCTCCTCTGCCGCTCGGGTCACATGCTCCTTCTGGGCCACCTTTACGAAATATTGCAACTGTCTCAGTTCCAAGTCTGTCAACGCCCCTGTCTTCGGCTACTTTTAAATATCCGTATAATTAACCCATAGAGGAAGAAGCCGGCAGCCAGCCCTCCCAGATGCGCAAGCCAATTCACTTTCGCTGCGGCGAAGGAGGTAATTATACCTATGACCAGCAGCCCGTAAAGCGTCTTACGCGAGCTCTCGTCCATCATTGCACGTTGCAGCAGGGCAATATACATAAACGCGCCATATACGGCGTAGATTGCGCCTGAGGCGCCAACGGATACCGTGGCAGTGTTGGGAGCCGGAGTGCCCAGAGCTATAAAGAGCACATTGGCCAGAATGCCTCCACCCAGATACAGGATCGCGTATCTCCACCAGCCCAGCAACCGCTCCAGCGGCGGCGCAAACACCAGCAGAGAAAAGCTGTTGAAGAATAAGTGATTAAATCCATTGTGAAGGAATACAGAAGCCAGATAACGCCAAGCCTCTTCTTTTTCCGGACCAACATCCACCACTGCACCATACTTTACAAGCGTGTAGAGGTTCGTAGACCCGCCATCCAGCGACACTATGATGAACATGACTATATTTGCCAGAAGCAGCAGACTGGTCACCGGATAATATCTCAGATAGCTTTTCCAATTCTCATAACGTATGAAGATCATATCATCCATCCTTTGATGTAATTTGCCCGGCTCGACATTGCACTCCTAAAACGATTATAATTTATTGTGGCAGCAACAATCCAATATTCATATCTGAGGAGGAAACAACGACATGACACAAGAACGAACTGGCGTAGCGACTTTCAAGGGCAACCCGATTACACTCGTGGGACCCAAGCTGGCCGCAGGTGATGCCGCACCGGATTTCACTCTGAACAAGAATTTGCTTGAAGAAGTGTCACTCCAGGATTATGCCGGCAAAATAAAACTGATCAGCGTTGTCCCTTCCCTCGATACCGGGGTATGCGATGCACAGACACGCAGATTCAACAGCGAAGCAGCCGGTCTGGGCGAGGAAGTTGTGATTCTCACCATCAGCATGGATTTGCCTTTTGCCCAGGCACGCTGGTGTGGCGCTGCCGGAATCGACAGTGTAATTACCCTATCCGACTATAAGAACGCCTCTTTCGGAACAGCCTACGGGGTCCTGATTAAGGAATTCCGCCTGGATATGCGTTCGATTTTTGTAGTGGACAAGCATGACAAGCTGGCCTATGTAGAATACTTAAGCGAAATGGCTGAGCATCCTGATTACGAGGCAGCCATTGCAGCAGTGAAGAACCTTCTGTAAGGTAACATGAACTTTCTTATATTTTGAAAAAAAGCGGTAGAAGGTCATCCTTCTTCCGCTTTTGTTTATGATAAATTCAACAAGGTTCTCCTGAGCTACCACATCGGAGGAAACGCATACAATCCTTAAACAGTAGCGTAAGCAATTTCTCCGGAATCAGTCTGCCTTGTATTTCCCCAGCTTCTTGTCGAGCGAATCGTATAAACGCTGAATGACGCGGTAATTAGCCCCCAAGTCACCAAGCGAACCTCTGGAAGCAGAGTACAGATCGACGGCACAGCGCACCGGCGTGGTGTTCAGCACTGAGACGGTAATGTCTAGCGTACGGCCAAAAGCCGTTCTTTTCTCCAAGGTAATCTCCCCGACCGACTGCACCTCATGCAGCACCTTGAAGCCGGGAATTTTCTTGAGTGTTGCCGATACTTCCTCCCACGCCTTGTCTCTGGAAAGATTGTAATAACGTGTCTTTAATGCCGGATCTTTTGCACGGTCGCTCGTTCCATCATGACTGCGAAATAAGCCAACCAAGGTTCTTTTCAACGACAAAATTCTTCCCCCTCTACAAATCCCAAGTTCATTATTCTAAGTGTAACACTCTTACCCGCGGAACAAAAGAGTATAGCTCACTAAATCTGTCCCTTTCAGCAATGAAAAAGGCATCTTGTTCCCGAATTCACGGAGAACAGAATGCCTCGAGTTGAAGAATGGAAAACCCGCCTATGCCGTCCGGCTGCAGTGTCTTCTGAACCTGCTAGAGCAGGTGGGTGACCGCAGGTTACGTTTTTGAATTCCCCAAGTCGTATAGACAGGGCTGTTCAGCCGCGCTCCATATAGATCTCCCGAGACAATGTCATTGGTTCAAAACAACGAGCAGTCGTAACGTACATCGCAGGATTTGTTATTATTATATTGCGTTTTAACGAAAAAGTAAACCTGTATGCGCTTTAATTTTACACTGAGTTAATTTTCCGTCGTCTCTTGGCTAAATCCGTTTCATATCCTGTTCATCGGTGTCGTCCTCTAAACCGTCTTCCTTCTGAAGCGCAGCTTCTTCAGCCGCCTGCTCTTCCTGCAGACGTTTCTTCTCTACTTGCAGCTGCAGCTTATTGTAAGTCGCATAGAAATTAAAGAAGGCAAGCATCGCTATCAGTGTAGGGATGCAAATGAAATACAATGCCGGATATCTGAGGCCAATATAGGCCAGCAGGCCTGCCCCAAGCAGTGAAGAAAATACACGAATCGGGCGCGCTATGGTCAGCAGAATGGAATTCGTCACCACTTCTTTGAAGGTCATCTGATAGTGAACGATGATGGAGAAGAAATTAAACATCGACACAAACAAAATAATCATCAGCACCAGCATCAGAATACCTACAATTCTGAAATTGGCCATTTGAGTCATGTAGACCGTCACATCGACGTACATAACGACAAACAGCAGCGTGTAGATCACTCCACCCAGCATGCTTTTGAGATAATTCTCTTTATACCCCTGAAAAAAAGTGCGGAACGTGCTTAAATCGGTATTGCCCATCACCCATTTGCGCACAACCGTAAACAACGCGGCTGTAGCCGGAAAAACGGTAAACGGTGCCAGAATGCCCATTGCCCAGTTCAACGTAATCTGCTCATTGGGGCCCCCCTGGTTTGAAGCCACCATAATGATCTTCATCACTGCCATAAACAAAAACGGAACCGAACAAAGCGCCCACAAAATATTGCTGAAAGCGATCCTTGAAATCCACTCCGTGATGCGGTATAAACCGCCCATTGCTCCCTTAAACTCCAATTCCCTTCCTCCTGTCTGTCTCGCGCATACTGCGTATCTTAACTATACTTTATTGACCCGTTCTTTTCCAGCGCCCAAGTTTGAGAGTTTTGGGTCATTGTCTATGCAGACTTCTCCGTTTAACCATATATTAGCTACGTAACCACTTCAATCACCATTTCAAAGGAGGTTATCCTATGTCCGCACCTGTTTACTGCAACGTCTGGACTTCCACCGGGACCATTCTTGTGCTCTTTATTCTGCTCGTGATCATTACACGTACTTTCGTCTAATCCAACCCTTCTGCAACCACATAGCACGTAAAAAGACGAGATTCCGATTGACGGAATCTCGTCTTCTTTGATTGCAAGGCCCCTCAGCGAAGGGCCATGCCCTACATTCTAGATATCGTAGTCTTCACGTTTAGCTGGACGTGTGCTGGTGCTGCTGCTTGGACGTGCAGCGGGCTTGCGGTCAGCACTGCCACCGGTAGATGCGCTATCACGGTTGCCTTTGTAGCCACCGCCATAGCCGCCACTTCCGCTCCCACCGCCGTAATTCGAGCTGTAGCCGCCACGGCTTCCGCCGCCGGTGCTGCTGTCACGATTGCCTTTGTAGCCGCCGCCAGTGCTGCTATCGCGGTTGCCCTTGTAGCCGCCGGAGCTGCCGGAACCACTGCGATTGGCGCCATAGCTGCCGCTAGGCTTGCGTCCGCTGCGAATATCGTTCTTGCCGCCGCGGCGCTTTGCACGGATTGGATCTTCCGGAGTCAATTCGATCTGGGAATCTTTCTTGTCGCCGGTAAGCAACTTCATCGCTGCGGAGAGCAGCTGCACGGAGTCGTATTGCTCCAGCAATTGAATAGCCATACCTTTGTATTCGTTCAATTCATCACTTTCAACCATGCCAAGCACACGTTCTGCAGTGATGCGTTGCTTGCCTTCAATAGCTTCCGCCATGGTTGGCAGCGGTTTGCGGGTAATCTTGGAACGGGTAACCCGTTCAATCAGGTGCATATGATCGATTTCGCGCGGAGTCACGAAAGACCAGGCTGTACCTTCCTTGCCAGCGCGGCCGGTACGGCCGATACGGTGAACATAACTCTCTGGATCCTGCGGAAGGTCAAAGTTGATTACATGGGTGACACCCGAAACGTCCAAACCACGTGCTGCAACGTCAGTGGCAACCAGCACATCAATGCTGCCATCGCGGAACTTGCGCATAACCGCATCACGCTGATTCTGGGACAGGTCACCATGCAGGCCATCAGCTGAATAGCCGCGCTTCTGCAGAGCTTCAGCCAATTCATCTACCCGGCGCTTGGTGCGGCCAAAGACGATCGCCAGATCAGGGGACTCCATATCAATCAGACGGCTGAGCGCTTCAAACTTCTGACGTTCAGGAACTTCCACATAAGCCTGATCGATCAACGGTGCACTGATTTGCTTAGGAATAACCGATACATGCTGAGGGTTCTTCAGGAATTGCTGTGCCAGACGCTGAATGTTCGAAGGCATGGTTGCCGAGAACAGCATGGTTTGACGTTCTTCCGGAACCAGCTTCAGGATGGAAGTGATATCTTCCATGAAGCCCATGTCCAGCATTTCATCCGCTTCATCCAGAACAACGGTCTGTACATCATCCAGACGGATGGTCTTGCGGTTGATGTGGTCAAGCAGACGTCCAGGGGTACCAATGATAATCTGCGGTTTCTTCTTCAAACCGCGGATCTGGCGGCCAATATCCTGTCCACCGTAGATAGCGAGTGAACGAAGGCCTTTGAAGCGGGCCAGCTTGCCGATTTCTTCAGCTACCTGAATAGCAAGCTCACGGGTTGGGGTCATGATTAGTGCAAGGATCTTCTCGTCCTCACGGTCAATCTTGGAGATGAGGGGAATACCAAAAGCGGCAGTTTTGCCTGTACCTGTCTGTGCCTGGCCAATAAGGTCCGATCCGGCCAGTGCGAAAGGCAAGGATTGCTCCTGGATGGGTGTTGCTTCCTCAAATCCCAGTTCTAAAATCGCCTGCAACACCTTAGGCTCCAAACCAAATTCTGCGAATGTTTTCAAATTATTCGTGCTCCTTTTATACAGTGGACTTTCCACATGCTTGTCTGTATTCTTAAGTAGCGGTAAACACATTTATAGGCTGTCCAATCATTCAGGATTCTCTGCATGGTTTAGCGCGTATTTGGACCGGTAAAATGTCCTATTCTCAGGCACGTTCAACTGTGCCCAAGCAATTGTAGCTTTACATTCCAAAGCAATGCAAAAGTACCATTGTAACGATCTACTCAAGAATATCCTATACATTATATCACAAACCTAAAGAGGAATACCAGTGTATTCCTTTCTTTCATTACTTACATTAAACATCTAACATTACAACCCAGGGGTGAATTTGCTTGTTCAGACAATTTTGGAAATATCTCGTGGTCATTTTGGGTTCAGTAATGATTGCGAGCGGCTTTAATCTTTTTCTCATCCCGCATCGGCTGCTTAGCGGCGGGGTATCGGGGGTGTCCATGTTAGTGGGCTACTTCACCCCCCTTAGTATTAGTTTGCTCTACCTGCTGTTCAACATTCCGCTGCTTGTGGCAGGATGGTTCCAGCTAGGACGGAGATTCATTATTTTGAGCATGCTGTCCGTTGCAGCCACAACGTGGATGATGACGCTGGTCCCTGTGCCGGCGGTGTCCACGGATATGCTGCTGGCAGCGGTATTCGGCGGCGTGCTGGTTGGAATTGGCAGCGGCATATCCTTCCGGGTTGGCGGATCCTCGGGCGGCTTCGATATTATCGGCTCCATTATCACACGATACCGCGATTTCCCGGTCGGCACAGTGCTCGTTGCCCTAAACGGGCTCGTTATCCTTGCGGCCGCTTATTTCGACGACAACTGGAATCTGGCGCTAGCCTCCATGATTTCCATTTATGTGAGCGGCAAGGTAGTCGATATGATCCATATCAGCCACATTAAGGTTACTGTATATATTGTAACTAACCAAACCGACATCCTTTTGGAGAAGTTGCTAGGCCTTCAGCGTGGAATCACAAAAATAAAAACCGAAGGCGCTTATTCTCATGTTGAAAGGGACATGTTAATGACAGTAACCACCCGCTACGAGCTTGCCGAGCTGAGGCGGATCATCAAAACAAGCGATCCGCAAGCGTTTGTTAATATAGTGGAAACGGTCGGTGTGATGGGATCTTTCCGCAAAAGATGATTCATGAAAAAATGCACTTGCCTAAAAATTATGATATATTAGAATCACGCAGACCCTTAACAATTTCATAAAGATTAGCATTACCCCTCTTTTTTCCAGGATATTTCGCTTTCTGATGATCTCTGAATTCTATTCAGCACATTTGAAAAAGGAAAGGGTGATTTTTGTGGAAATGGAAACGGTAAAACTGTCAGCAATCGTCATGAGGTGGTATCCTGATATGATGCCGTTTCTCAAGCAGGACGAACTGAATTTTGTAATCGTTCTGCGTGACGGGTTAAGTATTCTGGAACCGGCGGATGCGATGGATATCATCCATTACAGCATTTGCGAGCATCAGGATTCTGCGTATCTTCAATAAGCAAGTTGCCAGGTGCAAGACTTCAATAGTTGCCGCCAAGGATTCGGTCATACGCCGAATCCGGGCGGCATTTACTTTTTCATAATCCGTTTTAAATCCATGCATCCCGTTTATAAACAACAAGAGCGGTTTTTTATGCGGCCCATTTTAAGGCGAGATTATTACAGATCTGTCTTTTATGGAAGCAGCCGTCCCTGTATAATTTAAGGGAATGTACATAAAGGGAGAGAATAAAAAATGAACATCACCTGGGCACTACTAATGATGACCTTGGGGGGCGTCGGCGTACAGCCAAACCATCATGATGCGGATATGAACACAGCCATTCAATCCGCACTCAAACCACCCGTCATTGCACAACACAGCAACAATTCGGGAGGCAACGGCGCCTCAGCATCACCTGTTCCGGGCGCGACTGCGGCTCCGGGAACAGCAGCACCTGACAGCGCCATCCACACGGACCCACAACCGGATGCGCCCAAGGTTAAGGGTATTTATGTCACTGCCTACAGTGCGGGCGGCGCACGGATGGAACAGCTGCTTGACCTGCTGGACAAGTCGGAGCTCAACTCGATGGTTATTGACATCAAAGACGACACCGGCTACATCACCTATAAGACGGAGAATACCGAACTACAGAAGCTCGGCAAACCTCAACCGTTCATCGGAGACATCAACAAGCTGATGGAGCGGCTCAAGAAACATGAGGTATATCCAATTGCACGCATTGTAGTGTTCAAGGATTCCATTCTTGCCCAAAAAAATCCCGAAATGTCCTTTGTGAACAAGGACGGCTCAGTTTGGGCCAACAAGGGCGGAGACAGCTTCGTGAATCCATATAATGAAGACGTCTGGAAATACAACGTCGCTATTGCCAAGGAAGCGGCCAGGCTGGGCTTCAAGGAAATCCAGTTCGACTATGTCCGTTTCCCTGAAGGGTTTGAGAAACGTGCGGAAACCCTGAAATACACCAAAAGTGACAGACCAAGGGTCGAAATTATCGCCGACTTCGTCAAATATGCCAAAGCAGAGCTTGAACCTCTCGGTGTGCGCATCTCCGTTGATATCTTCGGCTATGCCGCTTCCGTTCCTGCGGCTGAAGGCATCGGACAGGATTTCGTGAAGATCTCCAAGAACGTCGACGTTATTAGTCCAATGGTTTATCCGAGTCATTACTCCACTGGCTGGTTTGATGTGAAGGAGCCGGATCTTGATCCTTATGCCACAATCAAAGGCTCCATGGTCGATACGCACAAGAAGCTTGGCCCGCTCGGCAGTTATAAACCGGTTATCCGCCCTTGGATTCAGGACTTCACAGCCAGTTGGCTGGGCAGTGGCCATTATATCAAATACGGCAAGAAGCAGGTTGAAGAACAGATCCGTGCACTGAAGGATCAGAATGTGGATGAATACCTGCTCTGGAACGCCAACAACCGTTATACCTCCGGTGTGGATTACGAGAAGTAAGGTCTCTAGCCCTTATCCTTTATAAAGCAAGCCTGACGTAAGCATCAAGGCCCGGCTGACTGCCGGGTCTTTTGCTGAGTCGGAGTCTCAACTATACATAATTAGAATTCCATAGATAAGAGGGACATTTACATGATTCAGACATTTACCTTCAAGCAAAAAATGATTCAATTTCTGCAGATTCTTTTTCCGATTCTGGTGACTCAAATCTCCTTGTCCGCCATCACCTTCTTCGATACCAACATGTCCGGCAAATTCGGCACAGCCGATCTGGCCGGAGTAGCCATTGGCACCAGCCTCTGGATTCCGGTACAGACGGGACTCAGCGGTATACTGATGGGGATTACTCCTATCGTCTCACAGCTGCTGGGCAGCAAAAAAAACAAGGAGGTCGCCTACCAGGTCACTCAAGGGATATGGCTCTCTCTGCTGGTGTCACTGCTGGTGCTGCTGGCCGGCTTCGCCGCCCTTAAACCGATCCTTAACTTTATGGACCTGGAGCCTGCGGTCAGAGACATCGCCTTCCGTTTTCTGTGCGCCATCGCTTTCGGCATTGTGCCGCTCTTCGGGTATACTGTACTTCGCAGCTGTATTGACGCGCTCGGCCAGACCCGAATCTCCATGCTGATCACCCTGATGGCTCTACCTGTGAACGTTGGGCTGAACTACCTGCTGATCTTCGGAAACTTCGGGTTCCCTCGTATGGGAGGTGTTGGCGCAGGTATAGCTTCGGCAATCACCTATTGGGTAATCTTTGCTATTGCCCTCGTGTTTGTCTACCGCGCCGAGCCGTTCAAAGGACTGCAGCTATTCCGCAACTATTATGCCATTTCGCTGCGCAGCTTCAAGGAGCTGCTGACTATCGGTCTGCCGATCGGATTCTCGATCTTCTTCGAAAGGCCGTCTTCTCAGCCGTCACGCTGCTGATGAGCAGCTTCGATACAATGACCATCGCGGCGCACCAGGCTGCGCTCAACTTCGCCTCAACACTGTATATGATTCCGCTCAGCATCTGCATAAGTCTGACTATTCTGGTAGGCTACGAAACCGGATCAGGCCGGCAAAAGGATGCACGAACCTACGGCATCATGGGAATCGGGCTGGCTGCCATTCTCTCGCTGGCCACTGCACTTGTGCTGCTGTTCGCCGGCAATCATGTGGCCGGATTGTATTCGGAAGAACCGGAAGTAATCGCACTGATTCAGCATTTCCTGATTTATGCTATCTTCTTCCAGATCTCCGATGCTATCGCCACCCCTACGCAAGGTGTGCTGCGCGGCTACAAGGACGTGAATCCGGCCTTTATTATCTGTTTTATAGCTTTCTGGGTTATAGGGCTGCCTACAGGTTATGTCCTGGCTACTTATACAGACCTGGGTGCATACGGGTACTGGATTGGCCTGATTACCGGCCTTGCCATTGGAGCCGTGCTGCTGATGGCCCGACTGATCAAGGTTCAGCGCAAATTCGCTGCCGCCGCACAAGCTCTACGGGAAGCATAGACATGGATAGTAATTTCAATTTATGAAAAAAGAGCAGCTGCGGGTGTACTTCGCAGCTGCTCTTTGGGTTATGGCTTAACGGCTCTTGACGAGCAGTTCTACCGCTTCACTGATCACCTGATGCGGAGAATTACCTTTCTCCATCTCCTCCTCTATGCAGTGTTCGAGATTGGCTCCGATGACAGTTCCCACCGTGCGGTCCACGGCAGTGCGGATGGCTGTGAGCTGAGTAACAATCTCGCGGCAATCCTTGCCCTCCTCAAGCATAGCCAGTACCCCTCGTACCTGCCCTTCAATCCGTTTCAGTCTGTTTTTGATCCCTTTGTCATACTCCACTTTTGTTCACCACCCTTTAGATAAACAGATTGACACCGGCATCTTCAGCAGCCCCCATATAACTGGCCACTCCGCCAAAATTGACTCCAGCTCTCAGCTCTTCCGCCTTAATGCCCATAATATCCATACTCATGGTGCAAGCAATCATCGTGACACCAGCCTGCTGTGCCGCAGACATCAGTTGCTCCAGTGACTCTACATTTTTGCGCTGCATCACGCGGCGGATCATCTTCGGCCCGATACCAGCCATATTCAGTTTGGAGAGCGGCAGCTGTTTCGTGCTGCGCGGCAGCATCAGGCCGAACATCCGGTCGATCCCTCTTTTCTTAATGCGAGGCCCCTCATCCTTGCGCAGAAGGTTAAGCCCCCAGAAGGTGAAGAACATGGTCACCTGCTTGCCCATCGCCGCCGCGCCGGAGGCGAGGATAAAAGAAGCAATGGCCTTGTCCAGATCTCCGCTGAACACAATAAGAGTCGCCCCCTCTTTAACAGCAGACGGATGCGTGGAAATGGCTTGATCCCCACCTCCCTTACTGAGCACAGCCTGTACCTTGCCACCGGTGACATCCAGCGATTCCAGAACATTCCCAGTTTTCAGGCACCACTGTTCAATATCCATAGCGAAACCAAAATCGGTTGCGGAGATTTGAAGCCTGTCCCCCGTATCCATGCCTTGAACCGCTTCATATACTTTGAGTATAGGTCCCGGACACTGCAATCCGCAAGCATCCAGCACGATAAGACTGTGATCTGCCGATGGGACTGGTGAAGTCTCGACTGTATCCGGCGGCTGTTGTGATGATGCTGGCTGCTCTGGATGCAGACTCATTCTCCCGTTGCCGCCATTCTCTCGCTTCATTACTGCGTAGGTCTTGTAGCCTCCATCCAGATTCTTCACCTCATACCCTTTCTGAGTCAGCATACGGGCGGCGATATACCCTCTTAATCCGACCTGGCAGGATACTGCGATCTCATGCTGCTGTGGAATTTCACTCAGCCGAGTTCTCAGCTCGGCAAGCGGAATATGGAGCGAACCGGGGATGAAGCCGGCCTGCCGCTCGATTGCGTCTCTGACATCAATCAGAACGCCGCCATTCTCCACGAATGCATCCACCTCATGCCACTGTATGGTGCGTACGCTGCCGTCTATTACATTAGAGGCTACATACCCTGCCATATTAACCGGGTCCTTGGCAGAGGAATAGGGAGGTGCATAGGCCAATTCCAGATCAGCAAGCTCCTGAACGCTCAGACCAGCCCGAATGGCGGTTGCGAGTACGTCAATTCTTTTGTCCACTCCATCGGGTCCAACAGCCTGAGCCCCATAAATGGTGCCGTTCTGCGGATGAAACAACAGCTTGATCGAGATCGGCGCACCTCCAGGATAATAACCCGCATGTGAATTGGGATGAATATGAATGACTTCATAGGGAACTCCCAGCCGGACCAGCGTCTTCTCATTGTTGCCTGTGGCGGCCGAAGTCAGCCCGAACGTCTTAATGATCGCTGTCCCGAGCGCTCCATCATAACTAACCTCCCTGCCATTGATGTGATCGGCTGCCAGCCGCCCCTGACGGTTAGCCCCCCAGGCCAGGGATACCATCGTGGCGAAACCCTGAATCCGGTCCTTCACCTCAATGGCGTCTCCCACCGCATAAATGCTGGGATCACTGGTCTGCAGGGCTTCGTTCACCCGGATCGCTCCCCGGAAGCCCAGTTCAAGTCCGCTGTCGCGGGCTAGTTCATTCTCAGGAATGACACCTATAGCCATGATAATCAGGTCTGTTCTAATCGTTTCGCCAGATGATAAATCGAGCAGCTTCCCCTTGCCTCTGCATGCCTTCACATCTTCATTTAGTCTAATCTTCACGCCATGCTGCTTCATATGCTGCTCCACGGGCTTAGCCATTTCCGGGTCCAGCGGACCCAGCAGCTGTGAACCGCGGTCAATGATCGTGACAGCCATTCCGCGCTCGCGCAGATTCTCAGCCATCTCAAGCCCAATGAAACCTGCACCTATAACCGTCGCATGTTCTGGATTTTGATCATCCACGTAAGCCTTGATCTTATCGGTATCGGGAATATTCCTTAATGTAAACAGGTTGTCCGCTTCTGCAAGACCCCGTATATCGGGCATAACAGGTCTGGCACCGGGAGACAGGATCAGAATATCGTATGACTGCCGGCCTTCTTCCCCGTTTAATGTATTACGGAACTTGACCTGCTTAAGCTCGCGATTGATCTCTGTAACCTCCATAAATACTCTCACATCAATATTGAATCGATCCCTTATCCCCTTCGGGGTCTGTACAAACAGCTTCTCCCTAGAATCAATGGCTCCGCCAATATAATATGGCAAACCACAGTTGGCAAAAGACACATGCTCCCCGCGCTCAAACATAATAATCTCATCATCTTCATTCAGTCTGCGCAATCTTGCGGCGGCGGAAGCCCCTCCGGCTACACCGCCAATTATAACCACTTTCCTGCTTTTTCTGCTCATATTAACTCCTCCTTATACCCCATAGGGTATATAATATACGGGTGGGGGTATATTGTCAATGCAGTTTTCCCCCTGGAGCCATAGACTGCACCGTCTCTGCAAGAAATAGAAGGATCTTTTATAGCGTGCATCCTGCAATACTTATATTTCAACCAAAAACAAGCCCCTGCTGCTGCTGCAGGGGCTTGTTAGAAGTAAATATTAGAATTTCTATAGAAGAAATATGATCTGTGCTCTATTGTGACAAGCGGGAAGCCAGCTCGTACAGATTCAGATCAAAATCCTTCTTGGTCTTCACAACGATATCAATATCGGTCAAGGTCAGCTCACCCTTGATGATTCCACAGGCTTTGTCCGATTCGCCTTCGATCAGCTTGCGGACTGCGAAGTCACCCAACCGGCTGGCCAGGTTGCGGTCGCCCGGAGTCGGTGTTCCACCGCGCTGAATATGTCCAAGCACTGTTACCCGCGCATCCAGGGAAGCATGGCGGTCTTTGAGTGCCTGTGCCACATCTTCGCCCTTGCCTACGCCTTCAGCAACAATTACAATACTGTGGCGTTTGCCTCTGGCAAAATTATCGCGCATGCGGTCAGCCACTTCATTCAGATCATAAGGCATTTCCGGTACCAGAATGGTCTCCGCACCGGAAGCCAGTCCAGCATGCAGAGCGATATCGCCGCAGTGACGTCCCATAACTTCCACGATGGAAGAACGTTCATGGGAAGACATAGTGTCACGCAGCTTGTTGATTGCGTCAACCACCACGCCCACTGCCGTATCGAAGCCAATGGTGTAGTCGGTGAAGGAAATATCGTTGTCGATGGTTCCAGGCAGTGCCATCGTATTGATACCCAGTTTGCTGAGTTTATTGGCACCTTTATAGGATCCGTCTCCACCGATAACCACAAGACCGTCGATACCCATCTCGTTCAGAATGTCCGCACCCTTTTGCTGACCTTCGGGCTTCAGGAACTCCAGACAGCGCGCGGACTGCAGAATGGTGCCTCCGCGCTGAATGATATCGCCTACACTGCGCAGATCCATCGGGAAGATGTCGCGGTTCAGCAGACCCTGATATCCGCGTTGAATTCCATAGACCTCAATGCCGTAGAAAAGCGCGCTGCGAACAACTGCCCGAACGGCAGCGTTCATCCCCTGCGAGTCTCCTCCACTTGTCAATACTGCGATTTTTTTAACTTTTGTCATACGGCTTGTTCCTCCTTAAGATTGTGCGAAAGCTTCACCCTCATTCAGTATGAAGCTTCACAGCATTGCTAGTACAAATGCTTGCGTATCCAGCGGCTGTTGGCGAAGAAGAACAGTCTGGTAAGCGGACTTCCCCTCATTAAGCGTTTAGATACGGAGCGAACCTCCCGCTGTTCGCTGACTTTCGGATCGGATAAATAAAGTGCCAGCAGGCCTTCAATGACCATTACGTGCATCGAATTCTCAGGTAGCTTCCTGACATCTGCACGCGCTCCCTCAACGATGGAAGCTATCCGGTTCAGCATAATTTCAGTGCTGTCATAATAATTGCAGAAATTGAGATCTCCACCGGCCCGGTCCTCGTCCTGATCAATCAGGTAATCCAGCATGATGTGCAGCCCGCATACATTCGGGAAATAGGCAGCACGAATCGAAGCTGCAGAAGCTTCGCTCAGCCCGGGATCGCAGGAAGACAGGAACAGCATAAACACACCCAGCGTAGAGCCGGTGGCCGCTGCGAATTCATTCCAGAGCAGCTGTGGAGCACGATGTCCTTCTTGCTCCCACCATTCCTTCAGAGTAGATTCCCTGAGTTCGGGGCGGATATGCTTGTACACCTGCAAGTCTGTGTACAGCACAGCGAGCTGATGGATCTCGGGTGCAGCGGCCGCATATCCAGGCAGCTGTCTAATCATCTCCTGGCATGTGCGGACCAGCTTGTTCAAATATCCGCCGTCATTCTGCTCACTGCGAAGCGCATAATAATTAACAGGCTCGGCATCCGGATGAATGGCATCCAGCATGGATTGATGCAGCAGCCGGAAATCGGCGGGATCAAGCGAGGTGCTGCGGTCACACAGGTTGTCGAGATAATCACTGATCGTCTGGTAAGCAACAATAAGCGGAATAAGTATATGTCTCATCGATAGATTGCCAGCAGCATAAATACCGCCGCCTTCGCAGTGAAACTGTTTCGTTTCAATGCTGGCAAGCGCTTGCTTCCGGAGCTCGGGATCGGGAATCCCTTGTGCATCTTGGCGCCAGAGGTTAAGCGATGACCTAACTTCGGGCAGCACGTACTTGTAGACCCTGCTCATCAGTCCAATCGGACCGCGCGGGCTTAGGTTACGGCCTTGCTCTAATTCACTCAATGACGGTGCCTCCACATTGTTGTCTCCTTATCCAAATCATCATTATTATAATATGATCGGCGTATTTGTACAAACAACAAAATCACTTTCGCAAAATCATGAAAGATTCTGAAATCCGTTCGCGTCACAGCCCACAGGCCTGTTTTTATGATATACTGACCGTATTTGAAATTTGGAGGAGTGCAATGTAATGCTTTCACAGCGGACCGGCGGCCTGTACAGTGATCAGAACTGGCTGCGTTCCTTTATGTTCACCATCTACGGCACCAGTGTGCTGGTAGTCTCTTATTTCCCTTTATTCTACACTCATCTGGGCTTCAGCAGCTCACAGGTGGGCTATTTGTATTCCCTGGGGCCGCTTATCTCCATACTGTCCAATCTGTTCTGGAGCATGATCAGCGACAGGCTGGGCACCATCCGTAAGATTATGGTCATTCTGCTGGCAGGTGAGCTGGTAACGGCCTTGCTGCTGGCCAGGGCCACTGAATTTTCCACAGTTATGCTTATCTTGTCCTTATTCTATTTCTTCTATTATCCGGTATTTCCGCTGGCAGATACGATGGCCATCAAAATAGCCGAACGTCATGGGCGCAACTTCATCGCCATTCGTGTATTTGGTTCACTGGGTTATGCATTTTTTGCGTTGACTGTTGGGTATGCCCTGCGGGCATTGGGTCCTTCATGGAGTATGACTGTATGTATCATTATCGTCATCGCTGCGCTGGTAATAACCCTAGGTCTGAAGGATGTCAAGAGAACCCCGGTTGAACCAGAGAACGCTGACTCCCCGCCGGCCCCTAAGATCAGTCTGAAGTCCATCCTGCTGCAAAAAGAGGTGCTCTGGTTCTTCAGCTGCGTGTTTGTGCTGGCGCTTGGCCACCGGATGAATGAAGCTTTTCTCACCATCAGCCTGAAGCAGCTGGGTGCTGGCGAGGAAGTGATCGGCTGGGCTCTGCTTGCTTCTGCAATAAGCGAGATTCCGGTGCTGTTTGCGCTCAGCAAGTATGGAGAACGGTTCAAGGAGCTTCCGCTGCTGGCTTTTGCCAGCCTGATGTATGCCGTCCGTTTCCTGCTGATGTCCACTGCCGATCACCCGGGTTCGGTTATTGCCATCCAGGCGTTGCACAGTCTTTCATTTGGAGTGTATTTCGTAACGGCTGTCCGTTACATCACACGGATTATACCGGATCAGCTGCGGGCGACCGGGCTTGCCATCTTCACCGTGGTATGGTCCAGTGCTGCCGGACTGCTAAGCGGAACCTTCGGCGGCATGCTTTATCAGGATGCAGGGCGTTTCGTCTTTTATATAGTAGCAATGGCTTTTTCGTTGCTGGCCTTCGCCGGTTTCCTTGGCAAACATCTGAACGATCTGAGAAACAGCGCTATGCTCGGGACGATCCCGGCTTCTCTGGACAAATAAGATGAAGAGTGTTTTGGAAAAAGAGGTCCGTTCCCCGCTGTTGCGGCAAGTAACGGGCCTCTTCTTTCGTTGCTGCTTCACGCAGCATTTACAGAAAAACTAAAAAACACAGTCCCCGAAGGAACTGTGTGTGCTTGTGTATCCCTATAATAAGTGCGGATAAAATATATATATAGTGGACAAATCAGCTGTCTAGCTGATGCTTATAATTTAACTACGTTAGCTGCCTGGGGTCCACGGTTACCTTCAGTCACATCAAATTCTACGGCCTGGCCTTCATCCAAAGTCTTGAATCCTTCACCTTGAATTGCTGAGAAGTGTACAAATACATCCTCGCCGCCTTCAACCTGAAGAAAACCGTAGCCTTTCTCTGCATTAAACCATTTCACTGTACCTTTCAAATGAACAACCTCCTAAAATAGCGCCATATATGGCGTATGCTTACATTATACTCCAAATGGCTTGTCCAGGCAATCCATCTCTTGCTTCATTATATGATAAAATTTGCTTTTCACTTCCCGCCTGCGTTATCATTGAGCCAAAAGCCAAAAATCGCCAGGGTGGTAATCAAAATGATCAAAAAACATGAGATATACAAAACAGACAAATGGAACATGATGACAGTAGAAGTTCAGGGGCGTTATATCGTGCTCCGGGAAATTTCCGACCAGTGGGGAGAAGAAACACATACCTTCCTCAGCCGTCCAGCCATGATGCAGTGGGTAAATAACCGTTTCAACAAAGAATCCTATAAAGACAATGAAGATGAGTACCGTAATATTATTGCTGCCTTCAAGCAGGTATAGCCGGATATGGATAACGGAAACCTCACGCTGTATGTGGTTCTTGTCCTTTGCCTGGGCGCAGTTCTGATTATGGCCAGAGAACGGGTTCCCCAGCAGCTAAGACGGGGAATGGCTCTGACCGCAGTTATTATGATTATGCTTGCCTTTGTATTTATTATTTACAGCCTGCTCTCCTAACAGGGCGGCACGTCCATTCGAATATTGATAATCAACCTTGAAAACGGGCAGACTAAGCCGACTCTGACTTTACATAGGAGGCGGCTGCCTTGCCTTTAGCTATCAAATCTCTTACACTGCTGCTGGCCTTAAGCCTGTTGCCAGGCGATTATTCGCTGTCGGCATCGCCGCAGAATAATATACCAACTTCATCCCATTTCTCAAGGAGGATTTCCATGGAACAATTGTTGAAGAGAAGCGATGTGCCTGCCGAGAACCGCTGGAAGCTCGAAGATATGTTTGCGTCCCAGAAGGAATGGGACGACGCTTACGCAGAAGCTAAATCGCTGGTCGCCAAAGCGGCGAGCTATCAAGGCAAGCTGGACTCTCCGGCTGCTCTCAAAGCCTGCTTCAGCCTCGATGACGAGCTTGGACAGCTGACAGAACGCCTGTATGTATACGCGCATATGCGCCAGGATGAAGACACCGCTGATTCTGTCTATCAGGGACTCTCCTCCAAAGCCAAGCAGTTTGGCGTGGAGGCCGGCGAGGCGCTTTCCTTCGTGACACCGGAGATTCTGGCTTTGCCTGATGAGACGCTTGACCAATTCATCGCCGATCCTGACTTGTCAGATTATACTTTTACACTCACTGAGATGAAACGCCAGAAGGCCCATATCCTCTCCAAAGCAGAGGAAGCCCTGCTTGCCCAAGTCGGGAACCTGTCACAGGCTCCGCAGAATATCTTCGGTATGCTGAACAATGCTGACCTCAAGTTCCCCAAGATCAAGGATGAGAACGGCAAGGAAGTGGAGCTGACACATGGCAGTTACATCAAGTTCCTGGAAAGCCCGGACCGTGAGGTCCGCAAGAATGCTTTTACTGCGGTCTATGAGACTTATGGCAAGCAAAAGAACACAATCGCAGCTACGCTGAGCGCCAATGTGAACAAGAATGTTTTCTATTCGAAGGTCCGTAAATACCCGTCGGTTCTGGAAATGTCGCTCTTCGGCGATAACATCTCCAAAGAGGTCTATACCAACCTGATCGACACCATTCACGAAAGCCTGCCGCTGATGCACCGTTACATGAAGCTGCGCCAGAAGCTGATGGGTGTAGACGAACTGCATATGTATGACCTGTTCGCGCCGCTGGTGGATGAATACAAGCTTGATATTACCTTTGAAGAAGCCAAGCAGATCACGAAGGAAGGTCTTAAGCCGCTCGGCGAGGACTACCTGAAAGTGCTGCAGGAAGGCTATGACAATGGCTGGATCGACGTTTACGAGAATGAGAACAAACGCACCGGCGCCTACAGCTGGGGTGCTTACGGCACCCACCCTTTTGTGCTGCTGAACCATAATGACAATCTCAATAGCATGTTCACACTGGCACACGAGATGGGCCATGCGCTGCACTCCTACTACTCGGACAACGCCTTGAAGTACCGGGATGCGCAATATACGATTTTCCTGGCAGAGGTCGCCTCTACCACCAATGAAGCACTGCTGATGGACTATCTGCTGAACAAGTCCACTGACCCCAAAGAAAAAATGTATCTGCTCACCTATTATGCCGACCAGTTCCGCACCACCGTATTCCGGCAGACGATGTTTGCTGAATTCGAAATGCTGATTCACAAGCGGGCGGAAGATGGAGAATCGCTCACTTCGAAGGATCTTTCGGCGATCTACTACGATCTGAATGTAAAATACTATGGCAAGGACATGGCTGTGGATAAGGATATCGAGATGGAGTGGGCACGGATTCCGCATTTCTACAACAGCTTCTATGTCTACAAATATGCGACCGGCTTCTCGGCAGCTACCAGCTTCGCCAAACAGATTCTAGAAGAAGGCCAGCCGGCCGTCGATCGCTACCTTGGCTTCCTGAAGAGCGGGGGCAGTGATTACTCTATCAACATCCTCACGAAAGCCGGAGTAGACATGTCTTCTCCTGAACCGATTCGTGAAGCGATGAGTGTGTTCGAGAGTGTAATTGCCCAAATGGAGCAGTTGACGAAGTAAACCATAAAGCCTAGTATTGAATAGTCCCTTGCCCTTTTGGGTAAGGGATTTATACTGTCATATAATCCGAGGGGGAATTTCAATGAGATTACAATGGTCGCTGATTGCAGGTCTAATCTTTGCATTGCTGATAGCCATATTCGCAGTAATTAACGTAGACCCCGTTCAGGTTAACTTCGGATTCGACGTGGTCAGCATTCCGCTGATTCTGGTCATCGTCAGCTGCGCGCTGATTGGCGGCGTAATTGTGGGTTCTTTCGGTATTTTCCGTCAATACAAGCTGCAGAAACAGATTAAAGTGCTGAACGCGGAGCTTGCCAAACTGAAAGAAGCCAACAATAATCACGACAATCTAAAATTTAATCATGATGAAGAACTGCCAGTCGAGAACGGCAGCCCGATCTAGAACAGGAGGCCCAACCTTGTTAAACATTCAACCTAATGAAAAGTATATTCTTAGTATTCTGCAGAGGCTGCTGGAAACACCCAGTCCCTCTGGTTATACCGCCCAGGTGATGAATCTGGTGGCCGAAGAAGCAGCGGCGCTGGGTGTTCCGCTCAGCTGGAATGAGAAAGGCGGGCTTATTCTTACCGTGGAAGGCCTTGAGCCCTCGCGTACGATCGGACTCAGCGCCCACGTAGACACGCTAGGTGCCATGGTCCGCTCCATCAAACCTAACGGCACGCTGCGGTTGACCTCCGTAGGCGGTTTCGCCATGAGCAGCATTGAGAATGAATATTGCAAGATTCATACCCGCAGCGGATTAACCTATACAGGCACCATTCTGACCAGCCACCCGTCGGTGCATGTGTACCCCGATGCCCGTGACTTCAAGCGCCAGGAAGAGAATATGGAGGTCCGGATCGACGAACTGGTGTCAGGCAAGGATGATGTGCTGAAGCTGGGTATCTCTGTCGGCGACTTCATCTCCTTCGAAGCCCGGCCGGTGATTACGCCAAGCGGCTACGTCAAATCACGCCATCTCGATGACAAGGCCAGTGTAGCGGCACTGCTCGGACTGCTGGAGAGCATGAAGCGGGAAGGCTGGAAGCCACTGCACAACCTCTCCCTCTTGATCTCCAACTATGAGGAGGTAGGACACGGCACGGCCTGGATTCCGGGAGAGATTCACGAGATGATCGCCGTCGATATGGGCGCTATGGGCGATGACCTCAGCTGCAAGGAGACCGACGTCTCTATCTGTGCCAAGGACTCCTCCGGGCCCTATGATTACAAGATGACCGGCCGGCTTATTGAACTGGCCAACGCGCTGGCGATCCCTTTTGCGGTTGATATTTATCCGATGTACGGCTCGGATGCTTCTGCTGCATTGAGAGGCGGGAATAATATCCGCGCCGCATTGATTGGTCCAGGCGTTCATGCCTCGCACTCCATGGAGCGTACCCATAAGCAGGCCATTCTTAACACAACCAAGCTGCTGGCCGCTTATGTCGGAGAGAACTAGACAGCTCAGCCACAGTCTCCGCGAGTTATGGAGACACCCTAAGCGCTGGGGGATCGCCTTACTGCTTATTGTTGCCATAGCCGCAGGCAGTGCTGTTTATTTGTTTAGTGAGACGCAGAACAGGGAAGTTTTTGACGGACTGCCTCACTCGTATACCTATCTTGAAGCAGAAGCTTCGGACGGAGTCCGGCTGCATATGATGGCGGTGATTCCGCAGGATCTGGTGCTGAGGGCTGATCAGCTCCCCTTGCGCCAGATCGCCGCTTACGGAATTAACGGAGGATTCTTCTATGGCCAGGATCTGCTGTCGGTCGCCATTATGAATGACGTACCCGTGAATGGCGACCGCCTGGCCTACGGCTCAGGCTGGTTTAATGCCAAATATGCCCGTGGCACGCTGGTCTGGGATGCGGCGAGCCGTCAGCTGTCGGTTCAGGTCGTCTCCTCCGGCAGTGAGCTCAACGTTACGGACCGCAACCGTTATTGGGCGCAGGGCGGTATTAGCATGAACCTGCAGCAGGAAGCTATGTGGGAACCCGCTGCAGCTGCAGAGCATCTGCCTTATGCGGATGAGCAGCGGCTGCGCTCGGGGCTGGTGTATGACCGGGAGGATAAGCTGTGGCTGATCGTCAGCTCCACCCGCTGCACGGCGGCTGCCTTCCGTTCAGCCATTCTAGAGTCCGTGCCCGGCGAAGGCCGGGAAGGCATCTTCCTGGACGGTGACGGCTCCTCCCAGATGAATGCCGATGAAGCAGTTCTGACCGGGGACGATCGGGCGGTTGTCCAGATGATTGCTGTGTCTGGGAGATAATTGTTTTTTGGTTACTACTTAGGTCCCCGCTAGGATTTAGTACATTACTCCGAACTCCTGTCAGTGAGCGCGTATATACAACTATTTCTGAGTAAATCGATTCTTTCTTTAGGATGTAGAGGATGTGACTGCTACTCTGGAACCTTGGGAGAAATTAGATGCGAAACTGCAACTAATTTCAGCCGTAACGCCCATGATCAGACAAATAAGTGCGAATCTGCAACTATTTTGAGGAAATTTTACTCTGTAGCCTCTGTAGCGCTTAAAACTCGAAATTAGATGCGTTTTCGCACTTATTTGCTCCAAAACGGAAAAATCCGGTGAATTAGATGCGTTTTCGCACTTAAATCGGTGGCTGGACTAAGGTGGCGATCAAGAAACCCAGTCTGGGATGCTTTTATCTTATGGAGGCCTAAGCAGTGACGATTTTTCGACGAAAGAGATAACCTGTGATTAAAGAAGGCCGTAAAACAACAACGCAGCGATCTCCAGTAACGGGAGAATCGCTATTTGTGTTTTTGGTCACCTGAATTGATCCCAATGCTTACAGAATCGAATGATATTGAAAATATGAGTACATGGCTAAATAGTATCTATCAACCTTCCACACCATGGTCTCCCAGTATTCATTCACTTTTTCTAATACAGGTGAGCTATAGACCTAATGATCTACTGGAAAGAAAACAAATTGCCTATGCTCTTAAAGACCTACTCCAAAATTTCGGATGGAACGATTGGCATATAACGGAGCCAGTATCTTTTATGGAACCATCAATTAACTAGCCGAAAGGTAATGGTTTCACCTAAACAATTCCAACTGAAAGACCGATATATATATAGTGTTATAAACTAACGGCAGAGGAATAATATTACTAATTAGTTTATGTACATAGGTCATTGGAATTATAATTCACTTCGCAGGAGGCAATTACGTGAACATTACCAAAAAAGCATTTATCTCATCCCTTCTGGCCACCGGATTATTAACCGGCGCTGTAGGCGTCTATGCCGCAGACGGTGTATCCCTGGTCAAAGCCTATCTCAACAGTACGATTAAATTTACAGTAGACGGTACAGCTTGGACGCCTAAAGACGCCAGCGGCAAGAAGCTGTCTCCGCTCGTCTACAACGGCTCTACCTATCTCCCAGCCAAAGCCGTAGGCGAAGCGTTGAGCGCCGAGGTTCTCTGGAACGGCAACACCAAAACCGTGGAGATCAAAACTACCAGCGATGCCAATGCAGGAATCCCTTATAACGATGCCGCCACAACTGCACCGGTAAACAATACGCCAGTGGCCACCAACGCTCCTGTGGCGACTGCGCCGCCTGCTTCCAGTGCACCCACTCCGTCAACGGCCCCAGCAGCTTCTGCAGGCAGAGTTCCTACCTTGCCTGCGAAATATGATGAGAACGCGGCTGGCAGCCAATTGAAGCCCATCGCTCTGGAGTTTACACATGCCTATAGCAAAGCCTTGTCATCGGGAGGCTCTACAGCTGCCCTAAATGCGCTGATTGATAAGTATATGACCGCAGGCAAAGACAGTAATGCCCAATACTGCAAAGAACGGATTGCGGAAGAAATTGCTGAGGAAATCAGCGGCCAGAGCAGTTCCGTTTCCGCAGAGGATGCCGCCTACTTAGCCAAGGCTAACCTGAATGATATCAAATTCGAGAAGGATTCTTACAAAAATAATGAGAGTTCCTCTGCGAATATTTATTTCACGCTAGGCAAACCACTCTACAGTGATCCATCGATTATTATCTCCCAGCTGGATATTAAATTTGTCTTCAACAAGCTAGATAGCGGTTCCTATATACTGGACTCGATCGTGATTTGGTCCTAAGCTTTCAATAGATGCATAGAAGCCAAAAAAACAAGCTGCCGCCGGAAACTCCGGTGTCAGCTTGTTTTTTGAGTTTATTTCAAGCCTTATCCCTCAGCTTGGAGACTTCCGCCTCTTCAATCAGCCAGGGTTACTGCTTGTCACAATCAGGTCTTGGCGGCGATTCTTTCCGCCAGCTCGTTAAGATAGGTCCAGCGCTCCATTAGACGCTCCAGTTCAGCTTCCGCCTGGGCCTGCTGGCCGGTCAGCTCCTGAAGCTTCGCGGAATCGGCGAAGGCTGCCTCCATCTCTGTGTTGATCTGTACCAGCAGGGCCTCAGCCTCTTCAATCGCCTGGTCGATGCCTTCAAACTCCCGCTGCTCCTTGAAGCTGAATTTGAGCTTCTCATTGCCAGAGCCTACCTGTGACGCCGTAGCCGGAGCTTGGACTTCTGCTGCCGCTACAGGCTCCACAGCGGCTTCTTTGGGTTTGCTGGCAGCCGCTCCGCGATCAGGCACATTAGCCGCCATCCATTCCTCATATTCGGTATAATCACCGACATGAATCCGGATCTGGCCGTCCTCGAAGGCAATCAGCTTATCCATCGTGCGGTCCAGGAAATAGCGGTCATGGGAAACCGTGAACACTACACCCGGGAAATCATCCAAATAATCTTCCAGGACTGCCAGCGTCCCGATATCCAAGTCATTGGTAGGCTCATCCAGCAGCAGCACATTGGGCGCTCCCATCAGCACACGCAGCAGATACAGACGCCGTTTCTCTCCTCCGGACAGCTTGGCAATCGGCGTCCACTGAACGGCAGGCGTGAACAGGAACCGTTCCATCATCTGCCCTGCGGTAATCAGACTGCCGTCTGCTGTCTTGATTACCTCGGCTTCTTCCTTCACGTATTCAATCGCACGCAGGCTCTCATCCATATCCTGATGCTCCTGCGTGAAGTAACCCAGCTTTACTGTGGTACCCAGTTGAACTTCGCCGCTGTCCGGCTGGATGCGTCCGGCAATCATGTTCAGCAGGGTCGATTTGCCGCTGCCGTTCTTGCCGATAATACCTACACGGTCCTGCGGTACGGCGATATAGCTCAAACCCTCTATCAACTGGCGCCCGTTCAGCTTTTTGGCCAAATCATGAATCTCGATAATCTTGCGTCCCAGGCGTGTAGAACCCACAGAGATATCCAGCGATCCGTTGGTACTGGTGCCGCCAGACTCCTTAAGCTTCTCGTAGCGGTCGATTCTCGCTTTCTGCTTGGTGGATCGGGCTTTGGCTCCACGCCGAATCCAGGCCAGCTCGGTCCGCAGCAGATTCTTGCGCTTCTGCTCAGCAGAGGCTTCGCGCTCTTCGCGGTCGGCCTTCAGCTCCAGGAACCGGGAATAGTTCGCTTCATAACGGAACAGACGGCCTCCGTCCAGCTCCAGCATCACTCCGGCTACGCGGTCCAGGAAATAGCGGTCATGCGTAACCATCAGCAATGCGCCGCGCCGTCTCTTCAGGTACTGCTCCAGCCACGCAACAGAGTCGGTATCAATATGGTTCGTCGGCTCATCCAGAATCAACAGCTCGGAAGGGGTAATCAGCGCAGCCGCCAGGGCCACACGCTTGCGTTGGCCGCCAGAGAGAGCCTCCATCCGGTCATCGAAACTGGTGATGCCGAGCTTGGTCAGCACGCTTTTGGCTTCACTCTCAAGATGCCAGATGTCCGCAGTTCCGATGTCATTCCCAATCCGCACCAGCTTATCTTCCAGTCCGGCGTTGCCCGGCTCCATCTCCAGAAGAGCAATCGTCTCCATATATTCACGCATCAGCGCAAGCTCCGGCTCATCTCCGGCAAACACCTGCTGCAGTACGGTATTGTCAGGATCATAAGGCGGATTCTGAGCCAAGGTCTGTACTCTGACACTGTTGCCGATTGCCACATTTCCTTCATCCGCAGTTTCCAGTCCGGCGATAATGCGCAGCAAGGTCGATTTCCCTGTCCCGTTAACCCCGATCACACCAATCTTGTCCTGATCCTCCATCCCGAAGGATGCATCACGGAACAGTACTTTTTCTCCATAGGTTTTGGACAGATGCTCCACGGTCATAATATTCATTCGTTATCCTACTTTGCTATATATTTTCTATATCATCCTTCAGACGGATGCAGGTTGTCCATGGCTCCACTGATAAACAGCCGTCCGGCAAAATGAGCCCGTTTCAGCGCATCGGCAGCCGTAAATGAAGCATCAAACAGGATATCCATCTTCAGGCGGTCCAGCATGCCAATATAGGACTGGGCCATCAGCTCAGGCTCTGTCGCGCCGCCTTCCAGCAGTACCTTCACCACCGCCTGCATATATTGTTCCATAAAAAGCGCCATGTACGCCACCAGCTCCGGGTTGTTGTTGGGCGCCCGGAAGAACAGCTTCGTATGCTGCTTGCGTTCATAGTAATAGAACAGATGATGTTCGGCAATTACAGCCAGCTTATCTGTCAACGAGTGCCGGGCCTGAAGCTTGCCGTCCAGTTGCTGCAGGAACCCTTCGCAATCCCGGCGGGTCACTGCCATAAACAGCTCTTCCTTGCTTTTAAAATATAAATACACGGTGCCTTTGGCGATTCCCGCCTGCTCTGCCACCTGCGACATCTTCGTTTCGTAGAAACCGCCTGAACCGAAGAGCGTATATGCGGCATCCAGAATTGCCGAATGTTTGTCATTGGATACGCCGCTCATCGGGTTCCCCCTTACGTGCCATCCTGTGGCTTAGTTGTTGTTCCATGTGTATACTCCAACTCAGCACGTCCGCCTGCCGGTCACCAGAGGAGACTCAGCAGCCAGGCGGCAAGTCCGCCGATCAGTGAGCTGATCATGTTCACACGGTCATTGCTCATCCACTTCCAGCCGCGGGCATGCTCCGTCTTTACTCCGCAGTGCTGCAAGCTCTCCACCTCACGCCCGCATACGAGGCAGCGGTTCATCTGCTGCACAGTAGCGCCAAGGATTGAGTCGGCAAAAGCACCAGCTAACCCGCCCAGCAGTCCACAGAGCGCAAGCAGCAGGAACGGCTGCTCCGGCATGCCGGACATCGTCCGCAGCAGCCAGGAGGACACGCCAATCAGCACGCCTCCGGCCGCTGCCGCCATCGTCCCAAGCAGCGACACTCCGCCGGATGCGCCGGCCTTCATCACCCTGCCGGTCAGCACGGAGCGGGGAGGTTTCCTGCTGAGCGTACCGATCTCCGTAGCCCAGGTGTCCGAGGTTACAGTAGCCATCACGCCAATAAACAGGAAGCTCCACAGCTCCAGCGGGTAGATCGCATACAGCAGCACCAGCAGCATGCCCATCCCGCCGTTGGCGAACACCTGGCCGGCATCCCGCCGTCCGGTTTTGGCATAGGTCTCTTCCAGGTCCGCCTTATTGTCATGCCGTAGCCTGGACAACAGGCTGGAGCTGATGAAGAAGAGTAGCAGGATGCCGAACCAGAACAGATTGCCCGCGCCAAAATAAACCGTCCCCATCACCAATGCAGCCAGCATGCCGGAGAAGCTCAGTGATTGCTTCCAGTAAGCCGCTCCGGCGACGACCAGGGCGCCGATGGCGCCTATTATCCATTGCACGGCTTCAGCCAATCAGACACGTCCCCATCAGCTGCTCGCCCCAATAGAGCTCGAAGGAGTCACCGGAAACCGCAGGCCCCACACCGGCTGGTGTGCCTGTGAAGATCACATCATCCTTACCCAGCCCGTAGCGGGCGGCGATAAAGTCTACAATCGTCTGCAGCGAAAAAATCATGTTCTGCACATTGCCGCGCTGTACCTCGACCCCATTCTTCAGCACGGTGAAATCAGTGGCCTCCAGCTCCTCCTTGCCTGGGAAAGCAATATAGGGCGTCAGCGGCGCAGCATTCTTGAAGCCCTTGGCTGCCGTCCAGGGCAGCCCCTTCTTCTGCAAGTCGTTATGGATATCGCGCAGAGTGAAGTCGAGACCCAGAGCCATAACATCGACCAGATCCTCTACACTGATGCCGGGAACATAATCACGGGCAATCCGCAGCACCAGCTCGCCTTCATAATGAATCTGTCCGGCATTCTGCGGCAGATGGAGAATGGCCTTGTCTAAGGGAACTGCAGCATGGGAAGGCTTCATAAAAATAAGCGGCTCGGCGGGAATCTTATTGCCCAGCTCTTCGGCATGTAATTTATAGTTGCGTCCTACACAGTACAGGTTGTTAACGGCTGCGCACATTAAGATCAGCTCTCTTTCCGGTTTAGGAGTGATTAGACTTCAAGAAACGTGTCGCCCCAAATGTCGGGACGGTTCGTACAGATCATTATATCAGAATGCATGGCCGCCAGGCGGCGCATTTCCTTGGCCTTGTTGACAGTCCAGGCCATAATCTTCACTTCGCGCTGCGCAAGCAGCGCCGCGAGAGTCGGATTTAGGCGATCGAAGCTGATTGAGAGGAAGGAGCAGTCCAGCTCCTGCAGCTTGCGGGCCGGGTCTCCCCGTCTGGAATCAAAGATCAGTCCGGTACGAATCCGCGGATCGATCTCCTTGACTCTCTCCAGCGAAGTTGTATCAAACGAGGTGAGCACCACCTCATCCCTCATGCCTTTGGAGTTGACCAGCTCAATAACAGCCTGCTCCAGACCAGGGTAGAGGTCGCCCCACGTCTTCAGCTCAATATTAAGCCGCAGCCTGCCTGAAGCCAGGGACAGCACTTCATCCAGCGAAGGCACCCGCTCGCCGCGGAAGGCACGGCCTTTCCAGCTGCCGGCATCCAGCCGCCGGATCTGCTCCCAATCCATATTCTTCACCTTACCGTGCCCATTCGTGGTACGGTCCAGACTGAAATCATGGATCACCACCGGCACGCCGTCCCTGGACAGCTGGACATCGATCTCCATCCAGCGGACATACGGCAAGGCGATCGCCATCCGTACGGCGGCCAGTGTGTTCTCCGGTGCTTTGCCGGAGAAACCCCGATGGGCCACACACATATTCTTCATCCTAAGGCCCCCCGCTGAAATTGGTGTTTGCCATTATTTCTGCCTGAGCACTTACCGGGTGACCTGGGAGACCATGCCATCATTATTGATCTTTACCCGGCCTCCCGAGATCGATTCCACCCGTTTGAGCAGCAGCTGTCCAGCCGGGTCATTCATCGGTATCGGCTGGGCCAGCTCCGCGGTCATCGGCAACAGCTTCATGGAGCACTGGCCTTGGGCGCTGCACTCTGCCTGGAACACAGCCGTCTCCCAGGTTGCAGCGACAGAGCCGCGCGTGAAGATAAAGTTCCCCGTGCTGTAAGCAATCCACTTGCCCTTGTAAGGCTCGATGCCCTGCAGCACATGCGGATGCCCGCCGATCACAAGATCGGCACCGGCATCGATGAAGCTGTGCCCAAGACCCTGCTGGATGCTGTCATACTGATCCATCCGTTCTCTGCCCCAGTGAACCATCACTACTACAAGGTCTGCCTGCTTTCTGGCTTCGGCGATGGCCTTCAGCCCTTCGGCACTGTCATATACAGAGGCCAGCCCCGGCTGATTCTCCTCGGCCTTCCATTCAATCAATGGCATCACCCGTGTGAAGCCAAGCAGGGCAACTCGAATACCGTTGCGCTCAAAATACTGCGCTGAATAAGCCTCCTTACTGTCCAGTCCGGCACCGACATAAGGAATATTCCGCTTGGACAGGTGCGTTAACGTATCACGCAACCCTTCTTCCCCTTGATCGAGGGTATGGTTGTTGGCCAGATTGACCGCATCCACACCGGCTGCCTTCAGCGCATCCAGCGCCTCCGGCGGACCCTTGAAGACGAACTGTTTATTGGGCGCACCCACACCACGGGTAGTTACCGGAGTCTCCAGATTAACGACGCTTAAGTCATCCTGTTTAAAAAGCCCATCCAGCGCCGCATAAGAATAATCATAGCCCTTCTGCATCAGCAGATCGCCCGCCTTGCCGGAGAAGATAATATCTCCGGCGAAATTCAGTTTCACCGTCTTGCCGTTCTTCGCCTCCGGCGGAAGCCCCGCGACCGCGGAGGTGCCGCTGTCCGGCGCGGCACTGCCGGCAGGTTCGGAGCCTGGGTCAGGCGATGCACTGGCAGCAGGCGCCGTGGCCGGAGCAGGAGACGCGCTGACTACCGGCACTGGCGTCTCCTCTGCGGAGGCGTCCGTTTCGTTGTCGGCAGACGGCGACGGTATGGATATGGCCTCCGTCGTGGCAGACGGCGAAGCAGATGCAGCTACTTCACTTACCTCCGGTGACGGTGCAGGCGATTGCTCCGCTACAGGGAGTTGCGATAGCGGTGCAGATGATGGATCGCCCCCATCCCCCAGATGGCCGAATAAATAAGTTAACATTACGGTTATCAATAATAGCATACTTACATTAATCCATCTCCAGGCCGTTCTGCGGCGGCGCTTACTGGTTCGTTTGTGTTTTCCTCTCGACTGTGACCGCGGCTGAAACATGAATGCTGTGATCTCCTTTACCCTTAAATTGCTTCTATTATATCATAACATGGGCTTGTCCCTCCAAATGGGAGAGTTATATCAGGAACACCAGGAAGAAACGGCTTCGCCATCTTCTGAGAGATGCCATTTACGTATGATGAGAACATTGAAGACTCAGGACTTTGGTGGTTTCGTAGTAATTACTCAAAATTAGATGCAGTTCCGCACTTATTTTCCATAAAAAACGGTGAAGCGTCAATACAACGCTCCACCGTTCTTCCTATCAATATATTCCCCGCGAAAGTTCTAGCGACCCAACGCCGCCGCAGCGGTCTCGGCGGTCAGCTTCGCGTGCTTGATGCAGTCCGGCATCCCGATGCCGTCATAACCCGCACCGAAGGCATAGACCCCTGGCAGCGCCGTGCCAAGCTCATTGCGCAGCCGGGCTATGGCATCCGGGTGTCCTACCGGATACTGCGGCATGGAATGGGTCAGCCGTGTGATCTCTGTGAACAGAGGCGTTGCTGTGATCCCCATAAGCTCCCGCAGATCCTTGCGCACCAGCTCGGTCAGCGCCTCGTCTGGTAACCCGACGTTCTGCTCGTCACCAGAGCGGCCTACATAACAGCGCAACAGCACCTTGTCGTCGGGGCTGGTGTGCAGCCATTTGGTTGAAGTCCAGGTGCAGGCCGTGATGTTGCGGCCCTCCTTGCGCGGTACAAGGAACCCGGAGCCGTCGTATTCACTGACAATCTCACTCTTCGGAAATGCCAGCACTACATTGGCAACTGAAACATAGTTGACCGCCTCAAGCGCAGCAACATCCACGTGGGGGCGGAGTAGATCAGCGGCGGCGAAGTTAGGCGCAGTGACGTAAATATCGTCAGCCTGCAGCCGCTCCCCCTGGTCAAGCACCACTTCATAGCGGCAGGAGTCTCCCGCGTCGTTCGGAACGTCCTGGTTCCCCTTCTGCTGCAGCTTCGTGATGGACAACACGGCGGTCCCTGTCCGCAGCTCTACATCCTGCAGCTCATGAATCAGCCCGTGCACCAGACTTTGCAGGCCCTGGCGGAAGGTTAGGAAGGCGCTTTTCTTAGTACCCGTATGTGTCTCTACCGGCTTGCGGCCTGTGGTCATTCCCCGAATGAGACTGCCGTATTTCCGCTCTACCTCTCCAAACTGCGGGAAGGTGGCCTGCAGGCTGATCTTGCGCATGTCTCCGGCGTAGATACCGGCCAGCAGCGGCTCGGTCATGTTCTCCAGCACCTCGGTGCCCAGACGGCGTTCGATCAGGTCACCGAGCGACTCATCGTCTGTACTGCGGCGGGGCGGAAGAACATAATCCAGCATGGCACGCATTTTACCGCCGAAGGAGACCAGCCCGCTTGCAAGAAAAGGCTTAAGCTCCGTTGGGATACCAAGCACAAGCCCCGCCGGCATCGGGTGAAGCTTATCCCGCTGAACTATGTAGGTTTTCTTAGCCTCAGGGTTCGTTGTTACCAGTTCATGATCCAGCTCCAGCTCCCTGGCCAAGTCGCTCATCGCCGTCTTGCGCGCCAGAAAGGAATCCGGTCCCTTCTCAATCACGAATCCATCCTTGTGCAGCGTTTCTATCTTGCCGCCAAGACTCTTGCTGCGCTCCACCAGCACGATTTCGGGCTTAATGCCCGCTTCTTTATAATACTTGCGCACATAAAAAGCGGCGCTGAGGCCGCTGAGGCCTCCGCCGATGATAACTACCTTCCTTGAATTGCCGGTCATGACTCCGTTACCTTCATCTGCGCTGCTTGGGTGCGCACTACATCGCTAAGCACAGCCATATAAGCAGGGTCGCTGTTCAAGGATTCAATCCGCATCAGCCGCATATCCAGCTCTGCCGCTACCGCCTGAGCCTCAATGTCAAGGTCGTAGAGCACCTCCAGGTGGTCGGATACGAACCCGACCGGAGCTACCAGCACGTACTCCACTTGTTCTTTGCTAAGTTCACGCAGCGTGTCGAGCACATCCGGACCGAGCCAAGGCTCTGCCGTGCGGCCTGCGCTCTGCCAGGTGAACTGCCAGGAGGTGACACCCGCCTTGTCGGCAACCGCCTGCGAGGTCTCCAGCAGCTGCTCCCGGTACGGATCACCGATGGAGAGAATCCGCTCCGGAAGACTGTGGGCGCTGAAGAGTACCCGGATGTCATCCTTGCCTGCGCCTGCTTCTGCGAACAGTTCCAGCTTGGCTGATACTCTGCGACCCAGCACCTCAATCAGCTGCGGATGCAGATGGTAGCTCTCAACGAAATTGATATTCACTCCACAGGTCTCCGCCTTCTCCTTGGCACGCTTGATATAGGTCCCCACGCTCATGGTGGAGTAATGGGGAGCGAGCACGATGCCTACAGCTTCCGTAATCCCGTCCTTGGCCATGGCTTCCACTCCGTCCTCAATAAACGGACGGGCATGCTTAAGTCCCTGGTAGCAGACATATTCAATTTCCTTATCCAACTCATCCCCGCTCAGGGCCGACTGCAGTGATGCCACCTGTCGGTCCGTATTCTCGCGCAGCGGAAACACACCGCCGACAATCGCTTCGTAGCGGTCCTTCAGCTCCTTCAGCTGCTCTGCGCTCGGGGCATTCCCACGGCGGATGTGGGTGTAATAGGCCTCTACGTCCTCCAGGCTTTCGGGAGTACCGTAAGACATAACGAGCACACCAATTTTCGTTGTCATGGATTCCTTCTCCTCTCCTTTCATTTCATCAGGAATGCGGCTGTGCCGCTTTCTGCATCACCTTACGTGAATATTCGTGGATAAATTCAGTCAATCCCCTCAGTTTATCCAGTGAAGCTTCCGGAAACAGCCCATGGCCCAGATTAAAAATATAGCCAGGCTCCAAGATGCCTTCGTCGATCAAATCCTTGGCACGCTCCTTCAGCAGCTCCATCGGTGCGGTCAGCAGAAGCGGATCAAGATTTCCCTGTACGGCGAAACCTCCTCCAGTTCTGCGTCGTCCCTCAGTTATACTTACCCGCCAATCGATACCGATAACATCCGCCTGAAGCTTGCGCAGGCTAGGCAGCAGCTCTCCGGAGCTGACTCCGGGGAAATAAATCTTCGGTACATCAAGCTCGGACAATTCGGCAAAAATACGGGTAATCGTTGGCAGCACATAGATTTCGAAATCACGCGGCGCAAGCGCACCAACCCAGCTGTCGAACAGCTGGAAGGCCTTGCCGCCGCTCTTCACATGACTGCGCAGATAGGCAATGACCATATCACCCAGTTTGTCCATCAGCTTCTCCCACACTTGGGGCTGGCTGTACATCAGCTCTTTGGTGCGTATGTAGTTCTTGGACGGACGTCCTTCGATCAGATAGCTGGCAATCGTGAATGGCGCGCCGGCGAACGTAATCAGCGGCACCTCGAGCTGCTTGTCGAGTATCCTGATCGTCTCCAGAATGTGGCCCAGATCGCCTTCCACATCAATCGGCTTCAGACGGTCCACATCCGCTGCCGTGCGTATAGGATTCTCAATTACTGGCCCTATATTCTTGACGATATCGAAATCGACTCCAAGCGAAGCCACAGGATTCATTATGTCGGAATAGAGAATGGCTGCATCCACCCCCAGCTTCTTTACGGGCATCAGGGTCACTTCAGCGGCCAGCTCGGGCTGGCGGCAGATTTCGAGCAGCGAGAACTTCTCTTTGATTACGCGGTAATCAGGATCATAACGTCCTGCTTGCCGCATGTACCATACGGGAACGTGGTCCGTCGGCTGCTTGCGGCAGGCGCGGATAAAACTGTCATTGTAGGTCATGATAAGATCTCCACTTCGATTTCATAGAATTTGGTTTGAATACACTTATCACTTATTATGCCCTTTTTAAAAGTTAGTAACAACCGCCGCGAACTGTCGGTCATGACAATCCCATGACATTACTATGACAAGTGTTGCACCGGAACCCGCTAAAAATATGATATACTGATAGAATGTCAATTTTTCGTGAATTCTTTTGATCAAATTCTTTGAAAGGAAGTGAAAGCACTTTGAAGAAGTGGGAGACCTGGAAGGTCAACCTCATGGTGCTTTGGTTCGGCCAATTTCTGGTCAATGCCGGGATGACCATGATCACCCCGTTCCTGTCGCTTTATCTCGCCAAGGACCTCGGGGTTCATGGAGATGCCATCGGGCTGTGGGCAGGATTGATTTTTGCCGCTAATTTCTTGACCTCTTTCCTGTTTCAACCGCTGTGGGGCAAGCTCGCCGACAAATACGGCCGCAAAATCATGCTGCTGCGCTCCAGCTTCGGCATGGCGGTGGTTATTGTGCTGATGGGTTTCGCGCAGACACCGCTCCAGCTATTGCTGCTGCGCCTGCTGAATGGTACGATTGCCGGTTTCAATCCGGCCTCGATCGCACTGGTCTCAGGCACAACGCCCAAGAAGAACATGGGGTTCGCCATGGGCCTGATGCAATCCGGCTCCGTGGCCGGAACGATACTCGGTCCGCTGATCGGTGGTGGGTTGGCCGATTATATCGGCTTCCGCCCGATTTTTTATGTTGTGGGCGCACTGTTGTTTGTGGCCTCCCTGCTCGCGCTGTTTCTGGTCAAAGAGAAATTCAACCGCGCCGAAGCGGCACAAGAACCTCAGGTTTCCGTTATGGCAGGACTCAAGGAGCTGATCCGGATTCCGCAGCTGCCCGCGCTGTTCGGCGTGACCTTCCTGCTGCAGTTCGCCATGATCAGCCCGATGACCTTGCTGCCTCTATATGTAGAGAAGCTTCAGGGCAACGCCGTGAATATCGCCTTTCTGGCCGGCATGGTCAGCGCCGTCACAGGAATCTCGAACATGATTGCTTCTCCCATACTCGGCAAGCTCAGCGACAAGGTGGGCGCCCACCGCATTCTTACCTTCGCGCTGATCGGAGCAGCGCTGTTCCTGATCCCGCAGGCGTTCGTGACTACCGTCTGGCAGTTGATTGCCGTCCGCTTCCTGATGGGCGTGTTCATGGGCGGCCTGCTCCCGAGCGTCAACGCCTTGATCCGTTCTTATACCCCTGACGGCAAGGAGAGCCGCGCGTTTGGCTTCAACAGCAGCACGCTGGCTCTCGGCAATATGCTTGGTGCCGTCATTGGCGGCTTCCTGTCCCGTTACATTGGAATTGAAGGGCTGTTCCTGCTCTCAGGCGGCTTCCTGCTGCTGAATATGGTATGGGTGCGGCTGAAGCTCTACTCGCGAACCGAACCACGCCTGTTTCGCTAGCTATTTCACCACGGCCAGGGCCAATCCGTCATAGGCAGGCAGCAAAGTGCTGATCAGGCGCTGATCGCTGGCAATCTGCTCATTGAAATGGCGCATGGCCTGGATAGCCGGTCCGTTTCTGTCGGTATTCAACGTGCGTCCGCGCAGAAATATATTGTCACCGGCAATAACGGCTCCCGGATTGGCCAATTTGATCGCATATTCCAGATAATTCGGATAGTTCTCCTTGTCCGCGTCAATGAAGAAGAAGTCGAACCGTTCTCCTGCAGTCTCCAGTGCAGCCAGGCTGTCGATGGCCGGACCGATGCGGTAGTCTACCGCAGAGCCATAACCGGCCAGTTCAAGGTTTCGGCGGGCCAGCGCGGCATACTCTGCTTTCAGCTCCAGTGAAACCAGCTTGCCGCCAGGCTGCTCCATACCCCGGCACAGGCAGATGCCACTGTAGCCGCCCAGCGCGCCGATCTCCAGCACGCGGGAGGCGCCGGATAGTTTCACCAGCATCGTCAGCAGCCGTCCATAGCCCGGCTCCACGGATACCTGGGGCATGCCCTCTGCGGTCACAGCCGCCTTGACCTGCAGCAGAAGTTCATCTTCGGTATACAGCAGTTCGCTGTATTCTTCCTGGTTAAGCATATCTATTCTCCTTTGAGTATCGCCGCTGCTTCATTCCAAGTAGCAGCGGCGGTTTGATCTGGGGCCGCGGGCATTGTGAAGTCCCGCGCATTCCCCTATACTTGAATAACATGAGGGACAAGCTCATCCGCCTGTTCAGGATTTCCTGATTCCATGCGGCATGACTGTCGTCCTTCCTATTGTAATGGTTAATAGTATTTATCTACAAGTTAAACGGAGTTGAGCACAGTTGAGCAAATTACAATTAATCGCTACCGCCCCGATGGGACTTGAGGCAGTTGTAGCGCGCGAACTAAACGAGCTGGGTTATGAGACCACGGTCGAGAACGGAAGAGTATTGTTCAGCGGAGACTATATCGATATCTGCCGCTGCAACCTTTGGCTGCGCACCTCGGACCGGGTGCTTGTCAAGATGGGCCAGTTCCCGGCCAAGACCTTTGATGAGCTGTTCGAAGGCGTCAAGGCAATCGCCTGGGAGGACTGGATTCCGGAGCACGGTGAATTCCCGGTAGAGGGACGCTCGCACAAATCGCAGCTGACCAGCGTACCCGCTTGCCAAGGCATCGTCAAAAAAGCGGTCGTAGAGAAGCTGAAGCAATCCTACCGTACGGAATGGTTCCAGGAGGACGGGCCGCGTTATGTCATTGAGGTTATTCTCCTGAATGATATCGCCCTGATCACGCTGGATACCACAGGCCCCGCACTCCACAAACGCGGGTATCGCAGAGTAGCCACCGAAGCGCCGCTGAAGGAAACGATGGCCGCCGCATTGATCCAGCTAAGCCGCTGGAACGGGCACCGGCCGCTGTATGACCCTTGCTGCGGCTCTGGCACACTGCTGATCGAGGCGGCGATGATCGCCTGGAACATCGCGCCAGGACTGCGCCGCTCCTTCCCATCCGAGCATTGGCCGGTGATTCCCCCGCGTCTTTGGGATGAAGCACGCGAGGAAGCCTTCGACGCGGTGCGCGATGATTATCCGCTGCAGCTGACCGGCAGCGATATTGATCCGCTCGCCATTGAATATGCCGAAGCCGCCGCCAAGAGCGCAGGCTTCGCCGGTGAGATCACCTTCAAAGTCAGCGCTGCTGCCAAGGCAAGACCCGAAGGCGAATACGGCTGCATTATTACCAACCCGCCATACGGCGAGCGGATCAGCAATGATAAGGAAGTGGAGAAGCTGACCCGCCAGTTTGGCGAGATGATGCTGTATCTGCCAACCTGGTCCTTTTTTGCAATCAGCCCCTACAAGGAATTCGAACAGTATTACGGCCGCAAGGCAACTAAACGCCGCAAGCTGTATAATGGACGGATTGAATGCCAGTATTACCAGTATCTCGGCCCGTTGCCGCCCAGAAGTCAATAGTTTGTACCCACACCCTACAGCCCATCAATCAGACATCTGTCCTGAAGCGGCAGATGTCTTTTTTCACATTCATGTTTCAAAATATATTTATTGGGTAATTGGAATATATTCACTCACATACATTTCAAAAAACAGGAGGATTTACAATTGAACAGAATTATTCGTAGAAGTTTCATCCTAACCTTAATCATGGCACTTTTCGCAGTACCTTCTGCTTTTGCAGCAGGCAAAGACCTGAGTTCGGTTATAAACGTCACGGGTTACTCAACCGAGCTGAGTATTGGAGAACAAACCGATCTGTTTGTAAACATCACTGATTATAATGTCGAAGGCATAGGCGGAGTCGAATTCACCCCAGTTTCATCGGATACCTCAGTATTGCAAGTGAAATATGTCGGATCTACATATTCGGAGCTCACCGCCGTAGGTGAGGGAGCGGCTACTATTACATACAATATCGGCGAAGGTTATAATCCTTATACGATTAATTTCACAGTCGGAAAGGCCTCCCAGAATAGTACTCCTAACGAAGATGCACCAGACAGTTCCTATAACCAGGCCATCGAAGATTTAAACATTTACATTGAGCAGCTTGAGAAGATTGAGAAATATGAGTCGCTCGCTTTTGATAGCTATAATAAGAATACATTCGTCACAAACAATACCCGCAAGAAAGTACTGAGCGCCTTTGATCAAACCATACTCCCCAACTACAGCAAATTTGTCTACCATTTGAAGACGCTGACTGCTCCGAACGCCGAGCTTCAGAAGATTCACAACACCTATGTGAAGGGTGCGAAGCTGCAACTGGAAGGGATGACACTAATGCGCAAGTCGCTTTATAAGTCCAAAGTCGATTTCAAAACCTTTGATGCCGCCAACATCAAGATCAAATCCGGCCTGAAATCCCTGACTGCCGCTATGCAAGCCTTGGAAGATTACGCCGAGCTGCATTTGGAATAGAATAAAAACCGCAAGTCTCCAACATGGAGGCTTGCGGTTTTTTGCTAAAACAGTAATTTGTCGGGGTCACTGCCAATCCGTTCTCCGGCATCCAGCCCGCTGATTGCCTGCACCTCTGCATCCGTCAGCTCGAAATCGAAGATTTCACTGTTCTCCTTAATGCGGGAGGCTGTAACCGATTTCGGGATAATTACGATTTGATTCTGCAGTTCCCAGCGCAGAATGACCTGGGAGACGCTTTTGCCATATTGAGCGGCAATGCCTTGCAGCAATTCATTATCCTGCAGACGGCCCTTCATCAGCGGTGCCCAGGCTTCAATCTGAATCTGGTGTGCAGTACAGAAATCATGCAGCTCTTTCTGGATGAAACGCGGGTGCAGCTCCACCTGGTTCACGGCAGGCGCGGTGCTGCTGTCCTTCAGCAGCTCCTGCAGATGATGGATCTGGAAGTTGCTGACGCCTATGGCGCGCACACGGCCTTCTTCCTTCAAGCGCTCCAGGGCACGCCAGGTGTCTTTATACTTGTCCACTCCTGGCCAATGGATCAGATACAGATCGATCATATCCAGACCCAGCTTCTTGCTGCTCGTCTCAAAAGCGCGCAGTGTGGAGTCATAGCCCTGGTCGTTGTTCCAGACCTTGGTCGTTACGAACAGATCGCTGCGTGCCACTCCGCTGGAGGCAATAGATTCGCCTACCTCCTGCTCATTGCCATATACGGCTGCTGTATCAATACTGCGGTATCCCAGCTCCAGCGCGGTGGAGACAGCGTCAGCCACCTCCCGGCCTTCCGCCTTATAGGTGCCGATTCCAAACCAGGGCATTGCCACTCCGTTATTCAGAATTACTGAATCCGTAATATGCTTCATATGATTACGTCCCCTCGTATGTATATAGTTTATTTTTGATTAGTCTCTCTATTATATCATAGCGTTCGTTGCCTCCCAAACCGCAGCAGGATTAGTACCAAGAACGCCACACGCAAGAAGAAACGGCTTAGCCGTCCTCTGCAAAGCGTATGCTTCCGAAGCAGCGATACTACGTATCGCTTTCAGGTATCCGTTTCTGCGAGAAATAGAAGGATAATTTATGGCGTGGAACATATAAATTCTGGCGTAATATTTCAAAAAAAGCTGCCCTTAAATGCAGAATAATCTGCTTAAGGGACAGCCTCAATGATATGGCTTATTCAAGCCATTCTTATTCCTGAACCTGGACAGCCGGCCGCTTCACAAAAGCTTCCACTTTCTTCAGCACCTCGTCCTCGGTCGGAGCACTGACGTAACGTCCGTTGATGTAGACAAACGCGCGTTTGCCGCAAGGGCCGCAATAGGACTTACAGCCGATCTTGATCTCGGCATCCGGTGCCATCTTACGCAGCTTCGGCAGAATACTCTTCATGCGGGTAAAGTTACATTGATCACACACTTGTATATCGTTAGCCATGGAGCAACCCTTCTTTATGTCCGAAAGTTTCGGGCGAATATTTAGTGATCGCCATGATTTCCTTTAGACGGATTAGTGATAACAAAACCTTCTTCAGGCAGATAGAAATAATCAATGCGCACACCGTCCAGCAGCGGCTGGGTCGGGTCAAGGATCACATCAATCTCCTTGTCGGTGGAGACTACGATGTCGTTCTCTCCGGGCGTGTCCAAATCCAGGCCGTAGTGGGCATGATCCCCATGGGCATGGGTAATAGCTACGCGCAGCTTCAGTTCTGGGTTACCTTCAAGCTCCATTTGCTTCTTTATCTCTTTAGCCGCATTGCGGGTAATTTTGACATTCATTCCTCATTCATCTCCCAAGCCACTGTAGTTTAAATACTCAATAATTTATTTTAAAGGAAAATAGCTTGTAAAAGCAACCATTTACACGAAATAGACAGGTTTATGGAAGTAAAAGGTTCTTTAAACATTCACCTTCTGGGCCTGAAGTCCCGGGTATTTACGCTCCATCCTGGAGACGAACCAGCCCATCAGCAGCATGGTTACACCGATATCATCTATCGGCAAGAGCGGCATAAGATCCGGCAGCACCCAATACAGCAGTACCGGAATCGTAAACAGCAGCTTGTCCGCCATAGCAACCTGCGAGGAGACCACATAACGCCAGGTGCTGCGGAGAATACCGGACCATTGCTTCAGCGAGAGCAGCTTTCTGAATTTCATGATGTACCTCCCGTAAGAACATAGTTAAAGGGCACAGCCGCGGATAACGTGTAGAGACGACAGCGGCCATACCCTATGTCCTATATTACGCAAGTTTGCTGCAAATGTTTCATAATTATTTCATCATTGCATGTCAGACAGGATAGCTGCCAGAATCAAACCCGTCTCCAGTGCCATATCGTCAAAATCGGACAGCGGCAGCGGATTCTTGCCGATTCCCAGCTCCACGGTAAAGCCGGGCCGGCCAAAGGTCTGGATGAACCAGTCCTTGTATCCGGCATCGCTGCCGCTCAGCATGGCGGCCCGGTAGCCGCTGGCCGCAGCCAGCTTCACAGCCAGCGCCTGGCTCTCCGGCGGCTCCAGGCCGCGGTAGTTCCAATAAATCTCTGCGCCCTGGCTATGCAGAGATACAGCGGCTTCGCCGGGATGGGCCAGCGCAAGCTCGGCCAGCGCAGCCGCCTCGGGTTCGCTCAGCGGGGCAATGCCGCCATAGTCGCGTGGCGCAGGACCCTTTACCCCTCTGCGTGCCTGCTCCTCCTCCCAGAAGGCCGGGAACTGGTCGCCCAGATCCACCCCGCGGATGTTGGCCTTCCAGTGCCTGAAGTTGCGGCGGCTGCTGTTCCACTGCATAAGGTCATCATACGACGGTTCGCCGGGCATGACCCCCTCCTGCACCAGCTCCACTCCGTCCGGGTTCGCCATCGGCACCGCCCAAAGTGTCCAGCGGTTATACCACTCCTCGGCAGCATGCCCGTTCCAGCCCGTTCCCCCGGCATAGGCTGCCGCATATTCCTCTATGAAAGACATCAGGCAGGGCGAGGTCAGCCATTCGTTGGCATGCAGCGCTGCATTGACATGCAGATGACGGGGGCCATTGCCGATCCGTAGCAGATGAAGTGGCTTGCCCAGCACACTGCTGCCGATCGTGGTGTGGGCGATGAACGGATAACGGGATGTCAAGCTGCCGATATCCTGCTCCAGCTCGGCCGGACCGTATTCACCTCGCAGGTATACGCTCCGGCGTGGTGACGCCGACGGAATAACCAGAATCTTGCCGGGACTGCAATAACGTGCGGTATGAACACCGGGGTTCAGCAGCTCCAGCTCCTCTGTGCTCACCCCAAATAAGCCGGCAATCCGCCCGGCATCGTCGCCCTCCTGCACAGCATAACGTTTGCGCGGCGCAGAAGGCAGGTACAGCATTTGTCCGGGATATAAATAAGGCTGCCTGCTTGCCCAGGGGTTCCCTTGCACCACATGCTCCGGTGTCAAGCCATGCCTGGCGGCGATCCGGCTCACGGTATCTCCTTTAGCTGTAATATATTGCTGCATGATGTCTCATCCTCTCGGCCTGAAATGACCGGGCGCCTGCCGCTCCGCCGGATCAGCCTTACTTGGCAGAGGATTGATGCGCGGCCTTTGATTTATTGTATGCGCGCACATCCGGGGTTAGCAGGCTCCCCTTGCCAGCAGTCAAATTATACAGGCTATGGGGACGATAGTGCAGGCAGACCCTCATGAAGATGCTCCCGGCAGACCTGAAGCAGGGCAAGGTAGCTGTCGTTGAACTCAAGCTGTCTAAGCATCTCCAAATAGCTGACTAATTTCGTCGTATCCTTGCTCTGCTTCAAGCAGATCACCGTAATTTCGTAATACACAGAGGTGACGATCTTGTCGTACAGCAGATGGGTTTGATCCGCCAAAGGCAGAGCTTTTTTCAAGAAAAAAAGACTCTTCTCATAGTTATGCTCCGCCAGGCAGATCGTGGCGATATTCTGCAGCAGATGCTGCGGAATCGTTCTACTCTCGGCAAAGGAATGATATTTGTCGAACTCCTGCACCGCCCGTAAGCCAAAAAAAATCGCATCCGCGCTGTTCAGCGTGAACAGAAAGTTATTCAGCAGCTTGAATTCGTATAAGTACCATTTGTCTACACTAAGCAAATACGGCTTGATGTAGTCAGCAATCTCACCCACCCGCTTCATTTGATCCTCCCGGCCATGCTTGATCAGCACCCCTTGCCCAAGCAGATACAGGTGATAAAAGGCTACCGTTCGGGTTGACTCGTAAAGCGCCAGGCATTCATAGCTGATCGCTTTCACCTGCTCAAATTCATAACGGTTCCCCGCTTCAACCAGCTTCAGATGCAATGAACGTTTGATTGGCTGGGCATGTTCATAGTGCAGAAATAATAGCTCCTCCAGAGACATTTCCAGCTTGTCGAGGATCGAAATCAGCTTGTCATAGCCGGGAAAATATTCCCCTCCCTCAAACCGCGACAGATTGGAGCGGCTCATAATGCCCCCTGCCAGGTCCGATTGATTCAACCCCTTCGATCTACGAATCTGTTTGATCGTATGGCCCAGAACCATGTCCACCCTCCTTTTGTGAGTATCCAGCACAAATTTCCAGCTTTTTTTCCATTGTATGCTACATTCACGCTAATAGAAAATACATATGTCAGTAAAGGATGGTACTTTCAATGTTAATGAACCAGAAGCTGGGCAGGATGATATGGAATATCCTGATCGGAACTCTTTTCACGCGAACAGCACTATTTATGAGCACTCCATTTTTAGCTATTTTTCTAACGAATCAGAAAGAAATCTCGATTATCCACACTGGTTATATCCTTGGCATCAATCCGTTGATCAATGTGCTGTTCGGCGGGCTGGGGGGAGGGCTTGCTGACAGGTTTTCGCTCAAAAAAATCATTGGCTACGTTCCGATCGCTTGGGGCGGCGTGTTCATTCTGTTTTATTATGCCGACAGCTTCTGGCAATTCCTGCTGCTCAGCGGGCTGAACGGGTTATGTTATTCAATCTTTGAGCCGGCCAGCAAAAAGGTGCTGTCCTCTCAATCCAACCAGACTAACCGGCTGCTGGTCTTCAATCTGCGGTATACCGCAATTAACCTGGGGGCTTTTGCCGGACCGCTCTTAAGTCTGCTGTTCAATATGAGAATGACGCTGTTCCCTTATGTAATCCTCGGAGTGCTCTATATTTTGTACGGAATGTCCACTCAGCTGTTTTTCGCGGAAAGTTCTGGCGCAGTCTCTCCCGTATCTGCCACACCTCTCGTCTCACCTACGCCTCATAAACCCCAGCAGCGCCTGTATGCGTTCCATGTGCTGCTGAAGAACCCTGTCTATCTGCTGCTGCTTGCTGGCGTAAGCTTCTCCTTCTTCGGCTATTCGCAATTGAACTCGACGGTCTCGCAGTATATGGCGAACAGCAACACCTTTGCAGATGGTATCCGGCTCTACTCCACGCTTTTATCCGCCAATGCCGTAATCATTCTGGCGGCCCAGTTTATATTGCTCCGCTGGATCTCCGGCTGGAACCCTTTCAACGTCATTCTGACAAGTAATCTGCTGATCAGTCTCAGCTTCTTGTGCTTCGTCTTCCCCTCTTCTTACCTAATGCTGCTTGTATTTATTGTGCTGTTCAGTGTAGGGGAAATGCTGATCGGCGCCCGCTTCGATGCGCTTGTGGACGAGTTGGCACCGGAAGAGGCCAAGGGGCTGTATTTCGGCAGCTCCGAATGGGTCCGCACCGGAACGATTGGCGGTCCCATTATCGGAACCCTTCTGCTGGATCAATTCGGTTTCCACTCGGGGCTCCCCGTATTCGGGCTGTTAAGCGTCCTAACGATTGCCGGGGCAGGGCTGATTCATATGGCCAAGTTCAATTATCGGAGAGGAAACTATTGAGTTAGTTTTCCCCATATGCAAAAGCAACTGAACCTTAGCCATAGGATTAACAGTAGTTTTTCCCCATAGCCACCTACGCGTTACTCCTTAGAAAGCTAAAAGCTCTATCAGAAGGCAAGGGGCCTTACGTAGTAACCTATACTCATCAAATAAGCCTCTCTTCCTAATAGCGGAAGAAAATCTTATTCTCACATTTCTTTACTGCTTAGGCTCCAGCTAGGATTTAGAGTGTTGCCCTGGAACCTTCGGAGTAATTAGATGCGAAACTGCAACTAATTTCAGCCGAAACACCCATTATCAGGATAATAAGTGCATATCTGCAACTAAATTCGAGTAAAGCAAGCTTATTATGCTCAAAATCCTAAATTAGGTGCGTTTTCGCACTTATTTCCTCCAACACAGAAAAAAACAACTAAATAGATGCAGTTTCGCAACTAATTCTTTGGACTGGACACATGAGACTATATAAGATGAACTTTAGAATGAAACGGTGGAGTTGTCAGAATGCCTGGTGCATAGGGCTACCCGGACCACTCGAATATAACATTCTTAAGTTCACGTTCTATATCATGGAACTGAATCTGAAGTGTTCTTATCATATGGAGTCCTAAGTAGTAACACAATTTCAACCTATACTTAGGTTACCATCAGGAAATCGGGCTTTAACAGCGATCGTAAGAACCCTCCGAACCCGTAGCGAACTTCATTCACAAATGGGCAACCGCTGCTTCTGGTTTTGAGAAAAAAACGCCCTTTTCATAAAATGGAAGTTCCACCGGGAGAACCTTGCGTTCATGTGGCTGGCTCGTCGGTTACGTCCCAACTTCCTCAGCATCAATCAAAGCTGCAAGAAAAGGTACATGGGCTATTGGCCGACATTGAAGCCGCAGAGAAACAAGAAGAACACGAGTACCAAGCGCTTCTCGGCGACCGGACAGCTTCAGCAAGACGGACCCGGACGCGACCTTCATGCGCATGAAAGAAGACCACAGGCGAAATAGTCAGCTCAAACCCGGATATCATGTACAGCTCGGAACCGAAAATCAATTTATTCTGGCGTACCAGTGTACACCAAAGATCGACGGATTCCCGCTGCTTTGCTGGCTTTTTGTGGTTTTTAGAATGAAGAGGAACTGTATATGTCGTAGAAACTACTTTTGGGACAGACTGGAATGATTGTCGGTACAATAGGAGGTTGTCCCTATTCATCTCACACCGGTTATCGGTTTACAGGGTAGAAACCTGCCAAACCACAGGCGTCCGCTTAATCTGCTCTCCCAGCCAGTCACGGGCAATCCGCTGGAACATCTCGGCGTCTCCGCTGCAGAAGAACTGGTGGATCGGAATTTCGTCTCCGCTGGACAGCTTGCCCTTGTCGTACAGAATCGTGCTGATCTCGCGTGCCGTCTCATCCGCAGAGCTGATCAGCTTCACTCCAGGACCCATAACCCCGCCGATCAGGTCAATCAGAAACGGATAATGGGTACAGCCCAGAATCAGGGTATCAATCGGCTCATATTTCATTCCGTTGAGGGAATCGGCAACTGCCTTGTGGCTCTCCTCTGAGCGGAACATTCCCTGCTCCACCAGCGGGACAAGCGTCGGACAGGCCTGGCTAACCACCTGGACGAACGGAGACAGCTGCTTCAGCGCAGCCGTATAGGCCCCGCTGCCAATCGTGCCGATGGTGCCAATCACGCCTACCTGACCGCTTTTGGTCGCACTGATGGCGGCGCGTGCTCCGGGATGAATCACTCCGATTACCGGGATGTTTACTTTGGCTGAAATATAGTCAAGAGCCGCAGCTGTTGCCGTATTGCAGGCGATCACAATCATTTTGGGATTAAATTGAATTAAATAGTCCACAATCTGTTCGGTAAACAACGTTACTTCCTCAGTCGAACGGGGTCCGTACGGAGCTCGGGCCGTATCTCCGAAGTAAATGATCTTCTCCCTCGGCAGTTGTCTCATCACTTCCTTGACAACCGTAAGCCCTCCCACACCAGAGTCTAATATTGCTATAGCTTGCTGCACGAACACACCGCTTTCTTCTACTTGTTTTGTGTAGCTTATGTAAGGCAGAAAGAAAAGGTACCTGTCTTTCAGCCCCAATTGCAGATATTACTCCATTTGCGGTTCCAGTTCAAGACATATGTTGCTGATCGATTCCTCCCAAACCCTCCCTTCCAAGGGAGGGCCCCAAAGGGCTGCACCCTCTGGACTCCCGCAAACTTGGCGAAGGAGTCTGGCGGCACTGTGATTAGGGGGCTGGGTGCTTGGATCGCTTATCCCTGCGGGACCGCTTGGACGCCGCATGGGCTGGCCCGCTATCCCTGACGGGATGCACGCCGGGGGCTAAGGTCAAAGGCCGGCTGTTCCTTCGGATTGCGCAAGATCTTAACGGCAAAAACGTTACTACTCAGGTTCTATCCAGGATTTAGAGTCTGCCCTCTTCTCAATAATTAGATGCAAAACTGCAACTAAATTCGGCCAAAACGTCCATTAGCAGGAAAATAAGTGCAAATCTGCAACTAATTCCGATTAAATCACTCCTGGAACACTCTAAAGTCTAAAATAGATGCGGATTCGCACTTATTTCCTCCAAAACGGCAAAAATCGGTTAAATAGATGCAGTTTCGCAACTAATTGTTCGGCTCCCTAAAGATGAAACAGAATCTGCATAATTCTTTTTATAAGGAGTACAAGCAGCAACACAAAAGCACGCTGTTCCTGCGGAATGCGCAAGACCTTTATGGCAAAAGCCGCTTTCCGCCAGATGCGGCAAGCGGCTTCTTATCGTTAATTGCCGCAACCCGGCAGATCCTTCTACAGGTTCGGACTGTTGTCTCCATGATCCGTTCCGTCCTCTTCCGTACCTGCTTCTGCTTCATCGGCCGCCACTTCTTCCGCAGCTTCGTCGATCCCGCTGACGGCAAGCTTCACTTCCTCATCTGTGTCAATTGTACATTTGTTGGTCCATTCCTTGACCTCGCTTACTACCAGCAGCGCCGTATCTTTGGCTTTATCGTAGATTTCCACGCCTTTGTCGCTGGCCTGGGCCGCAAGCTCCTGTACCTTCTCCACGCCTGCTGCTGTGCCTTCGGCAATATCCTGGCGCAGCGCCTTGCCCGGCTTGGGCGCGAACAGCAGCGCGGTCACCGAACCCAGTATACCTCCTGCCAGCAGTCCCCACAGCAATCCTTTAGAATCCTTCTTCATGGTTACATCTCTCCTTATTAATTGATTGTATGCTTCGAATGACGGCGACCGGGCTAATGCCCAGTTCTGATCTGCTATATCATAAGCAAAGAGAGTCTGTCCTGTGACTTATTTGGAAGTGCCAGCAGAAATATCTCCTTCTCTTACCGGCGTGATCTCGTAGCGGCAGCATTGGCCGCCTTCGGCCATGCATTCACTGCGCTTCACCTTGGCATCCAGCAGCTCCTCGAACAGGTTGTGCTCACATTGACAGGCTTTGCGGTATTGGGTAGCCACCTGACGGATGGGACAATTGTATTCACGCATCTCGAAGCTGCCATCCTCCGTGCGGCTCCACTCTGCCATATAACCTCCGGCATTCTGAATCGAGGACAGCTCCGCTACCCGCTCTTCCAGATTCCGCTGCTCCATCATTGGAGCATACTCTGCCAGCATCCGGCGGCGGCGGCCTTCAAACAGTACATTCACAGCTTCCACACCGCTCCCGTGATCCAGCTCGCGCAGCAGTTCAAGCGCCAGATTGTGATAGCTTTTGGGGAAATAATCTTCCGAACGCTCGGTCAGGGAGTAGACATGGAGCGGCCTTCCCATCGCCTGACGGACTACCTTGGTCTTCGCCAGCCCATCCTGCTCCAGCTGCAGTACATGGCGGCGCACCCCCATCTCAGTAATTCCCAGTTCTTCTGCCAGCGCGCCGATGGTCAGTGGTCCTTTTGTCTTCAGGAGCGTCATAATCAAACGCCTGGTTGATCCGCTTTCCTGCCCCTTTTGTATCATCAAAGGAACCCCTCTCTTTCCCGGCTGTCGCCTGTAGTGGTATTACATTAAGCAATAACCCGAATTCGCTTCCGTGCCTGCTCTATGCCTCAGCCCGGCTGCCCAGCTCCTGGTCCAGATAACCTCTGACCTCGGAAGCAAATTGCTCCAGAAGCCCGGGAATCACCAGACTGAGCGGATGAAGACTGCTGCGGTCCCAGAGATAATAATCCTGCACCAGCGGTTTGCGCAAGGCCACCAGTTCGATTAGCTGTGCATACATCTCCTTATCCGCAAACACCCGCTCCTCGTGAATAATCGAGATAATATCCTCATAGCTGCCCGCGTCACGCATAATGAATCCGTCAATCAGACAGCTGCCCGTATCGGTTACCACTTCAATTGCCAGATGAAGGCAGCGCTCCTGCACCAGCCCGAGCATTAAGCTGCCGTCCCAGGAACCCACTGCCGAGCGGAGCCCATTTGCCAAATCAGGAATTTGCTCCAGGATCAATTCAATTTGCTGCCGGTTGACATAATACAATCACATGACCTCCAGATCGATAATAGTGTGGAGATAGGCTCTGCAGGCTGCCCAACAGGCTACTTGCCCCGTCTGCCGCGGCGTTTCAGCCAGAACAGCATGATGAAGGAAGCCGCTAGAAACACTATCAGGTAAGTTAACGCTTCCATCGGGTATTCAAGCTCGCGCATTCCGCTCACTGCTCCCGTCCTAGGATAGTCCGGCTTGGGCCGGCTGCTACACTTCGTAATCTACAACGATCGACAATTCCTTCACTTCGTTGATATGGGCAATGACTTCCTTATGCGCCGGGTGAACCTGATAAGCCTGCAGATCCTCAAGCGTTGCAACCACGGTCACAAGTGCCAGATCAAAGGAACGTTCGGAATGAAGGATGTCCGTCCCCACCTCAATGGAGATCAGCTGCGGAATTCGACCCTCCATATTGCGCAGCACCTGTGCTGTGACTTCCACCTGCTCAGCTGAGCGGTCTTTTAACTTAAAGAACACGATATGTTTAATCACTTGGATAAACCCCTTTGCGTCAATATTGTAAAATGGTTACTAAAAATATATCATAAGACTAACCGTTCTGAAAGGAACTTAGGCAGCGTCAAGCCAGGTAACAGGATTATCCATTGCTGCATCCCCTCAAAGTATTGTAGTATAAACCAAATGGAATAGATGACATGGAGTACATAAATTCATAAATCTTAACCAAGTTCGGAGGAAGTATGTCCAATAATCAGCCAGAACCTCATAAGATTCAGGCATGGTCCCTGATCAACCGCAAATACCTAGGGCAGGGTGTCCGTGTCAAACGTTTCCGCCGTCCCACCCGCAGTCAAATCCGCAACCGGGTTCTGCTTGCCGTCCTGATGGCGAAGGACATGAAGCTGTCCCGTCTGGCGGAGGAGCTCTCTGTCTCCTCGCGCAGCGTAAGCGCCTGGGTGTATGAGGGCAGAATTCCCTCCAGCAACAACAGGGACAAGGCCTGCCGTCTGCTGGGCTACCCGGCTCATGTCCTGTTCAACGAAGCACTGGTGCGCCAGAGTCCAATCGTCTGCCAGCCTACGCCGTCACGGTTTATGAGAAGAAACCTGTCCGGAGCGCCGCACAGCAATATCATTCTGACCGGCCTCTGCATGGTGTATGACTTCTCTGTCACCGATGTCAGCATCTGGATCGGAGTACATCCCGGCACGTTCCGCAAATGGCTGCATTACAGCCTGATGCCCTCCCAGACCCTGCAGGAGAAAGCTGAGGATTTCTTCCGCATTCCGCGCCATATCCTGTTTGCGGATTGTGAGACTCTATAGTCTCAAGGCTGCATAGCGGGGTTTGCGCGCAGTGATCGACCGCAGGAGGTACTCGTGGCTGTCTCCCAGCACTCCCTGCAGCACCTCTCTGTGCAGCTCCGTGCCCAGAATATCAGTATCTGCAAATTGCGCCCTCAGATCAGCATCACTGAAGAAATGGGCGTATTTGTGCTGCTTATATTCATATGTTCCCGGCTCCAGCTGCCGGCCGCAGCCGTTATTCGGGTCCTCGGCCGCAAAGCTGGCAAAATAGAGCAGTCCACCAGGCTTCAGTTGCTGCAGACAGCTCTCCACCAGTCTCCGGCGGTCCTCCTCGAGGAATAAATGCAGCACACCATAGCAATAGACCGCGTCCACCGGCTCTATCAGGTCCGCATCCAATGCCGACCCCAGAATAAAATGGCTAAGCGGGTCCCATTCCCGGGCAAGGGTCAGCGCAGCTTCACTCAGCTCGACCCCCCAGGTCCCAAACGCTGCGGAGAACACTTTCGTATTCCGCCCGTAGCCCGCTCCCGGGACCAGCACCGATTGTACACCTTCACTGCTGAACCAGTCCCTTGCAACAAGCGCCGTAGGACTCGGCTCACTGCCCCAGATCATTCCCTCACGCGCAAACCGCCCGCTCCAATATTCATTCACACTGTTGTCAGTTGTCATGTATTATCCCACACTCTGTACCAATAGTTATAAATCTCCTTGAAGCCCAGCTTGTCATAGAGCGCCGAGGCTCCGCTGTTGTTCTTCAGTACTTGCAAAAAAGCGCCAGAAGCGCCCCGCTCCATTCCCCACTGCAGCAGCCCCTTAATCAGCCCCACTGCCAGCCCCGTCCTCCGATAGGCAGGCGCTGTAACAATATCGTACAATCCGAGATATCCCCGCTGCAGAATACCGAGGCCACAGGCCGCCGGTATGCCCTCCACAGCAACCACAGCATATCCCTGCTTCAACGACGAAGCGCTGAGCATTCTACGAAGGGTGTCCCTGTTAGACGCAGTCAGTTCAGCCAGTTCGGAGAAGACAGACAGCCATTCTTCATTCAGGTGATCCTCTATATGTACGGTTAGAGAAGAGCCGGTGATGGAGGGCACCTGCTTGAGATCCAGTACCCGCACTGAGGACGGCTCAACCTTGCGGTAGCCGCGAAGCTCAAGCATGCCGTCTAGTGCTTCGGGCTGGATGAACGGTGTGATTTTGAATACCGGCACCAGACCTGCCGCCTGATAATAGGCCTCTGCATATTTAAACTGCTCATCGGCTCCCATCCCGGAGCGCTCAGGAGCATATAGCGGATTCACAGAGTTGGCCCGCTTCGTGTACCCGGATGACGTCCGCAGCACCCAGCCGTTCAGCAGCACGCTCTGCTCGGCAGGCCAGGTGTTCAGAGTGATTTCTTCGATCCATTTATTCATTACTTGTGCTCCTTCCTAATTAGTACCTATATCTAAATATCATAAACTACTGGTTCTTGAACGCAAAATATTAATTATGATATAGTTACCGACGATCCAGCTTATCTGGTAGATCTACTAAAAGGAGGAAAAGCCTATGAGCGACGTACGAGTGCTGATTGCCGAGGATGATCGGGAAATCCGCGAGCTGCTGAGAGCTTACCTGGAACGTGAGCTGTATCAGGTCGATACCGCGGCGGATGGTGAAGAAGCGCTCCGGCTATTCGGCCAGAGAAGCTACAGTCTGGTGATTCTGGATATCATGATGCCTGGTGTAGACGGAATTGAGGTCTGCCGCAGAGTGCGCAACAGCTCAAACGTGCCCATCCTGATGCTGACCGCCAAAGATCATGAAGTGGAGAAAATCCTCGGCCTCAGTATGGGCGCTGACGATTACATGATCAAGCCCTTCAGCATCAATGAGGTTGTCGCCAAAGTCAAGGCGCTCCTGCGGCGGTTCATGGTGCTGGGCAACGAGCAGAACCAGCCGGAATCCCCACAGCTGGTGTTCAAAGGGCTGACGATTGACTCCAGGTCCTATTCGGTCCATAAAAATGGCGCAGAAATAGCCCTGACGGCCAAGGAATTCGAGCTGCTGAAATTCATGGCCTCCCGGCCAGAGCAGGTATTCACCAAAACCCAGCTCTTCCGCAGTATCTGGGACAGCAGCTATATCAAAGACGACAATACGGTCATGGTCCATATCCGCAAGCTGCGCAAAAAAATTGAAGACGATCCGTCCGATCCGCATTTTATTCAAACGGTTTGGGGCATTGGCTACAGATTCTCGGGTGAACCGGAATGAATCTTTCCAGGACGTTATCCTTGCTGATTGTACAGGTTGCTCTGATTGCCCTGTATGCCGGTCTGATGATTACAGGCAACGCCTCGCCGCTGGCGGGGTATGTGCTGCTGTCGATGCTTGCCGCGCTTGGCTGCCTGCTAATTATGAATACGCTGCGCACCCGCAGTAACCTGAAGCAGCTGAAGGCCGGGCTGGCTCGCGCCGCCGAAGGCCCTATCAAGCTGCGCTTCTTCGCCACGGAAGACAGACTGTGGAATGAAATCATCTACGATATCAACGAGCTGCTGCGGCGGCTGGAACGAATGGAGCAGGAGGCCGTCCGCTCGCAGGCTTCACGCAAAAGTCTGCTCTCCGCCATCTCCCATGACATTCGTACACCGCTGACTTCGATTATCGGCTATATCGATGCCATGAAAGATGAGGTGTTCGCCTCTGTGCAGGACAAGCAGGCTTATCTGGAGATCCTTGCCGCCAAATCAAATGCGCTCAAGCTGCTGGTGGAGGATCTGTTCACCCTGGCGAAGCTGGATGCCGACGAAATGCCGCAGCAGCCGGAGCTGCTGGATTATGCCGAGTTGGCCAGGGAAGCGCTGATTGAGCTGCTGCCGGAGCTGCGCCGCCGCGGGCTGGAACTGACGGTCCAGCTGCCGGAGGAACCCTGCCTGATCCGGGCAGACCAGCTTAGCCTGCTGAGAGTATTACGCAATGTGCTGGACAATGCGGCGCTGTATGGCAGTGCAGGCAAGGTGCTGGGCGTACACCTCGTAGAAGCCGGCCACTGCTGGAGACTGGTCATCTGGGACCAGGGACCCGGGATTGCGGAGGCAGAGCTGCTGCATATTTTTGAGCGGAGCTACCGTAGCCAGTCCGCAAGAGAATCGGCTGAAGCGGGCAGCGGGCTGGGCCTGGCGATCGCCAAAGCGCTGGTGGAGCAGAACGGCGGCAGCATTGAGGCTGACAGCAGACCGTGGGACCGCACAGCGTTTGCGATTTCTTTTCCCCGGCATGAAGCAAGCTAGAAGTGTTAAATCGAAGGAAAAAGGATCAGATGAAACTTAGACTTTCTTATATTTTAAGAAACAGTTAAGAAATAGATAAGCCCCAGTTCAATCCGCTTCTTTAGAATGGGTATCAGACCCGAAGGAAGAAGGTGTGCAAGTGAATATCATGATCCGTACTGTCGGTCTTAGCAAAATCTACGGCCAACAAAAATCGGTAGATAACTTGAATATGACGGTTCGCCAGGGAGAAATCTACGCTTTCCTCGGCCGCAACGGCGCCGGCAAAACCACGACCATCCGCATGCTGCTTGGCCTGATAAGGCCTACCGCCGGTCAAGTGGAGCTGTTTGGGGAGCCGCTCACCGTCCGTCATAAACAGAATCTGTCGCGCATAGGCTCCATGGTCGAGATTCCGGGCTTTTATGAGAATCTTACCGCCCGTGAGAACCTGCTGATCAACACCAGAATTATGGGTACGGTCAGAAAAAATGCTATAGATGAAGCCCTGGAGCTGCTAGATCTCCATCAGCAGACACGCAAGCTGGTTGGCAACTATTCGCTCGGAATGAAGCAGCGGCTAGGCATTGCCCGAGCGCTTCTGCATGACCCCGAGCTGCTGATTCTCGATGAGCCGACCAATGGCCTTGACCCGATCGGAATCCGCGAAATGAGGCGGCTGATCCGGCAGCTGGCCCATGAGCGGAAGATTACGATTCTGATCTCCAGCCATATTCTGTCCGAGATAGAGCAGCTTGCGGATAGGATCGGCATTATTCATGAAGGCCGGCTACTGGAGGAAATGGACACCGCACAGATCCGTTCACTGAGCCGCCGATATCTGGAGTTCCAGGTGTCGGACGACAACAAGGCAGCCCTGCTGCTGGAGCAGCATTGCGGGATTATGGACTACGAGGTCCATCCGCAAGGGATCATCCGCATCTACAGCGCACTTGATCAGCAGGCGCAGCTGAACCGGCTGTTTGTTGAGCAGGAGCTGGATGTGTACAAGCTTGTTATGAAGGAAGAACGGCTGGAGGACTATTTTACGAAGCTGGTTGGAGGTGGCACCATTGGTTAATCTGCTCGCCGCCGAACTGCTGAAGCTGAAACGCTCCAGAATGCTGCTGCTCAGTCTGCTCGGTGCAGCTATTGCCCCTATTATGGTCGTGTTGGCCTTCTACATTAACAAACATTCAGAAATCCACAACGAACCGGCTGATCTGGCCGTGCTGTTCTACAACACCAGTATGTATACGGTGCTGTTAATCGGAGTGCCGCTCTATACCGTAGTTACAGCCTACCTGTTCAACCGTGAATATGTGGAGAACACCCTGGAGAATCTGCTCACCCTTCCGGTAGGCCGCACTACATTGATGCTTAGCAAAATGCTGATGCTGATGCTCTGGATTCTGCTCCTGTCACTTGTCGCCTGGGTGCTCACGCTGCTGCTCGGGCTGCTTGGCGGGTTTGGAGGCCTCAGCGGTTCGCTGATCCTGCACTCGCTAAGCGCGTTTGTGCTGGCCGGGCTGTTTCTGTTTGCGCTGTCCACCCCTGTGATTCTGATTACGGTCATGATGAAAAACTATGTGCCGCCGATTATCTTCGCCCTGTCGATTACACTGATCAATGTACTGGCCTATAATTCGGAGCACCGCGGACTTGTCCCCTGGACCGCTGCCTTTGATATTGCCCAAGGCACTCTATTGCCCACATATCCGGCTGCCGTCTCCTATGGGATCATTGCCGCAATGTCGGTTGGTGGATGTATCGCCACCCTGCTCTATTTCAGAAAGGTGGATGTGAATTAATGTACGAATATATCTGTGCTGTGCTGCTGGGTATTGTGGAGGGGCTGGCCGAGTTTCTGCCGATCTCCTCCACCGGGCATCTGATCCTGGCCGGCGATCTGCTAAACTTCGAGGGCGAGTCGGCGGTCACCTTCATGATTGTCATTCAACTGGGGGCTGTTCTGGCCGTACTTGTCCTCTATTGGAATAGATACATGTCTCTGCTGCGAGGATTGCTGTCCCTGGATTTCAACACTAAGAACCGGCTGAACGCGCTTCATCTGGGAATTGCGATGGTTCCGGCGCTGGTGATGTACCTCAGCTTCAAAGAGCTGATCAAGAGCAGGTTGTTCGGCTCGGCGCCTGTGCTGATCGGGCTGATTGCCGGCGGGGTGCTGATGATTATCGCGGCCCGTGCGAAACGGAAAACAACTTCAGATAACACCGACGATATTACTTATAGACAAGCTTTTGGGATTGGCTTGTTTCAATGCTTCTCCCTATGGCCGGGCTTCTCCCGCTCTGGCTCAACCATTTCAGGAGGGATGCTGCTCGGCACCAGCCAGAAGGCGGCTGCGGATTTCACCTTCCTGATTTCGGTTCCGGTGATGCTCGGAGCTACAAGTCTGGATCTGTATGACAGCCGAAGCCTGTTGACCTCTGATGATCTTATCCTAATGCTGGTCGGCTTCGTGGTGGCCTTCGTGGTGGCCATGATTGCCGTCGTAACGTTCCTGAAGCTGATCAAGCGTCTGCGGCTGGAATGGTTCGCGATCTACCGGTTTGTGATTGCGGGGGTGTTTTATTGGTTTGTTCTGAGGTGATTCGATCCCTCCCAAACCCTCCCTTCCAAGGGAGGGCCCCAAAGGGTTGCACCCTCTGGACACCGGCAAGTTTGGCGAATGAGCCTGGCGGTACGGTGATTAGGCGGCTGGGGCGGAAGAGCGCTTATCCCTGCGGGACCGCTTGGACGCCGCATGGGCGAGCCCGCTATCCCTTACGGGATGCGCACCGGGGAGTAAGGCAAAAGCGGGCTGTTCCTTCGGAATGCGCAAGACCTTTTGCGCTAAAGCGGGCTGTTCCTGCGGAATGCGCGAGATCTTAACAACAAAAACGTTAACTACTTAGGTTGCAGCCAGGATTTAGAGTCTGCCCTACAGCCTTCCGAGTAATTAAATGCGGAACTGCAACTTAATTCGGCCGAAACGACCATTAGAAGGAAAATAAGCGCAACTCCGGTTACTGCTGGGGCCTCCGAAAGATAGAAGCATCAAAGAGTAAGCTTCTTGATCGCCACACAAATCTGCAGCCACCGATTTAAGTGCGAATACGCATCTAATTCATCGGTTTTTTCCGTTTTAGAGCAAATAAGTGCGAAAACGCATCTAATTTGGGATTTGGAGCGCTCAAGAAGCAATTTTCTCGAAAATAGTTGCAGATTCGCACTTATTTGTCCGATAACCACAGTTTCATCTGAAATTAGATGCAGTTTTGCATCTAATTTCTCTGAAGGCTCCAGAGCAGCACTCTACATTCCCAGTGGGACCAGAGTATAGGGAATCCCTACGGCTAATTAATCTCAAATTGCGGATTCAAGGTGGTTATAGGGAATTTCTACCACTAACCACGCACCATCTGCTCTACAATAGGCTCCACGGACGATTTAGCGGCAACTTGTCCCTGTCCCCATATACGATAGCAACGGAACGTTAGCCGAGGATTAGCGGTAGTTTATCCCCATAGCCACCTACGGGTTACTCCTTAGCAAATTGAAACGTATATCGGAGGGCATGGGTTCTAAGCAGTAACCAAATCTGCAACTAATTCCGAGTATATTACTCCTAGAACGACTGATCCACCAGGTTGTTAGGGATCCCCCACCCCTAACAACCTCTCCACCCATAAACTTGACCTGAGAAGATACCTTTACTCTTTTACACAAACTTCTTGATGCTACCCACTCGGAGAGCGTTAAGAAGTTACTTAACGGTAGCAATTCTCCCATATCCTCACCACATCCCCATTTTGGAAGCAATTAGCATTCAAATTCTCAATATACTCCTATACAACAACAAGGCCTGCGGGAATCAGATGATTCCCGCAGGCCTTGTATGTGAAGAGGTCACCAGCTTGACTTGGTGATCCCCGGAATCAAGCCCTGATGGGCCAATTCACGGAAGACAATCCGTGAAACCTTGAACTTGCCAAGGTATCCCCGCGCTCTGCCGGTTACCTGGCATCTGTTCATCAGCCGGGTGGCCGAGGAATCACGCGGCAGCTTCTACAGCGCCAGGTAATCTCCGGCGGCCTTCAGCGCCCCTCTTCTCAACGCATACTTAGCTACCTGTTGCTGTCTCTGCAGCTGTTTGGCCAGCTTGGATTGTTTAGCCATCGTTGAGTCTCCTTCAATAGTTATTATCAGCGTTTCTATTCGGCTATTCCATTACTTCTGCCCGCAGCTGCTCTGACGGCCAGGGAAGCGGATTCTCATAGGCAGTCCAGTCCTCGGTCATTTCCTCTGAGGTCAACAAACAGCGGTCCAGCCGCGCCTCAATCTCCTCCTGATTCATCCCTACACCGATATAGACAAGCTCGTTCATCCGGTCGCCCCATGTCTTGTCCCATCTGGCTCTTACTTCCGGCTCGCTGTCCAGCACTTCCTGCTGCTCCTCTAGTGGCAGTGTCGCCAGCCAGTAGCCCGCAGCCCCGAACTGGATCGAAGGTCCGGCCTGGCTCAGCGTGGCTGCCAGATCCCCGTCTGCGGCCAGCCAGACCAGCCCCTTGGCCCGTACGACCTCCTCAGGCCAGTCGCGTAAGAATTGGTCCAGCCGCTGCGGGTGGAACGGTATTCTACGCCGGTACACAAAAGAACCGATGCCATATTCCTCAGTTTCAGGAATATGCTCTTCCTTGTTCAGCTCGGCGATCCAGCCCGGGGACATGCTGGTCCGCTCGAAATCGAAGCGGCCGGTATTCAGCAGCTCTGCGGGAGAGATGCTGCCGTTGACGGTGCGGATGATCTTGGCTGCAGGCTGCAGCTTGCGCAGCACAGCTTCCAGCTTGTTTAACTCCTGCTCCTCCACCAGATCGCATTTGTTCAGCAGCAGCACATCGCAGGTTTCGATCTGATCGATCAGCAGGTCGACAATATCGCGGAAATCGGCTTCTCCGGCCGTCTGGCCCCGCTCAAGCAGACTGTCGCCTGAAGCGAAATCATGCCAGAAACGATTGGCGTCAACGACGGTGACAAGGGTATCCAGCCGCGCCAGTTCAGTCAGGTCAATGTCCAGCTCTGGGTTGGCATAGGTAAAGGTCTGGGCAACCGGAGCAGGCTCGCTGATCCCCGACGACTCAATCAGGATATAATCAAACCGGTCTTCGGCAGCCAGCTTCTGCACTTCAACAATCAAGTCATCGCGCAGGGTACAGCAGATGCAGCCGTTGGACATCTCCACCAGCTTCTCTTCGGTTCTGGAGAGCGTATTTCCTGACTTTACGAGATTGGCATCTACATTCACTTCACTCATATCATTGACAATTACAGCCACTCGCAGGCCTTCCTTGTTGTGCAGAATGTGATTCAGCACTGTTGTTTTGCCGGAGCCCAGGTAACCGCTGAGCACAGTAACGGGAATTCTGTTCATTTCTTTTCTCCTCCTTAGGGCGGCTTAACGGGTTTCTCGGTGCAGGGTCACTCTTCTCAGGCGGGGGCAATATTTCTTCAGCTCCAGCCTTTCCGGATGATTTCTCTTATTCTTGGTTGTTGTATAGTTGCGGTCGCCCGTCTCGGTGCAGGCCAAGGTAACGATAACTCTCATGTCAGGACACAACTCCTCTGTGTTTAATTCGTAATTATTACGATTAACACATTCTACTCTTTAGCCCCTCACTTTGTCAACCTTGCCTTTGCAGACTAACTTTCTGGTCTTTCGAGCGGACAACCTACGTATAGATGAGATTATATCAACAGGAGCAGGCCGGATAAGCGAATCGGACAGGAGTGGAGAACATGAGAATACCGGTAATTATCATCAGCGGATTTCTGGGGAGCGGCAAGACCACGCTGCTGCTCTCCCTGTTGAAGGAAAGTGCGAAGCGGGGGCTCACCCCGGGAGTGGTGATGAATGAGCTGGGGCAGCGGGATGTGGACGGCTATATCGTTCAGGAGCATACCGGCACCGCTGTACAAAAGCTGCTGGACGGCTGCATCTGCTGCAGCCGCAAGGAGGAGTTGGAGCAGGCGCTCGTTGTACTGGTGAGACGGCGGCCGGATGTGATCTATATTGAGTTGACCGGAGTTGCCGATCCGGCAGAAATCACCGGCACGCTGCTGCAGCCCTCCCTCCGGGACTGGATGGCGCACCGGGCAACGGTGACCGTGGTGGATGCCTACCATGCCCTGGAGTATAATAGCCGACTGTCTGCCGACAAACAGCTGGTTCGGACGCTCCGCAGCCAATTGGCGACCGGAGACGTAATCATTGTCAACAAAAGCGATCTTGTCGAGCAGGAGGTGCTATGGGGCATCGAAAAGATGATCCGCAAATATAATCCACGGTCTGATATCGTGTTTACCCACTACAGCACGATTAATCTGGCTCCCCTGCTGACTGGGATTATTCCCAAGGCAAGGGTCGGTTCTCCGGTGCAGCGTGCGCCGCAGACCTTCACCAGTGCTGTGCCGGCCCCTGTCGCCACAGCCCGTGCGGCAACTGCAGTCAGCCCTTCCGAGGAGAGACATGATCCCTCTTTCTCGCAGGTTGCGGCTGTAACCTTAACTTTTCCGGCGGGAGATGCCCAGTTGGACAGCCATCGCCTGGAAGCCTTCTTCGACCAATGCGGCAGCAGTCTGCTTCGCGCCAAAGGACATGTCCGGATTGAAGGCCGGGAGGCTGTCCAACTGGTGCAGTACGCAGGTGAACGCACCCACTGGGAGGATTCCAGTTACCCTGGAGCACCTTATGTGGTCTGTATCGGCATGAACCTGAATGAAGCGCAGCTGGACGTGCGCTGGAAAGCGTTGTTCGGATAGTGCACGCTGCAGAAAGGAGTCCATGCTGTGATCTCTTTGGTCAGGAATAAGTTCTTCCCGCTGCTGCTGCCCGCCACACTGCTGCTTGTACTGGTGGTTATCCACGGCGTCCCCTTAGCTTCAGGCGCCGCCAGGCTGCTGAACAACGATTATGCCGTCATGTTCAAAACGGCGTTGATCGGCATCCTGCTGGAAGCTCTGCCGTTTGTGCTGGCGGGAGCACTACTCTCTTCGCTGTTGCGTGTATTCGTGCCCGATGCCTGGATCTCGCGCTGGATTCCGCGGCAGCCGCTGCTTGCCATTCTGTTCGCATGTCTGCTTGGCATCCTGCTGCCGGTATGCGAATGCGGGATGATTCCGCTTGTACGCCGTTTGATCCACAAGGGCATGCCCGTGTATGTGGCGATTGTGTTTATTCTGTCCGGTCCGATCCTCAATCCGGTGGTATTCGGGGCAACCCTAACCGCGCTGCGCGGCCACCCCGAGCTGGCCTATGCCCGGATGGGGCTCGCCTTTACCGTCGCGTTTATTACAGGGCTAATCATTTATGTCACCGTCCGCAAATCACCGCTTCGCCTGACCATGCAGCAGCAGGGAGGCGAGGGCCATCCGCTGAGCGCGAGGGGCGGGAAGCTGGCCGCAGTGCTGGTGCATACGTCGGACGAGTTTTTTGAAATGGGCAAATATTTGCTGATCGGCTGCCTGCTGACCTCGGGAATCCAGACATTTATGACACACAGCAGCTTGACCGCCATCGGGGCAAAGCCCCTCGGCTCTTATCTGTTCATGATGGGACTTGCCTTTGTGTTATCCCTCTGCTCGACTTCGGATGCCTTCGTGGCTTCCACCTTTCTGCATCAATTTCCGGCAGGATCCCTACTGTCATTCATGGTGCTGGGGCCGATGCTTGATTTCAAAAATTCGCTGATGCTGCTGTCCCTGTTCAAAACCAAGTTTGCGCTCTACCTGTTTTTCCTTATCTTCAGCGGTGTATTTATCGGCTCCGTGCTATTGTCCGCATGGCTGTGAGCAGCCGCTCCCAGGAGGTTCTGTTCATGAACAACTCCCGCAGCATCCGGGTTCATTATCTGTTCAGGTCGGTCCTGCTGCTGGCCTTGGCCCTGTATATCGCCCAGCTTGCCGAACATAACGCGCTGCTCTATTATGTAACACCGAAGCTCGCGCGCTGGGTGAAGCTCTGCCCGGTCCTGCTGGTGCCCATGGCACTCAGCCTGGCCTTGCAGGCCGTCTCTGGACGGAGCAGCGCGCTGTGCGACTGTGAACAGCGTCTCCCCCGTTCTGTATGGAGAAGCGCCGCGTTATATGCGCTATTTCTCATCCCGCTGCTGCTGGGCTACCTGTTGCCTGACCGTACTCTTCTAAGCACAGCCGCCGCCTCTAAAGGCCTCACGCTCCTTCCTGCGGATGAGCAGCTGCTGGCAGGCCGGGAGGTTACCTTTACCGGCTTCCTGTATCCTCATGAGCCTAGGGACGCGGACAACACCTTCACCGCCGCCCGTTTCCTGGTACATTGCTGTACAGCAGACGCGGCCCCGCTGGGCATTCTGGTTGATCCGGGACAGCAAAAAAGCCTGCCCGCCGACACCTGGATTGAGGTTCGGGGCAAGCTTCAGATTGTACAATATGAAGGCCGGGAGATGCTGCAGATTAGCGCGGCTAAGATTCTGCCGATTCCGGAGCCGGCAGTTCCCTATCTCTACACTGAACCCGACTCCGCCGCCAGCCTGGAGCAGCTGCTCCAGCCGTAATCATCTCCGGATGCGGCCCGACCATTCCTTCAGCACCCGGTCCAGCTCACTGATCCGGATCGGTTTGGAGATGAAGTCCTGCATGCCGGCCTTCAAGCACATCTCCTTATCTTCTTTTCTGGCAAACGCCGTGGCAGCGATAATGACCGGATACAATCCCAACTGCTCACGGATAATTCCCGTAGCCTCTATCCCATCCATCACCGGCATCTGAACATCCATAAACACGAGATCGTACGAGCGGGACAATACGGCTTGCACCGCTTCTTCTCCGTTCAGGGCCAAATCGGCGGTATATCCCCGTTTCTTCAGGAAAGCCCGCAGCAGCTGCTGATTCACCGGATGATCCTCGGCAATCAGAATGCTGAGCGGCCCATAGACGCCCTGGTCCGAGGATTCGTCTGGTTGCTTATTGCCTGGGGCTGTCGCTTCCTGCTTGCTGGCAGCCTCAGGAAGCCGGTCCTCTCCGGGCAGCGCAACCTGCACGGTGAAATAGAACTCCGCACCTTCCCCTTCACGGCTGAACACGCCAATGCTCCCGCCAAGCAGCTCAGCCAGCTTCTTGCTGATCGCCAGCCCGAGGCCGGTTCCGCCGTATTTGCGGTTAATGGATGGATGCAGTTGGGAGAAGGATTGGAAGAGCAGCCCCTGACTCGCCAGCGGGATGCCGATTCCGGTATCCTTGACCGTAAATTTGATGACCGTCTCAGCCGCACCAGGGGGCGTTTCCAGCGTCACAGACAGGCTGATTTCCCCCTGATCGGTGAACTTAACGGCATTGCCCAGCAGATTGACCAGGATCTGGCGCAGCCTGGCTTCATCGGTCAGCACCAGCGCCGGCAACGCCGGGTCCAGCTCGCTGATTAGGGTGATCCCTTTCTCATCCAGCTTCGGCAAGAACAGCTCTACTACACTCTGCATCACCAGACCCGGGTCCACCAGCTGCTGCTCCACGGTCATCATCCCGGCTTCAATCTTGCTGAAATCGAGCACCTCATTCAGAATATGCAGCAGCGCTTCACCACTCTTGGTGATGATCTGGGTATAATACTGCTGCTCTTCATTCAGCTCCGTGCCTGACAGCAGATCAGTCATGCCGATGATTCCGTTCATGGGCGTACGCAGCTCATGGCTCATAATGGCCAGGAACTCCGACTTGGCCCGGTCCGCCTGCTCCGCTGACTCCTTGGCCCGCACAATATCCTTCTCTTCCGTAATATCACGGAAGACCACCACCGTGCCCTTGCGCACCCCGTTGTCAAACAGCGGCGTCAGCCGGTATTTGACCAGGAAGCTGGAGCCGTCCTGCCTCCAGAACACTCCCTCCCGCTCTTCAAACGAATGATTGTCCGGCAGGGCGTCCATCAGGGTCTTCTGGATTCCCGTATACTTGTCATGGTCCAGCCAGGTCTGATGGATAGTCTGCAGCTGGCGGCTCACTGACCATTCGCCGGGATCGAATCCAAGCATGCTGGCGGCAGCCGGGTTGATGAACATCGTGGCCCCTTCCAGATTCATCCCGAAGATTCCTTCGGACACCGAGTTTAGAATCAGGGCATGCTCGTTGCTAAGCTCTTCAATCTGCTGAAGATGGCGCTTGTGTTCTGTAATGTCGCTGATAATGCCGAATACGCCGGTCACCAGATGGTTTACCATTATCGGCACATAAATAAGACTTACCTCCACCGCATGCCCCTGCCGGTGGATCAGTGTGCTCTCAAAGGTCTGTGCTTTCCCAGCTGCAGCAAGCCGGAACCGCTCATTCACGGTCTCCAGCTCTTTCGGGTCCATAATTTCGTGGTAGTCGGAATACAGCAGACTCTCACGGGAATAGCCGGTCAGCTGCAGCAGGCTGGCATTGACCGAGAGTGTAATACCGGCAAGATTCATTGCGCTGATCGCTGATGGATTATATTCAAATAAAGACTTATAGCGGTTCTCACTCTCGCGCAGCTGGTCTTCCATGCGGTGGCGTTCCGTCACGTCGCGGGCAATCGTCATCACCTGCTCCACCTCGCCATTCTCTCCGCGCAGCACCTGGAAGGAGCTTTCGATCCACAGATAATGTCCGTCCTTATGGCGAACTCGGCGCGTAAACACTTCATTATCAGCGTATAAATTGCCCTCCTCCACCATTTCGGGCACATCTTCTTCATGGTAATATACCAGGCGTTTGGTTCCGATCATCTCATCGGGTGAATAGCCCAGCAACCGTTCTACGGATGGAGAGACGTAATGCAGTGTCCCGTCTGCCTCACCGAAGAAGATCATATCAGGGGTGTTCTCCGTAATCAGATTGTACAGGTGCTGATTATCGTGCAGTTTCTTCTCGGCCAGCTTGCGGCCCGTTATGTCGGACATTTCCACAATCATATGCAGCGGCTCGCAGGTGCCCTCCTTAAACATCAGGAAGACATGCACAGCCGCCCAGATGACACTTCCGTCCTTGCACACGAAACGTTTCTCTTTGTCCACGGATGCTCCGGGCTCCTGCTGCAAATATTTCATTATCAAATCATGATCAGCCGTATGCTTCCCTTCCGGGTCGGCAACATGCAGATAACGAAGCTCCTGAAGCTCCGCCTCCGAGTAGCCAAACATCCTGCAAAGTGCAGGATTGGCATGAACCATGGACCCATCATGGATGGAAACCACCGCAAAGCCGATGGAAGAAAACCGATACAAATGCTCATAAATAAATTCAGACACTAGTGGCGCCTCCTCCGAAAAATGGGGACTAAAACTATAAACAGTATACCTTTATTTCGGAAAAAGCGCCTCAGAATTGAAGATAAGCCTGCAAGGGGCTAATCAGACTGCATACGTACAAGCCGCCAGCAGGACAATATAAGTACGGTGGCTGCAATCGCCAGCAGCGCCGTCACCGCACTGCCGGCATGGCCATTCTGCTGCAGCAGCCCGAACCCCCAGCTCGCCGGAAGAAGCCAGCCTGCACCTTGCAGCACATCAGGCAGTAGCCGGGCAGGGAACATAATCCCGGAGAGCATAATCGAAGGGAGAAACAACAGCTGTGATGCCATGGTCAGCCTGGAAGCACTGTGAAAGCACAAGCCGAGAAGTGTACCCAGCGTCAGGCTGATCAGAATAAAAAAAGCCAGCTGCGCTATAAACCATAGCGGATGGTCAGGAAGCACAGCGCCAAATACCAGCCCGGCCAGCAGGACAATCACCATACTCATCAGCAGCAGATGGATACACGCAGAGATGAGATTCGTGGCCGCAGCTACCCACAAGGGGATACCGCCGACTTTATAGGCTCTGCTGACCCCGCTGCCATAGACCTCCACCAGCGGCACTGGTGCGCCCAGCAACGCCCCCATAGTGATCCCAAACACAAGCATAGACGGAATCAGCGTATCCCTGGCCTGGGGATTGATCGTAGTGAATATCCCGCCCATGAAGCCAAAAAAAATAAGTGGAACCACATAATAAGTGAGCAGCACGTTTCTGTTCCTCAGATCAAGTTTCCACTGCAGCAGTGTCCCATAAACAAAGGCGTTCAATGCTCCCCCTCCCCTGCAGATGCCAGTTCCATAAACCGCTGCTCAAGGGTGGCATGGGCAATCCGCACATCAAGCACAGCGAGCTCCTGCTGTTCAGCCGTAGTCAGCAGCTCCAGCAAGGCATCCCGCAGATTGCCTGCGGAGTACAAGGAATAGCCCTGCCTTTCCCCTTCGTAGCGGCATTGCTCGAAGGCCTGCCCGGCAAGGGACCGCTCTGTCTGCAGATAGATCCGGCTTAATCCTGCAGCATTCCGTGTCAGCTCCTGTGCCGTACCGGAGAAAGCAATCCGGCCATCCCGCAGAATAATCAGCCGGTCGCAGAGGCTCTCCACCTCTGCCATATCATGGCTGGCCATCAGAATCGTTGTGCCCTGCTGCTTCAGCCTGCGGATCACGCTATGCAGCGATAAGCGGCCCGCCACATCCAGCCCTGACGTCGGCTCATCCAGAATGAGGATATCCGGGGAACCGATGACCGCGAGCGCCAGATGCAGCCTTCTTTTTTGACCCGTCGACATGTCCTTATAAGGCTTGCGCCCCAGATCCTCCAGCCCAAATTCTCCAGCTTCAGCCTCTCCAGTCCCCGCTTTATTCTTGCTCCACTTGCGAAATAGAGTGACTACCTCATAAGCCCTTATATTGGGCGGCAGCGATGCAGACTGCAGTTGGACGCCGATTCTGCCTTCGACCGCGATGGTTCCGCTATCGATACTGCGCAGCTGCTCAATACATTCCAGCAAAGTTGATTTGCCGGCTCCGTTGGCTCCAAGCAAGCCGAATATCTCGCCGCGCCCCACCGTGAAGCTGACCCCTTTCAGTACGGTAATGTCCCCATAGCTTTTGGTAAGGCCTTCTACCCGCAGTACTGTGTTCATCCCTGTGCCTCCAGCTCCGGCAACCCGATGCCCTGATTCTGCAAATACATCTGCAGCGCCTCACCGATAAAAGCATCCGCCCGATTCTGCTTCGCCTGCATCTCAGCAGTCCAGCCCTGCTTGTTCCGGTCGAACTTGATCAGCTCAGGCAGCATTTCCAGATCGCCGCCGGTGAAATCCATCACCATCGCCCACCACTGCGCCACCAGTTGCTGCCCTTCTTCGCTTCCCGGAGCAACTCCCTGCTCCTGCAGCCACAGCGTGTCGTCACACATCCTCTGCCACCGCTCAAACAAGGCCGCCCCCTGCTCAGGTGATCCGGTGTAACGCTCCTTGATATGGGTCAGCAGCTTGTCGTCCAACAGCTTCACGACCCAATACGCATCATTCTTCTGGCGCAGCAGGGCGACAATATCCGCGTATTTGCTGAAATCAACCTCCTGCATCTGCCCCACCTCTGCCTGCAGCAGGGATATCGCCGTATGCGCTTCGGACAGATGGACGATCTGCTGCTCAATCACCCGCTTTTGCTGCTCCAATACTTGAAGAACCTCGGCGGCAGTATCCAGAGAGATCACCTGATTCTTAATCTCGGCCAGTGAGAAGCCCAGAAATTTCATCGACAGAATCTGATGCAGCTTCACCATGTCTTTTTGCGTATACAGCCTCCGCCCGCCCACACTGGTGGCCGAAGGCCTCAGCAGGCCTTCCTTGTCGTAATATTGCAGCGTGCGGACCGTAATGCCCATCTTCTCGGCCAGCTCGCCTACCATCAGCAGCTCCTTCTTCTTCATAACGCTTCACCTCCATTGCTATAAATATACAATGTGACGTCGCGTCATAAGCAAGGATTCTGTGGAGAAATAATGGAGGCGATATCGGATTATTCCACCCTAGAGAAGCTCCAGGCGGCAAGCACCGTGAATAGTACCCCCAAGCCCAGCAGCAATACCGTTTCGTCCCATGCTGTGACCGGATGGTTGAATATTTCCAGATTAAGCCCCATCGCCTGCTTCAGCACAGGGCTTAGATTCTCGGCATCCAGTACAATCCGTTTGATGAAGTCCACAACATAGGTCATGGGATTGAGCTTCACAATCACTTCCATCCACCGCGGAATCCCGTTCAGAGGAAAGAAGGCCCCGGACAAGAAGAACATCGGATACAGCACGACTTGCACCACCATTTGATAGCCTTGAATATTCTTAAAGAAGGAGCCCAGCAGAATACTGATAGATGAAAGCGTGAAGGAGACAAGCAGCATCGCAAGCAGCAGCTTAACGACAATATCGAGGCTTAGCGACATGCCTATAAAAGGCACAAATACAAGCATCAGCAGCCCTTGAATTAACGCAGAGGTCGAGCACCCCAGAATGGTTCCCAAGGCGACGGATACCCGTGACACCGGGGACACCAGCACTTCCTTCATATAACCGAACTGACGGTCCTGAATTAAGGTGAAGCCGGAGAACATGGATGCCGTAAAGATGGCCATCGATACAATGCCGGGAAACATAAACTCTATGAAATCAAACTTCGCCAATTCCTGTGGTGCATTCGCCCCGATCAGCATCGATTTGATCGCACCGCTCATCCCGCTTCCGAACACAACCAGAAACAGGAAGGGCAAAGCAAATGCACTGACGATGGTAAACTTGTCACGGATAAACTTAATTAATGCTCTCTGCCATAAGCCATACACAGCTTCCATTAGATTCAGCCTCCTAGTAGTAAGTTAATCTCTGATCTGCTTGCCCGTCAGTTTCAGAAAAACATCGTTAAGCGTCGGTCTTCTAAGATTGATGCTCGTGATCCTGAAATCGGCATTCTTCACGAATTCCGCGATGAATTCATTGCCCTTCTCAACCTCAAAGATGAGGATGCTGTCTTGTTCCTTCACCGTTCTTCCATATTTCTGCTCCAGCTCTTCCTTCGCTTTCAAGTTGTTATCTGCAGATATCTCAATAATGTCGCCCCCTACGCCATCCTTCAAGCCGGCCGGTGTATCGAGGGCAATAATCCTGCCGTCATCAATGATGGCAATTTTATCGCAGATTTCAGCTTCATCCATGTAATGCGTGGTAAGAAAGATCGTGATCCCAATTTCCTCCCTCAGCTTATGTATATAATCCCAAATATGCGCACGCGTCTGCGGATCAAGCCCCACGGTAGGCTCATCCAGAAAAAGCACCTTGGGGTAGTGCAGCAGTCCCCGCGCAATCTCCAATCTCCGTTTCATCCCGCCCGAGAACGTGCCCACGAAGCTGTTCTTCCGGTCCGACAGTTCAACCATTTCCAGCACCCGGTCAATCCGGGTCATCCGCTCCTGCGCAGGCACCTTATAGAATCGGCAGTGAAGCATTAAATTCTCTTTGGCAGTAAGCTTCTCATCCAGCGTATTGTCTTGAAAAATAATCCCGATCGTTTCGCGCACACTAGCCCGCTCCTTCATCAGATCGAAGCCGCCGATCTTCGCGCTGCCGCCGGAAGGCTTCAGCATGGTGCACAGCATATTGATCGTCGTGCTTTTGCCCGCACCGTTGGGACCGAGGAATCCGAAGCATTCCCCTTCATACACATCCAGGTCCACCCCCTTGACCGCTTCCAGCTCTCCATAGCTTTTCTTCAAGCCTTTGACGTCTATCACTTTCTGCATGTACTCACTCTCCTTGGTTATTTGTCTGCTAGAGTTCTCTATAATACTGCTCCAGCCTGTCCATTATATGCGGCCCAATATCCTTTTGATCCGGGTTGATCAACTTTCCTGAAACTCCTTCGTTGAACAAGTTAATATACTCGGTAATCTGCTTTAGATTAAGTCCTCTTTGCATTAGACCAATCACACCCGGGAAATCAAAGTTGTACTGGGGAATCCATAAGGAATTCTTAATGTTCAAGAACATGTCCTGCACCATATGAAATGCTGTGTTGGAGTCCATTGTCTGATGTGTCCACTCGAAGCCGACTCCTTTAATTCCATGCTTATCCCGATTAGCCCATATCGGTGCAAGCGTCGAACAATACCATACCTGAGGCCGGTAGAACGTAGGGCGGCATTCTTCAATAAATTGTACCGTTTCACGATACGTATCCTGATCTTCTCCGATAAAACCAATAATAAAAGAAGCTTCTGAAACGATACCATATTCATTTAGCAAGCTTATCCCTTGCTTGTATTGCTCCACTGTCGCAGCTTTGTTCATATTCTTTAATATTTTATTGCTTCCGGATTCGATACCCAGAATAACACCTTCGCAACCGCTTTCCTTCATAAGTTCTACCATTTCCCGGTCAGCGAACTGGCAACGAAAATAAGAGTTCCATTTGAATGGGTATTTGTTTCTGATCATCATTCGAAGAATGTCTTTGAATCTTTTAGTCGGTATGTTAAAGGTATCGTCAATAAAACTGACACTTGTCACCCGCTTCAGATCATTGATCGCATTAAGCTCCTTTTCTATCGACTCCACGCTTGTATAGCGGTATTTCCCCGCTCTTTCGGGATACTCACAGAAGTAACAGGAAAAGGGACAGGATATGGCTGTACGAACGCTCACACTTTTACCCAGCCTGTCGGAAAACATGGTCCAGTTAATCATATTTTCCTCAAGCCTGTTGTCCTCCAAAGATAACGATGTAGAGGAATAGACATTGCCGTCTTTATACAAGACATTCTCGATATCGCTCACATTCTTGTTATGTTTTAGCGCGTCAACAACCTTAGATAGGGTTTCCTCTCCTTGCGCTGAATTGATGTAATAATCAGCATTGATGGACTTCAGCATATACTGGATGGCAGTTTCGTTGCTGCCCGACAGATTGTTTGCAATAAACGGACCTCCCAGTATTACTTTTGCTGTCTGATTATATTGTTTGATCAGCTTCATGATTTCAAGTACGGGAAACCCGGAAACGTAAAGAGTCGTAGGAATGGCAATGGCTGTAATGTGATTATTCTTCAGCTTCTCGATCAATAACTGCTTGTCAACCTGAAACGAATTTACATAATCTGTAGTTAGACCTCTTCGCTGCAAGTAGCTGCTCAAATAAGCAATCGCGTTGCTGAATAAATTGCCCAGGTTCAATGGGCCAAAGTCATCTTTCCTCCCTCCCTTCTCGTAATAATAATAGTTAAATAAATCAGGTGCATTGAACAACCTTCCATCTTTCTGTATAAAACTGAAGTTCAGGTCACGATACGCTCCGGATTTCACACTCATAGCTCTAATGATTTTTTCATATTCTTCAAATTTCATCTCGTTATGTCCGATAAACAGGCAATCGATATTATCTCCCATGTGCTTCCTCCAACTTGCCGGACCTCAAAAGCGCTTCGTTTAAGATCCGTTTGATTAACCGGCCGTTGGCATCGGAATATTGGGCGAAGATCATATCCGCATGCGGTCCGGTTCCCTGATAAGTTTGTACAGTCTTGCTGGTGTAGTTGTTCCACTGCCCCTCCAAATCGATTCCGATACTGGAGTCGGATTTCACCACATGGATTTCGGAATGGACAACACCCTCGTGCTCTAAGCTGTTATAAAATTGTGCATAACCTTCTGAACGCTTCAGCACCTCATTCACTATCTGATCAATGTTGATATTGCTGCTATTCTGAACACTGTAATCCAAGAGAAACTTAGAGACCATCTCATCGACAACTCCATGGGTCATGGAGAATTCCTCATGCTTTTCAATGTAAGAATCCATTAGAATGATATCCGATACGCATTGTCCTTTCTCTTCAAGTCTACGTGCAACCTCATATGCCAGATTTCCTCCGGCTGAGTAGCCTAACAGCACGTACGGGCCTTCTTGCTGAATACTCATTATTAATTCCACATAAATTTCTAAATTTCCTTTATTTTCAATATAATCAAAGCTATAGAAAGAATGGGTGTCAATTATTCGTGCCAGACGATGAAACCCTATGGAATATCCAATAATCGGAGGAAAGGCAAAAATATGCCGATCCTTCTTCTCATTTAAGAGCAGCATGGACTTCTCAATAGGCAACTTTCCGCTGTAGTATCTTAAATGATCTACATAATCTGCCAGTTCCTTCAGGGTTGGGTTGGCGAATATATCAGTTACTTTCAGTTGAAGGCTCAGCCGTTCCATGATCAGTGATATCACTTGTACAGCCTTTAACGAATGTCCGCCCAGCTCGAAGAAATTATCATTAGTGCCTACACTTACAATCTCAAGTACATCTCGCCATATGGCCGCCAGCTCCATTTCCGTCTCGCTTGCAGGCTCCACATATTGAACACCTGTATTTAGGTTAATTACGGGATCAGGAAATTCCTTCCTGTTCAATTTGCCGTTTGCTGTTAACGGAATCGTATCCAGTCTCACAAAGTAAGAAGGAATAGCGTAATCGTTCAACTCTTTGGACAAAAACTCCCTAATTTCTAATACAGTCAACTCCTTATCCGAGATCAGGTAAGCACATAAGTAGATATCCCCACTAGAATCTTGTCGGTCGACTACCACGGCCTCGCTGATTGATTCATGTTGGATCAGATACGCCTCGATCTCTCCCCGCTCGATTCGGTATCCCCGAATCTTCACCTGCTGGTCCTTTCTGCCCAAATACTCCAAATCACCGTCAGGCAGCAGCCTTACAATATCTCCAGACCTATAGAGTCTTTCACCCGGCTTGTACGGATTCTGAATAAACTTGCTGTAAGTTAATTCCGCTCTGTTTAAGTACCCCCGTGAGACACCTGTTCCTCCCACACATAATTCCCCGGGAATACCGACGGGTTGAAGCTTCAGGGCATCATTCATGACATAAGCAGTCACTGTGGGCAAGGGTCTTCCAATATTGCTTCGGCCGGATTCAATTTCCTGATCCGTGATTTCTTTGTACGTAACATGAACCGTTGTCTCCGTGATGCCATACATATTAATTAGCTTGGTAAGAGGATAACGTTCCTTCCATTTTTTCAACATGCCGGCCTGTAAAGCTTCGCCTCCGAAGATCAAATATCTCAAACACAGCTCCGCCTCAGACAACTTTGCTTCCTCATTCATTAATCGATAAAATGCGGAAGGCGTCTGGTTCAACACTGTTACCTTCTCTTCCTGTATAAGCAATAGGAACTCCTTAGTATCCTGTGCCACAGCTTTGGGGACGACGACAAGCTTGCCACCGTACAAGAGCGCGCCATACATCTCCCACACGGAAAAATCAAAACAATACGAGTGGAACAGGGTCCAGACATCATTTTCATTGAAGTTAAACCGCATGTTGTCATGCTTTAGAAGCTGTACCACATTCTGATGCTCTATCATCGCCCCCTTCGGTTTTCCTGTTGTACCAGATGTGTAAATGACGTAGGCCAGATTATTTTGCATTGCCTTGGCTTGAATGCGTTCGCAATCATATAGAGCAACATCATTGAATCCATGTTGATTTTTGTGCTTGCTTCTTCCCCTGTTTACGTGTGCTGGATTGTTATCGACCAGGATCATAACATCATAACGGTATTGGGTTAACTCATTCTTGATCGTGTGGATCTTATCCGAGAATCTGATCTCCTGGATGCTTATGATGTCAGTTTGCAGATCTTCAAAGAAGGCTCTGGATAAGAACAACTCCACTGACCAATCGGTTTTGGTCCTGTAATTGCTATTTGGGTAGCTGCGCTTGAACTCCAACATGGATCGAATAAGTTCATCTTTACTATCCTGGTCCATGATATCGCCGATAAAAAGTATGCCAGAACGTTTCATAAGCTTGATAGATTTGTTTATGATATCCCTCAGATAGTTATGACCATGAAAACATTGGACAACGGAGTTGATGATAATAATATCGAAATCCCGTTCTTCGATTTGATTGATATCATGGGCAGGCAGACAGGAGAGCTTGATGTTGTTCAGTCCTGTGGCGGCAACCCGACCTTTATTTCTCTCGATAATTACTTGAGACAAGTCGGTCCCATAATATAAACCAACTTCTGGAGCGATTCTGTACATACTCAAACCGGAAGCGCATCCAATCTCTAACACTCTTGTGTCCTTCCTCAGACACGGCTTAAGCTTCTGATAGATATTGTCGGAATACTCCTCCATTTCCATTTCACTCAGATTGTTTCCTGTATAACTGTTCGTCCAAGCCCCGCCTTCAATATCATTACTGGCATTTAGCCCAACAACCCTCCATACTTCTTCACGCATCAAATCGTTTTTCTCCGCTTCCTTCTCACTATGAACCTCTGTGGAATCAACGCATAGAAATGTACGTAGGCATTCGGTTTCCCACTGCAGCCTGTTTAACGTCCTTATGTTCTTCTTGCTAGAGATCAGCAAAGCTAACCCTGCATCTTCAATAATGGATTTAATTCTTTCTTCCGGTGCTTCCGGATCAATAGGAATATACGCCCCTCCGGATTTTAAAATGCCTAGGGTGACGGCAATCAGCTCATCTGTCTTCTCAAGCATCACGCCAACGAGTGAATCTGGTCCGATTCCATGGGTTTTGTTCAAGTAGTTGGCGTACCGGTTTGCACGTCTGTCAAGCTCGCCGTAACTCACTCTTTTCCCTTCAAATACTACGGCAATGCGGTCAGGCGTCCGGTCTACCTGCTCTTCGAATAACCGGTGGATCGTACTCTCCTTGATATAGGCCGGAACATCATTGTTAAACTCATGGAGTACTGTCTGCATCTCTTCATTCGTAACCATCTCAAGTTCATTAATCTTACTGTTCCTATCGGTAACAATTTGTTGAAGAATACTAATAAACCGTCTGGACATTCTTTCTATGGTTTCTCTCTTATAAAGTTTAGAGCTATACTCCATGATAAATTCCAGGTTACTATCGTTCTCTACAGCACATAACCAAATATCGAATTTAGCCGTTATGTTCTCAAATTTATACAGGGATGCCTGGAGACTAGCGGATTTCAGTCCCTTCATATCCGTATTCTGTAATACAAAAGCTACATCAAACAACGGATTTCTGCTCATATCCCTTTCTAAATTCAGATTGTCTATCAGCTCTTCGAATTGATAATCTTGATTCTCATAGGCTTGCAGCGAGTTCTCCTTTACTTCCTCAAGGAATTGTAGGAATGTCCTCTCACCTTGCGGATAGTTCCTCATGGCAAGGGTATTGACGAACATACCCACAACATTATACAGATCACTATGGGACCGTCCTGCTATCGGTGAACCGACGATAATATCCTCTTGGCCTGAATATTTGGACAGCAATACATTAAACACTGCGAGAAGCACCATATATAATGTGGCTCCGGTCTCTACTGCCAAGGCATTCAGCCTCTCTGTCAATATTGCAGAAACATCAAATGAAATGGAGCCCCCCTCAAAGCTTTGCTTGACAGGCCGGATGAAATCCGTCGGCATTCTGAGAACAGGCAGCTCATCGGAGAATCTGCGCAACCAATATTTTTCCTGCTTTTTAAAGCCATCTGAATGCGCTTGGTTATTCTGCCATTCTGCAAAATCCTTGTATTGCACCTTCAGCTCCGACAACATACCGCCCTCGTAAGAAGCAAGGAAATCGGACATGATGATACCCAGGGATGTGCCATCCGAGATAATATGGTGCATATCAAAAAGAACTATATGTTTGTTCCTTGCGAGCTTCGCCAAACCAACTCTTACTAACGGGGGTTTCGTTAGATCAAACGGCTGAATAAAGCTTAATACGGCTTTATTCATATCATGCTCACCACAATCAAACGATACAATATCGAAATCTTCATACGGAACAATTATTTGCCGGGGCTGATTATCGACCAGAATGAAGGCGGTTCTGAACGCTTCATGCCTCTTGATCAAGACCTGAATGGCTTCTGCAAACCTGTCATTGTCCAATTCACCTTCGATGATCATTGCCGCAGGAATGTTATAGCTAGTCCTAATATCTTCCATTTGATCGAGAATATACAATCTTTTTTGCGCAGAAGACATAGGATAATATTCCTTTTGCTCCACTGGCTGAATAGACCGATAACTGCTTGTTTTCAGGCTTTCGATTAGCATGGAGAGCTCACGAACGATCTGCTTGTTGAAGAACTCCCTAAGTGGCACCTGAACATGGAATTCCTGTGTAATCCTGAACATGATGATGGTTGCCTTCAGTGAATGGCCACCCAGCTCGAAGAAATTATCGGTCACGCCTACATGTTCAATATCCAGAATATCCTGCCAAATTTCAGCCAGCTTAGCTTCGGAATCGTTAGCAGGAGCAACATAAGAGCCGGATGACAACATATTCCCCACAGGCTGCGGCAGCTTATTGCGATCTACTTTGCCGTTAGACGTTAGCGGAAGCTCCTCCATCCGGATGAAATAGGAAGGAATCATGTAGTCAGGTACACCAGCCCCCAGAAACGCTCTTAATTCAGCAACCGAAAGCTCACAGGCGCTTACGATATAGGCACATAAGTAATCGCCATTCATACTATCTTCCCATGGAAGGAGTATAACCTCGCTGATGGCCTCATGCTGAATAAGTCGGGATTCAATTTCCCCCAGCTCAATTCGATAACCTCTGATCTTCACCTGATGGTCGATTCTTCCCAGGTACTCCAGTTCCCCTTCAGCAATCAGCCTGACAATATCACCAGAGCGATATAGCATTTCTCCCGGCTCAAAAGGGTTCTCAATGAATTTTAGCGAGGTCAGTTCTCCACGGTTAAGGTAGCCTCGTCCCACGCCTTTGCCGCCTACCAGCAATTCTCCTGCAACTCCCCTTGGTTGGAGCCTCAAGTTGCTGTCTACTATATAAGCTGTGTAGGTAGGCAATGGTCGTCCGATATTATTTCGGGTAGAGGATATATCCTCTTTAGTTATTTCTTTATGCGTCACGAACACTGTTGTCTCCGTAATACCGTACATATTAATTAGTTTCGTGTTGGAGTACCTGTCGCTCCATTCTTTCAAGAGACCGGCCTTTAAGGCTTCCCCCCCAAAAATCACACAGCGCAATTGGAGTTCAGCCGCCGTCCTCTTCAGTTCCTCTTCCATTAACCGATAGAATGCGGAAGGTGTCTGATTCAGTACCGTCACCTTCTCTTTGATTAACAGATCCAAGAACTCTTTAGTATCCTGCGCGGTGAACTTAGGCACAATAACAAGCTTGCCTCCATACAATAAAGCTCCGTACATTTCCCATACGGAAAAATCAAAACTGTAAGAATGGAATAAGGTCCAGGTATCCTTTTCGCCAAAATGGAACAGCTCATTGTTCTCCATCACCAGCTGTACCACATTTCTATCCTCGATCATTGCTCCCTTTGGCCGTCCTGTAGTCCCTGAGGTATAGATAACATAAGCAAGGTTCTCAGTCTTGCCCATAATATGGGTATTGGTTGTGTCCCAATGATAGGTTTCACATTCATCAACATAAAGAACATCCACTGGATAGGCCAGCCCATGATGCAGATTTTTGTGCGTGAGAATCAGTTTGGCGCAGCTGTCCTCCAAGGTATAGCTGATCCGGTCCGCTGGATAGTTGGGATCAATGGGAAGATAAGCTCCGCCTGACTTCAGAACTCCCATGATACTGATCATCATATCCAGAGAGCGTTCAACAAGGATAGCAACAATATCCTCGGAGTGTATCCCATGCCCGATCAAACCTCTGGCTAATGCGTTAGCTTTCTCATTCAGCTCCCGATAAGTCATAGTTTGATTCTCAAAGACCAGGGCAATATGATCCGGCGTTCTTGCCGCTTGTTCCTCAAACAATTGACAGATCGTCTTATTGCCGTTACCCCAGGCCCAAGGCTTTCTGCAATCCAGCAGCAGTTGATTCCTATCGGCCAAGGTCAGAAGCTCCAGCTCTTCGAGCCGGATAGATGCATTCTCCGTAACCTGATCAAGGATATACTCATAGTGGTGTAGCAGTCTCTCTACTGTCTCCCGTTTGAACAGCTTAGTGCAGTATTCCATCGTCAACCGGATGCGACCGTTTGTCTCAAGCACATTTAAGGTCAAGTCGAATTTGGCGACATTGAAGTTCACAGGGAAAGGCTTCATGCTGACGCCATCAAGTTCAGTGCTGTATACGTCAACGCTCTGCATCGCAAACATGACATCGAAGAGTGGGTTTCTGCTTAAGTCTCTTCTCACACTCAACATATCAACAAGCTCATCAAACGGGTAATCCTGATTCTCATAAGCTTGTAATGAGCTGTCCTTCACCTCCATGAGAAACTGCTTAAAGGTTTTTCCATTATTCGGATAGTTTCTCAAGGCAAGCGTATTAACAAACATGCCGACAATGTTCTCCAAATCGGCATGGGGCCTGCCGGCAATCGGAGATCCGACAACAATGTCTTCCTGTCCGGTATATTTCGCCAATATCACATTGTAAGCAGCAAGCAACACCATATAAAGAGTCGTCCCCGTCCCCATTGTCAGGGTGCTCAGCTTTGCGACCAAATTCGGTCTCAACTCCAGTCCAATGGTATCGCCCTCAAAGCTTTGGACAGCTGGACGCGGGTAGTCAGTAGGCATATTAAGAACAGGGACGTCATCCGTAAACATTTGCTTCCAGTATGCTCTCAGCTTCCTGAGTGCATCAGATGCGAGATAACTGTTCTGCCAATCTGAGTAATCCTTATAATGAATGCGGAGTGGTGGCAGTGTCTGAGCTTGGTACAGGCTTAGGAACTCTCGGACGAGAATATCCATTGAGGTTCCATCGGCGATGATGTGGTGCATGTCGAACACCAGGACATGTCTGTCATGGCACAGTCTCACAAGTCCAACCCGCAGCAATGGTGCCTGACTTAAATTAAAAGGCTGGATGAAGCTTGTGATGAGCTGCTCAACCTGCTGCTCAGTGGATTTCAGGAAACGGATTTCTATGACAGCTTCATGTTGTACTTTTTGAACAGGTTCTCCGTTAACCACCGCGAATGATGTCCGGAACGCTTCATGTCTGTTGACCAATGTCTTGACAGCGTGTTCCACTCGCTCCCGATTCACGGCGCCTTCAATCAGGAGCGTTCCTGGAACGTTGTATAACAAGTCTTCACTGTTGAATTGGCTGAGAATGAATATCCGTTTCTGGGCTGCCGAAACCGGATAGAATTCTTTATCCTGTGCCGGAACAATTGAGTGAAAAACAGCCCGTTTCGCTTCTTTAATGGCAACCGCCAAGTTCTCCAGGGTCTGGTTGCTGAATACTTCTTTGATTGGAAGATGTACATTGAATTCTTTGGCTATCCTCGACACCAGGCTGGTAGCTTTTAAGGAATGGCCGCCCAATTCAAAGAAGTTATCCTTAATGCTAATAGTCTCCACACCTAAAAGTTCATGCCAAATTGCCTTCAAACGTTCTTCAACGTCATCTCGGGCCTCAATGTATTCTGTTCCTGTATCCATCATTTCCTTGGGTTCCGGCAATACATCCCTGTTTACTTTTCCATTGCTTGTGAGCGCAATCTCCTTCACAGTGATGAAATAGGAGGGAATCTCATATTCCGGAAGAGAGCCACTTAAGAATGTTCTCAGTTCAGAGGTTGTCATGACTTCATTCGAAACAATGTATGCACATAATACCTTATGCCCGTTGGAATCAGTCTTGTCCGTTACAGCAGTCTGAATAACTGATGGATGACGCAGAAGCTGAGCTTCCACTTCACCTAATTCAATCCGATGGCCTCTTATTTTCACCTGGCGGTCTATTCTTCCGAGAAATTCAATATTTCCATCGGGCAGCCACCGGGCAAGGTCACCTGTTCTGTACATTCGTTCTCCCTGGAAAAAGGGATGGGGCACAAACTTCTCTTCTGTCAGCGGGGCATTGCACACGTATCCCCGAGCCAAACCTGTGCCGGAAATGCACAACTCACCGGACACTCCAATGGGCAGAAGGTTGTTACAGCTGTCTAATATAAGTGCTTGACAGTTGCTGATGGGCTTCCCCACAGGGATTTTCTCTGATTCTTCTGTAATTTTGAAACTGGTCGCTACAACCGTATTTTCGGTCGGACCATAGTTGTTGAAGAGCTCGTAGCTCTTCTTCTTCACATATTTTAAATAATCACCGCCTGTAAGAAGTTTCTTCAAGGATTTATTGTCCAGCCTCAAGAACTGCTCGCAGATAGGTGTAGGCAAGAAGCTGATGGTAATACCGTGTTCTTCCATGAAGCTGTTTAGTTGTTCTACATCAAGCCTAATTTCTTTAGTTATGATATAAATAGCTGATCCGGAAATTAAATACGGAAATATCTCCCACACAGAAGCATCGAATCCGAATCCGGCATATTTAGTGCTTCGGTCAGTACTTGTCACAGCATAATAAGCGATATGCCAAGAACATAAATTAACCAACGCCCGATGCTCGACCATAACCCCTTTCGGATTTCCTGTAGAGCCTGACGTATAGATCACATAAGCCAGATCCTGTGGTGCATTATCCAAACCAACATCGGAAACGTCTACTGTCTCAATGATCGGGTCATCTAGGCAAACAACTGCTGCAAGATTCTCATAAGGCTTCACTAAATGGCTGTTGCCAAGAAGAAGACAACAATCGCTGTCCTGAAGCATATAGCTTGTTCTTTCAACAGGATAATCAGGGTCAATGGGCAGATAGGCTCCGCCCGCCTTCAAGATACCGAGCATACCAATGATCATTTCAAAAGATGGCTCGGCTATTAACGCAACAATATAATCAGTCCTTACACCTTTTCCCCTGAGAATTGCAGCCACCTGATTGGACTTGTCATTCAACTCCTTATAGCTCATCGTGCGGTTATCATAGACCAGGGCAGTATTATCAGGCGTTTGATTGACTTGTCTCATGAACAACTCATGAATGGTATGGTCTGCCGGGTAATCCATGCCAGTGTTATTAAAAACAGATAGGATCTGTTGCTGTTCCTCTACTGTAGCCAATTCGATGTCTCTAAGCCGGGCATCAGGGTTCTTAACAAGCTGTTTGATAATGTAGACAAGATGTACGGCTAATCTATCCATTTTCTCTCTTGCAAACAGATCTGTGTTGTACTCTAAACGGAATTCTATTAACCCCGTTTCCTTTGCTTCTACAGCTTGCAGGGTCAGATCAAACTTGGATATTTTGTACTCAAATTCATAAGGCTTAAATGTTAGGCCTTCGATTTCTACATCTGCAGCATCCATGTTGAGCATGGAGAATACGGTGTCGAATAACGGATTCCTGCTCAGATCCCTGCTCAGGTTCAGTCTATCCACCAGTTCTTCAAAGGGATAATCCTGGTTGTCCAATGCATCAAGTGATGTAAGCTTCACATCTTCCAGAAACTGTTTGAACGTTTGGCCTGCTCGAGGAAAGCTCCTTATCGCCAGAGTATTCACGAACATTCCCACCATGTGCTGCACATCGGTATGTTGCCGTCCTGCTACCGGAGAGCCAACGATGATGTCCTCTTGTCCAGTGTATTTGTGCAGAAGAATATTGTAGGCTGCAAGCAGAATCATATACACGGTAGCCCCTGATTCAGATGCCAATTCATTCAGCTGCTGAGTCAGTTCCTTCGACAACCCGAATGTAACCGCATCTCCCGCATAGCTCTGAACTGAAGGACGCGGATAATCCACAGGCATATTAAGCAGAGGCAATTCACCTAAAAATTGCTGCATCCAATATTGTTCCTGTCTCTGAAAAGCCTCTGACCGGAACCAATTATTCTGCCACTCCGAATAGTCTTTATATTGAATCCGCAACGACTGACTTGCGCTGCCTTCATAGGCACTCACGAAATCTCTCATAAGTATTCCTATTGAAGTTCCATCTGCAATAATATGATGCATATCAAATATGAGAATGTATTTTTGTTCACATACTTCAATAAGCCCGACCCTAAGAAGCGGTGCTACCGTTAGATCAAACGGCTGGATAAAATCACGGATAATTGATTCCACCCGATCCTCTGAAGATGAGAAAGTTTGAATGTCCACTAGCGTATCGGTATGAATTCTCTGGACAGGTTCTCCATCCGCCAATATGAAAGACGTCCTAAATACTTCATGTCTGCCAACGATCCCCTCGATGCAAGATTTCAGCAGTTCACTGTCCAGCGTGCCCTCAATCGTCATAACCACAGGAATATTATAGCCCACTCCCCCCTGGTCCAATTGACTTAACACATACAGCCTCTTCTGAGCAGCAGATAATTCGTAGCTATCCTTCTTCTCCGCCTGCTCAATAGCTGCGAACCGGCTCTTTTTGCTGAGTTCAATGAATACTGCCAGCTCCTTAAGCGTCTGATTCTTGAAGATAGCAGCAAGCGGCACTTCAACATCAAACACTTTGTGGATCATAGAAATAAGAATAGTTGCTTTTAGGGAATGACCGCCTAATTCAAAGAAATTGTCCAGAATCCCGATTGTATCAACCTTCAGAACTTGCTTCCATACCTCTATTAATGTCTCTTCGGTTTCATTCGTTGCTCCCAGATACTCGATCCCTGTATTGATATTGTTCAGCGGATTCGGCAACCCCCTCTTGTTCACTTTTCCGTTATAGGTTAAGGGGATATAGTCCATCTGAACAAAGTACGAAGGAATCGCATACTCGGGCAGCATTGTAGAGAGATATAGCTTCAAATCATGAACTGTTAAAGGTATTTCCGAAACATAATAAGCACATAACATATTCTCTTGGTGGTTGTCCGAATGGGCCACGACTACGGCTTCTTTAATTTCTTCATGCATGTGCAGAATATGCTCTACTTCGCTAAGTTCAATCCGGTGTCCACGAATTTTGACCTGCTGATCCATTCTTCCACAGTACTCTAATTCCCCGTTAGGGAGCAGCTTGGCCAAGTCGCCGGACCTGTAAAGACGCTGACCGGGTTGATACGGGTTGTCAACAAATTTATCCAGGGTCTGGGCAGGCCTGTTCAAGTATCCTCTACACACACCATCCCCGCCTATACAGAGTTCCCCTACTATACCTGCTGGAAGTAATCTCATGTTGTCACTCATGACGTAAGCCTTTAAAGTAGGGATCGGCTTGCCGATGTTGCTGCAGTTCGTTTGAATTTCAGAGAGGCCAATCTCCTTATACGTTGCATGCACTGTGGTTTCTGTGATCCCGTACATATTGATCAGCTTAGTATGACTGTATTTCCTCTGCCAGTCAGACAGCACTCCCGGTCTCAGTGCTTCACCGCCGAATATAACGTAGCGCAGGTTAAGCCCGCTTCCGCCAGACTCCAAATCTTGCTCGATCAATCTGTAGAATGCAGAGGGAGTTTGATTCAATACCGTAACTTTGTTTTGCTTCAACAAAGTCAAGAAACCGCTTGTATCCTGTGCGATTGGTTTCGGAATCACGATTAGCTTGCCGCCGTATAATAAAGCACCATACATTTCCCATACCGAGAAATCAAAAGAGTAGGAGTGGAACATAGTCCAAACATCCTCTTCGTTAAATTCAAAGGGCATTCTGCTGTTAGACATAAGCCTTACCACGTTGCGGTGTTCAATCATAGCTCCTTTCGGTTTCCCGGTAGTACCGGATGTATAAATAATATAGGCAAGACTGTTCGGGCTGACCTGAGAATGAAACCGGTCATTTCGATATCGGTTCAGCTCTTGAAGCCCGTGTTGAAGCTTAAGCTTCGGTTGGAGCGTTTGTGATGTTCCAGACTTGTCAACATGGATAATGGCGTCATATCGGAATGCAGTCAGTTCATTAGTTATCGTGTGGATCTTGTCAGAAATCTGAATAGCGGTTATTTCCGTGAAATCGGCTCTCAAATCTTCAAAAAAACCTGGAGATAGAAAAAGCTCCACAGACCAGTCTGTCTTCGTTCTGTAGTTCTTGTCCTCATGAGCTTGTTTAAACTCCACAAGAGATTTCAGCAAATCTGCTTTACGCTCCTGATCCATAACATCACCGATAAACAGTATCCCCTGGTTGCGAAGCATGCCGAGACATTTTGAAATTACATTCTTGAAGTAATTGTGTCCATGGAAGCATTGAACGACACTGTTTAGAATCACTACGTCGAAATCTGCTTCTTCCAGTTTATCGATGTCATGGGCGGGAATACATGCCAGCTTGATATTGCCAATACCCTCCTTCTGTACTCGCTCCCTGTTCTTGCCTATAATGACCTCGGACAGATCCGTACCGTAATACCAACCGACCTGCGGTGCCAGTGGATACATACTAAGACCCGAAGCGCATCCGATCTCCAAAACTCTTGTAGTCGAATTCAAATACGGCTTAAGCTTGCATTCAATATTATTCGTGTACTCTTCCATGTCTTCTTTTGACAGATTCCCTCCCGTGTAGCTGCTTGTCCAGGCTCCGCCTTCAATATCGTCCTTCGCATTCAAACCGACGTACTTCCACACCTCTTCGCCCATTAGTTCATTTTTTTCATTTTCTTCTTCCTGCATAACATTATGAGTGTCAACACATAAGAAGGCTTTGAAATTGTTACACTCCCACTGGAGCTTATTTAGGGTCTTAATGTATCTCTTGCCGGAAATAATCAGATGCATCCCAGCATCCTCAATAATCATCTTCAGACGCTCTTCAGGGTATTCCGGATCCATCGGGACATAAGCTCCTCCGGCTTTCAAGATACCGAGTGTGACGGCTATAAGCTCATCCGACTTATCGAGCATAACCCCTACCAAGGTACCCGGAGTAAGATCATGCTCCTGAAGCAAGTAATTGGCATATACATTGGCCTGTTCATCCAGTTGTTTGTAGGTAACCCTTTTGTTTTGGTATTGGATGGCGATATGATGCGGTGTCCGGTCCGCTTGCTCTTCAAAGAGCTGATGTAGCGTCTTGTCCCCGCAGTACTCAGCATCCGTATCATTCCACGCAAATAATAGTTTGTTCTTTTCTTCCAATGACAAGTATTCTATCTCACATAGCCTAGTCTCTGGACTTTCGATCCAATTGTGCAGCAGATTGAAGAAATGCTCGGCAAATGCCGACACCTTGCTCTCATTCAGCTTAGGAATCCTGTATTCCATCTTTACAGCAATACTACTGTCGCCTATATAGAAGGAAACGACCAGTTCCGCACTGTTATTGCAGGCGTTAATAGAATCATGAAAACCGTCGAGCAACACGACCGTTCTAAATTCCGGAAACAAACCATCCGCTGTTTGGATCGCCAACAGCTCTGCTACACCGTCCATCGGGAAATGCTTATGCTCGTCCGCTTCCATCACGACGTGGTTCACATCATTCAATAATTCCTTTAAGGTGAAATTTCTACTCAAATGGCTTCTTAGGGGAAGCAGACGATTCATTCGGCTTTCTAGCGGGTCTGCTTTGAAGACGGGCATTCCAACCAACACATCTTCATGGTTATTGTAAATCACGAAGAGACTCTTCAAGGCAGTCAGTAGAATCAGATAGACTCCCAGCTCCGAGCTGTTGCCTATTTTCATGATTCGCTCGAAATCCCCACCTGAAATTTCTCTTGTGAAGCTTGAACTACCCTTGGATTCTATGCTTGAACACAGGCTATCGGCAGGAATCCCTGCCATAACCAAATCTCCTTGCAGTTTGTTCATCCAATAATGTCTCTCTGTCTGATAGGCTTCGCTGGACATCACAATATTTCTGGTCACTTTATCCATCTAGTATTCGTGCTCCTCCCTATTAGAAATTGAAGCTGATATTTTGCTTTAATGCGGAAGTTTTTTTAAAGCTAGTATCCAGAATTTCAATCTCGGAGAGTTTCCTGTCTTGATTTCCCATGATGCTCGCAACGATTTTCAAATAATCCTGCGCCATCCTATTGACCGAATCCTCTGTGAACAATTGCACACAATAGTAGAAATTGAAGAATAGTTGCCCGGATTGCTCATAGGCTTCGAGCAGGATGTCGAACAGAGCGGATCTGTCCTTGTAAGCAAAATCCATTATTTTGAAGTTATCGTACTGCAAAGGCGGGATGTAAGCGTTCTGAAGGACAAATACGGTATTGAATAATGGGTTTCTGCTCACATCTCTTTTGATTCCCAGCTTATTGACAAGCTCCTCGAAGGGGTAACTCTGATTCTCATAGGCAAGTAATGAGTTCTGCTTGACCTCTTCCAGAAACTCCGAGAATGTCTTGTGACCCTCTGGATAGTTTCTTAGCGCTATCATGTTAGAGAACATTCCTATGGTGTCCTCGAAATCACTATGAAGCCGACCCGCGATCGGTGTTCCTACGATAATATCTTCCTGGACCGAATATTTGGAGAGCAGAATATAAAAGGCGGCAAGCAGGACTATGTACAGGGTGGAGCCTGTTTCAGCCGCTAATCCCTTTAGATTCTGCGTTCCCCATTCGTCCACATTGAATTTGACCACATTTCCCTCATAACTTTGCATTTCTGGCCTCTTATAATCTGTCGGCAAATTCAGCACAGGTAGGGTGCCTGAGAAGCAATTCAGCCAGAATTCCTCCTGCTGTCCAACCTCGTCCGACTGTATAAATGTGTTGTGCCAGACGGAGTAATCTTTATACTGGATTTTCAGCTCCGGTAGTTCAGTACCCGAGAAAAGCGCGAGAAAATCCTTCATCAAGATGCCTGCCGAAGTACCATCTGAGATGATGTGATGGACATCCAGAAAAAGCATGTGCCGGTCTTTGCCGATGCAAACAATCCCTACCCGGAACAACGGCGCTCTGTTCAAGTCAAAGGGCTTGACCATTTGCTTGACCAACCCATTCAAATCCTGGTCCATTGCTTCAAAGTAATCCACTTTGAAGCCGACCGATGGCCATATTCTCTGCATCGGCTCTCCATCAACTGTCTCAAAGGAAGTGCGAAGTGACTCATGCCGATCTATCAGCCTCACAAATGTATCTTCGATTCTGTCCAGATCAAGCTTCCCATCTATAATCTTGATATCCTGGATATTATATCCTATACTCTGCGGCTGCATAAACTGCAACAGAAACAATCGTTTCTGGGCCGAGGATAACGGATAAAGCTCTTGTTGATACGGTATCAGTGTTGCCTTGGATGCAGGCTTCAACCCTCCTTCAATCGTGTGAAGAAAGGTTTGATTCTCATTCAAGGAGAACAGCTTCTCTATCTTCTTGAAATCCAGGTCGCCTATCGAACATAACCCGATATCTACTAATTCAGCGGACTGTGTCAGTGAAGATACCATGATTCCTGTATCGATACAGCCATAGAAATAACCCAAGGATCCATACTTAGGCATGTTCACACCCGCGTTATAGATCATAAATATTGAGAATGCAGAGGATTTATAGATCGCCTTATTAGTGTGATAGTGGGTATCTACAGGTAGTTCATCCTGATCATTGACAATCTGCAGGCTGTTGTCGATTGGACTGTAGTAATACAATCCCATCTTCACTCCCTCAATCCTGTTCTTCTTCACATAAACGAAGATATCAATTGAATAGAGTCCTCCGGCACTGGCGTAATAATAGGTGATCTCCCCTTGAACCCGCTGCTGCATAAATACAGACAGCATCTGGGAAAAATCCGCAAAAGGAATATTCCTGCTCTCATCAAATACTCTGTATGAACGTCTTTCACTCATGTATGAAGGCAATTCATAGGTTCTATGAAGCAAAATTTTGTTCGCTCCGGTTTTGGAAATGCCCCTGTTCAATTGCTTGACTTTGAAATCATGGTACGCTGCGTCATCATAGAGCAATTCTTCTCCATACGGATTCTTAAAAAATTTGCTCTGCACATACGAAACTTCATGATAAGACAGCATCTTGTCCACAAGCACCCGCTTTTGAATCAATTCGTTCAAGAATTTCCGGATATCTCCGGGATGCAAGTCAGAGAACTCCTGCAGAATTTCGTTAACTGTGGTTCCTTTCTGCGCGATGAAATACAGTGTTGGGAATAAATCTAAGGCAATCCCCTGATATGAATACATTTCAATGTCGATTGCATGTTCACTGCGGCTCCAATGAGCTACCGGTGACCAATAATATGTCATTTCCGATGCCTCATGAGTCGTTGGGGCAGCCTCCACAACCTTGAGGCTTGGGTTCCCATTCAGGATTGTTTCACTAATCTGTTCGATAGTCGGCTCTCTAAAGAGAGTAACAATAGGAATTCTCACACCCATCTTACGATTGATTCTGTTGATAAAGTTCTGGGCCTGAAGGGAATCCCCACCAAGCTCAAAGAAGTTATCTGTTACGCTAACCTTCTCCAAACCGAGTAAATCCTTAGCTATGTCCGCAACTTCAGCTTCTGTTGCATTCCTTGGGGAAATATATTGAGTATCCGTATAATCCTGTGCCTCAGGCTCTGGAAGAGATCTCCGATCAACCTTGCCATTGGGTGTAAGCGGAATCCGATTCATCCACACATAACTGGAAGGAATCATATATTGAGGAAGTTCTTTAGCTAAATGCAGCTTTAGCTCGGATGATCCAAGCGATGTGTTCGCACTGTAGTATGTGCATAAATACTTATGGCCGTGCGCATCCATACGGTCGATTACTGCTGCTTGTTTTACGGCTGGATGTTTGATAAGACTACGCTCAATTTCATCGCATTCGATCCGATAGCCATTTATTTTAACCTGATTATCCTGTCTGCCGAGGAATTCGATCCAGCCTTCACGGTGAAGCATTCCATAATCACCTGTACGATACAAGCTGCCCAGTGCAGGATGAGGAATAAACGCATGTCTGGTTTTGTCCTTGTCATTATCATATCCTTCAGCAAGTCCAACTCCGCCAATATACAGCTCTCCCGGTACACCAACCGGACACAGCTCCATAGTAAAATTCAGTACATACAAGCTCTGGTTCGCTAGCGGCATGCCGTATGGTATAGTTCTCCAAGCATCACTCACCTGCTTAATCGGGTAATAAATCGACCATATCGATACCTCTGTTGCCCCCCCAAGGCTAACAACCTCTGCATTCGCAAAAACAGTTTTGATCCTGCCTGGCAAGGTCAGAGAAATCCGGTCTCCGCTAAGAAGTACGAGCCTTAACCCTGTACTTCCCAGGGGTTCTTCCAGATTGTCCACCATCATATCCATGATTGCCGGTACGGAATTCCAGATCGTAATATCATGTCTATCCATCATATCCCACAGTAAGCCGGTATCTCTCTGATCGGAAACCATGACAAGAGTTGCTCCGGTACTCAATGCTCCAAACACATCATAAACCGAGAGATCAAAACACATAGAAGAAAGTCCTATAAAAGTATCTCTTTCCGTAACCGCAAATTTGCGGTTCATGTCCAATATAGTATTGGAGACAGCAGCGTGGGAAATGACAACACCTTTGGGTTTTCCGGTACTTCCTGAAGTGTATATGATGTAAGCTATATCCTTCGTATGATGAACTGAATTAAACTCAGCACTTTCAACTGCAAGGTTGTGATCTGCATACAGTTCTGGCCCCAGTATGGCTCTGCAGCCGCTGTTGGTTCGGATATAATTCTTGCGTTCTTCAGGATACTCAGGGTCGATGGGTACATAAGCCGCTCCGGTCTTCAAAATTCCCAGCATATTCACAATTGCAGGAATACAACGTTCAGCTAACAAGCCAATCCGGTCGTCCCTCCCAATTCCCTGGCGTTTCAAATAATTCGCTACCTTATTGCTTCTTCTATGCAGTTCGTGATAAGTCAAGCTGACCTCCCCCGAGATCACAGCAATCTGGTCAGGCGTCAAGGCCACTTGTTTGGCAAACATTCCGTTCAATGTATCCGGCTCTATATTCTCTGCTGTGCGATTGTAGGTTAGAATGAGATCCTTATCAGATTCAGGCGGACATAACTTGTACTCAGCATCCGAATTTATCAAACCCATCAATACGCCGGTGTACTGGTCAAAAATGGACTTAATCACATTGCTCTCAAACAGCTCATCCACAAACTCAAACCACAGTTCAAGATTCCCATCGAGCTCCATGGCCTGATTATCGATGAAGACCTGCGACGTTTGACCAATCCCAAGCTTCAATTCGCCAAGTTGCTTGAAGTGATCCGCATTTCCATTCATATCGCCAAACAATAAGCTTGTGAATACGATAGGCATTGCTGCTTTGGTACCAAGATTGTTGTATCTGGAGAATTCTCTGATCAATTCAATCCCGTCATAATTCCTGTGCTCTAGAGCTTCCATTAATATAGATTGTACATACCTGGCGCTATCCCAGAAGGAGTGCGCTGGGTTAAGCTCCATCCCAAGCAACACAACGGATGTGAAATCGCCGACAAGCTCATTAACCTCCATGTGAAAGGGGTAACGGTTGAATACGGTAAGATTGACAGCTAGATCAGACTGATTGCTCCAATACGATAACACTCGTGCGTAAGCCGTACAGATCAATGCGGATGGAGTAATATTATGCTGTCTGGATTTTGCCTTCAGCTTGTCCCAATCAGACTTAGTGATGCTGCTGCTGAACCTTGTGAAATGCGGTTCGAAGGCCTCCGCTAGTTTTTTCATTGGCAACTCAGGCGCCTGGGGAAAATGTTCAAGCTTGTCGAGCCAGTATTTTCTGTCTATGGCATAGGCTTCGGAATTCTTGAATGCACTATGGGCCAGAATGTAATCCCGAAAGGTGAACTCCAACTGTTTCAGTTCAGCCTCAGGATTGATATACCATTCAATGAGATCCTTGCCGATGATCTGCATGCTCGCTGCATCGGCAATTAATAAATCACGTCCAAAAAAAAGATAACTCCTATCCTCGGAGAGCTTATAAGCCTTCAGTTCAAACAATGGCCATTCATCCGTCTTAAATATATAATGGGACATGCGCTCCCGTTCTTCCACCATGCACTCGTGCTGGATGTCTGTATGAAGACCGCTGATATCCTTCACTTGTATTACATAATCCGGAACTGATTCAAGAATCTGCTGCTGGCCGTCAGGATGTATTACTGCCCGGAGCATGGGATGTCTCTGGATTGTTTTCTGGAGGCTGCGCTCCAGCCGTTTGATATCGAGCTTCGTTTCAATTTCCATATAGGAATGTGTTGAAATGCCACCCATTTCGAAGTGAGTATCCCTACCCATCAAATAGGCCATCTGAACATCCGTTAAAGGAAAAGGTATGCCGATATCCTCAGGGTTAAGCACAGCCCTGTGGTAAATGGAGGCAGAACCTTCATTCTCCAACTCTCCCTGTGCGGCAGAGAGCTCTTGCACGGCTTCACAATGATCGGAAATTCTCTTCAGATAACTGATGATATGATCTGCAAAATGCTCAATGGTTATCTGAGTGAATTCCGCCCTGTTGTAGCCTACAAGCAACTTCAGTTGGCCTTCCAATATGACAGCGTTCATATCAAGGGCATACAACCGCTTGGCTTCAGGATCAATCAGTTGTCCGGCCGGCAGATCCGAGATGCTGAATCCACTTGAATGCAGCTCCGTGTCAAGCTGCCCGAAGAAATTAAAGCAAATATCCGGCTTGGCATCAAATCTTAATCCCGATTCAGATTCAGGGCTCAAATATTTCAGAATGCCATATCCAATGCCTCTGTTCGGCACTTGCTTCAACATAATCTTAACAGCTGACAGGCTCTTTTCGATGTCCCCATCCTCTGATACCTGCAAGAGAACAGGAAATAATGACGTAAACCATCCGACTGTTCTTGAAATCTCCGTGGTCTCACAAACTTGTTCTCTTCCGTGGCCCTCCAGATCAATGAGCGAATGGCAGTCCCCTGTCCAATCCCTTAAGGCAAGCCCTAGAGCAGTTAGTAAAACATCGTTGTATTCCAACCCGTATGTTCGTTGCGCCGTTCTAAACAGCTTGTCCGTTTCAGGTCGGCTCAGTTGGACAGCAACGGAACTCTGATCCGACTGAAAGTTGCTTATTGGAATTCCATCTTTAGGCAGCTGAGTACCGCTGAAACCTATTACACTCTCCCAATAAGCTGCTTCCTTCTCAAGCTCCTCACTATGTGCGTACTTTTCCAGAGAAGATGACCATTCCTGATAAGAATCTGTTTTACTTGGAAGCTTAATCTCCTGTTGCTGCAGAAATTGTTCATAACCGGAAGCGAAATCCTCAAGGATGATTCTCCAGGAAACACCGTCAACCACCAGATGGTGAATAACGATGAGCAGGAAATCCCCAATGTCTGTTCTAAATAAACATAGCTTCACTAACAGCCCATTCTGAATCGATAGCCCAGATTGGACTCCGTGAGCTTCTTCATTCATTTCAGACGGGTAATCGGTATGCCCGCAGAGATCAATGGTTTTCAGCGTCATTAGATCTTCGTCGAATTTTTTGTTATATTGCTGCCATCTTCCAGTTTCATATGTATAGGTCATACGGAGCGCATCATGATGCCGGAGCAATTGTTTCATTGCTTGTTCAGCTGCTTCAACGTCAATTCCCTCTTTCCGGTAAAGAAGAAGGGATTGGTTAAAGTGACTCTTATTTGCCGATTGCCGTGCAAAGAACCATCTTTGTATAGGGGTAAGCTTCACGATACCTTCCACCGGACCTTGATCTATAGTTCTCATCGGGATTGTAATATAGGAGCTTAATTCTTTAATTGTTGGGTATTGAAACAAATCCTTCATTTCCAGCTTCAGATGATAGTCGTGTAGAATCGACATCATCTTCATTGCTTTTATGGAATCTCCACCTAAAGCAAGAAAACTATCATTGATTCCGATCTTCTCCATTCTAAGGACTTGGACCCAGGCTTGAACAAGCTGTTGTTCTATAGCATTCCGGGGAGCCTCATAAATCCCACCTGTAACGATATAGGATTCCAGCTCCGGCAGTGCTTTGCGGTCCAGCTTACCGTTGTTGTTAACCGGTAGCTTGTTCAATTGCACGAAATAGGAAGGAATCATATAGTCAGGCAGCATCACTTCAAGGGAACCTCTCAACTCCATTGCTGTTAGTTGAACCGGCGCTGTGAAATAGGCGCATAATGACTTGGTGGAATCTTTATCCTCTCTGACGACAACAGCTGCTTCCTTGATCTGTGGTACTTTCAGAAGGACCGCTTCTATTTCTGCGAGTTCAATTCTGTTTCCCCGTATCTTAACCTGATCATCCATTCGGCCCACATACTCAAGATTTCCGTCTGGCAGCCATTTCACCAAATCTCCTGTCCTGTACAGTCTCTCCCCGTCAAGAAATGGATTCGGAATAAACTTCTCCTTCGTCAGTTCAGGGCGATTCAGATACCCCCTTGCCAGTCCATCACCGGAGATACATAGTTCTCCGGGAAGCCCTACCGGTTGAAGCTTCAAACCGTTCATGACGTAAAGCCTCGTATTATCAATGGGCTTGCCAATGGGTACTCTGGTGTACAAGGTGCTCTCTGAGCAATCAAAATAAGAGACGTCAATACACGCTTCTGTAGGACCGTAAAGATTATGCAGCTTGATTGCCAAGGATGCATTCCACAACTGGTTGAACCTCTGGACCTGGACAAAGTTTAGAGCCTCTCCGCTTGCAAACACCTGTCTTAACGTATTCAGTTTATCCACACAGGTATGGCTTTCCACATATTCCAAAAACGGAGAAAGCATGGACGGGACAAAATGTGCTGTCGTTATTTTATGCTTGCTGATTGTGTCAGCGATGATGGACGGATCTTTCTCCCCATCCGGTTGGAGCATGCATACACTTGAACCTGTAAAAGACCACCAGAACAATTCCCACACCGAAACATCGAAAGTAAACGGAGTCTTCTGCAGAATAACGTCAGTCTCCGTTAATGGATATTGCTTCTGCATCCAATTTAACCGGTTAATAACGGAATGGTGCTCAATCATCGTACCTTTTGGCCTTCCCGTCGAACCGGAAGTATAAATCAGGTAACACAGATCTGTGGAATTATTGAACGGGCCCAGATTTTGTTCTCCCATTCCGGATAAAGACAGGTCTTCAAGCTGGATCACTTCGCCCTGAAAGTCGGCAGGTATAGACCCAGCCCGGTAAGCAAGCAGCAGATTCGCCCGGCTGTCTGATAATATGTATTGCTTTCGCTCGGCAGGATAATTAGGGTCTATCGGCAAATAAGCGCCACCTGCCTTCAAAATGGCAAAGATCCCGACGATCATGTGGATCGAACGTTCGACCATGATGGCCACAATATGATCCGGCCCCACACCCTTGCTGCGCAACATGCGCGCTAATTGATTAGCCCTGTTGTTCAATTCCTTGTAAGACACGGCTTCATTGCCGGAAACTACAGCAATATGGTCCGGTGTAAGCTCAACCTGCTCCTCGAACAGGCTGTGAATTGTTATCTCTTTCCGGTAGCTGGCTTCAGTTAAATTAAATTCCACCAGAATTTGCTGTTTCTCTTCCAAAGATAGTAGATCCAGATCTGCAATACGGATTTGAATGTTATCGGAAATCGCCTCAAAAAGACGGAGCATATGCTCGCTAAGACGTTGGATCGTCTGATTTTTGTACAAGTGACCATTGTATTCCAACTGACAGGTAATTGATCCCTCATCTTCAAGAAAGGCGAATATAAGGTTTGAATTCGCATCCCCGATATAACTTCTGTCATGAATATTAAGCAGCAGCACCGAGGTATCAAACAATTCGGAACAGCCGCCTTTCAGATTCTCCAGCAAGTATTCCACTGGATAATTTGCATTCTGATAGGCATTCTGAATCGTCTCTCTAACCTTAAGCAGATAGTCTTTAAACAACCATTGCCCATCGATTTGATCTATAAGTGGCAGCCTTGTGTTAACAAACTCCGCATCCATGCCCTGCCTATAGATAGATGTGCCGATGGATACTAATTCAGCAGCGGTATACTTATAATGAAGACATCTTACGGCTGCCAGCAGGATAACAAACAGCCGTTTGTGTGAATGGTTGCTGATCGTAATTAATTTGGAAGAAGTTGCTTGGCCCAGCTGGAAGTTGAACGTCTCATACCGGAGTTCTCCCTCCTGCTGTTGAATATAATCATAAGGAAAAGCGCCTGTTTCAAAATCCTCCGCCAGCTGCTGTTCCCAATATTGTTTCTCACCGGAGAATTCGTCACTTGCCGTCATTACTTTACGCAATAGTTTCATGTAAAGACCCCCTTGCTGGTTTAACAGACAACCTAAAAAGCAAAGTCCCCGACATCGTCCGTTTCTTGCTTCACAGCCATTAATTGATCTGAAAAAGACAATTCATTAATCGTTAGATTTAGATTGCAGGAAACGGCCTGCAGAATTTTATGATAATAACTGAGGAAATCCTCAATGGTGCTTCGTTTGTACAAACTTGTCTTATATTCCAGAACCATATCAAGCTTATGGTCAGCAGTAGCCGCAATCAGTGTCATATCGAATTTTGAGGTTGTGCTTACATATTCCACGGTTTTGATGACAAGTCCCTGGATTGAGAGCTGCTTGGCAGGATCAATACGGTCTGAAATATTCATCATATTGAAGCAGACATCAAACAACGGATTCCTGTTGTAAACCCGGGTGAAATGCAACTTATCCAACAAGCTCTCCAACGGATAGTTCTGATGGTCATAAGCTGACAAGCTTATCCTCTTCACTTCATTTAAATAATCTTTAAATGTCTGATCCCCATATATACAGCTTCTAATCGGAAGGGTGTTAACGAACATTCCCATGGTTTGTTGAATATCCACATGGGTTCTACCAAGAACATTACAGCCGATAATTATATCTTTTTGCAGGGTGAATTTGCTGAGCAGAACATAAAATGCTGCAGTTAATACCATGTTAATTGTTGTTCCGGCTTCCAAAGCAGCCTTATAGAGCGAAGCACACAGGTTCTCATCCAACACTAGCCTGATGCTATCCCCTTCATACGACGGTACTGAAGGTCTTGGGAAATCCGTAGGCAGATTAAGGAGAGGAATCTCCCCTTTGAACATATTGAGCCAAAACAACTCGGATTTTTTTACTTTTTCAGAGGAATACAAGGCAGCCTGCCATTGGGCGTAATCGCTATATTGCATACCTGGTTCTGAGAGTGGCTTGTGGTCCAATAACTGAAAGAATTCATTCAATAGAATGCCAACCGATGCACGGTCTGCTAGGATATGGTGGATATCCAGCAGCAGAAGGTAGCGTTCTGAGCCAAGCTTTACGGTTTCCACGCGGAGCAGTGGAGGCTCTTCGAGGCTGAACGGCTTGACGAAGTTTCTCATGATCTCCTTGATGTCTTGCCTTGGTGCTTCGGAATGCCCCATCTTAAAATCGGCTTCTTCATGAACGCGGAATACCGGCATTCCATCGTTCATACTGAAGGACGTTCTTAACACTTCATGACGTTTTATTAACTGTATAATCATTCTTTCGAATAGCTCTACATCCAGATGCCCGTGGATATCCAGAGCAATCGGCGTGTTATAGCTGGTATTCCTGGGCAATCTCTGATAGTGAAGGTATATGCCCTTTTGCTGTGCAGTTATCGAATAGAAATCTTTAGCTTCAACATGTTTGATAATACCTGTCTCATTCGTATCCGGCCCTTCTCCTCTATTCACCCCTTCGCGGTCCACATATTCGGAAAGTTCGTTAACTGTTTGGTAGTTGAACACATCCACAATGCCTATGTTCATATTCAGTTGTTTGCTAAGACTATTGACCAGTTTCATAGCAAATACAGAATCACCGCCCAGATCATAAAAACTGTCATATATATTAATGGTCTGGAACCCTAATACCTCCCCCCATACCTTGGAAACCAGCAGCTCGGTGGCGGTATATTCTCCGTCGCTCCGCCCTTGAACCTCAACGTCAACACTGCTAGAATCGACCTTTTGGCTCAGCAACCGCACCCTTCTAAGCTTGGCTTTCAAACCTTCAGAGAACCCAACCGGAACTCTGTCTATCATGTCACTACCGTAATCTAACTCTCCTATGATGACTCTACCTACCTGCTTTTGAAGCACTTTGTCAAACGCCTGGACCGCGTCTTGGGTAGAAATCGCCTTGAACAACATATCCACATTGGAATTGTAATTAACAGCCATACCGGTTTCTCCCCATGCCGGCCAGTTAATCACAAGCATCCTTCTGCCTCGCTGATTGGAGTAGTCAGAGAATGCATCGAGAAATGCGTTTGCTGCCGTATAGTCGCCCTGTCCGGGATACGCAACCAATGAAGCGATAGAAGAGAATAACACGAACATGTCTAGTTCATCATGTTCTGTTAAGTGGCTTAACACCCATGCACCGTATATTTTGGGATGAATCACGCTATGAAAGGTATGGAAGTCTTTATCCAATAAGAGGCCTTGTCCTGCAACGCCTGCGCTGTGGATCACACCTCGAATCCGACCGAATTTACGCCTTAAATCTGCCAAGACAAAAGTCATTTGTTCATAATCAGCTGCATCTGCACTGTAACTAACTATTTCAGCGCCTGCACTTCTGAGAACAGCCAATTGCTTCAGCGTCTTACCTAGCCTTCTCTCTTCCCCAGACAAAATGCTCGCATCCCATCGTTCTATTTCCGGTAGAGGAGTACGGCTAATCAGTGCAAGATTAACGGGTCCCCTGGAGGCCAGGTACTTGCATATCTCCATACCGATTCCACCAGTGCCGCCCGTAATGATATAAACGCCTTCTCCTCCGATTTCTATGCTTTGATCAGGTATAGAATCGAGATTCAAGGCCTGAATTTCTTCCATATAAGGAATGCCATCCCGGAATGCAACCGCTCCTCCGCCCACAAGGGAATGATTCAATGCTTCGGCCAGTTCCGTACCAGTCATGCTATCACCCATGTCAATGCATCTGCAGCGTAGAATCGGATACTCATTGGAGATTACCTTACCCAGTCCGAAGAACGAGGCATGATAGGGCTGTAGCTTATGCTCTTTACCGGTTATCGAATATACATTGCGGGACACCAGATAGACTGATAGCGTCTGACTTCGGATACAACGGACAAGATGCTTGGTTAGGAAGAACAAACTGTGCAAGCCCTGGTCAAGAACAGCACGCAACCCTTCTGTATCTTGTATCTCCTGCTCCTCACTGAGGGAGGCCATATGAATAATATGGGTTAACCCGTCCACCTTGGCGTCTCTCAACAGTGAGACATAATCCTCTTCCTTAGCTGCCACTTCATAGTGATACTCGTCTATCTTCCGATAGGAAGAACCTACGCTTATTTCAACCACCTCACAACCTTGGCTGGTCAGCTGGTGTATCAGATCCTCGGAAATACCTAACTGATCCTTCAGGACCAAGGCTTTCTTTGGAGTAATGAAGGAACTTGCAGCAACTTCAGCAGGAACCCACTTTATGGTATGGAAGGAATCATCACTCTTTAACAGGTTTGCCTTCTTAATGCTGTATCCGTTCACTTCGGCAAAAACTTTGCCTGTCTTATCCCTCATAATAACCTCATAGCTCTTCATGCCATGAGAGTCGGAATGCAATCCGTTATCCGCAGCGGTAATATAACTGGTAAACGTTGAAGGTGTTGGTCCATAGATCTTCATACTTTTGTAGGCAAAAGGCAGATACTTCTCGTCCACAGTCAAAGCCAGGGCATTGAGCGACAGATCCAAGAGTGCCGGGTGAAGGAAATACTGCTTCAAGTCCTCTTGATATTCCTTAGGCAAATGCAGTTCTGCAACAGCGTTATCCTTTCCTGTTATAAGTGCTGCACAGTCCCTCCATCTGCTTCCGAATTCAATAAAGCCTTTCGTGTATTCATTAGGATTAATTTTGCCGACAGATTGTGTACAATGCGCTGAGAATACACCTGCATCCAAGACTGTTTCCGGCTGATTTACTAGTGGCTGGATCTTGCCCTGGACATATTGTGTAAACCAGCAACCGGTGCCGTCCACATCTGCCTCTTCTCCTGCGATAACAAAATTCAGCAAGCCATCTTCATGTTTCACGATAGTTTGGATTTTCTTACTTTCCCCTTCCTTTACCATCAGAGGAGAGATGACCGCGATATCCATTAGCTCCAACTGCTGTAAGCCATAATGCACCTTGCCAACATACATCGCCATTTCGATAAAAGCTGTACCCGGCATGATATAATGGCCTGCTACTTTATGTTCTTTCAGCACCCAGGTGTCAGCAGGGCTTATTTCGTTTACATAAATGTCCTGATTAATGGTCCGCAGGTACAATCTTCCCACCAGCGGATGCTCCTGATCTTGAATCTTTTCTCTTAGGACGGCAGTGTTGCTTTTTGCCCAATATGGCTTACATTCAAAAGGATAGGTCGGCAGCGCGACCTTTCGTGTACTGGAGTCACTGAACAGACTGTCCCAAGGTACACTAGCACCTTCACTGTACATTTGGCACAGATCATCCAATAACTCACGGTCGCGCTGTCCGCCTTCAACATAGCTGCGGGCTTTAGTTACAGACAGTTCGTCATGGGTCCGAATCGCTGACTTGGCAACCATTCCGGGTTCCGACTTATGCATGGCAACGGAAACGGGCTTACAATTTCCATAATAAGCGCAGTGATCCCAAGCCTTCTCTAACCCATCTCTAATGATAAGCTGAAGCCTGTTCCGCAGATCATGGATACCGGTTGCAACCATGGCAAGCCGGTAATCCTGATGAACTCTGCCGGTGTTGGCTGTGAAGCAGACATCACCTATCCGCTCATCCTCAAACTCGCCAAGGCACTCGCTGTATTTACGAATGTATTGCAATAATGCCGCATCGCTTTTTGCTGAGCATGTAAAGATAAACGGTTTATTTATATTAACTGACTGCTTTACGCTATCCTCCACATACTCATCTACAATGACATAAGCATTGGTTCCACTTATCCCAAACGAGCTTACGCTTGCCCGCAGGGGACCTTGATCGGACTTCCAATCCAGCATCCTGTCATTAAAGAAAACCGGCGATTCAACAAAATTAATATATGGATTGGGATTGTTAAAATGGATAGTCGGTGGAATCTTGTTATGTTTCATGGCCAGCACTACCTTGATCAGGCCTGCCAGACCAGAGGCAGCAACCAAATGCCCCAAGTTCCCTTTAACCGTGCCAATCGGACAAAATTGCTTCTTATTGGTGTATCTCCTGTAAGCATTGGTTATACCTTTAATTTCAACCGGATCGCCAAGCGGCGTACCTGTCCCATGGGCTTCAATATAAGAGATCGACTCCGGATTGATCTTCAATCTATCCCATAAATCTGCAATTAGGTTCTCCTGGGCAATCGCATTCGGCGCAGAGATACCGTTCGAAGCACCGTCATTATTGATCGCACTCCCTTTGATAACGGCGTATACATGATCCCTGTCCCTTATAGCTTTGGAGAGCGGTTTCAGAACAACGGCAGTGATACCTTCACCCCAAACCGTACCGTTAGACATGCTGTCAAATGGTCTTAGTGTATGGTCAGGGGACTCTAAAGCCGACAGTTTATTCTCTTGCAACGGCATCAGCATGATCCGGACCCCGCCAGCCACTGCAGTCTCACATTCGTTGTTCAAGAGTGCCCGGCAAGCCAGATGAAGGGCAACCAGACCGGAGGAGCAGGCGGTATCCACTACAAGGCTCGGACCGTTGAGATTCAGGATATAGGAGATTCGACTGGCTAATATCCCAGTAGCAGAGCCATTGAAGGCGATCATGTCAAATTCCTCAATAAAGTCTTTATAGAGGGGTTCGTTTAAATGTGCTTTGCCCACAAATACCCCAGTCTTTGAGCCATTAAGCTTGGAGAAATTTACCCCTGCATCTTCCAAAGCTCCCCAGACCACCATCAAAAACAATCTCTGTATAGGGTCCATTGTCGAGGCCTCAGCCGGTGAAATATTAAAAAAAGCTGCATCGAAGCCTGATATATCTTCCAGATAACCTTGCTTTAGCAATCCTTCTTCCCCTGAGTTCTCCTGAAGCTTCAAAAAACGTCCTAATTCCTCTCTCCGCTTCTCTGGAATAATTTCTGTACAATCATGCCCCTGTATCAACTGATCCCAATATTGCTGCACATTATTAGCCTGCGGAAGCCTGCAATCCATTCCTATGATCGCAATGTCCTCCGAGCTCTCCATGCTCTCCGACTGAGGAGCGGTTGTTTCGTATAATTCCTTCAGCATTACCGCAGCGTCTGTCTTGGACAGCTTCTGTGAGATGACCTGCTCATAAATGTATTTCTTTATGCGCTCCATGCTAGGTTGTACCTCCGGTTCTCATAACTGCGTCTGCATCATTAATGGAAATCTCACCTTTTATCAGCTTATCCAGCACGTCCTCAATTGGCTCAACCTTGGCACTGCTCCGGGTGTATATTTGTTGCTTTAGGTAGGCCGCAAGCTGACTTACTGATGAATAGGAAAAAATATCCGCTATATCAAGCATTCCGGGAAACTCCCGGTCCAATTCTTTGAATAGCTTAGTCGCAAGAATAGAGTCTCCGCCCATCTCATAAAAACCTTCGTATAAATTAATTTCTCTCATGCCCAATACCTTGGCCCATATCTCCGCTAATTGAATTTGGATTTCATCGAGATCCCCGATATCCTTATCGATAATACTTATTTGGGGATTCTCATGGGTTATGCCAGGCTTCAGTCCGACTCGCTTCAATCTTTTTTGAACCTTGGACAGCAGACTGGCGGATACAATTCCTCTTCCGTTTGTTTCGGCTATATGCTCTGTATCCAGTTGCCCGATGATAACGGTTGACAGCTTCTTGTTAAGCACCTCATCAAAAGCAGACAGCGCCTCAGCATTGGAGATGGACTTAAACATCGTATCTATATCGACACCGTAGTCTACAGCCATTCCGGTTTCCCTCCATGCCGACCAATTGATAGAAACCGTATTACGTCCTTGCTTGTTTCTCCATTCGGAATAAGCATTCAGAAAGGCGTTAGCCGCCGTGTAATCGCCTTGCCCCGGATAAGCCAGTATGGACGCCACAGAGGAAAAGAAAACCATAAAATCAAGGTCATCCTGGACCGTCAGCAAATCCAAGTTGAGTGTTCCATGAATCTTAGGTCCGATGACCTTCTGCAGTTCGGCTTCCTCTTTCATAAATATATATCCCCTGCCCGCTAACCCGGCAGCGTGAATAACACCATGAATCTGGCCCCATTCCGCTCTTATCTTATCCATAGCAATCCGAGTCTGTTCGTAGCTGGATATATCGGCGCTGCAATACAGTACCTTAGAACCCATAGACTCAATTTCAAGGATTCTTTCCACCAGGCGGGCCTGCTTGCTGCCGTTCTGAAAAGCAATCAATTCCGTCCACTCCTGGCGCTGTGGAATATCCATACGTCCGATCAATGCCAGCTTCATCGGCTTTTTGGATGCCAGATGCTTCGCAATTACAAGTCCAAGTCCACCAGAGCCTCCGGTAATGACATACACGCCTTCTTCCTTGAATTCGACCGCTTGATTCGGCAGGTCCTCGATATTCAGCAGTTCAACTTGTGGGAAATAACGCTCGTTGGCTCTCAGGGCGATATGAACTCCATTCGGATCGGATGAGTCTGAAAGAGCCTCATGAAGAAGAACGTCATCGCTTGTTTCGGCGTCCAAGTCAATAAACTTGCAACGAATTCCTGAGTGTTCCTTGGCAATGACCTTGCACAATCCTGAGGTCGCGGCATGTTCCGGGTTCAGTACTCTTTCATCCCCTGTCACTTCACAGGCATTTCGGGTTATGAAGACAAGGGCCATATGATCTTTCAACCCGTTGCTCACCAGGCTCTGCAGCAGGTAGTACACACTGAACAGCCCTCTATGCAGGGATTCATCCAATTCGCCTATGGATTTGATTTCAGAAGCTTCTCCAGCGGTCAGCAGATGAACGATCCGCGACAGCCTTCTTCCCTTGAGCTCTTGGATTAGACGGTCGTAGTCCGTTTTAGAGCCTGTTATACGATAGAGGAGGCTATCTGCTTGCTCGTAGACAGCCCCTAGTTCGGCCTCTACAACGTCTCCGCCTATAGCTTTGATTCTCCCCGCAAGTCTAATACTCGCAGCATCTTGATCCCTCAGAATCAAGGTAAGTCCTGTAGGTGCAGGAAGCTCCTTGTGGACAAGAGCTTCAACATTCCACTTAACCGATGTCATGATGTTATCCCTGACCAGTGTTTTGAATTCATGAACTTTTTTAAGTGAGAAGTCTGTAATATTCGCAAAGACCTGGCCGTTCCCATCCATCAGGTCAATATCAAAGCTGACAACCTCATCATTTATACCTGTACGGATCTGTTTAATATAGCTGTAGAAATTAGATGGCATTCTTCCATATAGCTTGATTTGCTTATAAGACAAGGGAAGATACCGCTTCTCAAAGGTAAAGCAGTAAGCAGCCACAGCCATATCAAGCATGCAAGGGTGTATATAATAGGTGTCCAGATCAAGCAAAAACTCGTCAGGGAGAGACAGCTTGGCAAGGGCTGTAGTCCTGCCTATCCACAACTTATGAAAAGTAAGCCACCTTGGACCAAACTCTATAAAACCTTTGGAAAGCTCATTCTGGTTGATAGGAAGAACTCTCGAATTACATTGGTCCTTAAGTGCTCCTATATCATAGGAACCCGTGGCGGAGTCATGATGGGTGCTAAATCTCCCTTCTGCATGTTTGGTCCATTGTTTGAACGATACATGGCCGCCGCCTTCTTCTCTGCTTACTATAGTAAATTCATATTGATCCTCTTTATATTTTACAATGGTTTGAATCTGACGCTTCTCATCCTCATCCAGCATGACAAGCGGTTTATAGAAGCTGATGTCTTTAATGACAACTTCCGCATCGGGAACCAGTCGTTTCCCAGCTTGAACGATCATCTCAATATAGGTGGTTCCTGGCAGCACGTAGCTTCCCATAATCATATGATCATGCAACACGAAATGCTTTTTCGGACTGAAATCCGTTGTATATATAATCTGATCCCAGGTATCTGCCAGCACATGTTCCAGTAAGGGATGAATTGCCTTCCCCGAACTCTTTGAAGAACGCGGCTCAAGGGATTCAACGTTAATCCAGCACCTCTGTTGATCAAATGGATAGGTGGGCAGGCTGATTCGCCTTGCCTCAAAGCCTTCTCCATAGAGGGCATCCCAATCCACTTCGGCTCCCTGTACATAATGAGTGCATAAAAGCTCCAGTCCCTCCTCATTGAACATAGGGACTTTCTCCAGTTGTTCAACCAGCAAGCCAGCTTCTAACGAAAGAGAATCTCTGAAGGCTTTATCCTGCAGCAGGCTATGTTTCCCGTAGAATACGGCTTGCTCCATTTCTTCATACAATCCCTTACGGAGAACTGCCTTTATGTTGTAAAGCAGCTCTTTGGTATCTTTTACTATGAAAGCCAAGCGATAGGGGTGATGTACTCTCCCTGTATTCACAGTTTTGCACACATCATTCAGGCGAACGGGATCGGGCTTGTCCAGAAAATTCTCATAGCTGCGCATCAGTTCAAGCAAGGCGGTTTCCGTTTTCGCTGTCAGCGTAATGATTTGGGGCTGACTATTCGTCTTAATATCTGTTGCGGTGATTACCGGTGCTTCTTCAAGAACGACATGACAGTTTGTGCCACTGAATCCGAAAGAGCTTATTCCGCATCTTCTGGGAACACTATCAACCTCCCATTGTTTCAGCCTGTTATTGATAAACAAGGCGGAGTCAGCAAAGTTAATGGCTTGGTTCGGTTGAGAATAATGAATCGAAGGAGCCAGTGTTCTATGCTGTAACGACATAACAGCTTTCACCAATCCCGCCAATCCTGCAGCCTCATACAGATGCCCCATATTAGACTTTACCGTGCTGACCGCACAGAAGTTCTTCTTGTCTGTGTACTGCCTGAAAGCTTCATTAACCGCTTCTATTTCGATCGGATCTCCCAGCTTTGTACCTGTTCCATGCGCTTCGATGTAAGATAGCGTGGCCGGATCAATCTTCGAATTCTTCCAGGCCTGAAGGATTACTTCCGTTTGTGCCTTTACGTTAGGTGCAGTAATTCCAACAGAGGCTCCATCCTGATTGACGGCACTGCCCTTAATGACGCCATAAATATGGTCGTGATCGTTCAAAGCCCTGCTTAAAGGCTTAAGAACAATACAGATTACTCCTTCTCCGATCCCAGTACCGTCTGAATCGTCATCGAAGGCTCTCGTTCTGGCAGTCGAGGATTCAATACCGATCTTCAACTCGTTAGCCAGAGGGATAATATTTATCTTCACCCCTCCCACCAGGGCCGTGTTGCATTCCCCGCTCAGGAGGCTCTGGCAAGCCATATGGACAGCCACCAAGGATGAAGAACATGCAGTATCCACCAAGATGCTCGGCCCTTTAAGATCAAGAAGATAGGAGACCCTGCTAGGAATAATGGATGTCAGGTTTCCCGCCAGTGCAACGGTAAGATCCTCAGGACTGGTTTCTGCAATAAGATCGATATAACTGTTAAGCGGATGGTTGGAGAATCCGACAAAAACTCCTGTTTGGGTATTCTTTAGTTGATGCCCGCCATAGCCCGCATCTTCTATTGCTGCCCACGCTGTCTGCAAAAACTTCCGTTGGTTAGGATCCATCAGTGAAGCTTCTTTCGGAGACAGCTTGAAAAATTTATAATCGAACATATCGATATCGTCCAGATATGCTGCTTCCATGAAATCCGCTTCTCCGGCTTCCTTCCCCAGGAACTGGAGGTAGGCATCAATGTCTTTTTTTCTGTTATCAGGTATCGGACCGATCATATCCTTGCCGCTACGTAGATGTTCCCAGAATACGTCCAAATCTGTACCGGTGGGCATATTGGCTCCGATTCCAATAATTGCAACTCCGCTGTCTCTGTCATCGGTGCTCTCCAACTTCTGAGCCGGTACGCCGGCACCATATGTAGGGTCCTGCTCACTTAAATATTGGGCCAGCTCTGAGATGCTCGGATATGCAAACACTTTAGTCAGACTTAACCTGCCTACGAATTGCTTATCCAACGCTTGGAACATTTGAGTTAATGATATCGAATCTGCGCCCAAGTCAAAAAAATTATCATAAACATCGATTTCCTTATAGCCAAGGACGTTCATGCATATTTCAGCAACCTTCTGTTCGATGGAACTGTATTGATTCGTAAGCTTACCCTTAAGCTTTACTTTTGTTCCCATGGACGCAGCCTCATGTTTGACTGGACGCTTGCGGCCGTTTAACTGTGTAAGCTTTGACCTCAGTTCTTCCGATAGGCTGAATGACGTATTCTTCAGTAGGGCTGCCGCCATATGGTTATCGAAGTTAAGTTCCCCGATCAGAACCCGTGAAAGATCGCGTGCAAACACCTTCTCGAAACCATTCATCCCTTTCTTGGTCGATAAAGCCTTGAAAATCGTATCCATTGTGAATCCTGTCTGCAAAGCCATACCGGTCTCTTTCCAAGCTACCCAATTAATAGTAAGAGCAGGCTTTCCGTTTATCCTCCGATAATCGCAAAAGGAATCCAAATATGCGTTCGCTGCAGCATAATCCCCTTGCCCTGGTGCTGCGATTATGGATGATACTGAAGAAAACATAACAAAGAAATCAAGTTTTTCCTTGCTTGTTAAATGATGTAGAAGCCACGTTCCATGAACCTTCGGACGTAAAATGGCATCAAAGCCCTCTTTGGTTTGATTGGCAATAAGACAATCGTCTGTGACGCCCGCACTATGAATAATTCCATCAATCTTGCCGTACTTTGCGCTGATACGATCAATAGCTTGCTCCATATGTTGCAAATTGGAAACATCTGCGCGAAGGTACTCCACGGTGGAACCTGCAGCCTCCAAACTCCGGATTGCAGCGATTCCTCCGGTGAGCTTATGATCCGCATTGCTTACTATTAATTCATCCCACTTCTCCCGTTCCGGTATGGATGTACGGTTCATTAAAATGAGATGAACCTTCGCCGCTGCAGTTAAATATTTCGCAACTTCATAACCAATCCCGCTTAATCCACCGCTGATGAGATACGTGCCATTTTCTTTAATCTCAACATTCGAATGAGTGGTGGCTTCAAGCTGAAGAGATTGCAGGTATTCTGCATACCTGACACCGTTTCGATAAGCAACCTGCCCTTCATTATTCTCGCAACTGAGTTCGTCAAGCAACTGCTCCACAGTGAAGGTATCGTCAACATCAATAGTTCTGCACGAGACTTGCGGGAATTCACGATTGATTACTTTGGCCAATCCTATCATTGTTCCGTTCTCGGGTATAACCAGATCGTCTTGCGCTGCGACTTTGCCGGCCCTCCCGGCAATAAGATCAACACGAATTGGATCTGACGTTTCCAGATGCTTTAGCGCCTTCGCCAAATAAAAAACGTTATAAACTCCCAACTCCAGATTACGATCCAATTCATTGAGATTTTGAGCTTCTGCTTCAAGCCCAGCAGCTAACAAATGGACGATATGAACGGGGAGATCAGGAGAGACATTCCAGAATAAGCGTGCAAAACCTTCTTCCGAGTTGTCGATTACATAACTGCTGGTGTTGATCCGCTCAAAGGACTTGCCAATAGTTACTGAAATGACAAGATTCCCTGTTCCTCGAAGCTGTTCTTCGATCGATTCATAACTGCTGGTAGTATTTTTGAACAAGATTATTTGTTTGGAGACTGCTGTGCCGTTGCCCTTCACCAACGCATTAGGTTCCCACGCCATCGTAAAGAAGGGATTCCCGCTTTCTGGCTGAGAACCGTCTATGGGTTGATCGGCAATGCTACACCAGCATCGTTCCCTGTCAAAGGAATAAGTAGGCAGGCTGACTGTTCTAAGTTTTTCTTTATCGTATAGAAGATTCCAATCAATCGTTGCACCGCTTGCATACAAGCTGCATATTTCTTGGAAAAGTCCTTTATTTCCCTTGCCGCTGCTTACATATTCTTTCATCTTAAACCTGGCCAGGCAGTTCTTACCTTCCAATTGCTCTTCCGTAAGGTCTCCGTCTCTGAGTGCACCCTTCGTTCGGTTAACTATTGTAAATTGGTTGAAGTATATATTCTCTTGCAGCAATCCGTCTAAGCCCGAAGCACATAAACTCTCTATGGAATTCTTAAGCTCCTTCAGTTCAGTGGCAATGATAGCCAAGCGGTAATTAAAATGATCCCTGCCCGTGTTCGCTGTGTAACATAGATTCTTCATACAGATTGCAGGGTTCTCACTTAAAAATGTTCGATAATCGAGAAGCAGCCTTTCCAACGAGCCTCTTGACTTTGAGGATAGAGTCAGTACGCTCGGTCCCCCTCTGTACGCTTCAGGGCCTGCTTCAACTTCCGGGGACTGCTCCAACACCATATGGCAATTCGTTCCACTAAAGCCGAAGGAGCTGATACCTGCCCTTCTCTGTTCTCCTCCGAAGTCCCATTTCGTCCATTTATCCTGCACATACACTGGAGAATCTTCAAACTCGATTCTCCGGTTCGGCCGGTTGAGGTGAAGGGTTGGCGGTATTTCCCCATGCTTCAAGCAAAGGGCAAGCTTAATAAGTCCAGCGATACCGGCTGCCTCGTTTAAATGTCCTATATTGGATTTCACTGAACCAATCGCACAGAACTGTTTCTTGTTTGTGAAGCGCTCAAAGGCTTTCTTAATTCCTTCGATCTCAATGGGGTCACCGATTCTGGTCCCTGTTCCATGGGCCTCAATATAAGACAGAGTCTCCGGGTTGATTCTGGCATTATTCCATGCCTTAGCAATTACATTTGCCTGCTCTGCCACGTTAGGAGCGGTTATACCAATGGAGTTCCCATCCTGATTTATAGCGCTTCCTTTAATTACCGCGTATATGTGATCCCGATCCCTTAACGCCTTACTCAACGGCTTCAACATTACCGCCGCTGAACCTTCGCCAACGCCGATTCCGTCGGAGCTGTCGTCAAAGGCCTTGGAACGGTAAGTCGGAGAATCCAGGCCAAGCTTCACCTTATTCTTAACTGGAACCAGAAACAGCTTAATTCCACCAACAAGAGCCGTGTCACATTCTCCATTCCTGATCGATTGGCATGCCAGATGCACAGCAACCAGAGAGGAGGAGCAAGCTGTATCAACAACCAGACTGGGGCCTTTCAAATCAAGGTAATACGAGATTCTGCTGGGAATCATGGATGACAGATTCCCTGTAAAAATGCCTGGATTCAGGGCATCGCTACTGCTGGCTAAAATATCCTCATATGTATTTCCGACCGTATCACCGATATATCCGACAAAAACGCCGGTTTTGCTGCCAATAATCTTACTTCCTGCATAACCTGCATCCTCTATTGTTGTGTAAGCAGTCTGAAGAAATAGACGTTGAACCGGACTCATCAGGCTGGCTTCCGCCGGAGTAAGCCGGAAAAAGCGGTAGTCGAATGTATCCACTTCATCAAGAAATGCCGCTTGAAAGTATTCATATCCCTCCAGAGCATTAGGGTTCACGGACAAATATTTATCAATCTCCGCGCGTCTGGTTTCAGGAAATTCTGTTATCAGGTCTTTGCCGTTCTTGATATTATTCCAGTATGCGTCACAATCCTTGGCTCCGGGGAAATTAACAGACATTCCGATAATGGCAATATCCGTATTATGAGCGTCTTCATCACCTATCCCCCTATGCCCATTAATAAGAGGCGTTTCATTTGACTGGACAAGACTTAATTCCGAGAGATTAAATCCCATAACATCACCCGTCTATGGTTTATTGGAAGAGCCCTTTATGCAAGATCGCTTCAGTGGAGAACATTGCTGACGTCCCCGACTCCCTGAACAATTGCTGTAATCTTTCCGTTTGCTCGTCAATAGGTGCTTTTTTAGTTACAAAAACGGATTTTAGCATTTGGATGGCCTGAACCATTTCATCATAAGCAGGCTGTCTGTTCTCACTCTCTATCTTGTCCTGCATAAGCTTCACCTGCCGATAGGGCTCTACAACACCTAATCTGTACTCCCCCTCGCTCCAATTCCGGTTTCTTGTGCAGATTGCGATTGCCAGACAGCGCTCCACTAAGCTGTGAGTACTAGTCGTTGCTTCAGGCTCCGTTGTCTTCCATGCATTAAGTAATTCCTCCATAAGATCCATGCTCTCTACACCTTTGTAGGAATAGGTCTTAATCTGGGGTTCATTCCATTTCATCAAGTTTCTCAGCACGTTTCTGGGCTCCATTTCGATGGCTGCTTCCACTTGATTGTACTTAAGGTACTGCATGGACTTGCTCCACATCACCGTACTGACCATCTGCCTTGTAAGATAATCCGCAATATCATGATAGGATCTATAAGGGAGTGCCGTTACGTTGGATAATACCGGCCATTTCAGTTCACTGAACTGAATTCTGTTCAACTCCGCAGCAAACTCACAGGAGGCTTGTTTCATCAACGGACTGTGGAAGGCAGCGCTTACGTTTAAAAGTGTCGCATATGCTCCTTCTTCAGTGAGAAGTTCGCAAGCCTTGGTCACCATTCTTGTATCTCCCGATATCACGATCTGATCCGGTGAATTGATGTTGGACAGAACAAGGATTTGATCATGATTCGAATATTCCGCACATTTCTTCTCAATCATTTCTAATGGCATACCGCTTATGGCCGCCATCGACCCAGGAGCGGAAATACTAGCTTCTCTCATCAGATAACCTCTTCTTCTTACAAGGCGTAAACCATCTTGAAAGCGGATTGCGCCACTGGCAACCAAAGCCGAAATTTCTCCGAGGCTGTGTCCGGCAAGTATAAACGGCTTAATCGGTGTTTCCGCCATCAAGGTCCGGAAAGCTGCCATACTTACAGTAAGAATTGCTGGCTGAGCGTTATAGGTATCTGTCAGTTCCGTCAAATCCCCCTTAAAGCATAGCTTTGCAACATCAAAACCCAGCACATCATTGGCTTCTTCGAATATTTGTCTGGCTACAGCTGATTCAAGAAATAAAGCATTTCCCATTCCGACGTATTGAGAGCCCTGCCCCGGAAATAAAAAAGCGGTTCTGACAGCCATCTGTCTACCTCCTAAGTACATACTGGCTAATAAGGGTTTCTATTAATTTCTGGTACTGGCTAACGACTCTACCCATGCCTTCCTTGCTCAGTCTTAACGCGTTGTACTCACAAATAAAAGTAAGCGTATCCTCGTACTCATCGATCCTGCCTGTGATATCGAAAATCTCCATTAAGTTCAGATTGGAGTTCAGATTGCTTCTCGAATAAACAAGCGCCAACACTGATCTTTCACTCTTTAGTATCCGGGCATCCGCAAACGCATGGATGCTCCTGCCGCTGCCGGAACCACCCTTTCGGATGTGAAGCACCTCTTGCAGTAATCGGGAAAAATCCATAGTTTGACTAAAATCAACTGTGACAGGATAAATTCTTCCCTCATCATGCAGGACCTGAAGGGGAACTGACTGAACTCCGGCTATTTGTGAAACCGCAAAGGCAAACAACAGCACTAATACATCTTGGACACCAATAGCTTCATTCGCTGAAATGTCCCGCAACATACTATAGTGTTGTTCTTCCATCACAAAGCTGTATTCTTGAATAGGGCTCTGAAGGTAAGAAGCATTGTTATCTACAAAAAAGGTTTCGGGCAGCTCCAGCAATGTTATGGATTGGGAAGGCTCCTGCTTTCGGGAAGCGCTATCAATATGTTCTGCCAGCCCTTTGATTGTTGGTGTCTCAAATGGGTCCGTGATATTTATAGTCCCAGGATAATCAGCATCAATGTAGGATATCATCTGAACCATAAGAGTGGAGTTCCCTCCAATCTCGAAGAAATTATCATTCACACTGATTTGATCAGCTTCAACTTGCAGCACACAGGACCATATCTGGAGCAGTTTGTGTTCGATCCCATTAACCGGAAGATGATCCTGCGCCTGCTCAATACTCCGATTGGCCAACTGCTTCAATTCTAGTGAAATATCGTTGAACAGACCCATGCTATATTCATCTGCGAGCTTATACCGCTGAATTTTCCCGCTGGTGGTTTTCGGAAGCCTGCGCAAGGGAATAACGTCTTTCACCTCCACACCCAGCTGTCTACCAACCCATTTTTTCACGTCCGCATACATATCAAGGAACTCTTCTAGCTTCTTTTTATGAATTACAAACACGACGATTTCTTCCTTCTGCTGCTCTGCATCAAACACTCCGCATGCAGCCACCCCACCATATTTCGCTCCATCTATCTGTTCTACGATTCTTTCTATATCATAAGGATAATAATTCTGCCCATTGATGAAAATAATGTCCTTTAATCTTCCGGTTATAACGAGTTTTCCATTCTGTAAGAATCCTAAATCCCCTGTTCTCAACCATCCGTCCCCGGTCAATATACGGTCCGTCGCTTCCTGATTCCTGTAATAGCCGCTGGTCACATTTCTTCCGCTAATTTGAATCTCCCCAACTGTTTTTTCATTGAGCACATTATCTTGGGTATCGCATATTCGCAGTAAACAGTCGTCCACAGGAGAGCCTACTTCCACCAAAGTGATGCAATCGGCATCCTTGGGATCGACATTTCGGATCATATCAAGAACATTCAAATTACGGCGGTCGAGATTCACTTCCTTCAACTCTTCGCCTGGAACGGGAAAGGAGACAGCGACCGATGCTTCCGCAAGTCCGTAAACGGGAAAAATAACGGTTTCCTTAAGACCATATCTGGACATCTGATCCAGAAATTCATGACACAATTCAGTAGAAATAGGCTCAGCACCATTGTATATAATCTTGACATGGGATAGATCCCAGTCGTAATTGCTTTCAGGCTTGTAAAACGATAACAAATACCTAAATCCAAAATTAGGGGATGATAAGATTGTTGCTTGATGCTCAGAAGTTTTTTTCAGCCACAGGGTAGGCCTTCTGATAAATAAGGAAGTTGGTATGAGATATTGGTTGATACCTGCTACCAAAGGAAGCATATGGGAACCGATCATTCCCATATCGTGGGTTAGGGGCATCCAGGTCAGCATAGAGTCTTGTCTGCTTGTTCCTGAACATTTGATGGAGGCGTAGATGTTCGCAAGTAAGTTATCGTGAGTCAGTATGACGCCTTTGGGTTCTCCTGTTGATCCAGACGAGAATTGGATGAATACGATTTCAAAATCTTCCAGAGGCTCGATCTGCCCCGCTTGGGAAACCGGTTGCATTTGATCCACAAGCAAGGTTTTAGCATTTATTCCATGCAACTCCCCATTTAAGTCGTTGGACTCTGCATATTTCTCTAAGTATGCCAGTTGCCGCTTGCTTGTTGCCAGAAAGGGGTTGTTTAATATTTTCATAATCTGAAAAACTTTATTTCTGTGTTCATCATTATTGCCTATCGTAACCGGAACGGGAATTATTCTACCAAGAATACATGCCCAAAAAAAAGTTACAAAATCGATTTGATCCTCAATCTGTAGAACCAGTTCATCTCCTGACTGAACTCCATTGGCCTGGAGCACACCCAGAATTAAAGCTGCCTTCTCATAAAGGTCTTTGTACGAAACGAACGTTTCCTCATCATCTCCGGCAATAAACGTAATACCTATGCTGACTTCACTGCTTCTTTCCCGGATGGCTTCAACCAAAGTACGAAACCTTGTCATGTTATCCTCCTTCGTCAGCGAGCAAAGAAACTATTCAACAAAGCTGTATTAATAACTTCAACCACCTTATGTTTATCATTATGTATAAAAAAGTGCCCACCATTGAATACATGGAATTCACAGCTGCCGTTGACATGCTTCTTCCAAGAACCGGTATCACCATATGTATAAATGTCATCCTTGCCGTACATCACTGTTACGTTCGTATCCATTTTTCTGCCTGTGGGCTTGTACTGATAGGTCTGTACAATTTTGAAATCTGCCCTCAGCAAGGGAATAAAGATGTCTGCCAGCTCTTTGTTATCAAATATTTCCCTTGGAGTTCCCTCATACTGCATCACTTTATTAGTGAACTCCAATTCCGGCAAATTATAAGTGATTTCATAATCTGGTATTTCAGGAGCCTTTCTTCCTGATATAAAGAGATGGACGGGTGCCTTATGGTTCATTTCCATAATTTTAAAATACAGTTCATACAAAATAATACTCCCCATGCTGTGTCCGAAAATAGCATAGGGCGTTTGATTAAGATCAGGTTTAATGCTCTTGTATACATCATCCACTGCCTCTTCGATACTGTTGTAATACGGCTCGGAAAAACGCTTTCCTCTTCCCGTAAGCTCAACCGGACATAATTGAACAACATCTGCAAGTTCACTTTTCCATTTTAGATAGGAATATGCCGAACCTCCTCCATAAGGCAAACAAAATAATTTAACCTGACGCATATTGTCAACTCCAGACTAGTTAAATCTGCTTATGGTTTGGTTTTATTTGTATTTTAATGTAACTTTATAGAAAGTATATAATAATAGAAGCAAATATGTAAACCAATATTTTTGGGGAGTCTGAAAGAGTAATGAGTATTCACTAGTTAGAACGACAAAAAGGACTTCAGCCCGAAGGCTGAAACCCTTTTTGTCGTTTGTTATTGATGCGGTCAAGAGGACTCGAACCTCCACGATATTGCTACCACTGGCACCTGAAGCCAGCGCGTCTGCCAATTCCGCCATGACCGCATATTATAATAGCAAATTAATCGCTACCCTTAAGACTATACACTCTTTGTAGGAATTAATCAACTATTATTTTATCAAGCATAGTTTAAGCTTCCATCTGTTCTCCCGAACCTTTTCTGGGCAAACACATATACCGAATGATCAGCTCCGCGGCTAAAGGCCCCGGAGTTTTTGGTTGTTTGGACCTGTAGGTGAATGATAAATATGTACTTGTTAAATTTATCATAATAAGGTATTTTGGCTTTAAAACTAATGATAAGAAGGTGTAGTATCTTGGATGCATTGGATTCCAAAATAATAGTAGCGCTGATGGACAATGGCAGAATGACCTGGGCAGAGCTTGCGGGGCTGCTGGGCCTGTCTTCCCCGGCGGCGGCGGACCGGGTACGGCGGCTGGAAGAACAAGGAGTAATCAAGGGCTACACGGCGCTGATCAATGCCGAATCCGCAGGCTACGGGCTGACCGCGCTGGTGGCTGTCTCCCTGGAGCGCCCGAAACACCGTGAGGCCTTCCTTGCACTGGTGATGTCACTGCCGGAGATTCAGGAATGCCATCACACCGCAGGTGAAGATGATTATCTGCTGAAGGTTCGCTGCAGGGGGACACGCGATCTGGAGCGGATTCTCAGCAGCCAGCTGAAAGAGCTGGACGGCATTGTACGAACCCGGACAACCATTGTGCTGGACACGCTTAAAGAGACTCCGAACCTGCCCCACCCTCCTGTCGAATGAGCCAGACTGTGATGTGGTCCGTGCTCGCGAGCGGGTATGGCTTTGGCCTGCTGCTTGCTGCCCCGGTAGGTCCGATGTCCCTGCTCTGCATGAACCGTACCCTGCGGCAGGGCTTCCGGGCCGGACTGGCCACTGGCCTTGGCATCGCTGCGGCTGATGCCTTCTATGCCTTCGTATCTGTATCCGGGCTCAGGCTGGTGAGTGATTTCACCGCCGCCTATGCCTTGCCGCTACAGCTGCTGGGCAGTCTTTTTCTGGGCTGCCTGGGCGTTAAAGGACTGCTGCAGGGTAGAGACGGTGAACAGGAGGAGCGCCGTTCCTGGCGCAACTTCAACTTCCTGTCCGCCCTGCTGCTGACACTGGCGAACCCGGCCACGGTGCTGACCTTTCTGGCGCTGGCAGCCTCGCTGGGCCATGCGAGCGGCAGTTCCCTGCTGCTGCCGTCCGGGATCGCGCTCGGCTCCTCCAGCTGGTGGCTGCTGCTGACTCTAACGGTCAACTGGCTAAGCCGCAAGGTATCCCCCGCTTTTATTCACCGGATGAATGTGATTTCAGCGTTAATTTTTATCGGCTTCAGTCTGGTTAGTCTTATAGGCGTTATCAATAAACTCTATTAACTCTATATATTTCACTTATAAGGAGGCTATGTGGTACAACATAGATACATAGGATGTTACTGTTACTCCGGCCACGGTATGATGAGAACCATCGAAGACTTAGATTCGCGTTATTCGCCTGATTTCTCGCGGTCCGACTGAATTTAGTTGCAGTTTCGCATCTATTTGCTCGAAACGTTCCAGGTAACATTCTAGTTGCGCGTCGGGACCACCTAAGTTGTAACTAATCATAGGATGTCCACGAAAGGAGTCTGCTTATGGATCAGTTATGGAATACAAGCACTTATGATAAGGATATGGCATTTGTGTCGCGTTACGGGGAGTCTCTCGTCGAGCTGCTGGACCCGCAGCCAGAGGAGCATGTGATTGACTGGGGCTGCGGCAGCGGTGATCTGGCGGCGGCCATTGCCGCCCGGGGCGCAGTGGTGAGCGGAATCGACGCTTCAGCCGAGATGCTCGAGGCGGCGCGCAGCAAATATCCGCAGTTCCGGTTCATCCTGGCCGACGGCCAGACCTACCGGGCCGAGGAGCCGGCGGATGCGGTCTTCAGCAATGCCGCCTTGCACTGGCTGAGCGATGCCGGCGGCGCGGCCGCCTCCATCTCGGCCAGCCTGCGCCCGGGCGGGCGCCTGATCGCCGAGTTCGGCGGTCAGGGCAACATCGCATCGGTCAGCGGCGCGCCGCAGCCGGCTTTTGCGTCAGCCGGCTGCGGCGGCAAGCGGCGGCTGCCCTGGTATTTCCCCAGCATCGGTCAATACGCCTCGCTGCTGGAGCAGCATGGGCTGACCGTCGAGCTGGCGCTCTGCTACGACCGCCCGACTCCGCTCGCGGGTGGTGCGGAGGGTCTTCGCCGTTGGCTGGATACCTTCGCCAACGGCATCCTGAGCGTGCTGACGCCGTCAGAACGCTCGAATGTGCTCAGCTCCATGGAACAGGAGCTGAAGCCGGCGCTGTACCGCGAGGACCGCTGGGTGCTGGACTACCGGAGAATCCGGGTAGCGGCGTTTAAGCGGTGAGGCGCGCGGGAGCGTTGGCGCGTGGAGCGTAGGTGTGTGAGGCGCGCGGAGCGTGAGGCCGTTCGCGGCGGCGGGAGCCGGCGCTTAGGCCGCATGAAGCCGGTATGGGCGCTTGAGCCGGCGTGTGGACGCGCAGAGCCGGTGCGTGAGCGCGTGCGTAGGCACGCCAGGGGAACGAGTACGCCGCAGCGACCGACCGACGCGTAGCAGGCGCGGGTACGACACCGGCGTACCCCGGTAAGTCGATCCTTCCTGACCCTCAGTAAGAGCAAACCTGCAAAAGTGCAGGTTTTTCAGCCAGAAAAGGCCTGAAATGACTAAATTCCTGCAAATATACATCTTTATTCGGAGTAATGTTCTTAAATGTAACATAGGCATCTAAATACCTGCACAATTGCAGGTATTGATGGGTACGGCGGCCAGCCGTTGTCAAAGCCTGCACTTTTGCAGGCTTTTCCCTCTATATTACGCCCCCCAACCTCCTACACGTCCAACAGAACACATGCTGTGCCGCGGCTCCCCCTTCTGCGAGCGAGATCAAGGAGCAGGTGCAACCGCCCAACCGCCCACTTGATGTATACGCAAAAAAACTGCCAGCCCCGGTGGCCGGCAGGAATCTTTTTAGAGATAACAGATGAATTAAACCCAGAGCGCTTTAGAGATAATTACCAGCAAGATGAACAGAACCAGGATCGCACTAGTCGAAGTGAAGCCGCCATGTCCTCCAGCATATTCGCCCATTGTAATTCCTCCTTTATGGTTGAGTACAAGATAATATATGTGACTACGCCCGCCAGCGTCTGGGTATCCCGGCAATAAAACAGGATTGACAAATCCCGGAACCATCTTTAGTATCCTTAAGAGAAGGCTATTTGAGAATCAATCTCATTTACGAAGGAATACACACTGCCTACTAATCCATCAGAAAAGAGTGAACACTAGATGCTGCGTCGTTTCTTCTCCTATTACCGTCCTTACCGAAAGCTGTTTATTCTGGATTTCACCTGTGCTGTGGGTGCAGGGCTGCTGGAGCTGGCATTTCCGGTCGCCGTGAACAAATTTATAGATGATCTGCTGCCGGGCCAGGACTGGCCGCTGATCCTGATTGCCTGTGTCGCCCTGCTGGCGATCTATGCGCTCAACACAGTCATGCAGTACGTCGTTACCTATTGGGGGCATATGCTGGGTATCAACATCGAGACGGATATGCGCAAAAAAATGTTCGATCACATTCAAAAGCTCTCCTTCCGTTTCTTCGACAATAACAAAACCGGTCATCTGATCGGACGGATCACGAATGATCTCAATGATATCGGCGAGGTAGCGCATCATGGTCCTGAGGATGTGTTCATAGCGATCATGACTCTCGTCGGCGCTTTTGTGCTGATGGCGCAGATCAATCTGGAGCTGGCGATCATTACCTTCATCGTGGTGCCGCTAATGGGCTGGCTGATTATTTACTTCGGACGCAGCATGACCTCCACCTATCACCGGCTGTTCGGCAACGTGGGCAGCTTCAATGCCCGGATCGAAGACAATGTAGGCGGAATCCGTGTGGTGCAGTCTTTTGCCAATGAAGCTTATGAAAAAGAATTGTTCGCGGTCGACAACCAGAAGTTCCGTGAGACGAAATTGCTGGCGTACAAGCTGATGGCTCGCAGCTCTTCGATCAGCTACATGATGACCCGTCTGGTTACTGTACTGGTGATGGTCAGCGGCGCGTGGTTCTTCATTCAGGGGAAGATTGAGATCGGCGAATTCGTCGCGTTCATTCTGCTGTCCAATGTGTTCTTCCGCCCGATTGACAAAATCAATTCCGTTATTGAGAGCTATCCCAAAGGGATCGCCGGCTTCAGACGTTATCTGGAAATTATAGATACCGAACCGGATATCAGCGATAAACCTGACGCAGTGGATGTACAGGCGTTGCACGGGGATATCCGCTTCAACCAGGTGTCCTTCGGCTACGAGCCGAACCGGGAGGTGCTCAGCGAGATCAGCCTGACGGTGAACTCGGGGGAGACGGTGGCTTTTGTCGGACCTTCGGGCGCAGGCAAAACCACCATCTGCAGCCTGCTGCCAAGGTTCTATGATGTCACCGGGGGCGCAATCACCATCGACGGGATCGATATCCGTGATATGAAGCTGGCTGACCTGCGCAAGCAGATCGGAATTGTGCAGCAGGATGTGTTCCTGTTCTCCGGCACGATCCGCGAGAACATCGCATACGGCAAGCTGGAGGCAGAGCTGCCCGAAATCTGGGAAGCAGCCCGCCGCGCCCACCTGGAGGAATTGATCCTCAGCCTGCCGGACGGTATGGATACGGTGATCGGGGAACGCGGCGTGAAGCTGTCCGGCGGCCAGAAGCAGCGCCTCGCGATTGCCCGGATGTTCCTGAAGAATCCGCCGATTCTGATTCTGGACGAAGCCACCTCGGCGCTTGATACCGAAACGGAGGCGGCGATTCAGGAATCGCTGGCCGCCCTGTCGGTGGGCCGCACGACCCTGGTCATTGCCCACCGGCTGACCACGATCAAGAATGCCGACCGCATCGTCGTCGTCAACGAGGACGGCATTTCCGAGGAGGGCCGCCACGAGGACCTGGTGAACGCCGGAGGCACGTACAGCCGCTTGTATCAGGCCCAGTACAATAACTGATTCGCTGATAAGAAGCAGTCCTTATTCATAGCAAAAGCCGTCATCTTACGCTCAAGTGTGCAGGAATACACAGCTGAGCGGGATGACGGCTTTTTTCTATATATAATAAGATAAAAGTTACTTCCAATCCTCCAGCAGCTAGCCACTTTGGAACCTTCGGAGTAATTAGATGCGGAACTGCAACAAAATTCAGCTGAAACTCCAATCAGGAGACGAATAAGTGTGAACCTGCAGCTAATCTCGGGTAAATCGGGCCTGATACGTTTAAACGCCCAGATTAGATGCCTTTTCGGTTACTACTTAGGTCCCCTAGCCCTCTTCGCTCGTAACCCTCGCTTCGATTTCAGATGGTTGCGGACTCAGGAGCCTCTATTTGCTGTACATAGGCCGTTTTGCAGGATTAACGGACCCAGGAGCCTCTATATCACAGAAAACCCTCGCTTTAGAGCCTGTTTTGACGACTTAGGGGCTATACGGTCCGTAAGACGTCAAAAGATCGCAGATAAGAGGAAATAGGGGCTATATGGTCCGCTAGAATGCAGGTTACCTAGTTCAAGGGCTTGGAGTGTCGCAGGGTCCTAAGTAGTAACCCTTTTCGCATCTATTTCTTCCTAAACGGAAAAAATCAGCTATTAGGTGCATTTTCGCAACTAAATTGGTGGAGTGGTAACTCCGCGTCTAATCATGTCCACGCGCACGCTCAATATTATACGTCCACCGTTCCCAGGAACCGCAGCGCCAGCTCGCGGTAGAAGCGGATCGAAGCCAGATAGGCTTCAATGTCGACCCATTCATCAGCCTGATGGGCCTGGGCCGGTTCGCCGGGACCATAGATCAGCACCGGCAGCTTGCCCCCGTGGTGCAGCACCGAGCCATCGGTGTAGTAGGACACGCCGCGAGCCGCCTCGGCAGATTCACCCGTGATCGCAAGCGCCGTCTGGATGAGCCGCCCAGCGGGATCACTGTATACGGAGCTTCGGTCCAGCAGCAACTCTACGCTGTAGTGGTAACCGGCATGCAGCTGGGTAATCATCGCCAGCTCCTGTTCAATCTCGGCAAACAGCCGGGCATGCTCCAGCGGAGGCACGGTGCGGATGTCCACATCAATGATGCAATGATCCGGGACCACATTCGTCTGGATGCCGCCTGCGATGTGGTTCACCGACAGGCTGCTGGCGCCCAGCACAGCGTCCTGGGCCTGCCACTTCAGGGCATGCCGGTGCAGCAGCGTAATCACCGCTACCATGCCTTCAACGGCATTGACCCCCAGCTGCGGCATGGAGCCATGGGCGCTGCGCCCATGCAAGGAAATCCGCAGCCACAAGGCGCCCTTGTGCCCGACGGCCACCCGGCTTGCCGTCGGCTCGGCAATGACGATGCCGTCGAGTCCGGCAAGGCTGTGCTGCTCTGCATACAGGCGCGCTCCGCAGCTGTCCACCTCTTCGCCCGCGGTGGCCAGCCACAGCAGGTCGCCGTCCAGGCGGATGCCCTCCTGGCGCAGCGAGACCATCGCGAGCAGCATGGCGGCCAGCCCGCTTTTCATATCGGCCGCGCCCCGGCCATACAGCCGCGACCCTTCAATCACTGCGCCATGCGGCGGATAACGGCCTGCCGTCTGCGTCCAGGCCGAGACGGTGTCCAGATGGCCGCAGAACATCAGCTTCCGGCGTCCGCTCCCCCGCAGCACTGCCTCCAGATTGCTGCGGCCGGCATCCAGCAGTACCGCTTCGCTGTCCATCCCGTGTCCGTGCAGGAACTCCTGCAGCAGCAGCGACAATGCATGTTCATTGCCGGGCGGATTGCAGGTGTCCGTCTCAATCATCCGCTGCAGCAGCGGAACCGCCACTTCGCGGCTCATTACCTTGTCCATGCTTCCGCCTCCTCCAGTAGCGGCGACTTCGCCTCAAGTGGCGAAGTGCCTGCTTGTGCCGCTTGGGCACGTTTCTATATTGAAATCTACCGGAGAACCACAGCGTTCGCAAGATCAAAACGCACGGTCGGGCAAGATCAGCGGAAGTATTGGCGAATCTACCCCTTCACCGCGCTCCCGGCCACACCCTGGATGATGTAGCGCTGGCCGATCAGGAAGACCAGGATCATCGGGATAATACCCGCCGTGGCCGCTGCCATCATGCCGTTATAATCGACATTGTTCTCCAGAATGAAATTCTGCAGGCCCAGCGGCACGGTGTAGAGGTCTTTGTCCAGCAGGAAGACGAGCGCATTCTCGTAATCATTCCAGTGCCAGGAGAAGTCAATGATCGCCAGGGTAGCCAGGGCGGGCTTCGCCAGCGGCAGCACCAGCCGGAAGAAAATGCGGAAGTGCCCGGCTCCGTCGATGAAGGCAGCTTCCGAGATCTCTGCGGGTACAGAGAGGAAGAACTGGCGCAGCATAAACACACCGAAGATCGTGAACATCCCGGGCAGGATCAACGCCCAATGGGTATTGTAGATGCCTGCCCACTCAAACATCAGAAATTTGGGCACAAACAGCACCTGTGGCGGAACCATCATCATCGAGAGATAGACGAGGAATAGCGGTTCCCGGCCCTTGAATTGAATCCGTGCGAAGCCATAGGCGGCGAAGGCAGACAGGAAGACTGCACCAGCCATGCTGATCAGCGATATTTTGAGTGAATTCAGGTAATAGGTCACGAAGCTGTCGCTGCCGCTCCATACCTTGATGTGGTGCTCCCAGTTCAGGCTGGCGGGAATCCACTGAATTGGATATTTGAAGACATCTGCCGGACTTTTGAACGAAGTGCTGATCATCCAGATGAAAGGCACAATCATCAGCAGCGCGAAGCCGGACATCATCAGTGTCATCATCAGTTTGCGCAGATCGAGAATGGAATCTCCCCTGATCTTCCTTGGTTCAGCAGCCGTCTTCGGGCCAGTTACTCGTTGCATTGCGATTCCTCCTATAGAACGTGAACTTAAGAATGTTATTTTTGAGTTGTCCGGGTAGCCCTATGCACCAGGCAGTCTGACAACTCCGCCGTTTCATTCTTAAGTTCATCTTATATAACAATCAGTTTTACATCTGCCCGTCCCATGTGCTCCTGAGCTTAATAATGAACCCAGCGTTTCTGTCCAAGCCACTGCAGCACGGTAAAAATCATAATGATTACAAACAGCGCCCAGCTGATGGCTGCCGCATACCCCATCTCGTAATAACGGAAGGCGTTCTGGTAGATGAACAGAGAGAGCACGGTCGTGCTGTTTCCGGGGCCGCCTTGGGTAATGGCCTGAATAATGCCGAAGTTCTTGATCGTCATGATCAGTCCGGTAATCAGCAGCAGGAAGGTGGTTGGGCTTACCAGTGGCCAGATGATCCGGAGCAAGGTCTGCAGCGGGCGCGCCCCGTCGATTCGTGCCGCCTCCAGCAGCTCTTCCGGAATTTCCTGCAGCGCGGCCAGGTAGATGATCATGTTGTAGCCGAGCATAAACCAGATCCAGATGATGTCGATGGCATACATGGAGGATTCCGTAGTTGACAGCCAGCCAGGCGGATGGGCAATGCCAATGCCTTGCAGGAATCCGTTGATCGGACCCGAGGTCGGCTGGAACAGCAGCATCCAGACGAAGGCGATGGCTACACCGCTCGTAATGTAGGGCATGAAATAGAGCGCCCGTAGTGTTTTTTGCAGATAGACGGATTTGTTCAGCGCCACAGCTACTAGAAAGGACAGCAGAATGGACACCGGCACAGCCAGCAGGAAGATAAAGGTGTTGCGGAGCGCCACATAGAAGATCTCGTCGCCCAGCATCCGCCTTATATTCGCCAAGCCCACAAAGTTCGTATCCGGGTCCATAAACCGGTAGTCCGTAAACATCAGATAAAAGGAATACGCCGCCGGTATGATGAAAAACAACAGCACACCCAGCATATTCGGCCCGATAAACAGGTAGCCCAGCCGGCTCTGCCGCTTCATCCATGATTTATTCATTGTTACTCCCACTCCTGTCTGCTTGATCTCCCTTTCAGTGTAGCAAGCCGTTCCCGGCGGCATAAGGAACATAACCACCGAGCTGATGCCACAAAAGTATGCATTTGCCGAGAGTACCGCCAGTAGAAAAAGCTGTGGAAATGTTCTATCGTTAAAACACGTCGATCCCTCCCAAACCACTTTCGATCCCTCCCAAACCCTCCCTTCCAAGGGAGGGCCCCAAAGGGTTGCACCCTCTGGACACCTGCAAGTTTGGCGAAGGAGTCTGGCGGTACTGTGATTAGGGGGCTTTGGTGGTAGGATCGCTTATCCCTGCGGGACCGCTTGGACGCTGCTGATGTTGGCCGACTATCCCTGACGGGATGCTCGGCCGGGGACTACAGTCAAAGACGGGCTGTTCCTTCGGAATGCGCAAAACCTTAAGAGCAAAGACGGGCTGTTCCTTCGGAATGCGCAAGACCTGAAGCGCAAAGGCGGGCTGTTCCTTCGGAATGCGCAAGACCTGAAGCGCAAAAGCCGGCTGTTCCTTCGGAATGCGCAAGACCTGGATCGCAAAGGCGGGCTGTTCCTTCGGAATGCGCAAGACCTGAAGCGCAAAGGCGGGCTGTTCCTTCGGAATGCGCAAGACCTGAAGCGCAAAGGCGGGCTGTTCCTTCGGAATGCGCAAGACCTGAAGCGCAAAGACAGGCTGTTCCTTCGGAATGCGCAAGACCTTAAGGGCAAAGGCAGGCTGTTCCTTCGGAATGCGCAAGACCTGGATATCTTGTACTTCGGTCGGCTTCATCATTCTTTTCGGGACAGCTGGCGTTATGCCAGCGAACGCCAAACAGCAGACCCCCTTATGCGGAGGCCTGCTGTTTCTGACTGGAAATAAACTACATATTATCCCATTATTATTTTATGGATTCTGCTTCAGCCACCCATTGTGGCGTTTGACCATATTCTGCACGGTCTCTGCTGCGGTCTGGTTGCCGAGGAAATACTTCTCATATTCCTGAGCCCGCATATCGACGACCTCCTGGGCAATGCCGCGCACAAAGGTTGGCGTCTTGTCGCCGTAAAGCATAAATTCCAGCGACTCCTTGTCATAGGTATCGGCATGGTCGCCCAGCAGATGCTCAATGGCGGTCTGCTGATCCACCGCATTCGAGGACGGCAGGCGGCCGCCTGCGGCCATCGGAATCATGCCGCCGTCCGCATACCACTTCAGGAATTCCCAGGCCGCATCTTTATGCTTAGACTTCGCATTGATGGAGATGAGATCGCCGAGGCCGCCGCTTTTGATGAAATCCGCCTCATTCTCGGTCAATCGCGGAATCGGCGCAAACGCAATCTTGAATTCACGCGGGAACTCCGTCATGTTATTCGAGCTGCGCAGCAGCCATTCGCCGATGTTGATCATCGCCGCTTCGCCGGAGAGGAACATATTCTCCACCGGCATCTTGGAGGTCAGCTGCTCGCCGAGCGGCGGTGTAGTCAGGTCTTCCTTCATCATCCCGTTCAAGGTCTCCAGCCACTTCGTCACCAGCGGATCATCCATATTGGAGCTGCCATCCGGCTTAACGTAGCCATTCTTGACCATCACCGAGTCCAGTGAGTCCACGAACGGGGTGGTGTGCTGCACCAGGCCATATTTGAACCCCTCCGCTTTCAGCTTCACAGCATATTCCCTCGCTTCATCCCAGGTCCAGGCCTTGGGAAGAGCCAGCCCCGCCTGATCCAGCGCTTCCTTGTTCACGGCGATGAACTGCGCATTCTTCTTCGTAGGCATGCCATAGTATTTGTCGTCAATCTTCCAGGAAGCGGCGTCCGTCCCCATCTTCTCATCAATATTGTAGTCACTGAATTCACCCAGATCGAGCGCGGTGCCGCCTTTCACGCGTTTATCCAGATTGGTGAGCGTATAATTGACGAACAGATCCACATTCTGGCCGGTGGACAGCGCGGTGTCCAGCTTGAGATTGCCGTCATCATCATTGACGAAGCGCACATACTCCACCTGGACATCGGGATGCTCCTTGTTCCAGTTATCCACTACCTCCTGCGGCCCGTTCTCCGGCGGCACAGCCCCCCACATCGTCAGCTTGACCTTGTCGCCGCCTGCATTGCCGCTCCCGCTCTCGTTACCTGCCTGGTTGTTCCCGCCACAGCCGCCCAGCATACCGAGCAGCAGCACGCTTGCCATGATCCGTACAGCCAATCTTTTTTTAGTTCCCATAAGCTCCTGAGACCTCCCTGATTCTGAAGTGGATTGTTTCTTCCTGTTCATCGTAGCAGGGACCCGGCGCTGCTTATAAGCAACAAATCCACCTTCCTGACGGAACAAATATGCGGGATTTCCCAGGGTCAGATCACACACAGATTTATTCTATGGGCTACGGCGCCCGGTGACGGTATTGGCTTGGGGTAACTCCCGTCCAGCGCTTGAATATTTTGATGAAATAATTATCATTGGCGAAGCCGACCCGGTGGCCGATCTCCTGAACCGCCAGATCACTGCCGCGCAGCAGCTCTGCCGCCTTCTCCATCCGCACGCCATGCAAATAATGGATCAGCGTATGGCCGGTTTTCTTCTTGAACAGGGCGCTGATATAATTCTCCCCCATCATCACATATCGCGACATGGACTTGACCGTGATATCCTGATCGAAATGGCGGCCGATGAACTCAATGATCTTGCTGATCTCAGGATGGCTAACCACCGGCTCCTGCAGCGGCTGGAAGCCGGAGTGGGCGGGTGCTGTTGCGTGCGCTTGAAGACCGGCCTCATCGTCAGCCTCAACTTCAACCCCCTCACCCTCCTCAGCTACCGGATGAATGTCATCGGCTGAGCTGCGGCGTGGCCCCGAACGTTCACCAACTGCGGCGGCGGCTTCCGTGCCGTGGCCCTGCTTCCCTGCCCGTTCATCCAGCTCGGCGCTCACCTTGCGCAGCGTATCCCGCAGCGAATTGACGCTCATCGACAGCTTCAGAATGTAGTTGGAAGCGCCGTATTCCATAGCCTGGCGGACATATTCGAATTCGCCCATGCAGGTCAGCATTACGAACTTGGCAGACAGTCCGGCCTGCCGGGTCTGCTTCAGCAGTTCAATTCCGTCCATGCCTGGCATGATAATGTCGGCCAGCACCAGATCCGGCTTAAGACGATGGATCAGCTCCAGCGCCTCCACCCCGTTCCCGGACTCTCCGACCACGCGGAAACCAAGCTCCTCCCATTGAATGATCTCCCGGACCGACTCCCTGACGAACACTTCATCCTCCACAAGAAGAACATTCCACATCGCTGATTCCTCCTTAAACTTGGGTAGTGGGGTGCTGCTGATAAGGCGTAGACAACAGAAACGGAATGCTGAACCGGATCAGCGTGCCCGGTTCCAGCGCAATCAGCTCGAAGATGCTCTGATGCCTGAACAGCAGCTGCAGCCGCTCCTGCAAGTTGGACAGTCCGATTCCCGGGCGGCTGCGCGGAATCTGGAGGCGGCGGGACTGCTCGATGCCGATCCCGTTATCCTCCACCTCCAGCGTCAGCCGGCCGCCGTCAGCCTTATAGATCCTTATGCAAATCCTGCCCCGCTCTGGCAGATGGGCTACTCCATGGCGGATCGCATTCTCCACCAGCGGCTGCAGGCTCAGCTTCGGCACCAGTGCGTATTCCAGCTCATCGGCGAACTCACAAGTCACCTCGAAGCTGCCCTGGTAACGGATGCGCTGGATATGCAGATAGGCCTGCACCAGCTCAATCTCGTCCTTCAGGTAGACCATCTCCACCTGCGAGTTGAGACTGACCTCCAACAGCTTGCCGAGCGAGACACAGATTTCGGAGATTTCCTCATTTCCGCTGCGAATCGCACTCCATTTCATCGTATTGAGTGTATTGAGCAGAAAATGCGGATTCATCTGCGCCAGCAGCATATGGAAATGAACCGCTTCCTTCTGGCGTTCCTCCGCCTTCAATTGCCCGATCAGCTTGTTGGCATCATCCAGCATGGTATTGAAGGTGCGGGTCAGCTCCAGCACCTCGCCGCGGCTTCGGCCTTCAGGGATGCGGATCTTGAGATTCTTGCGCACGACATCCTTCATCTTGAGCTGCAGATGGGACAGCGGGCGGGTGAAGGTGGCGGAGATCATGAAGGCCATGATCACAAACGCTGCCATAAATCCAAAGAAGGTCAGGAAATAACGCTGCTTGAGCCCGGAGATCTCATCAAAAAGCACAGCCAGCGGAATCCGGTTAATCATATACCAGTCCAGCGATTCGATATAGACGTAATTGAGCAGGGTTCCCGACTCGTGATCTGTCAGATACGCTTCAGCAGGATGCTGCGCAATTTCCCGGGTAATGACGGCAGAGAGCGAAGCCTCCTTGGAGGAGCGGGCAACCGTCTCCCCATGGCCGGTAATCAGGAAATAATCCTGGTTGCTCTGCGAATCCTTCAACACAGACTGGAACCAGAAGGAATAATCGATGCTGATCCGCGCCAGCCCGTAGCGGCGGCCGCTGTCATCCTTCATATAGGCGTAGAGTGACAGCAGATACGGGCTTGAGGACATTTCGCGCAGCACATTGTTCTCGTCCCTGGAGTCCCACTGGTAATCCGCTGCTGCGGTATCTCCAGGGGCAGCAGCCGCACCCTCACTCGCACCCTCACCCAGATGCTGGCGGAAACGTTCGCGGTAGGGGGCGTACTGGAGGGCTTTTTTAGGCAAATAAGACGTGTATACGCTCTCATGAAAATCCAGCAGTGTAAAATATACCGACGGATTATACAGAAAAAAGCTGTTGTTCAGCATCTTGAATTTCTCTTCAATCAGCGATTTATTCTCCAGAGGCGAACGGCTGTCCGGCACAGTCAGCACATTCCTAACCACCGAATCCTGCTCCAGAAAAATCAGCGTCTTGAACGCGATGCTCATCTGGTCCTCCAGTGTGCCGTACATCTGCACCAGCTGCTCATGGCTCTGCTGGCTGATCTTCTCCTCGACCATAGACTCAATCTGGCGGTAATTGTACACATTCAGCACGCTGAAGGGCAGCAGGATCAGCCCCAGAAAAGCGCCAAACAGCCGGTATTTCAGCTTTTGCGGCAGCATCGTCTTCCAGTCCGGCAGCTTCATCCGGTTTCCCCCTAACTATCCGATAGCATTCATTCGTAAGTGCTCCTATTATAGCATCTGCCCGCCATGGCAGGCCTGTCCTGCAGCAATTGTATGGTTATGTTGCATTAGTGCGGTGCGGTGAGACGGTTATGCACAGATTTGTTCTATTGGGATAGAGCGCAGAGCAAGATCCTGCCCTAGACCCGATGCTGCTGCCGGTAAGCCGCCGGACTGACACCCGTCTCCTTCGTGAACACCCGGCTTAGGTAAAAGCCGTTCTCGTACCCACAGCGCTCCGCGATCTGCGCCAAGGTCAGCTCCGTTTCCTGCAGCAGACTTCTGGCCTTCTGCAGACGCAGTGACTTCAGGTACGCCGAAGGTGTTTCCTGATAAGCCTCGCGGAACCGCCGTGTAAGTTGAACGGGGCTTAACGCGAGAGCGTGCGCCAGCTCACGCAGGCTCAGCTCGCCCGCTGCCTGGGCGGCAATCCGCTCGGCGGCTTCCGCCATCAGCGCATCCTCGGTGAACCGCCGCTGCTGCGCCTCCCGCCCGCTCTCCAGCTGGTGCAGCCGCAGCAGATCTGTGGTCAGGTGGCTTTTCCATGTTAACGCTGCGGCAGAGTGGTCCTCGGCGGCTTCCCGCAAATAGGCATAATTGGAGCTGAGCCGCTTCGTATCGTTGATATGGATAATCCCTGCGGTCGGCGCTATCCCGTCCTCAGCAGCAGAGCAGCTGAATTGAAAATAATGAAAGGTCAACGGGGTGACCGTTTGACGTACAAATGGCGTTCCGGGAGGACAGACCACCAGATCGCCGAAGCCTGCGCTCCCGGAATGGGAAGCAATCTCATAACGGAATGTCCCATCTTCCACGCCAAAAGCTACCCAACTCTCATAGCAGTCACTGGCTAGCGCAAACTGCGCTTTCTGCTTCCAGTAGATATGATTCAGCAGCTCCATGATCCAACCCACCTTGATGAAATAAAGTATATGCCCAATGATAGTATAGTGTATTTCAAAAGTAAACTGGCAAGTTCATTATGAAATTAGAGATATGCTGTACAATACTTCCAAACATGAGGTGGACGATGATGAAAGAGGAGCTTATAGAGAATGAGATCACGGTCATAGGGGGTGGACTGGCCGGAGTCTGCGCTGCCATTGCGGCGGCAAGGCTTGGACAATCGGTGGCCCTGGTCCAGAACCGGCCGGTGTTGGGTGGCAATGCCAGCAGCGAAGTACGCGTCTGGGTTTGCGGGGCAACCGCCCACGGCATCAACCGCTACGCCCGTGAAACCGGAATCATGGGTGAGCTGTTCGTGGAGAATCAGTACCGCAACCCTGAAGGCAATCCCTATCTGTGGGATTTGGTGGTGCTTGAAGCGGTGAAGGCGGAACCGAATATCACACTTTTTCTCAATACAGATGTGCATGAGGTCCAAGCGCAGGGCGATGAAGTTGACCGCACCATCACATCGGTAACCGGCTGGATGATGGGCTCGGAACGCAGAATTACCTTCAAGAGTAAGTTCTATCTGGACTGCACGGGTGACGGACTGATCGGATTTCTGGCGGGAGCGAAGTTTGCGCTTGGTCGGGAAGCCCGCAGCGAATACGGCGAAGAATGGGCGCCGGAGGTGGCAGACGACATTACGCTTGGCAGCACTTTGCTGTTCTATACCAAGGATGCCGGGATGCCGGTCAACTTCGTGCCGCCTTCCTTCGCCAAGGATATCGCCGCAACCTCCATTCCGATCCGCCGGGTGATCCAGAGCGGGGATTCCGGTTGTCATTACTGGTGGATTGAATGGGGAGGCGAGCACGATACGGTGCACGACAATGAGAAGATCCGTGACGAACTGTGGTCCGTTATTTACGGCATCTGGGACTACATCAAGAACTCCGGCAAGTTCAGCGCAGAGAACATGACCCTGGAATGGGTCGGCTCAATGCCGGGCAAGCGGGAATACCGCCGCTTCATCGGCGATTACGTGCTGAACCAGAATGACATTATCGCCCAGCGCGAGTTCGCGGACGGCGTGGCCTTCGGCGGCTGGTCGATTGACCTGCACCCGCCGCAGGGCATGTACGCCGAGGCCAGTGGCTCCAAGCACCAGCACGCCGATGGCGTCTATTCCATCCCGTTCCGTTCGCTGTATTCCGCCAATGTGCGGAATATGCTGATGGCCGGGCGGGATATCAGCGCTTCCCATGTCGCCTTCGGCACGACACGGGTCATGGCCACCTGCGCGGTGATCGGCGAGGCGGCCGGAACCGGGGCAGCGCTCAGCAGCCGCCTGGGCATTACGCCAAGGCAGCTGCATGATCAGCAGCTGCCGCTGCTGCGGCAGACCCTGCTGCGCCAGGATGCGTCGATCATCGGGCTGCTGAACGCTGATCCGCTGGATCTGGCCCGCCAGGCCGATGTCCGCGCCTCCAGCACCCGGTCGGTGCTGGCGCTGGAGCACCCTGCGGCCGCCTGCCCGCTGCGGCAGGATGTTGCCCTGCTCTTCCCTGTCGATCCCGGCTTCTCCGGGTTCGAGCTGCTCGCAGATGCGGAGACTGACAGCGAAATCACTATAGAGCTGTGGGACACGGGGCGCAAGGAGAACTATGTGCCGCATGCCCTGCTGTCCACAGCCACTGCCGCTGTGCAGCGCGGCACGCAGCAATGGGTCCGGTTTAGCCTGGAGTGGCAACCGTCTGAACCGCAGAATGCATTTGTAGTCATTAAGGCCAACGAAGCGATTACACTCCACATTTCCGCCGAGCCGCTCAGTGGCGTGCTGACCTTCTACAAGAAGGCTCAGCCGCATGCCCCGCAGAACCTGGAGGACCACTCGATGGAACAGCTGGTGCTGCGCTGGGCGATGCAAGGTCAGGCCCGCCAGCCGCTGTGCTTCCGCCTGGCATCGCCTACCTTGGCATTCGCAGCGGGCCGGGTGATTGACGGCTACCGCCGTCCATTCGGCGGACCGCAGCAATGGATGTCCGCTGCCGTGCAGGAGGGCCAGCCGGAATGGCTGGAGCTGTCCTGGCAGCAGGAGCAGGCGCTGGCGGAGCTTCAGCTGACCTTCAACGATGATGTGAATGAGGATCTGATCAACCTCCATCATCACCGCACCCCATTCACGGTGATTCCCGAGCTGGTGCGGAATTACCGGCTGGAAGCCCTGAATGGCTCTGGAGAGTGGCAGGAGATAACGCGGATAACCAACAACCGGCGGCGCACCGTGGTGCATCGGCTGGAGCAGCCTGTGCAGACGCGCGGCCTCCGGGTAGTGATCGAATCCACTAATGGCAGCCGATATGCGGAAGTGGTCGAGCTCAGAGCCTACAGCGAGGCCGGAGCCTAGGCTGCTGCATAGACTGAATTCTGGTTATTACTTAGGCCTCCCGCCTTCTCTCTATAGGCCAGTAAGCTGAATAACGCAAACAACCTGTCTCCCGGTCCATGTGGACGGAAGACAGGTTGTTTGCGTTTAGTTGTGTTCTGCAGGACAGGTACGGTAACTCCTGCCTTTGCTGGCCAGCTTGTGCGGGTGAAATCAACTTGGCTTGTCCTATTTATTGGCGACATACACCTTCAGCAGCTTGCCCTTGATGGTGGTTTCCTTCATTGCCTTCAGCACCAGCGGGCCTTTGCCGTTCAGGATGTCGACATACGACACATTGTCCTGAATCGTAATGATTCCGATATCCGCTGCGGTCATGCCCTCCAGCTTGGCCAGCGTGCCGACAAAATCAACGGCGCGCAGCTTCTTTTTCTTGCCCCCGTTGAAGTACAGCTTCAGGATGTCCTGGCTCATGATTTCGCTCTTGCCGGTTTTGAGAACCGGCTGCTTGTTGATCTTCTGTTCAAAAGCGGCCTTCGCATGCTCCACTGCTGCATCGGACGGAGCCTTCATCGGAGGCAGGCTGAAGCCAATATACTCCTCAATCTCACGGACCCACTTCTGCTCATTCGGGGTGACGAAGGTGATCGCTTTGCCCGCTTTGCCCGCTCGGGCCGTTCTGCCAGTGCGGTGTACATAACTTTCTTTTTCCAGCGGAATATCGTAATTGATCACGTGGGTAATATTCTCGATATCAATTCCTCTGGCAGCCACATCGGTGGCGATCAGGTAACGGAACTGGCCCCGCTTGAACGCATTCATCACCTCAAAACGCTCGTCCTGCATCAACCCGCCATGGATTTTGTCACATGGATAGTCCAGATCGGCCAACCCTCTGAACAAGGCATCCACCTGATCCTGGGTCCGGCAAAAAATAATGCAGCTGTCCGGGTTCTCCACCGTGATGATATCGCTCAGCAGCGAGAACTTAGCAGCTTGCGGCACTTCAATTAAGGCATGCTCAATCGTCGCAGTGGTGATGCCGCTGGCTTCAATCTCGATGTCAGCCGGCCCGCTCATATATTTGCGGCACAGGTTCTTGACGGCCTCCGGCAGCGTCGCCGAGAATAGCATCGTCACACGGTCCTTCGGCAGCTGCTTGATGATCTTCTCCACCTGCTCGATGAATCCCATGTTCAGCATCTCGTCCGCTTCATCAATCACCAGATATTTGATCCGGCTAAGCGTCAGTGAACCCCGCTCGATATGATCAAACACCCGTCCAGGCGTACCTACGACAACATGTGTCTTCTGTGCCAGCTCGGCCTTCTGCGGCGCAAACGGCTGCTTGCCGAACAGGGCCACGGCCTTGATCCGCTTGAAGCGGCCGATATGGGTAATATCCTCGCTGACCTGGGCGGCCAGCTCCCGGGTTGGCGTCAGAATCAGCGCCTGCGGTTTATTCTCCGTCCAGTCAACCAGCTCACAGACCGGGATACCGAACGCTGCGGTCTTGCCGCTGCCGGTCTGCGATTTGACGATCAGATCCTGCTGCTTCAGTGCTACAGGGATCACCTTGCGCTGCACCTCGGTCGGCTGCTCATAATTCAGCGTCTCCAGGGCTCTGACAATCTCTTCATCCAGCCCATAATCCTTAAATGTTAATTCACTCATCGCTTATTACCTCTTCTATGCTGATTGTTCCGGTTCCAGCAGGGTTCCCCGCGTTCTTACCATCTCGTGCATACTCCTAGTATAGCAGCTATTCGCTGCCTTCATTCCATTCCTTGTAGAACTGTTCAAGAAAAACCAGCATGAACGCATGCCGCTCCTCTGCCAGCTCGCGCCCGTGGTCCGTGTTCATCAGATCCTTCAGCTTCAGCAGCTTCTCATAGAAATGATTGACCGCCGTGCCTTTGCTGTAATCCCGGTACTCCTGCTTCAGCGATTCATCGCGCGGGGAAATCTGCGGATCATAGACCGGACGACCTTTGGCCCCGGAGAATACCAGGGTGCGGGTGATGCCAATCGCCCCCAGCGCATCCAGCCGGTCGGCATCCTGCACCACCCGCCCTTCGAGCGTCTGCATCGGCGCACCACCGCCGCCGCTGAAGGACATCGTCTCAATAATCAGCATGATATGTTCGGTAATTTCCCGGTCCTCCAGCTGTGCTTCCAGCCAGTCCCGTACCTTCTGCAACCCGGCTTCCTTGGACGGATTCAGCTTCTCGTCGGCTACGTCGTGAAGCAGCGCCGCCAGTGTGCAGACGAGCACATCAGCTTGCTCGATGCCGGCGATTTCGCGGGCCATGTTGCGCACCCGCTCGATATGAAACCAGTCATGGCCTGTCGTGTCATGCGCCAGCTGGTCTTTGACATATTCTTCGGTTTGCTTAATAAGCTGCGGTATATTCATACATTTAGTAGTCCTCTCTTATTTGCGGCAGTGCAGCAAGTTATGGGTTGCATGTGTTTCGCCCTTCGTTTATAATCGGCTGTATTCCAGTCTGAAGGGTTTGATTCCGGTGAACGCAAGTTTAACTATACTGAATCAACTTCATCATCACAAGCAGCGTTAGCACTCCTGAAATTTTCAGGGAGCTCTAACGCTTTTCGCGTTTGACCTCCCTGCGGCATAGTAAGCGCGCAGGACCAAGAGGTCCTGCGCGTTTTTTTGTAAATATAAGAATTTATATGTTTCACGCCATAAATTATCCTTCTATTTCTCGCTGAAACGTCCCCGTCCTTTTAAAAGGACGGCGAAGCCGTTTCCACTTGTTTCGGCAGAAACGTACTGGAAATCCACAAACAGAAACAAAGGAGCTGCTAATAATGCAAAATGTAAAAGGAACCTACGACTTCTTCGGGAAAGAGCAAGCCTTGCGGCGCCAGGTACAGGAGGTGCTGCAGGAGCTGTTTGTCGTTTATAATTACGAGTCCATGGACACCACCCTGCTCTGCGAGCTGGAGCTGCTGACCTCCAAATATGCGGGCGGGGCTGAAATCCTGAAGGAAATGTACCAGCTGAGCGACCAGGGCGGGCGCAAGCTTGGCCTACGGTACGATCTCACTATCCCTTTCGCCAAGGTGATTGCGCTGAATCCGGGGATCGAACTGCCGTACCGGCGATATGAGATGGGTAAGGTTTTCCGTGACGGCCCGGTCAAAAAAGGCCGCCTGCGCGAGTTCCTCCAATGCGATGCCGATGTGGTCGGGGTGGCCGGACCGGAGGCGGAGGCCGAGCTGATGTTGCTTGCGGCAGAAGCCTTCCGCAGGCTGGAGCTGCCGGTGATCATCAAGTGGAACAACCGGCAGTTTCTGAGCGAAGTGCTGGAGGCGCTGGGTGTGCCCCAGCCGGAGCAGCAATCTGTGATGCTGACACTTGATAAGCTGGCGAAGATCGGCAGCGCCGGAGTGGGCAGCGAGCTGCTGGCCAAAGGGCTGGATGCCGCTGCAACGGATGCCATCCTGCAGCTGATCGCTGCGGAAACACCGGACTTCGCGCAGCTGTCGGCGCAATACGGCCTGGTTGGCAAGCCGGGTGCGAAGGATGTGCTGGCTCTCCAACTGCTGCTTCGCGCCATCGGCCTGGAAGATACATGCCGCTTTGATCCCTTCCTGTCACGCGGCCTCTCCTTCTATACCGGCACCGTATATGAAATCTTCGATGCTTCGGGCGTCTTCCCTTCAAGCCTTGGAGGCGGCGGCCGGTATGACGCAATCATCGGACAGCTGGTAGGTCGCGAGGACATCCCCTACCCTACGGTTGGGCTGTCGTTCGGGATGGAGTCCATCATGGCACTGCTGGCCGAACGGTCCGGTACGGTGAGTACCGCAGCCGAGGTCGTGGTGCTGCCGATTGGCGACACCCTGCCACAGGCGCTGCTGGCCGCCGCCGGATTACGCGCGGCGGGTATCCGCACGGCGCTGGATACCAGCGGGCGCAAGCTGAAGAAGCTGCTGGCTGCTGCGGTGGCCGCAGGCAACCGCTACGCGCTGCTGATCGGCGAGAGCGAAGCCGCCGCCGGCAAGGTGCAGCTGAAGGATATGCAGCAACGGGAGGAGCTAACGTTGACGGTTGAGGAGGCCATTGCGCTTATTTCCAAACGGAAGCTTTTATAATAAAATGGGAGATACCAGTTTAGTTGCAAATCTACTACTTAGGTCCTCTGAAGATGTAAAATGCTACACTACTAGAGATTTCAGAGAAATTAGCTGCAAAAGTGCATTTAATTTCGCTGGAATTCCTGTTATTGGGCAAATACGTGCGAATCTGCAACTATTTTCAAGTAAAACGATGGTTTAAGGCTCAGAATCCGATATTAGATGCGTTTTCGCACTTATTTGCTCTAAAACAGCAAAAATCTTCGAATTAGATGCAGATTCGCAACTAATTCGGTGTGGACTGGACTGATGTGGTTTGATGCTCCCCTCCTATTGGGTCCTAAGTAGTAACCGATTCTGCAGCTAATTCCTCTGAAAGCTCCAGCGTTGCCTTAAACATCCTCAGCGTGACCTAAATAGTAACAAGCAATGATCCCTAATCATAAGGAGTGCTCAATCATGACTATCACTTATCAAATAAACACCCCGCTCACGGCCAAGCAAGCGGCAGATATCTTCATCAGCTCCGGGATCAAACGTCCGGTGGAGGACCTGGCCCGCATCGGCCGAATGCTGGAGCATGCCGACATTCTGGTGACCGCCTGGGACGGGGATCAGCCCGTGGGGCTGGCCCGGGCCATCACCGACTATGCCTACTGCTGCTATTTATCCGATCTCGCGGTATGCCGTGAGTATCAGCAGCAGGGTATTGGCAAGAAACTGATCGCCACGCTGCAGGAGCATCTGGGCGAGGAGTCGATGCTGCTGCTGCTCGCCGCTCCGTCCGCGATCGACTATTACCCGCAGATCGGCTTCGAGAAGCTGACGAGTGCCTTTCTGATCCCGCGCAGCAAGTAGAGCCTGGCGTTTACAGTGGTGTGCATGTACAGTAAGATGCCGCGCCGCTGTACTCATCCCATAAATCCAAACAGCGGCAGTCTTGGACGAGAAACTATAGTCCTGGACTGCCGCTGTTTTATTGAATTATCGTTTCCGTAAGCATCAATTAGCCCCAAAGCAACAACGAATCCAACACTTCTACATTCTTCAGATTTTTGCCACAAAAGTATGCTCTGCGAAATTGGAAAGCTCGATAAAATGATTTCTTTCGTAAAACCTTTTGGCCCCGCTATTGGATTTAGCCACACGTAAGAATATATTGTCCATTCCCATTACTTTCGACATACGGTGAATACTATTTTTCAACATCAGGCTTCCATAACCGCGGCTCTGGTATTCGGGATGTATAACAAAATCTCGAATATACTCACCTGTAATAATATAGGCGCCAATCAATTTGTCATCCATCCAAAAAGATCTTACCCGTTCTTCTGATTCGTAATCTTGTAGGGAATTCATGAAATGATCCGGATCTTTTTGGTAGCTATCTGTGCTCCAGCCATTTTCAAGATTCAAGTCATAATAAGCTTTCTCAAATAATTGAATAAAATGGCTGAGCATCTCCGGGGAAAATCCTTTTTCTACAAGTGGTAATGTCTCCGGCATTTTCATTTCCTTGCTGAAATCATACTGAAGCTGAAAACCTTCCATATCGGTCACAAAACCATGTTCTTTAAGAAATTGAATCAGTTCCCTATTTTTCCCATACACATTAAAACAAACTTCTCTTGTTTCATTTGGGCTAAAATGTCTACTAAGTTGCTTCCCCATAAAATTTAATAAGGTTTCATCATGGCTGTAACGAGCAAAAACCGCAAATGCCATGATATAATCATCATCCTCAACGATACAATATGCACCATGATTTAGAAGTGAATCTTCATAATCAATACTCCCAATTTCACAGTGTTTCCATTAGTTCAAACTATTTGTAATCTTCTATTAACATACCCTTGAATGATTTCAAATCCCGTACTTGTATATAGCTGTAACGCTTTCTCGTTACTAGCTAACACCTCTAAATCAACACCATTTGGATCCTGTTCCAGACCTCGATTTACAGCAAATTCAAGTATTTTCCTTCCATAACCTTCTCCTTGATACTTACTATTAACAAAGAATAGGGGAATTTCTGCATTAGCAATAATTGCCGCACCTATCATTTCCCCTTCTTTAAAGAACAAATAAAAATTATCTTTATCTATCAATCTTTCTTTTCTATGATGCGCTAAAGTATCTTTACTTGCACTCAAATACCAGTTATGAGGGGTAATATCATTCTCTGCTCTTAATTTTGAGAACGCTTCACTTTCAAGGCTGATTTCCTGCATATAATATTCGTCTTCATATTTCTTCACATCAAGTTCTGGTTCTTTATATTTACCACTAATATATTTGAGTTTATAATATGAGAACCAATAATCAAACCCAATCTCGTCAAAAAAACCTTCCCAAATTCCATTCTTTATATGACAAGTATTAATCGAGGTAACAGAATTTCCCTCCATCCGTTTTTTAGCCTCAGCCCAAAGTTGTGAACCTATTGATTTAATATGTTCCTCGGATGAAATCCCCATTTCAAAGTCACACTTATTTTCATATACATTCATATGAATAAAACCCTTTATTCCATCTTCATCGTATACTAGGATTTGTTTCGAATTTCTTATATTTTCTATTTCTTCATATGTAGGTTTATTTTCTCTTGTATAAATATCTATAATCTCATTCATATCATTGTTCGTAAAATTTCTAATCATTTTACCTCACCTTTTCTTTAACAATATTTCGCTACAATTTCTTCTTCAGAAAAAATTGTTTAATTCCTTCCGGATATTCATCATTCACGGCAAAAACCTCATAGCCCATGCGCTGATAAAATTCCGGCGATTGATATGTAAATGTGCAAGTATGAGCAAATATACAGCCAAGCTCTTTCCCTTGTCTCTCTGCTTCTACTATCATGATTTTTCCATATCCTTTGTTTCTGTATTCATCAGCTATCCAAAATACATCAAGATACAAACCATAAGACCAGGTTTCACAAAACAAGCCTCCTACGACTTTGCCTGATTCATCTTTTAGATATAAATTTATATCCTTGCCAGGTTTCTTGAGTAAACCATTTGTTGCACGAACATTGTACTCATATAGATTGTCACACACCTGATTGTAATCAGTATCCTTCGAGTCTGCTGTAATCTTGATATTATCTAAAATTATATCTGACAAATTCTCACCCCATAAATTGATTACAGTATCTTTCATTATATTCTACTAATCAAATTATACTGTAGGAAAGCTTTTACATAGTGGTAGAGAACTATTAAAGCTAAACTATCCTACTAGGCTTTTCGCCTGCCTGCATCCATCTGCCTTCTGTTACGGACCGAGGGGCCGCTATTTGTGCTAAATTTGGCTTATATGGTGCTTTTACGGACTGAGGAGCCGCTATTGGAGTAACTTTGCTTCGTTTGATGCCTGAATTCGCCGAATAAGGGTCTTACGGTCCGCAACTGTAGAAAAATAGGCAAAATCGCATAAATAGAGGCTATAGTGTCCGTAGTGAAGGGGTTGATTAGTTAATATGGAATTAAGTGGCTGTTGTTGATTCTGTACTATTTCTTTCCCTCTTTCTTCTATTCGTCGAATACAAAACAAATAATAGAATAAACCATAAAGGCGTCAACAATAAGGCCGGACGCGTGTCTTCAGCAAACAGCATAATGATGAGTATTATCGCAAACAACGCCAGGACAACATAATTAATAAATGGTGTGAACGGTGCTTTAAATTTTGATTTGGCCTGCAATTCCGGCTTTGTTTTCTTATACCGCAAATGGCAAATCAGAACAACACCCCAAACCCAAATGAAACAAATGGCACTAATGGTTGTCACGATTCCAAAAGCTTGTTCGGGAATCAGCCTACTCAAAAGAGCTCCCACTGACAAGACAAGCGTGGATATGAATAAAGCATTGCTTGGTACATGATTTTTATTCAGCTTGGCAAAATGGGATGGGGCCTGGTCCTTCCTGCTTAAATTATAGAGAATCCGGCTTGTGGAGAACATCCCGCTGTTACAAGCAGACGCAGCTGAGGTTAATACGACAAAGTTAATAATTCCTGCGGCAATCGGGATCCCCACTAGACTGAACGTTTTGACAAAAGGACTCTCTGCCGGATTCAGCTCCGTCCATGCGTTGATGCTTAACAGGGCAATAATGGCACCAACGTAGAAAAATAGAATTCTTAATGGAATTTTATTAATAGCCGACGGAATGTTTTTCTCTGGATTGGAGGTTTCCGCTGCCGATACACCGACCAATTCTACCCCGACAAATGCAAATACAACCATTTGAAAGGAAAGTAAGAAACCTGAAATCCCATTTGGGAATACGCCTCCATGTGCCCAAATATTGCTGAGAGCAACCGTTCCGGCATCTGTCTTGAAACCAATCACCACCAGAAACGCTCCGATGGCAATCAACGCGAGGATCGTCACTACCTTGATTAGAGCAAACCAGAATTCCAATTCCCCAAAACTTTTTACAGTTAATAAATTAAGTCCTAATAAAATGATTAAACAAATGACAGCAGGTATCCATTGCGGGATGTCAAACCAATATTGCACATATACCCCAACAGCGATAATATCAGCCATTGCCGTCATGATCCAGCAGAACCAATAGGTCCATCCGGTTACAAATGCTGCCCGCGGTCCAAGATAGTCTTCGGCAATGTCTGTAAACGATTGATAACCTGCTTTAGACAACAGAAGTTCTCCTAATGCCCTCATCACAAAAAAAACGGCGATACCCACGATTAAGTAAGCAAAGATGATGGAGGGTCCTGCCAGCTGAATAGCTTTTCCTGATCCTAAAAATAGTCCGGTACCGATGGTTCCCCCAATTGCAATGAGCTGAACATGCCGATTCTGTAAATCTCTCTTTAATTCTTGTGGTGCCAAATGAAGCTCCCCCTCTACACTCTGGATAATTCTCGTTCTTGTATGTGAAATTATGAACAAGTGAAAATAACAACAAAAAAGAGACTGGAGGCGCTCCAATCTCTAGGTCTAAGAATATTAAATAAAATACATTATTTATTCTGAAGATTATCAAAATAACAAATAGATTATTCAGTACTCTTCTGTCCTTTTGCCTGAGATTGTGAACCCTTCGGCGCCGGGGAATCCCCACGGTCTCTCCAGAAGCTGCTCCTGCTATAGTGTGATCCATAGCAATCATAGCTTACAAGTTATTTAATTTTATGGTCATAACTTCATTTAAATATTTTTCAATATTACTTATAGTCAAATATTTTGTCAATAACATTAATTACAGCCGTGTTAACCCGTTGATTGATCATTTGATAATAAAGTAATAATGATTCCCAACTCATGCCACCGATAAGACCTATTGTTCTCATAAGTGCAGCTCCTCTTTCACTCTATTTCAATTATTATGCGCTCCTAACCGTCAGCGAGTAATCTGTTAGTGGTATTACGGCTAAATTGATTCACAGCACTAAACAGAGCTTTTACAGATGAGGCCATAATATCAACGTCAAAGCCGCAACCCCAATATACGCTACCGTCTGAAGCCGTGATACCGATATAAGAGACAGCTTGTGATTTAGAGCCTGTTTCCAGAGCGTGCTCTTTATAGATCAAATCGGTATAATGCATTCCAAGATCGGTTTGCAGAGCATTGCTGATCGCATCGAGTCTTCCGTTTCCGGTGCCTTCAATTTCCTTGACTTCATTGCCGGTCCGTATAGTGACGATGGTTTGAAAATCTTCATTGTCTGTAATGCGGTATTTGACAAACTCGACAGGTGTTTTTATATTTACATATTCCTTCAAGAAAATATCGTATATTTCATCGGGCATCAGTTCCTTTTGCTGCTGATCCGATACGTTTTTAACGAAGTATCCAAAGTTTTCGCCCATTTTCGTCGGGAGATCGAGTCCGTACTTCAACTGCAGCACGTATCCGATCCCGCCTTTGCCGGACTGGCTGTTAATGCGGATAATATCGCCTTCATACTCCCTACCGATGTCCTTGGGATCAATTAGCAGATAAGGGACCGACCAATGCCGGGGCTCCTTTTCCTCGAGCCATTTCATTCCTTTAGCAATGGCATCCTGATGCGAACCGGAGAAAGCGGTGAATACAAGCTCACCTCCGTAAGGATGTCTTTCGCCTACTCTCATTTTGGTCAGTCGTTCATAAACGCTGATGATCGCAGGGATGTTCTCAAAATTCAGCTTCGGGTCTACCCCGTGTGAATACATGTTTAGAGCCAGCGTCACAATGTCTACGTTCCCTGTTCTTTCCCCGTTTCCGAACAAAGTGCCTTCGACGCGCTGGGCTCCGGCCAGTACCCCCAGCTCCGCATCCGCCACACCCGTTCCCCTATCGTTATGCGGATGGAGCGACAAAATAACATGCTCCCGGAAATTCAGGTGCTCGCTCATATACTCGATCTGGCTGGCGTAGACGTGAGGCATCGACATGGATACCGTTGCAGGAAGATTGATGATGACTGGGTTCTCCGCCGTCGGCTGCCATACGCCGAGCACGCTGTTGCAGATGTCCAGCGCAAAATCAATTTCTGTACCTGTAAAGCTTTCGGGTGAATACTGGAACTGAAAATTCCCCTCCGTTTCCTCCGCGCACTGCTTCAACAGTTTGGCGCCATTCAAAGCGATGTCGATAATTTCTTTTTTGGATTTGCGGAATACCTGTTCCCGCTGCGCCACGGATGTCGAGTTGTACAAATGTACTACAGCTTTTTTCGCGCCTTTCAGCGCTTCAAAAGTTTTGCGGATAATATGCTCTCTCGATTGGCTAAGCACTTGGATCGTTACATCATCCGGAATCAATTCCTGCTCGATCAATGTGCGTAGAAAGGTGAACTCCGTTTCCGATGCTGCGGGAAATCCGACTTCGATTTCCTTAAATCCGATATCTACAAGCAATTTGAAGTATTCAAGCTTTTCCTCCAGATTCATCGGAACAATTAATGCCTGATTTCCGTCGCGAAGGTCGACGCTGCACCAAATCGGCGCCTCTGTAATATATTCCTTTTGGGTCCAGTTCAAGCTTGTCTCCGGCTGCATAAAATATCCTCTGGCGTATTTCTCAACATTTTTCATGGATATCCTTCCTTTCATCGATTTCTGTAATTATTTGCCAAAGATCGAATGCGCAAAAAAAGCCTTTCATCTCCACTAACAGGAGACGAAAGACTTTGACATCTCACGCGGTACCACTCCGAATTCATGCCATAGTCGGCATGCACTCAACGGATACAGGGTTGCAAAAACGGACAAGCCCTGTATCCTCCTGGTGATAACGGTCAGGCTCCGGCTCCACCTACTATACTGGTTCAGCGAGCAACTCCAAGGCGAGTTCCGATTTTCTCCACGGCTGTTTCGCACCATCCAACAGCTCTCTGTTTGCTTGGAAAACCGTACTATTCCTTCTCAACGTATTTTAATATTTGAAGTAATGTTATATCAGCAATACGATTGTGTCAATTGTAATCTGATCTTACACATATAACGGAAATGGGGTCATTAGAATATAACTGTTGAATCACCATAAACTCATAGAGTATTATAAAAATTTTGTGCCAAATCATCCAGATTATCTATATCAATTATATGGAGGTCTGATATGCAAGAAGGATACCATAATTCGCTCGATAGGGTTATTTTTCCACGTTACGATTTTTCGACAAGAACTTTTGACTGTCCAGTGTGTTACAATGATAAGATTTAGTCTGCCCGAGTTGACAAATGCAGTTCGCGGTATTTGGCCGGTGTAATTCCTTCCTTCTTCCGGAACGTCGCGACAAAATGACTGACATCATTAAAGCCAGCAAGTAATGACACTTCCTTAAGTGCCATATCTGGATTCGTGATCATAATCTTCTTCGCCTGTCGAATTCGCAACTGAATGAGGAATGAATACGGACTCATACCAAATGCGTCACGAAACAGCTCATTTAAATAAGAAACGCTTATCTGTGCCTGCTCTACAATTTCCGGAAGTCCAACGTTAGCTGAGCAATTACTCTCCATCCACTGCACAACCGGACGCAGTTTATCGTAGTATTGCGACAGCGAAGGCTGATTATTGCGCATCCCGTATTTTCTCAGCAACATTAGAAAATGATAAAGCTCCGTCGATGACTCCAACCCAGAGAACTCCTCATCTCGGTCTGCCTTATAAAACATTTCCCCAATTACATCTGCGAATGATACTTGATCTGCCTCCTCCGTATAGATCGCAGACACATTCATGTTAAGCGAATCTAATATTGCTGATGCAGCTGTGCCTCCAAAGGTAATATAGATCGTAGACCAACGATCCGAATCTGAAAATGGATGATATGAGTGCGGTGTAAATGGTGTCAGTAGAGCGCCTTTCCCGGTTGTAAGTGCGAAGTGCTCCCCGTCCATTTCAAAGCTGCCTTCTCCGCTTAGGGTATAAAGCCAGTGGTAATACGGATAACCATCCGGCCTGACAAACATAAGCTCCCATGCACTATATCCAATTGTCTCAATAAATAAAGGGAGCGACCTTTCTAAGGAATTGAATACACGCCGTATGTTCTCATCGTCCCATTTCAACTATGACCCCACCTAGCTGCAATTGAATTCAAAATACACTTTTCTGTATTACAGCATGAAATTCCTTTTCTTGTAAACCGGGAATTGAGCAAATATTGAAAAAGAGCATTTTGCTTGCCGCTAGGTGAGGAAAATGCTCTTCTTATTTCCAATAACGATACTATAGATTAGTACGATTTATAAAACTTAACATTATCTACGTTAATCCAGTTATTCGCATTAGCGTCCGAATAGATGCCAATCTCCGCCTGCCCGTTCGTTACCTGGATGTTGTCGATTCTGACCTTCATCCATGATGTTGTGCTGACCGGCAGAGCCGTCTGCTTCTCGGTTCCTCCATAGCTATTGGCATAAATATAGGCTGAATTTTGCCCCCCGCTGTTTAATACCCAAGCCGTTAACGAGTAGGTACCATTCGCAAGACCCGTCTTCACCTGATAAGTCGAAGCTTTGTACGCTTCAGAATTCCAGAAAGTCAGCTTATAGTCGCCAACAACGCCCGGCTGTCCTGTCTTAATGGAGCTCAGATTAGCCGTTGTATTCGCCCATACTCCCCAGCCGGAAGGTGTGCTCGTATAGCCGTTCGCATCAAAGCTACCATTCGTCAACAGGTTCGTTGGTGTAGTTTCGCTGAATACAGACAACGACGATAAGGCATTCCCGTCAAAATCAAACAGTGTCTGGTTGTCCCACGGATTGGATAATAGTCCCGTATCATTATTATACAGAGCGCCCTCTTCCGTTCCCCAGTTCGCACCTTCTACCGAAAGCCATGTCGGTTCCCACCAGAAGATTCCCCGGCCGTGACCGTTCGGCACATCCTGCACAATTTCTTTTAAATCCCGCATATAAGCAACTTGTCCTGCAGGAGATGCCGGATAGCCGCCCACGCTTTCTTCTGTTGTATAAAACACGTTGCCGAGACCATCGCCGTCGTCAAGCGTAAACCCGTAGGCCGTCTCAACAATCATGACGTCCTTGTTATACCGTTTGCTGATATCGTTCAGGTTGTACGATAACTCGCCCATGGTGCCGTGCCAAAACGGGTAATAGGACAAGCCAATAATGTCAAAGTCGACTCCTTTGGCTATAATGTTGTCAAACCACCACGTATACAAGCTGTTGTCACCGCCATGATCCAAATGCAACACGATTTGGATGTCTTCTCCGGAAGAGAGCGCGTCATTCACTCCGTCAATACCAGCGGACAACAACTCGCCCAATTTCGTGAAGTCAGTAAGACCATTTCCAACCTTACCGTCATCCCACAATACGCCACCAGGTATTTCATTGCCCATCTGAACGATTGCAGGCATGACATTCTCAGCTTTCATCGATGTAATGACGCTTTGCGTATAATCGTGAACGGTTGTTATTAGCTGAGAATACGTAAGCTTATTCCATGCTTTTGGCTTAGTCTGATTACCCGGATCTGCCCAATGATCACTGAGTTGAATATCAAGAAAAATGCCCATGCCTTTCGCTTTTGCCCGTTTAGCCAAGGCAATTGTCGTTGCAAGGTCGTTCGTACCGCCGCCGTAAGAATTGCCTTGGCTGTCATACGGGTCCACCCAGAGCCGAAGCCGGACATAGTTCATCCCATCTGAGCTCAAGATCTGCAAGGCATCCTTCTGCACGCCGCCTTTGTAGAATTTCCCGCCCTTCTGCTCCACCTCGTTCAGCATCGATACATCCCCGCCCAGGATGAACGTACCGGCGGCCTCTGCCTTCTTACTGCCGATGTTTGGCAGAATAAGCGTGATGGCACATACCAGCAATAAACTAACTTTTACCCATTTCCTCACAATTAACACTCCTTCTTAGATTTAAATTGTCGAAACACATCTATTGAATCGAGAGCCTCTCCCTGGAAGTCAAACCATGCTTGATTGGCCCAATGATTCCCCATTGGAGCGACATCATTACCGTACTTCATCCCTTCAGGACTTGCCCAGGTTGTCCCGTCCACCGGCAGCCACGCTGGCTCCCAGTACACAATGCCAAGCCCTTTTCCACCAGGCACCTGATCGACCGTCTGCATCAAGTCATATAGAAACTGTGCTTGTCCTTCTACAGTAGGGGGATAACCCGCATTCTTAGCCAGTTCATCCGTGAAAATATCCGCGCCTGTTGGACTCTCAGCCGTATGTCCATATGCCGTTTCAATGATAAGTACCTCCTTGTCATATCGGGCGCTAATATCATCAAGATTGAAGCGCAGCTCCTCCAGACTTCCGTGCCAGATCGGGTAATAGGATAGACCAATAATGTCGTAATCTACGCCGCGCGCCGCCATTTCATCAAACCAGGTGCGATAAAGCACGTTTGCGCCGCCAGCATCGAGATGCAATATAACTCTCATAGGACCAGATTCTCTGGCCGCCCGAATTCCTGCGTTCAATAAACGTACCAGTCGGTCGAAGGCGGCCTTCCACTCGACCGCTTCCATCTCTTCAAATTTTTCCCGATCGAACAAATACTTCGGTGTTCTACCGTCCGGCCACAACATGCCATTTGTTGTCTCATTACCAATCTGAATGAGCTCAGGTAATACGTTACAGGCTCCACACACATCCAATACTTCTCTAGTGTAGTTGTATACTTTCTCCTCGAGCTGCTCGAAGGATAACTCCTGCCAGTTCTTTGGTTTAATTTGCTTTTTCGGGTCAGTCCAGAAATCGCTGTAATGAATACACAGTATGAACTGCAAGCCTTGCTCTTTCGCTCTTCTCGCCAGCTCGATGGTCGTCTCCAGATCATTCGTACCGCCCATATAAGGGCAGCCTTCCTCGTCATAGGGATTTACCCACAAGCGGAGCCGGACGACATTCAACCCCTTGATCTGCATAATCTCAAACAAATCTTTCTTCTGATTCCCTAGGAAGAACTCTCCTCCGAGCTCCTCTACCTCTTTCAGCATGGAAACGTCTGCACCTTTAATAAAAGTTGGTTTCATCTGTATCTATCCTTCCTATCCTTTGTCTCCGCCAGCTGTTAGGCCGTTGATCAAATATTTTTGCAGTACGATATACAAAATGGCAATTGGGATAGCGACGATTACTGAGCCTGCCGCAAATAAAGTGAATTCATTTTTCGTCTGATCGCTGATCATGGAATAGAGTCCAATGGCAACAGTCTTCTTCTCCTCACTGGAGATAAGCAGCCTTGGCAATATAAAGTCCATCCAAGGAGCGGCAAATTGCAATACAGCTAAAAAAGTCAGCATCGGCGATGCCAGCGGCATAATAATACGAATAAAAATTTGCGTACGCGATGCCCCGTCGATCAAGGCCGCTTCGTCAAAGCTCATCGAAATGTTATCAATATATCCTTTCAGCAGCCAGATATTATACGGCAGCTGTGCCGCAACGCCTACAATAGCCAGCCCCGTCAGACTATCGAGCAGACCAAAGTTCAGGAACAGCATGTATACGGCTATGGCGGTCAGGAAAGCCGGGAACATTTGCAGGATAAGCATCGTCAGCAGACTCGCCTTCTTCCCTTTAAACTTGAACCGCGAGAAAGCATAGGCTCCTAAGGTCGAAAGCAAAACCCCAAACACCATATTGGCTGCCGCTACTTTGAGCGTGTTCACATACCAAATTGGAAAGTTCGTATTCCGGAAGAGATCAATATAATTGTTCAAGGTGGTATGATCCGGTATAGGCGAAGCATTGGCAAGCCCCTTCGAACTGCCAAAGGAAGAGCCGACAATCCAGATCAGGGGATAAATGATGATAACGGCTACCACGATGAGCTCGATGTAGATCAGTGTAGTTTTTAATATCGTCGTGAGGCTTGTGCGTTTAGCTTTCATCTTAAATCTCCTCCAACGATTTCGATTTCCGCAGATTGATGAGCGAGAAGCTCGCCACGATCAGGAAGACGATAATAGACATAACGGCTCCCATATTGTAAAGCCTGTTATCGAGCGTCAGCTTATACAACCAGGTAATCAAGAGATCCGTGTTTCCTGCGAAATTGTAATCCGGATTGGCAGGTCCGCCTTCGGTCAGGAAGTAAATGACTCCGAAGTTATTGAAGTTGCTGACGAAAGAAAGCATCAGCAGTGGCGCAGTCGCCTTGTATACAATCGGGAACGTGATTTTCCAGAATGTCTGGCTGGAAGTCGCACCATCCATCCGGGCAGCTTCGTAATAGCTGTCCGATACCGTCGTCAATGTGCCCCCGATAAGTGCCATAAAATAAGGGAAACCAAGCCACAAATTGATTAATAACGCTAATATTCTCGCAAGGTACGTATGATTCGGATCAGTGAACCAGTATATACGCTCATCCGTTAGGCCGGTATCAAGTAGAAACTGGCTGATCGGTCCAAACTGTCCGTTAAACATCGACTTGAACACCAGCGCCGAGATCATCGCCGGAACCGCCCAAGGCAGAATATAGATGCTCCGCCACAGCTTCTTCAACTTCACATCCGAATTGTTCAGCAGCACCGCCTGGAAAAACCCAAAGAAGTAGGTGGTGATTGTCGCCAAAATCGCCCAGACGAACGTCCACAAGAGTACGTTCAGAAACGTATGCATCCAGGAGAAGACTTGCGTCACCGTTACAAAGTTGTCGAAGCCGACCCAATGGACAAGCTTGGTAGGCGGTGTATTGCTGCGGCTGTAATCAGTAAAAGCAATCAGCACGCCGAATACAATCGGCAGTATGCATATAAACAAGGTCAGCAGCGCCGCCGGAGACAGCACGATATAGGCGTACATCGATTCCCACAGCTGCTTCATATCTTGCAGCGAGCTTTGATGGATGCCAGATTCGTTCATCCGGCGTCTTGCCATCACGGCATCTCTAATGTTCCATACGTAGAAGAAGACCAGAATCAAAATAACGAATAACGCGATAATTCCGTTCGCCATTAAGACGATGGAGTGATCACCGGGCGTTAGCCCGGACATCCCCATTTTCCTTGGCTGTGTACCTAATGTGACGAGGCCCCAGAGTCCTTTCAAGAAAAAGCCGCCGTTATCTCGCAAGCGGAAGCCTGCTGACATGTCATTGTAATGGCCGGTTGTCAACTCTGCTGTTAGGCTACCTGCACCAATAAGAAAGAACACGAGGCCTTTCAAATACTGACGGTTCAGCCATTGGCCGCCCCCCCATACAATTGCGGATAGTATCCCTGTTGCCCAAGCCGGCGTTGTCTGTTTGTTATTGGAGTTATTCATGCCAGCTTATTTACCCAATGCTTTCAGATCGGCATAAGCTTTTTCAGCCTTTTGCTGCGCATCGCCGACCGACAGCAGATTATCCCATACATTGACAATTAGTTCGTTGCCGGATGTGTACATATACTCCGGAATTTGCGGCGTCAGATCGGCATTCTCCGATTGGGCGATAATGCCTGCGATATGCTCATTGCCGTTAATTCCTTCAACGTTTTGAATTTGATCCGCCTGTAAGGCCGGGATAGCGCCGATCGATTTATACAATGCGGCAGCTCCTTCGTCAGAGGCCATGAAATTAGCAAACACTCTTGCAGCAGCCGGATACTTTGAATAACCAGATACGAGGGCGACTGAAATCCCTGTCAAGGAGGCCGCTTTATCACCCGAAGCCACTTTAGGCAACGTCGTTACACCGTACTCGAATTTGTTGTCAGCAGCCGCTTTATCAAAGTCTTTGAATACCCAAGGTCCTGTAATGACATAAGGAGTCTTACCTTTCACGAATTCACTTTCAATGGAATCCCATGTCGCATCAGCGGAATTGACATCCCAGATGCTGCGGAGGGTCTTGTAATATTTCAGACCTTTCGTGAGCGCCTCCGAGTCAAAATGAGGCTCGTCCAGGTTATTATCTTCGTACAGATGCCAGCCGAGCGAGGACAATACCGGGTAAGCGTAATAGAGCTGTCCCGCGAGGAAACGGATTGTCCATTGATTGGTTTTGCTGTCATTGTACGTTTTGGCAAGTTCCATAACCTCATCCCAAGTCGTTGCTGGTTTGTCGCTGCCCGTTAGCGCTTTCAAAAGTGTCTTGTTATAAAAGAGTGCAATCGACTCTGTTGAGATCGGCACGCCGAACATTTGGCTGTCTTTGCTCACCACATCAATAAACGTGCCCGGCATTCTTTCCTTCAATGTCTCCTCATATTTGCCGAGTGGAGCAGCTGTTGCATTATCGATTGCTTGTGCCAGTTTATTGTAGCTGGACATGAAGACATCAGCACCCTTGCCCGCTTCACCGTCGAGCGCCATACGATCTATACTGTCTACCTTTGCAACGACTTCATACTCGACTTTCACTTTAGGATATTTCACCTTAAACGCTTCAACTAGCGCTTTGGCATATTCCTCATATTCTAGCCAAACTTTAAGCGACTGCTCTCCGGAGGAGATTTCTGGCTCCATCACATAGTCCTTAGCGGCATCATCCCACTTGAGTCCACCATCTTCCGCTGCCGCGGTCGATTCAGCGTTTGAGGTTCCCGTATTGTTAGATGATGTTGTGGTATCCGATGTGGCGGTATTATTCGAGCCGTTGCCGCAACCCGATGCGACTAGCATAGCTGCGACTGTAAAAGATATCCCTAAAAATCCGTATTTCTTCATGCAGATTTCCCCCTCTGTTTTTAACAATATTCGGTTACACAAGTCAGATTATATAGTACTTCCATTTCATTTTATATATTGAATACCAATGGTTAATCGTATAAGAATCTTATACTGCAATACTATAAAGAAAGCTGAAGACCCTGTTGGAAGGAGCATCTTCAGCTTTCTAGTTTAAGCGCAAAACATATAATCCTTATATTTCAAATCGAGTAGGCCCATGCGCAATTGCATGGGCCTACTCGATTTGATCTCGGTACGATCTTCCTTGCGGTCATAGGCTTTGCAATAAACGATCCGGGTCTTCTCTGGATGCAGTTCGAGTTTACAGTCCTTGAATCTTTCCTTCAATCGCTCCAGCAGTCGCTCTGCCTCTGCTTTCGTTCGACAATGGACCACTGCATCCGCGTAGAGAACGGGAGACAATTGAAAAGGAACTCGTCGCCATTGACGCGCAGAGGAGGAAATACTTTAAACTGTACGAAAGGGACGGTGTGGACGAACGCCTGCTCTTCGAAAGGCTGAGCGAGTTAAAGGAACAGCAGGAGAGGCTCCTGAAAAACCGACGTAGAGCAGAGGTTAATGGAATGTACCTCAGACCCGATTCCGATTTAGCAGGTGCAGCAATTGCCGGGCCAGCTCCACTCGTTGCTACACTCTTCTCTTCCTTTCTTATCAGCTTTACCAGTCTAGTGTAGCTAATCCGATGTATTTTACACCAATTCTTTTATTTCAACTCACGCCTGTTGATTACCCAAAATAAGGAATAAAAATTGAAAAAAGGCCGTTCTTTCGGTACAATCGATTCCACCACAGAACTCGATTCGAAAGAGGCGACCTCATGAAAAATTCTAGCACGTTCACCCGTTTAGTTCAAACCCTATTGACGGAAGAAGATGTGACTGAAATCTTGCAAGCACTGGACTATAAGGACACCGCTAGGAAATTCACGGCAAGCCAGTTGCTGCTTTTCTTCATGCATTCGGCTTTAGGGCAGTGGGACAGCTATCGTTCGGGCATAGGAAAGGCGGTGAAGAGTGGTTTAATGCCTGTTTGTTACTCTACCTTCTCCTCCAAAGCCAGTGAGGTGCCGTATGCATTGTTCAAGCAATTATTTCATCGATTTCTTTCGAAGTGCAATCGAGCCACCAAGCGTCATCTGGGCATTCCCAAAAACTTGCTATTGGTAGACTCTACGACCATTACAGTGGGGAAAACCCGACTGCCCTGGGCCTTGTTTCATGGTGAACGTGCAGGGATTAAACTACATGTGGCCTTGTCGGCAGGCACGGAGCAGCCGGTTCAGGTGATCGAAACCATCGGCTCTGCTCACGACGGTCCGATTGGAGAACAGCTCGCGAACAAAGACTATATTCTGGTCAATGATCGTGCATACGGAAAAATCAAGCGTTTTGATCAGTACGTACGAGAACAGCAGTGTTTCGTGACGCGAATTAAAGAAAATGTAACCCTGGTTTCCTCTCATTCCCTAAAGAGAGTAGAGGATGCTGGCTCCAACGTCGTCAAGGACATCACGTGTTATTTGGGCACGCCCCAATGCCAATCGAAGCTTCGGCACCGTGTGGTCATTTTCACGGATGATTATGGTCATGACATTCGAGTAGCCACCAATCTCAGGCACCTGGCTGCAGAACAGATTGCAGAGATGTACAAGGCCAGATGGGGAATTGAAGTGTTCTTCCGGTGGATCAAACAAAATTTGAATGTCCCCATTCTGTTTGGGACGACAGAAAATGCCGTATTCAATCAGTTATTTGCTGCACTCATGACCTATGTGGTCTTGAAATGGCTCTACGTTCGGTCCAAATCTTTTGTTATTGCGTGCAAATCCATTCCTCTTATTCGATTTAAAGAATGTGGTTCAGTAACAAGTTACGGGAGAATCGACGAAATTCTACAAATGGAAGACGCGAAGAAAGAAGAGTCACGGGTCGTTGTCGATTATTGTGTCAGCCTGACTTTTTCTCCTGGCGATCCTGGTAGTTTCGCCAGCGGTTTAACGCAGTCTGCTGTTCCTTCATCTCCATTCGGGCTTGGAGGGACTGGATGGAGTACCCAAAACCTTGCTTGTTCATCGCACGAAGCTGGTTGTTTTTCCCTTCCGTTTTCGCATTGGAGATTTTGCAAAGGAACCGGTTCATAATTTCGGGAAGCCAGTTCCAGACGGTTCTCAAAAGTCGATGGAAGGGCTCCAAGTCGGTAGCGAGGACTTCTCTTTCCCAGTCAGCCAGAAGCGTGAGTCCCTCTTCGAAGTCCCGGCAACGGTACAGTGCTCGCAGCTTTTGGTGAAGGGAGATGGCTCTGGCCAGTTCCGGAATCGCTTCTTCCCACGCTTGGAGTCGTTTTCTCTCCTCTTCCGTGAGGTCCTCGATCGGCTTGGAAAAGAGTTCCTTTTCTTGTTTCATAGCCAGAGCTTGTTCCTTGTTTAATTTCGTCTGTACGTTCTTCCGCACACCATCCAGCGCTTTGGAGGACGCTTGAATCAGATGAAAGGCATCGATGACAATCGTCACATGAGGTAAAGCCGTTTGAATCGCGACCTTGTAGGGCTCCCACATATCAATGGCTATGCCAATGATCCGCTCAGGTGTAGCGAATTGCTGTAGAAGGGAAATCACTTCTTCCTTTTTGCGGGACGTATGCATGCGAATGAGCTGTGGACGCCACGGAACCGTCAAGTCGTAAACGACCAAGCGGTAGCTTCCCTTTCCTTTGGCCAAGCCGATCTCGTCGATCCCGAGGAAGGCAGGCGTGGTTCGCTCCTGCGGTGTATCGCCAACCGTCTTTTCGTAATGGCGCGAACATGGACTTTGATATTTTGCCCACTGCATCCGAAATCTTCACCGACGCTTTGAAAGGTTCCATCTGCAGCTGCATAAAGTAAAGCGGTTCTTCCGGTTTCAGTCAAACGTTGGTAGGGAGCCAGCCAATGGAGCGGTTCCATGAAGGTACGGGAGCAGTACGAGCATTTCAATCGCCGATGAAAAAAAGAGTCATAGACGGGGGTTCCATTAAAAGTTCCCGAAATGACCGTCTTGGCGACCTGTTCATGCACGTGAGTGGACCAGGCTCCGCAATCGGGGCAGTGCCCTCCTACGTCTGGGAGGTGCAAGGTTCGATGCAACCCCGCATTGGAGTAGCCGTAAGGTATTTCTATTTGATGCAAAATGTGAAAACACTCTTTTTTTGATTCGAAAGCCATGCTAAAATGGGAGAGCATCCAAATCATCCCTTTCGTATGGTAGGTAGAGGTACTTTACCAATACGACTAAGCAAATTATCGGAAAAACTGTTAAAGCGATACGCATCAAACAAGGACTAAGCCAAGAAGATCTAGCGCACGAATGCAATGTCGACCGGTCCTATATTTCCATGATTGAGGTTGGAAGAAACGAGCCTTCCGTCACGAAAATATTTGATCTCTGCAAAGGACTGAAGAACAAGCCGTCTGACTTTTTTAAGCTGATTGAGATCGAATATGAGAAAGCGTGGGAGAGCGAGTGAACGTGAATAAGAGCGGGGCATGAAGCTATTAGCTTGTGTTCCGCTTATCGTTTTTATGGGGCATATGTTGTAAATCATAGGTTAATCTAACCCTTGATTTCAGCATGTCTATATAGGTCTTGCTGAACAAAGAAAATCGCTTCGTCGCTATATTTCATGGATGAGTGACTAAAAGGTAGAGAACATGTCCAGACTGTTCCTAAGAAGATTAAGAGGAGCGGGATCAGCGATGTGGACGTCCAAAAGCTTTAGCAAGCCGCTGGCCGGGATATAGCCTGAATCTGGGCATTGTTCAGCAAGCCCTATATAGTTTTCGGGTGTTGGCGATTGACCATAGTAATTTACACAACGTCCTCAAGTTGTTTATGCTGTTCCCAAGTGAAAGTAAAAAAAAGCCAAGGAATGTATCTCCTCGACTCTTATAATCAAACATATTCTGTTTTCTACTGGTTACTCTTTGTTTTCACCGTCACTTCAAAGCCAACATCAAGTTAACTATATTTTTGCTTGATTTCAGCAATCCATGCTGGAAGTTTAGTAGTTAGCTTCATATTATGCCTTAACAAGTTGCCAGCCGTTTGGTTAGTTGCCTAAAATAATCAACACTACTAATGAGTTCATTGATGTTAGGAACAACATCAGGCTGTGAAGACGAATTCAACCGAACATGAAACGAGTATGAAATGGAAAAGCATCTGAAAATCCTGCATTGTTGTAAGTCCTACCAAACAACAAGAGGATATGACAGATGCCACTTCAGTATATCAACGAAATGCTTGGATTACCAGAGATACAGCTTCATAATATCGTCTATATGGATGCCCGAGAATTTCATCTGGAAGCATCGCAGTAGCCTACAAACAACCTTGCGCTATCTGCCATTCGGAACAAGTTATGAAGCGTATTGGCCGCAAATCCAAGATCATCTATGCCAAATGAAGCTCAGTAAAAATTTGAAAGGTCACGCCGAATTTATCCGTTACATCAGCAAATCCAGGGCTGAAAGGTTCATCTTTAAACGGCATATTGACTTGACCTTCTTGCCGCAAGGCTTCATAAATTCGTTTTGATTCTTCTACGTCGTTCGTTGTAATGCAGATGGTTACCCGTTTCCCGTTTTCAATAGGCGAACCGCCTGGAGCATCCGAAAACATGAGTTCCGTTACAGCGACTTTTAACTTGGCGTGCGCTACAAGACTCTTCAGATCGTCAGTGAACGTATTGGGCATGTCCGGCATTTCACCGTAAGTAACCATGGAGAGGATTTCTGCACCGATGGCTTGTTCATAAAACTGAATGGCTTCCTTACGCGTTCCTCCAAAGTAATATAAGGGGTAAATTTTACCGTCATAAGATTGTTCCTCCTCGAGTTTTGATTCGATTGTGATTCATAAGTATAGACGATCCGGCCACCGTAAAATCATCGGTATATCAAAAAATCCTGCTTCGCGTCCAAACCTGTCGGCAATCCAAATCGAACAAATAAATCGGAGTCAATGAAATGATGGATATGAGCTATCTTACCTTTTTCCATCTCGAGGATATGAATGCTCCATGGAGCCAGCAACCCATCTCTTCTGGTAAACACCCGCTTGGCCGAGAAACGATCCGAGAACCATCCCGCCAACGGGATGACGGCCGACATGGCCAACGTATACGCGGTAATCACCCATTGAACAGTGCCTGGGTATCGAACGACTGAACCAGCTTAGGTACAGCCATGTTCATGACCGTACTATCCAGGATAACCAGGAACATGCCAGCAGCGACAGTCATTGATATTGGTAAAATCTTTCGCAATGAAAATTCAGCTTGTGCGTTCTGGAATTGCGCCATCATGATTTCAGACCTTCGCCATTTTTTGAATACCGCGCTGCCATACTTCACGGATCGATAACGTATCCGAAATATGGGTTGTCGGGTCGCCGTCAATTAACACCAAGTCAGCTCTTGCCCCTTCCACAATACGTCCGCGGTCATCCAGGTCGAAGCGGCGAGCCGTCTTCGAAGTTGCTGACTGAAGGGCTTCTACAGGCGTGAATCCCGCTTCCACCAATAGCTGCATCTCGTGGTGTACGCTAACTCCATGGGCAAGCCCGCCCAGCGTTGGAACCGGGACAGAGACATCCGTACCCACAAGAATGTCTACACCTGCGTGGTGAAGGTCCATCACGTTCCGATAGTTGTCTTCCATACTGCCTTGCGGGTAGGTATTGAAGCTGGCATTCAGAGTATCGATCCATTCCGGACTAAGCTTGGAACTCACAAGCGGATCTCCCGCCATTTCCGATGCGGGTTTACCGATAATCGAGGAGTTCAAGACGAGACATGGCGTAACAAAGGCTCCAGCCTCCGCAATCATTCTCACCAGATCCGGAGTCGTTTCAGGGCGGTCGATGAATAAGTGAGCGAGTCCCTCGACTCCGACTTCTATTGCTTGCCGGGAGGATTCCGCAGTCAATACATGGGCAATCGCAATCTTGTGATGCCGATGCGCTTCCTCTACAGCTGCTCTCAGAATGTCCTGGCTTAAGACAGGCAGTCCAGGCGCTGCTAATACTGTCCCTTCTTCGATCATAATCTTGATATAGTCGGCTCCGTCTCTAACCTGTTCACCCACGAATGCTATAGCTTCGTCCCGGGTCGATACCGCAGGAGCCTCCCCATGATCATGTGCATGAGCGGCCAGCAGGGCATTTCGATCTTCCTCGCTCATCTTCTCCAATTCCTTCAGTACAAAATCCGGAATTTCCCCATCCCCAGGCATGAGTTCATCAGGATGCCCACCGGGAGGTGTGACCCCCATTCCTGCAGAACGTACGTCAGCAATATCCTCGATCCCTTTCAATTGTGCCTCGCGGCCATTTTTCGTGAACCCGCCCATCATTTCCAGTTCCGTCGTAACTCCGAATTGTAGAGCGTCCCGCAGGCCATCTACGGAAGTGTGAACGTGCGCATCGATCAGACCAGGAAGCAAAGTCCCTCCTTCAGCATCGATAATGATCGCATGTTCCGGTATTTCACCACCCACCGATATGATCTTTTCACCTTCGATCAGGACCGTTCTTTCTCCAATCACTTTCTCGCCGTCAAAAATACGCGCATTAATAATTGCAGTAATCATTGTATTTCCCTCCTGTAATGGAATGTTATTTGTTTATAGATAGAAATATAACAGTTAGAATTCTAATTGTCAATAATCTAATTAAATGGTTTATAGCTATATGAAGTTGACAGTAACTCATCTAACTATTAAGATTGCTTATAATTAGAATTCTAACTATATGACAGGAGTCGGCTGCAGGATGACAGAACAAACTTTTCATACCCCCTATTCGGATTTGATTGTAACTATCGGAATGAAAATTAGAAGCATGGCAAATACCCGATTGTCAGAACTGGATCTGAACGCTCAGCAGGGGCGGATGATGGGCTACATTTTTGAAAATCAGGATAACGGTGTGATCCAGAAGGATTTGGCCGACCATTTTAACCGTAAGGGAGCCACCATCACCAGCATGCTTCAAGGGCTGGAGAAAAAGGGGTACATTAAACGGGTAATCCCGGAAGATAACGAGCGGCAAAAAAAAATATACTTATTGAAAAAGGGGAGTGACCTCGTCGAGGAATTCAACGAAATATTCATGGAAGTAGAAAAAAGCATTACCCGGGGTCTTAACGAAAAAGAAACCGAGACCTTCATGAAATTATTAATCAAAGTAAAAGCGACCATGTAGCAAGTAAAAAACGATCTACGAGACGATCAGGCCGAGCCTATCCTACGAGCTTGTGCGTACCCGGATGGTAAAGTTGAGGGCTGTACGCAGTCACTCCTCCTTTCCCTTCCAGCACAAGCAACGTCGGCGCAGGAATCTTATTCAGAGGCTATTTCCCCTGAAATTTTCGCCCTACTTGTGATACGGTTCACCGTGCTGGCTGAAGCGGCAAGTTTTGTTTAATATGTTCTCTACATAGATTACATGAAAATTTCATGATACCCTATCTTATATAATGATGGAGGAGGACATATCGAAGTGATAGTTGCTACTCCAATCAACAAGAATTGTCAGGCCTATCCTTCCAGCATATATGACCTATTATTAAATCCGAAGGAAAAACATGAAGATCACATTAAGAAGGTATAGATTACTTTCCGATTTCGAAAGAGTCTCTCAGTTCATGCGATTAAACTTCAACAAATATCAGTTGGGTGGTAATGTCCCGCAGCCTTTTTGGGAGTATGCGCATACACATCCTTATTTTGAACATTCTCTAACACACCGATTCGGTATTTGGGAGGAGAACGAAGAAATGGTAGGTGTAGCTTGCTATGAAATGAACATTGGCGAATGCTACTTTTCAACCAAAGAAGGATATGATTTTTTAAAACAAGAAATGGTTGAATATGCAGAGACAGAGCTATCTAAGAGATCATCTGACCAATACAGCCTGGATGTTAGGGTATATGACTATGAAGAAGAACTAATAAAATTGCTTGTCCAAAAAGAATATCACAAGACATACAGTGAGCCGATCCGAGTTTACAATTACGTTTCAGGTTTTTCCACGCGCACATTACCCGAGGGATTCACTTTCATCACTTTAGAAAATGAAAATGACCTGCGTAAAATTAACGATGTATTGTGGCGGGGATTCAACCATGGTGACGAGCCTGACGATGACCTTGATTCCAGACTGCTCATGCAGAGTGGACCACATTTCAGAAAGGACCTTACCGCAATTATAAAAGCTCCCAATGGAGAGTACGCCTGTTTTGCCGGAATGTGGGTTGATGGTATGAACGATTTTGCATATCTTGAACCACTCGCTACAGCTCCGCGATATCGCAGTTTAGGGCTGGCAACTGTAGCCGTAACCGAGCTAATGAAACGCACTGAACAGCTGGGGGCTACATATTGTTTCGGAGGTGCCCCCGACTTCTATCCCAAAATCGGGTTTGAAACCGCCTGCCACCGGGAAATGTGGTCAAAAACATGGTAGCCGTCAGACATACAGGAGCGACAATTGACAAAGCGGATATGGTCTGCCATATTCCCACTTCTCTCTCGGAATTTAACCGTTAGTTTCTCATTCCTTCACCTGCTTCCACCCGTATTTGGGTAGGGGCTTTTTTTCGCACAGCAAAAAATCATAGGCAAGACGCATCGTTCCGACCGTAGTGATCGACTGCTTTGTAATTTTAGGGTAAACGGTAAGCCCCAGCGAAACCGCCCATCCGATAACCGGATGAGCGGTTTTGTACATACTACTTCTCCTGCTCCTTTATCACCTGCTCAATCCCGAGCAGAATCAGCTTCAGGCCGAACTCAAACGCCCCATCGGTCCCCATTAGCTCGAACAGCCCGTTCGTAAACATCCTCCTGAACAGTCCCGCATCTGTCTCGCTCATGGAATCCAGGACCCGAATCAGCTCCTCACCCGGAGGTGCTCCCTGGTCTTTAAGGATCGCAGAGACATTGTGCTCATGCTGATAATTGTCTAGAACGAAGTAGAAGACATAGTTCACAAGCGTAGTAACCACTTGCATTTTCTGCGCTTGCGCAAGCGGCGTCGATTCCACGCAGAGCAGCATACGGTTGGTGAACCGGATGATGTCCGGTTCGTGGGGCAGCGTCATCATCATGAGCTGCGTAGAGCAGGGATATCGGCTGAGCACGCTCCGTACTGTTACCGCAAGCCCTGTCAGTTGCTCCTTCCAATCCCCCTCGGAGTGGAACTCCTCCAGAATCACCTTCGATACCTGATTGGCCAGGCGCTGGTAAAGATTCTGTTTGCTCTTGAAGTACCAGTACAGGGAGGGAGCCTGAATCCCCAGCCTGTCGGCCAATCGTCTCATGCTGAATTTCTCGATGTCCTCCTCTCCAAGAAGCTCCCACGAGGCTTCCAGAATCCTGTCCTCTGAAATTTGAGGCTGCTGCTTTTTCATCGTTATCCGCCCTTTATCTAACAGTGTAAGTTTATGCTTTACAGGTTTATAGGTTCATGATATCATCTAACACTGTAAGGTTCAATCTAACACCGTTAGATTGGATAAAATAAAGAAAGTGGTGATCCAACATGGATGCAGAAAACCTTTATTACTTTGAAAAAGCACCGGTCGCAAAGGCCGTAGCTCACTTCGCTATACCGATGATGCTAGGCACATCAATGAATGTCATATACTCCATCTTGAATGCCTATTTCCTTGGTACACTCCATAATACTGCTATGTTAACCGCACTCGCGCTAACCTTGCCGCTATTCGCAATCATTATGGCGCTGGGCAACTTGATTGGCATGGGCAGCGGTACCTACATCTCCCGTATGCTAGGAGAGAAAAAGTATGATGACGTAAAGCAAGTGTCTTCATTCGCTTTTTACAGCAGCTTAGTTCTCGGTCTTATCGTGATGGCCGTGGGTCTCCCGTTGATCGATCCCATCGTTCATGGCCTGGGGGCAACGCCTGACTCCTTCGGATTCACGAAGGACTATGTCACTATTATGCTTATGGGTTCACCATTCGTCGTATTATTCTTCACGCTGGAGAATATCGTGCGCTCGGAGGGTGCAGCCATCACGTCGATGATCGGTATGATTCTAAGTGTTGTTGTAAATATCATTCTCGATGCACTCGTCATCTTCGTGTTCCATTGGGACGTGATCGGCGTTGCGTCAGCTACGGTCATTTCTAACTTGGTTGCGAGTGTATACTACGCCCTCCATATGGGATATAAAAGCCAATTTTTAACTGTCTCCGTAAAATGGTTCAAGGCTACCAAAGACATTCTGGGCAATGTATTCAAAATCGGGGTTCCCGTCTTTATTATGAGCATCTTTTTGGGGGCAATGTCGCTTATCTTCAACCATTTTCTTGTCGAATACGGGGATTCAGCCGTAGCGGCTTACGGAATTTCATCACGTTTATTGCAATTTCCTGAGTTTATTCTAATGGGCTTATGCGAGGGGGTCGTGCCGCTCATTGCCTTCTCTTTTACAGCGGATAAATTGCGCATGAAGAATACCATTGGATTTACGACCAAAGTGATTGTGGGGTTAGCAGCCGTATTCGGCATCATCGTCTATTTAGTTTCCGACCATTTAATTGGTCTATTTACAAATGACCCGCAATTAATTGAAATGGGCAGCTACATTCTGCATGTGACGTTCTTATCCTTGTTCATTACAGGAATGACCACTTTGTTTACCGGGGTCTTCCAGGCAACAGCACAAGGAACAGCCGCGTTTATTATGTCAATTATTCAAGGAGTTACGCTGATTCCTGTGCTTTATATCGCCAATCAAATGAACGGCTTCCACGGGGTGGTCTGGTCGATTGTCATTGCGGATGCCGCCGCATTCCTTGTCGGTGCCGTCATGCTGTATGTTCTGCGGAACAAATTGCAGCCGGAATTGGATAGTTTGGTACAGTAGAAATTATATAACAGCCAGATCAGCCAACCTTGGAGTTCTGCCGCCTCTTTAAAAAAAGAAGGTGCGAGAAGCCGGTTCATCACCGGACGCTTTTCGCACCTTCGCTTTTTTTGCCTAAATCAATGCGTTGAAATGGCCCTCTGAGTTTACCGTCGCCGTCCGGGGATCGGTCAGACCGACGCCCTTGAGGCCTCCCTTTCCTTCAGTCCGCCAGAGCGGAAGATGGTCTTGAAGCGGAGGAGCTAGTACAAAATCGACCGGGGTGCTACTCCCACTTTTCTGTACCATTTGGGCCTCCATCAGTCGAATTTGCCGCTGCAGCTGCTCCCGGCGATAAGGAGTCCGCATCTCTCCGCCCTGCGCTGCATTCACCTTGTCCAGTTCCATCAGCAACCGGTTCCGCTGCTTCTCCAGAGAACTGACATCGCTTTGTGTGCCACCGTAAGCTGCAATGGCCTGTACCGGACTGATGCCTGATACTGTCTGTGCCGCCATGATCTGTCCCTCCGTTTCCTTGGCTCTTACTCCAAATTCAGCCAAATTTGAAAGTTCTAATCATGTCTATTACCCGGCCACCCCCGCCATGACAACATCCCAAACGCATATCGAAAAAAAATCGTCGCATAGTCTCAGTCGGCCGCTTGTTCGACCATACTAAAGACCCATCGAGGACCTGTAAAAGTCCCTTGCAAGTTCTTGAATACCTCCGCTCCCTTTTTTAAACGGGATTACGGTACGGTTCACAATAACATCACTAAAGCTATTACATCTGTAAAGTTAGCCAAGCAATGTACGAATATTCCCAATTTCAAAGAATCTTTTTTGTATACCAAATAAAATAATGGTGAAAATGCCACAATTCTTGCGACTATAAGCCAAGGAGACCAGAAATGATAAACTGCAAATAATACGAGATTGACCAGTACATGATTGAGGTTGGCAGAAACGAACCTTCCGTCAAAAAAATTTTTGACCTTTGCAAAGGGCTAAAAATCAAGCCGTTCAACTTTTTCAAAATGGTTGAGGTGGAGTATGAGAAAGCGCGAGAGAACGAGTGAATGTAAATAAGAGCAGGACATAGGGCTGTTGACCTGTGTTCCGCTCTTGTCGTTATATTGCGATATCATCCATTATAGGGTATAAGCACCTCATGAGACTCATCTACGAAAAAACGGGAAGGATACCCCTTGAATAAAGTTGGAACTCCTTCATCAAATGCTTGATTAAGGCTTGCAGCGTACTTATCATAACCCGAGTCAAGCAGCCAAATGTAGCATCTCGCTCCCCATTCATGATCTCTTGATAAATCATCATCATAACCTAGGACATCCGAGCCATAACCAATTAATCCAGCAGCATGTTTTTCCAATAGTTGCGGGAAACGTTTGGCTATTATTGGCCTTACGATCTCCCAATAAAACCCTCACTTAAGTCGAAACCCTTCATTCGTGAACTCCATCCTATGTAGCTGTGCGCACCACAATTTTTTTACCGGTAACCTAATGCTAACACTTCGCCCAGAAATTACTAGAATATTTTTTTGGATTCTGTTATCATTTAGATTGAAGTCTTGGTGCAATATTGAAGTCCCATATTTACTCTAGAAGCCGGATATTGTTCCAGGCTTTTTTCTATTGAACTAATCATTGAACACCTGCTAAAGAATATTTGTGAGGGAGAGGGTAATATGGAGTTTAGAAGGGTATTTGACACGATTCCTGAGAAATTTGACAAATGGCGTCCTCATTATGGCAATGATGTTTTTGCTGACATCATCAAGAAACACAGTTTGATCTAATATATTCTGCTGCTGCAATGCAGTGGATACAGAAGAAATTGGCGTCTCACGATCCTTTGAGCTTTTGAAAACTGGCGGTACTCTTGCAATGATGTTGATGTACGGTGATTATAGAACGCCTAACGAAGCCTTATATAATAAAATACAAAAAGTATATAACGATTACTTTCGCACTGAAACTCCATATACACAAAAGTTAACGTACGAGAATGTTGTCAATTATGGATTTGTTGATTTTGAACGTCGTGAATTCTATAGTGGACGGGAGTTCACAGCAGATGAATATGTTGAGTATCTTGGTACACATTCTGATCATATGATGAAGACGGCAGATTTTTTAGAGATAACGGACATCAAGTAGAATGGATAACTTCTATGATATATTTTGAAAAACTCTTTAAAAAAGGGGCATACATCCTTGATGGTTGTGCAGGAACAGGGAATTATTCATTTAAACTGGCAGAGTTGGGGTATAAGGTAATAGCCGGAGATATTGTTCCTCATAATGTTGATATTATAAGAGGTAAGCAAGATAAAAAGCCAATTTTGGCTGATATTTATACGGGAAGTATAACTGATTTATCACATTTCGAAAGCGAAACATTTGATGTTGTTTTGAATATGGGAGCATTTTATCATATCGGTAACGAAGAAAGAAAGCTTGCAATGAAAGAATGCTTACGTGTGTTAAAACCAAAAGGACTTTTGGCTATTTCATATATTAACAACACAGCAAATTCAGTACTGAACATACGCGATAGACTTGAAAATATGGAAGATGTACTTACTTGGTATAATAACAAAACAAAGGATGGTATATTCCTACATATGTCTCCACTAGAAATCGAACAAATCGCAAAAGTCTATAATACAGAAATAGTTGCTCATATTGGAACAGATGGGATCGGATATCTTCTTTCGAATAAAATAAATGAGGCTAATCAGGAAGATTTTGAACAATGGATTCAATTTCATTTGCAAACTTGTGAAGATAAAGGTTTATTAGGCTATAGTTTGCACGGATTAGCTTTTTTGCAAAAAATGTAGCATCCCCAAGTAGAGCAACCGGATATTGACTACAACAATGCGCTCCTACACCGGCCTATAGCTGGTAAAGGAGCGCATTGTTCGCTTATTAAAAGACATTTTTCCAAAATGTTCACAAATCATGCTAACACCCTAACATGATCATTCTGATGCGAGTTTTTCTCAAAAAACTTGCCGCTACTTATGATACGGTTCAGCGCGCTGTCTATAACGGCAAGTTTTAAGGCCATCCCTATGCATTCTTCAATTAAATTCCTTTGCGCCCCCCATACGTCACAATATTAGGGTGTAACACTTGGTCCGTAGACCTCGAACTCATAGATTCTTGCCGCAGGGTTTGTGGTTTGCGTAGGCGTCGTAACGTTCAACTTGATATATCTTGCTGATACTGAAGCGATATTGTCTACCGTCACGCTTTTTGTATTATTGGCCACTTTGACTACTGTGCTCCAATCCGTACCATTAATACTGACCTGAATATTATAAGCTTTCGTGTTATATGAAGTGGTCTCTCCGCCTTCCGCTGCGTGCTTGATGACGAATTGATTCACTTGCTTCACAGAGCCAAGATCGATCTGCAGTGAGCGGTTGCTGGACTTGGAGCACCATTTGCTATCGTTGATGACGCTGCCTTCCACAGCTTTGGCCGCAGTTTGCGAGGCGTTGCACGTACTGTCAACCGTCGCAGGTCTATTCAATGCTAAATTCGGAGAACTCACAATTATCGTGTACGTAACCTTATTCGTTCCGGATTTCGAGGTCACGATGATCTTCATGCCCCAGGTAACCTCTTATCTTCGCTGTGATCCTTTTCTTTCCCTGACTAAGGCCTGACCCTTCCATCATTCGTGCCCCTTTCTCCTACCCTAAAGATTACGGACTTTGCACCATTCATAATGGTATTCACACAAACGCGGAAGAATGCTTGTTTATCGCGGATCTAGAACAGTATTTTTAGACGAATTTCAGACAAATAACGGTTTGTAGCCTTTAGTCAACACAATCATTGAAAATATGATTAGTATGAAATATCATACTAATATGTAGATTGATTATCAAAGGAGAGATTTATAATGCAGCATAAAAAAGAAAACAGTCATGGATTCGGGCACGGCAAAGTGCTGGGAACAACATCAATGGGTGAGAGAGGACAAATTGTTATTCCTAGAGAAGCAAGGGAAGAACTTGATATCAAGCCAGGTGAGAAATTCATCGTTTTCGGGAATAAGCGCAAGGGCGCTGTCATTCTGGTCAAAGCAGAAATGTTCAACAAATTTGCAGATTTCTTCATGAGCGCTTCGAAAAAGTTTGAAAGTATGGCCCAGGCGATCTTTGATAAAAACACTACAAATTCAGAAGAAGATGATGATGAACCTGAGGTGGATGAAAGAGGACCAGAGGTAGATAAAAAAGAATGAGCGAATTCTTTAAATTAATGAAGGATGTCCGGTTCAGGAGAACCATGCGGATGATTTTTAAGTTCGTCTGGGATTTCTGGTGGCTGGGCAAGCAAAAGTATTTTATTTCGGGGCGGCGCTTAGAAGCAAAAACAAAAGCCTTATACCGCAAACAGGCAACGTATTTCACGAAGACCGCCATGGACATGGGTGGGTTAATTATCAAGCTTGGGCAGCATGTTAGTGCGCAAGTGGATATTTTGCCGAAGGAAATTCTTGATGAATTGTCAAAGCTGCAGGACTCCGTAGATTCAGTAGATTTTGCCGAGATACAGCAAAAGGTAGAGAGTGAACTCGGAGTATCCATTAGCGAGATCTTTGCTGAGTTCAGTACAACTCCTATCGCAGCGGCTTCCTTAGGACAGGTACATCGGGCGACATTACGAACAGGTGAAGAAGTCGCAGTGAAAGTGATGCGTCCCGGGGTCGAGGATATTATTGCAATTGATTCGAAATCCATTCAAATTGCTGTTCGTTTATTGAAACTCCAGCCCAAGATCGCAGCATTCATGGATCTCGATGCGGTGTATGATGAGTTCTACGACACTGTTATGGATGAGCTCGATTATCAAAAAGAGGGGCGAAATGCAGAAGAATTTCAGCTGCAGTTTATCCATCGGGAGGATATCGTTGTTCCAGGCATTCATTGGTCCTATACCACTTCAAAAGTGTTAACCATGGAGTTTTTGGAAGGTGTAAAAATCAATGATTTTGCCCAGCTTGATGCTTGGGGTGTGGATCGGACTACATTAGCGAAGTCATTGCTGGAGATTTTTGTAGAACAGATTCTGGTAGAAGGTTTCTTTCACGCAGACCCGCACCCGGGAAATGTTCTCGTGCAGCCTGACGGCACCATAGCATTAATCGATTACGGAATGGTCGGACGAATTGCCGATGATATGAAGACGCAAATGGTCGCACTTCTAATGGCCGTGTATTTAAAAGATGCTCACGGCGCAATCGATGCCCTTACCCGTTTGAGATTTTTAAGAAGGAATGTGGATTTAGAGGTATTTTCAAGGAACCTCACGTTATTATTTGAACAAATAAACGGTGATACGTTTGACCTTAATTTCGTGACGTCAGGTGACAATGCTGAAGAACTGCGTGATTTCCTCTACTCTCAGCCCTTTCAGTTACCGGCAAATACAACATTTTTGGGAAAAGCGATGGCCACGGTGTATGGACTTTGTCTAGGCCTGGACCCTGAGCTCGATTTGATTGGGACTGCTAAGCCTTACATCCAAGAGGTTGTGCTTAACGATCTGCGGGGAAGTGTCTTTTCCACCTTCGTAGATGAAGGCAAGAATCTTCTAAAAGGAATCCTTCCTACGACAAAAAAGTTCATATCTGCAGTAGATAAAATGGATAGCGGAGATTTACGGGTGAAGCTATCGGGCTCTTTTGAGAAAAAATTGATAGATACGCAAAATAAAAATACACAGCGGATTATTGCAACAATCATTGGAGCAGTATCCCTTCTGACTGCGGCAAACCTGTGGAATGAAGTGAATCATATCGTTTCTTATGTGCTCGGCACGTTGGGGCTGCTCATTATGCTAAGCCAACTCAAAACGAGAGAACGCCTCCGTGATGTAAGACATGCCAGGCAGATGAAAGCCATGCGTGAACATAGCAGATTGGAAAAGCCGAAGTTTCATTCCCATAAATAACTGCCCAAGCTCAACAACTATATGTTTACAGTTCGACGCCGAAATAATCAGGGTCATCCTTTGCGGGATGGCCCTTTTGTTGTCACGATGACTATTACTTCATCTGCCCTTTCAATCCATACATTTTAATCCAATCAACCTGCCAATTGCATACAACAATGAAGAAACGGAGAGGTAGCGCCCCAACATCTCCGTAGGAATTATGGTTAGCCGATAGCAGCTGCGTCAGCACCCCATTCAAAACCAGGGAAGCACGTATATCACGTGTAAATACGGAAGCCACCTATGTCGAGCAGAGAATTATAATAGCGATTTAATATTTTATCGTATTATTCTTCACATGCACTAAGATTTCACAATGATAAGCTTAATAATGTATGCCTTATGACACTTTAGGAGGTAATATAATGAGCAAGTACGACGAAGCCATGAAGCTGCTGGAAGAACAAGTGGGTAACAAGGACGGCCTGATCTCTCTGTCCACCATCGCGCTGGAACCGGGGGCCAATGGCAAAAGCCGTCCCGCCTCCCGCATTGTGGACGCCTATTATGAGGACGGCGCGTTCTACACCGTTACTTACGCGACTTCAGGCAAGATGCAGCAGATCGCCCAAAACCCCGAAGTCGCCGTTTGTATCATCGTCGAGAACTTTACGGCCGATGGTATCGGTCAAAACCTGGGCTGGGTATGTGACGAGAAAAACGCGGAGATGATGACAAAGCTGCGCACAATATTCGCCGATTGGTATAACGAAGCCAATAACGACGAAGACCCTAACACATGCCTGCTGCGCATTCGCCTGACAAAGGGCCTGTGGAATGACGCCCATAAAGGGATCAGAAATGAGATTGATTTTGTCAATAAGACGGCAAATTAAGTGGTCTATGTGGTTCGCCTTATTGGATTAATGTGAAGTAGACAACATAACAGTTCAAATAAATACACCTACAAAGAATCAATCCAAATTCTTTGTAGGTGTACATCATAATGGGTTTCAGGTCTGGGCTATATATTTCGTTCCTCATACTCAAAGGGTTCTTCACAAGAGTAAATGTCATGGAAAAAACCGAAATACGGGATATCGTCTTCCAGGCATTTTATATAATACGACAGCTCCTGATCACACTCCGGCCCTTCGCTGTTGTTTCTCATTACCTCGAATGCATCTATAATACCCTCCATGAGGTTTGCTTGAATAAGCAAGGGCAATATATTCAACATCGAATGATCAAGCCTGGTTTCGGATCTGTATCCCGCGAGGACTCTTTCAAAATAATCCTCCATAAACTTTTTACGTTTACCGGCGTCTGGTTCAGATTGTATCCAGCCCATTCCGTTTCCCCAGATACTGGCCAAGTCAAACATATACCAACCGAAACAAGAATTATCGAAATCATAAACGGTTATTTGCCCGGTATCAAAATCTATAAAATAATTCCCATCGTTGTAATCAAAATGAATCATACCGAACGAATCATGGTTCCTGTCCAACCCTTCCAAGGTTTTAAGGAGCCCTAACAACTTCTCTTTAAGCAAAGATAAAGAGCTGGGTATCAGTTTATCGATATATTCGGCATTGTATTTATCAAAAAAACTGTACCGGGGATGGACTGGAGCATACCCTTTCGACAATTGGTGCAGCTTCCCCAGAACTTTACCGCAGTTATAATAGTATTCAGAAAGAGGAACGCCTTCCCGATACCGATAATGATTATCCACAATCATTTTCCCTCTAGCCTTTTCAAACAGGCAGACAAAAAAGGTGTGATTATTATGAGTTATCTCTTCCAGCAGATTCCCCTTTCGGGAACTGACTACATTCGAGACACTACCGCCATGCTCGAATAAATACCTGACATACTCAAGTTCACCTAGAATATCTTCCCGGCTTCTGTCATTTAAGAAGGCGATTCTGAGTATTTTTGCATCGGTGCCTTCCTTCACACAGGTATAAACGACATTACGCCCTCTCTTATGTTCCTTAACCGGCTTAATTTCATAGCCTTCTAATCCGTACAACTCTGATACAAATGGAAGTAAATTTGCATCACTGATTTTAACAACCTCGTTATAATTTATAATATCTCCTCCAATCAAAATTCTTGCAACTACTTCCCACACTGAAATTACTACAGAAGAAACACAAAAAATGGATATTACTTCTGTGAGGCTAAAGGATAACCACCTTGTTATGCATTGATATATCACTCCTTCTGCCGTATATTATACCTAAAAACCCCTTTTAAACTCTAGGGAGACTTTTTATATAATAAAACTCGCTTTTAAAGCCTGAAACCCGCCTTTGATTCCTCCGTTTTTTAGAGTTAATATTTCAACGAATGTTTCATTTGGGATGAGACTACCCCAAACCCATGTCGCTCAATATGCTATAGCAGGCTCCTACACGTTTCGATCAAAAAACCTGTCCCTACTTATGATAAGGTTCTCCATAACGGTTCTAACGGCGATTTTTTTCAAATCCTCCTTTCATTTCAATAAATGCCTCAGCTTATCTGGGTTCCTAACAAAGTATAAGTTGCGAATCGAATTTCTCTCGACATGCATGAGCGCAACAGTTACGATGCCCTCTCCTGAACGGACAACAAGTCCTGTTTGGCCATTTATATCCCTCATTTCTACATGCACGCCTCCTTCGTAATGAGGAGTCTTACGAATTAAGCCGAGAAGGAACCGGGCGACGAGATCGCGCGATTCAATAGGATGGACGGCGGCGAAGGCTTTACCCCCTCCATCTGAGACCAACACGACATCTTTGGCGAGCATGGATACAACCATATCCACGTTACCCTGTTCGAGAGCCGCTAGGAGTCGCCGGACCCACTCTTCGCTTGCTGCTTCGGGATTGACTGGTTCATCGGGGGTAATCCCCATCTTTCCTCTCGCACGGCTGATCAGCTTGCGGCAATTCGCTTCGCTTTTGCCAACGAGCTCAGCAATATCAGCATATTCAAAGCCGAGCGCCTCACGAAGCACGAACACTGCCCGTTCCGTAAGGGACAGCCTTTCAAGCAAAACGAGCATAGCATAAGACAGCAGCTCGCCTTGAACAACCGATTCAAACGATTCATCATTCGGAGTAAGAAGGGGCTCAGGAAGCCATTGTCCAAAATACTGTTCCCGCCGCTTACGCGCCGAATTGAATAAATCCCGACAGCGATTAGTTACCATTTTGCACAAATATGCTTTAGGTTCAACCAATCGTTCCAGCTTTAAAATTCCATCCTTTTCCACTAACCCTCTGTTTACATTATTTTAACAGACTTGCCGAATCCCATGTGAATTTCCTTATTCGCCAACCCAGCTTTCCTGTAAAAATAATATCTAACCCCCATTGATGTGTCCATACCATTCCCTGCTCCGGACCTAAGGCAAAACAAAAAAAGTAAATAAATTCCTTATGTGGGGGTGTTGGATGCCCTGCAATATCCGCCGACAAAATCTTTCCAAGCCTTGCTGCTTGGGCGGTCGCTTCCTTACACGTCTTCCCATCCACCCGTCCGCTAGCAGGGTCTACAATTCGCGCGCAGTCGCCGATACTGTATACACCCTGGGCCCCTTGAACCCGATAACTTGCATCTACGATCACGTATCCTTCCGGAGTGATCGGCAGCCCGATGCTTTGCAGCATTGGGTTGGGTAACAGCCCCAGCGTCCAGACACATAGGCCAACGGACATCGTCTCGCCGTTAGATAAAGTTAACGCTCCCTCTTTCTCCTGTAATACCCTACTCCCATGTAAGGTAGTTACTCCGCAAGCGTCAAGTGAACGTTCCAGTTTAAGCCCTACCTTTGCCGGGCCTGCTGGGAAAAGCCTCTTATTCGCGTTAAATAATTTTATCCTTACAGCACTCGGGTCAAGTCCCAATAATACCGCATCTTCACGAATAAAATAAGCTAGTTCGGCAGATGTCTCGATGCCGCTTATGCCCGCTCCAACAACGGCAATGGTCATTAATCTCTGACGTTCTTTCGCGCTTTTTTCCTTTACGGCTTCCTTTATATTCGCGCGCCACGCCTCTCGGATCTTCCACGCAGCGTCTAAACTCGCTAATGCCATACCTCCTTGATCAGGGTCGGGTTGCCGCACGACGCTGCCCACCGCCAAAACGAGGAAGTCATATTTTATCGAATTCTTATTTCCTTCAGCATCCTGACAAAGTAGCCTTCTTTCCCCTGATTCGATTTTCGTTACAGTAGCCTGAACGAATTCAACCCCCTCGGGAAATAACCTAGTCAGAGGGATAGTAATATCTTCATCTCCGACCGCGGGCTTAAAAAGCAATACTTTGCGAAAGTGATAAGGGTTCTTATCGATTAAAATAAGTCGGAGTGTTCGTTTACTTGCTTGACCCTTAAATGTTTTCCGAATCGCTTTAACTGCATTAATACCTGCATATCCTCCGCCAATAACGATGCATGTCAATCCTTTTATTGCAACCACTCCTTATTCCGTTTGCATATAAAACGAGATACGGGGTCGTTTTGTGACAACAACGATATGTCGATGACTGCCGATTATCTGTGCTTGAAAAATTCTGCCCCCTCAAAGACTCTTTCCAAATCTAGAAGTTGAAAGAGGCTGAACCTAATACCAAAAAATTTAGCCGTCACTTGTGACACGGTTCACCGCTTGTAGTTTGAACAATACTGTCACATCTCATCTATTCATTCAGAACCATCAATATTAAGCACTCCACATGTGTTGTCTGGGATATGGGGACATGTATCACTCCTATCAGCTACTGTCAGCTTTTTTGGGCGTTTCGTTCCCCGATCGGCTTGAATTCTTGTTCTTCTCCCGTTATAACCTTTTCAATCACACTTTCGAATACATTTCGATCATATTCAGAAAGGACAGTTGCTTTGCAAGTGGGATATAAGCTTTTTCTTGTTCCCGTTGTTTCCATTGGTTATAATAAAATCCCTCCACTTTAACACCAGCCCCTGCGCTGGTGTTATTTTGTTGATGCCAAAGCAAATACAGGAGGGATTCAATAACATGGAAACTACGATTAAGGTAGAAAACATGAGCAAGTCTTACGCCAAAGTCAAAGCGGTTGATCGACTCAATCTGGCGATTTGTCGTGGGGAAGTGTTCGGCCTGCTGGGCGCAAACGGCGCAGGCAAAAGCACCGCCATTGAATGTCTGTTAGGCACCAAGCAACAGGACAGCGGCACGGTGACCATATTGGGAATGAACCCGCAAATCGAACGAAAGAAACTGTTTGAGAAGGTCGGCGTTCAATTTCAAGAAGCCAATTACCAAGACAAAATCAGAGTGGGAGAACTTTGTGAGGTTACAGCATCCCTTTACAAGACCGCTGCGATATAAAGCTTTTAGAGCATTGCTCAAAACAGAATGCAAACTGTCGCTAAGAGGACTGGACATGTTCATCTTTGCAATCTGCATGCCTGTCGTCGCTGTGATCCTAATAGGGACGATTTTCCGGGATAAGCCGGCTTTCGATGGCGCAGCTTATACCTTCCTTGAGCAATCCTTTGGAGCACTGGCTACCATTGCGATCTGCGCCGGGGGCGTATCGGGCCTTCCTCTGGTAGTATCCGATTACCGAAACAGAAGGATACTGAAACGCTTCAAGGTAACGCCGACCAGTCCCGCTCTCATCTTGGCCGTACAGGTTGTCATTTATGCGATCTATTCCATCGTTTCGCTTATCCTGGTTTATTGGACCGCAACGATTTTCTTTGGTTATCAATTTCAGGGTTCATGGCTTTCATTTGCAGGCGCATACTTGTTGGTCATGCTGTCCATGTTCAGCATCGGACTGCTGGTGGGCGGACTTGCGCCCAACATGAAAACAGCAAGCGCTGTAGCCAGCCTGCTCTATTTTCCCATGCTGATTTTTTCCGGGGCGACCTTGCCTTATGAGATTATGCCCGCGCCGCTTAAAAACGCTGCCGATCTATTGCCGCTTACACAGGGTATTAAGATGTTGAAGGCTGCTTCGCTTGGCATACCCATAGATAGTGTCATCGTTCCCGTAATCGTCATGATTGTACTTGCACTGCTGTGCTTTGGGCTGTGTCTTCGTTTTTTCAAATGGGAATGAGGGAATATGTTTCGTGTAGAGCCGAAATTATGGCATTGAAACGGTGAAACAGTAAGTTGCAATGTTACAACCGCCATGATTAGGCATAAGCCACTAATCCCGGCCCAGCTTGCCAACCCACTCCTCTATCTGTTCTATTACCCCTTTAGGAGGGTCATTGTTGAATTTCCATTCGGTATAGCAGTGTAACATACCAAAGAGCAGTAGAAATATAATCAGTATAATCATTTTCTTCATTTTCTTCATTTTGAGATGACCTACTCTAACCTTTCTCACTATGCTTTAGACCTTTCAATATAAAGGCAGAAAGGCAGCCGCAAAGTAGTAAGCTAATGCAGCTAAGTATTACTTGACTTGTTGATGCGTCATAGTAGCCAGCAAGAGTAAATACAGCCGTAATGGGATAAAACGCTTTTAGGAAATTTGACATACTCATAAATAGTCCGGCAAAAGAATAAATTTCAGCAAATAATAACGCAAGCCAATACCCCTTTTTTATACGCGATACAAAAGCAATAATGGGTGAGATAGCAAGGAATATACCTAAGCCGTCCAGAAAATATGCTTTCAGAAAACCTAAAACCATTTCTACTGACAAATCGGAAAAATGTAAGATGGCCTCAACCAAAAATGTGATAGCAAAGAGCAGCAAGTAAAGGAGTATGCTGAACACGAAAGTAACAATCATTTTTGCAGCGGTTAAGTTCGCTTCATTTACAGGAATAAGCCGCAGAGATTTTATAGTGTCCTCTTGCTCTTCACGACAAATTATATAACTACCCAAAAGGGCAATGACCGCAGGAAGAACAAAAAAAGTTGCCCATGGTTGAGCCATAGTCATATACCAGCCTGCATTGTCTATATTCCGAGAGCTATCATATACATCCCGCCCTCCTAAAAAGACAATAACCGCTACCATAACTGTTGCAAAAACTGCAATCCAAACAATATTTGAACGGCGAATCTTTTGACGTTCCGCCCAAAGCAATTTTTTCATGGTTCACATCTCACTTTCTTCTTCCCAATGCGATAATTGCAAGTAATACTGCAACAATAACCCAAACGCAAATACAAAGTAATGCTAAAGGAATGTTGATTGCTTGTGTAAATACTAGACCCGGAATATCTCCATTTCGCATAACAATAACTGCCATACTAGTTAATGGGTGTAGATACATATTTACCGTCATTAAAATAAAACCGAGAAAGACATAGACCAATGTTATAGAAACTGGGAGAATGTATCCTTTTTGCGACGCAGCTATTGCCAAAATCGGCAGCATTACAAAAGAAGTAATAACACCAATCTCTAAACATTTTTTCAGCAAATTTAAAACACTTCCCCAATCAAATGCGACATATCCGGGAAGTACACTGAACATAACAGAAGCAACGGCTGTAATCAGCATGAAACAAATGGAGTAAAGCAAAACTACAAAAAATTTACTAAAAAAGTATCCCATTTTGCTGATAGGCACAATCCAAAGTTGTTTGAGCATATCGTGCTGGTTTTCCTCGTACATAAGCATGGTGCAAAGTGTTCCCAAAACAACAGGCAAGATAAACCAAAGCGTAAAACCAAACGCTGACCATTTATAAAACTGTAATGGATCACCACCTGTTTCTTTCACATATTTGAAATATAATAGTGCAAAAAACGGCATAAAGAGGGCGGCTAACAACATTAGCCAGACAAATTTCCTCCGGCGCAGTTTTAGGAATTCTATTTGAATAAGTCTAAGCAATGCCTTCTCCTCCTGTAATTTTTTTGAAATAGTCCTCTAAGGTGTCATTACAAAGCCCCGAACTGATAACGGTTATATTCTGCGTCACAAGGGCTTTATTGATTTCACCCATATCCAGAGCGGTGTCATAAAGCCGTAAAGTATGGTCGTCTTGAACAGAATAATCTTTTAAGTGAAATTGACGTTCTAAAATCAGTGACGCTTTTGGAATGTCTGAAACTTGCAGCAGGATATATTTACGGTTTTTCTTTTCCATTTCGCTCATGCTACTTTCTTCCAAAAGAACTCCGTGGTCGATGATTCCAATATCATCAGCCAATAATGAAATTTCCGAAAGAATATGACTGGAAATAAGAATTGTCTTTCCTCGCTCAACGCTCAAATTCTTAATAAAATTTCTTACTTCTGCAATGCCGATAGGGTCAAGACCGTTTGTAGGTTCGTCCAAAATCAGCAATTCCGGGTCATGCAAAATAGCGTTCGCAATACCAAGACGCTGCTTCATTCCAAGAGAATATTTACTAAACAGCTTTTTGTCTTTATAAGGTAATCCTACTACTTTCAATGCGTTTTCAACTGCGTGTGGCGCGGCTGTACCACGCAGCTTCGCAAAAATCTCCAAGTTTTCCGTTCCTGTCAAATTTGGATAAAATCCCGGTGTTTCGATAATAGCACCGATACGGGGATATACTCGTTTTTCCCGGCCTTTGATATTCTTTCCGAACACATCTACCTCGCCGGAAGTGATTGAGGTCAACCCTAAAATCATTTTCATAATAGTGGTTTTTCCGGCTCCGTTGCGTCCTAACAGACCGTAAATCCGGCCTTTTTTTACATGGAGATTGACCGAGCTAACGGCTGTCTGCTCTCCGTAAATTTTTGTCAGTTGTTTCGTTTCAATCACAAAATCATTCATATAGAATTTCCTCACTTTCAATAATGTGCTTTCGCAATGTGATAACCGATACAATGGCAGAAACAATCACAATTAAAGTATAAAACATTAACCTTGCCAAAACCTTGCCGTAATCTTGCTTTTATCTTGTTTTAATAGCAAGAAAGCCCTGCACTTTACAGGGCTTTAGGAAGTAATATTGTAAATATGGTTTCCGTACCGGGAGTGCTATCGACAGTGATAGTTCCTTTATGAACGCTGACAAGTTCCTTAGCAATAGCCAAACCTAAACCATTTCCTTTTGCAAACCGTGAGTGGTCACATTGGTACATTCTTTCAAAAATATGTGGGAGGTTATCAGAAGATATACCTTTCCCGTTGTCTGTTATTACAATTTTGGCCTGATGTTCATTCTCAAAAATACGCAGCGCCATATTATCCCCCCCACTGTGGGTAATAATATTTTGTAATAGATTATTGAGAATACGGGTATACGCAGTTGCGTCTATGCGCATGGAATACTCTGTTTCAGGTATGTCAAATTCATATTCAAAATGGCTGTTTTCTAAAATAGGAATCCAATCAGCTATTATATTACGGGATAACTCATTCAAATCAAAAATCTCAAAACGAAAAATTTGTTCCCCGGAATCTAATTTAACCCATTCAAACAGATTTTCTACAAAATGTTTTAAGTTCTGGGCTTTATCAGACGCAACATGGATATATTCGTCCTTTTCTTCTCCTACAACAAGTTTACTTTCGATTGCTTCCAAATAACCAACCAAAGAAGCAAGTGGAGTTTTCACATCATGGGAAAGACTTGCCATTAACCGTTTGTATGCCTGTTCTGATTGCTTTTGCTGAATAAGCCGTGATTGGCTGTTGATTGCAATTTCGTTAATACCATAACAAATTTTCCTTGTCATATCGCTCTCCATTGCTAAAACACGTCGATTAAGGTTTCCATTTTTTATATCTTCTAAAGCGTCTTTCATAAGTGCAAGCTGTGTTTGGACACGCCGTAAGACAGAAATAAGGTACGCTATAATAAGCAGGGCAAGAACCAACGCAAAAAGCAGATAAACACTCATATTTATTGTCAAGCCTCCTTATTAAAACGATAGCCTACACCTCGGACTGTTAAAATATAAAATGGATGGTCGGGGTCTGGTTCAATCTTTTTGCGCAATTTACTGATGAAAGACATAATGTTACTATCGTCAAAGGCATATTCTTCTTCCCACACTTGCGTATAAATCTGTTTTTTGGTAAATACCCGGCCTTTATTAGAAGATAGAAACAAAAGCAAATCAAACTCTTTGCCTGTAAGCTCAACTGAAATATCATTGACAGAAACCATACGGTTTGCTTTATCAATGACCATTCCTTTCAGCACCATGTACTCCGTATCTATTTCCGTCGTAGGGTTTAAGGTGGTATAGCGGCGGATAAGAGAATTGACACGAGCCATCAGCTCGTTAATACTGAACGGTTTTGTCAAATAATCATCAGCACCAAGCCGCAGCCCGGAAACTTTATCTTCCTCATCGCTTTTAGCGGTGAGCATAAGCACCGGAATATTACTTGTTTCCCTGATTTTTTTCAGAACTTGAAAACCGTCTATATCCGGCATCATTACGTCCAAAATCACAAGAGAAAGAGAGCAGTTATTTTTATTTTCGTCGGCCAGACGCAGCCCCTCCACACCGCCATGTGCAATAATAGCAGATAAATTCTCTTGCTCTACGCATTTTTTCATAAGAGCGCAAAGCTCTTTGTCATCGTCTATAATCAAAACATTATTCATGTTGCAGCTCCTTTCCTCTCTTTATTCTGCCGTCAATCGGTTTTTCCGCGTCCTTTGGTATCAGCCACATATAACCGAGTTTTGAAACTCCCGGTATGCGGTTTTCTTCGCAAAGTTTTTGTGCGCGCCGTTCTGAAATGCCCCATTTTTTTGCGGCTTCGGGAGCTGAAATATATTCCATAACTTGACCATCCTTTCGTTTGCAAACAATATCACTATATATTATATACGGACAGCCGAATAATATTAATATGCAAGCACAATAAAGGCTCTATACGAAACATAGTGCTTGAAATTCAAAATCTATATTCAAGCCTGTCCCGTTTGCTGCTCCGATGAATTCGTCATTCGTAAAGGCAGCAACTGCACACGTAGAATTGGTAATTGTAGTGCTAGCGACAGAAAGGTATATCTGCTTGCTCCTGCGATCCGGCTGTTCTGCAACGCCTGCCGCTGTGGTTTTGTTTGGCAATGTGCTTTTGTTGCTTCAGGTAACCGGTACAGCACGACCTTCGAGATGCAAGCGATTCGTACGGCAACTGCTGCTACCGTGCGGCAAAGTGCCGACATCCACCGACTTCCAGCCACAACCCTTCAAACCAAGCAGCAAAAATGGCTGGCAGCAGAAAGTGACCGCCTACAGGAGCAAGCCTGGGAGGATGCGACCTGCAGTGCGAATCTCGTTCTGGGAGTTGATGATTTCGCGATTCGGAAAGGTCACACGTACAATACAGGAATCCATAACTTAAGGGGCCAAACGCTGCTCGATATTATACCAGGTCGTAAGTGGAGGAACTTCGAGCGTATGCCAGTCAACATCCGGCATTTTTGTCCTTACGTCCGAAAGCCGTGGTCATGGATTTGGCTCCGTACTACCATGCTTGGATCGCGGAATGTTTTCCGGAAGCGATTCGAATTGCAGATCGGTTTCCTTCCACCTGAAAAACAGCTGGAACTAAAAGAGTTACTGGACTACTCTCCATTGCTCAGACAGGTCTACGACTGGAATAGGAAAGCTTTGGCCATTGGTACGACTGTTCACCGGATGCAAGAACAGCAAGTATCTGGTTAGACCGTTGGCTCGAGCAAGGGAAAGGCTTGCGGCATCCGGCTATAGCCGTTTGCATGAAAACCATTGGGAACTGGAGGCAAGAGATCATTAATTACCATCGTTGCCGATGGACCAACGCTGCGGTTGAAGGAAGGAATAACCGAATGAAAGCCTTTCAGCGCAGACACTATTTTACCCGTAACCGAGCAAAATAATTAGATAGAATAGTATTCGTGTTTTTTACAGAAACCTTTATAAAACAAGAAAATTCACCCTTTTGCGAGAATTACATGTGATTTTTAGCTGTGTCAATAAACAAGAATTATCACTCCATATAACTAAAAAAGAGCGCCTAATTAAAGACGCTCCGTACACTTTACTACATGTCTACACACTCGACGTCAAAACCAAGGTCCAGCACGACCGAAACCTCAATTGTTTCCTTCAGAACCTTATTTTTGAAATCGGCGCCATCCTTCGTAAATGTCATAAACGGCGCAAAGTGCCCAAAACAAAGGATTTCTACGTATCTATTCGTTGCATTCCTACTACGGCCTCCACATGTGTTGAGTTAGGAAACACAATATCATCGGTCAAATCTGGTTGACACCGGAAGCGCCCGAAGTGCCTGAGTTTGCTAAACATTCTATTCGTCTCCTTCTCAAGTTTTGGTGTCACTCATCAAGGTCCACACTATTCTCCTTTCCCCATGTACACAACATTTCCAGCACAGGCATCAACGTGAAGCCTTTAGGCGACAATGCATATTCAACCTTCGGCGGAACTTGCGGATATTCCGTGCGAATAAGCAGGTTATCCGCTTCTAGTTCTTTCAAATGGGAACTCAGCATCTTATGAGTGACGTTTCCCAACGCCCGCTTCAGCTCGCCGTAGCGAAGAATTTCTTTTTTCCATATCCAGAACAAAATATGCATCTTCCATTTGCCATCAATTAAAGAGATTGCATAAGAAAATGGTGCAACATTCACATCTTCCAGAATCCCTTCCTGCTTGTTCAATTCCACTCTCTCCTTTTAGATAGTATCTATCTTAGATACGCATCACCTTACACACTATAACGGCTAAATTAAGAGGCATCCATTAATGGATGCCTCGCAATCTTTATATCTCTATTAGACTGAAAACTTCGAAATACTTTCCTGAAGCTCTTGAGCCAGCTCGGACAGCATTCTTGAAGCTGCTGCTATTTCCTCCACACTGGCCAATTGCTCTTGTGCCGAAGCGGATACGTCATAGGTTCCCTCAGAGGAGGCCAAGGTGATTCTATTAATCTGTTCAAAGGCTACTACCAGTTCATGGGTTTCGTGCGACATTTCTTGGGAAGCATCGGAGACGCCTCTTATCTGTTCATTGATTTCTTGGATAGAACCTTCTATTTCAGCAAAGGATTGACCGGCAGTTTGGACGGCATAAATGCCGACCTCCACTTCCTTCTCCCCTTGGCTGACCATTGCAAGGGTCCGGCTTGTCTCCGATTGAATCGAGTGAATGACCTCAGATACGCGTTTCCCGGATTCAGCAGTCTTCTCCGCTAGCTTGCGTACCTCACTGGCAACTACCGCAAAGCCCCGCCCATGCTCGCCTGCTCTCGCCGCTTCAATCGCCGCGTTCAGAGATAGAAGGTTCGTCTGGTTCGCTATATCCGTAATAATCGCAATAATGTCTCCGATTTCTCTGGAGCTTTCGGCCAAGGCACTGACCACGATTGAAACCTCGCTTACATTTTTTGATACAGCGGACATTTGGTGAATTGCTGATTCAACCGCCTGAATCCCTTTGGAGGCTAGCTCGGATGCTACATCCACAGATTCCTTGACATGAATGGAACGATCAGCAATTTGCGCAGCCTCTCCATCCATCTTCTGAACAAGCGCAACGCTGGCTTCGATGCTGTTCACCTGCGTCTGCGCTCCTTCGGCTAATTTTTCTGTAATCGACGCAACATGCTCCGTAGCTTGTCCCGTTTGTTCCGCGCTGGCTGTCAGCTCTTCCGATGAGGCGGCAACCTGCTCCGCATTTGTGCCCACCTCCCGGATCAGCTCCCGCAAATGCTTGCCCATGTTGTTGAAGGCTTCTGCCAATTGACCAATCTCATCCTTATTCTTAATCTCCACCAAGGTATTTCGTAAATCCCCTCCGGCAATTTGAACGGCCATCTTCTGGAGCTTCTGGATTGGATTCGAAATTGCTCTGCTGATAATAATCGAAGCCAGAACTCCCAAGATCAGAGCGGAAGCTGTCAAAGCAAGGACCAGCTTCTTAATGTCAGAGACCTCCCCGAGAGTCGCCTCGGCTTCCATACTCAGTTCCTCCTCCTGAAGCTTTACAAAACGTTCCGCGGTACTGCTAAATTTGTTTAGGAGAGGACCCTGAGTTTTGAGGGTCTCCAGATAATCACTGTTATTCCGCTTCTTGCTGTCGATGATTTGCATAGCCGTACTGCTGTAATGTTCCTGAAGGAGATCTAGGCCGGCAAGGATTTGTTTATCATCACGATCGGGTACTAGTAATTTCAGCTGCCCGAGAGCGGTACGGAAATTCTCCTGCGCTTCCTCAAAGGCAGCCACATTCGCTTCATCTCCATCAATCAAAAAACTGCTGATACTTGCTCTTTCCATCTCCACTGCAATTCGCAAATCTTTAATCAGTTGGACCGACTGGGCTTTATTCGTCAGCAGTTGAGTGTAAGTATCATTGACCTTGGAAAGGTAAGAGTAGCTGGTGAAGGCTACTACAAGCAGGAGGATCAAGATCAATCCGAACCCGCCATATAATTTTTTTGTAATTGTCAGGTTGCCGAGTCTGCTCATTTCGCTCCCCCCTTCTCATTGCCCTTCAGAATGGAGTCAGCTTCTGTCCGATATTCCTGCGCCCCTTGTTCCGGGGTGATACTGCCGTCTAGCACACGATCACTTATGATCTGATACGCATTGTTGATAATGATTGAGCTACTTGGAACAGGAGGATCGATCGGCGATGAATGGGTAGTGAGATACTCCATCAGTTCATACTGTTGTTTCCCCGCTTCTTCGAGTTTGTCAGAGAGACTTGCAGCTATTACACTAGAGACAGGAACTCCCCGTTCCCCCTTCAGGATGTCATTTGCCGCTTCACTATTGATGAAGAAATCAATGAATTTGGCAGCTTCTTCCGGATATTTAGAATAGGAAGAAACTGCGAGGAACATGGATGGTTTAATGAACCGTCCTTCTTTCTCCCCCGCTTTCGGAAGCGGCAACAGCTTGATGGTACGTCCCGCCTTGTTACTCAAGACTGAGGCTGCATTACTGGAAACGGAGAAGAAAGCTGTCTTGCCCGTAATTACAGGATGATTCTCATCACTGCTGACTCCCTTGAACGAGCCTATCAAGCCTTCATCCGTCCATTGTTTATAGAGGGCGAAGTAATCCGCCAGATCCTTGTCTTCTTCATAACCAAGAGCCGTTCCGTCCGCATTATACATGGATACGCCTCTTGTTCTCAGAAAATAGCTTGCAGCAAACATATTCCCCATCGGATAGAAATCGGGGTCATCTATAGTTTCTTTTAGTTCTATAAGTGTCTTGTACAGCTCATCTATTGTATAGTCCTGAGAGGGGGCTTCAATGCCCGCTTCCTGAAAGAATGCCGGATCATAGACTAGAGCTTCTGAATTAATGCCGATATTTACCGCATATAATTCATCGTTCTTCATGCCTGCAACCAGGTACTCCGGAGGAACGTTCGATACGGAAAGACTCTTATTCGCAATATAGGGTCCAAGCGGCTCAATGAGATCCCGATTAATATAATTGAAAATAAAACCATAATCCCCCTGGATGATATCTGCGGTATTCTGATCCGCCGTCTCCATAGCCAGTTGAGCAGATACTGCATCTGTACCCGAGAAATCCTCAGTCACAATCTTGACGCCCGGATGATCCTTCATGTACATATTAATTATCTTGAGCGTATCCTCTTTCCGTTGCTCTTTCCCCCACCAAATAAACTTCAGTGTAATTTCCTGTTCTACAGCCTTTTCCTTGGTTGTGCCACTGGAGCTACTGCACCCTACAATTCCTGTAAGGACCAGAAGACCCACCAATACCTTCAATACCCCCAAAGCCTTACTTGTCCCCATAAAAAAACCACCGCCCGATCTATCTAATGATGTCGAATATACAAATATTTTGTAGTAATTTGTATATTTAACAACTAATTTCTTTATCGGATTATGTCGCGGATTTATGAACACAAATCGAGTAATACATTACATGGAATGTTAAAATATATCCCTCTCACAATCCCCTTCATCAAGGTCCGGCTGCTTGCTGTATCAGCAAACGCAAAAACAGATTTTAAACGCAGGATTTTAAATGACCGACGACAACCCCTAGCTCATGCACACGGGTATGATACGAATCCAATAGCAGGCTTATCTACTGAATTCTGCCGTCTGCTCCGCGAACATCTTCAGCAACTCGTCCACATCTAGCTCATACCGCAGCGTCGCCTGTAGAATCACATCCAGTGCGGGCAGCACTTCTTCGGGATTCTCCCGTAGAAAGTCAGTATAGGTAGTCAGCACCTCCACCCGGCCAGACAGAAGCTCAAGCGCATATCCGTTCGCTTGGGCCAGAAATCGGAACTCCTCTACAACCTCCACCCAGTCCTCACCTAGATCCTCCAGCCATCCCATCTCGGCATACTTATCAATGCAAGCACGCGCTTCCTCATACTTCCCCTTCTCCTGATAAGCCATTCCCCGAATCAGATGACTGAATCCGTAATAATAGACCAGCGGATGCCCCAGCTCGATTGTCAACAGTGGCAGAGACTTAGCCTTTCGATACTGCTGCTCCTGATACAAGCACTGCACGCATTCGTACAAAATCTCCGATGTCTCAATCACCTTGTCCCACTTCTCCAAGCGGCAAGCCATCTCTACCATCTCCACAATAACATCGAGGTTTAGTGATTTTAGAAAGGATGGGCGCACGGGTAGAGCCTCCTTTAGGCTATAAGAATATTTTTTATTTTTTGAGGGTACGTTATCTGTAAGCTATGTTTTGGGCCGAGTAACTTTGGATAATCGAGATACTACCAAGAAGTGCAGAAACGACATCAAAATATGTATATATTTTACTTTTTGTTGAATACTTTATCTGTTGTGACCATTATATCAGATTGATAATGGACTTAAAAGGGGTTATTTTCCTTGAGTGATCCGTCCAATATCATTAAGCAAATTATCGGAAAAACTGTTAAAGCGATACGCATCAAACAAGGACTAAGCCAAGAAGATCTAGCGCACGAATGCAATGTCGACCGATCCTATATTTCCATGATTGAGGTTGGCAGAAACGAGCCTTCCGTCACGAAAATATTTGATCTCTGCAAAGGACTGAAGATCAAGCCGTCTGACTTTTTTAAGCTGATTGAGATCGAATATGAGAAAGCGCGGGAGAGCGAGTGAACGTGAATAAGAGCGGGGCATGAAGCTGTTAGCTTGTGTTCCGCTCTTATCGTTTTTATGGGACACATGTTGTAAATCATAGGTTAATCTATGCTTGTTGTACGGCAAAATGCTTCCATACAAATAAGGAACAGTCTAACATTAATGAACCTGTCCCTTAACGATACCAGCCTTATAAGCAGTGTGACGTTATTAATTTAAGTTCTTATATCTTTATGACGCAGACTTAAAACGACTGCATTTTGCTTACTTTCACTGAGTCGATATCTGTCTCATTAAGTAGTGGTACTGATTATAATTAATTGTCTTTAGTCGATAAGCTCGCACTATCATTGCAGTACAATCAAAGTTGTCAGGATATTAGCAATTTCAATAGGAACTTGCAGAGTGTGTTGTTCGGATCACAAAGAATGTCCCTCGTGAATTGCTCCAGTTCCGCCTCTTCATCCAGTTTTGCCACGTTTCTCATAATCTCATCGTTTATAGTTCCAGCGGGAATTTTGATAACCTCATATAATTCATCAATCTCATGTATTTTTATTAATCTTCTCATATCATTTCGTTCTCCAAACGGATAAAGACGCTAGTGCATATCCTTTGTTTTCATTGCCGATCGTGCTTATTCAACCACATACTCGTCCATTAACTCGTCATGATTCATTATATATGACAGAACTTGACCATTTTTTTGGTTAAGAGCAAAAGGGATTAATAAAAATCCTACGTCCTGATGTTTTGTGATGGATAGAAGTAAGTTGGAAGATCATCAAGTGTCATCAATACTATTCCTGTTCCATTTGCATATGTACTAGCTCCAGACTGATACCCGGATGCTGAAACCATAATCCCCATTAAATTATCTATATCAAGGATTTTTGATTTGAATTCGCCTACTTTCCCCTTATCTACTGGTCGCCTATGGTTTTTACATTCAATAGCTACTCGGTGTTTAACAATTGCTTTTGTGAATTCATAGTACACGTCGAACTGATGAGAGGCCCCCGTCTTTCCCAGAATGGTAACGTTTTTTGAAATTAGTACAGTTTTATCTTCAAGTCTTAAAATAGCGGAGTAAACCTCATGCACAAAAGTTTCAAATGTTATACCTTTATTAACCATAGATGTCGTCTCACTCAGATTATAAATTGCTTCGAATACTCTTTTGATGTTCATAGCAGTAGATCCTTTTATTGAATGGTTTTGATTGCGACAAACAATATTCTTTAACTTTCTCCGTCATTGGCTTACCACATGCTGCACAAACATATAGATCACCGTCAGATGACCGCTGCGATTGCCTTATAGGTTCGGCAACATTTTGAGACACAATAATCTACAATACATACCAAGATATTACAATATCATTTCGACAAGGACAACATGATAGAGAATATATTATTCGGAAAGAGAGCTTGAATGTGAATTGGGAGTGGAATTATGAAAATGCTGGACTTATCGTTCCAACATCCCACATAAAGCAAAAAAGATAAACATTCTGAGGAAATGAGTGTTCATCCTGTTCTAAAGAAGGCCTGATTTTTATCTATTCAATGATTTAACCTTACGATTATCCTACAAGTTAACCAATCATTGTGTAGTACGATAAAAACTTCGCAGAAGCCTGTTTAAGCACCGTTCCGGCCAAAGAGTGACCTACCCTGCTCCTATAGTCGGCATGTTTTTCTGCAAAAAACTTGCCCGATACGGTTCTCTGCGCTGTCAGTAAGGGCAAGTTTCGTTAATCTATTCGTGCTCCGAATGCTATTCTAAAACCAAGGTCATCTATCTTGAAATCAGGCATGCTTTTCCTTCTAACCGTAGAACCACAGTTGTTTTCAACTTCTGCCCAACTCCCGCCTCGGAAGACCCTATAGTTGCCATATCGGTCTGTATCATAGAGATCCCAGCACCATTCCCAAACATTCCCGATCATATCGTAAAGTCCCCATGGATTAGAAAGCATTTTCCCAACTTCCTGGGCTGAACCGTTGGAATTTTCCTTATACCACGCAATCTTATCGATTCTTTCATACCGATATCCCTTGGTTCCCGCTTTGCATGCATACTGCCATTCAGCGTCCGATAGTAATCGAAATCCATTCGCTTCTTTGTTATATATTGTGCTCTCACTTTCCCTTGTTATTGTGTAGCATTCAGTTCTGTCAAGCACTCTAGATAATTTGTTACAAAAGACAAGAGTATCTAGCCACGAAACTTGCGTAATTGGCAGGTTACTCGCATCAGGTTCTACTTCTTCTTCATCCATGATAAAATGATACAACTGCCGTGTTACTGGATACTTCATTACATAGAAAGGTTCAATTGTTTCATTCAATAAAATAACCTTTCTATCACTTCCTCTTCCAGGGTCTGATAACGTGTAGTTAGAACTAAGCCATTTATTCGTATTAATATAATCGCGTAATTCAACAACCCCACCCTCAATCCGTACCATCATATTCATTATATCTTTGATAAAACCTTCACTGTTATTTCCGTACTGTCCTAATGTCATATGAAGTCCCCCGTTCACTCCAATATTTTCTCCATAGTCTACATCCACCAATCTGCATCTAGAGTACGTAAATTTATTCTCTTAGTAGTGATGCTTTGATTACTAGTTCATAGCCGAATTGGCATTCAGAACCTTCGAACCGCCGCGGTCTAAGGGATTACGGCACGGTTTACAATAACATCACTAAAGCTATTACATCTGTAAAGTTAGCCAAACAATGTACAAATATTCCCAATTTCAAAGAATCTTTTTTGTATACCAAATAAAATAGTGGTAAAAATGCTACAATTCTTGCGACTATTAGCCAAGGAGACCAGAAATGATAAACCGCAAATAATGCGAGATTGACCAGTACACTATACTTGCCCATCCATTTCATACGAGCCAGTAGAAATCCTCGAAAATAGAGTTCCTCCGTTATGGGTAGTATAAGTGTAATAATGAAAAAGCTTGCTACTATTGCAATTATGATATAGTTTTCACTGAATAGGCTCATGTCCTGGACATAATTGTACTCACTTGGAAGCCAATGAAATACTGAAACGGATCGGCTACTGCTGAATGATACAGCAAGCACATGGAGCATCGGAAAAAGTGCCGTAAATGCGCAGAGGATGAGGAACAACCCATTCAGAATACGAGCAATCTTTTTTACCATAGCCCTCCCTCCATCAGCGAACGCTATTACTCATATTTCGCAAGGCTTCTAAAAATTTTGCCCTACTTGTGATACGGGCTCTCGTCCTCATGAACCGATATGCCCAATCGCCGTCACAAAGAGGAAGAGGAAGACAGCCATCGATCCATTAATGATTTCAAAAAGTATAAGTGGCTTAGACATTTTAGTCGGTGATTTTGGAAAAATACCAGCTAAATCGATAATGTACACGATAAAGTATAAAACAGCGATAATTTTCGTGATGAAAATCGCATTAGGATGTGCAATCAACAAGAGATAACACGTGATAAACGACATAACACCAAGTAAGATAAGAAACAGATTAAATCCCCAAAATACAACCCCTTTTAATTTTGAAAAATCTCTATTCTCAATCGGCCCTCCCGGAACCAATATCGCCAACAACATTACATTAAAAAACACTAGTAAACTTGCTATGATCATAATATCCTGCATCGTTATTCCTTCCTCTCATCTGTTAGTGTCTCAAGATTAGCAGGAAGGAATAACAGTGTATTGTAAAAAATCAGCATCTATATGATCTGGCGTTCATCACTTCTGACCATGCCAGACATATCGAAGGGTTAATTCATGTGGAAGTTTCTCTAACTCTTTGACGGTTTTGCCTGCAAACTTTTTGAATGTTTTGATGAGGTGAGACTGATCATAGTAACGATACTGCATCTCCTCCCTCAATCTTTCATCCTCAACATGTTTTCTAAACTTCACAATATCCCCATACGTCTTTGGGGTAAGCCCGACATGCCTTTTGAAGAAACGCTCTAACGTACTTACTGAAATGCAAAAAAATTTTGCCATACGCACAATGTTCAAGTTTTCATACTCTCGTTCTACATAAGTAAGCATTTCCTCTATGCGGCCAGTATCCTTCTTATTCAACATCATCTTATCGAGTAAATAATGATTGATTGCTGTGATATTTTGTTCCACATCTTTAAATCTCATCATCCGGTACAGTTCATCTAGATCAGGGTCCACATCGGTGGCTTGTAGGATTCGCTCTTCCAATTCGAGGCCGGGCACTTGAAACAAGTGTATAAATCCTAACGGAGTTAATGAAATCCCGATTTGATACAACTGTTGTCCATATCGAACATATTTCGCGCTTTTCATTTGACCAATCACAACCGTATTGGGGATCACCACTTCCTGATCTTCTCTTACCAGACTGTAAGCAGACCCGTAATTGAAAATGATATTGATATACCCCAGCGGCATAATAATATCTTCTCTGTTGTCATTAGCGAGAAAGTCAAAGTCTACTACCCAGATATAGTCCACTATCCTATGTAAGCTATTTATTGGTTCAAAGGTTCGAATCATCGCATGTATCTCCTTACGAATTTTTCGCCATTACTTATGAGACGTTTGACCGCAACCTCTATTTGCATGATTTCCGACATGACTATTCATCTTCGTGAACAGCAGGAGGGCCAGCAGTAAAGCTATACTTACAACTGCAAGTCCTAACCAATTCAAGTGGAGAATGGAGGAATGGCTAATTACAAGGCCACCCAAACCAGAGCCAAGCGCAAATCCAAACTGAATAAAAGAGGTGTTCACACTTAAGGCAATATCAGGTGAATGGGGCACTAAGGTGACAAGATTTAATTGTTGAGCCGGCGAAATGCTCCAAGTCGCCAGCATCCAGATCATTAAGACACCGATTAACAATACCAGATTGTTACCAACAAGAGATAAAAAGAGAAACATGACTACTTGCAAGGTTAGCCCCAGGAAAATGGTCGATTTTGGCCCTTTCGAATCTGCCAATAATCCCCCACTCTCGAACCAACGAAACTGCAAACCCCAGCAAGAAATAAGATTCCACTAATTTCGGTCATCGAAAGAGGTGATGTCGCCTGGAGAAACAGCGTAATGTAGGTAAACAATGTTGAATAGCCACCGATATAAAGCAAGGTGATGACTAAGGCTACCAGAATTCTTTTGTCTTTTAATATAGAGAGCTGCATCCCAATGGTAACGGCTTCTTTTTCTTTAATGGCAGGAACTTTCTTATAGATTACGAGCAGTGGAAAAATAGTTATAAACCCCATCCAAATAAACAAGGATTTCCAGCCAAGCCAATCACTAAAGTAAGTGCCGATGGGAACACCGAATACGAGTGAACTGCTGAGGCCCATTAAAATAATACCGATGGCGTTGCCCCTTTTTTCCTTAACTGCCAGCCTAGTCGACACCGCCACTTAACCCTTGCAAAATGCGAGAAACAAGTACGGCCTCAAAGGTAGAGCTGAACAATGTTAACCAATTACTAAGGATGAACACACTAAGTGCACTCATTAATACTTTCTTACGGTCCATATTAATGGTCGTTGCAATTAAAATTTGGGCACCAATGGCAGCTGAGAGAGCAAACGCAGTCACTAATAATCCTGCGACCGAAGTAGAAACCTTCAAGTCTAACGCAATCATTTCGATGACTCCTGTAATAATATATTCAATGGTTCCGATCAAGAAAACAGCCAGAGCCAGAATATAGATCACTGTACTATTTTTCAATCCTCTCCACCACCTTTTATCGGAATTTGAATTTCTATCAATTGGATATCTTGTTCCGTGGGGAGCGGCAAATAAATCTCTCTGCCAGGTTGATCCTCTTTGATTTGATAACCATTGTTCTCGATCCATGTGGCTAAATCCACACAAGCGGTACAAGCAAAGGCTGAATCTGAGTGGAAGGTCAGTGTCGCCATTAATTCTGGGGGAAGAGAACGAATTTGAAGTTCATCAGGAAGTACTGACAGTTCGCCCTTTAAAAAATGGCCTACTTCAAATTCAAACTCATCCACGTTTTCATCCAATTCACTCCATATAACGATTTTGGGACTCTCCACCAGATTCAGGTTTTCTTTTCTTATCCATTGATTAAACGTTCGAAAAAGTCCCGGAATATCCTGTTCCTTACCGCGTGCTTTAAGTGAAAGAAATAGCTTATGTTCTACTGCTTTAATCACGACTTCCTGCTCTCTCTCCACACATCCCTCTTTCTCGATCAGCTGCATACGCTCCTTAATTCGAGTGAGTTTGGCTTGCTCAGTGTCGATGACCTGCTGAATTTCACTTCTTTTCAGGTTGAACATGCCTCGAATTTGTTCTAACGTAATGTCTTCATTTAGAAGCTCAATAATTTGTGGCAATGTAAAACCTAATTCCTTATACATAAAGATTCGGTTCAGCTCGAGGATTTGGTCAGCTGAATAATATCGATATCCTGTGTCCTGGTCAACGGTTCTTGGTTTTAACATGCCAATGTGGTCATAGTATCGCAATGCTTTTAAGGAAACCTTGCTTAACCTGGAAAATTCACTGATTTTGAACAAAATTTCGCCTCCAATCTAGATGATATTCAGAGTATAAAGCTTCCTGTGCAGGGGAAAGTCAAGCAGATTAACAAGCAGAGGACACGGCTCAGCAGAGGGAATCGACAGATAAAATGAAAACAAGGACGATTTCATAAACGAAAACGTCCCTGTTATTTTGCAACATCCTGACCTTATTCCAGTAAAAATTGTTTTAGCTGTGTGTCTATGAATAATGAATCTGGTTCATGCTGTCCAATCCCGGAACAGTGCCCCCATTTGGACTCAATTGGGAGAAAGATTGCGTTATGCATATGATGAGTCTCATACTCATTATCTTCAGGAGGAAAGAAAAGATCCGTACTCCCCGGCATGACAAGCGCTCGAGATGTTATCTTGCTTAGCGCAAGCTCAAAATCTCCTTGATACCGTTGATTTGCGCTAATATCTCCATGTATCCCTGTACGCAGCATGGTAATCAGGTCATTGGCATCGAAGGTTAGGAATACTTCATCCCAATAATCTACGAGATACTCTTCGAGCGTAAGGTAACCTTCCTGCTGAAATAGCTGCTCCAGATAATAAGCCTGAGAGAACCCCCATGCGGCATAAACCCGCCCCATTGCAGCTAATCCTGCCTTGGGCTGTTCGGTATAAAAGCCTTGCTTCCAAGCAGAATCAGCCTGAAGGGCTGCGATAAGTCCTTCAAAAACAACCTTCGCATGTGGCCGGGTCTTGGCCGTTCCTCCGAATGGAGCGATCCGATCCACCATATCAGGATAGCTTGCTCCCCATTGAAAGGTTTGTACGGCCCCGAGTGACCAGCCGACGACTAAAGCAATTTTGTTAATACCGAACTTCTGAGTTACTAGCTGATGCTGGAGTCGCACATTGTCATAGATCGTAACCTCTGGAAAGTTGGCCCGGTCATAAGGAGGGGGCGTGTTGCTCGGTGATGAGGACAACCCGTTGCCAAGCATATTCGGTACGATGATAAAATACTTATTCGGATCCAATGCCTTATCCGGTCCGATCAACCATTCATTATCGGCATGCTGACCTGCAAACCAGGTAGGATAAACAATCACATTATTTTTGGCTGCATTCAACGTCCCATAGGTTTTGTAGGCGAGAAACGCTTGAGGAAGTATTTCTCCGGATTGCAGTGTGATATCCCCAAGCTTAAAAATCTCATAATCTCTCAAGTAATCTTCTCCTCTCCGTATTCAAAGGTGGGCAATGAATTTCTTGTCATCACTTTAAGGCAATGCTATTGTTAAGTCAAAGAAACGTTTTTGAATAAAACGTTCATTTTTTTTGAACAAAAGGAGGACAGTACGATGGAATTGCGTCAACTTAAAACGTTTCATACCCTGGCCTCTACCCTCAATTTTAGCCGCGCAGCGGAAGCGCAGAACTACGTCCCCTCAACCATTACGATGCAGATGAAAGCATTAGAGGATGAGCTTGGGGTCAAGCTGGTCGATCGAATGGGGAAAAAGGTGGCGCTGACCGATGCGGGCAGAAGCTTTCTGGCTTATGTGGATCACATTTTGAGTGACCTGGAAGAGGCGCAGCATGCCGTCAAGCAAACGGGTGAAATGACAGGTACGCTAACTATAAGTGCGGATGATACCTTGTGTACGTACCGAATTCCGGCAGTGCTTAAGCGATTTCGCTTGCGCTATCCGGGAGTCCGGTTGATGTTTCGCCCGCTCTCGGAGCCAAACCTGAAGCAAAGCTTGCGGGAAGGCAGTGCAGACATTATTTTTGTGCTGGATGAGATCAAGGGAGAGGCAGGACTTTGTGGGGAAAAGGTGCTTGACGAGACCTTCTATTTATTGGTTGCACCAGAGCATCGGCTTGCTTCGCAGACAGCTTTGACGGTTGAGGACTTTAATGGCGAGACCTTCCTACTAACGGAGCAGGGGTGCTCCTATCGGATGTTTTTTGAGCGGAGTCTTTCCCAGAAGGCGATGGGAAGCATTACAGAATTAGAGTTTAATAGTGCGGAGGCGATTAAGCAATGTGCCAAAATGGGGATGGGTATCGCCATTTTGCCTGAAATGGCTGTAGCAGCAGAGGTGAATCGGGGAGAACTGATTCCGCTACCCTGGGATTTGACAGCCGTATCCTTTGCAACGCAAATGTTCTGGCATGAAGAGAAATGGATCTCGCCCGCGATTGATGCCTTTATAAATTTAACCAGAGAGACGTTCTCGAACCATCTGCCGGATTGTGGTGAATGATCCGTTTCTTGCTATCGTTTATCCACCAAAAGCCTTACGCTATAACGACTAAAGTATGCTAACATAATATTTATTACAAGTCACAATATTTGAGGTGATCAGAATGTTAGAACGTTCCATGGAGAATGTAATGGAATCCGTAAAAGGAAGGAGTGATGTCTAAAATTAAAAAGAAAAGAGGACGATTACATTGAATAAATACCTTAATATAAATAGCGATGGATTTGAACTGAATTATAGTGTAAAAGGAACTGGGATACCTATTTTGGTGATAGGCAGCAGCGTTTATTACCCTCAACTATTCTCAGAAAATTTATATGATACATTCCAGTTTATTTTCCTTGATCATAGAGGATTTGTGAAACCACCCCGAACTCTGCAACCCGAAGATTATAGATTGGACAAAGTATTAGATGATATAGAGACGGCAAGGCAGGATCTTAACTTAACAAATTTCATCCTATTAGGGCATTCAGGACATGCTTTCATGGCTTTAGAATATGCTAAAAAATATCCCCACCATGTCCAAAAAGTTGTCTTATTGAATTCAGCACCTACAAATAGCAAAGAAAGACAGCGTCAAAGTTTTGCATTTTTTAATGAGACAGCAAGTCCAGAGAGAAAAAGACAGTTCGAGATGGATACTGCTTTGTTAGAAAGTGACATTCAGAAAGATCCTGAACGACGATTCGTTCACATGTGTATACGGATGGGAGCCCAAAGCTTTTATGACTATACATTTGACGCAGCTTACATGTGGGAAGATGTATATACGAATATGCCAATTATCGATCATCTGTGGGGAGAAGCATTCGGAGAACTGAATCTTATACAATCACTCGCTAAATTCAACAAACCAGTATTTATCGGTTTAGGCAGGTATGATTATTTGGTAGCGCCTGTTTCACTTTGGAATTCTGTTGATGAGACCTATGAGCACGTAAAAAAAGTGATCTTTGAGCATAGTGGTCACAATCCGATGTTTGAAGAACCTCGAACCTTTGACAAAGAGCTAAGCAAGTGGATTCTTGAGGGCAATTGAGACTTTCCTTTGTATATCGAAAAACACTAAGTTGATTCTTAGTGTTTTTTTATTTCCTGCCTCTTTGGTTTTCCCGAATGAGTTTTACCACTGTGTCTAACTATTAAGACAGATGGTTTGGGATGAGTATCTCTTGAATCTATGTAATATTCTTCTAAATTCATAGTATTATACTAGTCTGATATTGTAAATCGAATATCGCTTTCTCTGCCTCCTTCAATAACTACCTGAGAAGCTTCTGCTAATACACGATTATAGGAATTAAACATCCACACTCAAACCCAATCATTATATAGCACAATAAAAAAGCTCGCATAAGCCTGTTTACACATTGTTTTTCATAGAGAGTGACCTACCCCACTCCTACGGTTTGGATGATGTTAATACAGGCTCCTGCGAGCTTTTCTTCAAAAACTTGCCCCTACTCATATACGGTTTACCGAACATCACATAAGATTAAAATAATACGAAAAGCCCGAGCATTGTCATTCTGCTCGGGCTTCTTGGGATGCTCTCTTATTTCATATTATACTAAAATAATCATCTTGTTTATAAGATCGGTCATAGCGTCGCCAATCTCTTTGGCAATAATAGCTGAAAAAGCTTGAGTTGCAAATATTTTTTTAAAGGTGTCTTGCATCTCTCGCATGGTTTGGTCATAGCTGATAGGCTTTTGATAAACCCCATCAATAATTTTCCTGATTTGTTCATTGCCATATGATAAATTAAAAGCTACTTTATCCATAACCATATAATACTTCTCACTAGAACTAAAGTATTGGCGTATAGCTTGATGTAAAATCTGAGTATTTCTTTGTTTATCAGACCACTTACTTATGAGTGCAGGATTTATATCGCAGAATGCAAGGTCTTTATAGTGTTGATTCTTATCAAATTCTTGAACCAAATGCTCCAATTCTATATCTATAAGATTATCGACTACCGTACCAATAACCTGTGATTCATAAAGTGTAAGAAAATCAGGGATTTCGTTACATAGAATTTTGTTCAACATAGCTTTCATATTGATGCTAAAGTTACCGTAGACATTAGCTCTAGTCGTATGACCTTGACCCCTTTGCAACTTATTATAATATGCAACGACACTTCTCCCACTAAGAGTATATTTTGTTGTTATGGTATATCCATTCACGACGGAATTGTCCTCAGTAAGGACATTTTGTATTGAATTGAAAATATTAGAAATCATTTTGCCTTCAACCTTCATCTCTACAGCTGGAGCATCCGCATCAATAGCAGTAACAAAGAGCGGGGTTTCAATACCTTCAGGTAGAATCCGTTTTTGTGTTTCACGAATTATTTCATCTATATTCTGATATAATCCAGTTGGTGTAAAACGTTCAAACTTATCACTGCCCTGATTTTTTAGTGCACGTTGTATGGGGTCAATCCCCTCATCCAAATATCTTAATGATAGCCACATTCCATTTTTCTGCGGAAGTTTAGTTAAATATCCCCTGATATTTTCCTCCATATTATCAATTGCACCGAGAATAGTTGCGTCATAATCATCTTGCTTAAGTACAACTGTTTCTTTGTTAGATTTATTAACAAGGTTTCCGATGAGTCGATCAGCCTTTGTGAATATAACATTAACTGGAACATCCAGTTTAGTAGCTTTAGAAAGTTTCTCTGCAATTGCATCACAACTTTCTGCAATGACATCATCACGTTCTTCAAGATTCATCAGCAACAAAATACTATCAGGACTACAATTTAATGCAATGTCCAATGCATCTTTAATGGAGTTACTATCCATTCCGATCTGAGTAAGTCCCATGGTATCACGTAAACAAAATCTCAGTGGAATGTTTTCATCTGACCTAGTTATTATCTCTGTTCTTGGTCTGCAAGCCAAGGTAATATCCTCAACAATTAAGCTGAATGGTTCGAACGGATCAAATAGTGTTTGAAGAATTGTTCCACCATACATAAAGATATCGTCTTCATTTGCACTGTAATCATGTATTCCTCCAAGTGAGTTATCTTCACCTAATAATAGATTCAAATTATTGGTAATATTCTCTCCTATATAATCAAGCCACTTAAAATATCTAGCTAATAAGTCATCAGAAATACTCCCCCAAATATCCTCAAAAACCATTCTTCTAATTTCGGATATTTTTACTTTCTGCTGAGCCAGTTCCTTCTTCTTTACCTTTACACGTTCTGAGAACGATGGCTCTGCATTCTCAATTGCACATAAGACATCAGCAATTGATTCTTTAAAATCCTCAATGGAAATCTGCTTTTCCATCTTCCCTAAATGATAGGCTGCATCTTTCGGTTCCAGAATATTCTGGAACCACTCAACATCAATGGAATCCAAAGTGTCCTCTGTAGACAGTTCGTTACTCGCAAATAGTTTTGCCAGCTGTTCAAGAATTTCGATATGTACATCCTTTGCCGAAAAATCTTTGATCCTAATACGCATGGCAAAATGCTCATCTTTTTCAATACGCTCATCGAATGCAAAGTTGCAAGGAATGATTGTGGTTTGGCTCTTGTCTCCGATTCCCACAGTGATAAACCCAATTATTCTATGATTCACCAACACATAAACCAAGGTACTCTTGCCAGATGTCGATGGTCCAATGACCACAATTGTTGGTGCTGACTTACTGCGCTTCAAAGCCTCTCTCGGCATAAGACTAGCAAACTTTTTTCTTTTCATAGTAAAAAACCTCCTTATTGGAATATAGAGATATGTCTTCCAACAAGGAGGTTTACATAGTGAAAAACCGTGCAAGTATGCACAGCATCATCGTAAAACCTCATGATTGCCGCATACAGGGAATCCTCGTAAGTTAAGGAATGTGTACTGGTTTATGATTTCACTCAGCGTTTTCGTGAATGCGCTTCTTGTGAAGATCATATCTCTTGTACTGATTTTATTGGAATAAGAGAAGTTTGTCAAACCTTTAGCTCATGATAGCTGAAGGAGCATGTGTACGCAGCTTTCTCATGGGAATGTGACCCAGCCCTAACCCATGGTCCTCATGCTGTAAATACAGGCTCCTGCGAGTTTTTCTTCAAAAAACTTGCCCCTATTTATGGTACGGTTCACCGTGACTAATCTTCACCGCGAGGTTCACCATTGACTTAAATCAATGAAGCTCCTGTGCCCGTATAGTACAATGTAACCACCAATCAATAGAAGGAGGTAATGTTGATGTCTGCTACAGTGGCGCGAATTGCCGGTATTTCAATCATTCTGATGGCGGTCGCCGCCTCGCTCTCGTATGGATATATTCATGGAAGTCTTGTCGTGGAGGGGGACGCGGCCGTTACCTTTGGCAACCTGAAGTCTTCCCCCATGCTGTTTAGAGCTGAAATTCTGGGATGGGTTCTGATCATAGCCTGTGACATCGTAGCCGCGTGGGCATTATATACGGTTCTGAAGCCTGTGCATCCGAGCCTGTCTATGTTGGGCGCATGGCTGCGTCTATCCTATACGGCGGTTTTGGCGATTGCCGTCTCCAGCCTGGTTGTCGTCTCGCTTCTTACAGACAGCAAGGGCCAGGCGCTTTCCGGATTCACGTCTGATCAGCTGCAGTCAGGGGTTGTGCTGTTTCTTCGAGCCTTTGAAGCGATATGGTCGGTCGGTTTGATTCTGTTTGGGGGGCATCTGCTGATTATAGGCCTGCTGACGTTCAAATCGGGGAATATACCGAAGATGATCAGTGTTCTGTTGCTGCTGGCTGCGGCCGGTTATTTCGTTATCCATCTGTTCCGCACCCTTGTTCCCGAGTATGAAGATCTCATTAAAGTGCTTGAATGGGTGTTAATGCTGCCGATGACCGCGGGAGAGCTGGGCCTTGGGATATGGCTGCTGTTCAGAGTCCCGGCTCCTCGTATTCGCGATAAATCCGCTTCTTGATCCGGCTCAGCGACTCCGGCGTCATCCCGAGATAGCTCGCCAGCTGATGCTGGGGGACCCGGCTGAGCAGTCCGGGTCTTTTTTGAACCAGAGTCTTCAAGCGCTCTTCGGGGGAAGAGGCAATAAAAGCGGCGAACTCCTCTTGAACCTGACCGAAGTTTTCCTCAATCATCCGGCGTGTCATGGTTTCCAGCTGCGTATATTTGGCGTACATTTCCCTCTCGTTGTCCAGCGGACCGACAACCATTACGCAGTCCTCCAGACAGGTCAGGGTGTACTCTGACGATTTATCCGGCTTATGTGCATTAAAGATGGAGATCGCCTGCTCCTCCGTGTAGAAGTTGGAGGTGATTTCCCGCCCCATGGCGTCAACTGCATGCTGCCGCACACACCCCTTCAGGACGAAATAGCATTTGTCGGGAACCGCTCCCTGTCTAAGCAGAACGGTTCCTTTCCTGTATTCTTCGACAAGAATTTCATCCAGAATCACGTGCTGCTCTTCTTCGCTTAAGGAGCTCAGCCGAGTCATATATTTGAGTAAAAGTTGCTTCATTTTACAGTCGTCCTCCCTCTACAATCATTGTTAGTTCTCATATATTCTGCCATAGTCTTTTCATATTAACAATCTCTATAGAAAGAAGCTGTGCTCATCAATGCATAATATCCTCCGATAACGCTCAACCTACTGGTTAGTGCTCTTAACGGGCGCATCAACTACCAGGAGGCGATACACTAATGGCAAAACCGGATAATCGGGCAGATAATGTCGAGCATTTGCAGCAAAATATTCAGCATACACTTCGGAACTTAAATGAAGCTGAGGATTATTTAGACGAATTCTCTTCTGAAATCAGCAGTGAAGAGCGTAACCAAATCGAAGAAAAGAATGAACGGCGTAGAGACAGTATTAAGGGCTTTCGCGAGGAAGTTAAGGACGAAGCAGCGCATTCCCAGGAATAGATGAACAAAGGCGATCAACCCCAATGTTCAAACGGGGAGTGATCGCTTTTTCTGCGGTGGATAAGAAGCTCCTACTTAAATTCTGTTAGTACTTGGTTGCGATCTTCACTTGCCGCATTCTTCCAATAACAGCCAGCATTAGCAAAATAGCCGTAGCTAGCAGGTAATACCGATATAACCCTAGGTCAAGAGATTGCTGTGAGGCTCCCATGAAATCCATAACTTCTAATTTGTTCAGAGGACCCAGATACCACATTAACATAAATATCACCTGAAAAATCTTGCCATTTCCCGACCATACACCTAAAGCTACTGCTAACGTTGGGATAAATAATCCTCCTACTGCCATCGCCTTTAGACTTTCCCATTCACCTGCGATAAGAAAATGAATGATAGCCCCGCTGCCTGTCAAATAAGCAACGATAATTCCGGCTAGCCACAATACTATAAATTGATTCCGAATCGGATGCGTGGCCGTAAACATTAATTGATGGGTACGGTGATACGTTTCATTCGTGCCCATTGCCGACCAGATCAGAATAGGCCAAACCCAAGTAATGGGTGCAACAAATTTTAATACAGACTCCATTGGCAACAACAACCCCAGTACGATCAAGACCCATGCGATCAAGTACCACCAAAAACGTAACCCTTTGAGCATAAGACGCAACTCCATAACTAATATCGTGATGTAATGGGATCGCCCCTGTACATTAGTATAGGGAGTTAACTTTATTCCACTATCATTCATATGCACAGAGATAATGTGCGGCTCTGCTTTTCTAAATTCACTGGGTTTACCTTTTTTATTAATTTTGGAAGAACGCGTCAGATCAAAGCGATGAAAGAAGATTGAAGCCACTGCTACAATCACTACTGCCACAGCTAACCAAATATAACGTTCTACAAACATCTGCATAGTCCAATGTACACCTGTCCAGTCGTATGTTAATAAATCCCCCTTGAGCGGGCTCATCCCAGAGACATGGCCGCCATTGCTATGAGGAAGCCCCGCATTGGCCTCACTCGATAGTCTGGTAAGGATCGGAGAAATCCCCAATATATCCTGGCTTGAATGAATGGCTGTAGTCGAAAATTTAAGCGAAATAATCCATAACACAAAATAAATTAAATTACCCAATCCCTTACGCAACAAAGGTACCGATTCAAATAAAATTGCAATTGAAGCTACCAAAGCCATAGTTGGCAATGTGGAATACAAAAATGGAAGCGATAATTTCAGCAGTTCAACCGTATAACTCTCCCCTCTAATCAGTTGCATGGCAAGGGCGGATACAATTAATACAGCAACAATAGACATCAAGAGAACGAAGTTACTCCACATTTTACCCATGGTGTACATCCACCTTGTAATCGGAGTCGTTGCTATAATTTGTCCCACTCCCGTCTGCACATCTCGTTCAATCGCATTTTTCACTAGAAAGAACGCTGGAAGACTTAATAGCATGGAGGCTAATATAGCTATTGCACTGCCGACCCAATCGGAGTTATATATGCCGCGCATATTGTTTAGTGATAAGGTTAAATAATTCTCATTACTTGAAGGTATAAATTTAAACACGATAAAAATGGATACAAGTACTGTAATCAAAAAACTGTATCTTCGGACCCTTTCTAAATAATCAGCTTTCATCATCTGAAATAGAATACGAAGCGATGTCATGCTGTTGCCTCCTGCTTTTTTGCCGAAATGCAATATAAATACGCGTCCTCCAAAGTTGGTGTCACCAAGTGGCTTTCAGCTGAAGGCTGAATATCGGCAATGACTTTCATACGTACCCCTTCACTGCTCTGAATAGTGCTGCTGATTAACAATTGCTTACGTACTTCCATCCATGTATCACTCGGTATCAACCACTCCCACACTTTCCCCTCCGCCGCAGCCAATAACTCACTCGGAGCTGCGTGTATCACGAGTCGGCCTTGATTGACAATAGCGATGTCTGTTGCGGTCGCTTCGACGTCAGATACAATATGCGTTGATAAGATTACAATCCGATCCCCTGACAATTCCGCTAAAAGATTACGAAAACGAATACGTTCTTCAGGATCAAGCCCAACCGTTGGCTCGTCTACGATTAACAGCTTAGGGTCGTTCAATAAAGCTTGGGCTATTCCTACACGTTGCTTCATCCCTCCTGAAAAGCTATGTAACGGTTTTTTGCGAACCTCATGAAGATTAAGTAAAAAAAGTAATTCATCAATTCTTTTTTTGGCGATTTTATGATCCAACCCTCTAATCGCTGCTAAATATTCCAAAAACTCAACTGCATTTAAATGAGGATATACGCCAAAATCCTGTGGTAAATAACCGAGTATGCCTCGCACAGTATTAGGATCCTTAGTAATATCGATGTCATTCCAGCTCACCTTACCCGCTGTGGGTTGAGTAATGGTTGATAGAATTCGCATCAAGGTTGATTTTCCAGCACCATTCGGACCTAACAATCCCAAAACACCTGTATTGATCTGAAGGGATAAGTCACGGAGCCCGTAAGAATCCCCCTTGTATTTCTTGCTTACGTTTTCAATGGTTAATTTCATAATTCCCTCCTGATGTATCTAGTAAAAACAAAGGGCTCTCCTATAACCTCAAGGGAGAACTCTAACATACGTTCATTGGGTTTGACGACGCCAAGGATGCTTTCCCCTCAAGTTTCACTAAGAATATTTTAGAATTTAAATATTTAAACGTCATACCGTCAGGAAACATTCGCGGGGAAAATAAAAAAGAGCATTATCCCTCAACATGAGATGAGGGACAATGCTCTTTTTTATTTGGCTCTATTTACTTGATTTGCAAGATACTTTACTCTTCTTGGAATATCTCCTTAATCCCCTCTAGTTCCCGGGGTTTAATTCCGGTAGGTAAAGAAAGTGGGGCAGCTTGCCCCCACGCTTCTATATGCAACTATACCGTATCCCGCCACCCAAAAGATAACGCGGCAGGATTCACTTCATGTTGTATCTAAGAATAAAGACACAACAAAAATTTGTATTAGTGGAGTCAATGATTTCATAGTATAATCTAGGAAATTATTCAATTGAAGGGCACTGCTTTCCTGGCTATGCCGGAGACAACCCCGCTGCTTATTGCGGGGTTGTTTTTATTTTTCATGAAAGGTGGAGGTTAACATGACTGAACTACAAGAATCAAGAGCTATCTTAACGAAAGAAGACCTAGTTAATCACTTTAAAAGCTACGGACTGATGGAAGGACAAAGCATATTTGTGCATACTTCGCTAAGCAAGCTGGGGTTTGTCGTTGGAGGAGCCGAAACGTTAATTCGGTCTCTTCTAGAAATTGTTGGAGAAGAAGGAACCTTGATGATGCCTTCCCAAACCTGGAAGAATCTCGATCCTTCAACGGGCGTGCACTGGAAAGAACCTGTAGAATGGTGGCCCATTATTCGGGAACACTGGCCTGCCTTTGATAAAGATATTACCCCGGCAATCGGTATGGGCGTCGTGGCCGAAATGTTTCGCAAATGGCCGGGGGCCAAAAGGTCGGATCACCCTGCACGATCCATAGCCGCGGTAGGCAAACATGCTGCATATATTACAAACACTCATGATTTAAGCAATATTTTTGGTGATGGCTCCCCGTTGGATAAATTATATCAACTGAATGGTTACGTGCTCTTAATTGGCGTAGGCCATGATAAAAATACATCCCTGCATTTAGCCGAAACCAGAGCCGACTTCCCTGGGAAGCAAATGGTCAACGAAAGCAGTGCGATCATGGCTGACGGGACTCGCAAATGGGTGACTTACAATACCCAGGCTATGGACGACAGCGATTTTGTCTCCTTAGGGGAAGAATATGAGAAAGAAAGAAATCTGAGGGTACATCGAATCGGGAATACCGATGTCCGATTTCTGGAACAAAAGCCGCTAGTCGACTGGGCCACGGCCTGGATGGAGAGGCATAGGGTCTAATCACATCCAACTGTACGGCAGACCTCTTTCACTAAAGATGTGTTGGGACTAGTGCGGTGCTCCAATCAGGCAATCAACAGGCCCGAAGGAATCTCTATGGGTGCAACAAGTACCGTCAGTCTTGAAGAAAGGCTATCCTTGCATAGGATAGCCTTTTCCTTGAGTGAAAATATAAATGATCTCTGTATCCCGCTTACGTCAGCAAAATGCCAAACTACGACAAAAAAGCTACATCGAGGATAGCACGTCATTTCCTAGTGGACTACAATTTCTGTTGTTCCAATAAACTAGTTTCTTCTTCAATCCGAGTAATATCAATACGCTCGAACAATAGCTTTAAGTTCTGGATTTTTCGGTTAGCTGGAACTGAAGTCAACCTCCAAACCGGTGGTTCAAGTGTTAGGAACTTTCCTATTTCTTCACAGGAGAAGGGAATAAACGGGTGCAGTACATTGGATAAATTCACTATAATTTGCACACATGTGTTCAGTGTATACCCACACGCTTCTCGGTTTTCCTTAATCTGTACCCATGGCTTTTGTTCATCAAAGAATTTGTTTGCTTGGCGAACGTAAGTAAAAATCAGCTCAATGGCTTCCTTTAGATGACCATCTTCAATTAAGGCCCCGGACTTAACGTACCCATCCTCAATAGTTCTCTTCCATTCTTCACTAAGATTACCGTCTGGAACGTATCCCTCAAAAGACTTGTCGATAAAAGCCAATGTACGATTAACCAAATTCCCAAATGCGCCAAGCAATTCCCCATTGTGGCTATGGATGAACTCCCTCCATGAGAAATCAGTATCCCGGTGCTCAGGCCCGTTTGCTATTAAAAAATAACGAATGGAATCCGGTTGATAGCGACTCAACATGTCCGGTACCCATACCGCCCAATTGTTACTTGTCGAAAACTTTTTTCCTTCTAAGGTCATGTATTCACAGGATATGATTCGATCTGGCAAATGGAGATCCCCCACACCTAAGAGTAGCGCCGGCCAAACCACTGTATGGAAAGGTATATTATCTTTACCATGTACATAATAAGCGATTGTTTTCTCCTTCCCTTCCAACCAGAAAGATTCCCAGCTACCCCCTGTCTCTGCAGCCCACTGCTTGCTTGCCGATAAGTAGCCGCTGACCGCTTCGATCCAAACGTAGATTTTTTTATCTTCGAACCCTTCAAGCGGTACATCTACACCCCAGGTTAAGTCCCTGGTTACAGCACGATCTTGAAGTCCTTCTTTTAAGTAGCGTCCAGTTAACTGTATAGCATTTCCTTTCCATCCTTGAGCTTGTTTGGCATACTCGGTCAATTCAGCTTGGAATCGAGAGAGCGCAAGGTAATAATGCTCTGTTGGACGCTGGGTGGGGGGATTCCCACAAATCTTGCAAGTCTTGTCTGACAGGTCTTCAGGATCTAACAGAGTTGAACAAAAATCACATTGATCACCTCGGGCGCGGTTCCCACACACAGGGCAAATCCCTTCAACGTATCGATCCGGTAAGAATCGTTGATCTGTTTCACAATAGGTCTGCTGTATTTCTTTCTTGTACAAATGTCCATTTTCCAATAAACTCAAAAACAATTCTTGAACTACATGATGATGAAATTCTTGGTCAGTACGTGTGTACAAATCATAAGTAAATCCCAGTTGCTTAAAACACTCGGCAAACTCCTGATGAAATCGATCTGCAATATCCCCTGGAGTGACACCCTCTTTAATGGCCTGGACTGCGACAGGTGTACCGTGGCAATCACTCCCTGATACGTACAATACCTGTTCTCCCTTTGCCCGAAAATAACGTGCTAGCACATCTCCTGGCAATAAACTTGCCAAACGTCCCAAATGCAATGAACCGTTCGCATAAGGCCAAGCTCCGCCAATAAAAATATTTGCCATGAAAACTCCCCCTTTTTTGACACACAAAAAAACCCTCATCCCAAAGGGACGAGAGCCTGCGCTCACGTGGTACCACCCAATTTTATTAATGCCTTGCGGCATTAACCTCTTCAGGTACGACGCGTTTCCCGCGTTTATACCCTAGCACTGTAACGGGTGCGGGTTCCGGCGCAGTCTACAACCACATGAGGGTTCGATGCGCAGCTCAGAGACCATATTCCCAAAGTTATTCTTTACCCCTTTTCAGCAACCGGGGCTCTCTGTTAAAAGACATCACCGTGGTACTCTTTCTCTTCATAGCTTTTGTTTGCATATTCAAGTTATTGGAAATTATACTGAATATGATTTCCTAAGTCAAGGTTATTATTGTGTTAATCCCCGTTGCCTCCTGTTAAGGACCGAGAGGCCTCTATTTGTACTGAATTTGGCTAATGCAGTACTGTTGCGGACTGAGGAGCCGCTATTGAAGTAACTTTGCCTCGTTTGAGGCCTGAATTCATACAATAACGGCCATACGGTCCGCCACAGCCAAAAAGTAGGCGAAATCGCCTGAATAGAGGCTATAGGGTCCGTATAAACAGCACTACCAAACAAAAAACCGCCCGGAGGGCGGTTGGTTTATGCGAAGGATGGTTTTCTGTCGTCTACCTTGCCGCTGATGCGTTTGACATATTCCTTGTCAGCGCCCTCTTCGGAAGGTCCAATATACACGGTGGTGCCGGAATGCTTGGTCCACTGTCCGCTGTCCGCTTGGTTCACCGGCTCAGTTGCGGGTTTCAACCGGCTGGACTTGCGGGTAGATCCGGTGATCCGGGCGATGTCTTTGCGTGAACGCTTGTTCATGGCGAATCCCCTCCTGCCAGGTTTCTGATCGTAATCAACAGCTCATCGTTATCTTCCACAATCTTGGCCAATTGCTCATCCGTTAAAGTATGATTGCCTGTAATATGAACCGATAACACATGATTCCTATCTAAAGGATAGCATAGGATATATACCTGCGCAATCTCGTGGCGGTCAAAAAACGTCCAATTTCCGCTGCGGAAGGCGTCGATCACATAAATCCGCTGCTCTCCTTCCGTCTTGCCTTCATTGTCACTAATGTGGAACGAGCGGCCACGCCCGACATTCCCGCCCACCTGGCGGATCAGTACCCCGGTCTGTTTCCAGATGGCCGCCCCGGTTACCCGGAACTCCGCAGGAGCCAGGAGTGCGTTGCGGATCGCCTCCGCGTATGCCGAATATCGTTCACCGGCATCTACAATGGTAATATTACGAATATACTCCCAGAAAAAATGCAAAATGCTCTGCTTGCGCCTAAGTGCCACTTCAGGATTCAGAAACACCTTCTCTGCTTCCATCGCCTTCTTGATCTCTCCACAGGCCGTATCCACGGCTGCCGCATATTTCCCGTCACTGCGCCTGCCATAGCTCAGCAAGGTGAGTCCAGCCAAATCCGAGAGCAGATGGTATTCGGAAACATTCGTATCCTTGATCAGATCATTGCGTTCAGCCAGATCCCTCGGAATGAGGCAGAAGACCCTTTTGCGGCCCAGCCTTCCCCAGAACAGGCCCATTTCAAATACCGTATTATCCCTCGTAATAAACACAGTCTTGTCGCGGATCAGCGCCACATCATCGGCAGCAAATATAAATACGCCAAAATCATTGCCGTTCAGCTCATCCTCCAGTGCTTCCATGGTATAGCTATTGGCGCCAAAGGTGCCTGCGTACCAAGGGTTTACTTGAGCAGTATATTCCAGCTGCGAGCTGACGGCACGGGCGTAGTCGATCGCTTCGCGGGAGCAGCCGATAAACACATTCGGCTTACTATGGGTTATTGTCAAGGTACCGCTCTCCTTTGAGAAGTGATTTATCCTATATTTGTAAGTATACAGGCAACTCCACAAGGGGGAAAGTATTCTTGCTCGTGTCTCCGGCAAAGCAGTGATTTTTACAAATCAATCGCATTAAATACAGCCTTGCTTCGACAGATTACTATTACGATCAGCAGCAGATTAATGCTTACTTGCAGCAGCAGATTAATGCTTACTTGCAGCAGCAGAATCCCTATGCTTGTGCCTGTTGAGAATTCGATACTATTCAGTGCCCAATATCCGGGTAAGATGTATTTTACATAGGGTATATAATTCATAATTGAGAAAACTGCATACATGAGCAGGACAAGGACCACGGATACAACCATTCTAAGTTTCGTAGAAAAGAGCAGAACCAGGTAGCATAATAAGAGAATGAACATATACACACCTAGAATAAGTACAACTTCTGATAATAGGCTCAAATTCATTTCAACGGGTAAATAATAAATCGATCCATAAATGAAAACGGTACCATTTTCCCACGCCATTTCCCAGAGCTGGCTTCAGCTAAATTTAGACCCGCATGACGAAGTAAGGCATTTCCGTGTGAGTAACCACTAAGATCACCAGCTTCTCCTAACACACCGGCTAGAGTGGTTACATTTACACCTCGAATGGTAAGTAACTTTTGGGCATAGGGAATGCGCTCCAATACGAGATGTACTTCGTGTTCAATCTGCTCAAGCTGGTGATGCGCCAAGTTGTATTCTTCGAGCAGTTGACCCAAGTGCAACTTGTAGGCTTGTAGCGCCTTTGTAGCACCAACGCTGCGTTTAGCTAGTGTAATAAGCTGCTCGGCCCGCCGTAAACCTGCATGACGTTTTACGTATTGTTTCCAGCCGGCAATGACTTGCTCTGTCGTTAATAGTCGGGAAACATTTAATGGCGGTATTCCTCAAGATAAAACAGGTAAATGGAATCAGGCATCCAGTTGGGGCGGCTGGCCTGGAGACCATTGGTTTAGAACAGGTTACAATGGCCAAACTGGTGTTGTCATTTATATGGTTAATAAGGGATACTTTGTTAAACAATCGAGTGAAAGTCAAGTGAGTGCAGGAAGTATAATGTATTGGAACACGACAAGTCATGTCGCTTTGGTGACTTATGGTGATGGAGTTAAAATTATGTATACTCAACATGGTGCTTCGCAGACTAAAGATACAGTATACAGAACAGAAAATGCTTCTTTTTATACGCCTTCTAGTAGTATACTGTAGTATATTGAAATAACTTTATTTCAGCTTAGAAGAGGAGATAGGAATGAAACAAATATTAATAATTTTCCTAGCTATTATTCTTAGTGTCTCTTTAGTTTCTTGCAGTAATGAGTCGTCAGCCGAGAAACAAAACTATACAGGGTATATTGCTTTGGAGGGAAATGTGCTCAAAATAGATGATTTCGAGTTTATTGACTCTGAAGACGAAGATAGAGTGAAAGAATTAGGGTTGACGATTGAAGATATGCCTAATGGCTACTACATTCACAATATATCTGAGGATATAAAGTCCTTCGCTGTTGACGACAATACAGAATATACATTTTATGATACAGGGACTCTGTTTGTACAAGATAAGGATAGTGATAGAATCTATACCACGAAAAGCAAGCAGGAATTTATGGCTTTTTTGTATGGAGATAATGAGGAACCGTTGATAAATCCGTTTGAGGTTTATACGCAGGGAGAAAAAGTAATTTCGATTAAAGAAATATTTGTTAATTGAAGCACCAAGCCAAAAACGCAGAGACTGCCGATGGATATTGTCGGCAGTCTTTTGTTTCATCTTAGCTTAATGCTACAGGAGAATTGGTGTTGAGGCAGAAAAAACATAACGTCGACGCTAGAGTAAATCATGAAGTAACAACAATTGATGTAAAGTCATTGAGTATGGAAGACGGAGAACCAACTTATACAAATACTTTATCTATTCCCCCAGGTTCTGGTTATCTTAAGTTATATGCCAATAATAATAACAGTCAACCGTATCGGATAACACTTCAAAGTGTTGATTATCCTCATTTTAGATGTTCGGAAGAAAATAAAGTATTAGACTGGAATCTAAACAGCCGGCAGCGATCGGCAGCGGTCACGATGCCAGCAGCTGCTCGATACTTCAGCTCACGCTCCTAATTTTCTCTGGACACGCCGGGCGCGATGATTGGCCACCGGCTACACCGGCCAGCAACTCATCGAGGCTACTCAGTCTAATAATTTATTATCTGGTTCGTTTCTTGTTGAGGCTCACTTGATGCCTCAGACTAACACTTATTTCTCAAAATCTGACGCTTTTCAAAAACGAAAACCGCATCAAATCAACAACTCCGGTCTAGTACTTTCTTTTCCTCATACAGTAGCTCCGATCCGAATAAGCACTCCAACCGAAGATCTGATTCCTCCCCTCCCTTCACTTTCCTCTTAGCATATCTGAAATCTTACTTTCTAGTATTTCATAAAATTTGAGTATGTACGTTGCGATTCCCTCTTTATTATTTTCATCCATTTTATCGATAGACGTTCTGAATACTAAACCTCTTGTTTCTTTCAATGAACTTTTTTTCAAGAACCCTTTAATGTTTCCACTAATTGCATCCAAAGCCTCTTCGTCTATACAATAATGAAATCAAGATTCGTATAGCTTCTTTCATCAGGAGGATCGGTTTCCACCTAATTTCTCCTCCTTGAAGTCATTAGTATATTGACATAACGCCACAAGTCTTCAGTCAACCTGATGCGTATTAAATATTCTTCAAAAGAAGTTATTCATATTCGGCTCCTTTCTTGATAAAATGTAATATTTAGCCAGTAAAATATACCACTATTTTCTACGTAATTTAATGATTTTTATCATTTCCAAAAATAGAGAAATAGAATGAATCTTCGTTACTACTTAGAGCCCCCTTGTGTTCCTTGTGTTACTCGTCCGAGCCTGTCATACCACACGGCGCGACAAGAAGGCTAAGCATAACAAAGGAAGGCTGTCGCCCGTAACCAGCGATTAACTTTCAGACTATTAACGGACTCAGGAACCCCTATTTGCTGTAAGAAGGCTGTTTTGCAGCTCTAACGGACTCAGGAGCCCCTATTCAAGCCGAAACCCACTAGGTAAGGCCTGTTTTTCCGATATAGAGGCTATGCGGTCCGTTACATTCCAAACCAGCGCAGAAATGAGGAAACAGGAGCTATACGGTCCGTTAGGACGTGGGTTACCTGAAGTTCGGGTGGGGGAGGGTTTGGATTACGGTAGTGCGATCTCCTAACCTTCGCAAGTAAACCTTCTATATCCTCGCAGGGTCCTAAGTAGTAACGAATCTTCCTATTAATGTCATAGGTACACCCTTTTTATTCCTGTAATAGAAAAAAACCCCGCCGAATTCGGGCGGGGGTGGTTCCTGTGCATATCTTTAGATTTTAAACTTCTCAACCAGCTGCTGCAGCTCTTTGGCGCTGAGCGTATTCTCATCTGCCATCGTGGCTTCATGCAAGGTTTTCTCTACGATATCCGCCGTTTTGACCGCGATATCCTGCACTCCGATCGCCCCCTCATTCACCGTGGCCGCTACTTCACTCACGGCTATGGCAATGCTCGACACGGTTGTGCCGAGATGGTCAGCGGCTGTCTCGAACTGGTTCATCAGCTCATTCACCATTGCGGCATCACTGTTATACTGCTGGCTGACTTCCGTCAGCCGTTCGTAATCACCCAGCACATTCTGGTCGATGAAGGCGAGGATGGCTTGGGAGTTGTCCTGCATCTGCTGCACAGAGGCGGTTACGCCACTGACCACCCCGCGGATTCCCGAAGCGGTCTCGGAGGATTTCTCAGCCAGCTTACGGATCTCACCTGCCACCACGGCAAAACCTCTGCCAGCTTCGCCCGCACGGGCAGCCTCAATGGCTGCATTCAGCGCGAGCAGATTCGTCTGGCTGGTAATCGACAGTATCGTATCTGCAAGCACATTGATCTCCGAGATCGTGTGCGATTGCTCTATGGCCTTCTGCATATCAGCCTTTACCGATTGATACAGGTGCTTCGCGTTGTCTATCGATTGAACGGCATCATGCTGAAGCACCAGCGCCCGCTCGGTAATCTGCCCGGACACCTCAGCCCCTTCACGGACCCGGCTGGAGATCTGCAGCACATTATTCTCGATCTCGTGGATGGCCGCTGTCATCTCCTGGGTGGACGCCGCCGTCTCCTCCATGCCTGCCGAGAGCTGCTCGGCGGTTGCCGAATTGTCATGGGCATTCTCCCTGACGTCATTCGACAGCTTCTCCAGTGTTACCGCATTATCCAGCACCTTGGACGAGATGGCAATCAGGCTTCCGGCCATTTCGCGCAGCGAGCTGCGCGTGCGGAACATCGCTTTGGCACTCGTGCCGGTTTCATCTTTATTCTTAATTAAGTGCTCATACTGGGCATCATATTTCAGATCCAACTCGGCGGTACGGTTAATCATTTCAGTTAATTTCACAATCGGCGAAGAGATTCTACCAGCTATCAGGACCCCGATAATCAGCGTCAGCAGCAGACTGCCCAGTCCCAGCAACAGGATATAGCTTGTCATGTTATCAACAGGCAACATAATTTCCTGCAGATCGCCCGTAAGCACCAGCGTCCACTGAGTTTCAGGGAGAACGGTAAAAGCCGCTTTTTTGTCCATTCCGTTAAACGTATACTCAATCACCCCAGCCGCGGGTTTCTCTCCTGCCTTCACCCGTTCAACGACGGCCTGTATCTGCTCATTCTCCACCGGCAAACCTACCTTGGTCTCGTCCGGATGATAGAGCATATTTCCCGTCTCATCGACGAGATACGCGTAAGAGGACGGAGCATTGGCTACCTTGGAATCTGCCAGATAGGTAATCAGACTGTTGGTAGTAACTGCCGACGCCACGAACCCGATCATTTTGCCGCCACTGGTCACCGGATGTACAAAAGCCAGCACGTAAGCACCCGTAGCTTTCGATTTCAATGTCTCGCTGATCCCGGGCTGTGCGCTCTTCAAGACGTTGATCGTATAATTCCGTTCACTGAAATCCGTCCCCACCAGCTTCGTATCACTATCCGCGACCGCAATACCTTGCAGGTTCGCCACAAACATATGCTCCAGATTGCCGGCATCCTTAACCTGCTCCTGCAGTTTGGTATTCACAGTGTTCTGCAGCGTTCCACTGGAAGCCAGCCCGCCGTTCTGCGAACTCAGCAGCAGCTGCTTGATCTCGGTCTCACCGGCCACCAGCGCTATGCTTCTCTTCTCCTTCTCAATCATGGCTTCGATTGTTTCCGCTTTGTTCGTGGTCACCTGGTTCATCGAAGATTCGGTCAAGTCCAGAATGGTTTCAGATGACTTATTGTAGATAAAGACCCCCATAACTGCAGTGGACAACAGGGTTACACCTATCATCATGATTGATAATTTCATTCGAATCTTCATCTGGGATCTACATCCTTCCGCCTCATTCATCTTTAGTGTTCGATACATAGCCAGGACCCAATGCAATTACATTTATTACAATTAATATCGGAAATGAGCAATAGATAATGAATATATTTAGCACGTATTTTCAAAAATAAAATCACTTTTTGTCGAATTATGACTTTATTTGTATGAAAAAAGCAGAACAGGCCCGTTTGCCCATTCTGCCTCTTATGTAGTTTCGGAGAATTGGCTTAGGCGTGCTGCGCTGCTCTGAGGCCCGCTCTGCTAATGGGAAACCGGCCGCTCCGGCGGAGCAGGCTGCACTGGCGCATGAATTCTCAGCAGCCGCCGGGCGCGGGCACGAATGAAATAACCGAACAAGGCCGCCAGAATCTGCTGGAACAGCATCCCGGAGATGACCGGCAGGGCCACGGCGGGAGGGAAATATTTGACCGCGAGTACAGCACCGGCACTCAGATTGCGCATGCCCGAATTAAACTGCACCGCCACTGCGTCCTCATAGCTCCAGCGCCGCTGCCGCGCCACCAGAGCTCCAATCACATAGCCAAGCAACACTGTCACAAAGGTCACTGCGATAATCAGCACCAGCTTGCCGTCGGGATGCTTCAGATAACGCGCAATGCTCGACCCATTGATGGCGACCACCACGAACAGCCCCACCTTCACAAAAGGTGCCAGCGGCGGGCCGCATACGGTATTGACCTTGCCCTTGGTCCATTGGTTCAGCAGCATCCCGACCAGGGAAGGCAGCACCACCATCCACAGCAGACCTTTCATCATCTCCCCGATCTCAATCTCCACACTCGCTCCCATCAGCAAGTACAGCGTACCCGGCACGATCAGCGGCGAGAGCAGCGTATCCAGTAAGATCAGTGCCAGCGTAAGCGCAATATTGCCCCCATAGATCGACACCCAGACCACACTCACCACACCGGTGGGGATCGCAAACAGCAGTACATACCCTGTCACCGTATACACATCACCCGGAAAAATCGCCATCGCCGCTAGCCAGCCAATCAGCGGCATCACGACATGCAGAATCAGCATCAGGATCAGCAGCTTCTGCGGCTTCAGCAGCACCGTCACCATATCGTGCATATTCGATTTGAAGCTGCCGACCAGTGTCATGAAGGCAAAAATCCACGGCACAAGGCCCGTATGCGGCAGCAGGGTCTGTTCGCTCAGAACGCCGACGGCAATGGCGGTGGGCGTGATCAGCGGCATGATTTTCTCCAGAAAGGTATTGGAGCGGATCAGCCCTTTCCTTACATTAGCTAACATGGGCAGTTCACCTTATGTATGAAGCCTCATACATTCCTTATCTGTAAAATTAATTTCCAGCTGTCTCTGGATATAACGGCAGAATGCTTCATCCTCCAGTTTCAGACCGTCTACCTCCTCACATGGGTGACATGAAGAGTCCGGGATCATTCTCTTTGAGCGCTGCCTCGATCAGATGGGCCTTCCGCATAGTCACGGTAAGGATAGATTTCTTTATCATGCTGCATATTGCGCCCCAAGTCCAGGGCATTTTAAACTCTACCTAACTCCGAAAGCATCTAATTTGGCCTTCTGAGCGGAATAAGCGGCATCGCCACAGAAAAAGGACACTCGCCTCTTACGGAAAGTGCCCTTTTTGCTGTAACTTGGTCTAGACTCCCTGCGGAAACAGTGCATCCAGCGCCGGACAAGGCTGCTTATCCAGAAACTTCGCCAGTGGAGCAGGCATGTTGCTGTAAAGATCCTTAAGGGAGGTTCCCTGATAAATGTTGCCGATAATGACCGGATGGCACAGCTCGGAGATCAGGATATCACCGTTGCCGTGCAGATGAAGCTGCTTCTTGCCTTCAATGCAGTGCGGGAAATACACGCCCGGTTCCTCCTGGAAGCCCAGCGCCTCCATAAAACGGTCCATGCAGGTGAAATACAGCACAGTATCTTGCTTTTTATTGTCGATCAGCTCTTGAACGGCCAGCTTCAGCTGCTCACGGGCAGCAATCGATTTCCAGCCGGTATGGTCCATAATGATACTGTTCTGAATCTCATGCGTGCGTACCCCCATACTGTACACATGCTCGCTGATCTCCTGCATATGGCCTTCGGTTTCGTTGAACAGCAGCGTTTCCAGTACCACATCGACGCTGGTGGCGGCGAACATCGTGATGTTTTCTCTGATTTTGGCATAGATCGTTGGATGAATATTGTAATAGCGGGAGAAGGCTTCCGCCGTGGTGAAGTTAAAGGAAATATGGATCGTGGTCAGCCCGGCTTCTACAAGCTGTTCAATCCGCTCCGCATTCAGCAGGCTCCCGTTCGAGTTCAGCTGAGTCTGAATCCCTCTCGATGAGCAGTAGGCTACGATCTCCACACATTCCTGGAACTTCAACGTAACCTCGCCTCCGGACAAGCGTACCCGCTTCAGCCCTGGCAGCTCCTCCAGAATCCGGATTACCTCTTTGGCATCCAGCGATTGTCCGTCATTTCTATTATAGGCACAGCAGTAATCGCAGCGAAAATTACAGTTGGAGGTGACTCCGATCTCCAGCCCCTCAAGCTCATAGGTGAGCGGTTTGTCCAGCTCCAGTGATTTATATCTTGTGCTCATGACCCAACGTCCTCCACAAATTAGAATAAGCCCGCCATGAAGGCAGGCCTTAACGATTATAATGCTTTGCGGCGGAGGAATATGTGACTTTTATTCTATCGCTGTACTTTGGAGACGGCAGGGCATCTATCCTACTCTTTCAAAAAAGCGCGCGGCGAGACATACACAAACCGCTCTGCAGGAGCCATCACATGGCTCTTCTGACGCGGAAAGTGGCGGTACAGATAGTCGACGAAATAGCCGGGATTCTCGGCATTGCCGGCGAAGATGTCATAATGCAGCGGAATCACTGTATCGAATCCGGCAACTGCAGCGAATTCAGCTGCTTCCCGGTAGCTCATGTTGCCGGCAATATTCCGCTTATTGCGGAAGTAGTCACGGCCGTTGATTGGCAGCAGGGCCAGGTCAATGACAAGCCCGCTTACCGTCTCCACCAGTTCCGGGAACAGCACTGTATCTCCGGCATGATAGAGCGTGACGCCATTCAGTTGAATGACATACCCGACATATTTCGGGTGGCCCTGCTCGTCCCACTCCAGCTGCTCATGCGCAGCAGCCACCGGCAGCACCTTCAGCTTGGAGCCGATTGATAACCACTCAGCCGTTTCTGCCTTGAGATATTGCCCTTCTGTCAGGCCAAGCTCCAGCAGCTGGTCCTTGCACACACCCGGAGCCACCACCTGCAGTCCTGGGTTGCTGCGGATGATCTGTGGCAGGGCATCCTTGTCCAGATGGTCGGAATGATCATGCGTGATCAGGCATATCTGCGCATTCGTGATCTCTTCCGTAGCCACCGGAGGCGGGAATGTGCGGTCGGGGTTGGGACACACATAAGGGTCAATGTAGAGCGTAACCCCGTCGCCTTTGATAATTACACTTTCCTGCCCCAGGAACCAGACCGCCACTGTACCGTAAGGCACCTCTGTGCGGTTGACCTCCTGAATAATTATTGCACCGGTGCGTTCATCCTGTTTCTTCATTAAACAACGCCTGCCTTTCCTTGGTCTGGGTTCTTTGTTGTAATTGTTGTTACGGCTGAAGCTCTAGCGATTTCTGCATTTCCGCCCATTCCGCCGTGCCGATAATCCCCAGCCGCCAGAACGCCACACCTTTGAGATTATATCGTTTAGCCAATCCGATCTTGGTATTCATCGAGCTTTCGTTCTCACTGGCGGTGGAGATCCCCAGTATCAGCTTATCCTTATTTACCTCTTTCAACGCAAGCCGGATGGCTTCATCTACAAGTCCTGTAGGCTCGGGGGATTTCTGGTCGCCATAAGCATAAGCCATCAGGATCAGGTCATCGGCGAGCGTGCCCAGCGTTTTGTAGTCATAGCCGGTATACGCGCTGTTGAGCGGGTGCACAATGACGGTAACCTGCAGATTGGCGGCGTGAGCACGCTGGGTGAGCTTCTGCACAAAAGCATTATAATCCGCCTTCGCCTTCGCTTTGTCCCCGCTGAAGCCCAGCTGCTCCAGATCGAGCGCGATGCCCTTGAAGCCGTTCTGTACCGCTGTATCTATAATTCCGCTGATCGTCTGCTCCTGAAGCTGCTTGTCCTCCAGGTTCTTGGTCAGCTCCAGGCTGCCATCTTCGGAGAATACCATCAGATATGGTGCTGTACCGGCGGCAGCTGCATTCTGGATAATCGACTCCGGCGTCACATCACCGGCAGGTTGCGGCCAACGCCAGGGCTTGACCGCAGTGGTATACTGCCCGGATTGATCAAGCTGGCTCCAGCCAAAAGCAGCCGCATCGAAGCTCGGAAGCATCGCGATCTGATCATACGATTCCAGTGCGTAGAAGCCAAGCGTGTACATGTCCTTCTTCGGCGAAGTAATGGATACCGTCTTCGTCGCCTGGCTCCAGCTCACCCCTGCCCCAAACTGCTGGCCGAAGAAGCTGAGCGGAAGCATCGTGGTGCCGCGGATATCCTGCGGGGCTACCGCCAGCGGGACCACTGCGCCGTTTACGACCGCATTTTTGCTGCCCAGCGTTAGTACAACCGTCTTCTTGCCTGCCGCATCCGTCTTCGTGGCGGTGATCTTCCTCGCCTTCTGGTTCCATTCCACCTGAATGCCCAGCGCTTCCGAGATCGCCCGGAACGGCACCATTGTGGTACCTTTCATCATTACAGGTGCTACAGGGAAGGGCAGCGGATACCCGTCGAGCATAATGCTGACCCCTCCGGCTGCTGCATAGGCTGAGCTCTGCGGTATAACTGTAAGACTCCCGAATGTGAGGGTAACTCCGAGGAATAATTTAGCTAATTTACTAGTCATGAGTGATAAGTCTCCATTCTGCTAGAGTATGAGCAAGGCTTGTATATAACTCTACTACTGTTTAGTAGTTTAGCAAAATAGATGAAAGAAAGAAATCGAACCTTTCGATCCCTCCCAAACCCTCCCTTCCAAGGGAGGGCCCCAAAGGGCTGCACCCTCTGGACACCCGCAAATTTGGCGAATGAGCCTGGCGGTACGGTGATTAGGAGGCTGGGGAGGTGGGAGCGCTTATCCCTACGGGACCGCTTGGACGCCGCATGGGCTGGCCCGCTATCCCTGACGGAATGCACGCCGGAGGCTAAGGTCAAAGGCGGGCTGTTCCTGCAGAATGCGCAAGACCTTAACGGCAAGGGCGGGCTGTTCCTGCGGAATGCGCAAGACCTTAACGGCAAGGGCGGGCTGTTCCTGCGGAATGCGCAAGACCTTAACGGCAAGGGCGGGCTGTTCCTGCGGAATGCGCAAGATATTATGACTATTTAACCAAAAGAGTTACTACTTAGGCCTCCCCCATGAACTAGCGGTAGAATTTCTTGCCACTTATACATACCTTATCATCAACAGAAAAAAACCATAATTTCCTACACAAAGAACAAAATCACCCTGGCGGGTGAATAACTTTCTAGCCAGCGGTTATTTATCCGCTGGCTCTTCTTTTCTCACCAAGGTTCCATTACAAACAGGACAGAAAAACTCTGGGGATTCTCCGCCTTCCAGTTCATACGAACACTCGGCTACTATAAATTCAGGTACAGGGTCCATCATCCCACATTTCACGCAGATATAATCGATCCATACCTCTGGCTCCTCTTCTTCCTCCCATGGATTCCATAGGTCCAGTTCTTGTTCTTTATCCTGTCCGGACTTTTGGCCCTGTTCTTTTCCCATGACTTCGTATCCCCCATTTCTTTTGGTTTTCATATTCTCGCTGCTCGTCATAATAATAAATTCTCCCATATTCCGCATGCCAAATCACCACAAGCAACATCCGGTGCTTGCAGCAGGGACAAAGCATCGGGTCTCGCCCATAGCTCTCCAGCATCCGCTGGCGGTAGCTTTTCTTCTTCCTTTCCTCCGCTGGAAAAGTCATCTCGATTTGTTTGTGGACCATGTACCGCCACAGATTAATTACCTTTTGTGACTCTTTGTTTTTCCCCCGGCTGTATAGACCATAGCGCCCCACCATCCGAAAATGCTTGGGTGGAATGTGCTGCACCAGATCGTAAATGAATTTCATTACCGGCGATACCACATCCACCCGTTTGCCCGTTCGGTGATCCTCATACCAGTAGTGCACCTTGTGGTAGTTGTAGCTTACTACCCGGTACTCCGCGATCGCCGGACGCGCCAAATAGCGCCCAATGTATTTCGCTGCTCCTCGGGCATTTTTCATCCGCTGCTCCGCATTCACATAAAACCCCTGCGAATAGCGCTGGTATAACTCATTCACCAGTCTCTTTATACGTTCTTCCTCCGGATACCATTTCATCATTAAATCCAGTAGCAGTTTCTGCCACGATTTCCGCAAGTACTCATACGAGATATACTCCGCCTTCTTCCACTCCTTGTTCCGGTCTAGCGCGCCTTCCGTAATTAGCGCATGGATATGCGGATTAAACTTTAAATCACGGCCAAAGGTATGAATCACGGTAATCACACCGACTTCGTATTTCTTGCTCTTATTTTTCCGCCGGTAATAATATTGAATGACCTTGGCCACTTGGTTACTCAGTTCATTTAACTTCCGCCGGTCTTGAAAGAATACCTTGCGTAGTTCTTCAGGCACTGTAAATACGAGGTGGCGATGAGGTACATCTAGTATTCGTTCTTGCTGCTTTTCCGCCCATTCATCCGTATATTTCTTCCCACATCCATGACAAAAACGGCTTTTACAGGTGAAGCAAATAAACACGGGTTCCGGCGTTCCCTCCGTGCATCCCTTGCACTCATATCTGGCATAGCCCATATCCCGTGTACCACAGCGTATCGCTTTATTCACGGTTTCTATCATGCTACTGTGGAGTTCCTTGGGCAGATGATGTCCGTGCATTTCCATGAATCCATGAAAGTGATCTTTTAAAATCTGCCGGATGACTCCTCGTTTCTTCCACCTCTCCTGATTCTTCACGTCCATCCCTCCTCCTTTTTTCATCGGAGTTATCCACATTTTTTTACACTCTATAATTTCCTATACAATAAGAAAAACCTGAGGCTCTGCCTCAGGTCCTTTGTGTGTTCTCGCCTTGCTTCTACGTGTAAAAAGCTAACTATCCTCCGTTTCGGCGGGTGTCATCGGAATTAGAGGGAATTCCCTTTCTTGTGTTCCTCTTATGTAGCCCTTAATAGAATGATTAATTTTCATATCCTTTTTGAAGGGACTCCCTCAACCCATGATTTTATACTTTCTGATACTTCAAGTAGAAACGGCATCGCCGTCCTCCCTTACTCTACTAGTTTCCCATTAGCCAACAAGAGCTCTGTCATTTGCACTGGTTTCAGTCTTTGTCTGGCTTGGATGAGGTATATCTTACTCAAATATATAACCAACGTACAATTGTCCAAACCATCTCTATTCTTGTTCATATACATAGACTATACCAAAAAAAAGGAGATGAAACCCACTTGAAAAAAGCTTTTATTACTGGTGTGACAGGTCAAGACGGCTCTTATCTGGCCGAACTTTTGCTAAGCAAAGGTTACGAAGTTCACGGGATGGTCCGCAGAAGCAGCTCAATAAACACAGAAAGAATTGATCATCTCCTGGAAGGTCACTCCGGGGACCGGCCGGATTTCGTCCTGCACTATGGTGATCTTGCAGATCCGGGAGGCTTAAGCAGGCTACTCCACAAGATTGAGCCTTCTGAAGTCTACAATCTGGGTGCGCAAAGCCACGTCAGAGTGTCCTTCGATATTCCGGAATTCACGGCGGATGTAGACGCACTTGGTACGATGCGCCTCCTGGAAAGCATTCGGGAAGTAAACCCCGGCATCCGGTTCTACCAGGCCTCCTCCAGCGAATTGTATGGCCTTGTTCAGCAAGTTCCGCAAAGTGAGCAAACATCGTTCTATCCCCGCAGCCCTTATGCCGTCGCCAAACTGTACGCTTACTGGATAACCGTTAACTATCGCGAAGCTTACAATCTGTATGCTTGCAACGGGATCCTGTTCAACCATGAATCGCCGCGCCGGGGCAAGAATTTCGTAACTCGCAAAATTACAATCGGCCTCGCTAACCTCTTGAATGGCAAGCAGGAGCGTCTTGTGCTCGGCAATCTGGATGCCAAGCGGGATTGGGGCTTTGCCGGCGACTATGTGGAAGCGATGTGGCTGATGCTGCAGCAGGAGCAGCCGGAAGACTATGTTATAGCTACAGGCGAAACTCATACCGTAAGAGAGTTCTGTGAGCTTGCCTTCCGCCATGCCGGAATTACGCTTGCCTGGACAGGGGAAGGCAAGGACGAAAAAGGGATTGATGCCAGTACGGGACGCGTACTGATCACGGTCAGCGAACAATATTTGCGGCCCAGCGAAGTCGATCTGTTGCTTGGCGATCCGGCCAAAGCGCGAACGAGGTTGGGCTGGGAGAAAAAAGTATCTTTCAAGGAACTTGTTGAAATGATGGTCAAGAGCGATCAGGGTGTCTGATGGATACCCTGTCTGCAGGATTAGCTTCACTTCATCTATTTGCAACCTACACCTCAACTGAGAAAGGAGTCACCTTTGTTGGAGAAGAACAGTCGGATTTATATAGCTGGACATCAAGGCCTTGTCGGCTCCGCTCTGATCAGAAACCTGCAGGATAAAGGATACACGCATATCATCGGTAAAACACGGCAGGAGCTTGATCTGACAAACCAGGCGGCAGTGGAACATTTCTTTGAAACGACGGACATTGACTATGTGTTTTTGGCGGCTGCCAAAGTCGGCGGGATTGGGGCGAACAGCACCTTTCCCGCAGATTATATTATGGAAAATGAACTTATCCAGTGCAACATTATACGCAGTTCATTTAAGAAACGTGTTAAAAAGCTTATTTTCCTGGGCAGTTCCTGCATCTATCCCAAGCTCTGTCCTCAGCCTATTAAGGAGGAGTACCTCCTTACGGGTCCGCTCGAAGAGACGAATGAAGCCTACGCACTGGCTAAAATATCAGGACTCAAAATGTGCCAGTACTATAATCGCCAGTATGGAACCAATTATATCAGCGTTATGCCCACCAACCTATATGGGCCGAACGACCAATTCGATGTCAACAACTCCCACGTCATTCCAGCCATGATCGCCAAAATTGATGCCGCCAAGTCAGCAGATCAGCACAGCGCGGAGTTGTGGGGTACGGGAAATCCGCGGCGGGAGTTTCTGTATATCGACGACATGGCGGACGCCTGTGTGTTCCTGATGGAGCATTATGACGGAACGGAGTACCTTAATATCGGTACAGGAGAGGATCTGTCCATTCGCGAACTGGCGGAAATGGTGAAGTCTGTTGTCGGTTTCAACGGCGAGCTGCTGTTTGATGCCACTAAGCCGGATGGAACGCCACGCAAACTGCTGGACGTATCTAAAATGGAGAAGCTCGGTTGGACGGCGAAAACCCGCTTGGAAGTAGGACTTGATAAAACCTACCGCTACTATCTGAACCACGTTAAGTAACTTCATAAACGACAGGCTTCGCATTCTGCAGCTCAATATCGGGGAGGTGAAAAAATGGATAAATATGCGGTTATCATGGCCGGTGGTGCTGGAACGCGGCTGTGGCCCCTCTCCAGGGAACACAAGCCAAAACAGTTTATCAGCGTGGAAGGAATGAGCAGCATGCTGGAGCAGACCCTTGCGCGCATTACCGAACTGATTCCGCCGGACAAATGTTTTGTCATAACTAACAAAAATTATGCAGAGCTCACCCGTGAAGTGCTTAAGACAATCATTCCTGTGCAAAATATTATACTTGAGCCACTCCGTAAAAATACCGGGGCTTGTATCTCCTATGCGGCCTTATGGCTGGAACGTCGATTTCAGACCGGCTCGGTCTGTTTCATTCCGGCTGACAGCTTTGTCAACAACAAATATGAGTACCTTAATGCGATCCACCAAGCGTATAGGGAGAGTATAAACAGCTCCGCTCTGACCATCATTGGTGTGAATCCGACCTACCCGGCCACCGGCTATGGTTATATTAAGATTGATCCGAGCAAACCATCCGTTTCCAATCATATCTCCCGTGTACTGCAGTTCAAGGAAAAACCCGATATGGCCACTGCCCGCACCTACGTAGAATCCGGGGCTTACCTGTGGAACAGCGGCATGGTCGCAGGCAATCTGCAGACCTTCAGGACCGGAATTCAGCAGCATATGCCGGAACACTTCAATATCCTGTCAGCAGTTTTGGACCAGTCGGACTCCCCTTCCTACGATTCGTCTATAGAGGAGGCTTACAGCCAGTTACCCGATATATCGTTCGATAACGGTGTGCTGGAACAAAGCAGCAGCCTTACGGCTATTAAGGGCTACTTCGATTGGGATGATATCGGCAGTTTGGACTCGCTGGCTACAATGATCGGCCAGGACAGCAGTGGTAATGCCGTCAGCGGCAGCCACATCGGAATGGACACTCATGATTCTGTAATATACAGCAGCGATATACTTGTAACTTCCATCGGGGTCTCGAATATGATAATTATCAAAACAGAGGATGTTCTGCTGGTTTGTCCCAAGGAGCGGGCCCAGGATGTCAAAGCGTTCGTCCAGTTGTTGAAACGCATCGGATACGGGGAACGGACCTGAAATTGCGCTTATCCCCTTGACGTAAAGGAAATACGGAGGTGATTAGGAAAAATGGAACGGGTACGATTTATGCTCATCAGAGGTTACAGCCACAGTATTTGGATGGATGTACGCCAACTGCTCGAACAGCTCCTTTTCGCAGATTTGACTGGAAGAATTCCGGTAGTGCATTGGGGCAGCAGCAGCTTTTATAACGGAAAGGTTTATAATAACGCTTTTGACATGTATTTTGAGCCGATATCTAACTACGTAATCGAAGACTTAATGAAACCAGAATACAGCTTTTTCCCCTCCGCATGGCAGCATGACAACCTGCTGCTGCCTGATCCCGGGCAGGTCACGCTGACCGAACGGAGCATCGGGGAAATGCTGGAGAGCGATGCTGATGTCGTGGTATGCGACACGTATCCGAACAAACTGTCCATCCCCTCTCTTGTTAGAGAGGATCACCCTTTATACGGGATGAATTCAGTGCAGATGTACCGTTCTTTGATGCATAAATATTTGAAACTAAAGCCAGACCTGACAAACAGGATCAATAAGTTTTTTTATTCCAATTCTATGCATGAAGGACCTGTGCTGGCTGTTCATGTCCGCGAAAACTTTACCATTAACGAATTTGAGCACAATTTAAACGAACGCTATCATTCCAAGATGTATAAGCTGAAAAGAAAGCCTGAGCAGAACACCAATGATACACTTAAGATTCATCAAATTTACCGGATTCATGAAGTGAACAAACTTGAGTCGACCAACAAGGTCTATCATAAGGAAATCCAGTATATGCTTGGGAAATTCAACATCAAAAAGATTTTCCTGCTCACAGACTGCACGGAAATTCTGGAAGAATACCAGCAGTTGTATGGATCGATGCTTGTGCATACAGATGCGCTGCGGCATTCGGCTAATGACGTCGAGGCTCCTTATCTCGAAACGCATATGCACCGTCGTCAAAACGGAATAGACGCCATTCTGGACGCCTATATTGCCGCGAACTGCAACTTCTTCATCGGTAATGGCTATTCAAAAATGTCTCAAGCGGTCACGTATCTTAAGGATTGGGCCAATACCAATTACAAATTGATGTACTGGGTACCGGAAAATTCGAAAACAGTCCATTATTCGCAGGTGGACTCCATCGTGTATCCTGACAATAAGTACGTAGGCAAATTCAGGCAGCTCGCTTATAGTGCGTCCCGCGCTTGGAAGCAATTGAAGGAGCGTTAATTCATTAAAAACCAAAGAATTGAGGTGCTCCATACGAATGCACGAGCAAAAATTCTTGCTTATTAAGACGTGGGGGTGGGGATTTTGGTCGGATATGGACCACCTGACCGGGCAACTGCTTGTAGCTGAGCTGACGAAACGGATACCTGTGGTGTACTGGGGGCCGCACAGCTTATATAGTGAATATATTGATACAAATGCCTTTGAATTATACTATGAACCTGTCTCCTCACACACCATAAATGATGTAATCCGGCCGGAACACACTTTTTTTCCTCTGATCTGGAATGCAAGCAACGCCTTGGTCGAGGATCTGGATAAGACGGCGCGGCTTCACCGCGGTATTGGGGAACTCATGGCCAGCAAGGCGGATGTGGCCGTCAGTGACGTCCATTTCTACTCAAGGCCGCTGCTCGCTTATATTCCGAAGGATCACTGGGCGTACGGAATGAGCGCAATACAGATCTACCGTCAGTTGATCCGTAAATATTTACGCTTAAAACCGGATATTGAAGCGGAAATCAATGAATTTCACAATGCGCATCTGAAGGACCACCGGCCTCTCCTTGGCGTCCATATCCGGGCCAGCGACAAAATACGCGAGGTGGAGAATCTTGCACAGCTTAACAAGCAGTACGATGGGGAAATCCGTAAAGTATTGAAGGAAGGCATCGGCCGGATATTCCTGATAACGGATTGTGATGATTCTATTGATGACTTCAACAAACGCTACGGTCCCATGGTCGTATACACCGATTGCGTGAGAGCTCCCCGCAACTCGGTTGACCAGGCTCCCCATCTGCAGAACTTTGTCGTAAAAAGAAGAAAAGGCATCGAAATCATCAAAGATACGTACCTTGCCGCCAAATGCGACTATTTTATCGGCAACGGGTATTCCAACGTCTCTTTTTTCGTCAACCGCCTGAAGGATTGGCCGGACAGCCACATTAAGCTTTTCTACAGAACATTGAAGCAGGATAAGAGAAACACCCGCAAAAGGGCAAAAGCCGAATGGGCCACCAAAAAACATCGGGCCAAGCAACACCGGGCTCAATACCCAAGTCTGTACGGAGGTGATTAACCAACATGAGCAGTGACCGATTTCTCCTAATTAAACCTTGGGGGTACAGCATTTGGGCAGACGTGGATCATATCGTAGGCCAGTTGCTGATGGCAGAGATTACCAGCCGGACTCCGGTGGTGTACTGGGGGATGGATAGTCTGTATTCCGAGTCATTGACGGAAAATTCGTTCGAGTTGTTTTTCGAGCCGATCTCCGAACATGCGCCCCATGAACTCACGCGATCCGATTATTCGTATTATCCGTCCACCTGGAACAGTCATAATGTTTTGATGGAGGACCCCGACAAACTGAAATGGGAGCTCCGAGATTTACAGGACATGGTAGCCACTGATGCCAACGTGCTGGTGAGTGATGTGTATTACCATGTCAGCTCTATTGTACCATTGATACCCGAGCGGCACCCTTTATACGGCAAAACAGCACACCAATTGTACCGGTATCTGTTCGACAAATATATTAAAATCCAGCCTCGTATTATTGACGAAGCCAAACAGTTTATCTATGTGAATCCACAGTTCCGTGATGAAAAACCGATCTTAGGCGTTCATATCCGGGCCAACGCACTCGTCAGTGAAATCGGACAAATCTATAATCTCAACGAATTTTATCATCCTAATATATGGAGTTTCATGAACAATTTCGAATGCCGCCATCTGTTTCTCATTACAGATCATTATAAGTTCGTACGCGAATTCCAAAAAATTTATGATAAATACGAGACGTTAATTGTAAGTGATAGCCGAAAGACGTTCTTAAAAGGAAAAGTCCATCCGAACCGGTCTAATTTTCCAAACCAGCGGCATAAAGGAATTGAACTCATAAAAGACACCTCAGACATTATTAAAGACACTTACCTTGCCGTTCAATGCGATTATTTTATTGGCAACGGGTATTCCAGCTTGTCGAATACGGTTCTGCGGATGAAAGATTGGCCGGAGAAAAACATCAAGCTGCTGTATTAAACATGAATAATGACATCCTCACACAGCGACCGTTTGCCAGTATTCCACTGGAGAGCGGTCGTTTGTTTTTTCTAAAGGGCTGAACACTTTTGAAAAATCACTCTTGCATCCCGTAAGATTTTGCTTTATTCTAATAATGAAAATAATTTTCTCGTTTATGTTAATAATACTAAAAATAATTTCAATATTCGCCAAAGAAAACGAGGTGGTGTTATGTCTCCAATCCTGCATGCCCTGGAGCACGGGAAGTCCAAGCTGTCCCAAATGGAACGCAAGCTGGCCGAGCGAATTCTCGCCTCGCCCGGTGAGGTTGTGCATATGGGCATCACAGAGCTGGCGGAGCAATGCGGCCTCAGCCCTGCAACGATAACGCGTTTTTGCAAGGCATTACATTTCAAGGGCTTCCCAGATTTCAAGATGAAGCTGGCGACCGAAATCGCCCACAGCGATGCACCTCAGGATGGCAGCTCCTCTTACCAGGATATTGTAGCGGGCAATCCGCTCACGGTTATTGTGGAAGCCATGCAGGCTAACCATTTGGCCTCCATCCGGGATACAACCTCACTGCTGGATATTGAGCGGCTGCAGTCCGCTGTAGATCTATTATGCCGGGCGCGGCGGGTCGATCTGTACGGGATGGCGACCTCCTCTATCGTCGCCCAGGATTTCTACCAGAAGCTGATCCGCATCGGTGTGAACTGCACCGCCTTTGCCGATTCCCATATGCAGATCACTTCCGCTTCTTCGCTCTCCGAAGGCGATGTCGCATTCGCGGTATCCTATTCCGGAGAGACTCCGGAAACCATTGATGCCTTAACCTGTGCCGGTGCCGGCGGCGCCAGCACGATCGCTCTAACGTCTTATGGCAGCAGCACATTGGCTACCCTGGCCGATATCCCGCTGTTCTCCTCATCCCTGGAGCAAGGGATGCGGCGCGGAGATATGGCTTCGCGCATAGCGCAACTGCATATTATTGATATCCTGTTCACGGGGATGGTCAGCACGCGGTTTGGCGATTTCATTCCCAAGCTGGAGCAATCTTACCTCAATGTCCAATACTACCGTAACAAACGAGGAGGTTTATCCTAATGAATATTTTAAAGTTCCGCAATGATGAGGATTTTGTGGAGACCGGCGCGAATCTTATCATCAGCCTGCTGCAGAGCAACCCCAAGGCCGTACTTGGTCTCGCTACCGGCAGCTCTCCGGTCGGCGTCTATGCCAGGCTGGTTGAAATGCACCGTAAAGAACTGGTCAGCTTCTCCAAAGCTTCCTCCTACAATCTCGATGAATATGTAGGGTTGCCCGTGAACCATCCGCAGAGCTACCGCAGCTTCATGAATGAGCATCTGTTCAATCATATCGACATTGATCCTGCCCGGACGCATGTCCCTGACGGCAATGCCGCCGACCTGAAGGCTGAATGCCTCACCTATGACAAAATGCTGGAGGATTATGGTCCCGTGGACCTGCAAATTCTCGGCATCGGAAGCAATGGCCATATCGGGTTCAATGAGCCGGATGCCAGCCTGAGCAGCGGCACCCATGTTGTCGATCTGCTGGAAGAGACACGGGAAGCCAATGCACGCTTCTTCCACAAGCTGGAGGATGTGCCCCGCCAGGCAGTCACGATGGGAATCGGCGGAATCCTGAAGGCGCGGCAGATTGTACTGCTGGTACGCGGCGAGGAGAAGGCCGAGGCAGTAAAAAATGCGCTGGAAGGCCCGATTACGACCCAATGTCCGGCCTCCCTGCTGCAAAGCCACCCCAACGTTGTCGTTCTGCTGGATGAAGGAGCAGGCAAATGGCTAAAATAAGCGCTGGAACTGGAGAGCTGCTGTTCGGTAAAGTATTGACTCCCCGCGGCGTGATTGATCAAGGGGTCATTGCTGTTTCTGAAGCCCAGATTCATTATGCGGGCGAAGCGACTTGGCTGCCGGAAGATTATGCGCACTGGCCGGCAAGTGGACAAGACGCAGAGGGTCTGCTCATTCCGGGATTCATCGATGTGCATGTGCACGGCGGCGCCGGCCATGACTTCATGTATTGTGATGCCGAGTCACTCGATGCTATTACTGAATTCCACAGTTCACAAGGAACAACCACCATGCTTGTCACCACGATGACGGCACCCAAGGCTTCCATTGACCGCGTCCTGTCCGTGGTGAACACGTACCGTTCCGCTCCAATGCCCTTCGCCCAATTGGCGGGCATGCATCTGGAGGGGCCGTTCATCAGCCCGAAATGGTCCGGTGCGCAGAATCCCGAGCATATCGTTCCGGCCAATATAGAATGGCTTGAACAATGGGAAACGGAATATCCGGGATTGATCCGGCAGGTGACCCTGGCACCGGAACGCGAGGGTGCGCTGGCAGCTATTCTCTGGCTCAGAAAGCATGGCATAACGGCAGCCCTCGGGCATACCGATGCAACTTATGAAGAGGTTATTGCTGCGGCAGATGCCGGATTAAATCAGGCTGTGCATATGTTCAACGCCATGACGCCGCTGCATCACCGCAAACCGGGAAGCGCAGGAGCCGTTCTGTCCGATAAGCGGATACGGGCAGAGATCATTGCGGACGGCATTCATGTTCATCCCGCCGCGATTGACTTGCTGGCCCGGCTTAAAAGCGCCGGCAATCTGCTGCTCATTACAGATGCCATGGCTGCCACCGGGCTCATCGACGGCGAATATAAAATCGGCGATTTGCCTGTTGTGGTGAAGGATGGCATAGCCACCCTCAAGGAAAATCCCGCAGCCCTGGCAGGAAGCACACTGACGATGATTCGCGGTTTTCGTTATCTGGTGCAGACCGTTGGCCTCAGCCTGGAAGAAGCTTCCCGCGCGGCAAGCCTTACCCCGGCACTGTCACTCGGCATAGAGCGGAGCACGGGCACCCTGGAAGCCGGCAAGCGCGGCGATATCCTGCTGCTTGACGGTGAATTGAATTTATGCGGAGTATGGGTTTGCGGCCGCAAAATTCACACAAATCAAGCATAGTTCCAAAATTAAATTAGAGAGAATCGATATACAGCCTTTTAGGGTGAATTCCTGCAATAATACAGGATTTTTCGGCGAAAGGATCGGTTTGGCGAGAAACAGGCAACTGATTGCGGAAGATATCTTCAGGCAGACTTCAGGTAGACCTCCGCCCGAACTCGTATGGATTTCGACCGAAACGCTCACCCCACCAGGCGCTGGCCGAAGTGGGGCGCAGCGTATTGCCCCGGATGACAATGATCATCGACATGGGGAACAATCGAATGGAGCACCCACTAAATAAAGGGGTACGGTTCGCTCCCCCTAAAACATATAGATTCTTATTTAACAAGCAGAAACGGTTGCCGTCCTTTTAGGGACGGCAACCGTTTCTGCGAGAAATAGAAGGATAAAAGATCAGGTAGAACTTATACTTTCTGATATTTTAAATAAACCACCGGCCCAGAGAGCAGCCGGCGGTTCGACAAAGCTTAGTTCATTGCATACGGAGCAGCGGCGCGCGTGAAACGCTCCAACGCCTCGGCGAGAATGGAACGCGGGCAAGCCAGGTTGATCCGCAGGAAACCCTGCCCTTCGGTGCCGAAGACGGAGCCTTCGTTGAAGGCGACCCGCGCTTCTTTGTACATCAGACGCTTCAGACCTTCGCTGTCCAGCTTCAGCCGGGTACAATCGACCCACAGCAGATACGTGCCCTGCGGACGCATCACCTCTACCTGCGGCAGCTCCCGGGTGAGAACGTCGATAGCGTAATTAACATTGCCGTCGATATGCAGCAGCAGCGCATCCAGCCATTCCTCGCCTTCATTATAGGCGGCCTGCACCGCCTCCGGTGCCAGGAAGCTGGCCATATGCAGGCTCAGCGTCTTCAGCTTGCGTTCAAACTTCACTCGCAGCTCCGGGTTCGAAGCGACAAGATATGAGGTCTGCAGACCCGGCAGGTTGAAGGTTTTGGTTGCGGCAAGCGTCGTAACGGTTATCGCAGACAGCTCCTCTGACAGCGATGCGAATGGAATATGGCGGTGTCCCGGCAGTGCCAGGTCGCAGTGGATCTCATCCGATATCACCGTTACCCCGTAGCGCAGACACAGCTCGCCCAGCTGAAGCAGTTCTTCACGCTCCCATACTCTCCCCCCTGGGTTATGCGGACTGCAGAGCAGCAGCAGCTTCGCTCCTCCCTGCATCAGCCCTTCCAGTTGCGCATAATCCATCTCATACCGGCCGCCCCGCAACAGCAGCGGATTGAGGGCAACCTTGCGGTCATTCATCCGGATGACATCATAGAAAGGATAATACACCGGAGACTGGATAATCACCTCGTCCCCAGGGCTCGTAAACAGCTCCACCGAGAAGCTTAGCGAGGTCACGATTCCGGGGGAATCCGTAATCCAGCCCGGAGAGATCTGCCAATCATGCCGTCTGCGGTACCAGTCGACGATAGCTTCCTTATAGGAGTCACTGGGAACACTGTACCCGTAGATTCCTTCTTCCACACGGTGCAGCAGCGCTTGCTTGACTGCGGGCGGACTCTCGAAGTCCATATCCGCTACCCATAGCGGCATGATATCCTTGTCTCCAAACAGCTTCTCCGATTGGTCCCATTTGTAGGAACGGGTATTGCGGCGGTCGATCACACGATTGAAATCATACTTCAACAAAAGTCACCTCATCCTTCCACACTTGTCCGGTTATTGTACCATGAGCAAATGCGCAGAGACCAGCCTAACCTTCTACTCCAGCATCTCAGGGCAGCTTATATAGAAAGATATTAAGGGGGTTTAACTGGCTTTCCACCCCCTCTTTTTATATACTAGAGACTAGCTTCTATTCCCTCTTCTCACCACCTAAATCGATCAAGGAGGCACACATTAATGAACATACCTGAGCATCTAATTAAACCCTTCCCCGCCTACGAGGATGTATTTTATGATGATATCGAGAACCACCGTAAGCATTTTTTGCCGATCTGCTCGGTGAATTTGCAGTGTATTTTTCCGAAGCGGGATGAGTGGGTGCATTTCGTGTCAGTCAAGGAGATCTACGGCGTCAGCTTGGGCGATGAGACCCAGGCCTATCATACCGCGTTCTGCAAGGAGGATATGATCGGCTTCGATGTGATTGAAGGCAAATACAAATTCGAGGCGGACTGGAATTACTTCCGGATCAATGAGGAGGAATACGGCGAAGATCAGGAGGAAGGTTATGCCCTCAACAGCGAGGATTACGAGCTGCGCAAGCAATTGTATCAGAAAATACATAGTATCTACCCCTATTCCACTTATGACTCAGATTTCGCATCCGTCGATGAATTGGTTCAGGATCTCACAGTCAAGCACATTATGGGCTGGGAACACTCCTATCCAGAGATCAATGGTGTGCTGGATGATATAGGCTTTCAGTCAGAGGATTGGCAGGAACATATGAGTGAATACGGGGATACGCTGGGAGAGCAGCTGGCGTTCGAGCAAACCAATCTGATCCATGTGCCCAAGAACAACAAGGGCGAGGTCCTCACTTATATCGGCAGCTTTACGGGGTATTACTTCCAAGCGGCCGCTGCCGACAATGTGTATCTGTTCTATGACCGGGAGCTGGCCAAGGCGGTAATCTGCTTCGAGTACACCTGATTAGCTGAGAAGCCTGCCGCTGTATGTATTTTTCTGCACAAAAACACATAAATCCCCGTAACCTTAACGTCTAAGGCCCGGGGATTTATGGTTTAATTAAACTATTCAATTCGATCTTTTCCTCCAGCAACAAACCATGTGCTACACATCGGTATTGTTATTCATTTTTTCCGCTGATTTCCCGCGTACACGATGTTCACGAGCTGCGTTATCACGGACGCCTCTCCTAGTGTGAGACCTCGTATTCGTACGCTTCGCTAACCTTTTCCACTGGAATCGCACTCCTTCTTAGCAAGCTTGTTCTTGCTTTGAATGGGACTTTCCTGATGACTCCGGTTTCGCTTGAACAACGGTTGGCCTTAGTTCCCACATTCCCACGGTCTGCACCAAGGACGTTGTCACCTCGCCCTGGATATCCTGCCTCCGATTCCGGAATGTTTCGCTAACGCTGGTACATCGGTTTCTCTCCTCTCTTAAACTAATGAATTAATTTAAGGATTGAGCGAATCACCTGAGGAATGTTTGTTGCTTCCTTGGTGATGTCTCTATCATAACGCATATTATTCCAATTTTAAACTTTCAAAATCGCTGATATTCTCCCGTTCCCCCCGATATTCCGCGATAGCCGCCGCCCATTTCACATTCTCTTAATATTTCTTGCGATTCTTGCCTTTTCCTGCGTATGCGTTTACATTCTGATCATAATCACACAACAACAGCACCATAAGGTGCTGTTGTTATATGAAATAGCCTCCTCTGAGGCTGCTTTAACGCTTTTCTTTTACACTATTTATACTAAACTAACGCCCGATCTCCAACCGTCCGCCCCACCTGCATCAGGATATCGGCCATCGACGCCGGATCGTTGACATCATAATCATCAATGTTTAAGCGCAGCACCGGGCAAGCGTTGAACCCATTGATCCACTCTGCATACCGGCCATGCATATGCTCCCAGTAGGAGACATCTGTCTGAATCTCCATCTCGCGCCCGCGCTCCTGAATCCGGGTCAGAATCGACGGCAGACTGCCTTCAATATAGATCAGCACATGGGGATGCGGGAAATAAGGTGTCATTACCATAGCCTCATAGAGGCTGGTGTAGGTATGGTAGTCGGTTGGGGACATCGTGCCCTGATCCGCATGCATTTTGGCAAAAATACCGGTGTCCTCATAGATCGAACGATCCTGCACGAAGCCGCCGCCCAGCTCGAACATCTTCTTCTGTTCCTTAAAGCGCTCGGCTAGGAAATAGATCTGAAGATGGAAGCTCCAGCGTTCGAAATCATGATAGAACTTCTCCAGATACGGGTTCTGGTCCACCTGCTCCAGCGAGGTCTGAAAGTTCAGCCGTGAAGCCAAAGCGCCAGTCAGCGTCGATTTACCGACACCCACCGTTCCGGCTACAGTGATAATAGCGTTGTCAGGGATATTATAGGGATTCATGTTAGCAGCTCCTTTACTTGTGAGGCAATTTCGGCAAAATGTTGCGGGTTCTCCACAAAGTCAAACTGATTCCCGTCAATCGCAAGGATCACTGTGTTCGGTTCCGTGACCGCCAGCGAAGCCATCGCCGAATCATAATCTTCAATTAACTGCTGCAGATAGGCATTATCCATTTCAGCCTCAAAGGAACGGCCGCGTTTGGCAATTCGGGTCAGCAAGGTGTCCAGATCCGCTCTGATGTAGAGTATAATATTCGGCTTCGGCAGATCATCGGTCAGCACATGGTAGATTTCGCGGTATTTGTCCCGTTTCGTGCCCTTCAGTGTGCGTTCGCCAAAGATCAGATTCTTGTATATATGATAATCCGAAATGACAGCCTTGCCTTTATCTATGTACTCCAGCACGGTGTCCTCCAGCTGCTTGTACCGGTTGCATAGAAAGAACATCTCCAGCTGAAAGCTCCAGTCATCCATATTCTGATAGAATTTGCCCAGGAACGGATTCTCCTCGACGATTTCTTTAATGACCGGCAGACCCAGCTCTGCGGCCAGCATGGTGGTTAATGTGGTTTTGCCGGCCCCGATTGGCCCTTCCACGGCTATAAATGATGCGTGTTTCATCGGTGTTGATTTCCTCCTCAGATGCGATCCCTGCCTGCTCGGTTCAGCTCCAAAAAACAGACTAAATTATTGTATCACAATCTGGCCTATAGGGAGAGTCCTAATTTCCGGCAACCTTAGGGCAGCCAATAACCTTTATGGAGAACGGTGCCATGATGACACTGGAGTCCGTTAGTTGTGTAGCTACCGCTGCATTCAGCAATCTGACAACTCAACATATGCAGCAAGCTCCCCTGCATACATAGCTGCCTCCGAGCACACACCACAACAGCTTCGCCCCCTTACCGCAAACAGCCCCTGCCATATACCGGCGGGGGCTGTTATCTATAGAACACGAGATTAGCTCAATCGTCCACTGAAATCCTCATAAGCGAACTGGCGGATGACCTTGATACCCTCTTCTTCATTATAAGAAGCAATCGAAGGCAGATTCACGCCGTTGAACGTGTGGTTCTTAACCATGGAATAGTGGGCCATATCCAGGAAAATCAGCTTGTCGCCATACTTCAGCGGCTGCTCGAAGGAATAGTCGCCGATCACATCTCCGGCAAGGCAGGTCATGCCGCCAAGTCTGTAGGTGTGGGCATATTCTCCCGGTTCTCCGGCGCCAACAATGTTCGGGCGGTAAGGCATCGCCAGCACATCCGGCATATGGCATTCAGCCGAGGTGTCGAGAATGGCGATATCCATTCCGTTGTGCATGGTGTCGAGCACAGTAGCTACCAGATACCCTGTGTTCAGCGCTACGGCTTCGCCAGGCTCCAGGTAGATCTGCACATCGTATTTGTCTTTCATGTAGTTGATGCAGCGCACCAGCGTCTCCAGATCATAATCAGGACGCGTGATGTGATGGCCGCCGCCGAAATTCAGCCATTTCATCCCATGCAGGTATTCGCCGAATTTCTCTTCAACCACCTGAAGCGTACGCTCCAAGGTGTCCGAATTCTGCTCGCACATGGTGTGGAAATGAATTCCGTCGATCCCTTCCAGCTCATCCGGCCGGAAGTTCGGCAGCGTTACCCCCATGCGGGAGAAGTTGTAGCAAGGATCATACAGCGGCACTTCAAGCTCGGAATATTCCGGATTGACGCGGATGCCGCAGCTGACCGGTTTCCCGGCCTGCTTCACACGGTCCTTGAACCGATTCCACTGGTCAAAGGAATTGAAAACTATATGGTCGCTGTAGCCCAGCAGCTCATCGAACTCGCTGTCTACATAAGCCGGTGCATACACATGCACCTCTTTGCCCATCTTCTCGAAGCCCAGCCGGGCTTCGAACAGCGAGCTGGAAGTGACGCCATGCAGGTATTGACCGACCAAGGGATACAAAGAATGCATGGAGAAGCCTTTTTGCGCCAACAGAATCTTGGCACCCGTACGCTCCTGAACCGAATTCAGAACCTCCAGGTTACGGGTAAGCAGTCTCTCATCCACAAGGTAGCTGGGGGACGGCAAGGTGCTGATATCGATATTAATATCCATGAACTGGCCCTAGTCCAGCAGCGTTGGCGAGAAATCCTCTTGCCAAGGCAGCCCTTGCTTGTTCAATTCTTCCATGAACGGGTCCGGATTAAATTCCTCGACGTTGTAGACGCCTGGTTTCTTCCAGATTCCTTTTATAATTAACATGGCGCCGATCATGGCAGGAACGCCAGTGGTGTAAGAAATCGCCTGGGAGCCGACCTCTGCGTAACATTCCTCATGATCGCACACGTTGTAGACATAATACGTTTTAGGCTGGCCGTCTTTGGTGCCTTGAATGATGCAGCCAATATTGGTTTTGCCTTTGGTTCTTGGTCCCAGCGAAGCCGGGTCCGGCAGAATTGCCTTCAGGAACTGCAGCGGAACAATCTCCTTGCCTTCATACAGGATCGGCTCAATGGAGGTCATGCCCACATTCTCCAGCACCTTCAGGTGGTTGAGATAGTTCTGCGAGAAGGTCATCCAGAAGCGGATTTTCTTCACGCCCTTGATGTTAACCGCAAGCGACTCCAATTCCTCATGGTACAGCAGGTAAATATCTTTCGGGCCGATCTCCGGGAGATCGTAGACTTTTTTCTCGGACAGCGGCGCAGTTTCAATCCATTCGCCATTCTCGAAATAACGGCCATTGGCTGTAATCTCGCGAATATTGATCTCAGGGTTGAAGTTGGTCGCAAACGGATAACCGTGGTCGCCCGCGTTCGCATCCACAATATCAATCGTATGGATCTCGTCAAAATAATGCTTCTGCGCATAAGCCGTAAATACGCCGGTTACGCCAGGATCAAAGCCGCTGCCCAGCAGTGCGGTAATGCCCGCCTGCTCGAACTTCTCTTTATAAGCCCATTGCCAGGAATATTCAAATTTAGCAGTATCCTGCGGCTCATAGTTGGCAGTGTCCACATAATGAACTCCCGTTGCCAGACATGCATCCATAATCGTCAGGTCCTGATATGGGAGAGCTACATTAATAACGACATCCGGCTGGAAGCTCTGGATCAGCGCAATGACCTCATCTGTATTATCCGCATCAAGCTGAGCCGTAGAAATCTTCGTGCGGCCTCCGGCCAATTTATCTTTCAGAGCGTCGCATTTCGCCAGCGTACGGCTGGCAATGCAGATCTCTTCGAATACATCCGGGTTCTGGCAGCATTTATGAACAACAACACTCGATACGCCGCCAGCGCCAATAATTAATGCTTTTCCCAAAATGAATAACCTCCCAAAAGTCATATTTCTGCTCAAAAATCAACAAGGCTGATTATACATAAATCATCGCAATAAATCAATAAAAACCGACAAATATTGATCTTATCTGTGTAAAATCTGCAATTTTCCAATTCATACTCCGAAATGCATGAAAATACACCGAAATACTCTATTTTTCACAATGATGCGACTGAGCAGAGGATCAGATTTCAAACTATCTGCCTAAGGCGGAGGCGCATCACGACAACTAGATTATTGTATCACAGCCGGATGATCCTTCATATGTTTTATTCAGAAAACAATGAAAATTATCACCGTCCTTTCAGATCCGCGAAGATCCACTGAATACAAGCTCCGCATAATCTGCCTCTTCGGCTCTCCAGCCGAGGCCGATTACCATGGCGAACATCACAGCAAAAAGGCCGTAATATATTCTTTTACCCGTTTTTGTGGTTATGTTATCGTGGTTCCGACTTCTGGAGGACTTTAGTCTTGAATTCACTATCTTTATTATGTACATAAAGAATGGCAACTATCGGCAGCAGTGAAGAACTATAGAAGCGAAAGTGGTTACTGCTTAAGTCCAGCAAGCAGTTAGAGTGTTGCTCTGGAACGTTCAGAGTAAATTAGATGCAAAACTGCAACTAATTCCAGCCGAATCGTGAAAAATCAGGCGATTAAGTGCGAAACTGCAACTAATTTTGAGTAAATCGCGATGTTTACGATCAAACGTCGAAATTAGATGCCTTTTTGCACTTATTTCCTCTAAAATCGAAAAAAGTAGTAATTTAGATGCGTATTCGCAACTAAATCATCGATGCGAACTTATGATAAGAACGCCGGAGCTTAAGCCCTGCTCCTTCTTCGGCTGCCCCTCTAACCGTCTCCACCGACCGCAGCCGAAAGGTTAAATCATCCCAATCCCTTAATGCCGCCTTCGGCAGCCGGGAAGGTCCTCGCATTTCTCATTTCGGATTCTACACCACCTGCTGTTTTCTTATTCTTTAGTATATTGATAACGATTATTAATGACAATCTCCGGAACGCTGCTTCCGTCATAAAACACAGTAAAAACTCTCCCCCCAGACTATGGGCGGGAGAGTTTGTTGTTCAAATATAAGAATGTATATGTTTCACGCTATCCATTATCCTTCTATTTCTCGCTGAAACACCCCGTCCTTTAAATGAACGGCGTAGCCGATTCCACTTGTTTCCGATGTATTTATAAGCTATTCACCAAATCGGTATAATAGCTGTTGCCATTGCGGTGGTCCAGCCGCGTGGCTGTGGACAACGCCTGCTGCTGAAGATATGCAGCAAGGGCGGCTACATCCGTCGCGTGCTCGGGATGCGGATAGCCAGCGGGCAGCTTCACCTGAAAGGCCACCGTCTCCTTAGCCAGCTGTCTGAACAGCCTCGCGGAGTAGGCATTAAACATCATAATGTCGTAAGGATTCTCGTGATCCAGCGAATGGGCCACATGATGCTCGAACAGCTCCAGCCCCTTGAACGGGTCGGTGAGAGCCAAATAGCGGATATGCTCCCCGATCTGCAGCAGAAATTCACGGTTCGTTTTGATCAGGCGGTAGCCTTGTTTCTGGATCTTCTCCGCTTCCTTCGCCTGGCCCAAGCGGTGCATCGGCAGCAGCAACATCGACAAGGTGACATGCGGAACCTCTCCGCAGGTCATTGTTCCGTCAAGAATTGGCCTCGCGGCCTTCAAGGCAAGCTCATCTCGGCCGACCATCACATTAAACTCTACTTCGCGGTTCTGTTCGCAGGCATCACAGTTTGCCATTTCATCCGCGTCCATACTCTTGAACTTCTCCATATACCGGGCGGATTCCTCCAATTCCCCGTACTGGCCATGCACCAAGCTTTTATAATAGTAATAAGTGCGCTCGTTATAGCCAAACTCCAGATACCGTTTCTTGAGATCCTCCAGCAGATTATCGATCTGCTCCCTAGGCACCTCCGGGAAACAGGCCACTTTATCCGCAATCCACTTGTAGGACCACAGCAGCGTGAAATCATCGAAGCGCTCCGGCTCCTTGTCAAACTGCCCCAGCTGCCAGGAGAAGGCCACAATCACCTTCATCGGATATCCGTTAAAAATTCCCGATTCAACAATCTCGGACCGCGCCTCATAACCGGCATCGATGTCACCTAGACTATCCGCTGCACGAACCGCCTCCTCCAGCACAGCCAGCTTGGCCCGTCCCTCCGGCAGCTCATAGGCCCGCTCCATCAACTCTTCATAATCCACACTCATTGTTCTGATCCTCCGCTCTGATTATTATTGCTAAGACCCCAGTCAATAAAACGCACAATACTCTGATTCATCAGCCCCAGCTCCTGCCGGCTCATCGGGTAATGGCCCATCATCAGCGCGTTGACATAGAGCATCTCTACTGCCTGCTGCAGCATCGCTTGATTGCCTGCATTGAACACACGCGAAACCAGCGGATTATCCAGATTAAAATACAGTGTGGAATACGCCGCATTCCTATAGGTGGTACCCAGACTGCCTAAGACGGAACCGAGCACATCCGTGCTTACCTCTTTGGCCGCCTCCAGGGAACGGAAATCTGCGGATTCCTTGGAAAGCGTATAGAGTGCCGGCAGCTCCTCAGGTCTGAAATGCTTCAGCTGCACCTGGCAGCGGAAACGCTGCAGGGCTGCATCTGCGATCGCAGTCGCTTCATAATATTGTCTACGCTCCTCCGGGGAGAGGTCCGTGAAGGACAGCGAAACATCCTCCGGCAGCAGCCGTTCTGTATCAGCGTCTGTGACCACCTGTGGAAGCAGGGCCAGCAGCTCGGCATCATAGATGTAGCCCCCGTTCACAACCAGCAGGGACTGCGCCGCTGCCACATGAGTAATCTGGCGGTATTCGTCCAGCGTGAGCGTATAATAGATTTTTTGGCCTTCACGCAGCAGTTCTCCCAGCTCTTTCTGCCCATATGTGCTCTCAAAAGGCAGCCAACGGTGAATAATACCCAGGAAATGCGTATCCTCGGCTGCCAGCGCCTTCATCGAAAGGGCATGCTGTCCAATAATCAGCTTCAGCCGGTCGGGATCATATTCAGCCATACGCATCAGCTCGCTGCGGATAGCATCACCAAGCTCCGTGCGGACCTCCTCCAGCCGTTCATTCTCATAGAAATGCTCACGCGAAGCCGTGGGCTGCAGTTCATCCGTCCAGACCAGGCATTTCACGAAAAAAGCCCAATCCGGCAAAATATTCTCCGCCTTCTCCGAGACCAGCATGTGCTTCAGATAGACGCGATGCGTTTTTTTGGCGTTCAGATTGACGGCCTGCGGTAGAATGTAGGCGATCCCTCCGGTCCGCCCGGAAGCGGTGGTCAGCGGGATGTAATCACGAAACTTCTCGCCCAGCAGTTGCTCTCCCCATTGCAGCACCTCTGCACGTTCTCCCCTGGCCAGCTCCGGATGAGCTATCCAGATCGGCTGTGCGGGATTGATCAGCGTGTCGGCAAGCTCCGTCTGCAGTCGTATAGGGTAAGGCAGCAGCGCTCCATAATAATACAGCCATTTCTTCAGATTCTCTGCTTCAAAATAGGGCTCGGACCCCGGCTTGCAGCGCAAAAAGACCTTGGTGCCCGGCGAGAGTGAAATATCCAGTTTCCTGATGCTGTATGTACCGTCCGGCTTGCCCCTCCACTCTAAGGAAGGTCCTCCTGACGCCGATTGGGTCAGCATAACAATCTCATCGCTGACCATGAAACAAGAGAGCAGCCCGATGCCAAAGCGGCCGATAAATGAGGTCTCACGGGTCAGAAAGTCCTGCCCGCCGCCCTTGGAGGATTGCCCGATCATCGCCAGGAATTGATGGACCTCCTCTTCCTGGAGCCCCACCCCATTGTCCTCAATGATTAAGGTGATATGGTCTTCGGAGCCTGTCAGCTCAGCGGTTATCCGCCCTTCGAACTGAGAGTCCAGCGCTTTGCGGGCCGTTATAGCGTCTACTGCATTCTGCATCAGCTCGCGCAAATAGACTTTGGGATTGCTGTACAAATGGTTGGAGAGAATGTTGATCATTCCACTTAGATTAACCTGAAATCGATAATTATCCTGTGTATTCATCCCAAATCTCCGTTTCTTCAGTATGATTTGGGTAACTAGGCAGGTTTGCCTGTTAACCCACTATATATATAACCCGATTTGCCACATTCTTCCTCTCCAACCGCAAATTTTATCACAACCATTCTCAGCTTCGCTCCAACCTTACAGTGCTTTAAGGAAAATGTAAGACAACTTAAAGCTTCAGGTAAGGCAATTCGATAGGCCGGAGGTCCGCTTTGCTCTATGCTGGGATCACGTAAACAAGATACCTGCATAGAAGGAGTCAAGTACAATGAATAAGTTGAACCAAAAGGGTGTTATCTTCAGCAAAACCTGGTGCAGGATGATAGCCGGGAGCCTGGTTGCGTGTATGCTGCTGGCGGGAAATGGAGCATCGGCGGCAGGCGGGGGACCAACTGCGGGAGCTGAGGACAGACAAGCCAGTGACTTCAAACAGCTGCTGGACCGCAAAGTACCGGAATGGCAGGATACCTATGGTGTGCCGGGTGTTGCCATCGGCATTATCGACGACGGGGAGATTGCGTACACGCTTAACTACGGGTATGCCGATTCCAAGAATAAGCAGGCACTTGACGAGACCACCCGTTTCCAGGCAGGTTCCATCTCCAAAAGCCTGACCGCCTGGGGAATCCTCCAGCTGTCTGCCAAAGGACTGGTATCGCTCGATGAGCCTGTGCAGACCTACCTGAGCCGTTTCAAGCTGCCCGACTCGGGCTTTGACCTGAACGGCGTTACCCTGCGGCGGCTGCTCAGCCACACCGCAGGTCTGCCTGCCCATAAGGGTTATTTGGGCACTTCGCCAGGCAGCCCGCTGACTACACTGGAGGCATCCTTGTCAGGCGAGGGCTGGTCCAATGAGCCGCTGCAGGTGACGGCAGAGCCGGGCACAGCCGCTGCTTACTCCGGCGCAGGGTATACCCTGCTTCAACTGGTCATTGAAGAGGTAACTGACACCTCCTTTGCCGACTATATGGACAATGAGGTGCTTCAGCCGCTGGGGATGGGCCTCAGCACCTTCCATCAAGACCCGCAGGCTCCGGGAATGTCGAAGGCTTACGGCTATTTCGGCCAGGAGCTGCCGCTGTTCCAGTTCACCGAACAGGCTGCGGCTGGCTTGACCACTACAGCCACAGATCTAATGAAGCTGATGCTGGCCAGCATGGACAGCAAGCAGGATACGTTCAAAGGCAAAGGGGTTATCCCGCCTGCCCTAGTGGAGAAGATGCAGCAGCCGGTGCTTGCGGAGAACGGGCTGGGCGTATTCGCCAGAGGCCTCTCCGACGGGCGCACGCTGATCTACCATCCCGGAGACAACCGGGGCTGGCATGCGCTCTATGCCTTCATCCAAGGCAGCCGCGATGGAATGGTGGTTCTGACCAACAGCGAGAACGGCATCGATCTGCGGCAGGACCTCTATCATGCCTGGATCGAGTACCAGACCAGTGAAATGCCAGAGAGTACTCAGGCCCTGCTGGCAGGAAGACACACCAACGCTTTGCTGGCCTGGGGCATTGGCGGTCTGCTTGCCGTGTACGTACTGTTCTTTGCCTTCAGGGTCGCCAGAGGACGTCGCGTCTTCATCACAGCCCAGACCCGGCGTCGTTATGCCTTGCTCGGCTTCAGGCTGGTGCTGCTCACCGTAATTGGCATGGCGCTGTTCTGCGCCTCTTACCTGTGGAGCGTTCTTGGCCTGCAGTCTGGCCTGAAGTACAGCGTGCTGCTGCTGTTCGCCTGGATTGCCGTGCTGCTGGTTACGGGCTTCTTCCCGCGGGCAGCGAAGCCGCGCAGAGGGGAGCCGGCAGCGGAAGATGCCGGCTCCGGTGTAAACTCACTATAAGTAGAAGCTGCAGCACTGATATCACCTGAACTGGAGAAACCTATAGTTTCTTCTATAGAACATGAACTTAAGAATATACATCAGGAGTTGGCAGAAAGTCTTACAATAGGCTTTCTGCCGATTTCGCCAGCTTAGGTACCAGCGAATTAGGTGACAGCGAGGATTTAGAAGGTTACCTCGAACCTTTGGAATAATTAGATGCGAAACTGCAACTAATTTCAGCTGAAACTCCTGTCAGGAGGCGAATAAGTGCAAATCTGCAACTAATTTCGAGCAAATCAAGCCTACTACGCTCAAACGCAGGAATTAAGTGCCTTTTTGCAACTATTTCCTCCAAAATAGAAATAATCGGCTAATTAGATGCATATTCGCAACTAAATTGGTGGATGCATTTAAGCCCTTCCAGAGGAGCGGAGTCTTTGATGCTCTTATCATATGGAGGCGTAAGTAGTAACCTATCTTCACGCAAAAATGCCCCGCGGCCGTTCCCTGCCCGGGGCATTCTCGCTAATCCTTTGAAGCATAGCTTCTAGTATTTAAGATTAAGCAGCTTGCTGATAATTACCGCCGCTTGGGCACGGTTGGCAATGCCTTTAGGTCCGAAGGTGTCCACAGTCATCCCTGTGATGACACCTTCCTGGGCCAGCAGCGCTACCGCTTCCTTGCCGTAGGAAGCGATGCTGCCCTTATCCTTGAAGCCAGCCAGCGCCTTATCTGCATCCGCTACCGATTTGCCGCTGAACTTCTTCAGCGCATTGGCAGCGATAATCGCCATCTCTTCACGGGTAATCGCCCGCGCCGGCTCAAATCTACCGCCGCCTACTCCATTGATCAGGCCGTTGCTTACTCCTGAAGCAATGTAGCTGTAGGCCCAATTCGAAGCCTTCACATCGGAGAAAGCCGCTGCCGCATTCTCATCCAGCAGTCCATAAGCACGCACGATCATCGTGATGAACTCGGCACGTGTGACTTCCTTAAGCGGTGCGAAGCTGTTCTCGCTCACACCGTTCAGGATACCTTTGCTGCTCAGCTCCTTAATGGCAGCAGCTGCCCATGATACCCGGCCCAGATCATTGAAGCTGACCGGTGCCGTGGATGGCGCAGGGGTTGCTGTTGGTGCAGGCGTGGCTTCAGTTGCAGGTGTAGCCGTAGCCGTTGGTGCAGGTGTCGCTGTTGGTGTTGTAGGTACCGATGGATATTGTGAACCTGAAGTCGGCTCTGGCATAAGCACGCCAGCGTCCATGCCATCCGCTTCAGTCGCAGCCGGTGCAGCCGCATAAATCGCATTCGCCAGCAGTCTGAACTGGTTCTGCGGATGATATTTGTTAAGCAGATCATTGGCGAACAGCGTTACATGAACCTGATCTGTCTGATAGTTCAGTGCCAGCACCTGATCCTTGGCCGCGCTGCTGTTCGGCCACCAGCCTGCCTTGAAGAAATCATCGCCTGTTCCGTATTTGGCCAGAATTTCTGCGCCTTCAGGAACAGCGGTGATATAAGCTGCCGAAACGGTGTAGAGGTATTCCGACTCATCATACGGAGCTGTAATCAGGCTGTCCTGTGAGAGAGCCGCCTTGAACAGTCCCTCATGGGCATCCGTTTTGCCAGCAGAGTTGACCGGATTGGCGAAGTCCAGCCCAGGCAGCAGCTTCAGTCCCTTGACCGTGTTCAGCATCGTTCTGCCATAGCCGATAAACGGCTTGCCGGAAGCAATCAGGCCTGTGCCTGTATTCACCAGCACATCTGCCGTGGCCGGGTCTGAAGTCTGCACCTTGAAGCCCAGATCAGCCACGATAAAGGACGCTGCTCCGGTGATGCCGACTGTAGGAGTCTTCAGCAGCTTGCCAGTTCTATCGCCGCCGTAGAAAGGCACCACATCCAGCAAATATTTAGAGGCTACGGTCAGCAGATTTGATCTGGAAACCAGGAAGCTGCCTTTTTCATATCCATATCCGTCATTCGAGAGCAGGGTTACCGCTTTTTTGGCTGCAACCAGTTCATTAACGGCCTTGATCGCATCGTTGTTGCTGTTACGAATAACATAATTCTGCGAGAAGGCGTAGTTATCCAGGTTCGTAACTGGAACGGTTACGCTGGTTACAGGTGTTGTAACCCCTGAGAAGGCACCGGCCTTACGGCTGATATAACGGTCGAACCCGCGCATATCTGCGAAGTTCTGTACGGTATCAGAATACATTTCTTCGAAATCAGAGACGTTCAGGCCATCGTAGAGCACCAGATTTGCGTATCCGCGTTTGGCCTGATGCATGTTGACGATATAGGTTCCGGCCGGGTAGGTAACGGAATCCACAACAACCGGAGTCGTGGTCTGCTCTACCTTCACTCCGTTGCGGAGCAGGTATTGAACCATTGTATAGGTTTCCAGTTGGTTCTTCTGCAGATCCTTGGATACCGGAAGCACATAATATTCAGGGAAGAAATTAGTCTGTCCCTCGCGCGGACGTCCGATCTCTTCATTCTTGCCATTGATCAGATACTTGTCTACCGGTGCGCCAATATCTGTATTGTTGAGCCCGCGTTCGAACACTTCCAGCTGGTTCAGGAACAGCTTCTCTTTGTTGTCGATCACGTAACTGGTAGCTCCCAGCGTTGCATAATAGAAGGCGTCCAGTGAATCTTCATTCAACTCAGGAACTTCAAGTGTATGGCCCAGTGCACCCTGATGCATCGCATATACCGCGGTATAGGCCGGTGAAGCATCGTCCCAGCCCGTAGCATAAGTTCCGGAAGGAGAGACATAGTTCGGATCTGCTTTTAACTTCTCACTTTCCAGATAAGGGATATGATAGGAATCATATTTGGTATTGGCGATTCCCGCTTGTCCCATGGCCGTTGCCTGCTCCAACATACTGTCAAGCATCAGATCATATTCAACGTTGGGATCATGCGGCGGTGTGCACGGCTCAATCAGGAAGCCATTTACGAACCCGTGCATATCCAGGAAGGACAACGGTGTCCATTTGGCAATTTGGGCAGTTACAGCCTGCGTCTCAGGCTGGGTCTGATAGGAATTATCACGGTTCGGATCAAGCAGCGTCGAGGTAGCGCGTGTGTTCAGCGCACGTCCGTCCGGGTTCTCTACATAATCCAGCAGGAAAATAACATTATCCAGCGCCGCATCAATATCCAGGTCTAAGGTAATTGGATTCTTATCCTTGTCTACCGTGTCATAGCTGACCACCTTCTGGGTCATCAGGGTGTCCAGAAATTTAACGATCACATCCACGCCATTCGCTTCATCAGCATGAATGTTGTTCAGCCAGATCGGCACTTTATAGTCCTTCAATTCTCCGCTGATAATCTTCTCCTGCAATGCTGCCGGATCATTCATCATCAGCGGCATGGTTTCATTCAGGTATTGATCCACTGAAGCCTTGTCTTTGGCTACGATCGAGAAATGGATCGCACGGCCTTGTTTGGACGTTCCGATCTGCTGATATTCCACATACCGGCCATATTTATTGTTGCTGTCAGCCGTAATGCGGTCAATAGCCGGCTTAATCTCATCATACGTATGGTAGGTATCGTATGGGTTCAGCTTAACCTGCTGCTTAGCAACCACATCGCCAGCTGGCAGGGAGCCAACCAGGTCGTAAGTACCCACCCGTTTCACATATTCCGCACGGATGCCGCTTAGCGACAGGTTGGGACCGTACAGCAGATCGAAGGTGACCTGGGCTTTGTAGGTTGATCCGGTAACTGTCTCAACTTTCACGGTCACAAAAGGATCACCGCTGTAATTTCTGGCGCTGGTGTTCCATTTCTTCCACTCGGCCAGCGGTTTGGTCTCTTCGCTATTACGGCCGAATGTCCACTGCAGCTGTTCCGGCGACGCGCCTTCCGGCAGGTCGAACGTCAGCTCCATGGTTCTGGCATCGGTCATGGAAGCCTGGTAGACCTGGGCTGATACGGAAGCTTCAGGTGCTTCCTGGGCTGCCGAGGTTACAGCAGCGGATGTACTCTCAGGAGCGGTATCTACTGCGGCGGGTGCAACAATGGCCTGCGGCTCAGTTGTAGCTGTCGTGTCTGCGGCATAAGCTGCCGGAATAATCCCCGACATAACCAGGGTGAATGCAATAAATAAGGATAATAATTTCTTCGACATTATGTACCTCCCGTAGTTTAAATGGTCTGGCTGACAATCACAGCAGGAGTCCTCCAATCTCCTGCATCCCCCCAGTGTGCCACCTTGAATGTGCGGCAAACGGACGCATTATTATGCGGTTTATGTTTTTTTTATTCATATAAATTAATATAATATAGTATTTATCTCTATTACGGAAGTTAAAAATTTGAATTCATAGATTTGTTTTAAAGGAAGCGTTAACAACCCTTATGTTCTAAGCTGCACTTTTTTTCACAAAGAGCTGTATAGGAGCAATTCCTGCACTAAAACTTCATTTAGCTTCCTGTAAGGCGCATTCCATGCGCCCCCTGCCTTTTGACACCTAAGTACGCCAGGAGCATAATAAACGTCGGTATATGGGGAGTATTTGTTAAATTTTTGAATTATTATCTGGAATTCAGCACTTTCCCATGAAGGAGATGTGAAGTATGAAGCAAGAAGTAGATCCAAATCGAATAATAAAGGATACAGTGAAATATAAACCTGCTTATATTCTAAGATACCGTCCGATTCTCTTATTCAGTCTGATTCTGCTGATCAAAAGCGCGGTCGCATGGTTTGTCGTATTCAGTAATGGGCCCTCCTGGAGCATGCTGCTGACGGAAATCCCCTTTTTTCTGATCGTGTTCGGCCTGATTGAATGGATGTCCAGCAAACGCAAGATTCTGTATTATATGATAGCTAATCTGTTAATTACGCTTGTCTACTTCTCTGTGCTGATGTATTACAAGTATTACGGGGTGATTGCCACCTATCATGCACTGGAGCAGGCGGACAAGGTCACGAAGGTGGGAGAAAGCACCTATTCCCTGCTTGATCCCTATTATTTGTTCATTTTTGTCGATATTATCGTATTTATGTGCTTTATGTTCCGTCCCAAATATATTGCGATCTGGAAGACACGGGGGATGCGGCGCATGAACCCCAAGGTTCTCTTCGGTCTGCTCAGCGTATCGCTGGCGCTTTGCCTGTTCAATGTCTGGCCCAACCATGCCAGCATGAATGAGAACACGAAGGCGGAGAGTATGGGGCTGCTCAGCTATGAGGTCTATACGATTTTTGCCGATACTACCGAAGAAGAAGAATTAATAGATTCCAGTGAGATTACCCAGAAGGCGGTCAATGAGCTAAAAGGGATCACCGAGCCGTCGCAGCCGCTGCACTGGGCCGCCGACAAGGGCCGCAACCTGATTGTGGTCCAGATGGAATCGTTCCAGAATTTCCTGCTCGGTCTGAAGATCGAGGGGCAGGAGGTTACCCCGAATCTCAACCGGCTGGCACAGAGCGAATTCTATTTCAATAATTTCTACAGCAATGCCGGACAAGGAACGACCTCGGATGCCGAGTTCGTGGTGAATACCTCAACGTATGTCCCGCATCATGAGGCGGCAACTTCATCTGAATATATGGATAAGAATCTGCCCAGTCTGCCGAAGCTGCTGCAGAACAACGGCTATCAGACGGTGACGTTCCACACCAACAGTGTAGATTTCTGGAACCGCAAGGTTCTGTATCAGGCGATCGGATTCGAGAAGTATTATGACCAGGCCTTCTACGGGGAGGATGATCATATCGCCTTTGGTTCCTCGGATGAGGTGCTGTACGCCAAAACGGTTCCCGAGCTGGCTCGTCTGGATGCAGCCGCTGAGCCTTTTTATGCAATGATTCTGTCGATGAGCGCCCATCATCCCTATAAGCTTCCCGAGTCGAAGACACCAATCAAGCTGCCGGAGCGTTATGACGACACCTTGGTCGGTGACTATATCAAGGCCCAGAGTTATGCTGATTACGCCATGGGCCAGTTCCTGGACGGGCTGAGAACCAGCGGATTGTGGGACAACAGCGTCATTGTCTTCTATGGCGACCATCAAGGATTGCCGCTCTATTCGCTGGGCGATGACGAAATTGAGCTGATGCATGAGATCATGGGCCGGGAATATGGCTATACTGATATGTTCAATGTACCGTTCATTGTGCACAGTCCCGGCGCAGGCCAACGGGCCGAGCTTAGCCAGACCGGAGGGCAGGTCGATATTCTGCCGACGGCAGCCAACCTGCTGGGGGTATCGCTCCAGGATCAGCTGCATTTCGGCGAGGACCTGTTCAATCAGACCCACAACCTGCTGCCGGTGATCCACTTCCTGCCGACCGGCTCCTTCATTAATGATTCCAGCCTGTTCCTGACAGGTGAAGGCTATAGTGACGGCACCCATTATAATCTGCTGGACAATAGCGAAACCTCCGGCGGCTCCACCGAAGCTGAGTTCACCGCCATGCAGCGGCTGCTGAGCTTGTCGAACAGCTATCTGCTGCAGCTGCCGGACCGGGTGGCGACCGAAGACGCTGCGGTGAAGGAATAAGCCGTGCTGTACGGTAATAAATGTGCTAAGAATTAAGAACCTTAATCCGTGAAATGAAATACCTGAAAGGTTAGAAAAATAGACTCCGGTGAAGTAAAATAAAGAAAAAGTCACAGTCCTTGGTTTCCGACGTTCCGGCGTATTTATATGAGTTTGTCGGGCTAAAAAATGAAGAACATAAGTTTGAAATGAGCTTGCTGCCCCAAACAAACGAACCCGCCTCCTTGAACAGGAGAACGGGTTCGTTTGCGGTTCAGTTGTGAATATTGAGTCCGGAGGTAACCGCATTGACATATCCGCTGCGGATAACGACTTCTTGCGTGTCGCCATGGGTCATGCCCATGCCGCCGCCAACAACGATAATGCTCTTTTTTTATTCCCACAGCACATCAGCCTGTTTTATAGCTCCTCAGTGATTTAAAGAGGAACTGGGATCTTATCTTTTAAAAGCTAAGCGCTTCAATGGTTCCTTCAACAAGTACACCACAACCAGCAGTCCCCCGGCGTTGATCGCCAGATCCGCCAGATTCAGAATCCCGCCCCGGCTGCCGAATACGAGAAAATCGGTCACCTGATGGTAAATGACACGGTCAATAGCGTTGCCAACAGCCCCGCCGACCAGAAATCCGCTGGCTGCTTCCAGCAAAGGTCCGCGCAGTTCTCCCTTGCGTCTGTAATAGAACACAGCAGCGACAAAGGCCACGGCAACTATGGCGAAATACTGGCCGTAGCCCTGAAAAGAGCTGAACGCTGCGCCGCTGTTCTCGTAATACGTAAACTGCAGGTGCCCGCTCCACACAGGAATGGTTTCCCCCAGCTCCATGTTGGAGCGTACCCCCCATTTGGCAGCCTGATCCGCAAGAACGACCAATATGGATAACAGATAAAAAAACGTAATGGCCACCCCCTCTGCATTCGTCATAATTTGCAATGTTGTTGCTTTTCCATCTCCAGCTTATCACAGGAAGACCCTGGATTCATGTTTGCCCCTTTCAGAACCTCCCGGCTTAAGAGGCGCAGGTTTCATGTTACAGCTGAAAGGATATGGGGTTCAGGTCACCCTCCCTGATGGAAAACCGTCGTCCTGGCTGCCGCTGCTCGTACGCATGGATGCCGGCAATGATGCGCTGGAGATTTCGAATGTGTGCCTGAACGAACATGTGGATTTTATCGTCAAGCGCAATCTACGCCGGGAGTCGCTGGAGGAATGGCTGATAATCGCCAGACAAGGGTTTTCTACTTTGAACACTCCAACCTATAGAGAGAAGGCGGGAGGCCTAGGTAGTAACCTAAGAATAAAATAAGGGTGTCCCAAAAGCCATGAAATGGCTGCTTGGGACACCCTTATTGTTTTGAACAAGATCGATGTAGGCTATAGGTGTGAACGCTCCGCGAATAGGTCGTTGTTCCAATCGTTAGGCACCGCTGCAGCTTTTCCACAACCAGTCCGTCCTCCCGCTGGTTAAGCAGAAAAAGGTTACTACATCGTTACTACCTAGGCCCAGCGAGGAATTCCTCTCATTTCACCATTCGGCGCTCCTCAGAACAATTCAAACCAATATTACCTATTGGCCGAAACCGACACGGTTGCGCTCACGCGGCTTCGTATCCAACGTCACATCTCTTATGGAGGTGATGGGGATGTACAGCTCCTGGTACTCAGTCTGGTATTTCACATACCGTTCATCCGCTTCTGCAAGCACACCTCCGGTAGCCAACGTGCCATCCAGAAAAGCAACTGTTACTTCCTTGCCCACCAAGCTGTTCAACATTAGCAAGCCCTCCTTAAAGTTTGGTTATGATCTTGTCGATGATCCCGTATTCCAATGCTTCCTGCGCAGACATGAAATAATCCCGGTCCATATCGTTCGCCACCTTCTCCACTGGCTGGCCTGTACGCTCTGCGGTTATCTGCACCACCTTCTCTCTCACCTGCAGAATGCGGCGGGCGGAAATGGCAATATCGCTGGCCTGTCCCTGGGCTCCCCCATGCGGCTGATGGATCATGATCTCACTGTTCGGCAGCGCGCAGCGGAAGCCTTTGGCACCCGCCAGCAGCAGCAGCGAACCGAAAGAGGCGGCGAATCCGGTGCAGATCGTATTTACCCTTGGCGTGATTACCTGCATCGTATCATAAATGCCAAACCCGGCGGAAGTCGAGCCACCCGGACTGTTAATGTACATCTGGATATCCTTCTCTGGATCATCCGCCGCCAGAAACAGCAGCTGGGCGATAATGCTGTTCGCCAGCTGGTCATCGATCGCCGCTCCCACAAACACAATCCGGTCCTTCAGCAGCCTGGAATAAATATCATAGGAACGTTCCCCTTGGGCAGTCTGCTCAATAACATATGGCACAATACTCATTACCTGATCCCTCCTGGTAGTGACTCATTTATTCTTCGCTCTGTAAACGGTCCTGTGCATACAAAAGATACGCCTGCCGCGCATTTAACCAAATGTGCCGCCTGGCGTATCTTATTGAAGGTTCTATTCGTTTACATAGATAAAGCAAATTCCGGATCAGGCTATACCCGCATGGGTCAGACCGGGTTTGCTTCCCATAGTTATTCGCGATATCTTTAAATGAGTTGGCAGTCCACATATGCGAGTGATCACACCGTAAAGGAGAAATGCAGCATGCTTGTTCATGATCAACAGCACACCGGAGAGAGCAAGGAACACCTCATTCACAACCTGCAAAATAGCTTAAACCGCTATTGCCTATCCCTGACCGGCTCACGCTGGGATGCGGAGGATCTGGCCCAGGATACCTGGATTAAGGTGCTGCCGGTTCTACTGGCCGATGGCCAGGCTGTTCCCGAAGCACTGCTGCTGCGGATTGCCAGAAACACCTGGATTGATATCGTCCGCCGCAGATCGGTGTATTCCCGGCTGCTGGCGGAGCAATCCGCCAAACAGAGTATTGCCTGTGAATCTGGCCGCTTCGAGACCGAAAGAGTTCTCCATGCGCTGATCCGGCACCTGTCTCCACTGCAGCGGGCAGTACTGCTGCTGCGTGATGTGCTGGGCTATTCCGCAGCGGAAACATCCCGGCTGCTAGACACAAGTGAAGGAGCGGCCAAGGCCGCACTGCACAGGGCGCGGCTAGCGCTGCCCCCTGTGCGCGAGGAGCTGGCTGCCGAAGGTCCGCCCCTCCCGGACGGGGCGGTATTCGCCGCCAACCTGAGGGCAATGGCCCTCGCCTATGAGCAAGGGGAGCTTGAAATTCTGCTGCAGCTGATCCAGCAGCCTGAAGTTCAGCCACAGCACACTGACCAGCAAGATGAAGCAGAAACGGTTGACGCAGTAGGCCATTTTGCTCCAATGCAGACGCAGGGAATGTACAGCAGCCAGAGCGGTCATGCACCGGTCATGCGGATGGCGGCGTAACCGAAGCAGCAAGCGGAACCAAGAATCATTCTGAGAAGGCGGCGATACGATTGAGGAACATATTGATATTGGGCGGTACAAGGTTTTTCGGCAAACGATTGGTTGAACAGTTGCTGCTGGATGGAAACAGCAAGGTAACCATCGTCACCAGAGGGATGACCCAAGATGACTTCGGTGACCAGGTCACACGGATTGCTGCCGACCGGACGGATACGCAGGCGCTTGCTGCAAGCCTTGAAGGGCTTAGTTGGGATGTGGTGTATGACAACATCTGTTATTCTCCCGATGAAGCTAAGGCGGCCTGCCGGATCTTCGCCGGCCGTACGAAACGTTATATCCTGACCTCAAGCTTGTCCGTATATGACCCGGCTCCTGCGGCACTGAGCGAAGCTGATTCCGACTCTGCCGCTTATCCGCTGCGCTATGGCGGGAAAGACGACTACACCTACCAGGAAGCCAAGCGGCTGGCGGAAGCGGTATTGCTGCAGGAGGCCGATTTCCCGGTCGCAGCGGTCCGCTTCCCGATTGTGCTGGGTACCGATGACTATACCCGCAGGCTGCATTTCCATCTGGAGCATATCCGCGAAGGCCAGCCGCTCGGCGTGCCGAATCCGCAGGCGCGGATCTCCTTCATCCGTTCCGACGAAGCCGCCGATTTCTTGTTCTGGCTGGGCTTCTCAGGGCTGACCGGGCCGGTCAATGCCTGTTCAGACGGCTCGCTGGCTATCCAGGAGCTGATCTCGATCATAGAAGAGAAACTTGGAACTACAGCCGTGGTTCAGCCGGAGACGGCGCAGGAGCACCAGTCTCCTTTTGGCATCCCAGACTCCTTGACGATGGACACCACGAAAGCCCGCAGCGCAGGCTATTCGTTCCTGCCGCTTGCCGAATGGTTTCCGGCCTTGGTTGCAGAATTAGCTGCTTCATTTACTGGCAAAAACTAACTCCTTCACCTCACGCGGGCTTTCGATGTCTACCTTGTGTTGCACAGATGCAGTTTCAGCCTTGAGCGGCGAGACTGCTTCTGTTTGTGTTTGTGCCAGTATTTGCTTATCCCTGCCCATATCCGTATCGATGGCAGTGGTCTGGGTGGCGGGGGGATGGGAATCCACTTCCGGAGCTGCCTCTTCCCCAGCTGTCAGAGCTTGAACAGGCACCAGCTCTGCTGCCAGAGCCTCCGCATCAACCGCGGCTTCACTCTCCAGCGTCTGCTCCGCGTCAACTGCGGCTGGCGTATCTTCATTGATTTTGAACACATTAATCTCCTGGAACAGCTTCTGGGATATCGTATGAATCTCTACCGCCTGGCGCGCAATATCGCGGATGGCATGATCCTGCTGCACACTGGAAGCATTCACCTCCTGCACACCCGCCGCCGTCTCCTCGGCAATCGAAGCCACCGAATGCACTGACACGGCCAGCCGCTCGTTCATCGCCTGCGTCCGATCCACCTTGTCGCTGATCCGGCTGATCTGTCCGCTGATCTCCCCAATGGAGTGATCTATCTTCTCGAAGGAAACCAGCGTCTCCGCCACTTTAGAATCCTGCTCCTCCAGACTGCTGCGGGTCTCCAGCATCGACTGCTGGAATTCCGCCATTCCCGCTTGAAGCTCGTTGATAATCACGCTGATATGTACCGAGGATTCCTTGCTCTGCACAGACAGCTGCCGCACTTCATCCGCAATTACGGCAAACCCTTTGCCATAAGAACCCGCCCGCGCTGCTTCAATCGCCGCATTCAGCGATAACACATTGGTCTGTGTGGAGATTTCAGTAATGGTCTTGGTGATCCGGGAAATATCCTTCGACTGTACAGCCAGCTTATTGAGCGCAGCGTATATTCTGTTCACAGATTCTCGCGAATGCGCCGAAACCTCGCGCAGGGCGATTACGGCGGCTGCTCCCTTGCGGCTGTTAAGCTGGGCTGTGGTGCTGGTCTCCAGCATCTCTGTAGTAGACTCGGTAATCTCCTTCACCGCTGTGCCCAGCCCCTGAAGCAGAACCGCACTCTGCTCCGACTCCCCGGCCTGCTGTCCTGCACCGGCTGAAATTTCCTGGATCGTGCTGACAATATCCTGATTCGTATGGGCCGTAATGGCCGAGGATTGCTGAAAAGAATGCGAATACGCGGCCAGCGACGATGCCACCGTCTGGGTCTGCTGCAACATCGCCCGCACACGCTCCACCATGTGGTCGAAATGATGGCTTAACCTGCCCAGCTCATCGTTATACGGGGAATGGATCCGCTGCCGCAAATCGCCCTCCGATATTCTGCGCAAGGCTATTTGCAGGCGGTTGATCGGCTGCAGGAAGGAGCGGATCAATAGCCAGCCTATAACAGCCGTGAACAGGAATACGAGTGCGGCGGCATACACACCAATAGAAGCGGTATCATCCAGTAGAGCAAAGGAATGGGTCTGGGCCTGCTCGGCATTGACAGCCGCTGCCGCATATAACTGTTCGTTCGTTTCCAGTATCGTTGCATTCAGCGCAAGTGCTTGTGTATGCAGCTCGTCAACCTGCTCAAGCACCGTCATGGGGTCCAGCGATTCATCGCTCATCGTTTGCACTAAGGCATCGAAATGCTCCGTGTACTCTTCAATCTGGCTATGTAAAAACTGCAAAATCTTCGCTTCCGGCGCACCTTCCGCAAAAGTGACCAGATTCAGCTCCTGGAGCAGTATGGCTTGCTTGTCCTTAAAAGGTTCGGCGAATTCCAGATCGCTGGACGCTGCCAGCGAGGTTTCTAATCCGCCCAGCTCCTGCAGCAGCTGAGTGACTTTGGCGACGGTAATTCTTTTCTCCATCTCGGCCTTCTGTGTCTCCATCGAACGTTCCACCTGGCTGACCTTCTGGCCCTGATACAGCGCGACCCCCAGGAAAAACAGCGCAATTGCCGAAAAGCTCAAAATCAGCTTCCACTTCATAGATAAATGTAAGGAACCAAACTTCAACGGTATCATCCTCCAGGGCTAAGCTTCTGATTGCAATAGGTACTTTATACTATATACCGATTGTAGAAGCCGGATATTAAATGCCCCGCACGGTTTTGTATGAGAAACGTAAACGTTCTTGGAACAAAGTGTGACTACCGCTACTATCGCTCCCACAGTTCCGAAATTCCCCTCTGTTCTCTCAGTAACACGTTAGGGGATTATGTGAAAATATTGCTGTCAGATTGCGGCCTATACTCTGTTGGCTTAACTTAGGAATGATTTAGTTACTATAAGGATGTACTTAAGAATGAAGGCCTGAGTTGGCAGCGCCTGCTATGTAAGGCTTCCCGGCAACTCCGAATGTTACATTCTTAAGTTCACGTTCTATACTTAGGTTCCCGCGAGGATTTAGAAGGTTGCTGTGGAACGTTTGGAGCAATTAGTTGCAGATCTGGTTACTACATAGGTCCCCTAGAACGTACGGAGTAAATAGATGCGAAACTGCAACTAAATTCAGCTGAAACTCCTATCACGAGGCGAATAAGTGCAAAGCTGCAACTAATCTCGAGTAAATCGGGTCTGTAACGCTCAAACGCTCAAATTAGATGCGTTTGAGCATCTATTTCTTCCAAAACGGAAAAAATCGGCTAATTAGATGCAGTTTCGCAACTAAATCGGTGGACTGGGCTTACGAAACTAACATGAAGCTGAGTCTTCGATGGTCGCATCCTACCGAGGTCTAAGTAGTAATAGATTTACCTTTATTTCGTCTCTCGAGGTCATTTCATAGTTGAAATGACCTCATTAGTGGTCGTAGTCTGGATCTATGGCGGGCATCGGATGAAAGCCGCTGCCCGCCGGATTCTGCATACCCTGCAGGAGGCCGGGATTGAAGTGATCGGCGCTTCTTCTGTACGCTGCTGGGACGATAGCGGCGAACAGAATTACCCGGTGATCCATAACCGGGTCCATAATATTGCAGACTGGATCGAGCTGGCCCGCTCAGAGCAGCTGGATGGCATCATCCACACCAACTGGGGCTGCCCCTTCTCGCTTGGCAGTCCGCACGGCTTGTTCGAGACCTCACGATATCCGGCTTATTTCCCCGCAGACCTGAGCTGGAATTTCCAGGCCGCGGCCGATACTTATCTGGAGCGGTTTCTGCATCAATTCCATGGAGTAAGCCTAGCGGAGATGGAGCATGCGGAATGGGCCGATTACACAATCACCGATTATTATCAGCTGATTCCGCAGCTGTTGCCGCTGATTACGCGGAACCTGCCTACGGCCGAGCTGATCGATGCCATGATCCGGTTCGAGCTGCCGGCGGCCCGGCGTTCGCCGCTGCCCACCTTGCTGTTTCGCGGGGCTTGGTCGCCGGACAGCGAGGAAGTGATTACTTTTTTGAAGGAAAAGTATAGAATGGGCTATAGCGACCTGCTCGCCGCCAAGCAGAATATGCGCCGGGTGCTGGCACAACTGCTGCCGCAAGAGATGGCGGAGCTGTTCATTCTCTCGCGGTTCTACCGCCCGGAATTATACGAGAAGCAACTGCAGCTGCTCATTGCAGATCTTCAGATCATTGAATAGAAAGCGGGGATAGACTATGCCTGACATGCTCGTCAAGCTGTACAATCTGCCGGACTCCCAGGAGCTGCTGCTGAAGCTGCGCTCGCAGGGAATCCAGATCAAACGTGCGATGACCGCAGACAAACACCGGGTCGTTGATTTTGTTGCCAGTCATTTCTCGGCCAATTGGCGCAATGAATGTGAAGCCGCCTTCGCCCACCTCCCGGTTCATTGCTTTGTGGCCGTGAAGGACAAACAGATCATCGGGTTTGCCTGCCATGATGTGCTGGTGAAGAATTTCTTCGGACCGACCGGGGTTCTGGAGGGTCACCGCGGCAGCGGGATCGGCAAGGCGCTGCTGCTAGCCTGCATGCATGCGATGCATGAGAACGGTTACGCCTACGCCGTCATCGGCTGGGCTGAAGAAGCGATCCCCTTCTATCAGAGAACCCTCGGAGCTACGATCATCGAAGATTCTTTTCCCGGTGCTTACCGGGATATGATTGCATTTGATTAACGGGCTGGTGTAACCAGGCGCAACAACGTGCTGGAACAACCGGCTGGAATAACCGGACATACCAAGCAGCTAATCCCTGATTATTGGGGGTTGGCTGTTTGCTGATAATTAAGACTGCTGACTGAACTGCTGATGCATCGAACGTTGCCGGCTGTTGAGCTCATTGCTGCCTCCGTTGGAAGCTTGTATTACTGTAGCTGCTGCTCTCCGGTAGAAGGCTCATTCAGCTTGGAGTCGTCTTATTTAGTTGCGAAAGTGCATCTAATTTACGGTTTTTTTCCGTTTTGGAGGTAATAGATGCAAAAAGGCACTTAATTTCGTCTTTTGAGCGTCCCATTCCAGATTTACTCGAAATTAGTTGCAGAATCGCACTTAAACGCCTGCTGAGTCACGATTCGGCGGATTTTAGTTGCAGTTTCGCATCTAATTGCTCCAAACGTTCCAGAATAACCTTTTAACTCCTAGCTGGATCTTATAAGTAACTAGTCTTGCACTTGAAATTGTGGCTGGACGGGTGCTTAGAGGAGTTGGTTCGTTGGTTCGTTGGTTGGTTTAAGGAAGGCCATACGGTGACACGGGTCAGCTAGTCGGGACGGAGGATCATACGATGAAGCGGGGAGTTAGTCGGCGGGAGGCATATGATGGTGCGGGGGAGTTGGTTGGCGGAGGGCATACGGCTTGCGGGAAGCTTGTCATGACGATGGATCATACGGGACGCCGGGAGTTAGTTATTGCCTGCGCGTCATCCAAGCGCGCGCTGCTGGGCTATGCCCCGCACCTTCGCGCGGGGCATAGCCCCAACTATCCAAGGATAATAAAGTATTATATTGACCCCAACAATAGAAAGAGCGGCAGCCATGGACTAGAAAATACAGTCCTAGACTGCCGCCTATTATTTAACTATACTGTCCCGTTAGCTCAATGACTTGTCTGAGATCGGAACAAAATGCTGCCAACGACACAAATTTCAAAATAGGTGGACTCCGCCTCTACCTGAAATTTTCTACACACTCATGCAGAAAGGCGTCTAACGTGCGTGGCTCTCTGCCGAGCAAGCGCTTCACAGTGTCATTTGGACTTTCTAGCACCACCGTAGACATGGTTTGAATTTCCACAACGTGGTTCGCGAGCCAAGGAGGCATATGCCCGTTCTCCATAAGATTGCGGAGTAGTACTTGGGGTTCCATGTTGATGTAGCTTATCGGCCGATTAAGCAGGGCGGATAGTTGACTCGCGATCTGGGGATAACTGAAAATCTCCGAACCAGTAAGCGTATATATTTGGCCAGATACCTCGCGGTTGGTCAGAACTTCTGCGGCAACATCTGCGATATCGCGACAGTCAATGAAGTTACACGGTGAATCGCCCATGGAGCCGAAGAAAACATTTTGGGTTGTGATCGTTGGTGCAAGGCGCATTAAGTTTTGCATGAACGCATAAGGGCGCAACACGGTGTGGGTGAGACCCGATTCCCTCAGCGTTTTCTCGATTTCTTGATGCCAGCCAGCCACTGCCACTGGAGAACTCTGCTCAAAGGCAGGGCTGGATATTTTTACGATGTGTTTGATTCCAGATTCAGCGGCAATCTGAATGATTGAAGTTTCCAATTCGATTTGTCTTGGACTGTTGGACATGGCAAGGAAGAGCTGGATAGCACCTGCAAACGCGCGGCGCAGCGATTCGGGGTCGGAAGCATCCGCCAATGCGACCTCGATAGTCGATCGGCCTTTTTCTCCGATCTGATCACGCAACTTCTCTAGCCCTCTGCTCAGCGCCCTGACGGGTAAGCCAAGATCAACCAAACGTTCCAAAAGCGCACTGCCTATCGTACCTGTTGCTCCCATAATAACTATCATTTTTTTCTTCTCCTTTTGGATGAAAAATTAGTTGTGACGGCAAGACGCCACCGCCATGTCACTATCGTGCTTGCTATGAATCCAGACAACGGGAAATCGATCCAGACACGACCGACCCAGGCCAAGTGATTGCTCGGAATCATAATTTCTAGTAAACCAGATGTCACCCATGCGGCGTATAGGCCAAACGAGGAACCGGCCAATGCGAACACCCCTACCACAACCAAGTGAGGTGCACCGATGATCCATCGTATATGGCCCACTCGGCTGCGCAACAATAGGCCAATCATCAAGGCCATCAAGGCCGATGCACCGCCGATTGTGGTCAATGCCCCTATTTGAAGCCCCCTATCGGCAGTAACCAACCCTCCGATACCTGCCATGATGGCAGGAGCAGCATAGGCCATTACAACTTCACGCCATAGTACAAAAGTCTTTTTCTTGGAACCAGCAGCCTTGATGCCGTAAACATCATCTGTCTGATTCGGGTATTTCATCTGGTTCATTTAGTTGCTCCCTTCTTCTTTGAAATAGTTCAACGATTGCTTTCAGTGAGATATAATTAGGAACCTAACTATATAAGAGTAAAAATAGGCTAGCATCACTAGCCCATTCTACTCATTACTGATGTTTCCCTTTGGTTTCGAGCCTAGTTCGCCCGTAAGTGCTGAGATGCCTTGTGTAACTCGGCCTAGCAAGTCGAGAAATACGCTGCGCTCATCGATATTGAGTAAGCCCACCATTGCTTCCAGCCGAGTGAAATGCTCAGGAGCCATTTCACGGAGCTTCTTCGCTCCTTCTTCCGTCAAAATGACCGATCTCTGACGGCCATCGTCTGAGCTTGATCGCCGAGATACTAGGCCATCTCGTTCAAGAATGTCGATAAGACCAGTCACTGTAGCACGTGTAACACCTAGATGCTCCGCTAATTGCGAAGGCAACTCTTCTCCTTCGTTATCTTCAAGATCTGCCAATAAACGATATCGCCCTGTTGATAAACCGAATCTAGAGAAATGAATCTCCGAGGCATGTCCAAGCTTGGCTCCCGCTGCCATTAGCCTAGACGCGACGAGTATAGCCTGTGCGTCTATGTCTAGGTTATAGCGATCAATCTGACGCTTGGATTGTACAAGCGAGGGAATAGCGTCAATGTCATTTATTATTTTATTATTGTTGTTCATATATATAGTATGGAACCTAATTACTTTTGTGTCAACACATTGTTATAACACATCAACACCCCGCCTTTCTTCATATCTGGAACTGTATTCCTCCTCGGTCACTGCAAAAGGCTCGATCTCTCTTTTATTCCAAATCGAGTTAGAGCTGTTTGATCCTCATCAACCGAAGATTATACCTAATATAATGGAGTTATATAGTTGTATTTGGTTATGTTATCCTGCCTGTTAGCTCAATGACGAATCATCAGTCTAAGACTTTATTTTCTTTTAACCCAAACAAGCCCCCCCTGCCATTCGCAGAGGGGGGCTTGTTGGTTCGCTGGCTTGATGCGCAGCGGGCCGTTACCGGCCCAGCTTCAGCAATTTAGCCAGCAGATGGGCCGTTTCTTCGCGCGAAGCAGAGTCCTGCGGCGCGAAGTTTAGGGCAGCGGCACCCGGAGCGGGTCTGCCGCTGAGGATGCCTGCCTGCTGCAGCGTGCCCGCAGCAGCGGCGGCATAAGGGCTGATGGACTGTTGATCCGCGAACCCAGCGGCTGCGCCGCCGGCCGGAAGGCTCCAGTCCATCCACACCACGAAGCGAACCAGCAGCACAGCCAGCTGCTCGCGGGTAATCTCGGCTGACGGGTCGAAGCGTCCCTCGCCGACGCCGTTCACAATGCCGCTGGCGGAAGCCCACGCCACTGCATCAGCGTAATAAGCCTCTGTCGGCACATCGCCGAATGAGCCGGTTGTTCCGGCCTCCGCAGCCTGTCCTGCCAGCTGCGCCAGCAGCAGGGCGGCATCAGCACGGGTCAGCTTGGCTTTGCCGCTAAATCGGTCCTCGCCGATTCCGTGGATCACTTCCCGCGCCGCCAGGTATTTAATCGAATCCCTGGCAAAGCTTGCGGAAATATCGCTGAACGCTGCGGGATTGTAGCCTACGGCATACGTCGTGCCAAGCTGTGCCGTGAGGCTCAAGGTTCCGTCCATGCTGTCATAGCTGCTGCCTGGGATTACGGCAAGTTCTCCCGCTTCCGTCAAGCGATAGCCAACGACTGCCAGCGGATCTTCAGCGGACGTTGCTGGATAGGCGAGGCTTAGCTGCGCAGTGCCTGAGCCGAGGCTGGACAGCGTGCGGCTTCCTGCCTGCAGCCCCACTTCAAGGATAGGACGGTTGCCAATCTTCGCCTGGGCTGCTGCCTGGCCTACAGGAGTCAGCTTGCTCCAGTCTGTGCCGCCATCACCCGCCGTGAAGGTCAGCGTAACCATCTCCCCGTTCGCCGCTGCGTTAACCGCAGAGATCGCACTGCGGTCCAGAGACAAGCTGCCGCTACCCGTCTCTACAATTAGGGCTGTCGTTCCGCTGCTGGCGATAGCTTGAACAGCCGCTGCAGGCAGGCTCAGCTTCATTCCCGCTCCTCCCACCGAAGCCGCCGAGCGTAGAACCAGTTCTCCGCCACCAGCAGGAGCTGCCTTAAGGGCGGCTTCCACCTGCTCCAGCGTAGCGGCTGCCAGCAGAGTACCAGCTGTATCGGCAGCGGGTTCAAGCTCAACAATCACCTGGCTGCCGTTATTGATGATCCCTGGAGCAGACGCAGGGGTTCCTGGTGCAGGGGTTGCTGAAGGCACCGGAGCTGATGGTGCCGGAATCCACGGCACAGGATTTCCCTGATCCGGTGTTGGCGTTCCTGGTGCTGGTGTTCCCGGTGTTGGCGTTCCTGGTGCTGGTGTTCCCGGTGTTGGCGTTCCCGGTGTTGGCGTTCCTGGTGCTGGCGTTCCCGGTACTGGGATCACCGGATCAGCGGCGGCAACCGCGACTGCCGCTTCAGCAGTGCCGTATCCATCTGCGGTGGCCGCAGTGATCACCGCAGTTCCCTTCGCAAGCGGAGTTACTCTTCCGCTGGTGCTTACAGCGGCCACAGCCGGATTGGAGGAGGTCCAGCTAACCGCGGAATCTCCGCCAGCTGGCGGAACCACGGTTGCCTGAAGAGTTACCGCTTCTCCTCCGGCCTTAAGCGAGACCGCTGTTTGGTCCAGCGAGACCTTCGCCACATTCAGCTGGTAGACCGCAACCGTGCCGCCAACTTCATTGGCTACCAATACAAGCGGCAAGCCGCTGGGGCTGGCTGCTGCCGGAATAAACTCAATGCCCTCCGGCCCGGTATCGGTCGCGAGGTTATTTTTGGGCGTAAATTCACGGGTATTGATATAGCTCAGGAAGCTCGCCTGTGCCGGATCAGTCACATCATAGGTCATGAGACCGCCGATCCGCTCCAGGCCGATGAACGCAAGCGCCTTCTGCCCCACCTTGCCCACCTTGACGTATTCAGGCTCCGGTCCTTTTTTCTGGCTGCGGCTGTCCAGTGTGGTGTTGGTATTGCTGGCATTGAAAAAATCAGGCAGACGTTCACCCGTGATCCGCTCGAAATCGCTGCCGCTGTCATACACCTGCTTCATCGTACCCGCCTCCCAGATGGAGAAGGAACGCGCCCCGTATAAATACAGGCTCTCATTGTCCAGCCCGGACATCACTTCCACATTGTCATACAGCTTGCTGCCATTCAGGAATTGTGCAGCAGGTGAAGCGGGGTTCAGCAGCCCCTTCATGTCCCCGATCTTGCTGGCATTCTCCATGCTGTCCCATTCGGTAGCATCGCCTTCGTTTGCCGTGAACAGATAGGTTGTGCCTCCAGTGGTGTACTGGTCGATTCCATCAGGCATGTAGAGACCACGGAAAGGAACATTCTCCAGCTTGATCTGGCCGTCGTTGAGCAGGTCGAGAGCATTGCCTGCCAGGCTGAAACCCTTCGTTCCGAGACCCTTGACCGAAACTGCAGCCCCGCCTGCAATGTCAATCGTCGCAATCGCATTGTTCTCCTGCAGAGAGACGTACGCTGTCTTCTGGTCGTCCGACAGGGTAATGAACTCCGGCTCCAGATCACGCACAGCGTCAGCCTTGGAACCCTTGCCTGTAATCAGCTTCGTCTCGGGGTCTACCGCACCGCGGATATACACCGAATCGTCAATAATCTCCGGCTGGTCAAATTTCACAGACGTCACCTTGCCGCTCAGTGTATCTATAATAGTCACACTGCCCTCCGGGTCACCGGCCAGAGTACGCGGCTCTGCTTCGTCAGCCGTCAGGATATAACGGCCATCCGCCGTATATTTGACCATGTCGGGCTGCACTCCTGTGGGGTACTCGGCCAGCAGCTTGCCTTCATAGTCCAGCACAAGCACTTTGCCCGGTTTCATGGCATCTTCCTCCTGCACCGCGATCGCAATCCGTCCGGTGGCCGTGTTAATGTCCAGACTGGTCAGGTCCCCGTAGGTGAATCCCGCTGTCTCTGACAGCTGCTCTACGTTGATGCTGGTTTCCTTCTCAGGCTGAGTCCCATCCTTCAGGTTGACAATATCCACCGTAGCCGGCTGGGAAGCACCATTCACCAGATAGAATCTGCCATTGTCCGGGTTGTAGCGGACGATCTCTGCCACCCCGCCGTCTTCACTGGTTGTACCTACCGCGTACCCGCCAATCTTGGTGATGCTGAGCCTGTCCGCCGTTAACGGTTCATTTACCTTCAGCGAATAATCAGCCTGAGCCTTTACACTCGGTTTGGAAGCATCGTATACGGAGACGCTGACTGTTGCCGTTCCCATGGCAGCTGGGGTTCCGCTGATCTGGCCAGATTGACTGTCTATGGCTAGACCCTCCGGCAGACCAGTCGCCTCGAAGCTGTAAGGCTTCAGTCCGCCGTATACGGCCAGCGTCACAGCATAAGGTGCACCCGCGCTCGCCTCTGGCAAGCTGGATGTGGAAATCCCCAGCTCCGGCACTGTCAAGCTCCATTGTCCGTCAGCACTGCTATGGGGCTTCAGCCTGCTGAACTCTGCAGCGTTAAGCGAATCGAAGCTGATCTGCTTTGTGTCATTTTTATTATGGTCCGTATCGGCGAAGCTGTCGCGGCGGACGGATTTCTGCTTGGAGGTGCCTGCCGTTTTGCCGGTCGGATAGTCGCCTTCATAGCCGTCAATGGTCAGCCCTTCATCATTGCCGGCCGTGCCGATCATGTCCACGTAATCCGCGGTTTTGTCGAGGAATGGGTTAGCCGCCTGCAGCAGTTCCGTACCCTTGAGCAGGACAACCTTCATGCCTTTATGATAAAAAATCTGCTCCGGCCAGCTCTGGTCACCCCAGCCACGGATATCGATCTGATATTCCGGATTGCTTTTACCGTCTATAATGAGGTAAGAGGACTGTGCCTTAATGGTACCGCTGAGGTCCAGCTTGCTCCACTGCCCTTTCATCGTCGGATCGGAATATTGCAGGGCCCAGCCGTTTAATTGAATATCGGAGTCCGTTGGGTTATATAGCTCGATGTAGCCTGAGGAGAAGTAGCCGCCCGTGGTCTTGGCATCGCCACCGCCATAAATTTGGTTAATAATTACGTGGGGAACCTTCACATCATAATTGCCCTCGGCTGTATATGGAGCACCGGCTGGGGCAGCATTGGCTGCAACGGATGAACCGGCTGCGAGCGTGGTGCCAAGCAGCATTTCAGCGGCTAGCAGAATAGAGATCATAGTTTTTCCTGTTGGGTTCAAGTCGTTGTCACTCCTATTGATCGTTTTAATCATTTTAGAAGCATAGTATTCTCAATAGACTCGACTTAAGTTAAAGATATGTAAATTCAAAACATTACATTTCTCTGCAGCGAATTTAAAATCTCTATAACAAGTCACCCTCATAGTTAAACTATAGATCATCAATGAAAGGAGTGTTCTAATTGCCTAACATCTGGATGCACCTGGAGTACGGCAAGCAGCTGGCCGCAGAGTTTGCAGACCGTCTGCCTTTCCTGAGCGGGCTTAAACAATACGGAAATCTGTACCGCTTCGGCTGCCAAGGACCTGATTCCCTCTACTACCACAGCTTTCTGCCCTGGCGAAAAGAGCGCAGCGCTGCCCGGCTGGGCGATCTGATGCACAGCCACAGCTGCGGGCCTGTATTGGTTGAGTTCTGGCAGCGCGCCTCAGCACTCCCGCCTGCGGAATCGGTACAGACTCAGCTGTATTTCCTGGGTTATCTGACCCATCATCTGCTGGACCGCAATCTGCATCCCTACATCAACTGGAAGGCAGGCTACAAGCAGCGGGATCACGGTCGGTTCGAGCTTGCCCTGGACACGGTTTTTATGAACAAGGTTCGCGGGCTGGACACCTGGCGGCTGGCCGCCTGGAAGCAAATCGACATCGGCAGCAGCGGATTGCCCGAGCCGATCCAGACCATTCTGCAGGACACGGCTGCCACCTGGTATCCCGAAGCGATGAAATATCTTCCCGCAGAGATCTGGGAGGAATCTTATCTGGATATGGTGCTGGCCCATAAATGCCTCTATGATCCGCATGGCTGGAAAAAGGCGTTGCTAAGGAAGAAGGCACGCAGTTATTTTTACCAGAAGCTCACCGAGGATGAGCAGCAACTGGATTATCTGAATGGTCATCATACCGAGTGGAGACATTCGGCGCTCTATTCGGAAGCGCGGACGGACAGCGTGGCTGAGCTGTGGGAGCAGGCCATGGCCGAAGGCCGCACGGTGCTGCAAGCGCTGGCCGATTGGCTGTTCAGTCCTTCTGCCGCCGAAGCAAATTCCCGGCTGGAAGCCTTCAAGCTGGTGCTGGGTGATCGTTCCTATGACACAGGCAAAGAATGCAGCAGCAATCTTCAGAATCAGTATTCAGAACCGATCTGGGAACAGCATGTCAGCAGCTAAGGATACGGTTGTGACATATTAGAGGGATTTCTTACCGCTAGTTGCTCTCAGAATAGGGATTCAAGGTAGCTACTCCTTAGAATCTAACAGCTATATCAGAAGCCAAGGAGTCTAAGCAGCAACACATACCTCACCAAACAAGCCCCTCTTCCGCTATAGGAAGAGAGGCTTGTTCTCACATTTCTTTACCGCTTAGGCTCCAGCTAGGATTTAGAGTGTTGCCCTGGAACCTTCAGTGGAATTAGATGCGAAACTGCAACTAATTTCAGCCGAAACGTCCATTATCAGGATAATAAGTGCATATCTGGTTACTACTTAGGTCCCCTAGCCCTCTTCGCTCGTAACCCTCGCTTCGATTTCAGACGGTTGCGGACTCAGGAGCCTCTATTTGCTGTACATAGGCCGTTTTGCAGGATTAACGGACCCAGGAGCCTCTATATCACAGAAAACCCTCGCTTTTGAGCCTGTTTTGACGACTTAGGGGCTATACGGTCCGTAAGACTTCAAAAGATCGCAGATAGGAGGAAATAGGGGCTATACGGTCCGCTAAAATGCAGGTTACCTAGTTCAAGGGCTTGGAGTGTCGCAGGGTCCTAAGTAGTAACCATATCTGCATCTAAATTCAAGTAAAGCAAGCTTATTACGCTCAAAATCCTAAATTAGGTGCGTTTTCGCACTTATTTCCTCCAACACAGGAAAAAACGGCTAAATAGATGCAGTTTCGCAACTAATTCGGAAGTGTTCTTATCATACGGAGTCCTAAGTAGGGACCACATTTCCGGCTATATAAGATGAACTTAAGAATGGAACAGTAGAGTTGCCAGAAATTCTGATGCATAGGGGGCTTCCTGCCGCAACGGAGCTGTGAAAGATCGGCAGAACCGCTGCCAACACCGTTGTCGCATACGCCGAATTTGCCCAATCATACATGATCCAGGCCCGCACCGCAGATTTTTCTCTCATCAGCTTGTCCCTTTCCCCATCTTATTTCTTCATCTCCCGTTTCACCAGCAAACGTTTGAACCTCTCATGGCTAAAGCCACGAGATTCTTGGGTAGTCCATTCTACCGAACAGAATTGGTAATATATACCACCAAGCTATCCCTGTCGTTCCGACAGTTCGTGTAATCGCTACACGGTAAGCAGTCTTTTTCCTTCAGATAGAATATTCAGGCTGGCATTGAAATCTCGATCATGATGAGTTCCACAGTTCGTACACGTCCATTGTCGTAGCTTCAGATCCTTTACGTCTTTGTTTTTGGTTCCACAACACGAACACAACTGCGAAGAGGCAAAGGTTTTGCCTACAGTAACCACCCTGCGTCCGTACCACTTCGCTTTATATTCAAGTAGGGTTCGGAAGTGATACCAAGAGACTTCGCTAATCGCTTTCGCCAGCTTATGGTTTTTCATCAGATTCGAGACTTGCAAATCTTCAATCGCAATCAGGTCGTGGTTTTTGACAATGTGCGTTGAAATCTTGTGCAAGTAATCGGTTCTGGCATTGACTATACGTTCGTGGATTCGAGCCACTTGGATTCGCTGCTGATTCCAGTTCGATGACCCCTTCACCCGTCTGGATAAGATCCGCTCTTCCCGAATGAGTTTTTGCTCCATCTTCCGTAGAAACTTGGGATTCGCAAACACTTCACCATTCGATAGAATCGCGAAATCCTTTAACCCAAGATCAATTCCGACTTCTTGGTTGGTTTTGGGCAAGGCATGCACTTCGGTTTCCACTACCAACGAGACAAAGTATGTACCGGAAGGATTGCGCCGGATGGTAGCGGATTGGATGCGACCTTCGACTTCTCTGGACTTTGCGAAACGTACACGTCCAAGTTTGGGTAACTTCATCTGATTTCCGTCCACCGCAATGTTTCCGCTCGTGTGTTTCGTTGTATACGCCTGAACCTTGTTTTTTTTGGACTTGAAACAGGGGGCATCGTTTTGTCTCTTGAAAAATCGAGTGAAGGCATCCGCAAGGTTCTTCACAGACGATTGGATCGCAATGCTATCGACTTCTTTTAACCAAGGGAGTTCCTTCTTCAAATTCGGCAGTTCCGAAGAACAGGAATCATACGATAATCCTTTATCGGTTGCTTGGAAGCTATCGTTCCACTTGGCTAAGAAGTGATTAAACACAAACCGACAGCATCCCATGGTTTTAGCGATGAGGACTTCTTGTGCTGGGCTGGGATAGAGACGGAATTGGTAGGCTTTATTTACCAACATGGTTTCACCTCACTTTCTGGTGTTGAATGGTTAGATGAACATAATCACAATCACTTTCAATTCTGAAGTTGTGACCTCAAATACAGGATATCATAGGTTGAATCATTCGAGTGATTATCTCTAAATAACAGTGTTTTGATTGTTTTCAAGAAACACCTGTCGGACAAGGCGTATCTAAAGATACGCCTTGTCCGAAGCAATTCATCTCACGACTAAAGTCACGAGTGTTCTCGGCTAATTCATAAATTATAGGCAAATAAGATTAGGCCGGTGTATCTTAGATGTTAGCGCAATATAAAAAACAATAGAAAATCTGACAGCATGCCCTTCCTCCGCCCAAAAACAACCCCTATCTTTAACCTGCGGTTAACCCCCCTGAAATAGTGGCCTGCTAAGATCAGGGCGACAAGAATAGAGGGAGGGATACCCATGCGTCTAGCCTTATTTACGGATACTTTTCTTCCGCAAACCAACGGTGTGGCCCTGACACTCAGCCGGTTAACCGGGCATCTGAACCGCAGAGGGATAGAGCATCTGCTCTTCACCCCCAAGTCTGCCCCCGAAGACAGCTACCCCGATCCCGTCCGCCCCCTGGCCAGCATCCCTTTTATCATGTATCCCGAGTGCAGGCTGGCCCTGCCCAGCATGTCTGTCATCCGCCGCCAGCTGGACGCCTTCAAGCCCGATCTTCTGCACATGGCTACACCGTTCAATATCGGACTCTGTGGCCTCCGCTATGCGCACAGGCACAATCTGCCCCATGTCGTTTCCTACCATACCCACTTCGACCGATATCTTGACTATTACCGGATGCGCAGAATCGTCCCGTTGTACTGGAAATATATGAAATGGTTTCACCGTTCCTGTGATGCCACCTTTGCACCCTCGCAGGAAACGATCGGCGCTCTGCAGGAGCAGGGCTTCGAGCGGGTGAAGCTGTGGTCCAGAGGTGTGGACTGCCGGCTGTTCTCCCCCGCGAGGCGCAGTGCTGAAGTCCGTGAACGCTATGGCATCACTGCCCCCCTTCTGCTGCTCTATGTAGGCCGGGTTGCCCCGGAAAAAGACATCTCCACCCTCGCCGCAGCCATGCGGCAGCTGCCGGAATCTCTGCAGTCCCAGGTGCATTGGCTGATCGTCGGAGACGGCCCACTGCTGCCGGAGCTGCGGACCGAAGCCCCGCCCAATGTCACCTTCGCGGGCTACAAGCATGGGGAAGAGCTGGCGCAGCTGTACGCCTCAGCCGATCTGTTCGTGTTCCCCTCCAGCACGGAAACCTTCGGCAATGTGGTGCTGGAGGCGATGGCCTCGGGGCTGCCGGTCATTGCAGCCAATGCCGGCGGCGTCCGTGATCTGGTCGTGCCGGGACAATCCGGCAGCCTGTTTGAGCCGCGCAATCCGCAGGCGCTGGTTGAAGAAATCTGCATGTTAAGCAGCCAGCCCGAGCGGCTGACTGCGCTGGGCGCCGAGAGCCGGCGGCTGGCGCTTGGACGGTCATGGGAGCAGGTGTTTGACCGGCTGATCGGGGATTATTCAGCCATTCTAGATACCAGGCAGCGCGGTGGAAGCACACAGATTTTCAGCGCATAAGCAGATCTTCCGCCTAGCACCAGCACACAGCAAAGAGAGCCATCTGTCGGACCGGCAGGCCCAGGAATGGCTCTCTTTTGAATACATGTGTAAGGACATACAACATTAACCCCGGTTAATCACCCGGTTAATGTGAATCGTCAGATAGATCAGCTCACTGTTGGATATCTCGCGCTCGAACGTTTTTTGAACATAATTCTTGATCCTCATCGCACATTCGAACTCCTTCTGGTACATCGTCCGCACCTGGTCATACAGGAATCCATCATCCGCTTCGGTATCGACCTTCTCAATCAGGCGCTGTGAGAAATATTGCAAATGCGTTACAAAACGGGAATAATTCAGCGAATCATGGTCCAGCGTCACTCCGAAATGATAAGACACGATGTTGAGGATATCCTTGATCACAGTCGTTATGAACGTGCTTTGGGACAGGTCATCCGTATACTGCTGGGCATTCACCAGATGGAAGGCGATATTGCCAGCCTCTTCTTCGGGAAATAGAATATTCAGCTCATCAAACATGACGCCCAGCCCGTACAAGCCCACCTTGAACTCTTTGGGATAGAATTTCTTCACTTCCCAGAACAGCCGGTTCTGCACTGTGATATTATCCTTATGTCGCTGCACCGCGAAATAAATATGGTCGGTCAAAGCCACGTAGATATGCTCATTCAATTTGGTGGTAATATTCTGCTTGGCGTAATCAATGATTTTGCGTGAAATTTCGAAGTAGACATCGGGAACGTCACGGGAGAGCCGGATAACGGCATCCGAGGCCTTCTCATCCTCCAGCACATAGACTCGTTCGAACTCATCCCGGCTGAGCACATAGCCCATCTCATAATTGCAGCCGATGCCTTTGCCCATAATTACAACCTCGTGATCGTTATCATCCTTCGCCACCACGACGCTGTTATTCAGTTTTTTTATGATCCGCATTTGCCTTCACCCTCTTTAAGTCAGATCCTCACCATTGGATTCAATTACTTGCTTGTACCAGCCAAAAGATTTCTTCCGGCGCCGTTCCAGCGTTCCCGACCCATCATCATGCTTATCCACATAGATCATCCCGTAACGCTTCGCCATTTCCCCTGTGGACACACTGACCAGGTCAATGCAGCCCCACGGTGTATATCCGATCAGATCCACCCCGTCTTTGATGGATTCCTTCATGGCCTTGATATGCTCGCGGAAATATTCAATCCGATAATCATCCTGAATCGAGCCGTCTGCTTCAATCTTATCCACTGCGCCCAGGCCGTTCTCGACGATCATCATCGGAATCTGGTAGCGGTGGTAGATATTGTTCAGCGCCCAGCGCAAGCCCTGCGCATCAATCTGCCAGCCCCAGTCACTGGTCTTCAGATATGGATTCTTAATCCCTCTGGACATATTGCCTGATGTCGTCTCCATGGACGGGTCTTTGCTCAGAGTAAAAGGAGTATAATAGCTGAACGTATAATAATCAACACAGCCCTGCTTCAGAAGTGCTTCATCTTCTTCTGTAACGTCAAGGGTAATCTTGTGATCATGAAAATATCTTAACGCCTGTCCTGAATATTCCCCGCGAATCTGCACGTCCGAGCACAGCAGGTTGTTGATCAGATCCTCCTCCTGCGCCAGCATCACATCATCCGGATTGCAGGTGTACGGATAAGGCGTATGATACGTAATCATACAGCCAATATGGAAGTCAGGATTAATCTTGCGCCCTGAAATTACCGTCTTGGCACTGGCGACCAGCTGATAATGCATCGCCTGAAGCCGTTCCTGCTTGCTGTCCGCTTCCAGATTAAAGAATAAATCGCTGTCTTCCGATAGCATGCCCCCGGCGATATACGTTCCATACGGCTTGAGCAGGCAATTCAACTCATTGAAGGTAATCCAGTATTTCACGGAATCCTTATATCGGTTGAACAAGACCTCGGAATATTTCACGAACAGATCAATCAGTTTACGCGAACCCCAGCCGTTATATTTCTCGCTTAAAGCGAAGGGAAGTTCGTAGTGCGACAGTGTCACCAGCGGTTCGATGCCATATTTGCGCAATTCGCCGATCACATTGTCATAGAACTTGAGACCTTCCTCATTCGGCTCGGTTTCCTCCCCTGTAGGGAATATCCGGGACCAGGAGATAGAGAGCCGGAAGATCTTGAAGCCCATCTCGGCGAATAAGGCGATATCCTCCTTGTACCTGTGATAGAAATCAATGGCCTCATGGCTCGGGTAATATACCCCTTCCTCCAGTGTTCTCGTTACTCTGCGTCTGGAGTTACGGCTGCCCGCGGTAACCATGTCTCCGCTCCCGAGCCCCTTGCCGTCCTGATCATAGCCGCCTTCAATCTGGATGGCGGAGGTAGCTCCGCCCCATAAGAAATCCTGCGGGAATCCTTCTCTGACTGTCTTCATTGTAATTAACACTCCTTCCGAATATAGAAACGTTGAATACGTTTAGAGTACCGATATGAGCTCATCGCCTTGGCAGACCCCTGTCTTCTCATTGCCGATTACGTCGAGATATTCAGAGGTATTGGTAATAATGATCGGGGTAATAATCTCGAACCCGTCGTTCTTGATGCCCTCCAGATCAAATTCAATCAACAGATCTCCCACATTTACTTCCTGGCCTACAGCTACCAGATTCTCAAAGTGTTTGCCCTTCAGTTTCACCGTATCCAGTCCGATATGAATCAGCACTTCAATGCCTTCGTCAGAGGTGATGGAGATCGCATGCTTGCTCTTGGTTAGCGTGGTGACGGTCCCTTTTACCGGGGATACCACGGTACCATCGGTTGGAATGACGGCAATGCCTTTACCCATAAATTCCTCGGAGAATACCTTGTCATTCACCTGGGACAGATGAACCGATTGCCCGTTCAACGGGCTGTATACCGGCGTTTGCGTCTTTTCTCTGATTACGGCAGGGGCTGGAGGCGTGTCCGTTACTACCGTTTCGCTAACTGCTCCGGCTGCTTGCACCACAGGCACGTTCTCCTTAAGGCCAAGTACAAGTGTCATGACGAACGAAACCACGAGGGCAATCGTTGCCGTAATAATTGCGTTCATGAAATTGTTCGGATATTCCTCGCTGACAAAAGTCGGCAGCTTGAGAATGGACGGTGTAACCAGAGCGAAGATCTTCAGCTGTGTAATCCCGGCGTAGACCCCGGACAGTCCGCCTCCGATAATAGTCGCAACGAGCACTCTTTTGAGTTTAAAAGCAACCCCAAAGATCGCAGGCTCAGTAATTCCGGCCAGCAGCGACGTAGTCCCTGCCGACAACGCGATCTGGCGCATGTTGCTGTCTTTGGTGCGTATCGCTACAGCCAGACAAGCACCGGTCAGAGAGAAGATTGCTGACAGAGAGCTCACCAGCATTAAGCCGTCATAGCCATAAGTAGAGATGGAGGTAATGATCGCCGGTGTGAACGCCCAGTGCATCCCGGTCATAACGATCAGCGGTTTAAAGGCAGCGAGAAGAGCCAGTGACAGCCAGCCTACCCTATCCTGCAGGAAGTAGATTCCCGCAGCAAGTCCATTCCCCATATGGTAGCCTAGTGGACCAATGACAATCAATGCCAGCGGTGCGGTAATGATAATAACAAGCAATGGCTTGAAGAAGATTTTGATCACCGACGGAGATACCTTATCGGCAAAACGTTCAATGTAGGACATAATCCAGACGGTAATTATAATAGGAAGTACAGTGGAACTATAGTTGATCAAGGTCACCGGAAGCCCGAACAGGGCCGAAGGCTCCTTGGCTGCTACCAGTTCTCCGAATTTCGGATGAAGCATGATTCCGGCAATCGACACCGCGAGGTACGGATTGACTTTGAACTTGCTTGCCGATGAGAATGCCAACAGGAATGGCAGGAAATAGAAGACCGTATCGGCGAAGAAGCTGATGTAATAATGCGTCGGATCAGTAGTTTCCAGAATACCGGCCATCACCAGCAGGGTTAGAATGACCTTCAGAATACCAGCACCGGCCAAGGCCGGTACGATCGGGGCCATCGTCGACGACAACACGTTGATCATCTGCAGGAAAACATTCATTTTCTTCTTCTCATTGCCGGTCGTATGGGCCACGCTATCATTGGGATTTGTCGGAAGCTGCTTGGCAACCTCCTGGAATACCAGCGGCACATCGTTGCCGATGATAACCTGATACTGGCCCCCGTTATCGGTGGCTCCCATGACGCCCTGGAGCTGCTTCAATTCTGCTTCATTAACCTTGCTGTTGTCATTAAGCGTGAAGCGCAGGCGGGTCATACAGTGGATCACACTGCCCACATTGTCTTTGCCGCCGACATTCTTGATAATTTCGGAAGCAAGCTTGGTTCTGTCCATATTCATTTCCTCCAAGTCTGATCGGCCAATCCTATGCCCGATGATTGTTGTAAGAAACAAAAAAAGATCCAACCGGAAAAATATCCACATTAATAACTAATGTACATATTTCTCCAAATCAGATCCTGCCTGCTTGACCAGTAACACGTCTTGAATTGGATATTCAATTGTTCTTCTGTCTAGAACGATAACATGTAAGGGGATTCATTGTCAACAAAATCCGGCGAAATCTGCGCCGGTGTTTCCTCTCTAGGACTTTCGTCTCCGCCATAACCGATATCCCCTGCGGACTCCTTCGAGCACAAAGCGGGGAACTGGGAACACCCAGCGGGAGGCAATCGGCCGGTACAGCCGCTCATAAGCCTGCTTGAAATCCTCCCACATCCCGCAATCCTCCGTCTTCAGGAAATCCGATACATCGACAATCAGACCATGCCCATTCTGCAGCATCACATTTTTGGCATGCACGTCATGAGGGGAGAGGCCACACGTACGCGCATAGGCGAGCGCTTGGTCAATGTCAGCAATAGCCTGAACGGGAATCGGGATTCCGCGCTGGATACAGTCGTAGAAGGTTGTCCCTTGCAGACGCTTCAGCAGCAGATAACCCGCTCCGGCCGCATAACATTCAGAGAAGGAGGGATGCTGTCCCAGCCTGCGGTATACCTCACCCTCCTCTTCTATACCCGGCCTGCCTGGAGCGTACACCTTTACGGCATATTCCATATATTCCGGGTGCCCCAATACGGCTGCATAGTTCCCTGTACCCAGCTTATTCCAGGGCTGCGGCAATCGCAGAATCTCCACCGGCTCATGGGGATCCATACTTCGGATAGATACCCCGGTTAACAAATCGCTGTTCACCAGCTCCAGCAGCTGGTTCAGCCTATCCTCGCGCTGCGGCTCCATAGCTAGGTGCTCCATTCTCGTAAGCTAGTATTTCTACAGTTTACGATATTTCAGCTCCATTGCAAATCGTGTGAAATCCATTGCAATCTTACTGCTTGCTGCTTGCAGCAAGAGCAGCCAGAATGTCGTCGCAGAGCTTCATCGTGCCGACATTGTCACGGCCGCTTACGCTTATTGTAACAGGGTATCCAGTGAATAACCTCCCGGATCACCAGCAATCCTGTATCCATCATTCAGAGTATCTCCTTCCACTGCCATCCATACTTTAAGATAGTGCAGGAAAAGCATGAAAAAAAGGACAGCTGTCCTTTTGGCAGTCCTATAGCTGTCCTCTTCTATTCTATTAGGGCTGTAGCTCTAATTGGCTGCTTGGCACCCACTCTGACGCCAGCATCCCATAGGCGAACGTATCATGCCAGATCGGCGCACCGCTTGAATCCGTTTTGAAGAAGACCGTTTGCAGCGCATGCCCCTCTTGGCGTAAGGAGAGCCGCTCCAGCAGCTTCCAGGATGAAGTATTATCCGGGTTACAACGCGCAATCACTCTGCGGATCTGCAGCTCTCCGAAACCATAGGCCAAGAGTGCCCGGCAGGCTTCCGTGGCATAGCCTTGTCCCTGAAATTCCGTATTGAACACATATCCTAATTCCCATGTTCCAAACCTCTCCGGCTGCTGCTGCTGGAAGTACAGGTTGCCGATCAGCGTTCCCTCTTCCTTCAGGCAGACGGCCCAGAAAGCGGAATCCGTTGCCCGTCTTTCCGCTTCAGTCTGGCTCTGCTCCCGTGTGAACACCCCGTAAGGCTCGTATTTCACCACCGTCTCCTGGGACAAGTAGCGGTATAGATCCTCACCATCCTCCGCTCTGAATCTGCGCAGAATTAAACGTTCGGTTGTTAGTTTTGCCATATTATCGCTTCCTTACTGTATGATGTAATTTAATATACTCCAGGAGGAACCATGAACAATATACAATATCTCTCTCAATTTCAGTTGATGAACAGCTTATCCCCGGAAGACCTGCTGGAGATGGACCAGCTCACTTCCATTACTGTCTTCCCGAAGAACAGCTTGATCCAGACGCCGCAGACCTTCAGAGAAGGCTTTTATTTTGTCAAAAAAGGCAAACTTCGGCTCTACAAGCTGAGTGCCGAAGGCAAACAATTCACGCTTGATATCCTGGGTGAAGGCAATGTATTCGGCGAACTGAACGGCCTCTCCTTCGGTACCCGCGATCTGTTTATCGAAACCATCGGGGAATGTGATATCTGTCTGCTGGATCAGGAGCGGGCTGCCGATTTCCTGCTCCACCATCCCCGGTTTATGCTGAGCCTGATGGAGGTGCTGGGCCGCCGGATTGCCGAGCTGACCTCTCTGGCCCATCAGCTTGCTCTTGGCGATCTGCATCACAGGATACTGCATGTTCTGCTAAGACTGGCCGGTCTGTTTGGGAGCGGGGAGCAGGATGGCTATGTGACGATTGGACTGCCGCTGACCCATCAGCAGGTGGCGCATCTGGCAGGCGCCTCACGTGAAGCGGTAAGTGGAGCGCTGCAGGAGCTGGCCCGGCAAGGCTTGATCCGAACCGGCTTCAAGTCTGTGGCGGTGAACCGTGATGCCTTGCATAACGAGGCCTGGAATTAGTGGAGTTGTAATCGGGATTACAGCTTAAGTCACCTATTCCACGGTATGCTTCAGGCTATAGAACGTGAACTTAAACATGTTATATTAGGAGTTGTCCGATAGCCCTATGCACCAGGCATTCTGACAACTCCACCGCTTCATTCTTAAGTTCATCTTAATAGCATGGAATTTAGGAGGTTGAAGATATGGAACCCATTCAGGCAGAGATTCCGGTTGCCGCATGGATACAAGAGCGCAAAGGCGCTCGCAAGGTCAGCGAGATCCCGCCAGAGGTATTGAACCTGCTGAATAGCGGCCAGATCCAGAGCGTCAATCTGACGGAGTGGCTGGCTGTGGATCATCAGCTGCTGTTCCAGCATGTAGTTCAGTCGCTGGACTTGGAAGTGGAGTGCCAAGATATGCTTAGCAGGTGGAACCAGCATCCTACAGAGACGCGGATCATGAAGCTGATTCCAGCTTTTGCCGCCGATTGGCTGCAGTTCCTCAACAAGCTAACTATCGAGCGCCGTGAAGAGGTATTCCAGTCACTGGCTACGCATCCGTCCGACAGTGTCCGCTGCTGGGCGGCCTATATCATTGGGCTGGACCCGCAGCTGGAACTGGCGGATCGGCTGAGCGGTATCCGCGCGTTCGCCGCCGATGCCCATTTCGGGGTGCGCGAGATTTCCTGGATGGCGGTTAGAGAGGCGATCATCCTCCAGTTACCACAGGCACTGGCACTGCTGGACACCTGGGTCCAGAACCCCGATGCCAATATCCGCCGTTTTGCGATAGAAGCGACCCGCCCTCAGGGAGTGTGGGCCAAGCATATCACTGCACTTAAGAACGAGCCGGCGCTAGGCCTGCACCTGCTGGAAGCTGTCCGCTCCGATCCGGCCAAATATGTGCAGGACTCTGTGGGCAACTGGCTGAACGATGCCGCCAAATCGCACACGGATTGGGTGCAGTCCGTCTGCGACCGCTGGCGCAAACAATCCGCCACCAAGGAAACGTCGAGGATTGTCACGAAAGCGTTACGTACCATTAACAAGCAGAAATAGGATGCATTCAGGGTCGGTCACTATCTAGGGATGATGCTTAGAGCGTTCGAAGCAACCTCGGACGTTGAGAACATCGAAAACTCAGTTCCGTGATAGTTTCATAAGTCCAATCCGCCGATTAGTTGCGAAAGTGCATTTAATTTACGAATTTTTCCTTCATTGAACAAAACAGATGCAAAAAGGCATCTAATTTGGCCTTCTGAGCGAAATAAGCTTGATTTACTCAAAATTAGTTGCACAATCGCACTTATTCATCCGTTGGTTGGTGATCCAGCGGAATTTAGTTGCAGTTTTACATCTATTTGCTCCGAACATTCCAGGCAACATTCTAAATTCACGCTGGACCTAAGTAGTAACCAGATTCGCATCTAATTGCTCCGAACGTTATAGAGCACCATCTAAATCCTCTCTGGGATCTAAGAAGTAACCATTCTCGCGACTACATGCGCCGAATGATGTTTCAAGCCAAAACTCTAAAATTCTAAATATCTCAGATTACGGAAATCAGATTACCCTAGGTTTAACTCGTTGTACCTAATTCGCTATACTTTGAATAGCAATTTAGAAATTCCTGCGAAAATACATCTTTTTCTGGAGTCATGGGTTGTGAGCAGCTAATTCCTGCAAACTTACATCTTTTTAGCTTAAATATCGTCTGTGGAACAAATAAAGAGGGAAATACCTGCACTTTTGCAGGCACTCCCTCTTGTAGGCTCTATCTAGCAATAATTCCTGTATATTTGCAGGTTTAGTTAGTTCACGGCGTTACTGGCGAGACTTCGCTGACTACCCGTTTCACCAATTGCTCCGGTTTCACTGTGTTCCGTGAATGACAGTGAATGACCTCAACATTGTCGCTGTTCTCAATATAAAAGGTCGGGCCTTCATGATTCTCCACCGTGACCTGATGGAACAGCACATCCCTTACATTGGACAGATAGAAGCCGCGGTTGTTCATATTCTCCATACCTGTCATCATATCCGGGTGGCCGGGAACCGCATTCTTGGCCATGGAGATGTCAATGTTGGTAAACGTTACCTCCGACACATACTGCTCAGCCAGTCCATACATAAATCCAGCCGCAGCATGAACATTACGTGCCGTAATATTGGCGAAATGAATCCGCCGGAAGCAAGGCGTCTCTGCCGTGATCGGATAGGGATTCTTATCCCAGACATATTTCTCTTTGCCCCGCGGTCCGCAGAAATAATACAGGTTCATCGTGAACGGACACAGCACATCCTCCATGACAATATTGCTGATGCGAATGTCCTCCACAATCCCGCCGCGACCACGCCGGGATTTCATGCGGATGCCGCGGTCCGTTTGCTTGAACACACAGTTGCTGATCGTTACATTGCGGATATCGCCGCTCATCTCACTGCCCAGCACCACCGCTCCATGTCCGTGGACCATGGTGCAGTTAGTAATCGTAATGTTCTCGCAAGGCACACGTTCTGCGGTATCCTCTGTGCCTGCCTTGATGGCGATACAGTCATCGCCTACATCGATGTTGCAGTTGCTGATCCGTACATTAGAGCAGGATTCGGGATTGATGCCATCCGTATTCGGGGAATCCGCCGGATTGAGAATAGAGAGATTATCAATGGTAACATTGGTACAGCCGACCGGATTCACCGTCCAGCTTGGGGAGTTCGTCAGATTCAGATCCTTCAGCGTCACTCTCTGGCAGCCGTTGAAACCGATCAGCGTCGGGCGTGGATATTCGAGCTGTTCGCTGTGATTGCGTTGTTTATCCCACCAAGGGGCGCCGTTCCCTTCTAGCGTGCCGTTCCCTGTAACCGATACGTTGCTCAGGTTCTCACCGTAAATACAAGGGCTGTGTACCTGCTGCTTCACACCCTCCCAGCGGTTCTCCACCGGAGGGTAATGTGCCGGATCTGTACTGAAGGACAGCACTGCTCCAGGACTTAGATGAAGCTCGATATTGCTTCTTAGCGTAATCGCTCCGGTCTGGTAGGTTCCTGCCGGCACAAGCACCGTCCCCCGCCCGCCTCGCTGGCCGCCGCTATCGCTAGGGCAATGGCTTCGGTCGCCAGTGCCTCACTGTTCTTCTGTGCTCCATAATCAATAATGTTATACATCTGCATTCGCTCCTCTTCTTCAAACACTTATAAATTTATGTAGGCCTCTACATCCGCTCATTCTTGTTAATTATAGCGCTTCCATATAAATGCTGACAATATAATTTTCACGTGTGCATAATTGTTTGTGCTTATTCTATAGATAATATGTCAATAAAATGACATCGTTAACATTCCTGTAGAACCAAGTAGAAACGGCTTCACTGTCCCTTTAGGAACGGTAACCGTTTCTGCGAGAAATAGAAGGATAAAGGATATTGTGAAACATATACTTTCTTATATTTGTAGAAAGCGGCTGCCTCAAGGGCAGCCGCTTCCATCTTCCATCTATAGAACGTGAACTTAAGAATGTTAAATCCGGAGTTGCCGGGGTAGCCCTATGCACCAGGCTTTCTGACAACTCCACCTCAGCATTCTTAAGTTCATCTTATAAAACATTAAGTTACTCCACCAGCATCTCATACACGCTGATCTTGCGGATACGCCGGGCCACCAGCATGGAGACGGCATAGGCCGTAGCCAGGATGGCCAGACAGAGCAGCAGTACCTGCGGCAGGCTAACGGCCAGTTCGGCATTGTAGATACCTAAGCCGGACAGCAGCTTCACGAACAGAAAGTCGGAGTAGAAATACCCTACGGCGCTGCCCGCCAGCACACCCACAGCTATGACAGGCAGCAGACTGAAGGTGATCTGCGACATCAGATTAAAGGTTGTATAACCAAGCCCCTTCAGAATGCCGAACTCACGCTTGCGCTTCAGAATGAGGCTTTTGATGACAAGATACAGAATCAGGCTGACTACAAGGATCGTAAGTACTGTGATCACGCCTGCCATCGAGGAGATTGCCGTGGTGAAGCTGCCGAGCGTGCTCTGCATCGCCTCTTCGATGTTCACAATGTTCCACATGCCGGGATATTGCTCTTCCAGTTGCTCGCTGAACCGGGCAGCATCCACTCCCTGATCCAGATACACATTGATTATCTTGGATTTGAAGTCAGGCTGCAGTCTTAGCATCCCTTCTGTCGTCATGGTGGCGACTTTGCCTTCCTGTGTAATCTGCTGGCTAAGCCCGGTCACCAGATATTGTGCGCTCGCCGCTCCCAGTACAATCGTCACCTCATCCCCAAGCTGCTTGCCCTCCAGCTTGGCTACTTTGGCTGAGAGAGCAATCTCATTGTCATATTTGGGCTGACGGCCCTTAAATACGGTCTCCGTCTCCATTCTACTGAAGTCATCGGTCACCTGTAACACGAATCTGCTATCGCCGATGGAGGCGGAATGGGTATCCAGCGGGGTGATCTTGGACACTCCCTGCATCGCTGCAACTTCAGCGAACAACTTCTCCTGCTGTGTACTATCCTTCAGCACCATCAGCAGACTGCTGTGCTCAATCCCTACCAGCTTCAGAATGGCAGTGGTGTCTGAAGTAAAGTTGAAATTAAGGATGGAGCAGAAGAGGCTGGAGAAGGTGAGGCCTGCCACTATGATTACAATCATCACGTTCTGCTTCAACTGCCGGGTCAGGGCTTTGAGCCCCAGCGCCAGCTGCAGGCGAAGCCGTGTGCCTTCCAGCGGGTACGGGTTACGCTTGAAGCTGTGCGTGTTCATTCCGCTCTGCAGCGCGGCGATTGGAGTAATCGTCCGGGCCCGTTTACTGGAGAGGAAGGTGACCAGCAGCACCAGCAGCGTCACGCTGGCAACACTGATCAAGACGCTAAGCATATCGAAGGAAGTGGGCCATAACAGACCGATGAAGGCGGAGATCTGATTGCCCACCAGCGGCATCGCTATATACGCTAGCGCAATGCCCGGCAGTGCCGCGGCAATGGCAATCACAGCAAACTGCAGCAGCAAGGAGCCGCTGATTTGTGCGGAGGTGTAGCCATTCGCTTTTAGCACCCCAATATTCACAAGATGGTCTTCAATATGGCTGAGAATCTGAAACCGGATAACAATCAGGGAGATCCCTACCATAATCAGAGCGAACGCGATCAGAATGGCTGCCAGAATACTTACCAGCATCCGGTTCCCCTCCACACCTCCATCCACCAGCATGATCGAAAAAGCGTCTGTAGTTCCCGAAGCAAACAGCCGGTCGCCCAGCTTCTCGTCCAGCTTATCTGGCTTCACATCCTCCTTGAAGTTAACGGACAAAAGGCTGTAATCTGCAGTCGTTCCACTACTGGCTTGCAGCTCGCTATAGGCCTCACCGCTGACAAACACCTTTAGCGCACCGTTGCTGAAGGTGCCAAGCAAGGCATCCTCTACAAAACCTCCAACCAGATAGGTGAAATTACTGCCGCCATAGGTGAACGAGAATTCCTCTCCAAGCTTAAGCCCCGTACTGACATGCAGCATGTAAGGAAGATAAATCAGCTGCTCACTCTTGTTGGTAACTTGTTCCGTAGTATGCATGGGAGCCATGTTCCGCTCTTGGTCCGCATTTAACATGAGCAGGTTGGCAGTAGTTGTACTCTCACCGGACTTAAATTTAGCATCGCTGAGGAGCAGCACGGATTCATTCTCCCAGGTTAACGTAGCCGGCGCTTGACTCACAAGTGCTTCATATTCAGGCAGATGTTCATTACTTTTGAAATAGGCAATCATGTCAGGTGTTCGCAGCTCCTCCAGCTTCTCCTGCTGGAACGTGTCCAGCTTCAAGAAGATAGACGCACCGATGTTCAGCAGCAGCACAGCCAGCAGAATCATCAGGAACAAGGTGGCTGCCGTGCTTTTGCGCCTGCGGATATTGGCCAGGGCCAGCTTCACGATTACACTTGTCTTCATCCCTACCACCCCAGCTCTGTCAGAAAAGCCTGCAGCTGATCCTGCCGCTCCGGCCCGCTGTCCTCATGGAACGGAGACAGCTGCAGCTCACCGACAATCACACCGTCGCGCAGATAGAGGATGCGGTTGCCGCGCAGCGCCGTCTTGAGATCATGCGTCACCATAACGATACTCTGGCCGCTGCGGTTCACCTCGGTCAATACCCCTAGCACGCTTGCGCCCGAAGCGCTGTTCAGCGCACCGGTTGGCTCATCGGCGAACACCACCTTTGGCTCGTTGATCAGCGCGCGGATAATTCCGGCCCGCTGCGCTTCTCCGCCGGAGATTTGCGCCGGGAACTTGCCCCAGGTCCCTTCGCCCAGTCCTACCCGGGTCAGCAGCTCCTTGGCTTTGGCAACAGCCTTCCTGCGGTCACGCTGTACCAAATAAGCACTGGACAGTACATTGTCCAGCACACTCATCGTATCCAGCAGATGAATCTGCTGGAAGACGAACCCGCAGTGCTTGCGCCGGAAGACGGCCAGCTGGTCATTGCTCATCCGGGTAATGTCCTTGCCTTCGAACAGGATCTCGCCCAGGGTAGGCTTCTCCATCCCGGATAGCGCATAGAGCAGCGTGGATTTGCCTGAACCCGAGCTGCCCATAATAATCGTGAAATCCCCCTTGTGCACAGCCACATCCAGATTCTTCAGCACATGCTGCTGGACGCCTCCATGTGAGAAGGTCTTGCCCAGCTTGCGCGTCTGCACCAGCACCTCTTCATTATTTCTGCTCATCACATACACTCCATTTATGATCATGCTCATTGTTTCCTTGCCGCGAGCAATAACGTACCGCTCAAGCAATAACGTACCGGCAGAAAAAATGGCTGCAGCTTGATTCCCGACTGCAGCCTCATCGTACCGTAAAGGTTCTTAACATGTCTTTGCGCATTCCTTAACCAATTCTTAAATCGTTCCAGCGAGCGGAATCAGCAGCTTCACGGTGAAGCCATCTTCCCGGTTGGCACAAACAATCTCTCCTTGCATCTTACGCATCAGATAGCGTGAAATGTAGAGACCCAGCCCCGTGCCATTGTGGCTGGCCGCGCCGCTGCCACGGTAGAACTTGTTGAAGAGCAGCGCAAGCTCCCCGGTGGGCACTCCGGGTCCATAGTCCATAATCTCGACCTCCAGCTCTTCCTCCCGGATGGCACAGTTAATCCGTATCCTGCTTCCGGCATATTTATAGGCATTGTTGATCACATTGTCGATCACCTGCTGCAGCCGCAGCGGGTCCGTGCTGATCAGACAGGCAGGAACAGATCCCGCCGTGATTTTGTCATAATAGTTGGCATTCTCAATCAGCTCAGCCAGCAGCCGGCTGTCATGGTCGGCGACATTCACCTGCAGCTCATTCAACTCCTCCAGCGTGGCATGGAACATATCCGTCACCAGCCGGTCAATCTGGTCTGCCTTGGCATACAACGTCTGTAATTGCCGGCCGGTCTTGTCATCCCGGGGATGAAGCAGCATCAGCTCCGTGATGGCCTTGATGGAGGAGACCGGTGTCTTAATATCATGACTGAGGCTGGCGACCAGCTCCTTTTTGCTTTTGTTGGCCAGATACTCACTATGCCGCGCCGCCGCCAGCTCCTCACGCATCATATCAAAGCTCTCGCTGAACGCCCCGAACAGATGATTGCGGTCCATCTCCAGCGGGAAATCCAGCTCTCCTCTGGCGATATGTCTGGCGAACTGCTGCAGCTTGCCAAACGGCCGGAACACCGAATGATTCAGATACAGAAGATATCCGATGCCCAGCAGAAGCAGCAGCAGCATGGCACCCGCCGTTATATAATATAAAGTCTTTCTGAACCGGTCCGCTGCACTCTCATAATCATTGTTGATAATTACCTTACCCGCCGTGATACCGTCTACAGTGACATCAATCATCGTATCCCGGCGGTTGATGGCCTCGTTAAGGGTCGTGGACACGCCTTCAGCCGATTGATACAGCAGTCTGCCGTGATCATCCACAACGGCAAATTCATAGGGGCTCAGCTTATATACGCCGTCGTCCAGCGTTCCCCAGTTCATTGCGGTAAGCTTAACAATCTCGTTGATCGCAGCCCGGTCGGTCTGCACATCCACAGGCAGACTGGACTGCACCAGCCACAGGGCGAGTTGGGCGGCCAGAACTGTGACGATCAGGACAGTCAGCAGCCTCTTCAGCATGTCCTATTCCCCCTCGAACGCATAGCCGATACCCCAGACGGTGCAGATCAATTGAGGTTCCTTCGGGCTTACCTCGATCTTCTCGCGCAGATGTCTGATATGTACATTCAAGGTCCCGTCTCCGGCAAAAATATCCCCCCATACCCCGCTGAACAGCTCCTCCTTGGGAATCACCCGGTTCTTATGCTGTACCAGATAATGAAGCAGCTTGTATTCCATCGTCTTCAGCTTCAGCGGCTCTCCGTTCAGCGTAGCTCTACGCAGCTTGGTATCAATCTGTACCGGTCCGGCTTGAAGCAAGCCGCCGTCTTCTTCCGGGATGGGTTCATTGCTCCAGCGCTTCAGCACCGCCTTGACCTTGGCCAGCAGTACCCGCAGCGTATACGGCTTATGGATATAATCATCTCCGCCGATATCCAGCGCGATCAGCACATCGTCCTCACTGGAGCGTGCACTGATGAACAGAATGGGGATACTGGTAGTCAGGCGCAGCTCCTTGCACAGCTGGAAGCCAGACGTACCGCCCAGGTTAATATCCAGCAGCAGCAGGGATACCTCATGCTCACGCAAGAATTCCCGGCAGGCTTCAGCGCTTGTCACGAAGGCGGTATGTACATCGAACAGATTGAAATATTCGCAGGTGGTCTCGGCAAGCTCCATCTCATCATCCACAATCAGGCAGTCAAATTTCATCCTCTACTCTCCTGTCAGTTCATGCTTGCTCCACACTCTATGCCAAAATTATAATATGATCCCTGGTTTATGTATATGGAACGCCATTTAAACAGAAGCAGCAGGCCACCGCATATGCGGAAGCCTGCTGCTTCTGTAATTCCGGGTTTATAGAATATCTCTGTTAAATTCCGGTGTGGTTCCAGGCTGAATCTCCGGCGTCTTCTCCGGGGGATTCACTTCCGGCTGGATGTCAGGTTTAACCTCCGGCGGTATATCCAGCGGCTTCGGTTCCGGAATCGGGTCCGGGATCACCTCTGGCACAGGGACTGGAGGCACCTCAGGCGGCAAATCTTTGTTCATAACAGCACACCTCCTCTTTCTTATCTTTAACCGCTCACCGCAAAAGTAATCAGCAATCGTCCGTGCCAGTTAAATATTGACAATCGATAAACAATTGATTATTATATCACTAATGGTTATATCAATAATGGATATATCCATTACAGACCTATCACTGCTAACGGAGGTGACACCTATTGTCCCGCAAGAATTCACTGCAGATGGACCAGCTTACCGACTCTGCTTATTACATTTTGTTGGCCCTGCTGACCCCAAGACACGGCTATGCCATCATGAAGTATATTGAAGAGCTCACAGATGACGAGATTAAGATCGGACCGGCTACCTTGTATACACTAATCAAAAAAATGCAGGAAAGCAGCTTGATTCTGCTGGATGAGGATGGGGAGGAGCGTCGGAAGACCTACAGTATTACGGAGAAGGGCCGTACCCTGATCGCTGACGAAATCGAACGGAGATTACGAATGTCGCGGCATGGCAATCTTGCCTTGCTGAACGCTGAGGGGGATACAGATGAAGTCCAATAAAACTACACGCTACAAGCCTTCTGTCGGGCTGGCTTTTGGAGAGCAGCTCGAGATGAACAAGCTGAGCCAGCTGTCAGAGCAGGGCTGGTTCTTGGAGCGGTTCGCCCTATTTGGTTACAGACTGCGCAGGGCACCCGCACATAAGCTGATCTATTGCCTGGATATGAGGAGGCTGGAAGCAGGTGAACGCGAGGATTATCTGGAGATATTTGCAGCAGGCCAGTGGCAGCATGTGTGCTCAGGCGGAGAATTCCATATCTTCGCGGCAGAGCCGGGCACGGCTCCCATCTACACAGACACCGCCACTCTGCTGGACAAATACACGCAGATCTTCCGCACCAGTAAGCTCCTTGCCTTCAGCCTGCTGGCGATGACACTTGCCGCCGCATTGCTGTTCTGCCTGTCCGCAGTGGTATGGGACAATGCGACCGTCCGCCATACGGCATGGGTAGCACTATCCATTCTGATCATACCGCTGGTGCCTTCACTCATGGTATACACGGCATATCGTCTGCGCATCCGCAGACTTAAAGCTTAGATAAACCCGCCGTTGACCCGCAGGGTCTGGCCGGTTACCCATTGCGCCTGGGCGCTGACAAGAAACTCAATGACATTGGCAATGTCTTCTGGTTCTCCGAGGCGTCCAAACGCATTCATCTGCTTAATGCCTTCAATCTGCTGCTCCGATTTCCCTACGGTGAACAGCTCGGTATTGACCGGTCCCGGGGCAATGGCATTGATCGTAATCTGCTTGGAGCCAAATTCCTTCGCCAGCTGGCGGGTGAACTGCTCTACCGCTCCCTTGGTTCCTGCGTACACGCTGTAGGCAGGGAACATCTGGCCTGTCACCGAGGTGGAGAAGTTGATGATCCTTCCGTGGTTCTCCATTACCTTGAACGCTTGCTGGCAGGCGAAGAAGGTACCCTTCACATTCACGGCGAACTGTTTGTCGAAATCGGCTTCTGTCACCTCGGCAATCGGTTTCGTGATCATCAGCCCGGCGTTATTAATCAGAATATCGACTTGGCCGAAGGCGGCAACCGTCTCGGCAAACAACCGTTCCACATCCTCCAGTTTGCTGAGATCCGCCTGAATGGCCGTCGCCGATCCCCCCTTGGAGCGTATGCCCTCTACCACCTCTGCCGCCTTCTCTGGACTGCTGGAATAATTAATGACCACAGCTGCTCCCAATCCGGCCAATTGCTCCGCAACCGCACGTCCAATCCCTCTCGAAGAGCCGGTGATAATAGCGACCTTCCCGCTTAATGCTTGCATGTATATTCCTTCTTTCATCACAGGGTAACTGCTTGTTGGTAGTAGCATATCACACGGAATTACAAATGACAATATTATATTTTTGTCATTTATTTTTATTGTATCTGCTTTTTCCGTTACTCCTTAGGTCTCTGGCCTTCCCTAAGGAGATTTACACCAACCAAGTAGAAATACATGAGTGGTTATAGGGAATAACTACCACTAAAACTGGGCTAATGGCTGATAATTATGGCATATAGGGAACCTTTTCTCAGCATAACTTCTTGAGCGCAGAATAAAAAGGCTGTCCCGGCAGCCATTGTATGGCATGTGGGACAGCCTCTTATGATAACGGATATGCTAACGGACACCAGCGCCGCTATTTGACCAAAAACTGCCTATTTCTTAGGTTAACGGACCCCAGTGCTCTTATATGAGCTAGAACCGTTGGTTTATCACTCATTTGTCGGGAGGGCACTGGAGTCCGCTACCACTGCAAAAGTGGTGATATCTTCACCAATAGCGGCCATACAGTCCGTATCGATAAGCGTAACGTAGAACTCCATAACCCGCATTCCAGTTGCGCTCAGGCAATATCGGGCTCAGACACAAGACGGCTGTAACATTCGTCCATTCGTCCATTCGTCCATTCATCCATTCGCAGCATAACTACTTATGGGACAACTTCTCCAGCTTCTGTAGCTCCGTCCCCTTCGGCATCACCGAAGCAATGTAGTCAAGCACCGGATGCTGGCCTTCCTCTTCAGCCAGCACGCTCACTATGCCCTGGTCGCTGCTAGTACGGATCAGCCGGCCCATGCCCTGCTTCAGCCGCAGCAGCATATAGGGCAGATCCACATCCTCAAACGGAGCGGCAGTTTCGGCACGTTTGGCCATGAATACCGGGTCCAGCGGAGGGTACGGCAAGGACCAGACGATCACATTGGAGAGCGAAGGACCGGGAATATCCAGCCCTTCCCATAAGGTCACGGCACAGAGCACACTGTGCTCGTCGCCCTGAAAGGCGGAGATCAGATGGCTGATCTCCTGATCCCCTTCGAACAGGAACGTATAGCTGCCTGACTCCGGCGCAAGGCTGGACATCTCCTTGAACAATTCCAGCTCCTCACGGGTGCGGAACAGCAGCAATGCCCGGCCTTCGGTGCGGCGGATCAGGCTCATGGCGATTTCGAATTTCTCCGAGAAATCCCCGGTAAGCTGTTCAGGTACATAGACCTGCATCTGGCTGCCGTAATCATAAGGCGAATCAACGGAGAATGACAGATAATCCTCTACACCAAGGCCGGCCTGCAGGTATTCAAACGACTTGTCCACAGACAACGTTGCTGAGGAGAACACAATCGGCTTATGCTGGCTGAACATGCTGGCGAGCACCTGCTTGACATCACGTGGCATTACATTCAGCGTCAGTCCGTCCATGTCTTCCGTAGCCCAGCAGATCAGCGCTCCCGAATCCTCGAACAGCTTCAGGGCGACCTCCATCATCTCCAGCCTTTCTTCCACAATCCGCAGCTGATACTCATCTAGTGTGTACAGCTCGCTTTCAAACACCAGCTGCTCCTCGATAGCTGCAATCACGGTGCGCAGACGGTGCACCTCACGCAGGAGCGGCGCGTCCAGCTCAATGCTCATCCGGTCTGAACCGGGAATAGCGCGGCACTGACGGCGGATGCTTTCAAACATTTGCTCGCTCTGCATAATGACCTCATCAATCAGCACAGCCAGAGTTTCACGGATATCGTTCTGCAGCAGGCGCGAGATTAGCTCCTCGAAGATCACATGTTTAATCTTATAGCCCAGTGCCTTCATGGCGGCGGATTCCAGCAGATGGCCTTCATCAAACACAACGGCGGAATGCTCCGGCAGCAGCGGAATCTGACCTTCCCGTTTGCGGGCTTCATAGGTCCAGATATGCTCCATGTAATAATCATGGGAGCATATAATCAGATCGCCAGCCTTGCGGTAATATTCCCGGGAGAGCGTCTGTCCGCAGCGGTGGCGCAGATCACAGGTGAAGCAGTCCTGAAAGGCATCCCAATTGATCTGGTTCCACTGCTCATCGTTCAGATCCTTATAGTTCTTGCGGTCCCCGTAAGCATGAAACTGCTGCAGCGGCGCATGGGAGTAGACGAAATCCGGCAGCGTCTCATACAGCACCTCCAGCGGCAGACTGTCATTATCATGATTGCGAGCCTGGTCCAGCTTCTTGAGACATAGATAATGGTCCGGCGACTTCGCCAATCTGGCATCAATCTCCATCCCCAGATGACGGGCCAGCTTGGCGATATCGCCTTCCGGCTTCACCAGCTGCTCAATCAGCGACTCATCCGCACAGGCGATTACCGCCGGCTTGCCGGTATACCGCGCATAACAGATGCTGTAGAGCAGGTACACCAACGTTTTGCCCGTACCTACCCCGGCTTCGGCAAAAATCGTCTTCTTGTCCGCAAACGCCCGTTCCAGCTGATACGCCATATAGATCTGCTCATCTCGAACCTCGAACCCTGCCTCGGGAAGAATCTCATAAAATACATCGCCCACCCATTCTCCAACTTGCTCGATGAAAGGTCTGGTGCGGTCATACGTAAAAGGATAAGGATTCGCCAACAAGTTTACCTCCATTATTAGAATCAGACATGTCAATGTCTGAAGGATATCAATTAAGCGGAAAAACTCTATTATCTCATAGGATAGAAATTAACACAAGAAGAACCGGCTTCGCCGTCCTATGAAAGAGGCGGCATCCGTTTCTGTGAGAAATTAATATCTCAAAAAAAATAACCTGCCCACGCTTAAATCGGAGGCAGGTCCTGCAAAGGATACAAACTTGAGTTTAGTTCTGTCTGAATGAGTGGATCTGCTGCAGCAATTGCTCCACTTCCGCGCCCGGAAACGCGGTCTACAGCTTTATACCATCGTCAGGACCCATCATTTCATATAAAGGAATAACTGTGCTCCTGTCAACTCTTCAAAAAGAGAAAAATAGCCATTCACATGGCTTTTGGAGTCCCCTTATCTTTTGAAGCCGCCGCCGTTTCCCGATGATGACCAAATACCAGCAGATAAATAACGATTATTGAAATCAGCAGCAACAGAATACCACCGAAGTAAAAAGAGGCATTGACTCCCATGTTCTGCGAGAACATGCCAAAAACCATAGGGCTAAGCAATTGTCCTACCCGATTCACGGTCTGACTGATGCCGATCGTAATCGAACGTTCCTCAGGATCAGCGCTGTCCGCCACTACACTATTGCTAAGAGGGATCGCAATCCCCATAGCCAAACCTATAACGATCGAATTAACCAGCTGAAGCACGAAGCTTGTGCACACGGGAATAAGCGCAATAGAAGCAGCAAGTACGACTGAACAGGACACTAAGGCTCCGGAACGACCCCGGGCGATTTTGATGACTGGCTCCAGAATGGATCTGCTGAATATTGCGGCTAAGGATCGTGCAGCCATAATAATTCCAATGGAAGTTAAGGTGTATCCCACCGTTTGCAAGTACACGGGTAGGAACAGAAATCTAGCTCCATGAGCAAAAAGCACTCCACTGCCTACCAGCATGCCAATCGTTATCCGCCAATTCAGAATTCTGCGTAGCTCGTTGAAGCTGAATTTAGCTCGGGTCTGCGTAGTCTTTCGGCCATTTACCAGATCGGTCAGGTAGAAAGAAAAGAACGACAGACCTGCTAAGGTAACCGTCAGTATCAGCCAGATCATACTGTAGCTGCCATAGTCCACCAGGAGCCCACCCAGAATGGGACCGATCAACGCACCGACCGAAGCATACACCATAAACCAGCTATAATTCTTATCCAGCTCGTTGCTATGCTTGCTGCTTATATTTGCGATATGAGTCTGAAGACCAACGGCAAAAAAAATCTCAGCCACTTTCATAACGGATAACATCAGCAGCAGCTGCACAATGGATGGAAACATAAACAGCAGGAAACAGGAAGCGGCACTGACCAGACTGGCAGAAAATAAAGGCAGCCGCAATCCCCATCTCCTGATCGCAAAGCCTGCCGGAATCGCGGCCAATAGCGGGGCCAGACTGGCCAAGGTCATAATGATGCCAACGGAATTATAGTCCCCTCCCCACTCGGTGATCAGAATCGATACAAAGGAAGGATACATATTGGTACACATAAAAAATATCGCAACCATACTCAGCACAATGGCCAGTTCTTTGTTCTGAACACGTTTCATCTTTTCTCTTCCTTTACGATGTAAAATGATCATGACAATCCGAATATCCCGGCACCTGTAACTGGATACCGGGATATTCTGCATACTAAATCTGAGCTATACGTCTGAACATCAAGCCTGCGCAGACAAGTTATGGCATTATCTGCCTTTGATCAGAGACTCCATCTCCACACAGGCCATGACCAGAGCACCTACACCATGCAAATCATTGCTGACCGTTGGCCGGGTTACATAATTCTCGTAATCCCCTGCCGAGGTGCCGATACAGATATCCGGCAGAATCAGCCGGTCCTGCTCATCCCACTGCAGCACCTGTATCAGTCCCTTATAGCCTTTGCGGGCTGCCTCAGCTGCGTCCTCGCCTACAATCCCCTGCTTCACAGCTCTGGCAATGGTGTAGACGAACAGGCAGGACCCTGAGGTCTCCAGCCAGTTGTCAGGCTGGTCACCCTTGTCGACAACCTGATACCATAGGCCGCTCTCCTGATCCTGATAGCGGATCAGGGCATGCACGAAGTCGTGCAGCTCCTTGGCAAGCTCTGCCCGTCCCGGATCTTCGGCAGGCAGCAGATCCATGAACTGGGCGACCGCCAGGCCGTACCAGCCCAAGGAACGGGACCAGAACTCCGGAGAGCAGCCGGTCTGCGGATTCGCCCAAGGCATCCGGCGGCTCTCATCCCACGCGTGATACAGCAAGCCGCTTGCTTCATCCTTCATATGCTTGCGCATTAATTTCTCCTGATGCAGAACCGTTCCGCGCAAGCCCGCTTCTCCATAGAAATTGGCATACTTCAGAGAGAACACACCAGCCATATACAATCCGTCCAGCCACATTTGGTTCGGATATTTATCCTTGTGCCAATAGCCGCCTTCCGTGGTTTTATTCAGCGTAAGCAGCAGGTTCCTCAGCTTCTCGGCAGCAATTCTGTACTTCAGCTTGCCTGTCCGTTCATGAAGATTGAACAGCAGCAGCCCGGCCTGAACGGCATCCAGCTCGTCTCGGGCAAAATACAGATTGCCTTGCTCATCCACCAGATCATCCACGTATTGCTGGATATAATCCAGGTAACGGTCCTCACGGACTTTTTCCCACAGCAGCTCCATGCCGCACAGGAATACGCCTTGATGATAGTGCCAGCGATGGGCTGGAGGCAGTTCTCCTGCCTCGTAAACGTCCATGAGTGAATCGCAGGCCTTCTTAGCCCACTCTATTGGTGTTGCTGGTAAGCTGACGATCATCTCCACGCCCTCCATCATTTGAATATTTTGTCTATACGTTCGCTAAACGGTTAGCCCTTCATGGATCCCAGCATCGCGCCTTTGGCGAAATGCTTCTGCAGGAACGGGTACACCATGAGAATAGGAATGGTTGCTACAACGATAACCGCCATTTTGATGGTCTGATCCGGCGGAGGTACGGCAGCATCCAGGGTTGAACTGTGGTCCATCCCGCTGGCAAGCACTACGATCTGTCTCAGCAGGACCTGAATCGGCCATTTCGCACTGTTATCTAGATACAGAATCGCACTCATGTACGTATTCCAGTAGGTTACTGCGTAGAACAAGGAAATCGTTGCAATCGCAGGCATGGACAACGGAAGCACAATTTTGAACAGGATGCCGAAATCGTTACACCCGTCAATTTTGGCCGACTCCTCCAGACCCTCCGGAATATTCTGAAAGAAGTTCTTCAGGATAATCAGGTTAAACGCACTGATGGCCGACGGCAGAATAAGTGCCGCATAGGAATCGATCAGCCCCAGCTCCTTCACTACGAGGAAGGTTGGAATCATTCCGCCGTGAAACAGCATGGTGAACACTACCATAAAGTTGACTACATTGCGTCCGTCCAGATCGCGTCTGGAAAGACCGTAAGCCATCAGGGAGGTGATCAGCATACTAAACAGAGTTCCGATTAACGTTACTCCGATCGATACGCCCATCGCCTTGAAGATCGTATTAGTTGAGAAAATAAACTTGTACGCTTCCAGACTCCATACCTTCGGAATCAGCACAAACTTGTTGGCTGCAATTTCAGCACTGGTTGTGAAAGAGCCTGCCACTACGTGAACAAAGGGCAACACTGTGATTAATGCAATAAGCGCCAATAATGTAAAGTTAATAATTGAAAAGATTCTGCCGCCAATCGTGCGATCTTCTACCATTTTGATTCCTCCCGCAACAATCTCAATATACGCCTTCTTCGCCCATTTTCTTGGAGACCTTATTCACCGACACTACCATGATCAGCCCGACAATGGACTTAAAGAAGCCAATGGCTGTACTGTAACTGAACTGACCTTGTCTCAAACCAGCGGTATACACATACGTATCGATAATTTCCGCAACTTCCCGGTTCATGGAGTTAAGCAGCAAGTAGACATGTTCAAATCCAAGATCGAGCACGGAACCGATTTTCAGAATAAACAGTGTGATAATAACGCCTCTGATGGCCGGCAGCGTAATATGCCAGACTTGTCTGAGCCTTCCGGCTCCGTCCATCCGTGCGGCTTCATACAATCCCGGGTCAATGGCCGCAATGGAAGCCAGATAGATAATCGTTCCCCAGCCCGCTTCTCTCCAGATGACCTGCAGGATATACATGGGCCTGAACCAGCCTGGAGCCAGCAGGAAATTGATCTTCTCGAATCCAAAGTAAGCCAGCAATTCATTGATAATCCCGCCATCCATCGTTACCATAACGAACGAAATGGAAACGACGATAACCCATGACATAAAGTGAGGCAGATAGAACAGGGTCTGGAATAACCGCTTGAATAAGTTGCCGCGCATTTCATTCAGCATTAGAGCCAGAATAATCGGAATTGGGAAATAGATCAGAATATTCATCCCGAACAATATGAGGGTGTTCATCAAGATGTTGAGGAAATCCGGTTCCGTGAACAGTCTGCTGAAATGCTTCATTCCCACCCAGTCACTGCCCGTTATTCCCTGGTAGGGCTTGTAGTCCTGGAAGGCGATAATCATTCCGTACATCGGAATGTATTTGAATACGAGGAAATACAGCACTCCCGGTATAAGCATTACATAGAGCAATTTGTTTCTCCACAGCCGCTTTTTGAGCTCACTGCTGGTTTTATAAACCCGGGGCTCCAAATCAGGCGATGAACCGGGCTGTGCGGTGGCTTCCTGCATGTTACTCTTCCTTTCTGCTTCATAATTCGGGCAATCGGTCACTGCTACGATAGATATGGAATTGAAAAGGCTGCCAGTCTGCAAGCAACCTTTCCAGCTCCGGTTTACTGCCTGTACTTCAGGGTCAATATCTTATTTCTTGTAAACTGCGTTGTATTCTTCGATAATCTGAGCGCCGCCGCGGGATTTCCAAGTCTCAACTTCCTTGTCGAATCCGGCTTTGTCGATCTGGCCGTAGATATATTTGTAGGTAGCATCTGTAATGATCTGCTGCAGCTCAACACCTTTTTCGGTGTAAGTCGTGGAATCCAGCGCTGCAGTAGGGTCAGGAACCCCAACCTTAACATTCTCCAGCACCAGTTCTTCCGCATGAATGCGGCCTGGAAGCACGTTCAAGCTCAAATACATCCCATTGGTTTCAGCTTCGCCGATGACACTGTCCTTGTATCCTTTTACTTCGCGTTCGATTAGCTCTTTGTCGTCGGTAGGTTTAGCCTTGCCGTCCTCAACGGTGTAGTGGGTACCTTCAATTCCCCAGTACATCAGGTTCGCTACTTCAGGCGTCATCATCTTGTCAAAGAAGGTCAGAATCTTCTTCAGCTCGGCTTCATCCTTGACCGATGTTTTGGGGAACAGCACGACATTGTTGTAGCCCGGAATCATCCATTGGGCAAACTTGCCGTCCTTATCGGCGACCATACTGTGCGTATCCAGCACGGCATCTGGGAAGTTCTTGATCAGGTCTTTGTTGAGCGTATCAATATCCTGCATCGATCCGCCGATATACAGGCCAGCCTTGCCGCTGGTGAACATATTGACGGCATCCGTCTTACTGGTGGCTGCAAAGTCCTGGTTCATGTATCCGCCTTCACGAATCTTCTTAAAGAAGTCCATCGTATCGGTATATTGCTGGAAGGTGAACTCAGGTGCCAGCTTGCCGTCTACTTCGCCCCATGTGTTTGGTGTGCCAAACCAGGAGGAGACGGTTTTGAATGCGCCATAGGTCAACTCGTTGCGGTCTACGATACCTGTAGTATCCTTTTTGCCATTGCCGTCAGGGTCCTGCTCTGTGAAGGCTTTGGCCATGGCTAACAGCTCATCCGTGTTGGCGGGTGGTTGAAGGCCCAATTTATCTGCCCAGTCCTTGCGGTAGATAATACCCTGGCGTGCCAGCGGTCTGCCGATATACAGCGAATACAGCTTGCCATCCACCTTGGTATTGTTGAGAATTTCAGGCTTCAGCTTGTTCAGGTTCGGGAATTCGCTCAGCAGCGGTCCGATTTCCCAGAACTGGCCGTCCTTGATCGCTTCCTTCATCTGGATAAAGGTGGTCTGATTCTTCAAGTACGTAACCTGTGGCAGTGAGCCGGTGGCGAAGGAAGAATTCAGCTTCTCTTCATACGTATCTGCCGGGAAGAATTGATAAGTCAGCTTCGTGTTCGTTAGCTTCTCTACTTCAGCCTTGATCGTATCCGGCGGTGTTTCTGTTGTATTTAATGGAAGCATGATCTTGATTTCTGTCGGTTTCTCAGATGGCGCCTCTGTCTCTGCCGCTTTCGTTGTATTCTCCCCTGTTGCTGGTGCTGTGGTTGGATCAGCTGCTGCCTCGTTGTTACTGTTACCGCATCCGGATAACATTGCACTGAAGGTTAACAGTGCGGTCAACAACATAGTAAAGGATTTCTTTTTCATTCCCTTTTGACCTCCATTTAACGAGTATTGGTTACGAGTTCCACATTACAGCCTGGCTAGGGTTACGAAAACAATCATTTGCCCATAAACGGGCGCTGCTGCAAGGATCTGATCTAATGATTATGGTGAATCCCCCGGCCATATTGCAGTTACTACTTAGGCCCTCGTATGATATGGACATCGAAGACTCAGCTACTAATGGTTTCAAAAGTAAGATCTGGCGATTTAGTTGCGAATCTACATCTAATTTACGGTTTTTTTTCGATTTGGAGTAAATAGATGCAAATATGCAACTAAATTCAACGTTTGAGCGTTTCTGTCCAGTTTTACTTGAAATTAGTTGCAGTTTCGCACTTAATTTCTCTGAAAGCTCCAGGGCAACAGCCCATATCCTTCCTGGGACCTAAATAGTACCGTATTGCATACAAAAGCCCGCTGCGTTGAATCCGCAGCGGGCTTCCTAGATGCTGAATTTCTAATTGAGGGCTTTGGCCGCCTCATTGTATTCCTGGATCATCTGGCTGCCTCCGTTATGCTTCCAGCGCTTGACTTCCTGCTGGAATCCGGTTTCGGTCAGATTGCCAAGAATGTAGTTGTAGGTGGCATCTACTATAATTACAGACAGCTCCACATTCTTCTCATCATAGGTCTGTGAGCTTAAATGAACCGTCGGATCATCGACCAGAAACTGCTCATTGTCCTTGCTGAGCTGGTCCGCCAGGGCGGTAAGCTGCTCTTTCTGCGAAACCTCCAGAATATTGGTGTTGCTGACACTGGCGATCATCAGTGAATACAGTGGGCTTACTTCATCCACACGCAGCCGGGAGGTGCCTTCCGGAAGAATCACCTTGCCGTCCTCCAGGCTGTAATGCCGTCCCTCAAACCCGTACATCATCAGATTGGATACATCCTTGTCCAGAGAGCGGTCGAAGAAGCTTAACACCTGCAGCAGCTCCTGTTCGGTGACAATTGCTTTTTTGGAGAACAGATATAAGCCGAAATAGTTGGGAATGGACCACACTTTATAGCCCTGTGGGCCTTCGATACGGTTGATCAAGGCCAGCTCGGCCTGTGGATTCACCATCTTCGCTTCAATGGAGAGCCGCTGCACATCTGTCATGCTTCCAATAAATACGCCAGCGGTGCCGCGGATGAACTTGTCCCGCTGTACCTCTTTGCTGGTAAGGGCAAAGTCCTGATTGATAATCTTCTCATCATACAGCTTCTTCATGAAGTTCATCGTATCCATATATTCGGGAGTCACGAATTCAGGAATAAATTGCCCATTCTCCTGTTTCCAGTTATTCGGTGTGCCGAAATAGGAGCTGAGTGTCTTGAACACGCCATATACCAGATCATTGCGATCCACTAGCCCGAACGTATCCTGCTTGCCGTTTCCGTCGGGGTCATTGTAAGTGAACTGGCGCATGACTTCATATAACTCATCCAAGGTTTGCGGCGGTGCAAGCTTGAGATGGCTCAGCCAATCCTTGCGGATGATAATGCCTTGTCTGGAAGAAGGGCGCTCAGTGTAGAGACCATAGACCTTACCTTCTACAGCAGCCTGATTCAGAATCGAAGGACTCAGCTTCCCCAGATTGGGAAACTGCTGCAGATAAGGCCCAATTTCCCAGAAGGCGTCGGACTTGATCGCATTCTTAACCAGATTATAGTCCGTAAATTTCACAAAGGTCACCTTGGGCAAGGAATTTGTAGTTAATCCCGTATTCATCTTATCAGTGTAGACGCCTTCAGGAACCCAGCGGATATCCAGCTTCACCCCGCTCAGCCGCTCCATTTCGGCGATGATATCCTTGGAGGGCTGCTGGGGAAAGTGCAGCGGAGCGAGAATTGAAATCGTAGGCGTTGTGACACCTCCCGGACCCTGCAGCACCTCATCCCCCTTGCTGCTGCAAGCGCTTAACAGAATAAGAATAACAATCATACCTGTACTGCAGCATCGGTATAGCCATCTACCTTTTGATTTTGAAGACATTTCTGCTTCCCCCTAATACAAATTAATACCATCCCTTGAAGATATTGCAATCCGAAGTCATAATTAGAGAAGATGATTATCCTTAGGCGAGATGATTATTGTGATTATTGCCTGCATTGCATACAATTAGATTAGTTGACTACTTCTGCATACGTAAAGGTGTTGAATCCTGTGAGATCATTAAGCTTTCTAACCAAACTAACCTTATTCGCCTTTGTCATCAGCACATTGCCTGTGCTGTTCATCGGCTCCTTCTCTTATCTCACATCTTCCCGCGAAATTCAAAAAAATGTTAACAAAAGCAAAATGGAGCTCATTTTACAAATTAACTCAAATGTAGAACATAAGCTGACTACTGTCAATCAAACTTTAAACCAAGTCGTGAGCTCAACGGTATTAAAAAAAGCACTGGACAACCCGCTTGATGTAAACGATTTCATTCTCTATAACGATTTAAGAAACGAAATCCGCAATATGCAGTCCTTCGACACCAAGCTGGAGGATGTGATTCTGCTCAATCAGCGGCAGAACTGGATGGTCAAGAACTCCGGCCTCTACAGGCTGGATCAATACAAGGATTATAAGCAGCTGACCGATCTGATGAATAACTCTGAAGACAGCTCTTGGGTGCTGAGCCCTTCCTCCTGGTTCTACAGCGAGGAGAGTCTCAGTGTCACCGGATGCGATTACACCATTAGCCTGATCAAGAAGCTGCCCACCTCCAAGCTGCAGAAATACGGGCTCGCGATGGCCAATATTCCGGCCTGCAGTCTGCAGGACTTCATTAATTCCGATGTAGAACCGCTGGACAGCATTATGGTGCTCGATGAGCACCAGACGATTCTGCTGCACCCGGACCGTTCGCTGATCGGCAAGTCTGTCAAGCAGAGCGGATTCCTGGACACAGCAGTTATCTCTGATCCGGCCAACCTTTCCGGGCAATTTACAACGGCGATGAGCGGCAAGGATTATTCGGTTTCCTATTTGCGCTCCCAGCTTAACGGCTGGGTCTATCTGTCCGTGACTTCCATTGACAGTCTGACGAAAGAATCGGACAAAATCGGCACCTATACCATCTATGTGTGCACCTTGATGCTGCTGCTGTCCATTCTCTTGGCCTGGCTGGGCTCACGACGGATGTATACCCCTATCGAAAGGCTGCTTAACCAGATGGGCCAGCGCAAGGCCGACGTCCGCTCCAGACATACCAATGAGTTTCAGATTATCGGCGAGCAGGTGCACCATCTGTTTCAGTCCAAAACACAGCTGGAGAACGAGGTCCGCCAGCATATCCAGCAGCTGCAATCCTTTTTCCTGATCAAGGCCTATCACGGCAGCATCAAGAAACGCGAGCTAATGGAGGAGCTGGAGCAATTCGGTTATGGCACCCAGCTGGAGGAATGGAAGAACATGGCGGTCCTTACGCTGTCGATTGATTTCTCCGAGGATTCCCCTTATGAGAAAAAAGATCTGAACCTGTTGCTCTTCGCCGCCCACAATATCATTGAGGAGCTGGTTTGCCCGGACCAGCGGCTGGCACCGGTCATTATGGACCATGCGATTGTCACCTTGATCGGCAGCACAGACGGCAACACGGAGTCTTTTCATAAGACATTGTATTCCTTGACGGAGCGGCTGCAGCAGCAGATCAATACTTACTTGAAGCTGCAGGTCAGCATTGGCCTCAGCCTGCCGTTCAACTCCTTCCACAAGCTGTCGATAGCCTACAGCGAAGGTGTGGAAGCCTTGAAGCACCGTATCAAGCTGGGCAAGGGCGTCATCATTCAGTACGAGAACATCAACTCCGGGAAGCATTACCTGAACCTGAACTATCCGGTACATAAGGAGAACGATCTGATGGATGCCATTAAGCTTGCCGAAGCCGACAAGGCCAAGGAACTGGTCCATCAGCTGTTCAAATCGATCTTCGCGCTGGAGCTGTCCCCGCAGGAATATCAGATCCCGCTCACCCGGCTGCTGAACAACACGCTGGTTATGATGCAGGAATCGGGTATCAGCCTCAGCCAGATCTATCATGCCAACGGCTCGCTGTTCGAGGAGCTGCTGGACCTGCATACTGTAGCCGAGATTGAGGACTGGTTCTGGAGCGTAGTCATCTATCCGATGATCAAGATCTTCAACAGCCGCCAGAATGCGCAATACCATAATATATCCGAGAAAATCATCGATTTGGTGCAGCACGGCTATGATACTGATCTTACGCTTGAGGAATGTGCTTCCCGCCTTCATTACAATGCGAACTATATCAGCAGTGTCTTCCGCAAGGAGACGCAATATTATTTCAGCGAATATCTCACCATGTACCGGTTCAAGATGGCCAAGAAATGGCTGGAGGAAACCGATATGCCGATCAAGGACATCGCAGCCAAGCTGAGATACAACAACTCGCAGAATTTCATCCGCTCCTTCCGCAAGCAGGAAGGCATGACGCCCGGCCAATACCGGGAGAACAGCTCCAGCTCTGGTTCCAGTCCGAGATCAGGTCCGCCGATGGAACTGTGAATATAACTACACAGACTCAGCTCCATCACTAGGGGGCCGAACAATTAGTTGTGAAACTGGTTACTGCTTAGGCCTTCGCAGGATATGAGCCGCAAAGACTTAGCTGCTGGATTGCCACATCAGAGCACCCACCGATTTAAGTGCAAATACGCATCTAATTCGCTGATTTTTTCCGTTTTGGAGCAAATAAGTGCGAAAGCGCATCTAATTTCGGATTTGGAGCGCTCAAGAAGCGGTTTACTCGAGATTAGTTGCAGATTTGCACTTATTTGCCCGTTAACATGAGTTTCAGCTGAAATTAGATGCAGTTTCGCATCTAATTTCTCTAAAAGTTCTAGTGTAGCCTTGTACATCCTTATCGGGAGCTAAGTAGCAACCGAAACTGCATCTTTTTACTTCACACATTTCAGGCAACATACCATTCCTCCCATCAAACTCAACATTTATAACAAAAAAAGATGGAGCAGATTCAATCTGCTCCATCTTTCATCATAGGTGCTTGCTAATAATCCATCTTAGATTAGAGAAAAATTTCAACCTTAGTAATGCCTGCAGCTGTTGCGGCACCATCGAAGGATTCACGGGTAATCCGCAAGCCGCCGGTGCGGTAGCGGTTATCCGTGAACTCCGCTTCCACAGCCTGGCCGTTGACTACGATCCGTGACTCACCACTATTCAAGTGGTAGACGAACTGTACAGGAGAACCTGCATACTCGAAGTCGAACTGCAGCCCGTCCAGCGACTCCGGCAACACCGGATCAATGATCAGGGAGCCTGCTTCCTGACGGATGCCCAAGGCGTTCGAGATCAGCTGGTTCATGTAGATCCCCGGACCGCTGGAGTAAATTTTCCAGCCGCCCTTAACCGCTACATCACCGGTGCGCAGCTCGCTGAAGCGTTCCTGCGCTTCGTAACGGGTGTTGAACTTGCCGTCGGAGCTGCTGAAGTAGGCATTGCTCTGGCGCAGCTCGGCATTTGGCACCACATCGCGGATGCCAATCGGGTTGATGCGGGCCAGACCGCTCCATACTTCATCTTCCTTGCCCAGCTTGGCCATCGCTTCCACGTAGCGGATATGAGCATGCACATATTGCAGCCCGATCTCGCGTCCGAAGTTCGCTGCCTGCTCGGCGCGTTTGAAGTGCTTGCTTACGCCGCCGGCATAGTGGGCCGGACGGTTCATCAGGCGCACACCATCCGGGCAGAACAGCTGCTCGCGGATGATCTTGTAATGCGACGCGGCCTGCTCCGGTGTCAGCAGCTCACTGATCATGCTGCGTGTCATCGGCAGCAGCCGGTAATGGATGCCGGTTACCGTATCACTCGGGTGAACCATCAGATTCACTTGTTCCGGATTCTCCATATAGAGGAAGCCCGGAATGACTTCAGTCTGCAGCATATACTGGTTAAAGTCGTTGCGGATGCCATCAGCCAGACTGTGCAGCTCGGCAGCAGAATCCGCGTTCACGGCTTCCATAACTTCCGAGAATTGCTTGAAGGCCTGGTAGCTGAGCGCCACCGTCCAGGAACTGACCATATATTGCTTCAGCAAGGCATTCGCCGGCTGGAGCGTATCGTCCCAATCCCCGTCACCATAAGAAGACAGGTGGGTACCGTGCAGGAAATTGTCTTTGATATAGCCGATTTCTTTGTAAGCATGATCAAGCACGCTGGCGGTTTCCGCAGTGAAGTCAAAGCCGTGTTTGCTTGTATACGGAATCTGTTCTTCCAGGATGCTGTAATCCTGAGTTACCTTCAGATAATCCCCCAGCACTTTAAGCGGCCAGACAATAATATCACCATGGCTCTCTTCCTGCTGGATCTTGGTATATTTATCGAACATAAACCACTGTGGCCAGCTGCCATCCTCCACAAATTGATGGGTGAAGATGGTCAACAAGGTGGCGCGTACCTGCTCATACTGCTGCGTAGCCATGAAGTATTCCACAGGGCCCTGGCAGACATCCCGGGTACCCCAGGCCGCACCGCCATATTGCTCCAGACCATGCGGCACCGAATAATGCACCAGCATATTATGGGTATACCACCAGGCCAGACCGTTCACTTTGAACAGCTCTGCCTCATTCCCCTTCGTAGCTGACAGACGGAAACCGTTCATCACCTTGCCCAAGAAGCTGCGGTACAACTCCTTCTCGGCGGCAAAATCAGTCTCAGCAAGCGGCAGGTCGCCGCCATGCAGCAGTCCCTGTACCGTGAGCGTCCAATCCTTACTGGCTGTCAGCTCCATGACCAGCAGCGAAGCTTCTCCCGGCTCTGCACCGCTGACGAGCTTAGACTCATCACCAATCGTCATGCTGCTGCCGGACAGATGTATCCGGTATTCCAGATCAGGATAGACATCGGCGCTGAGTGCAGCCCTATCTGCCTGCAGCGAGACATATCCGTTCTCTTCCTTAAGCTGATAAGGATGCTCATATTCATTAACCGTCATGGTCACCTGATTGGTAATCAGGAACTTATAGGCTCTGCCCTGCTCCGAACGGACATTCAGGCGTACTTCCGGTGAATTCACTGTTGTATAGTTAGTGATGATCAGCAGATCATCAGCCGTTTTATAGAACCAGCGCACATAGTTGAAGCCCATTTCGAACACGGAAGGCATGGTCAGCAGACGGTAGATTCCATCCAGCTCCACATAGATCCGCTGGCCTGAGGTCTTGGGAACATTCAGCGCGTTTCTGGCATTGGTGGTCATTTTGTTGAAGTTGGTATTACCCACCACAACCTGGGAATTGAAGATCCCGTACATATAGGAGGTGGTCGTAATTACAGGCTTCTTCAGGCTGACATTGTCGCCGCTCATCAGAATATGGCCGTGAGGACGTTCAGTCCGCAGCTCTTTCTCCTTCAGCACGACATGTTCATAGGTATCCGTGAAGAAAGCAAGCAGCGTACCGTCTTCCACTTCCTCCTGACGACGTTCAGGGAAGAAGCGGTGCAATTCCTCTTCTGTCAGGTCCTGCACCTGCAGTGGCGTACCAAACGATGGCAGCACAGCTACCGGCTTCAGGGACTTACTCTCTCCAAAGGCCATGTCCAGCAGCGATTGACGGGCTTCGGCAACATCCGCAGCGAATTCCAGTTCGGTAATCGCAGCGGAATGATCCGGCTTGAAGCAGCCGTAGAATACGAACTGGGCCTCTCCATCCAGTTGAACACGCTCAGACTGCAGAGCTGTATAGGCGAATTCATATTGGTATACCTCATTCGCCAAGGCAGCCTGGCCGAGCGCTTGCGCCTGATTGGTTTCTTTATAGGACAACCCGAAGAACTGGAAGCCATCGGTTGAATATCCGGTGGTGCGGGTTAGCGAACCCTGCTGAACATAAGGGAAGACGCCGGCTTGCGGCTGATTCTGACGGGAGCAGACCACGAAGCCTTGAGCCTCATCCTCAAATACCGTGTGATCGATATATTGGGAGAGATAAGCTTCATTGCTGCGGACAGCTGCCGGATCGGCAATCCCGATGTCCTGTGCATAGATCAGATCAACGAGTTTGCCGTTTCCTGTAAGCTTAACATCCCAGAACCAGACACCCTGCTGCGTTGGTGTGAAGAGCACTTCATACTGCACACCTGCAGCTTCACCAGCATACACCAGGCGGTTGCCCTGCTGGCTAACCCGACTGCCCGACTTCACACCCAGCAATGGGAATGCCTGAATTCCCTTGTCCCCATGCAGCCTCAGGTAGATATTATTGAGTGAACCGTCCACTGTATTGCCAAGCCATTGATTAATCATCGTAGATCCGGATTTAGCCTCAAACAAATCTCCGCCCGGCAAAAATGTAAACGTCAGACTGCCAGCAGTCAACGTAAGCAAATGGTTATTTTTCATTCCAGTAATTCCTCCACTTCTACTCTCTCTATATGTCTGCTTATTTCTGCAGACGGAATCTTTTCTCTTCTGCATCGCGACTGTTCGCGCCCACAAATACAGCGAATTCTCCGGCATCACTTGTGAAGCTCAGGTCCGAATGATGGTAACGAAGCTGCTCCTCGGTAACGATGAAGCTGACCTGCTTCGACTCTCCAGGCTGCAGCAGAACCTTGGAATATCCCTTCAGTTCTTTCACTGGACGGACTACTTCGCCTGTAATATCACGAATATAGAGCTGAACCACTTCTTCCCCGGCCAGCACGCCTTTATTCGTGAGTGTTACCTTGACCTCCAGCGCGGACTGCGGATTCATTTCCTCCGAAGACAACGTCATCTGGCTATACTCAAATTCTGTATAACTAAGGCCGAAGCCAAATGGATATAAGGGCTCATTCGGAATATCCAGATACTGTGAAGCATAACGGTTCTCCGGCTCGGAGGCTTTCTTCGGACGTCCGGTGTTGAAATGATTATAATAGACCGGAATCTGTCCTACTGCCTGCGGGAACGACATAGACAGACGTCCGGACGGATTCACGGCACCAAAAATAATATCCGCAATCGCCAGTGCACCCTCACTGCCCGGGAACCAGGCTTCCAGCAGCGCATCGACCTGATCATAAACACCGTGCAGATCCAGCGGGCGTCCGTTGAACAGGATGGTTACCATCGGCTTGTCCAAGGTGCGCAGGTGGGCAATCAGCTGAAGCTGTGCTTTAGGCAGGGTAATATCCGCCCGGCTGCCGCCTTCTCCGCTCATCGGTGAGCTTTCACCCAGTGCAAGTACAATCACATCGGCCTGTGCTGCGGTCCGCAGTGCTTCTTCAAGCTGCCCTGTCGTTACCGTATCTATGCCGGAGCCTTGAGCGACCAGCAGATTGGACGCTTCAATCTTGCCTTTGAATGCCTCTTCAAGGGTAGCAATGTTTCCCTCGGCGCCGTTCCAGGCCCAAGGACCAAGAATATCGGTACTCTGGGCAAAAGGTCCGATCAGTGCAAGCTTGCGATCCGCCTCAAGTGGCAGAATGCCGGAGTTCTTCAGCAGAACTGCAGATTTGGAAGCCAGCTTGCGTGCTGCCGCTCTGTGCTCGTCGCAATAGACGACCTCACGCTCCGCTTCAGGATCTGCTCCGCGCAGCGGGTTCTCGAACAGGCCAAGCTTGTTCTTCAGCGTCAGGATTCTGAGCACCGCCTCGTCGATCAATGCTTCGTCCACCTGGCCGCTGCGGACCAGCTCCGGCAGAAATTTAGGATAACAGGAGGTCATCATCTCAATATCAACACCCGCGTTCACCGCCAGTAGAGCAGCTGCCTTCTCATCTTCGGCCACTCCGTGGGCAATCAGCTCAATCACTGCGCCCCAATCCGAGATCAACACGCCATCGAAGCCCCATTCCTCGCGAAGCACCCCGCGCATCAGCGGTTTGTTCCCGGTAGCCGGAGAACCGTGGACGGTATTGAACGAAGTCATAACCATCTCACAGCCCTCTTCCAGTGCAGCCTTATAGGCCGGGAAATAATATTCGCGCAGTTGACGCTCCGAGAGATCAACCGTGTTGTATTCCCGTCCGCCTTCACCCGCACCATAGGCGGCGAAGTGTTTCACACAGGCAGCGACACGGCTGAAATCATTCGTCAGATCCTCCCCCTGGAAACCGCGCACAAATGCGCGGGCAAACAGGCTGTTCAGATACGAATCTTCTCCGGTCGATTCCATCACACGGCCCCAGCGCGGATCACGCACCAGGTCCACCATTGGAGCAAATGTCACATGCAATCCCGACACAGCCGATTCCTTAGCCGCAATCGCTGCACTCTGTTCCGCCAGCTCCTGATCCCAGGAGCTGCCGATAGCCAGCGGTACCGGAAAGATCGTCTTGTAGCCGTGGATAATATCCGCCATGAAAATCAACGGAATGCCCAGGCGGTCATTCTTCATATGGTTTTCCTGAACCTGGATGATCTTGGCCGCACCGCCAAGACCTAGTGCGGTCCCAGCCTGTGCTACCGTTTCTTCTGTAATTCCGAGTGACTCCATCGGACCGGTAATCTGGCTGTCTTCCCCAGATCCGATGAAATAGGAGGCTACGAGCTGCAGCATTTGTGCTACTTTTTCCTCCAGAGTCATCTTCTGTAGCAATTCAGTCAATTGTATATTTTCCAAGATGTCGTCATCCTTTGTCTAAGTTTGATAGTTATTCTTTGACTGCGCCAACCACGATGCCTGTAACGAAGAAACGCTGCAGGAACGGGTAGACCAGCAGGATCGGCAAGGCGCTGATGAAGATCTGCGAGGCCCGGATCGTACGCTGGGACAGATTCGCCACAGCTGACGGATCAAGCTTCGACATGTCCGCCTGAACGATAATTGTCTGCATGAACGTAGCCAGAGGCAGCTTCTCAGCATCTCTGATATAGATAATTCCGTCAAAATACGCATTCCAGTGTCCCACCATCATAAACAGGGAGACTGTAGCGATAACCGGCAGGGAGACCGGCAGATAAATACTGATGAAGGTGCGGAAGTGACCCGCTCCGTCGATGAAGGCCGCTTCCTCCAGATCCCTCGGAACGCCACGGAAGAAGTTCAGCAGCAGAATGATATTGAATACAGCCACAAGTCCCGGAAGAATCAGTGCCAGCAGGTTGTTCATCAGGCCGAGCTTCAGAATCAGGATATATCCCGGAATCAGTCCGCCGCTGAACAGCATGGTCACTACGAAATACCACAGATAGATGTTCCGTGCCCGGAAGACCCGGGTCTCCTTGGACAGGGCATAGGCGGCAATCGTATTGACGACCAGGGCAAGTCCAGTTCCTAGCACGGTACGCTGTACGGATACCCATAGGGAATTGAGGAAGTTGACGTTGTTGAACGTCTTGGCATAAGCCTCCAACGTGAAGCCGATCGGCCAGAAGGTAACCAGACCGGCATTCGCCGGAGCAGTAGAACTGAGCGACACCATCAACAGATGGTATAGCGGCAATAAGCACAGAATCGATACTAGGGTCAGAATCACATTGTTGAATACACTGAAAATCCGGTACGAAGTTGTTTTATGATACATCGCGTTGTCCCCCTTTCTAGAAAATTCTGTAGCCGGCAAAACGGTATGCCAGACGATATGAAATTACGATCAAGATCAAGCTGATGAAGGATTTGAACAGATTGACTGCGGTAGCGAAGCTGAACTGGCCGCTAAGCAGGCCTTCTCTGTATACAAACGTATCAATAATATCCCCCTGCTGGTAAATCAGCGGGCTGTAGAGGTTAAAGATTTGGTCAAAGTTGGCGTTAAGCACGTTGCCGAGTGCCAGTGTGGCAATAACAATCGCAATCGGAATCAGAGACGGTATGGTAATATAAAGTGTCTGTTTCCAGCGGCCTGCGCCGTCTACCTCAGCTGCTTCATAGAGGGCCGGGTTAATGCCGGACAATGCCGCCAGGAAGATAATCATATTGAAACCAAATTCCTTCCACACATCACTGAAAATAACGGTGAAGCGGAACCAGCCGCCATCCCCCAGGAAGAAGATGGGCTTAATGCCAAACACACTGGTGAGGAACTGATTCATCAGACCGGTCTGGGCCAGGATATCAATCAAGATACCCGACAGGGTAACCCATGACAGAAAGTGAGGCAGATACACGAGTGTTTGGATCGTTCTTTTCAGCGCCATCTTGCGGACCTCATTGAGTAGAAGCGCGAAGAAGAACGGAATGACCAGGTTCATCACCATTTTGGAAATGGCGAAAAACAGGGTGTTATAGGTAATCTGCAGGAAATATTCATTCTCCCACATGTAGCGGAAATGCTTCAGCCCGACCCATGGAGAATCGAAAAACCCCAATGCCGGCTTATAGTCCTGAAATGCCATCAGAACGCCTGACATGGGGATATAAGCAAAAATAAACACCATAATTGCTGCAGGCAGCACCATAAAATGAAGTATCCACGGCTGTTTGTAGCTTTTTTTGTTTTTAACCCGTTTGGGTTTTACAGGATTACCCTGCTGTACCGTATTAGCTCCCATAGCTCTCTCCCGTTCAAAAAATATTTTGTGTGGAATCACAATCTCTGTTATAAATAGTATCAAGCATTTCTGAGTTTTGACTATATAACATTGTTAGGCTCAGATAGGGTTTTATTAGGGTGCCAGCTGGAGGAGTCCAATATGTATATTAAGAAAAGCATGGCTTTCATTAGAGGAACCGGTCCAAGACGGTTAAGTTTGTTCGCCAAAATGAACAGTCTGATCATCATCTTATTTATTCCGATCATTATTTTATATTCGTACTCCAATGACGTAACCTTTGATGTAGTTAGTGAAGAATTGCAGGTATCCAACACCAGGCAGCTGAACTTCCTGGCCGGACAGATTGATTCACGGATCAGCCAGATGATGGATTTCAGTGTGATTTTCTCCAAAGACCCCAATGTCCGCAAGTTTAATGGACTTAATATCTGGGAAGACCGCTATGGCCGGATGCAGACCCGTTATGTGCTGCAGGAGAAGATGATGCTGCAAGCGGGCTTCGAGGATATGTGGCCGGCAAGATATGCCGTCTATTCCCAGCAGAACAAGGACGTTATCGCCAACTACGATGATATAAACGGGTTTGATAATGAATACTTGAAGAGAAACCTGACCGGACAATGGAACTATGGAGACGGAAGACCTGCTGCCCCTGGTGCAATGCAGGCTTTTTACTGGTTTTATACAGATTCTCTCAATCAGTCCGGCGGATTGACGGGAAGCAGTCTGGTCATAGAGGCTAGCTTCAGCTATGAGAATATCCAGAACATGCTGGATTCCTACAAAGCGGGGGGCAAGGGCAACCCTTTTCTCTATCATAAAGGCGAGCTTCCTATTCTTAGCCGGACCGCAGACAAGGAGCTGTCGAATGATCTAATTCAGTATCTTGATCAACATTCACCGGAGAGCAGAACCCAGCAGGTGGTGAAGCTTGATGGCGAGAGCTATCTGGTCAGCTCGGTGAAGTCCGAATATCTGGACTGGCATCTGATTGATGTGGTTCCACTGGACCAGATTCTCGACCCCATCTCCTTCAGCCGCAATCTGTTCTACTTATCCATGTTCCTGCTGCTGCTGGTAGGCATATCAGCCTCCGTGCTGCTCTACAGAAATGTGCAGCGTCCGATCAAGAAGCTGATTAACGGGCTGCGGCGCGTGCAGCACGGAGATTATTCTGTGCGGCTGTATGCGAAGGACAACAATGAATTCTCCTTTCTGTTCCATCGATTTAACGATATGTCCCGGCAAATCCAGGATTTGATTGAAAATGTATTTAATGAGAAAATCCGTGCCCGCGAAGCCACGCTGAAGCAGCTGCAGGCCCAGATTAATCCCCATTTCCTCTATAACTGCCTGGGGTATATTATTAATATGGCACAGATGAAGGAAGAGGAAGCCGTGGTATCTATGGCCTATAACCTGAGTGCCTATTACCGTTATACGACCCGAATGGAGAAAGAAACGGCTACCGTTGAGGAAGAACTCAAGCTGCTGGTCAACTATCTTGATATCCAGAAGCTGCGCAACGCCCGAATTGAATATCAGATTGATATTTCCAGGGAAATGATGGGTTATTCCATCCCGCGCCTGATGCTGCAGCCGATTGTAGAGAATTCGGTGATTCATGGTGTAGGCAAATCCTACAGTTCGGGAGAAATCAGGATCAGCGGTGAAATTGACGGGAACATGTGCAGAATCTACATTGACGATGACGGCCCTGGGCTGACTCCAGAGCTGGAAGCCGCCTTGAATCTGAAGATGCAGGGTCCCCTGCAGGAAGAAATGGGCTGCGGGCTGTGGAATACGAACCAGCGGATTATTCACCAATTTGGCAGCAACTCTGCCCTGTTGTTTAAGCAATCACCCTTGGGTGGCTTCCGGACAGAAGTGGTCTGGGAGATCCCTCCAGAAGAGCTTCCGGCTAAACTTTTGAAACCACAAGGAGAATGACAGCATGCAAATGATTATAGTTGACGATGAAGCGCATTGGGTGGACAACCTGGCCACAACCAAACCCTGGCACACCCTCGGCATTGAAGTAGTGCACAGAGCCTATTCTGCCAGAGAAGCGCTGGAGATTATCGAAACGAACCCGGTTGATATTGTAATTTCCGATATCCAGATGCCCGAAATGAACGGGCTTGAATTAATAGAACGCATCAGAGAGCATAATAAAAAGATCCGCTGCATCATCCTCTCCGGCCACTCGGAATTTGAATTCGCCAAGCGGGCCGTTCAGAACAAAGCGGTTGATTATCTGCTTAAGCCGCCAACCGATGCCGAGCTGATGGAGGCTGTCGGAACGGCCATCGACCAGTTGAACAATGAATGGGAGCTGGTCAGCTCCCTGGAGCATACGCGGTTTACGCTGCGGGAGAATCTGCCGCTCCTCCGCGGCCAGCTGTTGCTCGACGCCCTTCAGGGACACCACCTCTCTCCGGAAGAATGGGAACGCAAGCTCGGGAATTATGAGCTGCCATTCCATGAAGGCGAGTCTGCCCTTATGCTGGTCAGACTGGAGGAGGAATTCGGTCAATACCGCAATAACGGCCAACCGCTGATCGAATATGCGATTATCAATATGGCTGAAGAGATTATGGGCGAATTCATGGAGGTCTGGGGTGTTAAGGAGGAGCATGGCTACCTTGTATTCCTGCTGCAGCTGAAGGATGGTGCTGTAAGCAGCAGCAAGGAAACGATTCTGGAGAAGCTGTCGCTGCAGCTGCAGAGCAAGGTGAAGCAGTTCCTCAAAGGCAGCCTCTCCATCGTAGTGACAGAATGGTTCAGCTTCCCGCAGCAGCTACCTGAGCAGTTCCGTCAGGCTACTGCCTATTTCCGGCAGATTGTCGGAGATGAACGCGAATTCGTGATGAGGGTCAGTCCGCAAGAGCCGGCCTCAGCGCAGCGGCCGCTGGATGCACTCTACCTGCCCCCTTCCCTGATCCATCTGCTGGAGGCGGGACATTGGGAGGCAGCCGAAGCGAAGCTGATTGCCGTCTGCGCCGAGCTGGACGAGCAGTGGCCTGATTCCTGGGAGCACTGTATGGAGGCAGGATTTCTGATCTCGGCCTCCTTCACGAACCTGGCCCACCGCAATAGCCATACCCTGGCCAAGCTGCTGGGAAACGATATCGAGCCGCTGCTCAGCGGAGACGCCTTCTCTACCATCGCCAAGCTTCGTAAGTGGTCGCTTGACGTGCTGGCCAAGCTGAAAGAAGGCACTTCCAACGAAATCAAGGATATGCGCTCTCTATATGTAAGACAGATTCAGGAGTTCACGGACAAGAATCTGCATCTGGACGTCTCTCTGCGTGTGCTGGCGGATCATGTGAAGCTGCATCCCACCCACCTGTCCAAGATTTACAAGATTGAGACCGGTGAAGGCATCAGCGATTATATCGCCCGACTGCGGATGGACCGCGCCTGCCATAAGCTGAAGACCAGCGACAAAAAGGTCTATGAAATCGCGCTCGAAATCGGCTATATGGACCCTGCTTATTTCATCAAAGTGTTCAAAAGACAATTCGGGGTTACCCCTCAGGAATACAGGGAAGGAAACAAAGAGCATGATAGAGTCCTATGAAAACTAACAAAATCCTATAGATGCCTTCCCCCAAAAATTGATAAAGTTACAGATGTAAAGAACATACACCGTAGGGGGAATAGAAGAATGACCAAATTCAAAAAATTAGGATCGCTGCTCGTCGTTCTATCGTTGGTTACGCTTACAGCATGCGGCGGGAATAATGGCAACAACGCAGCGAACGGCAACAATGCCGCAGGTTCCTCGGAAGCTGACGCCGCTTTTGCAGCGGGTAAATACGATCCGCCAATCGAATTCAGCTCTGTGCTGATGCCGATAAAAAAATATGTTCAAGGCGACACCAAGGAAAACAACGTCCATGACCGCTGGATGCTGGAGACGCTGGGAATGAAACACAAGGATACCTGGTATCCGGCTAGTGACGACCAGTACAGACAGAAGCTTCAGCTGGCTATCGCTTCCGGCGAGAAACTGCCTGACTTCGTATCCGTGCCATCCAATGCCGTGCTCACGAACCAGCTGATTGATTCCGGCCAGTTCATCGCTATTGACGACATGTTCGAGAAATATGCCAGCCCTATTCTGAAGGAACATGCGGCCGCTCATCCTGAGCTGTGGTATCCCTTCACCAAAGACGGCAAGAAATACAATATGCCAATCATGGAATATACGGACAATGACGATACCCTGCTCTGGCTCCGTGAAGACTGGATGGAGAAGCTGAATCTGGAAGCTCCTAAGACCATCGCTGATCTTGAGAACATCATGGATAAATTCAAGAACCAGAACCCGGATGGTCTGGCTGCCAAAGACGTATACCCGCTGGCCATCTCACTGAAGAACAAAACCAATACCTGGATGGGTCAGCTTGACTGGCTGTTCGGTGCTTACGGCACCGTTCAAGAGCAGTGGAATAAGGATGCCGACGGCAACCTGGAATACGGCTCTGTCAACCCGGGTGCGAAACAAGCCTTGGCTAAGCTGAGCGAATGGATGGACAAAGGTTATATCCATGCCGACTCCGCGCTGTGGGATGAAGGAAAGGCCGCTGAGAGCTGGACCAAAGGCGCTGCAGGAGTTCTGCCCGGCGCCAACTGGGTACCGGATTGGCCGGCTCCCGACCTGCTGAAGACCGTTCCTGGTTCCAAGTACAAAGCTTATCCGGTTCCTGCCGGTCCGGACGGACTGATCGGAACCAAATGGCAGAACACTGGCGTCAACGCAAGTATCATGATCAACAAGGATGCCAAACATCCAGAAGCGATTTTCCTGTATTACAACTATCTGTTGGAGAATCTGGCCAACCCGGCTGCCGGCAGCGAATATGAATATGGCTTCGCCAAAGGCTATGACTGGGATATCATTGACGGTCAGCCAACCAGTAACAAAGACAAGATCAAAGAATTCTCCAACGAGTTTCCTTTCTTGACCGGTCCTCCGCGTATTCCGGATCTGTTCATGAAATCTTTGGTTAAGCTTGCTGACGGCGAGAAACCGGAAACCCCTTATGAGAAACAGATGGCTGAGTTCCGCAAACCGGAAAACTGGGCTGCTGGTAAAGTTGTTATGTCTCAAATTGATATCCGCAAACAGAACTACTTTACTGGTGCAGCTACACCAACCATGGTCTCCAAATGGAACCTGCTGAATCAATCCGAGCTGGAAACTTTCAACAAGATCATTTACGGCAATTTGCCGGTTGATGCTTTTGATGAATTCGTAACCAACTGGAAAGCCAACGGCGGCGACCAGATCACTAAAGAAGTGAACGAATGGTACAAATCCGTATCGGCTGAAGCTACTGCTGCAAAATAAGATTGGATTATCGCAGAACGGGTACCACCTCTTTGAGAGGTGGTACCCGTTTTTGCGATAATCCAGGAATATTAATGGCGTATAGCTTATAATTCTGTTACTACTTAGGACCCAATAGGATAGGCATCAAAGTCTGATCGCCACATCAGTCCAATCCACCGAATTAGTTGCGAATCTGGTTACTACTTAGGACTCCATAAGATAGGAGCATCCAAGATGTGATTTCTTGAGCACCACCTTAGTCCAGCCACCGATTTAAGTGCGAATACGCATCTAATTCACCGATTTTTTCTGTTTTGGAGCAAATAAGTGCGAATACGCATCTAATCTCGAGTTTTGAGCGTGAAACAAACGTTTTCCTCCAAAATAGTTGCAGATTCGCACTTATTTGCCCATAACATGAGTTTCAGCTGAAATTAGATGCACTTTCGCATCTAATTTCTCTGAAAACACTTTGGGGAGCATTCTACATCCTCAGAGGGACCTAAGTAGTAACATACTTCTTATATTTATATATAAAGAGGGTGTCCCGGAGCCATGTAATTGGCTCTGGGAACACCCTCTTTGTATGCTGTCCTACTGTGTTAAGACAAACGCATTCTGCTTAAGCTACCGCCTTCGGTAAACAGCCGCTTGATGTTCTGCTCGACCGCCGGATCAGGGATCAGCGGCGGTGCCTGATGGGGCTTGCTCCGGGCATCAATAATTACGTTGTCACAGGCCCAGTGTTTATTCTCATACCCGCTGTTCACCCCATAGATATCGTGGGAAGGGTTGCTCCGTGTAAAGGTAGCCCACAGAAAATTATCCAGATGGGCGCTGATGAATTCACTGTCATCACAGAGAATCAGCATCGGGCAGGAATCAAGCGGCCCCTGCTCTTCAATCAAGGCCTTAAGTGCAGCCAGCTCCTGCTGCGCTTCAGCATAGCTGCTGAACTTCGGTCCCTGCAGAGCCACTATGCCCGGCATCACCAGCTTCACCTGGTATTCTTCCGGCAATCTCAGCAGACTATGCGGCACCTCGCGGCACAGCTCGCGTTTCTTCTCGCCTACTGCCGCAAGGATCACCTTGCTGCCGCTGTTCAGGCCCGTACCGGAGTAATCCAGCGTATCGATTGTTGTATGGGTATGGAAATGCAGATCCCGGCGCAGATTGATCCGCTCCAGGATATAGCCGAAGAAGGCCGCGATATCATGGATGTCCAGCGGCTGCCCCTCTTCCGCGGTAATGAAGAGGAACTTGGCCAGACTCAGCTGTCCCGTTCCCAGGATGCGGCTCGCAATCGTCAGAATCTCCGCCGGCTGCTTCAACTGCTGATAAGGTGTGTACCGTTCGCTGCCGATCGCCAGCAGCAACGGGTGCACGCCCGCGGCATCGACAGCGTGAACCTCCTTCACGCCGGGAATTTCCTGCTTGACCGCGCCTCCGGTCAGCTCATGAATCAATGCACCGAACGCTGTATCCTCCTGCGGCGGCCGCCCTACGACAGTAAACGGGAAGATAGCACGCTCCTTCGCGTACACTTTATGCACCCGCATCACGGGGAACGGATGCGTTAAGCTGTAATAGCCCAGATGATCGCCGAACGGTCCTTCCGGCTTCGTCTCGCCGGGATAAATCTCTCCTGTGATCACGAAGTCGGCGTCATTGCTGATGCAGAAGCCGTCTACGTAGCTGTAGCTGAAGTGGCGGCCGGACAGCAGGCCTGCAAAGGTAAGCTCGCTCATGCCCTCTGGCAGCGGCATAATCGCCGACAGCGTATGCGCAGGGGGACCACCGATGAAGCAACTGACCTTAAGCGGCTGGCCCAGCTTGTTGGCCGCAGCCTGATGCACGCCGATGCCGCGATGGATCTGGTAATGAATGCCGACCTCCTTGTTCAGCTCATATTCATTGCCGTTCAGCTGCACGCGGTACATCCCGAGGTTGGAATTCATAATGCCCGGCTTGCCGGGGTCCTCCGAATATACCTGGGGCAGAGTGACAAATGCGCCGCCATCCTCCGGCCAATGCTTGACCAGCGGCAGGTCGGAGATTTGGATCTCGCGGAAGCCTGCGGGCAGGCTGCCCCGCTTCTTGAGTGGCAATGCTTTGCGGGCGGACAGTCCGGTGCCAACGTATTTAAAAGGCTGCCTAAGCGTCTTCATCGGATCATTGCGCAGCGCAATGACGTTCTGGGTTGATTTCCACGTATCACGGAAAATAAATTTGCTCCGCTCCAGTGTTCCAAACAGATTCGATACGGCACGGTAGCTGGATCCCTTGACCTTTTCAAATAATAATGCCGGACCGCCAGCCTCATATACCTTCATATGAATGGCGGCCATCTCCAGATGCGGGTCCACCTCTTCAGTAATGCGGACCAGATGCCCATTTTTCTCCAAATCGATTATACATTCTTCTAAATTGCGGTAATTCATCTCATGGCTCCATTTCTAAGCAGCGTGACATTCCTGCCTGTTGTCCAACCTCAGAATCTAATCTCACCTCACCAGTATAATATAAAATGACAATGACCGAAAACCTTGAAACCGTAAGGTCTAAGTCTGTCCCGCCCGGAATACTAATGTTCTGAACCACCGCAGCTCTACCCACCCGCTCATGGGCATTATAGATTCACTAGTTGCTGTGGTACCATGGATACAGGTTAAAACAATAGACAGATACATAATTTCATAAGTTACAGCACAATACCGGCAAAGGAGGGACAAATGAAGATGATCCGCATCCACCCCCGCATAGAAATGTTCAGGCAGCTGCTGCGCAAAATTAAAAATGACGATGTCCAAGGAATCAGCGCACAGCTAACCTTTTATCTGATCCTCTCCCTGTTCCCGTTCCTGATCTTTATTATGACGCTGGTAGGCTATGCCAACATTACAATGAGCGACAACATAAAATACCTTGAGGAGATCATGCCTGCCGAAGCGGTAGCGATTATCGAGGAAATTGTGCAGGAGGTTTCGGAGGGACGGAGCCAGGCGCTGCTCTCTTTCGGGATGCTGGCTACGCTGTGGACGGCCTCACGTGGGATTAACGCGGTAATCAAAGGATTGAACCGGGCCTATGGGATTGAGGAGAACCGGGTGTTCTGGCGGCTCCGCGGCTTGTCCTTGCTCGCCACCCTGGCTGTAGGTCTGGTGATCCTGTTCAGCACGCTGCTGCTGGTCTTCGGAAGCTGGCTGAAGAAGCAGGTGTTCCTGCTGACCGATCTGCCGTATATTTTCTATCAGCTGTGGAATCTGCTGCAGTATGCCGTTCCGCTGCTGGTGATGTTTATCGTCTTCACACTGTTGTACTGGATAGCGCCCAACCGCAGAATTCCCTATAAAACTGTTCTTCCCGGTGCTGCTTTCACTACCGTAAGCTGGATCACGGCTTCCGTGCTGTTCTCTATCTATGTCAGCCAGTTCAGTGATTTCACCAAAACCTATGGCAGTCTTGGCGGCGTCACCGTGCTGCTGCTGTGGCTCTATATCAGCTCGATCATTGTGCTGGTAGGCGGAGAAATCAATGCGACATTGGCTGAACAGAAGGCTTGATCTCTTAAGCCGGTTGGAATAAACGTCATTTTCCGATACAATAAGTAAGTATAATTCAAACGTAGAGGAGCTGAAGCAGGAATTATGACTAACCTGACGAAATTGGGGTCTACAGATTTACATGTCCTTCCGATCGGATTAGGGGCAAACGCAGTTGGAGGACATAATCTGTTCACGGGGCTGAATGATGAAACCGGCAGAGAGATCGTCCGCACCGCACTGGGGAGCGGCATTAACTTCCTGGACACAGCTTTTATTTATGGACCGGAGCGGTCGGAGCAATTGATTGGCGAGGTGCTGAAGGAACGAGGCGGCCGGGACCGGATTGTGCTGGCGACCAAGGGTGCCCACAAGCTGACCGCAGACGGTGTGGAGCTGGACAACTCTCCCGCCTTTCTCAGAGCTTCTGTCGAAGGCAGCCTGAAGCGGCTGCAGACGGATTATATCGACTTATATTATATCCATTTTCCAGATGAACACACGCCGAAGGATGAAGCGGTCGGTGAGCTGAAGAAGCTGAAGGATGAAGGCAAAATCCGGGCCATCGGTGTCTCCAACTTCTCGATCGAGCAGCTGAAGGAAGCAAACCGTGATGGTCATGTCGATGTGCTTCAGTCGCATTACAACCTGCTTCACCGGGACGCGGAGCTGGATCTGCTGCCATATACGCAGGAGCATGGCCTTTCCTTCGTGCCTTATTTCCCGTTAGCTTCCGGGCTGCTTGGCGGCAAATACAAACCGGAGGATACCTTCGACGATATCCGCAAGAATGATCCGCTTTTCCAGGGCGAGAGCTTCGCCCGCAGTCTGGCCAAGGTGGAGCGAATCCGCCCCATAGCTGAGTCCAAAGGCGTAGAAATCGCCCATCTGGTGCTGGCGTGGTATCTGAGTGTACCTTCCATTGATGCGCTGATCCCGGGCGCCAAGCGGCCGGAGCAGGTAATCTCGAATCTGCAGACGCTGAAGGTTCAGCTGACACCGGGTGAAATTAGCGAGATTGATGCGATTTTCCGCGACTAGTCGCAGTCGGTGTTGAGGATAAACAGGTTAACTCAACACGTGAACAAATGCCTCCCAGTTATGGCTAGTCGCCATGCTGTGGAGGCATTCTCCGTTTCATAGCTTGTATGCCGTGGCCGCTGCCTATGGGCTGTTGCCGGGGGCGTGCGGGGAAGAGTCCGGGTGCGGACGCGCCTCAGCACTGGCAGACCCGCTCGCCGCGCTGAAATTATGGGATTTATCCTTTACTTTTTGTCGCATCCGGCCTTACGCGCCGAATTCATGGGATTTCTCCCTTATTTTTCGTCGTATCCGGCCCCACACACCGAATTTATGGGATATCTCCCTTATTTTTCGTCGTATCCGGCCCCACACACCGAATTTATGGGATATCTCCCTTATTTTTCGTCGTATCCGGCCTTACGCGCCGAATTTATGGGATATCTCCCTTATTTTACCCCTCGAACACTTGCCACAGTCTGCTACTACACCCACCTGACCTCTGAAAGGCCTTTTTGCCTCTCACTCCACCTTATCCCGCTCCAGCACACATTTCAAAGGCCATTTTGCCTCTTATTCCACCTTATCCCGCTCCACCACACATTTCAAAGGCCTTTTTGCCTCTCACTCCACCTTATCCCGCTCCATCACACACTTCAAAGGCCTTTTTGCCTCTCATTCCACCTTATCCCGCCTCAGCGCAGATTTCAAAGGCCTTTTTGCCTCTCACTCCACCTTATCCCGCTCCACCACACATTTCAAAGGCCTTTTTGCCTCTTATTCCACCTTATCCCGCTCCAGCACACCTTTCAAAGGCCTTTTTGCCTCTCACTCCACCATATCCCGCTCCATCACACATTTCAAAGGCCTTTTTGCCTCTTATTCCACCTTATCCCGCTCCAGCACACCTTTCAAAGGCCTTTTTGCCTCTCACTCCACCTTATCCCGCTCCATCACACCTTTCAAAGGCCTTTTTGCCTCTTATTCCACCATATTCTGCTCCAGCACACATTTCAAAGGCCTTTTTGCCTCTCATTCCACCTTATCCCGCTCTGGCACACATTTCAAACTTTCAGTTCAATAATATGTTACTCAAATGAGGGGTGAGAAGCAGTGATAGGCGATAGTGTGTAATAGGCGACAGTGTGTAATAAGCGACGTTGTATCTAAAATGGGACTTGGACGCACCTAGCAGTAACTATATCCTTGGGTAATCTTACTAATTCAGAGATATTTCCAGCTCATCCATCCTTTTCACGCTTCCCCATCTTACGGTCCAGACGCGGACTACGATCCAAATGTTACCTTAACCTCATACAGCAGCCGCACATTCGGGAATCTCGGAATTTCCCATCTTCCATGTGCCACATCCTACTCCAGATGCAAGGAAACTTTGAGCAGCGGCCCGGCCCGCTCCGCTCATGCCTTGCCCCGCCACTCTCCCACAAATTCCGGTTCATTATAGTTAAGGAAATTAGCCATGATTGCTTCACGGTCGTCGAGGAACAGCTGATCCGCGATCGCCGAGACCAGCTTAGGCACCGCGTTGCGGGTGCCCGAGATCGCCGAAGCCGACAATCCGCAGCTCGCCAGCGCAGAGTAGTTAAACACGAACAGCCCATGCAGCAGCGGCTTGCCCGCTTCATCCCGGCTGATCATTGCGAAGCCGGGGCTGAGATACGGATGCGCGTCCAGCAGCGCATTCGCTGTCTCCGCCGGAGCCTGATAGCAGTCGCTCCAGCGGGCGATGTGGCCCTCGACCAGCTGCAGCTCCGGGCGCAGGCGGGTCTCGTTCAGCAGCCCCGTGCTGACGATCAGGAAGTCAAAGGTGAATTCGCCATGAGGCGTAGTCACCTTAGCCCCCTCCCCGGCTGCTTCCACACTCAGCCACGGAGAACCAAGGTGCAGCCGGAACCCATCCCAAGCAGCCGCACGTTCAAACGTATCATTCGTCGGCGGCTGATTGAATTTGAAGAAATGTGAGATCGCCGTGTACTTGTCGGCATCCGAGAGCACATGGAAACGCTCGATCATCCCGGACAGTTCCATCTGGCGGATCGGGTTGACGCTGGGCAGCTGCTGGCGGCGGACGAATACATGCGCCTCAGCCACTCCCTCCGCCAGCGCATAATTCGCATTGTCAAAAGCGGATGCTCCGCCCCCCAGCACCGCCACCCGCTTCCCCTTCAGCGCGGCAAAATCAATCGGCTGCGAAGTATGGGCATACAGCCGCTGCGGCAAATTCTCGGCAATCATCGGCGGCACATACCACTCCCCGCCGCCTTGAATCCCTGTAGCCAGCACGACCTTGCGCGCTAGCAGCTTCCCGGACGGCGGCGCACCGGCTCCTTCAATTACCAGCCGGTGCACGCCCTCTGCACCCGGCTCAATCCGCTTCAGCTTCACCTCATTCATGACCGGAAGGCCAAGAATATGCCGATACCAGCGCAGATAATTCATCCAGGCCCCGCGTGGGATTTTGTCCAGCACCTCCCAGCCCTGCGGCCCTACCTGTGCTTCCCACCAGGCGCGGAACGTCAGTGAAGGGATTCCAAGGTCAATGGAAGTCAGATGCTTCGGCGTGCGCAGCGTCACCATCCGGGCATAGGTCTCCCACGGACCCTCCAGCCCCTCCGGGTTCTCGTCGATCACCAGAATATTCGAGATCCGCTCACGCAGCAGACCGAAGGCAGCGCCCAAGCCGCTTTGCCCTCCGCCAACAATGACCACATCATACACATGACCCTCCGCATGCGCCACAGGCCGGACCCAATCCGCTCCGCCAAAAGCCAAATAAGCTAAATCTTGTTTCACTCGCTGGTTCAGCAGTTCCAGGCTCATCGTCCTCATACCCTTCCGTAGCATCTTATTAGGAGGTATTATATCGCGGCAGCTTCGCCGTTTCAAAGATAATGTTAGGTTAATTGTCATCTCAGCCAAAATCCATCCGATTTATTGTTCATCATCACTAAGATATCAGCGATATCAGTCAAAAACACTCCAGAACCTTCCCCGAGGGCAAAGGTTTGAAGTGTTTTTAGTTTCAGCGTATTTGTAAAAAACCGTTCTTTAGTTTTTACCGGATTGTCTTTCATAAAAGAAATATCAGAGGCAAAGGTATTTCCACCCGATTGCAGGAAGATACACCCACTGACAATTTGTTGGTAGCGGTGTCGGTGCAGGCGTGGGTATGGGCGTCGGGGAAGGCGTGGGGCCCGTACCCGTAGGCATAGTCACATAAGGTCCTGCAGCCATGGATATCATGGCTATATCGATAACCCCTGTAGAGTTATCCGGGTAATATACTTTTGCAGAATTAGCTGCAGTATCCACACTATCAACATAGGCAACCACTTTCTCATTACCTATAGTGAATATTCCCCATTTTCCTATGAACGGTTTTAAATCATTAATATGCAATAAAATAGGGGGGATACGTCCTTGAGTGTAATATGGATATCCTTGATAAGAGTACATCTTCAACCTCCATAATATGTTTTATGAGATATATTATGTACATCTGCCTATTTAGACATAGGCAATAGCCTACTTGATTGCTTTTATTTTCACATAGCAAAATCAGCTGCCTCCTCATCCAAAGGGGCAGCTGTTTCGTTGTGCGAATCTATGCCGCTTCACATCACATCAGACCCGCTGATCCAGTCCGAAGTAATTGTTGGCGTTGTTGAAGCAAATATCCTCCACGATCCGTCCCAGGAATGGGATATCCTTGGGTACCTCTCCGCTCTCGGCCCACCCGCCGAGCAGATTGCAGAGGATCCGCCGGAAATACTCATGGCGTGTATAGGACAGGAAGGAGCGTGAATCCGTCAGCATGCCGACGAAGCAGCCCAGTTGCCCGAGGCTGGACAAGGAGGTCAGTTGCTTCAGCATGCCATCCTTCTGGTCGTTGTACCACCAGCCGGAGCCGAATTGAACCTTGGCGCGTACCCCGCTCTGCTGAAAAGAACCGGCCATCGTCGCCAGCACATCATTGTGCACAGCGTTCAGGTTGTATAGGATCGTCTTCGGCAGCTGGTTGCTCACGTCTAGCGCATCCAACAGCCGGTACAGATTGTCGGCATAATTGCCGTCTCCAATCGTATCGTAGCCGCTGTCCGCTCCAAGCTCGCGGAACATCCGCGAGTTCGGGTTGCGGATGGCCCCGATATGCAGCTGCATGGCCCAGCCCAGCTCGGCATATTTGCGGCCCATCGCCAGGAACAGGGCAGTGATATATTGGTCACATTCCAGTCCGCTCAGGCTTGCCCCTTCCAGCCGTTTGGTGAAGATCGCTTCCAGCTCGGATAGGGAAGCCTCAGCATAGGGCAGGGTCGAGAACCCGTGATCCGAGATCATGCAGCCTGCCTGGTGGAAATAGTCCATCCGCTCCAGCATAGCCTGCTTCATCAAGGCATAGGAATCAATCGCATAGCCTGCGGCATTCTCCAGCAAGGTCAAATATTCTCCGAAGGCAGGTGCCCCGATCTGGAGCGCTTTATCCGGCCGGAAGGTGGGCGTCACTTTTGTTGTGAAGGTCTGCTGCTCTGCCAGCTGCTTGTGGTAACGCAGATCGTCTACCGGATCGTCGGTGGTGCAGATCCATTTCACATTGGAACGGGTAATTAGCTCCTGGACGGTGAAATCCGGCTGGGCGATCACCTCATTGCAGCGCTTATAAATCTCTTCCCAATTATCTGAGGTCAGCAGGTCTTCCACCCCGAAATAGGCTTTCAGCTCAAGTGCCGACCAGTGTAACAGCGGATTGCCCAGTGTGTAAGGCAGTACCTCACTCCACTTCTTGAACTTCTCTTCAGCGGAGGCGTCTCCGGTGATGTATCGCTCCTCTACCCCATACATTCTCATCGCACGCCACTTGTAATGGTCCCCGCTCAGCCACAGCTCACTGATATTGCTGAAGCGGTGGTTCTCGGCAATTGCCTTGGGGTCCAGATGGCAGTGATAGTCAATGATGGGCTGCGCCTCGGCATAATCATGGTACAGCTTCCTGGCCGTCTCGTTCTGCAGCAGAAAATCCTCATGTATGAATGTAGTCATCATACACCCGAATAGGCCGAGAAGGCGCCGTCCACCGGAATAATGACACCATTAACGAAGCTGGAGGCGTCCTCGCTGACCAGGTATAGCAGCGTGCCGACCAGTTCCTTCGCTTCGCCAAAGCGGTCCATCGGCGTATTGCGCAGAATCTTCTCGGAGCGTTCGGTGAAGCTGCCGTCCGGATTCTTGAGCAGCTTCTCATTCTGCGCCGTCACGAAGAAGCCCGGGGCAATCGCATTGACGCGGATGCCCACCTTCGACATATGCACCGCCAGCCATTGGGTGAAATTGCTCACTGCCGCTTTGGCGCCGCTGTATGCCGGTATTTTGGTCAACGGCGTGTAGGCGTTCATCGAGGATATATTAATGATCGTAGCGCCCTTGCGGTTAATCATATCAGAGGCGAATTCCTGTGAAGGCAGCAGTGTGCCGAGAAAATTAAGGTTGAACACAAACTGGACGCCCTCTGCATCGAGATCGAAGAAGGTGATGGTATCCTCCAGCTTCTCCTTCAGGTCATCGGCAAACAGATATTCCTTGGTTGTGGTGCCCAGCGGATGATTGCCTCCCGCCCCGTTGATCAGAATATCGCAGAGGCCCAGTTCTGCAGCAATCCGTTCATGGGCAAGCTTCAGACTGGCCTTGTCCAGCACATCGGCCTGCACGCCAAGGGCGATGCCGCCGGCCTGCTTAACCTCATGCGCCTTCGCTTCAGCAGTATCCAGGTTGCGGTCAAGGATCGCCACCTTCGCTCCGCAGGCTGCCAGCGCATCGACGAATTGCGAGCACAGCACACCCGCGCCACCGGTTACAACGGCTACTTTGCCGCTTAGATCAATTGTAAAAGGTAAGGTTGTCATAGCAAATGCTGCCTCCTCTATGCTTGTGAAGATTTACGAATGGCTTCGCTTAAGCCATTAATATAAACGGCACCCAGTGCACGGTCATACAAACCGTAGCCCGCTCTGCCCGTCTCGCCCCAAATCATCCGGCCATGGTCGGAACGGAAAGGTCCGTCGAAGCCGTAGTCCAGATAAGCTTTTACAATCTCGTAGAAATCCAGAGAACCCCACTCGGACAGGTGGCCGGATTCCCAGAACGATTTCTCTCCGGTAATCTTCACATTGCGCAGATGTGCGAAATGCACCCGGTCCTTCACTCCGCCGAAATAGTTGACCATGTCCACGAAATCGTTATTCGGATCACAGCCCAGCGAGCCGGAGCACAGAGTCAGACCGTGGTAAGGAGAATCGTATAAGTTCAGGAAACGCTCCAGATTGTTTTTATTCGTGATAATCCGCGGTAAGCCAAAAATAGACCAAGGTGGATCATCCGGGTGGATCGCCATCTTCACCTTGCTCTCCACCGCAACCGGCAGGATGCCTGCGATGAAGTAACCGAGATGCTCCCACAGCTTCTCTTCATCTACCTGCTCGTATTGCTCCAGCACCTGGCCCAGACCGCCTTCCCCGTAGGAGGTGTCCCAGCCCGGCAAGGATAATTCGCCCAGCTTGGGGTCCATCTTCTCGACGATGCTCTGCTCATAGATCAACGTAGTCGATCCGTCCGGCAGTTCAAAATTAAGGTCGGAGCGCGTCCAGTCAAACACAGGCATAAAGTTATAGCAGATTACCGGAATTCCCGCCTGCCCCAGATTGCGGATCGTCTGATTGTAATTGGCGATATAACGGTCACGGGTGGGCAGCCCCAGCTTAATGTCCTCATGTACGGGAACGCTCTCAATAACGGAGATCTTCAGTCCAACGCTTTCAACACGTTCCTTCAGCGCGGTAATCTTCTCCATCGGCCAGACTTCGCCTACCGGCACATCATAGATTGCCGTAACAATACCCTTCATCCCCGGAATCTGGGCAATATACTCCAGCTTCACCGGATCTTCTTCGCCATACCAGCGGAATGTCATTTCCATTTGTCATGGACCTCCTTGGATTTGTTCTTCGTCAACACATTCGTTAAAATGTTGCTTCTTCGCATCTGACTTGCATACTAGTATGCTAGCATAAGCAAAAAGAATGCGCAACACAAAATGAAGACCCTTTCAGCGCATTCCTTGCCTTACGCCAATCCGATGGGCGAGCCAACATCGAAATAAGCCGCATATCTGCTTCCAGGCTGATACAGCTGCTCCCAATCCTTCATCGGCTCAATAATATGCTGCCTCACTGCCGGTTCGACCTGCTCTGTCAGATGCAGCTCGATGATGCGCAGCATCTCGCGGTGCTGGGAGACCGCTTCGCCGAAGTTGTGCTCCATCTCGGAGAGCAGCCGCATCCGGTTGTAATGGGTGCTTAGCCGTGTAATGGCTGTCCAGACATTCTCTCTGCGGTTGCCGCGGAAGATCAGCTGATGGAATTCCGTGTCCAGCTGGTGGAAATCCAGCTCTCTGCCCTGCTGCTCCAGCAGCAGCTCCTGCTGGGCAACATTTCTTCTCAGCTCCGGCAGGACCTCCGCCGGGAAAGAGCGGGACGAGCGGAGCAGAATTTCCTGCTCCAGCGTAAGCCGCATGAACGCAGCCTCTTCAATGAGCTGACCAGTGATTTTGGAGACATAGGTTCCAACTTGGGGGATCACATCAATCAGATGTTCTTCCTTCAGCTTCGCGATTACCTCCCGGACAGGAGTTCTCGAAATCTGCAGTGCTTCAGCCAAGTCAATCTCGCTGATTACCTGCCCTGGCGCCAGGGTAAGCGACATAATATTCTGCTTAATCACACGGTAGGAGTAATCCTTGCTGTTCTCACCGGGCTGCTTGGGGGATACCTTCATCATATGTACTGCACTCCTTCAGGTTCTGTTCACAATCATGAGTAAGCTTATCGTTACTACTTAGGACCCTGCGACACCCCAAGCACTTGAACTATAGGTAACCCCTTTTCTAGCGGACCGTATAATATTTTGAAGTCTTACGGACCGTATAGCCCCTAAGACGTCAAAACAGGCTCTAAACCGAGGGTTTTCTGTAATATAGAGGCTCCTGGGTCCGTTAATCCTGCAAACCTGCCTATTTACAGCAAATAGGGGCTCCTGAGTCCGCAACCGTCTGAAATCGAAGCGAGGGTTACGGGCGACACCCTTCCCTGACTATTCTTTAGTGCGGGGTGTTGAATCAGAGGCTGGGCGAGTAACACATAGGGAAAGGAGGACCTAAGCAGTAACTGCTTATCCAACTAATATAGGTCATTCCTAAGGGTTCAGCAACTCCGGCGGAAGTGGGAGCAATCTGCAGCTTACCTTTTATCGTTCCCAGGCAAACTAAAAAAGCGAGATCACCGTGGTTGCCGTGACATCGCTTTCAGACTTAATTACGTATGAGAGCTATTGGTCTAAAGAAATGGTCAGCGGAATGAAGACATCGTCTTCGGCAGCAGCTTCACTACCTGTTTAATTTCAGTACATTAAGATACATAATACTCTGGAAACTCAAAAAAGATCATACTGTAGTCGTGTCCATATTTTCGGTTACTTTTATAAAGCTGAGCAGTAAAAAACTAGGGATTGTGCTTGTAATAAACCAACCTATTTGGTATTTGCGCACTCGTTTCCTTACGCACAACATACAATTAAAAAATAATAATAGTAGCGGCAAAATGTAGGTCTTACATAATTCATTCAGAAGACTTTTTCCCCATCCTTCTATCTTCATCTCAAAAAAGTAGATTAACGTACTATGTAATAGAATAACGATAGAAACATAAAGAATGGATTTGAGTATTATGAAATTCCTCATTTAATCCCTCCTTGGGTGCTATTCCTGAACATGCATATGTTTTATGCTATTCAATATGATATCGCTTTCGGGAAATGCCAAAAAACAATGCAAGCAATAAATATCCACTAGGTTTCTTGCAGCCGCTTTAGTGAATCCTCATACCTGATCTAGTATATAACCTCCCTATTTTTAGTTATTCATTCTCTTTTACACCAAGATCTTCACACTCCATATTGGGATAGCAGAAAGTAACTCCATTCTCGAAATTCATACTTATATCAACAGAATTCTCTTTTGATTTATCATAAAATAATAAATTCACGTTTTTGAATTTTTTGCTTCTGGCTACATCCAAAAAGTACCCGACTTCATTTTTAGTGATTGCACCCTCTGTATTTTTCACTAGCACTACAACGTACTTTGTTTTTAACTCCTTTACTCTTCTCTCACTTGCTTTAGTATCAATTAGGTATGATGGAATAGGTTGATTGTTAATTTCAGTTTGGATATTGTTTAGAAATTTTTCATTACTTTCTATGCTAACTTTATGGAAATAATCTTTTACATCATATATCCATCCTAATCGAGGTGTAGATACAAAGAAAACTATAGAAACGATAAAACATATAAACATTAGGTTCTGCTTATTCTTTTTGATTGAGAATATTATAAAAAGAACGTAGAAAAACACTACAATGGATAAGATAACGATGGGAATTACAGCAGTTTCATATTGTGACTCAATATAACCTTTCTGTTTAGTATAATGTAGCGCGATGTTCAAAACTGATATCCAAATTTCTACTCCTGCAAAGGCACTAAATACGAGGAATACTATGCTAAATAGAATAACCAGAATATATCCCCTCCTTACGATTTTCCACATATTTTAGGTTGATGATAGTTCTGCAACACCTTCCTTTGAAATTCAATATAACTTCTGTTTACATCAATAAATTTGTAACTATGAGACTCAACAAAAGTATCCACGAACCAAATATCCCTTTTTATGTTATCATCGGAAACTTTAAGAATTAAATGAATAGTAATTCCATTTTTGAAAACGAAATTTGTAAACGAAATCATGTGAAATGTTTGCTGCAAAGTACTGCACCATCATTCAACCGAGGTTAGTCTAAGCAACTTTTAACAACAACCCACCCCACGGTTTGCCTCTCCCGCCTTAAGATATATTCCGATTGTAAGACATCATCTTTATAAATGTTAATAAGTACTGGGTGAGCTTTATCATTGAAGCTATAATTGATGTATATCTTCTCTCCAAATTTCACAACAGCATTATCTGGATAGACTGATGTGCTCAATATTCCGATTGAAGACTGTTCGGATTGATTGTTGCTGTACACCGACTCCTTAACTGAACTAGCATATGTATAATTTTAAAAACTTCCAGTTGAACTAAATAAAGAAACGAAAATTGTAATAATTATACTGATCGAAAAAAAACTTTTCATAGTAAAAATCCCTCTCTATACTATCGAACGATAACTTCTTTTCTTATTTTTATGAGATAATATAAAGTCAAAATAAATTGGATTACTAAAATGCTCCCAGGAAGCAGAATGAGCATTTCCGCGTAATATTTCGGAAAAAATTCAATAGAAACAACAACCCCATACTCACTATCTCCAACACCTTGTATTGCTTTGAAAAATAACAGGAGTAACGAGCTTGGGATCGTAGTTACCAAAAACCAGGTGACATGATACTTTATCCTCCGAGTCCTTATAAACATTAAAGAATTAATAAAACACAAGAATAGCGGTAGAAAGTACACCTTACCTAATTCTTTTATTAATTCTTTCTCCCAGCCTTTTATTCTTATATCAAGAAAATAGATTAAGATTAGATGTAATCCAACAACCAGTAAAACATAAAGTATGGCCAGAAGTATATTCCTTATCGCTTTCACTTTTCATCTCCTCCTACTAGATTTAGTTTATTAACCAGTATAATAATGTCCTTTTGAATCTCTTAGACATTACGAAACAACCAATAATTTTCAATGATTTTTTTCCTTCCTTAACTTAAAAATTAAAACTAATAAAAATATATTTTGTATTATAAAGTAAAAAATAGGAAAAAAGTAAACTAATTCAACATAATAATTTGGGAATGTAACACCAATCATGTTTTCTGCATTGTTACTTTTCACTAAATCCAAGTTCACTTTAATAGAAAATAGAATGAATAGACTTGGGATCGTACTTGTTATAATCCAAGCTTTCAGATATTTGAGAAATCTTTTTCTTAAGCAAAGGAAACAATTAAAACTTAACAATAAAAGCGGCAAAATGTAGGTCATACGTAATTCGATTAACATGCTTTTTCCCCATTCTTCTACCCACATTTTAAGAAAGTAGATTAAAACAACATGTAATAGAATAATAGAAGAAATATAAAGCATAGATTTGATGAATATTAACTTTCTCATTAGAACCCCCTTATATAGAATTGGAAAAGATTATTTTGTTAGCTTCATAATCCACATCGAAACCAATAAAGATTAATTGAATTACCAAGTAAGTTAAAGGAAACAAAAACATAAGCTCAATCTGACCTTTATCAAAGTTAAAGTTAAAGTAACTTGTATCAACTATGCCAGGCACATTAGCCTTATTTCCTTGTATATCTTTTAAATAAAAAAGAATAAAAGTACTTGGAAAAAGACTAATTATTAACCAAAACAGGTTGTATTTAACCTTCTTAGCCTTTAAAGACATCATACAAGTTATATACATGAGAATTATTGGAATACAATAAATTAGAATAATTAGCTTTATCTCCTCTCCCTCCCAGTTACTTATCTTAATATTTAAAAAATTAATGATAAGCATATGTAGAATAACTACACCTATAACTTGACCTATTCCCTTTATTCTAAAAATCGATTTTTCTCTCAATTTATTCCCCTCTCTCAATTCTGTTAGCTTCTACAAATTTGAACTGTGAGAATTACTAGAAGTATTTACGCAACGCACAACCCTCTTCGATATAACCATCGGTAAATTTAAGGATTAAATGAATATTAATCCCATTTTCAGAAACGGTATGATGTGAAATATTTGAGGCAAAGCATTCTACCATTACTTTCCCGGAGTTAGTCTATGGCCCTCGTGAATAGCAGTTTAAGGGCGAACCGTGAGGAGCGATGTAAATATCAAAAAGTATTCCTTCCTCCTCCCGGGTTCAGGGTATTAAGAAATGCTAACCGCGTGATGTGCCAGATACAGCTTGTGGTTATACAACTTACACCCGGGAGAGTGACTGAAGTGGAATTCAATCAAATGGCTCTGAAGGCAGCACAATCGGAAGCTGATATTAAGCTTGACTCTCTTTACCATATTGCCCACGGAGAACAGTCCAAGTATGGGGATTGGTTTCATATCCATAGCTTCCGGTTCAGGCCAGTGGAGAGAATCCCAATTATGATACATTTGGATTTGTCGCCGGGATGCCTAAGCTGAACACGGCCAACCCGGAAGCCAGACAATATCTGCTGGATGTTGCGGCCTACTGGCTCTCGGAAGTGAAGATTGACGGCTGGCGGCTGGATGTGACGAATGAGGTGGACCTTTGCTTCTGGCGCGGCTTCCGCAAGACGGTCAAGGCTATGAATCCGGAGGTTTAAGATGAGATGCGTGCGTGATGTACAGTGAATTACAGTTAGGTGAGGTAATGTGCGGTTAGACACTGCTGTGGAGTACGGTGTGGCTGTGAATCGCGAGACGGGCATATTGCTGCATCAGCTTATGTGGTGTCCCAGAGGAAGTGCCCGTCTGTTTGTTGATAGGTATTCATCGAGGCAACATGTAAACATAGTCGGCCCAGGCCCTAACTGCATTTCATACAACTATATTTGCTTTTTAGGCGTGTGGGGGAGATGTAACTGTATTTCATACAGCTATATTTCCCCGTTTAGCCGTTCAGCGGTGTTTTGGCGGAATATAGCTGCACAGAATACAGTTAAAGTCAGTTTGGAGCGATATTTACTTGAAATAGATGTATGAAATACAGTTACCAGCAGCAAAGAGTTATATATGATGAACTTTAGAATGGAATAGTCGGGTTACCAGCAAACCTTAATGCACAGGACCTTCTGACAATTCCGTTTGTAACCCTCTTTAGTTCACATTCTATAGTTACTCTTAGTTCTATAGTTACTCTTAACCAGTGTGACTTCTTTTGGCTGCACTTTGCGTTATTTTCTGAGGCTGGAGTTACAATTGAGCTTGGCCCTGCCCGTCATGCAAGTGCCGCAGCCCAGATGATCTGCACATCCGCTTCAGACAGACATTTCCTGCAGCAGCACAGCGATCTGCCTTGACCAGGCCAGCAGCAATTCATCTTGGCCGTAGCCTCCAATACATTGAAAGCCAAGCGGCAAACCGTTAATGGATGCTGCCGGAATACTGAGCGTCGGACAACCTGCTAAGGTCCAGACCGCCGTCATTCCCGGCCAGCCCGTCCGTTCTCCGAACTTGGGCGCGGTTCCGCCCTGGGCGGGTGAAACCCAGAGGTCCACTCCCATCTGGTTCATCGTATCCTGCAGACCCTGCCGCAAGCAGGTCTGCTCCTGGCGATATTGCTCCAGCTCGCTGTCACTTATGAGCCTGCCTCTGAGAATGGCCTCTTTTACCGGAGTCCTGTAGTCATCCCGATAGCGCTCGAACCAATCGGCATGCACCCGCGCCATCTCGCCTTCAACCAGCCGCAGCATGGTATCCCCCGCCAGCCAAGCATCCTCCCAAGGCATATCCACCTGCCGGATGGCATACCCCTGCTGCTTAAGACCTGCAATCTGCTGCTCAAAAACAAGCCTCACCTCATCGCTCATAAACTCCATGTAAATGCCGCTTGGAATGCCAAGCACAGGCCTGCGGTTCGGCTGAACCAGCGTCGTCCAATCAGGGATAAGCTGAGCTGCCGCATATTCCATCCCAGGGATATCCTGAGTAAACAATCCGGCCGTATCAAACGACGGCGACAGCCGGATCACTCCATCGAGCGGAATCCGGCCATAACTGGGCTTGTACCCCACCACACCACAAAAGGAAGCCGGTGCGGTAACCGATCGCAAAGTCTGCGTACCTACAGCCAGTGGACAAAGACCGGCAGCCACCGCTGCAGCAGACCCTGCGCTTGACCCTCCCGGCGTATGATCCCGGTGATACGGATTGCGGGTCGGCATGGGTCCGGCATAAGCAAATTCTTCGGTTACTGTTTTGCCGGCAATGACCGCGCCTAATTCCCGCAGACGTTTCACCAAGGAACCTTCAGGCCCAGCTAAACCCTCGGACGGTAGAAGGGAACCTGCTCTCGTGGGTAAACCCTGCACATGCATCAGATCCTTGATGCCGACAGGAATACCATAGAGAGCTGGTTTCGGCTCAAAGTTGGCATACTTGCCTAGTAGCCGTCTCGTTTCCTGCTCTATTCGCTGACGGGCATCCGTCTCAGCAACAAATGCACAAATGTCAGGTTCAAGCCGCTCCATCCGTTGCCAATATTCGGTGTAGAATTGCTGAAGCCGGTTGGAAGACTCAGCCCCATCAAGGGCTTGCCGGGTTTCGGTTAAAGAGGATCGGGTGAGCAGCAAATGATCATCTCCATCATAGTAGTGAAATCATCCATTTGATTTCCTCTACCACATACGATAAGCGCTGGGTGTAAGGTTTCAAGTTTCTGGAAGCTGCTACCCTCTAGCCTACCGAAAATTAAGAAGAAACGGCTTCGCCGTCCTCTGCAAGAGGCGGCATCCGTTTCTGCGAAAAATAGAAGGATAATTTATAGAGTGGAACATATAAATTCTTATATTTTCAAAAAAAAAACGGCATCTCTGCCGTTTCGGTGGCTGGTTAGGTTGTACTTACATCATGCTTTAGGCCAACTTAGCTTATTGCGGACTCAGGTGCCTCTATTTGCTTGAAATCCGGCCCTTTAGCTTGCTTAGCGGACTCAGATGCCCCTATTCGCCAGAATTGGCTTCGATCGGAATCATTCTGGCGGCAGAGGGAGAGCTATGCAGTCCGCTAAACCGCCAAAATCGTGAAAATCGCCCAATATAGAAGCTATACGGTCCGCAACTATAGGCTGCGAGTAGAACGGTGCTGGGTGCGCGCAATCCGCGCTTTCCACACCCTGCTCCCGCCAAGTCCCTACTCCGCACCCTTCATATGCTCGGCAAGCTGCGTGAAAATCACGCCCAGCGCGTAAGCGCCCGCATCCGGGTAGCCCAGGCTGCGCTCACCGACTGCGCCGGCGCGGCCCATGCGGGCTACGATCGTTTCGGTTTGCTTCGCGCCTTCCACCGCTGCCGCTGCGCCTCTGGCCAGCGCGGTGTGGAAATCCACGCCCTCCTGCGCGCTTTGCTCCCAGGCATCCGCACAAGGTGCAAGCGCATCAATCAGCGTCTTGTCGCCGACAACGGCCCCCCGGCCGAAGGAGCGTTCCCCGGTGGATTGAATACCCTGCACGGCAGCCTGCAGCATCACGGCGAAATCGGCCTGGCTAAGCTCCGTCTTATCCCCCACCGCCTTGGCCGCTGAACGGAACGCCGAGCCCCAGATCGGCCCGGAAGCCCCGCCGCAGTACTCCATAATAACCAGTGAGCAGGCATCCAGGAAGCTGCCGATATCGGTCTTGCCCTCCTCCAGAATATGCGGCAATTCACGCTTCAGCTGCCGGAAGCCCTTGGCTATACTCATGCCGAAATCACCGTCACCAGCCTGGGAATCCAGCTCGCAGAAAGGAACCTCATTCTCGATAACAATCTCACTCATCTTGTCGATCAGGTAGACCATATTATCCAGTGAGAAACGGTTGCCTTGAATGACGGCATAAGCTTCCGGCGTCTGAACTGCATGCGAAACCGGAGCATCCGTTGCCTTGGCTTCATCAATGACCTCAACAAACTCCGCACTCTCGGCTGCCCCTGCAGCAACCTTGAACGCCGGGGTATCGCTCTCCTGATACAACAGTCCCTTCAGCTCTTCATCCAGCTTCAATACAGTCAGGGATGCCCCGGCCATATCAATGCTGGTCATATAATTGCCGACAAAGGTTCTGCACAGCTTAATCCCCGGCCGCTTCGCCAGCTCGCGGTTAACGGAGTTGTTCAGCAGGTATAGCTCCTGCAGCGGCGTTCCGCCGAAGCCGTTGACCATCAGGGCGATTTCGGACGGCTGGCCGTCCACAATGCCGAGGTCAGCCAGCAGCGCCTCTACCATCCGCTGGGCCAGCGTATCGGCAGAGACCAGCTTCTCCCGCCGGATGCCCGGCTCTCCGTGAATACCGACACCATACTCCAGCTCATCTGCTGGGAGTTCAAAGGTTGGTGTCCCCTTGGCCGGGACGGTAGAGGAGGTTAAGGCAAAGCCGATGCTGCGGACGTTGGCCGCCGCCTGTTCCGCCGCAGCTTTTACTTCCTGCAGACTGCGCCCCTGCTCTGCGGCCGCGCCGGCGATTTTATGCACGAACACCGTTCCGGCCACACCGCGGCGTCCCACTGTATACAAGCTGTCCTTCACCGAAATGTCGTCATCCACCCGCACATACTCCACCTGGATTCCGTCTTCCTGCGCCAGATAAGCCGCATTCTTGAAGTTCATCATATCGCCGCTGTAATTCTTGATAATCATCAAGGTGCCCTTGGAGCTTGCGGTGGCCTTAAGCGCCTGATACACCTGAATCTGGGAAGGAGAGGCAAAAATATCTCCGCACACCGCCGCGTCCAGCATGCCTTTGCCGATATAACCCGCATGTGCCGGCTCATGCCCGCTGCCGCCGCCGCTGATCAGGCTGACCTTATCCGCGTTAAGCTCCCGCTTCATGATCACTTTATATTTCTGCAGAAAGGTCAGCTCGGGATGCGCCTGCACCATGCCATTGCACATTTCAAGCACGATGTTCTCAGGAGAGTTAATGATTTTCTTCATTTATTCAGCCTCCCTTAGCTTCTTATACGCTTGGCCGATGCGGTCCGCCGCCGCAATGGCTGCTGCCACTCCGTTTACGGTCACCGGGAATGGCATTGCATGGATCGATTCCTCCGGAATGCAGGCTTTTTCGGCGACCTCCAGCAGCTCAGCCTGGGTAATATGCTTCACGCCGATGTCTGCCAGACAGACAGGCAAACCTACCTCCAGACAGAAATCCAGCACCTGATACAGCTCTTGAGCAGGCGCGTTCTCCAGGACCAGCTGCGCAAGGGTGCCGAAGGCTACCTTTTCCCCGTGATAATAGTGATGAGTACCTTCCAGGATCGTCAGCCCGTCATGAATCGCATGCGCTGCGCCTAGTCCCGCACTTTCGAAGCCAAGACCTGAGAGCAGGATATTGGTCTCCACGATATTCTCGAGCGCTTGGGTAACACTATTGCAATCGCTGGCGATTTTGGCCTGGGGACCGTCTTTCAAGAGCATTTCATAACATAGCGTGGCGAGCGCAAGCGCGGCATGGGTACCTACGGCAGGCGGGCAAAACCCTTCCCTGGAGCCTGTCGGCAGGCTCGCATTCACTCTGGAATAAGACCGGGACGTCGCTCTCGCTTCATAATAAGTCGATAGAGCATCGCCCATTCCCGCTACCAGGAATCGTGTAGGCGCATTGGCAATCACCGTAGTATCTACCAGAACCACAGATGGACTCTGCTTGAAATAGGCATAATCGTCAAAAGCACCCTCCGGCGTATACAGCACCGCAGAATGGCTGGTTGGCGCATCGGTAGCCGCAATCGTCGGACAGATAATCAGCGCTTCTCCTTCGGCTACACATTTGGCCGCATCAATTGCTTTACCTCCGCCCAGACCAATCGTGCAGGTACAGCCCTTATCCTTGGCAATGGCCTGCAGTCTTGCCACCTCCTGGCGTGAGCATTCTCCTTTAAAATCGCTCTCCACAAACGAGATGCCGAATTTCGCCGCCGTAGCATCCAGCTTGCCGCGCACACGCTTCACATCATCCTGGTGAGCGATCAGCAGAGCCGATTCCCCAAAGGATTTCACAAAATACCCCAAATTGAGCAGTTCGTCTTCCCCTTGCACATATTTGCTTGGACTGATGAACGCTTTTCTCATAAGTTGCATAGCCTCCTATTTATAATACTTATAAATTTAGCTATTACTTATTAAACTATACAGGAGAATTTGAGACCAGCACACGTTCGCGGTACAGCAATCTTCTTCTGGCGGCAGCTCGGCATTCTGATGATAATGGCCAAAGAACCATTGCTTATACTGCAGACGGTCTTCAATGGCCTGAAAATAAGTGGGTGCCGTGAAGATCACCTGTAATATAGATCATCTGTCACCCTCCTGAGCGAATGGAAATAATCAACATGCTATGAGCTTAACCGTTCTGTTTGATGCCGAAGCAGATCCAGCGGCCGTCTATATCCTCGATCACAAAGTCCTTATTGTTATAGTCCGTATTCATCAGTGGGCGCACGATCTTCACCCCGGCTGCGGCCAATTCCTGCTCCAGCTGCTCCTGATCTCTTGTAATAAAATAAGCATCATATCCATACCCGTACAATTCCCGGTTGGGAATCACCCTCTGCCCCCGGGAGCAGGTTAATATAATCTCCGTATCATCACGGTATAAGCAAATAAGAGGCTCCTGAGCATCCAAATAAGGTACAGCTCTGAAACCCAGATACTGAACGTAGTATGCGGCTGTCTGTTCAATATCAAGCGTAGGGAATATGCTGTGAGACTGTAATAGCCTGGTAACCAATGTTCTTCACTCCTTCTCTTCCTCCAGGCTGCTTCGTTGCCCGTCCTTCTCCTGCAGGCTAAACAAGGTTTCCACAGGTTTGAAATACAAATGGCCGTCCGGCCAGGGCTGGAAATGCAGGTCCATCCGTGACTGACTCCAGTCTTCAGGTGTGCCCGAGGTAGCCAGCTTTCCTGTGACGACAGGCTCTTCCACAACCGCCGGGAACTCCTGATAGCCGAACAGCAGGTTCTCGTGCAGCCCGATGATCTCGTATTTCGGCCCGTAGAAAGCCTGCTCCTCCTGAAGCTGATAGTGATAATAAATGTAGCTGGCGACCATCTCCGGCTTCAGGTGCGCTACCCTGCCGACCTGCCGCTCTACAGGCTGCTTGCGCCGCCAATGCTCTGCATCCTGCGGGGCATTGAAATGGAACACATCGATCAGCGGAACCCACTTGCGCGGCTCGGCGATTCCCGGCCAATCCTCCAGCATCTCCGACACGCAAGGAAGCAGCGCTTCCGGAGTCAGCGCCGCTTCCTTGCATTCATAATAGAGGAACACATTGCGGTTCCACTTGTAGGCGGCGGCAGTCATCAATTGACCTGCACCGATCAACCTTACCGCTTCTCCGCCGGTCCGCAGGTATGCCGTACCTGCCTCCCCTTCATCCCTCAGCTGTGCTCTTGCCATGATTCTGATCATGCTCTTCTGCACCTCCCGTTATCCGGTGCGCTCCCTTACTGAGGTTCAGCGCTCCTCTTGATTATAACGGATGGTGGACTCCCATACCTTAAGTTCTACAGCTTGTACGAATCCGATCCGTTCATAGAAAGGCTGCATAGGGCCGACATATGCTTTCAGCATGCCCATGGCCCGCAGCCGGTTCAGGCATTCATAGATGATGGCTTTAGCCAGACCCTGCTTTCTATAGCCCTTGTGGGTACCCACCGGTTCCAATACCCCAAGCTTATTGTCCTCATCCAAGAACACATTACAGAAGGAAACGACCTCTCCTTGCCCGTTCACCACGGCCAAATCCAGCTCGGGGTGGTAGCTGGGCGCTTCACGAATGCCGCCAAAATGCTCAAGCATCAGCTCGGCCCGCTCCGTATCCGGGTAATCGAACGCCATGATATGTCCCATCGCCTTGTCCCTGTCGCTGACTTCCTCTCCGCTGCGGAGCTGATAGCCCGCCGGAAGCCGAACCGGGAACTCGCGGCTCAGCTCGATGCAGCCTGTACTGTCCCGCTCATTCAGCAGCTGATAGCCGCGGCTTGCCGCCAGCTCCTCGAGCTGAACCATTCCGGCAGGAATCGCCACCTTGCAGCGGTCACCGGAATTCTGAAAGCTCTTTTTCTCCATAAAAGCAAATATTTCACGCAGCAGCTCAGCCGGCGGCTCCTCGGAATCCAGCAGAAAATAATAATCGCCATCCCGGCCTGCCACGGCGGCCAGTTCTCCGTGCTCATCCTCCCATAGCCCGATATTCTGTTCCCAGCCCGGCAGCCAGCCTGCCCGTTTGTTCATAAAAAACACCTCAAACTCAAAACGGCCAATCAGCCAGTTGCTCGGCCGCTTCAGCTTGGCATATGAGCTGGAGAGAAAATTGCGGACCTTGATCATATCCTCCGGGTTATAGTCTCTGTAATGTGTTTTCATTTTGGGTTCTCCTCCTGTACACTCTGTATTACCTTCATTATAGGAACATAAGGAGGGGGAGAATATGGCTAGTTCTGCTATAAAAAATCTATACCAAGATTCGATACCAAGATTCGATCCCACCCAAACCCTCCCTTCCAAGGGAGGGCCTCAAAGGGCTGCACCCTCTGGACTCCCGCAAGTTTGGCGAATGAGTCTGACGGTACGGTGTTTAGGGAGCTGGGGAGGGTGGAACGCTTATCCCTTCGGGACCGCTTGGACGCCGCAGGGGCTGGCCCGCTATCCCTGACGGGATGCACGCCGGGGTTAAGGTCACAGGCGGGCTGTTCCTGCGGAATGCGCAAGACCTTAACTTTATATAATCCTTATGTTAGTATTTAGGCCTCCGTATGATAAGGGCATCAAACCCTCAGCCTCTTGATAGCTTCATAAGAAGAGAGTCCGCCAATTTAGTTGCGAAAACGCATCTAATTAGCCTATTTTTTCCTTTTTGGAGGAAATAAGTGCAAATAAGCATCTAATTTGAAGTTTTGAGCTTTAAAGAAGCGATTTTCTCGAAAATAGTTGCAGATTCGCACTTATTTGTTCCCTGACAGGAGTTTCGGTGGAATTTAGTTGCAGTTTCGCACTTAATTACTCTGAAGGTTGCAGAGCAACACGCTAAATCGCGGGGACGGTCGGTAGTAACTACATTATCCACAACTAAAGTAAATCATAATCTCTACACAATAAGAGAATCCTCAGCAGAGGAGCTGTCGGGGATTGATTATGTTCTTGAATAGACGATCTTTCTGATGCTGTCCATAGATAAGCCGTATTGATCTATCAGCTGTTTCATATCCACGCCGTTGCGGAAATTGCAGCGGATCTCTTCATTGCAAAGCATGTAATATCCCGCTGTGCCTGATCGTTCTCCCCGGACAAATGTAGCTAATTCCATCCCGCCCTTTTTAGAGCATTCTTCAGAAGAGAACTATTCTGAGAACATATTGTAGTGGCATGATCTATAGATTAAAGTATAAATAAAAGCTGTTATCACAGAATATTCACATTTTGATGACAGAAAAGGATGATGGAGAGGAGCTCAGGCAAAATGAAGCATAAAAAGGTTACCTGGCTTGAGTTGTTCTATGATCTGTTATTTGTGGCCGCAGTGTCCAAAGCCACGCATGTTCTGCTGCATGTTGAGCATGGTGTGATTACCGCCGAGCATCTGGCGAAGTTTATGCTGATCTTCATCCCGATCTGGTGGGCATGGGTTGGGCAGAGCGTATACAACAACCGTTTCGGCGAGGACAGCAATAAACAGCGAATTTTTATGATTTTGCAATTGTTTTTTGTGCTGATAATGACTGCCAGTCTGAACACGGATTTCAACGCCTATTATCTGTCTTTTCTAATTGGATATATCGGCTTAAGGACGCTTACGATTGTACAGTATCTGCTTACTGCACGTGTTCATACCGGTCACAAAAGAGAAACCGCGCAGTTCTTCGGCACCTACTTCTGGATCGGGATTGTGATTTCCTGCTGCTCGCTGTTCTTCGATTCCTGGATCAGATATTTCGTTCTCTACGCCGGGATTGCTGTAGATGTCCTGGTCCCGCTGATCGGCCGCCGCAAATTAGTGATTACACCCATCCATACCGCTCATTTGCTGGAACGCTTTGGGCTGTTCACTCTGATTCTGCTGGGCGAATCCGTCATCAGCATGCTCGCGGTACTGCAGTCCGAAGCCTTCACGGCATCAACGGTCGGGTTCGCGGTCATGGCCTTCATCTGCGTAATTTCCATCTGGTGGCAATATTTCGAGAAGCTGGAGCATCATATGGATGAGACCACGGAGACGGCTGGACAGACACTGATGTACGGACATTTGTTTATATACTTCTCGCTGAGCATGATCGCCGCCGCCTTGCAGCTGATGTTTGTCGGGCAAATGGATTACCTGTTCCTGGTGTGCTTCACCTTCGGCTCTGTGCTGATCTATTTCCTTGCCGTAAGCTTTGTCTTTAATCGCTACAGCTTCAGTCACCGCAGAACCGACTATAAGGTTATCCTTGGTCTCGGCGTTATGCTCTGCGTCTTGTTCGGCATTGATCTGCTCATTACGGTGCCGGTGCATCTGCTGCTGGCGGAAATTATGTTGTTCTTCGTAGTGTTTGCCAAGTCAACGATTTGATTGCAGCAATAGGGTCATAAGCAGCGTACAACACAACCCTCTCTCCGCAGCGCGAAGAGAGAGGGTTCTGTGCTGCGTATTAAGCATCATTCTGGATGTTAAGGATTCTAATCTGTGCGAGCGTAGGGAACTCGCGGAACTCTTTGAATACAAGCTTCAGATGTGTGGATGAGGTCTGCGGAACACGGATGATTTTTTTGTAGCCGATCACGGTCCCTTCTGCAAGCTTCTGCCACCCGCCGGGGTCGGCCGACCATATTTCAAAGGCCTCCACCCGTTGTCCCAGCAGAATATGCTCCTGCAGAATAATCGTGTTCCATTCTATCTGTTCCGAGAAAGCCAGCTCGACCCATGGCTCCAGGTCCTCCTGCACCGGCTTCCAGCAGGCCTCGGAATGCTCACCGGCAAGCCATTTGACAGCATAGGCATTATATTCAGAGCTGGATACGGTAAATGCGGCTTGCTGAGCCAGATTCGCCTCGCCCAGAGCGGCAATCCGCTTGCCAAGCCTCCGCAGGACCTCCCGGTCTGGTTCAGCAATGATTCCGTCCTTATCCGGCGGAATGTTGAGCAGAAAGGTCGTATTGCCTCCCACCGCATTCAGATAGATCTCGAACAGTTCACGGTCGCTTCTCACCTGACTGTCCTCTTCTTCATGGTAGAACCAGCCCGGCCGGATCGACGTATTCACCTCAGCAGGGTACCAGACCCACTCCCCGTCATAGCCCGCGATGGCGCTGCGGCTACCCAGATCCTCGTCCATGGAATTGAACGAACGGGAGAACTCCCCGTCGTCCGCGTGCTGCGATTTCTCGGCGATTTTCTCGGCGTCCTGGACGATTCGCGGCACCACACTCCATTCTTCCTTCCTCGTATGGCCTGCTTCATTGCCGACCCAGCGGATATCCGGGCCGCAGACACTGATCACACATTGCGGCTGAAGACGGCGGACCGTCTCATAATACCGGTCCCAATCATAATATTGCTTCTTGCCGCTGGGTCCTTCCCCATTGGCGCCATCGAGCCAGACGCAGCCGATCTCGCCGTAATTCGTGAGCAGCTCAGTCAGCTGCTGCACATAGAAATCATCGTAGGCCTTGCCTTCTCCATAGGAAGATTCCGTGCGGTCCCACGGCGACAGATACACGCCGAATTTCAGACCCTGCTCCCGGCACGCCTCGGCAACCTCTTTCACCAGATCACCACTACCGTTTCTCCACGGCGTATTCGCCACGGTATGCTCCGTATAGCGGCTCGGCCAGAGGCAGAATCCGTCATGATGCTTGCAGGTCAGGATCACAGCCTTCATCCCTGCTTCCTGCAGCAGCTTCACCCATTCTGCAGCATCCAGCTGCCGGGGATTGAACAGCGACAGCTCCTCATGTCCAAGCCCCCACTCCCGTCCGGTCATCGTTGTTATGCCAAAGTGGATGAACCCGTAGAACTCCAGTTTTTGCCAGCCATATTGTCTACGTGACGGCCTGATGTTGGCGATATCCTTCATATTCATCTGCTGCGGTAATCCTTTCTGGTCATTTCTATTGGTATTTGCGGTTATAGTCATAGAGTAAGCCCAGCAGCCCTATAAGACCAACGAACATCAGTCCCAAAGAGCCATAGCCGACCTCACGGTGTCCAAACACAACCAGGCCCACACAGCTCAACATCATGATGATCCGCAATCCGACTCTCATCTGCGTCATCCTCCCGTTTCTTTAGTGGATTGGCTTCCACTGAATCTCGCTTGCGCCAAGCTCTACGACAGATGAATTTCCGTCTCCGTCATACACTACCGTACGCTGCGGAGAATTCGTGTTGTTGACTACTGCATACACTCCCTGCTGCGGATAGGCATGAACCTCACAGTTCAGATTGGCTGCATACCAGCGTTCCAGCTTCTGCTCCCGGCCTGCGGCATAATACAGGCTTCTCATCAGGAGCCGCGTGTTCTCCGGCGAATACGGCAATCCAGCGATATAAACCGCACGGCCTGCTCCTGCCTGATTGGCGGACAGATGGATCTCGCCTTCTGAATACTCCAGTATATCTACCTCGCCGTGCAGCGCGTAGACACTTCTCATACTCTCCCCGAAGGCATAGCCGCTCTGATCGGCAGTAATGAAGTGCTGCTCTGTTACGGTGTGGAAGTACTTATCCGTGGATACGCTGAAGCCCAGCTCCTTATCCACTCCGAAGCAATCGGCCAGCTGAAAATATCTCCCCTGATGCGGCACCGCAGCCGGTTCGCCTACCCCGATCAATCCGCCGCCGCCATACACCCATTCCCGCAGCAGCTCTACCAGCTTGGCGTTCTTCCACACCTCTCCGCCGGAGAACGCAGTATGGGCATCCCCAGCATTGATGATGACATCCAGGGAAGGATCAATTCCGTTCGCCAGCACATCGTCAAAAGAGATAAATTGCACGTCAACATTCATACCGCTGAGCGATTCGAGTATTCCGTAATAAGAATAGGCCTGCTTGGAATACAAGCTGTGCGCCACCGTAAACGCCTGCCAGGTCCGCAGCGCTCCCCAGCAGTTCAGCACGGCCACCTTCAGGCCGGAATAAGGCTTGCTTGATTGAATATGCTCATGAATCTCCCTGAACTCATCCGTAATTTTCTCCACATAATCAATGAACCTCGGGAACTTGTAAGCAAGACTCAGGTAGCCGCCATAGCCCATGCGGTCAATCGGTTTGCGCAGAATGGCCCGCCGTGCCGACAGCCAGTTGCCGTTGGCTTCGATCACAGGATCATTGCCTTCATGGAAGACATCCGGGAAAAAGTAAGGCAGAAAACGCCCCTCCGTATATTTCACATGCGGGATATCCGAGATCATGCGCAGGGTGGTGCCGTCGCCCACACTGCCAACCACCGCGTCCAGCCCAATGCTCTCGAAGTAAGGGCCGTAAGGCTCGGTGCCAATCCATTGGTCGCCCAGGAACATGATCGCTTCCTTCCGGTGTGCATGCACCAGGTCCACCAGTTTCTTCGTCTCCGCTGATACAAACCGGGAAACGAAATCAACATATTCCAGATAGCGGATGGTAGGAATCCGGAATGAAGAGTTGTAATAGCCTTGGTCTACGAAATCCTCTGCAGTCAAGGCGTAGCCCTTCTCCTGGCGGAAATCCTCCAGCATCGCTACCGAGACGCTTGCCCCGTAGCCAAACCAGTCCACAAATTTCTCTTTGCCCAGCTGGTTGAAGACAAGGCTGAACTGATAGAACAGCGTGGTGAACCGGACGACATCCACCTCAGGGTTCTGCTCCAGCCACTGCTTCATAGTCTTGTATATAAAAGCATTCGAATGCGGCTGCTTCACATCAAACGGTATTTCATGCGGCTTGTCGCCCCAATCGTTGGTGATGTGGTTATACATTTGCACCGGGTCCCACTGGATATAGGCGAGGAAGGATACGGTATATTCATGCCAGGGCACCGTCCCCCGGATCATCACCTTATGCTCATCTTCAGCAATATCCCAATCGGATGCCGGCACAAGGTCTCCGCTGGTCCGGTCGGTTACCTGCCAGTAGTGCTTCGGATCATGGATGTAATCCGGCTCCAGCTGGTCGCGGTAGTAAGGTTTCAGGAACTCAATTTCGAGCGTTTCCTGTCTTGCCAGGCAGAAGTCGGACAGCAGAAAGATCTGCGGGCATTCCTCCATATGCTGCTCGATGAATTCGTTGTGGCCTCTTGAAGGGAAATAAGCGGTATAGATTCTGGCATCCAGCGATTTCACCGCCTCATCCAGCTTCGTCCCGTCACTGTCGCGGATCGCATCCGCACCCCAGCGCTCCATCATTTCCTTGGTTTCTGCTACGAACCCTTCTTCACTTGGCAGGGTTACTCTTCCTTTATGCAATGCCATGTTGATCCTCCTCTATTCTCTTGTGCCGCCTGCCGTCATCCCTTCCACCAGTCTACGCTGCACCAGAATGTAGAGAATCAGGGCGGGAACCATGACAATGACCAGTCCGGCATACAGACGCCCATAGTTGGCAGCAGCTTTCTGGGCGGTCATCAGGTTCAGCAGCCCGACGGGCAGCGTCTTATGGGGTCCGGGCAGCAGGGTCAGGGCAATAATATAATCGTTCCAGAAGGCCAGGAAGTTGAACAGAATCACCGTTACAATACTGGGTCTGGCCATTGGGATCATAATCCTGACCATGGTTGTGAAATGGGAGCAGCCGTCAATAGCGGCCGCCTCCTCAAAGACCTCCGGGATCGTCTGGAAATAACCGGACAGCAAATAGATCGTAAACGGAATCGTCGTCGCCGCATACACTAATGCCAGCACAGCCAGATTGTCGATGAACAGCCCATTCGGAAACCAATTGCCGAGCAGTTTGTCTCCGTCCAGCAGCATCAGGAAGATGGGAACGACGATATAATTGACATTGATGAACAGGCCGCCCATAAACAGCAGGTTCAGAATCTTCCGTCCTTTGAATTTATAACGTGCCAGCACATAGGCCGCCGGCACAGCAACCGCAAGCAGAATCACCAGCGCAAGCAGTGTCGCGAACAGCGAGTTCAGCAGGTACGACCCCATGCTGGCTTCCGTGAAGGCCTCGATGTAGTTCTGTATGAACACCCCGGCGGGTATCGACCACGGGTTCCCGTAGAACTCCGATTTCTCCTTGACCGATGCCAGCAGAACCCACAGCATCGGCACCACAATGGAGAGGGCAAGCAGGCTAAGAATTACATAGATGAACACTTTGTATAATTTATTCGATATCATAGGGTCTCCGGTTGCTCCTCTCTAATATTGCAGTGTCTCCCGTTTCGTAATTCTGCTGACGGCCAGGGACAGACCGAAGGAGAACAGGAATACAATAGAACCGATCGCCATCCCGTAGCCATAGGAGGAGTTCGTATAGGCCTGTTTGTACATATAGTTCAAGAACACTTCGGTGGAGCCGTCAGGTCCGCCGCCGGTCATCGCTTTGATGAGCGTGAAGCTTAAGTTAATCGAGCTGATAATGAAGAAAGTCAGCGTATTCCGCAGGTTCTGCCAGATCAGCGGCAGGGTAATGGAGAAGAACTGCCGCACCTTGCCGGTTCCTTCCAGCGCCGAGGCTTCATAGAAGCTCTCGGGGATGCTGGACATGCTGGCCATATACATCACCATATAATAGCCGACCGATTGCCAGATCATAGCGGCGGCTACACTATAGATTACGATCCGCTGGTCGCCCAGCCACATATTCTGCAGGAAATCCAGCCGCAGCATACCCAGGAATCCGTTCAGCAGCCCGTCCTTGGCATCATAAATGGCCGAGAAGATCGCCGCGATAATAACGACGGACAAGATGTTAGGGATATAGAAGACCACCCGGTACAGATCCTTGCCCTTCACCTGCTCACGGGACATGATCGCGGCGAACAGCAGCGCCAGCGACATGGTAATGATCGTAACCACCACAAGCAGCAGCACGGTATTCTGGAATGACTTGATAAACACCATATCCTCGAAGAGGATTCTGAAATTGTCGAAGCCTACGAATTCCTTGCTTGCAGAGAAGCCGCTCCATTTATACACAGACATCCGAAATACATTGATTGTCGGGATAATCATAAAGATAGCAAACAGGATAAATGCCGGAGCGACACATAAGAATATAAATTTGCTTCTGCCCTTCTTCTGATTCACCTTCCCACCTGCTTCCTGCCGGGTCCAATTACTCTTTGGCGGCTCTCATTTTCTCGCTGGCCTGGTTCAGGTCTTTCTGCCAATCTTCAGCCGTTTTTTGCTTGGAGATAATACTGTTTGCCGTATCAAATAATACCGCTTTAATATTCACGCCCTCTACTGGTTTGGTGCTGACGAATCCGCCAACAAGCGCTTTCACCTGCGGAGCGTCATAGACACTGTAGAAGGATTGATTCTCGCCGGTCAACTGCTCGGCGATTCCCTTAATCGGCTGAACCGCGTTCGACTTGGCGAAGATAGCTGCGGCCTTGTCGGAATAGAGGAACGCGACAAACTCCTTGGCGAGCTCTTTATTCTTGCTCTCTGAAGGCACCCATACCGATTCCATGGAAGTAACAATGTATCTGTCGTCGCCTTCGTTCAGCGTCGGAATCGGCATCAGGCCCCAGGCGAAACCTTCTGCCTTAGGCGCATCGCCCATCTCTCCGGCGATCCAGGTGCCATTAGGCATAAACAGCGTTGTATTGTCCAGAATGCTCTGCTGATTCTTGGTGAAATCCTGTTCATTGGCATAAGCAACTGTGGTATCCGAGGAATAGCTCAGCAGCTTCGTCGTAATCTCCAGTACCTGTGTGGCTTCTGCGCTCTGCCAGATGTCCTGCTCATAATTCATCACTTTATCGTAGAACTCCTGACCGCCGACATCAGCCAGAAGAGCGAAGAAGAAGGAGTCCAGGTAACCCGCTGTAGGATAGGTGAACAGGGCGATTCCTTCCTGCTTGGCCGTCTCTCCGAGCGCAAACATCTCATCCCAGGTAGTCGGCACCTCCCAGCCCTTTTGCTCAAACAGTCCCTTGTTGTAGACAAGTCCTGTCGGGGAATAGAACATCGGCATCAGATAGGTGCTCTCATTGCCATACGGGTTGGTACCCAATGTGCCGATCAATCCATCCACCAGCTTGTCCTGAACCGTCACCTCTTCGCCCGGCACCTTCGCCGCCAGCACTCCGGTAAGATCCTCAAGCCCTTTATCCTTAATCAGTGTTTCGGTAAGTCCTGAGCTGCGGCCCTGTCCAAGCACCACAACATCCGGATATTTCCCTGCCTTCATATTGGGGGTAATTTCATCTTCAATGCTTTTGCTGATGGTCAGTTCGACCTTTACATCCTGCTGCTTCTCGAATTCGGCAATTACTTCGCTGTATATCTCCTTGCCGTAACCGCCTTCAAGAGCAGCCATTTTCAAAACAGGTTTTCCGTCTTCAGTGGTTGAGGATGCTCCATTAGAGCCACAAGCGGATACTGTAAGCATCATAGCGGTTAAAACAGCTGCGCCAATCCTTTTATTCAACATTTGAACGCCTCCCATGTTTTATATATTTCAATTATAAAGACCATAATTGCTTATATATATGAGTTTATTGCTATGTTTTTTATAGATATTGCTATTCATTTAAATATTAATAACAATCCGTGTTATCATTTGATTAGTGACATATTAGAGTGATACATTTTTAGCGTATACAATATTTAACAGGAAAGGATTCTTACTATGAACGGCACCCAACCCTTATCTGAGATTGACCTGGCAACGGGTTTGAACATCGAACTGATCTATATCAACAAATCGGACACAGACAGCAACAACTGGATTGGGCTGAAGCATACACATCATTTCGCCGAGCTGTTCTATGTAACCAGCGGAACCGGTGAGTTCCTGGTCAAGGATGAGAAGCTGCCGCTTCAGAAGAATGATGTCATTATTGTGAATCCGAACATTGAGCATACGGAGATATCCGACTTCCATGATCCACTGGAATATTTTGTTATTGGCATTAACGGGATTTCGTTTGTATCAGAGGATGAGCTCTTGGCCTATGTCACAATCAAAGACCCGGATCGCAGCATTCTGCTGTATTTGTACAAAGCATTCGAGGAGTATTCAGCCAAGCAAGAGGCATATACGGAGTTATGCAAATATCTGATCCGCATCATTCTGATCCTGATCGTGCGCAAGAAGCATATTGCCATTAATCTGGCGATGTCAGAGAAGGTTCAGAAGGAAGCGGCATTGGTCAAAAATTTCATCGATGTGCATTTCAAAAGCAATATTACGCTGGAATCACTCGCCGAAGAAGCACATATCAACAAATATTACCTCTCTCATATTTTCAAAAAAACCTATGGCGTGTCGCCGGTCAAATATCTGACTCACGTCCGGGTGGAAACAGCGAAATTTCTGCTCGAATCCACCAATTACTCGATTCTGGAAATCTCCGAGATCATCGGCTTCAAATCACAGTCGTATTTCTCGCAGACCTTCAAACGGGAATGCAATCGCTCCCCGCTCGACTACCGCAAGGAGAACCGCCTGCATACCCGTAATCCGCTGATTGAAGGGGATAGCAGGGGATAATTATGTTACGGAAAAGCAAAAAAAACGGCATTTCTGCCGTTTTTTCAAATGCTAGCTTATAGGTTCAACTCTTATCCACAGCTCGCAGTGACAATGCGCACCTTCTCCGTAATACAACTCCAGCTCATAGCCATCGATTTTGCGGTAGGACGCGGTAGGCAGCCATTCGCTGTAGAGACGTTTGTTCAACTCCTGAATGACCGAGCTGGTCTCTTCCTGGGTGTGCTCCTTAGTCTGAAACACTGCCCAAGTAGCTGCAGGAACATCCAGCAAGGTATACCCGTCAGACTGACACTCCTGGTTAACGAAGTTGAACAGCATATACCGGCAAGTGTTGTCCGGGTCACTCTTGGAGTTCCATGAGATACCGTGGACCGGACTGCGGACATGCTCTTTCTCCGGGTCCGCATGTGCGGAACGCGACAGCGCCTCCAGTCGTCCATCCCGCATACACTCCAGCCAGAACTGCGGGATCGCCGCGAACTGTTCTTCTTGCTCCACCGTAAACTTACGGTCAATTCCATACACGCTGAACAAGCTTTTGTTAATGATACGATAATCCATAGCCACTGCTCCCCTAATCGAAATTTGAAAGGAGAGACGAGGATAAGCCTTCAGACTGACCCCTTCCCCGCGCGCTGAGGTTGGAGTAACACCATGGAGCACATGAAAAGCCCGCGCGAACGCTTCAGGCGAATCATAGCCATATTTCAAGGCGATATCGATAATCTTAGTTTGGCTGTGTTGAATATCGAAAGCCGCCAGCGTCAGTCTGCGCCGCCGGATATATTCCGCCAGCGGGATATCCATCAGAATCGAGAACATTTTCTGAAAATAATATACCGAGCATAAGGCTAACTGTGCTGCTTCCCTGTTGTCGATCACACTGTCCAGTCGGCTCTCTATATAGTCTAGCGCACGGTTCATCCGTTGAAACCAGTCCATGCCCCGCCCTCCTTCCATCCTTATCTTAGGCTGTGCGATCTATGGCTGCCGTGCAATTCTTGCCTGCTCCTGCTAGGGCCGAGGGCGGCGGCGGTCAATACAGCCACAATACAAGTAGAAACGGCTTCACCGCCCTCTGAAAAGCGTATGCTTCCGAAGTAGCGATACTACGTATCGCTTTCAGGTATCCGTTTCTGCGAGAAATAAAAGGATCATGGATAGCGTGAAACATATAAATTTATATATTCAACAAAGAACCGGCACCCCTGCCGTTCCCTCCACGGTCAATTTGTCATGTAACCGTCAACTGGAATAGAGCGAGCAATAAGTCCGGTCCCAGCGTCCAGCGAGCAGATCCTCCTTGCGCACAAAAAACTGCAGCGTACCTGCATCCCACCAGCAAAAGCCCACATCATCGTCAGAATCAATCTCCAGCAGCAGCAATGTATCCTGAACCTCTTGCTTGGCCCGCTCCTCATCACCACCCAGATGGGCAGTAATCTGCTGCAGCGCTTCTGCCGGACGGTAGTTATAATTCTGGCCCGTCAGCAGCATCAGAGCAGCTTCAACTTCACAATCCCCATGCTGGGTTGCCGGATACCCGAACATAACGGCGATTGCTTCATCTGCTCCTCCGCGCATGGCTTCCCTCAGCTCCTCATAATCTTCGAAGTCATGCTGATCGTCCTCCACAGCTTCATAATCGACATAACCGTAATTGGGTGCCTCCAGGGTAGCCAGGGGTTCAATCTCATATCCACTGAACTTCTCCTCCAAGGCCGTAACTTCAGGCGGGATACAGCGATGGGCTTCCGGCAACTTGGACTCAGGCAGGAACAATACATGGTGCTCAATATTATAAGCCGGTTCATCCACTCCCACGAAAAAGTAAAGCATCCCGCCACCCTGCAATCCTGCAGACTCATCCATCTCAGACAGCTGCTTCAGATTAAGCTGGGCCAAAAATGTCATAGGAATGCCATCGGAAGTGATTGGCCATACCGTAGCTGGCAGAAGGTCCGGATCTCCCCCAATTCTCGAGCTGCAAGGAGTGCTGTAATCGGATGGGCCCTTTTTGGTCCAGCAAATACCCTGTCGTGTATGTTCCAGTACATACTGTGCGGCAAAGCTGAAATCATGCTCCTCGATCAGACGCTCCAGCTTGTTACGATTGTTTTCGTGCAGTGGCATAAGGCTCTGTCCTCCTTGATATTCGGATAATAATGGGTTTGTACGTTACCTTATAAGATATAGGAATCAAGTATTATTATACGCAATCAGGTATAGGTAGTCGAACCTGCCCACTACTCCATCACACAAAAAACCGGCATATCCACATCTTCATGTGAATCTGCCGATTGCTATGAGGGTATTCCAGCAAGCTGGCGAGTTAGTTATAAGACTGCCCTAATGCATAAGCCTGGTCCAGCAGACCTGCTATGTATTCTTCCGATGGGGAAAGCGTATCGTAGAGGAATTCCACCTGGGACTCCTTCACTCCCGCATAGCCGGCAATGGCAACATTGAGATAATGGGTAATCATCGGCTTATAGCCGTATTTGATCAGATGCTCCTCATCTCCGCCGGCGAGGCAGATCCAGAGCACTTTTTTGGACATCGACTCTTTCAGCAGACCCATGTTCCAGACCTTGTCCAGATACCCTTTTAACAGGGAAGGCACGCTGTACCACCATAATGGAAACACAAAAACCAGCGCGTCCGCAGCCACAATCCGATCCATTTCCTTGCGTATTTCGGGGGCATAAACTTTATCGGGGTTGGTCCAGTCCCGCTCATCTTCAACGCTGTATAAGGGGTTAAATCCGTCATGATCCAGATCCAGAATATCCACTTCGTGGTTGTTCTGCTGGAGGGCTTCCACGAAACGATTTTTGACGGCATGGGTCAGGGAAACTTCTCTGGGGTGTGTGACTACGAGCAAAACCTTCATTTACAAACAACCTTCTTTCTTCTCTATGTTATAGTGGAGAGGATTACAGGTCCTATTGTATGGGATGCTGCCGGAGCTGTGAAGTACGCACTTTGAGGTGCTGTGGTTCCTTAAATAACCTAACGGAGGACAAACCTTATGATGGATACGCCCAAAAAATATAAACTCGGACTCGAAGCGGCCCTGGATGTAATCCGCGGCAAATGGAAAGGCATCATCCTCTTCCATCTCTCTACGGGCAGAAAACGGACCCATGAGCTGCGTACACTGATTCCCGAGATTACCCAGAAAGTACTGACCCAGCAGCTGCGGGAGCTTGAACATGATCAGATTATCCACCGCATTCTTCACATCCAGAACCCCCCGAAGGTGGAGTACGAGGTCACGGCATATGGCTGGAAGCTGGCTGACCTGCTGATTAGTCTCTGCAACTGGGGTGAGCAGCATCTGGATAACCTCCATGGCGACAAAAGCAAGCTGCTGGAGGATTATCTGCTGCTTAGCGGCGGGCAGGAAATGCAGGTCCCGGGGAACGCGGAGTAAGGGCGGGGCTGGGGCGCTAGGCGGACCCGTGAGTAGTGCGGCTGGGCAAGCGAAGCGCCGCGGCGGGACACAGAAGCGGGAGGAGCGGCTGGGCGCAGGCACGGCCGCGGCGGCGAGGCGTAGGCACGCAAGTTGCGGACCGTATAGCCCTTATCCGGCCAAATCGGGGCACTTTTTGCTTCTTACGGACTCAGGAGCCTCTATTTGCTCCAAATGCCCTTGCAGATGCATCATTTGGGAACAATAGAGGCTATACAGTCCGCAAGAACTGCAGCAGCGACCAAAATAAGCAATTAGCGGCTATACAGTCCGCAGCGGACGGGATTTCGAACTATTTTCGCTGCAGCCACCCACTATTGTGCCTGACGAAGCGTGACTGAATAACGAAGCTGTGGATTTTTGCGAACGGGATTGTTGAACTCACACTTTCAAGCTATAATTACTTTAATGGTCATAAAGAATATGCCGCTTGATACAATTTCGTCCTTGACGTGTAAACGTCGGAAGGAATTGTGTTGGAGCGGCTTTTCTGTGTTCCAATAGTAACAAGGGGGGATTAGATAATGTCGAGATTTGAGCAGCAGTATTCGGAGTGGCTGGCAAACAACCTGGAGCGGGAGAACAACCACAGGCGACAAGAGTTACTTAGCAAGGGTCTGGGTCACGGTACGGTGGAGTTTCTGCGGTCAGTATGGTTTCCGGCTGTAGGTAATCTGGAGCATTTGTACCCGGAATGGGAGGTCCGCGATTTCAATAACGGATATCGTTACCTTGACCTGGCCTACCGGCCCGGAGGCGCCAAGGGAGGCATTGAAATTCAGGGGTATGGGCCTCATGCAAGGGATCTAGATGTAAGGCGGTTTAAGGATTTATGCCGGCGGCACTGCCTGCTTGCACTGGACGGTTGGTCTTTCCTGCCGATTGCTTACCCCTCCATTGTAGAGGAACCGCAGCAATGCCAGCAGCTGGTGCTCGCTTTCGTCGGCAAATTCACTGCAACCGATGTTCCTGCCTCCTTAACTTGGCTTGAAGCGGAAGCCTTGCGTTACGCCCGCCGTCTGCTGCGTCCCTTCACTCCGATGGAGCTGAGAGAACATTTGAAAGTAACCATTAAGCATGCCCGCAGAATCCTGCATCAGCTCGTAGATCGGCAGCTTCTGGATATTGTCAGCGGTACACAACGCAGCCGAACATATCAGCTGCGAGTATAAAGGGTTACGGTCTGAATAATATGAAAAGGTGTGCCGCGGCGGGCCGGGATACGGTGCATAGATCAGCCGTGCGGGCAGTGGCACGCAAGTTGCGGACCGAGGAGCCTCTATTTTGCCAAATCACTGCTATTTTTGCTTCTTACGGACTGAGGAGCCTCTATTTGCTCCAAATGCCCTTGCAGATGCATCATTTGGGAGCAATAGAGGCTATACAGTCCGCAAGAACCGCAGCTGCGGCCAAAATAAGCAAATAGAGGCTATACGGTCCGTAAGTCAACCACGATCTGCCGTGGCACGCAAGTTGCGGACTGAGGAGCCCCTATTTGCTCCAAATGCCCTTGCAGATGCATCATTTGGGAGCAATAGAGGCTATACAGTCCGCAAGAACCGCAGCTGTGGCCAAAATAAGCAAATAGAGGCTATACGGTCCGTAAGTCAGCCACGATCTGCCGTGGCACGCAAGTTGCGGACCGAGGAGCCTCTATTTTGCCAAATCACTGCTGTTTTTGCTTCTTACGGACTGAGGAGCCTCTATTTGCTCCAAATGCTCTTGCTGATGCGCCATTTGGGAGCAATAGAGGCTATACAGTCCCCAAGAACCGCAGCTGCGGCCAAAATAAGCAAATAGCGGCTATACGGTCCAATAGCAAATACGAACTGGGCTGGAGCAGACGAATATACTAGCAACCGCCTGGATGGATCAGGGTCCACATTCAGGCGCTGACGTGCTTGCTGGAACATCTGTGTTACATTACATATCGCACTTTAACCCACAGTTCCACCTGTGCTTTCTCATATATCCCCGCCTACAAATCTAAGACAGGCACTTCCCCATCCAGCCAGTTTAACTGGCTGTCCAGCATAAATTGGATCGACCAGTGTTTATCTGAGCTGTTCCACTCGTTAAAGCCCATCACATTATGGTATAGCGCTTCAACCGCAGCGGGAGTTTTTAACTCAATCACCTGATCCAGCAGGTGCATCAATCCATCAGGCTTGTGCTCCACTTGCTCCAGTTCTTTCAGAAACCATTTATACGAGGGGAACAGCCTTTCGTTATAGGCCAAGATCAATCTTCCGGCAAAAAAAACATAATTCGTCAGGCTGTAATCCACCAGCAACCGATTATCCCTTTTCAAGCCTTCATAGTAATACCATTTCCAGGTCTCGAATTGGGCGTAGAATTGGTTCAGGTTGCTTAATTTCTTCTCTACAGGATAGCTGGCCGCCTTCAGGATCAGCTTGTCCAGCCCTTCTACCTTTGAGTAGGACAGGAACGCGTCCTTGAAGGCAAATCTGGCTGGTTCACTGCCATATTCCGCAACCTTATGTATGTAGTCTATACTTATGCTTTTTCCATCTACATAGCCGCCTTCATAGGAACACGACTCAGTCTCAAAAAAACCAAGATCCATCTCCGCATGCGCCCGCTCATAGGCTTCCTCCGACAGCACCAGCATTATGTCAAGATCCGAAGCCTCATTGGCGTAACCATGAGCGATTGAACCCCCGATGATCACACCGAGGACCTCCTCCCTGGCCTTCAGCTTCACGGTAATGGAATCAATGGCGGCTTGATGATGTTTGTACACTTCCGAACACCCCTTATTATTTTAATTTTGCCAATAGTTAATATATTTATTAATTAATAAATAATTATATTAATCTATATTCCTGCAAATCATAACATAATCTGGGAGACCAGAAAACTGTCTCATCAAGTAGAAACGGCATCGCCGTCCTCTGAGAGAGGTATGGCCTATGGTTAGATAGGTAATTTTGCTGCCTTTAGGATTGCTGATACAGCGTGGCCGTGATCCGGTCCTTCGCACAGCTGAACATATAATAAATACCTTCACCGTATTCCTCCAGTTGACCCCAGTCCAGTTGAGCAATGAAGGACATGGTGTGTGAGCAGCAAGGACATACCGGATACTCAGCATCCTGAACCCAGGACGGATGTCCCCCGATTTGTGAAACGATCGGATCAATCCCCCACACCGCCGAATGATAAGTGTTGCGTGGGCTTTCCGCTGTACTGAGCAAAGGACCGGCCGCCAGATAGTCCTGGCCATAGTCGTCCAAATTAATATCCGGCAGATAGTCCGGCCGCTGGTTATGCTTGCTCCAAAAGGGCGTTCCTGCAGGATCAACCTCCATATAAATGACACTGTAGCTTCCGCAGATCACACAGGTATCGACGGCCAGCCGCTCCCCATCCCAAGCTATTTCCTTCAGGGCCGGGTGGCCCTTCTGCAGTTCAACCAGTGTAGTCAGCTGGCCACCGCACCAGGGGCACTGCTGATGGCTTACCGTCACAAAAGCTTCAGATGCTTGATCCCCGGCCTCCAGTGGCGCATCCATCCGCTCCATGGCATAATTCTTCCGGGCAAACAGATCTCTCCGTTCGCCTGCTGCGGTAAGCTCCCACCCGGCTTCCTGTGCATAGCGCTCTGGCGTGACATACAGCTCTTGCGCCCATTCCGGTGCTGCTCGCCGCCATTCCAGGAACTGCTGAACTACGGCCTCGTCACCGATCCAGGCCAAGGCCAGCAGCAGGGGATTACGGTTGCCGCTGTGAATCTCCACCTTCTCCAGCAGCAGATTGCGAATAGAAGGTGGAGCATCCTTGAACAGAATAGCCGGATTGTAGACATTCTGCTCCATAAGCTCCAGCCAGCAGTTGTCCAGCAGTTTGCCGGAGTAGCATACCAGTGAGGCAAGAATTTCGGTGGCAGTATCCTCATCCCCTGCTTCCAGCAGCTCCAGCGCATAAGCCTGCATGCGCTCGGCCTCTTCCAAGGATAACGCTGTATACAGCTGCTCACGGTTCAGAGGATAGGGAACATATTCAATCAGCGGATCGTACCTGCGGGAAGTATGCATAATGCGAAGCACCTCTACAGGGTCGGTAATCTCTTCATATAAATCCACTTCCTTGCGGTTTTGCTCAATAAAAATCCGCTGCTCCTCGCGCTGCTGCTCCTGATGGCAGGGCATACAGTACCCGCCTGTTTTGGCAGCGGTTGCCGGCAGAATCGTCGCGCTGCAGCCCGGTGTTTGACACTCAATCCGTTCTGTCATCTTCATCCTCCTTGGGTTCTCTCTCTGAATATACGATAGATATATATGTAACTACTATTACTATAATTGTTCGGCGAAGCGGATAGCAAACACCTTGACAATAATCTGCCAGCAGCTATAATTTGAGTGTATACTCAATAATTGATAGGGGTTATTTTAAGATGAAGGAGGCATACAATCGTTTGTCAAGACAAGAGACCAAGGACATTAAGAAGCGGCAGATTCTTGCTGGCGCATTGAAGATTTTCTCACAAAAAGGGTTCCATGCAGCTTCCACCAAAGAAATTGCGGCTGAAAGCGGCGTTGCCGAAGGGCTGATCTTCTACTATTTCGGGGATAAACGCAAGCTACTGCTGGAAATCGTCAGACAATTCACCTTCTTGCAGCAATTGCAGGCAGATGCCGGAGCGGCTCAGAGCATGGGGTTGTCACTGGAAGAGACTCTGGTCGAGTATGGACTGAACTACCTGCACTTCCTGCAGGAGAATATCGATTATCTCATGCTGATCTGGTCGCCGGAGCTGGTCCGCGATGAAGCGGTCTCCCAGGAGGTAAGACAGCTGATCGAACGCATAGGGATAACGGGCGCGCAATGGTTCAAGCCTGCCATGGCAGAACGAACGTGGAATGAAGCCGCCTTTCGGGTAGCTCTAACAACTCTGCACTCCTCTCTACTGGTGTATTACATGATGAATGCTCGTTTTGGAGCAGAAACGCTTGGATTTAAGGACGAAAGTTATGTCAGACAACTGGCAAGGCTGCTTCTGCAAGGTCTGGAGAACAGCAGCATAGATGCTTCAGCGCAATAAGACTGTGCTCAGCCATAACTGGTGATTTTATGAGGACAGTTGTTTTTTAACTAAATGTTGAGTGAGTGCTCAATTAATAACATCAGCAACTAGTCTGCTGCTTCCTGAAATGAGAGGAGAACTATATGCATGTTATCTTATATTGATGGGCTTGTACGACTGGAGGCCTTGATTTGGCTGCTGCCGGTTGCCTTTTTCATTCATGACGGTGAAGAGATTGGAACCATGGAGCGTTGGCTGCGCAAGGCCAAAGAGAATCCGCGGATTACCTTTGAGAACCGCTTGCTGAACCCTGACAAGAATATCACCATCCAATTCACAGTGGCGGTCCTGCTGCTGGGACTAGTACTCACGGTTGTGGCTGCCTTGACGGCAGAACGCTTTCAGACAGACGGCCAGTTGAATCTGCTGTTCATCGGCATCGTAGCTGTAATGCTCGGTGATGGGGTGAAGCATCTCGGCATCTCACTGGCGCTTCGCAGTTATTCCGCTGGTGTGGCCACAGCCTTGTTCATTGAGATTCCTTATGGAGCTTATGCCCTCTACCGCTTCTGGGACGCCGGATTGGCGGGTCCAGTCACCATTCTCAAAAGCACTGCCTTGGTGCTCCCGCTCGTGCTCAGCCTCGTGTGGCTTGGACTTACCTTGGGCAGCCGGATCACACCCTACCGCAGACACGCCTAATTAGGGCCAACGCAGATCACAGCCAGCAGCTAGCATCTAGCTTCGAACACCTAGCACCTAGCACTTAGCACTTAGCACTTAGCATCTAGCCTCCAGCACCTAGCACCTAGCACCTAGCACCTAGCACCTGGAAGCCACACCCAGCGGCTCCATCAATAACTCAGCAATAGTAGGACATAATTCCCATCAACAGAAATGTAACTGTATTTGGTACAGCTATATTAGCGATTTAGACAGGTTAGGAAGAGTTAACTGTATCTCGTACATTTATTTCTCCCTATTTAGCCATTCAGCAGCGTTTTGGCCAAATTTAATTGTACCGAATACAGTTAAAATCGTTTTTGGCCCATTTTCGCCTGAAATAAATGTACACAATACAGTTAGCAGGTGGCTGAGGGCTTTTCGTTTCCTCCACGCAAACAGAAACGGCTTCGCCGTCCTCTGCAAGAGGCGGCATCCGTTTCTGCGAGAAATAGAAGGATTGATTGATTGATTGATTGATTGATTGATTGATTGATAGCATGAACCTATAAATATATTCACAAAAAAACGGCATCTCTGCCGTTTCCACATGTCTATTCGTGAATCCCCATGCTTAAGGTTTCGCCACCAGCTCAGAAACCAGCTTCTCCGCCCCATCCAGTATTGAATAGCTGTAGCCCCAGAACTGGTTGAAGTCGATCACATAGATCGCCTTGTTCTTAATGGCATTCAGACTCTGCAGCGAAGAGTCGGCGTAGAAGCTCTTCAGGCTCTGCTCCGGGTCCGTCCCTCCGGTGTAATGGGAGAGCAGCAGCACATCCGGGTTGGTAGCAATCAGCTGCTCCTTGCTGATCTCGCCGGTCACATCACCGAAGCTGTTCTTCAGACCGAGCAGACTCAGCACATCACCTGCAAAGGTATCGATGTTGCCGCTGTAAATGGCGATAGCCCCTTTCCCGCCATCCGAAATATAGGCGAAGGTTCTCTCGCCGCTGGCTGCCGTGCTGTCTTTAAGAGCCTGCGCACGTGCTTTTAATTCCTCTATGTAGGCTGCGGCTTTCTCCTGCACATCGAAGATTTGTCCAAGCTGCTCAATGTCGGTGTACAGGCTCTGAACGGTAGCTCCTTTGACACTTGTATTCTGCACAAACGTCTTAATTCCCAGCTCATTTAAGCCAGTGGTTGTTCCCACACCCCAGTCTGCGTCAGCATACAGGTCACTGCGGCCCATCACAAGATCGGGACCTGCCCCCACCACCAGCTCTTTACTGGCATATTCCTTGGAAATAACGGGAATCTTCTTGAATTCTTCGGCCACAGCCGGATCTCCGCCGCCATAGAGCGCAGCAACGCCTACCATTTTGTCGGTCAATCCCAGCTTAATCAGCAGTTCAGCCGCGCCTTGGGTATTCGCTACGACCTTCTCAGGAGCTTTGTCGAAGGTTTGCGGATGGGCCGTTGGCGTGGCGCCTTCCCCGGTAATGCTGAAGTTCTCAATCGTCAGCGGATATACCGTCTTACTGCTCGTGGCAGCTTTCTCTGTACCGGTGTTATTGCTATTGCCTGCCGGCTCCGGACTTGCAGCCGTATTCGAATTTTGTGTATTTGCAGCACAACCAGCCATAATGACTGCCATCAGCAGAACCGCTAACAATGGCATACTTCTTTTGAGATACTTGATCATTCCTATTTGCCCCTTTTCGTCTATAATCATCGGTTTGTCCTATCCGGCCCAGCTTTTGTCGTTGTCTAAGCAAGATACTATCGTAGAATATAGAATTTTAAATAAATTGTCAATGAGAATTATTATCATTGCAATGATAATAATTTTCATTTATATTTTATACATTACATACATACCTGCCAAGTAGAAACGGCTTCGCTGTCCTTTTAGGGACGACAACCGTTTCTGCGAGAAATAGAAGGATACAGGAGCAGGTGGAACTTATACTTTCTTACTATTTTTAAAAAGGAGATCATTCATACTCATGCAGACGAACAAACTCGAGCTTGCCCCGCCAAAAGAATCCGTGATCCATAGCCGCTTCGGCTTCACTGCTGTTATAGGAGTGCTGCTGATCCTTGTCTTGTTCTCGGTTGGCGCAGCCGTTTCATTCGGACAGGTCGAGATCCCCTTAACTCAGTCCTACCGGATTCTGCTTCATCAGATCACAGGCATAACCATTGGAGATGTCCAGGACCTTACCTCCGGCTCGTTCGTCGATATTATCTGGAAAATCCGTTTCCCGCGCGTGCTGATGGCCATGTTTATCGGCGCTGGGCTTACGCTGTGCGGAACGATTATGCAGGCTGCGGTGCAGAATCCGCTGGCTGATCCCTATATCCTCGGTATTTCATCAGGCGCAACGCTTGGGGCAACCTTCGCTATCCTGATCGGCTTTGGCTCGATGGGCCTGCTGGGCCAGACGGGCGTGGCCTTCTGGGCTTTTGCTGGCGCGCTGGGCGCTTCGCTGCTGGTGCTTGTCCTTGCCGGTGTGGGCGGCAGAATGACCTCCGTCAAGCTGGTGCTCGCAGGGATGGTCATTAATGCGCTCTGTACCGCTTTTGCCAATTTCATTGTGTATTTCGCCAATAATGCGGAAGGCATCAAGACTGTAACCTTCTGGTCGATGGGCAGCCTGGCCGCATCCAGCTGGAATAAGCTGCCGCTGATTGCGGTTGTTGTGCTGCTTGCCTGTTTCTATTTCCTGCTGCAATCCCGGGTATTAAACACCATGCTGCTTGGTGACGAAGCCGCGGTTACCCTGGGGATTCAACTCGGTCTATACCGACGGCTCTATATGCTCGTTACCGCACTGATTACCGGTGTGATGGTGGCCAGTTGCGGCATGATCGGCTTCGTCGGACTGATTATCCCCCATCTGGTAAGAGGACTCGTCGGCTCCGACCATCGCAGGCTGCTGCCCGCATCCGTCTTGTTCGGTGCGCTCTTCCTGATCTGGACCGATGTGATCGCCCGCACCATCGTGCCCAGCGTAGAGCTGCCGATCGGCATCATTACAGCTCTGATTGGCGCACCCATGTTCATGTACATGCTGGTCAAAAAAGGCTACGCGTTTGGAGGCAAATAAAATGGAGCTTAACGTCGAACATCTATCTGTTTCTTTTTCAAATATCGATATTGTGAAGGATGTATCAGTTCAGGTTAAAAAGAAACAATTCGTCGGCCTGATCGGACCTAACGGCTGCGGCAAGTCCACGCTGCTCAAAAGCATCTATAAAGTGATTAAACCACGCCAGGGTGACGTGTTCCTGTCCGAGCTGGACGTAATCAAATCCAGTCCCAAAAAAGTTGCCCAAAAGCTGGGAGTCGTCGGCCAATTTAATGAGCTTAGCTTTGACTTCACGGTACGTGAAATGGTGATGATGGGCAGAACCCCGCATAAGGGACTGCTGGAAACCGACTCACAGGCCGACTACAGCATCGTGGATGCCGCCCTGGGCAAGGTCAATCTGGAAGCCTATGCGGCCCGCAGTTATAATTCATTATCCGGCGGCGAGAAGCAACGTGTAATCCTGGCCCGGGTGCTGGCGCAGCAGCCGGAGTTTATGATTCTGGATGAGCCTACTAACCATTTGGACATCAAATACCAGCTGCAAATTCTGAATATTGTCAAAAAACTGGACATCGGCATTCTTGCCGCCCTCCATGATCTGGCGCTCGCGGCGGAATATTGCGACTATCTGTATATCATGAACAAGGGCCGGGTTGTGGCTAGTGGTAAGCCGGAAGAAATCCTGACCAAACAACTAATCGGGGAAGTCTTCGACGTGGAGTGTGAAACCTATCGCAATCCTGTGACCGGCGGACTGGGCATTGCTTATCTGCAGACGAGGTAGCCGGACCGCTGATTCTGCCACGGGTGGGATTGGCATAGTCATAATTACAAGTGGAGGAGATCCCTATCAAAATTAACGAAACTATGACAGCAAGCCGGGCAACTCCCGTCTTCACCGGTCAGCCGGTGTCCAGAGAGAGTCTGTTATCTATCCTTAATGTGGCCGTGTGGGCACCTAACCATCATCTTCGGGAGCCTTGGCAGTTTGTCTATGTAGACGGAGCTGCTACGGAGGAGTACGTGCAGGGAATGACGAGATGGAGAAGTGGACAGCCAGGCGCAGAATCGCCGGACGGTGCGGGGCTGCCCCCTGCCCCTGCCTACCTCATCGTCACCGTCAAGATCAGCGACAAGCCAAAGGTTATGCAAGAGGATGAGGCTGCGGTCTGGTGTCTGATCCAGAATCTGAAGCTGCTGGCAGAGGAGCAGGACATTGGCATCCGCCCGGAGCCTTCACTCGATTGGAATGCGGAGGGCTTCACTGCCTGGGCGGGAACGGCAGCCGGTGAACGGATTGTAGCAGTGCTTGGAATAGGACAGTGCAGCCGGAGAGCTGCAGCTTCTTCCCAAGCCGCCCGGACCATCCGCGAGCGGAGAACCGTGCGCAGCTTCACGGAGCAGCCCGTCGAGGCCGCTGTAGTGCAGCGTTTGCTGCGTGACAGTCTGCCGGAAGCCAGTCTGCGTCAAGGCTGGCGGTTTATCGAGGCCGGCAGTCATGAGGAACGCAGCCGGATGACCGACCTGATGATGGCATCCATCAAGGATATGCTTACCTATAAGCTGATGCCCGGCAAGGTGAAGAATATTTTCTGGAAAAGAACCTATTCTATTCCCTTCAATCTTGTGGCAGTGCTGGACAGAGAGCGGCCGCCCCTGGAGTGGAGCGCCGAGTTTGGGGCCATGTGCAGCACATTGCAGAATTTCCAGCTGGCCGCCTGGGAAGAAGGCATCGGCATGACCTGGTCATCGTCAGATATTCTGGACAATGTTGATTTCTGTGCCGGGATGGGCCTGAAGCCCAGCGAGAAGATCGTAGCGATTCTGCACATGGGATACACCGCCAAAGTACCCAAAGGCAAACCGCGTACGCCAGCCGAGCATAAGCTTCGTTTCTGGTAACACATGAGGACGCTTGGCAATCCACAGGAAAGGCTGTGAAACCACAGCATGAAGGATGTAGAGTGGTGCACTAGAGCTTTCCGAGAAATTAGATGCGCTTTCGCACTTATTTACTCGAAAACGGAAAAAATCCACAATTTAGATGCTTTATCGCACTTAAATCGGTGGCTGAACTGATGATAGGGCGATCCAGAAGGTAAATCTGTGCGGCTCATATCCTGCGATGGTCTAAGCAGTAAACCTCGCATCCACCTATTCACTCACCCGACACGCCTAGTCTACTCTACAGTCTCACTCACACCCTCTAGCTTCTCACATTTCCTCACTCCCACCACTCCCTCTGCGCACGACCAAGCGTCCGGCTCACAGCCGGACGCTTGGTCTGCGTTATGCTCCCGCATAACGTCACCGTTTTTAGTTGGTTTTTGACAAAAGATAGAGGAAGTAAGGCGTCACCAATATGGTAATCACAATGCCTGTAGGCACATCGGCCCCGAAGCTGATCGACCGGGTGAGCGTATCGGCCACCACAATAATCAATGCCCCTACCAGCGCCGTGGCAGGCAGCAGCAGCTTATGGTTCGATCCGACCAGCCTGCGGGCAATATGCGGACTAATCATCCCTACGAAGAAGAAATTGCCGCCAAGCGCCACACTGCCTGAAGCCAGCGCAACCGCCGCCAGAGCCAGCCCGAGGAACTCACGTTTGATGGCTACGCCAAGCCCGGAAGCCGTCTGGTTCCCCAGATTCAACGTATTGAGCGTACGCGACTTATAGAACACATACAACCCGATAAGCACGACCCAGGGCAGCAGCACCATAATATATTTCCACTCATCCCCCCACAGATTGCCGGCCTGCCAACGCAGTGCGAAGTCATATTTCTTCTCTTCCAGCTTAAGCGTGAGCATCAGGGACAAGGCTCCATACCCGCTGCTCATGGCAACACCCGTCAGGATGAGATTGGTAGGCGAAATTTCCCTTCCCCGTCTGTAAGCTACCAGAAAGATCAGAATGGCCGAAGACAGGCCGCCCACAAAAGCAAGCAGCGGAAGCAGCAGCGGAGATACCCCGCCACTGCCCGCAAAACTCGAAATGTAGAATAGTACAAACAACCCGGCCCCAGAGCTTGTCCCGAGGGAGCCCGGACTGGCCAGTTCGTTTTTGAGCAGACTCTGCATAATACAGCCGGAAATCGACAACCCGAACCCGACCAGGACAGCCAGCACAATACGCGGCAGGCGCAGCTCATAGACAATAAGATTCTGCTTAGCTGTCCCCCCTCCAGTAACCACACGGAAGACCTCTGCCGGTGACAGATTCATTTTGCCCACATTCATGCTGATGACCGCCACCGCAATCAACAGTACAGTCAGCACAGCGATGATGCCAAGCGACTTCACCGTCATGAGACGGTTTACAAAGGTCCGGTTCACATGAACTCCCTCCTTTGCTTGCGGACCAGATAGAGGAAATAAGGAACCCCTATGACCGCAAAAATAATGCCCAGCGGAGTCTCATGCGGCCGGTTGATCAATCGTCCCACAATATCGGCAGCCACCAGAATGACCGCCCCATAGAGCGCCGACGCCGGGATGATATACCGATAATCGACCCCGACCATGTAACGCACAATATGCGGTACGATCAGCCCGACGAACCCGACAGGACCCACAACAATTACTGAGAGTCCGGTCAGCAGCAGCACGATCAGGGTTGAGGAGATTTTGACCAGACGTGTGCGCAGCCCCAGTCCTGCCGCCAGCTCATCGCCGAAGCTCAGTATCGTTATCGAAGGAGAAATGGCTAGACTCCAGACCACACCGAGCACAAACAGCGGCAAAATATACAGAAGCTCATCCCATTTCGCACTTGCAGTACCTCCGGCTGTCCAGTAATCGAGCGCCTGCCCGATTTTGAATTTGATCGCCACAAAGGTGCTGAACGCACCAAACAGCATGGAAATGGAGAACCCCGCCAGTATGAGGCGCTGGGGAGTCATCCCGTTTTTGCCCAGAGAGGCCATATAATATGTAATCCCGGTAGCTAAAGCTGCTCCCAGACAAGAGAAGAGCATCGTATCCGCATATGTCCTTCCTGGCAGATAAGCCATGCACAGGGCAATGGCCAAGGTGGACCCAGAGCTGATTCCGATCAACCCCGAGTCTGCAAGCGGATTGCGGGTTGTCCCTTGCATGACTGAGCCGCAGACGGCGAGGCTGCAGCCGACCAGTATATCGGCAACCGTCCGCGGGAGACGAAAGGTACGGATGATCTGATGCTCGGTAAGTGCCGGATCAAACTGGAACACCGCCCCCCAGGCAAGCTTCAGATTCATCTGCGCAGCCCCGAAGGAGATGGAGGCCGCAACCGCTAGCACCAGTAAGACTAAGCCCGCCATCATGAACACGGCGAAGTTCTGCATTCCTTTTTTAGTAGGTTCCCGTTGAGTAGACATCTGTTACACCGATAATTTCAAGTTCTGCATGGCTCACTTCACCTGTTCCAGCAACCGGCCAATAATGTAATCAAGCTGTGCTGTCATACTGGCAACATCGGAGTAATAGAACAGCCCGGAGTATTCACCAGGGATTTCAACAATATGGCCAGCCTGCACTGCCGGGATGCTGTTCCAAATTTCAGTTTTGGCATATTCAGACTCTTTGTCCTCCTGCAGAAACCAGAGCACATAATCGCCGAAGTATTCCGAAGCCACCTCATAGGACAACGAACCGCGGCCTTCACCCGAACTTGTGACCAGCTGCTCCATCTTCTCGGGTTTCTTCAGCCCCAGATATTCGTAGAGCAATGTACCCCCGCGTGAACCTGTCTCATAGTAGATTCCGTACGAGTCACGGCCCCAGTCCTCGAAGATGCTGAAGGTTTTATCTTTAAATATATCTGCTCCCAGCTGCTCCTTGGCTTCAGCCAGTTTCTGCTCAAAAGTAGCAATGGCCGCCTGGGCCTCGGCTTCATGGCCTGTAGCTTCGCCTAGAATCGCCAACCGTTCCGTCGTATTGACATCGCCTTCTGGGATGACGAGTACCGGTGCGATTTTGGACAGCTTCTCGAAATCCTGCGGATCATAGGTAATAATCAGATCGGGATCATAGGTTAGAATATCTTCAGCTTCCCAATTCTCAATCTTCGGGATACCCGCAAATTGATCGAAGAATGGCATCGTTTCCTGCGACCAGGCATTGAGCGCTACCGGCTTGATCCCCAAGGTGAACACATCACCGATGTACCAGTTGACAACCACCCGCTGCGGATTAACCGGTACTTCCAGATCACCCATAGCCGTTTTGATAATGCGCGTCCCGGTCTCCGCTGGCTCTGGCGTACTGGTTGCTGCAGGCTTGGCAGTAGATTCGGCAGTTGGTTCAGCAGCCTGAGCCTGATTGGCAGTGTTGGAGGAGGTGTTTTGGGTTCCACCGCCACAGCCGGATACAACGATTACCATTACAAACAATATGCTTAACAAGATGTACAGCTTTTGGTTTCTTGCATGCTTCATTTTACTAATCCCCTTTTTGATAATGATTATCAATATCATTTAAAAGTCTAAGGCGATTGTTGTTTTTTGTCAATAGCCTGGCGTTGAATGCTGGCCTCTCCATTGTGCTTTTTTGTAGAAAAGTGAATGTCTATCTAGAGTAAAGGGCTGAATTTAATCAACCTTTTACTCTAGGCGTGCCTCTGGGCACGCGGAAAAGAAAAAACGGCATTTCTGCCGTTTCTGTGGTTACCTATGTACATTCTCCTGTTGCCGGACTGACGCGCCACCCCGCTGCTGATCGCCTGCCAATATGCCTGCACGTTGGTTGGTTGGTTGGTTGGTTGGTTGGTTGGTTCGCTAGCCCGGGTTCATTGGTTCATTCGCCCGTTGATTCATTGGTTCATCCGTTCATTGTGTCATCCGTTCATTGGTTCGTCGGTCGGTGGTTCGTTCATACGTTCCTTTGTTCGTTCGTTGCGTGCCTGGCTAGCCGCCGCTTAACGCGGCGACCTCGGCGGTGATCTCGTCGCCGCCGAGCGCACGCCATTCGGCAACAAAGGTGTCAAAGGCGCTGAGCGGCGCATCCCCCACAATAATGTTGAGGAACGTCTCCCGCTCCAGCTTCTGCAGCTCCGGCCACTTGCTCTGCATCAGCGGGGTTGTGCCATAAAAAACGCTGCGTACCCGCTCAATCGCCGTTGAAGTCAATACAGCTACGCCGTACTTATAGGCATTGACCGCCTTCCAGCCCTCCAGGTTCTTCTTCGGCTGCTCCTCTTCCGCAATCCAATGATCGTAGATCAGGCGGGTGTCGGGGTCCAGTGTGTCTTTGTCGATTTTGTCGTGCAAGGCCTGCTGGATGTCGGCATAATGCTTCTCAATGGCATCAGAATAGTCAATTAGCAGATCGAACGGGTAATAGGCACGCGGCTGAATTCCGGTCTCGGCGGCAAAATCGTCCATTTTGTCCACCTCCGCAAGATTGGGGTCCTGCCTTCTCTCCAGACGGGTGAAGGCATTCAGCAGCTTGACCACTGCTTCCGGATGTTCATAACCCTTGCGCACTACGAGATAACGGTCGGTCACCGGAGCCATATGGGTCACAAATTTACCCGAATCATCCAGCGGGGCCGCATAGGCTCTCCACTCCGCCTTGGTATCCAGCGCCACCGCCTCGGACAAAGGATAATAAGGCATCCACCACGGGCCGAAGAACATCCCGGACTTGCCGGCAATAATCGGCTCCTGAGTCTCTTTGTAGAGCGCAAACTCCGGGTCCAGCAGACCCTGGCGGTACCAGTCGGCCAGCTTGCCTAACGCTTGCTTGGTTTCCGGCGTGATCGAGCCGTACATCACGTTGCCTGAGCTGTCTGTGATCCAGTTCGTAGGGAAGGCATGATATGCACTGAACACTGCATCCAGTCCAGCCACATGCGGCTTGGTGCCATACACAATATTCCGGTAGCCGCTGAGTCCCAGCGTATCCCGTTTGCCATTGCCGTCAGGGTCCAGCTCTATAAAAGCCTTGGCGATGCGCTCAATATCCGCATACGTCTGCGGCGGCGGCAGCTCCAGCTTCTCCAGCCAATCCTGGCGCAGCCAGAGCAGGGCAGGCGAGTCCGCATGAATCGCCACGTTGGGCAATGCATACAATCTGCCGTTGCGGGTTGCATCGCCAAGGGCTTCACCGTTGGTAGAGTCATAGATGTCCTTGACCAACTCGGAGGCATACCCCTCGTAAATATCGGTCAGATCCTCAATCATCCGGTTGTCAATCAGCTTGCCGAGCTGCTCCCGGTTCACCACCAGCGCATCCGGGAGGTCATTGCTGTCAATGGCGAGCTGGGCCTTCTGAAAAAAAACCTCCTCCCCCTTGGCCTCCCAGGAATGGATCACCCTAACCCCGGTGATGCTCTCCAGATAGCGGGTAATGGGGTTGTTATCATTGCTGTCGCCCGTATTAAGCCTGGAATCCGGCACTTTGAAGCCGATGCGCAGCTCGATGGGTTCGGCATACCTGCTGTATGCCGGGCTGGCAGCTTCACCGCCTTCCGGTTCTGCCTTTCCAGAGCCGTCACCCGCAGAACCGCTGTCCCGACAGGCGGCAAGCAGCAGGAGCAGCAGTGCCGCCAGGATGAACCTTGGCCACTTCGTCATGGGCGTCTTCCTTCCATGCGGAATTCACTCGGCAGTCGTCCGACGCGCTCGCGGAACAATCGGCTGAAATAACGGTCATCCTCGAAGCCCGACCTGGACGCGACCTCGCAGACTGGCAGCGCAGTCTCCAACAGCAGCTGCTTCGCCAGCTCGAGGCGCATGCTGCGTAGGCTCTCGCCAAAAGTCTCACCCGCGAAACGAGCGAAGCATTGGCTGAAATATCCCCGGCTCATATTGATCTTCGCCGCAACATCGCGCTGATTGATTTTGTCACCGGCATGTTGTCTCATGTAACGTCTGGCACGGATCAGGCAGAGCATCACCTCTTTGCTCAATCCCAGCTCGATCATCCTCCGTCCCACATGATCGGAGAACTGCCGCAGCCAGCTGTGCCACTGGCACCAGCTCTGATTTCCGCTGATAGCCTCCTCCAGCCTGGCCTGCTCCTCGGCGTTCAGCAGCAAGCCGCTCCAGCTCTTGAGCAGCCCATACCCAAACACCGGAAACCGCTCCCAGCGCGGCTTCAGCTGGACAATGGCGCGGGTCAAGCGTTCCCATTCCCTCTCATCCATCGTCCACTTCAGATTCTGCGCTTCTTCCAGCAGCTCTTCCAGCGCCGAAGCCTCCTGCGCCGGCTCAGCGGCAGGAGCTTGTACAAGCTCTTCATAGCTGAGCTGCGTCAGTCCAGTTTTGCCTGCCTGGTAGAAGATCAGCTGCCGCAGCTTCGCCGTGAACAGCTGCTCCAATTCCTGCAAGCGCTGATTCCGCAGTCCGCTGACCAGTGCGGTCAGCCAGTTGCCAGACAGCCGGGTTCGCAGCTCCCGTTCACCCTCCTCTTCGGAGAAGCGCTGGAGCAGCGGCGACATCCACATGTCCTGGAAGGAGATCAGCGGATTATTCCTGACCATGGTCAGCCGGAGCAGCTCCTCCTCCGTGCCGCCGCCGTCCACTGGAAGATAGAGCAAGGCTTTGTCAGCCGCCATCACTTTACTCTCTTCGCGGTGAAGCGAAGCGCGGGTATGATCCTCCCACTGAATGCGGTCCACCAGCCGCCGGATCGTCTCGTCCGCATTCTCCATCTCCAGCAGCGTCTTGACGATATAATCGACAGCTCCCAGCCGCAGCGCTTCCTGCACATAATCAAATTCATGGTGACAGGTCAGCACAACACAACGTGTACCCTGGAACCGTTGCCTTACCTGGCGGATCAGCTCGAAGCCCGACATCCCGGGCATCGTCAGATCGACAAACAGCAGATCCACCTCCTGCTGCCGGAGCAGCTCCAGCGCAGCCTTGCCGTCTCCGGCTTCGCCGACGATGACCACCCCGAAGGAGGGCCAATCGATCAGGGAGATGAAGCCTTTGCGCACAAGACGTTCATCATCGACCACTACGGCTTTAATCATCGAATTCCTCCTTGCTTTTGAACGGAATGATAATGGAAACGGTGGTCCCTTCTCCCGGCAAGCTGTGGATCTGCAGCGTCATCTGCTCCCCGTAGTAGGTCCGCAGCATCCGGGTTACATAAGCGAAGCCGATGCCAAGCCCCCGCTGCTTCGCATTATCATCCGAGAGCAGCTCCGCAAGGCTGGCCGGGTCCATTCCGGCACCGTTGTCACGCACCACCAGCAGAACACGATTCCCTCCGTCAGCGGTAATCAAGACCTCCACCTTCCCCTGATCGCTGAGCCCATGATAGATGGAATTCTCCACCAGCGGCTGCAGCAGAAAGCGTGGAACAGCCGCAGCCAGCACCTCCTCCTCCGCCTGCACAAGGAATTCAAATTCATAGTCATAGCGGATGCGCTGCAGCTCCATATAGTTGCGGATGGCTTCAATCTCCTCGCTGATCGTGACGATAATACTCTGCTTGCCCAAATTGTAATGAAGCACCTTCACCAACAGCGTCACCAGCTTGTCGATCTCCTTCTGGCCGTTCAGGCGGGCCAGCCACTGCACAGTATTCAGCGTATTGTGCAGGAAATGCGGGTTGATCTGGCTGAGCAGCTTCTCGATCTCGAATTGGCTCTTCTGCTTCTCATTGCGGGCTACCGCCACAATCAGCTCATTGACCTGTTCCTTCATCTGCTGGAAATTGCTGAGTACGAAATCAAACTCCTCGACCCGGGTGAAGGACACGGGGGTCGTTACATTCTCAGCCATACGGATAATCTCAAGATTCAGCTTGCGCAGCGGCCCATAAACTCTGCGCCAGATCAGATACGCCAGCACTCCCGCAAGCAGCAGGGTTAATAAAGACAGCAGCAGCATCGTGTATAACCAGGAGTTGATCTCACTGTTAAAGACCGATTTCTTGACTACAGCGACAAGCTTCCAGCCCTGCGGACTCTCATAACGGAACAGGTGATAGCCATCAAGCTGCTCATGGACAATACCGGAACGCTCCCCCGCCGCACGGGTGATTCCCGCAGGCAGTCTGCCGTCAATCTCGTAGGTCTGATCCCCCTGCTGGTTCACCAGCAGATGGTTCACCTGCATCCCATAGGCCTCTTGATTAAAAATCCGGCTCAGCTGGCTATAATTCGTCTCCAGATAAATATACAGCCGGTGAGTTCCGTCCACCCGGACAATCCGCCGTTCCGAGAACACCAGATTGTCGCCCACGGCATACATCGTGCTATGCGGACCATAATAATCGGCACCGTTATAACGCATAAAGGCAGGCAGCCGCCCGATGTCGAAATCCCTGCGTGTACTCATATTGGTAAACAGCACCGGGTCCTCGCTGCCCGGCATAATATAGGCGGTGAGGCCAATGTAAGGGTTGGTGAAATTGACCAGATTAATCTTCTCATTAATTGAATTCATAATCTGCGATTTGCGGTAGATCTGCTTGGCCTGCAGAAACGCAGACATCTCCTCCACAATCTGCCCATCGAGCGCAAACTGCTTGGAAGCGAAATCCATATTCTCAATCGTGTTCTCCAGACTGGAGCCTTCCTGTCGCAGGCTAGCCAGGATGCCGTTACCGATTTTGCCGGTCAGAATGGAATAAATCGAGGTATACGACAACACCCCCACCAGCAGCAGCGGCAGCAGCGTTCCAATCAGCAGATAGATTACCAGGGTTCTGCGCAAGGAAGTGGTTGCCGAAGCCGAATGGACGAACGGTATTTTGATCATCTGCAGCCGTCCTCCCCACCAGATGAAAGCGCTCTACTCTATGCTAAAAGAATACCAGACATCACCCGGATTGAATATAAGCAGAAAACGCTTCACCTTACATTCAGAGACGGCAATTTCTGCGAGAAATAGAAGGATAAAGGTTCAGGTGAAACTTATACTTGCTTATATTTTGAATAAAGGCAGGACAGCCTACTCGCTGCCCTGCCCTGCCTTATTGAACTCTCTACTCCGATTTACTTCACGCTTTTGCGGGCCTCGAACAGCTCTTCGGCCTTCTTAACGGAGAATTCCATCACCTCGGCATAACCAAGACCATTCACCTTGTCATGCAGCTCTTTGTTCAGCTTGTCATATTCGGCCTGATTCTTGGCGAATACCATTTTCCACGAGATTTGCTGGATCACCGTACCGATTTGTTTGTTCTTCTGCTCCAGCGTCTTATCCATTGTCAGCGGCTCTTTGCCTGTGAAGCCCTGAGGGGCAACAGCCAGCAGATTGTTCTTCTCAAAATATTCCTTCGGTGTCAGCACGCCCATCTTCGCTCTCCAGTCACTATCGAGCTTAGAGGGATTGCGCTGCAGGGTCGTCGTCCACAAGTTGTGGTCATACGGCTCTTTGTTGTCGGGATTCACCATCGCCGGCACAACGAAGGAGAAGTTCATCTGGTTGGAGCCATAGTAGTAGTCCCCGCCGCCATATTCCGCTGGAACCTGGGTATTCTGCTGATCGGTGTAAGCCTTCCAGCCGAAATCGGTTACCACAGGCTTGCCGCTGCTGTCCATCTCCCAGGTCAGACCCTCCGGTCCGTTCGGAACCGCGGTTCCGCTGCCCGCCGAGATCATCGCGCCCTCCGGGGTATACATCCAGTTGATCAGCTCCATAATCCGCGCCGGTTCCTTGGCCTTCGCCCCAATGGCGATAATGCCGTTTCCGCCATAGACGTTGAAGCCGGTGGAATACATCAGCTCATCCTTGAACGGAACCAGAGCGAATCCCTTGCCTTCTGCGGTTTTTTCCGGTGTATTATAGTTGGCTGCGCCCAGCCATGGGAACCAGGAGAACAGGACTCTTCCGTCCTTGTATTTGGCAACCACATCATCGAACTTCTGCGTCAGGGAATCAGGGTCCAGCAGTCCCATCTGGTTCGCTTCATAATACAGTTTCAGGGACTTCATGTACCAGCTGTCCTCCGACAGGAAATCATAATACTTCTCCTCATCTGCCTTCACATAGACGGCAGTATCGGCAATTTCGTCATAGCCAAGCATGTTGGCGAACTGCTTCGCCAGTGTCATTTTGTAGTTGCCATCCCAGTCGGACCAGAGCGAGAAGGCATAGGTTTTTTTGCCGTTCTCATTCTTCGGCTCCAGCTCCTGCATCTGCTTCAGCACTGGCAGGTAATCCTCAATCGTCTTAATTTCAGGTGCACCTGCCTGCTGGTAGAGATCCCAGCGCAGATCCGGGCCCCAGGTCATATCCTTACCTTCGGAGGGGCCGCTTGGATTGGTAGCGACATTGTTTCCGATCCCGTAGACCGACGCTCCGCCGCCAAAAGCCACCTTTGCCTTCTCCACTGCCTTCGGGAAGGTTGCGTTAATATCCTTGCCATATTGCTCAAGCAATCCATCCTGGGTCCAGTCCAGCAGCAGCTTGCCTTTAATGGCATTCGGATAATGGTTCTTGTCGTCACCGAAGATGATGATGTCTCCCATATCCCCTGAAGCCATCAGCGCCGAGATCTTCGTATCGCCGCCCGTCAGGTTGGACGCTACAATCTCCAGCTCCATATTGAATTTATCCTTGATAATCTTGGCGAACCAGCCTGTCTGCGGTCCGGCATAATTGGCTGTTGTGGAGAAGACCGTCAGCTTCAGCGGCTTGGAGTGGTCCAGTGTACCGTCATCCGGTGCCGACGTTTCCGCAACCGGGCTGCTGGCCTCAGCCGAAGGCTTGCTTGTTTGCGCTGTGGACTCCGGTGCCGATGAATTATTTCCTCCACCGCATGCTGCAAGCACGAACACCAGCATTGCGGATAAGAGCAGAAGCAGCGTTGATCTTAGTTTCATTGCTATATCCCTCCCTTTAAATGGCCTTGCCTATAGTTCAACTCCGCCAGATGCAGAGTGTAACCCGGGGGTTGCCCTGTGCCGGTCAGCCCTTGCCTGCTGCCGTTTCATCAGCCTTTTACCGCCCCAATCATAATGCCCTTGACGAAATAACGCTGAAAGAACGGATACACAATCAGAATCGGCAGCACTACAATCATCGTAACGGTCATCCGCACCGAAGTCGGTGTCTGCATATTCTGGATGCTTGCCGCCATATCGGGAGAATTACGGATCAGCGCGGCCAGTGAGCTGGATTCATTCAGATAACGCCATAACAGAAATTGCAGCGTGTAATACCGGGTATCCGTCATCAGAAATGCGGTATCAATGAAGGAATTCCACTGGTTGACCGCCGAAAAAATCGTAATCGTAGCCAGAATCGGCACGGTCAGCGGCACAATGATACTCCAGAACACCCGCAGATACCCTGCGCCATCCATGCTTGCCGACTCCTCCAGTGAGGGCGGAATGGCCTCGACAAAGGTTTTGACGAGAATGATATTGAACGGAGTAATGATGGAAGGCAGAATATAAGCCAGATAATTATTGGTCAGATGCAGATTGTGCATCGTAATGTACCAGGGAATCAGACCGGCGCTGAAATACATCGTCACCACCACGCTGCGGTACCAGATTTTGCGGCCCCACATTTCTTTTTTGGTGAAGAGATAGCCGAGAAAAGCGGATGCGCCAACCGTCAGCAGGGTGCCCGCCACTGTCCGGTATACAGACACTAGAGCAGCATGGCTTAAGCCGCTGATGCTGAGCACCTTGGCATAGTTATCGAAATGGATGCCGCGCGGATAATATTTGATATACCCTCCGGCACTTAGATCATTGGCGCTGATCGTGTTGATGAACAGATAATAGAACGGGTAGATACAGCTCAGGGTAAACAGTCCGAAGAGCAGGTAGATGATACCCTGAAACATGGCTTCACCAGGCTTTAATGCTCGCATTTTCAAGTGGGATCACCTCTGCTTATATGATGGATTCGTCACGCACAACCTTGGACAATGTATTGGCCGCGAACAGCAACAGCACACTTACGACCGATTTCAGCATACTGACAGCTGTAGCAAACGGGAAATTGTTGGCGAACGCGATATTGTACACATACAGGTCCAGCACTTCAATCGAGTCCTTGTTCATCGCATTCTGGAAGGCAAAATACTGCTCCATTCCGTTGTTGACCAGATTGCCGATCGAGAGCAGCAGCAGAACAAAAAAGGTGGGGATAAGACCGGGCACGGTGATGTGCCAGATTTTGCGGAACCGGCTGGCGCCGTCTACTTCCGCTGCTTCGTACAGCTCCTGGTCAATGCCGGCAATCGCCGCCAGATACAGAATTGCCCCCCAGCCCAGTGATTTCCACCAGTACCAGGCTATCATCGTAATCCAGACATTGGAGCTGGACGCGAGGAAATTATGACCTTCTTCCACAAATCCCAGCTGCACCAGAATGCTGGTAATCACTCCGTTATCCACAGAGAACAAGGAGAAGGCGAGCGCGTAGACCAGAATCCAGCTGATGAAGTTCGGGATCGTGGTCAAGGTCTGCACCAGCTTGCGGTACCAGCCGGAGCGGATCTCGGACAACAGGATGGCGAAGATAACCGGAAATACGGAGGTTATCAGCCCCAGCGAGCTCATGGCGAGTGTATTCTTCAGCACACGCAGCACCTCGGCGGTCTGCGTGGGATTGGACACCATCGTCCGGAACCATTTCAGCCCGACATAAGGTGTATCCGCCAGCGGAATGCCGGGAATGAAATCATAGAAGGCATACAGCCAGCCGCTGATCGGCAGATAATAGAACACAAAGGTCACCACAAGAAACGGCAAAGCCATCAGGAACAGCTTGTATTTGTTCTGCAGCTTCTTGCGGGAGGATCGAACCGGTTCGGCGCCGCGAAGCAGTTCGCCAGAAGGTACCCCCATAGCGGAATCTCCTTTACACTGTTATTGTTTACGCTTTCATCCTATCAGAAGCTGAAGCGCCTCCGATAGGGAGGATCGGTCTTCGTACCGGGAGGATCGTCCGCTGCTGGTGAACCGGATTCGCACGCCAGCGGACCAAATTCTACGTTGAACAAGAAGAAACGGCTTCGCCGTCCACTGCAAGAGGCGGCATCCGTTTCTGCGAGAAATAGAAGGATAAATTATAGCGTGCAACATATAAATTCTTATATTTCAAGAAGAACCGGCTTCGCCACCGAACTTCAGATAACCCACGTCCTAGCGGACCGCATAGCTCCTATTTCCTCATTCCTGCGATGGTTTGGAGTCTAGCGGACCTCATAGCCTCTATATTGGAAAAACAGGCCCTAACTAGTGGGTTTTTGCCTGAATAGAGGCTCCTGAGTCCGTTAGTAGTCTGAAAGTTAAGCGTTGGTTACTGGCGACGGCCTTCATTTGTTATTCTTAGCCTCCTTGTCGCGCGGTGTGGTATGACAGGCTCGGACGAGTAGCACTTGGTGAGAACACTCCGCAAACGGAACGTTGTTCCAATCGCTGTGCTCTCCAGATTTTTTTCATTCCCCTTGGCGGTGAAAATCCGGAGACCAAGGCGACCGCTACCGCTTTTCCACAATCATGTGCTAAAGCAAGGCGGAGTGGACCAAAAACGCAAAGCCGCGATTCTCCAATAACGGGAGGATCGCGGCTTTGTTAACTTTTTACGGTTTCTATTAACTTTTTACGGTTTCTAGAATGAAGAAGAACTGTCCCTGTCGTAGAAAATCTACTTATGGGACAGCCCCTTCCGGTGACCCTTCCTTCTCTTGCCTAGCGTTCCCTCGTATCTCCGCTCATGTCTCCGAGCGGTAGGATTTGCCCCATTCCGGGCTTAAGCCGAAGGAATGGCGGAAATTATAGATCAGCGGGTTCCAGAACGCAGGGTTAATATGGTGCTCCCCGAGCACAAGCTCCTGATGGACGTGGACCCTAACGGTCTGCGTCTCGACGATGGCAAAATGCGGTGCATGCTCCGGAATGCGGATATGCTTGACCTGGGCCTCAATCTGGAGGGGACATTCCGTAATCCTTGCAGGCTGCACAAGCTGCGAGGGGGTACTTGTGAACCCGGCGCAGGCAAACTTATCCGGCACGTACAGAAATCCGGCTGGAGCGCTGGGCGCTGCTGTTCTGCACTGCTTGCTAGAGCGGGGCTGGGTTGCCAGACAGCAGCAGACACGCGCGGTGACCGTTACACCCGCAGGACGAGCGGGCCTTGCTGCCGCCTTTCCGTCGTCTTTTCCGTCATTCTGTGAATGAACCGTAATCGGTAATAGTAAGCTTCACTTCAAAGGTCACTGGAATCGTACTGAACATTTCGTCCCAGTGATCTTTTACTTTCTTCCACTTTTGAGGTTCCTCAATGCTGAGCCGCTGACCGAACCCGGCAACGTCTACTTTATAGGTGGTCTTCATCTTCAGCATCGTCCGATTGATCATTTCGGTCAATCGCTGCTTGAAATGCTTCTCAAATTCCTTCAAATAGGCCTCATCCAGCTTGCGGTGCTGATTGTTCCATTTCTCAATGAGGCGGCCGGTCGACTCTATTTTGACGTGAAACGATAACTCATCGTCTGCGCTCTCCTTCACAGTGATCTTACTCTCAGCGGATTTGATCTCATAGGTAATCACCTCATCGGCCTCATCATATGCTTTGATCGTACCACTCTTGATCTCTCCTTTAATCCAGTTAATACTCTCCACGTCCCCCTGGTCCAGGTTGCCGATGAATTGGCCAGTCTCGCCCTTTATAATACCCGCTCCCGAGAACTCCACCTCGCTCTCCGATTCCACAATATTCTGCAGGATAAAGCTTTGTTTAGAATGCATCAGCGCATCCAGCTTCGACAGATTGACTCCTTCCATGAGCTTGTTGGTTCGAAATCTGTTCCCGATCATATCCCTCAGCCGAAACGAAGGAATCTCGTCCGGATGAGTCGTCGTCAAGGTCTTGGCTGCGTTTCCTTCACTGAGGAACACCATGCAGCTGGGACGGATGTCATTGTCACGGAGCACAAAGTCCATCAACTGCCGCATATTCTCCTGCGCTGCCAGTTGCTCGGAAACCACAATCACCTTCAGGTGATGGCCAATAATCGGACGATCCCGGCGGATTGAGAACTGGCGAAAGATTTCCAGCAATGAATCTCCCGTTTCGGAAATATTGAAAAAACGCTGCTGTTGCTGCTGCTTGTCTTTGGTCTTAGTGTTCCCGATGATTTTTTCTGGTACGATCTGCAACGTCGCAGTCAGTGTATTCCGCTTCTTGTAGCTTCCTCCACGCTCCTCAAGCTCCTTCTCCACAAGGCTCGGTTTCCCTTGGTCAAGCGCCATGCCCGTGTACAAGCTGAGATCCTCGATCTCCCTGCTGCTCCAGCAAGCAGGCAGACTGACCAGAAGCGCCGCAGCCAACAGCAGCTTGGCCAAACCACGCTTATACATTCTGCTTCATTCCTTTCTTGCGGATGATCAGCACCACGGACAGCAGCACCGGTAGCAGCAGGAAGATCACAACCCCCATATTCCCAATGAATTCACCCATGCTAAACACATCATTAATCTGCTTGGGAAGCATGGTGGAGATGAAGATTACTGGCATTAAGGCGAACATAACCGGATGGATCTTCAGATGAAATATTTGGGAAATACCTAATGAAGCATTAAAGAAAAAACTGCAGAAGTTGCAGAACATCTGCATCAGCCAAATGACCAGCAGCGGAACTTCGAAACGTTCGAAGAAGAATCCCGATACTTCAAAGCTGCGCACCAAATCAATGGTAGGCCAGGTGCTGGTGATTACCGAATCGATAGACAATCCGCCTACCACCGCCACTACCGTCACCAGGTACAGGATCAGCGGAACGCCAAATCCCAGCAGCATGCCTTTGACAGCCTGCTGCGGATGCTGCATAAAGGCTACCAGGGTCATAATGACTTCAACGCCGGTAAAGAGCAGGATGATGGATTTCGTGCCTCTGATTACCGGCAGTATTCCGTCACTTAGTACGGGACGCAAATTCTGGAGATCGAACAACCTCGCACTGAGAATATAACAAATCACCAGAATGAGGATACTGATCGGAAACACAATCTGAAATACACGCGCAATGGAATTGATTCCTCCATAAACCAGGTAGGCTCCAACCCAGATGAAAGGGATCACAATCGCCCAGATGGGTGTCCCTTCCAGCAGGTAGAACAAAGTCACCTCCGCCAGCACACGAATTTCAAATCCGGCGATAATGATGAAATAGAGAATCAGAAGTGAACTCAGGAACCCGCCCGGAATCGTGCCTACAATCCGCTTCGAATACTGATAGACGGTTTTGCCGGGAAATTGCTGGCTCAGCTTCACCATCAGCAGAATTACAAACACCATAAATGCCCCGCCCAGCACAACGGACATCCAGGCATCAGGAGTCTTCACAGCCTCCACCACAATTCTTGGCAGCGTCAGGATTCCTGCTCCAAGTACGGTATTCGTTAGAAATATCGCCGCTTGTGAGGTAGTAATTTTATCATCCGTGCGTCTGAACACTTACCCACCCCTCTCTTTTTGCCGCAGCTAGGATCTGCGCTTTTTTTTCTGTGTTTTCATCATTTCAGGCCTGCGCTTCATGATTGACAAAGGCGCACGGAGCAACAGATCCTTCCAGTCGCTTAAGCGGAAAGGAGATACAGGTGTCACATAGGGCACGCCGAAGCTTCGCAGCTTGGTTAGATGGCTGCAGATTAACAGGAAGAAGAGAATGGTTCCGAACATTCCCAATACAGCAGCAAATAACATTCCGGCAAACCGCAGGATACGAAGTGTTATTCCCGCACTGTACATTGGAATGGAGAAGGAAGAGATGGCGGTAACCGCGACAACAATAACCAGAAACGGACTGACAATCCCCGCTTGCACCGCGGCATCACCAATAATCAAACCTCCGACAATGCCCATCGCCGGACCAATCGGCTTCGGCAGACGAATCCCGGCTTCACGCAGAATCTCAATCGAGATCTCAAGAATCAGCACCTCAAATAAGGAAGGAAACGGAACCCCCTGGCGGGTCTCGATAATGGAGATGGCCAGTTGGGTGGGAATCAATCCCGGATGGAACGAGATGAATGAGATATACAGCGACGGAGCCAACAGAGCCAGGAAAGCGGCGCAGAAGCGCAGCAGTCGCTGCAGCGTTCCCGGAAGCCAGCGCTCATAATAATCCTCGGGAGACTGCAGCAGCATGCTGAAGGTTACCGGTACAATCAGCGCAAACGGTGTGCCGTCCAGCAGAATCGCGATTCTTCCTTCCAGCAGGGCGCAGATTACACGGTCCGGCCGCTCGGTATTCTGAGCCTGCTGAAACGGACTTAAGTAATTATCTTCGATCAGTTGCTCTACATAACCGGATTCCACGATGAAATCCATATCGATTTTGGAGACCCGTGTGATTACCTCCTGCAGGAGATCGGGATTGACGATATTATTCAAATAGGCGACTACCAGATTCCGCTTGATCTCGTTGCCGACCACAAACTGCTTCATTTCCATATTCTTGTTCAGACCCTGCCGCCGCAGCAGCGATGTATTCTCACTCAGCACTTCTGTAAACCCGATCCGCGGTCCCCGCAGCAGAGCTTCCGAGGTCGGCTCGGCAACGGAGCGGACCGTGCCGTGCGGAAATCCAACCAGAAGCACTTCGGTCATACCTTCCACCAGCAGCGCGGTATAACCAAACAGCACATGCTCCTGCAGCTCATCCAGGTCTTTGGCTTCACTCAGCTGGGCAAGCGCAAGCATATTTTCCTTGATATAGCTATATTGGTCCTTGCCCTCCGGCTCTTTGTTCTCGAACATCAGGATCTGCATCACCTGCTGGTTGATCAGCTCTTCATTCTGCATTCCCTCCACATAAATCAGCGAAGCCCGGGCCTCCAGCCCTTTTACGATAAATTCACGAATATGTACATCACTGTTCTGGCCCACAGTAGAGCGGACTGACTGCAGATCTGCATCATAGTGGCCTGTAAAGGATAATGGAGCCGCAGACTGCTGTTCCGGTTGCTTGTTCTGCCCCTGCTCAATGGGGGAATCCATCCGCGGCGTGCCTGGCTCGGCAGTCCTGCCGCTTCCTACATAGGCATACACAGACCTGTATACATAGTAGAAGCCTATCGGAAACAGCAAGGTAACGGCTGCCAGCATAAAGGTTGTCCAGTCCGGAATAAAAGCGACAATACGTGACCACATCCTAATCATCTCCCAACTAGTTGATTAGCAGCACCGGGCAACCTGACGTTTATCCTCCGCTCTAAATGGAAACACTGACTTCAGCCCCGTGAAAGGAGAAGGATACTTTATGAAAATATTATTTCTCTATATCCTGCTCGCCCTGCTGGTTCTGCTCATGATTGTTTCCGTAGACCTGCTGTCAGGAATGAGCATCGCCGGCTCCCTTCAATCCATTACGTCCGCGTTCGCAACGACAACCCTTCAGGAATCGATTATCATGGTGGCTTTTCTGCTGCTGCCCCTGTGCAGTGTGCTGTTCGCTTCTTATAGGAAGAAGAAGCGGCAGCGCAGCGACAGCAAGCGCAAATCATGAACCTACACCCGGCCGAATCTTCTCCGGATGGAGTGAACCAGGAAGAGCAGGATAGGTACTGCAGCACATAAATAGGGCAATATGTATTTCAGGAACACTTTTCCCTCATCTATATGAATGGGGTAATTCCCCGCACTGATAAATGAACTGAAGAGGACAACCACTCCTACGGGAATTGCTAACTGGCGGCTGTCCGACACTTTGAACAGATCGGCAGTGATGGCCATGGCGGCATAGCAATACACTGCCATTTTGAAGAACACGCCAATAATCAGGGTTAGTATTACCAAGGCATCCAGCCGCTGAATGAAATTGGCTAAATTCACCAAAGTTATTGTTGTGAAGATTGGAAATGTTGTCCGGCTGTATATATTTTCTCCAAGAACTGCTATTTCAATCGCATGTGTGAAACTTAGCAGCAGTCCGCTTAAACCAAGTGCAATCAGCCCTGCCGGGCGGGCCGTCACCGATTTGTTCAAGTGGGGCAGAATCGTCGTGAAGCACACGAGTTCGCCAAACGGAAAGATCCAGATATCAGGATATGCAGACGACAGCGCGGCCACCCAGTCCTTTCCATGCAGGGGAAAAAGATTGTCAAATTTCACAAGGCCTGCGGCGATTACGACGAAACAGCAAATTACCCCACAACAAAGATTACAAGCACATAAATTTCCGCAGTTCGGCCGAATACCTCTATGCCTTGATAAAGGATATACATGACGGCAACAACCATCATCGCATTGATGATGAATACCGGAGTCTGGTCATAGGAGGAGGCGCGCAGCAGATCCCCCGCTTCCCTCAGGTTCCTTGAGCCATTGAACATCAGCACCGGGATAAACAGCAAACTCAGCGGCCAGCCAAGGGTTCTGCCCAGAATCCGCTGGGTGTATCCGCTGATAATCAGTTTGGGATATTGGTGATACAGGTAGGTATACACCCAATACAGCAGCATTCCCCCTGGCAGGGCGATCAAGATGGAGATCCAGATCGCATGTCCGCTCTGCAGCCCGATCGGCACGATCAGGGCTGTCCCCAGTTCGAACAGCACGATCAACGCGAACAGCTGATTGGCACTGATCACCTCTTTTCTCAACAAGTATTCTCCTCCTTTCGCTGCGTGCCTTCGTTAGTTGGGATTGATCATGTAGGGCTTCATTCTCATGCCTGTACTGCGAATATAGGCCTTCACCTGAACATCCAGCTCTCCTTCGGCAAATTGTTGTCCCCAATCCTGCTTCACGGTCTTCCAGGCTGCCGGATTCGTCCGTTCCAGTTCGTTCCCGAAGTTAAAAATATCGCTCTTCAGCTTCTGCGCCGTCCGCAGAGCCCCCATGACTTCGGCTTTGGTCTGCTTGGCCAGCTCCTGCTCCAATTTAAGAATCTCCTCCCTGCTGCTCAGATCAACATAGCTTTTGGTCTCATTCACCGTTCCTTCCTCAGCGATATAGATATGAAAGACAGGCTTGCCTTGATGGATCCCGACCTTAATATTCGTCTTGGAGTGATTGATATTCACCGCTATGGACTTCTGCACTTCCCCTGAATCTATATTGATGTTGGTTTCTTTCATCTTATCCAGAACCCACATCGTCCCCCTGGCCTGTGGACCCTCCAGCCAATCCTGCAACCGTCCGTCTTTGAAGATAGCGAGCCCGCTCATTACAACCAGCGTCTTTACCTCAGACTCTTCAAGATTGCTTTTCTTGCGGCCTTCAACAGGATTCCCTTTAATCCCCACTCCGCTGATTACCAGATCGCCCGCTCCGGTAATGCCCCGGATCAGCTCAAACACATCCACATCGATGTTCTCACCCCATAATCTGGAGGTGTTCTTGGCCTTCTTAAGCAGCCCTACTGCCGGAATGGACATGGTGGGCATCAATATCTTGATCACAGCGGCGGCATCCGTATCTCTGCAGATCAGCACACCGGTGCCGAGCCTCAGCTCATGTGATCTTTCGAAAATATCAAAAATCTCGCCAAGCCCCTCCCTCGCCAGCGACTCGCCAATCACCACCAACTGGGTATGGGCAAAAAACAGCTGTCTGGAAGCTTTTCTGGAGGTTTTGCGCAAGGCTCCGAACAACGTACTGTCCGTGGAAGAATAGCTGATAATTGTGGGCTGTCCCATACCAGCCCCCATGCTGGCTGATGTCGATACGGGGTTCACGATCTGAAAGGTAACCTGGTACTCTTGCGAATCCGGGACCCGATCAATGGCAATTCCGGTGACGATGGACAGATCATTCAGCTCTCTGCTGTTCCAGCAGCCGGTCAACAGTGATGCCGAACACAGACAGATAAGGATAGACTTCATCCACTTCAGCTTCATTGTCGATCTCCCCTAGAGTCCCCCTCGGTTTCAAGGCGTATTTTATTCTTTTGGCTGACCAGGCGCGGCCGTTTCCTCATCCGATTCAAAGGCACACGCAATAGGGTATCCTTCTGATTCTCAGCAATAAACGGTCCGAAGGGAGACATAAATGGAAAACCAAGCGATCTCAAACTGCACATATGGGCAATCAGGATAAACATAAATATGGTGATTCCGTAGAGCCCCATAAAAGCGGCAATAAACATGATGATGAACCGGAGAACGCGTACAGAAAGCGCCATATTAAAGGCAGGAGTGGTAAAGCTGGAAATACCCGTCAGCGAAACAACGATGACCATCGCTGGAGAGACGATCCCCGCTTGGACCGCTGCCTGTCCCAGCACCAAACCGCCGATGATCGATACAGTCTGACCAATCGGGGAAGGCATGCGGATACCGGCCTCGCGGATAATCTCAAAGGTAAGCTCCATAATGACCGCCTCAATAAAGGTTGGAAAAGGAACACCTTCCCGTTGGGAGGCCAGATTGATTAAAAGGGAGGTTGGAATCATTTCCTGATGAAAGGTAAGGGTAGCCACAAACACAGCCGGTCCAAATAAGGAGATCATCAGGCATATCAGCCGTAGGATTCGAATCAGGGTCGAGATATCAAACCGCTGGTAGTAATCCTCAACCGCATGAAAAAACATAAAAAATGTCGTAGGCGCGATTAGCACAAACGGTGTTCCGTCCACAAATATGGCTATTCTGCCCTCCAGCAGATTGCCTGCCACACTATCAGGGCGTTCTGTATTAAATAAGGTGGGCAGCGGAGAATACACATTCTCCTCAATCAGCTGCTCAATGTAGCCTGATTCCAGAATGGCATCTACGTGTATCGCCTGCAGCTTCTTGCGTAATTCTGCGAGAATATCCTCATTTACGATACCATGCATATACATAATCGAAACTTCGGTTTGGGTAACATCGCCAATCTTCATGCTCTCCACCCACAGATTCGGGCTTTTGATCTTGCGGCGCACCAGCGACAGGTTGGTTCCGAGTGATTCTGTGAAGCTCTCCTTCGGTCCACGAATGGAGACCTGTGTAGTAGCTTCTGTTACTGTGCGGACCTCACCCCCGCTTGTATTGCTGCTTAAGGCCTCGCTGATGCCGTCCACCAGAATGACCGTACTTCCGGACAGCAGCGCCTCAAATAAATGGTTCCATTCTTTAAGACAGTTCTTCTCGCCTACACCTCTCGTCTTGTGCTTCATCAAGTCGAACATAGCCTCGACGGAGGAAGGCTGTGTATCCGGGAAGCGCTCAAAGACCATCATATCCTTCAGAAAGTCCTCAACCAGTTCTTGTTCAACCAGCCCTTCCATGAACACCGCGGCGATTTCCGCCTGAATTGACAGCGGCGTGAATTTGCGGACTATGATATCTGGGCTGTGCCCGAGCGAATCGGTAAGCTTAGCCAGATTGTCTGCTAGATTTTTAGATTTGAGGGGGTCTGATTCAGTTCTCGCCGTAGGCATCATCTACACCTCCATGACGATACTATTTGCTGGAAGACCTCTTTTTATACAACTTCTGGAACCGGGCTTAGCTGAAACTCTGATTGGGGGCTACATGGCGGGGACAGGCATCAAGTAGAAACGGCTTCGCCGTCCTTTTAGGGACGGTAACCGTTTCTGCGAGAAATAGAAGGATAAAGGATATTGTGAAACATATAGTTTCTCTAGAGTAAAGGACTGGCCTGACCAGCCCCTCCTCATCAAACCGTACGTGAGGTTTTCCCTCATACGGCTTTCCGATGTTCGTCATTCATGGGCATGCAGCCTATTGACTTTGGCCTCATGACCTAGTTTCCCCTTAGAGTTATTGAGCATTTTCTTGCGTGTCGTTAGCCTTTTGGCATTCACGAACTCGTACCTCTTGGTCAAACATGAACAAAGCAGGGCCCCTTCCCTCCCTAAGGTTATGTTGTCCTTAGGTTCTTCGGTACTATGAGCCCCTCGGACTCCCTTCCTGCAGACGGTTCACTTCGCCTTTTGGGCTTATAGAGCGTCTATTTACGGTTTCTAAAAAAAAAAAATAATCCCGTGCAGGGGAGGGTCTCCCCAGTTCACTGCGCTATCTTTCAACCCATGCCGTTCCCTATACGCCGGAAGGTTCTTCACTGTGGTTCCAAGTTCTATACAGTTTCCTTGGCCTTCGTCTAAATACACGAGACTCGGCTCCTTCTTTTCCCCTTTGCAGGGCCTTTTTGACGACGCGGCAGGATTCACTTGGTGTTGCGGCCTGGGTCGTTGCTCGCCCTATCTCTGACAGGTACTTTTGTCGATGCGCTTTTACACACAGATTTCGCCATGCGCAAGCATCCTAGCTACAAAGGTGGCTTGGCCCCTCCTTGGGTTGGACTTTCACCAACTAGATAACGCGTGCCTCTGGGCACGCTATATTTAGAAAAAGACCCTCGGAGGATTCCGAGGGCCTGCACTGAATAGCTAGAGTCTTAGTTACTACTTAGGACCCCATAGGAAAGGAGCATCAAATTTTGATCGCCACATCAGTCCAATCACGGAATTAGTTGCGAAACTGCATCTAATTCACCAATTTTTCCCGTTTTGAAGCAAATAAGTGCCATAATGCACTTAATTTCCGATTCTGAGCGCTGAACAAGCAATTTACTCGTAATTAGTTGCATATTCGCACTTATTTACCTTCTAACAGCCGTTTGCGTTGAAATTAAGTGCGTTTTCGCATCTAATTTCTTTGAAAGGATCTAGTGCAGCATTCACATCCTCAAAGGGACCTAAGCAGTAACGAGTCTTAACTTTATTCCATTCCGTGTTCCTTGCGGATGTTGTACAAGCCTTGAAGCAGCAGCTCCACCGGATCACGGTTCAGCTGCAAATGCGTATACAACAGGTGCAGCGGGATTGCACAGACATTATTGCCTGCAGTGATTGCCGGGAACCCGGCTTCGAATACCGGTCCGAACTGCTCATTCCAGGCCAGACCTGCATGGATTTGCTCAGGAGCAAATTCTTCGGTAATCTCCGCGATGCATTTGGGAACCAATACATTGTCGATTATGGCTTTGGCTTCATCTTCACTTCCAGCCGGCTGTGGAAGAGCTTTGCCGCCCTCCGTCTTCATCAGATCAACGAAGAATGAAGCCATCCATACCGATGGATTGTTGCCGGACTGGAACCTTGCGATCAGCTCGCGCAGAAAAAACCCGCAGGAATAGACCTCACCGGCATCATTCTTAACATGAAAAACAAACACCGGGCCATAAGCATCCAGCTTCACCAGCTGTCCTTCCACTTCCTTGAAGTGCATCTTCAGAGCTACAAGGCCGTTGTGGTGAACCGCCTTAAGCAGCTCATTCAGATTCTCCTCGGACATCGGCTCCTGGGCATTGTCCGCTTCCCCCGGATGGACTGCTTCTTCCTTATTGTCTACTTCCGGATTGGTTGTCTTATTATTCATATTCATATTCACCCCGTTTCCTATCATACCATCTAGCGCCGGGAACTGAAAATGCAATAGATAACATTGCTGCAGGACACTCTAACTTGATCAGAGGTATTGTGGCAGCCGAAGTCTGACGCAAGCCCCTCCGGCCAGGTTGTCCAGCAGCTCCAGCGAGCCGCCGAGACGTCCGGCCAGTTCTCTGGCAATGTAGAGACCAAGACCGGAATGACCGCCTTTCCCTCCTCTGGCCTCATCTCCCCGGTAGAACTTCTGAAAGGCTTTATCCTTGTCCTTGGGGCTGAAGCCTGTGCCTGTATCACAGATGTCAAACACAACGTCTCCGTTCTCCTCCTGTTTAACAGACAGAGTGACCGTACCTCCTGCCGGGGTATGCTCCAGGCTGTTGGAAACCACATTATCCAGAATACGCTCCAGTTTCTCCACATCGGTATCGAGTGTCAGGCTGTCATCGGCCGTAAGTACAAGTTCCAGTGTGCTGCCCTGCTGCCTTGCCTGAAGCTGGTAGACACCTGCTTTGTGGCTAAGAAATTCATGCAACGGAACCGGCAGCAGCTTAGGGGCAGCACCGGACCGCTCCAGTTCAGAGGTATATAACATTTGATGCACCAGCTTCGTGCTCTGGTCGGCACTGTCCTTGATCACTCCAAGATATCGCTCCCGCTTGGCCTGGTCCACCTCCGAGAATTCCATCAGCGCTTCACAGTAACCCCGGATAATAGCCAGTGGAGCCTTCAGATCATGGGCTAGAGACTCTACCATTTCCATCCGTTCCTGCTCCATCCGCCACTGCGCCGAGAGCGAGCGGCCCAGCTCACCCTTCATTTCGCTAAAAGCGGCGCATAAGCGGCCCAGCTCATTATCGGCCACATAAGGAATGTCGAAGTCCAGATCCTTGGCTTGGATCTTGCGCGAAGCGTCCATCAGCAGCTGTAAGGGCTGGTTGATATTGCGCGTGAATCTGCGGGAGAAGATCCATGTAAACAGGGCGATATATAGAAACGGGGAGATGATCGCCCCCGCGAAGATCAAGGTAAGCCACCAGTTGCCGGAGTCTTTCACGAAGCTGGTCTTCAGCCGGTAGGACAGCTGAACCGCTCCGGCAATCACGCCGTCTTCCGTAATGACCGGAACCGTGCGGATATAACGACCCTGCTGGCCGGTGGTGGTATTCAACAACTTATACAGCTCCGTTCTATCCACGGTCCAGCTGTCATTCATCGTGCCGTATACGGTCCCGCCTTCACGGTCCAGCACCCGGTACAGAATCTCTTGCAGCGGGATATGCTCTTCCAGCCGCTGCTGCCCCTGCGGGTCAAGCAGCGCCGTATTCTCCCTAGTAATCCATGCTTCTATCACCGGGAGCTGCTTCTCGTAATGGTTGGCCGGATACACCAGCTTATTGTCGATCCTGGCGAACAGCTGTGCAGCGATGAAATAAGTAAGCACTGTTGCTGCCGCGCTGGTTGCGATAATTAAAATAAAGGTAAACATGAACTGTGTTTTTAATGATCTTTTGTTCATTAACCGCTCTCCTTGCTTACTGCTCCGTCCATTTGTAGCCGATACCCCAGACCGTGGAGATGTATTCCCCTGCCGGATCGGCGGCGGCCAGCTTGGCGCGGATCTTCTTGATATGCTCCACAACCGTAGAAGCGTCCCCTTCGGCGTCGTAGCCCCAGATCTTCTCATACATATGCTCCCGCGAAAAAACCTGACCGCCGTGCAGCGCCAGCAGCTCTACGATATCGTATTCCCGCCGGGTCAGCGCCAGCGGCTCGCCGTTGATTCTGACCAGCCGTTCCTGCAGGCTCAGACTAAGTCTGCCATAATGCAGCTTGGAACTGTTGCCTTCCCTACTAGCCTGCCGGGTCCGTGCCTCCCGCCGCAGATTGGCCTCTATTCTGGCCATCAGCTCACGTAGTCCGAACGGCTTCAGGACATAATCGTCTCCGCCCAGCGTAAGCCCTCTGATCTTGTCGGCCTCCGATTGTCTGGCGCTCAGGAAGATAATCGGACAGCTCACCCAGTCGCGGATGGTGCGGCAGACCTCGAAGCCGTTCAGACCCGGCATCATAATATCCAGAATCACAAGCTCCGGTTCAGCCGCCGCCAGCAGCACCCCCTCGTTGCCGTCATACGCAGCCAGAACCTCATGCCCATTGGCGGTCAATTCTTCACTGAGCAGCTGCACCAGCGCCTGCTCATCGTCTATAATCAGAATCCGGCTCACCTTCGCCCTCCTGTTCCTGCCTTATTCATAGCTGACACGTCCTTCCCATCTGCTGAACCATAGTATACTACAGACCGTTGCCAGCAGAAATAAACCGGCAGCAGGAATGAGTCCTTGCAGGCTGTACCGCAGCAGCCAGCTCTCAGGCAGTCCATCCGGCAGGGCACCGGCCATCCGCACAGACGGCAGCCAAGCCAGTCTGGCCGGCCAGGCCCAGGGAAGGTAAGGCCATATCTTGTCGCCGATGGAAGTCGTGCCGATAATCGCCGCGACCAGTAATCCGGCACCCCCGGCACCCACCGATGCGCCAAGCCCATAGGCAAACGCCAGATAGATATGAAGCGAAGCTAACAAAAACGAGCCTGCCAGCGCCAGTACGCCGCTGAGGATGAAGGCTCCGGTCCCGATCTGGTCCAGCTGCAGCACAAGCTTCATGCCCAGCAGTAGAACCACCAAAGAACCAAACAGAATAGCAGCCATCAGGCAGAGCAACAGAAGCAGCTTGCTCAGATAAATCTGCGCTCTGGGTGCCGCTTGTCCAAGCCAGCCGTTGAAATGTCCGGCCTGCTCTTCCTGCGCGGCCAGAAGTCCACCCAGCAGGCCAGCAGCGACCGGCAGCAGAATGCATCCGGCCTGGTAGTAAGCCTCATGTATCCGCACAGGCAAATCTGCAGTCCGTGCGGAACCGGAATAATACGCTAACAATGCAAGGGGAAACAACAGCAGAGCAGCGAACGTTACTGATCTAACCGCTGTCCGTTTGGTCTTTAACCAGTCGCTGAACAATAATCGCAGCAGCTGCATCGCTATTTCACCTCTCTTCGGGAGAACCAGATTCCGCCAAGCCAGGCAGTCGCACCGCAGAACAGCAGGGAAAGCAAGATTCCAGTAGGAATGACGGTGTGAGAGAGCAGCGGATCACCGGACTGAAGCGAGACCCCGTTGGGATGGACCCCGATCACGGGGCACATTAGCCGCAACGGCCAGCTCCAGGGCACCAGCATCCAATAGGGGCCCGGCGCTGCCAGCACGCCGGCGAACAATCCGGTCAGTCCTGCGCCAATGGAAGCAGCCATGCCTTTCCAGGCCGCGATGAACAGCTGCAGCGGGATGAAGCCTAAGGAGGCCAGCCAGATCAGCAGACTGGCATAGCTGATCTTCCAGACCGGCAGCTGCCCATCCGTGATCAGCAGCCCTGCCAGAAGTACCGTTATGATCAATCCGAGCGAGGAGAGCAGCAGATAATAAGCCAGCACCGCTATTTTGCCCAGCCATAGCTGCAGAGGATGCACCTCACGGGTGAGCAGTGCACGGTAATTCCCGGCTTTGCGCTCGCGCTGTTCGGACAGTGCGCAGAGCAACGCAGTGCCTAGCGGCACAAAAATAAACGGCCACCAGTTAAACACCATGGTCAGAAGCAGTTGTCCGGGAATACTCTGCCCCTCCGGCAGGTACAACAAGGCAACAAGAGCAAACACAACAAAAAACAGCGGCCCGATAAACACCAGTTTCTGCGCGAAGCTGCGTTTGTATTTCATATGCTCCGCTTGGACAAGGTTAAGCATGGGAATCCCCCTCTGCTCCCCGGTTCTCAGCAACCACCTTCATGAACAGGGCCTCCAGATCTTCATCCGGATGTATCGCACACTCATACCCCAGCCTGCCCCCGCTAATGATGCCGATATGGTCGGCAATCTGCTCCACTTCGGACAGGATGTGGCTGGACAGAATTACCGTGATTCCCTGTGTCGGGAATGAGCGGATCAGTTCCCGCAGCTCCTGAATGCCCAGCGGGTCCAGACCGTTGGTCGGCTCATCCAGAATGAGCAGCTTCGGCTGGTTCAGCAGGGCTATGGCGATGCCCAGCCGCTGCTTCATGCCAAGCGAGAACTGCGAGGCCCGCTTGCGGCCGGTATTCTGCAGATCCACGGTGTCCAGCACCTGCGCGATCCGCTCCTTCGGCAGCCTCAGCAGCTTCGCATGCACCAGCAGATTCTCGCTGGCTGTCAGGTTGCCATAGAGTGCCGGAGACTCGATCAGCGCGCCGATCTCCCCCAGCCGTTTCCGACTCCACGGCTCGCCGGCGAACAGAATCTCGCCGCCGCTGGGGCGCAGCAGCCCGGTTACCATTTTCAGGATCGTGGTTTTGCCTGCGCCATTCGGACCCAGTAGACCGTATACCGAATGGGCCGGAACGTTCAGCGAGACCTCCGCTACCGCCTTCTGGCGCTTGAATTGTTTGCTTAACTTGCTGGTTTGCAGAATATATGGCTGCATATCTAGTCACCCTCTCTTGCAAGAACGGTAACAGGGGGTTATAAAGATTTGATAAAGATTTGATAAAGATTCGAACCCTCCCAAACCCTCCCTTCCAAGGGAGGGCCCCAAAGGGCTCTGCCCTCTGGACACCCGAAAGTTTGGCGAAGGAGTCTGGCGGTACTGTGCTTAGGAGCCTGGGAGGTAGGACCGCTTATCCCTTCGGGACCGCTCGGACGCCGCTGGGGGCGGCACGCTATCCCTGACGGGATACGCGCCTTGGGATAAGGTCAAAGGCGGGCTGTTCCTGCGGAATGCGCAAGACCCTAAGGGCAAGACCTTAAGGACAAGAGCGGCTGTTCCTTCGGAATGCGCAAGTTCTTAAGGGCAAGACCTTAAGGACAAGAGCGGCTGTTCCTTCGGAATGCGCAAGTTCTTAAGGGCAATGGCTGGCTGTTCCTGCGGAATGCGCAAGACCTTATTCACAATAGAAGGAAATTATAATTTCCTAAACAACAAGAAACAGACTGTCTCTTCTGAGAAGAGGCAGCCGGTTACCAAGCTACTTAGAACCCTATGAATAGACGAACGCTTGTTACACTTAGGGCCCCTTCACTCTGTGTTGCTCACCCGGCCTCTGATCCACCCCCGCGCAACAAGGAGGCTATAGCATAACAAATGAAGGCCGTAGCCAGTAACCATCGCTTATGTTTCAGACTCTTGCGGACTCAGGTGCCCTCAAGCGAACGCCATCGGTGTAGAGCCTGTTTTGATGATATAGCCTCATAGTCGAATTCACAGATTTAGTTGCAAATATGGTTACTACTTAGGACCTCATAGGTTAGGAGAATCAAAGTTTGATTACCACCTTAGTCCAGCCACCGATTTAAGTGCGATATCGCATCTATTTCAGTATTTTTTTCCGTTTTGTAGCAAATAAGTGCGATATCGGTTACTACTTACGACCCCCAATGGGAGTAAAAGAAAATGAGCCGGAAGAAGCCAGCATTAAGCTAGCCAGAACAGGGCGTTCTTGCTTAATCAAGGTGGAGATGAAACTGCGGATGGTAGCGAACCATTCAGGAGAATCGGAGGCGCGGAAGCAGCCCGAGATCTTTTGTTTGACGACCACCATGCGTAAATCGCGCTCGGCTTGGTTGTTGTCAAACGGGACGGCGGGGCTATGCAAGAACTTTAGAATGGCTTCCTTGTGTTTACTGAAGCGAGCCGCAAGGTTGCCTGCCTTACTGTTGCTCTTACGTCCCCGTGGACCCGTCTTGGTTGGGATCGGGACGTTCACCAGTTCCGCCTGACTCTGCTCCAGAATCTCGTCGTAGCGCTGTTCCAGCTGCTGGATCGTTTCTTGGCTGAGCCGGCAATCCGTCTGGCGAGCCTGCTGCTCCAGGTCCCAGCTTTCCTTGAGCAAAGCCAGCATCTGGCTTGCCCACGCCTGCTTATCATATAAGGCAATCCCCTTACAATCCCGCATCAGGTGGGCATTGCACAAGGCGTGTTCAAAGACAAAGGTGTCTTGTTTGAAATAAGAGCCGTAGCCGTCATGGACCACCGTTCCCAGGTATGCATCCAGCACCCGGAGGGTTTTCATGCCTTCACTTCCCCGGCTGTCGGCTACGCCGAGCAGCGTCCAGTCGGGCGTACTGTTGACATGGACCCATTTTTCCTTCTTCTGGACCCGGGCGCCCGTTTCATCCGAATGAATGACGGGGCTTCCCAGCACGGCTTCCCGAATCTGCTCGATATAGGGTGACAACGTCCCGGACGTGGCTTCAATCTGTCCCAGCAGGGTCCTCTCACTCGGTTTACATCCGGTCAGGACATACAAAAGTTCGCTTAATCGGGCAAGCGGCAACAATTGGTATCCATGCAGATAGGCCGAAAAAGCCATCAGCCTGGGGCCATATTGCACATACGCCCGCACACCTTCTGGAAAAGCCGCCTGTTGCTTCTTGCGGCAGCAAGGGCAATGTTTTTGCTGGGCCCGGTGCTCCGTGATGTGGATTCTCGGCTCGGGCATCTCAAAGACCTGCCGCGATTGGTAGGTGGCAGCGGGTACGTCAGCTAAGGACATTTGACAGTCTGGACATTGCGTCAAAGGATGAAGAATCGTTTCATCTGGCGTAGCAGAGAACTTCAGCGTATGTCCTGGATGTCCTTTGGGCGCTCCTTTTTTCCCTCCCGGCGTACGGTTGTTCTGAGGTTTGCGCTTCAGATCCCGGGAGGAGGGAAAGTGACTGTTGGTCGAGTCTTGCCCAAGCCGCTGCTTGAGTTCTTTGATTTCGATCTCTTGTTCCTTGATTTTGGCATCCCGCTCTATAAGTTTCGCGGTAAGGGCAGCGTTGTGGATTTCCAGTTCGTTCAGTCTGGCGCGAAGCTCAGCGAGAGTACGATGGAGACATTCTAACTTATCTTGAAGGATTCGGTTATGTCTTCTGGCAATCACTATGCTCCCCCCCCTTATGTATGATTACTATTCATTACCCAGTTTTTAGGTCATGACATACATTGGCGAAAAAAGGGGGTCCTAAGTAGTAACCGATATCGCATCTAATTTCGAGTTTTGAGCACTACAGAGTCAATTTTCCCCAAAATAGTTGCAGATTCGCACTTAATTTCCAGATATCCGGAATTTCAACTGGAATTAAATGCACTTTCGCATCTAATTACTCCAATGGCTCCCCGCTAACTCTCTAAATTTGGCTGGAACCTAAGTAGTAACCAAATATGCATCTATTTATCCGGTTTTTCCGTTTTGGGACAAATAAATGCGAATGCGCATCTAATTTCTCCGAAAGCTCTGGGGGAGCACACTAATCCCTCACTGGTCCTAAGTAGTATCAGACTATCATCCTGTTTACTCCAAGGGTTCCCAGAGTAACCTCCTAAAACCTTGCCGGTACTAAGTAACAACGAGTGCTTGACCTAACTCACCCAGCTCACACCTGGATTCCGGTACCAACGTGAAACTCCCCGACCGTCACCGGAAGTCTGCCGCGCGCCGGGAGCTGTCCGGTCAGCACTTTCGCAACGGACTGCATAGCCAGCGGCTTGTTCTCGTAGCATGCCAAATAGGTGCGGATACCCGGAACCGCCGTATAATCAAAAGGATCACGGGCCGCCACAACAATCAGCCGGGTGCCGGTTCTCCCGACCAATTCTGTGAGTATCCGCCTCTGGCCGCCGGAGAATCCGGCATTGTAGGTCACGGCAACAATCTGGGTATACGCCGCGCTCTCGGTAAGCACAAGCCCGATCTCCTCCTCTGAAGGATCGGCATCAATAATACGTTCATCGACCTGCGGAATCAACTCAGACAGCTCTCCGCCCAGTGTCACTTCCTCACGCAGCGCTTCCACGACCTCATGATGCACACGAACCTCCGGCCAGATCACATAGGTGCGCTCCTTGCCGGACAGCGGCAGCTGTCCCTCATCCTTCACCAGCGTAATGCTATGCTCGCTAAGCTTCTGCGCGAACGCATGCGAAGCCGTGGTGGCGAGTGTATCGCGGATTGCCGCGAACCCTGCCGGTTCCTCTTTTAGAATGCCACGTTTCAATTTCAGCCGCTGCAGCCGGGAGATCGAGTCGTCAATTCTTGCTTCGGAGATCTCTCCCCGTTCAACGGCCCCAATGACCGCTTCGATAGCCTCCACCTGCCAATCGAACCGGTGGCTGACCAGAATCAGGTCCGCCCCCGCCTGTACTGCCTGAACGGCTCCCGTTCCAACGCCAACCGTCTGGGCAATGGCATTCATCTCCAGACAGTCTGTGACGATGACGCCCTCAAAGCCCAGCTTCTGCCGCAGAAGTCCGGTCAGAATGTTCTTGGACAAGGTGGCGGGAATCTCCTGCTCCTCATAGGCCGGAAAGACCACATGCGCCGTCATAATGGCGTCGACTCCAGTCTTAATGATATGCCGGAACGGGGCAAGCTCAATGGTCTCCAGCCGTTCCCGGGGATGCGGGATCGTTGGCAGTGCGAGGTGCGAGTCAGTATCGGTATCCCCATGTCCGGGGAAATGCTTCAGGGTTGCCGCAACACCCGCGTTCTGATAACCCGCTGCAGCAGCAGCTCCAAGACTCGCCACCAGCTGCGGTGTTTCCCCGAAGGAACGCACGCCAATAACCGGATTGGTCGGATTATTGTTGACATCCACACAGGGTGCAAAGTTCATGTTCATGCCCAGCTGGCGCAGCTCCAGACCCGCAATTCTGGCGGCCTCGAAGACCCCCTCCGGATCACGGGTCGCGCCCAAGGCCATATTGCCCGGCATCAGGGTTACTCCCTGCTCGATCCGGGCTACCATTCCGCCTTCCTGATCGATGGCGATCAGCAGCGGTTCGGATGCCGCCTGCTGAAGACCGGCCGAGCATTCATACACCTCTTCAGGCGTACCGATATTACGCCGGAAATAGATAACCCCGCCAATATTGTAGTCCGTGATCAGCTTCAGGATGTTATCGTTCGGCCGGGTATCCATGAACCCGCACATAAACAGCTGTCCAACCTTTTTACGGATTCCCCCGCGATGTTCAGCTATATCCTCCACAGTGAATCAACCCCTTTGAACTATACTGTACATGCCGCATAGCAGACGGGTCAAAGACTTCCTGACCCGCCCGCTATGCTTATTACCGTTTGCTATGTTTTCTTCCGTTCACTATGTTGTCTGCCGTTTGCTATGTTTCCTTCCGTTCACTATGTTGTCTGCCGTTTGCTACGTTTTCTTCCGTTTACTATGTTTCTGCCGTTTACTATGTTGTCTAACGCTTCCTGTGCACTTACTGTACAACATGCTGAAAGAACTGCGGCAGATAGGCCTTGTTCTGCTCCAGCATTTCCGCAAGCATGGCCTCTGCGGCTTGAACGGACTGCACCAGCGGATGATGCGCCAGCGCGGTTAGTGCTAGATCTCTGCTGCCACTGACTGCCGCTTCGATCGCCAGCTGCTCGTAAGTTTTGACAGCATGGATCAACCCCTTAGCCGCCGAAGGAACGACAGTTACCGGGACAGGTACCGGCCCAGATTTAAGCACCTTGCAGTTCACCTCAATGCTCGCGTCATCCGGCAGAAAGTCCAGAATCCCCTGATTCGCCACATTCAGGGTCTGAATATCCCCTGTGTCATTGTAGAGAGAATTCATCAGCCGGACCGCCGCCTCTGAGTAATACGCCCCGCCGCGCTGTTCCAGTTGCTTCGGCTTATCGGCCAGGTTCACGTCCTGGTAGAGCTCGAACAGCTCCTCTTCCAAGCGCTGAACAGTTTCTGCACGGGTCTCGCCTTTGGCTGCCGCAGCCTGCTGCTCGGCCAGGAGCTCCCGCTGCAGGTAGAAGTATTTGAGATAGTAGGACGGAATCGCCCCCAGCGTGCGCAGCAGAGCGGCATTCCATTCATATTGCGGCACATTGCGCGCAGAATAGCCATCCCGGTTCGCCAGCAGCTCCGGCAGTTTGTCTTCTCCGTCAATGGTAATGCTGCTGATGTAATGCAGATGGTTCAGCCCCGCGAATTCACAGTAGATGCGCTCAGCCGGAACCTCGTACAAGGATGACAGCCACTTGTACGCTGCGATGGGTGAATTGCACAGGCCAATCGATTTGATCTTCGAATGCTTGTTGATAGCTTCGGTCACCATACCTGCCGGGTTCGTGAAATTGAGCAGCCAGGCATCCGGGCACAGCTCTTCCATATCCCTGGCCACCTCCAGCAGCACGGGAATGGTGCGCAGCGCCTTCATCATCCCGCCCGGACCGGTCGTCTCCTGGCCGATCATCCCATATTTCAGCGGAATCGTCTCATCCCAGCCGCGGGCTTCCAGCATGCCGACACGCATCTGGGTGGTCACGAAATCTGCGCCCACAAGCGCCGAACGACGGTCCAGCGTCAGCTTGATTTCGATCGGCAGCCCCGATTTGGCAATCATTCGCTGGGCAAGCTGTCCTACAATGGACAGCTTGCGGAATCCCGGCTCAATATCTACCAGCACGATTTCAGTCACCGGAAATGTTGCGTAATTCAGAATAAAGCCCTCGATCAGCTCGGGCGTATAGGAGGAGCCTCCTCCTATTACTGCCACCTTCAATCGTTGATCCATACCACATTCGCCGCCTTTACAGATAGTTGATGGTCTAACGCTTCATATACTGGTTCTTCCACAGAACACCCGCTGCTCTCCATAGCCATATACAGCGCCCCAGCCACAGGCTCAAGTCCAAGAACCGTCAACCGGCAGCCCGGAGCCAGTGAAGCAACCTCCGCTTCAATATAGGGTACAATATAGCGGCTGTCGCCACGGGTCAGAATGCTTCCGGCCATAACCAGATCGAAGCTGTCCTGCTGCATGCCCAGCTTGCGGATTACCGCACTTGCGGCAATACCCAGCTCCCTCCCCTGCCTGCGCAGGATTTCTCTTGCGATTTCATCATGCTCCGCCACCTCGAACAGCAGCTTGGCAAGCCCGTTAGGCACGCGCATGCCGTGATCCAGATAATGATGGAACATCTCTTCCGTCGTGGTGAAGCCAAGCTCCGCAAGTGCAACCTGAGACAATCTGGTGGGACGTTCCCGCCCTTCCCAGGCCCGGATAACGGACCGGAAGACCTCCACAGCAAGAGAACCGCCGCCTCCGAAATCACCGAAGGCATAGCCGAAGCCTCCGACCTGCAGTTCCTCGCCCTGACGGTTTATTCCATAAGCGTTGGTGCCCGTTCCACAGATCACGACCGCTCCATAGGACTGCCGGGTTCCGGCGCGCAGGCCGATCACTGTGTCACACACGATGTGATACCGCTGCAAGCCCAGGCATGCAATCATCGGCCGCAGCACCAGGAAATCGGCCTCCCGGTCCGCTCCTGCCAGCCCGAATACGGAATAGGTGATTCTATCTTTCGCAAGACCTGCCGAGCGCAGCACCTCATCCACGGCCTGACGGATGTTCTGTTCAGCCTCCGCTGCTCCGGCCTGGTGGTTTCCGCATCCGGTTACCGCGCGGCCTATAATCCGCCCCGCTTCGTCAGATATGACTGCCAGTGTCTTACTGCCCCCGCCGTCTATGCCCAAATAGTAGTTCAATCTCTTCCGCTCCCGTATCGCGTGCCGGGCAGCCAGCCACTATCCCTTCTGGCCCCGGCCGCGCAGTGTTGTATTTGTTACTTCAATTTACTCAGATTATCCTGCCATTTCTGCGTCTTGAACGCCAGCAGCTCTGCATATCCGACCTGCGCGGCATCCTGATCCGCTTTATCCAGAATGGCCAGCACTTCGGCTTCGCTGCCGGCATTAAGCACGGCTTGCGCTCTGGCTTTCTCATAAATTTCGGACACGCTCTGCGAGATAATCCCCTCCTGGGAATCGCCGGCAGGCGCCAGGTTTACGAATTCTGTGGTGTCATATTGCGTCTTCCAGGTAATTTCCGACTGCCACTTCGTTTCCCAGCTCTTCAGCTCCTCAGGCAGTGTGGACTCGAACTTCATTTTGGAATTATCTACATAGACCGTATTGCCGTTCCACTGCAGATTGACCGTGGCATTCATCAGTTCGTCGCGGCCTTTCGTATCAGTCGTGAATGCTTCGGTAAAGAGCGGTGCTTCCTCATCATCCGTGCCTTCCCAATAGATGCCCTCCGGTCCCCACATAATAATCCGTTGGCCTTCCGGTCCGGTGAACCAATCCAGGAAAGCGAATACCGCTTCCGGGTCTTTGGCTGCCGTGGTGATGACACTGACGTTCCAGCCTAACTGATTATACGAGCCGGGGAAAATCTTATTCTTGTCCAGCCCTTGCTTATGAACCGGCCAGACCATGATGTAGCCTGCTTCCGGGTCTTCGGCTTCCAGCAGCGAGTGCCCGATGGCCCCAAATTCTGTGGGACTGGATGCCGCATACACAGCCGCATTGCCCGTGATAATCTTCTGCTCGACCTGCTCTCTTGTCTGAGTGAAGGCGTCCTGGCTGATCAGCCGTTCCTGGAACAGCTTGTTGGCATAGACCAGCGACTCCCGGAAGGCCGCATCCTTGAATACCGATGTTAATTCATTTCCGCTTGGGACTGCCATCATGCTGAGGGCGCTGTATTGATAAGGGCGGTTCTCTGCAAAAGCCGAGGACAGCACGTCGATACCCTCCGCTCCCTGACCTACCTCAAGCGGCACAACCTCAGGGTATTTCTGCTTCACCTGTACTAAATAATGATACAGATCCTCTGTTGTTTCCAGACTTGGCGCACCTAGCTCATTATAAATTTTCTTATTGACCAGATAACCGCTGTTGCCGTTGGGCTGGGTCGTATACCAGTTCGGGAACTGATAGAGCTTGCCGTCTTCGGAGCGCAGCATATTCAGCGTTTCTTCGCCCGCCCACTTCTTGAGATTCGGGTATTTGTCCAGATAGTCGTCAAAAGGAACCAGCGCACCGGCCTGCCGCAGCTGCTCCACATCCGATCCGCGCTCTGTCCAGATTACATCTGGCAGTTCGCCTGACACAATCATCGTGCTCAGCTTCTGCTTGGCATTGCCGCCGGAGCTGACAGGCACCACGTTCACCTGCTTGTTCTCCTTGATCCACTTGGTGGAGAGGTCTTCTCCCCAATTCGGCATCGTATACCAGTCATAATGTCCGTAGAAGGAGAATTCCAGCGGCTGCTCTCCAAGTATATAAGTCCCTTTCGACGTTGTATTGGACGCGTTCTTCCCATTCCCGGCGGCATTCGGCCCCGAATTGTTGCCGGAGCAAGCCGCAAGGCCCAGAGTAAGACTGAGTACGGCGGTCAAGGTACAAGCTATTTTGCTAACGGATTTCATGGTATACATCCCCCTCGAATTGGCTAATTCGTGGCTGAAGCCAGCGCTCTGCAGTGCTATTCTTTCAATGATCCGACCATTACGCCTTTGACGAAATATTTCTGTAGAAAAGGATAGACACAGAGGATCGGGAGCGTCGCAACCATCATTGTCGCCATCGACAGCGATTTGGTCGTCACCGCCTTCATTCTGCTCATCCGCCCTTGGGCTGCCGAATCCATCTGGGCCAGCTGCTCACTCATAATGTTCGAGTTCAGAATCTGCTGCAGCTTGGTCTGAATCGGCATCAGCCCGGTATCGCTGATATAGATGCTGGGTGTAAACCAGTCATTCCAGTGATATACCGCGGTGAACAATGACAAGGTGGCGAGAACTGGCCCGGACAAAGGCAGAACGATCCGAAACAGCACTCCCCAGTTGGAGCAGCCGTCAATCCGCGCGGATTCCTCCAGACCTGCCGGTATGCTTTTGAAAAAGGTACGGAAGATAATCATATTCCACACACTGATGAGTCCGGGAATCACCATAACCCAGAACGTATTAAACAGATGCAGCTCGCGGATCAGCAGGAAGGTTGGAATCAGACCACCGCTGAAATACATCGTAATGATGCACAGCACCATATATGGCTTGCGGCCGATCAGCTCCGATTTACTCATGCCATAGGCGAAGATGGCCGTAGCAGCGATTGAAGCCAGCGTGCCGATCACCGTCCGCAGGATGGAAATGACAAAGCCGTTAATCAGACGGCTGTCTTCAAATACAACCCTGTAATTCTCCAGGGAGAACTGTCTGGGCCAGAAGGTGACTCCTCCCTTCACTGTGTCACTACCGTTGTTAAAGGAAATAACAGCTGCATTCCAGAAGGGATAGAAGGCTAGAATCGCCAGGAGCGACAGCAGGCTGTAAATGACCGCCAGCATGATTCTGTCGCCGGTTGTGGATTTCATGAATGACCGCCTCCATTCGTGCTTACCATAGGCTGTTGCCGGACTTGCGTGCAGCGTAATTGGCGCCTACCAGCAGGAACACCCCGATTAATGATTTGAAGAGTCCCGCCGCCGTTGCATAAGAATAGCGGTTGTTCTGGATACCGATCCGGTATACATACGTATCGATGACATCGCCAACGTCGCGCAGCACCGGGTTCGAGCCAAGCAGGAGAATGTCTTCAAATCCTGCACTGAGCAGATTGCCGATCGCGAGAATCAGGAAGACGATAATCACCGGCAGAATCGAGGGCAGCGTAATCGAGAACATCTGCCTAAGCCGGCTTGCGCCATCCATGGACGCCGCTTCATGCATATGGGGATCGACACCGGCAATAGCGGCCAGGTAGACAATAGAGGAGAAGCCAATCTCTTTCCACACACCTGTTGTTACGAGAATGGACCAGAAATACTGCGGAAGGGAGAGGAAATTGACCGGGTCCTCAATTAAATTCAGCTTCTCCAGCAGCATATTTACACTGCCGTTCTCCGTGGAGAGCATGGACATCACGAACCCGGAGACAATCACCCAGGACAAGAAATGCGGCAGGTAGCTGATAGTCTGAACTGTTCGTTTGAACGCCCTCCCCTTGATCTCATTCAGCATCAGGGCTAGTATAATCGGGGCGGGAAAACCTATCAGCAGCTTAAGCAGACTGATAACGACCGTGTTGCGCATAATAGTCCAGAACTCCGGAGCGTTAAAGAACATTTCAAAATGCTTAAGCCCTACCCAGGAACTGCCGGCAAAACCCTTAAACAGATTGTAATCCTGAAAAGCCATCAGCACGCCATACATGGGGATATAACTGAAGACAAGGATAAACAGTAAGGCAGGCACCACCATCAGCTGAAGATCCCATTGCTTGTAGATCCGTTTAAGCAGTATATCCTGCTTAATCTTCCGTTCAAGCTTGAGCTGAACAGCAACTTTACTCATTTTTGACCTCCCTTCGCTCAAAATATGTAAGTTGCAGTGACCTGTGGAGTTATGTTATCTAACCTTAGATTACCGTTATTCTGCGCCTTGCTCTCCGCCTAACTGCTCATAAACTGACACTATCTTACTGCAATCGGTAGGGGTGGTGCCGCGAATATTCCGGGGTTCGGTTCCGATATGGCGTTTGAACAGCCGGTTGAAATTGGATAAGGTACGGAAGCCGCATTCCATGGCAATGTCGACGATTTTGCGGTCTGAGGATTCAAGCAGCGAATATGCATGCTCCAGTCGGAGGTGGATTAGATACATCAGGGGAGACATTCCGACCGTACGCCGGAAAATATCACTGAAACGCGAGGGACTTAAATAGGTCAGGGCAGCCAATTCTTCCAGAGTCCAGGGATAGGCATAACGCTGCTCCATCACCCGGGTCACATGGCGCATTTTATCGAGCTGAAGCGGGCTGACGGTGCTCTTGCCTTTCTTCAGGTTGTCCACACGAAAAAAACGGCTGACGCCCACCAGAAACTGCAGCAAATAGGAATATACGATCGAGGTATAGGACTGCTGTCCGCCTTCATGCTCCTCCTGCATGCGCAGCAGCAGCGACCGTAACTCATCCATCTTCGGATGGCTGCGGTCCAGCAGATTATTGAAATACACTCCCATTTCTTTAAAAGGACATAGAATATCAGGGTCACAGCGCAAACTGCCCAGGAACCAGGAAGCATCAAAGGTAATAACCTGCATCACCAAATTATCAGTCTCATAAGCACAGTGAAGATCATTTGCGTTAATCAGCAGGATATCCCCACCCTGAAAATCTTGGCGTTCCCCGTTGATCATGTAATAGCCGGTACCGGATTTGATCATATTGATTTCGAGCGCATCATGAGCATGCAGCCTTTGATAATGGGTGGTGACTCCAATCGTGTCGCTCAGATGGATCGGATATTCCCTTTGAAACAACACCTTCTCTCTAAAGCGGTCCTCGGTAAGCATAATTTCCATCCTCTATTCACCTCCGGGTAAGATGTATTCACAGAATCACCTACTGAATCCGCCTGCACTTTAAAGGCTATAGATCAGCTTAGATTCATCCTACGGGATTGTGATTTTGGTGTCAATAATCATTACATTCGACCTTATTCACCCCTATTCGCGCAAAAAATTTTGCAGAGTGTCCTCACCAAGTGCTTACGTATATCCTACTTAAAAATAAGGGCCGTCCCAAGCAGCCATTTCATGACTTATGGGACAGCCCCTCACAGTATGTTCAGTCCCGGCTTGTCTCCGAGTCCAGATTGACGTCTTGCAGCGTTTCCTTGGCTACCTGCAGCGCAGATGCAGCCCGTGGCCACCCCGCATAGAATGCGAGATGAGTTATGACCTCAATCAACTCCTCTTGGCCCAGGCCATTCTTCAGAGCAAGCCGGATATGAAAAGGAAGCTGCTCCGTATGCCCACTGGCAACAAGCGCAGCTATGGTGACAAGACTGCGGTCCCGCGGCATCAGTTGCTCTCTTCTCCACACATCGCCGAACAGCATGTCCTCCGAATAACGGGCGAACGCAGGCGCTATCTCCCCCAACGTTTCGCGAACATTCGATTCTATCACAGGATTTCTCATCTGCGGCCAGCTCCTTCCGGACCAATCATTTGCGCGATTCCATTGCCGAACGTCCAGTCTTCAAATTCCGTATCCACCAATACGACAAAAACATCCTCTGTCCTAATCGCCACCCGCTCCGACAACCGTTCAGCCAGACTGCTGTAAAAGTGTTTTTTCTGGGCTGTGCTTCTTCCCGATTTCAATGTAATTTGGATAAACAGCAGCCCGTCTGTGCGCTTAATGTCCATATAACTTGGGCTATAATAAAACTCGCTGGCCTTATGGCCGTGGAATACCTGGAAGAAATCTTCTTCCGGCACGTTAAAATGCTCCACCAGCGCCCTCTGGATCTCACTGCTGATTCCCTCTAATTGTAAGGCATCATATTGACCCTCTTTGTAGCTGACTCTGACAAATGGCATAACGTCCTGCCCCTTTCAAGAACTGATTGATTGATATTGTATATTGTAACCCTGCCTTCTTATTCTGTATAATTGAATTAACTGATATACTAATTCAACTTAACAGATGGAGACAATTACCATGGACCTAAAAGAACTGACCGCCTTTCAGACCATTCTGCAAGAAGGCAATTTCTCAAGAGCAGCTGCCAAACTCAACTACGCACAATCTACAATAACGAATCAGATCCAGCGTCTGGAGAAGGAATTGGGAATTCAGCTGTTTAACCGGGGCTGGGATTCCGAGCTGACAGATGAAGGACGGATTATGGCTGCAGAAATAGATCAGCTTATTCAACACTGGAATTATGTAGCGGAGCAGGCCAAAGCGCTGCACAAAGAGGAGCTTGGCACCCTGAACGTCGGAGCGCTGGAGTCCTTGACAGAACATATTCTGCCACACTCCTTGCGCCGGTTCAGGGAACTCAAGCCCCGGATCTCTTGTCATTTTGTGATTGGAAATACTGACTTGCTGTCACGTGCCCTGCTGCAGAATCAACTCGATTTCGCTGTGTGCGGTGAACCTGTGGAACCTGCCGCTTTTCACTTCGAACCTTTGTACACGGAGCGGATCTCTTTCATCGCTGCACAGAACCATCCACTGGCTGATAGAGAGTCGATCCCTTTCGAAGAACTGCTCCGGTATCCGCTGGTGGTTGGTGGAGCGACTTGTCTGTATTCGTTGGCGTTAGCGAAGCAGTTTGCCCGTTACAGCCAGACGCCTTGGTTGTACACGGTGAGCCAAATCTCGGCCATCCCGCAATTCGTCCGCAGCCTCTCAGCTGTAGGAGCTGTTCTCGATTCCACACCAATACCGCCTGAAACCGTCAGAATCCCTGTGGATCTGCAGGATTCGCTCCTGCCTGTTGGCATCCTGCAGCTGCGAAGCGTGACACATCCCTCTTCGTCAATGAAGCTTCTGATGAACTATGTGACGGAAGAACTGAACGATTCACATCTTCTATCTTAACCGTTAAGTCTGCAATCCAGAATTCGGGCTGCCGCTTCCCGTACACGTGGAGCGACTTCCGTCCCAAACAGCCTGATCGCCTGCATCACATCCGCATGTGGCATCGTGCCATGAGGCATATGCAGCAGGAATCTTGTAATCCCCACATGCTCATGCAGGTGGATGATCTTGGACGCCACCGTCTGCGGATCTCCTACATACAAAGCGCCTTCCGGGCTGCATGCCGCATCATAATCCGAACGGTGATAAGGAGGCAGCCCCTTCTCCAGCGCTCTCACATTGGTCCGTGCGTGGGTTGACGGGAAAAACTTCTCTACAGCCAGCTGCTGAGTCTCAGCGATAAAGCCATGCGAATGCGACGCAATCGGCAGCCGGGCGAGATCATGGCCTGCTCGAGCCGCCGCTTCCTTATACAGCTGCACATGCCTGGCATAGTCCAAGGGACGAACCCCTCCGATAATAGCCAGCGCAAAAGGCAATCCCAATTCTCCGGCGCGGACCGCAGACTCCGGACTCCCCGCACTGCCTATCCATATCGGCAGAGGTGTCTGCACGGGCCGCGGATAAATACCTAAATTATGTATAGCAGGTCTATATTTGCCGCTCCAGGTGACTTTCTCGGACTGCTGAATGCTTAACAGCAAGTCCAGCTTCTCATCAAAAATCTCTTCATAATCCTTGAGATCATAGCCGAATAACGGAAACGACTCTGTAAAGGAGCCACGGCCCACCATCAGCTCCGCGCGCCCGTTCGAAATTCCGTCCAGTGTAGCGAAGTCCTGAAATACACGGACCGGATCGGCCGAGGACAGAATCATTACGGTGCTGGTCAGACGAATTCTGGATGTCCGGACTGCTGCCGCAGCCAACACCACCGCAGGCGATGATGCGGCAAAATCAGCCCGATGATGTTCACCAATACCGTATACATCCAGTCCCACCTGCTCCGCGAGCACAATCTCCTCTACCACTTCACGCAAACGTTCTGCATGGCTCATCGTCTTGCCGGTTTCTACATCCGGCGTTGTCTCCACAAAGGTGCTTATCCCAAGTTCCAATTCACTGTTCCCCCTATTTGTTTCATTCCTATATTCTAAAGGCTCCTAGCTGATTATTCAAAATTTAAATTTCGAACGTAACCCGGGTATATGCGGCGGTCTTCAACCACAAGACGTTCGCGGATCTGCCGGATGCGTACTGGGCGAAGCACGCGGTTGAAGTCCTGGCTTCGAGAGGAGTCATAACCGGCGTGTCCGCAAAGCAATTCATGCCGGATCAGAAGATTACGCACGCAGATTACGCCCTACTGCTGGTTCGCGCATTGGGTCTGTCCGGTGCAGGGGAGAACAGCTTCCTTAATGTGGCGCAGGACGATTACTTCTACGGGGAACTAATGACCGCGAACAAGCTGGGGATCGTGAACGGCCAAGCAGACGGCCGCTTTCAGCCGAAGCAGTCCATCTCCAGACAGGAGATGTTCGTGATAACAGCCAGAGCGCTGCGGGCAGCAGGTCTCTGGAATTCCATGCCTGAAACCTCTGGTGCAGTTTCTGCTGTAGCTTCTGTACCGGCAGCCTCTCGTGCAGTTTCTGCTACTGCTTCTGTACCGGCAGCCTCTCGTGCGTTTTCTGGTGCAGCTTTTGCACCGGCAGCCTCTGGTGCAGTTTCTGCTGCAGCTTCTGTACCGGCAGCCTCTGGTGCAGTTTCTGCTGTAGCTTCTGTACCGGCAGCCTCCTTCAGCGACCAGAACCATATTGCCCTTTATGCCGCCGAGGATATTGCTGCGCCGGCTGCAGCGGGCTACCTGCAGGGAGATACCCGGCAGCAGCTGAACCCGACAGCCTATTCCACCCGCGCCGAAGCAGCTGTGCTGCTCTACAGAATACTGGGGCTGGAATAGCAGATTGAAGTGTGTGGATAAATAACTGAAAATACAAACAGGCCGCCTCCTCTTCAGGAGTGCGGCCTGTTTTGTTTTGCCAAATTGGTCGAATGCGTGCTGTCTTGTGGAGTGGCTGCTAGAGTGAGTAACTCCTGGCTAACTGTATTTCGTACAGCTATTTCGGGCGAATTCTGCCCAGAAATGAGTTTAGATGTATTCTGTGCAGTTATTTTCTGTCAAAACGCTGCTACAGCGCTAACTGGACAATTTTAACTGCACGAAATGCAGCTATTCCTGATTTCATCACCCTATCGGCGGATATAGCTGTACGAAATACAGTTACGACCCAAACCCACTTCTCCTGTGGTTCCAGCCGCCTTCACAGGCCGTAAGAATCGAAAGGGCTTAAACCTCAAGCCAATACCTGCAGCACATCATCAATCTTCCGGCGATGGGACAACACGCCATAATTCATCCAGGCCATAAAATCCACTTCATAAACACAGCCGCTGCGAACAGCGGGCAGACTGCGCCAGAGCTTGCTGTCCAGCAGACTGCGGCCCTCGCCTTCCTGCTTATCGAAGGTGATGAACAGGTGATCCGCCTCCAGACGGGACAACATCTCTCCAGTAAGACTTACCCTCCGCTCGCCCCGGGTCCACTGCTGAACCAGAGGATGAGGCAGCAAGCCCAAGTCCCTGTACAGCACATTACCTATGTACCCCAGCTCTCCGCATCCATACAGCACGGCTCCACAAGCGGAAATCCGCAGCACGGCCACCGTCTGGGAACGCACAGATCGTCGCAGCTTAAGCTGTGCCTGCCGGGCATGCTGCTCGTAGTCCATGATAACCTCGCTTACGCTGTCCAGCCGCCCTGAAACTGCGGCCACCGTGCGAAGTGTGGAACGCCAGTCCTCGCAGCCATACGGCAGCCGAAACAGCGGAGCCACCCGCCGGCATTCCTCCAGACTCCAACGCTCATGCCCCTGGTCCAGCAGAATCAGTTCCGGGCGGTGGCCGGACAGGACTTCCCAATTCCCGGAGGAAATATCGAACTCGGGAATCTCCTGAAGCTGCAGATACTCCTGCCTGCCCCAATGGGCATGACAATACTGCACCACCGGCTTGATGCCCAGCGCCAGCAGGAAATCTTCCAGAAATGGAGCAAAGATCCGCTTCTCCTGATGGGAATGGCGATATTGTCCCGGAGTCATGCCAATGGTCCCCTTGAACCGCCGGTTGAAGTAATACTCATTGCTGTATCCGACAGCCTGTGCGATCGTATTCAGACGGTCTCCCGTCAGCAGCAGCAGCTGTTGGGCCCGGTCAATTCGGATCCAGTTCAAATAGTCCAGCGGCAGCTGTCCGGTAATCTCCTTGAACAGGGTGGTGTAGCGGGAACGACTGGTCCCGGCCAGCTCAGCCAACTGGTCGACAGTCAGTGACTGCTGGTAGTTCTCTTTCATATATTCAATGGAACGCCGCACAGCGCTTTTGGTGTCTTTTGCCGCAGACTGCTCCAGTTGGGCCCGAAGAATCAGCAGCAGCAGCTCCTGAAACCGGATATGACTGACGAACCGTTCGATTTCTTGCTCAGAGTGATGATACTGATCCAGCGCGTTCAGCAGCAGCAGACATTGGGAGAACGGCTCACAACTCACCGGCCCGCAGCGGGTTAATCCGTTCACTGGAGCCTGTGCCACTCCGTTTAGAGTCTCACCGGTGCTGGTCAGAGGTCTGAACTTTAATTGGGTGAAGCTCATTTCACCTTGTGTGCACTCGATCCTTCCGACGCTTCCCGGTTCCAAGATCATGCCTGTTCCTTGCTGCAGAGGGATAGGAGTACCGTTCCATGCCATATGGCCCGATCCTTCTGTAAGGATGATTAAAGTGTGCTCCCGGAACACGGTTTGTCCATATTTACTCTCTGAAGAACGATTAACCTTCTCTATATCCAGCAAGGAATAGAATATCGTTTGACGCTCATTCACCCAAGGTTCAGCTGACATGTAGATATCCCTCCTAACTGAGAATCATTTTCACTATCTCTAGTGTAAAACAAAAAAGAAAGCCGATCAACATAACGTTGACCAGCTCACTTCATTATACATACTCTCGCTTGCTTGCCGGCTTATTTGACCATAGATTTAAGCAGGTCATCCAGCTTCATGGAGTTCGCGGTAATAGCACCGGATTGCCAGTGGGAACGTTCTATCTTGTATACTTTTCCGTTCTGAATCGCCGGGATATTCTTCCACAGCGGTCCCTCCAGCTGCTTCAAGGCTTGTTGATTCTCAGGGTCCTCCCAGGTGCCATTGGCTGGAAAAACAATGATATGCTCTGCTTCCAGATCAGGCACCACTTCCTCGGACAGCAGCACCTGGAACTCGCTCATCTCGGCTGCCATTGGAACAGGCTCAAGCCCAAACTGGCTGTAGATCAACCCGGTAAGCCTGTTTTTGACACCAAACAAGGCGATACTTTTATCCGCTACATTCAGCCGCAGCACGGCTACCTTTTCTTTGCCAACCGCCTGCTCCAGTTTCGCTTTGCCTTCAGCTACTTTTTGCTCATATTCGGCCAGCACAGCTTCTGCTTGCTCCGGCATATTCATGACGTCTGCCACCGCCCGCAGTATTGCCGTAGAATCCTGCAGAATTTCCTCTTTTAACCGGTAGGTAGGGGCAATTTTGCTATACAGTTCATATTGGGCGGCATCCACTGCCCCATCCACAATAATCAGATCGGGATTAATGTCCAGCAATTGCTCCAGACTGCCCGTGATATCGAACTGTGGCGCAGTAAGCTTCAAGTAATCCTGCTTTCCCCAGTTTGGATGATACCATTGCACAACAGGCGTAACCCCCAGCGCAGTAAGATAATCCTCCAAATATATCGCTGCCACGCGCTGTGGATGGGCCGGAACAACAACCTCTCCGAATTCATCTACAACGGTACGGGTGGCATTCTCTCCCTGAGTATTTCCCGCTGTGCTCTCAGGTGCTGCATTAGTCTGGCCTTTTCCCGTGTTGCCAGCTCCTGCCGTTTCCGCAGAACTCCCGCTATTTCCACCACATGCTGCAAGCCCTAATACCATCGTCAGCAGCAAGGCTGCTCCAACCGACCATCGACCCCATCTTGCCATCTGTCTCTCCACCCCTATGTCCGTTATCGTTGATAATCATTATCACTGATATCATGGACAATCATAGCGTATGGACGATAAACAATTCAATGCATATTCTCTTGGAATTTTTTATACAAACAGCCTGTTCAAGCTCGGAATCAGCAGACCCTAAACGACTAAGAAGCAGGATGTTCGATTCTGATTACTACATTCCCCTTCTTATGCCCTTGTTCCACGTAATTTGTCAAAAATCATCCGGTTATGCCCCTTAACGGTACTGACTGCAAGGTGCAGCTGAGCATGTAAATCTGGCCTAAGCTACTGCGAAGCTGAATCACTGAGCTACAGTTCGGGCCAGACGAAAACCAAGGTCATCAATACGAAACGTCGGGTGGCTGCGGCGGCGGCACGTAGCTCCACACCCTCTGGCTTCTTCCGCCCAGCTGCCACCACGGAACACGCGGTAGGAGCCATATACCTTCGGATCGTATAGGTCCCAGCACCATTCCCAAACATTGCCCAACATATCATGCAGCCCCCATGCGTTAGGTTGCTTGTGACCTACCTCATGGGCAGTGCCAGCCGAATTCTCATCATACCAGGCAATCTGATCAAGCTCGCCGTATCGATACCCTGTAGTTCCCGCCTTACATGCGTACTGCCATTCCGCTTCTGAAGGCAGCCGATAGCCGTCGGATTCCACATTACAGAGGACACTCGCTCCATTATCACTTATCGTATAGTATTCGTTCAGGCCTAAGTGCCCAGACAGCCTATTACAGAAAAGCACCGCATCCTGCCAAGAAACACTCACTACCGGCTTACGATCAGCGTTAGATGTACTTGGAGTTCCCCCTGTAACCGCAGCATATAGCTCCTTGGTGACCGGGTAACGGGCAAGCAGAAACGGTTTAAGATTAACCTTCCATTGCGCCTCTGTCCGGTCGTCCCTCAACTCTATGGCTCCGCCAGGAATGGCTGCCATCAGGCCATCCATTTGACTCTGTAGAATTCCTCCCAATCTGCCATCCTCCTTATGTTTGTATTGCTCACTCTCGCTTTCTGTAAAGATCATTCTGCATGATTCGCAGTAATTAATTGTGATGATTATATCTATCTATCAAGGAAGGACTGTCTATAAAATGATGCTCCAAGGCATTGCTTACCGCTTTTTCACTTTGAACCGCATAGCAATAAGTGCAATTATACCTACAGGTATTATACACTCCCATATCTGCCGAGCCTGCACACAGACATTCTGCACGTTGATTCTTATCCTTACCCTGGATTGTCTCCAAGTTAAATAACTCAAATAACAGTCTCGAATCTATACAAGCCCCATGCCCTATATTATATTGCTCAAGGTTTAGCTTCTCGGCACAGGATAATACCTCGAGCTGATTATGGATAGATATATTCCTTATTCCCACTAATAATTGATCTAACTCTGCAGCATATTCAGGATCAGCTATGTCCGTAAACGATAGTTGATGTTCCGATTCCAGCGCTTTCAATCTGTTCCTAACCTTGCCGTAAAAGTCCAAAAAACTAATGATCAAACGCGAGGAATAACCTTTAAGTTCATTCGAGATAGCTTGTATCTTATCAAGATGGTATTCAATCGGAGTAATGGAGCTGACCATAATTGGATCATAACGCCAGATCACCCGTTGCGGACCTAACCGTTCACTAAGCTGCTTGAAGCTGTCTATTCTGGAAGACAATTTCGGAACATTCGGCTCAAATACTGAAGGATAATCATTCAGAGTATATTGAAAATAATAACGATAACCCCGTCGATCCAACTCATCCAGATACTTCACAAAAGGCTTGGGATTCTTAGTCCAGAACACAATCGCATCCACATCCTCAGGCTTCAGACTCACCTCTGTAACCTGGTTGCGATTAAACGGGTTCATTCTATAGAAATAGCCCTCCCGGATTCTGGTCATAAACCATTCACCAAAAAAAGCCGGAATATCCGTTCTTCTGCTTGCGCTAATAATCAGATTCAACACCTCCTCTGTTTATTTTAGCAAACATATGTTCTTATTCCCAGCTTTTTTTTCATCCCCTGTAGGATGGGTGGATTTAGGTTACCTGAATGAACTAAAGAAACGGCATCTCTGCCGTTTCTTTAGTTATTCACTCCGCAATTCAAGCGTCCAGTTAAACTTTGGCAATAAATCCGACCTCATGTGAGGGGAGTCTATAATCGTCTGTTAATGCTGCAATTATCTACCGATACGAGCGAAAGGAACAGTCAGTAAGTCGATATCGCCCCACTCTTTAGGAGAGTTGGAATCGGATACTCCCGGAGTGTTGGAAGTCGCTGGATCATTAGGAAGGGTATCGACCGACGAGAACTCACCTTGGTGGAGCATTACACCGATACCTGCATTCTCAATATCAGGATTTCCGATGGCGCTCAGTGGAATTTTTGCTTCATAGAAAGTATCGCGATTTGGATCGTGACCCAATGTGATAAAATCCACCAGTTTGCCCGGATCGTTCACATCATCGGCATCCTTCACACCCCATAGGGTTGAATAACCTTTACCTTTAGCAAATTTCACAGTAATACCCGCAGCTGCACCTGTCTTATAGTTCACACCGTTGTCGTCAACAGGGAATAAACCGTTAACAGCTCTGGAGATGTACCCGGAGTGGAACATATTCGAGGCGATGTTAAATTGGTAATCAGGAAGATCCAACCCACCCCAAACCGCTTGGTTTCCGTTCTTCTTCCACATATCATGTGTTGCACCAGCGCCGGAAATCGTCTCGATTCCGATCGTTTGCGGCATATCCATGGAGCGGATTGGTGTCCCTCCTGCAGAACCAGCATTAGCAGGGTCTACAATATCTGTTACATCTACATACTGCCAAGCCAGATAGATGTACTCACTGTCCCATGCAGCCCACAGATGGCTAAGATCCATCGGCGACTCATGGAGTGCCCAGTTGCTGCCTAGCGTACGCGGATCATCACCAGCCATATCGATGGCAATCAACATTTCATCTGTCCATTCACCGTTATTAACTCCATCGATCGGTATTGGAGCAGACACCCGCTTGCCCAACGTCGGGTTAGTGGAATAGGGTTTGTTTCCACCTGGTACGATGATCGTTCCCATTAATGTTTCAACTCTTATTTCATCGCTAACTGCCGAGTAATTGTTAACAGCATCGAAAGCTTTAACCGTATAATTATACGATGTTTTTTCAGTCAAACCGGTGTCCGTGAAGCTAGTTGTGGTAGAAGTGCCTACTTTAGCATCATTGCGATAGATATCATAGCCTGCTACACCAATATTATCCGTTGAAGCTGTCCATTGAAGAGCAACAGAGGAAGAAGTTGCCGTCCCTATTACATTCGTTGGCTGGGAAGGTGCGATTGTATCGAGAGTACCCGGCACTTCAACCGTTACTTCATTGCTAAGCCCAGAGAAATTGCCTGCGGCATCACGGGCGCGAACTTGATACTTGTAAGCCGTGCCCTCAATTACCGTGCTGTCGATGAATGTTGTAGCATTCATTGTAAATGTCTCCGTGCTTGTGCCGGCCTTCCGACTAATTTCATAGCTTACGACGCCAATATTGTCAGTAGAAGCGCCCCAAGTCAGGGTAACTGTCTTAGGAGTGCCCGTACTGAGATTGCCAGCAAGGTTAGCTGGGACTGAGGGAGAAACCGTATCGTTCCCTGCCGGCTTTTCCCCGATTTTCACTTGTCCTGCAGAACCATTATTGCCAGGAATGTAAATATTGTCGCCTACATTGAAGAAGTAGTTCTTCTGACCATTACTATCCCAAACATTGCTGCCATTGTTGAAGCAAGCTTCCAGGCGGTTAGCTGTCCCAATATCAATAATCATTTTTTTATAACCTGAGTTTAACGAATCATTTTCCATTCTCACTCCTGGAGTAGATGTCCAGGTGCCGCCCTCAGCACGATAATGAATATTTACGTTGGTCCAGCCCTCTTTGTAGTACACAGTCACCTTGTTTCCTGGTAACGGAACTCCCGGTTTACCGGCAGTTACCGTACCGGCGCTATACGTATTATCGCCTTTGTTGAAGAAGTAATTCTTCTGATTGTTGTTATCCCATTGTCCGCTGCCATTGTTGAATGCGGCTTCGACCCGTGTTGCTGTTCCGGTTCCCAGGTCAATCGTGTATACAGCGTATCCGGGAATGTCAGACTCTGCCATCTTCACACCTGGAACAGCTGACCAAGTGCCGCCCTCAGTACGGTAGTGGATATAAGGAGTCGTGAAGCCTTTTTTGTAGTAAACAGTAACGCTGTTGTCAGTACCCAGTGGTTGCGTCTTTACGCTCAATTCGTTACTTGGATCAGATGTTCCACCCGATTGGCTTCTGGCAATCACTTTGTAGGTATACGTAGTTTCTCCAGTTAAGCCAGTATCCAAGTAAGTTGCTGCTGTAGACGAGCCTACCTTAATATTGTTGCGATATACGTCGTATCCAGCGATTCCAGCACTGTCCGTCGACGCAGTCCAGGTCAAGGATACCGTCCTATCCGTTGTCGCAGATGCTATTAGATTCGATGGAGCCGTTGGTTTAGTTACGACACGCGGATCCGTATCATGCCATGCAGTTCCGTCGTACCAGCCTGTTGTTGCTCTGGTGAAACCAGCCTGGTTCTGTGCTGGCACCTGCTTACCAGTGTTGTCTTTGAAGATAATTGTCGCTTGTTCAGCCTTGTCGAAGCTGTATACGTACCACTCGCCGCCTGCGCTCTCCATTGCTGGAGCTGTAGCCCATGTCGGGTCGTTGTCCTTCGGCGCTGTATCATAGAAATATAAACTCGGAGTTCCCCAGCCGCTAGGCTTCTTCAAGTAAATTTGCAGCTTGGCATTAGGATCACCCTTCGTAAAGGTGTAGGACCCCGTTCCTTCACCGTTCTCATTCGCCGCATACATTTTCAACGTTTTTGAATCATTAATAGCCATATCTGCGCCAATTGTGATCGTTGTTCCATTGGTAAATGCCACTCCGTTAATTGGATCGCTGCCATCCAGTGTGTACTTGCCACTCTCAGCATTGTTGACCGATAGTGTAACGATCGTTGTTTCGGTTTTAAATTTACCACCTGCAGGAGAAGCAGTAAGAATCGGAAATCTCTTGTTAACTCCAACGTTCTCAATCAGAATAACGCCGTTAGTTCCAGCCGTGAATCTTGCCTTGCCGCTGCTTACCACCACTTCGTTCTGCGTATAGGCATCACGCACAGTAGTCCCATCAGGAAATACGCCAGATACGTTGACGTCTACAGTACCCGAAGCTCCAGTAGCAACGACAACTTTATCCAGAATATCGCCTTGATCATAAGTACGGGAGAATGTATACGGGCTGTCTGCCATTTTCTTATGGATTCCTGCACCTATAGCAATATGATTGTTTCTGAACTTCCCAAGCTTCTGCCAATGTGACAGAACGGATGGGTTGATGCCGGACCAGTTCATCTGCGAACGTGCGCCTTGATCTGGATCAGAACCCGTCGCTCCGAACGGCCTTGCAGTCTCATCACCATAAAAGGTCTGCACGGCACCTGGAAGAAGCAGTAGTGCTGTGCCTGCTTGAATTAGGTTAGCACGGTTGTATAATCCCTTATCGTGTGAAGAGATATAGCTGATCATGTTGTAGTTAGGAAGTTCATTGTTAAACTCAGCCGCATAACGTGAGAATGTACTTTCCAGATCATTCATATTCGCCCCTTGGAACGTAAAGTTAATCAAGGAATCGAATCCATTATTGAAATAATTACTGTCTCTGCCAAGACCCTTACCCCATACTTCGCCTGTCATCCAGAAGCTATCCTTCCAACTTGCTCCAGGCTTCGTCGGGTTGTTCTGTCTCCATTTCGCAAGAGCACTGTTTGCACTTGTTTTGAGATCCTTCCATTTGTCCACGGTTACATGCTTCGCAGTGTCGATACGAAAACCGTCAATTCCGAATTCTTCAACCCATGAGGACAGCCACTTATTCATGTAGGCTGCTGGAGCGACGTTCAAGTCTTTGCGGTATTGCTTCGCAGCAGGTACAATCCAGTTATCGTAACCGCTAGTCTCTTTACTAAACTTCGTTTTCAGAATGGGCGGCAAAGTTGTGCCACTTGTGGCTTCTGTCTTGATATCCGGCAAGTAACCTACGCAAAGCGTGGTATCACTGCCGCCACATTGGTCGTAGCCTGCAATGTTATTCGCGCGGATCCAACTGTTCCCCCACCAAGTTGCCCAGGCACTAGTATTAGCAGTGTTCATAATGTTATTGTGTGTATGCCAATTCTGGCCCAGGCTTTTATTCGGAATCCAGCTGCCGGATAGTCCGCCATGGTCACCGTATCCGTACTCTTCCATGTCTACAAGAGTCGGATAAGCCACATGGTTCATAACTACATCAAGTACTACACGGATACCTTTGGAGTGAGCGAGATCAACGAACTCACGCATCTCTTCAATGGTTCCCATGCTTTTGTCCATCTCAGTGAAATCAAGCCCATAATATCCGTGGTAGCCATAGTGAGCGAAATCACCGTCTTTCCCGCCTACCCAGCCGTGCATTTGTTCCCAAGGTGCAGTGATCCAGATTGCGTTCGTACCCAGTTCCGTGAAATAACCCTCTTCAATCTTCTTAGTCAAGCCCTTAATATCCCCGCCGTGGAAAGTACCCACGTCTGAACCCCATGCATCTGTTTTCGGTCTTCCGTATGCCCCGTCATTGCTGGTGTTGCCGTTATTGAAGCGGTCAGTCATTACGAAGTAAACGTTTGCATTATCCCAACTGAAGATGCTGCCTTCCTGCTGTTGCTGTGCGTCATTAGTTTCTGTTGTGGCGGCGGGCGCTACTGCAGCCGATTCTGCTTGGACTGCAGGCGATGCTGCAATACTCCACAGCATAGAGAAGAGCAATACTAAGCTTAAGAACCCTTTGCAACTCTTTTTGACCATTAGCTTATCCTCCTGTAACGAAGTAGTGTACATCTAGTTACATGCTTCCTATACCTTTAATGAGCATAAGAGATGCAATCGTTTGCATTACAAATCAATCTTATCAACTGATTTTAAAGTTTAGTTAAAGTAATCGGTTATTTCGAAAAAAAATAAGTATTGATTATTACAGGTGATAGTCAATTGATTCCTCTGCCAGGGATACCGAACCGTTAAATTTATAGCCGACGCCTCTGACGGTATGGATATAGACGGGTTTACTTGGTTTTTTCTCGATTTTTTGCCGCAAGTTGTAGATATGTACCATAACGGTCCGTAGATCCCCTTCCTTAATGTCCCTCCAAATAAGATCATATAAGGTTTCCGTGTGGAACACGCGATTCGGATTCTTGGCCAGGGTAACCAGGATCTGAAACTCCTTGGAAGATAAGGAAACTCCCTTGCCATAGGCCGTAACAGAGTGGGTGGAAGGATCGATTTGCAGGCCTGGGTAGAGTAACAAATGACGCTGATTGACGGGGAAAGCTCTTTTATATCGGCGAATATGCGCTTTGATCCGGGCAAGCAACACATCATAGCTGAACGGTTTGGATACATACTCATCCCCTCCGCAGTTTAAAGCCTCAATCCTTAGGCCATCCTCCATGTGTTGACTTGTGAAAAGTACAGGTTTATCACTATATTTGCGCAGCTCCGTACATATCCTCAGGCCGGTTACATTGGTTATGGACACATCAAGAATAATAAGATCAGGATCATAGGCATGAATGAAGGCAACGGACGTTTGGCTGCTGTAAGAGTAACTAACGGCTTCTAATCCATGCTTGGACAAGTATTCAACCACCAGGTTGCGAGTATCAACGTCATCATCAATGATAATGATCTTATTCCACATGATTTAGCTCTCCTCTATACACTGTATTGTAAGCGCTTTATAAATTTTCAATCCGCGGTGTCTCTCCCCACCCTGTAGACATAGGAAAAACAACCCGCACCGAATGCACTAATCAATGGAATTCATTTCTTTGAGAAAATAAGGCTTCATCTCGAGTAGATACTAACACTTCAAGAGAATTTTTTAGTGGGCATTTGGTCCTATTTTTTTAAATTAATATCATTGTTTATAAATTTTTCCTTTTAAGTCACATCACCGCGTAGCCATTTGCGCAAGCCAGGAACGCTGGGATTGGCCGATGATGATCTGAGTGCTCTCAAGCCTGTGTGATCTTTCCAGCAGCAGGCTAGTCCAGTAACCAATTTTCACTTTGGCTCCTGTCTTGCGGACTCAGCAGCCCCTATTTACTGTAAAAAGCGTGTTTTGCCCGTTTAACGGACTCAGATGCCCTTATTCAAGTGAATCACCTCCGTTTAGAGCCTGTTTTGACTAAATAACGGCTATGCGGTCCGCAAGACATAAAAATATCGCAGAAATGAGGAAATAGCGGCTATACGATCCGCTAGGGAGTTGGTTACATTAAGTTCGGGTGGGAGAGTTACCTGGTTAAGGTGGAGCGATCCAATTAGGATGAGGACCATCCGGGTGCACAGAAGCACGGGGCAACCTGGGGCGATTCTCAGCAAACAGATCGATCCGGAAGCGCAATGCTCTAGGCTGCAGCTTCAAGGGGATATCAAACAGACTAATTGCAGTCACAACTCCCATAATCAACACAGAGTATATGCCAGTTGGTGTATGATAGCAGATAATACATGTCAATGAAGAGACAGTCGAAGCTATCAACCTTATTCATGAGTGTATTGCACATAATTCTTGACTTTGAATAGGCAAGGAACTAAAATGATAACGTTAACAATAATGTTGAACTCATATGAATCCGTTGCAAATTCAACCATTTTATATCTATATTTTTAATTAAAAATGAATATTATGCTACACATTTGTTATCTGATATTAATTGAATCAGCTGTGTCCAAGCAGGAAATAAACAAAAATTAAGTAATAATAACAGACATAATTGTTAACGTGTGCATTTATAGCGGATTCGCCATTATGTCAAGGAAGGGTACTCAATGAAACCTACACTTTTTATCGCCGGTGATTCTACAGCAGCCATTAAAGGGGCCACCGAGAAACCAATGACGGGCTGGGGAGAATTCCTGCAAGGTTACTTCGGAACTTCTCTTGAAGTGAACAATTGTGCAATCAACGGACGAAGCACCAGATCCTTTGTTGCCGAAGGCCGTATGGCGGCCATTCTCAAAGAATTCAAGCACGGAGATTATCTGTTCCTTCAATTTGGACACAACGACGAGAAGAAGGAAGACCCCTCCCGCTACACCGATCCTGATACAGAATACCGCGACAACTTGCATGAGTTCATAACATCAGCACGCCGGCTTGGTGGAACTCCTGTGCTGCTAACCTCTGTCAGCCGCCGCCGCTATCTGGAAGATGGAACCCTCGACCCCAATGCCGTAGGAGCTTATCCGGCGGCCATGAGGGAGGTTGCTGCAGCTACGCAGACACCGCTGCTGGATATCTTCGCAGCCTCTCAATTGCTGTGTCAGGATCTGGGTGTTGAAGGCTCCAAAGCTATATTCATGCATTTGCCTGAAGGCGCTCATCCCAACTATCCGGCCGGTGTTGAAGATAATACCCATTTCTCCGGCGAGGGTGCCCGAGAAATCGCCAGACTTGTGGCACAGGCTATTGAACAATCTGCCGGATTGTCTGAACTACAGTCCATGTTGCTCACCAACCCCTAGGTTAGACTTCTCAAGCCAAGTTGTCGAATTCAGCTTAAGTTCTGCCTATACCACTAAACTATAGGAGTGAATGCATATGTCGATCATCAAAGAAGTCATTACCGAGTACTACCGTATCCCGCTTCCGGAAATCATGGAGGATGCCAAGCACGGCCTGCATACTCATTTCGAGGTTCCGATTGTAATCATCCGGACAGATGACGGACGTGAAGGCGTAGGCTACACCTATACAGGCGGTTTTGGCGGCAAAGCTATTTGCTCCCTGATTGCCAATGAGCTCACCCGGATTCTGGTCGGCAAAGATGCCAGCTGTGTAGAGAGCATCTGGGAACAGATGAACTGGGGCATTCATTATGTAGCACGCGGCGGTCTGGCAAGCTTCGCTATTGCCGCCTGTGACATTGCCCTCTGGGACCTGCGCGCACGCAAAGCGGATGAACCGCTCTACAAGCTGCTCGGTGGTGCGAGCAATCAGGTTAAATGCTACGGCGGAGCTATTGATTTGAATTTCCCATTGGAGAAGCTGCTGCAGAACAACCAGAAATATTTGGACATGGGGCTTAGAGCCGTCAAAATAAAGCTTGGACAAAAAACACTCGCTGAAGATATTGAAAGAGTTGCCTCAGTACGCGATTTGATCGGTCCGGATGTTGCCTTTATGGTAGATGCCAACATGAGCTGGAGCGTGGAGAAAGCCATTAAAGCCGGCCGGGAATTCCTGAAATACGATATTCTCTTCCTGGAAGAACCCACGATTCCGGAGGATTATGCCGGTTATGCGCGCATTGCAGAGGAATCCGGGATCGCTGTCGCAGGCGGCGAGAACCTGCGGACATTGGTTGAGTTCAAGCATATGCTGCAATATGGACATGTTGACTTCCCGCAGCCGGATGCCTCCAACATTGGCGGAATTACAGGCTGGCTAAAAGTAGCCCATCTGACCCAGGCCTACAATCTTTCAGTGTCCACACACGGGATGCAAGAGCTGCATGTTAGCCTCCTGGCTGCCATGCCGAATGCCGGTTACCTGGAAATGCACAGTTTCCCGATTGACCAGTATACTACTCGCCCACTTGTTATTGAACCAGCGACCGGATTGGCTGTTGCGCCGGAGGAATCCGGTACAGGCGTAACCTTTGACTGGAACAAACTGGAACCTTACAAGCAGCCCTTCTAGAGAGGATCGATTCCCATGACCATCCCGCTTCATTTAGGAATCCGCGCCCATGATTTTGGACAGATTCCACTTACTGAACTGATCGGTAAGCTTCAGCATTATCAATTGCCGCATATCCAGTTTGCGCTGAAGAAGTCGTTTCCGCAAAGCGTTCATTCTCTCGCAGCTATAAGTCCGGGGACCGCCGCCTATTACGGCCAAGCGTTCCGGCAGGCAGGTATCCATATTTCTGTACTTGGATGTTATGTCAACATTGTGAATACGGATCCGCTGGCAAGAGCACAAGCTCTGAGCGAGTTCAGTACCCACCTGCGCTTAGCCCGAGACTTTGGAGCCAGCCTGGTCGGCACAGAGACCGGGTCCGTAGGGCAAGGTTATACGGAGGACAATTTTACAGAAGAGGTCTTCCAGGAAGTGATTGTCTCCGTCAAGTCCATGGTGGCTGAGGCTGAGCGTTTCGGCGTTACGGTGGGTATCGAGGCTGGCCTCAATCATCCCCTCCACACCATTCCCTTGATAAGACGGCTGCTCGATGCCATCCCATCCGGTAATCTGCAGGTTATTCTGGATTGTGCCAACCTGATGTCACCAGCCAATTACTTGCAGCAGGAATCGATCGTTGCCGAAGCTCTGGAACAACTGGGCAACCGGATCGCTGTGATTCATTTGAAGGACTTCGTGGTAGAGGATGGGAAGATCCGTATTGTCCCTATCGGCCAGGGATGGCTCGATTTCAAGCCCATTCTGCACTATATGAAATATCAGCGCCCGCATATTCATGGTCTCATGGAGAGTACCTCAGAAGCATACCTGCAAGGCAGCATAGCTTTTCTGCAGCAGCTTTATGAAGAAGCCTGAACGATATATGATTATTTCTTCTTTATCTTGTCTGTGGCTGTCTCATACATTTTGATATATTCATCAGTCGTGATCTTTCCGCTCAGCTCGCCAATGAGATCATACGGAATGCTGGCTATCTTTTTGAAACGGACACAAGATTTACCCATATCGAGCTTGCTCTGAACATGCTTCGGATATTCTCCCAGAAACCATTCGAGAAGCTTAGGATACATATACAGGCCTAAATGATAAAGTGCGATAAAGTTCTTCTGCGAGGCGATGCTGATAAAAGGAAGCGGCTGCTTCGGATTGACATGATATCCCGGCGGATAAAGCGAATGCGGCACCACATAAGTCAACATTCCATAGGACATGGTTTCCTGAAATCCCGGCGGGAGGTTGTCCTTAATCGTGCGTCTGAGCTTCTCCATGGCTTCCTTACGTTCTTCCGGCAACTGGCTTAGGTACTCTTCCGGGCTGTCTGCTTCGTACTTCATTATTTGTCCTCCATTCGATGACTGCACCATGATCTGAACTCAGTATACCTTCTTATTCCGCTCGTAATCCAACCGTTCTACAATTCAATAGCTTAAGACCATTAGAATTTTGTTTTTTCTCTGCTCCAGCATATATAATATAGTCCATATGGTAGAGAAAGGATGTTGATTATTTCATGAAGTTTACAGAATACCCTTATGAACGCCCCGATGCAAACAAGTTCAGACTGGAGTTCACCGCGCTGCTGAAAGGTCTGAACGCTGATAGTTGGGAGGAGCAGAGGAGCGCAGTCCTTGCGCTGAACAAGCTCCGCAGTGCTTTTGAAACCACCACCAGCCTCGTTTACATCCGGCACTCCATCAACACGGAGGATGAATTTTACAAAGCTGAACAGGAATACGTGGATGAGATTAGCCCCATTGTCCAGGAATACATAACAGAATATTACAGGGCACTCGTAAATTCCAAATTCAGAACCGAGATTGAGAAGGAATGGAGTCCGCAGCTGCTGCAGCTTGCCGAAATCTCACTCCGCACATTCAGCCCGGAAATTATCGAGGATCTGCAGCTGGAGAATAAACTCTCCACCAAATACTCCCAGGTGATTGCCTCGGCCAAAATCCTGTTCGATGGTGAAGAACTTACCTTGTCCCAACTCACACCGCTTGAAACGTCGACAGACCGCGATACACGCAAACGTGCTTTTACAGCCAAAAATGATTTCATGGCCGCGCACGAGTCCGAATTTGACCGTATTTATGACGATCTCGTTAAGGTCCGTGCCCGTATAGCCAAGAAGCTGGGTTACCCCAGCTTTGTGGAACTCGGTTACGACCGGATGATGCGTACCGATTATAACGCTACAATGGTGACCAATTTCCGCAAGCAGGTGCTGGAGCATATCGTTCCTGTCTCCCAAAAGCTGAAGAAGCGCCAGGCTGAGCGTTTAGGTCTGAATGCCCTGAAATATTACGATGAAAGCTTTAATTTCACTACCGGCAACGCTGCACCCAAAGGCAATCCCGAGTGGATTGTGGCGAACGGGGCAAAAATGTACAAAGAGCTTTCTCCGGAAACGGACGAGTTCTTCACTTATATGCAGGACAACGAGCTTATGGATCTGACAAGCAAAAAAGGCAAGCAATTCGGCGGGTACTGCACCTACCTGAGCCAGTATCAGTCGCCCTTTATTTTCTCCAACTTCAACGGAACCGCAGGGGATATCGATGTGCTGACCCATGAGGTCGGCCATGCCTTCCAGGTTTATGAGAGCCGTCACCTGCTTATGCCTGAATATGAATTCCCGACTTCCGAAGCGGCTGAAATCCACTCCATGAGTATGGAGTTCTTCGCCTGGCCGTGGATGGATCTTTTCTTTGAGCAAGACGCTGACAAATACCGGTTCAATCATCTGGCATCCAGTTTGGAGTTCATTCCCTACGGTGTCTCCGTAGATGAATTCCAGCATTTTGTTTATAACAATCCTGAGGCTACTCCACTTGAGCGCAAGCAGGCTTGGCGCGAAATCGAGAAGAAATATTTGCCGCACCGCGATTATGACGGCAACACATATTTGGAACAAGGTGGCTTCTGGCATAAACAAGGACATATCTTCAACTCACCGTTCTACTATATTGATTATACGCTGGCCCAGCTGTGTGCCTTCCAGTTCTGGAAACGTTCGAATGAAGATTTCAAATCGGCCTGGAGCGATTATCTGCGTCTATGCCAAGCTGGGGGAAGCCAATCTTTTGTCCAGTTGGTTGAGCTAGCCGGTCTGATCTCACCTTTCGAGGATGGTTGTGTAAGCTCCGTAATCGGGGAGATTGAAGGCTGGTTAAATTCTATTGACGATAAAGCACTGTAACTCCTAAGTGTACACAACAACAAGCAATTCCTGCCTTGATGGAGGAATTGCTTGTTTTGTTATGATACAATCCGGATGAGGACGATCGGGCCTATTATAGCAGAATTAATAAATATCAGTTAGAATCATGAAAATAGAACCAATAGGAGAATAAGCCATGCATCAGCCCAAAAAGATACTCATCATTGAGGATGAACAGGATATTTCTCGTATCCTCAAGGATTATATTAAACTGCAAGGCTATGAAGTACATATTGCAGAGAATGGCATGGACGGTCTTCGGCTTGTGGATACCGTATTGCCCGATTTCATTATCCTGGATATTATGCTGCCTGATGCCAATGGAATTGAGCTGTGCAGGCAAATTCGAGATAAAACTCAAATTCCGATACTCATATTAAGTGCACGCGGCAGTGATACTGATAAAGTGCTGGGGCTGGGATTCGGTGCGGATGATTATATGACCAAGCCCTTCTCCTTGAGTGAATTAGTCGCAAGAATTCAGGCCCATCTCCGTAGAATTGAAGGTATGGGAAGCCTCTCGGGCCATGATGACTTGATCTGCCTGGGTTCTCTCACTATTGATAAAAAGGCCTATAAGACAACGCTCAACGGACGGGAGGTTTCCTTGTCTGCCAAAGAATTTGAACTGCTGTATTTTTTGGCTGAGCATAAAAACCAGGTATTCTCCAAGAGTCAGCTGCTCGATCAAATCTGGGGCTATACCTCCTATGGAGACGAAAGCACCATCACCGTATATATTCGCCGACTGCGGGAAAAGCTCGAAGCTGATCCTTCCAATCCTGCCTATATCAAGACCGTTTGGGGAGTCGGCTATAAATTTAATTTGGATTAAATGAGAGAATGGAGCAGCAGAACAATGTATTGGAGTAACTGGTTCAAAGCGTGGTTCGCCTCAGCTATCGCTTGTATATTGATTTTTGCCGGATGTGGAACATTCATCCTCTTCAAGCTTTCGCATCAGGAGCAGAATCCCCTTCCCTCCTATGTGGTGAATCAGGCACGCATCGAGGTAAGCGATATGATGTTTTTTCTGGAGCAGCATCATGAAGAGCTAGAGCTGGCTAGTCAGCACAATATCCGGGAAAAACTGCTCATGTTGAGTCAGCAGAAAAAGCTGAACCTGCTATACACCGGACTGGATGGCACGGTTCTATTCGCTTCCTCTACTCCGCTCCTATCAAATAAGGACAAGCTTGATCTCAAAAATGAGCTGCATTACGATTTATATACCGCCAAAACAGACCAGGCTTCCTTTAAACTAGCCTTCCCTGTCATCGATCCTAAGTCCGGGAGACAGACTGGAAATGCGATCTTCACCTTCCCTGAATCAGCCCTTGCCAACGAGCAAACTTCTCCCTTTCCAATCGCGGTTACGGTGCTCATGACTGCCTCACTCCTCCTTCTACTGCTCCTCCTGCTTCAGCTCAGCAAAAAATTAAATCACGATCTGCTCCTGCCTATCGTCGGCCTAAAGGATCATTCAGAGGCCATTCTCAAGGGGGACTATGAAAAGAAGGCGGACTATGGAAAACAGGATGAAATCGGTGAGGTTTATGCTGTGTTTGATCAAATGAGAAGTGAAATTATGGAGCTCAGTTTGCAAAGAGAAGCTCAGGATAAGGCCCAAAAAGAACTGATCTCCAATATTTCACATGATCTGAAAACCCCTTTGACAGCCGTCAAAGCTTATATTGAAGCGATACAGGCCGGGGTCTGCCCCGATCTGCCCGCTGTAATGGAATATATGGATATTATCCAAACACAAGCCAACAAAATGGCAGGATTGGTCGAGGACTTGCTTGTGCATGCTTTAAGGGATTTGGGACAAATCTCTGTTAACCCCGTCGAGTGCTACAGCAAGGAAATTTTCGAGAGCATCCTTAAGCCAATGGGTCCCTATATCCGTATGACAGGAGTGGAATTTATTGTACCGTCAGAGATTCCTAATGTACTGATTTGCATAGACCCCGTCAGAATCGAGCAGCTCCTGTCTAATCTCATCGCTAATGCTTTGAAGCACACAACTGCAGGCGATTCAATCCGTATAGCTATTGCTCAGCAGCACAATCAGCTCAAGGTGACCGTATCCGACACAGGTGAAGGGATTCTGCCGCAGGACATGCCTTTTATTTTTGAGCGTTATTTTCAGGGACATGCTCCTTCACAATATGAGAAGCGGTTCAATGAAGGCTCCGGATTGGGTCTATCCATTTGCAAGCATATTATTGAAGCCCATCAAGGAAGCATTTCCTTTAAGAGCATGAAGCATCAGGGAACTGAATTTTATCTCACCCTGCCATTATGCTAAACCCGGAATTAGCCTGTAATACTTTATTAATATCCTGATAAGCTTATTGCAAGATTAACCCTCTACAATTGAAAAAAAAGAGCAATACAGGAGGGACATACATATACATGACGAAAGCCACCATCATCCAAACCAAAAACCTGTGTAAAACCTATTCAACGGGCAGCGAGCAGTTCCATGCCATCCGTAACATCGATTTGGATATCTACCAAGGAGACTTTACGGTCATCATGGGAGATTCCGGGTCAGGAAAATCAACGCTCCTCTACCTGCTCAGCGGCTTGGATTCCTTAACTGCAGGGGAGGTCTATTTCCATCAGCAGCGCACAGATAACTTCTCCGAGAAGGAGCTGGCCAACTTCAGGGCCAAAAAAATCGGCTATGTCTATCAGAGCAGCAACCTGGTGCCTGATCTGACACTTTTTGAGAATATTGTCTTGCCCGGCTATGTTGCTGGAACTCCCAAGCGCGAGGTAAAGCAAAAGGCGCTGTCGTTGATGCAGGCCATGAGTATTGAAGCGTTGCGCTTCCGCCTGCCTGCCGAAGTATCAGGGGGGCAGCAGCAAAGAGCTGCGATAGCACGGGCGCTCATCAATGCACCGGAGATCCTTTTTGCCGATGAACCGACGGGGAGCCTGAATTATGAGCAGGGAGTTGCCGTACTGGACATCCTGACAAGCATGAATAACCAAGGCCAATCCATCGTCATGGTCACCCATGATATCAAAGCCGCCTGCCGGGCGAATCGGCTGATTTTTATCCGGGATGGAAAAGTAGGCGGGATGCTGGAATTTGATTCCTTTTCCCCGGATCAGCTGCAAGACAGAGAATCACTCATCTTCTCCTATATTTCAGAAAGGGGTAATGCGTGATGGTTGCAATATGGTCAATTTGCCTGGGGAATTTGAGAAGGCGCAAGGTTCAGAACAGTCTGATTGCTTTGCTCCTTCTGCTATCCACCCTGCTGATAAATACCGCGTTAACCGTTATTTCAAACTCGGAGAATCTGTATGAAGACCTGCATCGTGAAACCAAAGGGTCCCATGAGCTTTTAAATCTGACCAAAGGGCAACATGATCCTCAGAGGGTAGAGGAATGGTGGGCAAGCCAAAAGGGAATAACGGCATCCGTCCTTCTGCCTTACAAGCCTTTGGCCGGAGTCATGCACCATGGAGAAGATATACCCAACCTGTATATATATATGATGAATACACCAGATCGACCCTTTGGCACCGATGAGCTGGTATTTGCCCAAGGTAAAGAAGTTGTGCAGCCAGAGCCGGGGACCATTTGGATCCCTACCTCCCTCGCCTACAAAAATGACGTTTCGATCGGGGATGAGCTTCAGTTTAAAGCTGGTGAAGAACCTTTACGTTTGACTGTTTCGGCTGTCGTAATCGACCTTCCGCAGGGCGGACCTTTTTCCACAACGGCACGCATCTGGATGAACAACACTGATTATCAGCATGACCTGAACTCCGTACCAGGTGCTGATTCGTATCTTATGGGCATCCGGTTCGATGATTATAGCCAGCGTGCCGGTTATTGGGAACGATTTGAAAGCTTTTTGGGCACCCCTTTTATGGAAGAGAGAACAACCTATGAGCAAATTTCCGCCTTCTACTTTATCATGAATAAAATCATCGGATTTGTCATGAGCTTCCTCGGCATTGTGATGATGCTGGTCGCCTTGTTTACCATCGGCTTTACGATTTCAGATGCCATTCTGTCCAACTACAAAACCATTGGGATCTTTAAATCCCTGGGCCTGTCTTCAAGTAAAATTATATATACGTATATAGCCCAATACAGTTTTCTTTCGCTCCTTACCATCATACCGGGGTTAATCCTCAGCCGTTTTTTATCCGGAATTATTATTGAACAGTCACTCTCCTTTTTAAAAACAGATCACTCCCCTATTCATATTCAAGGCGGTGGAACAGAATTAATCGTAGGGTTCGGAATACTGCTTCTAATTCTCCTATGTGTGTTGTTGTATGCAAGCAAAGCCCGTTCCATCCAGCCGATGCAAGCCATTCGCTACGGTATGTCTGAAGCGGCCCATAGCCGCATCACCAAACGGTGGACTGAGGGGCATAAACGGGTAAAAGAATTTGAGCGGTGGCCGGTTCCTTTCGTTATCGGACTGAGAAATGTAACTAAAAATCTAAAGGGCTCCATCCTGATGGTCATTCTGACAACCGTAACATCGGCAGTGCTTGTATTTGGTCTGGTCCTATTGAACAGTATCAACCAAATGCAAGAAACGTCACCGTTATGGGGGTATGATTCCTCAGACGTTGCTCTCATGGTCGTAAATAATTCAACTTTCAACCGTGAAAGCATAGAAGCTGATATTCAAGCGGACCCCCGGGTCCTCCACCTGAATTGGGCTGGTCCGGCCATTGGGGTTGTTCCCGCAGACAAGACGCAGAGCTCCGGGTCCACGGGCAACCATTCGCAATCTGTCAGCATTCCGCTTACTGTGGTCGATGGAAGTCTGGATGAAATCGGATTTGCCTCCTTGTCGGGACGAAATCCGCACAACAGGAATGAAATATCAATTGGCATTAATATATCCCGGCAGCTTAAGAAAGAACTTGGGGATATCATCGAGCTTTATATAGAAGGGGAGCGGCATTCTTTTACAGTGACCGGTATATATCAATCGATTGCCAATATGTCCAATCAAGCTAGAGTGACCGCAGATGCTGTAAATAAGCTAAGTACCGATGTCGGTTATATAAATTTGAAGAATAGCGCCGATGCTGGTGAAATAGTGCAGCAGCTTAATGATAAATACGGCTCAAGCATTCAGTCGATCAAGCAGCAAACCCTACTCGATTCGGTGTTTAAGGAGGCTGCAGCGGTGCTGCTCATTCCAATGAGTATTCTAGGCTTGTTATTTCTCATGGTTACATGTCTGATTATCTATAGTACCTGCCGGATTCATATCCGCAAGGAAACCAAAACCTACGGCATCTATAAATCCATTGGGCTAACCTCCAATGCGTTGCGGGGTGCTGTGACTTGGGGAATTGTAGCTCTTTCGGCTATCGGAGCAAGCCTGGGGATTATCTGCGGAGTACATCTTCTGCCTTCCCTATTGAGAGGTCTTCTATCCTCATACGGGATCGTTAAGCTGCCACTCCTTATGCAATGGACAGGCATAACCCTGCTTGCTTTACTCATTATGGCTGTGGCAAGCGTTGGCTGCTGGATTGCATCCAGAGTGATCCGCAGCACCTCACCGCGAATTCTCATAACGGAATAGCCAGTGTACTGGAATAAGCGAATCGTTCAGTACATTCTAATTCTGATATGAAACTAGACTCCGGCGTTCAGATAGGCACGAATCAGTTTCAAGACCCCTTTGTCTGTTACCTTTCGTGCCACTCGTGCCATCAGCATATCGTGATTGACCCGGTGCGCTCTTTCCCGGACGAAAGCCGTAGCTGTACCACGAAAATTGCGCGTCAAAAATCGAACTCATCACTTGCAGAAGCGCATGCTGGAGAAACCGGTAGCAATTCCTGCCTTGATGGAGGAATTGCTTGTTGTTGTTTGTTCAGCATTCATTCGACTACCCCGGCAATGCTGATGCGCATCGATTCTCATGTTTCACCCCAGCAGAATATCCGTATAGTAATAGCAAGAACCAGGTGATGTTGTGTCCTGAAGTGCTACCGGCAAGATGTACACCTCCAGAGGACAGCCATTTCTGATAGCTTCTACTTCTATCTGATGGCTTCCGGCTTCTAACGTTAACTCCACCCATTGTTCTTGAGGCGCACGATGATACGCCGGCATGAATTCTAACGTTTCATTGCACTCAATCACGATCTGTCCGTTCAACTTCAACGTTACAGGACTATTCGCAGCCGCAATAAGTCGAAGCTTCCGTTCGATCGGGTTAGTGAGCGTCGTTTGCGCCCGGTAAACTCCGTCTGCTGGCAACCGAGCAGAGTTTAACCCAAGAGCCTTCTCCCACTCCACACGATTCCCTGAGACATACATCTCTTTTCCCACTCCGCCATCCGGACCCCAAACGATCCATCTGGATGAGCTGACTAATGCGAAAGTCACTTTCTGAACGGCCCATACCGCGTGGTCATGACTTCGCGTCCAGCGAAAAGAAAGCTCATGGCTTGCGGCTGCTACCGTCCCAGCCATGATTCCCGTGTCCCACTGGAAGGATTCGTCCATATAAGCGCAGACAATTTATTAGCCCAGTATTGTTCAAAAAAAGCGAGCCAATCCTGCAGCTCCAACAAAGGCTCCGGCTGAAGCTTGTACCGGGTTTCCCGTCCGACTTTCTGACTGCTGACAAGCTGGGCATCGAACAGAACCTGCAGATGCTTGTTGACAGCCGTCCGGATGATCGGGAAGCAATCCGTAATGGATGCAATGGACATTTCCTTATCAGCAGGCAACTTTAACAGACTGCGGAGCCTTCCATACTTTATCGATTGGAGCGTTGAGGATAATGGTTTGACGGATTTCTTGCAGTGGTTAGATTGATAGCGATCCGCCCTGTGTCAGTGCAAAATGGCGTATAATGAAAAAAATAGAATATTCACTGAAGGGGATATTAAAATCATGAACTTGAGCCTGAATTGGATTACGCTTAGGGTGCGCGATTTGGAGGCATCCCTTAATTTTTATCATAGCATTCTGGGACTTCCGGTTGACCGCAGATTTGAGAGCAGAGGAAGACAGATTGTTATGTTAGGCCCGGAGGGGCAGCCTAAGATCGAGCTTATCCAGGGAACCGACCCGGCTCTGAAGCCGGAATGCGGCGTTTCCGTTGGTTTCGAGGTGGAGTCACTGGATAAGGCAATAGAGAATTTAAATAACCAGGGTATCCCGGTAGCGCGCGGACCGATCACGCCGAATCCCCACCTGCGGTTCTTTTATATTCTGGACCCGGACGGCTTCGAGATACAGATAGCGGAACACAGCTAGACCAGCTTTGTCGCTCAAACTTAACCACACTGCCACAAGCAGGCTAAAGAATAACCTGCGAAGGCCTGTCCAGTAACTAATTTTCACCTCAGTTCCTGTGCTGCGGACTCAGGAGCCCCTATTTGCTGCAAAAAACGTGTTTTGTCCGCCTAACGGACTCAGCTGCCCTTATTCAAACGAATCACCTCTGCTTAGAGCCTGTTTTGACTAAATAACGGCTATACAGTCCGCAAAACTCAAAAACTTCGCAGGAATGGGGAAATAGAGGCTATACGGTCCGCTTGGGTCTTGGTTACATTAATTACGGGTGGGAAGCGTATCTGGTCCTACAGCGCCTCCCTCACAATACGGCGGTAATAAACAACGGTGAGAACAGCAAACAGAAAATAGATGAGTGTGTATACCGACATAGCAATAGCGGCCGGGAAGGTGAGGTTGGACAAGCTCAGCGCGGAAGCTGCTTTTACGGCGAAGATGGAATGCAAAAGCCCGATCGCCAGCGGAATCGCGAATACAAATATCTGCTTGCGGATAATACCGCCCATAATCTCACGTTCTCCGAATCCGAGTTGCCGCAGAATCGTATAGCTTGTCCGCTCCTGCTCCGCCTCTGTCATCTGCTTGAAATACAGGATACTGCCCGTGGAGATCAGGAAGATAAGGCCGAGAAAACCTGCTATAAAAATGATCAGCCCGAATTTTCGGAGCGATCCTTTATAAAATGCATCGAAATCAGGATTGACCCCCTCTTCCTTGACATATTTCGCATAGATGCCAGATGCCGCTGCACGCTCACTCTTATCCGCAATTTGGTAGGTGTCGATGCGAAGGTCTTCATATTCGGGGGAAACCGGCATTTGCTCACGAATAGTCCTTATCGTCGCTACCGGCATAACCAACTGATGGCCCTGTAAGCTGTAATTCATGGCATAGCGATCATATCCTCGGGTTACATTGATTTGGACACGAACCTCGCTTGCGCTCAATTCAACTGCCTGTGGAAAAGTAACCGGGGTAAGCTCCTTGCTTAATGCCTTCTTCAGGCCAGTGTACCACGCAGCCTCACCCTGCCCTGGGACGATAATATCTGCACCACTTGCCTGCAACTGCTCTGCCGCGAGCAGCAATAGGCTGCGATCGTCCTCTTGCCCTTTGCCGATCGTCCCTGCCAGCCGGATAGCATCCACCTTTCGATGAGCAAACCTAATTCCAACCTTCTTCAGCTCAACACGAAATGACTTCGCAGCCTGCTCATTATTTTCAAAGATGAAATCGTAGGGCAACATTTCCCTAGACTCACTCTCCGCCGAATAGTATAGCGAATAAGAGATGGCCACCATCGTCAGTGTCATCGCGGACAGAACGGTAATCAGTGTGAGCGAGTTCGCATTGCCTTTCATGCGATGCATGATCGGGGCTAGCGACAAACTGTTTTTTAGCCCGAGCTGTCCGTCTTTGCCCTTTCGTATCTGGTAGAACAACCAGCCTATCGTCACACGAAACAGCAGATAGGTCCCAAGAATGGTCGAGGCAAGAATAACAAGTAACTGCAGGAACAGATTCTGGCCAAGCGTTTGGCTGGAGAGCAGATAGCCCATAGCGATCAGTACAATACCGAGCAGCCCCATCAAAGCGGACAGAACGGTCTTCGGCTGTTGCGGATGATCACCTTGCTTGTCCGCTTTGAACAGGTCGAGTAACGTTGAGCGGTAAACCTTGAACAACATTTGTACCATGGTAAGGCCGATTAGCACAGTAAATACGATGACGGTCTGCAAGGCGGCTCCACTCGAGAACGACAGGGTCACTGCACTTTCTATACCTATAAGTTTCATCAATATCAGCACAAAAAGCCGCGCCACAAGCGCGCCCCCGCCAATCCCGATCAGGAGCGCCCCCATCCCAAGCAGCGCACTCTCGGTAATCAGCAATCTCGCTACCGCGCTGTGCGTCAGACCCACCAGCTGATACAGTCCGATTTCCTTACTGCGTCTTTTCAGAAAAATGCTGTTCGCGTAGATCATGAATACAACCACAATCGCGAGCATCAAAATCCCGGCCGCATTAAACACCGAAGTGAACTGAATATCGCCGAATGTGACTGCCATTACCGATGAGTCATACTGCAATGTTGCGAACACGAAATAAAGCGTTGTACTGAAAATAAGTGCGAAATAATACAGGTAGTAATGTTTAATATTTATCCGCATACCACGGATGATCAACTCAAACAGTGTCAACATGATCACCCCCGAGCACGGCCTGCACATTCAATATATCTTTGAAGAAAGCTTGCCGCGTCTTGCTGCCACGGTACAATTCGGAATACAGCATTCCGTCCTTCAAAAACACGACGCGGCTGCAATAGCTCGAGGCTACAGCATCATGAGTCACCATCATAATGGTAATGTTGCGCTGCCGGTTAAGCTCCTCCATCATTCCCAATAGAGAGGAAGCCGCCTTCGAATCCAAAGCGCCTGTCGGCTCATCCGCAAATACGATAGAGGGCCGGTGGATTAGTGCGCGTGCAGCAGACGTTCGTTGCCGCTGCCCCCCGGAAATTTCATGCGGGTATTTATGGGCAATCTCCCCGATGCCGAGATCTGCAGCAATAGCCTGAAATTCAGCCTCCGCCGCTGCTTTCTTCATCTTACCGAGGGAAACGGGCAGTAGGATATTCTCTTTCACCGTCAACGTATCGAGTAAATTGTAGTCCTGAAAAATGAAGCCCAGCTTCTTGCGCCGAAAAACAGACAATTCTGCATTTTTCATCTTCGAGATGTCCGTATCTTCGACAAATATTTTCCCTTCCGTCGCTTTATCAATAGTCGCCAACACATTGATCAAAGTCGACTTCCCCGACCCGGACGGCCCCATGATCCCGACAAATTCACCTTCCACTACACGTAGGTTGATGCCCTTCAGCACCTGCTGAACATTTCCCCTGACACCAAATGATTTACGGACTTCCTGCGCATGCAGCACGGTTTGTAGCCTATTGTTTGGATTCATCTCCATAGCCTCCACTCTGATCTATCTTTCATTCTAGAGAAACAGGCCTTGCCCGTCGCCCGTATCAGATGACAAGCAGGAGGTTCTACGTGACAATATTATCATATGGAAGTCCGGACGGATTCAAACGCATTGATAACCGTGAAGGTCATCTGCATAGTCGTTCCTGTATTCGGCTCCGACTGTACTGTTAACGAAATCCCGATTTTGACAGCAACAGTTTGCGCTAAATAGAGCCCCAATCCAGTTGCCGCATTGTGCAATCTTCCGTTCCCCCCAGTAAATCCTTTATCGAAAATACGGGGCAATTCATGTGCGGCGATGCCCGGTCCTTCATCTCTAATCGTCATCCGGACATGTCCGTCAGGTGTGACTGTAGTCGACAGACAGATCATTCCACCTTCCGGGCTATACTTGACCGCATTCGTCAATATTTGCCGGATAATAAAACGGCACCATTTGCGGTCCGTTCTAACTAATGTCTCTTCCCCTTCAAACTCGACAGCTATATTTTTCTCCACACACCAGGAGGTAAGCTCACGTACTTCCTGAGCAGCAAGCCGCTGGATGCCAGTCTGTTCCAACATATAATCAGCTTCAAGCGACGGCAAACGTGAAATGTATAATTGCTGGTCGATGAGCAGATGGATCCGCAGCCATTCCGATTCAATTTTACGCATCGCCGGATTGTCCCTGTTCGCATCGATTGTCAATTTCACTGCAGTCAGTGGCGTCTTTACCTCATGCACCCAGGCAGCAATATAATCCTGCTCCATCGATCGGGCAGCATTGCTATTCGATATTTTATGCCAGTACCAGTGGTCCACTGCCCGTAAGAGCTCGTTCGTGGCTTCCTCCTGATACAAATAAGCAGACGGCAATGTTTCAACCCAATCTTCCTGGATCTCTTCAGCCAGTTCCGTCAGTGCTCGCGGATACTTCGTTTCTTTTCGACAACGCCACCCAAGGAAAGTAACCATAGCTAGAATTAGCAGCATGTTTAAATAGAGCATCGAGTCACCTCGGATGGAAATGCCATTGTCGATCCAGATCAGTAAATCCACAAACAACAATGAAAGCAGGAAGAAAACAATCCAGCTTTTCCTGTCATACAGATAGCGAAATAACAAGCTTTTCTCCCTCATAACGTAGACGCCATATAGCCAAGCCCTTTCTTCGTTACAATGGCTTCATCCAGTTGGAACAGCGCCAGCTTTTGACGCAACCGTGTTATATTCGCTGTCAGCGTATTGTCATTGACGAAAGATTCATCATCCCACAGCTTGCGGATCAGATCCTGGCGTGAAATCACTTTATCCTTCGCCTTGACGAGTACAACTAGAATAAAAAATTCATTCTTGGTTAATAACACATCCTGCCCATCCTTGCGGATCAACCCACGCTTCATATCAATAATGGTGCCGTTCCATTCGATAAGATCATCAGCTTCCTCTCTGTAAGCATAGGTCCGGCGGAGAATCGCCTGTATTTGCGCCAACAGCACGTCCATATGAAACGGCTTTTGAATATAATCGTCCGCCCCCATATTCATCGCCATCACCATATCCAGAGGATGATCACGCGAAGATAGAAATAGAATCGGCACTTTGGACACTGCCCGAATCTCCCGGCACCAGTGAAAACCGTCATACATCGGGAGTTGTATATCTATGATGACCAGTTGGGGCTGTACTTCAATATAGGTGCTCATCACATCATCAAATCGCTCCGGTCCCGTGACGTGAAACGACCACTGCTCCAATCTTTCCTTTAGGGAAGCAAAAATGGCAGCATCATCTTCGATAATAAATATATTAAAATCCATAACGACCAGCTCCCTTCCCGCTATTGCACCTCCATCATACCATTCCGTGCAAAAAGGAAGGGCAAATGAATTGCCCCCCTCCTCTAATGACCTTATTTCGGAAGCAGCATCGTGAACAGCAGAGCCGCCAGTTCCTGCTTGTTGAGCGCCCGCTGAGAGCCGTAGTCGAACATGCCGTTCGATTCTGTCACCTCCGGTCCATGCAGCTTCCAGCTTACTGCAGAACTGACAGCATCGGCAGCCCATTTCGACGTACCCGGTGCGAGTACAGCCGTGGAATCCGGCACCCTAATCCCCGTTACAGTAAGTAAGCGGTAAACGATAGCGGCTGCTTCTTCACGAAGAATCGGACGGTCCGGTTCGAACAAGCCGCTCCCCGTTCCATTCAACATACCAGCCTCGACAGCGGCTTGTATATCCTTTCGATACGGAGAATTTTCAATATCCTTGAATAAGGACGGGTTTGAAGATTCAGGGATGCTCCATATCGCGTTAAAAGCATGGATGAACGCTCCGCGGATGACCGTTTGCGTAGGTTGAAATGGCTCTGACAAATCTTCCGTTAAGTAGCCCAGTGACTTCAGGCTCAGAATGTAGCTGGCATACGGATGATCGGCCGATACATCCGGGAATTCGGCTAGATCCTCCGATATTTTACCCGCATAGCTGAATAAATTAGAGTATTTCATATAGATAATACGGCCCTCGGCATCCGTCTTGAATGCTAGAGGGTTACCCTCATCATCAACGAACAGCAGCTCGTCGATCTGCTTCAGCTGGTGACGGCTAAGCGTATCGCTCACCATTAGCGTACCGTCTCCTGCCACTTCGACTTTGGTCAGTAATTTAATCCGCAAATCGGAGTACAAGCCTTCAAACTTGGCAAGATGCTCTGCGGACTGCACTTTGAAACCCAACGGATCATACGACGATTTGCCACTCGCATAATAATGATTCATAAAAGCGGTAAACAGATCATTTCGCAAATCCTGATTCGCATTGTATGAAACGAAGACTCCCGTTTTGCGGTCGGGTAGAATCCATAAGAGTGAACTATAGCCGAGAATATCCCCACCTTTGGAGATCACATCTTCACCGTTCGTTGTGGACGGAATAACAGGCGATTCAAAGCCATAGGTCGTATCCGGCAAATCCGGATGTATAGCCATCTGGTATGTCGACATCGCCTTCACCGATTCAGGTGACAGGATAACCGAACCGTCCGCCGCCCGGCCCTCATTCAGAAAAGCTTTCATAAACAGTGCCATATCAGAGGCTGTCGATAACATACTCCCCTCCGGCCATTCACTCGGCGAAAAACCATATACCGGAATAGCGTTGCCCTCCGCATCGTAAGAAGGTACGAGCCGACGGGCCAAATCTTTGGTCACGCTAAAGCTGCTTGAAGTCATACCGAGCGGCTTAAACAGATGTTTTTGTACATAGCTCCCGAACGATTCTCCGCTTACCTGCTGAACAATGTATCCTTGCAGCCTAGATGCGAAGTTATCATACATATATGACGTTCCCGGCTTGCGGACAACAGGGGGAATACATCATAGATGCTTTCTTTTAAAGAAATCGGTTGCTGGGAAGGGTCAAATAAATAGCTGGCATCGGTAGGTTCGCGCACTTCAAAACCGGTCGTATGCGTCAACAGATTCTCTATCGTTACTGGTGTATCGAAGGAATTTGTTATTTGGTAACCATCCAGGTACTTTTCAATGTTGTCCTGCAGTGAAATTTTCCCTTGATCGACAAGTTGCATCATGGCAGTGGCTGTGAATACTTTGGAAACGGAGCCGACCCGAAAGGTAGCACGGATTGCGTCTTCCTGTGACTTCGAGGTTGGGTTAGTTATACCGTAGCCTTTGGATACGAGCACTTTCCCGCCCTGAACGACAGATATCGCAGCGGCTCCGGCTTTTTGCTTGATGGCATCCTGGGCAAAAAAAGCGTCAAGAAACGCCTCGACTTCCTTGGCATCACGGGGTCCGCTCTTTAAATCTCCCGGGGCAGCGCTGGTGAGTGCGGCAAGCTGCTTGACGGAGGTAACCGAAGCCGACTCAGGCTGCTGAGCGAACGCGCTTGCTTCACCGACAAGCGTCAACGTCAGCAGAGCGGTCAGGATGCGAACCCTGCGGCGGGTTTTGTTATTCTTATTCTTATTCAACTAGAATCCTCTCCTTGCTTCCCTTAAATTTGGGGTTAACCCAAGTCAGATTGAACAGGCAGTTCCAACACACTTATTGTATGGTTTAGAGCAAGCATTGTCGTTCGATCCAGGTGATAAGCAGGAGGGGGTTTGTTACATTGTTGTCACCAACCGCTCGAAGAAAGAAAACAGAAGCACACAATTAGAAGAAGATTAGCCACAATCATGTGGAGACCTGTAACCAGTAACCCATTTTCACTTCGACTCCTGCCGTGCGGACTCAGGAGCCCCTATTTTTTTGTAAAACGCATGTTTTGCCAGTCTAACGGACTCAGATGCCCTTATTCAAGCAAATCACCTCTGTTTGGGGCCTGTTTTGACTAAATAACTGCTATACAGTCCGCAAAACTCAAAAACATCGCAGAAATGAGGAAATAGCGGCTATACGGTCCGCATGGGAGCTGGTTACTTTAAACACTGAACACACCAAAAAAACGGCATCTCTGCCGTTTCTTTAGGATGGATTGTCAGGGGCTAGAACCCTGGACCTGCGGAGGTCTGCACCGGAAAACGCAAGAACTCGTCGGCCCAGCGAGTGGTGTCGCCTGGAATACATGATTTCCGCTTCGTACGCTTCGGCAGCATCATGCCCGTTGGTCATAATTTAAATGAAGTAAAATTTGATTCATCCTATACGGTTTATCTTGGTTGCTCTCCCTCGCTTAACAGCTTGTCAATGGTCAGGACCGCCTCTACATAGATCCGGAAGGCATCCCATAGGGTCTCCAATTGAATCGCCTCGTCCGGCTGATGCCCCCCTCCTCTCCCGGCTGGAAAGACGGAAGGCTGGTCCCTGCGCAAGGGACCAAAGGCTGCGCCCCGCGGAAGCCATCTGGCATGGGTTATGCCTCCCATAGCATAAGGGGGCTGATCAGTGCCCAACTGGCGGTTGGCCAGCTCGCACAGCGCAACGACGAAGCGGTCATCCTTGGGAATATGATGGGGCGGGCTGTCCTCGGTGCGGACCAGCTGCATGCCGTATCGGGTGGCCGCGCTTGCCAGCTGCTCCAGTATGTCCGTGCAGTCCTGTGTGACTCCGTAGCGGACATCACATAACAAGCTGAGTCTGCCGTCCCGGATCTGCACGGCACCCGCATTGCTGGTGGCTGCTCCCGCCTCATCGCGGAATGCGATGCCCAAGCAATGTCCGTAAGGGCTGCAGAAGCATTCCTTCACAAAGGTCAGGGCCCGGACGGCCGAAGCGCCTTGAATCAGACCGCTCTCCACAAGAGCGGCGGCCAACTTGACGGCGGCATTATCCGTTCCCTCGGGAAAGGCGGCATGTCCCGCCTGGCCCTGAACCGTAATCCGCACGCCCTCCGGCGCGGATTCCACCGTGAAGGCCGGAGGCAGCAGCCGGCGCGCATGATCAGGAACAACTCCCCCTAGCAGCGCCGTAGCTGAGGCGGGAACCACGTTATAATCCGTTCCTCCGCTGAAGGACAACAGATTGCCTTCCTTCACTTCACCTTCAAAATCCGCACGCAGCATCCCCTTCTCCGCATAGCAAATCGGGAAATAGGCATCAGGCACAATTCCGAACAGAGGGGGCTCGTGCTTGGACAGAAAATGCCTGATATCCCGCATCCCGTTCTCTTCGTTGCAGCCGAGAAAGAGGTATAGACCATGCTCCAGCTTCATACTGCTCTCCGCAAAAAATTTCAGTACATACAGCGCCGCCACAGCAGCCATTTTATTGTCCATGGCTCCCCGGCCAAAGAGATAGCCGTCCCGGACAAAGGGCTCATAGGGCGGAAAGCCCCAGCCTTCACCTTCCGGAACAACGTCCAGATGGGCAAAAAAACCGATGCTTCCCTTTCCCTGTTCCCCGGCAGCAGCAAGCTGTCCCTTGACGCCGTAGCCGTCAAAGGCTGTAACGTCCAGTTTCTCCCGCAGCATCAGTCTGACGGCTTCATCCAGAGCGGCTGCGCAGCCCTCTCCAAAGGGATGAGAGCTTCCGGGAGCGTAGGCTTGTCCGACGCTGTTGATTCGGATCAGGCCCTTGGCATCCCCGATCATCCGAAGCCGGTTTGCCTCAAGAAACTGCGTAATCTGTTGGTCCAGTTCCCGGCCGCTCCACTCCTCCATAAAGGGCCCTGTCACCGACCTAGTCCGGCGTCCGCAGCATGAAGCAGTTGAAGACGGCGGTCGATTTCGGCCACTGTATCATCTGTAAGGCTGACAGAGCCGCCCGCCAGATTCTCATGCAGATGCCGTTCTTTCCTGATGCCCAGGATCACATTGACATGCTCATGCTTCGCTCTTAGGTAAGCTACCGCCAGAGAGCTTGTGGAAATGCTATATTCCTTGGCCAACAGAGCCAGCTCCTGGGCAAAATCGACGGCCAACTGGAACGCCTCGCCCTGCCACCAGCGGTCACCGTGGCGCGTGTCGTCCTTGGGCAGCACATGACCCTTGCCAATATGGCCGCTGAGCAGCCCTTGGGCCAAAGGGGAATAAGCGTGGAAGCTGATGTTGTTGTCCTTGCACAGGGGCAGCACCTCAGCCTCCGCCTCCCTGGACAGCATGTTGTATTTCTTCTGTACAATGGCGATTTCTCCATGCTCGATATAGCTGTGAATGTGCTGGGGCTCGCAGTTAGATGCGCCTATGGCCCTGATTTTCCCTTCTTTCTTCAACTGAATCAGGGTATCGATGGTTTCCTCAATCGGTGTCAAAAAAGGCTCCATAGCAGGGTTGTGCGTGTAATAGATATCGATATAATCTGTATCAAGCCGCTTCAGACTTTCTTCCACCTCAATGCGGATGGTGCGCGGGCTAAGGTTGCGCTTGACCCGCCGTCCCTCCCAGGTGAAGCGGTAGCTGCCTTCCTCATCGCCCCACCATAACCCGCATTTGGTAGACAGGACTACCTGGTCCCGTCTTCCCTTGATGGCCTTGCCCACAATTTCCTCGCTGTGCCCAAACCCGTACACCGGCGCCGTATCGATGCAGTTGATGCCGGCGTCGAGTGTTGCATGGATGGCCCGGATGGATTCCGTATCGTCGGTATCGGGGAACTGAAAGCCGCCCCCCATGCCGAAGGCGCCCAGTGTCAACACCGAAGCTTCGATTCCGCTGTTGCCGATTTGCATTCTTTTCATGTCACTGCTCCTTTCACTGCTCCTTGGCTTAAATTTGGTCCAGCCGCAATTGGCCGCCTACGCCCACATTTTCATCGGCATGCTCTTTGATAATAACAATGGTCTTTACATTTACGCCCGTCAAAATCTTTTCTGCCGCAAGCTGAATGTTGCGAACCAGGTCGCGCTTCGTCTCCACAGGCTTGTTGGGCGCAGTATATACAAAGAAGGTGATTTCCTCGAAATCCTTCGGTGTGCCGTTAGCCCGCGGGAGCTCCTGCAGCAATATGGTTTTGAGGTGGGACGGAAGGCGAAGGGACTCTGTTACTGCTGCTCCGATTCCTTCTACAAACCGTTTCTTGTCATCGTCGTTCAGGGATGTGTTTGCCAATACTACTACTGTTGCCATAGGGATCAGGTCTCCTTTTTATATAGGTAATGGAATTATTGGTTGTAAGGTTTTTTTACTCCGTTGTAGGTTTTGAGCAGCCATTCCGCGTATTCCTTGGAGGACAGGATGTCTACGACCTTATCGAGCCATTCCTTGTTTTCGGTTTCTGCGTCTTTACTGATGGCCAGCACAATTCCGCCGTATTGCTTGTATACCTCAGACGTTTCCTGAAACAGGGCATTGTCGATGGTTACCTCGGGATCATTCATTTGGGAAATCGTAATCGAGGGAGCCGTCATAGCATCCAGATCGGCAAATGCGCCTACCCGGCTGCGTGGATCGATCTCAATAAAGCTAAGCTTTTTCTTGTTTTCCGTTATATCCAAGAGCGTCGGCAGCTCCACTCCTTCCCGAAGCTTGATTAGGCCGTTCGTCGCAAGCAATTGCAGCTCTCTGGCGCGGTTTGCAGAATCGTTAGCGATGCCAATTTCGGCCCCTTCTGGCAATTCATCTGCGCTCTTATATTTTTTGGATACAAATACAACGGGGGTTGTGTAAATATTGGGACCATAGGGGATCAGGCTGGTGCCGTTACTTTCGTTGAAGCTGGTCATATACTTTTCATTCTGAAAATAGTTGGCTTCGATGCTCCCGTCTGCCGTAGCATTGTTCAGTGCAATGTTGTCGTTAAATACCTGCACCTCGATGTCGTAGCCCTCCGGCTTCAGCTTCTCGGCGACGTAATCGATATCGGGCTGTTCGCGGGCGATGACGCCGATGACGATTTTTTTCGATTGGCCTTCAGAGGAGTTATTGCCGCAGCCAGCAAGCAGACTCAGGGACAGAACGGAGACGAGCGCAAGAGCAATAATGGAAGTTTTTTTCATACCGGCATACCTCTTTCATTGGGTTATTTCATACACTTATTTTAATTTCCGATAAAGAACATTGCCTCCAAATTGAATGAATTGAACGATGATGATGAGAATAACAACGGTGCTGTACATGACGGTATCGTTGAAGTTCTGGTAGCCGTAGGTCAACGCCACTGCCCCCAAGCCTCCGGCGCCTACCGTGCCGGCCATAGCCGTGAATCCCAGCAGAGAGACGTAGCCCAATGTCAGATGGGACACGATGGACGGGATCGATTCGCTGACGATGACATGAAACGTAATTTGCCAATCCGACGCTCCGAATGATTTGGCCGCTTCAATCAGACTGGGATTGACCTCCTTGAAGCAACCCTCCAGCAGTCTGGCTATAAGCGGGGAACCCACAATGGTGATGGAAAAAATCGCGGCCGTCGTTCCTATGGTCGTCCCTACCATAAACCGTGTTAACGGAATGATCGTAATGATCAGAATAATGAAGGGCACCGAACGGAGCACGTTGATGATAGCGCTACAGACTTCATAGACCAGCCGGTTTGGCCGCAAGCCGTTTACATCCGTCGTAATCAGAATAAGCGCAAGCAGAAAACCAAAGAAGGTACAGGTGACAACCGTGCCGCCCAGCATAATCACGGTATCGCGCAAGCCTGGAAGAATAATGCGGTCCAGCAAGGTCTGGAAATCGTACTTATACATTACACCTTCCTCCATTCCGTGCCGGTTTCGTCGAGATACGCCTCAGCCTTTGCGAAATCCCCCTTGTCCACCGCTAGGGTGAACGTTCCGGCAATGCTGTCGGCGTAACGGTCCAGCCCGCCCCATACGACCTCAAACTGGATTCCCGTCGTCAGAGCGAAGCGGGAGAGCTGATCTGCTTGGCCCGGACGCTGCACCATTTCGAATAGGACCTTGTCTCCCTGCTTAACTATGCCGCTGGCACCCAGCAGCTCGTTCAGCGCTTCGGAGCGGTTCAGGAAAATGTCCTGCACGGAGCCTGATACCTTCAGCTCCCCTTTGCTTAATATGGCTATGTTGTTGCAGACCTCCTTCACGACCTCCATCTGATGGGTCACAATGACGATAGTAATCCCAAGCTCTTTGTTGATCTTCTTCAGCAGGCCCAGAATGGATTTCGTAATATTGGGGTCCAGAGCACTTGTGGCTTCATCGCATAGCAGAATGTTGGGATTCATAGCCAGCGCTCTGGCAATAGCTACCCGCTGCTTCTGCCCGCCCGAAAGCTGGCTGGGCCGGGAATGGATTTTGTCCGTCAGTTCCACCAGCCTCAGAAGCTCATGAATGCGCGCATCGGCTTCCTCCTTCTTGTAGTTGAAGCATTTCATCGGGAACATGATGTTTTCATACACAGTTTTTCGCTCCAGCAGTGAAAATTGCTGAAAAATCATGCCGATGCCACTTCGGAATTTGCGAAGCTCGGCACCGCTAAGGCTGCTGATGTCCGTCCCGTTCACCAGAAGCGTTCCCTGCTCGTAGCTTTCCAGCCCGTTCACGCAGCGCAGCAACGTGGATTTGCCTGCGCCGCTAATGCCTACAAGACCGAAAATGTCTCCGTCTCTGATGGATACATTAATGCCGGAAAGTACGGGCTTATCGCCGAAGGACTTGTACAAATTGTTGATCTCAATCAATGGCAGCACCCCTTTCACTGAAACAACCACAACACCAAGCTGCAGCTTTATGGATAGCAAATCTTGCAGAAAGAACCCTTTTCGCTTAAAATTATATCGATCTAATTTTACGAGAAAAAAATTTTATCTGCCCTAGAGACAAAACAATAAATGCCTATAAGTTTACTCGGGATAATGTTAGCAGGTGACTATTGCTCTGTCAACACTAAATATTATCACTATAGAATTTATGATATACTATTGTGAATATATACGGATAAACGGAGAAAGTTTCGGGCGACAAAAGGAGGAATGTGACTTGGCTTCAAGGGATAAGCGGGTGACGCTGCAGGATGTGGCCAATGATGCCGGAGTTTCCAGGGCCACAGCATCGCTGGTGGTCAGGGGCAGCAAATCCATCAAGGCCAGCACCCACAAGAAAGTTATGGATTCGATGGAGAAGCTTGGTTACGTGTACGACAGGCTGGCAGCCAGCTTCCGCTCGCAAAGCTCTTCTACAGTGGGAATCGTGATTACAGATATCGAGAATCCATTTTATCACCAGATGCTTACGAAGATCAGTGATGTGTTATATGAGCAGCAGTTTACTTTCCTGCTCGGCATGTCCTCTGAATCGCAGGAGAAACAGGAGAAAGTGCTGGAAACGATGCTGGAGAATCGTGTATGCGGCATCATTCTGACTCCTGTGGCTGGCACACCGCCTTTGCTTTTTAACAAATTACGTTCCATGCAAATACCGGCGCTGCTCATCGGGCGGGAAGTCGAGGGCTCGGGTGCGGATTATGTCGGAACAGATTACCGCCTCGGCTCCCAATTGGCCATCCGGCATCTGGTAGAGCAGGGACACCGCAGGATTGCTTACATCGGCGGTATGCCCCCCGGAAATACGGCTTACCGTGAGCGAATAGACGGCTATTGCAGCGCTTTGCGGGAATGTGGCCTTGAGGTGGACCCGCAGCTGATTATACCCACCCCGCTTAACCGCGAAGGAGGCATCCGCGCTATTCAGGAAGCGCTGCTGCTCGATCATCCGCCTACAGCCTGCTTCTGCCATAACGATATTATTGCGCTGGGCGTAACCATCGGTATGCGGTTTCAAGGGCTTGTACCCGGCGAGCACATGGCCATTGTCGGGTTCGACAATGTGCTGGAGACGGAGACGGTGGAGCCGCAGCTGACCACAGTATCGGTATTCCATGACCAATGGGGCGTCGAGTCGGCCAGGCAAATGCTGGGCAGAATCGGGGGCTTGCTGAACGACCCGGTTAAAATCATTATTCCACCCAAGCTTATTGTCAGAAAATCTTCGGTATGCTTCAAGGGCTTGCCGAACCTAAAGGCCTGAGGCCATCATACAAGGATATGGATGCATGGAGGCGCATGGATCAATTTACACAATGGTCAAGGGGTGGGTCCGATTAAGAGTCAACTGCTCTACCAACTGAGCTAAGAGTCTCTGTTTGTTCTAATTATCCTATTAATCTGACCGGTTATTGATAGCGACTTTCTTATTGAGCTCATTAAACAACGCATCGGAGCAAATCTCCTCCAGTGATAAACCGCTCTCTCCTTGCTCGCGCATGTTCTCTGCAAATTTGGCTACCGTATTCAGGACTCTTGTGCTTTGCACCGGATAATGGCCAACCGAGCTTTCAGCTGACAGCATCACGGCATCAGTCCCGTCCAGAACGGCCTGAGAGACATCTGTTACCTCTGCGCGCGTCGGAACCGGATGATCAACCATGGATTGCAGCATTTGAGTAGCCGTAATTACATAGGTCTTCGATCGGCTGCACTCGCGAAGAATCGCTTTCTGAATGAAGGGAATTCGCTCAAAAGGCAGCTCCACGCCAAGATCTCCGCGTGCAATCATGATTCCGTCGGACGCCTCCATGATGGATGGAAAGTTACGCACGGCATGAATGGTTTCGATTTTGGAAATGAGGCCCGGTTGACTATATTTCCCCAGAGCGGATACAAACTCTCGAATTTCCTCCAGATGCGACGCCACACGGATAAAAGAACAAGCAATCCAATCTACATGATGCTCCAGCAGGAACTGAAGATCCTGTTTGTCTTTTTCCGTAATGGCTGGCAAGCGAATTTTCGTTCCTGGAAGATTAACGCCTTTTCGGCTGCCGATCGTGCCACCGACTATAACCCTTGTAGTGATCCTTTGCGGATGCTTATCCGTCACCTCAAGCTTGACTTCCCCGTCATTAATTAAGATAGCGGCTCCTTGTAAAATATCTTCCATCACACCAGGATTATCGAGCGCTGCGCGCTCCCGGCCTCCCGGTTCATCAGACTGGTCAAGGATAAACGTTTGGCCCTCATCTAATCGAACCGCGTCCCCTTTTACGCTCATCAGACGGATTTTCGGTCCCTGCAAGTCACCCATAATCCGTACAGGCTGTCCCGATTCGGCAGCGGCTGCCCGCAAAACTTCGATTACCCGCCCATGCTCTTCATGGCTCCCGTGTGACATATTGAGCCGGGCAATCGTCATACCGCTCAGCAGCAATTCCTTGAGAACTGCAGGAGAAGAACTTGCCGGACCTATCGTGCAGATCAAATCAACACTCATGTGAACCCACCTCCCATACCCGATTTGCTTCCCTGTCTTTCCTCTAGTTTGCATTGTACGTTTATTCTAACTAAACTATACATGATTGAAACAGTTGCCATTCATTTTACGGAAGGGAAGGGACACATCCATGAATACGAACCAATTGGACCGGATTCACACGGGAAAGGGCTTCATTGCGGCTTTGGATCAAAGCGGCGGAAGCACACCTAAAGCACTGCTGCAATATGGTATTCAGGAAGACCGCTATTCCAAAGAAGAAGAAATGTTTGAACTGGTGCATGAAATGAGAACGCGTATTATCAAAAGCCCGGCGTTTGATTCCAAACACATTTTGGGTGCTATTCTTTTTGAGAACACAATGGACCGCTTCATTGACGGCCAATTAACCGCCGATTATCTTTGGGAGCAGAAAGGCATTGTGCCCTTTTTAAAAATCGATCAAGGTCTGGCCGAGCCTGAAAACGGGGTTCAGCTCATGAAGCCCATTCCCGGATTGGATGACCTTCTGAAGCGCGCAGTTCAGAAAAACATCTTCGGGACCAAGATGCGCTCACTGATCAAGGAAGCAAATCCTGCTGGCATCCAAAAAGTTGCCCGCCAGCAGTTCGCCATCGCTAACCAAATTGCAAGTTATGGCTTGGTGCCGATTATCGAACCGGAAGTGGATATTCACATTGCAGATAAAGAACAAGCGGAGCAGCTTCTAAAACAGGAAATCTCCACTCAATTATCCACCCTTGGCAAAGACGTAAAAGTCATGCTTAAACTATCCATACCAACGGAGGACAATTTCTACAGCGAATTCATTGAAGATCCGCATGTGGTACGGGTTGTGGCTTTGTCCGGCGGCTATACTCAATTGGAGGCCAATGACAAGCTGGCACATAACCACGGGCTGATCGCCAGCTTCTCCCGCGCTTTATCGCAGGGGTTAAGCGATCAGCAATCGGATGAGGAATTCAACGCCATGCTCGCACAATCCACTCAAGCCATCTACGAAGCCTCCATTACTTAAGGGAGAAATAGCACGACCCCTGAGCTATAAAAAGCCCAGGGGCCGTTATGGAAAAACAAAAGATCCGTTCCCAAATCTGGGGCGGATCTTTTATTACTATTTGGACATATCAAGACGGCCCCAGCGGTTAATCTCCAAATCATCCAGATTCATTTTGCACCCTCCCAGATTCCAACCTTATTTTGTTAAAAGCACGCGATGAACGCCCTTGCTGCCCCCAGGTGCCGTTCCTATATATAAATATCCGTTATGGCTTACAGCCGTAGTTACGCCATACAGTTTGCCTACCGGATCATGCCAGCTTCCGATAAGCTCTCCCTGCGGACTGAACTCCGCAGCGAGCCCATGCTTCGCCGGTGCGCTTGCGCCGCTAAGCAGCGACTGCGGCACTTTGGCCATGGTACTGGCCAACCAAGGGTTGCTATGCATCTGATCTACAAAAGAAAGGCGAGTCGTGAAGATACCGACCCAGAAATGACCTTGGTCATCACGCGTAATGTTGTCTGGAAAGCCTGCGAGATTGTCTGCGAAAATATCAGATGTACCTTTCTTCGGTCCTTTGAGCCAGTATCTGGTCAACTGATAATGATACGATTCCGCCACAAGCACAAAATCTTCATCCGCGGACAAGGCAACCCCGTTTGCAAAATAGAGGCCTTCTAACAGGACGGTCGTCTTCTTGGTCATTGGATCGTACTTCAGCAAGCGTCCATGCGGCTTGTTCTCGGCAATTTCTTTGAAGGTCACGCTACCATAATTCGAAGTATCGGAGAAATAAATGGAGCCGTCCTTGGCAATATCAAGCTCATTAGCTAAATAGATCGGCTTGCCGTCCACTTGATCGGCCAATACCTCTATGCTCCCGGATGGGTTTATAGACAGCAGTCCCCTCTTGACATCCGTAACGATCAAATCGCCTTTGGCATCGAATATAAGCCCATTAGGCGTTCCTTTGGTGTCTGCAAACAGTTGGGCTTTTTGCGGATTGCCCTCTGTATCGAAAGGAACCTTGTAAATTTTCCCGTCTGCATCTCCTGTAAATAGCTGGCCTTCTTTATCGAATGTAATGAATTCCGGGAATTGAGGGGCATCAGTAACAAGCTGAGCCGAGCTGAGTTTGTTGTTCTGTTTCCACGGACCCTCTTCCTCAAAAGAGGGAGCCGTCGGTGCGGACCATTTTGCCGGTTTGATCGGTGAAGGAAAAAGTAAGAAAACGAGTAATCCTAGAACGAGCACCGTGAGCAGTGATAGACCCCATCTGCATATCCTAGCACGCAGTGAGCGTTTAGGACGATTCACGCCTTCAGTAGATTTAACGGAGCTAACTGGTTTATTGGGCATTAGAGAGCCTCCTATGTCATTTTGAGAGATTTTAGATTTGGACTACGATTTTACCAAAATATTGCTTTCCTTCAGCCAAGAGCGCGAATGCTTCTCCAATTCGATCTAGAGGGAATACACGGTCGATGACGGGATGTAAACGATGATGGGCAATCGCTCGATTCATCTTTTCAAAGTGATCCCGGTTGCCGACTTGACTTCCGCGAACCGTTGCGGCTTTCTGCAAGATGCTGGAGACATCGTATTCTGGAATGGTCAAGCCCGATAAGAACCCGACCATACTCACGGTCCCTCCAGTGCGAAGTGCATTTATGGATTTCCCCATCGTTGCCGCTCCTCCAACATCCAGAACATGGTCGACGCCGCCAGTCAGCTCTAACGCTGCCTTATCCCAATCAGGAACCTCCGAATAGTTGATCGTTTGCCATGCGCCAAGAGCTTTTGCTCGTTCCAGCTTGTCGTTACTGCTCGACGTGATGATGACTCGTGCTCCGGCCATAAGCGAGAATTGAAGCCCGAAGATGGAGACACCGCCTGTTCCTTGCAGCAGCACGGTATCACCTGCTTGCAAACCACCGTATTCGATGAGCATGCTCCATGCGGTTAATGCCGCGATCGGCAGGGTGGAGGCCTCTTCATAAGTAAGGTGATCGGGAATAGGGACGACTCCTTCTTCATGTAGAACGACATACTCGGCCGCCACTCCGTTCAACGGACCTCCCAGACTTTCTTCTAACACCCCTGGTCTTGGGTTGCCGCCAATGAAGCGCTGTTGAAAATTACCTGCTACTCTTTGTCCGACCTGAAACCTAGTTACTCCTTGGCCAATGACTACAATTTCTCCCGCTCCGTCTGATAATGGAATGAAGGGGAATTTGACTTCGATCGGCATTAATCCGCTGAGGACCACTAGATCCCGATAATTGAGAGAAGCTGCCCTCATGCGGATCAGCACCTCCTTAGGGCCTGGCGTTGGTTTGTCGAGTTCCGTCATGGTTAATTCCTCAAAGCCGAAGCCGTTTGTCAGTTGTATAGCTTTCATCGTATTGTCCTCCCTGCAAGATCAGATTGATTACCCGGATTCTTATTATTGCTGCTGTATCCTTCACGCGGACGAAGCATGCTTCCAACAAGCCGAAGACCTTGCTTTCGTGTAATGAAACGCGTTAACTGCGCCCCTAGATAATTCTGTACACCCGGAACGACATACACTTTCCCTTCCTTCAACGCGCGAAGTGCAACCTCTACGACTCTTTCTGGCGTGTCTTTCTTTCCGACGGAGGCTTCTTCCGCTCCTACGACATTAAAGAAACTGGTGTCCGTCGAACCGGGACAAAGTGCAAAGAATTTTATGCCGCGGTTGCGGTTTTCAAACCATAACGCTTGAGTAAACGACAGGACGAAAGCTTTCGTTGCCCCATATACGGCCATATAGGGAAGTGGTTGAAATCCGGCGGTTGAGGCAACATTGATAACTGCACCTGAGCTTCTGCGCAACATGTCCGGTAAGAACAAGTGGGTCATATCAACAACAGCGGCGACATTGAGCATAACCTCTTCATGTTGACGCTCACCTGACACTTGTTCAAACAAACCATGTGTAGCAAAGCCTGCATTGTTGATCAGCAGTTCGATATCCACTTTCAAAAGTCGACATTTCTGATATAACTCGCTGGGCGCGCCCTCTTTCGAAAGATCCATAGAGATAACCTCAGCTTTGATGCCATGCATCTTTCTGAGCTCTGATGCCAGGCTCTCAAGCTTGCTCTCCGATCGGGCGACGAGTACCAAATGGCTGCCTTGTTTGGCCAGTTGTCTCGCGAATTGCTCTCCAATACCGGAAGAAGCTCCCGTGACGAGCGCCCATTTCCCCTTATTTGTCATACTGCTGCTCTCCTTTTCGATACTATGTTATATTATAGAAACACCGTTACCATTGCTCAGAAGTCATTTTCGATTCTCATGAAAGTTAAGAATTTCCGAGCATTATGGTAACAGTGTTTCCAATTGGTATCATTGTATCCACTTAATTTCAGAAAGTCAATATGATCTTTGAGCCTCCATCGTTTTATTGACAAGTGAAGGACAACTGTATACAATTCCTGCTAAGAGAGTCGGAAACTTTGTTTCCTGAAGAAAACACGATAACCAAAGGTGGATGATTATGAGCGACCAAGATGCCTCCTCCAATACGAACACACGAAAGTTGAAAACCTACCAAGAAGCTCGCATGCAAAATACTGAAAATCTCCGCAAGCTCGTTGTTGATGCTGCGGCAACGCTCTTACAGGAAGAGGGCCCGGAAGCCGTTACGGTGCGCAAAGTATCCCAAAAAATGAATTGCTCGACAAAAATCATTTACAACTTGTTTGTCAATAAAGAGGGCTTGGCCCAGCAGTTGTATCTGGACGGTTGCAAGCTCCTCGCTAACGAATTCGAGAGGACGCCGCAAGCTGCTGATCCGGCACAGCATTTGCTGAATTTTGGCGAAACCTTTTGGCAATTCGGGCAGCACTACTGCAGCTATTATAAACTGATGTTCGGGGGCGCTTTCGCAGATTTCAAACCGGACGAGGAAAGCATGCGCGGTACCGTAACGGCCATGAGTCAATTATTGACCGTGATCAGCAACGCGCAAGAGCAAGGACTAATTCCCGGCCAATACGACACCGAATCCGTTATCCGCATATTTTGGGCCTCGCTCCATGGCGTCATTCATCTTTACATGGGAGGACACTTGGGAGATGTACAAGCAGCCTATGCCGTATACAAGCAGACGTTGTCTTTGATTGTCGGCTCGTTGTTTCCAAATCATAGCGGCTAAAGGAATAGTAGAAAAAGGCCATTCTCCGGAAGCAACGGAGAATGGCCTTAGTCATGGAAAGATCATCTGGTCAGCTCTTTTTAAGGAAGTTCGATCCGGAATACACGCACTTTCTCGTCATAATAGGAGACAACCTCTTTGATATAAGAAACCACCGCATTAATCTCTACTATAAACGTCTGCTTGTGAATGTAAGGCTCCCCGTTCAGAAGATTCTCTTCCCCGTTCACTAGAAGGTGCGTGCGCCCTTTTTCCGCTGTAACAGTAGTACCATCGGAAGTCAGGGTAAGGATCCCCTTCTCTGGATCAAACGAATAATCAAATAACTGAGGCCGTTGACTTTTGATCCTTTCCAGAATGAACAGGATCGGACTGTAGATACTGCCATGATCATAGATGCTTAGAATGCCGCGAGTGTCGGGCTCCTGCCCATCTACCAGCACCTTGCAATAGACCTTGTCCTCCGCCACATATTTGGCCGCGTCAGCCTCAGGAATAGCCTTGAAAGGATAACCGCTTGCCACAGGAGCTACATCATAGTTCGGAGCCAGGTATTGCCCGGGTTCAAGGGAGAGCGCCCCGGTATCGGCAGGACAACTTTGAATGACAACCGACTCTTCGGGAAACCCCTGCATCAGCGCAGTCAGCCGGATGTTGCCGGCTTTTCTTGTAGAACGGATGAACACCCGGTTATTGCCGCATTCCGCAAAAACGTGATTTTGGTGAATGACGCTATCTTCTTTTCCAAAGCCGTTGAAGCGTCCGCTGTTATACCCTCCGAGGAAAACCCCTTCCCCTTCGATGCTGAAATCGATCCGGTCATAAGCAAGGGGGACAAGACGGCCCATTTCATCCAAAACCTCAACATCTACATAAACAACATCCGCACCATCAGCCAGCAGTCCTCGGTCCCCGGTAAAGGCTGTCAGCTTCAGCCTGGAAGGCGAAGATACCGTTTCAATAGTGTCCACTGCTACCTGATTTCCTTGATAATCATAAGCCTTTGCCGTAATGACTCCGGATTGGGTGATATCCATATGCTCGAAGGGAAACACAAACGTATCCACAGGTTTATCGCAGACCCCTGCCGGTTTGCCGTTAATGAACAGCTCCACTCTCGCTATGGAGTAGCTGCCCAGCACATACAGGGTCTTATCCTTTGGATTGCGGAAGCTGTACTCCCCGGTCTTCCTCCAGTACGTCCCGTCAAATTCCTTCAACGCATAGCGGTAATTGCTTCCACCTACCTGGGGATAACTCCAGTGACCGATGATCTTGACCATGGGAACGGGTGACTGGATAGTACGGAATACCTCAAAGCTCTGCTTTTTGATGCGCACAGGGTCTACCCGCCCACTCATTCTGGCATTCTCTGAAGCCGCCTGCCTTCCATGTTGGGCAGAATCCGTCCAGCATAAGGCAGCGGCTGCAGCGTAGAAATTCTTGGCGGAGGCTCCCCCGATGCGGTCATTGAAAAACTCGGCATATCCTCTGGCCGCATACAAGGCAAGGTCCTCTGAGGTCAAATCATGGCAGTCGCCCCCCGGCTGCTTCCTCCCGCCCAAGCCAAGCCAGAGATTATCATAGTCATAATCCGGCGGGGAAAAATCATCCCAGACCCGCCTTGGCGCTTCCTCGCGCAGATATTCCGTCTCCGTTACAGGCATTTTCTCGGATTGGAAGCGGCCGGCATGACGGTTTAACATGGTTCCTACATATTCCGCTTCTTGGACGACTTCATCCGTGTTCAGGGTACGGCAGCCCATAAATCTGCCGCCGTCAGGATCAAGCTTTTCCTTTAGCAGGCGCATTTCGCGCATATGTTCCTTGTTGATGGAGTTATTGCCCGCCTCCCAGAACAGGATAGATGGATTGTTTTTAAAGTAAATCATGATATCCCGCATGACTTCCATCCGCTGATCCCATTGTCTGCCCGTATTTTCATGTTCCTTATCGCCTGCCGGTTGTGTGCAAACGACCCCGTAACGGTCGCAGGAGCGGATATCCGCGGGGCTTGCCGCCACATGCATAAACCGGATATGGTTGGCGTTGCTTTCGCGGACCAGCTTGGCATCCATATCTCTGAGCCAATCCGGGGCAATACCGATGGCTGCCCATTCATTGGAGGAACGCTGCGCATACCCAGTAAGCCAGACCTGGTTGTCGTTGATCATCAACCCATGATCCGCATCATAAGAAACCTTTCTGAAGCCCGTCTGCGTAATTGTTGTATCAAGTACTTCCCCATCCAATTTGAGCTCAGTGTGAATCGTATATAGATACGGGTCGTCCGGCGACCAGAACCGAAGCCCAGAAACCAAGGCGGAATGCTTCACAATTGTGACTTCAACGGAGTTTGTTAGGGTTGGCTCTACTTCTTCCTCAAGCTGCGGCAGATACCTCTCCCCTTCTTTTCTGTAAGCATCCACCGGCGTAATCGACAATGGAGGACATGCGGGCAGTTGGGCGGCGGGAATCAAGGTCAGACCGGAGGAGATGCGGCCTATTTCTTTTCCTTGATGGTCATAGATGACGCTATCCAGGATGACAGACTTGCCACAGCCGGTTTCGTTTCTTATTTCTGCCTGGGAATGGATAACTGCTTGTTTGTGTTGAATATCATAATCCGTACCATAGATATAAACCCCTTTTGTCTGCAAATTGCTGTAGATGGGGAGTGTGATATACAGCTTCGGCTTCACATGAAGACTTATATTTCTGGATAAGCCACCGACCGAGGGATTAAAATCATTGCAATTCCAGAAGTATCGGACTCCTCTTATGGATTGCGGAATACTTTCCAGCTCTGTCAAGGAATCCATGAACGCACCGGGTACCGCCTCCGGGTGATTCGGCGTCTCCGCTACAAAATAATCGAGATCCCTGGTTGAAGTATTGTCGGTTGCCACAGCAATGAGATTGTCCCCGTCATATTCAATATAAGGCGTTAAGTCAAAGGCGAAGGGCACAATGCCGGCTTCGTAATACCCTGCCATCTTTCCGTTGATATACAAGTAACACGTCTGCCGGATGCCTTCGAACTCGATCAGCACTTTTTTTCCGTTATGGAACGGGGGGAGCCGGAACCATTTCCGGTAAAAGGAGAAGGTTCTTTTCTGACCACTGCCAGCATCCTTGATCCGGGCCACAAACAGATCCTGATCATTATAGGTATGGGGAACGCCCACCGTTGCCCAATCCTGTTCATTGTATTCCTTCTCATAAAAAAAACTGCCTGCGCCGTCTCTCCAGGCCTCCACTGCATCCGCCAGAGGAAAAGCATCTGCAAGCTTAAACTTCCACTCGTAATTGAAGTTATATATCTGGGACTTGGTCAAATTCTGATTCATGTCTGTACCCTCCTGTCCGATTCACCTTACTTCTCACTTCTGAACGAGAGATCTGGAACCGGAACCTTGGACCAGTTCATATCCGTGCCCAGATAGAAGCTGGTGTAGCAGGGCTGGTTATACACCACGTTCTGCCAGGCTACCCCTGTTCGGTACTGGGGATCGTGCATCAGGGTGTACAGCTTCCGGTCCGTCACCTCCGTGCTCATGTAGATGCGGATGGCCTCGCTGTCCGCCGTACGCACAACCAGTTCCTCCCGCCAATCCCCGAACAGATCCGCCACCAGGCAGGGATTGCCCTTGGTGCCGTTGTTGGAGCGCGTGCCTTCGGCCGTCAGCAGCCGGCCCCGCTTCCAGTCTTCAATGGCAACCGGTTCGTCAAAAGTGCCGCTGATGAACTGGGTGGTCATGTCTGCCGCCCACTTGATGCTCATGTTGGTGCCGGGAGCCCGCTCATCCAGTCTCTCGCCCTTGGCCGAGCGCAACCCCCGGGATGGCTCATGTGCCAGGTGGCTTTCGCTGCACCAGGTTTGCAGCCCCGGCACCTCCGGATCCACTTTGCCGATCATGCCCCGGCCCACATCCTCCTTGGCAAAGGCGCCGTACAGCACCTCTCCAGTAGCTGCATCCCGCAAGGTATATCCATATGGGCCATGAATGCCCTCCTCATGGACCATATAAATCTGGAGACCGTCCCGGTCGGGATCGATGACCGCCACATGCAAGGCATCCCCGTGGCCCAACTTGGCGTACTCCCCTGGAACCACGCTCCCCTCCGGCAGAATACCCCCGGAGCTGTACAGGATGCTGCCGTCATGGTCAATGGTGGCCGACCCGTAGACGATTTCCTGGCAGCCGTCCCCGTCAACGTCGGCGGTGGACAGTGCATGGGCGCCCTGCTTGGCCAGCCCGCCGAAGCCGGGATTCCGGCCGTCCTGCAGGTGCAGCGTATCCCGGAATGGATTGTTCATGGTGACCCAGCCGCTGTCGGTGTACCATATCTCCTTCAGTTCCCGTCCGTCCCAGCTGTAAGCGGCCATGGTGGCCCGGGTGTAATACCCGCGGGCAAACAACGCATAGGGCTTGCAGCCGTCCAGATAGGCCACCCCCGCTAGGAAGCGGTCCACCCGGTTTCCCGGCTCGATGCGATTCCATGAATAGTCCCCCACATGAGCCCGTCGTCATGGCGTCCCGGCTTGTAGCGGACCGTCGCAAGCTCTTCTCCCGTTTCGCCACGGAAGACGCTGAGGTACTCCGGTCCTTTCAGAATAAAGCCCTCGAATTGGCGCAGCTTGTTGTGCTCGCTTCTTCCGGGTGCATACATATCCAGGAAATAATCTGCCAGGCGCACCGCATCCTCCCGGGAGAGCGGATAGGCATATTTAGGGGCAATGCCGAAGCACTCCTCCAGCGTAGCCGGCCAGCGCCCGGCCACCACCTCCTCGTGCTTGTGCCAGCTCTGGAACATATCCACCACATGCTCCGCATAATCGACGCTGCTCATGCGGTAATCATCATTATGGCTGTATCCAGCCTCCGCATCCTCCGGCAGCAGGGTGATGAAGGCTTCGGAGACGGGAGAGCCGTCCCGATACCGGATCACCCGGGTGCCCGGCGCCGTCTTGAACACCAGCTCCGCCTTGCCGTCCCCGTCGAAGTCATAAACCAGGAACTGGGTGTAATGGGCACCCGCCCGGATATTGACCCCCAGATCAATCCGGTACAACAGTGTGCCGTCTAGCTTGTAACAGTCCAGATAGACATTCCCCGTATAGCCAATATGAGAGACATCCTTGGAGTTGGACGGGTCCCATTTGACGATATATTCGTATTCCCCATCGCCGTCCACGTCGCCCACACTCATGTCATTGGCACTGTATGTATAGGACTGACCCACGGGCGTAACCCCGTCCGCCGGCTTCTGCAGCGGAATTTCCAGATAGGGGGTTTCCCACGGACGGATTTCGGTGCTCCGGTCCTGTTCCTCCCCGTTAATCACTGCTGCCACCGAATAGTCCGATTCCCGGGTGCCGGCTTTATCCAGATAATTGGTGCTGTCGCCGATCTCCGCCACAAGCAAACCGTTGCGGTACAAGCGGAAATCCGCACCGGTTAGGCCGCGGTCTGAAGCAGCGGTCACCTCCTGCCCCAAAAGCCGCCAGCTGATAAATATTCCCTCGGAAGTGCAGACTGCCGCCAGCCCCCGGTCCAAATGCTCCATTTGCACGCTCATTCCAGATCCTCCTCCGTTAATAATCCATATTCACAATTGACCCACACCGGTAACCTTTTCCTTCCTTAACCTGGTGGATGCCAAAGCTTCCAAAAATCAACACCAGTAGCATACTTCCCTTGGCCACTTCCAGCAATAGGACATTTTTGCCCGGACGGCTTCAGGGAGTAATACTTTTTTGAACGGATTGCATTATCTTGTACCCGCTGAGTGAGAGAACATAGACGGGGTCAAATAGCTGCTTTATTGGAAAAGACAATGATATAGCGCCACAAAAAAATAGCGACCGCCATCCGTTTTCTGTTCACGGAGGCGGTCGCCACTATTGCATAAATTCATCATTCGTAATCTGCCGGGAATGGTATGGATAACGAAATCATACCTTGCCCGAGTACAGATACAACAATACTACGGACTCAGGAGCCGCTATTTGCGGTAAAATGCATGTTTTGCTCGCCTTACGGACTGAGGAGCTCTTATTCACGCGAATCAACTCTAATTCGAGGTTGTTTTGACTACATAAGGGCTATACGGTCCGTAAAACTCAAAAACATCGCTGAAATGAGGAAATAGCGGCTATACGGTCCGCTAGAGGGGCTGGTTACTTATAAGTTCGGATGGGAGAGTAACGGTTTAAGCTGGAGTGATCCAATCTGGACGGGGAGGATCGGACAGCAATTAGGTTGGCTGAGATCATCCGAACAATATTACCTATCTACAACAAAAAAACGGCATCTCTGCCGTTCCTTTAGGATGGATTGTCAGGGGCTCGAACCCTGGACCTGCCGATTAAGAGTCGGCTGCTCTACCAACTAAGCTAACAATCCATGATGTGAAATTGGTGGAGCCTAGGGGGATCGAACCCCTGACCTCATCGCTGCCAGCGATGCGCTCTCCCAGCTGAGCTAAGGCCCCGAAATGTAATCATTACATGATACATTATGTAATCTAAATGTACTGCTTAGCCTTGTCATCGTCCGTCTTTTTCGACGTTCACGCTGTAGGCGACTTCTATATAATATAAAATATCAGCCCATATGTCAACACTTTTCTCAAAAAAGGATCTGAACGGTTAATTTACTGCGGCATGGGGCGGGATTAACGTTGTTATACAGCAGTGGTCCCGCCCTCCAGACTGGAGTGCCTAGATGCCGTCCAGCTCGCCGCTTTTGGACAGCAGGCCCTTCAGTTCCTTCATAAACATATTGATGTCCTTGAATTGGCGGTACACGGACGCGAAGCGCACGTAGGCTACTTCATCCACCGGGTACAGCTGCTCCATCACCAGCTCGCCGATCTGGCGGCTCTCCAGTTCAGCCAGGGCGATACCGCGCAGCGACTTCTCCACCTCGGAAACGATAACCTCTAGGCGCTCTACAGGGACCGGACGTTTCTCACAGGCACGGATCAGACCACGCAGGATTTTGTCGCGGCTGAACTCTTCGCGGCTGCCATCCTTTTTGATCACAATCAGCGGCGTTTCTTCAATCATCTCGAAGGTAGTGAAGCGCTTGCTGCAGCGTTCGCACTCACGCCTGCGCCGGATGGACTTATTCTCATTGGCAGGACGCGAGTCCAGCACCTTCGTATTTGTATGATCACAGTAAGGGCATTTCATAAGCTTCTCACTTCCTTTTGTGTAATGAATCGGCTATACTCTTTTTTCCATAATACACCGTTTATTATTTGTTATGAATATGCCATGTCCAGCACATAATACAGTTACCAACCGATAGGAGGTGAACAGCAATGAGCCAAAACAACAGCTCCAACAACCTTGTAGCACCTAACTCCCGCGGTGCCTTGGAACAACTGAAATATGAAGTTGCTCAAGAACTCGGTATTACGCTTTCCCCAGATGGATACCAAGGCAATAAAACATCTTACGAAAACGGTTCGATCGGTGGTTACATCACTAAACGTCTTGTAACCCTGGCAGAACAGCAACTGGCAGGACAATACAAATAACCTGTCGCTATAAGCTTGCCTAAGAAGTATTAAACGTCCTTCGGGCCGTTTGATACTTCTTTTACCTTGGCAGCAAGCCGCCTAGAATTCATTGTAAATCTCCGTGTATTGATCATAATAATGCTTGACCCGCTGTACATAATGCCGCGTCTCGCCAATCGGAATGTCTTTGACAGTGCCCTCCATCCCGTCCCACGAGCCTTCCTCCAGCCATTTCTTCACATTGCCGGGTCCGGCATTGTAGGCCGCAATCACGGCGGTACGGTTGCCGTCAAATTGGCGGGAGAGTGAGGACAGATACCACGTGCCCAGCTCTATGTTCGCCGAAGGCTCATGCTTCAGCTCCTCCAGCGACACATCCGGCAGCTTGGCCATTTCCAGCGCCCACTTGGCCGTGTCAGGCATAAGCTGCATCAGGCCGATCGCGCCTTTTTTGGATTCGCGACCGGTCTTGAAATTGGTCTCCACCCGGATAATGGCGGCAACCAGAAACGGGTCAATCTCATAAGTGATGCTGTGGCGGCGGATATCTTCTTTATAATGAATAGGATAGAACCAGGTCATCCAATTGGTGCTCAAGAATAAAATAGCGGTGAAACCGATGAAGAGCAGCAGCAGCACTCTTTTTTTGCGCAGCCAGCTCATGATAATCCCAGCCTGTCCCACAGCAGGGCAACCTGCCGCTCCGTATCCGCAAGCCCGCCGCTGTTGTCGATCACAACATCTGCGCGCCTGCGTTTCAGTTCAATATCCATTTGGGCTTTCAGCCGCCCTTCTGCCTGTTCCAAGGTGAGTGAATTTCGTTCCATCAAACGTGTCAGCTGCATGGATCGCGGCACATAGACGACAATAATCTGCCCAAACATCGTCTCCAGACCGGATTCGTACAGCAGCGGTATATCAACTATAACCAGAGCGGAGCCCGCGCTTTCCAGGCTGTGCATCTGTCTGTTCGTCTCCTGCCGGATGGCAGGATGGGTAATGGCGTTCAACTGCTCACGGGCAACAGGATCACGGAAGACGATTTCGCCAAGCCGCGCTCTGTTAAGTGTGCCATCCACCTGCAGTATCCCGCTGCCAAATTGCTGCACAGCCGCCTCCAGCACACCGGAACCCGGAAGCATGACTTCTCTCGCGATCACATCGGCATCGACAAGTCCGGCTCCCCGGTTCACAAACATGGCGGACACTGTGCTTTTTCCGGATGCAATACCTCCGGTTAAGCCCATTATCATGTATTCACCTCATAACAGCTTCATTATTCCCATTGTAATCAATAATAACGCCGGCAGCAGTCCAGCGTGCTTCATCCAGTAATGGCCAGAGAATTTCAGCCCTGTCTTCATGCCGAGCAGCAGAAATGTTCCGCTGAACAGCGCAATCATCAGCGAAGTCCAGACCGGATTGAATCCAAGCAGCGCAGCTCCCAGACCGGCACCGAACGCATCCAGTGAAAGGGCAATCCCCAGAAGCATCGCTTCTACCGCTGAGATGCTGCCCGAAGCATCCATATCAGCAGAGGACGGCGTACGCAGGATCTGCACAACGATCCCTAAGTGGCGCAGCTCCAGGGAGAACACCGCTGCCTTGGGAGCGGAATCCGCTTCACTGTTCATTCCGTTGGTAGCGTCTTCTTCATTCGAGCCTTCCGCAGCAGAACCCTCAACAGCAGCCCCAAGTATCTTCCCTGCGCCTGCCCCATTACCGCCATCCTTCTCCTTCTGGATCAGCATCTGCACCAGGGACCAGCAGCCCATGAGTACAAGGATGACCGCGCCTACCTCGGACGCGACATGCGGCGAGACCACCTTGGCCAGCAGCACACCCACTTGCATGGACACTAAGATCACAACGCCGGAGCAGAGCGAGATAATCAGAATCGACAGCAGCGGTATTTTCAATCTTCGCAAACCATATGTAACGCCAACACCAAAACCGTCCAAGCTTAAAGCAAAAGCCAATAACAGCAATGAAACCCATGGGCTAAGCACCCGCAATCCCTCCTGTGAAGAACCGGGAAGCCGGAGAAGGATTCTCCAGCTTCCGCTTCGCTCGATTCAGCATTCTTCACACAGTATATGGGCGGGACCAAGGAGGGGTGACAGCCCAGAGGCAAACCGCAAGGTAACAGGAGGAAACTCCACCTCCAAGCAGCCTTGTAGATCAGATTACGGACGGCCGCTGACAGCTTGGACAATAATGGGTGCCCCGTCCAGCGACAACAGTCTTCTCGATCATTGTGCCGCAGGTCGTACACGGCTGGTTCTTGCGGCCATAAATCAACAGCTGCTGCTGAAAGGTTCCGCTCTCGCCCTGACCGTTGACATAGGATTTGACGGAGGAGCCACCGGCCGCAACCGCCTCAGTCAAGGTACTGACAATGGCCTGGTGCAAGTGCTCCAGCTGCTCGTCAGAGAGCGCCTTGGCTCCCGTTTCCGGGTGGATGCCAGCCAGATGCAGCGATTCATCCACATAAATATTGCCAATGCCCACGATATATTCCTGATTGAGCAGCAGTGGTTTGATTTTGGTGCTCTTGGACGACACAATCTCCTTGAACCGCTCCAGTGTAAACGAAGGGTCCAGCGGCTCCTGTCCCAGCTTAGCGAGCGGCTTCAGTTGCAGATCCTCACCCGTCTGGAACAGATGCATGGTGCCAAACTGGCGCACATCGTGATAACGCAGCTCCGTGCCGTCAGTGAAATGAAACACAACATGGGTATGCTTGTCCAGCACATCGCCTTGCAGGTATAATCCATAACGGCCTTCCATCCGCAGATGGGAGACCATCACCAGACCGTCCAGGATGAAACGCAGGAACTTGCCTCTACGCTCTACATCCATTATAGTATGGCCCGCCAACAGATTGGCAAAAGCCTGAATATCGTCCGGGCGCTGGATAATCCGCGGCAGCCGTACGGTTACGTGTTGGATCTGCTTGCCTGTAATCAGTGCCTTCAATGTTCTTCTGACTGTTTCAACTTCCGGTAGTTCCGGCATGATAGCTCACCTCATGTACCATTATAACGGATATGACGCCTATGCGGGGTGCCTATTTCGCCTCATACCAGTTACTCCCAAAACTTACCTCCGCCTTCAGCGGCACCGACAGCTTCAGCGCCCCCTCCATCACTTGCGGCACCAGCGACTTCATCAGCTCCAGCTCATCCTCCGGCACCTCAAACACAAGTTCATCGTGTACCTGCAGCAGCATGCGGCTCTTCAGGCCGCGCTCATAGAGCGCCTTGTCCATCTGCACCATCGCCAGCTTGATAATATCGGCAGCAGTACCCTGAATCGGCGTATTCATCGCTGTGCGTTCAGCGAACGAACGCAGGTTGAAGTTCTTGGCATTGATCTCCGGCAGGTAACGACGGCGCTCCAGCAGCGTGGTTACATATCCGTTGCTCTTCGCTTCCGTAACAATATCGTCCATATATTTACGCACACCCTGGAATACATCGAAATACTGTTCGATGAACCGGGCCGCTTCTTTGCGGGGAATGTTCAGGTTCTGAGAAAGCCCATAATCGCTGATTCCATACACAATCCCGAAGTTGACCGCCTTGGCGGAACGCCTCATATTGCCATCCACCTGCTCGGCAGTTACGCCGAATACATCCATCGCCGTTTTGGTGTGGATATCCATATCATTCAGAAAAGCTTCCTTCAGTCCTTCATCATCGGCGATATGCGCCAGCACCCGCAGCTCGATCTGCGAATAGTCGGCGGCCAGAATCGACCAGCCCGGCTCGGACGGAACAAAAATCTTGCGGATCTTGCGCCCCTCCTCCAGCCGGATCGGAATGTTCTGCAGGTTCGGGAACTGGCTGCTGAGCCGCCCGGTAGCGGCAATCGTCTGGCGGTAGAAGGTGTGCACCTTGCCCGTCTGCGGAGAAATTTCCTTCAGCAGGCCTTCCACATAGGTGGATTGCAGCTTGGCGATTGTGCGGTAATTAAGAATATGACGCACCGCTGCGTGGTAAGGCGCCAGCTTCTCCAGCACTTCAGCGTCGGTGGAATAGCCGGTTTTGGTCTTCTTGACAACGGGCAGACCCAGTTTGTCGAACAGAATCTCACCAAGCTGCTTAGGCGAATTCAGGTTGAACTCCACTCCGCAGATTTGGTAAATCTCCGTGACCAGCTTATGGATCTGCGCCTCAAATTCCTTGCCCAGCTCTTGCAGATCATCCTTGTTGGCCGCGATGCCCTGCTTCTCCATATCGGCCAGAATCCGCGAGAGCGGCATTTCCAGGTCCTTGAAGAGTCCTGTCATGTCGGTTTCCACCAACTCCTGCTGCTGGCGTGCAGCGATGCCAAGCACTGTGGCGCTTTTGCGTGCTACATGGGTGCCCAGCACCTCCAGTTCAGGAATGCGGTATTTCGCCCCTTTGCCGAAAATATCTTCATCCGGCGACAAACGGGGCAGGGCGTATTTGGTGGTCAGATCATTAAGATTCTGGTTCGCTTCTGTCGGGTCGAGCAGATAGGCTGCCAGCTGCACGTCATGCGCCGCTCCGGCAAAAGCAATTCCCTGCCAATGCAGCGCCAGGTCTGCACGGTGCAGATCATAACCGCTCTTAGGCGCCTTCTCGTCGCCCAGCCATTTCCGCAGCTTCTCCGCCGCAGGCTGCAGCAGGAGGGCAAACGGCACGAAATAATGCCGCTCCGGCGAGGACAGCCCAAGTCCAATCACCTCGGAGCGGTGTGGATTATCGCCATTGGTCTCCAGATGCATTGCTGCAATTTCCGGAAGATCAGCCAGCAGCTGCTTCAGGCCTGCCTCATCCACAAGCATGATATCCAGCTCTGCCGCTTCCACCTGGGCCGCTTCAGCTTCGGGAGATTGCGTATACGCGCTCAGCGACAGCCGTTCCAGCAGGGATCTGAATTCCAGCTTCGCTAGCGCCGGACCTGCCGTCTCAGCGCGGATCGCGCTGAAGGTCATATCCTCCCACGAATGCTCCAGCGGCACCTCACGGTAGATAGTCGCCAGACGTTTACTCATCCGGGCATCCTCCGCATGCGTTTCCAGCTTCTCCTTCATCTTGCCTTTAAGCTCATCGGTTCCGGCAAGCACGCCTTCGACTGATCCGAACTGCTGCAGCAGCTTAAGAGCCGTCTTCTCGCCTACTCCGGGAACGCCGGGAATATTGTCACTGGCATCGCCCATCAGCCCCTTCAGATCGATGATCTGCAGCGGGGTAAGATCGTATTTCTCGCGGATCTGCTGCGGGCCGTACAGCTCAATCTCGCTGACTCCCTTGCGGATCAGCGCTACGGTGGTATGCTCCGAGGCCAGCTGCAGCATATCCTTATCCCCCGAGACAATCATCACCTGCCGCCCGGCCTCATCGGCCTGGCGGGAGATCGTGCCGATAATATCGTCGGCCTCATAACTGGCGATCTCGAACTGGGGCACACCTAGCGCCTGCAGCAGCTCTTTAAGCATCGGGAACTGTTCCGACAGCTCCGGCGGGGTCTTCTCGCGTCCACCCTTATATTCCTGGTAGCCTTCGTGCCGGAAGGTAACCTTGCCCGCATCAAAAGCGACGATCATATGTGTAGGTTTATGCTCCTCAATTAGTCGCAGCAGCATGGTCGTGAATCCATAGACTGCATTGGTCTGCTGGCCGGCTGTATTTGTCAGCGGCGGCATCGCAAAAAATGCACGGTAGATAATATTGTTGCCGTCAATCAGAATCAGCTTGTCCACTTTCGCACCTCGCCTTTATCAATACTTGCTGTTTATATCTTAACATATGCCCTGCCCAAGTAGAAAAGCTTTGAGAGCATACGCCCTGAAAGTTCAAAAAAACGCCGGCGGCCGCAGGCGTTTGTGAAAAAAACACTTCTATATAATTGTACCCTCAGGCAGCAGTGCTAATCCGCTGCTATTGATTTAAATCCGGACGTTTGCCAGTTACCAGATATACGACACTCTCGCCGATATTCGTAGCATGGTCAGCGATCCGTTCAATATATCGGCCTACCAGCGTCAGCAGCATCGCTTGCGACAAGGCGTCCGGCTTCTCCACCATATAGGCGTACAGCTCGTTGATCATCAGGCTGTACAGCTGATCCACCTGATCATCGTCCTGGGCCATTTTGTAAGCAAGGTCAGTATTCTCATCCAGATAAGACTGGATCGCTTCCGTAGTCATACCGGTCACAATTTCAGCCATCCGGGGAATATCAACCAACGGCTTAATCAGCTGCTGTCCCTGTATACGCATCGTCACCTTCGCTACGTCAAGCGCAAGGTCGCCCATCCGCTCCAGGTCACTGGATATTTTGAAAGCCACGATAATCCGGCGCAGGTCCTTGGCAACCGGCTGCTGGGTAATAATCAGCCGCGAACCGATCTCCATGATTTTGTCTTCCATGGCATTCAGATGCAAATCCGCCTTAACGATCTCCTGGGCACGTGTAGTGTCCAGCGTCTGAAGTGCGGTAACGGCACCCTCCAGTGCATCGGTTACATGCTCCCCCATCTGCTGCAGCAGGCTGCGCAGCTCCTCGAGGTCTTTATCGAATTCTTTTCTGCGAATCATAGTAAGGGCGATCCTCCTCAGTAGCGTATGGTCTTAGCCGAAACGGCCGGAAATATAGTCTTCTGTACGGGAATCCTTCGGGTTCGAGAAGAGCAGCTCGGTATCTGCAGCCTCTACGATCACACCATTAAGGAAGAACACAGTACGTCCCGATACGCGCGCGGCCTGATGCATATTATGCGTGACCATAACGATCGTATACTTGCTTCTCAGCTCCTGGACCAGCTCTTCGATCTTCAGCGTGGAGATCGGATCAAGGGCAGAGGTCGCCTCATCCATCAGCAGAATGTCAGGCTGCACCGCCAGTGCTCTGGCAATACACAGACGCTGCTGCTGTCCGCCGGACAAGCTGAGGGCAGACTTCTTCAGGAAATCCTTCACTTCCTCCCACAGTGCCGATTGGCGCAGGCTTTGCTCCACCAGTTCATCCAGCTCGCTTTTGGAAGGATTGCCATGCAGTCTCGGGCCATAGGCCACATTGTCATATATCGACTTGGGAAAAGGATTCGGCTGTTGGAATACCATGCCGACCTGCTTGCGCAGACTCTCCACCTCTACCTCGTCGCTGTAGATATTTTTGCCGCTGATATTGACGGTTCCTTCAATTCTTGTGCCCGGGATCATGTCATTCATCCGGTTGAGAGTACGCAGCAGCGTGGACTTTCCGCACCCGGAGGGACCGATAAAAGCAGTAACCTGCTTCTCGGGAATTTGCAAATCCACGTTCTTCAGCGCGTGGAAAGAATCATAGTAGAGATCAAGCTTCTCTATGTCAATGATGGATTTCATTTGTGTATGCGTCTCCTTCTCATCATCTTCGTCCCTCATGATAAGCTTTCAGTGTAAATACAGTTGAAGAGAAATGTTAACGCATTGTAAAATTAACTCCGTCATTCTAAACGACCGGAGTTCTTTTCTTGTTAACCACCAGCTTGTAGCCTACGCCACGAATGGAGTCAATATGAACGGATTCAGGGTCAAGCTCCAGCTTCTTGCGCAGGGAACTGACATGTACATCCACGGTTCGCTGACCGCCGATATAATCAAAGCCCCATACCGCATTCATCAGATCATCTCTGGTCAGGACAACTCCCGGCTTGCGGGCCAGATACAGCAGCACTTCAAATTCCTTCGGCCGCAGGTTGATGCTCTGACCGCTGAGGGATACCTCGTAACGCTCCGGGTAGATCTCCAGCTGTCCCAGAATAATGGTTGAAGCAGACACTGGTGTTTCCGGCTGCACTTCCTCAGCCAGTCCGGATATCCGCCGCAGCACAGCACTGACCCGGGCGAGCAGCTCGGAAACACCAAACGGTTTCGTAATATAATCATCCGCTCCGGACTTCAGTCCACGGACCACGTCCTCTTCCGCATTCTTAGCGGTCAGCACGATGACCGGCGTGCGGATGCCTTGTCCGCGCAATTTATCCAGAATATCAAGGCCGTTCATTCCAGGCAGCATCAGATCCAGCACGATCAGCTCAAAAGGTTCTTTGGCCGCACGCTCATACCCCGCTGTTCCATGATCCTCCACGGTCACCTCGTAGCCTTCCTGCGTTAGATTATAGGACAACAACCGAGCCAATGTCGGTTCGTCCTCAATGACAAGCAATCGTTGTGCCATAGGTTCCCCCGTCTTCATATGTTTATAAATTTACAAAACAACAACAAACCCATCATATCACCGGAATGTTAACTTGGTGTAAAAAATAGCCGACCCTCTGCATTAAACTGTTCAAGCCCATTTTCCTATAGCTTCTCCTCCTGCAGCAGCGGCAATTCCAGAATAAATGAGCTGCCGATGCCCAGTTCACTCTGCACGGAAATGGCGCCGCGGTGCAGCTCCACCAGATGCTTCACAATCGACAGTCCGAGTCCGGTACCGCCGGAGCTGCGCGATCTTGCCTTGTCTACCCGGTAAAAACGCTCGAAGATACGCGGCAGATCCTTGCGCGGGATGCCCATTCCCGTGTCGCTGACCGTGAACACGACCGTTTCGGTCCCGTCCGGCTTCACACGGTTGATGACAGATACTTTTACACTGCCGCCTTCATGGGTGTAGTTGATTGCGTTGGAGAGCAGGTTCATAAAGATCTGGCGCAGCTTGTCTTCATCGCCTTCGATAAATAGTTCTTCCGGCACCTCGGCACTGAGGCTGATGTTCTTCTTCTCTGCAACCTTGCTGATGGTGCCGAGCACGGAATCAAAGAAATCAATCAAGTGAACCGGGGAGCAGTCAAGCTGAACGCGTTTGGATTCGATTTTGGACAGCTCCAGAATATCCCCAATCAGCCGGTTCAACCGCTCATTCTCATCATAGATGATCTGCAGGAACGAGCGGGCAGTCTTCTCATCTGTAACACCCCCGCCAAGCAGAGTCTCGGCGAATCCCTTGACTGCGGCTACCGGCGTCTTCAGCTCATGGGAGACATTGGCGACAAATTCGCTGCGCATCTTCTCCAGCCGGCGAATTTCGGTCACCTCCTGCAGCAGGAACAGCATGCCCCGGTAGGAGTCATCCTGCATCATCGGCACGGCATCCAGGCGAATAATCCGTTCTCCCGGGTTGTAGATGGTGCGCTCCTCATGAATCGGCTGCTTGTTCGACACCCCTTCCTCCACCAGCCGGGTCAGCTCATAATGCCGCTTCAGCTCGCGGTAGGAATGTCCAGCCACTTCACTGTTGCTGATATCTAGCATCTTCTCGGTGGCCCGGTTCACAAGCGCAATCTTCTCCTCCGCGTTAATCATCAGAATGCCGCCGGTCATGTTGTCCAACACGCTCTGCAGCAGATCCTCGTTGTCGCGAATCGTCTTCAACTGATCTTGCAGGCTGTCTGCCATCGCATTGATAGCCGTGGCCAACTGGCCGACCTCATCCTTGCGCCGCATCGGAACACGTGCATCATAATCCAGATCGGTGATCCGCCGGGCCACACGGGTGATCTGCTCCAGCGGCGAGGTCATACTGGAGGCCACCTTGTAGCTGACCAGTGTAGCTGCCATGAACAGCAGCACCAGTACTCCAGCCATATACAGCCAGGCACGGTTCAATCCTTCGCTTACAGCGTCCAATCCCATGGAGAGTCTGATGTAACCATCGAAGCCTTGATCCGAGCTGACCGCCCCGGCAACATAGAGCATCTTACGGTCCAGCGTGTCGCTGTAACGGATCGACCGGCCCACCCCATCCTCGGCAGCCAGAATCTCCTCTTCACGGGTGGAGTGGTTGTCCATCTCCAGCGGATTCTTCTCCGAATCGCCGATCACGCGGCCTGCTTTGGTGATAAAGGTGATTCTTGAATCCGTAAGCTTGGCAATATGCTCTGCTTGCTGTGTGTAATAAGCAACCGCTTCGGGAGCCTCCATATCCACGAAATCCAGCGTGCCTGAGAGCAGATTTATTTCCCGGGACATGTTCTCTTCCAGAGCATTGATGTGGGAGTCCCTGAACAGTTGGGCCATCGTGAAGCCGGCTCCAATCATGGAGATGCCAATCAGGGCTATCAGAATAAATGTCAATCGTACACGAAACGGTTTCATGGATTAGCTCGGCCTCTTTCTTTACCTAGGTTCTTAAACTAATCCTAACTCCATTACTGGCAAAATACCAGTGGGTGAACCTGCAGGTTTGTGTAAAATGCCGTTGATATTGCGATTGGACCTCCGTCAAGATAGTGGACACTCGTTTAGAGAGTTATACGGCTCTTTTCTTCTTTTTAAAGGTGGCTACGAATTGGCAAGGAGAAACATAACCCAGTGCTCCATGGATTCGCTTGCGATTGTAAAAAAACTCAATATACTGGAAGATTCCATCCCGCGCTTGCTGTTTGGTTTTGAACCGGGGGCCATACTCCATAAAATAGGTAAAAATAAGACAATGCTGTTTACATGAAGGAGAACACGGTAAGATAGACGTATTCTAACTCATATAAGGCAGGGACCTTCAATGTCTACTTCATTTCCTTCACTAGCTCAAGAGACCCTTCGTCAGATGAAAGCAAGCGGAGAGTCGGTCTTTCTCTGTGTTCAGGATACCACCGAGATTAACTATTCCGGACGAGAAAAGACAACCGGTCTGGGCGACAGGGAAGCGGACTTTTTTTGAATTTCTTCATACGATGGAAAAAGATGGGTAGTCGTATGTCGTGCGTGCCGTTCAAAATCACATTACCGAAGAAGATGGCGGCCGGATGTGGGACAAAGTCTTCAAGCAGCCGGAGGGGCGTGCTTTTCAAATTCCAATAATGACAGACGCAACGTCTTATCAATGATTAAATGCTCAAAAAAATTAGCCACGCGATAACTCATCCGCCGCCCATTTAATTGCTCTACGAGCAGGAGAATACTTGTAAAAGCGTTTAAGGCAACTTGTCCCAACAGCCAAAAAACGGCATATACATACGGCAGTTCTCCCGCAATCACCCGCTCAGTCGTTCCTACAATTTTAGCAACCAGATAGATTTGGACAAGCGGTAAACACGCCTGAGCAAGCATAATGATATGACTAACTATCAATGCTCTCGGTGACTCCTTCCATCGAATAGACTATCCGCTCAGAATGACTCCTTTTACCAACGAGAATGAATGGTTAGTCACTGCCGTGTGGCAGAATGACTGCCATATCATGATATCCCCCGTCTGTTCCTTCTCCCCTGTCGTGCTCAACAGAATCAGTTAGTCTTCCGTCTTCCATACGGATTACACGATCTGTTGCTGATGCAACTAACGGATCATGCGTGACAATAACCACGGTCACTTGCTTGTCTGTATTTATCTTGCGCAGCAAGGCTACTATCGCCTCCGATGTCACAGTATCCAATGCTCCAGTAGGCTCATCAGCCCAGATGACGCAAGGATTATGGACAATAGCGCGGGCAATTGCAACCCGTTGGGCTTGCCCTCCGGACAGTTCATGAGGCATGGCCTTCAACTTATCCGATAACATGACATCTTCAAGTGCCGCTTTTGCCGCTTTGTGGGCAACTGCCATCTTAACGCCCTGACTGATAAGCGGCAATGCAACGTTATCAATGACATTCAACACAGGAATCAGATTGTATTGCTGATAGACAAAACCCATCGACGTCAGCCTGAGCGCGGAGACATCTTTTTCGCTCATTTGGTGCATCGCTTGCTTGTCGAACCAAATCTCGCCGCTGTCAGCCGATTCAATACCTGACAGCGTATAAAGCAACGTGGATTTGCCACAACCGGATGGCCCCATAATGCTCACCATCTCGCCCCTATGGATGTGCAAATCCACTCCTGATAATGCGACTGTTTGTGGAGTCGCTGCCATGCCGTAGTTCTTACGAACAGCTTTGGCTGCAATCATGATCTAGAAACCTCCTCTACACGGGCATAAGACCTAATTGGGCAATCGTTCCCTTCGTCGTCGTTACCTCTCCCACATGCCCCATGTAGGCAATCGCACCGTATTAACCGAATGCATCTGATAGTAATCGGATAACACAGCAAGTGCATCCTGGCAAGGCGCACACTGAGTAGAGACGACAATCACTAATAGTCCGTTTCCTAAAAAATCATATAGATTTTTCGTCCCTACCGGGAAATTAGGTAGTAACTCCCCAATCTCGGGTACAACACGTTGCTGCACCTTTTTCAAGAATTTCCTGTAACCTATATGTTCCATCAGTCATCCTCCCCCCTTGTTACTCTGTCCGACTGTTCTGTATACGTCTTAATCCGGCTGTGCTGAACCGGTTAAACAACCAGATGAAGATCAGCAATCCGATGATAAGACCTGTCACTTTCAGATAAGGGAACGAAAACTGTACACCCATCCAGGCCAGACGCAGCAGCATCTCCGAACCGAGTCTTCCGACCACAATACCGCTAATTAGCCCAACGATACCAATCAGACAACCTTCAACGATAAAAATCTGTTTCAACGACTTTTGGCTTACCCCCATCTGCCGTAACATAACCATATGGGGAACCCGCTCTTGTACGGATCGAATCTGAATCACATACATGCCGAGTAAAGCCATAAGCATCATGAATGACATAATGATAGAGAACAGCGTCAATTCAGCTTTAACAATCATCGTAATGATGGCCTGGTCCTCACCAGGCGTACTCACCGTAACACCAGCTGTTTTTGTAAAATGGTATTTCAGTGTCTTTATGGAATCTGCCGCCGTCCCATCTGTGTCAGCCAACTGCAACAGCGCATAGCCTTTGGGATCCCCAGGCCACTTATAAGCGCCGTTTGTGCTATATTTGTTGTAGAGTTCGTCAGCCACTATAAATGACCTGAAATGGAATAGATTGTCATCACCAACGGCGAATGTTCCTGCTATCGTGACCATTTCCTCTCCAATCAGGTTCTCCTCGTTGCCCCCGCCCTTTAGTAAGCGAAGCGGAATCTGATCGCCTGCTTGGTACGTACCTTCCAATTTATCATCCACGAGAACGACAGACGCTTGATCGCTCATGGCCTGAAATACTTCTGCATCGCTCTGAAATTGCGGCGCACGGGAGGTGAGCGGTAATTGGTAGCCTTCCCCTAGCCACTTTCCCCACACAACCTGAGAGTATGCCCATTTGCTACCGTTTATAGAGGGTGTTACTTCTGTAAGAGCAAGGGCATTGTCGGGAGATGAAACTCTTATTCTGTACGTATCCACGTAGGCAGCACCTTGGACAATTTCTTGCACTTCATCCATATTGACTGTCAGCTTATCCTTTTCCCGCTCATCGACATATGAGATATAGGCGTCGGCAGCCAAAAAAGAATCTTTCTTGTTTATAGCGGCATAATCTTCAACATTGGAAGCAAAACTTATCATCACGATCAAACAGCAGGATAATACCGTGAACAATAACACGATGCCAAATGAACGGCTAAACCGCATATTCGGGTACTGCGTGCCTAACGTAACAGCCAAACGATCCAACCATCGATGTGGCACAATGGAGGCTGCCCGTTTCATCCAAGGTACAATGAGAAACATAAGATAGGCAGTTGTTATAATCCCAACAAGCCAGCTTATAATCGAACCGAATACTCTCGCATTAAGCCTATCGGCATCTGAAAGCCCCTCTGTGGCGAAATAGTTGAAATAAATGAATGCCACTGTGACAAGGAGACAAACCAGGATTTTGAGCAGACGCTTCCGTGCCGGATGAATACGATTATCCTCCTTGCCCATCAGGTGCAGAATGGATGTGCGCTTAATGAATCGCCCGACAAAACAAGCAAGCAGTAAGAAAACGATAAACATGGCCAACGCAATCCAGCATGTTGCCGTCACATCGACGTGGGGTTGGATTGGATAGGCGTAAGCGGAATACCGTTCCAGTAATTGTTCGATATAAAATACATTCACAGACAGCAATCCGAAACCGAGTACATTCCCGAGAACAACGCCCGAGATGGTAATGACCACACACAGTAACGTGCACTCACTCAAGTAGATGACAAAGCAACTGCGGTTGCTGAGTCCAATTGATCGGAGCACGCCAAGATAATATTTGCGCCTTTCTTTCAGAATATTAAACAGTTGCGCCAACAGCAGAATGCCAGCGAACAAAGAAACAGCGACAAAAAACAAAAATGGAGGCGTGAAAATACTTTGCACCATCGACATATGAGTTAGCGCTTCTTTTTTGATTGGCCTCTCAATGAGATCAGTCAAGAAGGAACTGCCTGGTAATGATGAATACATCTTGTCCGTCGCCAGTAACATACTGTGTGCGCTTGCTTCTGGTACGTCGAATATTTGATGCGCAAGCTTATCCGAGAGAATAACCGTCCCTTGTGCCCGCATGGTTCCGCGAAAACCTGTTAATCCGCTTTCCTCTGCTAAATCACGAATCGTTACAGGCACTTCTTGCCCATCAAACGAGATTATCATTGTTTCACCGACACTAAGTCCCAACTGCCGTGCCAGCGGAACCGATACAATCGCTTCTTCTGCTGTCAGAGGATCAGTAGACCACAACGGTTGCTGCGGTTCTAGTTCCCGGGCATTTTGAAAATCAAATCCTAATGCAATGATGCTATCTTCCCCAGCTTCATCATTATTCCCGCTGTGCACAGAAACCACCTGAGACACGTAGGGAAGACTGGTAATATCTCTGGCTTGAAGTTTCGTCTTTATATTTTCAATCTGAGCCTCGGTTAACTCAAGTCCGAGACGCGGATAAATCTCTGAACCAATTACACCAAAGTGTTTTTCTTCCCATAGTGATTTACTATATGTAATAGAAGAGATGACAAAATAACAAGAAAAAATCAGAATGACACCGATAGATCCTATACATACGGTGAGTAGCGTTTGCCGGATCTGGGCTGTGAAATTTCTGGCTCCCATTTTCCAAAACATGCCCATTGTAGCACCAACTTTCTCTTACGGGCGCTTATAACCTTTGCCCCCTTAATACAGACACAAATAGTAAATCTATGAGTTAGGATTGACTGGTTTATCCCCAACGTGCTCGGTGACGGCACGTGTATTTACACGAACACGTCACCGAGCGGAAGGGGGTCATTCGAATTTGCTGCAATTCCCACACTTTGACGTACCACTGATTGGATAGACGCACAATCACCATGATTACGGGAGCTCTCAAGTCACAGTCGTTCAAGAACGAATGACATCAGGAGCGGTCCTAATCATCGGCCATCCATAATATGGATTAATTACATGTACATTCAATCTCGGAATTAGCGTATACATCTGTGGTAGCGCCATCCGGACGAACACAATGAATGTATATATGCCTAACTCTTTGGCGATCCGAAAACGGATTTAATGGACTACACCATTCTCCATTACAAAACCCTGGGTCAATTCTATTTCCTTGTGCATAATATCCGGCAGGACAACTTGCAAATGGCTGAACTTCCATGCTTTTCAAGAGCAGTTTCTTAGATGCTGAGGGTCCTCGCAAGGCACCAATCGGTTAGGCTAAGCATACCACAAATTCTATTAAATGGAATAGATTCCCGGAAAAAGAGGTGTTTTGGGATATACCTTTTTTATAGGATATGGAGAAGGCTTGAGAAGCCTAAAACCCGTTATTGATCGGGTGATCCACAGGATAGACGGGGTCAGAACGCAACATGACGGTATAGGCCGTAACAAAGACGCACGAACCCCACTATCGACAAAAGCGAGGGTGTGGATTTCTTCGTATTTATTAGGTTAGCCAGAAACTTCTGGTCGGCCTATTTTTGTAGGTGTTTTAAGATGGCGGTAGCCGGGAGAACGAGCTTCTTTTTGGGGGAGTTACCCCGTCACAAAAACTGTTCTCCTACTGCCCCCAAGACCATATTTGAACTGGTAGGGGCATAGACCCCGCATCACAAGCAGTCCGTTAGACTTCAATCGATCGCAGAAATGAGGATATAGGGGATCTACGGTCCGCTAACTAGTCGTTTGCTTATACTTCAGCACTTGGTGGAATATCGCAGGGACCAAAGCAGTAACTAGTTTGCATCTAATTGCTATGGCCGATGTAGAGCAACCCCTAACTCTCCGGACAGGGGGGTTGGGGTTGGTTCACCCCTCCCATCAGCAAAAAAACGGCACCGGGATAAATCTCCTGGTACCCTCTCCTCTCTCCTTACTTAAACACCGGCTCGCGGAATTGCGCCAGCTTGGCGGCGGAGTCCTTCTCCACATCGGCGTGCAGGCTGTTGCCGTGGGCGTCCATCGTTACAATTGCGGCGAAGCCCTCAGCCTGCAGATGCCACATCGCCTCGGGAATGCCGAATTCCATGAAGTCAACTGCGTTGACCTTCTTGAAGCACTCGGCATAATACTGCGCTGCGCCGCCGATGGCGTTCAGATATACTCCGCCATGCTCCTGCAAGGCCTGCAGCGTCTTGGGACCCATCCCGCCCTTGCCGATTACGGCGCGGATCCCGAACTTTTTGATAATATCCCCCTGGTAGGGCTCCTCGCGGATGCTGGTTGTCGGACCGGCCGCCTTGACATGCCAGCCGTCCTCATCCTTCAGCATAACTGGCCCGCAGTGGTAGATAACTGCACCTTCGAGATCAACCGGAGCTTCATGATCCATCAAATACTTATGCAGCGCGTCACGTCCGGTATGCATTTCGCCGGAGATAATCACCACATCACCCACCCGAAGTGCACGAACATCCTCCTCGCTGATCGGTGTCGTAAGACGCACCTCGCGCGAGCCGCCGGAGCCGCTTGCCCCGCCATTAACACCACTGTCATTCCCATCAGAGCCACTAGCGCCCCCGCCACTGTCATTGCCGCGAGACCCGTTGTCCGCATCCGCAGAGCGGAGTACGGCAGCAGACCGATCGATTTCTGCCGGAGCTGCCGCAATATGAGCATCCTCGGTGACAACCCCGCCGCCAGCGGCCTGCACACCCGCAGTCTGAACGGTCACCGGCGCCGGTGTCTTGGCAGCTTCTGCGTCTCCTTCCACCGAAATGCCGCTGCCGCTCTCATAGAGCCATTCCCGGATATTGCCGCTGGAGGGATCAACCAGAATACCCTGTCGGCGGAATGCCCAGCAGTTGTAGGCAACCGATACGAAATAACTGGCCGGAAGCCGGTTCATCACGCCGATTTTGCAGCCCAGCAGCGTAACCTCGCCGCCGAAGCCCATCGTGCCGATTCCCAGCTTGTTGGCATTCTCCATGGTGTATTCCTCCAGCTTCCGGAGGTCTTCGTGCGGATTCACATCCTCCACCTTGCGGAACAGCTGCTTCTTGGCCAGCTCATAGCCGGTTGTGCGGTCGCCGCCGATGCCAACGCCGATGAAGCCGGCGCTGCAGCCCTGACCCTGTGCCTGGTAGACGGCATGCAGAATACATTTGCGGATGCCGTCCAGATCACGGCCCGCCTTGCCCAGTCCTTCCAGCTCAGCCGGCAGACTGTACTGGATATTCTTGTTCTCGCAGCCGCCGCCTTTCAGAATCAGCCGCACGTCCACGTTCTCTTCTTCCCACTGTTCAAAATGAATCACCGGGGTGCCCGGCCCCAGGTTGTCGCCGCTGTTCCCGCCTGTCAGCGAATCCACAGAGTTGGGGCGCAGCTTGCCGTCCCGGGTGGCACGGTTGATCGCCTGGTGGATATCTTTTGTCATCTCAAGCTGATTCATCCCTACCGGGGTATGAATGATAAAAGTCGGCATGCCGGTGTCCTGGCAGATCGGCGATACCTGCTGCTCAGCCATTCCGATGTTCTGCGCAATCGTTGTCAGTGCCAGCCCGGAACGGGTGGCCTTGTCTTCCAGTGCCCGTCCCTTCGCTACCGCCCGGCGCACATCGCCAGGCAGATTCGTCGAGGTCTCTACAATCAGCTCATACATGCTGTCCTCAAAATGCTGCATCTGCAATCAAACTCCTCTCAGCCAGTCCCAATGTAAGTTAATATTAACGCTATAGCTACTATAATAACATACCCGGGTGTTTATGAAAGGGTTTACTTACGATATAGACGGAGCTGCGCAAGCAGTTGCACAGTATAATGAGATCGAGTACGATGGCGTTATGATCAACCGCGAAGCCACGTTGTATATACAAAGGGAGGAAAAAACAATGAGTGAAACCGGAAATTTCGGCTCCTGGGCCAATGGGGCGAAGTACACCATCAGCACTCAACAAGCCACCTATAATAATGATGCAATAGAAGCGGCACTTATCACGGATATTATTGAAGATCTTTATCCCGAATCAAATGACTTCATAGTTATACTACCAGATGCACCTGTTGGAGGCAGCCTGTATATGCAGGCGATACCAGGGGATACGCCGAGCAGTACCATCGTCGAGATACGCCTCAGCTTTGCCGATCAACCCTTCAAGCACTATAATTATCAGACGGCGGACAGAAGTCAAGTGATCCGGATGTTCCTCGATTATTGGGGCCAGCAAAAGCTTCCCGCTTTGGACCAATGGACGGATATTACCGATCAGTTTATTAATCCGGCCTCCGGCCATTGGGGTTGAGCACCCCGAAGTATTGCCGAAATGTTGCCGGACCAATGCAGCTTGCATAGCCACCCTACTGCACCTTGTTGCGCAAATCATTGCCTGAGCCAAACAGGGATGGCCCCTGCTCTCTCCGGTGCCATCCCTGCGATGCGGTACTATTCTGACTCTTGCCGGGCCGCCTCCCGTCAACGTTCCGGGCCGCCCACAAAGCGGCTGCTGCCCGCGCCAAGTCCGGCCACAAGCAGCAGCACACTGGCTGCGGCCAGCAAGGCCAGGGGTACGTTCCAGCTATCGGTCATGTCATGAAGCAGCCCGAACAACGGGGGCCCCGTGGCTGCCAGGAGATAACCTACGGATTGGGCCATCCCGGACAGCTCGCTGGCCTCCCGGGTGCTGCGGGTTCTCAGGCTGAAGAACATCATGGCAAGCCCAAAGGCGAAGCCTCCGGCAATGCCAATGCAAATGGCCCATACCACCATCCAATCGCTGCTGCCCACCCAGATTCCTGAAATGCCTGTTATAAAAAGTAGAAAGGTAATCAGTACCAGGATGCGCTGGTTGTTCATCCGCCCCGCCCACAGCGGGACGAAAAAGGTGAATGGCAGCTGGGCCAGCTGCATAATAGAAAGAATCCAGCCCGCCTGGCTGGAAGACATCCCCCGCTCGCCCAGAATAACGGAGAACCAGGCGATCAGGACATAATACAGCAGCGATTGCAGTCCCATGAAGAGGGTCACCTGCCACGCCAGCGGAGAGCGCCAGACCCGTATGGAGGATTGCCCGAGGCGGGCGGTGCTGCCGCCGGCCATCTTGCGCATCTGGGGGATCCACAGCAGGGTTGCCACCAGGGCCACAAGAAACCACATCGCAAGCGTGCTCCTCCAGCCGAAGCCGTTATGCTCTGCCAGCGGGACACTGATGCCGGAGGCAGCGGCCGCACAGATATTCATGGACACGGTGTAGACACCGGTCATGAGTCCGATGCGTGCCGGGAAGCTTCCTTTGATGAGTCCCGGCAGCAGCACATTGCAGACCGCGATGGACAGCCCGATCAGGGCCGTACCTGTGAACAGCAGGGCTGTGCCTGAACCCGAGCGGATCAGAATCCCTATGGACAGCGTCAGCATGGCCACCATCAGCACATTCGCCGTGCCGAACCGGCGGGCCAGCCGCGGCGCAAAGGGCGACAGCAGGGCAAATGCCAGCAGCGGCAAGGTAGTTATAGCTCCCGCGAGTGTATTGGATAACCCCAGATCATCGCGGATCATGCCGAGCAAAGCCCCAACGGAGGTGAACGGGGCACGGAGGGCCGCAGCAACGCAGATGATTCCCAGAACAAGCAGGATGCGGCTGGGTCCGGTCTCTTGCCGGCTCTGACCCAGCTCCGGCCGGGCTGCGGCTTGTTGGTTTGCTTTCATGATGTTTCCTCCCGGTTACAGCACTATACCCGGGCAAGCACCAGCTTGTCCGGGTATGCGGCAGTCTATGTAATAGTCACATTGTAACATTATAGCCCTATCCTTCCGCCGCTGCCAGGTTTTTAGGGCAGCGGCGGGAGATTCGTGCAGCGATACAAGGATCTTTATGTTAAAGAAACTCTCCAGTGTATAGATGGAGAGCTTCTTTGCAGCACCGTTCGTGATATCAAACTCATCCAGTTAGAATTCCATGCTTTTAAACCCTCTCCAGCCCCAGCATATCCCAGTCCTTAAACACAGGCTGCAATCCTTGGGCATACAGCATCTCTGTAATTTCAGAGACCGTGCGGCTGTCGGAAATCTCAAACTGCGGGGTCCCGCCTCCGCTGGTGTGCCCGCCAACCTCCGTGGATACGCCTGCAGACATTTTGGTAATCCCCAGATGAAGCAGATGATCGCGCAGAGCAGCCGGCTCTCGGGTAGATAAGGTGATACCTGAACGGGGCAGAAACAGACGGTACGCCAATATAATCTGCACCAGCGCACGGTCGGTCACATCACTCTCGGGGCTGAAATCACCCAGATAAGGCCGGAACCGCGGAGGAGACAAGCTGATCTCACAGTCCGGGTATTTATCCTGAAGATAACGCGCATCCATCGCTGTCAGAAAAGCTTCCTGTCTCCAGTCATACATCCCCAGCAGAGCCCCAATGTTCACGGAGCGGAAACCAGCCTGGCAGCCGCGTTCCGGGGCATCGAGCCGGTTGCGGTAGTTCCGCTTGGGGCCTTTGACATGCAGCTCGCGATAAGTTGCCTGATGGTACACCTCCTGATACAGTGTAAGACCATCCACCCCCGCCTCCAGCAGCTCTTTATATTCCGGCGCGGAGAGCGGATTGATCTCAATGCTGACGGAGGAAAAATACTCGCGCAACACCTCCACACATGCCTTGACATAAGCTACCGGATTGTCCCTGCGCGATTCCCCCGTGAGAATCAGAATATGGCGGAGACCTGTTGCGGCAATGGCTGCCGCTTCCCGCCGGACCTCTTCCAGAGTCAGCTTGCTGCGGGGAAAATCGTAGATCGAGCTGAAACTGCAATAGGTACAGTGGTTCACGCAGAAATCAGCCAGATACATCGGGGTGAACAGTTGCATGGCATGCCCGAAGTGTGCGCGGGTCAGCCGCTGCGCCTTCTGCGCCATCGCCTCCAGATAAGGCCCGGCAGCCGGTGAGAGCAGGACCAGCAGATCCATTTCAGTGAGCCAGTCTTTCGCCAGCGCTCGCTGCACATCGGCTGCCGTGGCCTCTTTCCATATCGACTCAAACGGAAGCTGCTCCAGCCGGGTCAGACTTTCATAAAAACTCATGATACTCCCTCATTCCTTGTTAGTTTCCCAGGAATCCGGTCAACGGCGAGGACGCTACCGCCGCTTCTTCGACCGGTCCCAGTCCTGCCAGATAGGCCTTGCGGCCGGCGGATACAGCCTCCCGGAAGGCCTCTGCCATTCCCAGCGGATCACGTGCCGTGGCAATAGCCGTGTTCAGCAGTACAGCTGCCGCCCCCATCTCCATCGCCTCGGCTGCTTCAGACGGCCTGCCGATACCGGCATCCACAATAATCGGCAACTTCACTTCCTCTATGAGGATGCGGAGCAGCTCTTTGGTGCGCAGGCCGCGGTTCGAGCCGATCGGCGAGCCCAGCGGCATGACTGCCGCCGCCCCGGCATCCCGCAGCCGCAAGGCTGCCGACAGATCAGGGCTCATATACGGCAGCACAACGAAACCTTCGGCTGCCAGAATCTCCGTCGCCTTGATCGTCTCCAGATTGTCCGGCAGCAGATATTTCTGGTCATTGATCACTTCGATCTTCACCCAGTTTCCCAGCCCACCTGCTCTGGCCAGTCTGGCGATGCGCACCGCCTCCTCCGCCGTGCGGGCGCCGGAGGTATTGGGAAGCAGCGTCATATGGTCCGGAATATGGCTGACGATGTTCTCTTCGTCCGCCCCGGGGTCCACCCGGCGCAGGGCTACCGTAATGACCTGCGAGCCTGAGCGCGCAACCACCTCGGGAATGAGGGTATTGCGGCTGTATTTGCCGGTTCCGATGAACAGCCGGCTGCTTAAAGAGGTGTTTCCTATCACCAAAGGATCTTGCATAAACTCCGCCTCCTGGATACTTTTTAGATATAATTCCGTTGCTGGTTACTGGTTAAGATATTAACGAGGATGGCTAAGCATTTGTCTGGAACATTGAGCGCAGCATTAGATGTGAGAGTAGTATCTGCCCCAGGCTCTGCCAAGGATTTATAATGTGTCCTCGAACGTTTGGAGTAAATTAGATGCGAAACTGCAACTAAATTCAGCCGAAACATCCATTAGCAGGCGAATAAGTGCAAATCTGCAACTAATTTCGAGTAAATCAATCCTGGAACGCTCAAACCTCCAAAATAGATGCGTATTCGCACTTATTTCCTCCAAAATAAGAAAAAATCGCAAATTAGATGCAGTTTCGCAACTAAATTAAAGATCCCGAGAGATGAGCAGAAAAATTGTTATGTCCTCTGCCTCTTGCGTTGACATGTCCGACAGCCCCATGTCTCAGTCTCAGCCTCAGCTTCAGCCGCCGCCGACAAAATGCACCAGCTCAATCCGGTCCCCTTCGGCAAGCGCGGTGTCTTGATACGCCTCCTTGCTGACAATTTCGCCGTTAAGCTCCACGATCAGCAGCCGCTTGGCCCAGTCGGGCATAGCTACCAGATCCGCTACCGTCCGGCAGCTGTCGGAATATTCAACGGATCGTCCGTTGATGCGCAGCTTCATCCTGTACACCTCCTTCACCTGCTTGCGGAGCCTGAACCGCAGCATAATAAGCTTCGGCCGCAGCCACCGGATCAGCAGCGCTGCAGATGCCGGACATCACTGCGATTCCCGCCGCACCCGCTGCGAGGATCTGCCCGGCATGCTCCGGCCGGATGCCGCCAATGGCAATCAGCGGAATCCGGCAGCAGCCCACGGCTTCTGCCAGCTCTGCCAGCCCGCGCTCACGTTGCCCCGGCTTGCTGCCTGTGGGGAATACATGGCCGAACAGGCAGTAATCGGCCCCTTGCCGGGCAGCTTCAGCCGCCTCCGCCGGAGAGTGCACCGACCGGCCCAGCCGAAGATACGGCGCGAGCGGCCGGGCAGCGGCCGGACCCAGACTATGCCAGGCCAATTGAACCCCTGCCGCGCCTGCGGCCAGGGCCACATCCAGCCGGTCGTTAATGACCAGCTTGGATGCCGGAACCCCCACATGCTGGAGCTGCTCGGCGGCAGCCAGCAGCTCCAGGGCGGACCACTGCTTCTCCCGCAGATGGATATAATCCAGTAAGGGATGGACCGCAGCAGCCATTTCTATAAATGGAGCCACTGCCCGCTTCCCGTCAGAAATCAGATGCAGTTCTTTACGCGCCATGCGCCGCCTCCTTTACTTTCATAACCCGCTGCAGCCCGTGATCTGAAACGCAAAAAAGCCGCCTCCAACAACGGAAGGCAGCAGAAAAGCTGTAGAAGAATAAGGCGCATGATGGCCCGCTTACAGTCATTCGTACTTCACTTCCCTACGCTGGTATAAACCAGATCAGGTTCAAAGGGTCCGAACATTATGTTCATCTCAGCCTTGCGGCCCCCCTAGCGATAGCTATGAACTTGTCAATTTCACTATAAATACTAACACAATATTCCTGAAGAAGCATTGTAAAATAATAAATTGCGCAAATCGCAGGTGCACGCCCTCCTAGACCCTCCGCAGAATGCCAAAAACTGCAGCCCGCGAAACGGACTGCAGCTTAGAAAGATGACGATAGGATCGTAGGCCTTAACCGTTGATAATCTCGCCGCCGTTGACATGGATAACCTGTCCGGTCACATAGCTGGAATCGTCGGAGGCCAAGTAGACATAGGCCGGTGCCAGTTCCTCCGGCTGCCCTGGACGTTTCATCGGCTGGGTACCGCCAAATTCGCTGACCTTCTTGGCATCGAAGGTAGATGGAATCAGCGGCGTCCAGATTGGGCCGGGGGCTACGGCGTTGACACGAATGCCTTGTTCAGCCAGATTCGTGGACAAGGAGCGTGTGAAGCTGAGAATTGCACCCTTGGTCGAAGCGTAATCCAGCAGCTGCGGGTTGCCTCGGTAGGCTGTAATGGAGGTCGTGTTGATGATGTTAGAGCCTTCCCGCAGATGCGGCATAGCCGCCTTCGTCAGATAGAACATCGAGAAAATATTGGTGCGGAACGTCCGCTCCAGCTGCTCGGCTGTAATATCCTCTATCTTGTCCTGCGGATGCTGCTCGGCAGCATTGTTGATCAGGATGTCCAGCTTGCCAAGCTCCTTGATGGTCTGGTTGATCAGATCCTGGCAGAAGGCCTCAACTCCGATATCGCCAGGGATCAGGACGCATTTGCGGCCCTCCTGCTCCACCTGACGTTTCGTTTCCTCGGCATCGGAATGCTCGTTCAGGTAGGAGATCACCACGTCTGCGCCTTCCTTCGCGAACAGCACGGCGACCGAGCGGCCAATGCCGCTGTCCCCGCCGGTGATTAGCGCGGCTTTGCCCAGCAATTTGCCGGCGGCTTTATAATTGGTCGGCTCGTATTTCGGACGCGGCTTCATTTCACTTTCGATTCCCGGCTGGCGGTTCTGCACCTGCGGGGGCATAGTTTGCTGTGTTTGGGTACTGTCTGACATCATCCATTCTCCTTTCGCAATGCAAGTGGGATAGTTAGATTACTTCCTGTGTAATAGGATGGCAGAAGTAACAGGGTTTATGCACGGCTTGCAACTCAAACCGCTTTACGCCTATTACTTACCCGCTCACACAGACGTCAAACAGTCCGCCAACAGTCCGCCAGACTACTGCCACACGCCCGGCCTGCGAACCTAACGCACCGGAGCAAGCAGGAATAATCGCGGGTCAGCCCCTTGCCGGTAATCATGGCTGAAGGCCGGATCTGCCAGATCAAGACCCGATTCAGACGTAGTGCCAGCTGACAAGGCCAGCGGAACTCGGGCGCTCAGCAGCGAGGTGCGGCGGTAGAGGGGCTGAAAGGGGGAATCCAAGGTAAGCACATGGCCGCGAAACTCCCAGTCCACCAGATTGCGCGAACGGTAGCAGGAGACTCTTACCCTTTCACGCCGGTCCTCTCCCAGCCAGTAGTACCAGCCGGATACTTCAAGCATACCTCCCCCATGCGCATGAATCGGCTGTCCGTCCGCATCGGTCCAAGGCCCTTCGTTATCAATCATGGCTTGTTGCTGAAGTTTCATTGTCCTGTCCTCTCCTCTAACTTGAATTAGACTTCCACTGCCAGGAGGAACCTTTAGCTATGGGCATCACGGTATTCCTGCGGTGGCATGCCGTAATATTTCTTGAATACTCTGATAAAATAGGGGACATGCTGGTAACCGACCAGCTCGGCAACCTCGTATACCTTTTTGCGGCTGTGTTTAATCTGAAAGGCAGCCTTCTCCATCCGTTGCCTTAATACATAATCACTGAGGCTCTCGCCCATCACGTTCTTGTAGAGCTGCGACACATAGACCGGATGGAGAAAAACCTCCTGGGCAATGGCCTGCAGTGAAACATCATTATGCAGATGCTGTTCAATGTAGCTGTGTATCCGGCGGATCATCACATGATGGGCATGCCGGGTTTCCCCTTCCAGCTCGGCCTGCACCAGATCCACCAGCTCCAGAATCCGCGCCTGCATCTGTCCGATGGAATGAAAGGAATCGAAGGCCAGCAGATTTCGGTCTCCGGTAACCAGATCAAACAGGCCATACCCGCTCTTGTGGGCGATATACGCGAGCGCCCCGGCAATCGCCCAATAGGCCTCCAGCGCATGCTGCCCCGAGCCGACGAACCGTTCCGCAAGCTCTGCCAGAATCCGGCCAATCTTGCTTCGGAAGTCATCCCAGCGGCCCGCTTCGAGCAGATCGGTCAAGACAGGTGGCTCATACAGATGATACATCGCCTGGATGGGCCGGGCTAAGGCGTCCTCCTGCGGCTGAATGAGCAGGAACCCGCCGCCGATGTGCCGCCGGAAAGCCAGCATCCCTTCCTCGTACATATCCGCCAGATGGGCCGGGAATTCTCCCCAGGCTCCGCCGAAGACCGAGATATTGCCCTTCATCGTTGCCTGTATGAAGTTCTGGATCACTCCGGCAAGCCGCTCCAGTATCTCTGTGGCCTGAGGGCGCTGTAGTGCGCTTGCTGCTGCCGGATCACCGGCTGCCTCCGGGGTCCACTGCTTGTGCAACGGCTTTAGCGCGAACACAAGGTAGCCGTGCGCATCGCGGCATGACCACACCGTATAATGCTCCTGCAGCACCTCTTCGGCAATATTCGTAACAGCGTATTCCATTAAGAGCAGATTGTAATCGTCATATTGGATAAATGGCTCCTCCAGCCGCACCATTAAAGATGCGATGAAATCTCCGTGGGCAAACGGCAGCCCAAGCGTCTGCATTCTGCCCTCCAGCACCTCCGGCGGCAACCGCTTGCGCTGGGTTAGCTCCAGCAGCAGATTGCGCCGCAGAAGCGGAAGGTTCTCCTGAAGTGTTCGTTCCGTCCGCTCCCGTGAGACCACACCTTGCCATTCCTGGCGTTTCGCCTCCAGCGCCTGCTCGACGGCGGTGATCAGCTCCTCGTCATCCACCGGCTTCAGCAGATAGTTGAGAGCACCGCCCGAGATCGCCTGTTTGGCATAGTCGAAATCGGCATAGCCGGTCAGCAGGATACACTTCGTCGTGCGGGAGATCTCCTGCACCCGGGTCATCAGCTCCAGACCCGACATACCAGGCATGCGGATATCGGTAATCAACAGATCCACAGGATGTTTAGCCAGCGTTGCCAATGCCTCCGAAGCAGAGAACGCTTTGTGAATGGCCTCAATACCCAGCCTGGGGCAAGGAAGGGTAGCGGCCACTCCTTCCACTACCGACTCTTCATCATCTACAATCAGCACCTGAAACATCGCACAGTCTCCTCTTGCGTCAGCTTAGTATGATACCTCTGTCACTCTCTTCTTACAGCTCCGACCAGCAGATAGCAACCTTCAGGCCTCCAAGCTCAGACCTTTCCATGCTCAGGCCCGAGCCGCTGCTGAAGCGGAGCACCAGCCGTTGATGCACATTGCGCAAGCCGCAATTGCCTGCCGCTTCCTGGCTGCGCTTCAATGAGGCAAGCAGAGCCTGCAAGGCCTCCTCAGTCATGCCGACACCATTATCCTCCACAGTAATGACATATACAGGTCTGCCGTTAACGTTAAGGGTCTCCCCTCTGACTTGAATCAGCGCCTCTCCTTCCTTCGGTTCAATGCCATGGACAACGGCATTCTCCACCAATGGCTGCAGCAGCAGACGGGGAATGCTCAGCTCCATCAGCTCTTCCGGCACTGAGATCTCGAAGCGCAGCCGCTTCATCCGCATCTGCTGAATGGACAAGTAGTTGTCTACCAAGGTGACCTCCTCGCGCAGCGTCGCCTCCTGCTGGTCCACGTGCGTGGTATAGCGGAAGAAATCCCCCAGCTTCACGGCCATGGCCATAACCGTCTCCTTCTCTCCAAGCCGGGTCATATTCTTGATAAAGAATAAGCAGTTATATAGAAAATGAGGGTTGATCTGCGACTGCAGCTGCTTCAGTGTGGCTTCCCGGGAACGCAGCTTCTCGGCATACACGCGGTCGATCAGGTCACCGATCTGGACGGTCATGTTGTTGAACTGCTCAAACAGATACCCGAACTCATCGTTTCGGTTGCGGGGCAGGCGGTAGGCGTAGCTGCCGCCCTCCAGCTTCTTGGCCGCAACATACAGCTTGCGGATCGGCACCTGGATGTTGCGGTACAGCAGGTAAGCGGAAAGCACAGCCAAGGTGACCAGCAGCCCCATAAACAGCCACATCAGTTTACGGCTGGTGGTAATCGGCTGCAGAATCTGCTCCAGCGGCACATATTCGATCAGTGCCCAGTCCAGTGCAACCGAAGTAGTATAGCTGACCATGTACACCACTCCTTCTACCCTGGCGGTGAAGGTGCCCTCCGCTTCTCCGCCAGACTGCCCGCTAAAGCGCACGGCAATTTCTGAAATTTCCCTCTGGTCAGATCCTGCCGGGGAAATCACAGGCGCACCGGCATGATACAGAAATGGCACCCCTGAACTCTCTCCCTTGAATTCATCCAGCATCCCCGCCAGATCGCGGATATTTACCCGAATCTCGGTAATGGTGTTGGCATCCGCAGCGGCACTCAGCGGGGCAAAGGGCTGGGATACCCACCAGACGAACGCCGGACGTATATGGGGAAGCTGCGGATCGTCATATTTCCATACCAGCTGCTCGTATCGCTGTTCCTGCAGCTTTTGTAGAAAATAATCGTTGTAACGGACTGAAGAATGTGTGCTTACCATCTCGCCTGAGTTCGCAGCATACAGCGTGTACGCATGCTCCCAGCTGCCATAATTGATCGAACTCAGCTCTTTGCCTGACTCCAGCTTATATTTAAGCTTGGTATAGTCGGTGGCGTTCTCCTCCATCTGGGTGAACTTCTGAATGTCGGTATCCTTGTTCAGATTGGCTATAGAGCTAACGAAGTTATTGAACTCGCTGTCCAGCCGCTGCATATAGAAAGACAGCCGGCTGCGGCTGTTGGTTTCAATCTCCTCGCGCACTACGCTGATACTCACCTGGCTCACATACATTAACATCAGTGTAAGCGGCAGGAGCACCATACATAGAATTAACAGCACTTTTTTGAACAGGTTCGCCTTCGGCATTCGTTAAAGCCCCTTTGAATGGAGAAACCCTCCGGCATGCGCAGACTGCAGGGCACCGGAAGGTTCTTCCTTCTATTTTAGTTGCTATCCCTTATGGAGTCTTGACGGACTGGTACCATTCGTTGACTTCCTTGGTGATGGTCTCCCCGCCGGAGCTGTTCCACTGGCTTACGAATTCATCGAAATGCTCCAGCGGAAGATCGCCGTAAATGATCTTGTTGAAGGTTTCCTTCTCCAGCTGGGAGAGGAAATCCCAACGTTTCTTCATCGTTTTGGTGTTGGAGCCGTTGAACATATTGGGCATCGCGCTCTCACGCTGCTCATAGTTAACCGCGCCGGCCTTGATATTGCCTGGCAGGTCCATGGCCGCTTTCTTCTCAAACGTGCTCTGCGGCTCTTTCCCTCCGGCCAGCTCACTCATCGTCTTCATCATCTGCGAAGGAATGCGCGCACCATCAAAGGTCAGCGTGTATTTAGGCGCAGGCATAAACGGAGCATCTGCCGGGAATTGCTCGCTGTCCCATACAGGCTGGCCATCCTTCAGTATATAATCGTACCCCTCCAGGTAGCCATACTCCAAATCGCTGCCCTCGACGCCCTGATTGTCGAACAGGTAGTTGATGTACAGGAACAGCGCTTCAGGATGGGCGAACTCTTTGTTGATCAGAATCACGCCGTTGGAAGTTCCCGATTGCCCGCGGCCCACCTTGCCGTCCGGTCCTGCCGGCAGCGGATAGGCGCTGTATTCGGCCTTCGGATCAACCTCCTTGACACCTGGCAGCACCCAGCCATAGGCCCAATAAGGGGCAGTCACGATTCCGGCTTTGCCTGCTGCAAACAATTCCAGTGCTTTGCCTGCATCCTGCAGTCCGGCTTCTTTATGAATATAGCCTTTGCTCATCCAATCGCGCAGCTTGGCCAGCACCGGCTTCACTTCCGGCTGGACTGACCCGTACTCCAGGTCCTTACTGTCGCTTAGATTCCATTGATTGGGGATGGTGCCATAGGCGCCGAACAGAAAGGCTGTATCCGCCGGTCCCCAGGTTTTGAAGCCGTCCTTGATACCTATGGCCAGTCCGACCGTATCCTTCTTGCCATTGCCGTCCGGGTCCTGGGTAGCAAAGACCTCCATCATCTTCTCCAGCTCCTCCACGGTGGACGGCGCCGTAAGTCCGAACTTCTTCATCCAGTCGTCACGGATCCAGAGCACCGGATCATTGTTGTATGCATAGTCCAGTACCGGAATGCCATACCGCTACCCATCACGGGTGTACGGATTCCAGACTGTAGGATCTTCAGCTAATGCACTCTTCAGGCTGTCTCCGGCATACTGTTCGAACAGGTCATTAATCGCCAGGAACTTGCCGGAATCAATCAGCGCATCCGCCACATCCTGCGAGCCGCGGAACTGGATCACATCGGGCAGTGCTTCATTGGCCGAGAGCATCAGCCGGATCTTGGTATCGATTGAGCTGCTGTCAGCCGTCCACACATAATCCAGGTCAATGTTGAATTTGTCCTTGGCCCACGTCTTATGGGGGTTGTTGTTAATATCCTCGCCACTGCGGAAGGTCACATCCGCTGTCAACTGCCGGGCCACCTTGATCTTGACCGGCTCCTTGTATTTCCCGTCAACAATCTCATTACCGGCAGCCCCTTCAGCCGGTTTGCTGCTGCTATTGTTGTTCGCCTCTCCGCCGCAGCCTGCCAGCAGGGACAAGCCCAGCGTAAGTGAAAGTACCGTGGAGATTAATTTAGCGGATTTTGTGCTCATGTTCATTCCTCCTGTATGTGTTTACTCTTTTACCGATCCGAGCACAATTCCTTTGACGAAAAAGCGCTGCAAAAACGGATAGACTAAAATAATCGGCAAGGTAGCGATAAATATCTGCGCCGTCTTGACTGTCCGGTTGGACAAGGCCTGAATCTCATCCGCGCTGACGCTCATGCTGCTGAGGTCACGCTGAACCACTATAGTCTGCAGCAAGGTGGACATCGGATATTTGGCCGCATCGGTGATATAGATCAGTCCGTCGAACCACGCATTCCAGTGACCTACCATCGTGAACAATGAAATAGTAGCCAGTGAAGGCAACGAGATCGGTAGATAAATGCTGCGCAGCGCGCGGAAGTGCCCGGCCCCGTCGATAAAAGCAGCTTCCTCCAGTGCCTTCGGCACAGCGGTGCGGAAGAAATTCATCAGCAGGATCGTATTGTAGACGCTCATGGCACCGGGAAGCACCAGCGCCCAAATGCTGTTGATCAGCCCCATTTTCTGAACCACGATATACGTCGGGATTAATCCCCCGCTGAACAGCATCGTGAAGACAAAAAACCAGGCGTACATATCGCGTCCTTTAAATTCATTGATTTCCTTGGACAGCGCATACCCTACCAGAATAGACAGGAGCAGGGACAAGCCTGTGCCCAGCACGGTACGCAGCACCGAGATACCGAAGGATGACATGAAACGGTCATTCCCAAGCGTCACTTTATAGGCATCCGTCGTAAATCCTATCGGCCACAGCTTCACCAGGTTCGCATCCGCCGCTGTAGAAGAGCTTAACGATACGGCCAATACGTGAACAAGCGGCAGAATACAGAGCAGAGCCAAGAGAGACAGGAATATTCCGTTTACAATGGAAAAAATGCGGTATGATGTGGAGCGGTAATGCATACGGTGATCCTCCCTTTCTAGAAAATGCGGTAACCTGCCAGCTTGTAAGCCAAACGGTAGGAAATAGTAATCAGTACCAGACTGACAATCGATTTGAACACCCCGACTGCCGTACCAAAGCCGAAGTCGCCTCCAATCAAGCCTACGCGGTATACATAAGTATCGATGATATCGCCTTTTTCATAAACCAGCGGATTATACAGGTTAAAGATCTGGTCGAATCCGGCATTTAGAATATTGCCCAGCGATAAGGTGGCTACGACTACAGCAATCGGAATCATCGTCGGAATGGTAATCGACAGCACCTGCCGCCAGCGGTTGGCTCCATCAATCACTGCCGCTTCATACATCTCCGGATTCACCCCTGCAAGCGCTGCCAAGAAAATGATAGTGGAGAAGCCAAAATCCTTCCAAACATCACTGACAATTACCGTTATTCGGAACCAGGTACCGTCTCCCAGGAAAAACACAGGCTCCAGTCCGAACAGTCCCAGCAGTTGGTTGACCAGCCCGCCATCCGTGGAGAGCATATCCAGCAGAATGCCGCCGAGTATAACCCAGGAGAGAAAATGAGGCAGATACACGAAGGTCTGGATGACCCGTTTCAGCATTATTTTGCGCACTTCATTCAGCAGCAGCGCAAACACAAAAGGCACAATCAAATGAGCAATGATCTTCAATGAAGCAATCAAAAAGGTATTCCATATTACCTGTCTTGCATCCGGGTATTCAAACATCAGCCGGAAGTTCTCCAGCCCGATCCATTCGGAACGGAAGAAGCCCAAATGAGGCTGAAAATCCTGAAACGCCATCACCAGCCCAAACATGGGCAGATAACAAAAGACCAGCACGATCACGATACCCGGCAGCAGCATCAGGTGCAGCGGCCAGGTGGTTGACCATTTCCAGGCCTGCTTTTCTCTTGTCTTCAACCTGCTCCCCCTCATAACTACTAACGTAATGTGACCGGTCATCACTCTTTAAGTGTAGTTTCCGCGGGGGAATGCGATATATCAATGTCTTAAGATTCGTGGAACTATATTAAGGGATATCGATAACTTTCTCGATCCCACCCAAACCCTCCCTTCCAAGGGAGGGCCCCAAAGGGCTCTGCCCTCTGGACACCTGCAAGCTTGGCGAATGAGTCTGGCGGTACTGTGATTAGGGGGCTGGGAGGGAGGAGCGCTTATCCCTGCGGGACCGCTTGGACGCCGCTGATGCTGGCCGGGTATCCCTGACGGGATGCTCGGCCGGGGGTTAAGTTCAAAGGCGGGCTGTTCCTGCGGAATGCGCAAGATCTTAAGAGCAAGTGCGGGCTGTTCCTGCGGAATGCGCAAGACCTTAACGACAAAGGCGGGCTGTTCCTTCGGAATGCGCAAGATCTTAACCGCACAGGCGGGCTGTTCCTGCGGAATGCGCAAGACCTTAACGGCAAAGGCGGGCTGTTCCTTCGGAATACGCAAGATCTTAACCGCACAGGCGGGCTGTTCCTGCGGAATGCGCAAGACCTTAACGGCAAAGGCGGGCTGTTCCTGCGGAATGCGCCAAAAGCTTATCAGCGACAGCCATTTGTACGTAACAAGAGTAAATTATAGTTTCTTACAACGGTACTACTTAAGTTCAACCAGGTATTATAGGTCCTTTTTGCCTCTTATTCCACCATTCCCCGCTCCTCAGCATAATTCAAAGGCCTTTTTGCCTCTCATTCCACCATTCCCCGCTCCTCAGCATAGTTCAAAGGCCTTTTTGCCTCTTATTCCACCCTTCCGCGCTCCTCTAAGCAAGCGTCTCAGGCAGCAGCCTTACAGCACACAAAAAGCTCCCGGGAGACCTGCCCCGGGAGCCTTCAATTCTGCTACAAACAACAGCAAATCTAGATAATATCGTCGTACACCATGAAAAATACCATCACAATCAGCGAAACCATCAGCAGCGTGCTCATCAGCCGGATCTTGGCCGTCTCGGCAGAGACATCGCGGTTCTCGCGCATGCCGGCAGCAGCCACCCGCAGTGGTCTGCTGATAATGCCGCCTAATGCGAACATAGCCAGCAGCAGCACCACTACAACTGCCATCCAGGCAATCGAATATTCACCTTTGCTCATCATATAGCCGCCGGTAAGCAGCTGCACCACCAGCCCGTATTGGGCGAACCGGTTAAAGCCGCCTACGGCATTCATCGTGCCCTCACGGGCAGGTGCGGACAGCTTGGCCGCGCCGCTGAGGATAAACGGCAGAACCAGGTAGAATCCAAGCGCCAGCGTCCCAATCATATGTAGAAAAAACAACACGTGACCCATAACATATCGCCTCCAATGTTTTCAGTGATAAAAGTTACATTTATAGTATAACGGAAAACAAAACACAAGCAAAGAAGAAACGGCTTCTTTGTCCTTCAAAAAAAGAAAAAGGAATATCCCGTGAAGGGACATCCCTGATAATACTTACCTGGCCACTGCTCAAAATACCACACCGTCTGTCACGGCACGGACGGAATCCGCAGACCTATCCAGAGCCGCCTTCTCGTCAGCGGTAAGCTCCAGCTCAAAAATCTTCTCGATCCCTTCGCCACCCAGCAGCGCCGGGACGCCCATAAACAGATTGTCGTAGCCGAATTCACCTTCCAGGAGAGCAATCACCGGAATAATCCGCTTTTTGTCCTTCAGGATGGCTTCAGTCATCTGCACCAGCGACGCGGCAGGCGCATAGTAAGCGCTGCCGTTGCCAAGCAAGCTGACAATCTCCCCACCGCCAACACGTGTGCGCTGCACAATCTCGGCAATGCGCTCTGCCGGAATCAGCGTATCAATCGGAATGCCGCCAACACTGGAATAACGCACCAGCGGAACCATATCATCGCCATGGCCGCCCAGCACAAAGCCGCGCACATCCTCAACCGACACATTTAGCTCCTGGGCAATAAATGTACAGTAACGCGCCGTATCCAGCACACCTGACTGGCCAATCACACGGTTCTTGGGGAAACCAAGCGTTTCATACGCCACATAGGTCATGGCATCCACCGGGTTGCTCAGAATAATCACAATACATTCCGGCGCTACCCGCTTCACATTCTCACAGACCGATTTCACAATACCGGCATTGGTATTGACAAGATCGTCACGGCTCATGCCCGGCTTGCGGGCGATGCCTGCTGTAATAATCACAATGTCGGAGTCTGCAGCATCGTCATAACTGGCGGTTCCGGTAATCTGGCTGTCGAACTTCTGAACTGGACCGGCTTCCAGCATGTCCAATGCCTTGCCTTTGGTCGGATTCTCCAGTACAGGAATATCCAGCAGCACGACATTGCCAAGTTCCTTCTGGGCTAACATAAGCGCCGTAGTGGCTCCGGTGAACCCGGCACCCACGACTGTAATCTTGTAACGTTTGATGGCCACGTATTGACCTCCTAATGGGTAGTAAAGAACAATGCTTCCGCCCGGCGCTTCATATCAGAAACACCGAGGGGAAGCATAGGCTTAAGCAATACAAGCTTAGGTTTGTGTGCGCAGCTCCAATATTACAAAGAGTTGATGATTTCGTCAGCGAACGCCGAGCATTTCAGCTCTGTGGCGCCTTCCATCTGACGGGCGAAATCATAGGTAACGGTTTTGTTGTTAATCGCGGTGCTCATGCCCTTGTAGATCAGGTCGGCAGCTTCCTGCCAGCCCAGATGCTCGAGCAGCATCACGCCCGACAGAATCACGGAACCCGGATTCACCACATCCTTATCGGCATACTTAGGTGCAGTACCATGGGTAGCTTCAAAGATGGCATGGCCGGTAAGATAGTTGATGTTCGCTCCCGGAGCGATTCCAATGCCGCCGATCTGGGCAGCCAGTGCATCGGAGAGGTAGTCTCCGTTAAGGTTTAGCGTTGCAATCACATCGAAGTCGGTTGGGCGTGTCAGCACCTGCTGCAGGGCGATATCAGCAATCGCATCCTTGATAATGATCTTGCCGGCAGCTTCCGCATCCTTCTGGGCCGCATTGGCCGCAGCTTCACCGTCACGCTCCTTGATCACATCATATTGGTTCCAGGTAAACACTTTATCGCCGAATTCCTGCTCGGCCACTTCGTAGCCCCAGTTCTTGAAGGCTCCTTCGGTGTATTTCATAATGTTGCCTTTATGCACCAGAGTCACGCTCTTGCGGCCATGTTTGATTGCATATTCGATGCTTGAGCGAACCAGGCGCTTCGAGCCTTCCTCAGACACCGGCTTGATGCCGATACCGGATGTTTCCGGGAAACGGATCTTATTGACACCCATTTCATTCTGCAGGAACTCAATGACTTTCTTCACTTCAGGCGAACCTTCCTGATATTCAATACCGGCATAAATATCCTCCGTATTCTCGCGGAAAATGACCATATCCACCAGCTCCGGACGTTTGACCGGGGAAGGAACTCCATCGAAGTAGCGCACGGGACGCAGGCATACGTAGAGGTCCAGCTCCTGGCGCAGGGCCACGTTGAGCGAGCGGATGCCGCCTCCAATTGGGGTGGTCAGCGGGCCTTTGATCGCTACAAAATACTCACGGATTGCTTCCAGCGTATCATTCGGCAGCCATTCACCATATGTATTGAAGGCTTTCTCGCCGGCAAATACTTCGTACCAGGCAATTTGCTTCTTGCCGCCATAGGCTTTGGCTACTGCCGCATCCAGCACTCGCTTGGACGCCTTCCAAATGTCGCGGCCGGTGCCGTCGCCTTCGATAAAAGGAATAATCGGCTGATCCGGAACCTGAAGCTTGCCATCCTCGATTGTAATTTTCTGACCTTCCGTAGGCAGTTCGTATTGTTCGAATTTCAACATCAGTGTGTATTCCTCCTAATAGTTATAGTCAGACAAGTAACGCCAGGTACCATTCTACTAGACCAGGGGAGCGGCCTGCAAGGCCGCCTTATCTTTCGTCCACCGGAACGTATTTCTGTTCGATCAAACCGGTGTATTCGGCACGTGGACGAATGATGCGGTTATCTTCGTATTGCTCCAGGATGTGTGCAGTCCACCCGGAAGTACGACTGATGGCAAAAATCGGCGTAAACAGCTCGCGTTCGATGCCCAGCTGTGTATAGACCGAAGCTGAATAGAAGTCCACATTGGGCTTCAGACCCTTCTGGCCGGTAATCAGCTCTTCAATCTTCACGGACATATCATATAGCTTCGTATCATTCTTCATCGTGCCCAGCTCATGCGACATCTTCATCAGATGTTTCGCGCGCGGGTCACCATTCTTATATACCCGGTGGCCGAAGCCCATAATCTTCTCACGGCGTTCCAGCTTCCCGGCGATAAAAGCTTCCACCGCCTCCAGGCTGCCAATCTCCTCCAGCATCTTCATAACGGCCTCATTGGCTCCGCCGTGCAGCGGACCTTTGAGCGCGCCAATAGCCGAGGTTACACCAGAATAGATGTCTGAAAGTGTTGCAACCGTAACCCGGCCGGCAAAAGTGGACGCATTCAGCTCATGATCGGCATGAAGCACAAGCGCCGTGTCCAGCGCCTTCACGGATACCATGTCAGGCTCCTTGCCCCACAACATGTAGAGGAAGTTCTCGGCAATCGTTGCCCCTTCCTTGGGCTCTATCGGCTCAAGGCCCTTGCGAATCCGCGCCAGTGCAGCCACTACTGTAGGAAGCTGGGCCTGCAGCTTCACTGCCTTGATTTCATTTGCTTCCCGGCTCATATCGTCGGCGGCTTCGTCGTACAGGGCCAGACTGGATACGGCGGAGCGCAGCGCAGCCATCGCATTGGCTGTCTTGGGGTAGAGCTTCATCTGGGCAATTACCTGCTCAGGAATCTTGGCAAAAGAGCTGAGATCACGTCTCAAGGCCTGCAGCTCAGTTGCTGTCGGCAGACTGCCGAACCATAACAAATAAGCGATTTCTTCAAATGTTGCCTGCTCCGCGAGTTCATCAATATCATACCCCCGATACGTGAGCACACCGTCTACAATTGAACTGATCGAGGATGTGGCGGCAACGACGCCTTCCAAGCCTTTGGTAGCTGTCATCTTATCTCTCTCCTTTGTGAGCAAGGGTATTCAAAGCCATTTCCGATCCATGAAAACATTTACAATTTGAAATATCCAAACCATGTAAACCACTGCAGATTAGAACCTTTATTCATCATACTGGATTTTGACGGTTATGTGAACAATGTGGAAGCTTCGCCCTAGATCAAATGATTTTATCGCACAGATAGAAAAAAACTTCTAATCCTACTGTTTCATGATTGCGCTTCCAGTTTATATAGGAAGGCCGTTTCCGGCTATATAATAGCCTGTTAGTCTTTAACTCCAACATAGGAATATATATAAGACGAGCTGCTAATATCCTGCATAGCAGGGCTGGGAGGGTACGGAAATGGACCATCTGGGAGTAAAAAGAGTGCTGCGCGGCCTGGGGGTTCTGCTTGCCTCTGCTGGAGTGCTGCTTGCACTATATGTGTTGCTGCCTCTGCTCTACCCCTTGCTGCTGGCCTGGCTGCTGGCCTATGTGATGCATCCGCTGGTGGTCATCCTCAGAGGCTTCAGGCTGCCCGCATGGCTGGCCGTCCTGCTCTCGCTGCTCTTCTACCTGGGTGGAACAGCGCTTGTGCTGACCGCTCTGATCACCCGGCTGGTCAAGGAGCTGATCGTCCTGCTGCAGACTTTCGATCTGCATACCGACCAGTGGCGGGAGCTGCTGCTGTCGTGGAGCAGGAATGCGAGCATCCAGAATATTATTAACCAAATCAATCAGTTCTACCACGATAATCCAGACTATCATGCTACGATTGACAGCAATATCAGCAGAACCACGCAGAGCGTTGGCCATGCGGTAACACAGGTGGTGACTGGATTCTTCAATTTCATCCTCAATCTGATCTCCGCCCTGCCCAGCATGGGCACCGTGCTGATCGTGGTGGTGCTGGCCGCGTTTTTTCTCAGCACCGGCTGGGAGCGGCACAACGCCAGATTGTCCGGACTGCTGCCTGCTCCGCTGCTGAAATCCGTTGCCGGTGTCTGGACAGACCTGCGCCGGGCATCGTTCGGCTATCTGCGGGCACAGCTGATTCTGATCTTCATTACCGCAGTTCTGGTCATCTCGGGATTGCTGCTGCTGGGTGTGAAGTCCGCTTTTGCCATCGGGCTGATGGTTGGCTTCGTGGATCTGCTGCCTTATCTCGGCGTAGGCATCGTCATGCTGCCCTGGGCGCTCTACTCCTATATGACCGGAGACCTTGCGCTTGGGGTCGGCTTGTCCGTGCTGTATGCGGTCATCCTGATCACCCGCCAGGTGCTGGAGCCCAAGGTGCTGGCCAGCAGTATCGGTCTTGACCCGCTCGCCATGCTGATCGGCATGTTCGCCGGCCTGCAGCTGTTCGGCATGCTGGGCCTGATCTTGGGCCCGGTGCTGCTGGTGGTTCTCGCCGCATTCCGGCGCGCCGGCGTCTTCCGGGCGCTGCACGGTTACATCGTCAGCGGCAGGCTGCGCTGAAGCCAAAAACATACCGCTAAGCAAACAGAGCGGCCCCGTCCTCTCATGACAGGTGCCGCTCTATTCAGATCAAACGGTCTTCTACTTCGTTACCGGCGGTAGAAGGTGAAGGTGCCGTTTTTCATTTTTTTCTCAACCCATTTCAGCAGAAAAGCCCGGTACAACGGGCGGGTCAACGGAAACACGAGACTGAAGCCTATAAGGTCGGTCACGAAGCCCGGCAGAATCAGCAGCAGACCCCCAAAGAAAATACATAACCCATCCAGCATCGTCCGGCCGGGCACCCGGCCCTCCTGTATATGCTGCTTGCTGTCCTGCAGCACCTTCTTGCCTTCAAAGCGCATCATCAGCAGACCGATGACCGAGGTAGCCAGCACGAGCAGCAGTGTTTTGGGTGCTCCAAGATAACCTGAAACAAGGATGAATCCGAATAATTCCACAGCTGGGATTACGAAAAGAGCAGCCCACAGCCATTTGTTTCTAATCATGTTGCTCCCCTTTCTTCCCGCAGCGCGCCGGTTATAGCGTGATACAGCTCCGGAAGGGCCCGGTCCAGCCGGGTTGGCTTCCACTCTCGGTTCAGCCAGACATGGCTGGTTGTACCGGTGACCAGCAGCTGACCTTGCGGTTCATAGTCAGCAAGCGCCCTTCCAATCTCCGCAGAGTTCTGAGGACGGTCTATTCCGCTGTCTTCCGGCGCCGGAAGCCGCCTGATTTCATATTCATAAGCGACTCTCAGTGCCGAGAAGACAGTCAGACGCGCATATACGGTGATAAGATCATCATATCGCGCCGGACTTTTAAATTGCAAATCTGCAGCGGTCACGGGGAGCAGCACCCCCTTGCTCTCCAGCCCACGGTAGGTGAAGCCCAATTGACGGAACATTTCCGTACGTCCGCACTCAAACCAGTTCAGGTAGTTGGCGTGATATACCACCCCCATCTGGTCACTCTCCTGATAACGGACCCGAAAGCCGGAAGTATACCATCGGCTGGGCAGGCCTTGTCTGCTTGATTCCATAACCTGATACTCCTCTCTGCTTGAATAGAAACCACTCTGCTCCACCCTTAACTAACCTATGCTTCAAGGGTCTGCTTTACCCTCCGGTATTGCCCGCAGCGTTCGGTGCGATTGGAACAGGCCGCCGCTTCGAGCTGCGGGCCACATAGACCAGCAGAACAGCACCGGCCGCCGCACTGATCATACAGGACATATTCATCACGTCCACTCCCCCGCGGTTTAGCAGGAACCCGTTCAGCAGGTTGCCGAGGATGCCAGCGAAGCCGGTGAAGACCATATTGAACACACTTTGACCTGTCGCCTGCATCTCCGCAGAAGTGATCTGGGATACATATTCGACGGCCGCGATATAAAAGAAACCAAAGGACAAGCCGTGCAGCACCTGCACCCCGATCATAACGGATGGGTAAGGGAAGGCGACCTGGATGCCCCAGCGCAGGACATAGATCAAGGCGCCCAGCAGCAGCGTGCGCTCCCTGCCCAGCTTGCGGATCACCCTGGAGGCATAGAACATCGAAGGCACATTGGTTACCGAAGCCAGAAAAAGCGCAATCCCGGCATACTGGGTTGAACCACCAACCGACTGAAAGGCCAGCACAAAATACGTGCCGAACGCCGTCATCGTCTGATTCACCAGAAAGCTGCCGCCCAGAAAGGCCAGAAACACACGGTTCCCCAGCAGCTTCCGCACCCCTTGGGTGAAGGACTGGCTCATCATATGGTTCTCTTCCGCCTGCTTCGGTAAAGTAAAGGCAACACCTACCGCGATCAGATTGAAAAAGAGAAATGGCATCCAGATCGTGGACACGGTGAACCTCGCTACATACATCCCGCCTGCATAAGCCCCCACAGCGGCCCCAATGCTCATCATCAGCCGGATACTGCCATAGGAGGACCCAACCTTGCTCGCGGCCGCTATGGCGTAAGAATCAGCGATAGGGGCCTGTGTGGACGAGAAGATGGTAGATACGGTGTATACCATCAGCAGCACAATGAAATATTCGGAGCGGTAGAACACAGCCAGCAGAGCAGGCACCGCCACACTAAGGATGAGCACAAGCCGGGTCTGATTATACCTATCGGAGATAATTCCCCACATCGGCTGAATAGTGATGGCAATCAATGTTCCCGTTGCCATCAGGATGCCAATCTGTCCACTGTCGAGTCCGTTATGGACGAGCAGCAGGGTCAGGTAAGAGCCGAAGGAGCCGCCCGCCAGACCCAGAAAGAGATAGAAGCCGCGAAGCTTGAGCAGTTTAGTCATGTATGCAATAAGTCCTCTCCGTTCCTTTTTTACATAATACCTATACCTTAACCTGCCATCATCGCATCTACTATATCATAACTGGATAAGGCGGTGGGCAAGTGAATAGAAATCAGAGATTAGCCAGTCAAGGCCGTTGTTACACGGACAAATCCCAAACCAGCCAGGCACGCGAATGCGGCTTCGGCTGGGCTTCCGCTGCTGCCGGGTCAATGGCCGTCAGTCCCAAGCTGAAGCCGCCCATGGGCGGAATCATGCTGCAGAATACTGCCGCCGTAGCCGTGCCTTCCTGCCCTGGCCGCAGAGGTGACGCCTTCAGTGTGAAGCGGGTATATCCAAAAGCTGCGGCACGCCCTGCAACCACCAGCAGTCCCGCGCTCTTCTTCACTGCCAGATCCTGTTAAACACAAAAAGCAATGGCAAAATCACCATTGCTTTGTGGGGTACTGCGGTAATGAATAAGTCTGTCGTACTATTCGTGCGGGATCGTGCTTACTTTCACCAGGTTGGTGGAACCGGAACGTCCCAGTGGGATACCGGCAGTAATCACGACCAGATCACCGGCCTGAACCAGTCCGGAATCCTTGCCGCCTTTGATTGCTGTTTCCAGCAATTCGTCTGTAGAGTGAGCTTCCAGACCGTAAACCGGAGTTACGCCCCATACCAGAGCCAGCTGACGCATGGTTCTTTCTTGAGTCGTTACGGCAATGATCTGGGCCTTAGGACGGTATTTGGATACTACACGCGCGGTATGTCCGGTTACTGTCGAGGAGATGATTGCTTTCGCATTCAGGTCCAGAGCAGAAATCGCAACAGACTGGCTGATCGCTTCTGTCACTGTTGTTTCCTGGGCGATCTGCTGCTTCATGAAGATTTCACGGTGGTTCAGCGCAGATTCCGCTTTCTCAGCAATGCGGGACATGGTAAGAACGGATTCCACCGGATATTTACCGGCAGCTGTTTCTCCGGACAGCATGATGGCATCGGTACCATCGAAGATAGCGTTGGCTACGTCACTCGCTTCAGCGCGGGTAGGACGCGGGTTGCGCTGCATGGAATCCAGCATCTGCGTAGCAGTGATAACCGGTTTGCCTGCAACATTACATTTCTGGATCATCAGCTTCTGCGCCAAAGGCACATCTTCAGCTGGAATTTCCACACCAAGGTCGCCGCGGGCAACCATCAGGCCGTCGGATGCAGCCAAAATTTCATCAAGGTTGTCAACACCCTGTTGGTTTTCGATTTTGGAAATGATCTGAATGTGGGGAGCGTTGTGCTTCTCCAGCAATTCACGGATTTCCTGAACGTCGCTGGCTTTGCGAACGAAGGAAGCGGCGATAAAATCGATGTCCTGTTCAATCCCGAAGATGATATCGTTGGTGTCTTTTTCCGTAATACCCGGCAGGGAGATAGCCACTCCAGGAACGTTAACACCCTTCTTGCTCTTGATGGTGCCGCCGTTGACGATACGGGTCTTGATTTCTGTGCCTTGAATGTCAACTACCGTCAGTCCGATGAGACCGTCATCAATCAGGATCGTCGATCCAACATGAACGTCGTTAGGCAGGTTGCTGTAAGTGATCGAGATACGGTTGGCATCGCCAAGAATCTCTTCCGTAGTCAGCGTCAGATACTCGTCCTGAACCAGTTCAATAGGTTCTACTTCCAGTTTGCCGGTGCGAATCTCAGGTCCTTTCGTATCGAGCAGGATGGCAACTGTTTTGTTCAGTTCCTTGGATGCTTGACGAATCGTGTTGATCCGTGCACCATGCTCTTCGAAATCGCCGTGGGAGAAATTCAGACGGGCCACATTCATACCAGCCAAAATCAATTTTTTGATATTCTCCAACGATTCACTAGCAGGACCGATTGTACATACAATTTTACTTTTCCGCATTAGGTTTTCCTCCGTTTTTTCGTTCTCTCTGTCTCACTTTTTCCAACTACAAAATCTACTATAAGGCTTGCGTCTTGAATAGGAACAAAATCACACACGCCTTTTTCTGCACCAATAAGAATATTACTGCAACTCGGACACAAAATCAATGTTATAGCGTCTTTTCGCTGTAATTATACGTCGAATTTTCTGAAATACAGCTCAAAATAAAAATAATCCCGGCGCTTGTCCGGGATTATCACATAGGAATATATTGTAAAAACGGTCTTCGCAGGCTTCTTGTCCGTTCAGCAGTCATTTATGTCTTAAAGTGCAAATCAAAACATGCTTTAGTCCACCGTCAGCTCTTGCTCTTCCGGCAGAATTTGCTCCTGCTGCTCGGCATACTCGCCGATTTTGCGGAATTTGCGGTACCTGTCCTCTTTGAGCATTTCTGCATCCAGCTCTGACAGCTCCTGCAAATGGCGCCACAGCGCATCCTTGATGCTTGAGGCTGTAGCCTCATAGTCCCGGTGCGCGCCGCCCTTCGGCTCGGCAACAATCTCCTCGATCACTTCCATACCAAGCAGATCATCGGCCGTAATCTTCATCGCTTCAGCGGCCTGATCGGCCTTGGAGGCATCCTTCCAGAGTATCGAAGCCGCACCGTTCGGAGAGATGGCCGAATAGATCGCATGCTCCAGCATCAGGACCCGGTTGCCGACAGCCAGCGCCAATGCCCCGCCGCTGCCGCCTTCGCCGATCACGACACAAATGACGGGAACGCCCAGCTGGGACATATCCCGCAGATTGCGTGCGATCGCTTCGGACTGGCCTCTCTCCTCGGCGGTATTGCCGGGATAAGCCCCTTTGGTGTCTACGAAGGTAATGACCGGACGGTTGAACTTGTCCGCCTGCTGCATCAGACGCAGCGCCTTGCGGAAGCCTTCAGGGTGCGCGCTGCCAAAGAACCGCAGAATGTTCTCCTTGGTGTCCTTGCCGCGCTGCTGGCCAATGACGGTTACAGGAATCCCGTTCAGCTTGCCGATTCCGCCTACCACGGCCAGATCATCTCCATACATCCGGTCGCCATGCAGCTCGATGAAATCGGTGAAGATCAGCTCCATCAGATCCATCGATGTCGGGCGCCCCTGATGACGGGCCAGATGCATCTTCTGCGAGGGGGAGATATTGGAGTATACCTCTTCCTCCAGCACCCGGTAGCGCTCCTCCAGCCGCGCGACTTCATCGCTGAAATCGATCCCCTTCTCTTCGCCGAACTGCTTCAGTTCGGCAATCTTCTTGCGCATTTCCACCAGAGGCATTTCAAAAGGCAATTCCCCTGCCATCTTACACGCCCCCTTTCTCATTCGGTGCATGCAGCTCCAGCAGCTTCGCAAGCGTTGACCGCATTTCCTTACGGTGCACCACCATATCCAGCTGGCCGTGCTGCATATTAAATTCTGCCGTCTGGAAATCATCCGGCAGCTTCTGCCGGATCGTCTGCTCAATTACGATCCGTCCAGCGAAACCAAAGACCGCTCCGGGCTCTGCGATAATGATATCGCCCAGGCTCGCGAAGCTGGCCGATACGCCGCCGGTTGTCGGGTCAGTAATGATGGACAGGTACAGCCCTCCTGCTTCGCCAAACCGGGCAAGAGCCGCGCTGGTCTTGGCCATCTGCATCAGACTTAGAATACTCTCCTGCATTCTTGCTCCGCCGGAGGTGGAGAAGATGAGCAGCGGCAGCTTTCGCTCCGTTGCTTCTTCGATGGCACGGGTAATCTTCTCTCCGACCACCGAGCCCATACTGCCAGAGAAAAATTCAAAATTCATTACAGCAACAATTACCGGATAACCGCCAATCGTCCCCTGGCCTGTGATTACAGCGTCCGTCTGGCCGGTCTTCAGCTGCTGCTGCTCCAGCTTGGAGGCATAGCCGGGGAACTGCAGCGGATCAACGGAGCTCATGCCGCCGTCAAACTCAATGAAGCTTTCGGGATCAAGGGTGATCGCAATCCGCTCCACTGCATTCAGCCGCATATGATACCCGCAGGAAGGACAGACTTTCAGATGTTTCTCCAGCTCCTTGCTGTACTGGATCGTTCCGCATTTATTGCACTTGCTCATCAAACCTTCAGGAATCTCCCGTTTGGGGCGTTCCCCTTCCACCGGTACGCCGCCGTTCCGCTCCAGACGCTCTGAAGGAATAGTCGCGTATTTCCGTTTCTTCTGAAATAAATCTTTGAACACAACCGCACCTCTTCAGCCGTTTATTTGCGTATATAGCAGCTTGCCGCTGTTATGACTACTCTCTTTCTTAACAGCCCTCAGGGATGCAGAATCAGATTCAGAACTTCCTGCACTTCCTCTAGCTCGCCGGAGGGCACCAGAATTTCAAACTGCTGCTTGGACATATTGATGGGACGGCACTTCACAAGAAAACCTTCTTCTGTCAGCTTGCTCTGAATCATATCCGCCACTCGGGCGGTCGGCGCAATGTAAATTACCGTCCACATGCCGTGCAAGGCCTCCCCTGTCTTAATTCCCAGCCGTATCCCGTATAATGGAATCATGATAACACAGTTTTCTTTTTTCCCGCAACAGGAGATGGGCGAAGAAAGCAAGACCAGGGACAGCCGCCACCATGGAATCGCAAGGCGTTTAATTATTCCGTACCGGTGACATGCGGATAGACGTTTGCCCCTTCATGCCTGTGGGCGATTCTGGCTGAAGCCGCAGCGGCAATACCTGCCACCAGGTCATCTAGAAACACGTGAATCCCGTTTTTGTCATCGTTCAGCTCCCCGATGACGCCGAGCTTTATTTTGTCCAGATAACCGAAGCCGGTCAGCCCGATCATCCCGTAGATGCTCGTAATGCCAAGCGCCAGAGTCTCGTCCACCCCGTAGAGCGACTCATCCGCTTCCATCACCGCCTGCAGCGGCTGCGGCAGAAGCTTCTTCTCAGCCAGCTCATCCAGTGCGATGCCGGTCAGCAGCGTGTACTGCACCTCTCTTTTGCCGAGAACGGACTTGACGCTGGATACACATTCTTCCTCCGTCAGACCCGGATAATATACCGATTGCAGAATATATACAATTTTGGCGATTGATGCAAGTGTTACGCCCCTGCGCTTCAGCATGTCTGCTGCCATTTGATAGGACATGATGATATTTCCCCTTTCCGCACAGGAAGTGCCTGTGGTTTCCTAATGTATGCGGAAGGGGTGGGAATTGTTCTTATTTTATTCTTGCTGTGCCTGCTCCCAGCATAGCTTCAATGTCGGCCAGCAGAGTCTCTGAGGGCTTGATCCGGTAGCTGTCGCTGAGTGCCAGCAGCCGCTGGCCCCGCTCATAGAAGAGCAGGACGGGCACCGGGCCCGGCTCTGCCTGCAGCAGCTCCTGCAGCCGGGAGAGCAGCGCCGGATTCTCGGAGGCCGGCGTGATCTTGATGAATAGCCGCTGGGCAGTGCCGGCGGCGGATCGGTCCGGCCCGGCTCCCGCAGGCGCCGGGCTGCCTGGCCCCGAGGCCGCGGGCGGTGCCGGCGGCTTCGGGGTGCCTGCGGCAGGCGCGTTAGCGCCGCCTGCCGCTCTTGCGGGGCCGCGGGCACCGGCCCCGGCGGCGCGGGCAGCAGGCGCTGCGCCTTGCGGCGCGCCTGCACCCGGCGCCGCCCGGCCCGCGCCCTGCGGCCGGGCGGCAGCCGCGCTGCGGCGCTGCAGCAGGCTGCGCAGCGTGTCCGCAGCCAGCGGCGCCACTTCCTCGGCGAGCAGCTTGAAGCCTTCGTCTTCGTGCTGCACCTTGGCGCGCAGGGCCAGCAGCGCGCCCTTCTCAATCAGGGTGCGGCTCCGCTTCCACACCTCGGGGAACAGCACGACCTCGCAGCGCTCGATCTGGTCCTCCCACTGCACAAAAGCCATCGCCTTGCCGGCTTTGGTCGTGATCTCCTTGACGGACACGACCATGCCCGCTGTCACGGTCTGGCTCTCATCCAGCGCCTCGCCAAGATCCATCAGCCGCTGCATGCCCGGCTCCTCCAGCAGCTCCGCGCTGTCGTCCAGCGGGTGCCCCGACAGGTACAGGCCCAGCAGCTCGCGTTCCAGCTCAAGCTGCTGACCTACCGTGAACCGCGGGATATCCGGGTAGCGGATCTCCCAGTTCGGGGTCTCCACCAGATCATCGAACAGCTGGATCTGCAGCTCATCGCGCTCCTTGCGCCATTTCAGCGCCGCCTCCACCGTCTCGTCCAGCATCGCCAGCAGCTGTGCGCGGTGGCCGGGCAGCCCGTCGAAGGCTCCGGCCTGCAGGAGCGATTCCACCACCCGCTTGTTGCAGACGCGCAGGTCTACCCGCCGACAGAAATCGAGCAAGCTGTCGAATGGGCGCGCCTTGCGCTCGGCTATGATGTTCTCTACGGCAAGCGTACCGACATTCTTGACAGCCGCCAAGCCGAAACGGATATGGCCTGCCGACCCTTCGCCGGGAACCGGCGTGAACAGCACGCCGCTCTCATTGACGTCCGGCGGCAATACGCCGATGCCTGTGCGGCGGCATTCCAGCACATACTCCGCCACCTTGCGGTGGTTGCCCATGACAGCGGTCAGCATCGCCGCCGTGAACTGCACCGGGTAATGCGCCTTCAGGTAGGCGGTCTGGAAGGCCAGCACGCCATAGGCGGCCGCATGGGCGCGCGGAAAGCCGTAATCGGCGAACCGCACGATCATATCATAGACTGCGTTCGCATCCTGCTCACTGTAGCCCTGCTGCAGGCTGCCCTCCACGAAGTGGCTCCGCTCCTTGTCGAGCGTCTCGCGTTTCTTCTTGGACACGGCGCGGCGCAGCAGGTCAGATTCACCGAGCGAGAACCCGGCCATCAGCGAGGCGATCTGCATAATCTGCTCCTGATAGACGATAATCCCGTAGGTGTCGGCCAGAATCGGCTCCAGATCGGGATGCGGATAGACCACCTCGAATTGGCCGTGTTTGCCTCCGATATATTTGGGGATAAACTCCATCGGACCCGGACGGTACAAGGCCACCACAGAGACGATATCCTCGAAGCCGGTTGGCCTGAGGTCCTTCAGCACCCGACGGACACCGGAGGATTCCATCTGGAACACGCCTGCGGTCTCGCCCGCGCTAAGCATCCGATAGGTCAGCTCGTCATTATCGGGAATCAGCCGGAAATCAGGCACCGTGCCGTTCATCTCCCGGATGGACTGCAGACAGCGTTCGATAATCGACAATGTGCGCAGACCGAGGAAATCCATCTTCAGCAGCCCGACACTCTCCAGATGCTCCATCGAATACTGGGTCAGAACCGTGCTCTCATTGCCGGCCTGCAGCGGCACGGCATCGGTCAGCGGCCCTTTGGAGATCACGATTCCGGCAGCATGGGTTGAAGCATGCCGCGGCATGCCCTCCACCTTCATTGCCATGTCCAGCAGTCCCTTGATCTTGGGGCTGGTCTCATAGAGTGACTTCAGCTCAGGCGTCGCTTCCAGCGCTTTGGCGATGCTGATTCCCAGTTGGGCTGGAATCAGCTTGGCCGCCTTGTCCACCTCGTTGTAGGGCAGGTTCAGCGCCCGTCCCACATCGCGCACTGCGGCACGGGCAGCCATGGTGCCGAAGGTAATAATCTGCGCCACATGCTCCTTGCCGTATTTATCCACAACATACTGGATCACCTCTTCACGCCGTTCATCGCTGAAGTCAATATCGATATCGGGCATGGTGATCCGCTCCGGGTTCAGGAACCGCTCGAACAGCAGATTATATCTCAGCGGGTCCACATCGGTAATCCGCAGCGAATACGCCGTGAGACTGCCTGCGGAGGAGCCGCGGCCCGGGCCGACGGCAATATCCATCCGATGGGCATAGGCGATGAAATCCCAGACAATCAGGAAATAATCGCAGAAGCCCATCGTCTCAATCACGCCCAGCTCATATTCAAGCCGCTGCTGTGCTGCCTCGCGCTGCTCCGGCGACTCCCAGCGCGGCGTACCGGCATAACGCTGCTCCAGCCCGGCGTGGCAGAGCTGCCGCAGGTAGGCGGCAGAACTCTGCTGCTCCGGCAGCGGCGAATAGGCCGGCAGAATGTGATTGCCGAATGTCAGCTCCAGATTGCATTTCTCGGCAATCCGCACGGTATTCTCCAGCGCCTCCGGCACATGCGGGAACAGCGCCGCCATTTCTGCACCACTCTTGAAGAACAGCTGCTCCGAGGCCATCTTGAGGCGGTCTTCATCGTCCACCGTCTTGCCGGTTCCAATACAGATCAGCACATCCTGGACCTCGGCATCCTGCCGCTGCAGATAATGCACGTCATTGGTCGCCACCAGCGGAATGTCGAGTTCGGCAGCAAGCGCGATCAGCTGCGGATTGACCCGCTTCTGCTCCGCCATGCCGTGATCCTGCAGCTCCAGATAGAAATCCGGGCCGAAGATTTCCTTATAGCGCAGAGCCGCCTTGCGGGCTTCCGCCTCCCGGCCGTGCAGCAGATGCTGCGGCACCTCGCCGCCCAGACAGGCGCTGAGGCAGACAATACCCTCGGCATATTCGGCAAGCACCTCCATATCAATCCGCGGCTTGTAATGCTGGCCTTCCAGATGGCCGATGGAGACCAGCTTCATCAGGTTCTTGTAGCCGGTTTCATTCTTGACGAGCAGGATCAGATGGTAGATCGGCTGATCCTTACGGCTGCCCCGCTCGCGGCGCGAGCCGGAGGTCATGTAGGCCTCGCAGCCAATAATCGGCTTAATGCCCTGCGCCTGGCAGGCTTTATAAAAAGGGATCGCCCCGTACATCACTCCATGATCCGTAAGCGCCAGCGATTTCATGCCGTATTCGCCGGCCCGGCGCACGAGATCGGTAATGCGCGCCGCCCCGTCCAGTAAACTGTATTCGCTGTGCACATGCAAATGCACGAAAGGGCTCATCCTTCCACTTCCTCTCTACAGACACAATCATTTATAAGATGAAACTATTTTATCATATTAAAGGGGGACTCGCCCATAGAATGGATTAAGCGCATGGAGGACAGGCCGCGCTATGCAGGGCTCCTGTCCGGAAAGGAGTGTTTATTTGTGAGTATTTTTCTGAGCAAGGCTGTACTTGACTTCTTCATTGCTTGCGGCATTGTGCTGGGAGGGGCCATGCTGGGCGGAATCGGTGCCGTCGTCTCCCTCCAGCCGCCCACGCAGACCATGCTGGATGTGGCTGACCGGATCAAAATCTGGGCACTTGCCGCCGCGGTCGGCGGGACCATAGACCCGATGCGAGTGATCGAAAGCAATATGATCGGAGGCAATCTTTCGCCCGCCATCAAACAAATCCTGTATCTCGTCTTCGCCTTCCTTGGCGCCCATATGGGCAGTGAACTGGTCAAGTGGGTCTGCGGCAGGGGGTAACGGACCATGAGGATTCCACCCTTCCGGCGCTTTCGCCGCTTCTCCCAAATTTCTGCTGTATTCGTGCTGGGGATGGTTGCTGGCTGTGTCGTGTACAATGCGATTTTTCACCTGGGCTATAATGTGCTCTGGCTGAACAACCAAGATCTGCGCGTACAAATTGAGCAGTACCAGAAGGATATTGTTACACTCAAAAAATATAAGAATACGTCCACCGTGATCCGTGAGATCAAGATCCGAGCCGAAGAAAGCAAGCCCAAGGAAGGCGCGACTGCCCTGGACCCGGTCACGCTGAAGATGATCCTCTCCGAAATGGGCACTGACCTTGAGCCGATGCGCGGCCGCAGCATGTTCGATATTGATACTGACGGCAAGCTGGCCCGTCTTCTGCTGGACGGCAAACTGTACTTTGTGCGGGAGAAGGAATATGCCGTGAGGATCCGAACGATGCTTGTTATGGAAGGCGTGCTGCAGATCTGGGTAGAAATCACGCCGCACAGCCGCAGTTGAACCTGTTCATGGTACAATAAAAACCATAGACTATACCGGTGCCCTGCCTGATGGGAAAAGGCCCGGCAAAGGAGCTGGTTGTCCATGGTCCTGACGATTAAATATGTGCTCTTCATCCTGCTTGTAGTCTGCATGCTTGGCGCTGCCTGGTTCAGCCTGTCTTCCCGGCGCGCGCAAGATCCGCTGGATCAGGGACTGAAGCGCTCGCTGATGAATATCCTGCTGGGGGCCATGCTGGTGACGCTTGCCCTGATGGCGATGTTCCTGTTCCCTGGCTCTACCGTCAATGTTCTGGTTGAGACCGTTTTCCTTGTGATCGGGGCCTTCAATCTCTTCTCGGGCCTGCGCAGCTACGGCTATTACAGCCGCATGCGCAGCGGCTCTCGTCGCCCTTAGCCGTGGTCAAGCGATTGCAGCATCAGCACCGCCTTGGCTACCAGCGTGTCGAGATGGATAATCTCAATTTCCAGTTTGCAGGTCCGGCGGCTGATCTCGAGCAATTTCGGCATCACCGTTACGGAATGCTCGATCTGAACCGGTCGGATGAAGTAAGTGGACATGTTGTCCACCACGTAGTCATTTCCTGTAATATCTTTCGCAGCCTTGAATGCTGAGAGCGTCATCAGCGTGGATAAGACCCCTTCCGAGATCGTTCCCAGGTCGGTGGCCATCTGCGGAGTAATGAAGCCATGAAAAAACAGCCGGCCCTCCTCATCCCGCTCATCGGCAAAACCGTTCCACATCAGATGGTCGAAGGTCTCCCCCAGCTGCGGCTGGTTGCGCACATCACGCAGGCTCTGCAGCACTTCCCTGCGGGTCAGGGAGCCGACCAGCTTGCGGTTGCGGTCCACAATCGGCAGGAAGTCGATGCCTTCCCACATCATAATCTGCGCGGCGGAAGCCAGAGAGGTCTGCAAGGCGGCCGTGATCGGATTGCGGATCATGGCCTTCTCAATGCTCTGCGCATCACCAAGCTCCTCCACATCACGGCGTCCGATGATCCCGATGACCCGGTTCCATTCGTCGGTCACCGGGAACCGCTGCTCACCGCTGTCTTGCGAGAGCCGGCGCAGCTCGCCGCAAGTGCTGGAGATCTTCAGCGTGTGCAGGCGCGGCTTGCTGTCGACAATATCCTCAACCAGCATAATTTTTTTCTTGATCAGCCGGTCAAAAATAGCGCGGTTAATCATCGAAGCCACCGTGAAGGTGTCATGGCGCGAAGAGATCACAGGCAGATCCAGCTGATCGGCCAGTGCCTTAACCTCCCGACTCGTGCCGAAGCCACCGGTGACCAGCACCCCGGCCCCTTGCTCCAGTGCAAGCGAGTGCACATCATCACGGTTCCCCACAATCAGCAGGCTGTCGGCATCGATATAACGGATCATCGCATCGACCTTCATGGCGCCAATCACGTATTTGTGCAAATGCTTGGTCAGGCCGCTGGCCCCGCCCAGCACATGCCCTTCAACGATATCCACCACGTCCCCGAACGTCAGCTGCTCCGAGATATTGCGCGGCTTCTTCTCCACACGGACTGTCCCGATCCGCTCCTTCGTAATCACAATTCCCAGGTTCTCGGCCTCTTTGACGGCACGGTATGCGGTGCCTTCACTGACCAGCATTTCCTTGGCCAGCTTGCGGACAGATATTTTGGTGCCTACCTTCAGGCTTTCAATGTGCTGCAGCAGCTGCTCATGTTTGGTTATTGCATCGCCTTGACCTTCCAACTGTTACACCCCCATGCTCCGATCTGTACTATACTGTACCTATTATACCGAAGGAAATGGCACAGTTCAACAGCTTGGCGGAGCAGGGGCGCGGCCATCTCGGCGCAAGGCAAACAACCCCGGCGGCAGCCGATGGCGGGCGGCCTCAGGGGTTGTCCAATCTGTTTTTGTGTACCCTTGCCTATTATGAATTCTGCGAGACTCGCGTCTCTTCGCTCCACTTCTTCTGCCACTGCTGAAGCTTGGCCTTGCGAACGGCCTCGAGCCGTTTCGTCTTCTCCTCATCCACACCAATAATGAAGTGAAGATGGGCGGCAATGACCAGAAAGGCAAACAGGCACCAGACCACACCGAATCCGAATACCCAGCCCGGCCCGTTCTCCAGGGACAATCTGGGCAATGCATACAGCAGCATACCCAGCGCCACCAGCAGGTATACTACATGCTTGAGCTTGTTTCTTTTTCTCAACTGGAACAACTCCTTCTTCGCAAGAATGCCTACTTGAATCTATATTTCTACTCTATGAACCACGTGCCCGGAATATGAGACAAGTCCAAAAAAAATACACATTCCCCTCCGCTCAGCCTGCGGCAGAATGCATTTATATGGTAAGTCGGAATTATATATGAGAAGATGGGAAGATGAGTTTACACTAGGAGGCGGTTTCAGATGATTCACGAAATGAAGGATACCCAATATACGATCCGCAAAAAAGTAATTTCCATTGTGGGAGCCAAGCTGCATATCTATGACAGCTCGGAGCAGCTGGTGATGTTCTGCCAGATGAAGGCTTTTAAGCTTAAGGAGGATATTGCGCTATATACCGATGAGAGCATGAGCCATGAGCTGCTGCGCATCAAGGCGCGAAGTATGATTGATTTCAGCGCTACCTATGATGTGCATGACAGCAGTACAGGCGAACATATCGGGGCGCTGCGCCGCAAAGGACTGAAGTCGATTGTGCAGGATGAGTGGCTGCTTCTGGACGGAAACGACATGGAGATCGGCAGCATCAAGGAACCCAGCATGATGATGGCTCTGCTCCGCCGGTTCATTACGCTGATTCCCCAGCAATACAATGTGGAGATTGGCGGCAGTCATGTATCTACCTTCAAGCAGAATTTCAACCCGTTCGTCACCAAGATTATGGCCGACTTCTCCGAGGATTCACGCGGCCAGCTTGACCGGCGGCTGGGTCTGGCTGCAGGCATCCTGCTCTGCTCCGTGGAGGGCAAACAGCAATAGTCTGCATGAGGAGTATCGGATAAGTTGCAGCAATAATATGAATCTATAAATAAGGTGCTGTGACAGCCAGATTGGCTGACAGGGCACCTTGTTTCTGTCTATCGCGCCGTCTACCGGACAAGCCTCAAGAACACGGATGCTCAGGTCTGACCGCCGCTAGCGGACCGTGGAGCCCTTATTTGTGCAATTTCCGCCTCTTTGGAGTTGCTTGCGGACCCAGGTGACCTTATTTACTCCAAACCTCTCTCTTTCGAGCCAAATTTAGCACAATAGAGGCCATACGGTCCGTTACCCACGCGAAATAACCAAAAAACGGAAAATAGCGGCTATACGGTTCCCCAGTAGCTGAAAGTAAACTAGTTTGTTGGGTGGGTGGGGTGCGATCTGTTGGCTGGGTTACGTTAGTTCGGTTACGTTGGTGGAATTACGTTGCCGGGGTTTATTGGCCATCGCCATAGAGCTGGGACAAGCTCTCAGTGATAATCTTGTTCACATCCTCGATCACTACACTCAGTCGACGCTCCGCATCAAACAGACGGCGGATGCCCAGATTCAGGTTAAGCACCTCGAAGAGCTTCTCCATCTTCTCCATTTCTTCCGGCGGAGGCATCTCTCCGCTCATCATCCGCTGCTGCAGCTCCATTTGACCCTGACGGAAGTTGTCGAGCATCCGCTTGCTCTCCGGATCGGCGTCCACAAGCTTCATCGCGCTGTTAATATCTGCAACCTCACTGCTCTCTTTAATCGCTCGTGCCAGTTCATTGGCTTTGTCATATATGTTCATTTCTGATTCCTCCCAAAAGTTTGCTCTGATTATATGCTCCGCAACCGCCCGCTTTACAGGCAAAACCGGGCCGTCAGCATATGCTGAAGCTTAGGCATGTGCTGTGCTGCCGCTAAGCGAATGCGGCGTTGCCTTCTTACTGCCGGTTGACCCACTTCTGCAGGGCCACACCCGGATCTTCCCGAAACGGCAGGTTCCGGCTTTTTAGAGAAATAGGTCAATCACCAAGGGTCAGATGTCTCCATATGATGAATGATATGTAACCCTTAGCTATCAAATTGCCGGCATCATGCTGCCTACCGGAAGGAGATCCACGATGTCTAAGCTTAAGATCCCGGTCCATACGGTTCACTCGGGCATCCTGCAGGAAAACGCTGTAATGCTTGGCGACAGATCGATGAAAAGACTCAAAATCCCGGCACACGGAACTCTCCAGCTTGCTTTCGGTTCATTCCGGCAGGAGGTCACCGTCGTCCCGGTTCCGAAATCCGACAGTCTGCGCGTCAGCGAAGGACTGGCACGGCGGATCGGATGGAACCACCGGCTGACGCTGGGTGTCTCCTACAGCTCCGGGAGCCGTACCTTGCGGCTGGGTCCGCTGATCGGAGTGCTCGTCAGTCGCGCCCGTCCCGACAATCCCGACAGGCTGTTCGGACCCATTACCCTCTTCTGCCGGGAACTAACCAACGTCTGCCAGGCGCAGGGCGCCTATGTATATTTCTTTACCCCGGAAGCGCTGGAAACACACAGCTCCTCCATCAAGGGCTGGGTATACGACGAAGGCTGGAAGAAACAGAGTCTGCCCGTCGCCGATGTGATCAATAATCGGGTTACATCGCGCAAGGTGGAGAATAAACCAAGCGTACAGCATTTTTTGGCGGATGTAAAATCACGGTACGGAACCCATTTCTTCAATGAGAAATTTCTCGACAAAACAGAGGTGTTCGAAGCGCTGCGCCAGGACCCCACCCTCCAGCGGTATTTGCCGGAGTCCCATCTGCTGAACGGCTATGCCGTGATGAAACGGATGTGCGGGCAATATGCCAGCGTCTTCCTCAAGCCTGTCCGGGGCAGTCTCGGCAAAGGGATTCTCCGCATTTCCAAAGAGGAAGGCGGGGGCTACCGCCTGTTATCAACTACACCGCTGGGCACACGCAAGCAGATTTATCCGACTCTCACCAAGCTGTTCCAGTCCATCGCCCCTAAGATGAAAACGACCCGCTACCAGATACAGCAGGGCTTGCCTCTGATGGAGCTTGGACGCCGGCCGGTAGATTTCCGGGCCTTGGTGCAGAAGAACGGCACCGGCAAGTGGGGCGTCACTTCCATTGTGGCCCGCACCGCCGGGGGCAATCATTTCGTCTCCAACCTTGCCAAAGGCGGGACCCTAAGTACCGTACGCGAGGCTGTAAGCAAAAGCAGTCTGCCCGCCGGCGTCAAGGAAAGTGTGCAACTGCAGCTCCCACGGGCTGCCCTCGCAATCGCCAGGGGCGTGGAGACCTTTATCCCGGCCCATTTCGGGGAGCTTGGCATCGACCTTGCGCTCGACCAAACCGGGCGGATCTGGCTGCTGGAGGTCAACTCCAAGCCCTCCAAGAACGATAATACACCGCTTAATGATCAGAAGATAAGGCCCTCCGTCAAACAAATGATTCTGTATTGCCGTTACCTGGCCGGTTTATAACCGGCCATGATGATGAACAAGGCTGCCGCAGGACTGTTCGGTGTCATGACGGGATACCGGGAGGGCAGCCCGCCGATTGCTGAGCCGGCATTCTGTACAGAGCTTTGCCAGGCAGCACCGCTGTACAACCTCAAAGTGATTGTGTTTCACCCGGACGGCGTTGCGGCAGACGGCACTTCCGTCTCCGGTTTCAGCTGGAGCGGCGGTCATTGGCAGAAGCTCTGCTCGCCTCCCCCGGACGTTGTGTTTAACCGCTGTTTCTACGGCAGCGCCCGGGAGAGAACAGCGGCTTCCGCTGCCTGGGCCGCCTTGCCCCGGGCGATCCCCTGGTCACGCGGACTGCCTGATAAATGGGGCGTTCATGAGATCCTGCGACGCAATCGCCGGGCAGCAGCGCTGCTGCCTGAGACCAGCCTGTATAGCGGCAGCAGCCAGCTTGGCACCCTGCTCGCTGAAAGAGAATTCGGCTTGTTCCTAAAGCCCCAGGCCGGCTCCCATGGGAAACGCACCCTGCGCGCCATGCTGCTCGGGCGTGCCGATGGTGGCGGGCTTCAGGTCAAGGGACGCGACGGCAGCAACAAGCCTATAGCGTATGTGTTCGCATCCCTGCAGGACGGTCTTCAGTGGATTGATGATTTCATCGGCCAGCGCCGCTATATTATACAGCCTTATCTGCATTTAACCAGCCGCTCCGGGCAGCCGTTTGATGTGCGTGTGCTGATGCAGAAGAATGGGCGCGGGGCCTGGACGCTCACCGGAATGGCCGTACGCCTGGGCCTCCGGAACTCCCTGACCTCCAACCTGCATGGCGGCGGGACCGCCGTGCCACTGCTGCCCTTCCTGCGCTCAGAATATGGACCGGGCGGTGAGGAACTAATAGAAGAGCTGGCAGCAGAAGCAGCATTTCTGCCGCCACTGCTGGAGACAGCCTGCGGCAGGCTGGGCGAGCTTGGCCTTGATTTCGGGCTGGACCCGGCAGGCCGGATCTATCTGCTGGAAGCCAATTCCAAGCCAGGGCGGACGGTCTTCCGGTTAACTGGCGACCTTCAGGCCGCGAGGCTTGCCGCCGAGAATCCGCTTCTCTATGCACGGCATCTGCTGCTGGCGCAGGGACGAATCCCGGCGGCACTGGCTGACAGCTCCATCACTGACGGGAAAATGATAACAATGGTTCCTAAGGAGGATTCATAAATGGGTCTCACTTTTTGCAATGTGCATTTCACCAAACAGGCCGAGCGAGTGGTATATCTATCCGGTTCACTCATGAAAAGCCTGAAATTATCGGGCAAAAGAAATATCCGCATGCGTCTGGGCAAAGACACGATCCCGGCCGTAATCAAGCCGATCAAACGCAGCGGCAATCATATATTCCTGACCTCAGGCGTCAAAAGCGCGATTAAAGTACCTAATTCAGGCGGCGTTTATTTACGCAATCTGCAGAACGAAGAGGTGCAGATCGGACCCTTGGTCGGAATTCTGTCCGACGGGGCTGGTTCCTCCACCCAGCCTTTCGGCTCACGCACCGGATTCATCAAGCAATTGCTGCGCGAGGGCAGCGGAAAATGTTATATTTTTGCTTTTATGCCACGTGACATCAACTGGCAGCAGGAGCAGGTATACGGGTACTTCCTGACCGGCTCAGGCAAATTCGAACGTAAAATGGTGCCTCTGCCCGACGTAGTCTACAATCGGCTGCCCAGCCGCAAAGCGGAAACCTCACCGTATATCAACCAGCTGCGCGATCGTTTTGCCCGCAAGAAAATTCCTTATTTCAACTGGAGCTTCTTCAATAAATCGGATGTTTACAAGCTGCTGGAGAATGACAGCACAGCGAACCGTTACGTGCCGGAGACACACAGCAATCCTTCCACAGAGCAAATGCGCGACATGCTGGATCGCCATCATTTCGTATATTACAAACCGTCTGCCGGCAGTCTGGGCCACGGCATTTACCGGCTGACCTACTTGCCCAAAAAAGGGTATTTCGCCAGATACCGCCGGGGCGGTAAAAATGTGCTGCTGCGTTTCGGAACCTTTGACAGCCTGATGCGGATGCTGCGTACCCGGCATGGACAGAGTCTGCAGAGTTATGTAGTGCAGCAAGGCATCCGCTTGATTGAAATTGACGGCTGCCCGATCGACTTCCGCTTCCATATGCACAAGAACGGCAGCAATCAATGGGTAGTTGTTGGCATCGGCGCCAAGAAGGCGGGTCGGGGCAGTGTAACCACCCATCTTAAAAACGGCGGCGCTCTGCTCACGCCGCAGCAGGCGCTCGGCCGTGTATTCGGAGCCAGAGCAGACGAAGTGCTGCAGCAGGCCAAAACGACCGCAGTCCGGCTGGCCGAGTCGCTGGAAGTGCAGCATCACCATCTGCTCGGCGAAATCGGCTTTGACCTTGGCATCGATCAGGATGAGGATATCTGGATGTTCGAGGCCAATGCCAAGCCGGGACGCTCCATCTTCCGCCATCCCTCCCTGCGCGCTGAGGGCAAAGCTTCCATTGAGCATATTCTGGAGCACTGCCTGTATCTCAGCAAATTCCGCAGGAGGGATGAGATGTGAACACCCGCAATCCCGAAGAAAGCAAGCCCGTCATCGCCATCCTGACCACCAGCGACAAGCAGCACCAATTCGGCGGCAACCGCAAGAACTTTCGCGATATTATCCGCACCGGTAAAGAAATGGGCTATCTGGTATATGTAGTCACCGTCCGTGATCTGAAGCTGGAGGAGCGGCTGATCAACGGATACGTCCCTTCACCCGGCGGCAGGTTGTGGTACAGCATCCCTGTGCCCTTGCCGCAGGTGATCTATAACCGGATTCCCACCCGTGAACAGGAACAGAGGCTGCCTGTGGCCCGCAAAATAGCCGAATGTCTGGAGCATCCCGAGATTCATCTGTATAATCCGTATTTCTTCAATAAATGGAATCTGTTTGAATGGCTGAAAGGGGCACATTCCACCTCCAAGCATGTGCCGAAGACACGGCGGCTGCGGACTGCAGCCACGCTTACGGCCATGCTGAAGAATCATGACAGCCTCTACCTGAAGCCTGAGAGCGGCAAGGCTGGCAAAGGCATTATGCGCCTGAAATACCGTGAAGATACGGCCCTGCCCTACCGCCTGCAGATTCAAAGCGGCCGCAGAAACGTAACCTACAAGGCCGCCTCCATGGACCGCCTGTGGGCGCGCGTCGAGAAGGAGAAGGGCGCGGCTCACTATATTGTGCAGCAAGCCATCGTGCTGGCGACACACCACAAGCGGCCTTTCGATCTGCGCGTGCTGGTGCAGAAGAACGGCCGGGGCGGCTGGGCCATTACGGGCATCGGCGCAAGGCTGGCCGGCGCCCGCAGCATTACGACACATGTGCCGCGCGGCGGCAGCATCGAAGAGCCCTCCAGCATGCTGGAGAGCACCTTCGGCGCTGAACGCGCGGCAGCCATCCTGAAGAGCTTGCCCACTACCGCGCTGTTGATTGCGCGGCAGATTGAACGGGCTTCCGAGTTGACACTCGGGGAGATGTCGATGGATCTCGGCGTGGATGACAACGGCGGACTCTGGTTCTTCGAGGCCAATGCAAGGCCTATGAAATTTGATGAACCGGCGATCCGCAAGCTGTCGCTGGAACGGATTTTTCATTACAGCCAGCATCTGGCCCGTATGCCCAAGCATAATAAATGATTTCAAGGTTAAGGAAGTGACCCTTATGCAGTTGCAGCTCTCTTCTATTCACGACACCGCTCCAGAGCAGTGGAAATCCAGGCTGGCCGGACTGCTCCAGTTCCTGCGGGAGCACGGCGAACGACGTCTGACCAATCAAGGGTGCAAGGTGTTGTCCAGACTGACCCCGCAGCAGCTGTCCTGGCCGGGATTCTCGCTGGTGGTCGCCACCGTGCGTGGCCAGAGCGGGCATCAGCTCGCAGGCATCAGCTTCGTAGCCGACTATGGCAAAGAAGCCTGCCTGGTCGCCGTACATCCCTTGTATCGCAGCAAACATATTGGCACCAAACTGCTGGCCGCACAGCTCCGCCATCTTGGACAGCTGCAGTGCAGCGTAGCCAGCGACAATTACTCCAGTCTCAAAATGTGCTTCAATGCCGGCCTGGCTGCGGTTTCCTTAAGCACTGGCCCCACGGGCAAGCCTACGCTGCTGCTGCAGTCGCCGCAGCCTGCCAGCTGCTCCGTCATCTCTCCACAAGAAGGTGAACTCCTATGTCTGAACCCGTCTTAGGGATCCTTACCCTGTATCTGAACGATGCCAAGCAGCTTGAAGAAAAGCCGGTTTACAAACGAATGATCATTGAAGGCAGACGGATTGGCCTAGATGTCTTCGTGTTTACATGTTTATTATAGACGTATATTATTTTCGTTTCATTTTGACCTTTCAAACTGACGCTTTGATTTCGGATGTCACGGGGCAAGGATGGATAACTCCGACACCAGCAGCTCCTCAGTCAGGTTCTTCCTCTGGGCATTGAGTACGGGAATATCCAGCACCGACAGCCAGCAGATCTTCAGACTCAATTGCTTCTGGACGCGGCAGGCAGGATGGCTAACGGCAGATAAGTAGAAGGATGCACCCTTTGGTTCTCTACGCGTACATTGGGTTACTTTAGTTTCTAGATACAGATGCATAAACAAGTTCCAAATAGTGACAATCCTCACATACTTTCATGGTGATTTATGGAACATTGTCATTGGATATTACAATATAATTTGGATTAGATAGAATTTAAAGTCATGTTATGTATGCTAAACTCTAAACTTCCCCAGATGAGTCGGCCGCCGGTGATCTAAATTGGCTCATGCGAAATTTTTAAAACTTTTAGTATTTTAAATTTTCAAGGAAAAATTTTCAAATAATATATTGTAATTATTTTTAAAAAATAGTAAACTTTTAGCAAGTAGTCGAATTTTGTCTCAAATAACTAGGTTAGAGGTGACTTATGAAACTGAAAAAAAGAACTGTTTTGATGTTAACCGCTGCCATCTTATTGTGCTCTGGAAGTGTAAGTGCATCGTCTGAACTTGAGTCTTATGATTACACAAAAGACGAACTGTCTTTTAGACAGCAATTCGGATTAGACACTAATATCAGTAAGGTAAAAGAAATGGATTCCAAGGTTGATGATATAATGGTTGACTCTAAGTTCGGAGTTAGGATGACAAAACTGGAGGAAGAACGGCTCATACAACGCATCAATCACCAAACAAACAAACTACCATTAATTAAGGATTACCTAGATAAAAATATTAAAGATGGACTTGTTTTTATTGACCAAAAGTCTGGAGGGATTGTAAATATCGGTATTAAGAGTGATACCAATAAAGATCAATATGAATCTGATTTTAGAAAAATATATGGTGACTCCAGTTTAATAAATATCTTTGTTACAAAATATTCTGAAAAGGATTTAAACGAACTTAATGAAAAATTAATTTCTTTGATGAATACTGATTTTAATGGAGTTACAATTACTGACACGTTAGTAGATTTAGCAGAACAAAAAGTACAGGTGGGCGTTAAGGACTTTGATGAAACAAAGAGAAAGAAATTAGAAGAGACTTTTAATGCCGATATGTTGTCTATAAGAAAATCTGCTGTGGTTTCAGATGATGTTGACAGAAATTCAACATATAACCCTCTTCAAGCAGGGACTAAAATAGTTAACAATTATACTGGTGGTTACTGTAGCATCGGTTTTTTGGCTTCAGATTTCATTGTTACTGCCGCCCATTGCGGGTCTGCCGGCAACCTCTTCAGTCAAGGTACTAATAGTGTTGGTAGTATGGGTGGAAGAACCTATGGGGGAAATGTTGATGCAGCAGTAATAGGGAGAACAAGCTTATCCTATTCCAATGATCTCTATACATCTTCCAGTAGGGCAGGATATTTCGATACTGTTCAGGCTAACGACTTCGCAGGAAATATGGTTTGCATGTCTGGGGCTTCATCTGCCACTAATCCAGTATCATGTGGAACATTATTGAGTAAATCTGTATCATATAGTATCGATGGGGTATCTTTTAGTGGCTTAAGATCAGCTAGTTATACATCTGCACCTGGGGATAGTGGTGCACCAACATATTATAGTACTGTATTAATGGGAATTAATAAAGGTCGTCATAATGGAAACGCTGTTTATTCGTATATCGGTCATGTAATGAATGCTTTATCTGTGCAACCAATTTTAAACTAATGTCGTAACCATTCAAAGGAGAAAGTCCATGTTTCAAAAAACTAGTACTATTACTAAATGGACTCTTATTTTTGTTTTTTTGTTATTGGTCACCGCCTGTAGTAATGATGATAAAGTTTTTAAAGGGATTGTACACACAGTAGATGTAGAGAATAAAAGGATTTTAGTAATTTCTCAGATAAAAGAAGAAGACTTGAGTAAGGATTACAAGGAAGTTCTCGAATCTAATAAGTACTCTCAAGCCATTTGGGTAAATAAAGTTGCACCTTCTAAATATAAAAAGGGTGATGAGATTGAAGTGTTCTTTAAAGCAAGTGATGATTCATTTCCAGCACAAGTTACCGCCAAAAAAATTGTAAAATCAAGAATTGAGCAATGAAGCATACAATATAGTATGAGCAAGCGTCGTTTTCCAGAAAAGGGGCGGCGCTTTTTTTGTGTAGAATTAAAAAAGAAATTAGAGAATCAACAAAAAAATGAATAATTTAATGACCATACACCAAAAAAGATTGTTGAAAAGCTCGATAAAAATTCCTATAAGGTTATATGACTGATTGACTTATGCAGTACTCAACTATGCATTATGTAATTAATCTTAAAAATAGCTTACTCCTAATCCGCAATCACAAGTAAAATGCGGCCAATGGTATAAAAATAAAGCAAATAGAAACCATTTTAATTCCCCTGTTCCCTCTTGTTCTATCCCTGCATTACCTCACCAAAGAATCCCGAGTACTTATGCTAAATCCATCCTAAATTGAAATTCACTTCTCATGTAATAAGCATCAGCAACCTTTACACTCTGTAGACTCCATTTCCGGACTGGACCTCCACATTCAATCGCACACCCAGCCAGATCACCACGGCGTTCAACGATAAACACCTGGGACTGAGCCAAAGCAGCTGTTAGAGATTCTGCATCTGTCTTTAGGACTTTGTATGCATTGCTCAACACGATCACTCCTAAAAAGGGAATTTAGCCACGACTAATACCAATATAGCAAATCCAATAATCACCATTAAAATTCCTGGCTCACTTTTGTCCTTCAAATAGTAATATCCTCCGTTAAATATCAACGGACCGCACATTGTCACCATTAACCACGAATGCATTGTTTGACAACGCCATAACAATGGTTACCACGGCAGACAGGATACGCTTTCCTTGCCGCCAATGCTGAAGCTGAGAATTTCCCGGTGCCCGTCTTCATCGATCCCCATCGCGATGTAGATGGCTTCACTGGCCACGGTTTGGCGCTTCAGTTTGACGTACATGCCATCCAGATAGATGACGGAATAGCGCTTAGAGAGCGGACGGTTTTGCCAGGCGGCCACATCCTCCAGCACCGTGCCGGTGATGTTGCTCATGGTGGTTGGCGAGTACGAGGTTCCGAACATTTTTTCGATAAACGAAGCGATATCCCGGGTGCTCATGCCGCCTTTATACATGTGAATGACCGTGTCTTCAAGCCGGCGCTGGTAGGGCTCAAAGAGCTCCGTTTGGAATTGACCTTGCCGATCCCGCGGGACGTTCAGGTCTGGATCAGGCCGTGGCGTGTTTCCCAGGTGCGAGTGTAATATCCGTTGCGAGTATTGGAGTCTTCCGGATGTTCGACACCTAAATATTTTTTTGATTTCTTCGCGGAGCATGAGTTCAATCTTTTCTTTCAGAAAACTTTGGATGATATTTTCGAGTAGATCCTGGAACGGGTTTTGTTGTATACTGGTCATTGAGTAGGGCTCCTTTTCTTGGTGACTTCGCAATCCCAAGGATACCCTACTTTTTTGTCATTTACTAGACTCCGGTCCTTACACAAACTATTTTACGCCATCTGCGCACTTCATATTAGAGGAATATCACACCAGGGTGATGAGGGATAAGTTCTATTGGAATTAGCCACTCAATCATTCGGCACTGGGTGGGGGTAAAGAAAAACCTTGAAGGAAATTATCCCTCAAGGCTCTACACAAAAAAAGCAAACTTAAACTTCGATTACTATTTCATCAGGTTTTATGCCATCTGCAAGGTTCTCTATCCAAAACTTCCGTTGTTCTGCCCCACCGATGTTTAACCCATAATAAAAAGATGGGTCGATGAACAATTCTTGCCCATTCTCCAAGTTCAACTGAAGGTTGTGACAGATAATTTGTTCTTTATTTTTAAAATCTATGCCGTTAATAACGATGCTTTTAACAGTATTTTTGGCAGACATCGAGTCAATCAATATAATTTGACTTACTGACGTCTTACACGGCAACATATCTTCATCAATTTCAAATTGATAGCGTATCGAATCAACTATCTTAACACTTAGTCTTGAGTACTGATTAATTGATTCAAATTCGATATACTGCTCGCCCACTTCAAAATAATAATATCGCATATCAGGACAAAAGTCCCCTACTCCATCTTCAATATCTACAAAACCAAGCAAGTAAATATCTTGGATAGAGTCACTCTTAAAGAGATCAACAAGTTCTTCGAGCATATAACCTCTCCTTTATTTAAATTGAATATTTAAGTCCATACCCTTACCTGACTCTATTAAAGTAACAAACTCTCCATTTGCTTTAGTGGCTACTGTCATCCCATTGCCTTTATAAATATTTAACACTTCACCATCTTTTTTCAAAGTACCCTTACCGACTAACTTTACAGTTCCATCATCAATTATTTTTCCAATATCATTCAGAAATGCGTCACCGTGTGTCTTATATTTTGCGTACTTTGTTCCAAGAGCATTTTCCAAAATGCCCTTGTGTCGAATAAAATGGTCTTTGAAGTTCTTGCCTGCGGTGATAATGGTACAATTATGCACCCAAATCCCAAGATTAGATATAAAGTAAGAATGATAATCGGCGACCATGAAGTTGTAAACAGTTGCTTGTCTCGGCGCTTTCTCAATCTTGTCTATTGCAAGTTTAGTACCATTACTTGAAACAAGCAATTCTCCAACCTTTAAATATTGTACAAGCGTCCAACCTTTTCCATCTAACCAGAATGGATGCAATCCAGTTGTCTCAATGACTTCATCACCGATATGGACGTAATAAATTTCATCAGCCTGCTTTTGGAACAGCTGTACTACTTCTTTGTATTCCACTTCTCCGGTTACATCAGACTTGGATAGAACCTTATCCCCTACCTCGATTTCCTCGATAGGTTTCTCCCCATCCTCTGTTTGCACCTTCGTTCCTGCTGTAAAACAATTACACCCTAACGCTTTAGCGATCGCCTTTTCATTTTTTACCGTTTTTTCAACTGCTCTCTCAATTACTTTACCTTCCTTGCTAATCAGCTTTACAACTATTTTACCGCCCTTAATAAATTTACCTACGGGGATGAAACCTGCAATAGCGAGCGATTTATCGAACGTTGAGGCATTCGGATCGATAATCGTCCGAATATCGTCAACGACCATAAAATTTGCCACAGCGACAGCCGCTGACTTCACCATCTTCCAACCGTCTCCAACCCATTTCCACACATTCCCACTTGGGTCTACATAGATGAGCGGATTATTACCTACATAAGTATACAGGTTTAACGATAAGGGGTTCGTAATCTGCCCTTCAACCGTATCCTCATTCAAAAACCGTCCCATACTCGGATCATAATACCGTGCCCGTAGATAGTAAAGCCCAGTCTCTTCATCATAGATTTCGCCCGTATACTTAAACGGATTCGAAATCCCTTCGGTTTGGTTGGTAATGTTACCCCATACATCATACGAATACGTATTCACCGGCTTACCGCTCGTATCTACAATCTGTACCACATCTCCGTGACCATTGTACAGATAATAATAATCCTTTCCCGCCGTTTTGTCTTTTTTCACCAGTACCCGGTCGCCTCGTACATAATTGGCTTTCTGCCCGCTATTTTTCTCTTCGGTAATGACTTCTCCGTTCAAGTTGTAGTTGTATTGGGTTTGACTGTTCCCTGTCACTTTTTTGAACCGCAGCCCATCTGCATAATACGTGAAGTGGGTCGTCTTGCCGCCTTGGCTGAGTGTCGTTAATGTATTAAGCAGATCATACCCATACGTGGTTTCTGCAAAAGCTGCCTCTATAGAGGTTTTACTCTCCAGCGTTAATCGATTCCCTCTTAAATCATAGGTATACGCTTCTCGGCTGCCATCCGCTCGGGTGACAATGAGTAGCCGGTTTAACGCATCATACGTATAACTGCTCGTTTCCGTCGCTTGATCCTTTCTCGTCTCGATCGATTTGGTGATATTCCCGTTATTGTCATACTCATATTCCGACTTGGATAACACGGTGCTACCCTTCCAGTTGGTCACACTTTCGACCCAGCCCAGTGCCTTCTTGTATTGGTATTCGGTCTTTAAGAGACTGCTATCTGTCAAAGTCGGATAGGTGAGGCTTGCCACTTGTCCAGAACCGGTATACTGATACTGAACATTTACGGCTGCGCTGTTATTAACTACGCCATTGCCATTGGTTTGAACTTGGTCGAGACGCAGCTTATTGTACTTATACTGTGTATTAAACGCCAGATAGTCATCATTTACTTCGGTAACCTGCCCCAGAATATTATATCCGGTCCGAATGATGGAACTATGACTCCCTACTCTCTCCGTCTTTTGGCGAGCACGTCCGAAACTATCGATATACAAGGTACGACTTGCCGATTGTCCCCCGTTCATGTAGGTCTGCGAAGTCTGATAACGCGGACCGCCATCACCAAAGATAAGGCGCTTCTCTTGCGTTTGCGCGACTCCATTAACAGTTCCCTTATAGCTGGCGCTCTTCAGCTGACTCCGCTCATCATAACGATAGTCCGAAACCGTCCCCATTCGATCCGTCTTTTGTTGCACTAATCCCAGGTTGTTGTAGTGCTGGGTTTCATTTAGAGATGCCGCATCTCTTTTAATGGTCTGTAATCCTAATTCATTATAGGTTTTGGTATTTATTGTTTGCGGACTGCCACCTGCTGCCTGAATAGTCGAACTGATGATTTGACCGTTGCCATCATACCCATAGGCGCTTGTTTGGTTTAACGCATCCTTGAGTGAAATCAGACGGTTTAATCGGTCATACCGGTAACTGATCGTCACCCCTTCATTATTCAGGTTCTGATTCGGATCCGTATAGGCCGTGACATTCCCTAACAGATCGTACCGATACGATTCGCCGATCGGCGCTGAAGTCTGGGGCCAGGTCTTAAAGGTTCGTTTAGAGGTTTGATTTCCCCATTGATCGTTATATTCTTCCACATAATTCAGCTTCTCGTTCGTTCGAACATCGATCAGATAACTAATACTATGGCGTTGTTTCAGACTGCTGTCTGAGACATAGATATTTCCAAAGGGGTCAACCGCCCGATTCTGTCTGCCCCAAGCATCATAACCGACCGTAGTAATATTTCCAGCCGGATCTGCTGCATAGATCGGCCGGCCATAGTTGTCATAATGATATTCACTGTGCGTCCATTTTCCCGAATACTCGTCCCACTGCTCTTCCATTAAAGCTAAACCGAAACCATTATATAGTGTATTGCGATAGGTTTTAATATTTGCCCCTGTAGATACTTGGGTAATAGTCTTTACAGTATCTACTTTGAGAGTTGATGTGCCTGCATTCTCGGCATCGAATTCATGATGTCCAGTATTATTATAATAATTAATTTCGTCGACTTCGCTATAGATGACACCGAGATCATTTGTTGTGTTTGGATACGTAACTTTCTGGGTTCTCCCTAACGCATCGTATTGGTAAGCGGTGACGCGATCATTTCCATCTCTTTCTTCCAACACCCGTCCACTGGCCATGTCATAACGGATAGTCTTTCTTACAGCTTGCTCGTTCGGTTGATTCACATTGAAGTATTGCTGCTGCTCCGTAGGATACGCATATCCTGTTTCAGCACCAAGAACAGTAACCGTTTTAGCAACCAACTGTCCTGCAGACGTTTTGGTTTCGGTGATTCGGTGGAGTTTACCTGAACCATCTGGGGCATTCTCATAAGTGTAGCTGCTGACCTCACCCAGCGGGTTAGTAAAGCTATTAACCCGGCCTTGAGCAGTATACGTATAGCTTTCTGAGCTTGGTGCTGCATCGTTCTCATTCTGATACCAGGATTTACCGGATATAAACCTGAAGTTGGGCTCATAACTATAGCTTGTCGTATATTTCTGTTTGAGTCCCGGGTTGTTTCGCTGACTCTCGGTTAGCGGCTGGGTGGCGCTGGCGATGTTCCCCCACTCATCGTAGGTAAAGTCAGAGTAGAGCTTATTGGCTGTGCTGTCATTATCTCCAGCTCCAAAGTCCAGACTTTCACTTAGGGTTGGCGATTGGGAGTACAGAGGGTGAAACGCCGAATTTCGTATCACTGTCTTTTCGCCATTTCGGGCCGTTTGCTCTGTAGAGAGCAGTTGCCCCTTCCCATTAAAGGTGTACTTGGTATCTATATTTCCACTTGACGTCTTTTGACTGGCAGCCGTGGAATACGTGAATTCAGCCGGATACTTCCCTTGTTCATAATACACAGGGTAAGCATCATAACTTCCATTTCTGCTATACTCCACCTTATTGTATTCACCGGTAAACGCACCGGATTTAATGATTTGGTCATAGCGTGAGCTTACATATTCAGTGACCATGGCCCCGTAATAACCATAATTCCGCTTCCCATATTCATAGTTATATTTGGTCAGAGAGTGAGGGTACTTCACCTCCAATAATTTAATGTAAGCGGTGTCCTCCGTATAGGAATCCCAAGGTTTAAACTCCTTCAGTTGCGTGTTATAAAAGAAATTACCTACACTGTGTGAAAATTGCGTCTTTTCTCCGTTTTGGCGGGTAATCGACGTTAATACCGGGACTGCGATTCCCGGGTACGTGAGGTCAGCATAGCCACCTGGGTAGACTCGTGACAGGGCATAGGTCACTCGTTTTCGGGTATAGGTGACATGCTCACTTTTTTCTCCCGAAGCCTTCAGAACGGTGACCGTAATCCGTTCTTCAGGCGTTTCCTGATTCCGCTCCAGTCTGGCGTTCTTGATGTAATCATACTCAAAAAGCACTTTTCGTCCCAAACTGTCATTGATTTCGGACAACAAGAGCTGAGCTCCATGATCTGAAGGTTTACCTTCGTATTTGAAGGTGATTACGTTACCGAAACGGTCTTTGATACCCAGCAGGACATTGTCATATCCACCAAAATATTCTCTTTTCCCATCTGCATATTCCAGATAATAATCGGACCCGTACTGGCCGCTGTTAAAGGTTTGGGCAGCATCGAAAACGAAACGCATATCTTTGCCTTTGTAGCCTTTAAGATGGGTATAGTTCTCCAATTCATTCTCTGAAAAATCCGTAACATTATAGATTGCACCTTGACCATCATGATACGAGATATTTCCATAATTATCTCTCTCTACCGAGGGGAAGCGGAAACTCCACCCCGTACCCAGATCATATCTTCTATTGTTGAAATTATACGCCCCAACCTGGGGGTCGATGAGCTGGGCCTGATTAGCATTAAACATCACTCCGATGTTGAGATCCAGTCCATCTCTGCCCGGCAGACTGATCTGGGTATCTTTCCAAGTAAGCGATCCTGAAGAGGGATCTACCGTCTCGCTGGATAATGACCGATCTGAGAACTGTGGCTTAGCGGTCTGATTAATCACTTCCATCTGAAAATCGTTAAACACACTGCTGATATTATAGTCTAGTGAAGTGAGGATCGTACCTTTAAATCTTTTTCCCAGAAGTTGATCATAGACCGTTTGAGTTACGGAATACACGCTGTCTGCTACGCTTAGTTCTTGGATAGGCAGAGGGGCCAGATCTGTGCTATAAACGGTTTCCGTTACTCTAGCAAGATCCGAAGTAGGTAAAGATTGTCTAAACAAATCCCATGAACCCTTATATTCTACTTTTTTCTGGTATAGCTCGAAGGGTTCCATCTGTTGTTCGCTGCTTAAATAAGCCAATTCATATATATCTTCGATATTGGCTCCGAGCTCCATTAATTTCTTAATGTCTTCTGTAGATAGCGCAATAGGTTCAAGCTTGGCAGATGTAGACATGAGTCCTCGTGCTCTTGCTTGAGACTTTGCATATTTTTGTTTGATGACTTCAACCTTGGTTTCCCATGTAACTTCCGGCACTTCCAATATCTTTTGATTTAATGCTCTGCTGAGATTATTTCGGTTCAAATCTTCATCAAGCAAATATTCATGAGTAATCTGGGGCTCGTAATTCACATCCGGTGCAGGGTAAGAGGAGGAAGCTGAAGGTTCTTTAGGTTCCTCTAAAAGTGATGTCAATGAATTCGCTGGCTGTCCACTCTCTTGCGCTTGTACAGTTGGAAGTGAGTAATCTGTTGATAGATTGGGTAGGACAATAGCAAGGCACAAGAAAATAATAAATAACTTGAATCTTAATGTATTGGATTTCAAATTCATCTCTCCTATTAATTATTAGCTGGTTGACTGGTTATACACTCCATAAGTAGAAGGACGCACGGGTCCTAATTCCCAACATTCACATTAGCGCCACCGATACCAAGACTGTTCCCATATGCATCATGAGCATAGATATGAGTGGCATAAACCCCAGATTCATTGTTGTGCTTGTTGAACGAAATCCTCGCTTGCCATTTGTTAGAGCTTACACGTTCTCCTCGAATCCACTCTATGTCATCTTGTCCATTATTTAATGTCCACGCCGGGAACTCCACTAACGTTACATTCGAAGGTACTCCTTCAATAGATATGTCATAATATCCGCTGCTGATCTTTGCAGTGGTAGGTGCCTTTACTAGAGTTGAATGGGTCACATCATAATCCCAAGCTCCAAGAAAGGTGGCATTGGAGTAAATATGAGTGATATATCTGCCAGTCTTGGAATGCTTGGAATACACCACCGTTCCTTTCCAGGCATCTTGATCACCATGTGCGTTCATGTAGGAAAATGTACCTGCTATATCCCCTTAGGGACTCCCCTTTTGATCGCACAGTCGTAGATGCCCAGCACCAGAGAAGTCGTGTCTTGGTGCCATGTCTACTCGAGCAAACGTTCGTTCTCTGCGGGAAAGGCGTCTTGATACATACGCTGACTGTGTTAGCAGATGCTGGCCTAATATTCTCAGTAATCTATTCATTAAAAATTTTCTTAACTAAATTCCCATTTAAATCATAGATATAATCTATATATATATTACCTGTTGACTGAAACTCTATGTGATCCAGTCTATTGCGGGCGTCATACCTATACACTAATTTCCCAAATGGTATTTTTATTTGAGCGAATGAATAATTTCCTGATTTATCATTAGCCCTTATGGTTATTGTATGAACATAACCTTCTTTAAGATTATTTACTGTATATTGAAGAGTTGTAGGGGGCAGTGTCTCAATTAGGGCTCCATTTAATAAAACACTGTAACTCACTACACCAATATTGTCCGTGGATGCGCTCCAGGATAAAGAAACAGAACTTTTTGTATTACTTAATATTTTTAAGTTCTCAGGGATCGTTGGCCCTTTCGAATCAATCTCATACTTTATTTGAGCAGAGGAGTAATTCCCTGATCTATCATTAGCCCTTATGGTTATTGTATGGACATAACCTTCTTTAAGATTATTTACTGTATATTGAAGAGTTGTAGGGGGCAGTGTTTCAATTAGGGCTCCATTTAATAAAACACTGTAACTCACTACTCCAATATTGTCCGTGGATGCACTCCAGGATAAAGAAACAGAACTTTTTGTATTACTTAATATTTTTAAATTCTCAGGGATCGTTGGTGCCTTTGAATCAATCTCATACTTTATTTGAGCAGAGGAGTAATTCCCTGATCTATCATTAGCCCTTATGGTTATTGTATGGACATAACCTTCTTTAAGATTATTTACTGTATATTGAAGAGTTGTAGAGGGCAGTGTTTCAATTAGAGCTCCATTTAATAAAACACTGTAACTCGCTACACCAAAATTGTCCGTGGATGCACTCCAAGATAAAGAAATAGAACTTTTTGTATTACTTAATATTTTTAAATTCTCAGGGATCGTTGGTGCTATCGAATCAATACCATACAAAAACTCACTACTTTTAGTATCTATTTCTCCAGTATCGTCCACTACAGTAAGATTCCACTGATAAACACCATCCTTTGGTTTGAACGGCATTAAATAATATTTGTTATTCGAATTTACGTAACCAGTATCTATAATTTTCTTTTCAGAGCTATCATATATAACAACTTTATATTTAGCTTGAGTATTAATTCCATCTCTATCCCAATACTCCCAAGATAACTTTCCATTTTCATATCCTGTTTTGGTAATGATAGGTGGGTTTACTAATGAAGGGTTATATGTTATATATACATAATTATACATTTCATAATCGTTTTTTAATTCAGGCACCCAAAAGGCCACACCAGAGATTCTTTCTCTATCGCTAAACAATTTACTAATATCTTCAGAATTTAATACTAGTTCGTTTGCAGATTGATGACTCCCCATAAAGACAGCTGTTCGTCCTACTTTAGTTGCCGCTACACCGTCAATCCCTGGTTCTGGTGAACAACAACCATAATAACCATATGGAACTGTCTCACCATTCGTCTCTACGTCTTGATGGGCGAAATAAACATTCATTGGATAGTCAATGGGACTCCCATCTGAATCACCCGAAAGATCTAACGTATCATTGGTAAATACTATCTCTTCAATTTCATCAGTATACATATCATAAGTATCTATATAAATTTTATTTGAATTATCAGTTGAAAAAAATGATACAGTTGATGGGTCAATCACTAAAGGATATTGTAACCCCGAATCATCAAGTTTCATTTCTAAATTGTAACCATCTTCTGTTGGATTTAATTCAATAGTAATTTTTTCAAAATGCTTTACTTGGCTACCACTACCTTTCACCCACATAGGCGGAATTTCAAATCTTTTGTTCCCATAAGAGTCAAAAAAAGATATGGATTGATCTTCATTAAGAACTGCTTTTAATCCTTGAGTTTTAATATCGAAGTTGAATTCACTTTGTGCCTTCGAATCATTAATTATGATAAACATTTTAAGTGAATCATTAGTCACTGAATAAATTAAATCAGAATATTCCCATAAGCTAGAATATGTTACTGTATTATCTTTAATTACAACTTTGCTATCTGACTTAATATTGACAGGTTCATACTTGATTGAAAAGGAATCCCTTTTAATTTTGACACCTGGATAATTCTTCATTATTTCTACTTTATAATTGTTTTCATCCATCACACCTATAGAGTCGCTTGTAATTTTTTTCTTGAAATTTGTATTTATTTCTTTCCATTTCCCATTACTAAAATAGTGCTCTGAGTGATTTGAATAACGTACTATTTTATTATTACCAGAGCCCATATAGGCCTTTGAGTTAATAGTCCTTTCACTTACTACTTCAACATCATTTGGTTTTATTTTACTATTGATACGATTATCGCTTGGAATAGGATTATCTAAAGAAATATCACTTTTATACTTAAATTTTTGATTGCTTCCTTCAGCGTATGGTTGAAATAAGAAGAAAATAAATAAAGTAATTCCTAGTATCGTTCCTAAAATTCTTATAAATAATTGCTTGTTCGTCAATTCATAAACCTACCTCTCAAATAAAAATGGTTATCTCCTTAAATCGTCAACAACTGGATCAATAATTCTATAGCTCCTTTATATTCCTGAATTATCCACTTTCAATCTTAGTGAATATTAAGATACAATAATCTAATTGTGTTATACATAACATTGATTAATGTAAATTATTTGTAAAACCACTAATTTAACAAATAAAGATTCAAGAAATCGGATAATCATCTTTATTTTTCTTCTCGCTTTGCAAAATCCCATCTCTATCATCTTATAACTATATAAGTAGTCAGACACAGTGCGTTGAATGGATATTTCTTCTTCCACTTCTTAGAGAATAGCCGGGGTGCGTGCATCGCCTTCCTTGCTGCAACAGCCTACCGGATACACCGTTATGCTCACGTGCCAATCGGATAACCTGTTCGTACACACTTTCATTCATGGACGGCACGTCCTCCTCCCCAGGATCTGTCCACTCCTGGGTTACATCTATACTCTCAGGAACCCATTCCTCAGTTTCCCCTGCTAAGGGTTCCTCCTCCTCTTCCTTGGATAGTTGGAGTGGGACTTTCATCGCTGCGGTCGCCTCCACTTCCGGATCTTCTTTTCGCAGCCTTACTTCATTTTGCCAATAGCGCTTCAGATCCTCTATATAACGAGTCGTCTCATCATCATCCGCACTGATCGCTGCTGACTGGAATCGCTTCTGCCTCCCCCCTTTCAGCATGCAAATGCCGTCCCCGCCACCGAGCAGATGAGGGCCACCAGTGTCCATGATAGTCTTGAAATCGTAGACACTGAGCAAATGAGAGGCCACCCGTGAGGGCAGATTAGATTTAATGACACCGGTTACGACATCCACACTGGGACGCTGGGTCCCCAAGATCAAGTGAAGTCCGGCAGCTCGCCCCATTTGGTTAGTCGCTGTACGGTCTCCTCTACATCAGCGCGGGCAATCACCATTAAGTCAGCATATTCATCAATCACTGTAACAATGTGTGGCATCTGTTCCTGGGGATGATTACGGTTATACTGCAGCAAGTTACGTACGCCTGCTGCAGCAAAACGCTGGTACCGATTTTCCATCTCCACGACAAGCTTTTTGAGCATCAGCGAAGCACGCTTCGGATCAGTAACCGGCGGCGAGATCAGATGCGGCAAGCCGGTGTACATCGTGAACTCCACCATCTTCGGATCGATCAGCAGAAACTGTACCTGCTGAGGAGAACGCGCAGTCGCTAGCGAAGTGAGTAACCCATTGATAAAAACGGACTTCCCCGATCCGGTGGCCCCGGCCACTAGGAGATGCGGCAAATCGGTTAAATCCACCAGCAGCGGCTTGCCTTCCATATCCTTGCCAAACACCATGGGGAGTTGAGCGTTCTCTGCAAAAGCAATCAGATCCCGCGTCATATCTCGCATGTAGACAAACGCCCGTTCCTCATGCGGTAGTACAAAGGCAGCCGCACTGGGATGAGTGGACGAAGTGACTTCGAAACTACGGTCATGTCCAATATGGTTAGCCAGATCATCCCTCTTTTTCACCAGATCACTCAGCTGCAGCCGGGCTGGGAGGCGAAATGATATGGTCTGCAAGGTAGGACCGGCATCGATGGACAAAATTTCAGGGGGTTCATCCATTTTGAGTCCTGCCAATTGCACCGTATTGAAAATGAGCTCAGCTGCCTGACCTGGAGAAAGTAGAGACGAGGAATGTGGCCGGGGATTCGGTGGGAACAGCGCATAAGGGCCGCTTTCCGCTGGGAGAGTCGCTCCCGGTTTCATCGGTTCATTCATCTTTCCATCCGGAACTTCCGAAATTGATCCAATAGTCCCTCCCGCAGCAAGCTTCCCTTCGGATGAACCGGCGCTTGACGGACTCCATCTCCACTCTCGTTCTCGCAATATCTGCTTCGCTATGACGAAGCCTGCAACAACCTTCAATTTGTGCTTCCATATCCACTGTGCGCCATTCGGCAAAGCCACCAATACAACCCACAGTGTAACGGAGTAGCGAAAGATCTGAAGCGATACCGCGTTCAACTCCGCTACGTCAAACAGTAAAGCCCCGCCGCTTAGCAGGGCTGCCGTGAGTGTGATACGGTTTACAAATTGGGAGAATGTCTCCTTTGGCTGTGACTCCGGTACGCTCATGATTCAGCTCCTCCTTCCATCATTTTCCGGAGCAAGCTTCTCAAGTTTTCCGAGAAACGCGCCCCATTTTCCTTAACCAGAGGCCACCAGGCATCCGACTCCACAAATACAAATTGATAGACTTCCCCTAAATTACGAATCAGCATGATGATCAAAAAAACACCGATTGTTTTTACCAGCCAAGACGGGAGTCCATTACTCCCTTTCTTGTAAACAATCCATAACATCAAAGCGATAACGACAACCGTTAAGTTCACCCTTCACCCTCCCCCCGCTACGAGCAATTTGAAATACTTGGACACGCCAATCCACCACCCGTTGTGCTCGGCATAATACCCCCTGGGATTATCCTTCGCAGATAGCCACTGGATTGGATCGCGTCCGGCTGGGCGATCCTGCGATAGCTTTATGATCGTATTGGCGGCTATGGCGGCTGACTCGCCAGTAGTTAATGTCGCCCCCTTTCCTTTACACCAACAGCCGAACACATTCCAGGGATTCTTAATGATCTGAGAGGCCTGATTATGCTTCCTTGGCACAAAGGATTGCTCCTGCCCTGTGATCGCAATGAGCAGATAGGGGGAAATATTTTTCTCTCTGCCTGCCTGGTCAATCAGGTTCAGCAGACCTCGATCTGCGAGGGCTGATTTCCTTTTGTCAAGGAAGCCGAAGACGTAATCTATATTTAAGGGTTGATAGCTCAGTTCTACTGGTGCGGTTCCAACAGATGTTCCCGATCCCGGCACCTGCACAAACCCTAGTGGATCAACTGCCTCTCCGTTCATTTCCACTTGAAAATGCAGATGTGATCCGGTGGATCGCCCGACTTGTCCTCTGCCAATTTGGCCAATCAATTGACCTTTGGTTACCGCCTCACCGGTGCGAACATTCATTAGCGCCTCCAAGTGACCGTATTTACTAACCAGCCCGCCGCCGTGATCAATGTAAATGGCCTGTCCATATCCACTGGCTGCACCGGCGTGGGTTACCGTGCCAGCAGCCATCGCGTAAATCGGCTGCAGCTCCGTCTTCGCCGCTCCATTGGCGATATCGATCCCCTTGTGCATTCTTGTGGAACCGAACAAATCCCGCATCGCAAAAGGAGACGACACCCGGCTAATCGTAGGCACCGGCCAGGTATACCCGGAGCCGTCTACATCCAATTGCACTGGGGCCAGCCAACTATACTCGCCTGCAGGCTGCGTCTTATAACTATCCGCATCGGTAAAAATCATAAAGGGTAAGAACACGAGCAGGATAATCAGCGCTGCCAGTATAAAGAACAGAAGCACCAATCCGATTCCTGGAGAACCCAGTGCCGAAATCAGTGCTATCGTTTTCTTGATATCCTTGGCTTTTTTGACGACATCCACCGGTAACCCCCCTTATCCCGCAGTTTTCAGTCCCCGCGTTTTGTACAGGACATGTTCTTCCGGAGGGACATGCATAATCAGTTCATCGTACCGTTTGTGGTTCTCCAGAATATAGCGCTGCGTCCCTTCGTTCTGGGTGATCAGATCCTGAATTTCGATGGGGAGATCCGCATGGGAGGATAGTAAACGCACAGCAGATTGCTCCATGTAGAAATAGACGCGAACACTGGTGTTTTCCCACATCCCCACGCCTTTGGCGGTATCCAGCATAATGGCCGGGGAATTGCCTGCCAGAATCATCATGCCATTTTGCTTGCGAATAGCTGTGTACCAGCTAAACACGTAACTGCGCAGCTCCGGATTCTGCAGTTGCCGCTGACCTTCATCCACCAGGACCGCTGAAAAATCTGCACCGGCGATTTTAAGCAAATGAATGCTGGCATTGACCTGTTCAAAGGCCATCGACATCTTAATCTGAGCCTGCTTGGCCGATTCATCTTTCTTGGATTCATCTTCTTCCCCTGAACCGACCCGGTACACCACAAGAGGGGCCTGATGCTCAAAGTTGGAAGATTCTTCGATTTGGAAGATATCATCGTAAATTCCGATGAAATAGATTTTGATTTTGTCATACACACTTTTGGCATCGCTATTCGTGTGCGAAGCCTGCTCGATTTCCGCGAATACGGCGTGAATCGTTGGCTTGGGTCCCGTAGGACAGTTCCAGGTTTCCGGCCGTTTCTTATCAATCCCTGCGGATGGCTTCTCCCACCTCGAAGATTTCCGGGCGGGTCAAGTTCTCCCCAAGCAAAGAAAAGGTTCGCAAACCGCCCATTTCGGCCATCTTATAGCGGGAGCGATTATACCGTGCGCACTCCTCATCGATCTCCGTGATCGCAGGCATAATTGTCAATGGTTCAAAGTAACGGCCTTCCTCTGTGGTGTGGTCAATATAGACACCGCCCACATACTTACATAAATCAAGCCATTCGCCATCCAGATCAAAAACAAATACATGTACCCCTTCTTCCAGCAGCGAGACCACCAGCGCCTTCAAAAAGTAACTCTTGCCTTCTCCCGTCTTGCCGAACACGGTGACGTTCTGTGCCCGAGGATCATCCGGATCGCAAATATTGACAAAACAAAAGCCGCCGTCCTCGGTCCGGCGACCAAAATAGGGTCCTTCATTATCGGAGAAGGAGCCTCGTGTCATAGGATACGTGCGTGCCGCGACCGAATCGGTGGTCACACGCCCATAATGGGTTATGTTAAAAAATTCACTGTGAGCCGCATACGGATCAGAGGCAGGACCCGTCTGCCGCATCGCTTCACTCTGCTCACGCTTCAATTCATTCAGCTTGCCGGACATATTATCAAACCACAGCTTCAGCCCCGCCTCAGCCGCCTCAATTTGATGCAACTTCGGCGCGGATAACGTCAAAAAGGTTTGCACTTCCACCAGCTTGTGGTCATTCGACAATGTGGAGTCCCGCAAAGCCAAAATCGTTTCCTTCGCGGCAATCTCTGCATTTCGCGCCGGGTCCGTTTCACTCTGATCCTGGATACTGGCCGTTAAACGGTTTAATTTATATTTCATTCGCGTGTTGAATTTGATGTCACTTTTCGCATACCGGATCGTCTTGCGTAAGGTCGCTCCGGCATCCGAGACAATGCCGTCCAGATGATCCAGATACCCGGCAATAATCTCCGGCGGATACTCCTGGACCATAAGTACACGGACAAAATGTCCTGTTTTCCCGTCTTTTCCATCGAGGGTGTTCACAACCACATGCCGTGGATGCTTCATCCATCGTTTAACCAACCGATTCGTATGTTTGAGCAGGCTCATCGGCTTCCTCCTCTCTTTGTTGTGCGTTCAACATTTCACGCAGCTCCGGATCAAGCGCCAAGGGGCGACCTTGGTAGAGGCCATAGGCCGCAGCCGAAAAATACGGATAAATCGCTGTGAAGGACTGCTGGTATTGCTCTTTAAGCAGGGAAGACATTTTACTGACCATCTCCGGGGTGCTCTGGTTCAGCCAAAAATCACCACCCCAGCTCGGGGCCGCGTTTGTAAACTGCAACCAATGATGATAATCGCAATCCACAACGGCAATGGATCGATAACGCTGCATCAGCGCTTCCCGCTGCGGATAGTTCCAGGGGATCTCGGCTATGACTAGCCCATCCTCCGCTGCGCGGCGTTGGAGCAGATATTCCACTTGCGCCAATGAAGGATATTGCGAAGGCGTAAATAACAGCCAGTTCGCGGCTTTGCCCGTCCATATATCCCATTCCTCCAACTCCAGCGAATGCCTTAACGGATTCAGCACGGTCTTCACGCCCTGATCCGTTGACAAGTCGACAATACTCACGGTTATTCCGGTAAAGCTACGGGACACTCCCAGATTTGCAGCTAGAAACGAGACTCCACTTGGTGCCGGTGAGGTAAGCAGCACAATTCCCCGTAGTCCCTTGGGAAGTTGTCCAGGCATCGCAACCGGAGGCGTAGATTGTAAACCTTCTTCTCCAGCAAACTCTTCTTTCACCTGTTCCACTCGTTCTGCAAGGACTACAGCTTTACGCATTCTGAATGTTTGCCACCTCAAAAGGCCAACCGTTGCCCACTTCCTGATCAAAGGTAGAACATGCTCTTTGCATGCCATCCGGAGACGGGAGAACTCCTCCTTACTGCGCTGCAGCCACTTTGCGATGGGCCATTTTCTTAGCTTGAGCGTAGCAAGGCCCGACTTGTCCGGAATTTCCTCATCCAGCACTAACGGAACAAGTACATCCTGCTCCTTCATCTCAGCACTTGCCTCATTCTCCGCTTCCTCTTGTATCCATTGGGTAAGCGAAGGACTAAACATGGAGCGATCCTCCTCAATTTCCTCCTGATCTTCGGACTGGTGAAGGTTTTCCAAATCTTCAGCCGGTTCTTCCCATGTCCCTTCAGCCATTTTCCAGGCTTCCCAGGTGGTCCGGTCCCACCAGCGTCCTAGAATCTCTGGCAATGAGAATCCGGATAACAGAGACAGGGTGTGCCCTCCATGAGAGGAGAGTGTATTCAGCACACGGTCTTTCTTCTCCTGCAGTTCACTTAACATGCGAAACCGTTTAACCTCCTCGGGACTGAGGTCTGCGGGTTCATCGGCCCGTTCCCGGATCTTGATTTGAGCTTCCGATGTGGTGAGGGTCAGCGTATATTCACTACGCAATGCCTCTCCATTTCGGGCCAGCCGTTCCCACATCTCGATTCGGTTCAGCTTCATTTGCTGGATACCGTCACTTGCAGCGGCGCGGTTCCGCTTCTCGTTCCAGAGCTCCTGCCGCACATCCGGAATCTGCTCTGCCGAAATTTGCGCGGAGAAGCCTTCCTGCACGATCGCACGCAAGAATTGTTCGAATCCACCGATCCGTGTCCGCTTTTGCCCATACACCGCTGTTTTCCAGGGGGCTGCGGATAACGAGGACACCACATGCAGCATCTTTCCGCTGCGGTACAGCCAACCGTCTTCCTCCACACCTAGAAAGGAACCGAGTTCTTCCCCGGTTCCTTCCTTTTGTCGCTGTACATCATGGATATAACGCTTCAAGCGATAGGGCCATTTCAGCATATGCCCGAGCGTGCTCACGATAAAGATAACAAGAATCCAACTCAACTTGAACACGACAGAGACTGGAAGCAGAAAGGGAAGGCCCCCGATCACCAATGTTGTGCCAACAATCCAGCCGATATCCCCTAGGGACAGACCCAAAAACTGTACATCCTCACGGATATCGCCCATAAAGCTTGCCCGGAGGAGTTCGTCTTCCCGTTCCTGATGCTCCTGATCCATTTCAATCACCTACCCTTTGTCTTTCGGTTTCCCAGCCGTTTTGGCATTTGCCAATGCAGCCGCCTTCTTCGCATCCTGACTTTCTTTTAACCGCTGCAACTCATGCCGGTGTAGCATATCCTTTTGCAGTTTTTCAAAGCTTCCCATATCTAATCCATCCAGCGGAGGCTGACCGTAGTTAACGGGTACCCGGTCCTTAATAACATAGACTGCACCGTCTTTGGCACGCCAATAAGGCGTGCGGTCTTTCCGGTAGCTGTCATAGGCTTTCTGAAATTCAGATAGATGTGCCTCGGGAAGATAGACATGGGACTCGTCTTTCGCTATTTCCAGCACCTCTGCCAGTGCCTCTGTTGCAGAGGAACGTTTCCATTCTGCCAGCATACTGGCGGCAAACCGGGAGTGATGAGGGAAGTTACAGCGGATCTTCCGGCTCTTTTGGGCCAGCATCCCCTCCAGCACTTCCGTGGCTTCTTCCAAATCATCGTCCGGCAACCATAAAGCGCCCTGTTCCAGTAACAAATCTTTGACCCATGGGAATTCATCGGCGCGAGCCTGCAACGCATGGTAGGCCGCGGCCGCTTGGCTTTCGGGCAACTTGGCTTGCGTATACAGTGGCAAGGCTTCTTTAATCTGGTCCACCGCGTCCTCGGCTTCGGAAGTGTCCGCCAGTTTCGTAATCTTCGGCGCACTGTTCAGATCGACGAATGCTCCACCCTTGTACATCCCCTCACGCACCGCTGATACATTAAAGCCTTCCTTCTCCAGCTGCGGCAACATATCCAGCGTAGGACCGGCCAAGATTAACTCCCCCGTACTCTCGTCCCACTGCACATCTTCTTTGTATTCTTTCTTTAACGTGGACAGCTTCTGCGTCAGCTTTTTACGTTGGGCCACAGGAGCGTTCAGGAGAGAGACGCTTCGAAAGCCTTCTTCTCCCAAAACCGTGGAAATGTTCAAGGCCGATGATTTAATTTCCGATTCCCCAAATGCCAGTTCATGCTCAACATCCACATGGATCTGACCGCCATCCTCCAGCCACTCTTCCGGCTCTTGGTAGGCGATACCTTGGACCGATTCGGAAAGTCCACCGCTGAGACTAGACAACCTCTTGTCCTTACCCACACTACGCTGGGTACGCATGCGTTCTGCTGCTTTCTGCATCCGTTGACTGGCCTCTTTCATGCTGAGTGCCTTCTTCTGCACCCCCTCCGACCCCATCCGTTTGCCCATCGAATCGAGCGAAGTGGAGGTCCGTTCCCCCCATTTGCCCAAGGAATCGACCACATGGGCACCATTGAGCGACATCGGGTTTTGCGCAGCCTTGAATAGGGGCTTGATCCAGAAGAAGAAAAAGAAGATCAGTAAGGCCACGGCGCTGAGTATGGCAAAAATAATCGGCGGAATACCGAGCCAGGCAGAGAATCCGGTCCCCTCCCCGTAGTCCGTCTGTATTTTGACGAAAATCGCCCAATGCAAGCCACAGATTAGGCCGACCAGTAAGGTCCGCAAATACAAATTGGCAAACCCGAGCATCGTCTCAAACTTGCCCGTATAGGCAGATTGAGTAATCCACAGATTCACCAGGATGGCCATAAATATCAGGACCATTGTTTTTATCACGGCAACTACATACAAAGGTAGCACCACCAGCAATAAATAACTCAGCAGACTAAAGATACCTCCACTTGTGGACACCGTTAGCTCGCCCAGGGTTTGCGCCGCATACGATGCTTCAGTAATTCCATCTGCACCGACAATCATGGCTTTTAAGATCTGCTGACCATCCAGCCCTTCATACGTAATGCCGCTGGTACCGATGATACCCTCAAACATCTTGCTGGCTATCCAATTGATGCCTACGTTAGCGATATTCAGCGCAGTCAAGGAGAAATAGGTGGCGACAAAGCAAAGCAAAAAGACCTTGAGCAAACTGCCCAGGTCTTTCTTGCCTCGAATGATTTTAAACGCCAGCCATGAAATCCCGATGAATAGCGACACCAGGCCGATGATTATAAAGATGGACCAGCCTGACTGCACCAAGTCGATTTCCGCAATTTGCGGTGTAAACAAATAGCTCTTAGCGAACGCATCATAAAGTGGGGTCATTAGTTCATCTACCAGCAGCACAATCAGACCTTCAATGGCGTCTTTGATCAGCTTACCGGACATCAGGTCTTTAAACGACTGGATCATGTCGTCCACTTTTTGAATCATATCTTCGACCCAATCAGGAATTAAAAAACTCGTTTCCCGCTCTACAGGTACTACCGCGCCACTCGGTGCCGCTGTAGGCGTGGCCGTCGGCATCGCAACTGCCAACTGCACCGCGCCTCCTGAACCTTGCAAGGTATGTGAAGCAGGGCTGGACGCTTGAACAGGTACACTCCACATACTGGTCGCCAGACCAAACAGCAGCAGAACGGTCAGCAACCAAACACGTCTCTTCAACCTCCCCACCCCCATATGTCCATATAGTCATAAAACTGTGACAGCAAGGTAAAGACGGAGCCGGTCATAAACAAGAGAATGATCAGCATCGCCACCCCCATGTTTTTCCAAAACTTGGGGTCCTTCAAACTTCGTGCTCCCCGGCTAACCGATAACAGGAAGCCGAAGAACCGGATCAGCCAGTAGGCAAATGCCAACACACACAGGATCGTGCCAGCGGCTCCCGCCAAGACCAGAAACCAGTTCATCTTATCCACCACGCCCGGATCAACGGTATACATTTTTTTCATTTTTGAGATATAGTCATTGTCCATGATTAGTTCAGCCATTAGGACAACTTACGAATATGATCCACCATTTGGATAAACGTTGTTGGCGTGGTCCCCCCGATATCTTGCTTGGAGGTCCAGTTATACACGTTCTCCAAAAAGCTAAAGAAGGCGCCGCTGATGAACAGAAACACAATAAATACAAGTAAACCAGCTTCAATCCAGAACCATTTGTCCTTGATGCTACCCTTACCCGCACTGATCTTGATCAGTTTTATAACAACTTTGACCACTACAAAAATCAACGTTGCAATGGTAATTAAGGAGATGAACAAGCCGATGGGTGTAAATATAAAGTCCAGTCCATCGAGCACCGTCCAGTTAAATTTCATCTTATCCTTGATCTTGGTGATCGGATTATCCTCAGCGTGAGCCAGCATCGGCACGACGAACATACTAAAAAAGACCATCATGAAGAGGGTCCCCACTTTATTTATTTTCATTTGTCTCTTCCCTTCTGTACCTACGAATTAATAGAATGTCATGACCCAAAGTGCGAAACTACCTATCCAACAACCTCTGGCAATCCAGCGCTCTGCAGCGCCGCCATTTCTGAGGATATTTAGCGCTACTTTTAGCCGGGGAAGAAGCACCGAACGAATGCCCTCTACCGTCACCGAATCCCCTACTAAATGAGACCACCACCCGGCCAGCATCCCTAAACCGAGCGCCTGAATGAGAACCGGCTGCGTTGCAGTAACCGATAAAACACCAAAGCTCAAGATCCCGGCAAACTCCGGACTATGGATAATTCCGCGATGCTTAACAAACGGCATTACGAGTAAGGCTACGCCTACCACAAGCGTAAGCCAATGCAGTTCATAGACTTCATATCCCCCAATAAACAGAAGGCCTAGTCCGCTCAAGATGAGCATTCGTAGACGGGATGCCATCGTAAGTACCAAGCCTGCTACCAACCACAACCAGGGCATAGCTTGCTGCATGACAAACCACAAGACCCCCATGCCGAAACACAATATGGACAGGCCTTTCAGCTGCCGCCTTGTCCTTGCCGGGAACTGGATTTTATTACTTACGGTACTGGTCTTATGGTCCAGATCAGGTAGCAGTCCCCCGAGGCCTGCGGCTGAAACCAATGCGGCAGCAGGTATCAGTGGCATCGTTGGCGTGAAATAGAGCAACGCCGAACCTGCTAAGATAGCCAACCCCACATGTCCTTGACGATTCATTTTTAGTTCACCCCCTTTCTGGGAACAGCACAAATAACCACTTCAACGCTTGAAGCAGTTCAGGTCTTTGATGGATTCATAAGTTAGAAGAATCGGCTGAATCCCCGCTTCTTCTGTTTTTGCAAGATCGGGGATAAGAGGCCTTCCAGCAGCTCATCCGTGTTGGTCTGGAGTTGAAACGGATCAGGATGATTCGGGACCGCAAATACCGGTCTACCACTTAAACATCCGGCTACCATTTCCTGATTCTGGTCATTGGCTAGTGGCAAGGCAATGCGCCAATAATCCTGGGGCACACGGCTATATTCTCGGCAAAAGGAGATCAATTCCTTCACCCGCCATTCACTTCCGGAACCGATCAGCACAGGTAAACTGGCTTGCACAAACAGTCCAGCCTGATTGCTACTCGTCAAGCACCCCAAGTCGAGTACCGTATACTTGTATTCGTTCATCAATGATCCGACCCAGTGCTCAGATACCTCTGCTTTATACAGAGCAATATCGCCTAAGTCATAACGGGGATGGTTGGAGTAATTCCCCTCCTTTATATACTCCAGAAAGGAAAAACACGGACGGCTGCCACCTTCCCAAACGGCTACTTTAGTTTTCGCATATCGCGCCAAGTAGTGCGCGATGAGCAGAGCTGTATGCGTGCTGCCGGCCCCTTCGAACACACTGCCTACGGCGATAACAATCCGTTCACCGACTCTTTTAAAATCCAGCTCGGGAACAGCAACCTGCTGAGTGTTCGTCTCTACTAGATGTTGAACCTCCAGTAACTTCTCTTGCCAGCCGTGATTCATCCAAACATCTGACGCTCCCAACGCGGTCCAACTTCTTACCGCCGTCGAGGACAAACTTCACCGGTATTTCTTCAGCTAACGGTAAGATGCTTCGGGCTTGGTCCTCATGGAGCAAGACGTATTCAGGCCTCAAGATGAAGGCACTTTCCTTCACTTCTTCAAACGTCCCGCATTCATGGAATTTAAAAAGTGGATCACTAATTTCAGGTTTGATACCCACAAGTACAATATGCAATGACGCTCTGCCTCCTTTGAACAATATGTTTACTCTATAATCTTATCTCGTTAAAGCCATTCAAACGTTCGAATAACATTCTAAAAAAGTATGGATTATGAAAATTTTCCTGTTCTTCAGCTGAAAATCCCAATGTCACAAAACCTTCTTCTGCTAACCCTACTGCTTGGAGAAGGATCTTCCGCACCGCTTAATTCCGTGAGATAGATGTACGTTATCTGCCCTGCCATCTCCTTCTCTGAAAAGAAAAAAAGCCGCCCAAAGGCCGCTCTATATTGACATGCTATGAGAATATCAGATAAAACATAGGCTCGCGTTCTACAAAAGTACACAGAAAGTATGGTTTATGTATGTTTCGCCTCCACTCAGTCCGTAGAAACTGCAATTCAGCCTGAGGCCACTTCGTAGGCTTCCCAGCGACGATTCAAGGTTTCTGCTACTTCAAGGTAAGCGTACAATAATCCCCACCTAGAACTTGTCTCAATATCATGAGAAAATGATTCCATTCGAAGGAGGATGGTTTTCTTATGACTAAAATTGAATATAGAAACGAATGGAAAGCACGAGTCGATAGCTTTAAATCCAGCGGGATGGGAGTAACGGCTTGGTGTAAAGCCAACGATGTGAATAAAGAGCGTTTTAAATATTGGCTATATAAGCGCAATACAGAACCGGTAGCTAAAAAATCTAAACAATGGATAGCTATTGAAACAGCACCCGTTGAGCTAAACAAACAAGATAATATGTTGATCGTAAATGTAGGTCGAGCTTCCATACAAATTAAATTACCCCCCACATCTTGATTTCAAGGTGGGGAGGCTTTTTGACATTTACTTCTTCAGGCTTTTGTGGCTGATGCCGGTTGGGTTTGGTGCTTTTTGTATGTCTCTCCCCATAACATGACGGAGTCTAGGATGGGTTTGAGCTGCATGCCGATATCGCTCAATGCATATTCAACCTTTGGCGGTATTTGGGAATAGACGGTTCGCTCTACAATGCCGTAGCCCTCCAGTATTCGCAGCTGCTTGGTCAATGTAGCATGTGTAATGTCTGGAAATAAGCGTTGAATTTCATTAAAGCGCATGGTTTTTTCACTCAAAAACAAAATAATCAGCATAGACCACTTGCCCGATAAAATCTTTTGGGCACTGGTGAAACCGCATACTTCCAGAATTTCATTTGTATATGGCATAATCGCCACCTCTTTCGCTCAGTATCCAATGACATACTTACGCTCTAGTTATAGCGTAGAAATGCTGTAACGAAGCTTTTATATACTATTATACGATAATATTTTATCATATAATATTTTTTCGAACAACAAACAAGGGAGAGTGTGAATATGATTACCATGAGAGAAATCAGCAAAGAACAGGTGCTGGCAGCATTACAGAACAGACATGCGACAAAAGTGTTTGACTCGACTCGGTTAATAAGCGACTTGGATGCTCAGTATGTTTTGGAAGCAGGCAGATTGTCGCCAAGTTCCCTCGGCCTTGAGCCGTGGAAATTTGTCGTGGTGCAAAATCGCCAACTTAGGAACAAACTCAAGCAGTTAGCGCTTGGGGCACAAGGACAACTGGACACTGCCAGCCATTTTGTTATTATTTTGGCCAGAACAAATGTTCAGTATAATTCCCCTTATGTGCTGGATCATATGAGACAAGTACAGCAAATGCCGGAGGAGGTTGTACAATATATATCCGGTGCTTTAAAGGATGTTCAACAAGTGCGCGGCTTGCTGGACGATGAGCGGCTGCTGTATGAGTGGTCCGCAAAGCAAGCATATATTGCATTAGGCAATATGATGACGGCTGCAGCGTTAATCGGCATTGATTCATGCCCAATTGAGGGATTTGATAATGCGGAAGTTGACCGCATACTGGCAGATGAAGGCCTGCTGGAGAACGGAAACTTTCAAAGTGCTGTAATGATGGCGTTAGGCTACCAGCAAGAAGAGCCAAAGCGTGCCAAAACGAGAAGTGATATGGAAAAGCTTGTAGCATGGCGCTGACAGGAGAGCCTTGTAAAAAACCATGACTTGGTATAAAATACAGATCGAATTGATAAACAGATATCCCTAAATAAAAGCAGTCCATCCTCCAAGGGTGGGCTGCTCTTGCTCTTTTAATTTCACCATCCGTTTTACATTTACTACGAATGCAGTTAGGTAGGCTTGTAATCGCATACGGGAGAGCCCCCGGTATCTGGCTGTATGCATACCGTGGAATCTCTTCATCTCTGCGTTTTAGTGTTCAATAATCATCCTACGCTTAATCCGTTTTTTTGAATGTATCACTTAATTCGAACTCAATCTGTTCTTTAAAATGTTCCTCGATAATCCGGATTGAAGCAAGCGTCAGATAGCCCTCATCTTAATTTCAAGGTGGGGGCTTTTTGACGCTTACACTTCAAGAGCCACTCCGCTACCTAAAGAATCCACTACATATTCGCCTACCTCACTACTATTCTCACCTAAGGATATCAAGCGAAACTAACAGCCACTTTTTGTTCTTTATACTTTATTAGAATAAAGGGAAACTGTAGTAGGCAATGTCGATTGCTCAGCAATTGGCTTTTGTTATTTTCCCTTATCATCTTTGTTATTATACTGATTGATTAGATCGTCCAGTAGTATGGATTGCTTAATGACTTTCGGATGTGCAAGATCGCCGTATTTTCCCACCAGCAGATACATCTCTTGCCGTTCCTGCTCAATACGAATTTGAATTAACATCGAATCGCCTTTCATTGGTTCGCCCCTTGTGATATTCTAGGTTTTTATGCCAAATAATTGCATCAGACCCAGAAGACACATGTAATCATTAGGTGGTGAACCGCAATTCTTGATCCAGTCCGGGCTTAAACCCGTGCTAAGTTTGCTATCAGGGTATGAAAAAAGGACGATCCCTAGAATCAGGAACGCCCTTTTTAGTTTACTCTTTAATTACGTCCCCCATCCATGTGTCATAGGTGCGATTATCCCCGGTGTAGAAACCACAGTCACAACACTACAGAGAACCCAGAAGAACAACGCTTTTTTTCTCATTGATTAGATGCACTCCCTTCGATAGTTTTTTGAATTCCTTCTTTGTTTCAAGATCAGCACGATCCCTGTACTGTTCAAAAAGTGACATACATGTAATTATATTCTTACTACTATTTATTCTAATCGATAACTCCAAACTTTTTAAAATATATTTTATTGCATAATCTTGATTCTGATTAAGGCGATACACTGCAAGATCGCTCAGAAATTGTGCGTATCCCTCTTGTAGGATAGCCAGTTTATATTCTCCAAAATCTGTCTTGTCCGATTGATAAGGTATGTATGCTGAGAAACGCTCCAGGATGCTATCTATATTACATCCATATCTATTTGCTGCTTGCACCATAAATCGTATAGCAACGAAAATTTCATCTTCCTGAGATGCAATGTAATTCCCATATTCATCTATCACTTCCACATCTCCGGACATTAGGCGGTAAAGATACGTATTGGCAATGGCCCATTCAGAGAATTGTGCAATAATCCGTCTGGATTCTTCGGTTTTCTCTTGCACCCAACTTTCTCCATTAGAATATAGCGCTACAAATTCTAATGCCCGTTTGTAATCTCCACACTCTTCACTGGCCTTTGAACGTGCAAGGCAGGCATAGAGAATATAATAATACAATGGGCGACCTTTTCGTCTACAGTCTTTATCGCTAAGCTCAGAATTTTGCAACTCATACTGAATTGTTGCCACCCTATGCATTTCCATGGCTAATGCATCGACCTTAACCCATTTATGAACCAAACCAAAGACATGCATCAATTGCTTCAGAGCTTCGAGTTGGTTAGCCTCATCCAGACGATTCACATATGGTTCGAATTGGTTGGCCGCCCTTAAATTCTCGTCCAGATCCTCTCCTAACCCAATCACAAATAATCGGTATTGACATACTGCCAGACGTTCCGAATGCTGGTACTTCTCGCCTTCACCCACATTGGCATAGATTAGTGCTGCAGCCTTCCACTGATTCCTGACAAATAAGTCTTCGGCAATATCAAAGAGTGCGGCTGAATAGGAGAGATCGTCCAGTAGTCTGTGTGCAATCCGTTCGATACAATTAAGTCGATCCAACTCCGCGCAGCGATGTATAAATGGACGAATCCGCCGCATAGAAGCTGAAAAGGCGAAACATTCTACTACATATGCTTCAAAAAAGTAGTCCTCTGCTAAGCCCATGCCTTCCGTTATAGCAGCTAATTGTCTGAATGAAATAGGCTTGCTGCCCTTTAAGATGTGACTTAGCGTGCCCGAATTAAGTCCTGATTGTTCCATAAATTGTGAGTGATTCAGTTTATTGTCTCTCATAAATCTTGATAATGACTCACGAATTAGATTCTCTGGTTCCAAAACAAGCACCGCCTCCAGAAAAAACCAAATTTTAGGATTTACTTCTAGATAATAGTAGACTCAAATTGAACAATGGTCAACTACGTGAATGAGCTATATAATCCACTTAAAAAAGTGAAAAACCCTCTGTATGATCAAGAGGGTTTAAATAGGGATGATAATACTGTTTTTCTGTACTTTAAAAGTGGCTCAATCTTAAAATTAGTGGTTGACAATAGCGCTGCAAGTTTTATTTTACAAATTTGATATTATCCAAAGAAACGTTATCGGAGCTTGAGCCAACAAATAACAGCAAATTCCTTACGATACTATCACTAGAATCCGTAGCTATGATTTTGAAATTGGGACTATCGTTAAACGAAATCGTCAAGGTTGCTTTATAGGTGCCACCGGGTTGTGCAACAAATTGATTGGTACTGACACGCACCGCTCTTGTTGGGTTTTCCCATCCATGACTATTGCTCTGAGGAATAGCCGCTATGGATACATTAGTTGGTGTGGGCGATATAACATCCATAGTAAGTTTTGTATGCCCATAGATATTAATTGAATACCCCCAGACATCGGCGGAAAGACGGGCATTTGCCCAGAAGTTACCTTCCGATAAATCAATGCTGCCAGAGGTTTTCAGTCCGCGAAGTTGCAATGCTTTATTCACATTTTCTATCTGAACAGCCGTAATCGGACTGTCTGCATTAATGCCAAAGCCTTGTGTAGTCCCATCATTAAAATCCCAGAAACCAGAAGAGAAGTCTAATGGGGGGGTGGGCTTATTGGGTTGGGGTTCCTCTGGTGTGGCATAATCGAGACCTTTAATACGGGCACGTACATATTGGCCTGATTTAGTTAATTCATTCTCGGACCATACTTTATCACTACCGGGATTGAGATTTGTAGAGCTATTTAACGCTGAGGCTACTTCGTCCTTATTACAGAGTGAAAAATTAATCCAGCTTATGTTGTTCTGATTAAGGAAATTTAACCACGCGTCAGCTTTCGCCAAATAGGGTCCGGTATTACCCGTTGAAAGGCTGGTTCCCCATTCGGTAGCAAATACGCCAACCCCATGGCTCAGTGCATATCTTACATTACTCATTACATTATTCCGATCCGTTTCTACATTGGATACCGGATTGGTACCACTATAAAAATGAACCGAATACATCGTGTTTAGGTCATTAATGGGGTTATCGGCTGCCAGATCAGGCCGTTGACTCCAGAAAGGAGAACCGACAATGATCAGATTGTCATTTCCTTTCTTTCTTAACAGTTCGACGATGGGCGTTGCATAAGATTTTACCTGAGCCCATCCAGCTGCATCATTGGATACGCCGTTATTTTCACCGTTAGGCTCATTGCACAATTCATAAATGATGTTTTTATTATTGGGGTATAAACTAGAGATTTCATTAAAGAAGCTTTGTGCCCCAGAATACACACTGTCGTTGGGGTTTCCTGGATTAATCATATGCCAGTCTACAATGACATACAGATCATTGGCAATTGCATAGTTGATTCCATTGATAACGGACTGTTTAACGGCTGGATTGGTTGCATAGCCGTCTTCACCTACATACATGGCAAGGCGGATGACGTTTGCCCCCCAGTCATTGGAAAGAGCTGCAAAAGCATTCGCATTCACAACTTCAGGAAACCACTGTAACCCGTGGGTGCTCATCCCTCTTAATTGAATCGGGTTTCCATCTTTGTCGCTTAAAGTCTTCACGCCATTTTTATTAAGTACCTGTAACTTACCTCCAACAGAAGGCTTTTTCACATTAGCATTACCAATGAGATGTGGATAATCGGACGAAGCGGCTGTAACGGATGCTTGCGGTAGAATCGGTAGGATTGACAACACCATAGCAATGATTAGAGCGAGTGACATACATGATCTTTTGACTGTTTTAAGCATAGTATCCTCCTTTTAATTCATTGATGAATTGCTGGCTTTCATTCCACATATTGCTAACACTTTTATAATATTACTGCTAGGTTTTTTAAATGTAAAGTAAAATTTTCCTTATAATTCCTTAACATTTTCTTAAAAAGTATCAATAAATTGGATTATCTATATGGGGTGGTTGGATGCACCTTGATAGGATGCTATATAAGATGAACTTAAGTATCTTACCTAAGAGTGGGTCGTAACTATGGGATAGGTATGGACTTCCGGTCACTGTTGCCCGCAGATTTCTATGATTTTATCCGCTGTTCGCGGATGAAATCCGCGGGCAAAGGCGAACGCTTTCGCTCCTACAGCCCACACCTTCCCTTCGTTACTCCCTCTCCTTTTGGTTATTTCCCCCTTTACTAAATGCACATGCAATACTAAGCAGGACTATATAGCCAAAAGAGAAATCTTCCTTAAATACAATTAAGGGAAGATTTCTCTTTTGGCATATAATGAGAATTAATCAAAAAAATTAAAATAAATCAATAAAGTAAAGAACGTAGCCCCACCCACCCATAGGGGTTTAAATCGAATCTTTTTCTTTTTATCAATATAATCAATTAACTGATGCAAAAAAAGTAAAACAAGAAATAAAAGAAACATCTTCATGAATATCCTCACTCCCGTACAATATGAGCTATATGACCGTGTTAGTTTATTGGGGGCAGTCCATACATAATTTCCCTCTGTATATACTAAAGCGAGGCAATAGATATATCACCTCGCCTTAGTACTATTACAAATCCTAATGAACATAATTGTAGTCTTCTACTTCTGCCTTCAGATAAAATGTTGCTGATAATGATGTTTGGCCAACCACAGTCGGCGAACATGCTTTCCGTTATTCTAAGGTTGTTAATCAAGTTTTGTTAGACTTACTCCACATGGAAATTCGTTGTTTCAGAAAATATCCAACCAAAAGCAAGATAAATGTTCCGGCCAAATTTATCAATAAGGAAAAGATATCGATAAAAATGTTCTCAAAAAGTTAGAGAGTATCTATTATGTATACTTGCCCTCCATTCGCTCAGTAGACACCGCATACCACCCTGGGTCCACCTCGAAGGCATCCCAGCGTCGATTTAAGATCTCCGCTGCTTCCGGAACCACTCCGCTACCCGCAAAAAAATCAACTACATATTCCCCTTCCTCACTACTGTTCTCAATGATGCGTTTCATCATGTCTATCGGCTTCTCCGTAGGGTGAATCGTTTGATTCCCCGGAATGCGAGGAATCTACCACACATCCGTTTGACTCCTTGTGCTAATACGTCGGACATTCTTCTTGCCTTTCACCGCCATAATGATAAATTCATGCTGGTAACGGTACTGCCACCCCATGCCCATATTTCTTTTGTCCCAGACAATACAATTCTTAATCGTAAAGCCTGTAATCTTAAGCCAACGGGCCATATCCGGGTAGGTCCGCCAATCTATAAAAATGTACACATGACAACCTGGTTTTAGGATTCGATAAGCTTGTTTCAGCCAGGCAAGGCAAAATCTACGATAATCAGGAAATGGTAAGTCATCATTGGGGAAAATATGAAAACGAGGTTTTTTATTTTTGGTTTGAGTCGTTCCACCGAATTTCAAATTATACGGGGGATCGGCAACAACTAAATCTACTGTTTCATCAGCAATTACTTTCTGTGCTCCTTCGATACACTATCCAAATATAACATTTCAATGTCCTCCCTTGATGTTATGGTGTCATTGGTTGTATACGGAAGAGCGGGAACATAAGTTCCATTTTGACGCCAGTAAAGATAGCTGTTGTTCTCATGGCAAAATATTAACGATTGAAAGTGATTTAAAAAACAGCCACAACGTAAATAGCACCACAAATATGATAAAAGCGCTGACCATCGCTCCCCATACGTACTTACTCGAGAAATCAACAATCCAAAAGGGAATAAGCCTAGCTTTATAGAAATTCTGTATGAGACCACATAAAGAAATTACAATAGTTACACAAAGAACGCCTGCGAGGATAAATCCGATCTGGCTCATTTCCAAGCCGAATAATTTGGCTGCAACTGCAATTACAACACTTATGAAGGTAAACGTAGTAGTTTGCATAGTAATGAGTGTTCAGTGAAAATAAAGTATTAGCTCAGTTTATCAAGACCTAAATTTAGGAAACTCAGATATAATAAAGGGTTCCACATATTAGTCATGTATAATATGTGAAACCCTTTATGTTTAACTATCGTTTCCCGTTACTTGAATAATTCGTTTCTGAATCTGACCATCGTCTGTTTTGGAAAAATCCCCACAGAAAAAGCGCCGGCTCACGATGTTATCATGAAACCGGCGCTTATTCGATCGTTTCCACATATACGTTCACTTGGATTCTTTGTTAGGAAGCCCCGTTAATTGATACCGTTCCAAGAGCACCGCCGCTTCCACCTGGGCCGTATGCGCCAAGGGTGCAAATTGATTAGCGCTGCGCCCCTGAGCCTACTCAGCCCATTGGACACAGCGGGACTCCGGCTGGTTGCTATTCAGGAAGCGCGTGTCAATTGCGACGAGCCGTTCGCTCTATGCCATCAGCGGTTACTTTGTACAGTTGGTGCGGCAGGTCGTGTCCCATGCCGTCAACCAACATTAGCTCGGCGCCCGGGATGGCAGAAGCCGTGTCCTCGCCACACGCTGGGACGAACAGGGGATCGTCCACCCCATGAATGACAAGTGCTGGTACTTTTATGGTCGCCAGCCGCGGACGCCGGTCACCGGAGACAGCGATCGCAGCAATTTGTCGTCCGACACTGCATGGATCGTAGGCTCGCTGGACTTCCTCCAGAATGAGCGCCCGATAAGCGTCCTCTTCAAACGGATAGCCGGTGCCAGCGATGCGTTTGGCAAAAGCGAGACTGTGCGTCAAAAATCCTGCTTCATCCTCAAATGGGTTCGGCGCCGGTGTAGTCATCATCGCCATGACTTCCGGGAAAGATTGCGGAAGGGCGGGATTACCGGAACTGGACATAATGGAAGTGAGTGATAAAACCCGTTCAGGGTACTCACTGGCTGCAATCTGGGCGATCATTCCGCCCATTGACCTGCCAACGAAATGTGCCCGGTCAATTGAAAGGGCGTCGAGCAGTCCGATAGCGTCGTTGGACATGTCATCGAGAGTGTAAGGGATGTCCGGTCGCTGTCCCGACATGAGAGCAGTCGCCAGTTCGTCAAAATCCAGCGTCTGATAATGGCTAAAGTGCGTCGAGCAACCTACGTCGCGATTGTCAAAGCGAATCACGCGAAAGCCCCGCGCTGCTAATATCCGACAAAACGAAACCGTCCATCGGATCATCTGGGTTCCAAGCCCGGCGATTAGGATAATAGCCTCGTCATTTTCGTTACCGAAACTGTCATAGGCCAAATCGATGCCGTTTACTTTCAGGATGTTCATGATCATCTTCTCCTTCAATTAATTCGATATCGGAAATTCTGTCATAGGCAGAAGGCGTGAATCTTCGATCGCTGCAGTCCGATGCCCGATACTGGCCAGGTAGTCTTGATGACTTGAAAAAGCAAGAAAGACTGCGCGCTGCTCTGGCGGATCAGCATAACAAGATCCCATCTTTCGTCTTCGGGCCCGATAAGAAACTCTCCGCCATCGCCAAGAAACAGCACTTCACCTCCGCTTTCACGGAGAAATGGGAGGGTGTGCTCAATGTAGCGGTTGAAAGCTTCGGCACCGCTGATTGGGACCTCCGGTGTTAGTTCAGGATTGGCTATGTAATCGGCAACATCACGAAAACGCAGCAGGTTCAACATGACGATGCTGCCCTCAATGCCTCGTTGCATAAACCTCGATGTAACGAATAGATTCAAACTCTGTCATAGCGGCTCCTTTCGTAGTTCCTTTTTTAAATATTTACGCCTCCACATGCTCTCATTCATAAGTTCCCTTCAGGGAATGCATTAGCGGATAATTTTTTGACATGGTTTCTGATATCAGGTGCCCAGTCATCGATGAAGTGGTAAAAACGATCCAAATCACCAGCATACAGTGCCCGCAGAGCTTCTTCGTATTGATGGAAGTTCCCGGCCATAGCTGTCATGAAGTTATATGTTGCTTCTTGTGACTCTCGGATATTGCTCTGTTTTTCTCCAGCACGGCGAGCCTCATCAATGAGTTTTCGTAATGTTACCGACGCCCCTCCAGGTTGACTCTTGAGCCATTCCCAATGCCGTGGCAATAACGTAACCTCACCGGATACAACCCCCAGCTTGGGTCGACCGACCCGCCGTATAGGCTGGTGATTCACTTCCGTACCGGGTAGGTCACCTAACTGTTCTCCTAATCGTTTGAGCACATCATCTGTCTTCCCACGAAAATCAACATCTATTGGCTTCCCTGTGGAATCGTCAAATATAAGCAGCTGTGTGAGGTCTCTGTCATCCAGAGCATCCTTCACAGTAGTAACAACTTGCTGTAACGAACCACTGGCGACGACTCCCACACCCAAAAATGCCGTGCAGTAAAAGTGCGTTAGGGCATTACTCATGCTGACCTCCTCTCTGATTGCCTCACCAATTATACCGGGGTAAAAATAAAAAATCAATATTACCCGGGTAAAATTCATTTTGTCGTTCGTTATGGAGAAAATAAATGCAAAAGACGCGGCCTAAGAGGACCGTGCTGTTGAGGGCTAGTGTTTGCTTTATGTTGTGCATGCTGTGTTTTGTCGCAAAACTGCCCGTTAGCTGAATAAGGTAATAAACATTCCCTCAAATCTTTTGATAGACCTCTGCATACGAAAACTTAAGTTGTTCTCTCAATTTTTTATTTTCATCTTTGAGCTTCTTCATCTTACGTTTTAGTGAAGCAATGATGGCGTCCTTGTTGTTTTCATCCATCTCTCGCTTGATTTGTTTTGGTGTCGGCACTTGAGCTTGCTGCTGACGAAGCGATTCAATACGCACACGTATCTCAGAATTGTTATAGAGTGTTGCTTTGCTTATGCTAGAATCAGTTGCAACACTATTAAAATTGATGCCCTCTTTGGCTTTTACAAGCCGTCTAATCGACTCATCCACTCTTTGTATGGTCTTTGCTTTGCGAGCCTCATGAACCTGCTTTAAATGCGCTCTGCGATCGTAATCAGACATGTTTTACACCTTTCTTTCCTTTGATACGCTCCATTCGCCCAAAGACGATGTTGCCTTTCCTGATCGTCTCATAGATGCTGGTCAGACGATCAAGGTTCTTTTGGTTTTTCTCCGCAATTTCGTCGCGGCCGTATTGTTTGGCAACTTCTATCATTTTTGAGGTAGATTGAATATGAATTTCGTACTTAGGTACGTCCATCTCAGAGAGACCTACAGCTAAGTCTTTACAAGGGCTGCCGCCGTTACAAGTTAAACAGGGGGGTTCTTCCGCGTATGGACAATTACCATTTACACGGGCCCGACAGGAGCCGTAGGGATTATCGATCGCATTTAAACTTACTTACAGCAGATAGATTGTATTTAATGTATGATTCAGGGTTTGAATTACGTTTTGTAAGCTTTTTTGCACTTTGGTGGAGCGATTCAATATTTTTTAAAATATGGCTTCTTTGAAGACCCTTTAAGTCATTCCATAAAGGCTCTAAGTTGCAAATGAAGTTTAAGAATCCAGGAATAACATTCATATAAACTATTGCAGTAGACCAAGAGAAATTGTTTTTGTTTAAATGACGTTGCTTTAAATATCCTTTAACATTACTCCGAATTGAGGGGTTCTTTATTTTCGAGAAGTCAACAAAATGTTGAGATTGTGACATATTATAATTAATCCCATACGTAGCATACAAAGCTCGGATATCGTAACGATCTTTTCCCATTCTTGGCGAGTATCTATAAGTTGAGATAAAGTAAAATGCATATGTCTTAAGAAGTATGTAATTGAACATTTAATTATTTGCTCTCCGTACACATCATGTTTCCTTATAGTTTGTGTAAGGATATTTTGATTCTCCAACCAAAACAACCACTCCTGGTCCGTCTTATCGATGTTCAAATCTAACAATGATTCTAGTCGAGGGTGTTTTTCATTAAGAAATCTTGTGAGCCGGTTTACGTTTGTGAAATTAGTTCCGAATAAGCTTGAAAAAGACCATTCATCATTAAATAACTTATAGAACACAACATACTTCATTTCAAGATTAACCCACGGGTTATTAAATTCGAACCGAATATTTCTATTTGATCGATTATATTTGTCTCGCTGATCCTGAAAGTTAGCTATTGAACCAATTACATCTACACTCCAAGTATTTTCAGTCATGAAATAGGGGTTCTCTATTTTGTGAAACGACACGGACCCGTCATCATGAACTAATCGCTCTTGATAGCTGGAGATCTCTTGTTCAAGCCGATTATAATTCAACCTATCCGCTTTCATATGTTTTTTATTCTGTAACACCACTGTCAGTTATCTCCTTTGATTGTTTATTGCCAAGCTGAAATGCATGTTGAGCTTCTCCTAATTCTCACGTATATCTTCTTCCGATGGATGGACATACATGTTCATAGTTGTTTGAATATTTGCGTGCCCTAATCGTTCTTGCACTTGCTTGATGTCTTTCGTTTGACGGTAGTATATTGTTGCATGCGTATGCCGCAGCAAGTGAGGGTGAATGTGCATCCCTGTTTTCTTACGCAGTACTTTAAATAAGGCGCGAACATCACGGTCATTCATCGGTTGTCCAACACGGTTTCCCCGCAGTTTAACAAATACGAAATTCGTATCGATTTCAAGATCAACAATCACGTTGTATAGGTAGTCTTCGTATAAATCCATAAGTCCCTGCGAAACATACAATTCCCGTTCACCTGTCTTGAGTTTAGCTCCATTCTCCAATTCACCGCGGTCCGTTAAACGTATTCGATGGCCATTCTTGTGATCGAATACGAAGTCCTCCATGAAGAGTGATAATGCTTCCCCGATACGTAGTCCCGTTTCAAACAACAGCTGAATCAACAATCGATCACGAATGTTCGTTGTGAACTCGTATATCTGTTCGACCTCGTCCTTATGCAAAGCCCTAGGTTTTCTTCTGGGTTCTTTCAGCTTTAAAATGTTCTTATTCGTCGGTTTTCCTTCATTGACATGATGTAGGAATCCCTTATATTTACTATGATCACCTCTAAATACCTGTCTTACCAGTTTACCTACCATATCGTTTTGGATCTCTTGAATACGGAAAAAGTAATCATATAGGCTTGTTACCACTGTGATTATTAGATTCACTGATTTTTCCGTTCTTTTCGCTTCAATCTGTTGTAATGGAGTAACTTTTCCGCTTTCAAACGGATTACGCAACCACCCTACAAAGTCAGCAAGATCCTTAACTCCTACTTCTTTGTAATCTATCTTCCGCTCTTCAAGATAAGTGAAATACTGTTTTAATGCATAGCAATAAGTCTTCAGTGTATTGTTGCTTTTACCTGTCTGATCCAGGTGCTTTAAATACTTCATAACAGGAACAACCGGAACACCTACCTCATCCAACAGCAAATATCTCTTTTTATTATCATTAAGAATTACTTCTTGTACTCTCACAGCGTCACTCCCAACGAAAGCATTTATCCTCAATATATTAAATAATTTATACTAGGTTTTAAAGCCATAGTTAATATTTCTTTTAAACAAAAAATAGAGGAGATTAGCTCATATAATGAACTAACCATCCTCTATTTACGTTACTACAATTAAACTGAGAAAATAAAGTTGTAGACTGGCTGTAGGCGTTAAGCTAAACCAGCTAATATGCTCACATATATTTCATGACTCATAAGATGGCTGTGGAAAGGCGCCTTTCGAAATGGATTCCGTTCCGCTGCAGCCAGTAAAGCTTCTGCTTTTGACCTTGCCCAGCTCTCGGATCGTCGCATACATAAGCACGCAATCTTCTCCGCAACCTTCGTTTTCCCTGCTTTCAGAACGGCATCAGAGGTCGGAAATGCCAACAACGTATTTAGCGATACTGAGGAATGCAAATCCCCGAACATACCCTTATACTCCGGAAAAACCTGATCTAAAACAGCTTGAAATTGAAGTTTGATTTTAATGTAGAGACCCGTTATTGCGTCGTGCTGCCTTGTTAAGTAGCCCAAATTAAGCAGCTGAACACCTCTTGTTTTGTACTGTTCAAAGTCCTCTTTGTAGAACTGTTCACAAAGGGAATAGGGGGCGACGGCATCGGTCTTGACCTTGCGCTAGCTTGATGCTTTCTTGGCTTGATAAGATAGCATCGGATTAACTACGACGAACAGGTAATTATGATCTTCTAAGAAACGAGTAACCGGCAGATGGTAATGACCCGTTGATTCCAAGATGATCATGGGTTGTTGATCTGTTTCCTCCTCAAGGAACTTTAAGAACGCATGAAAGGCCTCAAGGCCTTCACGAGTATAATGACGGTAAAACTCTTACCGTAAGGTTGGCCTTGTCTAGGAACGCTTGGCCCTGACTTTCCCCTTTGGCAATGTCCAGCTCAACTACTGGATTCATCGTTAGGATCACCTTCGCTTCATAAGATTTGCCGGCAGCCCTAATCCCACCTTGCAGTGTCATAGCTTCGCTTGTTATTCGAGATCGATGTCTCAACCAGCCTCAAACATGTTTCAACAAGTAGGGGGTGAACAGTTTAGCGCACGGCGGCAAAGCCCCACGGGCAGAGACGTTCTACCCCGACTACCCCTACTAAACCTCTTAAAGATAAAAGAGGTCAACCAGTAAAAACTGGCTGACCTCATAATACGAACGGGCAGATTTCATCAATGAACCATCCTTAAAAACTTTTGCCCTTCTTTTGTACATTGCAGTTAATTCTTTTGTAAAGATGCACAAAACAAACAGTTACTTCCCAGCAAAATAAATTTACGACATATAGGTAAAACAAGAAATATTTATTCACAATCCACTCTTGTCTGTTTCTATTTTTTCATAGACTCATAGTATATATCGTAGGGTATAAATTTATGAAAGCGAGTGGTTATTATGAATAAAAAGGAAAAATTGGTTACTAGGAACAGTGTAAACAAAATAACTTCTAAAAAAACTAAAATGGTTTCAGCCTTATTTACTGGGTCAGCCTTTAGTGCTTTAGCTAGTAGGAATAGCGTAAACAAAATAACTTCTATAAAAACTTCTAAAAAAACGGTTTCGGCCTTAGTTACTGGGTCAGCCTTTAGAGCTTTAGCTAGTAACAATCAATCAATATTTCCGTTCTCTAGAACTAAAGTTCAATTTCCGAACAAACAATTTGATTTAAATAATGAATATAGTCCAAGTTTAAGTACGTTTGTTCCAAAACAAACTGGTATTTATGCTATTGATTCCAGTGTGGTATTTGGCCCAGCTGTTACTAACCAACTAACTTCTATTTCTATGAATGTGCTAGTAAACAATGCCGTGGTAGCTACGACTTTAAAGAATTTTGTTCCAACTGCTGCTTTCTCTGTAAAAATAAGCGCAATTCTCAGGCTACGTGCTGGAGATAGAGTTGAAATCATATTTAACGCAAATAGGGAAGGACAAATATTCCAATCGGAGTTGGGCAATCAAGTATTCACAGCCTTCCAAGCGGCAAGATTTTAATGTGCAGTTAAGTCAATATTTTACGATCTGATTATACGCATATTGCTAACCCCACTAAATACGAGGTTCTAGCATGTTTAAAATACAGGAATGAAACTTAGGGTTTATGCAAGAACTATTTCAAATAAAAATAATAAATGAGTAGTGCCGTTCAACTATCTGGGAATGTTAGTTCAATAGAACAGCGGTAGTCTAGGACTTAATTATTCAGTCCTAAGCTACCGCTGTTTCTTTATTTCAAGCCAGTCTAACACTTATTCTTATGAAGCTGACGTTCTCTAACAAGGATAATCGGCGCCAGATCAAGACATCCAGTCTAATACTTTATTATCCTGGGACAATGAGATCGAAATTTTTATCATTCATAAAAAGAAACATATGATCCACCCCTTTACAAGACATGAGAACTGGCACTATGCCTACTTTCTAAAGATCTGGAAGTTCTGAATTTTCGATCAAGAATACAGTGTAAGCACCAGACGAATAACTGCGGAGCAATGCTAAGGAACAATGGGGCTTTCGTTAAGAATGTTAAAGCCTGGGATTCGTCTTTAGGATTATTATAACCTGATGTACGCCACAACGACGACAATCACTACCCCACCAATTTCCCGAAAACTCCCAAACAATCACTTTTAAACCAAAGAACAATATTACCAGCATATGTAGCGCGGCCATACCACCTCTGAACAAATTTTCATTCGGTCTGTCCCTCCTGTGACAGTGCTTCATACTCCTTCACTCTCCGGTAGAAGGTTGGTTTGGACATCTTAATCTGCCGCATGGCTGCCGTAGCTGTTATACCGCCGTCTTTCCATTCTTTATATATATGTAGAAATTTTTCGTCTATTTCCTGCCTTGGACGACCGAACGTCACACCTTCCGATCTGGCAACCACAATTCCTTCAGCCTGACGTTGCCGATTTTTCTTCCGCTCTTGCTCGGCTACATAGGCCAGCATGCTTAAGAACTGATCTTCAAGAAGTTTCCCCAAGTCCCCCATGGTCTTGAATTTCCTGCTGTCGAACAAAGTTTCATTATCTAGGCAGACAATATCCGCTCCAATCTCCCGCGTGATATGCTTCCATTCAGAAATGATACCGTCATAATCGCGCCCCAGCCGATCCAGTGCATCCAGGTACACCAAGTCCCCATCCCGAATCATCAGACGCATAGCCTGATAGCGTGGCCGCTCGAAGTCTTTGCCGCTTTGCTTGTCCACGAAAATGAAACGGTCCTCAATCCCCAGCTCCCTAAACTTCACGAGCTGCCGTTCCGGATTCTGATCCTTGGCTGACACTCGCCCATATGCGATGTTCACGCGACCTACCTCCTTATTTGTATCAAAAACCCCTTTGTCAATGTGAAACGTCTCCAAAATCATTTTTAGTAATTTTGATACGAAAAATGTGGAATGATTATCTTAGTATCAAAAAGCATGCTTTTAGAGACGCCAAATAATGGGGTATATATCCCACCCATTATTTGGCGTCAATGAAAAACAGTTATTTCTGATAGAAACGTTCTTCTAAATTTGTTCAACACCATACTCCTTCGCAATCCTCAGTGACCTGTCTTCCTGATCGGGCGAGTGATATTCAACAACCACTTGGTTACCGTAAATCCTTCCAGCCACTTTCTGACTAAACTCCAATAGGATCTGACTTTCCTTATGAGTAAACCTACCTGACGCAAACCCTTCCAATTTAAATCCCTCTTTAATTAAGATTCAAAATTACAGAATCAGGTTTATCACCCTGTACATTTAAGGTTATCACATTTTAAATTAGTTAAAGTTCGAAAAAAGTATGTATCTGTAACTAAACAAAAAATGGATACCCCTATGTAATCAGGCATCCATTTGACACATCTCATTTTTTCAAATCGACTCTTATCGCGGATTCATATTTGCCAATATGAACAATGTACGCCTTTTACTAGGGTGTATAAAAACGCTATTGATGGAACACATAAAACTATAAATTATCCTTCATCAGCTGCTTTAATTTAGCCTCAGTTTTCGAATCTTCAATAGGTGTGTAAATGCTACAGCGCAAATCAACACTGCCATGGACCTGTAATGAAGTGAGGTTGAATAACATTTTCCCTACTTTGGCATGCCGGAATTCGATGAGGACTTCGGGTGCAGAACTAACATCGCTTTGATTCCATTGCTCGAGAAATTCAGGGTGAACCTGACTCATATCTTCTATAAATTTCGAATACCATTTATCAGCCACATAATGACCATAATACGCTCGGAAAATAGAGAGAAAGCCTTTGACAAAATGCTCCCAGTTTACAGCTAAGCTACGCAATTCTTTTTTAGTAAACAGTAATTGAATCATATTTCGTTCCTCAATGGGAATTTGCTCAAAATTCAAAAATACATGGGATGCTGCTTGATTCCATCCAACAATATTACAACGTCTATCTGAAATTATAGTTGGACAGTAGCGAAGCTCATGCAATATTTTGGTTAGGGAGGGGCTGATTGCGTTTTTTTCATCGTCTGCTAACGTAGGAGAAGAGCCTGTTTCTAAAGCTAAATCAAATAAATATTTACGCTCGTCCGTTTTTAGCTGTAGTACATTTGCAATAGAATCCAAAACAGAAGAGGATACTTTAATGTCTCTACCCTGTTCAAGCCATGTATACCAAGTGACGCTGAGTCCCGCTAATTGTGCCAATTCCTCTCGGCGCAGGCCGGGGGTTCTTCTTCGCGAACCCAAAGGCAATCCAACCATGTGTGGGTGGATTTTGGAGCGTTGTATTTTAAGAAAATCGGAAAGTGCCTCAAGTCTAGTTTCTGGTTTCATCTAAGGTATCTCCTAGTATCTTATTATAGTACTTATTATACCAGTATAATGAAGCACTTGTTATAGTATAAACTTAAGGTATATTAGGCATATTGAAGCTGCAAGGAGGAGTAATTACAATGGAACGGGTTGTTATAACAGGAATGGGTGTCATCTCACCACTTGGAAATAATGTAGAGACGCTTTGGCGTCACTTAATTGAGGGAAAGTCAGGTATTACGGCAATTGATACGTTTGATGTCTCCAATTCCAAAACAAAAATAGCAGGATTGGTTCGTGATTTTGATGCTGATGCATTGTGGGGACGCAAGGAAGCTAGAAAAATGGATAAGTTTTGTCAGTTTGCAGTTGCTGCTGCAGAAGAAGCTCTTGAAAATTCGGGATTAGAGCTGGACAAGATCGATTTAGAGCGCTTGGGCGTTTATGTAGGTTCAGGAATTGGTGGGATACAAACCTTAGTCGATAATGTTAATTTGTTAAATGACCGTGGACCTGGACGAGTAAGTCCCAGCTTAGTGCCCATGTTGATTTCCAATATAGCAGCAGCTCAAATCAGCATCCGATTGGGTGCAAAAGGAGCTTCCTTATCCCCTGTAACAGCATGTTCTATTGGAAATACAGCCATTGGTGAAGCATTCCGAGTAATTAGGAGCGGCGAAGCCGATGTGATATTTGCAGGTGGAACAGAGGCGGCTGTTACGAATATATCCTTAGCTAGCTTTGGAAATGCAACTGCTTTATCTACCCGGAATGATAAGCCTGCATTAGCAAGTCGTCCGTTTGATGTGAATCGAGATGGTTTTATTATGAGTGAGGGCTCCGGTATTCTGGTATTGGAATCACTAAATCATGCTTTAAACCGAGGCGCACATATTTATGGGGAAGTGATCGGATATGGAGCGAGCTCGGATGCTTACCATATGGTGGCACCTCATCCTGAAGGAGCGGGCGCTTACCTTGCAATGAAAAATGCAATGTATAATGCAGGCATATCTGCTGATGAAGTCGATGTTATTAGTGCACATGCTACCAGTACGCTAGCAGGTGACAAAGCAGAAACTTTAGCTATCAAAAAGATGTTTGACGAGCGAGCTTATCAAATTCCAGTCACAGCTAATAAGTCGATGCTAGGTCATATGTTTGGCGCAGCGGGCGGAGTTGAAGCCATTGCATTAATGAAAACTCTAAATGAAGGCATTATTCCAGCGACGATCAATTTAGAGCAAGTGGATCCTGAATGTGATCTGGATTATGTGCCAAATGTAGCGCGCAAAGCAAAATTAACCATCGGCTTATCGAATTCCTTTGGCTTCGGCGGTCATAACGCCGTAATCGTTTTGAAACGTTTTGAGAAATAGATGCAAAAAGGCATCTAATTTGACCTTCTGAGCGAAATAAGCTGGATTTACTCAAAATTAGTTGCACAATCGCACTTATTCATCCGTTGGTGGTGATCCGGCTGAATTTAGTTGCAGTTTTGCATCTATTTGCTCCGAACATTCCAGGCAACATTCTAAATTCACGCTGGACCTAAGTAGTAACCTTAATTTCAATAATTCATAAAATATTTCGATGAATAAAGGGTCTTTTTTCTTGATTTTTTAAATTTGCTGGAAATATCAATCCATCATTCCACGTTATAATTATAACGTGGAATGATGGCAATCCTAACAGGAAAAACCGCTGGAAAGCCGCGGTCTTATAAGGTTTTTACATCACCCTTGTTATAATTTCTCGGGAATGGAGGGTGCTACCTACACGCCAGTTGTCCAGGAAACGGCTACATGATTCCTGCAGGAAGCGTGGCCAGCAGGTGAGCTCTCGATCAATATGCCGGCACCGGGCGATCCGGTTCCTCCATACACTTCAACAACTAGACGCCATCGGCAGCCACTCTCAAGCTTGCATAGAATCATTCTTCTCTCATTTTTAATCTGAAATGTTCTACCCTACTCCTTATCAAGCCGAGAAAGAACTCATTCAAGTAATTGAAACTGCACCTGGGCCAAGGACTTACTGGCTATTTCGTCGTCTGTTATTTATCCAAAAGTGTAGTTTCTAGAGGGTAGTAACTAGATTGTGTAGTATTGTGATCTGTCACTGTCCATGGTTTACTTACAAGTGTACCGTCTGAACGCTGTACACTATATTCTGAAACCAATATATATTTAGACCATGCGACATTATAGTTTTCATCATTGATGATTGAATGTTCTTGCGTTGTTTCAGTCATTTGTATGGTTGTATGACTTACAGTTGTTTCTAGTTGCTCTGTGTATTGATAAGATAAACTAGCAGCTACATTAAAACGCCCCTCCTTACCAAATTGAAACCCTGCGTCTACCCCAATCGTATGACTAACGGTTTTGGACACTGTATTTTGATCTTCTTGTGTCATACCGGATGTCATTGTATATTTGTATGATTCTTTTGGAGCAAGCACATGTGATTCGACTTTCTTCCAGTATTGTTTTTTTACATATAAATAGTATGGATTGGTTTTTATTTTTTGTTGATCATTATAATGAGGATCGTCCACCGCAATACATGTTGCTAATGTATAGTGCGTCGTAACTATCTGCGTTTGATTTGGTAACACTTCATTGATATTCGTATATTGAGGAACAGCTGGTACAGGATACGTTTGAACAGAAGGAAGTGTGAAACTTTCTACAGCTTCAGGAAGCCATCGTTGATTATCCCCCCCATGCCACGGCCACAAAGTCATTGGCTTTCCGGTTTCCGGATATCCATAATCCGCTACAAGGCCGTTTTTTTTGTTGCTAATTTTTTGGTAACCACCTTCCAAATCATGTAGGAACCATTGTTGATTATCCCCCCCATGCCACGGCCACAAAGTCACTGGCTTTCCGGTTTCCGGATATCCATAATCCGCTACAAGGCCGTTTTTTTTGTTGACAATCGCATAATAATTATCATTAAGCGGAACGAACATCCATCGTTGATTATCCTCCCCATGCCACGGCCACAAAGTCACTGGCTTTCCGGTTTCCGGATATCCATAATCCGCTACAAGGTCGTTTTTTTTGTTGACAATCTTATAAAATTGATTTTGATTAGGTATCATAAAAAATCATCCTTTCTTAATGAATTTGATTCTTGGTTCGAATGAACAGGAAAATACTCCTCATGCTCCATAGATACCCCTCCTTATTTTTGAGAATAAACCATTCTGATTCAGCATCTCATTTCAATTGAATCTTTTGGTGTTACTCTCTATAAATATAAAAAATACTCTGCAATATTCCTTGTCACCTCGTTCTCTACATAAAATTACCTGTACAGGTATGCAATTCCTTTTCTATTTGTACGACAATGAGAGCGTCAGCTGCAGCTTCGGCGGATCCGGCGCTGCACCGATTAGCCAGGACAAGGCAGCTGCCGGCAGGCTCCCGATCGAGGCGCCGGCGCCGGGCGATCCGGATCCCTGGCCAACATCCGGATTCAAAATAAGGTCACAGAAGGTATCTTCTGTGACCTTATTTTGAATCGCCCTTTCCGGCCTCATTCTCGAAATGAATCGTCACCCGCAGACTATGCGCGGAACCAGTTGCCGGCGGCTGCCACTCCGGAACATGAAATTTTACCAGGCTACGTTACTTTACCAGTGAGAGAACCGGCATCCCCCCATTCAAAGCGCCTGAAGCACTACGAAATAGCGTGGGGAACTATGCGTAAATATCATTTGGTCAAATGAAAGGTGGTATTACCCCCATTAAGATTCAGGAACTATTTTATAAATAACTGCTTCAATACTCCCCTTAATTGGACGTACACAGGCTCCAGTTCTATTAAGGTCAGAAATAATTATTCTCGCCTTATCTTTGTCTTGAAATTCTTCTAATATTTTTTCAGAAGTTGTATATTCTCCAAAATGTTTTCCGTAGTAAACTGCAATTTTCATTTCATTCATTCCTTCTATTGTTAAGTATGCTAATTTCCCTAAGAACAAAATTCTTCGTACTGTTCAACAAATTCAATTCATAAAACGCCGCTTAAACGTTTGAATCATATCTTCTTCATCAGTAGTAGCATAATTGGAGCAATATATATATTGTTCACCCTGTTTCTGCTCTACCAGAATATTTTCTTTATACTTTTCACGATCTGTCCAAATTTCATAAGATACCAACTTATATTTTTTGTCCCCTAACATTACAGATGAATTAACTCGCACAAGCAAATTATCTTCATGCTCCATAATTGTCGTTTTAGTTTCCTCCATTTCCATACACTCTCCTTTTATTTAGTTGCTCCCCTTTGTAGGGAAAATATTCAAAATGGTGTGGTCAATCAATACCCATATTGAGCTATTACTGAAAGGGGAGTCTTCCATTTCTTGCAATCATAAATGAATTCAGATTTGGTCCAATCTATGGTGTTTTTATCAAAGGCATAACCAAATTTTCCAGTATAGTCCATACACCAGTACCATATTGAGTCATTTACATTTTTGACATCGTACGCCTTTGCGCCACGCGACTCTAAACCATCTACAATTTTGACTTTTTTCCCAACTTGAAATACACCATCCTCTCCATATGTAACCCTTGCATCAGAAATGAATTTGTATAATGCAATGCATTCAGGAAATGCTTTATTGTAGTTTTCATTATTCGCCCAGGGAACACCAAACTGCTTTTCCATCTCAGTCATGATTGCCGCGAGTTGCAGATCATTTTCTTCATCAGTAAGATTGTAAGATTGAAGGACCTTTTCAGATTCCACTATATACGGTAACAAACGGGTATCCTTTTTATTCAATCAATTCACGCCCCTTCTTTTTTTAAACATCATCATTGCAATGTTTTTCTAAAAATTATGATACTTCGCTATGTGTCTAATTAAATCTTACTGTAAGGTGTGAAAGGTCCCTGTCGTCGATTTGGTTCAACAAATCATCCCTGCCTTTATCGGTTCTTACCAACTCGCGCTCGTTGCCATCATCATCTACAAGCATAGCTATCAGTTTGCTTTTGCTACCATTTTCAAAGACTTCAATTCTCATTTCACACACGCTCCTTCACAGTTTGTATCTACTACGGTCATAACCTGTGGGAGAGGAGGGATACTCCTACTCCCTTAATGAGACCGTATCTTCGTACTACGTAATATCAATATGAGTCTGATAGTATAAAAATTTAAGAATCGGAATCTCTGGTTCGTTTTACATATAATGCATATATGTGTTATATGTATTATATGTAAATGTATGGAGGGTAAAAATAAAATGAGTAAAAAAAGAATATCAAATCTACCATTACTATTTTGTTCTGTTATAATTGGTGTTTTTGTAGTCTTAATTGCTCTTATTGATCACTATGCTATAAAAGCTGGTCAGCTTGGAGATGGTATCGGCTTTTTTTCTCTCTTTTATATTAGTCCTATAGGATTAATTTTCGGATTAATGGGTCTTAAGAATAAAAAAAATAGACATGTCGCGCTTTTGGGGATAGGAATCAATTTATCGGCAGTTTTGTTTTGTGTACTCATTCTGACGGTTTTTTATACTCCATAACATACAATTATAATTCTGCAGCATCTTGCAACAGATCATATGTACGTTCAATGAAGAAATAGTTATCAATTACATAACCCAGCTGATCCCCTGTGGCCGGAACAGCAACCTTTTGTGTTTGAATATTGAAGCCTTTATGGGTAAATACCGTAAGATATTCTTTTTTTAGCATTTCCCAATATACACCCCCTTCTATTACACCGTTTGCGTCTATTGTTCAGTATCTTCGTACTGTGCATCAAATCTCGGTCGAATGAATAGCACTCAGCAACCTTGTATCTTGAAAATATTAACATTTAATTATAAAATCAAACAAAGGCGGTGTTAACAATGAACTTGGTACAATTCATGTTGGTTGGAGGATTCGGAATTTTAAATCTCTTATTAGGAATCATCATTGTCAAGATATTACTTACAAGAAAATTACCAAGTAATAATTACACTCCATTTGACTACATCACGGCCCATTCTCTTGTTGAGTTTCACGATGAGAAAAAAGAGATAGAAGATAATGCGGACCATGGTGATGATAAGGACAAAAACATCATTTCGTTATCAAAACGACCTTTTCTTCCCTAATGCGCAGTATGCGTCTACTATCCATCACTCACACTTCACTATGATTCATGCAGATTGAGTGACAGCACTATTTCATCAAGGCAATCTATTGAAACATCTGTTTATAATCCTTGGAATCGAATTTCCCCGTTTCCCGATCAACAGCGACCAGACCGATATCCGTATGAAATACATGGCATCTATCATTCGAATGTGCATATTGGACTTCTTTGTATTCTGCTTCCGTTAATACACGACACAAAATCATTTGTTCAAACAGACCAAGCTGCATAATTCACCTCCTAACCAATTGGACTTTTCGCAATCTAACGCGAAGCCTCAAACCGCCAATCTACCGCCTTATCATCAAATTGCCTGATTACCGCTTCAGTAACTGCACGAATCTTGCTGTCTTCCGGAGGTTTACCATCCCAGCCCCGATCATAATTAGCCAGATGTTTACCGAACTCTTTTTGTTGATTCGGATACACCGTCAACCGACTGATTCGACCTTCTGATATCCCATACGAGGATGGATCTGAAAATACATGCGCTTGTACAAAGAGGCCTTGAATCTCTCCTTCAAAGATGTCCCCTGCGTACAGGGGACGTTTAAATACCAGTGGCATTATTTTCTCTCTCCTTCTTTAGCATATAATTCATACTCACGAGTCATGACCGAATCTTCCAACACATTTCCGTTAAACAGTATCTCTAAAGCTTTTTCTGAGGCATGACCTCTTTTCAAGAAATCCCTATACACTAAGGTTAAATAGGAGTCCTGATTTACAAATCTAAGCATTTGTGCTGCAATAAATACCGGATACTCAGAGTCCAAACCACTCATCCTTTCTATACTTTTACGAAATTGGTTACAAACTACTAATTTCTGCTAAAATAGAATTTTATTTCATTTTTTTCCTTGAAAGGAGGTAATAGTTTTGGCTGAATTAAACGAATGCATTAATCTCGTTGCTAAAGATCTTACAATTGCTGCTCTCGATAAAGTTAATCCAAACAAATTCGAAAAGTTAAATATTGATGAAATTATCAGCACATACGTGGGAGTCTACAGTTCTTTTCTAGAAGCATTAGCTACTGTTAAACCCGAAGAACTAAAAAGTTATGCAAGAGAATCACGTAAATTTCTAAGTCAAGATTGATGTTGGTTTAACTCGCCTAAGAGGGAATAACATGCCCTCTAGGCGAGTTAATCAGCTAAGCTAAGGGTCGTTCCAAAACTCTTTTCTTTACTAAGTCCATAATCTGGTTGACACGTGACACACAAAGACCTTCATTAATTAACAAATCAATCAACTTATCAGAAATAGCCAAATTCTCGTTATTAAAACGCTCCCTTAGTTCCCATGTTGATACCTCTCTTAATTCAGCAGCAAAAGTTTTACCGTCCATTTTCCCCCTCCTTCCTAATCCTTGTAACACCGAGAACACAAGCTTCTCAAATGGCAGATTCCGCAGCCCTCCCGTGCTGACCGGTTGGGTTTCGACTGGTATCCCTCCAGCCATCATTAGGCGGGTTGCCTATTAAAGGATACGTGTGAATTCCAGGCGGCCGAGTTCATCCATAAGCTGCCGGTAGGATGCCAGTCGATTCCGCAGGACATTGGCTGCATCGACCAAATTGTGCTTTTCCAACAACGAGATACCCGCTTCTAATTCGTGCATAATCTCTTCTCCTGTATCCATCACTGATCATTCCTTTCAAGAATTCAGATGATCTCATTCGTATATGTTGACTGGCCTTGACTTTAGCCCTCTCGCCTCACAGGGATCGCATCAGCCCATTCCCAGGGTTCCGGTTGTTCTGGATTTGGAGTTCGTTCGTAAATGTTGTGGTAATCAGCTTCTGCTACAGCCTCAACCCGATATTCCATCCGTCTTCCGATCTGATCCTTGCCTCTAAAATAGAGATGCTTCCTGTCATCCGACACTACCTTCACAATCGCTGAAATGTGCAACCAGTCCTGCAGATATTCAGCAGCAGCTCTGCCAGTGATCACCGGCAGGGAATTCGCAGTCCCCATATCATTCACTCCTTCCGTTGTTAGCAGATACTCGTTATTTCTTTTACTAGAATTCAGCACCGTCCTTTACCACCATAAGCCGATTAATCAAATGATCTTTCATACAGATCGGCAGCTTCCTTAATGCTCTTGAAGTCAAATTCAAAATATACGGCATGAGTGACTTCCTTAATCTGTGCTTTGGACCAGCCTTTACGCTTCAGAGCAGCCAGGATATATCCCAGGCAAGCATTATTACTCCATTGCTTCATGTTGCCATCCTCCTTAGATTTGTGGGACGTTAAAATCCTCATGATTCCTACAGACTTCTCTTCCTTTCGCTATCTGTAAGTTCTAAAAGAGGATATAAATCTTACCTCCATGTCGTCAATGAAAGACAAAACAAGTGTCTGCCCCCGCCATTTGCGGCGAAACATCGAAATGATTTGAGATAGAAAAGTGTCGTCTGTTCCAACGTCAAAGCATCTTTGCAAAGTACAATGTATAATGTTCATTTCTTTCTTCATTACTAGCCTCCTCACTGCAAAAAGATATATGGATACTCAATGCCCACTATGGAATATCCTGAATAACCGCGCTCAAAATACGTAATGAGTTCCCGTTGAAAGGCTGCTTCATCTGTACTTTGCAACGCCCATATGCGCTCTCCGACCATACTTTTAGTTAAAGGTTTATCGTTTACTAAGGACTTCACATCTCCATCCCCGTTCTCAGGATTGGGCTTAACGCAATTTTGCGTTGAGTTTTACAAGATCAGATATTTATTATTGGGCGCAACATAAAGAGGGAAAAGAATATAAATTATGGATAGAAAGAGTAGAGCGATACTATTAATCAAAGTTTGCTTTCGTTAGCTCTCCTTCCTTTCCCCACGATCTAATGTTGAGCGAACCTTGGGCTTCGTCCAGAACAATTCGTGCATCGTAGATGCTCAACCCGGCGTCCAACATCAGATTTACGACTTTGTCTGTAATGCTGCCCCGATATCTCTGCCAATTTCGAGCTGCTTGAAGTATCTGTGTTTGCTTTGCTTCGGTATCCATTTTATTCACCTCCTTAGTAGCTCAGCGCAATTTTGCGTTCAGCGCTTCTGGATGCGTTAGCCGCATCTCCATGCTTGTCCGTAAGTAAAGAACAAGCATGGAGACAAGGCCAAGGCCTGTCCTCATTGTTGGTGTAATCGAATGCTTTCGTTCACTAGTTCTTGAATATCTTCAGGAAGATCCGACAGAATCTTAGATAGACGTTCCAGTTCTTCAGCAGACTGTGCTGTCGTTTGATCAACCCAATAGCGTGCATGGTTAGCAGAATTAGCTAGAAGCGTTAACTGGACATATCTGAATGCCAACGCTTCAGCAAACTCTGCTTTATCTTTTTCGTTCATACGATGATCAGGAAGTCGCTCATTATTCTGAAACTTACTCAAGTTAGATCACCTTCGTCTGTTCTGTAGGCTCTGCCTCTTCATATCCTGTTATGAGTCCACGCTGCTTCAGTTCCAGGCCATAGCCTTCCTCGAATAACTGTTTAACCTGAATGGTGATGCACTTTTCATTTAACAACTGGAGTCGGCTTAGCTGCTGCAAATAGATCGTTCTGTCGTGTACATCAGTCGAGTTCCTCAAGAGGGTGATCTGCTCCCGTTTGACATGCAACAATTCAAGCTTTTTAAATTCAATTTCATAATGAAGGCTAATTATTTCTTTCTCATTTGCATCAACATCATTGAAAAGAACACGCCGTCTGTGTTTAATCAATTCAATTTCCTCCCTCTTTCCCGTTAAGCGCACTTCTATATTCAGCAAATTCTCAAAGTTCCCCATGTCGTGGCTCCCTCCATAATGTATTAAGACACTTCTTTAAATTCGGATATGGATTTCTGTCACCGGATAATCCATAACGTAAAAATCTACGTATAATTTTTTCTAATAATAGCTATACTTATAGAGTAGACTCAGAGACATCCTTCATGGAGTCTGCTGCATCCTGTAAACAGGCCCATGCAGCATCTGCAATTGCTGTATCGACTTTCTCACGCTCTTCTGGGCTCTTGGCAATATGGTCATCGCAGATATGAACCTTCGTCTCCCCGAATGTGTAGCTTGCAACAATCATGCCAGCATCCCCCCTGGCTTTATGTGTATGCTGGATGGTGTGTGGGACTACCATGTTTTTATCAACTCCTTTTCAAAAGATATTGATTACCGAAAGTAAAGAAGCCACTTGTACTTTCAGGTACAGGGACATACTCAAAAATTAAAACAATTTCGTCAGAAATATTTTTGTAACACGTTTGAGACAAGAACTCCAAAAAAAATATGTCTTCAAACGACTTTTCAGGAAAACTTCCTTAGTATTTTTGCCATTACATCTTGCCCTAAAGAAAAACGTTTATCATCTGACGATAGCTTTGCTCTCCACAGCGAAGACCTTGAAGTCCCTACGAAATCTGCAAATTCTTGCTCAGACATACACTTTTCTTCTTGTAGTTGATTAATGATTCCTGGTTTAGGAATTACTTTCATCTCTGTACAGCACCTCCTGTCTCACACTTGTTACAAAAAAATATTCCACCTTTGTATCACGAATGAAACATTATATTTCACGAATGAAACAAACGATTGTTTCATACTTGAAACACTTTCTGTTAAACTAGGATTGGGTGATACATATGAACTTAAAAGAGTTTGGGATATATTTTGCGAAATTAAGAGAAGAGAGTGGATTTAGGAGTCAAAGAGAACTTGCTGTTAAATCCGGAGTAAGCCATTCCACTATAAACCGCATCGAGTCTGGAACTCACAAGGTTACGCCTGAGAATTTAATTGCATTGGCTCCATTTCTAAAGAATGCTGATAGCGATGACTTAATGAGGGCTATGGGTTACTTAGAAGGACAAGAAAACATTTCAAATTCTGATTCCAAATATTACGAAATATCTGATAAAGACAAGAAAGACATCGGCAAAGACCTGGATCGTATACTGGCAGATTTAGAATCAAACGAGGCATTAGCTTTTAACGGAGAACCTATGGATGAGGAAACTAAAAGGTTGTTTGCTATTTCTCTTGAGAATTCTCTTCGGTTGGCCAGAGAAGTATCTAAGCAGAAGTTCACTCCAAAAAAATACAGGGATTAGCTATGAAAGGGATACAGCGTGATTAAATCTACTGTAACCCAACTCATCAAGAAACACCGGACCAATAACCCATTCGAAATTGCATCGCAGAGAAAAGTCCTGGTGTTATATGAATTGTTGGGCGATATGTTAGGCTACTACAATTCCAGTCGTCGATTAAAAATGATCCATATTAATAATGAATCCTCACAACAAGATCAGCGCTTCACATGCGCTCATGAACTGGGACATGTGATTCTGCATCCTGATGTTAATACACCCTTTTTGAGAAGACATACCCTCTATTCTGTAGATCGTATCGAACGACAGGCCAATCAATTCGCTGTGGAACTGCTGATGCCGGACGAATTATTGTACGAATCTAAACACACGGATTTCACTTTGCAAGAAGCAGCCGTATTATATGGTATCCCACCGGGTCTGGAGCATCTAAAGCAACTGTCAGACAATGAATTTGATTGATATAATTCTTCAATTAACGCAATACATATCTCTGCCAACCATATCCGCAGCAAAAAGATCCATCATTAGATGGATCTTTTTGCTGCGATTTTTCCTATCCGAACCGTCTGGAACTGGCTTCCCGAAATCATGAACCGGCTCCTTTGCAAAATCTCCAAAGCGAAAACGGAAGGGAAAAACAACCAGCTTCGTGCGATGAACAAGCAAGGTTTTGGGTACTCCATCACGTCCCTCCAAGCCCGAATGGAGATGAAGGAACAGCTGACTGCGTTAAACCGCTGGCGGAACTACCAGGATCGCCAGGAGAGAAAGTCAGGCTGACACAATAATCGACAACGACCCGTGACCCTTCTTTCTCCGCGTCTTCCATTTGTAGAATTTCGTCGATTCTCCCGTAACTTGTTACTGAACCTAAATTACTTATACAGATTGACCGGTTTGAGGTGAACGGGAGGACTGTGGAGCTTTTATGTCGAGGCTGCGCAGATGATGATTGGTCAGCCCGATGATCAGACAAACGGCAAACAGGATAGCGGCAAGACCGAAACATACTTCCACACCGATTCTGTCGGCCAGAATACCTACTCCGCCATAGGTTAACGGGATGGAGATGTTAAAGGCCATGGAGCTGATGCTGTTGACACGTCCCCGAAGCGGAGACGGAACAAGCAACTGGAACAAGGTGCTCATCGGGATCACAGTGACTGTCACTCCAAAGCCCAAAATCAAGTTGCCGAAGCAAGCCGTCCAGAGTACGGGAGATAATGCGATCACACACATGCCAAGGCCTTGAACACCCAGTCCACAGGAGAACCAGAGACCGATTCTCCGGGGGGACTTGCTGCCGACGAACAGCCCGCCCAGAAGCAACCCGACAGCTATAGCTGCATTAAAAATACCGAGCTCGCTGGAACCGCCTTGCAGCAACTCCTCGATCAGCATGGGGGGAAGCACATTGCTTGGTCCTAAGGCAATATTGCTGAGCGTACCGAGAAGGATGAGCAGGAGCAAGGCAGTTTGTCCCCGCAGCCATTTCCAGCCCTCACGGATTTCCGCGAAGATGGACAAGTCGGTGGCGGCGCCGGAATTCTTCTCGGCCTTGCTGCGTTGCTTAATCCGCTGAATCAGGGCGAGCGAGACGATAAAGGTTACCGCATCCACAATCACGGCCCCTGAATTCCCAATGGAGGCCACCAATATTCCACCTGCAACCGTACCGAGAATACGGGTGATTTGCAGGGAAACGGACAGCAGTGAATTGGCTGAGATGAGATAGGTTTTATCCGCGATGAGCTCCGGCATCCAAGAGCTCTGCGAAGTTGCAAACAGATTGCCCATAATCGATAAACCGACTGTAATCAGATAGATATGCAGCAGCTGAAGCTGCCCGGTTATCATCAATACAGCAAGGGTTCCGGTGAGCAGGGCCTGAGCGGCATCGGAGATCTGCATCAAAATCTTTTTGTTCAAGCGGTCTACCCAGGCGCCAATGAATAAACCGAGTACCATTTCCGGCAGGAACTTGGCGACAATCACCAGCCCCACCTGGAGCGAGGAGCCGGTCATCGAGTACACGAGCCAGCTGATCGCCAGATTGTATAAGGAATCCCCAAAGAAGGAGCATGCACGGGCTAGCCATAAATAGCGAAAGTCGGCATTATGCTTTAGCAGGAGTCTGTAATTAGGTTTGCTGATTGCGGAGTTCAACTGAGAACACACCTCCTTTGTCCAACGATCTTCAAGCTTCCGCTGCCGGTGACCGTTTCAGCCGCAGAAACCGGTTGGTGATACAGTGTTGCCATAGTTGGGTATGGAACTCATGCTGTGTAGATTGCTGCAGCAGTTCCGTCAAACTTAAGCCATGTTCGAAATTCCGCAAAAACTCGATCATGGGTACAGGAAACGGAAAAAGAGTGCCATCCCGCCGGACGAACAGCTGCTGTTCTTTTGGCTGCGGGTAACTGGAATAATCCGGTTCCCATTGTTGAAGAAGTTCAGTTATATTTTGCGCGGTGACTGCCTTTCCTTCGCGTTCGGATGTGTCAAGTATGTTATCCAAGTTCTTTTTGTTAAACAGCTTGTGGACAGGAAGGTAATAGTGTTCCTCAATAAGATGCCCATTTAATTCCAAGATTGTGCTCTCGTTAGCTGCCGTATGATTTGCGCCGCTGATGACTTTGAGGATGTTGTTCCCGAACCGGTCGTGGTAGAACATCGAATGCGCCGTATCCACTCCCCCCACCCAAGGACGGTCAAACTGATTGGCCCTCAAGGATGCTTTGGCTTGTGTCAGCTCCTTCGACCCGCAACGTGAAGAATTTGCAAGCAAGTGCTTTTGCTCACTGTAATACAGCCTCCAGGCGATATCTTCGCCCTCAAAAGGCCGGATATCGAGAATACCGAAACGCTCCGGTTCTTTGGCTATAATGGCGCCTTTGGTTAAGACGAACTGGCCAAGCCCGCCAAAAGTCCAGTGCCTGCTGTTATGCTGCAGAAAATCAACGGAACTCAAGGCATCGTCAACCGTTTCCGTAGGGAATCCGGTAAATCCCATAATTTGTACGCCGATGCCGGCTTCGCTGAACATTTGAATGGTTTCCTGCAGCCGGTCGACCTTGGTTCCTTTATTGATCAGATTCAATATCCGTTGGTTGCCGGATTCAAATCCGACCGAGATGGCGGTACATCCGCTTTTATGCAGCAAATCACAGCGTTCAGGCGTCCAGTATTCCTCCAACCGGATCTCCGCTCCATGTCGAGGCCTTCTTCCAGGATCGCCGCCGCCAGCTTCAACAGCAAGGCCGGAGAAAGCACGTCCACTGAGAAATAAATATATTTGTAGGTGACGGCGAGCGTCCTCAAATCTTCCATAATTTTATCCAGCGGGTATTGCCGCCAGGGACTGGTAGGCGAATCGGTATTCAAGCCGTAATCACAAAAGGTGCACCGGTTCCAATAACATCCCCGCGAAGGAGAATAGTAAATGAACGGAAATGGGGATAGGTATTTCTCCCAGGGCAGCTTGCTGTACTCCGGCGCCGGAAAGGAGCAGATATCTTCGTATTTGATTTCCAGCGCGGATGTGTCAGGCACGGCTTGATATCGGGGATGCAGTGCAATATTCGGAGACGCAGGCAACGGCTTATTGTGCTTCAATGCCTGGAGGATAGAGACCAAGGCACTTTCACCTTCACCGATGATGCAGGCGTCTGCAGAGTCAAATACCGCATAAAAATCGGTTTTGTTCAAAATATATTTCCAGTAATCAGAGACGGGGGTACCGCCAAATATAATCCGGATTTCCGGGCAGCTTCTCCGAATGTGCTGTGCCATGCTGAGTGCGAAAGGAATTTGGGCGACATAGGTGATACTGATACCAACGAGGGAATAGTCGCCTATGATGATGCCAGGAATCAATTCGTTCCTGAAATAGTCGGTGAAAGGTTGAGAGATCACTTCGGTGATTCGAGTATCGCGCATATCCAAGGAGCTAAATATATTGAAAAATCCGGTGGTGGCTAAGCTGAACCCCTTGAATTGCCCCGGGAAGCCCTTTAAAGATAAGGCATCCATCCAGAGCATTACCGTCTCAACGGCGCTGGTATACATCCTGTAGTCAAAAAATTCTGTTTCATGACGGAAAGTATGCAACGCGGCTGGCAGCGCCTCGACAAAATTCATGTCTTGTACTTTGAGCGCGTAAAAAAGCTCCATTTGTTCAATGGGCGTGGGTTGTTCCAGTGCTTGAAGCTGCGCAGTTCGTTCATTGATATATTGCATGGTTCTCCCGATTTGCTCAGGTGCTACGGTATACAGCCATGAGTCAATGTTGCTGTCAATAATATCAATATCTTCAAAGCCGAATTGCCGCGCATAGCCCGCCAAACAACAAAGGCTGTGATAACCCGAAGTAGGATCGCTGATAGGAGGGTATATAAGCGCAGTTTTTACCATTCCAAGACCTCCATAATGAAGAGAATACCTCCTCATTTGGAGATTCAATGAGGAGGCTGGGCTGCGGAGAGTTGCTAGTGAATGTTATTGACGTTGTTCTCACGTGTAATGACGCTATCAAATTCTTCGGTGACTTCCAAAATGGCTGCAAGCAATTCTTGTTCTTCCGTTTTCATATAAAATTCACCTCCTTTAGGTATTAAAGAGATTATATGTTAAAAATACTATCAAACATATGAGTTAGAAGATTGACGTTGAAATTAATTGCAGATAAAATATACTCTTTCTTAATCTAATGTAATTACCCTTTTGTTAAGAAAAGTGATTAGCTCTTTCACCGTTAACCGCATAACTCGCCTTGCTCACAACCGCAGACACGAGAAGCAGCATAACAAAGAGAACAGCCCGTAGGCTGTTCTCTTTCGCTGTCTGCTTAGAAGCATGTGAACGAGCTAATCCGATTCAAATCAATGCCGAAGTATGCCCAGGAGAAACCGAACCATCTGAACCCTGCAATAGAATTACGTCCGACGAATACCGGGAAGAACCAGAATTGCTCGCCGTTGTTCAGCCAAATGTATGTGTTACGGAACAAACAGCGTCTGATCCCGCCCGGGTCGATGGCAAATGTGGTGACCGGCATTTGCGGTAGGAATTGCGGTGGAGGAGCCGTCGGCGCTTGAACGCCTCCCGGTGCACCTCCTGGAGGTCCCGGAGTCCCCGGAAATCCACCGGGACTTCCACCTGGAAAACCCGATCCTCCCGGCACGCCAGGTCCGCCCGGGAACCCCGGGAATCCTCCGCCGGTTCCCGGCGTTGGAAAAAATCCCATATGTGATCGCTCCTTTCAATGAGTAGGCATAATCATCATATGCATTCGCGGAAAGGTTGCTTGGGCGGATGCCCATGAAATATTCCCGCCCAGCCGAACTCAAACTTGCCAAGCAACTAAAATTAAATATCATTCGCATCCGCGAAGAGATTGTCAGCGGTGAAACCTTAGTCCACCCTCCAGAAATGCTGCAGTTATTAAAAGAGGTCGAATCTAGCGAATATGATGCTATCCTCACATAAAAAACAAAGCATCTGAGGTCGCGTCTCAGATGCCTTGTATTTAGTATTGTTATATAACTGGTTCAATTTTATAAATCTTCTACACCGGTAGGGAGGTTTTTACTCGCTACATTTGGCTTCGTGTACATTTTATTGAGTATGATCGTTTGCACGATAATGAATATACCGCCAACCGCCCAATATAATGGTAACGCGGCGGGCATCTCAAAAGAAAATACACCCATCATGATCGGTGACAACAATCCGATGAAAGCCATTTGGTTATTTTGATTTTGCTGATACTGCGCTGAAACGGATTGAGACACGCGGAACTGAACGTAATACACCGCAGCGGCAATAAGCGGCAAAATCATATCTGTTTTCCCCAAGCTAAACCACAGAAAATCGTGAGCTGCAATCTCTGGGGTACGACGAATGGCGTAGTAAAATGCGAGAGTGATCGGCCATTGGAGAAGCATCGGTAAACACCCCATGTTTAAGGGATTAAATTGATGCTTCTGGTAGAGCTGCATCATCTCGACTTGCTGTTGTTTTTTGGCATCCGCACTGACGTCGTTCTTATACTTCTCCTTAAGTGCAGTTAACTCCGGCTGGAGGACGGCCATCTTTTCTTTCATGTCCATTTGTTTCTTGGTTTGATTCATCATGAGCGGCATGATCGCAAGTCTGATGATGAAAGTCATCAGCACGATCGATAATCCGTAGTTTCCGTGAAATGCATTCGCGAAGAATTTGATCAAGATCGAAAATGGATAAATAAAAAAGTGGTTAAATATCCCTGATGAATCGGCATTAATCGAGTTTGATTGGGATGCTGTCGAACACCCGCTGAGCACAATGATCGGAATAACTCCAATCAACATGACGAGAATGGGCTTGGCCCATTTTTGGAGCAACAAAATCTTTTTCATCGTTGTCCTCCCTAATTGAAAGTATGGAATATCAATGTGGGGAAGGACCATTGTCGTCTTCATCAGGTGCTTCTCTTCGTCTGGCGATACGTACTATCCACCGCTGAATGCTGTTGGGTTGCGACAGTCTTACAGCCACAAACCAAGTTGAACCGACTGCAGCAATTTCATGACCCCAGTGTATCTCTTGTAAAGAAAAATAGGTGAATGGAATTAACACTAAGGAAGAAATGAGAGCGATCGAGAATGCCAATTGGACCAAGTCATAAAAATGCTCCAGTCAAGTTCACCTCCGCATGAGCCCTATTGGAAAAATTTGAATAATGATCATACGTTAGAAAAACTGTGTGGTTTCACTAAAGTAGCTATCAATTTAATCGCGGTATAGATCATTACGATTAACGAGTTCCATTTCAACAGCATCGTTGAATATAGATTTTTCCAGAATTGAGGCCTCGGCTTTGGCAGGAGGACTTTTAAATTGATTTTTGGGAATACGGATGTCCCTACTATTTTGACTGGTCCGTTCCCACACAATTTTATTTTGTTTAATCCATTTGTAGACTGCTTTATCCGTCACATTGAAGCGCTCAGCAACCTCTTGGACTGTGTAGTACTCGTTAGATTGGAGCATATCTTTTAAGGCTGGAGTGATTTCAACACGATGTTTCAAGCGAATTTCCGTGCTTCCTTTTCTCAGTACACTGCTTGACGGAATAATGACAGAAGACTTTAAAATGGACTGTGCATTGTGAATGTCTTGAGCAGTAACATCACCCGACTCAACCTTCTTCAGAAAGTGAAGCAAATTATCTTTAACCTTTGACATAAGACCATAATTCAACCTATTGGAAAGTAGTATTTAGTGGTTTTTTCATGCCCATCCCCGTATAATACATCCATAAATATTATCCTTATAACCTAAAGGGGATGTACATATTGGATGTAGCTCTATACTTGCGAAAATCCAGATCAGATGAAGACGCCGAACGGCGCGGCGAAGGTGAAACCCTGGCCAAACATAAGGCAGCCCTACTCAAACTTGCCAAGCAACTAAAATTAAATATCATTCGCATCCGCGAAGAGATTGTCAGCGGTGAAACCTTAGTCCACCGTCCAGAAATGCTGCAGTTATTAAAAGAGGTCGAATCTGGCGAATATGATGCTGTCCTGGTTATGGATATTGACCGTTTGGGGCGCGGCAATATGCAAGAGCAAGGATTGATCCTGGAGACGTTCCGCTCAGCCAAGACTAAGATTATAACTCCACGGAAGACCTATGATTTGATGGATGAATTTGATGAGGAATACAGTGAATTTGAAGCCTTTATGGCCCGTAAAGAACTCAAGATCATTACCCGCCGTATGCAAGGAGGCCGGAAGCGTGCTGCAGAGGAAGGAAATTTCTTGGGAACTCGTCCTCCATACGGATACTTAATTGAGAATCTCGCTGATGGCCGTGGTCGCACTTTAACCCCCCATCCGGAACAAGCTGATATTGTAAGACAAATCTTCTCTTGGTATACCCATGAAGACCCGGAGCAACAAAAGGGGGGCAGTAAAATCGCCTCAGAATTAGAACGACTAAAAATCCCCTCTTATAAAGGGGGTAGTTGGTCAGCGTCTTCTGTCTTAACCATTCTTAAAAACGAAGTATACATCGGAAGAATTCAATGGGGAAAGAAAGAACTTAAGAAAAGCAAGGATGGAAGCAAACGCCGCACCTCACGGCATAGGAGCCGCGATGAGTGGATTGACGTCCAAGGTAAGCATAAACCTATTATCGAAAACGAAACCTTCCTAAAGGCTAACCAGAGGCTCTCAGAGCATCATCATTCCCCACATCAATTCGATATGGACGGCAAACCACGCATGACCTCGGCATTGGCTGGCCTTGTAAAGTGCTCCGAGTGTGGAATGACCATGGTTTATCGCTCATACACCAATCAAACTGCTCATTTTCGCTGCAGTACCGTTGGTTGTCCTACACGCAGCAGCCGTTATGATTCAGTGGAGGCCAGAATCGTTGAAGGACTTGAGATTTGGCTGAACGATTATAAGATCAAATGGGGAAAACGAAATCATACCACACCGCAGAGCGAGCTCAAGCTAAAAGAACGAGCGATAGCCTCATTACAAATCGAGCTGAGAGAACTGGAAAACCAAAGAGGGAAATTGTTCGATTTCTTAGAAAGAGGAATTTATACCGAAGAGGTATTTATGGAGAGATCACAAGATGTCTCCACACGAATAACAGTAACCAGTGAAGAAATCAGCAAGATTCAAAAGGATCTGGATCTGGAACTGACCCGGAAAGAAGCAAGAAGCAAAATTATCCCTATTGCAGAATCTGTAGTGAAGTCGTACTACCAGACAGACAATCCCATGAGCAGAAATGCATTATTGAAATCCGTACTGAACAAAGTAATTTATAAAAAAGGACCCGGCCAGTATAAAGAGCAGTTTGAGCTGTTCCTGCACCCACGTCTATGATGCATGTGTTATTGTGTTCACCCCAGCTGATGTCCATCCTAGCAAAGAGCAGATCCATGCGCTGATATATGATCCGAAGAGCGGCAAATGGTCGCGCAAGTGGCGCTCCTTCCCGCATATGATCTATGACCGCTGCCGCATCCAGCGCAGCTCGCGTTTCCAGCAACTGCTGCGGTTCCGCGAGCGCTACAAGGATCTGGTGTTTCTGAACCGGCCGCTGCGCAACAAATGGACGATACACCAGACCTTCTCGCAGAAGACCCGTTTCCGCCAGCATATGCCGGAGACGCTGCTCTACCATTCCTCTGTCGATCTGCAGCGGATGCTGAAGGCCTATCCTGTGATCTATATCAAGCCGATCAACGGCACCGGCGGACGCGGCATTCTGCGGATTGAACGGCTGCGAGTGGGCAAGGGCGGCTATGACATCCAGGGCCGCCGTCAGGACCGCCGGATCATCGCGCCGCGCAAGGTGTCGCAGGCCCGGCTGGAGGGCATAGTGCGGCAGTGGTGCATCGGCGGACGTTTCCTGGTCCAGCAGGGCATCCCGCTGCGACTGCCGGGCGGGCGGTTCCACGACTACCGCATGCTGGTGCAGAAGAACGGCCACGGAGTATGGGAATTCACCGGAATGGCAGGACGGGTCGGCGCTGCCCGCAGCGTTACCTCCAATCTGCATGGCGGCGGCCATGCCGTTCGGGCCGAGATTCTGCTGAAGAAATGGCTGGGCAGCGCCGAGAAGTCGGACCGGGTCATCAAGAACGCCGAGAAGCTGGGGCTGGAGGCCGCTGCTTATCTGGAGGACAGCTTCAGCGCCTTATGCGAGCTGGCGCTTGACCTTGCGATCGACCGCGAGGGACGGATCTACGTGCTGGAGGTAAACCCCAAGCCAGCCCGCGAGGTCTTCGCCCGCGCCGGCGATGGCGGCACCTACCACAAAGCGTTGATCCGACCGCTGGAATATGCGCTGTGGATGTACAACAACAAGAACACACCGAGCTCTGCCAAAACGACCGAGGAATAACACGGGATATGCTTCTATTCCTACTGCGGCACTGGTTAGATTGCAAGCTATACTGCAGCGAAGAATACAGTTGGCAGCGGCTACGCCGCAACAATAAATAACCCACTCCTGCTTAAGGAGTGGGTTATTTATATATACGCTGGACCCTTCACCAGTAATGGATTATATTAGATTCCAAATATACCCACTGGAGGTTGTGACATGTTTTTCTTTCTGATTGTTGTAGTCGTCCTATTCTCAGTCCTCTTTATCTTCAAAGATGAGAAGCAGGAGCTATTGAGAAATTTCTCGCTCTTGTCCGCCGCACTCTCCATTATCCTATCAATCCTGCTGCTCAATTCAGCTCTTTCCAGTCAAGGCGCTTCCGGCTTTCAATATTTAGACTATTTGGAAGTAGACGCGGTCAATGTATTCAAGTTGATTCAGAGCTTCATGTGCGTAACCTTAATCTCACTCGTGATTTATTTCTACACACTTACCAGAAGGCCATAACTCTACTCACCCGCTTGTTGGCAACTATCCCATCCCTTTTGGTTGCGAACATCAATTAGATGCGAAAGTGCATCTAATTAGCGGTTTTTCTCCGTTTTGGAGGAAATAGATGCAAAAAGGCATCTATTTTCGGCATATGAGCGAATCAGGCTTGGTTTACTCGAAATTAGTTGCAGAATTGCACTTATTCGCCTGCTTACGGGAGTTTCAGCTGAATTTAGTTGCACTTTCGCATCTAATTGCTCCGACGTTCCAGGACAACCCACCAAATCCTTGCTGGACTGCGGCAGGCTTCCTCTACTTCCTCTGTGCGCATAGGTTAATCAGGACACGGATTGCTGAGCTGCTGCCCGCATGGAATCCAGAAGCTCTTGCGATTATCGAGCTTTATTTCCGAACATCACAACAGTTGGCCATGTAAAAGCATAATCAATCCATTCATGTAACCGTCAACAGATTTTATATGTTAGATTACATGACGCGATTCGTGAATCAATTGTTAAATCGCACATTTTTCATTGAATTTAAAGAGCTGAGAGATGTAAAATAGCACCAGACGATATCAACCTCTTCGCGGAAAGTCATGTTAGTTAAAAACAATCAATCGAGGGTATTCGTATGTTCATCCATATTGCAGAGGAGAGATCCAATGAATAACTATGCCAGTGTTAACCAGGACGACTGCATCTCATGCGGCGCCTGCAACTCCGCAGCACCCGACATTTTCGATCTGGACAACAGCGGGATTGCCGGAGTCATTTATGAAGGGGACAGCAACCGTGGTGTCACCGCCATTGCGGCAGACCTGCAGGAGGAGTTGCAGGAAGCCTACGACAATTGCCCTACCCAGTGTATCCAGCTCGCTGCAGCACCTTTCGCCTAAAACGTTACCGTTGCTCTCCACAGGGCAGGTCTATCTCAGCACACACAAACGGATGCCGTCCTCTGGAAGAGGCGACATCCGTTTCTGCAAAAAATAGAAGGATGAACTATGGTGCGAAACATAAAATTCTTATATTTGCAATAAGCACCCCTCCGTAAGGACAAGAAGGTCGCTTTTTACGTTTATACCATTGGAAAGATCGTTCATTACACTCGCTTGAAGTTGAGGCTGTTGTATTCGTTTCCAATCCTAAGGCATATTGAACGTTGCTGTCCTTGTTGTTTTATCCCACCCGACTTTAACGCCAAGTACTTCAGCAAGCTCTCTGACGTTTCACCGTACAATCTTCGGTTTTCCGTATCCATTTCCTGAACGACTTTTTCATCACAAGACAGTTCACAAAGCGTATTTATCTGTTTACTGAGCGCATAAGCTGCCGGATTAAACCAGTGAACCGAATTCACAATAAGTACCAGAAGCTTCACAAGCAGATCACCGCGCTTTAAATGAACGAGCTCGTGGGATAGGATCATGGAAAGCTCTTTTTCCCCAAGCTTCGTATCCGGCAGTACAACTATTGGTTTCCACAAACCCATAACCATTGGCGTTGTTGCATTAGCACTTACAATAACCTTTGCAGGGCATTGCAACGTATCACATATCCGGCTTTCTTGTAAGAGCGAACGTTTAAATGCCCGATACTTATTGATATTTACAACAAGAAAGATAGTGGTTCCAACAGCCCAAATTATAGTTGAAAACACAATAACTTCCTTTATGTTATCAAGCCGTAACAGATAGTCAAACTGTTGTTTCATAAATGAGCTGCTTGTTGCCGTTGGCTCCATTGAAGTGCCGTGTACATATGGTTCCGCAATCGTTCCTGATTCCAGACTTGTGCCTGTGTGAGGCAAGACAGAACGTATCAAAGGGATAAGCCTGATTATAATCTCTGAACCGCCAAGAAGAAAAAATACAGAAATCAAGCCAGTATAATAATGCCATGTCTGAGAAAACACTTTTTGCGTGACAGGCTTTATACTGTTTTGCAAAATCCAAATGATCGTTCCTACGAATGACGCAATGACAAGGGACAAGACTAAGGCCATCATTACTTACCTTGCGGACAAACCACTCTTTTAATTCCGCTATGTCATCAGGGCTGAGTTCAGCATCATCAACCAGAGCAGCAATTAAATTTTTTACTTTCCCATTGTATAAGCGACTAAGAAAAGTTTGGGTTTCGCACTTCTTGTACTCAAGTAATGTCAAAACAGGAACGTAATAGTTCACCTTACCGCTCATTGATTTTGTCAAAAAACCTTTTTCAATCAGGCGTTTTAGCATGGTCGACAAGGTTGACGTTTTCCAGCCTTTGCTTTTGAAAATATCCAGGAGCTGGTTAACCGTTACGGACGTTGCTAATCCCCATATCACCTCCATGACTTCCATTTCTGTTTCAGACAGTCTTCCTAATTTTTTCATTGGGCGCGCACCTCTGATCATCATTGCGACAACTTGTCGTACGTAAAATATACGACATGTTGTCGCAACAGTCAATAAGTGATTATCTCTTCTCATCTTTGTATGCTTAAGCTCCAAGATTTGCAGTGAATTTGAAATCGATTTCGAAGCTTTTGAACTAAACGTCGCTCACCTGAAGGAAGTGATACACCCAAAAAAAACGACATTTCATTCGGAAATCTTAGAATGAATGTCGTCTTTTTTGATGTGTTCACTTCCTGCTATCTGTGAAGACCATGTTTTTCAGTGACCGTACCTAAGGAGAGGTGCTTCCTCAATGCTCTCTCAGCCAAGATTACTCCGCGTTGTCATACAACTCAATCAGCTGATCAAAAGCGGTAATGATCCGGTCTGAACCCTTCAGCTCATCCTGGCGGCCGAAGCCGGCATAGGCGCAGCCGATCACCGTCTGGGCGTTCCCTTTGCCTGCCTCTACGTCAGAGGAGCGGTCGCCGACCATCCAGGCATTGGAGATGCCGTGGTTATCCAGCAGCAGCCGCACCAGTTCTGTTTTGGTTGCTGTGCCCTGGCCTCCGGCACTGTACAATCCCTCGAACAGCTCCTTCAGCTCATGTACTACCACAATGCTGTGGATATAATCCTCCAACCCATTGCTGGCTACGAACAATTTCACCCCGCGTTCCTTCAGTGCGCTCAGCGTCTCGACAACCTGCGGATACAGCAGCGTACCGCCTGCTTCCAGCCCTTCTACCTCCAGCTTCAGCAGCAGCTCGTCCGCCCGGCGGTGTACCGCTTCATCTGCCTCAGGCATCACATTCTTCCAGATGTCCGCCAGCAGCATTCCGAGACTGCCCAGAATCCGTTCTTCCGGCGGCGTTGGCCCTTCATAGAGCTTCTCCTCGCGCAGTACATCGAACATTTTGTGATAAGCAGGCAACAGCAGGCTTTCGGTCTGGAACAGCGTTCCATCCATATCAAAAATAATAGCCTGCGGCTTCTTAAGCTCTGAAGTATTGCCAGGTGCAACGTATCCTATCCCATGATTCATCTGTGAATCCCTCCCGTTTATGGTTCTGTCACATCCACTATGATATATGATACCTCTTTGCCATGTCCATGCCGCGGATTCCAATAGGATTTCTCCTGAACCCAGGATATGACAAAGGACCGTACGGCAAACACGTAATGTGTATGCTGTACGGTCCTTTATTCATGTACTCCAGAATTCGGCGTTTGAAAATTATATCTGGTCGAAGCTGGAAATCAGCTCATCCAGGACATCCTTGCTGACCATTTTGCCTTTGAAGCTGATCAGGTTCTCTGCGCTTCCGGAGAAGATACAGGTAGGTTCATATTTTCTGAGAATGATCTTCTCTCCATCCACAAAAATCTCGAGCGGGTCTTTTATGTCAATTCCCATCGTTCTGCGCAGCTCAATCGGAATTACGATACGTCCCAGTTCATCCACTTTTCTTACAATACCTGTTGCTTTCATCATTGTACATCCTCCCTTGAAATAATGCTTATATGCTCATTCGTGTTAAATGATATAAAAGCTTCTATAAAGTAGTAATGATTACCTCATATCTGCATTGTAAAGTGCTATTTCTTTCCTGTCAATTTTATTTCTACAGATTATGATATTAATCGACAATATTTTCAGGCATAAAGAGTCCTAATTCGACAAAAAAACCACCCTTATTCAGATGCCCGGTAAGACTTGGCATCCTATAAGAGCGGTATTCCGAACCAGATGCACAGAAACTTCTGCACAGACGCACACTCCTGTAACTAAAGCTGCAGTTCAAACATCCTGGCCACCCGGCCCGGAGGCAGCGACACCGTCAGCACGCCTTCATCCTGGCTCCATGACCATTCCGAGTCATGCGCCTGCGGATACGCACAGCTGACGGTCGGCATCTGCCCCTGCAGCTCCGGCAGCGGCAGCCGGAGGCCCGCCGCTTCGCCTGCCGCGCGCCAGACGGCTACGTAGCGCTTCTTGCCGCGGCGCAGGCCGAAGCTGACCCATTCGTCGCCGCTGCCCGGCAGGCCCAGCGGCCAGAACGGCATCGCCTTGGGAATGTCGCCGCGAATGCGGCGGTAGACGTCCAAGGCTTCCTTGACCAGGGCCCGGCGCTGCGGGCTCAGCTCGGCCAGATGCCCGCTCTGATGCACGCGCAGCAGCAGGGCATTGACCATGTTGAAGATGACCTCCTCGTCATCTCCTTCACGCAGCGGGTAGGACCACACCGCTGACTGCTCCGGCGTCAGCGCAGCAGGTGATGCCGCTGCAATCGCCGCATACTTCACATAGTCCTCCTGATCGCTGGTGGACTGGATGCTGTGGCGGCTGAGCATGGCATAATCCATCCGCATGCCACCGCTGGAGCAGTTCTCGATCACTAAGTCGGGATAACGGGCGAAGATGCTGTCCAGCCAGGCCAAGTAGGCGCGGTTATGCTGCAGCAGCCCGTCGCCGAAGCTGTCCGCAGCGGTTTCCGTGCCGATTCCGGCGTTGATGTTATAATCCATCTTAATATATCCGACACCATACTCCTCCACCAGCCGCTGGATTACACCGTTGGCATGCCGGATGACTTGCGGATTGCGGAAGTCCAGCTGGTAGCGGCTGCGGTCCTTGACCCGGACGCCATGGCGCATGAAGAACCAGCTGTCATCCGTCTCCGCCAGCTTGGGACTGTTGATGCCCATCACCTCCAGCTCCAGCCACAGTCCCGGAATCATTCCCTTGACGCGGATGATATCCAGCACATATTTGATGCCTTCCGGGAATCGCTCCAACGACGGCTCCCATTCTCCTACACCGTCCCACCAGTCTCCCGGCGCATACCAGCCCGCATCAATGCAGAAATACTCACAGCCCACCTCAGCGGCGGCATCAATCAGCGGCAGCAGCTTCTCCGTAGTCGGCTTGCCCCACAGGCAGTTCATGTAGTCGTTGAAAATAATCCGCAGCAGCTCGTTGTCCTCATTCGGCCTGCGGATGAGCCGGCGGTAGGCGGTCAGCTGTTCCGCCGCCTGCTGGAAGCCTCCTTCCACCGCTCCGACAGCTACCGGCACGGCTGTGAACACAGCGCCGGGGGCCAGCTTCAGCCACCAATGGTTGTCATGCTCGGTGGGGCCGCTGGCCAGCAGCGTCAGCTGGTCATACTGGTCCGTCAGCTCCCAGTGCCAGGAGCCGTTATGCTCGATCTGCCAGAACAGGCTTGTCCCCTGCTCCTTGTTGCTGAGCACTGCCATCGGCAGCAGCTCTGCCGCCGACCAGGAGCCGGTATTGCTGCAGGCAATCCGTTTGGACCCGCGGTCCGACAGATGGGACATGCCCAGCTCCGGCAGGCTGTACGTCTTCCACTGCAGCTCGCTCTGCCAGCCGCTGTGGGCCAAGGTCACCTCAATCTTGCTGCTGCGGTCAGCGCTGCCCTCCTTGTCTACACCGGTCAGGGCAAAGGAGGAAATATACTCCACCGCTACCGCAGTCTCCCCTTCATTGCGCAGCTCCGTCCAGCAGCGGACCAGCTGTACGCCGCTGTAGAACTGGAAATGCTGCACAGCCGTGATCCCGGTGAGCGGATCACTCAGCGCCACCTCCAGCTTGCGGCCGAGCGTGTTCCTTCCGTCGCTGTGCCCGGTGTATCTCATTCGCAGCCCCGGGTAGGACGCCCGGTGCGTGCGGCCGTGGTATTCGTCGCGGTCCTCCCCGGACAGCTGCAGCTCCAGCAGCCGGAACCCCGGCTTGTTTTTGTCCGCAATGTGCGCTGCGACCAGTGGCTGCGCAGCGAAATGCAGCAAGCGCACATCCTGCTCTCCGGTCACCTCTATAACCAGATACAGCCCATTCTCGGCAATTTCGATCCATTGTACCTTTTCCTGCTTCCCATTATTCATCTGTTCGGCCTCCTGCCATCAATTCATTGTAGAGTCAAACAAGGTTACTGTTTAAGTCCCCGAGAGGAGTTAGACGGACGCGCTTGTTACGTTCGGAGCAATTAGATGCGAAACTGCAACTAAATTCAGCCGAAACGTCCATTAGCAGGCAAATAAGTGCAAATCTGCAACTAATTTCGAGTAAATCACCCCTGGAACGCTCAAAAGTCTAAAATAGATGCGTATTCGCACTTATTTCCTCCAAAACGGAAAAAATCGGTTAAATAGATGCAGTTTCGCAACTAATTGTTCGGCTCCCTAAAGATGGAACAGAATCTGCGTAAATCTTTTTATAAGGAGTCCAAGTGCTGCCGAATACCCCCGCTTTATGCTTTCATCGGCTAGTTCGATTTGGTCCTGTAAGCGGGGTTGGCTTTTTTTAAGAGTTCACGCAGCAGTTCGATCTCCAGATCCTTTTCGCCCAGTAGCTTAATGGCGGTATCCATCTTCGTCTCCAGGTCTTGTACGCGTTTGGCGTCTTCAATCTGTTCATGGACGGACAAGGGGGCTTCTTCCCCAAAACGTTCCTTGTAGAACTTCACCCAATTCGTAATCGTGCTGGGGGAGACGGAATACTTTCGGGCCAGGTAAGAGAGTTTGATTCCATTCATCGCTTCTTGGGCAACTTTGATCCTCTGTTCGTCGTATAACTTGTTGCTTTTCATCGGCTCCACTCCCTCTTCTTTAGTGTCCTCTTGCATGTCAAGGACTCCACTTCGATTAGGGGCTTAAGAGAAAACAGAAAAAATCTGCCAATTAGATGCACTTTCGGTTACTACTTAGAACCCGGGTCATTCCATATAGATTGGAGCGTTCTAAGTCCAAACGTAGGTGGCTATGGGGAAAATCTACCGTTAACTCCTAGCTTGTGTTCGGTTTTCATGACGTATAGGGTTCCAATTAGAACTTATCAAACCAACCCCGGCGCTGAGTGCTCTAGTGCTCGAGTCTTCCCCTCATGCCACAGCGTAAGCAGTAACCTAAAAAGGCGGCTCTCCAGTAATCTTACTCTGGAGACCGCCCGGAATCTATACAGATTATCTTATTGTGTAGCCGATCCGAACTGAATCCAGGCCTTTTGAATCTCATCGATGGCCTGTGCCTTGGTTTTGCTGCCGCCGATGTAAGCCTGCATCAGCTCACCAAACTTCTGGTGGAACGTATCCAGCGAATAGTTAACGGACAGATCGCCAGATTTCTCCGTCTTCAGCAGCTCCTCCATTTCCTTCGGCATCTGCAGGTCAGGCATCGGGGCATCCTTGATCGGAGGAATGACCTTCGCTACCGCAGAGAACCAGTTCTTGCCGTACTCGGAGGTATAGAGCCAGTTGAAGAATTCAATCGTTTCCGCAGCCACGGCGGAATCCTTGTTGATCCGGAGCGCCTGGTCGGCACCGGTAATAATCTGCGACTGCTCGGCCTTCTCGCTGACAGGGTAGCCCATGATGCCCAGGTCAAAGTCGGGAGTGATCTTTTTGATCGCTTCTTCATCCCATGCGCCTTTGCCCGTCATAAATGCGGTTTTGCCAAGCGCAAAGTCACTGACCTCTGCATTGCTGTCGCGCTCCAGCGGTTTGTCGGTTCCGTATTTGACGGTAGTGTCAATGAAGCTGAAGAAGTTATCGTTCAGCACCGGATGATCCTGGAACGTGGTTTTTCCGGCGATGAAATCCGCCACCAGTGTCTTGGCGTCTGATCCTGCATCTGCTGCCGCCGCATCCACAAAGTGCTGGAAGATATGCTTCCAGACCCACCACTCTTTATAAGCGTTCGCGAACGGGGTGATCCCCTTGGCTTCAAGCTTCGCAATGGTATCGTCCAGTTGAGCTGTAGTCTTCGGCAGCTCGCTGATTCCGGCGTCCGTCAGCAGCTTCTTATTGTACATCAGTACGAACAGGTTGCCCTTAATCGGCAGTCCCAGCACTTTGCCGTCACTGGAGCTCATGTTGGCGCGGACCGCGTCGGTCATGGCCGCCGCCAGCGGCTCATTCGTCAGATCGGCGCTGTATTCGGCGAAGGTATCAATATCTCCGCCCGCCGTGGTCTGGAACACATCAGGCGTGCTGCCTGCAGCAATTTTCGATTTCAGCACCGTATTATAGTCAGCCTGCATAATCTCCAGATTGATCGACACATTGGGTTTGACCTTCTTGTATTCGGCAATATACGCATTAAATGCATCCGTGTATTCGGGAGAAGCCGTGAACATATTAATTGTGACTGGTTTGCCTTCCTCCGCCGCACCGCCCGCAGCTGCGTTGCCACCGGCTGCCGGCTCCGCATTATTGCCGCCGCAGCCTGCCAATAACCCGCCGAATAGCACCAGGCTTGCAGACAAGGCCATAACTCTTTTCAACATGGTGTTGCCCCCTTTTTTTCCTGTATCATGTGGTCCTGGTGCTATTCTAAATAAATTGTATCCGGATAAAAATGTACATAAGTAATCATGTAAGGGTAAAAAAGTGTGCTGATGTAATCGCTTTATTCTCCGTTCTTCGGCAGCTGGCTGCGGTATTCGGAGGGAGAGCATTCATAATAGTTGCGGAACGCCTTGCTGAAATAATTCTTGTCCTTGTAGCCCAGCCGCTCGGAGATATCCTGAATCTTCAGGCCGGGGTCGGCCAACAGCTCCTTGGCCTTGTCCATTCTGACCTTCTGCACATACTCATGGATGCCGTAGCCATATTTCCCTTTGAACAGTTTCATTAGGTATTCCCGGCTGAGGAAATATTTATCCGTGAACATCGATATTCTAATATTCTCGAAATAACGGTTGTCTATATATGCCTTGATGTTCTCCAGCGTACCTCCCCGGCTACCCGCCAGCGATCTGCCGATTTCTGCACCACAGCGCTCCAGCCGCTCCAACAGCCGGACCTCAAACTGCCTGAAGTCGGCAAAATCGTCCAGCAGCACCCCCTCCGGTGCGCTGCGCGATCCGGGCTCTTCCCCATCCCGCAGTCCGCCTGCGCCGGCATTCAGCTCTGCCACCACATCCTTCAGCAGCAGGCTCATTTCTCGCAGCACCCTATCGGCTTCTGCCAGGCTGAAATAACCTGAGCTGCTCCACTTGCGTGTAATTTCGCCCAGAATGCTCTTGGCATGACTGATATTTCCGTTCTCCAGAGCGCTGCGGAGCATCGGCAGCCACACATTCAGCGCCGTTGTATCCTTAAGCTGAGCCGGTGGACTGCCGCTGCCTGCAGCAGCGACAGAACCTCCCTTCAGCTCCAGCAGATCCAGCGCACTAAGCAGGGCATGTGCCTGCTCATAAGAATCGGCAAGCTTCATCATATCGCCGGAGGGCTGACCCAGCCCGGCTGCGGCCTCAATGCCAAACAGCTCGCGGAGGGTGGATACACTCTTGCGCAACTGATGGACCGACAGAAAGGCAGCATCCTGTTCGTACCCGCCTTTTTGGGTAAATATCGCGATATATTCCCGCTGGCTGCGGGGGCTGGGGAAGCTGAAGGCTTCGAAGTGGCCGTCGCTGTTCTCGTTAATGACATTGGTCAGCGCAAAATGCAGCAATTCGCGGTCCTCATGGAACCTGTCCCGCCGCACCTGCTCCAGATTAAGCACACGCCATACGCCTACCGCGAAGAAATTACCCGGACTACCAGCCCCGATCAAGGGCAGCAGTGCCTCATTAGACTGGTGTTTGAAGCTGCGCTCAATGATCGAGAGATATAGCTTCTCTTTCAGCTTGGGCAGCGACATATTCAGCGTAATGTTCGTGCTGATGAAATCGCTCGCCTGCTTGCGTCTGGCCTCCAGCACATCCATCGCCTTGCGCAGCGCGGCATTCAGGTCGGTCCGGTTGACCGGCTTCAGCAAATAATCCACCACTCTGGAGCGGATCGCCTGCCTTGTATATTCGAAATCATTGTAGCCGCTAATGACGATGGTCAGCAGTTCCGGAAATTCCGTCTCCAGCTGCTGCAGCAGCTGCACCCCGTTCAGCTCCGGCATCTTCATGTCCACCAGGGCAAGGTCGATACGATGCTGGCGCAGCAGTTCAAGTCCCGCAAGGCCGTTTGTAGCCTCCAGCACCTCCGATACACCAAGCCCCTGCCAGTCTCCGAGAATCTGGATCGCCTCGCGCAGTGGTTCTTCATCATCGATAATCAGTACTTTATACATTACTTGTTCCCCCCTGCGGTATGCGCATCTCCATGATGGTTCCCCTGCCGCCGCTGATAATAACAAGGCCTGCTTCCTGCCCGTACAGCAGCTTCAGCCGGGTATTTAAATTCACCAGCCCAATGCTCTCTTGCCCTTCCTCACGGATGAAGGCGTCGCCCGCACCCTGATCCTCCCACTGAATCTGCAGCGATTCCAGCACCTGCTCCAGTCTTGCGCTGCTGAATCCAGGTCCATTGTCCTGTACGGAGATCACCGCATGACCAGCCGCCAGATGGGCACCAATGACAATCGTGACCGGGCTGGCGACCTTCTCCAGCCCATGCTTGATGCAGTTCTCCACCAGCGTCTGAATCGACAGCTTGGGAAGCTTCAGCTCCATCAGCGACTCGTCCCACTCATAGTCAACCAGCATTCTGCTGCCGAACCGCGCCTTCTGCAGCGCCAGATAACGTTCAATATGACGCAGCTCCTCTCTGGCCGGCACGACGTCCTTGCCGCTGATGCAGTACCTCAGGGTCAGCGCCAGATTATCCACCATCTCCACCACATCCTCATTGCCCTGCTTCAGCGCCTTGGTAGATATCGCCTGCAGCGCATTATACAGAAAATGCGGGTTAATCTCGGCCTCCAGCGCTTTGAGCACGGCATTTTTCTCAACGATCTTCATCTTGTAGCGTTCGTTGATCAGCTCATTGGTATTCTCGACCATTTTGTTGAAATGGCGGGACAGGTAAGCGATCTCATCTCTGCCCTCCACCTGTGCCTTCGCGTCGAAGCCGCCCGTACTGAAGCGCTTCATCTGCAGCGAGAGATTCTTCAAGGGATTCGTAATCCGGTTGGAGGTGAAGCTGACCAGCACCACGGATACGATCAGGAACAGCAGACCAATCAGCAGGCTCAGCCGTCGCGTCGTTGTCGCGGCTTCATAAATTTCCTTGTAGGGAATCGGCTTGATCAGCTTCCAGCCCTCTTTGTGTCCAATATTGTAGATCACCAGATATTTCTGCTCGCCGTCGGACCAGGTAGCGCGGCCCTCAGGGCTCTCCACCAGCTGTTCCAGCAGCCCGGCCCCCGCACTGTGCTGATAGAATCCGGCGTCATCGACCACAAACGGCTCATTGTCCGGACTGACCACCATCAGATGCTGGCCGCCGCTGAGCGGAATGTCCTTCATAATCTCATCCGTAACCGTGGTATTAAAATAAAGCGACAGCACTGCCTGCGGTTCTCTGGACACAATCGAGCGCAGCAGCCGGTGATAGCCCATGAAGCTCTGTTCGCTATTGATGGGATAATCTGCGCTGTCTGCCTTCACGCCAGCTCCCTGCACAAAGGACTGGTACGAACGGTTAAACGGGCTGGCAAGCGCCTTGCGGTACCAGGGCAGCTGCTCGATGGACGGATGCTCGGCTGACCGGACGGTAATATTGTAATTTTCTTTGGTCACATAATAGTATTTATGCTCCTTGATAATGTACAGATAGGCCGATTCCAGATCCTTGCGCGAGAAATACAGATTCTTGAGATAATCCTCGACATACATCCGGGAAGCATAGTCTGTGGATTCGTGCAGGATCGCATAGGTAAATTCGTCGTAGGCGATTTGCGGCAGCGACAGCTGCTCAATGCCCTGCAGATAGCTCTCCAGATTGCGCCCCACCAGCAGCAGATTACTGCTGGTACTGGCAATGCTGTTGTTGACCGATTCCTTGCGCAGCATCCCGTAGGAGATGAAGGTCAGCGAGGTCACAACCAGGATAATAATAATCGTGAACAGGAGAATCAGCTTGTTCGCCAGCCTCCGCGATACACGGTCCATCAGCGGACCAAGCAGCCTGAGCCTTATTTTTCTGATGATAACGTCAGCCTCCCTTGCGCCATTTCAGTTCACCTTTTTACCCTTAACTGTACTCTTAAATCCATTTAGACGTATAAGAGACTGCCCTATAATACACAATATAGCCTAACATACTCCCTTCACTCAAAAAGATAAAGAGGTGCAGCCATGTTCAAAAATCCTGGAAAAAGATGGCGCGTGAAAGCAGAATTCGGATTATTTACATTTCCGGTTCTCCTGTGCATCGCCGTGGCCTTCTACATTCCGTTCGCCATGACCATCCGTTATTCACTGACCAAATGGAATGGAATCTCGAAGAATCCCGTATTTGTCGGGCTGGATAATTTCAAGCAGATTCTGATGGGCGATGCCAACTTCGCCAGCTCTGCCTGGTTCACGATTAAGTACGCCCTGCTCTACATTGTGATCGTCAACGTGCTGGCCATCCTGCTGGCTCTGGTGCTGGACATGAAGCTGAAGACGACCCCGTGGCTGAGAGCCGCCTTTTTCATTCCTTATATCCTCAGTCTGGTGATTGTCGGCTTCATCTGGAAATTCATCTTCATGCAGGGCTTCAATTCACTTGGCGAAAGCACCGGCTGGTCCGTCTTTGCCTTAAGCTGGCTGGGGACGCCGGGGCTGGCGTTCATCTCCATCCTGGCCGTTTCGATCTGGCAATCGATTGGTTTCTACCTTGTCATTTATATCGCCGGGCTACAGTCGGTACCCGATGATCTCAAGGAAGCCGCTACCGTAGACGGCGCTGGGGCCTTCCGCAAATTCTTCAGCATCACGCTGCCGCTGCTCGCCCCGTCGATAACCATTTCGGTATTTATGGCTCTGACCAACTCGATCAAGGTGTTCGATGTCATCCTGTCTCTGACCGGCGGCGGTCCCGGCGGCACAACCTACAGTATTGCTTATGATATCTACCGCGATACCTTCCAGAACAATCTGTACGGCTATGGCACCGCCAAAGCGCTGATCCTGTTCCTTGCTGTGCTTGTGGTGACGATCCTGCAGCTGGCCTTCTTCAAACGCAGAGAGGTGGAAGCCTAATGACAAGAATGAAATGGAGTCCGGGCCGGATCATCACGGAAGTAGTTATGGTGCTTCTCTCCCTGCTGTTCCTGTACCCGCTGTTCCTGACGATTATCAACTCTTTCAAAAGCTTCGGCGAGGTCATGACCGACGTCATCGCCCTCCCCAAGTCGCTGACCTTCAGCAATTACACTTATGTATGGGAGTTCATTAACTATCCCCGTCTGTTCATGAACAACCTGGTCATTACCGTTGTCGGTCTGGTAGGAATTGTGCTAATCTCCTCGATCGCAGCCTATAAGCTGGCCCGCACCAAGTCGAAGCTGAGCGGCATTCTCTACTTCATCTGCATCATGCCGATGCTGATTCCGTTCCAATCGATTATGCTGACCGTGCTGCAAATCTCCAAGAGCTTTCATCTGTCCGAGAGCACCTGGGGACTGGGCCTGCTCTACTGGGGTTTCGGCGCTCCGCTGGCTGTGTTCATCTACCATGGGTTCGTCAAGGGGATTCCGGCAGAGATTGATGAGAGCGCTACAATCGACGGAGCTTCCGGCTTCCGGCTGTTCTTCAGTGTCATCTTCCCGCTGCTGAAGTCCGTGACCACCACCATCGTCATTATCGATGTGATGTGGATCTGGAATGACTTCCTGTTGCCGCTGCTGATGGTTAATGGCTCACCTGATACCAAAACACTGACGCTGGTCGCCTATACCTTTGTCGGCCAATATACCTCGGATTGGCAATATGCAATGACCGCCATGGTGATGGCTGTGCTGCCTTCCATCGTAGTGTTCATCTTCCTGCAGAAATATATCGTCAAGGGAGTTGTCGCCGGGGCGGTTAAGGGCTGACGTATGTGAGAGCCTGTTCGCCTGGCTCCACAATAAGAAGAAACGGCATCGCCGACCTCTGCGAGAGGCGGCATCCGTTTCTGCGAGAAATAGAAGGATAATTTATAGCGTAGAATCTATACATTCTGCTCTGTAATCACGCGATGGCACGCGCAATTACATTGCTCAGTGGTGCCGCGCAGCGGCATGGGGGTCTTATATTTCCACATAAACCGGCAGGCCCCACATTGGCGGACCTGCCGGTTTTATCGTTAAATGTAGCGCCTGGTTGTCCGTTTCATAAGTTCCTTCCCCGTTCCCGCGTTTCGAAGAACCCACCCAAACCCTCCCTTCCAAGGGCGGGCTGCTCCTGCGGAATGCGCAAGACCTGAATTTCATGCACTGGATACATGCTTTATCCGCAGAATTAAGAAAATTATAATTTCCTAAAAAATAAAAAATACAGTTCCAAGGCCGCAACACGGGCTTGGAACTGTATTAATTCTTCCTCTGGATCTAAGGATAAGAGCACGTAAGTCTGATCGCCACATCTGTCCAATCCACTGAATTAGTTGCGAATCTGCATCTAATTTTCCGTTTTTTTCCGTTTTGGAGTAAATAAGTGCGATAACGCACTTAATATCCGATTCTGAGCGAGAAACAAGCAATTTACTCGAAAATAGTTGCAGATTCGCACTTCTTTGCCCAATAACAGGAAATCCAGCTGAAATTAAATGCACTTTTGCATCTAATTCCTCTGGAAGCACCCATGTAGCCTTCTACATCATCAGAGAGACCTAAGTAGTAGCGCTTCATGCATTTATTTCTGCGTCACCTTGCCGTCCGCAGCAATGCGTGCGTTGAAGGAAAGCTTGTTCAGCAGCTGGATCGTCTGCTTATTGTACGCTTCGCCCATGAAGTTCGGCTGTCCGCCGATGATTTTGACTGGTGTGATCCGGCTGGTGATCTTGGAACCGTCCAGCTCGAAATCGACCAGCATGGAATTCAGCGTCTTGTCGCCGCCGCGCGTCGAGCGGTTGAACACAAAGTTGCCGAGCGAATAGTAAATCGGTTTGTTTTTGTAATATTCAATCCCCATCAGACAATGGCTGTGTGAGCCGATAATAATGTCGGCCCCGCTGTCGATCATCTGTTTGGCCATCGTACGGGCATATTTCTCCGGGTAATCCTTAAACTCCTGGTTCCAGTGGATATACACCACCGTGTAGTCATTGACCTTGGCCGACTGCTTAATCACGCTCAGCATAGGCTCCAGGGTGTATGCCGAAGCTGCACCGGGTTTGTTCTTGCCTGCATACCAGTCCGGACTGGACAGTACCCGGCTGACACCAAGTACGGCAACGGTTTTGCCTTTGATGGTCTGGGTGTAAGGCTTAAACGCCTCGTCCAGATTCTTGCCCGCGCCTGTGCGACCAATCTTGTATTGATCCAGATAAGTCAGTGTATCCAGCATCGCATTCCGGCCATAGTCGAGAATATGATTGTTGGCAACGGTAACACCGTCAATCCCGGCATACTGCAGACCGGCAAGTGCCGACGGCTTCGAGCGGAATGCAAAGGCCTTCTGGGCAGCACTGCCTCTATTGGAGACCGGCGTCTCCAGATTGGCGAAGGCCATATCGGCCTGCTTCAGCACAGGGGTCACCTTGGCAAACGGGAAATTCACCCCGTATTTGGCAATCTGGTCCCCCACGAATCCATCCAGCAGGATATCACCGGCAAAGGTAAGCTTGATGTTGTCCTTAACCGCCGGCGTCGCACTGGAAGCCACCGAAGGTTCAGTGCTAAATGCAGCTGGAAGCAGCAGGAGCAACGCCAAGGTAAACATAAGAAATTTGCGCAAAATCAATAAACTCCTTCTGGGCTATTGCCTAAGCTGTAGTTGTACTCAAAAGATATAAAATAAAATTTGCTTGCCTTCAGCAGTCACTTTAGCGTAGAAATCGCGGATGGCTGTAAAGTGCTCATAAATATACTCAAAAAACGCTTCCGGGTCCTCATCCTCCATCACAGGATACACCCCTTGCTCGAGCAGATCGGCAAAATCATATTGCTCCTTCAGCTCTGCCGCCGTGATCTTCTCTACCGCAGACAGGGCTTCCTCCACTTCAGTTGGACTCAGTGCGAACACATCCATGTCTGACAGATGCCCGATATAATGGCTGCCCGACATCGGCACAATCAACCCAAGCGGCGGCTCGCCGTCGGCAATCGTTCCACAGAGCACATAATGCAGCGCTTGCCACGATTTATCGATATCCAGACCCGTTTCCAGACTGTGGATGCTAACCTCCTCACTCCGAATGGACTGAAGCACCTCTGAAGTCACCGCCAAATATTGTCCTGTCATTCCCATCAGAATACCCTCCTGTCATCAGTACGTTCCACCCTATTCTACTATAACTGGAGGCCCTATCCAAATGAGAGGCTGGTACTATTCCTCAGCTTTTTTGAGCACAGCTCTGAAACAGTTGAGCCCGCCCCACAGGTCTGTTCCTACCGCATCTGCCGGCAGTTCAAAATCCGTCTCGCCCCAATACACGAACCCCGCTTCCAGCAGCAGTTGGTTCATAACTGGCAGATTTACTGTCGGGTAGTCGAAGGTCAGCACCAGCAGCCCCTCGCCATTCAGGGTCCGGTGGAACTCCCGCAATGTGCCTACGGTGTCCTCATGGGTCAGATGCTCCAGTACAGAGATGCAGAAAATAGTATCAAAGCTCTCATCCTCATAAGGAAGCTCGGTCAGATTGGCCTGCTGCAGCTTCAGATTGCCTGTTCTTGACGTTTTGACCTGCCGGGCAGCTTCCGGTCCTATATCATCACTGACCTCCTGTATCACGGCATCCCAGGAAGCGATTCGAGCATCCATATCACAGGCGTGAACCTCGGCACAGACGCTGGCCAGATGAAATTTGAGCGGATGGGATATCCCGCAAGCCGCATCCAGCACCGCACCGTGCGGAGAAATAAAATTGAGGCTCCATTCGTATTCATAAGGACGGCTCCACCAGCTTGGCGGCAAATCGTAGATCAGCGACTCACAGCGCGCATCGGTATTCACAAAAAACCGGGAAACAAAGGGATGTGTAGGCATGGCCAGGACTCCTTTTTTACTATGATTTAGGTAGTAGAGTATATTCAGAATAACCTGAATCATACCACAACCTTTCATAGGCCTTGCCGTTACACAGGTTCAGACCAGAATATCTTCAATCTGCTTCAGCACTTCGGCGCTCAGCTCGATCCCCGAGGCCTTGACATTCTCTTCAACCTGCTCCGGCTTGCTGGCACCCACCAGCGCGCTGGCGACATTTCCCTGACGCAGAATCCAGGCCAAGGCCAGATTGGAGGTGGAGATGTCCAGCCCCGCAGCGATTTCACCTAATTGGCGAACCTTCGCCAGCTTCTCCTCGGTAATGCCTTTGCGCATTCCGTCCAGCTTGGCCGCCCGGCTGTCCTCCGGGAAGTCGGAGACCGAGCTGTATTTGCCGGTCAGCAGACCCTGGGCCAGCGGAGAGAAGACCACTTGTCCGATACCGCAGCGTTCGCCAAGCGGAAGAATCTCTTTCTCAATATAGCGATTGAACATATTGTATACCGGCTGGTTCACAACGATCCGGTCCAGCAGATAGCGATCCGCTGTAGCCAGCGCGTCTACCATTTGAGCGGCGGTCCACTCGCTTACCCCTATATAATAGATTTTGCCCTGGCGGATAAGATCATCCAGTGCACGCAGTGTTTCGAGCAGCGGCGTTTCGGGATCATAGCGGTGGCAATACATAATATCGACATATTCCACACCCAGCCGCTTCAAGCTGGCATGGCATTGCTCGGTAATATGCTTGCGGGACAGGCCTCTGTCATTGGGACCTTCGCCCATCGTGCCGTATACCTTGGTCGCCAGCACATAAGAATCCCGGGGATAGCCGCGCAGCGTCTCGCCCAGCACCTTCTCGGCCGCCCCTCTCTCATATACATTGGCTGTATCGAAAAAGTTGACTCCGAGCCCATAGGCCGTCTCGATCGCCCGCACGGCATTCTCCCGTTCCACATAACCTCCATACGTCAGCCAGCTGCCAAGACTGATTTCACTGACCTTCAATCCGGTTCCACCCAGTTTGCGGAATTTCATCCTGTAATCTCTCCTCTCGATTGTCCTGTCGAATGGTCAAGATAAGCTAATCCATACGCTTCTATTCTAAAATAATCTCTGTGGAATAGCCATCTGTTTCCATGGATGAAATTGTCGCAAGGGCAGTTGCTGATGTAACCTAGCTGCCGCTACGCTCCAGAATAATCTGATAATGATCCGCAATCAACAGTCCATCTCCCATCGGAGCGAAGATTTGCACCAGTCTCCAGCCTTCGGCGGCATGGCTCCGGATCAGCTCCTGATAATCAGCCTCCGTCACGATCAACGCTTTCTTGGATTTCTTGAGGGGAATGTCTATAAATTTGTATTCGTACATCATGTACCTCCCGGATTATAATCAATTTCAAACCACTGTTAATTATAACCAATATCTTCCATAATGCTTGTGAGTTATGCCACTCAGGGAAAATTACGTAAAGTCGGGTGCACAGAGTATTTGGGGGAGTATTCACCTGTATTGATTTCTCTCACGTCTATACGGACTCCAGTACCCTTATTTGCCCCATTTCCCGTCATTTGCGAGATTAGCGGACTCCAGCGCCCTTATTTACTCCAAACCCGTCTCTTTTGACACGTATATTCTGCAATAAGAGCCATGCAGTCCGTGTAACCCGCCAAAAATGGCCAAAATACCCAAATAAGAGCTATGGAGTCCGTTAATTCACGTGCGTGGGGTAATTCGGTGCCGTTGGCTTGCAATCTATCCCAGAACATAATATGATGTACTTAATAATACGAAGTAGTCAGACAGGGGGAATAGTTACTTGGATTTCGATAAGGAGATGTTGAAGGGTTATATCGATGTCATTCTGCTGAGTCTCCTTCAGGACAAGCCGATGTATGGGTATGAAATTGCCAAGAAAGTACGCGAGGTCAGCGGCGGCGCAATGGATATTAAAGAAGCTACGCTGTATATGGCGCTGAAACGGCTGGAGAAACAAGGCTTGCTGGAGGCCTTCTGGGGAGAAGACGATGAATCCAGCGGCGGCGGGCGGCGCAAATATTACCGGCTGCTGCCAGAGGGTGAAACACGGCTGCAGGACAGCCAGCGAAGCTGGTCCGTATTCCGCGGCATTATTGATACTTTATTGGGAGGGAAACCATCATGAGAACGAAGAGCTTAACCCCTGAATCTACCCGCCGGATTACAGACTATGTCGACCGGCTGTGCAGACAAATGAATGAACCGGCTGCAGAAATCAATGATTTCCGCGAGGAGATGACAGCCAATCTGATCTCGGGAGCGCTGGAGCATATGCAGGCCGGGAACAGCGAACAGCAGGCGGTATCGCTAGCGTTATCACAGTTTGGCGGTGCCGGGGAAGTGAAACGGGAACTCGAGCAAATCTACACGATTAAAAGAAGGTTTGCAACCGGTGTGCTCCGAGGTGCCCTTACCCTGCTGGTGTTGTCCGCAGTCTGTCTGGGCCTGATCATCGGTGTCTGGAATGAACGGATGATAGATGTATTCTCCGCAGAGGCCTATCAGCTGGTTGAGCAAGAGGCAGGGCTTCCCGGCACTACCACTCTATCCGAGCCGCTTCAGGCTAAATTGAAGGACTGGGTGGATGACACCTGGGGGGTAAAGGGAATTCTCGTGGAGCCTGCTCAACAGTCCAGCGTAGCACCTGTGAGACAGTTTATGTATGCAGCCGATTCCACTACAGAACAATGGCTCAATTTCAACTCGCATTATATGGAAATGAAGGGGGAAGCTCACACCCGGCCGGAGTCAAATTTCTTCATCAAAACAACGATCCTAAATATATCCAGCTATACAACTACTGACACTAAGCAGCCTGAGATTATTAACGAAAACTCCTTCATTGTCAGCGTGGCGGCCACCTATTTCAACTACACCTTTTTCTATAGTCTGGGATTGTTCCTGCTGGGCGGCTACTGCCTGCTGTTTACGGTCTGGGCAAGCATGAACGCTTATTATGAAGGCAACGGTAATATTGGCTGGGTCGCACTGTTCCTGCTGACCAATGTCATTGGATACATGCTGTATCTACTATCACGCAGAGGCAAGAAGCCGGGTATAGCTTAATTATATGTATAATATTTCTATTTATCCTGAAATTAACTATACGCAGTGACGAAGTGATTGAAATTATGTTGGTCAAGGAAACGGTAAGGGATATGGCTCGAGGTTGCTAGAGGAATGTATCAATGAGGCGGTTGATCAAAAGAAATCAGGAATTACTATATTAAGGTCAGACCAATGCCCTTACAATGACAATGCTGTCCAGACAAGTTTCTTACATACCACCCTATCACGAAACGAGAGCTTTTGAAACTTCTTCAAGAAGCAACATAATAGATGATTAGTGCCAGAAAGCCAGCGGAAAACCGCTGGCTTTTCGTAAATCCTAGTTTGCCGAAAGGGAACCCGCTCCTCTTGCAGGAGCAGCCTTTTTTTATTTATTTTTGGCGTACAGCCAATTGTAGTAACTCGCGTGTTTGATCTCGTCGGTCATGATTTCAAAGATCCAGTCGCGGTATTGCGGATTGATGTGCAGATAGATCTTGCGGTATTTCTCGAATGCCTTCAACTCTCCCAGCAGCGCCTGCTCCAGACCGGGTATATAACTGTCCGGAAGCAGTTCTGCGGGTTCTTCCGCGACGGAGGGAGCGCGACCTGTCAGTTGGGTATACAGCGTTCTGAACATCTGACGATGTTTTCGTTCATCATTGCGGATGCCGGTAATGACCTCTTGTTCCTGCAGGGTTGGGGCCAGCTTGATCAGGAAATCATAGAATACTTCATCGTTGCGTTCTCCCTGAATGGATTGCTGAATCATCTGAACTACCGCATCGTCGCTGCGTTGAAACGCCCAGTTCACTTGCATCGGAGCAGGAGCGTAATAGTATCCTGAATACATGTAATCAACACACCGCCTTGACTAAGGATAAACCACTTGGTTACAGGGTATTCACCCATTGCCAATGTGTTCCTTCCGAATCTGATCTTCTTCTGAGAGATACTTGTCACTGATGAACCCTTAGTCCATTGCTATAATTTCCAGATGAGATGCTTTTTGGAGGTTATTTATATTTATTATGCTTAAACAGTGGATACATCACCATAGACCGGACATCCGGTCCATCAACAGCCTGGTCCTTCCCATGCTGCTCACCCAGATTCTGCAGCTTCTCTTTCAACTGGGCGATCAGGCCATTGTGGGCAGGCTTGGCATTCAAGAATTTGCCGCGGTTGGCATTGCTTCCTCATTCATCTATCTGATTACGGGAACCATTGGGATTTTGGCCATTTCATTTACTATTATTGGGGGCAGATACCTGGGGCAGAACGATACGGACAGCTTTGGACAGGCTTTTAATTCAGGGATGACCTTGTCCATCGTCATCGGGATCATCAGCGAAGTCGTTATTCTATTGGGCGGCAGATGGATTCTGGGTACGCTTTACGACATGGACCACAGCGTAGTTACCTGCTCAAATTATCAAGTGGTACTACAAGTCAAGCCTCAACCCATCCCCCGCATCAATAAACAGCCAGCCTCTGTATGTCAGAATGCCGGCTGTTTGAGCTATTTCGTCAAGCCATCTACTATAAACTCCGCCAGGTGATCCAGTATCTGTGGAAAATGCTGCACCCCAATTTCCGCTTTGTGCATATCCACCTGGATCAGCGAGGCGAACATCGCCATAATCAACTCCGCATCCATATCTGCTCTCATCTTGCCTTGCGCCTGCCAGCTTCTGACCAACTGGATGGAGCTTCCATATACAAAATCTACAGCTTCGGTACCGTTGTCTTCAATGTATTGCTGTTCGATTCTACTGAATACGTCACGGTTGTACCATTCCCGCAGGATCGGATGCGCGCTCATTCCACTGAGATTAGCCGCCATCAGTGCCTTAATGGTCGTTAACGGATCAGCATTCAGATCAATGGAACCCATCACCTGTTCTTTCAGCTTCGCGTTCTCCTCCAGGAAGATTTCCATAAAGAGCTTCTCTTTGGAGGAATAATAGTTGTAGAAGGTGCCTACGCTGACCCCGGCCAGCTGGGTAATGCCAGCCACATTGGTATCCTTGAAGCCATGTTCGCTGAACAGGGTTTTGCCGCTCTGATAGATTGCCGTTTTTTTATCTTCCATGTATAGATCCTCCGCCGGTTTGAGTGAATACTATTTTTTTCATTCACAACATAGCGTAGATACAGGTACATGTCAATCCGCTGACGACAGCGGAACGCTGGACCCTGGAGAGGCTGGATCTTGGAGACAGTGGGCTTAGCGGACTCAACAGCCCTTATTTTACTTATATACGGCTATTTCTGCAGCTTGCGGACTGAGGAGCCTCTATTTGCACAGAATCACTGCCTTTGGCGCACAGAAACACATAATAGAGGCTATAGAGTCCGCAAAACCAGTTATGGGCGCAAAAAATGCGCAACAGGGGCTATACAGTCCGTTAGCCACCCATTACGCACGCCAACCATCTATTACACACACGCCTGCCAACTATTACATATGTTAGCCACCTATTGCGCACGCCAGCCAACTATTACGCATTTTGCCACACATTAACACGCCAACCATCTATTACTCACACGCCCGCAACCTATTACGCATGCCAGCTCCCCGTTAGAGCGGCGTAATGAATATGTTGGACACAGCCTACACTACTGCCGCGCTTCCAAATGTTTCTCCAGCGTGCGGCGCACCGCACCGGGTCCGGCCAGCATCTCGTAGAACATACCTTCGATTTTGCTGCCCAGTCCTACTTCATACAGATTCACGCCGAAGATGCGTTCATCTCCCAGGATACCCTGTATATTGGAAGAAGCCCTGCCTCCTAGAACCACCCCCTGCAGGTGAGCCTGCAGCGGCTCCAGCAGTGGATCAGGACTAAGCTGGAACGCTTCACCCTTGTCATCGATCCCCACCAGGTAGCGGCACCAGGCCGCAATGGCCAGCGGAATCGCTGTCAGCTCCGCAGGATTCAGATCGTCTCTCTTCACATACGACTTGATCGTTTCACCGAAACGGATACCCACCTTCTGTGAGGTATCTGTAGCGATCCGCTGCGGCGTATCGGGAATATACGGATTGGCGAACCGTTCGTTCAGCACCTCATCCAGGAATTGTCGGGGACTCATAATCAGCGGATCAACCACCACCGGCAGCCCTTCATCATAGCCAATCACCTCGACTAATTTCCGCAGCGTGGGGTCGCCCATCTCATCGGCGATCAGCGTATAGCCCAACAGACAGCCACACACAGCGAGCGCAGTATGCAGCGGGTTCAAACAGGTGGTGACCTTCATCGTCTCGATGTTGTTGACCGTATCCCGGTCTGTGAAGATGATGCCTGCCGCTTCCAGGGCCGGTCTGCCATTCGTGAACTTATCTTCAATCACCAGATATTCGCTGATCTCCGCATTCACAAAAGGCGCAGTATAGGTATTCTTGGCAGTGACAATCAGCTCCATGTCCGATAATCCTTCAGCAAGCAGCGCTTCTCTGACCGACTCGGAGGGTCTTGGCGTAATCTTGTCGATCATGGACAGCGGGAACGTAATCTTACGCTCATCCTCCAGATAAGCCACGAAATCTTCGCCCACGAACCCCTGCCCGGCCCATTCCCTGGCCATCGTCACGACACCGTTCTTCAGCTTGTCACCATTATGTGAGCAATTGTCCATACTGACCAGGGTCATCGGATAGGCTCCTTGGCAAAAGCGCTTGTAAGCCAGCGAAGCCACAATACCCATAACATGCACCGCCTGCTCAGGCCCCTTTGCAATGTCCTGCTGCACAATGCCCAGATATTGCCCGTCAGGCCCTTTAAGAGAATAGCCCTTCTCCGTAATGGTGAAGCTGGCCAGCTGCAGGCCCGGATGCTCAAACACCTCAACCAGCCGGTTGTAATCCTCACTTCTGCTGCGGTCCGCCGTAATGGCTTCCACAATACTGCCGATGAGAGTCTGCTCAAATTCGCCTTTTGCGTTCATCAGCACTAGCAGGGTCAGATTATCGTATGGCTTGTATACTCGATCTATCATTTCGAAATCAAACGACTCCACCGCGATAATTCCCGTATCTGCCTTGCCACTGTTCAGCAGCTTCTGATGGGCATTCGCCACGAAACCTCTGAAGATATTGCCGGCACCAAAATGAATCCACTCCGGCTTCTCTGCCGTAGCACGGGTTACCTGTCCGATGTTAAACTGCGGCAGCGCGATCCCTGCCTGCTCCCACGCCGATTCGTTCTGTAGGCTGCTTCTGCTTAAACGCATCATCGATTCCCCCTGCTGCCATTGTCCAGGCTGTCCCACACGCCCAGCAGATACATAATGCCCATCGCCCTATCGTAGAGTCCGTATCCGGGTCTGCAGTTTGCCTCTTCTCCCCACAGATGCCGCCCATGATCGGGGCGGACATACCCCTGGAACCCGCATTCATGATAGGCTCTGACCACTTCGGCTACATCGACGCTTCCATCCTGCCCGCGATGCGAGACCTCAATGAAATCGCCATTGTCAAACCGCTTCACATTGCGGATATGGGCGAAATGAATCCGGTCATGGAATTCGCGGATCATCGCCGGCAGATCATTCTCCGCACTTGTGCCCAGAGAACCTGTACAGAAGGTCAAGCCATTGTAGGGACTGTCCACAAGCGCAAGGAATTTGCGGATATGCTCCCGGCTGCGGATAATGCGCGGCAATCCAAAGATCGGCCAGGCCGGGTCATCCGGATGAATCGCCATCTTGACGTCCACCTCTTCACATACCGGAATGATCCGCTCCAGGAAATATTTCAGATTCTCCAGGAGAACATCCTCGGTTACCGGCTTGTACGCTGCGAACAGCTCATCCAGCTTCGCCAGCCGTTCCGGCTCCCAGCCCGGCATAGTGAAGCCCTTGGACCCGCTGAGAATCCGGTCCACCATCGCTTGCGGATTATCGGTAATGGCTGCTTTTTCATAAAAAAGCGCATTGGAGCCGTCCGGCAGCTCTTTATACAGCTCAGTGCGCGTCCAGTCGAATATAGGCATGAAATTATAGCAGATCACCTTGACCCCAACCTTGCTCAGCTTGCGGATGGTATCGATATAAATGTCGATGTATTTGTCTCTTGTGGGCAGGCCAATTTTGATATCATCATGGATGTTAACGCTCTCAACAACGGCAGGACTGAAGCCCTTGGCTGTAATCTGATCGGCAGCTTGCTGAATCCGTTCCATCTCCCAGACCTCTCCAGCCACCTTGTCGTGCAGCGACCACACAATGCCCATTACTCCCGGAATCTGCCGCACATGGTCAAGGGTGATATTGTCATTCCCTTCCCCATACCATCTCCATGTCATCTTCATGCCTGAATCCTCCTTCAGCTTCTCCATCTATCTTGTATACAAGATTTGAATCGATCATAGAATATTAACATCACCTTGTCAACAAGAAACTTACGGATTCTAATAACCCTGATGCATCTTCGCTTCATTTCATGTATACTAGTTTCCAGAATAGCTAAGAAGCGAGTTGAACGATATGTCCCTAAAAGATGAGATTATGAATGAGCTGAAGCAGGATATCCTCTCCCTGCAATTGAAACCGGGCACCATCATCAGCGAAACGGCTCTGTCCGAGCGTTTCAAGCTGTCGCGCACCCCTATCCGTGACATTCTGAAGCAGCTGTCGCTGGAAGACTATATCAATATCTATCCCAAAAAGGGGAATATCGTCTCTTACATTGATCTGGACTCCGTAGAGCAGATTATTTATCTGCGCAGTGCGCTGGAGAAGCAGCTGTTCAAGGATCTGGCAGGGCAGCTTCCGCTCAAAGCTGTCCATGAGCTGAATCAGCTGCTTGCGCTGCAGGAACAGGCTATACATAGCGATCAGGCTTCACAGCATTTTTTGAAGTTGGACGACGCTTTTCACCAGACCTTGTTCCGCTGGGCGGGGCGCGAATTCCTCTGGGGTCTGCTTCAGCAGTTTAATGTGCATTATGTAAGATACCGCAACCTCTGTATGTTGAAGAAGGACAAGCTGCTGGATATCCATAAAGAGCATCAGGCCATGGTTCAGATTATTCTCCAGGGTGAGACCCTGAAGATCGACGACTCTGTTCACCACCATCTGCGTGCGGATATGGATTCACTGGACTTTCAAGAGCCTTATAGCCACTATATTAAGAAGTGAATTTAAGGCATAGACATAACAAGAGGACCCCACGCTGCCATTGCCCTGGCACAGGAGTCCCCTTATGTTTGTGAATGTTACTTAAAGTACCGGATGGGGCAGCTTAAACCCCAGAGGGCATGTCACGTTGTTACGCGCAGCAACCTGCTGTTCCCACAAATACCGGCGTTGCAATTTCTTCAAGCTTCTCTACATCAGAGAAATCCAATTCTTCAATAATGAGTTCTTCAACGAATTTTTGTTCCATCTTGTCTCACCTCCCTTCAAGCGATTGATACAGCTCCTTCATCCCTTGCATTTCCAGCTCACGAAGCTGTTCCAGCTGCAGAATCAGACCATCCAGCCTGACTGGATCAAGCTTGTAGTACAGCTGTAACAGGTTTCTGCCGATTCTTCTCCAGATATTCGCTGCTTTCTGCCAGCATTTCGTATGCATGTCCAGTTGGAAGCCCGGATCGCAGACGGCCAGCTGACGCAAGCTGTCGATGAATTCCCCTCTGTAGAAATGATCTGTCCCGGACATAATGAACGTGCGCAGGTAAGAACACTGTATTCTGTAATATTTCATGGCCTGCTCATAATGAGGCGGGTGGTCCGGCTGTTCCAAAAGCTGCTTCAGCTGCCCGAAATGGCGAATCATCAGCCCATAAGCCTCCTCGCCCCGCACTCCCTTATATTTCTCGGGAACCTCCAGCCCGTGAATCACGTTGCTGAGGTTCTCAAGCACAAGCTCCCGGAACGGGCGATCAATACACGCGGCCAAGACCGGGTTGGTGTACAGCTCTTTTTTGGCTATCCGGTACACCACATAACGTCCCATCAGCTCATTACTGAACTCATTCATCGTCAGGAGAGCGGCGACGTCCAACCAATCCTTGTCACTTTCTCCAAGATGGGGTAGATACAGCCTCTGTTCCTCCCGGTTATACTCGCCGATCATGGCGAACGAGCAGCCTAGGAAGCTTGTATCCACATGAGAGAAGGAACGACTGTTCAGCATCTCGGCAGTGATAGGCAGGATATAGAAATATTGTTCGAAATCCGCCGGCTCGCTCAGAAATTGTTCAATATCCAGCTTGTGGGGATCTAATGCGAATTGGTCAAAAAAATTCTCGATCCGCAGCTTCTCTGAGGCCCCTGCCATGATATACAGCTTCAGCTTGTGAATAGGATACATGTACACAGAGGTAGTGATCCCGCCCAGAATCTGAAAGACCTCACTCTGCTTAATATCAGGTTTGACCTCCTGGAACAAGGTATAGGCGGCCCGGAAACGGCATTCCCTGTATAACATCTTATTCTCCTCCTACTCTTGCACGGCTCTGCTCGGGAACGTTCTGCTCAGGCACATTCTGCAAGGGAAAGCTGCTGTGCTGAATGTTTAGCCTGAACCGGTTGAAGCTGAACAGGAAATAGCCGCCGCACAGCAGCAGACCTACAGGCCGGATGTACGGATAATCCGCGAACAACCCGCCAATCAGAGTCAGGAACAGATACAGGCTGAAGAATCGGTACACATAACCGGCCAGCAGATACAGATTGCCCCATATCCCAGCTCTGGAGAAGAAGAAGGCCGACGGCTTCAGGGTCCGGTTCAGGCAAGCCCCCAGCCGCTCCAGCGCCTTCAGCTTGAAAGATCTAAGCCCAAAGAGCTCACACAGCACATAATAGAAATCCGTATTATTAATAATGGACAGATTCTCCACGATCAGAAAAAAGTTAACAGCTATGAATACCCCGTAAATCCATGATCCGGTATGGATCAGCAAGGCCAGGCTGGCGTTGATGGTCAGCAGGTTGAACAGAAACCCGGCCAGATAGATCATGATCTTCACCTTGCGGCCGGCGGCCAGCATATTTCTGTACTTGACGAACACAACAGGCTGAAACCCCATGAACAGAAACAAGCTGACCGAACGGACGGAAACACCCAGCGCACTGGCGACCAGAATATGCCCTGCTTCGTGGATCAGAATACCGGCCAGGATGATAGGCAGCACGATTAGTGCATAATAGGGACGATCCAGCTCAAAACTGCGGTAACCGGCGATGATCTCCCTCATGATGCTGCCGTTTGCCAGCGATATCCCATTCAGCATCATCATTGCCGCACTTGCCGCCAGCAGTCCGAACAGGAGGAACCGAAGCCAGCGCTGTGCGCTTTTGTATTCCCTTACTCCAATCTCAGCAAGCCGGTGGCCGAGCATTTCCGTCTCCAGTGTAGTCCGCCTCTTTGGTCTTTCATCGCCCTCATACACCAGTGCATGCTGCTTCAGAAACCGCAAGCCTTCGTTATATTTGTCCTCTACTGCCTGGGTTGTGCATTCCTTACGGATATAATCATCCAGATTCTGCCCGCTGCGGATAACCGTAACCAGATGGCTGAGAAACAGGAACAACGGCTGCTTGACCTTCAGATAACTGCCTGCCTCATCGCTCGAAATATAACAATCTCCCCGGGAATCTGTCAGCAGCTCCAGGTCGGGAGTGACCGTATATTCACCCATACCCGTTGTCACTTCCTTACACTTAACTTAACTTCTGACCTTCAAGGATTCATAGAGCTTCCCGATCAGCTTGCTGGAGGTGCTGTCCTTCTGTGTCTTGATCTGCGCCAGCAGCTTAATATTCTCTTCTACAACCGCCTTCTGAAACACACAGCGTTCAGGCAAGACGTGACTCTCTTCCCCATGTGTCATCAGCTGCAGCCCCTTGCACCACATGGCGCATAAATTCTGGGCGATACATTCCGAGCAAGGATCGTTATGAATACGCTTATATGTGTTGTTATTCGTAGTTAACATCTGATAATCGGTCTGCACACTTCCCAGCAGATACTCGTCATTATTACAGTACATCTGGCAAGGATAGACCGCACCATCCGTATCCACCAGCACCATAGATTCACCGGCAGCGCAGCTTCTGGCAACCTTGCCGTTAAGAATAAATACCATCGGAGAAACAAAAATGGAAGCCAGTCTCTCCGGGTGGTCTTTGCTGTATTCCTTGTAATAGTAATGCACCATTTCTCTGGCCATTAAGTCCAGAATGGCATAATCCCGTTCCCCCGAAATTTGAAATTCCGGATCGTCCGTAGTGACAGGGCAGACTGTAATATTCGTCTTGATCACATCGCCCATCTCATCGAACCATTCTTTCACAATGCCTTCGCGGTATGCATTAATATGGTGTTTGTTCAGTGTGATCTGTACTTTATAATCGATCTGATGTTCCCGCAGCTGGGCGGCTACCTGCAAGACCTGGTCATATACGCTGATTCTGTTCTTGTCTTTGCCTTTGCAGGTTCTGCCCAGGTCGTTCAGGGCTTTGGGCCCGTCAAGACTAAGCCCCACCTCAATCCGGTGTTCCTTCACAAATTCCAGTACCGGCTCCCGGAACAACATGCCATTGGTGCTGATGCATATCCTCGGAAGCGGAATCCCGGCCTGTTCAAACTTGTTTTCCGTGAGCAGGACCGTTTCTTTAATCGTCTTGAAGTCCAGCAGAGGTTCTCCGCCAAAAAAACTGATATATTCCAAGCCTTGCGGATACTTGGCTATCATGCTGTCCAGCGTCTTCGCGTAAATATCCGGTGCGATGAATTTCGGTTTGATCTCGCTGCTGCTGTATTCTCCTTCGCCTGCAAAACAATATTTGCAGCCCAAATTGCAGGTTCTGGAGGACATGAAATTAATCGAAGGCTTCTTATGCTCGTTCATCGGCATTTCAAGCAATTCCGGCAAGGTTGGCTGGGCAGGAAGCGCAGCAAAAACAGCTTCATCCTGGAGCTTCATACGCGCGGAAGAGTTCAACTTGTACACCTTATGGCTGCTGGAGTGGTACACAATATCATAGTTCTCGCTTGGAATGACGAAAAACTCCTTCATGCCGGACTTCTCCTTTCATCTTTGCCGAGATGAATAACCCGGTCACAATAGTTCGCCACTTCCCTATCATGTGTGACCAGAATGCAGCTTACCTTCTTCTGCTTCACCAGTGCAAGCAGCAACTCCATGAATTGGATGGTATTGTCGTAATCCAGGCTGCCGGTAGGCTCATCGGCCAGCAGCACCCCCGGGCTCATAATGAACGCCCTCGCAATGGCGACCCGCTGCTGCTCACCGCCGGACAGCTCTGCAACGGGAGACTTCGCTTTGTGTTCCATATTCAGGCTCTCCAGCAGCCGCAGCGCCTCCTGCTTATATTGCCGCCTGTCCGCTTTCAGCAAGGTGACCGGAAGCATAATATTATCCAGCACGTTCAGGAAAGGAATCAGATTAAATCTCTGAAAAATATAGCCGATGTTCGCCAGCTTGAACTTCTCAAAGGGGCGTTCCTTCATCCCGAAGATATCGATTCCGTTCAGGGTAACCCGTCCTGCATCAGGCTTCAGGATTCCACCGGCAATATTAAGCAGTGTGCTCTTACCGCTCCCCGATGCCCCGGTTACCCCAATCAATTCTCCGCCAGAGAGGGTCAGGTTAAAATCTTGCAGGACCGGCGGGCACTGCGGATAGGCATGTTGCAGTTGTGCAAGCTCTATACTCACGTTTATTCCTCCTTGTCCACCAGCAGCATTTGTCTGCCGTTCATTGAAATGACGCCAAGCAGCGCAGGAAAAGCAATGGTCAGAAGCTGGGCAGCTCCGAAGACAATCAGCAGCAGCGGCAGCGGTTCCGAAATTGACACTCTAACTCCAAAGGACGATTCTACAAAGGACGGCACGCCACTGTTCAGCAGCCAGCCGATAATAGCACCGGCCACACTGCCTGCAACAATCAAGAGGGCAGCTTCAAAGACATTCATCCAGATCAGCCGGCTCTTACGCACCCCCAGCACACGCAGCCCGGCATGCACCCGGCTTCTCTCCTCCATCGACATGACGAACATGTTGATAATCAGGAACACACTGATCACCAGATACACATATAGAAAGGTCTCTACCATCTCCGTGCCGTTCAGAATCCCTTCACGGTATCCTTCCAGCAGCTCATCCTTAGGCAGAAGCTGATATCCTCCGGGGGCTCCATTCTTCAAAGCTGCTTCCGCCTCGGGCAGTGGCCCTTGTACGTACAGCAGATTGCTCTGCCCGCCGCCGGTTGCCAGTTGACCTGCCAGCTGCTCTTTATCCACATAAATCTGATTGAGGTTGTAGCTATAGAATGTCCCGGCTACTGTGAGCGTTACTAGGCGGTCCTGAACCTTGAGATTCAGTGTATCGCCAATGTCCAGCCCTGCATTAATGGACAAGGATTCCGGGATCACCGCCGCTGTCTGCTTGTCTCCGGCTGATTTCCACAGGTCATCCAAGCTGCCGGATTTGAAATCAAGCGTCTGACTGGCGGTAAACGTCTTCGAGATGCCCGTCAGGGTGATCGATCTGCCGGAAGGCTCTACCCCAGCAGTATAGGCCAGCGTGCCTTCCAGCCCTTTCTGCTCCTGAAGCCAGGTATCCTGTACGGGCTGATTCAGCTGTGCCACAGCATCATATTGCATCTGCCGGGCTGAATATTCAACCGCACTGCTTTCAAGGGAATGATACAGGCTGAACATCATCACGATGAGCGCCAGGGAGACCGCTACGTTGGCTACAAGCGAGCTGATTTTGTTGAAATTGAACCTCATCTGCTGGACGGCCAACAACAGACTGGAAGCCCGCAAGGAATGCAGCAACTGCTCCAAACCATATAACAGCAGGCCGATCAGCGGTTTAATTAGAATCATGACACCGATCAGCGTGAACGCATCCTGCAGTCTCGGATAAGCTATTGAAGACAAGCCCAAGCCTACGAAGACACAGCCTGTTACGAGCCTTGCGGTCAGCTTGTTTCCTGCCTGACCCTTGGTTCGGCGGGCGCGGCCCTTCTTGACGCCGTCTATCTCCCTCAGCACTTTGGTGAACTGACGGTAAGCCATTGACAGGAATACCGCATTGGATAGCAGGAAGAAGATCAGCACAACCCTTCCGTCCCACACATAGCTTTCTTGATAATAGGTAAAAAACACCGCTGTAATCGCACTGCCACACAGGAAGCTGATCAAGCTGATGATCAGGCTCAGCAATGACATCTCGATAAGATAAGTCCGGTTCAGGGTGGCCCGCGAGGCACCCAAGGTCCGCAGCACCTTCATTTCAGGCTTGCGCATGGTATAGAACATGTAGAACACAGTCGAAATGACCATGCTAACGGAAAGGGTAAAAATCACTACAAACCCAATCATCAGCACGAGAAAACTCTGCTGCGCCTCTTCAGCAAAACCATCTGCGGACGGGCTGATCAAAAGCCCAAGCACCGCCAGGATGAAATAGATAAAACCAAAGGCCAGCACACTGAGAAGCGATAATAGGATATATTTGTTTCTGTTATAGATAAGACTGCGAAAACTGTATGAGAGCATAGGCCCCTCCCGTTCTGCACATTATTGATGGAGCATGGCGCGTGGCTCCCGTTCTGTAATCAGTCTCGCAACCTCGGCGGCAGAATACAAGGAACCAAATAATCCGAAGCTTGGCCCCCAGTTCCCGGCAACATACAAATTGTCCAGGAAGCTCCTTGGGCCGATCGCATTCGCGTGGATCACATCACTGCCGCCCCTGCGCCAGCCGAATACCGAGCCGCCGATTCCTCCTGTACGCCGCTCCAGATCTCCCGGCGTCATTAACCAGCTCTGCTGCAGATCCAGCCGCAGATCAGGGAATTGCCGGTGAATCGTTCCGGTCAGGATAGCTTTGTTGGCTTCCCTGGCCTCTGGCCCTCCCTGAACCGTCTGCCCGGGCAAGGTGAGCACGGTCAACAGCAAATGATGTTCTCCCGCAGGGGATAGGGTTGCATCAACCTTGGTCGGAAAAGATATCATCGAAATAGATTGTTCTCCTTCGGCGGCTGTTTTGCTGTTGTAGAACATGGCAGCCGGCCAGTCCTCCGTTCGCCAGGAGGGGAGCACAATATAATCACTACTGCCTGGCACCCTACCGGAAGGAGGCAGGCACATCAACAGCCGGAGGGCAGCCGGTCCCGGTGTCATCGAGGCAATTTTGGTATCCAGACGGCGATTGTTCAGCCCGCTCTTCAGCTCCTGATAGAGCGGCAGGAAATTACCTGCGGAGATAAACATGGACCCCGACAGCTGCAGCAGTTGTCCATCCTTGCGGGCAAATACGCTGCTTAACGTTCTGCCCTCCATTCCAGCATACTCCATTCGGGTACCCGTCAGAACGGTTCCACCGTGCTTAAGAATGGACTGGTGCAGCAATTCGGCCAGCCTGTACATGCCCCCTTTGACGTAATAAGCCCCGGAGCCATAGGTGGCCATCATACTCAGCATCGTGAAGGCGTTGCCCTCCGGCGTGATCGCTCCATAGGCGGGTCCAAGCACGCTGAGGTAGACATGAATCTCCGGATGATCAAAAAACGATCGCAAATATTGAGCATACGTCATACGGCTCCAGCGCTGGAAATAACCCAGGACAAGCTCCCGGTCATTGCTGTTCAGCGCAGCCCGGAATTGAACCAATTCCCGGAAGAAGTCGGACAGACGGGGCGATTCCCCCGGGAACGCTGCCTGCAGTTCCCTGTGCAGCTCCTCCAGCACAAACGGGACGGATATTTGATCATCACCTATCCTGGCCTGCAGCGGGGGACTCTGCAGAAACAGCTCGGGATCATACAGTCCCAGCTCGCTTAGAAGACTGTGTACAAGCTCACCATCAGCCATCCCGCCGATATGGTGAGGGCCGCCTTGCAGCCGATGCCCGCTGCGTTCCAAGGTGTACAGGCTGCCGCCTACCGTATCTTCCTTCTCCAGCAGACAAGTGCTGTATCCTCTGCTAGATAACAGAGCTGCTGCCGCAAGCCCGGCTATTCCGGCTCCGATGACAATAACCTCATAAGATTCTGAACCCTTCATCTCCGCGCCTCCAGATTTAAGTAAGTCCCCCGTCTACAACCAGCACTTGGCCGGAGATGTAGGCGGCTTCGGCCGAGGCGAGAAACGCAACGGCGTTCGCGACTTCTTCCGCTTTCCCCCATCTGCGCATCGGAATCCGCTGCAGGAACGCGGTGCGGTTGTTCTCATTTAGCGCGCTAACCATGTCCGTATCAATGTAGCCTGGAGCTACGGCATTGACCCGGATGTTCTTGACGGCGATTTCTTTGGACAACGCCTGGGTCAAGCCGATGATTCCCGCTTTGGCCGCGCAGTAATTCGTCTGGCCGGCTACACCATGGAGCCCGGCGACCGAGGTCAGATTAACAATGCTGCCGGCACGTTTGGCTATCATTAGCGGAAGCACCTGTCTGATCATATAGAACATACTGCTCAGGTTCGTATCCAGCACATTCTGCCAGTTCTCGTCGTCCATCAGCATCAGGAAGCCGTCTGCCGTAATGCCCGCGTTGTTGACCAGAATATCGATGCCGCCGAAATCTTGCTTCACCTGCAGGACAAGGGAAGCTATCGCTTCCTTGTCCCTGACGTCCAGAGAATAGGCGGTCACCAAGCTGCCTGTCTTGACAAGCTCCGCTGCAAGCCGCTCCGCCGATTCTTCCGAGGTCCGGTAAGTAAAGGCGACCTGTGCTCCCAGACGGGACAGCTTCTCCACGACGGCTTGGCCTATTCCCCGCCCGCCGCCTGTTACAAGTGCTACCTGTCCTGCCAGCGGCCCGTTATTCATGGGCACGCCCCAGAACCAGGCTGGTCAAATTCCCGCTCACATCATAAGCGTTGACCAGCACATAATGCAGCTCGGCGGATGCGGCAGAACCGAGGACGGGCTGCGGAACCTCCTGCTTCTGCAAGCATAACGCACCAATCGCTGTGTTCATTGCCAAGGATGCCCCAAGCGTCTCCCCGAGTGCATGTTTGGGAGCGCAGGTCTGAACCTTGTCCACGAACAGTCGGTCCAGCGCTTCAGCTTCTGCCTCATCGCAGCTGGCCGTTCCGCTGGCTGCCTTAATGACAAGCTGGATTCTATCCGGCGTGAGGCCGGCTTGCTCCAAGGCATTGCTCATCACCATCAGGAAGCCTGCACTACTTAAGATCAGCTCCGGCTCCACCAACGGATGTCCTCCAAGATTGCCTTCGCTGTAGGCCAGCACCTCGCATAGTACGGAAGGGACTCTGTCCGAACTGACATGACTGCTCCGCTCCAGCAGCAGCGTGGCTGCTCCTTCCGAGAGCGGCACCTGTGTACTGCCGGACTGGCCAATGCTCTTGAAGGAGCGGAAGAGAGGTTCGCAATATTCCTCCACGCCACCTGTAAGGATCGCATCCGCACGATTGTCCAGCAGAAGGTCGAGGGAATACCCGATGTGATTGCTGCCCATCAGAACTGTGCTCACACCTTTGAGTCCCAACTGAATGGCTACATGGCCCACGCAGGCGTTGGAAACGGTGCTTGAGAACAACATCGGACTGGCACAGTCGGGATCTCCCATAGCGACACTCTCTCCAAAAGCCAAGTTAGTGTTCAGCGGCCCATAGCCAGTATTGAAGATGGTTCCTGTCCGCTCGGGCCGGAAATTCTCCAGACCGGCTTCATCTGCAATGATCTGACTCGTATAGACGGTCATATAAGCATAGCGGTCCATTCTTCTCATCTTGGCGCGCGGGAGCAGCTCAGGGATGGCAACAGGACCTGTCTGCCCGTGAACGCCTTCCACAGCAGGATTACACAGGCCTTCCCAAATTTGCGGCAGCGTACAGCCGAGCCTGCTGATCATCCCGATTCCGGTAATCCATACAGCGCTCACTGTTGACCTCCTTCTACACTGAAATAATAGGTGATTACAGCTTCGCTCACGGTCTCATCCGCAACCTTAGCGCAACAGCTCACTCGGGCAAAATTGCCAAATTCACTGATGAACCTGCCCTCGCAAGTCAGCGTTTGGCCCGGACGCACCTTCCTGACAAATTTAACCTTCTCCACTTGTGCCAAATAGGAGTCCAGTCCGTGAGCAGCTGATAATTCGTTATAGAATACAAAGCTTCCGATCTGTGCCATCGTCTCGATGAGCAGGACGCCCGGAAAGACGGGATCTCCCGGAAAATGTCCCGCAGCCCACGGCTCATCCGCCTTCACCTGTCTAATGCCAATCACCTTCTGCTTGTGCTGAATCTCCAGAATGTCATCCACGAACAAAAAAGGGTCGCGGTGTGGAAGGAACTTCAGAATTCGCTGCTTGTCCATACTTCACCTCACCCTATTTCGGATCTGTTCCTGTCAGCCTATACCTGCAGGGCAGCCTCTGCCCGTTGCTGTAGCCATTCCGGGATATTGAGCAGAATACGGTTCTCCCTATCGGAGAATACATGAACGGTGTAGCCTTCCGCACAGATCTTCCCGCTCTGTTCGTTAAAGGCCTTATACTCAAATTTGATTCTGGCCGCACTGCCAAGCTCAAAAACAAGGCCAAGCTTAATTGAATCGCCATACCTGACCGGAGACTTGTACCGGCAGCAGCTCTCGATCACAGGAAACCGGACCTCTTCACCTTGCAATAAAGGATCTTGGAATTGAAGAATCTCTCTGGCAAATTGAAATCTGGCCTCTTCAAACCAGACGTAGTAGCTTGAGTGGTGCATAACACCATAAGCATCTGTATCTTGGAATCTTGGGACGATGATGCAGGAATACGGGAGTCTTATCCGGCTGTGTTCAGCAGGGCTAACCATTGCATTTGCCTATGACTATACTTGAGGTGTTGCCTGAGAAGGCAAATGAATTGGAGAGAATATACGTAAGATCGGCCTTGACCGGCGAGTCCTTCACTAGCCACAAGGATTGATGTTCTGCCTCCACTTCGGCGAGGCGACTGGTTGGGGGAATGAAGCCTTCATGCAGTGCAATGAAACAGGCGGCAAGCTCAATGCTTCCGGCTGCACCCAGGCAATGGCCTGTCATTGATTTCGTAGACGATACAGCTACCTGGCCTCTCTGCTCACCGAGCAGCTCACCGATGGCCTTAAGCTCCATGGCATCATTCATCGGTGTCGAGGTGCCATGTGCATTGATATAGTCGAGCTGGTCTGCCCGCAGTCCGGCTTGGTCCAGCGCATGCCGCATCGAAGCCAGCGCACCTGCCCCGGAGGGGTCCGGACTTGTGATATGATGCGCTTCGTTGCCGATGCTGTAGCCCAGAATCTCACCATAGATCCGGGCTTTGCGGCTGCGGGCATGCTCCAGGCTCTCCACTACGAAGAAGGCACTGCCTTCGCCAATAGATATCCCGTTTCGGGCGGCATCAAACGGCCTGCATTCATCCGGGCTGAGTGCCTTCAAGGCGTGAAATCCATAACAGGAAAAAGCGGCAAGCGGATCAGCTCCGCCGGCAATCATCACATCCGCCTTCCCCCCGGCAATCTGGTCGAAGGCTATTCCCATGGCAGCGGTTCCGGCTGCGCACGCAGACATGGTTGTGTATACGGGACCGCTGATCTCCAGATGCCGCACCAGGTGCTGGAGGAACGCCGGAATCCGGGTCAGCCAATACGGATTAGCCTCACCGGCGGATTGATGATCATGTATGTATCGCATCATTCTGTCATTACTTCCAAGTGACGTCGAGAGAGACAGGCCTGCACGCTGTTTCAGACTCCGCAGCTCGCTTCTGCGCAGTCCGCTGTCCTGCAGTGCTTCGTTCAGGGCATCCTTGGCCAGCCAGACGACCCTCTCCTCATCCTGAACCCCCTCAATTTCGGGGATGTGCTTATTCACGGCTCCCGCCTCGGATGAGCGCAAGCTGCTCAGATCAAATGGCGTATCCTTGCGGAGGCCGCTCCTGCCAGCCTTCAGAGCATCTCCGAATTGGGCGATATTGTTGCCGTTCGCAGCAATAACGCCCATCCCGGTAACTACAACCTTGGATTTAGACAAGTTCCTCAGCTCTTTTCTTGCGGATATGATCGGCTATGGTTCGAATACTGCGGAAGATTTCCATGTCTTTGTCAGACACCTTGACACCAAATTGCTCCTTCAGTCCAACTACGATCTCCAATGCATCGACCGAATCCAGGCCAAGTCCGGTTCCTTCCTCATCTGCAGCTATAAAGAGAGGGTCATCCACACCGACAGCTTCCACCTCCGCAGCTTCCAGATCCAGGCGGCTCCGAATCATGTTCTTGATGCTGTCTTCAAGCTCCAGATCAAGCTTGTCCATTGATCACATCAACTCCCATTTACGATTTCATACTTAGAATAATGGCGTTTTCATTCTCCTACAATAGAGAGATTTGAACACTCTGTTAACAATTGATATTATTATCTTTTATTCCATATTCTGATATAATTCGCAGCCACACATAAACTATAGAACAGACTATAATTCCAGATCACATCCCGGTAAGCATATTTCGCCAGTGGCAGAAACCATGAACATGCCCATACCAGCAGCAGCACACCCAACAACGTAATGAAATAATGCAGGGTAAGTCCCCAATTATGTTCGCAATGCCAAGCATAGGCCAGTCCACCCGCAGATCCGACGCCTATCAGACAGATCACAAATCTGAGCAGCTGATGTGCATGATATTCAATGACCTCCGCACCGACAGCTTGTCTACTACACAGCCCCCATAAGGCAGAAGCCAATGTAATGACCGTATACAAGATACATACCGCAGCCAATATCTTTTTGATCGTCCTCATCCCTTCCACTGCTCCACATTCTCCACTTCCCTGCATCAGCTTGACTGAAATACTATATGCGGGCAGAAACACTGCGTATTCGATTAGGAGATGAACAATGTACGACACCTATCAGATTCCGCACTGCATTTACATGTTTAGAATACAACTGTCATAGCATACAATGTATAATCCTAATTAGTAATCGTTTACAATTAAAGGCAAAGAAAGGATGGGAAGAATGAAACGGAGGATTTTCAGCGCAAAAACACTTTTCTTATTAATTGTTCTGCTATTCTTTATGGGAATATACTTTGTATTCTTTGGACTGCCATGGAAGTCTGTGTCTTTCAAAAAGCAATTTGAAGTCTATTTGGAAGATAAATATCAAATCGATTTCAAGATGAAGAAGATGAGTTTTGATTTTATGCACCTGATTTACAGTTCTCACGCCTATCCGGTGAATGATCCCACCCTGATTTTTTATGTTGGCCAGGATATGCAAACCAATGAGTTTCATGATCTTTATCAATATGTAATAGAGAAACGGAATTCCGGCAGAAAGTAGCTTCACTCGAATCACTTCCTGTTCACTTCATACAGACAATAACTTCACAGACACAGGCTTCCTTCACAGGAAGCCTTCTAGTTTAGAAATAGACCTTGCTTGGAGTTCATCCCAATGGGGGGTTGGCAGGTTTGCTTGTCTTTTTAACTCCTCGAACGAATCATACAGGGCTTTGATTTCACTAAAAGAGCCGTCCACCCATTTCATAAATCGTAAGTTATGAATTAGTTTCAGACCATAATATACACCTTGTCTGTGTTTACGGATCAAAGTAACCTGGCTTGCAGGAGTAACTGTATAATTTAATTTTTCCAATACCTGAAATCCCTCGTCCATTACTGAAACAGCTTTTTTCAATAACGCCTTGTCCTTAGAGGCCCTTCTCAAATCACCGTCATACAGGTAACTTATCGAGTTCAAAGCCACAATAGGAACAATATGACTCTTCAGCCAAGCGTCCATATCTTGATGATAAGCTAATTTATACTTCACTTTCTTGAAAGCCTCCTCCAGTAAAGCTTTAAACGGAATCTCACCGGATAAACTGCCAAGAACCATTTGTCCACCTCCACGTATGCAGATGATACGGCCACTCTCTTCTCTGAGTCCTCCGCTAACCTGAAAGCCGAAGGCTATATTTTTGCTCACAAGGCTGTTTCTCTCCAAGAAGTCCTGCATCCCATGCGCATCGGCATTATTACCCACAAGAATAATATTAGTGCTCTGATTATCTGCCAGAATAGAAAGCACGGACGGGAAATCATTATATTTCATCACCACAAAAATGAGATCATAGCTATCCTCTTTTTGAAGCGCATGGATTACCTTGACTTCATCCACAGTGTTTCTACGTTGAAAATAATGGCGAATCACAATTCCATCTTTCTCCAGCTGCTCCGCACGCTTCCCTCTTGCAAGCACTGTAACCTCATGGCCTCCACGAACTAACGTATGAGCAAGATAACTGCCTAGAACTCCTGCACCAAACACTAATATTCTCATAGCCAAACCCCCTTTTTAATTTCGACAATCGTTGTTTTTTCAACATATGTTCAATATAATGAGATTACCAGTCTGCGATAGTTGCATCAATGGCTAAATGGATCTGATTTGTTGTTTTTTCAACATATTGCAGTAAATTGCCTAATTTTCAGGGGTATGCATAAGGAGTGTCTATATGGACAGAAGAATTAGAAAAAATCAGGAAGCTATTATGAATGCATTAATTAGCCTGCTGACCGAAAAGGATTTTGCAAAAATAACCATTAACGAAATCGCTGAACGCGCTAATGTAAACCGGGGCACCGTCTACTCGCATTATTCGGACAAATATGATTTATTTGATAAATGCTTGGAGAGTCATTTTGAACAATTAATAGAAAGCTGCCAGATCGTAGATGAACAAGAAGCTTACCCCTCTAAGGCTTCATTGCTGCGTACGTTTGAAACCATGGAGAAGAATGCTCTCTTCTATCGTGCTTTATTGACGAACAAAGGTGTTCCTCCGTTCAGAGCCCATCTGCAAGAAATGATGAAACAGGGCATTCAGACTCAAATCATGGAACAGAATCGAAGCCTGGATGACTTGCAAAAGGATATAAAACTGCAATTTCTGAGTTCAGCTACCGTCGGTGTCATTGAGTGGTGGTTAACCCATAAGAGTCCTTATTCTGTCAAAGACATTACTGATGAGCTGTGGACACTTCTTGAGCTGAATCAAATGATCCCTAAGCCCGATTCCTTAGCACAGAAAATAGGACAGCCTCTTTAAGAGACTGTCCTGGGTATTGTTGTTCCCACAAGAACACCTGATTATTTGGCAGCAGCCTTTTCTCTGGAACGTCCTCCTGCCAAACCGATTACCAGCGAAGCTACCAACAAGAATACCGTTACGCCCGCTATGATAACGAAAAAGGACTGGTCAAAAGCAGCACGGCCAGCCTCTTGTAATGCCTCGGCAGCCGGTGCAGGCAAGCTCTCTGCCACCAGCAAGGCTTCATCCAGACTGTCTCTCACAACAGCAGGAACATTCAGTCCCGACGGAACTTTGATAGCCAGGGAATATACCAGAGCTGACATGCTTCCGATAATCGCAATCCCCGTTGCTCCCCCCATCTCATAGGCCACTTCCTCAATAGATGCAGCCATTCCTGCCTTGTAAGGCGGGGCATAGTTCATAATGGAATGAGATGCTGCTGTCATACCAGCTCCCAAGCCTGCCCCAAGTAGAGCCAGTCCAACAATCTGCCCGGCAATGCCTGCATTAAATTGCGTAAGATAGACACCCATTCCCACACCCGCAATGAGCAGAGACAGGGTCTTAATATGAATAACATCATAACGGTGCAAGATGGACCCCGTTATCGGACCGGCAATGAGCGCTGCAACTGGTATACTTATCGTGAACAGCCCTGCTTGCAGCGGGGACATACCCTCCACTAGTTGAAGACGCTGGGTCACAATGTATTGAATCCCCATCTGGGCAAATGCACCTACCAGAGCGGTCATAAATCCGGTGCTGAATCTTGTGATTTTGAATAAAGAAAGGTCAATAAGCGGGCTGGAACTTTGCTTCTGACGACGGATAAAGATGATCAGGGCCAAGACGCCAATAGCCGCACCTGCTACAGCCAACGTTGGCGAACCGCCACGCCGGGTAAACTCTTTGATTGAATAGATGAGTCCGACCATAGCGATCATGATTTGGATGGAACCGATGAGATCCCATTTCTTCGCTTTATTCCCTTCATGCCGTGGAACATAAATCAAAGTTAATGCCAGGGCTATGATAGCAATCGGCAGGTTAATCAAAAATACAGCACCCCACCAAAAATGCTCCAGCAGAAGTCCACCGACGATAGGCCCCAGTCCTGCGCCCCCGGAGGCGATGGAACCCCATATGCCTATCGCCAATGCAAGCTCACGCTCATTTGTAAAGGTAACCCTGATGATGGACAAGGTAGCAGGCATCATCATGGAAGCTCCGACTGCAAGAAGTACGCGGGCTGCCACCAGGATTAGCGGGACGGGAGAAAAGGCGGCAGTCAATGAAGCTGCAGTAAATACCACTAAACCCAGACTGAAGATTTTTTTATAACCCAAGCGATCCCCCAGCGTACCCATTGCCGGAAGCAGACCCGCCATGACAAGCGAATAGCCGTTTAGAATCCATAATTTCTCCGATGCTGACGCACCGAGGTCATGGGTTAAGCTCGGCAGAGCCGTATACAGAATCGTCATATCCATCACAATAAGCAAAAGTGCGCTAGATACAATCGCCAGTACCATCCAACGTTTAAAAGTAGACATGTTATTCCTCCGTTAATACAATTTAATCTATTGCACTTCAAACCTTAAACTATAGGGTTACCCTATAGTCAAACATTAGTTCTCCAAGTACAATAAAATACAACAGCTCTAAGCTGCGAACGGAGGACAAATCGATGTCAGACCATCATAGCCAATACCTTACTACCAGTGAGTTCGCCAGAACTTGCGGGGTCACCAAACATACCCTGTTTCACTATGACGAGATTGGACTTTTGAAGCCGGAATTCACAAACTCGAAGGGCTACCGTTATTACTCCATACAGCAATGTTACGTGCTTGATATTATTAACGTGCTAAAGAGGGCAGGCAGCTCATTGCAGGAAATCAAGGGGTTTATACAGAATCAGAACACGCCTGTGCTCATAAAGTTACTCAAAGAGAAGCTGCATGATCTGGAGGTGGAACAAAATAAAATAAAACGGATGCAAAGCTTTTTGAGAGGCGCCATTGAGATGACAGAACTGGCCAAGGAAACGATGTACGACATACCGTCGCTGGAGGAATATGAAGAGGAATATTTCATTACCACCCCGTTGGAGCAAGGCGATGGTGACAGGGAATTCGCGCATAAATTAAACGAACATCGAGAATATTGCGAGCGTCATTTTATGGATTGCGAGGGTCCGATTTGGACCATTTTAGCCAAGGATTCATTTGAGTCATGCGATTATTATCCGGACTATATTGCTAACAAGCTCAGGGCACCGTTTCAAGGGGAGCGAATCATGGTCAAACCCAAAGGACTCTATGCTGTTATCCATCACAAAGGGTCCTATGAAACGATGCCTGAAACCTACTCTCTTCTCAAAACATACATCGCAAGTAAAGATATGCAGGTATGCGGAAACACGTATGCGGTAGATATGCTCAGCTATTTCGCAGAAAAAAATCCCGACGACTATGTACTCCGGATATCAGTGGAATGCCATAAGCAATGTAATCAAGTGGTAATGAAGCAGCTGTAACCTGTTCCAATGGAAAAGGCACCGGTATCTGCTGGTGCTGGCTTAACGGCTGCTGTTCTTTTCCCTTTTTCTTCGCGGCAGTCTCCTTGTCACCGGATGGCTGTGCCGAAGGCCCGTCACAAACCGTAACATGCAGTCCGATTTGTCCATCTTCTGTAATACTAACGGCTTGTGACATATGTTTAACAGATTCGGGATCAATGGCTTTGTTGATCTTGATGTCGTTTTCAAAATACTTTTCGATCTTATCTACAACCCGTTTCGCGTATTCGGGATCTTGATCCATCTTCTCCTGTGCAGCAGGATGAATAAAGACTACATGAAGCCCTTTTTGTATTTTTTCAAGATCACGCTGCACCCACGGTTCATAGCCTGTCGCAGTTACGGTGTTTGGTTTCCAGGATTGTAATGCCTTAACATCAACAGCATCTTCAAAAAGCTTGGAATCGGGAAAGTCCAGCCTGTTCCAATACGTAAATTGAGACGAATCCAGCACATGATATTTCAAGTCAGGATAGGTTTCTTGCAGACTCTGCTTCGCACTCATGAACGTGTTGCTCTGTTTCACATTTTGTTCTGCAGCATTTAATATGTTCTTGAAGTCAGACATCGCTACTTTGCTATTGTGTTGTTTACTATTTGTAAGGAACAGTCTGAAATCATCCAATCCTGTAACACCTTGCACACCCATCACCCTTTCTCCTCTATTTGAATAGGATACCATTTTCTTGAAAATGAAGTCTAGTAATTCCTTTGTGCATTGAGGCATTCGCGGTGAACTTCCAGAAGATGGATACCGTCTATATCGTTATCCTCTTTCTATGGTTGTATGTAATCAGTGTATTAAGGCAGAAGCATTTTGCCTCTGCAAATGACCTTTCTAGAAAAATGGATAGTTTTTCACAACTCTAAACATAATATAGAAGACTTTAAAAGAGGAGGTTTATGAACATGCCAGAGGATCGGTTGACTATTGCAGCATTGGGAGGCGTGAATGAAATTGGGAAAAACATGTACTTCCTACAATATGCCGATGATATTATTGTTATTGATTGCGGATCCAAATTTCCGGACGAAAGTTTGCTTGGCATTGACCTTATCATTCCAGATGTTACTTACTTATTGAACAATGTAGATAAGTTAAGGGCACTGATTGTTACTCATGGGCATGAAGACCATATTGGAGGTATTCCCTACCTTCTTAAACAATTAGACATTCCGCTGTATGCCTCCCGTCTCACTCTGGGCTTAATTGAAAATAAGCTTAAGGAACACAATCTTCTCCGTCAAACCAGTCTACATTGCATCGATGGGGAATCCATCCTCACCTTCGGTTCCATTACAACTACCTTCTTTAAGACCAATCATAGCATTCCTGATTGCCTCGGGGTCGTTTTCGATACCCCCGAAGGAACCGTTGTCCATACAGGCGATTTCAAATTCGACATGACTCCTGTTAATAACCAGTATCCGGATATACATAAAATGGCCGACATCGGCAAGAATGGCGTTAAATTTCTGCTCTCGGAGAGTACGAATGCCGAACGCCCCGGATTCACTCCCTCAGAGAGGCTTGTGGGTGCCCACATGGAGGAAGCTTTTCAAAAAGCAGAGCAAAGAATATTCGTATCCACCTTTGCCTCTAATGTAGCTCGTCTGCAGCAAATTGTGGATGCTGCCATTAAAACCGGACGTAAGCTCACCTTGCTTGGCCGCAGTATGGTGAACGTGGTTGGCGTGTCTCAAGAGTTGGGGTATTTGAGCATTCCGGACGGAATGTTGGTTGAACCGGCGGATGCGGCTAAGCTGCCTTCCCATGAAATAGCCGTCCTGTGCACGGGAAGCCAAGGCGAACCCATGGCGGCATTATCCCGTTTGGCTAACTCTAGCCATAGAATCATGGAAATTGGGGCGGGAGATACCGTGCTCCTCGCAGCAAATCCCATACCAGGCAATGAACGCAACGTGTCTCGGATTATTGATAATCTTTATCTTCTTGGAGCACGTGTCATTTATGGATCACGAAGCGAACTCCATGTTTCAGGACATGGCAGCCAGGAGGAATTAAAGCTAATGCTGACCTTGATGAAACCTGAATATTTCATTCCAATTCATGGGGAATACCGCATGCTTCATCATCACCGTCTATTGGCAGAAGCTGTCGGAGTCGATGAGGATCATATTTTCATTCTAAAAAATGGAGAGTTGGTTGAATCGAAAGCCGGAGTTGTCCGCCAATCAGGCTCGGTGCCAGCTGGGCAAATTTTTGTGGATGGCCTTGGAATCGGCGACATTGGGAATGTGGTATTGCGAGATCGCCGTCAATTGTCCGCAGATGGTGTCCTGATCACTGTCATCACCTTAAGCCAAACAGATGGTAGAATGTTGAATGAACCCGATACTATCTCCCGAGGATTCGTTTACATCAGGAACTCGGACAAGCTAATGGAAGAAATCAATCAAATGGTAACAGATACCCTTCACAATATGAGCCATGCGGATCTGAGACAGTGGAATATTATGAAACAGACTCTCAAGATTGCTCTAGGGAAGTTTCTTTATGAAAAAACGAAACGTCGCCCTATGATCCTTCCCATCATTATTGAAGTGTGAAAATGAAGGCGATATCTCTAAAATTTCACAATAAGACAAAGCCCCCTGGCTTTTCAAGGAGCTTTGTCTTTTTTGTTTGTCCTGCAAACCGATATTTCTGAATAGGCTAGTACTAAACGTTAAAGGGGGGAGTCTAATCAACATTTTTATAGGTTATATTTTTCTTGGCCTCTCACTTTCCGCACCTATAGGGCCGATTAATGCCGCACAACTGGACCAAGGTATCCGTAAAGGCTTCTGGCATGCCTGGGCAGTGGGACTTGGAGCGATAAGTGCAGATATTATCTTCATGTTACTCGTTTATTTTGGCGTTATCCATTTGCTTGAATCTCCATTTATTAAAGTATTCTTATGGTTGTTCGGTTTCTTTGTGCTGGTGTATACGGGTGTGGAAAGCATCAAAAATGCAGGCTTAATCTCAGGATCCGGAATGAGAAACAGTGAAACCTCTTTAGGCAAATCTTATACGTCCGGATTGCTCCTGTCCCTATTTAATCCACTCTCCATCCTGTTTTGGTTAGGCATTTATGGGTCCATCCTGGCCAAAGCAGCCACGGAATATCCGATGCAGCAGTTATTGATTTATAGCGGAGCCATTGTACTTGGAATTCTGCTCTGGGATGTGTCTATGGCCGCTGCCTCTAGCATCTTCCGTAAATTATTGACACCGGGAGTTTTGAAATCCATCTCCGTGCTGTCAGGCCTTTCTCTTGTTGGATTTGGTTTTTATTTTGGAGTCCAAGCCATCCGGCTGCTGTTTATTCATTAATATATTTCAGGGTGAGAATCTTCAATAAACATATTCCATTAATGACGATGTCCTTAAGTCCAAGCGGTAACCGCTGTGAACACGTCCAGCAGAAATCCATCTATTCTGTTCGTATAATATATCACGTTCACGACACCAGCTAGCGGATTAACGTCAATTGCGGGGAAGAAATTCTGAGAACCCTCGGGAGCACCCGTTATAGGATCAGCTGTCGACCAGGTTAAGCCCTGATCGTTATACCGGGAAATGAAAATGTCGAGTACCCTTGACGAAAGTCCTGCCATACGGCGTACACTCTTCCACTGGTTGCTAATGTCGTCCGATCCACCCCAAGGTTAGGAAATGTCAGGACCCGAAAGCCGTATGCCGGCCAAAGTTGGTTGCAGCCACTATACATTCCCGAGAAACGGGCTGGACTGCGAGTTATCAATCTCTATGACAGGTTCATCATTATTGATATAGACACCATATCCAGACGAGACGACAACTGGAGGCTCGAAGGTAAAGCCGTTATCGAAGGAACGATACACGACCGTCGTACCGTTAATCCCATCCGATGTGAAGGCATGGGCTGCAATGAAAAAGTTCGTCGGGAATCCGTAAGCCACGTACTGGGCTTCTGCGCCCGCATAACCAGCGGGCAAAGACAAAAAAAGAAACCCAAGTTTTGGTGTCTTGGATTTCTTTGCATTTCACAATTTTAATGGCGGTCCAGATTGGAATAGTTTCCAAAGGATTGTCCAGGAGAACCAAAACCAGCAGGATTGATGTTCTGATGGTCCAGATAAGACACTTGTGGAGAAGCAGTACTCACCCTCATTTCATGGAGGTGCATCATATTATTTGGAATGATTTCAGTCATAATAGGTGATTATATTAAATACTCTGGAGGGATTTCCGAATGAAACCTAACCATGAATTGAAACCCACTACACTTTCGACACAAATCCATCTGGAATGTTTGCATCATGCTCCTCACAGCAATTGGGCTTATCTTTATGAGAAAGAGACCTTCCATCTACGCGTTCGGACTTCAAAGCAGAATGTAGATCGGGTCTATGCTATAACTGGAGATAAATATGACTGGGAAACTTATCATCACGAACATAAGATGCCAAAAGTCGCGAACGACCGCTTTTTCGATTATTGGCAGGTGGCAGTAAAACCTGAACATCGCCGTTTTTCCTACGGATTCCGTTTTCACTCCGGCAAGGAGACGGCATGGATGATTGAAACCGGCATCTTTACGGAGGAGCCAGAAGCGCCTAACGGCTATTATGATAGGCCCTTTCTTCATGAGATCGATCTTTTTGAAGCACCGGAATGGGCAAAGTCCGCAATATTCTACCAGATTATGCCTGACCGCTTCGCAAATGGAGACCCGACTAACGATCCTGAAGAGATTATGCGGTGGGGCACAGAGCCTACTAGAGAGAGCTTCTTTGGTGGTGACTTGCAAGGCATTATCAATCGTTTAGATTATTTGACTGACCTTGGAATTACGGCGATATATCTGACCCCGATCTTTGAGGCTCCAACTTATCATAAATACGATACAACAAATTATAAAAAAGTAGATCCTCATTTTGGAGATTTGGAGCTTTTAAAAAAACTAGTGAATGAGGCCCATGCCAAGGGAATACGCATTGTGCTGGATGCGGCATTTAACCATATCAGCGCTAATTCCCAGCAATTCACGGACGTGATTGAAAACGGAGCACATTCCAGATATGTCAACTGGTTTCATATTCATGAGTTCCCCGTCAAGGTCAGAGAAGGAAACCCTAATTACGATTCCTTTGGCTTCTTTGCACAGATGCCTAAGCTAAATACGGCCAATCCGGAAACCCGGGAGTATCTGCTGGATATAGCCGAATATTGGCTGAAAGAGGTTGGTATAGACGGATGGAGGCTGGATGTGGCGAATGAAATCGACCATGCCTTTTGGAAAGATTTTCGAAGGCGCATCAAAGCGATCAACCCAGAGGCTTATCTTATTGGTGAGGTCTGGAATGACTCCCTGCGTTGGCTGCAGGGGGACCAATTTGATTCCGTAATGAATTATCCATTGTCAGACCGTTTAATTGACTTTTTACAGACGGATGACATGGATGCGGCTACTTTTGCAGCTCATATCGGCGGCCTGCTGATGCGTTATCCGCAACAGGCCAATGAAGTGCTGTTCAACCTGATGGCGAGCCACGACACACCACGTGTCCTGACCCAGCTCGGAGGAGACAAGCGAAAACTCAAGTTAGCTATCGCTTTCCTGCTGACCTTCACCGGGACTCCCTGCATCTATTACGGCGATGAGATCGGGCTGGAGGGCGAAGCAGATCCAGATTGCCGTAAATGCATGATCTGGGAGGAGGATAAACAGGACAGTGATCTGTATCAAAGCTATAAGCAGCTGATTCAGCTCCGCAAGAAACATCCAGTACTTCGTACTGGACAGTTCGGGTTTCTAAAGGCAGATATGCATAAACGCCCGATTATCTACGAACGGTACGACGAGCAAGGTCATTTCACTATTTGGATGAATGCTTCGGAGGAGCTTGCATTGCTTACTCATACGCTGGAAGGAAACTGGCGGGATGCGCTAACTGGAGAAAAGGCCGTGGAGGAAGAATGGCAGGTATGGATCCATCTTAACCCATTTGGTTATAAAATTTTACTCAAAGATTAAGCTTCAGCTTCAAAAAATCCGAAAGGCATAAAAAGGTTAGGGAAATAGGAGAACATATGGGCATGCTATAGCTGTCAAAACTTCAAATCAAAGGAGCGTTTTTATGACAGGGATTCTAGGCGGTAACCCAAATGAGGAACCGATGCATTATGGAGAAATATTTAGTGTATGGCAAGCTTCAACGGTAGCGAAGGGTGCACTCTCATGTTACCGGGCCTATTTGTATCACGCAGGTGACCAGGATCTCAAAAAAGTATTAAATGCTTTAATTGATCAAACCGAGCTGGAGATTAGTGAGTGTGATACCTTACTCGCAGATAATGGTATTGCTTCTGCACCAGCAATGCCGAATAGACCCGAAGCCAAGCTTGAGGATATCCCTGTAGGTGCACGATTCTCAGATCCGGAAATTGCTGCTAAAATTGCAGCCGATAACGCTGCCGGACTGGTAGCTTGCAGCCAGGTTATGGGGCAATCCATCAGAGAAGATATTGGTGCTTTATTTGCCAAATATCATCTTACAAAAGCAGCAATCGGCACTAAAATTCTACATTTGAACAAGAAAAAAGGCTGGTTGATTCCTCCGCCTCTTCAGGTAAAAAGACCAGACACCGTCAAGGCCTAAATGTGTTGATGAGTTGAGGCTTCCATCCTTGTTGGCGCGGAGCCTCACTCTTCTGTTTCGTCGTACGAGACGAAGACCCTTAACTCTTTAAGGGTCTTTGTCTTTTTTTTGTTTTAAAATCTATTCGGCTTAGCGTAGTTTGCTGCGTCTGCATGAGAGTCTTTATCCAAGTTAGACGTGTGTTTTTTGCGGAAATGAAGCACGATCCAGTCACTTACTGCGATGAGGGCAACAAGCAGTAAGCTAATATATAAACCCGGACGACTGAGCGAATGAAACAGAGTACCCGTGACCGCCAGTCCAATGAGCAGCAACCCGATCCATCGTTTAACAGTACTTAATCTGCTCGACTTCAGTAACTTCCCTGATGACAGCAAAATGAAGGACCAGTTATACAGCAGCATTAAACCGGCGGCCGTAGTGATATACTCATATACCTTCCCTGGCAATAAAAGAGACATCACAACGGCCGCCGTAATTCCTGCGGTGATTAAGGTCAGCGCATAGAATGGATACTTGTCCTTCCACTTCCGGGAGAACAACTTCGGTGCATCTCCCTCCTGTGCAAGAGTAATCATCATCGAAGTTACAGCATATAGGGACGCTGTCATGGTGGAGAAGCCAGCGACTATCAGAACTCCGTTAAATAGATGCGGCACAAAGACGAGGTGATCACTGCTCAGAGCCAGCACAAACGGGCTCTCCTTAGGGTTAAATACATCAAGCGGGACCATAGTCACAGCCAGACCGATGGACAGAATGTATACCGTGACCAGCGTCAACAGCATGATTTTCCCTGCTTTTGGCGCATCCTCCGGTTTTTGAAGCCGATAGGACATGATGCCCAGCACCTCAATCCCTCCGTATGCGTAAAAGGCAAACAAAAAGGCAGACCATAAACCCAGACCCCCTTTCGGGAATAAGGCCGGGTAATCCAGCGGGAGCTTAGGAGCATACTTGCCTCCGCCTATCCAACCAGCCAAAAGGGCAACCGCTATCACCAGGAACATGAGAATTGCAGCCATTTTAATCACTGCCAGCACATTTTCAACTCGGTCAAACCCCTTGTTTCCAAAGAAAACGATAACAATGCCCAGCAAGGCAAAGCCGGCAGCAAATACCCACATAGGCACCCCCGGGAACCAGAAGCGGGAAAAAATAGATAATGCTGTGAGCTGACTTCCCATAATTAGAAGCTCCGAAAACCAATAGACCCATCCACTGCCGAAACCCGCCCAGCTCCCAAATGCTTTTTTGGCATAGGAACGGAAAGACCCCTGCTCCGGATGGTCGGCGGTCATACGTGACAGAGCATCAAAGACAACATAAGTTCCAACCGCTGCCAGAACGTAAACAATTAGTACAGCAGGGCCGCCTATAGAAATTGCAAGACCCGAACCCAGGAAATACCCGGTTCCAATCGTGCCCGCCACTCCTAATAAGCTAAGCTGCCACCATTTCAATTTCTGTTCATTGTTCGAATCACTTGAAGATCGGTTCATACACTCAGTCCTCTTTATTTAGATCTGCATCCTTCTCATAGGCTCTCCCAAATTCTTGAACTACATGCGCACTTGGGCTTCATATGCAAATAATCAATCTATATAAGATGAACTTAAGAATGGAGTAGTGGAGTTGCCAGAAAGCCTGATGCATAGCACTTCCTGGAAACTCCGTATGTCACATTCTTAAGTTCACGTTCTATATCTTATGTTTCTTCTCTCCTCTTACTTGTGGTGTATTATGAAAGACAGGTATCATAGGAGAGAATGAATTTACTGGTGGCACACAAAATAGACCGTTGATTATTCTTTGGAGCAGGAGGATTCTTATGAACGAGAAGGAAAAAGCAAAAAAAGGGTTGTTGTATGATGCGAATTACGATGCTTCACTGATTAAAGAACGGACATGGGCTCAGGATATCTGCTATGAGTACAATCAAATTCGTCCCTCTAACATGAACGAACGTAAGACGCTCATTGAGAAATTGATCGCGAAAACCGGCAAGAGCTTTCTGATTGAACAGCCGTTCTGGTGTGATTACGGGTATAACGTAGAGTTTGGTGAGAATTTTTATGCAAACCATAATTTCATCATCCTCGATGGAGCCAAAGTAACGTTTGGAGATAACGTATTTATTGCTCCAAACTGCGGTTTTTACACCGCTGGGCATCCACTGGACGTTGAACAGCGGAACCAGGGTTTAGAATATGCCTACCCGATTACAGTCGGAAACAATGTCTGGTTTGGTGCCAATGTCACGGTTTTGCCCGGTGTAACCATCGGTGATAACTCCGTTATCGGGGCAGGCAGCGTGGTCAACCGGGACATCCCCGCAGGCGTGATCGCAGCAGGAAATCCTTGTAAGGTAGTACGATCCATTACCGAAGAAGACAAGAAAAAATATTGGAAGTAGTAAAGCCAGAAATGGACTAGCACTTATTAGGGAGCACATAACAAAACAGCGCCTAATGGCGCTGTTTTTGTCTGCCACTATTCCCTACTTGTCATCTAAAGCTAACTTAAGGTTCTTGTTCATTTTATCGGCTGCTGTAATGTCATCTTTGCTCAGGAACAGAGTACACAAGGTAAAGGATATTACAATGGCCATTACCATTCCCGAGATCGCGTACACAAAGTAAGGCCCGATATACGCAGGGATACTAAATATGCTTGATAGAACATACCCATACAGTCTGACACCAAAGAAACTGATAAATGCTGAAGCTACTGAACTAGCGATTGTGGCCGCCAGGAACGCTTTTTTGTATTTTGCAAGTACACCAAACAGAGCAGGTTCAGTGATTCCCAACAGACCGGAAATAGCGGCTGAAATGACGATTGACTTCTCCTTCTGTGTATTAACCTTGTAATATACTGCGAAAGTAGCACCAACAATAGAGAAGTTAGCCATGCACATCATTGGCATCAGCATATCATAGCCTTGTGTGGCGAAATTTTGCAGAGCGATCGGTGTCATTGCATGGTGCATGCCGGTCAAGACTGCGAGAGGACGGATGGCCCCAACAATAATACCTGCAAGAATAGGAGATATCTCAAACAATCCTTGAACAATCCAAGCCAACCCATTACCCAGGTATATACCTATTGGGCCAATCACAGAAAGGGCAAGGAAACCTGAAATAAAAAGTGTCAATGTTGGGGTAACTACTGTTTTAAGCACTTCCGGAATGAACTTGTTCACTAGTCTTTGGATATAGCTCATGGCCCATACCGCAAAGATAATTGGAATTACTGTTCCCGTATAGTTAAAGACAGGAATGGGGACAAGATCCAGGAAATGATATGCCGATATTTCTCCGGCTTTGGCGGCATCAATCATCGTAGGAAACATAATCGTAGCAGCAATGGCGATCGCAAGATACTCATTCGTTTTGAATATTTTAGCTGCCGAAGCTGCTAGGAAGAATGGTAAAAAGGTGAACACGCCGCTTGCCATCATATTGATGATTTGAATGGTCTGGCTTTGATCGGAAATGATATGAAGAGCGGTCAAACCGGCAATAAGTCCTTTAATTAGACCAGCGCCGGCAATAGCCGGAACAATGGGTCCAAAAACCCCGGACACAATATTCATAAATATAGTGACAAAATCTCTTTTTTTCTCATCGGCTCCGTCCGATGCAGCATTGGTGTCGGAAATCTTTAATTCACTAGCCAGGACGTTATAGTACTCATTGACTTTTGGACCCAGAACAATCTGAAATTGATCATTGCTAAATTGCGCTCCCAAAATAGGGTCCAATTCTTTAATTTTCTCAATATCCACTTTGCTTTTGTCCTTTAAATCAAATCTGAGTCGGGTCATACAATGCCACGCATTATCAATGTTGTTCTCCCCGCCGACCCCGGCAATAATGTCTTGTACGATTAATTCTTTACTCATCCGAAATTCTCCTATCCTAAGAAATGAATGTTGGTTACGTTTACAAGCTGAATAGTATCACAAAGCATCTTTGAATTAAAGCAGTCCAAAATCAATCCTAACTATCAAAAAAGCCTTGATTTAACAAGGTTTTTTAAATAAAACCTATAAAATTGGACTGATAATTATTGTGTATGGGTGTGTTTTGCCGACCAAATTGATTCTCCGAATTAAACATGATTAAATGGTTTTAGAATTTACAGAAAAGAGGAATAATATGATCCCTTCCATCATTACAGACGTGGAGTGTTTTGTACTTAAGCCAGATCGGCACAATTTGGTGGTCGTCAAGGTAACTACAAACAGAAATATAACCGGATATGGTTGCGCTACCTTTCAACAACGTCCCAAAGCGGTTCAGGTCATAGTGGAGGAGTACCTCAGACCCATACTAGTGGGGAAAGACGCCAACCATATTGAGGACTTATGGCATATGATGATGGTCAATTCATATTGGCGTAATGGGCCAGTGATAAATAATGCTATTTCAGGGGTGGATATGGCATTGTGGGATATTAAAGGGCAAATTGCTGGTATGCCCTTGTACCAGCTGTTTGGAGGGAAATCAAGAGACGCAATTCCCGCATATACTCATGCGGTCGCAGATACTATTGAGGGATTATATGAAGAGATTGACCGTATTCTGGAACAAGGATATAAACATATCCGCTGTCAACTTGGGTTTTATGGCGGAAATCCTTCACAGCTCCACTCTCCGGAACAATCCACTGAAGGGTCGTATTACGATCAAGACGAGTATATGGAGACAACAATAAAGATGTTTTCTTTGATAAGACAAAAATATGGCAACCAATTTCACATTCTGCACGATGTGCATGAACGGCTTTTTCCTAATCAGGCTGTACAATTTGCAAAAGAAGTCGAACCCTACAAGCCTTATTTTATAGAGGACCTCTTGCCGCCCGATCAGAATGAATGGTTAAGCCAAATTCGCTCCCAAACCTCAACGGCCCTTGCAACCGGTGAATTATTTAATAACCCGCTAGAATGGAAGAGCCTTATTGTTAACAGACAAATTGATTTTATTCGCTGCCATGTCTCTCAAATCGGGGGAATCACGCCTGCGCTAAAACTTGGAGCTCTATGTGAATCTTTCGGGGTCAGAATCGCTTGGCATACTCCGTCGGATATAACTCCTATTGGCATTGCCGTCAATACACATCTCAACATTCACCTGCACAATGCCGCCATTCAAGAAAATATTCCAATTCAGGAGAATACACGAAGTGTCTTTTCTCCAATTGTGGATGCTAAATGCGGTTATATCTATCCTATCGATCTTCCGGGAATTGGTGTGACATTCGATGAACAAATGGCTGGCAGATACCCTCTTGCTTACAGGATGCATGAATGGACCCAAGCGAGAATACCAGACGGGACACTAATTACCCCTTAACCCAGGTTAAGAATAATTCAATGATTCCTTCTTTTATGGTGTTCATTGTTAAAAGCCGTCAGGTATGTACATCTGTAGTCAATGGCTATGATCTCGCTGGTCTCAAAAATGGTTCCATTATTTAGAATGCCACGACTTGAGATTTTCATTGCGGGGCTTTTCCTTTTTTGCTGTAAAAGTGTTGCTTGTTGCTGGTTAAGCGCAATGGCCTCATAGGTATTCAGATAATGAGAGATGGTATATTTATGTTTTTTCACATACGACTGTATAGATTGTTCCGCATCCTGATACGTCAGTATTGGGAAAAGTGTAACCGGCAACCTGGATAACTCGATCTGCGTGGTTTGATAATTCACGATTCTTAATCTTTGATATACCCATACTTCATCTTGGCTTGTAACGCCAAAAATTTGTTGGTCTTCTGTACCAGCCGGGACTTTTTGCAGTTCGATTACTTTGGATTTTATACTTGAGTAGGGATTTTCAGTTAAAGAATTATAAATCAACGGGCTTGCTTGCAGATTTTTGTTAATAAAAATGCCCGAACCTTGAACGACTTTAACCATTCCTATATTTTTCAGCTTTTTGATCGATTCTTGAATCGTGTATCTTGAAACTCTGTATAGTGCCGCCAGCTCTCTCTCTGTTGGAAGTTTCCCATCCCGAAAATGATTTTGGTATATTTTGCTCAATAAATCGTTTATGATAAATTCCTTTTTATTCATTAACGGAACCTCCAAATGGTATTCGGGTATACAGTTGATATTGTAACATACCGTTCCGCTTGCTTATTCATTTATTCTTTTTATAACTTATTAATTTGTTATTCAGGAGGGAAACTCAAATGTTTGGACGTAAGAAAAAAACTGCAGCGCCTTCGTATCTTGATCTTCTGCCACCCCTATCAGGAAAAATAATACCTCTTGAAGAAGTTGAGGATGAAGCATTTTCCAGTAAAGCTATGGGTGAGGGATTTGCCATTCTTCCCGACCTCGGTAAAGTTACAGCTCCTTTTGACGGCATCATTGCCCACATCATGGAGAAGAGCAAGCATGCCATCTTGATTGAGCACACCTCCGGAACCCAGGTTTTAATTCATGTTGGTATGAATACCGTAGCGCTCAAAGGCGAGGGATTCAAAGCGCATGTACGCAGTGGCGAAAAGGTGAAGAAAGGGCAACTTTTGCTTGAATTTGATATGGATACGATTTGTCGGGCAGGCTATTCCATAATTACTCCCATCGTTGTTCCTGCGGGGCAAGAGTGTGTACAGAGCGTGGAACCGCTTGAAGGAGAAGCAATCCTGCGAATACACTACCACAACTAATATTTACAAGGAAAGCCAAACAATCCCGGGTTCCTTACGGACATCGGGATTGTTTCTTCTGCTTCTGGGCAGTCCCATTCACTTTACCAACTAGATTTCGTGATCCCAGGAATCTGCCCTTTATGGGCTAATTCACGGAACACAATACGAGATACCTTGAACTTTCCAATATAACCTCTTGGTCTACCCGAAATAGCGCAACGATTGTGAAGTCTGGTTGGTGAAGAGTCACGGGGGAGTTTCTGCAGAGCTGCATAATCCCCATTTTCTTTAAGTTCCTTACGCTTTTGGGCATACTTTTCTACAATCGCTTGTCTTTTTAGTTCTTTTACCACTTTTGACTTTTTAGCCATGATCTATTACCACCTTTAGTTATTATTTTTTTGGGCATCATTTATTATCTGCCATAGCTTTTTTTCGGAACATTCCCCACATATACTTCTGCCCCCCCGATAGTTCTCCAATCTTACGATTGCGGTATTCCCACATATCCACCTGTTTCAAACTTCGCTCTACAATATGTTCATGCCGGGATGTAAAGCGTCTGAACAATCCTAATTCCGAATAGCACCCGGAACGCACCAGTTCAATCACCTTGCTGGGAAATCCCGCATTAAAAGAAGCCACTTGCTGAGGGACATAGCCGACAGTAGCCTTGGTCCCGTCACTAAGCACATGATTGAATTGAATGGATCCCCTCCAAGGCTTAATTAAGCCAAGCATCAATTTTAATAAGGTTGACTTGGCCGCACCATTGGAACCTGTAATACTAATAAATTCTCCCACGGTTACCCGTTTGCAGTCGCAAAATCTTCAACCGGCCAATCCACTACCGTTACTCTCAATGGGTTCAACTCCTATTTATTCGTAATTATTACGATTTATTCATTCTACATCTTGCCATTTCAAGTGTCAACCTCGCTATTCAAAAGTCTAATGCTCCAATGAGTTCTTTTAATCGTTACAGTTACGTATAAATAAAAATATGAAAATATGAAAGCATGGAGGAAGATAACATGATCCGTATATCACCACTTAAGATTCTCCCACTACTCTTACCCATTTCGTTTCTTGTTGTCTGCGCAGTTTTGTGGATTCCACATAGTAATCATCTGATAAACAACATCTATTTGAATACATTTAAAAGCCGTTTTATGGGTATATTGCTTGAGGCATTACCATTCGTTCTTGCAGGTTCTCTACTCTCCTCCTTCTTGAATGTGTATGTTCCTGATTCTCTCATTACCCGGTGGATCCCGCGAGCCCCCCTACCAGCGATATTACTTGGCTGTCTACTCGGAATTATCTTTTCAGTATGTGAATGTGGCATGATACCCCTCGTCCGGAGGTTGCTGCGTAAGGGAATGCCACTTCATGTTGCCGTTGCATTCATTCTGTCAGGACCGATTCTGAATCCTGTCGTTTACAGTGCAACCTTCACTGCCTTTCGAACACGTTCAGAAATAGCCTACAGCAGAATGGCCCTGGCTTTTGCCGTTTCCATATGCATCGGTTTGCTGGTATGGGCTACTGTCAGAGAGTCTCCATTACGCCTTTCCATTAGGAATGGGACTAGTGATGCACACGTAACCCGTGGTGGCAAATTTGCCGCCTTATTCGTACATGCCGCTGACGAATTTTTTGAAATGGGAAAATATCTTATTACCGGATGTCTACTTACTGCCTGCATTCAAACATTCATGAGCTCCGATAGTTTAGCTACAATTGGGAATAAGCCGGTTGGTTCGTATCTATTCATGATGGGACTCGCCTTTATACTCTCTCTGTGCTCCACGTCGGATGCCTTTGTAGCTTCCACTTTCGTTCATTCTTTTCCTGCAGGAGCATTGCTGGCCTTTATGGTATTTGGCCCGATGCTTGATTTCAAAAATGCTTTGATGCTGTTGTCCCTGTTCAAAACCAAATTTGCTATATTGCTGTTCTTCCTCATTTTCTGTACTGTGTTCATTGGTTCGGTTTTGATAGGTAAAGTGCTTCTCTGAATCCATTTCCATCAAATTCCGCTCGCTTCATGATCCTGCATCCAACGTTTCCATTAGCTCTATAATGGCGGAGATATTTTCTTCATTGACAAGCAGTTCATTCTGAAGCCTTCTATTCTGGAAAAAAAGCAATCTTTCGCAGGCGCCGTATACTAATTCGTAATCATGCGTAATCAGCAGCACTGTCACGCCAGTGTCAGCCATCTTCCGGATCAGCTTGATCACACGGCGCAGATTTTCCCCGTCCAATCCGGAGGTTGGCTCATCCAGAATCAGAATGTCGGGCTGATTCATGAGACCAACGGCAAAGGTCAAACGCTGTTTCTGACCACCTGATAAAGCCGCCGGATGATGCTCACGAAAGCTCCATAAATCCAGCTCTTTCAATAAAATCTCGGCCCGACCGAAAGCTGTTTCTTCTTGCTCATGGGACAACATCAGTTCATTCATCACACTGTCTGAGAATAATTGATAGTCGCTGTCCTGCATCACAAACCATATTTTTCCCAGACGTTGCTTCGCCGTTGTGTTCTCCCCGTCAATTTGAATAGAGCCTTTCCGTTCCCTTATCAATCCGCATAAGGTGCGGGCCAATGTAGTTTTCCCCACTCCATTTGCTCCTGTAATGGCGACAACCTCTCCTTTTCGCAGGGAAAAGCTTACATCCTCCAATACAGCATGCTTGAATCTTCCGGGTGAGATCGTTAGATTGTCCAGTACTACACATTCATCTCCCTTGTCTTTTTCGGCTTCCGCTGCAGGTAAATAGCCTTTAACAATAGGTGATCTTAATCCGTAGGAGATTAATTGCTGCGTTTTAAGGGCCAGAAGCTCTTGGGGTGTCCATTCAGCAGCAATTTCTCCCTGGCTCATATAAATGATCCGATCTGCAATCGGCAGCAAATAATATAGCCTGTGCTCGGCTATGAGGATCGTTTTCCCGTTCTGCTTCAGCGTGGCCAGACTGCCGGCCAATTCCTTGGTCGCTACCATATCCAAATTTGCCGAAGGCTCATCCATGACAAAAAGCTCAGGGTCTGCCATTCGCGCAGAGGCAACTGCTACCTTTTGCTTCTCTCCGCTGGACAATTGATGGACTTGCGCCTTCAATAGATGGGACAAACGGATTTCTTCGCCCAAGCTTGCAACACGTTCGCGAATACGGTCCGGCTCCATTCCATAGTTTTCTGCGCTAAAGGCTATTTCGTCCTGTACAATAGAGGCAAAAAACTGGCTTCTGGAGTCCTGGAACACACTTCCTACGATTCTACCAAAATCCCAGGGCTCCACGGCATTTACATTCATATCCTTCAAAACCACAGTCCCGGTAAGTCGTCCTTCGTAAAAATTTGGAATTAACCCATTGATCAACCGGGTAAGAGTTGTTTTACCGCTTCCGGATGGCCCGGTAACCACGACACACTCCCCCTCGTAAAGAGTCAGATTAATGTTCTTCAGCTGTTCATAGGAATCATCATATTGGAAAGAGACATTGCTGAGCTTCACAATCGCTTTCTTCCGCCTCGTCATCTAGCACCCCCAAATCGAAATACCACAATCAGCCAGCCGGCATAAGCAATCAGCACAGCCATATCCCTTCCTTTGAAGGCGATGGTATAGATACTCGTTTTTTTGCCCGGAAAATCTATGCCTTTTGTTGTTGCCGAAGCCGCCAGTTCATCGGAGATTTTCAAGCTTCTCATCAAAAGAGGAACGATAGTATACTCAAATGTGCGAAGGGGACGCAGCCAATTTCTTGGTGAGGTAATGGATATTCCTCTTAATTTGGCTGATACCTGAATAGCTTCATACTCACGCTTCAGCACAGGTATAAATCGTGAGCTTACCGTTATCGCAATAAGAATCCCCATAGGCAGTCTTAACTTCTGCAGTGCCGCCATCAGTTTGCCGGATGGGACCCTGCCAAGTGAAAGAGTGGCCATAAATACGGGTATAAACCGCAACCCTAAAAAAGTGATAAACCCTAAGAACCTAATCATTTCCAGTTCCACCTGGGAGATCCAGCCTTGAAGCAAATACAGCAGCAGTACCAAGATTAGATATAGAACGGTTTGCTTGTAAATTCCCTGTATTACCAGATAGACCGCCATAAAACCAATAATCCATGGCAGACTGCTTAAATCCGCCAAAAAAACGGCCAAGCTGGTAAGGAGCACCATTAGCAGCTGGGAGCGAGGATCAAATTCGATACGTGGTCTTATCATTTTAATCTCCATCCGTCCGAGTCCTGCTGCAGGCTCCATAAATGGGCGTACAGACCCTTTTTGCTTATCAGCAGATCATGCGTCCCTTCTTCAACAAGCTTTCCCTGGTCGAGCACAACAATATTATCGGCATTCTGTATTGTCTTTAGGCGGTGGGCAATAAGGATCACCGTTTTGTCTGCGACCAGTTCGTTGATCGCTTGTTGCACAGCTGCTTCATTTTCTGGATCTAGCGAAGCCGTTGCTTCATCCAAGAGCACAATGGAAGCATTTTTGAGCAATGCGCGGGCGATAGAAATACGCTGCTTTTCTCCGCCTGACAGTGTGGAACCGCCTTCTCCTACAGGGGTATCATATCCCTGTGGTAGACTAGCAATAAATTCGTGACAGCAGGCACGGCTCGCCGCATCCTCAATCTCTTCCTGAGTTGCATCCATTTTTCCAATGCGAATGTTGTTGCCGATCGTATCCTGAAATAAGTACACATCCTGAAATACCATGGAAATATCCTTCAACAGCTTCTCCGGGTCTGCATTCCGGACAGGGATGCCTCCTATAGTAATCCGGCCCTGCTCCACCTCCCAGAATCTTGCAATCAAACGGGTTATGGTGCTTTTCCCACTGCCTGAAGGTCCTACCAATGCCGTTATGGTCTTGGGCTTAATCTGGAATGACAACTCCTTCAGCACAGGTATATGGGTATCATATCCAAACGTAACATTGTCAAAAATAATGGGACCGGAAGCCTGAATGCTCTCCGAACCCTGCATAGGTTCTTCGCCTTGCACGTCCATGATTCGCTGGGCGCTGTATGCCGAATAACGCAATTCTCCATAGTTCATCAGCACGACGGTCAAGGGTTCAAACACTTTACTCCCTATCAGAAGAAATAGCAGAAATACCGGGAGTGACAGCGTTCCACCGACAAGCAGAAAGCTTCCGGTACAAATCATCAGCGTCAAGCCAGAACGGGTCAGCAGCATGGCCCCCATAATCATTGGCCCCATGACACCTTCAAGGCGAATGGAGGCTCGCATAAGGTTATCAAAGGCAATGCGCAGCCGTTCAAAGCGTTGTCCGCCCATATTATATGCCTTAATCTCCCGAATCCCGGACAGATATTCCTGCAGTCGGCTGGCTGCTTCATTTTTGGCTCTGACATGCTTCTCGCTTAGACTCGCTTGAATGGAGTCAGTCAGCCACAGCAGCAATGCTCCTAGTGGAATAGCCGCGAACATGGCCAACGCCATTCGATAGTCCAGAAAAATCAGTCCAAGCAGTGCCAGAACCGGCAGCATCACAGCGCTGATGAGTTGGGGAAGATTGTGAGATATCGTATGCTCAACTTGTCCATAATCACTGAGCAATAGGTTGGTTAAATCCCCGGGATCGCGTTTTCCGAAGAACCCCAAGGATAATTTACGAATATGCTCCGCGAGCGATAAACGCCCTGTAGCAGCCAAACTGTAGGCTGCCTTATAGGTTTTATCATAGAGCGAAGCATAAGCTGCATATTCTACTGCCATCCACAGCAAAAGAATGATGCTGACGATCCACATCCTTGCAGTATTGAGCGCAACTGCCGGCTCTGCAAAAGATCTATAAATGCTATTAAAAAGATCGACGAGCAGCGCTGCTGGAATAACTTTGGCAATACCATCCAGGATTGCCGCTACAGCAGCAGACCATAAGTTCCTCGGGTTGCCACCGGATATGTTAAATAGATACTTATTCAATTCCCGCACCCTCCTTTGCCGCCTCTGATTGCAGGTTACCAACTCCCAGCTTCCATGAAGCTGCGCGAATATGCGCTTGCCACATCTGATCATACAACCCTTGTTGACACCGCAGTTCCTCATGTGTTCCCCGTTCTACAATTCGTCCCTGTTTCAGAACGAGAATCTGCTCAGCCGCACGAATCGTCGATAGACGATGGGCAATAATAAGTACGGTTTTTCCTTTGACCAGTTCTACCAGGCCCTGTTGGATTTTATGTTCGTTCTCGGCGTCCGCATAAGCCGTTGCTTCGTCCAATACTAATATGGGCGCATTTTTGAGCAACGCACGAGCAATCGCAATTCGCTGAGCTTCTCCACCTGACAGATACGTTCCGCCTTCACCGATTTTCGTAGCATATCCATGCTCCAGCTGCTCAATAAATTCATGGCAGCAGGCTATTTTGGCTGCAGCAATCACATCCTCTCCGGATGCCACTGTATTCCCCATTCGGATGTTTTCTTCAATCGAATCGTAGAACAGATGCACATCCTGAAAGACGAATGAAACAGTATCCATCAGTTGCTCTGTCCCCATCTCTTGAACAGGCACCCCCCCGATTGTAATCATGCCTTCCTGCACATCCCAAAAACGCAGCAGCAAGCTGGCAATGGTTGATTTCCCTCCGCCCGATGGACCTACGAGTGCGGTCATTTCGCCCGATTGTGCCAAAAAGCTGATGTTCTCCAACACAGGCTTGTAATCCTTGCTTTCTACAGTTTCATAGGCGAAAGATACCTGGTGAAACTGAATATCATAAGACTCAGGAATTTGTGGTTTCTGCGGTTCTTCCACCGCCTTTTGCGACAATATGGCATCTATCCGTTTATTACCTTCTATGATCTCCCGCAGTCCGCTCCCCACATGCAGCAGTTTCAGCAGAGGAGCAGACAGACTTGGAGTAATAACCAGAAATAGAATAAAAGTAATCGCAAATGCCTGGTTTCCGGCATTTTCACTGAGTAGCAGAATACCTACCGGTACCACAAAGACAAACAACGAGCCCATGAGAACAAAAAACAGACTGTAGGAAGTTTTGCACAGATTAGTAATCCGCAGTGAGATATCCCTGTACTTGACCACTGCCGTTTTAAAGGTTAGAAATGAATCAGCCGTAATGCCAAATACCTTTACCGCAGGCATTCCCCTGATATATTCCACTCCTGTAGCGTTCATTTCTTCTACGGCATATTGGAATTCACGATAAGCCGTTTGGCCTTCAGCGCTTGCGAACATTCGAGCCTGTAGCCAGAAGCCACAGCCAATGGGGATCAGCAGAATCAGAGCCAGGCGCCAGTCCAGCCAGCACAAGTATCCGACAAGAAGAACAGGAATCACTGCGGCACTCACCAGATCCGGCAGTTGGTGGGCGATAAATTTCTCGATTTTTTCAACACTGACTTCAATGATCTTTTTCAACTCTCCTGTGGCTGTTTTAGAATGGTAGCCCATCGGTACTTTGGCCACATGCTCAGCAAGCCGCAGGCGCAACTGATAGAGAATATGAAAAGCCGCAATGTGGGAAGATATCCCGCTGATGTAGAAGGTAACTAACGCAACAATCATCGCGGCAAACACGAATACACCCCAATAAAGAATAAGATCTTTATCAATCGTTTCAGGATTTCCTGCATGCATCAATAATTCGGCAATGATCTTATAGACCGCTATAAAAGGAACAATCTGCAACAAGCTCGAAATAACGGAGAAAATGCTTGCTACGATAAGCAAGCCCTTTTTTTCACCGGCTATTCTAATCAATCCTGTCATTTCAGTTCTGGAATCCATCTCATTCCCCCCTGATTAATCTACTTATTTAATCATTCCCGCTTTGATGAAGTGCTTGTTCAACAGTTTGGCGGCAAATACACAACCCAGCAATGTCAGCACGAAGGAAAAGATTAGACTTCCGATCATCCATGACGGAGAATAGGCAAAGTTAAACATGCTTTCACTCATCTCTGGGGAATACATCGTATCCAGATAGTCGCTGCCATACACATAAACGGTGACATACCCTCCCAGACCAAATACCGCACCATACGCGGCATAGGCCAGAGATTGGCGGGTAATTCGGCGGTACTGACCTCCATCGCCTTTTAATAATATAGATTCACCTAACAAACCTGCTAAAGTAAAGAAAGGAAGCAAGAGCGGGACGCCCATAATGGTATAAACAATTCCCGTAACCAGTCCAAGGAGCAGCAATACTCCTCTTTTACCTATCTTCATTGCCATGATCAAATAGACAATAGCGGAGAAAAACAAGCAGGCTCCCGAAATCAAAGGCATGGCTGATACCATGAACGGTGTCAACAACGTGCCTATTACAGAGTTAACGACGAAGACCAGAATACTGAAGATACCTGCCAGTATGTAATCCTTGGTTTTAAGTTTCTTGTTCTTATTCATTAAATATCTCTCCTTCTATTTGAAAAAATTTAAATATCAGATAAAGATTATCATTCTCAATCACTTATGACACAGACTCCTTTCTCATTCTTTCTCATCATTAAATAATTGCATATCTTCTATTACAAGAGACACCCTTATCGGTATCCTCTTGACCCCAAAACGGATTATTTGCCGAATCAGCAATTTTCTCTAAAATACCGGGATGGATTGGCTCCATATTTCCGTCTAAACTTCTCGGCAAAATAACTCGGTTTGTTAAATCCAGACAACTCCGCAGCTGCCGTCACATTCAAAGAACCGCTCTCTAGTAATCTATATGCAGTTTCCAGCCTGCGATCTATCACATAGGCGTGTACTGATGCTCCGTATAGCTGTTTAAAACCCTTTTTTAACTTGAATTCGTTTAAACAGATTTGTCTCGATAGCTCGGCTATGCTTGGAGTAGATTGCAGATTTCGATCTAATATTTCTTTGGCCAGCATTAAAGCCTTTATATCAGTCTTAGACATACCCGAAGAGACTGGTCTTTCACGAGCATTTTCCTGCAATAGAATAGCAGTCAGTTCCAGTACTTTTCCTTCCAAGTACATTTTTCTGATGCCGCCTTCATAGTCGCATCGCAGTATGTCCAGAAGAGTGCGGTTAATTGCTGGACTGGTCGTGTTTTTGTGAAAGGGAGTATCAGCGGAACCGAGATAATTATGCCAACCCTTAGCGCCGGAATGTCCCTGAAGTGCGTTCAAGTAATTTGGATCCTGCTTTATAGTAATGCCGCGATACTGTCTGTTCGCTTGAAAGTAGCCTATGCTACTGGTCAAATGACGTCCAAAAACCGAGGTTTCACCAGATTCCAAGTAATAGTTTTGGCTCGAATGCTTGAGCATCCACTCTATCGGTTCTCCGAGACAAAAACTCCATTTGATATGGTCGTCTTCTTCCTTGCTGCCAATTACCATTGCCTCGTGAAAGCTCATATCGCAAATTAAAATTTCAACTGAAGCACTCACCTGTATCCTCTCCCAGAATCCAGTACCCATTGGCTCAGGAACTTGAAGTTTTTCCTGTTGGAAAGTCTGCAGGCCATAAAGCTCATTTAACCCTCTGGTTAAGCAACAGTTCGGAGCATTCATGTTAACAACCTCATACCACCCCGCCTTGTTCTTACTCATCGTCGTTCCTCCTGATACCCTAATTAATGATATATGCCATTTAATCGTAATAATTACTATTAATAATGTCAATCATTATTTGTTTACCATTTTTCACAAGTGGAAACGGCTTTGCCGTCCTTTTATAAGGACGGTACCGTTTCAGCGAGAAATAGAAGGATAAGTTATCGTGTGAAACATATAAATTCTTATATTTTTAAAAAAAGGACAGTCTTAAGGATCACCTTAATAGACTGCCTTTTGTTGGCTTTATTTCTCAGCACAAATCATAAAGATAGTATCGCATAACCGGTTGAGAAGGCTGGTCTCATGGCTGACCACAATAACGCCGATATCTCTACTTTTACAGATGCGGAGAAACGCATTCCAAATTTGCGCCTGTGTAATAGCGTCCAGCATCGTAGTCATCTCGTCAGCAATAATATATCTTGTAGCGGGATTAAGGGAACGGACGATGCAGAAGCGCTGCTTCTCCCCTCCTGAAAGCTCAATCGGCCAACGATCCATCCATTCCTTTCGTATCTCGAAAGCGTCTAGAATGTCCTGGGAAGGAGTATAGGACTCAGTCACAACCTCCCGCATACGCCACTTGGGGTTAATTGCTTTTTCCGGATGCTGGTAGATTAATTGGACAGGCCGAAAATCATGCTCCTTTATAGCTTTCTGATCTGTAGTTACCTGCCCTTCACGGGGAGAGAGATACCCGGCCAATATTCTGGCCAGTGTAGTCTTTCCGCATCCGCTGTAACCGGATAAACCAAGAACCTCGCCCGGGGCTACTGAAAGGTTGATATCCTTGAATATCCAGCGTTCCTTTTGATAATAGTGACTTAAGTTTTCTCCAATCAGAGACATGACTCCTCCGCCTTTCTCTTGAATTCCAAATCAAAATCATTCTGCGGCAAGGCCCGCCACAACCTTCGAGTGTAATCGGTTATCAAACGATCGCCTTGGCCTTCAAAAGCTGACACGTCGGAGATTTCCACCGTAGTTCCATCCTTGATCACGGCCACCCGGTCTGCAATTTCCAGCGCCGACATAATATCATGAGTAATCAGCATGACCCCGGCACCATCTTTCGCAAATTGCTTAAGTTGCCGCAAGATTTCGGAGAGTGCTTCCGGATGAATTCCAGGGGTCGGCTCATCGGCAATGACCAGCTTCACCCCTTCTCTGACACTTGTCGCAAACAACACCCTGCGCAGCATTCCGCCCGATAATTCAAACGGAAACAGTCTTCCATCACTCTTTTTCAGGTCGTACCGTGCAAACAGATCATCTTGTTGTACCTGTGCGGTTGTCCGATCCAGCCCGATCTGTACCTGCTTCCCGACACGCATGAGAGGATCAAGATAATTAACGGACTGTGGAATGAAGGAGATTTCCCGTCCTCGGAGCTGTTCCTTTCTCTTTTGTGTCAACTCTTCTCCTTGGTACAGGATACTCCCGCTGGTGATGGCATTGCCTGGCAAGATCCCCAGCACAGCGTGTGCCAACAGACTTTTCCCTGAACCGCTGGCTCCTACCACTGCTACAATTTCACCTTCATCTATGTTCACATGCATATCAGCTATGGGGTGGATCATACGTTTTTGCGTACCCTTAAAATATTGTGAGAAGCCAATGGACAGGTTCTCTACCTGTAACAGCCGTTTTTTCTGTGAGTTACTCATTGTCCATCCCTCTATTCATTGGAGCTGGCAGGTTCCATCAGAATGCGAAGCTGCTCGCCAATACTGTCAAAGCTTTTAACCACTACAACCAGGAGTAGTCCCGGAAACACCACCAACCACCATTTGCCGGTAGAAATATGATTCATCGCCTCAGATAATATGATGCCGATAGCCGGAGTTTGCGGAGAAAGCCCAAAACCCAGGAAAGTCAATGCTGCTTCATGCAAAATCACATGTGGAAACATCAGCAGGAAACCAATCATAATCTGAGGAAAAATTGAGGGTAATATATGCTTTGTTGCGATGTACCATGCAGATTTCCCATAGCTTTTTGATATTTGAATGTATTCCGCACCTTTAATCTGCAGTACTTCGGAGCGAACCACCCGTGCCAGCCCCGTCCAATGCGTAAGAGAAACGCCAAGTACGATTCCATGTATTCCGCCACCTACTATGAAGCAGATCAATACCATAAAAACGAGATGGGGCATACCAATAAACAAATCGATTATCCAGGAAATAACTGCATCTACCGTTTTGCCAAAGGTCGCCGCACAAATCCCCATTACAGTTGCGATTAAGACACTGAGAATAGAGGCAAAGGCTCCCACCGCCAGTGACAGGCGCAGTCCTTTAATGGTACGTGTAAACATATCGCGCCCGAGCCAATCCGTTCCGAATATATATTGAAGATTTGGAGCAAGATTTTTGTTCGCAGCGCTTAATCGAAGATTGTCATTGCTGAGCCAAAAGCTGAGAATCAGTATAGTCAACAGAAAGCCGGAAGATATCGCAAGCAGCAAAATCATTTTCTTGCGCACATTCATTCCCTCTTGTATGGTCAGCATCTCAGGCCTCCCCCTTCATACGCGGATCCACAACCTTATTCAAAATATCGGCAACCAGATTCCCTGCAAAAACAAACAGGGAGCTAATCAGAATAATTCCCACCATTAAAGGGAGATCACCCTTTAAACCCGCAGTGGTCAAGGTGCTGCCCAACCCAGGATAAGCAAACACCTGCTCCGCCAGCATAGAGCCCCCGAAAAGTTCGCCAAAGTAAGCGAATTGTAGGGAAATTGCGGGAATGATAGAATTTCGAACCCCATGATTTTTGAATATCTGCCACTTGCTTTCGCCTCTGGCTCTAGCAAAAATGACATACTCTGTGTTTAAAATATCAATCATTTTCTCGCGGGTATGCATCGCTACATTGGCGACTCCCAGAATACTTAATGTCAGAGCCGGCAACACAAAATGATGAATCCGGTCTACGAACCGCACCTCGCTCTCCATCATCCCCCCCGGCATGGCCAAACCCACGGGAAACCATTTGAGCCAGACAGCAAAAACAATTAAAAGAATGAGTCCCATCCAAAAGATTGGAGTGGATACCAGAGTATAGCTGTACCATTTAATGATTTTGTCAATCCATTTGCCCCGGTTTATCGCGGCTGTCATTCCAAGCACATATCCAATCACTCCCGATAAAATCCACGCTGTTCCCATTAAGGCAAGTGATGTTAAAAAACGGCTTTGAATAATATCGATGACAGGGCTGCGATAAAGCTTTGAAATCCCGAAATTGCCCTGCAGCAGTGCTTTTGCCCAGGAAATATATTGTTCCACCGGGCTTTTATCTACACCCCAATATTCTTTGATTTTTTCAATTTGCTCTGGCGACGCTGAGCTGTCCCCCCCGATATATGCATTGACCGGGTCCATTGGAGACAGATGAATAAGAGAAAAGGTCAGAATGGATAATCCAATCAGCAGAGTTACCACGCGAATCAGCCTAATAACGATGTTTTTTGCCACAATATCTCCCCTCCTCCCAGACAATCACTTGCCCCATGACCATTCGGTCACATTGCCGAACAATGCCCACTCATGGCCGTGCGAGTGAATCGGCTGTTTGCCAAGATCCAGCTTCTCATTTGCCAAGTACAAGTGGTCTACGCGCACCAGCCAAACTATCGGAGCATCCCCGATACCACTAAACCCCGTTTCTCCATCCCATTGAGCAAGCTTCCAATATGTATTGGCCTCTTCAAGTGAGGAAGACGTGAGTGCCTGATGCAGATACTCATCCACCTTGGGATTATGGTAATTAGACATATTGCCGATGCCCTTGTCAATCTGCTCCGAGGAATTCATCGTATACAGTTGGTAAGGGTGATGTCTACCGCCTCCCCATGCCACTGCTGCTGTCTTACCTTTTAGATAAATCTCGTCCCATGTAACCCCAATGAGATTAATCTTGATGCCGAAGGCACTCGCTTGATCTGCAGCAGCCAGGGAAAGGTCACTGCGAAGCTGATCACTGGAGCTGAAGTACATGTCAAACTCTGCTTTAAGACCGTCTTTTTCCACAATACCGTCCTTGTTCGTATCTACCCAGCCGCCGTCGGCGAGGATTTTTGTTGCAGCTTCAATCTTCCCGTCCTCAATTACCGTTTCTTCATTAAACCATGGCAAGCCATCTGCCAGGGAATATGCTTTTTTACCGTGTCCATCGAGTGCGACATCCAGAAGCTTCTGGCGATCCAATCCAATATTGAGCGCCTGGCGGATTGCGAGATCTGAAGTCACGTCGTTGCCCACCTCAACTTCCTTGCCGTTGGTCAGGCCTTTACCTCCGCTGGGCACGGCAGGCAGCATGATCCCACGGGAATCGATACTCTCATAGGTGCGAAGGGTCATTCCCTCTACCTTTTGTTCTGCGAACGTCGGCGGAACGTATACAATGTCGGCTTGACTAGCCTTTGCAGCTGCAAGGGCAGCATCTTCTTCGAGAAGAAGGAAGGTCAATTTTTTGAACTGGGGTTCTTTGCCATACCAATAAGGATTGTACTGCATGATGACTTGTTGTCCCTCATTGTACTGGACCACCTGATAAGGACCGGAGCCAATCGGGTTTTCGGAATAATGTTCATCGTAGTGGGCTTTAGGTACGATTCCGATCTCTGTGAGTTGGCTTACAAATGTTGAACGAGGCTCGTTAAGAGTAATCGCAATGGTATTGTCTTCTACTACATCTATGGATTTAACGAAAGACAAATCGAATTTAATGCCGTCTTCTTTAAGCATTTCGTATGTAAACTTGACATCTTCCGGAGTAACCTGCTCACCATTAGAGAATTTGGCGTCTTCGCGAAGCGGGAAAGTCCACGTAAGGGCATCCTCACTGATGGTATAAGATTTCGCAAGATCCCCAATAAAGTTAAGATCAGAGTCAATAGCCAGCAGTGAGCTATGGGTCAGACGGATTTGTGTCATCCCCCAACCCTTTTTGGGATCAAACTGCCCGCCGTCCATAATCCCTACGGCAAGTACCAAATCTTCCTTAACGGTTGTTGAATTCTGTGAACGGGATGAATTCACCAATTCATTAGAACTGGATGCACAGCCTGTCAATAAAATAAGCAGAGATAATGCTATTGCTAAATAAGATATAGTCAAACTTTTACTGATTCCGTTTCTATTCTTCTTCATAAAACCCCTCCTTAATAGTAATGATTACGTTTATCACTGGCTGAGCATTATTTTAATGGTATAGATTTACATTGTCAATCTATATTTTTTACTGCTTAATTTGTATAAGGAATGCTGATTTGGTCTTTTCGAGTGGCAAATGACGTATAGATGGAATTATAAAACTATGATTCTTTCATTTTCAGAAATATTAGAGGAGGTACAGACCATATAATGAATAACCTCAAGGAGGCTGCCCAATGAACGATTCCCTGGGTTTACGTCTGCATTATGTACTCAGAGCGGTTATTCTGCTGGTCTTTGCTCTGTATATCGGGCATCTGGTTCAGCAGGATGCTCTCCACTATTATGTTGCACCCAAGCTGGCACGATGGATCAGGCTTTGTCCGGTCCCGCTTGTGCTGATGGCTCTAAGCTTGACGCTGCAAGCATTGTTCGGCTTGGGCAGCACCTTCTGCAACTGTGACCACCGTCTCCCCTCTCGGGGCTTCCGCGGCGCCGCTCTTTACGGATTGTTTCTCTTTCCACTGCTGCTCGGTTTCCTTCTGCCCGATCGAGCACTTGGTAGCATGGTGGCAGCCCAAAAGGGACTCGCCCTGACCTATACCGTCTCGGACTCCAAAAACAACGTCAATTTCGAGCCTTCCAGTCCCTATAACGAAGAATTTTCCTTGCTGGCCAAACGGTTATTCGAACAACCCGTAATTACTGTACATCCCGAGCTTTTCTCCGAAACCTTCGGGGCTATTGACATGTATAAAGAATCTTTTGAAGGCAAGGAGATTGCCGTCTCCGGGTTTTTATACCGTGATCCAGCCGATAGCCTGGAAAGAACCTTTGCCGTAAGCCGGTTTCTCGTGCAATGCTGCACCGCCGACGCCACCCCTTTTGGTATTATGGTTGACCCCAAAACAACTATAAATCTGCCAGCGGATACTTGGATAGAAGTCCGGGGCAAATTGCATGTGCTTCAATACAAGGGAGCGGAAATCATGCAAATTGCCGCCGATTCAGTAACACCGGTTTCTCAGCCCTCCACCCCCTATATTTACACCAGTCCAGACTCTATTGCAGCTTGGAACCAGCTGCAGAACGGGACACGGAATGCAGGTGGCTTGGCCCCTCCTTTGGTTGGACTTTCACCAACTAGATAATGCGTGACTCTGGGCACGCCAAACAGAAAAAGGCAATCTCCTCAAAAAGGAGATTGCCTTTTTATTCAGGAAGATTGCGTCTCTCAAAAAAAACCTTCTTCGTCTCCCGGTCATCGATCACTGGTAACTGCTACTCATAATACACCCTGATTACAATGTCCTGGTCGTAATTACCGAAACCTCTTCCAAAAACTGTAAGACCCCCCCGCCTTCGAGCCGCTGGCTCTGCAGTGATCCGAAAACTCCATTGATCCGTATTCCACTTAACATCCTTTAATGTGATGTCCGAGATTTGCTGACCATCCATATAAGTACCAGCTGAATTAATACGCAATACCTTCATCAACCCGTACTGGTTGACATCGGAATGCCACCAGGAAGGTGTATACCGCCCTTTATTTTCTCCGAAATCACCCGGACTGGTCCATATCCCCAAGATTACACCGTTTAGAGTAAACATAATATCCGAAGGCCATTTTTCATTAATGTGTGGAGCCTCCGAACTGATTTCCATAGAGATTTCAATCTCTATGGCGAGTTGATCTTCAAACAAATAATTGGGTATTTTATACTCCACAAACCCTTTTGAGAACCAGAAAATGCCCGCATGAACACGTTCGGGATCAAGAAAGTACCGGGGATCATCATAATAGCCAATCATCCGTTCTCTTGTGGCGATACCGCAAGTAGGCTCCGCTTCATAATCCGTATAATGCCCTATTGGCATTGAAAGTTCCATGACCCTACTAGCCATGTTTTTGGAATTAGAGAGCCTGATCTGCAGAAAGTTGGCGGATAATGAACAATATTTGTAAGTTGCCCCCTCTATCCTTTGCATACGGCTGCTAACCAGCCCGGCTTTTTGCAATTTGGAAACGTGTGAGCTTACCATTGCGCTGCTGAGATACAATTCGGCAGCCATTTCCTTAATGTGCATTTGCCGCTTGTCCAACAACTCAATTATTCTTAACCGTACATCGCTTGCCAGCGCCTCATATACAAGGAGCGATTCAGCATCGGTAGTTAGATACATAATGTCCCCACCTTCCGTCAACCTTTGAATAATCATTTATATTAATCCTAAATATAATTATTGTCTATATAAGTAGATGAAATTATAATTCAAAGAGAAATCACTTCTATTTAATTAATATAAACATTAAACAAGACAAGGAGGATTTATCATGTCAAATCAGGCATCAATGATTGTAGATAAGGATTTCACTATTGCTCAAGTGGATGAACGCATTTATGGTTCATTCATTGAACATCTGGGAAGAGCGGTGTATGGTGGCATTTATGAGCCCAGTCATCCGACAGCTGACGAGAACGGCTTTCGGCTTGATGTGCTGGAGGCTGTACGCCAATTGAAGGTGCCGATTATTCGCTATCCGGGAGGAAATTTTGTATCGGGATACAACTGGGAAGATGGAGTAGGTCCGCGTGATGCGAGAAAGCACAAACTGGAATTGGCTTGGTGGACAACGGAGACAAACGAAATAGGAACCAATGAATTTGCCGAATGGACCAAGAAAGTTGGTTCTGAAGTAATGATGGCAGTCAACCTCGGAACACGTGGCGTCGATGCAGCGAGAAATTTGGTGGAATACTGCAACCATCCCTCGGGAACCTACTGGAGTGACTTAAGAGTATCCCATGGCTTCAAGGATCCTCACGCCTTCAGAACTTGGTGTCTTGGCAATGAGATGGATGGCCCTTGGCAGATCGGTGCAAAGACAGCCGTTGAATACGGGCGTTTGGCCAATGAAACCGCCAAAGCCATGCGCTGGGTTGACCCCAGTCTTGAACTAGTCGCTTGTGGCAGCTCCGGTAGCGGAATGGACACCTTCGCCGAATGGGAAGCCACGGTGTTGGATCATTGCTATGACAATGTAGATCTTCTGTCTCTGCACACGTATTACAACAATAATAACGGCGATACAGCCAATTTCTTGGCCAGTTCACTCGATTTAGATCATTTCATCAACAGCGTCGCAGCCATTTGTGACTATGTTCAGGCCAAGAAAAAGAGCAAAAAAAAGTTGTATCTCTCCCTGGACGAATGGAATGTGTGGAAATCACAAGGAAGCAGTCGGGCCGAACAACGCTGGCAAATCGGGCCGCCTGAATTCGAGGATGTCTATAATTTGGAGGACGCCCTTGTCGTCGGCTGTTGCCTGATTTCTTTACTCAAGCATGCGGATAGGGTTAAGGTGGCCTGTCTCGCCCAGCTGGTTAACGTAATTGCACCAATCTCTACGGAGAACGGCGGCCCGCTGTGGCTCCAGACGACGTACTTTCCATACCTCCATGCTTCACTTTACGGAAGAGGAGTTGTCCTTCATCCCATGATCTCTTCTCCGAAATACGATTCCAAAGACTTCACGGATGTTCCTTATCTTGAGGCCGTAAGCGTTTATAATGAGGAAACAGAAGAAGTTACCGTGTTCGCCGTAAATCGTCACTTAACTGAAGGACTAGACCTGCGCATTGATTTGCGTAGCTTTGGAGAGGTAAGAATTCTGGAGCATATCGTACTAGAGAGTGAAGATATCAAAGCCGTTAACACTAAAGATCATCCCGAAAATATCCGTCCTCACAACCAAGGAAATGCCATGCAGGATAATGGGCATATCCGTTCCCTTCTGAGTAAGGCTTCTTGGAACGTTATTCGGTTGAAGGTTGAACATTAGCTCGGTAAGCTGGCTCATTCTTGGCATTAACAGCTATATGAATCACAGTTCCTTTAAGCTTTTCTTCTTCTTCACTCAGGAAGAACATGCAAAAGACCTGAAGCTCCCAGCTTCAGGTCTTCCTTAAAATATAAGAATTTAGATGTTGTACGTTATGAAATTACTTGGAAGTTTGGTATTGGGTCAGAAATTCTTTAACCTTGGCCGGATCGGCCTTCAGTTCATTCCCGGTATCGACCAGCGGGCTGACTGTGGAGACCGCTTTAAGCTTATTATTTTTGTAGAAGGCCAGAATTTCGTCCTGATTGATGGAGTAGAGTACAGCTTTGCGAAGATCCACGCTGCTCGCTACATCACGGCTCTTAGTATTGAACAACAGGTAGCTCACACCATTGCTCGGGATGCTCTTAAGCTGCAGCTTGCTGTCGCCTTCGACTACTTCATATTTGGTTTCCGGCACACCGTAATATACATAAATTTCGCCGCTGCGCAGGGCAGACAAAGTGCTGTCGGCGTCTGCAATAAAGCGTACATTTACCTGGTTGATATGAGCCTCGTTGTCTGTGCCTTTTTGATAGCCCGGATTCTTCAGGAAGATCCCTTCATAGTCGTTCTTGGAGGACAGAATGTAAGGGCCGCTGGCATACAACGTATTGTTGTATTTGTCGCCCTCTGTTACCGTGCTCTGGTCACCGTAAGGAATATCCTTGTTGACGTCGAACTTGGCCACATCATAGGTGTTGATGCTCTCTACTTGCTTCTTGGAGACAATACCGGCAGATTGATGCGCCAGATAGTTCAGCACTTGCGGAAAGGGCTCGGTAGTAGTCAGTTTCACCACTTGATATTTGCCTTGCTTGTTGTTGGCTTGTTTCTTGTCCGCTACCAATTCGGAGATTGGCGCTTCAAGATCTCGTTCCAAGGCTTCCTTAACCGTGCCATTTCCGCCTGCCTGCTGGATGGAACCCAGTGCGTTCAGGTCGGTGAACACTTCGACAGTCTTGATGTGCTCATGCAGGCTGTAGGTGCGGTGATCCGGCACAGAATCCTTGTTCTTGGCACGGTCCAGAGCGAACACGACATCATCGCCGCCTACACGTTCCCCGGTATCTACTGCCTTTTTATTCTCAATTTTGGCAAAATTGATGTCGTCCCGGAGAATGAAATAATAGTCCTGGTTGCCGTCCGCAATGCTGAAATTGCGGGACAGCGAAGCGTCGGAAGTGATCTTGTCATCATCGGTCAGGTTGACCAGGCGCACATACATATTCGTATTGAGCTGGTTGATCGAACCATCATTGCCTTTAATCGGATCCAAAGAGGTCAGATTGGAGGCTGGCTGGGCTAAAATCAACGGATCAGTTGCACGTTTGGCACTGTCGTTGAAATCAATGTCTTCCCAGGCGAGCGCCCGCGATTTGGACAATCTTACAGAATCCGGCTTCAGAATCTCCTTGTTGATCGCTTGGCTCTTCAAGGAAATATACAGCGGGGCAATGCGAGCCTCATCGAACACCAGGCGTTGCTCCAAATCCTTGTAGGTCTGTACATACTCTTCCGGAGTTTGCGTAGCCGCTTTATCGATCAGCGCATCAAGCTCAGGATCGGACTGGATACTATAGTCGCCTCCGGTCTTGAACAGCGATCTGACCGCGTAGTCGGGGTTGCCGGTAACCGTTGTCCAGCCGGACATGGAAACATCATAGTTGCCTGCATCCTCCTGGGCTTTGAAGCTGGCATAATCGGGTTGAATATTCAGTTTCACCGTGAAGCCGTTCTTGGTCAGTTGATCTCTGACAATGTTCAGATCAGACTCATTGCTGCTCTGGCCGAGCACTTCAATCTCAACCGGCTCAGTAGCAGCCGTAGTATCTGCAGCCGGCGCTTCGGAAGAAGTCGGTTCGGTGGTACTGCTGGCTGTATTGGATTTGGTTGCTACCGAGCATCCGCTAAGGATGAGCATCAGAGTCAGCAGCAGAGCCAGTGTAGATCTTGTTTTCATTACAATTTCCTCCCCAGAATATAAATATGTTCTCTATGAAAAACGTCAGCAAGGACGCATTTTCCGGTAATTCCGTTAATCCATCTTGGGGTCAAGCGCATCGCGCAGCCCATCTCCCAGGAAGTTGAAGGATAGGACGAGTGCAATAATCGCCAGCCCCGGGAAAATCGCCAGATAGGAGTTCGTCTCCAGGTACGTGCTTCCCAGCTTGAGAATATTGCCCCATTCCGGGATATGCGGTTCGATGCCCAGCCCCAGAAAGCTGAGACTGCTGGTGGAAATGACCGCGCCGCCAATGGTTAGGGTGGACTTGACGATCATCGGAGCCAGTGAATTCGGAACAATATGCTTGAAAATAATTGCTGCATTGCTGGAGCCAAAGGCCCGCGCGGCATCAACGAATTCATAAGTGGATACTTGCAGCACATTGGCCCGCATAGTTCGTGCGTAGGTCGGGATCGCCCCGACGCTAAGCGCAAGAATCAGATTAACTGTATTGGCGCCAAAGGCAGCAATAATCGCAATGGCCAGCAGGATGCCTGGAATAGCATACAGAACATCGAGCGCACGCATGATAATGTTGTCGGTATAGCGGCCATAGTAGCCGGAAATGGCCCCGAGTGTACCTCCGAGAAGAAGCGGCAGAACGGTGGACATTACACCGACAATCAGGGAAATCCGGGCTCCAAAGATAATCCGTGTAAACAGACAACGTCCGAAATTATCGGTGCCCAGCGGATACGCCAGTGACGGCGGCTGCAAAATCAGTGAGTAGTTGTTATCCACAGCCATGCCGTAATCAAAGGTGACGTAACTGCAGACAGAGATGGAGAATAGAAAGGCAATGAACAGCAGTCCCAGCATCGCTGTCGTGTTGCGGGTCAACCGTTCCAGTACATCCTCCCAACCGGCTACCGCTGGATTATCTCTTTCCCGGATACGAACCAGCAGGATGATGCCCAGCGCCAGCGCGAATAAATTACCGGTCAGCGAGGTCAGCAGCAGCGGATAGGCCACCCAGGCCAGCCGGCGGGGAACTTGGCGCCGCCGCACGAATCTAGCGGTGAGCACGACCAAGAACAGATCAAAAGCGGCTACAGCCAGCAGGATAAACATTCCTGTAAGAAATGTATCCGCTACGTAGGGCTTGTACAGGTTGATTGCAGAGATTCCAATTACGGCTATCTGTGTCAGCAGCGTATACACCGCAAGAGTGTACTCCGGTGACTTGCGCTTCTGGATCAGCTGAAAAGCTGCCGGAACGAGGAACAGATTGCCTGTGACCAGGCTTAGGATCTGGATATAGCCCAAAGCGCGGGTTACGCCGTGAATTTCTCCCCGGACCCTGATATCTCGACGAATCAGCAGGGTGAGCAGAACTTGCAGTAATGTAAAGACGCCATAGATGATGCAGGCAACCCCTACATAAGGTTTAATGGCTTGCGTCTCCCAATCGTAGCTGCTCATTAGCAAGGCCAGTGTTACGATGAGGGAGCCGACCCAGGCAAAACCTGCCTGACGGTACTCCTGGGAGGTTTTGAGCTTAAGCTGTGTTTCGCGCCTTGCGGCGCTTGAGTTGACCATGAATGTTCACCTGCTATCAGTATTGTTTCATTTTGGAACGGATACGCGGGTCCAGAAAGGCATACAGAATGTCGATAGTGGCGTTGATCAAGGAAATGGTAATCGCCGTATAGACTACGCCGCCCATAATGGCCGGAATGTCGGGAATAAACTGCTTATCCACGATATAACTGCCCAGCCCGCTGATGTTGAATACTTTTTCCGTAACGGCTGCCCCGCCCAGCATGGCTCCGAACTGGAGGCCAATGACGGTTACGATCGGGATCAGCGCATTGCGAACGCCGTGCTTCAGCAGCACTTTCCGTTTGCTGAGGCCTTTGGCGGTAGCCGTAATAATGTAATCTTCATGAATGACCTCAAGCGTGGAAGCCCGGGTCATTCGGGCAATGGCTGCAGTCAGGCCTGTGCCCAGCACCACCACCGGCATAATGAAGGTCATCCAGTTGCTTGGGTTAAAGGTAGCCGGAAGCCACTGCAGCTTAATGGAGAAGCCCAGGATAAAGACCAGCCCCTGCCAGAAGCTCGGGATCGACAAACCTATCAGCGCAATGAGCATAAAGGTATAGTCGAACCAGGAGTTTGGTTTGGCGGCAGAAATAATTCCGATGGGAATGGCAATAACGATCGCCATCAGCAGCGACAGCAGCGTCAGATTCAGCGTAACCGGAAATTTGCGGCCAATCGCCGTCACAACGTCTTCGTTCCCCGCAAAGGCTTTTCCCAGATCGAACATAGCAATGCCTTTAACATGGTCCCATAGCTGCACAAGGTACGGCTGATCCAGTCCGTATACCCGATTGAACTCGCTGATCTGCGCGTCCGTGGCCGTCTGGCCGAGGATATTGACCGCAGGATCAAACGGTGAAATATACAAGATTGTAAATACAAGAACTGCTACTCCGAAAATAACGAATACCGTCATTACCAATCTTTCAAATATGTATTTGAGATAAGGGCTGCTATACAAAAAAATTAATAGATATAATGGAAAGCCTGGAATAATAGATAACGGTAAAAACAACGGATGCCGCAGCAGCTCTTGAAAGGTGCTGATAAACGTTGACCTGGCGAGTCCTTTCTCTCGCAGCCTGCTGTCCACACGTTCGGCAGCAATCTGCTCAAAGCGTTCTGTAGCCAGCTGCCTAGCTTGCCGCTCAAGCTCCGCTTCACTTGCCTGCTGTCCGAAGAACCTGATCTTACTGTGCAATTGTTCAGCGAACTCGGTCTGGAGTTGCTCCAGAAGTCCTGAAGCCAGCAGCTCCTGCCGCGTCTCCCGCTCAAGGGAAGTATGAATATCCCCGGCTCTTTGAACACGGTGGACGAGCAACGTGAACAGATTAACAGGTGCGCCCAACACAAGGGCGAAGTACCGGTAAGAGGAATTCTGCAGCAGTTTGCCATAAGTATCACCAATTGCTCCGGCGAAGTTTATTCCCCCACTTTTTGCCGCCTCCATATTGCATGTTCCTCCTAAAATTTTCATTTCATTTTTTTAAATTGTACTATTCCGATAGATAAGGTATATTTTATAATAGATTTTAATAATGTCAAGAATTGATATATTTGAATAAGGAAAACTGGCAGGTGGATAAAATGCAACCGATTTTGAAAGTGAATAATTTACATGTCTCTTTCCAGAGCCATGATGAAGAGCGTTCTGCCGTACGCGGCGTGAGCTTTGAAGTTTATAAAGGGGAGACGCTGGGGATTGTCGGAGAGTCGGGCAGTGGCAAAAGTGTCACCGCTCGTTCCATTATGAGATTGCTGCCTTCTCCCCCCGCACATCTAAAAGAAGGAGAGGTTATCTTTCTGGGGGATAACCTTGCAGCCAAGTCAGAGAAGCAGATGGAGCATATCCGGGGGCGGGAGATCGGGATGATCTTCCAGGACCCGATGAGCTCACTTAACCCGACGATCCGGATTGGAGAACAGATCACTGAAAGTCTGGTTAAGCACCGTAAGCTGTCCCGGAAGGCGGCCAGACAGGAGACGCTGGAGATGCTGAAGCAGGTCGGCATCCGCGACAGCGAGATGCGATACCGGCAGTATCCGCATGAATTCTCGGGCGGCATGCGGCAGCGGGTGATGATCGCGATAGCCTTGGTCTGCCAGCCGGCGCTGCTTATTGCCGACGAACCAACCACGGCGCTGGATGTGACCATTCAGGCCCAGATTCTCAATCTGATGAAGCATATGCAGGAGCGGCTCGGCACCTCCATTATTCTGATTACGCATGATCTGGGCGTTGTCGCCGGGATGTGCGACCGTGTAGCGGTTATGAAGGACGGAGAAATTGTAGAGACGGGCACGACTGAGGACATTTTCGCCCGCCCTCAGCATCCTTATACACAGCGGCTGCTGAACGCTTTGCCCCGTCTGGACGAAAAAAAGAAGCCCAAAGCACCTGGGCTGATTATCCAGGGAGCGGGAGAAGCGAAACGTCCGCTGCTGGAGGTGAGATCGCTGAAGCAGCATTTTGACCTTGGTAAAGGTAGAGTACTGCGTGCAGTCAATGATATCAGCTTCCATATCCGTGAAGGGGAGACGTTGGGCATGGTCGGTGAATCGGGCAGCGGCAAGTCTACAACCGGCCGTTCTATTCTGCGCCTGCATGAACCAACCGGTGGGGATGTGCTCTTCCAGGGCATGGCAGTTAACCGGCTGAATGCCCATGAGATGAAGACGATGCGGCGCCATATGCAGATGATCTTCCAGGACCCGTACGCTTCGCTGAATCCGCGCTTTAAGGTGCTGGATATCATCGGGGAGGCACTGGATGTCCATAACTTGGCCGGCAGTAAGAGCGAGCGGAAGAAACGTGTCGAGGAGTTGCTGGACTTGGTCGGGCTTGATCCGGCCTTCGCCATCCGCTATCCGCATGAATTCTCTGGCGGGCAGCGGCAGCGGATTGGCATCGCCCGCGCCCTCGCGGTCGAGCCCAAGTTCATCGTCTGCGATGAACCGCTGTCTGCGCTGGATATGTCCATTCAGGCGCAGGTCGTCAAGCTGCTGGAAGAACTGCAGCAGCGCCTCGGCCTGACGTATCTGTTCATTGCTCATGACTTGTCCATGGTCAAGCATATCAGCGACCGGGTTGCCGTGATGTATATGGGCCGGATCGTTGAGCTGGCCGAAAGCGAAGAGCTGTACACCAACCCACAGCATGATTATACGAAATCGCTGCTGGCGGCCATCCCGGTGCCCGATCCGAAGATCGAAGCACTCAAGAAAAGAGTGCTGCTGGAGGAACAAGGCGGCGGCGACAAATATAATCTGGAGCAATCGAGCCTGGTAGAGGTCTCTGCAGGCCACTGGGTCGCTAGTCATTTTAATTAATCTTTCTTCTACTTGACTACGTAGTTCCTCGTCTAATTTCCTTAAGAACTCATAAGAATGTTATACAGTCAGTTAAGATCCTGTTAAGAACGTAAGAAATCCGCGTATTCAGTAGAAAACAAAGCTGAGAATGAGCTTTAGCCAAATTTTTTTTATTTTCTACTCGAATATGCTCTACTGCTAACTTTTAAGGGGAGGCTGGCTTTTTTACAAACCAAGGAACTACGTGTATGATTCCCGCAAGCGACTGGAGAGAATCTTGTTTTGCCACGCTTTTGCAGCGGGTTTGTTTCTGCCCGCAACCGCAAAACCCGCAGCAGAAGGATCTACTCCGGCTGCGGGTTTTGTCTGCCCGCAGTTTACATCCCAGTAAGGAGTGGCAGACATGTATGAGCTGAACAAGGTATGGCTGGAGCATGCGGCGGTGTGTGAGAGTGAAGCCGAACTTGCGGATTACCTAGCCAAAGCCAAGCAAACCCATCATCTGCGGTCACTTGAGTCTACCAATATTCAAGGAGGCAGCATCTATGAATAGCGCCAGGCTCTCACGAATTGAGCTCTTTGCTTTTGATAACCGTCCTTCATTTGCTCACAGGTCTATTCAAAACGGATGTTGGTATCTGGTCTTACGACTTACCAGTGGAGAACATATCAGTTACGGGGAATGTGTGGTTCCAATGAATGGGGAAGCAATCGATTTAATTAAATGGGGCGCTTTCTTGAGAAGCATCCACCGATCTACACTGGAAGAAGCGTTTCAGACCATGCAGCAGATGAAGCAAGAATGGACATCAAGTCAGCTCTCTTTGCTTCAATCCGCTCTATCTGGAATGCTTAATGCCCAGTACCCTCGGTTAACCGTCGCCGCTGGGTCAGCAAGGCATGTACATCAAGTATTCAGCAAAGGGAATATTATTTACTATCACTTTAAGAATTACGCAAAGGACATGTTCTTGCCTAAGTAAAAACCAACAGAAATAAAAAGCACGGACCAAGTTGAGGCCCCAACCAGGGATACATAAAAATATTTTTTAAAAGGCATGTCAATAATACCTGAAACGTAACTGGTGATATGCCTTACTCCAGGAATAAAATAACCGATCAGGACCGTCCATTTCCCAAATCGTTCAAACCAGCGTTTAACTCTCCCAACCCGTTTAGGGGTTAGTCCAATCCACTTTCCGTACTTATCAACCATCGGCTGCCCCAGTCTTCTACCAATGGTATAACTGATCATCATCCCTGTTATCGATCCGGCAAATCCCACCAGCACTGAAATCGAATAATCCAGAATCATAATAGAAGTCAGGTATCCAACAAACATCATTAATACCTCATCCGGAACAGGAAGACCAAGAATTCCCAGAGTCAAAAGTGTAAAAATCCCTATGTACCCGTACTGTGAAATCATCTCCATGGCCCAATGCATGATTACATCACTTCCTGCTCGTGAATTTTTTGAATGACGGGAACGGAATGCGGCTAACCATCAGTACCGCCAAAAGCCCCATCAATGCCAGTATCAACTCCGGCTTCAAACGCTCATCTGCCAAAGACATAACAGAGAGGATTACTCCTGCAGCAGTGATTGGCATCCCCACAAAACCTTTAGCTGGAGCAGATAAATTGAATCTGGCCAGCCGAAGTGCTCCGCAAATCATGAACATAACTGCAGCCGCCGGGCCCAGCCAATCAACACTCTCCAGCTTGTATAACAAAATGAGGAACGCAGGAGCCGCTCCAAACGAAATCATATCCGCCAGCGAGTCCAATTGTTTACCGAAATCGCTGCTGCAATGCAGCAATCTGGCCAGTAATCCGTCTAATACATCGCTAAATGCCGCAAGCAAAATCAGCAGCAGTGCCATGTTATATTGCTCCCTAATAGTGAACAGCAGGGACAATGACCCTGCACCTAAATTTGAAATGGTGAACATTGTAGGCAACCAGGCCAATTTCATAGGTGTTAACTCCTCGTAATGATTCTTTACTCCTCTTAATTTTCAAAAATAACAGTAAACTTTACACCATCCTCCATATTCTCTACTGCATAACGGTAACCGTGCATATCTAAAATGTATTTAGCGATTGACAGCCCCAGTCCTATACCGCCTGTCTGACGATTCCGGGATGGTTCAACTCGGTAAAATCGCTCCCAGACCTGCTCCAATTGGTCCGCAGGGATTATTTCCCCTCTATTTCGAATAGAGAATACGGTGGTCCGTTCATGGCCCGTAATCTCAATAGTAATTGTGCTTCCCTCTTCAGCATGTCGGATAGCATTAGCCATGAAGTTAAGTAGAACCTGTTCGATCCACCCGATATCGGCATACAATAATAATTCGTTAGAAGGAATAATCACAGCTTCCAGCTGTTTTTTCTTCAGAAGGGGAAATAGCTTGTCCGTAACCTTTTCTGTAAGCTCACTCAGAACAAACCAGCTTCTACGAAGGTTAGCCTCCCCTGACTCCAGCTTGGCCAGATCCAGCATATTCTTGAGGAGCTCCTCCATTCTCCCGGCTTCCTCAATAATGACGCTGACATAATGCTCCTGCTTACCGGCACTCACACCATCCTCCAGCCCTTCAGCAAAACCTTTAATGATACTGAGGGGAGTCTTCAACTCGTGAGATGCGTTCGCAAAAAAGTCCTGCTGCACAATCTTCATCCTTTGCTTCTCTTCCACATCCTCAACCAGTTGCCGATTAGCCCCCTTCAGCTCACGGAGAGCTTTATCGAGATTTCTCGACAATGTGAACATACTGTTGGACAGACTACCCAACTCATCTTTTTGCCGGATAAGTGTATGGCCTGTAAAGTCGAAGCGGAGCATCCGTTTAGCCATCTCGTTCAGCGTAATTAGCGGCCGTGCCACCATTTTTGAGAAGACAAGGGAAAGGATCAGGATTAGGATGAGCCCTCCTATTCCCAGGTACAAGTAGAACCAACGCAAGGCTTGGTTCATATCCTTCACCTCCTGCAAGGAAGTGACTGCGAACAAGAGTTCAATCTCCCCTGTACGTTGCTGTACAGGCTGAATCATAATGACGTTTCGATTACCGCTCCATGAATCTGTCCATTCCTCTTTTTGCAGCTCGAGCCCTTTCAACTGCTCAGTCCGTGCCTCAGCTAGAGGGAACCACTCTTCAAGTGCTTCAAACAATATGCCTTGCCGCAGATTCAATACTTTCAGATCAGGCAAAAAGACCTCTGTAACGATACCCGACAGTTCAATCATTTCTTCGTACTGTGTACCTCCAACCCTTTCAGAATCCATCTTCTTAATGTTTACGGGATACATTAGGACCGAAGAGGATTGTCCAACTGTTACTTCTCCTTGAACAGTCAATAAGTCACCTTGTTGTATATCAGCAGCTTTGAGCTCCTCGCCGTACTGATTCATGAATAGAGATAAGGAGATGATGACAACCTTACCGTCATCTTGCCGCATCTTAATATGGAACGGATCATCCAACTTCATCTTCCCATCCAGCGTTATGATGGCTAACTGAGTCTTATTCCGCAGCATGAACCGGGCTGCCTCCCTGGAGATTCGACTGCTTCCCCACTTTTCGTTCACATACTTTAAGCCAAAGCTCTTTAAGTGTTTCTCCACACCGCTGACCTTCTGTTGCTGATAGAAGCTGTCGAAGAACAGTAACTGACTCAGGATCACCGCGCCATAAAAACAAATAAAAAAAATGGCGGTCATAACAAACAGCTTAAAGGTGATCCCGCGATTCCTCATGTTTCCTCCTCAAATTTATAGCCTGTACCAATCACTGTGCGAATGTGACGGGAATCATACCCAAGCTTACTTCTCAGTTTCTTGATGTGTGTATCCACTACACGGGAGTCTCCCTCAAATTCAATCCCCCAAATCCGATTGAGGATGGTATCCCGCGAAATGACAACACCCTTATTAGATACTAATAGCAATAGCAAATCATACTCCTTGGGCGTAAGCTCCACCTCAGTATGATTTACCTCCAGACGATGAGCTAATGTGTTAAGAACCGCCGAGCCAAATTTTCTCATATGTGTCTCTACCGGCCAATGGTTCCCTTCCACCCGTTTCATTAAGGTATTCGCCCGAGCGACTAGAACCTTGGGACTAAAAGGCTTAGTGACATAATCGTCAGCGCCGAGTTCAAATCCGTAGAGCTTGTCATGTTCACCGGATTTCGCTGTAAGCAAAATGATAGGAACCGCAGAACGGCTGCGGATTTGTCGACACACCTCAAACCCATCCAATTTAGGCATCATAATATCCAGAATCAGCAGATCTGGCTGAACGAAATCAAACCAAGTCAAGGCATCCTTTCCATTATCCGCCTCATGTACCTCCCAATCGTTCTGTATGAAATAATCCGCAATGACTTCACGAATACGTTGCTCATCTTCAACGAGAAGAACCTTCCTATTCATCCTGCTCCCCTCTTTCAACCCATATGTAATAACCAGCTTAACCGATCAGTATGTCCTTTATGTGTCCTTGTTCTACGGTATGAGGAGAGCAAAGAACCTGTTTTTGACAAAAAAGAAGCAGTCTATAAAGCACTGCTTCCAGTATCGTATCATATCATTCCATTCTATGAACCCCCAAGAAACCTATCAACACACCGGGCATGTCTGTTATTAAGATATCACATAATTTGCCCTGCTCGTTTCCTGATATGATAAACAATTATCATCAATAACGGGAAAACGAAGGCATAGGTGAAGTTCCAGTCTACCCAGTACGCTGGGACTTCCTTGATGTAGAAGATCATATCTTTAGCAATCAGATGTGACAGACCGTAAATCAGAAACGCCACCGGAAAAATCAGAGGGCGGTACGTTTTCAGCTTTAGCAGTTGGGCTGTCCCCAACACAAATGCGTAGAAGTAAAGCGCTGTTTTGAAATAAGTGCTGATGATCCAAGCGGTGGCCATTAACGCTTCAAGCCGCTGCAGAAAGTTAGCAATATTGATTCTTTGGGCAAGAATATAGGCTGCATAGAAATTATGCTCGGAGAAATAGGCTCCAAGTACCGTCAGAGAAAGGAACAAAATGAGGTTAAGTGCAAGTGCTCCGATAAACAGAGCAATGAATATATCACGGCTCGTATTGCTTTGTTTCTGGACATACGGATATACCATGAAAAAAACACACAATTCTCCAAACGGATAAAATACACCGTACATAATGGTATGCAGCATGTCAGGAAACGGCGTGTTCAACATAGGATAGATCCGCTCCAAGCGGACATCGGGAAACAGCAGAACAAGCAGACAGATCAGAAAAACGGCAAATAAAGGGAAAAAAATCTGTGCTGCTCTGCCTAGTGTTTCAAGACCCAGCCGCAAACCGTAGACCAGCAGAACAATTGCCATAAAGCCGATAACCCCACTCGGTGTACCCTCATAAATCTGTGTACACATGAAGTCTTCGATCTCCCTGACATATGTAGAGGCTGCAATCAGGAAAAAGAATAAATAACTCAGCGCTACAGCTCCACCCACCCATTTCCCTAAAATTTGCAATGAAAGCTCAATAATAGTTTTATTTGAATCGATATTTGCTGCGGATAACATCAGTTTTACGGTTGCGAGACCCAGGGGAATACTAATCAAGGCGGCAATCCAACCATCCTCGTGGGCTCCCGCTGACATTATCGAGGGATAGATAAGCGCCATATCTCCGATAAGAGTGAAAAGCCCGAGTATTATCATTTGAGACGTACTGAGTCGGTCTTTTTCAAGACTCATAAGATCCCTCTCTCTGCTTCAAAATGCTAATCAGGAAAATCTTCTTCCTTAGCATGTAATTACTCTTCCATAAATATGTACCCGAAAATAAAAAAGGAAATTAGAAGGAATAATATCAATCAAGTTGTTGCTGTTCCAATACCAAGTTCAAAATATCGTCTGGGGACTTGTCGCCTTTCTCAAATCGCACATGCACGGCCTTAGTCGCTTTTGCTTCCGTCCAATCGTTCGCTGCCGCGAGCAGTAGGCAGGCTTTGAAGTATTTCTCGTAAAACGCGCTTTGCTGCTCGTGCGCGGCTTGAATCACTTCCTTGCTAAGGTGGGCCGCTGTAAATTCGGGACCGCGTTCCGGGCTCGCTGCGGCGAGTGCTTGTTCCACCCCTGGTACATCAAGGTCGACGCAATAGACCGGCTTGCCGGGTTGCAGACGCCAAGACTCATTCAAAACGCCGGCATCGACGGGGTCGAATCCTACCTGATCGACCAGTTTGAACACAATGGCTTTCGCTGCGGAATCGTCCCCGGCGACAGGCAGAGCCAAACGGCTCGGGGTTCCTGCTGGCACACCCCAGGTCAAGTTATACCACGGGGTCGCATTGAACGCCTTAATGACCGGGCGTTTGATTTGCTGCTCCACCCAACGACTTTCGGGAAGGCCATTATCGATCTCATCGATCACGCCGTCGCGATGCATAAATGGATAATAGTTGCTCGTATCGATGACGACCACGCTTGGAGCGGCCTTGTCCAGAAATCCGGACGGCAGGCTCAGAATGCGTTTTATCGGAATGGAGATGATCACGACCTCAGCACCTTCGGCGACGTCTTGAATCGTTGCCGGCTTAGCTCCTGTTTCTTGGGCCAAATCGCGCAGGGCCTCTGCATTACCGGAATTGCTGATGGCAACGTCATGCCCCCATTTCGTAAATACTCTGGCGAGGTTACCCCCGATACGTCCTGTTCCGATGATAGCGATCTTCATATTGTTGAACCTTCCTTTCGTCTACTTTGGATTATTTTCGTCTCTCAAATAAAAGTGACTACAGTCAGTGTACTTTAGTCACTTTTATATGTCAATTATTCTTTGCCAAGCCCCATTCTTTGACATCGACAAAAAACATGCATTATAGTTATAGATGTTCATTGGACGAATGGGAAGTTGACCTTGAACATACGGAGGAGAGAAGACATGAAAACGGCGGAAACGAAGCGGTACCTCAAAGGGAAACAAACGAAAAAGAAAATATTTGATGTAGCCAAAGAGCTCATACTAGCCAAAGGCTACAATCAGGTTACAGTAGATGAAATTTGCGAGAAATGTGGCCTTTCTAAAGGGGCATTTTACATTCACTACAAGTCGAAAGAGGCTATCGTCAAACAATTATACCGTGATGATATCAACGAATATATAAACGATCAATTCAAGAAGTATGCGGACGAACATCCAGGAGCTGCCCCGGTAGACAAGCTTAAAGCTTTTGTTTTCATTGCTTTAAGCTTTTCGTCGGTCGCGGGAGCAGAATTGACAAAACTGGCGCATATCGTCATTTTGTCCTCGACATCGCCGAACGGCTCCTCCTATTTGGCGGACTGCTTGAAGCCGGAGTTGCTGTATGAAATCGTGGACGAAGGGCTAGCCCGAGCGTTGTTCACCGGCGAACTGTCCAGAGAAGAAATCGCAAATTATTTATACACCTATATCACGGGAGCTTTGATCACCTGGTGCCAATCCGACTTTGCCTACGATATTGTGAAAATGGAGGAGAAATCGGTGGAAGTGCTTGTAAAAGGCCTCCAATGACCAGACATGCGGAGGGAATCTAATCGAACTATACCAGCATTTATTCCGTTTTCAGGAATCAAGCTTAGGATATTTAAAATCAAAATTGGAAAGCTCACAAGACTAGAAGACTCTTATCTTGTGAGCTTTTTTGGCGAACCTTACAGACTGACTCGTTTAAACTCCCCAGAGAGAATTTTTCATACAAGCACGCATTTCATCCACTTTCTCCATAATTGACATGATGAATCTGTGGGGTTATTTCAAATCATCCGACTGCTGCTCATTTTCAACATATGCAATAAACCGCTTGGCAGCTGGAGAAATTTGACGATCTTCTCTCCACTTTAAACCTATTTCCCAATACCAACCATCATCCGTAATCGGAATCCAAACAAGTTCATCTAACATCAACCCCATAGTCTTAGGCAGAACCGATACACCGAGATTTGACTTAACAAATCCGGCTACTGTGATTAAGTCCTCGGCTTCATACGCCGAATCAAGTACAAAACCAGTATGTTGGAAACGCGCCGTAATCGTCGCTTTTAATCCACAGTTATTTTTCAAACTAATGAATGCTTCACCCGACAGCTCTGCCAAACTCAAAGCTGGACGATTCGCTAAATCGTGCTGGGTGGATACAACAATATACAAAGGGATCTTCTGGATAATCATCCATTTATGATTCGCTAAAGTAGATTCCTTCGATGTAATCATAAGATCCGAGTGTCCTTGTTCCAAATGTTCATCTATATCTCCAAGATTCCCCTGAGTCAATTCAAAGCGAACTTTGGGGTAGACTAGTTGATAGCTGCGGACTAAATTGGGGATTAGATCAACACCAAGGATATTGAGATAGGATAAAGTAATAACCCCCGTATCCGGGTTAGACCATTCCTCGATTTCTTTTACACCGTTTTCAATGTTTTGCAATGCTTTACCGATCCATTTAGAGAACATGGCGCCATTACGGTTCAACTTCACATTTCGCCCATTACGCTCGAACAAGGGGGCGCCAATTTCGTTCTCAAGTTTGGCAATCGCATGACTTAGCGCTGGCTGGGTAATGCCAAGTTCCTTGGAAGCCATCGTCATATGTTCTAAGCGTGCAACCGTCATAAAGTATTCTAATTGTGTAAGCTCCATAACATAACATTACCTTTCTTTACATTAATATTATTCATGATTTTCATTATTATAATAGATTGGACGTTATAGAATAGTCAAGTGTAATATTATATCTAGCTCCTCTTGAACATCACATGAAAGTTTAAGGGACTGATTGTTGATTATTCATCATATAGGAGGATGTAATAGTATGAGTAGAACATTTGAGTACTCGGCAACAGAATTTAAAGGCAAGAAAGTGCTTGTAACTGGCGGAACAAAAGGCATGGGACAAGCTGTTGTGAATAGACTTGCAAGCAGCGGAGCCAGTGTCCTGACAACGGCCCGTTCCTTACCTGCTGACGTAGCACCTTCGGTTAAGTTTGTTCAAGCAGATATTACGTCACCTGAAGGCGTAGAGCTAGTGATTACAGCTGTGAAAGAACAGCTTGGCGGTCTCGATATTATGGTCCATTGTGTAGGCGGATCAACCACTCCACCTGGTGGTGCGCTTGTATTGAGCGATGAAGATTGGCTGCAGGCATTAAATTGGAATCTTCTCGCCGCAGTTCGGCTTGATCGCGGCTTGATCCCACTCATGCTGGAGAATAAATCAGGTGTTATTCTTCATTTCACCTCTATCCAAAGGAAATTGCCGCTCTATGAAACGACATTAGCTTATGCAGCAGCTAAAGCTGCTCTCGCTAATTACAGCAAGGGGCTGTCCAATGAATTTTCTCCCCGTGGTATTCGTATTAATTCATTGTCTCCTGGTTTCATTCAAACGGAGGCAGCAGATGCGTTGATTGATCGGATGGCAGCAGCAACAGGAAGCAGAGAAAGTGCGCTCCAGCAGCTTATGGATTCGCTTGGAGGTATTCCAATTGGCCGCCCAGGATTTCCTGAAGAAGTCGCTGAGTTGGTTGCCTTTTTGGTTTCTGAACGTGCAGCATCCATTACCGGAAGCGAATATGTCATTGATGGTGGAACCATTCCTACAGTTTAATTATTCAAACAAAATAAGGGGGAGAAACAATGGAAATCGCTCAAATTCCTACGGTCATCCGTAAATATATTGATGCAGCGAATAAGCCCGATCCGGCAGCATTTGTAAATTGCTTTTCAGAAGATGCCGTTGTGTTGGATGAAGGAAAAAAGCGGATTGGCCAAAAAGCGATTAAAAAATGGAGTGATCAAAACCATTTTGGAGCAAACGTAACGTTGGAGCCAAAAGCGGTAAAAGAAAATAAGGATGAGGTTGTTGTAACATGCAAGTTGGAAGGAACTTACGACAAAACAGGTTTACCCGATCCGTTATTGCTGGATTATCATTTCCGTATTGTTGATGATAAAATTGTGAGCTTATCCATTTTTCTAAACAACCACAGATGAGATGAGAGAAGCAATCGTACAACGTTTGGAACCGTGAACCGCGCTAGCGGTTTCTTTTTTGTTTATACTGCTAACTCCTCAAGTCTGATCGATAGGGGTTTCTCCATCTGCAAAACAAAAAGTCGCCAATATGGCGACTTCTGAATTGTGTATGCGTTTGTACAAATGAATTATAGTGCTCCGTTTCCTTTCCTTAGAACACCTTCTTCGTCTCCCGGTCATCAATCAGAATCTGCACCGATTCTTTAAATCTTAGCGCATGCACAATCTCCCGTTCCCGCAGGAACTTCAGGCTGTCCTGCAGATCCACGTCATCGGTCATGTCAATCAGCCACTGGTATGTAGCCCGTGCTTTTTCTTCAGCAGCGATATCCTCGTACAGATCCGCTAGTGGATCTCCTTTCGCTGCGATATAAGCTGCGGTGAAAGGAACACCGGCAGCGTTGTTATAGAACAGCGCATGATCCCGAGTCGCATAATTCGGGCCGAGCCCGGCGGCTTCCAGCTGCTCAATTGTGGCGTCCTTCGTCAGCTTGTAGATCATAGTGGCAATCATTTCCAGGTGGGCGAATTCTTCTGTCGATATATCCGTGAGCACACCAATGACTTTATCAGGAATTGAATACCTTTGGTTCATATAACGGAGTGCAGCTGCCAGCTCACCGTCTGCTCCCCCATATTGCTCCATCAGATAGCGGGCCATCCGTACGTCGCATTTGCCGACCCGTACCGGATATTGCAGCTTTTTCTCATAGATCCACATTCGGAAACTTCCCCCTCCTATTGATCAATCCTGTGTTACGGCATCCATCCACCTAAGTCTTAGACCTGCCACGGCCAAGGGCTCTGGCTCCATTCCCATGGACATTTGGAATAAGCCCGCCCGAAATTCTGCAAAGGGCCATACAGCTCCTGGAATTGCTTCGCCAGCCGGGTCCGTTCCTGGGTCAGTTGATTAAACTGCTGAATGCTCTGCAAATCCTGGGGGTGGGTATCGAGATACAGATTCAGCTCAACCAGCGCGAAATCCAGAATCTGCAGCTGCTCCAGCATTTCATAATACCGGGGTTCACACGGGTTGGCTGTCATCGTTTCGTTCCCTCCCACATCTGGATTCATACGGGCTGAACAGCGCCGGCCAGAGCGTTCCCGCTCTTAAGGCCTCCGGCAGAGTAAACTGCGGCAGACCCGGCGGCTGAAAGGTGATGAACTGATTCGGCGGTACAACATACGTCTTAAACGGCACCGGCGGGCACGGATCAAACGGTCCTCTGTAAGGTGTATGCTTTCGCACCTGTACATGAAGTAGCTGGTTCATAGAATTCCCCTCCTTCTATCCTTGGTTGATTCTCTTCGTAACTAATTTATGATGGCACTTCACATGTTAAAACACTATTCCAAAAAAACTCATAACTTTTCTGATAAGTAAAACACCAGAAAAAATAAATCCCATACTTAGATGATAATAAAAATAAGGGTTAGTTTTTTTAAATAAATGTGTATAATTTAAATGATTAATTAAATTATAAATGTTTTCTAGGGTTCCGCGATTTCTATATCGGCTGGTCCAAGAGAAAACTCACATCCTTTAGGACGTGTCACGGAGGGATAAAAGCCCGGGAGATAAACTGTTGACGAACAGTTTATTTCTCGGGCTTTTTTATATTTCTGCTATATGCATTAAATACTGCATGTAGCCAAATTCTATAAACAGGGGTGAAATTGACACTCCCACAGCTAAAGCAGTGGGATTCTTGGGTGATTAAGTCGAAGTGCATTTCTGCGATCGAAGTATGACCCCAAGATTGGGCTGTGCCATCAGCCCTCCTAAGACAGTGCGTTTTAGCATCTTAGGCTGATTGACTATTACCACCAATCACAGGTGCGTGAATAATATTCATTGCACCGACTTTATCACGATGAGTATGAAACCCACATAGACACGAATATTTTCTATCTATCGCTTTATTTAGCGTAGAGCAAGATGGACATTTTTGCGATGTATACGCAGGATTCACATATTCCACTTTGATCCCTGCCATATTTGCTTTGTATTCAATGAATTGTGCCAAGCGATTGAATGACCATGTGTGCAAATTCTTTTCGTTTTTACGACTTGTTCTTGTCGTTTTTCTGATGTTTGTCAGCTTCTCTAAGCGTATGACAGACACTTGATTCTCCATGGCAAAATTGACAATTTGTCTACTTACTTTGTGGTCCTTATCTTTCATCCATCTTTGTTCTTTATGATCCAGTTTACGAATAGCACGTAGCTTTTTCTTCTTTCCTAATCCTTTTCGTTCACTACGGAACTTGCGTTTCATATATTTGTTTTCTCTACCATTTCCAAAAAATCTCGTCTTTCCTTCGCTAGTCACAGCAACAGCAGGGACTTTTAATCCTAAATCAATGCCTATTGCCTGTTCGCCTGTTGTTGTCTCTGTAGGAATTTCAAGTGAAACTTGAGCAAACCATTTCCCTGATTTCTCAACGATTCTCATAAGACCACATTTTGCATTTTGAAGAAATTTTTTATCTCTTTCTGTTAAAAGGGCAGGAAAAATCGTCTTTTTCACTTTGTTGTCCACGATGATAGGAAAAGCAATAGAGGAATGGCCAATGGAATAGTTTTGGTTGTTGATATAGTAGGTTGGTTTCTTTAATATTGGACGCTTCATTTCCTTCTTCGTTTTCTTAAATACGCTTTTAGCATCACGAATCGCTTGATTAAGTACAGCAGAAGGGAGTTTAGCTTCTACATCTTTCGTTGTGAGTTTGGGGAATGAACCTTCTTTTTCTGCTTGTTCTGTTAATGAATTAATAGCTCGAATATATTCTCTACTTAATAACTTTAATTCGATTGAGTTACTTGGAAAGAATCTTATCTTTATAGTGACGGACTGCATAAGTTTTCACCTCTCTCCTTAATTTGTTTGGCTCTTTTGATTGATTTATACTCGTCAAATGTTGATTCTCTAATTAAAGACCAGCCACCTAGCCAAAATATTTGTCGTATATATCCCTTTGGCATTTTAATTGGAGACTTATCGCAATCGTTTCTATCACCCCCTTGTTTTTTGTTGTTCAACATATCTTTTGATCGTTTCACTAGACACATTTCCTGCGGTACTTACAAAGTATGAACGTGTCCAAAGTGAAGGCAAATGAGCTAGATGTTTAAACTCCTCTCTCAGTCGTTTAGATGTGACTCCTTTAATTTTTGCCATAATATCAGCAGGACTAAATGTCGGCAAAGCATTCAAAAATAGATGTGCGTGATCTTGATCTGTTTCGATTGCGATAATCTCTATTTTCAAATCATCACAAACATCTTTAATCAACTCCTTAAATCTACTTTCAACATCAAATTCAAGAAAGATTTTCTTTCGATATCGTGGACAAAAAACAAAGTGATAATTGATTAGCGATACGGTTGTGTTGGTTCTTCTATAATTATCCATACATTAATTGTATCAGTTTATATTTAAAACTGAAACATGATAACCAAAAAATTCTGTAATTGGGCTAAAAATGTTAAGCAAAGAGAAAAAAAAGGAGGTGGCATAACTCGTGAATTGGGTATTTCTTATTTTAGCTGGTATATTTGAAATGTTCGGAGTCCTTATGATCAATAAGATGAACAAAGACCGTAACATGGTCTCATTCCTGTTATTAGTAGTAGGCTTTGGATTAAGCTTTTTGTTCTTGTCCAGGGCAATGGTAACTCTGCCGATGGGAACAGCATATGCAGTATGGACAGGAATTGGTGCATCCAGAGGAGCTATTCTAGGTATGATATTTTACGGTGAGCCAAGAAATATCTTAAGAATTGTGTTCATTGCCATGGTACTCGGATCTGCAGTAGGTTTGAAGTTAGTAAGCTAAAGAAGTGTATTGAGGTATAAATACCGACCATGCAATTCAGGGTAATTCAATACGGATTCAACCGAAACTAAATAGCCAGTCACCGATAGATTTCCGGCGACTGGCTACTTAAACTTGCAAGGTGTTTTGATCCCTGTCACACAAACGGGGTGCAGTCCCTGCTCCTTGGGGAACGGCGGCTTTTTGCCAGTCTGTAATGGGATCTCAATGCTGGTTAATCTTTATCCTCACCCTGTTCCTCGTTGTCCTCTTCCTCTTCCGTCAACGGCGGCTCACGGTGAATATTAATCCGCGTAATCCGCAGACGGGTGGATTCCTCCACTTCAAAAATCACATCGCCCACCATGACCTTTTTGCCTTTGGCTGGGTTGCCTTCCAGCTCCTTGAACAGCCAGCCGCCGATGGAATCGACTTCATCATCCTCAATAACCACACCCGTAAGATCGTTGACATCTTCGATCAGCATGCGGCCTTCAACGGAAATAGATTCTCCATTGCGCTCCACGCTGGGCCGCTCATCCTCAAATTCATCATGCAGATCACCAACGATCTCTTCCAGGATCTCCTCGGCAGTGAGCAGTCCGGCTGTACCGCCGTATTCATCGACAACCAGCGTTAGCTGGGCCTTGTTCTTCTGCATCAGGCGCAGCGCATGGCTGATCTCCATCGATTCCGGCACATTCAGGATCGGACGGACCAGTGAAGCGAGATCATTCTGCTGCTCCAGCGGGGCAAACAGCAGATCGGTAATATGGATGAAACCAATAATACGGTCCTTGTCCTCCAGAGCGACCGGATACCGGGAATGTTTCGTTTCCGTAATGATCCGCATGTTCTCTTCCAGCGAAAGATTACTGTACAGCACATCCATATCAGTACGCGGCAGCATCACTTCACGGGCCAGCAGGTCCGAGAATTCAAAGATGTTGTCCATCAGCTTCATTTCGTCCTTGTCGATAACCCCGCTCTTGGCGCTCTGATTCATCAGAATGCGGATCTCTTCCTCCGAATGGGCCGCTTCGGCCTCACTCGCCGGTTCGACGCCCACCAGCCGCAGCAGCGCATTCGCCGATGCGTTCAGTACCCAGATAAACGGCAGGAACAGATTATAGAAGAACATCAGCGGTGCGGACAGCAGCAGAGCAGAACCTTCTGTTCTTTGGATGGCCAGGGACTTAGGTGCAAGCTCTCCCAGCACGATATGTAGAAAAGTAATGATCGAAAACCCGATAATCACAGATACCGTGGAGATCAGTGTTTGATCGGTAACTCCCAGCTGGAACATCAGCGGCTCGACCAGCAGCTCGGATATGGCGGGCTCCCCCACCCAGCCGAGACCCAGTGAAGCCAGCGTAATGCCAAACTGGGTGGCGGAGAGGTAAGAATCCAGCTTTTTGTTAACCTTGAGCGCATAGACTGCCATCTTATTGCCTTCACTGACCAGCTGGGTTAATCTGGACTGCCTAACCTTTACGAGTGAAAATTCTGCTGCAACAAAGATCCCGTTCAACAATACGAGCACCAGAACCAGCAAAAGATTGAGCAGCAATCTCCCTACTTCAAATTCCGTATGCACTATAATAACGCCTCATTTCTACAAGTTGATCGCTTTTCTTGCTTTGAAATCAACATTCGGATAATACATATCAGCCACCAGCAGATTAGGCCCACAGCACCCTGCCGCATCACAGAAGCAATTGACCTTCTGGTTCAGCGGGTGAGCGGTCTGCCACTCGGCAAAAATCTCATCCAGCTTATGGCTTTCGATGTTGCCGAAGGCGGCAATATCAGCAAAGTCTGTCACAAACACATCCCCGCTGAACATATTCACATTCACACGGTTGCGCCCGTCCGGGTCATTGCGCAGCGTAACATTCGGCTCGGTGCGCATTCTGCGCAGCAGCTGTTGATCCTGTTCCTCTGCGCTGCAGGCGAAGAATGGCAGGGTACCGAACAGCATCCACATCTCCGGGTCGCGGGCATCCAGCAGCTGGTGAATCGCCGCCATCATATCCTTAAGCGCCAGCACCGGCAAGGAGGAAGCGAAGCTGGAAGCATACATTGGGTGCACCTCATGGCGTCTTGCGCCCATCTGACGAATCAGCTCATGAATCTGCGGCAGCTTGCTATGTGTACGATAATTAATCATGGATTCTGCCGAGATAAACATCCCGTCAGCGCTTAAGCGGCGGGAATTCTCGATCATGGTGTCGTATAAACGATAGGCAGCTTCCCTGGACACCGGATGCCCGCTGTTGGCGAAGCCCACCTGATGGAAATCATCCCCGTTCTCATAGTTGAATGAGATATGCATGACATCCAGATAAGGGAGCAGCTGCTCGTAACGCGAATAAGGCATCGTCAGATTGGAATTGATCTGTGAGCGGATTCCCCGCTCGTGTGCATATTGGAGCAGCGGCACAATCATATTCTCGACGGTACCGGCTCTGAACATGGGCTCTCCGCCTGTTATGCTGATCGTCTCCAGATGTTCAACTTCTTCAAGCCGGTGCAGCATTTTCGTCAGCGGCAGCATCTCACCCTCCCTGGTGGTCAGCGCGTCGCCTACCGCACAGTGCTCACAGCGCATATTGCATAAATTGGTAACCGTCATCTCCACACTGGTCAGCACATGCCGTCCATGCTTGCGCAGAGAGGTGATCGGGTCCCACGGATCATAACTTGGCGACAACTCCTTCATTGAAGAGGATATAGGTTTCAGTACATTCATTGGCTGTAGCTCCTTCAAAGCTTTTGTAGCTTATTCCTTATTATTACCCACAATTTAGTCATGAGAACGACGTAATACTCTTTATCATACCACTCTTGCCGTAAAAACTGCAGTTCCCGGTGAAATGTAAAAGCAGAGCGCCAATTCAAGGGGCGCCCTGCCATTCATCCTAGCTTTGTTTGGCCGCAGGCTCATTCTGGTCCGCGACATCTGCTATTACAATCGAAAGGGCTGTGCGCAGATCGTATTCGAAAGGCACAACGGCCTCTCCCTCGACCCCATTCAGCACCCGTACCACTGGTCTGTGGGGAATGGTTGGGTCAATTCTGACCACTACACCACTCTCACCCGTACTCAGCTTCACCGTAAGACCAAGCGGATAAATGGCCACCCGGTCCCTGAACAGCTCCAACTGTTTCTGCTCATAAAGCGTCCCCGAACCGACGTATAGTGCTTCTACTGCCTGATGCGGCAGCATTGCTCTTTTGTAGATCCGGTTGGAGGTCATGGCATCATAAGAATCTGCTACCCCCAGCCATTTGGCATATTCATGAATCTGCGGGCCCTTCAGCCCGCGCGGGTAGCCGGACCCGTCGATCCGCTCATGATGCTGAAAGGCACAGTGGGCTGCAAGCAGGGGAATATTAGGCTCTTCCTTAAGAATCCGGTAACCGATCTCGGTATGGGCCTGCATGTGGTGGAATTCCTCATCGCTGAGCATACCGGGCTTTTGGACGATTTTGACCGGAATCTGGGTTTTGCCGATATCATGCAGCAGGGCTCCAAGTCCAATGACCCGCAGCTCCTCCTTGCTATAGCCATATGCAATGCCTAGCACTAATGTATACAGGCATACATTCAGGGAATGCACATACAAATAGCTGTCGGTGGTATGCATATCCAGCAGCATGATCATCGGGTCCTCCTGGGAGGATATATCATCGAGAATGGAGTCCATCAGACGCGAGAATTTCTTGTCGAGGTGATAGAATCCTTTGGTTATGCCAGACGCGCCGGACATCTGCTGGAACTCGCTTCGGATGACCTTCAGCGCCTGATTGCGCGTCTCGTCCTCCAGCATGCCGGTAATAATCACATCATCTGTAAGCGAATCCTCAATATAAATATAGCCGATGTCAATTCTGGCAAGACGTTTAATGAGCGTATCAGTAAGCTCCACTCCGTCTGCGAGCAGAATCATCCCGTCATCATTATATATTTTTTTGGCTAGCTTCATTCCCGCTTGAAGCTGGTTTACGGATACTAAACGCAACTTGGTTCACTCCTGCCTGTAACGGTAAAATACCTATTCTGTTTGAGAAGCTTGAGGGGGACACTATGTTTATACCGTTAACCCGATTAATCTGGCACTTGATTAATTCATAATGAACAACCAGAATACCGCGGCAAGAATGAAGCGGTAGATCGCGAAGTGAGTCAGGCGGATCTTCTGAATTAATTTCATGAACAAGAGTACCACACCGTAAGCCACTACGAAAGATACCAGGAATCCGATGACGAAATCACCGATGGTCTCACTGGTGAAATAACGGTAGGAATCAAGCAGTTCATATCCCGAAGCCGCACACATGATCGGAATGGCAATCAGAAAGGAGAAATCGGCGGAAGCCTTGTAGCTGACCCCGCTCAGCATCCCGCCCGAGATCGTGGAGCCGGAACGCGAGAAGCCCGGCCAGAGCACAGAGATAATCTGATAGAGGCCAATCGCCAGCGCCTGTCCATACGACAGGTCATCCAGCTCATGTGCGGTGATGCGGATCTTCCGGCGGTTAAACCATTCCGCGACAATCATCAATATCCCCCCGGCCACCAGGGCCCAGAGGACGGTAGTCGCTCCGAAGAGGCTTTTGATGAAATCGCGGGCAAAGAATGCCACAATAAGTGCAGGGGCAATCCCCAGGAATACATGAATCAGATTCAGCCGCGAAGCTGGCATCACACCGCCTCTTCCCCGGCTGCTGCGCCCGATTCCAAACAAGTTAAGCACCCGCTGGCGGTAGACCAGCGCAATGGCCAGGATCGCTCCCAATTGAATCACGATCTCATAAGTCTTCATAATTGAATCCTGCTCGTTATAGCCCAGCAGCTTGCTTGTCAATATCATGTGGCCTGTAGAAGATACCGGAATAAATTCGGTAATGCCTTCCACAATGGCCAGAATAATTGCTGTGATAGTGTCCATATGTTCCTCCTGATTAGTGATCCATTCCAACTACACAATAGTGATTCTGAATAATACGGTAGACATTCAGTTAAGGCGTGACAGCCTCCCACCGCCGAATCTCACACTGCTCCAGACTGCCGGGGGTCTGCAGTTCCATCCGCAGCAAATCCCGCAGGAAATGAGGCAGCAGAAACAAGGCTTCCCGCCCATTGGCAATGCTCTCATATCCCGCTCGGAAAGTGAACATATCGAGCGTGCCCACGTTGTACTCGCGTTCATCCTCCAGCCTGTCCCCACCGATCCAAATGGTCATACTGTTATCATACGGTATGGCCTTTGGATCGTACAAGATCTTTAGTCCGTCGACCGCCAGGCTGCCCAGGATATGTCCGCGGAACCCATACCCGTAGATGGCCTTGTCGCGAAATTCTGCAGTAACGCTCTGTTCCAGCGCTGTGCGGATATCAAGCCCAGTCAGCTTGACAATGCAGGGATTAATCGGTGAAGGGCATAAGCCATGCAGCATCCCGGTTGTAACGGTGCCCGCAGGCAGCGGGCCCAGCAGCTGTCCCGTGTTGACCAGAGCTAGCGGACTGCCTGTAAAACGGCGCACAGCCTGTGCGAGCAGGTTGCCAAAGGGCGATTCGCCCTGAACATCCAGCGGCAGTGCACGGTCTATAATTGCCACCGTCTCCTGCAGCACTTCACGTCCGCGCTCCAGATGTATCGCCGCTGCCGGTGCAATCAGTGTATCCCGTAGTGCCGGATCTACCGTAATGCATCCGCCTGAGAGAAACCTGAAAGAAGCCCCTTCCTGTTCCCGCCCGAAACGCAGCTGTCCCAGATAGCGGCCGAATTTACCGGCACCGCACACCGCAGTCCCGTTAATCATCAGCGGCTCTTCCAGCACATGATGGGTATGTCCGCCCAAGATGGCATGTACGCCTTCAAGCCGCTCAGCCAGCATACGGTCGGAAGGCAGCCCCAGGTGGGAAAGAACAATCAATATATCCACCTGAGGAGCCAGCAGCCGGCACTGCTTCTGTAGTTCAGCTTCAGGATCGAGGGCGTCCCAGCCAAGCAGTTCATAGAATGATGCGAACACTGCAGTAGCCCCTGTAATCCCGATCTTGATTCCTTGCTTCTCCAGAATGACATGCCTTTTCATCCACTTCGGAGGTCTGCCGGTTGCCTTCTCCACGAAATTGCAGCAGACGACCGGACAGAGCAGTCCCGAATAAGCCAACGCCAGCATTTCCGGGGTAAAGGTCAGTCCTTCATTGTTGCCGATCGTCACTGCATCATACGCAGTCAGATTAATCATGTCGATGTTGGCCTGGCCCATGGTGCCTTCCGTCTCCACGGCGGCACGGTCCATATGGTCGCCGATATCCAGCAGCAGCACCGGCTCTTCACCGGCTGCTTCACGCTGTGCCCCGATCTCTTGCGCCAGCGGACTCATCATCTCGAAATGGCTATGTATATCATTGGTGTGCAGTAGGGTCAAGCTGTTCGGCACATGCCCCATACGCAACATTCCTCCTGCCTGTTGTGCCGCTTGCCTTGCAGCGGCTGGTGCATGATCTTATAGAGCCTAGCATAACATTTTCAGGCTCATTATGGTATATTGTAGTCATTATTTGCAAGACATTATAGCATATCGACGCGTTTCCCATTTCTCCTAACGAGGTGACCATTATGCAACTTACCATTCGTCTTTTCGCCGGCCTGGCTGAAGTAATGGGTGCTTCTGCTCTGCCCTTTCATGCTGATGACAGGGCGCCACTAACTGCCGGCAGGCTGAAGGAGCTGCTCTCCGCCGCTTATCCCGCTGCCGCCTCGCAGATCAAGGTCTCTCTGGTTGCTGTTGATCATGAATACGCACCTGAGGATACCGTTATTACCGCAGCGGCAGAGGTGGCCTTGATTCCCCCGGTCTCGGGAGGCGAACCGGCTGTAGTCGAAGCTACGCCCGATGGCCTGTACAGCATCACTGAACTGCCGCTGAACGCAGAAGCCTTGCTGGAGCAGGTGCTGGATGTCAATCATGGCGCTTCCCTGCTGTTCGTCGGCACCACACGCGAGATGACCGGCCAGCAGCGCACTACGGCGCTGCAGTACGAAGCATATGTGCCGATGGCGCTGTCTAAGCTGCAGACCATCGGGCATGAGGTCCGCGAACGCTGGAACGCCAGCTGCGCCATTGCCCACCGGATCGGAGTCGTTGGCCTGAAGGAGGCCAGCGTGGTAATCGCCGTTTCCGCCCCTCACAGAGATACATGCTATGAAGCCAGCCGTTATGCCATTGAACAATTGAAGCAGACCGTTCCCGTGTGGAAAAAGGATATTGGCGAAAGCTCAGCCGAGTGGGGTGTTTCCGAGCAGATTATTCCGTTGGCTTGAGACTACAAACAGTATTCTAAGACCATTGAATATCCTGCGTTTTCTTGATATTCTGGATAAAATCGGTATATAAGGTGGCCATAGCATTGAGAGTACACGTTTCGGACCTAAAGCCCGGGAATTCCCTGAAATCGGACACCTTTAGTTCCAGAGGTCTTCATGTCCTCCCCAAGGGATCACAGCTCCAGATCGACGAGATTGCCAAGCTTATGCTGCATGGTGTCGATTATGTGGACATTGAAGATGAACCCCCTGCTCCCGTGAGCAGACCCGTGATCATACAGGAGGTAGCTTCAAGCCTGGATAACATGATGGACGGGTTCGAATCGCTCTATATGGAAGCGCTTATGAAGGGCAGCTTCAGCCAATCCGCGGTTGATGATATTCTTCAGCCATCGCTGCAGTCCCTGGACAAGCACAAGGATGTCGTTTCACTTCTGCTGCTGCTGGACCGCGAGGATAACTACACCTATAATCATTCCTTACAGGTCGGCATGTTATCCTATTACCTGGCTACCTGGCTGGGATACTCCAAGCAGGAATGCTACGATATTGGCCGGGCCGGCTATCTGATCGACATCGGCAAATGCCGGATCTCCCCTGCACTTCTGAATAAGCCCGGCAAGCTGACCCCGCATGAATTCACCGAGATTCAACTACATACTCAGTACGGCTATGAAATTATCAGCAATTCGATGCAGGACCCTTTCACCGCGCTCGTTGCCCTGCAGCATCATGAACGCGAGGATGGCTCCGGCTATCCGAACCGGCTCACAGGCTCACAGATTCACCCTTATGCCCAGATCGCTGCCGTGGCCGATATTTACAGCGCCATGACCTCGGAGCGTGTCTACCAGTCCAAGCAGGAGCTGATCACCGTGCTGCGCGAGATTAACAACCTCAGCTTCGGCAAGCTGAACGGCAAGCCGGTGCAGGCCTTTATCCAGCATCTGATGCCGAACTTCATCGGCAAACGTGTATTGCTGAGCACCGGCGACCTGGGCATCATTGTGATGAACAACCCGCTGGACGTGTTCCGCCCGCTTGTGCAGAGCGAAGGCCAGTTTCTTGACCTTGCCCGCGATCGCAAGATGGCGATTGTGGAGATTTATATGGAGTGAAGAGGGGGTATCCCAGACCCCTTTCCTAAAACCTTTTCGATCCCTCCCAAACCCTCCCTTCCAAGGGAGGGCTCCAAGGGCGCTGCCCTCTGGACTCCCGAAAAACCCAGGTGGAATTCTGCTGCGGCAGCGGACAGGGAGAGTACGGTTGGGGATAAGCCCGCCCTTGAGCCTCCTTGCTTTGCTCTGCAAAGTGGAGAGGCTCAAAGCTTTTGTTCGCTGGATAGCTCCGGGTGGTGTTACTTCGATCCCTACCAAACGCCCCCTTAGTGATTCATGAGTCGAACCATTAATTTAGTTGCGAAAGTGCAACTAATTGGTGTATTTTTTTAGTTTTGGAGGAAATAAGTGCTAAAAGGCATCTAATTTAGGGTTTGGAGCGTATGGAGCCAGATTTACTCGAAATTAGTTGCACATTCGCACTTAATCACCCGCTGGCGAACGAATCGGACAAATTTAGTTGCAGTTTCGCATCTATTTACTTCAGAACGTTCCATGACAACCCTCTAACTTCTCGCGAGACCTAAGAGGTAGGTAACCATGGGGAAGAGGAGTGAATGAAGCGGGCTTCCAGCAGCTAATTCAAGCCAAATGTTAGTTTCGGCCGAAATTAGATGCCTTAGCGCATCTAATTGGCCAGGGCCAGCTTATAGCGTCAGGCAAAAGTTGTGCTTTGGTTCATATGTCGCTGGGGGCATCCCATTCGATGAGAAAGAGAAAGATAATTAATAGCGTGGAGCCTATAGATTCATTAGCCGATATCCGTCTGTCACACAAAAAGAGTTGTTCCAGCAGCCATCACGGCTTCTGAAACAACCCCTGTGTGAATTAGAGACTACACGGTAACGGTGCCATCATCCTTGATCCGTGACAGGATAGCCACAGCGGCTGCGTGCACCGACTCTTATACTACATTCATTGTAGATTCTGTGACAAAATCCCGTTAGCCCGCAGCCGAAATTCCTCAGCTGCCTTCTGTGGTGTCATTTTGTTGAACATAATCAGATCATAAATTTCACGAAGGACACTTGTCACTTCTGCGGTGCCTATCGGTCCTGGCGGGTCCATCGGACTGCTGTGCTGCTCAACCCATTCCACATAATCAAACACCTGAGCAAGCTCCGGCTCTACGAAAGGCATGAGCTGTTCCTTGATTGCCGATGACACCGGGACGCCGCGCTCACCCTTCAGGAGCTTGTTGGCCTCCAAATCATTGACGAAGAAATTGATGAAGCGGGCTGCCTCCTCCTTATGCTTCGAGTTCTTGGCAACGGAGAAGAACATACTTGGCTTCAGAAAGAGCCCCCGCTCATTGTGAGGCCCCGGCATCGGCGCAATAGCCAACGGTTTGCCATACCGCTGCACGGTACTGATAAATTGGTTGGAATAACCCCAGCCAAACAACGCTTGCCCTTTGTAAAATGGGTCTTCATCCGGGTCATTGATATCCTGCGTCCAGATGTCAGGCTCAAACAGCAGCTTATCTTGCATCAGGCGCTGCATTCTGCCGAAATATTCGACAAACAGCCCATCGTCCTGATAACCCAGACTGCTCCCATCCTTGGTGAACAGTGATACTCCCTGCTGCCTCAGGGAATAAGCGAAGAATTGCTCCGGCGTCAAATAGGTTCCCAGATAGATTCCTGTTCCCTTCAGCTTCTGACCCATGGTTTCCAGATCGTCCCAAGTCCAAGAGGCATCCGGAGGCTGGAGTCCATAAGCCTTGAGCACTTCGGGATCATACATGCTGAACAAGGCATTCAGCCCAAGTGTAACTCCATACAGCTGCTCACCCAGCTTGCCTCCGGCAAGCTTGTCATCACTGATACTGCCGGTATCAATCCAACCGTTGTCCACATAAGGGGACAGATCCTCCAGCAAACCAAGCGTTCCATATTCGGACAGATACGACAGATCCATCTGTATAATATCCGGCAGGACGTTTCCGGCAGCACTGGGAGCTAGCTTTTTCCAATACTCATTAAAAGCGCTGTAATCATATTCGATGTTCACATGCGGATTCTGTTCCTCATACCTCTGGATGACCTGGATCGTGGCATTGTTCCTGTACTCGTTGCCCCACCAAGCGATCCTCAGGTTGACCTGCTCCGCTCCTGTCTGGTGCAGCCCGCTTTCTGTACGTCCCGCACAACCGCCAAGAATAGAAAGTAGACAGATCACTGCAAATTTCAACGCCCATCTCCACATCTGCTACACCTCCTGAGGAAACGGCAGAAGAACAATCACTCTGGTCCAAGCCCCCGCTACGCTCTCAACCCGTATGCCATAATCTTCTCCGAATGCCAGCTGAATCCGGTCCCGAATGTTCAACAACCCGATTCCCGTTCCCCTGGTCTGAACTTCTCCTCTGAGCACCCGCTGCAGGAATTCTTCTTCCATGCCCGGACCAAGGTCCTCTACGATAAGCGCAAATTTATCGTCCATCAGTTCTGCAGACAGGGTAATCCTGCACGGCTCAATCATCGTCTCGACTCCATATTGGATTGCATTCTCCAGTAAAGGCTGCAGCGTCAGCTTGGGAAGAGAGACTCCATAAAAGGTCTCAGGGACATTCATATGAAAATCAAGGCGGTGCTGAAATCGGTGCTTCTGAATGGTAATATAATGTTTGACAATCTCAAGCTCTTCAGCCACCGTGATCACATTCTGCTTCAGGCTAATCGATGAGCGCAGCAGATAGCCTAGTGAAATCACCATGCTTGAAATCTGGGTATGTTTACTTTTTTTAGCCAGCCAATGGATGGAATCCAGCGTGTTGTACAAGAAATGGGGGTTGATCTGAGCCTGCAGCGCTTTGAATTCCGTCTCTTTAATTACCAGCTGATTCGCATAATTCTCCTTGATCAAGGTGTTGATGCGGGCGATCATCAGACGGAAGGTGCGCTGCAGCAGCCCAACCTCATCCATCTGTTGAATGGCCGGGGCAGACAAATGACTGTCCATATGGTCCAGATCACCATATTGCACCTCTTTCATCTGGCTGATCAGCAGCCTGATCGGCTTGGTCAGATTACGGGCGAAGCCCATGCCCAGCGCGCACACAATCACGATCGCCAGCACAAAGACAACAATCATCGTATTCTTCAGCCACACAGTCTTCTCAAAAATATCATTATAGCGAACAAAATTATAATAGGTCCATCCGGTATAGGAAGAATGCTTCTGCGATACAAAAGCGATGTCTCCATTCATTTCCTTGATTTCGTAACCATCCCCCGCGTTCAGAGGCTGTAAGGCGGCGGCTACAGAAGGCAATACTTTTCCGTAGGGATAGACCAGCTCCTGGCCTGATTTCAGGATAATATCACTGTCCTCCGAGGCAACACCGGCGTAATCCTGAGCCAACCTCTCGATATTGATGCGCAGGTACAAGATCCCAATCTTCTCCAGTGTCATAGGCTCATAGCTCCGCACTTCCCGCACCATAATCAGCATCGGGTCAACATCGTCGGGATATAGCCAGCGGACCGCCCCGCCCCCCTCATGGGCAGCATCAATCATCCTTGCATATTTATCCTCAGGGATTGTAATCGTTTCCCCGTAACGATTGACTTTGCCCTTAGAATCAATCAACTGCACGGATTGCACATAACGCTCAGCCATACTGATATGAGACCATAATCGATCCACAATCGTCTGCCGGGTGAGATACGCCGAGTAGTCGGCATCCTCATTAAGCAGATCCTTGAGCGACTTCTGGATTTGTCGATCAGCAATAATCGCCAATGAGACCGCTTCCAGTTTCTTAAGTTCCAGATCAACAGTTGTCGATGACAAATTGAGCAGCCGGTAGGACTTGTTGTACAGCTGCCGATCATAGACCGAATAGGCATAATACAGCGAGCTGAAGGCAAGTGTTATGATCAGAATCATGATTAGAATAATCATCAGGAAGACCTTGGATTTGATGCTTAAATTCCGGTACAGCTTCATGCGGGGACACTCCCTTATTTCCATTGATATAATAGGTATATCATAACTATGGAGATTCAGGGTAGTGTCTCCGCAGAGTTATCTGCTATTTGGCCAAATAACGTACATAGGCTGCCTGATGAACCTTAATTACTTCATCAATGCCCATTCCCTGAATCGTAGTGACCATCTTATCGTATTCGGTAAGCGGCTTCTGTCCGCTAATGATTGCGGTCATCGTCTCGTTCAGATAGGTGTTGACCTGGCTCATAATGGATGTGCTCTTGCTGGCTTCATCCATCGTCAACCGGATCGGAGGAAGAGTCAGGTCCGAGCTGGCCTTCATCCAGACAGTATTGGCTTGCTTCTGCCCTTCGTTAAACAGCAGCGCGTCCAGATAGCGGCTATCCTGATTAATCGGACCGTCCATGATAGAGAGCGCATAAGAAGCCAGCGCCTGATCATAAGTCAAGCCTTGCGGATTATTAATGATGGTATCTGTGAACTTGATGGCTTCGCCTTCCTTCACATAACTTTCGCCTTCAATCCCGAAGTTGAACAGGTCACTGCCCTGCGGGCTGTAGTTGAAATCCATCCATTGCACGATATATTTAAGCTGATCCTTGTCGGCACTGGCGGTGATGGCTTCCCCGTAGGTCAGCACCTTGGCGTTCATGTTAAATGTTGCATAAGCTGTACCATTCGGAGAAACCGCCCACGGAACACCTGTCAGGTTAAAGTTCGGATCCTCGTCTTTCATCAGATTGAGATATTTGCCCATCCCGCTGAACACGCCGCCTTGATAGGCACCGGCCAGATTATTGGTTACCTTGTAATCGAAGGCTTTGCCGTCATTGGTCATAATTTCCGGATCAATCAAGCCTTCTGCATACCATTTGGACATGGTCTCCAGGTAGCTTCGGTACCCTGGCTGCAGCGGCCCGAATTCAACCTTGTCGCCGTTCATCTGGAATCCGCCGATCACTCCAAAAGCAGGCGCGAAATCATTCAGCTTCGTTAAATCGCCAGGTCCCCAGTTACCGGTGAACGGAAGCTCGTCTGCCTTGCCGTTGCCATTCGGGTCCTTCTCTTTAAACGCTTTCAGAACCGTATACCATTCATCGATGGTCGTTGGCGCCTTCAGCGCCAGCTTGTCCAGCCAATCCTGCCTCATAATCAGACCGGAGGTCGCATTCAATTTGAGCGCATCCAGCTTCATCAGCGGGAACATATAGATCGTGCCGTCATCCAGGGTAATTTGTTTTCGGACTTCGGGATCGGACTCAATAATCTTCTTAAGGTTCGGCGCATATTGGTCTACCAGCTCGTTCAAACGGATGATACGCCCGTCTTCAATCATTTTCTCCGGACCGCCTACTGCGTCTGCCCAGTTATAATAGATAACATCCGGCAGTTCCTTCGTAGCTACCAGCAGATTGAACTGATCCTTCTGTTGCCCCAGCGGAGGGTGAGTGAAATTAACCTTAATGCCTGTAAGCTCTTCTTTCTTCTTATAACTCGCCATCCCGGCAAAAGTCTCCATCGACGCCGTCAGCTTGGCGTCATTGGCCCGCCAGTATTCAATGGTCAGCGGCTCTGTGGTGATTGGGAGCGGAATTTCTGTCAATGCGGCTTCAGGAGTGCTCTCCGGATCTGATGAGGCTGTATTCTTACCTGCCCCATTCTCTGAATTACCTGAACATCCCGAGAGCAGTCCTGCAAGCATCATGGAAGATAACATCATAACCCCTATTTTTCTTTTCAACGTTATTCGCCTCCGTATAAGTAGTGTTTTTATTGTTTCACAGCGCCGATTAGAGCACCTTGAACAAAATATTTTTGGATAAACGGATAGACCAGCATGATCGGCAGCGTGGAGATAATAATGGTGGCGTATTTGATGTTCTCGCCAATCGCGAACCCTGTATCTGCTCCTGCCCCCATCGATTCCGTACTGCTGCTGATTAGAATATCCCGCATCACAATCTGAATCGGATACAGGTCTTGACTGCGCAGATACAGCATCGGACCGATATAGTCATTCCAGTGATCCACAGCATAATACAAGGTCATCACGGCAAGGATCGATTTGGACAAGGGAAGCACAATACGGAACAGAATCCGGAAATCATTAGCACCGTCCAGCTTGGCGGACTCGATAAGGCTGATCGGCAGGCTCTCGAAGCTCGTCTTCATAATCAGGAAATAGAAGGTACTGATTGCCCCCGGGATAATGATCGCCCAGCGGGTATCCACCAGCCCCAGATTCTGAACCAGCAAGAAGGTTGGGATCATCCCCCCGCCAAAAAACATCGTAAAGGTGATCAGCTTCATCAGCGTTTTTCTGCCGTACAGATCCATCCGGGACAGGCCATAAGCAGCCAATGAGGTCATCAGAAGATTGAGCAGCGTTCCTACAATCACATAGAAGAGCGTATTCATATATCCGCTGTAGATCTTCGAATTCTGAAATACCGCCTTGTAAGCCTCCAGCTGAAACCCTTCAGGCAGCAGCATCAATGACCTGGAGCGCAGCAGCTGATTCGGGTCGCTGACAGAGGAATTCAATACATACAGCAGCGGATAGAGTGAAATAATCATGACCATACCTAGCAAAAGAACATTAAAGCAATCAAATATTCGTTCTCCTGGCGAGCGTCGCATCGCTTATCCTCCTGTTCACCATAGACTGGTTGAATTTACTTTTTTACTGATGGAGTTAGCCATGATTAACAGCGCGAAATTAATAACTCCGTTAATTAACCCGATAGCGGTCGAGTAGGTATAGTTCCCTTCCAGAACCCCTGACCTGTAGATGAAGGTTGAGATGACATCCGAGGTCTCATAGGTAGGTGCGGTCTGCATCAGCAATATTTTCTGGAAATCAGAGTTCATCACCGCGCCCAGCCGCAGAATCAGCATCACAACAATAGTGGGCGTAATTCCCGGAAGTGTAATATGGAGCAGCTGTTTCCAGCGGCCCGCTCCGTCGATCTTGGCGGCTTCATACAGCCCCGGATCAATGCCGCTGAGCGCTGCCAGGAAGATGATCGAAGCCCAGCCGGCACCCTGCCAGATGTTCGAGAATATGTACAAAGCACGGAACATGTCTTTTTCCGCAAGGAACATGATCGGCTGCATATCGAAGAAATCCCGGAATATATTAAACAGCCCGCCATCCAGCGCGGAGAAGGTCTTGAGCATCCCCACTACCACTACCACCGAAATAAAGTGCGGCATGTAGCTGATGGTCTGCACAGTGCTTCTGAACCATTTTTTCCTAACCTCGTTTAGCAATAAGGCCAGGATAATCGGCGCCGGGAATCCAAACAGAATACTGTAAAAGCTTAGAATCAAGGTGTTCTTGATAATCCGCCAGAAATAATAGCTGTCAAAAAACATCTTGAAATTATCAAAGCCGATCCACTCACCGCCAAATATCCCCTTGATCGGACTGTATGATTTCTGAAAAGCCATCAGCAGGCCATACATCGGCCCATAACTGAATATCAGATAATACAGCACCACCGGAACCAACATGAGATACACGTATTTATTGCGTTTCAGCTCTTTTTTGATAAAAGATCGTTTGTTCTCCTTCAGCTTGGTTGTGTGAACCGGCAACTGTTGTTTAAGCTCCACTGTCTCCCCCCATTTCTTTAATCCTTAATAAAATAGTAGCGCTTACAGTTATTACTTTACAGATTGTTGCGTTTATTTCCCATGCTTAAATCAGGGGGGAATTTGTTCAAAACCGATGAATCGATCCCTCCCAAACCAACCTTCGATCCCACCCAAACCCTCCCTTCCAAGGGAGGGCCCCAAAGGGCTGCACCCTCTGGACTCCCGCAAGTTTGGTGAAGGAGTCTGGCGGTACTGTGATTAGGGGGCTGGGGAGGGTGGACCGCTTATCCCTGCGGGACCGCTTGGACGGCGCTGATGTTGGCCGGCGGTCCCTGACGGGATGCTCGACCGGAGGTTAAGTTCAAGGGCGGGCTGTTCCTGCGGAATGCGCAAGACCCTAAGGGCAAGATCCTAAGGGCAAAGGCGGGCTGTTCCTACGGAATGCGCAAGATCCTAAGGGCAAGATCCTAAGGGCAAAGGCGGGCTGTTCCTGCGGAATGCGCAAGATCTTAACGGCAAAGGCGGGCTGTTCCTGCGGAATTCGCAAGACCTTAAGACCAAAGTCGGCTGTTCCTGCGGAATTCGCAAGGGCCATCACACAAAAACACCCTGCGGCGCCAAACTTCGGCGATCCGCAGGGTGTAGCTAGATTGTCGGCTCTCTTAGACTACCGTTCTCTTGTATTCCGACGGGGAGAAACCGGTGTGCTTCTTAAACATTTTGCTGAAATAGGAGACATTATCACCGAAGCCCGACTCCTCTGCCAGATTGGTGATTGTACAAGATTCTTCCTGCTCTATGCGCTCCAGAGCCTTCTGGATCCGGTAGGTCATCATATAGTTAGTGAACCTGTCACCGGTTTCCTTCTTAAACATCTTGCCGACATAATCAGGATTCATATACATCTCATTCGCAATCGTCTGCAGCGTCAGTGTCTCATCACGGTATCGTGTCTGCACCAGCTGCTTCATCGTAATCACCATCTGCGACTGCTTGCAGCGGTTTCGTGCGTAACGCTCCAGAGTTACCTCCTTGGCGATGTCCAGCACAAACTGTTGGAAGGACTGGAGGGTGCTTGTCTCAATGACCCCTGGCAGCTTGTCCATATAGACCTGCATCCGTTCCTGCTCGCATAAGCGGATAATCTCCATAAAGATCTGGATCAGATACGATTTGGTTTTGGCAATATTGCATCTAAGCTCGGACAGGCTTAACAGCAGTGCCCGCAGCTCCTCCTCTGCATCCTCCCAGTGGCCGGCTTTGATCAGCAGGATCATCCGCTCCTGGTCCATTTGCAGTTCAATCTCCTGCCCGTCGTCAGGCGCTGAGATATCCTTCTCTGTGATCAGACTGCCTTCCCCAAGATAGAAGCGGTGGTTCAGACATTCGACCGTTTGTGTGTAGAGGCGCCTCGCCTGTGACAGCTCACCCGCTTCACTGAGCGAAGCCGTAAGATCGATATGATAATACTTCATGAACGTCTCGCGGATGGTGTCTATTCTTGTGAACAGCTCCGGCTCAGTCAATCCGTCTTCCATCAGCAGCAGGACACGTCTGCCTACAGTTGAGCTTAGGATCGGATTCTGAAAAATGTCCTCGGCGATATTCCGCACCGCGAAGAGATGTTCATATTCATGCGCGCCTTCTATTTCTACCAGCAGCAGCCGAACGGTCTGGCTCTGAAAGGAGAAGCCGAATAAATCCCCGAAATACTGCCACTCCTTGACCCCATAGGTTTTATTCGTCACGAACTCTTTCAGAAACTGTTCCTTGGCATGGGGCATTACACGCTCCAGACCATATTTGATCGACATTATGAAGTTCTCCTGCTGCTCCCGTTCCTCTCTTTCCTGGACCAGCTCGGCGAGCGCCTCATTCAGGCTCTCCTCACTGCACGGCTTCAGCAAATAATGCTTCACCCCATACTGCATCGCCGTCTTGGCATAGTTGAATTCCGAGAACCCGGTTAACACAATGAATGAGATCTGCGGATACAGCTCGCTGACCTTGGCAACCAGCTCGAGGCCATCCATCCCCGGCATACGAATATCGGTAATCATAATATCCGGGGGATTCTGCTCGATCATTTCCAGTGCCTCTACACTATTTTGCGCTGTTCCGGTTAACACCGTACCCAGTGACTCCCAATCGATCACTGAGGATATTCCATCCAAGATAATAAACTCATCATCCACCAACAATACCTTCTGCATTACAGTCCCTCCACTACTTAAGCGTTTACATTATTGCATAATAATCAGCCTATCATAAAAATGCCGGCTTGCCTCTATCCCTCAGAAAAAAAGAGGATACATTAGCCCAGCGGCTAACGTATCCTCTCTCACCTTGTATAAGTCCTACAGCTTCTCGCCATTGCTGGCGATCACTTCTTTATACCAATGGAACGAATCCTTGCGCGAGCGCGCCAGGCTGCCGTTACCCTCGTCGTCCAGATCGACATAGATGAACCCGTAACGCTTGGACATCTCAGAGGTGGACATGCTGACCAGGTCGATCGGGCCCCAGCTGGTGTAGCCGATCAGCTCCACGCCATCCTTGATTGCTTCCTTCATCTGCTGGATATGCTGTCTGTGGTAATCGATCCGGTACGTATCATGAATCGAACCGTCTGCTTCCACTTTATCGTAGGCACCCAGACCATTCTCGACAATAAACAGCGGCTTGCGGTAGCGGTCATACATCGTGTTCAGCATCACGCGCAGGCCAATCGGATCAATCTGCCAGCCCCAGTCGGAGGCCTTCAGATAAGGGTTCTTCACGCCGCCGAACAGGTTGCCTTCCGCCCGCTCCCCTTCCGGACTGGTCGACACGGTTAAGGTCATATAATAGCTGAATGCCACATAATCCACCGTGTTGTTCCGCAGCGTCTCGGCGTCGTCCGCTTCCACGTGCAGCACAACATTGTTCTCATCGAAGTAGCGCTGCATATACCGCGGATACTCTCCCCGGGCATGAACATCAGTGAAATACAGATTCATCTGGTTCTCCTGCTGGTTCTTCAGCACATCCTCGGGATTGCAGGTATGGGCATAACTCTCCATCCGTGCCAGCATACAGCCCATCTGTGAACCGGGGATGATTTCATGCACCAGCTTGGTAGCCAGTGCACTGGCCACGAACTGGTGATGCAGCGCCTGGTACATCGTCTGCAGCTTATTCTCCGACTTGTCGATCACTACACCGCCACCCGTAAACGGACTGAGTGTCATCATATTGATCTCGTTGAACGTAATCCAATACTTCACTTTATCCTTGTACCGCTTAAAGACGGTCTCCGCATAAGTGGTGAAGAAGCCCACCACCTCGCGGCTGGCCCAGCCATTATATTTCAGCGTAAGACCCAGTGGCGTTTCATAATGGGCCAGTGTAACCAGCGGTTCAATCCCGTATTTATGCAGCTCATCAAACACATTGTCGTAGAATTGCAGCCCGGCTTCGTTCGGCTGAGCATCATCGCCATTCGGGAAGATCCGCGCCCAGTTGATCGACAACCGGAACACCTTGAAGCCCATTTCGGCGAACAGGGCAATATCCTCCTTATACCGGTGGTAGAAATCAATGCCCTCCCGTTTAGGGAAGCGGGCTTCGAACTCGCCAGAGAGAATCTGCTGAATCCGCTCCGAGCTGATCTCAATCGCGTGGTCCTGTGTCCGTTTGTCCTTCGGTACATAAGCAACCATGTCGGCGCTGGAGAGGCCTTTGCCGTCTACATCATAAGCCCCTTCCAGCTGATTGGCCGCTGTGGCGCCTCCCCATAAGAAATCTGCCGGAAACCCCTTGTTGATCTTAGTCATCATACTCTCTCCTCTGTAATCATAATCGTAGTCGTTATAGCTCTATACCACCAGCGTCAGCAGATACTCCCCTGCCTTCACCTCTGCTTCTCCACTCTTCAGCACATCCAGATAACCTGCGGAATTGGTGACAATGACAGGGGTTGCCGTGACGAAGCCCGCTTCGCGGATCGCTTTCAGGTCAAACTCCAGCAGCAGCTGCCCCTGCTTCACCTGATCGCCTTCCTGTACCTTTTTGTCAAAATGTTTCCCTTTCAGCTTCACCGTATTGACTCCTACATGGATCAGCAGTTCTGCACCATCCTCCGAGGTAATGCCGATGGCATGGCCTGTCGGAAATACGGTTGTAACCGTACCGTTCACCGGCGAGGTCAGTCTGCCTGAAGAAGGCTCAATTACAATTCCTTTGCCCATTGCACCGGAGGCAAAAGCTTCGTCTGGCAGGGTATTGAGCGTCTGCAGGGTGCCATTCAGCGGACTTACCACCACTTCCTTCTGTATTACACTTGGAGTGGAGGCAGGATTAGCCTGCGCCGCCGGCGCTGCGCTTTCAGCGGCAGGATCATCGAAGCCCAGCAGAAGCACCAGCAGCATAGCCAGTACGAACGCAATGACCAGTCCGATTACAGCCCAGGTAAAGCCGGTTCCGATATAGGTGGGCAGAGCCAGCAGGCCAGGCAGAGAGAAGGCCAGCGCTCTCGCACCGCCGACGGCAATGACAGCACCCCCGACCGCACCGGCGATGCAGGCATAGATGAACGGTTTCTTTAGCTTCAAGGTAACTCCGTAGATCGTAGGCTCCGTGATCCCGAAGACCGCCGCCAGTGTAGAAGAACCGGCCAAGGCCTTCATCTGCGTATTTCTTGATTTCAGGAAGACGGCAAAGACCGCCCCGGCTTGAGCAAGCACAGCCGCCGACAGAATCGGCAGCATGGTGTCATAACCGATAGTGTCGATGTTACTTAACATAATCGGAACGAATCCCCAGTGGACACCGAAGATGACGAACACCTGCCAGAATGCCCCGGCTATCGCGCCTGCTACCAGCGGACTCAAATTATACAGCCATGTGTAGCCGGACGCCAGTCCGTCACTGATCAGCGAGCCTACCGGACCAAAGACGAGAAAGGTTAAGGGAATGACAATTAAGAGCGCAAACATCGGCACAAGTATATTTCTGACCGACTCATGGATGATGGAGCGGAAGCCTTTTTCCACATAGGATTGCACCCACACCGCCAGAATAATCGGAATGACACTGGAGGAATAGTTCACCAGCACCACCGGAATCCCCAGGAAACTTAGACTGCCCGGACTGTCCACGGCAGCTATAACCGCCGGGTATATCAGTGCTCCAGCTATTGCCACGGAGACGAACTGGTTAGTCTTAAACTTCCGCGCCGCCGTAATAGCCAGGAAGATCGGCAGGAAGTAGAACACACTGTCAGAGGCGGCATTCAGAACCAGGTACGTTCCGCTCGTATTGCTGATCCAGTCCAGCGAGAGGATCAACGCAAGCAGCCCCTTCAGGACCCCCGCACCGGCTAGCGCCCCCAGAATAGGGGAGAAGATACTGGAGATGACATCAACCGCTCTGCCCAGTATCCCCGTGCTGCCTTCACCCTCATCGGAATCGTTCTTCTTCTCTGCATCCTGCAGCTGGGTGTCCGCCATAATCTGTTCAAACACTGTACTGACATTATTGCCGATGACTACCTGAAACTGTCCGCTGTTCTCGACAACGGTAATAACCCCGGGGGTCTTCTCCAGCGCTGCTTTATCCGCTTTGCTGTTATCCTTTAATTTGAATCTTAGCCGGGTCGCACAATGAAAGACGGAAATCACATTGGATTCGCCGCCTACCAGAGAGATAATTTGTTTCGACAGCTCTTTAGTGTTACTCATATCTGTAAGTCTCCTCTGCATGGTTCTGAATTTGAAGGTTCGCAGCAGTTATAGAATGTGCCAGCACTCCACGCATTAACCACCATGAACAAGAAAAACCTGAACTCAAGGTAAAATGAAGACATTACGCCTCATTTTGCCATCAGTTCAGGTTTTGCCTGCATTACCAGTAACACCCTGTTTGGTTGATGCTATTCGATATTTTGTTGAATATCATTACGCTCCGTCACCCGGTGGATATGGATCGTCAGGTAGACGTATTCATCCTTGCTCAAGCTCTGTCCATAGGATTTCTCCAGATATTCGTTGATCTTGACCGTACATTCAAAAGCTTTGACATACGTCATGCGAACCTGATTATACAGGAAATCCTCCCCGCTGGTGTGCGTTTCCTTGCGCAGCACCCGCATCGCAAAATACTGCAGATGAGTCAGGAAACGGGAATAATTCAGCGAAGTTTCATCCTGTACCGAGCCGTAATGATAGGTAACGATATTCAGAATGTTCTGGACGATCTCCGTCATTTTGAGCGTGGATCTCATCTCATTGCCGTCAATTCTCGCATTCACCAGATGCAGGGCGATAAACCCGGCTTCATCCTCTCCTAACCAATGGCCGGTCGATTGCTCAATCAGCTTCAGCGCATCCATCCCGATCTTAAATTCCTTCTTATAGAAGCGTTTGATCTCGAATAGCATCGCGTTCTTCAACACAATGCCCTTCTCATAACGCTGGACGGCGAACTGGATATGGTCTGTCAGGGTCAGGTATATATTATCGCTTAATTCGGTTTGCAGCACCCCGTTCGCATACGTGACGATCTCACTCGCCAATTCCAGCAGATTCACCGGGATGTCGTTCAGCAGCTCGGTCAATCTGGCCGTGAAGGCATTCTCATTCAGCAGAAAAATCTTGTCGATCTTCTCGGCATCCACCGTATCTCCAATGACCTTATTGAAGGAAATTCCGCGTCCCATGACAATAACTTCCTTGCCCTTGTTGTTGCGGGTCAGCAGTACATTGTTGTTCAGCACCTTCTCTATAATCAAACCTTCTCACCCCCGAGCTTTTACTGTACAAAAAAAGCCTAAGTTAATTCCAGTATCATTGGTAAAATGATCCTCGAATTAGCTTAGGCATTGCCCACGTTAGCGGTCACAATCCTGTATTACTGCTATTGTAACATATAATAAAACGATTACAATAGCTTTTTTTCAGTTTATCATCCCGGAGCACCGGCAACACTGGTAAATGGCAATAACAAGTTCACTAGCACAAAGGGGGAGCGTCTGATGTTAGCCATCCATGAGCGCCTTGCCGAATTATTTACCCTCAGCCGCCAGCGCCGGCTGACCGCTTCCGAGGAAGCCGAGCAGCAGCAATGCCTGTATGTCAATGCTTCCTACTGCTGGGAGATGTCGCGTCTGCACAACGAATCACTGCTGGCTGATCTGACAGGTGATACAGCGTGGCAGCAGGAGCTCAGCGAACAGATGCTGGAGCTGCGCGACACGGGCAGACTCCCGAAGCGCGGCAAATAGCTGCTGCAGTCTTATATAGAAGGAATATATCCTATTAGAATGCAAACAGAACAGCCCGCTCTCCCTGCCGTTAAGGCAGGAAAGCGGGCTGCTTCCATTAAGTGCAGTTTAATTCAGGAAGCGGAACTGCGCTTCAATCAGGCCGTTATATACTCCGTCCCGCGAGGTCAGCTCCTGATGGGTGCCTTCCTCTTTAATCTCACCGTGATCCAGCACAACGATCTTATCCGCATGGCGGATCGTAGACAGGCGGTGGGCGACGATAAAGGACGTCCGCCCCTTCAGCAGCGTCTTGAGCGCTTCCTGGATCTTCAGCTCTGTTTCGGTATCAATACTCGCCGTGGCTTCATCGAGGATCAGAATCCGCGGATCGGCGAGCAGCGCCCGCGAGAAGGAGAGCAGCTGGCGCTGGCCCATCGAGAGTGCGCTGCCGCGCTCCTCGACTTCCGTCTCATAGCCGCCGGGCAGCTTCATAATGAAGTCATGGGCGTCTACCGCCTTGGCCGCATTCTCCACCTCTTCATCGGTAGCATCCAGCCGCCCGAAGCGGATATTCTCGCGGATGGTGCCTGAGAAAATAAAGGTATCCTGCAGAACGATCCCGATCTGTGTACGCAGACTGTCCAGCGTGACATCGCGGATGTCCTGACCGTCAATCGTAATCCGCCCGGAAGTAATATCATAGAACCGGCCTATCAGGTTGATGATCGTGCTTTTGCCGGAACCGGTATGGCCGACGAGTGCGATCGACTGTCCTACCTTTACATCCAGGTCGATGCCTTTCAGGGCAGCCCTGCCTTTTTCGTATTCAAAAATCACCTGGTTCAGGTTAATGTCGCCTTTAATCATCGGCAGCGGTTTCGCACCCAGTTTGTCCTGCACGGACGGCTGTTCATCCAGATATTCAAAGATCCGCTCCGAGGAAGCCATCGCCACCAGCAACTGGTTGTACATCTGGCCCAGACGGTTGATCGGGTCCCAGAAGTTGCTGACATAAGTGCTAAACGCCACCAGGTAGCCGACCGTCAAATCGCCGGATTGAATCAGCTGGGCACCATACCAGAACAGCACCATCGTGCCGAGTCCACCGGTGATTTCTATGATCGGGCCAAACGCCTGGTTCATGGCCGATGCCTTGTTCCAGGATTTGCGGCTCTCCATGTTCATCACGTCGAAATAATTCATATTCTCCTGCTCCTGCGTGTACGCCTGCGTCACCCGGATGCCCTGAATCGATTCATTGAGGTGGGAGTTGATCCGTGAGTTCTTCATACGCACATCCTGCCAGGCGATCCGGATTCTCTGGCGCAGCTTGGTGGAGATCAGGAACATAATCGGTACAGTCAGCATGACCGCAAGGGCCAGCTTCCAGTTGATCAGCAGCAGGATCACCATAATTCCTACCAGCTGCACACAGTCGATCATCAGATTAACGACCCCGTTCGTGAACAGATCCTGTAAGGAGTTAATATCATTGGTGACCCGGACGAGGACTGAACCTGCCGGACGTTTGTCAAAGAAGTTAAACGACAGCTTCTGGATATGCCGGAACAGGTCAGAGCGCAGGTCATAAATCACCCGTTGCCCAATGATATTGGTATACTTGATGCGGTACACTCCGGCAATCCATTGAATGATATAGAGGATTACCACGCTGGCCGTCAGTGTATACAGCAGAGTCAGGCTTGGGTTGCCCACCTTGGGATTTATAGCCTTGTCTATCGCCATACTAGTCAGGAACGGTACAGTCAGCTTGGTAATTGTGCCCAGGATCATCATGATGGAGACCAGCGGCAGCATTTGGCGTGCATAAGGCTTCATATAACCGAACAGCCGGGTGAACTGCTTCCAGTCAAAAGCCTTGTCAATCACATCATCATCCTTGTAGACAAAACGCTCCTCGAGCGTCTGCTGCTCGGCAGCCGTCTGCTCCATGTCTGCCGCAGCTTGTTTTTTGGCTTCAGTTGTCATATACTACGCCTCCTCTCTTCCGGTTGCCCTGGCTAGATAATCGGCGTACTGAATCCGGTAGACATCCCTGTAAGGACCGGGAATCTCGATCAGCTCTTTATGTGTGCCCTGCTGCAGCACATGGCCTTCGTTCATCACAATGATCTGGTCGGCATGGCGCAGGGAGGAGATGCGGTGAGCAATAATCAGCGTGGTCCGCCCGCGCATAACCTCCTGGAAGCCGGCCTGAATCTCATGCTCGGTCTCCATATCGACCGCACTGGTCGCATCATCCAGGATCAGGATACGCGGATTCTTCAGCAGCGCCCGGGCAATCGCGATCCGCTGCTTCTGTCCGCCGGATAATCCCATTCCCCGTTCTCCGACTACGGTATCGTACCCTTCCGACATTTCCATAATGAAGTCGTGGGCCTTCGCCAGCTGGGCGGCACGGATAATTTCCTCCATCGTTACATCCTTAATGCCGTAGGATATATTGTTGCGGATCGAAGAAGAGAACAGGAACGTCTCCTGGAACACGGTTGCGATCTGGGAGCGCAGACTGCGCACACTATATTCGCGGATATCGGTGCCATCCAGCGTAATGCTGCCCTGATTCACATCATACGCCCGCATCATCAACTGGGTAATTGTCGATTTGCCTGAGCCGGTACCTCCCAGGAAACCGATGACCGCACCCGATTTGGCTTCAAAATGAATGTCCGTGACGGCAGGCATCTTGTTTCCGTAAGCGAAGGTGACATGATTAAAGGCAATGTCGCCTTTAATTTCAGTACCCTCCAGCTCGTGCGCATCTTCCTTGTCCTTCACGTCCACCCGTTGATTCAGCACTTCAAGCACACGTTCTCCCGAAGCTTTGGACTGAGTGTAGTTGTTAATATGGAAGCCAAGGCCCCATACCGGACCAATGATGTACCAGATCAAGCTGAAGAAAGCAACCAGCTCACCCAGCGACATATGATCCTTAATGACAAGCGTTCCGCCAACGCCAAGCAGGATGGCTACACTGACCGAAGCCAGCAGCTCCATCGCCGGGAAGAACTTACTCCACAGCTCAGCGGCAAAAATCTGATTGTTCTTATAACGTTCATTACGGTGCGAGAATTTCTCTACCTCGTAAGCCTCTCTGGCAAAGGATTTAACCGTCCGCACACCTGTTACATTCTCTTGGACAGCCGTAGTCAAGGAGCTCAGCGCGAGGCGCATCTCCTGAAAGGCCGGATGGATCTGTGATTCGAAACGGAAAGCTACCGCCGCCAGAAACGGCATCGTGATCAGTGTCACCAGCGTCAGCTGCCAGTTGATCGTAAACATCATAATAGAACCGAAAAATACCATAAAGAACACATTCAACAGCTGGGCGAAGCCGAAGCCGATAAACATCCGGATCGCTTCCAGGTCCCCGGTCAGCCGGGACATCAGGTCACCTGTCTTGGCCATATCATAATAGCGGAAAGACAGGAATTGCAGCTTCTCATAACAAGCATTACGCAGACGGTAGGCCAGGTAATTCCCCAGTCTTCCGCCCCAGAATCCGTGGGCAAATTGCAGACAGGCTTTGACAAACACAACCGCCAGCACCGAGACAGCCAGCACAGGCACCTCTTCAAACTTCATTGGAACAATGACATCATCAATCAGCCTTCTTAACAAGTTGGGGGTAATCAGCCCCACTGCAGTCGCGGCGGCTAAGGCTACAATCGAAAGAATCAGTAAATGCAGCTTCTCCCGGTAAAACCCCCGCAGTTGCCTGAGAACATCCATATCTCTCCTCCTATTAGCTTTACGTAGTAAAGCGGCTTCGTAAGCATTGGTTTTTAACGCTTTCATTTTAGTGACTTCATGCAGTGTATCATCCCTATTTTGTGGCGGCAAAGCGGAGAATAGACCGTTTTTGCGGTTTTTTACGAATAATTTCAGCTCCAGAAGAGGTTAAGGCCCACCTAACTCTTAAAATGCTTCTAATTCCTCCCGAATGCTGGCGAATCATCCATTGGTCCATTAGGCAGAGAATCCGCTGTCATTTCATAACACCTTTATCTTGTTGAAATGTATAAAAATACAAAATCGATCCCTCCCAAACCCTCCCTTCCAAGGGAGGGCCCCAAAGGGTTGCACCCTCTGGACACCGGCAAGTTTGGCGAATGAGTCTGGCGGTACTGTGATTAGGGGGCTGGGTGGGGGGAGCGCTTATCCCTGCGGGACCGCTTGGACGTCGCCGGGCTGGCCCGCTATCCCTGACGGGATGCGCGCGCCGGGGCTAAGGTCAAAGGCGGGCTGTTCCTGCGGAATGCGCAAGACCTGAAGGGCAAAGGGCCGGCTGTTCCTGCGGAATGCGCAAATAACAACGGCTCAAGCTAAAAATCAGTGGTTGATTAGAAATGTGAACAGCGTAGAGGGTTGGAGGAATTCTGGAGAAACGGTAGTGTTCGCCTTTAAAGACCTATTTCGTTACTTCTTAGATCCCACGGAGAATTTCGGGTGCAGCATCAGAGCTATCAGAGAAATTAGATGCGAAAGTACATCTAATTTCAGCTGAAACTCCTGTTATCGGGCAAATAAGTGCGAATCTGCAACTATTTTCGAGTAAATCGCTTCTTTAACGCTCCAAATCCGAAATTAGATGCGTTTCCGCACTTATTTGCTCTAAAACGGAAAAAATCAGCGAATTAGATGCAGATTCGCAACTAATTCGGTGGACAAGACTGATGAACACGATCTTGGAACGGAGGCTGAGGTCTCTGATCATACGAAGCCCGAAGTAGTAACCTGATTTCACCCTATGTTCAGTTAACAATCAGGAAACCGGCCTTTAACAGCGACCGGGATCCCCCCAACCTGCAGCGTGCTTCCTCACAAGGGTTATTCACCGATTTAAGTTACGAGCCATAACATCATCAATTTTATTTGGCAGCCTTGGCTGCATCCAGAATCGCTGTCAGATAACCTTTGGTATCCACCAGAGTAGCTCCGCTGACAGCGTCCACCATCTGGGTTTTGCTCTTCTTGGCCAGTGTAGCTTCCAGCTCCTTGATGGTCTTGCCGGTCGCATATTTCTCAACAGCTGCCAAGTTCTTGTCGTATGCAACTGTAGATTTAGCTTCTTCGGTCATGTGCTCACTGTAATATTTGTTGTTGGCTTTCTTGGAGGCCAGCACCATCTTGGCATCCTTATAATTCTGTCCGAAATCCGCATCGGAGTTAGGCACTCCCTTGGCCACGTCCGTGCTAAGGAATTGATAGTCATCCAGCGAAGCGGCTACAATTTTGCCGTTCTGAACGACAGCGACAGCCACGGTGAAGCATTTGGTGCCATGAGCAGCCGCTTCTACCCTGCCTACTTTAAGCGGCGCACTTGCCGCTGAAGATACATTGTTCAGAACCGCACTGGTTCCGCCCCCTACAAGTGCCAATGAAATACCGGCAGCCATCACTAATTTTGTAACTTTTTTCACAAACATTCCCCCGATCCTAATGTATGAAACGCTTACATTCTATATTTATCAATTTCCAGCCCCTTAGTCAGTTACAAATGTTACTAGAATAATGTAAATAACAGGGAATGTAATGAGTGGGAGTTAATTACGAAGAGATTGACCAGTTGCTTGCTACTCCGCTGTGGTCTAGCACATTAGAATCTACTGTGTATTTTATATAAAGAAACATAATAGAAAGGGGTAGATCCGAATGGCTACGCGTCAGCCCGACTTAGTATTGATCACCTGGAGCAGAAATCCTCTGATTCCTGGATCTGCACGCCGGATTATCAGTGTCCGCATTATCGGAAATGCTCAGCCTTGTAGACCTAGCTTGAGACCAAATGGATTGCTGAACACCGCCTTAGCTTGTTTATTAGACAACGACATTGGTTTTAAAGTAGTCTTCCGTAAAAAAACTTCAAGAATTAGCGGATATATATTGTTGCAACGCAATTAATTTTAGGGGGCAGCGAAATGGCTGCTCCTTTTTACTTCGTGGCTCCCCACGTTCTCCTGCATGCTCATGTTTCCTATTTACTGGATAGCTTGGCACAACACAAAAAACGTGCCCGAGCGACTTCAACACCTAAGGTGTCAAGATCACTCGGGCACGTATTTGCAGAAGGTATCGGTTACCCGATACTTCCTTCCATTTCGAACTTGATCAGACGATTCATCTCAACGGCATACTCCATCGGCAATTCTTTGGTGAATGGCTCGATGAAGCCCATAACGATCATCTGGGTAGCTTCGGCGTCGGTGAGGCCGCGGCTCATGAGGTAGAACAGCTGCTCCTCGGAGACCTTGGATACCGTTGCTTCATGCTCCAGCGTAATGTTGTCATTCATAATTTCATTATACGGAATGGTATCTGATGTGGATTCGTTATCCATAATCAGCGTATCACATTTGATGTTGGATTTGGCGCCATCCGCATTGCGGCCGAAGGAGGCCAATCCGCGGTACGTTACCTTACCACCGTGTTTGCTGATCGATTTCGATACAATTGTAGATGTGGTATCAGGTGCCAGGTGGATCATTTTGGCGCCTGCATCCTGATGCTGCGCTTTGCCGGCAACGGCAATTGAGAGCACGGAACCTTTGGCGCCGCGGCCCTTCAGCACAACCGCCGGATATTTCATCGTCAGCTTGGAGCCGATGTTGCCATCAACCCATTCCATTGTGGCGTTCTCTTCAGCAACCGCACGTTTCGTAACGAGGTTGTAGATGTTTGGCGCCCAGTTCTGGATGGTAGTGTAACGCACACGAGCGTTTTTCATGCAGAGAATTTCGACTACGGCACTATGCAGGGAATTGGTGCTGTAGATTGGAGCTGTACAGCCTTCCACATAATGCACGAAGCTGTCTTCATCGGCAAGGATCAGGGTGCGCTCGAATTGGCCCATGTTCTCGGAGTTGATGCGGAAGTAAGCCTGCAGCGGCACCTCGCATTTCACACCCTTAGGTACATAGATGAAGCTGCCGCCGGACCAGACCGCACTGTTAAGGGCAGCGAACTTGTTGTCCGCAGGCGGAATGATGGTGGCAAAATATTTTCTGAACAGCTCCGGGTATTCCCGCAGCGCGGTGTCCGTATCGGTGAAGATTACCCCTTGATCCTCAAGGGACTTCTGCATGCTGTGGTAGACAACCTCGGATTCATACTGGGCGGATACGCCGGCAAGGAACTTCTGCTCCGCTTCCGGAATACCCAGCTTGTCGAAGGTTTCCTTAATTTCGGAAGGAACCTCTTCCCAAGTCTTGCCCTGCTTCTCTGAAGGTCGAACATAATACTGAATTTCCTCGAAATCCAGATCATCGAGATCGCCGCCCCATTTAGGCATCGGCATTTTGCGGAACTGCTCCAGTGATTTCAGACGGAAGTCCAGCATCCACTGTGGTTCATTTTTGATTGCGGAGATTTCTTTAACAATTTCGGCCGTCAATCCTTTACCAGACTGGAAGATCGACTTGTGCTCATCACGGAACCCATACTGGTATTCCTCCATATCAGGCGCTTTCTTAGCCATGGTGTCAGCCTCCTTGTTTCTGTTTTATTGGTGGGTCTCTTCTTGATCTATGCCTTTGCGTAGCGCGTTCCAGGCCAAGGTGGCACATTTGATCCGCGCCGGAAATTTATTGACACCGGAAAGGGATTCAATATCCTCATAATCTCCGAAGTCGGCTTCCTCGCCCTTCATCATGGAGGAGAATTGCTCCGCCATATCAAGCGCACGCTCCACGGTTTGGCCTTTGACCGCTTCTGTCATCATGGAAGCCGACGACATGCTGATCGAGCAGCCTTCTCCGCTGTAGCGGGCATCCTGAACGATTCCATCCGCAACCTTCAGCTGAAGGGTAATGCGGTCGCCGCAGGTCGGGTTGTTCAGTTCAATCTTTACAGCGTCGTCTTCGAAAGAACCACGGTTCCGGGGATTTTTGTAATGGTCCATAATTACGCGTCTGTACAAGTCATCCAAGTTCATCGGCGAAATACTCCTTTGTCTTGATTAAGGCGGCCACCAGCTGATCCACATCACTTTCGGTATTGTACAGATAGAAGCTAGCGCGTGCAGTAGAGCTTACCTCCAGCCAGCGCATCAGCGGCTGGCAGCAGTGATGCCCTGCACGGATAGCGATCCCCTGCGCATCCAGAACGGTTGCCACATCATGGGGATGCACATCGCCCAGATTGAAGGTGATTACCCCCACCTCACGGTTGCGGGGGCCATACATGCTTAAGCCTTCAATTGCAGCGAGGCGCTGCTCCGCGTAAGCGGCAAGAGCAGTCTCATGACGGTGGATTTCATCCATGCCCACCTCCTGCAGGAAGTCGATGGCCGCTCCTAGTCCTACTGCACCGGCAATAATCGGTGTGCCGCCTTCGAATCTCCACGGAAGCTCTTTCCAGGTTGCATCATAGAGGCCGACATCATCAATCATCTCTCCCCCGAACTCAACGGGCTCCATCGCTTCCAGCAGAGCTTTCTTACCATAGAGGGCGCCGATGCCGGTTGGAGCAAGCATCTTATGGCCGGAGAGGGCGTAGAAGTCACAATCCAGGTCCTGCATATCGACCTTCATATGCGGTGTACTCTGTGCACCGTCGACCACGATAACCGCACCATGACGATGGGCGATCGCCGCCAGCTCTTTTACCGGATGGGTAACCCCCATAACGTTGGATACATAAGCAATGGCCACAATCTTGGTATGGTCGGTAATAGTTGTTTCGGCATCCTCCAGCAGGATCGTTCCATCCTTCTGAAGGGGCAGATATTTCAGGGTCGCTCCTGTTCTCTTGGCAAGCTGCTGCCACGGAATCAGATTGCTGTGATGCTCCATCTGAGTGATTACAATCTCGTCTCCCTCACCGACCGCTGAAGGGCCATAGGAGGAGGCTACAAGATTAAGCGCTGTGGTTGTTCCGCGAGTGAAAATAATTTCTTTACTGCTGCGGGCATTGATAAATTTCTGCAGCTTCTCTCTCGCACCTTCGTAGGCATCCGTTGCCCGGCTGCCCAGTGTGTGCACGCCGCGGTGCACATTAGCGTTGTCCCATTCATAATAAGCTTTGACGGCCTCAATGACCTGGCGCGGCTTCTGAGAAGTCGCCGCGTTGTCCAGATACACCAGAGGATGGCCGTTGATATCTTGGTTCAGAATGGGGAACTGCTCACGGATCGACTGGCTGATCATTGGCCCAACTTCCTTTCCACAAGAGATTGGAGCTGATTGCGCAGTCCCTCCAGTGGAATCTGTGACACGACAGGAGCCAGGAAGCCATAGATGACAAGTGTTTCTGCATCGTGTTTGGAAATTCCGCGTGACATCAGGTAATATACCTGCTCTTCATTGACCCGTCCTACGGAAGCGGCATGGCCGGCTGTAACATCGTCTTCATCTATAAGCAGGATCGGGTTCGCATCTCCGCGTGCTTTGGGGCTCAGCATCAGAACTTTCTCCGTCTGCTGTCCGTCGGCCCGGGTGGCGCCCTTCTCGATCTTGGTAATTCCGTTAATAATCGATGTGGCAGAATCACGCATTACAGCACGGGTGATCATGTCACTTGGTGTGTTCCGGCCAAAATGCTGTGCCTGTGTAGTGTAGTTCAGCTTCTGAGCACCTGAGCCTACCGCAATCACCTTGGCATTGGAGGAAGAACCATTGCCCTTCAGGATTGATTTGGTATCGCTGACGGTATCCCCGTAGTTCATCTCGCCCACGATCCACTCAATGGAGCCGTCATTCTCAACCACCGCACGGCGGTAGGTCACGTCCGTTGTATCTGCACCGAGCTGGTGAACGGAGGCATATTGCACCTTCGCACCTGCACCCACAAATACTTCAACCGCACCGTTGTGCAGCCCGGCTTCCGATTTGTCGGAGACATAGTTGTCTACATAGGTCACGGAGCTGTTCGCGTCGGCTACAACCAGAATATGCGGTACAAAAGCAGCTTCGGCATCATCGGTCAGCAGAATGGCCTGAACCGGTGTATCCACAATCACATTCTTCGGAACGTACAGGAATACGCCTCCGTTCCACAGCGCTGCATGCAGCGCGGCAAGGGAATGCTCATCCGGCTTAACGGCTTGATGCAGATAGCGCCGCACCAGTTCGCCATGTTCCTTGACCGCAGTCTGCAAATCGGTGAAAATAACGCCCTGTGCTGCAAGCTCCGGTGCCAGCCGTACATAAACGGTTCCCGAGTTGCGCTGAATGATCAGGCTGCCCTGCTCCTGGTCTTTGACCAGTGCTGCTACAGAAGCCGGAGCTTCTTCCAGGCTCTGTAGTGCCTGAACAGTCTTATAGCTGCCGTATTTGCTAAGATCCCAGCGGTCGATCCGTGTCTTCTCCAGCCTTGGCAATGCAAGTTCTGCTGCCAATTCCAGTGCCTTCAGGCGGCTGTCCTGCAGCCAGCCCGGTTCGCTGTTTGCCTGCGATAATTCGCTTAAGCGCGCAGCGTCCACTGGAAGAATGGTTTCTGTCGTCATAAGTGGTCTCCTCCTTCCGGCTCGTCTTACGCTTCGTTTCCTACAGTTTCATCTTCGATGCCCAGTTCTTCCTTAATCCATTCATAACCATCGGCCTCAAGGCGGCGCGCCAGTTCAGGTCCGCCGGATTTCACAATCCGCCCCTGCATCATAACGTGCACATAATCTGGTGTGATGTAGTCAAGCAAACGCTGATAGTGAGTGATAACCAGGAAGCCGCGGTCTTCGCTACGCATGGAGTTCACACCATCGGCAACAATTTTCAAAGCATCGATATCCAGACCGGAGTCAATTTCGTCCAGGATGACGATTTTGGGATCGAGCATCATCATTTGCAGAATTTCGTTCCGTTTCTTCTCCCCGCCGGAGAAACCTTCATTCAGGTAACGGTGCAGGAATTCGGGATTCATATCCAGTTCCTTCATCTTAGCTTCCATCTGCCGGATGAAACGGATCAGTGAAATTTCACTGCCCTCTTCACGGCGGGAATTAATGGCACTGCGCAGGAAGTCGGAATTGGTAACACCCGAGATTTCACTTGGATATTGCATCGCCAGGAACAGACCGGCGCGTGCACGCTCATCTACAGCCATTTCAAGCAGATCTTCGCCTTCAAGTGTAGCGGTCCCTTCGGTAACTTCATATTTCGGATGTCCCATTAATGCGGAAGCCAGCGTACTTTTACCCGTACCGTTAGGTCCCATGATGGCATGAATTTCGCCACCCTTCATCTTCAGGTTGATCCCCTTCAGAATTTCTTTACCTTCTATTGATGCTTTCAGTCCCTCAATGACAAAATCTGCGGCCATAATTAGTATTCCCTCCATTGATCGATTTGCGAAATCAGAAAGCTGTATGTTGCACAGGGTATCCCTGTTGCCAGCACAATTAGATTTTATATCACATTATAATTATTATAATGTGAAATGGAATGATTATCAATGATTCTCATCAATTTTATAACAAAGCCTGTTTTTTTACAAATATCGATTTTCACTTTTCCACAACGCAAGAGGTCCGTCAATATAAACAAATAAAGCCTCCCGCAGGAGGCCTTATGATATTAACAGACAAGAAATTACATGATTTCATTAAGGCATTAGATCATGAGATGTCGATTCGATCAGCCCAGGAAGGAGCGCAGCATCCATTGGTGCTTCTCCAGATCACTGCGGATCTTGATGAACATATCCGCTGTAGGCTGGTCGGAAACCTGCTCAGCGGCTTCGATGCCTTCTGCCAGCTCCTCAACCACGGTTGCAAAGTCCTCGATCAGGGTCTGCACCATACCATGAGTGTCCTCTTTGCCTGTGGCTTCCTGGATGGTCGCAAGCTCCAGGTATTCCTTCATGGTCGCTGCAGGGCTTCCCTTGATGCTGAGCAAACGTTCGGCGACCTCATCCATTTTGAGCGTAACCTCATCGTATAGTTCTTCAAACTTCACATGAAGTGAGAAAAATTGCTCTCCCTTGACGTACCAGTGATAGTTGTGAAGCTTAACGTAGAGTACGTTCAAGTTCGCTACCTGAGTGTTCAGAATCTGCTCCAGTGATGCGGTGTTTACTTTGTTCGATGCTTTAGCCATGGTATGATCCCTTCCTTATTCCTAAATTTTAGCCGGCTGCTTGTACCATAATCCGGCCTTGCAGTTGTCTATACACCATTTACCCTTCCCCACTTCAGACGAAACAAACTGCCCAGGAGATTCATCCTTGAACCTGTTTATGTAGAATGAGCCAAGAGGAGTTGACTTATACACCGAGAACTCCTGTACCGCAGCGTTTCAGAAATAAAGGGCTTCCCCCCAAGCCGAACGGCTTAGGAAGACACCCCCTTCAAGCTGAAATACCTTCCTGTGACAATGTTGGCTCACAGCATCCGCAGCAGCGCTTCCGCACCAATCATGCCCGGCACAATACCCAGCGACTCTGCTTCAAGCGTTACCGACTCCAGCGGTGCTGCCAGCAGCTCGGGTAAGGTGCGCACGCCTACCGCACGCGCAGCAATAATCTGCCGGTCGCCGAGCTTCTCATTAAGCAGTCCAATATCCAAGGCGCCGCACATGATGTAGCCTCGGCTTGTGCTGATAGACAGCAGCGTGGTTTTGGGCAGCTTAACCTCTACGCCGATCACCGTATGTTCACCTATAACAATTGGCTCTATGGTAACCAATGACAACACCTCCGTTTTTGTCAATCCACGCTGTATATGTATGCTTCCTGCACAAACCGCGTGTGGACAGAAGACCTGTTCCTTGACAAAATAAAACAGTTCCAAGGACCTAATTCCCACTAGGTCAGGTATATGATTCTCAGTGGTTTAATGATATAGTTTATATACTTTATTACTATATTTATAGTATCGTTCTTAACGATAAGCTGGGGGATTTATGAACAAGAAATTACAACATACTGACGGCAATCATCTATTTAACCTCGACATCCTTATTGATGCCCGTACGAACCCGCTCGCCTTACAATATTTACTGGAGATGTTGAACAGCAGCAGTGCAGTTACAGACTTCAACATTAATTCAGGTTTGGATATGGGAAGAACGATAGACACCTTGCTGCGTTCCGCCAAGATAGCTTTGAATCAAGAGACACCTGTTCCTGCCAACCTGAAGATGGCGCACAAGCCGGTTGCCAAGGAGGACCCCAAGCTGCCTGAAGCTGCGGCCAAACCTTCTATTCACGAAACACCCGCCGATGCCTATGGCAAGATCCGCCAGTATATCCAGAGCAATCAATTGGTTCGCCTGAGAGCCAACCGCCATGGCAAGCAGGTATCGATGCCCTGCCGGATTCTGAATTTCGATGAGGCCGCCAACTCCCTAAGCGTATATCACGTAGATGAGAAGCAAGTCTATACCTTTAATCTGAATGAGATCGACGAATTCAACTGACTCCATGCAGCTAGCTGGGCAGCACTGAGCGCCAATAACCCTGTATCCTTAAAGCGGATACAGGGTTATTATCATGCAGAGGCCAACTGAGGCTCTTAGGATTTCTCTCTATGCGAGAGCGCCTCCAAGGCCAGACAGATCCAGCCGGCGATAAAGCATATGCCGCCAAGCGGAGTAATGGCACCCAGCACCTTGATGCCGCTGATGCTCAGCACATACAAGCTGCCCGAGAAGAGCAGAATGCCTGCTGTCAGCAGCCGTCCCGCCCAGCGGAGACGCGGCCGCTCCCCCCACTGGCCGGCAACAAGGGCAATCAGAATCAAGCCCAGCGCATGCATCATATGATATTGCACACCGGTCTTATATACTTCCATATAATCGGCGCTGATTACCGGCTCCAGCAGATGTGCGCCGAATGCGCCGATCGCCACGGCCAGCATAGCGAGCAGAGCTCCCCAGGCCATAAATGTTCGCTGCACGAGCAGATCACTCCTTAGATTCAATTTCATCTTATCTTAACTTGCCCCGTGCTGCATTTCCAGCTGCAGCCGGATTTTCGTATTCAGAGCTTGCATTTCCAGCCACATTATGAAAAAGTGAACAGGAAGGATTTATTACTCTTATCTATGAAGGAGTGCGGTTTATGGACAACCACCAGCTTTCCGAAACACCGGCTCATCCCCCTGACTCCTACCCGGAAAGGCCTCATGATTATCCTCATTCCGGTCCCGGCATCGCTTCCTTTGTAATCGGCCTCATCAGCATCGTCGGCTATGTAGTGACCTTGTTCGTGGCCAGTTCCAGGTCCTACAGCGTCATTGTTGAAGACAACCGGATTGTAGGCGATGTCTCACAGACGATTATGTTCCTGGGCTTGGCCGTACTTAGCCTCACAGCACTGAATGTCATCGGTGTTGTCATTGGAATTATCGGTATTTCCCTTAGCAAACGCCGGAAGCTGCTGGGCATTATCGGCACCCTGATCAATGGCCTGATTATTCTGTTGTTTATGTTCATGGTGGCAGCGTTCCTCGTCAATGCGGGTTCCATTTAACCTAAGAAGAACCGGCCGCTTGCATTGCAGGCTGATATGCAGCCAAAGAGCTGTTCCCGGATGAACCCGGGAACAGCTCTTTGTGTTGTGCACTCAGAAATTATGGACTTACAAGCAAATCAAGTGACGTGCATACAAGGGTGTGACCAAGCCGCTCTCAGCTCCCCTGTTCTTCAAGGGTCAATCTGGAGAGAATGCGCTGCTTCACGCTTGAATCTCCTTCTATTGCTTTCTCTACATATTCGAAAGTTACGGTATCATCTGTATTTAGCTTCTCCGGGGCAGTCTCTGTCCCAGCACCAAGTTCAAAAGCAGTAGGTCCTTCTTCCGTCTGAATCTCCACGGAATGATTATCAATTTGTCCCAAATAAATTCCTTTCCCTTGCAGCACTTGCGGCTGCGCTTCAGATGACGGCGAGAGGCTTGGCGTTGCTGCAGTCTCTGTAGGTACGGGAGCAGGAGTAGTTGTAACTGCAGTCTCTGTAGGTGCGGGAGTAGTCGTAGCCGCCGGCTCCGAGGGAGCTGCCGCCGGTGAATTTCCGCTGCAGGCTGTTAAAGCTAGCGTTAAGACAGCAAGCGCTGCGGCTGCCGGCAATGAGTATTTCTGTCTCATGTTGTGTTCCTCCTTAGGTCGCGGTAGGTTGACCTGATTCTTAACACTATAAACGTTCAACCTACCACAAAGGTTTCAAATATCTATTTAGGACATAATTTAACGAACACCCAGAAGGTGACGGTGAATACGACGCTGGGCGCTGCAGTTTCCAGGTTAACCCCTGTGAGTGGAGAGTCTTCCGGACGGGCGGACCGTAAGGCAGCAGGCCCAGTCCAACGCGGTGGTAATCTTGATCTATGCCTCCCTGACATCAGTGAATAGTCACATATCCGCAAGGGCCATGAATATACTTAGTTACAGCCCCCTCAAGCTTTAGGGCCGACAGTATAGCAGCGAAACATATTCCATGGGAGGTGGTCGTCCTGCCGCAATCATCCGGTCCCTTTGCTTTTGTCGTATCGAAAGAAGACTGGTCCCTTCACCGCAAAGGCCATCAGGATCAGGAGCGTCATCAGCAGAAGGTCAGGGAAGCCATTAAAGATAATCTGCCTGATCTCGTTACCGAAGAGAACATTATTCTGTCGGGAGGCAAGCAAATCGTCAAAGTGCCGATCCGCAGTCTCGATGAGTACCGGATTATTTATAATTTCCGCAAGCAAAAACATGTCGGGCAGGGTGACGGCGAAAGTCAGGTGGGCGATGTGCTGGGACGGGATTCACAGTCCGCGGGTCCCGGCAAGGGAGAGAAGGCCGGTGACCAGCCCGGACAGGATACCGTGGAGGCCGAGGTCAATCTGGAGGATCTGGAGGATATTCTATTTCAGGATATGGAGCTGCCCCATCTCAAGCCGAAGGACAAGGAAGAAATCGAGGTCAAATCGATAGTCTTCAATGATATCCGCAAAAAAGGCATGATGTCCAACATCGATAAGAAACGCACCCTGCTGGAGAACCTTCGCCGCAATGCCAGCCGTGGGGCTCCCGGTATTCACAGCATCAGCCCGGATGACCTGCGCTACAAAACCTGGGATGATATTACCGTTCCGAACTCCAATGCTGTCATTATTGCGATGATGGATACTTCAGGGTCGATGGGCTCCTTCGAGAAATATTGCGCCCGCAGCTTCTTCTTCTGGATGACCCGCTTCCTGCGCCGCCAGTATGAGAAGGTCGAGATTGTATTTCTGGCCCATCATACGGAAGCCAAGGAGGTCAGCGAGCATGATTTCTTCACCCGCGGCGAGAGCGGGGGCACGATCTGCTCCTCGGCCTACCAGAAGGCGCTGGAGATTATCGACGGACGGTACCCGCCTTCCAAGTACAATATTTATCCGTTCCACTTCTCCGATGGCGACAATCTGACGTCCGACAATGAACGTTGTGTCAAGCTGATCGGCGAGCTGCTGAAGCGCAGCAATATGTTCGGGTACGGCGAGGTGAATCAGTACAACCGCAGCAGCACATTGATGTCCGCTTACCGCCATCTGAAGCATGACCAATTTATGCATTATGTTATTAAGGATAAGAAGGAAGTGTATCAGGCGCTGAAGACCTTTTTCGGCCAAAAAACAGCCGGTGCCTAAACCGGCTGTACTCTTCCTGACCGTACCCTTCTGTTACTCGGCAAGGAGCATCCCAACCTGGGCATACCGTTTCGACAGGCAGGCGGATGCTCTTTTTTCTGCAGAAATAACGATGGAGCTTCTATGCCTGCGAGAGCCTACTCCTCCCATCGGGAAGCCTGGCCTGCTCGCGCATGACAAAAGCCGAAAGCGAAGTCCATCCGCTTCCGGCCCCGATAGGGTTAATTAGCGTACCTTCTCGCGGTCCTTGCCCTTGTCAGATTCCCCGGCGTTGCGGCTCGCCGCTTCGCGGTCCAGCTTCATCTCTTCCACTGACTTCACTTGCAGCCTTGCGGCTCCTTCATTGCCCGCCAGAGTAGGAATTAAATTACCTGCGGCCAGACGTTCCTTGGCGGCGGCAATCGCTGAGCTGTACTGCGGCAGCCACGCTTCTCCGGCAACCAGCATTTCGTCGACCATCTGCCAGATCTCTTTCGGATTGCAGACCGCACCCACCAGCGGGTCCATCATAAAGGCCTGGCGCAGCAGCAGGTCATCTCCATGTACAGCAGCTTCTACCGCCAGGCGCTGCACGGAAATACTGACGTTGCACACCGCAGCCAGCCCCAGCGAAAGATCACCGACATGCGGCATGGAGATGCCATTGCGGTCCACATAACCCGGAGCTTCGATAATGGCATCATCCGGCAGGTTCGCAATCGCCCCGTTGTTCACGGTATTGAAGTGGCCCCGGTAGACCCGGCCGGTCTCCAAGCCTTCTATAATATAAGAACCATGCTCTTCCCCGCGCTTGTCCGATGTATACTTCAGGGCAGGCTCCTTCATCCAGTTGGGGAAATCCGTCTCGAACCAGTTGCGCCCTTCGGTGCAGACCCGCAGATACCCACCAGTCTCCCCGTTAATCCAGCTGCCCAGATCGATCCAATCCATAATCTCATCGCTGCGCTTGCGGTACCATGGCACATATTCGCTCAGATGCCCGTTCGATTCCGTGCTGTAATAGCCGAACCGGCGCAGCATATCAATCCGTACCTTCTCCGTCCGGCTGAATTCCGGATGCTTCTCGAAGGCCTCAAGCAGACCTGACGTCAGGTCCTTGCCTTTATGCTTCGCGGAGATGTACCAGGTCTGATGATTGATCCCGGCACAGATAATATCTACCTCGGATTTATTCAATCCGTACACATCTGCAATCTGCTGGTGTCCATGCTGCACCCCGTGGCATAGACCAATCGTCCGCACACCGCCGTATTGGTTGCAGGCCCAGGTCAGCATCGCCATCGGGTTCGAATAATTGAGCAGCAACACATCCGGCGCCGCCACCTCGCGGATATCACGGCAGATGTTCAGCATCTCGGCAATGCCGCGCTGTCCGTACATAATGCCTCCGGCGCACAAGGTATCTCCTACACACTGATCGACGCCATATTTCAACGGAATGTCCACATCGGTGGCAAAAGCTTCAAGTCCACCTGTACGAATCGTACAGAATACGTACTTCGCATCTTTGAGTGCTTCCCTGCGGTCCGTAGTTGGCCGGATCTCAATATGGAGGCCGTTCTCCCGGATATCCCGCTGGCACAGCTCAGTGACCATCTCCAGATTATGGCTGTTGATGTCCATAAATGATACTTCTATATTATTGAATTCCGGTACAGTCAGCAGGTCGCGCAGCAATCCGCGGGTAAATCCGATGCTGCCTGCTCCAATAAAGGTTACTTTAAAAGACATCGCAATCATCCTCCGGCATTGAATTGGTTGTTCCTGTCCATTGTAGCAAGGGACGCCGGGAGAGCGTAACCAATATCATGACCATTATGCCGAAAAGCTGTCAAATATCCTCACCTAAATTTCTATCTACGGTGGTTTCGTCGCGCCAGGAATATCGATCCATTGAATGCCGGTACTCGACCGGAGTGCAACCACTATATTTTTTGAATAAAAGATGAAAATATTGCCTGCTGCTGATGCCTACATAATCGGCAATTTCCGCAACCGGAATCTCGCTCTGACCGAGCAGCATCTTGGCCTTCTCCATCCGCAGCAGATTGAGATAATCAGTGAGCGTGCGGCCGGTATGTGTCCGGAAGATCCGGTGCAGATACCCCGGATGGACATTTACGGCGGCGGCCACCTCCTTGACCTGTATGCTGCGGTCATAATTCTGGTGCAGCCATTCGATTGCGCGGCGTACATATAGCTGAGATGGCTGTTGGCTGGTATGCAGCTGCTCCCGGCGCAGCCTGGACAGGCGCAGCAGCAGTTCGGCGAATAGCAGCTGGACCATGCTTCCGCCGTCACTGCCGCGTTGATCCAGCTCCAGCACCAGCGCCTTCAGCACATGAAACACTTCCTCGGGATCAGGCAGCACCAGGCTGGAGAAGGGTGTACGCAGCAGCTCGGCCAGCACTTCTTCCTCTCTGGCCAGTTTGCCGACGGAGGGGGCTACCCCTGAATATTCCGTGAAGCCGAATTCAACATTCAGCATCCGGCAAGGCGTCCCCTCTTCGACAATCAGCCTGTGTGGGACATTGGAATCGAGAATAATCAGTTCTCCCCGTTTCAGGCGGAACCGTTCCTCGGCCCCCGGTCCGCAGCTCACATCCACTGCGCAGCTCCCCGAGATCAGATACATGATTTCTGTGGAATTATGCTGATGGTACGCCATCGTGTAATTATTCCACTGCTTATAGTAGTAAGCCAAAAAAAGCGGGCTGTACTCCCCCTCCAGCAGAGCCTGCTGAAAGAGGCTTCCGTTGAGCTCTGCCAAGCTGCTCCCTCCTCTTATCCCACTCCCGCACCTCTAGCCGTGAAAGGAAACGAGCGACCGCTTCAAATCCTCCGCCAGCTCCTCAAGTTTGCCGGACAGCGCCACCAGTTCCTCACTTATTATGAATTGCTGTGAAGACATGGAAGCCACCTCCTCTGTCGAAGCACTCGTCTGCTGCACAACTGAGGTGACACTGGCCATGGATTCACTTAACTGCTGCTGGAAGCCGTTCAGCTCCGCGACAGCGTCCGACGACTGGCTGATATAGCCAATGAAATGGCCCATCTCTGCCCTCACGCTTTCAAATATAACAGAAGACTCCCGCACAGAGGTAATCTGCTCGCCGAACAACGGGGCTGCTTCTCTAACAAGATTGACCGTATTCTCAATATGGCTGCTGATCTCTTCGGTAATTTGGGATACGGAAGCTATCGACTGGTTGGATTGATTGGCCAATCCCCGGATCTCCTCGGCGATAACAATAAACCCTCTTCCCGCAGCACCGGCGCGCACGGCTTCAATGGACGCGTTAAGCGCGAGGATATTGGTCTGCTTGTTCACGGCAATCATCGGGCTGAGAATGCTGCGGATGAGGTGTGTGCTCTCCCGCAGTTTATCGGAGTTTCCCTGAATCAGATCCATCATCTTCAGTGAGGATTCACTCTGTGCAACCAGCTTCTTCATCAGCTCTGCACCCTGTTCACTGACAGTGATAACCTGCTCTGCCGAAACATCCATGCTGACATTAACCTCTGCGACTTCCTGCATCTTGCCGCCCATCATTTCCACGTTCCGGTTGCTGCTCTCTGCTTCCGCTGCCAGACTGGCCGCACCTTGCGCTATCTCGCTTGTAGCGGCGGCTACCTCTCTGGCGTGGGCTGAGGTTGCCCCTGAGGCCTGAACAAGCTGCTCCGAAGTGGACAGCACAGCTTCCGCCGACGCACTGCTCTGGCCAGCCAGGCACGAGATCTGCTCCATCATCCGGTTGAAGCTGTGACCCAGCCGGCCGATTTCATCGCGGCCCTTGAAGTTGGTACGAACATTAAGGTTGCCTTGCTCCCCTTCCTCCATCAGACGTGCGAGCTTGCCGAGCGGCCGGCCAATCAGACGGACCAGCACATAGCCGATCAAGAGAGCAATCAGCGCCGCCGCGAGTACTACGAGTAGTGTAATGTACAACAGGCGGTCGGCCGACTTGGTGAAATCACTGACCGGCGCATAGCCAAGCAGTGTCCAACCACCTGTGGTCAGCGGCTGGTACACCGCCAGTTGCTCCGTTCCGGCTTCATCGTCTGCCATAAAGGAACGATCCAATTCTTGGCCCGGCTGCGGCTCGACCTCTGCCCTCGACGGCTTGATGAATGAAGGCTGCTCCAGCAGAGCATCATCCGCCGCATACACAACCTTTCGGTCAGCATCAAGGATGCGCAGCTCACCGTCTTCTCCGATGCGCAGGTTCGCTAACATGTCGTTGAGAGAGCTTCGCTTGATCTCAATCAGCATATAATATTCCGCTTGCGGATTTTGTATATTGCGCAGAAGCCGTCCCATCGTGAGAGAAGCTTCCGAGTATGTATCGAAGAAGCCCTTCGGCCGGACCGGGAACCACACTGGATTGCCCTTGGCCTCGTCAATCTGCTTGAATCTCGCCAGGATCCACTCATCGGTGCGGATCCCCGTAACGCCCGAGGTTTTATAAGATTCAACTTCGGCAAGGCTGCGGGAAACAAGCCGGATGCCCAATAGACGCTCATCGGAGCCTTTGACTGCATCCAGCTTGCTGCGGATACGCCCTTCGGCGGCAACCTTAGCCACGATCCCGATACCGGGATCATTTACCGCCTCCAGATCTGCCTTGAGCGCTTGATCCACGGCAAATTGCCGCGAAAGCGCTTCATACTCAACAAAGAGGAAATCCAGTTTATCAGCGGCCTGGACAATCGCTTGCGATGAAGCAGCAGCTACTTCATCGGTAATAATACCTTTGGCGGCGTAATAAGAAGTCAAACCAAGCACGGAGGACAACAACAGAATGGTGCTGAACAGGATTACGAATAATTTGACGCCAACCGATTGCAGATGCAGGCTTCGCTGCCGTTTCATAAGTCTACTCTCCCCATAGAATAAAATAACGCCACAACCGCAGGTTTTATCCTTGAAGCCTAATCAGATGCCGAGCTGAAGTCCCTGAATAACCCCGCAAAGTGGTGATTTGCCTGGATGCCGGTTCAGATCCTTTGCAAGGACCCCGCTAATAAACCCCATAAATTGATGATTTGCCTAGATGACGATTCAGGTCCGCTCTATCCTTAAATAAGAATATACAAGACAAGGTACACCCTTCCCATTCAAATGAAGGTGTACCTTGTTTCGTGAATGCACGCAAAAGCGGGAAACGGCTTGATTAGCCTTTGCTGGCCCCCGCCGTCAACCCTTCGACGAGCAACTTTTGCAGGAAGGCAAAGAGAATCATGATCGGAATAGAGATCAGTACAGCACCTGCCGCAAAAGTCGTGAAATTGGTGTTCTGATTCGTATTCACCATGTCCCACATGCCCACGGCAACGGTCCATTTATCCTTGGTCCGCAGAATGAGTCTGGCAAAGATAAAGTCAACCCACGGTCCGACAAATTGGGTAAGCGCCATGTAGGTAATCATCGGTCTCGACAGAGGCAGAATAACTCTCCAGAAGATTCCAAAGTTGCTTGCTCCGTCAATGCGGGCAGCTTCGTCCAGCGAACGCGGTATCGTATCGAGGAACCCTTTCGCGATCAGTGTTCCGCCTAGCGGAGCTCCGGCTGCATATACCATAATCAGAGCCATATGTGTATCCAGCAAATCAAACTCTTTCAGCAGCAAATAGATGGCAATCATACTCATGAAGCCTGGAAACATTCCAAGCACCAGCAGTCCGGACATGGTGGTCTTCCGCGTCTTGAATCTGAACCGGGAAACCGCATAACTGGTAAGCAAAGTCAGGAAAACGCCCAAAAGCATCGAGCACGAGGCTATCTTTAATGTATTGAGCCACCAAGTAGGGAACAGCAGGGTGGGATCATAGAACAGCGCCCGGAAATGTTCAAGCGTAAACGTTTCAGGAATCAGTGTTTTACTGTAAAGGGATTTGCCCGGCCGCAGCGACGATAACAGAATCCAAATGGCAGGATAGAGTGCTGCAACAGACAGAATCAGCAACGTCAAATAACTTAATCCGAGCCGTATTGTTCTTTTAATGTTTACTCCGCTCATTGGATCATGTCCTCCTCCTGGAATGATTTCGTCCGCCGGTAATTGTAAAGCGAGAAGCTGGCTACGATTAAGAAGATAATGATCCCAACCGCAGATGCCATGTTATATTTGTTCTGGTCAAGCGTGAGCTTGTAAAGCCACGTCACGAGCAAGTCGGTGGAACCGGCATACTGATAATCCCCGTTTGGGGGATTACCGGCTGTTAACAGGAAGATCGCATTAAAGTTATTGATGTTGCCTGCAAACTGGGCAATCAGTGTAGGCGCCGTCGAGAATAGCACCATAGGCAATGTTATGATGCGGAATTTCTGGTAGCTGTTCGCCCCATCCACTTCGGCCGCTTCATACATATCGCGCGGAATCGTTGTCAGAACCCCCATAATCAGCAGCATGGATACCGGAATACCGACCCACATGTTAACTACGATAACCGTTACTTTGGCCCAGAATGGATCCGTTAGCCAAGGAAGGCCATCGAGCCCGAAAACTTTTAGATATTGGTTAATCGGACCAAACTGGCCGTTGAACAGGTTGCGCATGAGCAGAAGGGAGATCATCTGCGGAATAGCATAGGGAACAATCAGAATAGCTCTCCAGACGCCCTTGAAACGAATGCCTTGCTGGCTGACCAGCATCGCGACCAGCATGCCGCCCAAATAGGTGGTAACTGTCGACAGGATCGCCCAAATAATGGTCCAAGTGAGCACACCGTAGAATGTTTGGCTCCAAGATTTAAGCACCAGCAGGCTGCGGAATGTTTCGAAGCCAACCCAATCTACCAGCTTGGCCGGAGGCATATGGTTAGGCGCAGAATAATTCGTAAACGCCAGCATGACCATGAAGATGATCGGCATTACTGTAAATAACAGAATACCTACAGACGGCAGGATAAGAAATGTCTGCGCAAACTTATAATCTAGGATATAACGGATGCTCTGTTTAAACGTACCCGGAGTATGGCCTGCGTCTCGCGCAGCTCCAGTCTTTCGGGCATCTCTAATGTTCATATACCACGCAAGCAGAAACAGAAGAAAGAATATAATCGTGATCAAACTCTGAATTAGAATAAATATAGAATGATCACCTTTGACGAGCTTGGCAATCCCTTTGACCTTCTCAAAATGTTGGGAGGTTGTACCCAAGGTAACGATACCCCAGAACGCCCGTCCCAGCTTCTGAATAAAGTAAGTTAAGCTTAATGCCTCTACAATCAAAAAAATAAAACCTTTGATAAATTGGCGGTTATATATTTGTCCCAATCCCATAAACAATGTAGACAGTATCGTTGCTGCTCTAGTATGGTGTCGCTGCATTTCCCTTCCGTTCTCCTCTCCTGGGAAATCAGAGAATCGCCCGCCGCTACCGGGCGGCGGGCGATTTGATTTCATAAATTCACTGTTGGAATAGACCTACAAATGTTTACTTCGAAGTGCCGTTGTTCAGATCCTTGATCTGTTGGGCTGCTTTATCCATTGCAGTCTTAGGGTCTACGCCTTTGTCCCAGATTTCCGGCAGGGCTGCGTTGACAGGACTCCACACATTGCCCATTTCAGGAATAGATGGCATTGGCTGGGAGTTCTTCGCCTGTTCAGCAAAAGCAGATACATAAGGGTCATCCTTGATTTGCGGATCTTCCAAGGCTTCTAAATTGGTTGGAATAGATCCGACCAGTTCGTTCAGCATAAGCTGAGCTTCCTTGCTGGAAGCGAACTCAGCATAGAGCTTGGCGGCATTTGGATATTGCGTATACGCGTTAACCGCGAAGATCTTGAAGCCAGCCAAGGAGATGGCAGTCTTTCCACCGACAGTCGGCAGCGGTGTCAGTCCCAGATTGTCACCCAGAGCCGCTTTGTACCCGGCCAGTTCCCAAGGACCTGTGATATCCATTGCGACATCTCCGGAGTTGAAGAGACCGCGCTTAATATCCGGGTTAATATCGCCGCTGTTGATTGGCAGAACTTCTTTCAGTTTCTTAAATTCACTCAAGCCTTGAATTGCACCGTCGGTATTGATCCCGATATCGTCTTTGTTCGTGCCGTTATCCCCGAAGAGATAACCGCCGTTGGAAGCGATGAACGGATAGTCGAAATACATGTTGCCGACTTCCCACATGATTCCGTACCGGTTTTTGGATTTGTCGGTGAAGGTTTTGCCGAAGGCGAGTACATCATCAAAGGTCTTAGGCGCTTCAGTAACAAGAGACTTATTGTAGAACAAAGCATAAGTTTCAACTGCACGCGGGTAGCCGTACAGGAGACCGTCATAGCTGGCACCGGTAATCGCGGCTTCTGTATTGTTCTTTATTGTTTCTTGCTCGAACACATCGTTTGGAAGCAAGAGTTGTGCGCTTGCTGCTCTGCCCAGGTTGTCATGCGGAATCAGAATAACGTCGGCGCCCAAACTGGAAGGACCGTCTTGGGACAGCTTGGTAACTTGCTCTGTCGGTGACAACTCTTCAATTTTTACCGGAACATTGTATTTTTCAGTGAATTCCTTCGCGATCGCGTCTGTAAAGGCTCTTTCTTCCTTACTTTCCCATACCATCAGGGTTGCGCCATCTTCAGGAGTGATTTGTGCAGTTTCGGCGCCAGTGTTGTCCGTGCCTGCGTTTCCGGCCGGAGCCGTGCTTTCTGATGGTGCGTTCGTTGCGGCTGAGTTGCTGCCCCCGTTATTTCCGTTGTTGTTGTTAGATCCGCAGGCAGTAACAGAAAGTGCCATAGACGCTGCGGCGGTGAGAACCATAAGCTTTTTCATTTTCATTTCTTTAACCCCTCCCGATTTGTGTTTCATTCCTGTGCTGGCAGACTACGCCAAATCATTTGCGCAAACGATTTCAGAAGAGCGTAAAAAAATATGTAATCTGTAATGGGATCCCCTTCTGTGTACGCTCTTGCCTATGATAGAAAGCGCTTCATTCCTAAATTCATCATACAACAGGATTAATATTTGTAAAAACGTTTGCGCATATCATATTCAAGCATATTACCCCATTTCAATAAAATTTCGCTGTATATTCTACATATTTCAAATGATATCTCGTTATTACTATATTTTTCTACAATTCATAAATAAAATTTAGCGTTATTACGGCCTTTTTACTTTTTCCAGACCATTTTCACTATTTTTCTGTAAAAGAAAACCGGTTTCACAAGCTTTTATTTTTGTGCAACTGTGTGCAACTGTTTGAACAAAAGTATTGTCCAGCTTTTTTTTCCATGCTATAATCCAAATCGTTAAGAAGAAACCGCCCCTCACACAACCCAAAGGCAATGTAACTGTAAAAAGGTACAACCTCGACTGCTTTGTTTACGTCGGTTGTGCCTTTTTGCCATGGTTATTTGGATCTGGATTGTACCAAGAATGCACCATCCAACAACATGAAGGAGGAATTAACATGTTATTAGAAGCTGTCTATCATCGTCCCCGCTTGAATTGGTCTTATGCTTATGACGAGAACACCATCCACCTGCGGCTGCGGGCCAAAAAAGGCGATCTAACCGAGGTCTATGCCTGGGCGGGAGACAAATATGCCTGGGACACCACCAAAGAACTGATTCCGATGACTCTGTTCACCTCAGATGCGATGTTTGATTACTGGGAATGCGAATCTGTGCCGCCGCACCGCAGGCTGAAGTACGGTTTCCTCCTGCAGAAGGATCATGAACGCATCTGGATGACCGAAAATGACTTTCAGACCGAGCGTCCGAACAATCCGAACCGGCTGTTTGAGTTCCCTTATATCAACCGCGGCGATGTGTTTGCACCCCCGGCCTGGGTCAAGGACGCCGTGTTCTATCAAATCTTCCCGGAGCGTTTCGCAAACGGCGATCCCAACCTCAGCCCGGAGAAGGTGGAGCCATGGGGCGGCACACCTACACCAACCAATTTTTTTGGCGGCGATCTGCAGGGGGTTATCGATCATCTCGATTATCTTGAAGGGCTGGGGATTACGGGGATTTATTTCACGCCGGTGTTCTCAGGCACTACCAATCATAAATATGATACTGAGGATTACATGAAGGTGGACCCTCATTTCGGAGATACCGAGACGCTTAAGAAGTTGGTTGAAGCCTGTCATGCCCGTGGCATCCGTGTATTGCTCGACGCAGTCTTCAACCACTCTGGCCGTACCTTTGCCCCATTCGTCGATGTTCTGGAGAAAGGTGAAGCTTCACGCTACAAGGACTGGTTCCATATCCGCGAGTTCCCGCTCCAGGTAACAGACGGATATCCGACTTATGACGCGTTTGCATTCGAGCCGCTGATGCCTAAGCTGAATACGGAGAACCCGGAGGTGAAGCAATATTTGCTGGAAATAGCCGAATACTGGATCAGGGAAACCGGCATCGACGGCTGGCGGCTGGATGTGGCCAATGAGGTGGACCACGAGTTCTGGCGGGATTTCCGCAAGGTGGTGAAACGTGCCAATCCGCAAGCCTATATTCTGGGCGAAATCTGGCATGAGTCCGCCCCTTGGCTGGAGGGTGATAAATTCGATGCTGTGATGAATTATCCGTTCACGGATGCGGTGCTCGATTTCTTCGTGAATGACAGCCTGGATGCCGAAGGGTTCGCCAATTCGATTGGCAAGCAGTTGTCCCGCTACCCGCTGCAGGCTAGCGAAGTGGCCTTCAACCTGCTGGACAGCCATGACACGCCGCGCCTGCTTACCCTGGCCGGCGGTGACAAAAAGAAGCTGAAGCTGGCTGCGTTGTTCCAGTTTACTTTTATGGGCACGCCCTGCATCTATTACGGGGATGAGATCGGCATGGACGGCGAAGGTGATCCCGGCTGCCGCAAATGTATGGAATGGGACCCGGCGAAGCAGGATCTTGAGCTGTTCGCCTACTATCGCACATTGATTGATATCCGTAACAGCCACCCGGCGCTCCGCACCGGCACATTCACTTTTCTTGAGGCGCAGCGGCAGGGCAGCAAGCTGGCCTACGAGCGCCGCCTGGGCGAAGATGTGGTAGTCGTGCTTGTCAACACTGAAGAAACGGCCCAAACATTCCGCGTTAACGTTGAAGAAGTACACTGGGAGAATGTGCTCACAGGCGACTCCCTGCGTACCGAGCGCGGTAATCTGGCTGTCAAGCTGCCGGCTTATGGGTCTGCAGTGCTTAAGGCGATATTCTAAGTAGAAACGGCTCGCCGTCCTCTGAAAAGCGTATGCTTCCGAAGCAGCGATACTACGTATCGCTTTCAGGTATCCGTTTCTGCGAGAAATAGAAGGATAATGGATAGCGTGAAACATATATTGGACATAGCTAAACAGGGTATTCAGACAAGCCATATTGGCTTCTGGATACCCTGTTTGCATTAAGACTATTGTTATGGATTACGAGCTGAGGGCGCTCAGCAGCTTATAGATAACCTGCGCGCTTTCGGCGCGTGTCATCAAGCCTTTTGGGGCAAATTGATTATTTCCCCTACCCTGTACCAATCCCAGCTGTGCAGCGGCATTCACGTAGGATTCTGCCCATTCGCTGATACTGATTGCATCTGCAAATACCGTAGTGCTGGCTGCTGGATCTATTCTCTTACCTTGCTGGACCAACAACGCGCGGATGGCCATGACAGCCATTTCCTCACGGCTGATCGTAGCGTTCGGTGCAAACATAGTATTACTTCGTCCGTTAACAATGCCCAGCTTAACAGCTGTTGCCACATAAGAGGAGTACCATGCATCAGACTTAATATCAATGAATGTAACCTGCCCATCCGTTGTCATACCGAGTGAGCGCATAAGCAGTGCTGTAAATTCCGCACGGCTGACGTTGCTGTTGAGATCAAATTCGGAATCTGTAACTCCTGTCACGATTTGCTTCGCGGCAAGCGATTTAATTGCCGCAGCTGCCCAATGCGCAGCAGGTACATCTCTATACGATTTATCGATCTCAAGTACCGCATACTTACTGAAGTGCGTAATTTGCGCAGTCACGATGTCACCCTTAAGTGCACCACCTACATACTCCATTTTGCTGTTGTCGCCCAGATCGTAGACATTGGTCCATTCTTTATTCGGATTATCTTTGAGCTTAAATGAAAGGGTAATTGGCTCCTTGAACTTGACCACCGGAATACGGGTGCCGTCTTTTTTGACGATATAAAGATTGAATTCGTACACTTCGGATAAGGAAGTTGCCTTCCCACCTTTCTTGTCCAGCCCTGCAATTAATGCATTTGCTGCATTCGCCTGGAGTGGGCTGACTTCGATTAAGATTTGGAAGCTGTCTGCTTCAGCACCAGATACCGTTGCTTGAATCTCGCTCAATAATTCGTTAGGGAAAGTCACGGACAGATCGCCTGTCTTAACCACCAAATCGTTTCTTCCCAGCGTCTTGGCGGCCTGAATCGGCAGAAGCACCGATTTCTTGCCTTGAGCGAGTTCTACTACAACCTTACCGTCCTTGCCACTTCTCAAGCTGTCATTAGTAACAACTTGAGTGTCAGCCGGTATTGCGCCAGCCGTAGGCGCTGGTATAACGACAGGTGCCAGTGTGGTTGTCACTTCAGGTGTCGCCGTTGGTGTTGGTGTTGGTGTTGGCGTCGGTGTTGGCGTTGGTGTTGGTGTTGGTGTTGGTGTTGGTGTCACTTTGGACACAGCAGCCAGAATAACTGTTCCACCTTCATTTCTGCCTGGCAGATCAATCGTTACCTTGTGGTCGTCTGATACCGTGTAAGATTTACCGCTGTACTCGTCGTTCACAAGAGCCTTGGCTGCAAACGGCACTGGAATCGTTGCAGACACGACATCAGCATTGGTGTTGATGACCGTTACGATATTATCGTTTCCGTAATGCTTGTTGAAGGCCAGATAACCCAGTGCATCCGAGCCTGCCAGTTTCGTCCGCGTACCTTTGGCATAAATTCGGGAGTACTTCGCACGGATATTCAACAGCTTCTGATAGTGGTCGTGAAGCCCCTGCTCTGCGGTCAACTGGTCCCACGGCATAGCAGCACGGTTCTCGCTGAACTCCCCTTTGCTCATATCACCAGCATTTCTGCCTGATCTTCCAAGTTCTTCACCATAGTAAATTACAGGCTGTCCTTTAGCCGTGATTTGCAGTGCAGCGGCAATCTTCAGCTTGCCTTTATCCCCCCCTACGGACTCAGAGGATAGAAAGCCGTCCTCATCGTGGCTACTCAGGAATTGGGCCATCATCTTGGTGTTATTGATCTTTGATTCACGTTCCTGCAGATAAGAATCAACGTCATTGATTGTACCGTTCACGAAATCTCTTGCTTTATCTTTGAACCCAAAATCAAGCAAACTATCCATCTGACTAGTTCCTAGCATTCCACCGTTACTATCGATCGTACCTCCGAAGTATTCTCCAACCAGCTTGAAGTTCGGATCGATGGTCGCCAGTACATTCTTGAATGCCTTCCAAGTTGTATCTTCCACATGCTTGATCGTATCGACGCGGAAATAATCGATGGTGTCTCCCCGCTCAGTCCGGGCATTGTCCAGCCAACCCGTCTGCCAGGCAATGATTTTCTCCCGTACCGCAGGATCTTCAGTTTTGAAGTCCGGCAGACCGCTAAGTTCGCCCTTTATGGGATCTGTGGTAGACGACACTCCGTCTGTGCGCAGCATACCGGCAAAACGCTCCTTGTCCTCAGCTGTAATCGTCGGACTATTATCATCCGTCTTCAAGCCGTAACCCGTATGGTTAAGCACAACGTCAACCATAATCTTGATGCCCATGTCATGCGCCTTGTCGATCAGCTCCTTGAATGTGGCCATATCGCCAAGATGCTCGTCGAGCTTAGTGAAGTCTTTTGCCCAGTAGCCGTGGTAGGCATACTGCTTGCCGTTGAAATCGACGCCTTTATTGAAATCAATGTTATCCACGATTGGCGTGATCCAGAGCGTATTAATACCCAGTTTCTGCAAGTAATCCAGATTGTCTATCATTCCTCTGAAATCTCCACCATGATAAGCTTCCAGATGGGTCTTGTCGACGTTCTCATTGTTCGTGACATCACCATCCTTAAACCGGTCGGTCAGCGCGAAGTAAACCCGTGCCTCATCCCAATCGAAATCAAGCTTTGCACCTGTATAGGTTCTTGCTTTCACCTCAATCGAAACGGTCTGCTTATGCGGGTTACCGTACTGGTCCACCAGGGTAATTGGAATATCCTTCATACCCGCTGCCACGGTATCTTTCACCGCAATCGTCTGTTCCATAAGCTCCGTATCAAATGGTACTTTGCTAGATCCTCCAAGAGCGGTCAGATCCATGTATGCATCCAAGTGGGTTACATTCTCGGCGGATGTTGCTTTGACCGTTACAATAGCATTTTGATTGGAAGTAACCGCTTCCGGATGAACCGTGGCCGTTACCGTTACCGCAGGTTTGTGATAAACCAGTACCGATTCCCCGTTCACCGTATTTTTGGGGTCAGTGAACTCCGTAGTGTCGCCGTCTTTCGTAAGCAGGAAGGTATACTTATACGTCCCCTCTTTCAAATTGGACAGCTTGTAGCTGAACCATTCTTTATCGGCATCATAGGTCATGTCGTACTCCATGCCATTCACTTTCACTTTGGCATCCGTTATTGCAGCTATATTGCCGCTGCGGAACACATCATCATCCCGGTAAATGAAGGTAATCTCGCCATTCTCCATGACTGGACCACTTACGCTCGGTGTAATATCAATTTCTTTGACCATGCTGGTCACGTTGACTTTAAAGAATGATTCACCCGACGTGAGCGGAATTTCGCGGTTGTCGGGGTAATCCTGTTTTGCGGTATTCCAATCCGTTCCTTTGCGGACCAGGAATCCAACGTTCGTTGCATTTGGTGCCACCTCGATCAGCACACTTGCCGTCCCATTCTTAAAGGTTGTGAAATCAATTTGGTCATCTTTTATTCCAGTGCCCCAAACCCAGAGGTTCCAATCCTTGTAATTGTTGTCTTCACGGGTATAGGTGAACTGGACATACCGCTTGTTATCAACCGGCTCGGCAGTAACCTTAACAGCAACGTTTAATGTTTTAGCACCGTACGTAATTGTAATTTTGGCCGTTCCCAAGCCAACCGCTTTCACTTGGCCTTTCTTCGTTACGGTAGCTACATTCTCCTTATCGGAAACGTAAGTGGCTTTGGTCGTAATATTACTTCTGCTGCCGTCATCATATTTCGCAAAAACTGCCATTTGATGCGTATTATTTATTTGTAGTGCGTAGCTGGCACTGTCCATTTCCAAAGAAGTGAGGACAGCGGCGGCAGCATCCTTCTGAATAATTACAGCGGTCAGCGGCTCCAGTGTAATGGAACTTGCTGTCAAGGTAAATCCAGACTGATGATCAACCGGAATAGCTTGAACACCGGCTTCATCGTTGTCGACAAGTACCTTACCGCCAGTCAGATCCTCTGAAAGCGTAAGTGTTCTTGAGGTGCTGTCTCCATTCATGAAGACATAGTAGATCCCCGTTCCATCGGTTGCTTTGTTGGTGTAACCGATCACAAGATCAGTTGCCTTCATTTCCGGCGCGGAAATCAGGTTAATATTGGAGTCAACCAAACTTTTGTCCCCCAACCGGAATGCATTGCTAGACTTTCTTAGTTCGATCAGACCCGCCGTATATTCTCTCGTCGAGTTCTGCATAGGGAACTTCACTTCATCCGTTGCTTTCGTCCAATCAAACCTATTGATTGCATCCGATGAATCGTAAGAATCGTTGATGAAATAACCGAAGGATTTGTCAGCTTTATCTTTTAATTCTGTGTATTTTTGTTCAGGAATACCGGTTCCCAGCCATTGCTTCGTGCGTCCATATTCCTGCCCAGCTTGAAGGAAGGACGTACCCTGCGAGGTAAGGACCAACATATTGCCAAGTCTAATCCGCTGCTGAATTTCAAGCTCATTCTCTGCGATTGCTGGATCTTTCTTGATTGATTGCGCAATAACATCGTGCAGCGTCAGGTTGTCATGTGCTTCGATATACGGCACGATATCTCCTGGATCATCCGCAGGAATATTCGAAGGCTGACCTTTAATATTGTTCAGAATGGTTGTAATCGAACGTGCTCCGCCCGTAATAAGTCTCGGTTCACCTTCCGAACCGTAACCGGACTTTAATTCATTCCGGAATTCATCGGAGAATACGCCAACACTGTCCGTCTTGTCCATCCAGCTTTGATCTGCGCCTTTACCCGCAAGGGATGGGTCGGATGCATCACCGCCGAACGTTTTCCAGCCTTCTCCTATGAAGAGAGCCTTCGGATTAATGGCTTCCGCGGCATCATATGCATGCTGCACGGCGTCTGCTGTCGCGTCGCCCATCATGTCCCAGCGCATGCCATCTATTTTGTACTCCTTGAACCAGTATTTAACGGAGTCTACCATCAGCTTCTCTGCCATCTTATGGTTGGTCGCCAGGTTGTTTCCGAACCCGCCGATAAAGCCACCGTTTGCATCTTGGAATGCATAGTAATTAGGTACGATGTCGTTTAAAAACTCTTTCTTCGCCATGTGGGTATAGACAACGTCTAGGATGACACCCATGCCTGCCTCATGCACCGCATCAATTAAGCCTTTTAATTCTTTGATCCGCTGCTCTGGATCGGCAGGTTTCTCGGAATAAGCGCCGTCCGGAGAGAAATAGTTATGAGGATCATAACCCCAGTTGTATTCATTGTTTTGCGTTGAATAATTCAGCTCTCTATCTTTCATATTCGTTTCATCCCCATAATACCAAGCCATTACAGGCATCAATTGAATATGGGTTACACCTAGGGATTTAATGTAATCGAGCTTCTTGGCAAAAGCATCATAAGAGCCCCATCTTTCGCCGCTCAGGCTGTCTTCGATCGTAGGATCGGATGTAAAGTCTCTAACATGGACTTCATATACAATGGCATCTTCGCGATCTTCATAACCTGCAATATCAGCATAGCTAAAAGAATCGGGGTTAGTCTGGCTTAAATCGACAATTGCCGCTTTGCCCACCGTATCCCCCCAACGCCTGCAGCACCCGTGGTATCCACGGTGAATACAGCCATTGATTTGGCGTAAGGATCAAGCACTTTATGGGTTATACCATCATTGGTTACTTCGTATTGATAGTAGAATCCCCGCACATCATTTGCGGCGGGTGCACCCGTCAGATCAGCTGGCTTCAGATCGGCCGACCAGACCCCCTGCTCGCCTTTCGTTAGGTCAACGCTGCCTACAGAAATGTTCGAGTCGTCCTTATCATATACATTCGCCACAACGCTGGTCGCTTTAGGCGCCCACAGCTTCAGTGTGGCAGATTTGTCCGCCGTTTTGTATGTGGCACCGAGATCATCTCCCGTATAATTGTACATTTCATCAAGCATTCTCCAGCCGCTGGTAGCGGATACCGTTTTCCCCGAATAAGTAACACTCAAAGGAGTTTTGTCCAGATCAAAGGACTCTGTATCGACTTCTATCGAAGTTTTGCTTGTAATGGATACAGCAGATACTGTTATAACAGTACCTTCTGAGTCCTTCACGGTAATTCCTGTCTTTAATGCGGCTGCATCCAGACCATCGGTTAACGTAAATCCGAGAAGAATTTGGCTAGTTGATAAGACTTCTGCGGTAACTAAACCGACTGGCGTTTCACCAAACGGAGAAACATACACCTGGTTATCGCCTTCCTTCACCCATAGCTGATTATAACGGTCCAAGAGGGTAAAGGTTTTGTTATCCCCGTCTTTGTCTCCGTTCGACGGTTTCATGACGATAAAGCCCATTTTCTTGGCATTCTCTAAGAGTGGAACATCCACATAAGCGCCGAAGTGATCCATTTGCCCTTCCGGAAATGGGGTTGCGTCTGCGGGCCAGGCTCCGGGCAAGTTATCGGAAGGCATGGCAACATCATCCCACAGCCATAATCCATACTGACTTTGAGTGGAGTCTGATCTCATATAATGGATTCGAACGGTGTTGGCGGGAAGTGTAACCGGTTCGTAAGGCGTGACAGCATCGGAGCCTTCTGTAATCCAGATTTCATTGGTTTGTGGAGTGTTGATGGAGAATATTTTGTCTCCTCCGTCTTTATCCCCGCTAGAGCGCTTTAACGCAATAAACGATATTTGCTTTGCTCCATCCTTAAGTGGCACGTCAACATAAGCTCCATAGGAATCAACTTGCCCTTCTGGAAACGGAGTTGCTCCCATAGCCCAACCAGCGGATGGTGTTATAACATCACCCCACAGCCACAATCCTTTATCGGTATAATCACTGGCTTTGTAGTGAACCCGTATGTTTCCTGCTGGTACGGGGTTTACCACTCCAGGTTCTACAGGAACCGTAAATTCGGCGGCCACACTGTTCTCCTTCGTATTGAACTTGAAGGTAACTGGAAGCTTCGAAGGAAGATTCAAGGTTTGTTCTGTCTCCGGATAGGAAATATCCGTTGCCGCAGTGTCTCCCGGAACAAATATCTTGTAAGTGTAATCGCCTTGAGGTACATCAACAGTTGACTCATACACACCGTCATAATCAGGATCTGCTAATGTGGTTCTCGCGTCAGCTGGGGAAGAATCATTGGCATCACCCAACTCGGTTTGCACGGTTCCGATCACTCTCGGCAGCTTATCGGACGCAATCGGTGTGTAATACGTGGAATCTGCGATTTTCTTAGTGTTATCGTTATAGTAAAAGGTTACTTCCGTCTCAGCGGCTAATGAAATTTCAATATTCTCGGCATCTGAAACGCCCTGTGGATTAGTATAGCTACCGTATCCATAACTTTCATCCCAAGATCCGTTAAGAGCAACTTTATAATGATAAGTTCCCGCCGGCAGTGTGCCGGTAAATGAGTAATAGCCATTTTCTCCGTAAGTCATTTGCGTTACGCTTGAATTCTCATTCCAATTCTTAGCCTCCGGCGACAACTTCGACTGCAGATCACCAACCAGAACCACCTTCGTCGTTGCTGCCTCAACGTTAACCGGATTTATACCGAAACCGGAGAACACCAGAGCAATGATTATTGTGATAGCCAAAGCTTTCTTACTCCATAAAGCAAATTTCATTCCGTCCATCCCCCCATAATTGTTAATGAACCGCTCAATTCTGCGGCTCGCATCCCCCGTGCGAAGAAATCAACACCAGCCCCGTACGCGGCTCGTCAAGCCAAATGAACAGCGGCACCATCCTCATCAAAGTTAAGCCATTGGACAACAAAGGAAGACAAACGTTTGCACGATGATGTGCACAAACACAGTCTCATCAGACACTATCACTTGTTCACCAGAACATCCGCATAGAATCCGCACTTGTAAACGCTTACCATATTTTGATTCTCATATTAATCCCGTTATTAAGTTATTGTCAACTAAATTTTAATTTAATAATTCCCCCATTCCCCTGGTTCTATCTGCGCCTTTTCCTTTGTTGATGATTGGTTATCTATAGGAGCAAATCGTTTGCACCATACTAAAACAGTATTCAGCAGCAATTTGGTTTTATTATCTGCCTCAAGCTCATTTTTTCTTTATTTTTTAGTATAAATATACAATTATTCCCTAAAATTTCTTATACATCCTCCAAAAGTAGCTTTACCAACTTTCATAAAGACTTTATCTATTTACAATTGACAGTTCTTCGATTAATATTACTGTGTAAAGCAAACGGTTCCATAAGGAGGTTTCTATGGCAGTTACCATTAAGGACGTGGCCAAGAAAGCGGGAGTTTCTCCCTCCACTGTATCCCGGGTATTGTCCAACCATCCAAGAATTAGCTTGGAAACTTCCCGTAAGGTCAAAGTTATCATGGAGGATATGGGATACACCCCTAATATGATGGCCAAAAGTCTGGTATCCAAGACTACTAACAGCATTTGTATCATCCTTCCGAAACCTGCTGAAGAGCTGTTCTCCAATCTCTTTTTCATGGAATTGATCCGTGGGATCGTCACACAATCGAGCCGTTCCGGCTATGATGTGCTGATCAGCTCCGGTGCAAATGAAAAGGAAGAACTTGAATCCGTCTCCCGTCTTCTCAAGGGACGCCGTGTTGACGGCGTTATTCTGCTGTATTCCCGTAAAGATGATGCTGTTATTGATTTTCTGGAGAGCAACGCTTATCAATTCGTTCTGGTAGGGCGAAGCGACCGCTATGAGAATATATTATCTGTAGATAATGATAATGTCATGGCAGCGTACGACGCTACACATCATTTGATCTCGATGGGTCATGAACGCATCGGCTTCGTCAGCGGACCGCCTAACCTTATCGTTTCGCGCGACCGCCTCGAAGGATACCGCAAAGCCATGCTGAGCAACGGTTTGGAGATGCGGCCTGAATGGATTGTTGAAGGTGAATTTCTGCAGGATAGCGGTTATAGGGCGATGTCTTTCTTCATGAACCTCCCCAATCGGCCGACCGCGCTGGTAGCAGTGGATGATATGGTGTCGTTCGGAGTATTGCGTGGACTAAATGAACTGAAGTACAAAGTCCCTGAAGATCTGGCTATCGTGAGTTTCAACAATATTCCGCTTTCGGAATTGTCCAGCCCGCCGATCAGCAGCATTGACATTGGAATTTATCATCTTGGCTACACAGCATCTCAGGTGCTGATCCAAAGCATCAAGAATCCGAATACCGATGCAGGTTATACCAACAGATTTGTTATCCCCCATCGTCTGATTGTAAGAGAATCTTCCATGTATTCACTAAGTCAGAAATGATCTACCCGTATTAAATAAATGAAGCTGTTTCAAGCTTCATTTATTTTTTGGAGATTTGTACAAACGTTTGCGCTACATATAAATACTTATTTATCACCTTTTTTGAGCGTTGGAGGAATGCTCTACTAAACTTTTAGGAGGTACAACAATGACACAAATTAAAGCCTGTTTGTTCGACTTGGATGGAGTACTGGTCGACACCGCTAAATATCATTATATAGCATGGAAGGAACTCGCAGAGAGCCTTGGCTTCCTGTTCACCGAACAGGATAACGAACGTCTCAAAGGCGTCAGCAGAGTCGCCTCGCTAAACATTCTGCTCGAAATCGGCGGACTGACGCTGGATGAAGAAGAGAAAGCTCAGCTGGCAGAAAGGAAAAATAACCGTTATATCGAATACATCGCCAAGATGGACAGTTCAGAAATTTTGCCTGGTGCACTTAAGTTCCTGGAGGAGTGCCGCGACCAAGGCATCAAGGTAGCCCTTGGCTCCGCTAGCAAGAACGCAATGACTATTCTGAATAATACCGGGCTGACGCCTTACTTCGATGCTATTATCGACGGCACGCATACTAGCGCAGCGAAACCCGACCCTGAAGTCTTTCTATTGGGAGCCACAGCAGTGAATATTCATCCTGAACACTGCGTCGTCTTTGAAGATGCCGAAGCTGGCATCATAGCTGCCACCCGCGCCGGCATGATCAGTGTGGGCATCGGTTCACCGCAGACACTGAGGGCAGCGAATATGGTCGTCCCTTCCCTTGCGCACATCAGCGTTGCAGTACTCAGGGAATCATTTGCAGTCGTTTGACGAACATTAACAGTAATAGGTAATGTGAGTTCTCCTCTTCTAATACACAAATTTAGTTCATTCTATATCCTCATCCCCCATTTAAAGGAGTCGGTTAAACTTGAAACAATATTTAAAAATTGATGAATGGTCCATCATTGAGGAATCCTTTGATCCACAGACTCAGGAAATCTCCGAAAGCGTCTTTAGTATCGGAAACGGTTATATGGGCGGACGTGCCAACTTCGAAGAGCAATACAGCGGCCGCAGCCTGCAGGGCAGCTATATGGCGGGTGTTTATTACCCTGACAAAACACGCGTCGGCTGGTGGAAAAACGGCTATCCAGAGTATTTTGCCAAAGTACTGAACAGCACCAACTGGATTGGCATTAACATCGACATCGATGGTACCCCGCTTGATCTGGCGAAGTGTACTGTCTCCGAGTTCCGCCGGGTATTGAATATGAAAGAAGGCACGCTTTCGCGCAGCTTCACTGCCGCTCTGGAAGATGGCAAGGAAGTCAAAGTGGAGAGCATCCGTATGGTCAGTATGGTCCGCCAGGAGATTGGCGCGATTCGCTACTCCATTCTTCCGCTAAATTTCAACGGTGAAATCACGGTCACTCCTTATCTCGACGGCGATATCAAGAACAAGGATTCCAATTATGATGAGAAGTTCTGGAATGAGGTAGAGAAGAAAGGCGAGCCGGATAGCGGCTACCTTACCCTGAAGACCAAAAAACTCGACTTCCATGTAACCTCGGCTATGGCTTTTGACATTCTGGTCAACGGCGAACAACTGAATGCAGAAGCTGAAGTCATCGAGCAGGAGAAATACGTGGCCAGTACAGTCCATTTGTCGGTAAAGCCCGGCGATCAGATCGTTATTTATAAATATGCCGCTAACGTCACCTCCCGCAATCATGGACTCGGCCAGCTTGTCGATGCGGCGTCGGCGGCGCTGAACAGCGCCCGGGAAGCCGGATTCGTGGCTCTGCTGAGTGAACAGGCCGCAGCTTGGAGAGACAAGTGGAAGGAAAGCGACATTTATATCGAAGGTGACGTTTCGGCGCAGCAGGCGATCCGTTTCAATATTTTTCAGCTGAACCAGACGTATAATGGCGAGGACGACCGACTGAACATCGGGCCCAAAGGGTTCACAGGCGAGAAATACGGCGGCAGCACCTACTGGGATACGGAAGCGTATTGTGTGCCTTTTTACCTCAGTACCGCTGACTCCACGATTGCCCGCAACCTGCTGATCTACCGCTATAAGCATCTGGAGAAAGCCAAGGAGAACGCCCGCAAGCTGGGATTCCGCAAAGGCGCCCTCTACCCGATGGTCACTATGAACGGCGAAGAGTGCCACAATGAATGGGAAATCACGTTTGAAGAGATTCACCGCAACGGGGCAATTGCCCATGCTATTTATAACTATGTGAATTATACCGGCGATCAAGCCTACCTGGGGCAATATGGGCTGGAGGTGCTGGTGGAAATCTCCCGCTTCTGGGAGGAACGGGTCCATTATGTGCCGCACAAGGAGAAGTATGTCATGCTCGGCGTCACCGGACCGAACGAATACGAGAACAATGTGAACAACAACTGGTACACCAACCGGATGGCTTCCTGGACGATGGAATATACGCTGGAGGCGCTGAGCTATCTGCAGGAGCAGGAGCCGGCACGTTATGCCGAGCTGGTCGACAAGCTTGAGCTGCTAGAGGAGGAAACGGCGAAGTGGAGCGAGATTATCGCCAAGATGTATTATCCGCTGGACGACGAACGTGGCATCTTCCTGCAGCAGGACGGCTTCCTCGACAAGGAAATTATCCTGGTCAAGGATATGCTGCCTGAGCATCTGCCACTGAACCAGAAATGGTCCTGGGACCGGATTCTGCGCTCTTGCTTCATTAAGCAGGCCGATGTGCTGCAGGGACTCTATTTCCTCGGCGACCGCTATGACCTGGAAACCAAACGCCGCAATTTCGATTTCTATGAGCCAATTACCGTCCATGAGTCCTCCCTCTCCCCTTGCATTCATGCGATTCTGGCTTGCGAGCTGGGTTATATGGAAAAAGCCTATGAGATGTATCTGCGCACCTCAAGGCTGGACCTGGACAATTACAACAATGACACCGAGGACGGCTGTCACAGCACCAGCATGGCTGGCACCTGGATGTCCGTGGTCCATGGCTTCGGCGGACTTCGTGTAGAGGACGGCCGTCTGAGACTTGCGCCTTCCAACCCTGGCCACTGGACCTCTTATGCCTTCAAGATCATGTTCCGCGGCTCACGCCTGAAGGTCAGCGTCACCGATCAACAGGTGACTGTTACGAATGAAACCGAGATTCCGGCTGCTCTGACCCTTTACGATCAGGAATACGAAATCGAGGGACTCGGTACGATTACTGCCGACGGGGTTTCCATCACTGCTTAAGCTATACACCCTGCCCCGGAAGCTTCAGCTTATGGGGCGTTTTTATTATCCCCTCTATAAAGGAGAATGGTTATGACAATGAACAGAACCTTTTGGAAAGAAGCTGTGGTCTATCAAATCTATCCGCGCAGCTTCCAGGACAGCAACGGCGACGGGATCGGCGATCTGCGCGGCATCATCTCCCGTCTGGATTATCTGCAGAAGCTGGGAATCGACGTAGTCTGGCTGTCCCCGGTATACAAGTCTCCCAACGATGACAACGGCTATGATATCAGTGACTATCAGGATATTATGGATGAATTCGGCAACCTTCAGGACTGGGAAGAGCTGCTCAGCGGACTACATGAACGCGGCATACGGCTGATGATGGACCTTGTGATCAACCACTCCTCGGATGAGCATGCCTGGTTCGCGGAATCCCGCTCCTCCAAGGAGAACCCGTACCGCGATTATTATATCTGGCGGCCGGGCGGTCCAGACGGCGAGCCGCCCAACAATTGGAGCTCCATCTTCAGCGGACCGGCCTGGGAGCTGGATGAAGCCACCGGCGAATATTACCTCCACCTGTTCTCGCGCAAGCAGCCAGACCTGAACTGGGAGAACCCGCGCCTGCGCGAGGCTCTCTACAAGATGATCACCTTCTGGCTGGACAAGGGGGTCGACGGGCTGCGGATGGACGTGATCAATCTGATCTCCAAGGCAGATGGCCTGCCTACTGTGGAACGGGCGGATCTGGCTCCCGGCGAGCTGGCCGGAGGGGGAGAATATTATATGAATGGGCCGCGGGTCCATGAGTTTTTGCAGGAAATGAACCGGCAGGTGTTATCCAAATACGACATTATGACCGTTGGCGAAACTCCTGGAGCTACTGTTGAGGATGCGATTCTCTACACCGCAGAAGACCGCAATGAGCTGCAAATGGTCTTTCAATTCGAGCATATGGATGTGGATTCGGGACCAGACGGCAAATGGGATGTCACCCCGTGGAGTCTGCAAGGCCTGCGCGCGATTCTCCATAAATGGCAGGTTGGACTGGCCGAGCAAGGCTGGAACAGCCTGTACCTCAACAACCATGACCAACCGCGGATGGTCTCACGGTTCGGGAATGACGGAGCTTACCGTGTGCTCTCTGCCAAGATGCTGGCCACGCTGCTCCACACCCTGAAGGGTACTCCCTATATTTATCAAGGTGAGGAGATTGGGATGACGAATGTGAAGTTCCCGGTGCTGGAGGATTATCAGGATATTGAGACCCATAATATGTACAGGGAGAAGATGAAAGCCGGCGATGTGGAGCATGAGACTATTCTGAAGGCGATTCACGCCAAAGGCCGTGATAATGCCCGAACCCCCATGCAGTGGAGCACGGCTGAGCATGGAGGCTTCACGGATGGTACCCCTTGGTTGAAGGTGAATCCGAACTATACTTCCATTAATGTAGAGGAAGCGCTGGCTGACCCGGATTCCGTGTTTCATTATTACCGGCAGCTGATAGCCCTGCGCAAACATCATCCGGTTATGGTTTACGGAGACTATGAGCTATTGCTCCCCGAGCATGAATATATCTATGCCTATACACGCACTCTGGAAGATATACGCTGGCTGGTTTTGCTTAATTTCAGCGACCAGCCGCAGCAAGCGGAGCTGCCGGATGAGCTGAAACGCCTAGAAGCAAGGATTATCGGAAACTATGCGGAGAGTTCAGTACTGCCTGGACTGCTGCGCCCCTATGAAGCTGCCGTCTACAAGCTGAAAGGCTGACTCCCCACTCCTGCTTCGGTTATACTATACCTGTCTAACAACCGCATGGAATGACAGGACAGATAGGCCTGCCGAATGATAGGATCAATGCATAAGGGAGATGGCGAATTGGAATGGCTGTACCGCATGACAGAAGCATTGGATTATATGGAGAGCAAAATGGAGGAGCCTATGCACATCGATGAAATTGCCAAAGTTGCTTACTCCTCCTCCTTTCATTTCCAGCGTATGTTCAGTATGCTTACCGGTGTTTCGGTGGCCGATTATGTGCGCAGGCGGAGACTAACACTGGCCGCACAAGAGCTAGCGGTATCCAAGCTACGTGTGCTCGATATTGCCCTGAAATACGGCTATGAATCCCCTGAAGCCTTCGCCAAGGCCTTCCGTAAGGCACATGGAATCTCACCATCCGCCGCACGGAAGCCGGGAGTTCAGCTGAAAGCCTTCCCACGCCTCTCCTTTCATTTATCTTTGAAGGGAGATCAAGAAATGGACTACAGAATTGTGCATAAAGAAGCTTTTTCGGTTATTGGGAAATCATTGAAGGTCAGCACCAAAGAAGGCGAGAATTTCCGCAGAATCCCCCTGTTCTGGCAGGAGGCTAATGCCGATGGAACCTCTGACCGGCTGTTTGCAATCGGCGGAGACAAAGATCTGCTCGGGATCTGTATGGACATCTGTCATGAGAAGGAAGAGCTGTCCTACTGGATTGCTGTAGAGGCCAGTCCCGATACCGATCCTGAAGGCTATGAGATCAGGGATATTCCTTCGACCAGCTATGCCGTCTTCACCTCCGTCGGGCCTCTGCCGGATGCCATCCAGAAGGTATGGCAGCGAATCTTTCAGGAGTGGTTCCCTTCCACCGGATATGAACATTCCGGCGGACCAGAGTTTGAACTCTATCCTCCGGGAGTGGACGGGGAAGATTACCGCTGTGAAGTCTGGATTCCGGTGATAAAGTAAAACATCGATCCCTCCCAAACCCTCCCTTCCAAGGGAGGGCCCCAAAGGGTTGCACCCTCTGGACACCCGCAAGCTTGGCGAATGAGCCTGGCAGTACGGTGATTAGGAGGCTGGGGGGAAGGAGCGCTTATCCCTGCGGGACCGCTTGGACGCTCGCATGGGCGGCCCGCTATCCCTGACGGGACGCACGCCGGGGGCAAGAGCAAAGGCGGGCTGTTCCTTCGGAATGCGCAAAATCCTAAGAGCAAAGGCAGGCTGTTCCTTCGGAATGCGCAAGACCTTATATACAACAAAAGAAAATCATAATTTCCTATACAGCTAGTAAGAAGGCTGCCGATATTTCCGGCAGTCTCTTTTTCTTGTTTTTTCATTTTGAGAATTGGACAGGTCTTGGTATAATTAGTAGATTGGTTACTACTTAGGACCAGTGAGGAATGATAGGGAAATTCTACCGCTAGTTGGGCGTTCTGGCGAGCTTATAGGGAATTTTTACCGCTAATGAGGTCCTATCCGCTCCGAAAAGCCCTCAATAGATGATGTAGTGGTAACTTTTCCCTATAAGACACGACAATCGAGCATGAGCCAGGTATTAACGGTATTTTTTCCCCATAGCCACCTCTGTTGTACTACTCCGAAGGCACAAACCTACTTGGGGATGGCTAGGGTCCTAAGTAGTAACGTAGATTATAAGAAAATGTAACTTATTCATATCATCCAAGAAATGGTGAGGAGAAATCCATGTCTAACGTGAGTATATTTTCAGACAGCACTTCCGATTTGCCTCAGAGCTGGAAGGAGACCTATTCAATCGGAGTTGTCCCCTTATACGTAGTTTTTGAAGATGGAACCTATAAGGATGGTGAAGAAATCACACCGGAGGAGGTCTACCGCCGGGTAGCCGTAAGCGGTACGCTGCCCAAGACCGCAGCCCCTTCGCCGGCTGACTTCATGAAGGCGTTCCAGCCAGTTATCGACAGCGGTGGGGATATCGTCTATATCAGCCTCTCCTCCTCGTTGTCTTCGACATATCAGAATGCCCTGCTGGCAGCCGGAGAGTTCCCGGCAGGCCGGATAGAGATTATTGACTCCTCTACCTTATGCGGAGGAATCGCTCTGCTGATAATGAAGGCTGTACGTGCGGCTGCGGCAGGAACAAGCGCAGCAGAAATAGCGGCGATGCTTAAACACAGCCGCAATCTGGTGGAAACCCAATTTGTAGTAGACACGCTGGATTACCTATATATGGGCGGGCGCTGCTCCGGCATGACCAATTTCATTGGCAGTCTGCTCAAGATCCGGCCTGTGCTTAAGTTGATTGACGGGGCAATAGTGCCGATCAACAAGGTTCGCGGCAAGAAAGAGAAGGCTGTCGATCAGATGCTGCAGAATGCGATGCTGGATGCCGACCGAATGGACAAGGAGCTGCTGATTATTGCCCATACCCTGGCCGAAGAAGACGCCAAATACCTGCAGACCGCCTTGCGTGAGCAGACGGGTGTGCAGGAGATTGCTATCATTCATGCAGGCTGTGTTATCGGGAGCCACTGCGGTCCTCAAACCGTTGGGCTGATGTATATGCTGCAGCCATAAGCTGTTACCAACCCTCAACCTCCGTCCCATTGCTAAGCAGGCAACAGGGACGGAGGTTTGTGCTGTAGGCTAGATGGAATCGTTCGTGCGGTCATGCTCCTCCTCAATAAACGGCAGCATGAAACGGAAAGTAGAGCCGACACCCTCCTCACTCTCCACAAAAATAGTTCCTCCCATCAATTCAACCAGCTGCTTGCAGATCGCAAGCCCCAGTCCCGTCCCCCCATATTTGCGGTTAATGGACGGATGCAGCTGGGAGAAGGATTGAAACAGCAGGTTCAGCTTGCTGCCATGAATGCCCACCCCGGTATCACGCACAGAGAATTCCAGCAGAAATTCACGCGAGTACGGCAGCAGAATATTCTTGACCGAGAGCGTAACATTGCCTTGTTCGGTGAATTTAAGCGCATTGCCAACCAGATTGACGATAATCTGCCGCAATCTGTTGGAATCTGTTGTGACCCATTGCGGCACACTTGTATCCGCCCACCACCGGAGGGACAACGCCTTCTCCTCCGCTTTGGGGGTGAATAAATTAACTATACCTTCGAGCATTTCACGCAGATCAAAGCTTTCCTTCTGCAGCGACATTTTGCCTGCTTCAATCTTGCTGAAATCCAGAATATCATTCAGAATCTGCAGCAAGCTGTAGCTGCTGCTGCGCAGAATCTCGGCATAGTTGTGCTGATCCTCGGTAAGCTCGGTTTCCAGCAGCAGATCGGCCATTCCGATCATTCCGTTCATCGGTGTGCGGATCTCATGACTCATCATCGCCAGGAAATCGGACTTCGCCTGCGCCGCCCGTTCTGCCGATTCCTTGGCGTGCAGAATCTCGCGTTCACCGGTAATATCGCTGAAGGCAACTACTGCACCTGCAATTTGGCCCTTGTCTATCAGTGGGGCGACTCGGTAGTTCACAAAAAAACTGGTGCCGTCCTTCCGCCAGAATATCCCGTCATCCATCACACGGTTCAGGCCATCTGCTATGGTCTGGCTGATCGGCGATTCTGCGGGGTTATAATTGGAGCCGTCTGCACGGGTATGATTTAGATTGGAGATATTGTGCAGGCCCAGAAACTCCTCCTGCGAATACCCAAGCATCCGCATGGCAGCAGGATTAATAAAGATGGTTCTCCCTTGCGCATCCAGACCAAATATCCCTTCCGATACGGAGTTGAGGATCAGGCTATGCCGTTCATGCAGCTCCTGCAAATGCTCCAGAACCGGTTCAATCGAGCTATGGAGCGCCTGTGCTTGTGGATCTTCCTCCAGCTCCAGCCGAATCTCATCCTGCACTTTGCCCCGTTCGGTGATATCCTTGGCAATGCTGAATGCTCCGATGATCTCATCATCAACAGTAATGGGTACATAACTTACCTGAACCCGATGGACCACGCCTTCCTTGTCGGTAAAATCAATCTCGAAGCATGAGGATTCACCATTCAGCACTCTGGAGAAATAATGGCGGCAAATAAAACGGCTATCAGACAACAGCACTTCCTTGGATAGCTCGTTCAGATCCTCACAGGAATAACCAGCAAGCTCACGCGCAGAGCGGTTCGCATGTACATAACTGCCCTGCAGGTCCATCACAAAAATATAATCGGGATGATTCTCGAAAAACGACTTATATATCCCCTCATCTGTAACGATTCGCTTTAGAATCAGATGGTTATCTACCTGCACAGTCCACTTCCTTTCTCACGTTCGCCCTATTGTGAATCTATTATATCAAAATTGTGTGCCTCCGCATCCGCTAACACAAAAAAATAAGCCTCTGTCTGAGACAGAGGCCCTAATAATCCTTTATTCATCTTAAGCAATATCCTCGGATTCGACATTGCGGATAGAGAGATAGGCAATCACCATCCCCACCAGCCCAAGCGAGACGGACACGCCTACCAGATTGCCAAGCCGGAAGTCCCCCCACCCGGAAGAGATCAGAGACGCAACCAGTACCGCTGTAACAATAGTGGCGGAGACTGATTTTTTGCGCATCCCTACGAATAGGGCAATCAAGCTGATTCCGGCGGCATAGACCGCATCGGCCATGATTGTGACCAGCTCTGTGCCAGCATCCTGCAGGGAAATCGTTCCCGGTATAACCTCTACAAAATGATTAATGCCCACGATTATGGCACCAAGCACAATGTTGGATACGATAATATTCACAAGGGTGAACAGGAACACAATAATCAGCTTGGCGGTCATCAGGCTTTTGCGCGGAATGGGATACATGAACAGCAGGCTTATTGTGTTGCTCCTATATTCTTCAATTACCAGCTTGCTCAACAGAACCGAAGCGAAGATAATAAACGTTGTTTTCACAAAAACAGACAGCCCGTCGAACACCTCAGAGAACGTAGCAAACGTCGGATCAATCTCCCCTTGGTCGATGAAAATAACCATTATCATAAAAGCCAGAATGACGAGGTTGGCGATAAGTACCGCTTTAAACAGTCCGCCCAGCTTAAACTTGCGGATCTCCAGAGTCATAAGTTTAAGCAACGCCCTCACCCCCAGTCAGGTTCAAGAAGTAGTCTTCAAGGGAATGATATTTCTTGCTGATGCTCTCCAGCTCCACGTCGGCGTTCACAAGCGCCTTGTTCAGCTCCCGCTGAGATATCCCGCCATCATAGATACGAATCGTCTGCCCGTCCATCACCTTGTAATTGGTCAGGCCCAGCTTATGCTCCAGCACATAGAGGGCTTTCGTGCTCTCCTTGGTTACTATCTCGGTGTATTCCGAATTCTGGCCGCGGATCGAATCCATCGTCACTTCCTCGACAAGAATACCCTGGCGAATGACCCCAATCGTATCGGCAATCTGTTCAATTTCAGCCAGGATGTGACTGGAGATCAGCAGCGTCATCCCATATTCGTGGCTTAACATCCGGAAGAGCTCTCTCATCTCCTTGATGCCCTGCGGATCAAGTCCGTTAATCGGCTCATCAAGAATCAGGAGCTCCGGCTTGGTCATCACGGCCCGGGCAATACCCAGCCGCTGCTTCATACCCAGGGAGAATTGCTTGACAGGCTTGTTGTCAATGCCGGCCAGCTTCACCAGCTCCAGTGCCTCTTCCATCGCCTTCGGGTCATAAAGGCCCATATATTCGCCATGCAGGATCAAGTTTTCTCTGGCCGACAGCTTGTCATAGAATACCGGATATTCAATAATGCAACCCATCCGTTTGAGCATTTCGTAAGAGCGGCTGGTCATTTTCTCGCCAAAAAATTCAATCTCACCGTTGGTCGGCTTCACCAGATTGGTGATCATCTTCATTACGGTTGTTTTACCGGCTCCGTTCGGCCCAAGGAACCCGTAGACTTCCCCTTGCTTGATGTTCATATTTACATTGCTTACTGCCTCTTTGTCCTTATAGAGCTTCGTTAAATTCCGCGTCCGCACGATATGGTTCATATCCTGTATCCCCTTTGGTGTGTCTTGTCTTCCTGGTATTTATTCTACACAGCAGAATATGCTTTTTTATTACCTGATTCTTAAGAGATTCTTAAGCTGAGTGTTCAAGATACCGGGACCGTGCGGCTTGCGGCTGGCTAGAAGCTTAATTTGCGAAAAGCAAGCGTGAATACCGTCTTGTCATACGGTTTGCTGCTTAAGGTAATCGTGCCGTTCATCTGCTCCGTTAATCTTTTGGTAATGGTCAGGCCAAGGCCGCTGCCCTGGTAGAATCGGTTGCGCGAATCCTCCAGCGTATACAGGCGTTCGAACACCTTGTCCTGATGGCGCTCGGCGATGCCTTTGCCACGGTCCCAGACTTCAATGTACAGCTGGTTGTTGTCCTCCCGCAGCTTCAGACCCAGCACGCCGCCCTCGCTGCCATAAGTAATCGCATTGGACAGCAGATTGGTCAGAATCCGGTCCAGCGCCTCTTCGTTCCCCATCATGTAGAGCGGTTCATCCGGTAGTTCAATGGACACCTCGCCGCCCTGCGCGCTCAGCATATCATAGAAGGACAATACATTGCGCCGGCAGACCTCGCCCAGCTCCACCCTGGATAACGGGATCTCCTTGTCCCCGGATTCCAGCTTCGCCAGATCGAAGAAGGTATTCATCAGCACAATCACTTCCCCCGCTTTGCTGTGAATCTTCCGCAGCATACGTTCTCGCTCCTCTGCCGGCATCCCTTCATCATGCAAAAGTGTCTCAATATAGCCAAGCACAACCGTCAGCGGCGTCTTGAGATCATGGGAGATATTGGAGAGCATATTGCGCATCGACTTCTCCAGCCGAATCCGCTCTACGCTGCCCCTATGGTTGATGTCCAGCAGCCGATTCAGGTCATTCAGCAGCAGTTGCAGTGCTTGCCTGCTGTTGAACACCAGCAGCCGTTCATGTGAGCCTTCGCTGATAATGGCGCTCAGCTTGGTATGAATGTAGGCCAATGAACGGTCACCCTGGCGCAGCTGCAACGCTTGCCAGACTATGATCAGCACAAGGATCAGGGCTATTAGCAGTGTAGTCATTGCACCGGCTCTCCCAGCTTATAGCCAATCCCCCATAACGTCTTGATATACTCCGGGTGGGAAGGATCATCTTCAATCTTCTCGCGCAGCCTTCTCATATGTACATTGATTACATTCTCATCCCCGTAATAATCGTCCTCCCACACGTTGGCATAGATCTGCGCCTTCGTGAACACTCTGCCGGGATGGGTCACGAACAGCTTCAGAATATGAAATTCCTTGGCTGTCAGCTTAATGTCTTCCCCGTTCTTTGCCGCCGAGAAATTATCCAGATCCACGGTCAACCCCTTCAGCGTCACCACCTGGTTCACCGGAGCGGGTGCTTCAGGCGCCGAACTTGGCGCTGCGTTGTAACCGGCCCGGCGGATCGCCGCCTTCACCCTCGCCAGCAGCTCAATCATGGAGAAGGGCTTCGTTATATAATCATCGGCCCCGAAGCCCAGCGACAAAGCCTTGTCCACGTCCGTGTCCTTGGCGGACATGATCATTACCGGAACCAGGCTCCCGGCGCGGAACGTCTGCAGCAGCTCTGTGCCGCTGCGTTTGGGCAGCATCAGGTCCAGCAGGACGAGATCGAATGGCCCCTTCGTCCGAAAGGCCGTCTCGGCAGCCTCTCCGTCAAAAACGCTCTCCACCTCGAGCCCTTCCCTGGACAGGTAAGACCGGACCATCTCGCTGATGTCCCGGTCATCTTCAATCAATAATATACGGTGTGCCAATTTGTTCTTCACTCCAATCGTTAGGTCAAGGTTGTTTCGCATGCTCTATCAAATGATAGATATCCATCTTCCAGATGCCTTGTTCCTGTTTCAGACCGTAGGCTATCTGGCTGGTGTATAATCCAATACTTGCGCTGATCACCACCGTACGTTCCGCTTCGGTTGCTGCATCCTGCTGGGCGGTAACGGAATCATAATATCTCATCTTGAGTGAGCTTTCGAGCTCTTTGTTCGACAGCTCATCATAATATTGCTGGCGGAAGGTGTCCGCAGCCGGCAGCTTACCGCCGTTATAGGTGAACAGGTAGATCAGATCCGCATCGCCTCTGGCCACGGCCTGCAGATACACCAGCAGCATCTCTTCCGGCGTAAACTCCCGCAGATAGCTGATGTCCTTGCTGCTCTCAAACCGCTTATACAAGTTCAGCCGCTCGCTGCTGAGCTGCTCCAGGTAGGAGAATTTGGGTTTGCTGCTTGTAGCTCCTCCAAATATTGGAGGGGGCTCGGAAGCGGCGGGCGAAAGCGTCGAATCTGACGCTGGCGTAGTTGCGGATGGCTGAGCTGGAGCGACTGCTGGAGATGCAGCAGGTGGCTGAGCTGGAGCAGCTGTGGTGGCTGTTGACGGTTGGCTGGAGTCAGGAGTTCCCGCTGCCGCTTCTTTACCACCGCCGCCTGCCTGCTGCGTCGTGGAAGGTATTGTTGTTACAAGTGAATCAGGTGCCGCCGAATCGGTACGGTTATCCGAGCATCCGGTCAGCAGCAGCGCTCCCGTAGATACCACAAGTAGTAGTTGGATCATTGTTTTTCTCATACTGGCACCCCCACTCCACATTACCATATTACGCCAGTAATTTCCGCAATAAATCACCCGCATCACCACCAGTACACGTCTACACCTACGCCCGCCAAGATCCATATCCCCACCCAAACCGCCAACAACAACTCTACATAGGTCTACCACCATCACCATCACCCGCTCTAACAACAGTAACTCACGTACACCTGCGCTAGTTCCATCATCCACACCACCGCTACCCACACCTTACCAGTAACTCACGTACACCTGCGCCAGTTCCATCATCCACACCACCGCTACCCACACCTTACTAGTACCGTCACTATCCAGTTATCCTTCCCCCCGGTGCGGGTGCGTGTGTGGGTACTTAATGCGAACAAAGTTGCTGAACTGCTGACGGGTGTTGAGTAATCATGGGTTAGGCTGCTAATAGTAGCTTCTTAAGCGGAATGGGTTGGTTCAGCATCTCATTGCCGATAGAAATGGCTTCTGATTATACGGGAATCAGTGCGCGTGGCTCCTTTCGGCAGAAATTCCCAGTAATTTTGCAAAGAACCTGACATCAAAGCAGTCAGGGAATATTTACAAAAAAAAGAGACTCCATTATCGTAGAAGTATACACACACCCACGAAAGGAGATCTCTTGGTTAATAAAGTAGCTGAAAAGGTGTTGTTATGTCAAGTCACCCAATGGTTAGATCGCAATGCTTCCTTGCTGCTCGGCGACCGTTATGCCAAAAAACTTCACTGGGGCAACACGGTGTTTCTCTTTTTAGAGGCCATATTTAGAGGACGAAAAGGGACTCAAGAGATTGCAGATCATGTAGAGAGTTCTACGTGGATGCAAGAATGCACCGGAATTCAATCCATTCACCAGTCGTCCTTGAACCGCAAGCTCGGCGAACTGCCCCCGGAGGTGCTCCGTGAGCTATACCTCTCTCGCCTGGAGCATCTGTTGGAACAGGAAGGACCGTCCCTGCCTAAAAAACTGAAAAAGTTGGGCCCCCTCGCAGCAGTCGATTCCACCAGCCTGACGCTGGGGCGGGTTCGCGGCCAATGGGCCTACCAGCAAACTGGAAAAAACGCCGTCAAGATGCATACCTGCTTGCACCTGACGGGCGAGCACTCGGCGATTCCCATGGCTCCGGTGCTTTCTACCGCGACGGTGGCCGATATGGACACTGATGTGCTAGCGGCATTGGTTTGGCAAACAGGGATTACGTATTTGTTCGACCGGGGGTATATTCACTACACTCAATATCTACAATGGCTCCAGGCAGGTATTCTGTTCGTCGCTCGCCTCAAGCAAAATAGCAAAGTGAAGGTGCTTAAAACGCGGAAGGTGAAGGCAGCGGGACTGGTGCTGGATGCGGATGTGGAGCTGACGTGTCCGAAGACGGGGAAAACCGGTGTATTTCGGCTCGTGGAGTACAAGTATACGGACAAGAAAAAGAAGGCTCACCTGGTTCGTGTTCTCACCAATCGCTGGGATATCACGGCTCTCGAAGTCGCACAGCTGTACCGCTACCGCTGGAAAGTAGAACTCTTTTTTAAATGTATGAAATCCAACTTACACCTGAAAAAAATCTATAGCAGCCGGAACCCGGAAGCCGTATGGAACCTGATCTACCTCTACCTGATTGCGTATGTGCTCTGCGAAGAGCTCCGTCTGTGTTATGCACCGAAGCAGCGAATCGGCCGGGTGCTAGCCGTGTTCCGCTTGTATATAAAAGGAACGTTGGCGGATTTCCTGAAGCATCTAAACCGACCGAAAGAGCGAACGAGCAAAGGGCGAAGGAACAAGGGAGGCAGACCAGCGACTCGGCCGAAAGTGTTGAAGCCTAAGCCTATCCAATTTTAGGTAAGTTACAAGTGATGAACAACTGAAGCTAGACCAATCCAAAAAAATGAGGTGTGTGTAGGCTTAAGTGGAGGTGGCTTTTTTTTGCTTTTTTTGAGTAGACCCCAGACGCGTTCGCCTGGGGCCAGGGAAAGTGTACAAAATACGCCCCTCCCAAAACGTAACTTACAGTAAATAAGCCTACCACGCCTCCTCGTGTGATGTTCTTTGCAAAATTACTGAGAAATTCCTGCAAATGTGCAGGCTTTGGTGCCGCACTCCAGCCTTTGGGACGAATTCCTGCAAATGTGCAGGTTTTTAGACGTTATCTTCCGTTTGTGAGAACGAACCCGGTAAATACCTGTATTTTCGCAGGAATTCACCTCATAACGCTGTGAAAGTCCCGAAATACCTGCAGATTTGCAGGTATTTCGTTTGGGAAGCGGCACCGGAATAACTGTCCCACCCACGCTACCCCGGTCATCCCCCTACAATCAGCTAAGATGCTTGATGTCCGGCAACAAAAATAACCGGTCGAGAATGATCTCGCCCCGGCTAATTGTGTTTGTTGTTATAGACTAAATAACGTGTTCACTGGAAGCTGTAAATCTTCAAAGACGATGGATTGAATCATTTCCTGCTCCATATTTGAACCTCTCATGGCTAAAGCCACGAGATTCTTGGGTAGTCCATTCTACCGAACAGAATTGGTAATATATACCACCAAGCTATCCCTGTCGTTCCGACAGTTCGTGTAATCGCTACACGGTAAGCAGTCTTTTTCCTTCAGATAGAATATTCAGGCTGGCATTGAAATCTCGATCATGATGAGTTCCACAGTTCGTACACGTCCATTGTCGTAGCTTCAGATCCTTTACGTCTTTGTTTTTGGTTCCACAACACGAACACAACTGCGAAGAGGCAAAGGTTTTGCCTACAGTAACCACCCTGCGTCCATACCACTTCGCTTTATATTCAAGCAGGGTTCGGAATTGATACCAAGAAACTTCGCTAATTGCTTTCGCCAGTTTATGATTTTTCATCAGATTCGAGACTTGCAAATCTTCAATCGCAATCAGGTCGTGGTTTTTGACAATGTGCGTTGAAATCTTGTGCAAGTAATCGGTTCTGGCATTGACTATACGTTCGTGGATTCGAGCCACTTGGATTCGCTGCTGATTCCAGTTCGATGACCCCTTCACCCGTCTCGATAAGATCCGCTGCTCCCGAATGAGTTTTTGCTCTATCTTCCGTAGAAATTTGGGATTCGCAAACACTTCACCATTCGATAGAATCGCGAAATCCTTTAACCCAAGATCAATTCCGACTTCTTGGTTGGTTTTGGGCAAGGCATGCACTTCGGTTTCCACTACCAACGAGACAAAGTATGTACCGGAAGGATTGCGCCTTATCGTAGCGGATTGGATGCGGCCTTCGACTTCTCTGGACTTTGCGAAACGTACACGTCCAAGTTTGGGTAACTTCATCTGATTTCCGTCCACCGCAATGTTTCCGCTCGTGTGTTTCGTTGTATACGCCTGAACCTTGTTTTTTTTGGACTTGAAACAGGGGGCATCGTTTTGTCTCTTGAAAAATCGAGTGAAGGCATCCGCAAGGTTCTTCACAGACGATTGGATCGCAATGCTATCGACTTCTTTTAACCAAGGGAGTTCCTTCTTCAAATTCGGCAGTTCCGAAGAACAGGAATCATACGATAATCCTTTACCGGTTGCTTGGAAGCTATCGTTCCACTTCGCTAAGAAGTGATTAAACACAAACCGACAGCATCCTATGGTTTTAGCGATGAGGACTTCTTGTGCTGGGCTGGGATAGAGACGGAATTTGTAGGCTTTATTTACCAACATGGTTTCACCTCACTTTCTGGTGTTGAAGGGTTAGATGAACATAATCACAATCACTTTCAATTCTGAAGTTGTGACCTCAAATACAGGATATCATAGGTTGAATCATTCGAGTGATTATCCCTAAATAACAGTGTTTTGATTGTTTTCAAGAAACACCTGTCGGACCATTGACGTATCTAAAGATACGCCTTGTCCGAAGCCCATTCATCTCACGACTAAAGTCACGAGTGTTCTCGGCTAATTCATAAATCTTCTATCTCAACAAGCCACATACGAATCTTCGGATCATTTATTTTACCTAAAGCGTATCTGACCCATTTCTTCACATCCAACAGAGTTAATCCGTAATCCTCAAGTTCTCTTCTATGTAACTTAAGAAAATAAAACAGCGCTTCTGATTCTTGAGGAGACAAGGACAAGTATTTTAATTTCGAGATATACTCAACCACATCAATTTCTACTGTGAAATGGGCTTCAGCCACTTCTTCGAGTGTTTCTTGAGCTATTGATGCAAGATATTCCTCCCTTGCCTGCTGTTCATTCCTGGTTTCGTTGGATTCTCTTCTTACCGCATCCGCTGCTTCTAAGGCTTCAATCTGATACAGTACTCGATTGGCAAATTCAAGCCTGTTCCCGTCTTCCTGATCCTTATCGCTGAGCAGAATTTCATCCCGAACGATCAAAGCTTGAGAAATATTCATTCGATATCCTTTAGTTAATGCAAAGGCTCTGAATGGTGACCGCATTTGATCAAGGATCAATCTATACACAGAGAACGTAATTTCATCTCCGATGGAGTGAACATAATACAGACTTCTCACATCATGATTCATGGGGCCATGTGCTCTGTATCCAAATAATCGAGGAATAGTATAGCCTGGAAATTGCTCCCTCAGTTCCTTCAATAATTCATCCCATTTGTAATCCTCTTCCGTCTTTATGGCCAAGCCATACTCGGCTTCCCACAAGTGAAGGACCCTATGCTCATAATCATCCGCTAATTCCCTGTCTTCCACAAACCAGATGGATTCAAGACCTTTATCTGTAAAGTACTTATTCCGTTTATTAATAGTTTTTACGAACTTCTCGTCTCCAATTTCATGGACATTCGTAATCACAGAGACGGCAAATTCACGGCCATTTTTATTAAGATAAATATCAGGGTAGTGCTTCCACTTTTCTTCAGCTTTTTCTTTATAGCCATACTCAACTTTCAGATCAGGTCTTATCAGCTCCTGACCTTTAAGTTCGTTATAGATAATCTCCTTGATAACGGAATGCTTTTTATTCTCCCGTTTCGTTTGCTTATGATAAGTATCGTATGCCTCAGATTCCTGACAAGACATGCCTTTGAGATGAGCAAAATGAATATCGCGAATTTCTCCAGCACGCAGGCGTAGCTCCTCATGACAGTAAGGACAAAGCATTGCCTTTTTTTCAGCAGCTTTCCGATACTTATCAATCATTCTTTCTTTTTCTACTTCACTATATCTGCTGATTTCGGCCGTAATATTGAGTATTTCCCCCTCGTACAAAGCGACATCCATTTGAATCCCTCCTATACATAGCCATACGACTAATCTTCTACATTACTAAGGAAAATCCTGCAATTTCCATTAATATCTACGTCTCTCCTTTCATGTTTCGCTCAGCATACTCCCCCCACACCCCCCATATACATAATAAGAACGGTTCCGGCCGCAGCCGCCGGGCCTTGCGGAGCAAGCTGCTTAGCGCCGCAGCAACCAGCAAGCAGAAGGGAGCGATACGTTCATGCCAGAGAGTGAGATTCAAGCGCTGGAGCGGTCCATCGCCGAAATTACCGAGATTGCCACCGGGTTCGGCCTGGACTTCTATCCGATGCGTTATGAAATATGCCCCGCCGATATTATCTATACCTTTGGTGCCTACGGCATGCCGACCCGGTTTGGACACTGGAGCTTCGGCAAAACCTTTCATAAAATGAAATCGCAATACGATTTTGGCCTCAGCAAAATTTATGAATTGGTCATCAACTCCAATCCGTGTTACGCCTTCCTGCTCGACGGCAACTCGCTGGTCCAGAACAAGCTGATCGTCGCGCATGTGCTGGCACACTGCGATTTCTTCAAGAACAATATGCGCTTCTCCATGTCCAACCGGGATATGGTCGAGAGCATGTCCGCCACCGCCGACCGGATCGCCGATTATTCCGTCACCTACGGCACCGAAGCCGTCGAGAGCTTCATCGATTCCGTGCTTGCCGTGCAGGAGCATATCGATCCCAGTCTGATCCAGCCGCGCAAGCTGGGCAAGACCCATCTGCTGGAAGCCAAAATGAAGGAACGCAAGCTCACCCCTCCCGGCAGCAACCGTCCGGCTAACCCCTACAATGAACTGTGGGACCTCGATCCAAACCAAGCCGGGCCGGAAGAAGCCCCCTCCTCCACCCGCGCGTTCCCGCCAGAGCCGGAGAAGGACATCGTCTGGTTCATCCAGCAATATTCCACCGCTCTGGAGGACTGGCAGCGTGACATTATGACCATGCTTCACGACGAGATGCTCTATTTCTGGCCGCAGATGGAGACGAAGATCATGAACGAAGGCTGGGCCTCCTACTGGCATCAGCGGATCATGCGCGAGCTGGATCTGACCTCCGAGGAGACGATTGAATACGCCAAGCTAAACTCCTCCGTGGTGCAGCCGTCCCGGCAGATCCTGAATCCCTATTATCTGGGGCTGAAGATCTTCGAGGACATCGAACGCCGCTGGGACCGGGACAAAATGTTCGAGGTGCGCGAACTGGAATCCGACATCTCTTTCATCCGCAGCTATCTGTCCAAGGAGTTGGTGAACGATCTGGACCTTTATATTTTTGAGAAAAAAGGCCCGGAATGGAAGATTACCGACAAAGCCTGGGAGCATGTGCGCGACCAGCTGGTGCTGGCCCGGGTCAACGGCGGTTCGCCGTACCTGGTGATCCAGGATGCCGACTATGAGCGCAACGGCGAGCTGCTGATCATCCACCGCTATGAGAGCATTGAGCTGGACCTGAAATACCTGGAGCGCACACTGCCGCATCTCTACAAGCTGTGGGGCAGGACCGTACATCTGCAGACCGTGGTGGAGGATAAAAAAGCGCTGTTCACCTATGACGGCAAGCGGGTGCAGCGGAAGTTTATGTGAATGTAGATCAGCAATCATACGACAAGCCAGCTGGCTTCCGGTTTACCGGAGCACGGCTGGCTTTGTTTTTTCGAGACAAATGACCTATGATCTATATCTACAGGCAGAAATACAACATCAAGAAACGGAGTGAATATACAGGATGGTTAAGGTTTATACGCTAGATGCTTTTGCCCACAATCATTCCGGCGGGAATCCGGCCGGGGTCGTGCTCGGCGCAGATTCCCTGACAGCGGACCAGATGCAGCAGGTTGCAGCCAAGGTCGGCTTCTCGGAGACTGCCTTCATGGAGGAATCAGTGAGAGCCGATTACAAGCTGCGCTATTTCACACCTGGCCATGAGGTGGATGTATGCGGCCATGCCACGATTGCCACCTTCAGTCTGATGTTCTCGCAAGGGCAGATCCGGGCTGGAATCTACTCGCTGGAGACAGGTGCGGGCATTCTGGAGGTTAATGTGCAGGCAGACGGTTATATTTATCTGGCACAGGCGCTGCCGCAGTTTGGCGACATTCTCGACAAGCTGCCGATTGCCGAATCGTTGCGGATCTCTCCCGATGCACTGGATGCCGACTTGCCGGTACAGATTGTATCTACAGGGCTGCGCGATATTCTGGTGCCGGTCCATAGCGTTGATATGCTGCGGCGGATTGAGCCGGATTCTGCTCAAATCATTGAGATATGCAGGCAGCATGACGCAGTAGGCTACCATCTGTTCGCACTGGATACTCCCGCCGGGACTACCGCCGAGTGCAGAAACTTCGCCCCGCTGTACGATATTCCCGAAGAGAGTGCGACCGGGACCTCCAATGGCGCCTTATTATGTTATTTATACCATCATGGCAGACTGTCGGCAGAGCAGGCACGTGAGGTGGTTCTAGCTCAAGGGTATGCCATGAACCAGCCGTCGGAGATCCGCGGGCGCTTAAGTGTCACTGCCGATCAGCACATCTCGAAGATTGAGATCGGCGGAATTGCGGCCAATATCCAGCTGATTTCGATCGATTTGTAGTCTGCCTTCTACCCCGCCTGTACCGGAACATAAATCTCCATCACCGTATCCGGTCTGGCATGGCAGCGCTCATCGTAGAACTCGAAATCCAGCTTGCGCTCGTCATACACATAGCCGCTCTCCGGAAACCAGACCTCAAAAATGTATTTCCAGGTGCTCTGGATCACCCGTGCAAACTCATCCGACTCCTGCTCACCCGAGATATCTACCGGCGGCGTGGTGAACACAGCATATTCCGCTGTCGGCACCTCGATCGTGAGCATGTCGGCGGTCACCTGGCTGAAATCCTCGACAATCACACCCAGCAGGTAAGTGGCGTTCCCGTTCTGCTCAGTGGGAGAAGGCACACATAACCCCACCTCCCCGTGCTGGGGCGGGTCGAGAATTTCATACATTTTGGACTCCAGGTTCTCCCCCTCATAGTGGCTCCAGAAGGATGCGATGTCCTTGGTGTAGCTGCCCCCGGCAATATTAGTCTCAATGCCATATCCCGCCACTTTAAAAGCAGGTATCGTCACAATTACTGGTTTCATAGGATACCCTCCCTGTTCTAATGCTGTTGCCGTTGCCGTGAATCTGCTGAGGCGTGCTGCATATTGCCCGGGACTGTAGCCGAAGCTTTTGCGAAAAGCTTTGGTGAATCCGCTCTGCGTCTCAAATCCATAGTCCAGCGCAATATCGATGATCCTTCGTCCGTTAAACAACTCACTTGCGGCCAGCGACAGCCTGCGTCTGCGCACGTATTCTATCACTGGCATCCCCTTGCACAAGCTGAACACCCGGCAGAAATGATACACCGAATACCCCGCTTCCGCAGCGATCCTGTCCATGCTCAGCTCTTCACGAATGTTCGATTCGATAAATGCAATACAACGATCTATATCTTCGCGGTAATTCAACCCTCATCAACCTTTCCCGTACGGTACCTTCATTATATCAAGCGCCATGGCGCGGGATTGTTCCTGCTTTGCTGTCTGCTCCATATCTAGCGCTGAATATGCTGGACGGGGTGAACGACATTTCACTCAGCGCATTCCCTGAGGCGCAGAACACCGAAACCCTGGTGATACGTTCGAGAAAGTCATCTATCAGAACCCGATGATTCTTGGGGCCTCCCGGTATGGCTATGATTATACGACCTTGACGCTGCACATCGAGTCACCCAAGGCTTGGAAATCAACTCTATGGACAAGTATAAATCCAAGCTGGCCGAACTGCTGAAACAGGGCGAGGAGCTGATCGTCATCCGTTTGCTCGCCAAGGGTACCGACGACGAACTGGTGCAGGATACCGCAGATGTCTTCCAGTCCGTCGCCCCCGACAAGGTCGAGACCACCGAACTGTTCGGGCTGGGCAGCTATGTAGTCATTAAACCTTAAGCCGGATAGGTTATTGTAAAAAGGGTGTCCCAATCGCCATGTGTGCATGGCTGCTGGGACACCCTTTGTTATGCGAGAGGTTGGAGGGTCTTTAGGCGAATTTAGTTCTTGGGCAATCTGAGTGTACGGACCGTATAGCCCCTATTCTTTCAGGCAGGCATAAACAAATAGAAACGGCTTCGCCGCCCTCTGTAAAGCGTATGCTTCCGAAGCAGCGCTACTACGTATCTCTTTCAGGTATCCGTTTCAGTGAGAAATAGAAGGATAATTTATAGTGTAGAACGTATAAATTATATTTGTACAAACAGACCGCCCGGAGGCGGTCCTGTAAACATCCGGCAGGTTCGTGGTTGGTGAACGAACATGTTCCGATATTGCGAGGCAGGTGGTATCACCGCAAGTCATCGCACAATGATTAACGTCAAATGAATAACCTCAACCGATGAACGGCGGCTTAACGGTTCAGCAGACTGCCCACATACTTCAGCAGCTCGTTAGCGCAGGTTGGGCAATAGCCATGCTCGTCGATGAGGCGGCGGCTGACCTCGTTGATCCGTTTCAGCTGGCTTTCATCCGGCGTTTTGGACGAAGTGGTGATTTTGACAATGTCCTTGAGGTCGGTGAACAGCTTCTTCTCGATGGCTTCGCGCAGCCGGTCATGGTTGTTGTATTCAAACTTCTTGCCTTTGCGCGAGTAGGCGGAGATGCGGATCAGAATCTCTTCGCGGAACGCTTTCTTGGCATTCTCGGAGATGCCGATCTGCTCCTCAATCGAACGCATCAGCCGCTCATCCGGCTCCATCTCCTCATCGGTCAGCGGGTCACGGATTTTGGCCCAGTTGCAGAAGGCCTCGATATTGTCGAGATAATTCTCGAACAGGGTCTTGGCGGATTCCTCGAAGGAGTAGACGAAGGCCTTCTGCACTTCGCTTTTGGCCAGAACGTCGTATTCCTTGCGGGCAATGGAGATAAAATTCAGATAACGCTCCCGCTCCTCCTTGGAGATGGAAGGATGCTGGTCCAGGCCGTCCTTGATCGCCCGCAGCACATCGAGTGCGTTCATGCACTGGAGATCGCCTTTGATCAGCGCACTGGAAATCCGGTTAATGACATATCGTGGATCGATGCCGGACATGCCTTCGTCCAGATATTCCGTCTGCATCTCCTTGAGATCGGCCTCTTTGTAGCCCTCAACCTCTTCCCCGTCGTACATCCGCAGCTTCTTGATCAGGTCCATGCCCTGCTTCTTACTCTCCTTCAGCCGTGTCAGAATGGAGAAAATCGCTGCCGCCCGCAGCGCATGCGGAGCAATATGCACATGGTTCATGTCGCTTTGGCCGATCAGCTTGGCGTAAATCTTCTCCTCCTCTGACACTCTCAGGTTATAGGGCACCGGCATAACGATCATGCGGGATTGGAGTGCTTCATTTTTTTTGTTGGAGATAAAAGATTTATATTCCGTCTCATTCGTATGGGCGATAATCATCTCATCCGCGCTGATCAACGCGAACCGTCCGGCCTTGAAGTTGCCCTCCTGCGTCAGCGAGAGCAGATTCCACAGAAATTTCTCGTCGCATTTGAGCATTTCCTGGAACTCCATCAGGCCGCGGTTGGCCTTGTTCAGCTCTCCGTCGAAGCGGTAGGCGCGCGGGTCGGATTCCGAACCAAATTCGGTGATCGTCGAGAAGTCGATGCTGCCGGTCAGATCGGCGATATCCTGCGACTTGGGGTCGGACGGACTGAAGGTCCCGATGCCTACCCGTTCTTCTTCCGATAAAAGCACCCGGACCACCCGCACCTGCTCGATGTCTCCGGCATATTCATTCTTCACGCGCATCTGGCAGGAAGGGCATAGATTGCCTTCAATCCGCACGCCCAGCACCTTCTCAATCTCCGGGCGCAGCTCCAGCGGAATCAAATGCAGCGGGTCCTCATGCATCGGGCAGCCTTCCACGGCATACACCGCTCCCCCGTCAGTACGGGAATACTGCTCCAGCCCGCGCTTCAGCAGCGTCACCAGCGTCGACTTGCCCCCGCTGACCGGTCCCATGAGCAGCAATATCCGCTTGCGCACATCGAGCCGCCGGGCGGCTGAATGGAAATACTCCTCCACCAGCTTTTCCACCGCACGGTCCAATCCGAAGATTTCCTGTTCAAAAAACTTATACCTTTTGCGTCCATTGATATCCTCTACGCCATGCGACTTGATCATGTCATACACGCGGGAGTGCGCCGATTTGGCGGGAGAGGGGTCTTTTTTCAGCAATTCTATATAGTCCTTGAAGGTGCCGGCCCACGCCAAACGCTTGTTCTCTGCTCGATACGAAGATATACGCTCAAAAATGTCCATTGCTCGCTGCCTCCTCTTGCGCTCCTATGGCCTTTACAGCTTTAAAAAGTGTATTACATACCTATGCGGCGAGCCCGGAATAGTTGACCTCTTTTTTGCTGTGCTATAATAGAGCATCCAAGAAGAAGCGGCTTCGCCTTCCTCTGAAAGAGACGGCATCCGTTGCTGCGGCAAATTGTGTGCAACCTATAGATTCTTATAATTCATGAATAAGCAGTACAGGAGTGACTTGAGATGGCGGTAAAACATGAGACGGAGCTGTATGCTCCGCTGAAGCTTTTTTTTGAGCAGCAGGGGTATATAGTGAAAGGCGAAGTGAGGACCTGTGATCTGGTGGGAATGCGCGAGGGCGAAGAGCAGCCGCTGATTGTGGAGCTGAAGAAATCGTTCAATCTGGCCCTGCTGCTGCAGGGTGTGGAGCGGCTGCGCCTCAGTCCGAATGTATATCTTGCGGTGGAGCGGGTGCGTGACAAAAAAGGAGCGGTCAACCAGCGCTGGGGCGAGCTCAGCGGACTGTGCCGCCGCCTCGGCCTCGGGCTGATCACCGTAGTCTTCTACAAGACGAAGGCTCCGCTGGTCGAGGTGCTCGCGGAGCCGGAGCCGCCGCCTGCGCCCGCCCGCGGCGGGGCACGGCGCCGCGAGCGCCTGCTCTATGAGTTCCGCGAGCGCAGCGGCGACTACAACACCGGCGGCAGCACGCGCGTCAAGCTCGTGACCGCCTACCGCGAGAAGGCGCTGCGCGTCGCCCTCGCGCTGACCGCCGCCGAGGCGGATGCAGCGGCGGCCGAGCTGGCCGCTGCCGCCAAGCGCGCCGCGCGCGCAGCCGCGGCGCAGGACACCGCCGGCGCGGACGCAGCCGGCGGCAGGGCATCGGCCGCCGGTGTCACACCGGCCGAGCTGCGGCGGCGCAGCGGTGTGCCCACCGCAGCGGCGATCCTGCAGCGCAACTACTACCGCTGGTTCACCCGGGTGAACCGCGGGCGGTACACGCTGACCGCAGCCGGGCGTGCGGCGCTGCTGGAATACGCCGCCGTAACCGAAGCCGGCGCGTCCCGGGAATAGGCGGCGCGGGGATGTCGCCGCCAACACATATTAGCCGGGCCGCTACGATGGCCCGGCTAGTACAAGTCCAGCCCCCCTCCCTGCGGCTAGCACCGCACTATATACGTCCAGCCCCCCTCTTTGCGGCCAGCACCGCACTATATACGTCCAGCCCCCCTCTTTGCGGCCAGCACCGCACTTTATACGTCCAGCCCCCTCTTTGCGGCTAGCATCGCACTTTATACGTCCAGTCCCCTCTTTGCGGCTAGCACCGCACTATATACGTCCAGCCCCCCCTCCCTGCGGCCAACACCGCACTTTATACGTCCAGCCCCCTCTTTGCGGCTAGCATCACACTTTATACGTCCAGCCCCCTCTTTGCGGCTATTCCGCTCTCTCTACGGCCAACACCGTCCTCTCCTCCTCATGCCCCGCTCACTCCGCCTCACTCAGCACGCTCTGCCTCCAGTCCTACATTCTCCCTCCACCCTGTATTCTTCGCTCTCAGCCCTGCACTCTCCGCTTCCAGCCCTATATTCTCCCTCCACCTTGTATTCTCCGCTCTCAGCCCTGCACTCTCCGCGTCCATCCCCGCACTCTCCGCTTCCAGCCCTACACTCTCCCTCCACCCCCACACTCTCCCTCCAACTCCCCGCACTCTCCGCTTAGGCTGATGCATCTGCTCCAACACCCATCAGGTCTGCAACAGATTAAACACTATCAAACAGAACTTCAGCGTCGGCGAGAGAATAAATTTTGTTTCAGATCACTACTTAAGTCACAGCGAGGATTTAGAACGTTACCCTGGAACAGCCGGAGCAAATAGATGTGAATGTGCAACTAATTTCAACCAAATCAGCAATAATCAGGCAAATAAGTGCGAAACTGCAACTAAATTCGAGTAAATCAGGTCAGAAGCGCTCGAATGCCGAAATTAGATGCCTTTTTGCATCTATTTGCTTCAAAACGGAAAAAGTCCGCCAATTAGATGCGTTTTCGCAACTAATTACGCTCAGCAGTATGCATAGCTAGATCCGGCCAACTCGGCAGCTTAAGTGTAACAAGAGGCTCTTCCAAATTCGTCTATAAAAGGAGATAGGTTACTGGGCAGGACCTCGTCAACATCAGCCGGAGGATTACAATATAGGTGAGAAGTGGCCTACAATTTTCGATAAAAGGCAAAAAAAGCAGCAGTCCTCCATCACTGGAGACCGCTGCTGATTTTTCCTCAACTTTGCTTCTAGTTTTAGTTGTGATTGTGATTGTGATTGTGATTGTGATTTTGCATCAGACTTTGTTTCTATCTGTACATCTTGCTTTACACTTGATTTCGCTTCTGACTTTGCCTTGTCCTTGCACTTGCACTTGCACTTGCACTTGCACTTGCACTTGCACTTGCACTCACACTTGCACTTGCACTCTCACTTGCACTCGCACTCGCACTCGCACTCGCACTCGCACTCGCACTCGCACTTACCTCTATCTTGCCACTTGCCTAGCACTAACGCTTACCTTTGTCTTACACTTACCTTTGCCTTACACTTGCCTTTGTCTTGCACTTACCTTTGCCTAGCACTTGCACTCATTCATCTTACCTTTGCCCTAAACTTCCTCTTACCTTTACTCTTCCGTTCCCATACCACACCTTCGCCCTACTTTAGCAGCCGCACCTCTACCCCGCCAGCCACAGCCCCCACCCTCAGCTCCGCGCCGTAAACTCGCTGACCGCTTCACTCATCAGGTTCATGCCGAGCAGCAGCTCATCCCGGCCGGGATGGCTGAAATTCAGGCGGATGTGGCCCGCGCCGCCGTCCACACTGCATGACGGCCCCGGCAGAAAGGCCACGCCTTTGGATAACGCCACCTTAAGCAAGGCCAAGGCGTCTAGCCCCTCTGGCAGCGCTACCCACAGGAACATTCCGCCTGCCGGCAGGGCATAAGCACTGTTCTTCCAGGCTTGCCGCTTCAACAGCTCGGCCATCAGCTTCAGCCGGGTATTATATTCCCGGTTCAGCAGCGCAATATGCTCTCGCAGATCGAACGCCGAGACATCCAGCAGATGATGCAGCAGCCGCTGGTTGAGCGAGCTGGATTGCCAGTCCGCCATTTGCTTGGCAGCGGTCATCATACCGATCAGCTCGGGGCTGCCTGCGGCCCAGCCCGTCCGCAGCGCGGGTGCTACCGTTTTGCTGAAAGAGCCGATGTACAGGACGTGTCCGCCGCTGCTCACATTCTCCAGCGAATACAGGGAAGGATATTTCCGTGCCGGAGGTTCACCATATCTCTGAAAATGAAGATCTCCGTATGAATCATCCTCAACGATCAGTACATTGCAGGAAGCGCATAGCTCCAGCACTTCCTTGCGCCGGGCAAGGCTCCATAGAATGCCGCTGGGATTGGTGAAGCTCGGGGCCGCGAACAGCATCTTCGGCTTATGCTGCGCAATCTGGGCCCGCAGATGGTCCGGCAGCAGCCCGTGGGCGTCACCGCGTACCGGAATGATCACAGCTCCCTGCATCCGCAGCGCCTGCAGGAATCCCGGCGAGGTAGGATTCTCCACCAGCACACGGTCTCCCGGATCAATGTAGACACGGGAGAACAGATCGATAGCCTGCTGGCTGCCTGTTGTAAGCAGCACGCCCCCTTCAGCAACCTCTACCCCCTTGGCCCGCAGCCAATCTCCGGCCAGCCATTCACGCAGCGGTCCATAGCCTTCAGGATCTCCGTATTGCAGCGCACCCGCATCGGCGGAAATGACAGTGGAAGCTGTTTCGGCCAGCAGTGACAGCGGGAACAGCTCTTCAGCCGGCAATTCCTCGGCGAGCGATATCATGGAGCCTCTCCTTGTCTGTGTACGGATGCTTAGGAGCGGTGATGACAGTAACGTGTGTGCGCGAGCAGAAAACTCATAGTTCACACAGAATCCCCCCTTTCCTGGTAAGGTAAGCAGCTGGCACGAGCTTGGCTGCCAGGCCTGATCCGGTTGAAGATTCTCTCTCTTTCTATCCCCACCTTATTCACCCTTGATTTCTATTATGTCGTGAAACCAGGATTATGCATACATCGGTTTGGTTTGCCTGGAGAAGAGCGCAAATTTCTCAATCGCCTGCGCTCTTGTTGAAACATCAAGCTTGACGTAAATTTTACGCAAATAATTGTCGATGGAACGGCGGCTCACCTCAATTTCAAGTGCAATCTTGTCATAGGTGATCCCCTGAACGATCCGCTGCATAATGAACATCTCCGTCTGGTTCAGCTGCATGACACTGTCCAGTCCCTTGGCTGAAGCAAGCGGCCAGAAACCCTTCTCCAGCCATTCCAAAGGCAGCGAAATGAATCCCTCCCGCAGACCCTGAATCAGCTGCAGAAGCTGTCCAGGAGACACCCCCTTGGATAGAATGCCGCTGGCCCCTAGCCCAATAAGCGGTTGCAGCAATTCTCTGCCGTCTTCCTCTGTCATCACCACAAAATGGGAGGATGGCGAGCTTTTTTTCATACTTAACAACACTTCTTCGATATTGCCTTCTGGCATATGATAGTCCGCCAGCACCAGCTCGGGCTGCATCGTCCGGACAACGGGAACGCATTCGCTCCATGTGGAGTACATCCCCAGTACCTGAAGCTCCCCTTTCTCTTCCAGAATCAATTTCGTCCCCAGCATGCTTGTGGGGTGACACCCCACTATGACCACCTGCCAAACTTTCATCATTCGTGCCCAGACCTCCTGCTATATATATATAATTTATCCAAAGAGGAAAGCGCCGCAGCGTTTCCATTTATAACGCATGCAAGGAGCGGTGGTGTAAGCTCAGCCCATTAATCATTTACCTTGAATACGTCTATCAGATATTCCAATCTATAGAAATTGTATCGCAGTAGTTTAATAGGATGCAATTACTTTTTCTTATTTACTGAGACTCTTTCATTTTTGCGAAAATAGCTAAAGTCTGATAGAATGGGGACTTGAAAAAAGAAGAGCTTGAGGTGATCAAATGCAACCGCTAGCGGAAAAGTCCCAGGTACACTCGCGCCGATCCACAGCGAGAAGCGGCCCTTCCGTAAAATGGTTTTTACTGTTCTGGATTTTGATAATCGGCCTCGGGGTTTATGCTGTATACAGCTACACCAACCACCTGAAACAACAGGTCTTATCCGAGCTCAGCCTTCAAAGCCAACAGCAGCTTACCGTTTTGAAAAGTGATTATGAAGCAAGAATAGCCGTCCTGTCCTCAGAGGTGAAGGAGTTGCAGAATACCGTGCAGAGCTTCAACGAGCTGCTGACCTTTACCAAAGACAATGCCAGTGCCAAAACAGACAACAGCAACAAGCTGTACACCCAGCTGAGCGAGGTGCGCAAGCAGCTCGATGCGCTGAAGAAAGAGATGGATCTGATTAAATGATGACACCTGTCAAAAAAGTCAACCGTTTCTTCATGCTGCTGACCGCACCCTTTTTCGGACTCCTGATCGGGCTATGGTGGCATCAGCCCCAGCTGCAGCTGGATCTTCAGGTATCGCAGTTCTCTGCAACACCGGGTCCGGTCCAGGAAACTGCCACGATTAAGGAGAAACTGTCCGCCGCAAGCGAAGCCGCCTCCTACACCATCGATTCGGTAAGCGCCAGCGCCAAGCTGTACAAGGACACTACCCGTACCATGAATGAGCTGGTCCACACAGCCACCGCACAGACGGCCCGGCCTCAATTGATCTATAACCGCCGGATTACCTCGAAGCTGGGAACCCCGTCGGAAGTGATCAGCAGCGACCGAATTCGGATCGAATTATACCGGCTGAACCCCGGCAACTATAAAGCCTATGCGCTCAAAATCAAACTAAAGGACCCGGAAGCCATGTCGATGAGCCTCGCAGAGGAAACCTCAAGCGGAGCTGAAACCACCATGCAGGCGGTAAGCCGCCACGGGGCCATTGCCGGAATCAATGCGGGCGGCTTTGCCGATAAAGCAGGCAAACGTTATCCTTTAAGCACAACGATTGTGGGCGGCCAGTATTTATATGGTTTTGAACCTACTTATAAGGACCTAAGCTTCGTTGGACTGAACCAGTCCGGCCAACTGATCGGCGGGAAGTTCTACAACCGCTCACAGCTGGACCAGCAGAAGCCGAAATTCGGCGCCACCTTTGTGCCTGTTCTCTTGAAGAACAGCACCAAGGTTCCCATTCCGCAGAAATGGAAGCAGGCTCCCGGGCGTGCTCCCCGCACTGTAATGGGCAAATATAAGGATGATCAGCTGCTGGTTATGGTCGCAGACGGTTATAACGAATATGGCAGCTCCGGGGCAGCCTTGGAAGAACTTCAGAACAAGCTATTCAATATGGGTGTTATCGATGCCTATAATCTGGATGGCGGAGGTTCTTCGTCACTGATCTTTAACGGCCGGGTAGTCAACCATCCTTCAGACGGCAATCTGCGGCCTGTGCCAACCAATTTTTTATTCTTCAAGTAGAAACGGCTTCGCCGTCCTCTGCAAAGCGTATGCTTCCGAAGCAGCGATACTACGTATCGCTTTCAGGCATCCGTTTCTGACATTTCTCACATTTTTGCATTTATTTCCGGCAGCAAGCAAGTTATAATCAGGGTAAGCTTTACAGCCAGATTGGGAGGTGCCCGCATGTCGTTCTCCTTGACCTTTTGGATTGTAACCCTGGTATTTGTGTTATTCCTGGCCGGTATTCTGACCTCATCGTACAACGACGATCAGACCAAAGGTTTATAAACAGCAAAGACAACCCTCCGCAGCTGCTGAAGGTTGTCTTTTTTGTACAATCTGTTCTTGGATACTTCTCCAATAAGGCTCTTAAGCGTGTCGTGGCAATTGCGTCATTTCGGTGAGACACGTAGAGCAAATATAACGGTCCCTATATTCGCTTACGCCTTCCATCGATCCGCAGAAGACACATTTCGGACGATAACGCTCCAAAATAATATGATCTCCCTGAACCAATATTTCAACCGGATCGCCTTCATTCATCTGATACCTTTTACGCAGGGACTTAGGCAGAACAATTCTACCCAGCTGATCCACTTTGCGAACTACACCAGCAGGTTTCATATCTAACGTACACCTCTCCTGTTCAACTAATATTAGTATCTACTACTTATTTCGGCACTTATCATTCATTTCGTTACTTAATTGTCGAATCCTGCTGGATTTCTCGAAAAAAATGTCTACTTTTAGACAAGTTTCGGAAAATCGAGCTGACGAAGTGCTTCATACACAATAATTGCCGCAGAATTGGACAAATTCAGCGATCGTACCGCATCGCTCATTGGCATCCGCATGTTAGTTTCCTTGCCGGACTCCAGAATCTCCGCAGACAATCCCTTGGTCTCCTTGCCGAATACGAAGAAATCTCCATCCTGGAAGGAGAAGTCGCAATATCTCTTCTCCGCCTTGGTGGTTGCATAGAAGAACCGGCCTTCGCTGTACTTCTCCAGCACTTCAGCAAATGAATCATGATATTCAATATGTACGGCGTGCCAATAATCCAGGCCTGCGCGTTTCAGTGTGGCATCGTCTGTACGGAAGCCGAGCGGGCGCACCAGATGAAGGTGAGTGCCTGTAGCGGCGCAAGTGCGGGCGATGTTGCCGGTATTGGCCGGAATCTCTGGCTCAACCAGTACAATATGTAGTGGCATAATATGGATGTTTCCTCTCTTTGCTGGCTGTAATAGATTTCGATCCCTCCCAAACCCTCCCTTCCAAGGGAGGGCCCCAAAGGGCTGCACCCTCTGGACTCCCGCAAGCTTGGCGAAGGAGTCCGGCGGTACGGTGTCTAGGCAGTTGGGGAGGGTGGACCGCTTATCCCTTCGGGACCGCTTGGACGCCGCTGATGTTAGTTGGCTATCCCTGACGGGATGCTCGGCCGGGGGTTAAGTTCAAAGACAGGCTGTTCCTTCGGAATGCGCAACACCTTAACGTCAAAAACGTTACTACTCAGGTTCCAGCCAGAATTTATAGTCTGCCCTGCAGCCTTTCCAGTAATTAGATGCGAAACTGCAACTAAATTCAGCCGAAACGTCCATCAGCAGGCAAATAAGTGCAAATCTACACCTAATTTCGAGTAACTCACTCTTGGAACGCTCAAAAGTCTAAAATAGATGCGTATTCGCACTTATTTCCTCCAAAACGGAAAAAAACGGTTAAATAGATGCAGTTTCGCAACTAATTGTTCGGCTCCTAAGGATGGAACAGATTCTGCATAAATCTTTTGATAAAGAGTCCTAAGTAGTAACATCAAAAGCGGGTTGTTCCTGCGGAATTCGCAAGTTCGTAAGGTCAAAGGCGGGCTGTTCCTACGGAATGCGCGAGACAAAAACCCTCCGCCAAAGACGGAAGGTTAGATATCAACTGTAATTAACCTTGCGTTTGGCGGAAATGAGTCATGAAGTCGGAGAGTGCTTTGACACTCTCATAAGGAACCGCGTTGTAGATGGAAGCACGCAAGCCTCCAACACTGCGGTGGCCCTTAAGGCCAACGAACCCTTCCTGCTCCGCAGCCTTGACGAACTGTTTCTCCAGCTCCTCGGAATTCATGCGGAACGTTACGTTCATAATGGAGCGGCTGCCTTGCTCGGCAACCCCGTGGTAGAAGCCGTCGCTGCCGTCGATATGATCATAGAGCAGGCCCGCTTTGTCGCGGTTCTTGGCTTCGATGCCGGCCAGACCGCCCTGTTCACCGATCCATTTCAGCACTTCATTCACCATATATACAGAGTAAGATGGCGGCGTATTGTAAAGAGAGTTGTTCTTGTAATGAGTATCGTAGCGAAGAATCGTCGGAATGTTCTTCGGCGATTCCGCAATCAATTCTTCCTTGGCGATTACTACAGTTACACCCGAGGGTCCAAGGTTCTTCTGAGCACCCGCGTAGATCAGTCCGAACTGATTGACATCAAAGCTGCGGCTCAGGATATCACTGGACATGTCGGCGATCAGCGGAATGGAGCCCGCATCAGGGAATTCGGCGTATTGAGTACCTTCAATAGTCTCATTGGAGGTAACATGCAGATAAGCGGCGTTGTCCGCTGCTTGGATCTCACTCAGCGCAGGAATGGCAAGGAACTTGCGATCTTCGGAAGAAGCAGCTACATGTGCGCCACCAGCCAGCTTGGCTTCCTTGAACGCTTTGTCAGCCCAGCTTCCCGTCATGACATAGCTGCCCACCTGGCCGGCCGAAATAAAGTTCATCGGGATCATGGCGAACTGTGTAGTTGCCCCGCCCTGCAAGAACAATACCTTGTAGCCTGTGGGATTGCCGAGCAGCGACAGCAGACGTTCCTGCGCTTCATTATGCACGGATTCGTATATCGCCCCACGGTGCGACATTTCCATGATGGACATTCCGCTCTCCCGGAAATCAACAAACTCTGCCTGTGCACGTTCCAATACTTCAAGCGGCAATGCCGCCGGACCGGCGTTGAAATTATACGCTCTCTTGCTCAAAATTACTCCCCACCCTTTCTCTCCTATCAATATGGATATCGATTATGATAGCAGTATTCTCACACACCAGCAAGTATAATTATTCACATAGCCGGTCAGTTCACAGCTTATTCAGCAGCAAAAAAACGGTAGCTCCGCGCCCAGCGCTTGCTTTGACGCGGTAAAAGGCTAATGTTAACAAAAACTTCCGGTGAAATCACATGGCTCTCTCCCCATAATGCAATCTTGCTGACCGGGAAATCCCCACTTTCGGATACGCCTGCTCCGCTGGGCTTGTGAATCAGCTCCCAATTCATTGCTCGCGGCTCTTCCCAGCCGGATATTCTGCAATAATAAGGTTGAATAGGGATACTGTTCCAACTGATGGTTTTCCCTTCCGCCTGTAGCAGCTGGGCAGTATAATCCGATTCCGTCTCCTCAATGACAAGCTCCTCGGCGAAACGCAATTCATAGTCTCCGCTGGTCTGCGCTCCATTGATGCCAATGAAGTTATGCACATATTCTTCGGTTTCAAAAGGCTCTGTCCCCTGATTTTCAAGCTCGTAGCTGATGGTCAGAGTATTCTTGTCTATCGCTATGGCTTTGCGGAGCTGTATGCGATAGCCGCCACTATCTGCACCCTGAACGTTATATACGATCTGGTTAGAATCCTTTGTTGAAGTTACGGTAAAAGGTTCTATTTCATAAGGTTTGAAAAAATCGTAGGGTCCGTTGTTCGGTCGCTGCAGCAGCCCGACTCCCGGCTTCGGGAACCATTCTCCCGGCTTTGCCGTTTCATATCCGATTGCCCGGGAAATGCCAAACTCATTGCAGAGTCCCAATCCCCCGCTTCCGTGCCCGGGAATCAAGCTTTCCGGTACACAGAACGTATGCTGCCCTTGCTCCAGCGTCACCTGCGTAATCCAGCCCGTCCAGTCAAAACGGGATTGCCGGTATTCTCCCACCTCCGCAATCTCCACGGTGATGATTCCATTCGATAAGATGTGAGCCACTCTTGCTGCCTCCTTGTTAAGTGTATTTCCTTAGGAATTACACTAATTCGACTTCCAGGCAGTGGATACCTTCCGCAGATAATGCGGCAATCAGCCTGCGCTCAATCAGCAACCCCTCCTCGACACGCTGCAGCGTCACCTCACTGCCATTCAGCAGTACGGATTGTATCTGGTACTCCCCATATTCCACGCTCCCAGCAGCCTTATAGACCACCCTCAGCCTGCGGTCTGCGAAGAGCGTTTCGATGGAGGCTGTGCCATCAGGTCCGAATTGCTGCTTCACCAGCTTCGGTGCCAGCAGCAGATCGCCGAGCAGCCCTTTCACGCCAAACACCTCATTGACCATCGTCAGCAGCAGCCAGCTCGCCGAACCGGTCAGATACGTATACATCCCCCGGCCTTGCTCGTTGATGTATTCAGGAATACCCGGATACATACGGCTGCGTTCGAAATCTGTGCTTAGCCGGTACAGAGAGTCCAGCACTTTATACCCTTCCTGCACATATCCGCGTTTATAGAGGGCATTGGCGTACATCACAGTCATATGGCTGAACATTGCCCCGTTTTCTTTATGCCCAAAAGCAAATCCGAACGCCCGGCCCAAATTCTGCTGGATGCCGCCAAAACGGGTATTCAGCCTGTAGCCGATATTCGGATCAAGCAGATTGCGCTCTACGGCAGCTATGATCTGCGGCACCTGCTCCGGTGCTGCCGCAGCCCCAAGCAGCGGGAATACCTGGCCTGTAAGGGTCATGCGGACGCCTGCGGCAAATTCCCCTTCTACACGTTCGGCATCGTTATTATAGTACCCGTTGAACCAGCCGTCGCCGGATGTACTGGTTATCCATTCGCTGCTGCGCAAATGCTCAAACATCCACTCAGCTTTGCCCGCCAAATCCGCGGCCACCCGGCCGATTTCAAGCACCGCCTTATTGCCGCTCACTTCATTGGCTGCTGCACTGTAATACGCCTCCAGCCTGCTCAGTTTGCCTGAGATGGATTCGTAGTCAATCGCTTCACCCAGAGTATCCAGCAGCAGCACCATTTCCTCAGCCAGTTCAACCGTCTTCAGGCCTTTGCGCTGTTGCAGTGTATCCAGCAGCCGTGAGATTTCGAGCAGATTACTGGCATAAAATGAAGTGAAGGCTACGCTCTCACCGCGTTGTGCGCCCATATCCAGGCCGTCATTCCAGTCCGCACCCTCCAGCAGGATGTTGTTGTGTTCTCCCACATTAAAGAATGGCACCAGATTCTGCAGCAGGATATGCTCCAGGATCGTCCCCTTATAGATCTCTCCCGCTGCTGTTCTGAGATCACTGCCATCTGCGGCGCTCCAGTCCGGATTACGCTGCTTGCAGCGGCTGCTGAAGGCATCGCGGAAATAGGTCTGCTCCTGCAGCAGGAACTCCAAATCGCCGCTCTGATTAAGATACAGCAGCGTCGTCAGGAACGGCCAGGCCCCATGATCCATCCAGACACGCGGAATATTGTTGCGGTCAGCGATGAATTCACCCGGCTGCTGGCCGATAATCGTTGCATTGCTGCCGTCAATCCGCACGCCGGCATAATTATTCAGCAGCAGCGAACGCACTTCGCCCGGCTCCATGATCAGCAGAGCCAGGCAGTCCTGCCACAGATCCCGCCAGCCGCGCCCACCCCTGCCATAGTCATGGTAGGGCAGAAAGGAATTTCCATACAGTCTTCTCAGCACCGGCTGCAGTGTCACCCATTTCATCCATTGATCCGCAGCCGAATCGCCGGTTTCGAACTGTACCGTATTGACCTTGTCAGCCCAGAAGGCTTGCGTCTGCTTCAGATGGGAATCAAAGCCCGTTTCAGAACCGTAGCGCTCCATCAGTACAGGAACGTCGATTCTATCCTCATCAATCGCCAGCACCAGCACATAACTTTTGCTTGCTCCCGGCTGCAGAATCACTTGGGCAAAACGAATGCCGCCGATGGCCTCATACCCTTCCAGTGCTGCTCCGTCTACCGCTTCGGCGGCTTCTGTATTCAGCACTACAGCTTCCGGCCAATCCAGGCTGCCGCCTTCCCCGATAAATTGTTCCTGGACCGGGAACAGACCAACCGGACCGGCTCCATTGCCTTCCGCTCCAAATACACCATAGGAGGTATGGTTAATCCGGTGGCCGCGCTCGTCAAAGGAAAGCGCGGGCTGCACCTCCACACCATAAGCGGACGTATACGTGCGGTGAAGCAATGAGGTGACATGCCGGTGGTCGCGCAGATCATCCGCTGAGCGGGCATAGAGTGGTATGGCTGCCGTTGGCGTCAGCTCCAGCGGCTCTGACCCGCTGTTCTTCAGCGTTACCTTCATCAGCTCTACGCGGTCCTGGCCGCAAGGCACGAAGCTGGTAATTTCCGCAGTTATCCCCAACTGCAGGCTGCTACGCGTTACTCTGTGCCATAATAGTCCCGCCTCCAGCTCCACTGGATCGGCCTCATCTGTATACACCTCCGCATTTTGTTTCGCGGAATTGCCTGCTGCCGACCAAACGCCTTGGCCCTCCAGATGAATCCAGAAATTGCGGGATGCCCGCGAATTATGCAGATCCTCCACCGACAGTGGCGGTGTAAGGAAGGTATTGTGCCCGGAGGCCACCTGACCGTGCAGCTTGGGGCTGACCGAAGACATCATCCCTCCTTCATTGACTAGCGGGAAATATAAATAACTGCTGCTCTCCGGCTGTTCAAGCTTGAAATCCCCGTTAGTGCCAGTAAATCTCCAGCCATGCTTCTGCTTCTGCGTTTGAACCAAATGAAATCATCCTCTCCGTGATAATGGCGCAGGGTTCGTTACGTTATCCGAATCATTAACGAAACCGCTTTCGTTAATGATTATTACACCAGATTAACAGGTTGTAAAGATGATTATTTTGTTTTTATTGAATACCTTTCAATTAACCGAAAGCAGTTTCGTAAATAACAAGCACACCTGTTACTATTTAGAGCTCCTTATAGAAGTTCATTCAAGTTTTTGAGCATAGGCAAGGTCAATTGTTGGGTAATGAGGTATACTTTTGTCGCAATCCGTTCAGCGTTTAGATCTCCTTTCTGGTGTAAAGAAGCAAGGGAAACATACAGTTGATAAATTGGGTTATTTTGCTACGCTACATTTTTTATCTGTCCATTTATTTACATAAAATGATATATATGCTACGTTTAATGTGAGCGGTTACATTCGCTCTGAGGTGCAAGATGATCTATCAAATTTTACATGGAAAGGAAAGTGAAAATGAACTATTTAGTAAAAAAGGCAAGCGCAATTGCAATCGCATTTTCTCTGCTGCTTGGTTTGTTGACAGCGCCCGTTCATGCAGACACCGCACTTTTCGTTATTGAAAGCGAAAACGCTCAACTCACATCCGATCTTCAAGTGGTGACTCAAATTTACGGACAACCAAAGCCCGGATTCTCCGGAAATGGATTTGTTTGGATGCAGAATTCCGGCACACTAAGCTTCCAAGTCACTGTTCCGGAAACCGGAATGTATGCGATTTCCACCCGGTATATGCAAGAGTTGAGTCCTGACGGCAGGCTTCAATATTTAAATATTAACGACGTTAATAAGGGCTCGTATATGCTTCCCTACACTAAGGAGTGGTCGAATTTCGGTTTCGGCTTTCATAAGCTGAACCAAGGCAGCAACACAATACAAGTTAAGGCAGGCTGGGGATTTGCTTATTTCGACACCTTTACCGTGGATTATGCCGATCTTGATCCTCTGGATGTACAGCCCGTCCTCACAGATAGTCAAGCCACAGCGGAAACCCAAATTTTAATGAACTATTTAACAGAGGTTTACGGCAACAATATTATCTCGGGACAGCAAGAGATTTACGGAGGCGGAAATGACGGCAATTCGGAACTGGAGTTTGAATGGATTCACAACTTAACAGGAAAATATCCGGCAATCAGAGGCTTCGATCTTATGAACTATAATCCGTTATACGGTTGGGAGGACGGCACAACCAATCGTGTTATTGATTGGGTTAATAACCGAAACGGGATCGCTACGGCTTCCTGGCATATTAATGTCCCAAGAGATTTCAATTCCTATCAGCCCGGTGAGTTTGTGGATTGGAAAAAAGCCACCTATAAGCCTACTGAAACCAATTTTAATACAGCCAATGCAGTGATTCCCGGCACAAAAGAATATCAATATGTGATGACGACCATTGATGATTTGGCGGAACAGCTGCTTATTCTGCAAGATAATAATGTGCCTGTTATTTTCCGCCCCTATCACGAGGCTGAGGGCAACGGCGGGGTGAATGGGGAAGGCGCGTGGTTCTGGTGGGCCTCGGCAGGTGCGGAGGTTTACAAAGAGCTGTGGGATATGCTCTATACGGAGCTTACTGAAACGTACGGCTTGCACAACTTGATCTGGACATACAACAGCTACGTGTACAACTCTTCCCCCGCATGGTATCCTGGCGATGCTCAGGTGGATATCGTGGGGTATGATAAATACAATACCATCTACAACCGCTATGACGGTTTGTCGGGCGTACCCAATGAAGATGCCATTACATCGATTTTCTATCAGCTTGTTGAATTAACCCATGGTACGAAAATGGTGGCAATGACGGAGAATGACACGGTGCCAAGCGTACAAAATCTTACAGAGGAAAAGTCGGGCTGGCTCTATTTCTGCCCATGGTATGGCGAGCATCTCATGAGTTCCGCATTTAATTATCCGGATACCCTGACTGAGCTTTATCAGAGCAATTATGTGATTACGCTGGACGAACTGCCCAATTTAAAGGTTGATCATCCAACCCCAAGCGCATCCATCGTACCCGCAAACGTCGAATTTGACAAATATACGCCAAATCCAAGCGACAAAGCAATTGCAGTAAATTTTAACGGCAATACGTTAACCTCCCTTAGAGCGGGCGCCAATGTATTGGCCGTGGATGAGGATTACACTATAAGCGGAAATACACTTCTGCTGAAAAGTGCATTCCTTGCCCGGCTGCCGATTGGCGAGCATTCGATCATCTTTGACTTTAATCAAGGACAAGATCCTGTATTAAAAGTCAAGATCGTAGATTCAACACCGAGTGCTGCGATTTCTCCCCTGAATGCAACATTCGATAAAGCGGCAGATCCGCAACAGGATATTGAAATATCCGTTACATTAAACGGTCATCAGCTTGCAAGCGTTACCAATCAATCTTATTCACTTGAACCTGGCCAGGATTATACGCTATCAGGCAATACTTTCGTTCTGTCTACATCCTATCTTTCCAAGCTGCCGCCTGGCCAACATGCCATAACCTTTCATTTCAGCGGAGGAAACAACGCTGATCTTGCATTAAATGTAATTGACAGCGATGCTCCCGTACCCGCAGGAGACTTGGCGATCCAATCCTTTAACGGCAATACGAGCGCATCAACCAACGGAATTTCACCCAAATTCAAATTAGTCAACACAGGTGACTCGGCTATCCATCTTAGTGATATAAAACTTCGTTATTACTATACAATTGACGGTGAAAGCACACAGAATTTCTGGTGCGACTGGGCAAGTGTAGGGAGCGCGAATGTAACAAGCGAATTTGTCAAGCTGGAGAATCCTGTTGCAGGAGCCGATTATTATTTGGAAATTGCCTTTACGAATTCGGCTGGAACACTTAATCCCGGACAGAGTGCAGAAATTCAAGCGAGGTTTTCCAAAACCAATTGGTCAAATTACAGCCAGGTTGACGATTACTCGTTCGATGCATCAAGCAGTCAAGTCATAAACAATGAACAGATTACAGGTTTCATTAACGATCAGCTTGCATGGGGAATTGAGCCGTAGGCAGATTAGGCAAAGTGGTTGGATCAGAGGTTGTCCTGGTCCAACCATTTTTGCAGTTTGGATTGTCAACACAAACCTTTCACCTCGCAGTCCTGCAAGAGATTCTGCGGCGCTTCAGATCACCGCTTCTAAGAAGTGCTACTGCGCCGCTGTGAAGCCGGAGAAGGCCTTCCAGGCCCCTGTAAGGAACCATCACCAATAAATCTGTGAACCCCTCTGCTAAAAGGAAGAGTTAAAACAATTCAAAAACCCCCGGAATCAGCAGATTCCGGGGGTTCTTCTCCAAACAAGTATGAGCTAAGTTATCTTATACGTCGAAGTACAGGGAGTATTCATGTGGATGAACACGAATGGCTACTGCTTGAGCTTCGGAACGTTTCAGGGACACATAGTTGGCGATGAAGTCTTCAGTGAATACGCCGCCTTCAGTCAGGAAGTCATGATCCGCTTCCAGAGCATCAAGCGCTTCGTCCAGGGTGCCTGGAACGCTGCGGATTTTTGCTTTTTCAGCATCGGACAGCTCGTAGATATTTTTGTCGTAAGGACCATATCCCAGCTCTTCCGGGTTCATCTTCTTCTTGATTCCGTCCAGACCTGCCATCAGCATAGCCGAGAACGCCAGGTAAGGGTTGGCTGTAGAGTCTGGTGTACGGAACTCGATGCGACAACCTTTAGGAGTCACAGCCGCTACCGGGATACGAACAGCAGCGGAACGGTTACCCTTGGAGTAAACCAGGTTGACCGGTGCTTCATAACCAGGTACCAGACGTTTGAATGAGTTGGTGCTTGGGTTCGTCAAGGCGATCAATGCCGGAGCATGGTAGAGAATACCGCCGATGTAGTTCAGAGCCATCTCACTCAGGTTGGCATAAGCACCCTTCTCGTAGAACAATGGCTCGCTTCCGTTGAAGATCGATTGGTGAACGTGCATTCCGCTGCCGTTGTCTCCGAAGAGCGGCTTAGGCATGAACGTTGCTACCTTGCCATATTGACGCGCAGTGTTCTGCACGATGTATTTGTAAGTTAAGAGATTATCAGCTGTTTTCTTCAGAGTATCGAAACGGAAGTTAATTTCCGCTTGTCCAGCCGTAGCCACTTCATGGTGATGACGTTCAATGCGAAGTCCCGCTTCAGCCAGCAAACGGCACATTTCACTGCGGATATCCTGCTGGGAATCCACTGGTGCTACCGGAACATAGCCGCCTTTGACTCCAACCTTGAATGCCATGTTGCCGCCTTCTTCTTTACGGCCGGTGTTCCATGCTGCTTCTTCGGAATCTACGAAATAAGAGGAGCTGTTCATGCCGCTCTCGTAGCGAACATCGTCGAAGATGAAGAACTCGGACTCAGGTGCAAAGAATGCTGCTGATCCCACGCCGCTTGCCTGCAGGAATTCTTCTGCTTTCACTGCGATCCCGCGTGGGTCGCGCTCATAACGTTCACCATCAGGAGTGAAGATGTCACACATGATGTTAAGCGTAGGGTGAGCTGTGAAAGGGTCGATATATGTAGTGCTTGGATCGGGCATCATGACCATATCCGATTCTTCAATACCGCGGAACCCTGTAATGGATGATCCGTCAAAGGCCACACCGTTTACAAAAGTTTCATCTTCCACTTCGGACGCAGGCAACGAAATGTGGTGGGCACGTCCTCCTAAATCTACGAAACGAAAATCTACCCATTCGATATTGTTCTCTTTGATTGTTTCCAACACTTTTTTAACCGACATGAATTTTTCCTCCCCAAGTTCCGAACATTAGGCCGCTCACAGTATGCAAATGTTCTTGTTTTAATTTTTTTGCTGTCGTCATTATAAATCTCATACCTAACACCGTCAATGCTTATGTCAGGTATTTCTTATGACAATGTAAGATATTCTGACGCTTTGGTGAAAAAAACAGATTCGGACGGGACAGGCTGCAGATCATGCCCGGACAACACAAAAACAGCCCTCTTTCCGCGCCCTGAAGCGGGTTCGGAGGGCTGTAATCGAAGGGCCGGCGGCCCAAAAAATTAAAGAACTGCAGCGGTTTCGGGAGAAGAAGAGAACTTGCGTCCGACGATCGGTGCAATTTTTTCCAGATCTCTCAGCAGATCATCAAATTGCTCCGGGAACAGGGATTGAACGCCGTCTCCGGTCATAGAGTTGTCGGGATCCGTATGCATCTCGATAATCAGGCCGTTGGCTCCGGCTGCAACCGAGGCCTTGGCCATCGGTGCCACCAGCTCACGCCGTCCTGTACCATGGCTTGGATCGGAAATCACCGGCAGATGGCTCAGGCTCTGCAGTACCGGAATGGCCGATAAATCGAGTGTATTGCGTGTGTAGGTCTCAAAAGTGCGGATACCGCGCTCACAGAGCATCACGTCACGGTTGCCCCCGGCCAGAATGTATTCGGCCGCGTTAAGCAGTTCGTCATAGGTGGCGCTGAAGCCGCGCTTCAGCAGCACCGGACGTCCGCAGGTGCCGAGCTTGCGCAGCAGATCGAAGTTCTGCATATTGCGTGTGCCGACCTGCAGAATGTCTGCGTGCTCCGCACAGATATCGACGTATTCCGGAGTCATTACTTCTGTAATGGTCAGCAGGCCATGACGTTTGCCCGCCTCGGCCATCATGGTCAGGCCTTCCACACCTACGCCCTGGAAGCTGTAAGGGCCGGTACGCGGCTTGAACGCGCCGCCGCGCAGCACCTGGGCGCCGGAGGCTTTGACCAGCCGGGCAATCTCGTCGATCTGCTCGGGTGATTCAACGGCGCAAGGGCCGCCCATGATCACAAGGTTCTCCCCGCCGATCTTCACACCACGGATATCAATTACGGTATCCTCGGGATGGAAATCGCGGCTCGCCAGCTTGTAGGATTTCGAGATCTTGACGACATTGGCTACGCCCTTCATCTGCCGCAGATGTTCTGCGAGCTTGGGAGTAACCCCGCCCACCAGACCAATTACAGTATGGTCCGCGCCTCTGGACAGGTGGACCTGCAGGCCTTCTTTTTCAATTACGGCAATGATATCCTTAACCTGCGCTTCCGGTGTTTGGTTCGATGTAATCACAATCATGTTATAACTCCCCTTCTATTCAATAGCTGATTTATTGGTTATAATTTCAAACTCTCACACTACGACGCGTGTTCGCTTTTAAGCTTCTACGCTTTTAATCACTAAAGCGATTTTACCGCAAAAATAACCATTCGTCAAGTCAAAAGAAAAGGTGGAGTACGGGAAAACTCCCCTCTCCACCTTCTGCTATATGGGCTGCGAAGCCATTAATTACCCATTGGCAGCAGCACTTTTGTTCTTGACCGGCGGCAGCAGCTTAGCCATATTCACTGTACGTTTAATCTCCCATGTCTCCGGAAGCTCGGGATCATACTGTTCCAGATAATTAATAACTTCCTTGGTAATCGGTGTAGGCGTGGAAGCGCCCGAAGTTACTCCGACTACTCGGACACCCTGCAGCCACTCCACCTTGAGCTCGGACAGATCGGCAATACGATGGGCGGGTACGCCTGCGATCTCCTCCGATACCTGGGCCAGGCGGTTGGAGTTGTTGCTGCGAGGATCTCCTACCACAATCACCAGATTAGTCTGTCCGGCCTGCTCGGCGACAGCTTCCTGTCGCACCTGGGTAGCCATGCAGATCTCGTTGTGTACTTCCGCCCCGGGGAATTTTACCAGCAGCTTTTTCATAATATGCTTAATATCCCATTGGCTCATGGTGGTCTGATTCGTGATCACAATACGGGAGGAAGACACCGACAATCCTTCAATCTCCTCTTCCTTCTCGATCAGATGCACATGCTCCGGCGCAATGCCAACAGCACCTTCCGGCTCGGGATGGTCTCTCTTGCCGATATAAATTACCTCATACCCTTCCTCTGTCTTCTCCTTGATCAGGTCATGGGTTTTGGTCACATCGGGACAGGTGGCATCCACCGTGGTCAGTCCCTTGGCTCTGGCAATCTTGCGTACTTCCGGGGATACGCCATGTGCGGTGAAGATAACCGTACCACTGTCGATCTTATCCAAAATATCCAGACGGTTATGGCCGTCGAGTGTGATAATGCCGTCGTCCTCAAAAGAGTTGGTCACATGGCTGTTGTGCACAATCATGCCCAATATATAAATCGGCCGGGGCAGGTCTAGATTTTGTGCCGCCTGCCGTGCCATCACCATGGCATCGACAACGCCGTAGCAATAGCCCCGGGGAGAAATTTTAATGACTTCCATGACTTCACCAGCTTTCTGCTGTCGTTGACTGCTATAATAGGACCCGCCCTATTATACCATCTATTCCAGCGGCGGGGCAAAGAGAAGCGGCAGCCAAATCACGAAGGTAGTCCCTTCACCCTGGCGTGTCACAACCTCCACAGAGCCGCCATGCTCGTCAATAATCCATTTGGCAATCGACAGCCCGAGGCCGATGCCTTCCGTAATTCCGCGCGACTCGTCCGCCCGGTAGAAGCGGTCAAAAATATGCGGCACCTCATCCTTGTCCATCCCGATCCCTGTATCCCTGATCCGTATCCCCACCTGGCTCTGGTAAAAAATCGTATCCAGCGTCACCTCGCCGGAAGGGGTATACTTGAAGGCATTATCAATGAAGATAAACAGCATCTGCTGCAGGTAATCTTTGTTGCCGACGATATATTTGCCGTTCAGGGCCGACATATCGCCAGTGACCCACTCTGCCTCATGCGGCAGGAAAGAGGCTCTACGCGCCACCTCGGTCATCATCGGCTCCAGTGCCACCGGCTCGATGTCGAAGGTCCGCCCGGTATCCGCACGGGCCAGGGAGAGCATATCCGCCACCAGGCGGCTCATCCGCTTCGATTCATCGGCGATGTCCTTCACCGACTCTACCGAGAGCTGGCGGATTTCCTCTTCAGTCATCGATCCTTCACCAGGCTTCATTTCCCATACTTTGTGCAGCAGGTCGATGTTACCGCGAATGGTCGTGAGCGGCGTGCGCAGCTCATGCGACGCATCGGAGACGAACCGGCGTTGGGCCGCATACGAATCCTCCAGCTCTGTGTAGAAGCCCTCCATCCGTCCAAGCATACTGTTAACGGTTGCAATCAGGCGGCCGATCTCATCGGGCGGTCCGTCGTTTTCGATGCGGGAGCTAAGATCCGTTCCTGTCTGAATGCCGTTGGCTGCCTCGATTACCTTCTCGATCGGGCTCATCGCCTTGCGGGCCAGGAACAAGCCGAAGGTGAAGGCGGCAAACAGGGTGGCGAAAGAACCAAAAAGCAGCACGCTCTTAATGCGAGCCATCAGCCTGTCTTCCTGATTGGTTGGAGTAGCCACCTGCAGAATAGCGACAGGATCGCCTACAGGGTTACGCAGCGGGATCTGATAGATCATAAAATGATAACCGCCCGCAGTGGCTTGTGCAAACCCTTTGGATTGTTCCAACTCTTTAATATCCGGCACATCAAAGGTAATTTGTGAAGCAATCATATTTTCCGTATATTGAGTAATATTACCTTGGTAAATATGCGTTTGGGCTAGATAGTTGGCCTCCTCCAGACGGCTGGCCTGGGAGAAATTCATGCCTACACTCAACAATGAATTGTTCAGTCCCCAAATGGGAACCAATTTGAGTTGTTCCGCCTGCTTCTGCACCCGTTCCTTCAAATCCCCATAAGTATTAATATATACAAAACCGTAAATTGCGGCTGATAAGGCCAGCAGCATAACGGCCAAAATTCCAGAATACCAAGCTGTCAGCCGCAGTCTTATGGACATATTAATTGTCACCTCTTAGGATGTAACCGGCTCCCCGGATCGTTTGAATCAGACGTTTGCCACCGTGCTCCTCCGTCTTCTGGCGCAGCATGGCGATATAAACCTCAAGCACATTGGATTCGCCGCTGTAGTCGTAGCCCCATATTTTGTCCATTATCAAATCCCGTGACAGCACACGCTTCGGATTCTGCATAAACAGATGCAGCAGCTCAAACTCCTTCGCGGTCAGCTCCAGACGTTTGCCGTCCCGGATCACTTCACGGGAATCCACATCCAGCGTTATATCCTCATAGGCAACTGCCTGATCACCGTTACCATTCTGATCACTTTTGCGGCGCAGCAGCGCACGCACCCGGGCCAGCAGCTCTTCCAGTGCAAACGGCTTCACCAGGTAATCATCGGCTCCCAGATCAAGACCTTTGACCCGGTGCTCAATTTCATCCTTGGCTGTAAGCATCAACACTGGCACATTGCTGCCTCCCTCACGCAAACGCCGGCACACCTCATATCCATCCACCTGCGGCATCATCACATCCAGAATGACCACGTCAGGATCACTGCTGATTACTGCGCGCAAACCATCTGCGCCGTTCACCGCCGTTTTGACATCATAGCCTTCAAAAGCAAGCCCCCGGCGCAGCATGGACAGGATTTTGTCATCGTCATCAATAATTAGAATATTCGGTCGCATCAAGCAGCCCCCATTGTCGATTCATATTTATATATATTAGTATTGTACCAGTCAACGATGCACTTCGCATCTGCGGGCAAGAAGAATACAGGCTTATATCTCAGCAAAAACGGAAGGGTTGCCCCTCCCGCTTCACTGTTGCCGCTCTGGCAATTATTGCTCTTGGGTTTGTGCGGCAAAATCATTTTTGTTGCCGATCGTTACCTTCAGATCCAGCTTCTTCCCGTCACGAACCACATTAAGCGTTGCCTTGTCGCCAACCTTCAAGGTCTGAATAAATTCAATCAATTCCTGGTTGGTGGCATATTTCTTGCCGTTTGCACCCGTGATGATATCGTAAGGACGCAGGTCGGCGTTGTAGGCTGGGGATTTAAAAATAATCTCAGCTACTACAGAACCTTCAGTCAGATCTGTGCCCATCTGCTTCGCCACCTCATCGGTGATGGTCATCAGTGTTGCTCCAATAAACGGCACCGGCTCTTTTGGAATTTCCTGGTTGGCTTCCAGCTTATCCACAACTTCTTTGATGGTGTTGACCGCGATAGCAAAACCTATCCCCTGCGAGTCTGTGCTTACAGCCACGTTCATCCCGATTACCTGTCCGTTCATGTTCAAAAGTGGTCCTCCGGAGTTCCCCGGGTTGATGGAAGCATCCGTCTGCAGCAAATCCTTGTAATTGCGTGTTCCGCTGCCATCTTCTTCAGGAATGTCAATGCTGCGTCCCTTCGCGCTCAGTACCCCTGCAGTAACGGTATGGTCAAAGCCCTGCGGATTGCCGATAGCCACCACTTCAGAGCCTACCTTCAGACTGTCGGAATCGCCAAGTGCTACGGTTGGGAAATTGTTGTCCCCTTCAATCTTCAGCACAGCCAGATCGAGATCCTTGCTGGAGCCAAGCAGCTTCGCTTCGTATGGCTTGCTGTTGCCTTCAATGGTAACCTGAATCACATCCGCACCGTTGACTACGTGTTGGTTGGTCAGAATATAACCGGCCTTGTCATAGATGAAGCCTGTTCCGATTCCTAATGGCACCAGCTGTGTGGAGGAGTCTGACCCTGACCCGGTTCCTGCATCAGGCTGAGTCTGTGAGTTATTGCCGCCATACTGGTCTCCGAAGTAGAATTGCGAGAACGGATCAGTCTGGCTGCTTTGGCTTCTGCTGCGGGAGGCGGAGTTGACCAGTGTCTCAATCTTGACGATGGCCGGTCCAACGCCGTCCACTACGCTGGACACATCACCTGTTCCGTTCACAAGCGATGCGGTTGAAGTGACGGGGGCCACTCCTGCACTTTCATTGGTAGTTTTGGCTGTACCAACCGTGCTTATCGACGCTGTCGTTTGCTGGCCTCCGGTGAACCAGTTGTAATGGTCAGAAGCAAACATCGAACCCGACAATACGATCATTCCGGCCAGAAAAGAAATTAGCACGGCCTTCACGGGGCGCTTCGGCTTGCTTTTATATTGCCAGCCGTTGTTGCCTCCGTCCGATCCGTTTCCACCGCGTCCGCCGTTCCCGTCATACCCCGTTGTCCGCAGCACAGTGCTATGAGGTGCCGTCCGGACAGGTTCGGGAGGACTAACCTCTACACGTTCCGACTCACGACGGTTGTAATGCTGGGTATTGCTGTCTGCCGGTACTTCGTCTTTGTTCAAGGATTTGAACGGCCCGTAAGAATAGTAGTAAGAAGACCCTGTGTCTTCAGCTTGTCTGTTCGTAGTGTTATCATTGCTGCTTTCATGGTTGCTGCCGCTATTATTCCATTCCCGATCCGACGCCGGTTCATTATCACGATTAAAGTTGTTGTTCTTCTCGTCCATGTTTGTCATTCCTCCCGCGCCCTGTCCTGACTGACAAGGTGTATTTGATTTCTTGTTCTTATTTTGTACTTTAAACCTTAAGGTCACATTAAAAACAATTTAAGGTTAGATAAAAAGATTAGTGGGGGGATCGGGTACCAGGCTCCGCCGCTGTTGAAATCATGTTCCCTTGAATGGACCCTGCGGGTGGAACATGATTTCAAAGGCGGCCGTAAACTCTCCGCTCTGATACCCGATCCCTGGGCAGGGAAGCACGGGACAAGCCCTGGCGTATGAATCTCGCCGGGCCAGACACCAGAACCTTAAGAGCAAAGGCTAAGACGATAAGGGCAAAGGCTAAGGCACACGGGCGCACAACCCACGCCGTGCCAAACCTTAGACCATCTTAAGGGCAAAGACTAATGCACACGGACAAGTACACACGGGCGCACAAACCACGCCGTGCCAAACCTTAGACCACCTTAAGGGCAAAGGCTAATACACACGGACAAGTGCACACGGGCGCACAACCCACGCCGTGCCAACCTACACCCCCACAATAGTGTAGATACGGACTCTATAGCCCTTATTGTGCCGATTTCAGCTGTTTTTGAGCCTCAACGGACTCCAGTGCCCTTATAACCATAAAAAGCCTCCACAAGGAGGCCTTTTAGCTCGAATAGAGGCACTGGAGTCCGCAGCAGCAGCAAAATGGGCGATCTACGCGAAATAGCGGCACTGGAGTCCGCAACATCTGCGCAGCTTAAGGCCGAGGGTTGATGGTCCACGACAAACCAAACAATACAAACATACCAATGCTTACAAACAACGGGATGGCGATCCCCCATACAGCATATGACCGGCGGCCTCTGGGCGCGAACAGCCCGCATATTCCAAGCAGCAGCTCCGGTACCAACAATGCGGTAGGCTGCGCAAGCGGCACGTTCCTGAAGATCAGCGCGGCATTGAGCAGGGCCAGCGAGAGCAAGCCGAATAGAAAGGACAACAGCCCCGCCCAGGACAACAGGCGCTTCAATGTATGCTTGTTCAAGAATGCCAATTCCATAATCTTGTCTCCTTTACTTTGACCGCACGGACCGTACTTGTCTGCGCAAGCTTCTTAAGTTCAGACACAGGGCCTGTGACCACCGCTCCGTAAATCATTACCGGATGCCCGCTGAGGTATTCCGCCCGTTCCGGCAGATCAAGCACCTTCGCGCCGGATACAGCTGTGGCCAGCTGTTCGGCCTCAGCCAGCTGCTGGATGATGGAAAGGAACTGCTGCTGGTTGGTTTCTGTACGATCCGGCGCCGCGAAGAATGGGGACCAGGGATCTGTGTCATTCTGAGCGGGATATCCAAGCGGCAAGGCAAACGTCACCTCTTCACCGACTGCCTTACGGCCAGGCTCGTAGTCCCCGAGTCTACCACCAGCCAGGACGTATCCAGCTCCGCCGGCATAGCCTGCCGGACCTCATCCTCCGAATACAGTGTGTCCAGCGAAACATACAACTCGGCCACACTTTCATCAGGCAGTCCGTTAAGCACCTCCAGCTCCCGGGCCGAATCAAAGGTCATCGCCGCCAGCGGGTGAATAAAATAGTTATTCTCCCGGCTCGCCACCGCCGGAGAAGCCACCTCCAGCAGCGTTGTGCGCTGCACCTCGCTCACCCGGTCCATAGAGAACCGGATGTCCAGCTCTGCACTTCGGATATCCTGCTTGCCGACTCTGGTAACTGCCAGCGCCTGCGCATCCATGGAGAAGATGCCGATGTTGGATTTCAGCCCCCAATCTGCCAGCCTTTGGTTCGGGGCTGTGACATAGAACGTTTTGGTGGATACATCCAGTAGCTCGTTGGCCTTCATTCCATAATAGATGTAGGAACCAAGGGTAAGCACAGGCAGGATCAGTAGGAGAATCGCAAGCGTCGTCAAGACAGAATTGAGCCTGGCGCGAAGCTGCGCGGTGCGGATCAGCTTCCGTTCCCGCTCCGGTTCAAGTCCGGGTGACTCCTGAATGTCGCGGACAGCCTTGGAGATGGCGCGGTAATATTCTTTGTCTTCCTGATCATTGCTTGCTTCGCTGCCGCCTTCGTCCTGACCTTCAGCTGTCAGGTTATTATTCTGTTTATGGTCATCCATTGGAATCACTCCTCCTTTTGCAATAAGCTCCGCATCGTCCTGCGCCCGCGCAGCAGATGGCTTTTGAGCGTGTTAAGCTTCATGCCCAGAATGTCGGCAGCTTCCTGCTGTTTACATTGATGCAGATCACATAACAGCAAGGCATGCGCTTCCTTCTGCGGAAGGCTGTGTATCAGTGCAAGAATGTGCTGCAGCCCCTCTTGATCCAGCATTTCCTGCTCAGGCGTATGGCGATCCAGCCGCTCAGGCGGCTGCCTGCGCAGCAGGGTCCGTTTGCTTTTGCGTGTATGATCAATAAACGCCCGGTAGCCTACTTTGAACAACCACGGTTTAACCGCTTCGATCTCGGCCTGCTCCAGATACAGACACGCACGGTAGAACGTTTCATGCACCAGATCCTCCGCCATATGATGATCGCCTGAGAGGGAGTATAGATACCGGTACAGATCTCTGGCATATCTTTGGTACAGCAGCTCCAGCTCCATGGTCTCCCCCTTTCACGGTATCCACGTATAAGCGGCGCAAATAGTTGCAATCGCGATCCACCTCACTCGGCCACAAGCAAACATGCCCGGGTGCGGGTGCACTCCGGGCATACTATGTATTCAAGGGTTCTTCAGCCTTGCGCCCAGCCCTTGCGGTGGGCATAGATCGCCAGCTGCGTACGGTCATCCAGCTCGCATTTCATCAGCAGATTGCTGACATGTGTCTTGACCGTTTTGATGCTGATATGCAGCTCTTCGCCGATATCCTTATTCGTCTTGCCTTCGGCAATCAGCAGCAGCACTTCCTTCTCGCGTTCGGTCAGGCCGGAGGAATCGCCCTGCACCGTCCGCTGGCGGATGCCGCGCGTCAGCGCCTGCGACACATCGCCGGTCATAACAGGCATGCCGCGGTAAGCCCCCTGCAGCGCGTAGATCAGCTCCTCTGCCGATACCGTCTTCAGCACATAGCTGATCGCACCGGCTTCAATAGCATCCACGACCAGATCATCCTCCAGGAAGCTGGTGAGGATAACGATTTTGAGCTTCGGAAATTCAGCCAGCACCGCTCTCGTTGTCTCCGCCCCGTTCATCACAGGCATCATCAGATCCATCAGCACCAGATCAGGCAACGCCTCCTCGCCGCCTTTGCGCAGCAGTTCCAAGGCTTCATGCCCATTCGCCGCTTCACCAGTCACCTCGAATACTGGCTCCAGCATCAGGTAGGTTTTGAGGCCCATCCGGACCATATCGTGGTCATCCACAATCAGCACTTTGATCACACTCATGTTCTAACCCTCCTCTTCGGGAGCAGCAGCGCCCGTAATAGCTTTGGTGTTCCCCTCCACATTGCCCGCAGCCTGAACAAACTTGGGGATATGTACACGAATCGTCGTTCCCGCTCCCTTGCGGCTGATAATCTCCACCTGGCCGCCCAGCTTCTCCGCCCGTTCACGCATCGTAATCAGACCATAGGAGCCCTGCTTCTGCTGCACATGCTCGAAGCCCTGCCCGTCATCGCTGATGCTCAGCACCACCTGCCTGCGGCCTTCGCGCAGCGAGAGACTCACCAGGCATGCGCCTGCATGCTTGACGATATTCGCCATCGCCTCCTGGATAATCAGGAACAGCTGATGCTCGATGGCTTCCGACAGCTCACCCTGCAGCTCCAGCTCCTTCATGCCCTTCAAGCCATTCTGGCGGCAATAGTCGGGGAACCATTTCTCCAGGGCTTCGAACAGATTGCGCCCCTCCAGCTCTACCGGACGCAGTTGGGCGATCAGCGCACGCATCTGCTTCTGAGCCATTTGCGACATGGTAATCAGCTGGTTCATCACCGTCTGGCCCTGCTCCTCATTGCGCTCCAGCACTTTAGGCAGCGAAGAGGCGGACATATGGATCGCGAACAGCTGCTGGCTTACCGTGTCATGCAAATCACGGGCCATCCGCCGCCGCTCCTCCAGTACCGCACTCTCCGCCGCCTGTTCCTTCTCGATAACTTCCTGTTCGCCGAGCCGCTGCAGGATCTGCATTTTGTTCTCCACGGTATCCATCATCATATTGAACTCATGATAGACCCTTGCAAAAGACTGATCCTCACTGTTTGCCATCCGCACCGACAGATTGCCTTTGGCTACCTGCAGCATATTCAGATCCAGATCATCAATCCTTCGCTGAATGCGCTGGCCTGCCATATAGCCGACAACGACCGCGAATAGCACAATAATGAGACACAGGTACAGCCACATGCGGGAATCCGCCACTTCGATGAAACCCAGGCAGGCACCGGCATAGAGCATTCCGGCTGTCACTCCTCCGCTAAGGAGGAAGTAGACCATCAGCATCCATTTAGTATTACTGAAGATCTTCCCCATCCTTAACCCACCGTTTTGACTTTGATATCGCCGATGAAGGCACTTACGTTGATCCGGACCTTTTTGCCTGCTTCTTTATAGTAGGGAGTGCTGCACTGCACATTGCTCATGAATCCGCTGCGTGATTGGTCCAGCACCTCCATATCACCGATAAAGGAACTGCTGTTCACCGATATGCCAAGGTCCATATCATCCGGGATGTATACCTTAATATCGCCGACAAAAGCGGAAATATTAACCTTCGTCTCCCCATAAGCAATCTGGGCATTGGTCAGATCCAGCACCGTATCACCGATAAATTGTGAGATGTTGCTGTTCTTCAATTGAAAGTGTTCCCGGCCCATATGGATATCTCCGATAAAAGCAGACCGGTTCGTCGAATCCTTGCTGTTGCCGCTGAAATTCTCATCCTTGAAATCCTCATGCCATTTGCCAGGCCGGTGGCCGTGGCGTTCATGCCGCTCCTGGCGTTTGCGCTCGTGCCGCTCCTGCTTCTCCTGCCAGCGCTGCTCGGGAGTAGACGGGCCGGCCTGGCTGCTGCCGGCATCCGTCTGATCCTTGTTCAGATAATCATTCCAGTCACGTGTTCCGGCAGACTTGCCGAATTTCTGCTCGAATTGCTCATCCAGCGTTGATTCCAGCGGTTTCGGCGGCGGGGCGTCCAGCGGATCACGGCCTTGCGGAAACGGTCCTGGCGGCATAGGCGGAGCCGGAGGAGCAGGCGGCTGCGATCTGCGCGGCTTGAAGATGATATACAGCCCGCCGCCGATCAGCATCACCGGGATAAACATTCTGAAGAAATCACTGCCCGACAGATCAAACCAATCGAGATTGCGGCCCAGGAAAAAAACGCCAAGCGATATAAAAAAGATACCGCCGAGGAAAGAATTCCCCTTAGAACTGTCGCCAAGCAGGTTCTGCACTCCAATATAGATCAGAATAGCCGGCCAGTAGGTTGAGAACAGGGAACCGATGTTGATATCCGTATAACCCAGCTGCCTCATCAGAAACAAAACCCCTAGTCCAATCAAGACCAGGCCGCCAAAAATCTGGCTTGTTAACCTTTTTTTCATCTCCCATTTCCCCTTTGATGAGTTTGATTACGCACTCGTTTAAACTTATAGCCTCAGTTTACATGAAAGCTGCTGCGGGGAACAGCGGCGTGAGAAGGAATAACCCCTCCGTCTGCAGACGGAGGGGCATGGATTTTTTTACTATATCATTATAATCTTAGCATTAGTTATGATAAATTTTAAAGCGCAGCACAAGTTGCTGCAATTGCTCTGCCATGCTGCTCAATCCCGCTGCCGAGGAGGCAATCTCCTCTGTGGAGGCCTGCTGCTGCTGCGTCGCCGCTGAGACCGAATCTGTAATCTCGGAGGCATGCTCGGAGATCGACTTGATCTTATTCATATGCTCAACTACAGCAGCCGCATTACCGTTCATTTCCTGAGCTGCGTTAGCCAGCTCCTCCAGGGTGGAGGCGGAATGTTCCACAGTCCGTGTAATCTCCGAGAAGGAACGGCCTGAGATGTTCACAGCTTCAATTCCGCTCTCGACCTTCGTCTTCGTAACTACCATTTCGGCAGCTACTTCTTCCACATGCATGCGGACGGCTTGAACCAGCTCGCTAATCTGGAACGCGGATTGCTCAGAGTTGAAGGCCAGCTTGCGCACCTCTGAAGCCACTACAGCAAACCCTCTGCCTTGCTCACCCGCACGTGCGGCTTCAATAGAAGCATTCAGTGCCAGCAGGTTGGTCTGCTGGGAGATATTGGTGATTACCTCAACGATGTTGTCTATTTCAAGCGAACGTTCTCCCAGCTTATTCACGATTCCATCCAGCCGTCCAACCGTCTCCTGCACACTGTAGATTTGCTGGGCGGCCTCCATCGCCGCTTGGTTGCCTTCATGTGCCGAAGCCGACGTCTGCTGCATGCCCGAAGACATCTCCTGCATTTGGCCCGACAGATTCTGAATCTCTGCAGAGATATTAGTCAGGCTCTGTGCACCTTGCTGTACGCTTCCCACCTGCTGCTCGCTGCCCGCAGCCATCTCCTGCACCGAGCCGCTGACATGTTCAATGGCATGGCTGGACTGCTCTGCGCTGGCAGCCAACTCCTCGGCCGAGGACGAGACCAGCTCGGTTGTCTCCTGAACTCCCATAATCATTGCCCGCAGGTTGTCCACCATGCTCTGGAAGCTGCGCGCCACATTGCCGATTTCATCCTGTTTGCGGGTGTCAATCAACGCAGTCAGGTCACCCTTGCTGATTACCGCTGCCGATTCCTGCAGCCTCAGAAGCGGCCGGGTGATGGAATTGACCAAGAAGGAGCAAGCCGCAATCAGGACGAGCAGAATGACCACAATCGTAATCGTTACAATCCTCTGGATCGCGTCGGCCCCTTCATTCAGCTCCTCCTCATACAGCGAACCTCCGATTTTCCAGCCAGTAGCCTCATTAGTCTGGAAGACCATTTTTTTGCCATTGTCCCCCAAATCGTAATCGAAGATGCCGCTTGGTTCCGCAAACATTGGGTCAGCATAGCTCTTTCCGGCTTCGTCCGCCGGTTTTAGGTCTGGATGTACGATCACCTTCTTCGCTCCATCCAATACGACTACATAACCCTTGTCTCCAATATGTATACTGGATTGTGCGCTTAACACGTCCAGATTAAGTGAAATACCCAGAACCCCGGAGCCGTCAGGCAAGGTCTTCGACATCACAAGCGCTGGTTTGCCCGATGTATTAATTATGATCGGTGTCATTGCGATTTTGCCCGGAGTCTTCATCGCCAGCTTATACCAGTCCCGCTCGCGCGGATCGTAGCTGGAATCATCCTTGGCTTTGCCGCGGATCATCAGCCCCTCCTTAGTACCTATATAAATGTCGTTGGCGTCAGCATGCATGCCTAGATACTGCTCCAGTGATGGCACAATACGCGGACTGCGCGGACCATCGATCATCGAAGCATTGATGATACTTGTTAAATAATCTGCATCATGCATTTTGGCCTGAATGGCGTTGCTGATAATCAAATTGACTGTCTCTACGCTCTGCTCTGCGCTGCCCAGCATCTGCTCCTGCATCTTATCGCGGGAGGTTTCGGACGCTGTCCACCCAATGATCAGAGCCGGTATCAGCAGCACTATAAAAAACGACAAGTAAAGCTTCTTCCTAACCGTAAATCTGAATTTCTTCTTCATTCCAAGCAACCTCGTTTCTATATTATCTCATTCGACATTTCTCCTTATATATCGGCACTAGGTACAGGGAAATATAAACACTTATTGTCCAAATTCCTTCTTTTGGTTATATAGTCCTACTGGTAAACGTTCACATAATCATTCACTTTCTCATTTATCAGCAAAAACCGCTCCTTATAGCCTATTGGCTAATAAAGAACGGTTTATGCTTCTGCAGCTATCCTACTGCAGTAATGCTCACAATCCTACTGCTGTGGTTTCTGAGCCGGTTTTGGCGTCGTATTTCCAAGTTGCTTAGTTGTGCCGTCATTTTCAGCAGCAAACTCGGCATTGAATTTTTCATTCGGTGTTTTGTAATTTTCCTGTACCTTTGGTTTTTTGGTATTGGCCACTTCATTCACCTCCCTGTTTCCCGGTGCAGCATCATAAGATACTGCGCTGAGAATTTCTCAGAAAGGGCACGTCTATGCCCCAGTCCGTATTATGGGAAAGTGAAGGCCCTATTATGCACTTTCAAGTGAAATAATGTTCAAATGGCTTCCTCCAGCAGCGATTGCGGCACCGATCTGTGCGTTTCGATCGCCCGGCTGAAGTTTCTAAGCATCGCTTCCGTACATTTTCCGTTGCCCCGTTTGATAAGCTGTACGGTCACTGTTTTTTTGCCCCATTCCTTATACACCTGTTTGGTGGTGGCAAAATAAAGATCAATCTTTCGCCCCTTGATCGCTGATCCGGTATCAGCCACTATTGCGTAGCCATAGCCCGGAATATACAGCACACTGCCCAGCGGCAGCACCTTGGGGTCTGCGGCAATCGTCGAGACTGTATTTTTGTCTCTACGCACCTTGACACCGGAATACGTGATCCCGTATTGGGGATGTTTTGCCGTTTTGCCTGTAGATTCATAACCCGCGGTATAACCGGTAGCCGTAACCTTTAGTGAGGTGATGATCTGGTGCGGCGCAGGTGCCGATACAGGCATAGCATCCGGCTGTACAGGCAGAGCTGGCTTGCTTCTGCGCACAGCCTTCCGGCTGCTCTGCTGCTGCGGTGGTAATGTGCTGGATGGCTTCAGCTGTGAGAACACCTCGGGACCAACCACATGGCCGGCATAGGTTGCATACTTCTCGGCCATCGAGCTGCCTGAGGCCAAGATCACCTGCTGATGTGTTGACGCCACTCCTGTTGCCTCCGCCGCCTTGCGGCCGGACTGAGGATATATACCTGCTACACTCAGCAGCAATACAATCGTTACAATAAGACACCATAACCTCTGGCCTTTGCTCATTTTGTTCATTAGATAAACCTCCCCCTATTAGCGAAGGTTTCCCGTTTGACAAGATTTTATACATCAAGGTCACTTGCACACCTTTATGCGGCATTGGTTCAGCAGCTATTCAGCAATTGTGCGTTCGGCAATTTCCTTGGCCAGCATTTGGATCACTTCATCCAATGGCTTCGCACCCATATCGCCTTCTCCGCGCTTGCGGATCGAGACGGTTCCGGCATTCTGCTCATTCTCGCCGATGACGAACATGTAAGGCAGCTTCTCCAGCTGCGCTTCACGGATCTTGTAGCCCAGCTTCTCATTGCGCAGATCCGCTTCCGCGCGGATGCCTGCCATGCGCAGCTTGTCGATGACTTCATTGGCATACTCATCAAACGCAGTGGAGACCGGAATGACCTTCACTTGCTGCGGAGACAGCCACAGCGGCAGGGAGCCGGCAAAGTTCTCCAGCAGGAAGGCTACGAACCGTTCCATTGTACCCAGAACACCGCGGTGCAGTACAACCGGACGGTGCTTCTGGCCGTCATCGCCGACATATTCGAGATCGAAGCGTTTGGGCAGCAGGAAGTCGATCTGCACGGTAGACAGAGTCTCTTCTTTACCCAGAACGGTCTTGATCTGAACATCAAGCTTAGGCCCGTAGAAGCCGGCTTCCCCTTCCGCTTCGTAGAACGGCATGCCCGATTCTTCAACGATTTCACGCAGCAGGCCTTGTGCAGTGTTCCACATGTCGTCGTCCGGGAAATATTTCTCGGAATCCGCAGGATCACGGTAGGACAGACGGAAGCGGTAATCCTTGATTCCGAAGTCGCTATACACCCGTTTGATCAGTTCAATAACACGTCTGAATTCACTCTTGACCTGATCCAGACGACAGAAGATATGCGCATCGTTCAGGGTCATGGAGCGTACGCGGTGCAGGCCGGTCAAGGCTCCGGACATTTCGTAGCGGTGCTGGATGCCAAGCTCGGCAATGCGGATCGGCAGATCGCGGTAGCTGTGCATGCTGCTCTTATAGATCATCATGTGATGCGGGCAGTTCATCGGGCGCAGCACAAATTCCTCATTATCAATAGTCATCTTAGGGAACATGTCTTCCTGGTAGTGCTCCCAGTGGCCGGAGGTTTTGTACAGATCCACGTTGCCGAGGACCGGAGTGTACACGTGCTGGTAGCCGAGGCTGGCTTCAATATCCACAATATAACGCTCCAGGATACTGCGCAGCTTCGCGCCGTTCGGCAGCCAGATCGGCAGCCCTTGTCCCACCAGATTGTTAAAAGTAAACATCTCCAGCTCCTTGCCCAGCTTGCGGTGGTCGCGTTTCTTCGCTTCCTCCAGCAGGCGCAGATGCTCGTCGAGCTGGGCCTTCTTCACCCATGCGGTACCGTACACCCGCTGCAGCATCTTGTTCTTGCTGTCGCCGCGCCAGTAGGCACCGGCTACACTCATCAGCTTGAAGACCTTGATCTTGCTGGTCGACGGCACATGTGGTCCGCGGCAAAGGTCGAAGAATTCGCCCTGCTCATAGATGGTAATTACGCTTTCCTCTGGAAGCGCCTCGATCAGTTCCAGCTTGTAAGGATCGCCCAGCTCGCCAAAGATCTCCAGCGCTTCCTTGCGGCCGACTTCCTTGCGCACAATCGGCAGATTCTCGTTAATGATACGCTCCATTTCCTTCTCGATCTTCAGCAGATCCTCGGGATTCAGCGGATGCTCCAGGTCCATATCATAGTAGAAGCCGTCTTCAATAACCGGTCCTACCCCCAGCTTCACTTCTTTGGTTCCGAACAATCTTCTGACTGCCTGGGCCATCAAATGCGCGGTACTGTGGCGCATGACCTCCAGCCCTTCCGGCGAATCCAGAGTCACGATCTCAATCAGGTCACCCTCCCCGACCGGAGTTGCCAGATCTACTACGATCCCGTTCTGCTTGCCTGCTGCCGCGTTCTTGCGCAGACCGCTGCTGATGGATGCCGCTACATCTTCGATGCTGCTGCCATCCGCGTATTCCCGGACCGAGCCGTCCGGAAGTTTGATGTTTACTGCCATCTTAATTCCTCCTAGTAAGTGTGATTAGCTTAACTTTCTGTTACTACTTAGGCCTCCGTAGGATAAGAGCATCAAAGACTTAGCTCCATGCTAGCCTCATTAGTCGAATTCACAGATTTAGTTGCAAAAATGCATCTATTTTCTCTGAAAGCTCTAGGGCAGCGCTCTAAATCCTCGGTGGGACCTAAGTAGTAACCACTTTCTTGCCTATTGTTTCGGCCGACCGGCCGCCTGCTTTTGCGAGAGGGCCTATCTCCACGCATACAAAAAACACCCGTCCCGCAAAGGGACGAGTGATTGCACCCGTGGTTCCACCCAAATTCGATTCTTGTACAGAATCCTTCGTCAGCATGGGAATAACGGCCATGAACCGGCGGTTCTTACTGTCCCTCGTTAGAGGGAGTTCATAACCGCAGCTACAAAGGGGTAAATGAAATCCCGGATACCGGAGGAAATTACAGCCTATGTTCCCTCTCTCTGGACGGTCCTTGACGATTCACTCATATCTTTGTCGACGCTGTTAACGTGAATTACGAGTAATTATAGCGCCGGGCTGTCTTTCAAGTCAAGCGGATTTCAACTAATGATCCTGCGCTGAAGCGGTTAATCCTCCTGGCGTTTTCTTCCCGGCAAGCGGCCTGCACGTTTCAAAGATTCACGCAGCAGGTATTCGATATGTCCGTTTACGCTGCGAAATTCCTCTGCCGCCCACCGTTCCAGCGCCTCATGCAGCTCGGGATCAATGCGCAGCGGAAAGCTTTTTTTGGCCGCCATGATAATCCGACCTAGTACAACGAACCGGCGTTAATCACCGGGCTCGCTCCGCGTTCAGATACAATCGCCACCATCAGATTGTTGATCATGGCCGCCTTGCGCTCCTCATCCAGCTCGACAATGCCATCGGCCTTCAGCTTGCGGATCGCCATATCCACCATCCCGACGGCCCCCTCCACGATAATCTGCCGCGCAGACAGAATGGCAGAGGCCTGCTGCCGCTGCAGCATCGTGCTGGCAATTTCCGTGGAATAGGCCAGATGGGTCAGCCTCGCCTCGATAACCTCTACCCCTGACAGGGACAGACGGTCCTGCAGCTCCACCGCCAGCTCCTTGGCAATCTGATCCGCATTGGCCCGCAGCGACATACCGGATTCGTTGAAGTTATCATACGGATATTTGCTGGCCACATGGCGCAGCGCCGTCTCACTCTGGATCTCCACAAAAGCCATATATTTGTCGACATCAAACAGGGCTTTGGCGGAGTTGACCACTTTAAAAACAATAACCGCAGCAATTTCAATCGGATTGCCTTCGACATCATTGACCTTCAGCTTGACGCTGTTGAAGTTGCGCACACGCAGCGAGACGGTCTTGCGGATGCTGAACGGAATGACTGCAAACAATCCGCTCTTGGCAATCGTTCCCACGTACTGTCCGAAAAATGTCACCACCACCGACTTGTTCGGCTGCACCACAGTGATGCTGGTCGAAAGAATCACTGCCGCTACAAACAGGATTACCGGTACCGTAACGTACAGATGTACAAGCCCATAGATCCCTCCTGCCAGACACAAAGCAATCAAAGCAATGACCCAGAAACCGCTAACCGGATGAAGTGTTTTCTCCTGCATAATCTTACCTCCACTAGATATGTATTTGATATTATTATGATATCACTTTTGGATGTATTTGTATATAAGAAGAAACGGCTTCGCCGTCCTCTGCAAGAGGCGGCATCCGTTTCTGCGAAAAATAGAAGGATAAAGAATAGTGTAGAACATATAATTTCTTATATTTCTAAAAAAAACAGGCAGGATTCCCCTAGCGGAGAAAACCTGCCTGTCCGTAGATACCAATCGCTCCTCCCTAAGGGGACAGAGCAATTATCATCTAATTCTGCATCACAAAATCATTGTCAATCTTCTCATTCGCATCGTCGAATACCCGCAGGATGTCATAACGTGTGTTGCGTTGTGCCGGAACTTTGCCTGCTTCACGGATGAGCCCGGTAATCGACTCGATGTTGACCTTATGGGTCGCACCGGCGGATGAGACCACGTTCTCTTCAATCATCGTGCTGCCGAAGTCATTGCAGCCATATCGCAGCGACAGCTTGCCGACCTCCGGTCCCATGGTTACCCAGGAGGACTGGAAGTTCTTGATATTATCCAGCACCAGCCGGCTGATTGCCACCGTCTTCAGATATTCCTCCGGCGTCTGGCGGTCCAGCTTCAGATTCGTATTGTCCGGCTGGAAGGTCCAGGAGATGAAGGCCAGGAAGCCTTCCGAATCATACTTATTCGCGATGCATTCATCCTGAGCTTCACGCACTCGCAGCAGATGCAGCGCGCGCTCCTCCATGCTCTCGCCAAGCCCGATAACCATCGTCGCTGTAGTGTTCATGCCGATTTTGTGTGCCGTCTGCATCACATCCATCCACTCGCGCCAGGAGCCCTTCAGGCGGCTGATCTTGCGGCGTGTGCGGTCATCCAGAATCTCCGCTCCCCCGCCAGGCAGGGAATCCAGACCTGCAGCGTGAATCTCGCGCATCACCTGCTCCAGCGGCAGGCCGGAGACTTCCACCATCTTCATAATCTCCGCCGGGGAGAAGGAATGCATGGTAATCTCAGGGAAACGCTGCTTGATGCCGCGCAACAGGTCGGTGTAATAGCTGAATGGCAGGTTCGGGTTGGTGCCGCCCTGCATCAGAATCTCCGTGCCGTTCACTGCCATCGTCTCGGTGATCTTTTGGAAGATCAGCTCGTCCGGCAGCACATACCCTTCATCTGAACCGGGTTTGCGGTAGAATGCGCAGAAACGGCAGTAGACGTCGCACACATTCGTATAATTAATATTGCGGCCGATCACAAACGTAGCCAGCGGGTCCGGATGCCAGCGTTCCATAATCTTGTTGGCGGCAGCCCCCATTTTCTCAATCTCATTGCTCTCAAACAGCCGCACCGTATCTTCCAGTTGAAGACGTTCACCTTTCAGTGTTTTGTCCAGAATAAGATCTATCGCACTCATCGTTAGCAGCCTCCTTTAGGTTCCTCGCTGTTAGGTATAAACAATTACCAATGTATAAAAAGTTCCATTCCCTCATCGTAACATAAACCGCAAAAATCCGCACAGGTCAGACCTGGCGGATTCTTCAGGAACTGCGAAACACTTCTGTGCAGAGCGGTTATTTCTCCAGCTCAGCCCGTGCCGCTTCCAGCGCATTGCCGAGATCGTTAATCAGATCCTCGGCATGCTCGATACCGACGGAGAAACGCAGCAGACGGTCATCCACGCCTACAGCATCGCGGATCTCAACCGGGATATCGGCGTGTGTCTGCACAGCCGGGTAAGTCATCAGCGACTCCACGCCGCCCAGGCTCTCGGCAAAAGCAATCAGCCGGATATGGCGGAGCACAGGCTCAATATAGGCGGCGTCTTTGACCTTGAAGGAGAAAATCCCCGTGTTGCCGGAGGACTGGCTGTTCTGAATCTCGAACCCGGGATGCTCGGGCAGGCCCGGATGGAACACCTCGGCAATCGCCGGATGATCCTGCAGAAAGCGGGCCAGGGCAAGTGCGTTGCTCTCATGCCGCTCCATGCGCAGCGCCAGCGTCTTCATCCCTCTCATCAGCTGGTAGCTGTCGCTTGGGCCAAGCACCGCCCCGATCGAGTTGTGCAGCACGGCCATCTCGGCAGACAGCTCACTGCCTTTGGTCATAATCAGTCCGGCCAGCACATCGTTGTGTCCGCCCAAATATTTGGTCGCACTATGTACCACAATGTCCGCACCCAGCTCCAGCGGCCGCTGGAAGAACGGGGTAAGCAGGGTATTGTCAACAATCGTCAGCAGATTATGCTCCTTGGCCCAGCTACACACCGCCCGTATATCAGTAATCATCATCAGCGGATTGGTCGGAGTCTCGACGAATACCGCCTTGGTACCCGGCGTCCGCGCCGCTTCCAGCGCTTCAAGGTCATTGGTATCCACATAGGAGGCGCTGATGCCGAAGCGGGAGAGAATCCGCTCCAGCAGACGATAGGTTCCGCCGTACAAATCAAGTGAGACCACCAGATGGTCACCTTGTCCAAACAAGGCAAAGACGGTCTGCAGCGCAGCCATGCCGGAGCTGCAGGCAAATCCGGCATCGCCGGATTCCAGCTCAGCTGCGACAGTTTCCAGCACAGAACGGGTCGGGTTCTTGGTACGGATGTAGTCGAACCCTGTGCTTTGTCCCAGCCGCGGGTGTCTGAATGCCGTTGACTGATAAATCGGAAAATTCACCGCCCCCGTTGCAGGGTCCTCCTGTGAGCCAATTTGTGCCAGCCTGCTTTCAATCCTCAGTTTCTCATCCATTCCATAAACCTCCTAAAAGTGATGTCGAGTGTTTGCTTCTTTTCATTATATTAAATAATTGGACCGATATCGTAAGGAGTCTCTTGGTATACATAGTAATTCAACCAGTTAGAGAATAATAAGTTGGCATGGGCCCGCCATACAGCAGGCGGTGTCCGGGTCGGGTCATCCTTGGGATAATAATGCTTCGGCAGCTCAATATCCATGCCCTTGGCGATATCCCGGTCGTATTCCCATTTAAGGGAGTTCGGATCGTATTCAGAATGTCCGGTGACGAAGATCTGCTTGCCGTCCAGCGTGGACACCAGATATATACCGGCTTCTTCCGATTCAGCCAGAATCTGCAGCTCCGGATTGGCTTCGATATCAGCACGGGAAACATCCGTATGACGCGAATGAGGTACATGGAATACCTCGTCGAAGCCGCGCAGCAGCTTGAAGTTGCTTTGGCTGAGCGTATGCGGGAAGACGCCGAAGCATTTTTCGGGCAGAATTTCTTTTTGCACCCCGAAGTGGTAATACAAGCCTGCCTGTGCCGCCCAACAGATATGCATCGTCGAGGTCACATTCTGCTTGCTCCATTCAAAAATCTCTTTCAGCTCTTCCCAGTAATTCACGTCTTCGAATTCCAGCTGCTCGACCGGGGCACCGGTCACAATCAGACCGTCCAGGCGGCGGTGGCTGATCTCGTCGAAGGTTTTGTAAAAGCTCTTTAGATGCTCGGCTGAGGTGTTCTTCGATGTGTGGGAGCTTGGATGCAGCAGAATCACATCTACCTGAAGCGGGGAGTTCCCGATCAGACGCAGCAGCTGGGTTTCGGTTGTCTCCTTGGTAGGCATCAGATTGAGAATGGCAATCCGCAGCGGACGGATATCCTGGTGATAGGCCAGACTCTCGTCCATTACAAAAATATTCTCACCCGATAATATCTCTTTGGCGGGCAAACTGTCAGGAATCTTAATCGGCATTTACGCTCACTCCTTCATGGGGTTGATATACAACAAAAAAAGACCTCTCCCGGAACGAGAAAGGTCATATCTACACAACATATGCGCCCTCTCTCATCTGCCAGACCGCTTTACACTGACGGTTAACCGCCAGCCAAGCTTCCGCAAGAATTAGCACCGTGCGTTTACACGCCGGTTGCCGGGTTTCATCGGGCTAGTCCCTCCACCTGCTCTTGATAAGATTTAGCTGTATTCAATTATTATATTAAAATCCACTTTAAATCATGAACCTCCTTTTCGTCAAGTCCATACAATGCTCAGGGGGCTTGAAAATGGCAAGAATTCTTCTTGAAAGAGCCATACCCGGGCGTTATACTAGACAAGTGTTTCCAGACTTAGATGAAAAGACGAGGTGAGTAGAAGAATGGAAGGCGACCCGAGCTCGCATATAGGCGTACCAAATGAACAACCACACAGGATAATCATCAGCTTGCCGGCGGCGGGAGCATCACTTCTTCATGCCCTCGAACGGATATGTGACCATTAGGTTCGGATAGCAGCCCCGGCCAAGCTGATGATTTCTCTGTGCTTTAATTAGCATCTCTGGTGGATAACCAGGGACAGAAGGAGTGAATCAGATGAAAATCCGGCTGGTAAATTCAGGGGTTTTTACAACGATGGACGATATTAAAGAAACACTTGCACCTCCAGCGGAGGGGTTCTATTGGATTGATGCGGATGTGGAGGATCTGGAGCTGCTCCAGCCCCTGTTTAACCTGCATGATCTGGCCGTAGAGGATTGCCTCAGCGAAGAAGATCAGCGTCCGAAGATCGAAATTTATGAAAGCCATTATTTTATAGTAGTGAACAGCATCCGTTTTGATGATGAGGAGATTTTCCTGCGGGCGCTTAACGTCTTCCTGGGAAGACATTATATTATTACAGTAACGAAACAGAAGATCAATGAGCTGCGTGTGCTGAAGCCGATGCTCTGGGAGCAGGAGGTCAGTGAGCCGGACATGTTCCTGTATCTGCTGATTGACCTTGTGGTCGATAATTATTTCTCCGTCGGCGACCGGATTGAAGCGCGGATTGAGAAGCTCGAAGAGGACATTCTGATGCACACCAAGAAATCGCATCTCAGCGAGATTATCGGTCTGCGCAGTGAGATTCTCTGGCTGAAGAAGATGCTGGGTCCGCAGAAAGAGGTTATCAACACGCTGAACAAAAAAGACCTCCGCCTCATCGACGACCAGCTGCAGAAATATTTCAGCGATATCTACGAAAATGCAGTCAAAATCTCAGAAACCTTCGAGACGTACCGCGATCTGATGGGCAACTTGCGTGAAGCCTATCAATCGAGTATCGCCAACCGTGCCAACGAAATTATGAGGGTGTTTACGGCGATTACCACTATATTCATGCCACTGACGGTCATCACCGGTATTTATGGGATGAACTTCGAGAATATTCCCGAGATTCATACGAAATACGGCTATTATGGCGTAATTGGTGCCATGGTTACACTAGGTTGTGTAATGCTCTACGTCTTCCGCAAGAAGGAATGGCTATGAACCCTAAAGGACGACAAGTAGAAACGGCTACGCCGTCCTTTAAAGGACGGGGCGTTTCAGCGAGAAATGAAGGATAATTTATAGCGTGGAACATATAAATTCTTATATTTTTAATGTAGACGAAGGCTCTTCACCGTGAGGGAAGATACCTTCGTCTTTTTGCATATGGGCAACGTTAATCGTGATGCTGATGAACCCGCTCCGTTCCTCTTCCTCACCTCTGCTCTGCATATACGACACGCCAAAAAAATAATAACCAGCAGCGGTATGAAAATATACCATAACTCCTATACGATACAACATCCCTCTGCTAAAAGTCCTCATGGGTGCAACCTCCTCTACGTTAGCGTATGACATAGGTGGTTTTAACCATTTTTTGGAGAGGTAACATTGTGGCCTGGCAGCCCCGGGCACAGTGCGTAGGTGGCTTGGGTCGCTTACACAGTTCGCGGCGACTAGCAGGGTGGGACTGTGCGCGGGCGGCTTACGGCCGGGACATTGCGCGGACGCTGTTGGCGCGGGACTGTGCGCGGGCGGCTTACGGCGCGGGACATTGCGCGGACGCTGTTGGCGCGGGACTGTGCGCGGGCGGCTTACGGCCGGGACATTGCGCGGACGCTGTTGGCGCGGGACTGTGCGCAGGCGGCTTACGGCCGGGACATTGCGCGGACGCTGTTGGCGCGGGACTGTGCGCGGGCGGCTTACGGCCGGGACATTGCGCGGACGCTGTTGGCGCGGGACTGTGCGCGGGCGGCTTACGGCCGGGACATTGCGCGGACGCTGTTGGCGCGGGACTGTGCGCGGGCGGCTTACGGCCGGGACATTGCGCGGACGCTGTTGGCGCGGGACTGTGCGCGGGCGGCTTACGGCCGGGACATTGCGCGGACGCTGTTGGCGCGGGACTGTGCGCGGGCGGCTTACGGCCGGGACATTGCGCGGACGCTGTTGGCGCGGGACTGTGCGCGGGCGGCTTACGGCCGGGACATTGCGCGGACGCTGTTGGCGCGGGACTGTGCGCGGGGGGGGGGGGGGGGGGCGGGACTGTGCGCGGGCGGCTTACGGCCGGGACATTGCGCGGACGCTGTTGGCGCGGGACTGTGCGCGGGCGGCTTACGGCCGGGACATTGCGCGGACGCTGTTGGCGCGGGACTGTGCGCGGGCGGCTTACGGCGCGGGACGGCGGATATTTAAGGGATTTATCCTTTATTTTTTTCGCTCTCAGGCTTGCTGAGCAGAATTTAAGGGATATATCCTTTATTTTTTGCGCCCGCAGGCTTGTTGAGCAAAATTTAAGGGATATATCCCTTATTTTTTTCGCTTTCACGCTTACTGAGCGAAATTTAGGGGGTATATCCCTTATTTTCCTCCACCTATATCTCGCCGAGCGAGATTCAAGGATTCATTCCTTTTTACAACGCCTCAGGACCCTACACATGTGCTCGGTGCGCACAGCCGACGCCGATGTGTGCCTGCACTTGCAGAAACCTCCCCTCAGCTGGTGGCACTAAGCTCGGACGTGGTGTGCTGTGCCCGCCGGAAGCGGATGCGGACCAGCCGCAGGCGCTCATAATACATATCCAGTCCTTCAGCGGCGGCGAAGTCCTCTCCATAAACCTTATGCAGCACAGGCTTCAGAAACATATCGCCCAGCTCCTCATAAGCCTGCCAGATCGCCTGCTGCTCGCTGCCCGGGACCTCCCCCAGTTCCTGCTCGATCAGCTTCTCCACGGAATAGCCGTCCTTCTCCAGCTCTTCCACGGCTTCAAGCAGCTCGCGGCGGCCCACGCCGCTGGCAGCCTTCAGCTGATCCATGTCGTTGCCACCCTCGATGCCCTGCAGCAGCACCCGCCGCAGGCGCAGATGCTCCAGTTGCTTCTTGTATTTGATCTCCTTCTGCTTGTATAGCCAGGAGATGAAGGCTTCCTCACCTACCGCCTCATGCACCCATTTCAGCGGAAAGCCGTGCTCACGGGCTGCAGTAGCTGTGATGGCCAGCCAATCCGGGCCGTACTGGGCGGCCTTGGTTTCGCCAATCCCCGGAATCTGCAGCAGCTCCTCCAGAGTCTGCGGCAGAAAAGCACTTAACATCCGCAGCAGCCGGTTGCTCGCCAGAATATAGGGCGCTTTCCGTTCGCTGGAGGCCCTGCCCCTGCGCCAGGCGCACAGCTGCTCATACACCTGCTCATTGCCGTGATGCTCACTGTAGAACTGCAGCTTCTGCTGCTCCTGGTTACGGCTGTTCAGACCATCCTCCTCATGGAACACCCCATCGATTAAGGGACGGTATCCATCCCCCATCTTCACGGCAAGCTCATGCCTGTATACGCAGAGCATCTCATTCCAGGAACCGCCCTCATACCACAAGTGATCTTCGCTCTCCCCGCCGCTGGAGAAATCACGCCAGCCCAGACTCCACACCCCTTCCTCCTCACCAATCCACAGCTGGGCAAAAATCTCCTCTTCCACTGTCGAGCATCTGGACAAACGGTTCATGAATACAATTTGCATAATCATCCCTACCTTCCTGGTCTTACAGTAAGCATATTTGCTATGCCATTGGAGGTTTACGCTCCCTTCTATGGGGCCGATTGCTGCCGTCATACCCCACAAGACACAAAAAAGCACCTCTCTCACGATAATCGCGAAAGAGGTGCTCCCTCATTAGATGCTATACTGTTAAATCCAAGGATACCATATATTAGGCCGTAGTCAATCCCTAATCTACTGAACGGAACTTATAAATTCTTATACTTCCAGCGCCAGCTTGGCGAGACCAAGCGCTCCGGATAAGCCTGCGTTGTCGCCCAGTTGCGGCGGCACCACATAGCTGCCGATGCCGGCATTCAGTGCCGGATGCTGTACATAGCCGGCCAGCAGCTCCTGCAGCTTGCGGTGAATCAGCGGGAACAGCTGGGTCTGCTTCATCACGCCGCCGCCCATGACAATCTTCTGTGGAGACAGGATCAGCACATAATTCATCAGTGCGTGCGCGAGATAGTGGGCTTCCATCTCCCAGGCCGGGTGATCAGCCGGAAGCTCACCAGCGGGCTTGCCCCAGCGGCTGCCGATGGCCGGACCTGCGGCCAGACCTTCAAGGCAATCGCCATGGTAAGGACAGAAGCCTTCAAAAGTATCCTCAGGATGACGGCGCACTAGAATATGGCCCATCTCGGGATGTGACAAACCGTGTACCATTTTGCCGCCGACCACAGCACCTGCTCCAATTCCGGTGCCGACGGTGATATACAGGCAGCTGTCGAGGCCCTGTGCTGCACCCCATTTGTATTCGCCCAGCGCCGCCCCGTTCACATCGGTGTCGAAGCCAATCGGCACATTAACTTGTTCCGCAACCGTTCCGACCAGATTATATTGGCCCCAGTGGGGCTTCGGAGTTGTTGTTATGTAACCGTAAGTAGGGCTGCCAAGCACCGGATCAATCGGTCCAAACGATCCGATCCCGATAGCCTCAACCTCTTTGTTCTTAAAATATTCCAATACCTGCCCCATCGTCTCCTGCGGAGTCAGTGTCGGAAAGCTAACCCGGTCCAGGATGGTACCGTCTTCATTTCCAATCCCACAGACAAACTTGGTCCCGCCTGCTTCAATTGCACCAAGAAGTTTCATATTCTGTAATTCCCTCCTAAATTCATGCCCTTCAGTGATTAGCAACCTGTTAACCTATCACTTAACGATATCATTTTTCACTGGGTAAGACTACTGCAAATTACTCGATGCGCTGTTCACCGGTATGGTATCAAAGATCAAGTCCAGCTGGTGCACGGAGTAATTGAAATAATTGGAGTAGTTGAAAAATTGAGTAGTTGAAGAAGTTTCAGTAGTTCTCATCGCACATCTGTGGCTCTTGCTGAACTATTGCTTGAATCGAACGGAAACCGGCGGCTTACGGACTCAGGAGACCCTATTTGCTCAAAAACCACTCACCCGACCTGCATGCGGACTGAGGAGCCGCTATTTTGACAATTCACCCTTGATTGGGGTCAATTATTGGTGATTAGAGGCTATACAGTCCGCTACTCCGGCAAAATGAGCTGAATTGAGCAAATAGAGGCTATACGGTCCGCAAGGTACTGAGAGTAACGGTTATGGGCAATGCTGGGTTTGCTTCTCGTGGAACTAGTGGTGCTGGTAGAGCTGGTGGTGCTGGTAGAGCTGCTAGTGCTGGTAGTGCTGGTAGTGCTGGTAGTGCTGTTAGTGCTGTTAGTGCTGTTAGTGCTGTTAGTGCTGTTAGTGCTGTTAGTGCTGTTAGTGCTGTTAGTGCTGTTAGTGCTGGGATGCTGGTGGTACTGGTAGATTTGTTAGTGATAATGATGGCACTGGTGGATATGACGCGAACGCTAGTGCTGGTAGTGCTCCTGCTCGTCGCTGGTAGTGCTGGCGCTACTAGTGCTATTTATGCTCGTGATACTTGTGCCGTTGGTCTGGTTGTGGCGAGTGGTCCAAGGCAAGTTGGCAGTATTAAACATCGATGAGGTATAGACGTCAAGGGAGCGCTGCGAAGGTGGAATGTGAGCGCATATTCTGAAACTACGGGATCAATGTCTGTTTTAAAAGCCCTGTCTGGGCTGTTATAAACAACAAATAAGAGAGGTTTGCCTCTCTCTTTGCCTTATTTATTGTTATGGCTAGGGATTTAAGCCTGCACCCCTCGGCTCGCTGCAAAAGCCCAGCATTGCGCAACAAAACGCGATGCGGCAGGTGGATAAGATGCCAGATGGATATGTGTGTACGCAGCCAGCAGATTGCCATTCACATACCCCTCCACACTGCTGCCGCTGCGCCCATTGCTACTGTAAGCGTGGGAGCGCGGTTCGTCCGTGTAAGTCATGACAGAGTAATGAAACTCATGGCCGCGCAGCTGCTCGCCTTGTTTCAGCAGCAGATTGTCTTCCAGCGCGGTTACCTCGCGGTAGCCCAGCGCGGCTCTGCGAGCCTGCATCACGCTGTGGGCAGGAATCAACCCGGCCATCTGGTGTACGGCTCCGGCCCGGTCCGTCAGTGTGCGGGCCAGCACCATGTAGCCGCCGCATTCTGCATATAGCGGCTTTCCCTGCCCGGCAGCGGCTCGCAGGCTCTCCATAAAGCCTGCATTGGCGGCAATCGCGGCGGCGAACTCCTCCGGGAAGCCGCCGCCCAGATAGATGCCGTCCGCCTCTTCCGGCACAGCTTCGCCACGGAGCGGACTGAACTCGACGAGCCGCGCTCCCGCAGCGGCCAAGAGTTCAAGATTGTCCGTGTAGTAGAAGTTGAAGGCCGCGTCACGGGCGACGGCCAGGACCGGAGCCCGCTGCGCCACGAAGTCGCAGGGGCCACTCGGATCAGCAGGCCCGGCCATGGCGGCCTGCTGATCCGAGCTACGCCCTGCCCGCCAGCCACCCGCAGGCGGCGAGGCGGGGTAAGCTGCAGGCAGCGGAGCCTGCAGCGCAGGAGCGGCCGCGGCAAGCTCCAACAGCCGCGGCAGGTCCGTGCCCGCGGCCAGCATGGCGGCGGCGCGGTCGAACAAGGGCGCCAGCTCGCCGCGCTCCACAGCCGGCAGCAAGCCCAAATGCCGCTCAGGAATAACCAGAGCGGCATCCCGCATCAGCCCGCCCACTACGGGAATGCCACAGGCGGCTTCGATAGCCGCCTTCACCAGTTCGTAGTGGCCGGGGCTGCCGCAGCGGTTGAGCAGCACCGCTGCGATCCGGACCTGCGGCTCCAGCTGGCGGAAGCCCAGCACCGTCGCCGCGGCGCTGCGGCCCATGCTGCGCACATCCAGCACAAGCAGCACGGGGCTGCTGGTTAGGATGGCGATCTCGGCTGTCGATCCGGCAAGCCCGAGCGGGTCTTTGCCATCATACAGCCCCATGACCCCTTCAATAATCGAAACATCCGCCGCTGCCGAAGAACGCAGAAAATGGCTGGTCAGATAGTCGGCCGGGGTCATCCAGGAGTCCAGATTACGGGTTGGCCTGCCCGTAACGGCAGCATGATAGGCCGGATCAATATAATCCGGGCCGCATTTATAGCCTTGCACGGTCAATCCGAGCTGGGCGAACGCCCGCATCAACCCCAGGGTAACCGTGGTTTTGCCTGAACCGCTGCCCGTACCCGCAATCACGAGCCTATTGCGGCGCTGCCACCCTTCAGGCGTCTCCATTCGATTCATGTTTCTTCCTCCTCTGCCCCGTCAAAAAGAATCCGGGCGATGGCGACCGTCACGTTGCCGCTTGCGCGCTTGCCCAGCAGCAAGTCCTCCGCACCCGAAGACAGCACAGCCGCCGGTTCACAGACTCCATAGGCCCCAGTGGCTCTAAACACGACAGCCGATGGAGTCTCCAGCGGCACGGTATTAAGCTGTGCCGGTGTGAACAGGGCCAGCTCCCAGCCGTATTTGCCGCACAGCGTGAGCAGTCCGGCTTCATCGCCCTTCAGATCGATGGTCGCCACGTTCCTGACGCTGGACAATGACAGCCTCTGCTCCTTCAATACTGCTTCCACCGTTGCCTCCAGCTCCTCTGCCGAGGTGCCGCGGTTGCAGCCGATGCCCAGCACCAGCGAACGCGGGCGGTATAGTACGCTCCGGCTTCCCAGTGCCAGCAGCTCCGAGTCAGCAAGCAGCCGGTCTGTGACCAGGATCGCTGCCGTGAAGGGAGCTGCCGTAGCCTCAGTCATAGTTCGGCAGAGCCTCACATGTCCTGGCAGAGCAGTTCCAGCCTGCAGCCAGCCGCGCTCTCCGCTCTCCTGCAGCAGCACAACAGGTTCTCCGTTCACCAGCGCCGCGCTGACGGTCTTCATTCCCTCGAAGCTGTCGGCTCTCCAGCCATACTCCTGCCCAAGCAAGTCCACTGCCAGATTCCCTTGGACATCCGAAGCAGTGGTTATCACCGGACGGCTCTCCAGCAGCCCGGCGATGGTCAGCGTCAGCGCGTTAGCCCCGCCAAGATGGCCGGACAATACGCTGATTACATGCCGTCCCTGTTCGTCGATGGCGATGACAGCCGGATCGGTTTTTTTGTCTTGCAATAGCGGAGCGATCAGGCGGACCACCGCCCCGAGCGAGAAGAACAGGATGATGCCCTCGTATTGTGCGAACAGGCGGGGCAGCAATTCTTGCAGCGGCTGATCAAAAAAATAGCAGTTTGGCCCCTCCGCCGCTCCGTCGCTGTATTTGGAATAACCATAGACCACGCTGCCCTCCAGCCGTTCTCCAAGACGCCGCGCGAGCTGGATGCCGTTCCTGGTAATGGCAACCGCTGCGTATTTGTTCTGTCTATACTCCATCTGCTGCCTCTTGCGGAGGAGCGGCTTGCCCAGCTTCACTAACAGCAGTGTTATCCACTGACCCGATTACAGCTTCCGCCACCCCTTCCCGGCAGCCATGAGTAAACTTCTTGTCATACAGCTTCGAGCGGTGTCCTCCGCCGTCAATCAGCTGTGGGTCAAGCGCCCAGCCGGCCAGAATCATCGCATGCATCGTAATGCCTGCTTCATGCAGGTCCGGCTCCAGATTCTGCACCGTGGTGTGCAGAATCTGCTGGTCCGGCCAGGTGGCCCGCTTCACCACGGCCACCGGAGTGTCGGGATTCCAGCCTGCGGCGAGGAATTCCGCCGTGGCGTGCCCGGCCAGCGAGGCGCTGAGGAACAGCGCCACGGTGCAGTGGTGCGAAGCGAGCAGGCGCAGCTGCTCGCGGTCCGGCACCGGCGTGCGCCCCTCGGCGCGCGTCAGGATGACGGTCTGCGTCAGCCCCGGAACCGTCAGCTCCGCGCCCAGCGCGGCGGCCGACGCGAACACCGAGCTGACGCCGGGGATGATCTCGCAGGAGATGCCGAGCAGCTTCAGCAGCGACATCTGCTCCAGGATCGCTCCATACATGGAGGGGTCCCCGGTGTGAACGCGGGCTACGCTTAAGCCCGCTCTGACATAGGAGGCCATTACCTCGACCTGCTGCTCCAGATCCATCCCGGAGCTCTGCAGCACCTCGGCCCCGGCTTTGGCACTGCGGACCAGCTCCTCGCTGACCAGAGAATCGGCATACAGCACCAGATCCGCCGAACGCAGAATCCGGCTGCCTTTTAACGTAATCAGCTCGGGATCGCCCGGTCCTGCGCCTACGATATATACCTTGGCCTCCAACACAGCCATTGTCATTTGCTCAGTCGTCATTTGCTCACCACCATCAGGCTCAAATATTCCAGCGGCTGGCCGCGCAGCTCACGCGCATCCAGCCAGATTGCTTCATACGGGGAGGAGACCTTCGTGACCACGGATGCTTTGCCGCCGAGGCCCAGCTCCTCCAGCACGTCCAGCACGGTGTCCAGCACCTTCGCCACCTTCAGGAATACGACAGTGTCATGATGCAGCAGCGCTTCCCTAAGCGCCTCACGGTCATCCGTCGCCGGGATAATCCCCAGACGTTCATTCCCGTCAGCCAGCGGACGTTCCAGCGCAGCCGCAGCACCCAGCACCGACGAGATGCCCGGAACGGAAACCACCGTCACCCCCGGATACAGCTCCTGCATCAAGCGGGCCAGATGGATAAAGGTACTGTACAAATTAGGGTCGCCCTCCGTCACAAAAGCCACATCACGGCCCAGCCGCAGCTCCTCCCAGCATAGCTCAGCGGTCCGTTTCCAGCTGTTCTCCAGCAGCACAGAGTCCTTGCTCATGGGAAAAACAAGGCCAAGCAGGATCTTCTCCTCCGCATTGACATACATATTCACGATTTCATGTGCGTAGGATTTGCCGCCTTTCCGCGCAGCAGGGTAGGCAATAACGGGACATTCACGCAGCAGCCGGCAGGCTTTTACCGTAATCAGCTCAGGATCACCGGGACCGACGCCCACACCATACAACGTGCCCGTTGCCACTGGAACTACCGCCGAGTTGTCCACCAAAGCTTCTGCCGCACCCGTCCCTTCCTCCTCATCCACAAGGCCAAGCGCACTTGCCATCTCCCGCTCTGCTTCGGTAAGCGCCCGTTCGGCCGTAACCTCACCGATGCCAGCCGTTACCGGCTGTTCTGTTTCACTTTTCATTGCGCGCCCACTCCTATCATCCTATGGGATGTCCGTCCCTTAATTTCTTGCATTTTATTTGTAGTTACTGCCTAGTTACTTGCTTAATCACAGCTGAGTTACAGCGAGGATTTAGAATTTTGTAAGGAATGTTCAGCGCGTTTAAATATGAAAGTGGTTACCACTTACGTCCCCGCGAAGTAATTAGAATGTTACCCTGGTTCATTCGCAGCAATTAGATGCGAACGTGCAACTAAATTCATCCGAAACTCCTGTCAGCAGGCGAATAAGTGCAAATATGCAACTAATCTCAAGTAAATTAGACTTAATACGCTCAGATGCCAAAATTAGATGCCTTTTTGGTTACTACTTAGGACCCCTTTTCTTCTCCATGTATGTCATGCCCTAAAAATTGGGTAATGAATAGTACTCATACATAAGGGGGGGGAGCATAGTGATTGCCAGAAGACATAACCGAATCCTTCAAGATAAGTTAGAATGTCTCCATCGTACTCTCGCTGAGCTTCGCGCCAGACTGAACGAACTGGAAATCCACAACGCTGCCCTTACCGCGAAACTTATAGAGCGGGATGCCAAAATCAAGGAACAAGAGATCGAAATCAAAGAACTCAAGCAGCGGCTTGGGCAAGACTCGACCAACAGTCACTTTCCCTCCTCCCGGGATCTGAAGCGCAAACCTCAGAACAACCGTACGCCGGGAGGGAAAAAAGGAGCGCCCAAAGGACATCCAGGACATACGCTGAAGTTCTCTGCTACGCCAGATGAAACGATTCTTCATCCTTTGACGCAATGTCCAGACTGTCAAATGTCCTTAGCTGACGTACCCGCTGCCACCTACCAATCGCGGCAGGTCTTTGAGATGCCCGAGCCGAGAATCCACATCACGGAGCACCGGGCCCAGCAAAAACATTGCCCTTGCTGCCGCAAGAAGCAACAGGCGGCTTTTCCAGAAGGTGTGCGGGCGTATGTGCAATATGGCCCCAGGCTGATGGCTTTTTCGGCCTATCTGCATGGATACCAATTGTTGCCGCTTGCCCGATTAAGCGAACTTTTGTATGTCCTGACCGGATGTAAACCGAGTGAGAGGACCCTGCTGGGACAGATTGAAGCCACGTCCGGGACGTTGTCACCCTATATCGAGCAGATTCGGGAAGCCGTGCTGGGAAGCCCCGTCATTCATTCGGATGAAACGGGCGCCCGGGTCCAGAAGAAGGAAAAATGGGTCCATGTCAACAGTACGCCCGACTGGACGCTGCTCGGCGTAGCCGACAGCCGGGGAAGTGAAGGCATGAAAACCCTCCGGGTGCTGGATGCATACCTGGGAACGGTGGTCCATGACGGCTACGGCTCTTATTTCAAACAAGACACCTTTGTCTTTGAACACGCCTTGTGCAATGCCCACCTGATGCGGGATTGTAAGGGGATTGCCTTATATGATAAGCAGGCGTGGGCAAGCCAGATGCTGGCTTTGCTCAAGGAAAGCTGGGACCTGGAGCAGCAGGCTCGCCAGACGGATTGCCGGCTCAGCCAAGAAACGATCCAGCAGCTGGAACAGCGCTACGACGAGATTCTGGAGCAGAGTCAGGCGGAACTGGTGAACGTCCCGATCCCAACCAAGACGGGTCCACGGGGACGTAAGAGCAACAGTAAGGCAGGCAACCTTGCGGCTCGCTTCAGTAAACACAAGGAAGCCATTCTAAAGTTCTTGCATAGCCCCGCCGTCCCGTTTGACAACAACCAAGCCGAGCGCGATTTACGCATGGTGGTCGTCAAACAAAAGATCTCGGGCTGCTTCCGCGCCTCCGATTCTCCTGAATGGTTCGCTACCATCCGCAGTTTCATCTCCACCTTGATTAAGCAAGAACGCCCTGTTCTGGCTAGCTTAATGCTGGCTTCTTCCGGCTCATTTTCTTTTACTCCCATTGGGGGTCGTAAGTAGTAACCCTTTTTGCACTTATTTCCCCCAAAATGAAAAAAATCCGCCAATTAGATGCATATCCGCAACTAAATCAATGATTCAATGATTCAATGATTCAATGATTCAATGATTCAATCCTATGAAATCATCACGGAGCCGATTCTTTTATTCCAACTCAATGAGCGGATATACTAGGAGATCGTGCTGTGCAGCACCACATTCGTTTATCCATAAGTCATGCTGAGACCTAAGCAGACACAATATATCCTCTGTTAAAAAGACCGGCTTCGCCGTCCTCTGCAAGAGGTGGTATCCGTTTCTGCCAGCGCTCTCTGCGCTACTTCCGTCCACTCACGACATACACCGGATTCATGCCCTCGAACCGGGTCATACCGAGGATCGGCTTACCCCGCGAGGCCTGCAGCATCGTCACTTCGACGGCCAGACCGGCCTGCCGCAAGGCCTCCAGGCTTCCGTGCAGCGTTTCTATCGTGATCGCCCCGACTACAATACGGCCCAGCGGCCGCAGCCGGACTGCGCAGTGCGCTATAATCGCCGCCAGCTCGCCGCCGCTGCCGCCGATAAACACGGCGTCGGGATCAGGCAGCTGCGCCAAGCCCTCTGGCGCTTTGGCCTGAATAATGGTGAAGTCAGCGCGAAAACGGTGCCGGTTGGCTTCCATATTCGGCAGGTTCTCGGCTCCTTTTTCCAGAGCATACACCTTGCCAAGACGGGCTATCCGTGCACATTCCGCCGCTACGGCTCCCGAGCCGGAGCCGATATCCCAGACCACGGCATCCTCGGCCAGGTTCAGCTCCGACAGCACCAGCGCGCGTACCTCACGTTTCGTAATCAGGCCTCGCTCCGGCTTGCGCTGCTGGAAAGCCTCATCCGGGTAGGCGAAACCGCGCCGCTGTTGCCCATTTAGATCCCCGGCCGCATCATCTCCCTGCTTGCGGCGCAGTATCACCACATTCAGGGCGGCGATATTTGCCGCCCCCGGCTCCTGCTCCAGCGCCAGCTCCGCAAGCGTCCAGAGGCGGCAGCGCTCCTGCGGTCCGCCCAGCCGTTCACAGACATACGCTTCATATTCAGTCATTCCGAATTCAAGCAGATAAGCGGCGATCCGCCCCGGGGTATTCGTTTCATCGGTCAGCAGCGCAACCTTCGCCTTGCCGTCAATCCGCTGGGCCAGCCCGGAGAGCGGCCGACCGTGCAGGCTGACCAGCTCCGCATCCTGCCAGCTGTCTCCCAGCCGGGCGAATGCCAGCTGTACGCTGCTGTAATGCGGAATTACCTCCACCCGCTCCGCTCCGAGCCTGCTCGACAAATACCCGGCAATTCCAAAAAACAGCGGATCGCCCGAAGCCAGCACCACAACGCTCTGTGTCTGGCTAAGCACCTTCAGCCGCTCAGGCAAGCCGCCCAGACCGCCTTTGAGTACCCTTTTCTCTCCTGCATAGCCGTTGAAAAAAGCCAGCTGCCGCTCGCCTCCGAGCAGCACCTCGCTCTCCAGCACCTTCCGCAGACTGTACGGAGCCAGCCCTCCGGCCCCATCTTCGCCGATCCCAATGATGTGTATAAGGTTACCCACGGATTTCCGCCCTTCCCAGCACTCGGCCCTTCATCGTAATCAATACCATCTCCACAGTCATGCCGCCGCCGACATGCTCCAGGCAATTCCTGCAGGCATACCGGCACATGTTCTCAAAAAAACTAAAGTTTCCCGCCTCCGTCATCAGGTCAACGACCTGTGACGCTGTATTCGCACCGGCAACCTCCCGGACCAGCGTTTCCTCCGCTCCCGCCTCTGCGGCGAGCCGGGCCAGAAAGCCAAAGTCCACTGGCGCGCTTTTGGAATGGATCAGCATGGCGCCCTGCGCCACCTTGGAGTATTTGCCGGCCATACCCACCAGCGTAACCTTGCGAAGGCCATAGGCTTTGGCGTGATCCAGTGAGAAGCCGACATATTCGCCCATCTGGATAAAAGCTTCCTCCGGCAGCTGTGCAAACATCGCTATTGCATATTTCTCACTGCTGCCTCCGGTGGTCAGCACCACCTCACGGTTCCCGCTGGCAGCAGCCACCGAGATCGCCTGCTTGACGCTCGCCTTGTAGGCTGCGGTAGAGAATGGCGTCACTACGCCGCGTGTGCCCAGAATCGAAATCCCGCCCAGAATGCCAAGCCTGGCGTTCAGCGTCTTCCGCGCGATGGCCTCGCCTTCCGGCACGCTGATCACTACCCGCACCCCACGCGCTGCGCCATGCTCCTCCAGCACCGCGGATACCGCCTCGCGGATCATCGCGCGGGGCACAGGGTTGATCGCCGCTTCGCCCACCGGTACCGGCAGCCCGGGCTTGGTCACCCGGCCTACACCGTGGCCGCCGTCTATCTCCACCCCGGCCTCTGCGCGCCAGCTGACAGCGGCTTCGATCACCGCCAGATGCGTGGCGTCCGGATCATCACCGGCATCCTTCACCGTGGCACAGACCGCCAAGGTACCGGCATCCCAGCGCGGCCCTGTCAGCTGAAAAGTGTGGCGGAAGCCTGCCGGCAGGTCAATGTCTACAGCCTCCGGGGCTTCACCGGTAATCAGCAGCAGCGCCGCCCCCTTGGCGGCAGCGGCTGCACAGGAGCCGGTGGTGAATCCCCGGCGCAGCGGTGGCGCTTCAGCCCCCGTTGCCGTTTCCGCCACCTTTGCTTCCACAACGTCCGACTCCGACGCTTCCATTGCTGCCGTTGACGCCCCAGCTGCCTTTGCTTCCATACCCGCCGTTGCACCCGCGGTTTCCGCAGCTTCCATTGCTTTCGCAGCATCCATAGCTTCCATAGCTTCCATTGCTTTCGCTGCATCTACTCCTGTCGTCGCTTCCAAAGCCGCAGCTACTGCGGTTTCCGGCTTATCGTTGCTCATGGCCTTCCCCTCTTTATGTCTATTTCGCAACGCGCGCGAATCTCCAGCGCCCATTATGCTAAACCGTTGAGCACTTCTGGCCGCTTCAGGCTACAATTCCCTCACTGTTGACGCTCGGCCAGCAGGCTGAGCGCATTGACTGCAGCGACAGCAACCGTGCTGCCCCCCTTGCGGCCAATATTCGTGATATAAGGAATATTCAGCTTGCGCAGCTCATCCTTCGACTCGGCCGCAGACACGAACCCTACCGGTACACCGATGACAAGTCCCGGTGAGGCCTCGCCTTCTTTTACAAGACGGATTAATTCCAGCAGCGCTGTAGGCGCGTTGCCGATCACATAGATGCCTCCGGGTGCTTCAGCACAGGCCTTGCGCATGGCAATAATCGCCCGGGTGACTCCCAGCGCCTTCGCTTGCTGCGCCACATCCTCATCCGCTATATGCACCCGAACCTCACCGCCCCTGGCTTGAATCCGCTGCTTGGCGATCCCGGCCTCAATCATGCGAACATCCGCAATAATCGGCATGCCCTGACGGATCGCCGTGATACCCGCCTCCACTGCCCGGGGATGGAACACCAGGCTGCGCCCCAGTTCGAAATCAGCCGTAGCATGAATAACACGCTGCACCACTGCAAACTGCGGCACAGTGAAATCATGCGCTCCCAGCTCCTCCGCTATCATCGCGAAGCTCAGCCCTTCAATTTCCTGCGGTTGTACGGTCAGCGGCTTGAAATCCGTTCCAAAGTCCATAGTTGGCCTCTTTTCTCTATTCTTGTATGTAGCGCCGGTCTGCCGGCTGCTGTTCCAGTGCATCGGCAAGTGCGGTGAAGGAATCAAACACCGCAGCCCCCCGGGCGGGAGGACGGGCAATCAGAATCACATGCAGCCCCATATCCAGCGCACTGTGTAGCTTCTCATCCACCGAACCCTCTGCTCCGCTCTCCTTCGTAATCATCACCCGGGTGCCATATTGGCGGTAGAGCGCCTCATTCAGCTCACGCGAAAAAGGCCCCTGCATTCCGATAATATTCCGCTGCTGAATCCCCAGAGACAGGCATTTCTCAATATTCTCCAGGCAGGGCAGCAGCCTTACCGTCAGTGTAATGTCGGGGTCACCAATTAGCTGCCGGGCAAAAACCTCCAGTGTCTTGCCGCCCGTCGTCAGCATAACCGAGCCTTTCAGCTGCTTGGCCTGAAGCGCGGCTTCTTCATAAGAATCGCAACGGATCAGCCTTGGATGGCTCTCATACTCACGACTCGGCCGCTCATAGCGATAGTAGGGAAGCCCCAGAGCCGCTGCAGCGGCTCTGCCATTGGCATGTGCCTGCTCAGCAAAAGGGTGGCTTGCATCCACCACCGCACGGCAGCCGATGTCCTGCAAAAGCTGGATCATCGCCTGCTGATCCAGCCTACCCGTGCGGGTAGGGATGGAAGCTTCCTGCAGGCGGTCTGCCGCGCTGGGCGTCACCACCGACGCCAGCAGCGGCAGACCGCGACTGCGCAGCACCAGCGCCAGCTCCCTCGCGTCGCTCGTTCCGCATAACATAAAGATCACAGCTTCTTACCTCAAGCCTGCGCTGGAAGCCGGAGTTTCCGGAATGGCAGGCTGGTCAGACGCTGCGGCCTGATTCTCCCGCTGATCAGTCGGATCATTGCCCTGGCTCAGCTCCTGATTTGCAGCGTGATGGTGGTGGTGATCCTGGTGGTCATGTTGACGGTGACCATGTTCATGTTCGTGCCTGTGGTCATCGTGGCTGTGATGTCCGAGGTCATTGTGGCTATGCTGCTCATGCTTTCCCTGATCACGCTCATGATGACTATGCTGCGCCTCATGTTCATGTTCATGTTCTTGCTCATTATGGTGGTGCTCCTCATGATGATGTCCGTGGTCATGATCATGCTCATGATGGTGGTTCCCATGTCCGTTGTCATGCTGGCAGTGATGTCCGTGGTCATGATCATGCTCATGATGGTGGTACTCATGTCCGTTGTCGTGCTGGCCGTGATGTCCATGGTCATGATCATGCTCATGCTCATGCTCATGATGGTGGTTCCCATGTCCGTTGTCGTGCTGGCAGTGATGTCCGTGGTCATGCTCATGCTCATGATGGTGGTGCTCGGCAGCTTCGCTGCGGTACTTGCACAGATCACAATTGGCTGCAACCTGGCCTGACAGCGTCTCGTCAATCCGCTTGGACAGGATCTCGGCCAGCAGTGGGTGCCCACCCAGATAAGAGCCCATCTCCACTGCGATCTCGGGATGTGCGGCGGCAAAAGCAGCAACCGCCTCAGCAAACTGCTTCATAAGCACGCCCGTGAACAGCAGATAGGGCAGCACAATAATTCTGCGTGCCTGCAGCTTCAAGCAGCGTTCCAGTCCCTCCGGCAGCAACGGACCGGTAATTGCAATGAAACAAGCTTCAACGCTTTGATAGGGTGTTTTCTCCCAGAGCAGCCGGGTCAATTTATAGAAATCACTGTTGGCATCCGGGTCACTGCCTCCGCGTCCCATCAGCAGGACTACCGTATCCTTATCGGCAATCTTTGCCGGCAGCCCGGCTGGCTCCTGTTGACCTTGATCAGGCGGCAGTAGCGGGACAGCCTGCTTGATACGGTCCAGCAGAATCTCCGCTGCGTGCTCATGCATGCCAATTGGCCGGCCATATATGAAACGCATCCCCGGATATTTCTGCTTGGCACGGTCGATCGCCTGCGGAATATCCAGCTTGGAGTGTCCTGCCGCGAACAAAATAATCGGCACCACATATACCGCCTCCGCCCCGCTGCGGATGCAGTTGTCGATTCCCTCGCTGATGGAGGGACGGCACAGCTCTATGAAGCAGGTCTCGAACTTCAGCTCCGGCCGCCGCGCCGCAAGCTGCGCGGCGAACGCGCGTAGCTCCTCATTGCCCGCCTCTATGCGGCTGCCGTGTCCCACCAGCAGCACGGTTTTGCGCTGCTGCTTCGGGCGCATTCGGGACAGTCCGCTATCAGCGTCCGCCGCGTCCAGCGACCAAGGCTCCGCCGCCGTGCGCAGCCGCTCATGCGGCTTCAACGCCTGGGTCTGCGCCGCAAGACTATATTTCCGCTCGTACCCTCGCGGAGTCACCATCAGGCCCTCATACACTGCCGTGGCTGAATTGCCGACAATCACCGTCGACAGCATCCCGATCTCATGCTCAAGCATATCCTGGAGCGTGGTCACAACGGTCTGCTGCCGGTCACGGTACGCGCTGCGGACAATCCCCACCGGCGTAGCAGGATCACGGTACCGCAGCAGAATCTCGCGCGCCTCTTCGATCTGGCGCGTCCGCTTCCCGCTGCGCGGGTTATAGAACGCGACGACGAAGTCCGCCGCGCCCGCAGCCTCCACCCGGGCTGCGATCGTCTCCCACGGCGTCAGATGGTCGCTCAGACTGATCGTGCAGCTGTCATGCATAACCGGCGCTCCCAGCAGCGAGGAACAGGACTGAATTGCCGATACGCCGGGAATCACCTCGACCTCCACTCCGTTCTCTCGGCTCCAGCCCCGCTCTATCAGCACTTCATAGACCAGACCGGCCATGCCGTACACTCCGGCGTCGCCGCTGGAGATGACCGCGATGGTCTGCCCTTCCTCCGCTCTGCGCACCGCTTCCTGTGCCCGGCTGACCTCCTCGGTCATGCCGGTGCCGACAATCTCCTGATCCCGCAGCAGCGGCCGGATCAGCTCCACATAGGTGTTATAGCCAATTACCGCGTCACTCTCATCAAGCGCCGCCAACGCCCGGCCCGTAATATGCTCCAGTGCGCCGGGGCCAAAACCAATAATCAGCAGCTTGCCTTGTTTCTCCCTCATGTTTCTTCCCCCGTTCCAATCTGGCTGCCCGCCTGATAGTCATACCTATTCTATTGCGCCAACATTACTAAATCTGCCGTTGGGCTCATTTACTCAACTAACTGGCGCCTAATCTTAGCTACAACTATCCATGTACTTCAGCACTCCAGCGTCGCTCAGCGGCCAATTACCTGGCTACTCCACGGCCGGAAAAACTCTGCCAGTCACTTTAACTGTATTTCTTACAACTATTCCAGTTATTTTTCTGCTCAATTGGTATTTAGCTGTATTCGGTACAGTTAAAATATCACCAAAAGCCTCTTTATACCATAATTTTACATTTTAAATGTACAAAATACATCTATACCTTCTAATGACCGCTCCAGCGCCACTTTAACTGCACAGAATACATTTATTCTTCAACACCAACAGAATCAGCATTGTGCACCCTTACCTTCCAACACCAACAGAATCAGCATTGTGCACCCTTACCTTCCAACATCAGTAGCATCAGCGCTGTTCTCCACTCACCTGTCACTTCACGAATTGCTGCAGCAGCTCCTTCATCTCGCCAACATTACGCGGAGCGGCCATACCGGCAATAGCCTTCTGTGGCAGGCTGTGCCAAAGATCGGCCAGTATGGGCAGCCCAAGCCCTATAGACTGCATCACTTCCGGGTCGGAGAACACTTGCTCAGGCGTCCCGGACGCATAACACTGTCCCCCGGACAGCACAATCAGCCAGTCCGCCCAGCGGTAGGCCAGGTCCATGTCGTGTGTCGCCATGACTACGGTCGTTCCCTTGCCGTGAATGGCCTCCAGCCCTTCCAGCAGCAACGCTTCAGAGAGCGGGTCCAGATACGCCGTCGGCTCATCCAGCAGAATCAGCTCTGGCTCCATCGCCATCACACCGGCGAGCGCAGTCCGTTTCTTCTGCCCCAGGCTGAGCTGGTGGATCGGCTTATCACCGAATCCGCCAAGGCCCAGCCGCTCCAGCGCCTCCTGGCTGCGCTGCTGAATGACTGCTTGCTCCAGTCCCAGGCTGCGCAGTCCAAAGGACACATCGTCCAGCGGCGTGCTCATAATAAGCTGCTGCTCCGGGTCCTGGAATACCAGGCCGACGTTACGCCGCAGGGAGACCAGCTCTTTTTTGCCATACTCCAGGGGTTTGCCTTTCCAGCTTACCCTGCCGCTCTGCGGGCGGAGAATCCCTAGCGCATGCAAGAACAGCGTCGATTTGCCTGAGCCATTATGGCCGATGACAGCTGTCCTGCATCCCTTGGGAATAGTCACCGACAAGCAGTGCAGCGCAGGCGCACTGGTGTCGGGATAGGTAAATCCCAGCTGCTCAAAAACCATATAATCTGCCGCCTGCTCCATCCTATCGACACTCCTTCTCATCTTCGCTATGCTCCGGTACAGCTTTTATCCCTTTTACTACTTAGGACTCCAGCCTTCCCCAAGTAGTCTTATAATCTCACCAGAAACCCCAACTTTCGTCCAACTAGCGGTAGAATTTCCCTATAATTCTTCACTGACCTAAGTAACTTATTAGACCTCAGCCTCAGCCCTCGGCTCTCAGCGTTCAGCCTTGACTCTCAACTCTTATCTCTCGCCCTTCCCTCAGACCTCTCCCTCATCGCAGCCCTCACCAGCTCATCCACAGCTGTGCCAGCAGTAATACAGCGATCCCGGAGCAGCCCTCCACCCGGTATCTAAGCGGGACCGGACCGCCACTGTAAGGCGGCAGCGGGATTTCGCCGGTGAACCCTCTGGCCGCAAGCCCCTGCGAGAGTCCGCGGTAGCGCCGCATGGTCTGGCCCAGCAGAGCTCCGCCCATACTGCCCGCTTCGCGGATAGTGGCCCGGAATCCTCTGGAGCCGCCGCGCAGCCGGCGGGCCAGCAGCATGCCGTGCGCAGAATCACTCAGCAGAAACAGAAAACGGTACATAATCAGCATAAGTTCCAGCACCAGCTGCGGCACACGCAGTCGGCGAAGCACCAGCAGCAGCTCCGTAAAGGGTGTTGTGAAGATTACGAACAACAGACAGCTCAGGCAAGCAGCCAGCCGCGCCAGCAACAGCCCTCCCCGCAGCACCCCTCCGGCGGTAATGTAAACCGTCAGCGAGGTCAAGGGAAGCGGGAAGGTTATCCATGCCTGTCCTGCTGCCGGGTGGCCGATTTCGAGCAGCAAGGCAGGCAGACTGAGCACATAGAACAGCAGGGCCATGCCCAGCAGCATGACATAAGCACGTACAGGAATTCTGGCGTACAGCAGACACCAGACCGCAATCCATAGGCAGATCGTCAGCTGCAGAAACGGATGCAGCAGATAGGACAGGATAAACATGACTGCCGCGAACAAGCTTTTCCATAGAGGAGACAGCTGCCGGAAGCCATTCGCATAAGAGATGGCATCAATTCTTCTGATCATGCAGCTTCTGCTTGTCTTGTCTTCCTCTCAGAAGGCCCACCGTGTATCCGATAATTCCGGCACCAATAGCTGCCTGTAAGGCGAACAGCATACTTTCGGTTTCCCCGGGCAGCTCCGTGAGCGGCTTAAACCAGGGTTCATACGACGGAGCCAGCTCGCTGATCGCCCCTTCTGCGGCATCATCGGCTCCGCCGAATTCCCCTTGAACAAACAGCAGGGGCAGCACCACCAGCAGAACAACGGCCAGCAGCATCAACCCATTTCTCCATTTGGCACTCATCAGAAGCTTCCTCCTTTGGTTTGCCGTTTGAGCAGCGACAACTCGCCCGGACTGTATGACTTCAGCCAGTTCCACAGCAGCACTGTGAGCAGACCCTCGCTGATGGCCAGCGGGATCTGCGTGACTGCAAAGATACTGCCGAATTTAGCAAAAGAAGTCCAAACTCCGCCGTCAGCTGCCGGAAAAGCAATCGCAAGCTGCACGGAGGTCACCACATAGGTCACCAGATCAGCCATGGCAGCCGCGGTAAATACAGCCACTCTCTCGCGGCTTGTCAGCTTCATCACCAGCTTGTAGGCAGCATATCCGGCAAACGGACCCGCCACTGCCATCGAGAAGGCATTGGCTCCCAGCGTAGTAAGGCCCCCATGTGCCAGCAGCAGCGCCTGAAACAGCAGTACAACCGAGCCGAGTACACTCATCGACAGTGGCCCCAGCATTACGGCTCCAAGGCCGGTACCCGTAGGATGGGAGCTGCTGCCGGTGACCGAAGGCAGCTTCAGCGCCGACAGCACAAAGGTAAAGGCTCCCGCCAAACCCAGCAGCAGCTTCAGCTCAGGGTTCTCTTTGGTCATTCGAGTAAGCTTAACCAGACCGAGCGCGAAGAACGGTATAAAGGCCAGCCACCAGAACAAAGCCCAGCCTGCCGGCAAAAACCCCTCCATAATGTGCATCGCATTCGCCGTTCCCGGCTCATTCAGCAGAAAATAAACGGTAAATCCGGCCACAATAGCCGCAAAACTGCCAAGCCTGCATTTTCTCATTTCAATCTCCTCCTTAATTTGACGGGTAAATCAAACTTGCACTGCCATACGAAAATAACTCCCACCCTATAGGGCGGGAGCTGTTATGTACGTTATCCGTTAAGAAATAGAAGCTGCTCCGGCAAGCCTGTTTGTTATCCAGGCCGAACCATCACTTCGCTCTGCATGTAAGCCCAGCTTCCCTGCCGGAAGCAGCTCAAAAAAAGCGAAGCTACGCCGCATGGCGCGCATCTTCTTGATCTTATCCGTTAATTCGTACACCGCTCCAATCCGCGTAGAGTCCTGGTGTGCGGAATCAAGGTAGGTCTCCTGGCTTCGGATGCTTAATGCCTGCTCTTCGTCTTCCCTGGAATGTTCCCCAGTGACAGGTGAAGAATGGCTCTCCAATACAGTGGCGGGACCGCTCGGGAATTGCACCCGATTCCCTGTTACCCCCCCGCTGCAGGCAAGGGGCACCTTGAATCATCGCTATAATATATCCTGTACATCATAGCGGACGGTCCAGTGCGGTGTCTGTGATAAAAGTAGGAGCCCCGGCATCATCCTCCGGGGCTCCTGTTTAAGTTCACTCTTCTTCATAGGTTATCGGCATTAATCGAGTAGCCAATGGTCGTCAGTATGGCTGCGATAAACGGCAGGCTCATCTCAAAATAGGGATGGTGATTTCAAAAGTGATGATGTCAGAACGTACTTTTGCCTGTATATTTCCTTTCATTGACTGAATAATAGTTTTAGCAATATATAAGCCTAAACCCAAATGCCCGTGAGCATCTGAACTTTCTTCCGTATAGAACCGCTCAAAGATCTTTTCAGTCTTACTTGCGGCAAGCAGGGCTCCATCGTTTTCTACGCGCAAGAAGAATGTTTGATTGTAAATCTCTGTTGAAATTGACAAAAAGTCCTGTGTATAGCGATAAGAATTGCTAAAAATATTTTGAATTGCCCTCTCAAGCTGATAAAAGTCAATGCACATAGCGGCATTCTCTTTTGCATTAATTGCATTGGTTAGTTCAGGGGTAATCCCTCGTAGCTGACACTCACTTTGGATACTTTTGAAAATGTTAACTGCCCAGTCATAACAATCTACTTCTTGTAGCACCAAATGCAATGTATCGGGTGTCGTGTAACTTAAACTAAGCTGATTTGAAAGCTCCGTAAGCACAGATAGCTTGTTTTCAATAATTTTCAGGTATTGCTTTTCTTCCTCCGGCGTTGCTGCCATTTTGTCTTGCAAAGCCTCAATATACGCCGAAATGGAAGCAATGGGCGTTTTTAGATCATGCGAAATACCATTGATGAAATTTTTGCGTTCTATCTCGAATTGCAGCTGTTTTTTCTGCTGCTCATGCAGGTTATCTCTCATCCGATCAAAAGAGAAAATAAATCTGCCTATCTCATCATCCTTTTTATATACGATGGGATGGGATAAATCCCCTGATGAAATAATATTGGCTTCCTCGATCAGTATACTTAATGGTTTAATCATTCGTTTCTTGACATAAAGGATAATCCAAGCTGTTAGAACAACTGCAGGTATTGTTACTAACAGAAAGATAATCAAGATAAATTGCGCCTGCGCTAAAAACATAGATGTGATAAACGGTAAGACGCACAGGATACAGCATATAACGATTAAACGGCGTATAATGCTTTCTTTCATTTTAATTCTCCATCAAATCGGTATCCAATTCCCCGCATAGTGGTTATACCATGTGCTTGTCCTAATTTTTCTCTGATTTTTTGGATATGGATAGCGACTGTATTGATGTCCCCATACTCATTCAATCCCCACACATTATCATACATTTGCTCTTTGCTGAGAACCTGCTTTGGGTGCTTTAATAAGAATGCCAACAAATCAAACTCTTTTGCTGTAAGGTTCACTGGTTCTCCCTCAATGGTCACCATTCTGGATGTAAGGTCAATCAGCATATTGTTGAATTGAATCCTTTGGTTAGCCTCCGTACTAAATTGATAGGCGCTTATCCTTCTAAAAAGGGCATCCACACGCGCTACCAACTCTTTAATTGAAAAGGGCTTTGTCATGTAATCGTCTGCTCCAATTTTCAGGCCGAGAATACGATCCAATTCAGTTTCTTTTGCGCTAATGATAATAACAGGTATCGCAGACTTCAAACGTACTTGGCGGAGGATTTCCAGTCCGTCCTTGCCGGGGAGCATTAAATCTAAAATCACCATATGGGGCTGATACCTTTCGACTACCGCTAAAGCATCGCTTCCATTACAGCAAATCTCCGCATTATATTGCTCCTTAATAAGATAATTTTTAATCATATTCGCTAAGTCGCGTTCATCTTCAATGATTAGTATGTTTTTTCTACTCATATTTACATCCTTTCAGAAATCAGAATGATATCACACAAACAAATCCTTTCGTCTAAATATGCTTGTGGTGAATAATGAAAATGCGATAGCCAAGAATACAAGTGCTCCAACAATGAGTATTCCCGTACTAAAGTTTGCATTAACAGTTGCTTGCAACGTGATAACTTGCATTGTGGGTACATACGTTGAAATCTGTTTAATGGATTCCAGAATAAGCATGATAATGACTGTTCCCATTGCAAACCCGATTGTAACTGCTTCGTTTTCCGTTACGATCATGCAGAATATGAATATGCTGACGAAGAACAAAATGGTGCTTATTGCCCCTATAGATGCCAGAACAAATGATTGCCCCCAACCCATCCATTCAGAATTAGGCGAAAAAATGCATGCCGCAGTAAAAGAGCTTAACAAATGAACCAGTAAAGCAAAAAAGCAGATACCAGCAGACAAAATTGACTTTGAAGCAATATAACTGGTACGGCTTTTTGCATATGGAATAGTCGTCTTCAACGTTTTGCTGTGATAGTCACTTGAAATCACATCGCAGACCATATAACAACAAATCAGCCAATATACGGGACGGAACTGCGAAAGTCCGCTATCCACTACCTCAAACATAGGTAACCCTCCGTGAGATAAGTACACAGCATATATAATGCTGAATAATAATATGCCAGTCAGAATCATCAAGTATCTTTTTTGATAAACTAATTTTTTGAAATCGAAATGTAGCTGGCTCAACATCGTTCTATCCTCCCATCATCAGACGTATAAGTCTTTTTTTCTGAATATCCGGTATCCAATAATGCTGCAAATCACACAATACACAACCAAAACTAAAAAGCTAATCACGTTATAGTCAAAAGGTTTTTCAAAAATATCAATATGAAAAAACAACATTTGATGAAAAACGGCAAATTGCTTTACGGAGGGCAGCACTTCAAAATATTGTCCAACCATAAGGAGAATACCCATAATCGTGGCATTCACTGATATCCGACTTGTAAACATGGAAATTACCATGGCAATCATACCAAATGCAAAATATGAAAATGCGAAAGCAAGCCCGCTTAGTAAAGTAATTAGTATACCCTGCAAGCCGCCGGAGGTCAGAGAAAAGAATACCATGTTGTCACCCCAGCCAAAGAACAGCATACCCACCATATAACTTAGCACAATCATAAGAAGGGTAATAAACACGGAAAAGAAAAATATAGATACGACTCTGCTCATAAAATACTCAAGTCTGGAAATAGACCGTGTTAAAGGCAGTTTGATGGTTCCTTGAGTACGTTCCTGCGTTATAATTTGACCGACATAGATTGCTACAAATATCCCGGTAAACAAGAAGCTCGCCTGTAAATGCTGAATCGGGAATGATTGTGCATTTCCTATCGTTAGTACAGAACCGTCACTTCCCATCATTCTAAAAAAGATTGCCGATATGTTGAAACTGATAAAGTAAATACCCGTATAAGTTGCGGTGGTTTTGGAAAGCAACATCCGCTTTACTTCAAAGCCAATAAGAGAGCCTGCCTTTTTCATTGCCGGGCCTCCTGTACACAAGCAAAGAATAAATCTTCCAGATTATCAACTCCATAATCCTTTAGAAGTTCATTTACTAATCCAGTTTCAACCAACGAACCTTTTTGAATTATGGTTACTCTATTGCAGAGGTCTTGCATTTCACGCAGCATATGACTGGAAATTAGAAAAGTGATATTTTCTTGTTGGGACAGTCGCTTAATCAATTCCTTCATCTCACGAAGCCCCGCTGGATCAACCCCATTGGTAGGCTCGTCAAGTATAATAATGGCCGGACGGCATAGCAAAGCATTTGCGAAGCCCAACCGTTGTTTCATGCCCAGGGAGAAGGTTTTTATTTTGTCATTTTTGACATCTGACAAATGTACAATTTCTAAAACTTCGTCAATCCTGGCTCCCCCAATTTTTGTATCAGATAACTCGGCACTTAACTTTAAGTTTTGTTTGGCTGTCAAATCTAAATAGAACGCCGGATTTTCTATAATGCTTCCTACAACGGACAAGGCTTTTCTATAATCTCTTTCAACAGAATATCCGTTGATAAAGATTTCGCCTGATGTAGGAAATATCAAGCGGGTAATCATGCGCAAAGTCGTCGTTTTCCCTGAACCATTTGGACCCAAAAACCCATAAATATCGCCTTGCTGCAAACTGAAGCTCAAATTATTCACAAGTTTTTTTTGATTCATTTGCTTTGTGACTCCTTTTAGCTCTAAAACCGGGAAATGTTTTCCTTCTGCCATTTATATTCCTCCTGTATGTTTTGGTTTGCTTCCAATTTATCAAATGAAAATAAAGTTACCCTCTATCTAAAATAAAGTTTTGATAAACTACAGTGAGTGGCATTAAAACAGGAATTCATATCGGCTCTATTCATGCAGTGGAACTAAGATTCTACAGTACGGAAGAAACGAATAGATTACCAAAAATCCATTCTACTCAAGATTTTTTTCAGACATAGTAAATGCACGTATTTTGTAGATAACTGTTGCCTAACCTCGACCCCAGCACCTACTATTAGAGTAAGCCGCGTAGTACATAACCCGATTCAATTACCGAGCTGTATGGGAGGAAATACTGTGAGTCAACGTCTGTCGATATTTCAGAAGCTGATGCTGGGCCTTGTGCTCATGTTCCTGATGATTGTTGCCGTATTCTGGCTGGTGTACCGCCTTAACGTAAATGATATTCAGAAGGAGCTGAAGAACAACAAGATCGCCGAGGTGAAGTTCATGACCTCGCAGCTGACCAGCCATTTCGAACAGGTACTCATGAATACGACTACATTGTCTGAGGACCAATCGGTGCGCAGCTACCCCTACATCCTTGTGAACGGCGATCAATACAGCAAATATGAGGCCAAGCTGAATATTATCAATAAGCTGGCTCTAACGAGCGCCAGTACCTCCTGGAATGTGTTAATTACGCTGTATTATACAGACCAGCTTGAGACGGTATCTTCCGATTCGAGCCTGAGCTTCAGCCGGTTCAGTCTGCCCGTGCAGCCGCGGGACAAGTGGATCATCCACTCGGAGGATAACCAGCCGAAATACTATTCCATTCTGTCCAAAAGCTATCTTGGGCCCATCTACCTGGAAACCAGGGTACCGCTCGACAGCCTGCGCAGACTGCTTCAGCAATATACCTCAGGTACACCGCTCCTGTATGACGCCATGAATGATGTGGTCATTCAGAATAGCTCTGATCCACTGTCTGCCGAGGCTACACAGCGGATCATTCCTTTGCTGCAGGGAGATCAGGGATTCCTTACCGTTGACGAGAACGGGACCCAGTATCTGCTGAATTACATGAAGTCCGATATGCTGGACCTCTATTTCGTAGACTACCACCCGATGCTGCAGTTCATAGAGCCGCTGTCGCGGAACAACACCATCTTCGTCTGCTCAATCGTGCTGTTGCTGCTGCTCTCTCTGATCTACACCCTGGTGCTGCGCAGACAGGTACAGAAGCCGGTCATCACGTTGCGGCAGGCTATCGGCCGGTTCGACCGGGGAGATTACTCCAGCCGGGTCAGCGATTTGAACAGCAGTGAATTCCGTATGCTGGGCAATTCGTTCAACCGGATGGCGGAGAATGCGCAGCGGCTGATTGAGCAGGTGCTGGTAGGCGAGCTGGATATCCGGGAAGCCCGGCTGCGGCAATATCAGGCGCAGATCAATCCGCATTTTCTGTATAACTGCCTTAATTTCATTCAGAGCAAGGCCAGCGTGGAGGACTATGAGGCCGTCAGCGCCATGACTCTGCATCTAGGCTCCTATTGCCGCTATGTTCATAATATTGAGCAGCCCGATTCGACTGTAGAGCAGGAATTGGTCATGGTGGAGCACTACCTGTCGATTATGCATATGCGCAAACGCTCCATTACCTTCAGTATCGCAGTTTCCGAGGCCATCCGCCGCTACCCGCTGCCGAAGATGATCCTGCAGCCGCTGGTGGAGAATTGTATCAAGCATGGCATTGAAACCGCTGTAGGCCCGGGCAAAATCAGCATTGAAGGCGAGGAGGACGAGCAGCAGTTCCGCATAGTTATCCGGGACAATGGAGCAGGGATGTCAGAGGAACGGCTTGCTTCCGTCCGCAAGCATATCGATGGCTTGACCGCAACGGAAGGACTGAGCGGAACAGGAACCCGCAATGTGAACCAGCGGCTGCGGCTGTTTTTTGGCAAACGCTCCGGTCTGGCCATTGAATCCACGCTGTCTGAAGGAACCGCATATCTTCTTACTATCCAGAATGAGAAAGAGGAGAACCCCTATGCTGCAGCTATTATTGGTAGATGATGAAGAATATGTGGTGGACGATCTGGAGATTTCTTTTCCCTGGAGCAGCTACGGCATCGAGAAGGTTCATAAGGCATATTCAGGTACAGAGGCACTGCAGATTGTGAACGATCACCCCATCGACATCTTGATTTCAGATATTGCTATGCCCGGCATGAGCGGACTGGAGCTGATCCGCCGCATCCGGGAGCAGAACCGGGTCATGAAGTGTATTCTGCTAACCGGCTACGCCGAGTTCAGCTACGCCCAGGAAGCGATCAAGCAGGAGGTCAGCGACTATCTGATCAAGCCGCTGGACCGCAGCAAGCTGGGCCAATGTCTGGAGATCATGATCCAGGCCATGAAGCAGCAGCTGGAGCAGACCATCTCCCATGAGAATGCCCTGCGGACCTTCCTTGAGCATCTCCCGCTGCTCAAGGACAAGCTGCTGAATGAATTGATACAGGGCAAGGCCTACGCCCCTGCCCTGCTGGCAGGCATGCTGGATAAATACGCTCTGCCGTTCAAGCAGCAGGATGAAATCTTCTTCGTGCTGATCCGGCTGGAAGCGCATTTCACCCGCTATGGACGGGATAGTCTGCTGCTGTTCGAATATGCGGTCACGAACATTGCCTGCGAGCTGTTCGGTGACAGCTTCGCGTCCTGGTATTGCCGCGATTCCTATGATTATCTGGTATTTGCGCTGAAGCCTTCACAGCCTCCAGAGGCTGCCGATGCGCAGACCGGAACGGAGCAGATCCTGGCGAAGCTGACCCATCTCTCCCTTCAGCTGCATCATAATGTGAATGAATATCTGAAAGGAGGTATCTCTGTCATCCTGACTGGCAGCAGCTATTTCAGCCAGGGCATCCCCCTGCTCTATCAGCAGGCCGTGACTGCACTGCGGAAGCAAATCGGCCAGGAACAGGGATACTTCCTCGCACTTCCCAAGCAGCCCGAAGCTGCCGCCGTCCAGTCCTTAAGCATACTCTACGAGCCGCCGACCTTTCTCCACCTGCTGGAGACCGGACAATGGGAGGGCTACAAGGAACGGCTAATGCGGACCCAGCAGTCCTTGGAATCCTTACCGGAGATTACCGAGGAGCATCTGGACGAGCTGACAAGCCTGCTGCTCTCCAGCTTCCACTACATCGCTCATAAGAATAACAGCCTGCTGTCCGAGCTGGTCGGCAGAGAGCTGATCCACAGGCCTGCTTTTCGCTCACTGTCGCAGATTATCGAGTGGGCGGTCCTGCTGGCCGATACGCTGCGCAGCAAGCTGGATCGAGAGAGCAACTGTCAGAAGCAGGAGCTTATTCAGGAGATCCAATCCTTTGTGTCCGGGGACCTGGCAGCCGCTTCGCTTCAGTCTGTAGCCGAGCACGTTTCGCTCCATCCCGTATACGTCTCCAAGCTGTTCAAGCAGCACTCGGGCCATAGCCTGAGTGAATATATTCTCCGTGTCAAAATGGAGCAGGCCGCCTATATGCTGCAGCATTCCCAGGACAAAATCTACGAGATATCAGAGAAGCTGGGGTACTCCAACTCCCAATATTTCATCAGGGTGTTCAAGGAACAGAACCGGATGACTCCGCAGGAATACCGTGTCCTCCACCACGGGGGCTGATCCGCATGCCCGTGGTGGAGGGCTTCTTCTGTTACTTCTTATTTTTTGACCGAATCGTACCACTCATTAACTTCCTTCTCGATGTCATCTCCACCGGAGGATCTATATTTGGCAACGAACGAATCGAATTCATCAATCGGCATTTTATTATAGATGATCTTGTTCAACACTTCTTTCTCCAGCTTGCTGAGCATGTCTCCCTTGGCCAGCTGTGTCTTGGTCGGACTGCCGGTGAACATATTCATCATAATGGCATCCTTCTGGTCGATTACAATCTTGGCTGCTTGCATCTGCTCAGGAATCGCTGTAGTCAGCGTCTCTTCAAAAGGCGTCGAAGGGGCTTCGCCGTTAGCGAGCTTCGCCAAGCCATTGATCCGCAGCGATGGGATAATTGCACCGTCAAAGGTCAGCGTGTAGCGGATTGCATCCACCCAGCCTCCCTCGATTTTGTCGCTCTCCTGCTCGCCGTATTTCTCTCCGTTCGGGCCGAACGCGTAATCGTAGCCTTCTGCGAAGCCGTCGGAGAACGGTCCTTCTCCATCCGGATTAGCCCAGTTGTCGAACAGATAATTCTGATACACGAAGAAGGCATCCTTATTCTTCATGTCCTTGTTGATCAGCACAGCCCCCGAGCTAATCTGCGTACCATGCCGGCCAACCGTGCCGTCAGGTCCTGCGGGAAGCGGGTAAGCCTTGTATTCGGAATCCGGAACATTGCCTTTCAAATCGGGAATCGGCCAGCCTGTCATCCAGTAAGGACCCACAATAATTCCTGACTTGCCTGCCGTAAATGCTTCAGTTGCCTTAGCTTCATCATACAGACCGGATTCTTGGGACATATACCCCTTGGTCATCCAATCCTGCATCTTAGCCAGAGCGGACTTCATCTCCGGTTGAATGGAGCCGTAGACCAACTTGCCTTCTTCTGTCTTGTTCCATTGGTTAGGCATCGTACCGTACATGCCGAAGATCCAGCCTGCATCGGACATCCAGGTATTCAGATTGTTCTTGAAGCCCACCGACAGGGCAATGGTATCCTTCTTACCATTGCCGTCCGGGTCCTGATTCACAAAAGCATCCATCACCGTCTCCAGCTCATCCACTGTGGTAGGCGCCTTCAGATTCAGCTTCTTCAGCCAGTCCTCACGGATATACATCACCGGGTCATTATTGTAGGCGCTTTCCAGAATCGGAATCCCCATTCGTTTGCCGTCACGCATGTACGGGTCCCAGACCGATGGATCTTCTGCCATAGCCGCCTTATAGGTATCGGATGCGTATTTGTCGAACAGCTCACCGGCATCGGTGAACTGACCGCTCTCAATCAGGTCGCTGATCAGGGTTGGATCTCCTCTGAAGGAGATGATATCAGGCATTTCCTGTCCGGAGGACAACATCAGACGCAGTTTGGTCTGGTAAGCGTTGTTCTGCTCACTTACAGTCCATAAGTATTTAATATTAATGCCCAGCGTACCCTTGGCCCATTTGGTATGCACGTTGTTATCAATGTTCTCGCCGTTCTTGAACTTCATATTGCTGCTGATCGGAAATACCGTTGTGATGGTTACCGGTTCAACATATTTACCGTTCTCGAACTTGGCTGAATACATTGAGCCTGAATCCTCCGCTGCCTTCCCTTCATTCGCAGCATTATTATTATTTCCGTCCCCACAGCCTGCCAGCACCCCTGTAAACATGGCTCCGGCCATAAGCGTACTGTACAGCTTCTTTTTGTTCAACATGTACTGATCCCCCGTTTCACACATTTGTAATGGTCCAACCTTCCACATGGCAACAACTGCTTGTCTTTACGGATTCCTTGGCGGCAAGCCCCCTCTCAATGGGATTAAGTCTTATTCCTTAACGGCGCCCAGCACAATGCCTTTCACGAAGAAGCGCTGTAGGAACGGATACACCAGCAGAATAGGCGCCATGCCGATAAAGATCTGCGCAGCCTTGACTGTCCGCTGGGAGATGTTCTCCAGATCCTCCGGACGAACGGCCACCTTGCTGAAATCCTGCTGCACAATAATGGTCTGCAGGAACGTGGCGAGCGGATAATTCTTGTGGTCTGTCATAAAGATCAGTCCGTCGAACCAGGAATTCCAATGCCCTACCATGGAGAATAACGACAAAGTGGCAATCGCAGGCAGGGAGATCGGCAGATAAATACTGAACAAGGTTCGGAGATGTCCTGCCCCGTCAATAAAGGCCGCTTCCTCCAGGTCCTTGGGTACGCCGCGGAAGAAATTGAGCAGCAGAATCATATTCCACACGGACACGGCCCCTGGAATAATCAGCACCCACATGGTGTTCATCATGTGCAGCTTCTGCACCAGAATATAGAACGGAATCAGACCGCCGCTGAACAGCATTGTGAATACGAAGAACCAGGTATAGATATTTCTGCGTCTGAAATGGTATTTCTCCTTGGAGAGCGGGTAAGCGGCCAGGATAACCACGGCCATACTGAGCACGGTACCCAGCCCGGTACGTTGTACCGAGACCCATAGGGAGCGCAGAAAGTTCTCATTCGCCAGTGTTTTGGCATAAGCCTCCAAGGTGAATTGTACCGGCAGCAACCCGACAAGGTTGGCGTTGGCTGCCGATTTCCCGCTGAAGGAAACTGCCAGAATGTGAACCAGCGGAATAATGCAGATAATAGAGAGCAGCGTTAGAAACGTATAGTTGAGTATGGTAAAGGTTTTGTAGCTTTTGGATTTATAATACATCTGTCGCTTCCCCCTTCTAGAAAATTCGGTAATTAGCCAGCTTGTAGGCCAGACGGTAGGCGACTACGATGAATACAAACCCTACCAGGGATTTGAACATTCCCACTGCTGTGGAGAAACCGAACTTCCCGTCAATAATCCCGATCCGGTATAGGAAGGTGTCAATGATATCCCCTTTGTCATAGACCAAGGCATTATAGAGATTGAAGATCTGGTCGAATCCGGCATTCAGGATATTGCCCAGCGAAAGCGTTCCCACAACAATGGTTATTGGAATCAGCGCAGGGATCGTGAGGTACCAGGTCTGCTTCCAGCGGCTGGCCCCGTCCACTTCGGCCGCCTCGTAAAGCGCTGGATTAATTCCGGCTAGGGCTGCCAGGAAGACGATGGTTCCGAATCCGAATTCCTTCCAGACATCACTGGTAACCACGATGAAGCGGAACCAATTCCCGTCACCCAGGAAGAAGATCGGCTCCATGCCAAACACCGCACCCAGGAACTGATTGATCATTCCTTCATTAGAGAGCATGTCCAGCAGTATCCCGCCCAGGATAACCCAGGAGAGGAAATGGGGCAGATAGACCAGCGTCTGTATTGTACGCTTGAAGGAATTGCGTCTGACCTCATTCAGCAGCAAGGCGAACAGAAACGGGGCAATCAGCCCGGCAACCATTTTCATCCCAGCAATAATCAGTGTATTCCAGATGACCTGCACATACTCGGGCGTGCTGAACAGATATTGAAAATGCTCAAACCCGATCCAGTTCGATTCTGAGAACCCCAGCCAAGGCTTGTAATCCTGAAACGCGATCACTAAACCGGCCATCGGTATGTAGGCAAAAATAATAGTGAGGATCACTGCAGGCAGCAGCATGGCATCCAGCACCAGCTCCCTCCGCCGTTTGTCCTTCAGCTCTGCACGGCTCTTTGCGGCTGGAAGTGCAGCCGTTTGTGTGTCTGTAACCCTATCCAGTTTCGGCATCCTAACGCTCCCTTTCTATTGTCCAGAGCAGCTGCGGCATCGCTCAGCCGCCACTCCCTGTCCTCTTGCCCCAATTATATAGTCCCCCCCTTCGCGGTAACATGATAAATAGGAAACATAGATAACAAATTGTTAAGGTGAGGAACTGCTGGATAGCGGGGGGGGGGGGGGGGGCAGACTGCAGCGGGGAGCTGATTGACTGGGCGGGGGGCGGACTGCAGGGGGGCGTGCTAACTGACTGCGGCGGGGGCGGATTGACCTGCGGGCGTGTTCAACTGCAAATCCACATCTAATTTCTCTGAAAGACTCTAGTATCGCTACCTACCGATACAGCGCTAATACTCGATAGAGGCAGCATTCAGAACTCCCTACAGATCTTCACTCAACCATCGCTACTGCAGAATATTCCTGCAAAAATACAGTTTTTTTCGTGCAAAGTTGGCCTTAGGGACGGAAACCTGCAAAAGTGCAGGAATTTACGCCCAATATATGTTTTACAGACCCGACCATCGAAAAACCTGCACTTTTACAGGAATAAGACCTCCTGGAGAGTAAAAAGAGGAAATTCCTGTATTTATGCAGGAATTTCCTTATTGCCCTGGGCCCCATTCTTACTGTTCTCAAGCTACTATGGCTCAGGAAGATACACATATCGGCAAAAATAGGGATAAACTACCATTAAATCTTTTAAAAGAGTCGATTATACCTACTTATAGGGAAAATTTACCGCAAAACCTACCATCCGGGTTTATTTAGAAGTGGATCTGCTGGAATTAAGGGTTATTCCTATATAATCCTTAGATCTATCTATAGGCGTCGAATAGCGGTAAGATGCCGCCCTGCACACTCATCATCGTCAGCTTAATGTCTGCCGCGGATGCACCGGCATCCAGCTTGACCCAGGCTCGTACGGCATAGCTGCTGTTCGCAGCAAGCGTGCTGGCGAACCCATAGTTCGGTCCCTCCCAATCCTGGGTGCGGCCGGATATGTACAGGCTGTGGGAGCCGCTGCGATAGACGCTGCCGGATACAGTCACGACTTCACTTCCTTTGGCCGTCCAGCCTTGGGCAGTACCGTCTTCGAAATTTGACACCAGAATTCGCTCTGTCGTCACCTCACCTGCACCTGCTGCCATTGGAGCCGGAAGAACACTCCCTGTGATAACTACAACCGCCAGCAAAGCTATGAACCATTGTCTGATCCTCATCGTTATTATCCTTCGTAACCTCTATTCTCCACCCGGTAAAAGCGCCTCAACCAATTCCTCTCTCCATAGCCCTGCCGTGCGATCATACAGCCCAAACGATGCCCCGAATTCCCAATAGGACCATGACATGTCAAGACGCTCCGCTTCCGACCGTACCGCCTTCGTCCAGGCAATGCGCGAAACGGTATCTGCTGTGCTGTATACCCCGAATTCTCCCAGGAAGAGCGGCCTGTCATGGTCTTTGCCCCACTGCGCCGCCCGTTCCAGATCACGAATCAAGGCCGCCATTCCGGCCGGGTTGTCCGCAGCGGGTTTCGTATTATAATCGTTGAAGAAGCCGCTAACCCAATCGACCTCCTGTGCCGCGGTTACCGGAGCTACCGGCTCGGCAGGCGGACCAGGCCAGGTAAGGCCGGTCGTTCCATACTCGGCTGTCATCCATTCCGCGCCTTGATGCGTGACCAGAATCGGGCTGTAGTAATGGAAGGTCGCTATAATGTTGCGGTCATCCTCCGGCAGCTCCAGCTTATACAGGCCGTCGATGCTGTTCCACTCGCCTCCGCCGACGATCAGGGTCCGCCCGGGATCATTGCTACGGATCACTGCAATGGCTTCGATCAGATATTCGTTCCACAGCACCGGGGTAATTGCCGTGTTCGGCTCATTGAGCACCTCATAATACACCTGCTTCGGCTGATCGCTGTATCTGTGGGACACCTGATCCCAAATCGCCAGCAGGCGGTCCTTATTGCCTGCCGGGTCGCTTAGCATCTCATCGAAATGATGCAGGTCGACGATGACCTTCAGTCCCTCCTCCAGACTCTGCTCCACCACCCAATCGACCCGCTCCATAAAAGCCTCATCGATGGTGTAGGGGGCTTCTGCCTGCGTTTTGTTCGAGTAGCGGATCGGTACACGCACGCTCTGGAAGCCTTTTTCACGAATTAGCCCGAAATATTCCTCCTGGATCACCATATCCCATTCTCCTTCGAATGGAGCATCCAGCGCATTGCCCAGATTCACGCCCCGCCCCAGTGCCCGGGCCTGTTCATACACATCCTCTTTCGCCTCTGCCTCCATGTTTTCCCCGCCTTTGTCATTGATTTTATTCCCGCTGCCGCTATCATTTCCTGTGCCGGAACAGCCCGGAAGCACCAGACCCAGCAGAATAGCTAGGAATGCCGTCTGCAGCAGTTTCATTCTGAAGAATTTCAATCCGTCCGCCTCCCCATTCTATTTAAGCGCTTCCACATTTCTTCTCTCTTCCGCCTCTCCCCCCATGAACAGCTATCAGGTTACCTTGCATTATAGTCTGTCACTACGTGTTAACAAATGATAAATTCATTCTGCGATAACAAAATTTTAACTAGTGCAAGCGAACGGGCAAGTAGAAACGGCTGCGCCGTCCTCTCCACAGCCTATGCATTAAAAACAGGAATAGCTCAAAAAAACATCCCTGAGGCTAAGGAAGCCTGCTTACGGGATGTCTTCATATGGATTGCTTTATCGACTCAGCTACGGCTGTACAATTCCTGCAATCATACAGTTTTTTCGTGCAAAAGCGGTCTAAGAGAAGCTAAACCTGCAAAAGTGCAGGAATATATCGTCTCCTAAGCTGTTTTGCTGGCCCGATCGCCGGAAAACCTGCACTTTTACAGGAATTAAGCCTGTAAGAGGAAGAAGAGAGGGAATTCCTGTACTTTTGCAGGAATTTGTCTCCGGCTCTGCCTACCGCCCCTTCGTCCACAGGCAGGGCTTCTGGACACTGGGGAACAGGGAAAGAACTTGGGAGACACACTACTAGCCCAAATCGCCCAGCTCGATCTGCACGATGCCCAGCTCTTCCTCCGCTTCGGCAATCAGATGCATCAGGCTGCCGAACTCCAGCTCGTGGAATTTGCGGGCGGCGTTCTCCCGCTGCAGCTGCCACAGGCTGTCCGCCAAGGTGCAGACGACTGGCACATCACAACGAATCTCCGCCAGCTCACGGGACAAATGCAGCATGTCGAGATCGGCCTCGATTTTGGCACGGACACCCTTAGGCAGCAGATGCAGGTTCGCGATAACGCCGTCTATGGTGCCATGATCAGCCAGCAGCTTCAGCGCCGTCTTCTCGCCGATTCCGCGCACGCCTGGATAGTTGTCGCTGGTATCGCCCATGAACCCTTTGAGGTCGATCACCTGCGGCGCAGTCAGTCCCTTCTCCTCCAGCAGCACGGCCGGATCGTATACCTTGTAGTTGGAGCGGCCTTTTTTCATAATAACGACCTTAACCCGCTCATTCACCAGCTGCAGCATATCATGATCTCCGGTCAGGATGTATACCTCGGACTCCTCGCTGAAGCAGGACGCCAATGTACCGATGCAATCGTCTGCCTCATACCCCACAAGCCCGATATTAGGCACCCCAAGCTCTGATACAACTTCTTTGACCAGTTCAAATTGCGGGACCAGCTCCAGGGGAGCTTCGATCCGGTTTGATTTATACCCGCTGTATTTCTCTGTACGAAACGTTCCTTTGCCCATATCCCAGCAGCAGACGACATGAGACGGTTCATACGTACTGACCGCATCGAAAAAATATTGCAAAAATCCATAAACCGCATTCGTCGGTAATCCGGCCTTCGTCTTGCGGATATATCCTCCATAGGAAGTCGCATAGAAGGCCCGGAACAGCAGCGCCATTCCGTCTACAAGCATTACCCGGCCTTTGGTTTCTGTGCTCATTATGTGTAACACCTGCTTTAATTGATATTGGAACATACATTCCTCTATCAAGTCTACCCTATTCCCGGGACAGGTTCAATGCCATAGACGGCCTGGTATTGCTGGCGCAAATGGTGAAGTTTGGCTGCGGACGGCAGCAGATCCCCAGGATGCCGCAGCTCCAGCACCCAGGCACCGCAGAAGCCGCCTGCCGCCAGCCAGGCGACCATCGACTCCAGCGGCACCTTGCCTTGGCCCAGTCCCAGGTGCTCATCCTGTTCTCCGGCATTGTCGCTGAGATGCAGCGCGACCAGGCGGGACATGGCCTGCTGCATCATAAGCAGGCAGCGGTCCTTGCCTGCCATCAGAGCATGGCCGCTGTCGAACACCAGGCCTACGCGGGCGGAAGCCACCCGCGTAGGCCAGCTCCAGCAGCTCCGTGACCTCCGTCCCCAGCAGGCCGGGGTACGGAGGGACATTCTCCAGCGCGATAACCGTCTCGGAGCCTGCGGTCTCCGCCAATATCCGCTGGAGGAACAGCACAACCCGCGCCTGGGCCGCTTCCCGCAGCCCGGCGGTGGCCTCGCCTTCCGTGTCCAGCTCCCCGGCATGCAGCACCACATAGCTGCAGCCCAGCGCTTCCGCAACGCACAGCGTGTCCAGCAGCAGTGCTTCCGCCGCAGCCCGCTGCTGCTCATCCGCCGTTGCCGGATTGCAGCCGGTGATCGGCGAATGGATGCTCCAGCGGATACCCTGGGCCTGGCCCATGCGGGCCAGCGAAGCCAGCTGGACTTCCGTCCAGTCCAGCAGCTCGCCATGCCTGCCCTCGCACATAATCTCAATATGCTTCCAGCCCGCAGCGGCCAGTAATTCAATAGCCTCCACCAGCGGACGGTTGATGTAGACATAGGTAGATACCGCGCAGCTCTGTAATGACGTCATCCGAACTCCTCCTTGGACAGCTCTATTTAATGCCGGAATGCATGAAGCTCTCGATGAACTGGCGCTGGAACACCAGGAAGATCAGCAGCAGCGGGGTGATTACCAGCAGCGTAGCCGCGCTGACCTCTGTCCACTGCACCCCAATCTCGAATGACTGGGCAAAAATCGACAGCCCCACCGTAAGCGGCCGGTTCTCCACCGAATTGGTGATGATCAGCGGCCAGAGAAAGTTATTCCACTGATAGCTAATCGATACGAGCGCAAAGGCCACATAGGTCGGCCGGGCCAGCGGAAAATAAATCCGCCACAGCACCTGCCATTTGCTGCAGCCTTCGATCAGCGCCGCCTCCTCCAGCTCGGCGGGAATCGTCTTGAACACCTGGCGCAGCAGGAAGATTCCGAATGCCGAAGCCAGGAAAGGCAGCATAATGCCCAGCTTCGTATCCAGCAGTGACAGCTGCTTCAGAACGTTGTAGTTGGGGAAGATCAGCACATCGGCGGGAATCATTATCTGCACCAGAAACAGCAGGAACACGATGCTGCTGCCGGCAAAGGTTACGCGGGCAAAAGCAAAAGCGGCCATGCTGGCCGTCAGCATCTGCACGGCAAACACGCAAACCACAATCAGAATCGTGTTGAAATAATACGTAGCAAACGGCGCCGCCGACCAGACCGTAGCAAAGTTGGCTAAAGTGAAGTCCAGCGAGAACAGACCCGACAGCGCCGCATGCCTGGGACGGAACGCCGTGACTGTCATCCAGAGCAGCGGAACCAGCCAGAGGGCTGCCAGCGCCAGCATCAATATATTTCCCAGCTTGGGTGTGAATTTGGTTACCATAGAATTGCCTTCCTTCCGGCAGCAATGCGGGATTTAGTTATAGTGGATTCTGCGATCCAGGCCAAAAAACTGTACCGCCGCAATCAGCAGCAGCACGGCAATCATAACCACCGTCAACGCGGACGCCATCCCCTGATCCCAGAAGCTGAACGCTGTCTCGTAGATGTAATAGAGCAGCAGATTACTGGAGTTGTTGGGACCGCCCCGGGTCATAATCATCAGATGGTCGACCAGCTTGTAGGCGTTGGTGAGCGCAACAATACTGACGAACAGTGTGGTAGGCATCAGTAGCGGGAAGGTGATTCTGCGGAATACCGTGAACCGGCTCACCCCATCGACATGAGCGGCCTCATACAACTCTTTGGAGATATTTTGCAGACCGGCGAGGTAAAAAATCATAAAGAATCCCGCTTCCTTCCAGATGATCATCAGGATCATCGCCCACATCACCAGCCCCGGTGTGCCCAGCCAATTGATATCGTTCACGCCGAACCAGGACAGCACCCTGCTCATAAATCCATACTCCGGTGTATAAATAAACAGCCATATGTTAGCTACTGCGATCATCGGGATCAGCGTCGGATAAAAGAAAGCCGAACGCATAAAACCTCTGCCGTGCAGCGCCTTGTTGGCGAACACAGCCATTAGAAGCGCCAGGGCGATTCCGAGTGGAACCGTCCCCAGCGCAAACAGCACATTGTTGCTCATAACCTTGTGAAAGACCTCGTCTTGAAACATGGTGCGGTAATTGTCGAGGCCGGTGAAGACCGGCTCCGGCGCGGACAGGTCTGCCTGGAACAAGCTCAGCCGCAGCGTTAGCAGAATCGGATAGAACGTGAACAGCAGCAGAAACAACAGCGAGGGCAGCAGCAGCAGCCAGGCGAACCCATTTCTTCTCAGACTGGCCTTCATCTTACTTATTAAAAGAAGCCAGGGCCTGGTCCGCTTCATCCTGCGCTTTCTGCAGGGCTTCCGCCGGTGTCAGCTCATTGGTCAGCGCGGCCTGTACGGAGTCGCTGAGGATTTTGACAATTCGGCCATTGTTGTGGGTGGACAATTCGGCAGCTGCATGTTCCAGCTGGTCACGGGCGATCAGCGCAGCCGGGAACTCAGCGGCATAGGCCTTCATCCGTTCGGTTTCATACGCCGACTTCTTCACCGCTACATAGCCGGTATCCATGCTCCACTGTGCCGCACGTTCGGTTTCGGTCATGAACTTAACGAATTTCCAGGCCGCTTCCTGCTTCTTCTTGTCGATATCCTTGAAAATATAGAAGTTGCCGCCGCCGGTAGGGCTGCCATATTGCTTCTGTGCCGGCAGGAAGCTGACGCCGAAATCAAAACTGGCATTCTTCTTGACATTGGTCAGGTTGCCGGTGGTATGGTACATCATCGCCGTTTTCCCTTCCAGGAAGTCGGAAGGCACGGTGCTCCAATCGGTTACGCCGCCAGGCATAGCCTTGTGCTTCGCGGCCAGATCGACCCAATACTGTAGACCCTCGACATTCTCGGGGGTGTTGAACATTACTTTTTTGCCGTCAGGAGTCATCAGATTGTTGCCGTTCTGCAACGCGAAGGTCTGCAGCATCCAGTAGGCGTAGCCGGTCACCGGAATCTCCAGTCCCCACTTGCCGTCACCCGCCAGCTTGACCGCGTATTCCTGCATTTCTGCCCAGGTTGCAGGCGGCTTCTCCGGGTCCAGTCCGGCAGCCTTGAACCTATCCTTGTTGTAATACAGAACTATGGTGCTGCGCTGGAACGGAATACTGTAGGTCTTGCCCTCTGTCTGGGAATTCTCCATAAAAGCCGGATAGAAGTCGGATAGATAAGTATCTCCGCCCTCCTGCGCGATGAAATCATCCAGCGGAATAATCGCATCCATATCCAGCAGGCTGAACAGCTCGGTGGACTGCAATACCGCTACATCAGGCGGCTGTTTCGCCTGGACTCCGGCCTGTGTTTTGACCGCTGTATCGGCATAGCTGCCGGTGTATACCGGCTTAACCACAATATCCGGGTTCTCCTTCATGAAGTCTGCAGTCATGGCTTCAATGGTAGCCGTCAGCGGTCCTCCAACAGCAATCGGATAATAGTAGGTCAGCTCCGTCTTGGCTCCGTTGTCCGCCGCAGCGGCAGCCGCTTCACCAGCCGCGTTGCTGTTCCCATTGCCAGTATCGTTATTGTTGTTGTTCGTGTTCGTGTTGCTGCCGCAGCCTGCCAGCACTGACATTCCCAATGTAGCCGTCATAACCATCACATTCACTTTACGCATCTCTTAATCTCCTCCATATATCTATTCATAAGTAGCAGGAAGATCGGCAGCCCTCTGCGGACAGCTGATCCTCTTACTCTAGCAAACATTTGATATTCCCCTGTAAACCTGTTGTTAATCCCCGGTAAAAATCAGCTTAGAGGTGAAAGTCCTTGCAGCATCTCAGCCATCGAGGTCCAGATATGATCCGGCCGGATCGAATATTGCTCCAGATCCTCTCTCGCGGTCACACCGGTCAGTACCAATGCCGTGCTGATGCCGTGGCTCAGGCCAAACCGGATATCCGTATCCATCCGGTCTCCGACCATCAAGCAGTTCTCGCGCTTCGTTCCGCTCTGCTCCAGCACCTTCTCTGCATAATAGGCGGATGGCTTGCCGATAATCTCCTGCACCGTGCCGCAGCTGGCTGCTTCAATGGCCTTGACCATGGCCCAAGTATCAGGAATCAGGTCGCCCACTACCGGACAATTCGGATCAGGGTTCGCGGCGATCAGGAGAGCGCCCGCCCGGACAGCCTTCATCGCGCGGTGCAGCTTCTCATAAGTGAACTCGCGGTCCATCCCGACCAGCACATGCGTGGCCTCCACAGGATCATCCGTGAGCACCGTATGGCCGCCGGCCATTTCATCTTGTAGTGCCTGTTCTCCGATCACCAGCACCTTAGGCCTGCCGGGCATTTCCCGGAAATACACGGCAGATACCGAAGCGGCAGTCACCACCTCATCCGTATGTGCTTCAAGCCCCAGCTGCCTTAACCGATTCCGGCATTCCTCCCGGGTCCGAATGGTGGTGTTGCTCAGGAACAACACTTGTTTACCCTGCTCCCTTAAATACTGCAGTGTCTGCCGCACTCCGGGCAGCAAGAGGTCGCCAATAAAAATGGTGCCGTCCAAATCAAAAAAATACGTCTCATACGCAAGCACATCCTGCAATGGGAAAGCAGCCTCCTTAATGGAAACAAACCAAAAAACCCTATATCCAGCACAGGAAAGCAGGCATAATGAATCAGCCGTTTCCATGTGCTGCATAAGGGTTTTCTCTTCGTCTCCGACCCTTGATATGAAATTGAATGGTGTTTCCTTACGCTTACTTCTTCACTATAACCAAGCCGTGTTATCCTGATATTAACGCCAGGTTAAGCTTGTGCAAAACTATGCCAGAGCGCTGGATTGCCCATTGATACCGCACTTGCTCCCGCCTGCAGAGCGGTCTGGATCTCCTGATGGTCCTTGATCAGGCCACCTGCAATGATGGGACGGGAAGTGCTGCTGTGCAGCTCGCTAATCACCCGGGGAATCAGCCCGGGCATCACTTCAAGCGCATCCGGCTCATTCTGGCGCACATTATTTATGCCGTGCTCCAGCGCCGAGGTATCGATCAGGAACAGGCGCTGGATCGCCTGAAGCCCGCTTTTCTTGGCTTGCTTGACCATATGATTCTTGGTTGAGATAATGCCGGTCGGGCCAATCTTCTCGGCAATATATTTGACTACCAGTGGATCACTGCCCAGCCCGCCGATGAAATCAACATGCAGGAAGACCTTCTTCCCGGCCTCTAGGCCCTGCCTCACATATTGCTCCACAGTGAACAGGTCGCCGATCAACAGAAAGATCATCGGCCATTCGCTGTCACAGGCCTTCTGCAGATCCTCCGCCTTGCGCACTGCCGGTATAATATTGTGGTTGCCGATTCCCGCAAACAGTCCGTTCTTCACCTGTTAACCCTCCTTCTGAGCTATAGAACGTGAACTTATGAATGTTACACACGAAGTGGCCAGAGAGCCCTAGGCATCAGGATTTCTGGCCACTACCTTATTCCATTCTTAAGTTCATCTTATATAGTGAATATTTGACCATTGTAGCAAGCGTTTGTTACCGGGGCATTAACGGCAGGGCCGCAGTTCAGCTCGCGCGTCATTGGATGAAGCCCGCCAAGCTTAGGAACCGCTGCATCAGCACCGCTGATTGGGCGCGGGTTGCGTTTGCTCCCGGCATCAGCATCTCTGGCGACACGCCGTTCATTAATCCGGCTTGAATCACCGTATTCCAGTCCTCACGGCCCCAGGAGATGGCCGCTGTATCCTTGAACGACTCCAGGGAAGGTGATGCTTCCGCAGCTGTGGCTGTGCCATTCTGGCCGATGAAGTGCAGGGCGCGGGCCAGTATGGCCGCTTGCTCGCTGCGGGTCACCTTGGCGTCCGGACGGAAGGTGCCGTCGCCGAAGCCGCTGATCAGGCCTGCTGCGGCTGCGGCCGATACGTCGCCTGCGAACCAGTCCGCAGGCATGACATCCTGCCAGGCTGCCGGGTTAGCCACGTCCGTAGCGGATGGCAAGGCCAGCGCGCGCGTCAGCATCGTGGTGAATTCGGCGCGGGTTACCGCGCGGTCCGCTTCAAAGCGGCCGTCTCCGGTTCCGTTCAGCAACAGCTTGTTCACCAACTGCTCGACCTGTTGCTTGGCCCAGTGGCCGTTCAGGTCACTGAATTGTTTATCCAGCGTCATGACCGTCAGGATGCTGCTGCCGCTCTGGATCTGGCGCAGCAATCCCTCGCCTCTATTGCCTGTGAAAGTGGCGGGCACAAAGGACAGGGCTACCTTCTCCGGCGAGAACATCACTCCGGTAACGTGACTGCTCCCAGTTGCCGAGTTCAATGCCAGGGTACGCGTGAGGTAATGGGAGCCGGATGAGACCTGACTTGTGCGCCCGTCTGACGACACTTCAAGATTAAACTCTACCGCTGCAGCCATTTGCCTGCCACCGGCCTGCTCCACGGCGCGGGTTACCGCTGCCGCGGCTTCTCCGTCCAGCTTGCGGAGGGTGACGCTAAGCTTCATCTCCTCCAGGCCTACGCCCAGCTCTGCAGCCAGCTGTTCCAGCTGCAGTTGCTCAAGCGGGAGCACATATCCGGCTTTTGCTTCAGTATGGGTCACCTTCAGCAGGGCACCGCTGCGCGCTGCGTTCTGCAGAGCAATTGCCGGAAGCTCCAGCGCATCACCGTTGAAGGATACTTCCACCGCTGCGGAGGTGCGGAACGCTTCTTCCAGGACAGCAGCTTCTACTGCGCCATCCACAGCTTTAAGCACAGGTGCTCCCGGGGAAGGGATCACGCCGACTGTTCCCGGGACACTATTCCCGGTTCCAGGCGTGGTGTTTGGTGGTGTATAGCCGCCAGCTCCTGATCCAGGGCTTGGTGCCGATGTTGTTATTGGCGTCGGTGCTGCTGTCGCTATTGGCGATGGGGTTGCGGTTGGCGACGGTGTTGTTGTCGGCGTCGGCGTTGCGGTTGACGTCGGTGCTGCGGTCGGTGATGGTATTGACGTCGGCATTGGCGATGTTGTCGCTGTCGGCGTTGGTACTGCTGTCGCTGTCGGCGTCGGCGTTTCAACCCCAGCGCTTTTTACCGTAATCTCCACCGGCTGCGAATAAAGATCATACGTGCCTCCATCTTTAATGGAAGCGGAGTAACGCAGCAGCACATGGGCGGTTCCCGCTTTCCGGGCAGTCACCTGACCTCCCTCCGTCTGCAGCAGCTCCTGCCCATCCAGGAACACAAGCTCAGGCGTGATCTCCTTGCGCTCGCCTTTGTAGGTCTCGACGATGGCGGCCAGCGTTCGGTCCTCTCCTTCGTTCAATTCCATCCGTGCTGTCTTCGCACTCAGCGATGCTGCCCAATCGGATGCCCAGTAGGTGTAATCCGTAGTGATGCCGAAGGCTCCCAGCTTCAGGAAGCGGATCACGTCCTCGCGTTTGTTAAGCGTCCAGGGTGAAATGATCAGGCCACGGTGTTTGGCCGCCTCCATGAACTTCGGTCCAAGGCCGCTGTAATCGGTGTTGTAGGTCAGATTAAGCTTCGACACCGTCTTCAGTGTATCCCGCAGCGAGCCTTCCACGTTATTCTCGCTGGCGATATACCCGGTCAACAGTCCGGCTGGAATTTCCGGCATCAGCTTGTTCAGCCGCTCCAGCTGGGCTGGGTAGAAGGACATCACATTCACAATATCCTCTGCCTTATGCTCCTTCACTGTGCGGACAAAAGCATCCACCGCCTCCGGCGTCTGCGTCTTGATCTCGGCATACACCAGCTTGCCGCGTGAACGGGCCAGCTCCAGCTGCTCATCCAGGGTCGGCATTCTTACCAGCGGGAAGCCCTGCGGATAAGGCTTGTTGGCATTGTAGGTTTTGAGCTGCTCCAGGGTATAATCCTCCACTGGTCCGTTGCCGTCCGTTGTGGTCTCCAGCACCGAGGAGTGCGTGATGATCAGATGCCCGTCCTTGGTCAGGAACATGTCATTCTCGATATAATCCGCTCCGGCATCCAGCGCCATGATGTTGCTCTCGATCGTATTCTCCGGGGATACGGAAGGCATCCCGCGGTGTCCAATCATATAGACCTTGCGGATCAGCGTGGTATCGCGGTTGTACAGCTCCAGCGCGGTAATGGCCGCAGCTGGCGAGCCGGTTACCAGGCCGTTGACCCCTGCTGTGATCAATTGATGCAGCCCGGCTGTCGTACCGGACGGGGCAGGTGCCTTCGCCTCACTCCAGACCATCACCGCCAGCTTCTGCAGATAGGCCGTATTCTCGCGGGTTGCCGCATTCTCGGCCAGCAGCGCTACCCTCGCTCCGCTGGCTGCTGTGGTGCGGCGCATCTCCAGCAACTCCTCCGGCCCCGGATTCTCTGCGGCCGTGAAGTCGATAATGCCGCGCGCCATCGGGTAAGCCGCTCTGGCCCGCTTAATCAGCCCGCCTTGCTCTGAAATCACGAACACATCCTCCAGCCCGCGTTCCCGCAGCTCCTGGGCCAACCGGTCCACAGTCAGCTCATCGCTGACATAAAAAGCAGGGATTACCCGATTCCCTGTTGCCACCAATGCTTCCGGCAGGCTGGCAATTTCCGCCCCGCTCCCCGGCTCAATCACCTTCAGCTCCGGGTTTAGATGCAGGATTGCCGTGGCCGGAAGTTCAGCTGCAGCAAGCTTGTCCAGGTCGCTTGCCTGCGAGATCTCTGTAACAATCGTCGGGGCAAGCGCAATTTGCGTTTGCGGCTCTGCTACTTTAATGAAGGGTTCGATCACAGGGGCAGGCAGCGGTTCCTCCAGCAAGGTCACCCGCAGGTTATCCACCCGCATCTTGCTGCTGTCCGCCTGCAGGCCAATCCCCCCTTTGGTATAACTGTTCGCCTGCACCGAATCGATAATCAGCTGATTGCCAATCCACTCCTGTACCCGGTTACCGTAAGCCTTGATCGTATAGTGCAGCGGAGCACCTTCGGTCAGCGGCTCCGTATAGGAGCCTCTCTCCATAACATTCCATTGATTGGCCGCCGTCCGCTCCGCGAATTCCACACCATTGGTAGCGGAAGGATCTTTGCGCACGGCCATCTGGTAATACGGAGAATCGCCCTGCTGGACCCGGAACATCACGGAATTCCAGCGCGCGGCATTCAGCGCCTCCGTATGGGTGACATCGGCTTCGATCACATAGTTGCCGAACAAGCCGAGATACTCCGGGAGCATGACGCGTATAGGATTATCCGGGGCTGCGGTGGCATTCAGCTCCAGCGCTCCACCCGTCACGGCAGCTTTGCCGGCCGTCATGCCCTGCACTCTTGTCCAGCCATCGGGCAGAGTCCCCTCCACCGTGCTGTCGAAGTTGTCCGCAAACAGCACGTATTCCTTGGCTTCCGGTTTTTTGGCTGCCAGAATTAAATGTATTACGGCATCGTCCTTGCGTCCGGTCAGTTGATGCACGCCCTCACTCTGCACAGCTATACCGTCTTTGCCAAGGGTTACCCCCTTGCTGTCTGTGCTCCATTCCAGCGCGTCTCCCTTCAGCTCTCCCGTGCTGTAGTCGCTGGACTCTGCGATGAACGTCAGCGCTTCATATGCCAACTCCCCGCCGGCCTGCGCCAGCACATAGCCGGTTTCATGGCTCAGGCTCAGCACCTTCGCTCCCGTCTTTGAAGGCGTGACGGTCAGCAGACGGCTGGCTTCAGCCTGATAGTAGACGGCTGTAACCGTCGCCTGCCCTTCTTTTAGCGGCACAGGCTGATTGTTGACGATCTTCACAATGCTCTCGTCGGAAGAATACAGCTTCAGGCCATTTGCCGATACCGGCTCTGTCACCCCGTCGGAATAATAGACCGCACCCGTCACCGTCAACGGCCCCGCCAGTGCCTCAGCCTGCTGCGGCAGATTCAGCTCCAGACGGTCGGCTGTAAGCCGCGTCACCTTCAGGTTGTCAAAAGAAACCGCCGACTGGTCAACCTGGAAGCCCACTTTGCCCTTATCCAGCAGCCCGCTCTCCAGCGGCTTGTCCAGCAGCAGGGTATAACCGGCCTCCTCCTTGGCCTTGATGTACTCCTTGACGTTGTCCCCGAAGACACGGACCTTCATCGTATAATCCTTGTTCAAGGCTAGCGGAGTGCTACTCCCGTCCGCCGTCACATTCCAGCTGCCGTCCGGCTTGCGATAGGCCAGCTCGTATTTACCATTCTGGCGCACCGCCATCTGGTAATACGGCAGCTTGCCGTTAGCCGGGACACGGAACATGAGCGCTGCCCAGCGCGCACTGTTCAGCACACTCTCGAAGCGGACATCCGCTTCAATCGTATAATGATCCGCCTGCACCGGGGCTACAATCCGGCCCTGCCGTCCGGCGGCATTGCCGTCAAACCGCAATCTGCCATTTCCATAGGTAGCTTCGGTGACACTGCTGATGTCTTGTTCCGAGTCGTACGTTGCTGCGGTCACCGAACTTGGCTCCCGAACCACCGCAAACGGGCTGCTGCCTGCAGTTCCGTCGGCAATCCAGTTTTCAGGCACAGCTCCATCTGCATAGCTGTCGAAATTCTCCTCCAGCAGCACCGGATTCACCTCACCGGAGACCGGCTGTTCGCCCTTTAATGTGATCACTCCATAGCCGGAGGTATCATTCCAGAAGCTGGCGGATTTGTAGGCGCTCCAGTACCCTGTGCGCTGCTTGGCGGGATCAGCCGCCTCCAGCCGGTCTGTCACACTCAGCTCCAGGCCCAGCTGCTTCGTCAGCTGAGGGTCCAGGCCCAGCATCTCCCAGGGCACGGCAATTTCCGCACTCCAGCCCTGCTCCGTCTGATGGATAGAGCGCAGCACCTGCTTCTCATCCTTGCCCTGATGATTGTTCAGCGCCGCGCCGAAGCGGAATTCAGGCGTGCTGCTGCCTGGCTGGTAGAGGATGCCGAACTGCATATCATCCTTCGCAAAAGGGGAGGAGCGGTGCATCGTCGGGTCCAGGAACAAATTCAGGTTGTCCTGATCGAACCAATACCCTGCACCGTTGTGGATCGGTGTGATGTCAGGCGCATCTACTGCGATGTATAAATAAGTGCTGTCCCACAGCAGTCCGAACCTGCCGTTGTCCGCTAGGGGCTCCCCGGTCCGTACGCTTAAAGATTCGCCCAGATTCCAGAAGCTTTCGTCCAATTTGCCGTCAATGACCGGAGCGGACAGCGTCCGGCTGACCTCAGTTTCTGCTCTTCCGGGTTCGGCAGCTGCTGGCGATGCAGGTGCCGATGCTGCGGGTTCTGATAATGCAGACGCTGAAGACACAGACGCCGATTGGGCAGATTCCGATGCGGCAGACTCTGCTGTTAGTGGTGATAAAGAAGCAGTTGACACTGCCGTGGACTCCGCAGCCGAAACGGTTGCAGGCAATAACGACGTTTCCAGTAAGCCGGTCAATAAAGCTGCAATTGCCATCAGGTTCACAAGCTTTTTTGCTGTTTGCACTTTTTGCATCTGTGATTGTACCCTCCCAAATGTAGTGGTGAAATCTGAGCAGCACAAAAAAACCCTACAATCCGTCAAGGTGACGACCAGACCCGTAGCGGGCCTGCGTTCACTTTGACGCATATAGGGTTTTCTCCTCGTCTCCTACCCTGCGGCTTTAAGTTGGCGCTCTCACGTTTACTTTAATGCGGAAGAATCATCGCTGTATTAACGCCGGGTTAAGCTAATGTTAATTCAGATCGCGGTGCCGGGGTGTCTTGACGGAATCAGTGAACTGGATGCACCAGGACCGGCAGACTCACTAGACTGGATGCACTAGGGCAACCAGCGGACTCGCTAGACTGGATGAACCAGGGCAACCTGCGGCTTGCTAGACTGGATGGATCAGGACAACCAGCGAACTCGCTAGACTGGATGAACCAGGGCAACGTGCGGCTCGCTAGACTGGATGAACTAGAGCAACCGGCGGCTCGCTAGACTCGATGAACTAGAGCAACCGGCGGCTCGCTAGACTCGATGAACTAGAGCAACCGGCGGACTTGCTGACTACGCGGACCAGGCTTCGCTGTATTGCGCTTCCTTGAAACCGACGGTCACCTTGGTGCCGTCAGTGACCACCGGGCGCTTGATCAGCATGCCGTTGCCTGCCAGCAGCTCCAGCTGCTCCTGCTCGCTGAGAAGCGGCAGCTTGTCCTTCAGTCCGAGTGACTTGTAGACCTCGCCGCTGGTATTGAAGAACTTTTTGAGCTCTAGTCCGCTGTCTGCGACCAGCTTGCGCAGCTCCAGCTCATGCCCCTGGTTCTTCAGCCACTTGACTGCGCTCCGGCAGGTGCTGCATTTTGGATATTGATAGACTTTCAGTTGGCTCATGATTCTGCTCCTTTGGCTTTGATAATACCCCCGCGCTATTAGCAGGCACCGCTCCAATCGATGAACCCCATTGTGCATGCACCTTACGGGGAGTATTGACCGTTCATTGCGATTTTAGTGTCTCTCATTAATTTAGTTGCGAAAACGGTTACTACTTAGGACTCCGTATGATAAGAACACTTCAGATTCAGTTCCATGATAGTCTCATATGTCCAGTCCAAAGAATTAGTTGCGAAACTGCATCTATTTAGCCGTTTTTTTCTGTTTTGGAGGAAATAAGTGCGAAAACGCACCTAATTTCGGATTTTGAGCGTAATAAGCTTGCTTTACTCGAATTTAGTTGCAGATTTGCACTTATTCTCCTGATAATGGGCGTTTCGGCTGAAATTAGTTGCAGTTTCGCATCTAATTCCTCCGAAGGTTCCAGGGCAACACTCTAAATCCTGGCTGAATCCTAAGCAGTAACCGAACACGCAACTAATTGGCGGATTTTTTCCGTTTTGGAGCAAATAGATACAAAAAGGAATCTATTTGGGGCTTCTGAGCGTAAGAGGTCTGATTTCCTCGATATTAGTTTCATATTTGCACTTAATCACCCGTTGATGGGCAATTTGGCTGAAATTAGATGCACTTTCGGTTACTACTTAGATCCAGTGAGAGATGATAGGGAAATTCTACCGCTAGTTGGACGAAGGTTGGGCGTTCTAGTGAGCTTATAGGGAATTTTTACCACTAATAAGGTCCTATCCGCTCCGAAAAGCCCTAAATGGACGATGTAGTGGTAACTTTTCCCTATAAGACACGACAATCGAGCATGAGCCGGTAGCGTCAAGAAGTTTGTGTAATTATTTTTAAGGGTTGTAGGATATCCATTGGGACAATGGATATGAATGGTATTCAAAGGGTCAGGGGGGATCCCCCCTGCGAAAATTTCCTTTCATATCCAGTTACGTCTGCCGTCGGTTTTGTTCTTAGCTGTCTTGGGCTGGGGGATACTTTTCCGCAAACTTTTTACTCAAAGCGGCTTTCGTCTGGGGGTCCCCAAACCCCCGCAGGACACGTCGGCTCCATCTCTCGTTGTACCCAATCGCTTCCAAATAGACAATCTTTTCGGCGGCATCCATATTGGTCAAACTGTTCATGGGACGCAGCCGTTTGCGGATTTCTTTGTTGGTTCGCTCGATCGGGTTGGACGTGTAAATGGCGTACCAGATCTGGGGTGGGTAGTCGTAAAAGCGTAGCAACACATCCAGCTGTCCCCCCAGGACTCTAGTTCCTTGGGATAGATTTTGCCCCATTTCTTCAGCACCACATCAAAGTTGGCAAGTGCCACATCCTTATCCGGTGCGGTGTAAATGGTCTTCAAATCGCCGACCATCTCGGTCTTGTGGGTATCCCGAATTTTGGGCAGCGTGTTGCGCATCTTGTGGGTCACACAGCGCTGGACATCGGCTTTGGGGTAGGTTTCCTTGAAGGCTTCCTCCAGCCCGGCCAGCCCGTCAAAGACGCCCAGCAGCACCTCATGCACGCCTCTGCGGTGCAGGTCTTGCAGCACTTCCCGCCAGCCATACGCGCTCTCCTTGCCGCCAATAGCGAAGCTGAGAATTTCCCGGTGCCCGTCTTCGTCGATCCCCATCGCGATGTAGATGACTTCACTGGCCACGGTTTGGCGCTTCAGTTTGACGTACATGCCATCCAGATAGATGACCGAGTAACGCTTAGAGAGCGGACGATTTTGCCAGGCAGCCACATCTTCCAGCACCGTGCCGGTGATGTTGCTCACGGTGGTTGGCGAGTACGAGGTCCCGAACATTTTTTCGATAAACGAAGCGATATCCCGGGTGCTCATGCCGCCTTTATACATATGGATGACGGTGTCTTCCAGCCACGCCTCCCGGCGCTGGTAGGGCTCAAAGAGCTCCGTCTGGAATTGACCCTGCCGATCCCGTGGGACGTTCAGGTCGGGGATCAGGCCGTGGCGTGTTTTCCAGGTGCGGGTGTAATATCCGTTGCGAGTATTGGAGTCTTCCGGATGTTCGACACCGAGATAATTTTTGATTTCTTCGCGGAGCATGAGTTCAATCTTTTCTTTCAGAAAACTTTGGATGCTATTTTCGAGTAGATCATGGAACGGGTTTTGTTGTATACTGGTCATTGAGTAGGGCTCCTTTTCTTGGTGACTTTCGCAATCCCAAGGATACCCTACTTTTTTGTCGTTTACTAGACTCCCCGGTCCTTACACAAACTATTTTACGCCATCCATGAGCCAGGTATTAACGGTAGTTTTTCCCCATAGCCACCTCTGTTGTACTACTCCGAAGGCGCAAACCTACTTGGGGATGGCTGGGGTCCTAAGTAGTAACCACTTTCGCATCTATTTACGCCAAACGTTCCAGGGTAACATAAATCCTCACTGAGAAGCTACATAGTAACTACTCTAGTATCTATTCGCGCCAAACCTTCCTGGACAACACTCTAAATCCTCGCTCGGATCTAAACAGTAATATTCCGCGTACTTTTTCCTTATAAGAACATACCTTCAACTGCTGGAGCCAAATTTCAAGGCACAAATTTCCCTATACATAGCCCTCTCACCGTCACCCTGCTCAGATTAACCCGAGCTGCAAGCGCCGATATGCCGTATGGGCCAGGGCGCCAGCATAAAAAAACAGACCTGGCGCAGTGAATCCACGGGGATTGCTCCCGTAAATTCACATCGCATCCGTGCCGCTGCCGCCCTCTGCCAGCAGCTGCTCCAGCGCTGCCATGTCCGGCGGCAGCGGCGCCTCGAAGGTCATCTCGTGCAGCAGCACGGGATGCCTGAACGTCAGCCGCACGGCGTGCAGCGCCTGGCGCGGCATTGCCGCGTCGAGTGCGGCCACCTGCGCCAGCGGTCCGGCCTGTGCGGCCTCAGCAGGCCCGCCGCCGGGCACAGTCTCGCTATACAGACTGTGCCGGTACATGCCATCCCCGATCAGCGGGCAGCCGATCGAGGTCATGTGCACCCGAATCTGGTGGGTGCGTCCGCTCTCCAGCTTCAGTTCAACCCTGGAGCCGCCGGAATAGATCTCCTTGACCTCATACCGGGTCAAGGACGGGTATCCGTCCGGCGTAACGATGCGCCGGTGCGGCTCCGCAGGATCGCGGTCGATCGGACCGTCGATATCGCCGCGCGGCTGCGCAGGTACGCCGTGGACCAACGCGGCGTAGCGCTTGTCCACCGTTCCGGCAATCATCTGCTCGGAGATATGCTGATGCGCATAGGGATTCTTGGCGATGACCAGCACGCCGGAGGTCTCCTGGTCCAGTCGATGCACCGGGCGGAAGCGGAAGCGTTCCCCGCGCATGGCCCAATAGTGGACCACGCCATTGGCAAGGGTATCGGTATAATGCCCATGCGTGGGATGCACGATAATCCCGGCCTCCTTGTTGACCACCAGCAGCTGTTCATCCTCATACAGAATTGCAAACGGAATCGGCTGCGGCAAAATATCCTCCGAGACCTCTTGTTCCATCCGGATCTCGACCGTATCTCCCGCGGCAACGCGGACACTGATATAGACGCGTTTCCCGTTCAGCATAATGCCCTGCTCTGTTTGCTTGAGCCGGGACAGCAGCTTACGCGATACCTCCATCCTCTTCTGAAGAATGGTCTTCAGCTGCCAGCCATCCTCCAGAGGCGGTACTATATAAGCAATAGGTGAATAGTAGTCTGCCATCAGTTGCGGAACACCTTTTTGCTGCGCACATATTCCACGTCAGCAATGCCTGCTCTTGTATTGGCCGTCCGGGCCAGCGCGAAGAAATAATCCGACAGCCGGTTAAGATAAATCACTGCTTGGGGATTGATGTCGCTACTACGTCCCAGTGTCACCGCACGCCGTTCCGCGCGGCGGCAGACGGTGCGGCAGACATGCACCACCGAGGACAGCTGGCTCCCCCCCGGCAGAATAAACCGTTCCAGCTGCGGATTCTCCGCCTGCAGACTATCAATCCAGGATTCCAGCCGCTCCGCCATTTCAGCCTTCACCTTATATTTGCCCTCACTAAGCTTCACAAAAGCCAGATCAGAGCCGCAATCAAACAGCTCATGCTGGATCTCCAGCAGCTGCTCGCGCAGATCAGCATACTGCTCCTCCTCCATCAGACTCCGCGCCTGCCCCACGAAACAGTTCAGCTCATCGATCGTCCCGTAGGCCTCTACCCGCACATCATCCTTCCCCACCCGGCCGCCAATCACCGAGGTTTGTCCTTGATCGCCCGTTCTTGTATATATCGCCATAATTTTCTCCTCCTTCAACTATCTCATATGTTCTCAATAAACCTATCCAAGATGAACTTAAGATGAAACTGTCTATATACTTTATTATGATTTGGAGGATTAGGCAATGAAGGCCTAAGTTATTCAATCTGCTCCATACTCTTCAACGCAAAAAGAGGGCCCGCAGGCCCTCGCATCAGTGTCCGGGTGGCCAGTGGCTATTTGCCGACCGTGCGCCCCTTCATGTATTCATTTATCTTTAGATCAAGTAGAATACTGATTTCTATCACACTGTCTGAGGTGAAAGAGTTCTCCTGAGTAAACAACTGTTCCATCCTGCTGCGGAGTATCCGAATTTCGTCTTCCAATGTGAGACAGCGTTCAGAAGGTTCACCTTTGACAGGCCGCTTCCCGTTTCCCGGGAAACTGTTTCCGCCATAGGAAGGTAAATAATAATCGGCGCTGAGCACAATCATCCCTCCTAAAAGTTTTGTTAGCTGTGCATCCTGTAATATTCGTCGTACAAAACTCACTTCGAAAGCATACACTTAAGTTTTGTTAGCTATGCTTCCTGATATTCGTCGTACAAAACTCACTTCGAAAGCATACACTTAAGTTTTGTTAGCTATGCTTCCTGATATTCGTCGTACAAAACTCACTTCGAAAGCATACACTTAAGTTTTGTTAGCTATGCTTCCTGATATTCGTCGTACAAAACTCACTTCGAAAGCATACACTTAAGTTTTGTTAGCTATGCTTCCTGATATTCGTCGTACAAAACTCACTTCGAAAGCATACACTTAAGTTTTGTTAGCTATGCTTCCTGATATTCGTCGTACAAAACTCACTTCGAAAGCATACACTTAAGTTTTGTTAGCTGTGCTTCTTCACTTGAAATTTACTTCTGAAGTAAAATAATACCATAAGAGTTGAATATATGCCATAGTGCTATTTTCTCTATTGTGTACGTTCAGATTCTAATTGTGTGACGAATGCACCGATCCGCTCAACCGCCTCGTTCAGCTGCGCCACAGAGGTTGCATAGGAGCAGCGCAGATACCCTTCGCCCCCAAGCCCGAACACACTGCCCGGAACCGCCGCCACCTTATACTCCAGCAGCAGCCGCTGGGCGAATTGGTCGGAGGTTAGTCCGGTCCGCTGGATGCTCGGAAAAGCATAAAATGCGCCCTGCGGCTCATGGCAGTCCAGTCCCGCATCCCGCAGGCCTTTGACGATCAGGCGGCGGCGCTGGTTGTAGGAATCCGCCATCCGGTCTTTCTCTTCCATCCCGTTGGTCAGCGCCTCCAGCGCAGCCACCTGGCCCATCGATGGGGCACACATTACGGTATATTGGTGGATCTTCAGCATCGCAGAGATCAGATCCGGGTGGCCGCAGGCATAACCCATGCGCCATCCGGTCATGGCGAAGGCTTTGGAGAAGCCGCTGACCAGAATGGTGCGGTCAATCATCCCCGGCAGGGAGGCGAAGCTGACATGATTGCTGCCATAGGTCAGCTCGGCATAGATTTCATCTGAAATTACGATCAGATCATGCTTCTCCACCACCTTGGCAATCGGCTCCCAGTCCTCGCGGCTCATGATCGCGCCTGTCGGATTACTCGGGTAGCAGAGGATCAGAATCTTGGAACGCGGCGTAATCTTCGCTTCCAGGTCTGCTGCTGTCAGCTTGAAGTGATTCTCACCGAATGTTTCAATGCCGACCGGTATGCCCCCGCCAATCGCCGTAATTGGAGAATAGGAGATATAGCAAGGCTCAGGGATCAGAATTTCATCTCCCGGTGAGATCAGCGCGCGGAGCGCAAGATCAATGGCCTCGCTGCCGCCAACCGTAGCGATAATCTGGTTGGCGGGATTATATTCTACGGCGAAGCGGGTGTGCAAATACTGGGCGATGCCCTCCCGAAGCTCCGGCATGCCTGCATTGGAGGTATAGCCGGTGAATCCTTTTTCCAGGGAATAGACACAGGCTTCTCTCACATGCCAAGGTGTTTTGAAATCCGGTTCGCCCACCCCGAGTGAGATAATATCCTTGCTGCCTGCAGCAAGATCAAAAAACTTGCGGATCCCCGAAGGCTGAATCTGCTGCACCAGCGGGGCCAGATAGGAATTCATCGATTTATGGGTATCACCGTTTAGCTGCGTTTTGTTAGTAATCATATGGATGCTTCCTTTATGGAGAGATCATCAGACGGTTGTCTTCCTCGTGCTCTTCAAAGATGATCCCGTCCTGTTTGTATTTTTTGAGCGTAAAGTTTGTTTTGGTGGAAAGTACGGCGTCGATAGGCGACAGCTTCTCGGATACGAAATTCGCGACCTCACGCAGATTGCGCCCTTCCACTTCAACCAGCAGGTCGTACGCACCGGACATCAGATATACGGATTTCACCTGTGGATACAGATAGATACGTTCCGCAATCCCCTCGAAGCCGCGGCCGCGTTCCGGTGTAATCTGCACTTCAATCAGAGCCGTCACGCGCTCATCGTCAACTTTATCCCAATTCACCACTGTGGCATATTTAACAATCACGTGGTCCTTCTCCATCTGCTCAATCACAGACTTCACGTCAGCCTCATCCGCCCCAAGCAGGGTTGCCATCAGATCCGTAGAGCTTCTCGCATCCTCCTTGAGCAGTTCCAGCACTTTCCTCTTCAAATCATTCATTGCGTTCATGCCTTCCCTCCCGCTTGTTCGCCTATGGCATACCCGGCTAGCTTTAGCCCGGAAGCCCCCGCGAAAAGATTTATTATTAATATGACATGAAAAAGGTATCTCTGCAAACAAAACAAAAAACTGACTCCGTCATCTGCGGAGTCAGCCTGAGATTATAGCCCGGATACCAAGCCGGTGAAGCACAGGAAATACTTCCTGTGCTTCACCTTTTAAGCCGTAGGGTTACATATAACTAGGGTTATGAGCCTGTACATTGGCTTGATGCTGGAGGACGTTCGGGTCCTGGGCATAGCTGCCGGCGCCGCTTGTCTTCTGCTGGACAAACTGCTGGCATTTCTGCTGAGTCTGCTGCGCCGTCTGTATCTGCTTGTCCACATCCTGGCGCAGCGCCTGGGACGGAGCCGGGTACATATTCATCTGCGACATATTCGTGTACAGATCACCCTGAAGACGTAGCGTATCCATGGTCAGATCGTTAAAGGCTTGGCGGACCTTCGGACAATTCGATTCTGTAGCAGCTGTGGTATATTCCCGCACCGTCCGTTTCAAGTCGGCCAATACAGTATTTAACAAATCCTCATCCGGCATAAATTGTGAACCGTTTGCTCCATTCATTGAATAACCTCCTTATAGGTTGCGATTATTGTGGCGAGGTAGGCGCATATTGCTGATGCTGCTGGAGAAGCTGGGTAAGTGATTCCATATGCTGTGTATGGCTCTGGATATGCTGCATGCAGATTTGGCGCACGTCTGAATTCTGGGTACTTCCTACGGTGGCAGCCAGCTGCTTGATCAGCAGATCCTCATTGGAGATCGAGTCTGCGATATACTCCAGCTCTTTGCCGCTAAGACCCTGCATTTGCGTGGATTGCATGTTGGGTAATCCCTCCTTATAAATGTTCAAGCAGGGCTTAGTATGCCGTTCACCTCCCCCGATTATGTACAGGCATGGACTGCGGAATAATATTCGCATGAGACAGCTTAAGGCCGTAAATACTAAATCCGGATGGGATATGAAGGAGAGATAACCATGAGATTAAACAGCGGACAGCTGCCCTGGGAAAATACTTTAACTAATCCTCCGGTTTATCCGGTTCTGCAGGAAGATATTCACTGCGATTATCTGATCGTAGGCGGCGGCATGGGCGGGGCAATGGCTGCCTACCGGATGTCACTTGAAGGGGCAGACATGGTCCTGATTGATAAAAGGGCGGTCGGCACCGGAAGCACCCATGCCAATACTGGACTGCTGCAAATTACCAATGACAAGTCGCTGACCGCTTGCATGAATACCTTCGGAAGAACGAACGGACTTCTTTTTTACCAATTGTGCCAGAAAAGTATGAATACTATTCTGGAGCTGCCGGGCAAGCTCGATATTGACCCGCTGATCATCCCACGCAGCACTCTGCTGTATGCCAGTGTCCCGGCAGACGTTCCAGCTCTGCGTGAGGAGTATAAGAATCTGGTCGATAACGGCTTCGACACGGAGTTCTGGGAGGAGGATCAGATTGCTGCACATTATTCCTTCTCCAAACCGGCGGCCTTGTTCTCCCGTGGAGATGCGGAGACCAATCCCTTCCGCATGGTGTGCAGCCTGATTGACAGAGCCGCCAAGCAGGGCGTGCGGGTGTTTGAGCATACTGAAGCACTGCATTATGACTACAACGAAGATGGTGTAGTTTGCCACACGGCGGGCGGCCTTATCTTTGCGAAGAACGTGATTTTTGCCCTGGGGTATGAAACACAGCAGATGAAAAAAGACCGGGGAGCCGAACTGATCAATACCTATGCCATCAAGACGCGTCCGCTTAAGCAGATGCCGAAGTGGCATGAGCGGAGTCTGCTCTGGGAAACCGCCCGCCCGTATCTGTTTTTCCGCACAACGGAGGACGGATGCATGATCGCCGGAGGCAAGGATGAGGCGCTGACCGACCCGGAGCGCCGCGATATCCGCGTCCTGTCCCAGAGCCAGCGGCTACTGGAAGAGCTGGAAGCCTTGTTTCCCGAGATCAAGGGAACCGAAGTCGAGTTCGCCTGGGGTTCAGTCTTCGGCTCCACCCGCGACGGGTTGCCGTATATCGGCCCGCATCCTAAGTATCCGCATTGCTACTTCATTGAAGGTTATGGCGGCAACGGTACAGTCTTCAGCATGATCGCAGCCGAGCTGCTGGCTGACACACTGGCCGGCATTCACCGCCCGGAGCTGGAGCTGTTCTCGCTGACGCGCACAGCGAAGCCTAATCCGGACGGGAGCGAACCGCTTCCGTCCAAGGTATAAGCACGGGCACAACAGTGTGCAGCTATTACGCTACAACATAGAGAGACACCCGCAGCCTGTAAGCCGCGGGTGTCTTTTTTAAATACAATAAATGATATGATTCCATATAAACTCCAAGCAGTCCGTTACTTCTTCGCAGTTTCAAGCGCCTTGCTTACCGCTTCAATCACGCCGCCGCTGGAACCGGAAGCACCGGATAAGGCGTCTACACCTTCTGTGGTCTGCTTCTCGATAATTTCCGGAATGGTAGTTTCGATAGTCGCATCCAGCATGGACTGGGTTTCCTTCTGTTCCACAACTTCAATGCTGGCGATTTTCTCATCCTTCACTTCAACCGAAACCTTGATATCACTGCTGGCGCCTTTGCCTGTGCCTTCATAAGTGCCATCTACATATTGCCCTCCGGAGGAGCACCCCGCCGTCAATGCAATCAGTGCAGCAAGCGCACCAGTCATAGCCCATTTCTTGGTTCTGTTCATGTTTATTCTCCTTATTTGTTCATACGTTATCTGTTGTCTGTAGGACCTTTACTTGCTGCCTAACGAATGGACTGCTTCCTCCGCTGCGATCCGGCCATAGGTTACGATATCCGCCAGTGCGTTGCCGCCCAGACGATTCGCCCCATGTACACCGCCAGTGACTTCACCCGCTGCGTATAACCCCGGGATGATCTGATCCGAAGTATCCAGCACCTCGGCTTTGGTATTGATGGCTACACCGCCCATAGTATGGTGGATGCCGGGCGTCACCTGGATTGCATAATATTTGCCGGTAGCCAGGGACAACGTCAGGTCTGGACGCTGGAAGTCGGCATCATTCTTATCAGCAACATATCCGCTGTACTTCGAAACCGTTTCTGCCAGAGCTGCCGGATCTACGCCAATTTCGCTTGCCAGCTGTTCAACGGTATCGCCTTGTTTAACCAGGTCCATCCCGAAGTAAACCTCGGTAGCTTTCAGATTGGCGCGCAGCTCATCATTAAAAATGATATAGGCGATTTTGTCGGTCTGAGCCAGAATATTCTTCGACACCACATCACGGGTCAGCAGCTCATTGGTGAAACGTTTGCCTTCCGCATTGACCAGAATGGCTCCGTCTCCGCGCACGCCTTCCGTGATCAGCACGCCTTTGCCGGGGATCGTAGTCGGGTGGATCTGGATTTCCTTCATATCTACCAGCTTGACGCCGATTTGCTCCGCCATGGTTGTTCCGTCGCCGGTTGCCCCTGCATGGTTGGTTGTGGAGAATCCTGCCAGCCCAGGCTGATATTTGGTGACCATCTCAAGATTGGCTCCGAAACCGCCGGCTGCCAGAATTATCGCCTTGGCCTGAATGGTGGATTCTTTGCCCTCTTTATCCTTCACCTTGATGCCTGTAACGGTTCCTTCCTCATTCTTGATAATCTCCGTCGCTGTAGTCTGCAGTCTCACGTCAATCTTCTCATCCTGCAGCTTCTTCTTCAGCGCCACTACGATGAAGTTGCCCGCAGCTTCACCGCCGGCTGGCCGATGAATCCGGTTCACACTGGCGCCTCCCGCCCGGCCAACCTCAGACAGCTCTGCACCGTTCTCCTTCAGAAACTCCACAGAAGCCGCAGCATTCTCTGTCAACGTGCGGACCAGATCAGGATTATTCAGATTATGTCCGCCAGTCATCGTATCCTGATAATGCAGCTCTGGGCTGTCTTCAATGCCCGCAGCTTTCTGATAAGGTGTTCCTGCGGCATTAAGTCCGCCTTCCGCCCGCACAGTGTTGCCGCCAAGCATTGGCATCTTCTCCACCAGAATGACACTGGCACCCTTGTTATGCGCTTCAATGGCCGCCGTCATGCCTGCACCGCCGCCGCCGACAATCACGATATCTGTAGTTTCATCACTGTTACTGCAAGCTGGAAGGATAAGCATACTCAACAGCATTCCAACCATACCGGCCTTTAAGGCCAATTTGCTTTTTCTCATTATGTCCTTGCCCCCTTGTGCATGTTTTCACAATAATCATAACGTGAACATGGAGGGGGTTGAAGCTTACGTAACTAAAGAAATGATTGAGTAATTATAGTAACTGGATCTTTCGGTTGGAGAGGTGGGATGCTCATGGGGGACAGCATAGGCAAAGAGCCCGCGTCGGACGCGGGCTTCTTATGCTGGAGTTATAGCGATGTATCGGCATTCCGGTAGTTTTGGGAATATCAAGAGTCAACACTCGGTCAACTCCAGAGCCAGGCAGAGTCCTAGAAAGTACTTACAGAGCACGGTTGGCGGTATCCTTTAAAAGTGCCGGACTCTACAACGTGGGGAAGACTGCTGCTATCTAAATCTGTCGTAACTCCTTTTACGTTGCCGATTCCTGAGAATGGCCTGTGGAAGAAAGGCGTAGCCGCCAACCCCCACCGATGTAGGCCTTGGCTCCTTTCTTGCGCTCAAACCCGCCTTGCTCAGGTTGTCCAAGCGCTGAGAAAGGGTGAGACTGTAGCTACTACATATAGAAATGGCCCATTTGTTGCTTCGCAAATCAACACGCATGCACCGAATCAACTTTAGGTCAACCTAAACATTTCTATATCATCGAATTTTGTCGAACTAACGTTCGTAAAAAACTCTATACTTTTCCAAAAAACTATGATAGCTAAAAATACTAGCACTCGACGTCGAAGAGTGCTGACAACGTTTCGTATCTCTTGTGGTTTGGCCCTTTGGTAACAAATTCACCATACATAGATCCATACGAGGAGTGATAACAATGAAAAAATTCATTCAAAAGATAAGTGCCCCAGTGCGCAGCAGTATAGCACACTGTACCCACTTGAGGTCTGCCCTTTTTTGAAACTGGTTTTCATATTCCATCTTTTCCAGCTCTAATTATGCACTTTCTCTGGTTTAGCCCCTTCATACTGCTCCTTATTCCGAGAGGCTATAATCTGTATTATCTTGCTACATTGCTATAGTAATAATATGGATTGGAAGTTCATATGAGAGCAATGCACGAATTCTTATAAAATCTCACGAATATGCAGTCCTTCGCACATGCAAAAAACGCTCGAGGGCTGTCCCGCTATCATAGATAGCGAAACAGCCCTGAGCGCCCAATCTGCGTTCGTTTAATTCATCATACTCGCGGCAATGCGGATGATCTCATCCTTGGTTAATTCGGAATCCTTCTGGCGAACCCCCACGGAATAGACAATCTGCGCTTCGGGGTCAGACCAGTATAGGTTATACATAGACCCCATGTCGATCTCCTTGTTGCTGGAGTTATCGACATAAATGAGCTGCTTGCCGTCAATCTCAATATTCTCTACCTTTGTATTTTTGTTCCACGGCAACGAATATGCAGGTTTACTTTTGTCATCAACACGTGAGGCATTGATTTTCACCTGAACCTTCCCCTTCTTGTACACCAGTGAAGAAGTGAAATAGCCAATGTTCTCCGCTTTCTCTACTCTCCACGTCATCCGGAAGTTGTCTCCCAGGTCTTTCTCGCTTCCGCCCTCAAGCTGCTTCTCATCTGAATGTTTCAAGAAAGAAGGATTGATGTTTGCCTGGTCCAAGGCATAGCCTTCCGGCATATACCCCGGCTGCATCACTATCGGAGCGTTGTACTTCTCTACACTGGTCTTATAGGCGGCATAGTCCTTGAATGTGAGCAGCGGACGGTATGTGCTAACTCCAAAAGAAGCATCTTTCTGATCTGTACGTGACATAACATAAGAGGCATACTCCCCAGGAGGCAGCAGCTTCTCAAGGATGTTGTAGGCCTTTGACCTTTTCATTTCGTTGAGTTTATTCTCTTTGTAGCCTTTACTATCTTTGCTCAGCGGTACCTCGGGAAGAAGGTATACCAGGGGTTCTTCCGTCTTCTCTATCATACCGCCTGATGTCGTCGCCGGAAGCGGCTTATACGGCAGCACCTTATACTGAGCTCCAGCCCCCTGCCGGAGTTCACCGGAATACTGGGTATAGCCGCCGCCCAGCAAGACCATTACAAGGAGTGCCGCCACCCAGCCCTGCACCGGAATCCGCAGGATTCGCCTCCGGCTCCGCCCCGTTCCGGCTTCTGTCTTTAGCCTGCGCATAACGTTAGGAGCCCCTCCGTTTGGCGGATGTGTCTGCAGAGGGGTCTGCTCTTCTGCAGCAGGTAAGGTCCCTCCAAGCCCGAGCGCTTTCATTACCGGTTCATGAACATCAACGGGGATGAAATTGGCAGACCGGTCTCCGTGCTTCAGAAACCGCTCCTCCGAGGTTAATTCACTCTTGTCCATAGTTGTTTCTCCTTTCTCTCCAACACCTTTTTAAGCTTGCCTTTGGTCCGTTCATATCTTTTGCGTGCGGTAGCCGTACTGACGCCCAGAATTTCGCCGATTTCCGCAAACGATTTATCTTCATAAATACGCAGAATCAACAAATTCCGGTCTTCCACATTCAGCTTCCCCAGGGCGGCCGAGACCGGCTCGCTGAACAGGCGGTTCTCGACCATTTGTTCGGCGCTGTTCACCGCAACCTCCTGCCGGAGCAGCTCGCGCAGTTGAAGCTGAAATTTCTGCCGCCGCAACTGATTCAGACAATGGTGGTAAGCGATCTTGTAGAGCCATGATACGAAATCCGCCTGCGGCTTGTATTGCCCGATATTCTGATAGGCCTTAATCAGGACATCCTGCACCGCATCCTCCGCCTCTTCCCTGCTGTTCAGCAGCCGGAAGCAGTAGAGGTATATCCGCTGCTGGTACAGCCTGATTACATCTGAGAACAGGTGGGCATCTCCGGCCTGTATCCTCCTAATCTTCTCTTCCATAGAATCCACGTTGGTCTCCTTTCTTCTATTTCTTCTGTTTCTATAGATATAACACTTGAGTAGCCTCAGGCGTGACATTTATTTCTTCCGGCTGCACAGCAAAAGAGACCAACAGATGAATCCCTGTTGATCTCCCTGGTGTAGAGCCTGCTTCCGAAACCGTCTGCTCTACTCTAACTCGACGGTCTGGTTGAGGTTCAGCTCTCCGGTATCCTGGTTGGTGATCCGCTTGAACATGTACATCACCTTCTCGGCCAGGTTCCCGCTTTTCCAGTATTCGGCTGCTTCGGCATAGACCTTAATCAGAATTACATCCGGGTCATCATAGCCGGTCTTCAGGAACGCCTCGCAAATAAAGGCAGGGCCTACATTGGTGGGGGTTGGCGGCTACGCCTTTCTTCCACAGGCCATTCTCAGGAATCGGCAACGTAAAAGGAGTTACGACAGATTTAGATAGCAGCAGTCTTCCCCACGTTGTAGAGTCCGGCACTTTTATAGAATTCCGCCAGCCACGCTCTGCAAGTACTTTCCAGACCTCTGCTTGGCCCTAAGGTTGACTCCCTGTTGACTTGAGATACCTCTTGGCACTCTGTGCGAATCCTACATCACCATACTTCCAGCACAAGAAGCCCGCGTCGGACGCGGGCTCTTTGCATATTCCATCTTCCGTAAGCGTTCCGCTGCCCCAGCAGCAAAATGCAATTAAAGTAATCGGCCGCAATACTTGGAAATCAAATCTTCGCCTTCATTAGTTACCTTATACATGTACATCGGTCTGCCCACCGCACCATAGCTGCTCTCCATCGACAATACCTTGATTTCTGTCAGGAAAGCGAGGTATTTACGGACAGAAATACGCGATAGGGGTACAGCCTGTGTGATATCCTCTGTGGAGAACACAGCCTGGGGAAGTCCGCTTATAATCGACCAGATACTGGCGAGCGTCTCTTCTGTCAGTCCTTTTGGCAATCCCTCTGCCGCTGCTGCTTTAGTATCTAACCCACTATACCGCACCAGCTTATCCAGCTGTTCCTGACTGAGGTTCTCTCCCCGTTTGATCAGCTGATGCTCTTCCCGGTAGGCAGTAAGCGCGGCCTGGAAGCGGGTGAATTCAAAAGGCTTGATCAGATAGTCCACAGCTCCATACTGCAGCATTCTGCGGATGCTGACATTGTCGCTCGCGGCCGAGATTACAATCACATCGACGGCAAGCCCCTGCTCCCGCAGAGCTGTCAGCAGCTGGATTCCATTCGTATGCGGCATATAGATATCCAGCAGAATGAGGTCCACCTCCTGCTCATCAAGCAAGCGTTTCGCCTCATCTCCCGATGCGGCCCAGCCTACGAATTGGAAGCCTTCCATCTGCTCCAGATAATGGCGGTTAAATTTGGCTACCATCGGATCATCTTCAACAATCAGGACTTTAATATCCATATTAGATCTCATCATCCTTTACATTGTACTGCACACTCGCTACAAAAGTGGCACCGGACTGATCCGGTGGCAGCAGCTCAAGCCGTCCGTTCAGCTTGTCCACACTGCGCCGCACCAGATAAAGTCCCATGCCGCGATTCTCCCCTTTGGTAGAGAAACCTTGCGTATAGATCTTCTCCCGGAGCGCTTCGTCAATTCCTGGCCCTTTATCCTGCACCATACAAACCAGATAACCGTTGTCATAACGAAAAACAAGCCGGATGACTTTATCGGGTGCATCCTTCATCGCATCAATGGAATTGTCGATCAAATTGCCAACAATTGTGATCAGTTCATGAATGACTGCCGGGTCCTCTGATCCTGGCAGATAACAATCCTCGTCAAGCAGCAGACTGATGCCCGCCTCGCGGGTCCGGCTGAGCTTCCCGAGCAGGAACCCCGCCATCACGGGGTCCTTGATCTGCCGGGTGATGGAACCAATCTCATTCTGGTAATTGACCACCGTACCGGAGATGTATTCCTGCAGATCGTCATACAGGCCCATATGTGTCATGCCCATAATCACATGCAGCTTGTTCATGAATTCATGCGCCCCGGCCCGGAGAGCATCCGCGTAGACGGAGATTCCGCTCAACCGTTCTGCCAGCTGGGTAATCTCGGTCTTGTCACGAAAAGTAACGATAGCACCGACCGTACTGCCGTTGACCCGGATCGGCAGGCTGTTGGCCAGCAGCGTTATTCCGTTCAGATCGATTTCCTGATCCTGCTTGCCTTCGCCGGAGGCAAGCACGGTCTCCAACTGCAGGCCTGGCCATATCTCAACTATAGGCTGCTGCATCACTTCCTCGCAGATTCCGGCTACGCGCAGCAGCCGTTCCGCTTCCAGGTTAATCAGGGTAACTCTGGCATCATGATCGACAGCGATGATTCCCTCGCGGGTAGATTGCAGCATCGCGCTGCGTTCCTCCAGCAGCTTGGAAATTTCCAGCGGCTCCATCCAGAAGATCATCTTCTTGATCTTGCGGGCGAGCACTATTGCTCCGGCCGCGCCCAGCACCGCCCCAGAGAGCAAGATAGCGATAATGGTCCATTTGTTCTCCAGAGTAATTGCCTTCACGCGGTCCTGGGAGAGTCCGACGATCACCAAACCCACCTGATTACCTTTACCGTTAAATACAGGCACAAAGGCGCGGAGCGATTTGCCCAGCGGTCCCTGGCCTTCAGAGAAGCTCTCTTCTCCCTGCAGAGCCTGCTCTTGTTTCCCTCCTACAAACGGCAAACCGATCAGGGTCGCATCGGGATGGGAATAACGAATGCTGTTCATATCAGTGACAACTACAAACATGATATCATTGCGGCGCGTGATTTTGGAGGTATAGGCTTGAATCGCCTTGCTGTCTCCCTTGCTCAGACCGTCCGATATTAAGGGGACCAAGGCAATGGTACGGGCTATCGCCACCGCCTTCTCCTCCAGAGCTTGTCCCGGCTGCGGGATGAGCCGGCTGCTGAAGACAGCATACAGCACCAAGAGCACAAGCATCACCACACCACACACCATTAGAGTAACTGTTGTACGCAGACCGTAGATCCGTTTTTTTCTGAACACTGCTGGATTCTCCCGATTTCATAATAGCCTTGGGCATCTTCCCTTCATTGAAAAAGGCCCATAGCGGCGATAAGCATCCGCAGGGCCTTCAAGTCAGTTATCTGTTCCCGCCGGCTTATTGCTGGCTGTTCGTTACATTGCGCACCAGCTGAACCCGATCCTGCTGCGCCAGATTATGCTGCACATGGAAGCAGGACGGGCATACATATACATTGAGCGAGACCGGTGCCTTCAACACCGGTCCGCCACCCAGCAATTCAGGTGTGGACGGTTCAAATGCCGAGATCACCTGCTTGCCGGCCAGCAGCATCAGCTCATGACATTGCGGACATTCCGGCGCTTCTTCCTGCAGGGCCAGCAGCGTGGAGCTGTTCTGGGCATAGGCCGCCATGTCGTATTCTTCACTGAACTGATCCAGCGTATTGAAGATTGGCACCACGCTGTCCTTGTCGTTATCGTCCCACAGATCATTGTCGTCAGCAGCCTGTTCCTGCGGTGCTGCCGCAGGCCGCTGCGGAGCCGGCTCTGCTTCCTCTTCTTCCTCCAGATCGTTCACACCCAGCCGGACCGTACGGTAGCCGCTAAGCTCATTGTTGCAGTGCGGGCAATTCTCTTCCGGCCCGAATTCCTCGTCCCATACAATTTCCGTATGGCACCAAGGACATACTGTTGTTTCCATGATTATTTTCTCCTTTAAGGTTCACCTGACTATTTGTAATTCATCATCTAGTTCATCAGCAAATAAATAATACCCGCTGCTATAAATACTATGGCGGACAGAAACAGGACGCGGATCAGAATCTTCATGATTTCCTCCTAGAATATCGATGCGCCGATTACATAGGACAACGATACCGAAATCAGCATGGCAGTCAGTCCGACCGCACGGTTGTCTGCGGCAATCTCATCATCGATGGAGAATACCGGTGTGAGGAACTCGAACAGAAAGTAAGCCAGCAGCAGAAGAAGGAATCCCACCACCGACCATTTCATCGTCTCATAGATCGAAGCACCGGCTTCAATGCTGAAGCGCAGCACATTGCATATCCCGAAGATTTTGCCCCCGGTCGCCATAGCCGCCGCCACATTACCTTTGCGGATTTCTTCCCAGCAGTTGTATTTGGTGACCATCTCGAAGAAGGACAGAAATACAACCAGCCCCATAACCGCTACTGTAAAATAGCCGAGCAGCGCACCCAGCGGATGACCCAGCACAAGGTCAATATTATCCTGCATACGTTCCTCCTTTTTCAGCCGGGCTTCTTTTGTTACTGCAGCTCAGCCACGGTCACGCCTGCGCCGCCTTCATTGTAATTTCCCAGCCGGTAGCTTTTGACATGTTTGTGCTTGCGCAGATACTCCTGAATTCCTGTACGCAACACACCTGTCCCTTTGCCATGAATGATGGAGATCTGGCCCAGATTGCCCAGGAAAGCTTCATCAATGAAACGGTCCGTCTCCATCAACGCTTCTTCCAGATTCGTACCGCGCAGATCCAGCTCGCGGCGGATGTTCTCGTCGCGCGAACGTTTCACAGTTGTCGCATGGCGAACAGCCTGCGGGGCGGCCGAACCTTGCGAAGACAGCAGCTCCAGGTCAGACAGGCTGACCTTCATCTTCATGATGCCGAACTGCACCAGCGCTTCGCTGTTGCCGCTCAGCTCCACCACATACCCTTTCTGGTTCACACTGTGCACCTTGACCTCATCTCCGGCCTCAATCCGGCGCGGCGGCTTCACCGTGGTCTTCGGACCGGATTTCTTGCGCACCTCCGGCTGGGCATCATCGAGGCGGCGGCGTGCTTCAATCAGCTTATGCTCCTTGACCGAAGCCCCTTCCTCCATGGCCAGGCGGCGCAGGTCGCTGATAATCTCCTCGGCTTCCTTACGCGCTTTGTCCAGCAGTGCGGCGGCATCCTTCTCCGCCTTCTCGAGCCGCTTGTCGCGCTGGCTCTCCAGCTTGTCAAGCTCCTGCTGGTGTCTTGCGCGCAGCTCCTCAACCTCGCGGCGGATCTGCTCTGCGCGTCCGCGCTCATGTTCGGCTTCCAGCCGGTTCTCTTCCAGCGAAGCGATCATGTGCTCCACGCGCATATCTTCTTCCTTGACCTCGCCGCGCGCATGCTCCAGAATCGGGGCCTGCAGACCTAAACGTTCGGCAATCGCGAACGCATTGCTTCGTCCAGGCACTCCAATCAGCAGGCGGTAGGTAGGGCTTAAGCTCTGCACATCAAATTCCATGCTGGCATTGATGACGCCTTTGCGTTCGTAGGCATAAGCCTTAAGCTCACTGTAGTGAGTAGTAGCCACCATGCGGCACTCAATGCGGTGAATATGCTCCAGAATGGCAATAGCCAGCGCAGACCCTTCTGCCGGGTCGGTTCCTGCTCCCACCTCATCCAGCAGGATCAGACTCTTCGGCGTCATTCTACGCAGAATGTTGATAATATTCGTCATGTGACTGGAGAAGGTACTCAGACTCTGTTCAATGCTCTGCTCATCGCCAATATCAGCATAGATGGCGTCGAACACACACATCTGGCTGCCTTCCTCCGCCGGAATGAACAAGCCGGACATCGACATCAGGCTGAGTAGCCCGATCGTCTTCAGCGTAACGGTCTTCCCTCCGGTGTTGGGACCGGTAACAATAATCGAACTGTACTGGTTGCCCAGCTCCACATCCAGCGGCACCACCTGCTCGGCGGCAATCAGCGGATGACGTCCCTTGCGCAGTCTGAGATAGCCCCGGTCATTCATGCGCGGCTGGGTAGCCTTCATATCGCGGGCCAGACGCGCTTTGGCGAAGATGAAATCCAGCTCGCCCAGGATATCGATATCATAGGTGAATTCCTCGGCAATATCGCCAACCCGGTCCGTCAGGCGGTGCAGGATGATCTCAATCTCCCGCTCCTCGCGCAGCCGGGTTTCGCGCAGCTTGTTGTTCATCGCCACAATAGACTCCGGTTCGATGAACAGCGTCGCACCGGAGCCTGACTGGTCATGCACGATGCCGCCGAAATGGGCGCGGTATTCCGCCTTGACCGGAATGACAAACCGGTCGCCGCGAATCGTTACCAGCTGATCCTGCAGCATCTTGGCCACCGAGGAGGAGCGGATCATGGAATCCAGCTTCTCGCGGATTCGCGTCTCCCCGCCACGCAGCTCGCGGCGGATCGAAGCAAGCTCTGTGCTGGCGGAATCCATTACATCCGCGTTCTCATCGATACAGGAACGGATATCATCCTCCACTGGCTTCTGCTCCGACAGCAGGTCACTCTGCGCGAACAGCAGAGGAATCTGTTCTTCCTCATGCATCGCCGCAAGGAATCGCTTCACTCTCCGTGCCCCGCCGATCGTGTTCCCGACAGACAGCAGCTCCGTCGTTCCCAGCATGCCTCCAATCGATGCACGCTTCAGCGCCGGCTTGATATCGCTTATCCCACGGAAGGACGGTATGCCCTTTAGCCGGTCCACATTGGCCGCTTCGTCCGTAGCCTGCAGCAGCAGCTTCACGCCTTCGAAGTCTGCTGAAGGCTTCAACTGCTCTGCCGTAATCCGTCCCATGGTGGTCTGCGTATATTGCATTAATTTATTTAAAATCTTGCGATATTCAAGTGTATGCAAAATCTTGTCGTCCACTTGCTGTCACAGCTCCCTTCATAGATGAATACATTATACCGAATTTAGCCGATTTCCGCTATTCAGCTTGCCGCAGCAGCCGTCCAGGAACTCCAATTCATAAAAAACAAATATCCGGGTCATAATAACCCTTGCAAATATCCTTACCCGACGACGAAAATCAAAGGAGGTTAATGGCAATGAGAATATTGAGTCATATCGTCCGGTTTGTGGTCGCAGCCATCGTGCTGCTGGTAGTAGGCTGGATTGTTCCGCAGTTTACGGTCGGCGGCTTCGGCAGCGCCCTGATTCTGGCACTGGTTATCGCTCTGCTGGGCTGGATAGTAGAAGGCGTCTTCGGCAAAAAAACCACCCCGTTCGGTCGTGGAATCGTCGGTTTTCTGGTCAGTGCGCTCGTCATCTGGATTGCGCAATTTGTAGTCACCGGAGTCAGTGTCTCGGTTGTAGGCGCCTTGCTCGCAGCGCTGGTGATCGGAATTATCGACCTGTTCCTCCCGATTGCCACGCCGTTTGAGGCCGCCAAGTAAGTGCCTTTCTTGGCAAGGGTGCTTCCCGCACTAAGAAGAAACGGCTTCGCCGTCCTCTCCAAGAGGCGGCATCCGTTTCTGCGAAAAATAGAAGGATGAATTATAGTGTGGAACATATAATTTCTTATATTTCGAGTAGAAACGGTATCGTCCGTTTTAGGTAGCCTACGCTTCCGAAGCAGCGATACTGCGTATCGCTTTCAGGTACCGTTTCAGCGAGAAATAGAAGGATAAAGGATATTGTGAAACATATACTTTCTTCTATTCACACAAAAAGGCTGCGCCATTCTTACAGGAATGGCGCAGCCTTTATCAATATAAGGGGTCAGGCGTAAGAGAAAATTTCGTCATCCTTGCTTACAGAAGCGGTGACCACTGCATTTTTGCCGTTTCTTTTAGCGGTGTACAAGGCATTGTCCGTCTTGCGGAACAGCAGCTCCTTGCCATTCCCGCTTTCATAATCACATAATCCGACACTCACCGTGATCGGCTTGTCTCCGGCATAAGGATGCGCCATTAGCGCCATTTGGCCGCGCATCGCTTCCACCGCCTCATAGGCTTCCGGAAGACTGATGTCCGTGAAGATAACCGCGAACTCCTCGCCCCGTACCGGGCGGCAAAATCGTTCAGCCCAATCATCCCCATAACCTTGGATGCAACCTCTTTCAGCACCAGATCCCCCACCCAATGCCCATACGTATCATTCACACGCTTGAAGTTATCGATGTCAAACAGCGCCAGCTGCAGCCGAAGACCATTGCTCTCACATTGCTCCAGCAGCGAATCCAGGTACTCATGGAAGGTTTTATGATTGTAGAGGCCAGTCAATGCATCAATCTTCAGCAGTTTGTCGGAGATCGCACGTTCAACCATCAGAGACTGCTCCGATTTAGTTAATTGCTCCATATGGTCGCGGGCCTCGCGGGCACGGACAATAACAGCGTGAGACATCAGGACAAAAACAAGGTATACACATTCCACCATCAGGAACTCCAGCAGCGGCTTTTTAAGAAACACTCTTTCCAGCACGAAATAGATTCCCGCATAAATGATCACGCTGATCGTGCCCAAACTGTAGAGCATCTTGCGGTCAAAGTAGACCAGAGCCACCATAATGGGCATCATCAGCGTCATTTGCGCGCCATCCACAAACGGCTCAATCACAAAATACATCAAATAGGAAACCACAAATGAAGTGGTTGCCACCGCCTGCTTCTGATGCTTTAGCTGTGAACGCAGCCAGAACTCAGCGCTGACCAGACAGAACACGATCAGTACATTGCAGGCCATAAAAAGGTGCCAGGAATCAGAATTGACCGGGGTTTTCACATTCAGCATATCCGCACTTAGTACAAACAGCAGCTCCGCAATCATCATAAAACCGACGATTACCCAGTAGCCGTTAAGAATCTTGCGATGCCAATGCTCCGTGTTCCATTCATCATTGTTGATGTTAATGTGTATCCCCTACTTTTTACAAATATAAGAATTTATATGTTCAATCCATAAATTATCCTTCTATTTCTTGCAGAATCGGATTAGTTTGCTTACAGAGGACGGCAAAGCCGTTTCTACTTGGCGTTTTATAGCTTTTATTATAATGAATTTTAACTATTAATGCATCATATTTTCACAATTTTCGACATAATTCGAACTTTTTTGTCCACTCCCGAAATTTTCAAAATTTCTCAGAGCGTTTACATTTATTTTAGGCTATGATGTCTACATAAATTCATGGTTAAGGAGAGGATTACCCTGAAGAAATCGGCATTTCTTATGCTGCTGCTCGGAACCGCCCTTCTTACAGCCTGTGGCAGCAATCATGAGAACCTGGGGAACAGCGGCAACGGCAAAGGTAACTCAGACAACGGAATAACGGCGGATGAGGAACTGGTGATTACCGCCAGCAACTACAGCTTCGACCAGCAGGAATATCATCTAAAGAAGGGTGTTCCCGTCAAAATCATCTTCAAGAACGAAAGCGGCAACCACGGTATTCTGGCCCCCGGCCTCGAGCTGCATCTGGACGGCAAAAAAAGCTCACAGGTGATCGTACCGGAAGAAGCCGGCACCTTCGAGATCAGCTGCTCGATTATGTGCGGCTCCGGCCACAGCGGGATGCAGGCCAATTTCATCGTGGACTAATTCAGTTGTCCTGATATCACAAACGGATCATCCGATCGTTTCTTAAGTCCAATCCGCCGATTTAGTTGCGAAAGTGGTTACTACTTAGGTCCAGTAAGGATTTAGAGTGTTGCCATGGAACCTTCGGAATAATTAGATGCGAAACTGCAACTAAATTCAGCCGAAGGTTCCATTAACAGCCGAATAAGTGCAAATCTGCAACTAATTTCGAGTAAATCACTCCAGGAACGCTCAAACTTCCAAAATAGATGCGTATTCGCACTTATTTCCTCCAAAACGGAAAAAAACGGCTAAATAGATGCGTTATCGCATCTATTTGTTCGGCTCCCTAATTTTGGAGCTAAGTCTGTGTAGTTCTAGCGTCAGCAGTCGGAATTACCCAAGATTAGTTGAAATTGCGGATAGGGACGGCGGGTTTTCGACTGAATGTTTCAACCTATAGAGAGAAGGCTGGAGGTCTTAGTAGTAACCATTTTCGCATTTATTTGCCTCACAGCTAACGATTCAGCTGAAATTAGGTGCAGTTTCTCTTTAGCATCTATTGACTCCGAACGTTCCAAAGTAACATGTTAACACATCATATACAGCAAAAGGGGCAGACCCGCAAGCCATTGCCGGCTTGAGGTCTGCCCTTCTTCATGCATCCGCCATTCAGCTGTCCTGTTCGATCAGCTGAATCCATTCATTATATTCATTCTGCAACTTGGCATATTCCGCCTGCAACGCGCGGTGACTCTCCGCCAGCTTGTCCAGCTGATCCTTGTTCAGCTCAGACTGGGCCTGCAGCAGCCGCAGCTGGCCTTGGGCCAGCTCGTAATGCTCGCCGACCTCGTCCAGCTGCTGAACAGCCTCGCTGCGCTCGCGCTCCAGCGCAACCCGCTTGGTTTCAGCTTCGTCCGCTTCCTGCTGCCACAGCTCAATCTCCTCACGCAGCTGCTCTTCCGTATCGTTCCACTGCTGCTGCCGCTGCTGCAGCTCCTCGAATCTGTGCTTCCAGGCCGCGCCGGTCTGCTCCGCTTCCTTCAGCACCTCCTGATACTCCACCGCAGCGGACGCAGCTTCGCGGCTGGCTTCCGACAGCTCATCGAGCCGCCGCGCCGTTTCCTCGCTCTCGGCCTCCAGCAGGCTGTATCTCTCCTGCAGACGTTCGCCTTCCTGCAGAACCTCATCATACTGCGCGATCATTTCCTCATAGCGCACCTGAAGTGCCGCCAGATTCTTAACAGCCGTTTCCTGCTGTCCGCGCAAGGCTGCACTCTCGGACTCCGCCTGGCTGCGCAGCGCAGCTTCACGGTCCAGCTGCTGTACTAATCCGTCGGCTTGGCCGCGAAGTGTCTCGATCTCGCTCTGCAGCGTCAAGGACTTCTCTTCCGTCTCCAGAAGACTCATCTCCAGCTCGCTGATCTCTTCCATACGCTTGTCTGCCAGCGCCTGCCATTTCTTCGCCTCTGCTGCCGTGCCGCTCAGCTCTTCCTGAACCCGGCTCAAGGTGCCGCCGGTCTGCTCCAGCGAGCTGTGCAGCGCAGCCGCTTCACTCTGGGATGCGTCATAGCTGGCACGCAGCTCTTCCAATTCCTCACTCAGCAGCGTGCCCAGCTCAGTAGCGGAGCGAAGCTCCTCTTCCAGCTGTTCCTCGCGCTTGACCACGGATTCGTACTGCTCAAGCAGGCTCTGGCGGGAATCCCGCTCGGCCTTGATATTCGCTTCAGCGGCGCGCAGCCGCGACTGCAGCTGCCCTGTGCCCCCGCGCAGCTCTGCCAGCTGCTTCTCCAGCTCCTGAAGCTGCTGCTTGTGGCGGTGCTCCTGCGTTCCCTGCGATTGCCGCAGCTCCTTGTTCTTCGCCAGCTCCCGCTGCAGCGCTTCGCGCTCGGTGTTCAGAGCCTGGCCCAGGCTCTGCTTGGTGTCCTCGAGCTCCTTGCCAAGCTTCTGCCGCGTAGCCTCCAGCTCCTTGCCCAGCCGCTCCTTGGTGCCTGCCAGCTCGTTGCCAAGGCTCTCCTTGGTATCGGCAAGCTGCTGACCCAAGGTTGTCCGCGTCTCGGCAAGTTCTCCGCCGAGGGACTCCTGCACGGCCGCCAGCGCCTCCGCCTTCTCCCGGCTCATCCGCTCGCGCTCGCTCTCCTGCTCCAGCTGGTGCGCCGCCTTCAGCTCCTCCAGCTGCTGCAGATGCAGGGCTTCGGCATTCGCCAGCTCCTGCTGGGCACTCTCGCGCGCGGCAGCCTGCTGCGCTTCGAACTCGGCCCGCAGCGCCTGGATCTCCTGCTCGCGCGCCTGCAGCGCCTCGCTTCCCTCCTGGCGCAGCGTTGCCTGCTCAGCCTCATGAGCGGCCCGCTGCTCCTGCAGCTCACGCTCGCGCTGGGCCAGCTGGTCGGCCAGCTCCTGGCGGGCCGCTCCTGCCAGCTGCTCCGCTTCCCGCAGCTGCTCGGCATGCAGCTTGCGCTCCTGCTCCTGCTGCTCCAGATGACGTACGCGCTGCTCCTCAGCGGCGGCGATCAGCCGTGCGGCTTCTTCCTTCGCAGCTGCTTCAAGCTGCTCGTACTCCTCCTCGCGCTCCTGCTGCACTTCCAGCTGGCGGGCCATTTCAACCCTAAGCTCGCTGCGTTCTCCGGTCAGCATATTAAGCTCTTTCTTGAAGTCCTGAACCTGAATGGCCTGCTCGGCCATATGTACAGCTGTCAGCACCGCAATACGCGGCGTGTCCAGTCTGGAATGGGATTTGGAAATGGTACGCATGTGCTCGTCTACAAAACGGGCAACTTGCTTCATATATTCAGTGCTGCTTCCGACAAGATTATAGGAAGTTCCGTATATCTCCACGGCGACACGTGTCCGGTCCATAGCCACAGTTGTGCCCTCCTTTGTATGTGTGCGGATTCTAAGTTGGTTTCTCTGCTCCTATTGTAGCTTTAATCTTAATGCTTTAGCAAAAAATAGAAGGATAATTGATAACGTGAAAACATATAAATTCTTATATTTAAAAAAACCGCTGCGAATCTATGTTTCTAAATGGATTCGCTGCGGCTTTACACAATTCCTGCTACTTTCTTAATTCTGCTCCAAAAGTTTGCTGAAGTGCCGTCAATACCTGACCATGCACCTCGGAAACCTCCTCGTCAGTCAAGGTATGGTCACTGTGGCGATAGAGCAATGAGATAGCGATGCTCTTCTTCCCGCCCTCCAGCTTGCCGCCGGTGTAGACATCGAAGATCTGCACCGATTGCAGCAGACTGCCGCCGTGCTCACGAATGCTGGACAGCAGCTCACCCGCCGGTACAGCTGAATCTACCACCACGGCGATATCGCGCTCCATACCCGGGAACCGTGCCAGCTCCTTGTGCTGCAAACGGCTGCCTGCCGCCTCATAGAGCGGCTGTAGGGCAATCTCGGCCGCGTAGGTGTCCACTAGATCATACTGGCGCTGCAGCTCCGGATGAATCTGTCCCATCGAACCCAGCTTGATGCGCCCTTGCTCTCCCGTCAGGTACAGAGAGGCAGAACGTCCCGGATGGAAGCCTTCCGGACTGTCCCCTTCATATACGATCCGGCCTTCCAGCCCCAGATGGGCAAAAACCGTCTCCAGCGCACCCTTCAGGTCAAAGAAATCGACCGGCTGGACCGGGACATTCCATTGCTTAGCGGTCAGACTGCCGCTGAGCAGCAGACTCAGCACCGGCAGCTCACGCGGCTGGCGGGTCAAGGCTTCTTCATCGGAATAGAACACATTGCCGATTTCGAACAAGGCCAGATCGCTCTGCCGGCGGTTCGTATTGTACGTGGCGATATCCAGCAGCTGCGGAAGCAGGCTGGTGCGCAACACACTGCGCTCCTCGCTCATCGGCATAGCCAGCTTGACCGTGCGGCCTTCTCCGGCGAAGGCAGGGAACAAGCCGCTCTGCGCAGGCTGTATGAAAGAGTATCCCAAGACTTCCTGATATCCGCCATGCGCAAGCAATCTGCGCAGCTGGCGGCGTATCCGCTGCGGCCAGGTGAGAGAACCCGGCGTGGTCGGTCCTTCAATCAGCGTCGTAGGGATATTGTCATATCCATAGAGACGGGCAATCTCCTCAATCAGGTCCACATCATAGCTGATATCGCCGCGCCGTGCAGGTACCTGCACTTCCAGCAGTCCTTCGCCAGCATCGCCATATTTGAAATGCAGCCGGGTGAACAACGTCTTCACCTCCAGCAATGACAGCTGGGTGCCGAGGTAGCGGTTCAGCTTCTCCAGCGAGAGGGTGATAAGCTTCTCTTCCACATTGCCGCTGGCCGCTTCCATAATTCCTTCATGCACCGTTCCGCTGGCATAATGCGCAATCAGCGCCGCCGCCCGGTTCAATGCCGGAATAACGGCATGCGGGTCAACCTCCTTCTCGAAGCGCAGCGAGGCTTCGGAACGCAGGCCGAGCTGGCGCGAGGTTTTGCGGACCGTTCCCCCGTCGAAGCGGGCCGATTCCAGCAGGATGTTCACGGTATCTGACGTAACCTCTGTAGCAAGCCCGCCCATGACACCCGCCAAGGCTACAGCCTTCTCAGCGTCCGCGATCACCAGCATCTGCGGCTCCAGCTTGCGCTCCTGGCCGTCCAGCGTAGTCAGAACTTCGCCTTTATGCGCCAGCCTTACGCCCAGCACGCCACCTTCCACGCGGTCTGCGTCAAAGGCATGCAGCGGCTGGCCGAACTCCAGCATGACATAATTGGTGATATCGACGATATTGTTGATCGGGCGCACTCCGGCGGCCATCAGCCGGTTCTGCATCCACAATGGGGCTGCGCCAAGCTTCACACCGGAAATATAACGCGCTGTATAGTGGGCGCAATGGGCCTCATCCTCAATCTTCACGGAGATATGCGCTGCGGCGGAATCCGCCCCGCTTACTTCCACGATATCCTCCTGCGGATCAGGCAGCTTGACGTCACGGCCCAGAATGGCGCTAACCTCATAAGCAGCACCAATCATGCTCAGGCAATCCGAGCGGTTGGGCGTAAGGTCAAACTCCAGCACCTCGTCGTTCAGGCCCAGCACCTGGGTGATGTCCTGGCCGATTTCGGTCGCTTCTGGCAGCACCAGAATACCTTCCTGCAGCTCTTTGGGCAGCAGCTTGTCGTTCAGGCCCAGCTCCTTGGCGGAGCAGATCATACCCTGGGACAATACGCCGCGCAGCTTGGCCTTCTTGATATCCAGGCCCGGCAGCTTGGCGCCCACCATGGCTACAGGAACCTTCTGGCCTGCATCCACATTCTTGGCCCCGCAGACAATCTGCAGGTCCTCGCCCTGACCGACGTCAACGATACAGACGTTCAGCTTGTCTGCGTCCGGGTGTTTCTCCTTGCTCTTCACATAGCCGGTGACAATCCCGGAGATCCCCTTATTGCGGCGCTCCACACCGTCAATCTCAATGCCGGCCGCGGTGATTTTGTCTGCCAGCTCCTCAGCGGTAACTCCGTCCAGCGATATATAATCAGCCAACCATCCGGTTGATACTTTCATTTCCGCTCACTTCCTTTAGTTCAGATGTAATGCTAAACGCCCTTGAACTGCTTCACGAAACTCATGTCATTGTTATAGAAGTAACGGATATCATCGATGCCGTATTTCAGCATCGCAATCCGCTCCACACCCATCCCGAAAGCGAAACCGCTGAACTCAGTCGGATCGTATCCGCCTATGGCCAGCACATTCGGATGCACCATCCCGGCGCCGAGAATCTCCAGCCAGCCGCTCTGCTTGCACAGTCTGCAGCCTGCCCCGCCGCATTTGAAGCAGCTGACATCCACCTCTACGCTTGGCTCGGTGAACGGGAAGAAGCTTGGACGCAGGCGGATGCCGGTGCCTGGCCCGAACATTTCCTGCACGAACTGCTCCAGCGTGCCCTTCAGGTCGCTCATGCGGATATTGCGTCCGACAACCAGCCCTTCAATCTGGTGGAACTGGAAGGAGTGGGTCGCATCATCGTCATCGCGGCGGAACACTTTACCCGGACAGATTACTTTTACCGGCACCTGTCCGTTCATCGACTGCATCGTACGGATCTGCACGCCGGAGGTCTGGGTACGCATCAGCAGATCCTCTGTCAAGTAGAAGGAATCCTGCATATCACGGGCCGGATGGTTCTTCGGCAGATTCAGCGCTTCGAAGTTGTAATAATCCGTCTCTACCTCAGGACCTTCGGCTACCTGGTAGCCCATGCCGATGAAGACATCCTCAATCTCTTCCACCACACGGCTCAGTGGATGAATACCCCCTGCAGCATACGGCGGCCCGGCAGGGTGACATCCACCTTCTCCGCAGCCAGCCGGTTCTGGGTTTCCTGCTGCTGGTAGGCTTCCTGCTTCGCGGCAATCACTTCTTCAATCGCGCTGCGGACGTTATTGGCTACTTGCCCGATCAATGGACGCTCCTCGGCACTGAGTCCTCCCATGCCGCGCAGCACCTCGGTCAGCTCGCCTTTTTTGCCCAAATATTTCACACGCAGATCATTCAGCACCTGTGCGTCTGTTACTTCCTGCAGCTTGGACAGCGCCTCAAGCTTCAATGCTTCCAATTTCTCTTTCATGGCTGTGTACAGCCCCCTTCAGATAAAGTCTGGATTCAACAAAAAAAGGCCTTTCCTCCCGGTAAAGGGACGAAAAGACCGTGGTACCACCCTTGTTAGACAAGCTGAGCTGTCTCCTTAAGAGCTATATTCCCTCTTTAAGGCTGGACAGATACCCGTCTCACTCTACACAGAAATAACGGTCTGCGGCCGGTATCCCCTACGCGGGTTGGCGTCAGAATCGGCTTCGCCGTTCCTAAGCACCGTTCAGGGAACTGCTCCGGAGTGAACTTCGGCAGGTCTGCAACTTAGAAACGCTCGCAATCTAAGGCGTCTCCTCCCTGTAAGCCAGGCACTGCGTACTCTTCTCCATCAATACATTTCATAGCTGATATATCCTATCATTATATGCAAAAGCTGTCGGTTTGACAAGCAGGACAAGCAGGCATTCTTTCCTACGGCTGAAGCCGCTTCAGCCGACAGACCCTATGTCAGCGTCACACGAATTACCGCTTGGCCTTCCGGGCCGTCTCCGCTGAGCAGCGGAATAGCTTCTTTAACATTATCCTGTCCGCCCGGGACGATCATCGGCGTCACCACCGAATAACCCGCTTGCGTAATGGCCGCCATGTCGAATTCCAGCAGCAGCTGTCCTTGCCTCACCCGGTCGCCAGTCTGGACATGGGCCGTGAAGCCCTCCCCTTTCAGCGACACGGTGTTCGTGCCGACATGAATCAGAATCTGCACACCGGACGCATGCTCCAGCAGCACCGCATGTTTGCTCCGCTCCATCAGATGGGCCACAACTCCGTCAAAAGGGGCAGTGACCCGCCCTTCATCCGGCTCCACCGCGATTCCCGGGCCCATAGCACCGCCGGAGAAGGCCGGGTCCGGAACCTCGATGAGCGGTATAATCTTCCCCTTCACCGGTGACGGGATGTCCAGGACGTCACTGGCTGTCAGTTTCTTTTTGAATCCAAACATAATATTACCTCCTCAGTCGGCTAATCTGCCGCTCACTGCCGCTAATGCTCCGACTCGATCCGTTTCAGCTCCTCAATCGCCTTGCGCGTCTTGGCAATATGATCGATGGAAGAGTCAATATTCATGGAAGCATAAATATAATACAGCGTATCGATAATAAAAAACTGGCTGTGCTTCGAAGCCGTCGCCGTGCTGCGCACCTTGGCTTCGGGCGCAAGCGCCGTGAACAGATTGTAGTCGCTCAGCTCGGACAGCTCGCTGCGGCCGAACCCGGTGAAGCTGATCGTCGTCAGTCCGCTTTGCCTCGCAAACTTGGTCAATTGCAGCACCTCGCGCGTCTGCGCGCTGTACGAAATGCCGATAAACACGCTGCCTGGAGGCGCTGCCGCCATACTCATGGTCAGGACATGCGTGTCCAGGAAGGCATAAGCATTCTTGCCCATCCGCAGCCACTTCTGCGAGATATCCTCGGCCACCAGCGAGGAAGCCCCGATCCCGTAGGCAAAAATAGCAGGAGCCTTATGCAGGCAACGCGCAATCTCTTCAATCTGGCCGACATCCAGCTGACCCACCGTATCTCTCAGCGACTGCATGGCGTTCGACAGCATTTTATCGACCAGCTCGGCCGTATTCTCATTTTTGTGCAGATCGTAATAACCTGATTTCTGCTCCTGGGCAAGGTCTGCTGACAACGTTACCTTCAGCTCCGGGAATCCCTTAAGTCCGATGGAGCGGCAGAAGCGCACCACAGACGCACTGCTTGACAGTGAATGCGCCGCCATCTCCTGAACGGACATGGATACAACCCGGTCCGGCGAACCCAGTACGAACTCGGCCACTTTCTGCTCGGACAACGTCAGCTTGGGCAGCATGGTTTCGATCCTGGACAAAATCTGGTCATTCCCCACATGAACGCCTCCATTTAGATGTGCAAAGAAACAATAAGTTCATCTTATTCGTTTCCGGGCGGACTGGCAAGGAAGCGGAAGGGATGGCCGGATTGCTGCAGGAACGGCAGCAGAAGCAGGTCTGCTTCCTCCACATAGCCGATCACATTCACCCGTTCGTCGGCAGGCAGCGGCTTCAGCACGATCTGGAATTCGCCTGTGTAACGCTTATACAGGTTATTATCCAGGGTCAGCGCCCCCGCCTTGCGTTCCACACAATTCTCGGGTTCAATGCTGCCCGTGCTCTGTCTGCGCGCTTCTTCGGAGCGGATCACATCACGCGCTATATCCGGGCGATTGTGATGAATCTGCTCCCACACCTGAGCCGCCCGCTGCTCCCTTACACGCAGCAACACGGTCCCTTCCTTCCAGGCACGGAACTGCTGGAGGGTCCAGTCTGAAACGGAGAGGTCTCCGATCAGAACCCGATCCGTAAATCCCTGCTGCTTCAGCTCCAGATAGGCGGCGAACGAAGAGACGCCGCGGTGCTGCTCCAGCGTTGGCAGCCCTTCATGGAGCGGGCCGCGCAGGATGCCGTCTCCCGGAATAAAGGCCGCCACCTTCAGGCCCTGGGATTGCAGCCATTCATTCTTGGCGACGAAACCGTCCCAGCCGAGTCCGGTCTCCGGACGCGGATAATAATTATGCCACGCTTCCAGCGAATCGAAATTGGCCCCCAGCGCACGCAGATCATGGAGAAACTCTTCATTAATGGTGCTGGCGTTGAACGAGATCTGCCAGGACTGCGACAATTCGGCAATCTCCGCATTCTCCATGCCATAGTCGATGCGAAGTCCGGTTACTCCGGCTTCCTTCAGTTGGGCCAGCGAGAAGCTGGCGAAGGTCCGCGGGGATACATCGGCCATCAGCAGCATATTATGCTCGGCTGCGAAGCGGCCAATCAAGATCAGCGGCGCCAGCAGGCGGGACGGGTCCTCCTCCGGCATTTGCAGTGAGGTGAAGATAGCTCGAAACCCGGCGCTGCGCATAACCTTCAGGTACTCCACTGTTTTGTCCACACTTTGCTCTGTTAACGATACCAGTACACCATCCAAACTACTCACTCCTTGTGTGCTTCATTTGAGGTATTGTTTGCATATTGGTTGATTTAAGATTTAAGCTTCTTTAGGTTCGCGGGCTTCCTTCGGCACGCCGAAGAAGTAGGTGCAGATAAATCCGAAGATATAGGCTGTCACCAGACCCAGCAGATAGATCCACCATTTGCCGTCGGCGATCAGCAGCAGCATCTCCAGGCCTGACGCGCCGATTGCGATAGCTCCCACATTGCCGAAGAAACCGATCACCGCGCCGCCGAAGGCACCGCCCACACAGGCGGTTACAAAAGGACGTCCCAGCGGAAGCGTCACCCCGTAAATAAGCGGCTCTCCGATGCCTAGCATTCCGACCGGCAGCGCACCTTTGATGATATTGATCAGCGGCTTGTTGCGTCTGCAGCGTACCCATAGTGCCAGCGCCGCACCGACCTGACCGGCTCCTGCCATGGCGAGGATCGGCAGCAACGCTGTCATACCCGTACTGGTGATCAACTCAATATGAATCGGCGTCATGATATGATGCAGCCCCAGCATAACCATAACCAGCCAGATGCCGCCAAGGATGAAGCCAGAGAAAGCGCCTCCAACCTCCAGAATCCAGTTGACCAGAATCAGCAGGTTCTCAGCCACGAAGCCGGCGAAAGGCATAATAAGGAAGATGGTAATAATACCTGTACTAACGACACTAAGGAAAGAGGTCACGATTAAATCAATCGAGTTGGGAATGATTCGATGCAGCCGCTTCTCAATCAGCGCCAGAATCCAGACGGCCAGCACCACTCCGATAATTCCGCCTTGTCCGGCAATCAGCGGCTCCCCGGTAAACAGATTGGTGATCGGCAGCTCCGGCTTCACACCAGTAAGCAGTGTCGCGCCCCCGATAAGACCACCCAATGAGGGACTGGCCCCGAATTCACGGGCGGCATTTATGCCTACGAAGATGGCCATGTAGGAGAACAGACCGCTTTTGATAACATTCAGAATCATATTGAACTGGACCCAGCCGTCGCCGCTGATGATTTCGGCGGTCATCATATTGCCGATGACGGAGGTGATGCCTGCCAGCAGACCGGCGGAAACAAAAGCGGGAACGAGCGGAATGAAGATATTGGCAATCGTCTTGAAGAAATTCTTGATCGGAGTGTTATTGCGTTTCTTATAGGCCGCTTTATTCTCCGCTGCGATCCGGGAGACCTCGTCCTTATTAGACAATGCGCCCTCGCCCAACTGTGGATCGGCATTCAGCGGAATAATCTCACCCAGCGTAACACCGCTGATGGCTGCAATCTCTGCTGCAACCTTGTTTACAATTCCCGGACCCACAATTACCTGCAAGGTGGAATCTTCAACCACGCCAAGAACACCGGGCACCTTCTTCAGATCATCCAGCTGGATGATCTGGTCATCCCGCATCGTCATGCGTACCCGTGTCATACAGTGGGTAATCCGCTCCACATTCTCAATACCGCCTACATGCTCCAGAATACCCCGTGCCAGATCCTGCTCTTTCCCCATCTTTTATCTCCCCTTTCCGTCTTGGATGGCCCGGCGGATGAAACCGTCCGATTCCATCAGCTTAAGCTGTGCTTCCTCATACCCCAGATCCATCAGCAGCATCACAACTGCAACCTTGACCTGATGTTTGCTCAGCTCATAGTAGCTGGCCGCCGTCTCTTCATCACAGCCGGTAATCTCGGAGATCATCGCCTTGGCCCGCTGTACCAGCTTCTCATTGGTAGGCTTCACGTCGACCATCAGATTGCTGTAGACTTTGCCGATTCCAATCATAGCAACCGTCGAGATCATATTCATCACCATCTTCTGCGCGGTTCCGGCCTTCAGCCGGGTCGACCCGGTAAGGATCTCCGCACCCGTTACAATTTCGATGGCATGCTCGGCATACCGGGCGATCTCCGAATCCTCGTTGCAGGCCAGACTGGCTGTACGCGCTCCCAATTCTGCCGCCTCCTGGAGCGCGCCGATGACATAGGGCGTGCGACCGCTGGCTGCAACACCGATTACGGTATCGCGGCTGTTTACTTTCAGTTGCCGGATATCTTCCCGCCCCAGCTGCGGTGAATCCTCGGCACCTTCGACTGCCATCCGGATGGCTGTTTCGCCTCCGGCGATGATTCCCTGCACCATCTCAGGCTCTGTCCCGAAGGTCGGCACACATTCCACGGCGTCGAGGATGCCCAGCCGCCCGCTGGTGCCGGCACCGATATAGATCAGTCGCCCTCCCTGCTTGAAGCTTTCAATTACAACAGCCACGACCCGTTCAATCTGCGGCAGCTTCGCCTGGATGGCGGAAGATAGGGTTGCATCCTCCTCCTGCATCAGCTTCAGCACCGATAGGATTGGCATTTGATCCAGATTAAGCGTACTTTGATTTCTTGTCTCCGTTGTCAGGTTCTCCAGCACTAAGACTCCTCCTTCTTGCTCATTTCATAAGATAATTCACACTCGCAAATGCATTGAATGTATTAAATGTATTGGTTCCAGTTTACACCCACAGAAAAATAATTTCAACAATTTTATTATTACATGAAATTTTATTTCAAAAACATTACATGCTATGGACTATTATTTACATAACGGCAGCAGAAAGCTTTTTCGCACACAAGGCGTATCGTTTCTATTAACAGTGGGTAATAAGAACCAAGGGTTTGATAGGAATAAGGCATTAAGGACCATACATATGTTTTTGTTATTTCAGAATTATGAACAGTCCGTAAATTAATCTAAAATTTGATCTGATTCACAGCCAGGATTACCCGGGAAGCGATTGCTCTTGCCGCAAGACCTCCTATATACTTGAAATACTACAAAAACGGCTGGCTATACCAGGCTTTATCTCTCCTATGTCTCTATCACCCCCCTGCTTAAGACTCATTTTGGCTTGATCTATTCCGCACGTTTCGCAGCTTTCAGGAAATTCACAAGTAAAGTATGACGCAGGGAGAGGATGACCGTGTCTGGTTTCACCGAACTTACTGTAACACGCAGACTAGTAATTTTATTCTCTGCCTTATCGGTTCTACTTGTAGGCATCAGCATCGCATCCTTGTTGTACTTAAACTGTACAATTAACAGGCTCTCCTCATCCCTTTACGGCGATGTATATGAGAATTCCGAGCTGGTGCTGAATGCCGACCGGGACTTATATGAAACTGCTGTAGCCCTCCACACCCTAATGGCCAGGAACACCACGATAACCGATCGTGAGGAGCTTGTCCGGACCTTCAAGGACAATATAGTTCAAGTGGAGCAGCGGCTGGGCTGGGCCAAGGCCAATATCAATGCTATTAAGAAGCCGTACAGCGATATGAAGCAAGGCGAGCTGCTGCTTACGGAACTTAAGACCGAGCTGGATGGCTTCGATAACTCTTTTGCCGATTGGAAGCGCTCGGGTGACCAGCTGATCACAGAACGTATGCAGAGCGGCTGGAATCCAGATTCCTTCACCCCTGTGCTGCTGAACCTTACACTCAATCAAGCAAGAAATCATCTGGATCAGTCAGAAACCTTGATCGAACGTTATGCTGACCAAGTAACCAATGCCTTCCGCAACAAAAAAAGCACCCTGTTCACGCTCTACTCGCTGCTGTTCTGCCTGCTGATCCTCGTTATTATTTATTTGGGACGCAGAATCATAACGCTGCAGAAGGAGATGCTGGAGGAGCAGTCGCTGTACCAGCTGATCGGCGAAACAATGTCCGACTTCATTATCCTGACAGATCCGAACGGGTTAATTCTCTATGCTTCCCCTTCACATTCCAGTGTCCTTGGACATATTCCCAAGAAAGGGGAGCCGCTGTCCAATTATATCCGTGAACCGGAAATCTCATGGGCCAAGCTGAAAAGTGTGGTCCAGAGCGGTCAGCGGCTCTCGGAACTGAGGATGCGCGGTGCCGAAGGCCAATGGGTGTGGCTGGAGACCAAGGTAACTCCGGTAAAGGGCAGCGGCAGCTTCCCGGCGCAATTCATGTTGGTATCCCGCGAAATTACGCAGCGCAAGCAGTATGAGGAGCGGCTGCACAAGCTTGCCTTCTATGACCATCTGACGGCCATTCCCAACCGGGCCCATTTCAAAATGTACATGGAGAACCTCATCAGCCAGCCGGAAGAGCGCAGACAGGATATTGCACTCGCCCTGCTTGATTGCGACAGGTTCAAGCAGCTGAATGACACGCTTGGACATCTCGCGGGCGATGAATTCCTGCAGCTGCTCTCACGCGAGCTTCAGCAGACGGTCAAAGGAGCGGGACAAGCCTTCCGCATTGGCGGTGACGAGTTCGCCGTGATTATTCACCGCTTCTCTAATCCGGACATGCTGGAAGAGATTCTGCAGCGGGTGCTGCAGTTGTTCAACAAATCCTGGTCCATTAACAAGGGCTCCAGCTTCCATACCTCAGCCAGCATTGGCGTAGCATTGTATCCGCAGCACGGGAGCAGCATCAACGAGCTGCTGCGCGCCGCCGATGTAGCAATGTACCATTCCAAGAACCAGGGTGGCAACAAGAGCACTCTTTACGACAAGCGGCTGGAGCAATAACGCGCAGCTTGCACCCTAAAAAGGCAGTTCCGGGATTATCGCGCCAACGATACTTCCGAAACTGCCCTTTTCTTTTCCTTAGCTGGTCAGCTGCAGGGAATCAAACCTCATAGACGAGTATGCTCGACTTCGAATTTTTTCCAGACCGATAAAATATAATTCGCATACTTATTTCCTATAGATTTTTTGGCTCAATCTTAAAATCAGCGGTTGCCATCTGTGAATGAAGCCGCTACGGGTTCGGAGGGTTCTTGCGATCGCTGTTAAAGCCCGATTTCTTGATTGGAATAGGATTATAGGCTGAAATCGGTCTTTAAAGGCGAACACTATCGTTTCTCCAGAATCCCTCCGCCCCTCCGCTCTGTTCACTCTTATAGTCAACCGCTGATTTTGGTTTTGAGCCGATTTTTTCAGATTAAATTATCGTTCACTTCCATTAAATACTTATATTAACAAAATATAGTATACTATAATAATGCTGGACGGAGAACAACTTGTGATGTAGTTGTGCGACACGGTTCACAAAGCTAAGTCAGGACCACAGACGAGATAAAAATTAAGACAAACCCGTTACTACTTAGAGCCCCCTTTGTTCCTTGTGTTCCTTGTGTTCCTTGTGTTCCTTGTGTTCCTTGTGTTCCTTGTGTTCCTTGTGTTCCTTGTGTTCCTCGTCCGAGCCTGTCATACCACACCGCGCGACAAGGAGGCTAAGAATCACAAATGAAGGCCGTCGCCATGCGCTTAACTTTCAGACTACTAACGGACTCAGGAGCCTCTATGTGCTGTAAAAAGGCTGTTTTGCGGCTCTAACGGACTCAGGAGCCCCTATTCAAGCCGAAACCCACTAGGTAAGGCCTGTTTTGCCGATATAGAGGCTATGCGGTCCGTTACATTCCAAACCAGCGCAGAAATGAGGAAATAGAAGCTATACGGTCCGTTAGGACGTAGGTTACCTGAAGTTCGGATGGGGGGAGTGTTTGGGTTAAGGTAGCGCGATCCCATTATATTCTCGAGTAACCTTCTATATCCTCGCAGGGTCCTAAGTAGTAAGACAAACCCAACTTAAAAGAAACCCAGTGTGACATGAGAAGAAGGTTGGCTCGCGGCTTCTATAATAGTTATGTGGATTATTGTGGAGATAATCCGTAATCCAAAACCAAAATTCGTAATTATGCATATACTAGTCTTGTTACTCAGCACAGTATTCTTTATTTATTTTTGATAATTTCATACTTACAATCAGCCATCTTCCGAACAACCTTTGGTATTTTTTTATTTGGCGGGGTTCAAGAAAATTTAAAGAATCTACGGATACGAACAAAAAAAGGCTGTACCGGAATCATTGCGGATCACAATGAATCAGATACAGCCTTATACTAGGACTTAGCTGGTCAGCTGCAGGGAATCGCCAACGGTTCCATCCTCGGAGCTTTCTCGGTCACGCACCAGTACCCTGATCAGCTCATCGTCACTTGAACAGTCAATGAACCGGTCGCCTTCTCCATCTTTCTCCTCCCAATCGTTCAACCGCAGCAGATAGCCAATGGACTGGGTATCCGGGAGCACTTCAATCCTGGCTACGGCGCGGCCGTCCTCCATCTGGCGGAAATCGTTCTGCCCATCCTGAATTCCCGTTCCCCATACCCAGAGATTCCAGCCTTGGTATTGGCCATCCGGGCGTTCATAATGCACTTCAATGACCTTGGCCCGCGGCCCTGGTTCGCTGCTCCGATCATAGAGTACCATCATCGACAGTCCTTCAAGCTCCACCTGCTGCCCCTCAACTCGGCGCAGAACCTCTGTTCCGGCTCCGCTGTGGTCCACGACTACATTCCATGACCCAGATACGCCGGTAAGATCTTGGATAACCGGCTGCGTATTTGCATTGAATATAACTACAATATGCTGCCATGAGTCGCCTCCGGCATGATCCTTCAGCATATAGGAGACCACGCCGCCTTCGCAGCGCAGGAATTGCAGCGAACGCTCAATCTCCTGCCGTCCGTGCAGGCGGAAGGCAGGATGTGCCCGCCGCAGCTCGATCAGCCCTTTGTAATAGCGGAATACCGGCTGGAAGACTTGTTTGCCGCTCCAGCGGATCGCATTGATGGCATCGCTGCTGCGGTAACTGTTGTGGTCGCCATACTTGCTGCGCAGCAGCTCGTCTCCCGCATTCAGAAAGGGGATGCCCTGCGAAGCCAGAATGATTCCGCTCGCCAGCAAGGAACGGCGTACAATCTCATTATCCAGCACATGCTCGGGGTCTACCCCCACATAAGGATCCGCTGCTGCCACAGCGGCTTCGACACTCCCGCCATCCTTCAGCCTGCCGTTCTCCATTACAGGGAAGCGGGCTTGCTGCCGCAGGCCTTGAACAGCCAGCAGTTTATCCCATAGATTGAGATTGTCATGGGCTGTCACATAGTTGACCGTCTCCACAGGAGACTCGGTGAAGTCGTGAATCGCTCCCATTATTCCCGATGCGATTGCACCTTCCCTGCCGTGTTCTCCGGTTATGAACCCTCTGCCCCAGCCATCGCTGTCGCCTTTAATGGCCGAACGGAAATTGTCATTGAATACAGCGTAGCCTTTGCCGCGCTGCACCCCCTTCAGCGTCTTGGTAGCAAGCGGCGAATCACCGCCGGTCCACGGCTCTCCATAGAGCAGCAGCTCGGGATTGACCTCCAGGCGCAGTTCTTCGGTAATCTCCCGCATCGTCACACTGTCCATCAGACCCATCAGATCAAAGCGGAACCCGTCAATATGATATTCTGTGGCCCAGTAGGCAAGTGAATCCTTGATATATTTGCGTACCATCGGGCGTTCAGTAGCCAGCTCATTGCCAACCCCGGAACCGTTGGACAACCGTCCAGTGTAATCACGGCGGTAGAAGTAATCCGGCGCCAGCGGCTCAAAAGGACCTTTCTCTACGGCATAGGTGTGGTTATAGACAACATCCATAATAACCGCGATGCCCTGGCTGTGCAGAGCCTGCACCATTTCCTTGAATTCACGGATGCGCAAGCCCGGATCAGATGCGTCTGTGCTGTAGGAGCCTTCAGGAACATTATAATGCTGCGGATCATATCCCCAGTTGTAATCGGTATAATAGGCTTCCGGACGTTCAGCCTCCGGACGGTTCAGTTCATCCACTGTCTGATAGTCAAATACCGGCATAAGATGCACATGGGTAATGCCAAGCTCGGCCAGATGATCGATGCCGATCATGTTTCCTGCAGCATCCCGCAAGCCGGTTTCAGTGAAGGCCTTGAATTTGCCTTTGTAGCGCATGCCTGAGCTCTGATGAGCAGAGAAATCGCGTACATGCAGCTCATAGATTACAGCATCGGCGGGATGCGGCAGCGAAGGCGAAACATCCTGCTCCCAATGCTCGGGATCGGTATCACGCAGATCGACAATAGCTGTCCGAACGCCGTTGGCAGACACCGCTCTTGCGTAAGGATCTGCCGCTTCCTCCATTGAGCCGTCAGCATATACTGCACGGTACATATAATATTTGCCTTTCAGGTCTCCGGCTACCTCCGCCTGCCATACCCCGTTATCATTGCGGCGCATCAGGTTTACGTGGCCGTGGTCTTCCACAGTACCAGCCGGCCCTGCCGCCGATTCGGCTCCGCCAGTCTCATACACCACTACCGCTACCGAAAAAGCGCTAGGCGCCCACACCTTGAATACGCTGGATAAAGTCCCATATTGCAGCCCGAGATCCTTGCCTGTATATAGTTCCGTAAGCGATACTGCATTTATATAATTGCTGTTCATAAGCACTCACCATCCTAGTTGCTCCCGATCCACAGCCGGGATGCTTTATGCGTCCATATATTTACATTAAAAGCACATTTTATACTTTTTAAGGCACTGTCACTTCTTCCTGCCTCACACTATATAATACGTAACACTATGTTCACAGGTTTGGGTTCCGTTTGAATTTAGAAACCGCCTACTGCTATTATCGGCATCCTTGTCTATCATTTGTAGCTTGTAATTAGAAAGCTGCTATTCTTAAGGAAGTATACCGTTTCCCTCAGCAATAAGCTAGTCCCCCAACTTGTAATGAGAAGCAACTCTGAAATCACAAAGTGGTTTCCTGCATACAAAAAAATCCGGCTCCCAGGTAGGGAGCCGGTAATAGGTAGTTGGAAAAGTGTGATGCTTAAAACAGACAATCAGGAAGAAAACCTATGCATTGATGCTGTGCACCAGCGCAGCCACTTCTTCGGCGGTGCCCATCTGGAGCGCTTTGGCGGCAAGCTCCTTCATATCGGCGGCAGACAGCTTGGAAATCTGGCTGCGTGCCGGCAGGATGGAGGTTGCGCTCATGCTGAACTCATCCAGACCCAGACCCAGCAATAGCGGAATGGCGGTGGAGTCACCGGCCATTTCGCCACACATGCCAGTCCATTTGCCTTCGGCATGGGCGGCGTCGATGACGATTTTGATCAGGCGCAGGATGGCCGGATTGTACGGCTGATACAGGTAGGATACCCGTTCATTCATACGGTCTGCAGCCATCGTGTATTGAATCAGATCGTTGGTGCCGATGCTGAAGAAATCAACTTCCTTGGCGAACTGATCCGCCAGTACGGCAGTGGAGGGAATCTCCACCATGATGCCGAGCTGGATGCTATCGGAGACCTCATGGCCTTCGCCGCGAAGCTTCTCCTTCTCTTCCAGCAGCAGGTCGCGGGCAGCCCGGAATTCACCAAGTGTAGCAATCATCGGGAACATAATCCGCAGATCGCCATGGGCGCTTGCTCTCAAGAGAGCGCGCAGCTGGGTGCGGAAGATATCCTGACGGTCCAGACACAGACGGATCGCCCGGAATCCGAGGAACGGGTTCATTTCCTTCGGAAGATCCAGATAGGGCAGCTCCTTGTCACCACCGATATCCAGGGTACGCACAACAACCGGTTTGCCCTTCATGTTCTCGATTACAGTACGGTAAGCATTGTACTGGATTTCCTCGGAAGGCAGCTTGTCGCGGCCCATATAGAGGAACTCCGTGCGGTACAGGCCAACGCCTTCCCCACCGTTCTCGATTACACCATTCACATCGTTAGGCGTACCGATATTGGCGGCCAGCTCAACATGTTTGCCATCGGCAGATACGGTTGGCTCATCACGCAGCTTCTTCCATTCCGCAATCTGCAGATCGTAAGCTTCCTGCATCTTGGTGTACTCTGCTACTTCGGCTTCGCTCGGATTGATCAGCACATCGCCATTCAGTCCGTCCACAATAATCAGGTCGCCGGACTTCACTCTCGACAGAATATCCTTGGTGCCTACAACAGCCGGAATTTCCAGCGAACGGGCCATAATCGCCGAGTGCGAAGTGCGTCCGCCGATATTTGTAGTGAAACCTTTAACGAATTTGCGGTTCAACTGTGCGGTATCCGAAGGCGTCAGATCAAGGGCGATGACGATTACCTCTTCGCTGATCTCCGCCGGGCTTACATAATGGATGCCCAGCAGATGGTTCAGCACACGTTTGGTTACGTCACGCATATCAGCGGCACGTTCCTGCAGGTACGCGCTTTTCATATTCTCGAACATTTCGATAAATTGACCGGCTACTTCATTCAGGGCATAGTCCGCATTAACCGATTCCTCACGAATTTTGTCCGCTACAGGATTGATCAGTTCCGGGTCATCCAGAATCAGCAGATGGGATTCAAAGATCTCTGCTTTCTTCTCTCCCAGCTCTGCCAAAGTACGCTCCTTGATCACCTGAAGCTCGGCTTTGGATTTCGCCAGGGCATCATTCAGCTTGGCTACTTCAGCTTCCGCATCCTGTACGGCAGTCTTCGTAATCGTATAATCCGGATGTTCCAGGATAAAGGCACGGGCTACCGCAATCCCTGCTGAAGCCGCGATTCCTGAAATCTTATTCATGCAGCTCTCCCAGCCCTTCTTTAATCATCACTTCCTGCAGTGCGCTCAGCGCTTCCACTTCTTCGCTGCCTTCTGTGATCAAGGTCAAGGTATCGCCTGCTTCAAGGCCCAGGGACAATACGCCCAGAATGGATTTCAGCGTTACTTTTTTGCCTTTCGCTTCAGCGTAAGCTTCTGTACCTTTGAATTTTGTTGCTGTATTTACTAGGGCAGTAGCCGGACGTGCGTGAATTCCGTCTTCGTCAATGATTCTGAATGTTTTTTGCATAATAATGTCCACTCGCTTTCTATTCATTAGATTAGTTTGGTATATGGTGAAGGCTGCGCTCCCTCCAATTATAAAGGAAGCGCTGGGCCATTGCACATTTACTGAATAGTGATGATGTCTTTGTCGCCGATGGATACCTTGCCCGGCTTCTTGAGTGTAACCGATGAACCTTCCGGCAGATTGGAGAAAATAACCGGTGATATCACAGATGGCGCGTTCGCCTTCACGAACTCCAGGTCAACCTCCATAATCGGCTGTCCTGCAGCAACCAGCTGGCCTTCTTCGACCAGGATGGTGAAGCCCTGGCCCTTCAGCTTAACTGTATTTACGCCGATATGGACAAGCACTTCCTTGCCGCCATCGGACATAATGCCGATCGCATGTTTGCTTGGGAAGACGTTGAACACTTTGCCGTATACCGGCGAAGCTATCTTGCCGTCATCCGACAGGAAGGCAAATCCATCCCCGGTCATCTTCTGTGAGAACACCTGGTCCGGAACCTGGGTGATATCCAGCAGCTCACCGTTGACCGGGGAGACGATATCTTCCGGTATAATGGCCTCGCCTTCTTCCCCTGCCTGCTTCTCCAGCTCCGGCTGCGGAACGACCGCCGCCGCAGGGGCTGGTGTACGGCCATTCATCACATCTTGAATCTGCGACTTGATCGTATCCGAACGTGTTCCGAAGATCGCTTGGACATTATTACCCACTTCCAGCACGCCTGATGCGCCTAATTTTTTCAAGCGGCTCTTATCCACACCCGCTTTGTCCTTAACCTCGACACGCAGCCGTGTGATGCAGGCATCCAGATGGGTAATATTCTCCTTGCCCCCCAGTGCGGACAGGATGTTGCGCGGCAGATCATCGCCTTGCTTGGAAACCGAAGCCAGATCCTCATTCGCATCGTCTTCCACATCCTCTTCACGGCCGGGTGTCTTCAGATTGAACTTGCGGATAACAAACCGGAAGCCGAAGTAGTAGATCACTCCAATGGCCAGACCTACCGGAATGACCAGCCACCACTGGGTACGGTTCGGAATAATTCCGAAGAGCACATAGTCGATGAACCCCCCGGAGAAGGTCATGCCGATCTTGACGTTGAGCAGTTGCATGGTCATAAACGACAGCCCTGCGAACACAGCATGCACCGCGAACAAGAGTGGTGCCACGAACAGGAAGGAGAATTCCAGCGGTTCGGTGATCCCCGTCAGGAACGAGGTCAGCGCTGCAGAAATCATCAGACTTCCGACAATTTTCTTGTTCTTGGTTTTCGCTTCGTGATAGATCGCCAGCGCTGCGGCTGGAAGACCAAACATCATAAACGGATATTTACCTGTAGTAAATGTACCCGCCGTCAGTGTCACTCCATCCGTCAACTGCTTCATGAAGATACGCTGGTCCCCGCGAACCAGTTCACCCGCCTTATCCACATAGCTGCCAAATTCATACCAGAACGGTGAATAGAAAATGTGATGCAGACCAAAAGGAATCAGCGAGCGCTCAATCACCCCGAAAATAAAGGCAGCCAGGGTTTTGTTCGTATCGATCATACTCTGCGAGACATAGTTCAGACCCTCTTGAATCGGCGGCCAGATCTGCGTCAGCAGCAGACCAAGCAGCAAGGACGTAACTGCCGTCATAATGGGTACGAACCGCTTACCGGCGAAGAATCCGAGGTAAGACGGCAGCTCGATGCGGAAGAAGCGTTTGTACATCTCCGCAGCGAGCACCCCGACGAGAATCCCTCCGAACACTCCTGTCTGAAGTGTAGGAATACCCAGTACAGAGGAATAGGCAAAGTTGCCTTGACTTAGTACATAATCATTCACGCCTTCAACGGTTCCCATCGTAATATTCATTACAAGGAAACCAATAATGGCGGCCAATCCCGCTACCCCTTCACCGCCGGCAAGGCCTATGGCCACACCCACCGCGAACAATAATGCGAGATTATCAAATACCACTTGCCCTGAATTCATCAGAACACTCGCAACACCTTGCACAACATTATTCTCTAGCGCTGGAACATACTGGAGGAAGTCAGGGTTAACCAACATGCTGCCTATCCCCAGCAGGAGACCAGCTGCGGGCAGAATAGCGACGGGAAGCATCAAGGCTTTACCGACCCTCTGCAGAACGCCGAATAACTTCTTAAACATCAAAATTCACTTCCTTAATCAAATTTTCGGCAAGACAGACACCAAAAAAGGCATGAGCAATACAGTACGGAGATTGAAATCTAACTTTAATAATAAAGTTAGATTGCCCAGACAAAGGGCTAAACAACCAAAATACTGTAAATCACTCATGCCTGATCGAATCAGTTACACGTTGGTATGCTGTTGTGAAACGGATACCGCTCTTAACGAGGGCGGCAAAGCCATTTCTTCTTGTTTCAGTGGAAATTGTAGCATCTATGAATAGATAATGCAAGCAAAATTCTGTGGCCTATCTTTCCGGTTCATCTTCCTTTTTCTGGGATAACCTTTGCAAATGTATGGTTAGATAGCTGACCTCCGCAGGATAGACGGGAATGCGCATCCGCTTCTCAATGACTTTGGTGATCTTCCAAGCAAGGGTGTACATTTCGGGATATTCCCGTTTCATCAGACCGTCCAGCGATGACGTCTCCCGCACGGCTTCCCCTCGACGAAGCCGTTCCAGCACGAAGCGCAGATGGGTCACAAGTCTGGAATAGTCCAGCGAATCACGCGGGATGCGGTATTCCAGAATATTCTCCACCAGCCCGACCAGATCCCCGATCAGTTCGGAATGCTGCTTCACCTCGGAGATATGCCTGTTGCTGATCGCACTGACAATATGCAGCGCTACGAAACCGATCTCATCCCCCGGCAGATTAGCTCCCATCACTTCATTGATCCGGGCTATCGCATATTCGGCCAGCTGGTACTCTTCCGGGTAGATCTCCCTGGTCTCATATAGAAAAGGGTTATGAATGGCTATATTCTGTTCATTGCGGCGGATGGCGAAGGATAGATGATCTGTCAAGGCAATATGAATATGCTCATTAAGCTGCTGGCGGCTGCTCTGCATAATATGCAGCACAATTTCCTGTACCACCTCAATCAGCTTCTCATCCACCTGTGGAACCAGCTGCTTGTATTGCTCTTGCTCCTCCTGGCTGCGCAGAATGAACATCTTCTCTACGGAGGAGAGATTTATACGATCACGCGTTTTGCGGTTAAAGCCAATTCCCTTGCCGATGACAACTACCTCGGAATATTGGGGATGATCTGCAATAATAACATTATTGTTCAGCACCTTGGCTACGGTAATGCTGCTCAAACTGAACACCTCTTTGCTTTCTGAATACCTGACTTACGGCAGCAGCCCGTTCAAGAGGCGGCACGACTAGATTATACATGGGCAGCAGGCTAAACATCAAGGCAGGGCAGTAAAAAGAGGCAACGACCCGCTATTTTACCCGGAAGGTTCTGACCGAAAATTTGTTGACCAGCAGCAAAGCCCCGACTATATAGGCCATGGTTGCCAGCAGCACATAAAAAGCAAAAACGGTGGAATCACTCTGAAAACGAAGGCAAATAATACAAAGCGCCACTACAATACTGTTCACAATGGTGAAAAAAGGATTCTTCACATTCAGCTCAGTGCTATAAGGCTGGAAGATATAATACATGGACAGATGGTGCACCGAGACAAACAAGGAGAGCGACAGAATGGTTACCCAGTAAAGGACCACATCTGCCAGTAACCAGACATGACCTGAAAGCAGGATTAGCAGGGATACGGACATACAGATGGCCAAGGCGGGAATCAGGTTCAGCAGACTGAGGCGGATCAGACGGATTCTGAAGTTGCTGAGGATCGAGTTCTTCTCCCGGTAGAAACCATAACGCAGCAGGCTGAGGTCACAATTGTAGAACATCGCCTTGCAGACACGTTCCCCAATAGACGCATAGAACATCACAAGTACAAATGCCGACAGTGTTCCGGCCAGATAAGCTCCAAGCGCCGAGAATGTGTCGGGTGAGATCCAGCGGGTCACCAGCCCTGCGGCAAGCAGTGCACCGATAAGGGTAAGCCTTCTTTGGATTGGAGCAACCAGCAGGCGCTTGTGCCTGGAGAAGAAAATCGCGTTCAGGTAAGCATATCCCTGTTTGCCTTTGTATCGGTCTACACCCGGAGACTCTCCGCTATAATCCGTCTCTTTAGTGCTGACTTCCGCTACCCGGGCTTCCCTCATCATCCGGCCCATGTCCAGCAGCGGATCATCAATTTTGGTCACGGCGTTAACCGCACTGCGGTAATCCGGGTAACGGGCAATATAGATTCCAGCTACCAGCCCAAGCAGCACAATTCCGGACATGACCGGAACGCTAAGCAATATGGAACTAGTGAACAATGGCTGCTTATAGTAGAGCATTCCGAAGGCAAGCAGATAACCTGCGCCGATGACGGACCAGACCCAGACATTATTCTTGACCAGTACCCTATTCTTGCGGGTAAACACCAGCAGATTCAGCGCCTCCGTGACGGTCCGCCATGCACTCAGCAGCAGTGTAAGAACCAACCCGTGCCAGAGCGGGGCACCCAGCAGCGAGACAAACAACAGCAGCGCCGGGATGGAATATACCGTGAAACTGAAGACCTTCAAGACAAGAACAGCATGCATATAGTCGGCAGCGGGAATTCTCATCAGCTTGACCGCTATGTATTTATCTCTTTTGGGCTCCAGAATGAATACATTGGACGCAGCGGCCACAATAAAGCTTAGGCTTACAAAGATATGCAGAAATAAAGAATATTGCTCATCCAGAGGTAAATCACCCGCAGCCAGCTTAATCGGCCAAAAAATAACAATTCCTAAATAAGCAAATCTGGACAAGAAACCCCAGATCAGCTTCAGTATAGACACAAAAATTACCAAATTCCGCTTAAGTCCGGCACGGGCGTACATGTGCTCGTTCAGCAGCTTGCCTACAGCAGGAATTCTCATAAAATAATACATGAACCGGTTGGCACCCGACGAGCCTTTGATCCTCTGAAGGGTCAGCAGCGTTCTAAGCATGTTCCCCATCCCTCAGCAGTTCAATAACCTGCTCTTCAAATTCCGGACTACGCAGGGTTTCCGGTGGAATCTCCTGAAGATAACCATTGTTCAGTATGACCAATTCATCACACAGATCGGCGGCCAGCTGCAGGATATGAGTGGAGAAAATAATAATATGATCCTGCTTCATCTCCCGCAGCAGCTTCTTAATCTCCAGCGCCACCACCACATCAAACGAGGTCAGCGGCTCGTCCAGCAGGATCAGCGGCGGCCGGGAGATGATGAAGCACAGCATCTGAATCTTGTTCTTCATGCCATGCGAATAACCTTTGATCAGCCGGTGGCGATCTTCCTCCTCAAACTTGATAATCGAGAAATAGTCCTCAAGTGTCCGTCCGGGATCAATCTTGTCCTGGTTGATATCCATGTAGAATTTCACGAATTCGTACCCAGTGAGGAATTCAGGCAGAATGGGCAGCGAGAACACATACCCGATGTCCCCCTCCTCCAGCGGACGGCTGACTTCCTGCTCGCGTAGAAACGCCGCCCCGCTGTCCATGCCGGTTTCGCCGCTCAGGCAATTGAACAAAGAGGTTTTGCCGGCTCCGTTGCGTCCAAGCAGTCCATAGATCTTGCCTTGCTCAAATGTGAAGTCGATGCCTTTCAATACCTCTTTGTTGCCAAAGCTCTTGCGGATATTATCCAATTGCAGCTGCATCAGCACATCCTCCTGTCTCCTAAATTAAGAATTAGCCGGACTGACCCGCAGTCCGGCTAAAGGTTACTTGCTTGTGTCATTGCCCGAGATCTTCCGGCAAAGAGCCAGGAGCCGCAGGTTTAGCAGGCATTGCCGGAAGACTGGCTGCAGACTGGGCAGCCGGAGCTTCGGCGGACTTATGAGTCAGCTTCTTGATCAGCGACTCCACATCAATGCCAGAGACACTCTTCAGCATCTCGGGAGCAGTGGACATCAGCTCAGTGACATAATTGCTTACACGCGCCGCCCCGGCGCCATTGCCGGTATCCACCACTGTCAGCTTATCGATGGAAGCAAGCGGCTGAGCGATTTTGCCGGCCAGCTCAGGCAGCATTTTGACGATTATGTCGAGAATGGCAGCTTCGCCGAACTTGGCAAAGGCCTCGGCCAGCTTCTCCTTGGCTTCCGCTTCCGCCAGACCGCGCAGCCGGATAACCTCGGCATCTGCAGTACCTTTGGCCAGCTCGGCATCGGCGACCGCCTGGCCTTCCAGACGCTTCTGCGCGGAGGTCGCTCTTGCCTGCGTCTCGATGCTATACTGGATCGCATCGGCTTCACGCATTCTCTTCGCCTTGTCAGCCTCCGCTGCCTGCTCTACCGCATAACGGTCCGCTTCGGCCTTCTTCTTCACTTCCGCGTCATACTGCTTCTCACGGACCAGAATTTCCTTGTCCTGGAGATCAATTTCGCGCATCTTGCGCACCAGCTCCACCTTCATCTGCTCTTCCACCACTGTCTGCTTGCCGCGTGCTTCCTGGATGAAATAGGCCTGATCGGCTTCTGCCTTCGCAGTATCCTGGTCCCGCTTGAACGCTGCCACCTTCAGCTGGTTCTCTTTGGAGGCTTCCGCGATGTTCGTATCGCGCAGCAGCTCGGCTTTCTGGCCTTCCTCTTCCGCCGAAGCCTTCTGAATCCGGGCATCACGCACGGCCTGAGCCTCCGCGATCTCCGCATCCCGCTTCACGGCCGCGATCCGCGGCTTCCCGAGCGCCTCAAGATAGCCGTGCTTGTCACGCACATCCTTAATGGTGAAGGAGACGATCTGCAGACCCATTTTCTTCAGATCTCTTGCAGCCACACCCTGAACCTCCTGCGCGAAGCGGTCACGGTTGCGGTAGACCTCTTCAACGGTCATCGTGCCGAGAATGGCACGCAGATGGCCTTCCAGCACCTCCTGGGCTTCACTCTTCAGCGACTCAATCGGCTTGCCCATGAACTGCTCTGCCGCTGTAGCTACGTCCTCCGTGGAACTGCCTACCTTGATAATGGCTACCCCATCGGCAATAACCGGTACGCCTTGCTCGGTATATACCTCAGGAGTGGTAACATCCAGCTTATGGGATAGCAGCGACATAAATTCAGCCTTCTGGAAGATAGGCAGAATAAATGCACCGCCGCCCCGTACAATCTTGATCTTGCGGCCGGAGCCGTCATCGGACAAATGGTTCTTCCCGAGAAACGAGCCGGTTACGATCATGCCTTCATCCGGTCCTACTGTCCTGAAGCGTGCCCAGAATGCCAGACCGAGTACAATTAGAACAGCGACAACGACTGCTGGTATGAAGAAATATTCAGGAATTTCCGGCATTACATATCCTCTCCTTTTCGCTTTTCGAATTCTGATACCATTGCTACGCCTTCCTTAACTTCCACTACTACAACCTTGATGCCTGCCGGAAGGAGCTCCTGATCGAAGCTTGCTGCGGTATGCAGACTGTTGCTCGCCCCGAATCTGACCATAATTTCACCGTATCCCTGTGCAGGAACCGGAACCATCACTTCGCCTATTCTGCCAGGCAGCTCACTCATCGAGAACCCGCTCGACATCTCACTCTTATCCATCGGCCTTACGAAGCCGAGATACATCAGTACGCCCAGGAACCCGGCAGCCAGCAGCGACAACGCCGCAACCGGACCCGCCTCCAGTGCGCTATAGCGGGTAAGCAGAATGCCTGCTCCGCCAAACACGGTTACCGCGCCTGCAAGAACAGTGGGATTCAGGAAATGAAAGGATACCGCATCGAACATTCCATCCAGCGCATTGCCGATCAGATCTCCCACCACGACGCTGACCACGGCAAAGATGACGCCAAGCACCAAGCAGCCCAAATACAGCGTTTCCAAAGTTAACTCCTCCCGTCTAATTTCAGGACTGTCATACTCCTTTAAACGTGCAAAGTACGCCCTTGGTTTCACAATCTTTGGGTTAAATCCCAAAAGAGCAGGATAAACCGCATCTTTTCACTGGCCAGAGCACTCAACGGGTGCACAAAAAAGCAGCCCATCCCCATGGAAAAGAGATGGACTGCTTCGGTGTTATAAAGGCGATTTAAAGCGCCAGCTTGTAAATCTCGACCACATCTTCGCGGTTCAGCTTGCGGAAGTTACCGAACGGACCGAAACGGACTGCCTTGTCGGCCATCACGCCAAAATCGCTGTCGTCGATATCGTAGTCGCCCAGCACCTTCGGCGCGCCAATGGAATCCCAGAAGCTGCGCAGCGCTTCAATCCCTTCCAGACCGGCTTGTTCGTCGGTTTTGCCAGAAGGATCAATACCGAATACCTGAACAGCCAGCTGGCGGAAACGGGCCGGATTCGTGCTCAGGTTGTATTTCATCCACTGCGGGAACAGAATGGCAAGTCCGCCGCCGTGTGGAATATCATATACCGCGGAGACGGCATGCTCGATGTTGTGAGTGGCCCAGTCTCCTGCAAAACCCATGCTGACCATACCATTCAGCGCCATCGTGCCACAGTACATAATTGTCTCCCGCAGCTCGTAATTCTCAAGGTCGTCAATCAGCTTCGGAGCCGTTTCGATCACAGTGCGCAGGAGCGTCTCACAGAAGCCGTCCTGCACCAGCGTATTGCCGTCAGTGTGGAAATAATGCTCCAGCACATGGGACATAATGTCCACCATTCCGTAGACCGTCTGGTCGCGCGGCAGGGAGAAGGTATTCTCGGGATCAAGAATAGAGAACGCCGGGTAGGCATGGATGCTGCCCCAGCCCATTTTCTCCTGGGTGACTTCGTTCGTAATGACCGAGCCGTTGTTCATCTCGGAGCCGGTGGCCGCCATGGTCAGCACGGTTCCCAGAGGCAGAGCGTCCTGCGCTGCCGCCTTGCGCTCTACGAAATCCCACATATCTCCGTCATATTTAGCCCCAACAGCAACCGCCTTGGCACAGTCAAGCACGCTGCCGCCGCCTACGGCCAGAATCAGATCAATCTTATGCTCGCGGCACAGCTCTACGCCCTTATGAACTGTGGACAACCGCGGGTTCGGCTCTACGCCGGACAGCTCGGTTACAACCGCATCCAGCTTGGTCAGCTGGGCAATAACTTTATCATACAGGCCGCTGCGTTTAATGCTGCCGCCGCCATACATCAGAAGCACGTTCCGGCCGTATTTCGGCACTTCAGTCTGGAGTGTGTCCAGGGTACCTTGTCCGAAGATCAGCTTGGTCGGATTATAGAATTCAAATTTACGCATATGGGTAGTCCTCCATTAGTGCTCGAATGTGATGCCTAACATATTATAAACCTCTGGGGAGCGGCATTCAAATCGGCTGGGGCCAATTCAGCTCCCGGCTGGGAACGAACAAAAAGAGATGCCCCAGCCCATCCGGCCAGGGAACATCTCTTCATAACTACTCCGGCTTACAAGGCGCCGAAGCTCTGCAGGAACCGGCGGAAGGCAGCCTGCCCTTCCGGGGTACGCTTGTAGACGCCGGCATGCTCCAGAATATGGGTGAACTTGATGCCCACCTCATTCTGGACCGTCCGCACGGCCTCCTCGCGCGCAAGGCCTGTGCCGAAGCGCTCCACCAGCTCTTCCGCCCAGCCCGCGTGCTGCGCAAGCGGATGAGCGGCATCGCTTCTCAGCGCTTCAAGCACCACCGCATCGCCGGCCAAGACGCCGGCAATGGCATCCAGCTCTTCCTTCAGCCGTCCCGGCAGAATCGCCAGGCCCATCACCTCAATCAGGCCGATATTCTCCTTCTTGATGTGGTGCATCTCCCGGTGCGGGTGAAAAATCCCTTCCGGATACTGCTCACTGGTGCGGTTGTTGCGCAGCACCAGGTCCATCTCGAAGCTGCCGCCCTGGCCCCGGCGCACAATCGGAGTCACCGTGTTATGCGGCTGGGTGTCACCCTCCACTTCACTGAAGGCCAGCACCTCGGCAGCAGGATCGCTGTAATTCTTCCAAGCCTCATACAGCGCGTTGCCGCATTCGAGCAGAACCGCCGGGTCCGCCCCATTCAGACGCAGCACAGACATCGGCCATTTCACGATCGACAGGCTTACGCCGGGATAGGCTGGATGTGTAAAGGTCTGCTCATTCGGAGCCTTCTGGATCGGGAACGTATGGCGCCCGCCCTGGAAGTGGTCATGCGTGAGAATCGAGCCGCCCACAATCGGCAGATCGGCGTTGGAGCCGATGAAATAATGCGGGAATGCCTCCACGAAGCCAAGCAGGCGCTTCAGCGTATCCTTGGTCAGCTTCATGGGCACATGGTCATGATGGAAAATGATGCAATGCTCGTTATAGTACACATAAGGTGAATACTGGAAGAACCATTTCTCCTTATTCAGCTCCAGCGGAATAATCCGCAGATTCTGGCGGGGAGGATGATTGACTCTTCCGGCATAGCCGACATTCTCGCGGCAGAGCAGGCATTTCGGATAGACCGGCGGCGGAAGCAGCCGGGCCATGGCGATTTCCTTGGAGCTTTTCTCCGGCTTGGACAGATTGATCGTCATCTCGATATCGCCATAAGGCGATTCCTGCAGCCAATATACGTTCTTGGAAATACGGTCCATGCGGATATAGTTGGAGTCAATGCTCAGCTTGTAGAAACGGTCGGTAGCCGCCTCGATCCCTTGCTCAGCCTTGAGCGCATAGAATTCACGGTTGACCTCGGAAGGCCGGGCCATCAATAAGCCCATGGTGCGCGCATCCAGCAGATCACGGTAGGTATCGGTATTCTCCGGGATTAAGCCGATCTGGTAACCGTACTCCATCAGTACATCCAGCGGAGCCTGAGGACCCTCCAGCTCACTCTGGTCTGCTTCCCCGGCATAAGGCTCACTGAACCCAAACTGGTCCAGCAGCGCGTTGCGGCTATAGTCGAAATCCGCTTCAGCAATCAGCTGCCGGCGCAGCGCGAACAGGACCAGCTGTTCAATCGCATGCTGTGCCTGCTGCGCGGCAGGGGTAGTGTTCTTGTCGTTGTCCATCTTGATTCTCCTTCTAGTTGATGTTATTCCCCATACCCCTGCGGATTGGCTGAATGCCAGCTCCAGGCACTCTGAATGATGTTCTCAAGATCGGCATGCTGCGGATTCCAGCCCAGAATGGTGCGGGCCTTGTCTGAAGAGGCTACCAATACAGCCGGGTCGCCGGCGCGGCGCTCCTGAATGACTACAGGAATCTCCAGACCGGTAACCTTCTTCGCAGTCTCGATCACCTGTTTAACAGAGAAGCCCGTACCATTGCCCAGGTTAAAAATGCTGCTGTCGCTGCCGCTGCGCAGATAGTTCACCGCTCGTACATGCGCATCCGCCAGATCGCTGACATGGATGTAATCGCGCACGCAGGTGCCGTCTTCCGTCGGGTAGTCTTCGCCGAAGACCGCGATGCTCTCGCGCTGCTTCAGCGCGGTTTGCAGCACCAGCGGAATCAAATGGCTTTCGGGACGGTGATCCTCGCCAATTTTACCGCTGGCATGGGCACCTGCTGCATTGAAGTAACGCAGAGCTACGTATTTGATCCCCAGCACCTTGTCAAACCAGGCCATCATACGTTCCATGGTCAGCTTCGTTTCACCATATACGTTAGCCGGCTCGGTGCGGTCGGTTTCTTCAATCGGCACCTTTTCCGGCTCACCGTAGGTCGCTGCAGTGGAGGAGAATACGATTCTGCCGACACCGGCCTCCTGCATCGCGCCAAGCAGGCATTGTGTGCCATACACGTTGTTGTCATAATATTTCACAGGGTCCTTCATGCTCTCGCCCACCAGGGAGCTTGCCGCAAAATGAATGACTGCATCAATCTGATTCTCCGAGAACAGCTTGGCCAGCAGCGCCTTGTCACGCAGATCGCCTTCGTACAGCTTGCCGCCCAGCAGCGCCTCGCGGTGCCCTGTCAGCAAATTGTCGATTACCACTACTTCCTCACCCCGGTCCAGCAGCTCAGCCACCGTATGGGAACCGATATATCCCGCTCCGCCTGTTACAAGTATTGCCATCTTAATTCGCTCCCTTCAGCTGTTCGACACCATTGCCGATGCCGCATACATAGAATTCGCCGTCCAGACCGGTTCTGGTCTTGTAGGCTTCTCCAACTTCCTTGATGAACCGCTCCACATCATCCTCATGCACCAGCGATACCGTACAGCCGCCGAAGCCTGCACCAGTCATCCGTGAGCCAAGGGTACCCGGAATCTTCTGTGCTTCCTCCACCATGACGTCCAGCTCTTCACAGCTGACTTCGTATAGATCCCGCAGGGAGGTGTGAGAGTCATTCATATATTGACCGAACTGCTTCAGGTCATTGTTCTTCAGCACTTCCACCGAATCGAGCACACGCTGGTTCTCTTCTACCACATGCTGCGCCCGGCGTCTGACTGTCTCATCTTCAATCTTGCCTTGATGCGCTTCGAACTGCTCCGGCTTCAGCTCTGCCAGGTAGGAGAGCGAAGGAACTTCCTTCTGCAGAATGGCCAGTGCTTCATCACATTGCTGGCGACGTTCGTTGTATTTGGAGTCCACCAAACCGCGTTTTTTGTTCGTATTGCCGATCACCAGCTTATAAGCTCCGGTTACAAAAGGCACCAGCTCATACTCCAGCGTATCGCACATCAGCAGAATGGCATGATCACGCTTGCCGTTGGCTACGGCGAACTGGTCCATGATGCCTGAGTTAACGCCGACGTACTGATTCTCTGCACGCTGGGACAACAGGGCGATCTCCACGGTATCCGTTTCCGCACCTTCCAGTGTCAGCAGGGCATAAGCGGTCAGCACCTCCAGGGATGCAGAGGAAGACAAGCCGGAGCCGTTCGGGATATCGCCATGGAACAAGAGGTCATAGCCTCTGGTTACCGGAGTGCCTTTTTTCTGAAGTTCCACCATGACACCCACTGGATAATCAATCCACTCGTTTGACTTAAGCTTGCCGATTTCACTGACCATCAGCGTGGCCACATATGGAAGATTAGTAGAAGCGAAATGAATCTCATCATCGCTGCGCGGACGCACGACCAGGGTTGTCCCGAATTCCAGGGCTGCCGGCAGCACGTAACCTCCGTTATAATCCAGATGCTCGCCGATCAGATTAACACGCCCCGGTGCGTAGAACACCTGCGCTTCAACCCCGTCCTCCCCATATTTCTCAATAAATTTCTGTTTCAGATCCTGAATGCTCATGAATGCCACTCCATCCTTTCGCTGATTGGACTTAACGTTGTCTTGACATGCCTGCTTCCCTGCTACCATTATAATAAAAACAGAGTCCATCCGGTAATGCAATCATGTGTGTAATGTATGGATAAATGTGACTTCCAGCTATATAATAACTATACTTTAACTCTGCCTGAACTCTGCTGCGAGTCTCCCAGGCAACCAACGGAGGTAGTCCATGTATGGAGCATACGTATAAGGTAGGATCCAATCCTGTTTATTATGATAAACAGAACCTGCATGTTTTATTTGCCGGTGAGAGTCAGACCCTGCCGATGCATCAGGCCGGACCGAAAATCTATGATTATTATCTGCTGCATTACATAGAGACCGGGAGTGGCATCTTCCGCACCGAGGAGCGCAAATATGAGCTGGGGGAGGGCGATTGCTTCCTGATTCATCCCGGCCAGCTGGTCAGCTACATCTCGGACAAGCAGCACCCCTGGCGCTACCGCTGGGCAGCCTTCAGCGGAAATGAGGCGGACCCGCTTGTCCGGGAGGTTGGCTTCAGCCCGCTGAAGCCGGTGCTTGCAACCGCCGAGCAGAGCGTCATTCCTGAAGCGCTCTCCTCCATGCTGCTGGCCTTCAACGCCCATAAGGACAGCGCCAGACTCACCTCGCTGGGGTACTTGTATCTGATTATGGGTGAAGCAGCTGAACGGCTCACCTCCTCCTCGCGGCTGCCAGGAGCAGATTCGCAGGTGCAGCGGACCGTGAAACAGATGCTCTATTATATGGCTTCACAGTATGCCCACCCAGTCTCCATCGAGCAGATGAGTGCCAGCCTCGGCTATAACCGGGCCTATCTCTCACGCATCTTCAAGCAGGAAACCGGCCTGTCTCCCGTCACCTATCTGCTGAAGCTGCGGATTGAGAAATCCCGTCAGCTGCTGCGGGAGCGGCCGGAGCTGTCCGTGGAACAGGTTGCCGCCTCCGTGGGGCTGACGGATGCACTCTATTTCTCGCGCCAATTCAAGCGCTTCTGCGCAGAGTCGCCCACCTCCTACCGCCTGAAGACCGCCCGGTACGGGGATCAGACCTCTTCTTAGGAGACGCAGGCCGCTCCAATTACAGCAAAAGCCCGCTCCTTTCGCGAAGAAGGAGCCGGGCCGCTTGTGGTTTCGTTGTTACGCTTCATCGCTCTTCTTAAGAATGGTCTCGATCCGTTCCAGCTCCTCGGAGGTGAACTCGGTGTGGGACAGGGAAGCAATATTCTCTTCGATCTGGCTAATCCGGCTGGCTCCGATCAGCGCCGAGGTAATCTTGCCTCCGCGAAGTGCCCAGGAGATAGCGAACTGGGCCAGGCTCTGCCCGCGTGAAACCGCCAGCTGGTTCAGCGCACGGATCTGGCGCAGCAGCTCCGGCGTAATCCGGCTCTCGTTCAGCGCCGTAGAAGGTTTCGCAGCCCTTGACCCTTCAGGAATGCCATTGAGATATTTATTGGACAGCAGCCCCTGGGCCAGAGGCATAAAAGCGATGCTGCCCATCCCCTGATTCTCCAGCACATCCTGCAGCCCGCCTTCTATCCAGCGGTCAAGCATGGAGTAGCTGGGCTGATGAATCAAGAGAGGTGTGCCCAGCTGCCGCAGAATCTCCACAGCCTCGACAGTCTGCTCTGCGGAGTAATTGGACAAACCTGCATACAGCGCTTTGCCGGAGCGGACGGCATAATCCAGCGCCTTCATTGTCTCCTCCATAGGCGTTTCCGGGTCCGGGCGATTCGAATAATAGATATCCACATAATCGACGCCCAGTCTGGCAAGGCTCTGATCAAGGCTTGCCAGCATTGACTTGCGCGAGCCATAGTCCCCATAAGGCCCGGGCCACATCGAGAAGCCCGCCTTCGTGGAGATCACCAGCTCGTCGCGGTAAGCTGCCAGATCCCGGGCCAGCACCTTGCCGAACAATTCCTCTGCCGATCCGGCAGGCGGACCGTAATTATTGGCCAGATCAAAATGGGTAATGCCGAGGTCAAATGAACGCAGAATCATCTCGCGCCCGTTCTCATACGAATCGATCCCGCCAAAGTTATGCCACAGCCCCAGCGAGATGGCCGGCAGCTTCAGACCCGACCTGCCGCAACGGTTGTAGCGCATCTCTTCATAACGTGTATCGCTTGCCGTATATCCCATTGCAGTTTCGCCGCCTCTCAGTTACTCAGTTGTCATGATACCCTACTATAAACCAGTCGAAGCGATTGTAATCCATCTTGCTGAAATCTATAGAGATCCATTACAGCAATTGTCCGACAGCTTCCATCACCTGACCGATCCGGTCGGTAATAATCAGATCTGCCTGATGGTCATACGGAGTCGGGTCGCCATTGAGCAGCACGGTGTGACTGCCGCGGAAATAAGTAATCAGACTGGCAGCGGGTTGAACCGTAAGAGAAGTGCCGCCAATCATAAGCAGGTCGGCGGCAGCAATCGCCTCCACTGCCTCCATTAGCACCGCTTGATCAAGCGCTTCTTCATACAGCACTACGTCCGGCTTGATGATCCCGCCGCATTCGGTGCATCGCGGCACAACCGCTGTCTTCTCCAGCAGCTGCTCCAGCCCGTAATACCTGGAGCAATCCATGCAGTGGTTGCGGTGAATCGATCCGTGCAGCTCAAGCACCTTGCGGCTTCCCGCCAGCTGGTGCAGCCCGTCAATATTTTGAGTAATGACGGCCTTGAGCTTGCCTTGCCGTTCCAGCTCGGCCAGCAGTTGGTGAGCTCCCCCGGGTCTGGCATCGGGATGAATCATTTTACTGCGGTAGAAATCAAAAAAAATGTCCGGCGAGGACATAAAAAAGCTGCGGCTGAGCATGACTTCAGGCGGATAAGGGGAATGCTGCTCCGTCTGATAGAGACCCGCTGCCGAGCGGAAATCGGGAATGCCGCTTTCCGTAGAGGTTCCGGCGCCGCCGAAAAAAACGATATTGCTGCTGTTCTTGATCCATGAAGCCAGGGTCTGCTGTGAGTCCATAGCCGTTTGCACATCCTCTCTTGCTTCTATATATTAACGGTAATCTTCAGCTCATCATAGCCGGTAATCAACCTATCGGCATCGGCTAAATGCTCCTGAGCGCCGGGTGAGGCTATACCAATCGTGAGGCTGAGGCCTGCGCCCCGGCCCATCTGCATATCGGCATTGCTGTCGCCAATCAGAATCGTCTGCTCCGGGTCCAGTCCCAGCTCCCGGCAAGCCGTCTCGGCCATCTCGGGCGCCGGTTTGCCGTGAATCACTCTGTCCCTCGTTACCACGGTTCCGAAATAACCGGATATGCCTAGCCACTCCAGATGCTCTGCCGTGCTTTGTGCCTCATCTGAGGTTACGACTCCCAGCTTCAGTGAAGCCCCGGCGCATTGCTGCAGGAAGGGCACAAGCCCTGGTAGCGGGTGAACCGCCCGCGACTTGCGCAGCTCATTCGATGCTTCCTTGGTCATATTCATTACCCGGGTCAGAGCCTCATTCCACGGCACTCCGGCGCTGTACAGCTGCCAGGCAAGGATACCATGTGTCTCCTCGGGGGTTGCCATCGAGAAAGGGCCTGAAGGATCATAGCCGGTCAACTGCCCCGCTCCATTATGCGAGGTGCCGAGCACCCCGTCTTTGCCTCCGGTGAAGCTCCCGCCGATCAAGGTCAAATGAGCCTCCATGCTGCGGATGACCAGCTCTGCCCAGGTTCCCCAGGTCGCCATTAAATCAAGCAGGGTACCGTCTTTGTCAAACAAGATGCCCTGGCAAGCAATGGCTTGGCCGTTCACATGTAGAATTGGCACTTCTTCTTCTCCCTTCAGAACTAGCGCAGATTGCCCAGCCAATCCAGCATCGATGCGGCGGTACGTTTCTGCTGCTCTTCTTCGGTTATCGTTGCCTTTCCGTCGCCCTTCTGCTCACCATAACTTCCGAACTGGGCATGATTGCCCCCCTGCACCGAATAATACACGGTATTATCGGGCAGATAGTTACGCCCTTTGCGGTAGCTGGCCAGGTCCATAACCCCGTCTTCCGTCCCCAGAATGGACAGCACAGACAGGGTTGTACCCTTTAAGCTGCCTTTCTCATCGGGATAGGAAGCGAGGAAGAATACACCCTCTAGCTGGTCGGGATGCTCCGATGCGTAACGCGAAGCCATCACTCCGCCAAGCGAATGGCCGCCAATGACAAAGCTGAGACCGGGATGCACACGAATGATATCTGCAGCGGCATCTCCTTTGGTCACAGCCAGATTGAACGGCATCTTAGCGATATAAAAAGGATGACCGGCTGCAGCAACCGACCGGGCCAGCGGAGAATAGGCCTCCGGCTTCACGAGCGCTCCCGGATACATAATAACCGCGGTGCCGGTTGAGACCGCAGGCTCAAAAGTAATCCAGTTGTCATTCTGCTCCACTGTTACGCCGCCGCTGGAGATCAGCGCGGTTTCGGCCTTCTTTTCCGGTGCATAGGGGGTCAAATACCTCCAGATGAACAAGCCTGCCACAACCAGGATGATCGCAACCACTATTAATACACGGCTTTTGGTGATAATTCTCTTCACTAGGCTCCACTCCCGGCTGTAACTGCATCTTTCACAGAAAATTATAGAGGAATCTCCCCCCGCAAACAACCTTCAAGACATCGCCACAATTGCACCGGATGATAGCGCTTTCTAATGTGAGTTAATTCACAATTACTTTGACGAAAATCATGTATTTTAAAATTAAACTATATAAGATGAACTTTTATTTGTTCAACTGGGGGCCGATCATGTTGGAGGATCATTCGCTGCAAGCGCGTGGAGAAACCTTTTTTCTGAACCTGCGCTTCATGCTGATAGTTACAGTATTTGTGGGCAACGCCATTGAACCGCTGATCGGAAACATGAGCGGGTTGCATAGTCTTTATCTGTGGATCTTCAGCTTCCATATGCCCCTGTTTGTACTTGTTACCGGCTATTTCGCCAGAAAAAGCCTGACCGGGACGGCAGGCTGCAAGGTGCTGCTGCAACTCGCAACACAATATCTTATTTTTCAAAGCCTATACTCGCTGCTTGATGTTTCCCTCTTCCATGTGTCCAACATCCATCATTCCTTCTTCGCCCCTTATCTGCTCTTATGGTTCCTGGCCAGTCATGCCTGCTGGCGTCTCCTGATGCTTGGGATGGGCAGATGGTCCACAGGTGCACAAATCACCTTCGCCGTAACGGCGGGAGTAGCCGTCGGATATTTGCAGCTTGACGGTGTCTGGTTCAGCATCAGCCGCACATTCGTATTCTTACCCTTCTTCGTAATCGGCTACCATTTTTCGTTCGGCATGTTCGTCAAATGGGTTCAGAAATACGTCAAAATTGCCGCAGCCGCATTCTCCGTCCTGATTTTTGCCGTTCTGGCCGCAATAGGCTCCGAGTTTCCGCTGGGCTGGCTCTACGGGAGCATGACTTATATGCAGCTTGAGGCGATCGAATGGTATGCAGGTCTGTACCGGCTTGCAGTATACGCTCTGCAGATCACCGCCTCCCTGGCTTTCCTCGGCTGGGTGCCTTACCAGGTGAGCCGTATGACCGACTGGGGCCGCCGCACGCTTTATGTCTTTCTGCTGCACGGCTTTATCGTCCGTTTGGCCGCCGTTTCCGGATTGTATGCCTATATCGGCAATGCCGCCGGCACAGTTGTCCTGCTGCTCTGCGCAATTCTCTCTACTGTACTGCTGGCCCAACCCGGTGTTAAACATCTGCTCCACCCGCTTGTTGAGCCGTCCGTCGACTGGATGATCACCCTGCAGCGCGCCGCTCTCCGCCGTACTCCCTGACTCTGGCGAGTATGAAAGAGTAGACTGCCGTTATAAGTTATCCTCAGCCTGATCCATCGTATATTTCACCTGCATCAGAATATGCTGTTCATAATCCCCGAATTGACGGCCGAACAGGTTCAGCCCGCCCTGATGCACAGCATCAGGGTTAATTCCAATGCGCAGACGCAACTTGGGACTCTGATCCATCTGAAGATCATTCAGAGCAACACCAGACACCTTCTCCATATCAAGCGTCGTCTTCTCATGGTCAACACGCCAGGTTTTGAGAAACCCATATTGAGTGGAGCCGTCAAACCACCAATTCGGATTCAGCTTGCCCCGCCGGTCACCGAAATCACCAGGACTGGTCCACATGCCAATCTCCGCATGATTTACCCATACAGAAATATTCGAAGGCCAGTTCTGGTCATAATTCGGTGCTTCGGAACACATCTCCATAGACAGCTCAAGCGACTCTATTCTCGCTCCGGCAGGGATATCCATAGGCAGCAAATATTCCAGGAAGCCTTTGCGGAGCCAGATCAGCTGGGCGTTGACATGTTTAGGGTGATAGAAGCTCGCCGGTTCATCCTCCTTGATAAGCATGCCCTCGGCATTAGCCATCCCGCAGGTGGGGGATACCTCACAATCGCTATAATGGCCAATCGGCATCTCTACCTCATAGACATGCGTCACTCCGGTAGACATCGGTTTCTTCAGGTTCAAGGTAATGTGAAGATCGTCATAATTCCTGCTGCAGACTTTCATCGCCCCGCGGGATGCCGGAACCAATTCGGTATGAATTAACTCAGCCGCCTCCAACACTTTGATATTGCTCGCTACCGTGGAGACCGGAAGCTTCAGCTTCTCGGCAATTTCGATAATATTTAAGTTTTTGGAGTTTAATAGCCGAAGAATATCAACCCTGGAACGAGTGGATAAGGCATGGGTTACCGTGACCAGTTTGTCCGGGTCACTCAAGCTAAGTTCCAGCACAATTCAGCTCTCCTTATTTCCTATTCATTATATTGGCACAAAACCAAAATCAGCGGTTGCCCCTAGTGAATGATGCCCGCTACGGGTTCGGAGGGTTCTTACGATCGGTCTTTAAAGGCGAACACTACCGTTTCTCCAGAATCCCTCCGCCCCTCCGCTCTGTTCACTCGTATAGTCAAACCCTGATTTTTAGATCGAGTATTATATTTATCTTACTTCTTAATGTAGTGAAAAACAATTAGGGCCTGGTACATCTACTATGCGATGGACGATGGAGATAATGTGAACCACCGGATGTATGTGAAGGAGAATACATCAGCAGACCCCACGCAGGGGGCCTGGCAGGACAAAATAAGAAGGATTCCAAAGATTATCTCCCCGCAATTTCTTGCTTGATCTTAGGAAACTCTTTAAACAAAAGTCTCGCGGAAACACCCTTTAACGCTTTAATCATATTAGGTACTGAATGGCATAGACGTAACCTCGTAAAGGGATTATTGCAATAGTCACCTAAACATCTGTCGGATAGTTAGTGTGGCATAAGCCACACCCTATCCGCAGTGTTCTAACTCACGACTGAAGTCACGAGTTTGCGATAACTATCTATCAATTACGGGACGCGGAAGCGTTGAAAGATGTGCCATTGTGTAACTCCTTCTATATAAGTATTAGTTATGGAGATGCATCATAATATTGCGAATGGTTGCGAGCGGCGCTTTGGGCTTTCTGTCATAAGTGAGCAAACCATTGATTTCCTGCTCGACATCTGTTAACTGGGTATAGCAATAACCCTGGATCACCGGCGAAGTGAACATCGGGTCCACCACAGCCTTAAGCTTAATCAAGAAATCCGCTTCATTCTCCGCCCCGGAATAACCCCAGCCCTCCCAATCGCTTTTCTTGAAGGCAATTCCGCCAAACTCCGATACAAGAATGGGCTGGCCTTGATACGAAGCTCCGCCTACAAAAATCTTCCGGTTTGCCGGCATCGCATTCACGGCGGATTCTGCCGTGGCATATCTCTCTTCCAGCACTTCTTGACGACTCTCATAGTCGTGAATGGTTACCAGGTCGGTAGTCATATGCTCCCATCCATCGTTATACACCACAGGCCTCATCGCATCCAAGGATTTCGTTAAGTGATACATAGCCAGTCCGTGCTGCTGCTGCTGGATGTCAATCTGAACATTGGGAACCCCCCAACTCTCATTCAGCGGAACCCAGGCCACAATGCTTGGATGGTTATAGTCGCGTTCGATGATCTCCTGCCATTCCGCAGTGAAACGGCGGACATACGCCTCGGAATATTCGTAGGCATTGGCTGCTTCGCTCCATACCAGCAGGCCAAGCTTGTCACACCAGTACAGGAAACGGGGATCTTCTGTCTTCTGGTGCTTCCTAACTCCGTTGAACCCCATTTCCTTCGCCAGCTCCACATCGCGTTTCAGAGCTTCGTCGGAAGGTGCAGTTAGAATGCCACCAGGGAAATATCCCTGATCCAGCACCAGTCTCTGGAAATACGGGCGGTTATTCAGGCATAGCCTGCCATCCTCAATCGATACCTTGCGCATGCCGAAATAACCGGCGACTTCATCGATAATCTCCTCATTCCGAACTAGCCGGAATTGAATGTCATACAGGTTCGGATGCTCCGGGCTCCATAGACGCCCCAGACCGTGATCCGTGAAATCACCCAGACCAATGGTCCGAAGCTGCTCGGCAGCCCCGACTCTATATTGATCTTCTGCAACCACTTCACCGCCATAGGATATCGTGATGCTCAGCTTGAGATCATCGGCAGCCTTAAACCCCTGCAGGAACATCCGAAGCCGGATTTCATTGCGGTCAATGTCAGGCGTCATCATAGTTTTAGTGAGATGCACCGCAGTCAGCGGTTCAATCCAGACGCTCTGCCAGATGCCGGTTGTGCGGGTATAGAAGATGGCGGCTGACTGCTCAAGCCAGTATTGCTTGCCCCTCGGCAAGGTTACATCCCGGCTGAAATCCTCCGCGCGCAGCACAATGGTGTTGCTTCCTTGGATCAGCGAAGCGGTGATATCTGCCTGAAATGGCGTATGTCCGCCTTCATGCGTGGCCACCAGCTGCCCGTTCACCCAGACTTTGGCCAAATAATCTACGGCTCCGAAATGAAGCACGATCCGCTTGCCGTCCCAATCCTCTGGGATCTCAAAGGTCCTTCTGTACCACACCACGTCATGAAAAGAAGGGTCTTCAATGCCGCTCAGCTTACTCTGAAACGCAAAGGGCACTTGGATGGTTCGTGCAAAAGCGGGGGCATCAGCCAGGTACCATGCTTCTTCCTCACCAACGCCTTCGTCATCAAAACTAAAATCCCATTCTCCATTCAGGCTTAGCCACTCTTTACGGAGAAACTCGGGCCTCGGATACTCCGGACGCGGAACTTGTGTATGGGCTGCTTCTGTCAACATGGTCTACTTCACTCCTATTGTCTATTTTCATGTATTGGCCTGCTATCCTTTAATCGAACCTACGTAAACACCTTTAACAAAATATTTTTGCAGGAACGGGTATACCATTAATATAGGAAGCGTTGAAAGCCATATGGCTCTGAGCGCTGTCAATAACTCCCCCGCCTGCACTGCCGATTGATGTTGCGGTTGCGTCATTGGCTACCAATATTTCCTTCATTATACGGAGCGATACCGTAAAAGCCGAGTAGCTTGCCATTGTCGGTGACCGTGGTTTTTCTTCTCGATTCCATATCTCCCTCAACCGGATAGGCTGAGTAATCGCTTGGAATGACTTCATCGTAGACGTCGCCGAGGTATGTATCATTCAAGGAAAGATTGACTTCGTTGATTTGCTCCTCTGTGGGTGCTTTATTGCCGCGTATGTCTCCGCTGAGATCCGAGAAGGCAACCGGCTCTTTGTCTGTGGATACATTCTCTTGGTTGAAGAAATTCGAATCAGCCCCATTCTGCGGCTTGTTGCCACTGCATGCGGTGACAGTCGAAACGATCAGTATTGAGGCAAATAAAAGACTTAAAAAACGCTGTACATTGTTCTTCCTGCGCAACCTCCCTCTTTAATCTGCGATTGATACAATTATTTCGTATCTTAAACCGAATTATAAGCATGTATATTCATTTTGTCAACGCTTACAAACTACTTTTATGTAATACTAAACGTCGTAATTATATAAATCATATGCTCTGACAGAATGATCTTGGAATAAAAATCCTCATCACAGCCTATGTACAAGCTGGTTATATCTACATTTCTCCTGCATATAAGCCCTTATCCAAGACTAGAAACCAGAACATATACAGGTTCGCAAGAAAAAGCTATTTGTTACAATTATTCTGTAACAATTAGCTTTTTCAAAGAGGAATATTAAGTTTCTTACTCACCCGAAGGGACGGCTATAGCATGAGTATCGCTGCAGGGTATCGCTGCAGGGAATCCCGCAATCCGGTGTTCCATCCGGGTTCCACCCGAATTTCTGAATACGGGTTGCACGCAAAGACACGTCCGCTCCGGCAGCCGGAAGCGCATGATAGACGATCCAGTCCTCCCTGTCATCCGGTGATCGGGTGAAGCTATTGTGTCCGGTAGCATAAATTCCGTTCTCTACACTTTTGCAGAATACAGGTGACATGGATTTCTCCCATGATAGCGGTTCCATAGGATCAGCCGCTTCGCTCATGGTGAGCATCCCCAGTGCATAATCCTCAGACCACGTTGTGCTGGCGGAATATACCAGGCAAATAAGGCGGTTCCGCTGCAGGATCACCGGACCTTCGTTAATGGCCATACCGCCTTGTTTCTCCCAAGACAGCGTTGGTGCGGTAAGCAATCGATGCTCCCCTTCGAGCGTCCAGGGATCGCTCATTCGCATAATGTAAATCGCCGAACCATATTCAGGGAAATGTTCATATCCCGCCCTGCCGGCAGTCGCGTCATCCGACAAAGTTCACATTGCCCGGTAGAAAAAAGCGGGTTTTTGTGATAGACTCACTAATAACAATCGCACGTCTACTCTTTGACGCGGTAATCGTTTAGTGCCCATTCAACACTTTGTATTTTTATAATAGAAGCTTATTTAGGGGGAAGTTATTATGGCACCAGCCAAGAAAATGCGTTCAGACATGATCACCAAAGGCTTCGACCGCGCTCCGCACCGCAGTCTTCTGCGTGCAGCAGGCGTAAAGGAAGAGGATTTCGGCAAGCCGTTTATCGCGGTCTGCAATTCTTATATCGATATCGTGCCAGGGCATGTGCATCTGCAGGAGTTCGGCAAAATCGTCAAGGAAGCCATCCGTGAGGCGGGCGGTGTTCCTTTTGAATTCAACACCATCGGTGTGGATGACGGCATCGCCATGGGCCATATCGGGATGCGTTATTCGCTGCCAAGCCGCGATATCATTGCCGATTCTGTGGAAACGGTCGTGTCCGCACACTGGTTCGACGGCATGGTCTGCATTCCCAACTGTGACAAGATCACTCCCGGAATGATGATGGGCGCGCTGCGCGTCAACATCCCGACGATCTTCGTCAGCGGCGGCCCGATGAAAGCCGGCGTAGACAGCAAAGGCAAGAAGCTCTCCCTCACCTCTGTGTTCGAAGGGGTTGGCGCGCATCAGGTTGGCAAGATCAACGATGCTGAGCTGCTGGAATTGGAACAATACGGCTGTCCTACCTGCGGTTCCTGCTCAGGTATGTTCACGGCCAACTCGATGAACTGTCTGGCCGAAGCCCTTGGCCTGGCTCTTCCGGGTAACGGCACCATCCTGGCTGTAGCTGATGAACGGAGACAATTCGTGCGTGACTCCGCCACCCAGCTGATGGAGCTGATCAAGCTCGACCTGAAGCCGCGTGATATCGTGACCAAGGAATCGCTCGATAATGCTTTTGCGCTGGATATGGCTATGGGCGGCTCCACGAACACCGTGCTGCATACCCTGGCTCTGGCCCAGGAAGCAGGTATTGATTATCCGCTGGAGCGGATCAATGAAGTGGCGAACCGTGTGCCTTACCTCTCCAAGCTGGCACCTGCCTCCGATTATTTCATTGAGGATGTGCATCAAGCCGGCGGCGTAAGTGCCGTGCTTAACGAGCTGCTGAAGAAGCCGGGCGCCTTGTACGGCGACTGTATGACCGTAACCGGCAAGACATTGGCCGAGAACGTAACCGGCCATGAGATTATGGATACGAATGTTATCCATACCCTGGACAACCCTTACTCCGAAGTTGGCGGTCTGTCCGTACTCTACGGCAATCTGGCACCGCAAGGATCCATCATCAAAGTCGGCGCAGTAGATGCATCCGTAGGCGGCTACCACAAAGGACCTGCCATCTGCTTCGACTCCCAGGAGTCGGCTCTGGAAGGTATCGCGAACGGCAAGGTTAAGGAAGGCCATGTCGTTGTTATCCGCTACGAAGGACCTAAAGGCGGACCGGGCATGCCGGAAATGCTGGCTCCTACGTCCCAGATCGTGGGCATGGGTCTCGGCGCCAAGGTCGGCCTAATCACCGACGGCCGTTTCTCGGGCGCTTCCCGCGGCATCAGCATCGGCCACATCTCACCGGAGGCGGCTGAAGGCGGCCCGATCGCTTTTGTCGTAGATGGAGACATCATCGAGTTGGACCTCAACAACCGCAAGATTGAGCTGCTGGTTGAAGAAGAAGTGCTCGCAGTCCGCCGCAGCGAATGGAAAGGCTTCGAGCCTAAAGTCAAAACCGGCTACCTGGCGCGTTACTCCAAGATGGTAACCAATGCGAGCAATGGTGCGGTGCTGAAGATCTAATGAAAGACCAACCTCGAAACTAATTATATGGCCCGATCCCTGCTTACAGGGATCGGTTTTTTTGCTGCAGTTTGGCAGTATCTTGACAAGGCAATTGTGCGTCGTGTGGGAAATGTAACTGGAGGGCGAGGTGAAGTGAGTCGATATGTGTGTTGACGGGTATTGCTGGGCATTAGTTGGGCGTTCTGCCAGGCGTTATGGAGGGCGTGAGCAAAGGGCATCACATGCATCACATCCCCCCACTGCGGACCGAGGAGCCCCTATTTGCCGAATTTCCGGGTAATTTACCCACTTACGGACTCAGGAGCCCCTATTCCTCTCGAACCCTGCTGTTTTGCTCCAACAATAGCGTTATAGAGGCTATACGGTCCGTAACAATGGCAAATTAAGCTGAAAAGCACAAATAAGAGCTATACGGTCCGCAGAGTGGAAAGTAACTGGGGTGTTTAGGCGGGGGTCAACACAATGGCGGGTATGCGAATTGAACATGAAACAGCGGCTCCACCGCCCCATTAGGGCAGTGAAGCCGCTGAATTAAGTAACCACATGTAGTAGTTTATTATTTCGTTCGAAGCAATGAATGCAAAGTGAAATCAATTTCAACCGGATTGCCGTTTAGCGGCGAATAAGTGCGAAAGTGTAGGTCTTGCTTACTGTACAACCGTTGCACTTGGCAGCTCTGCTTCCACTACCGTGCCTCTTTGTGCCGCTGGCTGCGACTGCTCTTCCTTCCCCTTGCGTTCGCCTGGTGAGATGGAGTTCTTATGCTGCGTCTGGTTCATCTGATCCAGCAGCCGGGATACAGGCATCAGAATCATCTTGGGTACCAGCGCCTCACTGCGTTCCTTCAGTCTCGCTCCGCCTGCAGGATGGATCACGCTGAGTAGTAAACTTAGGTAGAGCTTGGTGGAGCGGGCAAACCAGCCGTCTGGCAGATCCAATACCGTGAAGCCGAATTTCTCCGGTCCCCGGTTGATCATAGTGACGCCATACAACGCTTTGGCCTCACACAGAGCCGGATCATCCGCGATCAGCTCTGCCAGAATCGGCAGATCCTTCTCCATCCGGCGGATCATGCGGATCGCCAGCTGGGCTGATGAACGGGAATGTATTCCGAGATCGAACAGCTGCCGGTTGTCGACATGCAGTTCAATCACGAGGTCACCCTTACCCAACATAGAACCACCTTCCAGCATAACCGGATCACCATTGTACTTGCGCAGCCGGTAGTGCAGGAACGGATCTGTTGGTGAAATTGTCTTGAGCTGGAACAGCACCTGAAAAACCTGCTCCCACGCCAGCCACAAACCCACAATTAGCCGTTTGCCAAAAGAAAGCCGCTGAATCGGCGAGGCCTCCACCCGCTTGATCATCTGATCTACCCGGATGCTGCGCAGCCCTCTACTCTCTGCCTCCAGCAGTGTGCGCTCCAGCGCCAGCAGCATATTCTGCGGGGCATCCGGGTCTGCGCCAAGCGTTGCGCCGCTGTCGTGCAGCAGCATGACTTCGCCGGGATTCAATCTCGAGATCATTTTTTCGGCCAGTCGGTCCGCACCCAGCTTCTCCCGCCAATCGCCAAACATGGCTGACCAGAGCACAATCTGTACCTGGCGCCGTTTGGAGATGTCGAACAAATTCACAATACCCCAGGGCGGGCGGTAGTAGGTACTTTTTTCGCCGGTAATGTTATAGATAATATCTGCGGTACGCTGAATCTGCCGCCGGACCGTTGCCGGGCGCATCAGCCAGTTGGTCTTGTGCACATAATTATGAATGCCGATCAGATGCCCTTCGTCGTGCATACGCTTGATCAGCTCAGGGTATCGTTCCGCATTGGAGCCTACTACAAAAAAAGTTGCCTTCGCGCCATAACGCTGGAGCATATCAAGCAGCATGGGTGTAAATTTCGGGTCGGGTCCATCATCAAAGGTGAGCGCGAACTCAGATTTTCCAATTCCTTTACGGAAGACGCGGTAGCCGAAGATCCGGCTGATCATTCCGGGAATAAATGCATAAAATGATGAAATATAAAATAACCAGAGCAGCAAAGTCTGCATGTAAAATTCCCCGCTTTTCCAGAGTTGACTTTGGCTCGCCTTATTTCTGCCAGCAGGTCGTCGAGTACGGCCAAGTAGAGTGGAAGGTTCGCCGGTTCGTGAAGATTTTTAGGATCAGGCAAAAAAAACGTTTCCCCCTATTTTAACACAGCAGGCAAACAAATAGACAATTTCTAAACAAAATCATGTACAATGAATTCAAACTGCTATCCACTTTCCCATGAAAAGGAGTCGTTTATTTCTATGCTGCCGCTCTACAAAAAATATTGGCGCACCGTTTTTGATATCGGGCTGCTCGTCTTGACCGTCTATTTAGTGATGTTCAGCTTCAGCAAGCTTTATCAACTGGCTGCCCCGGTATTCCTGTCCTTTTTTGTTTTTCTGCTGATTGAGCCTTTGGCCCGTCTGCTCAACCGCAGAGGCCTCGCCAAACCGTTCGCATCGGCCATCTCCGTACTGCTGTTCCTGATCGTGCTGCTCGGTGTACTGTTCGGGGCCGGACTGCTGGTTACCTCACAGCTAATCGCTTTCCAGGTCAACCTGCCCAAGTATACATATGTAGTTCAGCAGCATTTTGCCGAATTCACAACCTATCTGCAGCTCAAAATAAACAGTCTCCCGCCCGACATCACTGCCAAGCTGAATGGCTATTTCACGGATGCCACCAATCTTCTCTCCCAATGGCTCATTATTGTCTTTAAATATTTGGTTGGCATCCTTGGCTCTTTTTCTTCCTTTATGGCCAATTTCGGGGTGGCTATTATCCTGGCGTTTTTCCTTAGCATGGAGATCAAGGATTGGCGTAAAATTGCCCATGACAAAATGCCGCTGACGTTCAAGAAAGCCTTCGCTTTTCTGCAAGGCAATGTCTTCAAGGCCATCGGCTCTTATCTGAAGGCGCAGCTGATTCTGATCAGCATTACCTTCGTTATTGTGCTGGCAGGTCTGCTAATCCTGCGGAGTGGCAATGCGATTACGATGGCGCTGGTCTGCGCCGTGTTCGATGTGCTGCCGCTGCTCGGCGTCTCAACTATTCTGATCCCGTGGATCATTTACCTGTTCATTGTGGGCAACACTTCGCTTGCCATCGGTCTGATTGTGCTGCTTGCTGTGGTCCTGATTGTAAGACAGCTGCTCGAACCGAGGATTACGGGCAATTCCATTGGTGTATCGTCAGCGTTTCTGATGCTCTCCTTTATGATTCTGTCCACCTCGGCCTTCGGCATCGCCGGTCTGATCCTCTCGCCGATCCTGCTGATTCTCTTAAAGGAACTGCTCCAGCAAGGGTATCTGCAGAGCTGGATTCACCTGCCGGAGGGAGAATTCATCGTCTCTCCGTTTGCTTCGGCCGGACCGGTGCCCACCGGTGAACCGGTCACCGAGCCAGAGCCACCGGCAGCGCCTTAGAGCTTCTGCTGAGCCTCTGCCGCAGAGCGGGAGAGCAAATCCTGCACCTGGCCAAACAGCCGGGTTGCCAGATGGGGACTGCCGGGCGCTACGTTCTCCACAGCTACGGATACGGCATACCTGGGCTGGTTCACCGGCCCGTAGCCGATGAACCACTGGTTATTGCGCTTCGCCCCCTTCACCAGCGTCTGGGCGGTGCCGGATTTGCCCGCCACTGTCCAGTGCGTGCCGCGCAGCTGCCTGCCGGTGCCTTCCGTGACCACAAGCCGCATCCAGGCTAACAGCTGTTTCGCCGTGGACGGTGAGACGCTGCCGCCCTGATGCGGTGCGAGATGCACCGGAAGATCGGCCAGCTTCTGCCCGTTGGCGAAGGAGACCCGCTGCAGAATGCGCGGGGCTCTAACCTCTCCGCCATGCAGCAGGGTGACGATCAGATTCGCCGCCTGCAGCGGCGTCATCCGCACGTCACGCTGTCCGATGGCGGACTGCACCCGAGCCCCGCTGTCGTCCGTCTCCAGCGAGGCGAAGATGGTGCCGTGCTGCTCGCCGGCCAGCGGCCTCAGCAGCGGCAGTCCCAGGGTATCCCTGGACTGCCAGCCGATCTCGCGGCCCAGGCCGAGCGCCAGCGCAGCGGACTCTAGCTGCGCGCCTTGCAGCCGCTCGGCCAGAGTGGCGAACACGGTATTGCAGGACACGGCGAACCCTTGCGCCAGCGTGAGGGAGCCGTGTTTTTTGTGCTGCGGACAGGACAAGCCATATTTGCCGTATTCACCGGCACAATGGAACACTTCGTCCGCTGTGGTTAGCCCCGCCTCCAGGGCGGCGGCGGCGGTAACGATTTTGAAGATGGAGCCGGGCACCGCCTGCTGCAGCGCCCGGTTATTCCATTGCCCGCCTTCCGGAGAAATCTGCCCCGGATTATAGAAGGGCAGTGACACCATTGCTTCAACATCCCCGGTTCCCGCATCCAGCACTACAATGGCCCCCTCTTTCATTCCAGCCTCCAGAGCCAATTGCTCAATGCCTTCCTGCAGTTGCTTGTCGATGGTCGTAAATAGGGCGAGCGGGTAATATGGATTGCCTGGCGACCTCACCTGAAGCTTGTTTCCAGGCAGGCGATTGCCCCGCGCGTCCACCTGCGCATAAGCTTCGGTATGCCCGACTCCTCTCAGCAGCGGCTCCAGCGTCTTCTCCAGTCCATCCGTACCGCTGAGCGGAACTCTGAGTTTGGATGGCTCAGCTGTGGTCCCTGGCTTGGCTGCGGCCTCCGACAAATAACCCAGCCATTGTCTTCCGCTGGAACTCCCGTTATATCTGCGTGCATAGGGCAGTACAGACACACCGTCGATGCCAAGCTGCCTGATCTCCTCCGCCTGCTGCAGCGTCAATTCCAGCGGTTCCTTGCTCGCTGGCGAAGGCCAGAGCAATGGCTGCTTCAGATCCATCCGGCTTCCCAGCAACTGCTCATAGCTCACTCCAAGGATGGCCGCAAGCCTGCGCAGCGGACCACTGTCCGCCGTCGCCACTTGGGCCGACCTCCCCTTATCCTCCTGAGGAAAAAAAGCAGCCGTCCAAACCGTCTCCCCGGCAAGCGGCTGCCCGCTCCGGTCATACAAGCGGCCTCTCCCCGTATCCAGCACCGTCTCCCGTTCGCTCTGGATTTGCGCCATTTGGGCTAACGAATAGTTGGCGCCCGGAACAGGCTCGTCCTTCAGCACCAGCTGCACCCAGGCCAGCCGCAGAATCAGCAGAGCAACCGCAGCAGACAGAATAAACAACGCTCCCCTTATACGTGTACGGCTAAATTTCATGCAATATCCTCCTAGAAGCCATTCCTAAGCTTTATTATGTCCCAGCCTGTTAATTTCTTACACTTATTTTAACCTCAACCTCTCCAGTCCAGCCACTCCATACGAAGCTCAGTTTCTCATCCAAGCCAATCTACAGCCGCCGCTCCTAACTTCAATCAATGCACAACCAATTACATACTGCAGCATCTTCCCGCTCATCCTGCTACTCATCACCTGTCTGTATGCCGATAGCACCTGTTATGTCCGCCGCCTTCTGTTACGGACCGAGAGGACTCTATTTGCGCTGAATTCGGCTTATGGAGTGCTGTTACGGACTGAGGAGCCGTTATTCGAGTAACTTTGCTTCGTTTGAGGCTCAAATCCGCTCAATAACGGCCATACGGTCCGCAACAGAAGAAAAGTGGGCTAAATCGCATGAATAAGGGCTATAGGGTCCGTAGTGCATGGGGTAGGCACATTGTGGGTTGGTTGGTTCGTCGGTTCGTCGGTTCGTTGGTTCGTTGGTTCGTTGGTTGGTTGTCCATTCATTGGTCGTTCGTTTGTTGGTCGTTTGTTGGTTCATTCGGTCGCGAGCTCTGGGTTCGTTGGTTCGTCGGTCCGTTCGTTCGGTCGCGGGCTCTGGGTCCGTTGGTTAGTCGGTTCATTCATTGGTTGCTCCGTTCGTCCGTCCATTCCTTGGTTCGGGGTCGCGCAGGTTGCCGCATTCCCGGTTCCCCATTCGCCAGTCCGCCGCTCCGTCCTTTCATCGCTCGCACCAACGCAGTCTGCCTCCCCAACACCCATCACAAAAGCCGCCCCCACAAAGGGAGCGGCCGGAAACTACAAACTAAACTTGGACAAGCGATCCTTTAGCTGTGAGGAAGCCCGTTCCAGCTTGGCTGACAGTCCGACCAGATGGTCGCTGACGCTCTGCTGCTCGCCGCTGAGCGAGGCCACCTCCTCGGAGGCGGCGGAGGATTCCTCAGCGAATGAGCTGACATTGCCAATGGTCTCTGACAGCACCCGCTGGGATTGGCCCAGTCCATCTATTGAATAGGTTACCGAATCGAGACGGGTAATGAATTGCTCCATCTGTGCCTGCACGGTTACGAAGATCTCGCTGGTATTCTTCACAGAATCCATCTGCTCATGGAACAGTGGGGCCACCTCAGCCAGCGCAAACACGGTTTCGTTCATATCGTTCATGATTTTGTCCGTAATTTCGCCCACCATGGCGATTGAGGACTTGGACTGATTGGCCAGCTGGCGGATCTCATCCGCCACGACCTTGAAGCCCTGGCCCGCTTCACCGGCCCGCGCGGCCTCAATGGAAGCGTTCAGCGACAGGATGTTGGTCTGCTGCGTGATGCTCTTCATGACCTCAAGCACCTGGATTACCGAGGAAGCGGTCTCCTTCAGCTCGTTGACCTTCTCCACCAGCCGGTTCGTCAGTTCACCGGTGTTGCCGGTGCGGCTCTGCAGCTCGCTTAACCGGCTTACGCCTTTCCCGCTTAACACACCCACGCTGCGCGCGGTGTTATCCATCTCATGCGCATTCGCGGCAACGGCGCTGATCTGCGCCGAGATCTGCCTGGTCAGCTCATTTCCCCGGTCCGCCTCCAGCGCCAGCCCGCCTGCACCGCCGGCAATCTCTTCAGTCGCGCTGGCAATATCCTTCGCAGCTGCAGCCGTCTTACGCGATGCGCTGCCCAGCTCATCGGCATATCCCAGCACCTCACGCGCCGTCTCATTCGTGTGAGTGACCAACTCCGAAATTCGCTCCATCATCAGATTGAACGAAGAAGACAACCTGCCGATCTCGTCCCGCGAGGTTACCTTTGTGCGCACGCCAAGCTTCCCTTCCGCTCCCTGGCTCATCAGATCGCCCAGCCGGTTCAGCGGACGCGATACCATTCTTACCATCAGGAAGCCGATCAGGATGGCAACCAATGCTGCCGCCCCAACGACCAGATACGTCGTGCGCAGAATCCGAACGGCATCCTGGGAGAGATTCTCGGCAGGTACCACGCCAAGCAGCTTCCAGCTGGAGCTGTCCAGAGTACCGTACACGGCCAGGATGGACTTGCCCCGTTCGTCTTGGGTGGGCAACGAACCAGAGCTCTCGCTCAGTCCTTCAAACAAGGTACCCCCGAGCTGCAGATAGGCATCGGTCTCCTGCTCCTGGGATGAGGCGATCAGCTCGTCCTGACCAGTGACCAGCTGCATATAGGACGCAGGCCCAAGATTCACCTTGCGCAGCTGGTCTTCCAGTTCCTGCACCGGAATGTCACTGACCACAACATAACCCGGCCCGCCGGTCTCATCCGTTGACGACTTCGCCAGACGGATCACCCCCGCACCGCCGTCTCCAGCGGCCCCGGTAATCCAGACCGCTTGTGGTTTCCCGACAAGCTGCTTGTACCAGGCCGAAGCTCTGGCCCCTTCCCCAAAGGCGGTATCGACACTTCCCGCAGCCAGCACCGGCTGATCAGCAGCAGCCGGAATCAGCATGACAGCTTGTACGCCTTCACCGGCTGACAGCCAGCGCTCCAGCTCGGATGTAAGCTTCTCTGATCCTGCTCCAGCCCCGGTTCCTGCGGCAACACCACCCGCAGCATCCGCCTGAAGCACTTCGTGGAGCTCCCGGCTGGCCAGCAGCTGATCCAGTCTGTCCTCATACCGCAGCAGCTCAATGTCCAGCTTCTCCGCCGTCTGAATCACGGTCTGCTGGTTGGCCGCCAAGGCATTATCTTCGATCGTCTCTCTCGCTACAGAATACGAGGTGTATCCCAAGGACAGCACAAGCACCATTGTCGAGATGAAGAACAGCAGAAACAGCCGCACCCCAATCGACTTTGCCGGGTGCAGCCTAATATATGTCTTCTGTTTGTTAGGTTTGGATTGAACCAAATTATTCACCGCCACTATTCGCTAGTATTCCTGTACAGTTCTCCTGTTACAAGGTCATTAGCATCTGCAGTGCCCGGTCAGCAAGGTAAGGAAGATACTCATGACCGTATTCATAATAGACCATTAATTCTTTGGACGCTGTGATTTTGTTGTATGCGGCGAATTGTGTCGAAGGAGGACAGATAGTGTCAGCCAATCCGGTCACCCACAGCACCTTGCCCTGTATCCGTCCCGCCAGGTTCTGAATATCAATATACCCGAGCCGGTTAAAAATCTCTTCCTCGCGCAGATGATGCGGATCAAAAAATCTGAAATAATAGTTGATCTCCTCATAAGCGGAAGTGGTGATATCCAGCTCCCAGGCCCGTTTGTAATCGGACAGAAAGGGGTAGACCGGCACAGCTGCCGCAATCCGCGGCTCCAGCGCTGCGCAGGCTACCGTCAGTGCGCCGCCCTGGGAACATCCGTACGCTCCGACGCGGGCCGGGTCTACCTCATCCATCGACATCAGAATCCGTGCGGTCTGCACGGTATCCAGGAAGACGTTGCGATAATACAGCCGGTCAGGATTGGGATCATCCAGCCCACGGATAATATGTCCCCGGATGGTTGTGCCCTGCACCGGCAGGTTGTCCTCCGACAAGCCGCCTTGTCCACGGCAGTCCATTGCCAGCACACTGATGCCATGGGCTGCATAAGTGACCTTCTCCATCCAGTCGCCGCTGTCACAGGAATATCCATGGAACATGACCACACCTGCGCCCTTGCTTCCACCCTTTTTCTTCGGTCTGACATATTTGCAGTGAATTTTAGCCCCGCCTACCCCGGTAAAATACAGATGGAAGCATTCAGCCAGTTCACTGGTGAATTCCGCCGGCTCCAGGGTGTAGTCCAGCGGCTGGGCATCCAGCTCCTGCAGCGCCCGTTCCCAGAACTGATCGAAATCCTGCGGTTTCGGGCTGCTGCCCGCATAAGCGTGTAATTGGGGCAGTGTCATATCGGTTGCCACTATAACTCCTCCTTTGGATGGTCATACCTTTTAGATGGTTATACATAAAGAACAGAAACGAAAAACCTGTACTTCAGGCTTTCCGTTTCTGTTGTATTACAGTTGCAGCCCTATGCTTAGCGGCCAGCGAATGCTAGATTTTGCCCAGACCGGCATCGTCACCAACTTCTTCATGGGTATCGATCACATAGTTCACGATCTCCTGAACCGTTGTATACGCTACGCCAACATAGGTGTCGGCAGCGCCATAATAGATGGCAATCCGCCCGGTTTCTGCGTCATGCAGGGTCGCGCAAGGGAACAGCACATTGTTGACGAAACCTCTCTCCTCGTACCACTCTTCAGGGGTCAGCACAAAGTTTTTGGAGCGGTATTTCACCTTGGAAGGTTCGTTGATATCCAGAATGACAGCACCCATGCTGTATACCAGACCGTTGCAGGTGCCGGTAACACCGTGGTAGAACATCAGCCAGCCTTCGCTGGTTTCAATCGGAGCAGGTCCGCCGCCGATCTTGACACTCTGCCACCAGCCCTGTCCGCCCTTAGTCATCACATGGCGGTGTTTGCCCCAATAGACGAAATCCGGACTTTCACTCAGGAATACATCACCAAACGGCGTATGCCCGCTGTCGCTTGGACGGGAGAGCATCACGAAGTTGCCATTCAGCTTCTTCGGAAACAGCACGCCATTGCGGTTAAACGGCAGGAACGGGTTCTCCAGGCTGGTGAAGCTTTTGAAATCCTGGGTTTTGGCTACACCGATAGCAGCGCCGTAGAAATCCGTACACCAAATAATGTAATACGTATCCTCAACTTTGACCAGACGTGGATCGTAAGCATACCGGGGCATGTATGGATTGCCGTCTTCATCCTTGAACTGGATCGGCTCATCGTCGATCTTCCAGTCCAGACCGTCTGCGCTGTAGCCCATCCGCAGATGCGGGCGGGTCGTGTTGTCCTCCACGCGGAATACGCCGAGGAAACTTCCTTCATAAGCAGCTACTGCACTGTTGAAGATTCGGGCTACTCCTTTGGCAGGATTACGTTTGATTACAGGATTGTCGTTATGTCTCCAGAGCGGATTCTCATAACCGGCAGGCTTCTCCTGCCAAGGCATATTCGGAATGTTGTTGCCGATGATTGTTACTTCTTTCATAGATATTACTCCTTCCAAATGTAGTGCAGCCACAGCTGCAGAATTTTCCACTTCCTATTTTACCGAACCTTGGGCAAAACCGTTATAGATATATTTCTGTAAAGCAACGAAGGCAACCAGCGTCGGAATAATCGCAATCATAATCGCGGCACAGATAACTTCCCACTGCGAGCCATAAGGCCCTTTGAACTTGAACAACGCCGTGGAGATGACCTGCAGGTCGCTTTTGGGCATATAGAGGAACGGAGTGTAGAAGTCATTGTAAATATTGACGCCCTTCACGATAATTACCGTTACAATCGCAGGCTTCAGCAGTGGTAGAATAATGCGGCCATAAATCGTCCAGTAGGATGCGCCGTCCAGCATCGCTGACTCATCCAGCGACTCGGAGATTGAATCCAGAAACTGCATAAAGATGTATACGGCGATAATATCTGTACCCAGATACATCAGGATTGGCGCCCAGCGCGTATTGAACAAGTCGAGCGCATTGATGATCTGGAAAGTAGCTACCTGGGTGGTTACCGCCGGAATCAGCGTAGCCAGCAGAAAAGCGCCCATCAGCAGCTTGCTGCCTCTGAATTTGAAGCGCGCCAGAATATAAGCGACCATAGACCCGGTCAGGGTGGCACCGGCAATCGAAATCACCACGATAAATACGGTGTTGCCGAAGCCAAGCAGCATTTTGCCGTCAATAAAAGCCTTCGTATAGTTCGAGAAGTTCAGCCAGTTCTCCGGAAGCGTAAGCGGACCGGTATTAGCGTACTCCGCATTGGTCTTCAAAGAGGCAAACAGGACCACAACAATCGGAATCAGCGCCGCAAACGCCCCTAGAATCAAGGTGAGGTATTTGAATATAGTGGCTGTAGTGTATTTTAGAGTATGCATAATTCTAAGCCTCCTCCTTAATCAGAATGCGCTGTACGATAGTGACCAGAATAACGATGAACAGCAGGATAACCGCCAGAGCCGAAGCCAGACCGAGCTTGCTGTATTTGAAGGCCACATCCACTGTCTGAATAACGAAGGTGCTGGTGCCGTTGGAGCCGCCAGTCATAACGAATGGAATTTCGAACACGCCGATCGCTCCGCTGATTGCCAGAATCAGGTTGAGCTGCAGAATGCGCTTGATACTCGGCAGAATAATATGCAAGAACTGGTGCCACCGGTTGGCCCCGTCAATGTCGGAGGCTTCGTACACATCCTTGGAAACCGACGAAATCGCTCCGAGAAAAATAATAAAGTTCATCCCCATATATCTCCAGAGCGAAGCTCCGGCCAGTGAGATATTGTTCAGGTTCGGGTTCAGCAGCCATTTCTGCTGCAGGCTCTCCAGTCCCACGAATTGCAACAGCGTGTCCAGCGTGCCATCCGGCTTGAAGAAGAACAGAAAGATAAATCCAATGGCTACTCCGTTAAGGAGCGTCGGGAAGAACAGAATACCCTTGAACAGATTTTTCATGCGGACATTAAAGCTTAGTATTGTTGCAAAATACATCGCCAGTCCCATTTGCACGAAGGTCGCGACGAAATAATACAAACTGACTTTAAATACAGCGAAATATTCAGGTTTCGTAAAAATGGTCTTGTAATTGTCAAAGCCTACATATTCCATGTTCTTGCTGAGACCGTTCCAATTCGTGAAGCTGTACTGGAACATCTTGATTACCGGGAGATAGGCGAAGGTAAACAACAGCACCACCGGAACGATTGAGAAAGCTAAAATGATAAAAATACGTTGGTTTTTATAGCTCAAATTCGATAATTTGAACACTCTCCACACCTCTTCATTTATTTGGCGGCTGTTACCTTCGCATACGAGGCTGCCCATTTGTCGTTCAGGTCTTTCATAATGTCGTCAAAGGAATCCTTGCGGTTGCCGATAGCAGCTTCAATGATGAACTTCTTGAAATCCGGCTGCCACAGACCTACTTCGGCATCCTTGTCAATCCTATCAACCCAGCCTTCCTTGCCGGCTTGTGCAGGGGTAATCGTGTCAAAGGTTACATCTGTGCCTTCGAATTGCTTCAGGATCTCAGGAAGCTCAGCGCCTTTAACTGGGCTCATGCCGCCGCCTTCGGTTGTAGGGTAGGTGGAATCATTGATGAAGAAATCCACCCAGGCTCTGGCTGCTTCCTTGTGCTTGCTGTGTACGCTGACACCGATGTTGTAGTCATCAGCCAGTGGAACCAGGATTGTGTCTGCATTGGTAGGGAACGGCATGAAGCCGATATCATCCGGATTGGTCGCTACACCTTTAATCTGGCCGATGGCCCACGAACCCAGGACCATGGTGCCGATCTTGCCGTTGGCCAGATCCGCTTTGGAGGATTCCCAGTCGGTTGTCGTAGGATCTTCTTCAATCAAGCCCTTCTGTGCGGCATCGTACATCACTTTGTACAGGTCGTAGTGCGGTTGGCCTGGAGTGAAGTTGTCAGGTGCGGCAAGCTGTGTAATATTCACGTAATCGCGGCTGCCTGCTACCGTCGGCAGAACAGATTCCCATTGGGTCAGCGGCCAGCCTGCGGCATAGTTGGTATAGATTGGAACCGCTTCGGTTTTGTCCTTAATCGACTGCAGAGCAGTCATGAATTGATCGATGGTCTTAGGCACCTCGGTAATTCCGGCATCCTGGAACACCTTTTTGTTATAGATCACACCGGTGTAGTTGATCGTGATCGGAATACCGTAAGCGACGCCATCTACAGCCCGTTCTTCCAGACCTGTATATTGCTGCTCCATCTCGGCCAGCTGACCAAGCGGTTCGAAGAAATCCGGCATATCTTTAATGGCTACACTGGTAGGCAGCAGCAGTACGTCTCCGTAATCCTCGGTGCTCATGCGGATCTTGATCTGATCCTCATAGGTAGTCAGCGCTTCGAAGTTCACTTTTACGTCCGGGTATTTCTCGTTAAATTTGGCAGCATAATCCTTGAATACGGTATCAACAATATCAGTTCTTTGAGTAATGACCGTGATTTCACCTTTAAGGTCTTGGCCAGCTTCACCGGCAGGAGTGGTTGTAGCCTCTGTACCTGCTCCGGCGTTGTTGGTAGCCTGTTCATTGCCTGTGTTGGCGTTGTTATTCGAGGAACATCCTGCGAACAATCCGGTCGTCAGCGTGAGTGCCATGAGGCCCATCATTGTTTTGCTTTTTTTCATTTCTGTAGTACCCCTCTCTTCGATTTACCTTGGCAGTTATAATAACAAAAATAATAACTTTTATCATCAAACCTTCAAGAGCAGATAACCTGTTTCTCGGCAAATTACATACTCAAGTTTGAAAATGAATGATGATATCGCTTACAAACATATTATAGATTTATTTCAGTGCTATTACGATGGTTTCAATTGTTTTTTCTGGTCTTGTATTTGTTATTTTTGTTTTAACAAAATATTTATTTGTTATTTATATTTGAATAGAAACAGCAAAAAGAGAGGACAAGCGCCCTCTCTATCTATACCGTTTGCAATTTGGATTTTTCCGGCTGCCACATTTCAAAATCAGCTTTTCGGAATTCTGTAACCGCTTTTATAATCCTTCGGCGTCATGCCGCATATTCTCTTGAATAGCTTGTTGAAATACACGGGGTCACTGTAGCCCACCTTCTCGGCAATCTCGTAGTTCTTGAGATCCGGGTGCTCCATAAGCAGCTCCTTGGCCTTGGCGATCCGAATGCCAATCAGGTAATCGGTGATCGTCTGGCCGGTCTTGAATTTAAACAGACGGCTGATATAGCTGGCATTCATCCCTACTGTATCGGCCAGACGCTCCAGCTCGAAATTATGTACATATTCCTTCTCAAGGATCGCCTTGGTCTGTTCAACGACATAATGCTCTCCGCCTTCCGGTACCGGCTGTACAGATTCTACCCCCGTCTTCAGGGCCGCTGCCTTCTTATCCTGCACACGCTTCAGCAGCTCGTAGAGCTGGGCCTTCTCGATCGGTTTCAGCAGATAGTCCAACACGCCATAGCGAATAGCCCGCCGCGCATATTCGAACTCGCTGAAGCCGCTGAGCACGGCGATCGAGAGATTCTTCATATGAACTCTCACCTCTTCAATCAGCATAAACCCATCCATACGCGGCATTTTGATATCGGTAATCAGCAGATCAATATCTTCCTCACCCAGTGTGGACAGATGCTCCCAGGCCTCCAGACCATTGCCGTATGAGCCTATAACCTTAACTTCCAGATCCATTCTGGAAGTAATCTTGACCAGTCCCCTGCGTATGACTTCCTCATCGTCCGCAATCATAACCTTAATCATTGAAGATCCGCCTCCAGTTATAGTTTCTGACCTTATGATTGCGTTATCATCCTCCCATTATAAGCTTGCCCCATTTATAAGCAAAGGTGCTGTATTGCTCTTTAGTAGTCTTGTATTGACATTCAGACAAGAACTTCTTGAAATTTCACGGTAAAAAGAGTATAAGTGAATTAAGTTGTTATCTATAAATAACAATTTCATAATAATATAATAACAAATTTGCATGGAGGTTCCAACATGGCACTAGAGAACGAATACATCGGAGGTGTAACCTGGGGATTCCCCGGCCACCGCGGAACATGGAACAACAGCGAAGCCGAACGATCGATGGAGCAGATGTCCAAGGCTACCGCTGCGAACTGGACAGCAATTGCCTTCAGTGCGTACCAGGCTACACCTCAATCCACCGAAATTCCTTACTGGCAAGCACCTACCGTCAGTGATGAAGAAGTTCACTGGGCGATTGCCAAGGGGAAGTCGCTCGGACTGAAAGTATGCCTGAAGCCGATCGTGAATTGTGCCGACGGCACCTGGCGAGCGCACATCAACTTCTTTGACAAGGATGTTCCCTGTGAGCCGAAATGGTCACAGTGGTTCAGCTCTTATACTAACTTTATCCTCCATTATGCGTCGATCGCCCAAAAGACCGGCTGCGAGATGTTCTGCATTGGCTGCGAGCTTGTCCAATCGGACCGGAGGGAGAATGAATGGCGCGCCTTGATCTCGGAAGTCCGCAAGGTCTATACCGGTACTCTTACTTATAATTGCGACAAGTACCAAGAGGACAATGTAACCTGGTGGGACGCGCTGGATGTGATCTCCTCCAGCGGCTATTATCCGGAGCAGGATTGGGAAGCCCAGCTTGACCGGATTGAGCAGGTGGTGCAGGCGGAGAACAAGCCTTTCTTCTTCATGGAAGCGGGCTGCCCCAGCCGGACCGGCAGTGCGGCGATCCCGAATGACTGGACCTTGCAGGGCGATCCTGACGAGGCTGAACAGAACCGGTTCTACCAGGCGATGTTCGCAGGCAGCGAAGCCAGAGAATGGGTTCAGGGCTTCATGTTATGGGATTGGCCGGCGCGCCTCTACTCCTTGGAGGAAGCCGCCCAGAACGACGATTATTGTATGTATGGCAAGCAGGCCGCCGGAATGATTAAGGAATATTTCACATCCAAAACTGTATAACGAGAAAGGAGTTGACCTGACTTCATGACGCTTACCTCTGAAGCATGGCTCTCACAGCTGGAAACTGAACTGAAAGATAATATTCTTGGCTTCTGGATCAAACATACGGTTGACGAGAAGCAAGGCGGTTTTATCGGTGAAATGGATAATGAGATGAATATTACTCCCGGGGCAGACAAAAGTCTTGTGTTGAACGCACGGATATTGTGGACTTTTGCGAGCGCTTACCGTTTCTATGCCCGTCCTGAGGATCTGACTATGGCCCAGCGTGCCTACGATTACCTGCTGACTCATTTCCCTGACAAAGAATATGGCGGAATGTATTGGTCCGTTGATGCCGCAGGCGCTCCATCCGAACCAAAGAAACAGTTATACGGCATGGCGTTCGCCATCTACGCATTGGCCGAATTCCATCATGCCACCGGCAGACCCGAGGCGCTGGAGGAAGCTGTTAAGCTGTTCCATACCATAGAGAAATACGGTTATGACCCCGAACATAAAGGGTATATCGAAGCCTTATCCCGTGATTGGCAGATGACCGATTACCAGATGCTCAGCGTTAAGGATCTCAATGAGAAGAAATCAATGAACACCCATCTGCATGTGCTGGAGGCTTACACCGGACTATACCGGGTATGGAAATCCGAAGAGCTGCGCGCCAAGCTGGCCGAACTGATCGTAACCATGCTCGATCATATCATTGATGCGGAGGGCAAGCACTTCCACCTGTTCCTCGATGAGGCCTGGAACGTGAAGTCCAATCTCATCTCCTACGGGCATGACATTGAGGGCAGCTGGCTGCTTACGGAGGCTGCCGAGATTCTGGGAGATCAGGAGCTGCTGCAACGCGTTCAGCGTGTAGCCCTCACCATGGCTGAAGCGGTTCTGGCTGAAGGGATTGCCGGGGACGGCGGTGTCTGGAATGAGGCTACTCCTGATGGATTGCTGAACCAAGAGAAGGACTGGTGGCCGCAGGCCGAAGCCGTAGTGGGCTTCTACAACGCCTATCAGTTGACCGGGGATGCCCGATTCCTCGAGGCTGCGCAGACTTCCTGGTCATTCATTAAGCAATACATTGTGGATCACGAGCATGGAGAATGGTTCTGGGGCGTTGACGCCAATCTGCTGCCGCTGGCTCACGAGCCGAAGGTCAGTGCCTGGAAATGCCCTTATCATAACAGCAGAGCCTGCTTCGAGATGATTGCGCGGCTCACACCCATAACAGCCAATACAAAGGAGAACTGACAATGACCTCATTATTTCAGGAACGCAAGCAACTTCTTACTGAACGTTACGAAGAGCTGATCAACCGCAAGAACAAGCTGCAGCCCGCAGGCAACGGTATCTATGACCGTTATGAATATCCGCTGCTCACCGCTGCGCATGCGCCGCTGATCTGGCGTTATGACTTCAATCCCGAAACCAATCCGTATTTCGCCGAAAGAATCGGCGTGAATGGCATCTTCAATCCCGGTGCGATTGAGCTGAACGGCAAGTTCTATATCGTAGCACGCGCGGAAGGCAACGACCGGAAATCCTTCTTCGCCGTAGCCGAGAGCAACAGCGGTGTGGACGGCTTCCGTTTCTGGGATCACCCGGTAGTGCTGCCGGAGACTGAAGTCCCGGACATCAATGTCTACGATATGCGCCTGGTCAGCCATGAGGACGGCTGGATCTACGGCTTGTTCTGTACGGAGCGCAAGGACCCGGATGCTCCGCACGGCGATCTGTCCAGCGCCGTAGCCCAATGCGGTATTGTCCGCACGAAGGATCTGAAGACCTGGGAGCGGCTCGCCGATCTAAAGACCGGCTCAGCCCAGCAGCGTAATGTTGTGCTGCATCCTGAATTCGTCGATGGCCAATATGCCTTCTACACCCGTCCACAGGACGGCTTCATCGACGCCGGCTCTGGCGGCGGAATCGGCTGGGGCTTGTCAGCTACAATTGAGAACGCCGAGATCACCAGTGAGACGATTATGGATGAGCGTCATTACCACACGATCAAGGAAGTGAAGAACGGCCAGGGACCGGCGCCGATCAAGACCCCACGCGGCTGGCTGCACATCGCTCATGGCGTACGCAATACCGCGGCAGGCCTGCGTTATGTCCTGTATGCGTTCCTGTCGGATCTGCAGGAACCGAACAAAGTTACCTACGCCCCGGGCGGCCACTTCATCGCGCCTGACGGCGAAGAACGTGTAGGCGACGTGTCCAACGTTGTGTTCTGCAACGGCGTGATCGCCCGTGACAACGGCGACATCTATGTGTATTATGCTTCCTCCGACACCCGCATCCATGTGGCCACCACCACGGTCGAACAGATGCTCGACTATGTAATGAATACGCCTGAAGATCCGCTGCGTTCGTACGCCTGCGTGCAGCAGCGCATCGCACTGATCGACCGCAATCTGCAGGTCAAGGCTTAAGGCGTTATAACCAAAACCAGCAAACTCCAAGGGATGGAGCTTGCTGGTTTTTTTAGATAGATCCTGTGTAGCTGCCTAGGAGTGATTGCTTATGCGACTGAACAGTTTCGGAGGTCGAGCCCAATAATTCCTGCAAATCTGCAGGAATTATTGGCAGATATCCTCACCCGGCACCAAAACCTGCAAATGTACAGGCATTTAGCAGTAGAATCGGTCACCGAAGCAAATCCGGCTCAAATAACTGCAGATTTGCAGGCTTTTGCCTCTTAGAGGTCAATAACGGTCTGAAAGCCTGCAGATTTGCAGGCTTTTGCTCGGGTATCTTAGGTATCAGCGGTATCCGTGGCATAGGTAATATGGGTAGTATGGGTGGTATCGGCGGCATCGGCCGCATCGGCGCATCGGTGGCATCGGCGCATCGGCCGCATCGGCGGCATCGGCGCATCGGCGGCATCGGCGCATCGGCGCATCGGCGCATCGGCGCATCGGCGGCATCGGCGCATCGGCGGCATCGGCGCATCGGCGCATCGGCGCATCGGCGCATCGGCGCATCGGCGCATCGGCCGCATCGGCGCATCGGCCGCATCGGCGCATCGCATCGGCGCATCGGCCGCATCGGCGCATCGGCGCATCGGCGGTGACCAAGCCCGCTCATCGGCTGATCCTCCAAACAGCGGCAGAAATACGATGGCTGAGATAGCAAACAGCGCTTATTCCGGTATGGAGTAAGCGCTGTTTAGACTGTCACAAATGTATAGAGGTGCGGCCTGCTTATGAAATTTAGCTTATGTTCATGGAACATCTAGGCGGCCTCATGAATGAGAGAATCGGAGACTTCACCTCACTTGCTGTCAATCCTTACTGCATAAGCCGCGGCATCCCAGCGAACCTCCGCCCCCAGCAGCTCGCTGATCAATCGAAGCGGCACGTACACACTCTGGTTTACAAAAACCGCCTTCTCCTGCGTGGGCACTGCCACCCCGTTCAAGGTAGTTACGCCTGTCACCGAGTTAAGCACAATCTTCACCTGGGGTCCGTTCACCCTTACCGAACGGGTCTTAACATCCCAGTCCAGCTTTAACCCCATCTGCTCAAACACCCCGCGCAGCGGCACATAGGTGGAAGATTTCAACAGCAGCGGAGGCATCGCCAGCCCCTTCTCCTGCCCGTCGATAAACACCGAGATTGATTTCTTGACCCGCTGTGGTTCTGTAATCTCAAAATCCAGCACACCGAGTCCGGTCTGCCCGTATTCATTCGCGCCCCAGGACATCACATATCCATCCTTCAGCAGCACATAATGATTTCTGCCGCTGGATGACACGGCAGCTGCATTCGTAATTCCGGCCACCTGCTTCAGGCGAAGCCCGTCCTGCCACTGCGTCTCCCACTGCCAGACGGTTCCGTCCGCCTGGACGGCAGCATCGATACTGATCGACACGACATCCTTAAGCCCCTTCACCTCATAAGGCACGAGCGGCTTCAACGCATAAGGCTCCGCCATGGCCTGGTTCTTCCATACCCAGACTGTTCCATCCGCTCTAAGCGCCGCGCCGTACAGCTGATCAACCTCAAGCGCGGTATACGTGCCATTCCCCTCAACTACCGAAGGCTTGCGGATGGCAGGAGGCACCTTGCCCTGGCTCTGCTCCGCACCAAAAACGGTCACCTCGCCTTCACTGTCAAGCACAGCGGAAATCAAATTGCCTGCCGATATAGCCTTAATGCCTGTCAGCCCTTTGATCTGGACCGGCTGCAGGGCATGAACACGCGAGGAGTCGCCAAGCTGTCCGGCATCATTGCCTCCCCAGCCCCATACGCTTCCGTCCTTCAGCAGCGCAAGGCTGTGGTTGTCCCCGGCGGCGACACTGCGCACATCGGCCAGTCCTTGTACCTGCACTGGACGGGTAGTGATTGCAGCAGTCACCTTGCCATCTCCCAGCTGTCCATGCTCATTACCGCCGACAGCCCATACGGTGCCGTCCGTCTTCAGCTGCAGCGAGTGGCGGTAGCCGCCGGAGATCTGCTGCACCTGGTCCAGCTGCATCCGAACAGGCGTATAAGCCGGTGTAGTTGCCCCGTTCCCGATGGAGCCAGTCCCACCTCCCCAGGCCCAAGCGCTACCGTCTGCTTGGATGGCGTAAGCGCTCTGTTGCCCTGCATCCAGACTGCTCACCTCTGTCAGAAGCTTGTCGTCCCCTTGAGCTGCATGAACAGCCGCTACCGGCTGAAGCAGGATGAAGCCTGCCAATACTCCTGCAACCGTTGTTTGTGCAAATTGCCGAATTGATTTTTTCCCCATCCTTGCATCTCCTTTGATTTAATAGACGTTGATATCCATATTCATACTGGAATAGACGCTTCGTCTTGCAAGAAGGTTTCTTCCGCAAACCAGATTAATCCCTTACTTTATGCTTTGAACTTGCATATTGCGTTTAAATAGTGCGAAGAATAACTATTACTGCCAAGATGAACTCTACTTACATTATTTTCCAGGAGGATGAGTACACTATGTTTAAACGTATGGATGAGATCCTGATTGAGATCCCCAAGGTAGAGAAGCCGGATGCCAATGCGGCTGCTGCCATACAGGAATTGCTTGGCGGCAAGTTTGGAGAAATGTCGACGCTCAACAATTACCTCTATCAATCCTTTAATTTTCGTTCCAAAGAAAAGCTGAAACCCTTCTATGACTTGGTCATGAGCATTACCGCCGAAGAACTGGGTCATGTGGAGCTGGTGTCCCATGCCATCAATCACTGTCTGAGAGGCTCTACAGAATATAAGAAACCTGATTCTACGCCGCTGGAGGCTGCCAAGGATGCGCGTCTGTCCTATCATTTTCTCGCCGGTGCTCAGGGTGCAATGCCATTCGACTCGATGGGCAATCCCTGGACCGGAGCGAACGTGTTCAACAGCGGCAACCTGGTAGAGGATCTGCTGCATAACTTTTTCCTGGAGTGCGGAGCCAGAACCCACAAGATGAAGGTCTATGAAATGACTGATCATCCAGCTGCCCGCGCTGTCGTAGGATTCCTGCTGGTCCGCGGAGGCGTTCACGTGGTGGCTTACGCCAAAGCACTGGAAATTGCGACTGGTGTAAATGTGACCAAGCTGGTGCCGATCCCCTCCCTGAATAACAAGTCCTTCACAGAAGCCAAGAAATATGAGGACAAAGGCGTGCATACGAAGCTATACACATACAGCGACAAGGACTTCACCTCCATTGGCCAGATCTGGAAGGGTACACATCCCGAGGATAATCAGCCTCTTGAGGTGATTGAAGGAACTCCCAAAGGGTATCCCATCCCGGAAGCTCCTGCGGTGGAAGAAGAGTTCGCCCCGGGAATCTCCGAAGAAGAGTTCAAAGAGATTGCTAAACGGCTCAAAATGGCCGGTAATATCAAGGAGTAGTAGCCGTCAAGTGGAAACGGCTTCGCCGTCCTCTGTAAGAGGCGGCATCCGTGTGAAACAAATAAATTCTTACTATTTTCAAAAAAAGGTGCCATCCTGCAGAAGGATCGCACCTTTTTGAATTTCATTGACCTGAATCGGCCGGCCCTTCTACCGAGTCCCGGTGGACAATGTCGGCGCTGATCAGAATCTTCTCCAGCGGCGCGGCTGGATTATGGATACGGTTCAGCAGCTTCTCCACCGCAGCCCAGCCCATGGCTTCCTTGGGCACATGCACCGTTGTCAGCGGTGGCTGGTTTCTGCTGGCATCCTCGATGTTGTCGAAGCCTGTGACCGAGATGTCACCGGGGATGACATAACCTTCCTCCAGCAGTATCTCGCTGACTGTCAGAGCTACCGAATCATTGGCGCAGACTAGCGCCGTGGGAGCTGCCTTGGCCTTCTTCTGCTTGTTCATCCACAGCCTGAAGGGCTCGCGGAAGGACCTGTCATCCATCCCTTCCAGCAACAGCATCTCATCATCTCCGTCCGGCGTCCTAAGCGCATTCTCCTCCAGGGCGCTGCGGAAGCCTGCCCAGCGGTCGCGGAAGCTGCGGGAGTATCGGATATTACCGATAAAATGCAGCTGCTTATGCCCGGCGGCCATCAGGTGATTGCACAGCCTGGACATCGAGTCCACATTATTAGCAAACACCGTATCGCTCGGAATCAGCGGATCCTCATGGTCTATCAGGACCATCGGCAGCCCGATACGATGTACCTCCAGCAACAAAGAAGTCGAGATCTGGCCTACGCCGACCAGCCCGAGAATGCCGCTGGGATTAAGAATATTAATGAAATTGTCTGCCCGCTGCTCGGACACGATGACCATCCCCAGCCCTTCCTGATCAAGGGCCAGCGCGATTCCGTCCACAATCTTGCCCCAGTACAAGGAATCCTGGGTCTGGAAGCGGATATTGGGCATCAGCACCAGCACCGATTGCTTGTTGCGGTCGCTTGCGGCAGGCGGCGAGCCGCGTTTGATGCCTTGTACATAAGCATTTTTCTGGGTGAAATATCCGAGCTGGGACGCTGCTTGAATGACCCGCTCCCTTGTGGTTTCGTTGACGCCCCCTTTGCCGGACAACGATTTCGAGACTACAAACTTGGATACGCCGAGATGATCGGCTATTTTTTGCATCGTAACCTTCTTAGCCATAGGTATCTCCCTCCGAAGATGTTTCATCATTATTGATCTGCCGCTCAAGGACCGCCCGAACCCAGCATTCCTGCCCGGGCTTCCTTCCATTTGGCATTTAATTCGTCAAAAGACTGCTGCAGATCCGATGCTGCAATCAACTCCTGGATATAATCACCGGACCAGAAGGACAGCTTCGAGCGGTTAGCCAATTCGATGAATTGATCCGTCTGCACAGTGGCCTCCAGCAGCTGCGGCTGATAAGACAGGAACTCACGGTATTGCTCCATGTCAGGCTCACCGCTTCCTTCAGAAGGCAGGAATCCCCATTCCTCGCTGTAGGAGGTTTCCTTGACGAAGAAATTCAACCAGGCTTCCGCCAGCTCCTTATGCTTGCTGAATTTGCTGACCCCGACGAACCAGTCGGGATTAAGCGGGGCGTAGTGGGTTGTGGAATTATCGTACGGGAACGGGAAGAACCCGATATTCTCCGGCTCCGCACCAGCATCGAGCACCTGGCGGATGGTCCAATTGCCCAGCAGATACATGCCAACCTCACCCTTTGCCAGCTTGTTTTTGGAAATCTCCCAATTATTGGAGAACAGCTGATCTTCTACATAACCCTTGGCAATCATCGTCCTTGCAATGGAGATGGATTGGCCCCACTCGTTGTTCAACTGCCAGGGACTGTCCTTATTTACCATATTGTTCAAATATTCCGGATTGCCGGTCATATAATTAACCAGGTTATTGCCCCACTCCCGCAGTGGCCAGACCGCCCCATAATTCATATAGAGCGGGATAATCCCGGCCTTCTTCAGCTTGGCGGAAGCAGCATAGAACTCATCCAGCGTCTGCGGAACGCGGGTAAGGCCTGCTTTCTCAAAAGCTTTTTTGTTATACACGATCCCGCTCGTCGTCGTTCCGGTAGACAAGCCATACCGCTTGCCGTTGTAAGTGGCAAAGGTCGTGAACCGTTCCTTGTCGGCGGTAGCCGCATTCAGCGGCTCGAAGAAATAATCCAGCTCCTTGGCAGGCAAATTCACCGGCAGCAGCAGCACATCTCCCGCATCTTTGGTTGAGAGCCGAACCAGAATGTCGGTAGCATAGTTGGACAAGCCCTCAAATTCTATATTCGTCTCCGGATACCTCTGCTTGAACTGGTCAGCGTAGCCTTTAAAGGTTCCATTCTCAATCAGATCAATCCGGTTGGTCAGCATAACGATGGTACCGGTTAACTCCGGTTTCGGCTCAGCGGCAGGCGGTGCCGGTGCCTCTGCCGAAGGCCTCTTTCCATCCTCACACCCGGCTGACACCAGCAGCAACAGCAGCAGTAAGATGCGTATGGCTGAATGGTTCCTGATCCCCTTCACTTGATTTCCCCCCGCTCATTCTTCAGGCTCTTGGTTCTTGATCTCTTCTGGTTCGCGCAGCGGCAGAGACAGAATGACATCCGTGCCTTCTCCAGGTTCGCTGTATACCTCGATGCCATAGGCCGCACCGTAATGAAGCCGGATGCGCTGCTGCACATTTTTCATGCCGATCCCGCCGTTGATACTCCGTTTCGGAGGTGTCTCATTCTGCAGATGCTGATTGAGGAGAGACAGCGTAGCGCTGTCCATTCCGCAGCCGTCATCCCTGATATGAAACCGCAGCAGCCGATCGGTCACCTCACAGCGAATGCTCAGATGCATCTGCGGTTTGCTGTCATCCAGTCCGTGGTAAGCTGCATTCTCGATAATCGGCTGGAAGACCAGCTTGATGATCGCGTACTTGCCCAGCTCCTCAGGCACATCAATCTGCAGCAGGAAGCGGTTCGGATAACGGCAGTTCAGCAGCTCGACATAGTTGCGAACATAACCCAGCTCCTGATTCATTGTGGTTCTGCCGGATAAATCACTGGTGCTGTAGCGCAGCAGCCGTCCGAGAATCGAGATCATATCCGCCGCTTCCACATCATCGTTCAGCTCGGCAGTCATACGGATGGATTCCAGGGTATTGTAGATAAAATGGGGATTAATCTGGCTCTGCAGCGCCTGCAGCTCCGCTTCCTTCTTCTGCTGCTCAATCCAGTAGATATCCTGGATCAGCTGGCGGATACGGGCCAGCATGCGGTTGAATTGATGACCCAACAGGCCGATCTCATCACGGCGTCTGAACCGGAAGGTCACATCCAGGTCGCCCCCCTGGACCTTTTTCATGACCTGGATCATCTGCTTCAGCGGCTTGGTCAAGGCAAACGAAAGCACCATCGAGATAATCAGCGCCAGCACAATGATAATAAAAGTGGCGGCCAGCGTTACGTTGCGGGTTACTTTTACATTGCGGGTCAGCTCGTCCACAGGGATCGAGATAATAACCTTCCAATTCGTCTTCAGCGAGCTGGAATAAATATTAAGCCGCTCCTTGCCTTCTTGCGTATTGTAGAAGCTCCCGCTGCTGCCGGACGCCTTCTTGAACAGCTCTCCATCGGAAATGTCCGTGGTAAGCAGCTTCTTATTGCTGTCGTAGACCACCTTGCCGGACTCATCCACAATCAGTGAGGTTCCGTGGGTCACGTTATCCAGCTCAGCCACCTGATTCTCCAAATTGCTGATATTGGCCTCCACTGCAATCAGGCCTATGGGATTCCACAGGCCATCCACAATCTTGCGTACTACGGTGAAGGCGTACCGGGTACTCTGCAGATTGCTTGTATAGGCCTGGGTGCCGAACAGCAGCGCTTCTCCGCTGGAATCCTTGGCCTGTTCACTCCAGAACTTGTAGCTCTGCTCCAGATCAAGCCTTACCCCGCCGTCCTTGGCGGAATAATAGCCATTGCCTTTGCCGTCAAATATGTAAACGGAATTCGTGCCCCTCTTGATGTTGTTGATAAAAGAAATATTGCCTTCTATTCCCCGCTGGATCGTCAGCAGCAGATCGAAATCCTCAGGCGACAACGAGCTTGTGTTGCCCCCGCTGTCAATCCTCGCTTTGTCCTCATAATAACGGTTGGAGCGGATCAGATTCTGCTTGATGTCATTCACATACGCCGGCATGGAGGAGATCCGCTTCATATCCTCGATATAATCATCAATTCCGTCCATCATTTGATCAATCAGCTTCTCGGAATAAGTCACCGTGTTGTGCTCGATGGACTCGGAATAACTTTTGAAAGAAATCAGGCTGATGAAGGACAGCGGCAAAATGATTATAATTAAAAAAACCAGCAGCAGCTTGCGTTCCATACTCATATCGCCAATCCAAGACCACCAGCTGAAATTCCGTTTCGCTTTCACTTGTCCTGCTCCTTCAATCCATGATCCTAACTTTTCTATAAATACCATAACAAAAACCTAACAGAATTATTATACGTTTATGCTCTTCATTACACAAGTAGAAACGGCTTTGCCGTCCTCTGCAAAGCGTATGCTTCCGAAGCAGCGATACTACGTATCGCTTTCAGGCAGCCGTTTCTGCGAGAAATAGAAGGATAAATTATAGCGTGCAACCTATATATTCTTATCTTTCAAGAAAAAACGGCTGCCAGTCCTTGTAAGGACGGCAGCCGTGCATGAACATTCCTGCTATTAGATGGTGAACATGGACAGTTTGTCCTTCAGCTGACCGGATACCTGCTCCAGCTTGGCTGACAACGACACCAGATGGTCGCTGACATTCTGCTGCTCGTTGCTCAAGGAAGCCACCTCTTCCGAAGTCGCTGAGGATTGCTGGGCTACAGCACTCACATTGCCCATCGCTTCCGACAGTACACCCTGTGAATGATCCAGACTGCCGATTGCGGTTGTTACCGATTCGATGCTGCTGATGAAATCCTCCATCTGCTCCTGAACCGAGAGGAAGATTCCGCTGGTGCTCTTCACCGACACCATTTGCTGCTTGAAGAGCGGAGCAACCTCGGATAACACAACCACAGTTTCATTCATTTCATTGATGATCTTGTCGGTAATTCCCGCTACCAGGGCAATGGACTGCTTCGACTGGTCAGCCAGCTGGCGCACCTCTCCGGCAACGACCATGAACCCTCTGCCGGCTTCACCGGCCCGGGCGGCTTCAATGGTAGCATTCAGCGACAGGATGTTGGTCTGCTGGGTAATATTCTTCATGACATCCAGCACCTTGACTACCGAGAATACGGTCTCTTTAAGATTGTTGACACGATCCACCAGCGCACTGGTCATTTCGCCTGTGCGTCCGGTCTGCCCCAGCAGCTCTTCCAGCTGCTTCGCGCCAATTCCACTGGATTCTCCGATTTCACGTGCAACAGCGTCCATCTCTGAGTTGGCGGCTACTACCGTCTGCATCTGAGTCCCGATAACATCGGTCAGATCACTGCCGCGTTCAGCTTCCTGTGCCAAGCTGCCTGCGCCTCCGGCGATTTCTTCGGTAGCCGCTGCAATCTCCTTGGCCGAAATCGCCGTCTTGCGGGAAGCTTCACCCAGCTCACCGGCTGTATTCAGCACTTCACGGGCTGTTTCTGTAGTCTGAGCCACCAGTTCTGTAATCCGCTCCATCATGCTGTTGAAGGAGGCGGATAGCTGGCCAATCTCATCCTGTGAAACATATTCCGTCCGGACACTCAGATTCCCCTTGGAACCTTCGACCATCAGATCCTTAAGTCTTGCCAATGGACGGGCAATCATCCGTACCATCCAGATGCCGACCAATACGGCAAGCAGGGCTGCCGCTGCTGCAGCCATAAAGGTGGTCAACAGGATCGGATGGGCTTCCTTAACCAGCTCCTCGGTTGGCACAACGCCTGACAGCTTCCAGTCTGCACTGACCATCGGGCTGTATACAGCGAGGAGCTCTTTGCCTTCCGCATTTTCGGTCTCCTGGCTATTGCTCATCGCCTTGCTCTCTTTGATAAAAGCAAATTCGGAGGTTTTGCCGTCATCCTTCGGAAGCGAGGAGGCCACTACCAGTCCTTCCGGCGAGACGAGCTGAATTCGCGAGTCATTTCCCAGCTTCACACTGGTGAAGGCATCCTCCAGCATCTTATTCTTCACTTCAAGCAGGACTACATACCCAGTTCCTGCACCCAGATTCTTCAGAGAACGCACCATAGCGATATTGGTCGAACCTTCGGCTTGAATGGATGTGGTGAACCAGAAGTTCTGGGTGCTCTGTTCTTCAGCTTCAGAATAATACGGCTTGTAGGATTTCGAGTTGGCCACAGCCTGCTTGAACCAGTCCTGCTCTCTCAGCCCATCCAGCTTAATGCCAGCGCTGCCGCTTGTGATCACATCATAATTCTCTTCATCCGGAATCAGCGAGACGCTGACAATATTGGAATCAGTAGTCGTCTGGCTGGACAGCTTCTTGCTGATCGCATCCGTGGCAATAAATTTATCATAATAAGTATCCGCTGAGCCCAGCGCTGTAAGATCGTTCTGCATTTGGGCATCAAAATAAAGCTGAAGCACCAGGTTCTCATATTGCTTCAGTGTAATATCCAGCTTCTCCGAGGTTTGGATAATCGTCTGGCGGTTTGCTTCCGATACATTGTCCTTGATCGTGGTTTTGGCTTTGTTATAGGACAGCAGACCCAGGGCCAGCACTACGACCACGATGGAGCTTAAAAAGATCAGAAACAGCTTCACGCCGACCGATTTCGTCGGATTGACTCTTTTCACCTGTCCCACAGAGCCCTTCAATGCTTTTTTGAAGTTGAAATCAGATTTGCTGAATTTCCCCTTCGGCAGGCCTGGGCCACTCTTTTGCGCTGTGTCTTTAGGGCTGTCCTGCAGCTTTTGCTGCTTCGCAGGTTTCTCTGTTTTCTTACGCAATTTCATTTTTTTCTCTTTCTCCTTTTCAACTTTGCTGGCTTGCCCTGGGGACTTCATCACGATTCACCTACCCGTTAGATTGGAAGACGTATGTAAGCGTTAACTGCTTTATATATCGGCATATGGTTCTCAATTACTTAGTTTTTTCAATAATCCGTATTAATTTTTGTATCTTTTGTCCTATGAAAAAGGGGGTTTTTGTCGAAAAAAAGACTGCTTCCTCGGCAGAATTATCTGCTTCAGAAACAGCCTGTTCGTTTTATGAATTTTTTCGCTTGCGCATCATATCGAAGTAGGCAACCGGCTGGTCTACCTTCATCCGAACCCGCTGCAGCGGATGACGGGCAACCTCCAGCGCGTTGCCTTGCTCATCCCACAATTCGCCGACGGTCTGCTTAAAGAAAGTGTCGTTAGGGCCGAAGAATTCCACTTCCTGTCCAGGCTTGAAATTGTTGCGCTGCTGAATCAGCGCCAGGCCGCTCTCGGCATCATATTCCAGCACAAGCCCTGCGAAATCATAAGGCGCAGCCTTCTCTTCCGGTTCATAAATATGATCCTCATGATCGGGGGTATCATAGAAGAACCCGGTATTCAGCGGCCGGTTCGCCGCCTTGTTCAACTCATCCAGCCATTCCGGCTTCAGCACATAACCCTCCGGATCGGCCATATAGGCATCAATGGCTTTGCGGTAGGCATTGACTACAGTAGCCACATAGTGGATCGATTTCATCCGGCCTTCAATCTTGAAGCTGTCAATTCCGGCTTCGATCAGATCAGGGATGCTCTCCAGCATGCACAGGTCCTTGGAGCCCATGGAGAAGGGGTTGTCCCCTTCTTGCTGCAGCGGCAGCTGCGTCACTCCAGGCTGCAGCGGCTGCGGCGACTGGAAGCCGTCCTGCTCTTCCTCGGAGACCCACCCTTCGGCACGTGCATCCTCGAACAGGTCGTATTTCCAGCGGCAGGACTGGCAGCAGCCGCCGCGGTTGGAATCGCGGTCGGTGAAGTGGTTCGACAACGTGCAGCGTCCCGAATACGAAGAGCACATGGCGCCGTGGATGAAGCTCTCGATCTCGATATCCACGTGCTGCTTGATCTCGGCGATCTCCTCCAGGCTGGTCTCCCGGCCCAGAACGACCCGCGGCAGCCCTTCTTCCTTCCAGAAGGAGACAGCCTGCCAGTTCAGGGTGGACTGCTGGGTGCTGAGATGCACCTCCAGCCCCGGCACCAGCCGGCGTGCGGTATCCACAATAATCGGATCGGCTACGATAATGGCAGCAATACCGGCTTCATATAGGTTACGCAGGTATTCTTCAATACCGGCGATATCTTCATTGTGAGCATAAATATTCGTGGCTACGAACACCTTGGCGCCGTATTTTTTGGCAAACTCCACGCCTTCACGCATTTCCTCGAAGCTGAAATTGTCAGCTCCTGAGCGCAGGCCGTATTTCTGACCCCCGATATAAACAGCATCCGCACCATAATGTACGGCAAATTTCAATTTCTCCAGATTGCCTGCCGGAGCCAGGAGCTCCGGTTTGTCCAGACGGTAACGCTTGCCCTTGTGCTGCGGCTTGGTCATGGTTCCCATTCCTGTTCTCCCCTCCATAAAACCTTAATTGATTATGTGCAATTGATACATTTGGCTTAATAGACCTGCTCCTTATAGAAGAAGCCGAAAGAAAGCTCACGCTCCGGGTCCTGCAGCGCCCGGATGTTATCCACCCATTCCTCACGGAAGGCATACCCCTGCGGATCGGCAGCATAGAGATCAATCGCTGTGCGGTAAGCCTTAACCACCGCAACATTGTAAGCAGCAGGCTTCAAGAGGCCTTCGATCTTCAGACTATGCACGCCCGCCTCCAGCAGCACATGCAGATCCTCCAGGATGCAAATATCATCCGAGCTCATAATATGCGTGCCATTCTCATCCTCATAAATCGGAAACCTCTCATCCTGCCGCTCCGCCTCAATCAGGAACAGCCCGCGTTCCTTGCCCAGGCTGCCGCCATCGCTGGGGCGTCCCTGATGTGACATATAGCTCTCTACAAGCTTGCGCTTGGAGTGATAGATATTGGTCATGCCATGCACCTGAACCTGGGCTTCCACCTCCAAGAGCGGCACCATCTCGGTCATTTCCTCCATGTTCAGCTCGCGGGCCAGCACAACCCGGGTTGCTCCCTTGCGGCCCCAATAGTTGGCTGTAGCGTAGTTGGTAGAGGTCATCTCCGCATTCCAGTGCAGCTTCATCCCAGGCGCTTCCCGTCTTACAGCCGCCAGGACTGCCGGATCGCCGAATTCAATCCCGTCCACGCCGATTTCGCCCAGCGCTTTCACATAAGGCGGCAGCTCATCCAGCAGACGGTTCGGCATCAGTCCGCCGAGACCGGCATAGATCTTGGCTCCGCGCGCATGGGCCATTTCCGTAGCCTGCGCGGTTTCTTCCAGCGTGAAATGCCCAGCCAGCCGCATGCCGAAGCGGTCATCCCCGATGAGCAGCGCATCTGCACCGGCATCCAGCAGGGCAGCCGCTTCTTCCAGGGAAGCTGCTGTCACCAGCAGCTCCGGTTTGTTGTTCATTTTTGGCCCTCCTCAAAGTTTTGTGAGCGTCGCTACTCCGATTAAGCTTCGTACAAAACTCGCTTCGGAAGCATACACTTAAGTTTTGTGAGCGTTGCTACTCCGATTGAGCTTCGTACAAAACTCTCGTCGGAAGCATACACTTAGTTTTGTTGTTTGTTACTACTTAGGTCCAGCGAGGAAATATAGGGATTTCCTACCGCTATTTGATCTCAGTATGGCCATTCGATCAGGTTATAGGGAATTCTACAGCTAATTACGTCAGATTCGCTTCGAAACACCTTCGATGGACAATTTAGCGGTAACTTTTCCCTATATCCAATGGAAATCGAATATTTGCCTGGATTTAACGGTAGTTTTTCCCCATAGCCACCTATGAATTACTGCTTAGAACGCTCAAACTACATACGGAAGGCAAGGGACCTAAGCAGTACTGTTGTTTTAGTTCTGCTTGCTTTTTTCGATGTTTGCCAGATGCTCCTTGTACGTTTTGCCGAATAGGTGTCCTTGGCTGCCATCCTTTTTGGTCACATAATAGAAATATTCCGTAGCTTCCGGCTCCAGTGCTGCCTGGATGGACGCAAGGCCCGGATTGCTGATCGGTCCAGGGGGAAGCCCCGTATGCTTATAGGTGTTATAAGGACTTTCGACTTCCAGATCTTTATAGAGCAGCCTGTCCTTCTGCTTGTCCAGCAAATACTGAACCGTAGCATCAATCTCCAGCTTCTGATCCTTCTTCAGCCGGTTGTATATCACGCCCGCGACCAGCGGACGTTCGCTTTCCACAACAACCTCCCGCTCTACAAGAGAAGCAACGGTCAGCAGCTGATGCAGGGTTAAACCACGCTTATCCAGCTTGGCCTGCCAATCGGGAATCTGCTCCAGCTTCTTATCCAGCTGCTGCAGCATCGCTTCAACGACCTGCTGCGGAGTGCTCTCCTTGACCAGCTCATAGGTTTCCGGGAACAAATATCCCTCCAGCCGGTGCAGCACCTGCTCCTCCTGCGGAATTCCCAGTAGCTCCGTCTCCTGCAGCGCTTTCCCGGAATTGATAATCTCCAGGAATACTGCCGGCTCAAGCTTCCAGTCGGCGGCAAGCTTGGCGGCGACCTGCTTGGCGGTATACCCTTCCGGAATAGTGAAGACCACCGTCTCCTTCTTGACCACATCGCCTGTGTTCAAGCGGGTGATCAGCTGGTCATAGCTGTCGCCGGGCGCAGCTGTGTACGTGCCTGCCTTGAAGCTGGACCCTTCCTTGGTCCACTTCAAATAGCCCTTGAACAGCAGACTATTGCGGATAATGCCATTCTCCTCCAGAAGGTCGGCAATGTCCGCACTGCCCATCCCCTTCTCGATGGTAAAGGTTACGGCAGGACCTGCCGGTTCCACCGGTGACATCCCGTTCCATATATACCATGCTCCTCCCCCTGCTGCGGCTGCCAGCAGAACGATAATAAGCAGCAATGTACGGATTGCGGATTTCAATGCAGTTTCCTCACTTTCAGACTATAAATTATAAAATTTAATCGGTTTAAATTCAACCTATATATTTCTGGGTATCTCTCAGCTGTGACGGAACGGCTGGATAAATTATCTCTGTATTCAAGCAAAAACGGCTTCGCCGTCCTCTGTAAGAGGCGGCATCCATTTCTGCGAGAAATATAGAACGTGAACTTAAGAATGTTACATACGGAGTTGCCAGGAAGCCCTATGCATCAGGCTTTCTGGCAACCCCACTACTCCATTCTTAAGCGCATCTTATATAGAAGGATAATTTAGGGCGTGAAACAAATAAATTCTTATATTTCATGCAAAAAGAGCGCGGAATAACTCCGCCCTCTTCCGTGCCCAAGCTTAAATGTAACGTACATGTACGGAATTACTCCGCTTCATCGCCGGGAAAGGTCAGCTCATCGTACAGCTCAGATACATCTTCCCACTCTTCATCATCCATGATGCTCTCCAGCTCAGGCAGCCCTGAGGGCGAAACTATGATACGCAGAATCTCAGGCTCCGCATCCTTGCCGGAGCCTTGCAGCACCGCATAACCACGGCCGTCAATCTCGAACTCGCCGATAATATCGTAAACGGAAGACTTGCCCTGCTCATCTTCCAGTTCTACTGTTTCTCCATAGGTTTCTTTAAGCTTCGATGTCCATACCGCATTGTCAGCGGACCAATCAGTCATTCTCCGCTCCTCCGTCCAGCTCCTCGACCAGGGTGTTGAAGGTCTCTTCAACAATTGCCCACTCCTCGTCGTTCTCAATCATGAACAGCTGCAGATCATCGCCTTCTTCTTCGTAGCGGAAGGCATAGACCTCATCGGTCTCTTCATCTTCAGAATCCAGCGGCACTACCATCATATACTTGGCTTCCGAACCATCCACCTCGAATTTCATGATGACCTCGAATTCTTCTTCGTTCCCCTCTTCATCGGGAATATAGATGATTTCCGGTTCTTCTTCTTGGCCAATCTGCTCGTTTGTCATATCCGCGCACCCCTCACCTTTTACTGTTAGCATCCAAAAAATTTTGCAAAATCAGGGCTGCGGCCATACGGTCCACAATCCCCTTGCGTTTCTTCCGGCTGACGTCCCCTTCAATCAGCACCCGCTCGGCGGATACCGTCGTCAGACGCTCATCCCAAAGGTGTACGGGCAGTTCTAGTTGCTCCCGCAGCTTGTCGGCGAACTCTATACAGATATCACCGCGGGGTCCTATTGAACCATTCATATTCTTAGGCAGACCCACTACAATCTCTCCGATTTCGTGCTCCTTCACAAGTTCACGGATACGCTCAAACTCGTTGCCGTTCCCCCTGCGCTCAATCGTTTCCAGCGCCTGGGCCGTCCATCCAAAAATATCGCTTGTGGCAACCCCGATTCTGCGGTCACCATAATCCAGTCCCAGCTTCTTCATCATTTGGAGTGGTCCACCCGGTGACTGGCAAGGTAGAAGCGAACCAGCTCTTCAATCAGCTCATCACGTTCTTTCCTCCGGACCAAACTTCTCGCATTGTTGTGGCGCGGAATGTAAGCCGGATCACCGGAAAGAAGATACCCTACGATTTGGTTGATGGGATGATAGTCCTTCTCAAGCAACGCGTCGTATACTGCGAGTAGAATTTCCTGGGAAGAAGCTTCCTTCTCATCGCCCTTCACATTGAATTTGACCGTTTTGTCCATGGAGTCCATTTGTGACACCTTCCTTCTGCAAAATCACCTGACATAGGCGGCTTCGCAAAGTTGCTGCTGTACAGCTCACTTGCTGTGTTCATCATAACATATTCATGGCCCAACGAGGAAATCTTGCTGGGGGAATAACGCTTTTTTTGGCATTTTGTCCACAAAAACAAGATTTTTTTTGGTTTATAAGCTATTGCCATTAGATGAACTTGAGAACGAGCAGGCGAAATGGACGGTCCGCCTTTTCGGATAAAGTATCTTTCTTATACTTTTAGAAAGCAGCGGCACTGATATCACGCTCTCAGTACCGCTGCTCAGCTTGCTATTCAAGCTATGGAGATGTTAAGTCAACCCTCAGCTTAGCCCAGTGAAGCTACCAGCTCTTCAGCCTTGGCCAGTGCTGCGCCCAGCTTCGTAGCATCCTTACCGCCTGCCTGGGCCATGTCGGGCCGCCCGCCTCCGCCGCCGCCGCAGACCGCGGCGATCTCCTTGACCAGCTTGCCGGCATGGAAGCCCTTGGCTACCAGCGGCTGTGGAACGGATACGACAAAGTTAACTTTGCCGTCCATTGCCGCGCCCAGCACCAGCACCGCATCCGGCAGCTTGGCCTTCAGCTCGTCGGCTGTAGAGCGCAGGGCATCTATATTGCCCGCCTGTACTTCAACGGCCAGCAGCGGCGTGCCGCCGCCCACAGTCTTCACGCTGCCGGTCAGCTCGGCGGCAAAGGTCGCGCTCAGCTTCGACTGCAGCGACTCGTTCTCGCGGCCAAGCTCGCGAACCTGGGCGTGCAGGGCTTCAATCCGCTTCGGCACATCCTGAAGCGAGGTCTTCAGCAGAGCTGCCGACTGCTTCAGCAGCTCCAGCTGGCTCTCGGTGAACTGGTAGGCGTAACGCCCGGTTACCGCTTCAATCCGGCGCACCCCGGAGCCGATGCCACTCTCGCTCAGCAGCTTGAATACCCCGATCTGCGCCGTGTTGGACACATGGATTCCGCCGCACAGCTCCAGGCTGTAGTCGCCAACCTGCACCACGCGTACGATGTTGCCGTATTTCTCGCCGAACAAGGCCATGGCACCCATTGCTTTCGCTTCATCGATCGGCTTGTTCTGGGTGACCACGTCCAGGCTGCGCCAGATCTGCGCATTCACCTTCTGCTCAATCTCGCTCAGCTCTTCCGGCGTAATCGCTCCGAAATGCGAGAAGTCGAAGCGCAGGCGTGAGCCTTCCACCAGTGAGCCGGCCTGGTTCACATGACCACCCAACACTTCCTTCAGCGCCTTGTGCAGCAGGTGGGTAGCGGTATGGTTCTTGACAATATCCTCACGCTCGGCCCGGTTTACTTCCGCGCGGACGGTATCGCCCACCCGCAGTTCTCCGGCTTCCACTGTTACCAGATGCACGTGCTGGCCATGCGGTGCCTTGAACAATCCAGTAACCTTAGCTGTAACCGAACCTCCGGTTAACATGCCTGTGTCACTGACCTGACCGCCGCTTTCCGCGTAGAACGGAGTGGATTCCAGAATAACCTGGCACTCTGTGCCTTCGCTTACACTATCCACCAGAGTCTGATCTACTACAATGGCAGCAATTTTGGACTCGGTTACGAAATCATTATAACCAACAAATTCACTTTTAACCGTCAGCTCGGCGAGTGCGCCACCCTGCACCTTCATGCTGCCGCTGTCCTGCCGTGCCGCTCTGGCGCGATCGCGCTGCTCCTGCATCGCGGCGTCGAAGCCTGCACGGTCCACGGTCAGCCCCTGCTCTGCGGCAAAATCCTCAGTCAAATCAAACGGGAAGCCGTAGGTGTCATACAGCTTGAACGCATCGGCTCCAGCAATCGCGGACAGCCCGTCAGCCTTAGCCTTGGCGCTGATCTCGCCCAGAATGGCCAGCCCGTCGGACAGGGTCTCATGGAAACGCTCTTCCTCCGTGCGGATGATCTTCGCGATGTATTCACGGTTGTCGACTACGGACGGGTAGTACACGCCCATCACCTCGCCTACAGTTTCAGTAAGAACATGCAGGAATGGACGGTCCAGACCCAGCGTCTTGCCATAACGGACAGCACGGCGCAGCAGACGGCGGATAATATAACCGCGGCCTTCATTGGAAGGAAGCACGCCATCCCCAACGGCGAACGTAACCGTACGGATATGGTCGGCAATGACCTTCAGCGCGATGTCCTGCTCCAGACTGTCTTTATAGTTAATGCCTGCCAGCTTAGCAGTCTTCTGGATGATCGGCTGGAACAGGTCGGTGTCGAAGTTGGAATCCACATCCTGCAGAATGGAAGCGAAACGCTCCAGCCCGGCACCTGTATCAATGTTCTTGTTTGGAAGCGGCGTATAGCTGCCGTCCTTGTTATGGTTAAACTGCGAGAACACCAGGTTCCACACTTCAAGCCAGCGTTCATTCTCGCCGCCCGCATACATCTCCGGGTCACTCATGTCGCTGCCGTAGGCTTCACCGCGGTCATAGAAGATTTCCGAGCAAGGGCCGCAAGGGCCTTCGCCGATATCCCAGAAGTTGTCGTCCCCAAGCTTGATGATGCGTTCCGCGGGCAGTCCCACTTGTTCATTCCACAGCTTGTAGGCTTCCTCATCCTCCGCATACACCGTAACCCAGATCCGCTGCGGATCGAAGCCGATCCACTCCTTGCCGGTCAGGAACTCCCAGGCCCAGGTGATCGCTTCCTCCTTGAAGTAGTCGCCGATGGAGAAGTTACCCAGCATCTCGAAAAAAGTATGGTGGCGGCGTGTCTTGCCCACATTCTCAATATCATTGGTGCGGATACATTTCTGCGAATTGGTCAGGCGCGGATTCTCCGGGATCTCCCGGCCGTCGAAATAAGCCTTCAGCGGCGCCATCCCGGCGTTGATCCACAGCAGGGAAGGATCGTTATGCGGAACCAGCGAGGCGCTTGGTTCGATTCGGTGGTTCTTGCTCTCGAAGAATTGCAGCCATTTGGAACGGATTTCACTTGCTTTCATTAAGTACAGCCCCCGTCTTATAATTGATGCGGCACTAGCGGCCGGAATACATATCCTTAAATTTCAACAAAAAAACGCCCCTGAAAATTCAGGGACGATTATTATCGCGGTACCACCCTGGTTATCGCCTTGCCCCGTAAATACAGGACGTCTAAGCAGACGATCGCCTTGTCGCGGCTGTTAACGGGCGCCCCCGGTGAGCTTCTACTCACACTCCGAAATCAGCTTTCCGCCAGCGTGTCTTGCGGGTTCTCACAGCCATTACGAATCCAATCCGTAACGGAACCCGTTCTCTGCACAAGCCATCTCTCCGGCGTACTTCATTTCATCAACGATTTTTCCGATTTACTTTTTAACATTTCCAGTATAGCCAGCCGCTTATATTCTGTCAATCTGCAGCCGTTTATACCGTCGAATTCACTTTGAGCAGCAGCTTCATTAAGGTTTCCGCCTCTTCTTCCGTAAGCCCTTTGGTGATGTTATGCTCGACTTCCATAAAAATATCATTAAATTCCTCGACCAGATCCGTCGCTTTCTTCAGCAAATATATTTTCTTCTGCCGCTCATTGTCTTCCGGGATCACCTGTCTCACGAAACCGTTCTTCTCCAGACCCTGAAGCATGCTGGTGATACTGGCCCCCTTGCGGTTAAACCGCTCCGCCGAAGTTTTAACCTTCATCCCGTTACGGACTGTATAGCTGCTGTTTGTGCTGATAGCACCATTTTTGCAGGGTAAGCGGACGGCCACCATTGACGATCACTTGTCCATCATGGACTATGTTCTGATTATTCACCTGCCGTTCGTTTGACAAGCCCAGGCTCGGGAAGCATAGTGTAACTATGGATACTATTCGCAAGCACGACGGCTTCATGTCACAGCGTTTGATTGTATTGCCTGAGCATGTCATGACGGAATATGCCCAGCATCCGCTCGTCCGTCCTTTATACATTACCGACATCGGTTACTTCCCCCGTGCGCTCCATCACTACCGGGAACGGCCTGATGGAAGTGCGGCTTATATTGTAATCTACTGTGTGGAGGGGTCGGGCTGGTACCGGCTGGACGGGCAGCGGCGGCAGTCTTTGCACAAGGGATGCGCTGTGGTGATTCCAGCTTATATGGCCCATGAATATGCATCTTCAGAGGAGCAGCCCTGGAGTATCTACTGGTGGCATATGAGAGGAGAGCAGGTGGCAGACTTCTTCACCGGTTTCAACCGGCACTCAGAGCCTATCCTTATTCCAGCCCTGAAATCACTGAAGCTCATTGAGCTGTTTGAGGAATGCTATATGCTGCTGGATAAAGGCTATTCCCTCCGATCCATCATCTACGTCTCCCAGCTGGCCTGCCACCTGGCGGCGATTCTCGCATTCTCGCAGCTTGCGCCATCCGCCGGAACCGGTCCGCAGCAGCGGGCCAAACACGATATCGACCGGACGCTGACGTTTATGAGCGGGCATCTGGAACAAACGGTCACGCTGAAGGAGCTGGCCGCCCAGGCCAATCTCTCCGTTCCGCACTTCACCCAGCTGTTCAAGCAGGCCACAGGGTACCCGCCGATTGATTATTATCTGCGCCTGAAGATCCAGCTAGCCTGCCAGCATCTTGATCTGACCGGACAGAGCATCAAGGAAATCAGCCTGCGGCTTGGTTTTCAGGACCCCTACTATTTCTCGCGGCTGTTCAAAAAAATCATGGGTCTTCCGCCCACCGAATACAGGAATACCCGCAAAGGCTAGGCGGATGGCGACAAACGTTTGATATAATGAATAGAGACTAGCCTCAACAGGCCTTCGGCCCGAGAAAATATTGCTCCACAGAAAGAGGTTGTAAGCCATGACTATACCCTACCTATCCTATGATGCCGTAGGACTCGCTGCACTGATTCAAGAACGCCAAGTCTCTGCGCGTGAGCTTGTGGAAGCTGCCTTCGCGCGGCTGGACGAAGTGAATCCAATCCTGAATGCGGTCGTCCGCACCCGGCGTGAAGCTGCTCTGAAGGAAGCGGACGCCATGCCGATTGGCGACGGTTCACGACCTTTCGCAGGTGTCCCCTTTCTGCTGAAGGACATTTCCCAGGCGATTGGAGGCGAGCCACTGACCTCCGGCGCGATGCTGCTGAAGCATCATATCGCAGGGCGTGACTCCAACTATGTCGATGTAATCCGGCGTAGCGGGTTCATTCCGCTTGGCCACACCAATACGCCCGAATTCGGGCTGAAGAACATCACCGAGCCGGTTCTGCATGGAGCGGCCCGCAATCCTTGGAACCCGGCGTATTCCCCAGGCGGGTCCAGCGGCGGTGCAGCCGCTGCAGTGGCGGCGGGGATCGTGCCGGCAGCCGGAGCCAGTGACGGCGGGGGCTCGATCCGTATCCCGGCGGCGTTCACCGGGCTGTTCGGCCTGAAGCCGACCCGCGGGCGCACGCCAGTAGGCCCGGGGGTCGGGCGCCAGTGGCAGGGCGCCTCGGTTGATTTTGCGCTGAGCCGCAGCGTGCGCGACAGCGCAGCCCTGCTTGACCTGCTGCAGACGGTGCAGCCGGAGGCGGCTTTTCAGACGCCGCTGTATCCCGGCGTGTACCGGGACGACCTGTACAAGCCGCAGGTCCGCAAGCTGCGGATCGCGTTCACCACGGATTCGCCGGTCGGCACACCGGTGAGCAGCGAGGCCGTTCAGGCGGTGCTTCAGACCGTAAGGTGGCTGGAAGCCGAAGGCCATGAGGTTGAAGAGAAGCTGAACCCCGTGAACGGGGTAAGGCTGATGGAGAACTACTATATGATGAACACCGGGGAAGTGGCCGCGATGTTCGATTCGTTGGAACGGCTGACCGGCAAGCCGGTCACTGCCGCCGATGTGGACATCGTCACCTGGGTGCTGGGCGAATCCGGCAAAAAAGTATCCGCCGCCGACTTCGTCCACAGCTTGAACGAATGGGATGTGGCCGCTGCGCATATGGCTTCTTTATTCAGCCGTTATGATTTCTACCTCTCGCCGACCAATGCCGACTCTGCCCCCAAGGTGGGCCAGCTGACACAAACTCCGCAAGAAACTGAGCAGCTGCTGCGGGTGAGCGAGCTATCCAAGCAAGAGCAGCAGCAGTTGATCTACCGTATGTTCGAGCCAAGCCTGACCTATACACCGTTCACTCAGCTGGCCAATCTGACAGGTCAGCCAGCGATGAGCGTGCCAGTGCATCTCACACCGGAGGGCTTGCCTCTGGGCGTGCAGGTGATCGGCGCCAAAGGACGCGAGGATCTGCTGCTGCAGCTGGCCGCGCGGCTGGAGCAGAGTCCGCTGTGGGTCGGCATGAAGGGCAACCCGATGCTGGCGTAGCTGCATTGGGTTGCTTAAGTAACATTAGGGGAGCTTAAGTACATCGGATAGCTTAAGTACATGGGGCGGCCTAAGTAACCATATTTTCACCCGGAAGGTGGAGTACGCTGTGAGCAGAAAACCTGCACTGATCCTGTTTCTTGTCATGCTGATTATTCTGGGAGCCGGCTTCTATTCACTCCATTCCTACAAAGACAAGATGAACCGGCAGATCGTCCACTACCTCACCACAGAGCAAGGTTACACGGAGAAGCAGCTCTATAAAGTGTACACCCAGATCGGTAAAGCGCCGGTGGTGAGCACTACCGTCATTTTCGCCGATGAACCGGATGCCAGGTACTTCTACCGCAAGGAAGCCGGACAGATCTATCAATATAGCAACGCCCCCGCCGGGCCTCCGGACGGCAGCAAAACCCACTATCTTCACCTGGAGGAGGATGGCGGGTAGCTCTAAGAGTGGCAGTTGGCAGGGGATGTAGGGTGAAGGCCGGGATGTGAGGCAAATGTCGAGGCTTGAGACTTAAAAGCCGGGATGTGCGGCAATGTCGAGGCAGAGGCTTAAAAGCCGCGATCTGAGGCAGAGGCCGAGGTATCAGGCTTAAAAGCCGCGATCTGAGGCATAGGCCGAGGTATCAGGCATAAGGACCACGGGATGAGGCATAGGCCGAGGTATCAGGCATAAGGACCACGGGATGAGGCATAGGCCGAGGTATCAGGCATAAGGACCACGGGATGAGGCATAGGCCGAGGTATCAGGCATAAGGACCACGGGATGAGGCTACTAACACCGCAGTTTGGCTCATGGAGCAACAGTCGACGCTATGTGAGGCGTAATGTCATAACTATTTAACTTTAGGATGATTAGATATCAAATGGTCTGTTATACAGCACGCTCTCCATTAGATCCGCTGATTTAGTTGCGAAAGTGCATCTAATTGGCGGATTTTTTCCGTTTTGGAGGAAATAGATGCAAAAAGGCATCTAATTTCGGCGTTTGAGCGTAATAGCACTGGTTTACTCGAAATTAGTTGCAGATTCGCACTTAAACGTCCGATGACTCACGATTTGGCTGAAATTAGTTGCACTTTCGCATCTAATTGCTCCGAACGTTCTTCGGCAACCTTCTAAATCCTTGCTCTGACCTGTACAGTAACCTTCTTCTCATCCACATGTGCTGAACGTTCCAAACCAAATCCCCCGCTAAACTTAAAAGTAACTATAAGGTCTTTGATTTCGCTCAGAGAGCGGCGGCGGCGCGTTATGAGGCATAAAGGCCTTTGATTTCGCTCAATGAGCGCCGGGCGGCGCGTTATGAGGCATAAAGGCCTTTGATTCAGCTCAGAGAGCAGCGGGCGGCGCGTTATGAGGCATTAAGGCCTTTGGTTTCGCTCCCGCAGCTCTGCCGGGAGCGGACAGTGACAAATTGGAGCTCCCTTCGGCCTCCAATTGGACAACAAAAGGCGGCCCCCTCGAAAATTCATCTACGAGGGAGACGCCTTCTAGCTTGCAGCAGCTGCAGGCTACAGCGGCCGGAGGGTGTACACGCCTCCGGCCTGCACCGCGAACATGCCCTGCGCGCAGGGCGCAATGACCCCGGCTTCATCCGTGACGGTGAAGAGCAATTGCATCATAACGTATCCTTTCAGCTCTCACATTCTGATATATAGAACTTGAAATGGTATACTCTTATGATACCTCGCCTTTTGAATACAGAAAAAACTGTCCGGCGGGAGATAAACCGATGATTTGCATTGTAAAAATAATATTTAAATAATATAATTATTAACTATATAAGATTCTATACACATGTTTGCCGGAGGTTAACTATGAAACTTGATCTAACGGAAGAGTCCCTTCCCGTATATGAAGCATTATCCAGCACCGTACGGCTGCATATGCTGCGGCTGCTGGCTGAGAAACCGATGAATGTCAAGGAGCTTGCGTCTGCCGTGCAGCTCAGCAGTGCCATTATGACGATGCATGTCCGTAAACTGGAGACTGCCGGGCTGATCCGCACCCATATGGCCCCCGGAAAAAGCGGGCTGCAGAAGATCTGCACATTCGCTGCCGAGAGCGCGGAGATTGTATTTCCGGGCACAGCGGCACAGGCTCCCCGCAAAAGCTACCGGCAGGACATCCCTGTCGGTCACTACACAGACTTCCAGATCGAACCGACCTGCGGGCTGGCTACCCCGGAGCAGGTGATCGGCAGCTTCGATGATCCGCGCTACTTCTGGGATCAGGAGCGGATGAACGCGGGAATTCTCTGGTTCGGCAAAGGATATGTTGAGTACAAAATCCCCAACTTCCTGCTGACCAGCCAGCAGCCGGAGGAACTGGTAATCACCATGGAAATCGCATCCGAAGCGCCTTCCACCAACAATAATTGGCCTTCGGACATTACCTTCACCCTGAACGGGCATAAGCTGGGCGTCTGGACCAGCCCCGGCGATTACGGCGATATCCGCGGCAAGTACACTCCCTCGTGGTGGTCCTCGCAGACGAACCAGTATGGTCTCCTGAAGCAACTGCGGATTACTCCGCGGGGGACCTTCATGGATGGCCTGAAGCTGTCTGACTTTACGCTGGAGGAAGCAGAAATCCGCAACAAGCAGTGGACCTTCCGGCTGTCTGTCGAAGCCGATGCCGAGCATATCGGCGGCCTGACCCTATTCGGCAAAGGCTTCGGCAACTACAACGACGATCTCGCTTTTGAGCTCTATTACAGCGATCTGCAGAGCTGAGTGAACATTGCCGGCCGACGTAGAGGGCCGCGGAGCGGCGGGGGCGGGAGCAGCCGTAAACATAGAGCCGCTGGGCGCAGCGGCGGTTTGGATGGGAGGCAGATGTGGTGGGTGGCTACTCCCCCACAAGCCACCACCCAGACAGAGGTTATAGGGAATTTCTACCACTAAGTAGAAGCAGAGGCTAGTGGAATCCCAATTATAGGGAAATCTGACCGTTAATATGGGGTTTCCGGTCTATAAAAGCTCGTCCACCCCTGATTAGTGGTCAAAATTCCCCATAACAAGGCGTGAAGAGCCTTTTCAGCCAAATTAGCGGTAGTTAATCCCCATAACAAAGGAAGATTAGCGCGAACCCCGGCAAGTCACCTGTTCCAAATTCAAACCTTCCTCCCAGCCTTCTGCCAAGCGCACAACAAGCCGTGTTCCGCTCCCCAAGGAGCAGAACACGGCTTATGTCATTTACCGCTGTTCTATCATACTATTGATCATTTATGCTGCTATTGTTGATCACCCGTGTAACTGCCCCACATTCCGCCGCCCGGCAGCGGGCAGCTGCGTGCCTTCAGCCTGGCGATGACGGGGATGATGCAGCCGCAGGCCACGCAGGTTACGCCGTCCTGCAGTTTCGGACAGTTGCCGCACAGCTGCAGACGCTGCTGGTACACCTCATCAGGCACTGAATTCTCCGGGTTAAACATCGAGGAGGCCAGAATCCGGCTAATCTGCGCTTCTGTGACCTTATATTCCTCCCGGCAGCCTTTGCAAGCAGAATCAACGGCCATATCCTGTCACCACCTTAAGCCTGCTGTTTGATTGCCAGTACAGTTACTGACATAGGTGCCAGTTCCACAGTCAGAAGACCATCTTCAAGTGTGAAGTTGCTGAAGGACTGCGGCGCCACCGCGTCCGGCTGTTCAAACGTATTATGAGCATCAATCGCGCTTCCAGCGAGCGTGGTGCCTGTAATCTGGGCCGTACCGGCTACCAGTCCGCGCAGCTCCAGCGGCAGCGTTGCAGCAGCAGCATGGTTCAGGTTACACAGGCTGACATGAATCACACCCTCAGCATTCACTGAAGCCGAAGCGGATACCTCGGGAATGTCACGACCCTCGAAGCTGTACTTGCCGCTCTCCAGCGACAGGTCCAGACGCTCGGCATCCTGGTGTACCTTGAACATGTTAAACACATGATAGGTAGGCGTTAGCAGCATTTTCTCCCCTTCGGTCAAGATTACCGCCTGCAGCACGTTCACCGTCTGGGCAATATTCGCCATCCGCACCCGTTCATTGTGCTTGTGGAAAATATTCAGGGTCAGTCCGGCCACCAGCGCATCGCGGATCGAGTTCTGCTGATAAAGGAAGCCCGGATTGGTGCCCGGCTCCACATCATACCAGGTGCCCCATTCGTCTACGATCAGGCCCACTCTGCGCTCTGGATCATATTTGTCCATAATGACACTGTGGCGGGTAACCAGTTCGTCCATGCGCAGCGCTTTCTCCAGCGTGGAGAACCATTCGTCCTCTTTGAAACCGGTCGCGGCTCCCTTATTGCTCCAGTCTGACTTAGGCAGCGTGTAGTAATGCAGCGTAATCGAGTCCATGAAACGTCCGGCTTCGCGCATCAGCACTTCCATCCAGTGGTAATCGTCAATATTCGGCCCACAGGCAATACGATGGATTTTGTTATCGCCGTAGTTGCGTACATAGGTCTGGTACTGCCGATATAGATCAGCATAGAATTCCGGGCGCATGTTGCCACCACAGCCCCAGTTCTCATTACCTACGCCAAAATAAGTCACCGACCAAGGCGCCTCCTGCCCATTGGCTTGACGCAGCTCGGACATCGGGGACACGCCTTCAAAGGTCAGATACTCCACCCACTCGGACATTTCCTGAACCGTGCCGCTGCCCACATTACCGTTGATGTACGGCTCACAATCCAGCATATGGCACAGCTCCATAAATTCATGGGTCCCGAAATGGTTATTCTCCACCACACCGCCCCAGTGCGTATTAATCATCCGTTTGCGGCCTTCACGCGCGCCAATGCCATCTTTCCAGTGGTATTCATCGGCGAAACAGCCACCCGGCCAGCGCAGCACCGGAATCTGCATTTCCTTAAGCGCTTCCACAACATCATTGCGGATACCCTTCGTATTCGGAATCGGGGAGTCTTCGCCCACCCAGAGGCCTTCATAAATACAACGTCCCAGATGTTCGGCAAAATGTCCATAAACGTTGCGGTCAATTTTTCCTTTGCGGATATCCGCATTCAATACAGCGCGATGAGTCATAATAATTCCCGCCTCCATGATTTATGATTATATTAATTAGTTAATACTTATATAAATATTATAAACATGTATCTCCCCATTCGTCAATCCAATATTAGCTGCAAGCTGATCCTGAAACTTTTTGGGTAATCTATAGGTATATACTTTTATATCCTTTAGATGAGGTGATTAAGATGATCCAAGATAACCTGGTATGCAAAGCCTGCGGAAGCACAACCTTTGTCCAAGGCGACATGAGTAACGGTTACGCCAATCTGATGCCGCTCGATAAGAAATTCTCCTTCGGCTCACCGCTTCTATTCACGTTCTGCAAGAAATGCGGGGAGGTAGCATCGATCAAAGTGAAGAACACGGATAAATTTTAAAGCCGCCCGAAGGCGGCTTTTTATAGTGTCACGATATCTTCACTATACTGGGTTCATCCCTGAATTTCCTTGATACTTTTGCCGCCCAGAAAAGCATGTCCAAGAACCAGCCTGGCCACGGTCTGAAATCCATACTTCTCATAGACTCGCTCTACACGCTCGTTAATCGGCGCAACCCACAGCTGCTTCACTCCTCTGTTCAACACCTCCTGTTGAATCCATCGGATAAGCCGGCCGACCAAGCCTTGTCCTCTATAAGCTTCCAGTGTGGCTACACTCTCCAGCCGGGCTTGCTCGCCATCTGCAAAAATACAAGCCGTGCAGCACGCTCCTCCCTCTAAGCGTAGCAGATAATGGGTGAACGCGCCGTCCTCGAATTGTTGCCGGTAGACCTGCTCGACCGCCTCCCTGCCGCCAAATTCCTGAATGCTGCATTCGATCTCCAGTGCTTCCCGGTAGTTGGCTTCCGTAACTTGTTCTATCGTAATTCGGGGGTCAGGGTCAACCGCAGCTACTTGCCCGTTCCACAGTTGGATGGGACTGATCAATTCCTCATAGCCGAAACCTCTTGATTTCAGCTCAAGCAGCAGAGGCTGCTGCACTTCAATAGGGTTCAGGTAGAATCTGGGGATGATATTCTTCGATTGGTAGTAATGTATGACTTCATCAACAACGGACTGCGGATGCTCCACGGCTTCACCGATCTGCGCATGATTGGAATCATAGTGAAGCGGCTGGTTCCCGTTGCAGAACAACGTCCCCCAGGGCCGCTCCTCCCGGTTGGTAAAGGTATCACAATAGGATGCTTCGAGTGTTATGAAATCCTGCACACTGCTCATTTTACTCCTCCTGAACTCGGTTTCTGCTCTCGCGTATCTAATGGGCAGCATACCATATTTTGGAGAGGATTATTTAGTTGGGGCGTTCGCAGAATTGTGAGGTAGTTGCTGAGTTAATTGGGGAGCGGCGAGTTATGGCGAAGATGGAGCAAGTAATTGGTTAGTTGGAGTAACCTGGCGGCAGGGGTGAGTGTTAGATAGTTGGAGAGCAGGATGTAGTCAGGAAGAGGCTAAGTAGCTACAGTAAGGTCAGGTGGTTGCAGTAAGATCAAGTAGTTGCAGTAAGATCAAGTAGTTGCAGTAAGATCAAGTAGCTACAGTAAGATCAGGTGGTTGCAGTAAGATCAAGTAGCTACAGTAAGATCAAGTCGTTGCAGTAAGGTCAGGTGGTTGCAGTAAGATCAAGTCGTTGCAGTAAGATCAAGTCGTTGCAGTAAGATCAGGTGGTTGCAGTAAGATCAAGTCGTTGCAGTAAGATCAGGTGGTTGCAGTAAGATCAGGTGGTTGCAGTTAGATCAAGTCGTTGCAGTAAGGTCAGGTGGTTGCAGTAAGATCAGGTGGTTGCAGTTAGATCAAGTCGTTGCAGTAAGATCAGGTGGTTGCAATAAGATCAAGTCGTTGCAGTAAGATCAGGTGGTTGCAGTAAGATCAAGTGGTTGCAGTAAGATTAGGTGGTTGCAGTAAGATCAAGTAGCTGCAGTAAGATCAGGTGGTTGCAGTAAGATCAGGTGGTTGCAGTAAGATCAGGTGGTTGCAGTAAGATCAGGTGGTTGCAGTAAGATTAGGTGGTTGCAGTAAGATCAGGTGGTTGCAGTAAGATCAGGTGGTTGCAGTAAGATTAGGTGGTTGCAGTAAGATCAGGTGGTTGCAGTAAGATCAAGTGGTTGCAGTAAGATTAGGTGGTTGCAGTTAGATCAGGTGGTTGCAGTTAGATCAGGTGGTTGCAGTTAGATCAGGTGGTTGCAGTTAGATCAGGTGGTTGCAGTTAGATCAGGTGGTTGCAGTTAGATCAGGTGGTTGCAGTTAGATCAGGTAGCTTACGAGGTACGCGAGGGTTAACTGTATTTCGTACAGTTAAATAAGCGGATTCGGCACTGGAAAGGCATATAACTGTATTTCGTACAGCTAAATCTCCCCATTTAGCCGTAAAGCAGCGTTTTGGCGAAATATAGATGTACGTAATACAGTTAAAGTCTGTTTGGTCGGGTTTTTATCAAAAATAAGTGTAAGAAATGCAGTTAGCCATGGCCATGGCCACGGCCACGCCGCAGAATCCGCTCCATGAACCGCGCTCCCAGCAGCTCATAGCCGGCCGCATCCGGGTGCAGGCCGGCCGGCAGCAGGGCGGCGTCCTCCGCCCCCAGCCACTCCAGGCCATCGCGATAGGCGAGGTGATTGTCACCGCGCTGCTGCAGCAGCGCGACGGTTGCGGCGATCTCCTTGCGCAGCAGCGGCAGGGTGAAGCCCAGCTTGTTCTCGTCGGTCTCCCGCTCGGAGCCGTAGAGCGGGGAGATCACCAGCAGCGGCGTATCCCGGTGCCGCTCGCGGATCGTCTCCAGCAGGCCGATCAGCGCCGGCTGGAACGTGCGCGGGCTAAGCGTGCCCGCGCCGTACACATTCACGCCGACGCACAGCGTGATCAGCGCCGCCGGAAGCCCGCGGATCATCCGGGCGACCATCGGCTCCAGATGGCAGTTGCCGGAGTAGCCGAGGCAGGTCAGGTTATAGCCGGCCGCCGCAGCGGCGATGGCCGGCCAGGTGCGCGAGGGGCTGGACGCCGCCACGCACTGGGTAATGGAGCTGCCGTAGGTAATCCACCTCGGCGGCGTATCCGCATGGAACCCCGCTCTGAAGTCCGATGGCGTCACACCCGTGATCTTCTTGAACATCTCGCTGAAATAACGGCGTTCCTCATAGCCAACGGCCGCCGCCACCTCTTGCACGGGCATCCCTTCCACCCGCAGCTAGGCTCGGGCAACGCTTGCCGGAGATCATAGTGAAATCACCGCACCCCGGCAGTGAATTTCCCGCCCTCGACGGCAACCCCCTTCCGTCTGTCGCTGACATATTGCAGACTGTGCGCTGCCATCACGAATTCCACGCTGTTGTCCGCGAGCGGGATCGGCTCATTGAAGTCATGGACCATATCGGTGCCGGCATAAGAGATCCGGTCAATCCCAACACAGTCCCGGTGTTTTCTTTTTCCGCTACCCAAGTCCACCCTCACCCTTGTTCCCTTCTTCCTTCCGCAGTTTTCCGTGTATTCTATTCCCGTAAGGGTATACGTGTATAAGCATTCATCCCTTGTCAATCTGCCCGTTCTCGGGCGGAAAATAACAATAACCCCCGCGGTGTGCGCAGGGGTTTGGTAATCAGCTTAGACTAGTGGATCATGGCGATCAAGCCAGGTTATGCCTGGATGACGCCTTTTTTGAGAATGACATTGCCGTACAAGGCTTCCTCACCCGTCACGACAATCACATGGCTCTGCCGGGAACGCTCGTAGAAGGCGAATCTCTCCTCATAGTCAATCGTTGCCGATTTATCATGCTTGGCAATCAGCTCCTTATAAGTGGACCAGATTACCGGTACGGTTGGATCTCCTTCGACCACGGACATAAACGCTACCTGATGCTCGGCATAATGATCAAGCGGCAGCAGCTCCAGAATAGCATCCAGCAGCGCCGGAATCCCGGTTCCATCATACCGGATCACTCTGGAATTCAGCGAATGTCCGGGATAATTGGCGTCGGCCAGCACCAGCTCATCGCCGTGCCCCATTTCCATCAGCACCCGCACCAGCTCGGGAGAGAGCAGCTTGGGAATCTTGTTCAGCATGAGTGTTGCCTCCTTACATTCCGTAGAAGGATCTTAGAGCCACCAGTTCGTCGATCCGGTGCTGCGGCAGCTCACGCTCCCCGCCGATCATCCGGGTAATATAGGTTAGCTTCGCGGTGTATTCCAGGCGCTCCATATTCATGTACGCGGCCATAATATCCTTGCCCCAGGTCAGCGCGCCGTGGCTTTCCAGCAGCACCGCTGTTTTTTTGCCCAGGAACGGCTCCAGGGAATCCGGGATTTCGTCCGTAGATGGTGTTCCGTATACGGCCAGCGGAATATCGCCCATGGCAATAACCGACTCCGGCATCATCATCTTATCCAATGCTTCGCCCTTGATTGCGAAGGCAGTCGCATACGGCGGATGGGCATGCACCACCCCGTTCATCTCGGGCAGCTCATTGTAGATCTTCAGGTGCATCTTTGTTTCAGTTGAAGGCCGATAGCCATCTGCCGCTTCCAGAATTTCACCTTGCAGATTAACCTTCACCAGCATATGCGGCTCCAGATAACCTTTGCTGACACCTGTAGGTGTAGCCAGCACCTCGCTTTCGGACAATCTGGCCGAAATGTTGCCGTCGTTGGCGGCAATAAAATCCTTATTGAATAAGTTACGGCCGATATCGCAAATCCGGCGGCGCAGCTCCTGTTCAAATGTTTCCATGGTATGCTCCCCTTTATCTTTCTATTATTGGCTGATGCCGCCTGCCGGCTGATAGCTCCGGCAAGGAAACGACCGGGTGACCAATTCCCCTGCCCGGGCGCTGTCCAGTTTGCCCAGTGCGACCAGCTGAACGATCAGATTGCCGATCGAACTGGCTTCCACCGGACCGGCAATGATTTCTCTTCCGGTAATATCAGCCGTCAGCTGGCAGAGCAGCTCATTCTGAATCCCGCCTCCGACCATATGAATAACGGAAATCCGCTCTCCGGTCAGCTCCTCCAGCTTCTTCAGGGTGTCGCTGTAGGAGAATGCCAGACTCTCCAGAATGAGACGGATCAGCTCGCCTTTGGTTTGCGGAATCTGCTGCTGCGTCCAGCGGCAATATTGACTGATCCGCTCCGGCATATCGCCGGGTGTGCCGAACAATGGATCATTGGGATCAATCCGCGCCATTGCCGGACCCGCGGCCTTGGCCAGCCGGACCATCTCAATGTGGCTAAGCGGCTCACCTGCCTCTTGCCAGCAGCGCCCGGTCTCCTGTAGAATCCATAGCCCGGTAATATTCTTCAGCAGCCGGTTCGTGCCGCCGAAGCAGCGTTCGTTGGTGAAGCCGAACTCGTAGCCCTTGTCGTTAATGACCGGCCCGGATGTCTCCATTCCCACCAGCGACCAGGTGCCGCAGCTGATGAAGGCGGCTCCTTCCTTGTTCACATAAGGAATGGAGGCTACTGCCGAAGCGGTGTCATGCGAAGCTCCGGAGATCACCTTCATCGGCCCGATGCCAAGCTCCTCCTGCAGCGCGGGCAGCACCTGCCCAATGACGGTGCCTGCCGGCACCTGCTGCGGAATCAGGGCAGCCGGCAGGCCCAGCCGCTCCAGCAGCTCCGCCGACGGCTTCCCGCTCGCCGCATCCAGCAGGCCGCTGGTGCTCCAGATCGTAGTCTCCGCCGCCTTGATGCCGGAGAACAGATAATGGAACAGATCAGGCATCATCAGCAGGGTATCTGCCGTCCCGGCAAGCGCCGGATTCTGCTGCCAATCGGCAAACAGCTGATAGACCGTATTGATCAATGCCGGCTGGTTGCCGGTCCGGTTGAATTGTTCTGCAGGCGGCACCCTCCCTTCCAGCTCGGAGCGGCAGGCCACGGTACGCTGATCCCTGTAATGATGCGGGGAATAGAGCAGCCGCCCTCCATCGTCGATGAAACCATAATCAACTCCCCAAGTATCCACGCTTAAGGACCGCAGCTGGTCGTGTTCTCTGGCCGCTGCACGGATTCCTGTCTTCATCTCGTGGAATAATCTCAGCACATCCCAGTGCAGATGCTCCAGGATGGACACCGGTGTATTATCGAACCGGTGGATCTCCTCGACAGACAGCACAATGCCATCGTATTTACCCAGAATCACACGCCCTGAGCTTGCACCGAGATCGATGGCTAACAGCTTGATGGGTTCGCCCATTATTCTCGCACCTGCTTCACCTGTTGATTTAGTAGAGCGGCCCGAAATTCTGGCAGGCTCTGTAGTCGGCGCTCTCCAGATCCTCGGTGCCGAACAAAGACCAGACACGCGGTCTGAAGATTCGTGATTCTTCTACATTGTGCATGCTGACCGGAATCCGCAGAATCGAAGCCAGGGTGATCAGATCGGCACCGATATGGCCGTAGCTGATCGCTCCGTGATTCGCTCCCCAGTTGTTCATCACATCATAGACGGACTTGAAGGAGCCTTGATCGGTCAGCTTCGGTGCGAACCAGGTTGTCGGCCAAGTGGGATCTGTTCTCTGGTCAAGCGTATGGTGGACTTCTTCAGGCAGTTCAACTGTATACCCTTCCACCAGCTGCAGGACGGGTCCAAGCCCTTTGACCAGATTCATCCGTGCCATGGTGACAGGCATGCCGCCCTTGGTCAAATAGTCGGTGGAGAAACCGCCCCCGCGGAAATATTCCCGGGAAGCCGGGCGGAACTGGGTCTGCTTCAGGCAGGCGTCCATTTCTTCGTCGGTGATCTCCCAGAATGGCTTGATCGCAGGTTGGCCGTTCAGCTGCTGTTCGCCGGTTCCGTCCAGAGCAGCAGAACCGGAGTTGATCAGATGCAGCAGTCCGTTAGCGGCCTGCCCTTCCAGCTTATAGCCCGTTACCCGTTCTACAGCCGCCGGACTCCAGAATGTCCGCACATCGGCAAAAATCTGCGCCGTGTTCGTCAGCAAATAATTGAACAGCATGGTCACACCGTTCATGCTGTCGTTCTCTGTAGCCACCAGGTAAGGGGCTCGTCTGCCATTCCAGTCGAAGGAGGAGTTAAGAATCGTCTCCATGAAGTCGCCGTTCGGGAAATGATCGGTCCATTGGCGCTGCCCCTGGAATCCGCTGACAATCGCATGGTGCCCGTAGGCTTCTTCCTCGAAGCCAAGCCCGGCCAGCTTCGGATTGCCGACCATCAGATCACGGGCAATCAGCGCCATCTTCACGCAGGTCTCCCATTGCTGCTCCTTCGCTTCATCGCTGAGCTGCAGATGTTCGGGATTATTGTCTGCACCGTTGAGGCAGTTCTCCTTCGTCCAGGCGAGTGCACGCTCGAATTCCTCTTTATCGTAAATTTCCTCTTCGAAGCGGCGTACGAACTCTGACATATCGATATATTCGTTGCGCATGCCCAGATAATCCTGGAAGAATTGTTCGTTAACGATCGACCCGGCGATCCCCATCGATACGGAACCCATCGACAGATAGGACTTCCCTCTCATAAGGGCTGCCGCCAGCGCCGACTTGGCGAACTGCAGCAGCTTGGCCTGCACATCGGCGGGAATATGTTCACTGCTTGATTCCTGAACATCTTCACCATAGATGCCGAAGGCCGGGATGCCCTTCTGGGCATAAGCCGAGAGAACGGCAGCAAGGTACACGGCTCCGGGACGTTCGGTTCCATTAAAGCCCCATACCGCATGAGGAATGGAGGCGTCCATATCCATGGTTTCCGACCCATAGCACCAGCAAGGGGTCACTGTGATCGATACGCCGACATTGGCAGCCTTAAACTTCTGGGCGGCAGCCGACGCTTCCTTGACTCCGCCAATGGTGGAGTCTGCGATAATACACTCTACAGGGGTGCCGTCTGGATAAAATAAGCTCTCTTCAAGAAACTTGGCCACCCGCTGCGCCATGCCCATCGTCTGGGCTTCCAGCGATTCGCGGACCCCTCTTCTTCTGCCATCAATCGTGGGGCGGATTCCAATCTTCGGATAATTTGCACTCACTGCTGTTCCTCCTCGGGATCAAGTTGATGAATGATTTCACTTAAGTCTTGCTTCTTTTCTATCATAAATAGTGCAAACGCTTAAGTCAACATAAAACCACAGTATATTTCTAATAATATGTGGTTTTATGTGATACTTTTATTAACGAAACTCATAATACCACATTCAATGTTTTACTATTGTATGGTTTGGTGTAGACTTAAGCTTACATATCTCAAAATCAAGGGTGAGTGAAGCGATGAAAGCATTTGAACGGCGTGATCTGATTATTAATGAGCTCTACCGGCACAAGAAGGTGCATGTCGCCGACCTGGCGCAGAAGTTCAACGTCTCGGAGGAGACGATCCGGCGCGACCTCGACAAGCTCGATAAAGAAGGCCTGGCCAAAAAAAACTACGGCGGAGCCATCCTCAACGCCCAAACCAATGAAGACCCTTCGTATTCAAGCAGACATCAGGTCAATATTCAGGCCAAACGTTCCATCGCCTCTCTAGTGCTGGAGTTGATTAACGACGGGGACAGCCTAATGACAGACACCAGCTCCACGGCATTTGAAGCGCTCCGGACGATTATTGAGCACCGCAGCAAGCTGACGGTTATCACCAATTCGCTTGTGGTGTTGTCCGAATTCCAGCATGCCGGACAGACCCTGATCTCCACCGGCGGCATCCTGGGGCCGGAGACCAGCTCCTTTGTTGGACGCAATGCCTCCCAGACGATTCAGAAATACCATGTGGATGTCGCCATTTTCAGCTGCAAGGCGCTGTCGATGAACGCCGGGTTATGTGATTCTAATGAGGGGGAGAGCGAGCTGAAGGTGCTGATGCAGCAGCAGGCCAACAAGGTCATACTGCTGGTGGACCATTCCAAGTTCGACCGGATCGCTTTTATTAAATTGTTCAGCTTCGATAAAGTGGACTATATCGTCACTGACCAGAAACCGTCGGAGGAATGGATTGAGTTCCTGGGCAACTATCAGGTGTCGCTAATCTACCCTGCTGCGGAGTAAACGTCGGTTCTTGCAGCCTGTAAGGAAACAAACAAATAGAGCATCTCTCTACAATCAGAAAGATGCTCTGGAGCGCCAAGTTATAGATCAGGATATTCTACTGCAGGGCAGCCGCTGCAAAATCAACCACATATTCCCGCCCCGCCTTGCCCTGAAAAGAAACGATACCGTCCGCGAGTTGATACGGTACAGCCGTGCCTTCACAAGTAACAGCAATCAAGCACCCGTTGCCTATTCTGCACGTTCCGCTTTGGGCACAGCGGATTAGCGCTTGTGCGGGAATCCCGTGTTTCCATGCCAGACTTACTTCGAAGCCGCCTCGGGCCCGCAATCCCTTGAAGTACCCTTCAGGCCAAGCCTCCGGCAGTGCCGGCAGCAGCTCCAAAAAACCTTGATGGGATTGCAGCAGCATCTCCATAATCCCGGAAGTTGCCCCGAAGTTTCCGTCAATCTGAAAAGGCGGACAAGCATCGAACAGATTCGGATAGACCCCACCCTGTGCGCTGCCCTCTTCCACAAGCTGCAGCAGTTTGGACAGCAGCTGCAAAGCGCGTGTCCCTTCGCCGAACCGGGCCCACAGGCTGATCTTCCAGCCCAGACTCCAGCCGGTGCCTCCGTCTCCCCTTCGCTCCAGACTCTGTCTGGCGGCTCGGAACAGCTCGGGGCTATTCCGTTTCGTCAGCTGAACTCCAGGATACACACCGTACAGATGTGAGACATGACGGTGATGTCTGTCCTCTTCCTCGAAGTCGTCGGACCATTCCTGCAGCTGACCGTATTGTCCGATCTGCAGCGGAAATAAAGCGGTCTTGGCAGCCATCAGTTCCTGGCTGAATAACGTATCTTCTCCCAGAATTGTAGAGGCCTCAATACAATTACTGAAGAGATCCCAGATCAGCATCAGGTCCATCGTAGTGGCTGTGCTGACCCCGGCATAGCTGCCGCCGCTGCGGAATTTATGCTCGGGCGAAGTGGAGGGCGAGGTCACGAGCCTTCCGTTCCCGTCATCAAGCAGCCAGTCGAGGCAGAACAATGCTGCCTCCTTCATTACAGGGTAAGCACAGGTTCTCAGAAATTCCTCATCCTGTCCGAATTCATAATGCTCCCACAGATGGCGGCAGAGCCATGGACCAGCAAGCGGCCACAGTGACCAGACCGCCTCCCCATGACCCTCTCCCCCTGCCGGGGAACTCTGGCGCCAGATGTCCGTATTATGGTGGGCAGTCCAGCCCCTTGCTCCATAATGTACTTCGGCGGTCTTCCGCCCGTTCCGGGCCAGCTCCTCAATCAGCCTGAACAGGGGCTCGTGGCATTCCGCCAGATTGCCGCTCTCCGCAGGCCAATAATTCATCTGGGCATTGATGTTCAACGTCCAGTTGCTGCTCCATGGTGCCCTTGTCTCCTGATTCCAGATGCCCTGCAGATTGGTGGGCTGTGTGCCTGGACGGGAGCCGGAGATCATTAAATACCGCCCGTACTGGAACAGCAGCTCCACCAGTGCGGGATCGGAGGCACCGTAGTGCTTGATCCATTGATCGGCTGCTATATCCTCCGGTGCCTGCCGCTTTCCTAAGGAAAGCTGGACACGGCTGTATAGAGATCGATAGTCTGCGATATGCGCAGCACGGAGTGATTCATAGGATTGTTTCAGCGCCTGCCGCAGGTCCTCTTGGGCTGCTGCACTGTAATCCTTCCCTGCCCGGCCGGGCACCTGATCGAAACCGTTATAGCTTGTGGCCGCGCTGAAACAGAGCGTAACCTCAGTCGCCTCCATAATATGTATAGCTCCGGAGGCAAATTCAATGCGCCCCCCCTCTGTCCGCACACCCACTCGCCCCTCGAAACCCATGGCATCTGTGTTGTCCCATTCTCCATAGCTCAGCGGATTCTTCTTGCTCATATAATTGGGATCTGCATTCTCCGGTGCCATTCCCTGGATGATCAATTCTCCGTTCTCCACCCCTGAACGGTGGCGGAGTGCGCTGTCCAGCTTCACTGTCAGGCTTAACATTCCAGGCTCATCCGCAGTCAGGTGAAGGACAAGGACCCGGCCCGGGAAGGAAGCGATGGCTTCGCGGGTATACTGCACTCCGCCAATTGTATACTCTACTCTTGCAACAGCCTGCTCCAGATCAAGACTCCGTTCATACCTGTCCGTGTAATCGCCATGCTCAAATTGCAAATACAGATCGCCAAAGGGCAGATAGGATTGAACGTAAGGACTCAGCATTCCTCTGCATTGTTCATCCGCTTCCAGGAATTTCTGCTCCTTCAGCAGACGGCGCACTTCGGGAAGCATCGCAAGAGCTTCTGCATTATTCCGTTCCTGCGGGCTGCCGGACCATAAAGTATCCTCATTCAGCTGAATCCGTTCCTTCTCTACCCCTCCAAAAAGCATGGCGCCCAAACGTCCGCCTCCAATCGGCAGCGCTTCGTTCCAATCCTTGGCAGGCCTTGTGTAATTCAGTTTCACCGTGACCCGCCCCCCTTATGACATCAGTTGTTTCAACAGGCCGCCCTCTTCTACAGCCCTAAGCCATTCCTTGGCAATCAGGTCATGCCCCGCAGCTGTCGGATGAACGCCATCCCACAGATAATAAGCAGCCTCCGCGCGCTGGGCAGCGTCATTGAAGGGTTGCTGAAGTGGGACATACAGCGCATGAAATTCCTCCGCAAGCCTGCGGACCACCTGCTGATGATGAGTAATCCACTGTTTCCAGGTCGTCCAATCCTCTGCCGGAGCGCCGGTATTCAGGATAAAAGGCTCGCACAGGACCAGCTTCGTCTGCGGCAGCACTTCGCTTGTCTCTTCCAGAACGTGGCGGTACGCCCGTTCGAAACGGTCGGTCACTCCGCTGGGTTCACCCTTCATCGTTCTCCAAATATCGTTGACCCCAATCAGAATACTGATGATATCGGGCCGCAGAAAGATGGCGTCCTCGTTCCAGCGTGCGTACAGATCGGAGATCCGGTCCCCGCTGACACCGCGGTTATAGAAGACCGGCTGCTGCTCAGCCAGCTCGTTTCCCAGTTTGCCGCCGATGATGTAAGCATAGCTGTGTCCGAGGATATGATTGGGATCATCGTCACGGCCACGGTTGCCGTCTGTAATGGAATCCCCTTGAAATAGAACGATTGTGCCGGTTTTAGTAGTAGACATAGTATTGCTCCATCCTTTTCGCTATGATAGATTCATCAGTAAAGTTAACATAAATACCACTCTGAAGGGAAGCGTTAACATGAAATACAGAAGACTTGGCAACAGCGGACTTAAGGTAAGTGAAATCGGCCTGGGCAGCTGGCTTACATACGGAACGGCGGCAGAGCAGGAGGCGGCGGATGCCTGTATCCGCCAGGCTTTTGAATGCGGTATCAATTTCTTCGATACGGCTAATGCCTACAACCGCGGCGAAGGTGAAAGAGCAATGGGTGCTGCCCTCAGTTCCTATAACCGCTCGGATTATGTGCTGAGCACCAAGGTGTTTTTCCCGATGGGCGAAGGTGTGAATGACCGCGGCTTGTCGCGCAAGCATATTATGGAGCAATGCGAAGCCAGCCTGCGCCGCCTCGGCACCGATTACATCGACATCTACTTCTGTCACCGTTATGACACGGAGACACCAACGGAGGAAACGCTGCGCGCGCTGGACGACCTGGCGGCCCAGGGCAAAATCCTCTACGCGGCCGTCAGCGAATGGAGTGCCGCCCAGCTCTCCGAGGCCGGCGGAATCAGCCGCCGCCTGAATCTGCGTCCGCTGGTGTCCAACCAGCCGATCTACAATATGTTTGAGCGTTATATCGAGGATGAGGTGCTTGCCGTCTCCGCACGCGAAGGGCTGGGCCAGGTGGTGTTCTCCCCACTGGCACAGGGTATCCTCACCGGCAAATACAAGCCGGGCCAAGCCGCTCCGGCCGGCACCCGCGGCGCCGACGATGCCGTGAATAGCGTCATCCGCAGCTATCTGCGCGATGATGTGCTGGGCGTGGTCGGCCAGCTGAATGAGCTGGCCGCAAGCCAAGGCCTGAAGCTGTCGCAGCTGGCCTTGGCCTGGGTGCTGCGCCAGCCGGGCGTAAGCTCGGCCATTATTGGCGCGAGCAAGCCGGCGCAGGTCCTGGAGAACGCCTTGGCGGTCGACGCCACGCTCTCGGCGGATACCCTGCAGCAGATCGATAAGCTGCTGCTGCAGGTCAAGGACTTCGCCCCGGCGCGCTAAGCCGGGCAACGGACTTGACAGCGGCCCTGTGCAGGGTCCGGTTGAAGCATCAACCGGGTCCCTGCACAGGGCCGCTTTTTGCTGCGGACATAGCTGCTGTGTGGTACCAATTAAGCCCCCTATTGATTTGATTCCTCTATTTGCTTGTACCTCTGAGCATCATACCTTTCCTTCCTACCATTTAAGTGCGAAACCGGTTACTACTTAGGACCCACGCCCTCTGATGTACGTTTCAACTTACTAAGGATTAACCCGTAGGTGGCTATGGGGACAAACTGCCGCTAATCCTCGGCTAAAGTTCCGTTACTCAGAGAATTAGATGCGTTTTCACACTTATTTGCTCTAAAACAGAAAAAACCGCTGAATTAGATGCGTATTTGGTTACTACTTAGGCCCTGCGAGACTCCAAGCCCTTGAACTAGGTAACCTGCATTTTAGCGGACCGTATAGCCCCTATTTCCTCCTATCTGCGATCTTTTGAAGTCTTACGGACCGTATAGCCCCTAAGTCGTCAAAACAGGCTCAAAAGCGAGGGTTTTCTGTGATATAGAGGCTCCTGGGTCCGTTAATCCTGCAAAACGGCTTATTTACAGCAAATAGAGGCTCCTGAGTCCGCAACCGTCTGAAATCGAAGCGAGGGTTACGAGCGAAGAGGGCTAGGGGACCTAAGTAGTAACCATATTTGCACTTATTTCCTCTAAAACGGAGAAAATTCGCAAATTAGATGCACTTTTGCAACTAAATCACGGTTCGGATTTAGGAAACTGTCATGGAGCGGAGTCTTCGATGTTCTCATCATAACCGTGGCCTAAGCAGTAACCGTATTTGCAACTAAATCGGTGGATCGGACAAATGTGGCCATCAAGTGGCTTAGTCTTTGATGCTCCTATCTTTCGGAGGCATCACTTTGCATGTATTTTGATCAACGAGCGCATCCGCCTACTTTTAAGTTTGAAACTACAATATTTCCTGGCCTAAACCTTCATCCAGTGACATAGAATAATAACGATCTGCCTTTCACAGGTATGGCCTGATTCGTCTCCTTCACCTGATATAGCGCAGGTTTGGTTCTCCCCCTAAAGCCCCATTTCTCTGGTTTTATCTTCCTATGCCGTTTTCCGAAAAATAATTGCAACATTTTCAGAAATATCTCGTTTAAAGAGGTAGAAAGCACGTTTGAAAGAGTTCAGCAAGGGTAATCTACCTTATACTGTGCTACACACATCCCAAGGGGGAGATAAATCATGTCCAAGAAAAGATCAGCTTACGTATTGCCTGTTGTTGTCCTGTTATTCCTTTCCCTTATTACTACGGCCAGCACAGTCGGGACGAAGGCTAACGCGCAGAGCGGCGTATCCGCTCAGCAGCTTACGGTGTATATCCAATCGTTAACATCCGGTGACGGCAGCACTGCCCTCTCGGCCGATGAAATAGAATGGTATCAGGGCGCTGAAGCCACTGAAGTTTTTGCACAAAGAGAGCCTGAAGCTGCCGCTGAGATCGGCGGTCCACCGGATGATTATTATATCGTGAATGACAGCGACAGTCTGACGGACTATCCGGTAGCGGCCACCGCCACAGTAACTCTCCAAATCTATGACCACACCGGCAATATCGAAGATCTCGATATCAACTGGAATGAGCAGGTTACCCTGGAGCAGTTCGTTAAGCTGTTCAGCCAGAATGAGGTGTTTGATCTAAGCCAATCGCCATACCATATTACAGTACAGGATGGCCAGATTACATCATTCGTTCAGCAGTATACTCCTTAAATCTAAATTAACTTAATTATATCCTTACTAACCCAAACGAGCAGGCCACCGATTTCCGGGGCCTGCTCGTTTCTTGTTATTTCCTGCTTAGGATCTGCCATCCTTCACCGGAACACCAAACTCCGGCGTGCCGTCTTCCTTCCAGCGGAAGACCTGAGCGCGGGTGTGGCGGTTCGGATCATACAGCGGATCACCTGTAATCTCCTTGTAGTTGCGGGCATGATAGATCAGCACATCGTCTCCTTCTTCATTGACGGTGAAGCTGTTGTGCCCGGGACCATATTGCCCGTTCTCTTCGCTGGTCTGGAAGACCGGCTGCGGGAATTTCGTCCAGGAGGCCGCATCCAGCAGATCACTGTTCTCATCGGCGGACAGCAGCCCCATACAGTAATTATGATCTGTTGCACTGCCCGAGAAACTCATGAAGATTCTGCCATTGCGGTTCAGTACCGCAGCGCCCTCATTCACACTGAAGCCGTGTGTCTCCCAGTCATATTCCGGCTTGGCAATCATCGTCTGTACACCGGTTAATGTCCAGGGATTGCTCATCTCTGAAATGTACAGATTGGAATTGCCCGGAATGACCGGGTCCTTCTGGGCCCAGACATAATACAGCTTGCCTCTGTGCTGGAATGCAGTCGCATCAAGGGCAAAGGATTCCCAGGCCGTCTTCACCTGGCCTTTCTCTGTCCACGTACCCTCCAGCGGATTCGCCGACTCATTCTCCAGTGCAAACATCCGGTGGTCGAACAACCCTTCATTCGTTTCAGTTGTCCGGGCAGCCGCGAAATAAATGTACCATTTGCTATCAATATAGTGAATTTCCGGTGCCCAGATGTTGGCACTGAGCGGACCGGACTCATATTTGCGCCAAGCTACAACCGGCATAGCTTCCCGCAGCCCTTCAAGCGTCGAGGCTCTGCGTACCTCAATCCGGTCATATTCCGGCACGGAAGCCGTGAAATAATAATATCCGTCTGTATGCTTATAGATCCAGGGATCGGCCCGCTGCTCCACCAGCGGATTGGCATAGTCTCTGTTTGTGTTCATAATGGTTTCTCCTTTGATCTGTTAGCAGTCATAGATTGATGTTGATTTCGTTCCTTGTTGAGGGCAGCCTTCCTACTTCAACGTAAGTACAACCACGGAAGCGGGCGGCAGCTCGCACTCCAGCTGTCCGTTATTCAGGGCAGCACCATTATAGGCGGCAATGGTTACTTTCTCTGGTTCTTCGAATGTATTATGGGCATTAAGCTCCCCATGAGTCAGTATTTGTCCGGATACCTCTTTCAGCGAGGCGCCTCCGATCCGGAAATTTACGCTTACCGGCTCCAAATGGCTCAGGTTGCAGATCGACACGTATACGTTGCCGCCTTGATCCCGGGATGCAGAGACGCTTAACTGCGGAATGGTCACCCCTTCGAAGGAATAATCCGGACTTGCGAAATTCACCGCCAGCGACTCATTTCCCTGATGAACCTTGTACATGTCGAAGACATGATACGTAGGGGTGAGCAGCAATTGATCGCCTTCGGTCAGGATCATCGCCTGCAGCACATTCACTACCTGAGCCAGATTTGCCATCTGTACCCGGTCACTGTGCTTCTGAAAAATATTCAGATGTATACCTGCTACCAAAGCATCCCTTAATGTGTTCTGTTGATAGAGAAACCCCGGATTCGTTCCAGGCTCACTCTGGAACCAGGTTCCCCATTCATCTATAATCATCCCTATCCGCTTCTGTGGATCATATTGATCCATGATGGCGGAATGGCGGGTAATCAGCTCATCCATATGCAGCGACTTCTTCATCGTCTCCACCCATTCGGCTTCATCGAAACCAAGCGCCGGACGTTTCTCTTCCCAGCTGCCGGGAATGGTGTACGAATGCAGGCTCAGTCCATCCATGAAACGGCCCGCTTCCCGCATCAGTACCTCCGTCCAGTTATAGTCGTCGACATTGGCGCCGCCGGCAATTTTGAACAATTGGTTATCCCCGTAATTCCGGACATAGGTCTGATACTGCCGATAGAGATCGGCGTAATATTCGGGACGCATGTTGCCGCCGCAGCCCCAGTTCTCATTCCCTACACCAAAATACTTCAGCTTCCACGGCTCTTCTCTGCCGTTTGCCCGCCGCCAGTCGGCCATCGGGGACTCACCCTCGAAGGTCATGTACTCCACCCACTCCGACATTTCCTGAACCGTGCCGCTGCCGACATTGCCGCAGATATAAGGCTCGCAATCCAGCAGCTCGCAGAACCGGAAGAATTCATGGGTGCCAAAGTGATTGTTCTCAACCAAACCGCCCCAGTGTGTATTTACCATCCGCTTGCGGGTTTCCTTCGGTCCAATGCCATCTTTCCAGTGATATTCATCGGCGAAACAGCCGCCCGGCCAGCGCAGCACCGGAATGTTCACTTGCTTCAGCGCCGCCAGCACATCATTGCGGAAACCTTCCGTATTGGGAATCGGCGAATCCACGCCTACCCAGATGCCTTCATAGATACATCTGCCGAGATGTTCGGCGAAATGGCCATAGATATTTTTGTTGATTGTTGCTTGCGGCAGATCCGCATGAATGACGATAGATACGCTCATAGGTTTCTCTCCCTCAATCTCTATTTAGTCTAGCCTTTGATACCCGAATTCAAGTTAATGGATTGCACAAAATATTTCTGCGCAAACAGGAAAAGCAGCATGGTTGGAATAATCGCCAGAATCGCAGAGCCCATCAGCTGTCCAATCATCCGGTAGTTGCCGTAAATATCCTGCAGCAGCAGCAGACCTGCCGTTACCGGCATTTTGTCTACATCGGTGAACACGATGACCGGCCACAGGAAATCGTTCCACGAGCCTGTGAATGAGAACAGCCCGCACACAATTAGTATGGGTTTCATCAACGGCAGAATGACTGAAGCATAAATTCTGAAATCACTTGCACCGTCAACCGTTGCCGATTCGTCCAGCTCACGTGGAATCCCGTTCATGAACTGACGGACCAGGAAGATATTGCCCATTCCGGCCAGACCGGGGATAATCATCGCCCAGGAGGTGTTCACCCAGCCGAGCGCATCAATGATTTTGTAGGAAGGAATCAGATTCACCACACCGGGGAAAAAGGAAATACCCAGCAAGGTAAAAAACAAGGTGTCTCTTCCCTTAAACTTCATCCGCGAATAGCCGTAGCCGGTAATCGAGATGATTACAACCACCAGAAACGTATGCAGGGTCGCGATAAACAGAGAGTTCATCAGCCACCGCAAAATAGGCGCTGTTGAGGTATTATCCAGAATCTTGACATAGTTCTCAAGGATCCACTGTTCAGGGAAAAGCCGGAACCCTGAGGAGACTACTTCCGTTTGCGAACGGAACGACGTGGATACCCCGAAGATGACAGGAATGACCCAGATTAAACATAAGCTAATCAGAAAAAAGTAAGAGATGTATTTGGAGATGCTGATTCCTAATCCTTTTTTCGATGCTCCTTGTCCGTTTAGAGCCGGACGGTTGTCCATATGATTGATTGCCTGCTTTGACATTTGTTTGCACCTGCCTTTTCCTGTTCCATGGTTAGCAAGGATGAAATCGCGAACTTAAGCTGCGTTCCGGTTCATCACATAATATTGCAGCGCCGAAATGACCAGAATGATCAGTCCCAGCAACACCGCCATCGCTGATGCCATTCCGGCGATGGATTCCCCGTTGCCGAACGCCAGCTGCCGAATGTACATCATCAGTACATGTGTGCTCTGTTGCGGCCCGCCATCGGTCATCATGAGTGGCTGACCAAAGACATTAAAGGCTCCGGCCGTAGTCATGACGAAGGTGTAAATCAGCGGGAAACGGATGGAAGGCAAGGTAATGCTGGTGAATCGGCGGATGGCACCCGCACCGTCCAGCTCGGCCGATTCATACAGATCGGGAGCTACACCGCTGATCGAAGCGCGATAGATAATCATGTTGCCGCCCACTCCGCCCCAAATGGTGATGACGATAATGATCAGCCAGGCATAAGGCTGATGCGTCGGCCAGGCGATCTGGGAGCCGAAGATATTGCCGGTAATTCCAAGCTGCTTATTGAAGATCAATAACCATATGAGAGCTGCCGCAGAGATGGAGATCAGGCCCGGGATGTACAATATGGATTGAATCAGATTTTTCATCTTCACTTTCTTATGCTCCAGGGCTACAGCTATCATCAGCGGAATGATGATTAATAGCGGAACGCTCAGCACGACAAAGATTAACGTATTCTTGAGGCCATTCTGAAATTGGGTGTGAAAGGTGGAGCCGCTGTCAAATAGAATCGTCTTGTAGTTGTCTAAACCTACCCATACCGGATCATTCATCAGATTCCATTTTGTAAATGAAGCGTAAATTCCATAAATCGTCGGCAACAGCACGAATACGGCAAACAAGATCACATGCGGACCCACAAAGAAAACAGGTGCCAGATTCAGCTTCTTTTTCATAGGCAATCATTTCTCCTTTTGTGTGAGGGCAATGGGCCTACAGCCCATTGCCCTCACACAATCTATTCTGTTTGCGTTTATTTAGCGGCACTACTGCCTTCAGCGATTTTATCTTCCACAAACTTCTGCATCGTCTGCAAGGTTTCATCTATGTCTACTTTCCCGCGGACAATATCTGCGCAGTAGGTATCGACGGCTTCCGCAATGTATGGATAATATTCGTAAGTATAAATGTATAGGGATTCAATTTCTTTCTCATCGGAGGTGAAGAAGGATTGCATATATTCCTTGTATTCCGGACTTTCATTAACTTGTTTACTGGCAACAATCTGGCCGGCCTTAGCCCATTCCAGTGAGTTCTGACGAATAAATTCCAGGAAGCTGCCGATTCCCGCTACCTTCTCTTCCGTTCTTTCCGAATTCTTCAGCATGGAGAACAAATGGGAAGACGAACGGTTGGTAAATTTATCAGGGGTACTGGAGTAAACATTGGTCACTCCAAAATTCAATCCTTCCACACCCGCGTGGGCATTGGAGCTCCAGGTTCCATCCGTGGAGAACAAGACATTGCCTGACTGGAACATCAGGTAGCCATCTTCCCCAAAGGGAGTCATCATACCGGCATCGGCAACTTTCTTGACATTCTCGAACGCTTGCTTCATGACCGGCGTATTCACCGCAGGCTTGCCGTCCTGTTGAATATCTCCGCCCAAGTTCTGGATTTGAGCCAGAATGACCCAGCCCAGCAGCGCATCATTTACAACATAATCGCCTTCATCCAGCTTCCCTTGCAGGGACAGCATCTCATCAATAGTCACCACATTATCATCTAGGAAGGATTCGGCATTATACTTCTTCAGCAGATCCTTGTTGTAGTACATCGCGGAGCTGTGGATGTCCAGCGGCACCGTGTATTGGGTTCCGTCTACGGTTCCGGTTGACCAAGCCTGCGGCAGGTAGTTATCCTGCTTGATCTCGGGCTGCGCGCTGGTGACTGCAGTCATCGGCTCCAGCACTCCCTGTTTCACATATCCGGGAACACGGTCCGCATGGATGATCGTCAAGTCCGGCACTCCTTTGCCGGAGTTCAATACGGTGGAGACTTTGGTGTACATATCAGAGGTGATTACGTGCTTCACTTTCACAGCAGGATCTGTAGCGTTATAATCCTTGACCAGCTGATCCATATAAGCCCCGTCATCTCCGGTAAGAGGCGTCCAGAAGGTGATGCTGTTCTTGTCCTCACTGCTGCAACCAGCCAATACGCTCATTAGTACAAGAACCATAATTAATGATGAAAAACCCCACTTTTTTCTCATTACTTTCTCCTCCAATATAAATGAATTATTGTACTGCACCAGACGTTGGTTCAAAAAGCCTGATTCATTTCACCCTCCCTGTTTGTAACCGGATACAATTCACCTTCAAGGCTTAGCGGACCGGTTACATCCTGTATGAACCACCTTCTGTTTAAAATAGTATGAAACATTTAAATAAGCATTGAATGTATTCGCTTACAGGTATAAAATAACACATATACGCTTCTTTTGTAAACATATTTATCTAAACCAATTTACACTTACATGAAATGAAAGGATAATACGTCTTTAAAACAGAAATATTGTGCATTTTTCAGAAAATAATTGACTTTTATGTTTAGGTAAAACTAAAGTTATATCAACCCATTTTTATATTTTAGCTAATTTCGTGCATTTAATTACAAATGAAGTAAGAAAGCTTTATTTTCAGTGTTGATTAGTTTATAATTTTATAAAATAGTTAATAAATTCACAATGTCATGGAAGAAGGTAAGGTCACATGATATACATTAAAGATCTAATGAGTGGAATTGATATCTTCAAAGCGCTGAGCTCCGAGATCCGGATTCAGATTCTGGAGATGCTGGCCACGAATCAGGCCTTGAATCTTAATGAAATCGCCAAGAAGCTGAATCTCAGCAACGGTGCCATCACTATGCATATCAAGAAGCTTGAAGAAAGCGGTCTCATTGAGATTAATACTTCCGTAGGCAAACACGGCATCCAGAAGCTCTGTTATTTAAATAAAGACAAACTGATGGTGGATTTGCGCAGCAAGGATGTGGACAACCTGTATGAGGTGGAGATCCAGGTCGGGCATTACAGCAATTATCAGGCGGTTCCTACCTGCGGGCTGGCTACCAAGGACAGCATTATCGGTGATTTCGACGAGCCGCGTTATTTCGCAGACCCGCAGCGGATTGATTCGGAGATTATCTGGATGGCGGAAGGGTTCCTGGAGTACCGAATTCCGAACTACCTCAAAGCCAACCAGACCTTTCGTGAGATTCAATTCTCCATGGAGATCGGTTCGGAGGCACCCGGCTACAACGATAATTACCCTTCTGACCTCTACTTCTATGTCAATGGGATCGAGATCGGCTTCTGGACCAGTCCTGGCGACTTCGGAGCTTCGCGTGGCACCTTCAATCCGGACTGGTGGCCGCCCCATCTGAATCAATACGGCATGCTGAAGCTGATCCGCATCAACAATGAAGGCAGCTTCATTGACGGCTGCCGTATCTCCCAGGTAACTCTGGATGATATCCAGCTGAATTATAAGAGCGAGCTGACCTTCCGCATCGCTGTCACGGACAAACCGCTGAACAAACGCGGCCTGACCATCTATGGCAAGCACTTCGGCAACTACGGCCAGGACCTGATGGCCCGCGTGCTCTACAATGTGCATGAGCTGGCTGATGAGGCTGTGACTGAGGCTCCGGTAGCGGAGAGGGAATAATTGGCTTCAGTCCTTCCTCCGCATAATACACTGCCCTTCTACCGAGACTAACCTTTGTCTCCCATACCACTGAGAAGGAGTGTTTCGAATGCGCGAAGGTATGATACCCACCGTTCTTGGAACTGTAGTTACCGCTTCTAGCGCTGCTTTGTTTCGCAGCAAGTACAGAATGGCTGCAACCGGCGTACTCGGATTTGGTCTGGCCCATATTGTTCTTGGTGCGATTGACCTGTTTGAGCACCGGTAAGAGGGATTGGAAGACAGGAGTGACCTTAGCCGAGAATGGCTCGGGTCACTCTTTTTTTGGAATAAGTGTATACGTGAACAGCTACCAAACATAAAAAGGCCCTCGCCGGGGGCAAGGACCTGACCTTAGTGCTATTTATTTCACTGCTATATAGAACAGTCTTGCCGCGTCATCCCCGGCTTCCACCCATTCGAAATCCGCATAGGTCTTCACATTGCTGAATCCGGCCTGCAGCAGCTCTGATGTCAGCCATTCGGGCTCGTATGCCCGCTGGATGTGGGTCTCCTCGAAACGCTGATAACGGTCCGGACGGTCCTTCTCCTGCACAAAGATTGACAGATTATGCTCGATCTCCCGCCGGGGAACATCCAGCCCGCAGGTCCAGATATAGGACACAGCAGGCTCATTGCGCACGAACGGCTGCTCCTCCTCATACCGGATAAAGGTATTGGGATGATGCACATCAAACAGGAAGCAGCCTCCCGGCTTCAGGCCTCTGTAGGTGCTGGCAAACACGGAACGGATATCCTCTTCCTCCAGCACATAATTCAGACAATCGCAGAAGGAAATCACCGCGTCCACCGGCTCAGGCAGCTGCCAGTCCTTCATGTTCTGTCTGATCCAGCGCACACTGCCTTCCCGCAGGAAACGGCGTCCCTGTGGGTGCTCCTCCATCTTGCGCTGGGCTACCGCCAGCATATCCGATGAGAGGTCGATTCCCGTCATGTGATAGCCTTCAGCGGCCAGCGGGATCGTAATACTGCCTGTTCCGCAGCCCAGTTCGGCAACTGTATGCGGTTTGCCGTATTGGCTCCAAGCTGTCTCGGCAAATCTCAGCCAGTCCGGATAGGGCATATCCGCCATCAGCTCATCGTATACATAAGCAAATTTTCCGTAGGAAGACATCATTACACCGCACTTTCTATTACCTTAAACAATCTACTGCTGGATCATCTGTCAGTCGTTGGTTTTGTCATCCGCTGCGGCTTCCTGATCCTCTTCCTTGTTTACAAGGTAGGTCCAGTTCTCCTTCTGGGTAATCAGACCTTCCTTGTACAGCTTGCCCAGCGCTCGCTTGAACGCAGACTTGCTGATGCCAAACCGCTCCTTGATGATATCCGGCGGCGTGGCATCGGAATACGGCATCGCAGCGCCCGGACGCTCCTTCAGAAAGCTGAGCAGCGCGGCGGAATCCACATCCCGGCCCACTTCCCGGCGGGCAGACATGGACAGGTTCACACGGCCGTCTTCACGGACATGCGAGACACGAGCCTCAAACAGCTCACCCAAGCGCAGCAGACGGCTGCGTTCGGAGGAATGTACCATACCGATCATGCCGAAGCCCAGCACACCGCCGTCGACCAGCACGAAGGTGCCCATCTGCAGTGGTCTGTAGACCCGCGCCTTGACCGTCTGGCCCATCCAGGACTCCGGTGCAGCGACCACATAAGGCATCAGCTCCAGTTCTCCGCACAGCTTGGCGCGAAGCCGTCCCTGCTTGTCATGCTCCATAAGGACAAATACACGGTCACCGAGCTGCGGCCGCAGCTCGGTCAGCTCCGGCAGCTCGCTCATCGGAAGCAGCAGCTGGCGGCCCAGGCCCATTTCCAGGAAACAGCCCAGCCGCGGATGGATATCTGCTACTTCCAGCAGGGCCATCTCGCCAAGCGTCAGAAAGGGTTTCTTCATCGTAGCTGCCAGGCGGTCCTCGGTGTCGAAGAAGATGAACACCTCTACCTTATCGCCGGCTCTAACCTTTTCGGTCAGTTCCGTATAATGCAGCATAACATCTTCATCTCCCGCATTCAGAAAGAACCCGTAGGGGGAGACTTCTCTAACTACATCCAGCGTAACTGTAGTTCCGGCAATCAGGCTCATACCGATTCCACAACCTTGGCATCCGACCACAGACGCTCGATATTGTAATATTCGCGTTCATCGCGGTGGAATACGTGTACGATTACATCTCCGAGATCAAGCAGCACCCAGCGGGCGGAATCCATGCCTTCAATGCCGCGGATCATGCCGCCGGCTTCATGGACCACTTTACGGATTTCGGTAGCAATGGCCTGCACCTGCACATCCGAATTACCGTGGCAAATGACGAAATAATCACTGATTGGTGAAACGCTGCGCAGGTCCAGAGCCACAACGTTCATTGCTTTCTTATCTTCAACGGCCTTCAAGGCCAGCTGTAACAGCTTGTTTGATTGTACGTTCATATGTTTTCCTCCAATATTCTTACTAAATCGTTGCGTGCGAGTACGGTGAGCGGGTAAATAATCCGACGCTTCTCGAGCAGCAGACTGATCGTGGAATCCAGACCGGCAACAAGGCCTTCCTCCAGGCTGGATTTGGCCAGCTTGCGGATATGGTCCACGCCTGGAAAGTCACGTCCAGGTTCGATGTAATCGGCAAGACAGACAATTCTCTCCAGCAGACTCATCCCCTCCCGGCCCGAGGTATGGAAGCGGATGGCGTTCAGCACGTCAGAATCGGCAATACCGTAATCCCGCTCCGCTACAAAAGCGCCAACCTCGGCATGCCACAGCTGTTTGTCATGCTTCAGCAGTCCTGTATCGAGGCCGTTCTGCTCCATAATCTCCTTCATGCTCTCCACCGGCCAATATTTGGCCACATCATGCAGAATCGCAGCCGTTTCGGCTCGCTCCGGATCTGCGCCATACTGCTCCGCCAGCTTCACGGATGAAGCCATAACGCCCAGTGTATGCTTCCAGCGCTTGTCGGGCATCTGCGCCGATACCGCTTTAATCAGCGCTTCGCGGCTGTACTCCATACAATCCACTCCTTTGAACATAGTCATAAACAGCGTCGGGTACCATGTAACGGATAGAGCGGCCAGCGGCAGCCCGTTCTCTCAGCTGAGTAGAGGAGATTTCGACCAGCGGCATATCTGCCAGCAATACCTTGGCCGCAATGGCCTGGGGCAATGCTCCCAGATCCAGCTGAGTACCCGGACGCTCAACGCCAATGAAGTTAATCCGCTGAGCCAGCTCCTCAATGCCCTGCCACTTGGGCAGGTACTGCACCATATCCGCACCGATGATGAAATAGAAATCCAGCTGCGGATACTCCTCCTGCAGCTTCCGGATCGTATCGATGGTATAGGAAACGCCGTCACTCGACACCTCCCAATCCAGCGTACGAAAAGCCTCATGCCCCTTAACCGTTTCCTCCACCATAGCAAGCCGGTCTGCAGCGGATACATAGGCTTCATGCTTGTGCGGAGGGATGTGCGAGGGCATAAACCACACTTCCTGCAGGCCGTAGCTCTCTCTTGCCGCCTCGGCTGCCATCATATGGCCGATATGCAGGGGATCGAAGGTCCCTCCCATAATGCCAACCTTCAAGAGACCTCCTCCTTGTAACTTGCCTGTTTGATGTTAACGGGGCAGTTCAATGGTCTTATTATCTTTGGATTCCTTGTAGAGCACAATCGTCTTGCCGATCACCTGCACCAGCTCGGAGCCGGATTGTTCGGAGAGCGCCGCACCAATTTCCTTCGGATCTTCAACATTGTTGTTCAGCACGCTGATCTTCATCAGCTCGCGTTTCTCGATCGCTTCCTCGATGTGGCGGATCAGATGATCGTTGACACCGCCCTTGCCTACCTGGAATACCGGGTCCAGATGATGCGCCAGAGAGCGAAGATATCTTTTTTGTTTACCGTTTAACATAAATGAACAAACCCCTTAATTAACATATATTATTACCCTAACTGTTACTACTTAGGCCTCGCATGATAAGGGCATCAAAGACTCAACTCCATGATGGTTCGTAAGCCCATTCCACCGATTTAGTTGCAAATCTGCATCTAATTAGCCAATTTTATCCGTTTTGGAGGAAATAAGTGCAAAAGGGCATCTAATTTGGGCACTTGAGCGTAATAATCCTGATTCACTCGAAATTAGTTGCAGAAACGCACTTAATTACCTCCTGGCTTGCGATTCGGAGTAAATTAGTTGCAGTTTTGCACCTAATTTACTCCGAACGATCCTCGCATGAACCTAAGTAGTAACCCTAACTTCACTAATCCATTTCTAGATGCTGCTGCTGTCCTGTGTTTCCAGCATACTGCTGCGCATAACGTCAATTGGCGCAGGGCGTCCAGTCCAATATTCAAGGGCATAAGCCCCCTGATAGATGAACATCCCCAGGCCGCCGTGGATGCGGCAGCCCCGCTCCAGGCTCTCCGTCAACAGCCGGGTGCGCAGCGGGTTGTAGATCAGATCACTGACCACCATTCCTTCATGCAGCAGCGAAGGGTCCAGCGGTGTCTCATCCGTATGCGGATACATGCCTACAGAGGTCGTGTTGATCACTACCTGAATACCCTGCAGTTCCGCCGGCATTTCAGCCAGACTGATGCCCTTCACCTTACCTTTGGTTCTGCATTCCGCTGCCAGCTCCACTGCCTTGGCCGCATTGCGGTTAGCAATCACAATCGAAGCCGGATTCTCCTGCAGCAGCGACGTAACGATGCCTCTGGCCGCTCCTCCGGCTCCAATCACCAGAATGCGCGCGCCCGACAGGTCAGCTATCGCTTCAGCCTTGAGCGACCGGACATACCCGATGCCATCGGTATTATAACCGGTCAGCACTCCGCCGTCATTGACTACTGTATTGACCGCACCGACCGAAAGCGCACTTTCGTCCAGATGGTCCATATACTCCATAACCGCCACCTTGTGCGGAATCGTTACATTCACGCCACGGAAGCCGAGGATGCGGATCGCCTGGACCGCTTCGCCCAGCTTATCTGGCGTGACATGCAGCGGCACATAGGCACCGCTTATGCCGAGTGCCCTAAGGGCTGCCTCCTGCATAAGCGGTGACTTGGAATGACCGATCGGGTCTCCCATCACTCCCAGCAGGATCGCTCCACTTGCATTCACCCCAGCCGAAGCTGTCTCAGACATAACCTTCTCCTCCTCGTCAGATCAGCGATGGACGGGTCAATACCTTCACGCCGCGCGGTACATGAACGGCTACCACAGCGCCTTCGCTTCCGTTCACCTTGATCCAGCCCAAGCCGGACATGAACAGATCGGTCTGGCTGTTCTTGGCAATGCGGAACTCATGCCGCTGCCACGTGGGAAGCTTGTCCAACTGTTCGCTGCCCGGAGGCGACAGCATCACTCCGCGGTGATTCTGATACAATTCATCGGCCCGTTCCAGCTTCGTGCGATGAATCTTCAGCGTACCGCTGATGAAGCAGGTGAAGGACTGATGTACGCCCTGCACGAAGTCAAACCGTCCCAGACCGCCGAAGAACAAGGTCTGTCCTTCATTAAGCTGGTACACTGCAGGCTTAAGCGGATTAGATGGCATTACGGCATCCAGATCCTGCCGCTCGACCAGCTCACTGTAACGCCAAGGATAAACGATACCCGGCGTATCAATAATATAATGCCCGTCATCCAGCGGGATTCTAACGGTATCCAGCGTGGTGCCTGGATAACGTGAAGTGGTCAGCTCCTGCTCCAGATCACTATAATCGGAGATCAGCCGGTTGATCAGGGTGGACTTGCCCACATTGGTAGCCCCGACCACATACACATCGCGTTGTCCGCGAAGCTCGGTAACCGCCTCCAGCAGGTGGTCGAAGCCCTGATTGCGTTTGGCGCTGCAGAGCACAATCTCTGCGGTCCGCAGTCCCTGCTCCTTGCAGCGCTGCTGAAACCAGTTGCGCAGCTTGTTCCAATTCGTCACCTTGGGCAGCAGGTCGGTTTTGTTGACGGCAAGAATAACCGGGTTATTGCCGACGAAACGTTGCAGGCCGGAAATCAGGCTGCCTTCAAAGTCAAAAATATCAACAATATGGATTACCAGCGCATTCTTCTCTCCCACACCGCTCAGCAGACGGAGGAACTCGTCCTGGTTCACCGATACCGAAGATGCTTCATTATAATTCTTGATCCGGAAGCACCGCTGGCAAATTATCGGGTCCCGTTCAAAGGACACCTCCGGCAAATAACCGGGCTGGTCCTTATGCATGGTCTGCAGCGTAATGCCGCAGCCGGTGCATTTTACAGGACGTTCTGTTTCATCATGTTCAATCATTAAGATTTATCCTCCTCGTGCCACATTCCTTGCTTGCGCAGCCGTGTCAATGCAATTTGCTCAACCCGGCGGTTAATTCGCGTGCCAAGGCCTTCATCCTTCACCGAAATTGGCAGCACCAGTACCGTGAACAGGCCCAGCCGGTTGCCGCCATAGACGTCGGTCAGCATCTGGTCGCCCACGACAATCGTTTCTTCCGGCTGAAGCCCCATCTGCTTCATCGCCCTGCGGAAGGGAGCATTGCTCGGCTTGCGGGCCTGATGCACAAATTCAATGTTCAGCGGAGTGGCGAAACGGGATACCCGGTCCATATTGTTGTTCGATACAATAATCAGCTTGAAGCCAAGCACCTTTACCTTCTCGAACCACAGCAGCAGCTCAGGCGTTGCCAAGGGTGCCTTGGCTCCAACCAGTGTGTTATCCAAATCTGTGATAATTCCGCGGTATCCCTGGCGATACAGCTCTTCCAGAGCGATATCGAATACCGTATTGACGCGGAGTTTGGGAACCAACATTTCAAACATACGCTCACCTCAATTTCATACCAAAAACTATAACATACTCTTAACGCTTCGCAAATGAATAGACGTCAGCTTTCCGTCTGTTCAGTCTATTTACGTGCCTTCATATGTTGGCGCAGCCGCAAAGCTTCAGTATACACCTTGCGCCAATCTTTGTCTTCAATAACATCCGGGCTGTATTCCGCTTGTTCAAACAAGGCCAGCAAGGCATGAAGCGAGGCAGCTGCCGCCGGTTTCTCCCTGCTCCAGCGTTCCACAGCTTCACGGAGGGTTTCATGCTCTTCCTTCAGCATTCCCCTACGGCGCATATACTTAACCCAACGTTCGGTTTCGGCCACCATTTTCTGGTCCGGCGACAGCGGGCGGCCATAACGCACGCGCCGCAGCAGGAAGCGGAGATTAAACCGCTGCTGCCAGAGCAGGAAGCCCAACCAGGCCAGCAGCACCAGCGAGGCTGCAAGGACAAGCCAGAATCCAAATCCCCCGCCTTCACTCTCTGCTTCAGCGGCGGTTGCAGCCTGCTCAGGCGTAGGTGTTGGTTCCGCTTCTTCCTCTGCCGGATCTTCCTCCGGCGCTGCTTCGTCCGCTGTCAGCAGCGGTACGGAGAAACCAGGTGTTGCTTCGATAGGCACCCAGCCATAGTCACCGAAATAAATCTCGGCCCAGGAATGGGCATCCGCATTGGTGATGGTGTAGCTGTTGTTCAGTCCCTGCTCGCGCAGCTCCAGATTGCCTGGGAGCTCCGCCTGCTCGCCGGGAGCATAACCCTTGACCCAGCGGGCCGGAATATCCAGCGAGCGGGCCATGGTAACCAATGCCGTGGAATAATAGTCACAATATCCTTCCATGATCTCAAACAGGAAGCTCTCCACAAGATCATCGCTGGTCCGGCGGGAGAGATCAGGCTCGTTGGTATAAGGGAAGGTCTGCTGTAAATATTGTTGCAAAAGCATGACCTTCTCATACGGTGTTTCTGCTTCAGCTGTAATCTCTTCGGCCAACACCTTCACCCGATCCGGGAAATTTCCGGGCAGCTGCAGAAACGTTCCATCCGCAGGAGCATTGCCGTACAGCTCTTCAAAGGTTGCCGCACTAAGGGCTTGGACGGGCACTATCGGCACTTCTGAGGTCAGCTCGTATTCTTGGGGATAGCCACCGTTCCGGCCATCGATATCCCACAGCAGCTCGCTGTCCCGCTCTCTCCAGTAGATTCCGTTGTTCTGGTTCTTCCCGTCTACGGATTGCACGCCAGAGATCGCGTATCCGCCAAAGAGCACCGGATAATAATTGGCGCCAAGCAACTTGATTTGGAGCTTGATCGTCTCCGTCTGTCTCTTCGGGGCCGCAGCGGTATTCAGGGGTTCACCGATATCGAAACGCTCCAGCGGGCCGCGCGTAATCCGGTCATCGTCGCTCCAGCCATTGCCGGAGTAGACACTGCGTGTCTCACCTCGCATATAAGTCCGGCTGTCTGAGGTGACGGTCATAACCGGAGTATAATCGAAGTTAAAGCCTCCGCCCAGATTGCTGTCATCCATACTGTAGCCGGAGGTGGTATTGACCGAATTCCCTGTCCCCGCACCGGGAAGGGCAACTCCGGTGGTCCGAGTTCCTGACGATTTGCCGTTGCCGTTCCACTCCTGCCAGGCCGTATAAGGGTCGGTCAGAGTTGGCCGCACATCCGGCATATTCACACCGATCATAATCACAAGCGAGAAAACAATGGCAATATTGACGGCGATCTTCAGAGGATACTTCAGCAGCCGGTTCCAGCCGCGAGGGTAATGAAGCTGGAAGCTGCGCAGATGCTGGCTTACCAGCCAGCCCATGCCTGCGAATACCGTCCAGGCCACCTCCTGCCACAGAATCGAATCCGTGAAGGAATCCAGCGCCGCGAACGCCGCGATATTCATTCCGATAAACAGCAGAATCCGTGCCTTGGTGGATACCCACCAGGAACAGAGCAGCAGCAGCACCCAGGCTGCCGCCGCAAAATAAAGATAGGGCAATAGCTGCGAGCCGGCATTGCCCAGCCGTTCGCTAATGGTTTCAGCCGGATAAGCCAGATATATTCCATAATAATTGGTTGTCCGATAAACGATATACACCAGAGCAGCGGCTTCAATCAGCAGCCGGTAGAGCAGCTTAACCGGCAGCAGCACTTCGACCCCCACCACCACTGCCACCACGAGCAGCACCGAAGAAGAGGTCTGCGCCAGCCAGACGGGCTCCGTATAGGAGAGCCATTGCAGTGCAATAATAGTAAGCCATAACAGTGCTAAGGAACGGTGCCAGGACGATTTGATCTGATTCCACCAACGACTCATATCACTGTTCCCCCCCTAACACTGCGGGAAGCTCTTGAAGTGAGCTGACCCTATAACCAGGGATGCCTTGTGAACGGAGAGTATCCTTCCACTCCGGACTGTGGCTGTGGCCTGCCGATGCATGGCCTACGTGAATATGGCACGGCGTCATCCCCCGCGTGCCGGCCCAGCGCAGCACATCAAGTACCGGCTGGCCTGTCTGCGGGCTGATCAGCACGAAATAAGAGCCCTTCGGGAACATCCGGTGAGCCTGCTCCAGCCTCGCAACCAGCGGGCCGCGTCCCTGCGCATTGATATCAATCAGGTACTGGAGCATCTTCTGCCGCTCCGAGCCGCTCTCGGCCGGGGCAAATATCTTGGTCGTTTCATCCAGGCAGCACAGACCGATACCGATCCGCTCACGGATGCCATAACCAAGCAGAGAGGCAGCAATCGAGACTGCCAGCTCAAACTGGGCTGAAGAGGAATAGGCCGAGGCACTGCCGTCCAGCACCAGCATCGTTTTGGGAATGGACTCATGCTCAAATTCCTTGGATTTCCAGTCTCCCGTCTTGGCAGTGGCATTCCAGTGGATACGTGTCAGCCGGTCTCCGTACACATAGTCACGTACGCCGTTGATCTGGGTTGTCTCCCGTCGCGATTGTACAAACGACACCTGAGGTCCCGCCAGCCGTGATCTCCGTTCATAGAGCTGCCAGCGCGGGATGACGACCGAACGCGGGAGCACCCGGAACCGGCCTTCAGCCTCGAAGCTGCCTTTGTGCTCCGCCAGGCCAAAAATATCCCCGCTGACAATCTCCGTCTGGGCAAAGGAGTAGCTGCCCCGCTCCAGGGATGGAGTCTGAAACCGCAGTTCGCCCACTCCGCGCAGGCTGGGAACCAGGCTCTCCTCAAATATCCAGGTCTCGCCGTTATGGCGTTTCAGAATCTCTCTGACCACAACATAAGGCAGAGGCAGAAAGCCCGGAATGGTGATAGCGAGCCTGACACGGAGATAACCTCCGGCATAGAGCAGATCCGGCTTGTCCTGCTCGAAGTGGAGGCTGCGTGTGCCTTTGGCTCTGCGCACCCCGCCTATTCCGCCTGCCACCAGATAAATGACCAGAACGGAGACCATAATAAACAGCATGAATGAAGTTTTGCCGCCCTGAAATAATACATAGAACAAGGTGATGCCCCAGATGGCAAGCACACCGGCAAGCTTCGCCGGCTGAAGCACCGCTGCCGCCGCAGACAAATAACGTCTCATCTTAATGCCTCATCGTGACAGGCACATGAATGTTCTGCAGCAGCTTCTGCAGCATGGACTCCACACTCACATTGTCCAGACGCGACTCAGGACGCAGCAGAATGCGGTGGGCCAGGGCATACGGAGCCAGGGTCTTCACATCATCGGGCAGCACATAATCCCGTTCCTGGAGGAAGGCATAGGCTTTGCAGGCCATCATGAAGGACAGCGAAGCGCGCGGACTCGCTCCCAGCAGAACCAGCGGATGTTCCCGGGTCTGGCGGACCACATCCAGCAGATAATTGAGCACCGGGTCACTTATATATACATCGCGGATCTCTTCCTGGATCGCAGCGATCTGCTCCATGTTGCTGACCGGCTCCAGCCTGTCCACAGGCTGGCCATCCCGATGGCTGAGCAGCAGGCTCTTCTCGGTATCCAGGTCAGGGTAGCCCAGGGTAAGCCGCAGCATGAACCGGTCCAGCTGTGCTTCGGGCAAGGTATATGTACCCTCGAAGTCAATCGGGTTCTGTGTCGCGCAGAGCATAAACGGATGGGGAAGCGGATAGGTCTCGCCGTCTACGGTCACATTGCGTTCTTCCATGACCTCCAGCAGCGCGGACTGGGTTTTGGTGGTGGCACGGTTGATCTCGTCCGCCAGCAGAATATTGGTCATGACGGGTCCCGGACGGAAATGAAACATCTCATCCCGCGGATGGTATACGGATACCCCGGTAATGTCACTTGGCAGAATATCGGGATTACATTGAATCCGGCGGTAGTCTCCCGACATCGAACGGGAGAGTGCCCGGATGAGCTGGGTTTTGCCTGTACCCGGCACGTCCTCGATCAAGACATGTCCGCCTGCCAGGAGCGCCGTCAGCAGCAGCTGTATTTCGAATGATTTTCCTAATATGCAGGATTCCAGATTGGTGCGGATTGCTTGAACGACATTCATGGACTCTTGACTTACGGGCATATATAGTAAACCTCCTATGGTAAAATAACAATGATACTTATATTTTACATGATTAGAAGGTTCAAAGCACATTTTTGCAGCCCAATCAGGAAATACTGTGTTTGGGATCATTTCATAGAAGGCTGCACAGCAAGAAGAAACGGCTTTCCCGTCCTCTAAAAGAGTCGGCATCCGTTCTTCAATTCCATCTTATCAAAATCACAAAAAGTCGCGATCGGTTATGCTCACAACCTAAATCTCGACTTCATTTCAAATCTTCCGCAAAATACACAAGGTTCTTATCTGGAAAATAGAGAACTACTAATCTATCATTTTCACAATTGAACTCTTGCCATTGATAAACTTCATTAAACGCAGGTGTGTTTTCTTGAGCAACACCCAATTGAGCTGTTATATTTTCAGTAAAAAGTTTGATGTCTCTGTCATTTTCATTTAGGGAGTCCCCAGAATATGCTACAATCGTTTTTCTTCCGCCTGTAGACTCTAATATGGATGAAGTGTATTCTCCTTTCGTTCTAAAAATGGTATAGCTTATCCCGTCCCCGTGAAATCCTCCTTGATTATTGTATTGATCAAGCTCATTAAAATTGGAAGGCAATTTCAACTGCCAATTCATCTCATATTGTCTTTTGTTTGAAAAAGCGTTTTTCCCTTCGTTATATAGATAAACTGGAAAAAGTACGGCAATGATAACGACAATAACTACTACAGCATTCATTACTCTCATTCCCATTCCCATTCTCATTCTCATCCTCCAGAGGGTTTCCTCTTGATCTATATCTCGCAATTTCTCTAAAATGAAATATATTGTCATTTATTATATAATAACCTATTATATCTCATATTGTCCAAATGGTCTTCCAAGATCAGTTACTACTTAAAACCCTGTGAGGATATAGAAGGTTACTGGAATGTTATGTAAGGCAAGTTGTGATGGCCGGGAAGACTGAATAACGAACTGGAGGAATTACACGTGGATCGATGCTACATTAACCCAAACCCACTCCCCCACCCGAACTTCAGGTAACCCACGTCATAGCGGATCGTATAGCTCCTATTTCCTCATTCCTGCAATGGTTTGGAGTCTAGCGGACCGCATAACCCCTATGTCAATAAAATAGGCCCTAACTAGTGGGGTTTTGCCTAAATAGGTGCTCCTGAGTCCGTTAAGCCCGCAAAATGGCCTTTTTACAGCAAATAGGGGCTCCTAGGTCCGTGAGATCTTTATTAGTTGTTGAACCTCATGAAAAGGTAGTTCAAACGAATTTAAGTGCCGGGCTGCTCTCTCGCCCGGCACTTCTTATTGCAGCTGGTATCTCGCAGCCTTATTGTACGGTAACCTTCATAATCTCACTTACCGTAACGCCCTGGGCATTCACAAGCTCTGCCTTATATTCATAGACTCCCGGAGTATGGTCTGTCAGCAGCGTAGTGGCCGCTTGCGCCTCCGGCGTTCTGGCAGTCAGCTCCTGCGTGTCTATCAGTACCCCATTCTCATATAAACGGTAGGTGGTGCCGTTGGTGCCCCACCATTGATTCATTGTGATCCGGTAGCTGCCATCCTGATCCCAGTTATCATGGGACAAGACCGGTTTGGCCGGCGCAGCATCCTTCACAGTTACGCTGTGCGCAGCAGAGAGGGTCTTTCCTCCGGCATTAATAAGCTCTGCTGTATAAATGTAGGTTCCGTTTGCTTTTCCAGTAATAGAGGTTACTGCCACCTGCGCTGCCGGAGAATGGTCGCTCAGCGTCTGCGTGTCAATCAGCCGTCCATTCTCATACAGCTTGTAGGTTGTGCCATTGGTCCCCCACCATAAATTCATCGTAATCTGATAGTCTCCATCCAGCAGCCCCGTACCATGCCCGTTGTTGCTTGACAATACCGGCTGCGCTGGCGCCTCCCCGACTGGCTCCTGCGGCTGTCCTGCCAATACAATGGCCGGTGGTGGTGGCGTCTCCATGTCCGTTCCCAGATAGAACCCCGGATGCGGCGGCTGGTTATAGCCGACATTCTGCCAGGCGACGCCCAGACGATAGATCGGATCATGCATTAAAGTGCGTATCCGGTAATCCGTCTGATCTGTCGTGGTATAGATACGCATCTCCGAGCTGTCGGAGGAGCGCCACATGATCTCCTCGCGCCAATCCCCGAACAGGTCGGCCTGCAGGCTCGGATTCGCCTTGGTGGAGTTGTTGGAAGCTGCTCCTGCAGCCGTCAGCAGATTAACCGTAGTTTCGTTGTCCCAGTCCCATTTGTCCACGCGGTTATTATCCATCAGCTCACGCAGCAGATCACCGTCCCACCATACGCCAAAATTCGTTGAAGACGGAATATTCTTCGTAATCAGTTCACCCTTGACGCTGTACAATCCTGTGATTGGAACATGCTGCTCACTGGCAATGGTGGAAGCCCACACTTCCTCACCGGGGTAATTCGGATCAATATCCGCCGACATGCCGCGGCCTGTGTCCAGGCCGGTATAAATGCCCCAGATCGCTTCGCCCGAAGCAGCATCCCGCATCTCGATGCCATATTTGGATTCCTTATGCTCATGGACATCGAACACCTCCAGCCCCGGTCTGGAAGGATCAAGATCACCGAAGTGGAGCGCATCGCCATGCCCCAGCTTGGTATTGTAGAGCGGTGTCCCGTCGTCATCGATCGCCATCGCCCCAAAGGTAATCTCATCCTTGCCGTCGCTATCCACATCGCCAACGGACAGATTGTGATTGCCCTGGGCTTCGAAATCTTTGCCATAAGCCTCGTCAGTGCTGTCAAAACGCCATCTCTTCACCAGCTTGCCCTCGCGGTAATCGTAAGCGACCAGTACGGTTCTTGTATAATATCCCCGGCTGAACATCGCACTGGGATGCTCACCGTCCAGATAAGCTACTGCTGCCAGGAAACGGTCCACGCGGTTGCCGTAGCCGTCGCCCCAGGCCGCGACATCCCCGCGCGGAGGGTCATAGCTGACAGTGTCCACAGCCCGGCCGGTAAGTCCCTCGAAGACGGTCAGATATTCATCGCCCAGCAGGACATAACCGCCGCTGTTCCGATAGTCGGCCTCAGCATTTCCAATGACTGTGCCTTGGCCGTCCACCGTTCCATCCGCTGTCTTCAGCATCACCTCGGCACGTCCGTCACTGTCCAGATCATAGACCAGGAACGGTGAATAATGGGCACCAGAGCGGATGTTGGGACCCAGGCTGATCCGCCACATTCTAGTTCCATCGAGCTTATAAGCATCCATATAGACAAGGCCTGTATACCCGGCCTGTGAATTGTCCTTGCTGATCGAAGGCGACCAGAGCATGACAATCTCGTATACCCCATCACCGTCAAGATCGCCTACGCTGGCATCACCGGCCACATACGTATACGGCTGGCCGTCCTTGGTGTAGTCATCCGCCGGCTTCTGCAGCGGTACGGAGAGATATTGCTTCTCCCATACGCCGAATTCTGCCGTTGCCGGCTTCTCTAAACCGTTCAGGACGGTGGTGATTGTATACTTGGAATCCTCAGTTCCTGACGGATCGAGATAGTTGGTGCTTGCGGTCAGCGGAGCATCCGTCAGCTTCTCTTTTCCGCGATACACATGAAACCCGATAGACTCGGGATCAAGTCCCAGCATCCGCCAGCTGACCAGATTGCCCTGCTCCGTCTTCACGGCTATAGGAGCACGGTCCAGATATTCCATGTTCCGCTGCAAGGTAGTTACTGCAGGCGTCTTAAGTGCATCGGACAGCCCGGAGATGCCCCCGGCATTCACGGCAGATACCTTGTAGTAATAGGAAACGGTAGTCAGAACAGTTGTATCCGTATAGGAGGCTTCTGCCGTGCGGCCGATCAGGAGATATTCCCCATCCGCCGAGGATGAACGGTACACCTGATACCTTGTGGCTGCGGCATCCTGCTGCCAGGTGAAGGTCAGCTCATTCTTGTCAGTTGACTGCAGGGTTAAGCCGGTTGGCACGGCTGCCTTGGCTACCGAAGCATCCACCATGGATACATTCAGGAGCTGAGAAGCCACCGACTCCAGTCCGGTAGCATCCACCGATGTAATCGTATACATATAATCCATGCCCATATCCGCTGCGGCATCTATATAGGACGGGCTTGCCGTTTCGGCCAGCAGCTCCGCCAGGCCTCCTGTGGTGGCCTGGCGGTATACGCGGTATTTCGCGGCTCCATCCATCAAGTCCCAGGCTAATGTGGCCGTGACCGGATCAGCGCTTAGATCAAGGTCTGTCAGCTTGAGACCAGTCGGCGCCTGCAGCAGCGGAGTAATCTCCACACCATTCAGATGGGCGGTCGTTCCGCTGAACACCAGATTCATCTGGCCGTCTTTGACGGCTACCTGGTTGTATAACTTCTCGGCAATGTTCTCCTTACCTGAGGAAATCAAGCCGTAATCCTTGCCTTCAATCGCCACATTCGTCTTGGTTGAACCGATCCAATCGCCTGTGTAGGTCTTGACGGTGTAATACCCGTTCGGCAGATCAACCTTGAACTCATAACTTCCTCCGAAAAAGATTACGAAATCCCGGCGCAGATCATCGGTGGCACTGCCGCGGTCGCGGTCAGCCATGCCCTCGCTTGAAGTCAGGCCGTACCCCCGTTCCGGCGTGTACAGCACACTACGATTCACTTCGGTATAACCTGCGGCTACCGGCGATCCTGCCGGACCGAAGTCATAGCGGAAGGTGGCTAATTTGGTGGTGACGGCCACCTCATCGGACAGCTCCGATTCGCCCCGCCCGTTCACGGCGCTGACCCGGAAGGTATAGCTCTGGCCTTCCGCCAGTCCGCCAAGTGAAATCGTCGGAACGGTCGAGGTGCTGGCCAAGCGGTAAGCGGATTCATCAGCTGCCGCAAGCTTGCGGTATATGCGGTAAATGTCCGTATTGTCCACCTTGGTCCATTGCAGCACAGCTCCTGCATTGCTGATGCTGCCTGCTACCACTCCTGTCGGCTTCGCCGGAACGGCATCGGGCTGATCCAGCTCGCGGACATAAGCGGCCAGCGGAATATCAAGCTGCTGCACACCGCCCGCAAGCAGGCGGGCCATCTGGATGGCGCCATACTCCTGGAAGTGGGTATTGTCAGCCGATCCGCCGGCAAAAGCTGCATAGATGCCCGGATCAAGATGCAGGAAGACTGCTCGTGTAGCCTCGAAGCCAATCGAGTTGAAATAGGTGTTGCTAAGAGCACTGAGATCAACCAGCTCTACATCCAGTTCAGCTGCGACCTCTTTCATAGCCTGCACATATTCCGGGAAGCTTACATTAAATGTACCCGCTGCGGTGTTGTAATCTCTGCGGCCCATCGGCGTAATCAGCACAGGGGTCGCACCCCGCTGCCTGGTGCCTTCGATGTAAGTCTTCAGATAGATTCGGTAATCGGCGGGAGAGGCATAACGCTCTGGCACGCTGATTGTCGCATCATTATGGCCAAATTGAATGAAGAAATAATCACCGGGACGCAAGTTCCGCAGAATCTCATCCAGACGGCCCTCAGTAATAAAGGTCTTGGAGCTGCGTCCTCCGATGGCATGATTCTTAACCGTTATCTCTGAACTGAAAAATTTCGGCAGCATCTGGCCCCAGCCGGCTTGCGGCTTCCAGTAGGGATCGTACGTCTGCACGGTGGAATCTCCGGCAAGATAAACGGTTGGCTGTCCGCTCTGCTGGCGGTCCGGCAGCTTCGTAATCACAAGCGAATTAATTACAGGCAGTGTGCCGCTAAAAGCAAAGTTCATCTGTCCATCAACCAGCGCAAGGTCGAAGCTCATCTCCAGATATTGTCCCGCAGGCTTAGCGGTCTGCTGGACCTTCTGCATTGATTCCACCTTGATTGCCAGATCCGTAGCGCCTTCACTGTCGCCGGCAATCAGCGCAACGGTATAGTCGCCATTCGGCAGATCCACATTAAAGACCGTATCTCTCGGCACTACAAAATCAGACCGCAAGGCATCCGAACCCGCCCGCTCTCCCCCGGTAACGCGGGAAAGGTCTGCGAATCCATACTTGGCTTCCGCCGAATATGCGGTGTCCGCCTTAACCTGAAGATAGCCATTCTCTACAGCACCTGATCCGAAATCAAAGGCATAAGGTCCTCCTTGCGGCAGAGCCGCAGGCGGGCTGTACACCGCATCTGTCACGGCTGAGGGACTGTTCTCAGAAGACTCTGGTCCCGCTTGTTGCTCAGGACTGGTGGATGCGCTTTCAAATACCTTCAGGGGAGACTCTGCCGATTCGGCATTTACAGAGGGACTTGCAGACATACCCGGCAACAGCGACGATCCGATGAGGACAGAGGATAAGAGCAGTACAAACAGGGGTTTTGCAGCTTTGTTTCTTCTCATAGAGACGTGATCCACCCGCTTTCGTTTATTTTACATAAATATCTATTTAACCCAAACAGATACTATCATTTCAGCTGGAGAATGAACATGTAAAAATCAGTTATTATCATGCACAAAACCGACCTGTTTCCCTTAGAATGAAAACAAAAACAGCGATCCCCCAAAATCGGAGAATCGCTGCTATCCTTATTACTGTATTCCTTCAGCCCTTCGGTCTTACCACCAACGCGGCAAGGAAGGAAAAGACAATGGCTGCCGAGATACCTGCGCTTGTCAAGCTGAAGATACCGGTTACCACCCCAATCCAGCCCTGCTGCTCCAGCTCCGTAAGCGCACCGTGCACGAGTGAATTCCCGAAGCTCGTAATCGGAACCGTTGCTCCTGCACCGGCGAATTTCACCAGTGGATCATAGAGGCCGAACGCATCGGCAATAGCTCCTGCCACCACCAGCGTGCTCATCGTATGGGCAGGCGTCAGCTTACCCACATCAAACATCAGCTGTCCGATCACACAGATGGCCCCGCCAACCAGGAAAGCCCACAAGTAGATCATCTTGTTTCACCTCCAAATTCGAGCGCTACCGCATGAGCGACACAAGGGATGCTCTCCCCTTGCTGATAGGACAGAGGCGAGAGCAGCGCACCTGTAGCCACGACGAGTACCCGCTTCAGTTCCCCTTTTCGCATCCGCTTCAGGATATGCCCGTAGGTGACTGTTGCCGAGCAGCCGCACCCACTTCCACCTGCGATGACATATTTCTGCTTGTCCATATTGTAGATCATGTTCCCGCAGTCCTTGAACACCGTCTCTTCCATAGGAATCCCGCCTTCAGCCAGCAAAGTCTGGGCAATCGGCAGCCCCACAGTAGCCAGATCACCGGTAACGATCAGATCATAATGGCTCGGGGTAAGTCCGGTATCTCGGAAGTGGGCAGTTAGGGTGTCTGCCGCAGCCGGAGCCATCGCTGCCCCCATATTAAAAGGATCGGTGAGACCCAAATCCATAATTTTGCCCAGTGTTGCCGTTAGCATATACGGGTGCTTGCCCGAGCCATCATTCACGCCAACCACAGCGCAGCCGGAGCCCGTTACAGTATATTGTGCGGTCGGCGGCTTCTGCGAGCCATATTCCGTTGGATACCGGAACTGCTTCTCCACCGTACAGTTGTGGCTGGAGGTTCCTGCGAGCACATATTTGCTACCGCCGGAATCAACAATCATCGAGGCAATCGCCAGACTCTCCATTGAGGTAGAGCAGGCGCCGAATACGCCCAGGTATGGCACACCCAGCTTACGGGCGGCGAACGAGCTGCTGATGATCTGGTTCATCAAATCGCCGCCCACAAAAAACTCCAGCTTGTCCTGCTCCAGATCGGCGTTCATCAAAGCCAGCTTGGAGGCTTTCTCGAATAAGGCCCGTTCGGCCTTCTCCCAGGTCTTCTCGCCCATCTCCAGCGAGTCGTAAATGAAATCAAAGTCAGAGGCCAGCGGCCCCTCGCCTTCTTCAGGCCCGACTACGGCGGAAGCGCCCAGAATGACCGGACGTGTCGTAAACTCCCAGCTTTGCTTACCTAGCTGCTTCATAAATGTCCACCTCCCAGTCCCAAGAAGGCATAAACAACGCCTACTATAAAAGCCGCCACCACCCCGAACACAATGACGGAGCCGGCCAGCTTGAACATGTTGGCGCCGACACCGAGCACAAGCCCTTCGGCCCGGTGCTCCAGAGCCGCGGAACACATGCTGTTGGCGAAACCCGTAATAGGGACAGCGGTGCCCGCACCGCACCACTGCGACAGCTTGTCGTATACGCCAAAGCTGGTCAGAATAACAGAAATAATAATTAATACCGCCACAGTCGGGCTTGCAGCTTCCTTGGAAGTCATGTCGAAATACGCCATGAACACCTCCTGGATTCCTTGTCCAATTAAGCAGATCAGTCCCCCCGACAGGAATGCCCGCAGACAATTCTTAAGTACAGGACGATTCGGCACGTAAGGCTTGGACAATTTCTCATAATCTTGCGGAGTCATGGTGTCAAGCCGCAGCTTGACACCGGACTTCCTGGTTTTGGCCGGCAAAAGAAGACACCTCCTGAAATTAGGCGAAGGGATATGGTTCATCTAAAGGAACTTGTTGGCCTTGCCCATGGTTCTGCTTCGCCTAGAAGTTTGTCCTTAGTGTTCGCCATATCCCCCTCCGTTATGTCATGCCGGTTCAGGAAAAATACAGCAGCACCACAATCAGCAGCAGAAACAGGATCAGAATGAGTATTGCTTCCTGTTCAGCCCGTTGCCTGCGGTACCGTCTGCGGATCGCCGCCGCAGGAATAACCTTGGTAAGCTTGGTCGGCCTCCTGTATTGGGGCATGCTACCTACCCTCATCTACTTCGCTTCCTTTCACGGACTCCTGGCAGCGGAGTCTCTCCTACAGCTTATTCCGGCGGCCTCTGCCCGGTTCCGCTCTTCCTGACGTGGACAATCGCGGTCACTTTGTTCATACTATATAGAAGTAAAGGAGCGATATAATCATGAACCAGGAAACCCTTGATTTGTTCAAAACATTAACTGAATTCCCCTCAGCCCCGGGCTATGAGCGCGAACTGCGCGCTTATGTCAAGGAGGCTATGTCACCTTATACGGACGAATTTCTGCAGGATCGTCTGGGCAGCTTGTTTGGTGTGCTGCGCGGTGAAGAGAACGGCCCCAAGATTATGGTCGCCGGACATTTTGACGAGGTAGGCTTTATGGTTACCGGCATCACGGACAAAGGCATGATCCGCTTCCAGACGCTGGGCGGCTGGTTGTCTTCTGCCGTCAGCTCGCAGCGGGTGGAGGTGATCACGCCCCAAGGCAAGCTGAACGGTGTGGTCGGCAGCATGCCGATCCACTTATTGAGCGATGATGAACGTAAGCAAGCCGGCGATATCCGCAAAATGTACATCGACATCGGTGCCGACAGCCGGGAGGAAGCCGAGAGCTTCGGCGTTGCTCCGGGGCAGCAGATCCTGCCGGTCTGCCCGTTCACCCCGCTGGCCAATCCCAAGAAGATTATGGCCAAGGCCTGGGACAACCGTTATGGTGTAGGGCTGGCGATTGAGCTGATGCAGGCGCTGCACGGCAAAAAGCTGCCCAATACCGTCTTCGCCGGAGCAACTGTCCAGGAGGAAGTGGGCCTGCGCGGTGCGCGCACTGCGGCCAACCTGCTGAACCCCGATATTTTCTTCGGACTGGATGCGAGCGCGGCAGCCGACATGACTGGCGACCGTCAGGCGTTCGGCCAGTTGGGCCAGGGGGCGCTGCTGCGTATCTATGACCCGACCATGGTTACCCACCGCGGATTGATTGAATATGTGCAGGATACCGCACAGACCCATAAGATCAAGACGCAATATTTCGTCTCCCAGGGCGGCACGGATGCCGGCCAGGTGCATGTCAGCGGAATCGGTGTTCCGTCCACCGTTATCGGCATCTGCTCCCGTTATATCCACACCGCCTCCTCCATCATTCACAGCGATGATTATGCCGCTGCCAAGGAGCTGCTGATCAAGCTGGTAGAGGGTCTGGACCGTACTACGCTTGAGACGATTATTGAGAATAGCTGATCGATCTGATCGATCCCTCCCAAACCCTCCCTTCCAAGGGAGGGCCCCAAAGGGTTGCACCCTCTGGACTCCCGCAAGTTTGGCGAAGGAGTCTGGCGGCACGGTGATTAGACAGGTGGGTGCGAAGATCGCTTATCCCTGCGGGACCGCTTGAACGCCGCTGGGACTGGCCGCTATCCCTTCCGGAATGCACGGCCGGGGCAAATGTCAAAGGCGGAGCTATTCCTGCGGAATGCGCAAGACCTTAAGGGCAAAGGCGGGCTGTTCCTGCGGAATGCGCAAGACCTTAAGGGCAAGGGCGGGCTGTTCCTACGGAATGCGCAAGACCTTAAGGGCAAAGGCGGGCTGTTCCTGCGGAATGCGCAAGACCTTAAGGGCAAGGGCGAGCTGTTCCTGCGGAATGCCCAAGAGAACAAAAAAGAACCGCAAGGGTAGTATGCCTCTGCGGTTCTTTTTCCAATTGCCTATTTATACTGTTACTACTTAGGTCCTACTGGGGGTGTAGAGTGCTGCACTCAGAGAAATTAGATGCGAAACTGCATCTAATTTCAGTGAAAACTCCTGTTACGGGCAAATAAGTGCGTATCTGCAACTATTTACGCGTAAATCGATTCTCTAGCGCTCCAAATCCAAAATTAGATGCGTTTTCGCACTTATTTGCTCTAAAACGGAAAAAATCGGCTAAATAGATGCAGATTCGCAACTAATTCGGCGGCTGGACGGATGTGGCGTTCCAGAAGCTAAGTCTTTGCTGATTACAGCCTGAGGAGTCCTAAGCAGTAACTTTAATTTTATACTTGGGACGGCTGCTGCTTCAGCTTGGCGTATTCCGCCATCACCGCCTGGTGCACCGGATGCTCCGCTGCGATTCCGCTAACCTTCGTGAGCGCCGCGGCCACGTCGATGTCCCTGATAGAAGCCGCCAGCTCAGCGGCCTCGGGATCATCCGCTGACTCAAACAGCAGCGCTGCGGCCATTGAACGCGCAAGCGCGGTATACCCTAGTCCGGCTTCATAAGCCTGCAGCGCAGGTGACACCAGCCGGTCATTCGGCGACAGCTTACGGATGGGCGAACGGCCGACACGGGACACTTCATCGGTCAGCGCCGGATTGCCGAAACGCTCCAATATGGTGCTGATATATTGTTGATGTGTTGCCTGATCGAACCCGTGCTTGCGCACCAGCATCGCCCCGGTCTCCTCCAATACTTCACGAACCTGTGCAGTCAGCTGCTCATTCTCCATTACCTGCTGAATCGTGTTGCAGCCGTGCAGATACCCAAGATAGGCGGCGGAGCAGTGGCCAGTATTAACCGTGAACAGCTTGCGTTCAATGTACGGCTCCAGATCATCCACATAATGCACACCCTCGACCGGCTGATAGCCGGGCAGCATCCGCGACCCGTCCACAGCCCACTCATAAAAAGGCTCTACCACTACCTTCAGAATATCCTCATGCTGCTGCAGCGGCACAATCCGGTCCACTGCGGCATCCGGGAACGCTACGGTTTCGTCAGCCTGGCTGTGCAAAGCCTGATCAAGCTGGCCATATACCAGTTCTTTTAGCTGGGAGCTGCCGCCAATGGCGTTCTCGCAGGCGATCACATGCAGCGGTGCCGAAGTCACGGCCAGCCGCCGCTTGATGCCTTCCGCCAGCACAGCCGCGATATGCTTCAGCACGGATACCCCGACCGCCGTTGTGACCAGGTCGGCCTCTGCAATCGCTGTGGCCACTTGATCCGCTTCCGTTACACTGCTGAGCGCTGTTACATTGTGGACAACTACGGTCTCCTGGCTTCCGCTTGCCAGTGTCACCGGATATTCTCCGCGCCGCTTCAGCTCGGCCACCACCGCCTCATTCACATCGACGAAACAGACCTCATACCCTGAACGCGACAGCAGCAGTCCGATAAACCCTCTGCCGATATTGCCTGCTCCGAAATGGACGGCTTTCATGCTCACAGCCCTCCTTCGAAGATAGCCATGACCTCGGCTGGAGTCGCCGCATTCATCACCCGCTCAATCGCGTCGTCCTCCGAGAAGATCATCGCCACATTCGTCAGCACCTCCATGTGCCCGTCTCCGGCAGCCGCAATGCCAATGACGACAAAAGCAGGCTCGTCGCCGCCAAAGTCCACCCCATCCGGGAAACGGATGATCGACATGCCGGTGGATTTGATGAAAGGTCTCGCTTCCTTGGTTCCGTGCGGAATGGCCAGTCCGCCGCCCATATAAGTGGAGACTACCTCTTCACGCTCCAGCATCTTGGGCACATATTCATCCGTCACATGTCCGGCATCCACCAGCAATCTTCCAGCCATCTTGATGGCTTCTGTTTTATCTGCGGCTGCTCCATGCATAATCACTTTGTTTTCTGACAATATATTCATAAGGGATCTCTCGCTTTCATATTTTATTCTGAAAAAAACGCAGCAGCTCTGCGGACAGATACGCACGTATCTCCGCTTCCGTCCGTTCCTCCAGCAGCTGAACCAGCTCCGAATTGAGCAGCAGCGCACTGATCTCGCTGAGTACTTCCAGACTTTCTTTGGAGAGCTTGCGCGGCGCCAGCATCAGCAGAATGACCCGGACCTCCGTCTCCCCTTCCAGAACCACTGGCTGGTCCAGTCGGTATAGTGTCAGGGAGGACTTCAGAATATGGCTGCTTCTGCTATGGAACAGCGCCAGCGCTGTATCCGGAATGACCTGGCTCGCCATCCGCTCACGCTCCAGCAGCCGGTCCAGCACGATTCCATGATCCTCCACAACGTCGCCGTCAAGCTTATCCAGCATGCCCGACAAGGTTGCGGCAAGACTCATTCCGCTGTTGTCCAGCGGATGGAAGCGGAAGCGCTTAAGCAGGCCTACCATGACCTCAAGAATGGCCTTATGGCTCTGCAGGCGCTCCAATGCCCCTTCTTCGCGCTGCGGGGATGCAGTCTCCTCAGAGGTGCGGGGAACACGGTTCTTAAGCGTCGTATTCTGGACAAAGCTGAGCAATTGCTCGATTTCTTCCGCGGTCAGCAGCGGACTGATCTTAATGTAACGATCCTTCGGAAGCGGCAGATCGATGGTAGAAATCATCAGATCATATTCTTCCTCTGGCAGGCGGGCTGCTTCATACCAGGAGATGCTGCGCAGAATTTCGATCTGCGGCATTTCCTTGCTGAGCCTTGTGGCCAGCAGCCGTGAGGAGCTGAGTCCGCTGGCGCAGACCAGAATCGCCCGGACACTGCGTCTCAGCTGGTTCAGCCGTTCCATCGACGCTCCAAAATGCATCACCAGGAAACCAATCTCCTCATCCGGTATGCGCGGTGTAAGCTCCAGCTCCTCCACCGAGGAGCGGACCACCTCGAACAGATACTCGAAATCCCTGCGGATGGGTCCAAGCAAGGGATTGCGAATCCGCGTCCCTTCCCGGATGCGTTTGAGCGCAGGATCGATATGCTCCAGCAGCCCTTCACGCAGGGTACGGTCACTCTGAAAAGAAATGCCTGTGCGTCTCATCACGTTATCCGTCAAGCGGTAGACAATTTCCATCAGCTCCATATCGCCGTAGGCGTAGCCCGCGGTGGAGAATGAATCCTGCACCCGGTCAAACAGACCGGCAATATACAACATTTCGTTCCTGGGGAATTCTATGGTGAGCGTGTCTGCCAGCCGCTGGACAAGCTGCTCCGCCCCGGCAATATTGCGGTGGTCGGAGAGCAGCGGATAGCCGTGCTCTTCGGAGCTGCCGATCAGTCTGCCGAGCTCCAGACGCCTGACCGTTACTGAAAGACCCAGCAGCAACTCCATGTAGACAATCTCCGGCAGCTCCGCGATCCAGCTCCAGTCCATATCCCACAGCGTGTTCTCCACATGCATCAGGTTGCCCTGACCTACAGTGGAGAGCAGCATTTTGAATACAGGTCTGCCCTCATTAAGCTGGGCATGACCGACCAGATCGGACTGATCAAGATGCTCGGCGGCCAAGCGGCCAAGCGCGCGGCGTTTGTCAATTTCGCTGCCGTTAATCTCCACCCCATACCCCCGCCTGCGCACCAGCAGAAGGCCGAATTTCTTGACCCAAGGCTCCAGTTCATCCAGGTCATAGCTAATCGTGGCTACAGTAACCTTCAGCGAATGGGCCAGTGCGAACAGCTTGACTGGTTCTTCCGCTTCCAGCAGCAGGCACAGCTCATACACCTTGCGGTCCTCGCCGGAATAGTCTGCCGGCTTCTCATCCCTGAGTGCCATTCGCAGCTTCTCCATACCGGCTTCCGGACCGCTTACCTGAATGCCCTTGCCTGACTTGCGGATCAGATCCAGTCCGTAACCGCGCAGGACAAGCTCAATATCCTCCATCTCCCGGTGGACGGTTCTCACGCTCACACCGGTAGCTGCTGCAATTTCAGCAGCCGTATTCCCTTCGCTTACGCCGATAAGAAGCTCAATCATGCGGCGCTGCCTGGCGGTTATTTTCCTCATAGTGGGGAACCCTCGCCTTAACTGGAGCGAACGCTGGCGCCTGTGGCCAGCGTTCGTCTGCTTTTTTTTGTTGAACCTATTACTCTCTATGTTATGGTGCACGGATTGAAACTATTTCAACCGTTCTACCAGCTCATCGTATCTCGGACTCTTCAGGAAATTATCGATGGAGATATGCTCAGCCTTCGGGCTGCTGGCAATGGCCCGCTCGGTCAATGTTTTCTGGGTGATGACGATATCGGCATCGCTCGGAATCTCGCTGACTGCCGAGTTGACGACGGTAACATTCACACCGGCGGTCTGCAGCTTCTTACGCAGCACCGAAGCCCCCATCGCACTGGAACCCATTCCGGCATCGCAGGCGAAGACGATTTTGTTCACATCACTCTTGTTGCGTACATTGGCGTTGTTGACGGTACCCGTCAGATTGGCGCCTGTTGCAGTTCCGACAGTTCCAGCGGTAGTTCCCGCTGATTTCATATCCTTGACTCTGGCTGCTGCTTCTTCCAGTTCGATATCATCCTCACCGTTGCTTCGGGTGGTCTTCAGCAGCACCGCTGCCAGCAAGAACGATACGATGGTTGCTACGGCCACACCGGCAAACATGGGCAGGAATTCACCTTTGGGTGTCATAGCAATGTAGGCAAAGATACTGCCCGGCGAAGGCGAGGCGGTAAGACCTGCACCCATCAGCTGGAAGGTGAACGTTCCGGAGACGCCACCGCCGATAACGGCCAGGATCAGACGGGGATTCATCAGAATGTACGGGAAGTAAATCTCATGAATCCCGCCCAGGAAGTGAATGATAACTGCACCGGGAGCGGAAGACTTCGCAGAGCCGCGTCCGAACAGCCAGTACGCCAGCAGAAGGCCCAGCCCCGGGCCAGGGTTCGATTCCAGCATGAACAGAACGGATTTGCCGATTCTGGCTGATTCCTCTGCAGCGATCGGGCTAAGGATTCCGTGGTTGATCGCGTTGTTCAGGAAGAGGATTTTGCCTGGCTCAATAATAAGGTTGACGAGCGGCAGCAGGCTATGGTTGACCAGGAACTGTACACCGTCCGCGAGGATGCTGGTCAATCCCTCAACTAATGGACCGATTCCTTTAAAAGCACCCAGTGTCAGTAGTCCGCCGATGATGCCCAGCGAGAAGTTGTTCACAAGCATTTCGAAACCGGCTTTGATCTTGCCTTCCACCCAACGGTCGAACTGCTTCAGCACCCAACCGGCGAGCGGGCCGACAATCATCGCGCCTAGGAACATCGGAATGTCTGCTCCTACAATGACACCCATGCTCGCTACCGCACCAATGACTCCACCGCGTTTGCCATGAACCATTTGACCGCCTGTATAACCAATTAAGAGCGGCAGCAGGAATTTGATCATTGGATCAACCAAAGTTGCCAGATCTTTATTGGGTAGCCAGCCTGTTGGAATAAATAATGCAGTTATTAACCCCCAAGCGATAAATGCCCCGATATTCGGCATCACCATTCCGCTCAGCATGCGGCCGACCTGCTGTACCTTTATCCGCACACCGGCGGATGAATTTGTTTGGATTTTCGTTGTGGCCATTGTTAAATGCCCCCTTTATGAATTGAACGGGATGGCTGCGCAGTCTCGTGTGACTGCTGGTTCATCCCCTATGCACACATCTTAATCAAAGCGCTTTCAGAAGTCACCAAATTGAAAATGCGGTTTCGGCATGAACAATGTTGACAACATTTAAGAGCCTGCAGCCATGCGGAAAAACAGCGGCTGCGGGCTTGCAGTAGCCTCCGCTTGAAAGTGAAACGGCGCTGCGGGCATATGGAAACAGCACCTCACCACTACCTTTCGTATGAAGTTATAATTAGCTAATACAGCCAGTTCAATGCATTTTGTTGGAAATAAGCAGAGAATTAGGCAGAGCCGAATCAGGGAGGGCACTGGGCATCGGAGAAGTGGGCGGAGCGGCCCAGGAGCATCACCGGGCATCGGCGCAGTAGTCGAGCGGACTCTGGAGCCCTTATTAGTCCGTTTCTTGGCTTTTTGCCACTGTTGCGGACTCAGATGCCCCTATTCGAGTAAATCGGTGGATTTCGGAGGGTAAACCTAAGCTTTAAGAGCCATAGTGTCCGCAAAACCGTGTACAGCAGCAAAATTGCACAAATAGAGGCTATGAGGTCCGCTCAGTGTTACAAGTAACCTGAGGTTTAAGTCCAATTAAGAAGAAACGGCTTCGCCGTCCTCTGCAAGAGGCGGCATCCGTTTCTGCGAAAAATAGAAGGAGAAATAATAATGTAGAACATATAATTTCTTATATTTCAACAAAAAAACCCGCCAAAATGGCGGGTTTCCAGCTTAAATCATATCCAGCGGCACCTTCCAGGAGGGAACCGGGAACGCATCGTCCAGCTTCCACAGCTCCTCCTCGGCAAGCGTGATCAGACCGGCGGCTGCATTACAAGCGGCATGCTCCGGTGACGCCGCCTTCGGAATGGCGATCACATCGCCGGAGCGGAGGGTCCAGGCCAGCATCACCTGCAGCGGGTCAGCCTGGTGCTTGGCGGCAATTTCCAGCACCGTCTCATTCTCCAGCAGTCCCTTGCGCAGGGAGCCTGCCTGGGCTAATGGGGAATAGGCCATCGCCGGAATGTTCTGCCCTCTCATCCAAGGCAGCAAATCGTGCTCAATCCCCCTGGAGCCCAGGTGGTAGAGCACCTGATTGGTGGCGCAATGGGTGCCGTCGTCGATATTCAGCAGCTGCTTCATATCGTCCGTGTCGAGATTCGATACACCCCAACGGGCGATTTTGCCGTCAGCCACCAGCTGCTCCATGCCGCGCACCGTTTCTTCGAGCGGAATATTGCCCTTCCAGTGCAGCAAATACAAGTCAAGCCGGTCGGTACCCAGCCGCTTCAGACTCTCTTCACAGCTGCGGACCAGATTCACCCCTCCGGCATTGTGCGGGTATACTTTGGACACCAGAAATACCTGATCGCGGATGCCGCGGATCGCCTCACCCACCAGCAGCTCCGAGCGTCCCTCTCCATACATTTCTGCCGTGTCAATCAGGTCCATACCCAGCTCGACGCCCAGCTTCAACGCCGCTATTTCTTCGGCTCTGCCAGAGTTTCGGTCTCCCATATTCCATGTCCCTTGCCCGATCCGCGCTACGGAGGTTCCGTCGGAAAGAGTAATCCGGTTTGCCCGGTTTACTTGGGCTATTTCTGCATAATCGGTTTCTTTCAATCTGTTCATATCACTAATCTCCTTCAACGAATAGGTTACTGGATAAGCGCTAAAAATATATGTAAACGTCAATATTCATTTTCATCTAATTTAAACGCTTCTATACTCGTTGAAACAGGAAGCTGCCGGATCAAGCCACCAGCTTGAGTCCGACTGCCGCTCCAAGAATCATCACAATATAGAGGATACGCCGCAGATCACGTGCTTCTCCATACCGCAGCATTCCCAGCACCGCCCCGCCGGACGCGCCAATTCCCGTCCACAAGGCATAAGCCGTACTCATCGGCAGCGTCTGCATGGCAAGCGTAAGAAACAGGAAGCTGCCCCCAAAGCCAAGGCTAATCATACCGATGGACCGCCAGTTGCGCGCTTTATTTAAGCTGTGAATCATCGATACCCCGAACACCTCGAACCCTCCGGCTACAAGCAGATAGATCCACGCCATATTAACTCTCCTCCTTTGCTTCAGGTTCTGCCGTTACTTTTTTGAGACCCATCACGCCAACCAGCAGAATCCCGACCAGCACAAGCTTGATCCATTTAAAATCTTCTCCGAACCACAACATATCGGCAAACATCGTCCCCATAGTCCCCAGCCCCACAAAAACCGAATATACCGTACCTACCGGCAGCTTGGCTGAGGCGGAAATCAGTCCGTAGAAGCTGATCAAGATGGCCACCGCTGTAATCCCCCATTCCCAGGGAGTGGACGCATGCTTCAGACCCATGGCCCATAGGACCTCAAATCCCGCAGCGACAGCTACTTTGATCCATTCTATGTTTGTTCTCATCTTGACTTCCTCCTCCTGGTATCTCGCAAAAAAAGCCCGGAAGGTAATCGTCAGCTGACGATTCCTCCCGGGCTTTTGTCCCTCCGTGTAGACACGGATAAGACTATCCGCGTGTTTCCCCTCGGACCAGACCTGCCAACGGCAACGGAACCCTAGGAAACTAATTGATAATTATATTACTTCGTATGCTAGCAAAGTACGGCGAGAAACGCAAACCTTTTATTTCATAATCTCGGCAACCCCCTGCTAAACCGTCCTCTGCCCTGCACCACACGCAACCATTGCACAGGCATAGAGTATAACTCATAACAAGGAGGGGATTACCATTCAAATTCAATATATCAGAGGTTATGAGCAGCAATTTGTGCTCTACTCCGACATCACCATCGATGATCAATATGCTGTCTTCACAGTGGGCCGCAGGAGCGAAGACGACCCCGATATCAGCTTCGAGTCAGGATTTCAGGCCGGCGTGCTCAAATATGATTTCGTCCATCAGACCAGCCAGTATTTCGCCTACGAACCATACGTCTATCTGGAAAGCCAACCTAATTCAGAGAACAGCATCTATTATGCCTATATCCAGTGGACGGGCCTTCTGGCCGAAATCACGATTCACCAGCTCGATTGCCGCAGCATGAGTACCCGCAAGGTGTATACGCTGAGCATCGAAGATTCCGCCGAAGTCAGCCGTGAGGCCTCAGGATTATGGAGGCTGGAGCTTATAGGACTCAGCGATCGTCTGCTGAAGGTAGGCATCCCCACCTTGCCATATCCGGCTCGGGGCGATAAGTCCCGTATCTCACACTATCTGCTGGTTGACCTGGAAGCACAGACTCATGCCATCCTTGCAGATAAGACTGCGGCGGAAGCTGATGACGTATCTATGCCAGCCGGTTCCGGCCGCATATTCTCCAATGCCGGAACGCCGCTTGGTGTTATCTGTGGGGACTGCTCCGTCGATCTCCATAACGTGCAGACCGGGGAGAAGCTGTTCTCTACGTCACCTGAACGGATGATCCGTTTCGCGAATGATGAGGCTGTGCTTACCCAATATTTCGCTGAGGGGCATGTGCTGCTCCACGATATCCGCCAACAGCGCATTCTTGCTGAGTACACTAGCTTATCGAACAGCTTCCACTATCTGGAGAAGCAGGATCTGATGATCCTGATCCCCTAGATTCATCCTGATGATTCTCCTTGAGTTTCCACTTTAAACAGCAGCTATACTATTTTCCCAGTCGGAATATCTCCTTCCCTGCACCTTCACGGCAGCTCAATGATTACTTTGCCACGCACCGTCCCGGCATCTCCCGAATCACTAACACGTTCGGCTTGCCGTACTTCTCAATCACTGCTGCCAACATGAGGACACTTCCCTTCGGGTAATATAACAGAATATAACATATATAGAATGTGAACTTAAGAATGTTACATCCGGAATTGGTAGAAGATCTTATACAACAGGCTGTCTGCCAAAATTGCTGCTTCATTCTTAAGTTCCTCTTATATAGCTGGATTTTCTGTATTTATCAGGTTCACTTCTGCAATTGTATGGTACAATTTAGGTGACTGTGCGCAGGATCAATTCAATACCAGGAGGCATGTTCCCATGGGAATCGGACTTATATTTGTGATAGTGTTTGTATACATTGTGGTGCAGCTTATTCTGCGGGATACGCGCAAGAAGGTGGGCAGAAACCGGAACCGTCACAGAAATAATGACGGGTATGACAGCTCCTTTATAGGCGCTTCAGGGATGGATATGTATAGTGATAGTGGATCTTCAGCCAAACACAACGGCTCGGGCGATTCGCACCATCACCACCATCATGATCACAGCCCAAGCCCTACTCACTCTCCCGGCCATGACAGCGGAGGAAGCTGGGGCGGGGACAGTGGCGGCGGAGACTCTGGCGGTGGAGACGGCGGCGGCGGTGGCGGGGATTGATCCCCTGTGAGGCGATGTCAACAGTAGAACAGCAAACAACCCGGGGTAAGAGGCCTTGCGGGTTATTTGCCGTATTCAGATTAAATAGGCTCAAAACCAAAATCAGCGTTTGCTATTTGTGAATGAAGCCCGCTGCGAATATGTAGGGTTCTTACGATCGTTATTAACGCCCGATTTCCTGATGGTAACCTACGTATAGGGTGAGATCGGGTTACTGCTTAGTTCTCAGTTTAGGTCTCAGCGAAGATTTAGAAGGTTACTCCGGAACGTTTAACCAAATAGATGCGAATGTGCAACTAATTTCAACTGAAACCTCTGATAGGAGGCGATTAAGTGCGATATTGCAACTATTTACTCCAAAGTGGAAAAAATCAGCAAATTAGATGCACTTTTGGTTACTACTTAGGTCCCCTAGCCCTCTTCGCTCGTAACCCTCACTTCGATTTCAGACGGTTGCGGACTCAGGAGCCTCTATTTGCTGTACATAGGCCGTTTTGCAGGATTAACGGACCCAGGAGCCTCTATATCACAGAAAACCCTCGCTTTTGAGCCTGTTTTGACGACTTAGGGGCTATACGGTCCGTAAGACTTCAAAAGATCGCAGATAGGAGGAAATAGGGGCTATACGGTCCGCTAAAATGCAGGTTACCTAGTTCAAGGGCTTGGAGTGTCGCAGGGTCCTAAGTAGTAACCACTTTTGCATCTATTTCAAGACTCGGTCCAAAAGGGGCTTTTAAATAGAAGCGTTCTCCCCCCTCTTCATCTGCCCGTGCTTCATCATCAATTACTTGAATATTATTCTGACGCAGATATTCACGCATTTCATCTAAGTTCTGCACGTGAAATGCTGGGTGGGCTTTTGTAGCGGGAACAAAGAGCCATTAAATAAGCAGAAACGGCTGCCTTCTCCTCTAAGGAAGGGCAACCGTTTCTGCGTCAAATAGAAGGCTTCACAGCTAATTGCATGCCGCTTTAGCTTAGTGATTAAACTGGAAGCGGCTGAGCAGAATCTCGCCGCCGAGGACCAAGTAGATGTCCGTTCTTCCGGAAGAAATCCGGACTTCTCCATTCACCTGTTCCCACTGCTGCAGCTGACCTGTGGAAGGAACGGCTACGGTTCCGGCTAATTCCCCGTCCGGGCGGCCGGTGCGGATCTCGATGCTGCCGCCTGTGGCAGAGGATACCCGTGCAGTGAACTGTGCTGCGCCTTCCTCAAACTGCACATCCTTGAAGGTGATCCAGGCACCTTCGGCAGCCGGGTGGATCGAGGCTCCGCCCGCCTTGCATTCATCCAGATACACCTGATGATAGCCGTCATAATTCTCTGCCGGAGTTTCAACGAAGAGATTACGCGGCGGAATGGCGTCTCCTGTCACGGTAATACGTCCTTCGAGCTGCACATCCGCCGAGGAGCGGCCGATTACAATCCGGTATTCTCCCGGCTCCACACAATATTGCTCACGCGTCACATCCCAGAAGGCCAGCTCGCCTGCAGGCAGGATGAACTCCACCGTTAGCGATTGACCTGCAGCAAGATGGATCTTCTTGAAGCCTTTCAGCTGTTTCAGCGGACGTGTTACCCGCGATTCCAGCGCCTGCACGTAGAGTTGAACAACCTCGTCCGCATCGATGGCTGATGTGTTGCTGACTTGGACGCTAAGGTTCAGCGTTCCATCGGCTTCCAGCTTCGTGGAACTAAGCTGGAGATCCGCGTAGGACAGCTCCGCATAACTCAAGCCATGACCAAACGGATACAGCGGCTCGCCGTCAAAGTACATATAAGTTCTTTTGCCCTGAATAATGTCGTAGTCCAGCAGCGCAGGCAATTGCTCTACCGAACGATACCAGGTCATATTGAGCTTGCCCGAAGGGCTGTAATCCCCGAACAGCACATCAGCCACGGCGTTACCCAGCTCCTGTCCGCTGTGGGAGGTATACACGACCGCCGGAATATGCTCGTCGATCCAGGATGAGGAGATCGGATAGCTGCCGACGATGACCACAACCGTATTCGGGTTGGCGGCATAGACTGCTTTTACCAGTTGCTCCTGCTCTTCTGCCAGCACAATATCCGGTCTGTCAATCTCCTCCTTGCCATTCAGCAGTGGATGGTTACCCACGAACACTACAGCTGTATCGGCAGCCTTCGCCGCTGCTACTGCGGCCTCCAGGCCGTTCTTAACAATCGTCTTGTTGAACACAGACTTCTCTGCCGGCGCATTCGCTTCTATCACACGCAGCGTGCCGTTCTCCGGATCTACATGGATCGGCTTGTCATTCCACGTACGCAGCGAGACCTTGTCTTCTCCTTCAGGCACCAGATTCAGGCATTCCTTGACGTACCAGCCATAGATCTCCTTCGAGGAGGCGGCCAGCTGCTCCGCTTCATTTAGGCTCACATATTCTCCACAGCTGGAAGATTTCAGAATATGGCTGTTCCAGCCCCAAGCGGTATGCGCGAACATCTCTCCATGGGACTCTGTGGCATGAATCACAGCCAGCTTGCCTTCCTCACCAATGATGCCTAGTGCTTTGGCGTCTGCTGCCGAGGTCAGAAGGATATCATCCGCACCGCTCTCAAAAGTAACCTGTTTGCCCCGCAGCTTCTTGCTTATCCCTTGCAGCGGAGTGACCGCATACGGCTGGGTGCCGGAATACCAATCCCGGAAGGCCTCATCGCCAAGCGGGCCAATAATCGCAACCTTGGACAGCTTGGCTGCGCTGAGCGGCAGAACCGAGTTGTCATTTTTCAGTAATACGATCGATTGTTTGGCTGCTTCCAGGGACAACTCGCCATGCTTGCTGCTGAGAATCACCGAGTCATCGATGGCGGCATACGGATTCAGCTCGGCCGGATCAAATTCGCCCAGCCTGAAACGGACACGGAACGTGTTGAACAGCGCTTTGTCCAGATCCGCTTCCGTCAGCAGCCCCTGCTCCACGGCTTCACGTACCACCTTGATCGTCTCTTCCGTCTCTTCGGTCACGCTGTCGATCCCGTTCTTGATCGATTCCGCCATCGATTGGGCGAACGATTCGTAATATTTATGGTCCTTGACAATCCCGAACAAGTCTCCGGCATCGCTCACAATGAAACCGTCCATTTCCCACTCGCCTTTGACAACGTCCATCACCGCCGGATGAAGAATGACGGGAACGCCGTTCACGGAGTTGTAGGCTGTCATCATCGACTGTGCTCCGCCCTCACGGAACGCAGGCTTGAACGCCTCCAGATAATACTCGCGCATATTTCGCGGATCGATGCTGGCCGAGCAATGTCCACGGTCGATTTCGTTGTTGTTGCCCAGGAAATGCTTCAGCGTTGCTACCGCTTTCAGATAAACTGGATGGTCTCCCTGAATGCCCTGCACGAGAGCCGTGCTCAGCTGTCCGGTCAGCTGCGGGTCCTCGCCGTAAGCTTCCTCGGTTCTGCCCCAGCGCGGGTCGCGCTCCATGTCCACGGTAGGTGCCCATAGGGTCAGGCCGTTGACCGTCGGATTCTTCCGATAAAAAGCTCTGGCTTCATCCCCAATCGCCGCACCAATCTCCTTCATCAGCTGCGGGTTCCAGGTGCAGGCCAAGCCGCTTGGCTGTGGAAAGGAGGTCGCTTTGCCCAGCCAGGAAATCCCGTGGGCCGCCTCCGTCCCATGTTTGTAAGCGCCTACGTTTAAACGCTCGACAGCCGCTTGATATTGCGGGATCTGGGCTATTTTCTCATCCAGGGTAAGGCGGGACAGCAGGTCGCGCACCCGTTCGTCCAGAGGCAGATCATGCTGCTGGAAGGGCCATTCAGCTTGTGTAGTCATTGTAAAGTAATCGCTCCTTTAGGGTCTTGTTATGGTTTAGTGGTGGTGGTGGTGGTGGTGGTGGTTAGCGGTTACAAATAAGCTTGAGGACTGAAGGTACCTTACTCATACCTGTCCTATCTTCACCATCATAAAAGATTCCCTCCCCCCGCGCCACCACAACAATTGGGATAAAAATCAGTTCATAATTAGAGATTGGTTGGTTGAGGGAACCCATGTGCTGCAAAACCCCAATCCCTAAATATCTATATAACGACGCTCGTCGTACATTTCCCGATTATACAAACCATATCAGTGAGACAAATTGACGTAGAGGCGTAATGTGCTTCCACCTACTGGTGCTTAATGTTCTCAAGGCTGCTATGATTCTATCATCTAAAGTAACTATGGTTTTTGCCCTTAGCTTCTCCTCACTCACCCGAATCAGTCGAATTTTATGGGATATATCCCTTATTTTCTTCTCATTTGCCTACTACAGGCTAAATTTATGGGATATATCCCTTATTTTCTTCTCATTCACCCGCTACAGGTGAAATTTATGGGATATATCCCTTATTTTCTTCTCATTTGCCTACTACAGGTGAAAATTTATGGGATATATCCCTTATTTTCTTCCCGCTCACCTGCTTCAAGCTAATTTACCACAACCGTGTGTCTGTGAATGAAGGAATGTATTCATAACGGTGCACCTTGTAATTCCCCTTGGTAGCTAGCGGTTTAAATTTACCTTTTTGACAGAGAGATTTCATACATTTATTTACCGTACGAGCATCTACCCCCAGCCCCCGCACCAAATCCACAGGCCGGATATACCCGTCTGTCCGGATGGCCAGCTGCAGAATATCCAGCTCCAAACGAGTATAGCCACCATCCACACCCGGACGCGATATAGCCAGATGCGGCATAAACAGCGATTTGAGCAAAGTCATCAGAAGGGCAGAGTTACTCTCCAAATCATCATAAGCAATAGATACCACGCGGTAACCCGCAATTTGCAGATAGATCTCACGGTTTAGCTCCTGACGGTAACGCACACGATCCATGTCCTGCACATGCGGGCCGTAGCCCTTAACCTCAATCGCATACTTCACCTCACCCGGCTTCCAGACAAAATCAACAAAATACGGTCTGCCGCGCCAGTCGGCCACCTCATATTCGGGATGCAAATGATCCAGCTGTCCAAACATCGGCCACCAGACCCGTTCCAGAAACATCCGCTCCCCATGCCCATGTCCACGCTCCAGCCGGCTTCGACGTTCGCCCATCCTCCGGTCCATATGATGTGTCAACCAGCGTTCATGCTCCTCGGCAAATACCATTCATTCATCCTCCTAGTTCATCCAGAAACACAAAAAATCCCGTACCCCACCAGCGGGATACGGGACGTGCTTCGTCCTATTTGGTCAAAGTATAGAGCCGGTCCCAGCTGGTGTCAACCCCCTTCACACTAAGCAGGAAACGGCAGCATTCTGGCAGAATTAGTAACCATAGTTAGCCATAGCTGGCGTACCAAATCATATTGAGTGTAGATAACCTTAGTTAGTCACAGACAGTCTCATGAAGTTACATGAAGTTACATGAAGTTACATGAAGTTATATTTAGTTACAGCTAGTTACATTAGATAGACTTAGTTAGAGCTAGTTACGGTTAGTCCAGTCAGACGCAGGCACGATGTTGGTAATATAGGATGGGCGCGCAAAGTCACAGAAAGGCACAACGAGCATTGAGCATTAAGCATTGAGCATTGAGCATTGAGCATTAAGCATTAAGCATTGAGCATTGAGCAATGTACGATGTGCAAATGCAACGTCTGGCTATCAACCTACATAGGAGGCGTGGAGAACATGTTTGATTACCCAGTACAAGAACAGGTTTATGCAACGACGATAGGCGGGCAGGAGCCGCTCAGGCTGTTTATCGTCGGCGGGCCGGCAGAACTTGCAAGTGGGCGTGAAGTCAGTGAAGCCAGTGAAGTCAGTACTGCCAGTACACCCAGCGCGTTCAGTGAAGCCGGTGAAGCTAGTCCGTGCAGTCCAGGCAGTATGGCCAGACAGGGCAGGCCAGCGATTTTATTTTTTCACGGAGCCGGGTTTACTACGCATAAGAAGCGGCCGGAACAGTTCCAGCACCATGCCGCCCACTTCGCTTCCTTAAGGTTCGTGGCGATCTGTGTAGAGTACCGGCCTCCTTCCAGGGAAGGATTGTTCTCCCCCCTAGAGAGCCTGAGCCATGCCAAATCAGCCGTTCGCTGGGTTCGCTCCAATGCCTCTGTCCTGCAGGTCAATCCTGACAAAATCGCCCTGGCCGGCGCGTCGGCCGGAGGTTATCTGAGTCTGTGCTGTGCAATGGTTCCAGGCTTCAGCAACGCCACTGACGACCTGGCCGTCAGTTGTGTGCCGGATGCGCTGGTTATTTTTAACGGCGGGGTGGACGCAGAAGCGCTGCTTCCCCTCTTCCCATTGGAGGCCGCCAACCTGGCCACCGCCTCTCCGCTGTTACATGTGCAAGGCGGACTGCCACCAAGCCTGTTTTTTCACGGCACAGAGGATGCCAATATCCCCCACGCCACCATACAGACATTCACGGAACATATGCGGTTGGTTGGCAATGAGTCAACAATATCTACTTTTGCAGGCATGGGGCACGGGTTCTTTAACTATGGTTCACATGACAATGTGCCTTACCAGAGAACGCTTGAAGAATCGGAGCATTTCCTGAAACATCATGGATTTCTCTAACATAACACGTTGAACCGGCTACCATCCTGTATAAATTCCACCTGTAGGATCGCTATATTTCATTCCTCAGTGATGCTGCTCAGAGGCCCGATAATCTGGAATTACGAAAAAAACACCCGCAGACCTCCCGTCTGCGGGTGTTCATCTAACCTCTGAGCTACTCCTCACCGGCAGGCAATACGGCAACATCCCCGACAACGGTAAAGGTGTTGCCCGCCTGATCCGTCACCGCAAGCGTGAACTGGTTCTGCCCGCTGAAGTCTGGATCAGGCACCAGGGTGAACGTACCGTCGGCGTTCAGCACAAGCTGACTATTTCTAGGCTCCCGCACCACCTGAGCTGCGGTTATACCGCCAAAGCCCAAGGCATTCAGGTTGCCGGTCAGCGTCTGATTCTCTTCCGTCTGCATGGAGATGCCTAAGCTGCTGGCAGGATCCTTTGGCGATACAAGCATTGTGATGTTGTATAGGATGATACTGCCATCCTCTTTTGTGTATCGGATGGTGAAGCTGTCGGTGCCCACGAATCCGGCATACGGCGTATAGACGAATGTACCATCCCCGTTCAGTCTTACGGACCCATGTACCGGTCCGGGTGCCAGACTGAAGAGCGCTCCCGCGCCTCCCGGCACGGCTCCGCTTACTGCAAGGCTGACAAATGTGCTGCCTGCGGCGCCGTATTGACCGCTGTTGCAGGATCAGGGGCTACCGTGAAGGTGCCGGTAGGCGTTGTGAGCAGGATCGGATCGCTAATGTTGGCGAGCACACTCGTGCCGCCCGTATCATAGCTGCCCGACCAGATCAGTTCAGCGTACAGTACACTGCTGCCCTCCGGCAGACTCAGCACAGCCGATGAGCCATTCAGCAGATAATCCAGTGTAGTTTGCCATAAACAACAGAAATAAACCCCGTATTGCCGGATAAACGGCGATGCGGGGTCATTTATGTTGCAAGGATTAGACTACTGTCTGCGCTTCCTCCCGTGAGGGCGCTTCGCCGAGCAGCTGCTTCAGCAGCTTTTTCATCATTACTGAGGCCTTGACTTTCACTGGCAGAGCCGGTGAGATTTCAATCTCATAACGGCCGCCCGCAATCGCGGCTTTCAGCTCTGCCACCGTCGAACAGGAATCCTCCAGCCGGTTAACCACGCTGCCGTATTGCAGACATTGATGGCTGTCACTGCCGGCAATCACGGGAACGCCCAGCTTGCGGGCAAACGGCATAATCAGCTCCCGGTAAGCCTCTACTCCCTGCATATAAATATCCTTAGCATTAAAGTCGAAGGCATCCAGGCGCTGCAGCAGCTCCGGGTCCAGATGGTGCAGCGGCGTGGAGGCGCGGAAGGGGTGCGCTCCTATTTTCCACAGATCATGGGCGTCTGCAATATCCAGCAGCTCTCTGAACGGAATAAAGTGGCCTTCAGCCGTATGCTCATTCAATAACGCTCTGGCGGCAAGAATATTCTCCCGCAGACCAATCAGCAGAATATGGCCGTTCTCGGCAATATCAACCTCCATGCCCGGGAAGATCCGCAGACCGTCTGCCTCATAGCTATGCCCGTTGAAGGGATAGAGCTGATCCAGTGCTTCATATAAAGCGTAGAAATTGGCGGTGTTAAAATGCTCGGTCAACGCTAAAGCGTCCAGTCCGTTTGCAGAGGCTTCAGACATCATTTCCGCGAAATAAGCGGGGGAGAAGGCGGATTTTTTGGACAGCTTGCCGTGGGTGTGCAGATCAATATACATGAGTAGTTTCGTCTCCTTTTGGACTTCGCCGGTTAGTAGAGCAGATTGGGATACAGATTACTGATCCAGAACAGCAGGGCTATATATAGCACGGAGCCTGACAGGAAATACCAATCCACCGGTTTGAAGGCCAGATAGGATAGCTTAAGCTTCTTCACCTTAGGATTGTTCAGGCCGTAACTGAAGCCACGGGTCTCCAGCGCTTCTACGGTGGTGCGCGAGCGTTTGGCCGTGTTCAGCATCAGAGGATAGAAGACTAGCACAATAATCCGCAGGTAATAGCTTACTGTTCTCCAGTAGAGCAGCCCGTGCCGCAGCGGCCGCTGCCCCCTCAGCCGGAACGACAGCAGAATCTGGTGGAATTCCTCCAGCAGTGTAGGCAGAATGCGATAGCCATAGGACAAACTGAAGGCAAAAGCGTCCGGCACCCCCAGCGAGGACAGTCCATCGCTCAGCCGCTCCGGGTCCAGACTGGAGAACACCGTAATGCTCGCCAGCGAGATGACGGACAGCTTCAGCGTCAGAGTCAGCATCGGCAGCAGCGATTCCGCGCCGCCCCCGAAGAACAGCGACAACAGCAGCATCCAGCCTACCTGGCTGACTAGACCCAAACAGAGAATAAACAGGATATACGGGCTTACCCGTGAGAGTACTGTGGTTACCACCATCAGGACAAACATCCCGGCAAGCAGTGTACGGTTGTGGACAAACCAAGGTACGATGGCAAAAAATAAATACCACAAAAGTAAAGTCCGGGGGTCCAGTCTGCCCAGAAAAGTGCTGCTGCTGTTATAAGCGGTGCCCAGCAGCTCCAGCTTGATCTGTTCGACAGAAATCCGGTTCAGCGCCCGCTTAACAGCTTCCACTTGGAATCAACTCCTCTGTCTGCAGTGAAACGTGTTGTATAAATTCATCCAGCGTGGAACAGAGTTGCGGAAAGCCCAGCTTAACGCCCAGCTCCATCAATTGGGTCTGGGCCAGCCCTGCCCGCCGCAGCAGCTGGCTGTCCGCGAAGATTTCCTCTGCACTGCCGTCTGCGATAATCCGGCCTTCATGCATCACGATGATCCGGCTGGCCCATTCGGCAACCAGCTGCATATCATGCGTGGCAATCACCACCGTCTCTACATGGCTGCGCAGCGTGTCCAGCACCTGGACCATCTCCTGCTTGGTGGAGATGTCGAGGTTCGCCGTCGGCTCATCCAGCAGCATGACCGCAGGCCGTACGGCTGCACCAATGGCCAGCGACACCCGGCGCTGCTGGCCTCCGCTCAGCAGCCGGGCATCCCGCTCCGCCAGCTCGCCGAGCCGGAACGCCGCCAGCATAGCTTGGGTCCGCTCCTCTGCATCAGGAAGCCGCCGTGCTTTCAGATAGTAGGCGATTTCTCCGCGTACGGAGTCTGCGATGAACATCTCCTCCGGGTTCTGAAAGACATAGGCCGCTGTCCCGGAGAGCCGCTCTGGCGGCAGGCCGCCCACATTCAGCCCTTTGAGCGCAATCCTGCCGGCTGTGGGCTGCACAATACCCGCAATCAGCTTCATGAGCGATGATTTGCCTGCACCGTTATTGCCGATCAGCGCCACGGATTCCCCATGCCGCAGCGTAAGCCCGATCCCGTTCAGCACCTGATGCTGTGTTCTATGAATCGTACGGTAGGACAGCTTAACCTCCTCCATCCGCACAACCTCTTCTTTCATTAAATAATGCGATGGCTGAAGCGCAGCAGCTGCAGAACCGGAGTCGGGGATTGTCATGCCGGCAGCCGCGTCCGTTGGAACAGTATGTGCAATAGTTCGAGCAGCTGGCAGAGCAGCAGACTGAGCGGCAGACTGTGCGGCAGACTGTGCAGCTGGCTGGGCTGCTGACTGTGCAGCGGCCTGGACTGCTGGCCGTGCAGCTGGCTGACCAGCAGACTGAGCCGCAAGCTTAACAGCTGGCTGAGCACCAGACTTAGCACCTGGCTTAGCTGCAAACGCCCGGCTGCTGAACCAGTCCAGCCCTTCGTCCGGATTCAGTGGATACAGCAGGCCGGAGCGCGGCCCCGGCTGAAGCCGCCAGGCCGCCTGCGTCACGGCAGGCGGATAGATGCCCAGCTCCAACAGTTCGTCGACTGCGGACATCGCCTCACGGACCGGCTTCTGCCAGCGGACGCGACCCTGATCCATCAGCACGACATCGCTGCAGTAATCGGCTATAAATTCTGCGTGATGCTCAATCACAATAATCGTCTTGCCATGATCTTCATTCAAGCGGCGCAGAATCTCGTAGATCTGCCGGGCATGCTGCGGATCGAGCTGGGCGACCGGCTCGTCGATTACTAGAATGTCCGGGTCCATAGCAAGTGCACCGGCGAGGGCGAGCAGATGCTTTTGCCCGCCGCTCAGCTGCCAGATGAATTCCTTGCGGAGGCTGCTTAGTCCGGTCAGGGCAAGCGCCCGTTCCCCACGCTCCTTGTAATCGGGATAACCGTAATTCAGAGGCGTATACGAGACATCGTCCATCACCGTCGGCCGCACCAGCTGGTTCTCGAAATCCTGATAGACATACCCCATCGCTCTGGACAGCTCCGAGACGCTCCGGCCTGCCGCTCGGCGTCCATGAGCGATCACTTCTCCGCTGAAATCCCCGCTGTAGTAATGCGGAATTAATCCGTTGAAGCATTTGCATAGCGTAGACTTGCCTGAGCCGTTGCTGCCGATTACCGCCGTGAACGTGCCAGCAGCAATCCTTAGAGAAGCCCCGCTTAACACAGGCTGCTCAGACCCCGGATACGTAAACGTTACTTCCTTCAGCTCCAGAATCGGGTTAGGCATCGGCGGCTCCCGCTTCCTGCCGCCTGCGCGATGCGCGCCGCAGCAAGGCAATAATCACCAGTGCTGCGACAACGGCTGCTGCCAGCATGCTAAGCCAGATCAGGTTCTCTTCGTTCGACTCTGCCCAAGGCAGCTCGAACTCGCCGATGCTCCAGCCGGATTCTGACAATAGCTCCGCTCCTAGAGCGACTCCGGCCAGAATCACACCGCTGATTACCAGCCTTGGCGACAGCCAGGCCCCGCTCGCATAGCTCATATTCCGTTCACGCGGCTTCATGCCTAGCAGCGGTTCGATTTTGCCATATAATCTTGGCACCAGATACAGCGTCGGCAGCAGCGCGAACAATATCCCGGAGAACAGCACATCGTTGAGGAATCCTACGCCTTCAATCAGCACGATACTCTCAGCCAGCCCCTGTACCGCCTCCAGCTCCTCTACCCCTACCCACACCTTGACAATATCGACAACCGAGCTCAGGAACTGGTGAATGATCACGCCCGTCATCGCCGCCACGCCTACCTGCCTGCGGTTCTTTGGGTCTGTCACCATCCGTCCTGCTGTATACATCGCCAGCGAGAAGGTGATAAATTTCTCCAGCTCGCCCAGTCCGCCGAATTGCCCCAGCATCAGCTCCCCGAAGATAATCTCACCGACCGCCGCACCCACAGCCGCATATAGCGGATGGAACAGCATGCACAAGGTTAACGGAATAAATGCAAAGTATTCAACGGACAGCTCCAGCGGTCCCAGCTGAACGCTCGGGATCAGCTCCGTAAACATGTTGGACAAACCGTACAATGACATCGACAACACAAAAATCATCATTTTTTGCGACTGGGTCAGTGTGTACCGCTGCATTACTGGTTTCATGAACTAATAACCTCCCTACAGGAATTTATCTTCATTATAGAGAGGCGATGTCAGCACAGATTTGACCGTCTGTTAAGTGGGTGTAATGATTTTTTCATTATTTTTAACGCTGTAATAATATTTACAAGATGTTCGCGGGCTATAGTTGGCTTACTTGCTTCATTAACAGAGGAGGAAACAGCAGATGTATAAAGAATGGCGGCAGCGCGCCTTCTCCCCCAACCAACGGATCATTGCCGATTTCATCCCCAAAAATGAGCAGCGCGTCCTCTACATGACCGAGCAGGAAATCGCAGACGAACTGAAGCTGAGCATCGCCTCGGTCTCCCGCTTCTGGAAGGCCGCTGGTTACAAGCATGCCAAGGATTTCAAAAGCCAGCTGCGCTTCCGCTTCGAATCCACCCCTTCCGTTAAAATGCGCGATGCCATGCAGCGGACCGGCGGAACCTCTCTGCCGTTGACGCTGCTTGATATCTGCTCGCATCATCTGGAGGAAACGCAGCGGTATCTTACCGATGAGCTGCTGCAGCGTTCCGTTGATACCCTGATTGCGGCCAGGTATATCTACGTGCATAGTCCCGGACCCTGCAGCGGACTGGCAGAATTGCTGAGCTACCGGCTGGCCCGGTTCGGTCTGGATCTGAAGCGGATGGCTGCGAGCGGGCATGAGCTGCTGGAGACTCTGATGCATGCCGGCAAAAAGGATGTGGTGCTGATCTTCGGATTCGTTCAGCTGCTGCCGGAAACGGAGGTGATTCTGGACCAGGCTCAGGAGGCCGGCTATCAGGTGATCCTGATTACCGACAGACTGGTATTCCCGCGTTCTCAGGATGCCGATATTGTGCTGTATGCCGGGAGGGGGGAGGTATGGGAGTTTCATTCGATGGTGGGTCCTACCTATATTATTGAGAATCTGATTCTGGGCATCGGAGTTGCCCGCAAGGATGCCAGCCTGCGTAAGCTGGACAAGCTGCAGCAGTTGCGGGCACAATACGGCAGCAAGCTTCCGCGCAGCTGAGGTTTGCGCGGCGGCTGACTGTTAACAGGCATTGCTGGCTTAGCGGGGGCACTGCTCACTTTCTGCGGGTGCCGCTGACGTTTCTGCGGGTACAGCTGGCTTTCTGTGGGTGGAGCTGACGTTTCTCAGGGCGCCGTACGTTTGCACGGGTGCCGCTCACTTTCTGCGGGTGCCGCTGACGTTTCTACGGGTGCAGCTGGCTTTCTGTGGGTGGAGTTGACGTTTCTCAGGGCGCCGCTGACGAAAACCTGCAAAAGTGCAGGTATTATAGCGATTTCGAGCATCTATGAGCAAATTGATGCAAAAGTGCAGGTATTTACTCACTATTACTGATTCAAGCCGGATTTTACTCTAAAAAGATGCACATTTCCAGGCTTTTGGCACACGCTTCCCCCGTCGGCTCAAAAAGATGTACTATTGCAGGAATTTCCCGTTAGGCATGACGCAATCATCCGCTTGCGCTCGTTCCAGCTTACTCTGACCGATTAGGTTATTTCGGACTGCACACACACAAATCGGCAGCCTTCCTCTTGCGGAGCCTTGCCGGTTATCGAAATCTTCTATTTGCCTGCCGGATATTCACCCATCTATCCCCACCTACGAACACCCGATGATAACGTGTCCGCAGCTCACTCTGGTACTCCTCGGTCAACACATCCAGATGATGGGCAAGCGTCTCGTCGTTGGCCTGCTCCGGCGTATATACCTTGTCCTTATAGTTGAAGAAGGTGGATCCCACCGCAGGCACCTCGCCAATGACGACAATCCCCTCCCGGTCGGCCAACTCCAGCAACTCTCTCGGCATATGGGTAATGGGAGGTGCGGAAGGAATTCGCGTTCACCCATTTCAGCAGGTTGAAGTCCTTCACATTGACCGCATGATCCAGCTCCTTGCCCCTAATATCACTGTCCTCATGTTTGCCGAAGCCCTTGAAGTAGAACGGCTTGCCTCGCCAAGCCAGGGTATGTTCTCCACCCTTTTTGGGATATAATTATGCGATCACAAGTTTTGCCTGGAGCAGATTTTTCTACTATATAAAGAGAGCAGGTATTCTATGGAGTTTATTATTTCCTTTCTGATGTTGGTATTCGTTATTGTAATTTCTACCGTGCTAAGCAAAAAGTTTACCAGAATTCCACTGGCACTCTTTCAAATCATATTGGGAGCGTTGGCCTCCTGGCTGCCTTTACATATCTCGCTCGAATTTGAGCCGGAGGTCTTTATGATCTGCCTGATCGCCCCGCTCCTGTTCGGAGATGCCCGCGTGACCTCGCGCAAGGAGTTATGGTCCTACCGCAAGCCGATCATTCTGCTGGCTATCGGACTGGTCATTATAACGGTGATCGGACTGGGTTATTTCATCCACCTGCTGCTTCCTTCGCTGCCGCTGGCGGCTGCTTTTGCTTTAGCGGCGGTGCTGTCGCCTACAGATGCTGTTGCTGTGAAGTCGATTACGAGAGGACTCAAATTGCCCAAAGGTCTGATGGCCATTCTGGAAGGCGAGTCGCTGCTTAATGATGCGGCAGGGATCGTTTCGTTTAAGGTCGCGCTGGCTGTAGTGCTAACCAGTGTCTTTTCCGTGGAGTCGGCTGCGCTTAACTTCGTGTTTGTATCCGTTGGCGGGTTCGTGGCGGGGCTGCTGCTTGGTTTCGGCTTCGTAAGGCTGCGGCTGACGTTAAGACAGCTGGGCTTCGAAGAAGTAAACTCCCTGGTTGCTATCCAGTTAATTACGCCATTCGTTATTTATATCCTGGCTGAAGAGCTGCACGTATCCGGTATCCTCGCTGTAGTCGCTGCCGGGATTATCCACGGGATTGAACGTGACCGGCTGAAGCAGACTTCCACCAAAATCCAGCTCACCTCCATGACCACCTGGTCCGTCCTCAGCTATATCCTGAACGGTCTGGTCTTCGTGCTGCTTGGTTTTCTGCTCCCCGATGTGCTTCAGGGGCTGCTTGCCAGCAAGGAAGTTACGCTTGGCATGGCGCTTGGATTAACCCTGGTGATTACGGCCTGCCTGTTCATCATCCGTTATGTGTGGGTTTATCTGCTGCACAGAAACTTTGTAACGCATGAAGCAGGAGAGGACATAGGCCATAACAGCGTAAATAACCGCTTGGACGTGAAACAGACCTCGCGGAGCCGTTATGCTTTTTTGGCCGCCACCTGCGGGATTCACGGAACCATTACCCTGGCAACAGCCTTGTCCATTCCCTATCAACTACCGAATGGCAGCCCCTTCCCGCTGAGAGATACCATTCTGTTCATTGCCTCCGGCGTTATTCTGTTAAGCCTGATCTTTGCGACGGTCATTCTTCCGCTAATCAGCAGGAATCCAGAGGAGCGCACCGTAGTAGAGACGACGTTATCCTCGGAGGCTGCAAACACCTTGATTATCAACCGCACGAGCCAGTTCCTGAGAACCTCCGCATCCGGCCCGACGCCTGCTCTGGTCAAAGTGCTTGCCGATCTGGAGGAACAGCTGCGGTACATCAAGACCGGCCGGATTCTGCGCTATTCCAGCACTACGCTGAAACATCTGCAGAACATTGCCCGTGATGCGGAGAAAAAGAAACTCCAGCAGATGATCCACGAGGGACTGCTCTCTCCGCAGCTTGAGATTCTGTTCCCTATCTTCCACCAGCCGCAGGAGCTGTACAGCGTCCGTTCTACGTTTCGCAGATTGTGGAACAGATTCAAATTAAACCGCTTCAAGCAGAGGCTCAAGGTGTTTGAACAAGCAGCTCCCGGGTCCGAGATGTACAAACGTTCACAGAAAGCCGCAGACTTGATTAATGAGCTGCACCAGGTCGAAGGCGTGCTGCAAGCAGCCGCAGCGGAAGCCCTCCGGCTTGCGGCTACAGACGCCAACCGTCCTGAAGTCCTGGTGCTGCTGAAGTACTACAGCCAGAAGAATCAGCAGGATGATGCTGTTACGGCCGACAGAGATATCTATGAGCAACAACTGAAGAACTTGCAGCTGCAGAGCATCCAATTCAAACGCGATCTGATCCAGGAGCTCGGGGAATCCGAGCAGATTTCGGAGAAACTGGTTTATGAGCTGCTGCAGCCGATTAATTACGATGAAATGCTGCTGCTGGGCAACAGTGAGGAGTAGCGGGATACTGTTCTTATCATCCGGCGGAGCGTTCATCCCCCCATAATCTCTAGCTCTGCCCGGACTCGATTCCCCGGCTCTGCAATACGCGGGCAGGGCTGGTCCAGCACCTCCCATTTGATATTTAATCGATAAGTTCATATAATTAGTTCTTAGGAACTCAAAATGAGAGTTTCTACATTTTAAGAACCGAAAGGGATGGTAAAAATTAAATGGGTATAGGACTTAGTTTAACGTTGGTGGCAATTTTGATTGTTTTAACCGCTTTTTTTGTAGCAACGGAATTTGCAGTGGTAAGAATACGTGGCAGCCAAGTGAGCCAGATGGTTATTGAGGGCAAGAAGAACGCCTTGGCAGTACAACGGGTTGCAGCGAATCTGGACGGCTATCTGTCCGCTTGCCAGCTCGGGATAACCATTACCGCACTCGGGATCGGGGCACTGGCAGAGCCGGCCTTTGAGCAGCTGCTGCTGCCGATATTCGAATGGACTAAGCTTAGTCCGAGTATCAGCCATCCTTTGGCGTTTGCACTCGCATTCTTTATTGCAACCTTTCTGCATGTAGTAGTCGGCGAGCTTGCTCCTAAGACTGCAGCTATAAACATTCCGGAAAAAGTCAGTCAAATTACTGCTCCACTGATTATATGGTTCTACAAAATTCTGTACCCGTTGATCTGGGCCATGAACGGATCCGCCAACATGCTCGTTCGGATGTTCGGCATGAAGCCTGCCAGTGAGCATGGCGATGCCCATAGTGAAGACGAGATTCGTCTGATCCTGTCCGAGAGCTATGAGAACGGCAAGATCAATACCGCCGAATATGGCTACGTCAACCGTATTTTTGCTTTTGATGAGATGCTTGCCAAAGAAATTATGGTACCCAGAACCGATATGGTCTGTCTCTACAATAATTTATCCTTACAAGAGAATCTAGCCATTATTCGTAAAGAGCAATATACCCGCTTCCCTGTAGCTGACGGCAACAAGGATAATATCGTGGGGATGATTAATACCAAGCAGTTGTACTTGCAGTATGATAATAATTCCGACTTTGATTATAAAAGCTTGATCCAGCCTGTTCTGACCGTATCCGAGGTCACACCCGTGAAGACGCTGCTGACCCGCATGCAACTGGAGCGTGTGCATATTGCCCTCTTGCTTGATGAGTACGGCGGTACATCTGGACTTGTAACCATAGAAGATATTCTGGAAGAGATCGTCGGGGACATCCGTGACGAATTCGATGGGGATGAACGTAGAAAAATAGAGCAGCTGAGCAATCTGCACTATCTGTTCGATGGCAATGTTTCGCTGGCTGACATCAGCCAGACCACGGGCCTGATCTTAGAGGATGAAGAGGTAACCTCCATTGGGGGATGGCTGTTCAGCCAAGTCGCCGATCCTGCTGTAGGCAAAAGCTTCGTCCGTGACCAGGCTACCTTCACCATCCGCGAGATGAGCAAGCAACGCGTCCGCAGGGTTGAGGTGTTTATTAACGAAGCCGAGGACAGTGCTGTTGAAACAACCTCATAATATAAGATGAAGCAGCCCTTAGGGCTGCTTTTGTATATATTCGTCAATGCATATGGTTTATTTCGCAGGATAAAAGCCGTGCAATATGTCGCGCATCTCCTGCTTGATATTGATATCTGGAGGCAAGACCCGCCTGCCCCCTCCGATAACCACGGTATCCAGAATCTTCGACATCAGAATTCATCCCTTCTATCTCCATCAATCGTCTTTAGCAGCAGTTGTTCTTATTCAGTGCATGGATGAGCAGCCCAAGGCTCTCTGCAACCTGCTCCCGCTTGTCTTCCGGAATATCGTTCATAACGCTGCCGAAATAAGAATTCATTACCGCATTGATCTGCTGATGAAGCGCCTCACCCTTCAGCGACAGCTTAAGCTTCACATAACGTCTGTTCTCCGGGTCTGTAATCCGTTCCACCCACTCATCGGTTACCAGATTATTTACGGTTCTACTCATCGTGCTCTTATCCAGATTGAGGACCTTGGCCAAATCTATCAGTGAGATTTCATTCGCCAGCCCGATTTCCATCACCGCATGGCATTGTCCAATTGTTACTCCGCAGCAAGCGAGCTGTGTCTTCTCCAGTGCACCGATGTTTCGGTCCAGCACCCTCAGCAGATTCTGCAATAGCTCTACCGTTTCCATGAACGTTTCACCCCTTTGTACAGGCTGTAGCCAATCTTCCCGTCAAGAACGGCCTGGTAGAAAATCTTCTCATTCTCCATAGCCTTGAACACCCCTTTGATCCCACGCAGTTGCATAATCCGTTTCAGCGTAATCAGTCGTTCAGGCAAGGTGAGCAACTTGGAGTGGTGGGCTACGTCACGGTCTTTCCTTACCTTCCAGAACTTCTCCGGTTTAGACCACTCTTCATGCTCTGCCGTGATGTTCACAACTCCTGCTGTCTTCAGCATGCCACTCCATTCCTGCAGCTCCAGCGGAGTGGTGCCGTACCGCTCTGCCAGCTCTTCCTTCTCGGCTGTTGTCAGTTCCTTCTTCCAGATCGATTCGTGGATGACTACGGCACCACCCGGCTTCACAACCCGCACCATCTCATTAAGAACCTGCTGGGAATCATCCGGTATACCGACTGCACACTCATTGATTACCACATCAAAGGTATCCTCGTTAAAAGGCAACGCCTGAGAGTCTCCTGCCCGAAAAGAGACTTGGTCAGCCATGCCAGCTTGTCCGGCAGCTTGTGTGGCCGATTGGATCATCTGCGGGGAAATATCTATCCCGGTCACGTGTACCCCATAATTCTGTGCATAAAAGATGGCCTGTGTCCCTCTTCCGCTCGATACATCGAGCACCCGCAACCCTGGCTTAAGCCCGGCAATCTCTGCCGTTCGTTTCGTAAGCTCGAATCCTCCCGGATGCAGAGTTTCAATTCCGCTAATTTCAACGGCATCCTCAATCGTTGGCTTGTGAATTCCTGTTCTTTTCATCATGTATCCCTCCACAGCGATAATGTATCATACAACTGTTGTATAATGCAACAATAAAACAAAAAAGGTTACTACTTAGGACCCAATAGGATAGGAGCATCAAAGTCTGATCGCCACATCAGTCCAATCCACCGAATTAGTTGCGAATCTGCATCTAATTAGATGATTTTTTCTGTTTTAGAGCAAATAAGTGCGAAAACGCATCTAATTTCGGATTCTGAGCCTTAAACAATCGTTTTACTCGAAAATAGTTGCAGATTCGCACTTATTTGCCCAATAACAGGAATTCCAGCTGAAATTAAATGCACTTTTGCATCTAATTTCTCTGAAATCTCTAGTGTAGCATTCTACATCCTCAGAGGGACCTAAGTAGTAATAAAAAAAGACTATCTCCATGAGGAAATAGTCTCGTGATCGGCTATGCATAGGGTTTATTTCGCAGGATAAAAGCCGTGCAATACGTCGCGCATCTCCTGCTTGATATTGATATCCGGACGCTTCTGTTTCGCCAGCTCTTCCGCTTCCTCCACAGTTGAGGCCAGTCCCAGCTCCAGCAGCACACCTGTAGCTACAGTACCTGTACGGTTGCGGCCCCCGGCACAATGGAAGTACACAGATTTCCCTTGATTCACAGCCTCTTTAATGGCCTGAATGGCGGCTCGTACAGAGTTCTCCTGACCACTTGTGTCCTCTACAATCGGGTAATGGTGGCGGGTCACATCATCCGGGAACCCTTCAGCCCGTGTTCCGGTATCTCTCAGATCAAACACATCTGTAATCTCCTGCTCCTGAAGCGCTTCAAGCAGCGCATTCTCACCACCGATATATACCTTGTCTTCGATAAGCGCGTGATAATTTGCCATAATTGTATCTCTCCTGTCAGCCTTAGCAGCAGCTGCTGCTTCCGCCACTTATAGTTAGTCCAGCCCCTTGCTCATCTTGAATGAAGCCTGGATCGCTCCCGGCCTCAGGGTTAACTATTCACCGGTTTCCGCAAATTGCTTGATGCGTTCTCCCACCTGGTCACGAACCCGCTGGAAGACGGCCCATTTCTCTTCCTCTGTTCCCTGTGCCTTGGCGGGATCGTCGAAGCCCCAGTGCTCACGCTTCACTTGGGGTGGAGTGAGCGGACATTTATCGGCAGCGTCACCGCAGAGAGTGACTACCAGATCTGCATGGTTCAGCAGCTCCGGATCGATGATATCGGAGGTCTGCCCCGAAATATCAATGCTTACCTCATTCATGGCCTGAACGGCTTTGGGGTTCAGTCCATGCGCTTCAATGCCTGCGCTGTAGACGTTCCAGCTGTCGTCCAGGTATTTCTTCGCCCAGCCTTCAGCCATCTGGCTGCGGCAGGAATTACCGGTACATAGGAAATAGAGAGTTTTGGCAGACATAGTTATCGTTCTCCTCAATCAGCATATTTGTTGTTATTTCTTGTCCGTAGCAGGAACACCAAGCGGCACAGTGAAATACTTCTTCCTCAACCATAACGAGACATTGACCAGCCCAATCAATACAGGCACCTCTACAAGCGGTCCGATCACGGCTGCGAAGGCAGCACCGGAATTCAGTCCGAACACACCAATTGCTACAGCTATGGCCAACTCGAAATTATTGCTGGCTGCCGTGAAGGACAGCGAAGCCGATACCGGATAGGAGGCTCCCGCCTTTTTGGAGGTCCAGAAGGAGAGAAAGAACATGATCACAAAATAAATAAATAATGGAATGGCGATCCGCACAACATCCATCGGCAGCTCAACCATCATTTCCGCTTTCAGCGAGAACATCAGAACAATGGTAAACAACAGCGCTACCAGGGTTACCGGACCGATCTTCGGCAGGAACGCCTGCTCAAACCAAGCGGACCCTTTGGTCTTGAGGGCAATAATCCGGGTCAGGATGCCTGCAGCAAACGGAATTCCCAAATAAATCAGCACACTTTCAGCAATCTGCCCCATGGTGATGTTTACAATTGCACCCTCCACGCCGAACCAGCCCGGCAAGACCGTCACGAAGAAGTAGGCGAAGATCGAATAGAATACAATTTGAAAAATGGAGTTGAACGCCACCAGTCCGGCCGTATACTCGGGATCCCCTTTGGCCAAATCGCTCCAGACCAGCACCATCGCGATACAGCGGGCCAATCCGATCATAATCAGACCAATCATATACTCCGGCATGTCGCTCAGGAACGTAATGGCTAGCACAAACATCAGAATGGGACCGATAATCCAGTTCTGCACCAGAGACAGCAGCAGCACTTTCCAGTCCTTAAACACTCTGCCCAGCTTCTCGTATTGCACTTTGGCGAGCGGCGGGTACATCATCAGGATGAGTCCCACCGCAATCGGGATCGAGGTCGTGCCGACCTGCAAGCCTGACAACCCGTCGGCAAAGGCTGGAATATAGAAACCAAGCACAATTCCCAGTCCCATCGCTGCAAAAATCCAGATCGTAAGATACCGGTCCAGGAACGACAGCTTTTTCTTTGAATCATTCACACTAACCAGACTCCTTTGGTCAATCACATGAAATTCTAAGGCCTTGTCTGTCCAGCTCCTCCAGCTCATAATCCTGCGAAGGAACAAGATCAATCAGGCTCTGTACCAGATCATTCTGCTTGCTGTCCGGATTCAAGGAATAAAAGATCCATTGACCCTTGCGCTTCTCCTTCACCAAGCCGGCGTCCTTCAGCTTCCGCAAGTGCTGGCTGACCGACGGCTGACTTGTCTTGAAGATGTCGACTAATTCGCACACACAGCACTCCTGCTTCTCTAGCAGCTTCATTATGGTTAACCGGGTCTTATCCCCCAACAGCTTGAGCATCAGGGATACCTCATCCAAATCTTCTAAAGCAAAGCTCATATCCAGATCCCCTTTCACCTCATCATTATATAACTATGCACTTATATAATCAACGACTTATATAAGTATTATATTCCCTCATCTTCCCTTGCAACTATTAATCACAATCCGCCTGCTTGTAATCCTCTTTCAACAGCTGTAGCAACGTTTGGGTATCCGGCAATTTCTCCAGTACGGCCTTAATATAAGGTTTATCTTCGACATTTAAGGAATAATAAACCCACTGGCCTTTTTTTCTTTCCTTCACTATTCCTTGAGCCTTCAGCTTCCGCAGATGCTGGCTGACCCCGGGCTGAGAGATATTGAGAATCTCCACGAAATCGCAGACACACCATTCTTTATCCTTAAGCAGCCCCAGCAGCGTCAGTCTGGTTCTGTCTCCAATCAGCTTCAGCTTCTCAGCCATCTCATGATTAAACATAGGCACAGTCCTTTCAAGATCACCAATCCATAATATATAATAATATACTTATACTAAAGTTGATTGGATTTAAAATCAAGAAAGGCCCCACTTGAACTTTTAGCCTAATCCACTTGCTAGCGGACCGCATAGCCGCTATTTCCTCATTTCTGCGATGTTTGTAAGTCTTGTGGACTGTATAGCCGCTATATCCTCAAAACAGGGCCAAAACGGATGGTTTTCGCTGGAATAGGGGCTGCTGAGTCCGTTAACCCTGTAAAACAGCCTTTTTACAGCAAATAGGGGCTCCTGGGTCCGCTAATCATCTGATGTAAAAGCGATGGTTACTGGCGACGGCCTGCATTGGTTAATCTTTAGCTTCCTTGTTACCGTAGTGTTGGATGGGAGGTTGAGCGAATAACACATGGGAAAAGGGGATCTAAGTAGTAACAAGCACACGGCTTATCTAAAACTTGCATATTGCAAGTAATTCTGATATAACTAATCCATGAGGTGAACCAATATGGACAACGCACGTGAATTATTACAGATCATGACCCGGCGGCTGGGACTGCTGAACAAGACTTGCTGCAGTGTTGGCGGATGTGATCTGACCACTACCCAGAGCCATCTGCTCTATGAGATTGACCGGCAGCACAATCCATCCATGCAGCAGGTAGCCGAGACACTTGGCACTGATATCACTACCTTCAGCCGTCAAGTGCAGTCCCTGATGAAGATGAAGCTTGTACAGAAGACCCCGGATCCTAGTGACCGGAGAGTGTACACGTTGTCGCTTACTCCCGAAGGAAAGATGATCGCAACTACGATTGATCAGCAGATGAACGAGTATCTGGATGAAGCCTTCTCGCATATGAGTGAGTTCGAGAAGGAAACATTACTTCGTTCTATTCATCTATTTAACGAAGCTATGGGGAAATCCAGCAAATGCTGTGCACCTGTAACCGGGTGATTTCCCTTTATCTAATACTTGCATATTACAAGTTATATGCATAAGTAACACAGAACACAACCAAAGGAGCTGTAAACCATGACACAAATTTCAAATGACCAGATTCGCCAGAATGTACGCGGGCGTTACCAGCAGATTGCTGTACGTCAAACAGACGCCTCCACTTGCTGCACCCCTGCAGATAGCTGCTGTGACACCCCTGAGGATTTCGATGCGATTTCCGCCAAGCTCGGCTACTCCAGTGAAGATCTAAGTGCAGCTCCAGAAGGAGCCAATCTGGGACTTGGCTGCGGCAATCCCCAGGCCATTGCTGAGCTGCAGCCGGGTGAGCAGGTGCTGGACCTTGGCAGCGGCGGCGGATTCGACTGTTTCCTCGCTTCCCGGCAGGTAGGGACGGACGGGCATGTCATCGGGGTCGATATGACGCCCGAAATGATCAGCCGTGCCCGCCAAAACGCGGTTAAAGGAGGATTCGAGAACACGGAATTTCGCCTTGGCGAAATCGAGCACCTGCCCCTAGCTGACCATTCGGTGAATGTAATCATCTCCAACTGTGTGATCAACCTGTCTCCTGACAAGCCGCAGGTGTTCCGCGAAGCTTACCGGGTTCTCCAGCCCGGCGGACGGCTAGCGATCTCGGATATTGTTACAACCGCTGAACTTCCTGCTGAGATCAAGAATGACATTCATGAGCTGTACTCCGGATGCATCTCCGGGGCCTCATCCATTGCGGACTTGCACACCATGCTGCAGGAGAGCGGATTTACCGGGATCAGCATTGAACCCAAGGATGAATCGAAATCCTTCATTAAAGATTGGGTTCCGGGGGCTAATGTGGAGCAATATATTGTATCCGCAGTAATCAAAGCACAGAAATAGCCAAGACGACAGCAGGAGTACCTGTGGCTGCAGTTTCCGTCCGCCCGGCTGTTTCAGAAAACATAGATGACATCCTTCGCATCTATAATCAGGGAATTGAGGATCGGATCGCTAGCTGCCCGCAATCACCAGTTCCACAAGATTGTCTTGTTTACCTTCCCTTTCAACCAAGCCGGTCAAGGCTTGTATCACAGCATGGGCTACCGCGAGGTCGGTGTGTTCGAGCGGCAGGGCATCATGGAGGGCGCTTTTATTGATGTGATGATTATGGAGAAGCTTCTGAACAATAACCCCAACGCAGCAAGTATACGCTGCCTGGGGTTATTGTAGTCTTGGGACAGATACACAGAACCAGACAGTAGTCTAAGATATGCAGCTCCCATAACTGTAAACAAAAAATGCAGGTTTAAGCAGGAAGCAAGTTACTACTTAGGTCCAGGCAAGAAATTCTACCGTTAGTTCACGGCTATATAAGATGAACTTAAAAATGGAGTTGTGGAGTTGTCAGAAAGCCTGATTCATAGGGCTTCTTGGCAACTCCGTATGTAACATTCTTAAGTTCACGTTCTATAACCCCATCTTTCGGAGAGTTACGGACTCGAGGGGCCCTTATTTGCTCCTAACACACTTCGATTCGGCGGTTTTGAGCTCAATAAACATGCAGTCCGTTCGTACCACTTTTTTATCTTATATAGAACTGTTTTTATCTTATATAGAAGCTTCCATAAACATTAACTAAAGTTCATTCCGATTACTCCTGCAATAAGGGCAGCCAGGAAATAAAGAATAATCATGACAAGCACGATATTTATAAGGTTAATTGAACGTCTCATTTATACACATCCTTAACTTCATATTTTGTATATTATCTTCTCCTAAAGATTCATGAAATCTGCGGGATAATTGGAATCTTTAATGTATTCGGAGTTATAGAAATTGCCGATTCCTACTCATTTCAAAAACCCACTGATTTTGTTTTGAATTGAAAATGCATTGGTAGTGAATAAAATATCCCCCCTTCAATCTTTTCGTCATAATTGGGTAAATATATATATTCACTTTAGCATATATTCAATTTTATGGTAACCAACTTCGTCTCATACCTTCTTCTATCCATTATCCAACAGCGCTGTTTTAGCAATTCGCCCTGGTCTCTAAGTGTTGCCTAGACAATTAGAACCATTTCGAGAACATTGAGCCTTTTTTCACTTGTTGCTTTCTCTTCCAATATTTACAATATTAATAAAATGTACTACGAACCAAAAGGAAGAAGGATGATACATGAGTATCAACAAAAGGATATCTCGAATATTAATCTCTATCATGATTTTATCTGTAATGGCTGGATGTGGAAACAATGTACAGAGCGACGAGGCAGAAGCTAAAAAGGAGCCCACGACCACCGGAATCGCTCATCAAGCGCATTGGTCCTACGAAGGTGAAACGTCCCCGGAACACTGGGCTGAACTCGACAAACTGTTCACAACGTGCAGTACCGGTACGGCTCAATCGCCGATTAATATTCTTCATGAGAAGGTGAAGGATGATGAGAGCCTGTCCCCTATCAAGGTTGAGTATACACCGTCACAGGTTGCAATAATTAACAACGGCCACACGATCCAGGTTAACCTTAAGAATCAGGACAACCCTATCATCATTGAAGGGAAGACCTACACACTGCAGCAGTTCCATTTCCACCTGCCCAGCGAACATGAGGTGGATAGCAAACATGCCGATATGGAACTTCATTTCGTACATCAAAGTGAAGAAGGCACGCTTGCTGTACTGAGTGTACTAATTACCAAAGGCACCGAAAATGCCGAGTTGAACAAGCTTTGGTCCGTGCTTCCAGCTGAGGAGAGCAAACAAGAAACTCCGATTGAGAGTGCCTTCGACTTGAACAAACTGCTTCCAGCAGACCTTCATTCGTTCCGCTACCAAGGATCGCTCACCACTCCTCCGTGTAGCGAAGGGGTACAATGGATCGTTCTGGAGAATCCGGTTCAATGGTCCGAGGATCAAATAGGCAAATTCGAAGCTATTTTCCCACATGATAATCGTCCCGTACAAACGCTCGGGGACCGGGAAGTAGATAGCGATAACTAGGCTGCTTAGAAATCCCCTCAGTAATATTAACGATTTCACACCAAGTTTGACCTTCTCTATGCCCTTGGACTATGGAGCTCACAATGGTATAAGTCAAAGTCAATCAAATATACGACAGGTATAGCCCCTATACTGGACGCGCAAAAAAAGCAGCTTGCCCATAGAAGACAAGCTGCTTTTTTTTATTTTCACCACTTCACCTTATAAGACTCATGGTACAGCTTTATCAGCGGCTGATTTGAACTTAATAAGGCACCTTAAACATATAACGTCTATGCTCCAATGGATGGCCGGTAGCTTTAGATAGCTCAACAGCGTATACACGCAATACAAGGTTCATCACCAGCGGGGCAATATAGCCCTTCACTTCTTCGTCTATGCCGGCTAAATCAAATTGCTTGGCATCAATCACCAGCATTTTCTCCCCGTGTTCCTTTAGAAACTTCAAAGCCCGGTCTGCCCCTGGCAATTGAAATAGGCCTCCCTTTAAAGGAAGGCCCGCTTGTTATTTCAAAAAAGTTCCCTGCCGATACTCACTAAAGGCCTCCGTAATTTCTCTTTCCGTATTCATTACGAACGGTCCTCGGGCAACTACCGGCTCTTGAATAGGTTCACCTGCGTATAGCAGTACACGCAATGTCTGAATGGCGGTAACCTCAATTTCACTCTCTCCGCTGCCGCCTTGGCCCAAAGTTAAGACCTGGCCTTTGGAAGCCTTAACGTTATTCTGGCCAAATGTCCCGCTGCCTTCAAGAACATACATGAATCCATTATAACTGCCGGGTAAATCCTGCGTTACAGTGTAGCCTGGTTCAATGAGCATCTCTACCATAGTAACCGGCACATAATTTTGAGTGGGTGCAACCACGTCTCTGGAAGAACCGGAAAACACCTTAATCGTTGCCCCTTCTTCTTGCCGTATAGGCATATCTTCACTTTTTAAATTCTGATAACGCGGCTTTGTCATTTTATGCACTTTCGGCAGATTGACCCATAATTGCAGAGAATGAGCAGTCACTCCCTCTGAAGGTACCTCGTTATGCTCCACACCGCTTCCTGCTGTCATCCACTGCACATCCCCGGGCCCGAGCACTCCGCCTTCACCGCTATGAGTGTCATAATGTTCAATCTGTCCGGAAATTACATACGTAACGGTCTCCATTCCGCGGTGCGGATGGATGTCGAAGGAACCTTTCTGGAACTGATCCTCCATCATTAGTAGAAAAGGATCGTTCTTTGCCCAATTTCCCGGCTCAATTACCGGCCCGGCCGCATGGATAGGACTCACATGGCTTAATGTAACCTCTCTGACTTCGCTAATATCCCGTTTCATCGCATTGGATTGTTCCATAGCTATTCGCCTCCTGTGACAAGATGTTATTTCAATACTTTATTTTAACTTATATTTTTATATTAACTATACTTTATATAGTATATATTAATACTCTTTTTGTTATTTGTCAAAAGTTCGCTATATAAGATGAACTTAAGAATGGAGTAGTGGAGTTGTCAGAAAGTCTGATGCATAGGGCTTCCAGGCAACTCCGTATGTAACATTCTTAAGTTCACGTTCTATAACGATTTAAATTCATTAGGGCAGCCCACGCTAGGCGTATGCTAAAAAGTCTACAAGTATATGGTGTACTTGTAGACTTAGCGCTTTTTCACTGGAAAATTCGGAAGTCTACTTTCTCGGCTGGGGCTACAGATTCCAGATGCGGTGCAAAATAACTGCCGCCTCAGCGCGGGTGAGACTATCGTTAGGAGCAATCCTGCCGTTTTTCCCGTTCACGACTCCAGATTTGACCAGAAACGTCACGCTGTCTTTCGCATAGCCGGAAATGCCCGCTGCGTCAGCATACCCATCTACAGATCCGCTGGCTTCGATTGGCTGGCCGCCTGCCTTCAGCGCCCGAACGATCATCACCATCATATCTTGACGGGAGATCTTACTGTTAGGTCTGAACGTATGATCTTCAAAGCCATTAGCAATTCCCAGCTCCTTGGCGATAGCCAGTTCATTATGATAGAAATCGGAGTTTGGGATATCGCTGAATATCGTTGTATTCTCCACTGTTCCTTTCAATTCAAGAGCTCTTATGAGAAGTGAGATGAAATCTACTCTCTTGATGAACTCTTCAGGGAAAAAGCTGTTCTTGGTCGTTCCTTGGAAGACTTCCCGAGCTGCCATTGCATCAATGGCTTGTTTGGCCCAAGGTACGTTCTGCAGGTCTCCGAAGGTCTTGAATACGGAGTCAACTGCATACGTGCTGAAGTGGGTCGTTTGGAATACAACACTTTGGGTTGCCGCTTCATATCGACTATTCGGAATCGGTGTTGCGTTGCCTTTGCCATCCAGGTACCAAACGACGATAAGCTCCGGATTGCTGAGTTCTTCCGCTGTCGGTGTGTAAGGAATGGATACCGTTACAGGAGCTGAAGGGTTATTCCATGCAATGACCTTGTCGCCTGCTACCAGGTTCAGATCGATAACCGGACGGTTCCCTATCCGTTCCCGGGTAACTGGATCCAAGCTGTCCGTAGAAGTTCTGTTTACACGGATGTACACTTGCTCCGTGGTTTCCGTCAAGTTGGACAGCATGTCGCTTGGAATTAGAATTTCTGCGTGTTCTGTCTTCAATACAAGCGCGAAGTTTTCTTGGCCTTTCAAGCTTGCAGCCGGTAATTGCACCTCATATACTTTGGCATCTGCTTGCTTCGCTACATCGATTACGATTTGTTTCTTGCCGTTTGCCGCTGGACTTGCTTGCTCAAGCGCTTTCTTTAAAGTTTCGCTCGGAATCGTACCTTTCGCGCGCCCCTTGTCAGATATCACTTCCAGCTTAATCGTCACAACGCCATCCTTGTTCTCAACGCTTGCTGTCTGTGGGCTAAGCGGACTAAACCCGCTGCCGCTGTTGTTGATCGGTGCCGGTGTTGCCGTTGCTTCTGGTGCCTGTGTTGGTGTTGTTTCTGGCGCTGGTGTCGGCGTTACTTCCGGTGCTGGCGTCGGCGTTGGTGCCGATCCGGCAGGTTTACCGGTGAGCGTAAGCACACCATATACGGATGTGTCCATATATCCGGTGCCGGTCGTATCGTTCCATGCAGCAACACTTTGACGAGAGCCGTCTTTAGCGTCATTGATCTGTACATCGAAGCCGAGCTTGAGATCATTAGCCGGAGTTACCGATTGAAGCGGAATCTTCACTTCAACCGTATAGTTTGTTCCGGAAATTCGGGTTGCCGACTCGAACCCAGTGGCGATACTTGGCGGATTGAATGAAGTCTCGTTGTCAAAATTGACTCTGTATTGTCCGTCATCACCTTGATAGAACGTCGTTTTTGCATTGTTTTGATCCAAGAAGATTTCAACGGAATCCTGTTCATGGGCGTTTATGCTACTTTTGTTAAGCTGCGCATCGTTAACCTGGATCAACAGATAGAGATTGTGATCATCCCAGAGAGCTTTGGTTATTCCGCTTGCGCCTTGCCAAGCCATCTGATAGCGGTTAATCGGCATTTCTGCCGTCTGGCTCCAAACCGCGTCAACAGTCCCGTCTACTACTGGCGTAGCAAAATTAGCAGTTGACTGATTGGCGTCTACCGTCTCAGGCGTATGCTCTGCTATAAACTTGCCCGGGTCGATTACACCATAGTAAGCTGGCTTGGCCTGCAGATTACGATCAAACAACAATGGATTCTGAGAGGCCCTCCAGCTCGAAGTGTCATTCAGTCCCCAGAATGTCACGCGTGAGATATTTGCCGCATGAGCTTTGAACATATTGAACAATTGCGCATAGGCATAACCCTGAGCATTTGCTTGCGCCTCGGTAATCTGAGAGTTGCTTCCAGCTGTAAGATCAAGCTCGGATATGCTTACTTCTACGCCTAAGGAGATAAACTTCTCCAAGGACAATTTAACATTCTCCAGGTTCGTGTTTAAATTGTAGTGCCCCTGCATGCCTACGCCGTCGATGAGCCGTTTGCCGGAGTGTGTCAGCGCATACTTGTCATTGATTTCTTTGACCATACTGTAAATGGCCTGAGCTTTATTCTGGTTATCTTCATTATAATCGTTGTAATACAGCTTGATATCCCAATCGGAATGCGCGTCCAGCACTTCTCTTGCCGCCAAGAACGCCTGCTCTACGTAGTCTGTCCCGATGGCACTGTTCCAAGGGGATTCACGCAGCGCCGCTTTCCAATCCGCTGGGTTAGAAGGGTTGTCTTTCATCGCTTCGTTGACTACGTCCCAGGAGATGACCTTGTCGCCGAAATGCTCCATAACAGTTTCAATATGGGTTCTCAGATTCTCAAGAGCTTCCTCCCGTCCCAAGGGGATCGTGTTGTTCTCTGCATCTGTTGTTGTATTCAGCCATGCAGGCGATTGCTGGTGCCATACCAGCACATGTCCATGCATCTGCATTCCCTCATCCAGCACTTTATTTACAAGCGCATCTGCCGCGGTGAACGTGAAGCCGCCTTTCGTAGGCTGCAACGCATCCGGCTTCATGGCATTGCCTGCCGTAGCGACATTATGATGCATCTTCAGAAGCTCAAGTCTGACGCCATCCAGATCCTCCGCAGTAATTGCGTTTCCGACCAGAAAATCGTTTTGATAAGCATCTTTGAGCGGAGTTAAGTCTTTCTGTATGTCGATCGCGCCTGAGCCTGTATTCTCAAAGCTGATATCGTCGATATAGAAAGATGCTGTTGCGTCCGGGCTTTCTACATAGAGGGTCAAATACTCGCTGCTTACGTTGTTATAGCGATATGTTCCCTCGAACTGAATCCAGCCGTCGCTTGCGCTGACTGTTTTGGGTGCGAACTGAACATAATTGGCGCTGCTTCCATTACCAATCTGCGTGGACAGCTGGATCTGCGAGCTTGCGGGCGAAATCATCTTGACCCATAACGAAATTGTATATTCGCTACCCTTGTCAACATATTTCTCCACACGTAATGTCGGCCCATGCCATGAACCCGTTCTTCCCTCTACCTTCAAAGCGTAAGCACCGTCTGCCGTATGATTGGCTTCATCGGAGACTGTTATCGTCTCAGTGCCTGCCCTGCCTGCAAAACCACCTGCCGTTTGATCCTCAAAAGTTACAGTGGTGAAAGGCAAAGCCGGATCTCTAGGTGGTTCCGGTGCTGGAGTCGGCTCTACCGCAGCCTTCTTTTCGGTAATCAATAGGTCACCGATGTAGAATGGAACCGTCTTCCCGGTATCGTTCGATTGAACGCGCAGGGTCGTATCTTTGTCCGTATCCACGGTGAATTCCTTAGTCAGGGTGATCGCTTGGCCGGCTTCATAATTCACGCTTGCCAAAAGGCCGTAGCTGCTTATGGTTTGAATATAAGCTTGGGCGCCGCCAGGTACAATCACATCAGCGTCCACATAAACGGATGCCGTCACCGTATAGGTTTTGCCGTTTACCAGGCCCATGTCGCTGAATTCGAAATCAACCGCGTCCCAGTTATTTGTTCTGTTGCTTACATATAGAGCTGCGCCGTCCGTATTGCCGGCAAAAACCTTACCAGTGACAGGTGTCAGGCTGGCGCCGCCTGATTGCGAGGCTAAACCTTTACCGCTTACAAAAGTTTCGTGATACACCGTTGCCGTATCTGCTGATACTGTTGTATCCGGCGCCGCAGCTTTCGCTACCGGAGCAAGCCAGGCTGACGGAATAAGCATCGCAGCCGCGAGTACAATCGAGATGATTGGTTTAAGCATTCTCATTTGTTGCATTCCTCCTCTAATCATGTTTGAACGGTCAGTATATAGCCGAAAAAAACAGTCTCTTGGTGGCTTGGAGTAATTCTACAATCAATCACCTCCATTGCAAACGCTTACATGTATACTTACACCATCTTACATCCCCGCCACTATCCGCTGCCATACTAATATTAAAGGTCTTACCCCAAAAATTATAGAAAAAATGTTACTACTTAGAACCCGGGTCATTCCATATAGATTTGCATAATAAAAAAATTCCCAAATTGAAAGCATGTCTCCTAAAAATGAAGAATGGCCACCACCCAATAGAAGGTTCCACCATTATATGTAGATGAAAGACGCTTAGTTAACATAAAACAAAGAAGAATAATCAAGACGATCTCGTCATGACTATTCTTCTTCACCAAGCTAACAATCCGGAAACAAGAGTTACCCTCTTAATAATAATATTTTGATAACCGCTCAGACAACTCCAGCAATTTAGGAAAAGCTCCTAACTCCCTTATGACGTATAAGTCTTCTTCAAGGGCTTCGTTTTCTTGTTGACTGATTACCGAATCTGCAATAGGTAATGTGATTACACCATGCTGGCGTAAACGCGCAAGCAGTAGGTTGAACGCCCGGTCCAAATAGTAATGAAATGCCTCGAAACGATTCTTGTATATCGCCCGAATATTATTATATTCCGTCAGATATCCATTAAGTTCTGTTAATGTCACCCAGTCAGGCTCCATCGTCAAGGCCAGAAATTTAATCTCCATATCTTGGGGGTATTTTTCATGAAATCTCAAAAAGTTCTGACGGGACTGGATCATATTTTCTATGGGTGCAGAATGCTCCTGATGAAAATTAATAACCCCGTCATCATGGATGAATAGGGCCCCCTTTTTCACTGCTCGGTATCCAAACTCCCAATCCTCCCATCCAAATCCCATAAAGTGTTCGTCGAATCCACCAATTCCCTCAAAAAATCGTTTTGACATCGAGACATTGTTTGTAGTCATATTCATCCATGAATACTGAAATTGTTTAAATTTGCTGCCAAAAGTAAGAAGAATACTCTCGAAGTAATCACTACTTATACTCCATTGGTACAGGTGATTCAGATCAAACATCATTTCAAACGGTAATAACTGCACCGGAGTACTATCACTTTGCAAGAAATGTTCTATTAATGGGGCCGCGACAGGATGATCGGTATATATCTCCTTCATTTGCAGCTTCTGCTCGGGAGAATAATTCGGATCGGCAACGGTATATATGCGTCTCCCCCTCATTGATCCCGAAACAATCTTGCGTTCTCCAGTCCGATGATGAGTGACATGATTCATGACAAAATCCGGTCCGCATATCATTTCAGTGTCCAAAAATAATAAGATCTGCCCTGCAGCAATTCCAGCACCGGTATTACGGATTTTTGATCTTCCCGTGTTATTAAGCCGCTGTACATAAATGAACGAATAGCTGGGGTTCAACAAGTCATATATAGATTCCGTACTATCTTTAGAGCCGTCGTCCAGGAAGACAACCTCCATCTGCTGCTTTGGAAATTGTTGTTGATCCAGGCATAACAGAGAAAAATAATTCAGGGGACTGCGGTTATTAGAGGGCATAATCACACTCACTTCGGGATTTATGCTTATCCCTTGGCTTACGACGAGATTCCTTGCTGGATCACGGTAAAAATAAAGTCCTGTTTCATTCCCATTCAGACTCGAAAACATATTAGCGTTAATCTCATCTTTCGTCCTGGCAGTTGCCCATAACCGAAACTCCTTAACTTGGCCTTTAAAGGTACCGTAGACATGTCCTCCAAGACAAAGAGAAGGTCTGATTTTTTCGACATTACTGGGGGTGCTTTCTTCCTTAACCCATTCTCCGTTAATATACAGCTGCAGCCTTCTGTTGTCCAAAACGATGGCAACATGCTGCCAATCCGAAAAATCATACGCTAAAACGAGCCTCGCGGGAAGATGATTTATAGAATGTTCGTATACCGATATTCCATTTGTGCCCACTGAAATACCGCATCCTGCTGCTCCCACAGGATAGAAATCCGGTCCTACCAAATACTTTTTACCTTGTAACCCATCTTCCCCTACATTTTGTTCTTGGTCCAGCATCTGTTCCTCTTCTGCCATTACCCAAAATTCATAAGTGAAAGTGTTATAAATGTCGCACATTTTTTGAAATTTGATCCATCCGTTTCCTTCAAAATGTAACGTATCGTATTCATACATCTGAACACCTCCTTCCTTCTTCTATGTTAAGATTGCTTGTTGATACAGCTTCAAGTAATCATCCGTCATTCTTGATACAGAGAATCGCTCTTTAATATGGCTTCTAAGTTTCTCAGGGGAATAGGGAACTTCGTAATGGTAAAGTTTACGGGTCATTTCGGAGAGAGATTCACACATCATTTGTGGGAAATACTCCAGGATTTCTGGAACAGCCCCATTTGATAGAGCAAGTACAGGAGTACCACAGGCCATAGCTTCAATCATCACAAGCCCGAACGGTTCATTCCACTGTATTGGAAATAGAAGGCATTTGGCATGTTTTAGCAAGTCTTGACGAATGGTTTGGCCTACAGGACCCACATATTGCAGCTGGGGATTCTGCTTCAATCGAGGCGTTATTTCCTGAAGAAATAGCTCCTCGTCATGTATGGGTCCTGCCATAACCAAACGTTGTCCGGTTGCTTCAGCAAGATTCATGGCTTCAATAATCCCTTTCTCCCGAATCATCCTGCCCATAAACAGAAAATAATCTTCTTTTACAGAACTAAACTCGTATTCATCTAGGACAACCCCGTTGTGTATATAGTGTCCGTAACCACCCCCTATTACATTCAAGGCATTATAACTTACATAAACTGGAAATTTAACGTTATTGCGAACAGGCAGGTGAATGGTGTGCACCGTTGGAATGTTGACTCCAATAGGGTTGAACACAGAATTAAACGTATGATCATGAATCACATCAATGTCATGGGGAAGAGTTTCTAATATATAGGAAACTATAGGCTCATCGCCTATAAATGGATAGGGAATCACTGACCCCGAAATATGACTTCCAAATGGAGCGTAGAGTATTACATCATGTCCCCGCCGGCTTAATTCTTGAGCAAGATCATAGACTATTCGTTCCGTTCCCCCATCCTTCTGTGGAGGAACCGCTTCGTGATTCGGCGCTATCTGCAATATCCTCAAGTCAAACCCTCCTAAATGAGCATTGTTCATGGTCACTATTATAAATTGAGCATGTTTATCATCTACTAAGCATCATATGACATCTATCCCGCCCCTGCATAAGGTGTCTGCCTATAAATGAAAATAATCCTCTTGCAAAATCTGGCCAAATATATTTGATCGCCTGGTACAGTTGTCCGTGTCTATATTCCTTATATAAGAATCTACTGTAAAAGGAGGAAAACAACATGGCGAATCTTTCCGTTTTGATGCCGGTGTATAATGCATCCCATTATTTGAGTAATGCGATAGAAAGCATCTTATTACAAAGCTATACTGATTTCGAGCTTATCGTCATTAACGACGGATCAACCGATAGCAGCCTTGAGATCATTCATCACTATTCTGATCCTCGTATTAAACTGATCAATAATCCGGAAAACCTTGGAATTGTTTCAAGTCTTAACCGTGGATTCAGTGCTGCCACAGGAACTTTTATTGCCAGGATGGATGCGGATGATTACAGCCTGCCGAATCGTTTCATGGCACAACTTCAGTTCATGGACTTACACCCAGAAATTGGCGTCTGCGGGACACAGTTCCGAATTATGGATAACTCAGAAGTTAGAATGCAAACCTCGACGCTCCCTTTGGATCCAGATATCCTTTCCTGTTCCCTGCTGCTCAATTGTTGTCTAGCGCATCCTACCACAATGATAAGGAGGCATGTTCTAGAAAAGCTTACCGGTCCACTGTATGATCCATCCTACCAGCATGCAGAAGACTATCACTTATGGGCGAGACTCTCAGAAATAACGCGGATCGCCAACTTGGAAGAATGTTATCTGCATTACCGCCACCATAACGATCAAATCAGCAGAACGAAGGGCTCTGAACAACTTGAACAAGCAGATCGAATCCGTCTGGATCTGATCAAAGGACTAGGAATTGTCCCAACTCAAGAGGAGTGGGAGCTGCACTTGAATTTATGCAATTTGAGGAAAAGCTCAGAATTGTCTGAACGGGAATGGATTCATAAACTATTACACATAAATCTGATAACAAGAAGGTATAACCAAGTAGCACTGATGCTTGTGTTGAACAATGCATGTAGAGGATAAGATGAAGCTGATAGTGAAAGGGGATATCCGGAATGAAGGTCGTAATTCTTGCAGGCGGATATGGAACGCGAATCAGTGAAGAATCGCATCTTCGGCCCAAACCGATGATTGAGATTGGAGAAAAGCCCATCCTATGGCATATCATGAAATTGTATTCCCATTTTGGATTTAATGATTTTGTGATATGTCTAGGTTATAAGGGTTATTATGTAAAAGAATATTTCTCCCATTATTACCTGCACAATTCTGATATCACTTTTGATTATACCAATCAAAATAACGTTACTGTTCATCAGCATAAGGCAGAACCCTGGAAAGTAACCCTTGTTGATACGGGGCTGGAAACCATGACTGGCGGGCGGTTGAAAAGAGTTGCCCATTACATTGGAAACGAGACTTTTATGATGACTTATGGTGATGGCCTCTCCTCAATCGACCTTGCTGCCTTGCTGGAATTCCATCATAGCCACAATAAAACAGCCACTGTAACCGTAACCCAGCCTCCCGGTAGATTCGGGGCGATGCAATTGAATCAACAGAGCAGGGTTGAGGCATTCATGGAGAAGCCGAAAGGAGACAACTCGTGGATTAATGCCGGCTTCTTCGTATTGGAGCCTGAAGTATTCCAATATATTGAAGGCGACCATACGGTGTTCGAGAAGAAACCATTAGAAAACATGGCACGTAACGGCGAGCTTATGGGTTATAAATTCGAAGACTTTTGGCAGCCAATGGATACTTTAAGAGATAAAAATTATTTGGACCAGCTTTGGAAATCGGGGAATGCCCCTTGGAAAAAATAAACTTTTGGAAAGACAAAAAAGTATTTATTACTGGTCACACGGGTTTTAAAGGCTCTTGGTTATCTATTTGGCTACATCAGCTTGGAGCCAAGATCACCGCCTATTCAACCGCTCCTCCAACCGTTCCCAGTTTATATCAAATCAGTAATGCCGATCAGCTTCTCACTTCCGTCATAGGAGATATAAGAGACGCCTATCTCCTGCAGAGGACCATGCGCGATGCTGATCCGGACATTGTTTTTCATCTTGCTGCCCAGCCACTCGTTAGAGAATCCTATATAAATCCCGTGGATACGTATGCTGTAAACGTGTTAGGTACCGTGAATGTACTCGAAGCCATACGGCAGAACAATCTTCTAGGTGCCGGGATTAAAGCTCTCGTCAATGTTACGACAGATAAGTGTTACGATAACAAGGAGTGGCTCTGGGGGTATAGGGAGAGTGACCCTCTGGGAGGCTTTGACCCTTATTCCAACAGCAAAGCCTGCTCCGAATTAATCACCTCCTGTTATCGGAATTCCTTCTTCAATCCTCATCGCTACCAGGAGCATGGCGTAGCTATCGCATCCGCTAGAGCAGGCAATGTGCTCGGAGGCGGAGACTGGGCAAGTGAACGGCTTATTCCAGACTGCTTCAAATCCTTCTGTAACCAGGCCCCTCTTGTCATAAGAAGTCCTAATTCAATACGACCATGGCAGCATGTGCTTGAGCCGCTAAGCGGTTATCTGCTCCTAGGGCAGCGGCTACTGGAAGAAGGAATACGTTATGCGGATTCATGGAACTTCGGACCGGAGGAACAGGATGCAAAAAGCGTGGAATCGGTCGTCCGCCGTTTCTGTAGTTTATGGGGAGAAGGTGCAGTCTATGAGACCCAGCCTGATAACAGGCTCCATGAAGCAGCTGCACTAAGATTAGATTGCTCCAAGGCAAAACTTCAACTGGGATGGCATCCCCGCTGGGATTTGGATACGGCGCTGATCAACACCGCCGCTTGGTATAAGGCATACTTAAACCAGGAAGATATGCTGGAAATATGCCGCAGACAGATAAGGCAGTTTGAACAATCCACTTACAAATACAAATAACAAATAGTGTATAGAACGTAAACATAGCAGCCTTCCTCTTCATTTAGGGGAAGGCTGCTTGAGGTTTCTTGTATCAAGTTCTTCATTATTCATTCATGGTTATGCTCAAGATCGCGGAAGATCAATTGGATTTGTCTCCGGAGCTCTTCTTTTCCATGCTGTTCTTTATATCCGTATCGGTTTTCCAATTTGTCGAGAGAGATTATAAACCTGTTCTCCTGTTGGGGTTGATCTCCATGCGTCAGCAGTAGAACCCTTTGTGCATACATCTCATCGTGTACTTCCTTCACCAATAGTGCTACATCCAAAATTGTCATATGATACTTGGAACCGATATTCAGGGTATCGTATGATGAGGGGAAATTACCAAGAACAGCTATTGTTGCCCCTGCTACATCATCCACACTGACAAAATTTCGCCGTTGCCTACCCGTGGATTGCAAAGTAATCGTTTTGTCGACGAAAGCCTCCCTGCAGAAGCAAGCCGGAACCAAACTCCAGCGGTTTACGGTCGGATGTGCGAAGTGGCCGTATACATTCGTTGGTCTAACGCTGACCGCTTTAAGCAGCCCTTTCCTTGCGTACATTTCGGTGTAGATTTCAGCCATCATATGGTTCGCCGCATAGTCATTTTCTGGATAAAAAGGTGACTCCTCCGTGATCAATCCTTGCAACTCCGAGCCCAGTACCTGTATGGTCGAAAAGAATATCACATGATCAATCGAATTATTAACCGCAAAATCCAGTACGTTTTTTGTTCCAATTACGGACAGCTTTATTCCTTCCCGCCCGTTTTTGGACAAGATATCGTTGGCTGCTGCAAGATGAACAACAGCATCCGCACTAATACGGGTGTCAGGTAAACGCTCTGAAAGCACATCTGCTTCAACATCCTGATAACCCGTGCAATAACCTTCCGCATTAGGTAGTTTATGGAACATACGGACTACCTCGTGCCCTTCCTTATGAAGCTGATCACATAAGCTACTCCCGATGAATCCCCCTGCTCCGAAAACAATATATTTCATGCAGAATCAATCCCTCTGTTTTGTGAAATAAATAGATCCAATGTAGGCAGATTTTTATCTTTTTCAGAAAGAAGCGGCGTTTGGGTCGGCCATTTGATGGCAAGTGAAGGATCGTCCCAGCGGATACCGCCCTCTGCGGAGGGAGTATATACCTGATCCACTTTGTACTGTACCGTACAGTAATCACAAAGCGTGCAGAAGCCGTGTGCAAATCCCCGTGGAATATAGACCATAGATCGATTATCCTCGGATAGGATAAGGCTGTCCCACTGCCCATAAGTTGGGGAATCCTTACGTAAGTCAGCAAAAACATCCAAAACTGCACCGGACACAACTCTTAAGAGCTTGCTCTCTGTAAAGGGCGTATATTGAAAGTGCATTCCCCTAATCGTCCCTTTTTTCAACGAAACCGATTGATTCTCCTGGATCCATTTCCGATGAATACCGTACTCTGAGAAGATGGATTCATCGTAAGATCTCATAAACAAACCCCGATTATCGTAAAAAGAAGACAATTGGATTTCAAAAACACCCTCCAGCCTCTTAGGAATGATTATCATCTTTTCCACTCCCTCTAATGGATCAATGTTTCGGCCAAATACACTGTGACAGGTCACCAAGAATAAAAGGCTCTTTGTGGGAATCTCCAAAAGTGGTAAGCCTTGTTTTTTCTCCAAATATACCGCTGACATAGTTTTGTCGGGTCCCGCTGATTGTAACATCCTGCAGCAGAACACTATGCTCCATGTGACATTCCTCTAATGTAGCTCCGGACATTACTGACACGTAAGGGCCTATCGTACAATTCTTTAACATACAGCCTGAGCTAATGATCACCGGTGAATTTATCGTACAGTTAATAAGAATCGCGTCAGCAGAGATGATATTGGTATCATTGCACACTTCATCCATCATCCACTTATTTGCCTCCAACCATCGCTCCGGATTGCCTACATCGGAACAATGTTGGCTTGTAATCACGTAAGCAACCTTATCTTTCTGATCAATTAACCGTTGGATGGCATCTGTTATTTCCAACTCTCCCCGTTTTGAGGCCGTCAAGACCCGAATACAATTAAAGATTTCGTTTTTAAAAGCATATACGCCAACTACAGTCAGATTACTTTTCGGGAACTCCGGCTTCTCCTCCAGCCTTATTATTTCATTATCGTTAATTTCCGCTACACCATATTGCTGTGGATTATTCACTTTAGTCAGCAGGAGACAGGCAGTTGAATGTTTAAGCTGATCTATCAGCATATCCAATGGCTCCTTGACCAAATTATCACCAAGCATCAGAATAAAGTCATTTTTTCCAATAAAAGATTCAGCTGCTGCTACTGCATCTGCAATCCCTTTCGGCTCATTCTGATAAATATAGGTCAGGGAAACCCCAAAACATTCCCCTTTTCCGGCTAAGCTGCAAATCAGGGGTTCCTGAGATGGATGAATGACGATCCCAATGTCACGAATTCCTTTATCTGCGAGCTTCTCAATTGCATAAAACAATATGGGTTTGTTTGCAACAGGAAGCAGCGTTTTCGGCCGAGAGAAAGTAAATGGTTTTAGACGTGTGCCTTTACCCGCACAAACGATCAAACCCTTCACGAGTAACCCTCCTCCTTACGGGAATAAGCGCCGAATCTGGTTTGAAACGGATTAGAGCCAGATTCAAAGGACTGAATATCGCTCCCATAAGCTTTCCTTTCTTCCACCAATATTGGAGTGCCGTCCAAGTAATAGTCGTAACTCCAAGGCACATCAGAAAGCTCTTCCTTACCCATAGTGTTCAGTTCTTCCTCATAAAGCTGAAGTAAATAATACAGTGGATTACTTTTGTCGGGTATCCACATGTCCATACAATATTGCAGCATCCCATGCATACCGGAATAGTGATAGCACACGAATGGATAATCATTGTCCAACCAATAGCGACCGTCTTCCTCCCTGACGATTTTCCGGCATCTTTCATGCAAGTTCCATGCGGCAATATTGTATCCAGGATGCTTCCATATTTTGATATCAAATAATGCGGGAGCTAAATCCACCCATTTTTGATCGACAAAAAAAGGAGCGTGATAATAACAGTAACTGTACAGTCGTTGTCCCCACCATTCTAAAAAGCGAAAGGTATCTTCCGATCTGCGAAACGCCATAAAACCGGTATTAAAAATCCCGTGTTGGATATAGCCAAGAGGTTCAGGGTTTGGTTCAATACGGTGAGGGGATAAGAGGATATTGTGGTGTTCTAAGGCAACTAAAAGATCGTCAAAGGGAGCATAGGCAATGATATCGGTATCCATAAATACAACATTCTGCTCATGCGTGTACCGGTCAAATAAAGAACGAAGGAACATGGGTTTGATTGAGGTTACCGCCTCAAGCAGACTATATTTAAAGATACTCCCTTCAAAGTGGGGAATTCCAAGATCTTTGGCCAGAACGACCTCATCAAACCATGGGACATCCACAGCTGCTGGATGAATCGTTTGCTCCATCAAACAGATGACTACCGAGGCATACGGCATGTGGTATTTGACGGCTCTTGCCATCATCTTGGCCTCATGTAGATTGTCCGCACAAGTCACTGATGAGATTATCATGAAGTTCCTCCTTCTTAAGAAACATTAATAGAACTCGCTGTTGTTCGACAAAGCAAAAGGGTTTTCCACTAACAAACGGCGCATTTTTTCAGTCCGATAACGGGATCATATGGGATAGCCATTCCTTATAATCATTCCACAAAATTGTGTAAGTTGTATGGTCTGGAACTAACTTCTCCAGGCAATAATCTAGCAGACCCAGAAAATTACTGAGATTTGTGCAGCAAAGTGGAACGCGATTCGTTAAAAGGTATTGACCGTTTTCCTGGTACAGCTTTCTGCTGCTTTCGTGTAGATTCCAAAAGGCCAGCTGGTAACCTGGATGCCTTAAAATACCGGCATTAAAGTAGGCTGGGACGAAATTAAGATAAGGTTGGTCGGTAAAAATAGTATTTGACTGCCCCTCAAAGTCGCCTGCAATGATATTCAGCCACCAATTCGCAAAGCTACGTCCCTCTTGGCTATTCTTCACGGCTACCAAACCACTGTGGAACGTACCATCTTGAAGAGTACCAATTTCACGGGAGCAGTCCCAAGGCTCTGAAGGCTCGAGATGATGGGGGGTTAATACAACATCATAGTGGCTCAGCATTTGCTCAAGCTCTGTAAGGGGCTTAAACACATACATGGTCGGATCAAAATAAACAATGTGCTGCTCCTCCGGGTAGGCTTCTAGCAAATATTTGATCAACTGCCCTTTCATTGCTGCAGCGCATTGGAGAGAGTTAAACTTGAATATATAGCGTTCAAAGTCCTTAAATCCGACATAGTCTGAAAGTTCTTTAGCCGTAAATATCCGGTCAATCTCTGGTAAATACCCGTCTTTACTAATATTCTCTTCGACCACACAAACAGCTATTTTGACATGAGGCATATGTTGTTTGACCGAATTCGCCATCAGGATTGCCTTTGGCAAGCCGGACATAGTAACGACCGTCCCGATAATCAATTTCACTCTCTCCTTTTCCTGGACGATTTGGAATAACAATCCCCTACTGCAGTATATAGAAAGAACAGTAAATCGGCACGACACCTGCCCCCTAATGATTAAATAAATTAGATAGTTGCAGGAAATAAACGGTTTTGTCATACTCTCTTTGTAAATAAGCTGTCACATCATCCAAGGACATATTTCTGTATCCACCTTTATCTAAAAAGCGGGAAAAGCTATGGGGAAAAGCTATATCGAAATACATAAGCTCAATTTGGTTGTCGTTCAACGGATTTTCCCGGAGGTAAAAACTCAGAAGATGATCAAACCAGACAGGATCCCAACCTTTTCGCCGATTCATAATACCTTGCAAAAAACGGCCTATATCTTTGGAGGGATAGTCATATCGAATGAATTCAAAGTCGATAACATATAGGCTTGTACCCACCGTCAAAACATTGTCGCTATGAAAGTCGCCGTGACACAAAAAGTGCTTTTGGAGAGGAGCATCGATCCAGCTTTTAAAAAAGGCATGATGTTCAAGCCGTTCAACCAACTCCTGTCCTACTTGCTGAAAAAAATTAATATAGGACAGGATCATCTTTTTTTTAGACGCTCTAGAGTTTCCATACCGGTGCGCCCACTGCCTCATAGAGGATAATTTCCTCAGATAAGTGCTAAGCCACTGCCTTTCCTCACAACTGTATGGTCCATGTTTCGAAAGGAAGCCGAGCGAAGAGGAATGCATTTGCCCAAGAAGAGCTGCTCTACGAGTCACTACCTCTATTGTTGTTGGAGGAACCGGGCCACCCTGCAATTTTTCTTGCAGGACATAACGGTCGCCTTCCCACAGAAAATAAGGTGTACCCGTGAGAGTGGGAAAGATATTGGGTATATGAATTCCCTGCAAACGCAGGAAGTGTTCGGCTTCCAAGATAAACTGGAGGCGTTGTTCACTGGTAAAAATACTTTTCAGAACATAATCACCCTGTAGTGACTTCACAGCCAGAACCAGCGTTCGCCCCGTTTTATGAAGAATTTCGAATTCATAGAATGTTATCCCATATTGTGTTGAAGCGGTTTGCAGCAACTGGTGAAACATAAAGAATCACCTCGTCATGCTTAATTGGAAGTCTGTTACGAAAAAACGGCCTCTTCCGGGTCGGAAGAGGCCGGCTACCTAAATTAGTGGTCGTCGTCGCTAGATGAAGAGCTAGAATTCGAGTGGGAGTCGGAATACTGTTATTAAATGCTCGGACCAAGCAAATGTAACGGCTAATAATCTAGTTATTCGCCATATTTTGTGCGATTTCCCTTGAATATTAACCGTCATCCTTCTGCGTCCAGATCGGGAAATGGTCCCTTAACTCCTCCAAAGCATTGCGAACCAGTTTCCTCCTGCATAGTAAAAAGTCAATCAAATCAGTCACATCTTCCCGGGAGATACCCCACTGTTTAGGAAGCCCCTTTACCGCTTGAATAACCGTTTTTTCGCTAATTTTTTCAACTAACGAGACATAATGACCGAACGGATCCGGACTATCAATAAAAGGAACAAATACTTCATATATAGGACCCCAGAATATATCCATTTTATTAGCATCGTCCATAAATTCATTCTTGTTCCAATCCGGGCCAAAAAAAGCATCCGAGTGATCTATCATTTGAATTTTCTGTTGATCTGGTAAATATAATAGATTGTCTTGCGCGATATGCCGATCCCAATTATTGATCCAATGATCAAATACAATCATCCCAGCTGAATGATATAGATTTTTACACAATGCCAAATTGTGTTTCTTAAATAAGGTGGTTCCTTGCTCGAAATATAAACTGCCAAGATGCAAACCTGCAGGGATATCCAAGCTTTTCAGAGCAGGGAACACATCCAGAAGGTCCTTTGTTATCTGAACAATACGGTAGGGTGCAATGGGCAATCCAAGCCATTGTCCTAGACGATAAGCGATCAGCTCGTTGGCCAAAATACCAGGACCGGCACGATTATTAATGAATTTCACAACATAGGTTTGACCATCCTCACATTTGAACAAATGCGGGAGTGTCCACCCCTGATTCACGGGTCTGATGTATTGCACAGCCAGGATGGTCATCGGTCACCAACCTCTTAATCGTAAGGTCCAAACCACTCCCAGCTATTGTGGTCGTCCCTAACGTAGAATTGATACTTGCCCTCTTCACAAGCAATTACTGTCAATTGTTTCTCATTGTTCTCTACTAAGATTACTTCGTTATAGTGCTCTGTGCCGAATACTGCCGGGCCAAACCAAGGGTGCGTGGGATCGTCGTTGTTTCTCCACCAATGACCAAGGCCCCCCTTCTTCATCGGGGCAACCACCTCGAAATTACCATTGCTGCTCTCCAGAAAAGCAGGCATTCCCGTGACACCTTCCGCAAATTGTTCAGATTGGCACCACTCACCGCTATGCTCATCTCTCCAATAATGCACAAGCCCGTTATTGCTTCGACATACCGCTTCAAGATTACCGAATCTACTCTCAAGCGCTGTTAATCCCTTGATCTTTCCGTCTCCAAATACATAAGGGCCAAACAAGACATCTTTAGTTCTACCTGATTGATTTTCCCTCCAGTAAAGCAGCCCTTTTTCCTCTGAGGCGGCAAGCCACTCTATTTTTGTGCCATTATATTTGCTTCTACGAATAAAAAAAGGCATTTCACCGAGATATTCTTCCATAAATCGTTCTTGATAATCGGGATTCCGCTGGATCTTCCGTTTCATAGCCTCCCGGATAAAGCTTCTTGTTTCATCTTTAAGGTTCCGATAGACCGGATGAATGAGATAGCATTCTGCCTGAACATTCACAAGACTGATTATTTCATCAAGCGGAAAGTGCGGCCGATAACGAATGGTTGATGCAACATCCTCCCGGTAAGCATGCAATTTATAGCCCAGCCGTTCAACTATCGTAGCAAAGACAAGCTCATCCACTCCGAAGGCCCTTGTAGCACGGAGGTTACTCTTTAACAATTCATACTGGTCATCATGTAATAAATGAAGGACCAGTTTCCTGCTGTAAACTTGCCCTACGTTAAAGGACTCCCTATAAGGCTCGTTCCCGAGCAGAGGGATCCAACGATTGATTTCCTGCCTAAGTTGTACTAGGCAATAAAAATCATCATCTGGGATTTTCGTACCGATTCCCAGGTAATCCTTGTCTTTCATCTCGTTTAGAATGTACTGCTCAAAACCTTCACTGGAAAACAAAACATCAGAATCCAGATTGATCAGTAAATCGTAGGAATAATTAATGTCCTCCAGCCACTCCATAACTTCTAACATGTATATTGCGGTTACCCCGTAATATAATTTTCTGCTAGTCGGGCATACCAAATATCCCAGACCATTGCATAATTCCGGATCATCTCCACCGTTATACAAGACAACAGAGCTGTTAGGACAGTAACAGCGGATATTGTCTAATAAATCGAAGATCACTTCTCGGCGATTATGCACCAATACGGCAAAACAGATTGTCTGACGAGAATAGTTCGTGTACTCAGAATACGTTGAATAATCCGTATATTCAGTGTAATCACTGCTTTCTGTCACATTTAATCACCTTCCTTATGTTGTGCCGCTGTTATTGTATGGCTAATCCTCAATTTTGATTGGGCAATAGCACATTTCCCCATTAACTTTAGTAAAAAAAATATACGTATATCCCAATCAACTATTTATTTTAGATCATATGGTGAAAAGAACTGGAAAGGAGAGGATTGATTGTGTTGCTTGCACGTATCGACCAGCTTGTAAGTATCGTGGTCCCCTGCTTTAACGCGGAATCTTACATTGAGGACTGTCTAGATCATTTATTCGACCAAATCTACCCAAGTACAGAAATCATCGTCGTGGATGATGCATCAACGGACGGAACTGTCGATCGTATCCAATTGTGGTTGGCTCGCCGGCGATTTCCCCGCTTCACGCTGCTTCAGTTGCCTCGTAATATAGGGTTTTCTGGTTCTCTAACAACGGGGCTGTTCATGGCGTACGGAGAATATATCGCAATTCACGATGCAGATGACTACTCTCATCCTGAAAGGATTAGTAAGCAGGTCGAGTTTCTAATGAACCATCCCCAGATTAGTATGGTTGGCACGAACTATATGGCTTTTGAAGATAACGACATTCTAAAACAAACCCCGTCGAATTGGCTAAGCTATGGTGAGGATATCCCTAAGAGATATGCAATAGGAGAGCACTGCGTCTCTCATCCGACTATTTTATTTCGAGGCAGTGTATTCGATCGTATGGGGGGCTCTCACGGAATATTAATGGAGCCGAAGATTATGAATTTATTGCCAAATGCATTTCTCAAGGCATCCAGGTCGATAACCTAAGGGAGACCCTGTATTATTACCGCTCTCATTCAGCCCAGCGTTCCCGTGAATTTTATTCAGAATAAGGAGTTGAATCAGAATTGAAAAAAAAGGCAGAGGTTCGCAGCAAGAAACCCATAGTTAAGAGACGCATATACAGCAAACAACCTATCGTCCAATACGTCGTAAAAGCTGAACCGCCCAAGCAAGTCGTCTGGTTTAATAAAGAAGAATCGAATCGGAGCATAGAACGTCGATATTCAGCTACAGACTTGCGTATTTTAATGGTATTGGACCAATTTAATATCGGCGGAACTGAAACGCATGTTTTGACATGCGTACGGGAATTGCTTAGAAACGGTGTTCACGTCGTTGTAGCTGGAAAACGGGGAGAAATGTGTGATGCCTTCGCCGCCTTAGGCTGTCCCGTGTATGAGATTAACTTCGTCACGAACGAACATATAAGTAATGATGATGATGAGAAGAAGATCATCTCCCAATTGAAACAAATCATGAATACGGAAGGGATTACAGCCGTTCATATTCATCAAATCCCCTCCGGTTTTTTTGCTGCTAAAGCCGCAGATCAATTGTGTATCCCTCGCATTTGGACGCTCCACATGTTGCTTCCCTTTACAATCGATGAACTGGATCTGATAAAAAGCAGCGCGGCGGTTGTCTGCGTGAGTCCTTCCATAGTGAAACAGTTGCCTGTTAAAGGGCTGCCTGTCCAATTGATTCCTAATGGAATTGATACCGTACAGTTCAATTACCGCTCACTGATTCAGAGCGACTTACGTGAAGAACTGGGAATTCCAAAGGTCGCGCCTGTTATTATGTACGCCGGTAGATTATCTTGGGAAAAAGCAGATATTTGCAGAGATGTCATAGAAGCAAGCAGACGGTTAAAAGCCGAACACTACCCTAATCTAAACATCCTCGTGACTGGCGAAGGGCGGCATAGTGAGAATATTAAATCGCTAGTTGACGTGATTCATAAAGAGACAAAAAGTAAATTCATTCATTTGCTGGGAAACACTCTCAATATGTCTTCCTATTATTCTATCTGCGATATCTTTGTTGGCACTGGGAGAACTGCCGTTGAGGCTCTAGCTTGCTGTCGTCCCGTGGTCGCTGTTGGTGTGAAAGGTTTTGTCGGACTGGTTCACCCTGGAAATTACCGATCAGCATGGGAGACATGGTTCGGTGACCATCAAGCCGACGAAATGTGGACAGTAGAGAAGTTACAAGCAGATATAAAGCGAGCGCTGGATATGCCGGTTCAAGAAAAAATGGAAACAGGCTGGGTGAACCGAAATCTGGTGAAGGAACAATTTAACTTTACCCGTACTACAGACATGTTGATGAACGTATATGCAAATATTCTAAAAGACCGTTATGCCCCATATGAGGTGGAGTAATGTCATCCCATTCGGTAGCAGATAAGCTGATGGTAGTCGCTCATCCTGACGATGAAAGCATATTTGGAGGCGGAGCATTAATCGAGGAGCCAGGCTGGAAAGTCATTTGCTTGACTAACGAAAGCGATGAGACTCGTTCCCGGGAATTCCAAGCAGCGATGGAGTTCGTTGACGCAAGGTTCGAAATATGGGACTTCCCAGACCAATATGATGGGGATTTTGATGAACAACAAGTGAAAGACACTTTAATAAAGCTACTGGATAACAGCCATTTCCATAAAGTTGTCACTCATAATCTGCACGGAGAATACGGACATAATCAGCACAAGTCGTTATCTCGTATTTTGCACAGCATGGATTTAGATCATTTATATGTATTCGATAAAGCGGATGCTCCCCTTCCATTTCATATATTGCAAAAGAAACTCAAATTATTGCAGCACTATAAAAGCCAAATGTATGTCATTGAAGAACTAATGCCCTTCATAGTGAATGAGCGGCTAATTCCGGTTGAACCATGGGAATCTTAGGCTCCCCTACACGATTATCAAACAGAGGTGATTTACAGTGATCATTGTTCAGGTCGCTCCAGACATCATTCCTCTTCCAGGCAGCGGAGGTCTTGAAAGGATCGTATACAATTTATCAGATGCGCTTGTGGATATGGGACATGAGGTCTATATATATGCTCTCGCAGGGAGCCGAAGCAGTGCTATCGTCATTCCGTATGGACATCGGTATGAGACTAGCAGCATCAAGGATTTCGTTCTGGATACTCTACCAGACAATACCGATATCATACACGACCATACACATGATCTCCTGTTTGGAAAGGAAGACCTGCACATTCCAACAGTCTCAACGATTCACACGGAATGGTCGCTTGATGTCCCGGTAAAGCATCCAGTATATGTGAGTCGTACGAAGCTTATTCAGTCTCCTAACCGGTATAAGGGATATTATGTACACAATGGAATCGACCTGAACGAATATAAATATAGTACGAACAAAAAAGATTATGTGTTGTTTCTAGGTCGGATAGATTGGGAAAAAGGCGTGCATTCTGCGATTGAAGTGGCTGAAATGACAGGTGTAAGAACGATAATAGCGGGTCCGGCCTGGGACGAAGAATTATTTAAGCAGATCCTTCCACGAATTAATAACAGTTCTAACATTGAATATGTCAGTGAAGTTCATGGAAAAGCAAAACAAGATTTACTGAGTCATGCCAAATGGCTCATGTTTCCAACAGCTTGTGAAGAGCAATTCGGATTGGTGATGATCGAAGCGATGGCGTGTGGAACACCTGTCGCCGCATTCCCAAGAGGGGCTGTCCCAGAAGTACTGTCCGGATTTCCACAATTCTTGTGTGAAAGTGTTGAGGCCATGGCGGCGAAGATTATTGGCGATGCATCAGTCCATCCTGAACAACTTCGTCATTATGTCTCTAGTCGGTTTACAAAAGAGAAAATGGCGGAGCGTTACTTGAAAATCTACGAGAAGGTTATAGCCAAGAATCGATTTCGCGGATAAACATTATCCTCATATAGTAGGCAGAAAGGGCGGCAGATGCCTTTCCATTCGGGGTGGATTCTCCCTTCCAGTGTGTAGTCGGGAAAGCGAACGGATAATCCCAGTTCGACATCCATACCAACATCACTCTGCGCCCATCTGTCATATCCGAGAAAGACATCGATGCATAATACTCCTACCCAACATCATATTGATTTTTTTATACAGTAGAAGCCTGATTATTCCGTGCTTCAAGTCCCAAGGCCAGAGCACCGCATAATCCCGCCTGCTGGCCAAGACCCGGTGGAACTATATACTCATCCATGTGATCCAGAATGGTACTTGAACTGACATACCCGTTCAGATTCCGGAGCACCGCCTGCCGGATCAGCGGGAACAGCTGCTGCTGCTGCATAACGCCGCCGCCCAGAATAATTTTGTGAGGAGACAGAAGCAAAATGGCACTGGTAATGGACTCAGCAAAATAGAAAGCTTCCATTTCCCATGCGATATGGTTCGCCGGCAACTCGTGGCCCGGCTTCCCCCATCTTGATTCAATGGCAGGACCTGCCGCCATTCCTTCGAGGCAGTCCCCATGGTAAGGGCACACACCTGCGAATTCATCTTCAGGATGGCGTCTAGTCCGCACATGTCCACCCTCAGGATGTACAAGACCATGTATGATTTTGCCTTCGGAATACACGCCGACGCCGACACCCGTGCCTACGGTATAGTACAAACAACTGGACAATCCTTGTGCAGCACCCCATTTGGCCTCACCATATGCTGCTGCATTGACATCGGTATCCCAGCCCAACGGGACCGGAAAGACTCGCTGTAAAGTCCCCAGCATATCGTAATTCCCCCACCCCGGCTTAGGAGTTGTCGTAACGTAACCGTAAGTCGGACTGTCCGGACGGATATCGATAGGACCAAACGATCCAATTCCAATGGCTTCCACCTGTTTGTCTTGAAAATATTGAATGACTTTGGGCAGGGTTACATCCGGATGTTCGGTTGGAAAGCTGATCCGATCCAGAATTCTCCCGCTTTCATCCCCGGTCCCACATACGAATTTTGTCCCACCTGCTTCAATTGCTCCTATACGCATAGTAAGTCAACCCTCCGAATACTGGTTATCGCCATTTGCAGCAGGTAACGATAAATTGTAGACATCCAGTGAAATGAACAGGATCTCTTCATTGTCTGCAAATACAGCAAGACCAGCAGATTCAGGCTTCGGGAAAATAAGATCCGTAATTACCGCCTGGCCTCTATTGCCAAATACCTCAACCGAAGTACGGTCCACATAAATACGAAGATCATCGATCTCACCCGGAGCTTCCAGTTCCACTGAATGACGTCCAGCGAACCATTCGTGGAAATCATGCTGTCCTGAAGCCTGCCGGTCTACATACAGCTCTTGCGTCTTCGCATCAATTCCGATAACAGTTTGTTCCCCCGCCCCAGTTCTAACTTTGAAGCCCGCAGACATGCCGCGAGTGAGCTTGGCTACTATCTCGTAAGATTGAAGCTGAAGATTGGCCAAGGAAGCATTGATTTCTTGTACAGAAACATCTTTAAGTGAAAGAACAGGGAGACGAGCAGCTTCCAGCTCTTGTGCCGGCTTCTGCACAAGCAGGATTCGCCCTTCTCTGGATTCAAGGTACAGCTCTCTTGGAAGGGTCATCGCACCACGGAACTCTTCTGCCGGTGTCTGGCTGGCATACATCCAGTTGCTCATCCAGCCGAGAAAAAGACGTCTTCCATCTTCTTCAGGAACATCTGACCAGCTTACACCCGCGTAATTGTCCCTGCCGTAATCAAGCCAGCGGATATTTCGGGATTCTTCATCCGGTGTAAATACTTTTCCATCGAAATCACCTGTGAAATACTGCGTCCTTGATCCTTCCACACAAGCGGGATCTGCTCCTATACTCACAAGCATCACCCATTGTGTGTTCGACTTGTCTCCATCAACGGCTAGCGGGAACAAATCCGGGCACTCCCACACACCGTCATGAGACCCGATGCCCTCACCGAATTCACTGGCATGTGTCCAGTGGATCAGATCAGGGGAATGATACAGGCCTACCGTTTGACCACAAGCTACGATCATTACCCATTCGTTAGTCTCCTGATTCCAGAACACCTTGGGATCACGGAAATCGATAAATGCATCATGTTCAAGCACCGGATTGCCTGCGTATTTGGTCCACGTTCTGCCGTTGTCTTTGCTGTAGGCGAGACTTTGACGCTGAACGGCCGGTTTCCCTTCCGGCATGTCAAGGTGATGCGTAAAGATGGCTACCAGTCCTGGCTTATCCTCAAAAAATCCTGTCGTATTCTTCCAGTCCACAACAGCACTTCCCGAGAAAATCATGCCGAGCTCATCCGGAGCCAGCGCGACATCCAGCTCTTCCCAGGTGACAAGGTCCTTGCTGACAGCATGGCCCCAGTGCATGGCCCCCATGGTCATTCCACCCGGATGATGCTGGAAAAACAAATGATATTCTCCTTCGAAATACACCATCCCGTTTGGATCGTTCATCCACTTGGCTTGAGGCGAAAAATGATAGGCCCCTCGGTAATTTTGTTTTGTAATTGCTGACATGATGTTCTCTCCCTTACTCCACCGTTTATTGTTTATTTTTGTGTTGCTCTGTCATAACCACCCTGTTTAATCACTAACCATTCTTGCAAGCCAAGACGGTCCATTTCTTTCAGATATTCATCCCACTGCGCATCCACTTTGCCGTTCTGGTACCATTCAGTACGCATTCTGAGGACGTAAGCAAATAAGTCTGTTTCAATCGTCGTCAGGCGGTCCAGCTCTTCAATCGAATTAAACACGCTTGGCATTACATTCTCTGCTTTCATCTTCGGTGCCATGATGTTCTTGATAATATCCATTCTGCCTTTGGCATCATCCGGCATGGTCGTATATTTGCCATAGTAGGAATCGAGAATGGCCAGCGGCCCAGCGATGCTTGTTTTCTCGCGAAGTTCAACGGGAGCGGCACCTTCGAGCGGCAGATGCTTCAGCATACCTTTGGCTTCATCTAATTCGAAGATGTTCTGCTGTGTATCGTCCCCGTAAGTTCCCCAGTTGTTCTGTACAGATTGGATCGGATCATACAGCTGATCCACCCATTTCGCAGTTGTTTCCAGGTTTTTATTAGAGCTCGTAACGACCATTTTACCGCGGCCAAGGCCAAGCCCATTGGTTCTCGTTACGTTAACTTCACCATCCGGGCCAGCGAGTGGAGGCATCACATCATAGGTATCGCTTGCTCCAGAGATGTTCGCTTTATCCCAGGAGAAGTATAGTCCGTATCGTTGCTCCTTCCCCTTAGCCAGGTACGTACTCCAGTCCTGCGTGTAAGCCTCAATATCAATAAGTCCTTCTTTATACAGCTCATGGATAAATGAAACAGCATCCTTATAGCCTTCTTCCGCCGCTGTAAATATCACTTTGCCATCATCGCTCACGACCGCATGGTCAGGATTCTCCCCCAGTCCGAAGGAAGCAAAGAGGAAGGCAATATCTTCGGCTCCCGGCTTGTTAATAAAGGACAGCGGAATTTCGTCTGCCTCGCCATTGCCATTCGGATCCTGCGTTTTGAACGCGATCAACACTTTTTTAAGCTCTTCCGTCGTTGTCGGCATATCAAGCCCCAGCTTCTTCAGCCATTCCACGTTAATCCAAGGCATGCTGTCTACAGCCTGGATTCTTTCTTTTCCGTTGCCAAGCTCTTCAATCCATGGGAATGAATAAATATTTCCATCCGGCGCTGTAATCATGCTTTTGTATTCAGGAGCTTCTTCCAGCACCTTTTTAAAGTTGGGCATATTCTTCTCGATCAGGTCGTTCAGCGGAATGATGGTACCGTCTTTAGCGAGTTTGAGCAGCTCGTAGTCGCCATAGTCCGCATTAAAAATAGCATCGGGAAGATCACCGCTGGCCACTGCCAGGTTTCTTTTTTCCACAAATACATCTTTGGTGAAGTTTTTCCAGTTAATATGAACATTTGTTTTTTCTTCGAGACGTTTATTGATCAGCTTTTCATTCGGATCGGACGGTGCCAGCGGGGAGCTCTGCGTAATAAAGTTCAGGGTTACTTTGCCGTTTGGGTCCTGTTCTTTACTAGCCGCACTTCCTCCCCCACCACCGCTGCATGCACTAAGGAACAGGAGAGAAGCAAGTACAGACGCAGAAGCTGTTTTTGTTAGAACTTTGGACTTTGTCAGTTTTTTCATAGAAAATGACCTCCTAAATAGGATGAGTGTAAATCTGTATATACGTGCAGTCCATTCCCTATTTCAGGGAACCGAGCATGACACCTTTTTCAAAGTACTTCTGGAAGAAAGGATACATCATGATGAGCGGCAAACTGGAGACAACAATTGCAGCATATTTGATGATTTCGGACAATCGTTTCATTTCCGCCATGGCCAGCTGATCACTGATCATGCCTGGATCTACCTGGTTCTGAATCAGGATGGAGCGCAGAACGAGCTGCAGCGGATGAAGGTTTGGATTATCCAGATAAATCATGGCATCAAAGTAGGAATTCCACTGGCCAACAAAGGCATAAAGGGCAAGTACGAAGATAATGGGTTTCGAGAGCGGCAATACAATGCCGAGGAAAATCCTCATCTCCGATGCCCCATCCACATTGGCTGCCTCCCTCAATTCATTGGGCACTCCCTTGAAAAAGGTTCTGGATAAGATAATGTTCCATACGTTGACTGCTCCAGGAATGATCACGGCCCAGACCGTGTCAAGCAGGCCCAGATTTTTGACCAGCAGGTAAGTTGGAACAAGTCCCCCTCCAAAAAACATAGTGATAATGAACAATGTCATAAAAATTCCTTTTCCCTTCAGCCTGTCATCCGACAGGGCATAACCTGCGCAGATAGAGACCAGAACGGTAAGTATGGCAAATGCCACGGAGTAAAAAACAGCGTTTCCAAAACCGCGAATCATAGCTGGATTGGTAAGGATCATTTTGTAGCCTTCTAATGACCAGTCCGAAATCTTGAATGATAATCCATGGCTGAGCAGTACGGACGGATCCATGAAGGAGGCAATCACCACATAAATAAGCGGAAGAACCACCACCATTACGGCGAGAGTCAAGAAGGCGGCATTCAGCGCAAGAATAAAGCGATCCAGCCTGGAATGTTTAATGAACATGAATGGTTACTCCTTTCTTAGTAAAGACCATCGCCCTCATTCAGTTTCTTCACAATGAAGTTAACCGTAAGGAGCAAAACAACGTTGATGAGAGAGTTGAACAAACCCACCGCGGCAGAGTATGCGTAGTCGCCTGACTGCAAGCCTATTTTGTAAACATAAGTCGGAATGATCTCGGAAGTCGGCAGGTTGGTTGCCGTTTGCATGAGATAAGCCTTTTCAAATCCAATCGACATAATGCCGCCTGCTGCTAGAATAAACACTATGGCCATAATCGGACGAATGGTTGGAAGATCAATATGCCGTATTCTTTGCAGAAGATTGGCACCATCCAGATTGGCTGCATTATGTAACTCAGGGTCAACGTTGGCAAGAGCCGCCACATAGATAATTGAGGCCCAGCCTGCACTCGTCCAGATATCCGAAAGAATGTAGATCCAGCGGAAATACTCCGGACGGGACATGAATGTAACAGGTTCACCTGTAGCCCAGGTAAGGATCTGGTTGATTGGCCCTGTCGGGGACAAGAAAATAAACAACATCCCCACCACAACGACAACGGATATGAAGTTAGGCGCATACAGAAACAGTTGTATATTCTTCTTGACTGCAGACCTGCGGACCTGATTCAGCATCAAAGCCAGCAGGATGGGAACGGGAAAGCTCAGAATCAACCCGAAAAAACTTAATTTAAGCGTATTCATAAATATAACTTCAAAATTGGGGGAAGAAAGGAATTTCTCGAAATTATAAAAACCTACCCATTCGCTCCCCATGATTCCTTTGATTGGGCTGAAATCTTTAAAGGCGATGATTGCGCCATACATAGGACCGTATTTGAAAATAAGGGTCAGGATCAACGCCGGCGCGAGCATTAAATAAAGAAAATAATGTTTCTTCATAAAATTTAAAAAGGAGCCTGAAGATCTGGGCACTGTATTTCTGGCATCCGCTTCTATTGAGTTTTGCAATGCCTTTGCCTCCATTCTTTTACAAGTTAAATTTGTGATACCGCCTACTGCCTTTACAATTTATCAAAGTCTTAACCACGCGTCAATACATTATGTAAAATTAATTTTGTTCATTTGACAATCGAATTACACCAAAAACTCTACATCCTTTATAAAATAACAAAATATTAGTCTGAATAAGTAGAAAAATGCAATTTTCATCTTAACATTTTCACATTGAGTAGTAATAAACATATTGATTATGCACACACAATTAATAAATAATGTAAACTAATTTGTGCATTTGTAAATTTTATATTGCTATTTTTGGAAAACTATTATACATTTAAGGAAGTTAGACAATGAGAAGAACATGATATAGAGGTGATTGTACAATACATGGCTAGAGATAGAGTAACCATACAAGACATCGCTGATGCTTTAGGAATCTCCAGAAACACGGCCTCCAAAGCCTTGAACGGAACAAAAGGCATTCCCGATGAAACCAGAAATAAAGTCATTAAAAAAGCCATAGAGATGAAATACAAGCAATTTTCCTTTATGGAGGACGATAGCAAGATGTCCAAGAGTTCCATAAACATCGCTTTATTAACAGAGAACTTGCCAAACACTTCCCATTTTGGATCGACCTTGATCAGCGGTTTGGAAAAACGCATCAGCGCCGAAGGATATAATTTATCCATTCACATCATCCGGGACATCGATCAGCAATCCCTATCCCTTCCCAATAATTTTGATGTGTCCAATGTGGACGGAATCATCTGTATTGAGCTATTCAATCTGGAATACAGCAAGCTGATTACGAGCCTTGATATCCCAACCATCTTCATCGATTGTTCTGCGCATGTCTGTTACCCTGAATTTCAAGCGGATGTGCTGTTGATGGAGAACGAACACAGTACCTATCTGCTTACTAAGAAGTTAATTGATGGCGGTTACACAACACTGGGGTTTGTCGGGGACTTTAATCATTGCCGGAGCTTTAATGAAAGATGGGTGGGGTTCAATCGCGCTTTAACGGAGTCCGGCATACAGCTGAATCTTTCACAGTGTGTTCTGGATGAGGATCAGTACTTTTTCTCCAGCCCAAGTTGGGCGGATGAAAGGCTTAAGGATATACCTAAGCTTCCATCGGCTTTGGTCTGTGCCAACGATTACATCGCCGTCAACTTTATGAAAGCACTGAAGAATCAGAACCATTCCATTCCCGGGGATATTGTTGTCTGCGGTTTTGATAACGGTCCAGAATCAAAGATCATCGAACCTCATCTGACCACCGTTCATATCTATAGTAACGAAATGGGTGTCACCGCCGCCGAAATGCTGCTGTCACGGATCAGCCGCCCCGAACAGCCTCATCAGGTCTGTCATATCTATACCAAACCCATATTTAGGGACTCTACACCGAACATCCTATAGCCCCAAGCCATAGGCACTGTAATAAAGAAACAACCGGTCTGCCGAGCAGGTTCGCTGCTCCGGCAGACCGGTTGTTTGTATGGAGGAAGCTGCGGCTGATCCCGGCTACTCTGAATCCAGAATAAACCGGTTCCATTTAACCTGCCAAGCAATATCATTCCAAAACGGATGATGCGGGGCGCAGTTGGAGCATAAGGTCATCCCCCAAAATCCTAGCGACATCCCTTTTCGCAGCGCATATTCCGCGATAAATTTGCCGACCGGTCCTTCCTCGAATCCGGCAAGCAGCGGCGTGTAGCCGACATAGCCCTCACCGATGACGATCGGAATTCCCGCATGACGTACCCAATCATGAATTTCCTCGAACCGGAAATCTGTCTTTTGCAGCATAGCTAGTTTATGGGCGCCGTAACGGTCATATAGATATAAGTCCCATTTGTCTGGATCAGCCCAATCATGCAAGTAAATGAGCTTCATCCCGACCGGATTCCCCTCCATCCTCCACTCCTGTCCTTCCGGCAATGTCCATTGATCAAATGGAGGGGCATCCTCTCTCAATAAAGACTGAACAAAGGGGTTAGGGAACGACGTTTCCTCATCATTTAGCCCTGCAGCATCCATAAGTTCATTCAATACGCCTTTTATATAGAGATGATAATGCGCAACCTGCATGTTGCGGGCGACATAAGCCTTCGGGTAAGCTTCATTAAGCGTATAGCTGGCCGTCATCAGGATATCGGGATGCTGCTCACGAAGAAACTCGATCGCTTCCTCGATATAAGGCTGCATCGCTTCAACAAGCTTTGGCGTATCCGTTTCTTTGATTCCCCGTTCAACGCCCACAGCGGTAAGCTGCCCGAATTCTACCTCATTGTGAAGCTCGGTATAGACAATTTGATTGGCGTAACCTTCCTTCTTAAGGAAGCGGATCAGCTGATCCATGGATCTGGCAATGGCCATGAAACGTTCCGCCGGAGAGATTGCGGCAAGCTCGTCCCTTAATTCTGAATGTGCCAGGAAGCTCGGACTTTGCTGATATTCCCAAGAAGACAGCATGATATAGCAGCCATGTGCCTTAGCCTGTCTGAACAGCTCGAGCAAATGGGCATGACCGTCAAGCTCCGCTCCACCGCGGCAATTGTACCAGCGTGTACGTTGACCGACCTCCCCGAGATTGCCGAACTTCAATCGGCCGGAACGTTTTCCTCTCTCCGTAAACAACATATATGGCATCGCACAAATGCGAATCGTATTATAGCCCCGATCTACCGCCTCTTTGAATCGCGCCGCCAAATCGTTGTATGGCTCGCCTGGCAAAGTCATCGTATACCAGGAGAAATCCCACATCGTAATTGTTAATTTCCGGGGTAAACTCTTCATCAGCTCATTCATTTGGTTATCTCTCCTATAACTAGATTATAGACCACTCCACGGCCCATTATCATCACTCCCCTGTACTTGTCTATACTTTACCTCGGCCAAAGGCATCCGCCAATTGACAAAACGCTTAATTTAATGGACTATATTCTTATTCATCCTGGACTTACACCCGATCTAAGTTTGCAACCAGGGTATGAAAAAAAGGCGCTCCCGAGAATCGGGAACACCCCTCTAATTTAATTATGGATTAAGTCCCCCACCCATGCCCCATTAAAACAAATGTCATTGGTGTAGAAACCACAATCACAACACTACAGAGAACCCAGAAGAACAACGCTTTTTTCCGCATTGAGTCGATTCACCTCATTCGATAGTTTTTTAAATTTCTTCTTGGCATCCAGATCAGCACGATCCCTATATTGCTCAAAAAGAGTCATACAAGTAATGATAATCTTACTACTATTCATTGTAATCGATAATTCTAAACCTTCCAAAATATATTTCATTGCATAATCTTCATTCTGGTTCAGGTGATACACTGCAAGATCGCTTAGAAATTGAGCGTATCCCTCTTTCAATATCTCTGGTTTATATTCGCCATACTCCGTTTGGTCCGCTTGATAAGGTATGTATGCTGAGAAACGCTCCAGGATGCTGTCGATATTACATCCATATCTATTTGCTGCTTGGACCATATGACGTACAGCAACGAAAATCTCATCTTCTTGGGATGCAATGTAATTAGCGTATTCGTCCAGCACTTCCACATCTCCGGACATTAAGCGATAAAGATAAGTATTTGCAATGGCCCATTCAGAAAATTGTCCGATAATACGTCTGGCTTCCTCGCCTGTCTCCTGGACCCAGCTTTCTCCATTGGAATACAGCGCTACAAAATCCAATGCGCGCTTGTAATCCCCACATTCTTCACTAGCCGTAGAACGTGCGAGGTAAGCATAGAGAATGTAATAATACAAAGGGCGCTCCGTCCGTCTCTGTCCTTCATCGGTATGCTCAGAAAGACATTGCAAATCATACTGAATCGTTGCGACCCGATGCATTTCCTTAGCTAGTTCGTCGACCTTCGCCCATTTATGAACCATACCGAAAACATGCATTAACTGCTTTAGAGCATCGAGTTGGTCAGCTTCATTAAGACGATTCACGTATAATTCAAATAGGTTTGCAGCACGTACATTCTCTTCCATATCTTCACTTAGCCCAATCCGAAATAATCGGTACTTACAAACTGCCAGCCGTTCGGAATGCTGATACTTCTCGGCTTCGCTCACATGGACATAGATCAAAGCTGCAGCCTGCTGCTGACTGCTTGCAAACAATTCTTCGGCAATGTCAAAAAGAGCGGCAGAATAGGAGAGATCATCCAGCAGTCTACGGACAATCTGTTCGATACAATCCACGCGCCCCAAAGCCGCACAGTGATATATAAATGGACGAATTCTCCGCATAGAAACTGAAAATGCGAAACATTCTGCCACGTAAGCATCAAAAAAGAAGTCCTCTGCTAACCCCATACCAGCTGTAATAGCACCCAACTGTCGAAAAGAAATGGGTTTGCTTCCCTGTAAGATACGGCTAAGAGTGCCCGAATTTAGTCCTGATTGCTCCAGAAATTGAGAGTGATTCATGTTGTTGATTCTCATATATCTTATTAATGACTCACGAATTAAATACTCCGGTTCCAAAACTAGCGCCACCTCCAAAAAACCAAAAATTAGGACTTATTTATAGATAATAGTAGACGCAAATGAAACAGTAGTCAACTACGTTAAGGTGTTCTAGTTTCACGTAAAAAGAGATATAGATGCATTATCGGTTACTACTTAGGACCCTGCGAGGATATAGAAGGTTTACTTGCGAAGGTTAGGGGATCGCACTAGCGTAAACCAAACCCTCCCCCACCCGAACTTCAGGTAACCTACGTCCTAACGGACCGCATAGCCTCTATATCGGAAAAACAGGCCTTAACTAGTGGGGTTCGGCTTGAATAGGGGCATCCTATTACATAACACAAACAGGAGTCACCGTTATCGGTGACTCCCACATTGCACAGCTCTAGTTAGGTCTAATCACAATCTCGTATACCGGGACTGCGCGAATAGAAGCAATATCTGCAATCAGTTCTGTAGCCGTCTCGTTCCACCCTGCCATCGTGGTGTTACTGTTAACGACAGTACCTTTGCGGATCGGCGACACATAGAGGTACATTCCCTTCTCAAGCAATTGCTCCTCAAATCGCTTCAATCCAATTTCCCATGTGGTGGTGTTGCAGAAATTATCATGAATGAGATCTCCGTCAATGAAGGCATAACCGATATCTCCGGAATAATCAATTTGCAGCAAGGCTTCCTTCACACCGTCCAATGATCCGGATTCGAATTCCAGAACAGCCCGTTCGTTCTTGACCTTCGTGGATTTACATATGATCTCTTTCTTAGGTACAAGCAATTTGTATGTCTTGAATAAACCGTCTTCCGACGTTTCCGCCAGCTTCCCGCCCGATACTGAACCTAAGGAGTCCTCAAAATCAGGGAACACCCGTAGAGTGACCTCTTCTTGATCCGTTGACTCCAGCTTGATCTCATTCCCTGATACCAGCAAATTGGCGTTCGTGAATAAGACACGCTGCTTGCCGCGGATATCCGCCTTCCAGAACTCGAGGCTTTGTTCGCTTGTCATGGTATAGATCACGACTTTCTTTCCCTCTGCAGAAACGAGACGCGCTATGCTGGAATTCTGCTCGTCTACTTCAATGATCGTCATATGGTTAAGGTGCTTGGTATGTCCATAATCGACTTCAATGCTTGTCACATCGTCAGTTTGTAACGCGTACGTCCCCTTCATTCCTTCCGGCGTAAAGAAGAAGTAATACCTTACATCCTCTACGTCCAGCTTCGTGATGAGCTGCGCGGTTGCATATTTCAGCGTAATTCCGGCCAGATCGAAATTATACGGCAAAATAGCGAAGCTCTCACTGCCAAGCGTCAACTCCCCTTGACCCGGAATGGTGATGGTCTCACCGGGAAGCTCGATGCTGACGTTCATGTCCTGCAAATCGTGATTATCCACATGATCCTGGAAATTGTTCAGGAACAGGAAGCCGGCTCCTTCATGTGAACGGACTGCATACCGCAAGGTATCCACCTCGTACGGATCATTCTCCGAGGTATCGCCCGGCAATATCGTCTTGGTCAGAGCAAAGGAATTCTGGAACTCCGTAAACAAATAATGCTGCAGCTTCGTCCGCTTATAAGATTCCCGCACTTGCCCAAATTCCCCGATCATCGCGTTAAAATCATAAGAAATTTTTGGCGTCGCCAGATCGTTCGTGAACAGATTAACCTTGCCTTTCGGGTTGCTTCCCCCATGGTACATATAGTATCCAAGAATATTGCAGCCCTCAGCCGTCTTCATGACAGACATGGCGGGAACGCTATTATAAGGAAATTCAAACCGGTATTTATAGAACTGAACCATCCCGCCGCCCATTTCACAGCAAGCGTAAGGATAATCTTCGGGGCTATAGAACGGCTCGAAATTATAGCTCTTGGGGATGGCATTATTATGTTTATCCCGGAAAATATATTCTGGTGTTGCAGGATGTTCCTTTACGCCTTCGAAGCGGTCGGTTTCATAGTAAATCCATGGCCAATAGGCATAGCCGCCCCATAACGGGAGCATATCCGGTACTGGCGTCGTAGCCCCTCCCCACCCTGTACATGTATAGATGGGCGTATCTATTCCTGCCTCCAGCGCCATGTCCTTCAGCTGCAGCATATGCGCGTTGCCGTCACTGCCGCCACTCAGCCACATATTGTTAACGCCGACTGTCAGGCCCCACTGTGCCGAGGAATGGTTATGCTCATTCTCGATTTGGGTGCCGATGACCGGACCTCCATCTTTGTACAATAATCCTTGCACCTGTAAGCTGATTTCTGCATAAAGCCTCCGTACGTACACCATATAACCTTCATCATTGGAGCGAACCTCGAACGGACGGCCGAACAGCCACTCCGGCATGCCGCCGTTGCGAATTTCCCCATGGCAAAAGGGGCCAATGCGGATCATGACATACAGACCATGCTGATCACACAGCTGAATGAATGTGCGTAAATCTTTATTTCCTTTCCATTCAAACACGCCTTCGACTTCCTCATGCAGGTTCCAAAAAATATAGGTAGTGACAATGTTGACGCCACCCATTTTCATTTTAATAATTTCATCTTCCCAGTAGCGTTCATCATAACGGGAAAAATGGAATTCTCCGCAAATGCCGAAAAAAGGATCGCCGTTTTTTTCCATATAATAGTTCGTAAAACTAATCCGTTCACCGGAAGGGTTCACACCACCCAGCTTCATATGACCCGAAAAGATATTCTTTTTATCCTCACTTACAACGATTCGATAGTTCTTCATACAGGCCTCCCCCTCCTTAATTCATTTCCCAATTTGTTGAGTAGATCATACCTAGATGAATTCGCGCGCCTGTATGGTTAGCTTCCTTAAGAAGAGCTTGCCCAAACTGTTCTTTCGCCCGTTCCAGTTGAAGCAATCCGAGGTGCCCCAGCCCCATCATATACCGGCAGTGAACTTCATTCCTTACGTTCAAATCGTCCTCGAACACCAGGAAGTCTGGCAGGGAAACAGCGAAATAGTCGAATTTCACTTCGTCGAAAAGATGCTTCTCGGCGTAATCGATCAACTTGTTGAAGCGGCGTTTGGCTTCCTTCTCATTACCCAGCGCAAGCCAAGCCATCCCTTGATAATAAATCATATCTGGCGGCTGGTCGTTGTAATACATCGCGCTGGCGGGCTCCTCCAATCCCTTTGAAGCAATGCTGAAGCATTCCTGAGCCAGTTCAGTTTCTTTTAAGCCTTTATGAGCCAGTCCGAGATAGTAATAGACATTGTTCTCTTGTGCGCCCGACAGCTTGCCTTCACCCAGATTATCCGGATAAATAAGTGCTTGCCGCAATAATTGTACTGCCTCTTCATTACGGTTATCAGTCAAAGCCTGCTTGGCTAGCTCAACATGGGCAACAACATGCTGCCCTGTGACTTTACCCTCGCCGCCTTCCCAAGGGTGGAAATTCCGTGCTTGCAGCGCATGAACTGCCTTCTCATGAAAGCCCTGCGCATTCAAAAGAGTGATGTATTCCACGTAGAGATCATCGCGTTTGTTCACTAAAACCTGATGTTCCTCCAGCTTGGCACAGCGGGTCTCCGCCGTGTAACCAAGCTTCTTATACAATTGATCCAGCTCATACAACACGCGTGCGTCATCCGGCCTGCAGGCAAAAGCCTTCTCCATAGAGATAAGCGCCGATGCTGTGTCCCCTTTTTTGTTGAAATAGGCGAGTGACAGATTCCGGTGGACCGTCGCGAAATCTCCCCGGATGGAACGTGAAGCTTCCCAATGGGTGATCGCAGCTTCGTGTCTTCTTTTATCGTATAACCAATTTCCCAGATAGTAATGGGCTTTATCATCCTCAGCATCAGCTGAAATGACACTTGTCAGTACTTGCAGATCGAATAAACTGTTCGGGAAACAGTAATCCGGTGCTGACACGTTTCCAGCCTTTCTGTGCACCTGGGCAAGTTCGAAATGCCCAGCTTTCTCATGCAGGTAGCCAAGCGTATAATGAAGCATCGGGTACGCATTGGAATCATGACCTGCTACGATCCGCTCAATCACTTCAATGGCTTCCTCAAACAAGCCGCAATTGTCATAATCAGAAACCAGATTCAAATAATTATGAGCATCTCCACGCATCAGCCGCAGAAGATCAGCCTTCACTTCGCCGGCCTTCGCTTGCTCACCTTGGCTAGAAACCGTCAGGTAACGTTCATTGGCTGAACCAAAATCAGCGATATCAAGGGCAAGTGTCTCCTCCGAGAAGAGCAGTGCTGCCTCCAGCTGCCCCAGCTTGCGAAGAAGAGCAGCTTTCAGGTGACGTGCTTTGTAATTACGGGAATTGTGTATGAGGGAACGCTCAACCAGTACCAGCGCTTCTCCGAAATCCCCCTTCTCACAGGCAATTTGCGCCAGTGTGAAGAATCCGGCATCTTGCCAGGCCGCAGACCAAGTCGATTTGTAGAGTGCTGCAAAGGCTTCTTCCAAACGTCCTTGTCCTTTAAGCGCAACCCCTAATTGATAAAGAGCTTCACCATCGTATGGATTCGGATTTCGCCAAGTAAGTGACTTTACCGCGATCCGGAAGTGACCTTCTGCCTCGGCATATAGCCCGCGGCGCAACAGGAGTGTGCCATATGCCACGTTGATGCGAATGTCGCTTGGGTCGCGTTTTAATCCCTCCTGATAATAGTGTTCCGGTTCGAACGTTGCATGGCGATATTGCTCCAAGTGCAGCCCGGCCAGATAGAGCTGCTCATTCGTCTTCAGCTCTTCAGGAGCAGGCAGCGGCTTAGCGGCATCCGGTACTTGCTGGATAGATGGTTTCGCAGGCTGATAGGCAATGAGCAGGTTGCCATTGGCATCCTGGACGGTCAGCTTTAAGTCGTGTGCATGATCATCCTCATCAAGCGTAATGACAGATTTGAAGGTCTCTGTCGGCGACAGCTCGACGATTTCCTGTAAATAGGTACGACGGCTTCCCGTCAATTCAACGACAGCGCCCGTAAACAGGGAAGTTGCGTAAGCCAGCACGATAACTTCACGCGATTGCTCGTCAACTTCCAGATTGACGGCAGCATCGATAGATGCATTTTTTACGACACCGATATTTTTGTAAGGCATGAAATATTGTTTGAACGACTTCTCTTCATACGGCTGCAGCCATGTAAAATCCGGTTGGTTGTCTGTGTAGACGCCTGTCATTAGCTCAATATAAGGCCCATCTTCATCCGTCAAATTGCGATCCCATGCCTGGCCGAATTCGCCGTTCCCCCATGTCCACTGCTTTTTACCCGGCGAAACATGATGGTTCGCTACGTGCAGCAGGCCTGCCTGAACGCCATGATCATATCCGCCGACAAAGTTATAGTCCGATTTATAGGCCATATACGAAGTAGGGACAGGAATATTTCTGTAACGCGAAATATCAACGCCCGCAGAGTAATCCATTTTGTAATAGGTTCCTGTAGCGATGGGAAAGCGGGAGACGTCACGTTTACCATGGTCGAAGACAGCCGTTACATCCGGCGGAAAGACGGATTGCGTATGATCGTTAACGGCAACTGCAGGGTTAGCCCACCACAGGAAGGTTTGTGGTTCAGGTGTCCGATTATAGAGCTGAGCGGAAATTTCCAGATAAGCTTTGCCAGGGTATAAGGTGAATCCGGCCGTTACTTTGGTTCCATACATACGGTCGATCTCGCTAACCCAGACGGTAGCGCTTCCATTTTCATTATCCGTCAGCTTGTACTCAACCGGACCATACGTATTCGGACGATGATGCTGTGGCCAGTTGAACTCAATCCCTCCTGAAATCCAGGGGCCTGCCAAGCCCACCAGTGCTGGTTTGATAACACGATTGTAATATACGAAATCGTAGTCATTCGTTTTGTCCAGCGCACGGTAAATACGTCCGCCAAGTTCAGGCATAATCTCAATGCGGACATATTCGTTCTCCAAGATAACCATCTGATACGGCTGGAGTTTCTTCTCATCTTCAATTTTATCGATCACCGGATGTGGATATACTTTACCGGAGCTTCCTTGATACACACGCTTCTCCAAGAACATCGGGTTTCGATCCGGCTCCCCGACCCCATAAGTGGGAATCGAGACCTCTTCTTCCCATATGCGAACTGCCTCACTCAACATCATCACTCCCCTGTCTTTGTCTATACTTTACCTCGGCGAAAGGCATCCGCCAATTGACAAAACGCTTAATTTAATGGACTATATTCTTATTCAGAGGAGACCTCGCAAATGGAATTTACTGAAATTAAGGCTCCCCTTTCTAATCCAAATGGATGCAAGCACATTCTTTAATGAACTAAGAACGTAGCATTTGAATACTATGTTCACACAAGGGCTGATAGTCACACATCAGCCCTTGTATTACTTTCTAGCCAAATAAGTCATCATTAATCTTCCAAGCGTATACAGCCGTCTAGATATTTCGCCTCGGTAATGTCAATTGTATTAAGTCAACTGTCCATGTACAATATACAATGTTGAGCATTGAAGTCTGGACGGGAGGATACGGATGGAGCAAAAAAGAAAAAAATGGTTCAATAGCCGAAGTGTGCTGCTGACTTGGTCCTTATCGTATATGGCTGTGCTGCTGCTTCCGGTTATCCTGAGTTCAATCGTTTATTTTCAGTCCAGCAAGATGCTCGTTGACGAAATTCATCTGGCCAACAATTCCTTGCTCAAGCAACTAAGAGAGCTTATGGATAAGCAAGTTGAAGCGGTCCATCGGTTAAATTTCGAACTGAATTGGAATACAAAGTTTCGGGAACTGGTCGATCAGCACAAGTATGCTGTCTTTCCGGAGGATTACATGTATGATCTGCATGATGCTACTAAGGACATGACCCTATATCAATCCGCTTATTCCGAAACAGACTTGTTCTACATCTATCTGGCTTCACGGGATACCATACTGCTTCCGGGTGTTTACCGAAACACGAGATTCGCCTACGCTGAACATCATAAGTCTGAAATCTTAGATTATGAGCAATGGATGGATACCCTGCAAAGGAACAAATTCAAGGGGTTCGTGCCTATGAAACGTACGACCGAGAACGGGACTTCCGTGGAAGCGATTGCATATATAAGCACCTACGATTATGAGGAGGGCGAGCCCTCCGGCGCTAATGTTATTATGATCGACAAAAGCAAAATACTATCGGCTCTTATGAATATCGAAGCCTTCAGCAAGGGACAGGTTCTCATTGCAGACTCCGAAAACAATGTGTTGGTCTCCAGCTCGAATACAGAGCTTCCAGTCCAGTTACCGTTCGATAAGCTGTCCAACAGCAGCGGCATGTTCATCTGGGAGTCGGAAGGTCAGCGGTATGAAGTGTTCTCCATACATTCAGCAGTATCCAATCTCAGATATATCTCCATGATTCCTAGTGAAGTCTATTGGAAAAAAGCTGAACTGGTCCGCAAACTGACTGTGATGAGCATCTTGGCAAGCCTGCTTGGAGGCGGAGGATTGACTTTCATCTTCCTGCGTAAAAACTATAATCCGATTCAGCGAATTGTACGCGCTTTCAACAATAAAACATCTGTCCGGGAGAAGGGAGCGAATGAGTTTCTTTTTATCCAGCAGGCTGTGGACAGCACTTTAAATGAGATGGACCATATGATGCTGGAAATGAAGAGGCAGCATTATACTCTACGCTCCAATTACGTCATGAGGTTGCTTAAGGGAAAGCAAGACCCTGAGCTTCCTTTGGCAGAAGCCTTGACAGCTTTTGATATACAGCTGCTCTCTGAGAATTTCGCTATTCTTCTGTTTTACCTGGAGGATATCGATATCTTCCTCGAACGGGTTCAAGGCAAAACGTCAGGTGAGAAGCTGCAGCTCTTGCATTTTATTGTGACGAATGTTGTGGAGGAGCTTGTCAATGTCAGACACCGGGGCTATATGGTCGACACGGACGATGCGATGCCCTGCCTGGTCAGCTTATCCGAGATCTCTGCAGAGGAGCAAATCAATGATTTGCTTCAGGTGGCCCGTTCTGCCCAAGAGTTTCTTGCGAATAAGTACAGTATCTATATTACTGTTTCCATCAGCCGTGTTCATCGTGGATTGGATCAGATTCATCAAGCGTATCAAGAGGCCATGGATGCCATGGAATACAAGCTGGTTATGGGAAAACAAGAAATCCTGCCTTATGAAGACATGGAGAGAAACAATATTCGGACTGAAACGGATTCCGGTTATTATTATCCCCTCCAGAGCGAGCAACAGTTAATTAATTATGTCAAAGTGGGCGATTTCTTATCGGCAGAAACTGCCTTAAACGATATCCTGCAGATGAACTTCTCGAAGCACCCTGTAAAGGTACCGTTAGCCCGTTGTCTTATGCTGGACCTGGTCGGGACCCTGATCAAAAGCATCGGCGAATTAGGAACGGCACAGGAGAACATTCTGCTTCAGAATCCCAAACGCATCGACAGGCTCTCTTCTTCGGAGACGTTGACAGAAATGCAGGATCAGCTCAAGGACATGCTTAAAGAAGCCTGTGAATATGCCCAGGCCAAGCGGCTGCACAATGTTCAGGAAAACCGCCAGCGGGCGTTAAATGAACTAATAAACGAGGTGTCGGCCTTCATCGATAAGAATTACACTGATCCGGGCTTGAACGTTTCTCTGCTTGGACAACATTTTGATATGAAGCCCACTTATCTGTCCAGACTGTTCAAGGAACAATCGGGGAAGGGCTTCTGGATACGATCAACAAGAAACGGATAGACGGGTCCAAGCAACTGATGACGGAGAAGCGGCTTGCGGTCAATGAGGCGGCTGAGAAGTCTGGCTTTAACGATGTCGGCACTTTTATTCGTACTTTCAAGAAAATTGAAGGAATTACCCCTGGTAAATACAAAGAGATCATCGATGATTAACAGCACTCCCTGCTCGCCACCTTACGTGGCGGACAGGTTTTTTTATGCCGATTTGCAGGAAGAGATTCGGATTCTAACCTAATTGCTTATCGTATTGTCTAATTTGCCGATACCCCGGACGCCACTTTCAATTCTATTGGATATACTGCGCATGTACAGTGGCAATGGGCAAACCTTATAGTTATGGCATGAACCTCAGCAGTATAGCCGGTTCTTACAAATCTAAATGGAGTACACTACAAGGAGGTTAACAAGAATGAGGAGAACAAGCAGAAAAATAGTGTTTTCGCTTATAGCATTTCTATTAGCAGGAAGCACGCTTGCAGGATGTTCGGGGAACAATGGTGAAGACGAAGCCACTTCTTCCACGGAAACGGCTTCGGAGTCTGGGGCGGTATATCCAATGGAGACGGACACCACACTCACTTATTGGGGAGCACTGCCTAACAATCTGACCGGGGTGAAGTCGCAGCATGCAGAGGTTCCTATTTATCAAGAATGGCAAAAGCAAACAGGCATTAAAGTGAACTTCACCGCCCCTCCAGCCAACCAGGTCGACGAATCCTTTAACGTTATGCTGGCATCAGGGGAACTGCCTGATATGCTGGAGTATAACTTCTTCAACTTCCCGGGCGGTCCGGAAAAGGCGATCAAAGACGGTTATATTATGGAACTGAATGACTTGATTGACAAATACGCGCCGAATTATAAGAAGTATCTGCAGGAGCATCCCGAGATTGAGAAAATGGTTAAAACCGACAACGGAAGCTACTATTCCTTCCCTTTTATTCGCGGAGATGAATCCCTGCTCACCTTCCAGGGTCCGGTGATCCGGAAGGATTGGCTGGATGAGCTGGGTCTGCCCGTGCCCGAAACCATTGAAGAATGGACGACTACGTTGAAAGCGTTTAAGGAGAAAAAAGGGGCTGCTGCACCCATCTCCTTCGTCGCCAAGCCGCGTGTATTCAATGAATTAGGCAACGGTGGGTTTGTCGGTGCTTTTGGCGTTACACGCGACTTCTATCTGGAGGATGGAAAGGTCAAGTTCGGTCCGGCAGAGCCGGGTTATAAGCAATTTCTGGGCCTGTTCCAGCAGTGGTACGCCGACGGGCTGCTGGATAAGGACGTGTCCACGGTAGACTCCAAGGTGATGGATGCCAACATTACGTCAGGGGAGACAGGAGCTACCTGGGCCAATTCAGGCGGGGGTATCGGCAAATGGCAGCCTATCCTTAAGGAGCAGGATGCCAAGGCCTCAATCATCGCGGCACCTTATCCGGTTCTCGAGAAAGGCACCACGCCAAAATTCGGGCAAAGGGATTATTCCTTCTCCACAGGCGGAATGGTAGCCCTATCGGCTACGTCCAAGAATGCGGAGCTTGCGGTCAAAATGCTCGATTATGGCTACAGCGAGCAAGGACATATGCTCTTTAATTTCGGGACCGAAGGTGTCAGCTACACCATGAAAGACGGCTATCCGAAATTTACTGATCTTTTAATGAGCAATCCCGACAAACTGGCCCCTTCTCAAGCCATGTCACTTTATATCCGGGGTAATACCATGGGTCCCTTTGTTTCTGATAAGCGGGTTTCAGAACAATACTTGAACATGCCGGAGCAGCAGGCGGCGGTAGCCTTATGGCAAAAGACAGATATGGCCAAATACCAGATTCCGCTGGTTACTCCGACTCCCGAAGAAAGTGCGGAATTCGCCAATATTATGGCGGATGTAAACACGCTCGTAGACGAAATGACGTTAAAGATCATTCTGGGTACTGAGCCGCTGGATGCGTATGAGGAGTACCTTGAAAAGCTGAATTCCGTCAAGCTCTCCCGTGCCATAGAAATTAAACAGGCAGCGTTGGAGCGTTATTTAAAGCGCTAAATCACAAGACCGTACCGGGAGCAGACTAAACAGCCCTATCCCGATCTGCTCCCTAAGGAGGAATAGAACAACATGTCTAAATTGGCGCCTTTGAGTGGATATGAAACCGCTGCCAACACTAATAGCTTCAGGCATCGTTTTATCCGGGATTTCAAACTGAACCGGCTGCTGTATTTTATGATGATCCCTGTCATGCTCTACTATGTTATTTTTCATTATGCGCCGATGTATGGAGCGATTATCGCCTTTAAGGATTTTTCACCCATGAAAGGCATTATAGGCAGTGACTGGGTAGGGCTTCAGCATTTCCAGGACTTCTTCTCCAGCTACTATTTCTGGCGTATTCTGAAGAATACGGTTGTCATCAGTGTGTATTCCATTTTGTTTATGTTTCCGGCTCCGATCATTCTGGCTTTGCTTATTAATGAAGTTAGAAATCAGACCTTCAAGCGCGTAGTACAGACGTTTTCGTATATGCCCTACTTCATTTCACTGGTCGTTATTTGCGGCATGATCACCGATTTCACCAACAGCAACGGAATCATTAATTCGCTGTTCTCGTGGTTGGGCTATGACGGAACCGCTATGCTGCAGAAGCCCGGTCTGTTTCGGCCGATCTATATCCTGTCCGAAATCTGGCAGAAAATCGGCTGGGAATCGATTATTTACATTGCCGCCTTGGCGGGCATCGACCAAGAACAATACGAAGCTGCGCGTATTGACGGCGCCAGCCGTCTGAAGCAGATGCTGCACATTACGCTGCCGGGTATTCTGCCTACGATCACTATTATGTTCATCCTCCGGATGGGCAATATGCTGAACGTCGGATTTGAAAAAATCATTCTGCTGTACAGTCCTGTGACCTATGAAACGGCTGACGTGATTTCTTCCTTTGTATACAGAAAGGGCCTACTGGAATTCGGCTGGAGCTACAGTTCAGCTGTCGGTTTGTTTAACTCGGTTATTAATCTCATTCTATTGATCTCGGCCAATTATATCAGCCGTAGAGTCAATAAAACCAGCTTATGGTAGGAGGAAACCGTTATGCATGCCGAAAACGGCCTGAGAAACAAGGTCTTTGATATTATTATTAATACGGTTCTGATTATGCTTGTTATAGTTACGCTATACCCGCTTTTATATGTATTGTTCGCTTCCTTCAGCGACTCCTCGCAGCTGGTTGCCAACAAAGGTTTTTTATACAAGCCGTTAGGCTTTAGTCTGGAAGCCTATAAGAACGTTTTTAGTAATCCTGGCATTATCAAGGGTTATGGCAATACGCTGTTCATTCTGATCGTCGGAGTCACTCTCAACATGTTTCTTACCGCAATAGCAGCCTATGTTTTATCCAGAAGAAATGTAATGTGGAACAGCTTATTTACCCTACTGATCGTGTTCACCATGTTTTTTCACGGAGGGCTGATTCCGCTGTACCTGGTCGTTAAGGGTGTAGGTCTGATCGATTCTTTGTGGGCGACCATTGTTCCGTTCGCCGTAAGCACGTTTAACCTGATTATCATGCGTACCGCATTCTCGGCCATTCCCGAGAGCCTGGAGGAATCGGCGAAGATTGACGGAGCCAACCATTTGACCATCTTGTTCAGGATCATATTGCCTTTGTCCAAGCCGGTTATCGCCGTGATGGTGCTCTATTATGCAGTCGAGAAATGGAATGCATGGTTCTATGCATCCATCTTTCTGAAGGACAGAGACCTGTTCCCGCTGCAGCTGGTGCTCCGGGAAATTCTGATTGCCAACTCAACGGACAGCATGTCTGCAGGAGCCAGCTCGGCTGATCAGTACATGATTGGAGAAACCATTAAATACGCCACGATCATAGTGGCAACTGTGCCTATCCTGTGTGTGTATCCTTTTGTCCAGAAATACTTTGAGAAAGGCGTAATGATTGGTGCGGTGAAAGGGTAACAGGTACTACATCACTATAACTTCCCTCAGCAGCTTATGTATTGCTGCTGAGGTGTCTTTACGCTCCTGCTGCACAACTATCAATCTATGCGTTACATGAAAGGATGTATCGAACTGAAATTCACTTCATCACTGCTGGAATAGATGCATCCCAAGCCGATCCGTTAACTTCTCCTGTAAACCGGCTGATAATAGCCTTTCGAATCATAGCTATAACTGAGTTCATACAAGGCATTTGGTAATGTGCCTATATGATCTCAGAAAAAGAGAAAATTGAACAGGAAAAGCTTAATATCTGAACAAAAGAGAGCTACAACCCTTACAATCAGGTTGTAGCTCTCTTAATTAGGACGTGCATGCAAACTATGATATTAGAGCTCGTTTCCAAACAAGTGCTTCCACATCCCGGACCAGCATGCGAAGCGCGTGCCGGACCGGCGGAGAAGGCTCCCCGGAAATCTGAATCCGCAGCTGTCCCTTTAACCGCAGTACATCTGCAGAACCGCTCATCTTCATGCTCCTGATCTCCTTCATGCAGATTTTCTCCTGCATCCCTGTTACCCGTACGTATCCGCATCCGGATTGGCGGCAACCTCGGACATTTCTGTGCTGACGAACAATCTTTCCGTGAATTCCTCGGTCCATTCGTCCCTGGGAGCGAAACGGTTCGAAGCGCAATAGTTCAGCAATGAACGCATAAACTGCCTGGCTTCTGGCCGATCCTGCTGACTCCAAAGGTCGATGGAACAAATCAGCAGCTGTCCGTTCCCCACCTTTGCTTCAAAAACAACACCGAGCTTATGCTGTCTCGCCACATTATCGATCACCTGAACGATGGGCCGGTAGTCCGTTGCCGTATCATCCAGCACCATGGCCCGGGAATGCCTCATCAAGTGCCACCATTGCCACTCTGCATGCGAAGCCGTCGGAAATTCCGCCAGCGCCGGATGATCGGCAGCACAATAGATGCCTAACGTTCCGGGAGGATTGTACTTCTTGAACATGGGATAACACCAGAAGTCGGGAATAAACGTTCCGGCGGGACCGTTGCCAAACGACCCATTTGCCGGAGGAATCAGCAGCACATTCCTGCCGCTCTGCAGTTCACGCCGCGTATCCGCGTCAAAAGCATCCGATACCACAACCGAGGAGGGAATCTGTACCCCGGCATCATCCGGGTATACCCACAGCGTATATTCATTGCTGTAGGACGTTCCTTCGATGCTGATTTGAAGTGTCCAGCTGTCCGCTTGTGCCATTGCGGGAATCCGGTATTCAAGCTCCCCGGCAAGCCACAGCTCGCCTTGGGGAATGGTGGCTGCCGGATAACTCCCTTCTCCGATCCTACGGCCACAGCCGTCGGTGATCGACCAGACCACTTGGACATCCGTAAGCGGACCCGGTCCATAATTCGCAATCTCTATCTGCCCCAGAATACTTTCGCCTTCGGTCCACACATACCGATGAAGCCGGGCGAGAGGAACCACTTCGCTGCAGAAACGCCGCCATTCCTCAGGAACAACAATTCCCTTGGATTCCATAAAAGCATCCAGCATGCCGACCAAGGCTCCACCCTGACCGGGGAAATCCTGCAAATCCAGCAGTTGAAAACCGGCCATCCCCGGTGTCCGCAGAGCCGCCTCAATCTCCTCGCGGTAGCATAGAGCGGCGAGCTGTCCAGAGGCGGCATGGAGCTCATCTGCCTGCTGGAGCAGCCCCGAAGCAGCCGCCTGATTGCGGAAGCCTATAAGGTGTCCCGGCTCCAGTACCCCCAGGTATTTGTCAATTTCCCTGAAGTCGGGGTAAACCTGAAATTGTCCGACTTCATGCCCGATCACGGGGATCGGAACCCCCCGGATTTCTTCGCGGTAATCCTTCCGGCCAGAAGGCGGACTGTTGTTAATAAACCCGCGTGTCGGATGCGGTGTCGCTCCGCGGACATGCTTCCCTCCGTATCCTGCCTTCTTCACATTCCAGACCCCTTCGGTCCAGAAGGTGGTCCAGTAATCCGAGTTGCCGGGCAACCCCGCCTGGAGGAAAAAATTATTGGAGCCGATGGCATATAGTTTGCCTGGGTCCCATCCGTGGGCCTTCTCTACGAGCGCCTCCATCCGTTCCATCGAACCCGACAGCTCATTCCCCCAGGCAAACATGACAAATGACGGGTGGTTGCCATACGCTTCAATAATCCGGAAGGCCTCATCCGAGAAATAGCGCCACTCCTCATCATTCTGAAACGCCGTCCCGGGGTCCCAGAACGGCAGCTCCGGCTGCAAATAAATGCCTGTCTGGTCGGCTGCTTCAAAAGCAGCCTGCGGCGGACACCAGGAATGAAAGCGATAATGGTTAATACCGTAAGCCTTCGCCGTCCGGAAAACCTGAAGCCAGGACTCCTTATCCATAGGGGCATATCCCGTTAACGGGAATACACAGCCGTCATGTTTGCCTCGCAGGAACGTCTTGTTTCCATTCACTGTAAATTGGGTTCCTGATACACCAAAAGTCCGAATTCCCAGAGGAACGGTGAGTTCATCTGCAGCTGACTGCTCCCGGTACTTCCCCTCTAGCACAGCATGTACCGTGTACAGGCTCGGGTTAAATTCATCCCATAATTGTAAAGCATCGGTTGCAGGGATCAGGAATGGAATTTCTCCCCCCGAGGAATCCGCTTCAAGCTGGAAAGGGATGCTCCCGCCATCGTACAGCTTCTGGCCGGCAGAATCCTGAACCTGAATGGACACATATCCGTCGGCAATGCCCTGGTCCGGTTTGCTTACCAGGAGGCTGCCTTTGACCGTTCCTCCCTGCTGAGGATACAGGCGAAGCTGCCCGATCCGCAGCGGGTCGGTTGCGGTAAGCTCGATGGCCCCAAGGATGCCGTTCCAGTTCGTCTGGGTATGATCCGTCGCCATATGCGAATTGCGGATGCTTCTCCAGCCCATAACTCCGGAGCTGTTATCCACGATAACAGAGAGAACATGCAGCCCCGGCTCAAGATAACCGCTCACATCATACAGCTGCGGGGTCGATAACGTGTTGCAAGACCCTACCTGTACCCCGTCGATCCACAGCTCCGTTTCCCGCGTCCGTTCCATTGTGAAGAAAAGTAATTTCCCGCGCCATTCCTCCGGAATAATGACCTGCCGTTCGAATCGGGCACGTCCCTCATACGCATGCTTTCGGGTCAAATGATCGGATGAAACCTCCGGCTCCGGTCCCAGTCCATGCTCGTCCAGCGTTCCGGGTAAGGTAAGGGTCTTGGACACTGTCTTTCCCGGCTCGCTCCAGTTGTCCAACCCGACGCTCCATATGCCGTCCAGAGACATCGTTTGTCTGCTGCCGTTCTCCATTCGTCTCATCCTTTCAATCCCGTTGTGCTGATACCTTCTACAATATAGCGCTGGAATACAAAGAAGATGAGAATAGGCGGAATGAGCGACAGCGTAGCCATTGCAAACATGGCGGACCAATCTGTACCTGAGCTCGGATCTGCAAACAGACGGAGGGCGACGCTGATGGTGTACAGCTGCGGTTTCCCTAAATAAATCAGCGCCCCGAAGAAATTGTCCCAGGACCAATAAAATTCAAAAATGGCCGCTGTCACTAACGCCGGTGTAATGAGCGGCATAATGACACGCGCGAAAATTCCGAACCGGCTGCAGCCGTCAATCTTGGCAGCCTCATCCAACTCGTAAGGAATGGTGCGGATGAATTGCAGCAGCAAAAAGATAAAAAAGGCAGAACCGAAAAAAGCCGGAACGATCAAGGGCAGGAACGTATTGACCCAGCCCAGCTTGTGAAAAATAATATATTGCGGAATCTGTACAATCTGTCCCGGCAGCAGCAAAGTGAGCATAACTGTTCCGAACCAGAAGCCTTTCAGCCTGAACGGGATTCTCGCGAAACCGTAAGCGATTAACGAGCAGGAGACCACGGTTCCAGTCACCACGGAACACACAATAATGATCGTGTTCTTGAAGAATGTCCCGAAGGTGATTCCGGCAAACCCTCTCCATCCGGTTGTATAATTGCTAAAGTCCCAGCTTCTCGGGATAAGCGAGTGCGCGCTGACAAATACTTGAGAGCTTTCTTTAAACGAGCTGGCCACCATCCACACCAGCGGGTACAGCGATACGATTCCAATTAACACACACAACAACTGGATCATCAGCTTGCCCATTGAGAATTTTGAATTTCGTGTCATAACGACTATCCTTTCGACTCGTAATGTACCCATGATGACGATGATTTAAAGACAAGTGCGGTCAAGACCGCAACAATCAACAGCAAGAAACATGACAGTGCTGCGGCGTACCCCATATCCAGGAATTCGAAGCCTTGCCGGTATACATAGAGCTGATAGAACAAGGTCCGATCCAGCGGTCCGCCTGCCGTAATGATGAGTCCCTGCGTAAATGTCATAAATCCGCCAATGATTTGCATCACGAGATTGAATAAGATGACCGGCGTCAGCAACGGGAGCGTAATTTTCACAAATCGGTGAAACGCATTCGCGCCGTCCACAACCGCGGCTTCGTAATAAGATTCGGGAATGTTTTTTAATCCGGCCAGAAAAATAATCATGGGAGACCCAAACTGCCAAACGGCCATCAGGATGAGCGTCCATAGGGCAGTATCGGGATTGGCAATCCACGACACATTCGGCGGAGTCCCTGTCACTGCTCCAATGATTCCGTTGACGGCCCCGTTTAAACCAAACAATTGTCCCCACATGACAGCAACCGCTACACTGCCCCCAATAATTGAAGGTACGTAGAAAGCCGTTCTGTATACACCCACAAACTTAATCTTCATATTCAGCAGCATGGCAATAAAAAGAGCGAAGATAAGTCGAAGCGGAATTGCTGTCAAAACATAGAAAAAAGTAACCTTCAAACTGGTAAAGAACTTCTCGTCTGTTGTGAACATGCGGATAAAATTATCCAGTCCGATCCACTTGGGAGTGGACAAGAGATCGTAATTCGTAAAGGAAAAGTAAAACAAAGCAACAAACGGGATGGCCGTAAACGCGATAAAGCCTATAATCCAGGGTAAAATAAACAGATAACCGGCCCCGTTCTCCAAACCGCCCGCTTTTCCGATTTTTTGTTTCATTATTGTCACCACACCCATCTGCGGCCGGTTGCTTAACCCAGGATCAAGAACCGGCCGCCATGTTAGTTACTGCTTATGTTTAGCCACGATATTCGCAGCGTCCTTCTTCAGCTTCTCATAAGCATCATGGATGGAAGTCTGATCGTACATAATTTGCTGCTCCAGATCGACCATCAGCGTATCGATTTCCGTAGCACCGGCCGGGGCAGGAGCATCGAGCGGACCGCTGTGCTCGGAGACGATATCCAAGTAATCGGCTACCTCTTTCATTTCAGGATCGAATTGGTCCATCAGAGACTCGCGCACCTTGCTGGTAATCGGCATGCCGCGGTTCGCATTCAGCAGCTTGTTCGCTTCAATATCGTTCACAAAATAACTGATGAACTTGGCGGCTGCCTCCTTGTTGGGAGAGCTTACAGAGATCGAGAAGTGCTGGCCCGGCCGCACATCCATCGCCTTCTCCGAATTCGGTCCTGGCATAAGAATCATCTTAAGCGGTCTTCCTGCCGCTTTTACGACTCCGGGATATTGACTGGTGTAACCAACCATCACGGCGGATTGACCCTTCACAAGGAAGGACTCCTCCGGATTCTTCACCGACATCGAGGCATCCATCTTCGGAATCAAGCCCTCCTTGGCCCATTCCTGCCGGTAAGTAAAGAAATCCGTGTATAACTTCTCGTCGAAGCCGATTCCTGTTCCTTCTGCGTTGACGGTCTGGTCAAACTGACGGGCATAATAAGGCAAGGTGAAAGCAATGTTGAACAGGTCATCGGCCCCGTAAGCACCGGTCACATCCTTTAGTTTTTTCAGGTCTTCATACAGCGCTTCCCAGCTTTCATACCCTTTTTCTGGAATCGTCAGACCCACTTTTTCGTAAGCGGCGGGGTCAATGATCATCACTCTGGCATTGACACCAAGGGGAATCCCGTATATTTTGCCGTCTGATCCTTTCCCGCCGGACAACGTGCTCTCTCCGATCTCGGAAACGTCGATGAGACCGCTTTCGATATACGCGTCCAAAGGTTCGACCAGCCCTTTATCAATGAACTGATTGGCATCACTGGCCCCCACATAAAACTGAAAAACGTCGGGCATGTTGTTGGAAGCGGCCAGCAGCGTAAGCTTTTGGTAATATCCGTCAAATCCCTGGTATTCAGGAGTGAACGTTACGCCCGGATTGGCTTTGGAATAGAGATCGAGCACCTCCGAGGTTAAATTGTGCCGGTCCTGATTCCCCCACCAGATCACGCGGAGATTTCCTCCAGCTTCCGGTGTGCCGGTACTGCCGGTTTCCTGCGTCGGTTTTGACGTTTCGCTTGGCTCAGCCGAGTTGTTGCCCGAACAACCAGCCACAGCAAGGATACACGCCATTGCCAGGATCATCATCATGGATAAACGTCTCTTCATTTTTAGCGCCCCTCTTATTGTTGTATTGGTGAACGCATTTGCGATTCCAGGCCTGGAATAGATACAAATATGTCTACCCTTAAGATACATCTCATCGACAAACTTCAACATGGAAAAAACAGAGGTTCTTCTTGAAATAAATCGTGTTCTTGCGTGTTACCGTTCCTGTGTCTTCCCGCTTCGCAAATACTCCGTCGGCGTCATGCCGGTGTATTTCTTAAATACTTTGGAGAAATATTGGGCATCTTCCGGATACCCCAGCATCACGGCAATATCGTAAATTCTCAGCTCATTGTCCTGCTCCATCAGCCTTTTGGCCGATTCCATACGCAGCTGCACCAGATAGCTCGAAAATTTGTTTCCAGTTTTTCGGGTGAACATTTTCCCCAGATAATCGACATTCACGTACAGCAGCTCATTTCCAATCCACTTTAACGACAAATCGGGATTGCCCAAATTTTCTTGTACAATACGAAGCACCGAGTCGATCAGATCGTTCTGCCGTTTAGCCGTCCAGCCCGAATTCAGTTGGGCCAGCTCCAATGCGGTTTCCTCCAGAAACTGAAAGGCCCCGCGAAGGGACGGCATATTGTAAAGCTTGGGGATACCCGTCACATATTCGTCAAGCCCTCCATCCGTCTGGCGGATAACGGTCAGAAACAGATCCAGGCAGAATTTCTTGGCCGCAGCCGCATCGAACAAGCCGTTCTCAAGCCACCTGCCGGCTTCCACAATCGTTTCACTTACCTCTGCAGCATGGCCTGTCCGGACTGCCGCAGCCAGTCGTTCCGTTAACATTTCCGTGTCCACCGGAAACTCCTGTTCGACATCCATCACATCCTGCGGAGTCACGATGTACCCTTCCTGGAAGAAAATTCCGAAGCTCAGACATCGTCTTACACTGTCATACATCGGCCGGATTGCTGTGAACCCACCTTCATTACTGATCGCGACAAACAGTTCAAGCTTGTAATAAGCCTTGTAAATCCGCTGAACCTGCTTGACCTTCCCTGATAGCCGCTCGAAATCGACCGCCTTTACAAGCAGCAGGACCTGATCCCGCACCACCGTCGTTAGATAAGCTCCCTCATCCTTGAACACTTCCTCGGCAATATTTTTCAGCGCAAATTTATGGATGTATTCCGATTCTTCATGGAGGGTGAATAACACCAGCTTGAACATTTGCTGCTGAATCATGAACAGATCCATGAAATAGTCACAATCCTGCTTGTTGTACATGCCGGTGAGAACAATGTCCCGCAGCAGCTGTTCTTTAACATGGGGTAATACTTTCTTGAAATCGTTCTGCAGCCGTTCCACAAAATGCTCATGATCCGCCCGTTCTTTCAGTTCGGCGATCACTTTATACAGGACTTCCAGGATCTTCGTCTCATTGGAGGGCTTCAACAAATAATGTTTGACTCCCAGGGCCATCGCTTCGCTCGTATAGTCATATTCGCCGTAACCGGACAAAACAATATACTCCGTGCGCGGTGACTCCTTCTTAAGCTGCCTGATTAAACGCAGTCCGTCCATTACGGGCATGCGGATATCTGTGATCACGATGTCGGCAGGCTCACGGCGAAAGCACTCCAACGCCTCCACTCCGTTATAGGCCACCTCGGTCAATTGAAGCCCGCTCTTTTCCCATTGGATCAGACTGGAGATTCCCTGCACTACCAGTTCTTCATCATCGACAAGCAGCACCTTATACATATCTGCTTCCTCCTCTTGGTATTGTAATCCGGACGCAGGTTCCTTCGCCGAGCACGCTTTCGATTCCGATTCCATAGCTCTCTCCGAAAGCCAGTTGAAGCCTTTCATGGATGTTCCGTAGTCCAATCCCTGTTCCTTTCGCTTCATAATCCAGCGTTCGGAGGCGCTCCAGATAAGCCTTGTCCATCCCGGGACCATCGTCCGTCACCATAAAGACAAGGTCTTCGCCATTGCTGGCAGTTTCCGAATGAAGCGTAATGCGGCATACCCCTGCCACCTGGTCTACGGCATGATACACCGCATTCTCCACAATCGGCTGTAACGCAAACTTGGGGATCTGGCTATCCATCGCTTCTTCCTGTACCTCCACCTCAAAATCGATTCGCTTCCCATACCGCACCTTTTGAATATACATATAGCCTTTGATCAGCTCGATTTCCTCGCGGACGGTCACCATGGTGCGTTTGTTGTCCATCGCGCCACGGAGAAGCTGGCTCAAGGATTCCACCATGGTCGAGATGACCTCTTCGTTACGCATGCGGGCCATCCAATTGATGGAATTCAGTGTATTGTACAGGAAATGCGGGTTGATCTGCGCCTGCAGCGCTCTGTATTCCGTATCTTTAATCACGATCTGTTTCTTATAATTCTCGTCGATCAGCTGCTGTATATTACGGATCATACTGTTAAACCTTTTGTGCAAATAGCCAATCTCGTCCATTTGAGATACAGCGCGGATATCCACCAAGGAAGCGCTGAAATCGCCTTTCTCCGCGCTGCGCATCTGTCTGGCCAATTGATCGATCGGCCGGGTGAAACTCCTGGCAAACAGATAGCTGATCGAACAGGCAACCACAACCAAGATCGCAGCAATGAGCCAAATCGTGTTGCGCAGTGATTTTTTCTCCTGAAAGACATCGTCGTATGGAATGAGGCTGATATATTTCCATCCTGTCGTTGAAGAATGCTTATACGCCAGAAAATAGGATTTGCCTTCAAATTGCTGAAGAAGCGAACCATATTTTCCAGGCAAAGCGATTTTTTCCACCTCAAAGCCTTGGAACCTTTCTGCTTTCGGACGATACAGTACACCAGAGTTTGACATGACGAACAGCTCTGTCGTCGGACTCGATGTCGGCCGAAAATGCCGCTCCACAAGCTTTTGAAAGTCGATACGAAAAATGAGCGTTCCCAGCGGCTCCAAAATCGGTTCAAAAATAGAGCGGACCTCCCTGGCCGAAATCAGCCCGGCATCGATATTCTCGGGTTCGATCCAGACGCCGGAGCCTTCCTTTTCATGTGCAGTACGGATAATCTCAGCGATTTGTTCTTCCTGATTGGTTACCTTGTTCTGCCCAACCAAGAAATCGTATCCGCTAGTGTTTAAGAATCGGATGGAGGAAATACTATCTTCCGAAAACATGTACTGCATAATTTTATTTTTGAAATCCGTCGTTCTGACCGAACGCTCGTAAGAGGAGATACCCCCTTGTATACTGATCAACTGTTCCTGAATTCTGGAGTCAAGCGCCATATTCATCGATAGCTTCTCTATATTTCCAATCTCGTTCTCAATTCCTGAGACCGACAAATTCATGGCGCGTGAAGCCTGCTCATACAGCATCTCATCATAGGTTCTAAAGGAAATCGTCGTGACCACCAGAAATCCGGCGCATACAACAGAGATGACCAGCAGCATAAAGAGCACTAGCCGGTGAAAAATTTTCATTCGTTTGAGTATACCAAGCATGGAAATTTCTCCTTTGCAGTCGTTGTTTTAAAGAAACGCTTTCATAAAGCTGCAGTTTCCTGCCTTGACGTGCGGCCACTCATAGATATCCTCATTTCTCCAGATACATCATCAAGAGGCAAGATCAAGCAAGGGAGCATCACCCATTACTCCTGCATTAGCTTTCTTTTCCTGTAATACAGCGGCGCATGGCCTGTGACCTGCTTGAATACCCGCCCAAAATGCGTGATGCTCCCAAACCCTACCTTTCTTGCGATCAGATTGGCCTTCATCGAAGACTTCTCCAGCAGCTGCTTCGCTTCCTTAACCCGTACGCTGTTCAGATATTCCACAAAAGTAAAGCCTGTGGCTTCCTTAAAAAAACGGCTTAAATAGTAGGGGCTTATGTAGAATTTCTCCGCCACCCCCGGAAGTGACAGCTCCTGCATGTAATGGCTATTGATATATTTGACAACCTCGAAGATTCGCTCATGCACCGGACTTTGTGCTTCCGGCCATTCGGCGCTGCTGTGCATCACATGCCGGCAACAAATCACGAGCATCTGCAATGTCAGGGTCTGGACGTACAGCTCGAAGCCGGGCTTCTTCTCCTGAATCTCCTCCACGATGCTGCGGGAGAACTCTTCAATAATCAGACGTTCCTGCAAGGAACATTTGACAATGAGATATTCCTGCAGCAGCAATGGCTGAAGGAAATCCGGGGAGACTCCGTCGGTCCAAGCCAAATCATCACCATGAATGTTGATGACCAGACGCTCATATCCGGGCGTGTGCGCATCGGTGGTGCGGTGCAGCACATTTGGCGCAATAATGATCATATGGCCTTCATCCACCACCATCGTCCGGTCTTTAATAAAAAAGGTCCTTTTACCAGACATCAGATTAAATATTTCATAGGTGCTATGAAAATGGTTAACCTGCATATGATGGCTCCTCGCCTTCCTGTAGGATACCAAAAAGGTTTCCTTGCCGTTATCGTAATCGATGTCTTCCACCCTGTCAGTCGCCGCCTTTCTTTCCACCCATTGATCTTCATCATAAATCCCCTCTTCAGATCCCGCAAGATTTGAGAAGATTTAAGGATTTTCTGCAAATAATGTGCATTTTTTTGTGTTAGCATAGGCTTAAATTCTTAAGGAGGTCTGATTACAATGAATGATGCGAAAAAGTCTGCGGGGAACACGACCCGAACAACCTTGTCCCCGATCGAGTGGGCGCAACTCGCTTGCGAGACCTTAATGAAGACATATGAGCCGGAGCAGCTTCCGCCGGAACGTTTTCATTATCATCAGGGCGTCTTTTTGTCCGGAATGGGGAAATGCTGGCGGGAGACTGCCAAACCTGAATATTATGATTATATTAAAAGATGGGTCGACAGCCATATCTTGAGTGACGGCAGTATTAGAAATTATAAAGACACCGAGTTAGATGATATTCAGCCGGGAGTCCTCCTGTATGATCTGCTGGAGCAGACCGGCGATGAGCGTTATACCAAAGCACTGCAAACCCTGGTTTCCTTACTGAGAACATGGAATACCAATCCGTCAGGCGGATTTTGGCACAAAGGCCATTATCCAAATCAGATGTGGCTGGACAGTCTGTATATGGCCGGTCCTATCGCGGCACAGTTCGGCCACACTTTTGGCGAGAATGATTTTTTTGACATGACGGCCTTTCAGGCCATCCTGATGGCGAAGCACACCAAGGATCCCGTTACCGGACTCCTATACCATGGCTGGGACGAATCCAAGATGGCCGAATGGGCCGATCCCGATACTGGACTGGCACCGGAATTTTGGGGGCGCGCCATCGGCTGGTATCCTGTCGCCCTGTTGGAGATGCTGGAATATTTCCCGCAAAATCACAAGGACAGAGAGACATTGATCGCTATTCTGTGTGATCTGCTTGTTGCAGTTGTCAAATACCAGGACGCGGCCACCGGTCTATGGTATCAGGTTGTCGACAAAGGCGACCGTCCGGACAACTGGCTGGAAAATTCATGTACTGCTCTGTTCGTTCAGGCCATTGCCAAGGCGGTAAGGTTCGGGTACTTGGATGCCGGGTATTTGAAAGTGGCTTGGAAGGGATATCAGGGAATCATCGATACGCTCAAATTTGATGATGACGGCAAGCTGCGGATCGGGCACATCTGCATCGGCACAGGAATCGGCGATTACGCTCACTACATTGCCCGTCCCACCAGTGAGAACGACCTTCACGGCGCCGGCGCTTTCATTCTGATGTGTGTCGAAATGAGCCTTGCACAGCCAGCTGGCCAATAGAATTAGGACCACTCCCGTAAGTCAACAAGGCAACCTTTTCCCAGGCTGCCTTGTTTCAACAAATAACATCTTGCACTGTTTGTCAGCAAATATTCCTTATCGATAATAGAAGGTTTCGAGCTTGCAAAATCGCGGGTCCCCCGGCGGCAGATATCATATTTGCCGAAAAAGGACTCCTCTCCAAAAAAGCGACTCATCCGAAGACAAGTCACTTACTACAGCTGTATTTATCAAATAATTTATATTTACCTACCGCTTCACCTTATAAAACTCATGATACAGCTTCATCAGCGCCCGCTTCTCAATCCGTGACACATAACTCCGACTGATGCCAAGCTCCTTGGCAATCTCCCGTTGCGTCCGCTCTTCTCCTCCGGTGTCCAGGCCGAAACGCCCGACCACCACCTCTTTTTCCCGGTCATCCAGAATGTCGAGGTTGCGGTAGATCTTGCTCTTCTCGATCTTCAGATCGACTTCTTTGATAACGTCGTCGGCTTCAGAGCCGAGTATATCGATCAGCGTGATTTCATTAACACATGCATTATAGACGTAATAATATGTATTGAAAAATCAGGAATTTCTGCAAACTCTAGTCCTGCATGCTGGTTGCAAGTTTGTATCATTATTACTCCTCTTCAAGGTTCGATAAAAAAAATAATCTCATCATGAGTCAAATGTATGGATTGCTTATTCTTCAGTACACTACCTGCGCGTAATATGCCGTAAAATTCTGCTTGAACTGCCTTGGGCACAATAAACTCAATAAATCCGTGCCGTTTCTGATCTATAAGATCATCCAGATACTCCAACAGGTGCATTGATCCGAAAACCAACGCTGAGACAAACACATTTGTGTCCCAAAGAATCCGGACAATCGGACCATCCTTTCGATTGTCCGGTATATTGGATCTCTTCGTATTACTCATTGAATTCCCCATCATTATCACGATATACAATTTGTGGGTGCTTTAATGATATTTCTGCATCCTCACCAAATAATTGCTTCCGCCGTTCAAGAAACTCATTGCGCGATGAGATTTTTTCTTGAAATTGCCCCTTAGGAATTCGATAACCCCGACCACCTGGAGATGGTTGATTGAAGATGACCTTCTCTTCCTGAATCCATTTATAAACCGCCTGTTTCGTAACTTTGAAACGTTCTGCAACTTCTGCTACAGAATAACAATCGTCCTGAAGCTTTATATTCCGTAATTTGGAAAGTGCACCTGCACGCCGCACGCGTAAGACCGCAACCCTAGGAACATTTACATGCTTTATCAAATCTTCCAACTCAGATGCAGTTAATGTTACTGTAGCACTTCCCTTGAATTTGGCTTCGGGTGCAATCCGTTGCAGCTTTTCCATAACCTTAGTGTCCAATGTCATTCGACCTCCTTGTTTCTTCTTAATCAGTATAACACCTTTCAACTTATTCAACCATTAGACAACTTATTCAACTAAAGGATATATCTTTTCAGTTCAACACAACACCAGATAGTCAGTTTCCAGGTGTTAAGCGCTTCGATACGTCCAGCGAAAAGACCCAAGATAAACTTATTCAGATGAAATCCTTCAAAACACCCGCTTCTGATTCCAATCATCAATAATAATCTGCAATAATCTACCTTCTATAAACCGAATCGCATGATTAATTTCCCGCTCCTGCAGGAAGTTCGAGGTGGGAAAATTCATACGATTAGCGTGATAACTTCAAAGTAAGTCACGGATGTCCTCTTGGCGTAAAACGTAATTTCAACCCTTAAGATTTCCTAAATAAACAAATGATTAGACTAGCGCTTCACCTTATAAAACTCATGATACAGCTTCATCAGCGCCCGCTTCCCGATCCGTGACACATAACTCCGGCTGATGCCATGCTCCTTGGCAATCTCCCGTTGCGTTCGCTCTTCCCCGCCGGTGTCCAGGCCGAAACGCCCGACCACCACTTCCTTCTCCCGGTCATCCAGGATATCGAGGTTGCGGTAGATTTTGCTCTTCTCGATCTTCAGATCGACTTCCTTGATAACGTCGTCAGCTTCTGAGCCTAAGATATCGATAAGTGTGATTTCGTTCCCTTCTTTATCTGTACCTATAGGATCGTGAAGAGACACGTCCTTACGGGTCTTCTTCAGAGACCGAAGGTGCATCAGGATCTCGTTTTCTATACAACGGGCGGCGAACGTGGCCAGCTTCGTCCCTTTGTTGGGGCGGTAGCTCTCAATCGCCTTGATCAGCCCTATGGTGCCGATGGAGATCAGATCCTCCATGTCTTCGCCGGTGTTATCAAATTTCTTGAGGTTATGGACACGATATGATGTCAAAAAAATAAACCAACTACGATCGATATCGATTCGAATTGGTTTACTTTTGCGTTTTATAGTTATTCTGTAATTGTTTACCGATTATTTTGACCCATTCAGGTAATTCATTTAAATAATATTTTATCCCGCTTTTATCTGCTTCAAGAATAAACTCCCCATCAGCTTTACTATTATCAACAACAATTAATTGATCAATCAGGTCTAAGTGAGATACCAGATTATTCATACTTGTTACATTGCGTCTGACAATATCCTCGGTTTCAATATGATGGCCACCGTTTTTCACACGTAGAGCGACACGTTCAATATTTAGCCGAACATCCCCTAGTCCCACATAAAACACAATAATTTCAAAGCCTTGTTCCTTTGCATCCCTCATCTGCCTTATAACGTTACCACCCGCTAAGGTGGTTTCCACAGTGAAATCCCACTTTTTTCGGATACACTCCCTAGCTATTCTTATAGCTTCTTTCCCAGCAGATACTTTACTCTTTTCAGGATGTCCATTATTAATTTTACGGGCTAGTGCATCCGGATCAATATTTACACTTACTCCAAGCCGGTCAACAATCAAGTTGCGGATTGTGCTCTTACCACTTCCATTATTACCTGCAAACACAAACATCGTTGCCTTTGTCTCATTCATGGATGAAATCCTGTTCATTCATTTTCTCGATCTTACCCGTACCATATTCTCTTACAATTTGCCCCTCATTTGTCTTATATACTATATATGTTCCATTTGCTTTAGCATCCAACTTCGCCCGGTCACCCGTTAGCCGGATCAATTTAGCTAGGTCCTTCGTAAGATTCATCATTACACAAACACCTCATTTTCCACTTATAGTTCGAGTATACCACAGTACAGTTTAATTTAAATCACCCTAAGCTCTATGCATAAAAACATAAATAACCTGTAGGATTGAGACATTTAATATCTCATTCCTGCAGGTATATTCATTAGTTATCGCTTCGCCTTATAAAACTCATGATACAGCTTCATTAGCGCGCGCTTCTCGATTCGCGATACATAGCTACGACTAATTCCAAGGTCCTTTGCAATTTCCCGTTGTGTCCGTTCTTCTCCTCCGGTATCCAGGCCGAAGCGGCCGACGACAACTTCCTTCTCGCGTTCATCAAGAATATCAAGGTTACGATAGATCTTACTTTTCTCAATCTTCAGTTCAACTTCCTTAATCACATCATCGGCCTCAGAGCCGAGGATATCGATCAGCGTGATCTCGTTACCTTCCTTGTCTGTCCCAATCGGATCGTGGAGAGAGACATCTTTACGGGTCTTTTTCAGCGACCGAAGGTGCATTAGGATCTCATTCTCGATACAGCGGGCCGCAAAAGTGGCTAGCTTCGTGCCTTTGTTCGGACGGCAACTTTCAATGGCTTTGATCAATCCAATCGTGCCGATGGAGATGAGATCCTCCATATCTTCACCTGTGTTATCGAATTTTTTGAGGTTGTGGACACGATGCGATGTAAAATAAGGGGTCGATCCTTATTCATTCCCCATCGTGCTGATATCAATGACAAACCGGTACCGGACATCGGAAGCGAGTACACGCTCCCAGGCTTCATCAATCTGGTCGGCAGAGATAACCTCAATTTCAGATGCAATATTGTGTTCAGCGCAGAAATCAAGCATCTCCTGCGTTTCACGGATTCCGCCAATCATCGATCCGGCAAACGAACGGCGGTGACCGATCAGCGAGAATACGTTAACTGCTAGTGGATCAGCGGGCGCACCAACGTTGACTAATGTACCATCCAGAGCTAAGAGCGAAAGATAGGCATCGATATTAATCTGCGCACTTACAGTATTTATGATTAGGTCGAACGAACCGGCAAGCTGCTTGAATGTCTCCTGATCGCTTGTCGCATAATAATGGTCTGCACCTAATTGCAGACCATCTTCCTTCTTCTTCAGTGACTGTGACAGAACAGTAACCTCAGAACCCATGGCATGAGCGATCTTCACAGCCATGTGTCCAAGTCCGCCAAGACCCACTACAGCTACTTTTTTGCCTGGAGCAGCTCCCCAATGGCGTAGCGGAGAATAGGTTGTGATTCCGGCACACAGAAGCGGGGCAGCAGCGTCAAGCGCAATGGCGTCAGGAATCCGGACCACGAAGTCTTCTGTCACAACAATATGGGTGGAATACCCGCCCTGGGTATAATGCCCATGCCGGTCGATAGCTCCATAGGTACCTGTACTTCCATTCAGGCAATACTGCTCCTCGCCTTTATGGCAATTACTGCACTCTCCACAGGAGTCAACCAAACAGCCTACCCCTACCCGGTCACCAACTGAATATTTTGAGACTTCGGAACCGACCTGGCTAACAATTCCGGCGATCTCATGTCCTGGAACGAGTGGATAGTTGACCGGCCCCCACTCCCCGCGGGCTGTATGAATATCCGAGTGACAGATCCCGGCGTATTTAATCTCAATAAGAACATCGTGCGGCTGAAGATTTCGGCGCTCAATGGTGGTTAGCTTGAACGGACCTTCCTGACTGAATGTAGCGCGTGCATTAACTTTTATCATAGGGTAACCTCTCTTCTAGTTCATATTAGAAACAGCTTTACAAAACTTATGTTATTACTTAAAGTTAACTCTAAGTCAAGCACAAAATACAATGGAGACTGGAGATCCGAATGAAGACATACTCTATAACTGAGGTTGCAGAATTCTTTAACATGACACCACATACCCTGCGTTACTATGACAAGGAAGGTCTTATGCCTTTTATCGAAAGGACCTCCAGCGGGAAACGCGTGTTCAAGGAAACGGATTTGGAAGCTTTAAAAGTAATTGAATGCCTCAAATCATCAGGGATGCCTATTAAGGAAATCAAATATTTTATTGAGTGGTGCTCTGAAGGAGATTCCACCTTGCAGCAAAGATACGACATGTTCCTGGAGCGGAAAGCCTCCGTAGAAGCACAGATGGAAGAGCTAAAAAAAACGATGGAAGTCATAGAACACAAATGTTTATATTACAAAACCGCCTTGGATAGCGGTACAGAGGATGTTCATAAAACCAATAAGCTAAAAAGTTTATCCGCTCATTAGAAATAGACTTCCAAACCGATGCTGCCTCCTGACAGGAAGCAAATCAACGCACAAAGAGTGTCTGTAAACATCCGATGCCAAAATAAGGGAATATCCAAGCGCCATAAAAGCTGCCCAGGACATTCCCTTAATTCGCAAATAATATATTAATATACATAGATGATATTTCAAATTCACCGCTTCACCTTTTAAAACTCATGATACAGCTTCATCAGCGCCCGCTTCTCGATCCGTGAGACATAACTCCGGCTGATGCCAAGCTCCTTGGCAATCTCCCGTTGCGTTCGCTCTTCCCCGCCGGTGTCCAGGCCGAAACGCCCGACCACCACTTCCTTCTCCCGGTCATCCAGAATATCGAGGTTGCGGTAGATTTTGCTCTTCTCGATCTTCAGATCGACTTCCTTGATGACGTCATCGGCTTCGGAGCCGAGTATATCGATCAAGGTGATTTCATTCCCCTCTCGTACTACATCCCTCCTTTTGGGACCTTTTGTACATCTATAATTGTAGAGCTTGGCCAACAGCAGCTGAGAAGCTACCATTTAGAAATAAACTTATGTAAGAAATAATCGCTCCATCAGATACACTGAGAATGATAAACGAGACGGCGAGGATTTAGAATCATCGATTAGCAATCGTAAATGACTTATCATCATTCCATAATTAATAAATATATTTCGCTGGACAAAGAATAATACAAATATTGAAATTTAAATATAACTGTCCACAATCCCCATAACACAAAAACTAAAGGGATAAAAAGCATCCTTGGAATATTGACCAGTCTTTCACCTGCATTAACTATGCCCTTCACCACAAAAAAACTAATAATCCCCATACCCAGTATGGAGTTTTTACAAGGGCTTCAATAATTGAGAAATTCACTTCATATCCTCCTTATATTCAGTCGCAATTACATTTGTCCCCTTGATTATTTTAAAATAATTGTTTTGAATACACATCTACTCAGAGATAGACATCTTGAAAATCATATCTATCTAAAGATATACAATCATCAAATATTATCTAATTCTTTACTTAATCGAAGTCCGAGCAATTCACACAATAAAAAACCTATACCATTATTTTGGTAAGGCTTCAATCATGAGCGCTGCTTCTTTTATCCCATCAAATGATAATAATACGCTTTCAATTTCTTCAGGGTATATATTCCTACCATTCATGTTAATCATATTATCTTTTCTACCAACAATATATAGATAACCTTCATGATCAACATAGCCTAAATCATCAGTATGCAGCCAACCATTTATTAATCCTTTGTTATTTTTATAATACCCTTTCATAATATTTGAGCCCTGAACAAGTACTTCACCAATTATTAATGGTTTGCATTTTCTGCCATCACCATCCATAATGCATATCGATTGGTCACCAATAGGTTATTATTCTAAATTAGAAACTAAAAAATCTGAAAAGTACTTTCCGCATTTCTCCAACTCACCCAGTACCCTATTTACTCCTGTATGGCTTTTATGCCAATTTTCACTTGAAATTCCTTGAGTCTCACTCGGAACTACATAGATAATCGTATCTGGAAACCAATGAATATAGGTCATAAGTGCCCTACGGGCATGGAATGCTTGACAACATAGAATTGCCTTTTTAACCAAAATATTATTATTGCTCAATATATCCCTAGAGTACTGGGCATTTTCCGATGTGTTAGTCGATTGATTCTCACATAGAATCGCATCTTTTGGAACTCCGTTCTTTTTTAATACACTAGAACAAAATTCAAAATCCGTTTTGAACTCTCCTGTATAAAGTTCATTTGTTATTCTCTCATTTGGAAAACGACCTAACTTAGAGGTGTATTTTCCAGCAGGGAGTATATATCTTGCATAGCCTTGATTAAATAAATCAGCTGCTTTTTTTGATATTTCCCATTTCGATGAACCTGGTATTAAAATAACGTCGCTAATTTGAGGTTCATCTTCAACAAAAATAAAATCTGTAATGTCCTTTATTATTCTAGATGTCATAAATAATCCTTTCTTATTCTTATTTTCGATTATAAAGCTGATCAACTTTCTGAATAAATTCAACAACATTTTTTCCTTTTCTCAATACATTTATTTAGCGTTAAATCCTGTGAGAACAATAGATTCTCAAGGCCAACATTAATAGCAAGACAACCTCTCGCTATCATAATTTCATCGCTAACATCGATTATAGCATCTATATTTTTAATCGCCGAGTAACACTCTATTTTCGACATAATAATCGGATTATAATTTTCATATTGTAACAACTCTTTAAATTCAATGACATCATTACTTGTTTCTATGTAAGATAAAACTATACATTCAGGTCTAAGTACATCGATTAATTTTACACACTTATCTTTAATATCAATAGCTGAAGGTTTAATAAAGCCCTGTTTTGAAGCTATACCTAGACCAGACTTTAATAATCCATCATTTTTCGCAACGCATTGTAGATAATCATCACCAATTTGAGTAACAGTTAAAATTATTTCTGCATTACCCAGATATATTTCTTCACCAACATTAAATAATGAACAATCAAAATCAACGATAATTTTTGTGTTATTGAAAATTTTATCTTCACTCATACATATAAAAACTGTTTCTCCACAAGAAATCTGTTGTTCATTTTCAATCCATATTCTTTTTTTGTCTTTTGGCCATGCTATATCTAACATTAACAGTAAGTCTTTATTTGTATGTTTTTTAAATTCATTCCTCACATAATTAACAGCTTCAACGTGTTCATAATATGAAGCTTTTGATACATTACAACGAACCATATGAGCAGATGAACTTATCAAGTTATCCACTAATGTATTATGACACGCCTGTTGATTACCCAAAATAAGGAATAAAAAAGGTCGCTCTTTCGGTAAAATCAATTCCACCACAGAAGTTGATTTGAAAGAGGCGACCTCATGAAAAAGTCTACCACGTTCACCACCTTAGTTCAAACCCTATTGACCGAAGACGATGTCAATGAAATTCTGCAAGAATTGCAATATAAGGACACGGCGACCAAGTTTACCGTAAATCAGTTGCTACTCTTCTTTATGCAAGCGGCCTTGGGTCAGTGGGATAGCTACCGTTCGGGCGTTGGACAGGCCGTAACCAGCGGCTTACTCCCTGTTTGTTACTCTACCTTTTCTTCCAAAGCCAGCGAGGTGCCCTATGAGCCGTTCAAGCGCTTGTTTCATCGGCTTCTATCGAAATGTAACCGTGCAACGAAACGTCATTTAGGGATTCCCAAGAACCTGTTGCTGGTAGATTCGACAACCCTTACGGTGGGGAAAACGAGACTTCCCTGGGCCTTATTTCATGGAGAACGTGCAGGGATTAAACTGCATGTAGCGTTTGCAGCGGACACGGAGCAGCCGGTCCAAGTCATTGAAACCCTAGGTTCTGCACACGATGGTCCCGTCGGTGAAAGCCTTGCGAACAAAGACTACATTCTGGTCAATGACCGTGCGTACGGAAAAATCAAGCGCTTCGATCAGTATGTGAAAGAACAACAGTTTTTCGTGACTCGGATCAAAGAGAATATCACGTTGGTTCAATCCCGTTCCTTAAAGCGAGAAGGGACAGCGGGCTCTAATGTCGTCAAGGACGTCACTTGTTATTGGGAACGCCTCCATGCCAATCGAAGCTTCGCCATCGCGTCGTGATATTTACGGATGATTATGCTCATGAGATTCGAGTAGCTACCAATCTCAAGCATCTGTCTGCGGAACAAATCGCTGACATGTACAAGGCAAGGTGGGGCGTCGAAGTGTTCTTCCGGTGGATCAAACAAAACTTGAATGTACCGATTCTGTTTGGAACCACAAAAAATGCCGTATTCAATCAATTGTTTGCCGCTCTCATGACCTATTTGGTCTTAAAATGGCTCTACGTTCGATCTAAATCTCAGGTTATTGCGTGCAAATCCATCCCTCTTATTCGATTTAAAGAATGTATGCAAGCGAACCAATGGCAAGTGGAATGGTTGATAGCGATCTCTAAAATTTTAGATAGGTATGTCTATTTGTCGCGCCTTCAAATTCCAGAAACTAGATAATCAACAGGCGTGATCTTGAGCAAACATGAATTAATTGCTCCTTCCTTGCCTCATGGATCTTGATTATTTGGTTTAAGACAAATATTCGTTGAACCATATCCTCTGCAATATAAAATTGCTTCTTGAAATGATTAATTTGTGTTCGGTATGGATGGGAATTTTCTAAGTTCTGTTCATAAACATGGAGAAGTTGAACATGTAGATCATAAGCCTCTTTGTATGTCATTATCCCCAACACTCTTCCTCTCGGCTTTTTCTAATAATCGAGTAGGAGGGGGCGGCTAGCCCCCGACCTCTCAGTCGAGTAGCCCAAAGGAGTTTCACCTTCAGGCTCTCACAGAACCGTACGTGAACCTCTCGATTCATACGGCTCTTATCATTCAGCCAGTTATGGTTTCATTCCGAGAGCCCAATGTGGAAACATATTGGGCTCTCTTTTTGCAAGTTCTTTCAGCCATTTTTCCGCTCGACTGCGATGTCCCCTGAACCTCTTGTATTTACACATTGCCCATTTGACCAATCTGCGATTTAGACAGTCAATGGTATACTTTACTGCTGATGGATTGAATTTCGTGAAGTAGTTAAGCCAACCTCTGACCATCGGAGATAGCATTTCAGCGATCATTTCAATTTTACTACCGGTATAGCTATGAATTCGCATCGCTTTTATCTTGTCTCTGAATGCTTTGGCTGATTTCACACTCACCGATGGTAGGAAGTTGAACTGCAACCTCCCTAGTCTGTCTTTTATGAACACCCTCCGAAAGGTATATCCCAAAAACTCAAAATCGGTGACTGGAAACTCCTTCACTCTGTCCTTATCCTTGCAGTATACAATCTTGGTTTTCGTTGGATGCAATTCAAGCTTGCATTCCTCTAGTCGTTTCTTGAGTTTTTCCAGAATCTCTTCTGCTTCTGCTTGCGTTCTGCAGTGGATAATGGCATCATCTGCATATCTTTCAAACGGTGCATTTGGATTTGTTCGTTTCATCCACAAGTCAAAAGCGTAATGCATAAACAGATTCGCAAGTACAGGACTGATGACACCACCCTGAGGGGTTCCGCTTTTGCGTTCAATCCATTGACCTTCTGAATTTATGAACGGTGCGTTGAGCCATCTTTCGATATACATCAGTATCCATGATTCGCTTATGTGCTTTCGCACTGCACGCATTAATAATTCATGATCGATATTGTCAAATAGACCTTTGATGTCAAATTCTAAGACATAATCATTTCTCCAGCACCTTTTCCTCGCTTGACCTATTGCATCGATAGCTGACTTGTTTGGACGGTATCCATAAGAGTCTGTATGGAATATAGCCTCTACTCGCGGCTCTATATACATTTTAACTACCATTTGGGCCACTCTATCCCCGACTGTCGGAATGCCGAGTCCTCTTGTTCCACCTGATTTCTTTGGAATCTCGACCAATTTAACCGGTGGAGGGAAATAACTTCCGGAACTCATTCTGTTCCAGATCTTATACAAGTTTCCTTTGAGGTCTTTTTCAAAATCCTTTATGTCCAGACCGTCAATCCCTGCGCTTCCCTTATTCGCTTTGACTCTCTTAAATGCTGTCATAACAACTTGCTTTGAAATGTCAAATGGCTTGCCCTCTTTCATCGAATCCTCCTGTTACAACAGTTGTTCTCTGCTTCGAGCTGAATGATGGTACCCCTTCGCTCCATTGCCATTACAGCAACTTCATTACTATTACGGGTACCTCCGCCCCTGCATCACGCTTTGCTATTTCGACCTCGTCTTTCTGTGACTTGTGTCTTTTCACTTACTATCGTGATGCAGGTTCCTGTGTTTCACATCAGAGCCTGATATGCACTCATGCTGCCTTAATACCGTTTGCCGAGCAGTCAGCCTTCAGGTCTACTTCTGCTCTTATCCCTGTCTAGTGGTGAACAACAGGTTTTGACAAAGCTTTACGTTATCGATACTTCATCGGCAGTTCACTTTCGTTCATCTTTGCATATCCCACATGATTGCTTGTGGCAACCTTTTCCCTAGACGCTCACTACCACAACTCTTAATTGCAGCAGCTTAGGGTTGTTTGACGGGTTCGCCTGACTCGATCCCCGTCGAGGGGCCTTCCTCATCTCTGACGCAACTTTCACAGCACACCACCACCGTACGTACCGTTCGGTATACGGCGGTTCATGAAATATTCCGTAGTGAGTTGTATCTGTCCAATAAGCTCTTGAGTCCATTGGATTCCCAGTATTGGTTATTCAATGCTCGTGACAAAATTGGACTTCCTGCTATTCGCCAATACCCTTTTCGGGTATTTCCCCATTCATAGGCTTTATTCTTAGGCATGCCTAAGGATAGTAGCCTTTTGACTTTGGTTCTCGGGTTCTTCCATTGCTTCCAAAGGCACATTCGTAGCCTTCTTCGTACCCATTTATCCATGTCTTGAAGAACACTTGGTGTATCCGCTAGCGAGAAGTACCCGCACCATCCCATTAGGTATTGGTTTAGTTCCTTGATTCGCTCTTCCATCTTCATCGGTTTCTTTCGAGACGTGATCTCTCGAATTCTGACCTTCGCTTTCTGTAAGGACTGCTTCGCTATTCTCACCTTCGGCTCTTTGTCCACACTAAAACTAAACCCAAGAAATTTCCGTTTCCAGGGTCGGTCTACTGCACTCTTTCCTTGGTTCACCTTGAGTTTTAGCCTTGTCTCGATGAATCGGGTGACGGATGTCTTGACTCGTTCGCCTGCTCTTGGCGTTTTCACGTAGATATTACAGTCATCCGCATAGCGGACGAAGTGGTGTCCACGTTTCTCTAATTCCTTGTCCAACTCGTCCAGTACAATGTTAGATAATAACGGACTCAAAGGACCCCCTTGCGGTGCTCCTTCTAGTGTCGGTTGAACTAACCCGTTCTCCATCACGCCCGATTGAAGGTATTTACGAATAAGTAAAAGGACTTTCTTGTCCTTCACTTTCTCCGAAATCTTCAGCATTAGACGGTCATGGTTGACGCGATCAAAGAATTTCTCCAAGTCCAGGTCGACTACAAATCGGTATCCTTCTTTCATGAATCCTCTTGCTTCCCTTACGGCATCATGTCCCCGCCTTTTGGGGCGAAATCCATAACTGTGCTCGGAAAACTGTGGATCGAACAATGGGGTTAACACCTGGGCGATGGCTTGCTGTAGCATTCGGTCGGTCACGGTAGGAATTCCTAACTTCCTGACACCTCCGCCATTCGGTTTCGGGATTTCGACCCGACGCACGGGGCTAGGTTGGTAGGTTCCTTCTTCTATCGCTTGCCGTAAGGATTGCCAGTTGTGTACGATGTGTTCTCGTAAGGATTTTACGGACATCCCATCTACGCCATGGCTTCCTTTATTGGCTTCCACACGCTTTAACGCTTGTAGAAGATTTTCCCGTGACAGTAACTGCTCCAACATTTTTTTATATACCTCTCTTTACGTGATTTGTACTTTCCTCTTGTGCCAGAGATGAATTCTGCCCTGCCGAAGCCCCACACGGAATTCACCGCTTCCTTCTTCAGTCAGTTCCTTTCGGATATTCTGCTTTCATTACTCATCTTGAACGCCTGGATGTACAAATACCTATTTCATGTTCGGTCCTTCCGCAGCTATTGCAACAGCTTGCGTACTATGACGTCTGCTGACTTCTGTGCGTTCAGCCTGTCCTCACGAACAGGGTTACAAAGTTGTCTTCGTGTTTCGCACAGATCTCCCCAGGTAAGAACGCTATCTTTCCCTCCATCTATTCGCCTCATTTACTTCCGTTCATCTTCGGCAGTAAGGACTTTAACTTGTTATGCAGTCTCATCCAATGAACGTTAGCCTGATATGAGATTCGTGTTCCTCGAACCGGAGGTTTGCCGCCGACTTCCTTCAGATTCCACCTCACGTTGGACACCCTTGTCTTAAGCTAATGGCTACTACTGCCTTCACCATTCGGGACTTTCACCCTATAGATAGCGCCCATGCTGGGCGCACATAAAAAGGCGACTTCTCCGAAGATTCGCCGCCTTCTGAGTGCAATATGTTCTAACGGAAGCTTCTATACTCTGTCTCTGAGTTACCGCTTTGCTTTATAAAACTCATGATACAGCTTCATCAGCGCCCGTTTCTCAATTCTCGATACATAACTGCGACTGATGCCCAATTCCTTGGCTATTTCACGTTGCGTTCGCTCTTCTCCGCCGGTATCCAGCCCAAAACGACCCACCACGACTTCCTTTTCCCGATCATCCAAAATATCCAGGTTGCGGTAAATCTTACTCTTCTCAATTTTGAGGTCGACTTCTTTGATGACATCGTCGGCTTCAGAGCCAAGAATATCTATAAGTGTAATTTCGTTACCTTCCTTGTCTGTCCCAATTGGATCATGCAGGGATACATCCTTGCGTGTTTTTTTAAGGGAACGAAGATGCATCAGAATTTCATTTTCGATACAACGGGCAGCAAAAGTGGCAAGCTTCGTGCCCTTATTCGGACGATAGCTCTCAATCGCCTTGATCAGGCCTATGGTGCCGATGGAGATTAAATCCTCCATATCCTCTCCGGTGTTATCGAATTTTTTCACGATATGGGCCACCAGCCTGAGGTTATGCTCAATCAGCAGGTTCCGTGCCTTCGCATCTCCCTCGGCCATCATCCCTAAGTATTTGCTTTCATCCTGCTCCGAGAGCGGCTGGGGAAAAGCGTTGTTCCTTACGTAGGATACCAGCAGTGTCAGTTCTTTGATCAGCAGCGCTACCGTGCTTATAATTCCTGGCAACTTGGCGACACCTCCCGCACATGTACAATGAAACCGATCTGTAGTTTGAACTACGGGTTCATGGTCCTTTTATTGTATGTGGGTAAATGCCCAGAAGTGCATGTACGCAGGAAATAGGTACGAGTTATTCAAAATCAATAGTAACTTCTTCTAAAATCTTGTTTCTCTCCAAAAATTCTTTGATTCCTTCTTATCAAATTCATGATCCAGAGCCATCTTATCATCCGATATCAGAAAATAATCATATCTGACATGTCACGGATTATCCGGGGCAGGGTCATCCCATGTCGCATCCAAGTGATAATAGACACCATTTAGGACAATGATATTCCATGCATGACCGCCTCCATTGGTCAATCCTGTTATATAATAACTTTCCACATTGGCTAGTTCTAACAGTACGTTCATAGTTATTGCATACCCTTGGCAGACAGCTTTATGCTCGTGAGGAAGATGAGTCGGTAAGCTGAGTCACTTCGCTGCCATCTGTGCGTATTTTGTAAATACCATCAATAGCAATATAAAAAATCCAATCCCCTTGAACATTCAACATTCGCGCTTGAGCCGGAATCAGCGTGGTAATCTCTCCGCCATCCTCGTTCACTTTATACAGATGACCGCCATTCCCTCCGGTTGGATAACCTGAATGTTCATTTTCAAGTCCATAAATCCACTTTCCCTGCTTAACGGCAAAACCGTTATTCATCAGATTGGAAGCAGAATTCCCAGTAGGCTCAGGAGAAATAGAAGTAAGCAGAGGGGCGGTGGAAGATATCGTGATCGATCTTGCCGTTGCGTTCCAAGTTACCTTTGCTCCGAAAGCCTCTCCGACAAACCTAAGCGGGACCATTACGGCACCCTCAATGATTCTACCGGATGAAGACATAGCCGTTTCAATGTTATTTATACGCGCATAAGAGTTACCAAGCGTATATTCCATGTTTCATAGATGCATCAAATCATCACTCCGTTAAGAAATAATCCTGCATAAAATAAAAAAAGATGATATATTTCGGGCTCAATCTAAAAATCAGGGGTTGACTATACGAGTGAACAGAGCGGAGGGTCGGAGGGATTCTGGAGAAACGGTAGTGTTCGCCTTTAAAGACCGATTTCACCTATAATCAGGTAACAATCAGGAAATCGGGCTTTAACAGCGATCGTAAGAACCCTCCGAACCCGTAGCGGGCATCATTCACTAGGGGGCAACCGCTGATTTTGGTTTTGAGCCATATTTCGATGTTTATTTTCTTGCGGTATAATATAAATTAAGTAATACAGAGTTTGAGGTATATTGCTTGTTATGATAAGATAAGAATATAGAAGGAGCCGTGCGTCAACACGACTCCCGTGTACAATCCGCATTAAGAGCGGCAGCTTACGGAATGGGCCAGAGATAGACCGTTATCCTTCGTCGGGGCGGTCTATTTCTTTTTGTGGAATGAAAGGATCAACACAATCAGTGTCGCAAATGAAATCATTAGCGTCAACGCTTGGTATACCTCCACGGGCATCACCTCCCTTCCGGGAGATTAGCCGACCGCCCTTATGCCGTTGTACAAACCTCATTATAACAAACCGTATCCTACCAGGGTATGATTTTTTGTGTTCCAAAGAAAAGCCTCTATTCGAGGAGTAAGCTTGTCCAATCCAAAACCTTTATGCCTAAAATATTTAACTCACTGTTCTTTGAGGATCACAAACTGCTTCTGTTTACCCGCCTTTTTAAGCAACACCCGTTCCGAAAAAATAACAATTTTACGTTGGAGTTTGTTTATAACGTCTTGACGATATGGGCCACCAACCTGAGGTTATGTTCAATCAGCATCCCTAAGTATTTGCTTTCATCCTGCTCCGAGAGCGGCTGGGGAAAAGCGTTGTTCCTTACGTAGGATACCAGCAGTGTCAGTTCTTTGATCAGCAGCGCTACCGTGCTTATAATTCCTGGCAACTTGGCGACACCTCCCGCACATGTACAATGAAACCGACCTGTAGTTTGAACTACGGGTTCATGGTCCTTTTATTGTATGTGGGTAAATGCCCAGAAGTGCATGTACGGGAAAAATGAGTACGGGCATCTATGTATAAAAATAAAACAAGTTTGAGGTATACGACTTCCCCAGTAATGAAGGCTGCAAAAGGGTAGGGATCGTCCTTTCAGTACAAAATCATAACGTTTGTTTGTAGAGTGTAAGTTCCATCGGTTCCTGTTTGACATCAGTTTGGAGATTGCAGCCTCTTCTGTGATAGGTCTACCCTTCTTTGTACCTCCTCACTCGAAAAGTATTGAATGTTATCATATTCCCATCTCAAATATCGGTTAATAGCCTTTGCCACTTCATCCCAAGTAGGGCGGATACAATCCTTTAAAATCTTATTTATTTCTAGCTCCAACAAATCTAGGTCAAATTCACTAACATTGAATGTCGCCCTTCCATCAAAAACATTATTTTCACTTAAAAATCTCGCTAGAAATTCTAATGAAATCACTTGAAAATGAAAGCAGTCTGCACCCTTATCATTTTCTTCTGAAATGTAAGCTGTTGCTCTCACATTAAAATTAGTCTGTTTTTCTGGGTTTCCAACAAAATCAATACCTTTAAGCTTGGGTATTATCACACGCATTCCACCTTTCAAATCATTTAATTTTACGTGGAGATTTCCCATGGCAGTAATTATGGCTAACGGCCTTGTTAATTCAGCACGCCATTGTTCTAGTAAAGACCATTCTCGGTGTGGGGAGGTGTGTTTGGAAAGAATTCCTCTTCCAGCCGCTAAGTTACCAACATAATAAGTACTTAGCGATCTGAATACTATACTTTTTGATGTATTTTTTTTAATATCCTTTGCCTCTTCTAAACTTAGTATAGGGATATCTAACTCTCAGCAATCTTTGTATTTATATATTCCTGATCTTCGACGCTGCCTGCGCATCACTGAGATAAAAGAGTATCTTCACCGCCGTGCCCGCTATCGTTCATGAGTTCTTTGTCGAACCTGCACAATAGCCAAAATAGCGATCTTCCAATAATAGAAAAATCGCTACCTTGCTGCTTCTATTTGATTGTATTATTACCTTTTAATCCGAAACAGAATATCTCTTTTTTTGTTTCTCCAAATAGTCATTCCAATTCTTATATAATCGTTCTATATTTAATTCTAACGAATAAAGCATAGGCTGATTTGTTGGCATATATCGTACAAACCGAGAAATTTCCTCCGGGTAGTCAAAATCCGCATAAATACATTCAACCACTTCAAGCGGATCTGAATAATTATTTTTATTTTCAAACACCCACTTCAATATTAGATATAAATTTTTTTCTTTTGCCATACTGTAGTCTTTTTCAGAGATTGAGCTCGACAGCTTATCTAGATATAAATCAATATCTTCTTCTTTATCTAAACAAGCCAACTCTATGACATCATTAGAGGGTAGTTCCTCTCTATTAATCACATGTATAGCATGTTCAATTGCAGCTTCATAAGTCAGAAAGCGTTGTTTAATTGCAAACAAGATGTCACTCCACGTTATATTAACCAAATTTAAAACAAAAAAATTGTATGGGAGCATGAGATTTAAAGTGTTCACTATTATCACCTTTCATCATTTTTGATTGGGTACTCCAGTAATTAATCAATTTGAGTTTCAAAGTAATTTTTTAACGTTTTCTATTTTATTTCACCCTTTTGAATAAAGGAATTTGAGCAAGAAATGGAAAACCAACTAATTCATGAAAGTAAAATCCACTCTTGTTGAGGCTAATACTAAAACTATAAAAAGCCACGTGCAGATATTTCACTCTTATGTGGCTTAAAGTAAATACTATACTTATTCTAAATAAGGTGATTCGTAACATTCAACAAATAGGCCTGAGTTACTTATAAATTCTAAAGAACTACTACATTCCATCCTACTTCCAATGTACATGTAATAATCAAAACCAAAGTGCACAAACATATTCTCACTTTGAAGTTTACACCAAAGCTTTTCTCTTAGAATTAATTTACATAATAACTTTAATTCATCCCCAGAGATATAGTCATTATTCTTTACATTACTATAAAGGCTTTTTGTTTCGTCAGAATAAATGTAATGAAATTTTTCGTCTAATAAATTTAAATCATGTTTTTCAAGGTCTCTAACTTGAAGTAAGTTTGTATTATTCTCCTTTAATATAGATATTATAGCCTCTATATATAATAATTCAGTTTGAAGATAATGCTCAATCAAAAACTCTCCAGTTGGATATAAATTTCCAGTATCGCTTATTGAAGTCCATTCTTTTTTTTCATAAACACCATTAATACGGTTAGCTGGGTTATACTTTGTAATCCTCCAAAAATGAGTGTGCATCTTATTCCCCCATCTTATTTAATAGTGCATCATAAGTACCAGAACGTATATTTCTTGCTTTAGGATCGATAATAACATCTTTCACCACTACCCTTACAATAAAGGTTGGGGTTAATGCAATTGAAATTTTAGAATACTACTCAATTGCTTCAATTTTTACGAGTTGATCACCAAACTCAATAAACAGATAACTTTTATAAGGCACAAACTCGGCAAGTTCATTATCTCTTTCTGATGGTAAAACGATACCCGTGTGCATAGGCTGATCATTTGGCTTTTGATAAATGGGGATAATATTAGAGTTTTTCTTGTGCGCACACTTAATTTGGGGAAATAGTTATCGTGGGAATACGACATTTTGGTCTAGTTATAAGAACCGATTCAGCTCATTCGGCACTGGGTGGGGCTATTCTGCCACCGCGGTGGTGCGAAAAGAAAAGAACCACAAGCAGAAGGATTCACCTGTGGTTAGAATAATTTTGCTTTAATTCACTCTACTTGATGTTCCTGCTGTAATGTCGATCTTGAATTTTTCCTCAGGGATGCCAAGATCTTTTGTCGTATACAGAATATAATGAGATGCATTATCTATTGCCTCGAGTTCTACCCAATGATTAACTTGACTCTCCCTAAGTACCACAATCTTGCGCGTCTGAATCTCCATCGGAATGTAGGTTTCAACTTCTGTACCAACATCTTTTAGATAGAGTCTTGCATGACTGTTTCTTTGGAATAAATTAATTAATTCTATTCGATATTCATACTTTTTGTCATCCGTAATCTGTATCGAGTCACTTTTTATCTTTTCATCCGCCCAACCGTTGGTACTAACACTTTTAATCAGTCCGGCAGAAAGTGCTGTGGCTAACACTATCACAATGCAGATTCCAACATAATCTAGCCCACTCGTTGGAGCCCATCCTTTTATAAGTAACACAGTAAATAATACAGCGAACAATAGAACCGGAATACCTCCACCCCATAAATTAGTAGTTCCTATAATATCCATCCCTCGTTGAAAATATGCTGTTGAACCTAGAAGAAACCAAACAAAAGATGAAACACTAAGTACTACTATTACTAACAATAAAATTCGTAACCATAATTGCATACTCTTCCCCCTTAGTTACTTATCAATCATTAGCCGATTTCTTTAATATTGGCTCAATATACTTTTTCCAAATATCTACGTTGCTGTGCATTGCTGAATGAGCTTGGATTTTAGTTCCTTTCTTCTCAGCATCCTTAGCTCGCACGTTTTCTGCGCCTTTAAATTTTCTTGTAGTTGGGAAAAACACCAACCATTTCCCTCCAAAATCTCCTTGAACACTATCTCGATTATTATACATCTGAATATGTTGCCCCACCTTTGTTTCGAGTTTATATTCCCTCACAGGAGTTGCAATAGTAATCAAGGTTTCTACTTCCATTCCTTTTTTAGCTAACAAATTAGTCAACAGGATTGCTACGTTCCCTCCATGACTATGACTCACTAGTCTAATGGGCTCATTAGGATTTTCCTTATGCCATTCGTAGACTTGGTTCAACATCTCTTCTGACGCATCAGAACGAGCACCACTATTATTCTTTCCTGTCCAATTTAACTTATCACTTGATTCATTAAACAGACCTTCCACATACTTCACAAAATCTGGTGTCCATGTATCTCCATTTGAAAATGTTCCATGAATCAGCCAAACTTTATGTCCACTCGGGTCAGAATAAATCAGCGGATTATTCTCCACATACGTATACAAATTCAACGTCAGCGGATTATCAATCTGCCCCTCATACGTATCCTCATTGATAAACCGTCCAATACTGGAGTCAAAATCCCGCGCTTGCGCATGGGAGTAGCCGCTGTAGTAATCATAGCCCAGGCTCGTGTAGCCGAACAAGTTGTCCGGGCCGGACCAGTTCAGGTCGAATTTCTCTGGATTCTCGCTGACACCGAATTCATCGTAGTGGTACCGTGCGGACATACTGCCGTCCTGGCCTTCCAGCCCAATGACGCTGCCCTGCGCATCACTGAGATAATAGAGTGTCTTCGGCGCACCCGCCGCCGTACCCGCTCCGCTGGCTCCGGCAGTCGGCTCCCAATCGTTGCTCTCATCCCCGCTTACCGAATAGCTCATGCTGATCCGCTCTTCACCAGCTCCGTATACATAGGACTGCTTCCAGTTCTGTCCGGTGGCTCCGGTTGCGGTCAATGGCTGCGGAATGCTCATGGTAATGTCATTGGTAAAATAAAGATCCAGTTGCCGCTTCTTGTACTGCGGCTCCCAGCCATCCCGCTTGCCGGCAGGATTCCCGGACAGGTACGCATCCTGAATGGCACCATCACCGATGGTTGTCCGCATATTGACCCGGTTGCCGTCACCGTCATACTTGTACGTGGTGATGTCGCCGGATGCGTTGGTGTTCCCGATCAGGCGATTCGATGCATCCCAGCGGTTGCTCTCCAGCACCTGCGGGCCTGCAGCCAGCGCAGCCTTCAGCAGTGCTTCGGGGTTAAGCACTTCATCTGCTCCGTAGACCTCTTCCGTTACGCCTGATTCCAGTCCGCTTGCAGCCGTATCCGAATATACACTTTCCGGTACGGTAATTTTCTGAACGTTGGCCTTTGCCGTGAACAGGCTCAGCGCCGCTTGGCTATCGATCCCGCTCACTTCCAGCAGATTGCCGCGCTTATCGTAGGCATAATCTTTGTAGTCGCTGCCTTTTTCGAAATGGGTCAGCTTGTTGGCCGCATCGTAGGTATAACTCTCCGAGGTGTTAATTCCGGCCTCTGTCATCTCTTTGCTCAGACGATTACCTACAGTGTCGTAGGAGTAGACGACCTTGGAGCCGTTCTGCTTCTGCACTTGAACCAGCTGGTCCAGTGCATCGTAAGCATAATCCGAGATGTCTGCCGGACGCTGTACACCGGTCGGATGATCCTCATCGCTGCCGCCTTCCAGGCGCTCTGTGCGTATTTTGTTCCCTGCCGGATCGTAGACATAGGTCAGTTGCTCCAGAAGCCCGCCGCCCGGTGCCTGATGCTTCATCTCCAGCAGTTGTCCAACCCCGTCATAGGTGTATGTGCTGTGGCCGGTGTTCGGCAGCAGCTTATCGGTCAACCGGCCGCCCGCATCATATTGATAGCTGGTCGTCTGGTTCTGCGCATCCGTCACCTGCTTAATCCGGTTTAGCTTGTCGTAGTCATAGCTCACCACAGTGTTATCCGGGTAGATTACTCTGCTGCGCTGTCCGGTTGCGGTCCATTCATAACGCACATTATTGCCGCCCGGATCAATGACAGAGGTTGGCCGGTTCAGCGCGTCATAGGTATATCTTGTGTCCCCCGTGCTGTCCGTCATCATCTCACGGCGTCCCGCGAGGTCATATTTATAATTTACCGAAAGAACGCTACCGTACTTAATTTGCACCACTTGATCGCCTTTGTTATAGGCATACACAGTTGTATTATTATCCGGTTCGGTGACCTTCTGCAGATTGCCGTTCTCATCATAGACCCTAGTGGTCTTCTCCTGCAGCGGATTCACCGATTCAATCACCCGGTTAAGTGCATCATAATGGTAGGAAGTCACTGCGCCCAGGGCATTGGTTTTGTCCAGCAAGTTACCGGAGGCGTCATAGGAGTAATGGGTGGTGCTGTCCTCCGCATTCTTCACGTCCGTTAACCGGCCCAGCGGATCATAGGTGAAATCTGTTTCGTGATGATTCGCATCCACGATCTTCTCTACATTGCCTTGGGCGTCATAGATATAGGAGGTCTCATAGCCTAGGGCATTGCGGACCCGTGTACTCCGTCCCAAATCATCGTATTCATAAGAAGTCTTCTGGCCTGCTGCATCCGTGAATTCAGTCATTAGCCCACGTGCATTGCGGGTTACCGCAGTTTCCTCATTCAGCGGATTGATTGTTCCCTTATCCAGACCCCTGCTGTCGTATTTGGTCTTCCAGATGGAATGATTAGCGTCGATGACGGCGACCTGGTTACCGTTCTTGTCGTACTGGTATTCAGTTACCGCATCAAGTGCATCTGTTACCTTCACCAGCTGTCCGAGCGCATCGTAGTCATAATAAGTGCTATTGCCCAGCGCATCCGTCTCTTTGATCGTATTGCCAGCCGCATCGTAACGGTAAAGCGTCTTGACTCCGAGTGGATCGGTTACACTCAACAGTTCATTGCGTTTACTGTAAGTGTAGGAGGTGATATTACCCTTCGCATCTTTCTGGCTGAGCATATTTCCGTTATCGTCATAGGTATACCTGCTTGCCTTGCCTTCAGCATCGGTAACTTCCTTCAGTTGTCCGACATTGTCGTAGCTGTAAGCAGTAACTGCTCCCGCTTCATCCTTCGCTTCTATGACGCGGCCAAGCGCATCATAAGTTTGGGTGGTGCTGTTCTGAAGTGCGTCCTCAGTACCGCTCAGACGGTACACCTCATAATTACTGACTGTTTTTGTTCCCGCTTCGTCCGTATGCTTCACCGGATTGCCATTGGTATCGTAGGTGACGCTGCTCGTCTGGCCCAGCGCATTGGTTACGGCAACCGCACGATCCTTCTTGTCATATTCGATACCTTGCAGCTTGCCTTCGGCATCCGCCACATGGGTGGTACGGTGCAGGGTATCACGCTCAATCACGGTGGTATATCCGCTTGGGTCCTTGATTTTCTGTGCGAACCCGTCAGCATCATTGGTATATGCTGTTGTATGCCCTTCGGCGTCGGTTACGGAGACCGGAATCCCTGCGTTGTCTCTTGCAATGGTGACAGTGCTGCCGAGTGCATCGGTACTTTTGACAAGATTGCCCACTGTATCATATTCGTAGGTGGAACGATTGCCAAGGGCATCTATCTCCTCAACCGGGCGGTTCAAGGCATTATAACGTGTGAGTGTGGAATAACCATTCTCATCCGTCATCTGCGTAACATTCCCGCGCTCGTCATATGCCAATTTCCCTTTATTACCGTTAGCGTCTGTAATGGCGGTTACCCGGTCGCTGCTGTCATAGCTGTATTTTACGATGGAACCATTTGCCGCTTGCCGCTGAACGACTTGAAAATTCTTGTTCCAGACATAAGCAGTATCTTGCTGCAGCGCATTGGTCCATGTTGTCTTATTCGCAGTAGTAGCGATAGAGGAGGCTAATCCGGCAGCACTCACCACTTTCGCATTCCCGGAACCTGCACTACCTGCACCGCTCTCCGAATAGGTCAAAATGGTCTTGCCTGTTCCTACTCCCGTATGAACAACAGGAGTCTGGTTAGGCGTCATATCTCCGCCAAGGACGAACAGACCGCCCGTCTGTACCTTCAGATTATTGTTGACACTAACGTTGTCGCGAACGAACAGGTCACCGCCGTTCACGGTCAAATTCGCCGTCTGGTTATTGGACACCATCCCGCCAACGACCATCTCCTGGGCAATGTTCATTTCTACCCGTGTGTTGATGGACAAGTCTCCGGCAATTAGAACCCGCTGGGCATCAATGGTTAGCCCGCCGCTGTTGTAGGTCAGACTGCCCGTTTGCAGCGTATCCCCCACAGTTACGGATGAATCATTGTTGAGATGAATCGTTCCGCCGGACCACAGATTGCCGTACAACCCTTGAACCTTCTGCACATCCAGTGCAAGCTTGGTATTAGCGTTAAGTCCCTGCTTCAGAATCAGCGTACCGTATACGCGCACCGTAATATCCCGGTTCGTATTCATCCCGTCCACGATGAGGACTACAGGCTTAATCGGCGACCCGAACGTTACGCTTTCTTCAACATTTAATTGGCCCGAACTGACAACTGCAGGGGATGCGCTGCTGGCCGCAATTGAGCTTTGGACGGCAGCAATCCCGCCTGGAGCGGCAACCGCAGAAGCAATGAAGGCATCCCGTTTGTTCTCGATGGCTCCGATGCTGCCCGCCAAATAGTCGGCTATGAGCGGCTTCAGCCCTTCAACCTGCCGGTATGCAGGTGCATGGGCAAGATTATGCATCGTACCGGATACAATCACTTCATCCGAGTCCGGAATGTCCCGTCCGTTCGCGGGATCTATCCCTGTCTCGCCGCCTTCAGGCTGTTCTCCCCTAACCACTGGAGCCACGCGCCCTTCATAGCTGGAAGAACTAGACTGCCCGTAGAAGTCGGTAAAGCCGGTTACACGCTGATTGTCATCATAAGTTACACTCATCGCCGCGGTCCCTTTGGCATCCGTTACACTGAGCACATGATGGCTGTTATCATAGGTAAGCTTGGTTGTGGCTCCATCCACATCAGTAATCGAAGTCAGGTCACCGCTTGCCGTATCATAATGAAATGACATTTGGCGGCTGGTTGGATCACTTACAGCAATCAGCTTCCCTGCTCCGTCATAGCTTAAGCTCAGAGAAGCCCCGGCTGTACTGACCGCTTCCAGCTTCGTACCCTGATATGCAAAAGTAATCTTATTCCCATTCAAATCCATGATGGATTGCAGCAGCCCTTCTGCATTGAACCGGTATAGATCGCCTTGAGGCGATGTGAGCGTATATGCTCCTGCTGATGGGGCACTCAGCGTCCAGTCGGTGCCGCGCGGTGCCAGATACTGTCCTCCCGCCAAAGGCATATACTCAAAGCGTGAGCCATCCGGGCTCATCACTTCTACCTTGCCGTCTTCTACCGCAGTCAGCTTCCATTCATAGCTGTGATGCCATCCAAGTCCACTTACACCTGTAAACGGGTCACGACTTAAATAGTTCAGGCCGAATTGTAGCGGCATCAACGCTTGCAGACGAATCGAATCGCTGGAGTAGACAAAATCTCCCCGGGCCGGATCAACCGGCGCCTGTCCAGACGGGTTCACGATCCGCAGCCGGTCCTGGATAGCCGCTTCCGTAAACTGCGGCAGATCCCCGCTGGCGATAGCCCGGCTGGTCTGCGGATGGGTCAGCAGAATGCTGGTCAAGCCGCTGATTGTTCCCGCCCAGGTCGCAGACTGGTTCAATACGGCAATGTCCTGAGCCTTCTCTTCCATGCCCTGAACCGTATCCAGCTTATAATAATAGGCCGCCAGAGCTTTCCAGCTGAGTGCAAAAGCAGGCATAGGCGCACGCAGCACCGCAAGCGGCTCTGAATATCCTGAGAGCTTGCCGTCCTTCTTCGCCCTCGCCGTGATATGCGTAGTTTCACCCAGCGTAATCCCGATCGGTTCGCTCCATTGTCCAGCGCTGTTGACTGCAATATTGGAGTACAGCCGTTCTTCTCCGCTGGATGGATAGTAGAGTTCTACTTCTAGTAGAGTCCCTGGTTCCGCAGTCCCTGAAACCACCGATTGTCCAGAGGCAGCAGGTTTGATCTGCAATGCTGCCGGAGGAGAAATCTCGTCGCCGCCAAGAATTTCGAAGCTGGCAATCTGCCCGTAGTACACGCCAACACCGTTATACTCAGCAGGAGAGATGCAGATATTATAGCGCCCTTCATCCAGCGGTACGCCGCCGATTTTCCCGTCCCAATCATATTCATGAACGATGTAATTACCGTTCAGCTTCGTTGGATACACACCGCTCGTAATCAGATCCCCGAGGAGCGGGGCAGAGCCGTCCTGCTGCGGAATACATAGGCTAATATTCGTCTTATGATTCTCCTGGCCATCGTCAGCCGCGTTGAAACTGAAGATGATTTTAACCGTATTTCCCGATTCCGGGTTAAGCTCACTCGGCTCAATCCGCATGTTGGTTGCCGCATAGGCTGACGATGTCCACTTGTCTAGTCCCGGAAGGACCGGAATGTAAGTTATGACCAGCAGCAGCGCAAGCATGAGGTTAAAATACGCCTTCATGCCACCGCTGCGCCGCTTCCTTTTTAACGCTCGGAATTTCATAGATTGTTCTCCTATCTGTTATAAGTTAGAGTAATTTCAGCTCAGCCAGCAGCTTGTACATAATGACTGCCGCTTCGGCTCTCGTTGATGAATCTTTAGGCTTCAGAAGCTGTCCGTCACCCTGCACCAGCTTCTTCTCAACCGCCGCAGCTACGGAATCCCGTGCCCATTTGCTGATGCTGGCGCTGTCCTTGAATCCGGAGAGTCCAGCCCGAGACTTGGCCGAATCCGCAACAGTAGTCGGATTAGTCACAGTGCTGTCAATCGCTCTGATCAGCATGACCATCATCTGTTCGCGGGTCAGCGGATCATTGCCGTGAAACAGTCCTGCTTCTCCGGTTACGATTCCTGCCGACGCTGCCGCTTCCACATAAGCATAGGACCAGTTCGCAGCTGAAACATCACGGAAGGTCGGCGTATCTGGCTGCAGCGGCTGCAATTGAAGAGCTGCTGCCAGCAGCTTGGTGAATTCAGCCCGGGTCAGGATGCCTTTTGGCGCATATAGGGTGCCGTTCATCCCATTCACAATTCCTCTTGCCGCCAGCACCTCTACGGCTTGCTGTGCCCAGTGGCCTGACATATCTGTGAATTTAGCTTCGCGCAGCATTATCGCATACAGTCCAGAAGCTGCAATCCTGGCCTCTACGAAGCCGTCTTCCGCCGCAGTCACTCCGCCAATATAGCTCCAGATGCCTTTTGCCGGATTGTAGCTGTAGATTCCAAGCTTCTCACGCTCTGCCGTCCAAGGTTCTTCCTTCGGATACCCTACCGCCAGCTTGGCCGGAATTAGGAATGGAGCACTTGCTTGTACCTGCCAGGCGGAACCTGCCTTCAGCAGTTTGTGGCCACTTGAGTCGAGCAGTACCTCTGTCTCCAGCTCAGCCTGAGCCAAGCTTACGCTGGTGTTGTCCGGGAATGTTCCTGCTGAAATCTCCAGCCGCGCCCAGCCATTCAGTACGGACAAGGTACCTCCAGCACTTCCGATTACCTGACTATCCTTGGCTCCGGTTACCACAGGGATCTTCACTTCCGGGATTAAACCCGTGTTCGGGGCTGTACCTGGATTTGGGTTTGTTCCCGGATTTGGGCTTGTACCTGGATTTGGGCTTGTGCCAGGATCTGGGTTTGTTCCAGGATCTGGGTTTGTGCCTGGGGATGGAGTCGTTTCCGGACTTGGATTGGTTGATCCTTCTTTCAAGTCAATCGATTCTATGTAGTCATCCTTGTTGCTATAGAGCAGCTTATCCCCGCTTATTCCGATCAGCTTTGCTCCCGGCTCTAATCCTGGCAGCGGTTTTACTGCATATGTAGAGAGGTTTACTTGCTGCAGCGTGACAGCACCGTCCACTTCCTCTTGAAACACCGCTTGCCCCTCACCTATGGACATGAAGGCATACTCTGTTCCTCCAGGCTTCATCTCAGTGAGATCCACAGGCTGAGCAGTCAGATCCTTGATATTCATAAGCACATATTTGCTCTCGGAGGCGCCGTTTTTTTGCTTGAACAGCACATAGCTCCCGTTAAAAACAAACCAGTCCACATAGCTAGCTCCGCCCAGGCTAACAATCGCACGCGTAACTCCGCTGCTCAAATTCAGCAGACCGAGGCCTCCGTCACGGGCATTCTTATACACCACATTTCCACCGGCCAGCACCGGGAATCGACCTTCGCCGAGATCAGCTTCAACGCCCGTTGCCAGATCATGATAGATCATGCTGCCGTAATGCTTGCGCTCATACCAGACCACGCCAACTCCATCCGTAGTTGGATTGCCATATTGTCCGGACTGCTGATTAAGCTTCCTGCGGGTGCCTGTCTCCAGATCGGAACTATAGATGTCCCAGTTCAAGGAGGATTCCTGCTCCGTTCCCTTATCCGCCCACACTGCAACGTTTCCGCTCATATAAGGCGCATCCTTGGCGGATGAACTCGTCGTAAGCACAGTACCTGCACCACTGCTCTGATTCAGCGCGTACACCTGTTTCACACCGTTCGCACCTGCTTCCAGCCATACAATCCGGTCTCCGGATATGCTATAGTCCGTTCTGCCCGGATCTGTCCCGGCTGCCGAAACCTCCTTCATGCTAAGACTACTGATGAACAGCCCCGCAAGCATACACACCGCCACCACTGCGGCCACAACCGACCGCGACAACTTCATATCCCTTCTAAACCTCATTCACTTCTCTCCCCCAGCGCTATTTGTAGGCACGCCAAATAACCAAGTGCCTTGAGTGGCCCGGCTGTCTTAACATCCTCCCTTGGATGAAGTAGACCCGTGGCTTTGCGTCTCCGACTTTCGTACGGATTTGCCTTTGTTCCAAACTCGGTTTTTATGTCCCTTTTTGATTTTGTAGGTGCGAGTTTTGATGTACAGGACTCTTTCATTATCGGAATTTATTCCTGTAAAATTAAGATGTTCTATTTATACCTTTTTATGGGATTAAAATGAGTAAAAAGGGACTATCTTACCGCATATCGTGCGGATAAGACAGTCCTCAGCCTTTAGTTTAGTAATCGGTTACTACTTAGGACCCTGCGAGGATATAGAAGGTTACTCGAGAAGGTTGTGGGATCACGCTACCTTAACCCAAACCCTCCCCCACCCGAACTTCAGATAACCCACGTCCTAACGGACCCTATAGCTCCTATTTCCTCATTGCTGCCATGGTTTGGAGTCTAGCGGACCGCATAGCCGCTATGTCGGCAAAATAGGCCCTAAATAGTGGATTTTCGCTTGAATAGGGGCTCCTGAGTCCGTTAATCCTGCAAAACAGCCTTTTTACAGCAAATAGGGGCTGCTGAGTCCGCAAGAGTCTGAAAGTTAAGCGCGGGTTACTGGTGGCAGCCTTCATTTGTTATTCTAAGTCTCCTTGTCGCGCAGTGTGGTATGACAGTCTCGGACGAGCAACATATGGAAAAAAAGGGGGACCTCATAATTCGCAGTACATCAGACGGGCTGCCTACGTTGATGTCACCCGAGTATCCCCCTATTCATTCACAAAAAATCCATCAACCCTAGACGGATGAACAATCCCCTCCTTCCACACGGAATATAATACCGTATCAACGAAAAGGGGTGAGGAATATCAAAGCGTTTAGGGCTTTCTTGAAAGGAAGAAACGAAGTCCCTCCTGTAAGGACAATCTCTACAGGAAATGCTTTTTTTCAGCTTAACCGTGCTGGTGATAAATTAGTATTTAGAATTGTCATCCGAAATATAAACCGAGTAACACAAGCCCATATTCATCTTGGGCGAAGAGGTGAAAACGGTCCTGTAGTCGCCTTTCTATTCGGCCCGTCGAAATTTGGAATTTCCGTAAGACGAGGAGTTATTCGTGGGACTCTGACTCGCAATGATTTAGTCGGCCCTCTAAATGGGAAGACGATCCGCGATCTAGTCCGTGAATTTGAAAGAGGCAATGCTTATGTCAATGTACACACCATACAAAATCCAAATGGAGAAATCCGCGGCCAAGTTATTTCGTAAATCATACATGAATAATTGAAATAAACGTGCTCCTCACGCAGAGAGTACCTTCACGCTGGTTGCAGAATCGACCGCTCTCCACATGCAAAAAGCATCGATCCACTGGATCGATGCTTTTTGCAATGGAATGGTATGGAGCCGAACCGTGTCAACACCTTTTTCCACGAATTGTAAGCGCTAATCTTCGTAATTCTGGCCAAACAATCTTCCATTTGTAATGAACGGCAGGCGATCGAGTTCTGTGCGTCAGCTAACCGTATTCGCGCAAGTACACAGGATTAGCGTATACCTGACGCTCATTTAACGTTGATGCAACGGGTTAAAACGTTCTGATGTCGAGGACGGGGGTCGAACCCGTATTGTAGTTACCTACCGCAGGATTTTAAGTCCTGAAATGGTCTTCGTAGACCCTTTTCTACGCTATGGGAAGTTCGAGCATAAAGCCTTTAACCATGCGGGTTAAAGGCACCTTTTGTGTTCTATAGTCTCTGCGTTCAGAAATTTGTATATGCAGCCATGTTAGCAAAAATGTTAGCAAATAGATTTGAGCAGAAGCCTTACATTCCTGCTCTTTTTTACGTCCAATCAATCACTATTATTTCGGAGGTTTATCCGTTTGACCACGCTTAGGACAAAATCCTACAGGCATTTTCTGGCTTCTCTCCTCAGAGAAAGTCCGACAGATACGTTATAATGAGGTTGTACCAACGCCTTACAAAAATTCTTAGTTTTACATAGCAATAAGTTCTGATTCATATAAGGTAATATCTTTTGCTTCAGTTTCAACTTTAAGGCAAAGTTTATTAAAAGCTTCTGATTCAATTGCTACAGGGGAAATCCTATTATCTTTCTTTTCAAAAAAGTGAACCATGTCATCAATTGTTCTATCTTTATTTAAGTGATCATTTAGATCATATATTAAAAAGAATCCTGAGTCCTGTTTATAATTATCAAGCATTGTGTTTGTTTTAGAAAACCATTCTGTTAGTTTGTCAGGAGTTGAATTTGATGGAAAGGTTTGAATGAGATTCCACACTCCATTTTTAAATACATAATCAACTGTAAAGTGCATATTACTAATGTCTTTTATTGGATGAATTTTTACGTTGGGTTTTATCTTTGTTCCTATCCACTTTTTTTGATTAAACACTTCTTTTGTGTATTGCTTAACATTCCTACTAACAATTTCCTCTACGATAATATCCTTTGAAGGGAGTTCACCGATATATGTCTTAGTCAGTGTTTCGAATAATTGTTTAGGGTCTCTTGTTAATGAGAATGTTGGCTCAGAGAATTTAAATTGACTGGGTAAATTTTCTTGTATTTGTAACAAGAAATTCTTATCATTTATATTTGGAGTAAAGAGTGATGGACTTGACATTACAGAATTTATGAAATAATCAAATATGTCTTTTTGTACTTTAAATGTTTTAAACGCAACCTCATCCTGTAGTAATCCTCTAATCTTAGGGGAACTTTCATCCAAAATCGAATGGAATAATGCATTTTCTTCAGGGCTATGCAACATTAACCCAACATTGATTGTTTCCCCTCGCAAATCACTAGGACAATACTGTACTACTGAGTACCAGTAGGCTTTACGTTCCATTTTAGTTCCCCCCCTAAGTGAGTTTGAAAAGCACCCTTATCGGCCATTATATTCAATAATTCCCTTAATAGTTGCTTTTGATTCATAATAAAGTGTTTGTAATGATCAATTTGAGATAATTTGTCTTTATACCACTCATCGGGAATTCCTGAAAACCAGCTATCGATTAATGCAGGAGTAATTTTTTCTGCTTCTAAAACGATATCATAAAAACAATGATCCTCATTGTTTGCAACATCGATATATTGATCTAAGGCCCGAAATATTTCACCTAAACCAGACATAAATGCGCCGCCACTACTTTGAGTCAATGCTTTTGTCCAAAAATCAATGTATCCACCCTGGGAAACACTTAGCATACACTGTCTTTTTTGAAGATTAGACCATGCCGGTCCCCAAAAGCAATGACCGTGATCGATGCAATACATTAGACGTTCCCCATTATTAGTAGCAATAATCAAATTCCCAAAATTACCAAAACGATCAAAGTTTGCAGTTAATAAGTCAAGAATAACGATCTTAGAAACATCAGACTTATTTGAAATATTATTAAAAAAAGATGACCAAGGTCTTTTTATGTACGGTTTACGCAAAGCTAACAGTGTCTCATAACCATCACGCAAGTTATTTTCGACTCCGTCTACTAAATTACTAGCAAAATGAAAGCCAGGAACATAATTATGAGTAAACCTCAAGGCTGGAGCGTGTGTAAGAAATATACTATCAACGTTAGCAATAGCACAATCGGGTACTGTTATCCCAAAGTGTTTAGCAATACGGTGAACTAGCACCTCTTGAATAAACATACTATCCCATTCAACCCAGGTTCTACGTGACGGGTCATAAACATTTTGATTTTTAAGTACATATTCCTTACCGTTGCTTCCAATTACTTGAACGGGTCGACTCATTCCGCCCGTATTGTCACCTAGTACTTTAACAAACGCATCTACTTCAATATGTTCTAACACAGAATCCCCCCTTTGTGTGCCTGAAGAAATTTAATTTAATATTAGCAGAGTTTATATACTATGAATATAATAATTGTGAATTAAAAAATGAACGTATGATAAGATTATTGTATTGATAGAGCTTCAGTATAATGAACCCACCCCAATGTACTTAATTGCTCTAAGTTCTTTAAGTAAACTTCTTCATCCATAGATATACATAATAAGTCAGTTGGCCTTGTCATTGCTACATAAGCTACTTTTAAATGTTTTTCTTCATATGCCTCTAATTTTTCTTTGCTTCCTCCAGTTATGTATTCTATGATACTTTCCACTGTCTTAGAATGGTACACGGTTTCTAAGTATAAAGTGGCTGTATGGGTCTGACCCTTAACTCCATGAACTCTATCGAGTTCTATATTTAAATCATGAAAAATATAAGTATTTTCTTTAACCAATACTTTCTCATCTTTTGGAGTAGAGATAGTCATTCCTTGCATAAATCCATCACTTTTCAAATCGATTTGGAAGTTAAATAGACGACTTAAGACAACAAAGATAACATATTTAAAATGTTTTATTATAGGTTTTCCAGTTTCAATTCTTAAGATTGCCCTGGCAAAAAATCTATACGTAAATTTGAATAGATCATCGTCTTGTTCTCGTAGAAATCTCAAAAAATAAGTCTTTGAATAATACTTACCTTCTTCAGTTTTAATATCGTTTAATCTCAATATCTTCAAAAAAATAAGAATAAAACGATTATAATAAGCCTGCACTCCTTCTTTTTGTATAATACTTTGATCAATTTTCATTAAGAACCTGAATTCCCCGCAAATTATAACTAGGTTTTAAGGTCTATATTAAAAATGCGTGCGATCTCTTTATGCATCTTGGTAGATTCGGTAAAGATAGATCCATATCGTCCCGAATAGGTGATCTTGGAGAGCGTCTCCATTTCCTCAAGCAGTTCCTTCACGGTAAAATGCGCCAGCGAGGGATGTTTTTGGATCGTATTGCGGATCGCACTGATATAGATGAGCGCTATAAATTGCAGAAATATCCGGCCATCCATGGTCGAGGAATGATGAACCCGTAGCCGTTTCATATCCAGTTGGTTCTTGAGATCATCAAAACAGTTTTCCACGACGTCCTTATTTCGATAGCTATCCAGTGCCGTTGCGGGGTTTTTAATGCCAGTGGTAAACAGGATGAAAAAACCGGCATAGCGCTTGCGATAGCCCTGCACGGCTTCTGGATTGAATCTTACTTTGACCCCCCTCACCGGGGTATTCTTTATGATAAAATATCGCTGATAAAACGACTCGTGTTCTTTGACTCTGTGTCCCGACTCCAGTTCTGCCTTGTATTCAAGCAACTTTTCATGAAAATCGTCCCTGTCCTCTGCGGCAGCACGAGCGTTATGATAAACATGAACATACGAACGTTTTCCTTGAGTCCCCCATTTGTACAGTTTGGTTCTCACGTAAAGGACATCATCACCGATCTTCCGGTAGTTCTCTACATCCAGCATATCGGGCTGGAACTCATCCACAATTTCTTGCACCCATTTGAGGTGGATCGAAACCCCCATCGTAAACTTATGGTGCGCAGCAAACAACTCGTCTACATTGGCGTTACTGTAAAATCCTTTATCCAGTACAAGATGAAGTGTTTCGTTGCCCAAGAAGTTCATCGTCTTCAAAAAGTTAGACAACGTGCTCACATCTGTAATGTTTCCAGGCAGACGCTTGTAATAGACAGGCAGTCGGCTTTGTTGGCCAAACAGCATCGCCATATTGATCTGGGGCAATTTTTCTTTGTCCCGGTTGTATCCATACTTCACATACTCATTCTGTTCGGAATACGAGGAAACGGAAGTGATGTCATAACAGAGGCATTCTTTTTCCGTGATGACGCGACTCCATTGCTTGAAAAACGTTTGTCTGGCATCTTCGGTTTGAGAAGCAAGTAGCTTACTAATCGCCTGACTGGTCAGTCCTTTGGAGTATGGATGCAGGTGGCCTTTACACCAACTTTCGCAGTGGCTTAAAGCCTGGCCCCGTTGAACCAGGAAATAGACCACGGAGAGCACCTGTTGATGGTCGTTCGGAAAACACTTCTTCAGCAGTTTTTCAATGCCAAGCTCTTGAGTAATCGAATCCAGGAGGAGAGAGGGCCCAGCCACTAGAGACGTTGCGGTGGCCTTAGAGTTATGTAATGTGGAAGGGGAGGAATTCAACCTTTTGGAAGGAATCAATTCACCCGTTTCCAAATCCAGCTTCCCGATACAGACTTGCTTATTTGTGGAAGTCTTTTTTTCCTTATCCCATACTGAAACAGCTTCGTAGACATAAGTGATTCCGTTCTTCTTATTGTAATGATGCACGCGGTAGGCCATATAAAATTACCCCATAATTTGGATTTATGGTTATAATTATAACCATGTTATGGGGATTGTACAAGTGAACTTCCGATCAATTCCCTTGGTGTATAAGGGTTCTTTGTTTGCATGATCCCGCATGGTTATAATTTCGGGGGAATTGAGGTAATAATAGTTATTAATAATTTCCTTCTATTAATTCGTTTGGTGTTTGTTGCATCATGTACATTATGATTTTTCATTGATGGTTACCTCGCTCTTATTTTGATTAAGTAAATTAAATTTTATATATCCAATATTAGCAATCAGATGTATCTTACTGTCCTTCTCCTGTATCGTAGTTGTAAAAAATACATTGCTAAATTGTTTAATTTCTTAAAACAAACAAAAAACCTGCATAAAGCAATTTTGCTTTTTGCAGGTCACTTTCCAGCCTCAATAACTAGAATTTTGAGGGGGATTTCTATCATGACATCTTTAACTCTAACATCATTTTTACAATTTCAACCCCATAAGAAAGACTAGGCGCCCACTTTCCTCCCAATGATTCAACCGTGATTGCTGTTCCTTTTAAATGAGGAAAATGTCGTGGATCAAATGTTACCGATTTGGGATACCCATCGACACCTGCATACAAAGCTAAGTGATCAATGTGGGCTTGGATACCTTCATTCCAGTTGGAAAACCGTTGGTGGGCACTCTGGTCATAGTCTGAACCACCATCAATAGTCTTTAGTCCTGCCGGATTCATATATGTTTCATCCAACACGCTACCGAATTTCCCATAACCCGTCTCTTTAGCAAACTGGCAAAATACAACAACCGGATCAACCCCCGCCTTAAGGGCTTCACTCCATATTAGATCAGAAAGATCAACAAACATTTCTGTTGCTCCCTTGGCTCTCGCCCAAGCTTTCGCTTGCTCTACAGTAGCGGTTGGAGCAGATAATATAGGCGTTTTGCTAACACTATCACTCACCATATCGTTGTTGATTGATTCATTCCTGTCAGACAGCGTAACGGTATTGAGCTTAGAATCCCACACTAGATCCATGCCGACCAGTTCACCCAGAACCCTTATTGGCACGAAGCTGTTCCCTTTTACAATAGTTGGGCTAGTATCCATTTCAAGAGCTTTTCCGTTAACGACAGCTATCGAGTCGCCAACCCTTAATTCAACATTTAAGTTATCTTTAAATAGATGAATTGTTTTTACTGCATTACTTATGCCAAAGCTTACATTGAAGTTTAGTAATTCTGTTATGAACCTCACTGGAACTTGTAGCCTATTATTGGAGTCTATATAGGGCTTGACATCAAGAAATTGGATTTTTTCCTGATTATAAATCAAATAATACTCTTTGTTTACAGGCACATTTATACTATTGTGTGTTGAGTCTGTAATAGAGTCCTGCTCAATAACCAAATATGATGAATCTACCCAGCCGATCTGTCCTTCAGGCAGCTTGATTTGGTACCAGTCACCATGACTAGATATAATATGTACTCTTGTTCCAGACGACAATTTGCTAATAATTGAATATTCCAATCCTCTTCCAGCTCTAACATTGAGAATATCAGTTGTAACAATTGCGGCCTTGTTTAGAGATTGCTCTGTAGGCTCAGTTGAAGAAACATTACTTTCCTTCACATTATATAGTTGGGGCATTGTGACAAAGGTATAACCTTGTTCTTTGTAATATTTTATGATTTCTGGAAGTGCTTTTACTGTATTTTCTCTGTTCCCTCCACCCGAGTGCATGAGGACATTGAGCTTGCTTCCAGGATTGGCTTTTACAATTTGGAGAATAGCAGAAACTGAATGGCCTGTCCAATCAAGGGTATCCACGTTCCATAACGCCTGCACAAGCCCCGCAGCTTCGATTTCTTTCTTAACTTGAGCAGATGTGGCTCCGTATGGAGGACGCATGAGAACCGGTGTTATACCCGTTAAATCACGGATTGCCTGATTTGTTGTTGAAATTTCTGTGTGAATTTCTTTATTGCTTATTTTTGTCAAATATGGATGGCTCCACGTGTGATTCCCTAAAGCATGCCCTTCTTTTGATATCCGTTGCATCACATCAGGATACATTTTAACCTGACGTCCTATTACAAAAAAGGTGGCTTTAATTTCATTTTTTTTTAGTATGTCAAGGATTTGCTCTGTGTATTTCCTTTCTGGTCCATCATCGAAAGTTAAAGCTACCACTTTATTGGAGCCTGAAGCTTGAGCAGCTTCTGCTGAAGATTTGTTAGCTGCCACCGTGAGAACCGGCATCATTATCATGGCTATTAACAAAGCTAGTATCCCTGGATTGTATTTTTTCTTCATCATCTATCCCTACTTTCATTCTATGTCTACTAGATTAGTTAGTGTACATAGAATTATAGGCGATAGATATTTCATAAATTATAGATTTTGTATCCAAGTTGTAACTTCTTCTTCCAATATCACAAAATTTCGTTATCCCCCCTCCTTTCACTCCATATTTTACAAAAAAGATACATAGATACGGAGGTTTGAAACAACTCTCCCTTATTCTAGTTGAGTGCCCTGTGATGATGGCATTGCTGATTGGATTAACAAAAATGCGGAGGTAGAAGGGAGGATACGGAGGTAATTTATTTTGTCAATTAAGCTTGGTTTTTCAGTATAATCAGGAGGTTTACCATGAAAAATAGCAGTAAAGTTTTTTTCTTTTTGTTAATGCTTATACTTATTTGTCCACAACCTATCTATGCATCTGCAAACTCCCAAGTGTCTGGTGAGCTAAGAGGTGCATGGATTAGTACCGTATATAATATTGATTGGCCTTCAAAATCCGGTCTCTCTGTGGATAAACAACAACAAGAATACATTACGATGCTGGATAAACTTAAAGCTATGGGCATTAACACCGTATTCGTCCAGGTCAGAGCAGCTTCTGATGCTATCTATCCTTCTAATTATGTACCATGGGCACGTTCGCTCACAGGTGTCGAAGGAAAGAATCCTGGATATGATCCATTAAAATACATGATTGCCGAGACTAAGAAGAGAGGCATGGAGTTTCATGCCTGGTTTAATCCTTTTCGAGCAGGTACAAGCAATACAATAAGCTCGCTTAGCTTTAAGCACCCTGCCAGAACAAATCCTCAATGGGTTATATCACATGAGAATAAATTAATATTTGATCCTGGAAATCGTGAAGTGCGCCAGCATATAATTAATGCAATTATGGAGGTAGTACAGAATTATGATGTGGATGGAATTCATCTGGATGATTACTTTTATCCCTATGGAAGTGTGCCTTTTAACGACCAGGAAACATTCTCAATGTATAAAGGAGCTTTTGTTAAGAAGGCAGATTGGAGAAGGCATAACATTAATGAATTCGTTAAAGAATTAAGCAAATCTATAAAAAATGAAAACAGTACTATCAAATTCGGTATTAGTCCATTTGGAATTTGGCGAAATAAAGGACAAGATAGTACTGGATCAGCTACTAATGGTAACAGTGCCTATGATAACCAATTTGCGGATGCCAGAACCTGGATAAACAAGGGGTGGGTTGATTACATAGCCCCCCAACTCTACTGGAGTGTAGGATTTAAGCCTGCTGACTACAAAATCCTTGTTTCCTGGTGGGCTAATGAGGTTAAAGGAACCCAAACAAAGTTATACATTGGACATGCAGCATACAAACTTGGTACCAATAATGCAGACTGGGGCTCAAGTAATGCAATCATTCAGCAGCTCAAGCTTAATCAACAGTATTCCGAGGTTGCTGGAAGTATATTCTTCAGTGCCAAAACATTAACCCAGAATAAATTAGGGATAGAAGATGCTTTATCAAAATACTACAGATTTTAAAGCCATGATTTTTTCAAGTAAGTGTAGTGCGCTAGTCCGTATCAGTTAAACAGAGCAGTGCTTCTCTTATCTTAGGAGAATCACTGCTCTGTTTTAAAGTTCGCTACCACATCCTGAAGGTAAACCGATATATTTCGCTTGTACTTAAAGAGCTCCCGCCAACAAACAGACTGTTTTCAAACCAGCTCATTTTATTAAAATCCTGGATATTTCTATAAATAACAGTGTCAGATTGAAGTTCATCATTCTTCAGGTAAGCGACATGCAGCTCATTTTTATCCCGCTGATTTTCCAGCATCTCCATGTAAGCAATGCGAGAGCCATCTTTGTCTATTTCGAATCCGAGGAAACTGCCCTTTTTTAGTAGTTTGTATTGCTTATACTGCGAATCATAAAGGTATAAGCCTCTTGTTCCATTAACTTGGCCCAACAGTAAGATACTTTCATCTTTATAAAGAGAATACTGATAGATTTGTTCAGCGTGAGTAAATATTTCGCTATCCCCACCGTTTAGTGAGTAACGGTAGATCCCTTCGTTGTTCTCACCAAAATGAATCATCATGTACATGTAGTTCTTATCTTCGCTGGTAGTCATACTTTCAGGGTGAGCTATCGTTTCGTTAAGTGAATCATTTTCTGTGAAATGAGAAAATTCAGAACCGATAGTATCAAGTGTCAATAGCTTCGTTATCTTCTTCGTAGTTAGATCTACTTCATTAAAAAAGAAGCCATCAAAACTGATATATTTATTGTCTCCGACAAATACACGGTAGTATGCCTGATCCTGGTTCAACTTTTCACTTGCTCCCGATTTCCATTCATATGAGTAGACCTCTGGTTCATTTTTTCCAGACTCGTATCCAGTGTATATAATCTTCTTGCGGTCTGCTGAAATACCAACACCCAAGTTTGAATTGGTTTCAATATCCTTAACCTCATTGTCATCCATAAATAACATTGAAAGCTTGATTCCGGTATATGAAGGCTGCATGCGGTTGAAAATAACCGAATTGGAGTCTACAGCCCAAAAACTATACATGGAGAAACCGTTGCTCTGTTTCGTCGCACTTTCTATTCGGAACGAGGAATCGAGAGCAAGATTAAGCGGCGCGCTCACAAGATTTTCCGGTAGAATATTCAGCCTTGTCTTTGAATCTATTTTATAGAAGAGTCCATTAATACTATATAGCCCGATGACAAAGAGCAGTAGTAATCCTGAGAGCAAAAGAATATCCCGTTTACTCCTCAACCATGCAAGAATGTGGTTCATACACTGTTCACCGGCAAAGTAATTTGAAGTTCGCTCCCTAAATTTATAATGCTTTTCATTCTAACTTTACCTCCATGCTGTTCTATTGTATTCTTAACGATAGATAAACCTAGGCCTGCACTGCCCTTTTCTACAAGATTCACATCATTATCACGGTAGAAAGGTTCAAAAATACGTTCCAGTTCTTCCTCTTGGATACCTTCACCCTGGTCACAAATCATAATTTTGATCTCGTCCCCAGACTTGAAAGCATTGACCGTAATAGTTGAGTTAACATAACTGTACTTAATAGAATTATCCAATACATTAATGAAAACTTCCTTTAGCCTGTTGATGTCACCATATAAAAGCAAGTTACTCTCAATTCCGGTGTCAATCATTATATTATATTTATCTGCCTTAATGGACATTTCGTCACAGGTTTCTTTCAATACATTCGATATGTTCATCGACTCAAACTGAAAATTCCGTCTTGTTGACGCTGCTACGGACGCATCCAAAATATTTACTACCATCCTGTTAAGACGTCGGCTCTCATTTATAACGTAGTTTAAACCTTTTTCAAAAAAAGCATGATCAGTAAAACCATTATCACGGAGTATTTGAGCATATCCCAGAATTGTAGTAAGCGGGGTCTTCAATTCATGAGTCACATTATCAAAAAAAATCTTACTGCGTTCCTGAACCAGCTTCACCTCATCACGTTCATGCTCAATCACATCAATCTGTTCCCGGATTTGCCGGATCATTTTCGAAAAGCTTTTCGCTAACTCACCGATTTCATCGTGTGAGTGTACTTCGATTTCAGAGTCAAGACTCCCATTGGTAACATTCCTGGAGTGTTGTATTAATATACGTATCGGTTTCGTCATCCTCTGTGAGATAAAAATCGAGGCAATGAACACACATACAAATATTACAATAGCAAAAACAGTAATTGTGTTTGAAAATTGCATACGCTGTATAAAAAGCTCTGAATAATCCTTTTCAAAGCGTATAATGCCTATCACCTGATCTCCTCTTATTAGTGGCGTAGCCAGACTTGCCGTGATGTGGTTCTTATTGATCGTTGTGCTATATGCGATTGTAGAATTTGAAGCCACCTCTGCAACCTCACGAAAAATTTTGACCGGCTGACTTTTGCCCTCAGCGTATTTATAAGAAGAGGCATCGGCACGGTAAAGATCAACCTCGCCTCCAATCGTGAGACCGATTTGCTTCTCAATCTCGTTAATTTCCGCCTCAATGGTTTGTTCATTCATCTGCTTGTTTAATAGAATAAAATATTGGCTTATCGCAATATCCAGATTTTTTTTGTAATAAATCATATCCTTATCGATCTCACGATACATATTGTCTACACTAACCTTGTTAAATGCCAATAGTAAGGCTGCAAAACCAACAAAAATGATTACAGCAAAGAGAACGACCATTTTAAACTGAATTGTCCACTTCATGTCCGTACCACAGCATCGAGTTTATAACCTACACCAAATACAGTTACAATCATTGAGCCAGCTGCATGATTATCATCAAGTTTTTTTCGGATACGCTGCACATGAATATCGACCGTACGTGTATCGCCTGCGTATTCAAATCCCCATACCTTGTCCAGTAGCTCCGATCTGTTAAACACCATACGATTATGCTCAACAAAAAACGGTAGTAATTCATACTCTTTGTTGGTCAAGAACACACGTTCTCCATCTTTCAATACTTCACGCTCGTTTCGGTAGATTACAATGGTTTTACCCAAGTGTATAGTTTCTCGAGCGGTTGGTTGTCCACTCTCTACTTTTTGATCAATTCGCCGAAATATTGCACGGATGCGAGCTATCACCTCACGGATGTCAAAAGGTTTTGTAATATAATCATCAGCACCAAGTTCCATACCCAGTACCTTATCCAGCATATCGGATTTGGCGGTAATCATAATCACCGGTGTACGTGACGTGTATGACAGCCTTTTGCAAATATCAAAACCGCTTACGTCAGGCAACATCAGGTCAAGCAATACCAGATCGGCATGATTTCGCTCCAGGAGCATAAGCCCCTCTTGACCATTAGCTGCTTCAAGAATTTCAAATCCTTCCTTGCGCAAAGAATATGAGAGAATGTCGCGAATCCCCTCTTCATCCTCAATAATCAAAATTTTTTTGGATCTCATAGTTCTTCAGTTCACCCTTCTATATTTTATTATCTGCCTGAGTGTTTACAATGACTGGATCTATACTATTTTTAATACATGGTTTAGCACCTGAAAATTGTAGTTTATCATAATTCTAAATCAAGCAAAACTCTTTATTTAGGTCCTTTTTCTTCCTTTTTCAGTTAACTAACAAGCCTGCTAACAGCTCTACTGCATATGCAAATCTATTACAGTCCCTTCCTTTAAAAATCAACAATTTATATTTATTGGTGCATGCACCACCGCTGCCTGCAATTTCTCCTTCTTATCGGCCAGCTCCCTGGCCTGAATCTCGGCATTCACCGCGTTCATCTCATCGTTCAGCCGGGCAACGAATTCATTCAATTCGCTCTCCAGCTGCGCCTTGCGCGCCGTTGCCTCGGCAGTAGCGATTTCGTTTTTAAGCGCAGTTGGCTAAGCATAAATGCACCTAACAGTAGAGCGATAGATGTGTTTCTTTTTTTTCCCATAGTCTCCTCCAAAATTAGAACCTTTATTGTCCTCTCAGGAGATGTATCCAACTTGTAAAATAAAAAGACTCTCAGGAATTATTATTGCTTATAGTAATAGTCTTGTTTAGACTTTCGTTAGCCGTGTCTTTGAAATGCTTTTCCACACTAAAAAAAGCACGGGTATCCAAGGAGGACAACACGTGCTTCGAATCTCCATGAAACAAGGAACGGTTTGACTAAAAGAAGAGGAACATATCAGTGAATGTCGGAAACCGGGATTTTCAAATACCTCTCACATAGCAATTTATTTTTATTAAAATCGTTGCTCGGGGATTTCCAGAATAAATGTGGTTTTTCCCGGGAGTTGCTGAAGCAGCAAGCGACCGCCGTGCAACTCAGCTATCTGACTGGCAATCACAAGTCCCAGTCCTGCTCCCTCTTTCTGTCTGGCTTGAACATTACGAGCAAAGGGCTCGAATATTCTGCTGCTCGACTCCTCTAAATACCTATTCCATGATTGGTTACCGCCATCTGTAACCGGTCGCCATTTCTTGATAAACTGACTGTAACCGCCGTACCAGGCGGATTATGCTTGATGGCATTGGAGAGTAAATTGGAAACTGCTCTGTGGATCAATTGTAGATCACACATTGCAACAAAGTACGCTGAACGATGAATTTACTCAAACTCTTGAACTTCACCATCTATTGCTAAGTACGTTTTAAAGATGCTTAGCATCGGAGCCACAAGAATGCAACTTCTGTTTCATATTTATCAATGTCATGAAATCAGCCAAACGGCTGCATTTTAATAACCAGAGCTATTTCACCAAGTCATTCAAAAAATTCACCGGCCAAACACCTCGGAAATTCCGGCAGCTATGGGAAATTCGTTATAACTGAGTAAGGAGCAGCTTCCTTATGGACACTGCTCCTTACTTATTTTCCGTTCGCTCTAGTGCAGCTCTTTATTAGTTATTGTTTAATCTCCTTGCTTCCAGCTCCGCTACAATTTCTGCATGTGGCTTTTCCCATCTGTAAACGAAAGCCATTACAAGAATGGCTACCACACCCAGAATAACCGGCAGCCAGATATAGCTTAAAGCAATCATCTGCAGTGCCTTCGCAGATTGTTCCTGTTTGGCCACGTAACCCCCGGCAGCAAGCAGCCACACCGGAATTGCGCTTCCAAGTCCCGAACCTAATTTATTGGCAACGCCTGAAGCAGACATCAGAATTCCCGGAGCACGGACACCGGACTTCCATTCACCATAGTCAACCGTGTCCGCTTTTATAACAAACAGTAATCCTGTAGGCAGCCCCATACCGAGATGTGCACGTGACGTTTGGCTTCCAGCGGCGCAAACATCATGAACAGATTGACGACGCCATTACGTTTTTATTCATAGTCGATCCGTTCCGGCTGATTCGGCTTGGCGGCAATGGAGGGCCGCGTTTCCAACGTCAGTTGCCGATTCGTTTCGTCGAGACACACCAGCGGGCGCTTGGGATCATGAGGACGCTGGCAGACATCGAGCACGTCTTCCATGTGTGCAACAAACTCGCCAGAAGCTTCCGGAATACACCATTGTTTCTTCAGCCATGGTTTGAGTTTGTTTTTTCATCACCCGCTGCACGGTCATGTGCGAAACGGCATCGACGATTTCCAGTTCGACCAAGCGATCCGCGAGCAACCGAACCGACCATCTGCTGTAGCCTTCCGGCGGCTGACTGCATGCGATTGCAATCAGTTTTGCTTCGGCTTCGCCATCCAGCTTGGTCCTGTAGTTGGTTTGCTTTTCTCGCTCAAGCGCGGCCTCAAATCGTTTCCGCAAATTCCGAACGGTTCTTTCACTCACATTGTAGACTTCTGCAATCCGAGTATCTGGCCACGAGGGGCCGTGCTCGCCTTCTTCGGATTTCAGCAGCATTTCCGCATGTTTAATCTTGTAACCGGCCACTTTTCCTTTATTAATCAGTTGTTCTAAATGTTCGCGTTCTTCTTGGCTCAATTCGACTACCCTTGTTCAAGCACCCGTCCGAAGAATAAAAACTGATTCTTAATCTCCAGCCTCTCTTGTCTGGCTGCAGCATCATAACGCCTAAACCTTTCCCCCTTATTTACAGCACACAAAAATCCCCTCCCGGTCTACAGTGGTCCATTCATGATTTCATGAATGTATTTTCACTGTCTATTGGAAGGGGATGTACGACTACGTGACGTTCCACTCTCTGCTTTTGTTCACAGCCTTTAGGCGGAAAGGCTCAACCATTAAGCTGGATGGTTTGGTTGTTAGCCCGACGCATAATCAAATCCTTATATTTCACCAAACTCCATCTTTTCTGCACTTATAACGAAGTTACTGAAGCTTCACGGACAACACATTCTCCTGTCCGGCGGTCACTTCGCCCGGATATTCCGTCACCTCGCCTACTGCGTCGAGACCATGCGGGATGATGATTGAGGTGATGTCGGGCAGTCCCCGTCCGTGAATCAGCGCGGAATCGAATTCCAGTAGTAATTGGCCGATGGCTACAAGGTCTCCCTCCTGGACGTGGGCGGTGAAGCCTTCCCCTTTTAGGGACACCGTATCCACCCCGACATGAATCAGTACCTGCACGCCCGAAGCATGCTCGATAATTAAGGCATGCTTGCTCTTCATCAAATTGGCGACCCGTCCGTCGAATGGAGCTAGTACCTTGCCTGCTGAGGGGACGATGGCGATGCCTTCGCCCATCATTTTTTCCGCAAAAGCGGGGTCCGGGACCCGGTCCAATCCTACGGCCTGTCCCGTAATCGGCGCCTGCACCCAGACCGTACCGGAAGCAGAACGTTCCTTGTTGCGTTTGAAAAAAGCCATTTTCTTACCAACTCCCCTTGATTGTAAGTCCAGAAGGTTCGCTTTATTGCCGGTTATCCTCGGGAAAGCCGGCTAAGTAAGCAGTGACTGCACTGACAGCAAACGCCACGCCGATGCCGATCAGATAGTAGACAAAGGTATCTCCGAAAAAGACCGGCAAGCCGCCCAGCGGATTAAGGCCAAAACCCGTATTTCTGACACGGAACAAGCCCATGATAACCCCGCCCGCCGCTCCGCCTGCGAACACTGCGGCCAATGTCTTCTTGGATTTGATGACGATGCCGTACAGTCCCGGCTCGATGATGCCGATGATTCCGCTGACGGTTGAGGAGGCCGCAATCGCTTTCGTCGACCGGTTCCGAACCTTCAGGTAGACGCCGAAGACCACGCCGGCCACGGCCGTGTTGCCTGCCGCGCACAAGGCCAGAATAACATCATAACCGTTGGTCGACAAATTTTGCAGCATGATCGGCAGCAGTCCGTAGTGCATCCCGGTCATCACCAGCAGTGGATAAAGCGCACCGAGCAGCGCTCCGGCCACAAACGTAAATTTATCGTACAGGAAGCTGAAACCGGCCGACAGCGCGTTGCCGCACCAGATGCCCAGCGGGCCGATCACGATCAGGATGACGGGCACGATGACGATCAGTGTCAGCAGCGGCGTAAACACCAGGTCGAGCGATTTGGGCATCCAGGACTTTATGAATTTTTCGAGATAGGACATCAGCCAGATACCAAGTAAAATCGGCAGGACAGAAGCGGAATAGTTCATCAACGTAAACGGAATGCCCGCAAAGTCAATACGCACGTTCCCATCTGCCACCATCCCGGTGAAGTTGGGATGCAACAGCACGGCACCGATCGCAGCGGCAATCATGGGATTGCAGCCGAATTTACGCGCGGCGCTGAAGGCCAGCAGAACCGGCAGGAAGTAGAAGACCGTGTCCGAAATCGTATTGAGCACAATAAACGTATTGGCTTGATCCGAGGTCCACTTGAACAAAACCAGCAGGGCGAGCAACCCCTTAAGCATCCCTGCTCCGGCAATGGCCGGAATAATCGGGACGAAGATCGCGGATAGTGCGTCAAAGAAACGGTCCAGCCCTTTTTTCTTTCCTCCGGAAGCCGCTGCTTCTTCGGTCTTGTTGTCAGTCAGGCGGCTCACCTCGTTGTATACGTTTTCAACCCCGTTTCCGATCACCACCTGAAATTGTCCGCCGCTGTTGACCACGCCCATGACGCCGTCAGTCGCTTTCAGTTTGTCTGTCTCCGCCTTGCCGTCGTCCTTCAGGACAAAGCGCAGCCGGGTCATGCAATGCGTCAGCATATCGATATTGCCGTTTCCGCCGACCAATTCCACAATTTGCGCCGCAAGCCGTTTGTTGTCCTTCATGTCACTTCTCCCCCTTGTCAAAATAAATTATTGTTGCGGCGCAGCCGTCAAAGCTCCGCGCCGTTCGTAGCAATCACCCGGGCATACCAGTGAAAACTGTCCTTGCGGAAGCGGCCCAGGTCCAGAAGCTCCTTATCGTTCCGGTTGAGATACACTAACCCGTAACGCTTGTTCATACCGTCATGTCCGCTGACGACGTCCATGAACGACCACAGGCAATAGCCGATCACGGGATAGCCCGTCACCACGCAATCCCTCAACTCTTTCAAATGCGCGGACAAATACCCGATGCGATAGTCGTCGCGCACCGTGCCGTCCGGCAGCAGCTCGTCCCTGTCGCCCAGCCCGTTCTCCGTGATCAGCGCCGGCAGGCCGTAGCGGCTGAATAGCTCCATGATGGCCATCTTGAGTCCGGCCGGGCAAATTCCCCAGCCCCATTCCGATTCCGGAACATGCGGATTGCTGGTCAGCGCATAAATTCCCGCCTCCTCCCGCTTGATGACCCCCGTCCCGCGCGGAGCGATAGCATCAGCGGGACTTTGCTGCACGGTCTGGTTCATATAATAATTAACGCCGATGAAATCGGGCGGATTCCGCCGCATCTCCTCCAGATCCGCCACTTCAATCTCCGGAAAGCAGCCGCGGTCGGCAAGATACTTAGCGTAAAGCGGAGAGAACATCCCCTTGCAATGCAAATCGAGCAAGTAATAGCTAGCCAACTCGTTGTATTCGGCGGCCGCCAGCATATCCGCCGGCTTCCCGGATGCCGGAATGCCGATCATCGGATTCATCGCCGGCCCGATTTGGCCCCCGGGAACGAGCTCATGACAGAGCCGGATGACTCGGGCCGTCGCCACGCACATATGATAGGAGCATTGCTGGGAGATGCGGTCGAATTCCGCTTCGTCAAGCAGCGCCCGAATACCGAGTCGTTCCGGCAGATGAATCACGTGATCCTGCTCATTGATCGTCAGCCAATATTTCACACGGTCCCCGAAATGCTTGAACAGAATGGAAGCATACTCCGCATAATCGCCGATGCTTTGCCGGGAACGCCAACCGCCGTATTGCTCCACAAGACGCTGCGGATAATCGAAATGATAAATCGTTACTATCGGCTCAATTCCATATTTCAGCAGCATCTCGATGACTTTATCGTAGAACTTCAAGCCTTCGGGATTCACCTGCCCGTTGCCCTCCGGCAAAATCCGCGTCCAGGAAAAAGAAAAGCGGTACGCCTTTAATCCCAGCTCCCCCATCAGCCGAATATCTTCCTCAAAACGGTGATAGTGGTCGGCCGCCACCTTGTAATCAGCCATTCCGTCCTCCCTTTGCAGCAGATCCATCACCGACGGTCCGCGTCCGTCCTCGTCATAGGCGCCTTCGATCTGATAAGCCGACGATGAAGCGCCGAACAGGAATCCCGGCGGAAATTCCCCATTTCCCTTAATCTTCATGTGCACTGTCCTCCATAAATTCCTCCAGGCGGGCTTTGGAATAAATAATCAAGGTGTCCTTGTAATAATGCTGGTACCCACTGCCCGCAAACGATTCGAAATAAAGATCGGAAGCATGGTTTTGCTTCATGTCCTCCAGCGAATCCAGCAACTGGTCGATGATGCCCACACCGATCGGAAAAGAGCCATGCGCCGGATAAATTCGGGCGATCTCCGCTTTCCGGCGCTGCAGCTTGCGGTAGGAGCTGACAGCTTGGCGAAACGGCGCCTGCTCATCCGCAGGGAGAAAATACCAAATATTATGCTTTGTCACCATGTCGCCGCTGAACAGGTCCTTGTTTTTCGCATCCAACAGAGCAATGCATCCGTAGGAATGGCCCGGCAGGTGAATCGTCTCCAATACCTTGCCGCCGAGATCGAACACCTCCCCCTCGCGTACGAACCGATAGTTGACCCCTTTAACGCTCGTCTTCAGGTACATATCCCGGTCGATGTGCGGCTTCAGGGCCGGCAGCTTGTTCAGCCGGTAATCGAGCGCCTTTTGCTTCATCTCCGGCGTGTCGTTGCGAAACAGCTTGCCCAAATCCAGCTCATGAATGTATGCCTCAGCGAACCAACAACTGCCGAGCGCATGATCGGGATCGCCGTGGCTGTTAACCACGATCAAGGGGAGGTCCGTTAATTCCGCGATCAACGGTTTAATATCCTCATAACCATAGCCGACATCAAATATAAGCGCTTTCTTCTCGCCGATCAGCAAATAGCAGTTCGTAGATTCCGCTTCCCTGATGCAGTAGTTGCCATTGCCCAACTCAATCACCTGATTTACGGCGGTAGAACGTGTCTTCATCTCGCTTCCCTCCTGCTGTATAAGTATTTCCTCACTTTTTATGATAATTCAGGCCATGCCAAAAAACCATTCAGTTTTTTGCGGGAAAACGCTTCAAAAAACTGAATGATCGGATTAGGGGTTATATCATAAATTTTAAATTTGAACAAACGTCGCTCTTTACCCTACAGTCCGTACTTTATTCTAAGTAGAGTGGTAGATGATACTTTCAATCATAAATATGATTATTATCGATAAACCAAACAGAGGCATTAGTACGTCTAGTTAAAATTAAATAAATTATATGGCTCGAACGGGCTAGTTTTGTTTCAAATTCAAGAATTTTTTTGGAATTTTCGAGCTTATTCGAAGAATGCCCCTACAAAATCAGTATAGTTTTTGATTTTGCCCCATCTGTCCCCGTGACGGGGATCCAGTAGGTAACAGACACAGCGGTAAAAGGAGGCGGCCTCCGCACGGTCGGCGGAATCGAACACGGAGACGATGAGCGTATGAAGCGTTTTCGCTTTGTGAACGACAGGTTTCGACAGTTTGCCGATATGGATTGATGAGCCGCCTCCTTGCGTCAACACGGATATATAAGCGATGCGCACATCGGTTGGAATCATATGGGATTGCAGCAGCGTCTCCGGCTCCAAGCCGCAGCAGCCGTCACCTCCCAGCAACTCGGCTATCCCCCGCTCCAAGCCTCCCGCCTCCACCAGCAGCCGAAAGCGGGAAGGGCCGATTAACCTGCGTTCGATCGCTTTCAGCCGGTTCTTCTCGTGCCGACGCAAGTAATGATCCAGTTGAACGCGCAGCAGCCTGGTCTCCGTCTCTCCCAGCAAGGAATAGACAAATATCGTCTCCATGTCGGCGTCAGCGGCGATCGGCTCCGTAGTCAATGCCAGGTCGAAGCGCCCTGCCGCTTCTCTCTTGTTCTCCTCGTACAAATATCTCGGCATAGAGGTGACTTCCAACATAGTGTCGCCAAGTGTCCGGTGCAGCTCCGCCTCGATCCAGCCGACCAGCGCTGTATGCTCGTCCGAAATGAGCAGCACGCGCAATTCCGGATGCTCCACCTCGAACCGGTTCCCCAACACCAGGACGATATAAGCCAATTCGGCCTCCGAATAACGAAATCCCCGGTCATGCAAGAGCGCTCCACAATGCGCCACCACGCTCGCCGTTAGCGGAAACAGCCGGTTGGTCTGCCGCTTGAAGAAGTTGGTGTAATCATGCCCGTTGTCCACTCGCTGATTGAGCTGATTGAGATAAAAAAGGAAGCGGGAGTTAAACTCCCCGTAAGCCCCCAAATCAAGCCCCGCCCATGTCCGCAGCGCATCGTAAAAAACATCGGCCGCTTCCCGGTCGCGCGGCCCGGCCTCGCCCCCGGCGTAGAACAGATTTTGCTCCATGACAGTACGCTGAAGATAGGCGATATCCTCACTTGTGAACACGATGCCAAGCTCCCCGGCCAGACGCGCCGCAAGCTCCGCAACCAGTGGATGCGGTGGTTTACGGGCCGTCATGCTCTCTTCGGTGCGCACGGACTCTTTCCCGCTCGACGTTCCCGTTTCATTCACGTTCTCCGGCAATCCGGCTCCAGCCTGGGCTTCGTCTGCTGAAATCCGGAAGCCCAGGTAGTTGCGCACCGCGCTAACCAGAATATCGGCGCAGACCAGCCCGAACGCTTTGCCGGTAATCAGGTGTCCGCGCTTAACCAACAGCGATCGAACAAGCGCCTGGATCGTGTCATAATCGGCAATCTCGCCAAGCTGAACATCCGGAAAAACATGCCGCACGGCGACATCAAGCTCAAGACCCTGATGAATCATTTTGGACAGCAGATAGCGAATTTCGGTTTCTTTTCCCTGAATTTTCAGTCCACTCGTTTTGGAAATATGCAGGCTTACCCCAGCCGTGCGCCCGATAATTCGCTTAACCTCCGAGATATCCAGATTCATCGTAGACTTGGAGACGTATAGCCGCTCCGCCAGTTCCTCCATGCTGACGTAATCCCGCTCGAACACGAGCATTCCGATACTCGCGATAATCCGCTCCCAGACCGCGTGGTTTTCGATATTGCTCTTGTCCACCGTCGCCGTGCTTTGCAGCAGATGGAAGATCGGCTCTCGATCCTCCTCTGCGATCAGGCAGCCTCCCCGTGCGGTCATGACAATATGCGCTCCGATTTGCGGCAAAATGTCATTGATTTTCTCCAACTCAGAACGCGCCGTCTGCACGGAGACATGGATAATTTCGGCCAAAATATCTATCCTCAGTTCTTCCTTGGCGCAATAAATATACGAAAGCATAATCTTTTGCCGTTTGGTGAACATCGTTTACCGCTCCCTGTCGTAGGCTTGGAACTTATTATGCCATAATTAATCAGCTCACATCTATATTTACCTCACCAGCCCCATAGCCAACGCTAACCGCCTGCTTCATTTACAATCGGGGGAGTCACGGCGGAGAAGCCGGGCTTCTTCGGTACCCGGTTTTTATCTCCAAGCTCCTTGCGAACGAGTACACCCCATCTTATCGACGCATATCTCGAAATTGCATAAAAAACAAAACCCATCTATATTCAGATGGGAAGTAACGTTATTCATAAGCATCGCCACGGGAAGCAATTTCTAAAATATGGACAATTAACCGACTGCTTTGAACTGTATAAACAATTCAATAAGAGCCAACTCGTAGTCTGAATTCATCTAAAGTTCCCTTCATTCTTTTTATATCGAGTTCAGCGCTTCCTTATAGAACTTAATTGAGTAGATCATCTATTACATCCTTAAGTTTGATTCCCTCACCACGAGTAATTGACTTTTGGGCTCTGGCAATATCGTCAATATCCTCTTGTGTAGTTGGTTCGTCATCCCAAGGAATATTTCGGCAGTTCGAATTAACTGCCAATTTTTCCAGGAATTCAGCTGCGATAGGGAGAGCATCTTCAGGTAATTGTTGAATTTATTTAAATGATCTTTGGAGACAGCCATACAAGATCAACTCCTAAAAAGACTTTGTTAAACATTATAGCACGATTACAAACAATTATTTGGTCAAAATGAACCTCCCCTACTTACGCTTCGCTAAGAAGTAGGGGGTTCTTACAAAGCCCTACTGTAACTTTCTACAAGCAAACAGGATGGCTGCTTCCTTTCGCGGGATGCGGAATGTTACGGCAGGGTTCAGTAAGCAACACTTTTGCTCCATAAAGATATTTGGACAATATTCCTTTGCTGCCATGAACATCCTGATGTTTTTCATAGCCGCAGGTACAGGTGTAGATTCTTGCAGAAGTCTTCTTTCTTCTACCGCAACAAGGACATTGTTGGCTCGTATTAGACTGGACCAGGAAACGATTCGTCATCCTTCGAAGGCGAGCAAGGGATGATAGCTTTTACGCCCCGGCTTATGGGAATGGCCCCCTTTGGCGGCCTTGGCCTGGTTTCCATAGACGGTCTCCACGGTGGAATCCAAATCCAGAATAAGTGTGGACGGGAGGCACGGACGAATGAGGTCAAGGTTGATTTTCCGAAGTTCCATTCGCATCTGGGAATTCGTTCAGCCCAGGCGATTCATTTCTTTGTAGAGTAGGGAATGGTGCGGACAGCGCCCGCCGAGAAAACGGCGGAGGAGGGAGTCCTTTTGCCACCTGCGAAAATGGAAGAGACGCTCGCAGCCCAGCACCCAGCCGACGATGAGATAGAGTAAAATCCGATGCACGGGAAACAGCGAATTGCTGGCTTTGCCTCCGGACAGGGTTTGCAGCACACGGCCCAGTTTAATTTTTTCGAGATAATCGAGAAAGATTTTGCTTCCTCCAATGCTAGTGGCTTGCGGCAATGAAAATTCGGTCTTGATTTTATGGATGGGTGTGGTAGACTTCACCTAAAAGGTGCTCCTCTCTTTGGGTGATTTTGTTCTCGCAAACACCATTCTACCAAATATTTGAGCCCTTTTTTTGTTTTTTGAGGAGATTACTTTCGAAATTCAGGTTAATCTTTAATCCTAACAAAAGCGGCTAAAAGTCTTCCAGTCTCCACGAATTTCGGTAAGTTAGCTTCGCAGTGTCCTGGGTTGGAAATTCAACCGGAAGCCATATATATGAGCAGTGTTCGAAGTTCTGGGTATTATGTCGTTCAGCCATAAAAATAAATAAGCCCGGCTTCTCTTCTACAGGTAGTATATAGGTACTTTGTGATTGAAAAGTGGTATTAGTTATATCATTCTCACAAGGATCTCCCATGTCTATCCACGGACCTAAGAGGCTTTCAGCTCTGAAGTACTTTGCTGGATTCGGGTTCCATCCTGTAAGCCCTGATGTGAACATAAAATAATACCTATTGTGATAAAGAATAGCAGCTGCCTCCCGCCAGTAAGCAACACCGAGCCGGCGGTAGACATTAGTAAAAGATAGATAATCTTCACTCAATTTAACGATATGCAAGCAGCGATCTTGATCTACAACCCTGTCATAAATGAAATATCCAGTACCATCCTTGTCTTTATACACAGTACAATCCTTGAGAGAACGTTCTGATGATTTCGTTATAGCTCCTATAATCGCTTTTTTCACACTGAATTGCTCGAGATATTCAATTCCCGCTTGGGTTGTTCCATTTGGTGAGGTAACCTTTCTTCGAAGTTCTTTTGGTGAATGTAATGCGTCTCTTGCCATCTTCGCAGCACCATAAACGGTTTCTACAACAAGTTTGTTTGTGATTTCAGAAGGAAAGCCTTGTTCCGTAGCTGCAGTCACCATTGCTTCCATTAGAAAATAAACATAAGCGGGTCCACTACCGAAAACACCTGTTGCAGCATGCTGTAACTCTTCAGATACAACTGTAGTTATCCCTACAGCATCGAAAAGAGTTTCTGTAATAATACGATGCTCATCACTGATATTGTCAGGATAACTAATGAATGTGGTGGCTAAACCGATAGTAACTGAAGTATTCGGCATTGCACGAATTATAGATTGTTTACTTACAATGGTTCGCTGTATACGTTCAAGAGATAGCCCAGCTACAATTGAAATGATGAGCTGATGTGAGCTTAGAAAAGGTCTAATATTCTCTAATGCCTCGATTGAGGTGTTAGGTTTAACAGACAATGATGATGTCTGCTTTTTGAATCAAGTCATCAACTGTACAATCCTGAAGAATAGTTTGTACGCCGTATTCACGATGTAAAAATTGCAATCTTTCAATATTGGAACGATTTATTATTGAGAGTTGATCCCCATTTACTAAATGATTATCCGTGATTCCTTGATTGATCGCTTGCGCTATAGAACCTGCTCCTATAAAGCACAAATTCATCTTAGATATAAGTGATGGTCCGGTAAATTCTGAACTGTTTTTCATTGTGTGGCTCCAATCGATTTAAAATACAAACTGGACAAGCAACATATAAAGTACTGTACCGCTAGCGATGGATAATAACATATTTCTTTTCCAATAATGGAGTAAGATAATCATTAGAATGGAGATGATCTCCGGTATACCGTAGTTTCCGGACAGAAAAGAAACACCTTTGATGCTGTAGATTACAAGTAGTCCTAGCGCCGCTGAAGGGAGCATGTTACCGAGATATTGGATATATTTTGGTGTGGGTCGACCAGGTGGAAACAAGATAAACGGGATGAAGCGGGTCATCATTGTACCCAAAATCACCATTCCGATTGTGATGACGGTCTCCCAAGATGTCATTGACATACACTTTCACCTGCTTTCTTCTCTAATTTTCTTCGCAGAAGTGAAAGAGTAACAAGAAGTCCGATCATAGAGGGAATGATAAAATTTGTGCGGTTAAAGATCATGAGGCATACGATAGAAATACCTAGACCTAGTAATGCACTATGATGCTTATCTTCCTTCATCCATTGCTCAATGAAGATGACAACAAAAAGAGCTATCATAACGAACTCAAGCCCCTCCATGTTAATTGTGACCAGTGAACCAAATATTCCTCCGATGGCTGCACCCACCACCCAATAGCAATGGTTAAGAGCGGTTACGAAGAACATGTACCATCCCCTATCCACATTTGGTGGGATGTCGGCTGTATAATTTATGGAAAATGATTCATCGCATAATCCAAATATTAAATATATCTTTTTAAATCCAGTTCCTTTATATCTTTCCAGCATAGATATTCCATAAAATAAATGCCTTGCATTTACCATTAAGGTCATTAGCAAAGCTCCGAGTGGATTAAATGGACTAAGAAGCAAGTTCACTGCTACAAATTCCATGGAACCGGCAAAAATAAGTAATGCCATAAGTACAGCATAAATTGCATTGAATCCGGAAAGGTTCATTAATATACCGTAAGCGATCCCTAGAAACATAAATCCGGCCATAATTGGAATCGTAGGTGGAAAAGCTGCTTTTAAAGCTTCCCGAAGTTTATTTCTTGGCGTCATTATTTGCTGCATCTCCTTGTAAAGTTAAATTCTTTGTTAGTTTAGCAACGAAAATGCATACAAACAATGTTATAATTGTATGTATTACAATATTGTGAGGTGTGAGTAAATGCCGTTTAATTCATTTGAACATTATCCAATGTCATGGAAACCTGATAAAACTCAATTACAACGTCCCCTTTATCGCTCTCTCGCACAATTGCTGGAACATGATATCACGCATGGATTCTTAGCTCCTGGTACTAAACTTCCGCCCCAACGAGAGCTAGCTGATTATTTGGATGTGAATTTCACCACCATTACACGTGCATATAAACAATGCGAACTTAAAGGACTAATTTATGGTGTTACAGGCAATGGTACCTTTGTAGCAGCCAATGCAGCTCGATCCGTTACCATTTCGAAAGAGCGAGATTCGAACAGATACATTGATCTCGGTTTTGTCGCCTCATTCGAGCAGACAAATGATCTCGTTACGGAGGTAATCAAAGACGTTGTAGAGAAGAGCTATCTCGAGGAGTTATTGAATTATAACGATCCTTCAGGCATTCCTCATCACAAATTAGCTGCACTTAATTGGATGCAGACGTTAGGAATTAATGCCTCTCCTGAGCATGTAGCTATCGTTTCAGGCGCGCAAAACGCCCTCACAATTGCCCTGCTTGCCTTATTTGAACCGGGGAATCGTATTGCGGTTGACCTATATACCTACGCCAACTTTATTGAAGTTTCTAAGATGCTTCGTATTAGGTTAGTTCCTGTTTTAGGCGATGAATGCGGTATGCTGCCTGAGTCACTAGAAGAACAATGTTCCCTATTGAATCTGCACGGCGTATTTTTAATGCCCTCCTGTGCGAATCCAACGACAATCATGATGCCAGAAAAACGAAAAGTTGAGTTGGCACAAATCATTCAAAAGCACCGATTAATTTTAATTGAAGATGACACGCATGCCTTCTTGTCTGCAGGAATAATTGATCACTATGGTCAGCCTATGTATCAGCTTCTGCCTGAGCAAACCATCTATATCTGCAGTACTGCTAAATCCATTTGTTCTGGACTTCGGGTCGCCTATATAGTTTTCCATGAAGCATTCAAAAATAAAATGTTGAAGGCAATGTATAACGTTAATGTCAAGACATCCTCATTAGATGTTGAAATTGTTACCCAACTAATTTTGTCTGGAAAAGCAAATGCCATTGTTGCAATGAAAAAGGAATTGGCCCAAACGGCTAATAAGACGTTCAATGAATTCTTCCCAGATGTATCAAAAACAGGACATCCCCTGAGTTTTTTTAGATGGCTTCCTATGGCAAGAGATGTGGATGAAACATCTTCAGAGAAATTCTTTTTGAAACAAGGGGTACGTGTATTCCATTCCAATCGGTTTTTAAGTGGAAACCATACGGGGGACAATTTCCTTCGAGTAGCCCTTTCCTCTACTCCCTCTTTGCAAGAATTGAGAGCCGGTTTGGAAATGTTAAAGAAAATCTTGGATGAGTGTAACTAACAGAGTGTAAATTAACAGGTGTTTATGCGCTGATCAAATACATCTATTCAGTTAGCTTTCTTTTACATAACAAAAAAAGCCACCAAAGGGATCTATGTCCCCTTAATAACTCTTAATATGATGGTTTTTATTTTTTGAAAAGGCAATCACGCTTAACTTTAACCTGATGATTGTGATGTCTCTAATCTTTCTGAACATTGAAGCTGTTAATGGTTTTTAATAAACTTTTCCAAGTACAGATTCATGGGATTAAATGCAATGCTCTCTTCTACTAGCACTGTCTTAACAAAAATGCCGCTTTTTCAGCGGCATTTTGTTAAGAAGCACTTCATTCACTTCTCATGTGATGAAAAAAACAATTAAGCTTTCGGAATTGCCCCTAACTGTTGCAGCAATCCAAGCATATCAGGTTGGCCATACTCTTCAATAATTTGACCATTGGAGAAACGATAAAAATTCATTGCATTCACCTCAATTTTTTTACTCGTTGGCGGAAAACCGAAAAACACACCGTCTTGTGTGCCTTTCATAACAAAACGTGTTGCTACAAGGTCGCCTTCTGCCACCAATTCCTTAACAGTCCATTGAATATCCGAAAAACCAGATCTCATCATATGAATTATTGAGAGGTAGCCATCTGGCCCCCTCATTGGCTCTTCTTGCATCGGTACATAAAAAACCGCTTCTGGAGCAATCAATTCTTCAGCAAGTTCTTTGCTTGCCGTATTAATGAAGTCCGTAAAACGGTACATCAGTTGTTTGTTGTTCGTCATTATAAAACTCCTTTCTAATTTCCCTTCAGCCAGTAATCTCTACTAATTTTATATCTACTTTAGGTAGTTGGTAAGTAGGCACCTTAATGTTACATAGGAACCTTTTTGTAACTATTATCTATCTTTTCCTTTGCTCAAAAGTTTGATTCAAAAAATCCACAAATAGTGTTAATCGAGTAGGAGGCTACCCAGTGGTTGGGTAGCCTACCTCTCACACCACCGTACGTCAGTCTGTTTAACAATTGATAGTTGGGCACGCTTTAAAACATGGATTTATGCAATTTTACTCAAATCTACCGTAACGGGGTCCAGGGTAGCAATATCTTCTCCAAAAAGCGTAATGCTCCCCTCGTCCGGTTCATACAGACGGTTAATCATTTTCAGCAATGTAGTTTTGCCGGAGCCCGAGGAGCCCAGAATAGTAATGAACTCCCCCTCCTCAATGGACAGACTTACATGATCCACCGCATAAGCTGTTTCCAGCATAATGGCAGGCACTTCTTTCAGTCCGGCAACAGTATTCATTAGACAATCCACTTTCCGTATATCCTGTGTTCCGCACACAAATACCCCAGGATGATTCCAATCAAGGCTGAGACTGCCAGAGCCAAGACGCTGATGGAGATGTGCTCTTGTACGGAGAGCAAGTAAGCACTCATGTCAGTTGTAAAATAATTCGTTATCTGCTCCCATAAGCTGCTGTCCAAGCTGAATCCCGCCTTTACCGATTGAATTTTCTAGCACTGAATTAAGCATAAGTTATATAGTTACTTACTGGAAGTAGGCGCTTTTTTATTATAGAGTTACCTTTATGTAACTATTGGAGAGTTTGTTATGGTTTTGTTGACAGCATTTTCAAGCAGTCAACCAGAGACTCAGATTTCCTCTGCGACAGAAATGCTCTGGTCATGATACTCAACAATACCTCAAATTAGCATAGGTAATTTCGTATCTATATTGCCGCTGTTATCACAGATTTATCGTTTACGTCTTCTTCAATAACCGGCCTGCTCATATTGCAAATCCACATTGTTCACACATTTTGATTGGCGCAAATATAGAGTCTTATCATGGATTTGCTGGATTTATAGTCACCTTATGACCATTTTCCTGTTAGTACCTCTCCACGATCGGTTGCCGGTGCAGGTGTTCTGGACAAACGGGAAATTTCAGCATACATTTCTGGTGTCATTTTAAAATCTGCAGCTGCTAACGAATCTTCCAATTGGTTTAGATTGCGTGCTCCAATAATTGGGGCAGTAACAGCAGGGTTAGCCATTACCCAGGCAACTGCCAAAGTTGCGGGCTTCACATCATGTGCTTGCGCATACTTGGTGAACTCTTCAGCCACAACAAAGTCTTCGTTAGCACCGTAACGGTCACCGTAGCGGGCATCCTCGACAAGACGTCCCTGATCAGGGCGTTTGTCCACTCCATACTTGCCAGTTAATAAACCAGCCCCCAGTGGACTGTAAGTAATAACCCCGATTTGTTCGGATTTCGCCATCGGCAAAATTTCCACTTCCGCTTGACGCTTAACCAGGCTGTACATCGGTTGAATTAATTCGAAACGCGCCAATTGCTCTTTTGCAGAAATGCCTAAAGCTTTGCCAATTTGCCAAGCTGCCCAATTGCTTACCGAAGGATAGAGAATCTTGCCTTGCCGTTGCAGGTCGTCCAGGGCACGCAGCGTTTCTTCTACTGGCGTACTTTCATCAAAATCATGCACAAAATAAAAATCAATATAGTCCGTTTTCAAGCGCCGTAAGCTGTCTTCAACACCTTGCACAATGTGACGTCTGGACAAGCCTTTGGCATTGACATCATCGCTTGTCGGCCAAAACACTTTTGTTGTTAGGACAATGTTGTCCCGCTCATGCGCAATACACTCTCCCAGAATTTCTTCAGAACGCCCCCGGCTATAAACATCGGCTGTATCGAAGAAGTTGATACCTGCTTCCCGGCAACGGTTATACATAGCTTTGGATGTTTCTTCATCCGCAGTGGCACCAAAAGACATTGTACCGAAACATAGACTTGAGACGTTAATGCCTGTTTTCCCCACTGTACCGTGTTCCATTATTTACCTCCAACAAATTAATTTTTTTGTTATCTCAAATAGGGTGACGGAGTTCGATGCACCATCTGCAATCGGGACTAAAACCCGGCTCAACTCATCAATGATCCCCTCGCTCAAAAGGGAGCCGTTTATAAAGCCTCCACCTTCCAGCAGTACCTCATCATCGGTAAGTACCTCTACGAGATGATCGCCCGTTTGAACCTGCTCCCCTTTTGAAATGCTGTTTGTTGTCCATCCTTATTTTCCATAGGGATCTACTGCTACCGCATAGGTCTAGCCACTTTTTGGGCTACGTAATCCGTCCTCGAGATAGCCGGAGTGTTACTTTGTAGACGGCTTTGCCTCCACTTTTTTCGATTTTTGCTTGCAGCTTCTGCAAGCGATCCTCACGGCGGGCAGCCAGCACAAGCTTCGCACCTTTAGACGCAAGCTCCTTCGCAGTGGCTTCCCCAATCCCGCTGGAGGCACCTGTAATAATGACAACTTTATCTTGAATATTCGACATGTGAAATACATTCTTTCGTTTTTAAATAGTTTTGCCAATGATCTTTATAGTGGATAGAAGAATACTCAAATCTCAAGAAGCAATTAAAAAAGCGTTTATTGAACTGATGTCCGAATCAAACGCGGTGAAATTGATTTAATATACGTAAGCAGAAGAAAGTTCATAAATGCCATGCTGCTTGTAATGGTAAATTGAGTAATTGAGTTCGGGTGATATCCACGAGGGGTGGAATAAAATTCACCAAACTCACGACCGATAGGGTCAGTATTCTCGTCAAATCCGATAGTTGCTCCTCGGGGACTCAGCGCTGGCTGATTCACTTCAAAGTCTGCGTAGCGCTGCTCGGCAATTGCGTCGAGCATACTATTGCGATCTTCTTCGGTCATTGATTCCTGAAAGCCGGCTGCACTGAAATCTTCTACAAATAGTTCAGGGGAAGCAAGGTGACGCGGCTCTCCACTGCTGTACCCGTTATACGATGGATCAAATGTAAGTGCTCTGCCAGGTTATTTGCATAAACACCCGGTCCCTGCTCTTTAACACCGCAATAAGGAGCGCCTATAATAACAGCTGCGTGTTTCTTTGACTCATCAAAGTCTTTTGGCATGTAGAGATCTGCCGCAATTTTGATTCCAAATCTGTTATTGAATGAAATTAGTTTTCTTGTTACCTTATCGCTTAAGTTAAAAATATAGTTGCCTGTCTGTGTTATTATTTTAAACCTCTCTTTTTGTTTTTTAGTTTTAACTACGGGCTTGTTGTTCATTCATGATATTTAAAACTGTTAGAATACTTTTCTAATGGACGCTTGTCTAGCCGACTAATTCTTTACAATATATCTGAGCCAGACGCCATCTCCCTCAGTGGCCTCGACACTTTTGAGTGAAAATGCTACAGGCGCTTTTGACGGCAAATAATCCGCCTTCTCAAACAAAGTCACTGTATCCGTTTCCCCATCAGTAACTGGTATCATGACGATGCTTAATTCATCTACTATATCTTCCTGTAAAAATGACCAGTTAATAAAACCGCCACCCGACAACATCAGTACCTCAATATCAAATAATGATTTTAGTTTTTCAGCAGCTAACGTACAATTCAAGCTATCTTCACCAGCAAAAATGTATGAAATTTCGTATTTACGCAAATATGTGATATAAGCATCAGTCACCTTATTCGTGAGCACCTCAATAATGTGCGCTCTTGGTCTTGACATGTAATCTACATAATTTTGTGTCCATCCTAATTTGCCAGAAGGATCAACGGAGACAATATACATCTCTGCATTTGGCTTTGCAACATAATCTGTCCTTGAATAAATAGGGACATTCTCATCGAGTTCGGGTTTATGACCCCGAGTAAAATTTTCTTCCATCGTGACACGGCCACACAACCATGCATGCGGATGATACGTTTCATTGGTGCGTTCATATTCCTCGTCGACAATTCTTGTTTCAGGTAATTGCATAAATGGACCTGTAATTTTACCATTTAAGGACGTCATCATATGACACACGATATAAGGCCGATTGACAGTTTTTGAATTAGTTTGATTGCTCATCATATAACCTCCATAAAAGTTGTCTTTACTGAGGCAAAAAAATATATAGAATTAACCAACTTGAACGGTTGGACGAATAATCATTTCATTGATTCCTACATCGGATGGCTGCTCAACTGCAAAGGCAATGGCACGAGCAATGCTGTCAGCTTCAATGGCTACTTTGTAAAATTCATTGAGACCCGCTTTGGTTTCCGCATCTGAGGTTGTTTCTACCAGCTCGCTGCTTACAGCCCCTGGAGAAACATTCGTAACACGGATATTGGTACCGCTGATGGCTTCTTCTTGACGCAACCCTTCAGAGATTGCCTTCACTGCAAATTTAGTGCCACAATATACCGTTCCGCCTGGGTAAATGTTATGACCGGCTACCGAAGAAAGATTAATAATATGACCTGATTTACGTTCTCTCATCGACGGGAGTACCGCAGCAATAGCATACAAAACCCCTTTGATGTTGACGTCAATCATCTGATCCCATTCATCAACCATTTTCTTAAACATAAAAGCTTGTGGCATGATTCCCGCGTTGTTAACTAATACATCAATTTTCTCAAACTTTTCAAGCGCATAGGCGGCTAGCTCTTCCATTTGCTCACGCGAGGTCACATCCGTCACTTTGTAGACGGCTTTGCCTCCACTTTTTTCGCTTTCTGCTTGCAGCTTCTGCAAGCGATCCTCACGGCGGGCAGCCAGCACAAGCTTTGCACCTTTAGACGCAAGCTCCTTCGCAGTGGCTTCCCCAATCCCGCTGGAGGCACCTGTAATAATGACAACTTTATCTTGAATATTCGACATGTGAAATACATCCTTTCGTTTTTAAAAGTAGTTTTACCAATGATATTTATTTAACACGCTTGGATATAACATCTTGATGCAATATCGCACACCTGTGTATAATATAAGATGTAAACAGGATATCTGCAATAACCAAAAGACTACGGTTCGTGCCGTATTGTACAATTCAAATACATCCGTCTATTTATTCTCAAGAAAGCCTGGTGATTTCATAATGTCTGTAGTCGATAGAAGAATACTCAAAACCCAAGAGGCAATTAAAAAAGCGTTTATTGAACTGATGTCGGAAACAAACTTCGACCATATTACGATACAAGACATCGCTGACAGAGCAAATGTTGGACGCAGAACCGTTTATCATCACTATCTGGATAAGTTCGATCTGCTGGATAAGCTCATTGAAGAGCATATAAGTGAGTTAGGAAGACTCTGCGAAACGGCAGCAGAATTAAGCTTTATAGATGCGAATCTAATTTGGTTTGAATACTTTGAACAAAATTATTCATTTTTTTCAATGATGTTAGCTAGCAAAGGCGCCCTTTCTTTTCGTAGTCGCTTCCTATCCTTTGTCATTGAAGAATTAAAGGGCGAAGTAGACATCAGCAGAGGTACAAACCAAGGATTAAGTGGAGATATTATTGTTAAATTTTTTGGCGCAGCTATTGTGGGGATAGTTGAATCTTATTTCACTGATGAAATACATCGATCGCCTGAGTTCGTGGCAGAACAGCTGGGGATTTTGTTAGAGCGGAATTTTTAGATGGGTTAAATTTGATTAAAGCAAAATAAATAACCAGTTGCCGTTGGATTATGACAACTGGTTATTTTACCTTTTGAGAACTAAGGATTCTCATTGATGTTATTGAGAGTTGAAAATCTTTGACGTTCTATTTCCTTCGAATTAAAGATTTTATGCTCAATATTCACCTTATAATTTTGCTTAAAGTAACAGGAAAACAAAACATTCAGGAGAAAGTGAACTGACTCTTCTGTTGCGAAATTAGATATCTTACTGTATAGCCTTTCTCTGGAGGACATCGTCAACGCACAATCAACATTTTTTCTGATATAGTTATCCCCTCCACTGGTAATACCAATGATCTGAACACCACGTTTTTTTAGCGCACTTATGTGGACAATGGGCTCCAGAATTTCATTATTTCCAGAATAAGAGATTACGATTGCGCAATCATTTTCTGTTAACACTTGTGTTGAGATGCTTGCCTCAAGTGGATTAGCAATTTCAACAATCTCCCCGATGGTTAACATTTTACGCCGGAAAACTTCCGCCAAATAAATATAGGGACTTATACAAAATAACGTGATTGCCTTGGATTTGGTCATAATCCCCACTGCTTGATTCAGCATATTTACATCGAGAAGATTGATTGTATCTTTTATACTTTCGGCTTGCAGAACTCCGATATTATTTGCAATCATTTCGTAGGAATCTTGTTCATTAAATGGGAAATTCGGATCTATTTCTGCATGAGACCGCTCCTCATACAACACTTCCTCCATAAATGCCGAAATAAATTCACGCCAGCCAGAATACCCAATTGTCTGAGCAAACCGCACTAAAGTTGCTTTCGATGTATACGTCCTTTTTGCTACTTCATTCATACTCAATTGACGTAAATTCGATTTTTCCTTGAGTACAAATTCGCCTATGGCTCTTCTGGTATCATTATATTGTAAGACAACTTCTTCTATTTGTTGAAAAAGATACATCAACTTATCACACCCTTTAGTGAAATATAACATAGTTTGATGTATATTTTACAATGAAAAGTTATCCTAAATCCTCACCATTGCTTTCAATGACTTTCTGATACCAGTAGAATGATTTCTTCTTACTGCGCTTCAGTGTCCCTTTCCCTTCATCATCACGATCAACGTATATGAAGCCATAACGCTTACTCATTTCGCCACTGCCGGCACTTACTAAATCAATACATCCCCAAGTAGTATAACCCATCAGTTCAACGCCATCTTCTTCAGCGGCCGCTTTGAATGCCTTAATATGCTCACGCAGATAATCTATTCGATAATCGTCTTCTACGTAGCCGTTTTCATCCGGTGTATCCACTGCGCCAAGTCCATTTTCTACAATAAATAAAGGTTTTTGATAGCGGTCATATAATACATTCAGCGCTGATCTCAATCCTAATGGGTCAATCTGCCACCCCCATTCAGAAGATTCCAAATAAGGATTTTTAATGGATTTGTATATATTCCCCGCCGTTTCATTGGTAACAGAAGAATCTGTGGCCACTACCCGTGAAGAATAATAGGAGAACGAAATAAAATCAACGGTATACTGTTTTAAGATTTCTTGATCTCCTTGTTTCATTTCAATTTGGATATTTTCTCGTGCAAATTTTTTGAACGCATAATTCGGGTAGGCGCCTCTGGATTGAATATCAATGAACAGATAATTTTCCCGGTCTTTTTCGATTGCTTTGGCATAATCCTCTGGACGACAGGAGTACGGATAATTATTTCCTCCGGCCAGCATACAGCCAATTTTGTTCTCCGGATCAACTTCATGCGCTATTTTAGTTGCGATGGCACTGGCTACTAGTTGGTGGTGCATAGCTTGATATTTTACCTGCTCTTCATTCTCATCTGGTTCAAAGCACAGACCAGCGCCTATAAACGGTGCATGCAGAATCATGTTCACTTCATTAAAGGTCAGCCAATATTTCACCAGCCCTTTGTAACGGTTGAATGCGGTACGACAGTATTGTTCATAGAAATCAATCATTTTACGATTACGCCATGAACCATATTTTTTGATAAGATTAACGGGTACATCAAAGTGTGTCAAAGTTACCAGAGGCTCGATATTGTACTTACGCAGTTCCAAAAAAACATTTTCATAAAATCTCAGTCCTTCTTCATTGGGCTGCTCATCATCCCCATTCGGAAAAATTCTGGACCATGATATCGACATGCGATAGGTTTTAAAGCCCATCTCTGCAAATAACTTAATATCTTCAAAATAATGATGATACATGTCAATTGCTTCTTTAGCGGGATAAAAGTGTTGATCGTCAAACTCCAGCATTTTAATTTTCCCCGCGCTTACTCCTGCCCGATCTTTACCTGTTGGCAACAAATCAACATTTGCTAAACCACGGTTGCCTAAATCGTATCCGCCTTCGGTTTGATTCGCCGCGGTTGCTCCGCCCCACAGAAAGTTAGGATTTAATCCCATTCTATCTCACTCCATTTTATCTTTATATTATTTTATTACTGTTATTAGTGAATCATTAAAATCTACAGATGTGTTTGTTGTTACTGTCACACTGGAATAATCCGTCGTGTTAGTCACAATTACGGGTACTTGAGTGATAAAGCCTGCTTCTTTGATTTTAGCAACATCGAATAAAAGCAATTGCTGACCGAGTGTTACTTTTTGGCCTTCTTCAACAAAAGTCTCAAAATGCGCACCTTTTAACTTCACTGTGTTTATGCCTACATGAATTAAGACTTCAACTCCATCATCTGATTGAATTCCAATAGCATGTTTTGTCCGAGCAACGGCTGTAATGGTTCCGTTAAACGGTGCCACAACTTTGCCCTCACTTGGTTCAATAGCAATTCCTTTACCTAAAGCTTCTGAAGAAAAAGCTTCATCCACAATATCGGTAAGCGGCACCAGCGCTCCTTTTAACGGACTTGTTATTAAACTGTCTTGGAGTGCAGGCTGCATTTGATCCGTCTTTTTGGCAACAACAGATGCCGTCGCCTGTGCTTCAGCATTCTTTTCATATTTAATGGAGAGGATGTAAGTTAATATCGCTGTTACTGCAATCGTGATGACTAAAGCAATTAAAATATTGTATAAATTCCAGATATTCTCGCCTATATAAAGAGGAATCGCTGGAATTCCTGAGGCTCCTGTTGCATAGCGGAAAACATTTGTAAAACCTGCATACACACCGCCACATGCACTACCAATCATCGCTGCGACCAGAGGATAACGTTTGGGTAAATTGATACCATAGAGAGCGGGTTCAGTTACTCCCATTAATGCAGTTATCCCTGTTGAGGTAGCAATTTGTTTTTGAGCAGAATTTTTCACTTTGAAACTAACTATAAGTGCAGCTACACCTTGAGAGATATTGGAAAGGAGTGCTCCTGGGCCAATAATATTTTCTAGTCCGGTTGTAGCCAATTGCATTTGACTCAGTGGTGAAATACTATAATGGATACCGAACATTACTAAGATCGGCCATAGTGTTGCAACTATGATGATTACCATCCAATTGCCATAGCTCGCTAACCAATCAAATCCAATCGCAATATAATCTCCAATATACGAACCTAGCGGACCAATAATTGTTAAAGCTAACGTTCCAGTAATTAAAATTGTAAACATAGGAATAAAAATAATTTTTATCGCATTCGGAATGATCTTTTTTAAAAAACGTTCTATATAAGACTGGAAAAACACAATTAATAATATTGGAATAACCGAGGAACTATAGGTTACGAGCCGGACTGGCAGACCGAATAAATGTACATCATCCCCGTCTGTCTTTAATTGGATAAAGCTCGGATGCAAGAGAATTCCTGCTAAAAACATTGCTAAAAATGGACTGGCTTTCAGTTTCTGAGCTCCACTGTAAGCAAGGAAAAATGGTAGAAAGTAGAACACTGCATCAGCCATGAAATTTATAATGTAATATGTTTGTGATTCCTTGGAAATTAAATCAAATAAAAGCAGCAAGGCCAGAAATGCCTTAATCATTCCCGCGCCAGTAATGGCCGGAATAACCGGACTGAACGTAGCTGATATAAAATCGATAACCCGATTTAAAGCATTGGGTTTCTTCGTTTCTGCTGCTGGTGCTTCTTCATTATTCGAGATACTTGAATGTTTGATGATCTCTTCATGGACCTCCTCCACGTGCGTACCGACAATTACTTGAAATTGTCCACCACTTTCAATAACATTTGCAACACCTTCTAGCTTTTTCATGCCATCTTTATCCGCTTTTTTATCATCGTTTAGAATAAAACGCAGTCTTGTTTGACAATGACTTAATGATGAGACATTCTTCTCGCCACCTACCTTTTCAATAATTTGCTGGGCAAGTGTTTCATACTTTTTACTCATACATTTCCCCTTCTTTGCTTTAAGATTTACAGAGATACCGTCTAGTTGCTTAGGACTCTTAAGATTACAGGTATACCTTAGCAATAAAAGTAAGCGCGTTCAAGGTACATCGATATATTGAAATAGCGTTTCTCGAAAACGATTTCAAACCCTAAAAAACTCGAAATAGAATGAAACGAAAAGTTTTTCTTCAACTATATACTGGTATTAATCCCTTATTATTCTATATTTAGTTTTAGCTTAAGGACGTTCCTCAGTCCGACGCTTTTACCGGAAGAGATTTCGTTCATCCAAGAGTTCCAATACCTGCTGCTTACTTTTCTACACGGATATAGAGCTAATCTACCCATTCTCTAAACTCAAAGGACCGCTACCACTGGCAAATTGGCTCTATTATCTAAAAAGTATCGTCTACAATTAGTTAATTTAGCCCTTATGTAACTGAGCAATTAATTATTATCGAACGGATAAGAAGTGATTTCTAGAGTTAGCACAGCCGAGAATGCGATCGAGATCGTTCGCGGAGAATGTGGAATGGCTTCGTCTTTTAGTCTTATAGAGCGCCTTTTTACAGATTCCTAAAAAAATCCCGTGTGGTGGAGGGTCTCCCCAGTTCAATGCATTATCTTTCATTCCATGCCGTTCCCTATACGCCGGATGGTTCTTCCCTGCTGCTCCAAGTTTTGCACAGTTTCCTGCCTTCGTCTATATCCGCGAGACTCGGCGCCCTCTTTTCCCCTTCACAGGGCCTTTTTGACGACGCAGCAGGATTCACTTGATGTTGCGGCCTGGATTGTTGCTCGCCCAGTCTCGGACCAGTACTTTCGTCGATGCGCTTCTACACACGAATTTCGCCATGTGCAGGCATCTTAGCTACAAAGGTGGCTTGGCCCCTCATTTGGTTGGTCTTTCACCAACTAGATAATGCGTGCCTATGGGCACGCCGGATCAAAAAATTGGTTTAACACCTACTACCCATGAAGATTTGGTCGTCAGCTTTGTTGCCTCTGCATATGTTGGATCGGTCGAATAGTGGTTCAAGATTAACAAGCTCGTTTCACATAACGTATTAGGAGAAGAACTGGGAATCTGTTAGTAAAAACCTATTTGATTCGTTTATAGCTGAATTAGGTTTGCGGTAAATCTTGAAAACAAAAATAGAGTCGAGAAATTACCTCCTCAACCCTATTTTTTGAAATATCATTCTAGAATTGTCCATAACGGTTTTTCAAAATGATGTGCCGCTTGCCCTTAAAAAACAAGCCATTTGTACAGTCCTCTTGTGTTTAACATTAAATTCTGTGTTTTATTCCGACTTACAGGGGGAATAAAACCAATACGTTCATAATAACGGAGTATGTCCTGTAAAGATTTTTTTTCACTACCTTAGGTAATTGTCATCGACATATTACTTATCATTTTTATCCTTTTACTGAAAACCGATATAGGGATGAGCAACATAGGGCTCTTCCAGATATGCCATATCTTCATGTGATAATTTAATCGACAAAGCAGATATCGCATCCTCGAGATGAGAAATCTTCGTGGCGCCAATAATCGGAGACGTAACCGGCTCCTTCTGTAGAATCCAAGCAAGGGCGACTTGAGCACGAGGTATTCCACGCTGTTCCGCTAAGGACGCAACTCTCTCCACCACTAAACGATCGGCCTCCTCATAGGGACCATACTGGGTCTTCTGAACCTTGTCCGTTTCGGCACGCGGTGTCGTTGTACTCCAATCCCGCGTCAAGCGACCCTTTGCAAGCGGACTGTAGGGCAATACAGCGATTCCATCGGCTTGGCAAAGAGGAAGCATCTCTCGTTCCTCCTCACGATACATGAGGTTGTAATGATTCTGCATCGATACAAATCGTGTCCAGCCGTTTTTCTCCGCAACATGCTGTGCCTTCAAAAACTGCCAGGCATACATAGCTGAGGCACCAATGTATCTCACTTTACCCGCCTTCACCACATCATGAAGCGCCTCCATCGTCTCCTCAATCGGTGTTCCATAATCCCAACGATGAATCTGGTATAAATCAACATAATCTGTTCCCAAACGCCGTAGACTGTTGTCGATCTCCGTCATGATTGCCTTACGGGAAAGACCAGCGGCATTGGGGCCTTTTCGCATGGGAAAACGAACCTTTGTCGCGATAACCAACTCATCCCGGTTTGCATAATCCTTGAGTGCCCGTCCAACAATTTCTTCGCTTGATCCAACGGAATACATATTTGCCGTATCAAAAAAATTGATTCCGGCATCAAGTGCTTTCTTGATTATAGGACGACTGCTTTTCTCATCAAGAACCCATGGATGGTCCCAATTCTCAGCAACACCAAAACTCATACAGCCGATGCATAGTCTTGATACGTCCAGTCCGGTATTCCCCAACTTAACATACTCCATCTTCTATTCGCTCCTTTGACTTTATCATCTAATGCTTCTTCAAACGTGTACTGTTCCTACGCTTCGCAGACAGTACAGTAACCACACCTTTAAGGCGATATAGCTTTATTGTACTAACGCTTGAAGTCCCTACATATTTCATAGTCTATCCTCTGGAGTTAACTCCAAGTCAAGGCCATAATCTACAAAAGTTTCTTAGTATTTTTCCTACTGTGATTGAGAGAGACACTATATATTAAGCTGTCACAAAAAGGTGACAAACAGGCAGAAGCCGAGTTGATTAAAAGAAGGATTAATTTACAAGTTATCCTGGCATAACGGTATATACAGTGAAGATTGCAAACAACAATTAATATTGGAATTTATTCTAGTGGTAAGACGCTTTGATCTCACTCGTTATTTGAAAGAGAAAGAGTAAATCTATTTTTTTTGGCAATTCAGTTGCTTTATTTATATACTTTGTCATTTATTAATTGAAGGATACAAAAGTAAATTTTAATCTGTCCTTCATAATTTGCGATCTTTGACAAATTCATATTAACTTATCTCAAATACTTTTCTCTTGTATCCGTGAAAATGGAAAGCGACCAAGCAGAGATGCCAAGATGACCCATCTAGATCTGAAAGATCAAAAATGAGTTTGAGCGATCCAACTCCGGCTTGTATCCATCTTGGTAAATGGAATCGCAAAGATCTGCAAGAGGGATAATGATACTTCTGCCTGGCCAACGTAATGGTATTGGGGGCAGCTCGCTCGGATGAGGGGGAGTCTCTGTAGAAGATCAGAGCTATGATGTCGACTCACCAACGACAGTTTGAGATATTCTTCTATTAACAAAGCAGCACCATTTATTTCAATGCAATTAAGTTTCAGTATAACCATTCATTCAAGTGATTGTACTTTTGTACAACTTAAGAAGTGGAGGTTAGAATATGTATCAATCTCCACTTGTAGCAATCAATCAACAAGACGCGTATGATCTTTTGTTTCAAAACTATCCTGACGTAGTCAATATTACTGAAATGTGTGAAATGCTTGGAGGCATAAGCAACAAGACTGCTTATAAATTACTGCAAGAGGATAAAATTAGTCATTGTAAAATTGGTCGGATTTATAAAATCCCAAAAATAAATATCCTTTTGTATCTTAATTTGTTCACTCTCAATTTCGACCGCTCTCACTTCGACGCTTTACCGCATTGAACCATTTCTTCCATTCGTGTTATAATTAATACGTCAATGGTAGGAGCAATGCGGGCTATGAAGGAGGAGTATTCATGGTAGCAGGCCACCTACAAGAAAAAAAAAGATCTTTTTTATATCGTCCTGAATTGCAAGGATGAAGAAGGTAAGAGAAAACCAAAATGGATTCCTACTGGCCTTACGGTAAAAGGAAACAAAAAAAGAGCAGAAGCATTGCTATTAGAGACAAGGAGGGAATTTACTCTTCTTTTAAATGCTACTGAGGAAGAACCAATAGTTGAAGAAGTTATCGAAGAAATGTCATCTGAAGAGCCAGTCGATCAAGGACCCCTATTTTCTGTCTTCATGCTTCAGTGGCTAGCAATGATGAAACACCAGGTTGAATTTATCACTTACGCTTCGTATCACAACGTCATTACTAATCATGTTGTACCTTACTTTGAAGAAAAAGGGCTGTTCCTCAAAGAGCTATTACCATGTCACATTCAAGATTACTATCAGTATGAGCTTGAAGAAAATGGAGTGACAACCAACACGGTTCTCCATTATCACGCTAATATTCGCAAAGCGTTAACACATGCTCTCAAAAATGATTTAATTAACACTAATCCGGCAGATAAGATTGAAAGACCAAAGAAAAATGATTTTGTAGGCAGTTTTTACAACAAGCAGGAGACTAATATTCTGTTTGAAAAAGTTAAGGGCGAACTGATAGAGCTAGCAGTCATTCTTGCCGCTTTTTATGGATTGCGGCGAAGTGAAGTGGTTGGATTGAAATGGACAGCTATAAATTTTGAAAACAAAACAATTAGTATTAGGCACACTGTAACTCCGGTTTATTTTGAAGGTCAAGAATACATCATTGAAAAGGACCGCGCTAAAAACAAACCGAGCCGCCGCACCTTACCTCTTGTGCCAGCTTTTGAGGATTTACTGCTGCGTATTCGTGAGCTTCAAGCTCTCAATAAAGCCATATGTGGTAAATCCTACTGCACAGATTACGAGGAGTATATCTATCTGGATAAGTTGGGACAACGAATTAAACCGGGCTATATCACACAAAACTTCACTAGAACTCTTAAAAAAAATGGTCTTCGTCATATTCGTTATCACGACCTGCGTCATAGTTGTGCAAGCCTCCTACTCGCCAATGGAGTCAGTATGAAAGAAATTCAGGAATGGCTGGGACACAGCAACTATTCTACAACAGCCAACATTTATTCTCATCTAGAGTACAGCTCCAAAGTATCTTCGGCATCAACAATGAGCGGTGTTTTGGTCTTTTAATAAAAAAAGATCGCACTACCCTCAATATTTCATGAGAGTCATGCGATCTCCTCCTCGTTCTTTCCTTCGGAAAAAGGAGAGAACTGCAGGAGAGAACTCGATAAAAAGTTCTCTCCCAAGTTGTTTCAAAAACCAAGGTTTTTCGGAAAAAACCCTTATAAATCAAGGATGCCGAGGACGGGGGTCGAACCCGTACGGTACTCACGTACCGCAGGATTTTAAGTCCTGAAATGGTCTTCGTAGACCCTTTTCTACGCTATGGGAAGTTCGAGCATAAAGCCTTTAACCATGCGGGTTAAAGGCACCTTTTGTGTTCTATAGTCTCTGCGTTCAGAAATTTGTATATGCAGCCATGTTAGCAAAAATGTTAGCACAAAGATTTGAGCAGAAGTTTTACGCCCCTGCTCTTTTTTACGTCCAATCAAATCACTGTTTGATTAGGGATTAACGCGTCAAATATCAAGGATTTAAAAACAATTTAAAATTACAGCTGAAGGTAAGGCAATCGATTTGACTACAAATAAAGAAATCAATGTGAAGGATATCTAATTGGGACAGTTGACCGGAGTCCAAGACAAGGCATCTGGTGATGTCTCTATTCAGGCTAGCTGTCGTGAATACGTGGGAACGATGTGTGGACTGATGGGTGGTTATGGTATGGCTGAACTTTGTGCCTTAGCCGCTCTAGCGGGAGGGCTTCCAGGACTTGGCTGGGCAGTGATTTATGCAGTTATCGCTACTTTGGGGTGCTCATCGGCTATGGATTTATTCTGTTCTATCTTTTTGATATAAATGCTCCGATGCTCAAGGAAAGCATAAGCGCTAATAAGAAAAGCCAGATGTAATTAAGGTTGATGAAATCATTCCCCATAGCGGTGAATACCCCCAACGAAATCACACCGATTATTCCAAATACACTTATAATTCCTATTGTATTTTTTTGAAACCGCTGTTGGACTCGCTCGTCGGCTTCAGGAAGCCCCGATTTTATACGTTTTCTTCGTTTCAAAAGCAATGGGGTGAGGGCGGCAACCACAAATGCTATAGCTATCAGAAGAAATTCAGTTTTCATCATAGTTCCTCCTTAGTATAGGTGAAGATCTCTTCAATTGGTCGGTCAAAAAAGTTAGATATTCTAAACGAAAGCTCAAGGCTGGGATTAAATTTATTGTTTTCAATCGCAATAATGGTTTGGCGTGTGACATTTAAAATTTTAGCCAACTCATACTGCCTGAGGCCCTTTTCCTTTCGGTATTCCTGTACTTTGTTAGTAATCACATCTACATTCATCCTTCCTGGAAAAGTAAAGTTTTATATACCTTAATTATATTTCGGGAAATATAAAAAGTAAATTTTTATATACTTTTTTTCTTAAATGAATCATTTATTACATTAGAGTAGGCTAAGAGGAATCAGTGGTTCTTCGTCTAGAAAAACCTATTTTTTGTGATGAAGAAAATTTCTTTATATTTACGTTTCAAACTGCTCTGAAATGACTGTAAGAATGTTTCATTATTCGAGTCAATTTCATAAGAGTACCTGCCATACACATTGCGGCTGTAGCTGATTTGTTCATAGCAGGGTTCCCCGTTAATTACGGGACGCGTACGCGGTCTCATATAAAAATGCGTCAAGCGCTTTCTTGTAGTACGCAACGGCTTGTACGCTTGGGAAATCGGTATCGCCGCTAATCATGTAGATAGGATTATATTTGGAGAAATACTTCACGGCATATCTTACATAGGGCTCCACAGCCTCGAGCGGCATTTCATTACCTTTTTGATACATCCCGGCCCAGGTATCTGGTACATAATTGCACCACAGAAGCACCAATGCAGGAATGAAACCGCGCCCGGATATCCAAACCCGCTGGCGTCCCACTGGCGCAGAATGTTAATTTGCAGCACATTGAAGCCTTGCATTTTCCGATAATCTAAATATTCTGACCATTCTTCGATGGAAGCATTGGTGAACGCGCTCCATACTGTATCCCCTAAATAAAAAAATGGCTTTTCGTTTAGTGCAAACATTCGTTGATTTTCAGTGACGGATAATCTCAATGATGACCACCTTGCTTTTCTAGTGTTAAGCAAATTTTCTAGTTTATATAATTTAATATAAATAAGTCCCCTTAAAAACTTAAATTCAACTAAATAATCCGCTTCCACTTCGAATTCTAGCATTTTGATCGTTTTTCGCCAAATATTTTTTTGATTATTTAATTTAATTTAGTTTAGTTTAGTTTGTAACATGAACTTTTGTTAATAATAATGTTATACTTTTCACAGTAGTTTACACCTTATTCTGATCAGGAGTGGTAATCGTGAAAATAGATGATATTGCTAGACTTGCCGGGGTTTCCAAATCCGCCGTTTCCCTGGCTCTAAACAACAAGACAGGTGTAAGCGAAGCTACACGCCAGCATGTTTTGGAAATTTCGCGGGCACACGGGTATACCCCACGAACATTTAAATCAAATAAAGTTTTATCCAAAAAAAGCTCGATTATAAGGTTTATCGCTTGTAAAAATACGGATATCGTCACCGAGCATTATGAATCCTTGCCGTTCTTCAATGAACTCATCCATCACTTGACAGCCTTCGCCGGAGTACTTGACCATACACTGATTATCTCGTCCATCCCGATCCAAAACTTGAAAGGAGACATAGAAGCTCTTGAAAATGAGCAGCCCTCTGATGGTATATTGATGCTTGGCACGAATTTGCCTGCGCAGATGATCGAGAGCTTGCAATCGATTCATCCTCATATGGTGTTCCTAGACACTTACTTCGAACACATTGACGCAAGTTTTGTGGCCATTAATAACTATCTGGGAGGATATCAGGCGGGAAAGCATCTCTTATCTTTGGGGTATCGGAACATAGGATATGTGCAATCCGAAGTGCGAATCTTTAATTTCATTAAACGCAAGGAAGGATTCTTGGCGGCCTTGAAAGAGGAGAAGTTGGGACTCGAAGAGACTCTTACCTTTGCTATGAACCCCATGTCGGTGATGTCACAAGAGGCTTTTAAAAAGGCTGTAGGGGAGGTTGAGCAATTTCCTTCGGCCATTTTCTGTGAAAATGATTACATGGCCATTAGCGCCATCAAAACCTTTCAAGAACTTGACATTAAGGTGCCTGGCCAAGTGGCAGTAATGGGATTTGACAATATTTTGGAAGCCAAAGTGATTAGTCCCGAGTTAACGACGATTCATGTGAAGAAAGACGTTATTGCTAAAACGGCGATGGATGTTTTAATGAGAAAAATAAGTGGCCAAGATGAAAGCCATATGCAAATAAGCGTTAATACGGAAGTATTTGAACGCAAGTCATGTCGTGTTCCGAATATGGACACTGAAGATCACAGATAAGGCCTGATCCTCTCAGGTCGTTTCCCGCTCCACGAGACGGAAGGTCATTGGCTGAAGCTCCAGATTTCGACCTATCAGTTTGGGAGTCATTAAACGAAAAGAGTTCCTCGCCTGACTGGAGATTGGATTGTAGATGGTCGTTATGCCAAGTGTACGTGACAGCTCCGAATTATCGAAGCCGACGATCGCCAGCTCCCCCGGCACACTCAAACTCTGCCGGCGCGCCTCGCTTAAAACGCCAGCAGCGACCCAATCGTTAGCGCACAGTACCGCTTGCGGCCGATTCTTTGCAGCCACCAATCTCTGTACCACCTGTTCGCCATAGCGAAGGCTATAAACGGAGGAGTAGTACCATTTTTCCGCGATGGGAAGCAGGTATTGGGCCATAATTTGCTCGTAAGCCTGAGGCCTGCTTCGGGTGTTGATGCTGCTGGGACGTCCGAAAGCATTAGCGATCTATTTGCAACAACCCACATAACCGTTAAGACTTTAGATTAACAAACAAACTGGTTAGAGACTGACCTGTGATTGACTCGGTCAAATACTCGCTAACCTTGAACCCTTCTACCTGACGGATCTCAGAGTAATGACGTAAACTTGTCTTCGAAATTTAAAAAAGTAACTGGAATGACACCACTACAATATCGAAAAGAAAGTAATTTATAGGCTCAAAACCAAAATCAGCGGTTGACCCCTTGTGAATGATGCCCGCTACGGGTTAGGAGGGTTCTTCCGATCGCTGTTAAAGCCCGATTTCCTTATTGTAACCTGCAGATTCAGTTCCATGATAGTCTCATATGTCCAGTCCAAAGAATTAGTTGCGAAACTGCATCTATTTAGCCGTTTTTTTCTGTGTTGGAGGAAATAAGTGCGAAAACGCACCTAATTTAGGATTTTGAGTGTAATAAGCTTGTTTTACTCGAATTCAGTTGCAGATATGTACTTATTATCCTGATAATGGGTGTTTCGGCTGAAATTAGTTGCAGCTTCGTATCTAATTCGACCGAAGATTCCAGGGCAACACTCTAAATCCTGGCTGAATTCTAAGCAGTAACGAAATGTGAGAATAAGCCACTCTTCCTATAGCGGAAGAGTGGCTTATTTGATGAGGTATAGGTTACTACGTAAGGCCCTCCGCTCTGTTCACTCGTATAGTCAACCGCTGATTTTTAGATTGAGCCAATTTATATTCGAATAAATTACTTCTTTTAGACGACTCTATCTCATCTGATTGATGAACATAAAGAACAGGGTATAACGATTTAGGCAGTCTGCAAGTCAATTCATAAAAAGTCTACAGCCGCGTATCCCACATCCCGCAGAACGGATCAACAGGGTTTGTGCCTTTGAAGGACGAGCGTCCGGCCAGCTTGTCAATTATAGCATGCAGGACATTGTCGTTCGAGTTGTAGGCATTGATAAAGGTACGGACTCTCGGCACATCCAAAAGATGATAGGGATTCTCCACCGAGATAAAGATCGTAGGAATCGACGACATATACACGGGTACATTGGCTCCCATCGGCTGGGCCCATTCAATCCGGACAGTCGTCTGGTTGCTTTTGGTGGACATGTTAGCCAAATAGAGGATCAGGTCGTATTTGCCGACAAATTCGCTCTGAGCCTTCATCCCGCCTTCCATACCCTGAGCAGGCGAGTATTGCTCCACTTCAAATCCTTCCTGAATCAGCAAGTCCCTGAACATATCAGCGACCCCCGCACGGACAGAATAGGCGACCCCTTGGCTTGATTCAATATCGTAGTACAGCACCCGCTTGTAACGTTCCGGGGTCACAGGCAGAATGCCGGCCTCCTCCTTGACCAGTGTGATAGCCTGATCCGCACACTCTTGCGCCCAACGCTGGTGTTCCGGCGCACCCAGCACCTGCATCGCTTGTTCCAGCTTGGGCACAAGCGATCCTTCCGCCTGCTTCGTATGCAGCTTCAGAGCCGCCTTCAGCGCCAGAATCTTCGTAAGCGCCTCATCCAGCCTTTCCGGAGTCACAATGCCTTCCTCTATTCCCTTCTTCATATAAGCGTAATCTTCATCCAGAGCCCGTGTGAACAGAAACATGTCGCAGCCTGCGGCAATCGCCCGGGGAACCGCCTGTTCCCGGGGCATGGCAATCATCATGCCGGCCATAGTCGAGGCGTCCGTAACCACAAGCCCGTTGAAGCCAAGTTGTTCCTTCAACAGCTTCGTGGTCAATTCATAGGATAGAGAGGCAGGCAGAATTTCTTCATCTTGCAGCTGCGGATTCAGGCGTTTGCTGTAAGCCGGCTGCATAATATGGCCGATCATTACGGTCATGGCCCCGGCATCAATGCAGGCTCTGTATACCTTGCCGTAAGAGGCATCCCATTCCTCGCAGGACAAGGAATTGATGCTGGTGACCAGGTGCTGGTCCCGTTCGTCGATACCATCACCCGGGAAATGCTTAATGGAAGCTGCGACGCCTTGCTCCTGCACTCCTTGGACGTACTGAACACCCATCCGCTGCACCCGCTCCGGGTCAGAACCGAACGTCCGCGTGTTGGTAATCGGATTGCGGAAATTGTAATCAATATCGATAATGGGCGCAAACGACCAGTTGCAGCCGACAGCTGCGCCCTCCTTGCCGCATACAAGTCCCAGCCGGTACGCCATCTCTTCGTTGTCCGTAGCGCCCACCTGCATAACCGAGCCGAGTGTCGTCCCTTCGTTCGCGATGCCAACGCCGCCTTTTTCCAGATTGGCGGCAATCAACATTGGAATCCGGGCATTCTCCTGCAAAATCCGAACCGACTCCACCGTTTCAGCGGCAGGCATCGGACGGCACATCAGCCCTCCGGCTTTGTAATCCTTCGCCAGGCTTTTCAGTAGCGTCTCTTCGCTACTGTAACCGATCAGACAAAACAGTTGTCCGATTTTTTCCTCCTCGGTCATACTGGCCAACGTCTCCCGAACCCAGCCGATATCTCCGTCAGACAAATAAAAAGGTTTTTCTTTTAAATTAATCATTAGCTTGCAGCTCCTTATTTGGATTCCTTTGCGGTTTGCGGATCATTAGCAGGTAGCACAACGCAGCCAAAAGCATGAAGCCGGCGGAACTCATGTACACGGTGGAATATCCGGTGGCCTGCAGCAAGAGGCCGATTACGATTGAACCGGCGGCATAACCCGCATCCATGGCCACCATGAAGGTAGCATTCCCCGCCCCTCTGCGCTCCGGCGGGCAACGCTTGATTGTCATTGCGTTCAGCAGCGGCTGGACCGTGCCAAAGCCAAGACCGTAAAGGGCGCCAACCAACATGATGAATGGAAGCGAAGCAGCAAAGGGCAGCAGCGTCAAAGCCACCGCGCCCAGCAGGAAGCCGGGCAGAATGACAACCGTCGGCCCGTACCGGTCAGAAATCCTCCCGCAAACCATCCGCGACACCAGCATAGCCCCGGCGCTGACAGTAAAGAAGAGGCCGATGGATTCGATTCCTCTGCTCAGTCCGAAAGCTGGCAGGAAGGTAATAATGCAGCCCTGCGGCATGGCGACAAAAAACGCGATCAGTGAGGTTGGCAGCGCCGTTTTTTCGAGAACCCACCGTTTGGGCCGCTTGACCGGCTGCACCGGAGTTGAGTGGAGAGCCGGAGTCGTCTCTCTTAAGAAACAGGCGATGACAAGCCCGCAAGCGGAGAACAAAAACGTCAATATATACAACAGTGTATAATTCTCCAGCCTGTTCACAACATATAGCCCGATGGCCGGTCCGAACGCTACGGCCAGCGTACCGGACAGCCCCGATAAGCCAATCCCCTCCATTAAACGTCGCGGCGGTAAAATGTCAGCGATCATGGTTCCCGCTGAGGTAGAACTGGCGCTAAAGCTCACACCGTGTATAAAACGGATCAGCAGCAGCAGCCATACAGCGCCGATAAAAGGATACGTTAATGCCGCTGCTGCCGATCCGGTAATTCCCACGATCAGGATGGCCCGCCTCCCCTTCCGGTCAATCCAATCCCCGAACAAGGGCCGGGTAAGGAAAGCAGCGATGGTGAACGCACCAGTCATGAGACCAGCGCTGGACTCATTTCCTCCGATATGCCGCATATAAAGAGGCAGGGTGGCCAGTTGAACGTTCATCGCTGTGCTTGCCAACAGGCTAATCAGCATCATGCCGATAAACGGCTTCGTCCATAATGGCTCCAATTCCGCTGTTTTCTTTGCACGGCGCCTCATTCCTTCACTGCGGATAACCGAACAGCCATATACGGCTTGCCCGGAAGCTCCAGACGGAAGCTCCCTTCATATCTGCCTTCCAGTTCCTGAATCGTCATATTCCACGTATCGATAAGATTCGCTTTGTAGGTAATTCCCGGCTTCATGTTGTACGTCCGGTAGCTGGGCTGATTGAAGCCATAATAGAATAAATAATACTCGTCCGCGAGGCCAGCGCAGGGAACATCCCATTCCGACTTTAGCGGATTCAGGCCCCCTCCGGGCGCCTCTTCGATGATTTCACGTAAAAAACCGATTCGCTCCGGGCTGCTTCCATGCAGCCGCCCCCCCTTGGACCACCACAAAATATCATCCGGATCAAGGTAGGTCTCTCCGTGCCCTACATAGCCCCCCCGGACCGCGCCTTCCCAGAAACGACGGGTCATTTCTTCACCGGTAATATTGCCCCAGCCCAGGTCGATATTGCCTTCGTAGGCACATTCGTCAATGACAATCGGCTTATTCCAGCGGGTACGCCATTCGTCAGTATTCTCCGCAGTCTTGTAAACGTCAATCCTCTGAACGCTGCAATGGGTAATCCAGGGCCGCGAATAATCATAGAACGTGAAACAGTTATGAATAGAGGCCAGGTGGTGATAAGGGTCGCTTGACGTAACAATCTCCGCATAACGTTCCCAATCTTCAGGCTCCTTCGCCCACATCAGATCATATTCATTGGCTATGGACCACCAGACATTGCGGAACGCGGATAGTCTGGCTGTGATATATCGCAAATACCGTTCATCCGCACTGGCGGACATTTCCGCGAACCCCCAGCGGTCATAGGCATGGAACAGGATCAGGTCGGCTTCGATGCCTAGCGCACCCAGTTTGCCGATTTGCTCTTCCAGGTGCCTAAAGAAGACCGGGTTGAACCGCGTTACATCCCACCCCGCTTCAAGCGAACCTTCATACGGATAATAGACCGGCTCGCCCGTATTAAACTGATAAAACTTCGGAAACACGCACATCCGCAGCTTGTTAAATGGGGCGGTGCGAAGTGTAGTCAGCGTCTCCCGTTCCAGTTCCTCCGGCTGGTGATTCCAGGCGTAGCAAGTCGTGCCTATCGGATAATACGGCTTCCCGTCTTCATAAGCGAAGTGGAACGTAGCCCGCACACGGACAGGGCCGTGGTTATCCGCCGCAGGCGGTGTACATTCGAATTGTCCCTGGATACCATCCAGCGAACGGGCATTGCTGAAGGTCCGGTAGGTCCACACGCCTTCCGTATCCGGCATAAAACGCAGCTTGTGGCTGCCGTCCCCGTCGTAAAATCCATGGATGCGCAGCGACCGTTCATTCTGGTGGAATTCCGCCTCAAGCCGTACATCCATGAACGGATTCCCGTGTTGCGGGCCGTGCAGTTCAAGCTCGAAGACGCTCCAGCGTTCAGCACTACCCGGCGCGGTTACACCGGCCGACCCAGCAAGGATATGTTCATCTTCATAGTCCTCCGCCGGTATGGGAAACACCTCTTCCGGATGGGCGGGAATCTGCTCTAGCTCGGACAGGATCGTCTCCAGCAGGCCTTCAGGCCAGGTCCAGGTATCGTTTGCTACCGCAAGCATGGGCAAGGTTTTCATTTTGATAAACGACAGATAAGGTGAATCCTCCAGATGCGGCAAATAATTCAGCAGCACTTTCCGGCCTGCGGGGTTTGCCCAGATATAGCCAATCTTCGTCTCACGATGTGATGCCATGATTAACATTCCTCCTTGACTTCTATTCCAAAAGCGCCGGCAGCTCGTGAAGGCTTTGGATTTGGAATTGTGCCAGCGGACTTCCGCAGGCCGGGCCTATGGCTACGGGCGTCATATGTGCGGCAACTGCAGCGGCGATGCCCGCCTCGGCGTCTTCAACCACTAGGCAAGCAGCAGGCGCAGCCCCCAGACGGGCAGCCGCCGTGACAAACACCTCCGGATCCGGTTTGCTGCGCATGATGTCGTTCCCGTCAACGATAATGTCAAAATCGCCGGTAATCCCCAGACGGGACAGAATGAGGCGGGCATTCTTGCTGGAGGAGCCAATCGCTGCCCGTATTCCGCGTCTCTTCAACTCCGCAAGGGTGTCCCGGACACCGGGCAGAAGATCCGCCTCCGTAATGCCTGCAAGCAGCTCTTGATAGCAACTGTTCTTGCGGTCAGCGAGTGCCTCCCTTTCCTGTTCCGTATACGGGCGTTCCGCCTGCTCCAGAATAATCCCCAGGCTCTCCATCCGGCTGACACCCCGCAACCGGTCGTTGATTGTTCTGTCGAACGGGATGCCTTCTTCCCGGCTGATGCTCAGCCAAGCTTCATAATGCTTGTCGTCTGTCGATACGATCACTCCGTCCAGATCAAAAATAACTGCCACAATTGCAGGCTTCATTCCACTCACTCCTCCGGGGATAGCTCTTCCACAAAGGATTCAAAATTGAATTCAAAAGGTTTGTCCACGACTTCCAGTTCACCGAAGTTGGAGCGCAGCCACTCCACACTCAAATCGAACCATTTAGCGGCGTGGGCATCGACCATACTTTTTCTGCCGTTGGCAAACACAGGCTGAGCTAGGGACAAACCGTGCTCTCCTTTTTGGAACACATGATATTCGAATGGACGTTTTTGAGCGGCATACCCGGATACAAGCTTCAGGGTGTGCTCTACAATGACCAGTTCGTCCTCCCCGGTTGTCCAGATAAAGGCGGGCGGAGCCTCCTTGGTAACATGCTTGTGCAAATTAAGCACATCCATCTCTTCCTGGGTATAGTCTGCTTTTCCCAGCAGGGTTTCCACGATTTGGTTTTTGGCCGCCTTCGCTTCCTCCGCCCCGCCCAAATCAATGGCCGGATAGGAGAGGATCAGCGCATTCGGGCGATGCTCCCCTTGCAGGCCGACGGCGCAAGCCAGGTGTCCGCCGGCGGAGAAGCCGCAAACCGCGATCTGATCGGGGATAACATGCCACTCATCGGCATGTTCCCGGATCAGAGCCACCGCCTGGGAGGCCTCTTTCAGAGGTTGGAAGCCAGCCGCATGTTTGCCGATAGAATAGCGCAGTACAAATGTCTGAAAGCCTTGTGCGGCATAGGCCAGGGCAAGCGGTTCCGCTTCGCGGTCAGACAGGAAGGCGTAACCGCCGCCGGGAAAGATCAGAACGGCCGGTTTTTTCGCCACCGTGCCCATTTCTTTGGATGGCTCTTGAATATAGCCCGTCAGCTTCACACGCCCGTTTCCAGTGAAATTCATCTCTACCATTTTCATAATATCAACCTCCATATCGTAGTGAGCTGCTTGATTTGCAGCTAAACCTGAAGCCGGAAATTTATCCTTTCACGCCTCCAAGTGTGATTCCTTTAACAAAGTTGCCCTGGATGAACGGGTACACGACGACGATTGGCAGGATACCGGTAACGGCAATTGCCATCCGCACCGTGGCCGACGGAATTTGGGCCAGCCCTTCCTGGACGTTGCTCACCGAGGAAGAATTGGAGGACAGGAACTGGATGTTCTGGATCATCCGGTTCAGCAAATTCTGGATACTGAATAAATCCGTCCGTGTCGTCAGATAAATGTAACCGTTGTTCCAGTCGTTCCAGTACATGATGCCCACAAACAGCGCCACGGTGGCGATAATCGGTTTAGCCATGGGTACCGCGACACGTCTGAAGGTAGTAAACTCGCTCGCTCCGTCAATTCGTGCCGCCTCCAGAATTTCCGTAGGCACGCCTGTAACAAAGTAGCTGCGCACAAGCAGCACATTAAAGGCATTCATCAGCAGACCCGGGACAATCAGGGCCCAGATAGAATTTTTAATGCCGAAGACTCCGGTGTACATCAGATAGGTCGGGACCAGCCCGCCGTTAAACAACAGCGTAAAGAATACGAAGAAAGAAAGTACATTTTTTCCGGGCAAATCATTGCGGGCGAGCGGATAGGAAATCAGGGTCGTGATGATTACACTTAGCGTGGTGCCCACAATCGTTACAAAAAATGAAATACCGTAGGCGCGAAAGATGACATCGCCCTGGTCAAATAAATAGGTATATGCCGAATTACTGAGTTTACTGGGGAAAAACGAATATCCGTTTCTTAGCAGCGTGTCGTTATCAGTAAACGACGAAATCACCAGCAGTAAAATCGGCACCAAAGCAAGCACAGTTAACAGGGTCATGATGATATGCGCCGTCAGTTGAAATAGCTTGGTTTCTTTGTCCATCCTGATCACACCCTTTAGAAGATTGCGCTGTTCTTATCCAGTCTGCGGACCCACAGGTTGGAGCCGAGCACAAGGATAAACCCGACAACAGACTGATATAGTCCAGCTGCGGAGGACATGCTGATATTCCCCAATTGCAGCAGACCGCGATATACGTAGGTATCGATAGTATTGGTAGTGGAATAAAGCGCCCCCTGATTTTGCGGCACCTGATAAAAGAGACCGAAATCCGAATAAAAAATCCGGCCGAGCGCAAGCATGGTGAGCAGAATAATGACCGGCTTCAGCAGCGGAAGCGTGATATGCCAGATCTGCTGCAGCTTGCCAGCCCCTTCCAGCGATGCCGCCTCATAATATCCCCGGTCGATTCCGACAATGGTGGCCAGATAAATAATACAGTTGTACCCAACTGTCTTCCACGCACTGACCACAATCAGTATGATTGGCCAATATTTTGGCTCGTTGTACCAGGCGATGGGTTCCAGCCCCAGTGCAGGCAGCACCGTATTGTTCAGAAAGCCGCTCTCGGCGCTCATGAAAGCAAAAACCAGATAACTGACGATTACGGACGATATCAGGAAGGGTAGCAGGATGACACTTTGATAGATTTTGGTCCGAAACTTTGCCGTCAGCTCGCTTAACAAAATCGCCACCAGCACAGCCAGAACCGTATTAATTACAATAAAAGCAAAGTTATACAGAATCGTATTTCTCGTAATTACCCAGCCGTCCGTCGTCTTGAATAAATATTTAAAGTTCTCGAATCCCACCCAGTCGCTGCCAAAGATGCCCTTCCGCGCATTGTAATTTTTAAAGGCCACGACCAGGCCAGCCATGGGCAAATAATTGTTGATGAACAGGTAGAGCAGTCCCGGAAGCATCATCAAATACAAGGGCATATAGCTGGTGATTTTTTTCAGACCCGTTTTTTTAGTGGCAACCTTCTCCATAAGCCTTTCCTCCTGTCGGTGAATCCTGCGGATCCCGACCTTGATTAGGTGCGGGCCGCAGGGCTCTGCTGCTCTTATTTTTTGGCTGCCCACTCATCCAGTTGGCGCTGTTTCTCCTGAATAATTACGTCAATTCCGGCAGCATCCAGCTTGGCATTCATCTCCGGCAAATATTTATCCGGGTCCACGACCCCGTTCTCCAGCACTTTTTTGTATTCATCGTATACGTTCTGCACAGCGGTAATCTCTGTCGCTACCTTGGCATTGTCGAAGGTAAAGCCGAGCGCCGCCGATTTTTTGGCATCATCATTGAATTTGCGGGTGTCTTCCCAGACGGAGAGCTCGTTGCCTTCCCAAACTTTTGTAATGAACTCGTTAGGCAGCAGCCAGGTCATGTTAAGGTTGTATCCAGAGTTCTTCGAATCCACGCCTTCGGCGAAACCAATTGTACCGTCCTCTTTTCCCACATAATGATCCCCCTCGATGCCATAGGCGAGCAGGTTCATCATGTCCGGGTTGGTGTACAGCAAATTCAGGTATTCCATCGTTTTTTCAGGGTGTTTAGAGTTGATTGGAATCGTCCACGGCATCGCAGCCACGCTGGAGCCGGGCATAAATGAATCCAGTGTCTGGACGAGGACCATTGGCGTGCCGGTCATATTGGATTCCTGCTGCTCGCTTCCAGGCTTCCAGGTCGTATTGTAAGAAAACAGCGAACCTGCTTTCACTCTTGGTGTAACCGCTTCCGAAGTAGTGGTTACATCTTTGCTGATATATCCGTTTTGGTACCAGCGTCTGACCATTTGTAAGTAATTCTTATAATCATCCGATTTAAACAAATTGACGACTTCCAGCTTCTCGCCATAATTCAGCAGCACGCCAAAATCGTTGCCCAAACCGTCGAAGGTCCGGAATTGCAACAGGAAGGAGTCGCTGGACGGCGCCACCACAGTCAGCTCCGGTTCCTTTTCATGCACAACCTTGAAGACGTTCTCGACATCCTCGGCTGTTTTGATCGTTGCTGGGTCGATTTTGTATTTGTCCAGAATATCCTTGCGCATGGAGAACGATCCGTATCCGCTTGCAAAATCGCGCAGGTTCGGTAATCCGTACAGCACGCCGTTAATGCGGATAGCGTTGATGTATTCCTCACCAAGTGTATCGATAATGCCCTTCCCGTGTTGCTGCAGCAGGTCATCCAGCTCGGTTAGCTGGCCCTTCTGGTAAGCCGAGCTGTATGTGAACAGGCCGGACATAATGTCCAGGTTCTCTCCACTCGCCAGCATCAGAATCATCTGCTGATTGTACGCCGCTGAATCAATGATCTGGAGCTGTACTTCTACTCCAATTTCCTTGCGCGAGATTTCGTTCATCGCCTCCTGCACCTTCGCAATATCCTTGGGCACTGTGCTGAACGTCGGCAGAGTCAGCACCAGAGACACGGGTTTATCCTTGGATGCCGTTGCCTTATTGCCACTGTCATCGCCCGATTGGCAGGCAGTCAACACACTTGTCATGGACAACACGAGCGATAACAGCAGGATCAGGCTTGCTTTTCTTTTTTTCACTAGGAATTCCCCCTTGTTTTGATAATTTGAGTATACTTGTAGCGGAGCGCTAAAAAAATAACGATTATTTGCATTATTATCACTAATATTTGGTCGTCGGCAATTGGTTTGCCAAAGTGACGTTCAGCTTGACAAACCGGGAATTCTTGAGTATTTTTTGGATATGTAAGCGGTTTAATTATTTCGAAGCTAATTTTACTTCTATGGATGGTGGAGCCTATGTATCGAAATTTTAAATCGCGTTTCTCCAGCAAGTCGCTGCGGTTCCGCATTATTGGCAGCGTCTCGATTGTCATATTCATTTTAATTCTGCTTATGATCATTAATAACGTGTATGCTATTCGCACAGTACGCAGCCAGGTCTTCGAATCGAACAAAAATACGCTGGATATTTATATGAAGCAAATGGACGACGACTTTTCCGATGTGGAGAATTTTTTGGCCGGAATGAGCAGCACCGATGTGAATATCAAGAGCATTGAGATGCCTGCTCGGGAGATTGACCGGTACCTGGCCCAATATCGGGCCGAACGGCTGCTCAAGAACACCATCTGGAGCTATCGGATGATCGACGGCTTTTTTGTTTATTCGGATTCCGCACAGATTTATATTGATGCCGTACAGAACGATATTAATGCCCGGGACAAGCAAAGAATCAAGAATTATGTAACTCAGCAGTTCAGCGATGTACACACGGCGGGATTCAGCCGTTCAAGCTGGTCTCCTGTCGAGATCGATGGCGACTTTTATTTACTCCGGGTCATTAAAGTCTGGAACTCCAGCGTGGGTGCGTGGGTGAAAGTAAACGATCTGATTGAGCCACTGCGGGGTAAACATTTCAGCGGGGTAAACAATCTCTTTTTAACTCAGGAAGACGGCAGGCCAATGATTACGGACCCTTTCCTTGACGGCCGAATCATCGACCTGCATATAAACCCGGACGAATATCATCTGACCAATGACGGCAGGAACAAATATTTGGTCATCGCGCAGCATTCGGAGCGCGGCGAATTCAGTATGGTTGCCTTGATTCGGGACAATAACATTCTGGATGGTCTGGACTCCCTGCAAACGTTGATCGCGGTCATTGCCTTATGCGTAATCGTGATTTTGCTCTTTTTAACCTTTATGCTCAGGAAGCTGGTGATGGCGCCGCTGAACAACCTTCGGCTCGCGATGAAATCGCTCAAATCAGGCAATTTCGATGTAAAAATCCAGAGTGAAAACCTGTGCGACGAGTTTGTGATGGTCAATCATACGTTCGAGGACATGACCGGCCAGATCAAACGGCTGAAAATTGACGTGTATGAAGAAAAGATTCTCAAGCAGCGGGCGGAGCTCCAGTATTTGCAATTGCAGCTCAACCCCCATTTTTTCATGAACTGTCTTAGCGTTATTCACAGCCTGGCTGGTCTTTCCAAAACGGGTCTGATTCAGGACATGACCGTCAATCTGCGGAACTATTTGCGCTACGCGCTGGAGGGCGACCATCTGGTACCGCTGGACAAAGAGATTGAGCATGTCAAGACTTACCTGGACATACAGCGGCTGCGGTTTCCGGACAGCCTGATCTGCGAATTCGATATTGACGCCGAGACGGTGGATGCCATTGTGCCTCCGTTAATAATCCAGACCTTTACGGAAAATGCTATCAAACACGAGGCTGTTGTCGGGGAGACGTTCTGCATTTCGATATCCGCCAGCGTATTGAGGAATGGGCTGGCTCCGAAGCTGCGGCTTGTCATCATTGATTCAGGGGACGGCTTTCAGGACTCTATTCTTCAAATTCTGAGGGAAGGCCGAAGAGTTTGCGATGTCAACGGGCGGCATATCGGCATTCACAACATCCAGCAGCGGTTGATGCTTATCTACGGGGACCAAACCAGAATCGAATTTTCCAACGAACCCGGCTTAGGAGCCAGAGTTGATATTGAAATTCCCTTACAACAGGATGAGGCAAAGGCGGTGCACACATCATGAATATTCTGATTGTCGATGACGATATTTTTTTCGTGGAGGACGTTAAACGTTCCATGGATTGGGCCGCGCTGGGCATTCAACAAGTATTTACCGCCCATAGCATGCGGCAGGCACAACAAATATTGCTGAATCAGAGCATCCAGATTCTGCTCAGCGATATTGAGATGCCAAAAGGCAGCGGACTGGATCTGTTGATCTGGGTAAGGGAACAGAACCTGCAGACGGTCAATATTTTTTTAACGGGCCATGCCAGTTTCATGTATGCGAATCAGGCGATCAAACTTGGCGGATTCGATTATATTTTGAAACCGGCTCCCTATCAGGAACTGGAGGACGTGTTGAAAAAAGCGGTGCAAAAAGTCAATATCCAGCGCGTGTATACAGAATATACCCAGCAAGCCCAATATTGGACCGAAAACCGGACGCATATTGCCGGACAGTTCTGGAGGGAAATTCTTCGCGGCGATCTCCCTCCTGTTGATCTGAAAATCGCGGCTGAAGCCGCTTACAGACATGTTGCTTATTCTGCGGAGAATCTCTGCTTCCCTATTCTTGTCAGCATCAACGAAATGAATCAAAGAGCCGATGAATGGGGACGCTCTCTCTTTGACTATGCTTTTAAAAATATTGCCAGTGAAATTCTGCTGCCCGAGCAGGAGGCGCCGGTCATTGTCGCACTGGACAAAAACCTGTTTGTCGTGCTGGACCTGTGCTCCCCGGCCAATCTGCGTCCGGTACAGGTCATCGCCGAACGCTGCCGCACTTTAGTCACCTATGGCGGGACTTATCTTCCCTGTACACTGTCCTGCTATATCGACCGCTATGTCGCTCCCGAAAAGCTTTGCAAGGTGACAGAGCAACTACTGAAGCTGAAGAACAACAATGTGGTCAATGACAGCCGTGTGCTGGTTATGGGCCAAAGTTCGGTAAGCGGAATTCCTTACTCCCCGCCCGCTATGGAGGAATGGTTCACATGGATTCTGGAGAACCGGAAGGATCAGGTTCTTGAAGCTGTCGGACACTACCTGAACCATCTGGTGAGCAGCAACCAGGTCGATGCGTATGTATTAAGACAGTTCCATCACGATTTCATGCAGGGGATGTATGTTGTTCTCAACCAAAAAGGGATTCTGGCACATTCCATCTTTACCGACAGCGAATGGGCGGAGTTGCAGGATGAGTCGTTTAGCTCTGTGACGGCGATGGAAAAGTGGATCGGTCTTATAGTCGGCAAGGCTGCCGATTACGCCTACAGCGTGGAAAAAACCTCTTCCGTCGTCGATCGCGTCAAACAATATATCCGGCAAAATTTGAACGAGGAGATCAACCGGAGTGCGCTTGCGGCGCATGTGTACTTGAATCCGGAGTATTTGTCGCATATTTTCAAGAAAAAAACAGGAATATCGCTCTCCGATTATATTAACGGAGAACGTATCCGTGAAGCGCAGCGGCTGCTGGTCACATCAGATGCTCCGATCCGGGACATCGCCTTACAGGCCGGTTATGGCAATTTGGCCTACTTCTCCAAAATCTTCAAGAAGATCACAGGCAAAACGCCGGTGGAATACCGCGGTAGTGTGCAGTGTTAGAAACGAGTCTCTACTTTCCTTCCGGCCTCACTTCGCATTATGAAAAAGCCGAAGCTGTAACGGTAAATACACGGCCCCAAGCTGGTCCATCCTCATCCACCAACCAGTTGCCTGGGAGCCGTGCTATTACCCCTGCCTCCATTGAATCTTCCCGGTCATTACGCCTGCTCGATCTTTGCCCGTAGGCAATAAATCAACATTTGCTAAACCTCGGTTTCCTAAATTATATCCGCTTCTCCATTTCTTAGTGAGATACAAACACAGCGATGTGAATACGTGAAGTTTATATCGAATTAGGATCTGATGCAATAATCATATAAACAAAATTAATTTAGTTTAGTTAAAAAATCAGAATTTACAACTAAAATAAACTAAATAACTCATTGACACCGGTTATATCCAATGTTACTATGACCTCATAATAGAAAATCATGTTATGTTTTAGTTTTTTAACTAAATAAAAAATCATTAGTTTAGTTCCGCGTTCATTTCAGCAAGACTGAAATATTCCATACCGAGGAGAAGTGATGATGAAGAAGCTAAAGTTGGGTTATGCACCGACACGCCGGTTTACGTTCAGCGCCGAGGATGCCTTTAAGTACAAAGTAGAAATCCGCAAGCAAATTGAGAGCTTTGGAATGGATATTGACATTGTGGACCTGGAAGGCCTAAACGAGGAAGGTCTGCTGTACGACGACCATATTAATGCCGATCTGATTGCCAAACGGTTCAAAGAGGAAGAAGTCGATGCCGTATTTTTTCCGCACTGTAACTTCGGTACCGAAGACACTGTAGCCCGTGTTGGCAAAGCGCTTGGCAAGCCCGTTCTGCTCTGGGGGCCGCGGGATGAAGCGCCGCTTGCGGACGGTATGCGCCTGCGCGACACCCAATGTGGTATTTTCGCCACAGGCAAAGTTTTACGCAGATTCGACGTTCCCTTCACCTATGTAACCAACAGTTGGGTGAATGATCCGGTATTCGAGCGGGGCTTCACCAACTTTGTCGCTGCAGCCAACGTCGTACGCCAGTTCAAGAGCCTGCGTATTCTCCAGATCGGTCCGCGTCCCGCTTCGTTCTGGACCATGATGTGCAATGAAGGGGAGCTGCTTGAACGCTTCGGCATTGAGATTCATCCAATTACCCTTGTCGATATTCAGCTCCGCACCCGAAAAATCGCGGCCGGCAGCAGCGCCGAGCTGCTGGATACGATAGATTACATTAAAGAAAAGCTCGATTACAGTGAAGTGACCGAAGATGATGTAAGGCGAATCGCTGCTTTGAAAGTTGCCATGAAGTCCTTTGCCCGCGAGACGGGAAGCAGTGCTATCGCTATCCAGTGCTGGTCTTCGCTGCAGGAGGCCATGTCGATCATGCCGTGTCTGGCCAATGCGATCCTGACGGATGAACAAATTCCGGTCACCTGTGAAACGGACATCCATGGAGCCATTACCTCCATTATGGTGCAGGCGGCCGCCATGAATGAATTGCCAACCTTTTTTGCGGACATTACCATCCGCCATCCCGAAAACGACAACGGGGAGCTGCTTTTCCACTGCGGAAATTTCCCTGTCTCGCTTTCTGTGGAGCAGAAACCGAAGCTGCGTAAGCATTTCCTCTTTGACGACCATGCTCCAGGAACCCATGAAAGCGAAATCCGTGGCGGCGGCATGACCATTGCCCGGTTCGACGGCGACCACGGTGAATACTCGATGTTCCTGGGCAAGGCCCGTGGCATTGAAGGCCCTTATACCCGCGGCTCCTATGTATGGGTGGAAGTGAACGACTGGCCGCTGTGGGAAGAAAAGCTGGTCAAAGGTCCTTATGTTCATCACTCCGTCGGCATCCATGCCAATGTTATTCCGGCCATCTACGAGGCCTGCAATTATATCCCCGGGCTGACGCCGGACCCCGTAGACCCTACGGAACAGGAAATCCAAAGCTGGCTTAGGGGTTCTGATCTTGCCCGCACTAAACAGTCAGGTCTTCACGTGTAAAGAATAGAGAAAGTCCAATCCTTGCGCAGTTGCCTCTACGAAGCATCAGTTCATTTTATATATTACATCTATCAGAGGGGGATATTATGGAAATTCAGGAACTGAAAGTCAAGGCCTCACAAATCCGGATGGATCTGCTGACCATTATTCACCGCGCCAAAACGGGCCATACAGGGGGATCTTTGAGTAACACGGACATTTTAACGGCCTTATATTATGAAATTATGAATATTGATCCCGCTAATTCGAAATGGGAAGACCGTGACCGCTTCATTGCCAGCAAAGGTCATTCCGTAGAATCACTATGGTGTGTTCTAGCTGACCGCGGTTTCTTCCCCAGAGAAGAACTGGAAACCTACAGCCAGTTCGGCACCCGGCTCATCGGCCACCCGAACAACAAGGTGCCCGGCATCGAGATGAATACCGGCGCCCTCGGCCATGGTCTGCCCATTTCCGTCGGCATGGCACTGGCGGCCAAGCGGGACGGGCGGTCTTACCGTGTGTTCTGTCTGATGGGAGACGGCGAGCAGGCCGAAGGCTCCAACTGGGAAGCCGCCATGGCAGGCGCCCATTATAAACTGGATAATCTGGTCGGCATTATCGACCGCAACCGGCTTCAAATCAGCGGGTCTACCGAAGAGGTCATGGGCCTGGAACCGCTGGACGAGAAATGGGCCGCCTTCGGCTGGAATGTTGTTTCGATCAACGGCAACGATATGGAAGAACTGCTGCAGGCATTCCGCGCCGTACCGGAAGTACCCGGCAAACCAACGCTGATTATGGCCAATACGACCAAGGGCAAGGGCGTATCCTTCGCCGAGAATGTTCCCGCCTGGCACCACCATGTGCCGAACGATGAGGAACTCGCGCTGGCGCTGTCTGAGCTGAGCGCGTCCATTGAGGAATTGACACAGAAAGGGCAGGTGCAATAACAATGAACAAGATTCCTAACCGCCAAGTTATCTGTGACACACTGCTGGAATTGGCCAAGGACGACCGGGATATTATGGTACTGGCCAGTGATTCACGCGGTTCCGCCGCGATGGCTCCTTTCGCCAATACATTTCCGGAGCAATTCGTCGAGGTTGGTATTGCAGAGCAGAACCTTGTAGGCATGGCCGCCGGATTGGCCCACAGCGGCAAGAAACCTTTTGTCACTTCACCTGCCTGCTTCCTGAGCATGCGCAGCATTGAGCAAATCAAGGTTGACGTCGCTTATTCGCGGACCAATGTGAAGCTGATCGGGATCAGCGGCGGCGTAAGCTACGGTGCGCTCGGCATGTCCCATCACTCCGTACAGGACATTGCGGTGGCCCGTGCCATTCCGGGACTGGCTATTGTGCTTCCCGCCGACCGCCACGAAACGAAGAAGCTGACCGAAGCGCTGGTTAAATATGACGGCGGCGTATATGTGCGGATTGGACGCAACCCGGTCGAGGACGTATACGAATCCGACGATTATCCGTTTGAAATAGGTAAGGCTGTAATTGTACAGGAAGGTTCCGATATTACGATCATTGCCGCCGGTGAAACCGTGCGGGTTGCCCTCGATGCCGCCCAGGCGCTTGCCGAAAGTGGCGTATCTGCCCGGGTCATCAACATGCATACGATTAAACCCTTGGATGAAGAGGCCATCATTGCTGCGGCACGGGAGACCGGACGCATTATTACGGTTGAAGAGCACAGCATTTACGGCGGTCTTGGCGCTGCCGTGGCGGAGGTTGTCGTACAGCATCATCCCGTTCCGATGAAGGTGCTCGGCATCCCGGATGAACCGGCCATTGCTGGCAAATCAGCGGAGGTATTCCGCCACTATGGCCTTACGGGCGACAATATCAAGCAGGTTGCGTTCGAATTGATCAACAAGTAAAGGGCGAAGCATATGGACCACAATCAGAAATATATATTGGCCATTGACCAGAGCACTTCAGGCACCAAAGCACTCCTGGTAAACTCTGAAGGAGCAGTCATCGCCCGCAGCGGAATGGCGCATAAACAGCACTTCCCCCAGCCTGGCTGGGTAGAGCATGATCCGCTCGAAATTTATGATAATGTCATAAAGGCGGCCCGCAGCGTGCTGGAGCAAACCGGCATCCACCCGGCGGAGCTGGCTGCCCTGACCCTTACCAACCAGCGGGAAACTGCGTTAATATGGGATAAGACCACCGGCTTGCCGGTATATAATGCCATCGTCTGGCAATGCCAGCGTACTGCGGACCTATGCGCCGGGCTGAAGCAAGCGGGTCACGAAAGCACCATCCGCGCCAAAACGGGACTTATGCTCGACCCTTATTTCTCCGCCGCCAAATGGGGCTGGATCATTAGGCATGCCAAAGGAGCTGCAGAGCTGCTGGCCGAAGGGAAGCTGCTCGCAGGAACCATGGACAGCTGGCTGATCTGGAAGCTGACCGGCGGCAGCACACATGCTACCGACTATACGAACGCCAGCCGCACCTCGCTGTTCAATATCCACACCTTGGAATGGGACGAAGAGCTTGCCCAGATTTTCTCCGTACCTTCATCCTTACTTCCCGAGGTTAAGCCGTCCGATGCCATATTCGGATATACGGCGGACAGCAGCCTTTTTGAGGAAAGGGTGCCAATCTCAGGCGTGATCGGAGATTCCCAGGGTGCGTTGTACGGCCATCTCTGCTTTAAGCCCGGAAGCGCCAAGGCCACCTTTGGTACCGGCACCTCTGTGTTGATGAATGTAGGCGACCACCCGATCGATGGCGGTGACGGTCTTGTAACTGCAATCGCCTGGGGGGCGGGGGGAAAGGTGACGTATGCGCTTGAAGCCATCATCCGGACAACAGGTGATAGCATCAAATGGATGCAGGATAATTTAGGGCTTTTCTCTACCTTTGAGGAAATGCAGGAATTGGTCGAAAGTGTTCCCGCGAACGACGGCGTTTATCTTGTACCCGCTTTTGTCGGAATGGGTGCACCCTATTGGGACCCTTACGCCCGGGCGGCCATTACCGGCATGAACCGCGGAACTACTAAAGCCCATATTGTCCGCGCTGCCCTGGAGAGCATTGCCTACCAAGTCAGGGACGCGGTAGAATTCATTGAACAGCAGTCCGGCATTCAGCTGCTCGGTCTGCGTACCGACGGCGGAGCCTCCTCCAATGTCTGGCTCATGCAGTTTCAAGCCGATATCCTGGGCAAGGTGGTAGCCCGGTCCACCTGCGCTGAACTGTCGGCCATGGGCTCGGTATATCTCGGCGGACTCGGCGCAGGTCTATGGTCCGACCCGGAGCAGATCGCAGCCCAACTGACACTGTATGAGACGTACGAACCTAAGCTAGATGACGCCACCCGGCACAATTATTACTCTGGCTGGCAGCGAGCTGTCCAGTCCGTGGTGCAGCGGATTTAAAAAAGTTCATTTGAGCTTCAGAGGGACGCATCTTTATGGCGCAGCATCAGTTAAATTCCGGTTTGATCGACTTTGTGACCCCAATGCGGAGATTCAAGCCGCTTCCGGAGAATGTCTACCAACCCACGTTGTCTATCAAAGTGCACAGGCACACCATTGATAGAATAGACGGCCGAATCTGGTAAACATTACGTAGCGATGCTGAAAGCTGTTGCGAAGAAGTGAAGTGATTGGACTTAAGTGGACTGCAATCAATTTCGTTAACAAAACGATTAGTATTCAGCATACTGTAACTCCGGTTTATTTTGAACGTAAAGAACACATCATTGAAAATGACCGGACTAAAAACAAATCGAGTCGCCGTACCTTACCTCTCGTACCAGCCTACCCGAACTATAAAGAAACTATAGGCACATTTATTACATTGTATAAATTCCTATACAACACAAAAAAGCAGCGATCCGTTCCCGGAAGTACCGGAAACGGATCGCTGCTTTTTGAGAAGATAAGAATTTTTATGCTTCGCGCAATACATGATTCTTATCTTTCTTCTCGCTTTGTATATTTGCTACTCCAGATACCCTTTGACCAGGCCCAGCGGCAGCAGCTTCGGCTGCTCGCAGCTGGTAGTTAGCTCCGCATACCGCTTGGTGTCGGAGCTTGTATGGAAAGCATGCATGATCTCGAGCACATGATTGGCCAGCTCGCCGTTTGCGCGCGGAGTGTCTCCTGTCTCGATGCAGCGGGCCATATCCGCTACGCCAATGCCCCGGCTGTTCCCGGCATAATTGTAGATCAGCGGAATCTCCTGGAATTCCGTGCTGTGCGCCGGACGCAGCAGGATCGGACCGCCGAAGGTGTTAGGGTCCGGTACGATCAGTGTGCCTTGTGATCCGTAGATTTCGATCCGCGGCAGCGTGCTATGCCATACATCGAAGCTGGTAATCATCGTTGCCACGGCGCCGCTAGCGAACTCGATGGTTCCGGCAACATGTGTAGGTACTTCTACATCAACCACTTTGCCGAACTTCTTCTCACTGGTGATCGTCCGTGTGGCAAAAGAAGTTTTGGTGATGCCGCATACAGTTTTGGCCGGGCCAAGCAAAGATACCAGAGCCGTAAGATAATACGGTCCCATATCAAACATTGGGCCGCCTCCGGCCTGATAGTAGAATTCAGGGTCCGGATGCCAGCTCTCATGACCATGGCAGAGCATGAAGGCCGTTGCTGCTACCGGCTCTCCGATATAGCCATCCGCAATCAGCTTGGCGCAGGTTTGCAGACCGCCTCCGAGGAAGGTGTCCGGCGCACAGCCGATGAACAGATTCTTTTCCTGCGCCAGACGGACAAGCTCAGTTCCATTCTCAAGCGTTAGCGACAGCGGCTTCTCGACATACACATGCTTACCGGCTAATAGAGCTTGCTTACACACATCGAAATGAAAATTAGGCGTGGTCAGATTAACGACAATCTCAATCTCTTCCGAAGCAAGCAATTCCTCTGTCGTCCATACATGAGGAACTCCGTATTTCTCCGCTGCCTGCTGTGCCCGCCCCAGATCCAGATCAGAACAGGCATAGACCTCCGTGTTCACAAAAGTTCCGGTCAAATTCTCAAAATAAATGCCGCTGATATTCCCGCAGCCGACGATGCCCACCTTCACTTTACGCACAATGATTCTCCCCTTATCACGGTTTTAGTTGGCAGCCCACAAAAAGCCTTTACGCATCAGTTCCTTGGCTTCCGGAATATCAAAAACATCCGCATGATGTCCAAGAGAATTATAGAATACCTTGCCCTTGCCCCATCTCTTCGTGTAGACCACTGGCATGGTGATGACACCGTTCGCCGAATGCTCACCTTCGCTCAGCACAAAAGTAGTTGTAGCCAATACGTCTACCGCTGGATCTACATGCAGATAATACTGTTCTGACTTCACCATGAAATCCTGGATGCCTTCCACAATCGGGCTGGAGCCGGATCTCACGATATTCACCTCATAATCCACCCCATCATTGAAGGGATGTGCCACCCACTGTGATCCGGTCAAAAATTGCCATTCTGTATTATTACGGAAGGAGTCGCACATCCCGCCATGACAACCGGCAATGCCTACCCCGGAAGCCACAGCCGCAAGAACCGACGCCACCTGTTCACCCGCGATTTCACCCATTGTCCACACCGGCACAATCAGACTTAATTCCTTAAGCGCTTCGGCGTTATTGAAGCTGTCCAGCGTATCCGATACCTCAACCTCGAACCCTTCAGCCTCCAGAATGCCGGCAAAAATCGCTGCAACCTCATTCGGTTCATGACCATCCCATCCGCCTTTTACAATCAATGCTTTCTTCGCCATATCAAGTTCTCCTTTTTGTCCTGGAATCAGTAAGCACGTGTCTATCTGAAGAAATTGTAATCCAAAAGGGTACCGGCTGCTCGCCATTTTGCTTGTATGACTGGTCATTTTTTGCTAAGTTTATGTGTAAATAGCGGAAGATCAGAACAGGAGAAATCATGAGAGCTTTTCACGAGAACAGAACGTATGGATCAGCTTTTCCCTTCACTGCATTTGTGAGTCCAAATATAGATTTTCTGGCCCACTGGCATAACGATCTGGAGATTATCTATGTACTGGAGGGTTCGATCCGGATGGGGATCAACTCGGAAACACGGGTATTGCAGGCAGGCGATCTGGCCGTATGCAGCAGCGGAGATATTCACTACTATGACAGCAAGGACAACAAATCCAAGCTTATCTTTGTTATCTTTAACCCTTCGCTGATCGGGTTTCCTGCAGGCTGGCCCTTGAATATGCGGCTCACTTCCCCTTTTAGGGAGAACCGTCCATCCACACCGGAAGATGAGGTCATTGACAGCCGCCTGTCCGCGATCATGCAGGAACTGCTGCAGGAACATGTTCAGAAGCTTCCGCATCATGAACAGCTTATGATCGGCTTGCTGCACGAGCTGTGCGCATTGATTCTACGGAATATGCCTCTGGACATAGTCAATCCTCATAAGGATAAGCGGCGCATTACGAATATGAAGATCATGCAGGAGGTCCTTGAATACCTCGACGTCAATTACATGCATCCCATCACACTTGCCGATGCAGCACGTCACGCCAACATGAGCCTGTTCTATTTCTCCCGTTTCTTCAAAAGCATCTCGGGCATGAGTTACATCGCGTACCTCAATAGTATCCGGGTCAATCAAGCAGAACGTCTGCTGCTGAATACCGACAAAAGCATTCTGGATATCGCGCTGGAATGCGGTTTCTCCAATATCCGTACCTTCAACCGTGTATTTAAACAGGTCAAGCTGCGGACACCGAGCGAACTGCGTTAGCGCTGCGTTTCATCGATCAGATTACCCTGGGCACCATCGAAGACTGGCTGGATCAGATCATAGAGGCTCATCCGAATGTGCAGGCTATCGGCATTGGCATCCCCGGCATCGTCCAGCATGACCGGATTGGTATATGCGATGTGGCGGCATTCTCCAGACTCTCCAGACCCTGAAGGAGCTGCTGGAGGAGGAGCCTGCCCTTTATTTGACCATCGCGGTAAGTCCTGTCTACTCCGGAGAGACTCCGATTACCGGTGCTTACGGGAGTCTGTCCTCGCTGCTCAAAGAACGCAGGCTGAATGAAGAAACCCAAATTATAGTGGAGCCGCGGGCTTTATCGGCGCGTTCCTTTCATGTCAAAGTTACCCACGGGGAAGAGCTGTCTAATCTTCTGCTGTCGGGCAATGAGGAGGCGGTGCTGGGATGGCTGGACAGACAGCTGGAGCAGCTGAATCAGAAGGACGCGGCGGCCGAGGACTTCCGGTCCTTGCCTATGTGCTGGACTATCTGGACAAGCATTACGGGGAGAATATCAATACTGGCTGTGGAAATGGTTCCATTCCATACCGGGGTGTGGTTTGAATTGAAAACATCATATCAAGGTGCTTTAACTTCGTATGAAGTTGCTTGCCTCATCCAATCACCTCCATCAGGGCAGAAAAGCAGCCCAAGCATTTGTTATTTTGCCAGAGCCGCTTAAACTGGTGCGCCTTCGGCGCGGATGTCGGCTTCCCCTTCCCAATATCAAATTATATTTCAGTCTCTCCTCGTAAGCTCGATAAACTTGCTGGCTGCGGTCGTCAACGGCATGTTACGCATGGTCATCAGGCCAACCTGAGCCGGGGGGAGCTGAACGTCCAGCTTTATCTCAAAGAGAGAGCCTTCCTCCAGCTCCTTGGAGACGAATTCGCGGGTTACGTAAGAAATGCCGAGTCCTTTTCGGGCAAATTCGATTAGCAGACCAACGCTGCCCACCTCAAATTTTGGCTTTAGCTCATATCCGTAGTCTTGGAACAAGTCCGTAATCGCCATACGAGCACGGCTGCTACGGGAGAAGAGGATGATGGGGTACTGAAGCAACTCTTCGATAGAGAGCACCTTCTGCTTCAGCTCGGCATAGTGGCTGCCCGCAATAAAGCAGTCCTGTAACTGAAGCCCCTGCCACACCTCAAGCTGGGGATCGGTGATCGGCATGCGCACTACGCCCAGATCAATGAGGCCTTCTTTTAAATATGAGATGACTTCCGGTGTGGTTCCGTGCTTCAGATGAATCTGAATGCCGGGGTAGCGTTGGTGAAAGATTTCGATGAATGGTAGTAGAAAATGCTTGAACAGAGAATCACTTCCACCAATCCGCAGCTCGCCGTTATCGAGGTTTTTGAGTTTAGCCATTTGCTTCTCGGCTTGAGTGATAAGGATGTGCGACTGTTCAATATACGAGTACAGAGCGACTCCCTCCGATGTCAATACGACGCCCTTGGAATTCCTGATAAAGAGGGTTAGACCAAAGTTGTCCTCCAGTTGCTTAATCGCATGACTGACACTTGGCTGGGTAATATACAGGGATTTGGCGGCTTGGGTCAGACTGCCAGTCTTGGCTGCCCAGTAGAAAACCTTATATAACTCAAAATTGATCATAGACATGGTCTATAGCTCCTGTGAAATATATTAATTACTTGTATGGGTTGTATTTGTATTATAGTGTAACCAGGAAAGATAAACCAGAGAGAAGGAGAATGGAGATGGAGGCAACCACATTTGTTTTATTTGGAGCGACAGGAGATTTGGCCCGGAGAAAAATCTACCCTGCGCTGTATAATCTGTTTCTCGACCACAAGCTGAACCATTCATTCTCTGTGATTGGTCTTGGCAGAAGAGAATTGGGTGACGAAGCCTTTCAGGCTATGGTGGAGCGGTCCATCCGGGACTTTTCCCGGCGGGAAGTGAATGATTCAGCGTCCGTGCGCGGCTTCCTGAAGGCCTTCCGATATAATGTGCTGGACGTAGGGCATACAGAGGATTATCTCAAGCTGCTGCAGCGGGTTGAGCAGCAGGAGAAAAGAGCGGGTGGTTCCCCGAACCGGATGTTCTATTTATCCGTCGGACCTGAGTTTTTTGAGACGATTGCCTTGAACATTAAGGGAAGCGGGCTGGGTTCCGCGAAGGGCTGGAAACGCCTGGTGATTGAGAAGCCCTTCGGACATGATCTGCAGTCTGCGCAGGAGCTGAATCTGAAGCTGAGCGAAGCTTTTAGCGAGGATGAAATTTTCCGGATCGACCATTACCTGGGCAAACCGATGGTGCAGGAGCTGGATGTATTCCAGCAGACGAATCCGGTGCTTCATGCACTCTGGAACAACCGCTACATTGCCAACGTGCAGATTACTGCGGGGGAAACGGTGGGCGTGGAAGAAAGAGCGGGCTATTACGATCATGTTGGTGCACTGAGAGACATGTTCCAGAATCATATGCTGCAGCTGCTGATGATGCTCGCGATCCGCTTGCCGAAAGACAGCTCCGCAGACGAGGTGCGCTTCAAGAAGAAAGAGGTGATGGAGGCCCTGGAGCCGTTGGAAGAAACGGATATCCCGTTTAAAGTGATCCGTGGGCAGTACACTGCAGGCGCCATCAAGGGCAAGCAGGTCCCAGGCTATCTCTCCGAACCGGGAATTCCGGCAGGATCGATGAACGATACATTTATTGCGGCCAGATTGCAGATCGATGATCCATTCTGGAAGGGCGTGCCGTTCTATATCCGAACCGGGAAGAGAATGAAAGAGAAATCAACACGTATTGTGATTGAATTCAAAGAGCCGCTCAAGCAGAACTCGTCAGCCGCCGAGGATGATATCCCCAATCTTCTGGTGTTCGAGATCAGCCCGAACGAGGGCATTACTCTACAGCTCAAGGCAAGAGATCCCCAGCACAAAGGGAAGTTCAAGGCAATGCATATTGACTTCCATACCAGATCTATTGAGGTCCCGGAGGCTTATGAGAACCTGATTTATGATGCTTTGCACGGAGATCCGTCATTCTTTGCGCATTGGAATGAAGTGGAGCTGTCCTGGAAATGGGTGCAGCCGATCCTGAATGCTTTTGACAAGAATGCGGTTCCTCTTCATCCCTACGCTGCGGGTACGTTCGGACCTATTGAATCAGATCAGCTGCTGGCGAAGGATGGAAATCACTGGTGGCTCGACTCTGCCATTGAAGAAGTAAACGATCTTTCTCTCCCTGATGCTTCAAATTTTTAAAACTGTAATTAATTCAACTAAAATTGGAGGTTTACGAATATGAAATTTTTTATCGATACTGCAAATGTGGAAGACATTAAAAAAGCATACCAGATCGGAGTCCTGTCCGGAGTCACTACGAATCCGTCTCTGGTGGCCAAAGAGGGCGTGAAATTTGAAGACCGCATTGCGGAAATTCTGCGTACTGTGCCTGAGGTAGAGTCCGTATCCGCCGAGGTAACACCGGATGCCGTCACTGCGGAAGAGATGATCGCACAGGCGAACGAGCTGATCAAGATCAATAACTATGATAAAAACATTACGATCAAGCTCCCGATGACGCTCGCGGGTCTGGAGGCCTGCCGGCATCTGACTCAAAAAGGCGTGAAAACAAACGTAACGCTGATCTTCACCGTGAACCAGGCGCTTCTCGCTGCCCGTGCAGGAGCTACCTACGTATCGCCATTCCTGGGCCGTCTGGATGATATTTCGGAGGATGGGGTGCAATTGATCGTGAAGGTTGCTGAACTGTTCCGCATTCATAACCTGGATGCGCAGATTATCGCCGCTTCGGTCCGCCATCCTGACCATGTGACCCGCGTTGCCATGGCCGGTGCGCATATTGCCACCATTCCGTTCAGCCTGATCGAGCAGATCTCCAAGCATCCGCTGACCGACCAGGGGCTGGAGAAGTTCGCTGCCGACTGGAAGAAAGCGCCGCAGGTCTAATTGTCCAGCACATATTATAGGGAGGTCTATTGTCGATGGGTAAACAGCAGATTGGTGTGGTCGGCTTAGCCGTCATGGGTAAGAATCTGGCCTTGAATATGGAGAGCAAAGGGTTCTCGGTGGCCCTGTACAACCGTTCCCGGGAGAAAACCGATGAACTGATTAAAGAAGCGGAGGGCAAAAATTTCACGGGTGCCTACAGCATTGAAGAGTTCGTCCAGTCTCTGGAGCTTCCGCGCAAAATCATGATTATGGTCAAGGCTGGCAAGCCGACAGATGATACGATTCAGCAGCTGGTGCCGCATTTGTCGCCAGGGGATATCCTGATTGACGGCGGGAACGCCTTTTTCCCGGATACGCAAAGACGGAACAAAGAGCTGCAGGCTCAAGGCTTCCGCTTCATCGGCGCTGGGGTATCGGGCGGTGAAGAGGGGGCGCTGAAGGGACCGGCCATTATGCCAGGCGGACAAAAGGATGCCTACGAGCTGGTGGAGCCGATCCTGACAGCCATTTCGGCCAAAGTGGACGGCGATCCGTGCTCCACTTACATCGGAGAAGATGGTGCCGGACACTATGTCAAAATGGTCCATAACGGCATCGAATACGGCGATATGCAGCTTATTGGCGAAGCGTATCAGCTGCTGAAGGATGTGCTGGGTCTTGGCACCACTGAACTGCATGAGATTTTCTCGGAATGGAACCGCGGCGAGCTAAGCAGCTATCTCATTGAGATTACAGCCGACATCTTCGCCAAGGTAGACCGGGATACCGGCAAGCCGATGGTCGATGTGATCCTGGATTCCGCCGGACAAAAGGGAACCGGCAAGTGGACTAGTCAAAATGCACTCGATCTGGGCGTTCCGTTATCCATCATTACCGAATCGGTCTTTGCACGATTTATCTCGGCCATGAAGGAAGAGCGCGTGGCTGCAAGCCAAGTCCTGAAGGGGCCCGCAACCAAAGCCTACGAAGGAGATGCCAAGGAATTCATCGAGGCGGTCCGCAAAGCGCTCTATGCCAGCAAAATCGCCTCCTACGCCCAGGGCTTTGCCCAGATGAGAGTGGCTTCGGACGAATATAACTGGAACCTGAACTACGGCAGCATTGCGATGATCTTCCGCGGTGGATGCATTATCCGCGCAGGCTTCCTGCAGAATATCAAGGATGCGTATGACCGCGACCCTGAGCTCAAAAACCTGTTCCTCGACGAGTATTTCAGCAGCGTCGTTCATAGCTACCAGGATGCTTGGAGAGATGTAGTAGCAATCGCTGTGAAACGTGGCATTCCGGTTCCGGCCTTTGCTTCCGGACTGGCCTACTATGACAGCTACCGTTCCGAACGGCTTCCGGCCAACCTGCTGCAGGCGCAAAGAGACTACTTTGGAGCCCATACCTTTGAACGGGTGGATCAACCGGGAAGCTTCCATTTTCAATGGATGAACAGCAACGAATAATGAGCTATTGTTAGTTATAAACGTCTATCTAGAAGTCCGGGTGTATAAGCCCGGACTTTTTGAGCAATCCATGAGAAATAAAAATGAAAGACTTTATTAAATCTCTCATCTACAGTAGACCATATGTTCGGAGCAGGTAGCATAGTGAATGGGTTAATTTTTTATTATGTCCGAATTAGAGGGAATCGGCTAAGAGACCCTGTTCTTCCCCTACTTTTCCTCACTATATTCCACAACACTGCTTGGCCCTGTTACTCCTAATTCCTGGTTCTGCCTCATCGAATTCGACATATCGTCAGTGTTTTCCAGTAGTCAAAAGGTTAAGCAAATAAGCTTTTAAATCAACAATTCGTAAATATTCTGGTTTTTGATCCGTTCCACAGATGATCAAGGGAACAAGCGATTCCATTTTACGAATGGAACCGTGACCGCCGCCACCTTTGTGCGTTGGTGAACTTCTGTCCGCTAATTCATATCCCGGTTTTGCCGTAACAACTAAAAACTTGCCTGGATGCGAATCGAGCGAGCCTGACAATCGCCGCAGAACATCGGGATACTGATCGTAATCCAATGAATGAGCAGCAGCATTCACCCTTAAATCCAATATCTCACTGTCCTGTTTGACCGTCCATGATTGTTTATAAGCATCGGTCAGGTTTCCGTTGGCTTTGAACTTGAGCTGCTTGGCTGTTGATCCCTGGATTACGTTAATCCAATCCTTTTCTTTCCATGCAATAAAATCAATGCGCGGATCGTTTTTTATTAAATTCGCCACATCTCTTAGGGAGCGCTCCGCTTTTAATGGATATACATAGGCCATCGTTTCATTGACAGCCAGAATGATTTCTGTCTCCTTCGATACGGCTTCACCCGGACGCAAAATTCGGGCATCTCCGAACATAGAGGACAGATCAATGATCGGATTTTGTTCAGCAGGCAGGATTTGGGTCATTCCGCTGTCCCCTGCAATGATAATAATCGCATCCTTCAAAGCTTTTTCCGGAGAACCGAACGTTTGCAACAAAGATTGAAGCTGCTGATCCAACTTTTTGACCCCATTTAGTTCAGTGGGGCCTTTCTTATGTAACTCCCGGTCCAAATCGGGCAAATAAACAAACAAAAAATCCGGCAATTTATTGGCTTGAATCAAGTATTTTACGGCTTCTATAGCGAAATTATTATTGATTCCCAACCGATTCGTTATTCCATCGGGCAAATTTTTTATACCTTCAAACGGATTAGTCAACGAACCCAAGGACAAAAAATCCGGTCCTTTCACTTGAATTTCTTTCGGCAAAGAGGTAGGTCCTTGAATCCAGCCAGGAATCGATAACTTATGATCCGATGCCCCGCGGTAAATTAGGCCGTTTATCGATCCGGACTTTAACCCTTGCCGGGCTAAATCTTCATAGATCGTGGGCAAATTCCGGTTTAAGTGACTCCCGTTCAAATGGATTAGTGCATCGGTTAACACCGGATTAATTCCATGTCTAAGCAATTCCATCGGCCCGGTCCCGTAATTGATTTTTTTTTTGTCGCCCGCAGAATACCAAGTCAAACCCGGCACACGGTGAACATCCGGATACTTTCCGGTGAGCAACGAGCTGTCGATCGTAACGGACATCGTGGGAAAAGAACTGACCAGGTCTTTATAATATTGCCCGTGATTGATCAGGAATTTAAAGGCGGGAAGCTCGTGCTCTCTGATTCCTTGGTCGATTGCCTGAGCCATTAAAGAGTCCGCCATCAGTAAAATGACTTTCTTCGTATTTTCTTTGTTAGCGGATTTTATCCGCATCAAATCTTGTTCTTTAGGTTTCGGATTCTGGCATCCAATAATCAAGATCAATAGTAAGATCGACGGCAAAATTCGACTCTCTTTTATCCACATGACAATTCACCTACTTCATATACATTTTGTCGCGGAACTCTTGAAGTTATACAGCGAGACACCGTTTGGTGGATTTTTCCTTTGTATGATCCTAGAACGTTAGAGGCACACTATTTTCAACATTAATGAAATGGTGGGTGAGTTTAATCTCATGTATTTGTCCCCGCGTTTGTATCACCGGTTTGTACGTCCACAATGGTTCACCAATAAATATATTCACGAGCGTATCAGAAGCCGTTTCTCATTAGAAAATAAAAGCATTCTGGATTTTGGCTGCGGAACCGGAGCAAACTGTTCCCTATGCGATGCAGATCATTATTATGGCATTGATCCCGATGCCAAAAGAGTACAATTCGCCAAACAGTTACATCCCAACCATACCTTTATGGTGTTTGACGAAAAACGTATTCCGATATCGGATCAAACCGTAGATCTCATTCTCATCATCGCGGTTCTCCACCATATCTCCAACGAACAAATTACCGGATATTTGAACGAGTTCAGCAGAGTAATGAAACCCGAAGGGAAATTAATTATCATCGAGCCATATTTATGTCCGCGGCACAAAATCAACAACTGGTTTATGAAACAGTATGACAACGGTGAGTTTATTCGCAGTGAGGATGAATATCTGCAGCTGTTCAAACGCCAACAATATGAGTATCAAGTGATCAAAAAGTTCAGGAAGGGCCTTCTCTACAACGAAATCTTTTTTTCAGCTATGCCCAAAGTACAAGCTTAATCCTCTAGACGCTAAAAAGGGCCTGTCCATAAGTCATCAAAGACTTAAGGCAGTCCCTTTTTGATTTATCTAACGGTACGCCTGCCGTATACCCAATTTGCCGCCGTACAAGCAACTACATGACGGGTTGTTTGCAACGGACGGGCCGATTTTATATCCTTCTTTTTCTGAAGCTGTTCGAGCGTCAGGCTTTTTTTTAATAAGGCTTCGTCAAATTCTTTCTGGGCCGCCTGCTTCGCTTTAAAAAGCATCATCTGCACCCGGCTATATACGTTTATTGCTCCATCTCCCGTCGTTTCTATCGGCAGAAAGATGGCATCGGGGTATCTTTCGGTGATCAGGGACTGCACACCGTCGGAAACGCCGGAAGACGGCATGCATCCAAAAGGCTTGACAGAAATAGTCATGTTCACTTTCCGCTTGGTTACGTTCAGAATCAGCTTCCCCACCTCCATGTGCCCCTCTCCGCCGCGCAGATGGTTATTATAGTGTTCATGGGCAACCCGGGCGATCTCTTCCATATCGGGCAGGTGGTAATGATGCAGGCCAATAATTTTGGCATACGTCTGGAACGTCACACGAAGGACACGGTCAGCCAACCCTAACATACGCAGATGCAGGAACGGGTGCTTTCCCTTCAGACCATTTTTTCCAGAATCCGCTTCGCGCAGATGGATTCGCTTTAAGGTATCGAAGCGCCCTGACCAGATGAGGAACAAGATCCAAGCCGTCAACGATTGCACCTCCACCTCGCCTCCCTCGCTTTCTATAAAGCGCTGCAGCTGGTAGTTCCCGTCACCCTCGGTAGTCATCGCCCAGAACTCTCCGATTATGCTTACCTTCGGTTTGACTCTGCTACGATCCACCCGAACGGTTTGCAGTTCCCTGCGGCTTCTAATCAACGCCGGTTTCAACCGTTTATGCTCGCTCAGGGCATCATATATGTACTGCTTGCATCGCTCCAGAGCTGCGTCTGTTGAGCCTGCTTTCACCTCATAAGGACGGATACGGTAAGCCAGCGCATTTAAGATGTCTCCCACAAAAATGGCTTTCAAGAGGCTGATAAAAAACGGCATATCCAATTTCAGCGCCGACTCGCTGCCGGTCATCTGTTTCAATCCATTCGCCTGTTGGAACTGAAGAACCCTAAATCCGTCAAATCCCGCATCACGCAGAGCCTTTCGATACTCCGTAACATAGGTTCCGAAGCGGCAGGGGCCGCAGGAACCGCAGGTAACGAGCAGATAGTTGCCGATGATCTCTTCCTTTGATTTGCCTTCCACATCACGAAGGTAATGCAGATATTTAATTAAATTGCCGACCGTGAAGTATGTCGGGTTGCATTGCCCGCGGTTGCCGAACTCTTTACCGTAGCGCAGGGACTCATTGTCCGGACATTCCATATGCTTCACCCGATAGCCTAACCCTTTTAGCGCCGCCTCCACCAAATAATCGTGAGCCATCGTCAGCCCCCGAAAAGAAGGGTGGTGGTGGATTTATCTTTGGCCAAAAACTGATGAGGAACGGGATCAAACCACTGGTTCTTGTTTTCAAGATCCAAGCCTAACGCTTGTTCCTGTTCCTTCTGAAAGTTCAATAGCCTCTCCTCGAGAGAAGACGGAACCCCGGCATTTTTCTTTTTTTGGGCGATATTCAAAATCGATTCACTCCTTCATCAATTCAGCGCGTTTTTGCTCCAGTCGCTGCTGCAGCTCCGCTTTTTTGCGGGCCAAATCCTGCAGACGCTCTTCATGAAGCTCCAGACTGTGAGCATATGTCTTAACCCGGATTTTGATCGAACCGCTCGGTTTGTTGGCATCGATATCATGCAGCGCCGAATACGGGGTACCCGCGGCCGTGATCATCGAGTCGATCAACCCATAAGTGGGAGCATCATGTCCACATTTGAAGCTGGACAAGTCCAGCACAGCCACATGGGGATGGCGCGTGGCAAACTTGGCTGCCCACACTTTTTGCACGCTGTTGGAACTGAAATTTTCCGGCCACACATCGCTGACTTCAAGTGCTTGTTCCACCCGCCCGCTCTTCAGATCATCACTGAAAAAGCGGTGCAGCCACGCCTCGTCTTTGGGAATAGAACGCATGGAGAGAATGGGGTAGCCGAGTACCTGGAATTCTTCAAGCACACTGTGATTCAGGCCCGGATCGGAATGGTAGGGGCGCCCGATCATCAGAATGGCAAGGCGGTTTTCCTGCTCGACCTGCTCCAGGATGATGCGACCCTTCTCTTGCATTTCCGTATCGAACAACTCCATGGCCTTCCAGCCCTGCTCAACGGCAAAGTCGCTTTCATCCCCGGTGATTTGCAAATGTCCGGCAAATGCTTCATACAACTGCTTTTTCATCATATTTGGCTCGGTGAACGTAACCGCCGGATCCAGATAGGAAATTCCTCTCGTCTCGAAGAAATTTACTTCTTTGGTAAAAGCGGCCTTAATCACCTTCGGGGCGCCAGCCACAATCGGGCAACTGGCCGAATCCATTACATTGTGCATATACGTCGGGATATGGGTGATGCACGGGAAGAAGATGTAATCCAACGTTTTTTGCTCATGGTGCTTAAACAGCAGGTTATGAACATGTGCCTGGGCCACTTTCGATGGGTAGCATGGATCGATAGAGCCGTATTTGCCGCCTTCCTGCCACATTTCCCCGCTCGTATGATCGCTAAACACAATATTGCGGCCATCAATGCCCAACGTCTCGAAATACGTCCGCCAAAAAGGTGCAGTGGACCAAATGTTCAATACCCTGGGAATCCCGATACGGATCCGGTTGCGCCGCTTCATGGCCTCGGTGGAAGAACGCGCAAACTGCCGCTGTTTCGGCTTTGTACGACTTCCGCCAAAGCCAAACCACCCCCGGTTCAGCCAGACATCATCCATCGGCAGCTTGGGTTCCGGAAGAGGCTCAGCATCGTACAAATGCTGAAACATGCGGCGGGCCTCGTATTCCACGAGATTGGGATAGTGTTTTTTTAGTTCCTGCCGCTCCCTTGTTAATTTGATGACCGCTGCTTTGTCTTCCACCGTTCCCTTTTCGCAGGAGAAGCCGGAAATGTATCGGGCGGTTTGCCCGTCCGGCGTCTCGGCATCAATAAAGGTGCGGCTGCAGTGGTTGGGACAAAAATGGCAGCGGGTCGATTCGTCGTTACGGCTTTCATAACGCAGGTCGATTACGGTATCCAATCCCAAAAAGGTGGAATACCCCCGCCGCTTCACTAGACGCAATGTTTCCATGGCAGCACCAATGGCCCCCGCTTCTCCCGGATGCGGATGGACGTATATTTCGGCATCGGGAACCCGCTGTTTGATATAGTCGACCTGGGCCTTGACTGCAGCCAAATTATATTGGGTTCCGCCCTGCAGGACGAACTTGCGGCCAAGTTCGGCCATACGCGGAATCTGCACTACGTATTGCCATATATTTTTCGGCAGAACCAGAGCGAGTCCGGCAAGCAATTCCTCTTTGGAATACCCCTCCTTCTGAAAATTGACCCGATCCGCGTCCAGAAATACTGCGCAGCCATAGGAAAATTTAGGGCTCAGAGCTGCGCCAAAAGCCGTATCCGCATACTCCTGAACCGGAATACCGAACTGATCTGCCATCGCCTGCAGCAGCATCCCGTTCCCGGCGGAACATTGATTGGACAGTTTGAAGTTGCGGAGATCCTTGTTTTTCAGAAACAGGACCTTGATGTCCTGCCCCCCGATGTCACAGATCACATCGATGTCGCCGAATTGGTGAACGGCGCTCATCATATGCGCGACGGTCTCCACGATATTGACGTCCGCTTTTAACGTTTTCCCCAAAACATCAGCGGCATAACCCGTGGTACCAAAGCCGATAATCTCCAAATCGGCCCCCTTCCCCTTCACCTTATCCCGGATCCGCGTTAACATTTCTTTCGTATCTTCAAGTGGATTCCCTTTGGATAGCTGGTATTCTTTAAGCAGAATATCTCCTTGATCATCAACCAGCACAGCCTTGGATGAAGTGGAGCCGCCGTCAAGACCGATCACTGCTCTCACCTTCTGCCCCGGGGAGAAGGTTGCCCGCGTAAATTCGGGGATGCTGTAATTCCGGTGAAATTGTTCGAGTTCATTGTCACTGTTCACCAGCGGCGGGCCCGCTTTCTCGCTCAGTTTGGCTTGGCGGCCGTGGGCAATAAATTCCTTCAGCCCCTTCAATCCCAGGTATACACCAGCATCAACCGGTTCATACATCCCGTACAGGACCGCTCCGTAGGCTGCATAATACTGCGAATGGTCCGGAACAAAAATCATGTCCTCGACGGGCTTGTCTTTCGGATAATCGTATCCCCGTTCCTGCCAAGTCTGAGGGATCCTCCTCTGCCAGCATTCCTGCAGAAAGGTCAAGTAAGTATTCGGTCCTCCCAGCAACAGAACATTGTGCCGCAGTGTATTGCCGCGGGTAAGGACAGAAAGATTCTGCATGACGATGGCATCCGCCAGCGAACACATAATTTCTGGGGAAGGGATTCCGCTTTTAACGAGATTGACAATATCTGTTTCGGCAAATACCCCACACTTTGCGGCCACATGGTGCAATTTTGAATCGTCAAAGTGCAGTTTGTCCATATCATCCATAAGCATCCCCACCTTGATCAGACACTTGTCGATCATGGCACCGGTGCCGGATGCACATTTGTCATTCATAGAGGTGTACGCTTGCTTATAGCCTGTTTCCTCGTTTTTCTTAAAAATGATGATTTTTGCATCCTGTCCTCCAAGTTCAATCACGCTCCCGACGTCGGGATGAAGCTGCTCTACAGCCATGGTAACCGCGTTGACTTCCTGCACGAATTTCGCTCCGATATGGGGAGCAATAGGGCCGCTGCCGGAACCCGTCGCAAACACGCGAACGTTTTCTTGTTGGATATCCGGAAATTCATTCTCAATGGCGATTAACATTTCCAGAGCTTTTTCCGCCTGCTTCGTATGATGGCGCTGATAGTCCGACCACAGGATTTGCTTGCTTTCAGGATTTACTACCGTGGCCTTGACGGTCGTTGAGCCTACATCAATGCCAATAATTAGAGAATCCCGACCTATGTGACTCATAACATTGCTCCTTATTCCAATTCACATTCTGCTTAGCTTATACAAAAAATGCAACTTTTATCATACTTGGATTTTTTAGAGGGTGGAGGGTGAAAATAATCGGAACGGTCCCATACATCAAACGCTTTTGAAAGGGAGACTAAACAATTGCTTTGGATCATTCTGGCTTACTCGTTATTGATCATCCAAATCATTACCATTGTCATCACCGAATATCGTCGCCCGGACAAAGAGGCAGCTTGGCTAGTGATCTTGTTTATGATCCCGTTGATTGGTTTCCTGCTGTATTATTTTTTATCGAAAAAATATACCTGCCACCGTATCCTTAGCCAGAAAGAGTATAGCCGTCGGGAATCGTTCAGGGCAGACCTCATAGATCGTTGCAATCAGCGGATACCGAAAAACAGGCTTGCTGAAACGGTTTCAAAAAATAATAAAATTTATACTTTACTCCAAAATAAACAGACCCTGCCCATCACCGCTTGCAATGAAACGACGGTATACACTGAAGCAGAACAAGCCTTTAAAGCAATCCTGGAGTCGATTGCCATGGCCAAGCATCATATTCATATGGAGTTCTACATTATCCGTGATGATAATCTCGGTACTCAATTTAAGCAGCTGTTGATCCAAAAAGTACAAGAAGGGGTTAACGTGCGGCTTTTATATGACGGGATTGGCAGCAGGCGTTTGGGAAAGGCTTTTGTGAAACGGTTGCAGCAGGCTGGTGTGGAAATCGGGTGCTTTGCCCCTCCGCTAACCACTTTTTTCAATAGACAGCTCAATTACCGTAATCATCGTAAAATCGTAGTCGTCGATGGAAAAATCGGTTTTTTTGGAGGTTTAAATATCGGAGATGAATACTTGGGGAAAGATCCCTCTTTTGGTTATTGGAGGGACACTCATTTCAGCATGAAAGGCTATGCTGTACTGTGGATCCAATATACCTTCCTGACCGATTGGTATACGGTTAAAGGACAATTGCTCACCGATCCAACTTATTATCCGATTCAGGAAACTCAAGGAAAAGAACTTGTTCAAATCGTGAAGAGTGGACCGGATGAGACGATCCTGGAGCTTATCTTCTCCCTGATCGTTTCGGCGAAGAAGCGAATTTATATAGAGACGCCTTATTTCGTTCTTGATCCCAGTGTCCTGTTAGCTATAAAAACGGCCGTCATGAGTGGTATAGATGTTCGCATCATCATTCCTGGCATCCCTGATAAAAAACTTGTTTACTACTGTTCTTTGTCCTATGTCCAGGAATTGCTGCAGGCGGGAGTGCGGTTTTATTGCTATCAAAAAGGGTTTCTCCATGCCAAAGTATTGATTTCAGATGACTTGGCTTGCGCCGGCAGCACAAATATGGATTTGCGCAGCTTTTGCGACCAATTCGAGATGAACGCAGTCTTTTTTGACGGGAAGGTCGTGAACCGTTTGGTGGAGGATTTTTTCACGGATCTTAACGTAAGCCAAGAGATTGCATTATCCGAATTCGAAAGGCGGCCATCCCTTCAAAAAATGAAAGAAGTTTTCGCCCGGCTGCTCTCACCATTTTTTTAGATTTATTCTTGCTTTAATGTTACTGCTTAGGATTCAGCCAGGATTTAGAGTGTTGCCCTGGAACCTTCGGAGTAATTAGATGCGAAACTGCAACTAATTTCCGCCGAAACACCCATTATCAGGAGAATAAGTGCAAATCTCGTTACTACTTAGGACCCTGCGAGGGTATAGAAGGTTACTCGAGAAGGTTATGGGATCGCGCTACCTTAACCCAAACACTCCCCCTTCTGGTAACCCACGTCCTAGCGGACCGTATAGCTCCTGTTTCCGCATTCCTGCGATGGTTTGGAGTCTAGCGGACCGCATAGCCTCTATATTGGAAAAACAGGCCCTAACTAGTGGGTTTTTGCCTGAATAGAGGCTCCTGAGTCCGTTAGACCTGCAAAACAGCCTTTTTTCAGCAAATAGAGGCTCCTGAGTCCGTTAGTAGTCTGAAAGTTAAGCGCTGGTTACTGGCGACGGCCTTCATTTGTTATTCTTAGCCTCCTTGTCGTGTTGTATGACAGGCTCGGACGAGTAACACATGAAAAAAAAGGGGGTCCTAAGTAGTAACCAAATCTGCAACTAAATGCGGACCTCAACAAAACGGTAATAACGATCCAATTCTTCACCATCCGAAGCCAGTGTATCTTTAAATTTCCAGAATCATCCCTTAATTGTTCATCAGCTACAGTCTCAGTAAAGTCGTTCATATCGCCGAACCCTTCATATGATTCGCTTTGCGGAACTCGAAAATAATTTTTAGTTAAAAAAGAGAGGGAGCCTCATTATTTCGGGGTTCCCTCTTTTTTTGCATTAACATCAACAATATTGCTTCACATAATTCTTACCGCATCTCGTGCGGACAAGACAGCCCTCAGCCTTTAGTTTAGCAATTGTGTCAATACTGCCTGGATAGCTACTTCTTAACAATCTGAAGTTGAACGCTATGCCCGTTATAGATCAGTTTGGTCTTATACTGACTGTTAAGGCCTGTGGTTTCTACAGATGAGAACACACCGTTCTTCAAGGAACTGCCATCCGTAATGATCGTTACAACACCCTTAGGCATATATTTGTTGGTGAAATTAAGCTTGAGCTTGCCGCCATAGGTGCCCGAACCCATAATTCGCAGTACATCAGACGGGCTGCCTACGTTCAGTGCAAGCGTACCTTTGGCGGATTGTTTGAAGTTTCCCTTAACAGCGAGTTTGCCAGACACTGCTTTACTAAATGTACCTCCGTTGTTCACTACACCCCCGTTACCCAGAGCAGTCAACGACTGTGCTTCAAGCTTGCCCTGCTCCAATTGGGTGCCGCCAGTATAGCTGTTTCTGCCGCTCAGCTGCAATGTACCTGTGCCCTTTTTCGTCAGCTTGCCTTTGCCGGAAATGTTGTTTCGCCATTGATCCAGAGCATTGTAGCCGCCTTTTGTAGCATCCATGGCGACCGTTACATCGGTAGCGAATGCGCCATAACCGTTCACGGCAGCAAAGAGGTTCAAGCGCCCCCAGCCTTCGGCATCATCCAGAACAGGATATCCGGATTCTACACCGGTCGTCGCGAGCACCCAGCGGCGCTGCGTGTTGTCTAGATACGGCTGACGCGTCTCTAGTAGTACTTCCGCGCCTTTTGGTACCACAACTGTTTTCGTTGTTGAGCTGATCTGCGGGAATCCATAGGTCAAGCGGTCTGTGAAGCTTTTCTCATTAGCAGTATAGCTGCTGAATTTATCGGCTGCAGTCCCTTTTTGAGACAGGAGCATGCTGTGGGCATCGGTATAGGCAGTTTTCTTCAGTTCCGCGTTCTCCGGATCATTCAGGATCGCTGCGGCCAGCGCTGTCGCCATTACGCGTCCGCCCATGACATCAAAAGGAGAATGCATACCGGCCACAATCCGGTTGTTGCCAAGCTCCGAAGCGCGGGTCAAGAGTTCCTGGTAACGTTCCGGTACGGCATGGGCCATAGCGAAGGCAGTCAAGTAGGCAGCATTCGTATGTCCACTCGGATATCCTCCGTCACTGGTAGGATCGGATTTGATCGCGGGCACTAGTGTCGGAAGCACCGTTACATCCGTGCTCCAGCGGAAGGGACGCATATAATTATAGAAACTTTTGGACGGGTTCGTGGTGGAGTACGTGCCGCGAACCGTATTAACCAGGTTCACCATACTGCCCAGTTTCGATTTGGGATCGCCGGAATTATTGCCTTCATCCTCATATTTCACACTCGTCGCGTCGGGCGGTATGCTGTTGATCGTTGTGATTGCACCAGTTAGATTGCGGTACACATCCGTCAGTGACCCGAGACCTTCCATCATACTGTAGCTCTGGTTCCTGCGGTCGTCATAATACGTTGCTTCCGCCTGCTGCGGGGTAACCTTCTTGGTCATTTGCACGACCTTCTGGATGTTGGCATCCAGCACTTGGCTGTTCAACTTCGTCCCGTTCTCCCAGGTTTCCCCCGGTGTCCACAGTTTGATATATTCCGACAGCACTCCGATCGCCGGATTAGATTCTAAGGCCATATTATCCTTGGAGTTGTTCTTGTACACATCGACGAAATAACCCCACGATGGCTCTACGGGATTCACGTTTGTCGGAATAGTCGCTGCGCTCGCATAAGCGCCACCGGAGGCGGTAAGCAATACGGATGCAGATAGTGATAGGATGAGCAATTTCTTCTTGTGCTGGTTCATTGTTAGCATAGTCCTCCCTTGTGGTCTTCACCTGTTTCATAGATGCATGGAATATGAAGTACATCTAATAAGGTAACCTCTATGTGTTAAATGAGAGCAGCGTTGTTGTAAAATAACCGTAAATTAAAAACCCTCTCCGGTTGGCGAGGGTTCTGCGTCTGTATCTTGTAGTTTGAACTACGGGTTCAGGGTCCTTTTGGTGTACGTGGATCTATTGACCATTTCCGAAGCTACGAACATGATTCCAAAAAGCAGAAGCAAAATCAGGGGTACCATAAACATTCCAAATTGGCTTGCAATAATCCCCATTATTAATGGAATCAGTGTAGAGCCCGTATAAGCGCTTGCCATTTCGAGTCCAATTACACTCGAAGACGCTTTTTCCCCAAAACGTTCCGGTGTTGCATGAACAATACTCGGATAGATTGGTGCTCCACCTAGTCCCACAATAAATAATGCTCCTGCAGCAACCCAAATAGGAAGCGGTAGAATAAGAATTACAAGTCCAGCACAGCCAACTAATCCACCGTACCTGATCAGACTTTTACTTGATACCTTAGTCGAGAGAAATCCCGATACTATTCGTCCTATTATGATTCCAATATAAAACAAGGAAGAACAGGCTGCTGCCGTGCCGGGAGAAATTCCTTTGCTTGCTATAAAGAAGGATGCCATCCATAGACCAGCGGCTGTTTCCGAACCATTGTAGCATAGCATGGAAACCATGGACATTTTCACACCCCGGATTCGTAAAGCTTCTCTGTTACTGAGTAGCTTCTTTTCGTCGCCTTCTTCTATTTTTCCATTCTCAAAAACCCTCCACAAAGACAGCGATGCCAATAATATTACAACTATAGCAGTAAGTATTATCCCTATCGTAAGGTATCCTGCACGCCAGTTATTCCCATTATCCAGCGAAAATGACATTACAATAGGACCTGTCATGGCTCCAATTCCCCAGAAACAATGCAGCCAACTCATATGCTTGGCTTTGAAATGCAGCGCTACATAGTTACTTAATGCTGCATCTACAGAACCAGCGCCTAATCCCAAAGGAATCGCCAGAAGTATAAAGAATAAGAACTCGTTGGATAAAGAAAATCCAAGCAAGGCAATTGTTGTGGATAGGATACTGAACAGAGTTACCTTTCCTGTGCCAAATCTATGCAACAATCTGCTTGCAAATAAACTGGATATAACCGTACAGAATGAGACCGTTAACGATATATAACCTGCCATTTCTGTTGTGGCACCAATATCATGTTTCATAATGGACCATGCACTGCCAAGCAAGGCATCAGGCAGTCCAAGACCTATAAATGCCAGGTAAATAATAAGTAGTAGTAACGTAGCCATCCTTGTTCTCTCCTCAATTTGTGCAATCTCGTTTCACTAATTCGTGCTTCTGCTATTTCTCAGAATTACATAATAGCATTATAACGATATATACCTATATTAAATAGCAATTAACGATCAATTTATAACACGATAGTGATATCTAAGATTGCAGCTAAGTGGAAACGGCTTCGCCGTCCTTTTAAAGGACGGGGTATTTCAGCGAGAAATAGAAGGATAATTAATAACGTGGAACATATAAACTCTTATATTTCAAAGAAAGGATGTCTCTGTGACATCATTTCGTACCGGGCTGAAAATGTTCATTTACAAATAGTTAACCTATCTTTATAATGGTTTACACCAAGTAAATGTTTACTAATAGTAAACATCATAAGGAGATTAGTTACATGAGTCGATTATCATCTGCAGCGAAATTCCCGCTTTTTATTCTTATGCTTAATCTGTTTATCGCGTTGCTTGGTCAGGGTATGGTGATTCCCATTCTGCCAGATTATCTGAAGCAGTTTGATGCAGGCGGCACCGTTGCAGGCTACCTTGTTGCTGCTTTCGGAGCAGCACAATTTCTTTTTTCTCCGATAGGTGGACAGCTATCAGACAAGCTGGGACGCAAGAAGATGATTATGTCCGGGCTGTTTCTAACCGTGCTGTCTGATTATATGTTCGCAGTATCAACTACCCTGCCATCCTTATATGTAGCGCGTTTCATCGGGGGGATGGGCCTTGGATTGATGGTCCCTTCAGTTATGGCTTACGTTGCTGACATGACAACTATGGAGACTCGTGCAAAAGGAATGGGCTATCTTAGCGCTTCCATGAATCTAGGCATGGTTCTGGGACCGGGGCTTGGGGGTATCATTAGCGAATTTGGCATTCGTGTTCCCTACTTTTTCGCAGCTGGGTTGGGGTTGCTCGCTACCGTTCTTACTCTGTTCTTACCGGAGACTCGAACTCGTGAATTGTTACACTTGAAAAACAAGGTGATTGAGAGAAAATCATTCAGTCGGCAAATAGTAAGCTCATTCCAGACTCCGTATTTCCACTATTTGATTCTAATTTTCGTAATCACTTTTGGTTTGATAAATTATGAAACGGTGTATGCCCTGTTTGTCAAACAGAAGTATGGCTATACTGCTAGTCAGATATCCATAATTATTACTTTGGGAGCGATTGTAGGCATTATCGTACAAGTATGGTTATTAGACCAAATGATCAAATATGTCGGTGAGATAAAGCTCATACGCATTTCATTGGTAATGACTTCTGTTACCCTTCTGTTAATGCTTTTTCAAGTTAATTTAGTGTACCTTCTGGTTGTATCCACTTTATTTTTTGCATTTAACGCCTTCATCAGACCGACGGTGAGTACATTGATCGCGAATGCCGCAGAGGATCGTCAAGGATATGCATCAGGTCTTAACACAACCTATACCAGCTTGGGGAGTATTATTGGTCCCATTCTGGCTGGCATCTTATTTGATTATCACATCCATTTACCTTACATATTTGGAGCTGTTATTCTCTTGGCTGCTGTAGGCCTCACCTTTCAACAACAACAAAAATTAAAACGGAGCGTTACACGGTAAGAAACCTATCTGAATTGAAAATGATTAACGATATTTATTCTCCAAATAATAGAGAACAAACTCCTTGGACGTCTTCGTAAGCTCTTCGATATCCACACCTTGCTCTTCCTCCAAAAGTTTTCCACGAAACGCCAAACGCTGCATTAGACTTATGATCATCTCAATGATGAAGGAACTGGTCTGTTCCAGACTAACCTCGGATCGTATAGATCCATCCTGAATTCCTTGAGCTATGAAATTTCGCAACACTTTCCCTAACATTCCTTCTTTGACCAATTCAAGATAAGACTCCTGTAATTCCTCGTTGGGGTAATTCTCACGGTAAGTATGATCAAAGAAACCGATATATTTAAGATGACCCGGAGTTGTCTTCAGGAATACGATCCAGGCATCCAGATACCCTGCAACACTTTCTAATCCATTGCTTCTTGAGGAAGGGTAATTTTCAATGAAATCCGTAATTTCCCCAAATACTTTTTGCTGAATCGCAAATATAAGCTCATGCATCGAGTTAAAGCACTTATAGAAGGTAACCTTGCTTAGATTGGCTTGAGCGCAAATTTCTTTAGGTCCCACATTTGTGAAATTATTCTCGATCATGATCTTTTGTCCAGCATGAATAAACTCTTCCCGATTTCGATTTCGTACCTCTTGGTGCCATGTAGTAGCCATTAAGGTCTCCTCTTCTCTCTCAGTAGTTAACCATTCACTCAGAGTAAATCATTTAAAGGATAATACAGCAGTATGCAAATAGCAACTTCAGTCGTACAACAAAAAAAGCCGCCAGAATGGCGACCTACAAGTGTATATGCCGGTCATTTGTAATATGTCTATAAACGCAAAAATGCCAGTGAAATATTCACTGGAATCAACATATAATTATGAGATACATATATAAAAATAATCCCTATTTGCTTGCGTTAACTATAAAATTAATATAGCACGGAAATGTCAAGATAGCAAGGATTTTTATGAAAAACGGAGTAAATATATGTGATCTCCCCTCCCAGGCAGTGCCAAAGAAGCAACAGAAGGTAGAGTGCCATTTTATCTCTTTTCCAGGTAATGGTATGATCTTCTGCACGAAGGAGGGGTTACAGATGCAAATTATACTCAAAGATATTCGAAAAACCTTTAAGGTGTACAAACGGCCTGAAGGAAAATGGGGGCTGCTTAAGGGAGCCTTTATGCGCAATGTGACGCATGTGGAAGCGCTGGGCGGCATTGGTTTTAAGATTGCCGAAGGCGAACTGGTGGGCTATATCGGCCCTAATGGTGCTGGCAAATCCACCACGGTCAAGGTGATGAGCGGCATCCTAACACCGGACAGCGGGGAATGTACCATTATGGGCAAGGTACCGTGGAAAAACCGTGTGGAGCATGTGTCGAGAATCGGTGTTGTCTTCGGGCAGCGCTCCCAATTGTGGTGGGATGTGCCGGTGGCCGATTCTTTTGACGTGCTGAGGGATATATATGCCATCCCCCTTGGGGATTACAAGACAAGGCTCACTGAACTGACGGCAACCCTAGGCGTGGAAGCGCTTCTAAAAACACCCGTCAGACAGCTGTCACTGGGACAACGGATGCGCTGCGAGCTTGTAGCCGCCCTCCTGCATCGGCCTTCCATCCTCTTTCTGGATGAACCGACCATCGGCCTCGATGCGGTCTCCAAGCTTGCGCTGCGCAGCTTCCTGAAAGAGGAGAACCGTCAGTACGGAGTAACCATGGTGCTGACCACCCATGATATGGACGATATTGAAGCGCTCTGCGAGCGCGTAATGGTCATCGGGCATGGACAGCTGCTGTATGACGGACGGCTTGACGGTTTGCAGGAGAAATATGCGCCTGAGGTGATTATGAAGGTGAATACAGATGCCATGATTGCCGCTATGTATAATGACTTGTCGCTTACTTAAGCAAGCAGAGAATGGGCCACCCGGCCGCTGCGCTCCATACATCCAGGAGGTGTGAAATGAACTTTAGTGCTACCTGCAAGGCCTGCAGCTCCCTTTTTCGCATACGTATGGCTGAAGGACTGCAATATCGCGTATCCGCCATATCCGGTGTGTTCGTCAGTGTATTCTGGGGATTGCTGGAATGCATCCTGTTCACCGTATTTTATACATACAGCGACAACGGCGCCTGGAATAACAACGGACTTACTCTAGCCCAAACCCTATCCTATGTGTGGCTGGCCCAAGGGCTGTTTGTGCTGCAGACGATGAGCATAGACAGCGAGATTATGGGCAAAATCAACAACGGCGATGTTGCCGTGGAGCTGTGCCGCCCGCTGAATCTGTACACACATTGGTTCGTCAAAAGCTCGGCGGGCAAGCTTGGAACCTCCTGGCTCCGCAGCCTGGCGACCATTGGCGCTGGACTGCTGATGCCTGCTGGTTATGCGCTCGGCGCTCCAGCTTCCGCCCTTGGATTTGTCTGCTTCCTTCTGTCAGTCGTGATGGCTTTTGTACTGTGTTCCGCGTTCGCTATGCTCGTTACTGCCATACGCTTGAACATCACATGGGGTGACGGGCCGACCTATATGCTGTTGCTGCTAAGCGGCATACTATCTGGCACCTACCTTCCGCTCCGGCTCTGGCCCGACTCTATGCAGACCTTTCTCTATCTCCAGCCGTTTGGAGGATTTGCAGATATTCCGCTGCAATTATACGTAGGCACTCTTACGCCTTCACTCGCCCTGCCAAGCATTGGTCTGCAGATCCTGTGGAGCGCGGCGTTTATCGCTGCCGGACGGTCCATCATGAACCATAAACTGAAGAGCATTATCGTGCAGGGAGGCTGAACGAAACTATGATTGCTGAAGGCAAAATCTATTTCAAATACTTGCGGATGCATCTCTTGTCAGGCATGGAATACAAAGGCTGGTGGCTGATGCTGATCCAGGTGTTTGTCGTGGTCATCTCGGACCCTATTGCGACTATTCTGCTCTTCTCCCGCTTCGGCAATATTGGAGAATGGACGGTTGCACATATCATTCTGGTCTATGCACTTGCGGTTGCTTCCTTTGGACTGGCGGAGAGCCTGTGCCGTGGCTTTGATTATTTCCCGTGGCAAATGCTGCGCTCCGGTGATTTCGACAGGCTGCTGCTCCGCCCCCGCTCCCTGTTTGTGCAAGTGGCCGCCTCAAGATTTCATCTGCACCGACTGGTCCGGCCAATCACGGGAATCTGCGCGATAGGCTGGGCACTCTCAGAGCTCGGCGTTTCGCTTACTCCCGGGAAGATCGCTATTCTAGCCATGGCGCTGGCGGGAGGCTGCATTATGTACTGCGGAGTATTCGTGCTTACCTCGGGGCTGGCGTTCTTTACTATCAAAGGCCTGGACTGGATCTTTCTCCTGACCAATGCCAGCTACCAGATCACCCGTTGCCCCGAGCCCTATATGCCAAGGGCGCTGAAGTCCATGTTCAGCTTTGTGCTGCCGATGCTCTTTATCAGCTTCTACCCTGCGGCCACGGTTTGCGGCTGGGGATACCCGCAGTGGCTGGGGTACCTGTCCCTTCCCGCCGGAACCGCGTTCTTAGGCTGTTCACTGTTGGTGTGGCGTTTTGGCGTCAGGCATTACAAGAGCACAGGAAGTTGACTTGAATAGGGGATTGGAATTGAATACGGTTGCTAATCCTTGAGAGGATAGCAACCGTTTCTGCGGGAAAGAGAAGGATCATGGATTAGGTGACACTAATCCTTCCTTATAAAGAGTCACACAGTACATGGTGTGAACTCTCCACTCTGGAGCAGTCCCTATCAGGACTGCTCCTTCTTGATTATGATTTCCGGCGATGGAGCCGTATTCTGTGGTGCGGGATTCGCGGGTAGGGCAACCGTTCCTGCGGAATCGGGCAAAGCCTTAATGGGTAGGGTTAGGTCTGCCGGAGTAACATCTGTGGCAGCTTCCACGGCGTCAATATATTTGGCATTGCTTAGCTCGGAGATAGTCCACAGATTGGCGTTTATCTCCTCTTTCAGTCTAAGAATGCGGCTCACGTGCTTCTCATATTGCACTTTCGGCAGAGGTTCTGCCCCAGAGACAGCGGCTTCGAACAGCAGCTTGCCCATCGCCTGATATTCCCGTTTGATCTCATTCTGCTTGCTGTTGTTCTGCAGCTTCAAGCGGTTAATCTCAACAACAACTTTAGCCTTGTTCCCGGCCTCGGCTACACCGGCCTTGAATTTGTCCAGAAAGCTCACCATTCACCCTCATTTCTCTAAAAAGTTGTGATGCCCTGCTTATTTTCCAGTCTATTATACTTAGCACAACAGAACAAGGACGTGATCCCGGCCAGCTGCCAGAATAACGTCCTTGTTGATTTGAATTGCGGGTAATTAGTCACTTGCACTTGTCACTTGTTTCTTGTCGTCACCATTACGCCTATAATTCTTCGTTGGACCTAAGTAGTAACCACTTGCGCATCTATTCACTACTCCCCCAGCTCCTCATCCGTCCAGTGCAGTTGCACTCCAGAGCGGATCAACTGCTCCTGGTAGGCACGCAGATGATCTGCGGAAGCTCTAACCGCAGCGGGTTCCAGCTGCTGAGTAACGGCATAGGCAGCGAGGGTACCCGCAGCTTCCCCGATATTCCATTCCGTCGGGTGGAGCCGGTAGCAGCCGTTGGCAATCTGGGTCATGGAGATATTTTTGCAGGCTGGCAGCAGGTTCTTGACCCGCACGGGAATCAGTGAGCCCAATGGGATCTCGTACGGATGATTGGGAATATAGAAGGTCCGCTGGCTTACGGTGGTGGGGTGAAGATCGAGATGGTAGCTGCCTACGCCCACACTGTCCTCGTATCGCTTCGGTCCGTGCTCTCCGCGCAGCTCCTTGCTCACATCCTGCTCAGCCACCGTATATAGTCCGCGAATGCGCCGGGATTCCCGGATATAGGGAGCCTTCGCCAGGCCATCCTCGGTGCCAAGCACATCGCCGCGCAGCCTTACTCCGGGATAACCTTGTCCGCCATCCAGACGCGGGGCTTCGGTCTGCAGCCAATACACCAGCGACAGGGTCAGTTGCCTGGCGCCTTCCAAATGCCGCTCCCGTTCCTCCAGCGGGACGCCGATCAGCGGTCCGGCATAATAATCGTTCAGCGCCCAATTGAGCAGGGTTACCTCACCGTCATTCAGCGGCTCTGCCCAGATCGCCGGATCGACGATACGCCGGTAATCCCACAGGGAGACAACCCCCTGGTTGTTCGGGAACATGGTGAATTGCTTCAGCTTGCTGGTATCGTCCGCATCCGAAGCGAACCAGCTAAGGATCGGGTACTGTGAGAACGAAGGCACATACTGCCGCCAGTAGTCGTAATCCCGAGGGCGGGGGATCGTAAAATCACCATCCGCTACATAATCTACAGCTGCCACATGGGTAATCGACTGCATATCGAGCGGGTCCGCCTCATCTAATGCATGCGGCTCGCCCGTCTCCTGCCGGGACTCCGCACCGCTGACATGCTCCACTCGGGCCAGCGGAAGCAGATCGCCGCATTCCGTGGCGTCCAGATAATACGCTCCCCGCAGTCTTGTGAGCGCTCCACTCGGCAGATGCTGTACCGTTACCCCTGTTACCAGATCATCCTCGGTATCTGCATCAACAGGAAGCGTATGATAGAGAACTTCAATTCTGCCTGTGTTCACATACGGAGCAAGCATCTCGTGCAGAACAGCCAGCGCTACCTTCGGTTCATGCGCCAGTCGGCTGACCCAGCCATTGCCTGGGTTCAGGATGGGATTATTACGCGCTTTTTCCGTAAGCGGATAGTTACGTTTGTAGTAATCTCTCACTCTACTGCGAAACTCGCGGTAGGATGCGGTGCTGCCCGACTGTTCAATCCAGCGGTGCTCATCCGGCGGAACCGCCTGCGAGGTCAGCTGTCCCCCCAGCCAGTCCGTTTCCTCAGTCAGGATGACACGCATTCCTGCCTTGGCTGCGGCCAGCGCTGCGGCGGTTCCGCCCAGCCCACCGCCGATAATAATCACGTCACTAATCTTCTCCTGCTCAACTGCCATGCTGTAAGTCCTCCTTCTCCCTAAGCCGTATTCACCTGCTTATCTCTGCTGCTGCAGCCAGGTTAACGCCAGCTTCGCCGCTCCGAAGCAGCCTGCGCGGTTGCCCAGCTCGGCAGCAGCAATCCGCTCGTCAAGCCCTGCCTCGCCTTGCAGCTTAGCGGTCAGCATGGGCCACCAAATGGCCCGGTCATGAATAACCCCGCCGCCGATAATAATCAGCTCGGGGTCAAGCTGCACGCCAATATTGGCAAGTACCCGCGCCAAATCGGAGGTGTAGCGCTCCAAAACCTGCACCGCAGCCGTCTCTCCCTTGCCTGCATCGGCCATAAGTTCCCGGCCATGATTGTAGGTTCTGCCTGTCATTTCATGTGCCAGCCGCACAAGCGCGCTGCCAGAGATGTATTGCTCCACACAGCCCTGTCTGCCACAATTGCAAGGCCGCCCGCCGGGAACAAGCACACTGTGCCCCCATTCACCGGCACTCCAGGTCGCGCCCCGGCTCAGCAGTCCTTGCGCCATATTCGCCCCGCCTACTCCGGTGCCCAGGGTCAGCATCACTTGATCCCGCTTCCCTCGCCCGACGCCGAGCCATGCTTCGCCGAGCAGCGCGGCGTTCGCATCGTTGTCGGCAGCGGCAGGCAATCCCAACTCCGCCGCTGCCCATTCTGTAAGCTGCATCCCTTGCCATCCGGGCAAATTGTCAGTGGCATAGACCACTTCACCGGTATTGACATTCACTCTTCCCGCCGTGGCAATGCCTACGGCTTCTGCGGACGTGCCGCCTGCCCGCAGTTCGTCCACCAGCTCGCGCAGCTTGCCAAGAATGGCCTCCCGCCCGAGCCGGGCATCCGTATCCCGCGCGGCTTCTGCGAGAACCGTTCCGGCTTCGTCAACCACCAGCCCTTTGATCCCCGTTCCACCGATATCTACACCAATAACCTGCCGCACCCGTTCCTCCTCCAATCTGTCTGTCCTCCACCGATCTGCCCTCCACCTATAAAAAAACTCAAGTGGAAACGGCTTTGCCGTCCTGTTATAGGACGGTACCGTTTCAGCGAGAAATAGAAGGCTAAGCTATCGCGTGAAACATATACCTTATTTCAATAAATACGGTCAATAACCGCCCTTGCCGTCAGTTCCTTCATTTTCTTGGTTTCCTCAGCATGAAGGCGTTCCAGCTCCTGGCAGAGCAGGTCGATAATGAACAACTGGGAGATCTTTGCGCCTATGGAGCCGCCTTCGAGTGGAGATTCCTTCCCGGCGGTCAGCAGCACGATATCGGCAATCGAGGCAATCGGAGACTTGGCATAATTGGTCATGGCAATCACCTTGGCCCCGTTCTGCTTGGCCTTCATCAGCATATCATTCGTATCCAGCGTACTGCCAGAGACACTGATGCCAAAAGCGACATCCCCTTCGCCCATCGTCACCGCCATCATCGACTGGATATGGCTGTCCGCAATCGCCTCTACCCGCCGTCCGATACGCAGGAAGCGGTTCTTGGCATCCAGCGCGGTTATACCTGATGAGCCCACTCCGAAGAACTGCACATGGCGCGCAGAATCAATACACTGCACCGCCTGCTCCAGCTGTTCCCGGTCCAGCATCCCGAGGGTGGACTGGAGCACGCTCACCATCGAGCCATACAGATGGGAGGCGTAATCGCCTTCCCCTTCCGCGCCTTCCGGCAGGTTCTGCCCTTTAGGCAGTCCCTGGGCCAGCATCAGCTTGAAATCCTGATATCCCTTGAAGCCGATCTTGCGGCAGAACCGCATGACCGTGGTCTCCCCCGTACCGGCGAAATCGGCCAGCTCGGTTACAGAGAGATAGATCAGATTATCCGGGTGCTCCAGCACACACTGAGCTACCTTTTGCTCCGATTTGGTCATGGAAGGATAGTACGTGTTAATTCGGTCGGTCATTTCCATTGCTACTCATCCTCACTTTTCTCGTCACTGCCGCAAAACGCTGGGTGATGAGCTGCGGTCTTGTAATCGCAGAACCTACTACGACTGCGTATGCCCCAAGACCCAGCGCTGCTTCAACCTGGGAGGGCTCATGAATTCGGCCTTCGGCAATCACCGGAATACTCAGGCGTTCCGTCGCCATCCGCAGCAGCTCCAGATTCGGCCCTTCCTGCTGCAGGGAATACGGCGTATAACCGGCAAGGGTAGTCGAGACACAGCTGACCCCCAGCGACTCGGCATATACAGCCTCCTCCAGGATTGAAATATCCGCCATCGAAGCCCTTACGCTCCGGTTCAGATACGTGGTGATTTGTTCCAGCGTACAGCCGCCTGGCCGGGTCTGGCGTGTCGCATCGAAGGCAATCATATCCGCCCCGGCCTCCAGCAGCTCATCTATCTCTCGTAATGTCGGGGTGATATATACAGCAGAATCAGAATAATCCCGCTTCACTATTCCGATAACCGGCAGTGACACGGTCTGCTTGATCGCCCGCACATCGGCTGCGCCATTCGCCCGTATGCCCACTGCGCCGCCTTCTTCCGCAGCTCTGGCCATCCGCGCCATGATATCGGCTCCGTGCAGCGGTTCATCTGCCAGTGCCTGGCAGGAGACTATCAGCCCCAGATGCAATTTCTCCACAATGCTACTTGTAGTCAGCTTCCCCACCCTCTCTCTTGTATTCTACTCTCTATCTCAGCTCACGCGATGGCTTAAATCTGACGGACAGCCCCACCTCGAACATCCGGTTCCACGGCATGTAACAATCCGTAATCTCAACGCTTCCCGCTGAACTGTCAATCCGTACGGCAAGCTCCTGGCGCAGCCGTTCTTCCACACGGGACGCAACCTCGCCGCGGGGTCCGTCCAGCAAATATTTGCCGTACCCCATCTCCTGCACCGGGCCATTGCTGAGTTCACCCCTCACCACCGAGCAGTAGCAGACATCCTCCGCATACCGCAGGGCCAGGAAATCCAGATGCTCCTGCGTGCTGCCGTAGAGCAGGAAGATCATCGCTTGCGAGATCACCGTTCCGAGTGAGTTCGAGCTGGTGTTCCAGCCGGCATAGCCGGCAAGCTCGAAGAGCATCTCTTTGCTCCGCAGCATCTTGACCAGCTTCTGGTCGCCTCCATTGGCGTACCCGACATCCGCTACAGCGACCGGCTTACTCTTGCAATGTAACATGTAATCCCCGTATTCTACCAGCTCCATCAGATTCCGGTATACATCATAGCTGTGAAAAGGGTGCTGCTGTGACACCGCCTCCATCATTGTCTCTCCCGGTGTATTGACCAGCAGGATCAGATCCGCTTCGGCGGCACTGGAGGCGATCAGACCGCCTGCCGCCAGAATCTGGTATTTCAGCGTCTCATAGAAGAAGCGGTCCTCGAACAGCGGCGTAACATAAGCCCCCTGCACAGCGGATAAGCGGGGATAGATCAGCGGCATCTGCTCCCGGGCTTTGTTCATCATCCTCGCGAGCAGGATACAGCCCACTTCGTCCGCCCCTGGATACATATAGACGTCTAGCTCCAGATCAAGTGCGGTAATAGTTGAACGCACCTTTTCCTGGTCCTTGGCGGTATGGCCATAAGGGGCCGAGTCATCCTGCGGTACAATCATGAACTCGATAATGCCTTCCTCCACCAGCGCCAACACCTGCTTATTCGCTTCAATATTTACGGCCCGCCGGCCCAGATAATCCTCCAGCACTGCTGCGGGAAGCCGGTTGTCAATATCGGCCAGCTCACGGATCTCCTCGTCTGTAGCGATTCCCAGCTCCAGGCGGTGCCCAATGAACCCTTTGCGGAAGATCTCCCGGCCCCAATCGGCATAATAATCCGGCTCCTCATCGGACAAGGAATACTGCGGACAACGCATAATCAGCTGGAACGCGTACAGGGTCAGCTGCGGGTAACGCTGTTTGATGCCGCGCAGTCTGGCCAGCCTGGCCGACAGCTCATCCAGCTCCAGCTCATGCAGCCGCGAAGGAATAATTCCGCCGTACAGCAGGGTATCCAGCGCAACCACCGCACCGTCCGCTCCTGCACAGCTCTCTTCGAACCAGGTCCATAGCTGCTCCACATCCCCCGGACGTTTCTTCAGTCCCATCATCTCCATAGGGGGACGTTTCACGGTGAAGTCCGTTCCCTGGGCCAGCAAATAAGGGAACTCGTAATTGCAAGGCCGTTCATCCAGCGGCATAAATGTGATCTGATACGGTGTAGACATGGAGGCCATCATCCTTTCTTCTCTTCAGCAATCGGTGGTTCAGGCAATTCTATGCCCAGCGCTTCAGCTGCCCGCATAGCCGGATCACTGCCCAGACGGACCGCGAGGCTATGGCAGAGCGCAGCGCATTCACGCACTTCCTCCTGCGCTTCCGGCAGCTGCGGCTCAGCCAGCTGTCTGCGGATCGCCCGCCATAACGCGGCATCCGCTTCGGCCCGGCGCAGCCAGGGTGCTGCTTCGCTTATAAACTTGGCGTTATCCATCCGGCCAAGGCGCTGCGCCGCCTGTTCCAGCCGGAGGAAATAGTCATCGAGCTGCGGCAGATCGCGCTGCTCCAGCGCTTGCTTCAACTCCTCATAGCCTCCCGAGTAGAGCCGGCTGTTCAGGTTCTGGCGGCAGAAGAACATCATCTCTTCAGCAGCCTCCCCGGCAAATTCACGGACCGCGAGGTCCCAGGACAGCTCTGGCATGTAGCGCTCACTGTTCCACATATAATGGGCCATCGTAGTCAGGGTGATTTTGGAGCATTCCCACTGATTCATCGGATTGGCGACCACAGCGGTATGCCCAAGCTGACCCAGTCTGGAATACCGTCCCCGCACCGGATCGAGGAACAAGCGGTCCCGGTCACAGTCATTCACCGGAATATTGTCCCACAGCCACAGGTTATGTCCATAATATTTGTGGTTGTCCTCTGCATGCTTGCGGCCGATTTCCGGGGCGAAGACGAAATATCCGGTCCAGAATACGTTCACCTCGGGATGAAGCTTCTCCTGCATATCCTTCTTGTACTCCGTGTTCCAATAGGACCAATACTCCGATGGGCACATCGCCAGCGTAAAGTTCGACAGCTGCCCTGCCAGATATTCATATACCTTGTTCGTCACATAAGCATGGGCCACACCTGAGCGTTCGAGGAAATGCTTGTTGTCACCCTTCAGCACATAATCAATATCATCCATCAGCAGCGCAAAATGCCTTACCCCAATCGCGATCATCGCCGCCAGCTTCTCCTCCAGCCGCGCGAAGTCATCCGCGCTGCGGAACTCCAGATCATTGCCCGGGCTAATACAATAGTAGAAATCCACCAGCTGCTTGTCGCATTCCTGCTTCAGCTCCTGAATACCGGCGAATATTTCGTCCGGATACGGCTCACGCCACAGCTCCCGGTGATACGGATCATCCTTCGGCGCATACATGAAGGCATTCATGCGGTGATCTGCCATATACCTCACGGCATCCATACGGTCATCGAAGCTCCAGGGCGTGCCGTAGAACCCTTCAATAATACCCCGCACCGCAAAAGAAGGCTCATCCTCCACCGTCACCACCGGCAGCCTGCATTGCCCGTCCTCCACCGTCAGCAAGCATTGTAGCGCATCTATTCCATATTTAAGCCCCCGTCTGCCCGACGCGGCAATAACAATCTTGGCGTCCTTGCCGATCACGAGCCGGTAACCATCTGCAGCGAGCGAGCCATCGTAATCCAGCTCCAACCGGGCATTGCCCTGCTCATCCGCTGCAACGCCCGGTCCGCGCGGCTTCAGCATGACTAGGCTGCCGCCTTCGTCCAGCAGCCCTTCCACATCCTGATTCATCGCATACCGCGAGGACAGCTCACAGCGCAGCTGCGCACCGTCCAGCACAAGCACCTCGCCTTGATCATAATAATCTCTAAACAGATACTGGCAATGGCTGAGCGCAATTCCCATGCGTTCTCCCTCCTTCTACCCTTTGATCGCACCTGCAATGCCTTCCATATAATATCGCTGTGTGAACAGAAACACGATGATAATCGGCAGCACCGAAATCATGGTTCCTGCGGCAATCCAGCCGAAGTTATAGGAGAATTGCCCGTTCAGATAGGTTAGTGCTGCCGCCAGCGGATATTTCTGCGGATCATCCAGCACCACAATCGGCCAGAGGAAATTGTTCCAGAAGGCCATCACTTCAAGCAGCCCAATAACGGCAATGCCCGGCTTGACCAGCGGCATGACAAGCTGGATAAAGATCCGGAATTCGGAAGCTCCGTCCATTTTGCCGGAATCGCGAATATCCATCGGCACGCCGAGAAAGGTCTGGCGCATCAGGAAGATGTTGAACACCGATACCGCAGCCGGCAGCACCACACCCAGGTAGGAATTGCCCAGATGGAACGCCTGAATGGTCAGATAATGGACAATCATCGCCGTTGCCGACGGAATAATCATGGTCGAGATCAGCAGTGTGAAGACCAGATTCCGGCCCTTGAACCGGAAGGTCGCCAGCGGATAGGCCGTCAGACAAGACAATACAATATTGAAGACTACGCCTAGCAGCGTGATAATCACCGTATTCGAGATATAACGCGGGAACTCCATGAACTGCCACACCTGCACATAGTTGTCGAAATCAATGAAGGTAGGCAGAATCGCCGGCGGGCTCGCGAACACATTCCGTCCCGGCATCAGCGATACGCTGAGCAGCCACAGGAACGGCCCCATCATAAACAGGGCGAGCAGGATCAGCAGAATGTAGGTGATCAGGTAACGTGTGACTTTTTGGATTCGTTTAGTGGATACACTGGTCAGATTCAATAGGAATTCACCCCGCCTTTCCGGTTGAGCCGGAATACCAGCACGCTAAGCGCACCCACCAGCACACTGACGATCAGGCCCAGCGCCGAGGCATAACCGAAGTTGAATTGCTCCAGCCCTTTTTGAAAAATATAGACACTGGAGGTCAGCGTAGATGTACCCGGTCCGCCCTTGGTCAGAATATACACCTCGTCGAAGACGCGAATCGCCCCCATCACCGAGATCAAGGTGCAGAACAGAATATGCGGCCGCAGCAGCGGAATCGTCACATGAACAATCAGCTTCAGCGGACCTGCCCCATCCACCCGGGCGGCTTCATACAGATCTGCCGGAATGCCCTGCAGTCCCGCGAGATAGAGCATCATGTAATAGCCGAGACCCTTCCACATCGTAATGAACATCAGGACGTACAGCGCGGTGCTGCTCGTAGAGAGCCAGGACACCTGTTCACTAATAATTCCCGCCTGCATCAGCAGATAATTCACAACCCCGTTATTGCCCAGCAGCCAGCTCCAGATCAGCGCCACCGCGACCATGGAGGTAACCACCGGGATATAATAAGCGGCCCGGAACATTTTGACGCCCGGAATCCGGCTGTTGACCAGAATCGCCATTAAGATCGACACAATCTGAATCACCGGCACGACCAGCACATACACCAGTGAGTTCCATAGTGAAATCATAAAGTTATGATCCTGAAAGGCCCGGGTGAAATTCGATAGACCCACATAATTGGTTTCGGTAATCACAGAATAATCGGTTAATGAGAGCGGTATTCCATAAATAATCGGCCAAAAGGTAAAAACCGCCAGAAACAATAATCCCGGCGCCATAAACGCCCAAGCGGTAAAAGACTCCGATCGCATCGCCTTCTTCACATCCTACGCCTCCCTCTCTTGCAAGAATAGAGGGGAGGGTTCCCCTCCCCATTCTGCTCCGCGTAGCTTAAGATCCCTGACTCAGAATGTTGTTGACCTCTTTCTCCACGGCATCCAGCGTCGCCTTGATATCCTTCCCGTTCATCAGAATCTCCTGCAGTCCCCGGGCCAGTGCAGAGTTGATATCCGCCGCACTTGGTACACCGACCATGTAATCGGTGGCTTTATCGAGACTCTGCGAGGAGGCTACCTTGGCTTCGGCTTCGAGTGAGCCGTCCGATTCGGTGAAGAACGGATCATCAATGGAAGCTTTGCTGGAAGGCAGCGTGTTGGCGACCTTGGAGAAGGCCGTCTGGTTCTCGGCATTGGTAATATAAGCAGCAAATTCTACAGCCTGCTCCGGATTCTTGGACTTCTGCGGCACGACCAGGTCCATGGAGTTGGACAGCCGCAGATTCGCCTTGCCTGTCGGCAGCGGTACAGCAATCGTATTCTTGTAGACATCCGGTGCGGAAGTCTTGATGAAATTGATGAATGTCGGACCGGCCAGCTGGAAGGCTACCTGCTCACCGGAGAAATACTGGATCTGCTTGCTGAAATCCGCATCCTCCTTCAGCACAACGCCCTCCTCCATCAGGTCACGCAGCTGGGAGATCATCGCTTCGGCTTCCGGCGTATTGAAGGCCGCCGCCGTCTTGTCCTCGTTCAGGATCGAAATCCCGTCGATCGGGAACAGCTTGGAGACCAGCTGCTGCGCATAGCCGGCGGCTCCGGTCTTCTCATGAACCTGGCGGGCCCACTCGACCAGTTCCTCACGGGTCTGCGGTGGATTCGCCGGGTCAAGACCCGCTTCTTCCACCAGCTTTTTATTCATGAACAGCACTTCGGTACCGGTGTACCAGGGAAGCGCGTAGGCTTTTCCATCAAAAACAGTAGAATTATAAATCCCTTCGAAGTAACTCTTCGCTTCTTCATCACTCAGATGCTCGCTCAGATCCAGCAGCGCACCCTTACTTCCCAATTGACTGGCGAATTCGGTGTTAAGATTCACGACATCAGGACTCTTGCCACTGGCTGTACTGGTCAGCAGACGCTGGGAGATCGCATCGTAAGGGTAATCCTTCCACTCCACAGTTACACCTGGATGACTGCTCTCATACTTGGCGATCAGATCATTGAAATAATCGTTGAACGTCGGTTGAAGCGCAATGGTCCAGAACTCCAGCGAGACCGGTTCCGCGTTGGGTGAAGTTGTGGCTTCGGTTCCAGGCTCCCCAGTGGCCCCCGCATTCGGCGTATTGGCCGTATTTCCATTTCCTCCACAGGCGGCAAGCAGCGTAGACATCATCATTACCAGCAAGAATGATACCGTAAAGCCCTTTTTCTTGTTTCTCACACAACATTCCCCCTCAGTATTGGTGTAAGAAGAGAATACGCATTGATGTCATGTTTTCTGACTCATTGCTATCTCTTTCACCTGGAGTATAGCAGATTATGGATTAATAATGAAGTATTTTTCCTGAAATAAAATAAAAAAAGAAATAATTTTTCTTTTTTCGGCTAAATTTTAAAATCAGCGGGTTGACTGCTTGTGAAAGAAGTCCGCTGCGAGTTCGGAGGGTTCTTACGATCGCTGTTAAAGCCCGATTTCCTGATGGTAACCTATCGTTTCTCCAGAATCCCGCAGGGCCCTCCGCTCTGTTCACACTTATAGTCAACCGCTGATTTTGCTTATAAGCCTCTTTTTCAGCTGAAATAATCTGGTATGTTATGTCCGAGTTTAGGTTGTGAACAGAGGGTTAGAATCGTTTCGGTTTCTATAACTAGGTGTGAGGAGACTAGGCCTGACGTGGATTGGAAGTTTGTGTGGAACGTTCAGTTCAGAGCAAATAGATGCGAAAGTGGTTACTACTTAGGACCCCGCGAGACTCCAAGCCCTTGAACTAGGTAACTTGTATTCTAGCGGACCGTATAGCCCCTATTTCCTCCTATCTGTGATCTTTTGACGTCTTACGGACCGTATAGCCCCTAAGTCGTCAAAACAAGACCTAACCCAAGGTTGTACTGTGGTATAGAGGCTCTTGGGTCCGTTAATCCTGCAAAACAGCCTATTTACAGCAAATAGAGGCTCCTGAGTCCGCAACCGTCTGAAATCGAAGCGAGGGTTACGAGCGAAGAGGGTAGGGGACCTAAGTAGTAACCAAATCTGCAACTAATTTCTAGTAAATCTGTACTCTAACGCTCAAAGGACGAAATTAGATGCCTTTTTGCATCTATTTCCTTCAAAACGGAGAAAAACCATTAATTAGATGCGATTTCGCAACTAAATTAATGGTTCTGTCCCACTTGCCCTTTCGGCGCTCCTTGTTTCCCTTTACCGTCCTCTAAGAGAGGTAGGTTCAGGCACTCCTACTCTTGGTTTAACGGGTCAAAGGTAAATTGCTTGGTGAAATATAGCGGCTTGCCCTGCTCCAAATGCTCTAGAAAATTCGAGATTTTGGATACAACATAGAGCCGTTTGACCCCAACCTTTAGTTCAAGAGTAAAGCTGTGATTGTACGCAGATTTATTAACTTTCAAAATGAATTCAAACTGCAGCTGTTCCTTATGATTAATAACCAGTCCGTCATTAACTGTCTCCTCCACCACAAGGGGCTCCTTGAAGAAAGAAATCAGTTGGTCTGCCTGCTGATAGGAAGTTTTAGATGCTGTTTTTTCATGTGAAGGAATTGAGCTTCGTAATAAGATTTGCCCCGCCTGTAAAAAGTTTCACCGCAGATATCTCTTATATCATTCAAATTAAAAAATAGCGTGACTTCCTCACATCCTATGATGATTTTTTTATGAAAATAGTATTATTATTGTACCAACATATTAGGTATAGTTAAAGTAGTATAAGGAGGCTAACGAAATGAACACAACGTTACGCAGTGAATCGGCCGAGGCCGTGATTAGCACACTTGGAGCAGAGCTGATCAGCTTCAGCCGACAGGATACCGGGGTGGAATATATGTGGAGCGGGGATGCCGCCTATTGGACCGGACGTTCGCCAGTGCTGTTCCCGATTATCGGTGCAGTCCGCAACGGGGAAATCAAAATTGGGGAACATACGTATAAGCTGGGCAATCACGGCTTCGCCAGACGCAGCGAATTCACCCTTGTAGAGGCAAGCGACACTACCGCAGTCTTCCTGCTGTCTTATAATGAGAACACGCTGGCCAGCTATCCGTTCCAGTTCAATCTCTACCTCACCTATACACTGAGTGGCAACCGGCTGGAGATTGGCTATAGGGTGGACAATATCGATCAACAGGAGATTCTCTTCCAGCTTGGAACACACCCGGCCTTCAACTGTCCTCTGAATGGACAAGGGGGTATAGAGGATTATTATCTGGAGTTTGGCGAGCCGGAAACCTTGGAGCGGTTGTTCCTGAATGACTCCGGTCTGCTGATCAATGGCAGAACAGAACCTGTGCTCACAGAAGAGCAGGTGCTGCCGTTGTCTCATGAAATGTTCTATGAGGGAGCGCTAATCTTCAAGGTTGTGGCTTCTCGCCAGATCGCTTTAAGAAGCAAACTTTCCGACGCTAGTGTATTAGTTTCCTACGAGGGATTCCCTGATCTTGGCATTTGGCAGCCGAAGGATGCCCCGTTCGTCTGCATCGAGCCATGGCATGGTGTAGCGGATGAAGAGAATTTCACAGGGGCCATTCAGGATAAAGCCGGCATCATCACGCTGGCACCGGGAGCACAGTTCAACAGTTCGCTGACGATAGAGATTAACTAGGAAGTGTCTTCAAATCTGAATTGTTTACCACTAGAGCATGCATAAGCAAGAAGGCCACAGCACCGGGCGGTGACTGTGGCCTTCTTGCTTAACTACGCACGTCTCAGGATGGTGAGAGGGCGAAGTGTCTATCAGACAGTACGCCTGCCCCCGCTGTCATAGACCCGGCCCTTCCAGCAATCCCAAGCTATAATCCGCCTCAATCTGTTCTCCTGTAAGCGCCATACTGTAGATCTTCAGTTCATCCATCATACCCTTATATGGAGTATCCCAATAGTTAACACCCAGGCCGAAGACCGCCTTCTTATCTTGGAAAATATCCGGGAATTGGCTGCCGGAATACCCCAGCTTGCCATTTACATATACGTTCACTGCTCCATGATTGACTGTAAATGCAACATGTGCCCATTGTCCAGTCTGCAGCGTCAGCTTCGTGGCTGCATCGTACCAGGCTGTGCCTGACCAGAGCATCGTGTGCTTCGTGCCGCCGATCGGCAGGAAGCTGATCCAGCTGTCCAGCGTTGCCGCCCCGAAGAAGGCAGGCGTATAAGCCGTCAGTTCCGCCGGATTCAGCCACATCGACACAGAATATACTCCGCTATCGAGCAGGCCGTCCGGCAGGCGGATGCCGGAGGCTCCGTCAAATACAGCAGCTTGGCCGGCAATCCCGTCACTATAGGTAATGGTTCCGACGGTGACGGCATCCAGTCTGCTGCCGGTCACGGTGCCTTCGCCCTCTCTGCCCAGCTTATCTGCCAGATTCCCGTCAAAAGCATAATGCGCCACAAGACCATCTGTCACCTTAACGCTGTAGTTTGCCGACACGCCACCGCCATCCGCCGCCGTTGCCGTAATCACCGCTGTGCCCAGCGATACGCCGGTGACTTCTCCGGTTGCGCCGTCCACCTTGGCAATGGAAGGATTACTGGAGCTCCAGATCAGCGCCTTATTCCCTGCGTTGCCAGGCAGGACGCGAACCGCCGCAGTATACGTGTCTCCTACACTAATTTCCTGCTCCGACGTGTCATAAGAAATCTCGCTGACCTTCACATCCGGGTCAGGCTCTCCGCTCACCAGCCATCCAATGCTCTCGGGCGAGAGAGCCCGCTCATAGATTCGCAAGGCATCGATCTTGCCCTTATAAGCTGCATCCCAATAATTAACCCCAAGGCTAAACACACCCTCTGATCCATTGAACACATCAGTGAAGCCAGTGCCTTCATACTGAAGCACTCCATTCAGGTAGCCCTTCACCGCTCCCTTGTCATAGGTGAATGCCAGATGATTCCATTGATTGGTCTTGATCTGGCTGCCCATACCTGCGCTATACCAAGCATTGCTGCCGAACCAGAGCATGGATTCCGCCGCTGAGGCAGTCCCCGCAGGCAGCAGGCTGATCCAGTTGTTCTGCGACGCTGCCCCGAAGAAGGCGGTTGTATGCGCCGTTAATTGCTGCGGATTCAGCCACATCGACACCGTATACGTGTTGCCTGCAATAAGTCCGTCTGGAAGCCGCACCCCTGAGTCTCCGTTGAAGACAGCGGCTTGACCGTTCATTCCTTCGCCGTAAGTTATCGTTCCTCCGGCAGTGTTCAGCAGATTTCCGGTTGTTATCCCAGCCGAGGTCCGGCTTGCCGCTTCCTGCAGATTGCCTTCAAAATCAAAAGCAGCCACCAACCCATCCTCCAGCGCATTTCCGGCTTGCTGTACTACAGTAACCTGGAACACCTTGGTTGCGGATGCCCCTGCCAGCGTAACCTCTGCCTTCAGTTCAGCCATACCGTCTCCGCTGCCCGCTTCTGGACGGATCACCTTACCTGCTGCCGTGACCACGGCTTCATTCGCTGAGGTCCAGGTGATCGCTGCCCCGCGCACAGACGTTGAGGGCAGGATGAGATCATCATATACACGGCTGGTATCTCCCAGGCTGAGTTGATAGGCGGCATTCGTCACCAATTGCTGGTTGCTCAGCGATTCGATCTGGCTGCCCCAGACTGCGACTCCCTTATTAGACAAAGCGCTGAACGTCATGACATGGGTCTGTCTGGTGGAATCCCACTGGCGGAGGAATACACCCTTGTAGGCACTCTGAACATTGTGGCCATCGACAGTTTCATTGAGATACAGATCAGCATAATAATCGTCCTTCAGCTCCCAGGTTCCGGTTACCGCACCGGCAACCGTACCATCTGCCAGCAAAGCGACCTCTACAGCAGGCTTGATCTCGGCGGTAATATCCTTGCCATGATTAATGAACTGATAAGAACCGGCGATCTCCGGCTCCGTTACAGCTGCAGCACTCTCGCCGGCATAACGATGCGGCGCTGCCACCGGCCAGCCGTCCTCATTCATGAGCATCTGATGCACCCTCACCTCATGCGCTTCGCCGCGGAACGGAAAACGGCTGTGGAAGACATTGAAGGTCTTGCCGCTCTCTGGTTCGTAGTACACGGAATTATGCCCTGCCGACACATAGCCATAAGTCGGGAAATCGACCTCCGCATTCAGATTGCTGAACAGGAAGTTTCCGAACAGCTTCACACCATAAGGCTCAATCGCTGCGTCATCAAAAAACGAACCTGCCGGACCATGCGCGTTAATCATATCCTGACCTTCGTAATCTACATATGGCCCATCAGGATTCAGCGAGCGGGCTACACGCATATTGTATCCCCCTACGGCATCCAGACCGCCAAAGGTTACATATAAATAGTAGTAGCCCGTGACCGGATCGTAGTTCACCATAGGCGCTTCAATCCGGCTGTGATTCTGGCCCAGCAGATGTTTGCCATTTCCCTGGCCCTCAAGCGGGAAGCCTGTCACCGGGTCCATTTCCAGAATGAATATGCCCCCGGAATAAGAGCCATATACCATCCACAGCTTACCGTCTTTATCGAAAAAAACATCCGGGTCGACCACATTCGGCAACACCGTTGCATCATATCCCGTAGCCCCGGACTTCAGGAATATACCCAAATCCTTGTAAGGGCCTTCCATATCGTCTGCTACGGCAATTCCCATCGCCGACAACGGCTGGCTGCCTTCGCAGGCATTGTAGTACATGTAATATTTGCCGTCCGCCAGCTGAATTACATCGGCAGCCCACAGCGTATCCGTCTTGGCCCAATCCAGTGCCTCGGCCAATTCAACCGTCACATCGCTGGTTTCGCTTTTGAACAGCTTGTTGCTTGGCGTAACCCCGGAATCAATTAGGGTCCAGTTCATGAGATCCTTCGATTTGGCAGCTCCCAGATGGGAGCCGAACACATAGTAAGTATCCCCCTCCTTGATAATAGAAGGGTCATGCACCGACACGTTGGTAAATACCGGCGGTGTTGCTGCCGGAACCGCCGTTGGTACGGAGGTTGGTACCGGGGTTGGCTCCCCTGTGGGCAACGGTGTTGCTGCCGGAGTCGGAGTCGGGGTCGCTGCCGGGGCGGTTGCCCCACCAGTGGATGGGTCCGCTATATAACCTCCGCCAGGTGCCGATGATGCCACAGCAACTGCGCTTGCCGCCGGCGCTGCCGATTCCCGGTCAATCCGTGACGCGTACTGCGGATCAAAGGTCACCTTGCCTGAGCCTGTAACCACTATGCGTTCATCGCCCTCCACAAGAAGCTCCCGGATCTCCGCATTCTGATCCACTTGAAGCACTGTCTTGTGGTGCAAGGTCATCTGGCCAATGCTGCCTGCCGCCAGGTGTATCCGGGTTTCATTCCTGGCTTTTACATCAACTTGATCAAAAGTACCGCTCAGCGTAACCGCCGCATCTTGGGGCAGAGTCTCGTTCACAACCACCCGGCTAAAGCCCGCTCCTGTCAAGGAGACATCCTCCTCCAGCTTGCCTCCGGAATACAGCTCAGTCAGGGGGATGCGGCTGCTGCCCTTTGCCAGCACACGCAGCTTGCCATTTTTCTTAGCTACCCTCAGCTTGGCAGCCTCAGTATTATTAAGGATTATGCTGTTTGCGCCACCTCCGTTTGCTACAATTGTGCCTTCTACCTTCACATTGTTCAGCACCACTTCTCCTTCGCCAATGCCTTCCGTGAGGTACAGATTACCGGCAATACGGGTATTCTCAAGCACTACATTCTGCCGGTTGATGATCACATTTCCCGCTTCAGCCATCGTATAAGTGCCCGGCTGGTTTACAATCTCCCCGGAAAGACGATTCATAAGCCGCACCACCTCTGCTCTGGTAATAGGTCTGTAAGCTTGGAAAGAACCATCTTCGTAACCGTTTACATATCCACTAGACACCAGGGTATCTACCGCTTGTCGGCTCCAGTCCGGCAACCCCGGCACATCCTTCAGCTTGCTGCTGTTCCTGGCAGAAGGGTCCAGGTGAAACAACCGGCTGAATACGACGGCAGCTTCCTGGCGGCTGACCGCCTGCTCCGGGGATATCCTCCCGTCGCTGTAGCCCTGAATATAGCCTGCTGCCACCGCTTTCTGCACATCTTGATAATTCTTGCTGCTTGCGGGAACATCGGTGAATTCCCTACCGCTCAGGGCTTCGAAGTTGAACAACCGGTTGCAAAGTGCCATGAATTCCGCGCGGGTGATCGATTGATCCGGTTTATAACCCCCCGCTCCATCCCCCTTGATTAGTCCCTTGTCTACCCATTTCCGGAAATCCTGCTCCGCCCAGTGACCTCTGAAATCAACTTCCTCAGTGCTGCCTGTGCTCCCTGCAGCTGACATGATTGGCCCAGGCATCAGTAATCCAACGCTAAGTATAGCAGCCAGAAATTTGTTCGGTTGTTTCATTTGTTATCTTCGCCTCCCATTCCTCCAGTTATAATAACGCTTACATTAAGAACTAAAAAAATAGAAATTCAGCAGCTTTTATTTCATAAAAACATAAAACAGTTCATTCTATTATGAACCTTCGTGTTGCCATTATTGTAACGATATTAAATCAAAACGTCAATAAGGATGTCCCGACCGCCATCATCTGGCTGCCGGAACATCCTTAAGTTATAAAGCAATATACGTATTATACTAATCGATCAGTTAGACTGGTCTGTAAGGCCCCATTACTCACTACGCAGTGCAGTAACCGGGTCTTTCTTCGCTGCCATCTTGGCCGGAATGAACCCGCCGATCAACGTAAGCACCACACTGATAATACCCAGACTCAGGGCATGCAGGGGATTCAGCTGGGCTACATTCGACAGCTCAGTCAGATTGTAGAGAATCGCGTTGACCGGGATCGTCAGCAGATAAGTGATGCCAATCCCCAGAATACCCGAGCAAGCACCGATGATAAAGGTCTCGGCGTTAAATACCCGTGTAATATCCTTCTTTCTGGCTCCTAAGGCACGCAGCACACCGATCTCCTTGGTGCGTTCCATAACAGAGATATAGGTAATAATTGCAATCATAATCAAGGAAACTATAAGTGAAATCGCGGCAAAAGCAATCAGCACCATTGTGATTCCGTCCATAATACTGCCCGAAATGTTGGTGACGATGGCAGCCAGATCGGTGTACATCACCTGATCTTTGGTATCCCGATCCGCATTCCACTTGTCCAGATAGGCCGTAATCGATTCCTTGGTTCCAAAATCAATCGGGTACAGCGAGACAGACGTCGGGATTTCTGTGGCTCCCAAAGAAGCAAGCACGTTCTCTTTGGTCAGGGACCCTGCCATACCTCCCGCAGCGCCCATGCCTGGAGCCATCATCGGCGGCATTCCGCCTGCGTCCATACCGGCTGCACCACTGCCTGATACAGCTTCTGATAGGACCTGACCCGTCAGCACATTAATATCTGCCTCCTGCTGGGCCAATACAATCTCCGACTTCTTCGCATCTTCAATGAAGGAAGTCGCCAGTTCATCAGAGAAGGCCAGCCCCGCAGGCAGCGTGGACATTCTTGAATCTTCCTGGCCGCGCAGCACGCCTACGATATTGAGAGTTACGGCCTTGTCGTTGTTATACAACTCCATTAGGTTCGAGGCTGTACCATTAACAACAAACTGCTCGCCATTCTTACGGTAATAGTCATTGTTCATGATCAGCTTCAGTTCTTTACCGACCACTTCACTGAAATCAATACTGTCTACGTTGTAGTCCAGCCCCAGAGCCGCAGTTGCCGCATCGGTCAGACGGTTATATTCATCCACGATAAGCACGACATCCGTCTTCTCGGAAGGGAAGCTTCCATCCAGCAGATCATAATATTGCTCCAGGTAACTTCCCGAACCATCACCCTGCTTGCTTGGATAAGGCGTAACGCTAAGGTTGCCTTTATCCAGCGTTGTCGCCTTTTCCCCATCGGAGAGGAGCATATTCATATTCACGGTGCGGGTATAGGAGATTCCGTCAATGAGTTTAGGATCAATTTTGTCCAGATACTCCATATATTCCTTGGTTAATACATTGGTATGCAGAATGGAATTTTCGCTTGGGTCATACGGATAAAGCTTCTTGTCCGCAGGATAAGCAGGCGGCTTGGTATCCTCCAGCGCAGCATGCTCCGAAATATCCACACTCATCGCGGTTTGATTAATCGAGATCGGGAAGTTGGAGAGCGCCCCGGCTTCATAAGAGCTGATCTGTTTATCGAATCCATTGGACAACGACAGAATTAAGGCAATGCCAATGATTCCAATACTTGAGGCAAAAGCGGTCAAGCCCGTTCTCCATTTCTTGGTCGAGATATTCTTGCCGGATAATTTAAGGGCCGTGAAGAAGCTCATGCTGGTCTCTTTGAGCTTATAGTTGCTGGAGGCCTTCTGAGTGGCCAGCGGGTTGCTGTCGGATATGGCATGCCCGTCCGAGAACCGGATCACACGGTCGGCATAACTCTCTGCCAGCTCCGGGTTATGGGTAACCATAATGACCAGCTTGTCTTCCGCTATTGACTTGATCAGCTCCATGATCTGTTCACTGGTTTCCGAATCCAGCGCGCCTGTTGGTTCATCCGCAAGGATAATGTCCGGATTGTTCGCCAGGGCACGGGCTATCGCTACCCGCTGCATCTGTCCGCCGGACAGCTGGTTTGGCTTCTTGTGGACATGCTCCTTCAGTCCAACCTTCTCCAGCACCTCAAGCGCCTTGCGGTGTTTCTCGGCAGAGGCTACCCCACTGAGTGTCATTCCCATCTCCACATTATCCGTAATGCTCAGATGCGAGATTAGATTATAGCTCTGAAAAATGAATCCCACACTATTATTCCGGTAGGCATCCCATTCACCGTCTTTGAAATGCTCTGTCGATTGGCCGTTGATGATCAGCTCTCCGCTGTCATATTGATCCAGACCTCCGATGATATTCAGCAGTGTTGTTTTGCCTGATCCGCTTTGTCCAAGAACCGCTACGAATTCACTTTCCCTGAAATTCAGGTTCACCTTGTTGAGTGCGACCTGTGTGAACTCCCCGGTCTTATAGCTCTTTGTAATATTTTTTAATTGCAGCATGTAAGCATGTTCCCCTTTCCATCCTTGTCTCTCTACTTGCTGCTCCCAGTATATCTCCCCAATGTAAACTGAACCTAAACGGAGACTGTTTAGATTGAATTGATCTTGATAAGCTATACTGGAAATAATCAATAATACGAATGTTTTGTGGAGGGATTACTATGTTTAATGTCCTTGTCGTTGAGGATGACAGCAAGTTACGTCAGCTCTTCTGTACCGTCCTATCCCGCAATGGCTACCGTGCGCTGCCGGCCGCAGAAGGAGAAGAGGCTCTATCCGTTCTGGACAAGGAATATGTCGATTTGATCATCTGCGATATTATGATGCCTCAAATGGATGGCTTCGAGCTGACCCGGACGCTCCGTGACAACAACAATACTCTTCCAATTCTCATGGTGACGGCGCGCGAGAACTTTGCCGACAAGCAGCAGGGGTTCCTGGTGGGAATAGACGATTATATGGTTAAGCCAATTAATGTCAATGAAATGATTCTGCGGGTCGGGGCGCTGCTGCGCCGTGCACGGATTATCAGTGAGCGACGGATCGAATGTGGCGGCACGCTGCTGGATTATGATTCGTTAACCGTCTTCTACCCGGAGGGCAGCCTTCTGCTCCCACAGAAGGAATTCTATTTGCTATATAAGCTGATCTCCTATCCGAATAAAATCTTCACCAAACAGCAGCTGATGGATGAGATCTGGGGGATGGATTCGGAGTCTGACGAGCATACGGTGGTTGTCCATATCAACCGCTTGCGGGAGCGGTTTAAGGCAAGCCAGGATTTTGAAATCGTCACAGTTCGTGGACTTGGCTATAAGGCGGTGCGGCTGGGATGAGACATCAGAAGAATAAAGGCTTGTGGTGGTATTTCGTATCCTTAGTCTTCATTATTATCCTTGTCTTCATCCTGATCTCTTCTCCCTTAGTTTTTCTCTATATTCATTTCGGCAATTTAGATGCACATGGCAGGAATCCCTTCCCTCCCGTGATGACGATTATCCTGTTCAGTCTGGTGATTGGTACAACCATCACGATTATGGTGGGCCGCAAAATATTGTCCCCCATTACCGGCTTCAGCAATGCGGCCAAGGAAATCGCGAGCGGGAACTTCCATATTCATCTGGATGAATCCCACCGGGTCCGCGAGATCCGTGAAGTGGCCCATCACTTCAATATCATGGTTCAGGAGCTGCGCAGCATCGAAACGCTGCGGAATGATTTCGTGGTCAATGTGTCCCACGAATTCAAGACGCCCCTTGCAGCTATCGAAGGATACGCTACACTTCTGCAGGAGCCGAATCTCACCAGAGCAGAGCATGATGAATATACAGGCATGATTATAGACAGCGCCCGGCAGCTCTCCAGCTTGTCCGGAAATATTCTCAAAATCTCGAAGCTGGAGAACCAGGAAATGCTCACCGAGCTGATCAATTACCGGCTGGATGAGCAGATCCGCCAAGCCTTGTTGTTGCTGGAATCGTTATGGGCTCCCAAGCAGCTGCTGCTGAATCTTGAACTAACGGAGCTGCTCTATTACGGAAATGAAGAGCTGATGCTGCAGGTGTGGCTGAATCTCCTTGGCAATGCGATCAAATTCACCCCGGAAGGCGGAGAAATTTCAGTCACTCTGCAGCTTACCGACAGCGGAATCTCGGCCAGTATCACTGACACAGGCATAGGCATGACCAAAAACGTACGGAAGCATATTTTCGAGAAATTCTATCAGGGCGACCCTGCCAGGTCCGCCGAAGGCAACGGTCTGGGGCTGCCGCTGGTCAGCCGGATTGTCAGCCTGAGCGGGGGAACGATCGAGGTGAGCAGCGAGCCGGGGCTAGGATCTACCTTTACCATTGTGCTGCCAGTTGCAACCTGATTCAAGGTATCGCCTTGGACAGCTCCCTGGCATCAGCGCTTCCCTGCAGGCAGGGATTGTGTCTGGCAGAGGCAACAACATGCTGGCTCCTAAAGCCAACGTAACCCGCGCTGAAGTGGCCGCTATGATACACCGTTTCCTGCAGAATGCCGACCTGTTCTAATCAGGAACCGCACGACTTTCAGGCAACACTAACAGCAAAAACAGCTCAGAAAGCATAAACAAGGTGATTCTCAGCCGTCAGATTTACGGTTGAAGAGTCACCTTGTTTTCTTGTTACTGCTTAGGACTCCGTATGGTAAGAACAACAGAGACTCAGCTCCATAATTAGGGAGGCGAATAATTAGTTGCGAAAACGCATCTATTTGCTCCGAAGGTTCCAGGGCAACACTCTAAATCCTGGCTGGAACGTAAGTAGTAACCTTTTTGCAGCTATTTTCTCTGAAACGCTCCGCACAACCTCCTATATCCTCGCTGCGATCTAAGCAGTAACCTTAATTGCAGCTAATCTCCGCTCAGCTACAAGCTTCCCGCCGCTGTAGCTTCAATCTCAATCAGCAGCTCCTCGTGGATCAGCTTGCGGACCTCGACGGCAGAGCTGGCTGGGGGATGCTCCAGATTGACATATTGATCCCGGATCTCCCGGACCACCTGCATCTGCGAAATATCGGTCATAAAAAAGGTCAGCTTCACAACATCATGAAACTCAAGTCCGACAGCCTGCAAGGCAGCTTCGATATTCTGAAATACCTGCTTGGTCTGCGCACCCAGATCCCCTGCCCCACTAACTCTCCCTGCGGATTAAAAGCCACCTGCCCGGATATATAAATCGTCCTCGAGTTCCTCACTTCCACCACATGGGTATAACCGAAGGTTGCCGGCATCGTTTCAGGATTGATGAATTTCACCCGTTCATTGGATTGCATCTGATACTCTCCTTTTGACAATATGGGATATTTTACCATTACAAGCTCATACTTTGTAACTAACTATACATGATGAACTTAAGATTAGCACCCTTGACAACTCCAACATCCCGCACCTATTATAGTAAGGTGAGATATGACATTGTTCATTTCCACTCAAAAGAGCTTTGCAATCCAGCAGTTTGCATAAAGCGATTAAAGGGAACCCCCCTTTGATCGCTTTTTTTATTTTAATTTAGGATGGTGTGCGGATATGAAAAAAAGAGTTACAGATGTACTAATGGTTATTCTAGGGGCGTTTATCTTTGCGGTAGGCATTAATGTGTTCGTCATTCCGAACGATCTGGGAGAAGGCGGCGTAACCGGGGTGACGATCATCCTCTACTATGTATTCGGCTGGTCCACTGGCCTCGTCAGTATTATTCTGAATTCGATCCTGCTGATCATCGGCTATAAGTTCCTGGATAAAACCACTACCGTATACACAATCATAGCTGTGGTCTCCCATTCACTGTTCCTGCAGCTGACCCGTGACTGGTCCATACATTCGAATGAACTGACGGTAAATGCAGTATTCGGTGGTATCCTCGCAGGGGTGGGCATAGGCATTATCATTCGTGCAGGCGGAACCACCGCAGGCACAGTCATTCTGGCCCGGATTGCCAATAAGTATCTGGACTGGAATATCAGCTATGCGCTGCTCTTTTTTGATCTGATCGTGGCGTTCAGTTCTGTGTTTGTGATCGGTGTGGAAAAGCTGATGTTCACCATTATCCTGCTCTATATCGGAACCAAAGTGATGGAATTCATCATCGAAGGCTTGAATCCGAAGAAGGCGGTCACCATCATTTCCACAAATCACGATCAGATCGCAGCCAGAGTGAATGCGGCCATGGACAGAGGGGTTACCGTGCTCACGGGTTATGGTTATTTCACCAAAGCCCCGAAGGAAATCCTGTACATCGTGATCAGTAAACAGGAAGTCTCCCAGTTGAAAAAGATCGTCCAATTGGAGGACCCTTCCGCTTTTATCACCATTCATGATGTACGCGATGTGTTCGGGGAAGGGTTCATTGATATGGCTAAATCCTGAGTCTTGCTTTGTATTATTTGATGAAAGCTTGATCTTTCTCCAGAGTAATACTACTATGAATGAAAACAAATATAAGGAGAGAACCGTTATGAAGTGGTTATTTCTTATCCTTACGCCTTTATCCGCTATTGCTTTTGGCAGTATTTTTGGATTCGATGCCTATATGCTGATAATCGGTGCCGTAGCCGGTCTTGTCAGCTCCTTTGCGATTGCGGCTTATCTGGACGCCGTCAAGCGCGATGATCGGGATTACGGATATTCCAAGGAGTCCAACCTAAATAATGCTGATTACAATAACTTGATCTAAAAACATCCCCCGTCCTTGCTGGACGGGGGATGTTTCTTCCTATATTAACCACTTTATTTCTTCGCAATAATCATCAACCGGTGCTCCCTGCTCTCCACGTACCCTCTACTTTCCAGCTCCTGCTGGAGTAGGCAGAGCTGCTCGTAACAACGATCCACCGAGAAGCCGGGGAATTCCCACTCGATGATGGAAGCCCAATAGACCAATGCACCGATGTCCCGGAACCGTGCATGCGGCAAACACTCCTCGCTTACACTGATGGTGAACCCCGCCTGCTTCAGTTCCTCCACATTCCAGGCAAGACTGAAGTCAGGGGCAATCTCAGCCGTGCTGCTGCCCAGCAGAAATCCGGCCAACTCCCTGTTGTTCATTCCGCCCACCTGCTGGGTCACGAAGCTTCCTCCCGGCTTCAGCACTCTGTACAGTTCCTTCGCCGAGTAGGCTGCTTGGCGGTTGATCACCAGATCGAAGAAGCTGCTGTCAAACGGCAGCTGATCTTGGCTGAACACCTGCCGAACATCTATACCATGGGCAGGAAGCGTGTTGGCACACAGCTCATAGTTAGGCGGATACGCCTCGGTGGCATAGGTACGGCCTCGCGGCGGATTCAGCGACAACAGAAATTCCCCACCGCCTGTTCCCATATCCAGTACCCGCTCAGCTTCCTTCATGTAATCCAGCACAACCGCCTGATAATCCCAAGGCAGCGGGTCCTTGATTACCCTGCCCGCCAGATAAGAGAAATCCCATCCAACAAACGCCTTCTCTGCTTCGGACTTCCAAATGTTCATGAACTCATTTCTTTTCATTAGCCTTTTGCTCCTCTCATGTATCCAAGCGTGCAATCCAACATGAGGCAGGTGCGGCCAACTGATAACAGGTTCTTGCTCTTAAGCCCGGTGCAATCTGTTATCAGATTTGCTGTGGCCGCACCGGGCAGATACCGAATTTAATCACCATATCCAAGTCCCTCCTTCTCGTTCGCCGTTCTCTATCATTACTATTAGCTTACCAGCTATTATGGCATAATGAAAGAATCCCCAAGAGAACGGAGGATTCCCTATGAATTTAACCGAGAAGGTTCAGAGCCTGCCCTTGCAGCCCGGCGTCTATCTGATGAAGGACAGCCTGGGCCATATTATTTATGTAGGGAAGGCCAAATCGCTGAAAAAACGGGTGCAATCCTATTTCTATAACAACAAAGGCCATTCCCCCAAGGTGAAGCGGCTGGTCAGCAATATCAGGGATCTGGAGTACCGGCTTACAGACACCGAATTCGAAGCCTTTATGCTGGAATGCCGGCTTATTAAGGAACTGAAGCCGATGTACAACCGCAAGATGAAGAACCCGCTTGCCTATACCTACATTTCCATCCGCAGTCAAGGAGGCAGACGTCAGATTGGAGTTACCGGAGATCCCTCTTCTGGAGGAGAAGGCCTGTTCTTTGGCCCCTATACAAGCAGAAGCACGGTCGAGCGGGCCGTTCAGGGCCTTAAGGAGCATCTGTGCATTCTCTGTAGCGGCTCCCGCCGTCCAGGCGCTCACTGCCTCAACTATTCACTCGGGTTATGTATGGGAGTGTGCGCAGGTGGTGAGGCCGTGCGATTCTATGAAGAGATAATCGATAGAGTAATTGCCCTGCTGGATGGAACCGATCTGCGCATTATGGAAGAAATGGAGCAGCGGATGAATGTGGAAGCGGACCGGTTCCATTTCGAAGCTGCCGCCGCCCTCCGCGATTCCCTAGGCCAGGTCCGCTTTCTGGTGCAGAAGAAACAGGTGATCCATTTTGCTGAAGAGAACCGCAATATTGCCATTGTTGAAACTATGGACGAGCATACGCTGAAGCTGCTGCTGGTCAAAGGTAGCCGCCTGCTGGGACAGCTCAGGCTGGAGAGCAGCCATCCTCAGAGCAACACCAAGCTGCGTGACACGATTTGTACAGCTATCACCGAAACCTTCGGCTCGCCATCACTCATTGAAATGACTGAGATTGGCCGCAATGAGATTGACGAAGCGCAGATTATTTACAGCTATCTCACAAGCACCAGCGTAAGCCATCTTGTAATCCCGGACGAGTGGCTGGTCTCCCCCGCAGACCGCAGGCTCGCTGATGCAGTCGGCACACTGCTTGCAGAACACGCGGAGCTCAGCAGCCCTGTCGACTAACTTGCGCTGCGTCCATCGTTAATCCCGATATCCGACCCGTCGTTCTTGGCAACCTGCACTCTTCGCTTAGGTTCCGGTATTCCGGTCCTCCAAGCGGCAAAACCCAGTCCCACCTTCTAAATAGCAAGCCGGGAACGCAGCCACTGCGCCGACTGCTTCATATAGGACAGCTGATCTACAGCATCAAAATGCTCAATCGCGAACGTATCCTCATACCCGTCTGCCTTCAGCCGGCTGATCAGCTCCTCCAAGCGGATGATCCCTGCGCCCACACTAGAAGGAAACAGCGCTTTGCCATCGATTGTGATTTTGGGCGTCCCGCCGTTGCCTTCATCCAGCGAACGGTCTTTGCAGTGAACATGCACAATAGTTGGCGCAAGCTTCGAGTAGGCCTCCAGCTCGTCTTCTCCCCGGTAGATGAAGTTGCCTGTATCGAACGTGCAGCCAAGGGCAGGTACCTGCTCCAGAAACCACAGCAGCTCCTCCGAGCCGGAGAATGGCGCACGGGCATCATCGAAATCCTCCAGGGTGACAGTTATCTCATGCTCTGCCGCATAGTCACACATCTCTTGCAGGGCAGCAGCCATACGATACAGAGCATCGTTCCGTTCTCCTGCACTGGCACTCTTTTCAATGAAGCCTGGGATCACCAGCACCTTGTCCGCCTCCAGATAGGCTGCCAAATCTATGAATTCCAGCCCCGGCTCCACACTGGGATCGTTTCCAAAATCAAAGAAAGCATACATCGAAGCCACCCCCATGTCCGCCGCCTCCAGTGACTGCATAAGCACCTCCGGGTCTGGCCGCGCCTCGTCCAAATCCAGCTCTACTGCCTCGATGCCGAAGCCGCGAACCTGCACCAGCACCTCATCCACGCTGAGGCCTGTCTGCTTAGCTGCCTCCACAATATGATTATAAAATACAGAGATTTGCATCTGCTGTTCCTCCCTATGTGTATCGTTGTATTTTCACTATAACAGCAGGAATCCCGGTTCACCAGAATATTGGCATTAACTCCGCTTCCGGGCAATAATATGCGTGAAGACAGCTATATCTCGATAGGGGCTCTGCTTGCCCGCCTCCATTTCCAGCTCTGTGACTTGTTTATGCCACTCTTCATCCTGTTTAAGCTCATTGTCTGCTATGTACCCGTATAGATTATGTATTCCATAATGCTCTGCAATCTCATATCCTGCTTCATGCAGCCATTCTGTCAACTGCTCATAGGAATACACCGTAATGTCCGTCTGAATAATACCGCTATATTCCTGACTGCTGCCCATATTCGCCAGTGCACGTTCAGGATCTTTTAGAATAATGGCTTGTTTCATGACCTTGGCAACCGGATTATGGGCAATCAGCGACAAGTAGCCTCCCGGCTGCTGGCACTCTCGGATATAGGAGATGACCAACTGTGGATCAGCGCTGTACTCCAGCACATTATGGCATAGAATCCAATCATAAAGTCCAAGCAAATGAGCCGTCTGTTCGAAGGAATCCTTGATATAACTCACCTTTTCCCCACCCGCTTCCGCAATGGCAAGCATCTCCGGTGTAGGCTCAATTCCGGTTACCCGGTTCCCTCTGCGGCTATATTCATTGCTGGATATCCCGAACCCGCAGCCAATATCCAATAACGATTGCCCCGTCAAAGTCAGAAAGTCGTCGATTTGTCTCCAGGCTGTCTGATAGAACAACCGGCCCCAAGGCATAGTCGTATAATGCAAATACTGCTCCCAAGACGCCGAGAAAGCGTTTACTGTACTCAATGTGATCAACTGCCTTCCAAGTGGAATCATTGATTTTTATTATTGACTATAAACTTTAACCCACTCTATAATCAACAAGGTATGTCACATTCCAGATGCTGGAATTAATCCTATGAATCAGTGAGGTTGGAGCCCCCATGTTGATATCCTTAATGGTTGCTGTACTACTATCCTTCTCCTACAGAATACTCGAACGTCTAATTGGCTTATGGAGTCCGAAGCAGACCCGGTATACGGTTTATTACTGGGGCATTCTGCTCATGGCGGCAAGCTTCTTCTTTCAAAACAATTACATATTCCACACCCCACACCATATCATCAAGGCGCTACCCGTATTCCTTGTGGTGCTGGCCGTGAATGTGGTGATCTCGCGAAATTCCGGTTACCGTCCGGAAGGAACCTTCCATCGGCTGAACTTCATGATTACCTATCCGGTTCTCGAGGAGATCGCTTTCAGAGGGTTAGTGCTGCCTCTGCTGGTGCAGGTTCCACTGCTGGGCGAGAGTTATCAGTTTCTGTACGTCACGGAGATCAGCTTGGCCGTTCTGCTTACAGCCTTTCTGTTTGCCGTCTCTCATCTGCAATATTACAGGCTGAACAGACAGAGCATGATCTTCATGGCCTATGCCTTCTCCGGCGGCTTATTCTTAGGAATCATTGCCCAGTTCACCGAATCCATTCTGTTGACGCTCCCCTTACATATCACCTTTAATGCCACGGCAGTCTATTATGCTTCACGGACCGTTTCGGCCGGGGCTTAACGACTCACCATTCCCTATTACACTAAGATGCTAGTCGAGCAGAGTAAGCAGTGTGGCAACAGCATTATCCAGAAAAATCCGCTCCGGGCGCGACTTCATCATCACCGTAAGGCCGATCAGAAAGATCACAAAGGTCTGAGCCAGCACTCTTGGCTGGATCTGCGCCCCCAATTCACCCGACTGCACACCTCGCTCCAGCGTTTCCTGAAAAATCGTCGCCAGATACATCTGGTGCTCCCGGGTCAAAATCTCAAATCTCTCATCATGAGGCGCAAGCTCCACCATTGTATTGATACAAAAGCAGCCTCTGCCATCCCCACCTTCATATTCCTCCGCCACCAGTCCTCGGAAATACTCCCGCAGTGCTGCTTTCGCTGAAGACTGGCTCTGCAGCTTGCTCCGCACCTCTGCCGCATGCTTGCTGGCGTATTTACGCAGCGCGGCTTCGAATAACTGCTGTTTGTCCCCAAAAGCTGAATAGATGCTGGGGCGCTGGATGCCCATCCGCGCAGTCAGATCGCTCAGAGAGGTTGCTTCAAAGCCTTTCTCCCAGAACGTCAGCATCGCCGCCTCAAGCACCTCATCCTCGTTAAATTCTCTTTGTCTGACCATATATTCACCGCTCCATTTCATATCAATCAGTATAAAATGATCGTATACCTTTCAGCAGCATATGTCAAAAATCCACAGCAATTTTTCAACATACTATTGACATCAATGATTTAGCAGGGTATATTTTCTCTATTCTTTTCATACCGATTAGTACGTTATGATGTTCGGTATGGAACTCCTGAGAGGATGATCTACAGAATTGGATACTACGTTCCATAAAAGTACGGATCAAAACACTGATCAAGTTCCCCCCGCCTCCTCGTTGTCCCGCTCTATGGCGCTATTATTTGCCATTGCCTGCGGGCTTTCAGTCGCCAACATTTATTACGCCCAGCCTCTGCTGGACACGCTGGCAGAGGATCTGCAGGTTGCCCCCTCCTCTATTGGCGTCGTCATCACAGTTACCCAACTGTGTTACGCGCTTGGGCTGCTGCTCCTGGTACCGCTCGGCGACCTGCTCAACCGGCGCAGGCTGATCGTCACCCAGATGCTGCTGTCCACAGCCGCTCTGGCAGCCGTCAGCTTCGCACCCACATTCACGGTGCTGCTGGCTGGCCTCGCCGGGGCCGGACTGATGGCCGTGGTAACGCAGGTGCTTGTCGCCTACGCAGCCAGTCTGGCTTCGCCGGCGGAACGGGGGCGCACGGTTGGGCTGGTCACCAGCGGTATTGTCATCGGCATCCTGCTGGCAAGAACAGTTGCCGGTCTGTTGACCGATTGGGCCGGCTGGCGCTCAGTCTATCAGTTCTCTGCGGTGCTGATGCTTATACTGGCAGGCGTTATGTTCCGCGCACTTCCCCGCCAGGACGTGGACAAAGCCACTTTGTCCTATCTCCAGCTGCTTCGTTCTGTACTCGCCCTGTATAAACAGGAGCGGATTCTGCGTGTGCGGGCCGTGCTGGCGCTGCTGATCTTCAGCGCCTTCAGTATCTTGTGGACCTCGCTGGTGCTGCCGCTCAGCGCACCGCCTTATGAGCTGTCCCATACGGCCATCGGCGCCTTTGGTTTGGCCGGGGTTGCGGGAGCTTTGGGGGCCGTGCAGGCAGGCGGACTGGCAGACCGCGGCTTCGGAGAGCGGACCACCGGGATCGCGCTGCTCCTGCTGCTGCTCTCCTGGCTGCCGCTCTCCTGGCTGGACCGCTCGCTGACCGCGGTTGTGATCGGCATTATCTTGCTCGATCTGGCAGTTCAGGCCGTCCATGTTACGAATCAGAGTCTGATTCTGCGTGTACGGCCGGAAGCCCGCAGCCGGCTTACTGCCGCTTATATGGTATTCTATTCCATCGGCAGCGCGGCTGGCTCCATCGCATCGACTACCATTTACGGCTACGCCGGCTGGAGCGGGGTATGCCTGCTGGGAGCCGCCGTCAGCGCAGCAGCGCTGCTGTTCTGGCGGTTGACGCTGAAGCCTTCGCAATCATAGGGATGCTTAGTATTTGGCTCTTGGCGTTTAGTTTTTAGCGTTTAGTTTTCATAAACCCAATCCATCTATTTAGTTGCGAAGCTGGTTACTACTTAGGACCACTGAGGATGTGAATGCTGCTACACAGATCCTTTCAAAAAAATTAGATGCGAAAACGCACTTAATTTCAACGAAAACGGCTGTTAGAAGATAAATAAGTGCGAATATGCAACTAATTACGAGTAAATCGGTTGTTCAGCGCTCAGAATCGGAAATTAAGTGCATTATGGCACTTATTTGCTTCAAAACGGGAAAAATCCGTGAATTAGATGCAGATTTGCAACTAATTTCGTGATTGCAGTAACCACTTTCGCATCTATTTACTCCGACGGTTCCTTTGCAACATTCTAAAGCCCGCTGGAACCTAAGTAGTAGCTTGGCGTTTGGTATTTCGTGTTTGGCGTATGGTGTTTGGTATTTCGTGTTTGGTGTTCCGTGTTTGGTGTTCCATGTATGGCGTTTGGTCTTTGGTCTTTGGTCTTTGGTCTTTGGTGTTTGGCGTTTGGTGTTCCGTGTTCCGTGTTTGGCGTACTCAGTCTGCAGTTCTCGGCGATGATGTACAGGTCGCTGATTGCGGCATTGGTATTAACGGCGCCGAGCAATGTCTCCATCAGTGCTGCCGCAGCCTGATCCTGCACAGCTTCACTGCTGCTTAATACGGCTTCGGCAGCAGCCACCGCCGCTTGCAGCTTTTTGGAATCCGGGCAGCCAGCACAGCACATCCCCGTTGTTCCCCCCGCCTAACTGCGGTCCTTATCCCCGCCTCAGGTCGAGTCTCAAAAACAGCCTGCAGTCCGTTTTGCAATGCCGGATAAAGCCTTACAATGAGTACATAACCAAGCGGACCTGCAAGAAATTATCCGGTTATATAAGATGAACTTAAGAATGGAGTAGTAGAGTTGTCAGAAAGCCTGATGCATAGGGCTTCCCTGGCAACTCCGTATGTAACATTCTTAAGTTCACGTTCTATAACAACTACAACCCTGAGAGGAAGATAATAATGAGAAAATTATTTCGTTCGGAGAGCAACAAGAGGATTAGCGGATTATGCGGAGGATTAGCCCAGTATTTCGGAATCGACGCCAGCATGCTGCGACTGCTAACTGTCATTGCCGCCTTCTTCAGCTTCGGTACCGTGCTCTTCATTTACATTGTCGCAAGTATCTTTATCCCTAAGGAAACCTTCGGCAGCTTCACAGATCCTAACGAGTTCTACTAAACCGATACTAACGAATTCTACTAAGAGGAGAGATACTAATGAGTATTATGACAAGAATTGCAACCCTAACCAAAGCCGCATTGCATGAAGGATTGAACAAGCTGGAGAACCCGGTGCTGTTGACCGGACAATACTTACGCGATCTGGAACAGGAAATTGATTCTGCCGAGAAAAAACACCGTGAGCTGAAAGTAGCGGCAACGGTTCTCGAACGCCGCCTGAGTGAATATCGCCTGCAGGCAGACCGCAGCGAAAGCGAAGCGCTTCAGGCCATGCAGCAGGGGAATGAAGCCGCTGCACGGGTCGCCGTTTCGGCCAAGCTGCGTTACCTGGAGAGTGCGGACGAATGCACCACCGGCCTGGAAGAAACCCGGCAGATGCTGATCGGACTGGAAGCCAGCCTGGCCGGTGCCAAGGAAGAATTCGTCCGGTTGAAGGCGAAACGGACTGAGCTTGCCGCCCGTGCCCGCAAAGCCGCAGAGAAGGAGCAAGCGAACCGTGCCGCTGCCGGCTCGGCACCAGGCTTCGGCCGCAGCCACAGCCCGCTGAACCTGAACGCGGGCAACGCCTCGCGCGGCTTCGAGCGGATGGAAGACAAGATCAACGAGTGGGAAGTGCTTGCGGACAGCTCCGCTTCAGCATTCTCCGCCTCCCGCCCGGGTGCCCCTGCGGTTAACCCGGAGATAAGCAGCGCTGTTGACGCTGAACTGGAACGTCTGCGCGGACAGCAAGGCAGCGGTAAGTAAAGCAGCTGCTGGCATATGCCCGCTGGACAAACAGCCAGCAATCATCTCGGCGTTCCCCCGCCCTACCCTGCATGGCTCCCCCGGTGGGGCCATGCGGGCTATTACAGGGATTTTTTACCACTAAATACAGCCATAACAACAAAAAGGACAGCTTATAGGGAATTTCTCCCGTTAAGTCTGTCCTTTTGCCGCTGAAGGAAGCATCTTACCCACAATTAGTGGTCAACTTTCCCCATACTATACAGAAACAGCTTGTTTACGGCTAAATAGTGGTCGAAATTCCCTATATACTCTTCTTACAGCTTGCCACCTCGGCTCGGCCTCTTCCCTCAATCCCGAAGAATCCGTTTGGCCTTCGCCGCTTTAAGCCACAGCGGAAACTCATTAAGCAGTTGGTCATACAGCTCTTCATCACTTACGGTATCTATCCGGTCCAGATGAATAAAGCTGGCATTGTCCACCAGCCTTCCTTGCATCGTATCCAGCCCCTTCAGCACCTCGAAATCTGAATCGCCGATGCCAACAAACTGCCAGAAGATCGGCAGGACGGAAGCCGCCCTAATTACCTTTTGGGTGGGCTTGACCACACCACCGTCATTGATAAAAATGATCAAAACAGGCGTAGTATCGTCTTCCTCCTCCGTATACTTTTTAATGATATCCTCCATAACCGGCGGTTCATTATTGCGGCCAAACTTGTGAATATGCTTATTATTTATAATGTGAGTGAAGACATACCGTCCAAGTTCCCGTTCAGTGACAGGCGGCAGACGGCTGAACTCTGTATCATACACCCAAACATCGAGTGAGCCGTTATCATCAAATTCGCAGGCGACCGCCAGAATACGTTCCACTATTTCCTGTACAGTGCCATTATTATATAAGTTTCTCATGGAGCCGGTAATATCGAGCACGATGCCAACTCTCGCTGTGACCCCGATCAATTGCTTCTTTTCGAGCGTGAATCCGACGAGCTTTTTGCGCAAGTCAATGGACGACAGAATATTCCCGGTTGGTTGCTCTTGCAGAGCCTCCGTGCTTCTCTCCGGCGCTTCTACAGTTGCAGCAACTTCAGCAGTACCCGATTTCTCGACTTCCAAGCCGTAATTTGTGCATAACGCAGCTAATCCCCCATTAAATCCGCTCCCGATCGCATGAAACTTCCATTCACTGCCGTAGCGATACAATTCACCCACCACTACAGCAGTCTCCTGTCCAAGATCCGAACCATAGTCAAAACGGAATAATTCTGTCCCAGTATCACGATCCAACAGTCTGAGATAGGCATGGCTCACAGCATGAAACGAATGCCCAAGCACTTCTCCCTCATAAATCGTTAACGTCAGCGCTATTCTGGCAATCTCAGCCGGTACAGCTGCAAGGGTTACAGAAACAGCCTCATTGCCACCCTGAGTTAAGGCGGAGTGTGAGACAGACCCATTTGAGGAGGCCGGATTTCCATAGAATATAAAGTTCTCATCCCGCTCGCAACGATTCTGTTCTGACAGCAAAAAGGCAGCAACATCTATACCGATAGACTTGTCCTCAGCCGTCCAGCCGAACTGTAAAGAAAGATTCGTGGTATTCCGCCCTTTGGTAAGATCCACCTTTTGCCCTTTCAAAAGCTGCATGCCCTCATCTCCTTCAATCATTCAATGGATAGATTCCAACCCTTCCTAGATAAGGAATATCACAGTTGCTTCTATTTGTAAATTCGCACCAAGCCGCGAATCTGCATAGATTCCACTTTAGCATCTGGATGAACGACCCAAAAGGGCTTCTGCGCTCTACGCAGAAGCCCTTTTTTAAAATACGCCAGAATTTATATGGTGGACACTATAAATTAGCCTTATATTTCTCGCAGAAACGGACGCCTGAAAGCGATACGTAGTATCGCTGCTTCGGAAGCATACGCTTTTCAGAGGACGGCAAAGCCGTTTCTACTTGTGCCAGCCTGTTGGTACAGAAACGTTACTCCACTTCCTGCAGCTGATATAGCACGCTCTGGAAGTCACCCTCCGGCAGAAGTATAGGAACGCCGAAATACATCAACTCATCGCCCCCATGTACGCTTTCACCAGGAAGCAGGCGATACCGCTTCTGCGGGTCCAAGCCCTGGAACTTCATTCGCCGCAGCGGGGCATTGGGCTCAGCGAGCACGCGGAAATACGCCGCGAACGCCTCCGAACGGTCTTCCGAGACAAACATCCAGCTTGCCCGGTTACCTTCAAATGGGCTGGACAGCCTATACATTTCCCCGAACTGGATCAATTCCCGCAGTGCTTTGTAGGTACTCACCTGCGCCTTGACTTCCTCTTTCTCGCTCAAGGTCAGCTTGGTGAGGTCCAGCTCATAACCGAAGTTGCCGGACATGGCAACATGACCGCGTGTCTTAAAGGGCGTCTCCCGGTGTACCTGGTGGTTCGGGACATCGGATACATGCGCCCCCATTGCGCTCGCCGGATAGACGATGCTGGTGCCATACTGAATCTTCAATCTCTCCACCGCATCGGTATCATCACTGGTCCAGGTCTGCGGCATGTAATAGAGCATGCCCGGATCGAAACGTCCGCCTCCACCCGAGCAGCTCTCGAACAGAATATGCGGGAAACTGGAAGTAATCCGCTCCATGACATCGTACAGGCCGAGAATGTAGCGGTGCGCCGTTTCACGTTGGCGCTGGTGAGGCAGCAGGGACGATCCGATCTCGGTCATGTTGCGGTTCATATCCCATTTCACATAGGTAATCGGTGCAGAGGACAGAATCTTGCTGACCGCAGTGACAAGATAATCGCATACATCCGCCCGGGATAGGTCAAGCACCAGTTGCTCCCGGCCCATCGTCCGGCTGCGCCCTTCCACATGCAGACACCAATCCGGATGGGCCCGGTACAGGTCACTGTCCGGTGACACCATTTCCGGCTCGAACCATAATCCGAACTCCATGCCCAGCTCCACAATCTCCGTCCCCAGACATCCCAGACCTTCCGGCAGCTTGTTCTTGTCCTCGACCCAATCGCCGAGTGAGCTGTTATCGCTGTCCCTGTGGCCGAACCAGCCGTCATCAAGTACGAACAGCTCGATGCCCAGCTCTTTGCCGGAGCGGGCGATCTCTTTGATCTTCTCCGCATTGAAATCGAAGTAAGTCGCCTCCCAGTTGTTGACGAGTACAGGCCGAACCTTGTCCCGGAACGTTCCCCGACATAAGCGGGTGCGGTAGAGCCGATGCAAGATCCGGGACATCCCGCCGATGCCCCCGGAAGAACGGACCAATACGGCCTCCGGGGTCTGGAACGTCTCACCGGGCTCCAGCAGCCAGCTGAAATCAAAATCATGCAGGCCGATGGTTACCCGCGTGTTCGAGAACTGGTCCACTTCGGCTTGAGCCGCGAAGCTGCCGCTGTAGACTAGGCTGAAGCCGTACACTTCACCGGACTCCTCAGTGGCATCTTTGGAGAGCAGCGCCAGGAACGGGTTCTGCTGATGGCTGCTCGAGCCGCGCTTGCTGTCAATCCGGTGAATACCGGGAACAAGCGTGCGCTTGTGGATATGGCGTTCCCGTACCCAGGCTCCCGACAACTGCAGCATATCGAAATCACTATGGTTGAAATCCACACTGGCGCTGAATGCCCGCTCCAGCTGGATAGCGCTCCGTCCGCCGTTCTCGAAGAATACAGAGCGGGTAATGGCATCCACAGCATGAAATACGGTATATTGCAGCGTGGCACTCAGCCCAGTCAGCTTGTCCAGCAGAATAATTCTGAGCGTCTGTGCTTCTTCATCACTCTCGGCATAGGTGGCGGGCAATCCGGGAAGTTGCGGCTTGCCCGCCACAATCTCATGGCCGCTGTACTCCAGATCCGTAACACTGGTTCCGTTCGGCAACCGCACCTCGTAGGCCGGTTCACGGAAGTCGCCCCGCCCGTAACCCGGATATTCCCGGGGCAAGGTATCGAAGGAGAAGCTGCGGTCCTCCGGATGATAATTCGGGCTGAAAGAGGAACGCTCCGTCAGATGCAAACTGCCAGCGAAGCTGTCATTCGCAAGCCGTGGTCCCCAGTATAGATGTGCGGGATGCGCCGACTTCACCAACTGGATAATATAGCTGCTATTCAGGGATTGCAGATGAAAGATTCCGCGTTCCCGGTCATAATGGATAGGCAAAGCTTATTCCTCCTCATACTGTTATCCTTTTACGGCAGAGCCTACGGTCATCGCACGCTCTACTTGCTCACTGAAGAACAGGTATACAATAACCATTGGCAGACTTGCAATGGTCATGACCGCGCCCATCCCGCCCCAGTCTGTACTGTATTGCCCCTGGAAGAACAGCAGACCCAGCGGCAGTGTCTTCATTGCCTCATCAGAGATCAGAATATAGGCTAACATGAACTCATTCCAGTTGTTCAGGAATTGGAAAATGGCTACGGTGGCAATCGCCGGGGTCACTACAGGCACAATAATCTGCAGGAACATTCTGTAGACACTCGCCCCGTCCATACAAGCCGATTCCTCCAGCTCACCAGGGATGCTTCGCATAAACCCGTAGAAGACCAGACAGGAGAACGGCAGTCCGATGGCAACATAAGGAACAATAAGCGCTCCGTAGGTGTTGCTCAGATGAAAATCACGCACGAGAAGAGCCAGAGGAATCATAATGACCTGCAGCGGCATGAACATACCAATGGTCATATACAGTCTGACGCTCTCGCGGAATTTCCAGCGCAGCCGGGAGATGGCGAACGAGAACATGAGCGACAGGATAAGGATCAGCACAGTTGAAATAGTAGATACAACTAGACTGTTCATGAAATAACGCGGAATATTGAATTCCGACCAAGCGGATACATAGTTCTCAAACCGGAAATTGGTCGGGAAACCAAAGGGATTGGTCACGAATATTTCATCATTATTTTTCAGGGAATAAGAAATCATCCACAACAGCGGGTATACAGAGATAACAAAATAGATCCACAACGGCAGCTGTACAAGTATGGCTCTCACTTTATTCATAACGTTCTCCTTCCTTGAGTGGTCTGCTCATCAGGCTTCATTCCGGTCAAAGGTTTTATTGATCACAATGGTCGCCAGCAGCGACAGCAAGACGAGCACAACCGATACCGCGCAGGCGTATCCATAGTTGCTCTCCATGAACGCATAGCGGTAAATCATGAAGGTAAGCGTATAGTTGCTTGTGCCGGGCCCGCCGTTGGTCATAATCAGCATTTGCACGAACGCTCCGAGGCCTGAGGTGATGGCCACAATCAGACAGAATTTGAACGTCTCCTTCATCAACGGCAGCGTCACCTTGCGGTGAGCCATCCATTTGGAGCAGCCGTCAATCGTAGCAGCCTCCATATATTGCTCCGGTATCGATTTCACGCCCGCATACAGCAGGCTGAATTGATAACCCATGAACTGCCAGGCATTAACGAAAGCGATGGCAATAATAGAAGTGGTCGGCGAAGTGAGCCAATTCTGCTGATAAGGAATATGCAATATATCGAAAAGCCTGTTGATCAGCCCGTTGTTCGGATCATAAATGGCGATCCACAATTGGCAGACCACGGTAACGGATAGTACAACCGGAATGAAATAAGCCGTCTTTAGCAGCTTCCGTCCCCGCACGCGGGGATCGGCGCAAGCCAACGCCAGGATGGTTCCGAGCCCGATCTGGAAGATGGTCAGCACAAGGGCAAAGATCATACCATTACGCAGAGACGTCATCAACAGCGGGTCACTGAACAGCTCCTTATAGTTAGACAAGCCGTTGAATGTTGCTGTGCTCAGCCCGTCCCACTCGAAGAAGCTGCGGAAGAAGGATTGGAGCACCGGATAAATAATAACTACACTGTAGATCAATAGAGCCGGCAGAAGAAATAGCATAATCGCCTTTTTATTGCCTAGATACTTGTGCATACAGTATGATTCCACTCCTTTTCAGAACGTTCTATTTATTCTCTTTATTAAGAACGCGGTTCATATTATCTGTAAATTGCTCTACCGAGAAGCCCTTGACCAGGATGTTCTGCGTGTTGTCGTCCAGTGCGTTCTTGATCTGCACGCTGCTCAGCCCATTCGCATAGCCCTTGACGTTCGGCAATACTTCTGTTGCAATTCTCTTCATCATCGCCGGAACCTCACCTGTCATGGGCTTATCCACCTTGGTGGCGACAATCGGGCTGCCCAGCTGGGTGTATTTATATTCAGCGTATTTCTGGGCGATGAAGCTCGCTACTTCTACAGCCTTATCTACATTTTTGCTGCTTGGGGATACGGCGAAACCTCCAGGTGCTCCGGCACCATTCATATACATCTTCGTATTCTCGTAAGTTGCTTCATCCTTAGCCGGCCAGTACATCCAGTCGACCTTGTCGCCAAGTTTCTCCGTGCTGCTGAAAATTTCCCATTGCCCGTTGATGAACATTGCTGATTTCCCTTGGTAGAACTGAGAAGAAGCCTGATCATAGTTGGTATTGGTCGCATTGATGTCGAACAGGCCTGCCTCTTCCAGTGTCTTGATTTGTTTCGCGGCAGTCAGGTAAGGTTCTGTCAGCTCCGACATGCCTTTGGTTTCCAGCGGTCCGAAGCCCTTGGTATCTTCACGAGTCGCAAATCCGCTGTACAGGGCGCTCGTAATCCATTTCTCCTTGGCAAAGATCGAGAGCGGAGTGAAGCCGGCCGCTTTAATCTTTTGGGAAGCCTCAACCAGCTGATCGATCGTCTTGATCGGTTCAGTGATTCCTGCCTTGGCAAAGATCTCTTTGTTGTAGAACAGCAGCTGGAATTCGATACCTGTATACGGGAAAGCATAGATATGTCCATCCGGTGCGATCAGGCGCGATTCATTCCCTGTATTCAGCTTTGCTTTGAAATCTGCCGTAGCGGCATGGTCGTCCAGCAGCTCTACATTCTTGGATTTGGCAAAGGTCTGCAGCGTGGTCCAGTCTGTTTCGTAAATATCCGGCATATTACCGGTTGCTGCAAACGTCTTTAACTTTTGGTATCCATCCTGAACTGCCTCGTCCAGCACAATTTCCACCTCGGGCATTTCCTTCTTCAGTTCTTCAACCGCATAATCAAAAGGCTTGGAGGTATCATCGTCAAAATGCTGAGCATAAATTTTAATTTTAATTTTCTGACCGGCATTCGCAGCCCCTGTCTCTTCCGTTTTCGTACCATTTCCGTTGTTAACAGCATTATTCCCGCCGCATGCGGTCAGTGAAAAAGCTAATGAAAGTACAGTTGCCAAACCTATTGCTCTGGAATACTTCTTTCTCATTCTAAATCCCCCTTATGCTGCTATGTGTTAGCGATACTCATGGAAGCGTTATTTGATAACGCTTCCACAATTCGTATTTCTATTATATTAGGAGCCAGAAGAGCCGGTAAGGGCCAAACCGGGCACTATCGGGAATAAACGGGACAACTAGAACATGGATCTGGAAGTCCGCCAACAATAGAAAAAAGGCTGCTCCATGCAGCCCTGAGTAGACTTGCGGTTTCCTTCTTCCTGATTCCGAGCGATCTTAAGACATTATCCCTGAAAGGCGCGAGCGGGCCACTGACTGCTCGAACTCAGAGGGAGGCATGCCATAATGCTTCTTGAAGCATTTACTGAAATAGTTCGGATCGTTATAGCCAACCTTAGCGGCAATATCAGACAGGCGCACATTCCCCCCCGCGAGCAGCTCTTTGGCCTGCTTCATCCGGGTATAAGTAATGTAGTCCAGCACAGAGATTCCGCCCTCCTTCCGAAAAACCTTGCGTAAATAGCTGGGGTCTACATACACCCCCTTCGCTACCTGTTCGACCGTAAGGTCATTATCGAAAAAGCGCTCACGGATATATTCTTTGGCTGCCATGAACAAATTATACGATTTGGAGATACGCTGCTCCCGGCCTTGGCTGATGACCGAACGATACAGCTCCTGAATCCAGCTCTCTGCCTCCTCCCAGCTACCCGATTCACGCAACCTCTGCTCCGGCGAAACTGCCGATTTCCCTAGGACTTCGGCGTTCAGGCCTCGCTCTCCGGCATAGGCCAGACAGAGGGACACCAGCCCCATCAGAAGGGTAAAAGCAGCGCCTGCCCCGCCTTTCTGGCTGCGAAGGATGGTTATCAATTTACTGATCTCCTTCTCGGCCGTGTCGCCGTCCCGCATCTTCAGTGCCATCAGCATAGTTTCCTGGATTCCCGGCTGAATCAGATCCCTTAGGGAGTAAGAGGAGCTCTGTCCGTCCACTTGTTCAGTTTCTGTGTGGAGCGGAAACAGCCCGCCGGGCACTGTTGCCACCTCTTGTAGGGTTTGCTGCCCGCCTTGCTTGCGGCTGCCGCTGTTCATCGTCCGCAATCTGTCTGTAACCTTAACCATCATTTCATTAAATTCCCGCTGGTTAAACGGCTTCAGCAGGTAATCATGCACACCCAGGCGGATCGCCTTCTGTGCGTAATCAAACTCATTATGTCCAGTTACGAACACAATCAGCATGCCCGAAGCCTTAGCCTGCAGCTTCGCGGCGAGCTCCATTCCGTCCATATAAGGCATACTGATATCGACCAATATCAGGTCAGGCTTGGTCCGTTCCGCTTCCTCCAGCGCTTCCCGGCCGTTCGCGGCCTCGCTGCAGATGCTGAAATCATATTTGCTCCAGTCCAGCTTGGTACGCATATAGTACCGGAACAACGGCTCATCATCCACAATCATCACTTTATACATCCTGGTCCTCCTCCCTACGCATCTGTTCCGGGGAGGGTCATGCTCATCACTGTTCCTTCTCCCGGTGTACTCTCCACTGTCAAACCGTATGGCTCTCCAAAATACAGCTTAATCCGTTCATAAACACTGTATATCCCAATGGAAGCCGGCTTGCCTTCCCGTGAGCGGTATTCTTCGATCCGTGACACCTGCTCCTTGGACATGCCTACTCCATTATCTCCAACCGTAATTATGACATTCCCGCCGGATTCACGGGCCTCAATTGAAATCAGCCCCTGACTGCCCTTGGTCTTCAGCCCGTGATAAATGGCATTCTCGATAAGCGGCTGCAGAGAAAGCTTCGGTATTGGAATATCCTTAAGCCGTTCCGGGATATTCATCTCATAGCGCAAGACGTCGGGATTGCGCACCTGCATAATCGTCAGGTAGTCGGCAGCATTGGCAATCTCCTCGGACAGAGGGATCACCTCATTGCCTCTGCTGAGCACCACCCGGTAGAAATCAGCCAGCGCCTTGGTTGTATCACGGGCTTCTTCATTCAGCTCCAGGTCATTCAGCACATAAATCGTATCCAGAGTATTATATAGAAAATGCGGCTTAATCTGGGCGTGGATTAGAGCCAGCTCATACTCCCGCTTGCGGGCCTGTTCATCGGTTATGGTCGCCAGCAGTTCCTTGATTCGGCTAACCATAGAATTGAAGACCGTGGAGATCAGGCCGGTCTCATCCTCTGTCGTTACAGGCGATGTGACATTCAGATCGCCGTCCCTCACCTTCCGCATCGCCTTTGTCACCTGAAGCAGTGGGTTTATAATAAGATTGGACAGCTTGCCAGCCAGCAGCAGCGACAGCAGCAGACATATCGCGCCTACCATAATGGTTAAGGTAATATTGCGGCGGATATCCTGAGTCACTGTCTGCAAGGAGATAGTATTCACAAGCTTCCAGTCCAGTTTGTCATAGCTGGTGACAGTAGCAAGCTCTCGCTGACTGCCCCGGCCGATGATCTCCGAGACCGTAGTGCCAGTCGTGCCGAGGCTGTAGGGCAGCTTGTCCTCCGGTTTGGTGAGCAGCAGCGCTTTATCCGGTGCGGACACAATCCGATGACTTCCATCCACAATGAAATACTCCTTCGTAGAGGAGCTTTCTCCGGCTGTGCCAAGGAAGGCGGCGAGCGTGTTCTCCTGCACATTGACAAAAAGTGTGCCCAGTGGAATGCCCGTGTCCAGATTGAATACCACTTTACTCAATGTCAGCACCGGCACCTCTGGATCACTGACCAGATAGTTGCGCCGCTCCACAGGGAACCAACGGTTGGTTCCGTAGCTGCCCTGTCTCCTTGCTTCCTCCAGCATCCCACTGTTGAACACCTGCTCTTCCCCGTCATTACCGTAGGCGTAGGAGGAATAAATCTCCCCGGAGGTGGCCACGAAGACAGCAGAATCGACATCCGGGAAAATAATCAAATCTATCGAGAGCTGGCTCTGCATGAGATTGCGGAACCTGGTTTCCTCTATGGGCGAAGCTGCCGTAGGACGTTCAGCGTACATCCGGTGGATATCCGTAACCATGATGTTGGCGCTGCTCTCTGTATTTTTTACAATCGTATCAATTTGCAGCATAATCAGCTTGGATTCGTCTTCAATGTTACTCTTGGCCTTCTCTATCATGGAACGGCTGAACATCTGGCCGGAGAGCAGCCCCAGAGCAAGCAGTGGGAATATGATCAGTGGCAAGAAAATAAGAAAGATCTTCCTGCGGATCTGCAATCTTCCGAACCTCTTCGCCAGCGAAAATCCTCGCATACAGCTACCTCCCGTCTGTTATCAAGATCATTCTACATCGGTCCATAGCCGATTATACGCCACAAGGCCCACATACAGCATCAGAACATTCATGGAAAATTCACCCAAGGGCAGTCACACCCCATTCAAATCGGACTCCATTGCTTCTATTTGTAAATTCGCAGGATTGTGTTTCACCCATGGCTCCTTTAATATAAACCTATCATGATAGATAAGGGGCTTTACTAATGGATTTCACCGCAATAGACTTTGAGACTGCCAATTCCAGCCGTTCCAGCGCTTGTGCGCTCGGGATCACTCAGGTTACGGGCGGAAGCATTACGGCAGAATATGCCTATCTGATTGATCCGCAGTCACGATTTGACGGGATCAACATCTCCATACACGGAATTACTCCCTCCATGGTGGCGGGCAAGCCAACGTTCCGCGAGCTGTGGCCTGTGATTGAGCCGCTGCTGGAGGGGCGGATTGTGGTAGCGCATAATGCCGCTTTTGATATGAGTGTGCTGCGTTACTGCCTGGATGAGGCGGGCCTGCCTTACCCCAATTTCCAATACCTCTGTACCTACCTGCTCGGCAAAAAAATGCTCAACCAGCTGCCCTCCCACAAACTAAACATCGTGTCCGGGCATTACGGCATCGCGCTTAACCACCATGATGCCTTGGAGGACGCCCGCGCCTGTGCTTCCATTCTGCTGAAGCTGATGGAGCAGGAGCTGCACCATGATCCGCTGCTGCTCGCACAGGCTCAGGGCTATCGGCCCGGAACCCTCTATAGCGGCGGCTATAAGCCGTTCACTGCGCTGCCGAAGGCCAAGACAACAAAGAAGCCTGCTTCGGGCGGGAGCAGACTTTCGATGTAGCCTGTGATGTTTGCCATCCCCATGCCTCCCCCAATCACATGCCCAACCAAGATGATGGCGAGCAGCGATATCCAGCTGTTGCGGATCACCGTTTCTCTATGGAAGGGCCGCTTCATGGTAACAACCAGCCAGGCTACACCAACTGCCACCAGTGCCAGCTCCATCCAGCGGCTCCACTGCACGGAGAGTATGCTGGCCAGGATGGCCAGGAACAGAATCATAACTACATTCGATTGTATGGTTACCTGACGATAACGCTCTTTGTTTATCATGTTCGTTCATCCATCCTTAATGAATTAGTAGATTCTAGAGTAATATCTCGCAAATCCCCAATACGCCAGACATTGAATAAGCAGCAGTGCACAGAGCGTTATGGCCGCTTGCTGCCACCCCATATAAGCTGTAACCACCGAGCTCAACCCTTCGACTATAACCATCACTGCAAATACCGCCGTAAAAGCCTTCATCCGCACAAACTGGTTACGCTCCTCACCGGCGGCCAGCTCAGTTTCTGCCGCTCTGGCCGGATTCCGCAGCAGACGGAAATTCAACCACCAGCCGACTCCTCCTGTCAGCAGACAACCTGCGGCGACACCATACAGCGTATCTCTGCCGAAATCCTGAGGGTACAGACCACATAGCCCTGCAATTAGAGCAGAGAATCCAATGAGCAGCTGTGCAATGTAGATCCGCTGCAATCTTTTGATATAACCCATTTATCATTCCTCCTCAAACATAAACACCTGCTCAATGGTCAGTTCAAATTCCCTGGCAATGCGGTGAGCGAGAAATATCGAAGGGTTATACTTACCGTTCTCAAGGGAAATAATCGTCTGACGCGTTACCTTGCAGCGATTCGCTAGCTCCTCCTGGGTCATTCGTTGCTGCTTCCGCAGCTCTGCCATTATATTGTTCATTATTCACCACCACAAAAAGAATAGTTGGCTTTACATTTATAGTATAGTTAACTTTACATTTTACTCTTATGAAATTTATCACAGATGTAAGGCCATTCTGCAAACTGCACACAAAAAACCGGGGCAGCTGCCCCGGTCTCTTCACTAAAATATAAGAATTTATATGCTTCACGCCATAAATTATCCTTCTATTTCTCGCAGAAACGGATACCTGAAAGCGATACGTAGTATCGCTGCTTCGGAAGCATACGCTTTGCAGAGGACGGCGAAGCCGTTTCTACTTGTCCATTAAATTAAATTTTCAAGCGGTAAACCGCTTTATTCTCCAGCCCCCGGATAAACGGCGTCCAAGGTTCGCTCTCGGCCGTGGTATCCAGCGCATCCTCCACCATCTGCAGCTTGGCGTCCATCGCATCAATATGGTGCAGGGCCACCGCCTCCGCCGTTTGCGGCTGGACCGGACTGCCCCATTCGCCAAGGTTATGGTGCGACAGTACCAGATGCTGCAGGCCAAGCACCTTCTCGGAGTTCAGGTCAATGCCCTTCGTAATCGCCGCTTCCGTGATCCAGTTGGCCGCCATCGAGATATGTCCGATCAGCTTGCCCTGCAGACTGTAATCGGAGACAATGCCCAGCTGTGAAATCATCTCCTCCGGTTTGGCGATATCGTGCAGAATAATTCCGGCCTTCATCAAGTCAGGGTTCAGGAATGGACGCTGCTTGCAGAGAAAATCGCCAATCTCCAGCATACGTACCATATGATAAGCCAGACCGGCGAAGTATGCATGATGATAGGTTTTGGCCGCCGGATAATGCATCAGCTTCTCCTCGACCTTGGCTACGCAGAAGGAGACGATAGTTGCGATTTCCTGGTCCTGAATGCTCGCCATCGCTGTTTTAATCGTATGAACCAGATCCACCGGACGAACAGGCGCGGAACGGATAAAGTCTGTCATATCCACGCCGTCCGTTTCATTGGCCAGCCTGATTTTGTTGATCTTGATCTGCAGCTTCTCGCGGTAAGTATGCGCAATCCCACGCACCTTAACCAGCGCCATCGGAAAAAACGTCTCTTTATCCGTGGTGCTTACGTCCCAATATTTAGCTGACAGTTGCCCGCTGGCATCGCCCAGAACGATGTCGAAATAATCCTTTGGAGGAGTACCGTTCGTTTGTTTAAGTGTCAGCTCCCGCAACAGATAGAACCCGACGAATTCATCCTGCGGAGCTAGCTTGTTAATTTGTGTCATTTAGAAGCCTCCTATGGGTAACAGGCAGATTACCTGCTTTGTATATCTCTTATTATACGATGGATTGCCGCACATAAGAAGAAACGGCTCACCGACCGTCCACTGAAAAGCTTATGCTTTCGAAGCAGCGATACTACGTATCGCTTTAAGGCATCCGTTTCTGCTTCATTTATTGGAAAAAGGGAGCTACCTCCCGCCATAGTCTGGCTTGAGATAACCCCCTGCTTACGCGATATGCTTATTTGCCTGCGGATTCAAGCGCAGCCTTGATTGCTTCCACAACCTTGGCAGACACTTCCTTCTCCGCATCATTGCTGCCGAAAGCGGCGGCACGGTATCCGTACTTATGAAGCATTTTGCCGCTGGAAGTGGTATCAATCTCATTCTTCACTGCTATCTCGGCGCTGGTCAGCTTGTCATTCGCTCTGGTCTTGCCGTCTTTATCCAGATAATAGACTACCATCTCTACAGGAATACCTTGCTTCACAGTAGTCATCACATTAACAAGCTTGTCGCTGCTCACCCCGATGAAGATGCCATCAAAGTAAGCGGCTTTGTTCAATTCAACCACCTCAGCTTTGCCATAGGCTCTGTCTACGGCTGCTTTCAGTGCATTACTGCTGCTGGTAGCGCCGGAAATGGCATCCACCTTGGCTACTTCTTCTCTAGTACCTGCAGCAAGGAAGCTGCTGGTCAGCTGCGGAATCGCTTTGACTACTTCAGCGTAGGCAGCTTCGCCTCTGTCTTCCATGTTCATGCCTACACGAAACAGCGCCACATTTACAATATTGCCATTGCGCAGGGTTACATCCGCCCGGTTCGTTCCTTTGTCATAAGCATCGCCAAAAGCGGTGAATGTGCCGTCCTTATAGTTCCCCTGTGCCTTGGAAGCATTGGCGAGGGCATCCTTAAGCGCGGCTCTGGCCGCGGCAGACAAGGCTTCCTGTCCGGGAACATCAGCCATCTTCACACCGCTGGCAGTTAATCCGGCAGTAAGATTGGCAACCAGCGTCTTCTGATCAGCAGTAAGCTTGTCATCGGCGATCAGTTTCTTGTCTTCGCCGAACAAGCTCAGCTTCACAGCAGTGATCTTATCAGCAGCTACATCTACGAGCAGCATAATCTTGGACTGGTTATCCACACCCGCGAATTTGCCGTCGAAATATTGGCCGGCAGTCTTGACCTTCAGGGCTTTCTCAAAGGCTCTTTCCACAGCCTGGTTCCAGCTGTGACTGCTCTCGGTAGCGCCGGAAATACCGTCTACCTTCTCATCATATTTGGCAATGAACGAGCCGTTCGCTAGCAGCTTGGCTGTCATAGGCGCATTGGCCTTAATCACTTCAGCATAGGCGGTTGCCCCTCTGTCGATCAGGTTGTTGCCAAGTCTGAACAGCTTCACATCAACCAGCTTGCCGTTACGGATAATAATGTCCGCTCTCTCCACACCTACACTTCGCGCTGTGCCGTAAGCGGAATAGAATCCGTCCACGTAAGCCGAGGTGTTGTTCACAGCTGCATTCTGCTCTGCATCGCGGAAGGCAAGCAGCGCCGCTCTGAAGTCGGCTTCAAGACCTGCAGTTGGCTTAGCTTCTGCGCCGCTTGCCAGCAGGGCAGGAGTAATTGCTGCAACCGCTGCCGCTTGTTCAGCTGTGTAGGTCTTCTCGTCTACAAAATCACCGGTGCTGTTCAGCGGGTACACTGTAACGGCTGTTAGATTGTTGGAGGCATAGGTAGCAAATACGGAATATTTGCCTTCAGGGTCTACACCCATATGCACGCCGTCGAAGTAACCGGCAGTCGCAGTCTTCACTGCAGCCGCTCTCGCGAACGCTCTGTCTACCGACATTTTCCAGCCTTCGCTGGTGCGGGTAGCTCCGGAGACTGCATCCACCTGGGCTGCACCGTCTCTGGTTTTGCCGAGCAAAGAGGATTTCATGATCCCGTAAGCCTGCCATACGCCGCTGTAATTGTTGCGCGCGTCTCTGTCAATCAGCTTGGGGCTGGTTCTCATCAGCTCTATATTTGCAATTTTACCGTCTTTGATTTCGACTTTAGCGCCTTCGGTTCCCTTGGAATAGGCATTGCCGTAGGCTACATAAATCCCGTCTTGGTAAACGCTTTCTTTAACTGTAGCAGGTTTGGCCGTTGCTTTGGCGGTAGCAGTCGGTTTAGCCGTCGCTTTGGCTGTTGCTGCAGGTTTCGCAGTTACTTTGGCTGTTGCTGCAGGTTTCACAGTCGCTTTGGCTGTTGCTGCAGGTTTCACAGTCGCTTTGGCTGTTGCTGCAGGTTTCACCGTACCCTTAGGTTTAGCTGTTGCTTTTGGCTTTGCTGTTGCTTTCGGCTTCGCTGTTGCTTTGGCGGTAGGCTTAGGTGCCGGTTTAGCCGCTTCTGCCGGAGCTTCGGCTTCCGAAGCGGCGGAGACCGCGTCCACCTTCAGGTTCAAAGCAGGTGCATCAATGGTATAAGCCAGAGGTGATAGCAGCAATGCTGCGGTGATTGTTAGCGATATTAGTTTTTTCAAATGAGTATTCTCCTTTACCAAATCCCCAGTGATATGTAGCGTTTCACTCCAAATGAAATTCCATTGTCTTACCAGCCGCAGCCCTATTGCAGCTTATAAAGAATCCTCACGATTCCCTACAAGCGTTCATCCCCCCTCTCCCGATTTAACCCTTGCGGCCTATTCTGCGGCATCAACTGGTGCATCTGTTATGTATAGGTTAATAATAAGGTGAAACAATTCACATATATGGTGAATTAATTCACATGATTTCTGGCTTGATGTTATCAAATATATCCGCACAGCTTCTGTATACAAAATCACACACCCTATAATAAACATCACTAATCTGCAGTTAACACAGAATATACATATTCTCTTTCTCCTAAATACTGCCATTTTTAGGCCGTTCTAAATTAGCAGTGTTTTAAATCACTGTTCTCTCCGCAGGAGCTGTGATAATTTGAAATGATGTCAACTTAAGGGAGATGCTATCCGCATGAAGAATAACCAACCTCCAATTGGAGTGGTCATTGCCCAGATCGGAACACCCTCGTCGCCAGACGCTCAAGCTGTGCGCCCTTATTTGAAACGTTTTTTATCCGATCGGCGGATTATAGATTACTCGCCTTTGTTCTGGCAGCCGCTGCTGCGCGGGGTTATCCTGCGCACCCGGCCGCGCCGTTCCGCAGAGCTGTACAAGCAGATCTGGCTGGAGGCAGGCTCGCCCCTGCTGCTTCATTCGCTGGCCCAGCAATCCGGGCTTCAGGAGCTGCTCGGCAGCGGCTACCAAGTGGAGCTTGGACTCGCCTACAGCGAGCCGAGCATGGAGACGGCCATAGCCAGGCTGGAGGCAGCGGGAGTTTCGCGTATTCTGATCCTGCCGCTGTTTCCGCAATACTCCTCAACCACAACCGCTTCCGTATACGATCAGGCTTGCTTCGCGGCCCTCGGCCGACGCAGCGCCGGAGGGCCGGCAGCCAAACGTTTTGTCCCCGCACTCCGCCTGGCCGAAGACTTTCATGATGCGTCGGGATACATCGCAGCCATGAAGGCACATCTGGAGCGGCAGCTGCAGAGCCTGCCGGAAGAACCGGATTATTATGTGCTAAGCTTCCATGGCATCCCGCAGAGATATGCCGATTCCGGCGACCCTTATCCCCGGCAGTGCATGGAAACCGCCCGGCTGCTGGCCGCAGCCATGAACTGGGCAAGCGGCTGCTGGGAGGTCACCTTCCAGTCGCGTTTCGGGCCGGAGAAATGGGTGGAGCCTTCAACGGCAGCGGTGCTTGGGGAACTGGCAGGACGCGGCATCCAGAGGCCACTGGTGTTCTCGCCCGGCCTTGTGACCGACTGTCTGGAGACGCTCCATGAGCTCGGCGTGGAAGGCCGTGAGCTGTTTGCTGCCGGAGGCGGCCAGCCTGGGCAGTTCATGATCTGTCCCTGCCTGAATGACAGCCCGGAATGGCTGGAGTTTCTGGCCGGGCAGGCCGCACTGCATACAGCAGGCTGGATAACGCCGACAAGCCGCCCGGCCTCAGATATTCACTGAGGCATCAGGCGGCTTGCAAGCGGAAATAAGATCGACAGCCCCGGCGTTAGGCCGTCAGCTGTTTATATTTGGCAGTCAGTTCATCGAACCATTGTTTATCCTGCAGAACCAATGCGAAATCAATCAGCTCGGCGATTTCTCCGGGCTTCAGCTCCGGCGAATCATTGAAGCGGATCTCGGCTGAAGCGGCTGCTTCACCGTTCGAGCCTTCTGCAAAGTCATAGGAGAAGCCCAGCTTGACTTCACTCTCCAGAAATTCATTGCGGAGGAAATAGAGCACCTCGCACATCAGAACCGGTCTGACATGGTTTTCGAAGACACATTCCATCACCTTGGCCCAATAATGCTGATTGCTGAGGTGCAGCTTGTCATTGGTCAACAGGTAGCTTTCCCCTTGAAAATCATTAACGAATCTGAGCTCAAGCGGCTTCATTTTGAAAATATTATAAATCTGCTTCATGGTAATATTCAGGATATCCTGGGTATCTAATCTAATCATCTCATGCACCCCATTTCTCTTATTAGGACTTGCAATAGAATATTGCATTCGCAATATGCCAAGAATTTGAAGTAATTTATTATATTATCGTCCATTCGATTACGTTTGTTAATATATTTTGTTAAATTTACGAAAAAAATGTTTCGATTTTTGTTGATTTGGTTAATTGTTTAGTTCTTGCTTAGTACTTAGCTCTCATTAGGTCTCATTAGGTCTCGTCAAGGATTTAGAGTGCTCCCCAACAAGCTCTCAGAGAAATTAGATGCGAAAGTGCATCTAATTTCAGCTGAAACTCATGCTACCGGTCAAATAAGTGCGAATCTGCAACTATTTTCGCGCAAATCGATCCTTTCAAGCAGTAATTTTGCAAAGAACATCACACGAGGAGGCGTGGTAGGCTTATTTACTGTAAGTTACGTTTTGGGAGGGGCGTATTTTGTACACTTTCCCTGGCCCCAGGCGAACGCGTCTGGGGTCTACTCAAAAAAAGCAAAAAAAAGCCACCTCCACTTAAGCCTACACACACCTCATTTTTTTGGATTGGTCTAGCTTCAGTTGTTCATCACTTGTAACTTACCTAAAATTGGATAGGCTTAGGCTTCAACACTTTCGGCCGAGTCGCTGGTCTGCCTCCCTTGTTCCTTCGCCCTTTGCTCGTTCGCTCTTTCGGTCGGTTTAGATGCTTCAGGAAATCCGCCAACGTTCCTTTTATATACAAGCGGAACACGGCTAGCACCCGGCCGATTCGCTGCTTCGGTGCATAACACAGACGGAGCTCTTCGCAGAGCACATACGCAATCAGGTAGAGGTAGATCAGGTTCCATACGGCTTCCGGGTTCCGGCTGCTATAGATTTTTTTCAGGTGTAAGTTGGATTTCATACATTTAAAAAAGAGTTCTACTTTCCAGCGGTAGCGGTACAGCTGTGCGACTTCGAGAGCCGTGATATCCCAGCGATTGGTGAGAACACGAACCAGGTGAGCCTTCTTTTTCTTGTCCGTATACTTGTACTCCACGAGCCGAAATACACCGGTTTTCCCCGTCTTCGGACACGTCAGCTCCACATCCGCATCCAGCACCAGTCCCGCTGCCTTCACCTTCCGCGTTTTAAGCACCTTCACTTTGCTATTTTGCTTGAGGCGAGCGACGAACAGAATACCTGCCTGGAGCCATTGTAGATATTGAGTGTAGTGAATATACCCCCGGTCGAACAAATACGTAATCCCTGTTTGCCAAACCAATGCCGCTAGCACATCAGTGTCCATATCGGCCACCGTCGCGGTAGAAAGCACCGGAGCCATGGGAATCGCCGAGTGCTCGCCCGTCAGGTGCAAGCAGGTATGCATCTTGACGGCGTTTTTTCCAGTTTGCTGGTAGGCCCATTGGCCGCGAACCCGCCCCAGCGTCAGGCTGGTGGAATCGACTGCTGCGAGGGGGCCCAACTTTTTCAGTTTTTTAGGCAGGGACGGTCCTTCCTGTTCCAACAGATGCTCCAGGCGAGAGAGGTATAGCTCACGGAGCACCTCCGGGGGCAGTTCGCCGAGCTTGCGGTTCAAGGACGACTGGTGAATGGATTGAATTCCGGTGCATTCTTGCATCCACGTAGAACTCTCTACATGATCTGCAATCTCTTGAGTCCCTTTTCGTCCTCTAAATATGGCCTCTAAAAAGAGAAACACCGTGTTGCCCCAGTGAAGTTTTTTGGCATAACGGTCGCCGAGCAGCAAGGAAGCATTGCGATCTAACCATTGGGTGACTTGACATAACAACACCTTTTCAGCTACTTTATTAACCAAGAGATCTCCTTTCGTGGGTGTGTGTATACTTCTACGATAATGGAGTCTCTTTTTTTTGTAAATATTCCCTGACTGCTTTGATGTCAGGTTCTTTGCAAAATTACTGCCTTTCAAGCCCAAAATAAGAAATTAGATGCGTATTCGCACTTATTTGCTCCAAAACAGAAAAAATGGGCTAATTAGATGCAGTTTCGCAACTAAATTTGCAAATTCGACTAATGAGGCTAGCCTGGAGCTATGTCTTCGACATTCTTATCCTGCGGAGAACTAAAAAGTAATATATTATGTGGCTCAAAATCAAAATCAGCGATTCTCCGGTTACTGGAGAATCGCTGATTCTTTTTACATTATCCAACTAAGAAGAAACGGTTCGCCGCTCCGCAGCCTATTGCAGAGAGTCCTCATCCAGAAACAAAGGCACCAGCTGAATGCCTTCCTCCGGCGAAATCCGCACCAGCCCTTTGTCCGAAAGACGGAGTGTAGGGATAACCGCAAGGGCAAGCAGCGACAGGGTCATAAAAGCATAATTCAGCGTGCAGCCCGCATCGTACAGCGCTTTGCTGATCGCAGCCGACTGGGCGGCAGCCACCTCAAACGGTTCTGCAGACATCAGGCCTGCAATAGCCAGCGGGAACAGCGTCGTTCCGGCTGCAGTAATTACCGCGACTCCCCCCTGGGCTTCAGCCACAGCCACAGCGGCCCGGGCCATCAGCCCATCCTCATTGCCGATCACCAGCACATTATGGCTGTCATGCGCCACGGTCATAGCAATCGCCGCCGGCTCATGGAACCCGATTCCCTCCACTACACCTACCGACTTATTGCCGGTTCCCTTGTGGCGTTCGAATACGGCGATTTTGCACAAGCCGTCCCCTGCCCCCACCAGCAGCTTGCCGTCTTCCACTGGCAGCTGCAGGATGACTTCCAGTGTCTCCACATGGTTCTCCTGAACCTTGATCACTCGGGTGGGGATCAGTCCGGACTTAACAGGAGCCTGGATCTCAAAGTCTGCCGGAACCGGCAGCTGCTTCAGATGGACCGAAGCCCTTACCTCTTCAGGGTATAGATAGACCGGAAGCTCGGTCGTCATCACACCGTTCTCGGCAACAACGGTCCCGGCAGCTATCGTCAGTCCTACGCGGACATCCGCCAGATTACCGTCCAGCAGGATGATATCGGCATAAGATCCGGGGGTAATCGAACCGATATCCCGGCTGAGTCCGAAACGCTCGGCCGTGTTGAGGGTCGCCATCTGGAAGGCGGTCACCGGCTTCACGCCCTGGGCAATGGCATGGCGTACCACAAAATCCATATGCCCTTCATCCCGCAGCGATTCCGAGCTGCGGTCATCGGTGACCAGCAGCATCCGCCGCGGGTCAAGCCCATGCTCCGTGTGCGCAGTGATGGTCTTGGCGACATCATGCCAGGCGGAGCCGCGGCGCATTTTGGCATACATTCCGAGCCGTACCCGTTCAATCACATCCTCCGCCGTCACACATTCGTGATCGCCGGTAATCCCTGCTGCCGCATAGACTGGAAGCCTCCAGTCGCTGGACGGCCAGGTAAAGTGCCCATCGGCATATCGCCCTGCCCGCAGCGTAGCCTGAATCTCACCAAGCATCTTCTCGTCGCCGTACACCACTCCAGGGAAGTTCATCACTTCCCCCAGACCGATCACATCCGCTCCCCAGGTGTAGGCCTCCGCCACTTCCTCGGGTCCGATGGTTGCTCCCGTGGTCTCGAATTCTGCCCCGGCAGAAGGCACACAGGAAGCTACTTGCATATAGGCCGCCAGCGGCGTGCCGCGCATCTCGTTAAGCATCAGCTTGACGCCCTTCAGACCAAACACATTGGCAATCTCATGCGCGTCGAAGAATCCGCCCGTCGTCCCCATCGGCAGCACCGCCCGGGCAAATTCCGTCACTGTCAGCTGCGTGCTCTCGATATGGCAATGTCCATCGAGCAGCCCAGGGGCCATATACCGGCCTGCGGCGTCAATTACCTGCGTTCCTTCACCTATCATGTGGGAAACATCCTTGCCTACATACGCTATCCGGCTGCCCTGAATTCCGACAGACATATCCGGCAGGATCTCTCCGGAGCAGACGTTGACCAGCTTGCCTCCTGTAATCACCAACGTTGCAGCCTGATCGCCTCGCGCAGTTGCCACCAATGCGGGGATAGCATCCGCCAGCGGTTCTCTTGTATAAGCCATTATCCTCGCTCCCTTCCATACAGCCTCTATTTATATACTCATTGTAAGCAAAAACGGCCTCAACATCCCTCGGGACGAAAGCCGTTTCTCAGGTTGAACAGCTTAAGCCCTCCTGCTCAGGCTCAGCTCGCCGCGATCATAAATGATCCGCAGCCCGGCATTGTATTCCACCGATTATCCTCCTTGCGCCTCATATACGTCAAGCGCCGCCTGAACGCCCTGTCCTGCCGGCAAAATATGACCGTGGCGCAGCAGCACTGCCTCCAGCGCTCCGAGCAGACGCAGTACATTGTTCTCGCGGCAGCTGAAGCCCATGGTGCCAATGCGCCAGATTAGACCCTTCAACGGTCCGAAGGAGCTGGCGATTTCGATCCCGAAGCGTTCCAGCAGCATCGATCGTACCGCTTCACCGTCCACTCCTTCCGGAATCAGCACACAGGTAACCACCGTAAGCTTGCTGGCAGGATCGCCATACAGTTCAAGCCCCATGGCGGCCAGTCCTGCCAAGAGCGCCTGCTCATGGAGTTTATGACGCGCAAAGCGCGGTGCAAGCCCTTCTTCCAATGTCAGCCGCAGGCCTTCACGCAGCGCATACAGCATCGAGGTCATCTCCGTGTGGTGGTTCAACCGCAGGGGGCTCCAGTAATCCTGAAGCATGCTCAGATCCAGATAATTGCTGCGCACCGGCGGCAGTCCGCCTTCCCGCTCACTGCCGGTGCGCAAGCCGCGCTCCACCTGCTTGCGGGCCAGCAGCTTCGCTTCGGCCCGGGCATTGTATGTCACCGGAGCCATGCCGGAAGGAACCGACAGGCATTTCTGGGTGCCGCCGATGACGGCGTCCAGCATCCAGGCATCCGTCTCCACCGGCACCCCGCCAATGGTGGCTACCGCGTCAACAATCAGCAGCGCATCCCGTTCCCTGCAGGCCCGCCCAATCTCCGCCAACGGCTGCACTCGGCCTGTAGAGGTTTCGCCATGAACGATAGCGACCACCTGCGGCTTGAAGCTGTCCATAGCCGCAATAACCTCATCCGCGTCAAACACACTGCCCCAGGTCTTCTCGATCACCTGCACCTCCGCACCGCAGCGCTCGGCAATCTCATGCAGCAGATGCCCGAACCGGCCAAAGATCGGAATCAGCACACGGTCTCCCGGTGCAATCAGGCTGACCATAACCGCCTCAATCCCTGAACGCGAGGTGCCATCCACCGGATAGGCCCACTGGTTGCCGGTAGCGAACAACTCGCGCAGCATTTCCATCGTTTCATTCATAATGCCGGTAAACTCAGGGTCAAACTGCCCCAGCACCGGAAAAGACATCGCCCGCAGCACCCGCGGATCTACCTCCACCGGTCCTGGCGTCATGATGCACCGCAGCGACGGCGACAAATCCTCGTACCGCTTCATGCCCATCTCTCCTTCTATATTCACTGATGTTATTCCATAGATTGTATGGGTTTGGCGTGTTTGCCGGCTATAGGCAAAATGTTTTTTTAGCATATTGATAAAAAAAACGGCTTCATTCTATGCGTTCAGCACTAACAGTATAATCTTCCGCTTGCGCTTGCGTTAAGGCAAACACTAATTCTCGGAGGGCCAGGGTTGCTAGAATTAATCAAACTCATGTTCATAGTTTAAAGAAATACCACCTCTAATTGGTCTAGCAAACGGTAATTCGAGCTTTTCAAGTTATTGCTTACGTTCCATTAGGTGCCCCACGTGAATTTAGAATGTTGCCTTGGAACGTTCAGAGTAAATAGATGCGAAAGTACTACTAAATTTGCCCTAATCGTAAGTAAACAGGTAAATAAGTGCGATAATGCAACTAATTATGATTAAAACAGGCCTCTGACGCTCCAACGCCCAAATTAGATGCCTTTTTGCATCTATTTTCTCTAAAACGGAAAAAATCCGCCATTTAGATGCAGTTTCGCAACTAAATTATAAGTTCGAGCCTAGGAGACCACTATGGAGCTGAATCTTCGATGTTTTAGCATACGGAAGACTAAGCAGTAACTTTGTTCTCTATAAGGCTCCAGCCTATTCGATACTTACGCCTGATCCTCTAATGCTGATTAGTTTATGGATGTGTAAATAGCCAACGTTTATTCGGTAGGCCTGATCCTTAGATGCTGAGTAGTAATATAGATGGTGTAAGTAGCCAACCTTATTCTTCCCTGTACGCCAGCTCATATAACATGGCGGTCAGCACATCCAGTCCGGCCGCCAGCTCCTGCGGTGATGAATATTCGTCCGGTGAATGGCTGATACCCGCTTGGCTCGGCACAAAAATCATCGCCGCCCTACAGCGCGGCGAGAATAGCTGCGCGTCATGCCCCGCTCCGCTGACCATACTGCGGTAAGTCCTTCTCTGGCTGCGGCAGATGTTCTCCAGCAGACTGCGCAGCCCGCTGTCCATCGGTGCTGGAGCAGCCTGAAGAGTCGGAGTGATGTGCAGCTCCAGGCCGCGCCTTGCGGCAATCGCCTCGAATTCAAGCAGCACAGCCGCGCAATACGTCTCAAGCGCAGCCGCCTCACTGTGGCGGAGGTCCAGCGTGAACAGCACCCGGCCAGGAATCACATTGGGGGTATTCGGATATACCTCCAATCGACCGGCCGTCGCCACCAACGGATCACCCGCCGCCGCAGCTGTCTGCTCCAGCGTCAGCAGCATTTCAGCCGCTCCCGCCACCGCGTCCCGGCGCAGCGCCATCGGCGTCGTTCCGGCATGGTTGGCTGTCCCGCCGACCTTGACAGTAAACCGCAGCTGTCCAGCTATCGCCTGCACCACACCGATCTGCTGGCCGCTCTGCTCCAGCACAATTCCCTGCTCGATGTGCAGCTCGACGAAAGCGCCGATATCCCCGCGCAGCGCGCAGCTCCGCGGACTTCCAGTGCTTGGATCAACCGAGCCAGGCCCATAGCCGCAGCTCTTCATTGCGGCCAGCAGCTCCACTCCGTCAGCATCGCTGCGGTCTGCACCCGAGCCAGGACCATAGACTCCGGTCACATGTCCCGATCCCCAGTAAGCGAGCGGGAAGCGGCTGCCTTCCTCTTCGCAGAAGGAGACGACCTCCAGCGTGCGCCGGGGCTGGCCGAAGGTGCGGCGCAAATAATCCACCGCCGTCAGGGCAGCTGCGATACCATACGCTCCATCATATGCTCCGCCGTTGACTACGGTATCGATATGCGAGCCGGTCAGAATCACCTTGGCCTGCGGATCTCGGCCACGCAAGCTGCCGTACAGGTTGCCAACCTCGTCAGTGCCCGTCGCCAGGTCCAGTGCAGCCATCCGCTTGCGCAGGAAGCTCTGGGCCCCGCTCCATTCGGGCGTATACAGCAGCCGGGTGACCCCCGGCCCAGGCGCGCTGAAGGCCGCCAGCTCTTCCAGCAGCTTCAACATCTCCAGGGCAGGTGCCTGTAGCAGCGGCCCGCTCATAAGCCCGCCTGCCCTTCCCTGCCCTGCAGTCGCTTCCCGCTCTCGCCCTGCTCCTCACTACCCTGCAGTTGCTCCCCACTCTCGCCCAGCTCCTCACTGCCCTGCAGTCGCTCCCCACTCTCGCCCTGCTCTTCCTTCCCGTGCAGCCATCGGCCACGGTCTGCAGCAAGCAGGCCGTCCGCAGCCGTGTACACAGCCGTTCCCCGGCTAAAGGTTGCCACGACTCTGCAGGACAGCGCCATCCCCACATAGGGGCTGTGCTTATGGCGGTAGAGCAGGTCCCCGGCGGCTAGTGTATAGGAAGCCGCCGGGTCCAGCAGCACCAGATCGGCATCGAGGCCGGGAGCAATGCGCCCCTTGCGCTGCTCCAGCCCGAAGCGCCGCGCCGGGCCATCGGCCAGCAGCTGCGCAATCAGAGTCACCGGCAGCCCGCGCACATGCACCGCTTCATGGAACAGCAGCTCCAGGCTGCTCTGCGCCCCGGAAATGCCGCCCCATGCTTCCGCAAAAGACAACCCCGGCTTCACCTTCAAATCAGTGGGACAAGGGGAGTGGTCCGAGGCCACCAGGTCAATCTTGCCCTCAGCCAGTACCTGCCATAGCTGCTCCCGCTCGACTTCACTGCGCAGCGGAGGCGCACATTTGGCCACCGGCCCCAGCGCTGCCATCTGCTGCTCATTCAGCAGCAGATAATGTGGACATGTCTCTACCGAGACATCCAGCCCCCGCTGCTTCGCTTCATGAATCCGCTCCATGGCAGCCGCCGTGCTGATATGCACGAAATGCAGCCGGCAGCCTGTGCGCTGAGCATAGAGCAGCGCCCGGTTCACCGCTTCAAGCTCTGCCTCCGGCGGACGCGTGGAAGCCCAATCGAGCGCCCCCTGCAGTCCCTTACTCTCCGCATCCGCAGCCAATACCGCTGTAATCGCCTCGCTTTCGGCATGTAGGGCCAGGATGCCTCCCAGATCGGCAATCTTCTTCATCCCCTGATAAAGAGTGTCGTCGTCCACCTCGCGGAACCGTCCTGCACCGAAGCCGCCAGGATTGGAGAGGAAGGCCTTGAAGCCGGTCACTCCCGCAGCCCACAGCTCCTCCAGCTGCTCCAGATTACCGGGAACAAGACCGCCCCACAGCACGTAATCCACAACTGAATTCCCGGCAGCAGCCTCAGTCTTCAGCCGCAGCGCAGCACCGTTCACCGTCGGCGGATTGCCGTTCAGCGGCATATCCGCGTAGGTCGTGCAGCCTCCGGCGGCAAGCGCCGCCGAACCGCTGCGGAAGCCCTCCCAGTGGCCCAGCGCCGGCTCATTGAAATGGACATGCATATCAATCATGCCCGGAAGCACATACAGCCCTTCCGCATCGACCACCCGGGTGTCCGGTCCAATGGGAAGCCTACTACCCAGCGCAGCGATCCTGCCGCCGGCAATGCCGATATCCAGCTGTTTCACTTCATCCGGCAGCACTACCCGCCCTTGTCTGATTACCAGTTCGTAAGTTTCTTCCATGACGCCGCCCTCCGCTCCTCATATTTTCACGTTGTACTAACTGCCCCGGTAGGTGCTGTATCCCCCGGGTGCAACCAGCAGCGGTACATGGTAATGCTCCTCTATATTTCCTATATTGAACCGTATGGGGATCTGCTCCAGAAAAAAACCCCCGGCAGACTGTCCGCCATCCTCACCGGATAATTCCCGGAAATAATCACCGGCCATAAACAGCAGCTCATAGCTGCCAGCGTGCATCGAAGGGCCTTCCAGCAGCGGGGCATCCAGTCTTCCGTCTGTGTTAGTGACCGCTTCCTGCAGCAGCTTCCCGCCATCTCCGCCCAGCTTCCATAGCTGAAGCACCAGCCCCGCAGCCGGAACACCGCGGGACAGATCAAGTACATGTGTGGTCAACCGCCCGCTCATAGCGACGCCCCTTCCCCATTCGGCACATCCGCAAGCAGATCGTGCAGCCGGAAGCTGGTAATGCGGCCGATTTCGCTCAATGCCTGCTCCCACTCCTCCTCCACCGAACGGTGAACCCGCTCCTCGATCGCCTGAATAATGTCATCCTTATTTTTGCCCCGCACCGCGAGGATAAAAGGAAACCGGAATTTCCCGGTATAGCTGCAATTCAGCTCGGTCAGACGTTCGAATTCCTCCGGGGTCAGCCGGTCCAGCCCGGCTCCCTGCTGCTCTGCCGCCGACAAGGGTGTGACCGCAAGCCGGGTCGCCAGGTCCGGGTGCGCCTTCAGCAGCGCCTCCACCTGGCTGCGCTTCGCCCCCCGGGCCGTATCCAGCATGACCTGATGCAGCTCCTCTACAGAGCGGAACGGAAGCCGGGAATATGCCCCCTCTGCCACCCATGGCGAATGTTCAAAGATCCCGCCCAGGCTTGCGACAAATGTCTCTTTATCCATGCTGTTGATCTGGTCCAAGTTCAATAAGCTCTCCTGTTTGCTCATCTATATAGCCACCCTTCTGAACGCATTTATGCGAATGTGTATCCTGCTGCAAGTATATACGGCAGAAGCTTCAGCCTCCAGTTCTTCACCAGCCCCTATCGGAGTTTCATTCATTTTCTCAATACGCAATTTTGAAAATATAAAAATTCATATGTTCCACGCCATAGATTATCCTTCTATTTCTCGCAGAAACGGATGCCTGAAAGCGATACGTAGTATCGCTGCTTCGGAAGCATACGCTTTGCCGGGGACGGCGAAGCCGTTTCTACTTGCGCTTCTCAAAAGAATAAAAAGTCCACTTCATTGTCCTCTGACAACTCCGTGGACGATTCACGCTTGCGCAGCAGTCTTCAGCTTAGAAACGCTGCTCGCGGATATAAGGTACACCCAGCGCTTCCGGCGTACCGGAAGGTTTGTTGCGGTTGCGGTAACCCAGATACATCAGCACCAGGATGGTTACAATGTACGGAATCATTTTGAGGAAGTACGAAGGAATCGCACTTCCCAGCAGCTGAATGCGGAAGCCTAATGAGTCGAGCGCGCCGAAGAAATAAGCGCAGAACAACGCGCGCAGCGGATTCCATCTGGCGAAGATAACCAGTCCGACGGCAATCCAGCCGCGCCCTGCGGTAAGCCCCTCATTCCAGGTCGGCGCATACGCCAGCACCATATCGGCTCCGGCCAGTCCAATCAGAGCCGCGCCGCAGATGACATAGCTGTAGCGGATTAGTTGCACGCGGATGCCCATCACATCGGCAGTGGCCGGATTGTCTCCGACCGAGCGCAGGTGAAGCCCCCAGGAGGTACGATGGATCAGCAGATGCAGCACCACTACCAGCAGCAGGCTGAACCAGGTCAGGTAATCCATATGGCTGAAGATCGGGCCAATGACAGGCACCGGCTCCAGCCACGGCAGATGCAGCTTCGGCGAGGTTCCCGGCAGCGGAATGCCGCTGATTGGTTTGCCAAGATATGCGCTTAGGCCGCTGCCGAACAGTGTCATGGCAAGTCCCGACATCGTCTGGTTCGCCCTCAGCGTGACGCAGAGGAATGAATGCAGCAGGCCAAGCACAGCGGTTACGGCCACCGTTGCCAGCAGAGCGAGCAGCAGATTGCCGGTGCGTATGTAGATGATGCAGGTCGTGACTGCCCCCATCAGCATCAGCCCTTCGGCCCCCAGCTGGATAATGCCTGCGCGTTCATTCAGAATGCCTCCAAGCGTCGCCAGCAGCAGCGGCGTTCCCGCAGAGATGGCGGCGATCAATAATTGGGTTGTGAAATCCATAAGTCAGCTCCTCCTTCCTCTAAATTATGCGCCCCGGCGGATGCGGAAACGGTGAATCATATCGCCGGCAATCAGGAAGAACAGGATGGAGCCCTGCAGCATTTCCGAAATGGACGATGGCAGACCGATGGTCTGTACGCTGTATCCGCCGACAATCAGGCCGCCGAACAGAATCGAGGTAACAATCAGACCCATGGGATTCAGTTTGGCCAGCCAAGCTACGATAATAGCGGTATAACCATACCCCGGAGAGATGCCCTGCATCAGCTTATGCGTAACCCCGGATACCTCGGCCATTCCGGCAATCCCGGCCAGCCCGCCGCTGATCAGCATGACGATGATAATATGGCGTTTGATGTGAATCCCCGCATAACGGGCTGCCGTAGGGTTAGCGCCAATCAGTCTCAGCTCGTAACCCCATTTGGTGAAACGGATCATCAGATAATACACAGCTACGGCAATCAAACCAAACAGCAGGCCGATATGCAGCCGAGTGCTCCCGAGCACAGGCAGCGACTGGGCCGCTGTAAACATCGGAGAGCCGGGGAAGTTGAAGCCCTTCGGGTCCTTCCACGGTCCGAATACGACATAGTCCAATGCCAGCAGCGCCACATAATTCAACATTAATGAAGTAATCAGCTCATTGACTCCGAAATGCGTCCGTGGAACAGCGGTCAGCAGTCCCCAGAAGGCACCGGCGGCGAAGCCGAATACAAGCATCAGCGAGAGCGCCCAGAACGTAGGCAGATCGGGAAAATAAATCGTAACCGCCGTAGCAGCCATCGCCCCAACGGTCAATTGGCCTTCGGCTCCGATGTTCCAGATCGAAATACGGTAAGCTACCGCAATTCCGAGTCCGCAGAGCAGCAGCGGAATCGCTTTGACCATCGTTTCCGTGAAACCGTAGGCTGTGCCGAAGGCGCCGTGGAACATCTTTTCATATACCGTAATCGGGCTCATGCCATTGGCGGCAATAAACACCGCGCACAGCAGCAGCGCAAGGATCACAGACAGGATCGGTGTCCACCAGGGTGAACGAATCCGGCTGGAATCGTACTCCAGACGCCAGGAGAACTTGCCGCCGGATTTGGCGGGAGAAGGCTGGAGCAGCGCTGTGCCGCCGGTTTCTTTTGCACTCATACCGCACTCTCCTCCCTGTTGTCGATTCCGGCCATCAGCAGGCCGATCGTCTGTCTGTCCGCATGCTCATGAGTTGCTTCGCCGATGATCTTGCCCCCATACATCACGAGGATGCGGTCCGATAACTGCAGCAGCTCATCCAGATCCTCCGAGATCAGCAGTACCCCGCTGCCCGTGCTCCGCAGCTCCATCAGCAGCTCATGCACACCGGCTGTAGCTCCAACATCCAGCCCCTGCGTCGGATGCACCGCAACCATCAGCTTGGGAGCATGGCTGATCTCCCGCGCGAACAGCAGCTTCTGCTGGTTCCCGCCCGACATTTGCTGCACCGGCGTATCCAGCTCCGGCGTTTTGACATTAAACCGCTCTACCAGCTCCTGTGACCAGGCCCGGTTCTTCGCCGCCTTCAGGAAGCCCATTCGTGAATGCTGGCCGCTGCGGTAAGATTTGAACAACAGGTTATCCACCGAACCCAGACGTCCGGCCAGACCGCTCTTCATCCGGTTCTCCGGCACATGGGAGATGCCTGCATCAATGGCACCGCGCACAGAGGCCGTCTTGACCAGCGCACCGTCGAAATGAATCTCACCGTTCTTCCAGGACCTCAGACCTGTCAGCACCTCGGCTAGCTCCTTCTGTCCATTGCCCGCTACCCCTGCCACACCAACGATCTCTCCTTTGGATACGTTCAGAGACAGGCTGTTCAGAGCCTTGCGGCCATGATCTGCGAACACATCCAGATTCTTCACTACCAGCAGGGTTTCGCCTGCCGTTTCTTCACGCTCCTGCCGGGTAATCGTCACTTCCCTGCCCACCATCAGGCGGGCCAGCTCCAGTTCGTTGGTATCCGCCGTAGCGAGCGTAGCAATCATCTTGCCCTTGCGCATGACAGAGATCCGGTCCGAGGAGGCCAGCACTTCCTTCATTTTGTGGGTGGTCATAATGACCGTCTTGCCTTCCCGCTTCATCACCTGCAGCGTTTCGAACAGCTGCTCTGCTTCTCCCGGCGTCAGCACCGAGGTCGGCTCATCCAGAATAATGATATCCGCTCCCCGGTACAGCGTCTTTACAATCTCGACTCGCTGCTGCTCGCCGACGGACAGCTGCCAGATTGGGCGGTCAACCGGAAATTTCAATCCGAACCGCTCTGCCAGCGCCTCAATCTCCATATGCTTGTTCTTGATCCATTTGCTGCCGCGCCAGAAAGACGACTTTTCGCCAAGCACGATATTTTCCGCTGCCGTGAGGCTCTGCACCAGTCTGAAGTTCTGAAATACCATGCCTACGCCGAGAAGGGCCGCATCCTTGGGAGAACGAATTCTGGCTGCTGCGCCATGAATCAGAATCTCTCCTTCGTCTGCCCTGTACACACCCGACAACATGCTCATGACCGTGCTTTTACCTGCCCCGTTCTCGCCAAGCAGCGCATGAATCTCGCCCGCATTTGCCGAAAAATCGACTTGATCGCTTGCCGTCACCGAACCGAATTTCTTGACAATCCCCCGCATCTCAACTGAATACTCCCGCATCATGGAATGCCTCCTTCCCTTCTGGTTGTAGTACGGGTGGGGAAGGTTGCTCTTGAAGAGGAACCCGCCCCACCCATATGATACTGCCAGTTATGTTATTGCCCGCTCCCTATTCCACTGCCTATTATTGAGGGATCGTTCCTTCTACACCTTTGGCCAGCCAGTCCATGCCCAGCACTTCTTCAAGCGTCAGCTTCTGTCCGTCCTTAACTTTCACTTCGCCTTTGTTGTCAGAGATAGGTCCGGTGAATACCTCCAGCTCTCCGCTGATAATCTTGGCCTTGGCTTCTTCAACCAGCGCCTTCACATCGTCAGGCACCTTGTTGCCGAATGGAGCAAGCTCCACCATGCCGTCGGCCATGTCACCGGAATACTGTTCGCTCTTCCACGTTCCGTCCATCACGGACTGTACGGCCTTCACGTAATAAGGGCCCCAATTCCAGACCGGGTTAGTCAGGTAACTGTCAGGTGCGTATTTGCTCATATCGGAGTCATTCCCCCCGGCAAAAGCACCGCGCTCGGCAGCCGCCTGAATCGTTGCCGGTGAATCCTGGTAAGCCAGCAGCACGTCTGCGCCTTTATCCAGCAAGCTGATTGCCGCCTGGCGTTCAGTGGTCGGGTCATACCAGGTGTTGGTCCATACCACATCGACCTTCACATCCGGGTTGACACTTTGCGCGCCCAGAGTAAAGGCATTTAGGTTATAGATAACTTCGCTGATTGGAAAAGCGCCAACGTAACCGAGATGGTTTTTCTTGGTCATTTTGCCTGCGGCGATTCCGGACAGGTAACTGGCCTGATAGTTTTTGCCGAAATAAGTACCCATGTTCTCAGCTGTCTTGTACCCGGAAGCGTGCAGGAACTTCACGTTCGGGAATTTGCCAGCAACATCCAGGGTGAAATCCATATATCCGAAGCTTGTTGTAAATACGATGTCATGTGATTGCGCCAGCTCTGTGATGATCCGCTGAGCATCCGCGCTTTCCGGCACGTTCTCAACGAAGTCTGCTTTGATGCCTAGCTCCTTCTCCATAAACAGACGGCCCTGGTCATGCTGGTACGTGTACCCGCCGTCTCCCGGTGGTCCGATGTAGACAAAAGCTACGGTAGGCTTCTCTGCTGCCGGTTCCGTTGTAGCTGCCGGAGCTTCTGTCGCCGTACCTGCGTTGGTTGCGGGAGCTTCCGTCGCAGCCGCATTCCCCGCCGTGTTGGCATTATTGCCGCATCCTGCCAGAACCACCGTCAGCAGCAATGTCAGCATAAAGCTGCTTTTAAATAACCGACCCCTCTTTTTCATAATTCTCCTCCTCCAACATATCTCTCACCATGGCCGCAACCATTAATGTATCTCTACTATACTTAGAGACTGGCTTGACGTAAATTTATATAACATACGTTTGTGCATTAAACTAAGAAAGTGTTTGGTTTTTGTATAAAACGCACTATTATAGGCTTGATTTTACTTAAAATGTGTTATATTTTCTAACCTAAAGTTCGAAAATTCTCTAAACATGTCACTTTATGTTTCTCTCTGACCATAGTGCGGTAAACTCTCTCGTATCTTTGCAAATACCCTCTTCCCAGAACCCCATGGGAGAAACGACGGGCAGCACAACTCCCTTATAATCAGCCGAATGCAGAATTCCCGCCGCACCTCCATCGTCATCCATTTCCGCCAGCGCAGGAAACATTACCTTTGAGTACAGCGCCGTCGGCATCCCTGCCCCTTCGGCAGCGCTTGACACATAATCCAGCTCCGGTGAGCGCTCGAACGTCTCCATCAACCGACTAACTATGGAGGCCGTAATGTACGGCTGGTCTGCTTGGGCAATAATCACGGCATCCGGCTGCAGCGGCAGCACGGCATTAAGCCCGCAGCGCAAGGAGAAGGACAACCCCAAATGGGCCGTCAGACAGGTCTCCGTACGCACGTTTCCCTGTTCCCTGCCCGTCGGCAGCCATTCCAGCCGATCACCGGCCCGCACCACTACAACCAATGGCTCCAGTCCGCAGCGTTCCAGTTCACTGACCGCAGCGCTTCCGGAAGTGTTCTCCCGAATAGCAGGCATGGAGGTTCTTGCCGCTGGCCGCCTGTTCTGTCCTGCTGCAAGGTATATACCGGCTACTTTCAATGTTCTCCACTCCTTTTTTTGGGGGGGCAGCTTGAACTAGCCTGCTCTCCTATTGGCAGTTTTTTTGTCAGACTCTTATTAGTCCTGTGACAGCATTCTGCGGAACATAAACACCAGCTTCAGGCGCATCAGATCATCGATTTTTTTGAAATCCACATCCAGCAGCTCACTTAGCTTCTCAATCCGGTAGGTGGCCGTGTTGCGGTGGATAAACAGCTTCTTGGCCGTCTCATTGACGTGCCCGTCATTCTCCAGATAGACTTCAAGCGTCCGCAGCATTTCCTTGACATACTCCGGTTCCCGGTTCAGCAGCCCGCGCAGACTGCCGCTACAGTACCTTTCCATCATTTCGGGCGGCAGCTGCCCCAGCAGAAGATTCAGCTCCAGCTGCCGGTAATGCACCACATGCCCAAACACACCCCACTGCCTGACCATCCCCATACATTCCTTCACCTCGGCAAAAGCCTCCTTCAGACCTTCCGGCTTCGCCTTGCAGTTGCTGACTGCAGCCCACGGATAGTAGCCTTTGCCCAGCTTCAGGTTGTCGAAACAAACGTTAAGCAGATCCCGGAAAGTTTCCGGGCTATGAGCAGCCCCTGGATATAATGACAGCAGCCCCTCTTCGAGGATCAAATGGACCCCTTTCAGCTCCTGCAGCGCCGGATGCCCGATATATTCCTCTTTGACCCGCATCAGTTCACTTTGCCGCGCCTCTCCTGTGGAGGCTGTATCCGTAAGCACCAGCTGGAAAGACGCTGCCAGCAGTCCGATATCCAGACGGGAAGCAGCCTGCGCGAGCTCCGCACAAGACAGTCCGCCGCCGAGACACCTCCGCAGCAGTCCGCTGAATTCACGCTGCCCGGCATGCTCGAAATAGTCCTCAGCCCCGGAATGAATATGATAGGAGATCAGCTCCGCACCCTGTACGAACAGACTTTCCTCCACTGGCAGCAGCAGCGGATCAATTCCGCAGTACACCAGATAACCCGAGCACTTCTCCCCCTGCAGCAGCGGAATGCGATAGCCCGACTGTTCGCCGATACGCAGACGCTGATTGCGGCTTGGCTGCTGCCAAGGCCACCCTTGAAGCAGCTGTTTCTCTGTATAAGGGGAATTATTGTAGACCACTTCTCCCCGGACACTGATCACTGCCAGCGTATAGCCAATGACCTCCGATACCGATTCAAACAGCGGGCGGCTGCCGCCGGAACGCAGGGCGAAACGCATCAGCTTGCGCTGCTTCTCCATCATTCCCTGCAGCACATGGGTGCTGCGAGTCAATTCAGCCCGGAACAGCCCGTTCATCTGGTCGGAGAAGGTAAACTGGAACGGCAGCTCAATCAGCGGAAAGTTCAGCATCTCTGCTTCGGCAATCAGCTCCTGCGGCACGGCGTCCCAGAAACGTCCCAGCTTAATCCCCAGCGCCGAGGAGCCTCTGCGGTTCAAAGTCTGCAGCAGGGCGGATGCGTCCTCCAGGTTATCCTTGATCAGATAGGCTGTCGTCAGCAGCATTTCCCCCTCTTTGATCCAATCCGAGATATCAGGTGCATCCATCACATTAATCGACTTCACAATCCGGTGTGTCCCCTTGGACCCGGCAATTAGCTTGGCTTCGGATAAAGGATAAATGGACAACGCTTCTTCTACTGTAAGATGCATGCCACCCCTCCTTCTGTATAGTTCAGAATGATGTTTTATCTATAATGTTACTTTATGTAACATTATAGATAAAATAACCAGAATTGAAAAGGAAAAAGTAATTGTTATCGCCTTATACGTTAGTTAATATTACATAAGACACAGAAAGTTAAAATATGCAGCTGTCCATGGATGGGGAAAGAAACAGGGAAGTAGTTCACTAGCCTATTATTCAAGCAGAAACGGCTCCGCCTACTCTGAATAAGGAAGGCATCCGTTTCTGCCGGAAATAGAAGAAAAAAGATTCAAATGAAACTTATCCAGCTAATATTCCAAGAAAAACAGCCTATCAGCTAGTTGCAAAATACCTCATCAAGGTATGATGAAACTTGATTAAAATTCAAACAGAATAGGAGCAAAATAGGATGAGCATACAAAAGGTGTATACAGGATCAGCCTGGGAACAGTCGGTGGGGTATTGCCGCGCTCTGCGAATCGGAAACCGGATTGAGGTGGCTGGAACTACTGCCATGCAAGGCGGCGAGGTCATCGGTGAAGGTGACCCTTATGAGCAGACGAAGTATATCCTGCAGATCATTGAGCAAGCACTGAAGCAGCTGGATGCCGGGATGCACCAGGTCGTGCGGACCCGAATGTATGTAACCGATATTTCCCGATGGGAGGAGATCGGACGCGCGCATGGCGAGTTCTTCCAGGAGGTTCAGCCTGTGGCAACCATGGTGGAGGTCCAAGCTCTGATTGACCCCCGTCTGCTGGTGGAGATTGAGGTTGAGGCTTATGTGGAGTAACGCTGGATTCTGCGCCTCCTCTGAGGATGGGGGCGTGGTATTATGAATCGCTTCTGGGTGCCGAAGAGCAGCAGCTAGTTAGAGTCGCACGATGTGCAGCAGATCATTGTTGGGGATCAGGTGCAGGATGCGGCAGTTGCTAGGGTGCGAAGTAGAGACACTTGGGTCGGGAGCGCGTAGAGACACTTGGGTCGGGAGCGCGTAGGGACACTTGGGTCGGGAGCGCGTAGAGACACTTGGGTCGGGAGCGCGTAGAGACACTTGGGTCGGGAGCGCGTAGAGACACTTGGGTCGGGAGCGCGTAGAGACACTTGGGTCGGGAGCGCGTAGAGACACTTGGGTCGGGAGCGCGTAGAGACACTTGGGTCGGGAGCGCGTAGAGACACTTGGGTCGGGAGCGCGTAGAGACACTTGGGTCGGGAGCGCGTAGGGACACTTGGGTCGGGAGCGCGTAGAGACACTTGGGTCGGGAGCGCGTAGGGACACTTGGGTCGGGAGCGCGTAGAGAAGCAGCTGTTCACAAGCGGCCTGACGGCGGATGAGCCGCGGGAGGCAGACGGAAGACTGGTTAGTTCAAATGTAATTCAGCGTTGCTGCTTAGGTCCAGCGGAGAGTTGTCTGGAGCGTAAGGTGTGAATCATGCGAAACTGGTTACTAATTAGGCCTCCGAAGGATAAGAGCATCAAAGACTAAGCTTCTTGATCCCCACACAAGTCCGATCCACCGATTTAGTTGCAAAAACGCATCTAATTCACCATATTTTTTCGTTTTAGAGCGAATAAGTGCATAAACGCATCTAATTTCGGGTTTGGAGCGCTCAGCAATCAATTTATTCGAAAATAGTTGCATATTCGCACTTATTTACCTGATAACAGCAGTTTCACCTGAAATTAGATGCAGTTTCGCATCTAATTTCTCCTAGGGCAGCACTCTACATCCTCAGGGACCTAAGTAAAGGAAATTCTTACCGCTAATTGGTCTCAGAATGTAAATTTAAGCTGGTTATAGGGAATTTAGACTCCATGGACGATTTAAGCGGTAACTTTTCCCTATATACGATAGCAACGGAGCGTTAACTGAGGATTAGTGGTATTTTTTCCCTACAGCCACCTACGAGTTACTCCTTAGAAAGCTGAAACGTATATCAGAGGACACGGGCCTAAGTAGCAACCGAAACTGCAACTAAATTATGATTTCGAACCAAGCAAGCCACCATAGAGCTGAATCTTCGATGTTGTCAGCCTGCGGTAGCCTGTATCAAGTTTCAGTTAGTTTCAGCAGGCCAGCATACTTCAGGATAGGGTAGCGTACGTCCGCATGAGAACGTAGGTTCATGATACACAGATTACGAGCTGAAGGGTGCAGCTTCGTATACCGGAGCGACCGCAAGGCCACGAGTGCAAGGATGCATTTAGTACGCGAGTTGAGGCGCGCTGCTCTATTTACCAGAGCGAGCGCAAAGCCAAGGGCGCGAGGCCAAGAGTGCGAGGGCGCGAGGCGTGAGCTGAGGGAAGCCCCTCAGCTCCAGACCCGGCTGATCCAGGAGAGCAGCCGCAGATCCTGGCCGCAGCCGCCAATGACCGACAGGCCCAGCGGCAGCCCGCTGCCCTTGGCCGTTACGGGCAGCGTAACCTGCGGCAGCCCGGCCAGTCCGGCGATGCAGCTCAGCATCATCGCCCCGCTGCGGTTCTGCTCCAGCTGCTGCAGATCGCCGCCGCGCAGCGGCGCTGGTCCCGGCACCGTCGGGACCACCAGGCAGCTGCCATCCGCCAGCAGCAGGCGCAGCCTGGCGGCTATGGCGCTGCGCAGCTGGCGGGCTGCGCTGTGGTCCTGGCCGGACAAGCCTGCCGCCCATAGAAATCGCGCAGCGATGTCCGGGCCGAAGGCAGGCTGCTCCTTCGCCACCCAAGCGCCGTGGGTGGCCCAGATCTCGGCGCCCTGCAGCTGTCTGAAGGTGTCCATCCACACCTTCAGTCCTTCGGGCGCTATCGCCGTTTCGGCTGTGGCGGCGGCTCCCGCCTGCAGACGGCTCAGTCCGACAGCCAGCGCAGCCGCCGTCTCCGCCTCGATCAGCTGCCAGCCTTCAGTCACAAGATGCAGCTTCGGCATCGAAGACGGCTGCACCAGGACACGCTTCGCAGCATCGCAAGCTTCGTCCTCAATAACGGTCGCAGTGGTCTGACCGACGGCAGCTACGCTATCCTCCTGCACCACCTCACCTACATCCCCCAGCAGCGCCTCACCCACACTTTCCAGCAACACCCCGCCAACCCGCTCCAGCAACTCGGCGCTGTCTGCCATCCAGCCTACCGTATCGAATCCCGGCGCCAGCGGAATGACCCCCTCCATCTCTACAGCGCCATGGGTTGGCCGGAAGCCGTACACCCCGCAATAGGCAGAAGGAACACGGACGGAGCCGCCGGTATCGGTACCAAGCGCGAAGTCCACGCTTCCCGACGCTACGGCAACGGCCGAGCCGCTGGAGGAGCCCCCGGGAATCCGCCCCCCGGCCCGGGGATTCAGCGGCGTGCCGTAGTGATGGTTCTCCCCTCCCAGGCTGTACATCAGCTCATCGGTATGGGTTGCACCGTGCAGTGACGCACCTGCACGCAGCAGCTTGGAGACCGCAGCCGCATGCTGCCCTGCAGGCGGATGGCTGCGCAGCCAGTCCGGGTTCCCCGCGGAGGAACGATGTCCGGCAACCGCCATAACATCCTTCACTGCAAAGCTAAGCCCCGTGAGTCCCCCTCTGTCCATGCCCTCGGCTCGAAGCCCGGGGACTATATACGCACCATAACGGTTATCCACTGCCTTCTTCATCTTCATCTCCATCCATCCCTTCCAACTCCCGGCCTCCGGGGTGTTCCACTCTCTGCCACACGCTCTCTGTAACGGTACCAGCCGGTACTTCACTTCCGCCGCCTGCAAGCCTCCTATCCGATCGCCATAGGATCTGCCGCATGCTCCGTCATACGATCTACCAGCCAATCCACCTCCACTCTCTCCCTCCCGTCCGCTCTACCAGCCACTCACCGCCTCGTCACACCGCGTGTCAGCCCCTCGGCTACGGTAGCCGTTGTCATCAATCTTTTACTACCTGCCATCACCCATCCAATCTTCCAGCCGCTCTACCAGCCAATCGCCGCGCCGTCGCAACGCGGGTCCGTCCCCCCGCTGCGGTAGCCGTTGTCATCAACCGCAATCGCGTGGGCATGCCCGACGATGCCATCGTAGCTGTCCACCTGGCGGACCAGATGTCCGGCTGCGGCCAGCCCGGCCAGCACGTCCGCATCCACGCGGCTCTCCAGCTTCAGTTCCTGGGTAGGCTCACCCCAGGTTCTGCCCCATACGAACCTGGGCTGGTCCACCGCCGCCTGCGGGTTCATGCCATAATGCAGCATGCGGGTAAGCAGCAGCGTCTGTGTCTGCGGCTGGCCTTCACCGCCCTGCGTGCCGTAGAGATAGACCGGTCTGCCATCCCGGCAGGCCATCGCCGGCATCAGCGTGTGGAAGGTCCGCTTATGCGGCTCCAGCGTATTGATGTGGCCCGGGTCCAGCGAGAAGAAGGAGCCTCTGTTCTGAAGGAGAATACCCGTATCCCCGGCAACGGCGCCGGAACCGAACTCGAAGTAGAGGCTCTGAATAAAAGAAACTGAATTGCCCTCCTCATCCACCACGGCAGCATAAGCCGTATCCCGGCCCATCGGCTCACTGACCAGACCTGCCGCACGGTCCAGTGAGAGGGTCGAGGCCAACTGCCGCGCATATCCCTTATCCAGCAGCCGTTCCAGCGGAATTCTGCTGAAATCCGGATCTGTCAGCACCTGATCGCGGTCCCGGAAGCTCAGCTTCAGCGCCTCAACCAGCAGATGATAATACTCATACGAGCCATGCTCAATCTGCCCGAAATCGAATGACTCCAGAATATTCAGACTCATTAGCCCGGCGAATCCCTGAGAGTTGGGCGGGGCCTGATACACGGCAAGTCCGTGGTAATCCGTATGGATCGGGTCGCTCCAGCTTCCCTGATGGTCAGCGAAATCCTCCCTTGTGAGATATCCGCCTGACGCCTGCATATAATCACAAATACGAGCGCCGATCTCACCTTTATAAAAAACATCCCGGCCGCCCGCTGCCAGCGTGCACAGCGTAGCGGCCAGCTGCTGCTGTACAAACTTCCCGCCGGAGACCGGAACCACCCCGCCCGGCATATAGATCGCTGCAGCCTCCGGGCTGAGCGCATGTCCGAACAGCCGGGTATGGATATGCTGGTCCGGCGAGAGCGGGAAGCCGCCTTCGGCATAGCCGATCGCCGGCTCCAGCACCTCCGCCAGACTCAGGCGGCCGTATTGCCGCAGCATGGCGTCCCAGCTGTCCACCATCCCCGGCACCGTGATCGCGCTGCGCACACCCCGCCGGGGAATGGCTTCCTCACCGGCATAACAGCTTCGGCGCACGGCGTAGCCGGATCTGCCGCTGCCGTTATAAGCGCGGACCTTGCCTTCAGCCGCACTGTAGCTCAGCCAGAAGGAATCCCCGCCCAAACCGGTCATATGCGGGTACACTACTGCCAGTGTGGCACTGACCGCAACGGCCGCGTCGAAGGCATTGCCGCCTTTTTGCAGCATCCGCGCTCCTGCTGCCGAAGCCAGATAGTGGGGACTGACGACCATTGTTTTAGTGCCGATTACCGGTTTCTTCTCCAAGCTGTCCTCCTCCATTCCGTCTTGCTAATTAGTGCCATTTAACATTACCTGAAATTCCTTTGTCAATCGGTTCAGAGCAGGCGCAAATTGTTCACCCGCATTTTTGTGAGCCACGCACAAAGAATGCCCGGTCACAGGGCAGCGGCATAGATACGGCTCTGTAGATTGTATAGAATGGCTCCAGGAAGAAACGCCTTTGACACTGGGAGGTCTGACATGAAATCAATCCATAAAGAGTATGTGCAGCTGGCTGTCGCTATGTTTCGAACCGGTATTCTCGGGTACGGCGGCGGTCCCTCCGTGATCCCGCTAATCCGGCATGACGCCGTCTCTCGCTATCACTGGTTGAACGATGATGAATTCGGCGAGACACTGGCCATCGCCAATGCCCTGCCCGGACCGATCGCCACCAAAATGGCCGCCTATCTCGGCTACAAGCTAAGAGGTATACGGGGCGCTGTCCTCTCTGTGTTGGCGCATATCCTGCCCAGCTGCGCCGCCATGATCATCCTGCTCTCGGCAGTGAATATTCTGGCCGGCTCCAAGGTTGTGGCCGGAATGATCGCCGGGGTGTCCCCTGTAATTGCGGTCATGCTTGGCATGATGGCCTATGAATTCGCCCACAAAGCCTACAAGGGGCTGGGCCGATGGCTGGCCGCCGGATTCATTCTGCTGGCGCTTGTCCTGCTGGAGGTGCTGCACCTGCATCCGGCCATTGTAATCGTGCTTTTCCTCGGCTATGGCACGGTTCATTACCGCCTGCTGGCGCGGAATAAGAAAGGGGAGAGCATCTAATGGAGTGGCTGGAGCTGATCTATGGTTTTTTCATGGCGAACCTGCTCGGATACGGCGGCGGACCCTCCTCGATTCCGCTGATGTACCAAGAGATCGTGCCTCATTATGGCTGGCTTACGGATGAGCAATTCTCCAATATGCTGGCGCTCGGCAATGCACTGCCCGGACCGATTGCCACCAAAATCGCCGCTTATGTCGGATACGATGTCTACGGCTGGCTTGGGCTGATTCTGGCCTTGCTGGCGACGGTGCTGCCCTCGGCTACTGCGCTGATTGTGCTGCTGCAGGTCATGCAGAAATACAAGCAATCGCCCGTAGTGAAGGGCATGACCCTGCTTGTACAACCCGTAATCGCCGTAATGATGGCAGCGCTGACCTGGACAATGGCCCAAGGTCCCGCCGGATCAATCGGCTATGTACAGACACTTATTATTGCCGCCATCGCCTTCTGGGCTATGAAGCGGCTGAAGCTTCACCCTGCGCTGGTGATCTTAGCCGCTTTTGCCTATGGCGGGCTTGTGCTGAGGTATACGGTAGTAGCTATTTGAGAATATATTGCGATAATACAGACTGCACTTCGTAGATATTAACGCTTTTGTTGAAGGTCTTCTTAATCGGCAGCGTGCTATTGGAGATATACAGGCACAGCTCGGCATCCAGATCGAAATGCCCGGCCGTTTCCACCGAGTAGTGGGAGATGCTTTTGTAAGGAATGGAATGGTATTCGGTTTTCTTGCCCGTAATCCCTTGCTTATCGACCAGAATCAACCGTTTGTCGGTAAAAATAAACATGTCCCTGATCAGCTTGTAAGCCCGCTCGATATTCTCCTGCGGGGCAAGAATCTGCGCGTATTCACGCTTAACCGCTGGAAGATCGACCTGGGCAGCATTGCCCAGCAGTCCATCAAAAATTGCCATCTGCCATCCTCTTTTCAGCCTGTAGATTTAGCGGTTGGCCCTAGCCGCCATATCTCCATGTTATTACAACATTCCAAAGATATGCCGTACTGCAATACCCGTTCGAAATTTGAGGGCTTGCAAATTCTGCAATAATTCATTACAATAACTTTAAATTTGTTAATGAAGGAGGTGGGTAGGAATGGACCGCAATGTGACCAACAGTGTTATGAGCCGGCTGCCAAAAGTTGTAGCTGGTATTGCTCATGTATATGCCAACAACGGGAGAAGTCTGTCTATCGGCATCCATATGAACTCAATAACACTACAAACATGCGAAATGCCTTTCCTGCCTGCATCTCTACGGAACTGATTACCGGAGAATGACAAGGCCGCGGGGAAATTTCCCTGCGGCTTTTTTTGAAATATAAGGATTTATATGTTTACGTTATAAATCATCCTTCTATTTCTCGCTGAAACGGATGCCTGAAGGCGATACATAGTATCGCTGCTTCGGAAGCATATGCTTTGCTGAGGACGGCGAAACCGTTTCCACTTGTTGCTCTAGGTACGTGTCGGCTCAACGCTCGAGATCAGCGCGGGGGCATTCCTATCAAAGGAGAATCCCTATTATGATGATTCAATGTATCAATGTACAGAAATACCACGGCGCCCAGCTTGTGCTGCAAGACGTCAGCTTCGATATCCGCCAAGGGGAAACGGTGGGCCTCATCGGCCGTAACGGTTGTGGCAAAACTACCCTGATCCGGCTGCTGAACGGAGAAGAGAAACCGGACCAGGGCCAGATCGCCATCCGCCGCGGAGCAACCGCAGGCAAGCTGGCACAGATTCAGGAGGCAGACGGCCAAGAAACTGTGTACGAGGTGCTGCAGCGCAGCTTCGCGGAGCCGCTCCGCTGGCAGAGCCGTCTGCGGGAGATGGAGATGGAGATGGCTTCGCCCGATGCGCAGCAGCAGGAGGCCGCCTGGAACCGGCTGCTGCGGGAATACGGCAGCCTGCAAGAGAAGTTTGAAGCGGCCGGTGGCTATGAGATTGAGGCTTCGATCCAGCGGATCGCCAGCGGGCTTGGCATCGGCCGGGGGCAATATGAGCGCAGCTTCGCTTCGCTCTCCGGCGGCGAGAAGACCAAGGTTGGGCTGGCGGTGCTGCTGCTGCAGAAGCCCGATATTCTGCTGCTTGATGAGCCCACCAACCATCTGGATATGGATGCGATTGAATGGCTGGAGCAGTTTCTCCAGGGCTATGACGGCACCGTGCTGGTCATCTCCCATGACCGCTATTTCCTCGATGCGGTGGTCAAGAAGGTTGTGGAGCTTGAAGATGGCGAAGCCATCCTATATCACACTAATTACAGCGGCTATCAGACCGAGAAGGAGACCCGGCTGCTGCTGCAATTCGCCGATTATCAGGAGCAGCAGAAGAAGATCAAGCAGATGCAGGAGAGCATCAAACGGCTGATCGAGTGGGGCAACCGTTCCAATCCGCCCAATCCCTCCTTCCACCGCCGGGCCGCTTCCATGCAGAAGGCGCTGGACCGGATGGTCAAGGTGAAGAAGCCGATTCTGGAGCGCAAGGCGATGGATCTGCAGCTGCAGCAGAAGGACCGTTCCGGCAACCAGGCGGTTGTGCTGGACAGAGTAGGCAAAAGCTACGGTGAGCGCAGCCTGTTCCAGGGAGCCAGCGAGGTGCTCCGCTACGGTGAAACCACCGCACTTCTGGGCGGCAACGGCGCTGGCAAAAGCACGTTGTTGCGGATCATTCTCGGGGAGGAGACCCCGGACAGCGGCAGCTGCCAGCTTGGTTCACGGGCCGTGCCCGGTTATCTCGCCCAGGAAGCTGTGCCCGGAGACAACGGCCAATCGGTGCTGCAGTATTTCCGCGAGCAGGCCGGTCTGGAGGAAGGCGAAGCGCGTGGCCAGCTGGCACGGTTCCTCTTCTATGGAGCAGATGTCTTCAAGGGGATTGCCAAGCTCTCCGGCGGCGAGTGGACCCGTCTGCGCTTCGCGGTGCTGATGCACCAGCAGCCCAATCTGCTGATTCTTGATGAGCCGACCAACCACCTGGACATTGATTCGCGTGAAGCCTTGGAAGAAGCGCTGGAGGAGTTCCCCGGCACGGTTCTGGCGGTATCCCATGACCGTTATTTCATCAACCGCCTGTTCCATAAGCTGTGGACGATTGAAGACGGGCAGTTCAGCGTGTTCGCCGGGAATTACGAATATTATAAGGAAAAAAAGGCCGAGTCTGCGGCTCAGTCTGCCAAACTTGCCGCCAGTCCCCCTGCCGCCGCTCAGCAGCAGAGCCGGCAGCAGCAGAGTGGACTTGAGGCGAAGAAACACGCCTCCGTTTCTTCTTCCAATAATCGTCATACCGCTGCTTATTGGGAGGCAGCCGTTGCCGAAGCCGAAGGCTTGCTGGCAACAGTTGATGCGCAGATGCAGGGGCCGGAGATCTGCAGCGATGCAGAGCGGCTGAGCGAGCTGCAAGAGCAGCGGGATGCCGCCCAGACACAGGTCGATGCGCTGTATGTAGCCTGGCTCAGCGAAGCAGATTTATAGCAGGAAGAACCTTCTTCCCGGTTGATTCATGAATTTTTCGTTACTACTTAGGTCTCCAGAGGATATGAGCCATCAAGACTTAGCTTCTGGATTGCTACGGTAGTCCAGCTACAAAATTAAGTGCGAATACGCATCTAATTAGCTCCTTTTATCTGTTTTAGAGCAAATAAGTGCGATAACGCACTTATTTTCCGATTCTGAGCTCTAAACAAGCGATTCACTCGGAAATAGTTGCCATTTCGCACTTATTTGTTCGATATCAGGAGTTCCGACCGATATTAGATGCAGTTTCGCATCTAATTTCTCAAAGAGCGCTAGTGCCACACTATATCTTCAGTTGTACCTAAGTAGTAACCACTTTCGCATCTAATTTCTCTGCAAGCACCCTTGCTGCCTTTTACATTATCAGAGAGACCTGAGTAGTAAAAATTTTTCTTGCTATAGAACGTGAACTTAAGAATGTTACACACGAAGCGGCCAGAAAGCCCTATGCATCAGGCTTTCTGACAACTCGACTACTCCATTCTTAAGTTCATCTTATATATAGCGCAACCTTTCCAGGCTCGGTGCGTCTAAATAAGTAACAACTCCGTAACCTATATTCAGAAGGTCAGTAATTCACTTACATTCTGCGCTAATCCGGACATGCCAAAAACGGATGCGCCCTTAAACAGCTGCATCCGTCTATTATATATAAACCAATAGTATCCGTAGTAGTTACAACTGCGGCATAACTCTATGGCTTACCGCCCCATAAACCAGCCAATTAGCGAGATCCATAACGGAATGCTGATTAATATCCCCCATATCAAACCCGTAGCGATGTTGCCTTCAGCAGGACGTGTGATCTTCTCCTGTTGTAGCGGAAGTCTAAGCTCTTCTTGTTCCATGCGATCCCCTCCTAAAATATCTTATCGTCACAGCAGAGGAAAAAATGTAGACCGCTTGACCCACAAATGCAGCATTTCCGGATTTTTTTAGATATAAAGGCTCAGCGGCCATTCATGTAAGTGCTTACATATTAATTATAACCCATAATTAAGCTCTTTCAACACCTTTTTTTTAAATAATTGATCCATTATATGCAGGCTCCTAGTCCAATATGACTGGCTTGTCGGGATTCCGGTTAAATTCAAACAGCGTATGCAGCTGGGCCAACGTATTCCGCTCTTCCGACAGCTCCGGCAGCCCATCCTCGGCAAAAAAGGCTACCCCGCTCGTCTCCACGCCTTCGGCTGCGGCTCCACCCGTAATCCGGCAGAGGATAAACAGCTTGTACACATGGTAAGGCTCCGGCGGATGCTGATGAAATTTCTTGTCCAGCACCGCCAGCAGCCGGATGGCTTCCGCCTCAAAGCCTGATTCCTCCCGTATTTCCTTTACGACCACTTCACTTGGGGACAGGCCGATGTCACCCCAGCCGCCAGGCAGAGCCCATTTGCCATCCATTTTCTCGCGCACCAGCAGAATCTCATTCTCCCGGAACACCACACCCCGGATATCCACCTTCGGCGTGGCATAGCCGTCTTCACCCGCGAAAGACAGCCGGATCTGCTCTTTGCTCTCATACGTGTAGTTCGCCATGATATCCACACTCAGCTCGCGCAGCGCCTCATAACGTTCAATGTCGTAGACGTCTTTGGCATAAGTAAGTCCCGTCTGGGCAATGCCCTGAATCTCCTTCGCCCAGGTTAACCATTTCGCTTCCATTCCTTCATCCCCTTTGCTTGTAGTTATGGACAGTTACTGGCAGAGCATCAGATGACGTGAGAAGCCTGCCTTCTTCGCTATACAGCGGTCGATGATCGTAAATCCCGCCTCGGCAATCATCTCGTCCATCGCTTCGATGGCTACAATAACTACACGGTCTGCAATCCGGCGCGTATTCTCCAGAATAGCGAACTGCTCCTCCGGCGTGATCCGCGAGTACAGATTGTAGGGCATATCCACAATCGCTACATCGTAATGCTCGGCAATGTCGGCGATATCCCCCAGCACCACCTCTGCGGTGAATCCAAAATGGGCCAGATTGGTTCGGGCACCGGCGGCAATCAGCGGGTTAATGTCACGGCCGGTCATATCGATGCCCATCGATAATGCCTCTACCATCACGGTGCCGATGCCGCAGCAGGGGTCGATGGCGCGAATGCCTTCCGGCTCGGGAACGGCCATATTGACAGCTGCCCGGGCCACCCGGGTACTGAGCGCTATGGAGTAGCTGCGCGGCTTCTTCATCTGGCGGAACCAGGTCGCCTGGTTCTTATGGTAGGAACCGAAGTACCACCGTCCACCCAGGGTAACTATGCCGTACACCAGCTGAGGATGATTAACATCCGCCTCGCCTTCAATACGCAGGCCGATTTCCCGTTCAATGACTCTTCGTGCGTCGTATTCGATTTTGTCCGCAGGGGCGAGATCATTGGTTTTGACAAAAATCACCTTAAAGGTCTGGCCCTCCAGCTGTACCTGCTCGGTCAGCTTGTAGATCTCAGGCAGGGTATCGGCCTCATACATCACATCTATCCGTTCCTTGATGAAGGGGCTTCGGCTGACCTCCCGCTTCACTCCGCTGGCAAAAATAGTCGGTGGCACTTCCCGCCCGAACAAGCAGCGCAGCTCCATCGCGCAGAGCGACTGCTCATCCTCCGCACAAGCGTAAGTATAGATATACAAGGGTTCTCCGGTATTGTTCAATTTAATCCATCCTCTGCCATATGTAATGCACGAACGTCCTCTTATTCCGTCTCCGACTCTTTCTGCCGGTCGTCATAACCGCTGCGCGCCTGTATAATGTCTCCGCTGTTTCCATTGACCCATTCCACCAGACCACTCAAAGGTCCGAGCAGTGAGTTTCCCAGTTCCGTAAGCCCGTATTCAACGGTTAGCGGTACGGTGGGTGTAGCTTTGCGCCAGACCAGCCCATCCCGTTCCAGATGGCGGAGGGTCTGAGTCAGCATCCGCTGGGAGATACCGCCGGAACGGCGCTGCAGCTCCTTGAACCGCAGATTCTGCACACCCAGATTGGTGATAATCAGCACACTCCACTTATCTCCGACGGTATCCAGAATCTGCCGGTTAAGCATGCAGTCCTCCAGTCTTGCCAACGGGCTGCCCGTTAATGCTTGTAATGGTTTCAAATCTGGTTACCTCCATGTAACTAGCGCAAGTAATAGTGCCTTCTTGCCGCTTGGGATTCCTTAGTCTAACATGGTTACTGTTAGTAATCAACATCCTGAAGGGAACTGATAATCATGAGCAAAACTACTATCGTAGGCGCAGGCCCGGGTCTTGGATTATCCATCGCCAATACATTCGGTGCCCGCGGATTCAAAGTAGCGCTAATTTCGCACAATGGTTACTACTTAGGACCCTGCGAGGATATAGAAGGTTACTGGAGGAGGTTACTTGCGAAGGTTAGGGGATCGCACTACCGTAATCCAAACCCTCCCCCACCCGAACTTCAGGTAACCTACGTCCTAACGGACCGTATAGCTCCTGTTATTTCCTCATTTCTGCGCTGGTTTGGAATGTAACGGACCGCATAGCCTCTATATCGGAAAAACAGGCCTTAACTAGTGGGTTTTGGCTTGAATAGGGGCTCCTGAGTCCGTTAATAGTCTGAAAGGTAATCGCTGGTTACCGGCGACAGCCTTCCTTTGTTATGCTCAGCCTCCTTGTCGCGCGGTGTGGTATGACAGGCTCGAACGAGTAACACATGGAACACAAGGGGGCTCTAAGTAGCTCCCCACGGCATGTATGTGTGTCACCTGGCGCTTGGTGTGTTCATCAAACCCCGGGCACTGCCGCCGATCCCGGTTTGATCGCCAACGCGTGGTACTCCGGAAACCATCGTGTACTGAGCTGTCTCTCCCTTTGATCCTGCGGGAAATGTCCAGTATAATAGGGGCTAGCATAACTTTGCCAAGAGAACTCAGGTAACCCAGCGGCAGCGTCCGGCCCTTCCCTTCGACTTCGGGATCTGGCCGGGCGCTGCCGCCGATTCTTGCGTTTATCTTATAACCGCTCTAGGAGGTACATACCCGCTATGTCATACGAAGCTTATTTTCAAAAGGAACGGGAAGCCCATCTCGAAGAACTGAAGCAATGGCTGGCTATACCCAGCATTTCCGCTCTGTCCGCCCACAAGGACGACGTGCTGACTGCAGCCCACTGGCTGCTGGACACCCTGAAACGGGCTGGTCTGGAGAACATCGAGCTGCATCCGACTGCCGGACATCCGGTCATATACGCCGATTATCTTCATGCTCCGGGCAAACCGACCATTCTGGTCTATGGCCATTATGATGTGCAGCCGGTGGACCCGCTCAACCTCTGGACCACGCCTCCGTTCGAGCCGGAGATCCGGGACGGCAAGCTCTATGCACGCGGAGCCACCGACGACAAAGGCCAGGTCATGATCCACATCAAGGCCATCGAAGCCATCCTGAAACAGGAAGGCACGCTGCCTGTGAACCTCAAGCTCTGCATCGAAGGCGAGGAGGAAATCGGCAGCGTCAACCTGCCTCCATTCCTTGAAGCGAACAAGGAGAAGCTTGCTGCGGATGCCGTGCTGGTCTCCGACACCTCTCTGCTGGAGCGCGGCCGTCCTGCCATCTGCACCGGACTGCGCGGCCTCTGCTCGCTGGAAGTCACCGTGAACACCGCTGTGACCGATCTGCACTCCGGTTCCTACGGCGGCGGCGTGCCTAACGCGCTGCATGCGCTTGTCTCCCTGCTGGATTCGCTGCATGACGACAAGGGCCGGATAAGTGTGGAAGGCTTCTATGAAGGAGTGCCTCAGCTGTCTCCGCTGCTGCGCGATGAATTCAGCAAACAAGGGGTAGACGAGAACAAGATCAGAGAAGGTCTTGGACTGGAGGCGCTGTATGGCGAGGAAGGATATTCCTTCGTAGAGCGTGTGGGCGCACGTCCAACCCTTGAGCTTAACGGGGTATGGGGCGGATTCCAGGGAGAAGGCAGCAAGACCGTCATTCCGAAGGAAGCACACGCCAAGATTACCTGCCGCCTGGTGGGCGATCAGGATCCGCAGCATATTCTGGATGCCATTGAAGCGCATCTGAAGGCCCACATCCAGACCGGAGCCAAGGTGCAGGTCAAGCAAATGGAGAAGGCGCGCGCTTTCAACAGCGATCCGTCCCATCCGATTCTGCAGACAGCAGCCGATGCCTACGGTAAGGTTTATGGCAGCCGCGCCCTGTTCACCAAAGACGGCGGCTCGATTCCGATCATGGAGAGCTTCGCCCGTGTGCTGGAAGCGCCGGTTGTGCTGATGGGCTTTGGCCTGGATGACGAGAATCTGCATGCGCCGGATGAGCACTTCAACCTGGAGAACTTCGACAAAGGTCTGCTGACCATTGTAGAGTTTCTGAAGACGGTCTAAGATTCACAACGAATAGAATTGGCAAACAGGCCCCCCCGGTTTACTGGATGGCCTGTTTGTTGGTTTAATCTATCGACTTCTTGTGAAGTCATTAATAATATTTATAATATCCTCTAAAGTGTCTTTTTTGGGAGCTTGCTTCATTTTATCGATAATCGGTTCCCGATTAGTGTATAAAAAATTTACCTCTTCAATGAAAGTACCCATATTACATTTTTCCTCAGTCATGACTCTACTGTACCCAAGTTGTTGAAAAGAATTTGCATTTAGAATTTGATCCCCCCTGCTAGCTTTACCAGAAAGAGGAACCAGCAACATCGGCTTATTTAAATATAAAAACTCAAAAATCGAATTAGAACCTGCTCTGGATACGACTATATCCGCCAAAGCCAATAGATGCTTCAATTCGCTGTCTACATATTCAAATTGTTTATAGCCATCAACGTTAAAGGAAGATTCCACATTATCCTTTCCGCATATATGTATAATTTGAAATTTACTCATCAGTCGGGGAACACTATCTCTAACCACTTGATTGATGAAATTGGAGCCCAAGCTTCCCCCCATCACGAGCAGAACTGCTCTCCGATCGTGAAAACCACACATTTCCATGGCCCGTTCTTTACTTCCATTTTTGATATCATTTCTAATAATCGGACCTACAAATATACCCTTTTCTTTGGGAACCAGTCTTTCAGTATCTTTAAAGGTGAGGCAAATTTTGCTCGCAAATGGCATTGAAATCTTATTGGCCAAGCCAGGAGTAACATCCGATTCATGTATGATTATTGGGACCTTATTCATCCAGGCAGCCAATACTACAGGAACCGATACAAAGCCCCCCTTAGAAAAGATGACATCAGGTTTATACTCTCTAATTATTTTGTAGGACTGCCTAATGCCTTTTATAACTTTTACGGGATCCTTTAAATTTTCTATTGAAATGTATCTTCTAAGTTTACCGGTCGAAATAGCGAAGTATTTCACGTCTTTTATACCATTGATTAACTCATGTTCTATACCATTTTTTGAACCAATATACCCTATCTCCCAGTTGAGATTCCGAAGCTTGGGAATTAATGCAAGATTAACTGCCACATGTCCAGTTGAACCCCCACCAGTTAATAATATTTTTTTCAAAACTGTGATCACCTCATCTCATTATCGCACATACAGTAATCAAATTCTGTGGTGGAATTGATTTTACGCGAAGAGAAGCCTTTTCACAATTCTATAATCCCTGGGTTAATCAACTCATCTCCGTAATGGTTTCCTCAACAAGCTCGAATCATTAATTTAGTTGCAAAAGTGCATCTAATTAGTCCGTTTTTTCCGTTTTGGAGTAAATAGTTGCAAAAAGGCACTTAATTCCGTCATTCGAGCAAAAAATACTTGATTTATTCGAAATTAGTTGCAATATCGCACTTAATCGCCTCCTGACAGAGGTTTCAACTGAAATTAGTTGCAGTTTCGCATCTATTTGCTCCGAACGTTCCACAGTAACCTTTTAAGACCTCTCAAAGGACCTAAGTAGTAACCAATTTCGCATCTATTTGTTCACTGGTTGGTGATCCGGCTATATTCAATTGCACTTTTAAAATAAGGTTTTGATAGAAATCGTAATATGCACGGGATGCTCAGGAATTTAGTTTCAGGTTTATTCATTCGCCATGCGCAGTGTAATCAACCCTGCTGCCGGCACCTCCAGCATATGAACGCCTTTGCCTAAGTTGACCAGCTCTTCCCGGACCACTGCCCCCCGGCAATCCTGAACCTTAACACCCACTCCTTCGTAGGCCTGATCCAGCTCCACCACCAGCCGCTCCAGCAAGGTTCCGTTCACGATGTAGACCTGCTCCGGCAGCTCTCCGGCCAAAGGAATTACTGTGTCCTGATAGGCCGCAGCCGCCAGCTTGTACGGTGTGCGGGCCAAGACCAGCGGATAGAGCAGCTCGGGATGCTGCGGCGCAAGCTTGCCGTCCAGCAGTACATCACGATGCTCCCGCCAGAAGGTCAGCCAGAAGAACAGCATCTGGAATTGGGAAGTCGGGATACGGTTTAGCAGCATCGAGATTTGCGGAACGGCGAACAGCACATTCAGCAGCTGTAAGGCTGCATGCTCCGCCGTTTCCTCCGGATGCCACATCAGCATATCGGCATGGGCTGCGGTTCCGCCTCCCAGCAGCCGGATATCGATCGTCTTGATTCGGTTCTGGAGCGCATCGCCCGGACAATCGGCCGCCCGAAAGATATTGCCGTATTTACGCATTAAGGGTCCGATATAATTCTGCCTGAATTCAATCATGATTCCCGGCTTCAGTTGCTTCAACCGGGAGATGATGCCGCTGAGCAGGAGATCCACCGCCTCCGGTACAGAATCGGTATCCCGGCCATCGCCAAGCCGGGCGGCTGAAGTGCTGTCCGCGTAGAAGCTGTCGACGAAATCCAGCTTGAAGCCGTCGAGATCCCAATCCAGCAAGGCCTGCTCATAAATGGCAGTCAGGTACTCCCGCACCTCCGGGAACCGGGGGTCCACGATCCCGGCACCAAGCTCCTCATTCATATAGAGCAGCTTATGCCCGAATCTGCTCCAGGCCATGCTGTGCTTGCCGATGAAAGGCACCGCATACCATAACAGGTATTTCAGGCCAAGCTGATGCACTCTGGCTACATGATGTTTCATCTCCGGCAGCTTAGCTGGGCTGACCGCCCAGTCGCCGCAATAGGCATAGCCGCGGCTCTCGTCCGACGTCTGCCAGCCGTCATCGATGATGACCGCCTTGCAGCCAAGCTGTGCGGCGATTCGGCACTGCTCCTCTACCGCCTCCGGCTCCAGCTGCTGATGGAAGCTGTACCAGGTGGAATACATCGGCTCTCTCGCCGTTTCAGGAACCGGAGCCGGACGGCAGCCCTCCAAGCTGGCCCACCAGTCCGAGACCTCCTGCAAGGCCTCGTAGTAAGGATGCCTGCGGGCGTCCAGACGCAGAGTCAACTCGTACTGCTGCAAGGGAGAACACGGCTCCGCGAACAGAGTCACACGGCAATCGAAGCTGGCCGACTCTTCGTGCAGGCCAGCATGCAGCTGCAGCGGATTCAGCACATCTGAGCAGGCGAAGCTCAGCACATTGTGTCCTGTGCCGCCATATAGACAGACCACGGGTGCCGAAGAAGTAGCCCTGGAGGAGAATCCCGGCCACCAGTCCGGAATCAGCGCCCGGTTCCGGTCTGCCACCGGATGCCACAGCCCTTGAACATCCAGTGCCTTCTGGCTCCAGCGCAAGGTGAATGCAGGCGGAACTGCAACATGGTCTGCCTGGAGTACAAGCCGGATATACTGCAATCCGTCTGCTTCCTGCGCGAAGCTAAGCTCAGGACGGAAGACATCTGTATCGCCATCCAGCACTACTGTATATGTCCCTGTGTGCAGCGTTGAACGTGCAGCGCTCATCTTGTATCCCCTCCCTTGTTGCTTACAGGGAGCTTCCACTCATCCCGCCAGCCTAGACTCAGCTGTCCATTCTGCGTTGTTACGGGCAGCCACATATAACGGGAATCACCGAGATCACTGCTGTTCCAGCGGTCGGCCATGAAGATATATTGTCCCGGTGAACCTGCTGCCGGGAATACGAAGGTGCTCTGCGAGCGGAACGTAGTCTCAACCTCCGATCCGGTGCAGGGATTGCCCATCACGGTCCAAGGGCCAAGCGGATGCTCCGCAATCGCGTATTCGGCTGCATTCGCCTCCCAGCCGGTGCAGCCGGAGGTGATCAGATAATAACAGCCCTTGTCCTTGAAGACCGCTGGCGCTTCGCGATAGCTATCCGGGAACTGGCGGGTATAGCTCTCTGTCGGGCTGAGATAATCGCCGCTCAGCCGGACGATATGGAGGGTGCTGTTATGCTCTGAGGAATAGAACAGATACGCTTCCCTGTCGTCGTCCACAAACACCGTCATATCTCTGCTCATCATGTCGTTCGGGCGCACGCTGCCCAGATAGCGGAAGGGTCCGTCAGGTGTCTTGCTGACCGCAACCCCAGCCCGGGCGCCGGAATAATCGGCTTCATCACTATGCAGCCACATAACAAAGGTCCGGGTGGCTTCATTATAGATAACCATGGGCCGCTCCAGCACCTTGCTCGGATGAAGATCATGTTCCGGCTCCTCCGGCATGGCAGCGAGCACAATCCCCTTATTGTCCCAACGGGCCAGATCGGTTGAGCAATAGCAGGACACACCCACCACATCCGTTCTAGCGTTGCAGGTAGCGGCGCTTTTGTTCTCGCCGTACCAATAGTAACTGCCTTCATAATACAGCATTCCACCACCATGGGCCTGGATCGGCTCGCCACCGGTATCCAGCCATACCTCTCCTGGCCGGATGAACATGCTATTTTCTATTTGACTCATTGCTCTGCATTCTCCTATACAGCCAAAGTATCCATCCTTGTATTTGCAGCTATTCTTCCTTCCCCCAATGTAACTTCCGTCATTTCCGGCAAGGAATCGTAATCTGCATGGTCGTGCCGATTCCGGGACGGCTGCCGATGACTACACCATAGCCTGGGCCGGCATGCAGCTTGATCCGGGAATCCACATTGCGGATGCCGTAGCCGATCTTCGGGCCTTCGGCAGCAAAAATCTGCGTAATCGTATCGCCGTTCATCCCAACGCCATTATCAATCACCTTGAATACAATAGTGTGGTCCAGCTTCTCCACAACCAGCCGGATAGCAATTGTCGCTCCGAACCAGGCATGCTCCAGCGCATTTTCAATCAACGGCTGAAGGATCAGCTTCACCGTCGTATATTCCAGCGCCTCAGGGTCGATGTCATAATAAATGCTCAGCCGTTTGCCGTATTTGATGCCCTGAATGGCAATGTAGGCCTGAGCATGCTCCACTTCCTTGGCAACCGTGGTCTGGATCTCTCCGCGGTTGAGCGAAATCCGGTAGAACTTGGCCAGCTCCTGAACCAGCGTATGAAGTTTGGCGGTATCTCCGAACTGGGCCAGACGGCTGATCGAGGAGAGTGTATTATAGAGGAAATGCGGATTGATCTGGGCCTGCAGCGACTCCAGCTCCGCTTCTTTCTTCTGGAGATTCGCTACATAGTTGCTGTGGATCAATTCCTCAATATTGGTGCCCATTCTGTTAAAAGCAGCGGCAATCTGCGCCAATTCATCATTGCCACTATAGGAGATCCGGCGCTGAAAGTCGCCGTCGCGGAAGGCATTCAGCGAAGCGACAATCTTCTGAATCCGTCGCGAGAAGTAACTCGACACCAGGATTCCCAGCAGACTCAGCACCAGCGCACTTACCAGGCAGACCAGCAGGGTCATCCGCCGCACCTTGCTGGCACTGGCATCGAACAGGCTGTTGGGGATATGCGCCTGGAGCTGCCAGCCGAGTCCATCCAGCGGTTCCGTAAGCAGCAGCCAGTGGGCAGAGGAGCCTTGGGCTTCTACCGCTCCGGCCTCCGGCGAGGATTGCAGCAGCATGCGGCCATCGGCTCCGAGCACCGTGAGCATGCTGTATTCGCCTATTTTGCGGTAATCGACTGAATTCAGCAGATCGCTGATCTGCACATTGATCCGCACCAGACCAATTTCCTTCAGACGCTGGATATCGTCCAGCCGCTGCAGCAGCGAGATATTGCCATGCGCCTCATCCTGCGTAATCTGGCGCCACTGACTGAAACCCATAGGCTGCTTGGCGAGATTGAGGCCCGTATACCAGTCCTCCTGCTCAATCCGCTTCAGATGATAAATCTCATACCTCTTGATGGAAGACAAGGAATTCTGCTCGCTGTCCTTGTAGAACACCTCCGAAATCGCATCATTGCGCAGATATAAGCTAAGTCCTATATTGCTGGCCGTGTAATTAAGCAGATTATCGAGCGCCGGCATCAGTGTGCGGGTCATCGTATCGTAGCTGTACCAGCCTTGCTCATAACGGCGCAGCGCGTTCTGCAGACCATAATTGTAATAGAGCATGCTGGAGATGCGTTCAATATCGTCGGTGCGGTAACGGATATTGTCGCGCATCTGCCGCAGGGTTCCCTGAATGTTCTCGCGTGTCTTTTCCTTAAGCGAATTCACGGAATGAGTATACGCGAACATTCCTACACTCAGCACAGCCAGCAGCAAGCACACCACATAAGGAATAATCAGCTTGTAGCCAAACGGGACATTCCCAAGCCGCCTCATGTTACAAATGCCTCCGATAATCGCCCGGGCTCACCCCATAATTCTCCTTGAATTGCTTGCTGAAATGGGAAAGATTCTTGTAGCCTGCCAGATGGGCAGCCTCATAGACCTTCAGCTTCGGATCTCTCAGCAAGGCCTTGGCCCGTTCCAGCCGCTTCAGGCTCACATAGTCGGAGAAATAGATCCCGGTCTCTTCATAGAAAATCTGACCCAGATGATTCGGCGAGAAAGAGAAATGATTGGCCGCATCCCGCAGCATGACGTTGTGCTCCAGATTCCGGCTGATATACTGCTCGATCTCCTCGACCAGCTTGCGCTTCTTGCCCTGCCGCTTGTGCTGCAGCAGCTCGGACAGCTCGAACATCCGCCGCCGCAGCCAGGATTTCATATCCTCGATCGTTTCGAAATGATACAGGATGTTCAGATGCTTGCGGTCCAATCCAAGCAGCATGTAGAAATCCTCATTCAGTGTATGCAGATAGCTGTCCAGCTTGGATACAATGTGCAGGAACAGCTGATAGATCTCCAGCTTCGTCTCCAGATTTCCCACCAGCACAAACAGCTCCTCATTGCAGTCATCCACCGCCACCAGCCGGTATGTGGACATGGCCAGAAACAGGGATTGCAGGATGCTGTCGAGGTCCTTGGCCTGCTCCGTAATCGGCCCTTTGGCTGCGGTGTGGGCAATCAGCCTGCTTTTGCCCAGAAACAGCTTCAGGCCCAGCGCCTCCCTGGCTCCCTCAAAAGAAAGATGCAGCCCGCCCAGACTGTCCACGGCAGGACCTACGCCAATGGTAACGGTGAGCGGAATTCCGTTCCCCGCCTGGCGGATCAGACCCCGCAGCCTGGCACTGTCGTACTCCTCCTCCAGAATAAGGGCCGTATGCTGGCGGTCCAGCTTGCAGGCCTGAATGCGCTCCTCGGCGCAGAATTGGCCAATCGCCGAGTCCAGTCTTTTCTCAATCGCCGCCCGCTCACCTTCTCCGTAGCCATGCAGCTTCCAGGTTAGATCATCCGGCTCCAGCAGCGCCACATACCAGCGGCCGGAGCGCCACGGCATGCCGATCCGCTGCAGCAGGGACAATACGCGTTCTTCATCCGGCATCCCGTCCAGCAGCTGATGGAACAATTCGCGCCGCAACAGCGGCTCGGAGTCCGAGAAATACTGCTCCAGATGGGAATGCTGCCGCTCACGGTCCAGCGCTTCCTTCACCTCCAACAGCGTCTTGTGCATATCCTTGTCATCCACAGGCTTCAGCACGTACCCTGACGCGCTCATCGAAATCGCCTGCTTGGCATATTGGAAATCCTCGTATCCGCTCACAAAAACAATCTTAAGCTGACGCCGCAGCTCATAAGCCCTGCGCGCCAGCTCCATGCCCGACATAATTGGCATCTTGATATCCGTAACGATAATATCCACGGGTTGTGTGTTCAGCACCTCCAGCGCCTCGAACCCGCTGCTGGCCGCAGCACATACCTCCATGCCCAGGCCTTCCCAGTCCATAAAGCGCTCCAGCCCTTCAAGATCCAGCAATTCGTCGTCTACCAGCAGCACCTTGTACATGAACTCCACCCCCCGTAGTCATCTGGCTAGTAAAGGCAAGAAGAAACGGTTTCTCCGTCTCTGTAGGGCATATGCTTCCGAAGCAGAGATACTACGTATCGCTTTCAGGCTTCCGTTTCTGCGAGAAATAGAAGGATACTTGATGTCGTGGTATTTTTAAAAAAAGGGTACACTTGGCTTCAGTATACCCCACGTTTTCGGCTGGCTCTAACATTATTTCAGCTTACTGAGGTTGTTCTTCCATCTTTCGGTCTGGAAGGTCAGCAGCTTCTCATATCCTGCACGTTTGGCATCCTCATCGGCCTTGGTGAGCAGCTTGCTGACTTCCTCTTCGTTCTTGGCGTACAGCGCCTTCGCGTTCACTTCCAGGAAAATATCATTTACAGTTGTGGCAATGGTACCTTCCTCCGAATCGGGCAGCGGATCGAGATTGACGAATTCCGTGAAGTTCCTGGAGGTCTTCCAGGTCACCTTAGTTTGCGCCAGCGTCGTCCAGTTCTGCTTCTCAATCGGCAGCAGGGCATCCATCTTCGCTTTCGTCTGGTCGATGAAGGTGGTGTTGCCTACCCAGTTGAAGCGCCCAATCTTCTCCTTGCTCTTCTCGGCCTGCGCCGTATTCAGTGCAGCATCATTCGGAATTGGAACGCCATCCGCATCCACTTCATCCCAGAAGAGTCCCTGACGGCCGAAATTGAGGATACGCTGTCCTTCATCGCTAGTCACCCAGTCCAGATAAGAGAAGATGGCTTCCGGGTCCTTGGCGCTTTTGGTAATGACCAGCACATTCCAGCCCAGCGAGTTGTAGTTGTTCGGTGTAATTTTGGCCGGATCAAGGCCGGCTTTATGAATCGGTGGAATGATATCAAAACCTGCCTCCGGGTCGGTGGCCTGCAGCATGGCATTGGCCTTGGCTCCCGGATTGGCTACGTCGCCATCCACGAATACCGCTACCCGGCCTGTGTTCAGCTTCTCTGAGAGCTGGTCGGCGGTCTGAGTGAACACATCCTGGGTGATCAGCTTCTCGCGGAACAGCTTGCTGGCATATTGTATGTTCTGGATATAGACTTCATCTGTAAAAATTGAGGTCAGCGCATTGCCCGACGGATTGGCTTTGGGCAGATAAGGTTTGTTCTCGGCCCAGCCCCCATACATGGTTTCCAGCCCTCTGGCTTTGGCGCCGATCTCAAGCGGCACGACATCGGGATATTTCTCCTTCACCTGCAGCAGATAGGCATATAAATCGTCAAAGGTCTCCAGCTTGGGCGAACCCAGCTCCTTGTAAATCTTCTTGTTGATGATCCAGCCGCCATTGCCGTTCGGGCTGGAGGTATACCAGTTCGGGAATTGATACAGCTTGCCGTCCTCGGAGCGGAGCATGCCAAGCGTGGCTTCACCGGCGTTGTTCTTCAGATTCGGGTATTTATCCAGGTATTCATCAAAAGCTACGAGCAGACCGTTCTGGCGCAGCCGCTCTACGTTGGCCCCCCGGTCCATCATCATCACATCCGGCAGGCTGCCTGAAGCAATCATTGTGCTGAGCTTCGTCTCTGCTGCACCGCTTGACTGGATGGCGGTCATATTCACCTTCAGGTTATCCGAGATCCACTTGGTGGTGGAGTCCTCACCCCAAGGCTCTGTGGTATCCCAGTCATAATTGCTGTAATAGCTGAATGTAACAGGTTTGACCTTGCTTGCAGCTGTTGCATTCTCCTCCGGCGCAGCCGTCGTCGCCGCTTCCGTGGCAGCCGGTGCCTGGGTTGGCTCCGGGGTGCTCGGAGCAGCGGCATTGTTGCCGCCGCAGCCCGCGAGCAGTGCGGTGCAGAGCAGGACAACCAGCGGCAATAAGCGTGTTGAGCGTTTTCTTTTCAAATGAAGAACCCCTCTCTACTGTCAATCTGATTATTCCTTAATGGAGCCGATCAGTACACCTTTGACAAAATATTTCTGCAAAAATGGATATACCAGCACTATGGGCAGCGTGGCAACCATCGTTGTAGCCATAATCAGGGATTTGCTCGTTACAGTCTGAACCAATGACAGGCGGTCCTGGGCAGCCGCGTTGGTGCCTATCGCCTGAAGCAGCTGATCCGTGACAATGTTGGAATTGAGGATCTGCTTCAGCAGCGTCTGGATCGGGATCAAATTCGGATTATTAATATAGATGCTGGCCGAGAACCACTCATTCCAGTGATAAACGGCGGTAAACAGCGACAATGTAGCTACCACCGGCCCGGAGATGGGCAGAATAATCCGGATCAGCACGCCGATATGATTGCAGCCGTCAATCCTCGCCGATTCGGCCAGCCCGGCGGGCAGCCCGAGAAAAAACGTCCGGAAAATAATCATATTGTACACGCTGATCATGCCGGGAATAATCAGTACCCAGAAGGTATCCATCATCCCGAACTCGCGCAGCAGCAGGAAGGTTGGAATCAGCCCGCCGCTGAAATACATCGTCACCACACAGAACACCATATAATATTTGCGGCCCATCAGCTCATGCCTGGAGAGGCCGTAGGCCAGAACGGCTGTGAACAGCACGGACAGCAGTGTGCCGGATACCGTCCGCAGGGCGGAGATCAGGAAAGCCTGCCCGATGCGGCTGTCGCGGAAGACCACCTCATAGTTATCCAGTGTCGGACTGCGGGGCCAGAAGGTAATGCCGCCAAGGGCGGTATCCGCCCCCGAGTTAAGCGAGATGACCAATGAGTTCCAGAAGGGGTAGAGGGTGACGAAGCCCAGCAGCAGCATCAGAATGTAGATGAACACCTGGAGAACCTTGTCACCCGCCGAAAGCTTCATCATCTCTTCTCCCCCTCTCCTGTTCGATATTGGATTACCATAAGCTGGAGCCCATCTTTCTCGCTGCCCGGTTAGCGGCCGCCAGCAGCCCGACACTGACAATGGCCTTGAACAATCCGGCTGCAGCCGCATAGGAGTAGCGGTTGTTCAGAAACCCCATCCGGTACACATACGTATCAATAACATCCGACACATCACGCAGCACAGGGTTGGTAGCCAGAATCAGAATATCCTCAAACCCGGCATTCAGGATGTTGCCCACGGCCAGAATCATGAAGATAATAATAACCGGCCGGATGCAGGGTAAGGTAATCAGTTGAATCTGTTTGAAGCGCCCGGCTCCGTCTATGGCTGCGGCTTCGTAGAGATGGGGATCGATCCCTGCAATCGCTGCCAGGTATACGATCGCGGCAAACCCCATTTCCTTCCAGATTCCCGTTCCGACAAGAATGCCCCAGAAATACTCCGGCACAGACAGGAAGCTGACCGGCTCATGGATCAGATTCAGCTTCAGCAGCAGCATGTTAACGCTTCCATTATCAGTCGAAAGCATCGAGCCGACGACCCCGCCGACGATGACCCAGGACAGAAAATGCGGCAGATAGCTGACGGTCTGAATGATTCTTTTGAACAGCAGCGCACGGATTTCGTTCAGCATCAGGGCGAGCAGAATGGGAGCCGGAAATCCGATGCCCAGCTTCAGCAAGCTGATGACAATGGTGTTGCGCATCACTGTCCAGAAATCGGGGGAGCTGAAGAAAGCCGCGAAATGTTTGGTCCCAACCCATGGACTGTTGAAGAAGCCGCCAAAGAGCTGATAATCCTGAAAAGCCATTAGAACACCGTACATGGGCAGGTAGCTGAAGATAAAGATAAACACCAGCGCCGGCAGAACCATCAGCTGAATGTCCCATTGTCCGGCCCACCGCCGCCACCAGACGGCCTGCCCGCCGCCTCTGCCGCGCAAGAGCCTGCGCTCGATTTCCAAGTGTGTCATCCTTTCTGTTGTTGTTCTTAGCTTAATTTTAGTGAAATCGAGCAGTGCGTTCCAGTACCGCAACCAACGAAAAGTGTGGTCTGGCAACGAAACATATTTGGCTTCTACACCTCTGCAATAATAGTGAAAACCCGTCCATCCAGTTGCAGATAACGCAACTAATCTGTACGGGTCCACTACCTGCATGATAGTTCATTGGCTTCCGAAATTGCTGGCCGCATTAGGCCCAAGCCACTGGGCACTGCCGAATACTTCCGCCCGGGCTGCACCACAGATTAGGTTTGTATGCAGCCCTGTTATTCCTCATCAGGCACAGGCAGCTTAACTGCACTCACATCGTCGATATAGAGTGTCCCGCTGCCCACCGCGCCGTTGCCCTGGGCGACATAGAAGGCAAATTCCCTGATCGATCCCAGATCAATCAGCCCGTTGCCTCCGGTGGACCAGCCTGGACGCTGAAAGGACGTAAACGGAAGGCGCACCAGCACGGGAGCTGTACCCTGGAGGCGGAGCCCCGCTTCCCACACCTCGCCGTTTGTCTCATGAAACTGAACAGCAAGCTGCCGGTTGGAGCCGTCCGGCTTCAGCCAGAACTCTATCGCCTCCATCCCCGGCCACTCCTTGCCCAGGCTGCGGTACAGCCCGGCATATCCGGGATTGCCAATCGTATAATCCAGCTTCAGCCCGTAGCTGCCGCTGTTCTTCTCATATACGTCCAGCGTAACTGAAGCGGCATTGCCCGAGGTATTGCGCTGCCACTTGGAACGCAGACTGCTGTTGGAGCCCCCGTATTGCTCAAAATCATCAATGCTGTAGCGTTCGGCAGGCGGCGGCACAAACGGGCCATTGCCGGTTTCGCCATTGTTGCCGGCCCGGGGATGACTGTATACCCCTTGAATACTGCTGATCGAATTCTTATCGGTCAGATATTGCGACCAGGTCATGAAATAGACGTAACGCTGCTGCTTCGCCGCGAACATATCCAGATCTGGCAGCTCCCCATTCTCCCCGACGGCAATCGGTCTTCCGCCGCTCAGCTTCACCAGCTTGTTGTAATAGGTATCCCTGTAATCATTATTGTAGATATCCATAGCCAGCACATCCACAGAAGTGTGGCCGGGATAATAAGGCGTGGAGTCATAAGCCCAGGAGCTTTCGGCGTTGGGGCTCCATACCCAGATCAGATTGTCCAGCCCGTGTTGGTTCGTCAGCCGGTCGTACATGTTGTACCATAGCTGCCGGAACAGCTCAGGCCTTGCCCCCCACCAGAAGAATTCCGCATTCATCTCATGATACGGGCGCCATAACACCGGAATGTCCTCAGCCTCCAGCTGGGCCAGGTAACCTGCAACTTCATCGATCTGGGCCGCCCACTGGTTATAGAGCACGGTTCCCGGTGTAACGATCTCGGTCATCTCCGCTTCGGTAACATTGCCGGTCACACTTTCCCAACCGGCGGTTGGCGCATCCATCGGGCGTGGCTGATGATAGGTCAATGTGATCATCGCCCCTTGCCCGCTTGCATCAATCGCTGTGTCAATCATGGTCTGGCGCAGCCCGGCGAAATCTCCGCCTGTATAATAGGCGAAGTCCGATCCCCAGATTGCCGGGTAATACCCCGTCAGCTCCGCTGCCTTGTCATACCAGACCAAAGGTTCCTCATAATAGTTATGCTGGCCGGTATAGACGGTGTGTCCTACGGAAGTGTACAGCCGGTCCAGCAGATCGGAGGCTTCCACTGAAGCATTCGGATTGACCGGATGCATGTCTATCGTTGTTAACTGAATTTCACTAGCCGGAGACAAGGAATCCGCTGCGCTTATTGCTTTGACCGTCAGGTTATAATTGCTCTCCGGCGACAGCCCCTCCAGCTTGTAGGAGTACATGGACACGCCCGGTGCATAGGGGACCGTAACCTGCTCCCATGGACCGGAACCCTCCTTCTGGTAAGCTACTCTATATTCCTTGATGCCAAAAAGACTGACTGCCGCCTCCCACTGCAGCTGGGCCGATACGCCGTCGACTGCGTTCACTGCCAGCCCGGCCGGCGCAGCAGGCGCAAGCTCTGCAGGCAGCGCCGGCAGCCTGCCTATGAACACTTCATCCAGCAGCAGATCCGTTCCTGACAGATTGCTGGCCGCAAGCCCTATGCTTGTAATCTCCGAGTCGGACACAAGCATCTGCTCGGAGCGTGTCCAGTCGGTGCTAAGCGGCAGTTGCAGTACCTGTCTAGATTCTGCTACACCATCTTCGAAGGTTAGAGCCAGCTCCTGGTTCCCTGCAGGTGCCAGCCCCCATCGACTCCCATAGCTGACCAGGTAAGATGTCCCGCCGTCCGTAGCTATCCCTTGTATTTGTGCCACAGCTTGATCCGGCAGTTGCAGAGCATACTGCCCCGAATACGGGCCGTACGTTGTGGTCTGCACGGTAACCGTGCCTTCGTTCATCCACGGTTCAATCCCCCCGCTCTCCAGTCCGCCGTTCACAACCAGATTCGGGCCCGGCGTTGCTTCGAGTCCAATGACCGGGTCAGACTTGTTGCCTGCCGCGTCCAAGGCGGTCAGCATGATCGCATACACAGAATACGGCTCCAGATTCTGCAGGGTATAGGTCTGCAGGGTAACACTTGTCTGGTGCGGAAGGGTCACAGTGCTCCAGTCGGTTGAACCGGATTTTTTATAAGCGAGCTGGTAGGCTTCAACACCCATATCGTCCGTCGATTCCGCCCACGCCAGCTTCAGCGCATCCGGGTTGTGGCTGGTCTGCCAAGCTCCCGGCGGCGTTGGCCGTTCAATATCGATGTTCTCGCGGATGACCACATCATCCAGGTAATACACCGCGCTGGTGCTGTTCCAGAAGGAAATTCGGATATGCTGGACTCCCGGCGGCGCTGTGTAGAGCAACTGGTGGTACTCCCAGCTGGTTGAACCGGTGAAATGAAGCTTGACCTTCCCTTGCTGTGTGCCAAAGTAATCCAGATCCACATCATGCCCGCCCGCTACTGCTGCGGCAAATTTCACCCACATGCCCACGCGGTAGGTCTTGCCTTCCTGTACGGCTGCTGATTCCGATGCCCCGCCGCTGTTTCTGTTGACCTGCAGCGCCTTGCTGCCACTATGCTTCACAGCAGTGGTGATTGCTGGACTCCCCCATTTCTCCCAAGCTGCATCCCCCGCCTCGAATCCCGGATTGCTCAGTTGATTCTCCCCCGCCGCCCGGGCAGGGGCCGATAATCCGCCGAAGGATGCTGCAATCATAACGACCGTCAACCAGCAACAGCATAATCTTTTGCTTATTCTTGCCAACACTGTAATCATGCCTCCACTTGGATAGAACCGGTTATATTACGATGGAGCGTCCATCGTCCGGCACTTCAAATGTAAGCGTTTACTATTAGACCCAACAAGGTTCGTCAGCAACGAAAACTGTGCTGCAGCAACGATCCTCAGTTAATTTCAATGATAAGAAGAAACGGCTTCCGTCCTCTGAAAAGTATATGCTTCCGAAGCAGCGATACTGCGTATCGCTTTCAGGCATCCGTTTCTGCGAAAATAGAAGGATAAAGGATCAAGGATAAAGTGAAACTTATCCTTTCTTATTTTGAAATAGAGCTTAGCTTGGCCTTGTAGGCTCCATTGCCGCAGGTGACGCCCAACAGCCACTGTCCTTCGCAATCGAGGGCGATGCCTTTCCAGCGGACCGCACCCAAAGACGTGATGTCCCATTCGTCCCAGGTGCTTCCACCATCCCGGCTGCAGACCACGCCGGAGGGAGCATGGCTCTGCACCATCGGCTCGCAGGCGAGAATCAGCACATCCTCTTCCTGTGCGGATACCGTCAGCGCTGATGCATTAAACACTGCTCCCTCCTGGAGTGGAAACAGCTTGCTCCAGGTCTGCCCGTGATCCCGGCTGCGCCATAAGCCTTCACGGATAAAACAGGCATAGAGGGTTCCGGCAGATTTGGGTGAGAAGGCTACTGCAGCCAGCACGGAAGTCCGGCCATTCTGCAGAAAAGGCAGCCCGGCGCCGATGGATTCCCAGGAGTCGCCACCGTCAGCCGACAACCACAGGCCTTCGCTCCATTCCCCCAGCAGCACACGGTCAGGGGCCAAGGGATCGGTGGCCAGCAGCTGATTGCAGCCGCAGGCATTCTTGACTTGATAGACTACCACTGACATCAGTTCAGCTTCAATCCATTGCTGCTGATGCGGCAGCGTAGCGACATGGGAAGGCGGGCGGAAGGCTGTTTGCTGCCATGAGATTCCTCCATCACGCGAGCGATATACACCTGCTCCCTTGGCAACGGCTCCTTCAATATAAGCATAGAAAGTGTTGGCGCGCCGCTTGTCCTCCTTCAGCGCTTGAACGAACATTCCTTGCGGCAGCCCCAGCACTGCCCTGGCCGTTAGACCGCCATCCTCGCTGACGGCAATACAGGCAGAACGCCCATGGCCCACCAGCCCATACAGATAACGCCGGTCGTCCCGCTTGGATAACGTTATGGCTGTGCTTCCCGAATAGCCGGGAATCCCCGGAAGATTGCAGAAGGTCCCCCCGCCGTCTTCCGTCACCTTGGGGGGATGATCCGCCATCGTGACCGCGAATTTGCCCGGCTGGCAAGGATCGGCAACTACCGCCTCCATACATGTTGTCTCCAGCCCCCGGAAGCCGCCTGCCCGCCAGGTCATTCCGCCATCGTCACTGATCGCTACGCCGTACCAGTTGCACAGGTACAGCCGGTTCATGATGAAGCGGTCGGCTACAATCTTGGAGATCGCCCAGCCGTTGGCCGCTGCCCGTGAACCGCCGCTGAAGTGATCCATAAACGCGGGGAACCCGCTGAGATCTTCATCAGCATGGCGATGAACCACCCGCCATGACGCTCCTCCATCCCCGGAGGCGTATACCGGAATCGGCGGCAGGCCTTCATGATGCGGCCTGGCATCCGGCGCGGTGTACAGCAGCCCCTGCTGTGTACCGGCCTGGATCACTGTGCCGTATCTGTGTCTGCCCGCCGGCAGTCCGCCTGCGGCTGCGGACCAAGTCCGCCCCGCGTCCGTGCTGACGCGGATGCCTCCCCAGATGCAGGCCGCATACAGCCGCTGCGGCTCGCGGCTGTCGAAGCAGAGCTCGGCGAAGCTCGCTCCTTCATAGAGCAGCTGCCAGGACTGTCCGTTGTCCTGGCTGAGGTACAGCCTGCCGGATTCGCCCCGGGGCTGATCCTGCAGGCGGCGCAGCAGTCCGCCTTCCTCCACCTCGGCATAGTCCATGTTCAGATCGTTGTCGCCGATGGTCCCGGCATACAACACACCGGGCTGCTGCGGGTGGAACGCCACGCAGCCGAAACGTTCTTCCGGGAGCATCGTCTGCTCCCAGCTGTCCCCATGGTCCGGGCTGACCCACAGCCCGCCCGTATATCCGCCCGCCGCGACAACGCCGCGCCGGTGGGGGTCAACGGCAATCACCTCGCCGTACATCCGTGTCGGTCCGTTGCCGTAGAAGCCCATGCCGCTGCAGACTTCGCGCCAGCGGTTCCCGCCGTCCACCGATTGGTGGACAGCGCCGCAGATCTCTCCGCCTCGGGCCTCGCCGGAACAGCGGAACAGCACCTCCGGCTGGTGCGGGCTGACCGCGAAGCTCTGCACCTGATGGTGGAATCCCTGGTCCAGCCCTCCGTTGAGGGTGGCCCAGCTCTCGCCCCCATCCGTGCTGCGGAAGACCCCCGCCACATCACAGCGGGCATACAGTATCCCGGCTTCAGCCGGATGCTGTATGAGGCCGGTGATGTAGCCGCCGCCGCCGAGGGAGGCCGGAGTCCATGCCGCCGCGTGCTTTATCTTTTCGGCTGTATTTTCCTCACCGGCCCTATTCACCTCTTCAGAGCCACTCGCATCTTCAGCCTCATTTGCCTCACTTGCCTCTTCAGCCTCATTTGCCTCACTTGCCTCTTTAGCCTCATTTGCCTCACTTGCCTCTTCAGCCTCATTTGCCTCACTTGCCTCTTTAGCCTCATTTGCCTCACTCGTCTCTTCAGCCTCATTCGCCTCACTCGTCTCTTCAGCCTCATTCGCCGCATCGGCCATGTTCATCTCTTCAGCCGTATTCGCCTCTTCAGCCATAACATCGCTATCCCCTTTCGCTGAATATCCTCTTAAGGATACTCCCGGGGCCGAACAGGGAACCATCCCCGCCAGCAACGAAATCTGCCGCTCAGCATTGAACATCAAAGTACCTTCTGCAAACGAGGTTCGGCCCCCTAATGCTGGAGGACTCCACTCCAATTAGGGGGCTTAAGAGGTTGAGAGTAAATAAATGCAAATCAGCACTTATTTCCGCTCAAATATGAGATTATGCGAGAATAAGTGCCGAAAGTGCAACTAAATTGCTACGCAGGAGGGGGATTCGGCTAAATCAGCTGGATTAGATGCACTTCTGCACTTAAATTAGTTGAAAGTCGAGGATCGAAGAAATTAGTTGCAGTTTTGCACTTAATTGGGAGGATGGAGTGCGTTTGATGCTAAGTCAGGTCTGCATATGGAGGACTCCACTCCAAATTAGGGGGCTTAAGAGGTTACAATCGTTTTAGCCGAACTTTCAAGCGAAATAACTGTACGAAATACAGTTAGCGCAGGCCAGGCCGTCTGCTCTGATCTATTTAATTGAATTCACAGCGGCTAGTACCTTTGCTGTGTCAAATCTGAGAACTGATTTTCTATTAGACGTTGTAATGAGACATCTTGAAGTTCGCGTGAAGCCTTAGAGGTCAAGGTACTAGTTGTACCTAGCCTAACTAAGCCCATGACAAACAAAAAACCCCTTGCTGCGCAAGAGGTTGAATTAGAAATTATGGAGCGGGTGATGGGAATCGAACCCACGCTATCAGCTTGGAAGGCTGAAGTTCTACCATTGAACTACACCCGCAATGTAAAGTGAATACAAGAAGTATTGTATCATTCCACAGCTTGAAAATCAACTTTTTTTGCTTCAGGACGGCAGTTTTTGCATAGCTTTTCTCAGAAAAGAGCGTTCGAATTCAGCTGCCTCAATCGGCTTGCTGAACAGAAAACCCTGCGCTTCATGGCAATGCTGCTGGCGCAGAAATTCAAGCTGCTCCTTGTTCTCCACTCCTTCGGCGGTTACCTTCAGCTTCAGGTGGTGGGCCATCGAGGTGATGGTCGAGACAATGGCCGCATTGTTGCTGTCCTCCATCACCTCGGAGACAAAGGATCTGTCAATCTTCAGACGGTCGATTGGCATATCCTTCAGATAATGCAGCGAACTGTAGCCTGTACCGAAATCATCAATACTGATAAATACGCCAAGCTCCTTCAGCCGCTTCAGCTGTTCAAAGGCCGTCTCCTTGTCGAGTGTCATACTCTCGGTAATCTCCAGATCCACATAACAGGGATCAAGGTCCAGATTGTGCAGAATATCTCCGATCGTTCCTGCCAGATTCGGCTGCAGGAACTGGCGCATCGATAGGTTGATAGAGACGCTGATCGGTTCATAGCCGGCAAGCTGCCATTGTTTATTCTGCAGGCATGCCATCTTGAGCACCCATTCCCCAATAGGCACAATCAGGCCGCTCGCCTCCGCAATCGGAATAAATTCCGCTGGCGAAACCAGCCCGCGTTTGGGGTGATTCCACCGCAGCAGGGCTTCCATACCCACAATCTCCTCGGTCTCCAGCAGAACCTGCGGCTGATAGACCAGATAGAACTCGTCACGCTCAAGTGCCCGGCGCAGATCATTCTCCAGCTTGAAGCGTTCCTTCGCCTTCATCTGCATCGCAGGCATATAGCGGCGGATCTCCACGCCATGCTCTTTGGCGTTATGCACAGCGGTGTCAGCATTCTGGATCAATTGCTCCGCTGTATCACCGTCTCCGGGGTAGATGCTGACACCGAGGCTGAGTGAAATATGGTATTCTCCGGATTCCAGCTTCACTGGCCGGTCAAACAGCCGCGGCAATTCAATGACTCTGGCTTGGCATTCATCCAGATTGGCTCTGCAGGTCATAAAAAAAGCAAATTCATCGGCCCCCATACTGTACAGCTCTTCATCCGTACCTGCCTCCTGGCTGATTCGCTGCGCCACCAGCTGCAGCAGCAGGTCTCCGGCATAATGACCCAGGGAGTCATTGATATTCTTGAAATGATTGATATTCATAATCACGAGTGCCGAATAGCATCCCTGCACATGGGCCTGCTTCGACGCTTGAATGTCCGCTTCCACCCGCTGCATCAGACGCCGCCGGTTGGGCAGACCTGTCAGCTCATCATGATAGGCCAGATAGTTAATCCGCTCCTCAATCTGCTGCTTCTCATGAAATGGCTCTTCAATTGTCAGCCGGTACACCCCGGTTAGGATCAGATAATACGCCACGCCAGTGCACAGCATACCAAACAGATAATCGGTGTCGCCGATGCTGAATGGATTCATCAGGAAGGCTTGTCCCAGTGCGAAGAAGATCAGCGCGCGGATAATAATCAGCAGCGAGGCCGACTTCTCCACTGCTCCGGGATAGACAATTACGGCAATGCCGGTCAGGTAGATAAACAATACAATCAAATCACTGATCTGCTTCAAGGTTGTCATCCATGAGGTACTGTTCAACCTTGAGGCGGCGGTATGACTGAAGACAAATATGGCCAAGGTCAGCACGATCAGCAGAAAGGCGAACCGGAATACCTTGCCCTTCAGCAATACGGATACCGGCTTGTCATTTTTGCTGAAGATAATCAGAATCCCCAGCGCACTAGCAAAACGCGACAGAGTAAGCAACCACATGGATTCTCCCTCACTGACATACGTAGAGATCGAGGGAATCCCCACGAAGCTTAGCGTGTGCAGGAAATCAAGCATGCAGACACCCAGAAAAAGCGCTGACACATACAATCTGGCTTTGGACAAACGGTCAGAGAAGAACAGCCACCCTTGTGCAAAGATGGCAAAACCAAAAGCTACATTACAACAGCCTGCAATAAGGTACAGGGCAGAGATTAAAACCCCATCATCGAAACCTTCAAGCGTTGTATGAAAAATTTGGATCAGAAGGAACAGAATGGCCCCTGCAATAGCCGCTGTAATTGTTTTTTTCTCTTCTTGTCTCATAAGTTCCCTCGCGTCTGAAAATGATATCTATTAATAACCAGCTGGATATGGAAGTCCTATGTATAAATATCGGCTGAACAGGTCCTTAAAGTTACATTCTTCTTTCTTAACGCAGCATTCTGGCAGGAAAAAAAGCACCTTCCTCCTGGAAGAGGTCAGTGCTTCTGCCTGAAGCCCGTTATTTATCTCCGAAGGTTACCTCGGGTGTAGTCAGCTTATCATAGAATTCAACTGCCTTATCCTTGTCTTCCGAGGAGCGCAGTGCCATGGCAGAACGGGGGTGCTCATCAAGTGTGCCAGTGATCATGTAAGGAATGATATAACCCCACTCCTCTTTCTCACGCAAAGGAATCATCAGATGCTCGACAACATCAAGCACCGGACGCAGCTTGTACCGGGTATTCTTCAGATGCGTAACCAGCAGCTCAGTCGGGCAGTTGCCTGCGGCGCGTCCCATCCCGTAGCAGGAGGCGTCCAGCAGCTCGACACCCAGCTCGGCAGCCACCAGTGTGTTGGAGAAAGCGAGCTGAAGGTTGTTATGGGTATGGACACCAAGCCGCTTGTCCGGCAGATGGGTCTTAAACTTCTCTACCAGATATTTCACGTCATTATGGTCAAGGCTGCCATAGGAATCGACGATATAGACCACATCCACCACACTCTCGCGGATCAGCTCGAAGGCTTCCAGCAGTTCATTCTCCATTACATTCGACAATGCCATAATATTGATCGTGGTTTCATACCCCAGATCATGGAATGTCTGCACTAGCTGCAGCGCCTTGTCCACATCCTTGCTGTAGCAAGCTACACGGATCAGATCCAGCATACTTTCACTGCGCGGCAGAATGTCATTCTCATCCACACGGCCAATATCCACCAGCGCCGAGAGCTTCGTATGCCCCTTCTGGGGAATAACCTTGCGCAGAAAGTCGTCATTAAGGAAACGCCACGGTCCGGCACCCTCGGCACCCTTCAGAAGCTTAGGCGAATTTTTGTATCCGATTTCCATATAGTCAACACCGGCTTCATTAAGTCCGGCATATAAGTGCTGCACAAATTCCACGCTGAAATCCCAGTTGTTCACGAGGCCTCCATCACGGATGGTACAATCGACAATTTTACTTGGATTCGTCTTCACAATCTGTCTCCCTTCAACTGTAGCAATCGATATTGCCGCACGCATAGCTTTACTATGCATTTATTATCGTTTAATCATACTTTAATGAAAGATAAATTGTAAAGAATATTTCAGGTTGTTTTCATATTGTTTTTACAGGTAATTCTCAATGACATTAATCACAGTAAAAAAACAATGCACATGCTACATTACAAGAAAATAGTTGAGATTGATTCTCAATCTCTTTTGGAGTGATTGAAAATGGCAGCTGCACCTTTCTCTTTAATGGAATTACAACTGGGTACTACCGGCTCAATTCATAGAATAGAAGGAATCGATCCGATACTGCGCCGTCGGCTCGCTGATCTGGGAGTCGCAGAAGGGGTCACCATTTGTCTCAAGGGGAAAGCGCCTTTTTTCGGGCCGGTAACTCTGGAATGCAACGGCCAGCTATTTGCCATTCGCCGCAAGGAAGCTTCACGGATTGAGGTGAACGTATCATGAGCTCTACAGCACTCGTAGGCAACCCCAATACCGGCAAAACCTCGCTGTTCAACACACTGACCTCTTCTTATGAGTATGTTGGCAACTGGGCAGGCGTAACCGTGGAGAAAAAAATCGGCAGCCTGAAGAATGGCGCAGGCCATCTGATTGATCTGCCAGGTATCTACTCCCTTCACCCGCTCTCCCGTGATGAAGGCGTGGCCGCAGGCTATCTCATTGAAGAATCACCGGAAACCCTGATCAACATCGTCGATGCGTCCCAGCTGGAGCGCAATCTTTTGCTTACACTCCAACTTCTTGAATATGGCAAGCCTACAGTTCTGGGTCTGAACATGATCGATGTGGCCAATGCCCGCGGAATCAAGCTGAACCACGAAATCCTGCAATCCCGTCTGGGCGTCACCGTCCTCCCACTGATAGCCAGAACAGGCAAAGGTAGCGCACAGATGCTGAGTATGCTTGAGAAATCAGCAGCCATTCCGCCTTCCAGCTTCAAGCTGGATTATGGCGATATTGTAGAGAAGGCGCTCTCGGCAATCCAGAAAGAGCTGCTTGCCGTTCCCAACCTGCCCAACCACCGCTGGGTGGCACTGCAGCTGATGGAGCAGAACCCGGTAATCCTGCAATTTCTAAAGACTCGCACCGATACCGCCAAGCTGATTGCCCTCTGCGATACCTGCCAGAGCGAATTACAGATAAAAAAACTGGCCTTGACGCTCCCCCAATGGATTCGTTCAACTCGCATGGAATATATCCACTCCATTTGCCTGGAAGTAATGAATACGGAAGAACAGAAGCCCCACAACCTGACCGAACGATTGGATTCTCTGCTGACCCACCGTTTTCTCGGATTGCCGCTTTTTATCGTATTTATGTATGTTCTGTTCAAAACGACCTTTGACTGGGCAGGCGGACCCTTATCCGACCTTTTAGACGGCTTTATCACCGGGCCTATCAGCGAAGGAACCACAGCATTATTGCAGTTTATGGGAGCGTCCAGCTTCATACATGCGCTTATCGTAGATGGAATAATCGGCGGCGTTGGCGGGGTTCTGGTGTTTGTGCCGCAGATTTTCATCCTGTTCCTGATTATTTCCTTCCTTGAGGATTCAGGATATATGGCGCGTGTCTGCCTGCTGATGGACAGCATCATGGAACGGATGGGACTGAACGGCAAAGCCTTTATTCCTTTTATTATCGGCTTCGGCTGCAATGTGCCTGCCATCATGGCTGCCCGCAGCATTGAACAGCCCAAAGACCGGATGCTGACCACGCTGTTGATGCCTCTGATGTCCTGTTCTGCAAGACTTCCGGTCTATGCACTGTTCGCAGCCGTATTTTTCCCGTCACAGCAGGCAACGGCCGTGCTGTCCATGTACGTGATGGGCATTGTGCTCGCGCTGGTGCTCTGCAAGGTATTCTCTAAGTACCTGTTCAAGAATGAATCTTCTGTTTTTGTTATTGAACTGCCGCCTTACCGCATGCCACAGCTGAAGACTCTCTCCCGCAGCACCTGGGAGAAAGGCAAAGGTTTCCTGCGTAAAGCGGGAACGATCATCCTCGCTGGCTCAGTCATCATTTGGCTAATGTCGTACGCCGGACCCGGCGGGCTGGATGTGGAGATGGATTACAGCTACCTGGCCAAATTCGGCGGGTTCATCGCCCCGTTGCTGGAGCCGCTGGGATTTGGAACCTGGCAGGCCGGCTCCACCCTGGTTCCTGGCTTCCTGGCTAAGGAGGTTGTAGTCTCCACCATGAATATTATCTATCACGCCCCTGACTCGGTTGGATTGGAGCATCAGATTTCACAGGTCTTCACACCGCTCAGCTCCATCAGCTTCATGGCCTTTATCCTGCTCTATATTCCTTGTCTGGCCACCGTGGGCGTTATCAAGAAGGAAACGGCCTCCTGGAAGTGGACCTTCTTCTCCATAGGCTATTCCCTGGTGCTGGCGTATATTGTATCACTAATTATTTTCCAGGGCGGACGATTACTGGGATGGTCATAGCTAGGCAGGAGTTCAAAGATTTCCTGATGGAAAGCGGGGATGGGCAATGATAAACATTATAATAGCGGCACTTATATTTGGTTACTCGGGATGGATCCTATACAGACATGTACAGAAGGGCAAAGAAGGGGCCTGCGCAGGCTGTGATAAAGGCAAAACCTGTCCGGGCGCGGCGCTGGATTCTCCTTTTTCCTGCTCGTCAGCCCCAGCTGACAACAGTAAGGGCAAGACCCTCTAACGCGGGTTATGACGTTTATAAGGTTTAAATTTTATAGTTTACGGGTATGTTTGTTATAAGCAACTGCAGCCAGACCATACCAAGGAGGTAATAACTATGAAAACCAAAAAAACGTTATTTACTACCGCAGCATTGGGTGCTGTGTACCTGCTGAAGAACAAAAGCACACGTGACAAGATTATGAATGGCATTCAATCTTTCGCTTCACAGGTAAAGTCTAAGAAATCCGGCGGTATCCTCTAAAGCAGGTATTGCCAACAGGAACGTTCATTTAATCAGACAAGCCAAGACAAGATAGCAAGAAGAAACGGCTTCGCCGTCCTCCGTGAGAGGCGGCATCCGTTTCTGTGAAAGGCTGCCATGTCCGCAGATTACATCTGCAGATACGGCAGCCTTTGCTTGTTCTCAGCTTCCGCTCCGGTGCAGCAGCAGCTCAAGTATGGAGCGGACCATTACCCCGCTTGCGCCCTTGGGGTTCACTCCCCGCTCTCTGGAGAGAAATGCGGTTCCCGCAATATCCAGATGAATCCATGGCAGGCCTTCCGCAAACTGGCCGATGAACAACCCGGCCGTAGAAGCGGCGCCGAATCTGCCCGCCGCGTTGCGAACATCGGCAACTTCACTCTTAAGCAGCTCCCGAAATTCAGGATACACCGGCAGCGGCCAGATTTGTTCTCCGGCATGTACAGAGGCTGCCAGCAGCTCCTGCAGGAAAGCTTCGTCATTGGTGACCACACCTGTAGCAACATCTCCCAATATGGACACTACAGCGCCGGTCAGGGTGGCTACATCTATAATCTGACCCGCCCCCCATGCTCTGGCGTAAGTGATCGCATCACCCAGCACAATCCTACCTTCGGCGTCGGTGTTCAGGATTTCAATGGTCCGGCCACTGAGTGAAGTTACTACATCTCCAGGCTTAAAAGCACTGGCAGATGGCATATTCTCTGCGGCCGGAATCACCATCACTACATTGATTCGCGGGCGCAGCTGCCCAATGGCCTCCATCACTCCAAGCACCGCTGCCGCACCGCCCATGTCGCTGATCATGTCTTCCATTCCCGGAGCTCTTTTGAGGGAAATCCCCCGGAGTCAAAAGTAATCCCTTTCCCGACAAGTCCTATGACATCCTCCCATACGCCGGTTCCCTGATAGCGGATCACTATCATGCGCGGAGGATTCACGCTGCCCTTGCCGACGGCCAACAGACCGCCCATTCCCTTGTCCGCAATCTCCCGTTCATCCAGCACCTCTGCCGGGAAGCCATGACGTTCGGCGACCTCAATCGCTGCAATGGCAAGATCTGTAGGCGTCAGCAGATTGCCGGGGATATTCGTCAGAACACGCGCCAGATTGACCGCTTCTCCGAATGCCGTTCCACGTTTAATTCCCTGTGCCCAGCCAGAAGCCTCCGCCTCATCCATGGCTTGCTCCTTATGGAACGTAACATGGACAGTGCCCCGCTCAGGCGGCTGCTCCTGCTTGTAATGCTTACGGCGGTAAGAACCCAATAACAGGCCTTCTGTCCAGGCATACGCTTCTTCCGAGGCCTGCGCGGTTTCTGGCTCTGCCTCAAGCAGCATTCTCTGCTGCGGCAGTACAATAACAAGCGTCTGCGCTTTAATTCTGCCGGCGGCACGTGCGGTCCCCGCTCCCATTCGGCGTATTTCCTCAAGCGTAAGCAGCGCGTTGCCCCGGCCGGTCAGAATAAGCACAGGAAAGCCGGGGTGATTCTCCAGCGGCACAATATAGGTCTGATTCAGCTTGCCTGTGAACAGCCCCGCTGCTCCCAATCCTCTGAGGATCGAATCCCAGGCAGGCCCCAGACCGCCTTGTTCCACCTCTTGCTCGGATATGGTCAGAACGAGCGCATCTGCTTTAAGCGTGGAAATTTCCGCTCCACTGCTGTACTGAATGTTCATTAGCTGACCTCCATCTATGTCTGAAAAACATTCTTCCCATTGTATCACATCTAGAAACAGCATAAGCACAAGAAGAAACGGCTTCGCCGTCCTCTGCAAAGCGTATGCTTCCGAAGCAGCGATACTCTACGTATCGCTTTCAGGCATCCGTTTCTGCGAGAAATAGAAGGATAAATTATAGCGTGCAACCTATAAATTCTTATATTTACACAAAAAAGCTGATTCCCGCATAGTTGATACCTATGCCAAAATCAGCTTCGTTTATGATTATTCTTGCCCCTACTGGATCAAAGGCAACGAGATGACAAACCGGGTTCCTTCATCCACCTTGCTGCTGACGGAGATACAGCCGCCATGATTCTTGATGATGCGGTCGCTGACAGAGAGTCCAAGACCTGTCCCACTCTCCTTGGTGGTGAAGAAGGGGCTGAACAACCTGTCCAGCGTACAAATATCCATTCCTTTGCCATTATCTGAAATATCAATCCGAACCTCTGCGCCTTCACGTCTTGCCCCGACTTCGATCTTGCCCGGCAGATCATCAACCTTCTCGGAGATGGCCTCCATGGCATTTCTGATCATATTAAGCACTACCTGCTTCATCTGCTTAACATCTCCGGAGATCACCATATCCGACTGCAACGGGTGTAGATAAATCTGGCAACCCTTCATCAGCGCTTCACTTTCGGTCAGTAATACAACCTCCTTCAACAGAGCCGAAACCGGAATCATACCCACCTGGGGTACGGAAGGTTTCGAAGAGGTCAGAAACTCATGAATAATATCGTTGGCACGGTCTATCTCGGCCAGAATGATCTTCGCGTATTCCGCCTTGCCCAGTTGATGCAGATGCGGATGCAGCAATTGGATGAAACCGCGGATCGCGGTCAGGGGATTGCGAATCTCATGGGCAATGGATGCAGCAAGCTTGCCCAGCATAGCCAAGCTGTCATTCTGGTAAGCGGTCTGCTCGATCAGCTTGTAATCTGAAATCTCCTTAACGGTAAATAAATATTGACCTTTCATTTGTTCACCACTGATCAACGAGACCCGCCAGTAGCGTCCAAATTCATCTATAAATTCATAATTGGGTTTCCCCTTGCATACCATCTCCCGGTAACTGCGCAGCATCTGTTTCTTCTTGAAACGGCTAATCTGAACATGAGACAATAAATGAGGCAGGGTACAGCCTTTGAGCGCGAAGAGGTTCATTTCGAGCATCCGGTACATATGCTTGTTCACAAAGCAGAGAACGCCTTCTTCGTCAAAAAGCATGATTCCGCTGTCAATGTTCTCCAGAACATTTTCATAGGTCGTGTCAATTTCCCTTGTTTGAAATGTACTTGTCTCTACGAGCAAACCTTCCTGATATTGGCTTATCACGATACCAAGTTCCCCCTTTTACTGCATTTGACGAAGACGCTTAAGCGACATCAAATTACTATGTATTTGAGTATATGACGAAGCCGCCAGAACATTCGGTATTCGCATGGGATTATCCAACCGTTTCAACTATATTCCAATCATATCCAAGTAGGGATGACAACGCAATCAGAGAAAGTGTCGAATCCTAAAAAAAATATTAAAATGATTCCTAAGACACACTAATTTTTACTCAAAACTGACTATATTACCCTTTATATCCATATAACACCATTAATTATTCCACTCGGAATGGTCTACAACGTATTTGGCCAAATAGAAATGGCTTTGCTATCCTAAAAAAAGCCTCCGCTTGCGCGGAGGCTTTCAGTAAGGCAATCTAAAGAATCAAGGCCCGGAATTAGCTTCCGGAGTTAGGCCTTCTGCTGCAAACGGTGGCGGCGTTGACTCATTACAGCCAGCCGTTTCTTAAGCTCCCGCTCCCACTTGGTATCGCCAATCTGCTTGGCTACCGCCAGCAAATCAAGCGACATGTCAATTTGGCTGCGGATAATGGCCAACGGGTCTTCGCTCTCCACATTGATTACATTCTCGAAGATGGCTGTCTCGTCCTCCATCACATAATCCTGAAAGTCCACATCCGTCACTCCGTCGCCATGTGCATATTCGGCCAGAATCTCATACTCATTCTCAACCTTGTAATGAACCTCTACCCGGTGGCATACCGGACAAAAAAGCAGGGGAACATTATGGACTTGCGTGCGATAATGTTTAAGGGTTCCCTTTGTTCCTACCATACTCGCTCCACAGCAATAGCTCATGATTGTTCACCCTCCTTGGTAATTTCCGTTGTTTTGGTATTATTGTATTACATAATGAGCTTGGAGATTCCTCTCCTTTAAGGTATATATTAACTCTTACAGCCCATTTTCAAACGCGATTTCTTGTAAGGAGTGATCTTTTGGTGCAAAAAACCTCCTTGCGAGCAAATACTCCCGCAAGGAGGTTCCACATTAGTAGTTCTCAAAGATCAAGATCCCCGAAGGACAGATCAGGAATTACAGATTCTTGTCGCCTGGCTTCCAGTTCATAGCACACAAACCGCCGGATTGCAGTGCCTGGAGCACACGCAGAGTTTCTTCTACGCTGCGGCCTACGTCGTTATGGTTAACGACTTGATATTTCAGTTCACCTTCCGGATCAATGATGAACAATCCACGCAAGGCAATGCCTTCTTCTTCAATCAGGATGCCGTAGTCTCTGGCAACCTTCTTCGTGATGTCAGCGGCCAGCGGGAAGTTGATTGGGCCAAGGCCGTTGGAATCCTTAGGTGTAGTCAGCCAAGCCTTGTGGCTGTGGATCGAATCAATGCTTGCGCCGAGAATTTCAGTATCCAGCTCTGCGAAATCTGCTGCTGCGTCGCTAAGTGCTGTAATTTCAGTAGGACAAACAAAAGTGAAATCGAGCGGATAAAAGAAGAATACAAGCCATTTACCGCGATAGTCGGACAAACTTACTTTACCGAAATCCTGTCCGTCACCTGATACTGTTTCCATTGTGAAATCAGGAGCCGGTTTACCTACCAAACGTTCTGCCATTGCTTAAATCCTCCTTTGAATATGTAAGAAAAACATCAACGTTCAAACGTTATGCTCTTCTTGATCTACGAGATAGTTACCGTCTTGCCGGTATAAACCAAATGTTATCATCGTACAAAATTAAAGTCAATATTACAGTCATTACTTTTTTATAATAATTATAAATAAGCAACTTTCTGTGACATTTCTCTCTTATGTGCGTCACTCATTCAAAGGCAGCAATGGCTAACTAGGCTTTGCGGATTGCGGCAGCGATCAGGTCGCCCATCTCCGTGGTGCTGATGGCCGTGCTTTTGTTCACAGCGATGTCGCTGGTCCGGTGTCCGGCATCCAACACCTCGGCCACAGCCGCTTCAATGGCCGCAGCTGCGTCTTCATAGCCGAAGGTCAGGCGGAACATCAGCGCCAGCGAGAGAATCGTTGCAATCGGATTCGCCAGACCTTGTCCGGCGATATCAGGCGCGGAGCCGTGTACGGGCTCATAGAGGCCATAGCTGCCTTCGCCCATCGAGGCCGACGCCAGCATGCCGATTGAGCCGGTCAGCATCGCTGCTTCGTCGCTGAGGATATCGCCGAACATGTTCTCGGTTACGATAACATCGAAGCTGGACGGGCGGCGGAGCAGCTGCATAGCGCAGTTGTCGACAAGCACATGCTCCAGTTCAATATCCGGATATTCCGGGGCAAGCTTATTGACCACCTCACGCCATAAGCGGGAAGTTTCCAGTACGTTCGCCTTATCTACGCTGGCCAGCTTCTTACGGCGTTTGCCTGCAATTTCAAACGCCTGGCGGACAATCCGCTCTATTTCCACAACATTATAAACGCAGGTGTCGACAGCCTCTTCACCGAACTCCCCTTGGCGGCGCAGCTTCTCACCGAAGTAGATGCCTCCGGTCAGCTCACGCACAACCATCAGATCTGTTCCTTCCAGCACTTCGGGCTTCAGTGTCGAAGCATCCTTCAGGCAATCAAATACTACAGCAGGACGCAGGTTTGAGAACAATCCAAGCGCCTTGCGGATGCCGAGCAGCCCAGTCTCAGGACGCAGCTCCTTCGGGTTGTTGTCCCACTTCGGACCGCCGACAGCTCCCAGGAGAACCGCGTCAGCCGCTTTACAGATGCTAAGCGTGTCTTCCGGCAGCGGCGTCCCTCTTTCATCTATAGCGATACCTCCAAACAGCGCATGCTCGGTTTCAAATGCATAGCCGAATACCGATTCTATTACCTTCAATACTTTTTCTGCTTCAGCCACAACTTCCGGTCCAATGCCATCTCCGGCAATTACGGCAATCTTCTTAACCTCGCTCATTCCCGTCACTCCTCTGTAGTTCTGCGTTTCGCAGACATAGTTCTTCTGTATACTGTTGTATCACACGAAAGCACAAACGACAAAGATATAGATACTATTGAGCTGATAGGCGGAGCCTATAACATCAGAATCAGCCGAATTTGCCCTGATTGCGCAAGATGGTTACAATTAGATAGTGAAGGAGTGATGGCGAGGTGCAATACACGAAGCTTGGCAAGTCAGGGATGAAAGTCAGCCGCCTGTGTCTGGGCACAATGAATTTCGGGCCGCAGACCGATGAGAAGGAAGCTTTTCGGATCATGAATCTGGCCTCTCCTCCTATATTATCCGCCGCCACCTGGAAGGCTCTCTGCAGCGTCTACAGACCGATCATATCGAGCTGTACCAGATGCATCATGTAGACCGCAGCGTATCCTGGGACGAGCTGTGGGCCGCTTTTGAGCTGGCTGTGAGCCAAGGCAAGATTGGTTACGTCGGGTCGAGCAATTTTGCCGGCTGGGATATTGCCCTCGCCCAGCAGGAAGCCAAAGCCCGCGGGTTCCTGGGGCTGGGGATTATCCCCTGGAGGCTTTCGCCAGCTTAAGCCAGGAGCTTGGCGAACCGCAGGACAACATCGCTCTTGGCCTGGCTGCTGGCCAACCCGGCGGTTACAGCGCCAATCATCGGGCCGCGCACGCTGGAGCAGTTCGAAAGCGCTCTACGCAGCCTTGAGGTTGCGCTGGACGAGTCCGTGCTGAAGCGGCTGGATGAGATTTTCCCCGGACCAGGGGGAGAGGCTCCCAAAGCCTACGCCTGGTAATATACGGTTAAGCCAATATGAAAGTGAGCAGTCTTCCGGCGATCTATTCTGCCGGAAGACTGCTCACTTAATTCTTCTATTCAGCTGTGTCTACAGCCACACTTCCATTAGAGGTGGATAATTCCACTGTATAAGTTCCGCTGCCCAGCTGTGCCGTGCCTTTGTTGTCACCGTCACGATCCCAAGGCACATTGCCGCTAAGGGAACCACTGCTGGTTTCGGCTGTAATCTTCGCATTCGTCACTGCCGGCAAGGAGAAGACAATCTTGCCGTTGCTTGAAGAGGCCTTCCAGTCACCGGTCACTGCCGAATTAATTGTGATTTTGCCGTTGCTGCTCTTCGCAGTCACTGCGCCATCCACATTGCTGAGCGTTATGGCTCCATTGGAGCTGACGAGCTTCGCACCGCCTTTAATATTCTGTACCGACATGGTGCCGTTGCTTGTGTCTGCTGTCAATCCGCCTGCCATATCATGAATATCCAGCGTGCCGTTGCTAGTCTCCAGATCGGCTCCCGAGTGCAGGCCGAACGCTTCGATGGAACCATCCTCGGTATCCAGCTCTACAGCCAAATTCTCCGGGATGCTCAGATTCAGATACGGACTTTTGCTGACGAAGCCGATATTAATCCCGTTTAGCCAATTGGATTGTCCCTCCAGCTCCAGAATCAGCGTATCCCCTTCTGTATGAACCTTCCATTTCTTCTCCAGCTCAGCCTTGGCATCGGCTTCGGTGCTTCCCGGCAACAGCAGACTGCCTTCATAATCAAGCGTGTCTCCGTCTGTCCCCTCGATCTTTACCCTTCCGTTTGGGATGGAAATCTTCACGTTCTTTAGACCATCTGTAATCTCCACACTGCTGCTGAGTGAAACCAGATGTGTATTGCCAAGCAGACTGCTAAGCGGTCCGCCTGCCAGCAGTGTCTGCGCTCCGCTGGCGCCGACCAGTAGAATAATCAGCACAATCGCCCAGCCGCTCACGTGGTTCTTGACGTCCGATTTGATGAAGAGCCGAATCAGCATCTCCATCCCCAGCAGGATCAGCAAGGCGGGCCATAGATATCCCAGCGCTTCATAGGTAATCACATCGTATTGAGCCATTACAATAATCGCACCTGTAGCTATACAGCCTATCGCAGCAGTGAAACTGCCAGTTTTCCATCTCCCCATGACCAAATCCCCATTTCTCTACGCTCTTGAGTTATTCTTCAGCATCCGCAGTCCGTATCCGATTAGTCCGAGGGAGAGCAGGATGGTGCCAATGTTGATCTGGGTCAGCAGTCTCCAAAGACCCGGGAAAACGGTCATACAGAGCAGCAGTGCACCTGCACCCACACAGCCCATTCCCAACCAGGCCGGACTGATATCCTCCTGCGGGTAACCCGGAGCCGAGTGCATATCGAATGCCCATGGCGCTCCGAAGCTGTCTGGATGATACATCATCCGTTCATGCTCGGCGGCAGCCAGCTTCATCCAGGTAGCCTTCTGCAGCGCATCAAACAGCTGGTAGAACCATAATGCCGCCAGTGCAAACGGAAAGATCATCGGCGCTTGCGGGATGAAGATAATGCACAAGGATGCGCCAAGCATATACTGCACACCCTGCTTTTTGAAATTGAGATACAAGTGACCCACACCGGGAATCATTGCAAGCATAAAAGTAAGCCAACGTTTTTTCTTAATCATGAAATATCCTCCTAAAAAGTGTATTTATCTGCCCGGGCCAAACCACGCGCTAACGGTGTTTGACATATGCCCGTTGATTTCGGTAATGCCATAAGCTAAATTCTCAAATACGCCGAACTGGACCAGGATCACCGTAAGGCAGGCCGCGACGCCATAATGAACCCAGGAGGTTCTTGGCATGGTACGACGTCTGGCCATAGTGACGGTAGCAGCGCGTTCGCGCCGTCCGTTCTCCAGCTTGCCGATATAAGCCATCACACCTGCGGTAAGGTCTGGCACATCTATATCATTCTGCAGGCTTCTGTCACGATCCATCTCGGACCATATTTCCGCCATTTCTCTGGCTTCATCCAGCCAATGGGCGCAATCAGGGCAGGTCATCATGTGAAGCCGGACACTCTGCTCCACTTCGGGAGACAGCAAACCATCGATATACAGGGGGATCCATTCCTTCACTGTTGCACAATTCATCGCCATTCCTCCCCAATCCTACGCATCATTTGTCTGGCGCGGTACAGCTGTGATTCCACGGTCTTCACCGAAACTCCCTTTTGATCAGCAATTTCCTGATAGGAATGACGCTGAAAATAATACAGCTGCACGACCGACCGGTACGGTTCGGCAAGGCTGTTTACATTCTCGTCCAGCTCCAGCGATGCTTCTTTATGAAGCGCTACCTGCTCTGGCGTCTGCATCGTCACCCAATCATTTTCTGTGTAATCGGAGGTGCTGCGGTGCTTCCATTCCCGGTCATTGGCCCGTTTCCAGTCCAGACAGGTTCGGTAAGCGATCCGGTACAACCAGGTGGAGAAGGTAGATTGCCCTCGGAAAGCGGGGAGCGCCTTATATGCTTTGATAAAAACCTCCTGGGCCATATCTTTGGCCGATTCGGCTTCTCCTGTAATTTTGTAGCACACTCTATACACCATGCCCTGATAGCGCGTCACCAAATGGCCAAAGGCCTCTTGATGACCGCCAAGCACGGCTGTAATCCACTCTGCCTCTTCCAGCTTTCTCCCCTCCTCCAGTTACATAAAGTTAGACGCCGCCTTTAATAAATTCCCTGCAACATTATTTAATTTTTTCTAAAAATATTCTCAGTTCTGATTTATGACGTTTCCAATCCTTTAAAGCATAGATATACAGAAGGTTTTTGGCGTTTCCCGGCGAATTACTGTTAATTATTATGACAAACAGAAAACTAATACTTATCCTTGTGTTATTTCTGCTGGGTCTGACCGGCTTCCGGCTCTTATGGTCCCAGTTTCATCCTCTCCCCGAGCAGGCTCACCCTGTCAAAGGGGTGCTTGATCTGCGTAACGGGGGGCTGGAGGACCGCATCTTATCTTTAAACGGTGAATGGGAGTTCTATCCTTCACAGTGGCTCCCTTCATCATCCGGCTTATCCGCGACAGCACCAACCGGCAGGTCTTTTCTTCATGTACCCGGGAGCTGGACCACGGCAGCCTGGACTGACAGAGAGAATGCTTATGGTTATGCTACCTACCGCCTGCGGATTCTCACCGACCCCGGCGAACAATCCTTTGGTTTCATCTTATCAGGGATTCAAACCTCGTCCCAGCTGTATGTGAATGGACGTTTGCTGGGAAATTCGGGAACACCAGCTGAGCGTAGAGCACTGTATAAGGCCAGTGACGTTCCGTATTCAGCCTCGTTGACCACAGCCACGGGTGAGCTGGATATAAGAATCCAGACGGCCAACTATGACAACAAGAACGACGGAGGAATTCTGAGGCCTGTGCTGTTTGGTACGGAGGCGGCAATTAACAAAGAGCGCATGTTCTCTATTGGGATGCAGCTGATGGTCTGTATTGTGCTGATGCTCCATGGACTGTACGCTGTCATTCTCTATCTGATAAGCCCCAGGCAGAAGGTGCTGCTGTATTTTTCCCTTATGGTCATTTGTGCTACCGTCAGCATATTGTCTGACGATGACAAGCTGCTGCAGGTCTGGCTCCCGCTGAGCCTGGGATTCTCCACCAAGCTTATGCTGCTGGCTTATCTGGGCACTTTTGTTTTCATGCTTCAACTGGGCAAGCATTTGTTGTTCTCCAGTGTCCGGCTTCAGCCGGTAAACCTTCTGACTCTTCTGTCTGCGCTGTTTACGCTCCTGATCATAATCGTGCCTTTTAATAACAAGCTGTTCGGGGCAGTAAGCCTTATATATCTGTTGCTGCTGTTTGCCATGTCCGTCAGTGTGTTTATGCTGATTCTCAGTTCCTTGAAGCAGAAAGAAGATGGCGCTGTGTTCCTTCTGCTGGCAGCAGCCAGTATTACGAGCAGTACATTATGGGGAGTAATCAAAAATTTCTCGCCGCTCGGCATAACCTTTTACCCCTTTGATCTGATTGTCGCCTTCCTGGGCTTCGCCACGTTCTGGTTCAGGCGTTATTTCTGGAATGCCGAGCAGACCGCCAAACTGGCCGAACATCTCACCCGGGCCATCAAGCAAAAGGATGATTTTCTCGCCAATACGTCTCATGAGCTGAGGAACCCTCTGCATGGCATCATTAATATCGCCCAGAGTGTTCTTGAGAGTGAGCAGGATTCGCTTCGCACAGAGAACGCTGCTAATCTGGAGCTGCTGATTACCGTAGGACGGCGAATGTCATTGCTGCTGAATGATCTGCTGGACTTGTCTCAGCTGAGGGAGAGCAGCCTGCAGCTACAGCCGGGCCCGATCCAGATCCAGTCTCTGGCCTCTGGTGTGCTTGATATGCTGCGATTCATGACAGACGGCAAACCGCTGAAGCTGCGGATGGATATCGCGGACGCCTTCCCTCCGGTTGTCGGTGATGAGAAAAGAGTGATCCAGATCCTATTCAACCTGCTGCAGAATGCGGTTAAATATACGCCGGAAGGCACCGTATCCATTCAGGCGGAAGCGGTGCGGCAAACCGCCCGGATTCACGTAATGGATACGGGCATCGGAATGGACGCCGAGACCTGCAACCGGATATTCCTCCCCTATGAGCAGGGAGATTCCAGCATAACGGGCATAGGGGGCGGCATTGGCCTGGGACTAAGCATCTGCAAGCAGCTGGTCGAGCTTCAAGGAGGAACCTTAAGCGTAACCTCTGAACTTGGCGCAGGCTCGGTGTTCACCTTTACGCTCCCGCTTGCCGGAATAAGTGCTGCCAGTGACACAGAGAGCTCTTCAATGACCCCACCGCTTCTTGGGAATGTATATAATGAAGCTGCTGTTTCCCTGCCCGCAGCACCGGCAGCAAGCATGAAAACAGCAGCAGATACCGTCAGAGTGCTGGCGATTGACGATGATCCGGTTAACCTGAGAGTGCTCTCCGGCATACTGCGTGCCAACCATCACGAGATTCATACTGCCACAAGCGGCGCTGAAGCCCTATCCAGACTGGGACTTGAACAGTGGGATTTGGTTATTTCCGACGTGATGATGCCTGGCATGTCCGGCTACGAGCTGACCCGTATCATTCGCGAGCATTACTCTGTCACAGATCTGCCAGTCCTGCTTCTTACCGCACGCAGCGAACCGCAGGATATGCTAGCCGGCTTCCAGGCAGGTGCCAATGATTATGTCAGCAAGCCGGTTAATGCCATCGAATTACGGGCAAGGGTAGCTTCATTAACGGAGCTGAAGTCATCGGTTCACAAGCAACTGAGACTGGAGGCCGCCTATCTGCAGGCGCAGATCCAGCCCCACTTTCTGTTCAACACCTTAAATGCGATATCAGCGCTGGCTTCCTTGGACACGGAGAAAATGCTGGGTATGATCGACGCCCTCAGCACCTATCTGCGCCTAAGCTTTAATTTCCTGAATGCCGAGCCTCTGATTCCGATTGAACGCGAGCTGGAATTGGTCCGCACTTATCTCTACATTGAGAAGGAACGCTTCGTAGAGCGGCTGGACATTACGTGGGAGCTGGATTATGCAGGATATTTCCTGCTGCCTCCGCTTACCATCCAGCCGCTTGTAGAGAATGCGGTTCGCCACGGAATTCTTAACCGTTCCCGGGGAGGTAACGTCCATATTGCCGTTACCGGCTCCCCTGAAAATGGCTTCGAAGTCACCATTTCAGATAATGGCAAAGGAATGACCCTGGATCAGCTGCAGACACTGCTTGATGATCCCCCGGCCATAGACCGGGGAATCGGACTGCTGAACACACATCGGCGCCTGCTGCGCGCCTATCGCAGCGGGCTGCAGATTTGGAGCCGCCCTGATGAGGGGACCAGGGTTGTATTTACAGTTCCTCCAGTGATTTCGCACCATTAGCACAGCAGGACAGCCAATAAACAAAAGGAGGGATACCATGATTCAGGCCATATTGGTGGACGACGAGCGGCTGGCTCTGATGAAATTGGAGCTTATGCTTAAAGAGTCGGCAGTTGTAGAGGTTGTTGCAGCTTATACTGACCCATCCGAGGCAATCCGCTGCCTGGCGCAGTGGAAACCTGACGTGATTTTCCTGGATATCGACATGCCCGAGATCAATGGTCTGCAGGCGGCTGAACTTATGCAGGAGATTTGTCCTTCTGCGGACATTGTTTTTGTTACTGCCTATAACAGCTATGCCATAGAAGCCTTCGAACTGAGCGCACTTGATTATATTCTGAAGCCTGTATTGCGGGAACGTCTGCTCAAAACTGTACAGCGCCTGAAATCCAGAGTCCAGCCGACCACGCTTAGCTTGCAACAGGAACAGCAGACTATGCTGCGTTGTTTCCAATCCCTCAGGTTTGAGCGCGGCGGACAGCCGCTGCTGAGCATTCGCTGGCGTACCTCCAAAGCCCAGGAGCTCTTCGCCTATCTGCTGCATAACCGCAACCGTTTTGTCAGTAAGGATATTCTCCTGGAAATGCTCTGGCCAGACTTCGAACGCAAAAAAGCCTCAACTCATCTCTATACAACGATTTATCAGGTCAGACAATGCCTGAAGCAGGGCGACATCGACCTGCAAATTACCAATTTCAGCGGCGGTGAAGGTTATACGCTGCATTCCGGCCCGTTGCTGCTGGACGTTACCGAATGGGAGATGGGCATCCATGCCCTGCATTCGATTATGGCTGACAATATGGAGGAGCATCAGCGACTGTTCGATTTCTATATAGGCGATTATTTTGCTGATTACGATTATTTATGGGCGGAAGGCGAGCGGCAGCGCCTAAGCAGCATATGGCTGCATCATGCCATGGGTTTGGCTGAGTTCTATACAGGAAGCGGAAGAATTCCTGAAGCGATAACGGTCTACCAGAGAGTCATCGAGCTGCAGCCGTATTACGAACAGGGCCATTTGGGATTAATGAAGGCTTACACCAGTATCGGTGACCGCTCCGCTGTAGAAGAGCAATACCGCATGCTTGCTAAACTGCTAAAGGATGAACTGGGTGTAGCAGTTCCCGCCAATGTCCAGAGCTGGTATGACCAGTGGAAGCTGAAATACCAAGAGCAGCGATAATAGGGAATACGCTTCTCTCCTTCAAAACCTATACAATCCGCCCTGAGATCACGTGTGCTATTATTCCTCAGCAGCTCGTGCAGCGGCGTGGGAATCTTAAGTCTTAAAGGAAAACCTGCAAGCGTGCAGGTTTATCAGAGAAGTCGAGCCTATAAACGAATATTCCTGCAAAAATACAGGTACTTCAGAGTGTATCCATCGAAAAAGGCGATATATAAGCTAAAAGATGTATTTTCGGTTACTACTTAGGTTCCAGCCAGGATTTAGAGTCTGCCCTGAAGCCTTCCGAGTAATTAGATGCGAAACTGCAACTAAATTCAGCCGAAACGTCCATTTGCAGGCAAATAAGTGCAAATCTGCAACTAATTTCGAGTAAATCACTCTGGAACGGTCAAAAGTCTAAAATAGATGCGTTTTCGCACTTATTTCCTCCAAAACGGAAAAAATCGGTTAAATAGATGCAGTTTCGCAACTAATTGTTCGGCTCCCTAAAGATGGAACAGAATCTGCGTAAATCTTTTTATAAGGAGTCCTAAGTAGTAACTATTTTCGCAGGTATTCCGTTTTGTTCAAACAGACTTTCGCTAAAAAAGATGTATACTCGCAGGAATATCACTCAACCGTCCCTACTTCGCCTATACATTCCGCTCTGAGATATCATTCCTCCGTGGTGCCATGGGGGTCAATAAATGAAAAACCAGCAAGCCCCGTTAATTCGGAGGCTTGCTGGTTTTGTATTGAGGAAAACTTCTCTCTTATTTGGAGCTGTCACTGCGCTTGAATCTTCTGCTCAGCACCAAACCGAGAATAATGAGAGCAGCCCCTGATAAGTAAATCAACCATGCACTTTCTTCTCCGGTCTTCGGCAGGACTGCTGCTGGCAGTCCGTCTCCTTCTGGAGTATCTGTCACTGTACCTTTCGGTACTTCCTCTACATCAATTTCTATAAGAACTTCTTCTTCATTTCCGTCTTCATCCGTCACCACAATTGTGAATTGATCTTTCCCGGTAAATCCAGGATTTGGTGTGTAAACCCATTTCCCATCGGGAGTAAGAATCACTTTGCCATTCGACGGTTGATCTCCTATACTCGGAATCCCGCCCAAGGGGATTTCGCCCTCAATCGGTACCTCTTCAACCGTAGTCACCGTTTCCGTAGGCTGAACCGGCGGTGTGGTGTTCTGCGGTACCGCAGGCGTGCTGCTCGCAATCGGCGGTACTGGTGTAGCCGATGGCACAGGAGCTACAGAAGGTGTAGTTGTTACTTCAGGCGTAGCGGATGGAGCTGGTGTCCCAACAACTCCCGGTACGGTTGATGGTGTAACAGTCGGCCAAGTAGGATAGTAAGGATCTGGCACCGGTGTTGGCGCTACCGTCGGTACTGGCGTTGGTGTTGCCGTTGGTACTGGCGTTGGTATTGCCGTTGGTACTGGCGTTGGTGTTGCTGTCGGTACTGGCGTTGGCGCTACCGTTGGTACTGGCGTTGGTGTTGCCGTTGGTACTGACGTTGGTGTTGCCGTCGGTACTGGCGTTGGCGATACCGTTGGTACTGGCGTTGGTGTTGCCGTCGGTACTGGCGTTGGCGATACCGTCGGTACTGGCGTTGGCGATACCGTCGGTACTGGCGTTGGCGATACCGTCGGTACTGGCGTTGGCGATACTGTCGGTACTGGCGTTGGCGATACCGTCGGTACTGGCGTTGGCGATACCGTCGGTACTGGCGTTGGCGATACCGGTGTTGCCGTAGGTACTACTACAGACTTATTCTTCACTGTGTAGACAGTCGTTGAATTAAGTGTAACCTGACGCTCCGTTTTGTCGAGAATGTATCCTTTCGGTGCGGCAGTCTCGACTAGTACATAGTTTCCTGACCACAGATTGCTGAATTTGGCAGTTCCTGTGGCATCTGTTATGACAGTTTCCACTTCATCGCGTCCCGAGCTTGATAAGCGGTACAGAACAAAGGTAGCACCTGCTAGAAGCTTTTTGTCATCCTGGTCATCCACTTTTAGGACACTTAGTGTGCTTCTTACCCCGCTGCCTGTGCCTGATCCGCCGGAAATCCCGTTAATGATGACCTTGGAGGTTTTTATTACGTCCTTTTTCACTCCATCGCCCGTAAATTCCACGGTGTTGGTGACTTCTTCTCCCTCTTTCTCTACAGCAAAAAGTGTTTGATATTCCAGCACATAAACCTCTTCAATAGCCTTGTGGAATTTAAGCACAAAGGTCTGCTTGCCGCTTACTTCATCGGTAGTTATGGCAAGAGAATAGTCCTTGTCTTTCACCAGCTCTTCTCTCAGAGTATTATACAGATGGAAGGAGGATGGCAGAAGCATCAGATTACTGCTGCTTTCATCTGTAATAACGGCATTTTGCACATAGGATTGATTGCGGTTGATATGAATCGTCCAGTTGACTTTGCTGCCGCTGCGCACTCCGCTTTTCTCGGCATATTCGCCGCCATAGGGGATTGTCACAGTAGCTGTCAGATCCTTGGATACAGCCTTTGTCCCATCCAGCAGCTTGGCTGTATTGGAAATGGTTTTATCTTCGGTTAGCTGACCCTTAAGGCTGGTGGTAAACTTCACTAGGTAAGGGGTGCTGATTGGATTATTGAAGCTTATCTTCAGCAGTTTGCTGCTTTCGTCATACTCCACTTTATACAGCGTGGAACTCAGCTCATTCCCCTGTTGCGGAGTTCCATTCTCCGAAATCGTCAGCGCATAAACCTTAATTGAGCTTTTCTCCATTTGCTGGTTGCTTTGAATCACATCGGTCAGAACAGCATTTTGCAGCGGTTTGCTGTTATAGTTCAGGCCAATTTCCCAGCTTATTTGTTTGGATGCTGGATTATAAGAGCCGTTTTTGTAGCCATTCTTTTTCACCTTTTCGTCCGGATTAAACGTAGCTTCGGCTGTCAAATGTTTGGTGACCGAAGGTTCAGCAGGATCAACCCAGTCGAGCTCGGCTTTATTGGTGAATTTGGCATCTCCTGTTACCCAGTTGTAGGCTGTGCCATTACTCTCTAGCCAATCATTGTTAAACTCCGTCTGGTAGCCAACAGTAAGCGGTCCGGTGACCGGAACTTTGAACTTAATCACAAATCCGTTGTTCTCAACAAGAGGTTTGGTATACACCAGCTCATAACTCGCAGCGGAGAGCAGGTTATTATTCTTGTCGCGGATCTGCAGACTGCCAGGAATAAATTTCAGCCCGCCGGTCGGGAATGAATCAGTAATCTCCACATCGTTCATGACATGACTGTCTTCATTAAGACTTATCTTCCAATCCACTGTATGTTTATTGTAGTCGGCGTTGCTCCAGGACTTCTTCAGAATTACCTGATTCAGATCACGCCCGACAGACTTGTGCTCTGTACCAGTGTAGACGGTATTCTTAAGCTTCACTTCACCCTCTACCCGGTCAAGCGTCCGGGTCTGATATTTAATCTTGTAGGCTTTAGTGATATCATTCTTGAAGTCCAATTGAAAGCTCTCTGTCTGAAGCTCATTCGAATTGAACTGAGCAGGAGCAGTAATCGTATAGTCAGTGTTCTTCGTCAGCTTGGCCCGTTCAGTTCCAGCCTTGGAATCCTTGAAGTCGACCTCATACACTTCCACTGAATCCAGCAAAAGCTCCTGAGAATCACTGAAATAATCGCTCAGCACTGCATCGGCAGCAGCAATTTCAGTTTCGCCATAGTTGTAATCGATCTCCCAGTAAGTCACCCGTGTAGCGGTGTCATGACGGGGAGTAGATTTATTCAGCAGTGCCCCATGCTCCACGGACACCGTTGCTTCAGCTGATACAGGTGTATAGTCTTTGCCTGTAAAGGTCGCTTTGTTTACAAAGGTAGTGTGATGAGTTGGGTCAATAATATCCGTTGTATACTCGATGCGGTAAGCATCCTTAATCGGAGAACCCGTAAAATTCACTTTTAACGTTTCGTTGGTTACACTTGTTGTATAATCCGTGCCTTCCTGAATTGGAGTCGTATTCGTATATTCACCCTTCAGGTTCACTTCGGCGCGATAAACCTTAATATCATACGGTTTGCCAAGACCAACAGGAATCTGGTCAGTAACTTCAGCGTTATAGACATTATCTACAACCTTGTTCACATCGACCGTCCACTTGATCTGTTCAGCGTTCAGATTACCTGCGTTATCGCCGGCAGGAACCCCTTTTTTCTCTATCAGATTCTGAACGTCTGGTTTGAATTTCAGGCTGACCTTGTATTCTCCACCTCGAATTGGAAACAGGATCTCCTGAATCGTGCTGCCCTGAATGGTAGCCTTATCAAATTTCGTTTCCAACTGCAATGTTCCGCGGATATCCTGATGTGTCTCTACAAATTGATTAAATGTCATGACCACCTGGTGGGTATCTTGATGTACCACAAAGCTGCCCACATTTATATCACCGAAGATCAGGGGCCCTTCGATATCATTAAACAATTCAAAGGCTGCCGGCAAGGCAAAAGCAAAGGTATCCCCTGACTTGTATTCCCCTCCATAGGGCAGCTCCCACTCATAATTCAGTTTCACCTTGGCACCCTGCTCATAAACGGCATCGGTAACTACAGTTACTTTATCCGCCTCGTATACTGCCATAGTTACACTGGTAATAATGTTACTCTCAATCTCCTTTGCCGTTGCCTGTGACAAGGGACCCCACGCATAAGACCATTGCGTTATGAGCAGAACTGCCACAAGTATAGCTGCCAATCTTTTTTTCATCATGCCTTCCAGACGCCTCCATTTCGGTTCCAGTATTATTAAAGACCTGTTGTTAACAGTACAATTGCCACATGTACATAAACTGAACAGATCTGTTTAATCTGTCACCTTTCACCGAATAAGGTATGCAAAATGTCACTGAAATTTCTGATAAGGAGGTTCTGCAGACCATCCACAAAAAAACCGCCTTACCTAATGGAATGAATCCATAGGCAAAGCGGTCTATAATTTCCAATATATTATTGATCCTGCGGCACAGCGGTCTTGCGCTTCTCAATCAGCTTGTTCAGCGCATCCAGATATGCCCGCGCACTGGCTTCGAGAATGTCGGTACTGAGTCCACGGCCCTGTGCTGCTACTCCACCTTGTGACAAGACTACGTGAACCTCACCCTGCGCGTCTTTGCCGTGGCTGACGGCCTTGATGGAATAATCGCCAAGCGTGACCTCTTCACCCGTAGCCTTATCGATGGCGTTGTAGATCGCATCTACCGAACCATTTCCTTCCGCATCCGCCACAATCGGCTGTGCCTCCGGTCCATTAATGATAACCTTGGCTGTAGGCGTCGCTTCATTGCCATAAGTCACATAGATCGTCTGCAGGCTGAAGGTTTCCGGTGTGTCGATTAATTTGTCTTCAATCAGTGCCAGAATATCCTCATCCGACACCTCTTTTTTCTTGTCTGCGAGATCCTTGAATCTGGCGAAGGCTGCATTTAATTCCGTTTCCGAAAGATCATAACCCAGCTCCTTCAGATTGTCGCGGAAGGCATGCCGGCCGGAGTGCTTGCCGAGCACCAGCTTGCTTTCCTTCAGCCCGATCGTCTCGGGAGTCATAATCTCATAGGTTGTTTTGTCCTTCAGCATGCCGTCCTGGTGAATGCCGGATTCATGGGCAAATGCATTGGCGCCCACAATTGCTTTATTCCCAGGCACAACCATCCCCGTCAGCTTGCTGACCAAACGGCTGGTGCGGGAAATTTCGGACAAGACCAGCGAGGTTTTGGCCCCGAAGAACTCACTGCGTGTCTCCAGCGCCATTGCCACCTCTTCCAGCGCGGTATTGCCTGCACGCTCCCCGATTCCGTTGATCGTCCCTTCAATCTGGTCGGCACCGTTCTGGATCGCGGCCAATGCATTCGCTGTAGCCATCCCCAGATCGTTGTGACAGTGTGTGCTGAGCTGCACGCGGTCAATGTCAGGCACCGTTTCCTTAAGGAACTTGAAGATCGCCCCGTACTCCGAAGGGTACAGATAACCTACAGTATCGGGAATGTTAATCACGTTGGCCCCTTCACGGACAGCCATGCCTACCATTTCGGCCAGAAAATCATATTCTGTACGTCCCGCATCCTCCAGGGAAAACTCTACCTTCGAGAAATATTTCTTGGCATACCGGATGGAGGCCTGAGCCGTCTCCAGCACCTGATTCTTATCCATGCGCAGCTTGTGCTGGCGGTGGATAGGCGAGGTCGCCAGGAACAGATGAATGCAAGGATCTGCCGCCCCTTGCAGGGCTTCCTTGACTGCGTCAATGTCGGTCTCTCTCGCACGGGAAAGTCCGATTACAGTCAGGTTCTTCATGGCCCGGGCCACAGCGTTCACGGAAGCTAAGTCACCGGGAGAAGCCGCAGGGAAACCTGCTTCCATCCGGTCTACCCCCAGCTTCTCCAGCTGATAGGCAATTTCCAATTTCTCACGTGTGTTAAGGTTCACACCCGGTGACTGCTCTCCGTCACGCAGCGTTGTATCAAAGACATAAATTTTCCGCACGCCAAGCACCTCCTGGGATTGTGCCAGAACCTACAAATGCGGCTCGTTCAAGTCACGGCCGCATTTGAGGGTACTCTTATGGTTGATTTATTGTTCTTGAATCAGCTATTACTTCTTGATCCAATGCATCATTTCACGCAGCTGGCCGCCGACTACTTCTACCGGATGAGTGGACTCATTGCGGCGTGTAGCGGTCAGGAAGGCACGTCCGGACTGGTTCTCCAGGATAAAGTCGCGGGCAAACTTACCCTGTTGGATGTCGGTCAGAACAGCTTTCATCGCTTTTTTGGTTTCGCTTGTGATGACACGCGGGCCGGATACATAGTCGCCGTATTCAGCAGTGTTGCTGATGGAATCGCGCATGCTGGCAAGTCCGCCTTCATAGATCATATCCACAATCAGCTTCAGCTCATGCAGACATTCGAAGTAAGCCATTTCCGGAGCATATCCGGCTTCAGTCAGTGTTTCGAAACCGGCTTTGATCAGTTCAGACACCCCGCCGCACAGAACAGCCTGTTCGCCGAACAAATCCGTTTCTGTTTCTTCACGGAATGAAGTTTCAATAACTCCTGCACGTGTACAGCCGATCCCTTTCGCATAAGCCAGACCGATTTCCTTGGCTTTGCCTGTAGCGTCCTTCTCGATGGCAATCAGGCCAGGAACGCCAAAGCCTTCTACATAAGTACGACGAACCATGTGACCCGGAGATTTAGGAGCTACCAGCAGCACGTCTGCATCCTTAGGCGCCACAATCTGGCCAAAATGAACGTTGAAGCCATGGGAGAACATCAGTGCAGCACCGCTTTTGAGGTTCGGTTCGATATCGTTTTTATATACGGATGCCTGTGTTTCGTCCGGCATCAGAATTTGCACTACATCTGCACGGGATACTGCTTCAGCTACCGGAAGCACTTCGAAACCGTCGTTTTTAGCAGTTTCGAACGATTTTCCTTCGCGTAGGCCAATGACCACCTGAAGACCGCTGTCACGCAGATTCTGCGCTTGGGCATGCCCCTGGCTACCGTACCCGATTACTGCAATTGTCTTTCCTTTAAGTACGCTAAGTTCTGCATCCTGTTCATAGTACGTTGTCACTGCCATTGTCAATATCCTCCTTTAATTTGGGACCCATCGTAAAGAGCGGGTGCTTCAGGAGAGCTTGTTCATGCGGTCAGTCTAAGCCGCTCCTCAAGCCCCCGCTCTTTCGCGGGTCATTGCTTATTGTCTATTCGAATTAATGCAAACCAGCAGCAATACGTTAAAGCCTTGAAATATGGCGGTTAAGCATTGCCCCGGATCATTGCCGTAACTCCTGTACGCGACAGCTCCTTGATCCCGTAAGGCTTCATGAGATCGATTATGGCATCGATCTTCTGGCTCTCCCCGACTACCTGCACCAGCATGCTATTGCTGCCGATATCTACTACAGAGGCACGGAACGTATCAACCACACCCATAATTTCCGGCCGGTTTGCCGGATCGGCTTTGACTTTGATCAAAGCCAGTTCACGGGCAACCATCGGTTTCGATCCCAGATCCACTACCTTAATGACATCAATCAGCTTGTATAGCTGTTTCTCGATCTGCTCCAGCGTATGCTGGTCGCCCAAAGTCACGATAACCATCCGCGACAGGCCGCTTTCTTCGGATTGTCCCACGGTGATGCTCTCAATGTTGAACCCCCGTCGTCCGAACAATCCCGATACCCGCTGCAGCACCCCTGGCTGGTCATTCACAAGTACAGCAATCGTATGCTTCATCACTGTCAATCATCCCCCATCAGCATATTATCGATGGTCGAGCCCTGCGTTACCATCGGGTAGACATTTTCGTCTTTGGGAACAACGAATTCTACCAGGACGGGACCCGGCGTTTCCAGTGCTTCCTGCCATACGGCGCTTGCTTCTGCCTTGTTCGTTGCCCGCAGACCTTTGACTCCGTAAGCTTCAGCCAGCTTCACGAAATCCGGGCTGCCGCCAAGGTCTGTATAGCTGTAGCGTTTCCCATAGATCAGATTCTGCCATTGCCGCACCATGCCGAGCACTTGGTTGTTAATGACTACAATCTTGACAGGAATGTTGTTGATGGCGCAAATAGCCAGCTCCTGGGAGCACATCTGCATCCCGCCGTCCCCATTGATCGAGACCACCAGGCGCTCCGGCTGAGCCATCTGAGCTCCAATCGCCGAAGGGAAACCGAATCCCATCGTCCCCAGTCCACCGGAAGTAATCCATGACCGCGGATGATTGAACTTGTAGTATTGAGCAGCCCACATCTGGTGTTGTCCCACATCGGTGGTGACGATAGCTTCTCCCTTGGTGGTGTCATTGATCATCTGAATGACCCATTGCGGTTTAAGCTCTTCTTCAGAATCCTTATAACGCAGCGGCTGATCCATCTTCCACTGGGCGATCTGTGTTCTCCAGGCATCCGCCTTGGCGGCCCGGGTCACATCCGGAATCAGCATTTCCAGTACCGTCTTAACGTCACCGACAATCGGAATGTCCGGCGTTACATTTTTGCCGATTTCTGCAGGGTCGATATCGATATGCACGATCTTGGCCTTCGGCGCAAAGCCGTCCAGCTTCCCGGTCACACGGTCATCGAAGCGGGCTCCGATATTAATCAGCAGATCGCACTGCTGGATCGCATTGTTCGCAGTATACGTGCCGTGCATACCCGGCATGCCCATCCACAGCTCATCCGCACTTGGGAAACATCCCAGTCCCAGCAGTGTTGTAGTAATCGGAATTTCCGTACGTTTTACAAAAGCAAGCATTTCCTCATGCGCACCGGAGTAGATGACCCCGCCGCCTGCAATGATAATCGGACGTTCCGCTGCCGCAATCGCCTTAACCAGCTTATCCAGCTGCAGCTTGTTCGGCACGGTACGCGGATTATAGCCGCGAAGGTTCACTGTATTGACTGGCGTAAATAAAGTGTGGGCGGCCGAGACGTCCTTGGGGATATCAATCAGCACCGGACCCTTGCGTCCTGTATTGGCAATATGGAAGGCCTCATGAATGACACGGGGTAAATCCTCTACATCTCTTACCAGGTAGCTATGCTTCGTAATCGGCATCGTTATTCCCGTAATATCCGCTTCCTGGAAGGCATCCGTACCAATCAGGCTGGAGAATACATTCCCCGTAATCACTACGAGCGGAACAGAATCCATGAATGCCGTTGCGATTCCGGTCACCAGATTGGTTGCTCCCGGTCCTGAAGTTGCAATGCACACACCCGGCTTGCCGCTCGCTCTGGCGTAACCGTCTGCCGCATGAATCGCTCCTTGCTCATGGCGAGTCAGGATGTGTTTGAAATCCGTAAATCCGTGCAGGGCATCATAGATATACAGCACAGCTCCCCCGGGATATCCGAATACGGTATCTACCCCTTCCAGCACAAGGCTGCGCAGCAGGATCTCCGACCCGGAGATGATCTCCGGCTTGCTAAATTCCTCACGTAACTGCTCTGTAGACCGCACTTCTGGTATTTGCGCGCTCATGAGTATTCCTCCCTCAAAATCAACATGTTGTATTCAAATGACGGACCGTCCGTGTATACATCAGCAATGTATCAGTCTGCTCAATGGCAGGATACATACAAAAAAACCTTTCGCCTCCCACGCGCAGTTAAAGCGCGTGAGGGACGAAAGGTTGATCTTCCGTGGTACCACCCATGTTTGCATTACATCTCGCGATGAAATGCCTTATCAGGTATACAGAAATCCATCGATGTAGGCTAGGGCCCCGATTTCTGTAACTCTGAAGTCCCTAACGCGGACTAAACGATTCCCCCTAATAATTCCACCACTCCAGCCGGTGAACCTTTCAGGGAAACAGCTCCGAGGTGAGCTCGTATATAAGGGATTTTGGTGAAGGTTGCAGCAATTCCCCTCCACTCTCTGAACAAAAGAGCCCCTAAAACTTCGTCCTCATCATCGCTGATACATGTATGATTCTTAAAATGTTTAGACACATTATATGATTCCTCACACGGTTAGTCAATACCCAGCAACACTTAAAATTTAGGAATATTCCCGTTCTTTGAAAAAGACTGCCTCAGCTGCCTCAACATCATTGTCACATTTCGCCCTTCTATCCTGCCGGAACGCCCATACCCCCTGCCACATATGATGTACGACCAAACGTGGAAAGGGGGCGCCTTATGATTCGTTACCGCAGGCCCAGGCAGGATGATGCCGTGATTCTCGATTTAATTGAAAAACAGCTTGTGCCCTTGTCGCATCTGCCGCAAACCGTCATCAACCAGATCCGCAAAGATATGCCCAGACGGCTTGGTCATGGTGTCACTCTGGTCGCTTGTCCGGATTATGAGAGCGACCCGCTCGGATTCGTCCACTTCATGCTGCACGGGGACTTATTGTACATCGATATGCTGGCAATTGCCCCAGGAGCGCGGCGCAAACGCTGGGGGAATATGCTGATGGACCGTGCGGAACGATTTGCACTATCACGCGGCTGCACACGGGCCAAGGTTTCGGTGGACAGCGGAAATACCGCAGGGTTGTCCTTCTATGAGAAAATGGGCTACAGCGTAGCCCGGTATCAATCCTTGCATTATTGCTATGAACTGGAGAAACGTTTCAGTTAGGATAATCAGCTTCGCAGCGATTAGAAGAATCCGAGTGGTGCAGGACCTGGACCGTATCCTCCTGGACCTCCGTAGCCGTAGCCGTAGCCGTAGCCATAGCCGCTTCCATAGCCATAACCCCCGCCGTACCCTCCCCCATAACCGCCTGCGTACGGGGCAGTACCGATGGCAAGCAGGTCGAACAGCACGAGCGGGATTAGTGCCTTGGTTTGTACTTTTTTACCGGATTGCCGCTGCAGAATAAGCTTGTTGCCCGAGATACGGAGCAGCTTGCCCGTAACTTTGGTGCCATCCTTTTTCACTGCGACGATAGATTTGCCTACCAGCTTCATCACCTGTTTTTTGGTAATTGGTTGAGTCATATTGTTCCTCCTCCAGAATGTTGTTCTGCTTCGTACAAGACTGCCGTCATCTTGGAAACAGTGTATTCTCCAGAATAGACTTTCGCTTGTATACCCGCCTGTTTCTGGACGGAAATCAATGAAGTAAAAAATAAAAACCGCCTCCCCATTAACGGGAAGGCGGCTTAATCGCTAAACTATACTCTTGTCTTATCGTTTGCCCGGATCGTATGGCTGACCTAATGCCCTTGGAGCTGCCGAACGGCCTACCGTACTAACCAGCACGATAATCGTAAGCACATAAGGAATCATAAAGATAAATTCCTGCGGAATGTTCTGCGACCATTCAAACATCTGCACATAGTTGCGGATCGCCTGGGAGAATCCAAAGAATACTGCAGCACCAAAGGCGCCTACAGGATTCCATTTACCAAAAATCATGGCTGCAATAGCTATAAAGCCCTGGCCAGAAATCGTATTGTGCGCAAAGGTGCTCGTGGTGGTCAGCGTAATTGTTGCTCCGCCAATCCCGGCGAGCAGTCCGCTCATCATGACCCCGATATATCTCATACGGTTAACCTTGACGCCCAGCGTATCCGCAGCACTAGGATGCTCGCCGACAGCACGCAGGCGCAGGCCAAACGGAGTCTTGAACAGCACAAAATAAATCACAACCACCAATACAATGGCCAGATAGGTAGTCGGATAGGAATTAAAGATCCCTTCCCCGATAACCGGTATCTTGGAAAGGCCGGGAATAGCCAGTTTGCTGAAGCCATCCAGCAGCGGTGTTTCGCCCGCACCGTCAAACAGCAGCTTAACCATATACAGTGTGCTGCCTGCGGCCAGGAAGTTAATTACCGTACCACTGATCGTCTGGTCTGCCTTGAAGGTAATTGCAGCTACAGCATGAATGAGTGAACCCAGCACACCGACAGCCATAGCACAAATCACGCCTACCCATGGAGCCCATTCACCCATGCCGGCATCCTGTGCATAATATCCGCCTACTGCTGCCGCAAAGGCGCCAAACATCATTAAGCCTTCAAGTCCAATGTTGACCACGCCGGACCGTTCCGAGAAAATCCCACCCAGCGAGGCAAAGATAAGGGCCGTAGAAAACACAAGCGTTGTATTGAGCAATTGGCCTAACAGCGTCAATGTATCCATCTATAACACCTTCTCTTTCTTGCGCTTGAAGTAGAACGGACGCAGCACCCAGCGTACAATACCCTGAGCTGCAATGAAGAATATGATCGAACCGATCACAATACGGATCAATTCAGGCGGAACATTCGCGCTGAAGCTCATACCGGCAGATCCGTAAGTCAGCGTTCCGTATAGGATAGCCGCCAGAATGACACCCAGCGGATGGGTCAGCCCCAGCAGAGCTACCGCGATGCCGTCAAAGCCGTAGCCTGGTGATGCCGCAAAGATGGACTGGTAATGGAATACACCCAATACCTCACCTGCACCCGCCAGCCCGGCAAACACACCACTGATGAACATCGCTTTGACGATATTCCGGCCTACATTCATCCCGGCGTATTCGGCAGCATGCGGATTAAGGCCTACAGCACGCATTTCATATCCCTGCTTGGTTTTCCATAGGAACACATAGAAGAAAGCCGCTGCACAAAGCGCTATTGCCGTACCCCAATGCAACCGGGCATTATCGAAGATCGAGTTCAGAAAAGTCATGGACATCGATGCGGGTATATCTTCCGAGCGATTCTGTCCAGGAAGCAGCAGGAAGGCTCTGATGATATAGTTGGACAGGAAAAGTGCAATCCAGTTAAGCATGATGGTAGTAATAACTTCATTAATTCCACGTTTGGCCTTCAGGTAACCGGCAATTCCGGCCCACAGCCCTCCGCATAGTCCTGCAGCGATAACAGAAAGTGGAACAAGCAGAAACATAGGCAGAGCGGCAAACTTGATTCCGATCACTGTAGCTGCCGTCATACCAATCATAACCTGTCCGTCTGCCCCAATGTTGAACATACCGGAACGGAATGCAAAAGCCACAGCAAGACCGGTAAGCATCAGCGGCGTCATTTCACGAACCGCTTCTCCGAAGTTATATGCACTGCCGAAGACGCGCTTGAACAGCGCAGAATAGGCAACAATCGGATCATACCCACCGACCAGCATCACAATCGCGCCGACCAGGAAACCCATGACAATAGCCACAAGAGGAACTATATAACTGTCTGTGGTAAATATTTTTTTGAGTCTATTCACTCTTTGTTCCTCCCCGCTTCAAGCTGCCGGCCATCATGAGACCCAATTCCTGATCATTGGTATCCTGCGGAAATACTTCGCCGACAATTTGTCCTTCATAAATTACGACAATCCGGTCAGACACATTCATAATCTCGTCCAGCTCAAAAGAGATCAGCAGGACTGCCTTGCCTTGGTCACGCTGCGCAATCAGCTGCTTCTGCACGAATTCGATAGCACCGACATCCAGACCACGTGTAGGCTGAGCAGCAATCAGCAATGTCGGATTTTTGTCTATTTCCCGCGCAATAATCGCTTTCTGCTGATTTCCGCCGGATAAGGAACGGGCCATATTCTGAATTGAAGGCGTGCGAACGTCAAACTTGCTTACCATTCGTTCAGCATATTTGTCGATTACGTCACTCTGAAGGAACCCGTTCTTATTATAAGGGCTCTTATAGTATGTTTCGAGCACCATATTCTCACTGACGGTAAAGTCCAGCACAAGTCCGTGTTTATGACGGTCCTCTGGAATATGGGAAACGTTCATTTCCGTAATCTTGCGGGGCGACAGATTGGCGATCTCTTCACCGGAGACGGTGATGGAGCCGGAATCAATCTTGCGCAGCCCGGTAATTGCCTGAATCATCTCGCTCTGTCCGTTTCCGTCTACCCCAGCAACTCCGAGAATTTCCCCTGCTTTCACTTCAAAGCTCAGGCCATTCAGTACCGCCACACCATCTTTGCTCTTACTCATAACATCATGAAGCTTAAGTACAGGTTGTCCAATTACAGGCGGAACTTTATCGACCTTAAAGGTTACACCTCGTCCAACCATCTTCTCCGCCAGTTCATTCGGGTTGGTGCCGGCAGTCTTCACGGTGTCAATTACCTTACCGCGCCGGATAATGGTTACCCGGTCGGAGATCTGCATAATTTCTTTGAGCTTATGTGTAATCAGAATAATAGATTTGCCCTCGGCAACGAGTCGCTTCATGATCGCCATCAGTTCCATTATTTCCTGAGGCGTCAACACAGCGGTCGGCTCGTCGAATATAAGTATATCCGCTCCGCGATACAGGGTTTTCATAATCTCTACCCGTTGCTGCATGCCTACCGATATGTCATGGATTTTGGCATTCGGATTCACTTGAAGGCCGTATTGCTCCGATAGTTTACGAACCTGCTCGGTAGCGGATTTATAGTCAATTTTAAGACCTTTCTTCGGTTCAAGACCCAGTACGATATTCTCCGTTACTGTGAAAGGCTCCACTAGTTTGAAATGTTGGTGAACCATACCAATGCCAAGCTCAATAGCCTTATTGGGGTTATCAATAACAACCGGTTTCCCGTCAATTTCGATACTGCCTTCATCGGGCTGGTACAGTCCGAATACGATATTCATCAAGGTTGATTTGCCTGCGCCATTCTCACCGAGCAGTGCATGAATCTCCCCCTTCTCCAAGGTCAGGCTAATGGAGTCGTTTGCGACAATACCGGGAAAGCGTTTTGTGATTTGCTTCAACTCTACGACAGGAGCCGCAGCACTCATGGTATCACCCTCATCACAGAATTATTATGCCGTGCAGACACGGCGGTACCGCCCCTCCCGGGACGGTACGCCTGTGTTTTTTGAATATGGCGAGAACTTTAACAAGGAACAAGGCCAGCTCAATAACCGGCCTTGTTCCTTGTTCGTTATCCTCATGCAAGCTGCAAGCAAGCTGTAGCTGTTACTCGGCAGGAACTGTAATAGTTCCAGCAATAATTTGTGCCTTGAATTCTTCAACTTTAGCAAGAATATCTGCACTTACGTTTGCTTTGGATGTTTCAGGAAGACCTACACCATTGTCTTTCAAGCCCAGAACTGTAGTAGTTCCGCCTTTGAAAGTGCCATCGATCACTTGCTGGGAAACCTTCTTAACAGCTTCATCAACACGTTTGATCATAGAAGTCAGGGTTATATCATCGCCGAACTCAATGGATTGGTCTTTGTCTACACCAATAACCCATACTTTGGAGCCGCCGGATTTGTTGCGGGATTTCGCTTCATTGAAGACACCGTTGCCTGTTGCACCTGCAGCAGGGAAAATGATGTCAATGCCATCGTTGTACATTGTAGCTGCAAGAGATTTACCGATATCGGGCTTGTCATATGCACCTGCTAAAGTCGGGGTAAATTTCGCATCCGGGTTAACTGCCTCGATACCAGCCTTGAAGCCTACTTCGAAACGTTTGATAACCGGGCTGTCCATCCCGCCGATGAAACCGATTTTGTTGGTTTTGGTAGTCAGACCAGCAACAACGCCTACCAGGAAAGCTCCTTCATTCTCGGAGAAGGTTACAGATTCAACGTTCGGTGCATCAACTACGCTGTCGATAATTGCCAGGTTTGCATCAGGGTTCTCAGCGGCTACCTTACCGATTGCATCGCCAAGATCGAAACCGATACCCCAAGTCAGGTTGTATCCGTCTTTTACAAATGTGTTCAGGTTGGGTTCATAGTCTGCATTGGATTTACTCTGCAGATATTGAATTTTAACGCCGGCTTCTTTCTCAAGAGCTTGCAGGGCTTCCCAAGCTGATTGGTTGAAGGATTTATCATTTACACCGCCAACGTCAGTAACCATACCCAGTTTAATATCAGCAACAGGTGCATCAGTTGCTGTAGGAGCTTCTGTGGCTTCTGCTGGAGCGTTGGTAGCTGCTCCTGCATTGGTGTTGGCATTGCCAGAGTTGGCGTTGTTGCCACAGCCAGTCAGAACCACTGTGAATGCAAGCAACGTAGTAAGAGACAGCTTGTAGAACTTCTTCATCGATTGTAATCCCCCTTAAGATATTGGATGTCTTCTTTTTGTGCGCTTGGACATTCCATTAGATCAAATTATAACTGTAAAAAAGGCTAAAATCCAGTCTATTAATGACCTCAGGTCAATAATAATTTGCATTTTTCCCCATGAAAACGTTATCCATGACACACGATGTTACCGTCGTGTTCGACTAGTGTTAGAAAACCTCGATTTCTGTTTTTTTGACACCAATCCGTCTTTTACTTTTATTGCATAGTGTAGGGATTTCTATTATCATGAGACATTAGTAATTGCAGGGAAGGGAAGTTAATTATGAATAAAGAGTATACAGAACAAATACCGCCCCAGATGCCAAAATTCAAGTACTGCCGTGAATCCCGTGTCTTTAAGACCGGCCGGGTCTTCCCCAACGATGTCAATAACCACACCACGCTGTTCGGCGGCAAGCTGATGAGCGGCATAGACGAAGTGGCATCCATCTCCGCGATGCGCCATTGCCGGACCAATGTGGTCACTGCATCTACGGATTCCGTCGATTTCCTGCTGCCTATCCGCCCTACAGACTCCGTGTGCTTCGAATCCTTCGTGTCATGGACCGGACGGACCAGTATTGAAGTGTTCGTCAAGGTGATCTCTGAGAACCTCTACACAGGCACACGGGTTGTCGCTGCGACCGCCTTTCTCACCTTCGTTGCCGTAACTGAAGACGGCACTCCAGCTCCGGTTCCCGCCATTGTGGCCGAGACTGAAGAGGAGAAGCTAATCAGCCAGTCTGCAGACCAGCGGTCCGAGCTGCGCAAGGTAAGAAGAACCCTCAGCAAGCAGTTGGCCTCCCAGCTCAACACCAGCAAATACTGGGAGTAGTTTCTTAAAGAGTACAACCCGGCGAAATCCGGCGTTTCAGGCCGCAAAAAAGCACCGCTGCACGGGCAACCTGCAGGCGGTGCTTTTCTATTATTTCACAATACTTACGCGTTGATCTTCTCTTTGGCAACAACAGCCAGGGAGTTGAATGCGTTAAGATCGTTAACGGCCAGATCAGCCAGCATCTTGCGGTTCACTTCTACACCAGCCAATCTCAGGCCGTATACAAGCTTGCTGTAAGACAAACCGTTCAGACGTGCTGCTGCATTGATACGCACGATCCACAGTCTGCGGAAGTTACGTTTAGTCTGACGACGGTCACGGTAAGCGTAAACCATCGATTTCATTACTTGCTCTTTTGCTGTTTTGAAAATGCGGTGCTTGGAACCGAAATAACCTTTTGCCAGCTTCAATACTTTTTTATGTCTACGACGAACTACAAATCCGCCTTTAACTCTTGCCATATGAATAAACCTCCCAAAAATGTGTGATCAAACTATTTCAAGTTAGCCAAACCTTGCTTCAAACGTCTTACATCCCCAGGGGCCATAACAGGATTGCCATTCAGAACACGCTTAGCGCGTTTCGATTTGTGGGACAGCAAGTGGTTCTTGTGTGCTTTGTAACGCAATACTTTACCAGTTCCGGTAATTTTGAAGCGGCCTTTCAAACTGCTGTGTGTTTTCATCTTAGGCATGGTGTTTCCTCCTTGAATATTATGCGGCGCCAGATTGCTGAGCAAGTGACTCCATCAATTATTGGGCTTTAGGAGCCAGAATCATAATCATGCTGCGGCCTTCCAGCTTAGGCTGGCGCTCAACAGTAGATATCTCAGCGACTTCATTCTTAACACGCTCCAGGATCTTCTGGCCGATACTCGCATGAGTAATCTCACGTCCGCGGAAACGTACGGAGCACTTCACTTTATCGCCTTCGCCCAGGAACTTGATCACATTGCGGAACTTGGTTTGATAATCATGTTCTTCAATGTTGGCACGGAACCAGACTTCCTTGATATCAACGATCTTCTGATTCTTGCGTGCTTCCTTATCTTTCTTCTGCGTTTCATAGCGGAACTTCCCGTAATCCATGATGCGGCATACCGGCGGTTTCGCCTGCGGAGCTACATTGACCAAATCCAGATTCAGATCAATCGCCATTTGCAACGCCTCGCGGATCGGTTTAATCCCGATTTGCTCACCTTCCGCACCAACCAACCGAACCTCTTTAGCCCGGATTTCATCATTGATCATATGGTCCTTACTAATAACTATCCACCTCCGTATCAATTTCACTTCCACTGGCATTCTACATAAAAAAGGGGAGCCGGTAACACCCGACACCCCGTTTGATCAACGTTCATGAATTATAACATTCATAAATCATTGAGATCAAACCAGCTGGCAGAAAAGCCAGTCAGGTGAGAAGCCGGTGCTTCTTCTTGCAATCCCTATGTTTTGCATACTTGAATACTATACACCACTCTACAAAAGAGTGTCAATAGCTAATTCTGAATAGCTTACCCTTGCTTGCTCTGAACCTCGTCCAGCCTTACCACACGGGTATGCTTGGTATGGCTCCATTGCTTGTTGTTCTGCGTGAAGAATGCATAGAACGTGATGGGATACCATGAAATCAGGTAAATCGGGAATAACAACAGATAGAAATATACTTTCTTGAACTTGACCTTCTCCAGAACCATTGCCAGCAGGAAGGTGAGAATGTTCGCTCCCACTGCAACGTAGCTTAGCCAGATTGGCAGATGACCATAGATATTGGCAATGTTCGGTCCATCGAACAGAAGCGTATCCACGAACATTACCGCAGGCATCAGGAAGGTCAGCAGCACAATATATACATTGGCACCATATAGCGCAAGGTCAAACTTCGTAAGGCTGCGCTCTTTGATACTCTGCCACAGCAGCGGGAAGAAATATCGGCGGGCTACCGTAAAGTGCCCCTGCATCCAGCGCAGCCGTTGCCGCGAGGAGGCCTTGAACGTCAGCGGCTTCTCATCAAATACCTTGGCATCATAGTTGAACTTCGGAAAAATCCCCTTGGATGCACTGCGCATCGTAAACTCCAAATCCTCTACTAGACTTGTTGCGCCCCAGCCAATTTCCTTAAGCAGATTGGTCTCGAAGCACATGCCGGTTCCGCCGAGGAAGTTAGCCATCTGCAGATTGTGGCGCGACAGCTGCCACAGCCGGTTGATATACCAGTAGGATACGCCGTAAGCGGCTGTGATCCAGGAATCCTCAGGATTCTTGGTATCAATGTAACCCTGAATAACCTTAGCACCCGAGCTGAGATCATTGTTCATCTCCATCAGGAATTCGGTATGCGCGAGATTGTCGGCGTCAAACATCACAACCGCATCATATTGGCGCGGCATGGCCCACAGCTCTTTCAGCATCCATTCGATGGCGTACCCTTTGCCCCGCAGGTTGGGGTTGGTCCGCACACAGGCATTCATCCCATGCTCTCTTACAATCTTCGCCGTATTGTCCGTACAGTTGTCACAGATGACGAAGACGTCGTACAGGTGAGCCGGATAATTCAGCAGCTTAAGATTCTCCAATAATGCGCCAACAACCTCTTGCTCATTGTGCGCCGCTACCAGCACAGCAAATGATTTCTCCGGTTTGGCAAGTTGCTTTTTCTTTTTCTTGTGCAGTCCGAATAATGAGAATCCGAACTGGTAGACTGCAATTGCTGCCAAGATCACTTGGAACGTTACAAACAGTGCGTCTGTCATGACCTTTGATGCCCCCTTTTTCACTCATGTTGTTCTTTCTCTCTGTCTTAGAACTGTTTAACGTTCGTGCTGACCCTTTTGTTGCATCCCCTTGTTCATACCGATCCATTTCTGGCTCTGTAGAGCCATGCACAGCTGTAACCTTTTTATTCTAATCAGGCTTCCCGTTTTTTATATATGCCATTTAAAAGAATTGTTCAGACTCCGCTCTTGGGGAATCCTTATTTCTCTGTTACCTTTTAAACGCGTTAGGCCTGCTTGAATCATTGTAAGGCGTAAGGGGGCCTTAAGTCAAAACTGCCAATTTTCGTCTTTAAGCGACCTTTTTCTTGAATGGACTACCTTAAAAAAGTATGATAAGGGCAGGAATATTAATTAAGAAGTCATTGCTGCACCAAACCTAAAGTAACGGTAGCCGGATAAGCGGAGGGACAAGATATGAGACATTTATTCATGAAACTGCATCTCTGGGAGCGGCACCTTTTTCAATGGATTAATGGTCGCATGCACAACCGCTTTTTAAATTTCTGGCTCTTCTATCTCACTCATCTGGGCGGAGCCACAAGCACCATAGGAATCAACCTGCTGATCGCAGCCTTTGCCCCGCAGCCGTGGAGAGCAACCGGACTGCAGGCCTTGATCGTGCTGGCGGTCAGCCACCTGCCTGTTGCCGTGGCGAAGAAGCTGTATCCGCGCATGCGTCCCTACCTGGCATTGCCGGGAACGAACACCTTTCACAATCCACTCAAGGATCATTCGTTCCCTTCCGGTCATACCACAGCCATCTTCGCCTCAACAGTGCCTTATATGGCTGCCTACCCGGCACTGACCGTCTTTCTGCTGCCGCTGGCCTGCACAGTCGGGTTCTCCCGCATCTATCTCGGACTGCATTATCCGTCCGATGTGCTGGCGGGCGCGGCGATCGGCACCGGAGTCGCAGCAGGCACGATTGCCTTGTGGATCTGAAGAAGGCACGGAACGCGTCAACTGCTCGAGAACAGATTTATGGCCTTACCACGCTTGCCCTGCACCGGTTTTTTTATACGCAGACCGAGAATATAGTCCTTTGGATGTAGTCTTAAGCAGACCATTCACAGCCTAACAAGCACAGAAATGGCAGTTCGGGGCCACACCCCTGAACTGCCATTTCTGTGCTTACGGCTATCTTGCCGTTATAACCTGTATTTCTCCAGCCTGGTCGCCTGATAGCGTTCCAGCGCCTCCGTTCCTACAATCGCTTCGCAACGGTGAATATTCACTCCGCGTCCTACAAACTTGGTCTCGTATTCAGTCATCACATGTTCCTCGTTGATTTCGCCGCCCGGATGTAAATCCAGTGAGATATTATTCATCTGCAGCCCATAATCGGCAAAAGCATTCAGGGAAAATTCAAACAGACTTCTGGAATCTGTCTTCAGATGAATCTCGCCCAGCGGGCTTAGCAGTCCGCGATATTTGTCGAGAAAACGCGGATGGGTCAAGCGGCGGCGCGCATGTTTACTTTTGGGCCATGGATCACTGAAATTCAGATATATCCGTTCCAGCTCCCCCGGTACAAATACCTCTTCCGCATAATTAATGTTGGCAAGTGCCAGCTTCAGGTTCGGCGGCACCATATGCCCGGCAGGCTCCCATACTGCTCTGGCCTTCTCGCCGGCACGCCGGACCAGCTCATCGTACATATCCACGCCGATAAAGTTGATATCGGGATATTTAAAGCTCATTTGGCTGATAAACTGCCCTTTGCCCATACCGAATTCGACATGAATCGGATGATCATTGCCGAACAACTCCGCCCACTGCCCCTTCAGGCTGCGCGGGTCAAGAATCACCAGATCGGTTTGGCCCTCCAGGCTCTCACGTATTCCTTTTCTTCCGCGTAAACGCATAAATTAATCCTCCGCTTATCTCTTCTGCTATAACTATCACTTGCAATATTGTGCCGAACTATGGGGGAAAAGTAAAGAAGAAAAACATTTCGATCCCTCCCAAACCCTCCCTTCCAAGGGAGGGCCCCAAAGGGTTGCACCCTCTGGACACCCGCAAGTTTGGCGAATGAGCCTGGCGGTACTGTGATTAGGAGGCTGGGAGGTGAGAGCGCTTATCCCTGCGGGACCGCTTGGACGCCGCATAGGATGGTCCGCTATCCCTGACGGGATGCAGACCTTAAGGTCAAAGGCGGGCTGTTCCTTCGGAATGCGCGAGACCTTAAGGGCAAGAGCGGGCTGTTCCTTCGGAATGCGCGAGACCTTAAGGGCAAAGGCGGGCTGTTCCTTCGGAATGCGCGAGTGCTTAAGAGCAAAGGCAGGCTGTTCCTTCGGAATGCGCGAGACCTTAAGGGCAAAAGCGGGCTGTTCCTTCGGAATGCGCGAGACCTTAACGGCAAAAGCCTTACTACTCAGGTTCCAGCCAGGATGTATAGTCTGCCCTGAAGCCTTCCCAAGTAATTAGATGCGAAACTGCAACTAAATTCATCCAAAAGGTCCATTAGCAGGCAAATAAGTGCAAATCTGCACCTAATTTCGAGTAGATCACTCCTGGAACGCTCAAAAGTCTAAAATAGATGCGTATTCGCACTTATTTCTTCCAAAACGGAAAAAATCGGTTAAATAGATGCAGTTTCGCAACTAATTGTTCGACTCCTAAAGTATGGAACAGAATCTGTACAAATCTTTTTATAAGGAGTGCTAAGTAGTAACACCAAAAGCGAACTGTTCGTTACGGAATGCGCGAGACCTTAACCACCTATTCAGATAAAAAAAAGGAAATCTCCGTCCGCTAATCAAGCAGCCGACCAGAGAATTTCCTTCTTGTATATTTGAAAATTGAAGCTCTCCATCTCAATATTCAGGGTCTATCTGGCCGCAGAATTGAAATCAAGCGTCTTCTCGAACGCATTGCGGATCTTGCGCTGCGCTTCTGTCTTAATCTTGGGATTGCCGTTAAATTCCACCCCGGTAAGTGCAAGGGCTTCGTCTGGAGTTAAATGCACTTCGACTGAATCTTTACCTTGGGCATATAATGTTTGAGAATTCATCGTTATCACCTCACGGATTATTATGAACAGGGCAACACGAAAATATGAACTCATGGATGAATTTCTTGTACCACAGCAGTTTTATCACAAATTAAATATAACATAATGTGTAAGTATTTACAAGAAAGAAAACCCTTACAAAAGGCCCTTTTTATTGATATTAACGGGGCTGAATATTACACTGCGAGCTGATTTTTGGTACAATGGATGGGATTAAACTGAAACCGCTGTTCTTTTCTGCAATAAAGCACTGTTTCAGCAAAAAGTATAAGAATCACCCATGGCTCAGCCTGAATTCTTATATTTTTGGAAAGGAGTACTACCCCATGTCCAACCTTCTCGAAACCTCTGTCCCGCTGCTGTGGGGGGATAAACGGTTTCATACCTGGAATTACGAAATGCGGCAGCAAATGGACACCAAGGTGTTCAAGGTTATGCTCGACGCCGGATTCACCTGTCCCAACCGCGACGGCTCCATTGCTAAAGGAGGCTGCACCTTCTGCAGTGCCAGAGGTTCCGGCGATTTCGCGGGCAGCCGCCGCGACGATCTAGTTACCCAGTTCAACAATGTGCGCGAACGCCAGCATCTGAAATGGCCGAATGCCAAATATATCGGTTATTTCCAGGCCTACACCAATACTTACGCTCCTGTAGAGGAGCTGCGAGAATATTATGAGGTCATCCTGCAGCAGCCGGGTGTTGTCGGACTGGCCATTGCCACCCGCCCCGATTGTCTGCCGGACGATGTGGTTGAATACCTGGCTGAGCTGAATCAGCGCACCTACCTCTGGATCGAGATGGGTCTGCAGACGATTCATGACTCCACCTCGGAGCTGATCAACCGGGCCCATGATACCCAGTGTTATATAGAAGCTGTAGCCAAGCTGCGGAAGCATGGCATCCGGGTCTGCACCCACATTATTCACGGCCTTCCCCAGGAGACACATGAAATGATGCTGGAGACGGTATCCGCGGTAGCCAATATGGGTGTGCAGGGGATCAAGATTCATCTGCTGCACCTCATGCGCAAGACGCCGATGGTGAAGCAATATGAAGCCGGACTGCTGCGCTTTCTGGAGAAAGACGAATATGTGAAGCTGATCGCCGACTCACTGGAAATTCTGCCGCCCGAGATGATTGTGCACCGCCTGACCGGGGATGCCCCGCGCGATCTGCTGATAGGTCCGATGTGGAGCCTGAAGAAATGGGAAGTGCTCAATGCCATTGACGATGAGCTGGTTGCCCGCGATACTTGGCAGGGTAAATACTGGAGACAAGGCTGATGGGCTTTCTCTCCGTTCTCAGCTTCGCCCACAAGTTAATCACGGAGCGGCTGTCTCCGGGGGAACGGGCCATCGACGCTACGCTGGGAACAGGCGCGGACACGCTGTTCCTGGCCAGGGCGGTGGGCGAGCGCGGCCATGTGTATGGCTTTGATATCCAGCCGGCCGCGCTCGCCCTTGCCGGAGAGCGGCTGCGGCTCGCCGGAGAGGAGTCGCCGCAGGCGCTCTCCGGCGTGAAGCTGCTTCAGCAGAGCCACGCGCTGATGCTGGAGGCCGTGCCGCCGGAATGGCGCGGCACGGTGGGGGCGGTGATGTTCAACTTCGGCTACCTGCCTTCAGGCGAGGCCGACAGGAGCATCATCACCCAGCCCGCCAGCTCGCTTGCAGCGCTGGCGGCCGCACTTGAACTGCTCCGCCCGGGGGGCATCATCACGGCGGTGCTGTACCCCGGCCACCCGGGCGGCGAGCTGGAGGCCGCCGCTGTGGAAGGCTGGGCGGCCGCCCTGCCCCAGCAGGCGGCGCAGAGCGTCATCTACCGCCAGCTGCAGCGTGCAGATGCGCCTTATTGTCTGGCTGTGGAGAAGAAGAAACCGCAGCCGGACAACCGCTGATTCACTTGAACATTCGGGGTGCAGCAGCGGATGCAGGCTAAGGCGTGATTCTCCCTATAATGGTCAATATAGTTCCAGCACCAGAAGTTAGCGATTGGAATTACCTATAGCTCCCGCAAGTACGCTGTGACGCCGACACAAGGCTCCGCAATAGCTAGGCGCTTCTTCGTAATCGTGTGTGAATGATCAATTATGTTCAGATAGAACGTGCACTTAAGAATGTACATGCAGAGTTGTCGGAAGCGCTATACACCAGGCTTTCTGCTCGCTCCGCTGCTTCATTCTTAAGTTCATCTTATATAAATCCATAACGTGAAGGGACGATGTAATAATGGCTAAACCTTATCCTTTAAAATTTCAACCGGAGTTCAAGGAACGTGTATGGGGTGGGCGTGCGCTGGAGAAATTCGGACTGGAGCTGCCGGAAGGCCATATCGGCGAGGGCTGGATGATTGCCGATCATCCAAACGGCACCTCATCTGTTGTCAATGGAGAACTGGCAGGTCAGGGTCTGGACCAGATCCGCGAGGCCTATGGCCGTGAATGGTTCGGCAGCAAGGGCATTTCCGAAGCCGGCGGAAGATTCCCGCTGCTGATCAAGCTGCTGGACTGCAATGACAACCTCTCGATCCAGGTTCACCCAACAGATGACTATGAGGGATTGCCGAAGGGCGAACTGGGCAAAACAGAAATGTGGTATGTGCTGGACGCCAAACCCGATGCCAAAATCATCTATGGTCTCAAGGACGGGGTAACCCGCGAAACGCTGCGCGAAGCTCTGGAAAGCGGCCAAGTTATGGATAGTCTTCAGGAGGTATCCGTAGCCGCAGGCGATTCCTTCTACATTCCGGCCGGAACTGTCCACGCCTTGTGTGCAGGGGTAGTGGTTGCAGAAATCCAGCAGAATTCCGACACTACATACCGGATTTACGACTACGACCGTCCAGGTCTTGACGGAAAGCCGCGCGAGCTTCACGTTGAGGATTCGCTGAACGTTACAGCTTACGAAGGCGCAGGCGCCACTTCGATGAAGACAGACCATGCCGTGGCCGGTGAATGGCTGCAACTGGCGGCATCCCCTTATTTCATTGTTGAAAAAGGGCTTGTTAACGGCTCCTGGAGCCTGACCACCACGGACGACAGCTTCAGTATTCTGGTCATCTGCGAAGGCAGCGGCCATCTGAACTGGGACGGCGGTACGCAGCCTTACGCGGCTGGCGAATGTTACCTGCTGCCTTCAAGCCTAGGCGCGTACGAAATTGAAGGACATTCCACCGTGCTGCGTTCGTATCTGCCGTAACATGCTTCCGTAGCCAGTTTTGATCGCGCATGACGAGCATGCGGTGCTCACAAAACTAGGTGTATGCTTCCGTAGCCAGTTTTGATCGCGCATGACGAGCATGCGGGTGCTCACAAAACTAGGTGTATGCTTCCGGAGCCAGTTTTGATCGCGCATGACGAGCATGCGGTGCTCACAAAACTAGGTGTATGCTTCCGGAGCCAGTTTTGATCGCGCATGACGAGCATGCGGTGCTCACAAAACTAGGTGTATGCTTCCGTAGCCAGTTTTGATCGCGCATGACGAGCATGCGGTGCTCACAAAACTTTAGGAGGGGCAAATATGACGGAAAACAGCTTCACCATGACCGATCCCGTAGGTGTTAATATCCATGTCTATGAGTGGCTGCCGGAGCCGGATATTCCAGTAAGGGGAATAGTCCAGATCTCCCACGGCATGTGTGAAACGGCTGCCCGTTATGCCCGGTTCGCCACTGCGCTGACTGCTGCCGGATACGCCGTCTACGCCAACGATCACCGCGGCCACGGCAAAACCGCCGGCCAGGTCAACCTGCTCGGCGATACCGGAGAGAACGGCTTCTACTGGATGCGCCGCAACCTGCTGCAGGTGGCCGCGATCGCCCTCTCCAGGCATCCGGGGCTGCCAATCTTCCTGTTCGCGCACAGCATGGGCTCCTTCCTGGCCCAGAAGCTGATGTGCGAAGAAGGCAACGAGGTCTACGCAGGGTATATCCTCTGCGGAACCAACGGACCGCGCAGCCTACTCCTGCTTGCAGAGACACTGGCGCGTGCCCAGTACAAGCTGCAAGGAGAGCTGCACCGCAGCGTACTGCTGAATGGTGTGATTTTTGGCAGCTATAACCGCTCCTTCTCTCCCGTACGGACCGCCTTCGACTGGCTGAGCAGCGACACGGAGGAAGTGGACCGCTTCATCGCCGATCCGTTCTGCGGAACCATCTGCACCACCCGCTTCTTCCGCGATTTCTTCCACCTGCTGCGTGAGCTGCACACCCGGGAGACGCTGCGCACCTTGTGCATCGACAGGCCGGTATACCTGCTCTCCGGTGCCAAGGACCCCGTCGGAATGAACGGCAAAGGGATTGAGCGTCTGGAGCAGCTCTACCGGGAGCGGGGAATTGCCGACATCGAGCGCAAGCTGTACCCTGAGGGCAGACATGAGATGCTCAATGAAATCAACCGGGACGAGGTTACTTCGGATGTGCTGGATTGGCTGGCACGCCATCTTCCTGCAGCCTCCATGCTACTTCAGGAAACAGCGACCTAGAACGCCCGCAGCAAGCATTGCAGGTACCAATAAAGACAGGTATTTCCGTTTTCCGGAAAGTCTGTCTTTATTTTTTTCCGCTACAAATCTACTAATGATCCATTTTTTGGCATTCTGAATATGATATGATTTACATGTACAACACTGCTTAAATGAGCAACCGGTCATTCTTCTAATACGGAGGTGACAGAAATGGAGGTAAAAGATGCCCTAGCACTAATGTTCGCGTTCGGAATGTTCATATTGGCCTTGCTTGCCTATCTCAAAAAGAAATAGACCGCCCCGGCAAGGTAACGGTCTATCTCAAACCCAAACATGAACGGCCGGCTGCTCTATAGCAGCAGTGAGTGTACAATGGAGCAGTGCTGACGACACTGCTCTTTTGTATTACTATTATTACAAAAACCATTTTATTACAGAAGACCCGATTCAAGCAAACCACGCGTCTAATTTAATGATTTCTCCGCAGAAAAGGCTTCGTAGGATGACACTGCTTCATACGGCGGTACCACTGCCCAAACATCCTCATGCATCCTCACGTTTAGTTGCAAAAATGGTTACTACTTAGGACCCTGCGAGGGCATAGAAGGTTTACTTGCGAAGGTTAAGGGATCGCGCTACCTTAACCCAAACACTCCCCCCTTTAGGTAACCCACGTCCTAGCGGTCCCGTATAGCTCCTATTTCCTCATTCCTGCGATGGTTTGGAGTCTAGCGGACCGCATAGCCTCTATATTGGAAAAACAGGCCCTAACTAGTGGGTTTTTGCCTGAATAGAGGCTCCTGAGTCCGTTAGACCTGCAAAACAGCCTTTTTTCAGCAAATAGAGGCTCCTGAGTCCGCAATAATCTGAAATTTAAGTGCAGGTTACTGGCGACGGTCTTCCTTTGTTATTCTTAGCCTCCTTGTCGCGCAGTGTTGTATGACAGGCACGGACGAGTAACACATGGAAAAAAAGGGGGCCCTAAGTAGTAACCAGTTTCGCATCTATTTGCTCCCAACGTGCCAGGGCAACATTCTAAATCCCTGCTGAACCTGAATAGAAACCACTAAAGCAGCTAATCGCTCTGTAAGTTAAACACAAACATCTAAGGTCCTCGTCATCCAAACTTATTGCCTTTAACTAAAGCCGACTCCCCAGGCCGCACGCTCTTTAACCCTGCTGACCCTACCAAAATTAGGAGCGTATCTCCAGCGTTGTGGGACCTCCACCTGTTGCTACAACGCCAGCGTATACCTCTACTGCGCCAGCATGTAACACTACTACGCCATATACCGCTACTACGCCAGCATATACCACTACAGCGCCAGCAATACCACTACGACGCCAGCAATACCGCTACAATGCCAGCAATACCGCTACAATGCCAGCAATACCGCTACAATGCCAGCAATACCGCTACAATGCCATATACGGCTACTACGCCAGCGTATACCGCTACTGCGCCAGTATATACCACTACAGCGCCAGTTTATATCGGCTACAACTCGAGCATTACCGCCACTACGGCCAGCGTATACCGCTACAGCGCCAGCGTATAATACCGCGCCCGCTGGCTCTCATCCTGCTGATACATCACGATCAGCAGGGTGCGGTCGCCTGCAAGCTGCGGCGGCCTCTGCTCAGCAAGCACACCCGCGCTGCCCACGGCCTGCACGTGCTGCGACACCAGGCTGCTGACCCCCGCCTGCACATGCTGCGCCGCCAGGTAATCGCCGCTCGTCTGCACCGCTAGGCCACCGCCGCTCGCCGGCACCGGCTGCACTACCGCGGCTGGCACCGCGGCAACAACTGAGCCATCGCCCGATCCGGCGATGGCATCCCCGGCCGCCCCCTCCATCGGGGCGGCCGCATCACCGAACGCCGGAGCATCTGCTCCGGCCCGCAGGCCGCTGATGGAGGCAAGCACCGCTTCCAGCGGGAAGGGCAGCACCTCCAGCACCGTAAACTTCTGCAGCTCCCGCTCGCTGAAGCCCGCTTCGGCCAGCTCCGGCGAGATCCGCGCCGGATGCGTGGCAATCTCCTTCATGTAAGCCGACCAGTCCGCTTTCTGAAGCGGGGTGTCCCACCAGATTTTGCGCGGCTTGTATTTATGGCCCAGGAAATAATCCAGCTTCATCAGACCCGTAACGATCTCCATCGATCCGGTGCCTCGATCTGTCAGGAACTGGTGGAGGCGGGTGAACAGGTCCTCCAGCTGATGGCCGATCTTCTGCCAGCCCCGCGCCTCCCAGTAATCCCCGAACTCCTGGAAGAAATCAAACGGCGACTCAAACACATGCCGGATCAGATATTTGGCGGTATGGTCCAGCCGGTGGCTGTTCCAGTATTTCTCCAACACATCCTCCAGCCGCTTAAGACGGATAATGTCGGAGAACGGCATCATATGGCTGCTCAGGATCTCATAAGGCGCATGCTCCATGTAGGTATAGTCATATTTGGCTGCCTGGGCGCGCAGTCCGGTGCCGCGCAGCATCTTCAGGAAGCCCAGCTGCAGCTCCTCCGGCTCCATCGCAAACACATCATTAAAGGTCTTGCGGAAGGTGGAGTAATCCTCCATTGGCAGTCCGGCGATCAGATCCAGATGCTGGTCAATATTGCCGCTCTCCTTGATCTTCATGACCGTGCGGGACAGCTTGGTGAAATTCTGGCGGCGTTTGACCAGCTCGTTCGTCTCATCGTTGGTGGACTGGACCCCGATCTCGAAACGGAATATGCCCGGGGGCGCATTCTTGGAGAGGAAATCCAGCACCTCCGGCCGCATAATGTCAGCTGTGATTTCGAATTGGAACACACAGCCCTGGTGGTTGTCTATTAGGAACTGGAACATCTCCATCGCGTAATTGCGGTTAATGTTGAAGGTGCGGTCAAGAAACTTGATGATGGTCGCACCATTCTCGATCAGGTACAGCAGATCCGACTTGACCCGCTCGATATCATAATAACGCACGCCCACCTCGATGCTGGAGAGGCAGAACTGGCAGTTGAACGGGCAACCCCGGCTGGTCTCGAAATACACGATCCGTTTGCCCAGGTCCGGCAGATCATCGGCGAAGCGGTGCGGGGTGGGCAGGGTGTTCAGATCACTTTTGGGACGCGGCGGATTGACGATCAGCTCCTCGCCCTTGCGGTAGGCGGCTCCATAGACGAAATGGTATTTGTGCTCACCCTGAATCTCCTGCAGCAGATGGTGGAAGGTCTCCTCCCCGTCGCCATTGACGACAAAATCAATCCCCGTCTCCCGCTTCATCCAGTAGAGAGGTTCATAGGATACCTCCGGTCCGCCCAGCACAATCTTCACATCAGGCATGACCTGCTTCAGGATGCCGACCAGCTTGACCGTCTCCTCGATATTCCAGATATAACAGGAGAAGCCGATCACCTCCGGCTGCTTCTGGTAGAGGTCGGACACGATATTCATCAAGGGATCTTTGATTGTATATTCTGCCAGTAGGATATCGCCGAATTCATGCTCACTGTAAGCCTTAAGCAGCCGGATCGCCAGCGAGGTGTGGATATACTTGGCATTTAATGTGGCCAGGATGATTCTCATGTCTTCAGACCTTCTTTACAATTCATTTTGAAAAAATTCCAGGAATGCCTTGCCGTATTTCCGGTATTTCACCTCACCGAGACCCTTCACCCTCAGCATCTCCGCTTCGGTCTGCGGGCAAACCACACTCATCTCGCGCAGGGTCGCATCATTAAAAATGATATAGGACGGCACATGCTCCCGCCCCGCCAGCTCGCGCCGGATCAGCCGCAGCTGCTCGAACACCGTCTCGTTGACGGCCGACGGCGAGATATCCCGGCTGCGGCTGCGCTCCCGTGAGCTGCCTGCGCGGGAAGGCCGGGCCACCCGCTGCATCACCTGCCGCTGACCGCGCAGCACCTCTGCTGCCGGAAGCTGCAGGCGCACGACCGGATACTGCCCTTCGGACAGGGCCAGATAACCTTCCGAGATCAGCACATTGATGCTCTCGGAGATCTCCTTCTCAGTCTTGTTGGACATCATCCCATGCGTGGGCAGCTGGTCGAAGCCATACTGCACCACCTTCTGGTTGCGGGAACCCTTCAGCACCGACGCTACCAGCGCCACGCCATAACGCTCACGCATGCGGTGAATGCAGGAGAAAATCTTCTGCGCATCCACAGTCATATCCACCAGCTCCCGCTCATCCGTGCAGGAGCTGCAGATGCCGCAAGGCTCGTCCGGATGCTCCTCGCCGAAATAATCCAGCTGGGCGCTGCGCAGGCAGCGGGTGGTGTAGCAGTAATCAATCATCTGCTGCATTTTGCGGTATTCGTTCGCCTTGCGCTCCGGGTCCTGCGGATTCTGCTCGATCAGGAACTTCTGGGTCATAATATCCTGCGCGCTGAACAGCAGGATGCAGTCGCTGGGCTCGCCGTCACGGCCGGCACGCCCCGCTTCCTGAACATAAGCCTCCATATTCTTCGGCATATTGTAATGAATGACGTATCGCACGTTCGATTTGTCGATCCCCATGCCGAAGGCATTGGTCGCCGCCATCACGCGGATATCGTCATAGAGGAAACCCTCCTGGTTGGCTGCCCGCTCCTGATCAGTCATACCGGCATGGTAACGCCCGGCGGCGACACCCGCCGCCTGCAGCCGCTGGTAGAGGTCGTCTACCTCCTTGCGGGTAGCAGCGTAAATAATGCCCGGCTGATGGGCATGTGAAGCGGCGTAGTCCATCACGAATTCGCGTTTGTTCTCTCCGCGCAGGACGGACATCGCCAGATTATCACGGCCGAGGCCGGTCATGAAGACGCCCGGCTGCCGCAGGCGCAGCAGCCGGACCATATCCTCCATTACCTCCGGCGTAGCGGTGGCAGTAAACGCAGCCAGGATCGGGCGCTGCGGCAGGCCTTCCACAAACGGCGACACCGACAGGTAGCTGGTGCGGAAATCATGGCCCCACTGCGAGACGCAGTGGGCTTCATCGACCGCTACGCAGGAGATGGGAAGCTCCGCCATCTCCTGGCGGAACCAGTCCAGCTCCAGCCGCTCAGGGGCGACATAGAGCAGCTTCAGCTCGCCCCTGCGGGCAGCGCGAATCCGCTCATTCACTTCCTTGCCGCTGAGCGTGCTGTTGATGAAGGCGGCGGAAATGCCCGCAGTGGTCAGCGCATCGACCTGATCCTTCATCAGCGAGATCAACGGCGAGATGACCAGCGTCAGGCCGGGCAGCAGCAGTGCCGGCACCTGATAGCAGATCGATTTGCCTCCGCCGGTAGGCATGATTCCCAGCGTATCCTGGCCCTCCAGCAGGCTCTGGACAATCTTCTTCTGGCCTTCCCGGAAATCGGGATATCCGTAATATTTTTGCAGCTCGGCTTGAGCCTGTTCCATGGTAGGTGCTTGCATGTTCATCTCTATCATAACTCCTTAGGCGTTTCTACCTTTAGTTTACCGGGCATCGGGGCAATGATCAACCACCGACATTATAAAGACAGGCATAGTTCTGGTGAAGGCCACATAAAAAGAGCAGCGCAGTGGGACACTTACCCTAGCTAACCGTGATTAATGGGTAATGGGCTGGATTCAGGTCGTACTGTCCTTGCTAATCATCGCCGGTTTGCTTATGTTTGTCTAAGCCTGATCGTTCGGTTCCCAGCCTTTCCGTGGTATTTCTTCACGCCCCATGGTATATTGAGGAATACACTGAAATTCAGAGGACGGAGAATGTAGTTATGAATACAAGACGCAATCCCAAAGATACCGCCAAACGGGGCGCCAAGCCTGATTCCGCCGCCAAGTCACAGCCGAAGCAAGGCTTCAAGGGCTCACATAAACCGAACAGCCGACCTGCCGACAAGGTGAAGGCGCCGCTGCCGGCCAAGCTGTATCCGGTAACCGAACCGGCCGAGCTGCTGCCTTTTCTGCTCACCCATATTACCGGACGCGGGCGCAATGCGATCAAATCCATCCTGTCGCGCGGACAAGTCTCCGTGAACGGCAAAACGACCACCCAGCATAATCTCCAGCTGCATCCGGGTCAGGTTGTAGCTATCGACCAGGAGAAGCAGGCCCCACCCGAAGAACTGATCGGCCTGACCATTGTCCATGAAGATGAGGACTTGATTGTCATTCAGAAGGATGCCGGGCTGCTGTCCATCGCTACGGCAGAGGAAACCGAGCTGACCGCTTACTACCAGCTGATGGAGCATGTCCGCCTGGCCAATCCCAAGAATCGGATTTTTGTGGTGCACCGGCTGGACCGCGACACCTCGGGACTGATGATGTTCGCCAAAAGCGAGCGGATTCAGCAGCTGCTGCAGACAACGTGGAAGGAAACGGTGAAGGAACGCTCCTATGTGGCATTGGTGGAAGGCGCTGTGAAACACCCGGAAGGAACAATCAGCTCCTGGCTGAAGGAGACCTCCACGCTGAAGATGTACTCCAGCCCCCATGAAGGCGATGGCCAGCATGCGGTTACCCATTACAAGCTGATCCAGATGAACCGTCACTTCTCTCTCCTGGAGGTGCATCTGGAGACTGGCCGCAAGAATCAGATCCGTGTTCATATGTCTGATCTCGGGCATCCGATCGCAGGCGACAAGAAATACGGCGCAGAGACGAAGACCGTCGGCAGGCTCGGACTGCATGCACGTGTACTCTCCTTCACACACCCGGCAACCGGGGAGCTGATGATCTTCGAAAGCCCGATTCCGAAGACCTTTCTGAAGTACACGGCACCTTCTTCTTCCAACTGACCTTAACAATCAGAGGTCTAAGGATTCCTATCGTTTCACCTCCAAGTGGATTCAGCGGCGACAGCCGGATGAATCCACTTTTTTCACTCTTATGACCCGCATGGTACAATAAGATAAATATAGTTACCCCCATAGAGAAGGTGCCGCACTTGTTCCATCCTACTGTCTTTGACAATATTAAAATAAGCTTTGAGAATCAGCTCTACGATTATGACAATCTGGACGGCATTCTCGTGATTACAGACCGCTCCGACCTGCTCAACCTGGCTCTGATGTCGCGGGAATTCAGCCTCTCGTTCAAGCTGCTCTCGGGCAGAAACATCACGACGGAGGTGTTCCTCAGCTCTTCCGTGAAGGATTTGAGCGATGAGATTCTCGAAGCTCCCGATACGGACCCGGGCTGCAATCTTTCACTGCGCTTTTATATGGAGATTGAAGATATCGATGTTCAGTGTCCGGCCGTGGAACGGGTACTGAGCTCGATCTGGGGCCCTGAACTGAAGCCTGTACAGGCGCTCAGCTTCATGTATGGACAGGATAATGATACCTACAATAATTGCGTAGAACTGAAATTCAACAGACAAATTACCGAGGAGCAGATGGAGGATATTCCAAGCCTGCTGAACCATTTGCTGCAAAGCGCCGAAGAACTGGAAAACATCTAATCCTAACTAAGAGGTGATTGGTTATGAAGCTCCTGCCTCCCGCCAGAAGCAAAAGCTGGGTCCTGCTGATGATTGTTTACAGCATCCTGCTGTGGTTGATTTTCTGCCTGAACCGATTTGTGCAAATGGAACGACCTGCTGATGCCGGACTGATGCTGCGGCTTGCCCTGCTGGCACTTGGCTTGTCTGCAGTGGTTCATCTGCTCGGTTGGCTGGGCCTGCGCCTGTTCTGGCTGGTCAGTACCGCCTGCACATTTGCCGGACTCGCGCTGATGTTCTTCTCCACCTACAGGGATATGTCCGGTTGGGAGGATCTCGCTGGCTTCCTGTTCTTCGTGCTGCTGACCCTGGGCGGCTTCACTCTCGGTTTGATCGTGGAAGGTGTATACCGGTTGCTTCAGCGGCAGCACCCGTATTGATTATTTATAAAAGGGGATGACCCGTGTGTCCAATTCGTCATTGACCCAGAGAACGCTCGCCCATTCACTGAAGGAACTGATGGAGCATATCCCGCTGAACAAAATAACGGTCAAACAGCTGGTGGAGCATTGCGGGCTGAAACGCCAGACCTTCTATTATCACTTTCAGGATATCTTTGATCTGCTGGGCTGGATTTATAGAACCGAAGCGGTGGAAAGCATCTCCTTGTACCGGAGCTATGATACCTGGACCGACGGCTTCTGCCGGATCTTCTGCTATATCGAGAATAATCGCGCCTTCTGCTGCAATACGCTGGACTCGCTGGGCCGAAACCATCTGGATGTCTACCTCTACGAAGTAACCTATGATCTGGTGATGGGCGTCATCCAAGAGCTGGCTGAAGGAATGACTGTCAGCGAAGAGGACAAACGTTTTATTGCCAATTTCTATACACTGGCCTTCAGTGGCCTGGTGATCCAATGGCTGAAGGGCGGTATGAAGGAGCCGACGAAGGTCATTATCGATAAGCTCAGCGATCTGATTGAGGGCCATTTCCTCAGAGCGCTGCATAAATATGAGTGCAAGCCGTCGTAGCCACTGCTGCGGCTTTTTTTCACTTGGGAATTTGTTATAAAACCATACACTTTACCCAAATTGTCTCAATTTCGTACACACGGCTGATTTTGCATATACCTTCCATGAAGGCGTTTGGATTACAGTTAATCCAGGAACTTTAACACATTCGTAATTAATTATCCTGGAGGCGATTATTGTGAACAAAGAAATTAGCGATCAACAAGTGTATTTCGTGGGAGGCGGACTGGCATCCCTGGCAGGCGCGGTATATCTGATCCGAGACTGCGGTTTCACGGGACCACAGATTCATATTATTGAAGAAATGCCCATTCTGGGCGGCAGCAACGACGGCGCGGGCAGCGGCAAAGAAGGTTATGTCATTCGTGGCGGCCGGATGCTCAACGATGAGGTTTATGAGAATCTGTGGGAATTGCTGAAGACCATCCCTTCGATTGACCACCCGGAGCTGTCGGTAAGAGAAGAGATCATTGCCTTCGACACGGCGAATCCGACTCATGGCAACGCCCGGCTGATTGACCGTAACGGCGAGGTTCAGGATGTACTGTCGATGGGCTTCGATACGGCTGACCGGCTGGCAATGGGCAAGCTGATCATTACGCCGGAGGACAAGATGGGCAAGGCGCGGATCAACGACTGGTTTGGTCCACATTTTTTCACCACCAATTTCTGGTACATGTGGGCGACCACCTTCGCCTTCCAGCCTTGGCACAGCGCCGTGGAATTCAAACGATATATGCTCCGCTTTATGCATGAGTTCCCACGGATTCAGACACTGGAAGGTGTAACACGCACACCTTACAACCAATATGATTCTATCATTCTGCCGCTGCACCGTTATCTTGAGCCGCATGGTGTCGATTTCACCTTGAAATGTACAGTCACCGACCTCCAATTCAAGGAAGGCGAAGGTATTACCGTTACCGCGCTGAATGTACTGCGCCAAGGTAAAGAATCTGTGATTGAGGTCCAGGAGAAAGATCTGGTAATCGTCACTAACGGCTCCATGACGGAAGGCTCTAGCCTTGGCTCGATGACGTCGGCTCCGAAGCTTGGCGGCAAGGGCAGCTCTTGGAAGCTCTGGGAGAACATCGCGGCCAAGAAACCGGGCCTCGGCAATCCCTCCTCCTTCGATGATCATGTGGATGGCTCGAAGTGGGAGTCTTTCACAGTAACGTTCCAGGATTCGAAATTCTTCGATCTGATGGAGAAATTCACCCGCAACCGTGCAGGCACCGGCGCGCTGGTGACCTTCAAGGATTCCAGCTGGTTCATGTCGGTGGTGCTGGCCTTCCAGCCGCATTTCCGCAACCAGCCGGAGAACGTAACGGTGTTCTGGGGTTATGGGCTGTACACGGACAACGTGGGAGATTACGTGAAGAAGAGAATGTGCGACTGTACCGGAGAAGAAATTATGGAGGAACTGATTGGGCATCTACACTTCGAGGAACACCGCGAAGAGATTATGGCTACTGCCAATTGCATCCCTTGCATGATGCCTTATATCACCTCCCAGTTTATGCCGAGACTCGGCAGCGACAGACCGCAGGTGGTTCCCGCAGGCTCCACGAACCTAGCTTTTGTCGGACAATATTGCGAAATTCCCGACGACGTGGTGTTCACGGAGGAATATTCGGTCCGGGCTGCAAGAATTGCCGTCTACACGCTGCTTGGCAGCAATCGGCCGATTGAGCCGATCAACCAGTACCAGTACGATGTCCGCACATTGTTCAGCAGCTTCGTAACTTCATACCGGTAAGACAGCAGGCGCTGAGTGAGTGACTGAGGGAGATAGATAGACTGACTGCTGAGTGAATCAGTGGGTGAATGGCTGAAAAGAGTGAGCGACTGACTGGCTTACTTGACAAGCTGACATATTGAGACTGACAGATTCAACTTACTTTTGTCCTGCGACCCTCTGCACGCCAGAAGCTGCACCACACAAACAAGCGATTCTCCACTACCTGGAGAACCGCTGTTTGTGTTTAGGCTATTAGTCAGGGCTTGGTATGACTAGAACACCATTGAATTAGTTGCGAAGTTGGTTACTACTTAGGTTCCCTAGCCCTCTTCGCTCGTAACCCTCGCTTCGATTTCAGACGGTTGCGGACTCAGGAGCCTCTATTTGCTGTACATAGGCCGTTTTGCAGGATTAACGGACCCAGGAGCCTCTATACCATAGAACAACCTTGGGTTAGGTCTTGTTTTGACGACTTAGGGGCTATACGGTCCGTAAGACGTCAAAAGATCGCAGATAGGAGGAAATAGGGGCTATACGGTCCGCTAGAATGCAGGTTACCTAGTTCAAGGGCTTGGAGTCTCGCGGGGGCCTAAGTAGTAACCGAAATTGCATCTAATTGGCGGATTTTTTGCGTTTTGGAGGAAATAGCTGCAAAAAGGCATCTAATTTCGGCGTTTGAGCAGAATAGGCCTGATTTACTCGAAATTAGTTGCAGATTCGCACTCCCTCATCCGCTTACACACTGCAGGAGCCGTCCGTACATCCGTCATCGCCGGCTGCCTGGTCGGTCGCCTTATTCCCGCCAACTGTCTGCAATACGGGGGCCGCCTGCTCCTCCGCCCATACCGTGTCAAGCACCTCGGTGAATACAGGGCCGGGCTGTGCTCCGGACACCGCATATTTATTGTTGAATACAAAAAAAGGTACGCCGGTAATATTCAGCCGCTGGCCTTCGGCAATATCTTCGTTCACAGTATCCTTATAGGCCTCTGTCTCCAGCATGGCGGCGGTTGCCGCTTCATCCAGCCCAACCTCTGCAGCCAATTGTGCCAGCACAGGGCGTTCACCCAGATTCAGTGAATCCGTGAAATATGCGCGCAGCAATCGCTCGGTCATCTCCGGCGCTTTGCCCTGATCCTTGGCATAATGGGCCAGCCGGTGGCTGTCAAACGTATTGGTAGGCTTCATGCCGTCAAAATGAAAATCAAGTCCCACGCCCTGGGCCTGCTCAGCCAGCTGATCATTCGTCGCTTTGGCCTTCTCACGTGTCATGCCGTATTTGGCAGCCAGCATGTCGTGAATATCCTGGTCCGTGTGCACAGGGGCGGAAGGGTCCAGCTGGAAGCTGCGGTACACTACCTCAACACTGTCGCGGTCCGCAAATTGGCTAAGTGCGTGTTCAAGTCTTCTTTTGCCGATATAACAAAACGGGCAAGCATAATCTGACCAAATATCTATTCTCATGAGAAAATCCTCCTAGTGTATTTATATCATTCTTAAATTCATCTTATATAACAATAAATTTGTTACTTACAATTATATAGTATAGATCATAAAATAACAACCTATTCCACCCCGCTGAAACGTATCAAAAGTAAACGAAAGTGGTATATACGCCCTCCGTTTCGACGCTTAAAATAAAAGGTAACAGACTGACCGGAAACTATCATCACAAAAGTGGGCACCCAGGTGTCCCGGAAGGAGACAACGCCATGTTTGATCTGTCTATTGTTATCCCCACCCGCAACCGAATTAATGATCTCACGCGTTGTATTGAATCGATTGGCCGCCAGGACCGTCTGCAGGATATCTCTGTAGAGCTGCTGATTGTGGACGACGGTGAGATTCCGCCGGAGGTGCTGGAGCAATTCCGCCAACTGCTGGCCCGCCTCCCGCAGGCAGAGCTGCATTATTACCGCAAGACCCGTCCGGGCGTATGGCTCTCCCGCTACGAGGCACTTGGGCTGATCCACGGTGAGATTGTGCTCTCCTTCGACGATGACGCCGAGCTGGATGATCCACTGTATATCCGCCATATGCTGGACACCTATGCATCTGATCAGACGATTGTCGGCGTAGGCGGTATCGCCAAAGGCCTCTCCAGCAGCCGCTCCGGCAAATGGCTTGGCCGGCTCACCTTCCAGATGTCCGCATCGCCCGGCAAGCTGTCGGCAAGCACGCTGGCAGGTTCACTGCTGCTGTGGGGAGAGACGGAGCAGACGTTTGAGACTGATTTTTTCCATGGCTGCAATATGTCATTCCGCGCCAGCGCTCTGCAGGATATGAAGCCTTATCCGTGGATGACCAGCTACGCTGTGGCCGATGATATCTACATGTGCCAGTTGGCCAGCCGTTACGGCAAGCTGGTGATCAATCCGGCAATGAAGATTACCCACCACGAATCACCCAGCTCACGCGACAAGGCGGGACGGGTGGCCCGGGCCACGGCAGTCAACCATTATTACCTGCTGAATCTGCGCAAAGCCCCGGTTAAGAACTATGCCGCCCTGCTGTGGACACTGACTTATCTAACCGGCAAATCGACACTGAAACGAAATTTCAACGCCGTAAACGGCTATCTTGCAGGCATCCTGTTCGTTCTGAATCCGCGCAAGAACAAATATCGTGAATATATGCTGGATTAAGCACGCCTGTTAGTTTTGTGCCGTTCTTATGCAGCCCTAGACTCTGCTCCGAAACTTCGGATGCGGAGTTTTTGGGTTTCCATGAACTTCCGTTCTGGGGTATGATAGTAAGGATGACGTCAAGAAACTAACTATATGGATGGTGGAACATGCTTAAGAACAAAAAAACGCTGCTGCTCCTAGCCGCACTGGTGTTGATTATTGGTGCCGGAGTATGGCTGTATGTTAGCAATACTAAAGAGGACAAGCCTGCGGAGTCAGCCGATGAAGCTAAGGTAAACACTTCCATCAGCGCCAGATCGTTGGAGCAAACCTTTTATATCTACGATACGGTTGTGACAATCAAGGTGTTCGGAGACGAGGTACAGCAGAGCAACATGGATTCTATCCAGCAGATGCTGGAGCGGATGGATATGGAGTTAAGCCGCACCAAGGAGGGCGGCGAGGTCTACGCCGTCAATCAGGCCGCAGGCAAGGAAGCGGTTGTCGTCTCCGACGAGACGCTGGACGTAGTGAAGCAGTCGATTAAATATGCCGAAGAAATGAACGGCCTGTTCGACCCGACCATAGGTCCCCTAGTGGACTTGTGGGCAATCGGCAATGGCGGGGAGCAGGTTCCCCCAGAGGCTGATATTGCAGCGGCTACAAGCCTGACCAATTATAAGGATGTTATTATTGACGATGCCGCGAAGACAGTTAAGCTGACCAAGGAAGGTATGGTACTGGACCTTGGGGGTATCGGTAAAGGATATGCTGCCGACCGGATTGCCGACTACCTGAAGGAAGAGGGCCTCGACAGCGCGATGATCAATCTGGGCGGCAGCAGCATCATTGCCCTGGGTACCAAGCCGGGCGGAGCACAGTGGAATATTGGCCTGCAGGACCCCGACCAGACCCGCGGCACCCAACTGGGAACGATCAAGATTACCGATGAGGTGATCGATGCGTCTGGCGTATATGAACGTTTCTTCATGCAGGACAATGTCCGTTACCATCATATCCTTGATCCACGTACAGGATTCCCGTCCCAGAACGGGCTGAAGAGCATCACCATCATGAGCCCGAATGCGACTGATGCGGATGCCTTGTCTACCGGCGTATTCCTGATGGGTCTGGAAGAGGGCATGACCTATCTTGAAGCGCTGCCCGGGGATGTGGAAGCCTTCTTCATTACCGATGACAATAAGATTTATGCCACCTCCGGCATCCGGGAACGGCTGCAGCTGACGGACCCGACTTACGAGTTCGCCAACTAGAGCTGCCTCGGCAGAAGGAAGAACCCCCTTGCCTTATTAAGGCAAGGGGGTTCTTCTGCGCCTGAACGCATCGGCTTCACTTCAGCGGACACCTAACCAATCGGCAGCTCGCCGAATTCCTTATAATCTCTAAATATATAACTAGGCTCATGCGCCGACCCCGGAAGACGGCTGCGCGGATTATACCAGCATACCTTCCAGCCCGCAGCCAGCGCGCCAACCACATCGTTCGCCCACGTATCGCCTACATAGACCGATTGGTCCGGAGAAGTACCTGTAACCTCATTCACATGGGCAAAAATCGCCGGGTCCGGCTTGGCCAGACCCACAGCGTCCGAGATAAAAATCAGTTCCGGTTTAATGATCTTGTCCACGCCCAAACCGCGGATTTTGTTCATCTGATGCTCTTTGGGACCGTTCGTGATAATCCCCACCTGATAGTCTGCCGCAAGGAATCGCTCCAGCTGCTCGCGCACGCCTTCAATCAGTTCAATCCGGTACTGGCGGCTGATATAGGCTTCCTGCACAAGAGCGGCCTGTTCATGGTTCAGCTCCATCCCCATTTCGGCGAACGCCCGCTCCAGCCGCAGCACGCGGGTCTCCTCAAGCGCCAGCTCCCCCCGCAAATATTGCGGCCACAGCAGATCACTATGATGCCTCACGGTGTAAAAAAGCTCCTTATAGTCCACACTGCCCTCTGCCGGAGACAGCACCTCACGCACGGCTTCACGGAAAGGAACCAGATGATCGTACAGCGTATCATCCAAATCAAAAAATATAGCCGGCTTGCTGCTTGTTTCCATCGTTAATCCCCTTTTAGCTACCTGCTGCTTGCTCACTTGCCGTAGAACAGGTTATACGTATAAAAATCCTCGTCCTTCACATACCCGGAAGCCTCATATAACCGCTGCGCTAGATTATTGCCCTTCATCGTTGTTAGCGTCAGACCTTTGGTTCCTGAATGAACAGCATACTGCCGCGCACTTTCCAGCAGCATTGCTCCAAGGCCATGGCCGCGCTGCTCCGCCGAAACAAACAGATCATTCAGAATCCACAAGCGCTGCCACTTGCCCGACATTCTGTACATCCGCACGTTCAATACGAAATGATTCCATGTTCATTGCCCATTTTCCGGCCAGGCCATTTTATCGCTATATAAGATGAACTTAAGAATGTTACATCAGGAGTTGGCAGAATGCCTTATACACTTGGCTTTATCCAACTCCGCTGCTTCATTCTTAAGTTCACGTTCTATATTGTACATCTGCGTCTGTCTGGCTGACCATGGAGAGTATGTGGAATAATTTGGACTTTTGCTCGATGCTCAGTCCTTTGACCCATAATACACATGGCGTGCGCTGGCTTCGCCGTCCTTCAGATGCAGAACGCCGAACGAATACAACTTCTCGCGCCGTTTGTCGGTAGCCGAGCCGGGATTAAACAGCAGAATGCCATTCTCCTGCCGCAGCAGCGGCTGATGCGAATGTCCGAACAGAATCACATCCACCTGCTCATCCTCAAAAGCGCGCAGCGCATTCCCGTCTGTCCCTTTGCCGGAATACGGGGTATGCCCATGAATCATGCCGATCCGCACGCCCTCCAATGTGAGCAGCTTGCGTTCGCCGAACCGCTTGATGATCTCAGCCCCATCGTTATTCCCGGCAATGCCCTCTACGGGGGCCAGCTCAGACAGCAAATCATAAATCTCCATAGCGACCCAGTCTCCCAGATGCAGGATCAGGTCCGCATCCCTCAGTTCCGCCTTCAGGGCCTGCGGCAGCCCTTTGCCCACACTTGACATATGTGTATCGGATACGACGCCTACTTTCATTTCTATCAGCTCCTAATTCGTGATAATTGCAGCTTCGTCAGCCTGATGATTTTCTAACAATATTGTCACTAATTGTACGTTCTGTATGGGTTAGAAGCAAGTCTGCGATCTCTTCCCCTCCAGCCCTGGCAGTGATTCATAGCGGCTTCCCAACAGCAAACAGGCAGCACACCCCTACAGAGGTGACCACCTGATTGCTGCTTCTTTGCTTACCTTGGGCAGAATCCACCGCAACCTTAGCGCTCACGGTCCCGCCAATTCCACAGCCGCACCTCACCGACACGCAGGTTGCTGATCCACTTCTCCTCCTTCAGCTTCAGCAGCTCCTTCACCGGTCCGGTCACGACGACACCGTACAGCTTGATTCCGTTCTTCTCCAGGTAAGGGATGGCTTCTTTCAGCCGGATGAACGGTGCCACACGGCTCGTAATGGAAGGATGCTCCTCCAGCAGATAGAGGGTCTTCATGAAATAATCGCCGCGCAGCTTTCCGTCGCCAAATTCCTCAACCGAAGGGCCTTGGCTCACCGAGCTGAAGGTACGGGTGAACCAGCCCCGCTTCTCCGTCTCCGAGCTTATTACTGTCATATCTACCTTACGCCATTGGGGATGGTACGGGAATCCAAGCGGCGTCGTCACCACGGCCTCATGCACATAGGGGCCGGAATCAACGGCGAACCACAGCAGTTGCAGATTGCGGTGCTCGAACTGCTTCAGCAGCTCATCCACCGTGAACAGCCGGTTCAGCGACAGTGTGGCTTCGGCCACCGTTCCTTCCGGCAGCTGCTCCAGCCGGTTCCATTCCTCGCGGTCAGCACCTTGATTGTTGATCGTCTTGTTCAGCGGATAATAGAAGATTGATCCATTGCCTGCGTTACGGTCCAGCCGGTCAATCTGACCCAGCCGGGCCCAGCCCAGCAGCATGTTCACCGACATCTCTCCGGCCGTCACCTGCTCATCGCCAATGGTCCGCACCACCTGGCCGTTCATATCCATTGAGAAAAAAGTATTCTGCCCCGTACTCAAATGTACGGTTTCATTCGGGCGTGAGACGGAAAGCGCAGCGGCTGCAACATCGCTGTATGTCTCGCTCCGCTCTCCGGTACTGTAAAACACCGCCGTAATGATGCTGCTGACCACGGCCAGAATCAGAAATGCAGAGATCACCGTCCAGGCGTTCATGAAGCGGGCCTTCCACTTCCCCCGGCGGATGATCTTCTTCTCCCGTCCCGGCTTCAGCCCGCCTTCCGTAGGCAGAGGCTGCCTTCCCAGCTCACTGTTCTCCTGATCGTCAAGCTCGGTAAGCTGCTCCAGATACTCCTGATAGGCTTCCATCTTCAGCATTTCGCGCTCCACCTCCTCCTTCTCCTGCCCGGAAAGTGTGCCTTCGCTGTAGCTCTTCAGCTTCTGCTTGAACTCTTCGCTCATCTTTCGTTCCTCCTCTGCTCCAGCTCACGCAGCTGTTGTCTGGCGCGAAAAATCAGTATCTTATATTGAGACAGACCAACCTCCATAATATCTGCCGCTTCCCGGTAGGAGAGCCCATGCCAATCATGCAGCAGCAGCGCATGGCGCTGACGTTCCGGAAGTTGGGACACATCCACGGTCATCTCTTCCCAGCGCTCTTGGCGCAGCAGCGTACCTTCGGTGGTCTCCGGGTGGGCAAGCCCCTGGAAATAACCCTCACCCTGCACTATGCTGCGTTTCTCCTTGCGTGTATAATCCACCCAAGCGTTATAGGCCACGCGGAAGAGCCACGGCTTAATCTTCTCGTCCTTACAGTCCTCCAGGTACATATAGGCACGGTAAAAGGTTTCCTGCATCAAATCCTCGGCAGCGTGATGATCCTGGCAGAGGGAGCGCAAATAACGGTAAATATCCTGGACATACTGTTGGTAAATCTCATCCAGCGTTTGCGGCTTCATCCTCTCCCCCCTCACCTTAGCCACGTACCAGCCTGCTGAAAGTTACAACATTTCTGCAAAAAGAAATGGTCTGTCCGTTACCGGACAGACCGTTCAAGCTTCGAGCAGCCAATCTTTATTTGCTGCCTTTAATCGCCGCAAGCGGCTTGCAGCGGGCCACGACCGCAGCCAGCCCCGCACCGGTCAGACTCTCAATAATCTCATCCACATTCTTGTAGGCCTGCGGCGATTCATCAAGAATCGATTCCAGGGAATGCTGATTGACTACAATCTCGTCCTGCTTGCCTACCCGCAGCGACCAGCGACCGGGCGAATTCGCCCACCGTAACCAGCTTCTTGGTCGCAGAGCGCGAGCGCAGACGGCCGGCGCCGTGGCAGATCGAATAATAACGTCAAACGCCATTCGGCTAATCTCTACATGCGTCAGCGCAGTCGATTTCTTCGGGGTGTAGCTATCGGGAACATATTTGCCCGGCAGGCCGTGCAGGCCTTTGCGGATCACATGCTCCAGCCGGATATCGTCGAAATGCCCCCGCTGCTGCGATTCCATTGGCAGATATTTCTCAATCGCCTTCACCAGCTTCCTGCGCAGCTTCACGTCCTGCAGTTCATCCTTATGCAGGTTGGTGAGATGCACCCGCATGCCGCAGCCGATATCGCTGCCGACGATCGAAGGCGACACCTAACCGTCCATTCCATCCCATACGGCGGTAGTGCCGATACAGGTGCCGATCCCTACGTGTACGTCCGGTGTATAACTCATGTATTCAATACCTGGAATATGCAGATTGTTATTGGTACTCATAATAGGTTGTCATTTCCTTTCTTATTTCCGGAAAAATCATAAAAAAGAGCCGCAGATCCTATACGGATCCACGGCTCGGCTAGAGCATCGCTTGAGCGAAACGACTGCAAATCCGTTGATCTGCCAGCCGACCCCTGAGATAACGTACAACATGACAAACTAACGTATCATGTCTGCCGGACAGGGCCAATGGAATCCAATTTCCGATATGCAGTTGGCATGGGTTGTGCCTGCGAGAATAGCGTATCCGTTCCAATCATCTTCATCGGCCCCCTTCTTAGTAAGATAAGTCCCATCTTAAACGTTATTCGAAAGTTCTGTCAACCCTATTATTGGAAATTAGTCATCTGTCCGGCTATTTCAGCTGCGGAATTTCTTAGGATTTCTCCATTAGCTTGGCAACGATCTGATTCATCGGATTCGTGAATAGAGCATACAGAATGGCTGCATTCTCTTGCTTGCTCAGCGCTGCTCTGGACTTGAAATCAACTTTACCTTTGGCATCAGCCTTGATCTCAGGTCCGTACAGACCCAGTGCCACTGCCATCTTCACTGCCGGAATCGCCCATTTGTCCGTGTTGCCCGCCAGCTTCACATTTGTGAACAGCTTATCCGGGTATTGCGCGTTAAGCAGTCTCCATATCATTACCGCCGCTTCCTGGCGGGAAATCACCCGGTCAGGCTGGAACTCTCCACCTGCCGTTCCCTGAATCATCCCGATCTCAACGGCCATCTGCACAAAAGCGGCATCCGGGTGACCCTGCAGATCCGGGAAAGCCAGCTTCTCTGTCTTGCTGCCTTTCAGCCCGCTGCTCTCCAGCATCAGCCGTACATACTCGGCACGCGTAATTCCTGCCTCAGGCTGGAAGCTCAGCGCTGCATCATTCGGCAGATAGCCCAGCGACTGCAGCATCATAACCGGGGCCGCATAAGCGTGGTTGGCGGTGACATCGGCATAACCGACACCATCCGGCCCTTTTTGCTCATAGCCGTAAGGATTGAGGTAAGGTTCTTTCAGATAGGTGCCTTGCCCGTCCGCATCCAATTCAAAGGCGGTAAATTTCTTGGTCAACTCATCAATGAACAGATTATCGTCCACCTGACGCAGCTGGCGGGTGCCCAGCAGTGCATCGGTGATGCTAAGCGCACCCCCGTTTACAGCAACGGTAGAGACCAGGCTCTTAAGACGGAGGTCAGCATAGTAGCCTGTGAACGCGTCCAGTGCTTCAGCACTCAACGGCTGGAAGGCGTCAAGCTTCGCAGGAGCGGCATATTGCGGGAAGAACTCCTGGATAAACGCCGGGTAGAACAGCTCCCGCAGCGCGCTTTGCTGATTGTAGCCAATGAAGACACCAGTGTTCTGCTCTGGAATCAGGAACATATAAGAGCTGAAGCCAATCAAATCGCCTGCTTTGGTGATAATCTTGGAGCTGCTGCCCGCGCCAGGAAGCTGAATCGGTGCTTCAAAGCCATAGGTGGTATTCGGCAGCAAGGGGTGAATCGAGGAGCGATATTGCTCCATGGCCTCTACTGAACTTTCAGCCAGAATGCGGTTGTTCCCCGCGGCGCCTCCGTCCAGGAAAGCGGTCATGAACTTGCCGATATCATCGGCGGTGGACAGCATGCCTCCATGCGGCATCACTGTTGGAGTTACCGTATACAGGTCAAGCGCCTTGCCTGTTGCATCATAGGCTGTGGCAAGATCCTCTTTCAGCTCGCCTTCCAGCAGGAAGCCGCTTTTGTCCATATTCAGCGGGGCAAACACATGCTTCTCCATATAATCCTCGTATGGCTCACCACTGGCCTTCTCAACCACCAGGCCGAGCAGCAACGAAGCAAAGTTGTCGTACATGTAGGAAGTACCCGGCTCACGGACCACCGGCGGTATATGCTGCTTCACGTAATCCTCAATCGATACCTTTGTCTTGAAATCATCATTGATATCTTCCGGCTGGGGGTCCTGAATCCGGAACCCTGTTGTGTGGGTCAGCAACTGCTCCACCGTAACCGGAGTACCGAAGGGATTATCGAAATTCAGCGGCCCGGTGTAGGTCTGAAAATCCGCTTTCAAGTCGATCTTGCCCTGCTCCACCAGCTGCATGGCGGCAGCGGCGGTGAAGGTTTTGGATACCGAAGCCATCCGGAAGACGGTTTCATCAGGGTCCACAGCAGTTTTACCAGCCTTATCTGCATAACCGAAGCCTTCTTCGATCACAGTCTTGCCATCCTTGACCACAATTACAGTTGCACCGGCAAGCTGTGCCTTAACCTCCTCCGAGCTGAAGAACTGCTTGAGGAATGCTGCGACATTCTCCGTGGTCAACGCCTTCGCTTGCGCGGGGATTGACACGGGAGCGGCCGCTGCTTGCACCGTCGAGGCCATCAGGCAAAGAATCAGGGTAGCGGCAAGAACGGTTCTCGTCCAGAAGGCCGAGCGGATACGGAACGTTGGCATGTACATTCACTTCACTCCATTTCAATATTAAGTATAAGTATAGATGTTATTACGACACTATCATGGATAAAGACTCAATTAAATTTATTTATACGCCTTGCCCGCCTCATGGTAATAGACGGTATGCTGCACCAGCAGAATGATGCCCAGCACGATAATCGGCAGCGGCGTGAAGCCGAACAGCAGAGAGTACAGCGTGAACAGCACGATGCCGGCGATTAACATTACGTTGGTAGTCCTAAATGCAGAATAGGCAGACCGGTATACGGTCCATTGCTCGCCTTCGTCCATCTTGGCAAACAGCTCACGTGCTGCTTCCTTCCCGCTGTTGGACTTCAGATTATACGTCCGCTCCGGATAGACCTTGTTGTAGATACTAAGGGTGCGATGCTGAAGGTAGATGGCCATGAACATCGTAACGCAGCCGCTGATCATATTCACCAGCATGTAGGTCTGCATATCTTCCCGTGGACCGTCTGGCGCCATGGCATGGGCAATAGCAAGCACCAGCCATAACAGGGTGACAATGGTGTTATACGAGCTGACCTTGATGATTGTGCTGAGCAGCTTTTCCTTCGGACTCATCAGCTCATCTGAATTCTCGCCTTCATCATTCATGGCGCCCAGCTGGCTGAGGCCAATCACATTCCAGACCAGCAGAACAAGCACAATCAGTGCCAATGCGGCGAACATGAGGTCATATTCGTAGATGAGCGAGAAGCTGAAGTTGGCATCCTTAGGAACAGTCAAGTCACCCGAAGCAGAGATGTAGCCGATCACCCCTCCAATAAAAGCCCAAAAAATCAGCCGCCAAGTTCTTTTGCTCTTAAATAGTTTATTTGTGTTCTCCATTAGAATTCACGCTCCTCAGTTTGGATGGAAAAGATATCTTCGACCTTCACTTTAAACACTTCAGCTATCTTGAGCGCCAGCACCACCGAGGGAGAATAATCGCCCCGTTCAATTAAGGCGATCGTCTGGCGGGAAGCTCCAATCCGCTGTGCCAGCTCTTGCTGCGATAATCTGTCTCTGGCCCGCAGGACACGGACGTAGTTAATCAGTTCACTCAAACGTTCCACCTCCATGATTCAAATTGTATATGATCGTATTTATTTTGTAAAGTATAATATACAATTTGACTATAATTATGTACATGATTCGATTAAAAATCGAGCCTGTTGCTCAAGAAGAAACGGCTGCGCAGCCCCTTTGAGGACCACGCAGCCGTCTGCAGCGCTTACGCATCATATTTATTTGAATTTGCTCCAGTCCTGGTTGCTGTTCTCCAGCAGATGGCCGAAATCATTCTCCAGCCGCTTCAGCTCCGCCTTACGCTGGTCTTCTACTGCCTGGCGCGCAGCCTCTTTGCGGCTCGTTTCCTCCGCCTTCAGCTCATCGGCCTGCGCCTTCAGCTTGCCCAGTACCTCGCTGCTGAGCAGATCCTTCAAAGTGGCCGGGCCATCTTGTGCCGCAGCCCGCGGTGCCTGGGTTACTTTTTTCTTTTTTGCCACGGTTATCTCCCCGTTCCTCTTTTGTTTTAGCTATAAATGAGCAAAAACGGATACAAAAAATTCCAAATCAAAGATCATGCTAATTTTAATCGTTTTTGAATCACTTGAAAAGGAATGTTCTTTCGGCCGCAGTCATAGATAAACTGGGCGATATCTTGTTTGACTTGCTTGCGAACGGTGCGTAGCCCATCGCCAAAGGAACAAGGCTGTTCAAGCCCCACGGTACAGAACAAATGTGTCCAGGCGAGTAGTGCCCATAGACGAATAAACGCAGTGGCCGAGCGAACTTGATACGTCTCGAATCCTAAATTACCTTTGGATTGTCTAAAGAAGATTTCAATCGGCCATCTTTTGCTGTAATACGTACAAATCGTCTCTGTCTCTAAAGACACATTCGTGCACAAAAAGGCGCGTAAAGCTTTCGGCTGACCAAAGGCTTGCTCAGGCCAACAGAGAAGTACGACTGCATTCGGGATGTCGTTTAAGGCTCCCTCATATCGGTACGTCCAGTACGAAGAACCATTCACGGTCACGAGGTGAACGTCTTTTTTGGACACATGCGCGGCAAAATGCTGAACCGAGATCCGGATGCCTTGCGGATAGAGAATACGATTGGTTTTTAAAGCGCCAATCAGGTGGTATCCTGCAGTCGCGTAGCTGTCAATGATCCGGGAGCAAGTAAACCAGGAATCGACAAGCGCATATCCCCCATATGGAGGCAAAGGCATCGTCGCAGCCATGTCACACACATGATCGATTTTAGTATAGACGGAGCCATCCGGATGAACTTTTTTTCTGTCGTATAGATCTATAGAATGAATCAATGCCGCTGCACCACATTGTACGATAGTGGCCTGAACCTGATGGCCCCAGACGGTTTTACCTTCGAGATGCGAATGATGATATCCAGTCTGTTCGATGGGAGACTTGGCCTGTGACGAAGGCTTGGTCTTCTTGCAAATCGAATCATCATGAATCACAAATAGAGGCTCCGCCGTTTGTGTGGACTCGCGGAGTACATGACGAATAGATTCTTGCTTCACTTTATGTTGAAGAATCCTTTCGTCCCAGTGCCCGTGAGTCAAAAAGTGCCCGAGAGCAGTGCGGTGACACGGGCTATAATCGGCTAGATCTACGACCTTACCCCGAAATCCTTTGGACGTTGCTGCTGCCATGTAAGATAGGATATGATTCATCACGGGTTTAGAGAAATATAAAGGCAACCGGTGCTGCAATAAATAGTTGCGAAGCATTTGATGATCAGGTACGATGGCGGTATGGGACATTGTGAGTTCTCCTTCGGCTAAAAAGTGTGTTGTGGTGACTACTTTTTAACACAAGGAGAGCACTTTGTCTCTATTCTTTTTGATTTTACAGTTTACTGGAAGCGAATTTGCTCATTTATAGGTTTTAGTTCAAATTTGTTTTAGTGCAGGGTCTTTTCGTTTATAATGTACAGTAAGAGGTGAGCCTTATGAAATCCACACACTTGTGTCCGCGTTTACAAAAAAGCATGGATATTATAGGCAGACGCTGGACGGGACTGATTATCTACCAGTTGCTCCAGGGACCACAGCGCTTCAGCGCGATCGAAGCCTCGCTGCCGGTCAGCGGTCGGCTGCTCTCCGAGCGGCTGAAGGAGCTGGAGCTGGAGGGCATTGTCCGCCGCGAGGTGTTTCCAGAGACTCCGGTCCGTATTCAATATTCGCTGACCGATAAAGGGCTGGGACTGGAAGCCGTCATCCGCGACCTGCAGCAATGGTCAGATGAATGGATTATTTCGGGTGAAGCCGTCTGTCCGCCCCCGGAATAAACGTCCCTTACGCCTTCGCAGGCTGGCCGTTCAGCTTCAGACCTATGATAACCAGATCACGCTTGACTCCATCCAATTCCGCCACACCGGGCAGCAATCCCCAATCCTTGAAGCCATTTCTGCGCAGCAGACGCAAGCTCGGTTCATTATGTCCAAACACAAAGCCCACCAGATTCTCGATGCCAAGATCAGGGGCTGTTTCTATTGCTTTGGCCAGCAGTATGCTGCCTGCTCCGCTGCCGCGGAACTTCTCGCTCACATAGACGCTGATCTCGGCTGTGCCGTTGTAGGCAGGACGGCCATAGAAGGACTGGAAGCTGAACCAGGCCGCAACCTCGCCATTCTGCCGCAGCACCCATAGCGGACGGTGATGGCTGTTATGCTTGCTGAACCAGCGCTGCCGGTCCCGGACGCTCACCGGCTCCAGATCAGCAGTCACCACTCTGCCCCCCACCGTAGAATTGTAAATCTCCACAATCGCCGGCAGATCGGTCTGCAGCGCATCCTCTATCGTATAATTCTGCCATTCCATCCTGTATTCCCCCATCATCATATTCCCTTTTCAGTCCAATCCAACCTGCTCACGGCTCCATAACCACAACCGCTGCGCTTCTTCCCGGCTCTTTGCTCTGGGTGATAATTCATTAATCTTGCGGCGGTAATAATATTGGCCTGTGGTTTCCTTCAGCTCCGGTGCCGTGGCCAGATAAACCGCCGTATCCGCGCCCTGCTCAGGCGTCAGGAAGAAATAGGACAGCAGCTTCAGCACCGAACGGCCAAAGCCGGTCTCCCGGTTAACCCCAATATTCGTGCCCACCGCTCCCGGATGCACTGCGTTGACGGTGACCCGTGTGCCCTGCAGCCGGGCTGCCAGTTCTCTCGTAAACAGAATGTTAGCCAGCTTCGAACGGCCATAGGCCTTAGCCGGATTGTAGCCGCGGGAGAGTGTCGGGTCGCTGTAGTACATCTTCCCGATTTTGTAGGCACCCGAAGCCACCACTACTACTCTGCCCTGCTCAGCGCCCTTCAGCGGTTCAAGCAGCAGATCGGTCAGCAGGAAATGGCCCAGATGATTGACACCGAGATCCAGTTCGAAGCCGTCTGCCGTCAGTTGGCGTTTAACCGAAACTACCCCGGCATTATTGACAAGCACATCCAGTACCGGATAGCTGGCAATGAAGTCCGCAGCGAACCTGCGGATACTCTCCAGTGAAGCCAGATCACAGAGCATCAGCTCAATCTGCTGCGAGCCGCTCTTCAGCCGGGCGGAAGCCAGTGCTGCTTCTCCCCGCTCACGGCTGCGGCAGACCATGATGACCTTGGCTCCCTGGCGGGCCAGTTCAATAGTAGTAGCCAGCCCCATTCCAGAATTCCCGCCGGTAACCACCACGATTTTGTCCTTCATAACCTGTCTTCCCCCTTCTGACTGGCATGTCCGGACGCTTGTCCAGCCTTTCCCTATCAATTTTACTCCCAGTTCGGTTTCAGGGCAATCAGGCGGTCGTCTGCATCACCCGCATTCCCCCTGCCATCCCTGTTGTTAGTCATCACATACAGCGTTCCATCGGGACCTTCGGCGACATTGCGCAGCCTGCCCCATTCTTCTTCAAACAATTCCTGTACGAAGGCGGGCTGGTCTCCACTCTCCGGGGATACCCGTAGCAGCATCTCTCCTCTAAGACTGGCGACCAGCAGTTGTCCTGCCAATGGACCTTGTGTAATAAAAGCCATGCCCGAAGGCGCCCACGTCTCCTCCCAGCTGTGCAATAGCGGCTGCTCCAGCTCTGCTTCAGATTGGCCGGAACCAGCCTCATCCCCTTCGATCAGCGGCCAGCCATAATTGACGCCTGCCTTAATGATATTGATCTCGTCATGGTTGGACTGCCCATGCTCCGAGCTGTACAGGACACCGCTGCCCGTCTGCCAGGCCAGGCCTTGCGGATTACGGTGGCCCCAGCTGTAGACAGCTGATCCAGGCCGTTCGGTGAACAAGATCCACCCATCCTGATTGGCATGATAAGCTAATCCGACTGGTTACATCAGCCTAAAGTTTCGGCAACTATTACCCGTGGAGTCCATCACTCAAACTCAGGCAGGCTGATCCGGAGGCAAGTGCACATGGACAAATTATGATTTATAATAAGAACATTGCCTAGTTACGTGAAGCCGAAAGGGGAACTATCGAAATGAATGAAGCTCTGAAAAGTCTGGAGCAGGCTATGGCGGGTGAAGGGCTGGATGCCCTGCTCGTCACCGATCCGAAACATGTCTACTATTTAACCGGATTCGCCAGCAACCCGCATGAACGATTTCTGGGACTGCTGTTGAAGCGCGGAGAAGAACCTGAGCTGATCGTTCCGGCGCTTGATGCCGAAGCCGCTCACTCTGCCTCTTCTGTAAGTACCATCCTTACCCACAGCGATACGGATAATCCGTATGAACTGTTGAAATCGCGTTTCGGCGGCAGCCAACCGGGAACCATGGGCCTGGAGAAGGAGCATCTATCCGTTGCACGCTTTGAACAGCTGGCCGCTGCAGTTCCGGCCGGAACATTCAGTGATATTGGAGCGCTGCTGCGCGCTATGCGGGCCAGAAAAACCCCTGAGGAGGCTCAGCGGATGATCCACGCCGCCGAGCTGGTCGAGGAGGTGCTGCGCCAAGGCCTTGAGCATGTTAAGGCAGGCGTAACTGAAATTGAACTGGTAGCGGAGCTGGAGTATATCATGAAAAAGGTTGGCGCATCCGGCCCTTCCTTCGATACGATGGTGCTGTCGGGTCCGAATACCGCTCTGCCGCACGGCGTGCCGGGCAGCCGGGTAATCCAGCCGGGCGATTTCCTGATGTTTGATCTGGGTGTATACGCTGGTGGGTATGCTTCGGATATTACACGCACCTTTGCCGTAGAGACAGCAGACAGCCAGCTGGTTACCATCTACAATACGGTGCTGGCTGCCAATGAAGCCGGAATCGCCGCCGCCAGACCGGGAGCCACCTTCGGCTCTGTCGACAAGGCAGCCAGAGATGTCATTGAAGCGGCTGGCTTCGGACCTTATTTCATGCACCGTGTCGGCCATGGGCTAGGCATGGATACCCATGAATATCCCTCCCTGCACGGCCTGAACACAGACCTGATCGAGACCGGCAATGTATTTACCGTTGAGCCGGGCATTTATGTGCAGGGAGTCGGCGGTGTGCGCATTGAAGATGACCTGCTGATTACTGCGGAAGGCGCGCAGACGCTTACCATCTTCCCGAAAGAGCTGACTGTGCTTCATCTGTAAGAGTGAGGCGTTATTTCATTTCTCGGTGGGGCCGCGCAGCAGCATATTTCAAGAAAGAGCCGTGCATTGCCGCACGGCTCTTTCTTGTTTCATTTATAAGGAGGCTGCCCGGCTTCGGGAGCTTGCCTGAGCGGCAATTCATCCTCGGCAAACCAGAAGGAACGGGCAATATATAGTACAGGGGTGCCTGCGGCGGTCAGTACAAACTTTACAATATAGGTAGTCAGCAGAATCTCCAGCCATACTCCCCACTCATATCTTCCGGCAAAGGCTATCGTGCAGAAGATCAGGGTATCGACAAAAGAGCTGATCATCGTGCTGCCGTTCGAGCGAATCCACAGCTGGCGTGCAGACCCATAGTAATTGCGGATCCACGAATACAGCCTTACATCGAGGAACTGGCTGACGAAATAAGCGGTCAGGCTGGCAAGGGCAAGCCGGGGCATAAGCCCGAATATCGCCTTCAATGCATCATGGGCCAAATCACTCCCATCCGGTTCAAACACCAGTACCATCTGCATGATGACCGTTGTCATCAGCAGCGTGAAGAATCCGAACCACACGGCGTTCCGCGCTTCTGCCCGGCCGTATTTCTCATTCAGCAGGTCACTGGTCAGATACAAGGTGACATACATGGTATTGCCGAGCGTCATAACGATATGCGGCGGCATGGCAATCGTCTTGGCTACCTGAATGTTGGCGATTACCGTAGCTATCCCTACCCAGGCATACAGCCCTTTTTTGCCGAATTGACGGTAGCAGAACAGATAAAAAATGAAATTGACCAAAACAAAAAAAACACCCCACACCAAATTAAACATTCTTCTCTATTCCTCCTAGTTTTGATTACGCGGGATGGTTACGAACCGCGGCATGCATACTTGTGAAACAAAACATTTACACTCTACCATACTGCCAGAAAACACACCACAACAATTTTTGGTTACATGAAAACAAGGTATGTCAGATATTTTTCGTGAAATTACAGAATAAATCTTCAATTATTCAAACATTTCAGAAAAATATACAAAAATGACCAAACTTCCACTATTCAACCGAGGGTTAATTCTATAGAATAGTATCAATCAAGTTTCATAGAAGGAGAGAATCATATGTTCCGCTTCAAGCAATCCATCAGCCGCAAAATTACCCGCTTGCTGTTTGTCGTTCTGCTGCTAACGTCACTTTTGTTAAGTATTAGCTTCTACTTCATATCCGTCAGTATCTTCAACAGCTACGTGGCTCCACAGATTAATAAATCGCTGACCGCTGCCGGCCAAGACGTGTATAAGAGCATCAACACCACGTTCGCCCAGCAAACACTCAGCAACGGCGAACAAGCCAGGACTCAGCTGGAGTTCTACTTCAAGGAGAAGCAAAAGCAGCACGGTTCCGAAAGCATCTATCTGCTGAACGTCAAGGACGGCAAACCCGTTGTGCTTGCTGCTGAACGGAGTGCCAAGCTGAAACCTCAGGAGAGCGTAGAGCTGCAGCCTGCCATGGAGCAAGCACTCAAAAGCGGAAAACTGGCGCTCAGCGACATGTACAGCGACAGCCACGGTATACATATTTCTTCATACATAAACATTCCCGGCAGCACCATGCTGGTAGGAGTTAACGCCGATGTGCGTTTCATCGAGGAGAAGCTGAGCAACATCCTCTGGACCAGCGCTGGAATCACCCTTGCCGCAATGGTCGTAAGTATGGTAGGCGCTATGTTTATGAGCCGGAGAATTACCCGGCCTATTACTAAGCTTGCGGCATATAGCAACAAGCTGGCTGAAGGGGACTTCACCCAGGAGTTGCACATCAAAGGCAGCGATGAGGTTGGACAGCTGTCTGAAAGCTTCCGCACCATGACCGAACGCCTCAAGGGAATGATCGGCCAGGTGCTGAACACCTCCAATACGGTCGTTATGGATGCCAACGACTTGAAGGAGCGCGTGGCGATGCTCAACGAGATGGCTAGCCACTCCTCTCAATCTGTCGAAGAGATCGGCAAGGGCAGTACAACCATTGCCGTTGCCGCCTTGGACAATGCCCGGGCGATGGAGGAGATCAACCTGGGCATCCAGCAGATTGCTTCCTCTGCAGGCGAGGTCACGGAGCAGATCAGCGAAGCGTCCGACCAGGCAACCGGCGGTAATGATACGGCTCAGCATGCCGTTGAGCAGATGCGCCAGGTGCAGCGGGCTTCCCAGAAATCGCTGCAGCAATTCCAGACGATGAATGAACGCTCTCTGATGATCGGCGAGGTCGTACAGGGCATTACCGAAATCACCAAGCAGATTCAGATGCTCTCGCTCAATGCCTCCATTGAAGCGGCGCGGGCCGGCGAGCATGGCCGCGGCTTCGCGGTGGTAGCGGGCGAAGTGCGCAAGCTGTCCGAGCAGTCCCGCAATGCAACCGAGCAGATCCGTGAATTCCTGATGAGTCTTCAGGAGGACATGAACCGCTCTGTGACCGAGATGAATCAGGTGAATGCCGAGGTTGCATCCGGGGCCGGCAAGGTTGCAGAAGCCGGAGATGCCTTCAGCCAATTGCTGATTCTTATTCAGAGCATTGACCAGAACATCCAGTCCGTATCCGCCGCCACCCAGCAAATCTCAGCAGGCACTGAGGAGGTCAGCGCTTCGGTGGAGGAGACGGCACAGATTACAGCCAAGTCGCAGGCCAACGCGGATACTCTCCAGCAGAACTCAGACCGGCAGCGCAGTGAGCTTGATGCCCACGGCCTGACTGTGGAGCATCTGCATGAGCAGGCGATCCAGCTTCAGGAAGCGGTCAAGCAGTTTAAGATTTAGTTTGTTATCCGTTTATCTGTTCACCTGTTTACTTAAAAGCTCCCGTCAGCCCTATTCGGCTTACGGGAGCTTTTGCGGTGTACGCCAGTAAATTAATGCCGGGGCGCCCACAGGATGACGGAAACCCCGATGACGCAGATGCAGGCACCGATCCAGTCGTAGAGATCCGGTGTTTTTTTGTCCACCAACCAGCCCCAGAGTACAGCAAGTACAATAAATACCCCGCCATATGCTGCGTATACCCGCCCGAAGGACGGAAACTTCTGCAAAGTGGGAATAATCCCGTAAGCGACCAGAATCAACGCCCCGACAATTCCGTACCAGAGCGGTCTCGATTCCCGCAGCCACAGCCAGACCAGGTAGCCGCCGCCAATCTCGGCAAGCCCCGCTATCACAAACAGCAGAATAGCCGCTGCCATCAGCGCTCCTCTGTCTTCTGCAGACCCATAATCTCGTAAATGGCCTGCATATTCAGATGCTCGCTCACCGCGTCTGCCAGACGGTCGAACTCCCGCTCGCGTGCGGCGGCGGCCGAGAAGGTAGACTCCAGCGGCTTCAGACCCTTGGATACCCGCAGCCCGTCCAGCCAAGCTCTGCGCAGGCCATCATTGTGAAAGAGGCCATGCAGATAAGTGCCCCATATTTTGCCGTCCAGCGTACCCCAGCCCTCCGGCTGCAGCTCGCCGTCAGCCCCCTTCAGCCGGAAGAGGCTACGGACGGCATCCGCGCCAAGATTGCTGGTGGCGCCCATGTGGATCTCATACCCGCTGACCCCCAGCTCCGCTGTTGCCGCCCTGGCACCGCCGCCAAGTCTCAGCGGGTGGTCCGCAGCCAGGCTGCCGCTGACGCGTACCGTCGTCTTGTCCGGGAGGAATACCGTCGAGAGCGGCAAATACCCGAGTCCGGCGCTTTCGCCCGGCTCACTGCTCTCGACCGCATCCGGGTCCAGCAGCTTGACGCCCAGCATCTGGTAGCCGCCGCAGATGCCAACCAATTGATGCGCTCCATCCTTCAGCGCAGCCGTAATGGCCGCAGGGAATCCCTGCTCCCGCAAATAGCGCAGGTCAGCGGCGGTATTCTTCGTTCCCGGCAGCAGAATGACATCCGGGGACCCCAGCTCCTCTGCCCGGCTGACATAACGCACTGCCGTATCCGGCTCATCGGCCAGCGGATCAAAGTCCGTGAAGTTGGAGATTCGCGGATAGTGGATCACGGCGATATCCAACTCCTTGCCGTCGCCTTGCTGCCGCGTGCCCGGCGTTCCTTCCAGAACTACGGAGTCCTCGGCTTCAATCCGCAGCTGCGGCAGAAACGGCAATACGCCCAGCACCGGAATGCCGGTGCGTTGCTCCAGCCAGTCCAGTCCGGGCTGCAGCAGCGACAGATCGCCGCGGAACTTGTTAATAATGAAGCCTCGGACGCGCTGGCGTTCATGCGGCTCCAGCAGCTCCAGCGTGCCTACGATGAAGGCAAATACGCCTCCACGGTCAATGTCGGCCACCAGCAGCACCGGGGCATCCGCCCAGCCTGCCAGATTCATATTGACGATGTCATTGGCCTTGAGATTAATCTCGGCGGGACTGCCAGCCCCTTCAATCAGCACAGCCTCATAGCTTGCGCGCAGCCGTTCCAGCGCGGCCATCACCGTGCCGCGCGCTTCCGGCAGGAACTTCTCACGGTATTCCCTGGCGCTCAGAGCGGCATGGGGTACTCCGTGCACCACAATCTGTGCGCTCATCTCACCGGAGGGCTTCAGCAGAATCGGATTCATATCGGTCGTCGCGGCAATGCCGAACGCTTCGGCCTGCATGCCCTGGGCCCGCCCGATTTCTTTGCCGTCCTCGGTAACGTAGGAATTCAGCGCCATATTCTGCGATTTGAACGGAGCCGTGCGGTACCCGTCACGGGTCATTAAGCGTCCGATAGCAGCGGTCACCAGGCTTTTGCCGACGTCTGAGGCTGTGCCCTGGATCATCAGCACAGCGGCGCGCGGTTTGCCGGATGGACTAGGGCTGAGGTTCGACGTCTGGCTGGCGGTCTGGCTGGCGGATAACTCCTGATCCATATCGGTTGAATCTTCCATATTATCGTCCCTCGCTCTCATGTTGATTTCGTTGTGAAAGTGAAGCTAATTGGCAGATTGATGTGTTTTGGAGGAAATAGATGCAGAGAAGGTTATTACTTCAGCCCCCTGTCTTCCCTATGTATGTTTAAGCCTTGTAAGTAGTATACAACTAGCAGGTGATAGGGAAAAACTACCGTTAAATTTCGGCTATTCCCCCTGTTGTCGTGGCATATAGGAAAAAGTTACCACTAAATCGTCTGTTGATGGCATTACGGGGTTGAAATCACCGGGTTAGGGGTAGTAATTCCCCATATCACCCCTGAATCGCCGTTCTGAGACCAATTTGCGGTATTTCTTCCCTATAACGAATTTGTCAGAACAGCATAAGTGCTTCATTGCAGGTACCGTCCACAGGTTGGCCATCCAGTTAGATGTAGTTTTACTTTCTTATTGGTGTATTGTGAACGCCAACAATTCAGTGGTGGGATAGGTTGCTAAGCTCGTGCCATTGAATTAGTTGCGAAAGTGCATCTATTTTGCTGATTTTTTGCGTTTTGGAGGAAATAAGTGCGAATGCGCATCTATTTTGGACTGTTGAGCGTTCCAGGGGAGTGATTTGCTCGAAATTAGTTGCATATTTGCACTTATTCGCCTAATAATGGACGTTTCATCTGAATTTAGTTGCAGTTTCGCATCTATTTGCTCCAGCGGCAGGGAACTAAATAGTAACTTGAAGTACAGTTAGCTTCGTTCAGCGCAGCGGGTTCGTTCAGCACAGCGGGTTCGTTACGCGCAGCGAGTTCGTTACGCGCAGCAAGTTCGTTCAGCACAGCGGGTTCGTTACGGCAGCGGGTTCGTTACGCGCAGCGAGTTCGTTCAGCGCAGCAAGTTCGTTCAGCACAGCGGGTTCGTTACGCGCAGCGGGTTCGTTACGCGCAGCGGGTTCGTTACGCGCAGCGGGTTCGTTACGCGCAGCGAGTTCGTTACGCGTAACTGCATTCGTTAAGCTCGGCGAGATTAATGAGCGCCGGGCTACAGCAGGTTATGCTGGAGAAGGACCAGCGCCAGCAGCAGCACCGCCTCCAGCAGCTCATTCAGCGCGCCGTACACATCGCCGGTGAGCCCGCCGAGCCGGCTGGACGCCCGGCGCGCAGCCGCGGTGCCGCAGGCCAGGGCCGCAACCGGCAGCAGCACCGCTGCTGCCAGATGCTGCGGCCACGCGGCCAAGCCCGCGCCGAGCGCCAGCGGCGCTGCGGCTGCGGCCAGCGAGAGCAGCGCGGCCCAAGCCAGCGCGCGCCGCTCGTGGGCAGGGGCCAGGCCCGCGAAGCTCGCGGCCAGGCCTTCATCGCCGCGGGCAATCGGCAGGCGGACCATCGTCCGCACCATGAACCAGCGGCTCCACACCGGCGGCAGCAGCAGCAGCGGCAGCTCGGCAATTTGTCCGCGGGCCAGCCACGCGGACAATAACGAGGCCTTCAGCAGCAGCAGCAGCACACAGGCGAGCACACCCATCGCCCCCACGCGGCTGTCCTTCATAATCTCCAGCATCCGCTCGCGCGGGCGGTAGCTGAGCAGTCCGTCGGCGCTGTCCATCCAGCCGTCCAGATGCAGGCCGCCAGTCAGCCCCACCCACAGGCAGAGCGTAATCACGGCGGCAGGACCGGCTGGCAGCAGCCAGGACGCCGCCGCACCGCCTGCCGCTACGCTAAGCCCGATGGCTGCGCCCACCAGCGGATAATACACCACGCTGCGCCGCAGCAGCTCGGGTGAGAAGCCGGGCTGGCTTCTCACCGGAAAGCGCGACAGGAACTGAAAAGCGGCCGCAGCGGCATCCCGGCGCGCCCTCACAGCTTAAACTCCCGGCTCTTCAGCTCGACGGGAATGCCCACCGTAACCAGGAACACCTGGTCACACCGGCCCGCCAGCCGGGCATTCATCCGCCCGGCCAGGTCGCGGTACAGCCGACCCAGCGCATATTCCGGCACAATGCCGTCTCCTACCTCATTGGTCACCAGTATCAAAGTTCCGGCGAAGCCGTCCACACTCTGCTCCAGCCTTGCCATTTCACGCTCCATATACTCCTGTCGGTCCGCCCGTTCCTCCGCCGCCAGCAGCACATTGGACAGCCACAACGTCAGGCAGTCCACCAGGACCGCCTCCTTGCCGGAGAGACGGTCCAGCAGTGCGGGGAGGTCGTGCGGCTCCTCGACCGTCTTCCATGCGTACCCGCCTTGGGCCCGCTGCTGGCGGTGGAGAGCGATTCTCGCCTCCATCTCCTCATCGAACGCCTGCCCGGTGGCAATATAAGTCGCTTGCCCGGCAAGCGAGGCCATCAGCCGCTCGGCGAAGCCGCTTTTGCCGCTGCGGGCACCTCCTGTGACCAGGATGCTCATAGCTTGTCTGCTCCCGAGACGCCTGCACTTTCGAAGGTAGCCATCTCGCTCATCACCCGGCTGATCGAATCGATCAGATGTAAACACAGCACCCCGCCTGTTCCTTCGCCAAGCCGCAGGCCCAGATCCAGCAGCGGCTCCAGTCCCAGCCGCTTCAGCAGCAGCCGGTGGCCCTGCTCTCCAGAGACATGAGAAGCTATCATAAACGCGGTTGATTCCGGCGCTACAGCCTTGGCCACCAACGCCGCTGCTCCAGAGATGAAACCGTCCAGTACAACAGGCGTCCGGCTCGCCGCTGCGCCAAGGATCAATCCGGTCAGAGCCGCGATTTCCAGTCCGCCCACCTTGGACAGCACGTCCAGCGGATCGGCAGGATCGGGCCAGTTCACATCCAGCGCCCGCTGCACGACGGCGATTTTGTGTAGCAGCCGCTCATTGTCAATGCCCGTTCCCCGGCCCACTGCCATCTCGGGAGACAGGCCTTCCAGCGCACATAGAATAGCAGCGCTGGCTGTCGTGTTCCCGATGCCCATCTCGCCGGTCACCAGAATCTCCGTACCGCCGGCTACCGCTTCCTGGGCCACCCTTACACCAGCCAGTACTGCACTGAGCGCTTCCTCGCGGCTCATCGCCGGTCCGGCTGCCATGTTATCCGTGCCACGCTTCACCTTGCGGTTGATCAGCTCGGGATGGTCAATATCTCCGATCATGCCGATATCCACGAACTTAACCTCTGCCCCAGCCTGGCGGGCGAGCACATTGACCGCCGCCCCGCCGCTGAGGAAATTATCGGCCATCTGCATCGTGACCTCCTGCGGAAAAGCGCTGACCCCTTCGCAGCAGACCCCATGGTCGCCGGCCATTACCACCACTGTGCGTTTGGCGTAAACAGGCTGCTCCGTTCCCGATATACCGGCCAGTCGTACGGCCAGCGCCTCCAGCTGTCCGAGGCTTCCCGGCGGCTTGGTCAGGCTGTTCAGGCGTTGCACCGCCTGTAGCGCAGCCTTCTCATCAGGTTGGGCAATCGGACCGGTTACTGCTTCAATTTCTTTTATCATATATTCTCCTCCTAGTGTCATCGAACCCTATGTACAGCGCACTGTCGGCGCAGCGAACACCACGCAAGAAACCCCTTCTCTGAAAGAAGGGGCACCCCATGCAGCGGCCGTCAGGCCATTATATCGCTATCCCTTATTCTTCCTGTAAGGATTATAGGGGATAGCGAACGATCTTACAATTACATTTTTACCTTCATAAAAGCCTCCATCCGTGTCAGCGCCGTGTTCAGCTTCTGCGGAGAAGCCGCATAAGAACAGCGGATATGCCCTTCGCCGCCCGCTCCGAACACCGAGCCTGGAACCGCGGCTACGCCTGCTTCCCGCAGCAGCCGCAGCGCGAACTCCTCCGACTTCATTCCGCTGCGTCTAATGGAAGGAAAAGCATAAAATGCACCCTGCGGTTCATGGCACTCCAGACCCGCCGCTCTTAGACCCGCCACGAACATCGACCTGCGCTGCTTGAAGGCGGCGACCATTTGGTCTTTGGCGGCCAGCCCGCTGCCCAGCGATTCGATGGCGGCAATCTGCCCCAGCACCGGCGCACACATCGCGGTGTACTGGTGGATCTTCAGCATCGCCGCCAGCAGCCCGCTATCGCCGCACGCATAACCCACCCGGAAGCCGGTCATCGCAAAAGCCTTGGAAAAGCCGCTAATCACGATCGTCCGCTCTTTCATCCCGGGTAGCGAGGCCGGACTGACATGTCTGCTGTCAAAGGTCAGCTCGGCATAGACTTCATCCGAGAGCACCAGCAGGTCATGCTCCTTCACGACCTCTGCCACCGGCAGCCAATCCTCATACGTCATGACAGCCCCGGTAGGATTATTGGGGAAATTCACCACCAGCAGCTTGGAACGCGGTGTAATCACTTTGCGCAGCGCCTCGGCTGTAAGCTTGAAGCCCTCTTCTGCACAAGTTTTCGCTTCTACCCATGTCCCTCCATTTAGATGAGCAATCGGTGAATAGGCGATATAGCTTGGAGCCGGAATAATAATCTCATCCCCCGGTGCCGTGAAGGCGCGGAGAGCCAGATCCAGGGCTTCACTGCTGCCGACGGTGACCAGAATCTCTTCAGCCGGATCATAGCGAAGCCTGAAGCCCGTCTGCAAATATCCGGCGATTTCCTGCCGCAGCTCCAGCAGTCCGGCATTTGGCGTGTACTTCGTCTCTCCCCGGTCAAGGGCGCGGATGCAAGCCGCTCTCACAGACTCTGGCGTAGCGAAATCCGGTTCACCAATCCCAAGTGATACAATATCGTTGTTACCTGCATCCACCTCGAAAAAACTGCGGATTCCCGAAGGAACAATCTCCTTCACACGCGGTGCAATCCATTCCCTAGACATGACTGACCACCGTCCCTTGCCTGCAGCTTCGTTCCTGGAGTGAACCGGTGATAATTGCATCCAGTAATCCGCTAAAAGTAAACCCCGCCGCAAGTGCGCTTTGCGGAAGCAGGCTGGTTTCGGTCATGCCGGGAAGCGTGTTGACTTCCAGCACATAAGGAACGCCATCCTTCAACATCATATCCACGCGTGCATATACCGAGCATTTCAGCAGTCTGTAGCTAGCCAAGGCCGCTTCCTGCACCCGTTCTGCGGTTGCCGCTGGCAGCTGCAGAATCTGTTCGTCCGCCCCGCCCTGTTCATATTTGGCACTGTAATCGAACCATTCCTCACCCAGCGAGCGAATGCCGATGACCGGCAGCAGCTTTCCGTTCAGCAGCGAACAGGTGATTTCCTGCCCTGCGGTGTAACGCTCAATCATCACGCAAGCATCCTCGGCAAAAGCCTTCAGTACTGCGTTCCGCAGCTCCTGTCCGCTGTTCACCTTCGTCATCCCGATGCTGGAGCCGCCGGCGTTCGGCTTCACCATCACTGGATAACCGAGACGCCGGGCGGCGTCCGTGTCGTAACACTCCATGCTGTCCCAGCAGAGCCAGTCAGGCGTGGGGATGCCGGCGTGGCGAAGAATGGTTTTGCTCAGCTGCTTATCCATACACAGGCTGCTGGACAGTACCCCGCTGCCGGAGTAGGGAATGCCGAGCGTTTCCAGCGTCCCTTGTACCGTACCGTCCTCGCCATAGGCCCCATGCAGGGCCAACAGAGCGAAATCCAGCCCATTCACGCCCTCGATCAGCTGATCCAGCCGGTTAATGATCACCGGAATGCCTTCATATTTGCTTGGGTCCAGATGCTTCAGCATCTCCCGTCCTGTATTCAGCGACACCTCATATTCAGAGGATACCCCGCCCATAATGACCCCTACTTTTAACCGCTGCATCACCCATTCTCCTCTCATCCCATCATTTCTTTCGCCGTCCGGCCGATAATCTCGATTCCCTTGCGGATCTCAGCTTCAGCTACTCTGGAGAAACCCAGCCGCAGCGTGTTCAGCCCTTCGCCATTCGTGAAGAAGATATCTCCCGCAGTAAAAATAACCCCCCGCTCCCGGCAAGCCGCCAGCAGCTCCCTCGTGCTGAAGCCCTCGGCAAACGTCACAAACAGATGCAGCCCGCCGTCTCCCGACACTGTGGTATAAGAAATATGCTCCTTGCAGCAGGCAAGCGTTAATTCGTATTTCCGTTTATATTCCGCCCGGGCTCGCTTCAGATACTTCTCCAGGTTGCCACCGAGCAGATATTGGTACAAAATCGACTGGTCGAGCGTTGAGGTGTGGATGGTTCGCGCTCTTTTGACACTTTCGAGAGCATCAATCAGCTGGCGGTCTGCCAGCACCCAGCCTACCCGCAGTCCGGGGAACAGCACCTTGGAGAAGCTGCCCAGGTAAATCACACCGTTCCCGCTGCCCGCCGCTGCAATTAACGGGGCGACGTGGGAGCCTGAATAACGCAGCTCCTCGTTGAAGCCGTCCTCGATTACCGGCACCTTGTATTCTGCCATCAGCTTCATAAGGCCAAGTCTTTTCTCGGGGGACATCACGATTCCGGTAGGATTATGATAGGAAGGAACCAGGTAGGCACAGTCATACTCGCGTTCCGCAAGCGCCTGCTCCAGTGCTTCCAGCTGAAGGCCGTCCCGCTCCATGGGAATGCCGGTCAGGGCGAAGCCGTGCAGACGCAGGTTTTTGATCGCTGTATGATGGGTCGGATTCTCACAGAGCACCGCTCCGCTCCGCTTGCCCAGCGTGGACAGCACCAGGTCGAACCCTTCCGTGAACCCGTTGGTAATCAGCATCTCCTTGCCGCGCAGATCCACGCCCTTATGCTCCATATATTGTTTTAAATAATCGATTAAAGGTTTATAACCCCTGGCATATCCGTAGTTGAGCAGCACGTTTCCTTCGACGGCCATCCGGTCCAGAAACGCTCTTTTGACATTATCGAGATCAAACAGGCTCTCATCCGGCGCAATGCTGGTAAAAGAAATCGTGCCCTTCTCCGCGCGGATGCCACGTTTCATAATATCAAGCTCGTCGGCCAGGACCGCCTGGGCGCTCAGCCGCTGACTCCAGTCCATCGTCCAGACCTCGCTCTCCAGGCTTCCGGTGTTCGCCGCAGCGGGGGCGACATAACTGCCCTGTCCCTGCAGGGTATAAGCGAACCCGTCATCCTCCAGACCCGCATAGGCGGAGATCACCGAGTTGCGGCTGACCTTGAGCAGTGTGCCCAGCTCCCGTGTGGAAGGCAGCTTCTGACCGCCTTGGAGGGCGCCTTTTAGAATCAGATGCTTCATGTAATCCTTCACTTGTATATAGACCGGACGTCCGGGCAGCAGCTTGAAATCCTTAAACATCTTTCCATCTCCCTTACAGCTATCATGGCACAGACCTCTGCATAAAAAAAGAACCACCGCCCCGGGATTTTCTTCCGGGCGTGGTTCTTTGGGTGGAATGGGAGTGGGGACAGGCCAAGTCTGGGGCGAGATATAAGCTGCGGCAGTCAGTTAGTACATTCCTTCCCCGTTCCCCAAGTTTGCAAGGCTAAAGCTTACGGACGAAGGGTCGGTTTGCATAGCCATAGCTTACGGACGAAGGGACATCAGGCTCACCCGGAGTGAAATTCCTGCAAATGTACAGGAATTTCTGCTCTTCCTCTCCTTGTTTGCTGAATTCCTGCATAAGTGCAGGTTTTCCGGCCATTGGGTTTGCGAACCAGTGCTAAGAGCGTGAATTCCTGCACTATTGCAGGCTTTGGGCCCCGAATGACCGTTTTCGCACGAAAAAACTGTAGGATTGCAGGAATTTTGAGCAGGAAGTGACTATATATATGGTCGCTGAGCTTAAAGCTGGCGGGCCTGCGTTGCTCCAGCGGTCTTCCTTCCTCATTGCCCGTTCCAAACGTTAAACTAACCCTGCTTTACAAATCTGGAGTATGCCCGGGTAAGAACTTCTGAAATGTTGCACCAGCGACTCGGAAGGGGTGGCGACGTACGCAGGGTGCAGGTAACCAGGCAGCGGTGGGGTGACGTACGCAGGGTGCAGGTACGCAGGCAGCGGTGCGGGGGACGTACGCAGGGTGCAGGTACGCAGGCAGCGGTGCGGGTGACGTACGCAGGGTGCAGGTAACCAGGCAGCGGTGCGGGTGACGTACGCAGGGTGCAGGTAACCAGGCAGCGGTGCGGGTGACGTACGCAGGGTGCAGGTAACCAGGCAGCGGTGCGGGTGACGTATGCAGGGTGCAGGTAACCAGGCAGCGGTGCGGGGGACGTACGCAGGGTGCAGGTAACCAGGCAGCGGTGCGGGTGACGTACGCAGGGTGCAGGTACGCAGATAGCGGTGCGGGTGACGTACGCAGGGTGCAGGTAACCAGGCAGCGGTGCGGGTGACGTACGCAGGGTGCAGGTAACCAGGCAGCGGTGCGGGTGACGTACGCAGGGTGTGCAGGTACGCTGGCAGCGGTGGGGTGACGTACGCAGGGTGCAGGTACGCCGGCAGCGGTGCGGGTGACGTACGCAGGGTGCAGGTAACCAGGCAGCGGTGCGGGTGACGTACGCAGGGTGCAGGTAACCAGGCAGCGGTGCGGGTGACGTACGCAGGGTGCAGGTAACCAGGCAGCGGTGCGGGTGACGTACGCAGGGTGCAGGTAACCAGGAGGGGTGCGCCGTGTTACGGCGTAACCACGAGGGCTGGCACACTGTTGGGCATTCATCGTTACGTATTCTCGAGAACATGTGGCTTGAAGGCGCTTGGCAGTTGCAGTGTTATTTGTAACACTCCCGCTTCTCTATCCTGGAGTTGCCTCGGCCACCCTTAGAATCGCCAGTTTCCATTCTCCATCCGAAGGCGGATTGTCGTTATGCCTCCTGGCGGCGGAGCAGGAGCGTTGTAGAAGCTTAGCTCTGCTTCAGACCATGCCCGCAACTGGCGGATAACACCGCCGTGAGTCACGATCAGCACGCGCAGCGGCTGGGTAGCGACAGGGTGGGTTTGGTGGTCTTGATGTTCTTGATGTTCTTGGTGGTCTTGGTGGTCTTGATGGTCTTGGTGGGCTTGGTGCCACTGCTCTGCGGCTTGCCCTAGCTCGTCCAGGAAATGCTGCAGGCGCGCCGTGAATGCCCCCCAGGCCTCCCCTTTGGGCGGCGTGACCGCAGCAGGATCATCAACCCAGCTTCGGTATTGCTTGTTATGCTGCAGCTGCTCATACGTACAGCCTTCCCACGCCCCGAAATTCAGCTCGCGCAGCCGTAGATCATACCTTGCTCTGGAGATAAGTTCAGGGGCCACACAGGCCAGTGTCTCCCGGCAACGCAGCAAATCACTGCAATAGACACGCCAGAAGCTGGCCGACAGCTCCGGCTGATCCCGGCGCAGCAGCAATTCATCCCTCGCTCCGGGAAACAGCGGAAGATCCGTATGGCCCAAATAACGCCGCTCTGCATTCCACCGGGTCTGTCCATGGCGGAGTAACGACAATTCCAGATCGGCTTCGGGTTCTGTTCTCTTATTGTGTTCCATAGTTGGCATCACCTCCAGGCTACAGCCCACAGCCATGCCGCGGCGGCACACAGGCATACAAACAGGGTGCCAGCCAGCATCATGATCCGCGAGGTCAGCCTGATATCCTCCGGCTCCATCGTCCGTAGCGGGTCCCCCATGTAGGCGCGGAACGAGCTTACCCCGTGGTAGACATTGTAGCCGCCGAGACGGATGCCCAGAGCACCGGCCACTGCCGATTCCGGGTAGCCGCTGTTGGGGCTGGGATGCAGGCGGGCATCGCGCCGTACGGTGTGCCAGCATCTGCGCCAGTCAAGCCGCAGCAGCCAGGCACATAAGGTCAACAGTAGCCCGGTCAGGCGGGCCGGAATATAGTTGGCCACGTCGTCCAGCCGTGCTGAGGCCCAGCCGAGGTCACGGTATTTATCGTTTTTGTAGCCGACCATGGAGTCAAGCGTGTTCACCGCACGGTAGGCCATAGCCAGCGGCGCGCCGCCCAGCAGGGCGTAGAATAGCGGCGAAATCACCGCGTCGACAATGTTCTCCGCCACCGTCTCCACGGTGCCGCGTACAATCTCCGGGCTGTCCAGTCCGGCGGTGTCCCGGCCAACGATCATCCCGAGTGCCTTGCGGGCTGCGGGGATATCGCCTCTCAGCAGTTCGCCGTATACCGCCATCCCCGCGTCCTTCAGACCTTTGGAGGCGATGGTCGTGGAGATTAGCCAGACCTCTGCGGCCCAGGCCAGCCAGGGCGAGAGCCGTGAGAGCAGCCAGACAACCAGCACCGTCAGTCCCCAGGCACCGCCCGCTATAATCAGCGGCAGGAGCACGCCACCTCTCTTCAGGCTGCGCGGCTTGTAGCAGAATCGGCGGATCAGCCGCTCAAGAGCAGCAATGGCCCGCCCCATCCCTACCACCGGATGGGGCAGCCTGCGCGGATCGCCCACCAGCCGGTCCACGATGTACGCTGCCAGCAATAATCCTGCACGCATCATCGGCAGGCACCTGTAAGCGGCTGGCGAGGCGGGCGCTGCATGGAGCCTGCTGCACGCGGCAGAGATGCTTGTGGGCTGGGCAGCGGGAAGTGGGCGGCTGGCTGATACACCAACAGGCCGGGGGTATGCTCGGACCGGAGGGATAGCTGATACGCTAACCTCTCGGTGGCGGGCTCAGACCGGAGGGACTGCTGATACGCTAAACTCTCGGTGGCGGGCTCGGACCGGAGGGACTGCTGATACGCTATCCTCTCGGTGGCGGGCTCGGACCGGAGGGACTGCTGATACGCTAAACTCTCGGTGGCGGGCTCGGACCGGAGGGACTGCTGATACGCTAAACTCTCGGTGGCAGGCTCGGACCGGAGGGACAGCTGATACGCTAAACTCTCGGTGGCGGGCTTGGACCGGAGGGACAGCTGATACGCTATCCTCTCGGTGGCGGGCTCGGACCGGAGGGACAGCTGATACGCTATCCTCTCGGTGGTGGGCTTGGACCGGAGGGACAGCTGATACGCTATCCTCTCGGTGGCGGGCTTGGACCAGGACGGATATCTCTGATCTCCAAATCTTTTTACGTGTGTGTGATCAAGCTTCAACAGCTCCGGCATGCCGGGTATGTACATCACACACCCGGACTCACCTTGCTGTGCTGGCAGATTAGACTCTGGTGCCCTAGCTTCATAAGTGTGAGTTGACGTGCAGGGGAGGGGCAGAGGCCGGACAGCTTGTATTCGCAATGGGAGTAGCCTATGTGTTACAGGTTGGGTTGTCTGCGGCTGTGCCGACGAGTCCGAGCAGATCATAAGTCGGAATTCCTCGCCTGCTGTGCCAATGCTGCTGCTCCTGAATCTAACAGCTGCGCAGCCTGCACCGATTGCAGGCTTGCCGTCACCGCCGTGTACACGAGCCGTCCGATGGCTCCGCCCAGATCAGTGGCCGTTCCGGCGTAGACATGCTCTGCCGCATAGCGCCGGCTTCCGCTCACGGCGAGCACAACTGCGTCCGTGGTTGTGCCCGTAGCCGTCAAGCCATTCTCGGGGTCGGTGATGCCGAGATCGGCCAGGGCGGCGGCTTTGGCTTCGGTGGCCGTCATGACGGCATTGACCATCGCCGCCGGGGTGAGGCAGCCGTCGATGGCGAGCATCAGGTTGATCGTGCCCGGACGGTATGCCTGCAATACCGGACGCAGCACTCCGGCACGCGCCGCGTTGCCCGCAGCGGCGGTAACGCAGCACCAAATGCCCGCCGAGCCGGTATCCTCCTCCAGGACGGCAGCATGCTCCAGCGGCACGGCCGTCATCAGACCGGCGCAGCCTTCCAGCGGGTAACCCCATTGCCGCAGCTGCTGTTCCATATCACGCACAGGATTGCTGCATTCGTAATCACGGCTGACAAATTGATTAACAGCCCGCTTCAGCCGGACCATTCCTCCGCCATAAACAGCGCTGGACAGCCCATCTGCCTCTGTTGGGAATTCAAGTAGCAGATGCCCGCTTTTCAACTCCAGCGTAAGCCCTGGCCATACCTTGGATTGGTAAATACGCGGCTGATCTCCATCGAAGAATGGTGTAATCTGTTTGTCCACTTGTGATCTCACTCCTTTAACTAATATTAGTTTTATGTAACTGTCGGAGCACGCGCTGCAGTCGCCGCACAGAGTTAACACGCTGCCCGCTCCTCCCTATCCCACCACTCAAAAGCATATTTGCCTCTCATTCCACCATATCCTGCTCTAGCACACATTTTAAAGGCATTTTTGCCTCTCATTCCACCCTATTCCGCTCTAGCACACATTTCAAAGGCATTTTTGCCTCTCATTCCACCATATCCTGCTCCAGCGCACATTTCAAAGGCATTTTTGCCTTTCATTTCGCCATACCCCGCTCCAGCACACATTTCAAGGGCATTTTTGCCTTTCATTTCGCCATACCCCGCCTCAGCGCACATTTCAAAGGCATTTTTGCCTCTCATTTCACCATATTCTGCTCTAGCACACATTTCAAGGGCATTTTTGCCTTTCATGATAGCTCCGTCCACCTGCAGCAGTCCAAAGTATGGGATTTATCCCCTATTTTTCTCGACATCTGCCACTTCGAGCGTAAAGTATGGGATTTATCCCCTATTTTTCTCGACATCTGCCACTTTGAACGAAAAGTATGGGATTTATCCCTTATTTTTCACGCAGCCCACCGCAGCGGGCACGGCCCTTACGGCTAGGCCCAGCCCGCATAAGCTCCTCCATGCGCAGCAGGAGGAGCGCGTTGTCGGCGCGGCCCTTGACGGCCACGCGGATGTGCCCGGGTCCCAGCCCCGGGTACATCGCGCAGCTGCGCACCAGCAGGCCGGTGCGCCCGAGCGCTTCCTGCATCTGAGCGGCGCCCCAAGGGGCAGGCAGGCCGCAGAGCAGGAAGTTCGCTTCGCCCGGCGGCACGTCGCAGCCGAGCGCAAGCAGACCCTGCCGCAGCAGCGCGCGCGCTGCTGCAATGCCCTCCCGCGTGGCCCGCTCATACTCGGGGCCGCTGCGCAGGCAAGCCTCCCCGGCCAGCAGCGCTAGGCCGTTCACGCTCCAGGTCACCTGCTTGCCGGTCATAGCGGCGGCCAGCTCCGGACGGGCGAGCGTGAACCCGAGCCGCAGGCCGGGGATGGCGTAGAACTTCGTCATCGACCGCACCAGCACCACCTGCGGGTAGCGGGTAAGCTCCGGTAGCAGCGACTGACGCTGCTCCTCTTCGATAAAGTCAATAAACGCCTCGTCCACCGCCAGGCAGGTGCCGCAAGCCTCAGCATGCTGCGCCAGCAGCCGCAGCTCCGCGAGTGAATACTGTACGCCGTTCGGGTTGTTCGGCTGGCCTAGGAACAGCAGGTCCACCTGCTCCAGCAATCCGCAGATGGCCCCGGCCTCTGCCCGGAAGCTCTGCTCCGCCGTTCCGTGCACCGATAGTACCTCGGCACCGAACTGCTCCGCGAGCTGGCGGTACTCGGAGAAGCACGGCTCCACGATGCCCACCTTCTGCGGGGCCAGCGCCAGCAGCAGTAAGGCCATCGATTCCGCTGCCCCGTTGGCAACGGTAATCTGGCTGCTGTCCACATCCAGTTGCTCCGCCAGCAGCTGCTTGAAGCGGCGGTGCCCCGGGTCCGGGTAAGCGGTCACCGCAGCCAGACCATGCTGCCGCAGCACCTCCAGCACGCCCGGCGGCGGACCGAGCGGGTTGATATTGGCGCTGAAATCGATAAAAGCGCCTTCCCCTTCCTTAACCCCGAACAGTTCAGCCGCTGTCAGCAAATCTCCGCCGTGGCCGTATTTTTCCAGCATCCTAACCTCTCCTCTTCCGATACTCCACTAATAAGACACACTTGCTTCTCCCTAAGCCAATGCCCCCATTATTGCCCAGCGCCCGGAAAGGCGTCAATGACTTCCCCGCCAAATGCTGATCCCTCCGCCGATCTTCCAACGCTCCCGCAAGCTCTCATTTTGTGAAAACTCCTATTTTGGTTTACAATAAATGCTGTATTCAATCATGCGGCAACGGAGGAGTTAACCATGCTTTTTATTGATAACACAGGGATTACGGATGCAACCGTCAATCTGGCGATTGAGGAATACGCGCTGAAATATCTGCCGATGGACGAGAGTTATCTGCTTTTTTATATCAACAGCCCGTCTATCATTATCGGCAAACACCAGAACACGATCGAAGAGATCAACCAGGAGTATGTCAAGGACAACAACATTCAAGTGGTGCGGCGGTTGTCCGGCGGCGGTGCGGTCTATCATGACCTCGGCAATCTGAACTTCAGCTTCATTACCAAGGATGATGGCCAGTCCTTTCATAATTTTCTTAAATTCACCCAGCCGGTCATCGATTATCTGCAGAGCATGGGTGTGAATGCCGAGCTTAGCGGACGCAACGACCTCCAGGTCGGCGAGCAAAAAATCTCCGGAAATGCACAGTTCTCCTCGCGCGGACGCATGTTCAGCCACGGTACCCTGATGTTCAACCTTAATCTGGAGGATGTGCAGGCCTCGCTCAATGTGAATCCCGAGAAATTCAAATCCAAGAGCACCAAGTCTGTCCGCAGCCGGGTCGCCAACATCAAAGACCTGCTGGGAACAGACATGACGATTGAGGAATTCCGCAACGGACTGCTGCGCTCGATCTTTGGCATGGAACCTGCCGAGGTACCCCAGTACAAGCTGGAGATGGACGATTGGGTCCGGATCGGTGAGATCTCCAAGGAGCATTACCAGAACTGGGATTGGAACTACGGGCTGTCTCCCAAGAGCAATGTGAAGCATATGCGCAAATTCCCGGCCGGGTTGGTCGATATCCGCATGGATATTGAAGACGCGCTGATCAAGGATATCAAGATCTATGGTGACTTCTTCGGAGTCGGCGATGTGGTAGACGTGGAGAACGCGCTGCGCGGCAGACGCTACGAGCAGGCAGAGGTCAGAGCCGCCCTGGCGGATCTGGAGCTGGGACATTACTTTGGCCGCATTGAGCCGGAGGACTTTATCGGATTGATTTTCTTGGAGGAATAGCTTCTTTAGACAATAACCAGCCAGTCTCCAATAACACGGGAACTGGCTAATTTTTTAATGAAATAGCGGTTTCAATCATCCATCATCCTTAATTTAATAAATAGCTATGCTCTGGAAAGCTTACGCCTCTGGTAGAGTATTAATCCTATTACAAAATATATTACTGTGAGTATAGCAATCATTACGAAATCAAACCAAACCTCATTTAAGCCTGCTCCATCATTCAAGATGTCATTAAATGCATTTGCGGTATGCGTAAGCGGCAATATATCTATTATCCCAAAGGAATGCCCGTGGATTGTAAATAAATTCATCTTAGGTAGGGGGAACATACTGCCTGAAAAAAACATCAGAATAAAGAAAGGAAAACAACCCACGGTTAAAACATCAAAAACTGTATTTAGGAAGCTTGCTACCACTAAGCTTATCGCAACCATTGCGAAGCTCGAGATGATCCCAACGACAAGGATTGCGCCGAATCCTCCTGCCGGTCTGTAGCCTAACCCAAGCGCCGTCCAGTATGAAAGAACAATTGCTCCTGCTGCTACTATTGCTTGCGTAATACATATACCGGCAAGGAAATTAAACGCTCCAAGACGGCTGAGCTTCAATCTTATGAGTGTCTTGTTATCATTTTCCTTCACAATTGAAGCGGATGCTGTAAAAAGAACCATTAAAACAGCCAAAGAGATTAAGCCTGGAACATATCCTTCAAATTCATTCAAGGGCTGCTTCTTCTCAACAAAAGTTTCACTTATACTTGCGGGCAACATTATTTTGGCAACATCCATGCCTTGTTTGTAAACACTATCTGCCGTGAGTACCGCCGCAACCGAATACCTCATATTTCCCATGCTTCCATAAAAGTCTACAAGAGCAGGGTTTCCATTGTTCTTAGCAGCCTTGATGGCTAATCTGTCAGAATAATCTTCAGGTATAACGATTCCTATATCTATGGTCTTTTCTTTTACCTTTGCCTTTAATTGATCTTGGTTACTGAAATCGGTTAAATTAAATATTCGCGAGTTGTCCTGCCCCTTCATCGTCTCCAGGCTGTTGATTAATTCGATGGATGCACGGCCTGAATCTAAATTCAGAACTCCTAAATGATAGGTGGTAGCTTCTCCTCCATAAAAAAGGTTCATTAGTAATAAAAAGAACGGAGAGAACATTAACACCATCACAAGAACTTTCCAATCCCTTATGTTCTCCTTGAAGGATTTGGTAACAGAAGCAGCCAGTTTCATTCCCGAAGCCCCCTTCCTGTGACAGCAATAAATGCATCCTCAAGTGTCCGCTTTCTGATCGTCATATCCTCTATATGTATGTTAAAAGCTTGTAATCTCTTGTTTACCATTGGAATAAGCTCAAGAACTCCACTCGCCCCAAGCAGAAATAGTCCATCCGAATATGTTCTCTCTGTACATTCATGCGGCATAGACTTCAACACTTGATGTGCTAAATCTTTGCTTACCCCGTTTACCCGTATCTGCAAAATATCCCCCGCCCCGGATTTTTCCTTGAGCTTCTCAGGAGTGTCTATCAAAAGCACCTTCCCATGGTCAATGATGGCCACCCTGTCTGAAAGTCTGTCGGCTTCATCCATGTCATGCGTTGTAAGAATCACCGTTCTTTCTTGTGCCAATTGCCTGATGAAGTCACGTACCAGAATCCTGCTCTGAGGGTCGAGCCCTGCCTGAGGTTCGTCCAATATGATCAGCTTCGGATCATGGACAAGTGCCAGTGCTATATTGAGTCTCCTTTGCATACCGCCTGACAGCGTCTTGGCAAGCTTATTTCTTTTATCCCAAAGTCCAAGCGATTGCAGAAGGCTTTCTGCCTTATTACCGGCAACCCTGGAGGTTAGCCCATAGGACATCCCGGCAAATTTCAATTGCTCAAGGCAGGTAAGCAGCTCCCATATAACAATTTCCTGCGGACACAGCCCTATCATAGCTTTTATACGCTCATAGCCCGAAGACATCGAGATTCCATTTAAAGTAATATGGCCTGAATCCACTTTTAATAGACCACATAACATTCTTATGGTAGTGGTTTTACCGGCACCATTGGGTCCCAGCAACCCGAAGACTTCTCCCTTACGCACCGAGAAGCTTACATCGTCTACTGCGAGCAGTTCACCATATTTTTTGCTTAATCCTTCTACAGAAAGAAATATCTCATGCTCCATACATTGATTACTCCTTTCGTTTATTTCAGCCAGACCTGCCCAAAACGTTCTGCCAGAATCTTAATATCCTCTTCAGGATGAATCATCGCATAAGAAACTACCCCATCTAGTGCTCCCATCAAAGATATCCCATAGGCTTCGGGGTCCCTCATATCAGCCTCACCTGATTCAACTGCTTTTTGAAACATACCCACAAAGAAAGCGGTACTTTGTTTTATATATTCTCTGTAATACTCCATAAGGGCGGGAGCTCCCAATGCTTTTGACATCGATAAGAAAAGAAAACTCAGTTCTCTTGGCCTGCTTACCCAATATTTCAAGTATTCTTTAATATATTGTCTTAATCCATCCATAGCACTACTATTCAAGCAAGCCTTTTCTACCATTTCCATTATTGGCTCTGAAAGCTTCTGATTCGCCTCCATCATTAGTACTTCCTTATTTGGAAAATGATGATAAAAGCCGCCCTTACTAACACCGGCTCTCTTGGCTATTGCATCTACAGATGCGCCATCATAGCCCTTTTCGAGAAATTCTTCTACTGCTGCCAGGAGCAAAGACTCCATTCTAAGTTCTTTTAACTGCTTTTTTGTCATATCATCTCTCCATTCCGACCGTCGGTATGTTAAACTTAGCAAGGTCTATGGTTTATGTCAATTAACTAAATAACATCATGCTCACAGACCTCATTGGCAGGTGCCTTCTTTTTTCCGATATATTTGAAAAAAGGATCCCCGCTGCAAGCAGCGGAAAACCTTCGGTGCCCCAGGAGGGGCCTCGCCCGTCTCAAAGGGTGAGCACAAAAGCATAGAGTGCCAGCACCAGCGTGATCACAATGCAGATGCTCTCGACCTTCTTGCCCTTCTTCGTGCCGGTGCTCATCAGCTTGAAGCGCAGCTTCAGCGGAATCGGCGGCAGCGGGGTAATTCCGCGTTGGGTCAGCGAATCGGCCAGCAGATGCATCGCATAAGACAAGCCGCCTGCGAGCCACAGGCTGCCGCCGTCATCCATGCCTTGGGAGGCGAAATACAGCAACGCTCCCCAGCCGGCAACCGCATAAAGCGTATGCGTCAGCCCGCGGTGCGGAACGACCGATACCACCACCAGCACACAGGCCGCGATGTAATTCCAGGGTTCATAGGCATCTGCAAAAGCAAATACGCCGACCGCAATCAGCAGCATCACCAGATGGCGCAGCCTGCGGCCAGGCAGGAAAGATACGCTGCCTACGAGCAGGGCCAGCACCATATTCCAGGGCGTCTCGGCAATGTCGGCAAAAAACAGGTAAATACCAGCCCCGATTAGGGCCACCTGCAGCAGCCTGAGCATAAACTCGGGGATCGCCTTGCGCACCAGCAGCGAATTCGGCTCGTCAATATCGGGCAGCAGCGAGCTTACTACCGCTACCGCGATAGCTGGAAGGGTAATGTCATAGTCCAGCAAGCTCATAACCGATAAGCTAACCCCTGTACTAATGATTATGTGGGATTTGCCCATCATGGTGAACCCGCTCCTCTCCAAGGTGTCAAAAATAGGAACAAATGTACGGTTATCGAAGTATATCAAGGACCGGAGGCTTTGTCCAGCATGAGTTTCTTGTGGAGAAGCGACTGCAAACCGTAAGGGGACATGTCTTGTCCTACTCTTGGTTTTAGGATACAATTTGAACAACTTGACCTTGCCTTCCTTCTATACATAGAAGCGGCAGATGATTGAAGAAAGAATGACGCCCTGTGAACCGCTCGCTCTGGGCCGATCTCAGCTTGCTGTGGCGATGATGTGGGACTGCACCTTTCTGATCGTGCAGAATGCGGTCCGCGTGCTGCCGCCGCTGGCCTTCAACAGCATCCGTTTCCTCGGTGCGGCCATGCTGACTGGCGCTGATTACCGCCGTATTCTACCGCAGCGAGTGGAAGCAGCTGAGCGGACGAATAGTCCGCGATTCGCTGCTGCTGGGCCTGTTCCTCGGCTACGGCTTCCAGGGCGATGGGACTCTTGTACACCACGACCTCCAACACCGGTTTCATTACCGGTCTGTCCGTGGTGCTCGTCCCGTTCCTCTCGCTGGCGCTGCTGAAGCATGCCACCCTCGCGTTACACCTGGTTCAGCGCCTTGCTGGCAGCAGCCCTCTTCGGCTGCGGTTGCATACTGGCGGCCATGCTGCTGGCGGAGCTTGCGCCGAAGCCGGGGCAGTACAGAAATACCTATTTTGTCCGCTTCCGCCGTTCTGCAAGGAATAAAGAGACTTAAGGAGAGAAACCTAATGTACAAATTGATTGCTATTGATATCGACGATACCCTGATTAATGATGACAAGGAAGTGACCCCGGCGACGCAAACCGCGTTGGAGCAGGCCGTAGCTGCAGGAGTTGTGGTTACGCTGGCTACCGGACGTGCTTATGCTTCCGCCCAGGCGATTGCCCGCCAGACCGGACTGAACGTGCCGATTATCACGTACCAGGGCGCGCTGGTTAAGAACCTGCTCGATGAGAAGGTGCTCTATGAACGTTATGTGCCGCAGGACGCCGTGCGCAAGCTATTCGATTACTGCGTGGAGCATGACCTGCACCTGCAGACGTATATCGACGACAAGCTGTACTCCCGCGAAGAGAACCAGAAGCTGAAGGATTATGCCACCCTGAACAAGACTCAATATTATATCGAGCCAGATTGGGAAAAGCTGGTGCCGCGCCAGACGCCCAAAATGCTGATTATCGACGAGCCTGACTTTCTCGATGAGTTGGCCCCTAAACTGCGCCTGCTGCTGGGCGATTCCGTGCATATCACGAAATCGAAGCCGTATTTCTTAGAGATTATGCACCATGAGGGCACCAAGGGTCTTGCACTGGAATTCCTGGCCGGGCATTTCGGCTGCCAGCTGTCCGAGACGATCGCTGTCGGCGACTCCTGGAACGACCACGAGATGCTGGAAGCGGCCGGCCTTGGCATCGCGATGGAGAACGCCATCCCGGCGCTTAAGGAAATCGCCGATTTCGTCACACTCAGCAACAACGAAGACGGCGTGAAATTCGCCATCGACAAGTTTATTCTGCAGACCGTCGGAGAGTAACGGCTCCGGGGAATTTCTTACAGGCGCTGCACCCTGCAGCGCTTTATGGCTATAAAACGCCGCAAAACGAGCTAGTCTCCGGGTTTGGAGACCAGCTCGTTTTTGTTTTTTTAAATCACCTACACAAACGGACCTTTATACCGCCTCCGCCATGTCCGCCGAAATCAAAGGCCTTTTTGCCTCTCATTCCGCCCAAGCAGCAGCATTCCGCCAATTCAAAGGCCTATTTGCCTCTTATTCCGCCCACCCAGCAGCATTCCGCCAATTCAAAGGCCTATTTGCCTCTCATTCCGCTCACCCAGCAGCATTCCGCCAATTCAAAGGCCTTTTGGCCTCTCATTCCGCCTACCACCGACAAGTAACGTTACTCAGGCTTTTTTGTGCCCGTAATCAATCAGGAGCTGCGCCCACATAACCAGCTGCGCTGCCACCCGGCTCAGAACAGCTTACACCCCTGCCGTTTCAGGCCGCAGCTCCCCGCCGGCCTCTGCTTCCTTGCCCAGATTAAGGCCACCCTGCTCTTGGTCCGCCTCCTGCCGCAGCTGGGAATAATAGAGCGCATGATAGCGGCCTTGCGCGGCCAGCAGCTGCTCATGGTTGCCACGTTCCACGATCTCTCCCTTGTCCAGCACCAGAATCAGGTCGGCATTCTGCACCGTGGATAGCCGATGGGCAATCACCAGCGTCGTCCTGTTCCCCATCAGCTGGCTGAGCGACTGCTGCACCAAGCGTTCCGACTCATTGTCCAGCGCTGCCGTCGCTTCATCGAGCAGCAGCACGGGAGCATCCTTCAGGATGGCTCTGGCAATCGACAGGCGCTGGCGCTGCCCGCCGGAGAGCCGCGAGCCCTCTTCGCCGATGTCGGTATCCAGGCCCTCCGGCAGCTCCATCACGAACTCATAGGCATTGGCCTGCCGCAAGGCCGTGATCATCTCCTGCTCCGAAGCCCCCGGTCTCCCGTTGCTCAGATTGTCGCGGATCGAGCCGGTATAGAGACCGGATTCCTGTGGAACGTAAGCGAACAGACTACGCAAACGACCCAGGCTCAGCTCCTGGAAATCCGTTCCATTGATCAGTAGACGCCCCGCCGCCGGTTCATAGAATCCCAGCAGTAGCTTGAATAGCGTGGATTTGCCGCCGCCGCTGGGTCCGACCACCGCCATATTCATTCCCTTATGCAGCTCCAGGCTAATCTTGTTCAGACTCAGCTTGTCTGCGCCAGGGTAGCCGAAGGACAGATCCGACAGCACCAGACTCTGAAATTCCAGGCTGCCGGTCACCGGCTCTGGAAGCTCCTCCACCTCAGCCTTGCTGTCCATCACCTCGAAGATCCGGCCTGCCGCCCCCAAGGACTGCTGCATCGCAGCGATAAGACCGGGCAGGGAAGAGAAAGGGTTCACGAGATAATTCATCAATTGGATAAACGCCAGCATCCCCCCGACCTCAAGCGAGCCCCTGGCGACGAAGGAGCCGGCAATCACAATCGCCAGCAGGAAGGTGGCGTTGCCTAGCAAGGAGGACACTGCTCCCGTGGCCCCTTCGATCCGGCCGCGCTTCAGTTCTCCGCTGATTATACTCTTGCTGTGTCCTTGATATTGCTTCAGCAGCCTGCGCTCAATCGAGAACGATTTGAACACCATGCTGCTGCCGAGAATATCGTGCAGGAAGGAAGTGGTCCGGCCCATATTCTGCTGCAGCTGCTCGCTGTTGGACCGCATCGCTTTGCCGAAGATTTTGCCGGTTAGGAAGATCAGCGGTCCCATCGCCAGACAGATCAGAGCCAGCAGCCAATGGATGTATAGCAAATAAACAAAGGCGGCCATTGCCAGCAACGGATTGCGGATCAGGCCAATCAGCACTTGACCGCAGGCCTCTCCTACCGTCTGATTATCATTCGTGAAGCGGGACAGCAGGTCGCCGGAATGATTATTGTCGAAATAGGATTGCGGCAGTTTCAAGGTATGTCCCATCATATCCAGCCGCAGCTCATTGCGGATTCTGGCCGAAACCTTGTTCTTCAGATAGGCATCCGTATAATTGTTGAGCCCAACCACCAGCAGATAGAACACACCAAATATCGCCAACCCTTTGAGTCCTTCCACATCCATCCCTACTGCTTTGTCTGTCACTGCCGACAGCAGCCAGGCAATGCCCAAATCCAGAGTGATGCTGAGCAGGGTAGTAAGCCCCAGCACCGAATAGAGCAGCTTATGCCTAAGCATATATGTACTTAATCTGGAGAATACCCCTTGCTGTTTCACTTCATGAACCCCTCCTGCTAGAATTCGTCACCACGTACCTTGGCATAGATCTTCGTATCATGCAGCTGGCCGTCATTCTCCAGCCGGTCCTTACGCAGAATCCCGTCCAGCTTGAAGCCCGTGCGTTCAGCCACGGCAGCACTCCGGACATTGGCGGCATTGCAGCGGATTTCCAGTCGGTTAGCGGCAAGCTCGCGGATCGCAAAATCAACAATCCCATTCACCGCTTCTGTGATGTAACCCTTGCCTGAGCAGGAGGTGCGCACCCAGTAGCCGATCTCAAACTTTCCGGCCTCCCAGTCAATCTGATGCAGACCGCTGCAGCCGATGAAAGCTCCTGTATGCTTGTCATAGATCCGCAGGAACAGACTGCTGCGTTTCAGATAAGAGATCCGCCCTTCCCGCGAGAATATTTCGGATTCCTCCACGGTAGGCAGGTTCTTGGCAAAAGGCATATACGGCAGCAGCTCGCTCCGGCTCTCACGGATAGCTTCGTTTAATTCAGCCCCGTCCCCAGCCTGCGGGGCACGGATCAGCAATCTCTCGGTTTCAAAGCTCTCGGGGAAATCAAGCAAAATCGGATTGGACATAGTAATTCCCTCCATTATGGCTCAAAACTAAAATCCTCCGACTCCTTGTGAATGATTCCCGCTAACGGGTTCGGAGGGTTCTCAGCTCTGATCACACTTATAGTCAACCGCTGAATTTTAGATGAAGCCTCATTATGTATGGTTCTTTGCCTTCGCTTTACATTTTTCCATAATATACCTCAGCATTATAACTTACGTCAGCTCGCTTGCAAACCGTAAATCTCATTGCCGCACGCCAAAAAAACCACTTCCGGTTATATGAGATGGCCTGCGCCATTCACCGGAGGTGGTTCTTAAGAAACCCGCTTGGTTCATAGGCCCTCTTCAAGGCCTAAATCGTATAAAGGGACAGGAAATCCCGCACGGCTGCTGCGGAGTTGGCCGCAGCCAGTTCGAGATTAGAGTTAAATAATCCGGCTGCTTCGCTGCCGCACACATCCGAGATCGAGCGGAAGGCAGCATAAGGAATGCCGAACTGATAGGCCGTCTGGGCAATGGCTGCCCCTTCCATATCGGTGGCCTTGCTGTCCGGGAAATTCTTGCGGATCGCCTCAGCCAGCTCTGTTCTCCCGATGAAGGAATCCTCCGTCGTGATCAGCCCAGTAACTATCTTCTCCTGACGCGCCTTAAGATCGATCAGCTTCTGTGCCAGGGCAAGCCCATCCGGATGCACCGGATAACGCTGCGGCATCTGCGGAACCTGGCCATAGGCATAATTGAAGACGGTAGCATCCACATCACTGTAGACCTGTTCTGTAGCCATCACTACATCGCCAACCGCAAGCTCCGGGTCCAGTCCGCCGGCAGCGCCGGTGTTGATAATCAGCTCCACCCGGAATCGTTCCAGCAGCACCGCCGTTGTCATAGCCGCATTCACCTTGCCGATCCCGGAGCGGACCAGCACCACCTCTCTGCCGTCCCAGCGGCCTGACCAATAAGTTGCGCCAGCCACCTGCAGCACGCGGACATCCGCCAGCTGGGAGCGGATCGGCGCCACCTCTTCTTCCATAGCTCCGATAATGGCAATGCTCATGATATCCCTGCTTCCTGTGTGATAGAGTAATGTATGTAATCTGCCAGATGTTTCTCCAGCTGCTCAATCGCCGCTGCTACCTTCACCGCGCTGATCTCTCCAGGCATTCTATGAATGGAGGCTTCCTTCACAATCGCACGCTCCGCAAGCCTCAGCAGATCATCACCGCCCAGGAAGCCAAGCCCCATATCCTTCAGTCCGGCGGGCAGCCCCAGCTTACGGTAGAACGGCAGCAGTGAGGTAATCTCGGCCCACTGGCCTTCCAGTGCTAGCTGTACCAAGACACCATAGGCTACTTTATGACCGTGCAACTGTTGATGGGCTTCTGGAATCGCAGTCAAGGCATCGTGAATCGAATGCGCCCCTGCGGTGCGTCCGTAATCCTCACCGAAGCCGCCCACCAGCCCGGCCACCATAATGTTCGTCTCAATTATCCGCAGCAGTGCATCGTTCATCTCCCCTGCCTGCAGCGCGGACAGCGCGGCTTCGCTGCATTCCAGCAGCGTGTCCCGGCATTTGCGGGCTGCGTACCAGGCCAGCTCCAGCTCTACCGGCAGCGAAGCCAGCTGCCGGATGATCACGTCAGCCTCATACCACTTGGCCAGAGTATCCCCGATTCCCGCAACCAGCAGGTCGGGCGGAGATTGGGCGATCACACGCGGGTCCACCAATACGAGCGCATTGCTGTAAGGAAACACATCCATGCTGCGGAATCTGCCCGCTTCATCATACATCACGCTCAGCGAGGACCAGGCTGCGCAGGTGGCGGCCAGCGTAGGCAGCAGGATGGCCGGCAGCTTCAGCAGCGCACCGGCAGCTTTGGTCAGATCAGTGATTTTGCCGCCGCCTATGCCTATAACAGCCTGAAGCCCATGCTGAGTCAGCAATCCGGCTATCCGGTCGCGCTCCTCATAGGTACACTCCCCGCTGTAGGCGTGGTAGAACACCTCGGTCTCGCGCAATACCGGCAGCCACGGGGCTGCGGCGCTCCAGGAACGGCTGCCGTGCACAATCAGCACACGCCGCAGCCCTCTTCTGCGCAAATGCTGCTCCAGCTCCTCCCAGCAGCCGGTACGGCAGATATATTCCTGCGGTGCCGCACGGACGATTATGGATGGCGTCATCTTCTTTTCCTCCCCGCTTAAACTGGTGGATCAGCTATCATTCTCCGGTGCCGGCTGCCCCCGGACTAGTCACGGCGTGCCTTGCGCGCCAGCCGGTTGCCGATGGACTGAATGCCCTGCACAAAAATAATCAGGATCACCACGGTCACGATCATTACAAACGTATCAAACCGCTGATAACCATAATTGATCGCCAGGTCGCCGATTCCGCCGCCTCCCACCGAGCCGGCCATCGCCGTCGCGCCCACCAGACCAATCATCGCCGTCGTCATCGTCAGGATCAGTGAGCCAAAGGCCTCAGGCAGCATAAAATGCCAGATGACCTGAAAGGTGGTGGCCCCCATCGCTTCTGCCGCTTCCAGTATGCCGGGGTTGACCTCCAGCAGCGAGTTCTCCACCAGACGTCCGATATAAGGTGCGATATAGACAACGAGCGGCACAATGGCCGCACTGGTGCCGATGGAGGTATGCACGATGGCCCGGGTAAAGGGAATAATGGCTACCAGCAGAATAATAAATGGCAAAGACCGGACAATGTTGATTACCGGATTCAGCACGGCATAGACATAGCGGTTCTCCAGAACCCCTCCCGGACGGGTAATAACCAGGATAATTCCAATCGGTATCCCCAGCAGCGCCCCAAAGAACAGCGACATCCCCACCATTACGACGGTCTCATTCAATGCCTGGAACAGCTGCTCGGAAGTAATCGTTGTATCGATCATGCTTCCACCTCCTGAATCTGTACACCCTGGGCGAGCAAATATGCCGCTGCCTGATCAATCACACCGTGATCCCCGCTCAATTGAAGAATCATTGTGCCCAGCGTCGTGTTCTGTATTTCCGTCATATTGGCAAACAGCATGTTCACATTGATCTCATAATTGCGGATCAGATTATTGATAATCGGCTCGGAGGCTGTACTGCCTACGAATTTAAGCTTGAACAGCCTTCTTCCACTCTCCGCCTTCAGCGTCTGCAGCACACTCTGCGGAACGCTGTTATGAATAACCGTCTGCACGAAATTCTTCGTCGTTGGATGGCTCGGATTGCCGAATACCTCCAGCACATCACCTTTCTCGATAATTTCGCCCTTCTCCATCACGGCTACCTTGTTGCAGATCTGCTGAATAACGGCCATTTCATGCGTGATAATCATAATTGTGATGTTGTATTCCTCGTTGATCCGCTTCAGCAGCTCCAGAATGGACTTGGTAGTCTGCGGGTCTAGCGCCGAGGTCGCCTCATCACAGAGCAGAATCGAAGGGTTGGAAGCGAGTGCCCGGGCAATGCCGACCCGCTGCTTCTGCCCACCGGACAGCTCCTTGGGGTAACTTTTGGCTTTGTCGCTTAATCCGGTAAAGGCCAGCAGCTCTGTTACCCGCTTCGCAATCTCCTGTTTACTGCGCTTCAGCAGTACCAGCGGGATGGCAATATTATCGAATACGGTCTTGGACTCCAGCAGATTGAAATGCTGAAAAATCATCCCGATCTTCTTTTTCACATTGCGCAGCTCTGCCGGACTGTATTTATCAAGCGGCTCGCCCTCCACAAATACCTGGCCAACAGACGGCTTCTCCAGATAATTCACCAGCCGGATCAAGGTACTCTTGCCTGCTCCGCTGTATCCAATGACGCCGTATATATCACCTTTTTCCACCTGGAGGCTGACATTGCGCAGCGCTTCTATGGATTGTCCCTTGCGTTCGAAGGTTTTGGATATGCCTCTGAGCTCAATCATGCCGTTCCTCCCCCTGCTGGGTGAGTGGCGATGCTGAGGATGTCTGTTGCGGCAATCCGTTCCAGCGCCTCCTTCAGCCTCTCCTCACTGTTCACCAAGCTTACTCTGACGTAATAACGTCCCTCGCTGCCGAAGCCTTCGCCTTGGGCTACCGCCACATGCGCTTCCTCCAGCAGACGGCTGGCGAACGATTCCGCTGTATACCCTTCCGGCACTCTGAACCAGGCGAAAAAAGACCCCTGCGGTGCAGTGACCCTCCAGCCCAGCTGGTGCAGGCCGTCAACCAGCACGTTGCGGCGGCGTTCATACAGTGCCCCCAGGCGCTTGACCGCATCCTGCGGACCGAGCAGGGCGGCTGCCGCCGCATCCTGAACCGCTCCGAAGATCGTGCTGTATGCCTGGGTATGATAATGCTTCAGCGCCGCAATGATTGAGGCATTGCCCACCGCGAAGCCAAACCGCCAGCCGGCCATATTGTAGGTTTTGGACAAGGTATAGGTTTCTACACCATATTCCTTGGCACCCGGCGTCTGCAGCAGACTTACCGGCTGATGCCCGTCGAACCCAAACGCGCCATAGGCAAAATCATTCAGCACAGGGATGCCATGTTTGGCCGCAAAAGCAAGCGTCCGCTCCCAGAAGCCGCTGTCCGCCAGGGTTCCTGTTGGATTATTGGGGTAGTTGAGCACCAGCAGCCTGACGCGTGCTGCAATCTCAGCCGGCACCTGCTCGTAATCAGGCAGGAAATCCAGCTCCTCATGCAGCGACATCGTATAAACCGATGCTTGGGCTAGGGAAGCTGCCACCTTGTAGGCGGGATATGAAGGGTCAGTCGTCAGCAGCACATCTCCGGGATTCAGCAGGCTCTGGGGGATGCCCACCAGCCCGATGCCTGAGCCGTTAAAGATGGCTACCTCTGTCTCGGGGTCCAGCTCCACGCCGTATTCGCGTTTATAGAAGGCGGCTACCGCTTCGAGTGTACTTTTTTTACCGTAAAATGGCGGGTATCCCTGGTTCTCCGGTTGGTCTATAGCTTCCTTAAGGGCTGCGATAATGGGTTCCGGTGTCGGTTGGTCCGGGTTGCCGCTGGCCAGATCGATAATATCCGTTCCTCTGCTGCGGTACAGGGCAATCTTCTCTTTCATCGCGTTGAAATAGTTTCCGGGCAGCTCGCTGACTGCAGTGGAGGGTTTGAAATCCATGACTGTTGCACCTCTTTATTGAAATCGAAGGATAATGGATGGCGTGAAACCTATACACTCTTATATTTAAAAATAGTCCGGCAGCCTGTAGCCTTCATAAATTGGATTGGACTTGATGTACTCCTTGAACTCGGCAGAGTGATAACCCTCAATGATGTCTTTGACAAATTGCGCATCCTTGTTCTTGCTGTCCACCGCTACAATATTGGTGAAGGGATCGGTCATATTCTCCAATTGGAGCGCGGAAGTCAGCGGAATCTTGTTCGACACTGCGAAGTTGCCCTGAATGGCGGCATAATCCACATCTTCCAGTGCACGCGGCCCCTGGGCCGGGTCAACCGCGATAAATTTGATATTGTGCGGGTTGGTCACAATGTCGCTCAGCGAGGTCTGCAGCGGGTCAATGTCTTCCTTCAGCGTTATCCAGCCTACATCCTTCAGCACATTCAGCGCACGAAGCATATTAACTGGCTCATTCGGCACGTTCACCTGGGCACCGTCGCTGATCTCGTCGAGACTGGTGTGTTTTTTGGAATAGAGACCCATCGGCGGGGTTGGCACCTGCACGACTCCCACCAGGTCAATCTTCTCCCTTTCATTGATAGACTGCAGATAGAGTGAATGCTGGAAGACGTTGGCGTCAATATCTCCATTGGTTACGGCCACATTTGGCTGGATGCCGTCCGTGAATTCTTTATATGTGATTTCATACCCTTTTTTCTCCAGATAGGGAGCTACGCCTTGTTTGAACTGGTCGCTGTAGGGGCCGGGATTGAAGCTGATATGCAGTGTTTTCTGGTCCGCTCCGGCATTGCCGCCAGCGCCTGAAGCTTCTTTGTTGTTCCCGCAACCTACTGTAAATAAAGCAACCGCAGCGATAATCAGCGTAGAATGAAGCCATTTTTTGTTCATGTGTAATCTCCCCTTAATCATTATTCCTAGTATTTTCATCTGAATTAATTGATTCATATGTTACAATGCATTAATATACAAGTCAACAGATTTTATATGCATACCTCTATAAATTAGTCGGATTACTCTGTTTATCCTATTTACTTCTATTTCGCTTTATGATAGTTTGGTACGAAAGCAAGAAATACAAGCAAATGCATAGAGAAAGCACTATAATTACTTGTATTCAAATAAAGCTCGAGAGGGAGATACACATGGCAAAAGTCGAAAGTTTCCAATTGGATCACACGAAAGTTAAAGCACCTTATGTACGCATAGCGGGTACCGAAAAGAACGAAAAAGGAAGCACCATCCAGAAATATGATCTGCGTTTCCTGCAGCCCAACGAGGATGCCTTGCCGACTGCGGCTGTCCACACTCTGGAGCATCTGCTGGCTACCTACCTGCGCGATGAGCTGACCGGTATTATTGATATTTCTCCAATGGGCTGCCGTACAGGCTTCTATCTGATTATCTGGGACGAGCATGATCCTGCCGATGTGGCAGCCGCGCTTACTACTGTTCTTCAGAAAGTGCTTGAAACCGTACATGTGCCTGCAGTCTCCGCACTCGAATGCGGCAACTACAAGGATCACTCCTTGTTCAGCGCTCAGGAATATGCCCGCATTGTACTGGAAGCCGGCATCAGCGACGACCCTTTCCGGGCGTAATCACGAAAGGAGCTGCGGTGTATGCTGACCATTGATTTCACCGGCAAGACGCTGGTCGTTACCGGCGGACTGACCGGAATCGGCCGCGGCATCGCCGATCTGTTCCTGCAGGCGGGTGCCAACGTCGTCGTGGGTGATATCGCCTGCACAGAGCCGCAGCGGACCGTGCATGAGCGGCTGGTGCATATCCGCATCGATGTCACTTCGGCTGCGGATGCGGCGGCTCTGATCGAGGGAGCGGTCCAGGCCTTCGGCCGGATCGACTTCCTGGTCAACAACAGCGGAACCTCGACGATGGATTATGCCGTGGACATTAAGGAAGCCGACTGGGATAAGGTGATGGATATCAACGCCAAAGGCGTCTATCTCGTTTCCCAGGCCGGAGCGCGGCAGCTGCTGCGCCAGGGCGGCGGCGGGCGGATCATCAACATCGCCTCGCAGGCCGGCAAGAACGGCTACCGCTGCATGGGCAACTACGTGGCCTCCAAGCATGCTGTGCTGGGCTTCACCAAGGTGATGGCGCTGGAGCTGGCTAAGGAGCAGATCCTGGTCAACGCCGTCTGCCCGGGGATTGTCGAGACCGACATGAAGCGGCGTGAGCGTGTCGAAGGGGCAAGCCTGCGCGGCATGCTGCCGGAGGATATTCTCGCAGAAGACCAGTCACAGGTGCCGCTTGGCCGGACAGCCGAGCCGGAGGATGTCGCTAATGTAGTGCTTTTTCTGGCCAGCCCATTCTCTTCCTACATGACCGGCCAGGCCATCAACGTAACCGGCGGTATGAGCATGAACTAGCCTCAATGAAACAAGAAGAAACGGATGCCGTCCTCTGCAAGAGGCGGCATCCGTTTCTTCGATAAACTTATATTTCAACAAAAGGAAGCCATGTCCGCCCATTTGGGCAACTGGCTTCCTTTTTGTTGAAAGTTGATCACCGATTATATGCAATAAACAAGTAATTCACTCGAAAATAGTTGCATATTTGCTTACTACTTAGGACTTCATAGGAAACGAGCACAAATTTTGATCGCCACATCAGTCCAATCATGAAATTAGTTGCGAATCTGCATCTAATTCACGGGTTTTTCACGTTTTGAAGCAAATAAGTGCCATAATGCACTTAATTTCCGATTCTGAGGACTGAACAAACAATTTACTCGCAATTAGTTGCATAATCGCACTTATTTACCTTCTAACAGCCGTTTTGGTTGAAATTAAGTGCGTATTCGCATCTAATTTCTTTGAAGGGATCTGCGCAGCATTCACATCGTCAGTGGACCTAAGTAGTAACCATATTTGCACTAATTTGACCGATAACAGTAATTCCAGCTGAAATGAAATGCAGTTGTGGTTACTACTTATGACCCTGCGACACTCCAAGTCCTTCAAGGATAGGTAACCCGCTTTCTAGCGGACCGTCTAGCCGCTAAATCATCCAAACAGGCTCTAAACGGGGTGATTCCTGTAATATAGGGGCTCTCCGGTCCGTCAATCCGGCAAACCTGTCTATTTCCAGCAAATAGAGGCTCCTCGGTCCGCTAGCTGTCTGAAATCGAAGCGAGAGTTACGGTCGAAGTGGGATAGGGGGCCTAAGCAGTAACCAGTTTTGCATCTAATCTCTATGAAAGCTCTAGTTCAGCATTCTACATCCTCAGCGGGATTAAGCAGTAACGTTTGTTCTAGGCTTCCGCTGTGCCAAGCGGCAGTCTGAGGCCTGTCCGGGCCAGTGTCACATTCTCCGGCAGAATATAAGCTTCGTTCACGTCAACATCATGCGACATATGCGTATAGACGGCCCGGCGCGGCTTCACCACCTGGAGCAGCTCCGCCGCCTCGGTCATATCATAGACCGAACGGGTGGACAGCTCGGCAGCCTCATAATAGAAGCTGGTTCCCAGCACCAGCAGGTCGGCTCCGCCCATCCGCCCAGTCTCCTCCGGTCCCAGCGAGATCGAATCGGGGCAATACACCCAGGCATACCCGGCCTTCTCCAGCCGGAAGGCGTAGGAATAGCCGTTTTTGCCATGGTTGACCTTCCAGGTGCTGATCTGCCAGCCATCCAGCTCCACCCCATCGTCACAGGGAATCATCTCAATATGGCTGGTGAGCCACGGATACTGCCGCTGGATCACCAGGATTATTTCAGCAGGGGCATACAGTTCTCCCTTATACCCCATCCAGCGGCAGGCATCGGCCCATTCCGGCAGTCCGCCGATATGGTCGAAGTGGGCATGCGTCACCAGCAGCCTGCGCATGCTGCGGATGCCCTCCGCCTCCATCTGCCGCCGCCAATCCGGCCCGCAGTCAATCACCAGCACATCCTCGCCGTTATCAATCAGCACGGAAGAGCGCAGCCGGATATTGTCTCCGTCCGTTCTTGCTTCTGTACAGATATTGCAGTTGCAGTAGACCCGCGGAACGCCCATCGCATCCCCCGTACCCAAAAACACCAACGTATCCATCTGTCTCTCTCCTTCAGTTCCTTACACGGAAATTCAAGTAGACTCCATTATAGAGCAGATGAAGGAAGGATTCCAAGTCCAGGGGAGCTGCAGATGTGTATCATGCCATTTCGCGAAATTACGGGCTTTGATCCCTCCACTCAGATTCCGGCCAACACCTGATACCAGATTCCACGCTTGGAATACAGCGTGCTGCGGACTTCGTCCCAGCCCCCGAGGTATTCGATATCAAACAGCCCGGCCGGGTCGGGATAACGGCTTTGGTTAGCTGCATATACCTGCTTATCCACGGGCCGGAAGCCATGCTTGGCGAAGATCTCCTGCGCTTGTGGCTTCAGCAGATAATCTACCAGCGCCTCCGCTGCCGGGCGTGTGCCATGCTCCTCTGCATATTTATCAATCACCGCCGCCGGATTCTCGATCAGAATCGTATTCTCGGGAACAATGATCTCGTAATGGACTCCTTTGGCGATTCTCGCCAGCAGCTCATTCTCATATGTTACGATCACATCGCCGACACCGTATTCGAACGCAGCCATGGAGGCGCGGCCGCTTTTGTCCAGAGACTCTACGTTGGCGTGTATCCGCTCCAGAAAATCCTTCGCAGCCACAGGGTCCTTGAGTCCCTCCTGCTCTTCAGAGAGCTTCAGACCGGCCCCATAGATCGCGTTAATGTCCCACTGGGCTCCACCGGATGTTTTGGGGTTGGGATACAGCACCTTCACCCCCCGTTTCGCCAGGTCTTGAAAATCGCGGATGTTCTTGGGGTTGCCTTCCCGCGTTCCGAGAGCCACCACCGAACGGGTCACCATGCCGTTCTCGCCCCGATCCTTCCAATCCGGCGCGACAAGCCCGGCCTTCACCAGTTTCTCCACGTCGCCTTCCATCGCCAGCAAGGTTACATCCGCTTCGAAGCCCCCGGCAATGGAGCGTGCCTGGGTTCCCGATGCCTCATATGACTCCTGGAAGCTGAGCGTCTGACCGGTATCCGCCTTCCACTGGGCCGCAAACAGCGGCAGAATCTCCTGCATCGCATCTTTAGCCACACTGTAAGCACCGATAACCAGCGTAAGATCACTTTGCCCTCCGGCCTCGGCAGCCGTTCCTGTCTGCCCGTTGCCACAGCCGGATACCGTTACTATTGTGATAACAAACATGAGGGCAGCAAGCCATCCGTGCAGCGGTCTGCTCCTTTTGATCAGCTTCATTGCGGCCCACTTCCTTTAATTTAGATAAATACCGGCATCGGATCGACCTTCAGACTATTCTCCTGAATCCAGCTGTGATCGTCGTTAAACAGGTAGGCCCGGTGGACAAGCACCGAGATATCCTGGCCCGGCTGCAGCGTCTCCTTCTCCAGCGAACGATAAGTCACCAGCTTGTGGCCGTTCACTTCAACCTCCACCAGCCATTCGCTGCCGCGGAAATGCAGCTGCTTGACGATGCCCTGCTCGGTCGCCGAGGCGATTCTGAACTCATTCAGGCTGCCAACCTCAATATATTCGGGCCGGATGAGCGCCTTGGTAGCTTTGCCGCTGCCAGCATTCTTGAAGCCCTTCAGCTCGGAGGCATCCTCAATCAGAGTTGATTCCCCGACAAAGGTGGCCACAAACGGCGTCTTCGGCTCCTTATAGATGTCCCACGGCGTCCCTTTCTGCTCCAGACGGCCCTGGTTGATGATCATAATCTCATCGGCGACCTCAATCGCTTCATCCTGGTCATGCGTCACGAAAATGGAGGTGATTCCCACCCGCTCAATCAGCTCGCGCAGCCAGGAACGCAGCTCCTGGCGGATCTTCGCATCGATGGCGGCAAACGGCTCATCCAGCAGCAGCAGCTGCGGCTCTGGAGCAAGCGCACGCGCGAACGCAACACGCTGGCGTTGTCCGCCCGAGAGCTGATGCGGGTAACGCTTCTCGAAGCCCTTCAGGCCGGTCAGCTCCACGAGTTCTGCCACACGGTCGCGAATCGCTGCTTTACTGGCTTTTTTGACCTTGAGGCCAAAAGCGATATTCTCAAAGACGGTCATATGCTTGAACAACGCGTAGTTCTGGAACACGAAGCCGATCCCGCGCTCCTGCGGCGGCAGGTGATTCACCGTCTGTCCGTGAAAAATAATCTCGCCCGAATCCGGGTTCTCCAGCCCTGCCAGCATGCGCAGGATTGAGGTTTTGCCGCCTCCGCTTGGACCTAACAGGCCAATCAGATGGCCTTTGGTAATGCCGAAATTGACGTCTTTGACCGCATGAAACTCTCCAAAATGCTTATCCAGCCCCCGGACTTCCACATGCATATCTAGTGCACTCCCTTTCTTCTCTTGGCCCATTCCATCAGCAGTAGTAGACCAGCGGAGAACGCAGCCAGCACCAGCGCTATTCCGCCAGCGGCAGTGACATTAAAATTCTCCACGTCCTGATAAACCAGCGTTGTTGCCGTTTGTGTTTTGTTCATAATATTGCCCGACACCACAAGCACTGCGCCGAATTCGCCCAGTGAGCGGGCTACCGTCAGAATCACGCCATACACGACCGCCCAGCGGATCGATGGCCAGGTTACCCTCCAGAAGGTCGTCCAGGCATGCGCCCCAAGCGTCGAGGCCGCTTCCTCCTGCTGAGAGCCGATCTCCTGCAGCACCGGCATGACTTCACGCACCATCAGCGGAAAAGTCACAAACAGGGTAGCGATAATCATACCCGGAACAGCATACACAATCTTCACACCTAGCGACTCAAACATCGCCCCAAGCGCACTGTCCGGCCCCAGCAGCAGCACGATCATCAGCCCGCCAATAACAGGCGATACCGCATAAGGCAGATCCACAATGCTGTTCAGCAGCCCTTTGAGCCGTCTGCCCAGCCATTTCGCACGTACAAGATAAAGTGCCGTCATTACACCAAACAAAGTGTTGAGCAGCGTTACGATAACCACGACAATTCCGGTCATCATCAGCGCATGCAGCGCCTCCGGCCGGATCAGTGCGCTGCGGAAACCGCCGAAGCCCTCGCTGAAGGCTCCCGTGGCCATCTTGCCCAGCGGCGCGGCAATCAGCACGAAGAACACCAGATAGGTCAGTCCAATCCATAATCTTCTCATGACCGTCTCCCCCGCATCTGCAGGATATTGATCAGCCAGAGAATCAGAAAGGACAAGGTCAGCAGAATCACCGACACTGCAGCCGCTCCCACCGGGTTGTCACTCTCCACTTCACCATAAATAAAAACAGAGGACACCAGCGTCCGTCCCGGGATATTGCCTGCCACCAGCACCACCGCGCCAAACTCGGCCAGCGCCCGTGAGAAAGCCAGCATTCCCCCGCCGATCATGCCGGGTGCCATCGAAGGCAGAATCACCTGGCGGAAGACGCGGCTTCCCTTGGCCCCCATGGTATAGGCCGCTTCCTCCTCCGACGGGTCAAGCTCCTCCAGCAGAGGCTGCACCGCACGGATGACGAACGGAAAGGTAACGAATACCATGGCAATTACAATGGCCGGCTGATGAAAAACAATCTCAAAACCCAGCGCAGCAGACATCCGTCCAATCCAGCTTCCGGGTCCCAGCAGCAGCAGAATCATCAAACCGCCTACGGCTGTCGGCAACGCAAACGGCAAATCGACAAGACTGTTCAGCAGCGCCTTGCCGGGAAATTGATAGCGGATCAGCACCCAGGCGACCATTGTGCCCATTACGACATTGATGGCGGCTGCCATAACAGCCAGCTTCAGTGTCAGCAGCACCGATTTCCAGGCGATCGGATCAGTGATGCTCTCCATGAAGCTCCCCAAACCGAGCGAGAAGGAATTGTAGTAGACCCCAAGAATAGGCAGAATGATCAGTACAACAAAATACAGCAGAATCGTAGTTCGAAAGCCTAAAGTCCAGCCCTTATGCCTAATCAGAGAATTCAAAGATAAGTCCCCCCACCTCCGGCTAATCGGTCGGTATACATTACTCACTTCAACAATTATTCCTATTAATATACTTGGTTTAATGAATATTATCATTACTTTACCAAATGCATCTAACTGCCGTCAATTACTTTCCACTGCAAATGGGGTAAAATATATCTATACAGGCCGCTAAGCCAGCAAAGGGGAGTGAGTAGGATGCTGTATACTATGGAGATTTCTGCGAATTCGACGGTCCCCGGCAGCGGCAATATTATTTGAAAATTATAGAAGGTTAATGGTGTACCAAGAAAAAACGGCTTCACCGTCCTCTGCAAAGCGTATGCTTCCGAAGCAGCGATACTACGTATCGCTTTCAGGCATCCGTTTCTGCGAGAAATAGAAGGATAATTTATGGCGTGGAACCTATAAATTCTGTATGTAAAAAAAGCCGCTCCCTTTAATAAACTGGGAACGGCTTTTTCTATATATAATATATATCGGCTATAGGACTTTCACCATGCAACGTTATACCAATGCACAGCTGTAAAGTAAGCAGCCATAAAAAAAGGCAAGGTTATAAGCTGCGGCTCAATACCTTAATATGGGACAGCGCGGCCGGTTTAACATCCTCAAATGAAACCTTATCCTGAATATAATAGGAAATAAATCCGTGGGCAGAGAGGAATAACGTCAGGGGCACACTTTGCCAATCTTCCGTAACATAACCTTCTTCCTTCATATGACGGCGTACGATACTCGCAAACAACTCGAAACATCGGCCCTGTTCTGCTCTACAATAAGCAAGCAGCTCTTCATCGCGGATCATAAACATAATTTCATATTGGTATGGGTGATCCAGACCAAATTTAATGAACTCCATAATCAGCTGTTCCACACGGCTCATGCCCTCTTCAGGCGGATTGCTCATCGATTGACTGAGCAGTGCAGCCACATAATTGAAGTCTTCTACCACAATCGCGTAGAACAATTCAGCCTTCTCTTTAAAGTGGTAATACAGTGAGCCATGGCTGTAACCCAAGTGCTGTCCAATGCTGCGCATGGAAATAGCACGGTATCCTTTCGTTATGAACAGATGCCTGGCTGCTTCCAATATCCGTTCTCTCGACAACTCCTGTTCTACTGCTCTTCTTGCCATGTTTTATTCCCCTTCGCTGTAGTAAAGCCGCCGCCCTTCTGTAACCAGGGCTTGCCCCTGGGTTAAATCTGTTATCCATGCTACAAAGCGGTCGCCTTCATCATTTCGGGGCAGACAAACCAATGTAACTTTATCCGTAAACAAAGTTTCGCCTGTCTGGATGCCTCTTCCTCTAAGCTCATTCTCAACCTTACCCAGCCAGGTGTATTCAATCTCTACGAATACCTCTCGCCGCAGTACACGGGTGATCACTTCTCCAGCTTCAAGTGCCAGCACTGCACCATCCGTGTAAGCGCGGATTAATCCTCCGGCTCCCAGCATAATGCCTCCAAAATAACGGGTTACTACAATTGCAACATTCTTAACACCCTGGTTGCGGATTACCTCCAAGATCGGTTTACCGGCCGTTCCACTCGGTTCCCCGTCGTCCGACTGCCTCTGAATTTCGTCCCTCTCACCAATCATATAAGCAGAACAATTATGTGTCGCGTTCCAATGCTTCTTCTTGATGTCTTCGATAAACTGCAGGGCTGCTTCCTCATTCTCCACCGGCATGACATGGCCGATAAAGCGTGATTTACGGATTACGATTTCCTGGGATCCAGGAGAACGCACCGTCCGGTATTGTTCCAGCATCATTATTCCAGTCCTTATGTTCCGTATGATCGGTTGATATATATGAGGAGCAGTCCTTGGTATTGGATAACCTATGGACTGCTCCCTGGTGAACGTGCCTGATATGAATATTCGGTGCCGGCTTAAAGTCTACTCGGTAAGTCTGGCTTCAAGCTCAGCCTTTTCCTTCTCGTAGCCTGGTTTGCCCAGCAATGCGAACATATTTTTCTTGTAAGCTTCCACACCCGGTTGGTCAAAAGGATTAACGCCCAGCAGGTATCCGCTGATGCCGCAGGCTTTTTCAAAGAAATAAACCAGATATCCAAAAGTATACGGTGTTTGGTCAGGGATCGTAACAATCAGGTTAGGTACCTGTCCGTCAGTATGCGCCAGCATCGTTCCCTGGAAAGCCTTTTTGTTTACGAAATCCATCGTTTTGCCGGTCAGGAAGTTCAGACCATCCAAATCATCAGGATCACTCTCAATCGTTACGTGCTGCTCTACCTGCTCCACTTGAATAACCGTTTCGAAAATGTTGCGGTTACCCTCCTGAATGAACTGGCCCATGGAGTGCAGATCTGTGGAGAAATCCACCGAGGATGGATAAATCCCTTTGAAATCCTTGCCTTCACTTTCGCCAAACAGCTGTTTCCACCATTCAGATACAAAGTGCAGCGATGGCTCATAGTTCACGAGAATTTCGGTTGTTTTGCCTTTGCGGTACAATGCATTACGAACTGCGGCATACTGGTAGCTCTGGTTCACTGCTACATCAGGGTTGCTGAATTCATCAGCTGCCGCTGCTGCGCCAAGCATCATTTCTTCAATGTTAATCCCGGCAACGGCAATCGGCAACAGGCCAACCGGGGTAAGCACGGAATAACGTCCGCCTACATCGTCAGGAATGATAAAGGACTCATAACCTTCTTCAGTAGCCAGCTTCTTCAGCGCGCCTTTCTCTTTATCGGTCGTAGCATAAATACGTTTGCGTGCTTCTTCCTTGCCGTATTTCTTCTCCAGCTCTGCGCGGAAGATGCGGAAAGCAATCGCCGGCTCGGTAGTTGTACCGGATTTGGAGATGACGTTGACGGAGAAATCCTTACCTTCAACGAGGTCAAGCAGATGCGTAATATAAGTGGAGCTGATGTTATTGCCGGCGAAATACACCTCAGGTGTCTTGCGCTTGTCTTTAGCAAGATTGTTATAGAAGGAATGGGATAAGGCTTCAATGGCAGCGCGTGCTCCCAGATAAGAACCGCCGATGCCGATAACAATCAAAACCTCGGAATCATTCTGAATCTTCGTGGCCGCCTGCTGGATGCGGGCAAATTCAGCCTTGTCATAAGCAGTGGGAAGGTCGATCCAGCCCAGATAATCAGAGCCGGCACCACTCTTGTTATGTAACTGCTCATGAGCCAGTTTCACCGGAGCGGCAAGGTTGTCAATTTCACTTTGGCTGAAGAAGGAAAGGGCTTTGCTGTAGTCAAAATTAATCTTTTTGGACACGGTAATGGAAACCTCCTGTTTGTCTCTTTAGATTTGACACCGTTTGTTACAACTTTATAATAGGATACTTTAATTTGACTTGACTGGCAAGGTCTTAGGGCACATCATGGGCGACAGAAGCAAGTTTTCGGCAGTTACATGGAAACGTTTGCTGTCAGGCTGACCATAGGTTGTGTTGTGGAACAAGCCGCCGGGTCCGTGATAGAATGAACAAAGTATGAAATACACTCAAAATAATGCTAAAGGTGGGCTAACAATGAAACGGATCGGATTTATAGGACTTGGGACAATGGGTGCGCCAATGGCCTCCAACCTGCTGCGGGGTGGCTTCGAGGTGACCGTATACAACCGCACGGCCTCCAAAAACCAACCGTTTGAAGAGCAAGGTGCAAAAACTGCTTCCACCCCCAAGCTGGCTGCCGAAGGCAAGGACGTTATTATTACCATGATCAGCAATGATGATTCGATCCGGGAAGTGTACTACGGAGATCAGGGCATTCTTGCAGAGCTGCAGCCAGGGACTGTAATTATTGATTGTAGTACAATTTCCCCCGGACTGGTTAAAGAGGTTGCGGCCGCTGTTCAGGAACGCGGCGGACATTTCCTCGACGCGCCGGTCACTGGCAGCAAGCCGGGAGCGGTCGAAGGCACGCTGGTATTTATGGTTGGCGGCCGCGCCGATGTTATCGAAGACAACCGCGATATTTTCGACACTCTGGGCAAGAAGCTGCTGCATATGGGCGACAACGGCAGCGGCGCTGCAGCCAAGCTGGCCCATAATGCCATGGTGGGCATTCATAACGTCGCCCTTGCCGAAGGCTTCGCCATCGCAGTTAAATCGGGCGTGCCAGCAGATAAATTCCTGGAGCTGGTGCAGGCCGGTTCGGCAGGCAGCAAGCAGGCGGAACTGAAAGGCCGCAAAATCATTGAAAATGATTTCAGCAACCAGTTCTCACTCGCACTGATGTTGAAGGATCTGAAGCTTGCTTCAGCGCTAAGTGATGCCGCCGGAGTACCTTCGCCGCTGCTCGGTCTGGCCAAAAGCATCTTTCAGTCCGGTTATGCCCAGGGCTATGGTGAAGAGGATCTGTCTGCGGTAGTCAAAACTTATGAAGCGCTAATCGGTCAGAAGATAGGCGACCAGCAGAACAAAGCCTAAAAATGTATGGGTTATATGAGCTCATAACTGTTAAAGCCCGATTTCCTGATTGTAAAATGTGTATAGGTTGAAAACGGGTTACTAGTTAGGCTCCAGCTAGGATGTAGAGTGTTGCCCTGGAACCTTCGGAGTAATTAGATGCATTTATGCAATTAAATCGGTGAACACTACACTTTCTCCAGAAACCTCCGCCGCTTCACTCTGTTCACACTTGTAGTCGAGCACTGATTTTTAGATTGAGCCGTAATATGAATAGCTTATCTGGCAGAATGTACTGTTTGTTCTGCCAGAGTTATTCTTCAGCTGTTGCCACACTTCTCACCCGCTCCAGCCAATCCCTCGTCAGTCCATTGAACAGCTCCACCTGCTCCAGATGCAGATTATGACCCGCCTCATCCAATACAGCAAATACCGATTTCGGATAGAGATCCACAAGCTTACAGGCATCCTTATACCCTACCATGGAATCCTGTCTCCCATTAAGAATGAGTCCCGGCTGATTAAACAGCGGAATATCATCAATCTCTTCGCTGAAAGAATAGCCGCCCGAAGCTCGGATGCCCTTCATAAATGTCTCGTCAGCAAGCGCCAGACCTACCATAACCTCCTGCTTGTAACGCTCCCACACCTCTCTGGTCTGTTTAACAGAGATGGAGCAGAACTCTTGTCTATCCTCAGCACCCAGCTCTGCCAGAAACACCTCATCGCAGGTGACCACTTGATGCTCTGGCAGCTCTCTTTGTGAGGGTTCAGCGATAATGCATGGACAGAGCAGAAAGATCCCGTTCATCAAATCACCGTAATCCTTGACGAGGCCGCGCGCCAGGTATCCCCCATATGATTGCCCGACAACAGCGAAACGTTTGCCTGGAATTAAGGCCTGCACCATCCGCTTCACGGCCTCCAGCATATCATCTGAGGATTTGATCCATTCCGCTGCAGGAGTCTGCCCAAAACCTGGAAGGTCGACATAAATTCTGCGGAACCGCTCCTGCTCTGCGAATACCGGCTCCAGACAGGCCATCATCATCCGGTGATCCGGACCATTACCATGCAGAATCAATATCGGAGTACCTTCGCCTCTTTCTTCATAATTAAAGGTGATGTCTGAATTGCTGTAGATCATCCAATTCGCCTCCGACGGGAATATATGTTCCTATATAGATTACCAAATTAATGAATTCAGCACAAGCGAACAGACCAAAAAAGTCCTGCGAATTCGCAGGACTTTTTTGGTGTTTAGGAAATAAAATTTACACTTCGCCTTTAGGCTCTTGCGCATTCCGCAGGAACAGCCCGCCCTTGACCTAGGCTCTTGCGCATTCCGCAGGAACAGCTCGCCCTTGACCTTAGGCTCTTGCGCATTCCGCAGGAACAGCTCGCCCTTGACCTAGGCTCTTGCGCATTCCGCAGGAACAGCTCGCCCTTGACCTAGGCTCTTGCGCATTCCGCAGGAACAGCTCGCTTTTGACCTTCCCCCGGCCGTGTATCCCGTCAGGGATCGCAGGCCAACCCAGCGACGTCCAAGCGGTCCCGCAGGGATAAGCGCTCTTCGCACCCACCCTCCTAATCACAGTACCGCCAGACTCATTCGCCAAGCTTGCGGGAGTCCAGAGGGCGCAGCCCTTTGGGGCCCTCCCTTGGAAGGGAGGGTTTGGGTGGGATCGAAGAGTTTGGTTTGGGTGGGATCGAGGTTTGGTTTGGGTGGGATCGATTCTTTAACCAACCACCGGGTAAGAACAGCAATAATCAGTTAGCTCGAACACTTCAAGCGCAAACTTGGAGTTGCCGGGTACATGGAATGTTTCTTTACCGTTAATCTCCTGCCACACCTCTGTGCCGGGAAGCAGCACTTTGAGATGGCCGGACAGAATTTCCATCGTCTCCGGACCTTCCGTTCCAAATTCATATACTCCAGGGAGCATAATCCCGAGGGTAACCTTCGTGCCGTCTTCCAGTACAAGTGTACGGCTGGTCACTTGTCCCCCGTGATAAATATTAGCTGCTTTCAGAACTGTCGCATTTGTGAACTGATCCATTAGTGTTCTCCCCTTTGTCTCGTACTTCCGTCTATTATAGCAGTGCTTTCACACGGCTCACAACATTCTCTACGGTGAAGCCATATTCTTTGATTACAGTATCTCCCGGTGCGGAAGCGCCGAAGGTAGTAATGCCCAGAATATCGCCCTGATCGCCGGTGTAACGTTCCCAACCAAAGGTCTGAGCCATTTCAATAGCAAGGCGGGCTTTGACTTCCGGCAGAATCACGGAATCACGGTAAGCTTTATCCTGCTTCTCGAACAGATCCCAGCTTGGCAGGCTGATTACGCGAACATCAACGCCTTCTTCTGCCAGAGCGGCTTGTGCCTTCACAGCCAGCTGTACTTCAGAACCAGTAGCAATCAGCTGAGCCTGCGGTTTGCCGTTCTTCGCTTCAGATACAACATAACCACCGCGTTTGATGTTCTCGCGCGAACCTTCGACGGTGCCTGCAAGGATCGGCAGATTCTGGCGGGTAAGCACCAGAGCTACCGGGTTGGCTTTGTTCTCCAGCGCATAAGCCCAGGCAGCGGATGTTTCATTGCCATCAGCCGGACGAATCACAGTCAGGCCCGGGATGATCCGCAGGGAAGCCAGCTGCTCGATAGGCTCATGGGTAGGACCGTCTTCACCTACAGCAATACTGTCATGAGTGAGCACATAGGTTACTGGCAGCTTCATGATCGATGCCAGACGAACCGCCGGACGCAGATAATCGGTGAACACGAAGAATGTGCCGCCGAACACTTTCAGGCCGCTGTGCAGTGCAATCCCGTTCATCGCTGCCGCCATGCCGAATTCACGAACGCCGAAATAAATATTACGGCCGTCATAAGATTCCGAAGTATATACCGGCAGTCCCTTCAGATGAGTCATGGTGGAGCTTTCCAGGTCGGCAGAGCCGCCTACCAGCTGTGGAATGCCTGCAGCCAGACCATTAAGCGCATTGCCTGAGGCTACACGCGTGGACACGGCTTTGTCTTCTGTAGTGTAGACAGGAAGCTGAGCATCCCAGCCTTCAGGAAGGTCGCCGTTAATCGCTGTTTCCAGTTGCGCAGCCAGCTCCGGATAAGCTTTTTTGTAAGCGGCGAACTGCTCGTCCCAAGTTTTGTTGGCGGCAATTCCCTGCTCTTTCACTTCTTCAAAACGGGCGCGGACCTCGTCAGGCACATGGAAGTTCTCTTCATATACCCATTTGTAGAAGTCTTTGGTCAGCTTGGCTTCATCGGCACCCAGCGGGGATCCGTGTGTACCACCGTGTCCACCCTTGCCTTGTTTATTTGGACTGCCGTAGCCGATTACTGTCTTCACTTCGATCAGTGTCGGTTTGCCGCTATCAGCTTGTGCTTCTCCGATCGCTTTGCCCAGTGCTGGAAGATCATTGCCGTCCTCCACACGCAGCACCTGCCAGCCGTAAGCTTCGAAACGTTTCGCAACATTCTCGGAGAACGAAAGGTTCAGCTTGCCGTCCAGTGAAATATCATTGGAATCGTACATAACAATCAGCTTGCCCAGTTTCAGATGCCCTGCCAGGGAAGCGGATTCGGAAGAGATACCTTCCATCAGGTCTCCATCGCCGCAAATGGCAAATGTATAATGATCAATTACATTATGTTCTTCTTTATTGTAAGTGGCAGCCAGCTGAGCTTCAGCCATTGCCATGCCGACAGCCATCCCGATCCCCTGACCCAGCGGGCCTGTAGTAGCATCGACGCCTGCTGTATGTCCGAACTCCGGATGACCTGGTGTAAGGCTTCCCCATTGGCGGAATTGCTTCAATTCCTCCATAGGCAGATCATAGCCGCTAAGGTGCAGCAGGCTGTAGAGCAGCATGGAGCCATGGCCTGCGGAGAGCACGAAACGGTCACGGTTAACCCATGTAGGGTGCAGCGGGTTGTGTTTCATTGTTTTGGCAAACAGCTGATATCCCATAGGAGCGGAGCCCATCGGCATTCCCGGGTGTCCTGAATTCGCTTTCTCAATAGCGTCAATAGCCAAGGTACGGATTGTTGTGATTGCGAGGTTGTCCACTGTGGAATTCTCATCCTTATGGATCGCTTGCTGTTGTTCATTCATTAATAGAATCCTCCTCATAAATCTCAAGAATGTCATTTTGACTCTTATTGTATCATTAGTGCAGAAGCATTTCCAATTGTTTTTAGAAACCCCGCTTTCGGACAGCTTAGGTTGTGCAACTTTACCGGATGAATATACGTAGAAACAGCAACAGCTGTGAGACCAGAAACTACTTAGGCTAAAGTCTAGGTTTCAATGCGACTAAAGTTTGTTTTACAAAGCTGGATTATACAGTAAGATGGAGGTACCAAAGACACATGAGGACAACGAATCGTCTCATACCTTTATAAGAAAGGACTGCGAATGAACATGACTTCTAACAAGGATATTTATATTGTGCTCACTGGAACAGGCACTGCTTTCAGCGGAATGATCAGATGGTTTACCAAAGCCGAGCTGAATCATGCATCGATTGCTTTTGACAGTGAACTTTGTGAAGTATACAGCTTCGGCAGAAAAAAAGCCCATAATCCGTTTATCGCCGGGTTCATCCGGGAAGATTTCAATGACCCCTTCTACAGTAATGCAGATTGTTCCATTTATCAGCTGCGGGTATCCAGCGAGCAATATGATACAATGCATAACCACGTTATGGGCATGATGCAGAATCAGGAACGTTACAAATATCATCTGCTTGGGCTGATCGGCGTGCTGCTGAACATCAAAATCAACCGTGAGGACGCTTATTTTTGTTCCCATTTTGTAGCTTCCGTATTTGAAGAAATTGAAGTCCACCATGTGAACAAGCCGGCCTGCTTCGTAACACCGGAGGACTTTGCCCTATCTCTAAACGCCAATAAAATCTACAGCGGCAAGCTTACCTACTATGTACGCAAAACGCAGGGTCGCAAGCTCCGTCCAGCCCTCATACATACGAATACCCCCTCTATTGCACCGCCAGCTTCGGTTGCCTCACGAATGATGAGAGTAATGAAAGAACGGGCCAAGGGAATTGTCTGAGGACACCTCCCTGGCCCGCTACCCGTTCCCTACTTATAATAATGAGGTTACTTATAAATCAGTCCGCCGCCATCTTTGAACTCCGCCGCTTTCTCCCTCATTCCATCGGCAATCGCCAACTCCTCCGGGTCTTGCCCGGTTCCCTCAACCTCCTGCTGCCGCGCCGTATCCCGAATCCCATGCGAAATGCGCATGCTGCAGAACTTGGGTCCGCACATGGAACAGAAGTGCGCCGTCTTGGCTCCTTCCGCCGGGAGCGTCTCATCGTGATATTCCAATGCCCGCTCCGGATCGAGCGCCAGATGGAATTGATCCCGCCAGCGAAACTCGAAACGGGCCTTGGACAACGCGTTATCGCGATCCTGTGCGCCTTGATGCCCTTTGGACAGGTCGGCAGCGTGGGCGGCTATTTTGTAGGTAATGACACCTTCGCGCACATCCTCCCGATTCGGCAAACCCAGATGCTCCTTCGGCGTAACATAACACAGCATCGCCGTTCCGAAGGAAGCGATCATGGCTGCCCCGATGGCTGAGGTGATGTGATCATAACCAGGTGCAATATCAGTAGTCAGAGGACCCAATGTATAAAAAGGGGCGCCATGGCACAGTTCCAGCTGCTTATCCATGTTCTCCTTGATCAGATGCATCGGTACATGCCCCGGGCCTTCCACCATCACCTGCACATCATGCTTCCAAGCCAGCGCCGTCAGCTCCCCCAGAGTCTCCAGCTCAGCAAACTGCGCCTCGTCATTGGCATCGGCAATCGAACCCGGCCGCAGGCCATCACCCAGGGAGAAAGCCACATCATATCTTTTCATAATCTCGCAGATATCCTCGAAATGGGTATACAGAAAGTTCTCCTGATGATGTGCAAGGCACCATGCCGCCATAATCGAACCCCCCCGGGACACAATTCCTGTCATTCGTTCCGCCGTTAACGGGATATAGCGAAGCAGCACTCCGGCATGAATGGTAAAATAGTCCACCCCTTGCTCTGCCTGTTCAATAAGCGTGTCACGGTAAATCTCCCACGTCAGGTTCTCCGCTTTTCCGTTTACTTTCTCAAGCGCCTGATAAATCGGCACCGTACCAATAGGCACGGGGGAATTGCGGATAATCCATTCCCGGGTGGTATGAATATGATTGCCGGTGGAAAGATCCATAATATTATCCGCGCCCCACCGAGTTGCCCATCTCATCTTCTCAACCTCCTCCTCAATCGAGGAGGAGACGGCCGAATTGCCGATATTAGCGTTAATCTTCACCAGGAAATTGCGCCCGATAATCATCGGCTCGCTTTCGGGATGATTAATATTCGCCGGAATAATCGCACGTCCGCTGGCTACCTCAGCCCTGACGAATTCCGGTGTTACGTTCTCGCGAATCGCAATATATTCCATCTCTGCTGTAATGATGCCTTGACGTGCGTAATGCAGCTGGCTGACATTACGTCCTTCCCTTGCTTTTAACGGTTGGCGTCCAGTACATGGAAATACTTCTACCGGTGACTTGCTGGCAGCGATACCGCCGTTATCCTCCGGTCTGATCACTCTTCCCTCATAGGCTTCTGCATCGCCGCGATCCATAATCCAGCACAAGCGGTGTGGCGATAAGCCTTGACGGATATCGCTATAAGCCTCGCTATCAGTATAAGCACCGCTTGTATCGTAGACTCGAAGCGGCGCATTGTCTTCTTCTCCGGCCATTCCTGTGGTTCTGCTCAGACTGATTTCACGCATCGGAACCCGAATATCCGGCCGCGAGCCCTCCACATAGACCTTCTGGCTTCCCGGAAAAGCAGACAGATTCACATTACCCTCATTTGTTGTACTTGGCATTCTATTTCCTCCTAATGGAATGGTTATAAATAAGAATGCGCAGCAAAAAGCCGCTCCACAATGGAGCGGCTTGATTAAAGAACAGCAAATAATAGCTATGCTCAAAAAAGTCCGACTCCACTTTCCTACGCTGGTATAATCCAGATCAGGTTCAAGGGTCCGGAAATGCACTTTTCCCGTCTCAGCCTATTCAGGCTCCCCTAGTGGGTATCTTATTTATTTAGTTATAAGCTACATGCATTGGGTTCTTTTGTCAAACAAATATAATCAGCGGGCAAGTTTGAAGTACACATGATAACGTTCATCTTGAATTAGATACAGGGGAACAAACTCGACAACATCCAGAATAAACGTCAAAGGGTTGTCCTTTTGTTGAATGACTTGTTCCAGAAGTTCTTGTTCACTGTAGCTCCAGGAGAGATAATCCTGTTCCCCGCTTATTGCCGCCAGGACATACGGTCCATAAGCGAGACTTTTAAGGGTGTGGTCATCGGAGACGCCAACCAATCTCAAAGAGCAGGGCAGCATCAGCTCGATTTCATCCTTTTTCCATACTTTACGCAGCTTTAAATATCCGTGTTCATACTCCAGATCGCGGCAAGGCTCTCCGTTAATCTTTACTTGAACGGGCCCTGATACCCAATCGGGAATTCTGAACATAAGGGTCGTCTCGGGACCGCCCTCGATATAAAAGTGGACCGTCTCCAAGCCGTCCCGGTCCCGGTTCTGCACCAGGCTGAGTCCCTGCTCGCTCCAATCCAGTCGAGAGGGAATATACAAGTTCACATACAGTCTGTCTTCATCATGAAAATAGATGGCTTCCTGGTATTTAAAATGATTTTCCAGACCGGTTCCATGACAGCAGGTATTTTCATGCGTATCGAATTTCTTGATAGATCCGGGCGCCAGTGGCATAAAGTAGGTGCTGCCACCCTCCGCTTTTCGGCTATTCTCTGAGGCAAGAATATGGTTATAAAGCGCCTTCTCATAATAGTCCATATACGTTTTGCGCGGATTAAACTGAAAAAGCTCCTTGGTCAACTTCAACATATTATAGCTCGCACAGGTTTCCGCCGTTTTATCGGTGAGAAAGCCGGCAATGGCGTCCGGCTCTCTGAACATTTCCGTCTCTCCGGTGCCTCCGATGGAATAACTATGACTTTGTGTCACCATCGTCCAGAAGTTCTCTGCGATATTGAAATAAGCCTTGTCCCCCGCAACCTCAAACAGCTTCAAGGCTCCAATCACCTGTGGAATGTGCTGGTTGGCATGCATATTTCCCAGAGTGTCTATATTCTCCTTCATCGGAAGGAACAGCTTCTCATTGTCAAAATATTTCGCTGTCATCAAATAATGTTCATTGCCGGTGATCGCATATAACTTAGCCAATACCTCATTCATACCCCCAAATTCCCCGGCAATATAAAGTGACCACATTTTATGCAACTGCTCTCTTGGAAGCCGGCTTAGTCGGTTGTGGAGCCAATGGCCCAGTTTATCGCATATATCCAAAGCTTCGCTCTGGTCCGCCAATTCGTAACAATCCAGCAGACCGGCCATAATCTTGTGTAGCGTATAGTAAGGAGCCCATATATCCGGATAAGTGGTGTACTGCTCCAGCAGATTAAACTGTTCTTCCGAATACGCGCTCAGGAAACCCTGGCCATAGCCCGCCTGTTCAGACAGGGCTGTCTGACATTTGCCCAATTCTGTAACCATGTATTGAATTTTGCCCAGCAGCACGGAATCTCCCGTGGCATTATAAGCAAGAGCCAGTGAAGAAAGATAATGTCCAGTGGTATGTCCCTTCAGATTGCATTCCGGAGCGTCCCATCCCGTCATTGGCTGTGCCCCTTTAGTATCCCCGGTGGCCGCCGCTCTGAAATTATACAGCATCTGGTCATCATCCATCGACCGCACAAACTGCAGAAAACGGTGCATAGCCGCTCCAAATTCACTTTTACTTTCCAAGCTTACCTTTTGACCCTGAAATTCCTGTAGCCGCTTGACGTGATCGCCTGTTTCCTGAGCCTTATCCACCACTTGAATGGTGACTAAAGCCTTCAAGGGACTTCCTTCTACTGTACCGTGGATCGAAAAAAATCCAGGTTGCCGATAAGCCTCCTCTTTCACCGGGTCCCAGGAAACCGGGCTTACCGTATAACTTCCGGTATCATTTTTTACAATGACGACGGTTGGCAGTTCCGGCTGTTCCCCAACGTTCGTGCGCACGGTCAGCGGATTAACTGCAACAATCTTTGCTTTATATTCTTCCTGGAGAACCGTTGCTTCAAATGTCTTGCGGGTTTCTTCTCCTTCATACGTTAACGTCGCGACAAGGACAACTTTCCGATTGCCTACCCCAAAGGTAGGTCTGGTAACCTTGCCTGTATGACTTATAAATAGAGTCTCTTTCGATTCCCATTGAATGGAAGAGCCATACTTCCCCTTCAGTGGAAGCTTCAAATCGGCTTCTACTGTATTTAAGTTTCCCAGATAAATCGCATTACTGTCCAGTTCCGTTTTTTCTTTCGCGCTTGCCAATCTGACGGCGTTTTGCCCCAGTTCCATCTCCAATCCGCCTTTCTGTACTCTACGCCTGTGTCACAGCGCCTATTTTTTGTTTGATCCAGTTCTTGCCTTCGATAATCCGTGAAATCACCATACTAATGGCCGGATCGCCGGTTACATTCACCATAGTGCACAGCGGGTCTGTAATCGTTCCCAGAATCACCAGGATCGGAACCGCTTCCATCGGAAACCCGAAGGCGGTACAAATAAACAGTTCCCCAATAAACCCGCCGCTGGGAATTGTGCCTACAATAATTCCGCTGATTAAGGCAACCAGAACGGCCTTAGCCATATCTCCCGTGCCCATCGTCATATCAAAAATCCCGAACAAGAAAAGAATTTTGATCATTTGGACGGCTACTACTCCATTTTTGTGCATACTTGCACCAAGCGGTATGATGATGTCGCCGATTTCATCGGGAATATCCATTTGCTTCACGGCCAGTCTGTTCACGGGAATACAAGCCGTACTGCTGCATGTTCCCATCGCTGTGGTCAACGGCAGCCATATATTTTTCCAAAAACGCTTGACTCCGGTTTTCCCTCCCCCATAATACGTAGCCAAAAAGGAAAACAGAATGAAAAACAATATACAAAAAACCACGTAAATAATGGACGCCCGGGCAACGGACCAGACAATTTGATTGCCTACCTTGCCGATCAGTGTCGCGAAGTAGCAGGCGATGCCCACAGGAGCGTAATACATAATAATAGAAATCTTCATGAACGCCGCATGCTTGACCAAACCTTTGACTTGATATTCGTCTTTTCGGGAACTCTTTATCTGGAGGAGGATGGGCGCAAATATACGATTGAGCCCAACCAATATTTAATTTTGCCGCCCGGGAATTTGCATAAAGGCTACAAAGCCTGCACTTCCGACACGACCTTCTCCTGGGTTCATTTCTATACAACGGGACATTACTTCTATTCCGAGAATCCCATCACTCAGGTCGATTCCAAAATGAACAAAACGAAATACTATAAAAAAGATGTGTTTTATATTTCGCTTCCCCAATACGGAAGGATTGACGACAGCCTGCATGAAATCATGAAGAACTATATGGATAGTATTTCCCAGGTCAAAATTGATAAATATCAGAATGAGAAGCTGTTTTATTCGTCGACAAAATCCCAGATCGAATACCAGCAGTCATTTCTGAAAATATTAACAATTTTATGTGATTTACGGGAACATCAAAAAGAAAAGGAGCTGGCAGAGGAAATTTTAGATTATTTTTCTTCGCATTATCAGAACCCTTTCGATTTGAACCAACTTGCCGCCCAGTATTCCTTTCATCCGGCCCATATCATTCGCTCCGTAAAGAAAAAATACGGACTGAGCCCACTGCAATTGCTGCTCTCCATCAGGGTCCAAAAAGCAATGAAGCTTCTGGCAGAAAAACGTCACTCCGTCGGGGAAATCGCTGCCCTTGTCGGCTTTACCGACTCTTCTTACTTTTGCAAGCAGTTCAAAAAGATCACTTCTTTAACGCCATTGCAATACCGCAATCAGCCAGTTGTCAACCTGTCGACACCGAATAGATCAGAATTCCATTAACTCATCTTAATTGGCTATGAATAAAAGTCCTTTGCGGCTAACGATGTAAGTGCTTGTCCCCAGATCGGGACAAGCACTTACATCGTTAAAACAAAAAACGAGCGCACCCCCCTGAGACGGTCGGTATGGTTGACTTCTACTCTTCAAAATATAAAATATGCCGCCAATAGGCGGCATAAAAATCACTTTATTCGATGAACTCTAAAATAATCAGCCCAATCACCATCAATTACAACGGCTACTGTATCTACTTTTGTCTGGTATTCATTCGTTGCTGTAAACGTGAAGGTGACCGGCCCATCCGGCAGTTTATCAAAAGCCGGATCATAGAGCTCGCCCATCCACCTTGTCTTCTCCTCATCCGCTGCAATCAGCTGCGTGGTGTATCCACCAGTCATGGTCACCTGTACGGTATCCGGCAAGCCCGTCGCTGTTCCCTGCAGTACAAACCGCTCGCCTGCCCAATACACGTTAAAGGCTCTTGGCGATTCCTCGTTGCCGCTTTTCTTCAGATTATAAGCTTTGCGGTTGGCATCCCACTCCGGCGTATGGCGCACGGCTCCTTTAATGCTGAGCAGATTGACCATAAAGTATTTGTGCGGCGCGGTCCGGCTCCATTCGAACCCGTCGAAGGCCTCCAGCTCCACCGCATACTTCTCATTCTCGATCAGTGTGCCTGCCGGGATCTTCCACTGCTTCGCACCGGAGGCTTGTTCCCCTGACTGGACCTTGACGGATCCCGTCGCCAGGTTGATGATCCGCACCCGGAACCGCTGCTGCAGATCGCCATCCTCATCCTGGTACTCCCACTTGATAATCGGCGTTAACGTGCTGGCAATCGTTGGCTTGTCCGGATTGATGCTGGTCGGATAGGTAATATTGACTGTTGGCAACCGGTTCACGACCGTCAGGGTCTGCGACAGCTCTCGCCGCAGTCCGAGCGAATCGGTAACCACCTGCCGGTAGGTGAAGCTGCCGTTTGTGCTGAACTTCTTGGTGAACGTACTCTTAGTGCTCGTCAGGCTTTCAGTCCCGTCCGCCGGCTTCAGATAATATTGATAGCTGATTACGTCACCCTTCGGCTCGTCCGGGTCTGTCGCCGTGCTCTGGATCGTCAGCGTATCGGTGCGGTAAATCGGCACTTTCACTGCATTCTTGCCCGTGTCCGTCAGCAGCGTGAAGCCCGGCTGCGGCGGGTTGTCGATAATAAACGACTTCTCATTAGAGATTTCTGACCAGGAGCCTTTGGAGAAGGCCCGGCCATTCACGATGAAATACTCAAACCGTGCAAAGGTTCCATTAGGTACCTGGTACTGGCGGATGCCCCCGCTGCTGTCATTGTTCTCTATCGACTTCGCCAGCAGGCTGTCCTTGGTGAAGAATTCCAGGCGGTATTTCTCCTGCGGATCATTCTCCGGGTCGGCGTAGGTCCACTGGATCAGCGGATCACCTTGGGTTTCGGCATCCAGTACCGTCGGATTTGCTTTTGTCCCTGCAGGCGAGGTGAGCGTAAGTCCCGGTGGTTGATTCTCAGCCACTTTCACTTTTAATGAAGCGATATTCGACTTGGCCCCGATCTGGTCAATTGCCCAGTGCTCCAGGGTGTAGATCCCCGTTTGCGGGAAGGTCAGGTCGATCGAAGGCGTGCGGTATAGCTTGGTGCGGCCATCGCTGTCTGTGACTTTCCAGAAATATTGCAGACTGGCGATGTCGGATAAATCTCCGTCCTCATCTGCAGAAGTGTACCATTTCGTATCATCTTGAAAAGCAATCTCTGGCCCGCTGATGGCAGCCGTCGGCACATGATTTTTCACGGTAAACATCCGGGTGGCATTGGATTGAAGTGAGCCATCCGAAGCCGTCAATCTCATTTCCCAGCCGTCCGAAATAGCGTTCTGCTGGGATATCCCGCTTCTCGCGATCAGGTCACGGATCGTCATCGCTTGGTAGCGGCTGTTGCCGGCAAAATAATACGGGCTGTTATTCAGCCGCCCATTCCATTGATAGGTAAGGGCATCGCCGTCTTCATCCGGATCCGGGGTCAGATTGTCCAGGGTAATCACTGTATCCCGGTATACCTCCGGAGGCATATAGAAGGCAGCAGCAGGCGGGTTGTTCTTCACCTGCACTGATTGGCTGTACGGCTCTGACCACAAGCCGCGGTTATCCCGGACCTTCAGGGTCAGCCGGTAATCGCCCACGCCAAACCCGGCAATGTTCGGTGGTACCGTAGCTCCCCCATAATGAGCCCAAACCTGCTGCCCGCCATTTTTAACCACATTCCATTCATAGGTATCCAGCGGGTCATTGTCCGGATCAAAGGAACGGTCGGTGACGGTGGTCGCTTTACGGTAAGAGACGTTGTTCGGATCGACCGTAAACATCGCTACCGGGGGAAGGTTGCCCCCACTGCCCACGCTGCGCTGGCACCAGTCGCTCCATACACCAGCTCCATTCACCCCGTCCACATCTCTGACCCGTAAGCGGATGTCATAGGCTCCCGACAACTGAGCCGGGGGCTGGCCGTCATTCCAGACTTCGGAAGATGAACGCTTATGCTGCCACTGCCAGGCCATCAGTCCTTTGTTTGAAGCGGAGGTATGGTCCAGATCATAAGAGCTGTCGCTGAGCTGAAGGCTCCCTCCGGCCAGTTTGGCCGTGAATAGAGCCACCGGCTTGCGGTGGACATGAAAGGTCATGGACGACAGATTGTCGCGGCTCCACAGGCGGAAAGGATCGAAGCGATCATCCGCTTTGGGTGAATCCTTGGCCTGAAAGGAAGCGACATACACCCCGCTGTACGGAAAAGTGCTGTATTTTGCATTTCTCCATAGGCTGCTGTCGGAAATCATCCCCATGGGATTATCAAAAAAGTAAGGATCATGGTCATATTTGAACCGGAAGGCATACGCCGGGTCATGTTCATAGTCCCCGTAATGCTCAGCGGAATCCGCCGTCTGGTTCACCAGCAGGAAGGCTTTGTTTTTTAACCGGTGGGTGACTTCAAAGCTCGTGCTGGCTTCCGATTTGAAATTATAAGGATCCACCACCTTCACATTGATGGTATATTGGCCCGGTGCGATATTCTCCTGCAGCACATCAATCGGAATGGAGAAGTCCCGGGAGGATGCCGTACCAGATAACGTTACTTTTTTGTAGAACACGTTGGGAATCTCGGCAATCACATCCACCGTGTCATTATCCGGGTCCTGGACATAACCGGTTACATGAAACGTGCTGAGTCCCTTCTCATTGATCGCCTTCTGCCCGGGCTGGGAAGTAAGCGTCAGATTGGGCTTTTTGTTCGTGGAGAAGGTAAACTGACGGGTAGAGGCTACCGTATATTCATGATAGCTTTTGTCCATCCAGCCTTCTGCATTGTCCCCGCGTTCATAGACTTCGCTAAACCAAAAATTGAGTGACACAGACACCGGCTTCTTCCCCGTATAGAGGGATAGTGTAGGGTAATCCGGGGCTTCTGCCCAATTAAAATACTCGGGAAACGGATAGTCACTATAAGAAAGAGGTACCTTCGTACGAGCTGGTATATGCACCGCCATGGCGGTATGGTTCTTGTAACTGCCCAGATCTAAATCCCCATATTGATTGTATGAAGTGGAGGTTTTAAAATCCCCAATATTTTGAGTCGTTCCATCTGCAAAAAAGAGGTCCATCGAAGCCACATAACCGGTACGATAGCCTTGTTTCATGTACCAGGCTTCAAGTGGTTGCAGCTGTTCACGGTGGGCTTCCCATAAGGTGGGCAAGTAATCATTGGCGTAACTCATGTTGAACATCCCGGTCACCTGGTTATAGCCAATCTGGTTGATCGTAAACTCCGGCAGCTGAATATTCATCGTACTGGCATGCCAGTTGTTGTCACCCGGATACGAGGGCGGCCTGCTGCCTGTCACACGTTCTGCCGGAACGAGGATATCATTAAATTCAATGACTTCCCCTGCCGCTTCTGCTACAGGGACCCCACTCACCAAGCCCATGCCACCCAATAAGGAAATTATAACAAGCAGGACGATCCCTTGGCGGATCCTTTTCTTTAGTTTCACCATGCCCAATCCACCTCCGGCGCGCGATTCTGCACTGTTATCGTACGTTCTAGGAGAAGTTGTGGCGGATTACTTGTGTTGGAGTCGGCAGATCGGCGGTCCGCCTCTGTCACGAATTCGGTAAGGGTAGGCTGGTCAAATTCTTCAAACACAGTCAGCTTGACTTCGTATCTCCCCACTTCATGCAGCTTCAATTGCAGCTGGCTGTTGTTCTCGTTGTTGGCGATGTTCCACGCTTCATCATTGAAGCTGCCGTTATTATTCGAATCATAGCGGTATTCCCATAAGCGGCGGCCTAATATATCAAAGTCCGGAGAAAATGACATATCGGACAGAGAGGCAGTCGCCAGGTTGCTCTCACCCGGATCTCTATAGATCGTCGTTGGTGATGAGAAGTATACTACCGGCGGTTCGTCAGGAATGATATCAAAGGTCTGGCTGGTGGTGTCCGAAAATCCGGCCGTGTTGGTCACCGTCAAGGTCGCTTTATAGGTACCGGCTTTTTTGAAAATCATATCCTTGTCCTTAACTGCGTTCAGATCACCGCTGTATTTGATCGCCGCCGCGGTTCCGCCTGACACTGGAGTAATCGTCAGCACAGTTTTCGCTGCCACGATCGGGTAATGCTCCGGGCTGGTGCTGATATTGTGTACGGTCACCTTGCGGTTCTCCTTCTTGATGCCCTTGATCTGAAGCACCGCCTTCGGAACCGGCTGGATCACTTCGATCTGTCCGGAAGTGGATCTGGCCAGTCCGTCATTATCGACCACCCGTAAGGTCACTCTCTTCCAGCCCAGCTGATCGATCGGATACCAGGTCCAGTCATATTTACCGCTCACCGGATTGACGGCTCCCGGAACGGACCAATGATACTCCACAATCGTGCCGTCCGGATCATGGGAGCGCTGACCGTCGGCCATAAATTCTTCACCGGCCATGACCACATCGGGGATATCCAGTACAGGAACGGGCGGCTTCAGCTCCGGCTTGGGAATCGGTGGATCTGACGGAAGCGGCGGATTCTTCATCACTTCAACCTTCTTGGTAAACGACTCCTGAAGCGAGGTCACAGTGCCAGTCTTGGTACTGACGGGCTTGGAGAAGCGAACGACAACAGTCAGATCATAATCCTGCTCGTATCTATCACTGGTGACATTCCCTTTCGGGATCGTGAAATCAAAGGAACGGGTGCTACTGAGCGTCTTGCTGTAATCCTTTTTGGTCTGCAGCGTGTTGTCCTTCCCCTTCTCTTTAGCAAAGAGCACCCACTCACTGATATTCCCGGTGTCTGCATACGCCGCAAGCTCACCCTTCAGGTTGAGCTGAACTGGTACGTCCTTGCCATCAAACTTCGCCGGGTTGGGGTTGGGCTTCAGTATGGAAGCCGTGCCGGTTAGGGTGGGTTCGGTGGGGAGGGCGTAGTCGAAGGTGACGGTGCCTCCGTAGCTGTAGGTGGTGACTTTGGCGTCGGCGGTATAGTAATAGGCAGCTTTAACCTCGTACTTCCTCCCTTGCGCATGACCAACCAAAGGATGTGATGCATCCTCAGCTTGGTTGGTATATTCAAGTAGGCCTTTTTGACCATTAATAATAAAATAGGGAAGATAATAGGTAACTATTACCTTATTATTTTTGAACTTAGGTTCTCCTTTAAGGTAAGGGGAACTCCCTACCCCGGCCCTTATCTTAATTGTTGAAGTAATAATATTTTGTGCATCTATTACTTCTGTTTTAGATCCGTTAAACCATTTAATAAATTCCATTGTTTGTGCTGGGGCCGCTGAAACAGTAACGTAAGGTGGATTAGCAGATGGTGTATAACTATCTTCTTTTAATTTATCATAAGTTTTCATACCATTAATGGCTTCATTATATTCATTTATTTGCCACCGCTGACCATCCGAATATCGCCATATAGAATTACTAGGATTCGTGATGTAGTTTTCCCCATAAGAGGCTCTATAACCCTGAACACCGCTTATAAGATTCTTATTTTCTGCGCCTTTCAGAGTAATTTTGATTTTCCCATTAACTACCTCTGCTGCTGTGATGACCTGGTTATTACCCTTGTATTTTAGAGTGTTTGTCTTGATAGTTGTCGCTGTTACGCCGTTTGGAAGATCAAGAGTAAAACTTTTTGCACTGTTGTTAGATCCTGTTAGACCAGTGCTTGTAGGGATAGATACTGTTGTCAATTTAGTATCGGCAGCAGAAATTATCGAAGAGAAATTGAAAGAGAAAGCTAATACAATACTGAAAAGGGCAATTAGTGATTTCTTCATTCTTTAACCACATATTTTTCAGAGATTTTTCCATTATTAAAAGTTCGCATTACAAAATAATTGAATTCTCCATTATAAGCATAAGCCAGATTAGACGTCAGCTTTTGACCAGGGGCTAGATTATAAGTCCATAAAGCTTCTTTATCATTTGTTTTCTCCGCTCTATTCGCAGGCCATATTCCATCTAATATTTGGCCATCCTGAAAACGCAGTAACACCATGTTCTCAATAGTTCTACCAGATCCAATTAATTTGTTTTTTGATATATTGGTAATCGTTACTTTTGTCCATACAAAGTATTTAGGGTTAACTAGAATACCTCCCATATTCTGAAAACCATATAATTTTTGTAATTTTTTAACTTCTGGCGATTTAAAATCATAAATCATCACCTTCTCCAACGTATAACTTAATCCCCCGGCCTCCACCGTAACCGGCAACTCCACATCCTTCTTCAACCCATACTTCGAAAGATTATCCCTCATAATCGGCACAGCAGTAGTCGCAGGTTTAACAGTAGCATTTGGCTTTACAGTAGCTGCCGGCTTAGCCGCAGCAGCAGTTGTGACCACACCTTGTCCCATTACTCCACTTACTAACATCGTCACAGCCAAAGCAGCCTTCACTATACTTTTATTCATTTCCTCATCTCTCCTCTGAACAAATATTGTTATTCATCCATTCTATATTCCTGAATTGCCGGTACCCGGATCGGCTCCTGCTGTTTAGCTCTGGTGATCAATACCGGATGAGCGGTTTCAATTACAGCGATGACTGATGGGCCTTGTATGTATTTGGTGATGCCATAAGCCCTGTCTTCATAGAGCAGCGGAAAAGTCACTCCCGAGGACTCATCAATAATCTCAAATTTCAGCACCTTCACCTGATGATGCAGCCTGCTGCCGGTTTCTGGGGAAAGATCGTCGCCAAGACCAAGGTTAAGCTGGACCGCCTCCGTGAAAGCGGCATAAGCTTCGGCAGGATCAATCACCAGTCTACCGTCTGCCAAGGCTGTTTGGTCCAGCGCCTGGGCTGCATCATGAACGGCGATGTTTCCCGCATCCTTCAGCATCCCACGCACCATATCCCACTCCTGATTCTGAATCTGAAAGAACCAGGAGTAGATAAAGATCAGCAGGACAAAGGCCAGTTTGATAATATAATCCATAACTTCACTTCATCCCTTAATCAATCAAGATATTCGCTCATAATCGATCCGTGTCCGTAATAAAAGGTCGGCTGGGTGGCGGTGGCAAAATTATAAGGGAACAGATTCACCCGCGGCGCCTGGATATAGACGTCAATCCGCTGCTTGCGCTCCTGCACGGTTGCGGTGCTGCTGGTGATTTGAACCGAAGCCTCGGGAAACCCTACGGCCCGGAGGTTGGCGATCACTTCACTGCGCATCGAGGCTGTGACCAGCCCTTCGGTTGCCGCTTTTTGCGTGATGTAGGAGGTGTTGGCCTTGATCTGCAGGTCCAGTAAATAATCAATGTACGAAAAAATCGGCTGCAGAATAATGAACAGCACAAGCCACATAAACAAAGCCCTGAGGACGGTTGCCTTCATCGGTTACGCCCCCTTGTCAGTATTGCTCCACTTGTTTGGTATGCGTAATGATGTCGTCCTGGCTGCTGCCGATGATATGTGTGGCTGCAGTGATGAAGATGCCCGCGATGACAAATCCGATAGCCAGAAACATAGCCACTGAGATGGAGTCCTTTTTCATAACAGTTAAACCGCGGAATGGTGCAAGATATCGCTGACAACCGCTTCAACAGAATTCCGGGGCTGAACCAGCGTTACACCGGGAATGGGGGGTCTGTTATCATCGGCGTCATTTACGACATCCTGAACAAGAGGTACCAGAATCGCAATCACAATAGCCACGCAGAGGAATCCGATAGCGATAAACATACCTGTAGAAATAGCATCTTTTTTCATTGTTAATATCTCCCTTTTGATTGTATATTTTTAAACTTATCCTGAATATATAAATTTTCACTGGAACATGCCTACACCGTTGAAATTGCCTTTAATCAGCATAATATATTGCATGGCCAGCGAGACAATCATCAAAAAGGTGGCGATCGACGGGATTACATTAATGATGGTGGAAACATCTCCGATAAAAGACCACTTCTTTAAATATTGATCGCTTGATATTTTGGAGATGATCTTGCCCTGCTCGCGCAGGTAACCTGCGGCCTCGTTGTCATCATCCATCCCCTCCGTAGCCAGCAAGATCGAGCGGATGTCATTAATGAAGCTGTGGTTGTCGGGAAATTTGCCGCAAAACCACTCAATGGCCCTTTCCACTCCTTCGTCCACCGCCCGTTCGGACAGCTCATGCAGATCCTGGCGGATATATTGAAAGTGCCCGGCAGCTCCGGCGCAAAAAGCCCCAAACTGCACATACCCATGCTTGCGCAGCCGGTTGTTCTCATACAGCCGCACGAAGGAGATCAGCTCGCCATCCTTCTGGATCAGCGTCTTCTGATGAAGCCAGGCCAGCAGCCATCCAAGCGGCAGAAACCGCCGCGGACTGGTAAGTAGCAGAATCAGCAGAGCAATCAGCAGGTCATAGGGTGAAAAAGGAGCGGCCCGGATGAAATTACCGGCGAACTGAACAGCTACGAACAGCAGGGCGGCACAATAACGGAATAAGGTGATTTTGCCTGCTGAAATCGATAAACCACTGTCATTCAGAAGCTGCTGAAGCCGGCCCACCTGCATCCGGTTACCCAGCGCATCCCACTTTAGCCCCAGCCGGACCATATACCGCTCCTGTTTGCTGCTGCTGCTGATAAATACCAGCAAGGCCAGATACACAACGCCGGCCACAGCCGTTAATAATAGAAACCTGTCCATAATCCATCCCCTCAGTGGTAGTCCAGCTTGGGCCGGGCGAGAATTGTACTGATTACAAAAGATACAAACAAACCTGAAACAATCACCATCAGGAAGGTAAGACCGACTGTGGTTTCGAACTGCAGCTGAAAATACACATCCGGCTTCAGCATATACATGAAGGTACCCACGCAGGACACCAGCACGACAAGGTTGCCGTACAGCCCCAAGCTGATCGCATCCCGGCTGCCCGCTTTTACCGTAAGAATCGTCTCTCTCTGCTGTTCCATGGAGCGATTGAGCAGCATCAGCGAGCTTTTGAGATAACGGGTGCCCTCCTTCTCCGCATAGAGCAGATCCGATATGAACTCAACCGCAAAAGTGGTGCCGATCGCCCCGGTAAACCGCGCCGCCGCTTCGTTCAGCTCCCGTTCGTGGCTGTAATTGCCGAAGGCGGCGGCGAGCAGCTTGAGCGGGGATTTCAGTACATTATCCTCCCTCAAATAGTCGGCGGTACGGTCCAGAATTGAATCCACCGAGAGGTGGGTGAACTTGGTAGAGATTTTGACGACATCCAGCAGATCGTAGCTGCCCCGCACCTTCCGCTGCGCATGAGTGTACCGCATCCGGAAATAAGGCACCGTTGCCGAAATGATCGCTACAAACATCGGAAACCGCCAAGCCCCCTCAGCCGGTGTACCGTCAGTAAGTGTAATCCCCTCCAAAAAAGGATTGGAGAAGCTCATCCGCCCCGGAAGCTCGCTGAGAGTCAGCAGTCCCGACAGGAAGACGGCAAGGAAAATCACTCCCGTCCGGATCAGAAAACGCATCACACTGATTCCCGGCTCATACCTCCGGTGCACGAAATACAGCAGATTGTCCAGGTGGCGGTAGAGCCATATCTTTTTTCGAATCCCGCTGACTCTTCCACCAAACAAACTCCAGCCGCGCTGAATGCGATAGTCGAGCTTCTGCCCCAGCTGTCTTAAATGCTGTTCAATCAGCGGCCTCGTAAGCAGCCACAATCCCCCAACAGCCAGCACATGAAGGACAAAGCGGATAAGATACATCATCAATTCCACAGCAGTTGCCCCCTCACTCGTTAAGCACAATCTTTGACTTTAGACTCTCCTTCAGCGGACTGGTCATGGGCTTCACTGCCGCCAGCCGTTTGAGTTCTTTCAGAACGGTTTGGGTAGCAGGTTGATTTTTGCGGATCATTTTGCCGATCAGGGCATCTGTCAGCTTGTCATTGTAAGTCCAGCCCAACAGCTCCGTATCCCAGCGCATCAGATCACTGGCGAACACCGAATTGCGCCCCTCGTCATAAAAAACCTCCGAAATCCGCGCCAGCCGCTTTTTCCCATTAGGAACACTCTCCAGAATAAACACCAGCTCGCAGGACTTCAGCGCTGAGATCAGATGCCCCTTCAGGCTGCCGCCAATCCGTGTCGATACCGCAAACGCGCCCTGGTACGGAATATCCTCTGAATCCACGGTGTGAAATGTGCCGGTAATGCCGTCATAGCCTTTTTCGCCGCTCCAGAGATAGAATTCCCATTCGTTATAACGCATTTCGGTCATGTAGAGGATATTGGGGTCATGCCGAAGCGATTCAACGCCTACCTCCATCAGCTCCTCGTTCGAAGCCTGAATCGGAATAATCCGGTGTCCCTTGATCTGATAGGGCAGAATCGATTCCGGGTGCTTCTCAATCATCACTACCCCCATGCAGGAGGTGGAGCCAAGCAACTGCTCGCCTACTATCGTATTGGCAAAGGTAGTTTTGCCCGAACCTACGGCCCCGGCAATAATCGTATTGCGGAATGTTGCGGTAATCGCACGGATGAGCTCAATCGCTTCCGCCGGAATACATTCGGTCCCCGCCTGATCCTCCAGATTCAGAAACTCGACCACCTGACGCCGCAGCGAGATCGTAGTGAAGCCGTCCCAGACTCTGGGCGATACCCAAATCGCCAGCCGGATGAACCGTCCGGGCCAGAGCGGATCATCCATCTTGAACTCGACCGAAGGGTTGTCTTTGTTAAGCTTTTTGTTCGGATCACTCTTGAGCAAGGAACGTTTCAGCTGTTCTACCCGGTCCAGCGAAGGCATCTCGTACGGATAAGCAACAAAGCTCCCTCTGTGGTTATAAAAAATCTGCTTCCCGATCATCTGCAGGCCGGTAGATTCGCTGTAGGCCCGGTCCGTAAACCAGCGGTAGGCCGGGCCGAAGCCCTTCCACTCATGGAACAAGGCTTCCGCCGCTGTACGGTAGGCTTCGGGAACGACGCCGGTGAACGGCGTTTTGCGCAGGTATTTCTCAATTTCGTTCATAAAAAAGCTTACCGCCTGCGGATCGCCGATCAAGGCTTTCGAATTCAGCTCAAAATAACTGTCATCCTCCCGCTCCAGGCCAAGGCTCATGTCACTTTTCATCTTGTGTAGAAAGCCGTAGAAATCCTCTTTCCCTGGCTTGCTGGTCCGCAGAACACTTTGCTTGAGGGAAAAGGGAGGCCGGAAAGTAGACCGCGGCAGGCTCCACTCCTCCGACGGCTTCGGCTTCGGCTGCAGCTGCATTGGATGCGTTTGCTCCTGCGGAGAATAACTGATCATAAGAACACCCCTTTCTTGCGCACCTCCGGCGCCAGCCCCAGCGACACCAGCAGGGAATGCACCTTGTCGTCGACGTGCTGCAGCTCTTTTTTGCCCAGTGGCAGACTGTCCTGAAACGGCGGGTAATGCGGCAGCTCCAGCAGGATCTCGCTGCCGAAGCGCTGCGAGAGATTCCTCGGCGAGGTAATCTCCTCGACATTGCTGCGGTTGATGATTAGCTGGAAATCCTGCGGCTGCAGATCCATATGCCCTGCCAGCTCCAGCAGCGGCTCCAGACGGTATTCATGCTTCGGATGGGTGACGATCATGCGCAGCGCAGATTTCTGCATCCCCACATACCACGCTGCACTTTCCGGGATGGAACCGAAATCGGCAATTACCACATCGGCATTTGCTCCCGCCCGGCTCAGGAGATACTCAATCTCATCCTCCTGATAATCTTGTGCGCTTAAATAATCGTAATTGCCGGGAAGGTAGAGGTAACCCTCCTGTCTGATCAATTGCTGGAAATCCTCATCATGAATCATCTTGCCGGTCAGCCGGGGCCGCAGCCGGTCCAGACTGATGGCCGTCTTGCGGTCATAGCCGGGATCGTAGAGATCCAGCCCCAGTACAATCACCCGCAGACCGGCAGCCGCAATCCGTCTGGCGAATAGCTTTGCGCTGCTGGTGCAGCCAATGCCCGGGCCGGACCCGAAGAAACCGACCAGGTTGCTGCGCTGCTCGCTGTCCTCTTCGAGAATAAAGCGCAGCTTCTCAATGAGAGCGGACGCGGTGGAACGCGGCGGGATGAAATAAATCCCCAGGCTCTCGCATACCATGTGCACAGCCTGATAGCCGCGCACTCCTTTTTGCTGAAACAGATACAGAATCGTTGTGTTCACAAGCTTGCGCCGCAGCTCCACCAGCAGGTGAACGGGCACATGGTCGCTGGTCACCATCAGCAGCTGTCCCTCTGCATGGGAGGGCTCAGGCAGCACATTTTGTGTGATGACCATAAATCCGGCATTTTTAATTTCGTTGACAGTCAGCTGATCGATTCCCAAACTGAATATTCTCAAAGTTGTCCTCCCACTCCTACTCCACCCTTACGATCCAGAGCTTCATCCCCTGCTCCAGATATTGTCCCAACAGCTGGCCGTCGCTTTTCTTCAGCTTAAGTTCAGGCGCAGCCACCTTGCCGGTTGAGGTAAAACGGTTATTGTTGTTGCCGTGCTCGGAATCCAGCACATCGTTATTGTCTTCTGTCCGTACATAGTTGACCGTCACCCCGGCCAGAAATACCTGCTGCTGTGGCTTATCCGGTATTTCCTGAACCGCCGCTCCGGCAGAGTCTGACGGTGCTGCGCCAGGAGGTGTTTTCTGCAGACCGCTGTTGCCTCCGGGTGTTTCGCCAGAACGCTGCGACGCCTGCTTCTCCTCCACCAGATAAATGTCTACCTTGTCCCGGCTGCGCAGCGAGCCGTTGATTGCATAAATGGCCTCCTTGGGAATAGGGAAAATCCCTTCATCCTGCAGCGGCTCCAGTCCGCTCACATCGACCAGCGAGTCGGTCAAAATACTGCCATTGGTCAGATTCACATTAGTAATTTTGTTAGCCACCTGCCCAATGTCCGTGATCACCCCGGCGGGGATATCCTTGGTCTGGACCGAATCCAGATACAGATCTGCCGGCTTTAATTCATAATTCTTGGGCAGCAGCCGTCCGTCGGCCACCTTAATTTTGACTACAGTTCCGGACAACACATAGGGCTTGAAATACAGATCGTAGCCCAGCAGCCCGCCGAAGCCGACCAATAAGATGAGCACGGCGAACAGATAATTGCGTTTCAGCAAACGGCCCCGTTGTATGGACAAGCTTCCAGCCTCCTTCACAGATTCTAATTATGGAAACGACAAAAAACACTTTGGCACAGAAGTCCAAAATGCTGGCAAAATGCTTTTTCGCCTGTAGAATACAGCCTTATTTGATTACTTACAGTTTAATCAAAGTATAGAGAACAGTGAACGGCACACTGCCCGCATACGGGCAGCGGCTCTCACCGGTGAAGCACAGTCAAACAGACCCGACAATTAAAAGCTAGTTAAACACTACCGCTTTGTTGTGATGAACGAGAATCCGGTCCTCAATATGCCACTTTACTGCCCGGGCCAGCACGACCCGCTCAATGGTGCGGCCGATCCGCTTCAGCTCAGTAACATCATCGCTGTGGCTGACCCGCTGCACGTCCTGTTCGATGATAGGACCACCGTCCAGCTCCTCTGTTACATAGTGGGCTGTGGCTCCAATGATCTTTACGCCGCGGTTATAGGCCTGGGCATAAGGATTGCCTCCAATAAAGGCGGGCAGAAAGGAATGATGAATATTAATAATCCGGTGACGGTAATGCTCAATGAATGACGGAGAGATAATCTGCATATACCGGGCGAGAATAATTACATCGATATCGTCGCCAATCACCTCCAGCTGACGCTGTTCCGCTTCCGCTTTCGTATCGGCAGTAACCGGAATATGATGGAACGGAATACCAAAGGACTCCACATAGGACTTCATATCGGCATGATTGCTGACCACAAGCGAAATATCGGCATCCAGGTCCCCTGCCTGCCACTGCCAGAGCAGCTCCACCAGGCAGTGATCCTCTTTGGATACAAAGATCGCAAGCTTCTTCTTCTGGCGCACATTAAAGATCTGCCAGTCCATCTTGAAACGTTCAGCCACGCCGCCGAACTGTTCAGTCAGCTGATCAAGGCGTTCTGCAAGGCTAGGCAGGTCAAACTCGACCCGCATAAAAAACATTCCGCCGTCCGGGTCCATCGTATATTGATCCGATTGCACAATATTGGCACCGTGCTGGTACAGAAAATGCGATACCGCCGCTACAATCCCCGGTCCATCCGGACAGGAAATCAGCATGCGCACCCGGTTCGGATATTGGCCGGCGTCAGCCGAATGATCTCTTTTTACATGCAATTCCATAATTCTCTTTCCATCCTCTCATCTGTATGCGCATTTATCGAGGCAGCCTTAGGCGTTGACAAGAAGCTGCTTGCCCGCAAGCCAAGCGATCAAGCGATGGTTAACCGCCTGTTCACTGAGGCTGGGGAATAACCCGGCGTTCATCACCTGATCATAGAGCCGTTCAAGCGGTTCACGGGGATCTGCCTTCTTGGCTTTGGCATCATTCTTCAGCAACGTCCATACGTCCAGCACATATTGGCGGGAATCCAGCTCCTGCTTGGCGAAGAAGGAATGCAGCTCCTCGACCTCCTGCAGAAACTCCGCACCGAACCGCTCGGCGACATTGCCGCGCAGCAAGGCGATCTCCACCTCATACATCGGCCGCTGTGTCTTGGCATCCTTGCCGATCCATGGGGTCTCCAGAATAAACGGCAGGCCTGCCAGCGCTTCATGATGCACTACCTTGTTGATGGTGTCGAAGCCAATCCAGCCTGAACCGATCGGGGTATGACGATCCTTGCTCGCTCCGGCCGGATTCTTGCTGTCATTCAGATGGATGACACCCAGACGCTCCAGGCCGATCAACCGGTCAAATTCCTGCAGCACACCATCCAGATCGTTTACGATATCATATCCGGCATCGTGGATGTGACAGGTATCCAGGCAGACAGACAGGCGCTGGTTGAATTCGACCTTGTCGATGATCGAGGCGATTTCCTCGAAGCTGCGGCCAATTTCCGTACCTTTGCCGGCCATCGTTTCCAGGGCAATATGCACTTCTGTCTCATCCGTGCCGCCAAGCACCTCATTCAGCCCATCGGCGATCCGCTGGATACCGAATTCGGCATCCTTGTCTGTGAAGGCGCCAGGATGAAGCACGATGTGCTTAACCTCCAACGCTTCGGTGCGGCGGATCTCCTCCTGCAGAAAATCAACAGCCAGCTGATACGTATTCTCCTTGTAGGAGCCCAGATTGATAATATAAGGAGCATGAACCACAATCTCCTCCACGCCGTTGGCCTTCATGGCCAGCTTTCCTTCCGCAGGATACATGGACTCAATTGGTTTGCGGCGCGTATTCTGCGGCGCTCCCGTATATATCATAAATGAGCTGGAGCCGTACTCGTTCGCTTCATTGGCCGCGCTCAGTAAACCCTTGTCCGCGCAGGACACATGAGAACCTATTTTTAGCATGCCTTTCCCTCTTTCCTTCACGAATTAACCCTTATTCTACCGTGATCGGAACAATAAATCTAGGCAATGCCATTCACGCCTCATCCGCCTTCGCAAAACAGGAAAAAATAAGCTATACTTTAGATGAAAGAATTGCTTGTGACAATATTCATTGCCAAAGGTGGTGTATGCATGTTTGTCAAATTCGGCTTGTTATCCGCAGCACCCAGCAACTGGTTTATGAACTCCATCGCGTTGTGGACTTTTCTGCTGCTCTTCACCATGTGTATCGGTGGCTTCTTTATGTTCCGCAAATTCCTTAAGGTCCTGCCCAAGGCGGACGGCAAATCGCGGCTCGACTGGCAGAATTATTGGGTCGAACGCAGCCGCCCGCTGTGGGGCGACGATGCCAAAGCTTTTTTGGACCAGCTGGTCCAGCCAGTACCCGGCCCTTTCCGTGATATTGCCAAACACTCCATCGCGGCCGAGATCGGCAGAATCGCCGTCGAGAGCCATTCGCCGGAGGTAACGCGCGATCATTGCATCCAGGGCTACATCACCGCCACCCCGCGCCGTGACAACCGTTTTCTGATTCATTTTCTGGAGAAGAACGGTATCGATTATGCTCCTTACCGGCATATGATCAAATAGAAACGGAGATGTCTCCCCATGAAATATGCGATCTGCGGCGGAACCGGCTTCATCGGTCTGGCGCTTACGAAATATTGGCTGGAAGCCGGGCATGAGGTCTGTATCATCGGACGTAAGCTGCCTGAGAAGAGACTCGCTGACCCCAAGGTAAGCTACCATACCTGGGATACTCTGAAATCCGATCCCTCTCCGCTTGAAGGAGCTGCCGCTCTTGTTAATCTGGCGGGTTCTTCGCTGAGCCAGCGGTGGACTTCTGCCGCCAAAAAGTCAATTATGCTGTCGCGTCTGGAAACGGTGGCCGCAGCCGCAGAGCTGCTGAAAGCCCTGAAGCAGAAGCCGCCCGTTGTGATCCAGTCTTCGGCGGTAGCCATATATGGCACTTCTCTGGACGACACCTTCGATGAGAGCTCTCCGCGCAATGTGATGGACTTCCCCTCCGAGGTTGTTTATGCCTGGGAAGAAGCAGCGGATGAGGATTATCAGGATGTCCGGCTGATCAAGCTGCGTACCGGAATTGTGCTTGGCAACGAAAGCGGTGCCTTCCCCAAAATGAAGCTGCCCTATCTGCTAGGCTTCGGCGGCAGCATCGGCAGCGGTGGGCAGTGGATGTCCTGGATTCATCTGACCGATATCATCCGGCTGATCGACTACTGCATCCGCTATACGGAAATTTCCGGTCCCGTCAACGCCACCGCGCCCCATCCTGTTACCAACAGCCAATTCGGACGCACTCTTGGCAAGGTGTATCATCGTCCCCACTGGTTCCCTCTCCCGGCCTTTGTACTGAAGACCGCAGTGGGCGAGCTGTCCGAGATTCTGCTGAAAGGCCAGCGCGTAGTGCCTGCCAGAGCACTGGAGCATGGTTTCACCTTTGATTATCCCGTCTTGGAAACCGCGCTTCAGCAGCTGAAGTCTACGTAATTCGCCCTGACTCTCCTGCAAAAAGCTGTCTCAGGCATTATGAAAGGTATAAATTCCGTTGACGATTGTGAAGCTGGCGCCTTCGGTGAGCGCATATTCCTTATAGGGAATCATGGGCTCTCCCTCAAAAAGTGTGCCATTGCGCGAATCGAGATCCTTCAGCACATAACCGACCGGACCTCTTGCGATTTCAGCATGTACTCTTGAGGTTCCGTCGGATATCTCCACATACTGGGCCACCTCTGCCGACCGCCCGATAATAAAGCTTGTCCGATTGAGTTCAATCCGCTCGGTTTCTCCTTGTTCATCACACCGGGTCAGAAAAGGCAAGGCGGCTTTGACATGGTCATTCACCTTGCTTTCTTCAGGTGGCTTCTCCCTGGACAAAACTGTAGTCGCAGCTACCGGCAGCGGTCCGTCAACCGGCTGCTGTGCAAAAAAACTATGCGCAAGCGGGGCCGGGTCAGCAACAGACAGCGATGTTAAAGCGGAGCCTTCCGGTTGCGCCCGAACCGCAGATCTGGCTGGCACAACAGGATATCTGCCGAAATTCCACTCCAGCTCCTTGCGGCCTATCGGACGTTCACCAGATTCCGGCTCTCCTGACGAACCGCCTTCCTCGTCCTCCCCGTTCTCCCGCCTCAGTGTCAGAGTCCCCTTCCAGACCAACCAGCTGAAGACAAGAAGCAGCACGGTAACAGCACCGCAGATCAACAGTCCGATCCGATCCGGGGACTGCAGGTACAGAAACTTCCATAGTGCCGCATCCGCTAAAAGACAGCCCAGCACAACATAAGTTCGGTAACCGGAAGCCTGCGGCTCCCCCTTCACCTCCTCCTTGGGACCAGCAGCCGGCTGCTCCTCTTCCCGCATCCGCATGCTGGTGTAACCGTTCATCCAGGAAGCCGTCTGCTGCGGCACCGGTTCAGGCTTCTCCCCGGAGGCTCCAGCCGTGCGGCCCAGGCCACTCCAGGAGTTAACCCCTACCCTCTCAGGCAGCTTAGCCGGCGGTGTCTGCTGCGGCAGTGCAGCTTCTCTTTTTGCTTCCAGGGCCGGAGCTGAAGCGGGCTGCGGGTCCACGTAAGGCTGACGCGTCAGCGGCTCCCCTTCCGTCAGCAGCTCAGAGAGCAGGGATTTTAGACCGGCCGGAGTGAAGGCCTCTTCACCGCAATAGTGCAGCAGCCGCTGAACACCCCCACCGGCAAGCTCCGATATCGATCCCATCAGCACAATAATCAAGTCCTTGAAGCCTTCTCCCGGAGAGAGGCCTGCCCCCTTCTCTTCCAGCGGGATATAGGTCAAATATACCTTCCCGGTCTGCAAGGGCCCTTCGATAAAGATGTAATCCGCATGCAGGGCGTATTGCTCAGCCCGCAGCATGTATAAACGGCCATCCTCCATCCCTTGGGCAATCTGCAGCAGCAATCCAAAAAAAGCGGCCATGCTCAGCTTTTCGCTTTTGAGCAGGTGGCTTAGCATTTTTTTGCGTGACACGGCGTACTCCAGCGTAATCCTCATGTCAACTTCCTTCAGCAGCAGCCGCAGATGCTGTGGAATTCCGGCATTCATCAGCATCCGGGCCTGGACCCTGTTCAGCCTGTCCGCAGGCAGACCCCCAGGCTCGCCAAGCATCATATAGATACCGTCCTGCTGCATAAAATCACGGGTCAATCCGAACAACTTGCCTCGCCTCCTTTCATAGATACAGATAAGCGCAGAATGAACCCGGAATCACCGCAAGCATAAAAGGAAATTTCAGCAACTCGCTACTGCTGCTCTTTACCAGACCCTTTCTTCCGAACCACAGCAGCCCTGTAATTCTGCCCGCGATCGTTTTCAGTACATTCCCTGCCTGCCGACTCCACAGTACGATGATCCAGCCGATCAAAGCCCCAAACAGCACGGAGTATACCATCACCTGAAGCGTGAAGAGCAGCCCGGTCCATGCTCCGATTCCGGCGAACAGCTTAACATCACCCGCACCGACCGCCCCCATGAGATGCATCAGCAGCATAATCGCGAAACCTGCCGCACTGCCTGCTCCGGCAAATAATAAACCCTGCCAGCCGCCCATAATTCCCTGCACAAGCATGCCTGCACCCCAGGCGCTCAGTGTAATCCAATTCGGAATCCTCATGGCCAGCGTATCTGTAATCAGAGCGGCTGCCAGAAACGGCAGACAACCCCAAAATGCCCATTCCGCCATCACCACTGCCACACTTCCCTTCTCATCATTTCACTACTGTGAACGTCACTTCGAGCTTTCTGCCATCCTCAAGTTCAATCACAAACGGCCAGTTGCCCGGAGTGGTGTTCACTCCAATCTTCCACTCCCATTCGATATAACCGTTCTCGTCAGCCTGCTTCCAGCCCAGGTACCTGGCGCTGCTTTTGCCGCTTTTATAAAAAATAGTCAGATTGGCCTTGGCATCAGGCGGCAGCTTGGCGCGGATCTTTCCCTGCTTGTTCGCCACTCCGGGATCAGGCTTCTCCAGAATAAGAATTCCGCTGTCCTCCTCCTGATCGGGATCATCGCTCCCGCTGCCGCCTTCCCCAGTATCTCCGATCCACAGCCGCTCTACCGCGCTGGCCTCCAGCACAATCTTCTTATTCAGAAACGGCACCTTCATCGGCAGCTCGTAGCTGACCTGAAGTCCAAAGTAAGGACGGGAGTCCTTCTCCTTCAGCTTCGGCACAAGCACATTCGAGACATGGATGCGTTCATAATCGAGCAGAGTGCTGGACAGATAAGGCTTCAGCAGCGGCTTGACGGCCAGGTCGAGTACACTCTCCGAGGCTTCGGCCTGCAACTGCTGCAGCGGCCCTTCTCCTTTCTGCAGAACACTTCGCAACCATCCATCCATCGGTTCAGGCAAAGCGTCCGCATATCCTGCGCCCCAATCCTCCACCGACAAACGCGGGATGCTCCATGGAGTCGCCTCCGCAGCACTATTCCTGCCCGCCCCACTGTCATTCTCCTGCTGGCTGCCCGGGTTCTCTTCTCCCCACCTCTCCTCTGCAAGTGCCGCCGGATACATATGAGCAGCAACAACCTTGACGGTATCCGACGCGGTACTCTGCAGAGCCGTTGAATACAAGGTCATCTGTACAATCGAGATCAAGAAGAGCACAAACAGCAGAAATACGGGAAGTACCATTGCCGCTTCTACCGTCATGCTGCCTAAATCTTGTGCAGCATCCTTCCTCCGCTTCCAGCAATCCATTAAACTCACAGCCTTCCGCTAATAAGAGAACTCGGCTTGTGCAGTTCTGTAATAAGTACTCCCCTGCACTTCACCGAAAATTCCTCCGCTGGTTTCCAGCAGCCTCACCACACCAGGCAGGAACCAGAGCCGCAGGCCCAGCTTGACCTCGGCAGCGGCATAGGTATGGATCGCTGTCGTATCGATGCCCGTATTGAGGCGAATGACAGCCAGCATTCGCGACAGCTGCACCTCTCCGCCGCCATGCAGCAGCATGAATATCCGCAAATGGTCACGGTAGGACAGTTGTGCTGGCATGTATTTGGAGAGCGGAATAGCCCCCTTCTCATAGAGCAGCAGCATATCTTGCACGGCCTGCTGGATGCCGTAGAGCAGCGCGGCTGCGAGCACAAGCAGGGGATTGCCCATTCCCGCCTTCTCAATGAATCCTTCCATGGTGCGGATAGCCAGCCGCATGGCGAAGATTTCACCATAGGCTGCCGCGATATTGCCCGCAGGATTGTGGAAGCCGTAAAGGATATATTCCAGCTCTTGGGCATGGGGATCAAGCTGTTCTGCCAGCTGTCCTTCTGCACCGGCACCTGTCTGTGCAAGTGCTGCAGCCAGACCCGCGCTGTCGAAATGGCGGAAATACTGCGCCGCATACTCTGTCTGGAACAAGCGGTCACGCCCTCCCTGCAGAACACTGCCCATGGCGGCATAAATACCATCCATGTCCTTCATCGCTGTACTTCCCGCTCTGTAGGGATCAGAATCCGTAGCAGCAGCCGATGATTCCTGCTCCAGTCCCTCGTTAAATTGACGGTTGTCTTCAAAATATTGGTACAGCAGTTCATATCGCTGCTTGGCAGCCGTTGCCCCGTCCCCCAGCCTGCGGATCTTCTCCAGCAGGTTTTCCACCCCACCGAGCTCGGCTTTGGCTTGCCGCTCTACCTGCTTGCGCTGCTCGTTGACGCTGCGGTACTGCTCAATCCCGGCCAACTCTCCGCCGATAATGGCTCCACCTTCACCGTAATTGTTCACATAAGTACTAACCATGTTCGAAGTATGGACCACAGCGCTTATGATCGAGGATGGATTGCCGTAAATCCCCGTAGTTTCGTTCAGCACTCCGACCAGTCCTGTCACAGCCGGGTCCACCGCCAAGGAGGCCTGGTTCTGCGCCGACAGCTGACTTAGCAGCAGGTCGAAATCGGCAGAGCTGATAATCAGCGCATCCTCCTGCTCACGCAGCTTGCGCAGCGGCTCTGCACTCATTCCATCCTGGCTTCCCGGGATATCCCACTGGGAAGCAGGATCAGCGGCGGCATCCGGCACACTGCTTCTTGACTGCTCCAGCAGCACTCTCATCTGCTCATTCAGGCTGCGCGCCTGCTCCAACGCAGCCCCGGCTTCGCCAGCCAGCTTCTCATACTCTGCACGAAAGGTATTCAGAGAAGCAGGAAGCCGCGATAATACATCGCCGGATTTCAGGCGGTACCGCGAACACACCTCGGTGAATCTTGTGGCCTGCCAGTTCTCACGGCTTAGATCAAACATAGTCTTGTCCACATAATCGCTGTATTGGGCAGCCATATCCGCTGCGGTAGATACAGTGTTAATTGCGGTTGGATAAATGCTGCCACCCGGAGGGTCCATCACCAGCCGCATCACCTTCCTGACTTCCTCTGCCGCCTGCTTCCGGCGGCTGGCCATCAGTTCCAGTGCCTGTTCCCGTTCATCATATAGCGGCTGCATCCGGCCCAGCAGCTCGGTTGAGCGCGATGCCTCCGCCATGGCCGCCGACAACGGCTTGAACTTGCCGGCCAGCTCCAGCGCGAAATCAACCGGTGCCTTGTATTTCATCTCCTCAGTAATCTGCCGCCGGAATACGTCATAGCTGCCCAACGGACGGCTGAATTCCAGGGAGGAGGATTCCAGGCCGAGTGGCATAATGGCGAAGGCGTCCTCGCGTCCGCTTCTGTGGAGGTTGTCATTCAGGACCCCTGACAGCAGCTGGTTGCCGTCACTTCCGCCAAAGGCAAACAATCCATACTGCTCGCGCAGGTCAACATTGTATGCCGACATTACCGATCTTACCGCTGCCCTTGCGAGCCGCTCCTCCTGCACATGGGCAGCCGCAATCCGCGCATAATCGATCAGCACGGCGGTGAACAGAAATACAAAAGCCAGCACCATAATCAGAAATACCGATACCGATCCCTCGTGCCCACCCAGCCAGCTTCTTCTAGACACCGCAGCCCGTGCAGTGCTGCCCGAAGGACCTTTTAAACCGTTCGTCATAACCGCCTCCTTCCTCCGATCCTCGCTTCCTGATGTTGCGCTCCGCCTGAACCCTGGCTTAAGATTTGCCGCCGAGTCCGGTCAACAGGGTACCTGCATCCTTGCGGTTCATCGGTTCCGTCTGTGCTCCGCCCTGTGTGCCACCGCGGAACTTGGCACCATAATAACGCATCAGATCCACCGTGCGAATGAATTCAACCGGCTCGGCCACAACCGAACGGACGCGCACAGCCGGGCTGGCTCCGTCCGCAAGCAACCCATCCAGTACAGGCAGATGCAGCAGACGGCTTAATGACACCTGGACCTTGCGGCCGCTCAGATTATATTCATACTTCATCTCTCCAGGCATATTATCCGGGACCATAGCGGAAGCCTTGCCCAGCTTCCGGGCAGCCAACTCTTGATTGGCTCCAGCATCCCCAGGCAGTTCAATCTTGACGCCTCCGCCCTCTGCTCCGCCGCCAAACAAGGCAGACAGCAGACCATCATTGCCGATCCGCCAGTAGAGCGGATCATATTCACCCGGCGCATAATACCCGTGCTTCTCCTTATTGCTGTTGTCCCAGTTGTACACCGCCCGTTCAGCGGTTGCCGAAGCCACCTGCAGCAGCATTGACTTCTGATAGCTGTAGAGGCAGAAGAACAGCAGCAGCATCGTAATGCACAGGATCATCGGCAGCAGCAGCGAGGCCTCCACCGTGAAGCTGCCACGGTCATCCCGCAGCCGGTTCATTCAAAAACTTCCTGGGTCTTTTCTCCTGCGGTGTCAAACAAGGCTTGGATCAGATCAACAATCTCTTTACGAAACAGTAGAACTACAGTAATTAATACTGCAATAATCAGGATCATCTCCAGTGTGCCAAGTCCCTCTTCGTCCTGCCAGAACCCTTTTGCCTTCTCCACCATTGTCGATAACATCAGCTTCAGCCTCCTACATATTTAACATCATGAACGCCGGTGTTCCCACCAGCACAATTACAATCAGAAAGATAACCACCATCGGAAAAACCAATTTCGAGGAAGCCTGCTCTCCTCTTGTGCGGCTGATCGCCTTGCGCTTGTCCCAGAGCATCCGGGTAAGATCACGCAGCGCCAGCACGAAGTCACTCCCGCCTCTGCGGTAATTGAGCAGAACCGTCGTCGTAAACAACGACACCTCCTGCACCGCACAACGTTTGCTGAAGTTCTCAAACGCCTGCTGGAAGGAATAGCCCCCCTCCCACTCCGCGGTCATCACCAGCAATTCCTTGTACAGCGGATGATCCACTTCCTCCTTATGACTGTTCACACAACGGATAATAGCCTGCTGTACAGTTTCACCCGCACCTACCAGCAGGACTATGCTGCTTAGCAGATCCGGCAGCGCCAGCACAATGTTCTGCTCCCTGAGCCTAACCTTCTTATGCAGATCCTTAACCATTGCAGCCGGCAGGCCAACTGCCAGAATCAAGCCCAGCATAATTCCCGCCTCTTCGCCGCTCGCCAAAGTCAATAGGCTGCCTCCTGCCAGCAGCAGCCAGCTGTAGCTCAGCATTTCGCCTGCGAAGAGCAGCGTCAGCTCTGCACTGTGGCGGATGCCGTAGCTGCGCTGCAGTGAGCGCTGAATCCGCAGCAGCAGCGAAGGGAACCGGCTGCCTGCACCGCCCTTCTCCAGCAGCAACAGCAGCGGCTCACCAAGCCAGCGCAGCTTCAACCCTTCCATCGGCAGGCTGCGCAGCGCAGCATAACGGCTGCCGCATTTCAGGCGCAGCAGGAGCCAGCCTGCTGCCAGCGCCAGCAGAACCGCGCCGCAGATCCATGGCAATCCCCGCCGCTGTTCATAGCGGTATATCCATGATCTTCGTTGTCCAGAGGTAGCAGAGGAAGAGGGCGGCAAGCGATAGGGTTGAGATAATCATTCCCGCTCCGGTATACATCGGCTGCATATAATCTCCCGCCGTAAGACTCATGAACATCACCATAATAAGTGGCGAGATCAACAGCGCCTTGGCTTCGAATTTCTTCTGGGCGATGCTGACGGAGATATCCTGCTGGATATCGAGCTTCTCTCCAATCATCGTTGACGTTCGACGCACAACCTCAACCAGATCACCTCCAGTCCGCTTGCAGACAGAGAACACATCGGCAAACCGTTCAATATCCTCCATCCCCGCCCGCTGGCTGAAATCATGCAGCGCTTCTTCAATCGGTTGGCCATATTCGAGGCGTGCGCAGATGATATTCAGCTCAGAGATCATATCGCTGCCGCCTTCCGGATCAAGCATCTGCAGATCTGCCACCGCTTCGCGGAAGGCATTCTCTACCGAGCGGCCCGCAGAGAGCGAAGAGGACAAGGAGAACAAGGTCTGCTTGAACTGCAGGTTGAGTGCGGTCCGTCTCCGTTTCCATAAATAATCACGCAGCAGCCTCGGCGCATATCCCCCGCCCGGCACTAGCAGAAGGGCTATCAGCCAGTTGTGATAGAACAAATATCCAATGCCAAGCAGCAGTATGCCTCCCACCCCAGCCGCCAGCATATACTGCAGCCGGGATAAGTGGTAAATCGTATAGTCCGGCAGCTCTTCACCTGCGGCGGAGGCCCCCTTCATCCCACCTGCTGGCGCCCTAATCTTGAATGATATCCTTCGCTTGCTCATGCCCTTCAGCCCAACAGTCTTCTGCTCCTGCTTCATCCGGTTATTCAAATCACATTCCCTCCTTCATGAGGATGCCGCACGCACAGCATTGCGGATCTCAGCCTATAGCAGGAACGGCCAGGCCAGCCATCGCCAGCTTGTCCGTATGCTGCAGCGGGTGGCCGCAGCCCACCAGGCCGCCAAGCACCCGCCCGCCCTTCTCCCCTATCTCTTTAAAAGCATACAGCGGATGCAGCTCCACCTCGCCATCCTTCATGCCGATCACCTCGCAGATCTCCATCACCCGGCGGGAGCGGTCGCGCAGCCGCGAGAGATGGACAACAATATCAATCGCTGAGGAAATCTGCTGGCGGACAACGGCAACCGGCAGATCAGCCGCACTCAGCACCATCGTCTCCAGGCGGCTTACCATATCGCGGGCGCTGTTAGAATGACCGGTTGACAAGCTTCCATCATGCCCGGTCTGCATGGCCTGGAGCATATCCAGGCACTCCGCCCCGCGAACCTCGCCGACCACAATCCGGTTAGGCCTCATGCGCAGCGAGGAACGGATCAGGTCACGGATCGTAATCTCGCCACGGCCTTCCGTATTGGCATTGCGGGTCTCCAGCGAGACCAGGTTCGGCACCGTTACAATCTGCAGCTCGGCTGAATCCTCGATCGTGATCACCCGTTCCTGGGGCGGAATGAACTGGGACAAGGCATTCAGAAAGGTGGTCTTGCCCGACCCGGTTCCCCCGCTAATAAAAATATTGTATTTCGCTGCCACCAGCCGCTGCAGCAGCTCTGCCGCCTCTTGCTCCAGCGCCCCGCGCCGCACCAGCTCAGCCATCGTCATCGGCGTCTCCGGGAACTTGCGGATGGTCATCGCCGGACCCTTCAGCGCTACCGGCGGCAGCACGATATTCACCCGCGACCCGTCCTTCAGCCGGGCGTCCACAATCGGAGAGGAGTCGTTGACCACCCGGTTTACGCCTGACACCACGGTCTGGATAATATCCTCCAGCCTACCGCTCGACTCGAAGGACAACGGCAGGCGGCGAATCAGCCCCTCCTCCTCCACAAAAATCTCGTCATAGCTGTTGATCATAATCTCCGTGATGGCCGGATTGTCCACAAGCGGCTGCAGCACATCCAGCCCGCGAAAAGAGTCATACAACCGCTTGACCAGTCCGTGCTTCTCCTGCGCAGTCAGATAGTGCAGACTCTCCCGTTCAAGGACCGTCCGCTCAATATAGCCAGTCAGCTCGCGGTTCCCCACCGCTGAAGTCACATCAAGCCCTGCACGAATCTCACCGCGCAGCTCCCTGAACATCGTTTCATTCATACCGGGCAGTCCCCGTAAATACCTGTGGCAGCGCAGGCTCGATCATCCCCCTGCACAGCTGCAGAATCTCCTGCTGGAAGGGCGGTGAATTCAAGCTAAGCTCCTCACGACGCTGCTGCGTCCATGACGGAACATAAGGCAGCATATAGTCAAAAGCGATCCCTTCGGACGGCACTCTTCCTTCTGCAGATCCGGCGGTGCAGTTAACCGCGAACCGGCTTTTGGCGGCAAGATTCGGCGGCATCCCCGAGTGAGGAGCGCTTAGATGCGCCAGCCATTTGGCCGCCTTGTGCAGCGATACCTCATCGCTGCGCAGCACCCATAGCAGCAGACCGCTGCTGTGCAGCACCGCCTTCGTCCGTTCCTCCTCCATGCTTCCGGTGTCAATAATCACCACATCGTAGCTGGCTTCAGCAGCCAGAAGTCCCAGCAGATCCTGCGTATCCTGCAGGGTCATCTGCAGCATTTCCTTGATATTGGTCGCAGGTCTGAGGGAGGTGCTCCGCAGCTCATCGTGGCGGATCATATACGGAGCCAACCCGACCGCCACCTCCTCGCGGTTGTCCTGGCCCGCCTTCAGCTCATAGAGCAGCCGCTCCATACCGGGTGCATGTCCTGCAGGCATCCGCAGAAACAAGCCGCTGGTGTCCACACTCTCCAGGTTGAGATAAAATACCGACAGTCCCAGTCCTCCGAGCTGTTTAGCCATGCTGAGTGCTACCGTTGTTTTGCCGCTGCTTCCATTCGGGGAAACAATACCCAGCAACAATGTCTCCCCTTTCGCCGGATTGGTCCTCGCCCGCTTCACCTCACACAGCTGCAGGATCGCCCCGAGCAGCACAGGCAGCGCCTGATATTTGGCGATGCTGACACCGCCCGACCTTGCCGGATTTGTGCCCGGGTACCCTTCATCCTCACTCAGTACGGCCCACGGGACATTGCTCTTTCCTTCAACGAGCCACGCCTCTACAAAAGAGACATCCCCTACCACCGCATCCGGCACTTCCCCCTGTTTCATAAATTCCACAAAGGCATCCATCCGGCTAAAAGCCGTAATCCGCAGCAATTCACCATACTCGCTGTAATGCACATATTGCAGCAATGGTTCGATATACTGGCTCTCCCGTACTGCAAGCACTATCCTCGCCGCCACTTTCGCCACTCTCCTTTCTTCCTATAACAAGACAGCAAAAAAGCACCGCCAATAACCGTGACAAACGGTTAATGAACGGTGCTTCCGTTACTATCCTTTAATTTACAGCTATAGTAGCATATATATAAGAAGGCAGCAATCATTATTTTCCAACCTACTCACAGAAATCTGTCCCGGACCTCCGGTGTCGGCAGCATACACTGCTCATCCTTCCCGAACCAGCGGTAGCGGTTACGCGCCACGTAACGGTAAAGCGCATCCCGCACGATGCGGGGTACAGCGATAAATAGATAGGCCAGAGGCCATGGAAACCTTAGCCTGCGGGCAATCCGCAATACAGCAGCCGACTGTGTGTATTGGACGCCATTCTCCAGCAGCACCACCGTACTCAGCGGTCCGGACGTTAGACCATCGGCAGGCAGCAACGCCTGTACAGCCTCACTCTGCAGCGACGCGAACAGGAACCTGGCCTCAGGATCGCGAGGAATAATGAAACGGACCACACCCTGGCACAGATGGCATACTCCATCAATCAATACTACCGATTTCCCTTGCAGCTTGCCTTCCAGCTCCTTATCCATGTTACTCCCCCTCCTTCACTTAAGATTCAGTATACCCCGTTCCCCGATATAACAAAAAAACGCGGAAGAAGCTTCCGCGCCATCATGTCCATCCATTCAATTATTCGGCAATAGCCTTGTCAATCCATTCATCGCCAAGCATCTGGCCTTCAAAATCAGCTGAGAAGGCATCCATACATTTGCAGATGAAATCCTTGCGGCAGATCGGACATGGAGTTTTAAGCAGGCGGCTGATGTTCGTCATTTTCCATTCCGGAAACCGATGATAGAACGCGCGGCACTCCGTTCCGTCAGCAAGCTTGATAATGAACTCGTACAATCCTTCCTTATCATTGCTGCTGGCTTTGGTCACATTCGTAATATTCGGTCTGTAAGACATCTTCATCACCCATTTATTAAATTTTTGGTAGTTAGTTACACGCACGGCATTTTCTCAGATACTTAGACATATTAAAGAATTTCAGGGGTGATGTCAACCAAAGAACACTTATTCACGCTGCTGCCTGCCCTCTACATAAGTTATCCTGCCTTTATTTAGCCATTATTGCCACAAAAACAAGCCTTTAGCCCAGCTACGCCGCCAAAACACACAAAAGACCTGGGATTAAGTTCCCAGGTCTTCCGATATTCACTTTAGAGGCTTCACGCTACTCTTAATAAACTTCCTGCCTATTTGAAACGCTCACACGGAAGTGTTCCCGCAATCTTAATATTTGACTCCTGATATATTTAGTGTAAAATTAAATTGTGATAAATTAATATTCGGAAACTAAAAAGGAGGTTAAAGACATGAGCATTTATGATTTCGAGGCTCAAACGCTGCGCGGCGAGGAAGAATCCCTCTCCAAGTACAAAGGCAAGGTACTGCTTGTAGTCAACACAGCCAGCAAATGCGGATTTACCCCTCAATTCAAAGGTTTGCAAGAGGTGTATGAGAAATTCAAAGACCGCGGCTTCGAGGTGCTTGGATTCCCAAGCAATCAGTTTGCAGGCCAGGAGCCTGGCGAGAGCGAGGAGATTGCCGAGTTCTGTGAGATTAACTACGGGGTAACCTTCCCGATGTATGAGAAGATTGATGTCAAAGGCGACGAAGCCCACCCTCTGTTCAAATATTTGTCCAAAGAAGCGCCGGGTCTCATGGGCTCCAAAAGTGTCAAGTGGAACTTCACCAAGTTCCTTGTGGATCAGGAAGGCCGTGTCCTGAAGCGGTTTGCTCCCAAGACCACCCCTGACCAGATTGCTGACGATATAGCCAAGCTGCTGAAATAGAGTCTTAATAAGATTACAGCTATACTTCCTGATATTTATTCAAAAAAAAGATGCCCCTTGCACACCGTAACAACGGCCATGCAGGGGCTGCTTACCATTCCCTTTAGAATGAAATAGTTCCCCAATCAAATCGGAGGAAGCCATCATTGCATTTTTTGCAGCTCAATAGAATTTGATTTCCTCATAATCAATCATATTGATGAGTTTCTCAATGGACCGCAGACGATCCGCATCCAATCCCTGCATAAATTCAATGTAGTGTGACCTCCAATCATCATCGCTTCCGCTGCTGTCTGATACAATCGTTTCAAAATCCAGGAAGTCGCTCCGAAGTTCCTCGTAAAAAACGATCTTGGCCAAGATCGCTAGTTCCGTATCGCCAAACAGGACAAATACCGCCTCATATTCGTCCCCGTAAAGACTATCAGATTCAAAAACATCCAAATAATCATGAAGCGAATACAGCCTCGATTTGATTAAAAGGGCCTTATCTTCCTTCTTGTCACTTTTCATGATTTCAGCCAGCAATTTCCGCAGTTCAATATCGCTCAAATGGTCATCCGGATTTAAAGAAAATTCAAGTGGCTTGAGTCTCTCTTCCTGCCGAGTTAAAATGAGGGCATGCATACTGCGGGAATGTGCTGTATTGACGATACGTTGTACCAGCGTATCTCGGCATTGATCCATGCACTCTGTTAATGAAGGTTCGATGATATACAGTTCATTCTGAAGACGGACCATCGCTTCACGGACGAGGAAATCAACTTGAATCGGAGTAGCCTGAGTCAAGTCCCGCTCCAACCGCTCGAATTGATACTCCGAAATCTTGACCTGGCTTGCCTCACCGCCCGATAAAACAGAGAAGATTACATTATGTAACATCAGTTCATAGATGTTGAATAATTCGATACGATAATCAAACCGGCTCACTCTCCCGAAATCACCAGCGTATCGAGAAGGTCTTCGTGGCTGAAGAAGTGGCAAAACTTAGTTTCCATCTGAAGACGCTCCAAATATTGTTTAATGTAAAAGATACCCTGAAGCCGCATATCGTCGATTGCCAGAGGATAATCAATGCTGGCCATCGTGTTATGTGCGTCAAAGATAATTCCGTATTTCTTCATAAATACGGGCAAAGACTCATCTATCGTCATGTTGTAGGCATCCACCGGGACATCGAGCTTGTTCTTTTTGACTTCATTGTAAAGTTGTTTCGTCTCTTCAAAGCATTTGCTTACAATCTTCTTCGCATACCACCGCGTTAATCGCTGCAAAATATCCCCATCCAACTTGGCTAATCTCTTTTGGCTGTAGTTCGTGTAGTAATAATTTCTCTATCCTTGGATCTTTGGATTGAGCCATTTTACCTGTTCCGCAAACGATTTCGATCGCATGCTCGGGGGGACCAATCTTTCTTTGACCACCTCTCGAATGAAGTTAGACTGAAAAGGAGATTGTAACCCATGAGAAAACTGTGTATGACGAAGCCTTTAAACGTCCGACGGTACAACATATTAAGGAAAGTGGACAAACGGTGGCGGAAGTCGCCCGAGAGCTGAAGATCAACGACAACACCGTATGGTTGGGTCAAGAAGTTTGGAACAGATCCGGAAGTGGTTGCAGCCCAGGTATTCAAGTCAGACGAGCATCAGATGCGGGAAATGCAGAAGCGAATCTGAGAGTTACAAGAGGAAAATGCAATATTAGACATCTAATCCACCAAAGAGCGAAGGTACATTTCAACTTGATCGCTCCGATCTGAAAATTGGATGAAATGTGTCTTATGAAATTTGTAAAGTTTATTAGCTTACACCCATTTGGTTACAAACTTTTATAGACAAGTACATACTGAACTAATATAATGACCTTACAATTATTTACTTTTTGGTAAATGATATCTTCCTTAAGGAGGCTTGAAATGTTACTCGAAATACAACAAGTGAGTAAGCAATACAAGAAAGACTCATGGGCATTGCAGGATATAAACCTACAACTGAAACCAGGCATCGTAGGTTTACTTGGACCAAATGGGGCAGGTAAATCTACTCTAATGCGAATTCTCGCCACCATCTCTCAACCTTCGAATGGAACTGTGAGTTGGAATGGAGAGGATATTCGTAAAAAACCCGATGAATTGCGTCGCACCCTCGGATATTTACCTCAAGATTTTGGCGTGTACCCACATTTGAACCCCGTGGAATTTCTTGAATATGTTGCTGCATTGAAGGGATTGGACCGCAGTAAAATCAGACCTCGAATTTTGGAAATTCTTGAACTATTGAATTTACATGATACTTTAAAACGCCCGATTGGTAGTTTCTCTGGAGGTATGCGCCAACGAATTGGGATTGCCCAAGCGCTGCTCAATGATCCTCGATTGCTAATCTTTGACGAGCCGACAGTAGGCCTCGACCCGGAAGAAAGGGTTCGCTTTCGTAGCTTGTTGACAGATTTATCAGGAGAAAGAGTTATTATCCTTTCCACGCACATTGTGTCCGATATAGAAGCAACTGCTGATCAAGTTGCCATTTTATCCAAGGGACAATTACTAACAAAGTCAAACCCTTCCCAACTCCTACATAATGTTAAGGGTAAGGTGTGGTCTGTTGTCATACCGGATCATGACCTTCAGGAAGCCCGTGCTAAATGGACAATTAGTGCCACAATTCGACGAGAGGACGGCCTACAACTTCGTATTGTCTCTGATCAACCGCCACTTCCAGGCTGTACCCCAGTATCTCCAAGCCTGGAAGACGCCTATTTACATATTAAGACTACCCAGGAGGGAACTTTAAGTGGGAGCATTCCGCACCATATATAACATTGCACGCGCTGATTTTCTTGAGAGGATTAGAAGATTTTCGTTTCTGGTCATTTTGGGCATTACGATCATGGCGGCATACTTCTTTGTTCCGCCTGCTGAAGGCGGTTACGTGACGCTTTACCTGGATTATTATCGCGGGATCTACAATTCTGCTTGGGTGGGAGCATCAGTCGCCATTTCTACCACACTGTTCCTTTCGTTGTTTGGTTTTTATTTGGTGAAAAACAGCATAAAACGTGATGAAGAAAATGGTTTCGGACAAATTATCGCTTCAACCTCTGTGAGTAAGTTCAAGTATTTAATTGGTAAATCAATTAGCAACTTTTCCGTTTTGTCCATTATTGCTTTAGTGGTTATTCTCATTACGATAATTATGCAGTTGATTCGTGGAGAGGTTACTAAGATCGAATTATGGCAATTGATCTCACCCTTTCTGTTCCTCACTTTCCCCATAATAGCCATCGTTTCTGCTCTCTCTGTATTATTTGAGACATTGAAGGCTTTGAAGGGCACGCTTGGTAATGTGATTTATTTCATGCTTTTCATCGTATTCATCACTTGCTCAAGCTACATCCCCTTCGGGACAGACATTATTACAAACAGAATGGTGAATGATCTCACTTCGCTCGAGCCTAACTATACTGGATCATTCGGAATAGGGTTCCTAACTCTCGGCGAGAAACCTATCCAGCTATTCGAATGGCAAGGTATACATTGGAGCGGACCGTTAATAGGGCAGCAGTTGACACCATTCCTTTATGCCTTCCTGCTGGTACTAGTTGCTGCTGTTTTCTTTCGCCGTTTTCAGGAAGTTCCTTATGCAGCAGATACAGATAGCGGTCAAGAAGAATCCGAGACCTCTTCGGATAAATCATCTCAGGGCACGGATCCGACGGATAACACTAGGGATCTTAACTGGGCTGAGCAAAATAATCAATCAGTCTCTCCCACCCGTGCTGCGACACTAACGCCGGTGACCGTTCGCGATTCTTTCTTGTCATTGGTATTTGCAGAATGGCGCTTAATGATGAAAGGAATTGCGCCAGCGTGGTATGTTGTGGCCATTGCTTTGATTTTCTTAGGTCTATTAATGCCCCTCAGTACTTCAACGGAATGGATGATTTGGCCATTCACTTGGATTTGGCCGCTGATTTTTTGGTCTGGAATGGGGAATCGAGAATATCGCTACCAGACTTATTTTCTTATAGCTTCAAGTCCACGTTTCGTTTCCCGCCAACTTACTGCTGTATGGTTCTCAGGCTTTTTGCTGACATGTATAACGGGGATAGGCATGCTGGTTCGTTTCATTTTTGTAGGTGATGTAGAACATCTGGCACTTTGGATTTCTGCTGCCCTACTCATCCCCAGCTTTGCACTTGCCACAGGAGTACTTACAAAAACAAATCGCACTTTTGAGATACTCTATATGATTATTTGGTACATAGGCCCGATTAACAAGATGCCTTTTCTTGATTTCATGGGATCAGATTCCATAGGAGGGGCGAACTGGGTTACAGACATAGGAATTAATTCCTGGGTCTTAAGCTTCATTTATGTATTAATTAGTATCGTATTACTGATTGCAGCCTATATTTCAAGAAGCCGCCTAACACGGACTATCTAATTTCCATTAAATTCAATTAATGAATCTAGGAGGGGTTTTTTTGAGTAGAAGATCGTCTAATTCAAAGATGGGGACAATTAAAGTATTTGGTCTTATTGGACTTGTCATCGGTCTAGGTTTCTTCATTCTCTCATTTTTTGGATTAAACATTCCTATTGTAGTCAACACAACTACTTATGATGGAACAACAGCAGCACTGATGAAATTGATTGGAATTCCAATTTTGGCACTTATCATTGGCAGCATCGTTTCTATCTTCAGTAGTTTTTCAAGTAACAGGTAGCATGGCTAGTATTAATAGCTAATTTGCCAGGGTGATATCCACTTACACCAAATCAGCGTCAGTCTAGAACTTTATTTCTTCTGACAACCATTATAATTCCGATCTTATCCTAGATTTAGTTTAGTTTGCGCAAGAGACTCATCAGCAGCTCATGGTTCAAGTGCCAAAATATTTGGAGAGGTCGATTTCTACCGCGTGACATAGCCTTACTGCGCATACTCTCTCACCTTGCCGCTCGCCTGTTGTGCACTCCGCCCTGGGCGGTAGCCGTAGCTCCCCTCAGAAAAGAGCGGCTCAAACTGTGGGGACAGCTGCTGGGAGATCGTCTGCTGAATTACCCGGTCTACGACGTAGGTATGCTAAGTTTCCGTACTCCACTTCCATCTGGTTTGGGAATTTCTTTGCGCAGTACTGGGCTTGACTTGTACTGGCCTTCCCTGATCTTTTGCAGAAGCTCGTCTATATGTGTTCCTGCAGCTATGGCAGCGCCTCTTCTGCGGTCATTCCAGTCGATTCCCGGCGCTCCATGGTTGCGTTTGACCTGTTTGTAGGTTCTGTTCAGATTATCTCTGTCCAGAATCTGCTCCAGGAGGTCCGTTGCACCGCCTCTTTCTTGCCATCAATAAAATTCCGTCAACATTTCGTCAACAAAATCATAACGGTATCGTTCGAGTCAGTTCTTTGATGAAAATAAAAAAAAGCAAAAACCCTTGAATCATCAAGGGTTTTCGCTTTTTAAATGTTATGCGGTAGAGAGGACTCGAACCTCCACGGGTATACACCCACTCCCCCCTCAAGATAGCATTTTCTTATATAGTCCAATCATCAATTGATTAAACTTATAATTTTTTTTATATTTAATCAGTATACAAATATAAAAAATCAATATACTTACAATCAGCCTAATAACTACATCCAGGAAGGAATGAGATGCAATCAGGAAAACAATCGAAATCATTAAATATCCAGGTACTGTTAACATAAGCATTGTTTTATTGCCAGCTTCTTTTTGAGTATCAGCAGGCCAAGAATATAAATTGAGAAAATCTGAGGTTAAAAATTGAAACCAGATCATCTTACTAAGTGAAAAATGAATCAAACCTAAAGCCAATAAAAAAATGGAACCGACAAGATTAGGAAGATTGAATATTCCATAACATGAAATTAAAATAAATTGCAAATAGCGTTTGTTATATTTTGAATCTCTATAAAAAGCCTTGAAGCAGCTTTCCGCTAAAATATTGGAACTGCTTCTTACTTTGAATAACTCTTTTGAATTCTTAAATAGTATCGGACGTGAACGGACAGAGCGGACAGTTCGAACCTTATGGCCCGTATTATTTAACAATAAGGCTAAAACTTTAAACCGGTCTTTTATATCATATTGAATATCCTCTACAAAATGTGCTTTATAGTTCTTTGGTTCTCTGTATATTAGCCATATGTTTATTATGCCAAGTACAATAATGCTGACTCCTGTAACTGTAAGGTTTTGAAGAATGGTTATCGCTACATAAATACAGCCTCCGGCAACATATAAAAGAGTGCTCAATCCTATACGTTGGAGCAGGTTATTTTTTATTCCTATTCTCTTTTTCAACAATAAAATGGGGAGCGTAAAAAAAGCAGTATATAAAGGAAAGAGGGCAATTTGTGCAGTGCTCATGCCAACTCCATAATAAATAACGGGCAACCAAATCAGCAATAACACAAAAACTTTAACTATATGAATAAGAATAGCGTATATCATCCCATATTTTCTAATTTTCATGATCCATGACTTACGCTGCAAAAGAAACAACTGGTCTGCATAATCAAAAAAATAACGAAAAGTACTAAATCCAATGACCGCAAAAAAGAATAAAGCGAAATGCTGTATCTGAATATTATAAATCCATTCTGGTTTGCTGCTCCATAAGTACATATAATATCGAATCAAGTATAACAGGGCAGGGATTATTAAATAAGCCAATACTCTCCAATCATCGACAACGGTTCGAATAACTCGATATTGGAAAGCCCATCCGGATTTTAATCTTCTGAGAAATAAATAATAAGCGTCAATCATAAATATCATCCTTGCATCATTTTATGAAAACAATCAAACAGAGTTCCCTGAGGCAAAGTATATTGTTCTTGGATTTGCTCCAATGTCCCGATAGTAGATATTTGACCTTTGTTAAGCAGAATAAAGCGATCACATATTCGTTCTGCCGAATCAAGCACATGTGTTGACATTAGTACTGCAGCTCCACGAGTTCGTTCCTGATTTATTAACTCCAAAAAATCTTTTATTGCAATAGGATCAAGCCCTATGAAAGGTTCGTCAATAATGTAAATATCCGGTTTTAATAAGAAGCTTAGTATAAGCATTACCTTTTGTTGCATTCCTTTGGAGAAGGAAGTCGGGTATTTATGAATAAAATCTTCCAGCCGGAATTTTTTTAATAACTCATCTATTTCTTGTTGGCTATCAGCCATGTTTTTTTCGTATGATGATAATGCTATAATTAAATGTTCATTTAAAGTTAACTCTTCATAAAGAATAGGCTGCTCCGGAATGTAGCTATAAGTACCTTTACCATTTTTTATTGAGATATCTCCCATCACATGTGGCAGCAAACCAATAATAGATCTAATAGTTGTAGATTTACCGGCACCGTTTGGTCCAATCAACCCCACTAACTCCCCTTCACTAATTTCAAATTGAATATCTTTAACAATTATTTCATTTGACGAATATCCACCCTCCTGAATATCCACAACAATGACAGTCATCGTGAAGGTCACTCCTAACCCAAAAATTTATTTATAAACTAAAGCCTTCTCTAAATCTAATTAAGTCAACAATCTTATAAATACATAGGATATTTGAGCATATAATGTGACGAATCTTTATGTCCTGCAAATACAAGTGCAAGAGGTAAATATGGATCTGGGAGTAGGATTTCTGGCTTAAAGGCTTTTATATCATATGCCATAAAAAAGGATATTGACCATACCATTATATTACATCCTATTCCCGTTTTTTCCAAATATAAATTGTATTATAAATAAAATAAAGGAATATTTGTAATTTTAAATATTTATTTTCTATTAATTTCATTATCGATTTTTTTTCAAACTATTCATGTTTTGTGCAACAAAAAAAGAAGCGACTCTAAAGCCACTACTTAACCAATAACGCGTTGCCGATTAACTTACATTCCTCAGTACTTGCTGATTCTACTAGATCTCGAAGTAGAAGACTCGTTGCACCATCAGTTCTCCAGATCCGAAAAATTAGTTGCGATAAGTAGTGGTATTATTGGAATACCATTAGCAGTCGAGATTTCATTTTGCCTTCGCTAAATATCCGTCAACAATTCGTCAACAAAGGCAAAGGAGCATTATAAGTATCAGTTAGTTAATAAAAATAAAAAAAAGCAAAAAACCTTGAATCATCAAGGTTTTTTGCTTTTTACATATTATGCGGTAGAGAGGACTCGAACCTCCACGGGTATACACCCACTACCCCCTCAAGATAGCGTGTCTGCCATTCCACCACTACCGCGCGGTGAAGATAAATCTAAACATAGTTCTGTTTGAGGTCAACATTCAATATTATAATTGTTTGCTTGCCAAATGTAAAGAGCGCTCAGGAATTATCCTCTTCAGCTTTACGTTTGCGGTATTCGGCAAAAGCGATATATTCCTTGATGAAGACCTGCTCCTCTGGAAGCAGTTCGTCACTGTGGCAATTGGATTGCCCTTTGGAGTCAAAAAAATAATCCTCCGCCCCTTCGCGGACCATTTCAGGAGACGGCTTGCCCAGAATCAGCCAATCCAGACTGACATGGAAAAAAGCGCTGATCTCGATCAGCTTATGCGTACCGGGAGTGGACTTCCCTCTTTTCCAGTCGCCCAGATTCCCTGTGCTTATGCTTAACTGCTCACAAAAGGATTTCTTGGTGATCCCCTTCTGCTTGATTAAATATTCTATGCGCTCGTAAATGGATAACATCGGCAAACCGCCTTCCCATAAATAAATACTGAATTAAGTCATTTATTATTGTAAAATGACGTAAAAAAGTATATAATTAACTATTGTATAAGATGAACTTAAGAATGGAGTAGTGGAGTTGCCAGAAAGTCTGATGCACAGGGCTTCCTGGCAACTCCTTATGTAGCATTCTTAAGTTCTCGTTCTATATGTCGCGATACTCATTATATCATACGGCCGGTACGTCGATAAGAGGTGAGTTCATTGAACAGCAAACGCCCCATAACCCCCTTCGGCTGGGCTATCAAGCAACGGCTGGCAGAGAGGCAAATGGATCAGAAGCTCTTTTGTCAGCTTCACGGAATTCCGCCTTACCGTCTATCCAATCTGATTCATGGTACCCGCAGGGCTGAAGTCTACCGCCGCCAGATCGAGAAGCTGCTGGACCTGCCTCCCTCTTAGCCTTTCCAACCTGAAGCTACACAAGGAGCGATAACCATTGACCGAAAGCTTGTCTGCTTCAATTCAACGCACACTATCCTCCGCATCCTACAACGCCGTTGTTGTTGACGCTTATGGAGCGGTATTGTTCAGCAATAGCCGTTGGAATGCTAATCTCAGCCCCTATGGCTTGGCTCCACAGAATTGGCTTGGAACAGACTTCGCCGTTGCTCTGCGCAAGCTCCTGAATGACCCTGAGGCAGGCCTGAGGCTGCAGGAGGCCATGCAATCCATCATCAGTGGAGAACGGCTTGGATACAGCGCAGAGTACGCACTCTGCTCTCCTCAGCAGGGCAGCCGGATGTTCCGTCTGGAGGTCTGTCCGCTAATCTCTGATTCAGCGCCCTGCGCAGAGTACCTGATCCTCTCACTTACGGATGCCGGACCCGTCCCTGAGATTCGCCATATCCCGCCTGCCGTCATACCAGGACCGGCTGGACCCGGCACAAGATTGCCCATCAAGCTCCTGCCGATCTGCGCTTCCTGCAAATCCATCCGCAACAACAAGGAGGAATGGGTCATTCTGGAGCATTTCCTGCAGCAGCAGCTTTCTGTGCAGTTCACCCATGACATCTGTCCCGACTGCATCCGGCAGCTATATCCCAAATATGCAGGTGTCCTGAAGATGTAGTAAATAAGGTATAAGGAAAAAAGTAAGAAAACCTCTGCAGAGCAAAGGATTTCTTACTTTTTCTAATTCTTATGCGGTAGAGAGGACTCGAACCTCCACGGGTATACACCCACTACCCCCTCAAGGTAGTGGGCTAGTTTGAATCAATTCCGATTAATTATGAAAAAGCCCGTTGTATCGGGCTTTTTGTATTTAGTTATCTGCTCTAATACGGTTAATTATAATGGCAGTTGTTGAATTTGGTCAACAATTCGTCAACATAATAATTATAAAACCCATCATTCAAGGCAAGAATGATTGAAAGAAGGATACAAAAATATGGGTGGTGTAAAATGGCAAGCTTACACGCAGACCTAATTCTTATCTGCTTGTAGTTGAAGCAGGTTATGATGCAAACGGGAAAAGAATCAAAAAAACAAAAACAATACAGTCTCGCACAAAGAAAGAAGCCGAAGCTGAACTTTCACGTTTCATAGTGTTTGTAGAAAGCGGTATGTACTCTGGCCAGTCAAAAGTTCTTGTCGAAAAATCGTAACACAGAAAAATAACCCAATTCGGCGATGGTCTGGTATCCTTAAGTTCTCACACAAAAAGGAAGGACCGCTGAATGGGTTACGACAAAAAGTGTACCTCATTTCCGAGCGATTGACCATACCTATGCTAAAAACTTTGAATGAACTTTTACTTCCCTTCCGTTCTTGCTTTTCCAGACAGGCTACGTTCGAGTGGTTTGTCGTTATCGTTGTCGGCTTTATGCTGCGCTCCGACCATCTCGGTGTAACTTCCGTCATTCGGGATCTCTCCCTGAATGGCCGCTGCTATGAGACGCTCCTTCACTTCTTCCGTTCTTCGGCCTGGTCTTTGCCTTCCTTGCGGCAGATGTGGCTTCAGGTCGTTCGCCGCTCTGCGCCCTTGCTGGTGATTCAGGATCGCGTAGTTCTCGTTGGTGACGGGATGAAGCAAGCTAAGGAAGGTCGCCGGATGCCGGGGGTCAAGAAACTCCATCAGGAATCCGAGAACGTCTCCAAGGGCGAGTATATTTTCGGCCATCTGTTTGGAGCCATTGGCATTCTGGCCGGTACACCCCGGAAATGGTTCTGTTTGCCTTTGTTCATGAATCTGCAAGACGGGATTCAAACCATTCTAAACTGGAAGAAAACGGACAACAAGTCAGAGCCGTCTTCTCATGTCGTTCAGATGATTGAACAAGGGTTCCAGGCCGCGAAAGTCTTCGGCCAAGCGCTGCTGCTCCTGGATCGCTACTTCTTGTCGGTTCCGGCCTTGAAGCAGTTGCAGGCGTGCCACTCGGGCTCCGAAGCCCGGATGCATCTGGTGACGAAAGCCAAGTCCAACGTGGTGGCCTACGAACGTCCTCCTGCCAAAAAGCCCGGACGCGGCCGACCGCACAAAAAGGGCCCATCCGTCAAACTGAAGGAACTTTTTTTGACTCGTGCTGCCGATTTTCAAACCGCTATCCTTCCCCTATATGGCGAAGAAGAGAAGGTTCAATTTCTCTGTCTGGATCTGCTTTGGGGGCAGGGATGGTATCAGGAATTGCGTTTTGTACTGGTCGTGCTACAGGGCCGCTACTCCATTCTGGTCAGCACGGATCTCACGCTATCTGCCACGGACATCATCTGCTTGTATGGCTATCGCTCCAAGATTGAGTGTACGTTCCGGGAAATGAAGCAGGTCATTGGCGCTTTCGGCTACCGTTTCTGGAGCAAGTCCATGCCCAAGCTGAACCGGTTTCTGAAAAAAGAGGAGGCCCACCCACTCGAAGCGGTACAAGACGAACAGGATCGGCGCCGAATTGAACAAACGATTCAAGCGATTGAAGGTTTTATCATGTGCCAGTGCATCGCGATGGGACTGCTGCAATTGATCGCCTTGCACTTTTCAGGTCGGACACCGGGTTTCTTCTTTCGCTACCTGCGAACACCGTCCCTGGCTATAGTATCTGAGGCAACCGTTTCCGCTTATTTACGCAACTCTATTTTTCGCCTGTTTGTTCAAAATCCTCACTTATCCATAACCAAAATAATTAAATCCAAGCAGGATTCGTCCATTGTTGACGAGGATTCGCAGGCTTCTTAGAGATGTAGAACTTTTCACTGTCCAGTATGTACTAAACTCCTTCAAAAATGACTTTGACTGAATTTGTTGAAGAATGGAAAACCAAATATGCACAGACTGAGCTTTCTCCTTTAACTTCGAAAACGTACAATCATCATTTGAAAAATCACATTTCACCAGCACTTGGCCATCTCAAACTCGATGAAATTAAACCAATGCATGTTTTAAGTTTAATCGAAGATCTTCGTAAGCCTGGTGCAAGAAAAGACAATTCGGATGGATCATTATCAAGCGGAACCATCGAGTACATTTATCGAGTCATGAAAAATGTTTTCAGCCGTGCTAAGGATTGGAGTATACTGACTCAAAGTCCTATGGCATCCATCAAAAAACCAAAGGTTACACAAAAAAAACTAAAGTTTTATGACGAGCAAGAGGCTGCAGAAGTAATAACCTTACTTTATAAAGCACCTATTATGTGGAGACTATTCTGCATCTGTGCTATTCTTGGTGGATTTAGACGTGGGGAGTTATTAGCGCTAGAATGGTCGGAAGTAGATTTTGAAAACCATACCATTAAAATTAGTAAAAGCATCTCGCTGACAATAAAAAGTCAGGCAGTTATTAAATTGCCAAAGACAGATGACTCCATAAGAACTGTTGATATGCCTGTTTGGTATATGGAAGAACTCAAATTATACAAGGAACGTTGTGAAAAAGAACGTATTGCTTTGGGAAATAAGTGGCTTGGCGGGGATGAAAATTACGTTTTTCATGCCGGCTTCGAAAAAGCTATTTATCACACACAACCGAGTAAATGGTGGAAAAACTTCGTAGAGAAGCATGAATTTAAGTATGTTCGTTTTCATGATTTAAGACACAGCTGTGCAACGATCTTATTAGAAAATGACGTATCTTTGAAAGCAATTCAAGAACGTTTAGGGCATTCGAAACAACAGGTTACTGCTGATCTTTATACTCATGTTTCAAAATCGTTGAGTCGAGAGACGGCGAATAAATTCAATAATCTGAATCCAAATAAAAAAAGCTAATTCCGTAAATTCCACGAACGCGTTTTGTACAGTGCGCTCCATAAAGCCCAAGATTAGAACAAACAATAGACACCAGATTCAAGAAAAGTTAAGCACCAAATTCTTCAATAAACTAATGACTGCTTATTTAACTTCTCCATAAAAATGAGCTGCCCTAAAAATCACGGGACAGCTCATTTTTGTGTGTTTCTCTTCTTTCTCTTCACTTGTAACAAATCTTATTAATACGCCTTTTCCAGAACAACACATTAGTCAGATCCATCAATATATTCCGCCAGTCAGAAAAACACTAGAACTATACTATCTTATTAAACAGTCCATAAAACGAGAATGGATAGAAATTAAAACAATAAAATCACAGTTAGATAGTTATAAGAGTAAAGTTGTTTTTTCCTGTTTATTTTGTCATAGAAATTAATACCGCATTATTATAATCTAAATATTAGCTTGTATTCCCTTTTACAGAGGCATTTTAAAGAGGCCTGTTATAAAAATTCAAGAAGAATCGCTTAGTTGTACAGGAATTACATGGTGTCTAAATATATATTGAACTTGTTATTTTTCTATTTGGATAGGTCGTGACCCCAGAGTTTTTGGACTTACGTCCACTATTGTCTGCAGATTTCTTTATTTTCCGTTGCTACGTTGGAAGTCCGCAGACAAAGGTGGACACTCTCGCTCCTAAAGATACAAAATACCCCTCCACCACCTCATCGCATAGAATTTTTTCAAGTTCAATCTATATAAAAGAATAAAGAAATGTTTTACTTCTTATTGTTTAACGAAAACACTTTAATTAATCACAGAGCTACATAAAAGGAGCACTCATTATGTCTAACACAAAAATGGATTGGAATAATCTTCTAAGTGGAGTTCGCTTAAGGGATGGAAAAGTTAAAGACAGAACATTATATAATGAATACGACTTGAGAAACGACTTTGACGACGACTACTCCAGACTTGTTTCGAGTTCCGCTGTTAGAAGACTACAGGACAAAGCACAAGTTTTCCCTTTAGATAATAGTGACTTTGTGCGAACTAGATTAACTCATTCTCACGAGGTATCTACAATAGGAAGATCCCTAGGGATCAGCATAGAAAGTCGTTTGATTAAAGATGGTTTACTTGATATAGGGCATAAAGGTAAATTAGGCTCATTATTAGCGGTGGCTGGACTCATCCATGACTTAGGAAATCCTCCCTATGGACACTATGGAGAAGCAGCAATACAAGGCTTCTTTTCTAACTGGTTTAAGAATGATGGGTTAATGTTTAAAAAATTATTAGGCACACAAAAATTTGCTGATTTTACTAAATTCGAAGGTAATGCTCAAACTTTTAGATTAGTATCCAAATTAAATAATCTTTTTGATGAGTATGGTTTTAACCTCTCAGCTGCTTCATTAGCTAGTATACTGAAATATCCAAGATCATCAATTGAAGGCAACCTTGATGATCAAACAAGAGCAGAAAAAAAATATGGGGTTAGCTATAAAAAATTTGGATACTTACAAGCTGAAACCAAAAGATTTGATGCGGTTAGGGAATACACGGGTATTGGTACACATAGACATCCTGTTACATTTTTATTAGAAGCTGCTGATGATATTGCTTATGCTGCTGCAGATATTGAGGATGGATGCAAAAAAAGAGTACTTGATTTCGAAATAATTCAGGACAAGCTGAGTAAACACCTTAAAAATGGGACGGAAGAGGAAAAAGATATTTTATCTTCTTTTATTACTTCCTATGAAAAAAACGTTGAAGAAAAGCGTTCAGACAGACTAGATAATGCGGTACAAAATCTTAGAATTAAAGCACAAGGATTTATGATTAAATCAGTTGTCAAAGAATTTTTATTAAGACATGATGATATCTTAAACGGAGATTTCGATGAAGATATTATTATGGCTTCTGAAGCAAGAAACGTTCGTAAAGCAATGAAGGAGATTTCATATGTTATCTTTGATAGTAAAGAAATTGTATTACGAGAATATGCGGGGGGAAAGGTTGTCCGCGGACTGTTAGAAATGTTTGTTGCCTGTGTTGTTTCCAAAAATCGAAAAGATCCAAAAACTGAAGAAGGAAAACTCTATTTATTGATATCAGGAAATTATAAAGATATAATGGACAAATATTGTTTTGAAAAAGACATTGAAGACCCCGAAGAACCTAGTGTTTATGAAAGACTTCTACTAGTAACAGATTTTGTTTGCGGAATGACCGATTCGTATGCCCTTGACTTCTATAGAAGGTTGACAGGAATATCACTCTAGGAGGGGTTTATTATAAAATCCGAGGCTATTATTAAAAACTCCTTGAAACAGATATCCCAATTAATGAATGAATATTCAGAAGTTTCCGACCTGTTTAATTGTTTAAATACGTTGGGTGATGTTATTATCGTCGGGGGGGCTTTAAGGGATTTCGCTTTCAAAGATTCTCCTCCTCGCGACATTGATCTTATTATAGACAACCAAAATAAAAACGAACTTGAAAACGAACTTGAAAATGTATTCAAAAAGTTTGATTTTCGTAGAAATAGATTTGGCGGATATAAAGTTGTAGTAAACAACTTAGACTTTGATATTTGGTCAATCTATGATAATTGGGCCTTCAAAGAAGGAATTCACAATTCGAGTTTTTCTAATATATCAAAAGGAACTTTCTATAATTTTGATGCTATTGCTTTTAACATGACTACTCATGAATTGGATGCTGATATTTTTATCCAGTCACTTTCGGAAAAATTATTAGACATTACGCTTGAAGATAATTTCATTTCTATGAATCCTACTCCTGAAATCAATGTACTTCGTGCTTTCAAGATACGTGAATGTTGGGGGTTGGAATTTTCAGAAAAAGTTCAGAACTATATTTCAGCGTGGTATTCAGTAACATCTGAACCTGAGGAAAAATTAAAAAAGGCCGAATTAAAACATTATGGAAAAAAATAACCACAGAATAGAATGTGAATCTTTTTTTATTTGAATCCAGCAAAATAAAACATTAAGTGCTATAGTAAAGTCCCCTTTTACTTAATAATGAAAGAGGACTTTCTGTATTTCCCAACATGTTTGTTCTCCCTATTAAGAATATCTCAAACTGCGTTAAGTTCATTCTTAATTTGGATAACTGAATCTTTACCGGCGATCCTGAGTGGTATCAAGAATCGTTACGTTACATTATTAAGTAAAGCGCCAATAAAATGAAAATAAAAGCTACACCAATTCTTCAGCTTCTTCCCATAACTCTACTCCCTCATCAAACTCCGGATCATAATTCTTCTCTTCCCCGGTTAAATATTTTGACAGTACTCTAGTAATTCGTATGCCATACGGATAAATTGTATGCTTGTCGTAATTCAAGCTCACTCTTCTCAGTTGATCAACTAAATTAGCTAGATCATCACGTTCCATCTCATCCAGCTCGCCCAGAGGAATGTACTCGACTGCTTTCTGCTGAAGTAGCTGCTTGCTAGGTGACAGGAACTTGATATCCTCGTTTCTCACACCAGACCATGCTCTTGGCCTTCCACCAACACCATAATATATCCCTAGTGGATCTTTGAAAATCCCCGAAGCTTTGTTGAATTTCTCTTCAGCATCATCTTCAATAATCCTATATTGCGGCACATCATCCGTCATATTGACACGTATAAACTTAAGACGGGCATCATTTACCAGCCGTTCGCTCAGATAAGGGACTTTATCATATATAAGGTCAGTATTTCTAATTACTGGAAGCCAGTCCTTTCTCAGCGTCGCATTCATCATTACTGTTAGCTGCTTTACATTTTGACCAAGCTCATTCTCAATAGCTCTGATCATAAAATCCCGAAAAACCTGTTTGCTTTGATTCCACTTGCCCGGATTGTCCAACATTTTGACCTGCTCCAGATAAAAAGGCGCCTCTCCTAATGGGAGCCATGAATCAATTCCAAATATCTTTAACATTATTTCTGTACCGTCCATTTTCGATATGACAGGTAAATGCTTGTTGTCTGCTTTTAAAATATTGAATGACAGAATTGGACCGTACGTATCTAGCTTAGTCACATTGTTGCTTAGGAAGCCTGCATCATTTAGCAAATCAAATAATGCATTGATTATGCGAGCAGTATCCCCCTTCTCATCTCCTGTAAGAGGATGTATGAACTGAGTAAGACGTCTTGCCTTTTTCATCCCTTCCCTTATAGCTCTCTTAGGATCACCGTCTTTGCTCCAGTTTTCTTTAGGCGCAATTTCCACTAATGCCAATGTCCGCTGATCTCCGGAAGACCGTTCTTCCTTAAGTAGCTTGTTAATTTGATTCACTCGCTTGATAAAGGCAACATCAGCTTTATATATTACAACTTCTAGTTCACTTACAATTTCAACAGGACTGCAGTGTACGAATTCTACGGTTACATTCTTATCGCAATTGAGATCATAAATATTCTCTGAAATTTGACGGTTAAAGATTATTGATTTATTTTCCAGTGATTTTTGTTCAGTCGTATAAACTTCTTTCATTGCATTAAACATTGCTTCACTGCTATAAACCTCAATAATTAGCTTTTCTGCTTGATGTGCGACAATAGGGAACCGAATATCGTTCATACGCTTACGAGGGATATCTGGAATATGAAATAACGGTGTTAGATGATACATAGCAAGTACTTCTTTAAACTTATTAAACAGACCACTTTTCTCCGACAACCCTAGTCCTGACTTCACGAAGTTACCTTTGCCATTGAAAGAATGATGATTGATTACATAAGCAGTGACTTCACCATTTCCTTCAAGGAATGTACCAGGTTTAGAGAGCAACATATCCGGTTGAAAGGATTTTTCGTACAGAACATCCCAATACAAGCCATCCAGAGCTGTTTTCCAGACTGCAAAAGGCGGTGTTCCCTGTCCACTACCCGCACGACGCTCAAACTGAAGCTGTGAGAAAGAAAGCTTCTCTTGCAACGTATACGGATTACGGACTGACACAAGAACAGAACAGGCATGATCCGCTTTTAAATAACAGGAGGCTTCCTTAATTTGTGCGTTCTTCAAATACCGCCTTGTACCTACAGTTACAAGAATAAGCGGTCTGTCAGCATCCCCACCACGATTCTTCAGTTCAACCTTCAGTACATAGGAAAAAGGATCGTGTTTCGGTGATTTCCTGATCGGAGTAGAGACACATTCATGCTGGTTATTAAAGATCGTATGATGAAACTGGAGCTCCTCTGCAATACCTTGCCCTAACTCAACCGTTCGTAGTTCTTCACAGAACTTATGAGCTGCCAAGCCAGGGAGCCATTGGTATTTATCAATAGTTTCATAAAGCTTACTAAAAGTAGAAGTTTCCCATCCCAGCTCAGCCTCTTTAATCTCTTCCGGGAGATTCGCTTCTGAATATCCTTTCAAATGTGCAAACCAGCCTAGTGTGAGCTTTTTAATATGAGACTCTGGTATCCTCACTGTGGAAACAATCCATGGCAAGTCTTTTTGCAGTACTTTATTATTTAAGTCCACATGAACAATCTCCGGAAAAATGCTCTTAAGCTTCTTGCAGAGAGGTTCAACCTTATAAGCAAGCTTGTGGTTTTGAGGTGTCGTTTGTGTAATGAAAAAATTCCGCCAGTTGTCCGGCATATGCATGACATGAATCGTTTCATGATAGAATACCGCTTCATTTACTTCTAATGCAAAGAGCTCCATTCTGTTCATATACTGCCTCCCATATTCATATTATTAATCGCTTCGCTAAAGGGCCCATATAAACTTTGGAAAATGTTATCTTTCTTGTTCTTGCGCATAATTGCTGCCCATACTTCAAGCATCGAATATCCTTCAGGGTTACCTGCTGGTTTAGCGTTGAACTTAGCATCACAGAAGTAGACACGGGCATCTAATCCTCCACGCAGCAAACGGCCGATCATCTGCCATACCGGAACAAAAGTGTACCACCCCATTATCTCTCTTTCTTTGGGACTTAAGATCGACCAGAAATCTGGTTTCATATACATATGCTCCAGCTTACCGCTGCTAATTTGTCGGAGCTTAGTAACCGCCTTATCGTAAAAAAGGTTCTTTCCTTCTATCCGACGCAAATATTCTGGCAAATACGCATGCAGGACCTGAACAAGATAATTCAGATCATTGGGTATGGGGTAAGGACGAACCAGAAAGAATACTGAACCGAAGAGGGCCTCTCCCTGCTTATCTAATATGTTATATCCTCGACCAACGGACAATAGAGGTACAATCATTACCTCAGCCCGTTCCCGATAAAAGGATTCGATCAATACTCTGGAATACTGATCTTCTTGGTGACCATCATCCCTTGAGAGCGCCTTATATCTGCCCGTCCAAGTTCGATCATTCCGAAAAGCATTGCAGACTGTTTCAACATCATCATAAGAGTTTACAACTAGCAATACTCTCCTGTTGTTACCTTCAGTTCTCCAGTGTTTCAGCTCATATTCAATATCTGGCTTTAGATGCTGCACCATCCCACTTAAATTTTGAATTCTCTGTTCTGGATCACGAATACCTGACACCGAATAGAATTCTCCATTAACCTCATCAAGCACGGACTTATAATTCATCTGAATAACTGAGCTTTGACGGTTTGCTCGTAGCAACCATTCTGAAGGTGTCTTCAAGTCATAATGAGCCGACTTCGGAGCATGACTGGTTCCAGAAAGAAATACAACCGCAGGACCTGCTTTCCCGTCACATTCTTGATAAAGATTATGCCAATCATGAAGCAGCAGGCGACCAACAGCAGTGTATTCAATTAATTTGAACTTCCCGGTCTTCTCATTGTCAGGTAAATCATATTTATATCCCAAGGTAACCCCAGTCATCGCTTCTTTCATAAATGCTTGATAATCCTTCTGCATCGTAAACAAAGGTGAGAAATTAATCGTTAGGCCAAGCTTAGCTTGAATCATAGGAAACGTAGTTAAAATATACTTGATACTCTCCTCTGCTCTGCATAAGTACAAGAAGAATTCAAGCTGCGCAAAGAGTAGTTCTGCTTTCACCGTAGGTTTGAGGACTCCGTTTACTTTTACTATGCTCTGCTCCAGAAGTCTTTGCTTCTGCTCGGGAGTCTCTGCATCTACAATCTCATCAACGATTCTTGAGAGTAGTGGATCTTTGTACGGGTCTGAAGCATACTCACTAAACCGTTTAAATAACTTTGACTGTAATTGGGTATTATCAGAAAGTTTTTCACTTAGTGTGCCTGCCATTGCTGCCACCCGAATCAGATTATTCCTAATATTTTTTCTAAGCGTCTGGGAAAGTTCCAGTTTGTTATAAATTCTCCAGATCATCTGATCCAGCATACGAAGCCTATCGTTCCATTCAATAAAGGCTGGATCACCAGCGTACTGACCATAGTAACCACTAGTTAGCTCATTAGACTCGTACCTCAACTGCTCAAAGATATCATCAGCTGCCCCGAACACATTGTATTGTGTCAAAAAGGCCTCATCGAACTGCTTCTGTACCTGATCCGCTTCATCTACAAAAACAACATCCAGCAGGTCATACATAGCTTCGTAAACCGTTCTTTCCAAAGGATCAATCACTGCCGATATCCGTGTCTTCAGCACACTTGGTGCAGTAGCTACCCAAACCTCAGCATTCTGCAAGGAAGATAGATCTTTATATACACCGCAGGCATGTGCAAGCGGGCATTTCACAGATGTATCGTCTTGCTGCAACTGGATACAAGGATATCTACTGCTCCGATCATAATCTTCAGCTAAAGCTTTAATGATACACACATCTGATAAATGAATCAGTGACTCATACTCCTGGCTCTGCCAATCACTAACCTCGTTAATGCCACTGCTATTCGCAAACAAATAGTTATTGAGATGATCTTTTCTAGAGGTTCTTCCAATAACAGGAACAGCATGTATTCCAAGCTTACGCAATTCTTTGACACGTTCAAGGGCCTGCATAACACTACCTTCAATGAAGCCTACCCTTGCACCCTCGTGTTTTACCAGCCGGTAGGCTTCCATCATCATAAAAGTCGACTTCCCTGCTCCAAGCCCCCCACCAATGTGTTGATTCCCTCGATACACAAATTCTAGATCCATACCATCAAGCGATTCCAAAAACACAGACTTAGCCCTACTTACCCACATGGCCGATGCTCCCAGGAGTTGATCCATCTCAGTTGCTAACACAGCTCCGTTATATGGGACCGAAAACTTAAATATTCTTTTAGGCCGATAAACTGGCAGAGGTTTGATTTCACTGGAGAGCATAGATTCAGGGATTTTTCCGTGGAAGGTAATCCATTGCCCACCTCGAATCCTTCGAGAGTATGTAAACTCTTTTTCATTAGCAAAAGTTTTGGTATTCAACTGACGTGGGATGGGGTATCCAAGGATACTGTTATAGATAGAAGAACGATCAATTAAATAACGCGGAGCAATACGAGTAGCTCCTTCATCCTCCTTGATTTCGTATAACCGATACTCACTCCCAATTTCTCCATAAGCATTGATTCGTTTCAGAAGATTTTTCTTTGTTCTCATTTCAGGATATAGAATTCTCAGCCGGGTAATGATATCCGAGCGAGTTGTATGTTTCAGAATGGGTTCATTGTAACCAACCAGAACTGACCACGCCTGATGGATGGATAGATTAGGATCGATCAAAGTGCAGCCTGTAATAAATAACTCCATGCTCACCAGAAGGTTAATTTCAGATTTACGCAATTGAAGTGATTCAAACGCCTTGATGATACCTTCTGAAAGCTCCCAATAAGTCTGCCTCACAGAAACACCTTCTTCAGCGTGGATTCAATTTCGTTCTCCATGATCATTTCGATACATTCCCGAGCAGTTTCGTTTAGCAGATTCATACTTCGTTCACGATAAGATGCGAAGAGCTGGCTGCGATAATTCGGAACTACAATAAGGCATTTACTCTTGTACTTTTTCAGGTAGGCAGAACTCTGATGATTGAAAAAATTAGCAAGCGTCCGTGGATCTCTGAAATCCTTGACATCAAGACATACTCTCTTGCCATCTTCGGATACCAAGAGATCATATTCATCCACATTGGGATAGAGCTCGACCTGATACCCTTTATAAATCAATCGTTCGGCGATTCTAAGTTCAGATATTCCAGGCAATAGTACAAATCTTTGAATTCCGGGCACAAGCCGCAATACTCTTTCCCTACCAAAATCAAAAAAACTCATGTGCTCAAAATCAGCAAGCAGATGGCAGATATCTTCCTTATTACAACGCCATCGGTCATTCTTGTATTCTAGGGTCCAGCCACAGTGGGGGCATTTTCGAAAGTTTGCCACCCTAGGTGTTATTTCTTCATAACATTGTTTGATCAGATTCATTAGTTGAATTTCTAGAAAAGTATCTGCAAATTGGGACAATTGAAAGGAAGTAACTACGGCATTTCGGGGATTAGATAGAAACGTGCGAATGCGAGCATACTCCTGTTGAAGCTGCCGGCCTTCTTCTCGGCAGTACATCAGGATCTCATACATAGTCTGTTGCTCAGCATCCTGTGGGGAGACATGACGGTTCAAAAACTCATCAGCATCCGGTGTTAAGCCAATGAATTCTTCTAACAAAGGAGCATCTTCAGGGTAATAGTCTTGGAGGTCAGGGATTCCCCATTCTTGGGAGGGGCGATGAAGCATCTGCAGAAGATGATATAGATCAACCGGAGGTTGAGCTTTAGAAGCAACTGTCTGTTCTATGAATAACAGCAGTCCCTTATAAAGCTCATCCGGAATCTTACCATAATTACCCTGCCATTTTTTGATGCCTGTGATCAGGGACAGTAGAGTGTCATGTGTTTTAGCCATAGAGCACCATCCTATTAGGGAAGTAGTTTACGTATAGGATAAACAATAGAAGTGACCAACGGCTGTCAGCGAATATACGTTCCCTTACGGAATTATTTCTCTTTCTTATTCAGTTCTACTATTACTGGTAAAGCATTTAGCTATTGAAATAAGACTATAGCAGGTCACTCAGAAAATCTTCAATATATCGAGCGACCTGACAGCCCTATATTATAAAAGGCAATACTCATTCCCATACAAAAAATAAAGTCCCGCTTCTTTCACTCTCAATCCAAACGCTCTCTCCAATTCTTCCCGATAAGCAACTACCTGCGGCCGATAAAACTCTAAAAATGCCAACTGCTGCCCCTCTTCATAAATATCCGTCTTAAAATCAACAACCACCCAACCGTCCTCCTCTTCAAAGAGAAAGTCAATAACGCCTTTCAAATAGAAAGTCTTAGCTCTGGTATCTGCTGGCGATGATTTACTTTCCTGAACTTCAGACGTCCTCACCGTGCGCAACGGCAGTTCATGAATCCGCTGTTTTGCCACCAGTGCACGTTGCCATAGTGGATGTTTTACCACTTCCTCTAGCATCGCATGCACGTCAGGGATTAGCATTTCATTCAATTCCTCTTCTTCGGCTATTATCTGGATATGCTTATTCATCTGTTCGGATTCCACATCGTTCCCCAGCAGTTCTATACAGCGATGGACTACACTGCCAAAAGCCATACCCCGGCCTGCAAGTGGCCTAGGCGGCTGAACGGCTCCGGACTTTGTTAGTTTCGTTACCGAAGTCGTTTCATACGTTGGCTGTGCCAGCCGGCTTCGCCACTGACGGCTAATATTTTCATCTGCCTTTTCATCATGTAGTTTTTCATAACGTAAAGGCACCTCAGGCATAACCTCCGGATCGTACAACTCCCTATTCTCCTTAATTCCATTGGTAAAACTACCCCAAGGATCATTAGCCGACTTCTTCGGATACCGGCTAATAATCATAATCTGCTTTGCTCTGGTGGCAGCAACGTACAGCAGTCGTTCCTTCTCAGCATTTACATACAGACGCTCTCGTTCAGCAAGTTCTTCCCACCCCAAAGGATGAGCAATCATATCCTCTTGATACCCTCTTTTCCGCCTAATACTGAAGTATCCGCGTGCGGAATCCTCCACCCGGTCCACGTGCTCTTCAATGTTATGGTCAGATTCTCCACAAGGACAAGCGAGCATAACTACTGGGGCTTCAAGCCCTTTCGCCTTGTGAAGGTTCATAATACGTACAGCATCCTGCTCGCCTGCGAATAGATCACCGCATTCTAGCTTCGCTTCTTTTATCACCCGCATCATATATCTGCTCAGTTCCGACCAACTTGCGGTAACTTGGCTGTCCTTCTGTAGCAAATGCAGCAGCTTAATCAATGTTCCAGCACGTGCCCGGCCGGTCTGACGAACTGCTGCGAAGGGAAGTACCCCCAGATCATCTATAATATGCAATAATGCCGCCAATGCCGGCAATCTCCGAATCACATCCGCATACTTTAAAATTCGTACCAGTGCTTCATATACTGGGGTTGCTATTCTCCCAACCTCAGAATGATTTGGTAAAGTAGCATACGTAATCGGAAACCCTTGCATTTTATAATGGAAGAGAGCATTATCACTGCAACTGAATAACATTCCTTTCAGCACAGCTAGAAGTGATAGTTGATCTCTAGGGTCGTTAAGACAATTTGCCAGCATAGCAAGCGCATTGACTTCTTCATACCTTGCCGAACTTCCAGCCGTAATCGAGGGAACTCCATACTTTTCTAGCTTTTCGGCGTAGAGGTGAATGAACTCTTTTCGTTTCATGAGTACCATGAAGTCGCTCGGTAAAGCGTTCCTTACAACTACGCCGCCTTCTCCTCCCATTTGCTTCTCCTGAATCTTTAGTTGGCCGCTGCAAGCCCATGCAATATAACGCGCGACACGGTCTGCATCTACCTCAGCAATCGCCGGCTGCCCTCCAGTAATATTCTCATGAGTCATCGTGTAAACTCCCAACTGCACATCTTCTTCGGAATTAGAGGATTGAGTATCCATATATACAAAAGCAGCCTGATGTTCCGTTTCAATACCCGGAAAACGAGTTTTAAACTCGTCATTTGTAAATTGACCAAGTTGCTGAACAGAGCGAAAATTGGCACTTAGCTGCAAAACTTCACCGCATGAACTGAGCTTGTCTTTAACCCAATTATAGGTTGAAATATCCGCCCGCCGGAACCGATAGATACTCTGTTTGGGGTCCCCAACAACAAATAATGAACCAGGTTTAGGTGTAATCCGTCTCCAATTCCCTTCACTTGGGTCATCACCTATCAGCAGAAACATAAGCTCTGCTTGAATGGGATCGGTGTCCTGAAATTCATCTATAAACAGATGCGTATAACGATCAGCAAAAAAACGCCGTACATGCTCATGTTCACGGAGTAAAGCTGTCGCTCGCATCAACAGATCCTGAAAGTCCAACACGCCTAATTCGTTTCGCTTACTTACACCATAAGCAACAGCTGGTTTGACAAAATGAATCAATTGGGGATATAAATGCTCTCGCCAAGCGCAAAGAAATGGGGATAAGATGCGGTTTTGCCACTCAGGAAAAATCACTTTATATTCCTTTGCCATCACGCTATCTGTCCATCGGTTCAAGGTTATATTGATTTTTCGCTCAAACATCAATGCAAGCTGCAGGACACGCATATCATCATCAAGCCCATGTAACATAAGTGCTCTTTTACCGTTACGAACCATGATTTGTAGCGAATCCCAGTCTTGTACTGGTTTCTTCTTTGGAATATAAACCCACGCTTCTTCAATCATCTGAGGCAAAGTAAGCCGAATACGATCGAAATCAGGTCTTGGAGTTTCAACCGTCTCAATGTGTACATCAGTATATCCACATACACGTTTATATACCTCACGTAGATCCTCTACGTTCACTTGCAGTGCCGCAAGCTCCTCTATCCGATACTCCTGATCGTTCTCGATTAAATTCATTAGAAACTCATCCCAGCATTGGTCTTGTAATAAGCTGGCTTCGTCTTCTTCAATCTCACGAAACATCGGATCAAGTCTTGCTTCAATAGGTCTCTCTCTAAGTAATTTGCCGCAAAAAGAATGAATTGTGCCAATATAGCACTGATCGATCTCCTCTAATGCCCTCTGCAGCAGAAATTTCTGCGGTTCTATAGCATTATGTATCTTTCGCTCAAGTTCCAGTCTGAATCTGTTTTTCAGTTCATCTGCTGCTTTCCGAGTGAACGTAATAGCAGCAATCTGCCCGGCAACTGAGTTCCCAGATTCGATTAGAGCAATCATCCGGCTAACCAGTGATGTCGTCTTCCCAGAACCAGCTCCTGCTTCTACTAGCATTGTTCGATCTAATCTCAATGCAATTCGCTCTCTGGCGGTCTGATCATCAACCAAAACGCTCGACCTCCTTGATATGTTCTAGTCGTAGAGAATTAGGGGCCAGATTCCATTTTGCCTTTGTACATTCCGAATCATTATTGCAAACTGCTCCATAATCACAATAGGAACATCGCTTTGAGTCTGTAGTTGTAACAAAAGTCCCCGATTCCATGGAAGTTAATAGATATCCCACCAATTCCGCTAGCTCGGACGTCTTATTTTGAATCCGGGATACTTCATCTCCCTTACCTCTTTCCGTTGGAAAATAATATGCTGATTCTATAACACGCGCCTCCACATCTTGCCCCGTCTCCCGGAGCCACTGTTCAACCGCTACAGCATATAGAGCATGCTGCAACTGCCTCCCCTGTGAGAAATATTCATTCTCATCATACTTTGTCGGACTTCCTGTCTTGTAATCGTAAATTTTGTACAAATGTGGCCCGATCTCATCGACCCTGTCCACAAATCCCTTCATTCTGATCACAATCCCATTATCCAACCTGACACTCATAGGTTGTCCGTCAATGGCCAATTCGAGTTCAAAAAAGCGTGGCCGCCCCTGGGATTTCTGCTCCATTTGATAAAAAATAGAAACATCACGTTGCAACGAGTCACATTCTTTATGAAAGATAGGTGGAGTCGGTGGTGGTACTTTCACTTCATACTCACGAATGACCTGCTCTGTAATTTCCTGAAGTCTCTGTTCATTATGCTTAGGTCTATCCTCATATGTAAACTCTATTGACATTTCTTTAAGATAGAGGTAAAAGATTCGGTGCAGCAAACTGCCTCTGCTGGCTGCATCCAGCCACTGGGCACGATTATATTCAGCAATTCCCCTGTCCTTTACCTTTAATATATGAGAATAGAAGAACCTTTTTGGGCATTCTGCGTATTTTTCGAGTTGCGTCACACTCAGATATACCTCAGGATTGTTTAAATAACTAACTGTAAAGGTATCTGTCGAAATAATCCCTTCATACTCTGACAGCAGTTCCTCTCTGATTTGCATTTCTGCTTGTTTCAATTTAGCTGTAAATGGAAAGGACTGGCTTAATGAATAGAGCCCATCCTGCAATCTCCCCTCTGCATGGAACCTTCCAAGCCAACGATCCCCCCCATCTAGTAAATGCTCTTCATTTGTGCCACTCGACATATAACCAAACGGTTTCCCAAGTACCCGTACTAATCCTGTCAGATCCATTTGAGAATCATTCGTAATTATTCTTGCAACCTGCAACAACATAAAGGCTGGAATGATTTCTTTCTCTTCTGCCGGATCGTAATTGGAATAACTTAACGTCACTGCTCCTGACAACATCTCTAATCGGGTCTCACGTTCACGAATAATACATTCTGTCCGCTCAGCAGATAAGAGCAGCCCTTCTATATTCCTGCGTTCCATATCCAGTAATACGGGATCTTGCCGGACCTGCAACGTCCAGTTTTCATTGCTCATGCCCAGCATGTATGTCTGCTTTCTTCCTGATATGCCGCCATCATGAAGCGAAGAAATATGCAGTTTCCCACTAGTAGGTCCGCCAACTAAGATACGAACCCCCTCTACCATGTCTATCGCATACCGCAGTGCACTTTCACTAGACAATGTACGTGGGGAAACAAGCTCCAGCATTTTTATTTGAGCAGTCAACTCAGTTTTAACAAGCGAATCGGCTTCACTGGACGGAACTGCGTACTTTTGAAGGAAATCCATTAACGAGTGCAAAATCACCAAAGGAGTCCACTTCTCTTGGCGTGAATCAGGCAGTTTTTGAAACACTCCCTTAAATATCCGGCTTAATATCCCTATTGATTCACCATTCACTCCTCTTAACACAGTATTACTTGATACTTCTAACATAGAATATCGTTGTCTTCCCCATCCAATTCCACTTTGCTCTAAAGTACTTATGAGATCAGTCTGATCCACATTGTCCCCAAAATGATGAAATGATAAGATATCATGCCTTAATGCATTAAGTATACATTCCACATCATAATTGCATCCCAACCATTCGAGATAAACAAGCGCTGCCTGTCCGACCTTAGAATAAATTACGGGTAACCCTTGAGAAAAGGTACAGGGAATTTCCAATGCTTGGCTGAGTGTGAATATCGCTAAACTATAATTTTCATAATTAGAAACAATGACTTCCGCTTGATCAAAAGAGTCTTCTTTATTACAGATACGTCGGAATGCTTCACGAATCTCCGCTAAAGTTCCTGTAGCCTGGAACAACTGTACTGTAATAGGTGCCTTATTCTGCAGAGATGACAAAAAAGATCCAGTTTGTGGAAGAATAATCAGTCTATCTCCAGCAATACGCTTCAGCATTTCTTGCTCGACAGAAGAAAGGTGCTCCATGTCCTTACAGATGAATAGATGATTATTCGTCTCAGCCGTTTCCGGTAAATAATCTAATAAACCCGCAAAATCAGAAAAATGATTTTGTTCTAGCCACTGTTCATATAAAGAAAGAAGTTCAGTGATGTAGAGGCCTTTTTGCTCATATTCAAAAACAGTGATTGAAAGCTTAGAAGCGCAAACTCCTGCCCCACGTAACTCTTCAATTGCGTGATGAAAGCTTCGAACGATACCAGGGGTAACCATGTCAGCTTGTATGTACATATTTAAACGCTCTGCCATTTCAATCATAAGATTCTGGACAACCCAGAACGTCTGCTTACTATTCAAAAGACGAAGTCCTCGTTGAACAAGTCCCAGTTTTGTACACTTTACTATAAGTGATCTTAACGTTTCAGTTTCCACACCAAGAAGTGGTCCGTATTCCTTTGTAAGTTGGTTCAACCATTGGTCACCTTGATCATAATGATCCACGAAGAGAATTTTTTTACGAAACGGATCGTTATTGCATATTTCAAATAAATCAGAAAACCAATTTAGACTCAATAAAACCACATCCTTCCTAACTTGTATATTTCGATTTATTATAATCAGTTCCTGCCTAACCTCATTGTATATTTCTGTGAACTTCTAATTTTTCATCGTTACTATAGTAAATAGTCCACCTAAATTTTTCACGCTTGCTTTACTACATACAAGTTCGTATATTGTGCCTTAACCAGCTTAAAGAAGTCCATTAATCTAGAGTAAAAGGCTGGTTTTATACCAGCCCCTCCTCATCAAACCGTACGTGAGGTTTTCCCTCATACGGCTTTCCGATATTCGTAATTTATTGGCATGCAGATCACAATAGCGTTTTAATCCATACATGTTGGCAATCTACTTGACCTCAGATAATGAATTCATCAAACTCCCACTTTGTCTTCTTCGAGTACCACCGGATTAATCTCTGCAGAATATACCAGTCCAACTTGGTTAACCTCTTTTGGCTGTAGTTCGTATAGTTCGGGTGTAGGATTAGTTTCAGACGTTTCATGATTCTACGTATAAGTTCATACGCATGTTCGGCATCCTTTTTCGTTTTACAGACTACTACAAAATCGTCTGAGTACATCGTCAACTCCCCAATCCCACTTCCATGTTCTTCCCATAGTCGTTCAAAATAATTAAGATAGATATTCGCCAGAAGTGGTGAGATGACACCACCTTACGGTGTGCCTAAACCGGAGCGCCTCACCTTTCCTTCTTCCATGCCCTCCGCTTGTAGCCATTTCTTAACTTCAGTATCCGCCTTTCATTGATACGCATCTGCAACAGTTTCATTAGCTTCTCTTGATTAATGTTGTTGAAGAAACCTTAGATATCGACGTCGACTACCCAATTCCCTTTGTGGTTGCAGGCTTTCCGAATTCGTTTCGGCGCTCCTTTCGCACTTCGCTTCGGGCGAAATCCGAAAGATACTTCTTCGAAGATGGGTTCAATCACGAGTTTCGTTGCCATTTGTATGATTCTGTCGCGCACGGTGGGTATGCCCAGCGGTCTTGGCTTCCCATCATTCTTCGGGATATATTGCTGCCGGACGACCTGCGGATGGTAATTGCCTTCTTTCAGTTCTCGCTCACATTCCTTGAGGAAACTTGTTTCTCCTTGTTCCCAATATCTGCGAGCGTCACGGCATCTACTCTGGCTGCTCCCTTGTTCGCTTTCACCCGTTTCCAGGCTTCGCGTAGCACATTCCACCGATAGACTTTATCGCACAGGGCATGGGATTTACGCTTGTTGCTCTCCTTGTCCGCATGACCTAGCTTTTCTTGGAGTTCTTGAACTTTTCCCTTGGGAGTCGTTAGCCGATTGGCATTCACTCACTCGTACCTCCTCCAAAAGCATAAACAATGCAGGGCTCCTTCCCTCCCTAAGGTTATGTTGTCCTTAGGTTTTTCGGTACTGTGAGCCCCTCGGACTCCCTTCCCACAGACGGTTCATTTCATCTTCTAGACTTATAGAGTGTCTCTTTACGGGTTCTAAAAAAATCCGTGTGGGGGAGGGTCTTCCCAGTTCACTGCATTATCTTTCAACCTATGTCGATCCTGCTACGCTGTAGGATTCTTCACTGTTGTTCCAAGTTCTGCCTTCGTCCATGCAAGCGGGACTCGGCATCCTCTGTTCCCCTTCGCAGGGCCTTTTTGACGACGCGGCAGGATTCACTTGATGTTACGGCCTGGGCTGTAGCTCGCCCGCTCTCTGACCAGCACTTTTGTCGGTGCGCTTCTACACACAGATTTCGCCATGCGCAAGCATCCTAGCTACAAAGGTGGCGTGGGCCCTCATTTGGTTGGACTTTCTCCAACTAGATAATGCGTGCCTCTGGGCGCGCCGAGCAACAAAAAGCACCTAAAAAATTAGAACAAGTCTAATTTCTAGGTGCTTTTAAAACTAACAGATTTACAAAGGTTAATAATTGTTGAAGTTTCAATCCCAATCTTCTGTCAAATTCAGTTCTCTATTACAGATGTCGCACTGTACATAAATAACCAAACCAAGACTGGTCGGAGTGAATACATAAGAGAACTTTGCTCCTGTCACGTCAATAGGCTTGCATGAATCCCATTCCTTTATTTTCTTTTCCATATTATTAGGGCGTGTCTGAAAACTAGATATTGCTTCAAAAGCGAAACCGTAGCATAATTTCACAAGAAAGAACTCACGAGGGGATTGTAAAAAGATGCTAAGACGCCACGAAATCAAGGACGAAGAATGGTAACGAATACAACATCTATTGACGCCCGAAAACACAGGAGAAGGCAGACCCTCGAAGTCGAATCGAGTCATGCTGAATGGAATGCTTTGGAAAGTAAAAACAGGTGCTCCTTGGCGTGATTTGCCTGAACGTTTTGGTCCTTGGAAAACCGTGTATTCCCGATTTCGTTTGTGGAGCAAAGACGACCTATTTTACTTCAAGATGCTGTCGAATTTTATTATTCAAGCGCTTCCTTTACTGAACTTGCAAAATTATCACAAACAGCCTACCGCTATGAAATGAATCTGTTCATTAAGTTCTGCAGCCAACATTTTAATCAAGATCCAGATTTCAAATCGGTTTGTACCTCTCAATTTTTAAGTAGTTACTTATTAACTGTGCAAAATAAAAATACACGAAGTAAAAAGGCTGCATTTCTAAGAAACTTTTTGCGAACCATTCTTGATCATTTTTATGAAGATAACATAGAGAAAATTAAGAGGGTATTAAAGGTTAAGGTTGACAAAAGAAATCTCCCCCGCGCCTTTACTAAAGAACAGATTGATGAGCTAATTATGCTTGCAAGATTAGGTCGTGAATCCTACCGAAATTTTGTTATTCTATGGACATTCCTTGGAACAGGAATTCGTCTCAGTGAGTTATGTACTCTTCAAATCGGGGATATAAAGCCACAAACAAAAGATATTTACGTTCGTTCAAAAGGTGAAAAAGAATTTAAAACCCCATCTAAAATTACTGATTTCTCCCTTGAACTACTCACTCAATTTGTGAAATTCAGATTTGGCGCTTTAAAAGATTTGCCCAACTACTCTGAGCTATATGTATTCTCCAACAATCAAGGTAAAACCCCCATTAATGAGAGTACTGTCCAGAAAATGCTCTCAAACCTCATAGATCAGTCTTCAACAATCACTGATGATGACAAAAATGTTTATCAGCTATCTGTCCACTCCCTTCGTCATTCTTTTGCTCTTTATTTGCTGGAGTCTGGTGTGGATCCATACACGATTCAGCAATTGCTAAGACATAAATGGCTTAGTTCAACCTTAGTTTATCTCAATTTGTTCGACAGTATGCTTGTAAAAGTGATTAACCAACATCCGCTAGCAAATTTAAAAGTTACCGACTTTTTTAAGGAGGTTAGTAAATGAACAATATTCTATTGGATTCTAAATACTATAGATTTTGGTACGAGCATACAGAGGTTACGGCGAAGCCCCATGTTACAACTCAATTACGTAGATTCGGAAATTATTTGCAAGTGAGGGGGTTTGAGGGTGAACTTGATTTCGACAAATTTCACGCAAGTCAAAGCCATCCTGGCTCTTTTCGTCCCATTCAGGAATATTTTATTGACCAATACGTGGAGTACCTTCGTATAGATTTTCAGGCAACGAAATATGTGATGTACAATGCGATCAGTGCATTAAAAAATTTCTTTAAATTCCAGTATGATATGGAATTAATCCTGCATAACCCTATGGTGGATTATCCCAATCCCTATTACGATCGGCCAATTAAAAACACCGCTCTTTCGAAAGAAGAATGCCTTGCTCTTCTTAATACCGCATTAAAAAAGGATCCTTTCTTTCACCAAGAGTTTGTTTTAATCTGGTTTATGCTAATTACAGGTATAAGAAATACAGAAGTTAGATTTCTTTCTCCAAGGAGCGTCAATTTGGAGAGCAGGATTGTATTGATTCAAGAGGGTCAAAAAGGGAAACCTCGTTCCACGAGCATTACTACTGCTCTTTCAGAGGAGCTTAAACGATATATGAACCATCCTAACTATACCGCTTGGGCACAAAAAGGTAATGACACTTTATTTTTCCGAGAAAAATATCCATTGACTAAGAATTCGTTACTAAAAATCGTAAAAAATTTGTGCATGGATGCAAAGCTATCCCGCGTCGTAACTCCACATGATTTGAGGCGCACATCCGGTTATCTTATGCAATCAGCCGGAATAGATATGATTGCGATTCAAAGGCAGCTTGGACATCAAATAATGTCTACAACGCTACGATATGTTCCGCCATTGTACGACCTAGCTGAGATTCTAGTTTGGACCGGTGATAGCGACTCATAACCTTTATGTTTTAATGTGTGAAAACGATGTCTCAAATTACAACGTTTTTAAATAAGAAATTGGAGAAGATGTGTTTATACTGCATTTTTAATAAACTCTGATGGTTCTATGCCTTCTGAAAATCTTTCCTTATGATTGATCTAGTCCGAACCATTCGAAGCTGTATAAGCGAAGTAGCACTGTGTTCTCTTAAATTGAGACCACAGTGCTTTTTATATGATCAATAAGCTCATTTAATATTCCTCATCATAATATATGACTCCATCCTACCTCAAATTCTATGGTATCTATTATTCAACCTGCTCAAAATGTAATATTATGAATAACAAACATTTAATCTGTGGACAAGCTGTTAATAAAGATGTGCAGAACAAATATTCGTAAAAAATGTTTACAAACACAATATCACACGAAAAACGTCGTCTCGTAAGATGACTGCGGTTGCTTCTAAAGCTCTTAGAAATCCGCGTTCTAGTAAAGTAACTCTCTCCCTTGCAGGTTCTGTTCTGTCTCAGTCAGACAAAAAAGCAAAGTAAGCAATTAATTAGCCATTACTAAAGGAGGTGATATTATGGCTAAGACCATGAAAATTCGTGTTGGTGGTTCAAAAGCACAACTTAAGAGCGACCTAAAGAAATTCGAAAGAGAGTTAACACGGAATCTCGAGAAAAGCATCGAACGTGAACTTAGAAAACTCAAGTAGTTAGGTACTTCATAACCTTCATTTTCTTCTCCTCCAGATGCTAACGGGTACGTCTGGAGGAACTTTTAAATTTTTCTAATGAAAATCCCCCTTAACCAAGACCCCACCACGAATATAATCAGCGTATTAATGTTCTTTAAAATCAGTTAAATAAGCTTGGAAATAACAACCGGAGGTCCTTTATGCTGGACATAACAGGCAACGATATTTCAGAACTTAATGATACAGACCTTAGATCACTTGTCGGGCTACTTTGTGAAGCTGAACTACGTAGCCTGGGACTTCCAACAGCAGGTGTTACATGGGGAGGACATCAAAATGCCAGTGACGGTGGTATGGATGTCCGTGTAGACATAAGTTCAGAATTACAAAGTGACTCCTTCCTGCCTAGATCTATTACAGGATTTCAGGTTAAAAAACCTGATATGCCAAAAGCCGCTATCATTAATGAAATGCGTCCTAATAATAAACTTCGACAGGTTATTAGAGACTTAGCAGATAATAATGGAGCATATATCATTGTTAGTAGCCAAGGCTCTACAGCAGACTCCACTTTAAAGAACCGCAAAGCTGCCATGCAAACTGCTGTTTGTGATTGCTTAACTGCATCACAACTTAAAGTTGATTTCTATGATCGCGAGCGAATTGCCGGATGGGTTCGTTCTCATCCTGCACTTATATTGTGGGTTCGCCATAAGATAGGTCGTCCAATACAAGGATGGAAATCTTACGGCAATTGGGCAAACTGCCCAGGTGGGATTGAGGAAGCATACATTACAGATGGCAGTATTCGTTTGTACAAAACAACAAGCCCAAAATCAGGTGCTCTTTCAGTGACAAAGGGAATAGAAGAACTTCGCAATATTCTTAGACATCCAGGCTCTTCAGTACGTTCAGTGGGTTTATCTGATGTTGGAAAAACACGATTAATATAGTCCTTATTTGATGAAAGAATCGGTGAAGTCCTTTTACTTCCGCTGCCCTTCTGCAGATTTCTTGATTTTAACCGCTGATAGCGGTTGAAATCCGCAGACAAAGGCAGACGCCAACGTTCCTTCAGTTCCAAAATTCCCCTCTGCGGCCACTCTTCCCTTATATATTTTTAAATTCAATCTATATAGATTGAATAATCACTATTTTTTAAATGGTTGCGATCGTCTAAAATCCGCTCTTTTCGAGTGCACTAATATATGAACTCTTTAGAACTAGAGAGCTCATATATTGCTAAAGTGGATTTTCCGGCTCTCTTCAATGGCGAGAGCTCTTATTATATTTGCAATATATTAATCAGGTATCCTTTCTTTCTTTTCAAGAAACACATTAGATTACCCCGTAACCAGCCACGTCTTGGCCTCCTCCGGGTCGCCGTAATATTGTATCGGCATCATAAATAGGGGGTCCTGCTTGCGCAAATACCTATGGAGCCGGTGTATGTTGCCATAATTTCCGACAATCGCCAGCTTCCTGATATGAGACTGCAGTCTGGTCAGATTCGCTGCAAATTCAAGCATAACCTCTCTTGTAAGCTGTGTTTCATAAAAATCCACCCATATAGCCAGACGCCTAGGCTGTCCCAGAATAAAAGCCTCCTCTGCTTTCATCAGGCTGAACAAGGATTCGCTATTTGAATGGAAGCTGCCATATTTTAAACAATGTATTTCTCCACCCTTGTAGTGATAAGGGAAAATGGAACCCCCGGGAGATTTGACGATCATCCGAATATCCCTCCGTTAAAATAATTTGGTTTACACATGAGCCGCTAAAACCATGTCTATCGACTTGCGCAATTGCTTAAAGGCATGTTGATAGGGGCTCATTAAAGTAATAATATCCGCTTGCCGAGCTGTTGCTGGGTTGGATTTGGCGAAATTAGCCAGCGTTCCCGAAGGCCCTAAATCCATCAAGGTAAATCCGCCGCCGCATGCTTGGGATAAGTAGTCCAGCGCTTTCGGGAAATTAATTTTTTCACGGGCAACCTCCCAGAAAAAACCGGCTTCCACTTCATGGACTGGGCCTCCAGTCAGACAAGAAACCAGATTTATTTGAGGATGGCGATGAACCGTTAGTGTTTTTAAAAACGCAGTGAAGGCCTTCTCAGCAGGAACAATAAAGGAAGAATGAAAGGCAAAACGTACAGAAAGGCGTTGATATAAGCCCTCATGGGCCTTCAGATAGCTTTCAATCTCCACCAAAGGATCCGCTAAACCCGATACAACAAAATGGGATGACGCATTGATCGCAGCCAGTTCACTTTTTTGATACAGAATCGGCTCCTGTTCGTACAAGTCCTTGGACTGAAGAATCGCTAACATCCCACCCTCACGACACGTAGACTCCACGATTTCCGCCTGCTTCACGATACAAGCCAGGGCATCCTCATAGCTAAGGACCCCTGCTACCGCACAAGCCGTAAACTCTCCAAGACTTGCCCCCAGCACATAATCCGGGACAATCCCGCGTTCCATCAATGTCCTAGCCATTGCAAATTCTACCATAAAAACAGCAGGATGTGTAAGCTTTAATTGATCAAAGGCCTCACTTTTTTTCCGTTCATTTCCATATAGCTGATGCAGGATAGAGTCACCGCTCAATTCTTTGTATACCTCATTTAACGTTAACATCCAATGCCGAAAGGCCGGATCTTCGAGCAACAGCTCTCTGCCCATCTGATAATACTGTGAGCCTTGACCCGAAAACATAAATACAATCGGTTTCCTCATCCAGCCACCTCACATCTTCTTCTCGAATCCATTAGCCATTAACAGAATTTTAACTGGTTGTTTTGTTTTTTCTTCATTCTGAATTCAATAAATTCTTCCCGGTTAAATCCAAGATAAATATTGTATCTTTTTATTTCTTCAATCGTTTTCCCCGGCTCAATCCCGTACGAATGCCCCGGATAAATGCGTGTATGACCAGGCAAGCTTTTGGAGATCCGCTGAATGCTATCAAACATCTGCTCTGGTGAGCCTCCCGGGAGGTCACATACCCCGCAGCCTTCACTGAATAAGGTATCCCCTGTAAAAAGATGATCGTGAAACTGAAAGCACATCCCTCCCGGCGTATGTCCCGGAGTCCACAAGCAGAGCACTTAGGTGTCACCAAACAGAATTCCATCTAAATCATTGACCGGATAAAGCTTCTCACAAGTATAAGCAAAAAACTCAATCTCAGTACGGGACATATAAACCGCAGGATGATAACGTTCAATCAGCGGAGCTACAAGGTTCACATGATCATCGTGCGCATGCGTCAGGGCAATTGCAGTCAATTCCAGGTGCCGGTCTTGCAGCAGATCAACTACTTTGTCCAGGTTCCACGAAGGATCGATAATCAAAGCCGTCTGTGTGAAGGTATCCTCTATCACATAACAGTAGTTTATGAATTGATCAGAGGTCATTCTCAGTTGATGACCAAATAGCGAGTATCCATTCTGTTTCTTATGTCCTCTCTCCCATTTATTGACCGAACAGTGCATGAATCCGTTCCTTCACCTCTTGCTGATGAAAAGTCATCTCATGCATTGCCACTTCTTGTTCAATTACATCAGGCAGCTCTCTTTGCATGGAAGCCACCAGGTGTTTTTTTAGCGTGATCAATGAAATCCTCGGCTTCTCATTAATTTCCCGGGCAAGCGCATAGGCGTGTTCCATCACTTGGTCACGGGGAAGCACCGGAAACGGAATCCCCCTCTTTTCCAGTTCCGCCCCCCGGTAATTACCAGCCCGAATCAGAAACTCCTCTGCTAAACTAATGCCGAGCTTTTTAGGAAGGATGTACGTTGCCCCCATACCGGGTGTGAATCCGTATTTCATAAAGTTAGTTGTGTAGATGCTTTCCCGGCTTAATATCACAAAATCTGCAAATAGCCCCATTACGAAGCCGCCGCCGATCCCGTGGCCTTGCATTGCTGAAATGACAGGAATTGGGCAATCTAACGCCAGGCTGTAGACATTCGTGTCGCCGCCATCCGTAAATTTAGATTTACCTTCCTGAATAGATAAAAGCACCTCTTTGGTACCGCCGGAGGCAAAATAATGATCATAGCCCGTTAAAATTACAACCTTATACTGATCACTGGCTTCAATCCTCTGGAAAGCTTCAATTAATCCCTGCAGCAGTGCGTTGGAAAATGTATTTTTATGAAACCGGTCCTGCATCGTGACCTGGACAATGCCCGGCTCAATTTCCGTAACCTGTACGACAGCTTCTGTCATGTTGCCCCTCCCAATGTTAAAGCAGTGAAATTAGAGATTATTCTTCCCAGGGAAAAGTCCCGGTTTCGATATAGCGAAAAATTGCCTCCCGGTTTCGGGAATCGGCGAATACTTCCTTATTGGCAGCTATGGCTCCGGCTCTGGCAGTATGAAGCGATCCATCCATTTCTGAGGCGTACCGTTTATATCGCAAAATGCCTTGTTTGGATATGCATTGTAAACGAAGCAAATGCTTGCGCAGTAAAGGCCCGCTTTCCGGTTCGCAGGCATCGACCAATCCCCACGCCTGAGCCTGGTCCACTGTAATCGGATGCGTCATTAAAGTTAAATAATGCGCTTTCTGAAAGCCGATGCGCCGGATGAGAAAAGGCAGAACACAGGCCGGAAACAATCCAAACAACAACTCGGACAGGCCAAATTGAGCTGACGCATCTGCTATAACAATGTCACAGGCTGCAACAAAACCAATGCCTCCGGCATTGGCCTTTCCCCTTACATGAGCAACGTTGATTACAGGTTCTTCAGCCATTCTTAGCCACAGATCATATAGAAGCTCCGGGTTATTATCACCGCTCTGGCCTGACACCGCCTCTGCATGAATCTCCTGAAAATCCGCACCGCCGCAAAATACCTCCGGCAGCCCCTCCCAGACAATGATTTTGGTGTCCGGCCCGCATGTGTCAAGCACCTGACGGCACTCCTTCACCAAAAGACCATTTATCGTATTGCCCGCCTCCGGACGATGAAGCTGAATAAAGCAGACAGGACCCTGAAATCTGACCTGAACAGTGCGGTAACTCATGAAATCCACCGGTATTCCCGGTGAAATTCGTGAATACGCTCCAGTACCAAACGGCTTTTCCCTCTTTGCGATGTAACTGCGCCCGGGATCAGGTTAACGTCCAATTCGACGTTCCGCGTACCAAATTTGACAGCGCTGCTGCCGGTCAGCAGCGTCTCATATTCATCCATAGACAACGAATATCGTTCATCCAAGTGACGCTGAATCGCAAACGCACGCTGACGCTCCTGCCCCTGTGCCGTCACGACACCGCTGTAAAACTCGGAGCAACAGCCTGAGCCGTATGAAAAGCACCCGATCCGTTTAGGTCGGTCAAACAGTCCGTTATCGATTGTACTTGCCAAGGACAACAGCGAGGTAGCTCCCATTACATTTCCGACGCGCTGACAATAGACCAATCCCGGAACAACCCTTTGCGCATAATCTGCTTCAATCTCGGGAGGAGCGGCCTTGGCCATTTTACGCATCATCGTGCGGTGTGCCCCTTTTACCATTCCGCCGAACGGAGTATGGAAAGCAAGGTATTGAAAGGTGTTCCGGTAATCAGCCCCTTCAACCTTGTTCTTATATGCGAGATACGCTTGTTCACAGCAATCCAAGTAGGACAACAGAGACAGGTCAGCATCACCAACCTCACTATCCGGAACCGGACGGCAGGTATCGCAAACCTCGTAGCCGTAGTACCCATTGGCACCTACATCGACCTGAAATACATGCGGCTGTTCACTGACCAGCAGGGCGACAGCCCCCGCACCCGAGCTCGGTTCGGCATAAGCTCCGCCCATCGACAAAGCGCCGCCTCGCTCCGCTGCCATGAAGCGCGAAATATCAGTCGCAATAACAAGCGCTTTGGCACCCGGCGATGTCTGCGACAGAATAAACTGAATTGCTGTCTGTAATCCGGCTGTCCCGGAATAACATGCGTTTTTCAATTCAAACATCCGGCAATGACGGCTCAGACCCAAATAATGGTGAATATATGAGCTCATCGATTTACTCAAATCGATACCCGATTCCGTACAGGTAATCAGCAGTTCAATGCGGTTCTTATCACTCGGCGATAAGGAATCGATCAGAGGCTTGGCGGCGTTAACGCCAAATGTAACCGGGTCCTCATACGGAAGCGCCACCGCTTTTTCCTTCATTAATAAATTTTCAAACCGGCTTGTATCCAACTCACGGTACTTGGCTAACTGCATCACATCCAGATAAGCTGTTCCACCAAAAATATTCATTGCCTCAATGCCTACTGCCATGGTATTCATTCTCCTTTATTATTCGGCGGATTCGATTTTCTGCAAACAAACTGCGGTATTCATACCACCGAATCCCATACTTAAGCTGATAGCATGGTTAATCAGGCGGCTGGCCTCTTTCTCCCTAACCCAGTTCAACGAGGGATCGATCGGCTCAATCAGATTCAGGGTCGGATGCATACGCGAAGCTCTCATCTGAAGAACCGTAGCAATGAGCTCTATCGTACCTGCCGCGCTTAATCCGTGCCCAATCAAGGACTTGGTCGCGTTTATAGAAGCATGTGAGAGCCCGCAGTCCCGCAAAGCCCGCAGTTCCACATCATCCCCTGCCGGCGATCCTGTGCCATGGGGATTGATATAATCGATATCTTTTGCCGACAGTCCTGCGTGCTTAAGTGCCTCCTTAATCACACGAACTTCTCCTTCATAAGAAGGATTCGGATTTCGGTTGGCATCCATGCCCATAGCCCACCCTGATATCTTGGCATACCGGGCTGCCTGCCGAAGCGCTGCGGTTTCAGCCCGCTCAATGACAAGAACACCGCAGTTTTCCCCATAAATGAAGCCGTCTCTGCCCTGATCAAAAGGCCGGCAGGCTTTAGCGGGATCGTGCGCATAGCGCTCTGTACCCATTGCCCCCAGAGACTGCAGGGCTTGACATTCCCAATAGGAAATGTCAAGCATTGCACCCATTGCAATGCACGTATCAACCTGACCGGACTGTACAGCCTGAATCGCCTGAATGACGGCCACTTGACCGCTGGCTGATGCACCTCCGACGGTATAAGCAAAACCTTGAATGCCAAACTGCTGAGTGCACAATCCGCATAAATCACTGTCTAAAAAAGAAACACCGTAAGAGGGCGGGACAAAAGAGACTTTATCACGATAGCGTTCATACAGTTGGACCAAATCTCTTTGCTGTAAATTAGACCCGCCGATAACCAGACCAATGCGCTTTGGATCAGCCTGATCAAGATTAGCATCTTGCCAGGCCTCCTCCAAAGTCACCATAGCTACCTGTCCAGACAAAGAGGAAGATCTCCATATCTTGGCAGGCACACGCTCCGGTGAAGATAACTCCGTAATTTCAGCACCAATAAAGGCATTGCCATGCTGACGGCCAGGCCGCTGCATTACTGTGAACTTCTGTCTACCTGCGAACATGGCAGCCGAAAAGCTGCCAACTCCTTGTCCAATAGACGAAGTGACACCAAGACCGGTTATATACAAATCAGTTGGCTTGCAATTTGGCATGTAACACCTCGGCTAATTCTCCAATGTTATTGACACCAAACAGCTCTATACGCGGGATCTGCAAAGACAAGGTGTCCATCGTCATCATAATGATTTCAGCACGGTCTATCGAATTTGCACCCAAATCAGCCATGCGGTCCTCAGGCTGTATAGGATAATCACTTAGTTCGGGGAGCACCTCCCGGATATGGCCAGTAATGATCTGAAATAACTCATTCGTACTCATTAACGTTCCTCCTCAGACAGATAGACTTATAATGATTTCGTGTTACTTTGCAGATGATTAAAATGATATCTGCCCCATACTAAGGCAATGACAAAAGGCAAAAGATTCCCTACCGCTAAGCTGATATACACAGGTGTCATGTCGGTTACCGAAATATGGAAAAGGTGCATCCACAGCGGCGTGGACATAATAACCATCCGAACGATATCATTAATCAAATTCGGAGCCGGTCTGCCTGTGCCTTGAAAGGCTGATCCAATGACTGTAATTCCGGCTACCCCTGCTGACGTAATTGCCAAGAGTCTCACCTGCCGGACACTGTCATCAATAACTTCCTGAATGTTCGTGAACCAGCTCATTACCTGCGGAGCAAATATAATGTAGAAGACCGTTAATACCAAACAAACTCCGAGACATAACCGCAGATTTGCATTATAAATAGCCCGCGCTCTCCGATGATCGCCGCTGCCAAAGTTTTGACCAATCATTGGTATGGTAGCCATAGCAATCGCTGTTGCAGGAATCAAAAACAGCTGATCTGTCCGGCTTACTAATATCCAGGCATTCATCGCCGTTTCACTGATTGATCCCACAACATTATTCAAGATCATCGTAGAGGTATTAATTAGAAGCAAACCGATGGAGGCAGGTACGCCAATCCGTAATATTTCCATGATAAGCTTCTTGCTGCTGTTAGCAGGATTTAGCGTAAGCCGCAACTTCACCTTCTTGCCTAGCAGTACAGCTACAAAATAAACAATAGGTACTGCAGTAGCAATCGAGCTGGCGAGCCCGGAGCCTTTTACACCCATGTTTAAGCCAAAGATAAAAATCGGATTTAAAATCGCGTTTAATATAGGAGAAGACATCATTGCCAATCCAACCTGGTTTGCTTTTCCTTCCCCTTGAAGAATGCCGCCGAAAGCATTGAAGAATAGCAGCAGCACCATACAAGGCAGCATGTAATAGAAGAAATCAACTCCATACTGCAGCGCTTCCGGTGTTATTTGGCTGCCTGCCAGCAATTGAAGAATTTGTTCGCCAAACAGAATACCCGCAACGAGTGTAACGACTCCTAGAATTAAAGAGAGCACGAGGGCGGAATCCGCGATTTTTTTAATTACATCATTATTTTTTTGACCGATTCCCCGTGAAGCAACGGAGCTTAATCCGACAAATAAACTCGTTGAGATGTTGAAGATAACCATGTAAATCGGATATACCAGACCTGTTCCGGCCAACAGCGCCGAGGAGTTTTTATCAATCATTGATATAAACAAAGTATCAATCATGACATAGGCAAAAATTAATATTTGGGCAATAAAAATAGGAATGCTCAATTTAATGGTGGTGCGGGTAATAGGCCCGCTTAGCATCCCCTCTGCGTCATTATTTTTTTCCTGTGTAAGCGCTTTAGACTCTGAAGATGAAATCTCAATATTATTCTCCATATCAATCTCCTTTCCAAACCGGGATCATTAGTAGATGAATTAAGCGGTAACCATTGCTTTTCCTGTTGACTCCAAGTAAGCGGACAATTTGGAAATGGTCGGATAGCTATAAATAATAGGCAAATCAATCTCTATCTGATACAAATCCTGTAGCTTGGATACCAGTTGGACCCCCAATAAGGAATGTCCTCCGAGCTCAAAAAAGTCATCATTCATACCAACTTGGTCCATACCAAGCAGACTGCTGAAAACGCGCTCCAGTAATTGTTCTATCGGCTGGCTGGCAGCCACGTAGGCTGTCGGCAGGTTAGGACGAGAGTGCCGCACACTTTCATCTTTGTTCTCTTCCAATGTCTTTCTGTCCTTCAATCTGACCCAGCGATTATACCGGTTAATCAGATTGGTCGCCGAAATCTCCAGTTCAAGGACATCCCTTACAGCGAAAGTTCTTTCCAGACACTGAATGCCCTGCTCATCGGTTAGTGCCACATCCTCAATCCGATCATACATGGTTACCGGCATGTATTGTTTTACTCTACCCCATACCGTTTCTGAAGCATCCCAGCATTGCACGACCCACGATTGCCCGGCTGTCCGGCTTTGCTTAGCCACAAAGGCTTTCACATGATTGGATACAGTTGCAATACTGATCGATCCATACCCGCCTAATACAGACACCAGCCCGCTGATAATGAACCGGAAGTCCAAATCCCGGTCAGCAAATGCCCTGTCCAGAATCATCAGACTGTAATTTACAGCTTTAAAATGACCCTGCCACATGTCCGGGGTAAATGTTCGCATTGATTCTCTTCGCTTAACGCCGGAAGATCCGGATGCATGGACGATCCCCCGGATCTGGCCATACCGCTGCTCCTGAGCTCCGATATACCGTTCGTCTTTTTCCAGGTCTGCAATTGTCCCTATATAAACTGCCCCATGATCCAGGAGCTTCAGTGCATTTTGGATCTTGATGCTGATTGCATCTTCTTCTCCATTACGCTCGACCCACTGCTCCCATTCCTCCTGCTTAGGAAATCCCTCTTCTTCCATCATCAGGAGCGTAGCGCCCTTATTCTTGGCAATATACTCGGATACCGAATAACCAACAGCCTCCAAGCCGCCAAAAACCAGATATGTCCCTTCCTGCCGGACAGGGCGCTGGTGAGGAGCATTCGCTTCAATACGTACAGGTTCAAAACCTCGAATGAAGCGTTTGGAATATCTGTAGGCACAGACGAACTCGCTCGAATCGCTGTACAGTTCCCTCATTATCCAATGTACAATCGCCTCGATTGACACTTCGCCATGTGCTGTAAGCAGCAGATCAATGACCCTGCAACGCATATGATCATATTCCTGCTGCATAACGGTACACAGACCTGGAATGGTGCTTGCCTGAATATGGATTTGCTCATTGCCGGTTACATTGAATACATTGTTGGTTAGCGCAATAAATTCACATGGCTTCTTCACACTTAAATCAGCAAACGCCTGTGTCAGATAAAGAATACTGAATAATCCGTTGTTCTGGGTCTTGATTAATGCTTCCAGGTTCATTTCCCCTGCTTCTGGTTCCTCACACGCCAAGCTCCACATAAACAGTATGCGGTCCGGCAGCAGATTCCCTGCCTGGAGGGTCCGGATCATTTGTCTGTAACCCTCCTGATCACCGGGACTCAGGACAAATAAATTGGAATTTAAGCAAGCATAGCTATCGCCAGGCTCGATCACAATTACGGTATGACCTTCTGCTTTTAGCTGCCGTGTAAGGCCTGTTCCGATCTGCAGATTATCGGCAAATACCCAATAGACTTTCGCTTCGCTGTTGTGAGCCGTGAAGGGTAATGATGTTTCTTTCCAGGACGGCAAATAGAACCAATCCGCCATATCATCCAGTTTTTTATAATAATGTTCAGAAGCTGTGTGCTCTGATGAAGCCGTCTCAGGATCGGGCTCTACCCAAAACCGTTTTCGTTGGAATGGATACGCCGGCAATGGTATACGATGCGCAGTCTGTCCCGCCCAGATGTCCTGCCAGTCATTCTCTTGGCCGGATAGCCACAAAAAGAGCTGATCTCCGACCGTCTCTCTGGGAGAATGAGCATTAAATAACGGATGCAATGTCCGGTTTCTCAGCGTGTGCACGGCTTCATTCAGTGAAGAGCAGCGCAATGCCGTCCGATAGGCAAAAGACCGGCGGCCACATTGTAAGGTGAACGCTACATCCTGAAGGGACAACGTTGGATGTGCCTCCAAGTAGTCTGCCAACTGGTCTATTCGTTGTTCCAAAGCCTCCGCCGAACGGGCTGACAGGATAAGCGTATGAACATCATCCGGGCTGGCTGCCTTTGACGGCATGGTTACCGGCCCCTCTTCAATGATGATATGGCAATTGGTCCCGCCGATGCCCATAGAGCTTACCCCTGCCCGGCGTGGTTCAGAGCCGGTTTTCCAGTCGGACAAGCGCGAATTGACATAGAATGGGCTGTTCTTAAAATCAATTTTCGGGTTGGGCTCATCATAATTAATACTCGGCGGTATTTGCTGATGATTCATTGCGAGAACTGTCTTAATCAGTCCTGCAATGCCGGCAGCCGCATTCAAGTGGCCTATGTTCGTTTTAACCGATCCAATCGCACAAAATTCTGTTTGCTCGGTATAAGACTGATACGCCTGAGTTATAGCCGTCATCTCAACCATATCGCCCAATTGTGTGCCTGTACCGTGCATTTCTACGTATTGAATATCTTCAGGAGATTGGCCGGATACAGCCAACGCTTCCACTATAGCTTTACTTTGCCCCTCGACGCCCGGTGCTGTATAGCCAACCTTATTGGAGCCGTCATTGGTAACTGCCGAACCCTTTATAACCGCATAAATGTGATCTCCATCTGCCTGAGCATCAGCGAGCCGCTTGAGAAGCACAACCCCGCAGCCATCGCCCCAAACAGTTCCTTTTGCTTTGGCATCAAACGCGCGGCAATGGCCATCGGCGGATTGGATACCATCTTTTTTGTACATATACCCCTTGCTATTCGGAAGCACAATCGAGACACCTCCGGCAAGTGCCATATCGCATTCGCCCAGCAGCAGGCTTTGTCTGGCCAAATGGATGGCCACCAGGGAGGTCGAACAAGCTGTATTAACATTGAGGCTTGGACCTTTGAGACCCAGTTTGTATGAAACCATCGTGGTCAGATAATCTTTATCGTTGCCGATCATCAATTGCTCCGGGCTGACATGCTGCATAAAGTCACTGTTTCGGATCAGAACGTCGGATAAATACGTGTTCATGGCGAGGCCGGCAAAAACTCCGATATCACCGGCAAAAGCGCTGGGATCATATCCTGCATCTTCAAACGTCTGCCAGCAATTCTCCAGAAAAATGCGATGCTGGGGGTCCATGCTGGTGGCTTCACTCGGATTATATCCAAAAAACTCCGCATCGAAATGCTCAGGATGATCCAGTACTGACGCTGCTTTGATATAGTCCGGATGAGACAGCAGCGCTTGAGGAACCCCTTTATCGGCCAATTCCTCATCGGAAAAGAAAACAACCGTCTCCTTTCCGCTCGCAAGATTTCCCCAGAATTGCTCTGTTGTGTCAGCTTGCGGGAACTTACACGACATTCCGATAATGGCAATATCCAACTCATTACTCATTGTCATGTTCTCCTTTTAATTCATGTTAGTGCAGTGCACAATCGATTCATTCCATTTCTTATCTTTTTAACAAATCCTCCGGCTAAATTGCCGGAGGACCTATCTCAATCCTGTTATTTTTTTGCCGGATTAAGTCTCATCAGTATTTCGCGTTGCTTGTTAGCCTTCTGTTTACTTCCTTCAAAAACCGAGGGTTTGGCCGGTTGGCTGAAATGAGCAGCAAGCGAATGAACGGTCGGATACTTGAATAATTCAGCAGGCGTAACTTCACGTCCTAGAAGTTCGCGTAACTGAATGGCCGCTTTAACCAGCAGCATAGAATGGCCGCCTAAATCAAAGAAATTTGCGTGGGGATCGATCTCAACCAGTCCCAGCATTTCCTGATATACAGTGGTAATAAGATGCTGCATGTTGGAATCTTTAGCCGGCTTATCAGGCACCGGTTCATTTACTTCTGCTGCATAGGCCTCCAGCGCTTTGAAATCCAGCTTGCCATGAGCTGTCAGCGGCATAACATCCAATTGGACGAATAGCGATGGAATCATGTATTCAGGAAGAGAACCCCTCAGGAAAGCTTTAAGCACTTCACCAGTCAGCTTTTTGCCATCCTTGGTGACATAGTAAGCTTTTAGGCGGGAGTTACCAGAACGGTCCACACCAGGGTCCACGACCACGCAAGCCTCACTGATCAGCACATGCTCCAAAATTCCCGCTTCTATCTCTCCCAGTTCCATCCGGAACCCCCGGATCTTTACCTGACGATCGGTTCGCCCGAAGTATTCAATATTTCCGTCAGGCAGCCATTTCGCCAAATCTCCTGTCTTATACATCTTAGTGCCCTGTTCGAAAGGATTCGCCACGAACTTATCATCCGTCAACTGCGGATTGTTAATATAGCCTCTTGCCAATCCGGCTCCGGCAATGCAAAGTTCGCCAGGCACGCCAACAGGCTGCATTTGGCCATAAGCATTCACGACATAGAGCTTAATATTGCTCATGGGCTTCCCGATAGGAATCCGCTCCACAGTTCCTTCTGTTGGACAGTCGTAATAAGTTACCTCTATCGTCGCTTCAGTAGGTCCGTATAAATTCATTAGCCGCGTGCCGTTGGCACGATGCAATGTCTTGTTAAACAAGCCGACTTGAGGAACTGTCAGTGCTTCACCTGTCGTAAATACACGTTTCAGCGTTGACAACCTCGTAAGTGCTGGACTCTCTTTAAAATATTCCAGGAAAAGGTTCAGCATTGACGGGACAAAATGGATCAGGGTCACCTGGTTGCGTTCAACAGCTTCCATGATTGCCTCAGGGTCCTTCTCGGCATTAGGCGGCAAAATACATAATTGAGCCCCCTCGGTCGACCAGCAGAACAATTCCCAAACAGAACAATCGAACGTATACGGTGTTTTTTGCAGCAGCACATCGTTCTCTGATAATGCATACACGCTGCGCGTCCATTTCAGCCGATTGATCAGCGAATGATGCTCAATCATCACTCCTTTGGGTCTGCCCGTCGAACCGGAGGTATAGATCACGTAAACAAGATCGTCCGGTTTGTTAATGCACGATAGATTACTGCCGTCTTCATGAAACGAATCCGGCTGATCCATGCTGATAATTTGCCCGCCGAACTCAACTTTGGCGATGTCTTGATGCTGGAGGATCAGAAATTGTGCATTGCTGTTCTGGAGCAGATAGTCCATCCGGTCTTTCGGATACTCTCTGTCAATTGGCAGATAGGCACCGCCGGCTTTTAAAATACCAAAAAGACAAACCATCATCTCCAGCGATCGTTCCATTATGATACCGACAACCATGTTTGGTTTAAGACCTCTATGCCGCAGCACACGGGCTAAGCGATTCGCCTTTTCATTCAACTCTGCGTAAGTCAATTTCCGGCCTTCAAAAATTATGGCAGTCTGATAAGGCGTGCGCTCCACCTGCTCTTCGAACAGTTGATGAATACAACGATCGTGCGGGTATGCCGCCTCAGTTGTGTTCCATGCAGCGATGCTCGTCTTGTCCTCAGATGTCAGGTAATCAACTCTCCCGACGGCTTGCTCACGGTTGCCAGTGAATGAGCGGAGCAATTCCGTATAGTGCCCGGACATCCTCATGACGGTTTCCCCGCTGAATAATTCCGGATTATACTTAAAGCAGACCCGGTACCGGTCGCCGATTTTGATAATCTCCAGTGTGAGGTCAAATTCGCCCTCCTGGTGAATATCTTTGATATGCTCTAAGCTCAGCCATTGTTCTTCACTAACATTGGCATTCCCGTTTATAAGCTGATCCGTTGACTGGAACCAATTTTGAAAAATAAAGGCAACCTGAATAAGCGGAGTATCTCCCCGCTGCCAGCTCCCCTTAATATCTTTTACAATTTCCGAGAACGGATAATCCGCATGCTCTAATGCATCATATGTGTTCGCGCGTACCTCCTGCATTACATGCCGGAACGTCGAATCGCCGCTAACCTCGGAGCGTATCAGCACCATATTCATGAAATATCCAATCGTATGCTGGAACCCTGTGCCTGGTCTTCTTTCAACAGCTGTACCGATCATAATATCTTCCTGATTCGTATAACGGTACAGAAGAACCTTCAAGGCGCTTAACATTAGCACAAAGGGGGATACCTTTTCATCCAGGCTGACCGATTGGATTTTTGCCGAAAGCTCCGGACTCAGCTCAATATCGTAAGTTGCTCCTTTAAAAGAAGATACTTCCCGGCGTGGTTTCGCCATCGGAAGATTCAACACAGGCAGCTCTCCCGACAGCTTTTGCTGCCAGTATGCCCGGCTCTCCTGCCCCTCCTTGCTCTGTAAAAGCTTGGCCTGCCATTCCACAAAATCGGAATAAGGCTTCACGGCCGGAAGGCGTCCGCTTTGATCTTCACCAGCCATTTCACCCGCATAAAGCTGCAGTAATTCTCTCAGCAATACCATTACCGAGGTTCCATCAAAAACGAGATGGTGCACATTCATCAGCAAGATATAGTCTTGATCCGACAAAGTTAACACATGCACCCGCAAAAGCGGGCCCTGCTCCAAATCAAACGGAAGACGGGCCAGTTCCGAAACATGCTGCATCAGCTGACTTTGCGATAAATGCCCAACCTCTTCTGTCTGCACCGAAATACGGTCAGCCGGCCCGATAGTATGAACGGGCTCCTGGTCCTGTATGCGGATCGTTGCACGCAACATAGAATGCCGCAGCACAATGCTTCTTAACGCAGCCCGCAACGCGTCCAAATGAAGATACTGCCGGATGCGATACGTATTAGGGATGTTATAAGCATAACTTTCCGGGGCTAACTGATTGATTAGCCATAGACCCTTTTGTCCGCTGGATAAACTAAATTCCTCTGATTGCCGAGAAGCAACAGAAGCTGGAGCATGCTCTTGGAGCTCATGAAGTATATAATGTGCCAGCTTGCTGATCGTAGTGTATTCTAGCAGCTGTTTTGGTGAAAGTTTAACCTGATACAACTCACGGACCGTGTTGATCAAGCCCATAAACCCAATGGAATCCAGTCCGTATGCAGCAAGCTCTTCATCCTTTTGCAGTTGGCTGGCCGGAATACGGACAAGCTCAGCGATAATTTGGGTCAGTCGCACTACCAAACCGGCTTCTGTCTCTTCTTCTTCCCGCGATACTTCCATATACTTCACAACCGGCTCTGTGGCATCCATTATTTTTGGAGGCTTGGCCGTTTCTTGATTTGCCTTCACCCAATACCGTTCCTTGGCAAACGGATAGGTAGGCAGGCTTACACGGGAAGGCTTGCTGCCTGCATACAGCTTGCTCCAATCCAAGTGCAGACCTTTAACCCAAAGCTCGAGCAGCTTCGCGTACTTTCTTTTGGCGATCCACACATCCACAACACCAGCCATGTCTTCATCGGATGCAAAAATGGCCATAGCTTCCTTGTTGCGTTTCAATTGCCCCCGGTATACGCCCCCGGTAGTCTGTTTTCCCTCAAGGAACGACTGCAATTTGTCAGAGAGCTGCTGAACCGATCCCGCAATAATGCCTAAGCGCTCTTCCATCGCTTCCCGTCCAACCTGCAGCGTATAGGCGATATCCGCCAGATCGGCATCCGTATACTGGTTCTCTTTGATGCTGCACAGCAAGAGAGCCGCTTGTTCTAGAAGTGCCGATTCATTTTTGCCGGATAAAACAATAAGTGCAGGGTTCTGATCAGAAATCGTAGGGTTGTTCATTTTCCGGTTTGCAGGGATGTATTCTTCAAGCACAATATGCGCATTCGCTCCGCCAAAGCCAAATGAGCTGACACCTGCACGGCGAGGTAAATCATTCCCATGCTCGTCTTGAACGGCTTTCCATTCACGGGCTTCCTGAACAATATAGAACGGGCTGTCCTGCAGTTGAATATAAGGATTCAGCTTTTCACTGTGCAGGCTTTTCACCAGCGTTTTATGCTTCATCTGCAGCAGACATTTCATCACGCCGGCAATTCCGGCGGCCAATTCCAGATGCCCTATATTGGTTTTAACTGAGCCAAGTCCACAATGAGCGTCCAGCACCTGTGAGTCTCCGGTCTTTTCGTACAATTCCTTGAAAGCCGCCTTCAGCCCGTTAATCTCAATTGGATCGCCTAATTCAGTGCCTGTGCCGTGAGCTTCAATGTATCCGACAGTCCGTGGATCAATGCCAGCTTTCATATAAGAAGAAACCAGCAGGTCGGCTTGTGCCCTCGGATTAGGTGCTGTCAAGGATGTAGCCCGGCCGCCGTGGTTCTCCGCAGAACTGCGAATCAGGCCATAAATATGGTCGCCGGCTTCCTCTGCATCCTTCAATTTTTTAAGGAACAACATCCCTACGCCTTCTCCTCTTACATATCCGTTGGCTTCACTGGAGAACGTTTTACAACGTCCATCCTCACAGAGCATGCCCGCTTTATTGAACATAATATGGCTGGAAGGAACAACGATTGTGTTCACCCCGCCGACAAGCGCCATCTCGCAGGAGCCGCTCTCAATTGCACTTACAGCCCGATGAATAGCAACGAGTGAGCTTGAGCAAGCCGTTTCAATAGGTTCGCTTGGGCCATGAACGTTCAGGAAATAGCTCATCCGGTTAGGTCCCATCGAAGGAGCCATCCCGGTAGAGGTATATCCTTCTGAAGCAATATTGGCCGCTGATATCAGCTCGCTGTAGCCGCTCGCCGTTGTTCCCACAAAAATCGCTGTCTTCGTACCAGATATGCTTTGTGCAGAGTATCCGGCATCTTCGAGCGCCTTCCAGGCATAAGTCATTAATAAGCGCTGCTGCGGGTCCATGAATTCAGCTTCTCTTGGGGAAATCCCGAAGAATAAAGGATCGAACTCGTCTCCCCCGTCAATGAAACCGCCCCATTTGATGTTCGTTTTGTTAGCCTCTTGAGCCGGGTCACCATAATACTCGCGCCAGTCCCAACGTGTTAAGGGAACTTCTGTGATGCAATCCTTGCCCTGAAGCAGATTATTCCAAAACTCTTCTAAATCGCCGGCCATCGGAAACGTGCCGCTGGCTCCTACAATCGCAATCGGCTCTGGCGAAGGCGGAAGTGCTGGCGATTCGGTCTGCATTCCAGACACCGGTGTGTCCTGCTTTCCGGTGCACCCCGCAAAGCGGCGATGTTTTCTTCCCGGCGGCAAGCTGGTTTGCAAGGCTGCGGCTTCTTGACCGGAAGGCCCGTCAACTATTGTTTCTGCCACTTCCGGCTTGGCAGATGCCATAAACATCCCTGCATACGTTTCAATTAAATATGCTGCTATTCTTTGAATGGTCGAATGCTCGTAAAACAGTGCAGGTGTCAAATCCGTTCCGTAAATCTGATTCAACGCATTAGCGAATTCCGTTAACGTAATTGAATCAAATCCGTATTCGCCCAGCTCCGTAAACACATCTATATCCTGCAGGTTCACTTTGAGCAGATTAGACACTTGCTGGATTAGCATATTTTGAACTTGAGCAAGCTGATTAGTGCTATCTGCTGTTACGGAGGCAGCTTTAACAGGCGAAGCAGCGGACAAGCTCTTCGTAGCTGTACCAGAAGAAATTGCTGCCTCTGATGTCTGCGGCAACAATTTCCGCCGGATTCGCTCTACATGGCCTGCGGCAACAAGAAACTGCGTTCGTTTTGCTGCAAAGGCCCGATAAAGCACGTTAAAGCCAAGTTCCGCGTCCATGCTCACCATACCGGTATGCTGGTACATGGCTTTCTCGGACGCCTCATCCAGATGCATACCGCCGTTTTTCCACAATGGCCAGTTAATGGATAAGGCTTGACCCGTGCGCTTTGCCGCTGCTGCCAACGAATTGCGGTATGCCGCAAATTCATCCATAAATGCATTCGCACATGCATAGTCAGCTTGTCCCGGATTTCCCATCGCACTTGTGAGGGACGAGAACAGCATCAGAAAATCAAGCTCAAGCGCTTTACTCGCCTCATCCAAATTGATAAGACCGGCAACCTTGGGAGCCAGTACTTGACGGCACTCCGCTGCAGATTTATTGATGATAAACTGATCACGAATAACACCTGCGGCATGCAGAATACCGTTTAACTCCCCGTATTCATGAACAATTTCACTAATCAGGTGAGACACCTCGGTCAGCTTAGTAAGATCTGCTTGCTTATAAACCACCGTAGCACCCAGGGCTTCCACTTCATTAATGATTGTTCTTGCATGCTCACGAAGCTTGGACCGGCCTGCCAAAATAAGCTTTACCCGCTTGGCGCAAGTTGCAATTTCTCGCGCAAAGACAAGCCCCAATCCGCCTGCTCCGCCTGTTATTAAATACACACCATTATCTTTCCAAGGGAGATGCGCTGCACCGTTATCCCCGCTTTCCGGAAGCTCCACAGCTTCCTTCCAGCCGCCTACCAAGCGCTCACCGTTTTGGTAACGAATACAGGTATCTTCCGGCCGCTGGCCGTTTCTGTTCATTATCGCGGCTAATTGTTTCTCGCCATCAAAGGTATCCAGCTCAATATGCTGCCCGATCAGACCAGGATGTTCAAGCTGCGCCGTTTTCAGAATACTGGAAAGACCGGAGAATAATTCACCTTCCTGTTGCCGCAGCGATACGATCTGTACCAATATTTTGCCTTTCGGTTTCGCTTTTAAGATATCTTGAAGTCTGGCAATGATCCGGCCGGCATAAGCCATGTATCGCTCACAGATATTACTCTCCAGGGAGGATAAGGCCTCACAGCTGACGGTAGGCATATCCTCTTTCAAATACGCTTCCAGTAAGGGTAAGGACGGTTGTTCCAGTTCACAAAGAAATACGACCTGCTGTGCAAAATCCAGAGGCGCTACAGCAAGTGGTTCATCCTGTATGCTCCAGACCGGCTCAAGCATCAGCATTCCAGGCTGGCTGGAATTCCCGGCATCTCCCGTACTGTCCATAACCCGTGTTGAAAGCCCGCGAACACGAATCAGAATCCTTCCGTGCTCATCGCATAAATCGATGTCCAGCTTACGAACCTGATCGGCCGGAGCACTTCCCGGTGCGTAGCGGACCCAAGCCCATACTGCATTGATGGACGGATGAATAATTTCGATCTCCTGTAAAGCAAATGGCACAGCGGGCTTCAGCGCCGGAACTGCTTCTTCATGAACAGAGTTCAGCATTAAACCGACAGAAGCTTGAAGAGCTGCATCCACGATTGACGGATGTAATATCAGGTCTCCATTAGCATGTTCAGCCCCGGCAGGCATAGCAAGCTTAGCCAATACTTGATCTGTTCCAGCGTAGAGCTGTTCTATCCCCTTGAACGCCGGACCATAAGACATCCTCATTGCGCTGAAGGTCTCATATATAGAATCACCAGTATAGGTGTTGTCTTGGCATTGCGCATGTAAAGCTGGTATATCCAAATTAGGAGGATACGGATGCTCTACAAAGGACACTGTGCCTTGGCTGTACATGGTTGCGTTTTCTTCATAGTCGTAACCCTTGCCCATTCCATAGATCTCATAACTGATGTCTCCGGAATCCTCCGGGTACAATCCGATATGAACCTCGGCCGGCCCGTTGCCTTGAATGACAGGACGAGACCAAACGACATTCTTCACACATACACCTGTACAAGCATCCACTGGCTGGCTTGTTGCCAGCAAAGCCGCTGCGCGGGCCATTTCCAGATGGGCGACACCGGGTAACATCAGCTTTCCATCGATTACATGGTCCCTAAGGAAAAATTCACGGCCAGAGAACACCGAGCTAAACCGCTGTTCAGATAAATCCGATGTATTACGGTGCAACAAAGGATGCAGAACGGATTCTTCGCGCGGTAAAGCCATGGCATGTGTATCGCTTACCTTGATCCAGTACCGTTCTTTGGCAAAGGGATATACAGGGAGAGCAATACGCATTGGTTTTTCATTTATATAAAGCTTCGTCCAATCCATATCCAGTCCTTTTGCCCAGAACTCCAAAATCTTCGAATACTTTCTTCGAATCAGCCACTTATTCATTGCTTCTTGCAGCTCTTCATCGTCAGTGAAGGCAGTTAAGGTATCTCTATTCTCCTTGGATTGTCCACGGAATACGCCTGCTGCAGAACCTCTGCCGTCAATAAAGCTTTGCAGCTTGTTCTTGAGTTCCCCGAAAGATCTAAACTCAAAAGCCAGCCGTTCTTCAAGCGGCTCCCGCCCGACCTGCAGGGTATAAGCAAGGTCTGCAAGCGCAGGTACCGGGTAGGTCTGGTCTTCCCAAACTCCGCTAAGCTGACGGGCATATGCCAGCAGTCTTTCTTCATTCTTGGCCGATAGGACAAATGCATAGGAAACCGGCTCCGTGCCATGTTCTTTGTTATCTGTAAGCGGGTTTTCATATTCTTCTATAATTACATGCGCATTTGCTCCCCCGGCTCCAAAAGAGCTGACCGACGCACGTCTTGGATACGTAACCGGTGTGCCACCGTTCATCTCAACAACAGGCTGATTCCATGGGCGAAGCTGCTGTTGAACTGTAAAAGGTGTCTTTTCAAAGCAAATGTTCGGATTCAGCGATTGTGCATGCAGAGTAGGCACTAATTGTTTGTGCTGCATTTGCAGCAGTACCTTGGTAATTCCGGCAATACCTGCAGCTGCTTCCAGATGGCCGATGTTTGATTTAACCGATCCGATCGCACAATACTGGCAATCTTCCGTATACTCTTCAAAGCTTCTAGTAAGTGCTGAAACTTCGATAGGATCTCCTAATGAAGTCCCCGTTCCATGCGCTTCCACGTAACTAATCGTCCTTGCATCTATTTGAGCTTTGCCCAGAGCTTCCGAAATGAGCCCGCTTTGGGCAGCCGGATTGGGAACTGTATAACCGTTGGTTTTCCCCCCATGATTGACGGAAGTTGCTTTAATCACTCCATAAATGTGATCTCCATCCTGAATGGCCTGATCCAGCGGCTTCACCAATAGCGCTCCGACCCCTTCGCCCGGTACGAATCCATCCCCGCCTTCACCAAAGCTGTGACAGCGGCCGTCCGTAGAAGACATCGCTAATTGTGAATGCGCAATGTATTTTGAAGGATGCAAAGACAAATTGACCCCGCCAACGACAGCAGCCCGGCATTCCCCGCGCTTAATACTTTCTACGGCCAAGTGGAGAGCCGTTAGCGAGGAAGAACACATCGTATCAATGGCAATACTTGGTCCGTGAAAATTTAAAAAGTATGAAGTCCGGTTTGCAATCGAAGCATACGAAGATATGAGGGAAGAACCGGCCTCGGATTTATTTAACAGCTGATATTCTCCGTACATGACGCCTACAAAAACGCCGACCTGATCATTAAATTTATTCTTTAGCTCATTACGGTTATATCCGGCGTCTTCTATCGTATGCCACACGGTTTCCAGAAACAGTCGCTCCTGCGGATCAAGCCGCTCGGATTCTCTTGGCGAGATACTAAAAAAGAGCGGATCAAACTTGTCCACATCTTCTATAAAGCCGCCCCATTTACTATAGGCTTTGCCGGGTACCGATTTCTGCTCGTCGTAATAATTGCTGTGCTCCCACCGGGTCACTGGAATTTCCGTGATGCAATCCACACCATGCTTCAGGTTCTCCCAAAATTCCGCTATGTTTTGCGCTTGCGGGTAACGGCCGCTGACACCGATAATGGCTATGTCCGCCGGGCTGTGGCTTTGCGGTGCCGCCTTCTTTTCTTTCCGTTCTGCCTCTGCCTGATGCCCAAACGGTTTGGAGACAGTAGCCTGGGGAAGAACCACTGCAGCAGAAGCCCCTGGAAATAATACCTCCACCTGCGCCGCATATTTTTCTGACAAGTAACATGCCAGCTCATGCAAGGTCTGATATTCAAAAAAGAGCGTTTTGGGCAGCTCGCCAAAATCTCTCTCAAGCTTCGCATTTAAAGCTGCAATCATCAGTGAGCTGATTCCATATTGATCAAGCGTTGCTTTTGCGCTGATTTGGGAAACTGCAATTTCCGAAACTTCGGAAAAGCACTGTTTTAAATAGTCTTCGAGCTGCATTAATCTTGCAGCTGATCCAGCGGTAACACTTGGCTGCTGAAGGGTTGGCACCGCAGCTTCAGAATCGACGCTCATCCAATGGCTATTTCTAGCGAACGGATAGGTTGGCAGCGGAACTCTTCTTTCATTCCCCTGATGAGCCACCTCCCATTTCATCTCTTCGCCCCTTACCCAGTGCTCTGCAATTGAATACGGGTTGCCTTCATCTGCCTGTTTATAATCTAGCGGCTTTCTTTCCGTCTCGTTTTCCTTATTTCCCCGGTACACTCCGGATAATGCTTTTGCTCCCTGCAGAACCTTATCCAGCATCTGAATGAATTCATCCATGCTGGAAGCCACGAATGCTATTCTTTCATTCAGAGGGTTCCTGCCCGTCTGAAGTGTATACCCGACATCAGCCAGGTTGAGCTGCTTATTATGCGTCAGGAATGTATAAAGCCTGGATACCGACTCATCCAGCTGCTCGCAGGATGCAGCTGATAATGGAATAACAATAGGTTTGGCGGTCCTTACCCTGTCTTCAAACAGAGGCGTATATTGCTCCATAATAATGTGCCCGCCGGAACCGGTAGCTCCAAAAGCATTAATCAACACCCGGAAAGGGGCTGTATTAGCGCGGCCGCTAAAATTTGATGAAGGCAAGGACATGTAGGACTCCGCAATCTTTAGTCCGCTTCCCTGGAGTTGAATAAAAGGGTTACGGGGCTGAGTATTCAATGTCGGTACAATCGCCTTATGCTTCATTTGAAGCAGCACTTTAGCAATCTGGGACATTGCTGAAGCTGATTCCAAATGGCCAATATTCGCTTTCACGGAGCCGATATAGCAAGGAGCTCTGTCTTCAAATTTGTGCTGAAATACTTTTTTGATGGCATCTATCTCTGCCGCATCAGCCAGACCTGCTCCGGGTGCAGCAGCCTCAATATAATGTATGGATTCAGGGGCCACCCTTGCATCTGCCAGAGCCTGTTCAATGGATTGGGCCTGTGCAGCCGATTTAGGCGCCCCAAAGCGGGCTGATTTTCCTGTATGGCCTATGGCTGTGCCCTTAATCAAACCATGGATATAATCTCTGTCTTGTTCAGCTTCCTCTATAGGCTTTAACAGAATAGCGCCTACACCTTCACCGGCCACCCAGCCGTTTGCCTCTGCGCCGAAAGGTCTGCACACCCCGTCTTTCGATAAAAATTCCAAACCTTCCAGTACATCCGAATGATACGCATGCGTCATCAGGTTCACACCGATCACGATCGCTGCGTTGCATTCCCCTCTCTTCAGGCTTTCTCCTGCTAAATGTATTGCCGTCAAAGCGGAGGAGCAGGACGTGTTCACTGACAGGCTCGGCCCTGTGAAATTAAAGAAATATGAAATCCGGTTAGCAATAGACGAATGAAGAGAGGTCGCCTGCACGTCGCGGCTTCCCTGCGCTCCCCCGGCATTTTGATTCTGATAGTCACTCCACATCGCACCTGTAAAGACGCCGATTTTGCCGCAGGACTGATTCAGGTTAGCAGCGGTATACCCCGCATTTTCCAAACAGGCCCAGGCAGCCTCCAGACATAAACGCTCTTGCGGGTCCATTCTGCGGGCCTCGCTTGGTGAAATATGAAACAGCAGACTGTCAAAACAATCGATGTCATTTAAATAACCGGCCAGTCCCGTTGCTTTCTTGCTCAATTGGGAGGTGTCTTTACCTGTATTCCACCATCTCTCCCTGCTGTCGGGAAATTCCTGAAAGCTGCTTTTGCCTGCCTTCAGATTTGACCAGAACGTCTCCAAATCCTCTGCTCCCGGGAATTTCCCGCTGATACCGACAATGGCCAAATCATGCTGGACTGCTTCTCTTTTGCGAATAAGATTAGACCGTGCAGCTTGAATAATAACAGGCGGATCTACTGTCTCTGCGAAAGGCTCATGAACAAAAACACCACAGGTAAAACTATGTAATAATACCTGGTCATTGTCCAAACGAAAGTCTGCGCGAATCCGGTCAAAGTTCATACCGCCAATAGGACAGACGCCGATATCGAATACAGCCTGATGGTCCATCAGACGTTGTCCTAAATAACCTGCTTCCAGGAAAGCCGCATATAAGCTGTCTCCCGCATAGATTGGCTCCAGCTGCTCCAGTTTTCCAATAAAATACAAGCAAAAGGCTGCCTTCCCATACTGTTTTCGGTTAAATGGTGTGTAGCTGCCTTTAATGGACTTGCTCAATTGAGATGAGATCATTATCAACCCATGCTTACCAGGGTCATATTGGTAGATTCCCTCGTCCAGGCCCTCCACACCGTTTTGCTTGATGTACAAATAAGCCTGAACGCCATATGCGCCAGACAGTGAAGGAATAATTCGATTATCGTTCTGGTGTTCCCTGTCGGTTTGGGCAAATAATGACAACACTCTGCCCAATTGCTGTAAAGACAACGGCTTATCCATATAATCGCGCTGGCTGGAACGTTTTATATATTTGCCGGGCGAAAAGGACTGACGGTCTAACGCTATGGTCTTTGTTCCTAGAGGGAACTGCCGCAAATGGACTGGATGTTCATCTGAATTGCCTTTGGTCTGCGGGCTGATATTTTGCAAGGCACTCTTGAGATCCACAGACAAAAAAGCTTCGAACGTATGCTCACCCGTGTAATTATGAATATGGTCATTGACACCTTTGCCTGTACTCCGCCGCATATAGCTATTCCCATCCTGTCCCAGTTCATCAGACGGGATGCCGCATAGCAAGCTATGAATAAATTTATGACTTTCCCCTAATTGAAACAAGTGCTGAATACGTTCAAAATCGACTCCTGCCGTCGGCAATGCGCCTAAACGGACCTCCTCAAGACCGTCTACCATAAGCTGTCCCATATACCCTGCATCAAGCGTAACCAGACTGGAGCTGATTCTTTTGTATACAGGAACAATAGCCCGAAGTTCTGCGATAAAGAACACTACAAACCCGGCGTCATCATAAACACCGCGATCATTGGTGTTGAACAGAGTCCGGTCCAATCCTGGCCCGGCTGTTATTAACATTAGCGTGTGCTCAATGGGATCGTAATAATAAATGCCTGCCTGAATTCCTTCCACCATATGTTCTTTAATATAAACATAGGTTTGGATTGAGTTTAAGCCGCCGGCAGTCGGATACAAATATTTCGTTTCACCTTTTACAGCCTCGCTTCCCAGCAGAGACATATAGCGCCCAAACTGTTCAAAAGAAATGACCGACGGCTGGAATGCCCGGCACGAGCTGCCTTGAGAATATTTCTGTTTCCACTCAAAATCATCTGCCAGCTGAATGTACTCACTCTGTGTGATCAATGCTTCACTTGACGGAGCTCGGGATTGAGTTTGAGCTGGAGCCGGAACTGGAGCCGCATGCTCAACGATATAATCCACAATAGCCTTCACGTAAGGTGACTCCAGCAGTAAATCAACCGGAATTTGCACATTATAGCTTTGCTGAACTTTGTCCACCACTTGAACTAATGTCAACGAAGTGGCTCCCGCATCAAATAAATCATCGTGCTCTCCTGACACAATCAGCCCTAATGAATCATTCAAACATGACAGTAATGCTGACTGAAGCTCGCCGGCTTTTTCAGCCCACCCGCTGCTCTGGACAGGTGTTGCCGGCTTGGCATCATGTATAGGCGAATAGGCTGCACTTGCAGCTGCTACCTGTTCAGCGCCCGATTCCTGGATGGTTGTTTCTTCCTTCAACGGCCACGGCAAGGCAGTCCGGTCCAGTTTGCCATGATGTGTCACGGGAAAAGCAGGTAATGTCACGACAAAATTGGGCACCATAAACTCCGGAAGCTTGTTACGGACAAAATCACGCAGCTGTTTGGACTCCGGCGGAGATCCGTCTGCGACAATGTAGGCTACGAGCTTGGGATCGTCAGCCACATTTTTCTGTACCACCAAGACACAATCCCTTACAGGCCCGTACTCTTTAATCACCGCCTCAATCTCTCCAAGTTCAATGCGGTTCCCCCGCAGCTTCACTTGAAAGTCCGTTCGCCCCAAATAATCAAGTGCCCCGTCAGGGAGTTCTCTAACCCAATCGCCTGTTTTATACAATTTGGAGCCCTGTTCCCTGCTGAATGGATTGGCGATGAATTTTTCTTCGCTGAGCTCCGGCCGGTTCAAATATCCGTTTGCCAAGCCGCATCCGCCGATGTGCAGTTCCCCCTCCGCACCTTGCGGAACCTGCTGTAAATGTTCATCCAGCACATAAAGCTGAATTCCGGTAATCGGAAATCCGATGGGCACTCTTTTATCCGGTCTGTCTTCGCATTCCCAGTAGGTTACATCAACCGCCGCTTCTGTCGGACCGTACAAATTATGAAGCCTGGCCGGCAGCTTTCCCATAACTTCGATCATCAAATCATATGGAAGCGCCTCGCCGCTTGTGTAGATATGCCGTAGAGTCGTACAGCGGCCAGCATTCGGATTGTTTATGAAAAACCGGAGCATAGACGGTACAAAATGGCAGACGGTAATCCCTTCCTGCTCAATGATATCCACCAGATAGTGACTGTCCTTATGACCACCCGGCTTCGCAATAACCAGACAAGCTCCAGCCAATAACGGCCAGAATAATTCCCACACGGATACATCAAAAGTAAACGGGGTTTTTTGCAGTACACGATCCCGTTCATCCAGAACGTATTGCTTCTGCATCCACAACAGACGGTTACAGATGGCCCGGTGCGGTAGCATACACCCTTTTGGGTTTCCGGTAGATCCTGATGTGTAGATCACATAAGCCAAATCATCCTGCGCGGCTATTGCGTTCAGCCGATCAGCGGATTCCGGCGCGATAACCATTTCCCAATGACTGTCCAAGCAACAGAATGTACCTTCATAATCACTCCACGCTTCTTGCCATTTCTCTTGCGACAGGACGATCGTAGTATCTGAATCTTCCAGCATAAATAACAGCCGTTCTTTCGGATAGGCCGGATCCAGAGGCAAATAGGCACCGCCTGCTTTCAGAATTCCCATGACAGCTATCAACATCTCTACAGACCGGTCCATAAGAACCCCAATAATCCGGTTTGGACCCACACCTATACTTCTTAAATAGCGGGCACATTGGTTCGTGAGCTTGTCAAATTCATCATAACTGAGCTGTTCATCTTTATAACGGATGGCCGGAAGATGAGGTGTGCATGCTGCCTGGTCTTCAAAATAGTGATGCAGGCAAGGATGCCATGTGCCATTCCCGCCAGTATTCTTCTGTTCGGCCTGCCCCCTGTCTTGTTGTTCTCCCTTAGATAAAGACTGATCTGTTATCATTTCAAAATAACCCTCCCGTCCTTTACAATGTCACTATAGAAATCAGGGCGTGCTTGAATCAGACTGCCAAAATGATGACGTTCCCAATATTCCGGCTCATCCGCCAGCGCCTTGAGCATCCGTTGATAACCTTGAAACATTTCCTCCACCATGGCTTCAGGATACACATTTTCGGCCACATCCCAACAAATATGAAGCTGCCCGCCGCGCTCCTCGCTAATATTATCCAGGTACACCTGTGGTGTTGTGCTCAATTTATCTCCGGTCTTAAAGCTCGGCGGCAGTGTTATTTCTGATGATGTGAACAAATTCGTGAATACCACTGGAAAATCAGGCTTTGCAGCACCGCTCATCGCCACTCTCCTCAAAGCATTTAGTCCGCTTACGGCCATATGCGACAGATCTTCCTGTACTACAGCGTGGTACGCGCACAATTTTTGCGAAAAGCTTTGATCTTCCTCCTTAACCACTATCCAGCTCATCGCTGTAAAATCCCCGACTACCTCCATGACATCCGGATGGATCGGCAGTCTCTCCCAGCACGGAACTACGATTGTAAACGGCAGCTGCCGCCCCCATGCAGCCAGGACTTCAGCGTAAGCCGTCAGCAGGACCATCCCTGGAGCAACGCCTAAATGCGCAGCCTTTTGTTGCAGAGTCTGCCAATTTTCCAGTACACCTGTAAGCTGCCTGTGCTGAAAAGCTGCCCTCTCCTTAGGTATAAGGCTTGTAGGAAGTTGCGGCCCTGAAGGAATGCCCGTAAACTTTTGCATCCAATAGTTCAGGCTTATCCGGTAAGTCTCCGACTTCCGGTAACGCTGGAGTGCAAGAACATAATCCCGAAAGCTCATCCCCGCACTTTCCATATCATTTTCAACGTGCTCATACATCCTTAGCAGCTGGGACAGCAAGAGACGGATACTGTTGCCGTCTGCAATCAGCATATCTATACAGAAATGAACCCGCGACCTTTGGTTGTCGATGATAGATACCCTTAAATCAAAATACGGCCATTGATCCAAAGCAAAGACATGCTCAATCATGGCCTGCTTGGTCAAGCTTAACTGCTTTTGAATCGCTTCTTCATGACCGCCCCGCAGATCTGATACCTTGATGCAAAACTCGGGCACCTCCTGTAAAACAGCCTGTCTTCCCTCACGTTTGATAACGGCTTTAAGCATGTCATGCCTTGCAATCAGCTTGTTCCAGGCCCGCTCAAGCCGTGCAATATCGAGGGATTGGACATCAAGCTCCTGATACACCTGACACCCGTTTTCTTCGCCCCCCTTGCGTTGGCTTCTGCCGAACGCATAGGCCATCTGCTGATCGGTCAAAGGAAAAGATTCATAACGGTCAGCAGGCCCGGCTTCCAGCATTAACCCCCGGGGCAGCTCAGGTATATCCATCCGTTGTTCTATGTTGCCGGCTTGAAGTCCGGACACGGGCGGTCTCCCATATTCACTTTTCCAGAAGCCATCCCCGGCTCCGGCCATCTCCAGCATTTGACTGTAAGCGGCAAACATGCTGCGTATCACATTTGTTCCGAAATACGCTTCGGCCACATCCCAGCTGTATTGTAAGCAGCCGTCCCGTTCAAAAATTTGATGGTCCAGATAGACCTGCGGTGTCTGGGTCACCATGTAGTTAATCTGGTCAAAGAAGCTTGGCTGCAGTGCAGACTCAAATTCGTTGTTTAATAATGATGTGAACACGACCGGCAGATAGGATGATCCATTGATTTTATTTCTTGATTTAAGCTCCCTCAATACCCGTACGCCGCTGGCGCTGCTATGATCCAAATCGCTCCATACCTGTTCCTGATACTGCCGGACTCTTGCCGCAAACGCATCCGGTCCGGCTTCCGCAGGCAGCTCCCGGTCTTCTGCCACAAAAATTGTGGAAGAAATAAACGGACCCAATACCTGATGAATTTGCGGATGCACAGGAAGCCGGTTGTAGTAGGTAAGGATCAAAGAGAATGCCCTATGATCACTCCATGCCCGCAGCATTTCGGTAAACAGGGCAAGAATTAGAACCGTAGTTGAAACTTTCCACTGTTCTGCCTTCTGTTTCAGATGATTCCAGGCCTCAGCGCTTAGAGTGCCCTGCAGCCTTGTCCGCTTATAGGTATCCTTGTCCTGAGGTTCTGTTGTTCGCGGGAGATCAGGTCCCTGAGGCATAGCGTTTAATTTTGTAATCCAATAGTCTAAATCCTTATGATACTTGGGAGAATGCTCAAACTGTCTGGCTGCCGTAATATAATCCCGGAACGAAAGCTGCATGACCGGCAAAGCGCATGTCAAGTCATCATACAGCTGCCGCCATTGCTGCAGGAGCATATGCAAGCCGCCGGCATCTGTAATAAATTCATCGATACTGAAATGAATCATATATTTCTTGTCAGGTAATACGCTGACGCGAATTTCAAAAAGCGGCCACTGATCCGTATCATATACTTTGTGCGACATCATCTCCCGCACAGTGCTGATATGCTTATCCTGCCCTGCCCGCGTTTTCATTCTCAGATCTACTGTCTTAATCACATACAAAGGTACAACCTCTTGAACCTGTTGCCGTCCGTTCGCCATGATTTTTGTACGCAACATATCATGATAAGCCATTAACCGGTTCCAGGCTGACTGCAGCCGGTAAATATCCAATGCGTCCGCCGCAAGCTCCAAATAAATATGACACCCGACCCAATCCTTACCTATCCGTAATTTGCGGCCGGTGAGAAATGATTCCTGCATGTCGCTTAACGGGAATGGTTCAAACCGCTGTTCCGGCTGCATAACGACCTGCGGATAATAATCCGCTTCAGCATTCAATAGCCCGTTGCCGTTGAATTGTGAAGGATCTACAATATCACTTAAATTCTGCTCCATCTGTTCAATGGTCTCAACTCCGCTGATGGTGACCATCGGAACAGCTGCTGCGAACGAGGTTTCCAGTGTATGACGGAGCTTGACAGCTTGAATGGAATTAAACCCCAAATTACGCAACGATTGATCTCCCCGCAGCTCTTCAACCGGTATAGCCAGCAATTCGCTGATCTCTTGCTTTAAATAATCAAGAAGGGCGGGCGGTTCACAAGCGGTTAGACTTGGAGATTGAACCTGTTTTACTGAAGACCGATAGTTGACGGAGCTTGAAGGTTTGGGCTCCAGCCAATACCTTTTCTTCTCAAAGGGATATACCGGCAGAGACAATTTGCGTAGCCGGGCTGCCGGATGCAATTGTCTCCAGGGAATATTGCCGCCTTGCACCCAGTGAAGCGCAAGTTTCTCCAGGTTGTTCTCCTTCATCAGCTCCTGAATCATTAGCTCCTCCGTACTTCCAGAGATAAGCTTTTTGGCGGCAAGGCGTTCCTCCGGCTGTTCTCCCATAAACCAAGGCAGGAATGGGTCCGGCGTGGATTGAACGTGCTCCTCATGTAAATACATCCGGAGCTTCTGAATCAACTCTTCCCTATCCGTTATAATGACAGCCATTCGGCATTCCATCGCTTGACGCCCCGTTTGGAGGGTGTAAGCAAAGTCCGGTATATTTAGATCCTCATGCATTTCTGCAAAAGCAAGCATACGTTCAACCACTATATGCAGGCGTTCCCGGTTTTTCGCGGAAAAAATGACCATTTGCGGCTTCGCAACGCCTGAAGATCCGGCTGCGTCCACTGGCTGCGGAATGTATTCCTCCAATACCGCATGAGCGTTTACGCCGCCGAAACCATAACTGTTTACTCCGGCGCGTCTTGGCACAGCATGACCGGAGCCGTCTTTTGCGGCCTTCCAAGCCCGGTTCTCTGCACTTATCTGCAGCGTACTTCCTTTAAGCGAAATGTGCTCATGCAGACGTGTAAACCCCGGGACGCCCGGAATCACCCGATGACGTAAAGCATAGATCGCTTTAATGAGCTGAGCCATCCCGGAGACCACTTCACCGTGGCCGATGCAAGGCTTCAGGCTGCTGACCTGACAGCAGCCTGTCTCCCGTTCAGCAGGAGCAATACATTTTAAAGCATTGATCTCAATACTGTCACCCAGCGGTGAAGCAACCCCGTTTGCTTCTACATAAGACACCGTGGACGGGTCTATTCCAGCCGATTCATAGGCTTGAGCTATTGCCGCCTGCATTCCCGCCGGATTAGGAGCTGTCAACGATATGCCTTTGCCTCCATGAGCGGTGCCGGTTCCTTGAATCAGCGCATAAATGTGATCCCCTTGTTCCACCGCTAAATGAAGCGGTTTGATAATCAGCGCTCCCACACCTTCACTCCGTGCGTACCCTTCTGCATCGAACTGGAAGGACTTCGCGTTTCCGTCTGTGCTTAAGTTGCCCATTGTCTCAAAACCGACAAAGCCCATTGGAGACAGAAGTAAATTCACCGCCCCTACAACAGCTTGCTCACATTCCTTGCGCCGGATTGACTGCACGGCATGATGCAAGGCAACCAGAGATGAGGAACACGCCGCTTCACAATATTCGCTTGGTCCACGCAAATTCAGCGCGTAAGAAATCCGGTTCGGGATTGATGACGGCACAACCGTAACCGGGCCCATCGGTTCACTTGCCGGAATCGTTACGATATCTTTATATTCTCCGGGACCGGCAGCAATAAAGACGCCTGTTGTATGCTGTGAGAATTCTTCAGGATGCAAGCCTGCATCCTCCAGCGCATGCCAGACCGTGCTTAGCATTTGTCTTTGCTGCGGGTCCATCAGCTCCGCTTCGCGGGGAGAAATTTTAAAGAACAATGGATCAAACTCATCGACTCCGCCGATAAATCCGCCCCAGCGCAACCCTGAAGCAGCAGAAGGATCTGAGCCCTGTTCCGCATAATCCCGCCAATTCCACCGGTCATCCGGAACTTCAGTGATGCAATTTTTTCCTTCTATTATATTGTTCCAGAATTCATTCGCATTTTCAGCCTGCGGAAATTTGGCGCTGATACCGACAATGGCTATGGGTTCCACAGCATAGGCGTGCTCATCCGTTGGTTGCGGCAAAAACGGCGCTGTCCTCGTACCGGAAAGTTCCTTCTGCTGTTCAGGAGGTACCGTACGTTGAATCTCCTGATTGGAAGAGACAAATACTTCCTCATACTCTTGAATTAAATACTCGGCGAAGCGATGAATGGTCGGATTATCAAAAAACATCGCCGGTGTCAGCTCCAGTTTATATTCACTATTCAAGAGATTGGACAGCTCGGTTAGCATAATGGAATCAAAACCGTACTCGCTCAGCTCTGTATCGGGGTCCAGTTCGCCGGCACTCACTTTTAATAGTTTCGAGATTACCTCCAGCAGCACCGCTTTCACCTGTTCCAGCAGTTGCCTCCCGTCTCCGGCCTGTATTAGAGGCGGAGACGCGGAAGCATAGTAGGCGGCAATTTCTTCTTCATACTGTTCCAATAATGACTGCGTACATGTCCGTATTGAAGGATTATCAAAAAAAACTGCCGGAGTCAGATTCAACTTCATCCTCTTGTTCAGCGCATTAGCAAAATCGGTGATCAAAATAGAGTCAAACCCATACTCACTCAGTTCCGTATCTATATCGATTTCTTGAATATCTACCTTTAGAAGCTCACATACGATCTCCAGTAAAACCGCTTGGAGCTGGTTCTGCAGCTGGCCTGAAGCACGGGGAGCCTGTCTTGAAGCAAGCAGCTTTAGTTGCTCCACGGCTGCTGAAGGGTCCAACTGTCCGCCTTGAATCTGTTGATACACCAGTTTAATTTGATCGTCCATTTGAATTACCCTCTCATTGACGAAACTTTAAGAATTTCGGCCAACTGTTCTTCCGAAAGCTCACCGCTGCTGATCTGCTGCGTTAGGTGCAAAAAGAATGCATCATCCGGCATCTCGCTCGCGCTTGAATGAAGAAGATCCCCGCCGGATTTCACGTCAATAGCCGGGCGCCGGTCACTGCAAACCGCTGCTCTTAATTGTGCAGTATTGCCCTCCATGACCATAGCCTGGTCCACCCCGGCTGATGCAATTTGATACAATGCCCGTATCCCCTTATCCGTACGCAGCATTGCCATACCAGCCTGCTCCATCCGTTGTCTGCGCACCGATTCATCCATCTGCATGCCCCCTTCTTGCCAGAGCGGCCAATTTACGGAAATCGTCTGGCCATAACGCTCCTTCTTCATCACCAGCCCATTACGATATGAAGCAAACGAATCCATAAAAGCATTTGCTGCCGCATAATCAGCTTGTCCCGGATTTCCCAGGCTTCCCGCAATGGATGAGAAAAGATAAAAGAAGTCCAGTCTTATCCCACGGGTAGCCTGATCCAAATGTACTAAACCGTTTACTTTGGGGTCCAGCACACTGTGAAGCTCCTCCCTGGTCTTCTTCATCAGAAAGCTGTCCCTGCACACACCGGCACCGTGAAGAATGCCATTAAGCGATCCGTATTGGGCAACAACGGACTGGATTAACCTGTTAACCGATTCTTTATCCGATACATCCACTTGTTCATAACTAACCCTCGCCCCGCTATTCCGCAGCTCGGCAATCTGTCCTTGCTGATGTAAGGTCAGTTGCGAACGGCCTGTCAAAATCAGCGTGATCTGTCGCACTTGCGAAACCATTTCTTCGGCAAAAATCAGGCCTAAACTGCCTGCCCCTCCAGTAAGGAGATACACCCCGTGTTCTTTCCATGAGATATGCAGTTCCTCTTGTGAGATGCCGAGTTCAGACCAGCCTGCGATAAACCGTTCATCATGTCTATAGCGAATCATGGGCTCTTCCGGGTTTCTGCTTTCATTGTGGAGCCTGTAAGCAAGCTTGTCCCCTGCCATATCATCCATTTCAATGAATTGTCCATAGCACTTGGGATGCTCTAACCGCAACGTCTTCAGCATTGCTGCAAGACCCGAAAACCGGCCGCTCTCTCCGTCCAAAGGAGCAACCATTTGGATGAGCATGTTACCCTTAGAGTTTCCGGACAGCACCGATTGGATTTCCAGCAGCGCCTGTTCCGCATAGGTGTGGAATCTCTGGGCTAAGTCTTTCTCATCTGCATCATTTAACTGTACACATCTTGCACCAGGACATTGAGCGGCAACCTCATGAACAAGCTCCGCCCCCGGTTCAACAAGAATGACCAGATGCTTTGAATACGGGATTACGGCTTGTTTTTCTACGGCTTTCTTCTCCCAGTGAGGCTTAAAATAAATGATGCCCGCCTGTTCATTTTTGCTTTTGCCTGGTGCGCCGGACTCGCGCTCCAATCTGCGTAATGAGAAACCCTGTATGCTTACGCATAGATTCCCTTGGTCATCGTACAAATCGATATCAAGAATTTCCTGGTCCCTTTCATTGCGGTTTTGCTCTGCAAAACGGACATTGACCCACATTTCCGCTGAACAAGCTCCATAGATCCGCATATGTTCAATGGAGAACGGTACCATTGTATCGGTATTGCCCGAAGTATTCATCAGGCCTACCGAAACCTGCAGTGCTGAATCAAGCACTCCTGGATGAAGTACGTATTGGGCTAATGTATGCTCCAGATGGTCCGGCAGTCTCAGCTTCGCCAGAGCCTGATTAACCCCAACATTGATAAACTCAATACAGCGATGCCCTGGCCCGTATTCCAGCCCCATTGCGCTGAATTTACTGTAACAATCCGCAGAGGCAAGTGCGCTTATGGAACATTTGTTTCGCAGCTCTGCCAGATCCACAGCACGGGTGTCCGCTTTTACCTGAAGCTGAGCCTTCCCTTGAGCATGTATAATCTGCTTCAATTGCCCGTTATGTTCATCTTCTGTATAAATCTCATAGGATATCTGGTCCTTCTCTTTCGGGAAAAGCCTGATATTCACTTCGACCGGCCCGTTAGCAAGGGTCAGTGGTCTCAACCAGACAATGTCGGATAACACAATGGCACGCTGTGCTTCCTTAACATCCAGGGAAGACGAAATAGCCGCACGCGCCATTTCCAGATAAGCGGTTCCCGGAAGCACGCTGCAGCCTTGAACTTGATGTCCCGCTAAGAAAAATTCCCGGCCCGTTAACAGCGTGCTATAACGCTGTCCGGAAAACGTAGACGTATTTCTGTGCACCAACGGATGGTGCCACGCATTGTTGAAAGCGTTCGGATCTGAATCAGACCGGTTAAGGGTATCTGATTCGGCGGGTAACCAATATCTTTTTTCGGCGAATGGATAACCCGTCATATGAATCCGCTTTGGCGTATTCCGAAGATACAGACGGGACCAATCCACTTCGGCTCCCGATACCCACCTTTTTGCTGTCTCATCCAGGCCTGAATCTGCCGGCTCTGCAACCCTGTCTCCGGTTTGAGCGCCCGCCATGCCCCGCTTTTTCTGAATACTTCCGGTGTACAAACCGTCCCTTGATATTCCTGCAGAGAAGTCTTGCAGCATTTGTACGGCTTGGGCTTTGCCGGAGGCAATAAACGCCAGACGGACATTCATTGCCTCCCTCCCGGCCTGCAACGTATAGGCTATATCTGCAAGCCGCAAATCTTCCGCAGCAGTCAAAAAGCCGACGAGCTGTAAAGCATACACCTTCAACTGCGTGTTGTTTTTGGCCGATAACACAAACAAAACGCCGTGATCCGGCTGATCATTCTCCGGAATATGCCCGGCTTCATGCGGCAGGGGAATGAATTCTTCAATAACCAGATGGGCATTCGTCCCGCTAAATCCAAAGGAGCTGACACCGGCCCGGCGCGGACCCGCTGCAGCCGGCACCCATGACGCCAGCTTTGTATTCAAGTAAAAAGGACTGCCCTCTAATTGAATGTGCTCGTTTAGCTTCTCAAAATGAATCAGCGGCGGAATCTGCTTATGCTTCATCGCAAGCAAAATCTTGATCACGCCGGTTACGCCGGCAGCCATCATCAAATGACCGATGTTGCTTTTCACAGAACCAAGTGCACAATAGGAAGTCTTATCTGTAAAAGCGCGGAAGGATTCCGTCAGTGCTTCCACCTCTATCGGATCACCAAGCTTCGTCCCCGTACCGTGTGCTTCCATTAACGAAATCGTCTCTGGCTGAATGTGAAAGCGCTCATAGACTTCTTTCTCCAGCATGATCTGTGAGTTAACACTGGGTGCTGTAATTCCGTTTGTTTTACCGTCCTGGTTCATGCCCCACCCGCGGATTACTCCATAGACAGGATCGCCATCACGTACTGCATCCGAAAGCCTTTTTAGCAGCAGAACGCCAACTCCTTCACCAGGAACAAAACCGTTAGCCTTCGTGTCGAACGTGAAGCAGCGGCCATCTTTAGACAGCATGCCGGACTTGCTCGTTTTGATATGCATTGAAGGTCCTGCGGTAATGTATACTCCGCCGGCAAGTGCCGAGTCACAATTATGGAGCACCAGACTGTTGCAGGCTTCGGAAATAGCTACCAGTGATGAAGAGCACGCTGTCTCTATAGCCATTGACGGCCCTTTTAAATTGAGAAAGTACGAAATCCGTCCACTTAAAATGGATGTCGCTTCCCCCATCAGACCTTGAGCGCTTAATCCCTGCTCACTAGCCATCTGGCCATAGTCACTTCCTGCACAGCCTACGAACACGCCGCAGCGGCTGCCCGACAAGGAAGACGGTTTTATTCCGGCATCCTCAATACAGTGCCAGCTGTTTTTCAGGAACAAGCGCTGCTGCGGGTCCATCAATTCCGCTTCAGCCGGGGAAATATTAAAGAATAACGGGTCGAATTGATCCGCATCCTCCACAACCCCCATCCACTTGCTGTATGTCTTACCGGAAGCCAAAGGGTCTTCGCTGTAATATTTTTGGATAGACCAGCGCGTGTCAGGCATTTCGGATACACAATCTTTGCCAAGCGCCAAGTTGTCCCACAGTTCCTCTACGGACCCTGCTTGCGGGAATTGCCCGGACATTCCTATAATCGCGATGCCTTCAAGCATAGGGTCTGCTTGCGGAAGGTTATTGCTGTTGGTTACAGCTGTAACCGGAGGCTGCGGTTTTTCTTTGCTGCGCTGTTCGCATCTGCGTTTCTGCTGGATCAGACGCTGGATACAGTGGTCTGTCAGATCTACCATCTCCTTGCTCGTATGGCTGATCACCACCTTGCCAACATGCTCCCCTCTTCCCACGTACTCCATGGCCTCTTTAATTTGCTCTTTCGGATAAATTCTCGAAACAATCGGCACGATCTGCTCAGATTCAAGCAGGGTCACCATGTTTTCCAATATTTCTCTTGCATCAATCCCGCCTTTCAAACCTAACCGGCGTAAATCAATACTATGAATGGACTGGTTTTCTGTAAGCTGTGATAAATCCAGCTTGCTGCTTGTTTTCAGGGCATGAACTGCAAGCTCTAAATAACGGCCGGAAGGAGCCAGACAATTCAATCCCTTTTGAATGGCTTCGCCTGATAACGTATTCAGTACAATGTCCACTCCGCGATTGCCCGACAAGCGCCGGACGTCCTGGTCAAAATCGCCTTCTTTATAATTTATGACGTAGGGAACATCCAGTTTTTTGAGAATTTCCAGTTTATCCGTCTTGCTGGAAGTGCCATAACAGATACAATCCTGCAGATTGGCAAGCTGCAACGCAATCAGTCCGCACCCGCCCGTAGCCGTTTGGATGAGAATATGGTCACCCGGCTTATATTCGCCGACATTCAGGGCATGTGCCACTGTTCCGTACACAATCGGTAAACTGCACGCTTCTTCAAATGAAATATTGGCCGGCTTACGTACTGCGTTGGCGGCCGGAACATTGACAAAGCCCGCATGTCCGCCCATTTGCTGAGCTGTAAGCGCGATGACTTCATCCCCCGCAAGGAAACCGGATACCTCTTTTCCGACCGAAGAGATAACTCCTGCGACCTCAAACCCGGGTACGAACGGATACTCCGGCATCGTCGGGTACAATCCTTGGACACACATCACATCAGGAAAATTAATCGCAGATGCCTTCACTTGAATTTGAATTTCAGCCGCAGCAGGTTCGCCTACCGCCCATGGCCCCAGAGCAATCTCATCCACGGAATGAACGGTTGAAAGAACAAGGCCGTAGCAATCTCCAAGCTCCTCCTGCCGCTGCAGCGGTAACGGCTTTTTTTCCGGCTCAGGAGCTAATTCAGGTGCTGCTAAGGGACCCGGGATTATTTGCAATAAATACCCTGCAAGCTCGCGTACATTCGGGTAATCATAGATTTTGGTAGCGGCAATTGACGTTCCGTACTGCTTATTCAGCAGTTTGACCCATTCAACGCCGACCACAGAATCTAGACCCAAATCAATAAAATTTTGATCAGTGTCCACATCATCAGGGCTCATGTAAAGCACATCAGCCAGGCTTGCAGCCAGTTCATGGATTAAGACTTGTGACGGCTGAGCAGCAGATGGCATACCTGAGCGCGTTAAACCGGGTAACGCTGCGGGATCTTTAAGTTGTATCACCGGTTCAGGTTCTGGAGCGGGATATGCAGTCGGCGGCGCCTGATGCTTAACGGGAGCGGCAGGCAAATCGTCCAGCGCTTGCAGTCTGATTAACGGAACCTGCTTTTTTTCTTCCACTACTGCATCCTTGACAGCAGTAAATTCATTTTTGGACATCAGCTGTTGTGATATAAATAACGAAAAAGCGTGCAGATTCGGGTAATCATAGATTTTTGTAGCTGTCAGAGTGACCCCGTACTTCCGATTCAGCAATTTGATCCATTCCACACCAACAACTGAATCTAATCCCAAATCAATAAATGAAGATTCCGGATCAATATCACTGACCTGCATATATAAAATCTCTGCCAAACTAACCGCAAGCTCACTTTCCAGTTGCAGATTAGAGATCATTGTCTGGTGCACTCCCCCCAATGCTGGTAGCGTTTTCGGTTCTTGTTTCACTGCTGGTTCAACAGGGTTGATATGAGCAAGGCTGTTCAATTGCACTTTAGATTGAGGCGCCGGCTCATCCGGGAGGGCTGCGATCGGCCGGTGATCTGCTTTCTCCTGCTCCTCCTCCTTCTGCTTCTCCTTCTCTGCTGGCGGAATGGCTTTTGTCTCTGAAGAATTTACAATCCAATACCGCTCTCTTGAAAAAGGATATGCCGGTAAACTGATCCGGCGTGGTGTATGCCCGTTATAAAGGAGGGTCCAATCCAACTGGACACCTTTTACCCACAGCTCCGCGAGCTTGGAATATTTCTTCCTGAGCAACCACTTCGCAACCGCTTCCTGTAATTCATCATCCATAGCAAACAATGATGCTGTATCTTTATTCTCCTTGACTTGACCGCGGAAAAGACCGTCAGTAAATTCGTTCCCCGCTGCGAATTCCCTTAGCTTCTCCGACAGCTCTTTGATGGAACTTACGATTACAGCCGCCCGTTCCTCCATTGCCTCCCGCCCAGTCTGCAAAGTATAGGCAATGCGGGCTAGATCAGCGTCGGTTAACCGGGCTTCCTGTATTGAATTCAATAAATTCTGCGCTTGTACCCTTAAGCTCTCCTTTTGCTTGGCGGACCACACAATCAAGAACGGATTAAGGGGTACGCCGCCTTCTTCCCTGCCCCGTTCATCCCTTTCATCCACATATTCTTCCAGCACCAAATGTGCGTTGGCTCCTCCCGCACCGAAGGAAGAAATCCCTGCACGCCTTGGCACCTCGCCTCCGTCAAGAATCGGGCGTTTCCACTCTACCAGCTCCTGCTGGACAATAAACGGTGTTTGAGCAAAGTCGATGTGCGGATTAAGCACCTTTGAATGCAAGGATGGAACGATTTGTCTATGCATAAATTGAAATAAAATCTTTGTAATGCCGGCAATTCCGGCTGCGCTTTCGCAATGTCCAATGTTGGACTTAGCCGACCCGATCGCGCAATATTGGTTATCCTTCGAGAATTCATGGAATGCTTTGGTCAGCCCGGCGATTTCAATCGGATCTCCTAAGGAGGTTCCAGTTCCATGCGCTTCGATATAACTTACAGTACGCGGGTCAATGCCGGCCAATCCGTAGGCTTTTTTAATGACATCAGATTGTGCGGAAGGATTCGGTACCGTATAACCATTCGTTTTTCCTCCGTGGTTGATCGCACTGCCTTTAATCACGCCGTAAATATGGTCGCCATCCGCTTTTGCTTTTGCCAGCGTCTTAAGTATTACTGCCCCAACACCTTCACCGGGCACATATCCGTTACCGCCTTCGCCGAAGCTTTCACAGCGGCCTTTATCTGAAATGAACCTGCCCTGCGCCAGCGCCAAATATTTGTTCGGATGAATCGAAATATTCACACCGCCTGCAACCGCCATTTCACATTCGTTGCCGGAGAGGCTCTGACATGCTAAATGGATCGTTGTAAGCGAAGAAGAGCACATCGTATTGAGCGTAATACTCGGTCCGTGGAAATTACAATAATAAGAAACCCGGTTAGCAATGGAAGCAGAATTACCTACCAGTGCAGTATGGTTTCCTTTCATCTGCTCCTGAAGTCCGTAAAGCTGGTATTCTTCATACATAACGCCGGCGTAAACACCGACATTGCCGCCCGGACTGCTTCCCCCGGCATTCCCTGTACCCTTTGCTAACAGCTCGCGCGTATAACCGGCATCCTCCAGCGCTTCAAACACACATTCCAAAAATAACCGCTCCTGCGGGTCCATCGAAATTGCCTCTCGCGGTGAAATATTAAAGAATTTAGGATCAAATTCTTCTACGCCGTCGATAAATCCTCCCCACTTGCTGTAGGTGCGGTACGGATTCTCCTGGTCGGTATCAAAATACAACCGGTGATCCCAGCGTTCCGGAGGAATCTCGGTGATACAGTCCTTGCCGTTCTTCAATGCTTCCCAGAACTGTCCGGCATTTCTTGCGCCAGGGTAACGCCCGGAAAGCCCGACAATCGCTATGTCCAGCCCTTTAGCAACTTCCTGTTCCGGCTGTGACTTCACTCCACGAAGGGCTCTTGAGCTAATACGCGGACGGGTATAACCTGATAAAACTGCCGCTGTATTCTCTTTGACCGCTTCTTTGTTGTCTGACCGGCCGATAGCCTCCGTACTGTTATAACCGAGCAGCTGGTTAATCTTCTCCTTATAACCTTCAAGGAAAAAACCCGTAACTTCCCTTAAATTCCGGTATTCAAAAAACAACGTTTTAGGCAACGGCCCGAAGGTCCGCTCTAATTCCGTCGTCAATTGCAAAATCATTACCGAATCTATGCCATAGGCTTCAAGCGGCGTATGTTCATCAATACGATGCAAAGGAAGCTTAAGTATGGAGGAAAGAGCCTTTTTAAAATATTCCGTTGCATGGTACCGAAGCTCTGAACCGCTAATATCCATAGTTAGAGTACCTGGTACTGCCTGCTGTAACATTTCCTCTTGCAGCGGCTTCTCAGGCTGCACGCTGCTCTCCCCTGCTTGTTTTACCAAGTAATCGGAAAGGCTGTCCAAGCAGTCATATTTAATCCAATCGGCCGGTGTAAGCTCCAGGTCATACATGCGGTTAAGGGATTCTATCAATTCTCCCCAGCACAGCGCATCGAATCCGTATTCCTCCCATCCGGCCGTACAATCCAGATCCTCCGGTCTTACCTGCAGCAGTGCGGCCGCTGTGCGGGTCAACTGGTTATACACTTGATCTGACAACGGATTCGCAGAAACAAGGCGCATCCCCGGGAACCAGGCCTGCTGCATGCGTACTGCATCTCCTTCGGCTGCAAACACCTGCGCCTTTTTGCTCCTAAAGGCTCTGTACAGCGCCTGAATACCTGCCGGTGTCCGCAATGCCAGCATTCCCGTTGCCTGCTGCATTTGCTTTTCCGTGGAGGCATTTACCCGCATGCCCCCCTCTTTCCATAGCGGCCAGTTTACAGACAGTGTTTGTCCGCTGCGCAGCCCTTTTTTCACAAGATCATCACGGTAGAAGGCATAGCGATCCATAAAGGCGTTAGCTGCCGCATAGTCGGCTTGCCCCACGTTACCAAGCACACCCGAGCCTGATGAAAAGAATATAAAGAACTCAAGCGGCACCTTTGAGCTGGCCTCGTCCAAATTCACGACACCATTAACCTTAGGAGCCAGAACTTGGAGGACATCCATCCCGGTTTTCTTGAGAATAAATCCATCATGAATAATGCCGGCACTGTGTATAATTCCATTCAATGCCCCAAACTCATGCTGTATATCCGCAATCAGCTCCTGGGTATTCTGCTTATCGGTCACATCCGCCTGTTTGTATACCAGCTTCGTTCCCCGTGCAAAAGTCTTCTCCAGTCCGGTACGCTTCTCTTCATCCAGCGGAGACCTCCCCGTTAGAACCAGCGTGGCTTTCCGCACTTTTGCAGCAATCTCCTCTGCAAAAATCCTGCCCAATCCGCCGGCTCCCCCTGTGATCAGATAGACACCGCCGTCTCTCCAAGGTATCGTTTCATCGGTTTGGACTTCAACATTGCTCCAATTGACAATATACCGTTTGGAGTTCATGTAACGCACCTCGCAGTCCTGAGGAGTGCGCATATTCTCTTTGATCTTATGGATGATGCCGGAAGCGCCATCCTTCATTTCCACTTCTATCCATTGCCCGCGGAAGAACGGGTTCTCCTGCGCTGCTGTTTTGAGCAGAGCTGCAATTCCGCGGCCTAACTGATGCTCTTCATCAAAAAGGGCAACAATTTGCAGTAACATATTTTTTCTTGGTTTAGATTGCAGCATCCGCTGAACCTCACGGAATACTTGACTGACATGATCAAGATAAGAACCGCCTGCATCTTCAGCGCCAGCCTGAAGAACCATACACCGCACAGCAGAACCAAGCTCTGCTTCAACCGTTTGAGGCGATAGGTGGGCAAGCCCGCACAACAATACCATATGCTCTTCAAATTCCGGAACAGCAGATGCTGCCGGCACAGCTTTCGCTTCCCAGGCAGGTGCAATCATTAGCATCTCTGCCTGTTCCCCCGGGCTGTCCTTAATGATCCCGGGCTGTATAACGGTCCCCTTCTCTGTTTCCCTAAAGGAGAATCCCTTCATCCGCAAGCAAACTTTCCCCGCGTTATCGCTTATATCGATATCCAGCTTCTGCACCGGCCCCTCTATTCCGCTGTCTGAACAGCGCCGGATATGTGCCCACATTTCCGGTTTGCAGGCTCCCAGTATTTCCATCTCCTGCAGGGCGAAAGGCAGCGCCGTCCGGATTTCTTCTGTTCCGAGCCTTAATCCCAGCGTTGCTTGAATTGCAGCGTCCACGATTGCCGGATGAATCATATAATCAGTCAGCGTATCCGTGACAACTCCAGGCAACCTAAGTTTGGCCAATACCTGGTCCTTCCCGGCATAAACTGTTTCAATTCCGCGCTGCGCCGGCCCGTATGCAACTCCCATCCTCGCAAAGACGGCGTAACACGGCTCAGCTTCAAATATACGCTCCCTGCATTCTTCTTGTATCGCCTTCAGATTGAGCGTAAACGCCGGCTCTTCCACCGGGTATAACACGGCGCTTCCTTGGCTGTAAACCACAGGTTCACCGTCAGCTTCATCTGCTTCGCCACAAATTTCAAACGCAATAACGCCGTTTTCTTCCAGCAGCAGCTCTGTATGCACTTGAACAGGTTTGTCGCCTACGATAATAGGCTGAATCCACACAACATGATTCAGATGAATGCCGGTACGCTCATCTTCCGTAAGCTTCATGGCCAAAGTAATTGCGACTCTGGCCATTTCCAGATGAGCCGCTCCCGGCAATACGCGGCGGCCTTGTACCACATGATCACGCAGAAAGAATTCCTGGCCTGTGAACGTCGTGCTAAACTGCTGCCCGGCAAAATCAGATGTATTGCGATGCACAAGCGGATGAAGTGCCGTATCGATACTTTGTATCCCATTGCCTTGCCCGGACGACTTCTGCGGAACCCAATAGCGCTCTTTCGCAAACGGATAGGTAGGTAAGCTGATACGGCGCGGCTTGTCTTTGCTGTACAGCTTGTTCCAGTCGAACGCCAGCCCTTTTACCCAGAGATCGAGCAGCTTAGTGTATTTCCCTTTTGCAATCCAGGTATCGACCGCCTGAATCATATCTTCATCAGCTGCAAAAACCGCCAATGATTCCTCATCCCTTTTTACCTGCCCGCGGTACATTTGTAATCCGTGATCCTGCTGCTGCACAAAACCTGCTAAATGCTCCTCAAGCTCTCCCACTGAGCTAACCAGGAATCCAAGCCGCTCTTCCAAAGCTTCCCGCCCCACTTGCAGGGTATAAGCTATATCAATCAAGTCCGTTTCGGAGTATCCCTGCCTGCGGACAGCATACAGGAGTTGCCCGGCCTGTTCCAGCAAACGCTCTTCATTCTTTGCCGATAACAGGATAATCGCCGGCCGCTGAGGGGTAACTGCAATATCAGCCGCTGCCCGCAAGGGCCGGTACTCCTCAATCACCACATGCGCATTCGATCCCCCTGCTCCAAAGGAAGAGAGGCCTGCCCGGCGGGGGAATTCCTTCAATTCTCCGTTTACTTGAATTACCGGCCGCTCCCAATCGGTCAGCTTCTGTTGAACGGTAAAGGGGGTAGCACCGAAATCAATGTTGGGATTCAGCGTCTGCGCATGCAAAGTAGGCGCTATTTGACCATATTTCATCTGCAGTAATACTTTCGTCAAACCGGCAATCCCCGCTGCGCTCTCACAGTGACCGATGTTCGACTTCGCCGAGCCTATGGCACAATACTGCTGATCCTTCGTGAATGCCCGGAAGGCCTTGGTCAACCCGGCAATCTCGATCGGATCACCCAGGGAGGTTCCTGTTCCATGAGCCTCCACATAGCTGATCGTCCGCGGATCAATTGCCGCTTCTTTCAAAGCACGGCCGATTACATCCGCCTGTGCCTGGGGGTTAGGTACAGTGTATCCATTGGTTTTGCCGCCGTGGTTAACTGCGGTGCCCTTGATAACCCCATAAATCTGATCCCCATCGGCAAGAGCCTTTGATAATGGTTTGAGCAGCACCGCGCCAACCCCTTCACCGGGCACGTAACCGTCGCCGCCTTCGCCAAAGCTTTCACAGCGTCCTTTGCTTGAAACGAAATTTCCTTGCCCCAGCGCCAGATATTTATTCGCGTGTACCGATACATTGACGCCTCCCGCAATTGCCAGCTCACATTCCTCCCGCATCAGGCTGTGGCAAGCCAAATGAATAGCTGTGAGAGAGGAGGAGCACATCGTATCCAGTGCCATGCTGGGTCCATGAAAATTGCACCAGTAAGAGATACGGTTTGCAATCGACGACGGGCTTCCGCCAAGCGACAGCGGGTTCCCGAGCAGTGTCTGTTCAGCCCCGTACATCTGATATTCCTCATACATAACCCCGACATAGACGCCAACCTGACCTCCATGCCTGCCCAGCGCTTCACGGGTATAGCCTGCATCCTCCAGACTTCCGTAAACGCATTGCAAAAACAAACGCTCCTGCGGGTCCATTATTTCGGCTTCACGAGGTGATATTTGAAAAAACAGCGGATCGAATTGATCGACCCCCTGCAAAAAACCTCCCCATTTGCCGTTTGTTTTGCCCGCCTTAGTCTTATCTGCATCATAGTACCTTTGATAATCCCAGCGGTCTTTCGGAATTTCGATAATACTGTCTTTGCCTTCTCTGAGATTATTCCAATACTGCTCAACATTCTCTGCACCGGGGTAACGGCCTGATAAGCCGATAACAGCAATGTCCATGCTTTGATTTCGTAAATGACCGTTCTCAGGAGCCGTTCCCGGATTGTTGGAGCCCGATGTCCAAAAACGTGAATGCTCCCTTCCATGACGGAGCGGCAGCCCAGGCGCCTGAGCTGCCTCCTGGATTGCAGCCGCCGGCTCTGCCGCTCCTGCCGGTTCACCGTCAAAGCCAAGTAACAGCTTCAGGGAGTCACGATAGGAGAGAAGAAAAAATTCGGTTACCTCCTGAATGGTCTGATACTCGAAAAACAAAGTCTTGGATAACGGTCCGAATACAAGCTCTAGTTGATTCGTCATTTGCAGCACCATTACTGAATCGATACCATACTTCTCAAGCGGTGCGTCCGCATCAATCCGGTAAACGGGTAAATGAATAACCGAAGACAGCAGCTTCTTAAAATAATGAACGGCGTTCTCTTCCAGAATATAATCAGTTCCCGATTCACATTCGCGGAAACGGTCATCCGCATTTTCAGTCGGGGTATCCTGTTCCTTCAGCCCGTCAGAATCAGCTATCAAAGTTTTAAGAAGAGCATTACGGGTTGTAAAGCCCTGCAGACTCAACGCAATGTTCCCCTGCTCATCTGCCACGTCGATATCGAACTTTTGGAAAGTGCCGTCTCCGTTACTGTGGTTAAGGCGGACCCAGGCCCACATCCTTGATGTAAGCCCGCCCAGTATATCCAGTTTCTCCAATGCAAAAGGAAGAGCCGGTGTTACCGTGCTCTCCCCTGCCGTAAAGCCTGCGGTAGCCTGAAAAACCGAATCGATGAACCCCGGATGCAGCGTATACTGCAGCTCCTCACCCGCTGGGGATGGAGGATGGACAAGCTTTGCCAGCACCTGTCCATTACCGGAATACATCTCTTCGATGCCTTGGTGCGTTGGACCATAGTGCAGCCCAATATCGTGAAACCGTTCATAACATTGCACGGAAGAAAGGATCTGCTCTTGGCAGGCCGCCTGTAAGGCTGGTATGTCCAACACTTTTACCGGCTTATCCGCAGAGGATAGCTCTGCTGCGCCTTGGCAATGTATGATGAATTCGGGCGGCCCCTCAGATGCCCCGGTTTCACTGTAAATCTCAAAAGCAATTTGTCCATTCGACTCAGGATATAGCCCGATGTGTACACGGATATCCCGCCCTTCCGACGGCAGGGGGCGCACCCAGACAATATCCTTTAAGCATACCCCTGCCGGTGCAGAACCGGAGCCGGTCATTGCTATATCAATTGCTGCACGCGCCATTTCCAAATAAGCAGCCCCCGGAAGAAGAGCCTGACCATTCACAACATGGTCCCTTAGAAAAAGCTCTTCCCCCGAAAAGGTTGAACTGAACCGCTGCTCCGACAGATTTGACGTATTCTCATGCAACAGCGGATGAAGATTATGCTGTTCCCGGACCGTTCCTGCAGTCTGAAATTGTTCGATCCAGGCAATGGCATCCTCTTTGTCCACACGCTTGTTCTTCACTTCGGTCAGAACGTATTGAAGAAAATCTTTCATAGCTCTCTCCTCGTTTGGGCAATTTCTATTAATGCAGCATCAACGGTTATCGCTTCGTTCAGAACATCGTCAAGAAGACGGTCCAAATAGGTTTTGTCAAAAGAAGACCGGCTTGTCCCGTTCACAGTCCTGTCTCTGTAATGCGTCTCTGCCGCTGTCTCCGGCAACCAGTAACGCTCACGCGCAAAAGCATAGGTCGGCAGGCTGATCCGCCGAGGTTTAAGATCACTGTACAGCTTGTTCCAGTCAAAAGGTACACCGTGAACCCAAAGATTCAGCAGCTTGGCGTACTTGCCCTTCTCCAGCCACGTTTCCATCGCCAGCTGTAAATCTTCATCCGCTTCGAATAAAGCCAACTGATCTTTTGGGCTGCGGACCTGACCCTGATATACATCAGCTGCTCCATCCTCATTGTCTATGAAATCGCCAAGCTTCTGCTCAAGCTCCTTCATAGAATCTGCCAGCAGGGCAAGCCTTACCTCCATGGCTTCCCGGCCTACTTGCAGCGTATAGGCTGCATTGGCCAGATCAGCATCTGTCAGCGGACGCATCTGAATAGCAGCCCGTAATCTTTTGGCCTGCTCATACAACCGTTCTTTATTTACAGCAGAAAGCACGATAACAGCAGGATGATGGGACCGGAGCGGAACGGGAGCCTGCTTTTCCTCAATAAATTCTTCAATGAGGATGTGGGCATTGGAGCCTCCGGCGCCAAAGGAAGAGATTCCCGCTCGTCTCGGATATGTCCGGGTTACTCCATCAATCACTAATTCAGGCTGATGCCAGTCATCCAGCACCCGCTGAACAACAAACGGTGTAGATTGAAAATCGATATTGGGATTCAAAGTCTCCGCATGCAGAGACGGAACCAGCTTGCGATACTTCATTTGCAGCAGAATTTTGGTTAATCCGGCAATCCCTGCTGCACTTTCACAATGGCCGATATTCGATTTAACGGAGCCAAGTGCACAGAATTGCTTGTCATCTGTATGCACGCTGAACGCCTTGGTCAAGCCGGTAATTTCAATCGGATCGCCTAAGGAGGTGCCTGTTCCATGGGCCTCCATATAGGTAACCGTTCTGGGATCAATGCCCGATTCCTTAAACGCCTGCTCAATTACTTGTGTCTGCGCTCTCGGATTCGGAACCGTGTAGCCGTTTGTTTTTCCGCCATGGTTAATGGCCGTCCCTTTAACAATCCCATAAATCTGGTCTCCGTCCGCGATTGCCCGGGACAAAGGCTTCAACAGAACTGCGCCTACTCCTTCACTAGGTACGTAGCCGTCCCCGCTCTCTCCGAAGCTCTCGCACCGCCCTTTGCTGGAGGCAAAATTCCCCTGTCCCAACAGTAAATATTTGTTCGGGTGAATCGATACATTGACCCCGCCTGCAATCGCAAGCTCACAGCTGCCCTGCCGGATGCTTTGACAAGCCAGATGAATCGCGGTAAGCGATGAAGAGCACATTGTATCGACAGCCATGCTAGGACCATGGAAGTTGCCGAAATAGGATACGCGATTGGCAATCGATGAAGGATTCCCGTGTAAGGCAATAGGCCTTCCTTGACTTTGTGCCGCCGCACCATAGAGCTGGTACTCCTCATACATTACACCGACAAATACCCCGACATTAGGCGCTGCGCCTTGATCTTGCTTCGAGCCAAGCATCTCCCGGGTATAACCTGCGTCTTCTAATGTTTCGTAGGCACATTCCAGAAACAAACGCTCCTGCGGGTCCATCAGCTCGGCTTCACGGGGGGATATATGGAAGAACAGGGGATCGAACCGGTCTACTCCCTCCAGGAACCCGCCCCACTTGCTGTTTGTCTTGCCCGCTTTAGTCTTGTCCGCATCGTAGTATCGGCTGAAGTCCCAGCGGTCCGCTGGAATTTCAGTGATGCAATCTTTACCGTCACGTAAATTCTCCCAATAAGCTTCAATATTCTGAGCACCCGGATAGCGGCCCGAAATGCCCACAATTGCAATATCCTCCCCGGAGGATTGCGGTTTTTTCTCTACACGCAAAGCTGCGTGTGCACGCCGTCTAACCGTCTTGCTAACAGCACCAATAGTTTCATTTACATTTCCTGTTGCAGAATTACGGTTTGCAGCCGCCTGCTCCTCATTGCCGACTCCTAGCAACAGATTGAGCTGTGCTTGATGCATTTCCATAAAATAAGCCGCTAGTTCATGAATGCTTTGGTATTCGAACAGCAGCGTTTTCGACAGAGAACCGAAATGCTTTTCCAGCCGGTTCGTCATTTGCATGACCATCACTGAATCGATGCCGTATTCATCAAGCGGTGCGTCCGCCTGAATCCGGTTGGCCGGAAGCTTGATAATTGAAGACAACAGCTCCTTGAACCAAGCAATGGTTTTATCGTGCAGCATTTGCCGTTTGGCAGTGGAACCCGCTTGTCCGCCTTGCGGACTTAGCTCCTCAGCGGGCTGCTTTTCCTCTCCCTGAGCCTGTTTTTGCAGGCTGCCGGTGTATGTGTCGCGCAGCTTTTTCACATTTCCTTCAGCTACCAGCACCTGATCATAGTCACTGGCCAGAGCCTGATACAAAGCCTTCAGGCCCAAATGCGTCTGCAAAGGCACCATACCTGTCGTCTGCTGCAGCCGCTGCTCGGTATCCCTGCCGACCCGCATGCCGCCCTCTTTCCACAAGGTCCAATTGACTGACAATGTTCTTCCGGACCGCTTACCGGCTGCAGCCAGTGAGTTGCGGTAGTTGGCATACCTGTCCATAAATGCGTTAGCCGCCGCATAATCCGCTTGACCGATATTACCGGCAGCACCTGATCCTGAAGAGAATATAATAAAGAAATCAAGTGCCGCTTCGGCGTTCGCTTCATCCAGATTCAGGACACCCCTCACTTTGGGCGCAAGTACTTCCAGCACATCTGCTTCCTTCTTTTTGAGAATAAAGGCATCCTTGACGATTCCCGCACTATGAATGATCCCGTTCAATGCGCCAAATTCCTGCCTTATGCTTGTGATAAGCTCCTCTGTCTGCCGCTTGTCTGACACATCTGCTTGTCTGTAGACCAGCTTTGTGCCCGCTGCCAGCCCCGACTTCAGCCCGGCAAGCTTCTCCGCACTTAATGCCGATCTGCCCGTCAGAATTAAAGTAACCTCTTGAGTCTTAGCAGCAATTTCAGACGCAAAAATAGCTCCCAGGCCGCTTGCTCCGCCTGTGATTAAATAGACACCGCCGTCTTTCCAGGGCAACGTTAGGCGGGAATCTTCAATTATCGGAGCAGCTTCTCTCCACTCCGTTATATACCGTTTAGCGGCCTGGTATCTGATTTCCTGATCCAGCGGACTGCAAGCATTTTCCCTGATTTTCCGCGCGATGCCCGGAGCGTCCTCATCGGCGCCTACCTCCAGCATTTGACCATGAAAATGAGGATTTTCCAGCGCTGCCGTTTTGAACAGACCTGAAATTCCCCGGTACAGCTGGTTTTCTCTATCGTAAGGGGCAATAACTTGTACCAGCACTCTGCCTTTGGGTTTCCTGTTCAAAATTTGCTGAACCTCTTGGAATACCTGAATTACGAACGCTTCATAACGATCATCGGCGCCTTCTCCCCCGATCTGCAACGCTGAACAGCGTACAGCACTGCCGAGCTCCCTTTCGACTGCTTGCGATGTGACCGGACCCAGACCGCAGAGCAGCACGCTGTGCTCCGTAAATACAGGGGCAGTTGCTGTCAAAGCAGCAGGCGCCTCCTTCCAGGAAGGGGTTAACAGCAGCACACCTTCTTCATCCAGAGGGAACTCGCGTTGAACTGCCGATCCTGCACCCCCGGCCTCCGCTCCGGCAGCCCTGGAGGAGAAGCCTCTCAGCCGCAGAACGACATTTCCTTTGTTATCGGACACCTCAATATCCAGCTTCTGCACCGGAGCTGTCTCCGCACTGCCTGGACTGCGGCAAATATATGCCCACATTTCGGCTTCACAGGGTCCCCAGCAGTCTAACTCTTCCAAGGCAAAAGGCAGCAGCGGCTCCTTATCCTCAGAACCCAGCCGGAGTCCGCAGCAGGCTTGAAGAGCTGCATCGGCAATAGCCGGATGCATTACATAATCAGTTAATGTACTCCGGACAGCCGGAGGCAGCGACAGCTTTGCCAGCACCTGATCCGCACCTATATATAATGTCTGAATTCCCCGCTGCGTTCCTCCATAAGCAAGGCCCATCTGCTCCAATAACGCATAGACTGACCCGGCTTCAACCACATGCTCGCTGCATTCTGCCTTCAGCCTGTTGACATCCAGTACAGGCATATCCTGGGCCGAACGCAATACTGCGGTTCCCTGGCTGTACACAACAGGTTCTTCACCCTTTGCAGCTGCTTCGCCGGTTATCTGAAATGTTACATTGCCGCTTTCCTCCAGCATGAGCTCCGTATGAATGTGCAGCGGCTGATTGCTGGCAATAACCGGCCGAATCCAGGCAATATTCTTCAGCCGGACGTTAAAGTGCTGCTCTTCAAGGGATTCTGCTGCTATACTAACGGCCTCTCTAACCATTTCCAAGTGTGCCACGCCCGGCAAAACCTGCTTGCCATGCACTGCGTGGTCACGCAGGAAAAATTCCTGGCCGGTAAACGTTGAACTAAAACGCTGGCCTGCGAAATCCGATGTATTACGATGCACCAGCGGATGCATAACTGAGCCGGCCGCGGAACCTTTTGTCTCAACAGAGGGTTTCTGCGGGAACCAATAACGCTCCCTGGCAAAAGGATAGGCCGGCAAGCTGATCCTGCACAGCTGATGCTTGCCATACAGTTTGTTCCAATCAAATACCAATCCCTTTACCCAAAGGTCCAGCAGCTTGGCATATTTCCCCTTATCAATCCAGGCTTCAATGGTTTGAGCCATATCCTCATCCGCTGCAAAAACAGCCAGCGAATCCTGATTTCGTTTCACCTGGCCGTGAAACACCTGCATCCCCCGGTCCTGCCGCTGAACGACGCTGTGCAGATTTCCTTCCAGTTCACTCAATGAGCTCACCAGAAAGCCCAGCCGCTTCTCCATCGCTTCCCGGCCGACTTGCAGCGTGTAGGCCAGATTCATTAATTCAGTTTCCGTGATCTGCTGCTTGCGGATCACAGCCAGAAGCCGCTCTGCTTGAGCCAGCAGGAGCTCCTCATTCTGGGCTGATAACAGAATAATTGCCGGACGTTGAGGCGTGGCCGATAGGACATTGGCCGTATCCGGACTGCGATACTCCTCAATGACCAGATGCGCGTTCGAACCTCCTGCACCGAAGGAGGATAATCCCGCCCGCCGCGGATATTCCCTCATCCCGCCGCTGATTTGAATCCGGGGGCGCTTCCACTCCGTCAGTTCTTGTTGCACGGTGAACGGCGTTGCACTGAAATCAATATTTGGATTCAGCGTTTTTGCGTGCAAGGACGGAACCAGCTGGCCATACTTCATTTGAAGCAATATTTTCGTCAATCCGGCAATGCCTGCCGCACTTTCGCAATGTCCGATATTGGACTTCACTGAACCGATAGCACAGAACTGCCGGTCCTGTGTAGAATGTCCGAAAGCCTTCGTCAATCCGGCAATCTCAATCGGGTCGCCCAATGCCGTTCCCGTTCCATGAGCTTCCATATAACTGACCGTTCTCGGATCAATTCCGGCAAAATGATAAGCTTGTCTGATCAGTGCAGCCTGGGCAGTCGGATTGGGCACCGTAAACCCGTTGGTTTTACCGCCATGATTTATGGAGCTGCCCTTAACAATACCGTAAATGTTATCCCCGTCAGCAATCGCTTTGGATAAGGGCTTAAGCAAAACAGCCCCTACACCTTCCCCGGGAACATAGCCGTCCCCTCCGTCACCAAAGCTCTCGCAAAGCCCCTTGCTCGAAGCAAATTTGCCTTGTGCCAGCATCAGATATTTATTCGGATGCAGATTTAGATTGACGCCGCCTGCTATAGCCAATTCGCAGCCGCTTCGCTGCAGGCTTTGACAAGCCAGGTGAATTGCCGTCAGCGAAGAGGAGCACATTGTGTCCACAGCCATGCTGGGCCCGTGAAAATTGCACCAGTATGAAATGCGGTTCGCAATCGATGAAGGGCTGGCTCCCAGTGATACCGGATTGCCAAGCAAGGATTGTTCCGCTCCATATAGCTGATATTCCTCATACATAACTCCAACGTAAACGCCGACATTCCCGTCCAGACCAAATCCCTGATGCTTCTGCCCCAGCGTCTGACGCGTGTACCCGGCATCCTCGATTGCTTCATATACACATTCCAGGAATAACCGCTCCTGCGGGTCCATCAGCTCGGCTTCACGCGGGGAAATGTGGAAGAACAAAGGATCAAACTGATCCGCACCGTCTATAAAACCGCCCCAGCGGCTGTATGTTTTCCCTGGTGCATCCTTATCCTCATCATAATAAAGACGATAATCCCAGCGGTCCTTTGGAATCTCCGTGATGGAATTTTTACCCTCTTGTAAATTAGTCCAATATTCTCCGAGGCTGCCGGCTCCCGGGTAACGGCCTGAAACGCCGATAATGGCAATATCCAGAGCCTCGCTGTGATGCTCCTGATTGCTTTCGCTTTGCCGGGAATTAAACCGGGACCGTCTACGCCCGGTCCAGTTCGCTTCTGGCGCTGCAGGCTCTTCACCGCCTTCAGCCTGTCTGGCCGGAAGCAGTTCAGCGCTTGTTGAATCCTGTGAGACACCTAACAGATCTATCAACTGATCCCGGTAGAATTCCAGGAAATAGCCGGTTACTGCGGTTATCGTTTGATATTCAAAAAATAATGTTTTCGGCAAAGAACCGAAGCTCTGCTCCAGCTCATTCGTCAGCTTCATCACCATAATGGAATCAATTCCATACTTGTCTAAAGAAGCATCGGCTTCGATCCGGCTTGCCGGCAGGCGGATCACGGTTGACAGCAGCTGCCGGATGTATTGAACAGCCAGCTCCTGCAGGCGGTCATCGCTAATCATTAGGCTGGCGTCATTTCTGCCCGCAGAGCTAACCGGATCGTCCTTGCCGGTTGCAGCGTTCCTTTTAACCTCTGCTGCAGGCTGGCTGTTATAGACATAATCAAGGATACGCTGCCGTTCACCGGCAATAACCATGACCTGATCCTTACCGGATGCCAGCGCGAGGTACAAGGCGCGTATGCCCTCATCTGTATGCATGGCAGCCATTCCCTGCTGCTGCTTCATATGATGCTCCACTGCGGCATCTACGCGCATTCCGCCGTCTCTCCACAACGGCCAGTTCACGGATAATGTCCTTCCTTGCCGCAGCCCGGCCGCTGCCATGCTGTTGCGCAGCTTTGCATAGGCATCCATAAATGCATTTGCCAGGGCATAATCAGCCTGGCCGGCGTTGCCAAGCGCACCCGATCCCGACGAAAAACTGATGAAGAAATCCAAAGTCACATCCTGGCTTGCCATATCCAGATTTACAAGGCCGGACACCTTGGGAGCCATTACTTCCAAGATTTCAGCCTGTTTCTTTTTGATGATATAGTTGTCCCGAATCGTCCCGGCACTGTGCATAATCCCGTTTAAATTTCCGTAGTCCCGCTGAATCTCGGACATCAATGCTTCAACGGCTTCCCGGTCGGACACATCAACTTGTTTGTAAATAACAGTAGAGCCAAGTGACTCTATTTCCTTGATCCTGTTCCATTTATGATCAGCAAGCTGCGACCGTCCTGTCAGAATAACTGTAGCACAGTTACACTTGCGTGCTATTTCCTCTGCGAATAGCAAGCCTAATCCGCCTGCTCCTCCTGTGATCAAATAAACCCCGCCGTCTTTCCAGGGTGTACTTTCAACTGTATATCCCGGAGCTTCCAGCTCACTCCAGCCAGCCACGTAGCGTCTTCCGGCCTTGTACATGATGTGCTGTTCCGGCTGGCCCAAGCTATTTGCCTTAATGATATCAGCAACTGCATCCAGACGATCGCCGGCATCAAACATGATCAGCTGGCCTATCAAATTCGGATTTTCAAGCTTCGCAGTTTTGAGCAGACCGGCTAAAGCGCCCAGCAAGCCTTGATCCTCTTGCTGAACCGCTACAATCTGCACCAGAACGCTTCCTTTTGGTTTACTCAGCAAGATACGCTGGATGTGCTCGAATGCTCCAATCGCAATCTGCTGGAAACATCCTCCGGGATGGCCGGCATCTGACTGAAGCCATATACACTGTGCTCCGCTTAACTGGGCTTCAATTGGAGTCCGCATAAGACTGCCGGAGCTGTCACAAAAGATGACCCACTTCTCAGCATAAGCCGCAGCCTGCGCTTCCGGCAGCACAGCCTGCTCCTCCCAGACGGGCTCGAACAACAACGTTTCACAGGCAGATATTAATTCTTCTCCTTCGAGCAGTCTAATGGAGAAGCCTTTCAACCTCACACAAACCTTGCCATGATCATCAAATAGATCAATATCCATTTTTTGCAGTTTGCTAGTTTGCTTGTCTTCACTGTAACGTACCCATGCCCATACAGACGATGGACATTCTCCGTATATCTCCATCGCCTCCATAGCAAACGGCAGCGCGGTAGGAAGTTTCGTTCCGGATTCCCCCGGACGGACCCGTAAGCCTAAAGTGGCTTGCAAAGCCGCGTCCATCAGGCTCGGATGAAGCTGATATTGTGTTTGGGTACCCGCAATTTCCCCCGGCAAAACCAGCCTCGCCAGTGCCTGATCTTTGCCCACCCGGATTGATTCAACCGCCTGATGCCCGGGGCCATAATTAATTCCCATGGCTTCATATGCCCTGTAGCATTCATGCGCAGATATCATATCCAGTGCACAGGCATCCATTAATTCAGATCGGTTCACATGCGGAGCTTCCAGCCGTTGAACCACTGACACACTGCCCTGGCTGTGAACAATCTGTTCATCGGCTGTTGCTGCCGTAAGGCTTTCGTGGCTGTAAATTTCATAAGCTATCTCCCTGTCATTCTCCGGGTAAAGTCCAATATGCACCTGCACAGGCTTCCCGCTGACAGTAATCGGCCGGGCCCAGACCATATTTTTCAAATAAATAGTGTCATGTTCAGGGTTCAGATCCCCTGCCGCCATGCTGACCGCAGCCCGCGCCATCTCCAAATAGGCCACACCGGGCAGAACCCGTTGGCCTTGAATCATATGATCAGTAAGGAAGAACTCGTTCCCTGTAAAAGTCGAAGTATACCTTTGCTCATTCAAGTCTGAGGTATTGGTATGCAGCAAAGGATGAATAAGGGCCGGCGCTTGAGCTGTCCCTGCCGGATAAGTCTCAGGGCTCTCCTGCGGTTTCCAGTAACGCTCCTTTGCGAACGGATAAGTAGGGAGATTCATTTTTCCGGGAATCCCATCTTTATAAAGAAGCTCCCAGCTTATATCCGCCCCCTTGACCCATGCCTCGGCCAATTGCGGCAAATTCCCCTTTTCTATCCACTGCTCTGCCAGATCATTTACGTGAGCAGCTGTGCTCTCCTTCCCCGCTTGCCCCAGCCAGATCCGCTCCGGTTCCTCTTTACCTTGAATAAACGCTTCCAAGCACGAGATCAGACCAGCTACATCTTGGACAAGAAAAACAACCCGTTCCTCCATCGCTTCCCGTCCGGTCTGCAGGGTATAGGCCACATTCTTTAGCTGAAGCCCCGGGCTTGCCTCCTCTTCCCCCAAAAGATGCTCTTGCATCTTCGGAGCCTGCGCCCCTGCTGAATAAGCGGCAATTGCGCTAATTGAATTGATCTCGCTCAGTATCTGCAGCGGTATTTCAATACCCAGCTCACCGTGCAGCTTTTGCTCCAGCAGCTTGAAATGAAGCGGGTCCAGGCCACATTCCTGTAAATCATCCTCCAGCTCGTTCTCCTGTACAAGCAGAATCTCCGAGAGCAAACGGCGTATCCCCCGCTCCAGACCGGCAGTCGGGATTGCTGCCGCCGGCAGTCCAATGCTCTGCTCCTTCAGGTATTGGAGGAACTTGTCTGCATAAGCGAGCAACCGTTCCTTCGTTTTGGCCGACAGCGGAATGAGGCAGAGACCGCCAGCCGCAGAATGATCCGCCGTGCGGGAAGGAGCAGGCTCATACTCCTGAACAACGAGATGAACGTTCGTCCCGCTGTGTCCAAAAGAATTTATTGCTGCTGTCAAAAGCTTGCCTGCGGCCGGCTGCCATCTCATGCCTGACGCATTCACATAGAAAGCCGAAGCCTGCAAATCAATATAAGGATTGAGGGTCTTAAAATTTATTAAACCGGGTATCCGCCGGTGCTTCAGTGACAGCAGGGTTTTGATAAGACCAATGACTCCTGCAGCCGCTCCAGTGTGTCCGATAAAGGATTTTGCACTCCCCACAGCGCAGTAGGATTCTTTATCCGTAAAATGTTTGAACGCCCGAATCAATGCATTCGTTTCAATCGGATCACCAAGCTGGGTGCCGGTACCGTGCGCTTCCACATAAGTAACGGATTCAGGATCTATGTTATATTGCTCGTACACGCTTTTTATCAATTGTTCCTGTGCAACCCCGTTGGGGGCTGTAATGCCATTGCTGGCTCCATCCTGGTTCATACCCGAGCCTGTAATTACCCCGTAAATAGGATCACCGTCGGCCACAGCGTCCCGCAGGCTTTTCAGAACGACAATACCCAGGCCTTCTGAAATGACCGTACCGTCGCTCGCCTCATCAAACGTATGGCATTTTCCCGTCTGGGACAGCATGCCAATCTCGGCCAGCCTGGTCAGAATCGTCTGATCCAGCAGCGTTGCCGCCCCTCCGGCAAGGGCAATGGCCGATTCCCCGCTGCGCAAGCTGTCACATGCCAGATGTAGGGCGGCCGCTGAAGAAGAACAGCCGGTGTTGACGACAAGGGCCGGCCCTTTCAGATCCAGATAGTAGGATAACCGCGAAGCGACAAGGGCATCGGAGTATCCTGTAAAGGACTCATGGAGATAGCCCGTAGGCTCAGCTCCGATGAAGATGCCTACCTGCCCGCCTGCCAGAGATTTCGGATTATATCCGGCATCCTCCAGCGCTTTCCAGCTTTCTTGGAGAACCAGGCGCTGATGGGGATTCATCGACTCTGCCTCCCGCGGAGATATATTAAAAAATAATGGATCGAAACAATCCCGTTCTTCCAAAATTCCGCCCCATTTATAGTCCTTGATCAGGGGGTTTTGCTTCAAGTAATGAGCGGGAAGCTCCCGCACCGCATCATGCCCTTGAATCAGATTGCTCCAGAATTCATCAACACTGGCTGCGTCAGGAAATTGTCCGGACATCCCGATCACTGCGATATCAGCCGGTTTCGTCCTGTACTCATGCACAGAAGGCACCGCGGCGGCCTCTTCCTCTTTCGCATCCGGACTCTCCGGCGGTTCGTTATTACTGTGCTTTAACTGATTCAACAGCTGTTTAGCTTCCTGCTCGCTCATCTCTTTATTCCGCAACTTTTCAACAACGGTTTGAAAATTAATAGGGTTCATAGGTAACCTCTCAACACGTTTATTGTCGGATCTTTTGGATTAACGAATCGATAGAAATATCATCTGCAAAAAATTGTTCTTTCAGCAAATCCAGAAAATCATCAGGATTCGGGCTGGACAGTGCAGCAGGCTTTACCGGCAACTTCACATTTGCCTGCAGCTGGTCTTTGTAGTTCTTGATGATAAACCGGCTTAACCGGTCTACTGTCGGATAATCAAACAGAATTGCGCTGTTTAATTGAATTCCAAGCCCCTCACCGGTCTGTTTTACAAACATAATCCCGATTATGGAATCCACCCCGTAATCAGAAAAGGCTGCCGCGGTATCGATACTGTCCACTGTTACTTTCAGCGATTTTGATAGCTTGTCAAGAATCACACTCTTCACGTAGGACTCAAGACTTTCGCCTGCGCTTCCGGCTGCCGACGTTACGGCCTCTGCTTTTAATTTACGCTCACCTGCCGCCGTTAGCTGCTGCTTCATTTTTATAGAAGGGTCCGCTGAACCCTTTTTCTCTTGGGATGAGGCACTCTCATTTTGCGGAGACAGCGTTTTGCCGGTTATTGGCTGGCGTATTACGCCATTGCTCTCTGCTGCAATGATCTGCTGGCCTAAACCGCGGGCTGCGCTAGCAGGAAATCCAACATCACAAAAGCCTTCCTCCTCTAGAACAGCCTTCCAGGTTTCTGGATACAAGAGCGGAGCACCCGGTATACGCAAATGCTCATCTTCGTACAACCACCAGCCGTCCAAAAGACCGAATGTCAGTGTTGTAAAAATCATCTTATCCGTGTCTTCATTTAACAGTAATAATCCGCCGGCTTTCAGAACTGCCTTCATATTACGCATGGTGCGGTTCATATTTTTGGTCGCATGCAGGCAATTTGTTGCAATCGCGATATCGTAGCTTCCGGCTTTAATATTTTGATCTGCCAGCGGCTTCTCGATATTGTTTAATTTAAATTGAATATATGGATTATCAGGGCCGTACTTCTCCTTTGCAAACAACAAAAACGCTTTGGAAATATCCGTATAACAGTACTCTACGTATTCACTGTAAGGCTTCAGCTTGGCAAACACCATGGCGCTGGTGCCTCCCGTTCCCGCCCCTACCTCAATAATTTTCACCTTTGTCAAAGGATCGGTCTGAACACGCCGGCGCACGTATTCCACGATTATATTAGCTACCACATTATTGAAATAATCTGACAAGGCATTCCCTTTATAGACGCCTTCCAGCATCTTCATGGAGGATTCCGGAAATAACACGTCTGTGGCCATCACCGTACCCCGCAGAATATCCGGCAGCTTCCGTAAGCAGGCATCTACCAGCCGTACTTTTGTCTGCCAGTTTGCATCACGTAAATAAACATCCTTTGCCGTCTCCCACATGCTCCATACACCAGCTCCATCGCGGAGCTGAGGCTGTTCCGTGGCAATTACCGCATTCCCCTCGCGCCGGATAAAACCTTTTGCCTCCAGCAAGCCCAGGCATTCGTCAACCATGCGGTCAAATTTATCCAGAGTGCCCGTGACTTTACGGAGCGCCTGTGTCTCTATCCGAATCCCTTTACGGTTAAAAAAGCCCATTTCCTGCATCTGCACATACAACAGCTTTACCATCCACAATTGAAGCTCTTCCTGATCATTAATCGCATATAACTCCGGCAATTGATCTTCCATTACAATCTCTTGATTCCACAGCGTCCCTACTTCCGGTCTGGAGTATCTCTCCAGTGCCGAAACAGTCTCCGACTCTTTGCATTTCATTAATTCAAGCACAGGCTCCGTAGCTTTTAAGCAGATGACTTGCCGGACTGTGTCCATCCGCAGCATCGCCGTGAATTGTTCAAAGCAGCTGAAGCCTTCAAACGGCTCAATAAATCCGATATTTTTGCTGAGTGAAGGGTTAAGCTCTGCCGGCATCCAGAATCCCCAGTTGATGATGCCGATAGGAAAAGCTGCCTTCGGCCGCATGTACCTGACAAAGGTATCCGCAAAGGTAATCCCTGATGCATAGGCCGATAAGGTTGCCGCTCCTGAGAAGGAGAAGGCTTGCCCCGACGAAAAATAGCATAAGAAATCCAGCTTTTCCCGCTCGAAGGCTTTATAAAAATGAATGCTTCCTTGTGATTTGACATCTAAGATGTCCTTAAATTCACGTTCGGTTGTTTGGGCAACCGAATTTTCAAATGAAATTACAATTCCGGAGAAGATAGCTCCGTTAATGTTCGGATAATGCCTTTTAATCCGGGCTACCGCTTGCTGCAATTGTTCCAGACTCGTTGCGTCAGCCTGTACATAAAGCGGAGGCTCACCCAGCGCTGCGAATGAATCCAGTTTTTCTTGTACCGCAGGTGACGATTCGGGAGAACGTCCGATCCACACCACTTTGGCCTGATAATTCTGCATCAGATACCTGGTCATTATACCGCCGACTAAGCCGCTTCCTCCTAAAATGACGTAGACGCCGTTCTTTTGCAGTCCTTGCGTTTGTTTGAACCGTTCTGTATCCAGCTTGATGAAGCTTTGTTTATATCTGCGCCCTGAATGGAGCTTTACAACGTCTCCGCGGTCAGAAGCTTCCTCATTAACGATATTTTCCAGCAAGGTGCTTCGCTTTTCCTCTGTTGCAAGATCCTCAGCAGAAATATCAATATTTCTTACCGAAAAACGGTAGTCTCCGTGTGCAATAGAATACGTAAGCCCTGTAACTCCGCCGCCGTAAGGGTTAATCGCTGAATCCGTGATCCGGCAGTTGTCCTGAGTAATGATAAAAGTAGCAATGCGCTTTCCGTCCGTCTCTTTTTGCCGGAGGGCTTTGATAAGCCTCAGCAGCTGAACCTCATTGGCCGACTGGCTTTGTATCAAATCTTCTATGTCAACCGTCGCTGCATAAGACCGGCAGTCCGACAGGGAATACAAGCAATCAATGGAGGCATATTGCCTCAGGCATACCTCAAATCCGTTAATATCATGAATGCCGCACGACCAGCTATTCTCACGGTCCTGCAACTGCTCCGTAAGCTCACTTAACCGGATATGGATCATCTGCGGCTTTGGAAATTTGTTTGAATAATATTCATTCAAAGTTTCGCTGAGCGAAGCCGAGGATTCAGAATCGACAATCAGCACCGTTTGCGGGATATCCTTCCGGACAGGCAGCCGTTCCAGCTCTTCCCACACCGGCACATACATCAGCTCGTCCCACGCCTTCTTCTGTCTGCGCGTAAGCAACTGGCCGATGTGAACAATGACTTCACCGGCCGGGTTCAGTAAGGAAGCCTGTTTCCTGCCCCCATGCTCGTCACGCTGTATATAGGCATATGCGGCAGCCGGCGTTTTTCCGGCTATTCGAACCTCTTTCATGCCTGCGATCTCATCGTTTTCTTCCGAACAATAGGCCTGCAGCTGTAAAGCGCATTCCAGCATAGCCGGGTGAATGCCGTACCCTCTTCCTAACTCGCTCTCTTTCATGCGCAGCTCCGCCAGCAGATCCCTGCCGTTGTCCCACAACCGGGTCACTTGGCGCTGCATCTCATCAAGATGAACTTCAGATTTCGCACACGCTGAATAGAACGTTTCCGGGTCTACCTGGGATAACCGGTCCTCTACAATTGCTGAGATGTCGAAAAATGCCGCCCTGCCCTCGTCCGCACGCACAGTCCCCTTGCTGTAAAGCTTAGGGTCTTCTCCGTCTGACTGGATGCAGAACACATATTGGTGTTCATCCACAGCGCTCAGTGAGAGATACACCCGGGTCTGCACTTCAACGGTAAGCGGTTCCAACAAATCGATGTTCTCAATGACAATATCAGCAGCCCCTGCGGCCTCATCCATCGCTGCACGAACCATTTCTATATAAGCCGCTGCCGGAAGCACGGGCTTGCCGCTCATAGAGGAACTTTGAATAAGGGAATGCCACGGAACCAGAGTCGTTTCAAAGACGAGCCCCGTTCCCAATTTGGCTGTCTTCCGGGAATCGATGCGGTGCAGCAGAGGCTGCAGCAGCGTTGCTGTATGCCCTCCTTTGACAAGCTCATGCTGTGCAGGAAGCCAGTGGCGCGTTTTGGCAAACGGATATCCGGGTAAGCTCATCCGCTGCGGACGCCGATGCATGTACAGACATGGCCAATAGATGTCGGCCCCCATCACCCATAACATCGCTATCCGGGCGTATTCCCTGTCCTTAAGCAGACTCTGCAGAAAGGCCTGATCTGCTTCCCTTTCGCCAAAAAGAAGCTGTCCGGAAAGTGAACTCTGCACAACGCCGGTAACGATTTTACCGGAGCCGGTGCGTCCTTCGGCAAAATCCTCCAGTTGATTGCAAAGCTCCTGCAAAGAATCGAAAATGAATGCCGCACGATATTTGAACTGTTCCCGGCCTACCTGCAAGCTGTACGCCAAAGCAGCTAATTCCGCTTCCTGAAGCCCTTCGTTCTCAATAAAAGCTCTCAGCCTTTCGGCCATCATTTGCAGCGCTATCTCGTTTTTGGCTGACAGGACTACAATGGGAACACGCTGTTCTTTAGTTAATAACACCTCTGTATGCTCATATTCCTCAAGAATAATATGAGCATTGGACCCGCCTGCTCCGAACGAGCTGATTCCTGCCCGGCGCGGTGCCGGACGCGATATACCGTTCGCGTCCATCCATACCGGCCGCCGCCACTCCTCGGCCTTCTGGGGTACATAAAAGGGCGAGGAGGCAAACGGAATCAATGGATTAAGAAGTGATGAATTCAGCGATGGTACTATGGTCTTATGCTTCATTTGCAGCAGAATCTTTATGATTCCTGCGATTGCAGCCCCGGACTCCAGATGACCGATATTCGATTTTACGGACCCCAGCGCGCAAGAACCTGAAGCAACGGAAGCCTCATGATCCGCTTTACACTGCTCGAATGCCTTGGTTAGCCCCCGCACTTCAATCGGATCTCCGAGCGGTGTCCCCGTACCGTGCGCCTCGATATAGCTAACGGTGGATGCGGGTATGCAGGCATTGTTAAGCGCGGCAGCAATCAGCTCCGCCTGGGCATTAGGATTGGGAACAGTGAACCCATTCGTCTTGCCGCCTGAATTCACGGCTGTTCCTTTGATTACAGCATAGATCCGGTCCTGATCTAATTGAGCTTGCTGCAAAGGCTTCAGCAGCAAAGCGCCAATGCCCTCGCCAAAAATCGTCCCTGCCGCATTTGCCCCAAACGGACAGCATTCCTTGTCTCTGGACAGCATTTGCATCTGCGAATATTGAATGTAACGACCCGGATGCAAAAATAAATTGACCCCGCCGACGATGGCACTGCGGCATTCTCCTCTGCGCATACTTTCGTATGCAAGGTGTATTGCCGTGCCGGATGACGAACAAGCCGTATCTACCGCCATACTAGGGCCGATGAAATTCATGAAATAGGATACCCGGTTAGGAATTTGATATAATTCGGCTCCCCGGTATGCGCTGAAACCATGCAAGGCAGCTTCACTTGCGTACAGGCTGTAATCATTAGAAATTACACCGACGAATACGCCGGTATTCGCATCCAGGCTTTTTCTTGTGTAGCAGGCATCTTCCAGTAATCCCCACACGACTTCCAGAAAAATTCGCTGCTGCGGGTCCATACACTCCGCTTCCCTCGGTGAAATGCCAAAAAAGGCATGGTCGAAGCTGTCCACATTCTGGATGAACCCTCCCCATTTGCTGTGGCTCTTGTCCGCGGATTCACCGTTGGGATCATAATACAGATCCGTATTCCAACGGTCCGGAGGAATTTCCGTAATGCAAGGCACACCTTTTAATAAATTCTCCCAGAATTCAGCCATACTGTCTGCCTGCGGAAAGCGTCCGTTAATTCCGACAATGGCCACTTCATAGGGTTCATCCCCGGTATGTTCCGAGTTCCCGCTATTATCTTTAAAATTATGTAAATCATCTGCCGATACGCGCACATCTTCTTTTTCAGTTCCTTCTGAGGCGGCCGCAGGCTGTTCCTCCGCACTGCTCAAGGCGCCGGCAATTTCAGCCAATGATGAATACTCATACAAAAAAGTAGCCGATACATTGGGGTAGCGGTTCTGCAGTGCAGCCGTCAATTCCACAACTTTAAACGAATCGTTCATGTAATTTTCCAAACCGATGTTAGCATCGATGCTTCCGGCCTCAACCGAAAGAATGCTGCCAACCAATTCTTTGATTTCCTCCAGAATATAAGGATATGTGGCTTGCAGCGGAGGAACGGGAGATGCCGGTTGATCCAAGGAACGGGAATCCTCCTTACGCAGATCTAATGTTATTTTTTTCAAAGACGCTGCGCCAAGCCGGTACTCTGCTCCTGACTCCGGCTGGTTAACTTGCGACTGCTCCGGGATTGCTTTCAGAACAAAAGCTATAAAATCACTCACCGGTTTATTCTTGTTGGTCTCTACATACCGGACATCGACATAAGAAAGGCCCTTTTCAAGCGCCAGCTCACCCAATGTCCGCATAATCTGATGCTCTACTCCCCGTCCCAATACGCGGCAGCTCAAGATAAAGGTATCCACCTTCAGGCTGTCTTCCTCAAGCTTGTAAAGAATCATACCAACCAGGCCGTAATCGCCAAAGCGGTCACGCACATGCACAACTTTGCATGTATAGCCCTCTTTATCGAGCAGCAGCTGGATCTCCTTTTGACTGCGGCGGATCGTCGTGAAGTTGAACTGGTTTGTCCGCTTTGTCAGCTGGGATACCCGGGACAAGTGTTTATTTTCCATATCAACAATATCAACTCTAAGATCCAGCTTTTGAAGAAAAGTCTGGAAATCCGCCGACTCCTCAAGCAATGATTTACGCTGCAGATTTTGCTGCGTCATCACAGTTCTTCTGGCATCTTCCGCTGTCACATTAAAATGGTCAAACGCCCAGGTATGCCGGAGCAGCTCTAATCTTTCCTCCTCCTCCGCAGGCCACTGCAGGGTAAGCACCTCAGGACAGCGGGCCTGAACCTCTGCACATTCAACCGGATTGTCGTCAATAAAAATAAAACTGTCCAAGCCCACATTAAGCGACTCGGCCAGCGACCGGAGATTATCGGATTTAAGCTGCCAATTTATGCGGGAATCCGTCAGATCCAACCGCTTCAGCGGAAAATCCCGACGGTTGTCGAACACATGCCAAACATCCTCTTCGTTGTTTTTACTGCATAGACAAAGCAGCATCCCCTGCTCCTTTTGCCGGACAAGAAAATGCTGCAATTCCAATGTCGCACCTTGAACCGCAAGCTTCTGAAAGGCCGATTCGCCGCAGACGCCCGACCATAATGTGTGGTCACAATCCGCCACGATAACTTTGTACGGTTTACTTTGCAGAGAATAATAATAACGAACCAGTAATGTCCCCAGAAAATCATAATACTTGTCTACAAAAGGAATGTGCCCCAGTTTATTGCGGGCCGGGTCATCGATGACTTCAATCCGGTACGAGTCATGATAAGCTTGCGCCCTGATGATATGGATCAGCTCCGATTGGTCAGCCTGATCCTGAAGCTGCTGTTCCAGCTCTGCGAAGCAGGAACGCCAATGCGCTTGCGATTCGTAAGCCTGAGAGGACGGGCAGATCATCAGCAGGGTCTGGCAGGAGGAACCGGTAGCGAAAGCACGCAATGCTTGTACAGCATCGGCTGCGGTAGCCGCCAAAGTTTCTCTCATTTTTTGAAACTGCTCATTTTCCGGCTTCATTGAGGCATAGTCAACGGCAGTTTCATCTTGATAAGGCAGCCAGTCCTCCCACCGGAGCATAACAACATTCAGGCCCGCCTGATTGCTGCGCAGCGCGCTTTCGGCATGAAGCCATTCCTGAAACACCTGATTGTATGCAAGCACTTCTGAAGTGTATGACAGCTGAAGCTTCTTTTGCCAGGAGTCCAACGTTTTTAACACCGGGTTCGCTGTAAAAGTAGCTGAAATCAGAATCCGTTTCACCGCTTGTTCTTCGCTCATTGTGCTCTCTCCTTCACATGTCAGTACGCAGTTCATCAACACTCAAAATGGCGTTCAATTGCTCCTTTAGACGCTGTGCCGCCCCGTCTAACAATAACAGCGCGAGTTCATCCACATGACGGTTTCTCCAGCTTTCGAGCGCCGTACCTTTTAACTCCTGATTTAAGGCGCCCAATGCAGGTCCGCAATGTACCTGGTAATCCACCTTGGATTCCTCGCTGCCCTGCAAAGCTAAACGGCTGGAATAGGTAAAATACCATTTGAACAACATGGCCATTTTCTGCTTTGGATTATTCAAAGCCTGTTCCCATTCCTGCGGAGAGTAGTAGGCCTTTATCTCGGCAAGGACCTGCTCAAAGCTCCGCTTAAAATATTTATCCTGAATTTGCAGCTTCGTCTTCTCATCAATGTCCTCCAGGGAAGCATGCATCCTGTACAAATCGTACAGCTTATTGGCTCTTGACGGAAAAAACACCCCTCTGCGGAGCACTTGAATTTTCGCACCCAGCTCAAACATATCGCCTGCAGGAGCATATTCTGTATCCTGGACGTTGATCTGCTGAAGCATGTCTTTCACTGTGTCACTTGTAGCCGCTTCCACCGTACACTGGTTAATCGATCCCGTTACAATATAGTCAGCTCCCATAATAAAAGCTGCTGCAGCCGCTTCAAGCGTTCCGATGCCGCCGGCTGCCCCCACCCGTATCCGCTTCGGATACCGGTACTTAACCATCATCTCATCCCGTAATTTCCGCATAGCCGGCATTAAGGCGTAGGCCACTCCCCCGTCCGTATGCCCCCCCGAATCCGCTTCGACGGTCAGGTCATCAGCCATCGGCACTTTGCTGAGCCGCTGGGCTTCCTGATTTGTAATCAGCTGCTCTGCCAGCAATTTCGCTACGATCCGTTCCGGAGCAGGACTCAGAAAGACTTCCGCGACCTCTGGGCGGGAGACTTTGGCAATGATTTTATTGGTTGCGGACAATACGCCGCGTTCATCCTGTCTTAGACCCTTTGCGCGATATCTGACTAAGGCCGGAGTAATGCTCAGATAAGCCGAAGCTTCAATCACCTTGACACCGCGTGCAATAAAAAGCTCTGCCAGCTGTTCTTCTTTGCGGGAATCGGATGGCGAGTAGAGAAAATTAAAGCCGTAAGCTTGCCCTTGACCCAGCTCCTTCTGAATGTCGGTAACCGCCGCTTCAACGTCTGCGATGCTCAAGCCTCCTGTACCAAATACACCAAGCATTCCTGCTTTACCCATCCGTATAACCATTTCCTTCGAGGCAATCCCCCGGTACATCGCACCTGACATGTATGCATAAGTTAAGTTGTAATCCTGTTTAAACGCCGTGTCGCCCAGAACCGCGGCCATATGGACCTGCTTTTCCACAGGAGCCTGTGCTTCACACTCCAAAACGGCTACGCTAGACTTGGCCTTTGCACTTTCTTCCTTGGCCGTTCCTCCCGCTTGTGCAGCGGATTCCCGTTCCCCTGGTTTTGACAGCCGCTCCTCTTCGTTAACAATCAGCGGCTCTGCCTCCGCCTGAATACGCGTTATAAGGCCTGTCAGCACCTTGCCCACGCCGATTTCCTCGAACGTCATGTGACCTTTGCCCATTAAATAGCGTATGCTCTCTGTCCACTTTACCGGTTGGGTGATTTGCTCCACCATATTTTCTCGCAATGCAGAAGCAGTGTAAGGCCGGGCCTGTACATTGGAGATGACGGGAATTTTCATATCCAGAAAATGATATTGCGCAAGAAACTCCTTAAACTCCTGCTTCGCCTCCTGCATATAGCGGGAGTGAAATGCTCCGCTCGTTCTCAGGGGAACGAACATCTCGACCCCGTTTGTCTTTTCAAAGACCGTCTGGGCCTGCTCAATATCGGCCTTGGTTCCGGATATGACAATTTGGACGGGAGCATTCAGATTGGCAACATTTATGCCGTCCAGCCTATTCATCAGGAGTGTTTCCCTGATCTTCTCTTCAGTCAGACCAATAACGGCAGCCATTCCTCCGCCGGTTGCCCGGCTCATTAATTCCCCTCTTTTTTTGACCAGCTCCAGGCCTGTTTTGAAATCAAAGGCTCCTGACGCAAACAAAGCGTTATATTCACCCAAGCTGTGACCCGCCACAAAATCAGGCTTTTGCCCCGTATCAATAATCTTCTTGAGGTAGCTCAGCGCATTGACCGTGTATAAAGCGGGCTGGGTAAACTGTGTCTGATTCAGCTTTCCCTCCGGGTCGTTTAAACAAAGCTCCCGGATAGAATAGCCTAATACTTCATCAGCCTGCTTCGTCAATTCGTGGAACTCGTCAAATAAACTGCCGCCCATTCCTTTTTTCTGGGCACCCTGCCCCGGAAATACATAAGTAATCATAGGCTTCTACCATCCTCCATGTAAGATTCATATAAACTTTCAATGCCCTTTCTAATAGCAGCGAGGTTCAAAACCGTTCCTTTCGGGCAGGTGATTGAACAGACAGAGGCACTGCAAATGAAAGAAAATGTTTCATACTGATAAAAATTTTCAAAACTACTGCGGAACACGCCTTCCTCAAATTGAATTTCTTTCAACGCAAAAAGGCTGAATGGGACAGTCAGCCCCGTTTTCAGCACTTTGGATAACGCTTCTTTCGCCGACCAGAACAAGGTGAGCATATGGACAAACGGATGCGGCAACGACTGAATGATACATAATTCGCGGCCCGTCATCTGACTTTGCAGCGCTTCCAGCCTGTCATCAGCTATCTGCTCAATATCTATCCCCATAAGCTGTCTGTCGGAAAATGCAAGGGCTGCCGCGAAATTTGCACAATGCGTGATGCTGACCTGCACGGGCCTCAAATAAACAACCGGCTGCATAAAAACGCCCTGCTCAATGCAAATCCGCTTCAATTCATCCTCCTTCAGGTACCGCGAAGCAGCCTGTTTGGCAGCAAAGCGGCCTGCCAGGTAGCTCTTTATTCTCGGCGCAAACTTGAGCGATTGATAGTAGGTCAATTCTTTGGGATGTAATTGGGCCAAGTTGTCCGGGAGCAGCAGGAATTCATCGAAAAAATAAAAAACATACAACACCGCCTGATCTTCATCTGCCGTTTCTCCCAAGATCAAATGCTCCATCATCATTTCCTTGCAGCCTTGTAACATGATCCCCAGCAACTCTCCTCATCTTCAGCATTATAAAAAGGAACAAAAAAATGCCTACGGCACCTCCCCTGCGGGGAGGTACAATAAGCATCGGATGGTCTTGTCTCATCACCTGACATGTATGGACCTCAAGCTTGCTCAACGCGCCTAAAACGTCGATTAAGTACACTTGAGTTATTGTTCGATTCACTTAGCACTAAACATATATTACAACACTCCATCTATTTTGTAAAGTCTTTGAGTAAATTCATTTTTTATACATAATAATACTTTTTTTAATACAAAATCCTCGCTTCGACATAATTTTTATTTTATTAGTGCTAGTATATCCATAGAAAATGCTAATATCTCCCAAAGAGAGAGGCGAAAGAAATGTCTTGGTATGTTTTATACGTTAAATCAGGCAGCGAATCACAGATAAAAAAATGGATTGAAGCAAAATTCAACAGGAGCCAAATATATAGCGTTATTCCAAAACGTAAAGTTCCCCAGAAAAAAGCAGGCCAGGAATACGATGTAGTAAAGCCCTTATTCCCAGGTTATATATTCGTGGAAACCAAAATGAATTTCTCTACATATTATCAATTAAGGGAAAACCCCCTTATCTATCAAACTTTAAATTATAACAATTTAAAAGATAGAAATATGAGGTCTTTTGATACCATTCTAATAGATGGGCAAGCAGAAACTTTAGACGAATCCTACTTTTTTAAAGAGATACCGATGGAAGAAATGTTTATTGTACTCAATCTCATGCAAAGCAATGACACCATAGAGTATTCCCAAGTCTGCATCGAGGACTCCAAAGTTATTGTAAAATCAGGACCCTTAAAAGGAATGGAACGGTTTATCAAAAAAATCGATAAGCATAAAAAAAGAGCTAAGGTCTTGCTCACAATACTTGGTTCAGAGCTATTGATCGATTTTGGCATAGAATTCCTTTGAATGTTCCTACCGCACTGCCGCAGAAATTCACATCAATGTTCAATAATTTATTGAGAAGATTATGAAAGCGAACTCAACCATCATCGACCGAATCTGTATAAGGTTCTAGTCAGTCGTTTATCAGCTCGCTTACAACCACTGATTCAGAATCGATTATGTTAAAGGGTCATTAACTAATTCCTCGTCGCTTTCAATATGTTCCGTCAACATTTCGTCAACAAGGCAATTTGGTATCATTAGTGTCTGCTTACCAAATAAGAATAATCGAGTAGGAGGGGGCGGCTAGCCCCCGACCTCTCAGTCGAGTAGCCCAAAGGAGTTTCACCTTCAGGCTCTCACAGAACCGTACGTGAACCTCTCGATTCATACGGCTCTTATCATTCAGCCAGTTATGGTTTCATTCCGAGAGCCCAATGTGGAAACATATTGGGCTCTCTTTTTGCAAGTTCTTTCAGCCATTTTTCCGCTCGACTGCGATGTCCCCTGAACCTCTTGTATTTACACATTGCCCATTTGACCAATCTGCGATTTAGACAGTCAATGGTATACTTTACTGCTGATGGATTGAATTTCGTGAAGTAGTTAAGCCAACCTCTGACCATCGGAGATAGCATTTCAGCGATCATTTCAATTTTACTACCGGTATAGCTATGAATTCGCATCGCTTTTATCTTGTCTCTGAATGCTTTGGCTGATTTCACACTCACCGATGGTAGGAAGTTGAACTGCAACCTCCCTAGTCTGTCTTTTATGAACACCCTCCGAAAGGTATATCCCAAAAACTCAAAATCGGTGACTGGAAACTCCTTCACTCTGTCCTTATCCTTGCAGTATACAATCTTGGTTTTCGTTGGATGCAATTCAAGCTTGCATTCCTCTAGTCGTTTCTTGAGTTTTTCCAGAATCTCTTCTGCTTCTGCTTGCGTTCTGCAGTGGATAATGGCATCATCTGCATATCTTTCAAACGGTGCATTTGGATTTGTTCGTTTCATCCACAAGTCAAAAGCGTAATGCATAAACAGATTCGCAAGTACAGGACTGATGACACCACCCTGAGGGGTTCCGCTTTTGCGTTCAATCCATTGACCTTCTGAATTTATGAACGGTGCGTTGAGCCATCTTTCGATATACATCAGTATCCATGATTCGCTTATGTGCTTTCGCACTGCACGCATTAATAATTCATGATCGATATTGTCAAATAGACCTTTGATGTCAAATTCTAAGACATAATCATTTCTCCAGCACCTTTTCCTCGCTTGACCTATTGCATCGATAGCTGACTTGTTTGGACGGTATCCATAAGAGTCTGTATGGAATATAGCCTCTACTCGCGGCTCTATATACATTTTAACTACCATTTGGGCCACTCTATCCCCGACTGTCGGAATGCCGAGTCCTCTTGTTCCACCTGATTTCTTTGGAATCTCGACCAATTTAACCGGTGGAGGGAAATAACTTCCGGAACTCATTCTGTTCCAGATCTTATACAAGTTTCCTTTGAGGTCTTTTTCAAAATCCTTTATGTCCAGACCGTCAATCCCTGCGCTTCCCTTATTCGCTTTGACTCTCTTAAATGCTGTCATAACAACTTGCTTTGAAATGTCAAATGGCTTGCCCTCTTTCATCGAATCCTCCTGTTACAACAGTTGTTCTCTGCTTCGAGCTGAATGATGGTACCCCTTCGCTCCATTGCCATTACAGCAACTTCATTACTATTACGGGTACCTCCGCCCCTGCATCACGCTTTGCTATTTCGACCTCGTCTTTCTGTGACTTGTGTCTTTTCACTTACTATCGTGATGCAGGTTCCTGTGTTTCACATCAGAGCCTGATATGCACTCATGCTGCCTTAATACCGTTTGCCGAGCAGTCAGCCTTCAGGTCTACTTCTGCTCTTATCCCTGTCTAGTGGTGAACAACAGGTTTTGACAAAGCTTTACGTTATCGATACTTCATCGGCAGTTCACTTTCGTTCATCTTTGCATATCCCACATGATTGCTTGTGGCAACCTTTTCCCTAGACGCTCACTACCACAACTCTTAATTGCAGCAGCTTAGGGTTGTTTGACGGGTTCGCCTGACTCGATCCCCGTCGAGGGGCCTTCCTCATCTCTGACGCAACTTTCACAGCACACCACCACCGTACGTACCGTTCGGTATACGGCGGTTCATGAAATATTCCGTAGTGAGTTGTATCTGTCCAATAAGCTCTTGAGTCCATTGGATTCCCAGTATTGGTTATTCAATGCTCGTGACAAAATTGGACTTCCTGCTATTCGCCAATACCCTTTTCGGGTATTTCCCCATTCATAGGCTTTATTCTTAGGCATGCCTAAGGATAGTAGCCTTTTGACTTTGGTTCTCGGGTTCTTCCATTGCTTCCAAAGGCACATTCGTAGCCTTCTTCGTACCCATTTATCCATGTCTTGAAGAACACTTGGTGTATCCGCTAGCGAGAAGTACCCGCACCATCCCATTAGGTATTGGTTTAGTTCCTTGATTCGCTCTTCCATCTTCATCGGTTTCTTTCGAGACGTGATCTCTCGAATTCTGACCTTCGCTTTCTGTAAGGACTGCTTCGCTATTCTCACCTTCGGCTCTTTGTCCACACTAAAACTAAACCCAAGAAATTTCCGTTTCCAGGGTCGGTCTACTGCACTCTTTCCTTGGTTCACCTTGAGTTTTAGCCTTGTCTCGATGAATCGGGTGACGGATGTCTTGACTCGTTCGCCTGCTCTTGGCGTTTTCACGTAGATATTACAGTCATCCGCATAGCGGACGAAGTGGTGTCCACGTTTCTCTAATTCCTTGTCCAACTCGTCCAGTACAATGTTAGATAATAACGGACTCAAAGGACCCCCTTGCGGTGCTCCTTCTAGTGTCGGTTGAACTAACCCGTTCTCCATCACGCCCGATTGAAGGTATTTACGAATAAGTAAAAGGACTTTCTTGTCCTTCACTTTCTCCGAAATCTTCAGCATTAGACGGTCATGGTTGACGCGATCAAAGAATTTCTCCAAGTCCAGGTCGACTACAAATCGGTATCCTTCTTTCATGAATCCTCTTGCTTCCCTTACGGCATCATGTCCCCGCCTTTTGGGGCGAAATCCATAACTGTGCTCGGAAAACTGTGGATCGAACAATGGGGTTAACACCTGGGCGATGGCTTGCTGTAGCATTCGGTCGGTCACGGTAGGAATTCCTAACTTCCTGACACCTCCGCCATTCGGTTTCGGGATTTCGACCCGACGCACGGGGCTAGGTTGGTAGGTTCCTTCTTCTATCGCTTGCCGTAAGGATTGCCAGTTGTGTACGATGTGTTCTCGTAAGGATTTTACGGACATCCCATCTACGCCATGGCTTCCTTTATTGGCTTCCACACGCTTTAACGCTTGTAGAAGATTTTCCCGTGACAGTAACTGCTCCAACATTTTTTTATATACCTCTCTTTACGTGATTTGTACTTTCCTCTTGTGCCAGAGATGAATTCTGCCCTGCCGAAGCCCCACACGGAATTCACCGCTTCCTTCTTCAGTCAGTTCCTTTCGGATATTCTGCTTTCATTACTCATCTTGAACGCCTGGATGTACAAATACCTATTTCATGTTCGGTCCTTCCGCAGCTATTGCAACAGCTTGCGTACTATGACGTCTGCTGACTTCTGTGCGTTCAGCCTGTCCTCACGAACAGGGTTACAAAGTTGTCTTCGTGTTTCGCACAGATCTCCCCAGGTAAGAACGCTATCTTTCCCTCCATCTATTCGCCTCATTTACTTCCGTTCATCTTCGGCAGTAAGGACTTTAACTTGTTATGCAGTCTCATCCAATGAACGTTAGCCTGATATGAGATTCGTGTTCCTCGAACCGGAGGTTTGCCGCCGACTTCCTTCAGATTCCACCTCACGTTGGACACCCTTGTCTTAAGCTAATGGCTACTACTGCCTTCACCATTCGGGACTTTCACCCTATAGATAGCGCCCATGCTGGGCGCACAAAAAAAGCAAAAACCCTTGAATTATCAAGGGTTTTTGCTCATTCAAATATTATGCGGTAGAGAGGACTCGAACCTCCACGGGTATACACCCACTACCCCCTCAAGATAGCGTGTCTGCCATTCCACCACTACCGCATATTTATAATGACCCGTATGGGATTCGAACCCATGTTACCTCCGTGAAAGGGAGGTGTCTTAACCCCTTGACCAACGGGCCATGTTTACAAAACAAGCTCTTGTCACAACAAAAGTGAGTATATCAAACTCGGCGATTTTTGACAAGCATTTTTTCAAAGCTCTATCCACGGACTTAATAGAAACGGCGCGCACACCCTAAATCGGTGCACGCGCCGCAACTATAAATTGATGTCTTAAGGATTAACCTTGGCTTCAAAGGTCTGTTTGCCATCAACGAACTTCAGCACTACCGCGGCTTTAACCGGGTCATGAGTTTCGTTCATAGTAATTTTACCGGTAGCCAGCTGAAGATCCTTGGTTGCGGCCAGCGCATCCTTCAACTTCGCGGCCTCTGTGGAGTCCGCACGGGTAATCGCATCAACCACCAGCTTCACCGCATCGTAGCCAAGTGCAGCCATGCCGTCAGGAACCAGATCACCATTTGCAGCCTTAAATGCATCTACGAAGGTTTTGACTTCCGGTGAACTGTCTTCAGGAGAATAGTGGTTGGACATGAAGGTATTATTAAGCGCTGCTGCTCCGGCAATCTCGGCCAGTTGCGGGGAATCCCAGCCATCGCCGCCCATGAAAGGAACGGTAATGCCCATTTCACGCGCCTGCTTCAGGATTTTACCAACCTCTTCATAATAACCAGGCAGGTAGATTACATCCGGATTCGCATCTTTGATGCGGGTCAATACGGCTTTGAAGTCGGAGTCTTTCTGCTGATAGGACTCTTCATTCAGAATGGTTCCGCCGTTTTTGGTGAAGGTTTCTTTGAAGAAGGTCTGCAGACCTTTGGAATAGTCACTGGAAGTATCGGTATAGATGACTGCAGTTTTGGCCTTCAGCGTATCTGTAGCGAAGTTAGCCATGACTTCCCCTTGGAACGGATCAATAAAGGAAGCGCGGAATACCCACTCGTTCAGATCGCCGGAGCGTTCGTCAACGGTTACCTTCGGGTTGGTGGCGGATGAGCTGACCAGCGGGATCTTTTTCTCCTGGGCAACCGGTACAATACCGAGGGTATTCGTAGAGGTTGTAGCTCCGATGATGGCAACTACCTTATTGGTAGTAATCAGCTTCTGCGCTGCACGTGTTGCCTCTTCTGATTTGGAAGCATTGTCCGCTTCAATCAGTTCAATTTGTTGCCCCAGAACTCCGCCCGCATCGTTAATCTCCTTAACCGCAAGCTTCGCCCCTTTGAGTGCTGAGTCACCGAAGGAAGCCTGGCCGCCTGACAGCTCAAAGTTCGCTCCGATTTTGATGGTACCAGCGGCATTTCCACCAGCAGCTGCGTTGCCCTCCGTGTTGCTCTCTTTGTTGTTTCCGCAGCCCGCTGCCAAGGCGGCAGTCAGTACCGTTGTCAAAATAATGGCCCCGATTTTCTTCATTCTCTTCCAGCCTCCTAGATTAATATATTTATATAAGATGAACTTAAGAATGGAACGGTGGAGTTATTAGAAATCCTGGTGTATAGAGCTTGCTGACAACTCCGAATATAACATTCTTAAGTTCACGTTCTATATAGTATTTCTGTGTTGCAGCGTATGGATAAGACCTTAGTGACCCAGGTAAGCCATCCGGATTTCTTCCGAATCCGCCAATTCCTTGGCATCTCCCTCAAGCACCACTCTGCCTGTTTCCAGAACATAAGCACGGTGGGCAATCTTAAGTGCCTGATGGGCATTCTGTTCTACGAGCAGCACAGTCGTGCCGGCAGCGTTGACCTCCTGAATAATTCTGAAAATATCCTGCACGAGCAGCGGGGCCAGCCCCATTGACGGCTCATCCAGCAGCAGCAGCTTCGGGTGTCCCATCATGGCGCGTCCCATCGCCAGCATCTGCTGCTCACCGCCGGACAAGGTGCCGGCAAGCTGTTTCTTCCGCTCCAGAAGACGGGGGAAGGTGACATATACTTTTTCCAGATCATCATCCAGACTCTTGGCATCCTGGAGGTAGGCCCCTAGCTCCAGATTCTCTTCCACCGACATATTGGCAAAGACACGCCTGCCCTCGGGACAGTGTATCAGCCCCTGCTTAACGATGGATTGTATACTCTGATTCGTGATCGATTTATCCAGAAAATCAATACTGCCCGACTTCGGCTTCAGCAGCCCGGACAACGTCTTCAGCAGCGTGGACTTGCCTGCGCCGTTGGCTCCGATCAGCGTAACAATTTCGCCTTCCTTAACGTTGATGCTCAGGTCTTTGAGGGCGTGAATCGCTCCATAATATACATTGATTCCTTGCACTGTAAGCATAGTCCGCTACGCCTCCTGTCCCAGATATGCTTCGATGACTTTAGGATGGTTCCGAATCTCTACAGGTGTGCCGTCAGCAATCAGCATGCCGCGGTCCAGCACATAAATCCGGTCGCACACCCCCATAACAAGCGACATATCATGCTCAATCAAGAGAATGGTCAGATCAAATTCCTCACGAATCCAGGCGATTAGATTCATCAGATCACGTGTTTCGTTCGGGTTCATCCCTGCCGCCGGCTCATCCAGCAGCAGCAGCTTGGGTCCTGCCGCCAGCGCACGGGCAATCTCCAGACGCCGCTGATTGCCGTAGCTGAGATTGCCGGACAACTCATTCCATTGATCTGCCAGGTTAAAAATCTTGAGAATATCCATAGCCTTCTCTGTAATCTCCTGCTCACCGGAGAAATGCTTCGGCAGGCGGAGCATAGAGGTAAACATCGAATGCTTGGCATGCTGGTGAAAAGCAATCTTCACATTGTCGAGCACGCTCATCGCAGTGAACAGGCGGATATTCTGAAACGTCCGCGCCGCACCCTTGCGGTTAATCCGGAAAGGCTTCATGCCGCCTACGGACTGGTTGGTCAGCATAATGCTGCCGCTGGAAGGCGGATATACGCCTGTCAGCAGATTGAACAGCGTTGTTTTGCCGGCACCGTTGGGTCCGATCAGGCCAATCAATTCGCCTGGATTAATATGAAGCGAAACTTCGCTGAGCGCCTTCAGACCTCCGAAGGAACGACTCGCTTGCTGGACGTCTAGAAGCACATTAGCCGCTGATACTGTCACTTGGCTTCGCCTCCTTTTTGGCAAAAAACTTGAAGGACAGGCCGGCGCTGCCAAGCAGTCCCTTCGGACGGAAAATCATCATTAATATGAGAATCGTCGAATAGATAATCATCCGCAGCTCAGGATATTGCTGCAGCACGGTAAACAACACAGTCAGCACTATAGCGCCCACGATGGCTCCAGCAGTGCTTCCCAGTCCGCCGAGCACAACCATTACCAGGATTTCAAACGACTTCAGGAAGTTGAAGCTGCCTGGATTGATAACATAGAATTTATGGGCAGACAGACCACCCGCCATCCCTGCGAACAAAGCACCCAGCGCAAAAGCGATAACCTTATACAGGGTAGTGTTAATTCCCATCGCCTCAGCAGCAATCTCATTCTCACGGATCGCCAGACAAGCGCGGCCATGGCTGGAGCGGATAAAGTTGTTAATCACGACGATCGTAATCAGGGTGAACAGAAATATAACCGTCCAGGTCGTCTGGGTAGGAATACCGCTGAGCCCGGATGCCCCTCCCACATATTCCGTGTTCAGCAGCACAATCCGGATAATCTCGCCAAAGCCCAGTGTGGCAATCGCCAGATAGTCTCCGTTCAGCCGCAAGGTTGGAATTCCGATCAGTACTCCGAAGAATGCTGCGGCCAGTCCGGCAATCACCAGCGCCAGCACAAACGGCACATCGAAGTTCAAGGTCAGAATCGCAGATACATAAGCGCCAATCGACATAAATCCGGCATGACCGATCGAGAATTGGCCGGTGATCCCGTTAATCAGGTTAAGAGATACCGCCAGCATGACGTTAATACAGATTAGAATCAGCGTAGATTCCATAACATCATCGAAGATTCCCGTTGTTAGAAGAATTTGAATGACACCATATAGCACCATGGCAAGTACAATGCCCAGCCAGAACGATTTGTTTAGTTTCTTCATCTTCATGCTGCCCCCCTACACTTTCTCCCGGACATTTTTACCAAACAGCCCGGACGGTTTAAAGATCAGGATTAGGATCAGTACGGCAAAGGCCACACCATCGCGCCATGAAGAATAACCCAATGAGGATACTTCCGTTTCTACGGTTCCCAGCAGCAGTCCGCCTACCAGCGCGCCTGGAATACTGCCTATCCCCCCTAGAACTGCGGCTACGAAAGCCTTAAGTCCAGGAAGCACGCCCATCATCGGGTCAACGGAATTGTAAGTCATTCCAAAAATAACACCAGCCGCCGCTGCAAGCGCCGAACCGATAGCAAAGGTAGCCGAAATGGTCCGGTCCACATTGATGCCCATCAGCCGTGCCGCTTCCATATCGTAGGAAACTGCCCGCATGGCCTTGCCGATCTTCGTGCGGTGGACAATAAACTGCAGGACGATCATCAGCACAACCGTAGTCCCCAGAATCATGATCTGATTGGAATCGACCTGTACTGTACTGCCAAACAAAGTGTACTGCTTCTTATTGATAATCTCGGGGAAACCCTGTGCCTGCGGGCCGAGGAAGAACACGCCCGTGTATTCCAAAAGGAAGGATACTCCAATAGCTGTAATAAGTACGGCGATACGTGATGCCTTGCGCAGTGGCTTGTAAGCCAAACGTTCAATCGAGATGCCAAGCAGCGCACTGACAGTCATGGAAATGGCAAGCGAGAGGATCAGGACGATAACCGGCGGGAAACCCGCGTTGGCCAAATTTCTGGCACTGAACAGTCCGATAAACGAACCGACCATAAAAACATCGCCATGAGCAAAATTGATCAGCTTGATAATTCCATAAACCATGGTGTAACCAAGGGCGATCAGAGCATAAATGCTGCCTACGGAAATTCCGTTAATTAACTGCTGAATGAAGTACTCCATCGCCATCCCCTTTTCCCCATAATAATCAAAATTCCCCTTTCTCCACCTTACATTCTTTTTCTTTCTGTATGATGTTATTTATATTAACACAGCCCTATATTTACGTCACTAATAAAACCCATTATTACATAAAAAATTCATTATTTAGAGTTAGATAATATAACATAATAAGTAATATATATGGGAGTTTAGCGTTACGCGATGCCTAAAACGATGAATTTCGAAGAAAATCGGAGGAAAAACGAGTTGGAGTGTTTTTGAATTTTTTCCTTTTACAATAGAATACTTTATTTTCGCGTAAATAATATAACATTTGTCTCTTCACAGCTTCTGTACGTCAATTAATTAAAGTGGCAGATCGATCCCTCCCAAACCCTCCCTTCCAAGGGAGGGCCCCAAAGGGTTGCACCCTCTGGACACCGGCAAGTTTGGCGAACAAGTCTGGCGGTACGGTGATTAGGATGCTGGCTGCTGGGAACGCTTATCCCTGCGGGACCGCTTGGACGTTGCTGGGGACGGCGCTCTATCCCTGACGGGATGTCCGCCGGGTGATAAGGTCAAAGGCGGGCTGTTCCTGCGGAATGCGCAAGACCTTAAAGGCAAAGGCCGGCTGTTCCTGCGGATTGCGCAAGACCTTTAAGGCAAAGGCGGGCTGTTCCTGCGGAATGCGCAAGAGCTTAAAGACGAAGGTAGGCTGTTCCTGCGGAATGCGCAAGACCTTTAAGGCAAAGGCGGGCTGTTCCTGCGGAATGCGCAAGACCCTTAAGGCGAAAGCGGGCTGTTCCTTCGGAATGCGCAAGACCTTTAAGACGAAGGCAGGCTGTTCCTTCGGAATGCGCAAGACCTTTAAGGCAAAGGCAGGCTGTTCCTGCGGAATGCGCAAGATCTGATTCAGACCCGGATCAAATTCCTGTAAAAATACAGGAATTTCCTCTACTATTCTCCTTATTCGCTGAATTCCTGCAATAGTACAGGTTTTCTGGCTGCTGCTTCTAAAAACCAGTGCTGATGGTATAAATTCCTGCACTTTTGCAGGCTTTGGGTTCCGAAGAGCGTTTTCGCACGAAAAAAACTGTATAATTGCAGGCATTTAGGGCAGCAGGTGACTATAACGGTCCGTTAAGCTTGAACCAACTAGATTATGCCTGCCCTGCTTCGGGACACGCATACACAAAAAAGCCCCCGGCAACGGGAGCTTCACTTGTAAAGATTAATCGAACGGAGAGAGAGGGATTCGAACCCTCGCACCGCTTACGCAGTCTAACCCCTTAGCAGAGGGTCCCCTTATAGCCACTTGGGTATCTCTCCAAAAAATAATGGCTCCCCGAACAGGACTCGAACCTGTGACAACTCGATTAACAGTCGAGTGCTCTACCAACTGAGCTATCAGGGAACAATAATTATGTGAACATGAAATAATTTATCATGATTTCCAGGTCTAGTCAAGCCTGATCACAAGTATTGTGAGATCGGTTACATTCAAGCCGCATTATCCCCCCAGCCTTCAAGGGATTGGGAGGATCTACTGTCTGCTGCCTCTAATCTACGAACAACCCCGGCATGCTCATATAACGCTCGCCAGTGTCGGGAGCAATACACAGCACCCGCTTGCCGGGGCCAAGCTTGCGGGCTATGGACAATGCCGCCCAGACGGATGCTCCCGAAGAAGGTCCTGCGAGAATCCCCTCCATAAGCGCCAAATCGCGTGTTGTCTGGATTGCATCCTCGTCCGCCACCTGAATAATCTCGTCATATACCGCTGTGTTCAGAATTGCCGGAATGAACCCCGGACTGGTTCCGACCAGCTTATGCGGGCCGGGTTGACCCCCGGACAACACCGGGGAACCAAGCGGCTCCACCACCACAACATGCAGCTGCGGCAGATGCTCCCGCAGCGTCTCTCCTGTTCCGGTAATCGTTCCGCCCGTGCCTGCCGTGGCCACAAAAGCATCCAGCTTCCCGCCGGTCTGCTCCAGAATCTCAAGAGCGGTCGTGCGGCGGTGAATATCCGGGTTGGCCTGATTCTCGAACTGCTGCGGCACGAAGCTGCCTTCGATTCCGGCTTGCAGCTCCAGCGCTTTGGTGATCGCGCCCGGCATCCGCTGCGCCGCAGGCGTTAACACAACCTCCGCACCATAAGCCTTCAGCAAATTAATCCGTTCCCGGGTCATATTATCCGGCATGACGAAGATGGCCCGGTAGCCCTTGGCTGCCGCATTCATCGCTAGGCCAATGCCGGTATTGCCGCTTGTCGGCTCGATAATCGTTGCCCCCGGCTTCAGCAGTCCGTGATTCTCTGCTTCTGCGATCAGGTTGAAGGCCGCACGGTCCTTCACGCTTCCGCTGGGATTAAATGATTCCAGCTTGACCCATACTTCAGCCGCCGGCCCGCTGACCATCCGGTTCAGCCGGATTACCGGTGTATCTCCAATCAGCTCATAGATATGATTTACAACTTTGCCCATAGACTCCGGTCACCCTTTCCGAAACTGCGTTGATATTATATGAAGCTTAACACCATTCGCCGTCCAGCGGAAGCTTCACCCGTTCGGTCAGAGATTCCCGTCCCAACCGTGCTGCCAGCATCTCCCGGGTCACCAGGCAATGGTTAATGGCATCCATGTGGACCGCAATCACTGAGGTGTACGGCGCATAAGCGCATAACTTCACTACATCCTCTTCATCCATTGTAATAGGGTCTCCGGTTACAAACCGCGCCCCGCCGGCATTAACCACCGTTACTTCTGGTGCATACTGATCCAGCACCTCTTGCACCTCATCACACCAGATGGTGTCGCCTGCCACATATAATGTAGGTTCGCCTGCTTTTTGAAAAAGAAAACCCGAAACCCGTCCCATCACTGCACCGATATCCCCGGTCCCATGCCGTCCACCTGTGCGGGTGAGTGTAACTCCGCGGAAAGAATAGGTGCCGCTGATTTCGGTCACGTCTGTGAAACCCTGGGCAGCCAGCACCTCTCCATTGCCCTCCTGGCACAACAATGGAAGTTCAGCAGACAGTCTGGCTGCCGCTGCCGCGTCCCAGTGATCCTGATGCAGATGCGTAACCAGTACCACATCAGGCTGCAGCCACTGCTCTACCAGCCCTGGGAGCGGCACCAGCGGATTCCTCCGCTCATTCTCTGTATTGATAATAGGCGGGTTAGCCCCGGCCTCACTGAACATCGGATCGATCAAAAAAGTAACGCCGCCATACTCCACCCACAGCGCTGCGTTGCGAATCAACTGTATTTTCATCCTAACCCCTTCTTCCCTGAATGTATCTTCTGATACAATCAATTATAGACTGGAGAGGAAACTGGTTTATACAAGCCGCAGAAAGAGAACTCCCTGTTCTGCTTTCACCATGAAAGGAATTATGCCCCGATGAACAAAAACCAAATCCAGGTAGATGAAACGGATCTGCAGATTCTGAGCTATCTAATCGAAGATTCCCGGCTCAGCCATAAGGAGCTTGGCGTGCTGGTGCATATGACCGGCCAGGCTGTAGGCGCGCGCATCCGCAGGATGCAGGATAACGGTGTAATTGAAGGCTACACGATTCGCTACAGTCCGGCTGCACTGGGGCAGAACCTTCAGGCTTTTGTCACGGTGTTTCTGGGATCTAATACGGTCCACTCGGCCTTCCAGGAGTTTGCGAGAAATGAGCCGTCTGTACAAGAGGTCTTCCGCATCAGCGGGGAAGGCTGCTATTGGATGCGGGTGCGCAGCGCAGATCAGGAGGAGCTTAATCTGTTGCTGGACAAACTGCTGAAGTATGGGAACTACCAGGTCAATCTGGACATCGGACAAATGAAATAGAAGAGGAGGATCGGATGAGATGAAACCTGCTATAGAACCACCCAAGCTGCCGGAGCCTGACACGCTGCTGCCGCAGCAGATTGATTCCCTGTACACGAAGCAGGAAATCAGCCACTGCCTGATCAGCAATTGCACAATTGAAGCGCAGGAGGCGAGCCGGGTTTCTTTTGACACCGTCGTGTTCAGAAACGTAACGATATGCGAATCCGAGCTAAACGGCATTGAGCTGATCGATGTGATCTTCGAGAATTGCGATCTGTCCAATGTTAGTTTCACGGACGCGATCATTCACCGCACCGAATTCCGCCGTTGCAAAATCGTCGGCACCGACTTCACCCGGGGGCGGTTTCAGAACGTGCGGATAACGGACTGTACGGGGGAGCTGGCTACCTTCCGGTTCGCCCGTCTGAAGCAGGTGGGCTTCGAACAGAGCAGCCTTGAGAGCGCCGACTACTACCAGAGTGATCTGCAGAAGGTCACCTTCTCCGAGTGCAAGCTGGACCAGGCTACCTTCTCGGGCTGCAAGCTGAAGGGCATCGACCTCAGTACCTGCGATTTCAGCGGGCTGCATGTGGAGATTGCCGACCTGCAGGGCTGTGTGATTTCTGCGCAGCAGGCGGCCTCTTTTGCCGGATTGTTGGGGCTTGTTGTGCGTTGAGGTATGGGGAGAAATAGTGTGAGTACAGCGTAGATTAGAGGGAGCAAAATATGAGCACTAAGCACAGCGTAAGAGCAGCGTGAGCACTGAGCACAGCGACGCTTACCCCTCCAACGCCTGCAGCTTCAGCTTGCCGGAACATTTGCCGCAGCGGTATTTCTTGGGGTCCACCTTACGTTTGCGCGGATATTCGGTGCCGCAGGCTATACATACCAGCTTGTAGCGGTAAGGCAACGTACGCCGTGCTTTGGCCCCGGACAGGGTCTGGCAGTAGCGGCTGCCACCGACCTGGGCCAGCAGATTCTTGAAATCGGCGTCCCGGTGCATATACCCTCGCTTGGCCAGATGAAGATGGTAATGGCACAGCTCATGTTTAATGATACGCTCTGTCTCTTCACGGCCGAACTGTGTAAGCTGAAGCGGATTAATCTCAATATTATGGCTTTTGGTAAAATAACGCCCTCCCGTTGTCGACAACCGGCTGTTGAAGCTGGCCTTGTGCCGAAACGGTACACCAAAGCTGTCCTGGGACACCTGTTCAATCCACAGCTGCAGCTCTTCATTGCTCATCATTTGCATAACGGTCGTTCACAAGTCCTTTCCAGGGGGATTCCACTCTCTACTTGAATTGTAACTTGTGCATAGGCTAAACTGTCAAGAAGGAAGACAAGACCGGAGGGAGAATAACGAAATGCCCAAAATGCGTTATGTAATTCTGCAGTACAAGCAAGAACTGCAATTCGTCGAAATGCCGGAGGAATACGCCTACCAGCTAAGCGCGCTGAATCTGCGCCTGAATAAGGAAATCGACAAGCTGACCGCCGACAATGTACCCGATCTGCCGCTCGCCGTGGCCGAGTGTGATGCGCTAGAGCTGCTGCGCGAGGAGCATTCGCTGCAATCGGGGCTGGATTATATCAATCTGCTGGAGGGCGCTTTTGCCGCTGTTCAGGAGGAGCATTATCCGCTGATCTCGCTGCTGACGGAGATCCGCGCCCTTCAGGCCCAGCTCGAGCAATGGTACGAAGAGGAAGAAGAAAACGTCTTGTAAACTGCACCCCTGGGCATCCTTCTCCATATGCTAACTTACGTAAGCATGCCAGAGGAGGGATACCCTTGCCGCAGTGGCTCTGTCATCAAATGATGAAAGCATATTTCAGAAAAGACCGCCGTCAGATCAAGCTTCTGAACGAGTGCTGGTTCTTCTACCGTAATTCCGCCGAATCCCGGAATGAGACCAATTCATAGCAAACGAATGTAGAGCGGCCATCTTCCTGTGGGAGGTGGTTGCTCTTTGGTATGAGGATGGTGGGGGCGAGTTGAATAAGGGATATATCCCTTATTTTTTGCGTGATAGGGACTGTGGAGAGTTTTTTATGGGATTTATCCCTTACTTTTTGCTCGATAGAGCCTGTAGAGAGATTTTTATGGGATATATCCCTTACTTTTTGCTCGATAGGGACTGTGGAGAGTTTTTTATGGGATTTATCCCCTACTTTTTGCTCGATGTGGCTGGGAGAGTTTTTTTAGTGTGTTAAGCTAATATTCCGGCGTCTGCTCGCGTTCCAGCATATTTAGAGGCATTTTTGCCTCTTAGTCCGACGTTTGTCCCACCGCCAACACATTCAGAGGCATTTTTGCCTCTTAGTCCAGCGTTTGCCCCACCGCCAGCACATTCAGAGGCATTTTTGCCTCTTAGTCCAGCGTTTGTCCCACCGCCAGCATATTCAGAGGCATTTTTGCCTCTTAGTCCAGCGTTTGCCCCACCGCTAGCATATTCAGAGGCATTTTTGCCTCATAGACCGACGTTTGCCGGTCACCTTCCGCATGACTCTGCAGCGGCAGCGTGCGACTTCCCACTTCCGCCAGCATATTCACCAAATACAAAACCATCCCGCATTTGCTTTCGCAAGGGATGGTTTTTGCGCGCTTTTGACCAAGTTATGTGTGCAGTATCATTTAGAACATAGGGAAGACATAACGCACCAGGAAGAACAATACTCCAAAAATAATGATGATATAAGCGGCATATTTGATGAAGGTAGCGGCGACAAGGCTGGAATCCGACTTCTTCTGCACCTCTGTATGCTCTACCTCAACGCTGCGGTCTTTGTAACGTGGTTCCATATTTCATCTCTCCCTTCGACTGATCAAGTTAGCATCCATTAACCTGCCGTCCTCCCCGTTGAAACAAAAAGCCACACTTCGCTCTGCCCCCGGAATAGGAACTGCGAAGATGCGGCTTAGACAACATCAGATTATTAACTTCATATCCATGCATTCATTACCAAGAGCTTAATGGTTAGTCAAAAACGCGCTTGGAAGGCCAGGACCCCTGCAGCTTGCGGACCAAAACGATCTGTCCGGTGTGATAAGCATCATGCAGAATCAGGCTCATCACCTCTTCCCCCGGCGCATGGCCGGAGCCTCCCCAATCATAGGCGCCTTCCTCCAGCGCTTCGATTACTTCGCGCAGTGAAGCATGCACGCTTTTTAAATCAGCCACGGCTTTCTCCCACTCTGCCTCACCATGGACTGTCACGGTAAACGTAACATCATTGTTCTCCGCTTCGGGCGGCTTAGCCAAGCCTTTGAGCTTGTGCAGCAAACGTACCTTGTAATAGGTCAGATGGTTAACCGTCTCCCAAATGGAATTGGCGGCTCCCCCTTCGGGCTTCCAAGTAGCCTGCTCACTGCTTACTCCCTCCAGCGCATGGCTTAACGGCGGCGACCAATCCTCGATATCCATCGCATAATCCCAGTTCTCCAGCAGCACTTCACTGATTTTGTTCTGCATAACAACCTCCTGTATGATTGAAATAGGTCTATTCAGAATACAGCTATCTAGTCTATCTAGAATGTAGCATAAACTACCGAGGTGTTCAAGTAACTAGCTAAAACTAATTTTAAAGGTTACAATACACAGATAAGAAACAGGTGCGGAGAGGATGGATGGGACATGCCGTGGGAAGATTTCATTAACAGCTACTGGCGGGATTGGCGGAGCGGCGACCGCAGCAAGGACCAGGACAAGCTCACGGACGCAGACTGGATAACGAATTGGCTGCAAAAAATTCAGCTGGAGGCAGCCGGCATGCCGGACGTGGAGGTGCTGGAGCAGCTGCGGACGCTTCGGGCGCTGATGCTGCGGCTGGTGCAGCAGCTGGTAGAAGGCACTTGGCCCGGGCGGGAGCAGCTGGAGCTGCTTAATCCCTATATGGGCCAAGGACCAGTGGTACGCCAGCTGGCGTGGGCGCCCACTGGCGAGGCTGAACTGCAGCTGCAGCCGCAGCGCAGCGGCTGGGAGCAGGTGATGGCGGAGGTTGCGGCTTCTTTTGCCGCAGCACTGCTGGACAAGGAGTCCTCCCGGTTCCGCATCTGCGATAACCCGGACTGCCTGTGGGTCTACTACGACGATACCCGCAACCGCTCCAAACGCTACTGCGACGACAAGGCCTGCGGCAACCTGATGAAGGTGCGCCGGTTCCGCGCGCGCAAAAAAGCCGAGGCAGACGGAAGCCCCGGCACTACAACAACAAACGCTACAACCGAGCCATAATACGCAGGGGAAGGCTCGCTGGCGCGGTTCAGAGGCATTTATGCCTCTCTTTTCGCCGCATACCGCCATACGGGCGCGGTTCAGAGGCATTTATGCCTCTCTTTTCGCCGCATACCGCCATACGGGCGCGGTTCAGAGGCATTTATGCCTCTCTTTTCGCCGCATGCCGCCTCGCTGACGCGGTTCAGAGGCATTTATGCCTCTCTTTCGCTCGCATGCGGCCGCTGACGTGGCGCCGCACGGTCGCCTCAGGCGCGCCTCTCATCCCAGCTCGACAGTCTGGCGCACATAATCCGCCAGACTGTCGAGCTGATTCCATACCTCGCTGCCGCCGGAAGCGGACACTTCGCGCGCAGCAGGAACCATCGACAGCTGGGCGGCGACCAGCTGTTTGCCGGGATGCTCTCCGGCCAGCCGGAGCAGGCCGCTGGATACGGCCTGGTTGTACTCCTCTTTATGGCCTTGCATAATTAGAGGGAAGGTATCCTCCAGCAGGGCCGCTTCGGCCTGCAGGTCAATCCCCTGCTGCGCGGCGAACCGCTGCAGCTGCTCCATCGTTCCCGCCACGGTTGCGGGATTCGTGAACGCCAGCACCATAGGGCGTGCGGCTGCAGAAGCCAGCTTGCTGAATAGCGGGTCTTCAATCCGGATGACCGGCACTGCCATCCGGTGAAGCTGCTCCTTATATACAGCACTAAAAAAAGTGCAAGTAATCAGGATGGCATCCACATGACTGGAGGCGATCCAGTCCAGCGTCTGCGCCACCTTGCGCTCCGCTACGGCAGGAGTGAAGTCGCTGTCCGCTTTGATCCGGTCAAGCCCGGGATCTACATAATGCACCAGCTCCGCGCCACCAGCGCCAAGCGCCTGCTCAATCAGCTCAATGTTGGTATAATGGGCATGGTAACAGCCAATCGTTGGCAAGTGAATCCCCCCTTTAGAAGTTCAGAGCATTGTAACCGATGGGGAAGCAGGTTGTAAACCTGACGTCAGGAGGAGACAAACAGACTGTGAACAGAACGGTATTACTAGTAGATGATGAAGCTGAGATTGTGGAGCTGCTGCAGATTTTCCTGGAAAAATACGGCTTCCGCACGCTCATTGCCCTGGATGGGGAAGAAGCTTGGGCACTGCTCCAGCAGCATAAGGTAGATCTGGCTGTAGTGGATATTATGATGCCCCGGCTGGGCGGGATGCAGCTGCTCCGGCGGCTCCGCGCGGAATACAAGCTGCCCGTGATCATACTGTCGGCCAAAAATCAGGACAGTGACAAAATCCTCGGCCTGCAGCTGGGCGCCGATGATTTCGTTACCAAGCCGTTTAATCCGCTTGAGGTGGTGGCCCGCATTCAGGCTATGCTGCGGCGGACCTACGAATTCAATGAACCCGCGCCACCGCTCGCGCCGCAGACCCCGCAGCGGGTCAGCATCGGCCCCCTTACGCTGGACCCGGCAGAATTCACCGTCTATAAGGACGGCGAAATGATCCTGCTCACGGCGCTGGAATATAAGCTGCTTAGTCTGCTGATGCTGGCCCCGGGGAGGATTTTTACCAAAAAACAGCTATTCGAACATGCCTGGTCCGAGGATTATTATGAAGATGCGAATACGATTATGGTCCATCTCTCCCGGCTAAGGGCCAAATCGAGGACAATCCCAAACAGCCGGTATATATTCGCTCGATCCGCGGTATCGGCTACAAGTTCGCCCGCAGGGAGGAGTTCCGGTGAAGAAGCGCAGGCTTTTTGTTAAACTCATGCAATCTTATCTTGTGTTTACGTTCGCCATGGCTGTGGTCACTGTTGTGCTGCTGCTGTTCGCCGTCTCCTTCACTTCCGCTACGGTCGAAATCACGCTCGGCGGGCTGCTGCTGTTCCTGCTGCTGCTTGTCATCAACGTCTGGCTCTATGGTCTCTGGACTGCCACAAGAATTACTAAACCACTGGAGCAAATTGCCGGAGCTATGCAGCAGATCACACATGGACGATACGATCAACGTCTCCATTATGAAGCGGACTACGAATTCTCCGTCATTCAGCAGCGTTTCAACGCCTTGGCGGAAGCTCTGGAGCTGGCCGAAGCGGACAACCGCCGCCTGGAGAGCAGCAAGCAGCGGATGCTGGCCGATCTCTCGCATGATCTCAAAACACCGCTGACCACCATCCAGGGCTACACCCAGGCGCTGCAGCTGGGACTTGCGGACAACCCTGAGCAGAGCCGGCGTTACCTACAGCTGATTGAACAGAAAACCAAACGGATGGATTCGCTCATAGATGATATTTCCAGCCTCTCGAGTCTGAACAGTCCCGGTTATCCTCTGCTGATCGCCCCGAATGATCTGGCTGAGCTTCTCCGTGAGCTTGCCGCCGAATATTACGACCTGTTCGAGGACAAGCAGTTTACGTTCATAATGGATGTGCCTGAAGAAGAATTGCTGCTGCCTTGTGACTTCAAGCTCATCCGCAGAGCGGTCTCGAACCTGCTCACCAATGCGCTGAAGCATAATCCTCCCGGCACACAGGTGGAGGTCAAGCTGAGAGCTGCGGGCTATAACGTTATTTTGTCTGTTGCCGACAACGGAATCGGCATTGCTGATTCGCTGGCGGAGAGTTTATTTGAGCCTTTTGTACGCGGAGATGATTCCCGGACCAGCGGCGGCGGCACCGGTCTCGGTCTGGCGATCACCAGCACCACTGCCGTGCTGCACGGCGGAGAGCTGGTGCTGGACCGCACCGGGAGAACCACCTGCTTCCGCTTAACGCTCCCGCGTTACCGTCCGCGCGACCTAGAATAAATGGACCGACAGCATGTTCCAATAGAGCAGATATCCGGTATGAATCAAGGCAACCAGCGCCAGCAGAGAGCGGCCTATCGCCGGCAAACTTCCCTTAGCCAGCCCCCGGCCGTTCAGCACAAGCAAGGCGATGGCTGCCGCTAGCGCGATCAAGGGCAGCGAACAAAGCCCTAACCGGTAGGAGGCCGAGAAGCCGTAGATCATGCGGGTTAGTCCGTAGAGCAGCTGAACTGGCAGATAGATCACAAAAACGGAGGCTATCAGCAGAATCAGGCGAGAGACGGGCGGGCGACTGGTGGTGGTGCTGCTTCTAACCCAACGGATGACATACCGGACGAGCCATGCCAGCAAGACAATGACCCAGAACAGTCCCAGTCCGGCATATACTGCCAGCAGAACAGCCGGGCGTTCCACGAAGGAAGTCGCATCCATCGTTGTCTCGCCGATGCCGGTCATTTGCCATTCGCCGTCCTGGCTGTGAAACCAGACCTTGCGCTGGCCACCCTGCTCCTGGAACACCCCTTCGGCCAAGGGCAGAAATAGCTTCTCTTCCACCCCGCCGCTGCCATCGGGATAATTCCCGCTGATCTTCAGCTGTCCATCCATTGCCTCGACCTCGAACCCCGCTCTCTCAAACAGCCTTAGCCAACGGCCCCAGCCCTGCTGTGAGCTGATCCGGTAGGTGTAGCGGCCTTCATAGGGTTCGAGCGCTCCCGCTGTCTGTTGAATTACAGGCTCGGAGCCTTGCTCTCCGACCGGCAGCAATCCAGTAATCGCGTCTATGGCCTGCTGATGCAGCGGTACGTCAGAGTTCGCCGTGTTCACAACGATAAAGATTCCCAGCTTCTCTGAAGGAATAAGCGCCATCTCGGAGACAAAACCTTCGACTTCCCCCGTATGGTAAATCATCGGCAGCCCATTTTTCAGCTCGCCTCTAAAGAATCCGTAGCCGAACCCGTCCAGCAGCGGATGTGCGGTGAATTGCAGCTCGTGCATCTGCTGGATGGCCGAGGGGCTAAGGATCGATTGATTTTTATAGCGGCCCTCATTCAGATGGGCAATCATATAAGGGGCGAAATCCAGCGGCGTTAGGCTGAGATCCCCTGATCCTTGAATATTGAGATACTGGTAGCTGATTTTCTGATATCCTTTCTCGGTATAATCATACGAAATGGGCATTCCCGGACTATCCTCCGCCAAGCTGAGCGCAGCACTATCCATCTCCAGCGGACGGAAGAGATGCTCCTGCATATAGGCTTCCAGGCTCTCCCCCGCCGATTCCTCAATTAACTTCCCCACTAAGCCATATCCTACATTATTGTAATCAAATTGAACGCCCGGCTCCCGCACCGGAGGCTGACTGTCCACATATTCACGAAAAAAATCATCCGCAGAAATTCTCTCCTGCTCCGTCTCCGCCACTGTATGGTAGGCGCTCTGATCCAGTCCCGACGTATGTGTCAGCAGCTCATGCAATGTGATCGGCTGAGCCTCCTCATAAAGCGGGATCTGAAATGAAGTCAAGCTCTGGTTAATGTCGCTCTTCAGATCAAGCTTGCCCTGCTCCACCAGCTGCATCGCAGCGGTTGCCGTCAGAGATTTGGTAAGTGAACCCACACGTATCTGGGTAACCGCAGGGTCCAGCGGAACCTGGCGCTCTACATCCGCATAGCCATACCCCTTGCTGTAGAGCACCTTATCTCCCTGCGTCACGACAAGCGCCGCGCCCGGAATATGCCCCTGCTCTATGCCTTGGTTCATCACCGTATCTACCTGCTGCGCAATCTGATCCGCAGTGAGTGTGCTACCAGCCGGCACAGCGGCAAGCGCTGTTACAGACCCACCCGTTCCAGTCACCGCATCTACCTGAGGGGTCCAGCCACTTGTGATAAGCCCCGCCGCCAGTATCGCCATTCCTGTAATCCTTCCTAATTTAAACAAACCCGCCACTCCCTTTTTATTTTTGGCAAAACCATAATCATCCTCACTTCAGCATAGCCTGCTACCCTGTCACCTCTATTACACCAATCTTACGTTAACCTTAAGATTTCAGAGCAGTGGGGCAAGGATGGGGAGGGTAACCTTACATTTCTTTAACCCTTTTGACGACACAAAGGAATAATATGGAATATATGACCTATACCTAACAGGAGGATCACTCATGTTTATCATCATTATTTTCACAGAGACGCTGGTTAGCTTTATCACTTATTTGCCGCTGCTGGTTCTGACCCAATGGAGCCTTGCCCGGATCAGCACCCGGCACAACGATACTGCTGCGAAGTGGCATATCACCGGAGTGTATATGTTCTGCTTTTTTCTGATCGCCATGCTGTCCGTGACCGGGATTCCCTCTATCAGTTCCTTGAAGTTGCACGGTTCCATCAATGCAATCCCTTTCGCAGCAATCACCGGCAATGCTATTCAATACCTCCAGAATTTCCTACTCTTTATCCCGTTCGGTGTGCTGCTGCCGTTGTTATGGAGCCGTTTTGCGTCGTTTAGCCGCACATTGCTGGTCGGTTTCCTATTCTCCCTGGCCATCGAGTGCATTCAGCTCTTCAGCTACCGTGCAGCAGATATCGACGATCTGATGATGAACACTTTAGGCGCAATTGCAGGCTATGGCTTATTCAGAGGATTACATAGAAGCTTCCCGAATTTCGTGCAGGCTTGCCGCCGGAAAGATCAACGCAGTGCGCCCTCTCACTGGCTTATGGAGTATGAGGCGTATGTGTATATCGGGGTGGTTTGGTTCGGAATGTTTGTTGTGAGAGGAATCCTGTCTGCGGGGTTTATGTGGTGGTTTGGTTGGTAGGTTATGGATATGAGATAGCGTAGTAAAAAGCCCATTAGCCACGTTTTGTGGGTGGTGGGCTTTTTGGGTGGGGCGGGTATGCGGGCAGGGGTATTCTTTATGCAGAGTTGATGTGAGATGGAATCCGGGCTCCCGTATGGGGGAGCGCCACCTTCATCTGTCCAGCCATGTATTCTTGCGTGGTTCAATCCACGCTCCCCATGCGGGAGCGACCCTTGCCCAATACCTTTGAGATATCCTTGGCATTGTTTCAATCCATGCTCCCTCACGGGGAGCGACCATCAAGTACGGCCAAAGAGCGGACAACACATTTGTTTCAATCCACGCTTCCGTACGGGGAGCGACTACAACTTAACTGCAAGAGTAACGATAATGGCGTGTTTCAATCCACGCTCCCGCACGGGGAGCGACCTTCTCTAGTGTATCAAACCAGATGTTTACTGTTGTCAGAAGAAAATAAAGTATTAGACTAGATATGCTGCTCCAATCGGTTTTTTAATTTTAAAAACCAACAGATTCTATAAAATAAGTATTAGACTGACCCCAACAAAAAAAGACAGCGGCAGCCCGGGACGAGAAAATAAAGTCCTAGACTGCCACAGTTTTATTGAACTAACGGTAGCAATAGGTAAGCCTTTGATACGATCTCCAGCTTTTCCCCTGCTCCACACGGAGCGTGCGAGTTTCCCCGCACTCCGCGTTCCCTCTAACAAAATGTACTAGATCATAAGTTCCTCGTTACTCATAGATTTGGGAAGGTTAGACTGGTTCTAGTCCGTATTTATTACGGTACTGATTGATTTTGATTTTCATCAAGTCAGTGATACCCCGTCTATTTATGAGTACTTCGATCGTCTCTTTGTGAGTATGGTGGATAAGCTCATATACCTCTTTGTGGAGAATGCGCAGATTGTTGAATTTGTCGCTTCCACCGAGATATAATGGCATATAGTGGTGACAGTAGACGTCTGATGCGAAAAGATACATCCCTGTGATTTCGCATTTCCCCATCTTCATACTGTACCGACTTATACGATTATCCATATACTCCACACTCTGGCTCGGGATGCTGGATTCCATCAAAGAAAGTATTTCTTGACGTATATCCGGACGAAGCTTTTTGTATATTTGTTCTCTTCCTGCCGTTGTATAAAGTGAAAGACTTTGACTGAAGTTCATCGTGTTCTTTGTTTTCACGTTGGCAAGAGGATATAAGTATACACCTGCTACTTTGAACGTTCTGTAACCCCTGCTGTAGAATTTGTTGTATGTTGGTGGCGGGTTAGTAGGATGTTCGTATTTCCCGATTTGTTTCAGACGATTATACATGAAGGCTCGCAGGTCATAGGCAAGACGTGAGAACTCAACACTGACATGGGTTGCCCGACTGAAGTAGTTGTGGATTCCCAAAACAAAGCTATTAAAGAGTGCTGCATTTAGGGCAATTGGAGACGATCTCAACTTCTGAATGCGCTTTTTGGCTTCCATCTTGATCTTCTGCTTTTTGTTATTTCTAATGCCTGTATGCGCTACTCTCTTTTCACCCTTTACATTCGCTCGGATCGTGAATCCTAGAAATTCAGATTCTCGCTTTCGTAAATTTACAATTTGCGATTTCTCTGGCGAAACTTCCAGTTTCAGACGATATTTTAAATAGGAAACGACAGCATGATACCACTTGTAGGCAGTCTTGTAGTCTCGACAGATGATTTTGAAGTCATCGGCGTAACGCACCATATATCCTTCTTTGAGGGAAGTGCGATTTTTCGTATACAATTCACCACTTCTTGTCTTGTGAGGTTGAGTCAGGGGGAAGAATTCCCATTGACCAGCCACCCAATGATCCAAGTCATTGAGGACGACATTTGAAAGTAATGTCGACAACAGACCCCCTTGAGGTACACCCTTTGTAGGTATACCTTATCCATCGATTTCTGCTTTCAGCATCTTGGAGATGCACGCTAACACCTTTCTATCCTGAATCCCCATGTTCCATAGCTGCTTCAATAGCAACGTGTGATTCACATTGTCGAAGAACCCCATGATGTCGATATCTACCACATAGTGCATTTGTGCCCGATTCACAAGAAATTGTATTCTTGCCATCGCGTGGTGTGTAGACCGTAGTGGTCTGAAACCATAACTATGTTTGTAGAAATGAGCCTCAGCTATGGGTTCAAGCACTTGCTTGAAGCATTGCTGAATGATTCGATCCAGTATACAAGGAATGCCGAGCGGTCGCCATTTTCCGTTGTCTTTTTCTATAAATTCCCGTCTGACTTTCTTAGGGCGATACCATTTTAGATTGTTTTGGATTTCACTTACTAGTTCATCTTCGGACGATTTTTCAATGTCTGTGATGGTTTTTCCATCTGTTCCTGGCGTCTTTGATCCTTTATTCGATTTCATTGTTCGATAAGCCAGCCGAATATTTTCTCTAGATGTGATTAGATCGTAGAGATGCGAGAAAGATTCATGATTGCCAGCTCTTTCGTGCAAATCTGTGAAAGGTTCCGTCATGCCGTAGTACTCCCAATTTCGCAAAGCTTGCACTGTGGCATCAATCCTTTTGAGGTGATGTTCCCACATTCTTACCCGACCGGCGCAATTCACGTTTGGAAAATGATCGTTCTTATCTGTTAGACTTGGGGCTGTTCTTCCACTCCCATTACAGGAGATTCATCAGTCGTGCCCCTGCCCTCACAAAGCTTAATGCATTTCGGCCCGTGCCTTATTGCAACCGTCTTGGGTAACAGCCCTTGTTGCGACGTGCCTTGCTTTCCAAGTCCCTTACAACCTAGCCTTTTTTTTTTTTTTTGTTCTGGACTTAGGTGCTTCCTCTGGGCCTGTGAGCAGGATGCCTCCTTAGTTTGGCATAGCGTATTTCATAGGGAAAATTTTTACTTTACGCCACTCACCCCATCGTAGGATGGTACATAAGTTTCCTTATGCTCTAACTATAGACCTGTACATTCGGAAGTTCGTCAGTTCTTTTCTATGAACATTCTCACCATATCCAGCTTTTCAGCCACGCGGCATATCCGTCAGCATACCTTTTCTATTCGAATGGCTCTAGCCTTTGTTCTGCCGAATCTACCTGTACTTCAAACCCCATAACCTGTCAGTCATGACGCATGCAGGAGTATTGGTGGGATGGTTTCGGGATACATGGTTCCGTCATTCCCATCCTCGGTTGTAAAGTTAGGATTCTATGAGACTTTGAATCCCCTGTTTTTCGCACTATGTAGTGCTTATACAGAACTTGTCATACTTTCCCGTTAGCCATGCATGCAGCGCAAGCGACGCACCACAGATGAGGGAAGTAATTCCGTTCTTCCATGGGAGCTTAATTAGACAAGTCATTTAAATATTTGAAATTTTTAAGCATTCTTCGACCTGGTCCTTACCCTTTCGACCAGATCAATTATCTAAAGGAAGTCTTGAGGTATATTCCGGGCCCATTCGTTCGAACACTCGATCCAATTGTCTGGTTAGATAAGGCGAAACGACACCAATACCAGCCGTTGCTTCTAACAAGGAAAAGGTTTGTCCACCCCACGGGCCTTGGGGATCAAACACTTGTCTACCGACTTGTAAGCCTTCTGCTATCATAGATGTATTCAAGCGTTCCAATCCTTCTCTAAACAGCCAGACCGGTAGCAGTTTGTTCCTACGCCGGGACCATTCTGCCAAGAATGACATGCCGCGCAAAATATCATATTCAAAAAACCTTGGAAAGCAAGGCTTCAGCCATTCCATATCGATGACGTCCCCATTTTGTTTAGAACATACAAGACGATGTTCAATTAAATAACGTGCACCTTCGTCTAAGAAAACAGCTTCCTGTTCAGTAAATTCACGGTCAGTATGCCATAAGATAGCTTCAAGCGGAGGCAATGTTGAAACAATAGAGCTTTTTTTAGAATGAGTATAAGCTTCAGGATCGCAGTTCAGTCCACCATCAGGTAGCTGATGCTTTAAGAGCCATTCACGAATCCAAGGTAGTTCCTTGTCCAAATCACAACCATACGCCATTAGAATCATATAGTACACGGCAAGTTCACAATGGCAGCAATCCATCTTCATCTTATCACTTTCACTTGTTGGATGGTCATTGGCGGATATAATAAAAGTTGGCCAGACCTGGGTTTTGAGTAGATGTTTAGCTCTTTCAATAGCGGACTGGGGGATCCGTTTCACCTCTCCCATTTCATAAAGAGCAGCCATATGCCACCAAACTCCATCCCATTTTCGACGAGTGCACTCGCCGTGAGCCATCGTAAAATGCGGTGCAAATTCAAGAAACTGTATAGATTCTTCGATTGCCAGTCGAATAGTTTGATTAGTTTCCATCTGGTACCTCCTTTTTAAGTACTTCTACCTCACTCAGTTTAGCAAATACCTCACGTCGTATTCCTTTCCAAGCTTCAACATTCGATATGTTATTAAACTATCCTGCCCGTTAGCTTAATGAGGAGCAACAGTCTAATACTTTATTTTCTCAGTCTACAACTTTATTTTCCGAGTCTAACACTTTATTTTCCAGTCCATTACTTTATTTTCTTTCCACAACTGTAGTGTTTCAATCCACGCTCCCTCACGGGGAGCGACGACCAAACGGCCCTTGTCCACCAGCGGATTACTGGTTTCAATCCACGCTCCCGCACGGGGAGCGACACCAAAGCACACAACCATCTGCATCCGACAGAGCTGTTTCAATCCACGCTCCCGCACGGGGAGCGACGGCTACACCGTCCAAGGCCGTACCACCGGCCGCACAGTTTCAATCCACGCTCCCTCACGGGGAGCGACCCGATCATATCCGCGAATGTGGACGGGTTAATGCTGTTTCAATCCACGCTCCCGCACGGGGAGCGACGGGCGTGAATGTGATCCCCCCGGGACACTGTGGCAGTTTCAATCCACGCTCCCGCACGGGGAGCGACGTTCACGGACGTTGTGACCACCGGCGGCAGGGCGTGTTTCAATCCACGCTCCCGCACGGGGAGCGACATGAACGTAAACGAGATTGGAATTAAAAAGGCCGGTTTCAATCCACGCTCCCGCACGGGGAGCGACTACGAGCTCTTGGATTGATTAACGGATTAGATACGGTTTCAATCCACGCTCCCGCACGGGGAGCGACGGCCACGATTTCGGACTGCTCTGCCGCTACTGCAGTTTCAATCCACGCTCCCGCACGGGGAGCGACGGTTCAAGCTGCGCGCAGAGCTTGGGAAGAAGAAGTTTCAATCCACGCTCCCGCACGGGGAGCGACAGGTACCCAAAACAACCCTTACAGGACAAGGGCTGGAAGAGCCAAAAGTGCGAACCTCACGAATCTCATTGTAACTTGTCTTTACTTTAACGCGCAATATGCCATGAACCCTTGTAACATATAGGGTGCGAACCTCCCGGGGATTTCATGTGCGCTTGAGGTTCGCACTTTTTAGCCCATCTACTTGATTGTGTGACCACATTCGCGCCGTTGGTTCCTCTTCTATTTATGCATTCTCCGCAACATATTCATATTCTTCTATATCAAGCACAAAAAAACAAACTGGCTGCTAGAGAAAGGTTCGAGCTCAACCCCGCTGCAATTGTAAGAAACAGTCCTTTAGCAAGCTCCCGTTTTCAATTCCATTGCTTTGACGTCAATCACAGTCTTTGCTTGTTTCAAGAAGTTAAAGCCAAGAATAGCATCGATATCCATGCCATAATCCATGTTTCCGATTTCGACTTGAAACTCCTTTAACATTGATTCACCCACTATAATAGAGTCCAGACACTTAGTGTACACATATTCTACACCACCTACGCCCCGTATCATATCAACAGTATCATTTTCTTCAGGGACCATGCCTATTGCTTGTACCACATCCGCATTCAAAAGAGTGCTAGCAGAACCAGTGTCAAGCAGCACCTTCTCCAATTGTAACTCTCTTCCCCTAAACACTACTCTCATGCTCACAAAAGGAAGCCCATACTTTTCTGTAATGTTCATCTTGGCCCTCTAATTCCTACATATCGCTCGCGTGCCACGACCACTGGACGAGAGGTATGAAAAAAACAATATTCACGGTGCGGGTCCTTCCGGTGCAATTCACTGTACCGTTTTAAAGCCTCGCTCGAGTCCTCATAGGAATCTATCACAGCCATCTCTTCAATAAAACGTTGGCCTTCTCGGGAATAGGCTCTGGTTGCCTCAAGAACAACCCATTCATTGGGAAATCGTTCCTTAACTTCATCCCATCGCATCTTGGACACCTCCAGTTAAATAATTACCATTATTATAACATGTCGGTTTGTATCTAAAGCCAGACTCAGGCTGATCGCTGAAACTTTTATACAACGGTCCCTCCTTAGGCATCAATCCACGCTCCCACACGGGGAGCGACAGCGATTTTCACCCAAAAAAAGGAGTTAAACCCTATTCTAGGTCTAAAATATCACTTCATTCTCCAAAACCAAATCAACGAATCTCCCGGCGATTTCATGTGAGCTATACATTCGCACCTGTAAATTGCAAGGGTATTAGCTATATATCGCCTGTCCAATTAAACATGTTTTTCTATTTGGACTCCCTTGCCTTCAGCTGTGTTGGCTGTTACACGTATATTCTTTTAAATACGTTTCAATCTAAATTTCATAGCAGATATAATCACAATCGTAATTACGGTAAAGAAGATAAAGTTCTTCAAGGAACCGTGAGTCATGTATGTATTAATCCCAAGAACGAACCAACTTAAGAACACAATCCCTAAAAACATGGTTAACATACTTTTCACGGGATGCTTAGATTTTTTAGAAATCAGAACAACCAAACCAAGGGCAGAAAGAGCAAAAATTCCAAAGAATCCACTAATAATAAGAGTGATTAAGAACGTTGACATTATTCAATAACAACTCCTTCCCCAGGATTTCATGTGCGCTTCACATTCGCACCTGTAATTGCTCCTCTATTACATTCTCCACATCAAACCCAAACCCTTCTGCTTCAAGCGATACGAACCTCCCAATGAAATCCATACACGCTTCTGCCTCTCACTTTTGCTTATTCGTTTAACTATCATATAATATGTACATAATAAGTGTAACGACATATACTAATATTATCTATGAAACATTGATTTATCAGTATTTATTCATGTAAAAGGTGGTGTACTCTTTGACTTATTCATTCTGCTACAAACATTTCGACACTGTGGAGAACAGACTGGTTTTTCAACCGAATCTAAATCCTTTCGATTATGAAATCTACCAGCTCATTCTTGAGGCCGAGAGAAACATAGGTGCACTCGCAAGACTGGGTCTCAAAAGCCACCCCCTAAAGCCCACCATTCTGCGCAACTCGCTCGTGCGAACCGCACATTTCACCACCAAGATTGAACAAAACAAACTGGAATACAAAGAGGTAGAGCAGGTATTTCAGGATTACAAAAAAAATCCGCTCACCATTAAGCAGAAGGCGCAGATTGAGGTCAAAAACGTTTTTGAAGCCTACGGGTACATTTATAGTTTAGACCCTAAGCATGATTTCTCGGATATGGATGAACCCGTGCTTAAGAAAATCCAACAGCTGCTGATGAATGATTTGACCGGCTACCCGGACGGCTACCGAACCATTCCCGTGGCGCTGCATGATGGGGATGGTCATGTGAGCTACCAGCCTCCAGCTTTTACCGAGGTTCCGCGTCTGATGCTGGCGTATTTCAACTGGCTGTACACCAGTGTCACTGGCTACCCTAATCCTTATGAAACTACCGTCTCTAATTCGGACAAAAAAATACACCCGCTGATCATCTCCGGCATTACTCATCATTTGATCGGTTATGTTCATCCTTTTCCGGATGGGAACGGAAGGACGGCCCGCGCGTTTTCTACATTGGTTGGATTGATCCACAAGGATCTGGCTACAATTAAGGATGCTTTTAGTGTGGAAGAGTTCTTCGACAAGAATATTGAGGATTATTACGATACGCTGATGGCGGCGACGCAAGGAGATTTGAAGCCCTTTATCGTGTTCTACCTGGAGTGTGTGAATGCGTCGCTCACTAAAGTTCTGAAGGAGTTGCAGCGGTACGACAGGATCAAACATATTCGCGAGCTGTTGGGCAAAGGCCATGCCAGAACGATGTTCGAGCTGATCAGCACGATGAAGGATGGGGAGATTTTTCACAGAGAGCTGTTCGACAACACCCTCGATGCCTCGCCCTCCAGCATAGCCAAAAACATTGCCAAGCTCAAAGAGCTAGGTGTCATCCAGCCAGCCGACGGGCGCGGGGAATATTCTGTTTGTATTGTGGATTAGTATTAGGGGATTAGGTGGAGGTTGAAAAAAGCACAGTTGCCCCTTGGGTGCACTGTGCTTTTTTGCGTTCGGCGATTCTGCGTGAGAGAGTGGAATCTAGCGTGGCTGCTGACTGTTCCGTGAACAGCGGATGCGAGACATAGCAGGTATTTCATTCCACGCTCCCGTGTAGGGAGCGACTGAGACTGGTCAATTCTTATCTAATTCATTTGGTATTTCAATCCACGCTCCCGCATAGGGAGCGACTGGCGTACATCATTTCATACGGCGTCATGCTGGATATTTCAATCCACGCTCCCGCATAGGGAGCGACTTAATTTGCATCATGCTTGCTGACCATGATTCCGATTTCAATCCACGCTCCCGCATAGGGAGCGACAGGGGACGGGAGGCGGCAAGACACACGCAGATTTATTTCAATCCACGCTCCCGCATAGGGAGCGACCTGAGTTTGTAATTAGTAATGAGGTCATTCAGGTATTTCAATCCACGCTCCCGCATAGGGAGCGACGTATATCTTCCATTATTGGATGCAAACGGTAATATTCAAATCCACGCTCCCGCATAGGGAGCGACAATCTCTATCTAAGCTTATTGCAATCCTACCATCCTCATTTCAATCCACGCTCCCGCATAGGGAGCGACTCCATCTTTAAAGTTAACGATTCTGGAACCTATATTTCAATCCACGCTCCCGCATAGGGAGCGACCAGCCAGCACATGCCGGGCACACCATTAAGTTATTTCAATCCACGCTCCCGCATAGGGAGCGACTTCAACAAACCACTCACAATGGTAAAGATCATCATATTTCAATCCACGCTCCCGCATAGGGAGCGACGTACCACGAAGAGTCATTGCGTGCGGATATCGCAATTTCAATCCACGCTCCCGCATAGGGAGCGACACTTGAAAAGGACTCTTTACTCTTAGCACTTAAATTTCAATCCACGCTCCCGCATAGGGAGCGACGTTCTGCACAATATCTGATGCATAAATGCTATTACCATTTCAATCCACGCTCCCGCATAGGGAGCGACGTAGATGCGGAATATCTGGAGCCGGCTCACAAGGAGATTTCAATCCACGCTCCCGCATAGGGAGCGACGTGCTGGCCTTGGACGATATCAATAACCTAGACAAATTTCAATCCACGCTCCCGCATAGGGAGCGACCCCGTAGTTGTTGGTGTGCCGAACATCGTACTTCCATTTCAATCCACGCTCCCGCATAGGGAGCGACGCAAGAGCTTGATTTTTTCGTGCTCAGTCTTTACATTTCAATCCACGCTCCCGCATAGGGAGCGACGCATGTTCCCACCGGGTAGCAGCGGGTTCGGATAATTTCAATCCACGCTCCCGCATAGGGAGCGACAGGAGCAAACAACGTAAGAACGATGGAGTTTATTGATTTCAATCCACGCTCCCGCATAGGGAGCGACGGAGTTTAGCCTTTAATTCATCCATAACTCAAAATTTCAATCCACGCTCCCGCATAGGGAGCGACGAACATTTTATCGTTCAAATTCGCTTTACATTATTATTTCAATCCACGCTCCCGCATAGGGAGCGACTCCAAGTACACGCGCAACGGCATCCAGGAAGAATTTCAATCCACGCTCCCGCATAGGGAGCGACTATGGCATCATGTTGGATGATGAAGCGATCGGGATTTCAATCCACGCTCCCGCATAGGGAGCGACGGCCTTCGCGGCTATCAAAATCATTGGAAGCATACGATTTCAATCCACGCTCCCGCATAGGGAGCGACTGCGATTTTCGACTAAAAATAGGATAAAAACCCTTTTAATGAGTCGGAAAATCACTTAATTCTTAAATACATAGGCTAACATATCCAACAATCATACAAATAATGTAATAAATCTGGTGCGAAGGACCCGGGGATTTCATGTGCGCTATACATTCGCACCACTTAGTTAAAGCTCGTTCAAGCCAAAATTCTTTTTCTCAATTGCAACAAGCTACACCATCTATTGTACTCCATTTCGTATCAGGCAAATAGTACCCTTCCACTAACAACAGTTTCCTTCTCAAAATTTCTATTGATAGATACTTTTGGAGCAATGTTGCCCAGATATCGCCGATGATCAAGGATGTGATAAAATATCAGGGACGGTCATCCAAAACGAAAGTTATATTCAACCGCTAAACTCGCTCAAAATGTCTATGATAAGCATCGAACTGCTCATGCTGCAAGCCTTGAATCCGGAATCAACAGCAAGTTCCACTTTTCGTCGAGCGTCTGTTCCAAAAAAACACTCCATACCAGTTACGGAGACGAAAAAATTGCCACTTTATTTGTTATAGCATTACACTCAAATCAATACTTCGGCTATATATTAGGGCAAGCAAAAACGACCAAGCCATGGCTCGGTCGTTTTTACTATGTAATTCTTTTTATGAGGAAAGGTGTGCTGGTACGATAGATATCTCATTCAAGCACCTTTGTTATCCCTTGCGCCCTCTCTGCTTTTTCTATAGCTTCAATTAAGTGGTTTGCCATTTACGTCCGAGCGCATCAGTGAGATGATAGTAATGTATTGCATCCTGTGATTCGTCTAATTCCGGCCAGACCAAATTCTTTTTTGTGATATCAAGAATAGCTTGAGTATTAAGTTTGCGAGGGCGACGTTTGGACATATGGCTTCCTCCGTTTGTTTGCTCTCTAGGATATTTGTAAGAGCGTACCAACAAAATTCTCACATCTAAATTGCACGTTTAAAGTTCAACATCTACATCAACAATATACTATATGAACTTTAAAAGTGCAACTAATTCTAATTTCCGGAGGAGCACCATGGAATTTAACGATTACACTCTTTACTGCAACTTGGACACAATATTAAAAGAGCGTGGTATATCTGTATTAAAATTGTCCAAAGAGATTGGGCACAGAAGATCAACGATCATGGAATTAATGCATAACACCAATATGGAAAAGAAGAGAATTTCAGCGGAACTGATAATGAAGTTATGTCTCTACTTTGAAGTCAGTCCTAACGATTTGTTCGATGTACGCCGCAAGGAATAAACTGAGATTGTGAAAAAAAGCACTGAATTTCTGCTGACTAAGCGGAAATTCGGTGCTTTTTATTATCTTGGTCCTCTCGCCTAAAATACTATATAACAATACTTGAAAGTTACACCCTGTCTGTTTCAATCCATGCTCCCACAGGGGGAGCGACAAAACTGGCCCATCCGTCCGAAACTGTCGGCCTGATTTCAATCCACGCTCCCGCATGGGGAGCGAAAGTGATTTTCTACCAAACCACACTCCCGTACGGGGAGTGACAGGGCAGGGGGGCTTATTTTCTTATTGCCAAAAACGATTTCAATCCACACTCCCGTAGGGGGAGCGACTGCTTGATATCCCGACCATTGTTGACACGATAGCAATTTCAATCCACGCTCCCGCACGGGGAGCGACACAACTGCCAAGTGTAATCCACGCCGAACAACGGGTTTCAATCCACGCTCCCGCACGGGGAGCGACTGTCCGTCAAATTCAACAACTGCATATTCTCCTTCATTTCAATCCACACTCCCATACGGGGAGCGACCAGTTCGGGACATTTGCCGCCCACCAGCCCAACTATATTTCAATCCACACTCCCATACGGGGAGCGACACCTTAAGTTTGACGGCAGCGGTAACCCTTATGTATTTCAATCCACACTCCCATACGGGGAGCGACGACGACTATATCAAGGAGCTGCTGCTTGACAGGACATTTCAATCCACACTCCCATACGGGGAGCGACCATCCGGGTTGAAAACGATCAACCCCCCTGTGAGATTTCAATCCACACTCCCATACGGGGAGCGACAAAATCTGTATATTTAACGTTAGCCATAATGATTATTTCAATCCACACTCCCATACGGGGAGCGACACACGGTCTTGGTCGAATTGCTTTTGTACTCTCCATTTCAATCCACACTCCCATACGGGGAGCGACCACATTTCCGACTGACTGACGTAGCCACGGCACGAATTTCAATCCACACTCCCATACGGGGAGCGACAGCGATTCCCGGCCAAAAAATGGTGTTAAATCCTATTTTAGGCCTGAAATATCACTTCATTCTCCAAAATCATATCAACATGCTCATTCAGCAGGCTCATTGAATCCAAATACTGTAATAAATTCGGTGCGAATCTCCCGGGGATTTCATGTGAGCTATACATTCGCACCAGAAAATTGCAAAGGGCATTAGAAATATATCGGTTACCAAATTATACCCAACTAAACGTTACTTTTCTATCTGAACTCAATTACCTTCAACTGTTTTCTACTGATCTCTAAATCTTTACCTTTGTTCACTCCACTTCCCCATAATGATCCAGGATCTCTCCATATTCACTTATTAGGCCATCGTGGAAACCCCAACCATAATTATAAGTATTGTCGACTGCAGCTTTTAGTCTTTTTTGGAATACTTGGTACAGCTCTATGTCATCATAATCAATAAGCTTGCCGATGAGCTGAGAGTACACGGACTCCATACTATTATAGAATCTTTCGTCGATATCGCCATAATCTGTGGTGAACTGCACACCCTGTTCGACGTAAAAGAGCATCAGATCAATCTGCTTGGAAAAATCATCGGTAAGCTTGCTAAATTCAGTGATTGCTTTTTTGGCTTGTGCCAGTCTCATTTTAGGCATGCCACGTTCTGGATAGAACTCATGGGCGATCTTCCGCTTCGCCTCTTCAAAAAGCTGATTCAATGCTTCCTCCGGTCGCAATTTCAGCTGAAAATACTTTTTCACATCATCGTTAAGTTTATAGCAGTCCATAATGATGGAGATTAGCTCCGGCTGGGGAGTTCCTTTTAGGTATTCCTTCAATTCAGGCAACGGCAGTTGTGGTTTCGACATAGCAATCTACCTTCCTATCTACTATTTATAAATGCACCTTACTATTACAACCTCATTCTAATCTATCCTTCGCTCGCTTTAAATAGTTTCAATCTACTGCACAGGGAGTGTCAAGCCTATTGCGAGTTTAGTTGCTACTTAAGTCCCATCCGAGGAGTTAAAATACTGTCATGAAACATTCGAAGCAATTAGATGCGAAAGTGCAACTAATTTCAGCCAGATCGTGAGCCAACAGGTGTTTAAGTGCGAATCTGCAACTAATTTCGAGTAAATCAAGCCTCTTACGCTCAAACGCCCAAATTAGGTGCCTTTTCGCATCTATTTCCTCCAAAATAGGAAAAAACCGTCATTTAGATGCAGTTTCACAACTAATTAATGATTCATACTTATAACGCCACCACAGAGCGAGTTTTCGATGTTTCTCTTCATACCAAGACCCAGGAAGTAAGCTGGTTTTGAACAAAAAATCCTGCTCAATCCACGGCTCCCGCACAGGGAGCGACTAGAGGCGCTAAACTGATTTATAAATGGTTGGCTGTTTCAATCCACGTTCCCGCACAGGGAGCGACAGGTACCCTTGCCAACCCTTACAGGACAAGGGTTGGAGGTGCCGAAAGTGCGAACCTCATGAAACTCATTGTAACTTGTCTGTACTTTAACGTGCAATATGCGATGAACCCTTGTCGCATATAGGGCACGGATCTCCAAGGGATTTCAGGTGCGCTTCTGGTTCGCACTTGTCAGCAGCATCCTTCAGGAATTAAGCCGCACGTTTCAGGTGTTAACTGTCCGTCCTGAGTCCTCTCTGCTACTCACGCCTGCAGCGCATTGCGCACACTGAGGATGTATTTGGCCTGATCGAGCGGGTTCACGCCCCGGCGGGTGCGTTCGGCGATGACGTCGGGTGGGCAAGGCTCGTAGCCGGCAAAAAAAGAAGTGAACGTGCTCCGCCCCTTCGTATAGGAGCTGAGGCTTGTGGGGTAATCGAGCGAGGTGGCCAGCGGCAGCCGGCCCTCGATAACCATCCGCCCGCCCTGCAGCACGGGCGGGTCGAAGGTGCCGCGCATCTGCACCAGGTCGTTCATCACACGGCCGCCGTTCTCCTCGGGCACGACGATGCGCACCTGTAGGATCGGCTCCAGCAGCGTGGTGCCGGTATGTGCCAGCCCGTCCATGATCGCCATCGGTGTGGCCACGGCGAAATCGAGCGGATGGGTATGCCATACATGATGCTGCCCCTCGGTCAGCGTCACCTTCAGGTCGGTGACCTCCCAGCCGCGCAGCCCCTGCTGGAGCGCCTCCGGCACCCGGCGGGCCGTCTCGTTCTGGTACTGCGGCAGCAGGTCCGAGCTTCGCACCTGCGAATCATAGACCAGACCGCTGCCGGGAGGCCCCGGCTCGATCAAGAAACGCAGGATCGCCCAACACGGCTTCGGCATCGTATAAGCCACGAATCCTTCACCTACGCGGCTCGGGGTTTCCTTATAGATCACGGACGGCGCGCCGAAAGTGATCTGCAGGCCGTAACGCTCCTCCAGCACGCTGCCCAGAATCTCCAGCTGGATCGGCCCCATCACCTTGATGTGCAGCTCGCGTTCCTCCGGCAGCCACTGTGTATCCAGCAGCGGATCTTCGTCAGACAGCTCCTGCAAGGCAGTGATCACCCTATGGCTGTCGGTATCCGCCGGCCAGAAGACTCGCACCGTCAGCAGCGGCACGGCAAGCTTGGCCTCCTGCGGCACCGCGCCGGGATGACCGAGCACATCGCCGATCCGCACGCCCGGCAGGCCATACAACACGGCGATGTCTCCCGCCTCCAGCGTTCCGGCATCCTCGGTGCGGCCACCCTCCACCTTGCGGATCTGTGTCACCTTGCCTTGTGCCCCGCTGGTATGGTTCAGTACCGTGTCCCGATTGCGGATGGCTCCCTCATACAGCCGCACGAAAGCCATGCGGCCCATGCTCGGGTCGCGCTGGATATTGTAGACAATACCGGACACTGGCTGTGCCGCATCCCCACCCGCCCGGGGCAGATAATCCAGCATGGCATCCAGCAGCGCGGTGATACCCAGCCCTTTGGCAGCAACGCTGTAGACCAGCGGAAACAGCTCGCCCCGGGCCGCCTTCTGCTGCAGCTGCCTCTTCCAGTCCGGCAACTGCAGCGGATTCCCTGACATATAAAACTCCAGCAGCGCCTCGTCGCGCTCGGCTAGGGCTTCCAGCAGTTCGGTCTGCGCAGCGACATCCGCGCCGTCCGACCACAGATCCTCTGCTCCTCTATAAGCCTGTTCTTCCCCTACAGGATGCTGTACAGGGATGATATCCGCCGACAGGTAATTCCGCGCATCCGCCAGTACGGCGGCGGGGGCGGCGCCGATCCGGTCCATTTTGTTCACCAGAATCAGTGTTGGAATCCCCAGCTTGCGCAGCGCACTCCAGATCATCTCGCTCTGTGCCTGCACGCCCTCCACCGCCGAGAGAATCAGCACCGCACAATCCATCACGCGCAGGGAGCGCTGCACCTCGGACAGGAAATCGACATGCCCCGGCGTATCTACCAGGTTGATCTGCACCCCTTTCCAGCCAAAAGAAGCCAGCGCCGCCCGCACCGAAATCCCCCGTTGCCGCTCCACCTCCATCGAATCGGTCAAGGCTGTGCCGCTATCCACACTGCCCAGGGCGCGGATGCGTCCGCTTTCATACAGAATATGCTCGGTTGTGGTCGTTTTCCCTGCATCCACATGAGCAAAAATACCCACATTCATCCGTTCGATCCCCTGCTGCTGAGTCATCTATCTTCTCCTTAATCGGCTTGATTTTGAAATGGTTACTTCCACTGTTACTACTTAGGCTTCGGTATGATGCGGACATCGAAGACTCTGCTCCTTGGCCGTATTCTAAGTTTGAACCCTTGATTTAGTTGCGCAAACACATCTAATTGGCGGTTATTTTCCTTTGTGGAGGAAATAAATGCGAAAACGCATTCTAATTTGGGCTTCTGAGCGTAATAGGCGTGATTTACTCGAAATTAGTTGCAAATTCGCACGTATTCGCCTCCTGATGGACGATTCCTCGGCTGTAATTAGTTGCAGTTTCGGTTACTACTTAGGACCCGGGTTTTTCCCATATAGATTTGAGCGTCTAAGTCCAAACACGTAGGTGGCTATGGGGAAAATCTACCATTAACTCCCAGCTAGTGTTTGGTTTTCATGACATATAGGGAAAAGTTACCATTAAATTGTCTTTCGAGGGCATTATGAAGCGGATAGCACGTAATTAGCGGTAGAAACTCCCTATACCCCATAGTAGTAACCATCCACTACTCTTCATACTAAGCGATCCTTCGGGGCCGTTCCACCCCTGCCTTTGAATTGATTTATGCAAGGCCGCGCGGGTATGTAGTTACTGGTGACGTTATTTCAGGAAGGTCTATTTGCTAAATCGGAACCTGGACGAGGCCAACGAAACGAAACGCCAGACAGATTGAATCGATCGGGGAGTGCGGTTGTGGCGGCTGTGATGTATCCCGACCGGAGGAGCTCCGGCAGGGCATTGGCGCGTCAGTTTAGGCTTCTTCCAAGGCGAGTCAAGTCGTTTTTATGAAGATGGCCGCACTGGAACTGGCAGGATACGGCATCCGCGTAATGCGGCACGGAGATTTATGTGGATGGGGCGGAATCACTGCTGCGGGGGTAAGCGTATCCGCAAGCCAAGATATTTTCGCAAATGTGTGATTAGCTGCAACATTTCTTGGCAAACTACCATCTATGAAGATAGAGGTGATGCACAATGAAGAAGACAAATCTTACAATGAGCGCTAAAAAAATGACTATAGCGTGCGGAATTCTGGCAGCCAGCTTATCGTTTGGAGCATCGGCATTTGCATTCTCCGACCTGAAAGGCGATCCTGCGGAAGCTAAGATCAACGCTCTGTATGACGCCGGCGTAATCAGTGGAGTAACCAGCGACAAATTCGCTCCGAAAGCCAAAGTCACTATGGCTCAGGGTATACAATTCCTCGTCAAAGGACTGGAGCTGTCCCCGCAGCCAAGCATTGGCAGCAGTTCGGCTACGGCCAGCACTTTTTTTGACAAGGTTAGCGACAACTCGTGGTATGCTTCCTCCTTCCTGATTGCCAAGCAGAACGGCCTGTCCCTGGCGCAGAATGTAGATCCGAATGCTGAGATGACGCGGGCACAATTCGCCCACCTGCTGACTCAGGCCCTGCAGAGCAAAGGGGATTTCCCTGTTACCAGAATGTATGTAGAGGTCGCTGATGGCGGCAAGCTCTCGAACGAAGTGATGAACAGCATGCAGATTCTGCTGAACACGCGGATTATCACACTGGACAACGGGAAGTTCCGTCCGATGGATACCATTACCCGCTCCGAAGCCGCTGTTATGATCCATGATGCCGCCGATTTCGCCGCACGTGTGATCGAACCTTCCGAACCCGAACCGATGCCGGTCAATAACGCCGATACAGACGTTGCACTGGAAAAAGTGGCTGAAGGCGTCAACAAAGCTACGGTTACCGTCAACAATCTGCCCCATCCGGGGTACGGCGTGGCCGTGGAGCGCATTGAATTCACAGGTGCCACAACAGCTGTAATCTATTTCAAGATCACCGATCCGGACCCTGACAAAATGTACCCTCAGGTCATCTCCAAAGGCACGGTAGTAACTTATCTCCCCGAAGGCTATACCGCTACAGCGGTGCCTGTAACCGGCTCCAGCTGGCTGAACTCCTCTGTCAGCACGGAATAATTCAGCGTTGAAGGAGCAAGTAGAATAACAAAATGTTACTACTTAGGTCCAGCGACAAATTAGAGGGATTTCCTACCGCTAGTTGGTCTCAGAATGGGGATTCAAGGTAGTTATAGGGAATTTCCCTATAGCCACCTACGCGGACTCCTTAGAAAGCTAAAACCTATATCAGAGGCAAGAGGCTTAAGTAATAATAGTAAAATAGAATAATAAAAAGGTCACAAGTGCCGGGATTGGCAGCTTGTGACCTTTTTACGTTGGAAAAGAAGATGTCTAAGACTCAAAAACAGCTCAGATGACTCGCATCGGCTCGGTCTGCTCTGCCCCAAGCGCTGCAAGCATCCGGCGCAGCTCAATGCCTGCCAGCAGCACAATGCCGATGCCGTGGGTATCGTTCAGCTGCCAACTCAGCTCCTCCTTATAATACAGTGGATTGAAGGAATACCCGGAGCCGCGGCAGACGCCATAGACATTGCCTTGTTTGTCGATACAGTAGCGGGACAAGGCATCCCAACCCTGAATGGCGGAGGCGATATAGGCTTCTGGCTCAGGGAGCCAGCCGCTGCGCACGCTTCGGGCAAAAGCGTAAATAAACATCGAGGTGCAGGATGCCTCGGCATAGGATTCAGGATCAGTCAGCACCTGATGCCACAATCCCTGCTCATCCTGCAGCCGGAGATACCCTTTGCTGAGCTGACGCAGAAACTCCAGCAGCTGCGGACGCCGGGCATGCGATTCCGGCAGGACGGACAGCAGCTCAGCCAGCGAGAAGATCACCCAGCCGTTGCCCCGGCCCCAAGGCACACCGTTCGGGCGGTCAAACTTATAATCATAGACATGATGCATGATGCCAGGCTCCGGCTGGAACAGCCGCTTTTTATATAGAAGAAACTGCGAAACCGCATCCTCCTGATAAGCGGAATCTCCGCTCAGCTGAGCATATTTGGCCAGAAACGGCGTGCTCATGTACAGATCATCGCACCACATCGTGTCCTGCATGAAATCGACCGTACCTCTGACCCGGTACAAGGCTCCGTCCGGCAGGCGGTCCTGTACTTCGGTAATGTAGGCGGCGATATCGGCAGCAGCTTGCTCGGCTCCCCGCAGGGGCGACAGCTTATGGGCCTCCAGCATGGCCGCTCCGAAGGAGCCGCAGTCGTCCAGCGAATCCATCATCGCCAGCTGGTGGTTGATGCCCGGCGCACCATATTGATCGCGGTCCCAGAGCGCGTATTCATGCAGGGCGGTGCACTGCCCGATATGCCGCTGGGCATATTCGCTATAATGGGGAGCGGACAGCTCCGCGCCTGTTCTCAGCAGTCCGTAGAGCGTTACCCCAAGCGGATAATTCCAGCGGCCGTACATCCCGCTCTCCAGATAAGGCCGCACCCAGCTGTCCGGCTGATCGACCCGCCAGAAGGTCTGTTCGGCCCCGCTGCCGAACAAGCGATCCATAGCCGCCAGCTCGGCAATTGTTGGCGCACCCGCTGCACTGAACGGTCCAAGATACAGCCATGTCCCGGTCATGCCTTCCACCGGATACGGCTGGATCAGCGCAGCCGGCGGGCTGCCGGGCAGCACCTCCAGCTCGAAGCCCCAGCCGCCGTCGCCATCGCCGCAGACCGCTTCGACGATCAGCTCATGGATGCCGTACCCCAGCTGAAGCGGAAGCTGGGTGACTCCGCTTCCCGGCTGCAGCGTAGCGGCCAGTTGCCCGTCCACGTAGACAGTGGCTGGTGCTGCTCCGCGATAGCTGCCGTGCAGGACCGCGCCCTGCGTGCTGCGCACATCCAGCTTGCACCAGGCCAGAGCTTTGGCTCCCGGCACCCTCCCGAAGATCCGGGAGAGGTTGCCGTCCGCCATTTCGCGGGGCGTCCACTGCCCCGCGGGATACCACGCGCAGCGCGCCGCCAGCTCCGCTTCCGCCGCTGCGCCCCGGGCGTCCGCGCCGTAGCCGGCGAGTCCGCCTGCGGCAACCCGCGCCGCGCCAGGCTCCGGCGCGCCTGTGCCCGCTGCCTCGCCGTCCCGGCGGCCCGGCAGCGCCGAGACCGGCCAGCGGGCGGCTTGCGGCCCGCTGTAGATCCAGCCCTCCCCGCCGCTCTGCCTCGCGGGGGCGGGCACAAGCACATGCAGCGGCGATCCCTTCACGCTGCCTGTGCCAACCACGCCGCCGCAGCCGGTGGCGGTGGCGGCGAACTCCAGGACAAGGTGGTTCCACCCCTTGTCCAGCGTGGCCCGGAACGAGGTTCTGCGTTCCGGGAACACATCATCGTTCAAGTTGGAGGCGAAGGCCTGGCGGCCGTTGATGAACAACTTGAGCGGGCCGTAGCAGCTCGCTGCCAGCGGAGCCTCCGTCTCCTGCTCGCTCCACAGCTTGGACCAGCCATAGACGAATTGCCCCGGCTCAAGCTCCGGGAACCGCTCGCCCAGATTCATCTCATAGCGGCAATCGCTCCGCCGCCGGAATCCGCTGCGCGAATGGACCCGGTAGACCGGGGGCTGCGGCGGATTCGCGCCGATATAACGGCCGGCAACCGCAGCCAGCACATTCGCGGAATCACCGCCCGCATAACGTGCGATGCTGTCATGCTCAGGGAAATACTCGGGAATCAGAGCCATTCTGCTCACTTCCTCCCTCACACTGTGATCTCGCCGCCCGGATACAGCGTGGAGCTGTACAACCTTTTAGACTGGGGCAACGGGCCACCTGATCTAGCGGCCAGTTCCAGCGGTTCGCTGGCGTATATCGTAGCTGTCTCATCGGTATAGATCACCGCCTGCTCTGTGCCGCAGCCGAGCAGATCGGCGTGGACAACGTAACCTTCCTCAGGAAATTGGGCCACAATCTGCATATGGCCGTCATAGAGTGCCGGAAGAACACCCCCGCCCCGGCGGTAAGCGAGGATGTAATCCGGCGCGTCCGGCGTCCAGTGGCTGAACGTCTCCACTATGGTCAGCCAGCCGGAAGTGGTGCGTTCCTCCTTCCACAGCTCCCGGCCTTCATTGTCCAGCAGGAACAAGGCGTCCTTGCCCTTCAGCCCTTTGCCGTCATCCTCGCGGACCATCCGGTCCAGCCCCGCGACCTGCAGACCCGGAAGGTCTGGCCTGAACCGGCCCAGCGCCAGGTGCTGCGACTCGATTGAGCCTGCATAACGCCACAGCTCCTGGCCATCCCGGTCATACATCACGGTCACGCTGCCGCCGATTACCAGCTCCGGCAGCCCGTCGCCGTTCACGTCTCCGGCCCAGATGCAGTCCGCATGATCCTCCAGATCACGGCAGCTCCATTGCAGCTTCCCGTTGTGATCCAGCAGATCATACCCGGCCATCACCTCGTCATGATGATCGCCATTCAGATCATGCACCCAGGGGAAATGCCCCACATTGCCTTTATGCGTCCACAGCAGCTTGAAATCCTGGTCCATCGCCCATAGCTGATGATAACGGTCTTTGAGAATGATATCCCTCGCCTGGCTGCCGCCGCTCAGATTGGCAATAATGATGCAGTCATGGGCATGGGGAGCAGGCAGATCGTGCACAGCCTTCAGACTGCCCGTCGCACCGTCGAGAATCTGGAAGCGCCCATCCATGACACACAGCACCTCCAGCCTGCCATCGCCGTCGATGTCACAGAGCTGGGCCGGATAATCCGAGCCTTGGCTGCCCGCTCCTGGATCAGGAGTTCCGGTCTGCCATAACAGCCTGCCGTCCAGATCAAAAGCGGTGAGACACTGCACCTGATGAGGAATATACCGCACATCCTGGCGGTTATCCGGCTGCACCAGCAGCAGCTCTGCCCGGCCGTCTCCGTTCAGGTCGCCCAGCAGCATTTTGCAGCGTGGACCGGCGGCGGAAATATCGATCGCTGCCAAAGGGAAAGGTGATCTCAGTTGATTTTGATTATGCATAAGCTTAAATTATGCCTCCTGTCTACTGACTAATGTCTACAGACCTGCTTAGGACAATTCCACGGTAACGCCACCGGGAATCTCCACCGCGCTGCCGCCAACCTCCATCCAGAGCGTGGCCGCACCCGGATTATAGACGAAATCCCGCGCCGCCGAGAACACCAGCCGCTCGCAAGCCTTCATGTAGTTATAAATTTCGATATTGGTCGCATACCAGATGTCATCCTGACCACCCAGCTGCTCACAGAAACGTTCCATCAGGTCCCAGTTATTATCGTTATCGAATTCATAGCTGTGACCCCAGACGTACATCATATACAGGTACTGCCGCTTATGCAGCCCCTTGAACGTCTCTGCATGCTCCAGCAGGCGGTCATTATGATGGCAGGTGCCCCGCCATTCCAGATAGTCTTCCGGTATGGCGAAGCTGCCGGTGGTCTGCACCGCTCTGGCATATTCAATGCCCAACGAAGGCAGCAGCTGCTTGATCGCCGTGTTGAACGAACCATTCGGATAGGACATGCCGCGCACCGGAACCTTAAGCAGACGTTCCAGCCCTTTGCGGTCCTCCATAATCTCATCGACAATCTGCTCCAGTGGGCAGCGGGCCAATGTAGGGTGATGGCTGGTATGTGCCGACACCTCATGGCCTGCGTAAAGGTCAGCAACCTCCTCAGCTGCAATCCGGTCGCCTTCACCAAGCAGACCGGAATTCAGATGAAAGGTCCCGCGGATTCCATTGCGGTTAAATAGCTGTACCAGCCGTTCGTCTGCTCTTCTGCCGTCGTCATAGCTCATGGTCAGCACCTTGTGCTTGCCTTGCGGGAAACAATAATAAATATTAGGCATATGTGATCTCGCTCCTTCTTCCGACAACCGGCTGCCGCCTGCTGCCCTACTCTCCATATACAACCAAATCCCCATATTCGGCAATCAGCGGCGCCATCTGGCGGAAGCCGATCCGGCCCCCTGCCAGCAGCGGGCCATAACTGCTGCCGTCGTCTTCCCAGGTGAACAACACCAGTCCATTGATGGCGAAGGTAACACGCGCGCCTTGCTTCAGCACCAGCATCCGGTATGGTCCGTTCATATCGGGAACATCGGGCAGCGGGTCCGCTCCTTGGGCGACCAGATGAAAGCCATAGCTTTTGCGCAGATTACAGGTGTGGAATTGACGCTCTTCGGTCCACATCCGGCGGAAATAAGAGATGTGAAAAGCGTCCATCGACCCGTGATGGTACTGCTCATATTCGCCGGTGCGGCGCGGAAGCGAGGGATCGAACAGATCCTTGCCGCCTGCGCCCTGCGCGGCGAAGAACAAAATGGCCAGCCCCGGCTCCTTCAGCGGGCGGAACTCCCAGGAGACCGCAAGGTCGCCGGGGAATGTCTCGGGGCACCAAAGCACCAGATTGGCCTTCTGCCCTTCTTCGGCGCTCCGTGTGCTCTCCAGCCTCAGCCGCTTCATTGGGAACGTAAGCGCGCCTTCCCCCTCCAGCCGGAATCCGGCCACATCTTCTGGAGAAGCCAGCGGATTCTGGTAGAGCTTCCGCAAGCCTTGGGGGATCAGTTGTTCTCTGGCTGGTTCATTCATAAGACCACCTCCTATCGGGGCAAAGCCTCTGGGATCAGCTGCAGCGCGATGATCGTATTCAGCGACCACTGGGATGCTTCATTAGTGTTGATCCAGTCGATCTCATCCAGCTCCGCCACATACGTGACCCTGGAGGCTTCCTGCTGCAGGTTCACCAGCGCAAACGGATTATCAAGCAGAATCGACCAGCAGCGTTCTGCGGTGGCCTGATCCTTGAGGTAATAAGCCCCGTAAGCAGCGATGCCCACACTGAGCACAGGATGCTCAAACCGCAGCTTGCCGGTAATCAATCCGCCGCTCAGCAGATCCTTCTCCTCCTGCGGCAGATTATAGAATACACCGAACTCGGCCAGCATATCGTTCCATTCCGGGTCCTCCAGCATCTCGGCCAGCTCGAACCACACCTGCGGCCCGCCCATGCTGATCGCCAGATGGCGGCCCCAGTTGTCATCCCCCATCCCCGTAAGAATGCCGGTCTGCGGGTCATAGCCATACGTGGGCCCCGACAACAGCCGCAGCTTCGCCGCTTTGATGCAGTTGATGCCTGTGATGATTTTGTCGCGGTAGGCGGTATCCTGCATCCGTTCCCAGCGGGTCAGCCAATTGGAGCTGAACGCCGCCCAGTCCGGTCCCACCCGCACATGCGTAGGGAATTCATCCGGCGGAAAATAAGCGCGCATCGGATCAAGGGTAGCAGTGGCATAATCGGCATCCTTGGCAGCATCCATAATGTCGCCGATCCGCTCGTCCCCGGTTAGATAATAATAGTAGCGGTGCAGACCGGCCATCGCGATACGGGCTTCCTTGCAGCCACAACCCCAGTGCACTACATTGTGCCTGGAGCCCAGCCCGGCATATTCACCGAAATGGTAGGCGTCGACCTCGCTGGTATGCCGGGTCATGGCTTCCGCCATCGCGAACACATCGCTGCGGCCGGTGCGCAGGAAGGTCAGCCACAGCCACATCTGCGGAACCAGCTCACCGTTCTGCCAGGCACAGCCGCCGAGGTCATAATTCCAGACATGGCGGACCGGATCATAGCTGTGCATGAAATCGCCGTAATCCCAGTAGCCGTACCACTTCCGCTGTTCCACCTCCTGCTGGTAGAAGGTGATAATGCCGTCGAGTTTATCTTCCAGTGCAGCTGCGGCTGGATGGCTGCGGTCCGGCAGGCTCCAGATGCCAAAAGCACCCGCCAGATGGTAATATTCCGGCTCACATACCAGCCGGGCAGGCTGCTCTGCTTGTTCCTGCATGGCGAGCAGCAGCTCCGTTCCCGGGGTCTGCGCGGTGCACCATATCATCAGCTCGCTGGTATTGGCGATGCCGTAAGGCGTGGCCCGCAGCTCCTCCGCACCTTCGTAGGAGGACTCCACATGGGTGCGGGTATCGTAATGGCGCAGGTCCATGACAGCCGCGTCCGGCGACCAGAACCAGGCGGTGAACAGCGCCGCTTCCGCAGCCATGAAGTCCACCTCCAGGCCCGACGGGTGCTTGCGCCAGAAATTCGGCATACCCACGGCCAGCCCGCCGCCTGCTGAACCGACATATCCCAGGCCTCCGGCACGCCGTCCCTCCGCCGCTTTAATCCAGGTACAGCCCGCTTCCGTACGCTTATGAATGGCGTAGTGCTCGGACGAATCCTGCACCAGCTTGAAGCTGTTCCAGGTCGCCGAATCTTCGAGCAGTCCGAGGAAATACGCATCCTCTTCCGGGTCGAACTCAACCGTGCGGCCTTCCACCTGATCTTTGAACCATTCACGGTATTTGCCCTGGGTCCGTCGCGTATGCAGCGTCTTCGGCGACTCGCTGAAGATTCCGCTATCTCCGGCGAAGCGCACATGGCGGTTGTATGCAGGACCGCGCTGCGGCACCTCAAAAACAATCCCCAGCCCGCGGATGAAATCCTGCTGCGGATCTCCGTCATAATGAAACGTATGCACGAGCCGGATCGAATCCAGCCCGGCATGGAAATAGAGCCGCAACGTATAAGGAAGCCATTGCGGCTGGTCCTCGCTGGGGAGGTGTTGCTCTTGCTGCTCGATAGTACGGTATTGCTCTTCACGCTTCCCAATGCGGCGCTGCCCTTCGCGCCCGCTCGCATCCAAGCGGTGCAGCCCCTCCAGCTTCACCACGGCCTGCAGCGGTCCGTCCTGCTCCAGCACCGCCTTCATCGTATGGCCTGTGAACGGCTCCTGCCGCACGACCACCGCCTCTGCTCCCTCTACGCGCTGCTCGCGGATGCAGACCAGTTCGCCTCTGCTGCAGATTTCCGTACTTTCCGGTGTAGAAGACGGAGAGGTGCGGACAATGCTGCGGATCAGACCGCTGCCCTGCTTGTTTACTGTGCATACGATGACGCCTGTATTCACAATGAACGCGTCTGCCGTCTCTTCTACAGCTATTTGCCCGTCGGGCAGGCGTTGCTGATGCTTTTGCTCTTTCTCTTGCTCCTTATGTTGCAGTCCATGCTCTAGTTGTTTCTGTCCATGCTCTAGTTGTTGCTGTCGCTGCTCTTGCTGCCCTTGCTGCTCGTTCTGCTCTTGCCGTTGCTGCCCTTGCCGTTGTTGCTCCTGCCCCTTTTCTTGTTCTTGCTCCTGAAGTTGCTGCTCACACTCCGAACGTACCACCCGCCCACCATTTCTGGCGACTCGATAATTCAGCGGGGCTGCAGCTTCACAGACTGCCGTATGCGTGGACCATTTGATACTGCCATCCGGCCAATAGGCTGCGGGTCTGCTCTGCATAGGCTGAGGTATCTCCTGCCCGGGGACCAGCAGCTCCAGTTGGTCCAACTCTCTGCTGCCCAACTCCCCCTTGACCCAGGGAATCCCCCAGGTCACTCCCGCAGCAAGCTGCGGTTTCTGCAGCCAGCGCAAGCTGACCGTTAGGGCTGAGGACATAACAACCATCTCCTTTTTAATCATCTTCTGTATCCATGTAATATAACTGCTGCAAGGTTGGATTTTCTTATAACAGACGCGAGACGCGCCGGGCTCTGATAGTGTTTAAACAAGCTTGCTTGCGAAATAATAGCCAAGGTGGTTACTACTTAGGTTCCAGCGAGAATTTAGGATGTTTCCTGAAATGTTCAGAGCAAATAGATGCGAAACTGCCTTCTGGTAACCCACGTCCTAGCGGACCGTATAGCTCCTGTTATGAACGAAACCTGTCAAGTCACCCGCCTGCATGGTGAACCAGGGCGGATTTAAATAAAGGCTCTTGTTTGGTTGGTTTTACGAGTCCAACAAGAGCCTGTCAAGTGTTCTTCTTTACAGGCGGCTCTATCTTTACCATACTTTCCAGTCGTCCGGCAAGCTTGCTTGCTGGACACGCCTACGGCGTGTATCCGGGGTGCAGGGGGAGAACCTCCCTGCATTTCCCCTAGGGGGACGGAAGGGGCGATCATTTCTTAGCTCAGAGACAAAAGCTATTCGCTGGTTGGCAATCTGTTATCCGTGGGTTCACACACATTCTACATCCGACTGAAGAGCTTTACCGCTAACTATTGACGAGCATACGACCCCGCTTGCTCAGATCGCGCTCAAGGAGCTCTCGCGGGTTTTCTCTTCCCTTGCTGATTTTGCCTCTGAGGTAAAAGATGATCGCTCCCCGATCACCCCCTTTCCTGTATTGGATATCTCCTGAATGGTGCAAGCAGCCTTCTTGGGAGGTTGCCTTATCCTGCTTCTTGGATCTCTACGGACTGCCGCTGCACTTCCTGGGCGATGGCCCACACAAAACCTGCCAATTCCCGGGCCACAGCCACCGCAATACATCCCTTGGTCTTGCCTCTCCACAACAGCGCGTTATATTTCTTGTGCAGCCGGGTCTGCGCGCTCCAGGCCAAGCTTTGTACTTCTGCAGGCAACCCCGTCAGTCGTTCTCTTAACTTTCTGCGGACACCGGGCGTATGCCGATAATGCCAGGCGGCTTCCACCAATACCCTTCGCAGATGGGCATTGCCCGCCTTCGTGATTCGACCTTGTCTACGCGTATCGCCCGAGGAATTCTCACTGGTGACGAGTCCGCAGTAACTCATGAAGTCTGCTGCGCTTGCAAATCGGGAAATGCTGATGATCTCTGTGCTTAGTGTCACCGCCGTCACGAGAGCCACTCCACGCAAGGCCTGAAACGCCTGGATAAGCGGACGCTGGGAATGACTTCCTTTTTCTGCCTGTTGTTCGATTTCTTGTTCGTATCTCAAGATTCGTTCTTTCGTTTCCCAGATGGATTGCCGATACTCCTGGAAGGTCACGCGTTGACATTCGTTTGAGAACCGCAACGTATCCAACCATTCTTCATGGGCAAAGGTGCCGGTTTTTGATTTTTTCGGATTGCTAATTTGATACCGTAACAAAAATTTCCCAAGTCGCTGCATATGACGCGTCAGATCTTCTTTGGCATCTTCCCGGGCTCGAACAAGATCTCGCAGCGCTTCATCTTCAGGGGTTGGCGTGTATACCGCGGTCAGTTCACCTGCGCGAAAGAGTTGCGCGAGTCGTTTGGCATCCCGTTTGTCGGTCTTGATGCGATCTCCGGGACGCTTGGGAATGAGAGAAGGGGCGACCACCGTGCAGGCAATGCCCATCTCTAGTAACCAGCGATACAAGACATACCCGGTAGGACCTGCCTCATAGCAGACATTCAATTGAACTTCTCCGTTCTGTTGCAAGTGTTTCATGAGCTTGCTGACCGCACTTTTTGAATGTTCCAGCATTCCCCAATACCGAGCTTCCCCTCGTTCGCCTTCGTCAGCAAGGGCGACTGCGATCTTGGACTTGGATACGTCTAGACCTACATACTTTGTGGTTATACTCATAGTAAACCGACTCCTTTTTTGTTTAATAGCTCTGCATTGGATACTGAGATCTATTTGCTTTCAGTTTTTCCAAATGTAACCTACGAATAAACAAACTTGGGATGTCGGTTTCGTTCATTATAACTATTTCCTCATTCCTGTGCTGGTTTGGAGTCTAACGGACCGCATAGTCGCTATGTCGGCAAAACAGGCCCTAACTAGTGGGTTTTGGCTTGAATAGGGGCTCCTGAGTCCGTTAAACCTGCAAAACAGCCTTTTTACAGCACATAGGGGCTCCTGAGTCCGTTAGTAGTCTGAAAGTTAAGCGCCGGTTACTGGCGACGGCCTTCATTTGTTATGCTTAGCCTCCATGTCGTGTTGTATGACAGGCTCGGACGAGTAACACATGAAAAAAAAGGGGGTCCTAAGTAGTAACCGTTTTCGCAACTAAATTAATGTCTGCAAACAACTCACCCTTCAAGGGTATCGCCGCTCTGGCTAAGCTCGCGGTAACGCGTAGGGGTTATGCCCTCCTGCTTCTTGAAGATGCGGTTGAAATAGCTGTTCTGATAGCCGACCTGGCTGGCGACATCATTAATCCGCATGCCCGTATCGCGCAGCAGCTCCTTGGCTTTGGCCAGCCGCAGCCCGGTCAGATAATCGATGAAGTTGGTCCCGGTCACCCGCTTAAACGACTTGCTAAGCAGAAATGGGCTTGTTCCAGTATGGCCGGCGCAGCTGTCAAGCGAGATATTGCTGTCTGTATAATGCTCATGAATATAGATCATGGCCAGCTCGATCGTACGTTTGATCCCGGCATTGGAACGTTCGGCCAGCTCCTTCAAGAATGGAGCCACGACCTTCTCGCGGAACCAGGCCAGGATCAGCTTCGGCTCATGAATCTGTGAGAGCGCCGCGTACAGATTATTGCCGCGGAACAGCCGGTTCGGATGGATACCGGAGTCCATCACAGCATGCTGAATGCTGCCAAGCAATTGAAGCATGCCCTGCTGCACATCCATCACCTTGGCACCGCCGGCGCAGAGCGTATCCAGAAACTGCTCCAGCAGCCGGTAGGCCTCCTCCTCCTCCCCGTGCGTAGCGCTTGAATCAGACTGCGCTCCAGGGTGAATGAATATTGGGTTTCGGGGGTGTCCAACCCGTCGCGGTCCAGCAGCTCCAGATCGATGATCTGATTCTCTCCGGCGAATTGGCGGTAGCTGGCCGCCTGCTTGGCGGCTTCATACGCCAGCGGAATCGCCGTAATTCCAGCGACCGGGGCACTGAATGCCACCGTCACCCTCATCTTCAGCATCTTGTTGATCGTCGCTGTCAATTGTTCACTGAAAGCATGCACCTCCGGCAGCGCCGGACGGTCCTTCGGCACCAGCAGCAACAGGCCTAAGGTCAAATCATGGAAGTTAATCGCATCAGCCTGCTCGAAATATTCGGCAGACAGCTCCCCAACAATATTGGCCGCCGCGAAGGAGACCAGACTCTCGTCCCCGTTGCGGAACTTGCCCTCCAGACTGGAGATTCCGGTAAGCTGCACGTACAGCACAATGAAATGATGATCCCGCACCTCCCATTTGAAGCGCTCCATCCGGCTCTGCAGATCCGGCTCGGAATAGACGTATAGATACCCCTGAAACAGCTGGTGCAGAAAGCTCTCCTTCACATGCGGCAGTTGCTCGGCCAGCCGGTACTGCAGCGCATCACTCTCCCAGTGCAGGTTCTGCCAGTGGCGCTCTATCAGAGTGAACTCATCCTCACGGCCGGCTGCAGCCGCCTGTTCGGGCAGAAGCGCCTGAAACAGACGGCCCACCGGCGAATAGATTTTGCGGCTGGCGAACCAGGACAGCAGTGCCGCCAGCAGCAGGGCACATGAGCTTACGGCGAAGATCAGCCTTGAGATAAACACCACCGGTGAGGTGATGCTTGTAATCGGCGACGCTGAGACGAAACGCCAGTCCGCGGCGATCCGCGAGAAGCCTCCATAGGTTACGGCATAAGTTGTATCTTCCCAATTGAAGAGAAACGACGGCTTCTCGCCCGTGTGCCGGCTCTGGATCGCACGATACAGAGCGCTGACGAACGGTGAACTTCGCGTGCTGCCCTCGGCGGATACGAATAAATCACCGGTGGTCTGCACGAGGAAGGTCTCCCCGCTGCTATAGGGGGTCATCGTCCGCAGCATCGCAGCCACCTTCTCCGTGTCCATCCGCAGCAGCAGTGCCCCAAATGGCGCCTGGCTTCCGCCGGGAATATGATGGACCAGCGTCAATTCCTTCTGCTGCGGCTGGGCCGGATTGAAGGCCCACTGGGTCCAGTAAGTGCTCTGCGTAGTGAGCAGCAGCTTATCATACTGGTCCGACACCGCATCTGAGCCAAGTCTGCCGTATTCGGGGTTGAACAACACCGGAGTCTTTCCCGACAGATACAGCTCCATCCGTTTGGTCATCGTGCTTGAGCCCTGCATCACTAGCAGCGTCTTCGTAATATCCCAGGCCCGTTCATAATGAACAGTCAAGTCCAGGGCATCCAGACTGTAATCGAATTTCGGATCGAACGCCCAGTGGGCCAGCATCAGCTCCAGATTGGTCATCTGATCATCAATATTGTCCGCCCTTTGCTCAATCTGGCGGTTATGCAGCTGCAGCAGCTCGCTTTCCAGCCGCCCGCCGGCCATCCAGTACACCAGTGCTCCGATCACAAAACCCGGGATAGCGGAGACGATCAGCACTATGATCAGATTCCGGCGGTAATATCTGCCTTTCCAACCTGACCAGCCGCGCATATAACGTCTCCATCCCGACCGCTTTCCTTGCTCCATGCTCTCACCAGCCGAATCTGATAGTTTGGAATAGCAACCGAACCTTTATTCGTTTTGCTTCTCAGACGCTCCTTCGGCTGGATAACAGCTAGCCGCAAGAGATCTATTGGTTTGCTTTGGCGTACAATTCGTTCATTTCCTTGACCAGCTCATCCCCGCCGGTTTTGGTCCATACTTTGAATGCGTCCATCAGCTCTGCTTCGTCAATATGGCCCACGATAAATTTAATCCGTGCATCGTTGATCACATTATCCAGCTGTGACCCCTTCTGGGAATACACTGAGGAGATGAAGGATTCCACCGGATTGATCACTATACTGGCTTCGTTGGCTTTCTGCACCTCCAGCTGCTTCAACCGCAGCGGTGTTTCCTTGACTTTATTACTTTTATCCTCGGGAATAAAAGCCAACATCTGGTTCAGACCTTCCACCTCTGATTCCAACAGCACCGTGTCCTCCGAACGTTCGATATTGCCGTCTACCACCTTGTAATGGCTGCCCTCCAGACCAAAGGTCAGTAGTGTCTGAATATCGGGATTGTTAATCTGATCTAGGAACCCAAGCACACGTTTCAGCTCAGCTTCGGTCTTTACACTTGATTTCGGAATGGCCAGCACGCCGGCATAACCTGAGGTTGGCAGGGTATGCAGCTGGCCGTCAGGCCCTGTCACCCCTCCGTTTACGTCCATGTAATGCGTATCCGGGTTGTTTTTGCCTTCTTTTTCAAGAGCGGCATGAATCTGGTTGTCGATCCGGGCACCGCCATCCACTACATCAATAATGACTCCGGCCTTATTGTTGACGATGGGATCGGTCCACTTGGCACTGTCCATGACCGCGAAGTCGGAGTTGATCAGCTTCTCGTCGTAGAGCTTCTTCATAAATTTCAGCGCTTCTACATATTCCGGGTATTCATGCTCTGGAACCAGCTTGCCATCCACCACACCCCATTTATTGGGAGATCCGAACCATAGTTTCATGATGTCGAAGCCGCTGGCCCATTGGCCGGTCCATTTCACCAGCACCATACCGTAGCTATCGGCTTTACCGTTGCCGTCAGGGTCCTTTTCTTTGAACGCAGTCAGCATATTGTAGAAATCATCGACCGTCTTCGGCTCCTGCAGCCCTACCTTATCCAGCCAATCCTTGCGGTAGACCATCCCGTTGCGGCCCAAAGAGCGGCCCCGATACAGCCCGTAATTCTTGCCTTCGATAGCCGAGTTCTTCAGAATAACCGGATTCGCCTGGCTCAGGTTCGGATAATCCTTCAGATACGCCCCTACCTCCCAGAACGCCCCCGACTTGGCTGCGCTTACAAAACTGGAGGCCTTAACATCCCCTACATAAATAATCGAGGGCAGCTTGCCCGAAGCCAGCGTAATGTTGAATTTATCGGCATAGGACGCATTCGGCACCCACTCAAAGTGGATTTTGGTATTCGTCAGCTTCTCCAGCTCCGCAGCCACCGGGCTGCCGTCCTTGGGATAATTGGTTTTGAAAATAGGCAGCATCAGCGTCAGCTGTTGCGCAGCTTCCGCGTTGCCCCCTGCTGCTGAGTTGCTATTGCCCGGTTCCGGCGACGATGCAGCTTCATTGCCGCCACAGCCTGAGGTAATACTTACCATCATCATAACAGCTACCCCTAGTATCATCCAGCGCTTTCCTTTGCTTTGTGTGATCATTGTAAACCTCCTAAAAGTTTTGTGAGCGTATACTACTATGAATCACTTCGTTCAAAACTTGCTTCGTAAGCATAGGCCTAAGTTTTGTGAGCGTATGCTACTATGAATCACTTCGTTCAAAACTTGCTTCGTAAGGAATTCCCGGTGGTCAGCCTTTAATGGAGCCGAGCATCACTCCCTTGGCAAAATGCTTCTGCAGGAACGGATAGACGCACATAATCGGCAGGGTTCCCACCACAATTACGGCCATCTTGATCGACTGCTCCGGCGGCTGCACGAAGCTGGGGTCCATGGAGCTGAGATCACCGGCGGCGGATTGCGACAGCATGACGATCTGACGCAACATCACCTGCAGCGGCCATTTGCTCGGATCATTAATATACAGCAGGGCCGAGAAGAAATTGTTCCAGTGGCCCACTGCATAGAACAGCGTAAACGTAGCCAGCACCGGCTTCGACAGCGGCAGCACAATCCGCCACAGCATACCCAGCTCGGCACAACCGTCGATGCGGGCAGCCTCTTCGATTTCCACTGGCAGCTCCTGGAAGAAGTTTTTGACAATAATCAGGTTAAAGGCACTGATCGCAGCCGGAAAAATCAACGCATTCAGCGTATCCAGCAAATGCAACTCGCGGATAATCAGATAGGTTGGAATCATTCCGCCTCCGAACAGCATAGTAAAGATGACCAGATTCAGAATCAGATTGCGCCCCATCAGATTTCTTTTGGACATTGGATAGGCCATCGTCACGGTAAAAAACAAATTCACAATCGTTCCGATTACCGTAACATAAATCGAAACGCCAATACTGCGCATAATCGTATCCGTGGAGAAAATGAACTTATACGAATCGAATGAAATCGTCGACGGAATCAGAAACACCGCCCGTTTGGTGATCTCCGCTTCGGTTGCGAAGGAGCCGGAGACGACGAATAGGAAGGGCAGAATGGCGGCAAGGCCAATCAGTCCCAGAAACAGATAGTTGAACAGGTCAAATGCGGTTTCACCCGCGCTTTTATATCGTTTAGCCACAGCTGGCAGCGCTCCTCTCAATACAGTCCGGATTGTCCGAATTTTTTGGCCAGCCAGTTCGTTCCCAGCACCATCGTCACACCGATCACCGATTTGAACAGCCCGACGGCGGTGCTGTAGCTGAATGCCCCTTGCGTGATCCCGAGTGCATATACATACGTATCGAAGACTTCTGCTACCTCGCGGTTGAGCGCATTCATCATCAGATAAATCTGCTCGAAGCCATTGTCCAGAATTGTACCCATCCGCAGAATCAAGAGAATAATAATCGTGCTGCGGATCGCAGGCAGGGTAATATGCCAGATCTGCCGCCAGCGGCTGGCTCCATCCACAACGGCTGCCTCATATTGCTCCACGTCGACCCCGGCCAGCGCCGCCAGAAAAATAATCGTGCCCCAGCCGCACTCCTTCCAGATCGTCTGCAGGATGATCAGCGGCCGAAACCAGTCCGGACTGGCGAGGAAATCAACCTTGCTCCCCGTAAGCGTATACAACATTTCGTTGACAGCGCCGCCCTCCGTAGTCAGGAATACATAACTCATACTGGCCACGATGACCATGGAAATAAAGTGCGGCACGTAAATCATCGTTTGGACCGTTTTTTTGAAGAAAGAGCGGTGAATCTCGTTCAGCAGCAGAGCCAGAATAATTGGCGCCGGGAAAAAGAACAGCAAATTGTACAGCGTCAGCACCAGCGTATTGCGCAGCAGCATAAAGAAGTCCGGGTTCTGGAAGAACACGCGGAAATGCTCCACGCCTACCCATTCACTTTTCCAGAATCCGATAAAAGGCTGATAATCCTTAAATGCCAGCAGCACGCCCCACATTGGAGCATATTTGAATACAAGAAAATAAAGGAGTCCGGGGAGCAGCAGAATATATAACCATTTATCGCGTTTCAGACGTTTCCATACGCTGGCCCGCCTGTTCAGATTGATCTGCGGCTGTATCCCTGCCTGCCCTTCCAGAACTGTTGCGTGCTTCACCCTGTTCACCTCCAAGTCTGTTTTACAGCTTGGGGTCCGCCGCTGCACTGCTGCCGCTGCCAATCACCCTTACTGCGATTCCTATTATGGTTTAGGGCCATTTTTCCGGCAACCGGACTTTTTTGACAGCGTGATAGGGCTATTGCAGCAGGCTGTATTCCAAAATGTACTAACGGCGCAAAACTTTACTATTGCATGCAAAAAGGCACCACCCTATGATTCCAGTAATAAACGCAGGCCAAGGGAGAGCTGAAATGAATCCTAAATTAGTTCACGGGGCCTCATGGTATCCCGAATGCTGGAGCCGTGCGGTGCTGGAGCAGGACATCCGGCTGATGCGTGAGGTTGGCATCAATGTCGTGCGGATCGGCGAGTTCTGCTGGGCAGCTGTGGAACCGGCGGAGGATGAGATCGACATCAGCCTGTTCGCGGCGATCATTGAGCAGCTGTACGCAAGCGGCATAGAGACGGTAATGTGTACGCCTACCCCTACCCCGCCGGTCTGGCTTACCCACGGACATCCGGAGCGCTGCTATGTGGATCACTCGGGGACGGTGATGGGACATGGCGCGCGCCAGCATATCTGCATGAACCATCCCTATTTCCGCCAGCGGGCGGCGATCCTTACCGAGCGGCTGGCGCAAAAGCTGGCCCCGCTGCCGGGACTGATCGCCTGGCAGTTGGACAACGAATTCAAGGCGCATGTGTCCGAATGCATGTGCGGGACTTGCCGCACTCTCTGGCATAGCTGGCTGGAGCGGCGTTACGGCTCTATCGGCAGGCTGAACGAAGCCTGGGGAACGGCGGTCTGGAGCCAGACCTACCAGCGCTTCGACCAGGTGCCTCAGCCCGGCCCCGCTCCGTTCCTGCATAACTCCTCGCTGGAGACGATGTACCGCCTGTTCTCGATGGAGGCCTTGGCCGAATTTGCCGACGAGCAGGCCGCCATCATCCGGCGTTATTCTGCTGCGCCTATTACGCATAACAGCAGTGTCGCTTTTCATGTCGACAATGAGCGGCTGTTCAAGCATCTCGACTTCGCCTCCTACGATACCTACGCCTCCCAGGAGAACCAGCATGCCTATCTGCTGAACTGTGACCTGTGGCGGAATTTCAAGCCGGGCCAGGATTTCTGGGTGATGGAGACGTCTCCATCCTATGCGGCTTCGCTGCAGAGCTATGCCGTGCCCCATCCGAATGGATACCTCAAGGCGGAGGCCGTTGCCGCTTACGCCCTGGGAGCGGGTGCTTTCTGCTACTGGCTGTGGCGGCAGCAGCGTGCGGGGAGCGAGCAGACGCACGGTTCCATCCTCAGCGCCTGGGGCGAACCGGCGGTCGGCTATGCCAATGTGCTGGAGACGGAGCAGGCGCGGCGGGCGATTGAGCCGGTTATGCTGGCTACCCGGCCGGTCCGGGCTGAGGTGGCCATCACCTATTCCGACCGGGCCAAAGCCTTTCTCGCCACCGAGCCGCACCGCAAATTGAACTACCGGGGACTGCTTGGCGACTTCTACCGGAGAATCCTGCAGCTCGGGCTTCACCGTGACCTGCTGCCGGAAGGTGGCAGCCTTACGGGGTACAAGCTGCTGTTCACCCCTTTTGTGCATTATGTATCTCCGGAATATACCCAGCGTGCGCTGGAGTTCGCCGCCGTAGGCGGGATCTGGATTGTCGGCCCGCTCACCGGCGGCCGGACCGGGGAGCATACCATCCACGAGCAGGCCGGACTCGGCGAGCTGGAGCGGCTCGCGGGCGTCCGCACGAAGTACATCTACCCGATGGAGGGCACCGGCACCGTGGGCAAGGCTTTTGGGGTATCCGCTCCCTTATCATTGTGGAGCGCTGTGTTTGAGCCGCTGCCGGAGGGTGAGGTCGGATTGGAGGCTAGTGGTGTTCGTACGGATGGAGCAAGTGAGCTGGATAGCGGGGGTAGTACAAGTGCAGACGGCGAGAGCGGATTAGATACGATTGGCATTAGTGCGGGTGGCGCAGGTGAGTTGGATAGCAGTGACAGGACAAGTACAGGCGGTGAGAGTGGCGAGGACGGCACTAAGGTAATGGGTGTAATTACAGAGGGCTTGACGCCGGGGTTGGCCTTCGTGACCGAGCGGCCTTATGGCAAGGGTGCAATCGTGATGCTGGGTTCTCTGCCCTCCGGTACAGAGGGGGACCTGCTTCTGCAGAAGTTAATTGACCATTATGCAGCACAGGCTGGCGTTACCCTGCGCAGCGATGTCACTCCAGGTACGGTGGTCTGCCCGAGACGCGGTGCAGAGGGTGATGTCTGGACGATCGTCAATATGGACGGCAACGGGGGAAGCCTGACCTTGCCGCGCAGCGGAGAGGATGCGATTACCGGCCTGCCCGTCTCCGCCGGACCGCTCACACTGGGGGCTTACGAATATAAGCTGATCCGGCTGTAAGGACTTACTCCCAGCCAGTGTCTGCAAGAGAATGAACGTCCAGTTCTTTAACCAGCTACAGGGAAGTTAATCAACAACCGAAGATAATAATCTGCAACGTGCATCTATCAACGCCAATATAGCTCGGCTCACTTTAGCTCCTCATAAGTGATTTGCTTAATGAGTAACGTCCAAGTACAATCCAAGCTAAATTGGAAGGTTTCCTTTCCAGTGCGTTACACTTCCATGCCACCGAAAAATCCACAATTGTTACGTATAAGCACAGCTACAAAGACCAATGAAACGGCGGTCTATGCCCATCTCTTAGGCTTTTAGCAATTGGTGGGTTTTTATGGATATATGTTATATCTGTCTGCTCCATGGTACGATACCACGTCGTCCGATGACGACTCCTGACAGAACGGCGCGCGAGATGAGAGCTAAGGAAGGAACGAATATATTGGGCGGATTGAGTGGTATTGCGGCCTTACAAGATAAATACGCCCCCGATACCGCCGAGAATACCTCCGATAAACTCACCGACCGCCTTCCCAATCCAGACCCCATTCCCAGCCGAACATAAAATAGCTTTTCGCAGGTGGGAAATGTCCGGCACGGCGTCGGCGTTGTTAATTATCGGAAACTCCACCTGCTTGCGCGTCACGTATTCCACATGAGAGCGGAACAAGGCCTGCAGCGTGCTCTCTTCTCGCGCCAGCGTTTCGAAAATGTCTACTTCGTAGATGTGGTGCATATTGTCCGAATACAATAAGCGTGCCCTTCTACCGCGTGTCGCCATCTTTTCTGGGGCGGAAACAACGGAATTTGTCCGTTATTTTGAGCGTGTCCAAACATGATCCGCCCTCGACTAAAAAACAGCCCGCCTTTAATGACGGTGCTGGTTGAGCCTGCTGACGCGATATTTTCTTGCCTCCAATCAGGCCGCCGATTCCGGAATTTCTCTATGGCTGGAGCAAAGCAGGGCCAAAATGCAGTCCAAGGACATTTGTACAACGGTTATTAAATATCTTTGTAATTCGGACGAAACTATAAAATTGAAATTAATTTTCTTTTTGAAGTAAATGCATCTTTTATAGAAAGTACGGTACTAATAAGATATTCAAGGTTCGATTTATCCATGTCCTCGTGAATACTGATTCTGACACTACTTGAAGCAATTTCTTGATTACCGGTAATAGCCATTAACACTCTGCTTAACTTCTCCCCCTTGGAAGAGCAGGCAGATTGAGATGAGGCTATAATATCATAATTTTCTAATAATTTTAGAGTTAGAGCAGAGGGAATTCCCGGGATGGAGAAATTGAATATGTGGGCAGGTGCCTGTGCCGGCATAGGGCTGTTAATTACAATAGAAGGAATACTTGAAAAGGCGGAAAATAATGCTACATACATTTCATTTAATTCGCTTATTCTTTCTTCAATATTCTGTTTTGCTATCTTAATTGCCTCGGCCATGGCCATAACACATGGGAGATTTAATGTGCCTGATCTTAGACCATTTTCTTGACCTCCACCATAAATAATAGGATCAACTTGAACATGTTGTTTAATCATGAGAATACCGATTCCTTTTGGAGCACCAATTTTGTGGCCAGATAACGTATACATATCTATATTATCCAGCTTGAGAGGAACCTTTCCAAAGCCTTGAACTCCGTCTACATGAAAGTAAATATCCTTTCTAAGTTTCTTTATGTTTGCGCTAATCTGCTCTACAGGTTGTATAACACCCGTTTCATTATTAACATGCATTATGCTGATAAGAATTGTTTCCCTTTTAATTAATTTCATCAAACAAGTAATGTCCACAACTCCTTTGGTGTCAACAGGAACATATGAAACTTCTATATTTTCATTTTCCAGGAATCTACAACAAGAATATATAGAAGAGTGTTCAATTGGAGTGGTTATAATATGAATACCTTTTTCTTTCTTTTTTGCAGCCTTGGTTACGCCAAATAATACCAAATTATTGCTTTCAGTTGCACCTGATGTAAACACAATTTCTTTAGAATCCACATTTAACAAGTCCGCTATTCCTTTTCGTGCTTCTTCTGCCAGACTACTCGCTTCTTCTCCCATCTTATGAATCGATGAGGGATTCGCAAATACCTCTTGTGTAGTTTTCATAAAAACTTCATGAACCCTAGGATGGACCGGAGCAGATGCACAATAATCAAAGTATTTTTTCTTCATATCACTTTCTCCTCTTCCTATTTTTCAGACAGCGCCTACGTATCCGGATGACTGTTTTTCAAACATATCAGCATAATACCCTCTTAAGTTCAGCAACTGCTGATGTCCCCCACTCTCTACTACTTCCCCATCCTGAAGAACAAGTATAGAATCAGCCATTCGGCATGAATTAAGTCTGTGGGAGATAAAGATTGTCGTTTTGCCCTCTGTCATATTAATAATTTTTTCTAAAAGAAAGTATTCTGAGACAGGGTCTAAAGCTGACGTAGCCTCATCAAAAATAACAATCTGGGAATTCCTTAGAAAAGCTCGGCTAATAGCAATTTTCTGCCACTGACCGCCTGATATATCTTGTCCCCCTGAAAATAGAGGGCCAAGTTCAGTCTCATATTTATGATCTAACCTATCAATAAATGAGAATACTTCCGCTTTCGATGTAGCCTCACTTAGCGCGAAATCATCATTTAATTTGTGTAAGTTTCCAAAAGCTACATTTTCTCTAAGGGTTAGATTATACTTTACAAAATCTTGAAATATAGCAGTCACATTCTCATATAATGTAGAACGATCAAAATCATTAATATCTACTCCATCAAAAAAAATCATTCCTCTTGGGACAGGGTATAAGCCCATAATGCATTTTATTAAAGTACTTTTCCCCGCACCATTATATCCCACAATAGCCACTCTCTCTCCAACTCCAATAGTGAAACTAACATTTTTTAATACAGGTCTATTTTGCCCTGGATAATTAAACGTTAGGTCTCTCACTTCTAACCCCTTAACAAGCTTTTCTGGAAACATTTTCAGTTGATGATCTTTGTTCTCCTCTGGTAAATCTAAAAAAGAAAATATTTTTGTGGCAAACAAAGCATCTTCAAATATTCTGGAAAAGTTTGATGCTATAGTCTTGGACATTGCATATGATGATGTTATGACAGCAGTCAGTGCTACATATTCTCCAAGGCTTAAACTCTCTTTTGAGACTATAAAGATGAGCATCGCAGATGCAACTAATATTGAAACGACTCCTAAAGCTTCAAGTTTGAAATTAATCCATCCAGCCTTTTTCTCTAATGAGTACTTTTCGTTTGCTTGAACCCAGTATATAGAAGACCATTTGTTTAAAAGATATTCACCCGTCCCATACATTTTAATCTCCTTAATTGAGTCCCTCCCCTTGAAAAGTTGGGTAATATAAGTCGCTTTGCGTGAATCAGGAGATTGAAAAATCATTTGTTCGTACCTTTTCCCGCCCAGCTTAATATTAAAAATGACGACAGGAATAATTAATAAAATGATCAGCAGGGGTAATAACCAGCTATACTTGGCTAAAGTCGCTAAATAACCAACCATAGTGATACAATACATAAAAATAATACCTATGGAACTAAGAACCTGAAACCCTCTCTCACCCGCTCCATTCGTTTGAGCAAGCAAATCATACGATTGCGGTATCTCATAATGAATCAAAGAAAGCTTTTGTGATTTCTCCAAAACTTTTTTTTCAAAAAAGAAGCTGACCTGAAACAGCATTTTTTTCTTTAATAGTTGATCCCACATTAAGGTACTTGCAGTGAGTAAACCTACTCCTCCTTGAATAGACAGCCAAATAAGCGATGTCGAAAACTGAGTGCTTCCCTCGACCAGTTGCTGAATAGAATTAACTAGATGTAAAGTCACTTGAACTTGAACCAGCGGAATAAGAGCTTGAATCAGCAATATAATTAATGAAACCGAAAGTAGTCCAGGAATTATTTTAATTGTAACAGGCATTAAACGGGATATGAGAAAGAGTATCCCATGCATCTTGTTAGCATCCTTCATTCCCTAAATCTCCTCTCCTTTTTGTGGATGAATAAAAAGACGGCCCACGTTTTTAGAGGCGAGATTACTTACAGCCAAAACAATAACCATCAATGCAAAACTCATTCCTGCAACGGATAGCCAAGGAATTTTAATAGGCACCAAAGTTTCGGTTGGTTTAACGTACGATTCAACCAGACGGATCATGATATAACTGCCAGAGATGCCGAACAGCAATCCGTTTATGAGTCCAGTCCAGCCAACAAATATTCCTTCAACAAAAAAGATTTTCCGAATGATTTTTTGTCTGAAACCGATATACCTCAGCATTTTCATCTGCATTTCGCGTTCTTGAATAGCACGTGCCTGAACAAGCGCTAAACCAGCTATCCCAATGACAAGCGAAAGAGACATAAAAGCAATGAACACAGATACCATCTGCTTATTCATCAACTGGTTTACGGTATTGCGTTCTGCTGGAACGGTAAAAGAGTTTGTGTTATTTAGAAGAAAGCGTGTTCTAAGCGCTTGAATATGCTCAAGGTTATCGTTGTCCAAATGAAAAGCGACATACCCCAGTTGTTCATTAGGCCATTTAAAGCCTTCTGTTTTGTAAGCTGAAAAAAAAGCAGGGGGGACAATTGCCAGATTATAAAATGAGTAGTCGGCGTGAGCCGCTACAAAACCTATAATTTTAACTTTCCGGCTGTCAACAACCTCTTTTGGGGTTGTGTCATCGGTTTTTTCAGGCAGGACACTTATGGTTTTTGATTTAGGTAAAATGCTTAACGTTATTTCGTCACCTACCATTAATGGTTCGTGTGGCAGTCCTGCTTTTGACCAGATCCCTGACCACTCGTCCGGGTGTAAGGCGTATTTTTCATCAAGCACAATAACATCATCCTGCTGGACAAGTGCCTTCCATACTTCGCTGTCCTCCTTAAAGGAGGGTAAACGGGATGATAAGGGCAAGTGACCATATCGGACTGACATCTCTTCTTCATTTTGTGCCGACAGCAATGTCAGGACTCCGCCGCTGTGCAACAATTGTGAATCTATGTTTAATTTATAAGATTCCAATGAAACAGGATCTTCCGATATTTCGGATTGGCTGCTGTCTTCCTGTAAAATTTCATAGATGCGATCCCTTTCGTTATCACTTGAATAAGGGACATAGCCAGAATAACCAAGCAGAGACTGATTCTCTTGGGTAACCGCACTTTGAGTAATAAGCTGATTGCTGACAATAAGCGTCGAAATTAAAGCCATAAATAAAACACTAAATAATAAAGCTACAGTAAAGCTTCGCTTAAAATTCAATTGCGGGTATTTGGTTCCCAGAAAAACGACTGATCTTTCAAGCTTAAACCATATCAGCAACTTCGAAAAAAAGTTGGAAAAGCGTGAGAGTACTAAAAAACTCAGATAAACGGCACTTATTGAAGCAGCCAACCATAATAAGATGATCGCCAGCGCTTTTAAAGGAACGCCTCCCATATCTTCCGGCTTTAAAAATTCAAATACCCATCCAAAAATGAATCCTGATGCCAAGATCGAAAGTGTAAATACCGCAAGCACGATAAGAATAAGGGGATGTTTCCCAACCGCCTCATGCTTGCTGCTTCCGTACAACATATCAATAATCCGTCTTTTTTTTATTTTATGGCACACGATTAAGACTATGAAAAGCATGAACAGCATCGCCAGCGAGCCGGTCAATATTATTCCCGGCAAGTTAAAGTAAGGTAAAATTGGAATGGAGAAACCCTCATATCGCTTCATCGTTTCAGAGTAATGACCCGCTACCGACTTCACCAGAATGATACCGATTGCAGTTCCTGCCAGCATTCCGCTTAATGAAGAGAAAGAAAGAATCAGAACAGCTTCCGATTTAAAGACGATTCCGATTTTACTAGAAGAAAAACCAAGCGCCCTCAGCACCCCGTAAAGCTCCTGCCTGTTGTCCGCCAACATGAACAAGATTTGAACAAGCAGCAAACTGCCAGCAATAACTGCAATACAACTTGCAAATAAAAAAGAAACTCCGTATCTAGCTTTCATTCCGGAGATCAAATTAAGCCCTTCAGTTCTTACATCGAGCACGCGGAAGGAATCTGAGGAGGTTATAAACATATCGCTATCAGTGTTCGTGCCCACCCAAATCTTAGAATAACCATCCTCTTCAACGGAAAGCTGATGTTGCAAAGCCGATTCCGCAAAAACGATCGTTCCTGTTGCTTGTTGTTCTCCCCGAAAACCAGTAATGCCGGACTCTTCTACAATTAACTTTACCTCATAAGTTCCCGTATAATCTTTTCCCGTGGACACTTGAACCCTATCTCCCTGTTCAATTGCCAAATGTTCAGCCAAAGGACGAGATACGACGATCTCTGTGTCTGACAATTTTTCACTCCACAACGGCTGGTCAGGCTCGAAATCAGAAGCTTCGTCAAACGAAAAATCGAGACCTATAATATTAGACTCGACTCGCGCCTCACCTCCATTATTATGCGAAACCGTTAAGCTGCTGCTGACATAAGGTAAAATGCTTAAAGGGTAGGGGGCTAACTGGGCTGAAATTTCATCTAGCTGTTCAGGTGCGAATTTAGATTGTTCCAGAGGAGGAACCAGTACCCATTGTATATTTCCAAAATGGGCATTTAACCATGCCCCGCCGCTATAGTTGAAAGAAGAAAAGAAAACAAACGATGATACAATCAATGCCGAGCCAATAGATCCAATAAGCACGGATAGTAAAGTTTGTTTTTTTTGCAAAGCCAAATGACGAAGAGACATTTTCCATAACATACCGCTCTTAATCATCACTGTCCCCCGCCTCTTTTAATATGATCCCGTTCTTCATATACACGGTTCGATCTGTACGAGAGGCAATTTGGCGATCATGCGTAACAATGACGAATGTGGTCCGTCGATTGGAATTCAACTCTCTGAACAAGTCCATGATTTGTTTAGAATTGCCGCTGTCCAGAGCGCCCGTCGGCTCATCTGCCCAGACTATTTTAGCATTTCCTGCGATTGCACGAGCAATCGCTACACGTTGTGCTTGCCCGCCCGACAATTGAGCTGGCATATTAAGTTGCTTGTCTGACAAGCCCACCAATTCAAGTGCCTCCATTGCGGCCTTATGAGCCGCGACCTCCACCATCCCCTTTGCAATTAAAGGCAAAGCGACATTGTCTATGGCACTCAGAACCGGAATCAGATGATATTGTTGGAAAACAAAACCCATTTGTTCCAATCTAAGATCGGATAGTTTTTTATCATTCAACTTATGTAAAGGCACATCATCCAGCCACACTTCTCCGCTATCCGCTGCCTCTATTCCCGACATGACATTAAGCAGTGTAGACTTGCCGCATCCTGAAGGTCCCATAATGCTCAACAATTCCCCATCGTATATTTCTAAGTTTACTCCTGCGAGCGCAAGAGTTGCGACATCCTTGTTTCCAAAGGCCTTAGTTACTTGTTTGACTTTTAACATGGTTTTCTCCATTCAAAGATCATGTTTTAGTAATCGTAACGAATAAAGGATAACTGTACAGCAGTTCATTTTGTGCAAAGAGATTAAAATAATAATTACCTTGAGCATTTATTAAAAAGCGAACACTTGTCGAGAAGTCAATTCCGGCATGCATTCCCTCATCTCTAACATTGGACATCTTCAGTTGTCCTGTATGCAGTACGTTGTCTCCTCCCGGATTCTGTATTTCAATCCAGCTCTCTACTTGTTCGCATTTTTCAAACTTTAATTTCCCCCAGATGTCCACCACCAATATGGAAGGAATATCATCAACGGAGACGGCATTCAGAATTTTATCAATTGAATGATTTTTTTCCTCATAATCGAACGAAACTTTTCGAGCGACTAATATAAAACCTTCCACTTTTCTCCCTATCATAGACAACCTCTTAACTTGTTTTTTTTTCAGAAAGCACGAGTCCTTCTAATTCGAGCACATCAAGCAGATCATTAGCGTCCTTGATATTGCACGCCTTAATAATACTGAACTTAGAGTCCAGTATAAAAACATAGGGAGTTAAATAAACATGATATAACGAAGCAAGTTCTTCTTTCGTATATGAAAGTACCATGAACTCATAATCAAAATGATCTTTAATTTCTAAATTCTCTTCCAATGTTGCATCAGTATATAAAGTTACCTCTCCGTAAAATCGCTTGTTTATTTCAGCAAGATGTGTTAGAAGTTCTACACAGTCGAAGCAGTAGAGAGATAAAAAACAAAATAGATAATGTGTCCCCTCGTTCGAAATATTACCATTAACAGGAAAATTCTCGCCAATAGAAAGAGGTCTTATATTATTTTGATCGCTACTTTTATTTCCGAATATTTCATCCAAGCTTTTCATTTATTCACCTCTTTATAAAAATAAATTCAAATGATTTTTATAACTGGAATAATAATCTTATCAAACCAATATCGGTTATCAAAAGGATATGAACTTAGTATTTGCCCTTTAATGTTTAAGGTAATCCCCCAGGGAACTCCTTGAAAGTAAGACATTAATTTTGTTATCTCCATACGAAACAACTTAGCTTTATCACCAATTAGTTCACTTATATGCTCGAAATCTTCATTGGAGTCTGCACTAAATAATATAACTAAATTCGCATTATAATTTTCAGATAAAAAGTCCAATAACACTTGCATTGCATTTTTACATGGATAGCAAGTTGTTGATAAAGCAACTATGATTAAGTGATCAGAAATTAACTCTTGAATATATTTTCCTTCTTGAATTAAAAAATTCGGAAAATAATCTCCTACTTGTGAAATGTTCCTCGTTGCCTTTTTAAGAAACCTATGATGAGTTTTGGTTGACTGTAAAATGTCCATTTTACACCTCACAAAAATTAGTAAGGATATAATAACCTATTAGTTATTTTCGGTTATTATATCCTTATTTTTAAAAAATGGATTTAAAATAAGCATATCAGCAAGACTTAACATTTTCTGTATGAAAGTGAATTACTTCCCTATTACCAACACTATTTACAAAAACCAAATAAATACGTTGAAATTGAGAATTTCCACACCATAGCCAGATTGGATTGCACTATTCTCCTTCGCAATAATCTGGTTTCGTATACTTCACCAATTGGATATTACAGAATTTAAACAAACTTTAGCAGCAACTAAGCTTTTCAGTATGTGAATAAACATCTGTCGTTTGACCAGCGCTATTTTCACAATGTAAATAAACATGTCTTACGTAAGCGTTTCCGCTAAAAGGCCAAACCGGATTGCACCAGTTTCCGTCACAATACTCTGTTCCGAATGCATTGCCAGCTCCCCAGTAACCTGCAGGACATTGCGCCATGATTTCTCCTCCTTTCTTATTTGAGAATGATTTATTCAATTCTTAGTGCTTATCGGCATAATAATGCCATTGAAACTCACTAAGAAAAGAATACAGAAGTAATACCACAGCATAATCTTTTAAATAGTTGACTCTATTAATATAGACACTCATTGCATACATTTCCTTACGAAAAAAAGAGAAAAAATCTTTTATTGTATTTTTACCCTGAATTTCCAAACCGCAAAGGGAGTTGAATTTTGTTTATTTAAATTTCTCAGGGCTACCTGTAACATCGCAATCAATATTAATTGATTGTCATTACCGATTCGTCCAATCTGTCGTTTTCGTTCGGGGGAGAATACCTTTTATTTAATCCTATTGATCGTCATTTACAATGATTTAGGAATTATTTATAGTTTGAGGACACGCTCTAATATAGATTAATTCAACCACCATTTCATTTTCTTTCTCAAGTTAACTCGGGCACGATACAATCTCTGCTGGGTAACTTCTTCTGAGATACTCATCTTGTTAGCGATCTCTTGATAGGAATATTCCTGCTGCCATCTTTGTTGAATTATGTTACGTTGCTGTGGCTTTAGCTCTTCTAAATAAAGATTAATATTTTCTTTTAGAATACGTACTTCAACTTCTTTTTCAACAAGATCATAGGGTGAAATGATAAAGTCTCTTGCATACATACTATCAATATCAATATACGAGCGTTCTTTTTTGGCTTTTCTTATAAAATTTAATGCAGTATTTCTGGTAGTCTTTTTAATCCAGGCTCCTCGGCAATGATCCTTTAGATCCATAGGCGTGTTCCGAATAAGCTTTAAAAAAGCTTCTTGCAAGACATCCTCAACGGCGGAGTCATCATGAAGCAAAGATAACACAAGATTAAAATTCATACGTGTGTAGTAAGAAAAAACCTCCCTTTGGGTAACATAATCCAGCAAGAGAAATCTAGGAGATATATGACGGATACAAGTATTGTCATGCTTGTTCATAACACTCACCTTTCTTCTCAGACATATATGTATATAATTCCAATTATATAACATTAATTCCCTTTTAGTAACCTGCAATTGTAAATTAAATAGAAAAATAAGCTAGTATTTAATGAACCAAGCCACTAATGCTAACAATCTAGCCGCCACATAGGGTGTTACGACGACTTAACCTAAACCAATCGAGTAGGAGGGGGCGGCTAGCCCAATGTTGTCAGGTTAGTAGATTTTGGTATAGTAGAGGTGAATGGTAGAAACGGATGAAAGCGCATGAAAAAAACGGAAAGAACATTCTACAACGATTGGACACGACGATGAAAGGAGACGAACTCAAAAAGAAATCCAGAAAAAGCGAGAAAGATTTTACGAGAAACCGAAAGATCGGCTTCTTCCCGCTGCTCTGCCTGCTGATTCGAATGGTGAGGAAATCCACACAATTGGAACTGGATGAGTTCCGAGAAATGTTTATGCCGGACTCGGCGAAAACTACTAGTACAGCATCAGATTTAAAATAGTCTATTTATGGTGGATGTGATATAGTCGAGAAAAAAGAGGTATCGACTATGAAAAAACGTGAATACACCGTTCGTTTGGGCCCGGATCAACAGAAAGAATTACAAGGGGTGTGCTCGAAAGGGAAAGTGGCCGCACGCTCACTCCGGCGAGCACAGATTCTGTTGTGGGCAGACGAGAACCGGGTGGGCGGCAAGCTTTCGGACATGACCATTGCGGAGCAATTACACATCCACACCAACACGGTATATCTGGTCCGTAAGACCTTTTCGGAAAAGGGATTACAGGCTGCGGTCGAACGAAAAAAAAGACTGACACCGCCTAATCCTCCAAAGGTTACCGGCGAACTGGAGGCGAAAATCATCGCGCTCAGTTGTAGCACTCCGCCCGCTGGAAGAAGTCGGTGGACACTTCGACTTTTAGCAGACAAGACCGTTGAACTGGGTTACATTGACAGCATTTCGTACGACACGGTGGACCGCATTTTAAAAAAACGAACTCAAACCCCATCTTCGTAAGTGTTGGTGCATTCCACCGAAGCAAAATGCAGCGTTTGTGGCTGCGATGGAAGATGTATTAGAGGTCTATCACTTGCCCTACGACAACGAATGTCCCGTAATATGTATGGATGAGAAACCGTTCCAACTACTGGATGACGCTCGACAACCGATCCCGATGAAGCCAGCCAAGCCCCTGCGCGAAGACTCCGAATACGTACGCCATGGAACCTGTAGTATCTTTATTTTCACCGAAGCACTTGCAGGCTGGAGACATGTTAGTGTTCGTCCTCGGCGCACGAAAATCGAATGGGCAGAACAAGTTCGAGAACTTTTAGACATTCATTATCCGAGTGTGCCCAAAATCCGTTTGGTGATGGACAATTTGAACACCCATTCGATCGCTTCACTATACGAAGCGTTTGAACCTGAAACGGCTTTACGTCTAGCCAAACGGCTTGACATCCACTACACCCCCAAACATGGTAGTTGGCTGAACATTGCTGAAATTGAGCTGAGCGTCATGACGCGCCAATGTTTAGCAAGACGAATTCCGTCCATGGAAGAATTAGCAGGCGAACTGAGCGAATGAGAATCTGCTCGTAACGCTTCTCAAAGGGGTATAGATTGGCAATTCACTACGGAAGATGCGCGGATAAAACTTAAAAGGCTATATCCACAATTTAAAGACTGATGCTGTACTAGCTACACCAAGCAATCTTTTTCCGAGGCTCGACAGAAGCTGTCCCCCGTCGCCTTCACTCTGCTAAATGACGAATTGATTTGCGCATTCTACGAAGATGGCGACTTCAAAACGTATAAGGGATTACGCTTGTTGGCGATGGATGGAAGCGTCATGGAACTGCCGAATACCAAGGAAACTCAAAGGGTGTATGGCTATGCAAGCACATTCAAGGACGGATTTCGAGTTGCCCGTGCGCTGTCTTCGTATCTGTACGATGTGGAGAATCGATTGGTGATCTGTACGGAACTGAGCCGTTATGATGACAATGAGCGCGACATGGCCAAACGAAATGTGGAGAAGTTGCTGAGTTTTGAGCAGCCGGCCATCCGCAATTTGATTCTGTTTGACCGCGGCTATCCGTCCGCAGATTTCATACTGTACCTTCAGGAAAAGGGGATCTCGTATTTGATGCGTGCTCAGGGTTCATTTTACAAGGAAATTCGGAACACAACGACACCCGATGAAGTGGTGAGCACCGAGATCACCAAAGCGCGCGCAAAGGAATTGAAGAAGCAAGGGAAATCGATCCCTGCAGGAACGGTTCTGCATGTCCGAGTGCTGAAGGTGGAACTTCCGACCGGCGAGATCGAAGTGTTACTCACGAATGTCAGTGCGAACGAGCTTAGCTATGAAGAAAGCAAACCGCTATATTTCAAAAGGTGGGGCATTGAAACGCGGTTTGACACACTTAAGTACAAGTTTGAAATTGAGAATTTCTCCGCAGAAACGCCACAATTGATCGAGCAGGATTTTTACGCAACCGTTTTGGTAAGCAACCTCGCGTCCATTTTTGAACAGGAAGCGGAAGAAGAAATGTGTGAAAAGAATCGGACCCAAACGCTGAAGTACAGTGAATATCGCATCAATAAAAACATCTTGGTCGGCAAGCTGAGGAACCGCCTGATTGAAATGGTCTTGGAGGAGGACGATGAGAAAAAAGATGTCCTCCATGCCCAGTTTCTTGAAGAGCTTCAGCGCAATATCGTCCCTGTGATCGACGGGCGAACCTTTAAGCGAGAAAAACAGAGTAAGTCCAATAAGTTCACCAAAACGAAGAGGCGGGGCTTATAATCGCTTAACCTGACAACATTGGCGGCTAGCCCCCGACCTCTCAGTCGAGTAGCCCAAAGGAGTTTCACCTTCAGGCTCTCACAGAACCGTACGTGAACCTCTCGATTCATACGGCTCTTATCATTCAGCCAGTTATGGTTTCATTCCGAGAGCCCAATGTGGAAACATATTGGGCTCTCTTTTTGCAAGTTCTTTCAGCCATTTTTCCGCTCGACTGCGATGTCCCCTGAACCTCTTGTATTTACACATTGCCCATTTGACCAATCTGCGATTTAGACAGTCAATGGTATACTTTACTGCTGATGGATTGAATTTCGTGAAGTAGTTAAGCCAACCTCTGACCATCGGAGATAGCATTTCAGCGATCATTTCAATTTTACTACCGGTATAGCTATGAATTCGCATCGCTTTTATCTTGTCTCTGAATGCTTTGGCTGATTTCACACTCACCGATGGTAGGAAGTTGAACTGCAACCTCCCTAGTCTGTCTTTTATGAACACCCTCCGAAAGGTATATCCCAAAAACTCAAAATCGGTGACTGGAAACTCCTTCACTCTGTCCTTATCCTTGCAGTATACAATCTTGGTTTTCGTTGGATGCAATTCAAGCTTGCATTCCTCTAGTCGTTTCTTGAGTTTTTCCAGAATCTCTTCTGCTTCTGCTTGCGTTCTGCAGTGGATAATGGCATCATCTGCATATCTTTCAAACGGTGCATTTGGATTTGTTCGTTTCATCCACAAGTCAAAAGCGTAATGCATAAACAGATTCGCAAGTACAGGACTGATGACACCACCCTGAGGGGTTCCGCTTTTGCGTTCAATCCATTGACCTTCTGAATTTATGAACGGTGCGTTGAGCCATCTTTCGATATACATCAGTATCCATGATTCGCTTATGTGCTTTCGCACTGCACGCATTAATAATTCATGATCGATATTGTCAAATAGACCTTTGATGTCAAATTCTAAGACATAATCATTTCTCCAGCACCTTTTCCTCGCTTGACCTATTGCATCGATAGCTGACTTGTTTGGACGGTATCCATAAGAGTCTGTATGGAATATAGCCTCTACTCGCGGCTCTATATACATTTTAACTACCATTTGGGCCACTCTATCCCCGACTGTCGGAATGCCGAGTCCTCTTGTTCCACCTGATTTCTTTGGAATCTCGACCAATTTAACCGGTGGAGGGAAATAACTTCCGGAACTCATTCTGTTCCAGATCTTATACAAGTTTCCTTTGAGGTCTTTTTCAAAATCCTTTATGTCCAGACCGTCAATCCCTGCGCTTCCCTTATTCGCTTTGACTCTCTTAAATGCTGTCATAACAACTTGCTTTGAAATGTCAAATGGCTTGCCCTCTTTCATCGAATCCTCCTGTTACAACAGTTGTTCTCTGCTTCGAGCTGAATGATGGTACCCCTTCGCTCCATTGCCATTACAGCAACTTCATTACTATTACGGGTACCTCCGCCCCTGCATCACGCTTTGCTATTTCGACCTCGTCTTTCTGTGACTTGTGTCTTTTCACTTACTATCGTGATGCAGGTTCCTGTGTTTCACATCAGAGCCTGATATGCACTCATGCTGCCTTAATACCGTTTGCCGAGCAGTCAGCCTTCAGGTCTACTTCTGCTCTTATCCCTGTCTAGTGGTGAACAACAGGTTTTGACAAAGCTTTACGTTATCGATACTTCATCGGCAGTTCACTTTCGTTCATCTTTGCATATCCCACATGATTGCTTGTGGCAACCTTTTCCCTAGACGCTCACTACCACAACTCTTAATTGCAGCAGCTTAGGGTTGTTTGACGGGTTCGCCTGACTCGATCCCCGTCGAGGGGCCTTCCTCATCTCTGACGCAACTTTCACAGCACACCACCACCGTACGTACCGTTCGGTATACGGCGGTTCATGAAATATTCCGTAGTGAGTTGTATCTGTCCAATAAGCTCTTGAGTCCATTGGATTCCCAGTATTGGTTATTCAATGCTCGTGACAAAATTGGACTTCCTGCTATTCGCCAATACCCTTTTCGGGTATTTCCCCATTCATAGGCTTTATTCTTAGGCATGCCTAAGGATAGTAGCCTTTTGACTTTGGTTCTCGGGTTCTTCCATTGCTTCCAAAGGCACATTCGTAGCCTTCTTCGTACCCATTTATCCATGTCTTGAAGAACACTTGGTGTATCCGCTAGCGAGAAGTACCCGCACCATCCCATTAGGTATTGGTTTAGTTCCTTGATTCGCTCTTCCATCTTCATCGGTTTCTTTCGAGACGTGATCTCTCGAATTCTGACCTTCGCTTTCTGTAAGGACTGCTTCGCTATTCTCACCTTCGGCTCTTTGTCCACACTAAAACTAAACCCAAGAAATTTCCGTTTCCAGGGTCGGTCTACTGCACTCTTTCCTTGGTTCACCTTGAGTTTTAGCCTTGTCTCGATGAATCGGGTGACGGATGTCTTGACTCGCTCGCCTGCTCTTGACGTTTTCACATAGATATTGCAATCGTCCGCATAGCGGACGAAGCGGTGTCCACGCTTCTCTAGTTCCTTGTCCAATTCGTCCAGTACGATGTTAGATAATAACGGACTGAGCGGACCGCCTTGCGGTGCTCCTTCTAGTGTCGGTTGAACTAACCCGTTCTCCATCACGCCCGATTGTAGGTATTTACGAATAAGTAAAAGGACTTTCTTGTCCTTCACTTTATCCGAAATCTTCATCATGAGACGGTCATGGTTGACACGGTCAAAGAATTTCTCCAAGTCCAGGTCGACTACGAATCGATAGCCTTCTTTCATGAATTCTCTAGCTTTCCTTACGGCGTCATGTCCTCGCCGCTTGGGGCGAAATCCATAACTATGTTCAGAGAACTTTGGATCGAACAATGGAATTAACACCTGGGCGATGGCTTGCTGAAGCATTCGATCGGTCACGGTAGGAATTCCTAACCTTCTGACACCTCCGCCATTCGGTTTCGGGATTTCGACCCGACGCACAGGGCTAGGTTGGTAGGTTCCCTCTTCAATCGCAAGACGAATGGACTGCCAGTTTTGTTTGATGTGTTCTCGTAAGGATTTTACGGACATTCCATCTACGCCGTGCTTCCTTTATTCGCTTCTACACGTTTTAGTGCTACAAGGAGATTTTCCCGCGACAACAGCTGCTCCAACATTTCTCTACAACTCCTTGCGTGATTTGTACCTTCCTCTTGTGCCAGAGATGAATTCTGCTCTGCCGAAGTCCCACACGGGATTCACCGCTTCCTCCTTCAGTCAGGTCCTTTCGGATTTTCTGCTTTCATCACTCATCTTGAACGCATGGATGTACAATTCCTATTTCATGTTCAGCCCTTCCGCAACTGTGGCCACCGTTGCGTACTATGGCGTCTGCTGACTTCTGTACGTTCAGCCTCTCCTCTTGGACAGGGTTACGAAGATCACTTCGCTTGCGTACAGATCTCCCCAGGTAAGAACGCTATCTTCCTCTCCATCTACCCGCCTCATTTACTCCCGCCCGCCTTTGGCAGTATGGACTTTGACTTGTTTGGCAGCCTCATCCAACGAGCGTTAGCCTTATATGTGGTTCGTGTTCCTCGGGCCAGAGATTTGCCGCCAACTTCCTTCAGATTCGACCTCACGATCGACACCCTTGTCTTAGGCTATGGCTACTACTGCCTTCACCATTCGGGACTTCAACCCTAAAGATAGCGCCCATGCTGGGCGCCACAAACAGGCTGTTCCTGGGAATCCCCTTGGAACAGCCTGTTATGGTCTGACACCCATTGCATATCCTGCAATAGACAATACTTACAAAGCCTTGTTACTCCAGCCTGGCGGTTTACTTCACGCTTCCGGCTTCAACACGCGGCGGGCGCATGGTCAGGCTGACCCGGCCTTTCTTCAGGTCCACGCCCAGCACCCAGACCGTTACGTTGTCTCCGACCGAAACAACGTCCATCGGGTGCTTAACGAAGCTACCACTGAGCTGGGAGATATGCACCAGCCCGTCGTTCTTGATGCCGATATCGACGAAAGCACCGAAATCGATGACGTTGCGGACGGTGCCCTGCATCTCCATGCCGGGCACCAGGTCCTCGATCTTCAGCACGTCGGTGCGGAAGATCGGCAGCGGCAACGCCTCGCGCGGGTCGCGGCCCGGACGCTGCAGGCTCTCCAGGATGTCGCGCAGCGTAGGCACGCCGACCTCAAGCGTAGCGGCCAGCTCCTCGGCGCTCTGCGCCGCGAGCTGTGAAGCCACTTCCTTGCTGCCCAGGTGGTCCACCTTCAGGCCCAGCTCGCGGAACAGACGGTCCACCACCGGATACGACTCGGGGTGGATCGGCGTGCGGTCCAGCGTGTTGTCCCCGCCGGGGATGCGCAGGAAGCCGATGCACTGCTCATAGGATTTCGCGCCCAGGCGCGGCACCTTCTGCAGCTGCTTGCGCGTGGTGAACTTGCCGTTCTCCTCGCGGAATTTCACAATATTCTTGGCGATGGTCGCGTTGACCCCCGCCACGTAAGAGAGCAGGGACGGCGATGCTGTGTTCACATCGACGCCCACATGGTTGACGGCCGATTCCACCACGGCCTTAAGGCTCTCCTCCAGATGTTTCTGCGACACATCATGCTGGTACTGCCCGACCCCGATCGCCTTCGGATCGATCTTGACCAGCTCCGCGAGCGGGTCCTGCACGCGGCGGGCAATCGATGCGGCGCTGCGCTCCGCCACATCCAGATCCGGGAACTCCTCCTGCGCCAGCTTGGAGGCGGAATACACACTCGCTCCCGCCTCGTTGACGATCAGATAGGCCAGCTCCGCTTGGCCAATCTCAGCGATCACCTCGGCGGTGAACTGCTCCGTCTCCCGCGAGCCGGTGCCGTTGCCGATGACAATCAGCTGAATGCCGTATTTGGCAATCAGCTCCTTGAACTTCGCCGCCGCCTCACGTTTCTTGTTGTTCGGCGGGGTCGGGTAGGTGACCGCCACCTCCAGCAGCTTGCCGGTGTCGTCCACCACCGCCAGCTTACAGCCGGTGCGGTAAGCCGGGTCAACCCCCAGCACACAGCGCCCCTTGACCGGCGGCTGCAGCAGCAGGCTGCGCAGATTGCCCGAGAAAATCGAGATCGCCTGCAGATCGCCCTTCTCCGTCATCTCGCCGCGCACCTCACGCTCTACCGAAGGCGCAATCAGCCGCTTGTAGGCATCCTCAGTGACGGCTTCCAGCAGTTCCTTCACCGGCGACGGGCCTTTCACCAGCTTGCGCTGGATGAAGGAATGAATCTTGTCAGGCGTAATCTCAATTCCTACCTTCAGCACATTCTCCCGCTCGCCGCGGTTAATCGCAAGGATCCGGTGCGGCGGCATTTTATGTACAGGCTCGCGGTAGCTGTAATAATTCTCATACACACTTTCCTGCGTCGCATCCTTGGCTTCCGAGACCAGCACACCCTGGCTGGCCGTATACTGGCGTACCCAGGAGCGGATCACCGGATCATCGGCGATATTCTCGGCGAGAATATCCATCGCCCCCTGAAGCGCCTGCTCCAAGCTCTCGACACCCTTCTCCGCGTCCACATACTTGGCCGCCTGCTCCTGCGGGCTGCCTTGGCGGTGCTGCGCCATGATCCAGTCCGCGAGCGGCTCCAGACCCTTCTCCTTGGCGACGCTGGCCCGCGTCTTGCGCTTCTGGCGGAACGGACGGTAGAGGTCCTCCACTTCCTGAAGCTTCACAGCCTTCATAATCTGCGAGTGCAGCTCATCAGTCAGCTTGCCCTGCTCCTCGATATTGCGGATAACATCCTTCTTGCGGTCCCCGAGATTACGCAGGTACGCAAGGCGCTCCTCAATATCACGCAGCTGATTCTCGTCCAGCTCACCCGTCATTTCCTTGCGGTATCTGGCAATGAACGGGATCGTATTGCCCTCGTCCAGCAGTCCCACCGTCGTCCGCACCTGCTTCAGAGCGACATTCAGCTCCTTGGCAATGGCAGCGGTAATCAGCTCCTGCTCCTGCCGCGCAGCGGCTTCATCAGCCGCTGCAGATGTGTTGCTGTTGTCTGTACTCAAGTGACATCCCTCTTTCCTTCCACTCACATGCTTTGGTTCAATCCATGCCGGCTTGTCTTCTAAAATAGTATCACAATTCAGCCTTGGACCAAAGCATCCTGAATCTTATCCCCGCTGCCCCATCCCTCTTCTTCCAGAGCTAAGCGAGAGCAAGAAGCATAACGCCAGAACCAGCGCCGCAGCCGCATAAGGGAAGTTGATGTCCAGATCGAACAGATACCCGGCAGCAATGGGTCCGGCGATATTGCCAAGGCTGGTGTAGGCCGAGTTCATGCCTGCGACGAATCCCTGCGCATCCCCGGCCATTTTGGACAGCTGCGTGCTTACCGCCGGACGCAGGATATCCATTGCAAAAAACACAATAAACGTCACAGCGATAATCGCCCAGTAGCTGTTCACGAACAATGTCAGCAGAATGAACGCAGAGGCGAGCAGCAGGCAGGCCGAGATCACTTTATTCTCGCCGAAACGATTCAGAATCCAGCCGAAGGCGGAGACTTGAACGACAGCTCCCGCAATAGAGCCGAAGGTAATGACAAAAGCGATGTCCTTAGGCGAGAAGCCAAATTTATGATCGACGAACAAGCCAAACACCGTCTCGTAATTAGCCAATCCAAATGCCAGTACAAACACAATAATCAGTCCGAAGAAATACGGCTCACGGTAGGAGCGCAACAGCTGCAGCCATAGGTTCTCACCGTTCTTCTGCTGAGATTTTGCTTCCTGGCGTTCTGCCACCGAACGAGATTCCGGCAGAATCGCCAAGGTCACCAGGGAAACCGCCGCCGCCGCACCTGCTGCGAAGAAAAACGGCACACGAATGCCGAATTCAGCCAAATAACCCCCCAGTCCCGGTCCTATGATGAACCCGGTCGAAATCGCCGCGTTGATCAGTCCCATACCCTTGGCCCGTTCTTCCAGTGAAGTGGTATCGGCCACGTAAGCCATCACCGCAGGCATAATCAAGGCCGCCCCGGCCCCGCCCAGCATCCGGGAGAGGAAGAGCGGCAGAGTTGTGGTTGCCAGTCCGAACAGCAGCTCTGAGAATGCGAAGACGATCAGCCCCGCTACAATAATCTTTTTACGGCCCAGACTGTCTGATAATCTGCCTGCAATCGGTGACAGCAGCAGTTGGGTAAGCGAGAATGCCGCCACCAGTAATCCAACCGTACTACCCGTAATGTGAAGCTCGTTCATATAAGTGGGCATAATTGGCACAACCAGCCCAATCCCCGTGAAAGCGAGGAAAATATTCAGCATGAGCAGCAGCATCGCGCCCCGGTTTCTGAATAATAATGTCATCGGTATAACCTCCGTGATTTCCAGGTACTCTGTATTCCAAGTATAGGATAATATAAATTTGCTATTCTTATGCCTTCCGCCACGTCAAGACCGACCATCCAGTCTAATAATTCACAAGTGGAAACGGCTACGCCGTCCTTTTATAGGACGGGGCGTTTCAGCGAGAAAGATAAGGATAATTCATTGCGCGAAGCATATAAATTCTTATCTTTTAAAAAATACCGCAGGGGCCCTTACTTCTCAGGGCCAGCGCGTAAGCCAAGCAGCAATAATCTGATGGCTTCCCGGTGATACCGCTGAATATCCATCGGCTGCTTCGTCAGCAGCGACAGCTCTGACACCTTGCCGACCCCTTCCATTAATCCACAGACAATAATTACATAGTCCTCCAGACTGCCATCCAGCAGATAACCGGCTGCAATTCCCTCACTCAGCAGGCTGCGGAAAGCTTGTAGGGACATATCATATAATTGAGACAGCCTCTCGGTAATTTCATCGGCATGCTCCTTGCTTCTGGAGAATTCCTCCAAGGCCCGGATCAGCGGATTCTGGAAATCATTAGCATAATGCTCCGCCAGCGCATAGAAACGCTGCTCAATATCCGCAATGCCTTGCTGCTTCACTTCCCATTCCTGCAGCCACTGCACCGTATCTGCTTCAACAATATATAGAAACAACTCGTCCTTACTATCAAAATGATGATACAAGCTGCCCTTGCTGACCTTGGCTGCGGCGCACACTTCATTCACGGTCACAGCCCCGTAGCCCTTCTGAACAAATAGCTGTGCGGACTTCAGCGCAATCCGCTTCTTCGTTTCTTCTCCGTCTGAACGTCCTCTAATGCCAAACTCCTCCTAAACCGACCGATAGGTCCAACTATAACAGAATTGCGTAGCAAAGTGAAGTCCTCATTCATAGCTGATTATATATGTACATACAAGTGGAAACGGCTACGCCGTCCTTTTATGGGACGGGGCGTTTCAGCGAGAAAGATAAGGATAATTTATTGCGCGAAGCATATAAATTCTTATCTTATAAAAAAAGACGCCCGGTGACTTACCCGCAGCGCCTAATCCCATGTTCAATATTTATAGCCCTGCCTGATTGTCAGAAATCAATCAGACCCAGGCTGATTTGCAGCGAATCATCCACCTTCTTCATGGTTTCATCATCAAGATGGGTGATCTTATCGGTCAAGCGTTGCTTGTCAATCGTCCGAACCTGCTCCAGCAGGATAACAGAATCTCTGTCGAAACCGTGGGCAGCCGCATCAATTTCCACATGCGTCGGCAGTTTAGCCTTTTGAATCTGGGCAGTAATGGCTGCCACAATCACTGTCGGGCTGAAGCGATTGCCAATATCGTTCTGTATGACCAGTACCGGCCTAACCCCGCCTTGCTCTGAACCTACAACCGGTGAAAGGTCGGCAAAAAAAACGTCGCCGCGTTTAACGATCAATGTCTACACCCCGCTTACTAAGCGGCCAAGAGTGCTGTCTGCATCTTCCTCGGCGAGGAACGCCTCGCATGCCATGGTTAAGTTGATCTTAGCCATTTCCATGTAGCCACGCTGCATTGACTCCCGGATAGAACGTTTCCTCCGTTCACTCAAGTACAGCTTCATGGCCTGCCTGATCAATTCACTCCGGTTGGAATTCTCCAGTTGAACGATTCCATCCACTTCCTGCAAGAGATGATCGGGCAAGCTGATCATGATTCTTTTGGTGTTCTGCAAATTGGCCACCTTCTCTTCCACCCCCACAAACCTTCTGCCCTTGTGTTCCAGTGTTACATTATACAAGGAATTTTATACAAGGAATATATGCCGCCAGTATATCAAGTATGCTGCATCCCATTATAAACTAGAAACGGCGGTTCGTATAGACTATACATCACATCAGCGTATACGACTGAAACCCTGTAAGTCATTCCCTGAATCAATCACTGTCAGGAACATTCCGGTTGCAGCAGGGGATTCACCAGATTCGGAAGTGCACCTTCGCGGATATACACGCGCGGTACGCGGTGAGCCAGCATGCAGATTACCTCGTAGTGAATCGTTCCAAGATGGAGCGCCAGCTCGTCTGCCGTAATGGAGACGCCCGCCTGGCGGCCGATGAGTACAACCTCTTCGCCTGCTTGGATTTGTTCCGCTTCTTGAGCGAAAGATTTGAGCGATACCATACACTGATCCATGCAGATTGTACCGACGACAGGAACGCGGCGTCCGCGTATTAGCACCTCCGCTTTGCCGGTCAGCATGCGGGAATATCCATCTGCGTACCCCACAGGCAGCGTTGCAATGATCTCATCGCTGGCTGTGAAATACCGGGTGCCATAGCTGATGCCCCAATCAGGCGGCAGGCTTTTGACATAGACGGCCTGCGTCTTCAGCGTCATCACCGGGTGTAAAGCTACCTGCTTGCGGTTCACCTCTGTCGAGGGATAGAACCCGTACAAGCTGATGCCTACACGCACCATGTTGCTGGAGAGAAGAGGTGTATCAATGGCCGTAGCGCTATTGCCCGTATGTATGATCGGAATCAGAATGTTCTGCTCCCGAAGCGTATCCGCCACGCTCGTGAACCGTCGGTATTGTTCCAGTGTATAGCTCTTGTCCTGTTCGTCTGCCTTGGCAAAATGAGTAAACATGCCCTCCAGCTCCGCCTGCGCCACGGCATTCACTTCAGCGATGAAAGCAGGTGCGTCCACTGGCATTAGCCCGAGGCGTCCCATCCCGCTGTCAATCTTGATGTGAACCTTAAGCCGGTTCTCCGGATCATCCGGCAGCTGCTTCACAGCTTCCAGCACCTCCGTTGTAAACAATGTCACGGTTACATGGTTCTGCCAGGCAACGGCTATGCCTTCCGGAGAAGTATAGCCAAGCACCAGGATAGGAATTAGTATTCCCGCCTGACGCAGCTCCAATGCTTCGTCCAAAAAGGCTACGCTCACATAATCCGCACCCAGCCGTTCCAGCTCCCGTGAAACCTCTACTGCTCCATGGCCGTACGCATTTCCTTTGACGCATCCCATAAATTTGGTTTCCGCCGGCAAATGACAGCGGAAGGCTTCATAATTGGCACGCAAATCATCCAGATTAATCTCGGCTACTGTCGGTCGATAGCTTGCTTGCACTTCAAGGTCACCTTCTTACATAATAGTAAAACGTTCTGCAGCATAACTTGAGTTATGGGGCTTTGTCTTACTAGCAATGGTAATGCTAACTGAAGGTGACTGTCAATGAAGCTGGGCAAAAAAACGGACACCGCGTGTAGAGGAAAGACTCCCACAAAACGCAGTATCCGCTACTTTTTATTATTTACCCGATTGTCCCTCCATAGAAGCGGCAATTTGCATCATTTCGGTTAACGGCAGGTTTGCACTCGTAATCCGGTACTCGATCCCTTCCGACATCCAGGTTAAGGTCTGCAGCTCATCACCGGTCAGAGCCCCGGCAGTGAAGCCCAGATCAACCAGCGTTCCCGGTGCCAGCGCCGTAGCACGGTCAAGCGGGCGTGCTTCCATCAGCGTGTACTGGTACAGCCCGTCATAGCGGATCAGCACCGCGTGGTCCTTGCTGCCTTCGATCTTGTGATAATCCTTAAATTCAACGCCTGCCGGAATATAGAGCGGCTCAATGACACCGAAGTCACCCAGTTCAGCAGCCAGCTGCGGTTCCGCTGCTTCCTGACCCTCCGGCAGGACTACCGGATTTCCATTCTCATCCACTTCGGCCACTGTGCTTTCGGAAGCGGCTCCGGCCGTCATGTTCTTTTGCATATCGAACGAATCCTTGGTGAAATCCGTGTCGAAGGCGAAGCTGTCAAACTTCACGTCCACCACTACCTTGGCTTCGGAATCGGACACCTGCACCTGCTTCGGCTCATAGGTTTTTTTGTCCAGCCAGATCTTCTGGCGCACCAGTGCGGGGCTCTGGTAATTCGCCGCTACCTCAAATACATAATTGTTGCCCTCTTCCGCCAGTTGGCGGTTGTTGTCAGTCGCAATCCCCCGCAGCAGCGTCTGGTACAGATACACCTGACCTTGTTTGTCCGGCCAGTCGCTCTGGAAGCGGAAGCTTTTATTCAGGCTGGGTGTAAGCACGAATACGCCCTCATCGTTGCGCAGCACAATCTGCGTGATATCCTTCTGCACATTGGCCAGGCTGATCCGGTAATAGGAAGGATTCTTGTACCATACCTCCACCTTGTATTCCTGTGGCTGCTCCCCGGTATACAGAGTCATCAGACCCGTGCCCTGGTAACTTCCATCCTTGCTCTGCAGCTTGTCAGACACATCGTTCAAATCGTTGACCACGGAAGCGGCATCCTTCTTCCCGCACCCCGTCAGACCCAAGGTCACAATCATAATGATTGCGAGTACCCATGTTAACCGGCGCATGACATCATCCCCTTAACCTGTTTTGAATGCATTGATTAGTACATGTCTATGAGGGACTTGGCCGCATTATGCAGACGGGCATGACAAGCTTGGGAAGTCGGAGCAGGTAAAATTAAATCTTCAATTAATCAGATCATTTCAACTCCGATTGTCACCAACAGACGAATCAGCGGCAACTTTTCCTATAAGCTAAGGAAATATAGCCAATTTTGTTATGTTTCAGGTTATTACTTGGGTCCCAGCGAGGAGTAAGGACTTCCTATCGAGTGTTCAGAGCAAATAGATGCGAAAGTGCAACTAATTCCAGTCAAAATGCCCATCATCAGTCGAATAAGTGCGAATCTGCAACTAATCTTGAGTAAATCACGACTTTTACGCTCAGAATAACAAATTAGATGCCTTTTCGCATTTATTTCCCCCAAAACGGAGAAAAATATCCATTTAGATGCGTTTTCGCAACTAAATCGATGCTTCGAACTTAGGGAGCCGCCACTGTGCGTAGTGTTAGATTTTCGCATCATACTGTAGGCGCGGCCTTCTAAATACTTCACTTCAGCTTCTAATTGAAGAGATCGAAATACTCAAAGAGCCAGCAGCGCATCATGCAGCCTCTCCTCCAGCGGCTGAAGCAGCCGGTTCAGACCGACTCTCTCCAACGCTTCCTCGAGTAACCCCTTGTACTTACGGCGCAAGGCTTCCTTGCACGGAACACTGTTGCAATAATGTACAATGCGGTGCAGGGCATACAGCTGCATCGGCACAAATCCGGACATCTCCAGCACCTGAAGACCCTCGTCCAGCAGCTCCTCCGCTTCTTTCCAGGCCCCCCGCCGCACATGCCACATCCCCTTCACCGCATGATAGCTGCCGATCTCACGCAGAAAAGGTTGAGCCAGCAGCAGCCCGTCTATCCGGCGGGCCAACTGCTCCAGCTGTTCATCAGCCGTTCCGGCGATCAGATGGACAAACAGCTCAGAGATCGCCGTCACTGGGATGAAGTTCTCATACCCTGGTCCGGCAATCACCTTATAGGTCAGCTTCAGGCGTTCCAGCGCCTTGTCTGGTTCTCCGGCCAGCGCGTACAAATCGAGAATATTGAGAATCTTCAGCTCTGTGTGCTGGGGGCCAGACAACAGATGTTTCGCCAGCACCTGCTCACATAAAGCGAGCTTCGTGCTGGGGTCTCCGCTAAAAATATAAAACAGCAGCAAATAATACAACCGCTCCCCCAGTCCCACCTCATCTGTATCCAGCAGCCATTGCAAATCCCCACCCACAAAATGGGTGCATACCAAATAAAAAGGGTCCAGCTCATACCCTAGAATATCCTGCTGGCCGGCAAGAGTGAGCATCGAACGCCCTTGCCCGTACAGATGATATTTCCCCAGCACGCCCAACAGCGTCTCCTGCAGCTCCGTGTCCTGCACAGCCGGAATCCTGATATTCACAGGGTTGGCATCCCTTATACTCAAGCTATAGCCGAAACCGCGAATCGTCTTGATCTGCACATGCTTCAACTCGGCCAGCTTCTTGCGCAACCGGTAGATGTGATCATCTACGGTGCGCTCCACCGGATATTCCAGCGGCCACACCTGATCCAGCAGCTGCTCACGGCTGAAGGCCAGCCCCCTGTTGCGGTTGAGGAACTGCAGCAGCGCGAACTCCTTGGGCAGCAGCACCACCGCTGCGTCTCCTTCACTGACCTTATATTCACCTTCGTGTAACTCCAAACGCATGCAGCAACCCTCTTTTCATTCAATCTGACTATAGTATATCAGCTGTTACTGGAAGCGAAGTATTTCGTTCATTAGATATCCTTAATTTAAAACACCATTAACCGATAATATAACGTAACCATCATCTGGATCAGACAGATCAATAGGGGAGAATGAACAACATGAGGAACACAAACAGCTTATCGTACAAAATAAGGAACATTTCACTAAGGGTCAAGCTTCCGATCTTACTTAGCTTGCTTGTTGCTGCAGTTCTTGTAGCTACCACCACTATAGTGTACTTTATCTCGTCAGACATCCTGCTCAAAAAAAGCAAAGACGAAATCATCGCCAACGCCGACCGGATCGGCGAAGGACTGTGGACAGCCATGCAGCTGCAGGAACAGACCTCACATGTGATTTCAGTACATAATACCTTTAAGGAGTTGTTGAAGCTTCGCAGTCAAGGAGCCTTAACCGAACAAGCGCTTCTCTCCAAGGATAATGCTGTGCTCCAGAAAGCCAATAATATCCTGCTTGAGAGCATCGAAGGTTCAACCGGCATCGACTCCTTGCTGGTGCTCGATCCCGAAGGGACGATTGTGGCCGGAACGAATCTGGACACGATTGGGCAATCCCGGACAGACCGTGAATATTTCACCCAATCGTTCCAGGGAGGCCCCTTCATCAGCGATGCCATCCACTCGGCAAGCACGGATCAATTGTTGATCGTTTTTTCACAGCCCATTAAAGATGCGCAGGGCAAGACCCTCGGTGTGTTTGCGATGACGGTGGACAGCCAGTTCTTCCTTAGTAAATTAGGAGACATTAAGATCAATGCTGAGGGCCAAATCCATGTGCTAAGCCGGAGCGGGATTATTCTGTATAATTCAGCTGACCATTCCATGAATGGGCAGGACATCGCGGACAGTCCGCAGATTGCCGCTTTATTGGCCGAACGAACGGAAACAACGCTGGCATCCCGATCGATTGAACAGGATCAAGATTTCCTGAGAATCAGCAAGATTCCGAAAGCGGATCTAACTGTGGTGGTTACCGATTCCTACAAGGACATCAAGCGCCCGGTCCAGGATATGCTGAACCGAATGATGCTGGTTACAGCGCTGGCTCTTCTTGTGGCTGTTGCTTTCGGTATTTTCTTGTCACGCTCCATTACGAATCCTATAGTGAAGCTGACACAGCTGTTCAAGCAATTAGCCAAAGGAGATTTAACGGTTGCTGCAGACGGAGCTTATGACAGTGAGTTCAAGGATTTGGCCGACAGCTTCAATGTGATGGTGCAGCAGAATAAACATCTGATCACCAATATGAACCAATCGATTGCCGTCCTTAAGACCAGCACCAATGAGCTGGAGGAGACCTCGAAGCAGACCGCCCGCTCTATCAGCGAGACTTCCATGACCTCTATGGGGATCGCGCAGGCTATGGAGTCGCAATCCAATGACACGGAGCATATTGTGGACAAATTCTATGGTTTTGGCGAGAAATTCGCCTTGATGAACGGCAATGCCCAATCGGTCAGAGGACGGGCGGAAGAAATCGTCGATGTCTTCCATACCAGCAATCAGGTGGTAGAGGAATTGATTCAGATCAACGAGCGCAATGAACAGGAAGTTCATAAAATATCCGCGATCACGCTAAAGCTTCAAGACAGCTCCAACAGCATCAGCCAGATCACAGGGACCATCAGCCAAATTGCCAAACAAACCAATCTGCTGGCACTGAACGCCTCAATCGAAGCGGCAAGAGCCGGGGAGCATGGCAGAGGGTTTGCAGTGGTGGCCTCCGAGATCCGCAAGCTTGCCGAGCAGAGCTCCAAACAATCGAATGAGATCTATACCATCATCCAGCAGAATCTTGGCTTTGTAGCCGACAACCATACGAGCGTGATGGAGATCAACAGCATTTCTACGCTGCAGGATGGGCTGGTCGGGCAGACGCGGGAAGCGTTCCAGACCATTTTGCACAAAATCACTGAAATTACCGAGCAAATCCAGACGATGGCCGATGAAGTCGCCCGGATGCAGCAAGACAAGGATGATGTGCTGGAATCGGCACAGAGTCTGTCCGCTTCGGGAGAAGAAGTGTCTGCCTCCGTGGAGGAAGTTACCGCTACGATGATGGAGCAGTCCTCGACCGTTCAGCAACTGGCTGGAATGGTAGGAACTATTGAGCGGCTGACCCAGCAGCTTGCAGAAGCAGCCGCTAAGTTTAAGGTCGCTTAAGCCCTTCCAGGACCGGAATAATGGTGTTTATAGCCTATCTATGATAAAGTTAATCCCATATGCAAGTCTTGTTTACAAGAAGAAACGGCTTCGTCGTCCCTCTGCAAGAGGCGGCCTCCGTTTCTGCGAGAAATAGAAGGATAATTTATAGCGTACAACCTATAAATTCTTATCTTTTCAAAAAAAGGGTGGAGAGTGATCTCTAGTCTTTTTTTACTTTATTCCCTGCGATATTGTGTGTAACGGATAGTGTTCAGGAGGCCGAGCCATGGTAATTACGATGAAGGAAGTTGCAGAACGTGCAGGGGTGTCCAAAAGTACGGTTTCGCAGTTTCTCAGCAAAAGATACAATTATATGAGTGTAGATACCAAGCGAAAAATTGAGCAGGCCATTGAGGAGCTTAACTATATTCCCAATGAGGTGGCCCGCAGTCTCAAACAGAAGAAGACGTTCATTGTCGGCGTTATCTCCTCCACGATTCTCTCCAAGTTCACCACAGAGGTTGTGCGCGCTATTGAGGATGAATGTCAGCTTAAGGGGATTCAGGTGATTGTCTGCAATACCGATGATGATCCACTCAAAGAGAAGAAATATGTTCAGTCGATGATTGCGCGGCAGGTGGACGGGCTGATTATTTTTCCTACCGAGGATAATAAAAAGCTGTATGTTTCCCTGATCAAAAACGGGTATCCGTTTGTGTTTGTCGACAGAAAGATAGATGAGCTCAGCGTAGACACTGTGCTGCTGAACAATGAGCAAGCCAGCGAGCTGGCAGTCCAGACCTTCGCTCAGCACAATCACAGCAACATTGCGATCCTCACCTTCCCTTTGGGCAAAAAAGCAATCACCACACGTAGTGAGCGACTCTCCGGCTACCGCAAGACCCTGCTGCAGAATGGGATACCGGTGAATGAAGCCTATATCAAAAGCGGCCGACTGGATGAGATGCCGGAGCTTATTGGATCGTTGTTTCATTTGGATTCGCCTCCAACCGCAATTATCGCCACCAATGACATGATTCTGGAGCAGGTCTTGATATATGCCAAAAACAATCAGCTGACCATCCCCCATGACTTTTCGCTCATCGGGATTGATGATGTCTCTTTTGCCGCGTTCTACAATCCGCCGATCACGACCATTTCCCAGCCCAGCTTCGAGATGGGCAGACGAAGCGCCCGGCTGCTGCTGGACAAGATCGACCAGAATGAACAGGAGAATGAGGACCGTTCGCAAATTGTCCGTTTGAATCCTACGATTAACCACAGGGAATCTGTACATACATTGAGCTGAAGCCTTACCCCATAACGTTTGAGATTCATTCTGCTTACTTTCCTTTTGGGACCAAAAGATGAAAGTAAGTCTTTTTTTTCGGCTTGCAAACGTTTTTATAATTTCTATTGCAAAAAGTAATTAAAGCGCTATAATAATCCTATGATTCGAGTCATGAATACCCTTGCATTACTTTAAGTTCCTTATTTGCCAAGAATGATCGACTCTTTAGAACGTGAAGGGGGTAGGGATTACCGAACGGTAAATCAATTGTAGGTTTGATTGTGATTTTGTTCACAATATTTAAGATGCTTGCCTTATTTTCAGCTTCCCGTTGCCGGGAATAATTTTTTTGATTTTTACTAAATCGATTTAGTAAGACGATAACAACCAAAATATATCATAGAAAGAAGCTACGAGATCCCAATGGAAATGTTTATGAGTATCATCAGAGAACCATCCATTATTATTGCTATCGTGACCCTGCTGGGCCTGATTTTCCAGCGCAAGAAGGTCCCGGAAATTATTACGGGCACTACCCTCTCCTTCATGGGCTTCACGATGATCAAGGTCGGCGGAGGCATCCTCGGAGGCGTGCTCACCAATTTCAGCCAGATTTTCTCCTATGCGTTCAATCTGAAAGGTGTCGTACCGAGCAATGAAGCCATTATGTCATTGACTATCGATCAGATCGGTGCGGATGCGGCACTTATCCTGCTCTTCTCCATGATTCTTAACATTGTGCTTGCCCGGGTGACCAAGTTCAAATACATTTACCTCTCTCTTCACTTGATTCTGTTCATGAGCTTCGCTGCTACAGCCGTGATGAAAGGCCTTGGGCTCAGTTCTCTGGTCACGGTTATCGTCGGTTCCCTGGCGATCGGCAGCTACATGGCGGTATTCCCTTACCTGCTACGCAATGCCAGCCGCAATATCATCAAGTCGGATGAATACACGATTGCCCATGCTTCCATGACCTCTTATATTATTGGTACTTATCTGGGCAAAGTGTTCGGCAACAAGGACAACGATACCGAGAATATCAAAATCAATGACCGGATCAGCTTCCTGCGCGACCCGAACGTTGCGACTACCTTGACCATGCTGGTGCTTCTGCTGGTATCCGGGCTTGTGGCGGGTCCCTCTTATGTAAGCGAATTAGCAGGCGGCAAAGAGTATATTGTCTTCATTCTGGAACAAGCGGCGATTTTTGCTGCCGGGTTGTATATTGCAAAAGCCGGTGTTAAGCTGTTTACTACAGAAATTGTACCTGCTTTCAAAGGGTTCTCCCAAGTGTTTGCTCCCGGAGCCATTCCCGGCGTAGACGTTCTGGTTCTATTCGACAAAGCGCCCAATTCCGCCTTGGTCGGTTTCCTGGTCAGCTTCTTCACTGGTGTGGCGTGTGTCTTCCTGTTCCCGCTGGTTGGATTGCCTGTTATTGTTCCTGGGATCATGGCCTGCTTCCTGGCCGGAGGTGCGGCTGCGATATTCGGCAATTCCAGCGGTGGCTTCAGAGGCGCCGTCATTTCCAGCTGTCTCAACGGATTCCTGCTCTGTCTGCTTCCTGCGCTCACCTTGCCGCTCTTTTCTTTCCTGGGTGTAGAAGGCGTAACCTTTGCCGATCCGGACTTCACTTCCCTTTCCGTCATTCTATGGGGTATTTTTCGCTGGTTTTAACTAAATCGATTTAGTAGGAGGAATTATTTATGTTTTTCAACGATCAAGAGATTCAATCCGTAACCGTCGACAGCAATACTACGCGCAAGGTGCTGGCTCACAGCGACCAGCTTATGTATACCAAAGTGATGTTTGCCAAAGCCGCTGAGGGGGAGATTCCGCTCCACAAGCACGTCCATGAGCAGATCACTTATGTGCTGAAAGGCAGCTTTCAATTCATGATCGACGACGGTGTAACCCAGGAGGTGCAGATCGTCAAAGAGGGCGACAGCATCCATTTCCCATCCAATGCCATGCATGGCTGTATCCCGCTGGAGGATGACGGTATCCTGCTGGACGCCTTCACACCGGCACGCTTGGATTTCCTGTAGATCCCCTGCTCCACAATTGACCTTCGCCCGGCAGGTCTTTATGATGGGATAAACAATACTTACGAAAAGGGAGTACGGAAATGTTTATTCTGCTGGGCATTGCTTTTCTATTGATTTATGGAGTTCTTGTATTCTACATAGGCTGGAGCGGCTGGCGCTGGATGAAGCCCGTTGTGTCGGCCCGCTTTAAGCTGCTCTATATTATTACGCTGGTCTTCCTGGCGCTGTCGCTCATCCTGGGCAGGATGTTCGGCAGTATTTCGCTCTTGTCGATTATCGGCTCCTATTGGCTGGCAGTCTTCTCCTTGCTGCTCCTCCTGCTGCCGATTGTCCATCTGATGGTCTGGCTGACCCGCCTGACTCGGCTGCCGCACCATCAGGTGCAGAAGTGGGCCGGCTTCCTCACGCTTGCGGCTCTGATTTCTCTAATCATCTACGGCTCTTATCAAGCCTACAGTCCGGTTGTCCGGGTCTATGATGTGAAGATCAGCAAGCAAGCCGGGGAGTTGGATACCCTCAACATTGTCATGGCATCTGATATGCATTTCGGGCTGCTCTCGGACGAGGCCCATGCCAAGCGGATGGTCGAGAGGATCAACGCCCTCCGGCCTGATCTGGTGCTATATCCGGGAGACCTGATCGACGACAATCTGGATGCCTATCGCAACCGTGATTTCGCCGAAATCCTCAGCGGGGTTCAGGCCAAATATGGCGTTTATGCTTCCCTTGGCAATCATGACAAGTTCGACGGTCCGATACAGGAGATTATCGATGAACTGGAGCGCAGCAAGATGACGGTCCTCTATGACGAAAGTGTTCAGATTCCCGGCGGGGTGACGCTGGTTGGACGCAAGGACCGTACAGAAACAGACCGCGCTGAACTGGCAACGTTGCTGCAGGACACCGACAGTGCCCATCCGTTATTGCTGCTGGAGCATCAGCCCCACAATGACGACCTGGAGCTTGCCCGCCAGAATGGCATAGATCTGATGGTCTCCGGTCATACCCACCGCGGGCAGATCGCTCCGGCTCATCTGATTACGCAAGCAATATATGAGAATGACTGGGGCCTTCTGCAGAAGGGCTCCTTCCACTCGATAGTGACCTCCGGCTTCGGCTTCTGGGGACCGCCGCTCCGCATCGGCTCACGTGCCGAGATTGTGCAGATTAACGTTACATTTGAGCAAGAATGAACACCTGTATCATCTATTTCTCCCCAAACAAGAGGTGCGACATTTTATGTCGCACCTCTTGTTTTATACTGAACAGGTACCATTCAAATTCTTGAAATGAGGGTTAATACTATGCCAAAAACAAAACGCGGACGCGTTCTCTGGAGCCTTCCATCACGAGGCCGGGGCACCTGTCCCGTCTGCTCGAACACGCGGATCAAGCTGCTCTATACAAGAGTGAAAAGCGATGGAACCGGGGTTAAGGTCTGCAAACGCTGCACCAAAGCCACACAGCCCAGAGTCGATGCAATCACTGGATAAATGCGAGGACAGGCCGACTGTGGTTATAAGCTAAGCTGAATCCCAGCGGGATGGCTGCTCGCTTCATGCCTGCATGAAGCTGACGCACCATCCTTGTTTCATTGCAGCGGCATCACTTATACTCGGAGAATAGCGGGGCACGTGAATCATTTCCGCTATTCCAGAGCGGAATGAAAGGAAGCGTCTTCACATGAGCCATATGCACCGTATTCAATGGTTTGACCAGCAGATCAAGGCGGGACGATACCCGAACAGCAATCATCTGGCGGAGCAATTCGAAATCTCCAAGCGTCAGGCTCAGCGGGATATCGAATATCTGGCCTCCTCTCTCCGGGCTCCGCTGCAATATGTAGCCAAACAACGCGGATATTGTTATGAGGATGACAGCTTCATGCTGCCCCATTTATATATAACCGATGAAGAGAAACAGATCTTGAAATATCTGGCTTACCGTTATAGCCATTATAATTACGAGAACGGACCTGCTGTCCGGCGGATCGGCAAGCTGCTGGAGCGTTTCACCAATCAGGAAGAGCTGGAGATTGCAGGCGGCCATTTGCCACTATTCGAAGTAAATGCCCATGCCTTGCAGATGATTGGATTATTGGAGCAGGCTATCCGGGACCAGCTTATGGTAAGAATCTTCAATAAAGACCAGGCAGGCGAATTGGAGCTCTGCCCGCTTAAGCTGGAATCCCACTATGATGAGGACTATCTGCTCGCCCGCACTAGCGGCCAAGATCATGTTCAATCCTTCCCGCTGTCAGATATCCAGCGGTTGCAGCTGACCGAGCGGCAATTTCATATGGAACGCGAATCGGTACCCCAGCCCATAGGAGCACGCAAGCTTAAACCCTTCACGGCGCTGATCCGCCTGGCGGCTCCGCCGGACGGGGCTTATTGGTACGGGTTTCCCATCCGCAATACCAGGGATGATCTGTACGAGGTCAGCTTCGTGGACCCGGAAACATTCCTTCAGCAGTTGCTGACGACGCAGTGGCAGCAACTGCTCGCCCCTAGATGGCTGATGGACAGATTAAACAGCAGATGCCAAGCGATGCTGAAGCGGCTGCATCCGCAGGAGGACAACGATGATACTCAATGAGATTCATATGAAGCGGGAATCGAAATCTTTTACCGACGCCATGTATGCGGTGTTGACGGCCGCCGGGCGGTTCGACGGACCCAAATTTATGCTCTCCGGGCTAAGTGGTCTGGCGTTCAAATTCTCGGTGCATGACAGACTGCTCCCAATGTCCGTTACAGCCTACGGGCATTGGGGCACCGAACATCAGGCGGCACTGGATAACTTAGGGGTCTTCACGGTCAATGATGGAGGACGCACAAGGCATCCTTCTTTCGAAATCTACCAGCAGGATGCTGTGGAAGGTGTCAAAAAGAGTATAGAAGCCGGTATCGGCGTTGTCTATTGGTTGCCCGAATTCGGCGTCATTCACGGATATGATGAGGAGGACCGGGTGTTCTATGTGCAGGATGGCTGGTCCGGGGAAACCCAAGTTGTGTTGTACGACAACTTCGGGATCAACATGACTCCGTTCTGGTATTATCAGGCTTTCGGGGAGAGGGTGGCTATTCCGCTGAAGGCGGCTGTGCTGGAATCCCTGCGCCTGGCACTGCAGGACTGGGAGATTCCCTACAAAACCAGGCCTGATACCAGTATCGCTTCCGGCCGCCTGGCCTATCAATATGTAATCCAAGCCTTGGAGCAGGGCGATTTCGACCGGCCGGGCGCGGCATATATCATAGATTCTTATATATATTCACGCAGGGAAATTAGGGACTATTTAAGTAAGGTGAAGCAGCTGCTTCCCGGATTGGATGAAGTTCACAGCCTGTATGCAGAGCTGGTATCTATCTTCACGGAGGAATGTGCAGCTTCGCTTCTGCGCAGTCAGGAAGCGCTGCAATTAGCCGAGAATGCGCTGCCTACTCTGAGCGCATTATTTGTGAGGGCTGAAGCCTTGGAGGAACGTGCCATGGGAATCTGCCGGACGATATCGGAACGTTATCCTGATCCTGCGCGCTCCATCCTGCCCCGATGGGGTGCCCATACGGCACGGTGATGGATGCAAGATTTCTATCCCCCCGGCCATAGAAAGGAAGAATCTTAATGAAGCAACCTATCCAGCTCCCACTTCAACTACACGTGGAGTCCCAATCCTTCATTGATGCCATGTATGGCGTATTGTCGGGGAAGGGCTGGTTCTCCCTGCCCAAATATATGTTGTCCGGCATGACCGGTGCCTGCTTCCGGTTGTCCATGGGGCACAGGCTGGAGGCGGACTCGGTCTCCACATACAACTGGATGGCAGAGCATTTTGTCGCCGCTGACTTGATTGGGATCCAGGCCTCGCAGGATGCCGGTTTCCATTTCGCTCCCACCTTTCCGCTCTACCGGCAGCAGGCTGTTGTGGATATCAAGCGCTGTCTGGACCAGGGAACAGGTGCGGTAGCCTGGAAAGACCGGTTTGTAATCGTAAACGGATATGATGAGGAGAAGCAGCTATTCTATTACGCGGACGGGCAGCCGGATATTCATCAGGAATGGCCCTTTGAGCAGTTCGGGCAGAATCTGTCCCCTTATTGGTATTACCAGATCTACGAGCATCACTCCCCGATGGATCTGCTCCAGGTAATTAAGGAATCCTTCCTGCAGGCTGCCTACCGGGCGGAGGTCCATGACCCAATGCTGCCGGAGTCTGATTACAGCTGCGGCCTGAAGTGCTACGACATGATGATGGATGTATTCCGCTCCGGCGCCTACGATGCCCCCGGTGCATATGAAACGTTATCCTCCTATGCCGCCGCCAAAAGGGATGCCAGCCATTACGCCCAGGAAGCGTGCAGCTATTGGCCCGCTTTGGAGCCTGTGGCAGCACATTACATCCAGCTAGCCGAAATCTACAACCGGATGCTCACCCTCCCGCTCGATACGCAGCCGCTCCCGGCTGGCCCGCTGCAGCAGCTGCTGGATTTATTGCAGGAGGCCAAGCAGGCCGAGACGGCTGCCATTCAGGCGATTCGGCTGCTGCTGCGCGAGACGGCCACGAACCGTTCCCACAATATCGGATTGCGCTAAGCGATGTTCTTATGCTCACACTCCCGGCTCTTACCCGAGCGCGCGGACCAGCTGCGGCCAAATCTCCAGCTGCTCCCCGCAGGAAGGGCAACAGGTGCACCCGGATAAATAGGGCAGCTGCTCCAGATGCAAGTGCTCTCCGATTGCAGCTGTATCCCCCCACAGCCGGTAGAGCGCCAGCGGGACGGCTTCGGCCATACCGGAAACCGCAGGTATAATCGGCCGTACCCCTTCCCTGCCGCTGAATACCGGGTCCTCCTTATAGGCAACCAGCGGCTGATGACCCTGTTCCTCAGGCCGGAATAGATATCCAGCTTCACTTCCAGATCAGCTGTCCGGCAGGCGATCTCCGCCAGATAAGGAAACGCCGCATAGGTGGCCGGATACAGTGTATTTTGGTGAAACAAATGCTCCCAGTACAGTTCATCCTTCACCTCTGCAATATAGGAGTGCCCCAGCTGCTTCAGCAGCTCAGGCACTGGCCCGGCCGAGCCAAACGGACCATGCAGCCTGCTCCATACGGGACTGTCCAGCTCCAGCATGATTTCACTCTCCCCGGTTTAGAATCATGTTCGGTTACTGCTTAACTTAGACCAACGTAGGATATAAGCATCACAGACTTAGCTTCTGGACGCCACTTAAGAGGAATCCACCGATTTAGTTGCGAAAGTGGTTACTACACAGGTCCCCTTCTTCCATGTGTTACTCGTCCGGCCTCCCAGAGAACACCGCGTAACAAGGAGGCTAAAGAATAGCCAATGAAGACCGCCCTCCAGTAACTATCGCTTACCTTTTCAGACTGTTGCGGACTCAGGAGCCCCTATTTGCCGTAAAAGGCTGTTTTGCAGGTTTAACGGACTCAGTAGCCCTCCAGCGAAAACCATCTGTTTTGATCCTGTTTTTATGATATAGCGGCTATACAGAGTCCGCAAGAGTTAAAAACATCGTAGGAATGAGCAAATGCGGCTATGCGGTCCGCTAGGACGTGGGTTACCTGAAGTTTAGGGGGAGTATTTGGGTTAAGGACGCGCGTCACATCACATTCCCGGTAACCTTCTATATCCTTGCAGGGTCCTAAGTAGTAACCGGAAATGCATCTAATTAGCCGGATTTGATGTTACTGCTTAGGACCCCGCTATCCCCAAGCAGGTTTGGGCCTTCCGAGTAGTAAAGCAGAGGGGCTATGAGGAAAACTACCGTTAATACTTGGCTCATTTTCGATTCTGATGGCTTATAGGAAAAAGTTACCGCTAAATTGTCCATTTCGGGTCTGGGAGGTGCGATCAGACCTCATTAGGGGTAGAAATCCCCTATAAGCACGCTTGAAACCCGATTTCTGTCCATTTAGGGGTAGAAATTCCCTATACATCCTCACTGGACCTAAGAAAATAGTTGCACATTCAGTTACTACTTAGGACCCAATAGGATAGGAGCATCAAGTCGGATCGCCACATCAGTCCAATCCACCGAATTAGTTGCGAATCTGCATCTAATTAGAGGATTTTTTCTGTTTTAGAGCAAATAAGTGCGAAAACGCATCTAATTTCTGATTCTGAGCCTTAAACAATCGTTTTACTCGAAAATAGTTGCAGATTCGCACTTATTTGCCCAATAACAGGAATTCTAGCTGAAATTAAATGCACTTTTGCATCTAATTTCTCTAAAATCTCTAGTGTAGCAGTCTACAACCTCAGAGGGACCTAAGTAGTAACCTGATTCACACTTATTTGCCAGATATAAGCATTTAAAACTGAAATTTACTGTATATCCACATCTAATTGCTCTGAATACTCTATGACAGCACTCTACATCCTCAGTCGGACCTAAGTTGGAATAATGTTTATAGCATTTTAATTGTACGTGTAGCTTCCGCTAGTAATTCGCCAATGGTTATTCTCTTTCTGCAACGTGAAGGTTAACACCAGTTGGTAGCTCAATACCTCAGTCTCATCTTCCCCGTCTCCCTGAAGCTCTTCTTGGAGCGGATAAGTGACGGTAACATTCGCTTTATTGCCTTGCTGGTCTACAGCAAAGTCTAATCCTCCTTCTTCGAGCTCCATTATGGTGTAATGAACGGGCTCACTCCATTCTGCGGGCAGGGATTCCAGAAACGCTGTTGCTTCAGGACCATACAGCTCCTCGAGGCGTTGATCCACCTCGCTCGATGTTCCGTCACGGAGCGCACCCAGACTCATAAACTGCAGCACTACTTCCTTGATCTCCTGCGGATATTCCGGGATATCCACGGAGGTGCGGCTAAATATAAATTCGCCATCATCCAGCACATACATCCGGCTCACATCATAATAAAGCACCTCATAGCTGAACCTGTTCTGGACATAGCTGTCGAAGCTGCCATTGCCGTCAGAATCCTGCAGCACATCCTCCCCTGCTCCCGAGGCTGAGGCACTGTAGGCCTGGGTCTGGATGGAATCACCAGATATTCCGTAGACGGCGAACCCGACCAAGCCCCCGCCATTGCTCAGCCCGCAATAAATGTAGGTCTGCGGCATATCCTCCAGATGGATCAGTTTGATGTCCCTTACCCCATAACCGCCTGTCGCTATAGTCTCGTCATCCAGACGTGTGATCTCTCCATCGACTTCACGAAGTACATACACACGGGAGATAAAAGCCATCTTCGGGTCTGGGTCGTCATTGCCGTAAGCGAGCACAATCTCCATATTCCCGTCCAGATCGAGGTCCTCCTTCTGGCTGAAGACCAGCGGATCACCCGAGTCGTCCTGGACATATTGCTCATATTGCTTATAATCGGCTTCTTCTACCGTTCCCGTCTGTTCGGGCGATGGACTTGGCTCCGCTGCTACGGGCTCGCTCGGGGCAACACTCTGCATAGCAGTTGGCGCAGGTGAATGTGTAACAACAGGTGTTGCCTGCGGCCCGGCTTCCGTGCTTCCTGCACAGGAACTGAGCAGCATACTGATACAGGTCACAGCCATCAGCTTTTTGCCTAGTTGAACGTTCATAAGAATCCCCTTTCGACGAACACGCAATCCACAAATTCCCATTCCAAAAAATGATTTGTTAATTGTACTATGTACCAGCTGACTTGGGAAGACAGACGGCTTATAGACGGTGCAGCGTCTAAGCGCAATAAGAGCCCGCGCAGCGCGCGGACTCCTCTGAGGTCTGTTATTCGATTGGAAAATAAAGATCCATCACAACCGCATCCTGAAGCTCAAGCTTCTCCTCCAGCCAATACCGTTCTTTGCCGCAATCGGTATGATATCCCCTGCTGTTCACCCAGGCGGCCAGTTGCTGCCAGCCCCGCGGAATCCGCTCGAACGGGTCTACAAAAGGTTCGGTAATACGCAGCATCGCATATTTGCAGCCTTCCACTTGTTTCAGCACTACATCTTCCGGCAGAACAACCGCTGTCTCCTTAAGCTCGACCCAATATTCATATCCTCTCAGCCCTTCCTGCTGCTGCTCCTCGGATATCGCAGCATCGAAACCAAATCTTCTTGTACCCGCTCCAATCCCCGTCCGTTCCGACCAATCGGTCAGATAAGTAATGACATCATCTTCAGGCTCGTCGCTGACCCTCACTGCACTTGCAACTGTAAACGCTGGCAGAGTGCTTATCGTTACCTCGCTTAAGTAATTCATTTGAACGCCACCAATCCTTTGGTTTAAGGTATCCGCCAACACCGGTATGGGAGGGACAGCGTATACCGCTTCCCTGCATCTGCTTGGAATCTGGCCGAATTCCTGCAGAAATGCCCTGCTGAATGCCCGCTCGGAGCTATAGCCGTAATCCAGGGCAATATCCAGTATTCTGCGTCCGTTGATCACATCCAGCATCGCATGACTGAGCCTGCGTTTGCGGATATATTCCATCATCGTGAGGCCGAGATGAATACTGAAGACCCTATGGAAATGAAACTTGGAGTACCCGGAGACACGGGCGCAATCCTCCAGTGTCATCGGCTTTTTCAGGTTGTCTTCAATGTAATCGATAGTCCTCTGCACATCCTCTGTATAACCCAAACCACTCACATCCTCGTTGCAACGATTAAGATCATTATAATCAAGCCGCGAGCAGCCGACAGGACATTTATTGCGCTCTCAGTGTGGTAAAAAGAAACGGCTTCGCTGTCCTCTAAAAGAGGCGGCATCCGTTTCTGCGGACAATAGAAGGAGAAAGGATCAGATGAAGCTTATACTTTCTTCTATTTCAAAAAAGGCGGATTGGATAACCCTCACTAAGAGTTATCCAATCCGCCTGCTGTGTGATATGAAAGGTTTTCCGAGCCGGGATCATTCGTTCGCCTTAGCACCCAATACAGCAGCCAGCAGTCCCGGGAACCGGCTGTTGATGTCTTCAGTTCGCAGTGCCACAATATGCTGCGTCCCCTGCACCGTAACCTGAACCAACCCGGCTTCGCGGAGGGTGCGGATATGGTGGGTTAGGGTTGACTTGGCAACAGGTACATCGAAGGTATTGCAGGCCTGCCCGCTACCGGCAGCAATCTCGCTGACAATCTGTAGGCGGACCGGGTCGCTTAAGGCATGAAGCACAGAGCTGATGTCCATATCGGCGGCATGGGGATGGTGTAGTTTTTTCAAAGCGCTTACATCTCCTTATTATCGGACTGCTGTAGAACAGGGAAACTTAGATGATTGAATTTTAACATATCTCATGGTATATTACTAATGTTCTATGATTTTAGTACAATGAAATCTTAAAGAGCAGTTTCCAAGCACAATTACACTCATAAAACGTGAACATAACAATGTTTTAAGTTCATCTTATTAGGAGGATTTATGAGTCAGTCTACTGCTTATCGGGCAACCGCCGGGAAACCTTACGTATTCCGCGAAAGCCTTGTTGTTTCCATGCTGGGGTTCGTCATTGTACTCGTAGTTATGAACACGATGATGTTCAACCTGGCTTTGCCGCAAATCACCAAGGAATTTGCATTATCCACCATTGCCTCCTCCTGGATCGTTACCGGCTATTCCATTGTGTTCGCCATTATGTCGATCACCTTCTCCCGGCTGTCCGATTTCGTGCCGATCCGCACGCTGTTTATCGTGGGGCTGAGCCTGTTCGGCGCCGCTTCCCTGATCGGCCTGTTCAGCGAAAGCTTCGCTGTGCTGCTCTCCGCACGCCTGCTGCAGGCAGCGGGTGCCGCCTCGGTGCCAGGCCTAGCCATCGTGCTGATCACCCGATATGTCCCGGCGGAGCGCCGCGGCAACTCGATGGCTGTGATCATCTCCGCCAGCTCGCTGGGCCTGGGCCTCGGCCCGGTGATCGGCGGTACCGTCACCCAGTTCCTCGGCTGGCACAACCTGTTCATCATCACAGGCATATCGCTGCTGCTGATTCCCCTCTTCCTGCTGCTGATTCCGAAGGAAGCGCCGCAGAAGGGCAGCTTCGATCTGCTGGGTGCCGCCTGTATCGGGATCGGAACCACCGGCGTGCTGTTGTTCCTGACCAGCCGCTCCTGGGTCACGCTCGCCGTTGGCGTGATCGCACTGCTCTTGTTCTGGCTGCGGATTCACCGTGCCCATGAGCCTTTTGTGCAGCCGGAGCTGTTCCGCAACCGCAAATATCTGTCGCTGATCGCCCTTGGGATCGTGTCTTACATCAACAATTTCGCCACCCTGTATTTGCTTCCACAGGTGCTGGCTCATCTGTATGGTCTGACTCCGGCCCAGTCCGGTCTGATCATCTTCCCTGGTGCGATTGTCTCCATGCTGCTCTCCAACCGGGTGGGACGAATCATCAACCGTTACGGGAATGGCCTATTCATCCGTTACTCCCCTTGGCTGCTTATCGTGGCTGCCGCACTGTTCGCCCTGCTGGCCGGCACAACCTTCTACGCTATTGCCGCAGTCTACATTCTGCTCAGTATCGGATTCTCTACGCTGACCACCAGTGTCTCCAATGAGGTCTCCGAGATTCTGCCGGTAGATGAAATTGGTGCAGGCATGGGCTTCTTCCAACTGGTCCAATTCTTCGGCGGCGCATTCAGTGTTGCCATGACCAGCATTGCACTGAGCTTCCAGCAATCCAGACCGCTGGGTATGGCTTACTCCAATATCTTCTGGGGGATGACGGTTACCGCTGCCCTAGCGATCGCCTGCTCGCTGATTTACGCTTCATATCAGCGCCGAGCTGGCCGGCAATCATAGTTCTAAGAAGAAACGGCTTCGCCGTCCTCTGAAAGAGGCGGCATCCGTTTCTGCGAGAAATAGAAGGATATAGGATAAAGGATCAAGTGAAACTTATACTTTCTTATATTTTGAATAAGAGGCTGTACAAGAGATTTCGTTCTCTTGCACAGCCTCTTTTGGTATATCCACCTACTTGCCGGTTATATATGGATCAAGTGTGCTTACAGTAGTGATGAACTCCACCCCACGGGTCGGGTCTGTCGTCAGTCTGGACCCGTATTATTGAATCCATCCTTTGAATTTTATGACAAATCTACTTGTAACAGGCTTGTCTCTGGATTGTTAACAGAAAGTTTCCTACAACGGTGGAATCTATTCTATACTTTAGGAGACTGACAATTTCATCTGGAGGTATTACATGAGAAAAATCATTATGATCGGTGCTATCGTCCTCTCCTTAACTACAAACGGAGCAGTGGCTTCCATACATACAGGCACGGCACATGCGGCCGCCTCTTCTCTAAAGCTTGAAGTGGACGGACAAACCGTTCTTCCGGCGATTCCACCCTTCTATTCCGGCGAGCTTGCCTATGTTCCCGCAAGAGTGCTGCTGGAGTATTATCCCGGCGACCTCAAATGGAACAACACCTTGAAGACATTAACCTTCTCCACTCATGACGATATGCCCGACTCCACACTGAAGCCTGGGGATTCTTATATGAAGTCTTATTTTGCGCAAAATCAAAAACTGCAGCTTGACGGTCCTGCGATCCTGCGGAACGGGCACATGTATATTCCCGTCAATACGCTGACCAGTCTCACCGGAGCTACAGTCAAGCTGGACACTGCACGAACAAGCGTAACTGTTATTCCCGGCAGTCTGAGCACCACAGTAAGGACTCCAACCGAGCCGCTGGCCGTGGCTGAGGACAATCCCAAGGTCAAGCTGTATGCCGTCCTCAAAGACGGTCATACCTACAAAGGGCATATTCTTGAAGTGAATGGCAAGAAGCACACTTACAACTGGCAGACCCCTCGTCTGCTCAGCCATCCGCCGCAGCTGTTCTATGCAGATATCGACAAGGACGGGAAGCCGGAAGTGGTCGTAGTCATGACACTGGGCACTGGAACCGGTATGGTAGAACAGCGGATTCACGTCGTTAATCCAGAGGATTGGACAGAGCTGGCCGTTCCGGAAGCCTACAAGGCTGCCGGAGATTGGCTCTCTTCCTCAGTTAGTGCAGTTGGGAAGGATATGCTGGTCAAACTTCAGGTGAAGGGCGATTCAGCCTCTGCGGTAACCCTGCGGTTTCCCGACCGGATGAGCTATGAAGGCGAGGATGGCACCTATAATAAGCATGCGGGAATAGGCGCAGTTACTTATTACAGCGTGGAATCCGGCAAGCTGAAGGCGGTAACCAACGTCACGATCGGTTTTGTGGAGAGTATCGGCAACTTAACGGTGCTGTATCAAGCAGGGGGCAGCGGAATGGAAGCGGGGTCTGTAAAGTTTGAGCTGCATGATGAATATGCACAGTATGTTGTGAAGCCATGATTGATGCCCATATCCATCTTGAGCAATACACCGCGGAGGTTGTGGCGCAGATGATGAGAGAGCTTCCGGCTGCTGATGTGGAGGCTGTGGTGGCCGTCTCGATGAATCTGGAGTCGTGCGAGCGCACCCGGCAGCTGGCCGCAGCTTATCCAGCGCAGGTCCGGCCAGCTTATGGCTTCCACCCTGAGCAGCCGCTGCCTGCGGCGGCTGAACTGGAGACTCTGCTGGCCTGGATCAGTAGCCATGCTGCGGAATGTGTAGCGGTCGGCGAGATCGGACTGCCTTATTACACTAGGGCTGAAGCGCTGGAGCGCGGCGAGCCCTTCGAGATGGCGCCTTATATAGCGCTGCTGGACCGTCTCCTTGGACTTGCCGCACGTCTGGACAAGCCCGTTGTCCTTCACGCGGTCTATGAGGACGCGATGCTGGCCTGCGACCTGCTGGAGAAACACGGCATCCGCCGCGCTCATTTCCATTGGTTCAAAGGCTCGGAGGAGGCAGTCTCCCGCATGGCGAAGCGGGGCTATTACATCTCCTTCACGCCCGATATCCTCTATGAGGACGAAATCCGCCAGCTGGCGTGTGTTTATCCGCCGCAGCTGGTAATGGCCGAAACCGATGGACCCTGGCCGTTTGAGGGCGTTTTTGCGGGCCAGGACACCCACCCTCGGATGATCCGCGAGGTAGCTGCGGCCTGGGGCGGACTGCATGGCTATGCTCCGTCTCATGCCGAGGAGCTACTCACCGCCAATACCCGGCGTTTCTATGGGATGTAGAGCGAGCGCAGGGAAACGTCGCGCAAGGGGGACGCTCGCGCGACTGCGCACGGCCCATTCAGAGGCCTTTTTGACTCTGATTCTGCTCGCGCAGCTGCGCACGGGCGGGTTTCTCCACTGTTCTAGGAACGTTTCCAACATTTAGTTGCGTACATGCACCTAATTTAGCCGGATAGCCCAACCAACGGGTAAATAAGTGCGAATCTGCAACTAATCTCGAGTAAATCAATCCATTTATGCTCAGAAGCTCCGATTAGATGCCTTTTTGGTTACTACTTAGGTCCCTCTGAGGATGTAGAATGCTAGACTAGAAATTTCAGCTGGAATTCCTGGTATTGGGCAAATAAGTGCGAATCTGCAACTATTTTCGAGTAAAACGATTGTTTAAGGCTCAGAATCCGAAATTAGATGCGTTTTCGCACTTATTTGCTCTAAAACAGAAAAAATCATCTAATTAGATGCAGATTCGCAACTAATTCAAACTAATCAATAATTCGAAATGGTTCCAACTTAGGAGGCCGGCAAAACGATTCGCTCCACCTGAAGCAGTTGCTCCTCGCGGAATTCCAGTTTGTAAATATCCGGCTTTGAGGTTTGCCTTACGAAATCCAGCCCATACTGCTCATCCCAGTACCTCATCATCAGCGTCATTACTGCCCCATGAGTACCAACGGCAATCCGCTCTCCCCGGTGATTGACCAGAATCTGCCGCAGCACACGAACCGCCCGCTCCGTCCACATCCGGGCCGACTCCCCGCCGGTCAGCGCGAAGTCGGGGTCCGCGAACATGTGCTGCAGCGGACGATTCCCCTCCATAAACCGCATTTCCCGCAAATCCTCTTCCAGCACCAGACTGGAACCCATCGCCTCAGCCAGCGCTTCAATCGTCTGGACGGCCCGGATATACGGACTGCTGTAAAAGTAACTGATCCCCTCCTGAGCTAATACATCCATTACCTTGTGGGCATCCGCCATCCCTTTCGTCGACAGCTCACGCGTCCGTTCTTCCAGGCCCACTCCCTTAGGGGAGTCTCCGTGCCTCACCATATAAATATAAGTTTTCACTCCTCTACCTCCTTAGGGCATCTCAGATATCGATATATCAGAGACAATATCCCTTTTCTTGCAAAATCACATAGGAAATGGTGCCGATAATTAGAATATGACATGATGTAGTCACCTTTACCCACTATAATAGTGACAAATATATGAAAGAGAGGCGACTCTATGAATACCTATATTACCCATAAACCAAAAATGAAATTAGTCGGTGTAAGTACCCGCACTACGAACACTCAGGAGGCAGGGCCGGAGCGGGTACTGCAGAAGCTCTGGGAAACTTACTTCCAAAGCGGCATTGCAGCAGAAGCAGGTATTACCAACCCTCAACTAATCTATGCTCTATACACGGATTATGTAACGGATGCAACCGGAGAGTATTCCGTTGTGATTGGACATGAAATAAACCTCGATGGGATACCAACCGATAGCGGTAAAAAACATGCGCTAATTCCGGAGAGTAAATACTTGGTCTTCACTAGCAAGAAAGGGCCGATACATGAGGTAGTACCCCAAGCATGGGAAACCATTTGGGATTACTTCCGGGATTCGCCTGAGATAAGAACCTACACCGGGGATTTTGAAGTGTATGATGCCCACCATTTTGATTCGGGGAATGTTGAACTGCAGATCTATATTGCCATACAATAGCTGGTATCTTGGTTACTACTTAGGACCCGGGTTTTTCCCATATAGATTTGAGCGTTCTAATTCCAAACACGTAGGTGGCTATGGGGAAAATCTACCGTTAACTCCCAGCTAGTGTTTGATTTTCATGACATATAGGCATAAGTTACCACTAAATTGTCTTTCGAGGGCATTATGAAGCGGATAGCACGTAATTAGCGGTAGAAACTCCCTATCCCCCCATCGAATCCCCATTCTGAGACCAACTAGCGATACATTTTCCCTATAATTCTTCGTTGGACCTAAGTAGTAACGTATCTTGCCGTTACAGCCAGCACAGAGAAGCGCACACAAGTCATTACACTAACAGGATACGATAGTGCTATACAACAGCGGCAGTCTAGGACTTTATCTTTTCGTCCATGGCTGCCGCTGTTTCTTTTATTGAGGGTCGCCTGCGCCGCTCCCAACCTTCACCCGCGAATCATTGACCCTAGCTGAATGCTCTGCCACCTGCGCTTCAGCGCCCAGTTCCCGCGCTACAGGCCACAGCACACGCCCAAGCCCTATTCCCAGCAGGCCAAGCAGCGCAATTACCGCTCCGAAACTGACAAAGATCACGCCCGGACCGGCAAACTCCACCAATAGGCCACCCAGCAGCGGAGCCACGATCATCACGGTGCTGAGCACGGTATTCTGGATGCCGAAGATGCGGCCTGTCATGGAAGGCGGGGTTTCTTTTTGCAGACAATAATTAAAGGTAATTAAAAATATCCCGTTCCCCGCACCCAGCACAAAACCCAGCAGCAGCACCGGCAGTACGGAGACTCCTGGCTGCAGCAGCCCAAGTCCTACCACTGCCGCTCCAATCAGCGCATACCCTGTTCCCAGCTTCCAGCCGTAGCCGGTGCCCTGGTTCAGCTTACCCATGAGCATAATCATCAGAATGGCTCCGGCTCCCGAAGCCGCCACCATCCACCCCAGCATCGCTTCTTCGGCAGGCGCAATGTCGCGGAACAGACTGGTGAACTGAAAATCAATCATCTGGATGGCAAGCGCGCCGGTTAGTCCAAACAGCATGGTGCTCAGCAGCAGACGGCTGCTGAGGAGGAAACTCCAGCCCTCACGCCACAGGGTACGTAGTGGAACACGCGGCTCCTGAGCCTCGCCACCGGCTGTATCGGGAATGGCGGTCTCTAGTGTGCCCGCTGCTGCAAACCCTGCAGCTTCTCCTCGCTCCACGCCGCCTGCCTGCCTCGCTCCTGCCTCCTTGTTGATAGTCAACAGCAGCAGAAACGAGCACAGCCGCAGCCCGGCATTCAGCACAATACACCAATGCGGCGACAGGAGCGATAGCGCGAGACCGCCGAGCAGGGGTCCGGCGATTTTGGAGCCTTGGTTCACCAGTCCGTTGAGCGATGTCGCCTGAAGCAGCTGGTCCTCCCGCACAATGCTGCGGGTCATCGACTGCTGTGCTGGTACGTTCAAGGTGGACACTGCCGCCCGCAGCATAAGGACTGGAAGCAGCCAAACCATCGACGGCGCAAGCAGCACAACCAGCGTAAGCAGTGCTGTCAGCAAATCGCACAGCCGCATCAGCTGCAGCTTATTCAGACGGTCGGCAGCCACCCCGGCTATGGAGCCAAGGATGATTCCCGGCAACGCCATGGAGATAGGAATCAGCGCCAGCATCAGCGGGCTGGCCTGCCAGCGGTAGCCCACCATGACCTGAATAGCCAGCGCATCAAACCAGTCGCCGAAAGTCGCCGTGGCAAAAGCGGTGTACATCCGCACATATACCTTGTTCCGCAGCAGGCTGGTTCCTGCTTGTTTAGAATTCTTCATTTCTTCATCCTCCATCTTAAGCTTCAGGTTCTGCTCCTGCACTTAAGATAGCGGATGTATGTCAGAGCAAGATCAGAGGACTTTCAGAAGTTATAGTTCTATAATTATTCTTTAGGTGTGCAACCGGAAGACGCCAGGCAGCATCTTAGTAGTATAAGGGGGAGCTTGATCTGAATATTATCACAAGAATTCAATCCGGGGATGAGACGGCTCTCCGCCTGCTGATGGACGAATATGGGAATCTGCTGCTGCGTACAGCCTGCTTGCTGCTGAAGGACCGGCAAACTGCGGAAGAAGCCGTTCAGGATACCTTCATTCAAGCCTATGCCAAAATCGGCCAGCTTCACGATCCCGCGAAGCTGAAGCCCTGGCTGCTGCGCATTGTCCTCAACCGCTGCCGGATGCGGCAGCGCACCTGGAGCTGGCGCCACATCTTCCCTGGCGGCGATGCCCTACTACGGGCAGACGAAGAATCCGCCTCTAGCGCCGGGGCGGAGGAACGGGTAATTGCCCAGTGGAACAACCTCAGGCTGACTGAAGCCGTGCAAAGTCTGAAATACCTCTACCGCGAGTGCGTGACTTTATATTATTTTCATGAGCTGAGTGTGCAAGAGATTTCGGCACAGCTGGAGATCCCGGAGAATACGATCAAATCGCGGCTCGCCCGCGGGCGGGCTTTATTGAAAAAGGAACTGGAGAAGGAGGACGTCTACGATGGTTAAGGATCCGAATGAGCAGGAACGCGCACAGATGAAACGCAAGCTGGACGAAGAGCTGGGGCCGGTCCGCTTCACCGGTCAGGACCGTGTCCTCCGGCAGACACATCCCCGCAGCCTGGGAAGCCGGCTGCACGCCTTATGGAACAAAGAGCTGGAGATCCCGCTCCGGCCAGTCGGTGCGCTTGGCGCGGTGCTGCTGGTCGCAGCTTTTGCGCTGAATCCGCTGCGCAGCTCGGAGACTCCGCAGCCCGCACAGCAGCCGGTGCAGCAGTCCGCACACCGCGAACTGATTGAAGCCGGGGGCAGTACCTACTGGAAAGACGTGTACGAACAGGCGGTGATGAAGGATGCGAATTAAGCTGAAGGTGAAACATCTGGTGCTGTTTGGATGTGTTCCGGTTATGCTGCTGATTGTTCTGCTTAGCGCCCTTCCCTCCCTTACCAATCGGGGAGAGCCTGCCCCGGCGGCTCCACCCGAGGTCACAAGAGCAGACTTCCTGCGGAAACTGGAGGCTTCCACCGGCAGCAAACGAATCGAGCTCATCCGTAAAAACATTGTATTGCCGGGAACAAGCGACTACTCCATCGGCTTCGACGTATATATCGGTTCCTCCATGAGCCACTGGAGTCATAATGAGAGCGACCCTCTCCCGCTTGAGCTGCCGACGGAGCAGGAAGCGGCCTTGCTGGAAGAATATGTAGATCAAGGTCAGGCCGATGATTCGATGCTGCAGGCCGTCCGGCAGCTGGCCTATGCCTATGATGCGCTCGGCCGGAGGGAATTGGCCGATGAAGCCCTGGTGCGGGCTGCGGACAGAATAAGCAGTTCCTCCTATATAAGCGAGCAGATCAGACTTACCCGGGCAGAACGGACGCTGAAGCGGCAGGACTGGGCGGAAGCGGAGGTTCTGCTTAAGGCGCAGGATACAACAGGAGGCGTGGCGTATGACGGGCAGACGGACGGGCAGCGCAGCTGGCTGCAGGCCCAGCTGCTGTTTGCCACCGGCCGGTCCGGGCAAGCGCTGGAGGAACTAAACAGAGCGCTGACAGCGTACCGCGAGCATGGGAAGCCACAGCCGGAAGGGGAAACGTCCGGCATTACGGATACAGAGATGAAGCTGACTGCACTCAGCAAGGCTATGAAAACCGCAGTGAGCATGGGCTATACAGCCCCCGCTGCTGTACAAGGGACATTGAAGCGCAGCGACGGGACTCCTGTCGCACACGCAGGTGTTTTTCTCCGTGCAGAAAGTGAGCTTAACCACAACCTTACCTCAGCCGAGCCTTACCAGACGGTTACCGATGCCGAAGGGCGTTTCCGGTTCAACGGGGTGATTCCCGGCTTCTATCAGCTCCAACTGGGGCTGAGCTTCGAGCAGATTGACGGGTGGACCTGGCCGGTGCAGGCGGATAACGATTGGCTTGAACTGAAGCCTGGCGATGAGGCTGCTGAAGAGCTGACCCTCCAGCCGCTGCTGGAGCTGCAGGCCCCTGTCAATCAGGTTCGGCTTGACGGGCCGAGCGTTGATTTTGGCTGGGAGGCTGTAGAAGGAGCCGCTTATTATACCTTGAACGGCACCTACTTCTCCGGTGACAGCTCCTTCAGCTCGCCCATTCGGGAGCGGATTCCCGGCAATCAGGCTTCGATCCCGGTAGAAGAAATTTACTACAATACCAACGGCTTCTCCTACAGCAGCGGCGACAATACGTGGGACACGCTGGAACCGGCCTCGATATTGGCCTACACCAACCCGGACAGCCGCTTGTCCTGGAGCATTGACGCTTTTGATAAGAAGGGACGCCTGCTTACCAGCAGCAAAGGCTACAGGCTGAACGAGGCAACGGTTGGCAATCTGCCGTTCTTCTATCTGCAGAATCGGCAGCTTACCCCCGCCGACCGGCTGCTGCTGGACCATAAGCTGGAGGAAGCCCTGGAGGCTTACCGCCAGGCTTACGCCGCTGATCCCCAGGATCTGCATGCTCTGCATATGCTTGTCCACCTGATGATCGCCAAAGCTTCGATGACGGGCGACAGTGCGTTGGAGGAGGAGACTATTCCCCTGCTGGAGAAGCTGGCAACCCTCTATCCTAGCAGCAACTATGTCTCTACCCTGGCCGATTATTATAGCCGTAAGGGCGATTGGAAGCCGTATAACCGTTACTATGCATTATTGCAGCAACTGAAGCCACATGAGCTGAACCCGTATGAGAAGTCGATCCATGCCCAGGCGCTTCTGCGCCAGGGACAGCTGGAAGAAGCCCGCAAGCTATTAGCCACTGCCCTGCAGGAAGATGGCAGCCACAGGTATGTCGGCAGCTATCTGGCAGCCGAGCTGTATGCAGGTGAACCCTTGTCTGACGTGATTCAGCTGGCGGAACGATACCCGGAGCATAGCTATGGTCATACCGGCTACCGTTGGACGCTCCTGCTGAAGCAGCTGGACGCGGAACGCGGAGCAGGCCAGCAGCCAGCCTATGACAAGCAATGGATGGAGAAGCTCGGCTGGTATATCCACGGGCAGAATGAGCCGCTGGAGAAGTGGCTGGAAGGCAGCAGCGAATCTCCCGCGCTGAAGGCTCTCATGACAGCTCTGCAGGAGATCCGCTGGGCAGCCAAGCGTTGATTAGAGCGGAAATCCATCCATCCTGAACCTTAGGGCATATCGAAGGGCAATAGCGTCAGAATACCCGGAGCAAGTGACATCCGTGGCTGTTCTGACGCTTTTTGCGCGGAATCTTAAGTTGTACATGGGGCAGCTTATCTCCGATCCTCTACCGCCTCTGCATACTCCAGCCCTGCCTTATAAACTACATAAGTCCCGGCAACGAGATCATGCAACGCCCGCTTGCGGACCGTGAACAGAATAGCCAGCACATCAGCCAGCACGACCCCACCCATCAGAAAATTAGTCACAGCGATCGGTCCTTGCCAGCTGCGGGCAAACTCGGACAAAACCGTATAATCATATTCAACCATTATCAGCAGCAGGGCCAGCGTACTATTAATGATATAGAACCCATGTCTGAGCAGCGCTTGCAGCACGCCGGGATACTTACCCTCCGCATTCACAATTCTTGTTCCCAGAATCAGCCTGCCCGGAGTCCCGCCGAACAAGGGAACACAAACCACATAATAAGCGACAATCAAAATCCAGGGGAGTGCCAGCGGCAGCTCATTTTGCAGGGAATCGGCCCATGAAGGGACCCACCTGTCGAGCAAATAGGAAGGTACCGCAAGAATAAGGGCATCGATCAAGCTGATCAGAACCCGCATTCCGAAACCTACAAAATCATCCTCCAGAAGCCGCTCTACCCTTGTGCTGCCCGTCTGCTTCATTGTGCCCGGCAGTTTCTGTCCGGCGCTGTTGCCAAAACGGTCCGTTTCCAAAATCATCCCTCCTATGAATGGTGCCTATCCTTGGTATTCATCCTTTACTCAGGCGCCCCCATAACCTCCCGCGCAACCTGAAGCGCCGCTTCACGACTGCTGGCCGGCCCGGAAATGTATCCTTCTACCAGCTGGTATTTATCGTTCACCTCATCCAGCTTCAGCCAGGCCTTATCAAGCTCCTCAGAGAGCATGACCGTTCCTATCGTATGGGTAGACGCCTGCTCACCAAGCGCAATCAAGATGATAGCCCCGAAATAATGATCATCCTGCTTCTCCAGCGTCACCTTATAGGAGAACTCATCGTCTGCGGTCAGCTCAGCCTGGATACGTCCTCCGCCTACGATTTTTTGGTATAAATCACCTTTGAGCCTCATGGTCGTCCTCTTGGTGAAGTCGTTATCATTCGAATAAATCATACTGTTGTATTCCTGCTCAATAGGCCGAGGCTGAAGGTATGCATAACCCGAATAGAGGATACCCAGCAGCGCCACACCTGTTATTATCCACAGTTTGTTTCTCATTAAGAATCGTCCCGGCTCCGCCACAAGTAGAAATGGCTTCGCCGTCCTCTGCAAAGCGTATGCTTCCGAAGCAGCGATACTACGTATCGCTTTCAGGCATCCGTTTCTGCGAGAAATAGAAGGATAAATTATAGCGTGGAACCTATAAATTCTTATATTTTGAAAAAAACGCAGCTTCAGCACGCCTCCTCCTTTCTTCTATACATATTTACTACGGCCAACCGCCGGGATATGCCAGATGGAGCCATCCCTTCTTTACTTTTTCGCCAAAAGACATCCATTATCCTCCAAATGGACCAATTCAGCGGCGCGGCTTGGCTTCCGTTTCGGCTGGGGCGGGGAAAACATGCGGGATCTTCCCCGCGATTTACGCCCGACAGCCGCTTCTGGCGTAATTTATGGGATTTATCCCTTATTTTCACGCCCGACAGCCGCTTCTGGCGTAATTTATGGGATTTTTATCCCTTATCTTCACGCCCGACAGCCGCTTCTGGCGTAATTTATGGGATTTATCCCTTATTTTCACGCCCGACAGCCGCTTCTGGCGCATTTTATGGGATTTATCCCTTATTTTCTTGCCCACTAGCTACCTCCGGCGTAATTTATGGGATTTATCCCTTATTTTCACGCCTGCCAGCCGCTTTTGGCGTAATTTATGGGATTTATGCTACTACTTAGGTCCCTCTGAGGATGTAGAATGCTACACTAGAGATTTCAGAGAAATTAGATGCAAAAGTGCATTTAATTTCAGCTGGAATTCCTGTGATTGGGCAAATAAGTGCGAATCTGCAACTATTTTCGAGTAAAACGATTGTTTAAGGCTCAAAATCCGAAATTAGATGCGTTTTCGCACTTATTTGCTCTAAAACAGAAAAAATCTTCTAATTAGATGCAGATTCGCAACTAATTCAGTGGATTGGACTTATGTGGCGATCAGACTGTGATGCTCCTATCCTATTGGGTCCTAAGTAGTAACGGATTTATCCCTTATTTTCACGCCCGACAGCCGCTTCCGGCGGCGCCTCGGCCACGCCAAACAGCCCGTCCCGGGCCAGATATCCGGCCTGGGACGAGCTGCCGCCAGGCTACTCCGTCAGCTCGCTAATCTGCCGGCGCAGACTCACCACCTCGGCCATCAGCCGGCGGTCCTCCTCCTCCGAGCGGGCGATGCCGCTCTGAATGAGCTGGGTCAGCCGCAGCTGCAGCAGCCCCAGCTCATTCTCCCGTGCCTGCTGCGCGGAGTCCGGCACCCCGGCGTGCGCCTGCTGCGCATACTCGGCATACGTTCCCTCATACTGCCTCGGCTTATGCCCAGGGGCAAGCAGGAGCAGCCGATTGGCGACTTTATCATGCAGATACCGGTCATGCGAGACCACCACCAGCGCGCCGGGGTAATCCCTCAACGCCTCCTCCACCCGCTCCCGGGTGTCAATGTCGAGATAGTTGGTCGGCTCATCGAGCACCAGCAGATTGAACCTGCCGAAATACAGCCGCAGAAAAGCAACACGGCATTTCTCCCCCAAGCTTAGATCCCCGATGGTCTTAAACACCTCATCTTTACGGAACAGGAAGCACCCCAGAATATTGCGCGCTTCGCTCTGCGTCATCCCCGGCAGTGTAAGCAGGCTGTCCAGGAGCGTAACAGACCCATCCAGATGCTCCAGCTCCTGGGCAAAATAACCGATCCGCGTCTGCGGATGCACACGGACTTCCCCTTCCACCGGCGGATGCAGTCCAGCGAGCAGCTTCAGCAGCGTGGACTTGCCAACACCGCTCGGACCCAGCACGGCCAGGCGGTCCCCCCGCCGCAGTGCAAGATTAAAGTCCGCGAGCAGCGGGGCACTCTGCCCTGCGTAACCGAAGCTGACGCCGCTTAGGGACAGCAGCGTATGGGCAGCGAATTCGCCGCCTGCAAGCTTCATCCGCAGCGAAGCGGCTTCGCGCGGCAGCTCCACGCGGTTCTGCTCCAGCCGCTCCAGGGCCGCCTCCTTGGCATGGAGCCGGGAGACATTCTTCTTGGCCTTGGCCCGCAAAAAATCATGCTGCCCCGCCGCCCGATGCGCCTGCTGAAACCACTCGGCGTAACGCCGGATGCTCTCCTGCAGCCGCTGCTTCTCCTGCACCTGGCTTCGGTATTGTGCTTCCAGCGTGCGCGCTTCCAGCTCCTTCTGCTCTTGGTAACGCGTGTATCCACCTGGATAACGGCGGCAGCCGTCCGGGTTCAGCTCCAGAATGGCCATAGCCGTCCGGTCAATAAAAGCCCGGTCATGGGAGACATAGAGGATGGTACCCGGATAGTCCCGTACCCATTCCTCAAGCCATTCCATCGTCTCCTTATCCAGATGGTTGGTCGGCTCATCCAGCATAAGCAGCTTCGGCTGGCGGAGCAGCAGCGCTGCCAGCTGGACACGCGTCTTCTGCCCCCCGCTCAGCGCGCGGTACGGCAGATCCCACACCTCCGGCGCAAGCCTTAGCTGCTTCAGGCAGCGCTCCGCCGCCGCTTCCCAGCCGTACCCGTCCAGCTGCAGATAACGTTCGTACACTACTGCATATTCGGCCAGAAATGCCTTATTTCTTCTGTCCTCCCGGAGCAGGAGGCCAAGCTGCTCCAGGCGCTGCTTCAGCCGGGGCAGTCCCTCGATCCCAGATAGCACATACGCCAGTGCTCCCATCTCCGCGGGAATCTCCAGCTGCTGGTCCAGCAGCCCCCATTCCTCCGGCTGCAGGCTGCAGTTAACGTCGCCCTCCTCGAAGGCGAGCCGCCCGGCCAGCCCCTTCAGCAGCGTCGTTTTGCCAGTACCATTACGCCCGAACAGCAGCAGCCTCTCGCCTGCCCTGATCTCAAATGACACCTTCTGAAACAACGGCACACCGTTCCATTCCTTGCATAAGTTTCTTGCTCTAATAATGGTCATCTATTGATCTCCCGCTTCCATCGTCATATTAAAAAACCGCAGCCAGCGGCAGCGGTGAAATAACGTATGAGCGGGAAACGCCTGGAGTGGATGAAATCAAGCAGCACATCAAAGAAACACAGCAAACGATGAGTTTTTCCGCTGCCACGGCTGTATCTCTCTATACTAAAAGATGCAGCAACACAGCTTCAGCTTGCCTTTTTCCCTTATGCGTCCAGGCCTTGCAGAGTCCCCGACTGACACACGTATCCCTGACCGTACACACCCTAAACGGGTGTACCGCTAACTTGTGCTTATGCACTTGGTTAATAGGCTGGTCTGTTAAGGAAACGTATTAGTTATTCATCAGTCGCTAAGTCCTCCGTAAGTGTCCGTAGTTTGAATAGGTTAAGTATAGGCAGCCCTAGCCTGCAACTGCAAGCTTACAAACGATTATAATTATTCTCTACCGGTTGCTGCGCTTGCGCCAGATAGCTGAGAATCTGCCGATTATGCGTCACTACTATTCTTTTATGCGCAAGATGTTCGGTCTGTTCCATAATTCTGGGGAAATCCACCTGATCAAAACGCTGGTTGTACTCCATAATCATCTGCATTACATTATGCAGCGTCTGGGTATAATTCCATTGCTCACGGCCCAGCCGTGTGCGGACAAATCTGCGCACTACCCTGTAATCCCGCAGCCACCGTCTGGTTCGTAGCACAAAAATATAATCAGCCTGCTCAAAGCTTGCCTGGCCCCATTTATAATGCACACCTTCGATAATCCAGGCCTCCGGCGACTCTACCACCGCCATAAGCTGGACATCCCTGATTTCGTGGGAATATCTCAGGTTGTCTTCACTGCGGTCCCAGACAAAGTTATCTGTTTCATAATGCCGGATCCCATATTGCTCCGACAGCTGCCTGGCAGCATAGGACTTGCCGCTTCCACAGCCGCCGATGATACGGATCTTCATAGGTATAACCACTCCTCTCACATATCCAAGAAAAGTATTATACCGCAAAGACTTAGCTTCTGGAGCATCATATTAGTCCAAGCCAGCAATTTAAGTGCGAAAACGCATCTAATTTGACGATTTTTTCCTTTTTGGAGCAAATAAGTGCGAAAGCGCATCTAATTTCGAGTTTTGAGAGTTACAGAACCGATTTTCTCCAGAATAGTTGCAGATTCGCACTTATTTGCCCGATAACAGGAGCTTCCACTGAAATTAGATGCAGTTTCGCATCTAAATCTGTAAATTCGTCTTATGAGGCCAACCTGGAGCTAAATCTTTGATACTCATATCCTCTACAGAGGCCTAAGTAGCAGTCAAATATATTTTATTTCGTGATAGCCACCGACTTGGCGGAACCATTCCACTTGACCTGCAAACCAAACATCTTGGTCACGTTGGCAAGCGGCAGCATCATCCGGTTGTTCTCATTGCGTGAAGCCGTGACGGCAACGGATTTGCCATTAACAACAGCCTTCTCCGACAGCGCCTTGTACTTCACAGTGTTTTTGCCTACAGTGATCGTCCATTCTCCCGTTGCCGGATTGCTCTGCAGCCTGCCTCCCAGCAGGACCACCGATTCACGCAGCGGAATATATACTCGCGATTGGTCCAGCACCATCGGATCTTTTAATTTAGTCGCAACTCCGTTAACGACCAGCGTGCCTGCAAACGTCTTATCCTTTGTCTCCTTTGTCGCCACAGCATAGCCGTATTTGACCGCAATGCTCTCCATATCCTGCGTAGATGAAGTAATCACTACCTTCGTCTTGCGGGCGACCTGCGGGTACAGCCAATGAATGTCTTCATTATGCATACGAATGCAGCCTGCACTTACATATTTGCCAATGGAGGATTCATTATTATTGCCGTGGATCGCGTAAGTCGTGCCGTAGGTGTTGCCCACTTCCAGCCCCAGCCAGCGGTCACCCAGCGGATTGGCCGGATCGCCTCCGGGGATTTTCTCTTTGTAGTAAGGTCTGTTCTTGACCTTGACCACAATGTCGAAGCTGCCCTCAGGGGTCAGGCTCTGCGTCTTGCCAGTAGCCACCGGGAACGTCTTGACCAGCTTCCCGCCGCTGAAGTAGGCCAGCTTATTGGTTTTTTTGTTCACGACCAGCATGTCGGAACCTGCCGCCTGAGCTGTAAAGGCACCGCCGCTCAAAAAGGCAGTGAACAGTAAAGTCAGTACGAGCAGCAGTTTGAGGGGCAGATTCCCTCTAGTCTTGCTGTCTGCCGGGTTTACATAAGTCATCATGTGGCACCACCTCCATGTTGTGGATGTTTCTGGAATTTCTAATCTATATAGACGAAAAGCAGGCGCAATTGTTGCACCTGGGGTTGTACCTAAATCATTCAACTTGTCCGCCCTCCTTTGACGCATAGATGTCAAAACCGTAACCAGATGCCGGTATCCCGCAAGTGGAAACGGCTACCCCGTCCTTTTAAAGGACGGGGTGTTTCAGCGAGAAATAGAAGGATAATGGATAGCGTGAAACCTATAAATTCTTATATTTGCAGCAAAAAGGACGGCCGGGACACCTCTGGCCGCCTTCCTTTGAACCTATGCCGTGGATGGAACCCGCCCTTGCTCAGACCACCAGCCGGCCCCGCTTCTCCGCGAGACCGATGGACGCCTCCACACCGGAGTTAAATTCCAGAAAATCGCTCTCCACCCCATCGCTAAATATTACACCGTTCTCCGGCATCTGCGATGTAATCCGCAGCCGCTGCTCATCGCTGATCATCCCGAAGACCAGATCAGCAGTCGTTGTCCGGCTCGGGAACGGTTCCCTGACTGTGAAATACAAATGCGGTGCGCCCCAAGCCTGCCGCTCCTGCTCCTCTGCGGCCTTGCTCTGCGGCTGCTGGCTGGAATCCCGCGCAGCCCTCGCCCCAGGCTGCTGTTCCCCCGCACCCTGTTCCGCCTGCCCGGCCGGGACCGCGCCGCGCAGCTGCGCGGCGCCTCTGGCAATCCCGGCTGCGCCCGCCAGCACACTCTTCAGCCAGCCTGTCGAGCCCATGCCGGTGGAGACAATAATACCGCTGGAGGACTGCTGCTCGGCTACTCCGTTCAACTCCAGCTGGTAGCGGGCCGACACATGGGTCTTGCGGCCGATGAACAGATCGTTCACACCATACAGGCTCTGCCCGTCGTTCAGCTCAGCCTTGGCAAGCGTCACTTCGCGCACCTGACGCCGCCCCTTGAAGACATCGGCCACCACCAGGCGCAAATCCTGCACCTGGAAGGGCAGCAGCACCCCATCCCAGCGCCGGGGATCAGGGTTGACACCAATCAGCGGCTGATGCTTCAAATATTTGAGCGTATTGGCGACCAGTCCATCCTGGCCCAGCACGACCACCGTATCGTCATCACCAAAAATAAAGTTAGGCACATGCTCCCGCTCCAGCACCTGAACCATCCCAACCGCACCAAGCTCTATCACTGCCGTTTCCACGGCGCTCCGGTAGGTTATATCCTCCTGAATATAATCGCTGAAATCCGCGCCCAGCCGCTGGATATAGAACTCGGCCTGCTGGATCGTGTTATAGCGGACCACCAGCTCCTCCAGGCGGGTCTTGCGCTTGATCAGCACAAGCTTGTTCTCTGTTGTCCGGCTGCTCATCGTGCCCCCCCGCCTCTCCCCGACTGGGCGGTCGAACCGTTCAGCAGACCCTGCAGCAGGTCCGGCGTAATGTTCAGCTGGCCGATCTTTCCGGCATTCAGCGCCAGGTCCTGGAAGGCGATCGCGATCAGCTTATCCGGATTCATGCCTACATTCGTCAGCGTCTGCAGCACAGCCGGCGAGACATCCTGCAAGGCGTTCATTACGGCAAGCAGCTCATAGGCCTTGGCATCCGCTTCGGCTTTTTTGTTGGCGACCGCAAGCTCAACCAGCCCCTGCTTCTTCTCCTCCAGCTCGGTATCGAAGCTCAGCTGCTCCTGCTTCATCTCATTCTGCTTCTGCTTCACCGAACGCTCCGCATCCAGCTGTGTCTCACGGATCTGCCGCTTCTTCGTTTCCACGGCAATCTCTGTATTCAATTCATTCTCCTTGACCCGCCGCTCCTGCTCTATGGAGGCGTTGCGCCGTTCGTACAGCGCATTGTCGGCATTGCGCAGAATCTCTTCCCGGGCCTGCGCCTCCAGTGCCCGCAGCGTTTCCTTATTCGGGACGATAGCCAGAATCGACAAGCCCATCAGCTCGATCCCCAGCTTCCCGATCTCCTCATTCTTGGCTATTTCCTGGGTAATGCTGCGTGCCAGCCGTTCACTCGACTGGATCGCATCGCGCAGCGGAAGCTGCTCCAGCTGACGTTTGGTCAGCACCTTGGCAATATTGATCACCCGCTGAGCCAGCTTGCCGGGATCGTCGGAGAGATACGTATTTTTGCGTAAATTATAGGTATAGTTGAGGATCTGGGTTGTCTTGCGGTAATCCACAATCCGGTAGGTCAGCTGCCCCTGCACCGTCACCGTCTGATAGTCATTCGTGATCTCTTCAAACATGAACGGAACATCAATCGAAGAGACCGGCACAACAACAACAGAGGTGGTCGGAGCATAATAAGTAAACGCCAAGCCCACACCCTCGCGGATAACCTTCCCGTTCTTGACCTTCAGCACATAATCACTCGGTTGGAATTTAACAAATCGGAATCCGAACATAGCCATAACCTCCTAAGAATTTATAAAAGCTCCTGTTATTATTAATCTGTTATTAACAACATGTTAACATGTATTTCTGATCTTATCAAGTTGTTATTACGAGTTAATCCGCTTTGTACAAACTCTATGTAGCGCTTGAAATTTGTCCATTGAGTCTGAACAGGTTATCCCTTATGATTAGTTCCATTACACCGATAATGATTATCATTATTACTCAGGAGGAAATATGATGACCCGTTTGAAGCAACCTTTCAATATACTCTGTATGCTTGTGCTTATGAGCGTGCTGCTGCTCGCTTGCAGTAGTAGCAACGAACCCTCTGCTGCCGACCAGACTTCTACTCCAGCCCCGGCAGCCTCAACTGATCCGGCCGCCACAACTGACCCGGCCGCCGGAAACAACACAACAGCTGGTGCAGAAACCCGCTCCTATACCGATTATATGAACCACACTGTACAAATTCCCACTGCCCCTAAACGGATTGTGTTCGTGGGCGAAACCTATGGAGACTTGCTGGCCTTGGGTCTTCAGGCTGTAGGCACCGCTACTATGATGACTGCGAATCAGATCTATGAGGATCAGCTTCAAGGCGTGGAGGATGTTGGCTTCCCTATCAATCTGGAGAAGACATTGACGCTCCAGCCTGACCTGATCATCTATGCTGATACGGATGAGGCGGATTTCGAGGCCTTGTCCAAAATTGCGCCAACCGTCATCTTCAACACGTTCGCCCCACTGAAGGAGCGGATGCAGAAGCTTGGCGACATTACGGGCACAACCAAAGAAGCGGAAGCTTGGCTGGCAGACTACACTATCAAGGAAGCCGCCATGTGGGCGCAGCTTAAGAGCTCCGGGATGAAGCCGGGCGAAACCGCCTCTGTCTTCACTTATTATCCGGGAGACCGGCTGTTCGTAATGGCTATTACCGGACTATCTCAGGTATTATATGAAGAGAATGGCTTCAAGCCCACTCCCGGGGTTCAGGCGGTACTGGATCAGAACAAGGGCTTCGCGGAAATCTCCTTGGAGGTGCTTAGTGACTATGCTGGAGACCGCATCTTCATTCTTAACCCCACACACGACGAGGCCAAAGCCTCCACGGATCAGCTGTTGAAGACCGAAATATGGAAGAACCTGCCTGCCGTAAAGAACGGTCAAGTCTATTTCCAAGATATCGAGAAGACCTCTGCCGATGCCACCACCCGCTTATGGCTGCTCCAGCGGCTGCCGGAGCTATTGGCTGCACAATAGCCCTAGCTGAGATGTGCCCATTGCGTCTGCGTTACTTCTCACACTTACAGCTTATCAACCCCGGTTGATAAGCTGTTTTAATTTATATAGAATGATAGAATTGATAATAATTCTCATCATTGAAGGGAGAGCTGTATGATGCAGCCTGAAGCAGCGTCCCCTGTCCCGCTCCATTCCCTGGCTTTTCAGCTGATGGACATTGCACTGTTCATCCAGCCTGAAGAACCACAGGCACAACAACAAGCCGCAGACTCCCTACAGCACTATCGGCTGCTGGTTGTTACAGGCGGTTCAGGATCACTGTCAATCGAGAACGAGGTTCTAGCCATTAGCGCCGATAAATGCTGCCTGTTATCCCCTGGTGAATCCTTCCGTCTTCAATCGGACGGAACTACGCTTTATTACTATATGCTGGCATTTACCGCCGTCTCGCTGCAGGAACGCCCCGAATGGCATACAGCTCCGCTGCTGCCTGGAAGACGGGAGCTGATCGCCTACCCCTTTACCCGTCTGCTCAGCCTTACCGAAGAGCTGTTCCACAGCAAACAAGCGGATGATCCAATCCGGCTGTTCCGGCAGCAATTGAAATTCCAGGAGCTGCTGCTGTTTCTGCTGGAGCATAATCTGCCTTCCACACGGGTGTTCAGTCCGGCTCAATCAGTAGAAGCGACTGTACACTATATCCGCGGGCATTATGATCAAGACATTACGGTGAAGCAGCTGGCGCGGCTGGCCAATGTTCCTTCCTGGCAATACTCGGCCATCTTTCAGAAGCTGACCGGCATTAAACCGCTCGACTTCGTCACAACGCTGCGCATTGAGCATGCCAAGCCGCTGCTGCTGCATTCCGGGGAACCGCTGCGGGAGATTGCCCGCAAGGTTGGCTACGCGGATGAATACTATTTCAGCCGCCGCTTCCGCCAGAAGACCGGCGAATCACCGGGACAATACGCGCTCTCGCGGCGGCAGAAGCTCCGGGTAACCGATTGGATGGGCCATGCGGTTGATATCCCCGAACGGCCGAAACGTATTGTCTATCATGGAGAAACCCTTGGTGACCTGCTGGCCCTGGGTGTGAGGCCTGTCGGCAGCGATGAAGCCTTCTCCCGCAACAGCGTCTATAAGCACCGGATCAAGAAGCTGGCAAATGTCGGCTTCCCGCTTGATATCCACAGAACAGGAAAGCTCCACCCTGATCTGATCATTATCGCCACCCCCGATGAGCAGGCTTATGAACAGGTGGCTGCCCTCGCGCCGACGCTCAGCTTCAACTCCTTCGCTCCGCTGGATGAGCGGCTGCAGGTGCTGGGGCGCTGGCTGGGCAAGGAGCAGGAAGCCGCCGCCTGGCTGGACAGCTTCGCTGCCAAAAACACACTCATGTGGCAGCGCTTGTCTCCCGGCCAGCTGCTTCCCGGAGAAACGGCCACCGCGCTGACCTGTGAACACGGCAGCCGACTGTATGCCATGGGCGCAAGCGGTCTTGCTCCTGCCCTTTATGCCGACGGCGGATTTCAGCCGCCGGACAAGATAAAGCCGCTGCTGAAGCAGGGGCTTGGGTTCATCGAGGTCAGCTTGATCGAGCTGCCGCTGTATGCCGGAGACCGGCTGTTTGTCCTCCTCCCCGAGCGCGAGGATTCGAAAGTGGCGCTAGAGCAGCTGATGGCTGGCCCATTATGGCGCAGTCTGCCGGCGGTGCAGAGTGGCCGGGTCCACCTGCTGGACGGTGCCCGCTGGAATTGCGGGGATGCCTTAACCCGCGAGAAATTCCTTGGCTACCTGCCGAAGCTGCTTACCGCTGCCCCGGCCCAATGACCAATTCTGGAGACACGACAGCCATACTATTTTATTAGAAGAAGGAGAAGAAGAATTGCAGATGAACCCTAAGATATCCATAATGCAGGTTGAGCGATTAGACCATGATACGGAGCTGGGATTAGTCGAACTGTTGATTCGAACGGTGGAGGACGGGGCTTCGATCGGCTTCCTGCCTCCGCTGGACAAAGATGAAGCGGCAGCTTATTGGAAGGAGGTTCCGGGACCGGGGGGCAAGCTGTATATTGCCCTGGAGGGCAAGGAGGTTGTTGGAACAGTGCAGCTGCAGCTGGCCGCCAAGGCCAATGCCAGACACCGTGCGGAGATAGCCAAGCTGATGGTGCATCCGGACCACCGCCGCAAAGGCATCGCCGGCCTGCTTATGGACCGGGCGGAGCAGGATGCAGAGGCCGATGGCAGGCTGCTTGTGGTGCTGGATACCCGGGCGGGCGATCCCTCCAACAGCCTGTACCTGTCGCGCGGCTTCATTGAAGCAGGACGGATTCCACATTACGCGCGTTCGGCGGACGGGAGTCTGGACGCGACCGTTTTTTATTATAAGGAGCTGCCGCTCTAAACCGACTAATGCATGATCTGTGCATCGTTCATTAGTCAGGTAACCTCTGAAAGAGAAGGTACCCGTTTCTGCGAGAAATAGAAGGATAAATGATGGCCTGCAGCCTACACATTCTTATATATGCACAAAAGGAGCCCACACTCAGGCTCCTTTTGGTTGTGCTACAGTTTGATTTTGAGGACTACTTTGCGAACAGCTTCCTTCTGTGCGGCCACAATTCCGGTCATATGCCCATCCTGCGGATAGCAGATTACGAGGTCTCCCGGACTTGCCGCCACAGCGGACTGCAGCTCACCGGTGAAGAATACCGCATCCTTCTCCGCACTGTATTCGTCTCTTACATCCAGACGTTCAATGGCCGCATACCCGATCCGTTCCGTGCCTTCCAGAATGTAGTGCAGATCCAGATTGACTCTGTGCGCTTCCCAGAAACATTCTGCGGCTTCCTTGGTTTCATATTCGTTAATGAAATAGAACATTTCATCATCAACGTCATGGCGTCCGGCCGCCAGGCCGCTGAAATCCGTATTCTTCAGGAATTTCAGACCTCTTTGAATCTTTTCTCCAAAAGCATGTTCATTCTCCAGCAAATGCTCCAGCGTATCGACGATCATTTTACAGTCCCCCTATGATGGATAATAATATGTTCTGTGGTAGCCATATCTGCAAATCATATAATATCGAAACGAACCGGGTCTATGTAATAGTTCACTTGTCAGAGGCCTGATGGACGGGTTTCTACGTGGATGCTGCCGGATTGCAGCTTTTGAACAATATTCAGCAAGAAACGCTCAGCCAGACTGTTCTTCGCAATCGCCTGAACCGCTTCCTCCCATGTGAACCACTGCCCGTGATCCACCTCGGCGGTCAGTCCGCTCAGATCCTCCGAATCCACTACACTTACAAAATTCAGCATCAGCGTATTATTAGGCTCATAATATTCGCTGCGCATATATTGGTAGCCGGTTACTTGCAGCCCCACTTCCTCCTTGACCTCACGCACAAGCGTTGCTTCCGCATCCTCCCCCTTGTTCACATAACCCGCCAGCAGGATATAATGAGGCCGGTTATACTGCTGGATCAGCAGAATTTTGCTCTTATCGTGGTTTAATACCGCCGTGCTGATCGCCGTACTGAAGACAGGGAACCTGAACAACCCGCAGGATTCGCAAAAAGGAATGTCCCCTTCATCCCCGCAGGGCTTCAGTATCAGCTTGGCTCCGCATTCCAGACAATGTTTCAACTTCATCGCTTCTCTCTATGGATATTCATGTTAAGTTAAGTCCAATCATAGGCTCCCGGCGATCTCAAGTCCAGCCTCTTACAGTGATTTCACAAGCGATTTTCGCTTCCCCTGCAACTTTTTCCAGAAAATGTCGTCCAACTATTCTATAAGGGATATTCGTACCTAAGGAGATGGACATTAATGAGAAGCTGGAAAAAAACAGTCGGCCTTGTAGCCGCAGCTTTCACTCTAAGTGCAGGTTCAGCCGCAGCAGCGGCAGAGAGTCACATCCTGCTTAATTATCATGATCACGGCATGGGCAGCACGCAGGTGATTGCCGAAGGGACTACGCTTGTGCCGCTGAAATCGCTCGCCGAAGGCATGGGCTATACACTGTCCTGGGACCCAGCAGCCAAATCAGCCAAGCTGGTTCGCCCGGACCGCGAGGTCGGCTTCACCGCCGGCTCCAAATCGTCCAAGGTGAACGGCACGGCCTTGGCGCTGACGAAAGCTCCGCGCATTGTCAAAGGCACCGTCTATGTCCCGCTGGTCGCAGCCGTGAAAGCGCTCGGCGGCAAAACCTGGTATGACAAGGAAAGCGGCAACCTGAACATTCTCGACAAGTCGAGGTTTACCGCAGCTTCCCTCCAAGGGCGTACCTATTGGGTGGCCCAGAGTAGCGGCGTCCTCTTCTATCGGGCCACCGCCTCAGCCAAGCCGGTGCAGATCGGCCAGCTGCCGATGAAGGATTCCCCGTTCAGCTATGAGCTGCAGATCAAGCAGGCAGGCAAAGGCTCCGACCTGCTGGTGCTGCGCGATTATCATTACTCTATGTTTACTAACTCCGATACCGTATACCAGGCATTGATCCAAGGCGGGAAGATCGTCAAGCAGATGGATTACCACACAGCCATCCCCGCCTATTCGCCCGCCGCACCGCTGCAGACCAAGCAGCTGTACATGACGGACGGGCATTCGGTGCAGTATCTGAACAAGGACGGCAGCCTGGGCAAGTCGTTCGACCTGGAGCAGCTGACCGGCGCAACTGGCGCAACTGGCGTAACAGGCGTAACAGGCGAGTTCATTGTCGATTATGCCGAGGCCGATGTGCTGCTGGTTCGTCAAGTCGGCGGCACACAGCTGTATGCGCTGGAGACCAGCAGCGGCCAGGTTACTAATCTCAGCGAGCAGCTGATCAGCACGGCGGACCGCAAGGAATGGGATCGGGCCACCGGTGATGATCCTTACGTGCTGATGCGGATGCTGGTACTGACCAGCCGCAACGGAGACGTGCTGAAGTTCAAATATACGCCGATGCTCTCCGAGACAGCCAAGGGCGTAACCTTTACGCTAGGTAAATAATTCCTGCCGCAGTACGGGGCAAACAAGCAGGCCGGTCATCCGGCCTGCTTGTTTGTTGTGGGCTTGCATAGGGCTGGGTGGGGAGTGACAGATGCTGGACTGTAGAGGCAACATTGGCGGGGCTGCGGTTACGGGCAGACCGGGGGAGCGGTGAAGGGCACGGATACAAGGCGAATCGTGACAGCGCTGGATGAGGATGAAGTGTGGATACTGGTTACTGGTTAAGGTCGCAGTTAGGATGAAGAATGTCACCTTGGACCGTCCGGAGCAAAGTTTAGTCTGGATCGTAAGGGTTCGGAGCAAATAGATGCGAATGTGCAACTAATTTCAGTTGAATCGTCCATAAACGGTTGATTAAGTGCGATTCTGCAACTATTTTCGAGTAAATCAAGCTTATTTCGCTCAGACGACCAAATTAGATGCCTTTTTGCATCTATTTGCTCAAAAATGGAATAAATACGCCGATTAGATGCAGTTTCGCAACTAAATTATTAGTTCGAACTTAGGAAACCACCACGCAGCGTTTACTCTGATGTTCGATTGAATGAGCAGCGTTAGCGAACAGCAGCGGCTGGTCTAACACCGATAGCAAACAAAAACCCGCACAGCTGCATCAAGCGGCCATGCGTGCGGGTTCCCGGCTTGTATTCTATTAATCTAGTTGCTCTCCCATGCTTCAGGAAGAATAAAACCGTCATACTTGGCCTGGTCATGGATATAATCTTCAAATGCTTTGGATTCATAGGCTGCCTTCAGGGCTTGGGCCCAGTTGGTATTGAGGTCTGTCTGATTCACCGTAACCGTTACGCGGTGCTGCTCCGGTGTGTTCTCGATCTTCAGCGCTTCTGTAATCTGACGTTTGGCGTTGGCAATATAATTGCCATTGACTACCCCAAAGTCCACGTCTGCAAGCGAGACAAGAATCTGCGCCGAATCCAGCACCTCCAGCTTCAGGTCGTATTTGTCCGGCTCCACGCTGTTCAGATTGAAGTCAGTCGTGCCGGCGTCGGCCTTCACCTTCACCCAGCCCAGATCCTCAAGGATTCGCACGGCCCGCTCCTGATTGACCGGATCATTCGGCAGCGCTATGACAGAACCATCCTTCACTTCATCCAGCGACTTATGCTTCTCGGAATACAGCCCCTGCGGCGCACTTGGCACAAAATTCAGCACAGCCATATCCGCATCCAGCTCCTCGTTGATTCCCTCCATATAAGCGGTGCTCTGGAAGACACTGGCGTCGATCGAACCTTCCTTCATAGCGGGGTTGACCTGCATGTTCTGGGAGAAGGTCTTGATCTCCACCTTGTAGCCTTCCTTCTCCAGAATCGGCAGAATGCCCTGGCGGAACTGCTCCTCATACGTCCCCACGCCAAACCCTACAACAATCTCCTTTTTGTCGGCCCCGGCAGCTTCTTTGCCGCCGCAAGCTCCCAGCACAACCGACATTCCCAGCAATACTACCGCAGCCCAAGTCTTCATTCTCATTTTGATATGCCCCTTTTTTAAAATATAAGAAAGTATAAGCTTCACCTGATTCTTTATCCTTCTATTTCTCGCAGAAACGGATACCTGAAAGCGATACGTAGTATCGCTGCTTCGGAAGCATACGCTTTTTTAAGGAAGGCAAAGCCGTTTCCACTTGTAATACTCACTTTGTTCATCGGATTAATACGATATAGGAATTGAAATGTATATTACACTCACCGGGATAAGCCGTCAATAACTTTCTCGCTATTATAAATAATTCAGAACGGATTATTGTATTTTAAGTGACTACAACTCCTCTAACTAACCCTTCCTCCTGGTTTGACTCGCTAACTGCCAAATGATAGGGTAGATTCATATCCAAATTTCTCCGGGAGGAATCTAAAAATGACAATGAAAAAGTTCACTATTGGATACGACGAGTTCGAGGAAGGGAAGCGGATTGAAACTGAAATCGAGCGGTTTGCGGCCCGGACCGATCTGGGTAATCTGACCAGTATCATCATTGGCGACTGGGGACAAGCCTACGAAAATAGCTCAGAGGATGCAGTAGCAGCGCTTGTGAAGCATAGTGGTAGTTTCCCGGCGCTACGCAAGCTTTTTATCGGCGACATGCACTATGAGGAATGTGAAATCTCCTGGATCACCCAGAGCGACCTTTCCCCGTTGCTGCCTGCTTACCCAGAACTGCAGAGCCTGACGATCAAGGGCGCTAACGACCTGAGCCTGAGCAACCTTAAGCACGACAAGCTGGAGGAGCTGATCATTATCAGCGGCGGACTCAGCTCAGGCGTATTGAAGCAGATTGCGGCGGCCGAGCTTCCTAATCTGCGCAAGCTGGAGCTGTATCTGGGTATGGAGAATTACGGCTTCGACGGAAGCCTGAAGGATATTCTGCCGCTGATTGAACCAGGCAAGTTCCCGAAGCTTACCTATCTGGGCCTGAAGAACAGTGAGATCGAGGATGAAATTGCCGTCGCGCTTGCAGACGCGCCTATCCTGGACCAGTTGGAGACGCTGGATCTGTCCTGCGGGACGCTCGGTGATGTCGGTGCTGCTGCCCTGCTGGCCAGCACGCGCGTCAAAGGACTGAAGGCGATCAGCCTCAGCCACCACTTCATGTCCGAGTCCATGATGGAGCGCTGGAAGCAGAGCGGACTGCCTGCCGATCTCAGCGAACGGCAGGACAGCAATGATGAATGGCGTTATACTACGATCGCGGAGTGAGCTGCCCGTGCAGCCGCTGATCGTGATCGGCCAGCCCGGCGACAAGCGGACCGGCGGCATCCAGCAGGCGCGCCGCCGGCTGGGCCTCCCGCCCGCGCTGGTCGTGCCCTACGCCCAGCTGCTGCAGGGTAACTCCCTGCAGCAGCTGCTGGCGGAGCAGGGCTGGCCGCCGCCACATCCGGCGGCCGGCCCCGAAGCTGCCGGGTCCGCTCCCGGCAGCCCTGCCGCGCTACTGCGCCTGGAATCCCCAGGCGGCAGCTTCGCGGTGGAGCGGGCGATCATCGCCCTGGGGGCACCGGATGCGGAGGACAGCGATGACTCGCTGCATCCCCATGCCCACAGGGCAGACCCCCGCCCGCTCAGCGTCAAGACCGCCCGGCAGCTGCGGGAGCTGCCGGGGGTGCTGCACCACCCGTCCCAGTGGTTCCGGGGGTATTGCCGGCTGCTGGCCAGGCTTGCGCGCGAAGCCCGCACCATCCTGCCGCAGGCCCGCTGGGTCAACGACCCGGCGGAGGTCGCGGCCATGACGGACAAGCGCCGCGCCCAGCAGCTGCTGGGCGCAGCCGGTGTGCCGGTGCCCCGGCCGCTTGGCAGCGGAGCGCAGCTGGAGGACTACGCCTCCCTGCGTGAGGCGATGCTTCAGCAGCGGATGCACCGCGTCTTCATCAAGCTGGCCTGCGGCTCTGCCGCATCCGGCGTGATGGCCTATCAGGTCCACCCGGCTACGGGGGCCGAAGTGGCAGTGACGACGGTCGGGGTGGAGCATTACATCACCCGGCCGCCCGTCTACTACAACTCCGGCAAGCTGCGCCAGTATACCGACCCAGCCACCATCCGCGGCATCATAGACTGGATCTGCCGCCACGGCGCATACGCCGAGCAGTGGATTCCGAAGTCCAGCTCCGGCGGGAAGGCATTCGACATCCGCCAGCTGGTGGTAATGGGCGAAGCCTGCCACGCGGTTGCCCGCGTCAGCTCCTCGCCCATCACCAATCTGCACCTGCGCAGCGAGCGGATGACGCCGGGAGAAGCCGGGCTGTCGGCGGAAACGCAGGCCCGGGTGCGCGGGACGGCAGAGCAGGCACTGGCAGCCTTTCCGGGTTCGGCGATTGCCGGTGTAGACGTGCTGGTCGCTGCCGGGTCGCAACGCACCTATGTGGCCGACATCAATCCGTTCGGTGATTTGCTGTACGGCGTGGAATACGGCGGCCTTGGCACGTATGAATGGGAAATGCAGGCACTCACAGTAAAGGAACGATACTTATGACAGATATGAATACCATTGTCGGCACACACGACATTCTGATGATCACACTCGATACCCTACGATTCGATGCCGCCGTGCTGGAGGAAGCGAACTGCCCGAACCTGTGCGGCAGTGGACCGTGGGAGAAACGCCATACCCCAGGCAGCTTCACCTACGCGGCCCATCATGCTTTTTTTGGCGGATTCCTGCCCACACCGGCCACTACGGACAAGTCGGAGCATATCCGCCTGTTCCACTCCAAGAACACCGGAATGAAGACGCATCCGCACACCTGGCTGTTCGACACGCCGGATATTGTTGCCGGGCTGGCCGCTGAAGGGTATCGTACGGTTTGCATCGGGGGCGTGATTTTTTTCACCAAAAAAAATCCACTCGCCCGCGCGCTGCCCGCCTACTTCCAGCATAGTTACTGGCGGATGACGTTCGGGGTGACGAATCCGCGCTCCACGGAGCATCAGGTCAACCATGCCCTGAAGCTGCTGGAGAACACCGCGCCTGACCAGCGGCTGTTTATGTTCCTGAATGTATCGGCCATTCATGGGCCGAACCATTATTTCGTGCCGGGGGCACGGCACGATTCCGTCGACAGTCAGTGTGCCGCGCTGCGTTATGTCGACGGTGAGCTGGGCCGCCTGTTCCATGCGTTTCGCGCACGCGGCAATCCGGTTTTCTGCCTGGCCTTCTCCGATCACGGAACGGCCTATGGCGAAGACGGCTACCAGGGGCACCGGCTGGCCCATGAGACGGTGTGGAACGTGCCTTATCGCGAATTTATATTATAAGTACCGGTTACTGCTTAGGCCTAAGTAGGATGAACCACCGAAGACACTACTTAGGTCAACATAGGATGAGTCATCGAAGACTCAGTTTCGTGGTGGCATCCTAAGATCGAACCCTTGATTTAGTTGCGAAAGTAGTAACTACTTAGGTCTCTGGTTGGTGAGATAAAGAGAAGTGTGCTCAGGCGCTTTTATCACAAGTTCACATCTATGATTTAGTTGCGAATACGCATCTAAATGATGGTTTTTCTCGGTTTTGGAGGAAATAAATGCAAAAAAGCATCTAATTTCGGCGTTTGAGCGAAATAATCCTGATTTACTGGAGATTAGTTGTAGAAATGCACTTAATCGCCTGATTGGTCACGTTTGAGCTGAAATTAGTTGCATATTTGGTTACTACTTAGGTCCCCTAGCCCTCTTCGCTCGTAACCCTCGCTTCGATTTCAGACGGTTGCGGACTCAGGAGCCTCTATTTGCTGTACATAGGCCGTTTTGCAGGATTAACGGACCCAGGAGCCTTTATATCACAGAAAACCCTCGCTTTTGAGCCTGTTTTGACGACTTAGGGGCTATACGGTCCGTAAGACGTCAAAAGATCGCAGATAGGAGGAAATAGGGGCTATACGGTTCACTAGAATGCAGGTTACCTAGTTCAAGTGTTTGGAGTGTCTCAGGGTCCTAAGTAGTAACCAGTTTTGCATCTAATCTACTCCAAACGTTCCTGAGCGACATTCTAACTTTGCACTGAACTTAAGCAGCAATCAGTTTCGCTTCTTCTATTTACTCCAAACGTTCCTGAGCAACATTCTAACTTTTTACTGGACTTAAGCAGCAACCAGTTTCGTTTCTTCTATCTACTCCAAACGTTCCAGGTAACCTTCTATCCTCGCTGGGAACTAAGTAGTAACAAGCAAAGTAACAATAAACATCACTTGCCGGGCACAACCCGGCAGCTAATCCCGAAAGGATGGAGAACAGCCATGACCTCTGTGCCCAATCGCCCGCTGCTCCATCAAGGTGGGCAGCCGCCGCTCTCTGTGGAGCAGCTTCAGCACTGGAAGGACAGCATCACTGCTGACCCTTACCGTTCTTATCTGTATTCCTATCCGCACAAAACCGCTTACCGCGAGCTTCAGCCCCCGCTTCCCCTGGAGACGCTGTGGCGGGACGAGCCTGCGGAATCGTTCTTTCTATATATGCATATCCCGTTCTGCGGGGCCCGCTGCGGCTTCTGCAACCTGTTCACGCTGCCGGACAAAAGGGCCGATGTCCACGCCCGCTATGTAGATGCGCTGGAGCGCCAGGCCAGGCAGTGGTCCGCGTTCACAGGACACAAGCCTTACGCCCGCTTCGCGATTGGCGGCGGCACGCCCACCTTGCTGGCGGCGGACCAGCTGCGCCGCCTGTTCACCATCGCCACCGGCGTGATGGGCCTGGACCCTGCGGCGGCCTCGATCTCGGTGGAGACCTCGCCGGAGACGATCACGGCCGAGAAGCTCGGCATTCTGCAGGAGCATACGGTGGATCGGGTCAGCATGGGCATCCAGAGCTTCGTCGCCGCCGAATCGGCAGCGATCTACCGCCCGCAGAACCCGGATGAGGTGTACCGTGCCCTGGAGCTGCTGGGCCGCTATGATTTCCCGATTCTGAATCTGGATCTGATCTACGGGCTGCCGGGACAGACCGTGGACTCCTGGCTGTATTCGCTGGAGCAGGCCCTGACCTATGAGCCGGAGGAGATCTTCCTCTATCCGCTCTATACCCGCGAGCATACCATCGTCAAGCCGGAGGATATCGGGCGGCAGGATGATATCCGCATGGACTGCTACAACGCTGCCCGGCAGGTGCTTGCAGCGCGCGGCTACCAGCAATACTCCATGCGTCGGTTCGCCAAGCCCGCCGCCGGTACGGACAAGGCCATCCTGGACTACAGCTGTCAGGAGGAAGGCATGGTCGGGCTGGGCTGCGGGGCCCGATCGTATACGCGGAATGTCCACTATGCCTCCCGCTACGGCGTCAGCCGCAAGGCTACGGAGAGCATTATTGCCGATTATGTGGCTACAGAGTATTACAACACCGCTGATTACGGAATCATGCTGAGCCTTGACGAGCAGAAGCGGCGTTTCATTCTCAAGGCCATTCTGCACAGCGAAGGGCTGCAGCTCAGCGATTACAGCGGGCGCTTTGGTACTCTGCTGCTGGACGATTTCCCCGAGCTGTCCCTGCTGCTGCGCAGCGGGCTGGGCCGGGAGATCGATGGGGTGCTGCATCTGACAGGCGAGGGGCTGGGCTATTCCGACTCCATCGGCGACTGGTTTATCTCCGGCGAGGTCCGGGAGCAGATGGAAAGGTTCGTCCTGCCATGAACGCGGTGCTCTATTACCGCGGTTTCCTGACCTCCTGCAACTATGACTGTCCCTATTGCCCCTTCTCCAAAAACAGGGACAGTGCCGCACGCCTGCAGCGGGACCGCGAAGGACTGGAAACCTTCGTAGCCTGGGCCGCGGCCCAGGGCAAGGACGGCCACCGGCTGTCGATCTTCTTCAATCCCTACGGCGAAGGGCTGATTCACCGCTGGTACAAGCAGGCGATGATCACCCTCTCCCGGATGGAGCACGTGGACAAGGTAGCGATTCAGACCAATCTGTCGGCCGATCTGGCGTTCACGGACCAGCTGAACCGGCAAAAGGCCGCCTTCTGGGCGACCTATCATCCGGGTCAGGTAACGGAGCACAAGTTCCTGGACCAATGCATGAAGCTATATGAGGGCGGCGTCCCCTTCAGCGTGGGCAGTGTCGGCATCCGCAGCGCTTTCGATGCGATTGCCTCGCTGCGGGCGAAGCTGCCGGAGCAGGTCTATCTATGGGTCAATGCCTATAAGGATCTGCCGGATTATTATACGGACGATGAGCTGGCCTTCCTTGGCGGGATTGATCCGCATTTTGCGCTTAATGCCACTGATTACGACAGCTTGGGCAAGGCCTGCGGCGCAGGCAGCCAGGTTTTCTATGTGCAGGGCCAGGGTCTGGTGAAACGCTGCTACAAAGACCGGGCTGTTATCGGCAATCTCTACCGCGACGGCCTGAAAGGGCTGTCTGCCGCCCGAAGCTGCCGGATGAAGGTATGCGATTGTTATATCGGTTATATCCACATGCCCGAGCTGCGGCTTGCCGACATTTACGGCTCCGGGCTGCTGGAGCGAATCCCCTATGGAGTGATGAATACATGAATCTATCTCATCCTGCCGGTCTGACCCTATGGCTGACCGGACTATCCGGCGCGGGCAAAAGCACGATTGCCGCTCTCGCGGCCGAGCAGCTGCGCACGCAGGGGCTGGCCGTGGAATGGCTTGACGGCGATGAGCTGAGGCGCCATCTCGGGCAGGAGCTGGGCTTCAGCCGCGAGGACCGCTTCGAGAACATCCGCCGGGCTGTTTATGTCGCCAATTTGCTCAGCCGGCAGGGCATAATCACCCTCGTCTCCGTCATCAGCCCTTACCGGGAGATGCGGGACTATGCCCGCATGCAGCTGCCCCGCTTCGCGGAGATCTATGTGGACTGTCCGCTGGAGGTCTGCGAGCAGCGTGACGTGAAAGGGCTGTACGCGAAAGCACGCCGGGGAGAGATCGCAGCCTTCACCGGCATCTCCGATCCTTATGAGATCCCGGAGCAGCCGGAGCTTACCCTGCTGAGCGGGCAGCAATCCCCGTCGCAGAGCACAGCCCTGCTGCTGGAGTGGCTGGGAGCAAAACCGACACGCCAGTAATTCTTGGGTATGTAAGCAGCACGTTAACTGCCTGTTAAATTTTCGCAGATTACTGCCCTGCCGGGAGAACTGGACAGGGTTTCTTACTTTAATGTGGAATGTATAAGTGGAATGTATAAGTAGAAACGGCTTCTCTGCCCTCTGTAAAGCGTATGCTTCCGAAGCAGCGCTACTACGTATCGCTTTCAGGTATCCGTTTCTGACGGGCAACTATCAACCACCAACACACGAAGGGACGTAAACCAATGACTACTATTATTAATTTCGCACACCGCGGGGCATCCGCAGTATGTCCAGAGAACACGATGGCGGCATTCCGCCGTGGCCTTGAGCTTGGAGCTACAGGGATTGAAACGGATGTGCAGATGACCTCGGATGGCGCGCTTGTGCTGATTCATGACGAGCAACTAAACCGCACCACAGACAAGACCGGTTATATCAAGGACACCCCCTTGAAGGAAGTGCTGGAGGCAGACGCAGGCTCCTGGTTCGGCACGGAGTTCACCGGAGAGCGTGTTCCTGTGCTGGAGGAGCTGCTGGAGTTGCTTCAAGACAACAGCAACATCCTCAACATTGAGCTGAAGAACGGCATGTTCCTCTATCCGGGTATGGAGGAGAAGGTAATCGCAGCTGTACGTGAAGCCGGGATGAGTGAGCGTGTGGTGCTGTCCAGCTTCAACCATTACTCCCTCGCCTACTGCAAGTCGCTGGCTCCAGAGATCCGCACCGGCATCTTGTATGGAGAAGGGCTGTACCGTCCTTGGGATTATGCAGCTACCCTGCAGGCCGATGCACTGCACGCATACCATTTTGCCGTGCTGCCGGAATTCGTTGCTGAAGCCGCTGCGCATGGGCTTGTGTACCACCCGTTTACCGTCAATGATCCGGAGCGGATGAAGTACCTGATCACTTCCGGCGTATCCGGGATCATCACCGATTATCCGGATGTACTGGCCCTGCTGCTGGCTGCCGAAGGAGTGTGATGGTGTGAAACGGATCTGGCTGCTTGGCTTTGGCTTTTTCAGCATCAGCATTACGTGGAGCTTGTATAACGCATTTGTCCCGTTTTTCCTGGAAAAGTATGTGCACAGCGTAGCCCTGATCAGTTTCCTGATGACCATCGACAATTACTTCGCCCTCTTCCTGCAGCCGTGGATCGGAAGCCGCAGTGACCGCACGAATACGCGTTACGGACGCAGAATGCCTTATCTGATGCTGGGCATGCCGCTGGCCGCCGTGCTGACGATGCTGATTCCGTTTCATACCGGTCTGTTCACGCTGCTGCTGTTCATGATGCTGATGAACCTGTCCATGAGCCTCTACCGCTCGCCGACCGTTGCACTGATGCCGGATATCACACCCGAGCCACAGCGCACCAAGGCCAATGGCCTGATTAATTTCATGGGCGGCTTCGGCTCCATCCTGGCCTTCGGCGTAGGCTCCAAGCTGTACAATTCCAATCCGGCGCTGCCGTTTATCGTTGCGGGAGCTATCACTCTGCTCTGTCTGCTGATTGTGACCCGCTTCATCAAGGAGAACCGCGATGGCGTGAATCCCGCCGCGGCCGCTGTGCCGGAAGCTGCTATACAGCCAGGAATGGACAGGACCGCAGCCATTCGCTCCCACCGGATCTCCTTCAAATCACAGCTGGACCGGACCACCGTCTTTCTGCTGGCAGCCATCTTCTTCTGGTTTGTGGCTTATCAGGGGGTGGAGACCCTGTTCACCTTATACGGCAAGAATCATCTCGGGCTTAGCGAGCAGGACGCCTCCTTCTCCCTGACCTTCTTCTCCCTGGCCTTCGTGCTGTTCGCTGTGCCGAGCGGCTGGCTGGGCAGCCGTTTCGGCAAGAAGAAAGTGATTATTATTGGAGTCTGCGGACTGATGGCAGTGTTCGCGACGGTCGGCCTCGCGGGCAATCTCCTGATGCTGCGCGCACTGCTGCTGACCGGCGGCATCTTCTGGGCCTGCATCAACATCAATTCCTATCCTTATGTCGTCGCTACCGGAACGGAAGAGAGTATTGGCACCCGCACCGGGATGTATTATCTGGTCTCCTCGCTCGCGGCAATCAGTTCCCCTCCACTGCTTGGACTGCTGATTGACCTGTGGGGGTACTCCGTACTCTTCTACAGTGCGGCGCTAAGCATGGCTGTTGCGCTGCTCTGCATGCTGCTGATCCATGGAAACAAGTCGAAACGGCTTCGTCGCCCTCTGTGAAGCATATGCTTCCGAAGCAGCGATACTACGTATCGCTTTCAGGCATCCGTTTCTGCGAGAAATAGAAAGATTATTTATGGTGTAGAACATATAAATTCTTATATTTTAAACAGAAACGAACGCCATCCTACTAAGGACGGCGTCCGTTTCTATTTGCACATATCATGCCATGCCAGAGGAGTACACACTTGCTGGGGCTTGCCCTCTATTTGCTGCCGGTTTTGCGGCGCCAGTTCGCATAGGCGTCGCCGCTTTCGGCCTTGTAGAACGAATAACGGCCGCTTCCCAGCTGCTTGGCATTATACATGGCGGTATCGGCTTCCTTCAGCAATCTGATCCGGTCTACCTTGCCATGGCTGAGCGTAATGCCGATGCTGACGGATACAAACAAATTATGCTGCTCCAGCTTGTAATGCTTGGTCGTCTGCTCCAGAATTCGCAGGGCCAGCTGTTCGGCCTCCTTCTGGCTGCAGCGTTTGGCGACAATGACGAATTCATCGCCCCCGATGCGAAAAATATGACGTTTGCCCTTGCTGGAGAACTGCTGCAGCTCTCCGCCCACCGCCTGCAGCAGCAGATCGCCTACATGATGGCCCAGCTTATCGTTGATAGACTTGAAGCGGTTAAGATCCAGAAACAGTACGGCCAGCTGTTCATTCTCCTTGCAGTAGTCCCAGAAATGATTCATGCCGTTGTTGTTCAGCAGCCCGGTCAGGGTGTCCTTATAGGCCAGCTCCTTCAGCTGGTCTCTTTCGGCCAGCAGCAGACGTACTCTGGAGAACAGGAACAGCAACAGAGCGAGGGTCAGCCCGTAGGCCGCAAGCGGGATATACAGTCCGCCTCCCCCGGCTGTGCCGGTGTTGCTTCGGAGCGACAGCCCACCAATCCAGTGCATGCTCCACAGGCTGCCGCCTATCAGCAGAACTGCAATACCTGTATGCATAGCCCGCAGTCTGGGCGCCGCCTTGCCCCTTGCCTGCAGCAACCATAACAACAGATACGCCGTCAGCCCGGCCACCAGTATCAAGCATATCGTTAGTATATAAATCTGCAATTCTTCCATCTATCATCTGCACTTCCTTTTTTGCGTATAGCTCTATGAATTGGTAAGCTGTTATTATACGGCAGCCGTCTGAACATTAACTGAACGAATGCCGCAGAACTTGGAATTCGAGGAGTGCTTGACATGAGCAAGAATACTGGACCTGATCCACATGCCGTCTACCCCAACCCAGATCTGAAGCAGATTCGCTTCATTAAGAACATCGTAACCAATCCGCTGATTGTGGCCGGAGATTATTCTTATTATGATGATTCCTCAGGGGAGGCGCCTTTTGAGCAGCAGGTCACCCATCACTATGATTTTATCGGCGACAAGCTGATTATCGGTAAATTCTGCGCCTTTGCTTCGGGGATCGAATTCGTGATGAACGGGGCGAACCACCGGATGGGCTCGGTCACCACTTATCCTTTTAATATTATGGGACATGGATGGGAGAAAGCAACCCCGCGGCTCGAGGAGCTGCCTTACAAGGGAGATACCGTTATCGGTAATGACGTCTGGATTGGACAAAAGGTTACAATTATGCCCGGAGTCCACATTGGCGACGGTGCGATCATAGCGGCCAACTCGACGGTTGCCAAGGACGTTCCACCCTATCATATCGCAGGCGGCAACCCCGCCCGGATTCTGCGCAAGCGGTTCAGCGACGAGCTGATCGAACTGCTGCTAGAGCTGAAATGGTGGGACTGGAGCATCGAGAAGGTGACGGCGAATCTGGAGATCCTGTGCAGCAGTGACCCGGAGCAAATCCGCACACTGATCTGACAGGGCAACCCGGCAGGGGAGCCGCAGGGTCCGAATACCAAACAGTCCGGCGCTCAGGGAGCACCGGGCTGTTTCTGTATGGAACGATGAATCTCAGTCAACACACAACAGTAAAGAGTTGGACTGCGTTCAGTTTATTAAATTATCATTTTATGTCAGTCTATCCTTTAAGGGTGAATTCAACGAATGGGAAAAGATCTGGGAGCATAATCTATGCTTCAATCACCGTTTCTCCTTCTCCAGAAGGGGGCTCAAAACCAATTAAAAACCGAGTCAGCGTGTCCTCGGTGACCGGAAATGCCGCATTGGCGTCAAAACGTTCACTTCGGATAAGAAGCCTCTGACGCAACTCAGCCGGCTGAACCTTTAAGTGAATCAGTTCCCACACACCGCCATGCTGCTCGATCAGTTGCTTGTAGTCGCTTCGTCTTTGACGCTGCCAAAAGCTGAAATCGATGACAACATGATGGTTAGCCTGGATTCGATTCACCAGTTCCCCCCGCAGCTTTATTTCCGATTCTTCCTTAAGGAACTCATAATTCTGCTGCGGATAATCCACTCCAAAACGGCCGTGTGTTGCCCAAATATCCTCATCTATCGAGAGACGGGCGAATCCCTCTTTCTCCAGTTTTAGAGCAAAGGTTGTTTTACCCGACCCTGCCACGCCGCACATCATCACAACGACGGGAGCTATGCTCGTAAGCTTTTGCTGTATCAGCTTTTCGATAACAATCTTTTCGCTCATCATAACACCTTATATCCTTTCTATCTTTCTCAATATAAGATTCTCCTATTGGGTCTGGTATCAGTCATTACTGCGAAAGTGCATCTAATTTCAGCTAGGATTCGTTACTACTTAGGACCCCATAGGAAAGGATCATCAAATGTGGATCGCCACATCCGTCCCATCACGAAATTAGTTGCGAATCTGCATCTAATTCACGGATTTTTCCCGTTTTGAAGCAAATACGTGCCATAATGCACTTAATTTCCGATTCAAAGCGCTGAACAAGCAATTTACTCGTAATTAGTTGCAGATTTGCACTTATTTACCTTCTAACAGCCGTTTGTGTTGAAATTAAGTGCGTATTCGCACCTAATTTCTTTGAAAGGATCTAGTGCACCATTCACACCCTTAGCGGACCTAAGTAGTAACCGAATACGCATCTATTGTAGACTTTTGAGCGTTCCAGGAGTGATTTACTCGAAATTAGTTGCAGATTTGCACTTAGTTGCCTGCTAGCTCATCATCAGGCTGAAATTAGTTGCAGTTTCGCATCTATTTGCTCCGAACGTTCCACTGTAACCTTCTATGACCTCTCGGGACCTAAGTAGTAACTAGGATTTCAGATATCCGTTAAATAAGTGTGAATTGGGTTGCTACTTAGGACTCCTTCCCTCTTCGCACTAACCCCGGCTCCGATTTCAGACCGCTAGCGGACCCAGGAGCCTCTATTTGCTGTACATAGGCAGATTTGCCGGATTAACGGACCGAGGAGCCTTTATATCACCTAAAACCCCCGGGTCAGAGCCCGTTTGGACGATATAGCGGCTATACAGTCCGTAAGACTTCTGCCTATCGCAGTAATGAGCAAATAAGAGCTATGAGGTCCGCTAAACTGTGGGTTAGCTATCATTTTTAGAATTGTGAGCGTCAGAGGAGAACTTCACTCGATAGTAGTTGCAGATCCGCCCTTATTCGCCCGCGGAGTCACATTCTATATAAGATGATCTTAAGAATGGAGCAGTGGAGGTCCCAAATGCGCTACACAATTATACAACCCGCATTCCCAGCAATCATCCGCCAGTGTGATCTTCGTAATGGAAGTGTTCTTCAACAGACCGCTAACATCCAGACCGGGAACCAGTCCTCTCAGTGTACTTCGCAGGATGGCACCGTGGCTGACCACAAGAATGTTGCTTCCCGGATGTTTGGCGGCAAGTGCCGCAATCGCCTGGCTGCCTCTAAGCTGGCCTGCTTCCGGAGTTTCGAGCCCCAGGTCCATCGTTCTCCACTCGCTGCCCCAGCGGTCCAGCCGCTCCTGCTCTGTTGTGCCTTCAATCAATCCTCCGAACATCTCGCGCATCTCCGGGACCAGTCCGGCAATCGGGATGCCCAGCCTGTCCGCGATAACCTCGGCTGTCTGTCTGGCCCGTCGCAGATCACTGGAATAGATGTAATCCCACTGCTCCCCGCTTAGCCGCTCCGCAATGGCCGCCGCCTGCTGCAAGCCCTCTTCATCCAGTGTATTGTCGGTATGTCCCTGCGCCCGGCCTTCTTTGTTCCAGAAGGTGCTGCCGTGCCGGATTAATCCTATCGTTGTCATAATTATTCCTCACTTTCGTATGCTTCTGCGCTATAGTTGCCTGCATGGTATCGCCAGCCCCTTGAAGATACAGGTCTTGCCCAGCTATAAATCTCTGTTGCTTAAATGCCGATAACAAACTGTATCTCAATTTCCTTATATAAGGAACAGAAGATAACACTGCCAGCGGTGGTGCTTAAATCACAATCACCAAAGGCCTACATACTGTAACAGATAGGAGCTTATTGCTAATGTTGAAACACAAGATTTGTTCGTTCGCCCTCGCTTGTCTCGTAATTCTCCCGGGATTGTCTTCCGGGCCATCCACAGCCGCTGCGGCTGCCGCACCCAAAAACACTGTCTATGTGGACAAGGAGAACCATTCCTACGTTCCGCTGCGGTTCTTATCCGGCTTCGCCGGCATTCAGACCGACTGGAATGCTGCCAGCAAGCGGATTGTGCTTGCCCGGTCCGGCAGCTCAATCTCCTTCACGCTGGGCCAGCGTGCCGCTGTGCTTAATGAACAGCCCGTCACACTGACGGAGCCTGCCTTCCGCGACAGCGCAACCGGAACCCTCTACGTACCGCTGTCCGTGGTCAGTCAGAGTCTCGGGATTCAGCTGGCCTGGAACAGGGAGACCTCTTCCCTGACGCTTAGCGGAGGGGAAGAGAGCGCCGCCCTTCCGGTCCTTACCGGCACACTGATGAAGGCTGATGCTCCGGCGGTAACCAGTGCCAGACGCACGATCCAAGCCGCAGGCAGATCTTATTCTGTGCAGACCGTCACGGTGTCCCTGCTGCATCCCAAGGTCAAGCTCGGAGTAGTGCTGGCAGGCAATCAGGTGGGCAAGGTAGAGGGACTGAGCAGTATCGCCAAACGCAGCAGTGCGGTTGCCGCAATTAACGGAACCTTCTTCGATGCCTATACCTCAAGCGCCTACAAGGTTCCTTACGGCTATATCTTCGACGGAGGAAAGATGCTGATGAAGAGCTCGGGAAACCGCCGCGCCATCTTCACCTACAACCATCAAGGCCTGGCGGAGCTGATCCCGGGGCTGGAGATTAAATCACGGATTGCCGACGGCTCGATCGAAGGCGCACTCCAGGCAGGTCCACGGCTGCTGGTTGACGGCAAGATCGCACTGAATGTGGTTGCAGAAGGCTTCAAGGATGACAAAATCCTCACCGGCAGCGGCTCGCGCAGCGCCCTTGGCCTGACACGCGACCACAAGCTGATTCTGCTGACCACCAGTGGCGCCACGATCCGGCAACTGGCCGAGATCATGAAGCAGGCCGGAGCTTATCAGGCGATGAACTTGGACGGCGGCGCATCCAGCGGCCTCTATTACGGCGGCAAATACCTGACAACCCCCGGTCGCCAGATCAGCAACGCGCTGATTGTGAAAGTTCAATAACCGGTGGCGCCTGCTCTTAGTCCTTAAAGGATAAGCCCTTATCTTCAAGGGCCTGATGCAGCAGGCCCATCGCTTTGGGGCCCATGCCATGCAGCTTCAACAGCTCCGCCTCGCTTGCTGCCGCAAGCTGCTCCAGACGGGTATACCCTGCGGCATGAAGCGCCCGTAATGCAGGCTTGCCCATCTTGGTGGGCAAGCCTTGTTCATGGTTCGCTGGTTCATTCTCGGTCATCGCACTCCATCCTCCCGGAAGAAATTTTGGTGCATACAGTATAACATGTCCGCAGCGGATTTCGTTGAACGTCACTGCCAGGCATGATAGACTTCTTCCATGAAGGCCCAGCCGGAGATCAACCGATGCCGGTGAACCCTATAGTGAAGGAGCGGAACCATGGAAACTCTGCTGATTGTGGAGGACGACGCCAAGCTGGCGGCACTGCTTAGCGCGTATCTCTCTAAATATGAATTCAGAACCGTCATTGTTGAAGACTTTAATCTGGTGCTGGAAACCTTTACGGCCAGCGGAGCCGATCTGGTGCTGCTTGATGTGAATCTGCCCAGATATGACGGCTATTATTGGTGCAGGCAGATCCGCAAGGTTTCACTGTGCCCCATCCTGTTCATCTCCGCCAGGGACAGCGGGATGGATCAGGTTATGGCGCTGGAGAATGGGGGCGATGATTATATCACCAAGCCTTTTCATTACGAGGTGGTACTGGCCAAAATCCGCAGCCATCTGCGCCGCGCCTATGGCACCTACGCGCAGACTCTCGAAGAACGCAAACTGCATTCAGGCGAACTTACGCTGTATCCAGAACGTTATGTCATCCAGCATGCCGGACAATCTGCCGAGCTGACGCAGAAGGAGGCCCTCTTGCTGGAAGCCTTGATGCTTAAGGAAGGGCGTGTCGTTACCCGCGAGCGTCTGCTGGACGTGATGTGGGAGGATCAGCACTTCATTGACGACAACACGCTGAACGTGTACATCACCCGGGTACGCAAGAAGCTGAAGGATCTGGGGCTTGACGACAGACTGGAAACAGTCCGTGGCGCCGGGTACCGGCTCAGCTCGCCCGGAGAGCGGCCATGAAGCTGTTCTGCAGAGATCAACTGCCGCTGGCGTTGTTCTGGCTGGCCCAGATGCTGCTGGTGCCGCTGCTCTACTGGGTATCCGGGGAGAATCGGCCCTTCTCCATCGTACTGTATGGAATGTCTCTCAGCCTCATTGTACTGCTGTTATACCTGGTCTTCCGCTATACGCAGCACCGGAAGCTGTACGCCAGGCTAAGCCGCCCGGAGGTTCAGCCCGGCAACCACCTTGGCCCCATGGGCGATGCGCCGCTGCCCGAAGCGGTGGATGAGCTGCTGCAGCTGATCGACCGGGAATACCAGGAGCAGTTGAACTCCCATGTCCAGCGGCTCGACCAGCATATTGTCTTTATGAACCGCTGGGTGCATCAGATGAAGACCCCCATCTCCGTGATCCAGCTTACGGTGCAGGAGCTGGACGACGAAGCGGCCAGCAGCATCCAAGAGGAGCTGGAGCGGCTGCGCCGTGGACTGGAGCTGGTTATCTATACCTCCCGGCTGGACCGGTTCGAGGATGATTTCTATGTCCAGCCCCTGGGGCTGCGCAAGCTGGTCAGTCAGGCGGTATCGGAGAACCGCCGGTTGTTCATTCGCCGCGGAATCCAAGTGGATATCGGGGTGGATGAAGATTTGTCTATATACAGCGACGCCAAGTGGCTGATGTTCATGCTGACGCAGATCCTGACCAATGCCGTGAATTATACAGCCGGCAGCGGCAAGAAGGTCACCGTCTCTGCGCGTCGTTCCGGTGAGGCTACGATCCTGGATATTGCCGATCAGGGCATCGGCATCCTGCCCGAGGACCTGAGAAGGGTGTTCAATCCCTATTTCACGGGTGAGCGCGGCCGCCAATACCATGAGTCCACCGGAATGGGCCTATACCTGGTGCGGGAAATCTGCGCCAGGCTCGGGCACCGCGTGGAGCTGGAATCCACTCCCGGCGAGGGCACAACCCTGCGCCTTATCTTCAAAATATAAGAAAGTATAAGTTAACGCTTCAATCTCTGACAGTAACCAGCAAGCTACCCGCCCGGGGGCTTGCTGGTTTTTGTTATATATCTCACAGAAACCTATGCCTTCCACTCTCTAAATCCAGAATAAGGAACCCCCTGGCGGGAGATAATACCTCCAAACCTACCAAATTGCAGCAATCAGGAGGTGTGCAAGTGAACAACCCTAAATCCAAGAGCCGTAAAAACGGGCTGGAGCCGGTGGAGAATTCCGTACCCGCCCCACTTCCGCTGGATGTTTCACTGGACGCCAATCTGCAGGCGCTGGAACAGCGGATAGGCCAGAGCTCCGACGTTGTAATCCGCCGTTTCACCAATGAGTCGTTAAGCTCGCTGTCGCTGGCCTTCGTCTATATCGACGGGCTGGTCAACTCCGAGACCATTAACCGCACTCTGCTGCAGCCGTTGATGGAAACCTTCACACCGGAAGGCGCATCCATCACCCCTGATGATGCTTTCAGCCTGATTAAGGACCAGGTGCTGCCCATCGGAGGTGTGAAGGAAGGCAAGACACTGGAGAGTCTGCTGGCCCTGCTGTTTGAGGGCTACACGCTGATTTTCCTGGATGGCCTCCAGCAGGCGCTGGCCGCAGATACCTCCGGCTCGGAGAAAAGAAGCATTAATGAACCCACCTCCCAAGGGGTGATCCGCGGCCCCAAGGAAGGCTTCACCGAGAGCCTGCGCACAGGCACCTCCATGCTGCGCCGCCGGCTCAAAACCTCTGATCTGCGGATCGAGGAATACAAGATTGGACAGCGTACCCAGACCGGCGTTGCTTTGGTTTACATAAATGGTCTGGCGAGCGAGCAGGTCATTGCTGAAATTCGCCGCAGGCTGGACGCGATTCATACGGATGCCATCCTGGAGAGCAATTACATCGAGGAATTTATTCAGGACGGCGGCCTCACTCCCTTCCCAACCATTCAGAATACAGAGCGCCCGGATGCCATGGCCGGAGGCATTCTGGAGGGTCAGGTCGGCATTCTGATTGACGGCACACCGTTTGCACTGCTTGCGCCTTCTACCTTCTTCAATTTCTTTCAATCCAGCGAAGACTATTACCAGCGTTTTGATATCTCTTCTTTTTTACGGCTGATCCGCTATTCAGCTTTTTTTGTATCCATGCTGCTGCCGGCTCTATACATTGCCGTAACCACTTTCCATCAGGAGATGCTGCCTACTACCTTGCTGATCAGTCTGGCGGCCCAGCGTGAAGGTGTGCCGCTGCCCGCTCTGGCGGAGGCGCTCCTGATGGAGCTGACTTTCGATGTGCTGCGCGAAGCGGGGGTACGCATGCCGCGGACCATCGGACCGGCGATCTCGATTGTCGGCGCGCTGGTGCTGGGCCAGTCGGCGGTGCAGGCCGGACTAGTGTCGGCCGCGATGGTTATCGTGGTTTCTTTTACCGCGATCTCGAACTTCGTCATCCCGTCGCTTGCGATTGCCAACTCCATCCGCCTGATCCGCTTCGTAATGATGCTGATTGCGGCCACGCTGGGATTGTTCGGCATCATGTCCTTTCTGATGGTGCTGCTGATTCATATGGCCGGGCTGCGCTCGTTCGGGGTCCCCTATCTCTCCCCTGTCGCTCCTATGACGCCGCGTTATCTCAAGGATATCTTCATCCGGGTGCCGCTGTGGAATATGACCACCCGTCCGAAGACCAATCTGGGCAAGGAAACACGCCGGCAAGGCCCGCATCAGGAGCCTAAACCCGCAGAAGGCAAACCACAACCCGAGCAGGGGGGCAGTTCATCATGAACGGAAAAATTGGCACCACCCAGGCCGCCATGCTGATCGTCAATACGATTCTCCCCACCGCAATTGTCGTGCTTCCGGCGATTATCAGCAACTATGCCGAGCAGGATGCGCCGCTCGCGATCTTCCTGTCCACACTGATTGGACTTGGCATTGCGACGCTGGTCGGAACCGTAGTCCGTTACACCAATGGAATGCCCTTCCTTGACTGGATCAGGAAGCGCAGCTCCCCAGTAGTGGCTTTTATTCTCGGACTGCTGATGCTGCAATTCTATCTGGACATTGCCTCGACTATTCTGCGCGAATTTATCAACTTCACCAAAGACAATGTACTTGTGAAGACACCGGCCACAGTACTGGTAATCCTGATCCTGCTAATCACAGTCTATATGGTTAGGCAAGGAATTGAGGCAATCGCCAGAGTGAATAGTTTTGTGATTCTGCTTTATATCTTTTTTGTGCCCCTGTTCCTGTTTGGACTGCTGGGATATATAGATATTCACCGACTGCTGCCGCTATTTGACCATTCTCCCGCTGCGCTGACACTGGCCAGCCTTACTCCGGCAAGCTGGATGTCAGAGGTGGGAGTACTGCTGTTTCTGGCCCCTTATCTGAAATCGCCGCAGAAAGCCCGCTTCATCGGTTGGCTGGGCCTGTTGACCTTATTCCTGCTGATGCTGATGATTCTGGTGCCTACACTGATGGTGCTGGGACCCGATTATATCAAAATCTCGGCCTACCCCGGATTCTCCGCGGCCGGAATTGTGCGGATCGGCAATTCTTTTGAACGGCTGGATATTCTATTCTTATCCTTTTGGGTGCTCAGCATTTACCTGAAGCTGGCGATATTCCTGTTCGCTACAGTGGAATGCTTCAAGCAGACCTTTCGCGTCGACACCAGCAGGCCGTTCATCGGGGCGCTGGGGCTGCTGATTGCACTGGAGTGCCTGTTCACCTGGAAGGATTCTGCGATGCTGAATACCTACAATAGAGAAGGAAGGTTTCTTGTCTTCCTGCTGTTCAATGCAGCCCTGCCGCTGATACTGGTGATATTGGAACGCTTCAGGTGGTTCAAACCGAAACGAAAGGGCTGGGACTCATGAGTACAGGACGCAAGCTTGGCCTGAAGGCCAGAGCCGCCCGCTGTCTGGTCTGCACTCTGGTATGCACCTCTATGGTGACAGGCTGCTGGGACGACCGTGAGCTGAGCGAGCTCGGCATTACGTCCGGCTCCGCTTATGACTGGGAGGATAATCAGTGGAAGGCTACTTATCAGGTTATCAACCCTTCCTCAGGAGCCAGCAGCATGGGCGGCGGCGGGGGCGGCAGCGGCAGCTCCCCTCCCTTTCTGACCTTTACGGTTAAAGGGAACACGATTATGGATGCCATCGACCGCAGTAATCTGACCAGTACCCGTGAAATGTTCTTCTCCCATTCCCGCGTGACTGTCATAGGGGAGAAGCTTGCGCGACGAGGGATCAACCAGCTGATTGATTTCTTTCTGCGCAAGCAGGATGCCCGCGAAACTGTGTACGTCTTCATAGCCAAAGGCAATGCGGGCGATATTCTGAACCAGCTCATGCAACTGACCAAAAACCAAGGGGCGGGCATCCAGCTGATGATTGAGCAGGAAGCCCGCTTGACCTCCTATTTTCCCGGGGTTCGGCTGTTTCAGCTGGCCATGGCCTTGTCTTCGGAATCCGGCAGCGCAGTTATTCCCGAGATTCTGCTCACCGGGGATGAAATTATGGATGAGACAAGTGAAACCGGACGCACCGACTTGCCCTCACGGCTGGCTCTCGGCCGGCTGGGCGTGCTGAAGGGGGATCGGCTGGTGGGCTGGCTGTCCCAGCAGGAAGCGTTCGGGCTCTCTTTTCTGACCAATAAGATTAACCAGGCCAGTCTCTCCTTCCCCACACAACCTGAAACCAGCGCTAAAATTGACGGCTCCTTCTTGCTCCAGCATGCTTCCACCAAGATTCGTCCGGTCTGGGAGAACGACCATTATGTCATGGACGTCAGCATCACAGGCAGCGGCGTCATCACAGAGATTGGCAGCCCGATGGATCTAAACAACCGGGCCTCGATTGCCCAAATGGAGCGGACGATCGGAGAGAATATCCTGGAGACGGTCAAGCAGTCCTGGGTTTCGGTGAAACGTCTGAATGCGGATGTCACCGGCTTTGCGATGACCATTCACCGCAGTGACCGCAAGCGCTGGAAGCAGATTGAAGCGGACAAGAGCTGGGACGAGGTCTTCGGCAACATTGAGATTCGCCCCCGCATCCATGTGTCAATCGAACGGATGGGGCTCAGCAACAAATCCTTTAAAACCGTCCAGCAGGATTGAGGGACTCGATATGAACAATGCTGTGATTATTGCCCTTTACGGGGCCGCTCTCTATTGGGGCTGCAGGAAGCTGCAGGGAAAAGACAGCAAGCTGCACCGCGTAGAGTACAGCTGCATCCTGGGCTGGTGCCTTTACTTGCATCTGTGCGGAATTAACGGTCTGCGCCATTACAGTATTTCGTCGCTGTATATAGCCTACTTCCAACCCGCGGGGAGAGCGATCATTCAATGGCTGGGAGGCTGATCTGGAATCATGCAACAGAAGGAACGGATATCTTCACTGCAAATCGCCTTCATGATTATGCTGTTCGAGATTGGCAGCACACCGCTGTTCATGCTTGGCGGCAAGGCCAAGCACGATTCCTGGCTTGCCATGTCCTTCGGCTCAGCGGCCGGACTCCTGCTGCTCGGACTGCTGCTCTGGATTCAGCGACGCTCGCCCAAGCAGGACTTGATGGCCATGCTCACCCTCCATTTCGGCCGCTGGCCAGGCAGCCTTATCGGCGGAATCTACTGCCTCTATTTCGCCTATCAGTCGATGCGCAATGTGCGCGACCTGGGGGAGCTGACCGCCATGACGATGCTGCCGATGACACCGATGTGGATCACCATGCTGATCTTTGTCCTGACCGCACTCTATGCCATCTGGAAAGGAGCAGAGGTCGTCTTCCGACTGCCCGAAATTCTGCTTCCGGTCATGCTCTCCTTCTATGGAATCATCATCCTGCTGCTGTTCATCATGGGCGAGCCGGATTTCAATCGCCTCACTCCTGTGCTGGATCACGGGCTGAAGCCTGTGCTAGCAGCGGCATTGCCGGATATCGTTTCCTTCCCCTTCGGACAGATGATTGTCTTCCTGATGCTCTGGTCCCTATGGGACAAGCCCGGTGTCCCTACCCGGCAGAGCCTGCTCGCTTATGGAGCCGTCAGCCTGTTCCTGATCTTCATGAATGCGCTGAATGTAGCAGTGCTGGGTGAGGGAATCGCAGGCATCAGCCAGCTGCCCTTTCTCAAAACCGTCCGCACCTTATCCAGCCTTAAATTTATTGAACGGCTCGATATTCTGGTCACGGTCCAGCTGTTCGTCGGGCTGCTGATCAAGATGATGTTATTCTATTACTGCGCTGTCAAAGGCATCACTGGACTGACCCGCAAGCCGGTCAAATGGTGGGTGTTTCCTGTCGGCGGGCTGATCTATGCCGCTTCCTTCCTGGAACGGGATTATACCCAGCATCTTGCCATAGGCCTGGGGCCGAGCCTCAGAATCGACACGATCTTCCAGGTTGTTCTCCCTATGCTGCTGGGGCTCTCCATTCTCCTGCGCAGGGGCGAACATAACCTTAATCGCTCTGTAAGGAAACGTTAAGTTAATTCCATAGCAGCAAGCTGCGGTATCCTATACAGTAAGTATATAATCTGGCCCTGAACGCGGACAGACCATAGCCTTAACCTGAAAGGAAGGATCGCAGTTGAAGATTCTCGAAGTGAAATCACTGAATAAGGTCTATCCCGGCAAAGTAACCACCCAGGCTCTTTCTGATATCCATCTCAGCATCGAGAGCGGCGAATTCGTTGGCATTATGGGCCCTTCGGGCAGCGGCAAAACGACCTTGCTCAACATGGTGTCCACGATTGACCAGCCCTCGTCGGGCGAAGTAAAGATAAGTGGCAGCAACCCCTATCTGCTCAGCAAAAAGGAACTAGCCTATTTCCGGCGCAGACAGCTAGGTTTCGTATTCCAGGATTTCAATCTGCTGGAGACGCTGACTGTTGCCGAGAATATCGTGCTGCCGCTGACTCTTGACAGCCGCAAGCTGGCTGAGATGGACGCACTGCTGCAGAAGGTGACCGGGCAACTCGGCATCACGGATATCCTTGGCAAACGAACCTATGAAATCTCCGGCGGCCAACGCCAGCGGACGGCCATCGCCCGCGCCATCATCACTTCACCGGCGCTGCTGCTGGCCGATGAGCCAACCGGCTCGCTGGATTCCAACTCCTCCCGTGCCGTAATGGAATCGCTTGAGAAGATCAACCGTGAGGAAGGCACGACGCTGCTGCTGGTCACCCATGATCCGCTGGCTGCGAGCTATTGCAACCGGATCGTCTTTATCAAGGACGGCAAGCTTGCTGCCGAGATTCACCGCGGCGACAACCGCCAGGCGTTCTTCCAGAAGATTATCGACACCTTATCCTTTTGGGGAGGGAACAGTCATGAGCTTTCCTCAATTCGCGTTTAACAATGTGCGCCGCAACGGGCGGGCGTATACGGCTTTTTTCCTTAGCAGCGCCTTTATGGTGATGATTTTCTTCTCTTATTCCGTCTTTATCTTTCATCCGGAGGTTGCCGGTGCAGAGATGGGGCGCAACTCGGCGACAGGCATGAAGGTGGCTTCTTATATCGTCTTCGTGTTCGCTTTCTTCTTCGTGCTCTATTCCATCAGCGCCTTTTTGAAGCTGCGTAATCTGGAATTCGGCATCCTGATGATTCTGGGCGCGCGTCCGGGCCAGATCAACCGGCTGATCCTGCTGGAGAATATGTTCATCGGCCTCTTGTCCATCCTGACCGGAATGGGCTTCGGGATGCTGCTGGCCAAGCTGTTCCTGCTGCTCAGCACGCACGTGATCGGGATTGAACGACTGCCCTTCTATTGGCCGTTTAAGGCCATGTGGATCACTTCACTTTCTTTTGTCGCCTTGTTCCTGGTCAGCTCCTTCTTTACGCTGCTGTTCATCCGCAAGAACAAGGTGCTGGATCTGCTGAAGGGAAATCAGAAGCCTAAGACAGAACCGAAGGTCTCCTGGCTGCTGTCGCTGCTGGGTATAGCCCTGCTGACTACCGGAGCAGTGGCTCTGCAGCAGAAATTATCACCGGGCGTTATTGTGATCGCTGCCGTTACAGGGATTGCCGGCACTTATTTTTTCTACTCCCAGCTGTCTGTGCTTGGCATCCGCCTGCTGAAGAAGAACCGCAAACGGCTGTGGCGTGGCACCCATCTGCTATGGGTCTCGGAGATGAGCTACAAGGTCAAGGATAATGCCCGCATGCTGTTCCTGGTCACTGTCGTCACCTCGCTGGCCTGTATGGCTACCGGCATCTTGCTGTCGGTCAACCAGGAGAACCGTAAGGTGTATCAGGATACCCCCTTTGCCATCTATTACACGGTCTATAAACCGAAGCTGGCTGAACCGGATCTGAAGACGCTCCGTACTAAACTGGACAATGCCCATATCCAATATACGGAGAATGTGCTTAAGGTAGTAGGCGCCTCTATCGACCAGCATAACAATGGCAGAAACGACTATGTTGATGTGATCTCGGTATCACAATATAATGCGCTCGCACCACAGATGGGCGTTGCTCCGCTTGAAGGCTTGGCTGAGAATGAAGCTGCAATGCTGTATGTCCAGCAGAGCAGGAGCGGAAGCTACACGACCGGAGAGACGATCAACCTGATAAATAATAGCAAGGTTCCCTTACAACTGAAGCAGGTTCAGGAGGGTATCCGTATTGCAGGACAATACAGCACCACACTGCTGATCATTGAGGATAGTACACTGAAGAAGCTATTTCCGGATGATGCTGAGGCAAGAAATATTACCACCCGATATCTCTATAACATCCCGGCATGGGATGGCCCTCCCCCTGAAGCGGACTCCTTCCAGGCAACGTTCTCCAAGGAGCTGTATGACTGGAGTATCGAACAGAACCGGACGGACAACCAATATTACGGCAGTCTGACTGCACGGGCGGACAACTACATCGCATCCAAACAGGGCTTCGCCATGCTCAGCTTCATTGGAACCTTCATTGCCCTGATCTTCTCGCTCTCCTCCGCCAGTTTCCTGTACTTCAAGCTGCATACGGAGCTGAACGCGGATATGAAAATGTACCATGCCTTGTCCAAGATCGGACTCAGCAGACAGGAGATGTCGGCCTCTGCCACCCGCCAGATTGCCGTGCTGTTCTATATACCAATAGTGGTCGCTACCCTCCAGACACTGATAGTTGTGCGCTCCCTGGTGGTTGTGATCAATATTACAGATGTGACCGTCCCTGTTCTGATTACAGCTGCCTCCTTCCTGGCGGTGCAGACGGTATATTTCCTGGTGGTCCGATCGCGTTATGTTCACAGTCTGAATCGAATGATGGTTTAATGAAGGCAATTGAGGCAAGTTAGGCTATTGCGCTGCTAACGGCGGCTGCCTATGAGACTGGAGGGTTAGGACTGAGGACTGAGGACTGAGGACTGAGGACTGAGGACTGAGGACTGAGGACTGAGGACTGAGGACTGAGGACTAGGAATTATCGGTTGGCAGCCCGCTCCTTACAAGGTACACTGGGGATCATAATAACCCCGTCTTTCGAGGAGGCGCAGAAGGAATGGCCAAAGCCGATTACATGTTATCCATCCTCTGGATGCTGAAGCAGCAGAGAACCACAGCCGCAGAGCTGGCGGACAGGCTGGAGATCAGCGTGCGCTCGGTGTACCGCTACATTGATGCGCTGTGTGCAAGCGGCGTGCCTGTCATTGCCGATGCCGGACCGGGCGGCGGGTACAGCCTGCCCGCGTCTTTTGTGGATACCCCGCTGTTCTTCGACATCGGGGAGCAGCGGGCGCTGGTGCAGGCCTCCGCTTTTGCCAGGGGAAGCGGCTACCCCTATGAGGCTGAGCTGGACCGCGCGGTTGCCAAGCTGAATCGCTATAACAACAACGTGCAGCTGGAGCAGCTGGAGCGCCATGAGGGCGGGATGGAGACGCTGCAGGTTCCGGCAGCTGCAACAGCGCTGGAGCCGCTGCTGCAGGAGCTGGAGCTGTGCTCGGCGGAGAGGCTTACCCTGCAGATGGAATACCGCAAAGGCAACGGGGTTGAAGCTTCTTCACGCCACATTAACCCCTACGGTTTGGTGCTGTGGAAGGGCCAGTGGTATCTGGCGGCCTTCTGCCAACGGCGGCAGGAGATCCGCAGCTTCCGGGTGGACAGGATTGCCGGGCTGATGCGAAGCGGGGAATTCTTCGTGCGGCCCGAAGGATTCTCGGCGCGCGAGTTTCTGCTGCAGAGCCTGCTGCCTGGCCGGAATACGGAAGCGCCGCTACTTGCCGTAACCATCGCCTCAGGCGAAAGCATCCTGAATGACCTCTGCAGCCACTGGATGTTTGGGCATACGCTGGTGGAGCGGACGGCTGGACAAGCGGTTTTTAGGATGGATGAATCATCATTAATGACTTATGCCGCTTACTTTCTGCTTCCCTACGGGACATCCCTGCAGATTATAGCGCCTGCAGCGCTGAAGCAGCGGCTGGCGGAGATCGCGGCCGGACTGGCCGCTCATTATGGGGCATGATGAGCGGCATCAGGGATAAGGCGTGATGCGAGTATCACGAGTAGGGGCATGATGAGAGCATTAGGAGTAGGGCATGACTAGGTTACTCCTAAGGCCCAGTTTCCAAGGATTCAACGGTAATTTTTACTCATAGCCAACTACCGGTGACTGCTTAGAACGCTCAATCCTGCATACCGAAGGCGAGGGCCTAAGTAAAGTAACATGATGAGAGACTATTTTTATGGATCACTGACCGTAACTGTCAGTGATCTTTTTGTATAGTAAAGTCGAACTAGCGAGAGGTATACAGGAACGCTCACGTGTTCATGCTGCTGGTAACCGAATCAAGAGCCGGCGTTGTAGGCCGCTAACTAACCCCTATAGGAGGATTAAGAGATGAAAGATCTGGTATATGAGTTCTATTTTAACGCTACACCCGAGCAGGTATGGGAAGGTCTGTTTTCTCCGGAGAGTGTACAGCAAATCTATTACGGCTGCAGCATTCGCTCCACCTTCCAAGAAGGGGATCTGCTGGAATACATCGGTCCCGGTGCGGAAGGCGAGCAAACCGTTCATGTGTACGGAACCTTGTTGAAGTATATCCCGCACCAGACGCTGATCTTCACGCATAAGGTCGGCCCTTCGTATCTTAAAGGTGGACAAGACTACGAATCACGCATTTCCTGGCTGCTGGAGCCGTCCGGCGGCTGTACCAAGCTTACGCTGATTCATGACCAGTGGCATCCTGACGATCCCTCCTATGCAGCCAGCGAAAGCGCTTGGTGGGCTATCCTCAGCAACACCAAAACGCTGGTAGAAACCGGCCGCACACTTACATTCTGAGGCGGATAGGCGGCCTACGGGGCCGCGTAAGGCAAATTCAAAGGCCTTTTTGCCTCTCGTTCGGCCTACGGGGCCGCTCCACGTTTTGGGTCAGGCTGCACAGAAGGCCAGCGGACCGAGCAGCCCTTATTTGGACTAATCACTCACAAATTACAGGTTTGCGGACACAGGAGACCCTATTGGGTCAAAACAGCACTCAAACAGCCTCCACCTGCTCAAACAGCGGCTCCTCAGTCCGTTTAAACCACTAAACTGGGCTTTTATGAGTAAATAAGAACTATACAGTCCGCTCCACTCCAAGCACTCAGCTGTCCATCCGCTTCAAGCACCAACACCAACGTCCCGCCGCAAGCTTGAGACACGGGTATACAGCTCCCACCCATTCACCGGTGCTGCTTAAATTCTCGACTTCTCCCGGCTTCCTCGGTTACTAACTCCGCTAATCCACCTTTTTCAGTATAACTATTTTACTTGGGCCAACGCTGGCTGATCGATATACGCTACAGCTTTCCCATCTACTCTCTCTGGTCAACTCCCTCTTTTACATTCCAGCACATTCGCCGTGTTTCCTGGGCTTTCCGCCACTTGTAGCAGGCCCCACTATCTTCCCCTCCCCACTTCCCTTCCACTTTCCTTCCACCTTCAATCGCCACCTCCACTTCCGCCTTTAATCGCCACTTCATTTCCACTTTCAATCGCCTACTCCTGTCTGCCCACTTACCCACCTCCGCTAGCCTACCTGCACTTTACTTTCCCCTGCCCACCTGCTCACTTCGTATGGCTATTTCCGTTTGCCTACCTGTCCAACACCGACCGCATACTTACTCACTTCTCACTGTCAACTCCGCTTGCCCACCTGCCTACTTCAGTTTACCACCCGCCTATTTCCGCTTGCCCCCCGCTCACGTAACTCTGCATCTTTCCACACAGCGCCTTTCGCCTTCCTTCCTCCTACAGATCTCCTCACTGTTGCAGCTACTACTAGTCCCTCATTCTTTCCCTAGGGAAACATTTTTGTTGCAGGGACAAAGTTATTTACGTATACTAATCTTGTGGCAGAGCCCAATAATAATTCCACTAGGCAAAATACACATAAATACACATAAACGCTTGTATATTCATACCTCATTTTAATTTTAAAAATTTATGTAAAAGGAAGAAGGAAGACTCATGGCTGGAACAGGTATTCCCTTATCGGAAGCCAAGAACGGCAGCACTTTACGGATTAGCGGCATCGAAGTACAGGGTGTGCTCAGAAGAAGACTGCTGGATCTGGGTTTTGTGGTCGGCAATGTAGTGGAGGTGCTGCGGCGCAGTCCGCTGGGAGATCCAACCGCTTTTCGGATCAGCAACACAACGATCGCCCTGCGCAGAGAAGAAAGCTCGCTGATTTATGGAGATTTAATCGGAGGTGCGGAGACATGAGTGAGTATACTGTAGCTTTTGCAGGCAATCCCAACACGGGAAAAAGCACACTGTTCAACCTCCTGACCGGCATGCGCCAGCACACGGGGAACTGGGCCGGCAAGACCGTCATCACCGCCGAAGGAGAGTTCACCCACAAGGAGCATGTTTACCGCGCCATCGATCTTCCCGGAACGTATTCATTGTATTCCAACTCTGCGGATGAGGAAGCGGCGCGGGATTATATTATTTTTGAGCAGCCAGATGTTACGCTGGTGGTACTGGATGCAACGTCGCTGGAACGCAACCTCAATCTTGCCTTGCAGGTGCTGGAGATTACCGGTCAGGCCGTGGTCTGCATCAATCTGATTGATGAGGCCCAGAAGCTTGGCATCGATATTAATCTGAGAAAAATCGGCAAACGCCTCGGTGTTCCCGTAGTCGCCATCAGCGCCCGCAACAAGGTCGGCATCGAAGCACTGCTGGATCAGGTGGAACGTGTCGCCACAGGCAGCTTCTCCGCTCCGCCGATGCGGATTACCTACAATGAAGAGATTGAACGGGGAATCGCCGAGCTGCTGCCCCTGGTGGAGCAGACTGTCGGCTCGAAATATCCGGCTCGCTGGATTGCACTGCGGCTGCTGGACGGGGATGACAGCCTGATGGCCTCGCTCAAAGAGAACTTAAACCGCCACACCCCAGCCCTGAAAAAGGAGGTTACCAGCCATGGAATCCCCGCATGTCATTAAAGGCCCCGAGTCCTTGGAATCACTCCTGGCTACAGCCAGGAAACTCGCCGACGGCGGAGCCGTCCGGGATGAGATTGTCAGCGGAATCTACAGTGTATCCGCAGGCATCTGCGGAGAGGCGGTCAGCTATCAGGACCGCAAAAGGCTGAACAGCACCTTTAAGCTGGATAATATCGTGACCTCCAAGCTATGGGGCTTCCCGATCATGCTGGCCATCCTTGGGGTGGTGTTCTGGATTACCATTGCCGGTGCCAACTATCCGTCAGGCTGGCTGGCCTCCTTCTTCGGCTGGCTGGAAGGGTACCTGACCGCCGGCTTCGAGGCCGTGCATGCCCCGGCTTGGCTGCATGGTGTGCTGGTGCTGGGATTATACCGGGGAACCTCCTGGGTCATCAGTGTCATGCTGCCGCCGATGATGATCTTTTTTCCGGTGTTTGCGCTGTTGGAGAATTTCGGTTATCTGCCGCGTGTTGCTTTTAACATGGACCGTCTGTTCAAAAAATCAGGAGGGCACGGCAAGCAGGCCCTGACCATGTCCATGGGCTTCGGCTGCAACGCTGCTGCGATCCTCTCCACACGCATTATCGAGTCGCCACGCGAGCGAATGCTCGCCATTCTGACCAATAACTTCGTGCCCTGCAACGGGCGCTGGCCGACGCTGATCCTGCTCTCCTCCCTGTTCATGGCAGGCGCGGCAACCACAGGTGCGCTCCGCACGCTGGCAACCGCCTCTGTGCTGATGGGACTCGTGCTGATCGGAATTATGGTTACGCTGACAGTCTCGTGGGTGATGTCCAAAACAGCGCTGCGTGGTGTTCCCACCCACTACACGCTGGAGCTTCCGCCCTACCGGCGGCCGCAGATCTGGAAGACCATCCTGCTCTCCTCCAAGGAGAAATCGCTGAATGTACTCACCCGCGCCATCATTGTGGCTGCGCCTGCAGGGGTGATCACCTGGATTCTCGGCAACCTGTTTATTGGCGGCGACAGTGTGCTGAATCATATGGCTGCTTTTTTCGAGCCTTTTGCCCAGCTGCTGGGGATGGATGGCTTCATCATGATGGCCTTTATTCTCGGGCTGCCTGCGAATGAGATCGTGCTGCCGATTCTGCTGATGGGTTATATGTCCTCAGGCGCGATGGTCGATATTGAAAGCCTGGGCAGCATCAAGGATATCTTCCTGAGCCATGGCTGGACTTGGTTGACCGCGCTGAATATGATGCTGTTCTCGCTGCTGCATTATCCGTGCGGCACTACGCTAATAAATATCTACAAAGAGACCAAAAGCCTCAAATGGTCGATTCTCTCCGCCGTTATCCCGCTGGCCATTGCCATCGGCGTAACGTTCACCGTCGCCCAGCTTGCCCGCCTGTTTGGCTGGGTGTGAGCCTGCGGGCTACGCGTAATATCGGGTAGTCTGAGATGCGCATGCGGTGGGGAATACATCGGAGGTGCACACGCAGCGGGCAGGCACGCTGCCGGGGAATGCCTGCAAAAGTGCAGGCATTTGACGTGCAATACGCTACGCACAAGAAATTCCTGCGAAAGTGCAGGAATTTTTTAGGTTTTGGCCCCCATAAGACAAATGGGGACCAAAAGGATGTATTTTTGCAGGTATTTCACCTCTAATAGCGCTAAACACCTCAAAAAGATGTACTTTTGCAGGCTTTCCCATCGGACAAAGGGACTAGCGGTAGGCGGGTAGACGATAGTCGATAGATAGCAGGCAGTAAGCAACTAGGGTTAGAAAAGTAATGCCTGCTAAAGTGCAGGCATTGGCTGTGCAACACGTTAGAGGTGGATACGCCGTGGCGGGGCATACACGCTGCTGGGGAATGCCTGCGAAAGTGCAGGCATTGGCTGTGCAATACGTTAGAGGTGGATACGCCGTGGCGGGTCATGCACGCTGCCGGGGAATGCCTGCAAAAGTGCAGGCATTTGACCTGCAATACGCTACGCACAAGAAATTCCTGCGAAAGTACAGGAATTTTTTAGGTTTTGGCCCCCATAAGACAATTGGGACCAAAAGGATGTATTTTTGCAGGTATTTCACCCCTAATGGCGCTAAACACCTCAAAAAGATGTACTTTTGCAGGCTTTCCCATCGGACACAGGGCACTGGGGGCTGCGGGTAGCGGTTGGTGGCTGGGGGGTAGCGCTTGGCAGTTGGCGCTTGGCCGTTGGCGGTAAGTGGCAAGCATCAGACGGCAGGAGCAGACGACAGACATCAGACACCACACGACAGGCGGTAAATAGCAAGCAGTGAGCAGCAGGTACCGCTTAGCAGGCAGCAGGCGGGTAGGCAGCAGCAAAGAAACCCATGTTACTTAGGGGCGCTGATGCCCGGACCTCCTACGCGATACGCCTGCCTCATAGCCGGAGCATCCACCCTCATATTTGCTTGATAACCCAGAGCTATTTCCGGCCGCTGCGCATTCTGATGCTTCTGTAGCGGAATATCACAACTACTACTACAAGCGCAAGCAGCGCCACGCCGGACCACACGTAGATCTGGGCGGAATCTCCGCCGGACTCGGCGGCATTCACTGCCGGTTCAGCGTTGTCTCCGCTGCCGCCGTCATTGCCTGCCCCGCCCTCCGCAACGGGCGGCGTCTCCACGCCCTGCGGGGGTTCCGCACTCGCCGCAGGGGACGGGCTTACACTGGGCGAAGTCCCTGGGCCAAGTGCCTCCAGGTCCTCGCCCGCAGAGGCCAGCTTTACGGTCCGGCTGCACAGGCTGGCCTGCAGCTTGCCTTCCGCGCCGCCGGCATAGACCAGGTAGCTGCTGCCTTCCGTGAACTCGAAGCCGCAGCTCTCCGAAGACATCGCGGTGGTTAAGGTCACCTCGTCACCCTCCACCCCCTTCCAGCTGTTCGCTACCTTAAACGTCACCTGTACCGGATCACCCGTGGAGGTGACAACTCCCTGCTTCTCCTCCATAGATACCACCTCACCACTGAAGACAGCGGCACTCCGTTCCAGCGACGCCTGTGGCCCATCGGGCACAACACAAGAACAGGCATAGCTCACCCCAGGACGCACAATCAGCAGGCCCATTACAACCAACGCGGCGCATAGAATTACCAAAGCCGGATTTCGCAATCTGCTTAACATAAGAACCACACTCCTTTACAGTTCAGACGTTCACCGACTGGATAAGGTTACAGCATTTAGCAGAAATGAGACAGCGCAATCAAGCCCCGTCCTCCATTCACTTGATCACCTATCGTCATGTCACCAAGCAGCATTTCCAGCCAGCTTAAAAGTACATTTGGCAACGAAACACTCCGCCATGCTAATTCCTTACCCCTCCTGATTATTCTCAACCGTTCCGGTCGGCTAAGGAGCAGACCTCGCCGTCTTCAACCCGGCTGACCCGACATCCCCTTCGAGCGCTGCCACGAATGATCCCACCGTTTCCCACGCTTCATCAGATCACTCCGAGCCTGCCCCGCGCTTCGTCAACTCGGCATCACCAGCGATTCGACCAGCGCTGTCAGCCGCTGCATCCCCTTCCAAGTCTGCCAGTAATATGCGCATCCAATCCCCCGCTCCGCATTTCGTCACCTCGACGCCCCCAGCGACCCGGCTAGCGCTGTCAGCCGCTGCATGCCCTCGCGCAGCACCGTTTCGCTGGCGAATGAATAACTGAGACGCAGCCAGGATTTCATCTCGCCGCGCGGATCTAGAATCTCGCCGGGCACAAAAGCGATCGACTCCGCCATACAACGCGCAAACAGCACATCCACCGGTATGTCCTCCGGCAGCTTGACCCACAGATTCAGCCCACCCTGCGGGGCGGTCCAGGTCCATCCGGCAGCAGACAGCACCTCCTCCGCAATCTCCTTATGCACCTGAAGCGCAATCCGCAGCTTCACCAGATGCTGCTGCAGGCGGGGCGAGGTGTAGTAATGCAGGAAGATTTTCTGATTCAGCAGCGGAGTGCCGTTGTCCGCCAGCGACTTGGCCGTAATCAGCCGCTCCATGAACGGATGACGGCAGGCTACCGCGCAGATGCGCAGCCCCGGAGCGACATATTTGCTGAAGCTGCTGATATAGATGACCCAACCCTCCGTATCATATGCGAAACAAGGCGGCGGAGGCTCAGCCCCGAAATACATATCGCGGAACGGGTCATCCTCCACCAGCAGACAGCGGTAGCGCTCGGCCAGCTCGACCAGCAGCTTCCGCTGCTCGGCAGGCACGGTGTAGCCTGTTGGATTATGGTGCGTGGGATTGAGATAGAAGAAGCGCGGCTTGTGCTTCCTCATCAGCGCCTCAACCTCCGCCAGATCATACCCCTGCGGGGTGATCTCGACCGGCACCAGCCGAGCCCCCTCCCGGCGAAAAATATCCATAGCCACACTATAAGTAGGCCGCTCCACCAGCACCGTATCCAACGGACCCAACAGCATCCCGGAGATCAAGTTAATCGCCTGCTGTGCGCCGGAAGTAATCAGCAGCTCGTCCGCAGACAGCTGCAGCCGGTGATGGGTACGGAAATGCTGGCTTAACGTCTCCCGCAGCTCCGGGTCACCCTGTACCGTCGAATAGGTGCCCATGACCTTCGGGTAGAGATCGAAGACTTTTTTGACATAGTCAGACAAAAACAGATTGGGCAGCAGTCCCGGATCAATCAGCGCTTGCGAGAACTGATATTCTACCTGCATCCGCTGGATATCCGAAAGCGCATTGGTCAGCGAATACAAGGCGGCTGTACCCGCCGCAGTCTCCTCCTTCCGTGCGGATAGCCCCCCTTGCGGGGCGACATAATAGCCTGCTTTATCACGCACATAAAGCTTGCCTTCCTCGACCAGCTGCCGGTAAGCCTTGAACACAGTAAGCCGATGCACCGCGGTTTCTTCCGCCAGCAGCCGGATGGAGGGCAGCTTCTCATGCGCCTTCCATTCGCCCCGCTCTATCCGGTTCAGCATAAATTTCATTACCTGCCTGAACAACGGCTGTCCCTGCGCTGACCGTGCCGAACCTGAGTCTCTCGCTGATTTTGCCATCTCTGCTTCCCATCCTCTCCGCAACCTCTGTTTCATGTATTGTACCTTATTTCCCGCCTAATCTGTTCTACTCTTCACCATCTGTTCTGTACTCTCCCCTATATGATAGATAAAATGCATAGAGAACTATGATCTGAAGCAACATTACAAAGGGGAACTGAACATGATTTTATTGGCGTATTCACTGGTTTGTCTGATCTTCGGCACCACCTTTCTGGCGATCAAAATTGGAGTAGACGCAGGCGCGCCTCCTTTCTTCTCGGCGGGATTGCGGTTTCTGGCGGCGGGAACGATTCTGCTGCTCTATATGGTTTGGAAAGGCCGGGCCAGCTTCAAACTCCTGCTCCGCAAGGAAATGCTACTCACCGGGGCCACGCTGACCTTCGGCACCTTCTCGACACTCTATTGGGCGGAACAATATGTATCTTCCGGACTTGCTGCGGTGCTGTCGGCTACCGGCCCGATTATGATTCTGCTGCTGCAGACCGCCATTCTCCGCCAAAAAGCTTCCAGACTGTCCATCTATGGCTGTATGATCGGCCTTGTCGGGGTGCTGCTGCTGGTGCTGCCGGGTCTTGCTGTTGACGTCTCGCCGCTATGGGTGATCGGCTGTGCTGTCGTCCTGGTCGGGGAATGCTGTTATGCCGTAGGCGCGGTTTATTCCAAAAAAGTAAGCACCCGCATGTCCGAAGTTTCTCCCATCGCACTGAATGCGGCTCAAATGATCTACGGCGGCACCTTACTGCTGCTTCTGTCGCTGACTACCGAGAAGGTGCATCCCGAATTTCTGCTCTCGTTCGAAGGCGCCAGCTCGCTGCTCTACCTTACTGTAGTGGGCTCTATGGTCGGCCACAGCTTGTTCTATTGGCTGGTTGCACGGACGAATCCGGTGTTCCCCTCTACCTGGCTGTACATTTCCCCCCCGATCGCCGTCGGCGTAGGATTCCTGCTCTACAAGGAGGAGATCTCCTGGATGACGCTGCTTGGCGTGTTCACCATCATCACCGGAACGGTGCTGGTGAATGGCCGGGCGCTGGTGCAAATGCTTTTTAAAGCGAAGTTAAACACATCCGTTGTAAAAAAATCTAATATATGACGTACTATATGTTGCATTAATGACCACTATTGCGTATTATATAATCAAGTTAACGGATATTGAAGGTGATTATGACTCATAATCGAGAGGGGGAATCGTTAAGCGGTGCTCCTTGTCTATAGAGGAAGCCTGTGCCTTGTATAAGGAAGTGGAGGGACATTGTGATCGAACTAACATCACGGCAAATGCAAATCATTGATATTGTCAAAAAAAGAGCACCCATTACCGGCGAGCAGATCGCCGAAAGCCTGCAGCTCAGCCGGCCAACGATCCGCTCCGACCTCTCCGTTCTGGTCATGCTCGATTATATTGACGCCAAGCCCAAGGTAGGTTATTTCCTTGGCACTAAGGCTAAACCGCGCCTCTCGGGCGGTAAGCTGCTGCAGGAGACAAAGGTCAAGGATATCCAGAGCCTGCCGATTATTATCCGGGAAACCACTACGGTTCAGGATGCGGTAGTCACACTGTTCCTCCAGGATGTCGGCACGCTGATTATCTGCGACGGAGACGGGAAGCTGGCCGGAGTAGCCTCTCGCAAGGATTTTCTGAAGGTAACGCTGGGCAATCCGGGTGCCGTCACGATCCCGGTAAGTATGGTGATGACCCGCCAGCCCAAGGTAGTGACCGTCTCCCCCGAGGAGCCGGTGCTGGAGGCGGCACATAAGATGATTTTTCATGAGGTGGACAGCTTGCCCGTTGTTGTGTCCGGCGGGGATGGGGAGAACGGCGTCAAGCTGGATGTGGTCGGGCGCCTGACCAAGACCTCCATCATTAAACTGCTCCTCGAAATTGAAGCCAATGGATAACAGGAGGAATAGAGCCGCATGTTGCAATCTCCACATTTGATCACGATATGCTCGGATTCAATCGGCGATACGGCGGAGGCGGTCGTGCAGGCCGTAATCCACCAGTTTCAGAACCAGCGTGTCACGATTCGAAGACACGGCAATGTAAGAACTGAAGATGAGCTTCGCAAGCTGATGGAGGAAGCCGCCCAGCATCAGGGGTTCGTCGCCTATACCCTGGTGCAGCCGGAGCTGAGGGAGATGATGCGTGAAGAGGCGGTCCGCCTCGATCTGCGGGTCGTCGATATCATGGGCCCGATGATGCAGGCCTTCATCGACACCTTTGACGACGCGCCCCAGTCCCGGCCCGGCCTGCTGCATCAGCTGGACGAGGATTATTTCCGCCGGATCGAGGCGATTGAATTCACTGTCGCCTGTGATGACGGGCGCGATCTGGGTGCCATGCTGAAGGCCGATATCGTACTGCTGGGCATGTCCCGCACCTCGAAGACACCGCTCAGCATCTTCCTGGCCCATCGTGGCAAGAAGGTGGTTAATTATCCGATTGTACCGGAGATTGGCCCACCCCAGGAATTGCTGAGCCTTCCGCCCAACCGGCTGATAGGACTGACCATGGAGCCGGAGCATATGCTGAAGATCCGCTCCGAACGCCTGAAGATGCTTGGTCTTCCGGTGGGCTCGCAATATGCCAGCCTGGAGCGGATCACCGAAGAAATGGAATACGCGGCCGTGCTTTTTAGCAAGCTGGGCTGCCCTGTCATTGATATTACGGACAAAGCTATAGAGGAAACCGCTGGCGTTATTATGGGTTATATCTGAGTTAACATCCTAAACACAAATGGAGGGAATGGCTATGGAACGCGAATTGGGTCTTGAGATTGTAAGGGTAACTGAACTGGGGGCTCTGGCATCTGCGCGCTGGATCGGCCGGGGCGACAAGAATGCCGCCGACGATGCGGCAACCACCGCCATCCGTTCCATGTTTGATTCCGTATCCATTGACGGTACGGTTGTGATCGGCGAAGGCGAGATGGATGATGCGCCGATGCTCTATATCGGGGAGAAGGTCGGCAACCGCCGCGGTCCTTCGGTCGATGTCGCGGTAGATCCGCTGGAGGGCACGGAGGTGGTGGCCTGCGGGCTGCACAACGCCCAGTCCGTGATCGCGATCGCGGACAAGGGAAGCCTACTTCATGCGCCGGACATCTACATGGAGAAGCTGGCCTGCGGGCCGGAGCTGGCCGGCAAGCTGCGGCTGGAGGACCCGCTGGAGGTCACCCTCCAGAAGGCGGTGCATTACAGCGGCAAGTCCCTGTCGGAATTGACGGTGATGGTCCTTGACCGCAAGCGGCATGAGCAGCTGATTGCCGGCTTGCGCAAGGCGGGCGTCCGCATCCAGCTGCTGAGCCACGGCGATGTCGCCGGAGCTATTGCAGCGGCGCTGCCGGACAGCGAAGTTGACCTGTACCTCGGCTCCGGCGGAGCGCCCGAGGGTGTGCTGGCCGCCGCCGCGCTGAAATGCCTCGGCGGCGAACTGCAGGGCCGGCTGCTGCCGGACGGCCCCTTCGAGCTGCAGCGCTGCCTGCGCATGGGCATCGCCAACCCGACACGTGTACTCTACATGGAGGATATGGTCGGCACCGGCGATGTTATCTTCGCCGCCACCGGCGTAACCTCCGGCGAGTTCCTTAGCGGCGTGCGGTTCATCGGCAAGGAACGCGCCGAGACCCACTCCGTGATCATGCGGGCGCAGAGCCGCACGATCCGCTATGTGCGCAGTATTCATTTCCTGCCCGGCAAGGAGATCCCGGACGGCATGGCCCTGCGCAAGAACGCCGCATCCCTGTAAGCTCAGCGGCTTGCCTGCAGCTTGTTGCTTCTTAGGAGCTTCAAGCTGTGCGCGGGTCTGTTGCTCCACACTAAATTCTTGCCTCGCGGTTACTCCTCGCTCCCACACTACCTTACTGCTTCGCAGTAGCTCTTCACACCGCATCACTTCCTTGCTCCGCGGTAGCTCTTCACTCCGCATCACTTCCTTGCTTCGCAGTAGCTCTTCACACCGCATCACTTCCTTGCTTCGCGGTAACTCTTCACTCCGCATCACTTCCTTGCTCCGCGGTAGCTCTTTACTCCACATCACTTCCTTGCTCCGCGGTTACTTGTCGCTTAGCTACCTTATCGCCACGCGGTTCCCCCCTCGCTGCTGCACTACCGTCCTGCTGCACTACCGTCCTGTTGGACGGTTGCTCAGCACTACACCAAAGCAGGCTCGGTGCCCTCTGCGGGCTTGCCGAGCCTGCTTTCTTATTGTGAACTAATGTTACTGTTACTGAATTCGTGCTTCTCTTCCTAACACACACGCCACGCCACTCCATCCCACACCCCTCCGTCCACACCCGCGCTCTTCCACCAACTAGCCTCACTACAGAAACAGAACCAGCTAGTTCACTAGCTTCTGCTTGCACTTAAATGTGCGCTGCCCCTTTTCGTCCACCCCTGCGTTTCTGTACCACTCATTCTTTATACAACCTTATGTATGTCCCAGCACCAATCAGTGTCTCTTCAGATTCAGCTTCCTGCACCAATCATCATCACTTCAGATTCAGCTTCCTGCCTCAATCAGCTTACGGACTCAGGAGCCCCTATTTCGCCATTTGCTGCTCATTTCACCTTCTTGCGGACCCCAGCGCCGCTATTCAGTCGATTCACCCCCAAATGAAGGCAAATTTCAGGGAATAGGGGCTATACGGTCCGTTAACCCGACTGTATACCCCATATTGACCAAATAAGGGCTATGCAGTCCGCAATGTCAGCTTTTCCAGCGCTGCTGCATCAGATTCACCTCCGCTCCAGCATCAGTTTGTCTCTACACCTACATCAGTTTGTCTTCCGCTCCAATAACTGATTATCCGCAACTCCAGCATCAGTTTGTCTCTAATCCAGCATCAGAACCATCTCTACTCCAGCATCAGGTTGTCTCCGCTCCAGCATCAGTTTCCGCAGCTCCACCATCGGTTTTGCCTCTGCCAGCAACCAGGTCTGCCGCTGCGCAAACAGCAAAACAGGCCGCTTCACCAGCGAAATCATCCGCTCGTGAAACAGCCCGTTCCGTTTTACTCCCCTTCCTCACACATGGCACTTGCCTTTTCGCAGCACTAGCTTGCCTTAACACACTTCAGCACATATGCCACTCTACCGCTACTCACCGGCACACGCCTTCTCTTCTTCCGATCACCGGGACCGACGCTCCTACCACGTTTTGCCGCTGCTGCGGTCCAGATCCATTTCCCGCTCGCGTTGCTTGCGCTCTTCTTCGGTGAGCTTCTCTCCCGCAGCGTTGCGCACACGTTCGTTCGCCAAGGTATCCATCGAATCCATCGTGCCGGAGGCTTGGGCCAGGTCCCGCGCATCCTTCTGATCCGAAGCCCGCAGCTCATCGCTTTCCTCCACCGCTCCGGTCATGCCCGGTCTATGGATATCCTGCCCAGCTCTGTCCTCAGGAAGCCGTGTTCCGGCACCTGCATTCATCGTATCAAGTCCGGTGTCAGCCTTGCCCTCCAGACCCGAGCCGTTAAATGCAGCGTCGACGGTATCTCGTACCGAATCATCGGCAGCGGCAGCTGCTGAACGTTCGGTATAATCCCGTTCCATCGCCCGGGCGTCGCCGCCCACATGGTTGTCACGTCCACGCTCCATAGCAAGGGTATCATCCGTGATATTCTCCACACGGTCACGTTTCAGCGAATTGTGCTCCTTGAAAATCCGGTCCACCTCACGCTCCTGATCGCCTTCCGCATCCACCATAACCAGAATTCGGCCTTCGCCCACATATCTGTCGTAGCTCTCTGCCTCATCTTCAGGAATACCCAGACCAATCAGCCCTCCGACCAAACCGCCTGTACCTGCGCCTACAGCTGCACCGGCGAGTGTGGCCGCAATCGGTCCAGCCGCCAGAATAGGTCCGATACCTGGAATGGCCAGCGCGCCAATCCCGAGCAGCAGCCCCGTCACACCGCCCAGCAATCCCCCGGTAGCCGCACCGGAAGCCATTCCCTCTGGCGCTTTGGTCCCTGTCTCTTCCGTAATCGTATTGGCGTCGTCTTTATTTCTGGCAATAATGGAGATATCCTCTGTCCGAAAACCATGACGTTTCAGATCCTCAATCGCTCTTGAAGCTTCGTGTTCAGCTGTGAAGACACCCACAATTCTCTTGTTCATATTGATTACCTCCTGATTGGTTGTAGTTTAATTTGCTCTGCTTCATAGGTTACTTAACCAAACTGGCAGGGGATAAACTGCTGCCCGGACAATCTCTGGAGGATTCCGCAATTATATAATTGAAACAAGAAACGCCTGCCATTTCAACATATTTTCGCCATCATTCACCTACCCGCGTAAAGGTCAAGTTACCTTAGCTTTCATCATTCCCACCGAAATGGCCGCTTTGTTAATCCTTTGCGAACAATCGCCTGCAGCCCATTACAGCGACAGCAAAAAAGGCTATACTCCCTGTAGAGATACCGCCCCCTAACGGGCGCAACCAAGGAGGATAACCATGAATATGCGGCTAAAGGTTCTAAAGGATCACCTGCTCTTCTGCTGCAGCGAGCACTGCAATAACCAGGATGTGGAAGATGTAATACAGGCTTTCAAAGAGCAGCTTGTGGCCCAGGGCATTCATAAGAGTGTCAAAATCAACAAATCGAGCTGCTTGGGCTTATGCGGCAACGGCCCTTTTGTGATCGTCTACCCCGACGGCATCTGGTATTACAATGTAACTCCCGAGGACGCCGGAAGGATTGTACAGGAGCATCTGATCGATGGGGAGCCGGTGGAAGAGCTGATTCTACTCAAGATGGAAGCCTGATTCCCTCCGCCTGGAGTCAACCTATAGCATGAGCTTCCAGCCCCCCTTTCATACACGGCTGTACCCGTTACAGTGATCATTGCAGAGCTATTTTTTTCCATTTGCGAATTTTGGCTCTGAAGCTCTTGAACGGGGCAACCGTATTGATGTGTATCCACTTCTCCACCGGCCACATCGCGTTCGTAGTTGCCCATTTTCGTTGATTCGGCTTATTCAGCTCTTCATCAGACAACGATGCAATCCAGCAGTACAACTCCTCCAAACCATCGGCTAATAACCTCCGCTGCTCCTCCAAGGAATATTGCCCATACTTCTCATAGAAGGAAAGGTACAACCCTCCTAGATTATTCCACTTATAACCAGGCGCAGGCGTCTGCACCTCCAGTCCTTGCTGTTCATCCTGGTCCCACTGTAATAATAAATGAATCCACCCCAGTTGATAGGACAGCACCTCGGACGGTGTTCTGTCTACTTCATCCACACGCTTGTCCTTCAAAGCTTCGGGAAGCTGATCGAATTCCGCATCCAACTTGGCATATGTATTTTTGATTTCGTCGATTAATTCTTGTTTACTCCCGTATGATCCCATGTTAATCCTCCTTGTTATTCACTTATATTTTACACCAATTCTAAACTCTACCAGTATGTCAGAGTCAAGTTTCTTTATCGTCTGATGAACCAAGCGATTTCTATTGTATAATGGGAACACACGGGTCAGTCTGCCCGGCACCATTCCTATACCAAGAAAGAGCTGAAGCAGCATGGCTATATTTAATTATAATGTGGAGCGCCCTTTCCGCAGCAATCCTGATCTGCATCTACATTACTGGGGACAAGAGCATTGTGCTTCCGGCCATTCCGTGGGTCCAGGCGTTAGAGATATTTACAAAATCCATTTTATCCATGCCGGAACCGGTACTGTAACTGCATCGGAAGAGACTCATACACTTCAAGCGGGACAGGCCTTTCTGACCTATCCCCATATTGTAACCTCGTACGCAGCGGATGTTGCCGATCCCTGGGTGTATTCCTGGATTGCTTTTACCGGAGAACAGGTTGAATCTATCTTGTTGCGGACTTCATTATCGCCTGGGCATCCGGTGTTCCCGATGGACGAGCAGTACATGCCCTTCCTCTATGAGCGTCTTACCGAGGCTGCGGCTAACGCGGAGGGTCTGGATCTTCCACTAAAATCAATCCTGTACGATTTCTTCGCACGGATGCTGCGGACGATGCCCGCTGCCCCGGATGTGCTGCCTTTGCCGCGTCAAAAAAGCATCTACGTCGAACAATGCCTCCACTTCCTGCATGCGCACTATTGTGAGAATATCACAGTCGAGATGATGTCCGCTTCCCTTGGACTGGATCGCAAGTATCTCTCCACCTTGTTCAAGCAGGCCATCGGCCTTCCGCCCCAGCAGTATCTGCTGAATTTCCGGATGGCCAAGGCCTGCGAGCTGCTGACCGAAACCCAGTGTACTATCGGTGAAATCTCCCGTTCCGTCGGCTATCAGGACCCGCTCTTGTTCTCGCGGATGTTCAAGAAGGTGCGGGGCAGCGCCCCCAAGGCCTATCGTCTGCACCAGCTTAACCCTGACATTGTTCTATAAATTGCTGCCTTGCTGACATACGTTTGCCTGCTTTTTTTGGCTACAATAAGAACAAATGAAGCGTTCACATCATCACAAGCATGAAAGCTTCTGCTTATTGAAAGTATATCACTACACTTTAGGAGGTTTCACGAATGTACAATGCAGATGCGAACCGGTATGACGGCGGCATGAAATATAACCGCACGGGGCGGAGCGGCCTGCTGCTACCTGCGATTTCGCTCGGACTGTGGCATAATTTCGGCGGCAACGATGTGTTTGAGAATGGACGGGCCATGGTTCAGCGGGCTTTTGACCTCGGGATCACCCACTTCGATCTGGCCAACAACTACGGACCTCCGGCAGGTACGGCGGAAGAGAACTTCGGGCGGATGCTGAAGCAGGATCTGGCGGCTTACCGCGATGAATTAATCATCTCCACCAAGGCCGGTTATTATATGTGGCCCGGACCTTACGGTGAATGGGGTTCCAAGAAGAATCTGGTTGCCAGCCTGGATCAGAGTCTGAAACGGATGGGACTGGATTATGTCGATATTTACTATCATCACCGTCCGGACCCGAACACTCCGCTGGAGGAAACCATGGGTGCGCTTGATCTGATCGTGCGTCAAGGCAAAGCGCTGTATGTAGGGATCTCCAACTATAAGCCGGATGAGGCGCGTGAAGCCGCACAAATTCTGCGCCGTCTGGGAACCCCCTGCCTGATCCATCAGCCGAATTACTCCATGCTGTCCCGCTGGATTGAAGACGGGCTGCAGGATGTGCTTGCCGAGGAAGGGATCGGCACTATCGCTTTCTCGCCACTCTACAAAGGGATACTGACTGACCGCTACCTGAAGGGGATTGCGGCCGATTCCCGCGCTGCCGGACCGAGTGTCTTCCTCTCCGAGAAGGAGATCACCGAAGAGGTGCTGGGCAAGGTCAGCAAGCTGAGCGAGCTGGCTGCCGCGCGCGGTCAGAAAATGTCGCAGCTCGCCCTCTCCTGGGTGCTCCGCGGCGGCAGAGTCACCTCTGCACTGATCGGCGCCAGCAAGGTCAGCCAGATCGAAGATGCGGTAGCCTCCTTGAATGCGCCTGAGCTGAGTGCGGGAGAGCTGGAGCAGATTGAGATTATTCTGCGAGGCTAGGAGGTGTCTTCAAACCCGATGATTCGGAGGACAAAGACATTCTGGTTTGAAGACACGCTCTAAACAGAGTCACCTATACCTGTAGGCGGTATAACCAAAAGGCAATGGACGGTCAGCGGGAACGCTGCCTGTATCCATTGCCTTTGTGCCGTATGTTGCAGGCCGGTTCTTATCCAAAAATATATGTAATATAGACCATAATCAGCAAGCCGAAGATAAACGAATAGGTCGAAGGGCGTTCATAGCCATGACCGTGACTCTCCGGGATCAGCTCCTTGTAGACGATAAACAGCATCGCCCCGGCAGCAAATGCAAGACCATACCCGACTGCATTCTGCAGCGAGCTGGCGGTAAAATAACCGATCACCGCCGACACCATCTCCATCAGTCCGGTAAGCGCGACAATGGATAACGCCTTCAGCTTAGAGGTCCGGGAATTCAGCAAAAATACGGCGAGAATCAGCCCCTCCGGCATATTCTGCGCCCCAATCGCAATCGCCACCATCGGGCCAAGACTGGCCTGCTCACTGGCATAGCTGAACCCTGTACTTAGCCCTTCGGGGATATTATGAATGAATAAAGCGATCATGACCAGCAGCGCTTTGGAATCCATGTTGGTATAGCCAGGTTTATTCTCCACATCAATATGCGGAATACTCTTTTCGATCAGATCCAGCAGCAGCACTCCGGTGAGCAGCCCCAGGGTTAAAGAGATAATCCCCGACTCTCTGATCGCTTGCGGCATCAGGCCGAAGGTCGAAGCAGAGACCATGATTCCGGCGGTGAAAGCAACCAACACATCTTTCCATTTCTCCGACAATTGCTTCACGAACATAATGGGGATGGCTCCGAGCACAGTGGCCATGGCCGAGGCAAAGCTGCCTAGCAGCGCGGTTTCCAAGCTTCCAACTCCTTCACAGACAGAACTGTAACTGTTAGTCCAAGCTTATGCAGGCTGTAGCGGTATTATCACTGCTTACCCGCAGGCTCTTGGAGGTCTGGCAGATGTAGCATTCATTATTCAAGGTATACTTGTTCTTGTGCTTTCACATTTTATTGCCGGAGGAGGATATGTATGGTAACTTGTTTTCTCAAATATGTGATCGATCCGCTTAAAATAGCCCAGTTCGAGCATTACAGCAAGCTGTGGATTGATCTCGTTAATGAAATGGGCGGCCTTCACCATGGCTATCTGCTGCCGCATGAAGGGCCAAGCAATATTGCTTACGCCTCTTTCTCTTACCCCAGTCTGGCGGCCTATGAGGAATACCGCAATGCGATTCCGCAGAGCCCCAAATGCCAGGCTGCCCTGGACTACGCGGTTGAACACCAGTTTATTGTCAGTTATGAGCGCAATTTCTTCAAACCATTATTTGAAGGTGTGGAGACAGCGGCGAGGTTATTCTAGTCCCACCCAATGTGTAACCGGCCAGTCATAGCACCAAACAAACCAGGTTACTGCAGCGGGCCCGCGCATCATAGCGGCGTTCCCGCATGCGCGGCTTGCTCCGCGCAGCAGTCCAACAGCAGGGAATACCTGCAAAAGTACAGGAATTTCACCGAAAATAGACCTTTTAGAAGAAATGCCTGCAAATGTGCAGGTTTTATTGACGAAACAATAAGTAAAGGCCGATTCTAGTCTAAAAAGATGTATTTTCGCAGGTATTTTCTGAAGAGAGATGGAACCGCAGGAAATACCTGCACTTTTGCAGGTTTGGTGGGAGCAAGTTATTCTATACAAAAAGAGGCTGTCCCCTACGCTCTAAAACAGCAGCTGTCAGGGGCAGCCTCTTCCTATGTGGACCTCTATTCCGTTGTTAGGCCTGCGGCCTTTGCTTCAACAGCCCGTACCCCAGCGTTAATCCGCGCAGCAGCGGCAGGAAAGTGACAGCCAGAAACCCAACATCGATTCTGGGTCTGCCCTTCTTCAGAGTAAACAATGAGAAATAAACGCCCGCTGCCAGATGCAGCAGCAGAGTCCCATTGATATACGGAATGGAATCATAGTTGACCATTGCCCTGTTCTTGAGCGTGTGTTCAGCATACCTTAGATGTGCAACCTCTTCAATAATTTGGAAGCATTTGAGCAAAAAAGTGACCCCGCCATCGTTCGGCGGGGTCCAGATATATATGATAAGGGGGTTATGGGATAACTATAAACCTGCCAGCTTAATTTAAGATGAAAACCTCATGAAGATTAAATTAATTTACATATAAGATGAACTTAAGAATGAAACGAATATAACATTCTTGAGTTCACGTTCTACAGCAGGGCGTTGGCAATCCGGCTAAAGGCCGGTTTCGGCTGCTGCCGCTCATCGAACAGAAACGGCCAGTTCTTCCGCCCACGGACCGGGAAATCATCCAGCCAGGTATAATCATCCGCCGCTCCCCAGAAGGTGACCGCGCTGATAACATCGCTGTATTCCCGCAGCAGCCGGAATACCGCATCATACCGCTCCGCCTGCAGGGCGAGCAGATCCGCGCCAGGAGCCTTCAGGTCGGTGCGTCTGTCGTCGAATCGGAAGACCGACAGATCCAGCTCTGTGAGCTGAAGCTGCAGACCCAGTAAAGCATATTTCTCGATCGCGGCCCGGATATCATCCAGCGAAGGATCGTACAGATTCCAGTGGGCCTGCAGGCCGACGCCATGCACGGGAACACCCTGCTCCACGAGCGACTTCAGCAGGGTGTATATTTTGTCGCGCTTGCCGGGCTGGGACTCGTTATAGTCATTGTAGAATAACATGGCCTGCGGATCAGCCTCATGCGCGTATTCAAAAGCTTTGGCAATATAGTCGGTTCCTGCAATGTCCTGCCACTTCGTCGGACGCAGATATTGGTCAGCCTCATCTGCTATCACCTCATTCACTACATCCCAGGCATAAATATCCTGCTTGTAGCGTCCTACAACCGTATCGATATGCGATTTCAGCCTGGCAAGCAGCGTCACCTTGTCCACAAGGCCGCCGTGCTTATCCTGAAACAGCCAATCCGTCGTCTGATTATGCCAGACAAGGGTATGTCCGCGCATGGCCAGCCCGTGCTTGCGGGCGAATGCCACCAACTGATCCGCTTCTTCGAAGGTATAGATTCCTTCCTGCGGCTGCAGGCTGGCGAATTTCATCTCATTCTCCGCAGTGATGCTGCCGAAGTGATACGCCAGCAGCGCCGCCTGGGACTGAATCGTCAAGGGATTCACTGCCGCTCCAATTTTGAAATCTTCAGAAAATAATGATTTTAAAGAGGGTTCAGTAAAATGATTAGCTTCTCTCATGAAGAACCTCCTATACGGTAATCAAACCAGTCGAAGTAGGCTTGCTCCCTTGCGATCTCCCCATGACCTGTTGCATACATACCGATAACCACACCGGTAAAGCCGTTTCCTTCCATTGCCTGTGGAGACAAGGGATACGCCGCTCCGACAGCCAGTTCATGCCACTCCTGACCATCCAGAGAATACAGCAGCGAATATTTTGCAATATCCGCTTGGATTTTCAGGTACACTTTCTCGGCTGTAGTTGGAATGGATGCAGCTATTTCGGTTTTGCCTTTAACCGTCAAATAAGCTGCAATGACCCGTTGACCCTCGTGTTGGCCCAGTCCAATTGCATAATGTGCCTTCTCATCTAATCTAACGCATAATCCTGCCTCTTCGCTGGCCTGTGTGCTTGTTAATTCCAGCAGCGTACTCCATTCTTCCTTAACATGCTGCTGTCTTCTGCCAATGAACGCTACCTGGCCAATATCATTTAGACTGGCTGGTTGTCCCCGAAGAGACAGCCAGCCCGGGCGTTCGCCTAATGACCAGCTACCTTCAGCCGGATTACGCAGGAACGTCAATGAAAAGGGCAGCGTGTCATCGTCAAATTCATATCTGCCGCTATCGGCAGGTTTGGGCGACGATCCAGGTACACGCGGAACCTTCATTTCCAATCCGACGGTATCTTCATTATTATCAATCATTGGCCAGCCATCTTCACTCCAGCTTACAGGGGCAAGGAAAGTCTCTCTACCCAGCACGGTATACTTGGAATCCACGAGCCGCACGCCTAGAAATACGGCCCACCAATCCCCATTGTTATCCTCGATCAAATCAGCATGACCCAAATACTGAATAGGACTTTCCGTATCTTTATGCGTTAATATCGGATGCGGCAACCGCTCAAAAGGACCATAAGGAGAGGAAGAACGACCGATAATTTCACGGTGTTCTTTTGCCGTTCCTCCTGAAGCGGTCATAATATAGTAAATTCCATTTATTTTGTACAAATGTGGCCCTTCCGTCCAGGGTCCTCCGTCACCGGTCCAGATAACAACAGGTTCAGTTAACGCTTCCCCTGTGGCCACATCAATCTCATATTGAATGGCATGGGAATCATAATCCGCCCCCTGCTGTGTAGTGACATATACCCTTCCATCGTCATCAAACATCAGAGAGGGGTCAATTCCTCCATAGGGGATACTAATCGGATCTGACCAAGGACCCGCAGGATCAGCAGCTGTAACGTAAAAGTTCCCTCTTCCCCCTACATCTGTAGTTATCATATAAAACATACCGTCATAATACCGGATCGTCGGAGCAAAGATGCCACCTGAGCTTTTGCAGCCTCTGATATCGAGCTGGCTCATCCGATCCAGCACATGTCCTATCTGTGTCCAGTGAATCAAGTCTCTGCTGTGAAAGATAGGTACGCCCGGGAAATATTCGAAGGAACTACAGACCAGATAAAAGTCATCCCCTGCCCGGGTAATACTTGGATCGGGATAGAAGCCCGGAAGAATTGGATTCGAATATGAGATTGAAGATTGAATCATCATGTAAACTAACAACCTTCCGTACTTGTAATAGTGATAACCGATGTTATTCCTTCACGCTTCCTACGTTCATTCCAACTACAAAATACTTTTGCATGAATGGATAGACTAGCAAAATTGGAACCGAAGCAACGATGGTAACGGCTGCACGAATGGACATTGGAGTAACCATTGACCCCGTAGACTCCGCAGTTACCCCTGCCCCGTTAACCACACTAGGGTCACTATTCGCATTCATACTAGATGATATTAACTTCATCAATTCATATTGCAATGTACTCAAGTTCTGGCGGGAAGATGTGTAGATAAAAGCATCAAACCATGAGTTCCATGCACCTACTGCAACAAAAAGGGCGATCGTAGCAAGAACAGGTTTACACAAAGGAAAGACTACTCTCATGAAGATTGTAAATTCTCCAGCACCGTCGATTCTTGCGGATTCCATAAGACTTTCATGCAAGGAACCAATATAAGTACGGATGACGATCATATTAAATGCACTTACCATCGAAGGTATTACATATACCCAGAACGAATTGAGCAAATGAAGATCCTTAATAAGGAAATAGTTTGGAATCAGACCCGCACTAAAATACATGGTGAGGACGAATACAAAGGTAATTTGCTTGCGGAAAACATATTCTTTCCGGCTTAACGTATATGCAAGCATCGTGGTTAAGAATAGATTTAGGATCGTAGATAATACTGTTCGTGCTACCGAAACCCAAAAGGCAGGAATAATTGTACCAGAGGCAAAAACAGCCTTGTAGTTCTGTATAGTCCACTCTCTTGGCCATAGATAAATGCCGCCGCGGATGGTATCATTCCCCTCATTCAAGGAGATTGCTATTGTATTCAGGAATGGATACAAGGTAACAGTCACTAGACATATCATAAATACAGTATTGAAGGTGCCAAACAATATAGGCTCGACGCCCATATATCTTATACGTTTTCCAACATTGCTCTTTGGAGATTTTTGAGGTATCAATTGAGTTTTTTCCATGATTATAACAGCCTCTCTTCCCCTAGCCGCTTCGAAGTCCAGTTAGCTAATAGCAGCAACGTTACACTTACGACTGTTTTAAAGATACCACCCGCAGTGGCCAAGGAATAATTCCCTTGCGCAATCCCGTATTTCAATACAAATATATCAATCGTTTCTGACCAGTCCATAATAAGACCGTTCCCTAACAAGTACGGTACCTCAAAACCGACATCCAGTACATGTCCTACGGACATTATCAACAGGATTACTATGGTTGCTTTAATTCCCGGCAATGTTACATTGAACATTCTTCTGTACCGGTTAGCTCCATCAATCTCTGCAGCCTCATATAATGCTGGATCAATAGAAGCAATAGCAGCCAAATAGATAATCGTGCTCCATCCCACTTCTTTCCAGATGTGTGAAGCCCCCACAATACCCCAGAAATACTTCCCTTCACTCAACCAAAGGATCGGTGAATCAATAAGATGCAATTTCATGAGTACGACGTTGATGATCCCGTCGCCAACCGAGAGGGAGGTAGCTACAATCCCTGTTACAATAATCCAAGAGAGAAAGTGCGGCAAATAAGATATGGTCTGAACTGTTCTTTTCCAAAGGACATTTTTGATTTCATTAAGTAGCAAGGCCAGTATTATCGCAGTCATAAATCCTAGAATGAGATTAATTATTCCCATCGCCAATGTATTGCGCAGTACCCTTAAAAAGTTATCGTCCGTAAAAAGAAACTTGAAGTGTTTAAAGCCAACCCATGTTTGTTCGCCAAAAGCCTTAGCTGGTCTATAATTCTGAAAAGCCATAGTCCATCCCCAAACGGGAACATAAGCAAATAGTACAATATACATCGTTAAAGGAACCGACATCCAAATCAGCTGTCTCTGATTCTTGATCAAAGACCAAGTAATAGGTTGCTTCTTTTTTCTCTTAGGATGCCGGTTAACTTTTTTTTCCGTTAAAATCTCATCCATATATAGTTTTCTCCCCACATCATCCATATATTTCAGAAAGTGGTGGGCTCATGAGCCACACTTTCTGATTTTGAAACAAAGGGCGGACTATTTTACACTCCAGGTATCAAATCTCCATTTAAGCTGTTCATTGATTCTGTCTTCGTAGGCTTTGACATTCACTTTACCCATTTCTTTAACAAAGTCATTCCAAACTTTATCGAAATCTGATGAACTAGCCAAGATTGCTTTTGGCAAGAACTTGGTTTTCAATTCACCCATCTTCGTCTCGGCAATTTTGGCATCAGAGCCTTCGACAAGATCTATGGACCAAGCTGGATAAGCTACTGGGTTTGGCCCAGGCTCACTGAAGAAATCCGCATAACTGTTTATTCCGTATCCGTCAAGGATTTCCTTATCATATGGCTTCAATCCTGCCTTGTATTCTTCAGGTTGAGCTGCGGCGTCCGTTGAGTTCCCATCTGCAAAGTACCCTTGCATTTTCGGAGCGGTACCCCACCACGCGTCTGCTTTGTTGCTGAGCTTCCATGTAGCATCAACTGCGTTCACACGTTGTTCTGCGGTTCTCATAAAACGGCCGTTTTCTACTATATAATCTTCGCCTTCAATGCCCCAAGTGAGCACTTTTTGCCAATCTTCTTGAATCATTCTATCCATTAGCTTTATGATTTTCACAGCATTTTAGCATTAACAGTGATCCAAAACCATTATTCAAGTTAAGAGCTGGCCGATCAAGATAGTAGTCTTTGGTGTTGGTATCATATACAAGAGGAAGTCCTACATAAGTTCTCTCAATTTTGTTTTGTGTCGAGAGTGAATCTTCTGCTTTCTGGAAGTTCCAGTGCTGATCAAACATTCCCAGAACAGCTCCACTAGACAGTTTCGCTAGATATTGGTCATAATTCTGCACAAATGCTTCTTGGTCGATAATACCCAATCCGTTCATTTCATTAAGCTTTTGATAGTACTGCTTAGCATAGTCTTTATCAGCAAAGAGTTCTGCAACGTTATCTTTAACAACTACTCCGCCGTCGTTAGGATGTCCAATCAGATGCTGAGGAGCGTTAAACAACCCCCAGTTTCTCCAGTCGTTGTTAAGAATCTCAAATCCGATCGTTGGAGTTCCATCAATGGTTGGATTCTTCTCTTTATATTTGACGAGGAGATCGAAATACTCATCCAATGTTTTAACCTGTGGATAACCGGCATCTTTAAGTATAGCTTTCTGAATCCAGAAAGCTGGACCTGAATAATAGGTTGTACTCATTTTACCGTTATACGCACCATAGTTTGGAAGCGTGTAGATATGTCCATCATTTGGGTCTTTCATCATGTTCCAGTAATCTGCGTAATGCGCTTTCAAATTCGGAGCGTGTTCTTCAATTCAAATCTTCGAGAGGAATAAATGCGCCTGCTGCCGTCAGTTGGGTATTGGCAGTCATCAAGTCTGGATAATCCTGACCAGCAATCATAACGCCAAGCTTCTGCTTAAGATCCCCAGCCAAGAATTCGAAATTGAATGATGCGCCTGTTTCTTCCTTGATCTTTTTATAAATCTTATTGTCCGGTGTAGGCTGCTGACCCGCCTCACCGAGAAAAATACTAATCTCGAAAGTTCAATCTTCTCCTCCGAGCCTGTTGTATTTCCAGCTGCAGTTTCTGCGGGTTTGTTACCTTCCTCCTTGGTGGCAGCACTGTTGTTATTGTTTCCACCACAACCTGCCAGTGTAAGACTAAGGATAACAACGTTACCAAACTAAGCTTGAACATTGACGACTTCGACTTGCCCCCATTAAAACACCTCCATGTTTTTGGTATATCCATTTTGTAAGCATTACATGAGTAAATTATAGAGGTGTTTTTTGTCTGAAAATACAACCTAATTAAAGGAGTACCCAAAAAAGTTTAGAACTTAGCCTGCTATACTCATTCGGGCTCATCGACATTTTCTTTTCGAATTGCTTTAGAAACTGAGAATAATTAGAATATCCTACCTTTTCTGCCACTTGAGCGCTCCTCAACTTATTTTCGCGAAGCAGACGTGCTGCTTCTTCAATTCGAAGATTATGCAGTAACTCATTGAAATGGAGACCGTTCTTTTGCTTAATAATTGTCCCAGATACACCGGATGCAGAAAAAAAATCTCCGAGAGCTGTTTTATAGTCAGGCTTTCGCGATAATGCTCCTGAATATATTGATTAATTTCCTGCACGATTCCCCGTGACTTTTGATTTTGTTCATTTAGCTGAATATCAATAATCGCCTCGCCGCAAAAGAGCAAATGATTCATTAACCCCTCAAACGAAATCATCGAATCCAGTATTTCAGGAATTCTGATTTCTGACACAACTGAAGACCCTTGTCCTCTGCTTCCTTCAGGAGTAAACGC